>NZ_CP041305.1:0-5207802 GCF_006704205.1 Cytobacillus solani
TCTGGTATAATAGCTTGATCTAATCGTTGGATGACTTCATTTTGAATTTCATCAATATCAGTCGTCCAAGAAAACTGCATGAGAATAAAGTTTGCACTTTCCTGTGATGAAGATGTCATTGTTTTTAAACCTGGAAGTGTTGCTAGGCTTTCCTCCAAAGGCTTCGTAACCTTTTCTACCACTTCATCAGGGCTTGCACCAGGATATGTGGCCACAACAACTCCTACCGGCGGATTAATATCAGGTATAAGCTTCATTGGGATATTTAAAACAGAGACTATTCCTAGAATCAGAATTAAGAACATGGTCACCAATGTAAAAATTGGCCGTTTTATCGAAAAGCTGCTCATTCTCATGCCAGTTCCCCTTTTGAGATCATTTTGGAAAAAATGTCATTGTATGTAAATCATTATTATTCTAACTATAGTAAAGGACGTTTCCTGATGCAAGTATATCCAGCCTAATGAAAACAAAAAAAGTACAAAGGCAGCGATTTATGCTGCAGCCTTTGCACTTTTTGTAATTGTGAAGCCGGTTAACCCGAATCCAACTGTTAATATAGGAGACAGTAAACAGAAAAAGGTGAATGGCAAATAGTCGATTGTTGCTACACCTAAAACCCCTGTTAGGAAAACACCACAAACACTCCAAGGGACCAATGGATTAATAACTGTTCCCGCATCCTCAAGCACTCTCGATAAATTTTTCCGTTCAAGACCTGCCTTATCATATGATTCCTGAAAAGCATTTCCTGTTAATAATATGGAAAGATATTGTTCTCCAAGAAGAAAATTGATCCCAATTGCAGTTCCAGCTGTTGCAGAAATTAATGATGATTGTTTACTTAACAATCCCTTTATGCCCTCCAAAAGGGCAGGTAAAATCCCTAGTTTAAAAAGGAGACCACCCATGGAAAGAGCTAATAAAACTAAGGAAATGGAGAACATCATACTTTCCATCCCGCCCCTCGTTAAAAGGGAATCGATTTCTTCTACTCCAGTATCTGATTTAAAACCGAAAAATAATAAATTCATCACTTTCTCAACACTTAAATCATTTTGTACGAAGAAGCTAATCACCAATGCAGCTAAAATGCTTGATGAAAGAGTGATAATCGCAGAGATTCTTTTTATCGCGAGAAATGTTAATAGAATAAAAGGAATTAAAGAATACCAATGAACAAACTCAAGCTCAATAAGCCTAGCTTTTAGCGTACGAATCATTTCAAAGCTTGCTGAGGCTTCAGTTGGCGATAAAAAAGCAAATAGGATGAGCGTTATTCCAAAAGCTGGTCCTGTCGTCCAAGCCATATTTTTTATATGTTCAAAAATATCAACCTTAACAATCATCGAGGCAAGACTCGTTGTATCTGATAGCGGAGACATTTTATCACCGAAAAAAGCTCCAGAAATGATCGCTCCAGCCGTAATCGCTTCCGACAGTCCGAGTGCTGAGCTTACACTCATGAAAGCAACACCAATGGTAGCTGCCGTTGTTAGCGAACTGCCAACACTTAAACCAATGATTGAAGAAACAATAAAAGCAATGGCATAAAAGAACTTTCCATTAACAACTTCTAAGGCAAGATATATAAATGTCGGGATCGTCCCGCTTGCCATCCAGCTGCTGATTAACATTCCAATAAAGAAGAAGATAAATACGGCACCAAGACCGGATTTTGCTCCATCAACAAGCCCATCTTCTAAGTCCTTAATGGCTACACGTTTGATCAGTCCATATGCGATTAAACAAATAACAGCTAACACAATTGGAACATGGGGAACTACTCCAGTAAAAATAATTGCGTAACTGATTCCACCTAATAGGATAAGTGTAATAATAAGTGCTTCCAACGGTCTAATCGTTAATTTTGGCCGTTCATGCTGCATATGAATTCCTCCTCTTGTTGTAAACGCAGCATTTATTCTGCGATTCTATTTAATTACTATTTTACTTAGACGCTTTTTAGCGTTAAAGTGAAATAATATAATATTACTATATTATTTTTAATAGGAATTGTCAATGGACACCATTAAAAAATACACTCTTGCTTCTTTTTGGAGATAAAAATAATCACGGCTCATTAACACCGTGATTATTCACTAACCAAGTTAATTGCAAAAAAAACGACTCCTATACAGGAGCCGTTATCATATTAATATTCTGAATCCATTGGATTATATAATTTAACATCTGGATTTTTATCTTGGAACCATCTTAGTGCAAAATCATTTTCGAATAAGAATACTTTTTTATCATAACGATCATGAACAAGAAGACTTCGGGAACTGGAGAGGTTTTCACTTACCTCATCCCCTTCAACCCAACGGACAATTTTCGAACCAATTCTTTCCATATATACTTCTGTGTTGTATTCATTTTTCATTCGATGCTCAAATACTTCAAATTGAAGCTGGCCAACTGCACCAAGCAAAAGATCCTCCGTTTTTACCGTTTTATAAAGCTGAATCGCACCTTCTTGTACAAGCTGCTGAATCCCCTTATGGAAGTGCTTTTGCTTCATGACATTCTTCGCAGAAACCCTGACGAAGAGCTCCGGCGTAAATTGTGGCAAGCGGTCAAATTGGAAACTTTCCTTACCTGAAGTTAGTGTATCCCCAATTTGGTATGTTCCCGGATCATAAATACCAATGATATCCCCGCTTACAGCAAGATCAACCGTACTTCTATCATCAGCCATAAACTGAGTGGATTGGGCAAGCTTAATTTGCTTCCCAGTTCTCGGAATATTTACGGTCATGCCGCGTTCAAACTGACCTGAACAAATTCTTAGGAATGCAATTCGATCTCTATGAGCTGGATTCATGTTCGCTTGAATCTTAAAAATAAATCCTGAGAAATTATCTGATAGTGGATCAATTTCACCAGCTGTTGAATTTCGCGGCTGTGGCGCTGGCGCAAATTGCAAATACGACTCTAAAAATGTCTGTACACCAAAGTTTGTTAACGCACTTCCAAAGAATACAGGCGTTAGTTCCCCTTCTGCAATTCTTTCTTTAGAAAACTCATTGCCAGCTTCATTCAAAAGCATGATTTCCTCAAGAGTTTGCTCATACAGACCTGAATCCTTCAAAGCATGCTCCCCTTGAATTTCACCGTCTTCATTTAATGTAATAAAGCGCATATCTTCATCTACACGGAATTGCTCAATTCGATTATTAAAACGATCATAAATCCCCAGGAATTCCTTGCCCATTCCAATTGGCCAATTCATCGGATACGATTCAATCCCCATCACCTCTTCAAGCTCTGCAAGAAGTTCTAATGGTGTCTTCCCTTGTCGATCCAATTTATTAATGAAGGTAAAAATAGGAATGCCTCTCATTCGGCATACTTTAAAGAGCTTAAGCGTTTGCTCCTCAATCCCTTTTGCAGAATCGATAATCATGACCGCACTGTCTACAGCAGTTAAAGTCCGATACGTATCTTCACTAAAGTCTTGGTGTCCTGGTGTATCAAGAATATTGACCCGCGCACCATTATAATCAAACTGCATCACACTGGAGGTTACTGAGATTCCTCTTTGTTTCTCAATTTCCATCCAGTCACTAGTCGCATATTTTCCGGTCTTCTTTCCCTTTACCGTTCCTGCATCCCGAATAGCGCCTCCGAAAAGGAGCAATTTTTCTGTTAATGTCGTTTTACCTGCATCCGGGTGGGAAATAATTGCAAATGTCCGGCGTGATAAAACTTCTTCTTCAAACTTTTTTGCCATTGTTAATTCCTCGCTGACTCTCAAATTTATCGCAAATTACCTATCAGCGCAATTTGAATATTACGCTGAAGGAATTCTCAATTTAATCATACCTTTCATTTTATCGCTCTGAAAAAAAGATTGCAATGCTGCATTTACACATCGTATTGCTTTTTTTCAAGAAGGTTCATGAACTATACTAAGTATAGACAAAACTTTTCGATTTGGAGGTGCTCCGTTGGATTCCATTACCCATACTTTATTTGGGCTTACTTTATACGGAACTGTTGATAAAAAGAAACTAGATAAAAAGCATAAACAAGCCTATCTTGTAACTGCGGTTGGTGCAAGTCTAATTCCGGATATAGATGTTGTTTCCAGCTTTTGGGATACAGAAGGTATGTATCAAATGTGGCATAGAGGAATTACACACTCCATTTTTCTCACCCCTTTATGGGCACTATTTTTTTCACTCCTCTGTCTACTATTGTTTAAGGTTAAGGATATCAAACTGTTTTTTCTCGGCTGGCTTGCAGTCATCATTCATACTACTAGCGATCTATTTAACGCGTGGGGAACAGGTTATTTAGAACCTGTTTCATCCATAAGAATGACATTTGGAACGATCCCCATTGTTGATTTCGTATTATGGATGATTATGGGAATAGCCTATATCTTTTCAAAAAGGAAAAGAACAAAATCCCCATTATATTTTAGAATGGCTTGGATGTTTATCATCCTTCACTTTATGGTACAAACCATACAAGGAGTTTTTATTTACAGCCAATACGATGAAAATTATGATCAAGTGGCACTATCCGCTGGCTTTATTCCTTGGACCTATTCTGTAATTACTAAAAAGGATGAGGAAGTGTCGATTTTTTCTGATAGTCTATTTCAAAAGAAAAGGGAGCAGTATGTATTGCATTCATCTGAAGACGCCAATTTGGACATGCTATTTGATAAACGCCCAGAAGCAAAAACCCTTTATGATTGGGCACCATTTGTTGTCCTTGTGGATGATGACGATCGCATCGGTTTATACGATCCACGGTTTTACCGAAATGGACAATCCTTTTTATTTGAATATATCGAGAAAAACAACTAATTACTTAATTGGAGGAAAGCAATATGCCAGATGAAAAAAATTATGAAGCAGGCTATAGAAAATTTCTTTCAAAAGCAAAAAAATATGTAGATAACCCTCAAGAAACAAATCATTTACTTAAAAAAACTGAAAAGAAAGCAAAAGCGAATAAAGCATCTTTTGCCGGGGTATGGGAGAAATTTCAGCTTCTTATTGAACTTGTTAAGTCTTGGTCAAGCGGAGAATATCGAGCAATATCAAAGAAATCCATCTTGTTCATTATTGCTTCTATTCTTTACTTTGTCTCTCCGATTGATATCATACCGGATTTCTTGATTGGTCTCGGCATTGTTGACGATGCGGCAGTCATTGCATTTGCCATCAAACAACTTACTGATGAATTGGAGAAATATAAGAGCTGGAAACGGAATCAGCCCATTGATGCTGAAGAAAACAAGCAAATGTAATCGAGGTTTTGCTTGTTTTGCCTATGTTGGGCACTTGGTGCTACCTCATGTGACCGCGGTATCCTGTTTTTCACTCTTTGTCGGCACATGTCAATCCTTCTTATGACCGTGGTGACGATTTCTCCACTTACCCTTGGAATCATAATCATGGCACCTCTTCCTGATTACAAAAAAGAACATCTCCACGAATACACTGGAGATGTTCCTATTTAGCAAAGCGATGATTTCCAATTTCTTCAGTCACTGTTTGTGCTCTTAACCATGTACTGCTTGTTTCGTCAGGATTGAAAAAATAGACGGAGTCATTTCCTTTTCCTTCTAGAGCAAGTGCCTCCATGACCGCTTTTTTAGAATTATTATCTGCAGGCTCATTAATAGCTCCATTATCCACTGGTTGAAACTGTCTATCTTCATAAATGACATCTTTTATTTTATCTGGAAAGCGATTGTCTTCCACTCGGTTTAAAACGACTAGCGCAACAGCAACCTTCCCAGCATAAGGCTCCCCTTTTGCTTCAGCATGGACAAGTCTTGCAAGAAGATCCTTTTCTTCTTTTGAAATCGATTTTGGTAAAATTAACTTTTCACCAGGTCGGATTTTTTCTGACTTTTTATGATTAATTTTCATTACATCTATTTCAGATACTCCATATTTCATTCCAATCTCAAAAAGGGAATCACCTTTTTGAACCGTATATATATCAACATGATCTAAAGTTTCAGCATACGTGTAATGTTTATCTGGTTGGAAAAACGGATATGAGAGCATCATGAACCCTGCAAAAACCGCTGCAAGTTTCTTCATTCAATCCCCTCCTTTTTTCTTGCATGAACAACGTATATAACCGTAACATAGAAAACTAAACACCTCCACACCTCAATTTTTTCCATAGAAATGCAGTAAAATAGTGGAATGACTATTTAGATATATTTAATTAGTACTTTTTTCTAGTCAATTAGAACATTTCTGTTATAATGGGTTAGGAATAAAAACGCTTTTGACAAATTAAATAGGCTAAAAATGTGGGGGAACCGTATATCGGTTGAGATTTCATCAGTGAGATGATAACCCTTTGAACCTGATCTGGTTGATACCAGCGGAGGGAACATATTCTAATACATAGATGTGTTTAGTTTATATGCGCCCTGGTTCATGCCAAGGGCGTTTTTATTTTGCAAAAAATCCATACATTCTGGAGAACATAAGTATAAATTACCTGGAGGTTAAAAGGATGAAGAAATGGATAACAATCATTTGCTCCGCACTCTTGCTTACTGGCTGCAGCAGCGGCGACGATCAAGCAAAGGAAAAGGACAAAAAAGACCTGGAAAAGGTTACGGTTGTTCTTGATTGGACACCAAATACGAACCATACTGGCTTATATGTTGCCAAGGATAAAGGTTACTTTAAAGAAGAAGGCCTTGATGTGGAAATTATTATGCCTGGTGAAGCTGGTGCAGATCAGCTAACTGCATCTGGAAAGGCTGATTTCGGGGTAAGTTATCAGGAAAGTATCACACAAGCTCGTGTGCAAGGAGTTCCTCTTGTGTCCGTTGCCGCAGTGATTCAGCATAATACTTCTGGATTTGCTTCACCTGCTGAAAAAAATATCACATCACCAAAAGACTTTGCAGGAAAAACATATGGGGGATGGGGCTCACCTGTTGAGAAATCCGTTCTTGATTCTTTAATGAAAATCGAAAAGGCAAATGTTGCAGATGTTTCAATCGTTAATATGGGCGATGCCGATTTCTTCACAGCTGTTAAACGCGATATTGATTTCGCTTGGATTTATTATGGCTGGACAGGCGTGGAGGCAGAGCTGCGCGGGGAAAAAATTAATATGGTTTATTTAACCGATTATAGCGAAAAGCTTGATTATTATACCCCAGTACTAGCAACAAATGAAAAAATGATTAAGAACAATCCTGAAATAGTAAAAGCTTTTGTTAAAGCGGCATCCAAAGGTTATGGCTATACAATCGAAAACCCTAATGAAGCAGCAGACATCCTATTAAAAGCTGCACCCGATCTAGATGAACAACTTGTGAAAAAAAGCCAGGAATGGTTAGCTCCCCGTTATCAAGACGATGCCTCAAGATGGGGTGAACAAAAGCTAGACGTTTGGAAAAACTATGCAGATTGGATGTTCGAAAACGGTTTGCTTGATAAGAAATTAGAAGCTGAAAAAGCTTTTACAAATGAATTTTTACCTGAATGAGGAGTGTTAAAGTATGGCTAATGCATTAGTAAGTATACAAATCATACCAAAAACTAAAAACGGTGAGGATGTCATTCCCTACGTTGATGAAGCAATTCGTGTAATTGATGCGTCAGGAGTTAAGTATGAGGTTCACCCGCTGGAAACAACTATGGAAGGTGAATTAGAACAATTATTAAGAATCATAGCTGAAATGAACGAAAAAATGATCGAAAAAGGGAGCAGAAATGTCATTTCGCAAGTAAAAATTTTATATCAGCCTTCAGGAATTGAAATGAACGATTTAACGGAGAAATACCGTTCATGATAAACAATTTATTAAAAGGATGGAGACCGGCTCTTGTTCTCCTCCTTTTATTCATTATTTGGGAAATGGCAGTTAAACTAGCTGATATTCCTGCGTGGCTTCTCCCACCACCAACAGATATTCTTAAAGAAGCAATAGAAGGCTGGGGAAATTTTCATGAGCATCTGCAATCAACAATTAAACTTTCGTTGCTCGGATTTGTCATCGGCTCAAGTGTTGGACTGCTGACAGCTATTATCCTTCATCTTATTCCAATGGTTAGAGAATCAATCTACCCTTTGCTGATTTTATCACAGAATGTACCAATCATCGTTCTTGCTCCCCTATTGGTTATTTGGTTTGGCTTTGGCTTAATGCCAAAGATTATTGTCATCACACTTGTCTGTTTCTTCCCCATCACTGTTGCTGCTTTAGATGGGTTTAGACAAACACCAAATGAACTGAAGCATTATATGATGATGGCTGGTGCTAATCGAAGACAGCTTTTCTGGAAGCTTGAGCTTCCTTTTTCCTTGCCAGCTATATTTTCTGGTTTAAAGATTTCAGCTACATATAGCGTGATGGGAGCAGTCATCTCTGAATGGCTCGGAGCCAAATCAGGAATTGGTGTATATATGACGCTTGCTTCCTCTTCCTTTCGAACGGATCGTGTATTTGTTGCTATATTATTTATTATGATATTAAGTCTTTTATTATTTTTGCTCATTCTGCTGGCAGAGCATTTTCTAGTCCGCTGGAAAAGAATGGAGGCTGAAAGAAAATGAGTTTACTTTCAATTGAAAATGTCTCGAAAAGGTTTGGAGAAAACGAAGTTATCCGAGGATTAAGCTTGGATGTGAAAGCGGGTGAATTCGTCTCTATCCTTGGACCGTCTGGCAGTGGAAAAAGTACGATTTTCAACTTAATCGGAGGGCTGCTAACTCCAGATGAAGGAACGATTCGATTACAAAAAGAGAGCATTATTGGAAAGCGCGGTTCCATTAGCTATATGCCGCAAACCCCCTCATTGCTACCATGGCGCACGATTCTCCATAATGTATTATTAGGTCAGGAGCTTCAAGGGAATATCAATCGAGAGAAAGCCATTGAAATGATTGAAAAGGCAGGACTGAAAGAATATATACATTCCTATCCGCATGAATTATCAGGAGGAATGAAACAGCGAGTGGCATTTATTCGTGCGCTCTTAAGCCCGCAGCCTATCATTCTGCTGGATGAACCTTTTTCCGCTCTCGACGAATGGACAAGGCTCGGTATGCAAAAGTGGCTTCTCGATATTTGGGATTCGCATAGACCAACCATCCTCTTTGTTACCCATAATATTGAGGAAGCACTTTTCCTTTCGGATCGTATTTTTGTTCTTTCTCACCGGCCATCACATGTTATTTCTGAGCTTAAGGTTCCTTTTAGCCGCCCGAGAAATGAAGAGCTTTTACTTGAAAATCGTTTTTTGGAAAGCAAGAGAACGATTCACTTTGCATTAAAAAGGAGCAATAGAGAATGAAATCAATGATCGATTCCCATATTCATCTTGATCATTATAAGGATGAAGAAATTGAAGCGATTATCTCGAGTTCCCCAACCATTCAATCCTTTATTTCTGTTTCATATGACATAGAATCTGCAAGGAGAAATCTTTTATTATCTGAAAAATATTCAAAAGTGAAGCCTGCTTTTGGGTATCATCCTGAACAGTCATTACCGAATGAAAATGAGCTGGCAAATCTAATAACTTGGATAGAATCAAATAAAGAAAAAATGGTTGCCATTGGTGAAGTAGGACTTCCCTATTATTTACGAATGGAGGCAGGCGATCCCTCTTTTCCACTACACGGCTATATCGAGCTATTAGAAGCCTTTATTATCCTCGCTAAAAAGTGGGAGATGCCCATCGTGCTTCATGCCGTTTATGATGATGCCCCTGTCGTTTGTGATCTTTTAGAAAAACACTCGATTGAAAAAGCTCATTTTCATTGGTTTAAAGGGGATAGCAAAACCATACAGCGTCTCATAAGAAATGGCTACTTTATTTCCTTCACTCCTGATATTGTTTATGAAGAAGAAATTCAGGAAATTGCAAAAGTGTTCCCAATTGATCAAATCATGGTCGAAACGGATGGACCTTGGCCATTTGAAGGACCATTTCAGGGTTTAGTTACCCATCCAAAAATGATGAATGATTCAGTTTCCTTCCTGTCCAAGCAAAAAGGAATGTCAATACAGGAGGTTTACCGTCAACTGTATCATAATACAAAATGCTTTTATTCACTTTAAAAAGTTACTTAAACAACAAAAAAAGCAGGAATTCTTCTCCTGCTTTTTCTAATACTAATTATCTAAAACAAGCTGCGCCTACAATGATTAGAAGGATGAAAAGAACAACGATTAAGGCAAAACCACCGCCGTATCCAGCTCCTCCGCCGTATCCACAGCAACCATAGCCATAGCCGCCGTATCCATACATACACGATCTCCTCCTTGCTGTCCTATAATTCATATTTTCCTATTATTAATATCCGTAACCACCGTAACCCCATGAAGCACCAATGATAATCAATAGGATAAACAATACGACAAGTAGAGCGAAGCCTCCACCGTAACCAACGCCTCCACATTCATTTCCCATGTTCAAATACCTCCTTTGTTTGTTTCCATATATCCTATTCATTTACTCTAGATTGTGCGATAGACGAATGCACAATTTTAGGTAGAATCCCCATAAATAAAGAGGGATCCATATGAAAAGGCCCCCTCTAAATAGATGTATTTCTTCGTTTTTATTACTTTTTTATCATTAAAAAATGGGCTATTTATACCTCTTAAAGAGAAATATGTCTATACTATTTTCCCTCTATTGCAATTCACTTTTATCTTCTTCTTGCTTATTATCCTTCAATTCCAACTTTAAATGTTCGATGCTTTCACGAATATTCGATTTTCCTGAGAAATTTTCCAATAGATCTTTTACATCAATACCCGAAGAAGCTTTCAAGCTTTCCTGCAATGTAGCCATAAGGTTCGTTGCATAGCCAGTAACTTTATTCGCACCGCCATTTTTTCCATCACTGCCTGTATCAACCACTGTAATTTTATCAATGTTTGATAGCGGGCTTGCCACTTGTTTCGCGTATTCTGGGAGCATAGTTAAGACCATATCCATGATTGCAGCTTGACCATACTGCTCAAACGCTTCAGCTATTTTTCGCTTCGCTTCTGCTTCAGCAAGACCTTTCAGACGAATGATTTCAGCTTCTGTTTCACCTTGTGCACGCTGTGAGTCTGCTTTTGCTAATCCATCCGCTCTCACGCGCTCAGCCTCAGCCTTTGCTTGTGCTTCAATTCGGTACTTATTGGCATCGGCTTCAGCAAATTGCTTCTTCTTTTCTGCTTCCGCTGCCTGCTCTACTGCATAGCGATCCGCATCTGCCTTTTTCTTCACTTCAGAATCGTATTGTCGTTCTCTTCTTAAAATCTCTTTTTCTTCTAATTCGATTTGCTTTTGACGCTCGATAATTTTAATTTGCATTTCTTGTTCGGTTACTTCCTGTTTGGCACGAGCTGTTTCAAGATCATACGCTTGGTCTGCACGAGCTTTAGCAATATCCTGATCCCTGCGGTAATCTGCCATTTTCATTTGGTTTTCTTTTTCCGCTTCAGCAATTTCTGTCGCTCTCTCAAGTTCAGCCTTTTGTGCATCCTTATCAGCTTCAGCACGCTTAATTCGAGTTTCTTTTTCCGCTTCAGCTGTTGCAATATCAGCATCCCGTTTCACTTGTGCAATTCTCGGCTTCCCTAATGAATCAAGATAGCCGTTTTTATCACGGACATCTTTAATGGTGAAGGAAACGATAATCAGACCCATTTTTGCAAGGTCCTGTGAGGCAACCCTTTGAACTTCTTGAGAAAATTTATCCCGGTTTTTATAGATTTCTTCTACTGTCATCGAACCAAGAATGGAGCGTAAATGACCTTCGAGTACTTCCTTTGCTTCATTTTCTCTGTCTTCTTTCTTTTTTCCAAGAAATTGTTCTGCTGCAGTGGCAATTTCCCCTATTGAACCGCCAATCTTTATTATTGCTGTTCCATCAGCCATGACTGGAACACCCTGCTCTGTATACACCTCAGGGGTGGAAACTTCTAGTTTGCTAGAAAGTAAGCTTAACGGTTCTGCCTGTTGAAATACCGGCAGTACAAATGTTCCTCCACCCCTAATAATCTTAATTTTGTTCCCGGATTCATCCACATGAACATTTTTACTACCTAGGTAGCTTCCTGTTACGATTAAAGCTTCATCTGGTCCAGCTGTGCGATATTTCGTAATAAAAACACCCAGTAAGGCAATTAATAAGAATGCAACAATCCCAACGATAATCCAAATTTGAAGCATTGTAACTCCCCCTATCTAATATTCATTTTGAGGTACTACATAAAGAACCCCATCTTTCACATCGATAACAAGAACCTTTTGTCCTTCACCAATGCCTTTATTATCAAAGCTAGCAGCAGGCTTTGAAATTCTGCCGCTATAGCTTTCAATCAATATTTCTCCAAAGCCATCCTCTGGAATTGGGATTATTACCGAAGCTATTCTTCCTTTTAAAGATTCTTCCGTATAAACGAGTGATTCTTCTGTATTGGCTAATGGAATAAGAACAAAAACATTTAGTAAAGTATCTAAAACAACTGAAGCGATTGCGGCAATGATAAGTATAAGTACACTATTCATCCCAGTAAGGACTTCCAATAAATAGCCAATTGCTGACAAAAAGGTTAAAAAAGCTAACACTAGAACTGGATGGAGAAACCCTGCAGCCTCAGATAATCCTTCCACCATATCACCAAAAAACAAGTAAAGGATAATTAAACTACCAGAAACAATAAGTACATAGAGATAAAGTGTATGAATAGGCAAGCCAAAAAGTTCCATTATATCACATCCCTTCTTTATCTATTATCAGATATATTTGGTTTAATTTATATACGTATAAGCAGTACAAAAGTTTCAAAATTCTAACAAAATAAATAGGCACTAAGAATATTCATTCTTAGCGCCTGCTTTTATCTTATTATCTGTGGATACCAAGTGCGAGCTGAGCGTATCGCGACATTCTATCCTTTGTCCAAGGCGGACTCCAAACAATATCTACATCTACCTTGCTGATTTCTGCAATATTATCTAAAATGGCACTTTTGACCCCACCAACGATTTGTCCAGCCATTGGACAGCCCATTGATGTCATAGTCATGACAATATGCACATTATTTTCTTCATTAATATTTACTTCATATATCAAACCTAAATTTACAATATCTATGCCCAATTCTGGATCAATTACTAATTCCAGCTCTTCATAAATTTTTTCTTTTAGAGCGCTGTTCATTAACTTACCTCCTCGATTCGAATAACATGAATTATAATTGAAATTTATTATCATTATAGAAAATAAAAAAAGACAAAGCAGTGAATCGCGTCACACTTTATCTCTTCATTTATAATAGTCATTGAATTAGTTTAGTACTCTTAGAGTCTGTTTTGCAAATTGGGACAAATACTTTGTATTTAATCGGCTATGCTGGGAGATTAAATAAGCTGACTGGGTTGCGTTTTCTTTTCTTAATGTATTCAGTGCTTTAATCATCCCTTCAGCAGTTTCAATTCCAATCCCATGGCCAAAATATAGTCCATTTCCCAAATAAACGGTATTCTCCCCTGTCCAAACAGGATGATCATAATCAGGATTATAAAAATATACGACATCTCCAGGAATAAAGTCTCTGCCGACTGTTGTAATGATACCTAAATCACGATCATAATTCCAGTCCCAAACAAGAAGCCGCTGGAACAACGTATTGAAATAGCTTGTCGAGATCGAATCGAGTACCGCTTTATAATAAATGATTACAATGGCTGTTGAACATTCAAATGCATATTCATTACTATTTATAAAGATATCATTAATTGCATCAGATGGCAGAACGGACGGATTTAACAAGTACCCGTATTTTATCTTTTTCCAAATTTCCGGGTTGAATTTAGATGTTTGAAATGGAGCAAAAGCCACATCGCTTTCATGAAGTTTTCTAGCTGTCCGTATGATATTTTCTCTTAATTGGAGGTCAAATAGCAATTCATGGAGAGAACCGTACATATGCTGCAATGGACTGTTCTCTAAAGCAAGGTAAATCTCTCGCTTTATCCCTTGAAAACGGCCAACAGCTGGTTTTAATCCATAATCGCTAAGAACGATCATTTTTTCCCCAGCCCTTCCATAAGGTTTTATTTTACCTTATGGGATTCTATCCAGGTTGGTTCCAATAACAAGTCGTTCGATAATACTTTTCCACTGTTGGGAATAGAATTTACTTTACAAAAGATTGATATAAATGCTAACTTAATAAAATAATCTTGTTTTTAAAAAGGTGAGAACATGAATAAAGAAATTATAAAATTCATACGTGAAAGCTATAATATGACACAACGAGATTTTGCTAAAATTGTTAGTTGCAGTTTTTCGCTAATCGCCTTAGTAGAAATTGGTAAAAGACGAGTAACATCTAACTTAGAAAGTAAAATTAAAGTAGCTTTCGATTTAGATGATCAACAGCTGCAATCAATCGCTTCTCTTGTATCAGAGTTCAGCAAAGGCATTCCGCCCTTTATGTAGACGTGTGATGAATCAAGGACCCTAATATCGGTTATGTTAAATGCGAGCAATCATTTAGTTGCTCAAATAATCGTGGTGGGAGTGATGTATCATGGCAAGAAACAAACTTTTAGTACCCGGTGCTGAAAATGTATTGGATCAAATGAAGCAAGAGATTGCGGGTGAGTTTGGTGTTCAGCTAGGTGCTGATACGACCGCACGAGCTAATGGCTCTGTCGGAGGCGAGATGACGAAACGTCTAGTCGCGATGGCTCAGGAGCAATTAAAAAATCAACAAGGGCAATCTTGATGATTTTTTGGAAGAGACCCTTTAAGGGTCTTTTCCTTTTTCCCAACTATTATAATTGATCCGCTTCTACTAACAGCTTCACTAAGATCTTTGTCCCATAGATCAATGCTTCTTGATCAAATGACATATTTGGATGATGCAAGCCTGGACTTAAATCACAGCCTAAACCAATCATTGTCGCTGCAATAGTAGGATTTTTCAACGTATAAAAATGAAAATCCTCTGCTCCCGGAGATTTGCAAATCGGCTGCAGATTTTCTTCACTAAGTACAGAAGTAATTGCCCTTTCAGCTAATTTAATAGCTTCGTCATTCTTTATTGCTGCTGGAGAATACTCCGCAAGACTAAAATCAATGTCAGTCTCCGTCAGATTAGCAATGTTCTTAATCGTATGTTCTGATTGTTTAATTAATTTTTCCATCGTTTCATTTGTTTCTGCTCTTAAATCAAATGTAAATCTAGCAGATTCTGGTATTAAATTTGAGGCCTCTCCCCCATGCAGCTCAGTTATTTTAATTGAATAAGGAAATTCATCCTTTAAACGAATTTGTCTAATTGCTTGGATTAACAGCGCAACTGCTTCGAGCGGGTTATTCCCTTCTTCCGGCCGGGCTGCATGTGCTTGCAATCCTTTTATCACTCCCTTAATACTAACGGTTGAACCGTGGAGAATAACGGGAGATGCTTTTTGATATGGAACCTCAAAGCTTGGGCGCACATGAATGCCTCCAAGAAATTTCACATTTTCTAGCACACCTTCCTCCATCATTTTAAGGGCACCTTCTGCTTTTTCTTCAGCTGGCTGAAAAATAAACCTAATCGTATGAGTAAGTTGTGTTTTTGTTTTTGCAAGTGCAAGTGCCGTAAATAATACCATTGTACTATGTGCATCATGTCCACATGAATGATTTGCCCGAACCATTCCATCCACTTCCTGCACTAACGCATCCATATCCGCACGAAGCGCAATTACATCTGCTTTTTTTCCTGGTATTTCTGCCACCAGCCCATAATGACCGAGAAACGTCTGGACACTAATACCCACATCTTCAAGCAGCCCTTTTATATATTTGGAGGTGTTCTTCTCCTTCCAGCTTGGCTCTGCAAGTAAATGAAGCTCTTTATAAGTTTGCAAAATAAGTTTTCGTTCTTGATCAATAAACAAAATCGGATCCAATTATGTATGCCCCCTAGTCGAAATAGTCAAATAAATCAATAACATCATATACAAAAATGAATGCTTTTGAAAGAAAAATGATATAGTTAAAAAAAGGGCTGGAGGGGGAATATGATAGCTAGATGGCTTACAATTAATGTAATTACTGTCATAATAATAATTTTCTGGAGCCTATATCAAGGGTATGATTCAAACTATATTTTAATCGGAAAAATGATTGCACAAGCTGCATTTATTTTATTTTTAATCAATGTAAATATGTATTTTGTATTCCTGCTTATTCGCAAAAGCAAGGTAAGAAATGTTAAAGTAAAGCTTGCAAAAATTTCAAAAAGGATGATGAAATATCATATTCCTATTGCCGTAACAGCAACCTCACTAATTATTATACATACAGCTATTATGATATCTGTTGAATTAGATCACCTTTGGAAGGCAAAAACAACAAGCGGTGCACTCACCTTAGGCATATTGCTGCTGCTATTGTATAGTGGATTATTGCGCAGATGGAAGGCATCAGGAAAAAGGAGAAGGTTTCATTATGTAATGGCCTTTGTATTTCTTGGTCTTGTTTTTATCCATGTCTTTATTTAATAAGGATTCATCATCACCACAGTACGACGAGACAATAAAAGCTAAAAAATTATGATAAAATAAACTTGAGTTACAATTAAAGGAGATGTTCATAAGGTGAAAAATGAAATAATTGAACGATTTACTACCTATGTAAAAGTTGACACACAATCGAATGATGACAGTGAAACATGTCCTTCCACACCAGGACAACTAACCTTAGGGAAAATGCTCGTAGAAGAATTAAATTCAATTGGCATGCACGAAGTAACGATGGATGACAATGGGTATGTAATGGCAACCCTTCCTGCAAATACGGATAAACAAATCCCAACAATCGGATTCCTCGCACATCTAGACACAGCAACAGACTTTACAGGATCAAGTGTAAAACCGCAAATCGTAGAAAACTATAGTGGAAACGACATCATCTTAAATAACGATTTACATATCGTCCTTTCACCGAAGGATTACCCTAATTTAAGCAAATATAATGGCCATACATTAATAACAACGGATGGCACGACCCTACTTGGTGCTGACAACAAAGCTGGCATCGCAGAAATTATGACTGCAATGGCCTACTTAATCAATCATCCTGAAATTAAACACGGAAAAATTAGAGTGGCTTTTACTCCAGATGAGGAAATTGGCAGAGGACCCCATAAATTTGATGTAGAAGCATTCCAGGCGAAATATGCCTACACTGCTGATGGCGGCCCACTTGGTGAACTCGAATATGAGAGCTTTAATGCGGCAGCTGCCAAAATTACAATTAAGGGGAATAATATTCACCCTGGTACAGCTAAAGGGAAACTGGTCAACTCCGCAAAAATCGCCATGGAGTTCAACAATAAACTGCCAGTTGAAGAAGCACCTGAATATACAGAGGGCTACGAAGGATTTTTCCATCTATCCTCTATTAATGGAGATGTTGAGCAAACCGTTTTAAACTATATTATTCGCGATTTTGATAGAGAAAACTTCAATAATAG
Organism: Cytobacillus solani; assembly: GCF_006704205.1. Lineage (NCBI taxonomy): Bacteria > Bacillati > Bacillota > Bacilli > Caryophanales > Bacillaceae > Cytobacillus > Cytobacillus solani. The sequence goes on from NZ_CP041305.1 coordinate 17,498, forward strand.
AAAAGCAATGGTCGAGAAGATTGCTAATGAACTCCGTGCTATATACGGACAAGAGACAATAATCTTAGAAATGAATGACCAATATTATAATATGAAGGAAAAAATTGAACCCGTAAAAGAAATTGTCGATATTGCCTATGAAGCAATGGAAAGATTAGACATTAAACCGATCATCAAGCCGATACGCGGTGGCACAGACGGCTCCCAGCTTTCCTATATGGGGCTTCCAACACCAAATATTTTCACTGGCGGCGAAAACTATCATGGCAAATACGAATATATTTCTGTTGATAATATGGTGAAAGCAACGAATGTGATATTGAATATTATTCAGATTTATGAAGAGAAGGGCGAGATTTAAATTTAGTATATATTAAACAAAATAGAACCAGTTTACTGCATCTTATCATGCTGTAGACTGGTTCCTTCTATATATACTATTTTTAGTAAGCTAAGCTGAATAGTGCTTTAATATGTGATAAGTATCGAACGTTACTTGCTTCTTTCATTAATGTAGCAGGCATGCCTTTTAGAGAAGTATTGTTTGCACCAATTGTTGCAACCGCATCTTTGCGTCCAAGGCTAGCAAGCGTACCAGAGTTAACTGGTGCAAATGCTTCAAACGTTTTATCTTGAAGATATGCATATAAATTGTAACCAACAAGTTCTCCCATCTGCCATGCATTTTGAGCAGTTGGAGCGTATGGACGACCACCTTCTGCTGGGAATGCAACAGCACTATCACCAACAACAAATACATCATTATGTGAAGTTGATTGTAGGAATTCATTCACAGTTGCACGGCCACGGTCACATGCAAGACCAGATTCTTCAACGATAGGAAGAGCTTGGATTCCGCCTGTCCATACAAATGTATTAGCAATGATTTTTGTACCATCTTTTAAGTCGATCTCATTACCGCTAACATTTGTTACAGGAAGACCAGTTAAGAATTCAACACCACGCGCTTCAAGGCTTGCTGTTGCACGTTCAATTAAGTGATCTGGCAATACTGGAAGAATTTTTGGACCTGCTTCTACAAGCTTGATCTTTAATTCTTTTGGATCTACGCCATAGTTTTTAGCGATTTTTGGCATATTATCAACAATCTCGCCAACTAATTCAACACCTGTTAAACCGCCGCCGCCGATTACGATCGTTGCATCTGCTTCATTTTTTGATTTCGCATATTCACGAATTTTGCCTTCAATATGATTGAAAATATTGTTTGCATCATCAACTGATTTTAAAACCATGCTGTTTTCTTCAAGTCCTGGGATACCGAAGTAACCTGTTTTACTGCCTAAAGATACAACAAGAGCATCATAAGTTAAAGTAGAACCGTCAGAAAGCTTCACTTCTTTATTATCTACAGAGAATGATTCAACTTTAGCAATTTTAAGATCAATATCTTTTCCTTTGAAAAGCTTTTCTAATGGCATAGAAACAGCTTGTTCAGAAATTGTTCCACCAGCAAGACGGTGTAGTTCCGTAATGATTTGGTGTGTTGGATATTGATTTACTACTGTAACATAAGCTTCATTACTATCTAAATATTTACGAACAGTTAGAGCTGAAAGAAGTCCGCCGTAACCTGCACCTAGAATAACAATATGTTTCGTCATTATTTTCCCCGTCCTTACTTTGTTGTATAGAAAGAATTATTTTTGGTTGCTGCGTTCTGAAGAAATTTCAAGATAAGCTGTTATAAAACGGAAAAGTTTCTGTGCTTGTGGGTCTTTAATCATTTTTAAAAGACCAAAAAGACCGATTACTTCATGGCTTTCTTCTGCACGATCCTTTGCTTCAATGGCAGTTGCAGCAATACTTTTCACGGAATTTTTAACAGGATCTACTATTTCTTTAATAGCTCCAACAGTATCATTCTTTAATACATCATCAGTTGCAACTGATTGAGCAAAGTCATAAGACTTATTCAATACATTAAGAAGTTCAGTTAGTTTTGGCAGCTGATCAACTAAGGCTGTTAATGATTCTTGAACTTCTGGTTTTAACAGCTGATCAAGGATATCTTGTCTTTCACGATTGGATGACATTTCGAAATGTTCTTGTTCTGGCTTTGTTTGAGTAAGCGTAGCTGTCATTTTCTATTCCCCTTTGCATCTAAAAATATTTTGAAAATAATAAACTGAAAGGAAATTGTGACTTGTGTGATATTTCACAAAAAAGTTCAAAAAAAATTCACTTGCTTGCTTCCTATCAGTTACCCCTTAACTACTATACTCCTATCTTTTAAGAATTTCAAATACATATTTAAAAATATTATCATTACTATTAACTTACAATTCTAGATTAATAATTATCCGCTTAATGATAAGTTTAATAACGAATTAAAATACATCCCTGGCTCATTCAAAAAAAAAAAAGCTGGTCCATTATTCTGGAGCAGCATTTTTTCATAGTTATATTTTCACATCTGACTTTTATTATTTTCATTCACTGCTATTCTTGGCTTTCTTGTTAATGGCATATGAATTCCTGCAAAGGCTCTTGCCTCATATACGAAACCGAACAATGCGGTTCCAATCGCCAAATGCAGTACAGCCCATGGGATATCAAGATAAGATATGACTGTCAATACTCCGATTAGCAGTTGCAGCAACACTACTAATAATGCAATGAATAAGCGATTTTGCATAGCCACACCCCATCTTTTTGAAAACGCCCAAAAACTGATCAGCAAAAGATAGATAGTAGATATGACCGCTAATACTCTATGTACCGTTTGAAGAATTTCTTGTAATGTATTTGGCAGAAGTGAATCCCCACATGTTAGCCACCCGCATGCTAATCCGTAAGATTCATGTTTAATGTAGGCGCCAAAAACGAGAGTTAATAGTAACAGGATTAAGACAATATTTAAATGATTGATTATTTGTTTACGTTTTTCAATATTAATAGAAACCGTATGAATTTTTTCCTTCGATTCCTTCATACTCGTGCTCCTCCAAAGCCAGATAAGGCTAGCAAGGAATATCATGGCAACTAATAAATGTCCTGTCACGACAATAGCAGGCAGATCAAGAATGACAACTACAGCTCCAAGAAGAATTTGTACAGTTAATAAGAATATCATTCCCCATGCAACTGAACGAATAGTAGTATTTGTCTGTGACCGAATAATCTTAACAAATAACAGTACCGCCATTATTCCGAGAATGGCCCCTATCACTCGATGAGCAAATTCAATTAACGTATCTCCTTGTAAAATGGGGATAACAGCTCCGTTACATAACGGCCATTCTGGACCACAGCCCATGCCAGATTCTGATGAGGCTACATACCCTCCAAATACAATCAAAAGATATGTCAATAAAATAGTAAAGAACGCTAATCTACCGCGATTCAATAAATACACCTCTCTCTTTATTAAAAAATTTAGAATTTTAATTTATTTTAATAGAGAAAAATCAACTAAACGGTGATATGAATCACAAAAAAATGGCATTCGCTAATAATAGTGGCATTTCGATAAAAGAAGTGTTTATTCGCTATGATGACAATCACAGTGTTTTGTCCTTTTTTTCGTATAGTTAAGAGAGAAAATATAAAAAAGAAAGGATGATTACTAGATGTCATTTTATAAAATTTTGTCACCCTATTATGATCAAATTTTCCCTGCAAATAAACATACAAAGCAATTTCTATCCGCTCATTTACCTAAAGGCGGAAAAATCTTAGATGTTGGTGCTGGAACGGGGAATATGGCACTTGCTCTTGCAAAGGAAGGCTTCACTGTCACTGCGACTGAGCCTGAAGAAAGAATGGCCGAAGAGATACGTATGAAGGCATTAGCAGAAACTATATCACTTAATGTTGAGACTAAAGCTATGCAACAAGTAGATGAATTCACAGAAACCTATGATGGCATCTATTGCATAGGCAATACCATTGCACACTTAAAGAATTTGGAAGAAATCGATCAATTTTTGCAGGTAACCTTCAATAAACTGAATGAAAATGGAGTTTTTATTCTTCAAATAGTAAATTTTGAAAGAGTATTAGGAAAAAAGGATTTCTCCTTCCCAGTGATTAGAAAGGAAAATTTAGAATTTCAACGCCATTACAATTTAGCTAGGGATAATATACTTTTTACTACCACCTTGACAGTAGATGGGGAAACTCAATCCAATACTCTTCCATTGTATCCAGCTACAGCGAGTCAGCTGCTGCCACTGCTTGAAAGCTGTAGATTTAAAGAAATTAACTCATTTGGGAATTTTAATAGCAGCCCTTACTCTATTGATACACCAGCTTTCATTGTTACTGCGAAAAAATAATCCGGTTACATGCACCATACGGGGAATTCTCCTCTGTATATTCTGAAAGAAAAAAGCTGCAATCTATAAAATGGATTGCAGCTTTTTCTCGAATTAGTGTGTGGTATTTGATATTGATTGATCTGTTGCCACTCCCCCATGCTTTGGAACACGAAGAAGCAACACCCCGCCAATGACAAATAAAATGACAAGACTGAATACCCCACTATTAGTATTCCCAGTGATTTGTGCGGTAGCACCAACAAGTACTGGACCGGCAATCGCAGCAAACTTGCCGAAAATATTATAGAAGCCAAAGAATTCATTCGAAGATTGCTTTGGAACCAGCTTAGCAAAATAGGCACGGCTAAGAGCTTGAACCCCACCTTGAACGGTTCCTACGAGCAGAGCAAGAACCCAGAAATCTATGGCTGTTTTTAGGAAGTAAGCATAAATACAAATGAAAATATACATAAGAATTCCGACCATAATCATTCTTTTTTCATTAAATCTTTGTCCCAGCTTGCCAAATAGAACTGTAAATGGCGCGGCTATTACCTGCGTAACAAATAAGACAATTAATAGAGTCGTTGAATCGATCCCAATGTCAGAACCATAGGCTGTTGCCATCGTAAATATTGTATGAACCCCATCAATATAAAAGAAATATGCTAATAAGAATAGAAATAACGCACGATAGGCTTTAATATTTTTCAATGTGGTAAAAAGCTTCTTAAAACTAGCAGAAACAGGATTCGGCACACGCTCTTCATAGTACATTTGCTCAACATTTTTCAGCATCGGCATTGTGAAAAGTCCCCACCATAACGCTGTAATGACAAAGGCAATCTGGCTGGCAATTCCTACAGACAACGGTATAACACCTTTCTGAGCTAAAATAATAATAGCAATAGACAAGATAAAAGGAATCGTGCTTCCGATATATCCAAGGGCAAAACCATTTGCGGAAATACGGTTCATTCGATCCTCACTCGTAACGTCTACAAGAAATGCATCATAAAATATATTTGCCCCAGCAAATCCGATTGAAGTCAGCACAAAACAAATTAATAAGATTAGCCACTGTTCAGTTGGGACAACCGCAAGGATTAATGTAAAAACAATTCCTAAACAGGCAAAGAAAGTAAAAAACCTTTTCTTAAACCCTCTAAAATCAGCAATCGTCCCTAATAATGTAGCTAATATTGAAACGATTAATGTAGCAAATGAATTAGCATATCCCCAATAGGCTGTTGATGTTGCGGCAGAAATTCCTGCCGCTGTTGCAGCTGATTTAAAATACAAAGGAAAAATGGCAGTAACAACAACAATGGAGTAAGCCGAGTTCGCCCAATCATAAAACACCCAGCTACGTTCAGGTTTGGACATTTTCTTCATTAAACAACCTCCTTATACTAAATGCGGAAGCGCCTTCGGAACAATCAAAGGCGGATTGTTCCTGCGTGGATTACTCAAAGGAGCTTTCCTTAGTGTTCAGCCCCGACAAGCACAAGACAAGCCTCCTGAAAAGGTGCTCTTTACCTTTTTGGGAGGATTGGCTTGTGACCTCGAGGGGCTAGGCGCTGGAGCTGAATCTCCTTATGGATCCTTTAAATTTAAGAACTTTTCTATTACTTGCCCATCAGTGTGCCCTAGGTCCACCCCTAGCAATCTAGCTAAAGTTGGACCAATATCAATGAGTCTCATAAAAGGAACTTCCTCATCCGCAAGAATCCCTTTTCCTGATGCAAGGAAAAATGTTGAATAATCTTGCTTCTCTGGCGAATATCCATGACAGGCAAGCATATATTTATTATTTTCCCAGACATCTTTCTGCGTCACATGCTTTATATACTCGCCCTCATGAGACTCAAGAAAGTAAAAGCCAAGACGAGCCTCGACCATATATGCACAAGTAGAATCTGCCCCTTTTCTACCAGCCTCCTCTCCAGTTAGAATTCTTTCAATGCCGTTGTCAGGATCGGCTATTAATTCATCTAGAATATTTTTCACCGCTTGTTTCGTTTGATTGTCATTATTATTTTTTAAGTAAATATATGCTGAGCCGTCACAGCCATTGCAATAGACCTTCCAATCGGTTATTTTCCCTTTAGAATCAATAGATATTAGGTTCTTTTCCCGGAAAATTACATTTAAATGAACAGCTTTATTTTCATCCAATGCACTATGATCCCCAAGAATAACAATTGTTGTTTCCTCATATCTTCCGTTTTCCTCGAGTGCATCCAAAATACGTCCAAGTCTTTGATCATGCCGGTGAATGGCATCTGTTGCCTCATCTGAAAACACGCCATAATTATGGCGCATCGTATCCAGATCTGTAAAATGAACGAGAAGTAAATTTGGTTCTTTCGTCAAAATTGTATGAACCGTGGATTCTAAAACAAAATCATCCAATTCTGGCTGGTTTAATCCATTCCGTATGGAACCAAAACGTTTATTTAACTCCCATTGATACGAAGGGGTGCCGCTCATGAGCGATACGAGAATTTGGTTCTGCCACGGCCGATTCGGAAATATTTCTGGCAAATTGTATTGAATACTTTTTGCTTTCCCAGTAACTGGCCATAAAAGCGCCGCTGTTGTTAGGTTGGCTTTGCACGCTTCATCGTATAATGTCGTACCCTTAATTGCACTTCGAAACCAATTCCAATCAGGAGAAGCAACACCTGGCTGTAATAATGTATTATTAATCACCCCATGACGATTCGGGTAATTACCGGTAACAATCGTTGCATGACATGGATATGTAACAGAAGGATAAATCGTTTCCACATTTTTTGAAAACGATCCTTTTTGAAAAACCCGCATGAAATTTGGCAGTGTATGGATGAGCGGGAAATCTAATGCAGATAAACAATCAAAAGAAATAACAATCATATTTTTCGTTAATGCAGTCAATATGAAATAGCCTCCATTTGAAAACTCTTACTATTTATTTTACCATTATATAGGAATGAGTTATATGTAAATATATTTTATTTATTATGAATTTTTTGTAAATTATTAAAATGTCTATCTTTTAAGTAAATAAGCTCCCCTCTTCAATCGAGGGGAGCTTATCATTATACAATTTTACTTCTCTTTAGTTCTGTCTTTAAGTAACTTAAAAATTCATCCGCTTTTTTCTCAGGAGCTTTCGTTATCAAACTAACTGTAATAAAGAGAATCGAGGAGATAACTATTCCCCATATTCCTGAAGCAAGTCCAAACGGCTTTAGTTTGGCAAATTCAAAAATAATTACAATAACACCACTAACAATTACACTAGTCATTACGCCAGCAGCTGTACCTCTTTTCCAAAAAAACGCGCCAATTATAGCTGGTACTACAACTAGTAAGCCTGCTGATGATGCTACTGACAGCACGGCAATTAAATTTACATTCATCTGTGCAAATAGATAAGCCAATATCGCAATGATTGGGATAACAATTTTCCCAACAAGCAGCTGGCTTTTATCACTCGAATCTTTCTTTATATATCCGTATACATCCCTTGCAAATAAAGAAGATAATGTTAGTAAAATAGAATCAATCGTCGAGATGGCCGCTGCCATAATTCCAACCATCACAATTACCGCAAGAATAGGCGGTACTAAATCTGATGATACTATTTTTGGTGTGGCAAGATCTGGATTCGCCAAGTCTGGAAACATTGCTGCAGCAGAAAATCCCCAGATGACAGAAACTAGCGTATATACAAAACCGAATATTAAAAATCCCATCAGCATCGTTCTTAAACTTTTCATTGAAGCTGGCATAAATAATCTTTGACTTACTTGTGGATTAGACAAACTAAAGAAAAACCAAGGAATCGTTAATCCTAAAAAGTTTACAAAGCTAAAAAATCCATTTCCAGGAACCGTTAATGAATGTGGCTGGTTTGTCTCAAGAGTTTCGAAGAATGAACCGAAACCACCTAAACCATTGATAATGAGAATAACAACCAATGTAGCAGAAACAATCATAAATAATGCTTGTAAGGAATCCGTCCAGGCAACTGATCGAATACCAGCAATATAAGAAAAAACAATAGCAAGGACTGTCGCAATAATCACACCCGTAGTAAATGGAATCGCATTATTTGTCATCCCCTGCAAAAGATAGCCTACCCCAGCAAGCTGAACTGCACTGTAAGGAATAAGGAATAGACAGCTGAATATGGAAACAACCATTGCGACCTTTTTATTATTATAACGATCACCTAACATTTCTGATGGTGTCACATATCCATATTTCTTCCCTACCAACCAAAACCTTGGCCCAAAAAACGCAACTAAGGATACACCCATAAAATAGATAATTTCGAAACCAAATGCACCTACTCCACCTTTATATGTTAATCCTGCTAATCCAACCAGCATAAAGGCACTATAAGTTGTTGCACTATAACTTAATGCAGATACGAAGCCGCCTAATTTGCGATCTCCAAGAAAATAACTAACCATATTCGTTTGTTTTCCACTTCTTGATAAATAAGCAACAAATAAAGAAATAATGATATAAATTGCAATTGTCCACCAAACCATATTCGTACTCAAGATTACTCACCCCACTTCCTCGTTATCAAATAATTAATTCCAATAATTGCCATTGCCAAAATTGTCCACAATAAAAAACTTCCATACCATGCGGCTATGTTTGTAAACAAAGTATATGGAAGTATATAACCGAGCAAAACAATCACAAGGATTACTAACGCCCATTTCAACTCTGTAGATTTCATAGAATCACCCCCAGCTACTAACATAAAAAAATAGCAAATTAACAACCTTATTATACACCAGAATATTCATATGTAAAGACACCTATATTTTATAAAAAAATAGCTCTAACTCCTTAGCTAGGAATTAGAGCTACTACTGCTGTTATTTTGTCAATCATCAAACGAATTATGCATGAACTGGTGATAATTTACCAGCTGAAGCTTTGACACGCTCCATACCTTCTGACACAATTTCTTCTGCACGGTCAGGGTATTGATTATGACCCTCGATAATCACTTCTTCAATTTGCTGAATACCAAACAGATTCATAATTTGTCTTACATAGTTTACACTCATTTCAAGTGGAGCCATTTGCGGTGTAGAGTAATCTCCCCCACGTGCATTTAAAATGATAACCTTTTTCTCAGGCACCAATCCAACAGGTCCATTTTCAGTATATTTAAACGTTACACCTGCACGGTAAATATAGTCAATGAAAGTTTGTAGTGCTGCTGGGATTGTTTGATTCCATAATGGGAATGCGAATACTACTGTATCTGCAGCCATAAATGCATCCATCGCTTTTGTTGAAGCAGCAAGAATACGTTGCTCGATATCATTTAATTCTGCACCTTGTGCAGTTTTTCCCATCGCATTGAAAAAGTCCTGACCGAAATATGGCATATCCTCTGCGAAAACATCAAATGTATTTAGTTCAATACCAGAAACTTTTCTAGCTTCCTCCATGAAAACTTCATACATTCTGCTTGAAATGCCCTCTGTTGCAGGACGATTATTAGCTTTAACTACTAAAACGTTCATTATAATCTTATCTCCTAACTATATATCTATTTATTACCTCGAAATAAAATATATTTAATTCAAGATACATTGATATACTACAATAATCGCTGCGAGCCGTCAACTGATATAACTTTTAATTTTTTTATAAAAAAAGTGAATCAATCACTAAAATTGATTCACCCTTCCATAATTTTATTAACGCTCCTTCTTTAAAAATAGCAAAACAACTATGATTGTGGTTAGAGTAATATAAATAATCACAAAAATAATATTGATCCAAAAGTCTGTGTTTACAATAAATTCATTCCCCATATGTTCAATAACATTAAAAACCGGCGGGAAAATCCATAGAACCCACTTCAAAAAGGCTGCCGTTTCTATCAATGACTTTGATGCTAGTGAACAAACTATTACAAATACAGCTGATAGCCAGGCGTACCTTTTAACGGCTAAACCTGTTGCTGAAAAAAGCGTTCCTACTAAAACTCCAAAAATAGCAAAAACAGTGTGGCAAAAAAATGTTAACAGATAATATTCTATTGTCATTCCATCATTAAAACTGCCAGTGATGATTGGAAAGAACACTGCAAATAGCATGAGTGGGATCATCATAAGAAATAAAGTATGCCATTTACCTCGCAAGTATCTCCATTTACTTCCTAAATGTGCGAATAGAATATGCTTTTCACTTTCTTCCTCCATCGAAAACATGGCCATTGCTAGCCATGTCATTACTAAGTATATAGCGATAGACGAAACTCCATAGCTGCTTAGTATGGGCACGTTTTTATATGCATACAAAATAAATATCCAAGCCAGGTATATGACAACTGGGGGAATAAACTTTAATGACCGGATAAAGTTTAATAGCTCATAACGGACAAAAGCTGACACTTTCCTACCTCTTCTCTATTAACTCCACAATTGAGCAGCCACTTTCTAAGAGCTTGGTTAGAACTTCATCCGAATGTTCACATAAAACCGTTATCTCAACTGTATGTTCTTCTAGATAATGAATATGAATACTAGGAATCTCTAAAGCTATTGTTTGATTCGGAACGATAGCTTTTATACATCTGTATTTTTCCTTTATTTCCTTCTTTTCGTCTGCAATGATCCTTCCATTAGCAACAGTTATCACCCGATCTGCCAAACCATCGATTAATAATGTCTCATGTGCTGTAAAGACGATTGTTAATCCTGTTTTATAAGAAGCTAATTCGTTTAACAGTTCCACTTGTGTCGCTTCATCCAAGCCAGTTAACGGTTCGTCCAATAAAAGAATATCTGGATCGATTAGCAATGCTTGAATAATACCCGCTTTTTGCTTTGTTCCCTTTGAACAATTTTTTAAAGGGGTATTCAAAAAGTCTGTAATGGCGAATATTTCCGCATAGATTTGAATTCTCTTAATGAGTTCAGACTCCGATTTACCGTTCATTTTACCCATTAATAGTAAATATTCCTGCATTTTAAATCGAATATTCTCAGGAAAATGCTCTGGGACATACCCAGTCTTACTCATTATCCTTTTTACTTGACCAGAGGTGTTTTCATAGAAACCGCCAATCAGTTTTAACAAACTGCTTTTTCCCGACCCATTATGTCCAGTGATAGCAACTTTTTCCCCTCGTGAAATACAAAGAGAAATATCATGTAAGATATTTATACCATCAATCTTTTTTCTTGCCCTATCTGCTTCAAAAATAATCATTCAATTGCCTCTACTTTTTTCTTTATTTTACCATCAAAAAGTGTTATTTTTAACTATTTCTTCCTAAGTATTTAATGGAATCTTTTTTCAATAAGATGTATAATTAAGGTTAAATTTAAACCGATAGGATTAGTAAGAAATGGAGTGTTAATTAAATTTAGGGGATGATGGTTGAATGAAATTTCAAGATACACCAAGTTTGAAAGAACGACTTGAATTAATGAGCAAGCTTTCTAAAACATTTTTATCTAGGTCGGCTAAAATTGATGAAGAAGGTGCATTCCCATTTCAAAATATTTCTGAGCTAAAAATGTCTGGCTACACTTCGTTAACTCTCCCAAAAAGATACGGAGGCGAAGAGATTTCTCTATATGATCTTATTCGTTTTCAAGAATATATCGCTAGAGGAGATGGAGCAACCGCCTTATCCATTGGCTGGCATATGGGAATCATTCAGGACTTAGGAGAAAAAAACAGCTGGGATGAATCCATTTTTCAAATGCTCTGTGAAGATGTAAAAAATGGAGCACTTATTAATAATTGTGCTTCAGAACCACAGACTGGGAGTCCCACTAGAGGGGGAAAGCCAACCACTACAGCTGTAAAACACGAAGGATATTGGCTGATTAACGGGCGCAAAACATTTACGACCTTATCCCCTGTTCTTGATTACTTTAATGTAACAGCTTTTATTCCAGAAAGTGACTTGGTTGCCTATTTTTTAATCCCGCGATCAACTCAAGGCGTTGAAATTGAAGAAACATGGGATAGCATCGCAATGAAAGGAACAGGAAGCCATGATTTAGTATTAAATAATGTCAGGATTAAAGACGAATTCTTAGTTGAGTATGTTGAACCTGGAAAAAAAGGAGCTTCTGGATGGCTGCTTCATATTCCGGCATGTTACCTTGGAATCGCTCAAGCTGCTGCGAGCTATGCGATTGAATTTGCCAAGAGCTATTCCCCTAATAGTATAAAGGGAACAATCAGTGATTTTCCTAATGTTCAGCAGAAAATCGGAGAAATAGAATTAGAATTAATGAGAGCAAGACATTTTCTCTATTCGGTTGCTAAACAATGGGATTATTCAACAAAGGATGAGCGGGCCCAAATGAATCCTGAATTAGGTGCAGTAAAGCTTTCCGTCACAAACAGCGCGATCACAGTCGTTGATATAGCAATGAGAATAGTCGGTGCCCGCAGTTTATCTGAAAAAAATCCGCTGCAAAGGTATTACCGAGACGTACGTGCTGGACTTCATAATCCTCCGATGGATGACATGACGATCCTGCTGCTAGCAAAAAATGCGATTAATAGCTACAAAGATTGAATGGTATAAGTAATTGCAATAAAAAAAGCTGAAAGACCATTTTTATGGAGCTTCAGCTTTTTAGCTTCCCTATAATTCATTAAGGATCGATTTTTGAATTTTTCGTATCACGTCTCCCCTGCTGATTACACCAACTACCCTATTATTTTGGTTAACAACTGGGAGCTTTTTAAAATGATGCTTAGATAATAATGTGACCGCATGCTCAATTTCATCATCAGGGGAAACGGTAATAAGCCCTTTTGTTTTTGCAATTTTAATGATTTCCTTCTCTGTTAAATCCTTCAAACGACTTTGTAAATTCTCCTCGCCCAAGTATTCCATATAAAAGACGAAATCATAGACACGCTGCTCAATTGGCTTAATCGATCTCAAAATATCCCCATCAGATACCATTCCTACCAATGTCCCATCAGTTTCACAAATGGGCAGGCCGCCAACTTTTTTTTCAACAAACATCGTCATTACTTCTCTAATACTGTCCTTTGGATGCGCTTTAATTACATTTGTAATCATGAATTCTCTAACCTTCATGCCTTAACACCTCATTGTTGGAACAAATAGTTTATAAATATGAATCATAGTTCAAGTATTTCATGCTGTCTTTTTGAAGTCAAGAAAAAATATGAACTCTAATTCATCTTTTGGTTTCACCGTTACTTTCATACATTTTCTCCATAATTTGTGGAGGAAAAACGAGTCGGCAAATGACCTTAGCCATTTCATCATATTCTAACGGACTTCCACTTTGTTCCTCTTTTTCAGGACTGTTTTCAACCATTAATATTATTGTCCAAGTAACCGTATCTAAATCTAGGTCTTCCCATGTTAGTCCCTCATCTTTGGCACTTTGTAACCCTTTATATATTCTTGCATGCAAACTTTTTCTTGCTTCTAACATGACCTCTGATAGCTCTGGGTCTTTTGGCAATAACTCTGGGAGAACACGATGAATGCCAATAGCTTCTAACGAATTAATATAATGTTCCAGGAGGGACGTGAGCAATTGTTCCGGATTTCTGTGCATCCAATTAGGTACAGGTGGCAACAGCTCTTCCATTTTATCCTCCAATAAAGCCAATAACAGCTGCCGTTTATCTGAAAAATAGCGATAAAATGTCCCCGTTGCTACACCGGCATGAGAAGCAATATCCTTTGCAGTCGTTTGCTCATACCCTTTTTCTATAAATAAACTGCGCCCGCTCTCAAGCAGAGCTAGTCTTTTTTTCTGTGCACGTATTTGTTTCGGTATAGAAGGAAATACCCCAACTAGCTGTCCTTCATCTCTTTCAGACATCCAATCACCTCTTTCCTTATCATATCACATATAAAACATGAACTAAGATTCACTTTAAAATTGACAGACAATTAGTCACATACAATAATTGAACCAAAGTTCATGTTTTATCTGCACACCATAGATTTCCGATCTCAAAATAGATAGGGGAATGTTGAAAATGTTTACAAGCAAAATAGCTAGCGAAGGAGATCAAGTCCTTTTTAAACGGAACAATCTTTCGATTAATGGAGAGGTTATTAAAGTGAAGGAATCGAGTGTGATTGTACAAATCAGTCCTTCTGATGCAGACCGAATAAATATTGATACACTCTATACCGTTGTGTCGCATCGGAATTATAAGCTATTGAATACTAACAAACATCTGTCATTTTCAGACTCAGCTGAAAATTTGTGAAGGATGGAATGACATAAGCCATTTTAGGATTAAATGAAAAGCCCAATTTCTCACTATCATTTTTGAGAAATTGGGCCACGATCAAAATATTATCCATTCACCAACAGCTAAATATAATAAGTAAAATCCTCTGGCAATACCCTCTTTAAAAATTTTCTCGTACGCTCTTCTTTTGGATGGACGAAAATATCTTTTGGTGATCCCTCTTCAATAACAATTCCTTCATCCATAAAGATCACTCTGTTTGCTACATCTTTTGCAAAAGACATTTCATGTGTGACAACTAACATCGTTGTTCCCTCTTTAGCGATATTCTTCATTACTGTTAATACCTCACCGACAAGTTCAGGATCAAGTGCAGAAGTCGGTTCATCAAAAAGAATAATATCAGGATCAATTACCACCGCCCTCGCAATGCCAACCCTCTGCTGTTGTCCGCCAGATAATTCACTAGGATATGCATTGTATTTTTCTGATAAACCTACCTTATTTAAAGCTTTTTTACCTAGCTCATTCGCTTCCTCTTTTGGCATCTTTCTCCCAACAATCAGTCCTTCGGTTACATTTTCTAATGCCGTTTTATTATTAAATAGATTGTAATTTTGAAAGACAAAGGCAGTTTTCTGCCTTATTGAGTGGATTTGTCTCTTTGATGCCGTTTTCAAGTTTATATCTATCCCGTCAAAAACTGCTAGCCCCTCATCTGCTTTTTCCAGAAAGTTGATGCATCTCAGTAACGTTGTTTTACCTGAGCCGCTTGGCCCAAGAATGACGACAACATCACCCTTATCTATTTTTATGTCTACACCTTTTAAAATCTTACTTTCACCAAATGATTTTTGGATATTTTTAATTTCCAGCATATTGATCACATCCTGCTTCAATCTCAAGCATTTACTGCCTTATACTTAATTAACCGTTTCTCATAAAGTTTGAAAATATATTCTACTAAACTACACAAAATCAAATAGACTAGAAAGATATCGATGTATGCCTCAACATAATTGTATCCCACATTGGCAGCTACTTTTGCCCTTAAAGTGATCTCTTGCAAGGACAGTGCATATCCTAGAGAAGTTGCTTTAATCAGATTAACCGTTACAGTACAAATATTTGGTAATGCAACAACCAATGTCTGAGGGATAATAATTCTTCTAAAAGCTTGCACATTTGTTAAACCAACTGATTGTGCAGCTTCCAGCTGTCCTTTACTCACCGTATTTAATGCCGAACGAAACACTTCAATTAAGATGGCAGTCGTATTAAAGGAAAAAACGATGAAAGCGTACCAAATCGGATTCACATCATACACATTCATCTCGAAGTTATATTTAGTAACTATAGAATCAAGCAATAAAGGGATACTGCTATATACAATAAAAATTTGAACAATAATTGGAGTTCCCCTTACAAAAGAAACGTATATTTGTGCAAATCGATGCAATACCAGAAAACGGTTAATTCTTGATAAGGCAAGTATAAAACCTAAAGGGAGCGCAACCATTAAAGCTACGATTGTGATGGCCAATGCGATAGGCACCCCTGATAATGCAACAAAAAAAGTATCAATCAAAAATTTATAATCCAGACCTTCCGACACTCTTTCACCGCCTTACAACGCTTTCAATGATTGTTTTCCCTTACTAAATGCCCTTTCTAATTTCAAGAAGAAATGTTCAATCGCAATGGAAATAACCCAGTAAATAATAGATAATGCTAGAAAAATTTCCAACGCATGCGCATTGTAGTTACTTGCAATAATAAGATTAGCCTTCCCTACAATATCAATTAACCCAATTGTATAGGCTAAAGCCCCTTCCTGAAGCAGTGCTAGCAAGCTATTGCCAAAGTTAGGAAGCGCGACCACGAATGCCTGTGGAAAAATAATCCTCCCGTAAGCTTGGATATTGCTTAAACCGACACTGACAGCCGCTTCAAATTGGCCTTTATCAATCGATTCATATGCAGAGCGAATGACCTCACACATTAACGCACCAAACTGAAGTGAAAAAGTAACAATTACAAAAACAGCTTTGTCAATGTCATTTAGGTTCATCCCTAAATTATTACCAATGGCAGGAATCCCATAATAAACTAAGAAAAGAAGAACGATGGAAGGTGTACATCTTAATATGGTTATATAGCCATTGGCTAAATTCCTAGCAATCTTGCTTTTTCCTAATTTGGCAGCTGCTAAGATAAAGCCAATAATTGTTCCAAATAGAATGGATAAACAAGCAACCATAAATGTCACTTTTAAAAAGGGAAGTAACATGGGTATCGACTGCAGAATATAAGTTGCATCAAAATATTTTTCCATATTTCCTCCCTATCTGCTTTTTCTTTAGCGCTGTTATTATCTGTTCACCTTATCCAATACTTCAAACAAATCTTTTCCATAGAATTCCACACTAAATTCATTTGTCTTTTTTTCTTCTTTTAGCTGTTTTACAGCTTCATCATAGGCATCAGCAAATTCCTGTTCTTTTTTATTAAATAGCGGCCAAGTTTTAATCACTGCGAACTCATTATAAACAACATCATTTTTTAAATGATGGTATGGACCATCTTTAGCAGTCACTTGTTTTTGAAAAGGTCCTTCTATCATTACGCCTCCATCTACACGGCCTTCATTTACCCACTGAACAACATCAACAGAAAATTCATCACCGGCTTTAAGTTTTACCTTATTATCCGGATTAGCTATGTTATATTCATCGATAATCGTATATTGAGCGTTATTTGCAGCAATTGGTGCTAATGTGAAACCAGCTGATGCAAAATCTGCCAAACTTTTAATATTCTCATTTTCTTTTTTTAGGACGAGACCCGCACTGCTTAGTCCTATGAATTCTTTTGGAAATATAAATTTTTCCGTTCTTTCCTGTGTCCAGAAAGCATTCTTTACACCTGCCTGATATTTTCCTTGTTCAACACCAATCAATAAGTCATCACTTGATGTCCCAACATATTCAAATTCGTATGCTGGAAGTAATTCATCCACTTTTTTCATTACTTCCACATCATATCCAGTAGGTTTCCCATTTTCATCTATCCAGGACATTGGTTTTGAAGCTTGATCATAGGCTACTTTTACTTTTCTGATCTTATTATCAGATGAAGCTCCAGACTCTGTACTAGTCTTAGAACCTGATCCACATCCGGCCAAAATCATTACAAGTGCAAATCCAGTTACAAAAGTTTTTAAAACTACTTTCACTTTATTCACTCCCCTACCTCAATACCAATAAAACACAGTTGTTTAATCGGATTAATATAAATAAGATGTTAGCATTATCTAAATTTTCCGTCAATGCATTTTTGTAAAATTTTATCAATAAAAAACGACACCCTTTGCAGAGTATCGTCTTCTATTTATATTTAAACTTTTCAGGGAACTGCTTGACAATATTGGAGAGACAGTTGCGGAATCAATTGGATCTTGGTAATATCATAAAGCCTTATTTTGGAGAAGAAGCAGGCACAAAGTGTAACTATTACAATGAGTGAAATGAATAACTTTTTCAATTGCTAATTCTCCTTTACCTATATTTTTTCCAATTTAGTATGCGCACTAGTTCTTTTCTGATATAAAAAAAATCATGCAGGGTTCATCCATCAGGATGCTCTACATGAAAT
The DNA here is from genome assembly GCF_006704205.1 of Cytobacillus solani. Classification (NCBI taxonomy): domain Bacteria; kingdom Bacillati; phylum Bacillota; class Bacilli; order Caryophanales; family Bacillaceae; genus Cytobacillus; species Cytobacillus solani. Next base: position 35,686 of record NZ_CP041305.1, read on the forward strand.
ATCTTCAGTCCATCTTTATTTAATTCGATACGTATTCCTGCCAGCTCTTTTTGCTTCATAAAGTGCGAGATCAGCCGTCTTTAGTATACTTGATTCAGTTGGATATTCATCAAATATAATGGCAATGCCCATACTCGTTGTAATTTTAAACTCATGATTGTTAATATTCCATGGCTCATCCATAGATTTTTGAATTTGCTCTGCAATTGCCGCTACTTCTTTTTTTGACTGTCTATTTGGTAAAAGAACAGTGAATTCATCCCCGCCAAGTCGAGCAATTATTTGATCGTTTTGAAGACAATTACTAACCCTCTTACTGAACTCCACCAACACCTCATCACCAATATCATGACCCATTTCGTCATTGATACATTTAAAGTGATCAATATCCATCAAAATGACAGCCAATCCCATTTTATTTTTTTTGCACTCATTTAATGTATGTGTTAGTTTCTCTTTAAATAATCGGCGATTTGGCAAATTGGTTAATGAATCATGGAAAGCAATATGCTTCAGCTTCAGTTCATATTCCTTTTGCATGTGAATGTCTCTTGTCACACAGACCATATGTATGAATTGACTTTGATTATCAAATACAGGTGTTCCACATAATTCACACCAAATCCAGCCTTTTGTTTTATGCTTGTTCAACACTTGCAGCTTCCATGATTTTTCATTTTTTATAGATTGTAAGATCGATTCCCACAATTTATCCTTATGTTCTAAATGAATATTATGAAAAAAATACTTTCCTATGTATTCCTCCTTATTAAAGCCAAGCACAGTCTTATATGAGGGGGATACATATATAATTTTTCCCTTTTCATCAAGCATTGTAATTAAATCTTGAGAGTTTTCTGCAATTATTCTAAAACGCTGTTCACTTTCCTGATACATTTTCAGAATCATTAATTGTTCGGTAACATCTTTTAATATCCAGTAAATACCAACCACTTCACCATTCACAATTGTCGGTGTGAATTTCGCAATGACTTCCACACGGTTACCAGATTTATTCGTAATAGCAATATTAATATGCTGATTTTTCCCTTCAACTGCACGATTGAAGCTTTCCATTGTTGTATTTATATTCTCTACAACAACCAATGAAATAAAATTGGAATCGGTTAGGCTATTTGCTTGGTAGCCAGTTACATCTTTAACAGCAGCATTGCCTTTTATGATCTGACCATTCCTATTAATTGAAAAAATAGCATCTTCATTAAATTCATACAAGGAACGATAGCGCTGCTTACTTTCAAGAAGACTGTCCCAATAGCTTTTTAATTCAAATTCGCCCCATTTTTTCTCTGTTACGTCATGGACAAGTGCAACGATATGTGTACATTTGTTTGAATCATCGAAAAGAGGAGATAGTGTTATTTCTGAATAATACATTTCACCTAATAGAGAAGTGCTTGAGTCTTCATATGTTACACTTTCAAGGCTAATAACAACTTTTTTATAATGTTCAATTAAAAAATCCGCTCTTTCAGCTGCATATACATCACGAATTGATTGCCCAATTACAGTTTTAGTAAGTCCTGTTTTCTCCATAGCGGCACGGTTCAAATAAACATAGACAAAATCCAAGTCATTAATAACCTTCACGATGAAGACACTTTCTTTTATACCTTCCATGAGAACACTATTTAATAAATCCCCTTTGATTTCAAACATCAATCATCACCTTTCTTATTTTGCTCCTACTAAAATATTTTATTTATCCCTATTGTTATGAGGATAATAGATTTTTACCTTTTTCTTCAGAATAATACTACACATTTTCAATTTCCTTAGCAATGTCCAATAGTTATATATTTTATCCTTTTTCTTACCATTCTAAAATAAATAATGCAAAACTTATTTTAAAAATAAAAGGAAGTACCATATCCATCAAATTACTTACTTCTTTCATTATTCTTAATCAAACTTTAACAAAATGATCCCATAATTAAGGAGATATGCCCCTATCCATTGTCTATTATAACGGCGGGACAAAAGGGCATATGCTAGCAGAGGCTATTCTCTCCTTGTATCTGCTTTTTATCGCAGGCAAGAAAAAAGAAATGGCTCAGGTTTCTTTGCTTTATTTTATTTGCTATGAAACTGTTATTAATATACTAGAACCAGATTGGATAGAAATGATCATTCACTCCATCGTGTTATTAGGATATTTATTTACCCTTTATATCCTTAATAGAAAAAAAACGTTGCTTTTCAATCAACTTTTTACTGTATTCATCCTGTTGGAATTGTTTGTATTTAGCTTATTCCATTCAATCCTTTCGCTAGAGGCATTGACTTTTCCTGGATTGGAATCATAACACTCATTCTATCTAAATATCATAAGGAGGGGTTCAGTATTGAGTAAAAATCTACTATCCATAGCCATCCTAATATTAGCCATGGGTATTGTATTCGTGAATGTATGGAAGCCATCTCAGGCAGATGGAGAAAAGGATCTTCCTAAAGAAGAAGCTTTTCGTGGAAGTGAGGAGATCCCTGGTGCAGATCTTTCAAAGGTGAAGGAAGGCAGACCTGCGCCTGACTTTGAATTAACCACCTTAGACGGTGAAATAATCAAACTATCCGATTACAAAGGGAAAAGGTTATTTTAAATTTCTGGGCAACATGGTGCCCCCCTTGTAAGGCTGAGATGCCTCATATGCAAAACTTCTATGAAGAAAACAATAATAAAGGAATGGAAGTATTAGCTGTAAATCTTACCAATATCGACAAAGGCGAGGAAAACATCAAAACTTTTGTTAAAGAATATGGGCTCACCTTTCCGATCCCCCTCGACGAAAACGGATTGATTGGACCTCAGTATCAAGCTTTTACCATTCCTACCAGCTATATAATTGATTCAAATGGAATGATTACAAAGAAAATTGTCGGTCCAATGGACGAGGCAATGATGAAGAATTTAACAAACAATATTAAATAAAGTTCAAAAAAAGACGTATCAATAACGTCTTTTTCTTTTGAATTAAATTATAAAATATCGATCCATATCTTTACTGAAGTTGCCAAAATTAATACAGCTAAAATCATCTGTAATACTTTTGTATTTATCCTTTTGCCGGAATAAGCTCCAAGAGGTGATGCAATAAGACTTGCTGCCACCATGATAAGCGCAGGAAAATACTCCACTTGCCCTGTCGTAATCTTCCCAACCGCTGAACCAATTGATGAGATAAATGTTATGGCAAGTGAGGAGGCAATAGTCATACGTGTAGGTATCTTTAACACAACAAGCATGATAGGCACTAACAGGAATGCTCCCCCTGCACCAACGATTCCAGCCCCTATACCGACGATTAATGCAAGTGATGCGGCAAGCCATTTGTTAAATTTCACCTGTTCTAAAGGAATTTCATCAATCCCTTTTTTCGGAACTAACATCATAACTACTGCAATTAAAGCAAGAATTCCATAAACGACATTAATTCCACCTTCAGTCATATGAGTTGAGCCAAATCCGCCGATAAAACTGCCAATTAGAATGCTAATACCCATGTAAGTAATTAAAGTTTTATTTAGGAATCCACCTTTACGATAAGCCCAAACACCACCAATCGTGGCAAAAAACACTTGAATGGCGGTTATTCCAGAAACCTCATGTGAACTAAAATTTGCCACACCAAGTGCTGCTGGAATTAAAAGCAGCATCGGGAAGTTAATAATCGATCCACCTACCCCTAGCAACCCCGAAATATAAGATCCAATAAATCCAATTAAAAAAATGGTTATTATAAATTCAATGTCCATCTTCTTTCCTCCTAAGAAAAGGGAACCTGAACCGGTTCCCTTTTTATATGAGATACTATTAATCCAAACTTTTACTAATATTTCCTCCCCTTATATTAGAGGTCAATTGTTAAGCCTACATTAAGATTTACCTAACAGCACAGCGATTAGGACCAATTTCCATCTCACGCTGCTGCTCTTCATCTGGATAGATTTTCCCCATATTTGTTTGACGAATTTCCTGAAAGGCATTTGGCTGCGGCGGCAAATTTTCTGTTACAAGTTTTCTAAACTCGTTTTCATCTTCAATGTTTAACCCATGATTGTTTTCAAACAAAGTGCCTAATTTTTCTGCTACGCTTCCATTTTCATTTAATTCATCAATGATCATAAAATGAGCCGGCAGAACGATGAGTTCCTCAGAAAGCTCTCGATAGCTTGAATATAAACTTTCTCTTAAATCACCAACCCAGTCCTCTGCCATTCCAGCAAGATCAGGTCTTCCGATCGAATCAACGAATAGAATATCCCCTGAAAGTAAGAACTTTTCATCAACGACAAAGGATGTAGAACCAATTGTATGTCCTGGAGAATATAATGCGTGAATATCAATAGCGGTATTTCCAATTCTCACGATATTTCCACCTTCAAGCGGACTGTAATCAAAGGTTACCTCCTCTGCGTCTTTAGGAGGCAGCCAGTAGGCAGCATTAGTTTTCTCTGCAATCACTCTACCCCCAGATATATGATCTGCATGTAAATGTGTATCAAATACATGTGTAATCGTTACATCCAAGTTTTTAGCAAATTCAAGATAATGATTAATCATACGTGTGGCATCGATTATAGCAGCTTCTCCATTTGAAACAACCATATAGGATAAGCAGCCTTTACCAATACGAACGAATTGATAGATTTCTCCACCGTTGTATAGATCCCCAACTTTCACAGGCTCTAAGTGCTCACTCCAAGCCTTCATTCCTCCCTCTAGATAGGATACTGATAAGCCTGCTTCAGATATCATATCGGCTACCATGATAGAGGAACCTTCCTTTGCACATACAACAAGTATATTTTTACTAGAAGGCAGCTTATCCAGCATATCTTCGACCCCATCAAGCAATTCAAAGTAAGGAATATTTAAATAATCGAAGTTTTCTCCTTCAATTTTCCAGTCTGCAAAATCTGCTTCATTTCGTACATCTAAAATAAATAATTCTTCTTTATTAATAACTTTTCGTGTCACTTCTTTTGGTGTCATTGGTTTAACTGACATTCACAATTACCCCCTGCGGTATATAATAAGTTAAATTTTTTTACTTTCTTTGAACACTATCCATTTCACCAAACCATTGACTCATGCCTGGCAGAACATTAACAACATGGATAAAGCCTTTTTCTGTTAACTTTTGGGCAGCAAGATCACTGCGATTTCCTGTACGGCATACAACGAAAATATGATCCTCTTTGTTTAATTCGTTTAATCGATCTTTTAATTCTCCCAAAGGAATAGATCGTGCATTTGGAATATGGTTAAAGGCAAACTCTGCCGCTTCCCTTACATCCAGTACAACGATATTTTCATTCATGTTTAGTTTTTTCTCAAGCTCTTCATTACTTATTACATTTGGATGTTTTTTTTCAATCGTTTCATCACTAGATGACTTTCTTAAATAATGCTTTAATACATCTCCCTCTTCGAGTGTTCCCAAATACTGATGACCGCTACTCTCAGCCCAAGCTTTTAAGTCTGCTATTGAGCCTTTATCTGTCGCCTGAACTTCTAGAACGAGACCAGCTTCCAATTCATTCATCGCCTTTTTCGTTTTCACAATCGGCATTGGACATGCTAATCCTTTTGCATCTAATCGTACATTTGCTTTAATTGTCTCCATTCATAAGCCTCCAAATCAATATATACCTATATAGGTATTATTATTCTTAAAAAATTTTAATCTAGCCTATTTTTATTAGATAAATAAGTTTACATTCCCATCCTCTGCATCTGCTAAATAAGCTGCCACTCCAGCGTATTCAATATTCTCCAATAGCTCTTCTTGCTGCAATCCTAATAAATCCATTGTCATCGTACATGCGACTAACTTAACCTCTTGTTCTTGCGCCATTTCAATTAGCTGAGGAAGAGACATCGCATTATGCTTTTTCATGACATCTTTAATCATTTTCGGACCAAAACCAGCAAAGTTCATTCTGGAAAGACCCATTTTTTCTGCACCTCTAGGCATCATCTTACCAAACATTTTTTCCATAAAGCCTTTTTTAACGTCAATCTGCTCATCTTTGCGCAAGGCATTTAATCCCCAAAATGTATGGAATATGGTTACTTCATGATCATAGGCTGCTGCACCATTGGCAATGATATAAGCTGCCATTGACTTATCATAATCCCCACTGAATAATACAATCGTTGTTTTTTTCTTTTCGCCCATAATTTCCTCCTATATAATTCATTTTACGACTACCCGTATAGGTATCTATAAATCAAAAAAAATTACCCTTTTTTTAACCAAAACTTCAGCACATTATTTTCTTCTTCATGCTTCAAAAGCTCATGTCCACTTGATTTTGCCCATGCGGTTAGGTCATTTTTAGCACCTTTATCAGTTGAATGAACCTCTAATACTTGTCCAGATTCAAGTTCATTTATTGCCTTCTTTGTTTTAACGATTGGCATTGGACATGCTAAACCTTTTGCATCTAATACTTTATCTACTATCATTTTTATTCCTCCAAGTTTTTATTTTACTATTACCCCTATGGGTATATTACTAAAAGAAAAAAAGAAAGTCAACCAAAAAAATTATCATTTTTTAAGCGGTTTTTGTCCAACAAACTGGATCACATGGGATAAACCTTTATGCAGTTCTCCTTCATTTCGTTCAACCTCTCCTATAAAAAAGTGAACAATACGCCAATCTGAAAAAGTTTGCAAAAATTCTTCAGGAGTATATAAAAAGCCTATATCTTTAGGTCCTCCGCTTTGATAAGGAATTTGGCAGTTAGAATATACTTCAGATATAAAATATCCGCCAGGCTTAACTGCCTCTTTAATTCCCCTAAGTGTTTTTATGCGCAAATCTTTTGGGAAGTGACCAAAAATACATACTAGCTCATCCCATAACTCTTTCTTCCAATGTGCTTCATTTAAGTCGACAAGCTCAGTATGAACGGTTACACCCCGTGTTTCAGCAAGCTGTTTCGTTTTTATCAGCCCAGATTCTGCATAATCCCATGCAGTTACATTCATTCCTTGTTCAGCTAAAAAAACCGCATTTCTTCCTTCCCCTTCAGCTATAGCCAAGACATTACCTGATAATTGAAGCCGTTTCTGTGTTTCTGCTAGAAACACATTCGGCTCAGTTCCATAAACATAGCTCTCATCTTGAAAACGTATATTCCATGGATTCATATTCTATCCCCCTCTATATATAGCTTTTCTTAAGCCTTTATAGGCGAATCACGATAAATTGCCCCCCGCCAAATAAAGTTTTTGTATAATCTATTTTCACATGATCAAAATACACGTGATCTCTTTCACTAATTAAAAAGTGGATTCCACTTTCTTCTACTATTTTATCATTGTCTAAAGCTGACTCTTCCAGAGTCAGGCGAAGCTTAGGTCCCCCTCAGCCAATTCCCATCGATAAGCGAATAAATGGTGTTTTTCCTTCATTGATCACATCTTGAATTTCTTCCGTAATGATTGAAATTGCTGCCTGAGTTATTTTAACCATACTACAAACCCTCCTAAAATCATTTTTAATTACCCATACGGGTATATTATAGGTAATTTATTTGTTAGTCAAATTGTTTGTTTTATATTATTTTTATTATTAATGCACTTATTATCTATGGGTACCAATTTAAAATAGATCACTCAAAATTGACTATAAAAGCAGGTAAATTTCATTTGTATCGAAATCCCCCTGCTTTTTAGGCTAAAACTTTTTTACCGTTTTTCTTAGAAAAAAGCCTCTTAATTGCGTCCGAAAACAGAAGAATACGTTTTCCATCCGCCATCAACATTCTTAACATCATACCCATTATTTTTAAGAATCCTGCTTGCTAAATACCCTCTTAGACCAACCTGACAACTAACATAAATGGTTTGATCCTTTGGAAGTTTGTCTAATTTCTCACGAAGTTCATTTAATGAAATATTTATAGAACCGGCAATAAATCCATTTTCGCGTTCTTTTGTTTCTCTAACGTCAATTAATAATCCACCTTTAGCAATAATTTCATCGATCTCATGCCATTGTACCTGTTCCAGTTCCCCTTCCATGACGTTCGTTGCCACATATCCCGCCATGTTCACTGGATCTTTTGCAGAGGAATAGGGTGGGGCGTATGACAATTCTAAATAAGTTAAATCTTCAACGGTTAATCCGCCTTTTATTGCTGTTGCAATTACATCTATTCTTTTATCCACTCCATCTGCTCCAACCGCTTGAGCCCCAAAAATTCTTCCTGTTTCTTGATCAAAAATTAATTTTAATGAGATTGATGCAGCACCAGGATAATACCCTGCATGAGAGCTTGGATGAATATGAACAACCTCGTATGGAATTCCTAACCGTTTTAACGTTTTTTCGTTATTTCCGGTTGAAGCGACAGTTAAATCAAACACCTTTGCAATTGAAGTCCCTAGCGTTCCTTGATACGTCTCTTTTTTGCCCATCAAATTATTTGCGGCAATCCGTCCTTGGCGATTAGCTGGGCCAGCAAGCGGAATCATCGCCTTCATGCCGCTAATGTAATCGACTACCTCCACTGCATCACCAACAGCATAAATATCCTCATTCGATGTTTGAAGATATTCATTGACGAGGATTCCACCACGTTCACCTATCACAAGACCAGCCGACTTTGCCAATTCATTTTCCGGCTTTACGCCAATAGACAAAATTGTCATATCTGTTTCTATTTCAGTTCCATCTGACAAGAAAATCTTCCTGCCATTTTCAGCAAATGATTGAACACCATTTTCTAAGATTAGCTTCACACCTTTATCTATTAAATGATTGTGCAAAATATTAGCCATTTCAAAATCAATCGGTGCCATAATTTGATTAGCCATCTCGATAATTGTTACTTCCATTCCTCTTTCCGCGAGGTTTTCAGCCATTTCTATTCCTATGAATCCACCTCCGATCACAACAGCCTTCTTAGGATTTTGGTTATCAACATAGCTTTTGATTTTATCTGTATCCGGAATATTTCTTAGCGTAAATAATGTTTCATTTTCTTCTAAACCAGGGATTGGCGGAACAATTGGTTTTGCACCAGGCGAGAGTAAAAGCTTGTCATATGTTTCATCATATACTTCCTCTGTTTGCAAGTTTTTAATAGTAACTTTTTTGTATTCTGGATTGATCTCGATAACTTCACTTAAATTGCGAATATCCATATTAAAACGTTCAGACATGCCTTTAACCGTTTGTACTAATAGCTTTCCTCTCTCTTTAATCGTTTCACCAATATAATAAGGCAAACCACAATTAGCAAAAGAGATATATTCACCTCGTTCAATGAGAATAATTTCTACATCTTCGCTAATTCTTCTTAACCTTGCAGCAGCCGTTGCTCCTCCGGCAACCCCGCCAACGATGATAACCTTCTGTTTCATAACTTCCCCTCCAAATATATACCTACTTAGGTATTATTTTATATAAATTATTATTCAACTTTTCCTTCCCATGAAAGCATTCCGCCAGTCATATTAATGACTTGAAAGCCATAGGTATCAAGCAATTGTGCTGCTCTCCCACTTCTTCCGCCAGATCGGCAAACGATTATATACTCCTTTGTCTTCTCTAACTCATGCATACGAAATTCAACTAAACCTAGTGGCATATTAACTGCTCCTGGAATCTTTCCCTCAGCAACTTCCTCCGTTTCTCGAACATCGATAATATTGAGTTCTTTTCCTTCATTTAATAGTGTTTCTACTTCTTTCGCAGTAATTGTTTTCATCATTCATTTCCTCCGCTTCTTAGTTACGACCAGGCGCTCATGCCGCCTTTGACATTCGTTACATTTTTAAATCCTAGTTTTTTTAATAATTTACTAGCTTTGTTGCTTCTCATGCCACTTTGACAGATAACGATTACCTCTTTGTCCTTTGATAGCTCATTTGCTTTTTTAGCTAATTGTTGAAGAGGAATATTGATAAATCCACGGATATTGCGCGAATGAAATTCTCCAGGTGTTCTTACATCAATAAATTGTTTATTTTTATTAGTTAATTCTTTTTTCAATTCTAATGTACTAATTTGTCTTACACCTTTTGTCGGTAACATCCGTGATATAATTAAAAGAATGACAAGCACGAAAATAATATAGTTTAAATATTCCATTTGTATCTCCTTTCATTACCCCCATAGGTATATAAATATCTAAAAAAAGAAGTTTCCTTCTTCTTTATTACCTGCTTTTCACAAGCAGGTTGACTGCTTCTTTAATCAATTCATCTGTTTTTTCTCCATTTCTTTCTGCCTCAAGAACACATTCCACTAGATTAGAACTAACAATGACACCTACTGTTCGATCGACGGCTGAACGAACCGCTGACAATTGGGTAATCACTTCTTTACAATCTTTATTGTCTTCCATCATTTTCAAAATCCCTCTTAACTGCCCTTCCATTCGCTTCACTCTATTTTTAATTTGATCATTATACTCCATGAGATAACCCCTTTCTATCACTTAATCGTTCATCTACGTATAACTTACAGAGCAGAATTAGTATGATCTTATATCGTTATATTATACCCTTATAGGTATATTGTCAACGAATCATTTTTAACTAAATGAGGATTTTTTTATACTAGCTGGGGAAAATAGCCTATGTAGTTGAAAAATACTAGGATACGTATGTTTATTAACACTAAAGGAGATAGGAAGATGACAAATGAACAAAGTAGCCATGAAACAAATGTAGAAAACGAAAATACGCTAACGAACAGGCAAGGTCACCCAGTTACAAATAACCAAAATATAAGGACAGTTGGAAATCGAGGACCTGCTACATTAGAAAATTACGATTTCATTGAGAAAATCAGCCACTTTGACAGAGAGCGTGTTCCTGAACGTGTCGTTCATGCCCGCGGTGCAGGAGCGCATGGTTATTTCGAAACATATGGGACAGCCGGTGATGAACCCGTTTCTAAATATACACGTGCGAAATTATTCCAAGAAAAAGGTAAACAAACCCCTGTCTTCGTTAGGTTTTCATCTGTTATCCATGGCGGTCATTCTCCTGAAACTCTTCGTGACCCACGTGGATTTGCTGTTAAGTTTTATACAGAGGACGGGAACTGGGATCTTGTTGGGAATAACTTGAAAATTTTCTTTATCCGAGATGCGATTAAATTCCCAGATATGATTCATGCGTTTAAGCCTGACCCAATAACGAATATTCAGGACAGTCAGCGTTTTTTTGACTTTTGTGCAAGCTCTCCTGAAACATTCCATATGGTGACATTTGTCTATTCCCCATGGGGGATTCCAGCCAACTACCGAATGATGCAGGGGTCAGGTGTGAACACATATAAATGGGTAAACAATGATGGGGTAGCAGTCCTTGTTAAATATCATTGGGAGCCGAAACAAGGAATCAAAAACCTGACAATGAAAGAAGCAAGTGAAATTCAAGCAACGAATTTCAATCATGCAACACAGGATCTATATGAAGCGATTGAGCGTGGAGAATACCCTGAATGGGAGCTTCTTGTTCAAATTATGAGCGACGATGAGCACCCAGAATTAGATTTTGATCCACTCGATGATACAAAGCTTTGGCCAGAGGATCAGTTCCCATGGCTTCCAGTTGGAAAAATGATCTTAAATCGAAATCCTGAGGACTACTTTACTGAGGTAGAGCAAGCTGCATTTGGAACAGGTGTCCTTGTGGACGGGCTTGATTTTTCAGATGACAAAATGCTACAGGGTCGTACCTTCTCTTATTCAGACACACAGCGCCACCGTGTCGGAGCCAATTATTTGCAGCTGCCTATTAACGCACCAAAGAAGCGGGTCGCAACCAATCAAAGCGGCGGCCAAATGCAATATAAGGTAGATCGTGCACCTGGGCAAAACCCACATATTAATTATGAACCATCAATCTTAGGCGGATTAAAAGAAGCTGAACAAGTGGGAAAAGAATACACCCCTCAGATTGAAGGAAAGCTTGTCCGCCAATCCATCGACAGGCAAAGCAATACGAAACAAGCAGGTGAAACGTATCGCAGATTTGAGCAATGGGAAAAAGATGAGCTACTAGCAAACCTGATTTCTGATCTATCAACTTGTGATCAGCGAATTCAAGAGAAAATGATTGCACTTGCTGAAGAAGCTGATGACGAATATGGCAAGAGACTAAGAGAAGGGTTAGCTCATGCATCTAAAGAGGGATCCAATCAAAAGCCACTCGGAAACAGAGGTGGGGATAAAGCACCTGAGAAAGCAATTGAAAAAGGACATGATGCTGAACCATATTAATTTTATTACCAAAGAAAATATTGTGACTTGGTGACAGTCATGAAAAGCAGATAATCGTGAAGCAAATAGGGCAGGACAAGTTCGGACTTGTTGATGATTTCTTGAGTCATCGTGTCCGAACTTGAGTCTACTTCAGACTACTTTGATGATTTCTTGACCTTTCGTGTCCGAACTTGATTCCACTTCAGACTACTTTTGCAGTTTCTTGAGCTTAAGTATCCGAACACGAGGCGAATTCGGATTAATTTGGGTTAAAATCATGAGAAATAAGAGATCCCCTTTACTAACTTAAGTGTAGGCCTCTTCATTCATTAATTTTCCTCCCATATTCTTCCAATCTGTACTTCATTATTTTTAAAACGCATAATAAACACATCTGGATTACTCAATTGCTGCCATTCATCAAAGCCAAAAGATTTATTGTAGAAGTTTAATAGTAATGACATGATATTTCCATGTGTGACGATTACCGAACTTTGTGCTTGGCTTCCGATCATTTCATTTACAACCTGCACGATGCGATCCATCGCTTCTTTACTAGATTCTCCGCCTTCATACCTTAAATCCATATCACTGAATGTCATCTTAAGTTTTTCGAACCAATCGGGCATCGAATTAGCACTAAGTACACGTTCTGCTAATCGCTCATCCGTCTCAATTTCAATAGTTATCTTCTGTGCAAAAGGCTTTATTGTTTCGACAGCACGCAAAAAAGGGCTTGAAAAGATTCTGTCCACTTTAATAGAACTTAGAAAATCTGCTAACTTTTCTGCTTGTTTTATCCCCTCTGCTGTCAATTGTGATTCGGGTGGCTGTCCCACAGCTTGGCAATGTCTAATTAAATAAATAGTCTTTTCCATCTTTCTCCCCACTTTCATAGAACAAAACCTACAACTATCAATACAAGTCCTGAGACAAACGGATCATATCCCTGCACCATATTCCATTTTCATAAATATCTTCCTCGTAATGTCTTATAAAAAAATCGGTATCAACACCAGTAATTCTAAATCCGCATTTTTGATAAAGAGCCAATTGCCCTACACTTGAATTCCCGGTTCCTAATTCAATCGTCTTGTACCCTTTTTCCTTAGATCGATGTATAGCATCTAGTATTAAATTCTTCCCTATTCCTTTACCTTGTTCAGCCTCGGATACAGCAACATTTACTAATTCAACTGTTTCAGGTCTAGTTGGAAGTATCACATATACACCATTGATTTCTTTTCCTTTTTCACATACATAGCATTCCCCTCGGTTCACATAATCCTCTATTAGTTTTCGAGAGGGGTCTGCTAATAATAATAGATTCATTGGCAGCTGTTCATTATCATTCAATCTTCGAATTTGCATCGTATCCTCCTAATTTGTGCATATTAAGTCACATAAATATTCTTATTGCCGCTGTTCCTCTAAATAGGTTGATTAAGAAAACCTGAAACTTATCAACAAAAATATCTGCAAAATCATTCCCTAACTCCTTAATTCACTGTATAAATGAGTAACCCATAAAGGATTTCCCTCTCCATAAATAAATAGTTCGAACCATCCTCTAGTAGTTTCTATCATTTCTTTTTTCCACATAGAATCCCCTCCACTATCCTAACTTAAATTTATTAGCAGAGTATTTTTTCGTAGCAAGTACATTCGTGTACTCTTTTAAACTTTCTTTTTATGTTTTCTTTACCTTGTCCAACATAATGTGCAAATGTTTGAACAGGAATTAGGTTGGGCATTTCACTTCTTATTTGTTCCTTTAGCTCCTTCCCGCCATCCATGTAAACGTGTAAATATGAATCTGTTTTTTTAAATTCATTCTTTTCATACCACCTCATTACCCAATCATCATCTCTCGTCATGCTTCCAAACGATTTAACTGCTTTTCTTTTGCTAATTGCTCAGCCTTCATTAGTAATCGTTTAGCAATCCCTCTTCTACGAAATTCTGGATGTACAGCAATATGCCAAATCATACCACCAAGACCAGTTCCTCTTGAACAAACAGTTCCTTCCTTCCATTCATATTCGATATCTAAAGGCCCCACGATTTGTCCTTCATCCACAGCTACTAGTTCAATAGATGGATTTTCATATTTTTCTTTTTCTTTTAGCACATGATCGAATTATGCCGTATCAAGAAATGATAGAACCCAGCCAGTTTCATCATTTTACATATAGTCTCTAATTTCCATAAATTTCTCCTCATTCAATGATAATCAAAAAAACTTGTTCTGAGGGACTCCTTCCAAAAATAAATAAAGACCTCGTATCCATACGAAGGTCTTTGTAAGTGAATTTGTATTCAGTATATATTGGTTTGAAGGAGGAAAGAGCCACCGTATTTAAAATCAAGTATGCAGTTTATTTTTATCATATAAAATCCCTTCTCTTCCGTTCCTTACACATTAAATTATATCGAACTTTCAGAAAAAGTAAACTTAAATAATTATAGAGACCGTTTTTATCAAAATTTATTTTAAATCAAGAGTTTTAAAGTTTTTGTAAATGCCGATTAGCATCAGCCTTACTCAATAAACCTACTCTGCTTTCTTAAAAGTCAGTGATTTTCCTTTTGTTTCTTTCACTACCATTATACTTAAAATAGAAATGATACTTGATAGGACTAAATAAATTGAAATTGGGATGGAGCTATTAAATTTGTTTAGTAGGCTTAATGAAATTAATGGAGCCAATGAGCCTGCTAAAATGGGTGCTACTTGATAGCATAGAGATAATGCTGTATATCTGATATGAGTAGGAAATAATTCTGTCATTAATGCTGAGTATGGCGAATACGTCATCGATTGTATAAATAAACCAAATGTAATTGCAGTCATGATTAGCCAGTCATTTCCTGTATCCATCATTGGAAACCCAATAAATCCCCAGAAAGCAGTTAAAACGGCTCCAGTAATATAGATCGGCTTACGTCCCCAAACATCACTTAAATGTCCCATTAATGGGATAAAGAAAAAGTGGATAGCATGGGCACCAAACATTAATAATAATATTTGTGTAGTATCTTTATCCACCACAAGTTTTAAATAACTAATGGAGAAAGTTACAACCATATAATATAAGATGTTTTCTGCAAAACGAGCTCCAATACCTGCAATAATAGCCTTTTTATGGTATTTAAACACTTCAATAATTCCTAATTGCTGTTTTTCTAATTTAGCTTGTTTTTCTTGTGCCTCTTTGAAAACAGGGGCATCATCTATACTTTTTCGAATCCAAAGACCAATTAGTACAACAACTGCAGAAAACCAAAATGCTACGCGCCAGCCCCAGTCCAAAAATTGTTCAGGGCTTAAGTTTTTAGATAAAAGTAAAAGAATGATTGTTGCTATTAAATTACCCAAGGGCACGCCTGCCTGCGGCCAGCTTGCCCAATAACCGCGCCTATCATTTGGGCTGTGCTCAGATACTAATATTACAGCTCCTCCCCATTCTCCTCCAAAAGCAAAACCTTGAATTAAACGTAATGTAACGAGTAAGATGGGAGCCCAGTAGCCAATACTATGGAATGTTGGAATACATCCCATTAAAAAGGTCGTAATCCCAACGATAATTAAACTAAGCTGTAATAATTTTTTACGCCCAATTTTATCACCGTAATGACCAAAGACAAGCCCTCCGATCGGTCTAGCTAAAAATCCTACCGCATAGAGTGCAAATGCAGCGAGGATACCGTCAATAGCACTTCCAGTTTGTCGGAAAAACAATTCTCCAAAAACTAGAGCTGAAGCTGTACCATACAAGAAAAATTCATACCATTCAGCTACAGATCCAATCATAGAAGCAGCAACTACTTTTTTTAGCTGCTTATTATCTGTTTTTGCCATATTTATTCCCCCATAAAAGCCAATCAAATTTTTATGAATTCATATACCAAATCACTTTTGTTTGCACATATTGTTCAAAAGCTTCTAAGCCGTTGTCTTTTCCACCGAAGCCAGATTGTTTAAAGCCTCCAAAAGGAGTGGTGATATCTCCTTCACTAAAACCATTTACAGAAACTGTTCCAGCTTTAATGGCACGTGCCACCCGCATCGTACGTTGTACATTCTGGCTGTAGAAAGAAGCAGCCAAACCGTAAGAGGTGTTATTGGCAAGGGCGATGGCTTCTTCTTCCGTTTCAAATGTGCTTACCGCTAATATAGGACCAAATACTTCGTTTTGGAACAAGGTCATGTTAGCGGTTACATTGTCAAAAATAGTGGGTTCTACGTACCAGCCGCTCCCCACTTCACTGTGAATATTGCCCCCAGTAACTAAACGGCCGCCTTCTTGCAGCGTAATGTCCAAGAATGATTTCACTTTATTAAAGTGTGCTTCTTCGACCATGGGGCCAATGGCAACAGATTCATCCATTGGGTTACCGACTTTCCAGCTTGTTAATTCAGATTTTAATTTTTCTAATAATACTTCTTTGATTGATTCATGCACAATTAAACGTGAACCGCAGCTGCAATTTTCACTCATATTCCAAAAGGCAGCAGATAGTATATGCGGAACAGCCGCATCCAAATTAGCGTCTTCAAACACCACTTGTGGACTTTTGCCACCGCACTCTAAAACAATTTCTTTGAGGTTGCTCTCTGCTGAGTACTTCAAGAAATAGCGGCCTACTTCAGTTGAACCCGTAAAGGAGACAATATCCACATCCATGTGACGACCTAATGGTTCGCCTACTTTTTCGCCCAAACCACACACCAAGCTTAGAGCACCTTTTGGCACACCTGCTTCATAAGCAAGTTCTGTCATCCGGAAAGCGCTAAGTGAAGTTAATTCCGCAGGTTTTACAATGACAGAATTACCGGCCGCTAAAGCGGGTGCCACTTTCCAAGCATACATTTGCGCAGGAAAATTCCAAGGCAATACCGCACCAACCACGCCAATAGGTTCAGTGACAATCAAGCCCAAAGCATCGTTGCTCGTAGGAGCGACTTTTCCAAAAAGTTTATCAACTGCTTCTGCATACCAATAAAAAGTATCGATTGTTGCTGGCATGTCAGTATTCAAACATTCGGTAATCGGTTTACCAGCATCCACGCAATCCAAGGCAGCCAATTCCTCACTGTGCTCTTCTAGCAATTGTGCCCAGCGAAGCATCACTTTTTTGCGCTCACTGGGGGATAATTGACTCCAACTACCTGCTTCGAATATGTCTCTTGCTGCCTTAACAGCAGCACCCACGTCCCGTGCATCCCCATCGGCAATATATCCAATTAAACTGTTGTCGATTGGGGTGCGGTTTTCTAATTTACCGGCTGTGCTCACAAAACCATCAATTAAGTTGCCTGCCCATAGTTTGCCTTCTTTGGCGAGGGCAAAGACTTGTTCTTTTGTTATAGTCATTTATCTCTCCTCCAGATTATTATTTAAAGAAAGCTAAGAATTCTGCTTTTTCTTCTACTGATAAATCAGATAAAGGCAGGCGAACCGTACCAACGTTGATTTCACCTTTTAAGCAGCCTAGTTTGGCTTTTTGATTGTAGTTACCTGACTCCATTGAGTAAATAGCAGGGTAAATATCGCTCATGATTTGTCGAGCCTTGTCCCAGTCACCAGCTTGGGCAGCATTAAACATGGCGACTTGCTCTTCCGGAAACACATTACCTGCACCAGCGATCCAGCTTTTCGCACCCCAGAAGAAAAAATCTACGGGTTGATCATCACACCCACAAATTACTTCAAAATTTTCAAATGGTGTTTGCAGCAAACGTAAAGCGCGGCTAAAGTCACCACTGCTTTCTTTAATTGCAACGATATTCTGATTCTTCGCCAAGTGCACCACTGTGTCATATTCAATTTCAATGCCTATGCGAGCAGGAAAATTGTACATGATAATAGGTAAATCGATTTCCGCTGCCACAGTTTCATAGTGAGCAATCACACCAGATTGATCAGGTAGACTATATGGTGGGGGTGCCAACATTAAGCCTTCATAGCCCATAGCTTTGGCTTGTTTGGCACGGTTAACGGCCCCTTCAGTGGATAAATCATTGATACCGGCAATCAAAGTTACGCGACCTTTGGCTACTTCTGCCACAGTTTTTAAAACCATTTCACGTTCTGCTTCATTTAAGGCGTAATATTCGCCAGTAGTGCCGCACACCACTAAGCCAGAAACACCTTTATCAATAAATGTGTTAGTCAATTGTTTTAATGTTTCTACATCCAAGTTTTGATCGCTTTTAAAAGGGGTAACCAAAGGAACTAAAATACCATGAAAATTCATCTTCATTCTCCTCAAATGTTAGATTTTATTTAATAATAGATTACTTAATTAATAATTATATATTGAAGTGACACTTCAATTAATTAAGATATTAACACACTGAATTTTCATTGTAAATGGAATTTTTAGAATTTTATAGAAGGAAATTCTCTACTTTCTAGATTTGTAATTACTTTCTTTTTAAGTATTACTTCATTTAATAATGTAATAGAACTTTTTTTACAATCTAATTTTTCCATCTTTATTGAATAAATATATGTTTTAATCAAATGAAGAGGATGCTTCATCTTCATTCCTGACAGAATCTCAAACAATTCGTTCATTTGCATAGAATTGCGTGTTACCTTGTTAATTTTTACGTATTTAGGTTCATTCATGTTGATTTTTGTGTTATTCTTATCCATGTGTGCTCTTTAAGTAGGGATTTGGACAGGATTACCATACCTAATAATTTGGAGCATTATTGTATTTTTTTTGCTATTTTATAGTAAAAGTAAATTGAGTTTCTTTGTAAATAAACTTCCCAGAATAGAAGGATTAATGTCAGTAAAGGGGGTTTGGAAAAGTGAACGATTTAATTGGAGAAAGAATAAAGAGTTTACGAAAAGAGCGCAAGTTAACATTAAAACAAATAGCAGATCATACTAATCTTTCAATCAGCTTTTTATCTCAAGTGGAACGTTCAAAATCATCCATAACGCTTGAATCATTGAAAAAAATATCTGAAGCACTTGGAGTTAACCCAAGTTACTTCTTTTCAAAATCTGATAGTAAAGATGCAACAACCGTTATGAGAAACGTAATAAAAACTAACACTCTTCATAACCCATTTTTTTATATGGATTTGGCGGGCAAAATTAAAAATCCACTATTTAATCCTATATTAGTCTTGCTTAATCCAGGAGCTAATAGAGAGGATTCTTATTCACATTCGGGGCAAGAATTTCTTTATGTTCTTGAAGGAAAACTTACAATTATTATTGACAAAGAGGAACATGATTTGAATCCCTTTGACTGTATTTTCCTAGATTCAACAACCCCCCACAATTGGATTAATAAAACAGATTCGATTGTAAAATTCCTTTGCATTTCAAGTACTCCTGTATAAGTCAGAATGGGGAAAATCAACACTTTATAATGGTTACCCCTCTCTATCAACTTGAGATACTTTACATGGAGGAAGCTCGTTTTACTGATTAGGAATAGTTAGCAATTGGAACTTAAAGATAAAAAAAGATCGCTTCCGAAGAAGCAATCTTTTTGACAGAAACCCTTTGTTCCGAAGGGTTTCACGGGTTTGGCACCCAATGATCTGAGAGGGATTTGAACCCCCGACCCCTACCCTGTCAAGGTAGTGTTCTCCCGCTGAACTATCAGATCGAGTATAATACATATCTAATTATATGGAAAAATAGGAAAAAGTCAATATTGTATTCGATTTATTTTTACTGTATTTACACTTTATACTATTTAATGAAAATTTTGTACCTCATGTAAACTATTAAAATAGGAAGCTCCATTTACGGAACTTCCTATTTTTATATTAAGCTGCTTGTGGTTTCACCGTATCATCACGTTTAAAGACATATTGCAGAACGATCAGGAGAACAAAAATGACTAATCCTACGATATCTGAAATACCTTCTGGATAAATCAGCAATAATCCTCCAATTACTCCTAAAATTCGCTCCACCCAATTCAGTTTGCGCAGCCAGTAGCCGATAACACCTGCACCAATTGCCATCATCCCTGCTAGCGCAGTAAATACTACCCATATTAAGTAATACCATGTTGTATCAATCATCAGTAGTTCTGGCGAGAGAACGAACATATATGGGATAATGAATGCGCCAATTGCCAGCTTAGTGGCGGTTACCCCCGTTTTGATTGGATCCCCGCCAGAAACTCCTGCGGCAGCAAATGCAGCAAGTGCAACTGGAGGCGTAATATCCGCAATAATACCGAAGTAGAATACGAATAAGTGAGCTGATAAATCAGGTACACCGAGTAAAATTATTGCAGGTGCAGCAATTGTTGACGTAATAACATAGTTAGCCGTTGTAGGTGAACCCATACCAAGTATGATGGCCGCAACCATTGTAAGCATTAAAGTTGGGATTAGAAGTCCTCCAGCAAGGTCGAGGAGACCATTTGCCATCTTCAAACCAAGACCTGTCTTTACAACCACACCAACGATAATCCCTGCAGCGGCTGTTGCAGCCGCAACGCCTAATGCTGTACGAGCACCATCAACTAGTGCATCGATGAAATCTTTTATACTTATACGTGTTTCTTTGCGAATAGCACTGACTATTATTGTTATAACAATTGACCATAAAGCAGCACGGATAACACTCATCCCGCTCATTAACAATACAATTACAGCTAAAATGGGAAGGAGAAGATATATTTTCTTCAATACTTCTTTACGATTTGGCATTTCTTCGTCTTTTAATCCTCTAAGACCTAGACGTTTAGCTTCGAAATGCGTCATTATCCATACACCAGTAAAATAAAGAAGTGCCGGGATTGCTGCAGCTTTTGCAATTTCCCAGTAAGTGATGCCTCCGCCAATGAACTCAACCATTAAGAATGCTGCAGCACCCATTACAGGTGGCATGATTTGTCCTCCTGTAGAAGCAGTAGCTTCAACAGCACCAGCAAATTCCTTCTTATATCCAAGTTTTTTCATCATCGGTATTGTAAATGACCCTGATGTAACTACATTCGCAACAGAGCTGCCACTAATCGTTCCCTGCAATGCACTAGAGAATATCGCAACCTTTGCTGGTCCGCCAATTCTCTTCCCTGCAATAGAAACAGCTAAATCATTAAAATATTGACCGACACCTGTTTTCACAAGGAAGGAACCAAACAATAAAAACAGGAAGATATAGGTTGCTGACACCCCTAATGGCGTACCAAGAATTCCTTCTGTTGTGAAAAACATTGTTTGTATAAGTCTGTCTAAATTTAACCCACGGTGTGCTAAGAAGCTTGGCATATACGGACCAAAAATTCCATAAAGCAAAAACACAATAGCAATAATTGTAATCGGAAGACCAACTGCCCGTCTTGTTGCTTCAAGCACTAATAAAACAGCTAACAACCCAATATAAAAGTCAATTTCTGTCAACCGTCCAGCTCTCATAACAATTTCATCTATGAATAATGGCCAGTAGGCACCCACCGCAACACCGAGTATGGCAAGGATCATATCATACCAGGCGACTTTATGTTTTCGCCCCCTGTCTTTTTTCCGTGCAGGGAATAATAAGAATATAAGAGCCAAAGCAAATCCTAAATGGATTGAGCGCTGCAGCTGGGCAGTCAGCATTCCGAAAACCCCTGTATATAGGTGGAACAATGAGAAAGATAATAAGCCAATAAAAACGATCCAGCCTATAATTCCTTTTAATTTCCTTGTTCCTGCTTCTGGGTCGTATTTCTCCAGGAGCTTCTGTTGTTCTTCTAATGATAACGATTCCATATTATTGCTCAAGGATGTTCACTCCTTTCAATTGCTGAAAAAGACTTATTTTTTTAATTTTTATTCGTACCCAAGTGCCTGCTTCTAAATAATCAGCAAGCTGGTATTCTTTATTTTTGTATATAACCCGATGATTGGCCCTTACCTTGCCAATTCTAAGATCAAATAAGGGAAATATGCGTTTCATATTTTTGATATAATATTTGCCGTCTTTCTGTTCAAATATTTCTCCATCAAAGGCATTTTCAGGCATTCCAATCGCAAAATCCTCATACATAAGCTCATATTGCTTTATTCTTTTTTCTTTCGTTACAGTATAGCTTTCAACTACATCTGAAAGATGAATAGAATGAGTATATTTGATTTTAAAATTCTTTTCCTTAGAAAAGGGGATATATGCAAGCACCTTCCCAGTATTCTGGTATTCAAACACCAATGCTTGCTTAATAGGAATGAAAAGCATAATTGCGTTGGATATAAAGATGAGGAGGAGCAGGATTAATATCTGTCTGCCCAGCTTTCTGACTATCATGTAAACCCCACCTAATAAATTTACGTTTTACACAAAATGAATCTATGAAAGAGAACTTGACCGGTGTAAGAACCTCCTGAGGTTTTACAGCCGGTCAAGTCTTTACTTATTAGGTTTTACTAGTCTACTCAGCTTTAATGCCCTTTTCATCATAATATTTCTTAGCGCCAGGGTGAATCTCAATCCCTACACCTTTCACAGCATTTTCAGCTTTAATAAGTTTCCCTTTTGCATGAGTAACTTTATCAAGGTTTTCAAAAATTGCCTTTGTCACATCGTAAACAACGTCTTCAGAAAGGTCGCTTGAAACAACGAGCATCGCCTGAACAGCAACTGTTGGCACAGCATCTTTTAACTTGTATGTGCCTGCTGGAACCTCGTCTTGAATGTAGTAAGGATATTTCTCGATTAACGCATCTATTTTGTCTTGTGCAATAGGAATGATGACGATATCTTCTGTTGCAGATAATCCTTCAACAGCACCTGTTGGTGTTCCAGCAGTTACGAAAGCAGCATCAATCGTACCGTCTTGAATACCAGCTGTTGATTCATCGAAGGAAAGGTCTTGCTTATTAATATCATCAAAAGTCATTCCATGAACTTCAAGAATTTGTTCAGCATTTGGGTTTGTTCCAGAACCAGGAGCTCCGACAGAAACCTTTTTGCCTTTTAAATCCTCGACAGATTTAATGCCTGATTTAGCAGTTGTTACAATTTGGATCGTTTCAGGATATAGGGTACCAATCGCACTTACATTGTCTACTGCAGCACCTTCAAACATTAATTTGCCATCTTTCGCATATGACGCAATATCAGTTTGAGAGAAAGCGATTTCAGCAGAGCCATCCTTTAATGTGTTCATATTCTCTGCAGAAGCACCTGAAACCTCAGCATTTGTCTGAATGCCTGTTGCATCAGAAATAATTTCTGCAAATGCTCCACCAAGAGGATAGTATGTACCACCTGTACCACCTGTGACAATACTCATAAACTTAGGCTTATCTGAACCTTTCTTTTCACCATCGTCAGTGCCCTTTTCACCAGAACTTTCCTCAGAAGCCCCGCATGCAGCAAGAAACATAGAAAGTGCTAATAGTAAAACAGCTGTGAGAAGAAAACTTTTCTTTTTCATATTTTTGCCCCCTTTGATAGTTTTACAGATTCTCAGTCTATATATTAACACAAATATTTTCTAAATTGTTAATAAATACTCAATTTACTAAGTAGTTTGTATAACCGAATATTTTGTATTATCTGGTTTTTAACACTCTTTACGCTTTATTATGCAGTTTTTATACAAAAAACCTGCATCAAAAAAATTATATTTTTTTTCGAGCCTCAGTTTAAAGTTATCAATTTTCTAGGCATGTTTTTCCGCTATTATATCCATATTATAACAGACTTGTTTTTTTCTGGTGTTAAATGTAAATATAGCTCCTATTTTAGAATCTGAAAAAAGCATTTCCACTTATATTATGTTAAAATATCATGCAAAGCTTTACATATCATCAAATGGAGGAATCATCAATGGAAAATTCTAGAGGATCAATTAGAGATGTAACATTTTCAAGTAAAGAGTTGGGGGAAGATGTTGAATTGCTCATCTACTTGCCTGCTACCTTTACTCCTTTATATAAGTATTCAATTTTAATTGCTCCTGATGGCAAGGATTATTTTCAGCTAGGAAGAATTGGTAGAACTGCTGATGAATTATTAAAGAATAGAGAAATCGAGAACATCATTATTGTTGGAATCCCATACAAAAATGTAGACGATCGCTGGAAGAAGTATCATCCGAACGGAGAACAAAACAAAGCATTTATACGTTTCTTAGCACATGAGCTTGTGCCATATTTAGATCAGGAATTCCCTACGTATCAAATGGGAATGGGCCGTGCATTAATTGGTGATTCACTTGCTGCAACTGTATCAATAATGGCTGCTTTAGAGTACCCGCATACGTTTGGAAAAGTAATACTTCAGTCACCGATGGTTGATGAGAAAGTCATGAATGCTGTTAAAGAAGTAACTCAGCCACATTTAACAAGTATTTATCATGTCATTGGGAAGCAAGAAACCGCTGTTCAAACGACTAAAAAAGAAGAAAAGGATTTCCTTACACCAAATAGAGTGTTATCTAAGCTGTTTAGTGAAAAGGGGTTCCCTTACTTCTACGATGAATTTGACGGTGACCATACATGGACACATTGGCAACCTGATTTAAAACGTGCATTAAAGAAAATGTTTTCTTAATATAATCGCTAAGCAAGCTTAGGATGATATTTATTAAGGAATGAGCGAAGCCTCGCTTTTAGGCGTGCTTCGCTTTTCTCTAAACTTTTTTAGATATTCCTTCTACCTATATTTGAAAATTAAGCATTCCTATACTTTATATTTGGAAAATTTGTTATAATGGGCATATACATTTTTTTCATATTGATTGCTGTTGCCCATTCAAATGAAGATTATAAAATCTATTTATGGAGGTTATGTTATGAAGCTAGGTATCGTTATTTTCCCTTCAAAAAAATTGCAAGATGAAGCTAACTCATATCGAAAACGATATGACCCAAATTATTCGTTAATTCCTCCTCATTTAACTCTCAAACCAAGTTTTCACGCTTCCGAAGATCAAATTGAGCAGTTAACCGTCATTTTAGATGAGATTTCTAATCGTTTTGAACCTTTTCAAATAAAGTCCACAAAATTTAGTTCATTCAAACCAGTGAATAATGTCATTTACTTTAAATTTGAGGCTTCAGAAGTGCTTGAAGAACTGCAAAAAGTAATCAATGATAACATTTCTGGGGATATGCCTGAATATGCCTTTGTCCCTCATATTACCATTGGGCAGGAATTATCCAATGACGAGCATTCAGATGTATATGGATCGTTACGAATGAACCAATTTAATTATGAAGAAACAGTCGATCGTTTCCACCTGTTGTATCAGCTTGAAAATGGCTCTTGGACAGTTTATGAAACATTTCGGCTTGGAAAGGAATAAAAAATTGTGGAAGTAAAAATTGTATCAAATGATAATCAATTGCAAGAAGCTTTTTCTATTCGTAAAAAAGTCTTTGTTGAAGAACAGCAAGTACCGTTAGAAGAAGAAATTGATCAATATGAAGATGAGGCGGTTCACTTTCTTCTTTATGATCAGAACCTTCCAATTGGTGCTGGCAGATTTCGTCCAGTAGATGGCTTTGGAAAAGTTGAAAGAATTTGCGTTTTGGAAGATCATCGTAAATCAGGCTCAGGAAAAGCCATCATGGATAAAATAGAGGAATACGGAAAAAGGGAAGGTTATAAAAAATTAAAGCTAAATGCCCAAACTCATGCGATTCCCTTTTATAACAAACTTGGTTATGAAATTGTTTCAGAGGAATTTTTGGATGCGGGGATTCCACATCGCACAATGATAAAAAAGATTTAAAAAACTTCTGTCCAATGGGCAGAAGTTTTTTCATGTAAAGAAAGAGATTAAAAGTTGTTTATACAGACTCATTATAATAAATACCCTTTCCAGTTAGTTGGCTTTGCAGCTTTTCTATTTGTTCTTTTTTGTGCACACTTTTAGAATGAATTTGTTCTTGAACCATTTTTGTCCTTTTTATAGGAAGAATCTGCCCGTTTAGTGTCGGATGATCATATTCTCGAGGATTCGTTGTGGGTTTTATTCTATTGATTGGCACAAAACGATAAGGATCATACCCTTTGCTAATTACTCTCTCTACATACTGGCTATATTGATAATTTGTAATAGGTGCGATATACCCCATTAAACTCCCCTCCTGTTATATAGACATACGATCAAACATTTGATTTTATGTTCCCTTTCGTAATTTCTTTAATTTTGTTATGATAAGGTTTGTCTTAATTGTGTTGAAAAAGAGGAACTAAAATGAAAACAGCCATGTTACATAATAAAATCATAAATATTAATAGAGTTAGTAGGGAAATGTTTCAGTCCCTGTATGACAATGGAAAAAAGGGACACTTGCAATGCCCGGTTTGCAAAGAAAAAGTGCGATTTTATATAGGAATTAATCAGGAACCTCATTTCTATCATATTCCTGAGCTTAATCATACGTGTAAAGATCCAGATGATTCTCCTTCTATTCCACAAGAAAAAGTTGAGTATGAGGAGCGGAATGGATTTAGACTCCCTGTTTCGCGCACCATAACAGCCGTTCAAGAGTCAGATAGTAAAATTAAACAAGCTCAGATGGTGAAAAACATTCCTCCCTTCATCCCTGAAACTATGAGCAAATACAATTGTTCCTTCCATTATTTACGTACATTAGCACAATCCGGAGTTATTCTTGATAGTGAGCAAGCAGATGCAGTGTGTCGTACAGAGGGTCCGCTTCTTGTGCTTGCTGGGGCTGGCAGTGGAAAAACAAGGGTTTTGACAACTCGAACAGCATTCATGATTCAAGAAAAAGAAATTGACCCAAAATCAATTATGCTTGTTACTTTTACCGCAAAGGCCGCTGCTGAGATGAAGGAAAGACTTTCCCGTTACCCCAATATGGAAAGACTGCAAATCCGGCAAATTGTTTCCGGAACCTTCCATAGCCTTTTTTATCGGATATTATCCTTTCATGCCCCAGAGAAGTGGTCCTCTGATAAATTATTAAGCAAAGGCTGGCAGCGTGAACAAATGATTAAGCATGCTGGAAGAGAATTACATTTAGATGAAAAAGAGTTCGCTTACGATCTTGCTCTTCAACAAATAGGTTTTTGGAAGAATACGCTTATTTCCCCTGAACAGGTTAGGCCCACATCATCATGGGAGGAAAGTGTTGTTAACCTGTATAAGAAGTATGAACAAGCAAAGGAAAAAGAAGGTTTATTCGATTTCGATGATATGCTGACAGGGTGCTATGACCTTTTTCTGCATAATCCTGCTATTCTCGAAAACTATCAAAATCGTTTTCAGTATTTCTTAATTGATGAGTTTCAGGATATTAACAAAGTTCAGTATGAACTGATAAAAATGCTATCGGCCAAGTCGAAAAATGTTTGTGCTGTAGGGGATGATGATCAATCTATTTATGCATTTCGCGGCAGTGACCCCGAATACCTGCTAGATTTTGAAAAAGATTTTCCTGGTGCAGAGGTTATTGCTTTAAAACAAAATTATCGATCCACTCACGAAATCGTTTCGACAGCAAATCAAGTGATTTTACAAAATAAGAAAAGACGAGCAAAAAAAATGAAAGCTCAATATACTGGAGAGAAGTTCCCTTGCTTGTTTTTTCCTTTTGATGAAGAAGAAGAAGCAACATCCATTGTAACTGATATACAGGAGAAAATTGAGGAAGGCTTTGAACCAAAAGACTTTGCCATCCTGTTTCGAACGAATACAGGCAGCCGTGCTGTTTTTGAACGCCTTGCCAACTCAAGTCTTCCTTTTAGAATTGATCAGGATGCTGAATCCTTCTATGATCGGTTTATAGTGAGAAGTATGCTTTCCTTTTTGAAATTGTCTTTAAATGAAGATGAGAAGGGAGCCATGCAAAATATCCTTCCTGCCCTTTTTATGAAGCAAACCGTTATTAAGGATATGATGGCAGAAAGCATTTTAAATGACTGCACCCTTCTTGAATGCTTAAAACATGTAAAGACTGGCTTTGCTTTTCAAGAAAGAAAATTTAAAAAAGTAGTTCCCGTTATTCGCTCCATTGCCCACCTTTCTCCCATTATGGCGATTGAAAAAATTGAAAAAGAACTAGGCTTTCAAGACTTCATCAAAAAACGCGGCAATGAAGGGAATAAAATTGAAAAGGGCTCTGATGATCTTAAAGACTTGAAAGTAGCGGCTAAAAGCTTTACATCTATCCTAGACTTTTTAGAACATACGGAACATATGAGGGCCATGAATAAGGAGATTAAGCAACAAAGTAAGAAAAATCAAAACGCAATCACTTTAAGTACAGTTCACCGTGCAAAAGGGCTAGAATATAAGGTCGTTTATATAATCGGTGCTGTTGATGGCAGCCTGCCACACGACCATGCCCTAGAGGCATATAGAAATGGAGATTTTGCCCCGATTGAGGAAGAACGCCGCCTGATGTATGTTGCAATTACACGAGCAATGAATCATCTCTACATTTCTGTTCCTGAAAAAAACCGTGGGAGGAAAGCTTATCCATCCAGATTTCTATCACCATTAATAAGAGAAAAAGCAAACCAAAATCAATAAAAAAATAGACCTGGTATTTTGCCAGGTCCATTTTTTACTTACTTCTTATTAATCATTTTTGAAATTGTACCGAAATCAAGCTGTTTTCCTTCAGTAACAATTGATTTTACAATTTTATCTTCTGTTTCCTTAGAAACTGGTTTATTGGCAATTTGTGAAACCCTTCTAATAACACCTCTAACCGTTTTTTCATCTTTGAAATTAGCACTTTGCAGTGAATTAGCTAATTCAAACACATCATTCATATTCACGCCTGTTTTCTTTTCCAAGTTTTTAAAGAAGTTATTATCCATGTAAAGATCACGCCCCTTTTAGTAAGCTACTTTATATAGTATGAAGGAGCGTGAAAAATGTGAGAGGCAACTTACTATTATTACAGCCAGCTGCCAGCCCTTTTGAGTTCTGCTAATTATAGAAGCTCGCACCAACTATAATTAGAAGAATAAACAATACGACAATAAGCACAAATGTAGATCCTGCGTAGCCGCCACCGCCATATCCATAACCGCCGTAGCCGCCGCATCCTCCAAAGCCAAAGCCCATACCTATCACCTCACTTTTTCAAGTCTTTACAACATATGTAAAATAACTAAAAGGTGTATAGGCAAGCCCCTAAATAAGATATTTCTTTAGCCCTTTGGTTTAAAGATGAGTGCACCAATAAATCCAAAAACAATCGCTGCTGATATACCTGAGCTTGTTACTTCAAACATTCCGGATAGGACGCCAACTAGCCCATGCTTTTCTGCTTCAGCCATCGCTCCATGTACAAGGGAGTTACCAAAGCTTGTAATTGGAATCGTTGCTCCAGCACCTGCAAAATCAATTAATGGCTCATATAATCCAACACCATCTAAGATTGCACCGATAACAACAAGTAAACTTAAAGTATGCCCTGGTGTTAGTTTTGCGACATCAAATAATAATTGACCAATAACACAGAAAACCCCGCCAACAACAAATGCCCAAAAGAACATTGCAAGCATATATCTCCCTCCTTATTATTCCATCTCAATTGAGACCGCATGTGCGATGCAAGGGATGGTTTCGTTTTGCTGAAAAGTTAATGGGGATAGAAGCGCACCTGTGGCCACAACAAGAATTTTTTTATACACCCCTTGCCTCATTTGATTCAATAAATGGCCATAGAGAACGGTTGCGGAACATCCTGCACCACTTCCTCCAGCATTGACAGGCTGGTCCTCTTTATAAATCAATAATCCGCAATCCTGAAATTTTCCCCGTTCTATTTTCAAACCGGCGGTTGTTAATAATTCATAGGTAGTATTCTGCCCGATTTCTCCCAAATCCCCAGTAACAATGAGATCATAATAAGAAGGATCGATCTGTAAATCTTTAAAATGAGCAGTTATCGTATCAGCCGCCGCTGGAGCCATAGCGCCACCCATATTAAACGGATCAGTCAACCCCATATCAACGACTTTCCCGATTGTTGCTGAAGTTGTAACAGGCAAACTTTTTACCCCTCCGTTTGCTGATAATATTGCCATACCTGCTCCTGTTATTGTCCATTGTGCAGTTGGCGGCTTTTGTCCGCCATATTCAGTCGGATATCTGAATTGCTTTTCAACAGCCGCATTATGGCTTGAAGCTCCAGTCAAAATATGCTTGGCACCTTGATAATTAATCATAAAAGAACCGAGAGCAAGCCCTTCCATTGAAGTGGAACAGGCACCAAATATTCCGAAATATGGAATTTGATTTGTACGTGCACTCATACTTGATGGAGTAATCTGATTGATTAAATCTCCTGCGATAAAGAAATGGACATCTTCCTCCTGTAACTTTGCCCGTTGAAGCGCAACTTGACTAGCTTCCTCAATTAAAACACGATGGGCTTTTTCATACGTATCCTGTCCCATCCATAAATCGTCATGGAGAACATCAAAATCACTGGCAAGCTTCCCATTCGCTTCAAATGGACCGCCTGAAACTCCAGTTGCTGTGATCACAGGGCGATTATTAAAGATCCAGGTTTGTTTCCCTTTCAGCATTACAAAACCCCCCATTGGATTAATATTGTTTTGATCAGCGCCACGACAAATGCTGAAAATACACCAAATAGAATAACGGCACCAGCCAGTTTAAACATATTTCCCCCAACTCCTAGGACAAACCCTTCTGTGCGATGCTCAATTGCAGCTGAAATGACGGCATTTCCAAAGCCCGTAACCGGTACAGCACTTCCTGCTCCTGCATACTGCCCAAGATGGTCATAGATTCCAAACCCTGTCAGAAGCATAGAGAAAAACACCATTGTGGCCACTGTAGGATTCCCTGCTGTTTGTTCAGTAAAGTTAAAGAAATAAATGTAGAAGTATGTGACTGCTTGGCCAATTGTACAAATTAAGCCGCCCACCCAAAATGCTTTTATACAGTTTTTTAAAACGGGGCGTTTCAATTCATGTTTTTGTTGAAGCCCTTGATATTTTTGCTGAGCAGGAGTCAAATTTTTCTTTTTTTTATCCGCCATTGCCAGTTCTCCTTTCTATGCCATTTCATTTTTCAATTCAATAATTTCCTTTAACCTCTTATTTGCCTTTTTCTCAGAGTAATCCGGATTTTGCATTTTTTCATTTAGCTTAACAGCCTCTAAAAAAATCTTATAATCACTTGAAACAGTAAATTTTTCGTCCGGAAATTTCTTATCAAGCCTCCCCTTTATTTTCTTTTCAATCTTCTTCATATGAAAACGTTGAAGATGCTTTACCTTATACACAACAAGAGTGTCTTTTTTTCCTTTCACAACCGCCACATCATATATTTCCTTATACGATGCGATTTCTTCTTTAATGTTTGTAACTAAATCTAAGTTGCCTTCTGTATTTTCATCAATTAAAACGGGATTAGGATCCGTCTTTTTGATTAGAGCCAGTTCACTCTCTTTTGATTCATTTTGACTGCAGCCAGCTAACCCCAGCAAAATAAAAATAACGATATACACAGATATTCTCATGATTTAACCCTTCCTATTCAGAATTCATTTATGATTATTGTCCACGAAAAAATGTGAAATTATGAATGAATTCCCATAGGCTCTTATTTCCAATTTCAAAAAAAAATCAGCCGGCTTCTGCCGGCTGATTTTAGCTCATTTTCTTTTTTCCACATCCACAGCCTTTTTTCTTCTTTTTTACCGGCTGTGGCTTTATTTTGTCTGGTTGAACATATTTATTTAACAAAACTTTCGCCTCCCCTTATAATTGTTTATCACTTAAATTGCTGCGGCCAATCCAGATTAAATAAGTATTTATATTAATGTATGAAGATTGATTTTTCTTGTGTAACACAGATGCCTATGGAAACAAGTATTATTAGGTAGCAGGGCTAATTTTCCATCCAATTCTGTATAGCTGTTTCAATCAATGCTGCTAAGCCAGCAACAGCTAAAACAAGAAGGATTGGCAATGTAAGGGGCATATTGAATAAATACAATAAACATAAAATGATAGAGGACCATACACCCGTACACCAGTAACAGCTAAGCAAATTACCGAAGAATCCGCGAATGCCCCCTTTTTTAGGAACTAAATAAATTTCTACCTCCCCATCCTTATTTGTCTCTTCTAGTTCTTCAAAAAATGGCCGTCTAATAAATTCAGTTATTTTATCATAGACAAGCAGTCTTGTTAGGCGAAAGCTAGCCAATGCTAATATAAGCAATTCCATAAATGAAATATACATATTCAATACCTCCAGCACTTATTTATTTCGAAAAAACGCCTATTTTTTCATAAAACAAGGCGTTTGTCCGTTACCCATTGGGTACTTCGGCAATATGTTATTAGTGTAGTATCACAAGAATTAAACAAGGAGGAAATAAAATGGGTTGTGGAAAAAAAGGCGACTTCAAAGGCAACAGCTGTGTGTGCGAAGTAGTTCGTGCAATAAAAGATATTCAAGATAATGCAGAAGATGTATGTGAATGTCCTTCCAACTGTTTCTTAGAGCCACTTGGGCATATCTCACCTGGAAAAAAGAAACATAGACATCCAGATACTCGTGTTTTTGTTTTAAAAACTGCTGACGGATCACCGTTTCATGCATTTTTCACAGGAAACGAGTGTGCATGTGTTTCAATCTTCTTCCGAGTAGAAGATATCTTTGATAATTGCTGCGCAGTACTTCGTGTTCTTGAACCGGTAAATAGAATTCCTGGACCAGATAACGATAGAACAGTTGACTTAGCAAAAAATTGCTGCATTGATCTTGAAAAGGTTTGTAAAGTTGACTACTTCCGGGCTACAGATAGTTGTATTACTGTAGATCTAAGCTGCTTCTGTGCAGTTCAATGTATCGATGACGTCTTTCTTGGCATTTGTGAAGATTAAATTTCAATCGAAATGTAGCCAGTCGTTAAATATACGACTGGCTTTTTTCATCGATCATCTTCGTAAACCGATCATTTTGATATCCTCTAACTCACTTAACGAAATCTTCATAGTCTCTCCATTGAGCAGTTTAATTTCAATAAACTCATTTAATTGATCGTTTAGAAACCCCTTAACCGTATTCCCATTTGCAATAAATAAACACGGAACTGGCGGCAGCTGCTTTGGAAACTCCATTAAATATTGGAGCCGCTCCATAATATTCATTTCTTTAAAGCTTTTTACTCTTTGAAATGAAGGCTTTCGTTCTGTACGAAATGATAATGCAGTGTTTTCCTCTTTTTTTCTGCGATCTGTTTCAAACTCTTCCAGAGTATCCTGGATCTTTTCCTCTTGGAATAAGTCAGCTTTAATTAATTTTTCTCCATGGGCTTCTTTTTGAAACTTCGTGCCAGATAACTTTTCCTCTTCTACTTCTTGTTTTGCTTTCGTCTCTATCGATTCGTTCATTTGAGCCTCTTTTAGTGATTCAGCTCTTTTACTGGAGTAAGTTTCCTGCATTTTTATGGTAGGAAATTGAAAGGTAGGCTGTTGAATGTAAAACAATGGTTCCTTCTCTTTCCTTTTTGTCATTATCATCCACCTCCAAGACATATGTGTTCACCCTATATGTATGCAAAATGGCTGATGACGTTGCTTGAGGAATGAAAAAAACCTGCTTCACTATGTGAGCAGGTCGTTTTTTTGCTTTATTATTTAGACGATATGGAAACCAGAATCAACGTGAATATTTTCTCCTGTAATTCCTCGTGATAACTCACTAAATAAGAATACAGCTGTATCGCCAACCTCTTCAGGAGTGGTTGTTCTGCGAAGTGGTGAACGTTCTTCAATCTCTTTCAAAATTGAATTGAAATCACTTACCCCTTTAGCAGATAATGTACGGATTGGTCCAGCAGAAATTGAATTAACTCTGATTCCATCTTTTCCTAAGTCTGCTGCTAAATATTTCACACTTGCATCAAGAGATGCTTTTGCAACGCCCATGACATTATAATTTTTGATTGCGCGCTCCCCGCCAAGATACGTTAATGTCACAATACTTCCGCCTTCAGTCATTAACTTCTTAGCTTCCTTTGCAACAGCAGTTAAGGAATACGAGCTGATATTATGTGCCAGCAAAAAGCCATCTCGAGTTGTATTCATGTAATCGCCTTGAAGCTCTTCCTTATTTGCAAACGCAATACAATGTGCCACTCCGTGGATTATACCAGCCTTCTCTTTAATTTCCCCAAAGCATTTTGCAATTTCTTCATCGACTGTTACATCACAAGGAAGGACTAGAGATTGTCCATCCCCTAGTGATTCCGCTAGCTCTCGAACGCCTTTTTCCATTCTTTCACCTGCATATGTGAAAATTAAGCGTGCTCCAGCTGTATGAAGCGATCTAGCAATTCCCCATGCAATACTGCGTTTATTGGCAACACCCATAACAACAAATGTTTTCCCATTTAATGAAAGTGTCATTTTAAATCCTCCTGAATTATTACAAGTTATTAGTACCTAGTGCTAATTTTACTATACATTCGATAAAAAGAAAAGGAATCTTGCTGAAAAAAGACAGTAAAAAACTAGTCTGCCGTTTTATCTAGCAGACTAGCTCACAACAACTTTAACACCACTCGCAAAACTCCAGCTCACGTTTGAGCTCATCAACATATTCCTTCGTTCCTGTAACAATTAATCGGTCATTTATTTGAAGCTCTGTATCCCCATGCGGAACAATGGAGTCATGTCCACGGAATATCCGTACGAAAATAACATCACCAGTGAACGGGAATGCTCTTAAGGACATCCCTTCAAACTGGTTATTTAACAGCTTAATTTCATAAAGAGCGGTTTCCTGATTCGTTAATATATTCATCACGCTTGGTGATTCAATCAAAGCTCTTAGCAAGGTTTTTTGCGACATTAATACTGAAAATACTTCGATGTCATGGTCCCACAAACTTTCCTGCAAATCAGGACTTTCAAGACGGCAAATCACCCGATCCACTCCATATTCCTTAAATGCAATCGCAAGAGTGGCATTTGCCTCCTCTTCTCCAGTGGAAATAACAACAATATCGGAATGAATCGCCTCTGTTTGCTCGAGCGTTTGAAGAGAGTAATCCTCCAATTCGATAATTTCAAATAAGGAATCCGAGATACCCTTATCTGCCTTTTCTAGTTTTTTATGATACAGGATTGGTTCATATAAACCCGATTTCAGCTCGCTATAGACTGGCAACGTCAGCTGATTCGCTCCTATAAATGCCACTTTCAATTTCTTTTCAATATTATTTTCCTTAGGGAAAAACTTCTTAAAAACAATTGGTGTGAAAATACTTGTAATGACCGCTACCAAAATTAAAGTTCCGCTCATTTCAGAAGTTATGACCCCAATTCTTTCACCAATCGTTGCGGCTGCAATGACTAATGATAAGGTAGATGTTAATAAGAATGCCGAAGCGATAACAGTATTTTTGTCATACCACCGTTTTAATAAATAAACGGGAAGAATTTTCGATATTAGCAGTCCAATTAGTAATAGTGGAATTAACATCAGCATTTTTTTATCGCTTAATAAGGACCATACATCTAAATCTACGCCAACCATTACAAAGAATATTGGGATTAAGAAACCATAACCGAATGAATCCAGCTTATGGACGAGTTCTTGGTTTGGTGCTAATAAGGATACGAGTACTCCTGCAAGGAAAGCTCCCAAAATATTCTCTGCCCCTACTGTTTCTGAAAGTGCTACAAGGAAAATTATGAGTGCAAATACAGCCCTTGTTCCAATTTGCACGGTTCCAGTTGACATCGCCTCAATAAATTTACGATTTTTGAATCGTCTCCCGATAAAATACAGTAGGACTCCAGCTGCAAAGAGAATAAGCAACAACCATGTATTACCCTGTCCTCCATCATATAAAGAAACAAAAACAGCAAGTAAGATCATTGTTACAAGATCAGCAATGACCGCTACTAATAAAATAATTTGGCCAATTGT
Organism: Cytobacillus solani; assembly: GCF_006704205.1. Taxonomy (NCBI): domain Bacteria; kingdom Bacillati; phylum Bacillota; class Bacilli; order Caryophanales; family Bacillaceae; genus Cytobacillus; species Cytobacillus solani. The sequence goes on from NZ_CP041305.1 coordinate 71,845, forward strand.
CGTTTTCATAAGATGTGCTTCCTTTAACGTTGGAACGACAACACCTAATGAAATTGTTGATATAATTAAGGTCATTAAGAATACATTATCGATAAAGCCCATCAGGACGAACAGATACGACAATCCTAATGAAACAGCAAAAATACCTGTAAAAATAATCGTTGATGCTAAGAAAGCATTCGGTTCTAATTTCCCACTCGGCAGCTTATCTCTCTTTTTCTTCCCAGAGAATGCAGTAAAATCTATTTCTAACCCACTGAGGAACATGAGAAAAATAAATCCAAGCGTTGATAAAGTCTCAAGCCACATATCGGGATGAACAAGATTAAATCCGCTTTTTCCAATGATTAAGCCCATTAATATTTCTGCTACAACGACAGGCAGAAAATTCATCTTCAACCGATGCAGCAGAATGGGAGTCAGAAAAGCAACAATAATAACTATTACTAATGATGCAACCGATGCGCCATGTTCTTCCATCAAATCTCCCCTTTCGAAAAAATAAGTAAATCAGTTTTGTCCACTAATGATGCTATGCGCCTTATATTAAAAACCTAAAGCAGATAACTCATGAATAAAGTAGCCATACCAAAATAAATTAATATGCTGATTAAATCATTTATTGTTGTAATGAATGGACCTGAGGCAACAGCTGGATCAATCTTAAACTTATGCATAATCAGTGGAATTAGAGCGCCAGCTAAAGTAGCTACAATTAAAGTACATAAAATAGAAATACCAACGAGTATGCCTAGAAAAATATTCCCCTTCCAAATAAAAATGATAATTGATACAAGAACTCCGCAAATCGCACCTGTTATCAGTCCGGTACCGGCTTCTCTTACAATCAACTTCCATTTATTTTCCTTTTCCAAATCACCTGTCGCAATCCCACGGACAGCAACCGCAAGAGCCTGGGTTCCAGTATTCCCAGCCATACCGGCAATTAACGGAATAAAAACTGCTAAAATAGCTACTTTATTTAAGGTTTCCTCAAATCGTCCAATTAAGCTTGCTGTCATCATTCCGAGAAACAACAAGATAATCAGCCATGGGAGCCGCTTTCGTGCCGCTGAGAGTGGATTACGGTCGATCGTATCCATATCCGATACAGCAGCAAGCTTGGAATAATCATCAGATGCTTCTTCTTCCATGACATCCATAACATCATCAACCGTAATAATTCCTAATAAGTGATTTTGAAAATCGACTACAGGCAAGGCTAAGAAATTATAATCCTTTATTTTACGGGCAACCTCTTCCTGGTCATCCCCAACCGAAACAGAAACAATTCGGTCATTGGTTATATCTGCAATCATTGTGTCATCATCATTAACAATTAAATCTCTTAATGAAATGACACCTAATAATCGTCTGTGCTCATCTAAGACATAGATATAATAAATCGTCTCCGCTTTTGGAGCCTCATTTTTTAAAATATACATCGCTGAACGTACCGTTTGATTGGCTGATATTGAAACGAAATCAGTTGTCATGATACTTCCAGCTGTATACTCTTCATAATGAAGAAGATCCTTTATTTCCTGGGCTGCTTCTTCATCCATAATGGTTAAATAGCTAACTACCTGTTCCTTTTCAAGCTCATTTAATACGTCTACTGCATCATCGACATACATCTTTGAAATCATGTCAGCAGCGTAATTCGGATTCATTTCTGCAAGGACATCTTTATATTCATCATCATCTATTTCTAGGTTTTCAAATAGTGTTGCCATTTCCTCAGGCGAGAGGTAATGATAAATTTTCTCACGATGCTCCTCATCCAATTCCTTAAAAAATGAAGCCTGGTCATAAGGATGCAATTCCAAAAATTCTCCACGAAATCCTTCAATATCTTCATTTTTTAAAGAATCGATTAGTATTTCCTTATTTATGTGATGGACCGCATGCTCTTCTTTTACTTCTTCCATCTCATTCCCTCCTTCCTTATTGCCTTCAATACCTCATAATACTAGCAAATCTTTACTTTTTTGTCGCTTACTATTAATTAAATTCCATATTTTTTATTTACTTTCCCCTGAAAAAGGCATTTAAATCATCAGGAGATTTAGGTCTTGTAAGACAATGGAATAGAACAATTGTAGAAATGAAATGATAAAATGGACTACATAAGAATAGCCAAGGTAGGTGTAAGTGATGGAATTAGATATTATTGGAGATATACATGGATGCTATCAAGAATTTCAGGAGCTAACAAATAAGCTCGGATATAAATGGGATTCTGAAGGGATTCCTATAAATTCTAATGGAAGAAAATTAGCCTTTGTCGGTGATTTAACGGATCGTGGACCCCATTCTCTGAAGGTTGCTGAAGCGGTTTCGGCCATTGTCAATAAAGGGTTAGGTTACTATGTTCCAGGGAATCACTGCAATAAGTTGTATCGATTCTTTTTAGGCAATAAAGTGCAGCACACACACGGTCTCGAGACGACAGTTGCCGAATATGAAGCACTTGATCAAAAAGAAAAGAAGAGGATTCGCGATAAATTTATTCATCTATACGAAAATGCCCCATTACATTTGATTCTTGATAACGGGAAGCTCGTTATTGCCCATGCAGGTATCCGCGAAGATTTAACTGGGAAACACTCAAATAAAGTCAAAACCTTTGTTTTGTATGGAGATATAACGGGGGAAAAGCATCCCGATGGTTCTCCTGTAAGGCGTGACTGGGCCAAACAATATAAAGGTGATGCTGTCATCGTTTACGGACATACACCAGTTAAAGAAGTTCGCATCGTAAACAATACATACAATATTGATACCGGTGCGGTTTTTGGCAACAAATTAACCGCTCTGAAATACCCCGAAATGGAAATCGTTTCAGTTCCATCAACGATACCGCTTGTGGAGGAGAAATTTCGAGAAATTTAACTTCTTTGAGTAATAGTTAATAATTTTTTTCTAAATTGAGTTTTAGAATAATTTTATGTGACCACTTTTCCTAGTTTTTTACTTTTTCGGGCTGTAAAATAATTTTATGTGACCGCTTTCCTAGTTTTTTTACTTTTTCGGGCTGCAAAATAATTTTATGTGACCGCTTTTTCTGGGTTTTTACTTTTTTAGGTGCTTAACGTATTGTACTTGACCACTTTATCTACTCAATTGGATCCTTCCGAAAACCTTTTTTTGAGCTATTTACATTACAAAGCAAAAAAGCCGGGAGCTCCGGCTTTTTCAAATTAATTGCCTCATATCCTCAGGCAGCTCTTGCTGAAAGGTTAGATGTTCTTCCAAAAACGGGTGATAAAAGCTCAGCTCACAGCAATGAAGTGCTTGTCTATTTATTAAGTCCACACTTCCACCATATAAATCATCCCCTAATAATGGATGGCCTAAATAAGATAGATGAACACGTATTTGATGCGTTCGACCTGTTTGTAATTGCAGTTTTAAATGGGTAAAAGTCGGATAACAGGAAATCACTTCATAGCGCGTACAAGCATACTGACCATTCGGGCTGACTTCTCTTTCAATGATGCTGTCCTTTTTACGTGCAATTGGCTGTTCAATTACTCCAATACGATTCGTCAAAACCCCTTCAGGAAACGCCTCATATATTCTTTTCACACCTTTAGCTTTCTGCTGTTCACTTAATAAATGATGGACATGCCGGTGTTTTGCAATAAGTACTAATCCAGATGTATCACGATCAAGTCTGGTAACAATATGGGCTGTTGCTTTTAGACCTTTTTGTTCGTAATGACCAATCAAAGCATTGGCCAAGCTTCCAGCAGGATGTTCTCTTGAGGGAATCGTACTCATACCTGCAGGTTTATTCACAACGAGTATAAAATCATCCTCATATAAGATATGTAATGAAATCCTCTCACCTTCCATTCCTTCACTGGGATATTCTTCAGGAAAGCCGATGGTGAGACAATCACCCTGCTTGAGCGAGTACCTGACCGTTTGTTCCGATCCATTTACTGTAATAAAACCGCCTTTAAACTTTATATCTGTTAATGCGGCTTTAGAAATTTGCTTTTCTTTTAAAAAATCCTTAATGATTTTATTGGCATCGGACTCAGTTACTTGCCATTGTAATTGAAATCTTGTCATAACATACCTCTTAACAGCTCGTCTTATACTTGTCGCCGATAATCGGGCGTCTTCCGCTTTTCCTTGTCTAGCTCCAGACGCCATCGGCTCGAGGTCATAAGTCATCTCGTCATGAAGGTTAAAGTACAAACCTTCCTGACGATCTGTCTTATGCTTGTCGCCGATAATCGGGCGTCTTCCGCTTTTCCTTTAGTCCGCAACAAACGAGTCATGAACCCTTTTCCAGAATGGAAATGGCCGGAAGCGGGCAAAGCGAATTTTTTCATCGGCTACGCGAAATTGGATGGACTTCACATCTTTATGGAGCATGGTTAAATGGTCGACAGCAATTAAAAAGTCCGGTGCATTTACTGGTTTCAGCGTACATGTATGATGCGCCGGGAGGACAAGCGGGGAGCCAACTGTCCGGAAAACCTTATTATTGATTGAGGCCATTTCAGCAAGCTGAATTGCCGGTATTGAAGGATGCAGGATGGCGCCACCGAGTGCCTTATTATAGGCAGTACTCCCTGAAGGTGTTGAAACACAAAGTCCATCTCCTCTAAACCGTTCAAAGTGCTGACCGCGAATGTCAACATCCATAACGAGTGTCGCATCAACAGCTTTTACAGTGGCTTCATTTAATCCAAGGAAGCGTGTTTCTCGGCCTCCATTTTGATAGCGGATAATTACCTCTACTAATGGGTATTCAATCACCTGAAATGGAGTTTTGGCAATGGCGATCACAAGCTTTTCAATTTCCTCTGGGACCCAATCCGCATAAAATCCTAAATGACCTGTATGAACGCCAACAAACGCGGTTTTGTCTAGACGTCCCGTATAGCGGTGGAACGCATACAGCAGTGTTCCATCCCCGCCTACTGAGATAACAATGTCAGGCTGCTCTTCGTCATATATTAGATCAAAATCTAATAAATACGTTTTCATTTTATGCATGAGCGTATTCGATTTAGTATCACCTTTCGATGTAATAGCAAATTTCATTCGTATCATGCTCCTCTATATTAGAAATGCAATTGACCTCTTGAATATTATGTATTTTCCTGCTGTTCCTTTTTCTTTGTAAAAAATGCTTGAGCATCCTGGATTTCTCCTCTGATAAGCGACATTTCCTCATCAAGCCTGAAAGCTGCTTCTGCTGCACGCTGCAGTCTCATTTTAATATCCTCAGGGAACTGGCCTTTATATTTGTAATTTAAAGAATGCTCAATCGTTGCCCAAAAATTCATTGCTAATGTCCGAATTTGAATTTCAGCAAGAATCTTCTTCTCCCCATGAATAGTCTGAACTGGATAACGTATAACCACATGGTAGGAACGGTAGCCGCTCACCTTTTTATGGGATATGTAATCTCTTTCTTCAACAATTTCAAAGTCATTTCTATTTCTCAGCAGTTCAACGACCCGCTTAATATCATCAACAAACTGGCACATCATTCGCAGTCCTGCTATATCCTGCATTTCTGTTTCCAGCTTATCCAAAGGAATTCCTTTTTGGTTGGCTTTATCTAAAATACTCGCTATTGGCTTCACTCTGCCAGTAACAAATTCAATTGGAGAATGAGAGGATGCTTGCTCATACTGCTTTCTCATCCCTTTTAGCTTTACCTTCAATTCTTCTACTGCTTGCTTATATGGACTTAAAAATTGATCCCAATTCTTCATATGTAAAACACACCACCTTATCCATTTTATATTTATGTAAGATAGCCTGAAAAATTAGGCTTGGGTGGATGATCTAAATTTTATACAAATAGTGCTTCGACTTTTTCTACCATTACTTCCCCGTAATTGCTATTCCCTTTAATATTTTCAATTAAGTAGCTTAGTTCTTCGTGAAAATCTGTTAAAAGCAACTGTTCATTTTGGTCAGTTATGTATATTGCTGTACAATTCTCAAGCGCATTTTTAAGCTTAGGCCACGTTGACTCAGGAATGGAAATATAGGTATATTCGTCATCCTTATCAACAACATATATAAAAGCCAATTGGTCAGAATCAACAAGCATTTGTCCCATTGGCTTCATTTCCAAAATCGAAACCCCTTCTTCAACATGCAATACCAATTCCTCATTTTTATTCCATTCAGCATTGATAATTTTAATTTTCTTTTTCATTTTTTCTACCTCCAAACTCTTTTATTATTCTATCACACGGTGAGAAATAATCTAAAAAAAAATTGCTGATAAATGAGAAGAAAGCGATAATAAGATGATGACTGATTGAAAGGATGAATAATCTTTGTCTCAAAATATTGAAATTGAATTTAAAAACTTACTTACAAAACAAGAATTTAAAAGGCTAGTCAACCATTTTAGATTGAATGATACTGACTTTTTCACACAGGAAAATCATTATTTTGATACACCCGATTTTGCTTTAAAGGAACAAGCTTCCGCCCTCCGTATCCGAAAAAAAGAAGAGAAATATGAACTAACATTAAAACAGCCCTATCAGGATGCTCTCCTAGAAACAAATGAATCAATTGAACCTTTAGCTGCGGAAAAAATATTCGAAACAGGAAAGATTATGAATGAGACAATTATTAAGCTAATCAAAGAGATGAATGTCGATCCTGATAGGATTCAATATTTTGGCTCATTAACAACAAAAAGAGCTGAAGTGGAATATGAGAATGGACTAGTCGTTATAGACAATAGTTTCTATTTAAATATAGAAGATTTTGAGTTAGAATATGAAGTAAGCAACAGAAAAGACGGTCAGAAGAAGTTCTCCGCCTTGCTTGAACAATTAGAAATCCCTGTTCGAAAGACAGAAAACAAAATTAAACGTTTTTATAACATAAAGTATATGCAGTATAACGATTGATAAAGGAGAAAGTATTTTATGAACGTAGAGCAGTTGAAAGTTATGCTTGAATTACAAGCATTGAAGGGTTTTAATAGCTCCCAATCAGGGACTGATTCAAATACAATGTTTCAAGATCTTCTTACTGAATTATTAGCAGATTCAAGCCTATCTTCGGCTGATCCATCTTACAATCAGCAAGGAACAGTTGCATCATTACAATCTTATTTGAATACTTCATTTTCTCCGTTAGCAGGTACAGCATTACCGCCTGTCAATCTAACAAAGTTTTCCGGATCTAATAAGAACTTTAATGAAATTATTGAAAAGGCTGCAGCACTTTATAACATTCCCGAAAAACTGCTGCATTCTGTTATTAAGCAGGAATCAAACTTTAATCCGAATGCAGTTAGCTATGCTGGTGCATCTGGTCTTATGCAATTAATGCCTGACACAGCAAGAGGATTAGGCGTCAAAAATGTATTTGATCCTCAGGAAAATGTATTTGGCGGTGCCAAGTACTTGCGCCAAATGTTAAACAAGTATGATGAGAATATTGAATTAGCACTAGCTGCCTACAATGCTGGACCTGGTAATGTAGATAAATATGGGGGTATCCCTCCATTTAAAGAAACTCAAAATTATGTACAAAAAATCAAATCTCACTTTCTCGCATAAAGGGAAACTTCAATACGTGGGGTCCATCCCCACTGAATTTACAAGCTGTAGCCTACTTTAGTTTTCCTCAATTCCTAAAGTGGGAGTCATACAGTCCGTTAAATTTCGATATTACAATTATATTCAAAAGCCGTCTAAAGAAAGGACGGTTTTTGCATGTAAAGAATGCCATCGTGAACCATACACTCTTAAAAAACATGTATAAATTGCCATTGTAAGCTATTTATTTGAGATATAAAGCACTCATTGATAGAATAAAGGTAATTCAACAGAGGTATGGAATGTCTTGCATTCCATAAAAAGGAGTATTAGTATGGTCGAGAAAATGAATACACCTTTCGATATCATCGGTGCGGATAAGCTTCACAAGCTTGTTGAGGCTTTTTATAATCGCGTTGGGCAGCACCCAGATCTTATTCCCATTTTCCCTAATAATCTTACAGAAACAGCTAGAAAACAAAAGCAATTTTTAACTCAATATTTAGGTGGCCCCCCCTTATATACAGCAGAACATGGACATCCTATGCTCCGTGCCAGGCACATGCCTTTTGAAATAACTGAAACAAGGGCGAAGGCTTGGCTGTCATGCATGAATGAAGCAATGGATGAAGTTGAACTCTTTGGACCAATAAGAGAAGATTTCTATGCACGACTCTTTTTAACTGCACAGCATATGGTTAATACATCTGAAAACGATATGATGAAAGGTGAGAACTTGTGAACAATCAGGAATCATTCAAATCAAAGTCGTCATCTCCTCACTGTCATGGCAATGAGAAGAAGCCGCTTGAATTGTACATGTTCATTGATCCTCTTTGTCCAGAGTGCTGGGCACTTGAACCAATTATTAAAAAACTAATGATTGAATACGGTCGTTACTTTTCCATTAAACATGTATTAAGCGGCAGGTTAGCGACATTAAATATGGCAAGAAAGCAAAACTATGAGAGTATGGCTGATCTTTGGGAAAAGACAGCAAGTCGAACAGGAATGTCATGTGATGGCAATCTATGGCTCGAGAATCCAATTTCTTCTCCACATCTTGCCTCCATTGCGATTAAAGCTGCCGAGCTTCAAGGAAGAAGAGCCGGCATCCGTTTTTTACGAAAGCTGCAAGAAGTTTTGTTTTTAGAAAAACAAAATGTTTCGAACTTAGATATTTTAACAAAGTGTGCAAAAACAGTTGGACTTGATGTCGATGAATTTATTTCTGATATTCATTCAGAAAGTGCATCAAGAGCCCTCCAATGTGATTTGAAAATCACTTCCGAAATGGAAGTTCAGGAAATTCCTACTCTTGTCTTCTTTAATGAACATATTGAGGAAGAAGGAATTAAGATTACTGGAAATTACCCATATGAAGTGTATGAACAAATCTTAGAGGAAATGTTAATGAAGAAGCCAGAACGATCTGTGCTTCCGCCGTTAGAGGTATTTTTACAATATTTTAAATTTGTTGCATCACAGGAGATTGCTGTTGTCTATAACCTAACAGTCAATGAAGTGGAAAAAGAAATGAAAAAGCTGCAATTAAAGCAAGTAGTTGAACAAATTCCCGTTAAATACGGAATGTTTTGGAAGTATAACGAATTAAATCAACCCTGACCTTTTAAATCAGATATATATATTATTTTCTTCAGAAAAAGACCATGCCTTCGTCAGCATGGTCTTTTTTCTTTTTATCGAACAAAGGGGATGGGAGAAATTTTTCACGGCCCAAACAAAGGGGTTAATGTTTGTTTGTGATCAACTTCATGTCATTACTATATCATTTTAATTTTTCATCGACAATAAGTTTGTGTGTTTCTTCACAAGATTGTCAAATCCATCGCATAAATCATGGACAAGCGCATACAATGTCATTAAACAGGACACTTCATTTTTGAGAGGAAGAGTGAAAGGTGAAAATGAAAAAGCTTACGATAGCCATGTTGATACTATTTATTCTTTTCTCCTTAGTACTAAATATTCTTGGCCTCATGAAACTATTTCCAATTTATATTAGTTCTCCTATCCTTTTTTTATCTGTATTTATTTTAATTACCTTTATTAACGATCAAAAAAAATTCAGGGGGTTTTAGAAATTGAAAAGCGAAGGCGACTGTACAGCCCTGACTAGCATAAGCCGAGCTGGATGGAAGGTCGTTCTTAAACCTTCTAGCCTGCATGGCTTATAACCTCGAGGAGTAGGAGCCACAGCTAGACAAAAAAGGAGAACGGAAGCAATCCGTTCTCCTTTTGTCCATTTAACCTAGCAGGTTTTCCATTTCAATTAATTTTTCCTCAAATACTTTACATGCATCCTCAATTGGTTTTGAGCTGGTCATATCTACTCCTGCTTTCTTTAATACCTCAATTGGGTAATCGGAGCTACCTGCTTTAAGAAATTCGATATATCGCTCTACCGCTGGGTTGCCTTCTTCTAAAATTTGTTTGCTTAGTGCTGTCGCTGCACTGAAGCCAGTTGCATACTGATAAACATAGTAATTGTAATAGAAATGCGGGATTCGAGACCACTCTAATCCAATTTCCTCATCAATAACAAGATCCTCTTCACCAAAATACTTCTTATTCAGCTCATAATATTCCTTTGTTAATGATTCAGCGGTTAACGCTTCATTATTTTGTACCTTCTGATAAATGAGATGCTCAAATTCTGCAAACATCGTTTGACGGAATACTGTTCCTCTAAAGCCTTCTAAATAATGATTTAGCAAGAATAAACGCTTCTTCTCATCATCGATCGTCTTCAGCAAATAATCATTAAGGAGCGATTCATTGCATGTGGACGCAACTTCAGCAACAAAAATCGAATAGTTTCCATACGGGTACGGCTGAGATTTCCTTGTATAGTAACTATGAACAGAATGGCCAAATTCATGTGCAAGGGTAAACAGATTGTTCACATTGTCCTGCCAGTTCATCAAAATATATGGGTTAGTTCCGTATGTTCCGGATGAGTAGGCACCGCTCCGCTTCCCTTTATTTTCATGGACATCCACCCAGCGATTATCAAAGCCTTCTTTTAGGACATTTAGATAGTCGTCCCCTAAAGGTGCTAATCCTTTTAATATTAATTCCTTTGCTTCATCATATTTCACTTCCATTTTCACATCTTTTACAAGAGGTGTATATAGGTCGTACATATGAAGCTCTTCTAAACCAAGTACTTTTTTACGCAGCTTGACATAGCGGTGTAATAGGTGAAGGTTATCGTTCACTGTTTTTACAAGATTATCATAGACAGATTCAGGAATATTATTAGCTGCAAGTGCGGCATGACGGGCAGAATCATAATTTCTTACTTTGGCATTAAAATTATTTGTTTTCACATTTCCGCTTAATGTACTTGCAAATGTATTGCGGAACTTGCCATATGTGTCATAGACAGCTTTGAACGCATCATGTCTTACTCGCTGATCATCGCTTTCAAGAAAGCGGATATAGCGCCCATGAGTAATCTCCACTTCCTCCCCATTTTCATCTGTAATAGACGGGAACTCAAGATCTGCATTATTTAGCATGCCGAACGTATTGCTTGATGCACCGAATACTTCAGAAGCTTGTGCAAGTAGACTTTCCGCCTCAGCAGATAAAACATGTGGACGCTGAAGATTAATTTCTTCCAACGAATGCTTGTAAACTTTCAGCTCTTCCTTTTCCTCTAAAAAGGCATTAATTTTCCCCTCATCAACAGCAAGTAGTTCTGGAACAATATAGGCAAGACTGCTTGCTGCTTTGGAGTATAAGCCTTTAATCCGGTCATCCATCCCCTGATAAAAGGAATTTGTTGTATCTTGGTCATAGCGCATATGTGCATATGTATAAAGCTTTGAGAGACGTTCTAAGAGGTGATCCTGATATTGAAGGGCTTCATACAATTGATTTGCACTTTCACCAAGTTTCCCTTGATACTGGCTTGCTTCTGGTACTAGAGCTTCTACTTCCTTGTATTCTTTATCCCATGCATCATCACTAGCAAAAATATCCTCCAGTTTCCATGTATCCTCTACAGAGATTTCACTTCTATTCGGAAGTTTTTTAACTGCTGTTTCGTTAGCCATTTTCTTATCCTCCATTCAACATTTCGTCATTCGAAAAAAATCCTCATTTGTTTATTTCTATCCTTACGTACAAAATCCTCCTTTTAATAGAAATTCACCTCCTCCTATTGTATTCAAAAGAGACGATTTCCATTATTGTAACTTATTTAAGTGTTTATAGATTATTTTTCCATATTCCTGATAAAAATCCGTTTGCATTTTTTCCTGCTCCGCATAGGTTTCAGCATATCGATTCCTTACTACTTGAAAATAATAATGATCAACCACCTTCAAATAATTTACTTTAACAAGCAGTTGGATATACTCTTTAACAGCTTCTAAATCATTGCCCTTTTTTACTAAAGGAAGCGTTCTAATTTGAATATCCCCTTTTTGCATTCTTTTTCTAAAAACATGAACAACTTCCTTCATCGAAAATGGCCGTCGATGGTGAAAAACATCCATTAATAAATAGCTTTGCCACTTTAGGACAGATGTTTCAATAAAAGGTGCATTGGTAACAGGAAGGCCGATTTCTGGTGGTAAAAGGGCTGGAATGAGGGAGTGTTTGTATAAATCCTGGAGGAATTTATTCTGAGAGGTTCCATATAGGGGACTAATATTTTTTTCCTTTCTGATTTCAATTTGCCAATCATTAAGTCTAACTTGTTGTTTCCAGCTCGGATTCAGCAAATCGATTAATTGAGCCTTATCCAGATCAATGATCGAAAATTTCGTAATGACATTTTTCACTGTAACAGGAAGAATGGAATGTAGGGTAATGAGGGTTTTGGTGTCAGGACAGAAGGACGGCATATGCCATTGCTCTGTAGAAGATTTAGAGAGAAATAAATAATCAAAGCTTGATAATGCTGCTTTATTGCTTCCTTTTCGTTTTATATTTTTTCCGGATATGATCCAAATCGGGGTTATGTTTGCTTGTAAATAATTATTTGTTCTTTTCACAAATAATTCTTCTGGAATGACTGAACATTGGTATTCGATTGCATATTGGACATCTTCATAAACAAAACTAATATCTGGCCGCTGGGAAAATTCTTGCCTGTAAGGCTCAAGTTTCGGCTTCAAACCTAATGAATCCAACCATTTATACAAGAGAAGTTTTCCTCTTAAATGGTAGTCTGATTCTCTCTCATAGCTTTCAGCACACACACTTCTAGCTTTATGAGCAAAATGAGCAATCCTTTTCGAACCGATTTTTAAAATCACCTGTTCGCCACATTCCGGGCAAAAGAAAATCTCCTTTCTTCTTATTTCCTTTAGCATTTCTTGGTTATGCTTCTCAGCCAAACTAACCCATTCGCCCTGTCTCGTCTTTGAAACAAGCAAAATCTCATCTCCTTTCTTTTATTATTTATTCATTCGACGAGAAATGACAAATACCTTTTAATTATTAAAAAACCTAGCCCAAAATGGACTAGGTTCTATAAAAACGGGGATAGCAATCTTGATGTTGATTCAATCATACGGTATCCAATATGTCTTCGCTTAAATTTATTAATATCTATTTTCCTTGAATTTTTCAGGTCATTTATATATTCTTTTACAAGCTTTTGGGTACTTCTTGTTCGATATAAAAATGCATTTACTTCAAAATTCAAATGAAAACTTCTCATATCCATATTAGATGTACCGATGGATGCCAATTCCTCATCAACAATGACAATTTTACTATGCATGAAGCCTTTTTTATATTCATATATTTTCACGCCTGCCTCCAGCAGCTCTGGAAAATAAGATCTTGAAGCATAGAATACAATTTTCTTATCTGGCCTTTGCGGCATAAGCAAACGAACATCAATTCCACTTAGTGCGGCTACCTTTAAAGCAGAAAAAATATCTTCATCCGGAATAAAATATGGAGAGGCAATCCATACTGATTTTTCTGCAGAAGTAATCATGGAAAAGAAGATATTTTTGATGACGCTCCATTCATTATCTGGTCCCCCAGCAACTAATTGAACCCCGCCATGAATATTCTCTTCCAATACAGGGGACAAATAGTCAGCAGATAAAATGTTTTGATTCGTCATATAATACCAATCCTGCAGAAAAATCAATTGAAGGCTTCTAACAGCTTCCCCTTTCATCATCATATGGGTATCACGCCAGAAACCAAAGCTCTCAACGCGACCTAAATATTCATCCCCAATATTCAACCCGCCAACAAAGCCGATACTTCCATCGATCACGATAATTTTACGATGATTGCGGAAATTAATCTTACTGTTTAGGAAAGGCAACCGGACGGGACCAAATGGAATCATTTCCACTCCAGCCTGCCTAAGTTCGGAAATGTATTTTTTGGATAATTGCAAAGACCCAACGGCATCAAATAGGAATCTTACCTTCACCCCTTCTTTTACCTTTTGAATGAGAATCTCCTTTATTTCCTGACCAATATGATCATGACGGACGATATAATATTCCAAATGGATATGGTGAGTGGCACTTTTTAATGACTCCAATATTTCATGGAACGTTTCGTCTCCATTTGTAAGCACTTGCGTTTGGGTAGCGAATGATATAGGACTATGTCCTAAGTTCTGTGCTAGATAGAATAATTTCCGCTGATGATCTGCCAATTGCTTAATTTTCTCTTCATTAATCAGATCATGTTCGCCTTCAAATCGTAAAAATGCCTGCTTATCAAGAATATATTTTTGTCTAAACATTTTCTCTTTTTTATAATTTCGGCCGAATAAAAGATAAAAGATAAATCCGACTAACGGAAAGCTGCCTAAAACAACTAACCAAGTTAATGTTTGTGCGGGATGACGATTTTCTAGGAAGATGACGAAAGCAATAAAAATTACTGACATCGACATTAATAAACTTATATAGCCTAAATATCCGCCTGATGGATTTACATAGAGATCATATACAAAAATAAATCCAACTAAAAGGCTAATAAATAAACCGATTCTTACTGTATTTTTCACCTTTGCACCTACTATCAACAATTCTTTCTTTTTCTATTTTCGCAAAAAAACCCGATTTCAAAAATTGAAATCGGCTTTTCTAATTAAAAATACTTTCTTATTTGTTCAAACACGTTTTCATCCATAATTTGAGTCCCGTATTCTTCTATAAAATGAATGGTTCTCTGTGTTTCAAGACCGTATTCCAATAGAATTGATAATAAATTATCAATATCTTCTTCTTCAAATTCCTCTTCAGGAAATTCAACAAATAAATAATATTTACCTTCAAAAGAGTATAATTTCGTAGGAATGTTGTCTAGTCCTCCACGTTTGGAAAGGGAGATAAGATCTTCAAAATCGGCGAACGTTAGAAGAAAGTCTAGATTTTCTTCGTAGTCTAATTCACTTTCTTCCATATTCGGATTAAAATGCTGGTCTAGAAGATCTTCAATCCGCTCGTCTACTGGAAGATGATTTAACTTTTCATCAGATACAGGAAGCTCTAGCTTTTGACCATCTTTAGAAAGCTGTGCTTTTGTAACTAAAATTTCTAAGCCCTTATCTAGTGCTTGAACTTGAATCCATAGCGGACCTTCTACAGAAAATTCTTCTTCCTGGTGAACTTCATCCATCATTTCCCAAAAAAGCTCTTCACTTCGTTCACGATTATACCATATTTCATCGCGTTCAAAGCCTCTTTCTTCTATATCAACGTATGAAATATAAAATTTAACTGTATGATCGTTAATACGCTCGATTTCCATATTGCAACTCTCCCTTCTGGAAATTGTTACTGCCTCTATAGTAAAGAGAAGCACTTGAAGGGAATATTCCCCCATATATACGTTTGTTAATTCTCATTCCGATATACGGTTATCCCTTTATAAGAAGGTAATTGATATTGCACCTTGTACATTTATTTTATGACAAAAAGAGTATAAAGGGAATGAAAATGTCACAACTTTATAAAAACCATTATATGCCCATATAATTTCTTGTATTTTATCAAAGTTTCAGCTCTTTCACAAATTAAAAACTTATCTAAAATTAAAAAGACCTTCCATCCGCAGAAAGAAGGCCTATTTTATACTAGATAGAAAGTAATCTTATTACTTAAGAAAACAATCTAGATAAATTAAGCTAAGCTATTTAGTTACTAATTGACTAAGCGCTGTGCCTCACGAAGCTGAAATGTACGAACTTTTCTTGGAAGGAATCGTCTAATTTCATCCTCATTATATCCAACCTGCAAACGTTTTTCATCAAGAATGATTGGGCGACGAAGCAAACCTGGATTTTCCTTAATTAACTCAAAAAGGTTTTGCAATGGCATTGCCTCTAAGTTCACATCAAGTTTTTGAAATATTTTTGAACGTGTTGAAATAATCTCATCTGTTCCATCTTCAGTCATGCGAAGAATTTCTTTAATTTCCTCAATCGAAAGTGGTTCTGAAAAAATATTTCTTTCTTTATAAGGGATATCATGCTCTTCCAGCCATGATTTTGCTTTTCTGCAAGATGTACAACTTGGTGAAGTGTATAATGTGACCATTTTACAATTTCACTCCTTTATTATTGACATATCTAATCACAATATATAGAATTTGGTTTGTTTATGAATGAACATACGAGCTAATCTTAAATTAAAATTACTTTAATTAAGTAATTTATATTGAGTATTATACACCAGATCCAGCTAATTTGGTATATGTTTTTCAATTATCGAGAAGCTGTCCCATTATCATGATTCAAATGTTCATTTTGTAATCCTATAATATAAGACGAATGAGGAGATGAAAAGTTTCATTTTTTTCATAAAAATTTTTAACTTTCTCAAGCAGGTTGATAAATGCAAACATAACATTCAAGAGAACAGCTGTGAGAGAGTCTTAGATTTCATCTAATATATTATTTGTATCTTTATCTTCTTCGAAAGTCAGTACTTCATCAACAGGCTGATACGATTCTCCATAAAAATGGGTATCACGATACGTATGAATCATTTCATATGTTTTTTGCATAGCGCTAAAAACTAGTTCTTCACTTTCATTATTCGGTGCCCAATAGAGAATTTCCATTTCATTGATTTCCTTTGTTGCGAGTGAACGTCTTCTGTAACCAATCGAACTCGCATGTTCAAACCCTTCTTTCTTGTAAAAGCGCAGCCTTTTTTCCGTGTCTGTATCCTCATAATCAACTGGCTCCACTTCCAAAATAATTGGTTTTTGCTTTTTCTTAAGCATCTCTAATAGCTTATGGCCAAGTCCCTGTCCTCGTGATTCTTTAGATACGTACAAGTAATCAATAAATACAAAATTATCAAGCTCTGCATACATGAGAACATGATAGGGTCCTTCATCCTTATGATATATGTCAGGACGATCCTTTAAAAGTGTCTCCATATGCTCTTTTGATTTCATTTCTTCTACAGGAAAATATTGATTTAGCTTTTCATACCAATTCATGTTTCGGCTCCTTTTTGTCAGTAATTTACATCTTAATAATTTAACATACGAAAAATTCATAATCAAATGAGCGAATCATTATTTTCCCCTTTAAATACTTGGGAACATCTACTACAATAAGAGTAGAGGTTATACATTCTTAATCCAGATGAATGCTGTAAAATAGAATGATGGGGGTTTATCATGGGAGGATACATATTCGATTTAACAGTTGTTGCTCTACTTATAATTGGATTAACTGCTACATTAGGTGTTCTTACGAATGGGATAGGCGAAAAGCTCTTCAGTGGAAAAAAAGGGTCTGAATTTGTTGATCAATCTTTAAAGATTCAGACTGGCTGGAAGCAAGTTGGAGGAAAAAGGAAATAGATTGTTTGGAGATGCTACTGTCCGTTAGCATCTCTTTTTTATTCTATAAAATAGAAAAGCGGAGCAGACTGTACAGCCCCGACAAGCATTAGACAAGCTGGATGGAAGGTCGATCTTAAATCTGCTAGCAAACTTGACTTAGACTAAAGAGGGGTTAGGAGCAGCAGTTAGACAAAAAAAACGATCTCACTCAAGAGATCGCTTCTTTTATTTCACATATTGCGCTTTAAAGGTTTGTGCTTCCTTTTCAGAACAATAAACATAATGACCCGGTACAATTTCGCGCATTTCAACTTGTTCCTTATCGCTATAATTATGAACTTTCGGATCATAAGACACACGCTTACGTGTACGCTCCGTATCTGGATCTGGAAGTGGAATAGCTGATAACAATGATTGTGTATATAGGTGCATTGGATTGTTATATAAATCTTCAGCCGAAGCAAGTTCAACTAACTTTCCGAAATACATTACACCGATACGATCACTAATATATTTTACCATTGAAAGGTCATGGGCAATAAATAAATATGTTAGACCTTTTTCACGTTGCAGCTTTTTCATTAAGTTGACAACCTGTGCCTGAATGGATACATCAAGTGCTGAAATTGGCTCATCGGCAATAATGAAATCTGGATCCACCGCTAGTGCACGGGCAATCCCAATACGCTGTCTTTGACCGCCTGAAAATTCATGCGGATAACGGTTAGCATGTTCCTTATTTAACCCAACAGTTTCTAACAGTTCATAAACCTTTTCAATCCGTTCTTTCTTATCTTTTGCAAGTCCATGAATATCAATGCCCTCGGCAATAATATCTGCAACAGTCATTCTTGGATTTAGAGAGGCATAAGGATCTTGGAAAATCATTTGCATTTTTCGATTGAATTTCTTCAGTTCCTTTGCTGATTTTTTTCCGTGAACGTCTTCTCCATTGAAAAGGACTTGACCATCCGTTGCATCGTAAAGGCGTATAATCGTACGGCCGGTAGTAGATTTTCCACATCCGGATTCGCCTACAAGACCAAGTGTTTCACCTTTATATATATCAAACGTAATTCCATCAACAGCTTTTACTGTATTGCCTTTGCCAACATTAAAATGCTGCTTTAAATTCTTAATTTCTAATAATTTTTCAGCCATGTTTATTTACCCTCCTTCATAAGGACAGCTTGATCAAATGTAGAGGATAATTGACGCATGCGCTTTTTCACAGCTTCTGGCGGCTCAACCTTTGGTGCATCTGGATGGAGAAGCCAAGTTTTTGCAAAATGAGTTTCAGAGATTTGATACATCGGTGGTTCTTCTTCAAAATCAATGGCAAGTGCATATTGATTTCTAGCTGCAAACGCATCGCCCTTAGGGGGGTTAGTTAAATCTGGTGGTGTACCAGGAATTGCAGCAAGATCTGCCTTATTATCATTATCCAAACTAGGCATGGAAGCTAATAATCCCCATGTGTAAGGATGACGCGGATCATAGAAAATTTCATCGACCGTACCCATCTCAACAATTTGTCCTGCATACATTACTGCTACACGGTCAGCAACGTTTGCAACAACACCAAGGTCATGAGTAATGAAAATAATCGATGTGTCCATTTTGCTTTGCAAATCTTTCATTAAGTCAAGAATTTGTGCCTGAATAGTAACATCCAATGCGGTTGTAGGCTCATCAGCAATTAAGAGCTTAGGATTGGCTGCAAGCGCAATCGCAATCATTGCACGCTGCCTCATACCACCTGAAAACTCATGCGGATATTGATTGACACGTCTTTCTGGCATTGGAATACCAACTAGATTAAGCAGTTCCACTGCACGTGTTTTTGCGGCTTGCTTAGACATATTTTGATGCTTAATTAAGCCTTCCATAATTTGAGTCCCGATTTTCATAGTTGGGTTCAAAGAAGTCATCGGATCTTGGAAGATCATGCTGATTTCTTTTCCACGAATTTTTTCCATTTGTTTTTCTGTTTTAGGAACAATATCGTCTCCGTTGAAAAGAATTTGACCGCCTGTAATTTTGCCAGGTGGCATTGGTATTAATTTCATAATCGTCTGGGAGGTCACACTCTTACCAGACCCTGATTCACCAACAATGGCTAGTGTCTCTCCTTTATGAAGGTCAAAGCTTACTCCACGAACCGCTTTTACTGATCCTCCATATGTTTGGAATGAGACTTCTAAATCTTTTACTTCAAGTATTTTTTCCATATTCTCACTCCCTTTTCAAGCTACGGCGTCTAGGGTCTCGAGGGCTTAAGTCAATCTGTCAGGAAGAAGAAAGAACAGTCTTCATGTCAGCTTGCTTTAAGCTTGTCGCCCCTAACCAAGCCGCCTCCGCATTCCATCATTATTTGCGAAGTCTTGGGTCTAATGCGTCACGTAAGCCATCTCCAACAACATTAAACGCAAAAATCGTTAAACTGATAAAGATAGCAGGGAAAAATAGACGCCATGGATAATATCGGATAGCTGGCAACCCATCATTTGCCATTGTTCCCCAGCTGGCAAGCGGCGGTGTTAAACCTAACCCGATAAAGCTTAAGAATGCTTCAGTGAAAATGGCATTTGGAATTGTTAATGTCATCGTAACAAGAATTGGTGCCATTGAGTTTGGAATTAAGTGTTTTGCCATAATTCGACTCGTATTTGCACCGAGTGTTTTTGCTGCTAGTACATACTCTTGACTCTTTAATGATAATACCTGTCCGCGAACAATCCGAGCCATATTGATCCATCCTGTGATGGTCATTGCTAGAATCATTGTCCCTAATCCTTGTCCAAGGACGACCATTAATAAGATTACTAATAGTAGGTAAGGAACTCCGTAAAGAACATCTGCAAAACGCATCATCATTTCGTCTGTACGGCCGCCTTTATAGCCTGAGATACCGCCCCATAATACACCGATGAATAAATCGATCAGTGCAGCAGCAACCCCAATAAAGATCGAAATTCGTGCACCTTCCCAAGTACGGGCGAAAACATCACGTCCAAGATCATCTGTACCAAACCAGTGCTCAGAAGATGGTTCTTGGTTTTTATTCGTTAAATCATTCGTTGCATAATCATATTCAGTCATATATGGTCCAAAGATTGCCATAAAGATTAATATAGCTAATAATACTAATCCAAACATAGCAAGCTTGTTTTTTCGGAATCGGATAAATACGTCTTTCCAGAACGAAAGACTTGGTTTTGAAATTTTTTCAGCTTCTGAAATTTTAGTACCAACGAGTTGAAATTTATCTTTCGAAATCTGCATAATTTACTCTCCTTTCTTCCCACCAGCAAGTTTGATGCGCGGGTCGATGATTCCGTATGCTATGTCAACAAGGAGAATAGATGCGAGCAATATAATACTATAGAACACGGTCACACCCATAATAACCGTATAATCACGGTTGGTAATACTAGTAACAAAGTGAGCACCTAATCCAGGGATACCAAAGATTCTTTCAATAACGAAACTTCCTGTTAAAATCCCTGCAGTTAATGGCCCCATATACGTTACGACAGGTAAAAGTGCATTACGGATCGCGTGCTTTACAGTAATAACCCCTTGGCTAAGACCTTTTGCCTTCGCTGTTTTGATATAATCATTGCTCATTACTTCTAACATACTTGAACGTGTTAAACGGGCAATAAATGCCATCGGTGTTGAAGCTAATGCCAGTGCTGGCAGAATGGTATGCATAAATGTTTCAAAACGTGCTACAGGGAAGATCCCCATTTTAATCGCAAGAAAATATTGTAAAAAGGTTGCCATAATAAAGGATGGTACCGAAATACCCGCTACTGCAATAATCATTGCCGTGTAATCCTGCCATTTATTATGCTTTAGTGCAGCAATAATTCCTAAAATGAGACCAAAAGCAACTGCTAGTAAAATTGCTTCCATACCAAGAATGAATGATACAGGAAAACCTTCACTAATTAGATCATTAACTGTTTGGCTTTTATACTTAAATGACGGACCAAAATCCCATTTCACTACCTTTAATAAATAGTCCCCGTATTGTGCGTACCAAGGCTTATCCAAGCCATAATGAGCATTCAGATTCGCTTCAATTTCGGGAGGCAGCTGTTTCTCAGATGTAAATGGGTTTCCCGGTGCAATGCGCATGAAGAAAAACGTCGCTGTAATGATCAACCAAAGTGAGATGAGCATGTACAGTAAGCGCTTTCCAATATATTTTGCCATTGACAAACACCTCCTATTTAATACGAAAAGCATAGAGCACACAATAATTGACAACTAGCATAAGTCAATTCCTTACAAAAGGTGTACTTTCCTTTGGAAAGGAATTAGCTTATGCACTCGAGCCATTGTCGCTCAGTGCTAGACAGTTTCTCTAAAGCCGAAACGAAGGTATACGGGTCATTAGTGTCCCATATACCTTTCGTTTATTAGCTATTTTTATTCAAAATGTGCCCATTTGTACTGAACATCACCAAGACCAGAAACAACTACATCTTTTAAGTTCTCAGCTTGTACCCAGTTGTTTGTATAGAAATAGATTGGTAATACTGGCATATCTTCCATGAATATTGCTTCAGCATCTTTTAACATTTGTTGACGAGCATCATGATCGCCTTCAGTTGCAGATTTAGCAAGTAAATCTTGGAATTCTTTGCTTTCCCAACCTGTATCGTTGTTACCGCCTTCAGCGTCACGGTACATTTCTAGGAAGTTAATTGCATCGTTAAAGTCACCTAACCAGCCCATACGAGCTACTTGATAATCTAATGAATGTACTTTATCTAGGTAAACAGCCCACTCTTGGTTTTCAAGAGTTACTTCAATACCAAGGTTTTTCTTCCACATATCTTGGATTGCTTGAGCAATCTTTTGGTGTGCCTCAGATGTGTTGTAAGAAAGCACGATAGCTGGAAGCTCAGAAGCTTCTTTGTAACCAAGCTCTTCTAACCCTTTTTGTAAAAATTCTTTTGCTTTTTCAACGTCATTATCAGGGAAGTATCCTTTTTCGTTTTCAGGGAACATTGACGGCGGTACGATACCCATAGCCGGTAATTGCTCACCTTGTAGAATATTGTCAATTACTTCTTGACGGTTGATTGCATGTGCTAAAGCTTTACGAATATTTACGTTTGCTGTTGGTCCTTCAGTTGTATTGAACTTATAGTTGTAAATACCTGCAATTGATTTAGTAACTAAACGGCCTTCATCTTTAAGTGCTTGCATTGCATCAGTTGGAAGTGCGCCAGTTGGAGCACCAGCCCAATCAAGCTCGCCATTATCAAACATAGATAATTCTGTATTTGGATCGTTAATCATAATCATTTCAATGTTAGTTAATTTTACAGTGTCTGCATCCCAATATTTTTCATTCTTTTCAAGAAGAATTTTATCGCTGTGAGACCATTCAGTCATAACGAAAGGACCGTTAGATGTATAGTTTTCACCAGCATCGTTAGCCCAATCAGGATTTGCTTCAGCAATTTTGCTGTTGATTGGCAGATAAGTATAGAATGCTGTTAATTCTAAGAAGAATGGAGTTGGGTTTGCTAATGTAACTTCAAGTGTTTTGTCATCTTTTGCAACAACACCTACAGCATCAAGAGATCCACCGTTAAGGTTTGCATCCTCAGCACCTTGAATATAGTAAAGCTGATATGCATACTCTGATTGGTTATTTGGATCTAATGCCCATTTCCAAGCATATTCAAAATCTTTAGCAGTTACAGGGTCACCATTAGACCAAGTTGCATCACGTAAAGTGAACGTGTAAACTTTTTGGTCTTCGGAAATGTCAATTTTTTCTGCTGCTGCTTCATGAGGTTGTCCATCTTCACCAATACGTGTTAACCCTTCGAATGTTTGACGAAGAACCGTACCGGAAGTAGCATCTTTCGCTAATCCTGGGTGTAAAGAAGGTGGTTCAGTGTTAATATTAACACTTAATTCTTGCGGAACATCAGATTTTCCAGCGTCTTTGTCGCCGCCCTTTTCGCCGCTGCCCGTATCGCCTTTGCCGCCACAAGCTGCAAGGAACATGCTAAGAACTAGCAACATACTAAAAAAGATCGATAGTCTTTTTTTCACGGATGAAACCCCCTATATATATTTACCCAAACGTTCTCTACATTTTTCTCTACGAAATACAACTGTACGCTCCAGGTATATTACTCAAATAGTCTGTAAATTTAGAGTGAAAAAATAAGCAGAATATCTGCTAGTAATTCAAAAAGCAAGTTTTTCTCGCCTCTAAGCAAATACGATATTGTACATGCTTTTTAACAAGCGGCAACTTACTCTTATTCTACTATAATAAATACCCCAAAATTCGAGTTGTTATTTTTTCGTAAAACTTGTAACAATTTCGTAAAGAATTCGTTTGTTAGGTTTATTATAAATAGTTTAAAAATTTATTGCAAGTAGGTTTTCTCTGTTATATATCAATCTAGTAATCCTAATTTTATAAAAATACTTGTAAAATAAGTGTTTCATAGACCTAAAAAAATTTTTGATTTCGTCAATTTTCGAGTTTTTTTGCATATTTTTGAATAATAATTTAAAAAAATTCGGTTTAATTTTGTGATAAATTTACTATCTTTTTTTTATGAAAATCTTGATTTTCATACCCATTTACTATAATATTACACTTAATATAATAAAAGCAATGGCTATGATAAAGAGTAGTACATTTATTTTTGGTTCCTAGAGAGCTTGTGGTGGGTGCAAACAAGTAACCAAGTAAATCGAATGGACTTTTGAGCCTTCTGTCAAAGACGTACCCTCACGTTATAGGGGTTCCATGTATATCATATGCATGGTTTCGAGTGACTCAAATACTTGAGTAATTAGGGTGGCAACGCGGACCATTCGTCCCTATTTTTTTAGGGGCGAATGGTCTTTTTTGTGTTTATTTTCTGTCAACCATGTTCAACTTATATGAAAGAAACACTTCTTTTACCCGATCGTCCATTTATTAAATGCCTTTATCAGCCAACAATTAGGAGGAAAGTTAATGAAAACAATATTTTCTGGCATCCAGCCAAGCGGAACTATTACACTTGGTAATTATATAGGTGCCCTTAAGCAATTCGTTGATTTACAAAATGAATATAATTGTTATTTTTGTATTGTCGACCAGCATGCCATCACTGTACCGCAGGACAAACTTGAATTGAGAAAAAACATCCGCAGCCTTGCAGCACTATATTTAGCTGTTGGGATTGATCCTGAGAAGGCAACTCTCTTTATTCAGTCTGAGGTTCCTGCTCATGCTCAAGCCGGATGGATGATGCAATGTATTTCATATATCGGTGAGCTCGAAAGAATGACCCAATTTAAAGATAAATCTGCGGGCAAAGATGCTGTTTCAGCAGCTCTTTTAACTTACCCGCCATTAATGGTTGCTGACATTTTGTTATATAATACAGATCTCGTACCCGTGGGTGAAGATCAAAAGCAGCATATTGAATTAACACGTGATTTGGCAGAAAGATTCAATAAAAAGTATAACGACATCTTTACAATTCCTGACGTACGCATTCCTAAAGTTGGCGCCCGAATTATGTCCCTCCAAGAGCCAACAAAGAAAATGAGCAAATCTGATCCTAACACAAAAGCGTCTATTCGCTTGCTCGATGATCTAAAGCAAATTGAGAAGAAAATTAAGAGTGCTGTAACAGATTCGGAAGGCATTGTAAAATATGATAAAGAAAACAAACCAGGTGTTTCTAACCTTCTATCTATTTATTCGATTTTCTCAGGAAAAGAGATTAGTGAAATTGAAAAGATGTATGAAGGAAAAGGTTATGGAGATTTTAAAGCTGATTTAGCAGAAGTAGTTATAAATGAAATCAAACCAATTCAAGATAAATATACAGAACTTATGCAGTCAAGTGAACTTGATGAAATCCTTGACCGAGGTGCTGAAAAAGCGCAAGCAGTTGCAAATAAAATGCTGAAAAAGATGGAAAATGCGATGGGGTTGGGGAGAAAACGGAGGTAATTAAAAAAGGAGCTAATTTTAGCTCCTTTTTTAATTTACTTTCGGTCCATGCTCCATTTCCCATAATTTCTCAAAAAATGGCTGACCTTTTATTAGGTTTTCACAAAATTGTTCATGCTTGCTTGTCCATCCGTATTTACTCTGATCGAATAAATGAAGCCAAGCCTCTTCAAAATCCATTTGTTGAATTTCATTATAAAATTCTGGACTCCATTCCGTATACCAATAACGCACTTCTGCAACATTTTTTGAAGAATACAATTGATCAAGTGCCATAAACATTAATTGTTTTAACTGTCTTTCTTTTCTTGTTAATCCATTCATAAGCTCTGGTGAAGGTGAAAGAATATGAAAGTCTTTTAATATCCTTTGATCATTGAAAGAATAAGTAATTTCATCATGATTTTCTAGCATTTCATAAGCAAGCTGTTCTTGCCGTGGAATTAACCTGCTCTTCCGAATCGGAATATTATAACCAATCGTATCAACTGCTAATATTCCTACTCCATCAGATACAACGAAACAATATTCCAGTTGAACACGTTCATGGTTTTTTCGCAAATAAGCTTTTTGATAGATGTCATCTAAAAGTTGTTGAGGAAGCTCTGATAAATCATTTTCAATGTAATTAAATAAAATGGGATCAATTTTTATTAGTGGTACTTGATCAAGTAATTCTACACCGTCGTCTTTACGCCATTCATGAAAGTGACAAACATTATAGCCATTTTCTTCACCTTCAAACCAGTTCACCCAAACATCATGAAGATATAACATCTTTTAACCCCCACTTCAACAAACTATTTGTCATTAAGTATGGGCAGTCAGCAGTAAAATTATTCCTACATTAGTAGATGGATATTTACTTATCAACTTTAACAATTGTTTACAAAAAAAAGCCTCCATGAATGAATTGACTTCAGGAGACTTTTTTCTTTATTTTAATCTAGTGATTTAGGATCTAATGCGTCACGAAGACCATCACCAATAAAATTGAAGGAAAGAACTGTTAGTAAAATGAGCAATCCTGGGAAGAACGGATACCATGGCGCGGTTAACATAACCGTGTAGTTTTGTGCATCCTGAAGCATATTCCCCCAGGTCGGTGTAGGCGGTGAAATCCCTAGCCCAAAATAACTTAGGGCTGCTTCTGCTAAGATAACACTACCGATTAGCAAGGTAGCGGATACAATGATTGGGCCCATTGCATTCGGTAAAATATGACTGAAAATAATCTTGTAAGACTTTGTACCAATCGTTTTTGAAGCAAGGACGAATTCTCTTGACCTTAGAGTCAAAAATTCTCCCCTCACAAGACGCGCTGTGCTTGTCCAGCTTGTTAATGCAAAAATAAGGATAAGATTTCCTACACTCGGTTTAAAAATTGTTACCACTGTAATTAAAAGAAAGAAACTAGGTATAGATATTACAATATCAACAACCCTCATGAGAATAGCATCAATGATCCCACCGTAGTACCCCGCCAGTGCGCCAATTGAAACTCCAACAATCAGGGCTCCCAACACGGCTCCAAAGCCAACAAGTAAAGAAACTCGTCCACCATAGAGTAGTCTTGTAAATATGTCCCTGCCATAACGATCCGTTCCAAGCCAGTATTCACTACTCGGCGGTTTAAGCTTGTCTATTAAATTTTGCTGTTCATAACTGTACGGCGCAATGAGCGGAGCGAATACTGCGGCCATAATAATAATGAACAAAATAATTGACCCTACTACAGCAAGTTTATTTTTTAAAAATTTCCGGAAAAATATTCTCGTTAATGTATCGGGTTTTTCCTTTAAATGGGGGTTTAGTTGTAATTCTTCTTGTGAAATTTCCACATTGCTTTGTGACATAGCTACCCCTCCTTAATATTCAATACGCGGATCAAATATCGCGTATAAAATATCTGCTAATAGATTTCCAATAACTACAAAGATGGCTGAAACAACAGTTAATGCCATTATAACCGGGTAATCTCTCTGAAAAGCAGAGTCAATGAATAAGGAACCAATCCCTGGCCATGCAAATATTTTTTCAGTAATCGCAGCTCCACCAATAAAAGAAGGAAGCATTAATCCGAATAAAGTAACAATCGGAATCATTCCATTCCTTAAACCATGCTTCAGAACTACCTTCTTCTCTTTAAAGCCTTTTGACAATGCGGTCCGGATATAATCCTGCTTTAACACGTCCAGCATCGAGGATCGTGTATAACGTGTTAATGCAGCCATATCTGCCGTTGCTAGTACGATTGCAGGTAGGATTAAATGATGAATCCGATCCCAAATACTAAACGGGGCATTTAATGTTGATACCCCTCCTGTTGGAAACCAGCCAAGATTGACGGAAAATAACATAATTAGCATTAATCCAAACCAGAAGTTTGGTGTTGCAATTCCTAAGAATGAACCTACCGTTACCGTATAATCGAGTTTGGAATAGGGTCGCATCGCAGAATATATCCCAAAAGGGATTGCTATTAACGCTGCTAACAAGGTTGACACGATCATTAATAATAACGTATTTGGCAGCCTATTCATGATAAGCTCACTTACAGGTACTCCGCGCTTGATTAATGAGTTTCCAAAATCACCCTTTGCCATATTGCCAAGCCACTTGAAATATTGAACATGCACAGGATCATTCAATCCATATTTCTCTTCAAACTTCTCTCGATCAGATGGTTTCATAGTAGGGTCCATTAGCATAGATACCGGTCCGCCTGGTGCTGCCTTAATAATCGCAAAGGATAATATGGTAATTCCTAATAACAAGGGAATAGCCATTAATGTTCGCCGAAAAATGTATGAGGCCATCGTCTATTCTCCCTCTCAATGTATTCATTTTATTCAAAATACATGGCTAACAAAACTAACCAGTAGAATTTTCAGTATTTAATAAAAAAAGTAAGGGAAGGGTAAACAATCCCTTACTTTTTTTATATTTTGTCAAATATTATTCAGTCTTTAACCACCAATCTTTAATGTGGTACATTTGGTCTTTCGCATGGAATTCATAGCCTTCTAGATTTTTAGGAAGTGCACGGAATTCCTCTGGATAGTAAAGGAAAGTATATGCCTGATCTTCAGCAAGACCTTGTTGAATCTTCCCAATCATTTCCTTACGTTTCTCTTTATCAAGCTCTTGAAGCTGCTCATCCATTAGCTTGTCAAGCTCTGGATTTGAGTAGCCAGTAAAGTTAAGACCTTTTTCTATTTCTTTAGTATGGAAAATACCACTTGGATCAGGGTCAATACCTAAACTCCAGCCAAGAACAATTCCCTCAAAATTCCATACACCTGGATCGATATCAGCAATTAATGCACTAAATTCTACGATTTGAGGGATAATTTCAATCCCTACTTCTTTTAGCTGCTGCTGAAGAATGACAACAATATCTTCACGAACTTTATTTCCTTGGTTTGTTTTTACTTCAACTGAGAATTTTTCTCCGTCTTTTTCAAGGATGCCGTCAGCACCTGGCTTCCAGCCAGCATCGGCTAACATTTTCTTCGCTTTTTCTACATCGTATTCAAACTTTGGTACATCTGGATTATAAGCCCAGCTTAGTGGACTTTCAGGTACATGTGCTACTTCACCAAGTCCTGCCATGACGTTTTCAACAATCGCAGTACGGTCGATTGCATGTGTGATTGCTTGGCGGACAGACTTATCTTGGAATTTCGGATCGCGCTGGTTAAAGCCTAGGAATGTATATGAAAGAGCTAAACCAGATTCTAAACGAAGATTTGCAGCATCTGCAAAACTTTCAACTGTTGGTACGTCAGGCTGTGCAATGCCTGCATAATAATGGATATCTCCAGCTTGTAATTGAGCTAAGATTGCATTTGCATCTGGTACAATTTTATAAGTAACAGAATCTAGGTTAGGACGGCCATCCCAATAATCTTCATTGGCAACTACTTTTACATATTCACCGTCTTTCCACTCTTCAAACTTGAATGGACCAGATCCAATTGGAGTTTTCGTATTAAATTCATGTTCTCCCATATCAGCAATTGGAACGTCACCTAAAATATGTTCAGGAAGAATTCCAAAACCAAGACTGACTACTGGGAATTGTGCATCTACTTGTTTTAAAGTAAATTTAACCGTGTATTGATCAATTTTTTCGACTTTATCAATATTCTCGAAATAAGATTTACGTACACCATCATAATCAGGGCTTAATGGAATGTTGTATGTAAATACAACATCATCAGCATCTAAAGGTTCTCCATCATGGAACTTCGCATTTTCTACAATTTTTATTGTAAATGTTAGGCCATCTTCAGAGGCTTCATATTTCTCTGCTAATCCTCCATCAGTTACTGGGTTAAATTCCAAATCAGAACCCATTAAACTGTCATAAAGCATCGTTTCAATATCAGAACTTGAAGCATCATTTGAAAAAAGTGGATTAAACATAGTTGGTGAACCTGTTGATCCAATAATCAAGTCTCCCCCAACTTGAGGCTCATCATTTGCAGTTCCTTCAGCTGCTGGAGTTTCTTCTTTTTCTGTTTCTTTTGCAGGTTCATTTGTTTTTTGACCGCCTGAACATGCAGCAAGGAACATTGATAATACTAGCATTAAGCTAATTAATAACCATGCCGACTTCTTCATTCGTTTCCCCCCTGGGTTTATTTTTTTGAATCTAAATCCTATTTCAGAGAACGTTTGTAATATACCGCCCCCCTTCTAAGGTTTTATATACTAAATGCTTGCCCCCTAAAAAAGGTCTCAAGTCATTTAATAGCTAGATAATTATTTTAATATTCTGATGTTAATGTATAGAGTTCACCTATAGCAGATTAAAAGTTTAATATAAGTGGCAAGCAACAAAGTGTTCCTTCCTAATCTCCTTAAAATCGGGAACCTGCTCACTGCACATTTGGGTTGCAACTGGACAACGAGTATGGAACACACAGCCTTGTGGAGGGTTTGCCGGACTTGGCAGATCACCTTTTAGAATGATCCTTTCCCTTACCTGTACACCTTTTTTCTTTGGAACTGGAACTGCTGACATCAGTGCCTGTGTATAAGGATGAAGAGGCTCCTCATACAAATCCTTTTTTCCGGCAAACTCCATAATTTTTCCTAGATACATTACGCCAACTCTATCACTTATATGGCGAACAACACTTAAATCATGAGAAATAAATACATATGTTAAGTCTAATTCATCCTGCAAGTCTTCCATTAGATTGATGATTTGAGCCTGGATGGACACATCAAGTGCAGATACTGGCTCATCGGCAATAATCATATCTGGATTTAATGCAAGTGCACGTGCTATACCAATCCTCTGTCTTTGCCCACCAGAAAATTCATGTGGATATCGGTTAATAAATAATGGGTTGAATCCAACTTTGTCCAAGAGATCCTGAATTTTTTCTTTTCTCTCTTTATGACTATATAAATTATGAGTTATCATTGGTTCACTAAGTATTGATTTTAATGTTTTTCTAGGATTTAATGATGCATAAGGATCCTGAAAAACCATTTGAATATCCTTCCGTACAGTACGGCGGAGTTCTCCATCATTCATTTTCGAAATGTTTTTTCCTTTGAAAATAATGTCCCCGCTTGTCGGTTCATATAATCGAATAAGTGTTCTTCCAGCTGTTGATTTCCCGCAGCCGGATTCACCCACCAATCCAATGGTTTCACCCTTTTTCACTTTAAATGTAAGACCATCTACAGCTTTTATTGACCCTACTGTTCGTTGTAAGAAACCGGCTTTTATTGGAAAGTATTTTTTTAAATCCTTAACTTCTAAAATATATTCTGAATCATTGTTTTTCTTCGAATGTTTAAGTAGTTCAGATGTTGTTCCGTTCATTTCGTTGCCTCCTTGTCATCATGTAAAAAGCAGCGAACTGACCGAGATCCTATTTCCCTAAGTACAGGCGCCTCATTTCTACATCGATCAAACGCATGGGGACAGCGTGGCGAAAATCTGCATCCAGCAGGAAAATGCTCTGGCGGAGGAACCGTTCCTTCAATTGAATAGAGTCTATCTAAATCCCCCTCCAATGATGGAATGGACCCCATTAAACCTATTGTATATGGATGCAACGGCTCTTCGAATAGATCATCCACTGAAGCTTCTTCCACAACTTGACCACAATACATAACGACTACACGATCAGCCACTTCTGAAACTACACCAAGATCATGGGTAATTAGAAGAATAGAAGTATCATATTTTTTGCTTAGTTCTTTCATTAAATCTAGTATCTGTGCTTGAATTGTCACGTCTAAGGCAGTTGTCGGCTCATCTGCAATGAGAAGCTTTGGGTTACAACTCATTGCAATTGCAATCATTACTCTCTGCCTCATTCCACCTGATAGTCGATGCGGATAATCATCAATAAGTTCCTTAGCACGAGAAAAACCTACCGTTTCAAGCATCTCAATTGCTTTCAAACTTGCTGCTCGCTTTGATAATTTTTGATGATACATAAGTACTTCAATGATTTGCTCACCTATTGTCAAAACAGGATTAAGGGATGTCATTGGTTCTTGGAAAATCATCGAGATATCGTTCCCTCGGATTTTACACATATCATTATCAGAAAGTCTTGCTAAATCTTGACCGTTAAAAAGAATTTCCCCATCAACGATTTCACCAGGTGGACTCGGAATTAACCTCATGATAGAAAGTGAGGTAATACTTTTACCTGAACCGGATTCCCCAACAAGTGCAACAGTCTCACCTTTATGTATTTTTAAGTCAACACCATCAACGGCCGGAATTGTAACTTTCTTTCTCTTAAAATGCGTTTTTAAGTTTTTTAATTCCAATAATGCTGTCATAATGCCCTCCGTCCATCAAAAAATAATTACTATTCAATTGTTTGATGCCATCCATTTCTTATGAATATCCAAAAAGCTATTTCACAATCAAATGAAACTATGTTTGTAAATAATT
The DNA here is from genome assembly GCF_006704205.1 of Cytobacillus solani. NCBI lineage: Bacteria > Bacillati > Bacillota > Bacilli > Caryophanales > Bacillaceae > Cytobacillus > Cytobacillus solani. The sequence continues at coordinate 104,159 of NZ_CP041305.1, forward strand.
TCAATATATTCGCCAAATTGGAATTTCAATATTATTTAATAGTATATTATTACAGAAACATTACGAATACAAGATCTTTTTGAAATATTCACGTTTTTATAAATAGTCCAGTTAATTTGAATAGTCTATTATTTTTGTTTTTACACAATTTCTAACCAAAAAAAATCAAGCCTAAGAGTCGTTTCAATTGGCTTGATAATTAAATATTCACCTAATCCATTACTGTTAAAAAAAGGTCAGATTCCAAGATAAATGTGTCATTTGCCGTTAGTTTATACTTTTCATTAAACATGGCTATCATCTCACACCCGACTGCATATCCTATCATATTTGGATAACCTTTATTACCAAAGAGAATTTCATCATGTAACTTTTCATTTTTTTTTACTTCTAAGTTCTTTTGTAAAAATTGTTTCCAATACTTGCTGATTTCTTTTTTAGTATAATAATCACACCATTTCGCCTGATAGCTGCTCCCGCAATAAACAGCTACTGCATGCTCGGCAAGTCCCTCCAAAACAATTGAATCTAATAAGGTAAAATCCTTTATATGTTTTTTCTGCCTGTTCAACCTGCAAGTATGGTGGTATTCATGAACAATAAGTGCTTCAATTTCTTTTTCATCCTCTAGCGGTGGAATGAAAAGGAATAGTTTATCCTTGAATGCTACACCTGATTTTTCACTTTTCCCGTTATCGAAAAAACTGTTGCTGGCTGCCGCAGGAAATATATATACAGGAATATCTAACCCCTTCCACTTTTTTCTGTACTTTTGAAAAATCCTTTCAGCAGTCTCCCAGCAATTTAACTCTAGTAATTTTTTATACTCCTCATATGTCCTTCGATTCGGCCTATACATACCAAATCTCATTAAGTAATGATAAATGTTGGCCGGTTTCTTTTCCCCAAAGGTTTCCATAAAAACTTGACAAATTTCAACTGGATCATCAAATTTTTTTTCCAGCCATTTATCGGTTCTAACTACCCCCACATTCTCACCCGCCCTATTTCAGAATATCCGCTATGATATAGTTTATGATTTGGGGATTCATTTGTTTAATTGAAAAGGCTTAAGCAAATATGCCCGTGCAAATACTACGGAAAGACATAATAGGATTAGACGTTCTTAAGTGAATGTAAGTGTGGAAATCCTCGTGTGCTAGGCACCCGAGCTCAATTTTGGTTACCGTGTTTATCCTCAATTGCGGGCATCAGAACTAATCTTAAGTTACTTTGAAATGTTAAATTCCTCTTTCTAGGGTACAAGAACTAGTCTTTCGTTCCTGCGAAACACTAAAAAAGACCAAATCAATATGATTTGGCCTTTAATAATTACTCGTATTTTTTAAAAGCGATTGTTGCGTTGTGTCCGCCAAATCCTAAGGAGTTACTGATGACAGCTTTGACTTCTTGTTTCCTAGATTTGTTTGGCACATAGTCTAAGTCACACTCAGGGTCTGGTGTTTCGTAGTTAATCGTTGGAGGCAGTTCGCCATCCTGTATTGCCTTGACTGCGAAAATTGCTTCAATTCCACCAGCTGCCCCAAGAAGGTGTCCAGTCATCGATTTCGTTGAGCTTACCGCTAACTTATAAGCGTGCTCACCAAATACTTCTTTAATCGCCAATGTTTCAAATTTATCATTATAATCAGTGCTCGTACCATGAGCATTGATATAGTCAATTTCCTCCGGTTTTAGCCCAGCATCATCGATTGCCATTTTCATCGCTCTTGCTCCGCCTTCACCAGCTGGTGCAGGTGCTGTAATATGGTAGGCATCTCCAGTAGCTCCATAGCCGACGATTTCAGCATAAATATGAGCTCCGCGAGCCAACGCATGCTCTAATTCCTCCAGTACGACAATTCCTGCTCCCTCACCAATAACAAATCCATCTCGATTTTTATCAAATGGACGGCTTGCGGTCTTAGGGTCAGGGTTAGTAGAAAGGGCCGTATTCGCACAGAATCCTGCTACAGACATTCTTGTAATTGGTGCTTCTGCTCCTCCTGTGATCATTGCTACCGCATCACCACGTTGGATGACCTTGAACGCATCACCAATTGAATTCGTTCCTGTCGCACAAGCAGTTACAGTACAAGAGTTAAATCCCTTTGCACCTAACGTGATTGATACTTGTCCAGTAGCCATATCCGGAATCATCATCGGAACAAAAAATGGACTAACCCTTCTATATCCGCGATTAAGAAACGTTTCAAATTGATTTTCAAATGTTTCCATCCCGCCAATTCCAGATCCAATCCATACGCCAACCCGGTGTGCATTTTCATCATTAATCGACAGGTTTGCGTCTTTTACAGCCATTAAGGAAGCGGCTATCGCATAGTGAGTGAAGCGATCCATTTTTCGGGCATCCTTCTTTTCAATATAATCTTCAATATTAAAATCTTTTACTTCTGCTGCAACCTTAGCAGGATACTCATCCGCGTTAACCCTTGTTAACGGTCCCACTCCAGAAACACCTGCCAGTATATTTTTCCAAGTTGTATCTACATCATTTCCAAGTGGTGTCACGGCGCCAATTCCTGTAACAACAACTCTTTTTTTATCCATTTTATCGAATCTCCTTTTTAAGAAAAATTATCGGTATTACAAAATGTGTGAAGGCTATTATATTTTTTAACGTCCCCAGCGAAGTGCAATCGCACCCCAAGTTAAACCTCCACCAAAACCAACCATAACAATTAAATCATCATCTTTCACTCTTCCTGCCTCTAATTCTTCTACTAAAGCAATTGGAATCGAAGCGGAAGATGTATTTCCATATTTATGAACAGTCTTTGACATTTTCTCTTCTGGCAGTTCAAGCCGTTGTCTTGAAGCCTCCATAATTCTTATATTCGCCTGATGGGGGATAAGCAGGTCAACATCTGCTTTAGAAAGACCAGCCTTCTCCAATACTTTTACACTGCTTTCTCCCATTTGTCGGACAGCAAACTTAAAAACCTCACGCCCATTCATCACGATATAATCTTCTTGGTATAAATGCTTTCCGCCACTGCCATCTGCCCCAAGGTCAAATGATAGAATTCCTCTTCCTTCCGATACAGTACCTAGAACAACAGCACCGGCACCATCCCCAAACAAGACTGCTGTATTCCGTTCTTCCCAATCGGTAATTTTTGAAAGCTTCTCAACACCTACTACTAAAATATGCTTATATGAGCCACATTCAATAAATTGTTTTGCTGTTATCATACCATACATAAACCCAGCGCATGCAGCACTTACGTCCATTGCAGCTGCATTAACTGCTCCAAGCCTTTCTTGGAGTATCGTTGCCACGGATGGAAATGGCCGGTCAGGAGTTACAGTTGCTACGATAATCATACCAATTTCAGCAGCAGGAATATTTGCATGAGCAATCGCATTTTTGGCAGCCTCATATGCAAGATCAGATGTATTTGTGTCATCATCCGCTATTCGTCTTTCCTCAATACCTGTTCTCGTTCTGATCCATTCATCTGATGTATCTACCATTTTTTCAAGGTCTGCATTTGTAAGTATTTTTTCTGGGAGACATCTTCCAATCCCGATAATTCCTGCATTCATCCAACCTACACTCCTTTTTATTTCTTTATTGTCTATTCATATTACGTTCAAGTTATTTTATTATCAATTATTATGACTTGGTACTAATTTTATCAAATTTACATATAAATAATCAAGATTTAATTTAGTTCTCCCAGAACAACTAGGGACATCTATCTACACGGCTGTATTAAAAATTCATAAGCTAAAATACACGAATCTTATGGAGGTTGAGAAGATATGGGGGAAGATCACATGAAGCATTTAAATACAGAAGCAGATCCGCTAACAAGCTTTATGTTCGGAAAGGACAAATATAAAAGAAATCCAGTTGAAATGAATGATATAAGCGAAATGGAGGATAGAGAATTCGATCATCCTTTAATAAAAATAAGTGAGAGAGATTGGCTTTTTGGGACTAAAGAGGGTGCATTAGAAGAAAAGAAACAAGATCCAAGGGCTCTATCTTTTCTTAATAAGATTAACATAGGGGACCTTATTGAAAATATAGAAGTTCTCATCCATTCAGTTGATCAATTAAAGCCTTTATATAAAAAGGCTACTCCGCTTATTAATCAATTTTTAAAGAAGTCATAAGAAAAGCGTAAGCGCCTTGGTCATCGCCGTACAAACTGGAAGGGCCTAGACTGAGATATAAGAAACACGGTGAGCAAGAACGAACCGATATTGAATTATCGTAGGAAAGGGGGCCTGAAGTTTGATAGGCGATAGGACGCTTGCGCTAGACAATCATAAAAAAACCGGCTTATTTATCAGAGCCGGTTTCTTCATTATTCCATTTCTTTAATCGCGTCTGCTTTTCCCATTTCATAGGCTTCAGTCATAACCTTTGTAAATAAAGTCATAAATGGCTGAATCATTTCCAATGAAAGTTCGATCCCTGCTCCATCTAATTGCTGCTTTGCTTCTGGTATGTATTTCATTGCGATTTGCATAAATTCTAATGTTTTATCTGTCGTTTGCATTGATAGTTCCTCCAATTGTTAATCATTCATTAGGCAATCTTCCAGTTTTCTTATACTTTTCAATTGCGGCATTAATTAACTCAATATATTCTTTGTCAACATTAGGGCTAAACTTACCTAATGTAATTACGTCATCTTGAAAATCAAAAGAAAGGTTTCCTGATTTCAGCTTCCCTTCATTGAACTTTTTAGCGACTAATTCATAGAGTACATCAACATGCTGAATGGTACTTGTTAACACTGCTGATTCACCCAGGTCAGACTGATCTGAAATATATCCAATTGCATAATGCCCTTTTTCTTTCACCTTTTCAATGACTGGAACATTATATCCATCTCCTGCAGGGTATATAACATCTGCATTCTTGGCAAAAATCCTATCCAAGCTTTGAATTGCTTGCGTGCCATCATCCCAGTTGCCAACATATTCAATAATTACTTTGACATTTTCATTTTCATAATTTGCACCCTCATAGAAGCCTTCGATTTCAGGTTGCCACTCGTATGCGGCAATTATTCCAATTGTATCCGTTTTTGTCATATGCCCGGCAATCATTCCTCCGAAAAACCCCATCGCATAAGCTTCGAAATTTAAGCTTGTTGTGTTAGAATTTTCAGCGTCACCATTAAAACTCACAAAATGGATATGTGGATATTTGTTCGATATTTTGTTGAAATACTCCGAATACTCATTTCCATGACCAAAAATTATATTTACCCCTTTTTGATCAAATTCTTTAACCGCACGTTCCACAACCATTTGGGAGTTCATGCCCTCTTTATAGTAAACTTCTATATTATGATGGGACTGTATCTTTAGCATTCCTTTATAGCCTTTTGTACCCCAAACTTGATCATTTACTGTATCCGGGACTAACAAGCCAGCTTTCTTAAGATTTCCTGCAGACATTGCTTGTCCACAAGAGGCTAATAAAAGAAGGCATAAAAAGATCATCCCAAAACGCATTATCAATTTATGCATCTTCCAATACTCCGCCCCTCTGTAATAGCCACATCCATATTTCCCTCTTTCTCTCTATCCTGAAAAATACCCGACTATTTTTATTCTACCCTTAACAGATAAGAATTGAAAAGTGTTTTTTCCGATACTCAGCTAGAATCCGCCTTCTATCAAGTCTTTTATAGATTCTTTTTGTATATCCAGTTCCCTTGATAAATAAAGGTAATGATAATCATTAGCCTTCACATTTAGAATTATTTTATTAAATCGTTCATTTGTAGAAACATGGTCTTCTATAGGGAGAAGGCAAATCACTTTTGACTGTGTATCCTTTATTTTTTTATCATTATGGACAAGAAACTTCTCAAGATGTTCACTAATTTCCAAAGAACAGCCCGGTTTACGCAAGTAAAAATAATTAAAATCAATTATAATTAATGTTTGCTCTTGAATTTCTGCGGGGGGCAGCCACTCCATCTGAAGCACTTCTTGAAAATTAGCATTTCTGCCTATTTCCATTCGCTTTTCCTCAACAAGTTCCTCATCCATATTCCTATAATGAATCCCTGTTACCTCATATCCCTCCTCCAATAAGGAGGTACAAAAGCGAAACCCTAAACTTTCGTATGTCCCTATTATTACTGCCCTGTCCATTTCCAAGCCTCCCCTTTTTCTTAATGTATCCTATGCTAATAAACTATTAATTATTTCTTTTAATTTAAGTTAGGCTAGGATTATAAAAATCTTTCATTTTGTTTTAAAAAATTTACGATTTGACCGCCAATTCCTTGTCTTTTTTCAGGCAGTATATAACAAATAGAAAATGGCAATTCTTTCTCTCTCCAGTTTACTGTGAGACTTTTCAATAGGTTTGCTTGTTTATAGGCACGGCGATCAGATAATATTTGGATAACTTTTATAGGAATTGGATCATTTTCAATTAAAGCATTTGTGTTTACCTGCTTAATTTTAGCTTCTACTTGCTTCATTTCAGCATCATATGAAACCGATAATTCCTTTAGTAATTTCTTGTAAAAAAATTTATGTTCTTTTTCTAATTCTAAATGATGGGGTAGGGAAACAATTGGATTAATCAATACACAGGTTCGAATTTGGCTAGGACCCATCTCATTCATTAGTCTAAGTGCGATCAAAGCCCCCATTCCTTCAGCAATGACATGAATTTTCCCATTGATAATCTCTGTACGGATAATATGCTCATACAATCTTCTTGCAAGGTGGACTGCTTTGTCATTTCCCCAGTTCTTCCCGTAAAGATTTGAATAAAAGATCGTATATCCTTCTTCTTTAAATTGCTTTAATAAAGCTGATTTCCCCTCATTTTGTGTCCAAAAACTGCTCTCAGCATGAACATAATTCCTTTCATCACCAATTACAAGGATACCGAAACCACTAGGCTTTTCGGGATAATGAATCATATTCCATTCGGTATCCAGTTGAAAGTTTCGGCTTTCCATTTTAATTCTCCTTTCCAATGATCGTTCCTAATAATGTATGAAACGTCACATAAAATGATAGGGGGTTTGCCTATTGTTTCTAGTCAAATATCATTTAAGGAAAAGTATTACTCAATTTTGCGATTGATTCGAATTTATTGGCATAATAACGTTTATTAATTAATTAGCTTATGGTAATATGAAAAGGGATTTTAAAATGTAAGAGGTGAATACATTGAGATTCTTTTGGACTTTTTTCTGGACATTTCTTCTTGTGCAAATGATTAACTATGTTGTTAGTTCAATGATCGGTACTGCATTCGAATTGAAAACCGGGTTGATCCTTTCAGTAGCTGCGACAATTTTAATTTTCATCGTTGCTGCCATTATTCCTGAAGGGCCAAGTGAAAAGGAAGCTATTCATTAGAAAAGCGTAGGCACCCCGCTTAGCAACTTATGGACTGGACGGCTTCTGACTGAGATAAAGGAAACACAAAGAGCGAAAGCGTAATCGTGCTTGACTTATCGGGGAACGAAGGAACGGAAGGCAATAGCCGCAGGGTGCCAAAGCTAGATAGCTATCTAATTTCAAAAATTATCATTCGTACTTTTAATAATTAGTCATCCTGCCAATCGTCAGGATGACTTTTTAATTTCATTTAATTTCCAATGAAATGTCTTCATTTTCTATTGAGATCGTCACTTGGCTATGTTCTTTGATTTGCCCGGCGATTATTTTCTTAGCTAGTAATGTTTCAACATTTCGTTGAATGAAGCGTTTTAATGGTCTTGCACCATAAACTGGATCAAAACCGTTTTCTGCAATATATTCTTTCGCCTCTTCGTTTATACTAAGCTGAATATGCTGATCTGATAATCTTTCTTGAAGCTCTTTAATGAGTTTGGTAACGATCGCTTTTATTTCTGTCAATGCTAATGGTTTAAATAATGTAATTTCATCCACCCGATTTAAAAACTCTGGACGGAAATGTCCTCTAAGTGTACTCATCACTTTTTTCCGTGTTTCTTCATTAATATAGGAATCCATTTTCCCTTCAACGCGTTCAAGTAAAAACTGTGAACCAATATTCGATGTCATGATGATTACTGTATTTTTAAAATCAACTGTCCGCCCCTGAGAATCTGTAATTCTTCCGTCATCAAGCATTTGCAGAAGGATGTTAAAAACTTCTGGGTGGGCTTTTTCAATTTCATCAAGCAAAATAACAGAGTAAGGCCTTCTCCTTACTGCTTCTGTCAGTTGTCCACCCTCTTCATATCCTACATACCCTGGAGGCGCACCAATTAATCTTGAAACGGCATGTTTTTCCATATACTCTGACATATCAATCCGAATGATTTGTTCCTCACTATCAAACAATGATTGTGCCAGCGCTTTCGCAAGCTCCGTTTTCCCAACACCTGTAGGTCCGAGGAAAATAAATGAACCGATTGGACGATTTGGATCCTTTATTCCAGCTCGTGCACGGAGTACAGCATCAGAAACTAGTCCGACTGCTTCATCTTGTCCGACGACTCTTTCTCGTAAAATATTTTCCAGCCGAAGCAGTTTTTCCCGTTCCCCTTCAACCAGCTTAGCAACTGGAATTCCTGTCCATCTAGCAACAATCCCTGCAATTTCCTCTTCTGTTACTTCTTCTCTTAATAATCTGTCCCCTTCACTGTTATTAACTTCTATTTCTAGCTGTTTCAATTCCTTTTCCAGCTCAGGGATTTTTCCGTGGCGAAGCTCAGCTGCCTTATTAAGATCATAATTATTTTCAGCATCCTGAAGTTCATGGCGCAATTTTTCAAGCATCTCTCTTTTATGCTGAACCCTTTGTATTCCTTCTTTTTCAAGCTCCCATTTTGCTTTCATGGCATGGGCTCTGTCCTTCATCTCAGCTAGTTCCTTTTGTAAGGAAAAAAGTCTCGCTTGACTTGCCTCATCGTTTTCTTTTCTTAATGCTGCTTCTTCAATTTCAAGCTGCATGACACGCCGAGTCACCTCGTCTAATTCAGAAGGCATAGAATCTATCTCTGTACGGATCATTGCACATGCCTCATCCACCAAATCAATTGCTTTATCCGGAAGGAATCGGTCTGAAATATACCTGTCCGACAAAGTGACAGCAGCCACAAGTGCTCGATCATGAATATTGACCCCGTGGTGCACCTCATAACGTTCTTTCAATCCTCTTAATATGGAAATCGAATCCTCCACATTTGGTTCCTGGACAAGGACCTGCTGAAAGCGACGCTCAAGAGCTGGATCCTTCTCAATGTATTTCCGGTGCTCATCTAGGGTTGTCGCTCCGATACAATGCAGTTCTCCTCTTGCAAGCATCGGCTTTAACATATTGCCTGCATCCATTGCCCCTTCGGTTTTTCCAGCGCCAACAATCGTATGGATTTCATCGATGAAAAGCAGAATGCTGCCTTCGCTTTTCTTGATTTCATTCAAAACAGCCTTTAATCGTTCTTCAAATTCCCCTCTAAATTTTGCACCTGCAATTAAGGCACTCATATCAAGAGAAAAGATCGTTTTATTTTTTAAACCTTCAGGTACATCCTTACGTACGATTCTTTGGGCTAAGCCTTCAACGATTGCTGTTTTCCCTACTCCAGGCTCCCCAATTAGAACGGGGTTGTTTTTCGTTTTCCTTGATAAAATACGTATGACATTTCTAATTTCACTATCTCTTCCAATGACTGGATCAAGTTTCCCATCCTTTACTTCTGCTACAAGGTCTCTTCCATATTTCTTTAATGCATCATATGTTGCTTCAGGATTTTGGGATGTCACTTTTTGATTCCCCCTTATTTCAATTATCGCAAGTTCAAGCTTTTTCCTATCAGCACCAGCATTTATTAATGCAGCTCCTACCTCTGATTGTCCTGATGCAGCAGCTGCTAAAATTAGATGCTCTACTGACATAAATTCATCTTTTAATTTTTTCATTTCGGACTCTGCATCTGCTAAGAGACGCTGGAACTTATTTGTAATGTATACCTTGCCTTGCTCGATGCCACTGCCTGAAACTTGCGGCTTTTTACTTAGAAGATACTGTAGCTCCTCACTTATTTTTTCAATGGATACCTCAGTCTTTTTAAGGATTGAAACAATCAGACTATTTTCTTGTTCGAGAAGAGCCAAGAACAGATGAACTTCATCCACTTCTTGATGCTGTTCACGAATAGCTATTGTCTGGGCAGCCATAATTCCTTCCTGCATCCGCTCTGTCATTCGGTTTAAATCCATGATAACCTCCTTTTGACCTTTTTTGACCTTTATTCTTATTATAATCCATATGTAAAGCCATCCACAAGGGATGGCTCTAGTTAAAAACTATTTTCTTGTGAATTTTTTGGTACAGATTATTGCCAGGTTTCCATTTAAATTTATGGCTTTCTTTGATACGTCCACACACGGTTATGATTAGAGTTTTCTGGGAAGCGATCTCCTGCTCTTAACTTTAACAGTTGTGGATTATTTACATTGCTTCCAGTCTCCCCAACCTCGATATATACTCCATTATTTGGTGCCTTCTGTCCTGCTTTAAATTGGCGATTTTGTCCCATGACAAATACCTCCTTTAGGTTTCTCGAATCTTTTATATTATTTCCAATGAATATTTCCTCATGAATGAATTTGTTTCCAATTTCCGCTAGTAAATTTTAGTATTTTTCTTTACAGGGCAACCTCTTTATTGTTAAATGAGGGTTGTATGAAACTTTTTCTTTGGGGGATCTATAAAAGTGGAAGATATTTTCGAACTGCTTAAATATTTATTTCTTGGTCTTTTTCAAGGTATAACTGAACCAATTCCGATTTCGTCAAGCGGACATTTAGAAATAGCTGAATACTTTTTCGGATTAGAAATAGAAGGATTGAGCTTTGCCTTACTAGTAAATACGGCCTCTTTGTTTGCGGTATTGTTTATTTATCGAGAAGATATTATGAGGTTAATTCGAAATGGACTTCGTTTTGTGACAACAAAAGAGAAAAGTGCAGAAGCAGATTTTCGATTTATCATCTACCTAATCATTGGTACAATCCCTGCTGGTGTAATTGGCATATTATTCGAAGACTTCATAGATGAACATTTAGCGAGTATAAAAACCGTGGGTCTTACTCTCCTAGTTACTGGTCTTGCTTTATGGCTTATCCGTAATTTAAGGGGGAGAAAGAATGATGCAGACCTTTCTTATAGGGATGCAATCATCGTTGGACTCGCTCAGGCAGTTGCATTAATACCAGGAATTAGCCGTTCAGGTGCAACAATTGTTGCTGCCATGGCTCTTGGGATGAAACAAGAGACTGCGTTGAAATTTTCATTTCTCCTATACATTCCAGTAAGTGTTGGCGGCATGATACTAGGGTTTAGCGATATCCTTAATGATGAAAATTTAGCATCTCTGGCATTGCCGTACACGATTGCATTTATCGCTTCTTTAATTGCCTCCTATTTTTCTTTGAAATGGTTTATGAATATTATGGCTAAAGGAAATTTAAAGTATTTCGCGATTTATTGCTTTATCGTTGGTCCGTTAGTCTTCTTTTTTTCTTAATTAAATTGTTTAAGGCCCTCTCATTTGAGAAGGCCTTTTCTTTACAAAATCTCCGTCAGCAATGCTTTTTGAACATGAAGACGATTTCCAGCTTGTTGAAAAACGGCTGAATGAGGACCATCGATGATTTCTGCTGACACTTCTTCTCCTCTATGGGCAGGTAAGCAATGAAGGAAAACGAAATCATTCTTTCCATGTTGGACAAGCTCCTCATTCACTTGGAAGTTCGAAAATACTTTCTTCCTTTGTTCATTTTCTTTCTCCTGTCCCATACTCGCCCATACATCTGTATAAATTGCATCCGCTCCTTTTACTGCATCAAAAGGATCATTCGTTATCTCTATTTTCGATCCACTTGCCTTGGCAAATTCTAATGCCATTTTAGTAATAGCTGCATTTGGCTCGTAGCCTGCTGGACTGGCAATTGTTATATCCATTCCTACCTTTGCAGAGGCAATCATCAGAGAGTGTGCGACATTATTTCCATCCCCTACGTAGCATAGCTTCTGCCCAGCTAATGTTCCTTTTTCCTCTTGGATTGTTAATAAATCTGCTAAAACCTGACATGGATGATAGAGATCGGTCAAACCATTGATGACAGGGATGGTTGCATGAGAGCTGAGCTCTTCAATCGTTTGATGGGAAAACGTACGAATCATGATTGCATCCACATAATAAGAGAGCACCTTTGCCGTATCAGCGATTGATTCTCCTCTTCCAAGCTGCAAGTCATTGCTGTTTAAATAGAGCGCATGACCGCCAAGCTGCAGCATTCCCGCCTCAAATGAAACTCTCGTACGTGTGGAAGACTTTTCAAAAATCATTCCTAAGATTTTTCCTTGTAATGGTTTGGGGTCTTCACCTGTATAAGAAGCATTTTTCATTTTTTGTGCTTTTGTTACTATCCCTTTTATTTCATCGGCTGAGAAATCAGCTAATGTTAAGAAGTGTTTTCCTTTAATATTTAATTGTTTTTCAGTTGCTTGTATCGAAATCATTATATATGCACTTCCTTTAATTTAAAATTTTCCGTCCCTTCTCCAAGCCACTCTTCAACCGACTGTACATTCCAATCTTCAACCGTCAATCCTTCTAAAAATGCCTGAAGAGTTTCTACTTCTGTAAAAGTTAATATTCTTTTTTTTATCGCTTCTTCCCTTAGTTTTTTGCTCTTTTTTGAATCGTTTGGGCTAAAAAGAGCAACCGTTTCTTTCGTCATTTCCTCAGTTAAAACTAACTCAACTCCCGCTGCCACAGCAAGAGAACCCAGTTTACTATCGATTGTATGATCTAAAATAGCAATTTGCATTGTATCCGCTTTTTTCAACTGACCATTATAAAAGGCCTTCTTTAGCGCCTCCTCATAAGTTGAAGCTAAAGCAATTCCTTCTCCTGTCGATTTCATTTCCGGACCTACTTTCGCATCAAGACCCTTTAATGCATAGTTTGAAAAAACGGGATATTTTACACATACAAATGGATACTTCTGATAAACAGTTATTTCATCATTCGACAATTGATATTTCCCAAGCAATACTTTTGTCGCTATTTGCACAAGGGGAATACCCGTCACTTTACTTACAATTGGAACCGTTCTGCTTGCACGAGGATTCACTTCCAGAACGAAAACTTCATCCCCATTGATAATAAATTGGATATTCATTAGACCTTTGTATTGAAGTTTTTGAACAATTGCCTTTCCGTAGGCAATCATTTTTTTCTGGGCATCGTTTGAAAGGTTTTTCGGAGGAAGAATGGACATACTATCCCCTGAGTGAACGCCTGTTTTTTCAATATGCTCCATGATAGCGGGTATGCAAATATGATTGCCATCAGCTGCTAAATCAAATTCCGCCTCAATCCCTTGATAGAACTTATCTACAAGGATTGGGTAAGGGATATCTTTTTTCTGCAAATAGGTTTCAACTTCTGCCTGACAGCCAATTATCTCCATCCCTTTTCCCCCAATGACAAACGAAGGACGGATTAAAATCGGAAAACCCAGTTTTTGAATGGCTGAATACAGCTCATTTTTCGTATAAACAACCTCTCCATCAATATGAGGGATATTCAAATCATCCAATAGCTGATAAAAAAGCTTGCGATCCTCTAACCGATCAATTGTTCTTGACTCTGTCCCTAGTAATGTTAATCCGTAGTCTTCTAGTTTCTCGGCAAGATTAAGGGCCGTCTGTCCGCCTAATTGAACGATAACTTCTTTTATTCCTTCGGCTTCAATCACATTTAAGATATCCTCAAGAATAAGCGGTTCAAAATAGAGTCGATCCGCAATTGTAAAATCTGTGCTCACTGTTTCAGGATTGTTGTTAATCATAATCGTTTCAATATTTTCTTCCTTTAAAGCAAATACGCCCTGGACAGAGCAATAATCAAACTCGATCCCTTGCCCAATACGAATAGGACCGCTGCCAATGATTAATACTTTCCTCTTATTACTTTTCACAAGCTCATTTTCACCAAAATAACTGGAATAAAAATAATTGGATTGTGCCTCAAATTCTGCTGCACAAGTATCTACCATTTTATATACAGGCAGGACCCCAAGCATTTTTCGCTTATCACGAATTTCTCGCTCTGTTACATTCCATTCTTTGGCTAAATATTGATCACTAAAGCCCTTTTCCTTTAAAATTTGCATCTGTCCTTTTGTTACTGAATGAAAGGACAGATCAGCAACATGACTCTCTAGTTTTACTAACTCTAAAAAGGAATGTAAGAAATAATAATCAATTTTTGTTGTGTCATGCAGGGTTTCTACTGATTTTCCGCGGCGCAAAAGCTCCATTACAATAAAAAATCTTTCATCTGTTTGCTCTATTAACATTTTTTCTAAATGTTCAGTCGCTGCCTCTAAAAAGGATAGGTTTGCTAAATCTGATTCCTTCCCTTCTAGTGAATGGACTGCTTTTAAAAGAGCACGTTCTAGGTTTCGATCGATCCCCATCACTTCACCAGTTGCCTTCATCTGCGTGCCAAGTTTTCTGTCAGCCATAGGAAATTTATCAAAGGCCCATTTGGGAAACTTTACAATTACATAATCAAGAGCAGGTTCAAAGCTTGCAAACGTATCTCCTGTTACTGGATTAGTAATTTCTGATAATGTATAGCCCACCGCAAGCTTTGCTGCCATTCTTGCAATTGGATAGCCAGTAGCTTTAGAAGCAAGGGCGGAAGAACGGCTAACCCTTGGATTAACCTCAATTAAATAATAATTTTTACTTTGTGGATCTAAGGCAAATTGAATATTACAGCCCCCTATGATCTCCAATGCAGAAATTATTTTTATTGAAGCAGTCCGAAGCATCTGATATTCCTCATCTGTCAGCGTTTGTGAAGGAGCAACAACAATCGAATCACCCGTATGGATGCCAACAGGGTCGATATTTTCCATATTGCAAATCGTTATGCAAGTATTCATTGAATCACGCATCACTTCATACTCAATTTCTTTAAATCCTGCAATACTTTTTTCAATCAAGCATTGGTTGATTGCACTTTCATTCAAACCACCTTTTACGAGTGATTCTAACTCAGCAAGACTCGTTGCAATTCCACCCCCTGTTCCCCCAAGCGTATAGGCAGGACGAACAATGATTGGAAATCCGATTGTTTCTCCGAATTGAATCGCTTCCGCTACATCATGAACAATTATACTTTCTGGAACTGGTTCATTCAGTTTTTTCATTAGCTGTCTAAAAGCTTCTCTATCTTCGCCCTTTTTTATCGACTCCATACTGCTTCCTAAAAGCTTCACGCCATAGCGCTCAAAAACGCCTGCTTCACTTAGCTGAAAAGCTAAATTTAGCCCTGTTTGCCCGCCTAAAGTGGCAAGGATTCCATCCGGACGCTCCTTTTCGATAATTTTTTCTAGGCTATCTACGGTTAATGGCTCAAAATAAATGCGATCAGCGAAATTTTTATCTGACATAATAGTTGCTGGATTATTATTTACTAGGATGACCTTATAGCCTTCTTCTTTCAATGCTGCACATCCTTGCGTCCCCGCATAATCAAATTCTGCTGCTTGCCCAATCACGATGGGACCTGATCCAATGACAAGGATTGACTGGATGCTTGTATCTTTAGGCATATGCAATAACGCTCCTCTTCTCGACTTTTATGATATTCATGAATTCTTCAAAAATATATTCTCCATCTGCAGGTCCTGGGTGTGCTTCTGGATGGAATTGCACAGTCTGAATCGGCAAAATTTGGTGAATGAGTCCTTCGACTGATTGATCATGAAGATTAATAAAGCGCTTTTCAAATCCTGTTTTCAGGAGACTTTCTTCATCAACAACATAACTGTGATTTTGAGAGGACATAAATACCTTGCCATATTTCAAATCGGCTACTGGATGATTTGCACCTCTGTGACCGAAGGGAAGCTTTTTCGTGTCTCCCCCTAAAGCTAAGACAGCCAGCTGGTGCCCGAGGCAGATTCCTAATGTTGGATAATGTTCTAGCATCTTTTTAACATTTGGTAAAATACTTGTTAGCTCTTTCGGATCTCCTGGACCATTGGAAAGAACAATTCCATCTGGCTTAAGTTTTTTTATTTCTGGAAATGTTGTATTAAATGGAACGGTCGTCACCCGACAGTTTCTTTTTAGGAAAGAATGGATGATTGATTTCTTTAAACCATAATCAACAAGAACAATATGGGTTTCACCATCCCCATAGCACCCATTTGTACTTGCTGTAACCTTAGTAACCTTTTCCTCTTTTGGTAATACAAAATGATCCTTATTGTACAATTCGTTAGAAGACAAAACAGCCGGCATGGTGCCTTCCTTCCTGATTGTCTTAACAACTGCCCTTGTATCTAAATGACCCAACAGCGGAATGTCCCATTTTTGCAAATACTCTTTAAGTGAGTAAGTTGCTTGATAATGGGATGGATGATTCGTTGCTTCATAAACAACGACACCTGCCACATGTGGTTCCTTACTCTCAAAATCCAGTTCATTTATGCCATAGTTTCCGATTAGAGGATACGTAAAAACGATAATCTGATCCTTATAAGAAGGATCTGTCAGCACCTCTTGGTAACCCGTCATTCCAGTAAAGAATACTATTTCCCCTTCAATCTGCTGATTAGGGGGAGGTGTCAGCCATTGTCCAGTGAAACTTTGATTATTTTTCAAGTGTAAATATCCTTCCATATTTCCACCTCTTATAAAATGTATATTTATTTATTTAAATTAATTTTTATTCATTAATAAGAAAAAATATCAGCCTATACGGCTGCTTTTGAATAATTTCTTATTACAGATTGTAAAATGTGTATCGCTTTATCTATTTCAGCTTTCGTAACCGTTAAAGGCGGCAAAAGCCTTAACACATTGCTTCCTGCTGGAAGTGCCAGTAATCCATGATTTCTTAATTCCTTTAACAATATAGGCAGATCGATCGATGTTTCTAATCCAATCATCATTCCTAATTGTCTACTGTTTAATATGTCAGGAATTCCTTTCAATTCTTTACTAATTTGTTCAAACAGGTATACACTTTTTTTCTCTACTTCCTCTAAAAATCCTGCTTGAAAAATGACCTCCATCGTGGCTTTTGCAGCCGCAATTGCCAAAGGATTGCCACCAAAAGTTGACCCGTGGCTACCCGGTCCAAAAAAGTGAGCGAGCTCCTTTTTCCCAATCACAGCTCCAATTGGGAGTCCGCTGCCTAATCCTTTTGCAGAGGTAACAATATCAGGCATTAATTGAAAATGCTGAAAGGCGAAGGGTTTCCCTGTCCGGCCAATTCCCGTTTGGATTTCATCAATGATCAGAAGCGCACCATGATCCTCACAAAGTTGACTAACTTCATTTAAAAAGGCTTGCTCTCCAATATGAATGCCGCCCTCTCCTTGAACGACCTCAAGCATCACTGCTGCCGTCTCATCATCCACTTCTTTTTTAATCGCCTCAATATCATTAAATGGAAGGTAAACAAACGTTTCAAGCATTGGTCCATAACCCATTTTAATTTTATTCTGTCCAGTTGCTGACATCGTCGCAAAAGTTCGGCCATGAAAAGAGTTTTCAAAGGTAATGATTTTTTTTCTGCCAGTTGCTTTTCGAGCAAGCTTGATGGCTGCTTCATTCGCTTCTGCACCGCTATTAGCGAAAAAAACACAGTCCATTTTCGCACTTTCTGCCAATCGCTTCGCAGCATTCTCTTGTTCTTCCTGAATGAACAGATTGGAAACATGCCAATAGCGGTTAAGCTGACTAGTAATTGCCTCCTGAACTACTGCTGGACGATGCCCTAAATTGCAAACACCAATTCCTGAGGTAAAGTCCAAGTATTTTTTCCCATTTTTATCGATAATTACGCTTCCTTCTGACTGATCAGGCTCAACTTCCCAGCGGGAATATGTGGGAAATAAATAGCTCATCGTAAGATCCCCTCTTTTGCGAAAATTTCTGTTCCAATCCAATGACCTTGGTTGAAAAATGTTTCTTTTCCAGACACAATTCTCACACTTTGCAGCCCCTTTTCAATCACATTTACTGCTGAACGAACTTTCGGGATCATTCCACCTGTTATCTGATCGGCATGAATATACGACTCTATTTCTTCCTTACTTAGTTGCGAAACTAGCTCTCCATTAATAATAATTCCTTGTACATCAGTTACAAAAATACAATGGTCAACTTGGAGATTATTTGCAATCGCTGCTGCTGCAAAATCAGCATTGATATTTAATTTCTCTCCATTACTTGCTGTAGCAATAGGGGTAATGACTGGTGTATACTTCTCATTTAGCAGCATAGAGATAATCTCTGTCTTTACCTTGACTATATCGCCGACAAAGCCTAGCCTTTCTTGATCGATAAAATCAGCTTGTAAGAAGCCGCCGTCGCTTCCGTTTATTCCGAACGCATTAAACCCGTGAGAACTAAGCTTTGCTGTCAGTGTACGATTAGTTTTTCCAGCCAAGACCATTTCGACAATTTCCATCGTTTCAGCTGACGTTTTCCGAAGCCCATTTATATACTCTTGAGGAACTTGATAAAGTTCAAAAAGGTCATTTATATCTGGCCCCCCGCCATGAACAAACAGAAGATGGTAACCTTCGCTCTCCAAATCTTTTAAACTATTAAAAAATGCAGTTGATAAATCATCAATGACACTACCACCGCATTTTATTAAAATGGTTTTCACCCCTTCTTCCCTCCCTAAGTCCGATAACTTGCATTGATTTTTACGTAATCATAGGACAGGTCACAGCCCCATGCTTTACCGTTTCCATTCCCTTGATGAAGATCTACATGAATTTGAATCATGTTATCTTGCAAATAGATAGATGCTTCCTCTTCGGAGAATGGCTGTGGCTCACTGTTTTTTAACATTGTGATAGGCCCAATTGAAATATCAACTGTATCTGGATTTACCTTTGCATCGCTTTGCCCAATTGCTCCGATTATTCTCCCCCAGTTTGCATCTTCCCCATAAATCGCTGTTTTCACAAGATTAGAACCGACAATTTGCTTAGCAGCCATTCTTGCTTCACCATCATTTATCGCTCCATTCACTTCGACTTCAATTAATTTCGTTGCTCCCTCTCCGTCCTTAGCGATTTGCTTCGCTAGACTTTCACAGCTCTTTGCAAGTAATTGAACAAAATGATCCCAGTCTGCATGTGCAGGAGTTAATGAATTGGTTCCACTTTCTCCATTAGCCATTACAAGCACCATGTCATTCGTCGATGTATCCCCATCAACCGTGATTTGATTAAAGGTTGTATTCGTTATTTCCTTAAGTGCTACATGAAGATAATTGCTCTCTATATTTACATCTGTCGTAATAAAGGCAAGCATCGTGGCCATATTTGGATGAATCATTCCTGATCCTTTGGCTGCTCCACCCATATAAACCGTCTTTCCATCAATTTCTGTTGAAAAGCAACAGCTTTTCATAACTAGATCAGTAGTTAAAATCGCTGTTTGAAAATCTGCTGAAAATTCCTCTTCTTTTCCAGGTTCAAGCATTTGAATGCCCTTTTGAATTTTTCCCATTGGCAGAAACTCTCCAATCACACCTGTAGAAGCCACCGCCACATGATGTGGTTGAAGATGAAACTTTTCTGCGGTCCATTGTCTCATTTGAAAAGCATCACGCAAGCCTTGTTCACCTGTACATGCATTCGCACATGCACTGTTCACAATTACGGCTTGAATCTTTTGCTCTTCCGCAATACTTTCTTGAGTGACCTTAAGCGGTGCTGCTTGGAACTTGCTCGTTGTATAGACAGCTGCACAATTAGCAGGTACATTACTAATAATCAGACCTACATCCTTCTTTGAATATCTTAGCCCCGCGTGTACACCGGACGCTTTATACCCCTTTGGGGTTGTAATACTCCCTCCAGCGATATCTTTTATCGCTTGAGCTTGTGACATAGTATACATGAATTCTTCCCCCTTATGGAAACATCGGGACAAAATCAAGCCCCGTTGTTTCTTCTAAACCGCTCATGATATTCGCATTTTGAACTGCCTGCCCCGCTGCCCCCTTCATCAAATTATCAATGACAGAAATGATTGTCAGCCTTCCAGTTCTGCTATCCGCATGCAGGCCAATATCACAATAATTGGAGCCGGCTACTTCTTTAATTGATGGGAATGTATTTTCTGGCCGAATACGGATAAATGGTTGTTGATGATAGATTTCTCTATATAACTCTAGTATTTGGCTAGTACTTTGCTCTTCCTTTAATCGAACGTACGTTGTCGTCATAATTCCTCTTGTAATCGGCAATAGATGTGTGGTGAAGGTAACTGGCTGAACATCACTATTCCATTGGAGAAGCTGCTGTTCAATTTCCGGAGTATGCTGATGCTCATTTACCTTATATACTCTGAAATTCTCATTTGCTTCAGACAAGCTTGTATTTCTCGATAATGATTTCCCTGCACCCGAAACGCCTGACTTTGCATCAATGATGATACTTGCTGGATCAATCAAGTCTGACTTTACAACTGGGGCTAGACTTAAAAGTGACGCGGTTGGAAAACAGCCAGGATTGGCTATTAAATTTGAGTTTTTTATCATTTCCCTATTCCATTCGGGCAACCCATATGCTGCTTGGGATATCAAGCTTTCATGAACAGGCTCTTGTTTATACCAAGTCACATAATCTTTAGCAGGCAATCGTAAATCTCCTGAAAGATCAATTACTTTTATATTCTTGTTCATAAATTCACTTGCTAATTGCCCAGAAATGCCTGATGGAGTAGCAAGAAAAACAATATCCGATTGATTGGCTATTTGTTCAGCATCAATAGGTTCTAACTTTTTATCAAATAAACGATAAAGGTGTGGATATTCCTCCCAGATTGGTATTTCATCTTTCGTTGAATGGATGGACTGAATCTTAAATGTAGGATGCTGGTGTAAAATTCGCAGTAATTCAACTCCTCCATATCCAGTTGTTCCAATGATTGAGACTTTCATGATTTTCCCCTTCACTTTTTTGTATATTTACTCATTTTATTAAATATTTATAAATTTTATATTTCTCTTATTATAGAAAGTTAAGAATGGAAAATCAACTATTTTTTCTTGAAGTTTTTAATCTTTGCAATATAATAGTAGTATTATCTTATATACGCTGGACGGATGCATTACCGAAAGAGGAGGTAATACATGCAATCAAATATTGAAATTGCCGAAAAACTAAATGTGCTATTACAAGCCTCACACCATAACAGAAAAGTTGAAAAAGGATCCTTTTTATATCAAGAAGGAATGACCGCAAATGAACTATTCATCGTTCAAAGTGGATTAATTCAAATTAGTAAGATTGTACCTGATGGCCGTGAGCTTACATTAAGAATGTGTGGAGAAGGAGATTTAATTGGGGAATTATCACTTTTCTGTCCATCGCCTAAATATATGCTTAATGCAAAAGTTGTTGAGAGTGGAGTTGTAGCAATTATTAATAAGGAGGAGCTTGAAGAAAAGCTCAATCAAGATCATTCGCTTGCACTTGAATTAATGAAGTGGATTAGCCTCCAATATCGAAAAACACAAACAAAATTTCGGGATCTTGTCCTTCACGGTAAAAAAGGAGCGCTATACTCTACCTTAATCCGCCTTACAAATAGCTATGGAATTGAAACTGAGAAGGGAATTATGATCAATACCCCTTTAACAAACCAAGAGCTTGCAAATTTTTGTGGAACCTCACGAGAAGTTGTCAATAGAATGTTAGGCGAACTTCGTAAGAATGAAGTACTTTCAATTGAAAAAGGGATGATTACCATTCACGATTTATCCTATTTAAAAAACTCCATTGATTGTGAGAGTTGCCCAATTAACATTTGTAATATTGAATAATAAAAAAAGCTGCATCTCCATATTGAGATGCAGCTTCTTTATTGTTTAAATAACAACTATGACCATAATGATGAAAAAGAAGACGGAGTTTATTATTTCTTGAATGCCTAAATTTTTCATTGTCATTCCTTTGCCATAAAAGACAAATGCTCTGATCAAGCTTGGGATGAAAGCAACAGCAATTAGCCATTCCCCTAATAGAACCCAAATAAATGGAACAGCCAAATGAAATCCCCATGAAAGCCATTTAAAAGTTGGATTTTTCTTCTCGCGTATCATTGTTTTTACAAAAAAAGTACAACCAGTGAAGAATAGTATGGATGTAATAAATACTTTGATTGCTAATGAATTGATTTCAGCATTCGGCAAATAGCTGCTTGCTAAACCAGCAATAGCAAATACACAAATCGCACTAATATCATTCGTAAATGCCCTTTCACGGTTTTTTGATGAAAAATAGGCATTTAAAATAAAAAATGGAATCATAATGAAACCAAATATAATAATCGACGGCTGAACAAATAGCGGTATTAACAGCAATAAGATGGCCGGAACAAAATAGATGATTGTCCACTTCGTATAATACTGCATTTTTTTCTTTTTAAATAATAAAAGCATTGGATATGTAGCTAAATATAAAAATAACCAGCCAATAAAAAAGGCGATATGTGACCACAGAAACTCAGAAGCAACAACCCCGAGCCAAAATGGGATAATTAACATTGCCCATGCACCATGCTGTTTTGGTAAACAAATCTTCATGATTATCCCCCCTTATAGCATGTTACCTCTACTATATCTAAATTCAAAAGGTAAAAAAGTGAAGATCATCACAGAAAAAACCGTCAAATTGTGACGGTTTTTCGACAAATATCAACATCTATTTCTACTCATTAGTCAGATAATTGTATATCCATTCATAACCTAAGTCATTGTTAATATGGAAAAAAGGGACTGAGTGTAGGCTGCTTTTCATTTCCAAACATTCTTCATTCCAAAACAATACAACTTGAATATTCTTTAATTTCGACAAATGGTTAAGATCATCTACATTCCTTACTAAAACTATTTTTGGATAACCTTCCTTTTTGTGACCTTCAATAAGAATGATATCTGTTTGTAAAATTTCAAGAATTTTAATTTGCTCGCTTAAAGACCAGCTGTTTTTTTCTGCTTGAAGCAAAATACGTCCGTCCCCTTCAATTAAGGATGCGAGGGCACCTGAGGAAATATGCTGGCTGGAATCTTTGCCTTCCACTATATCTGGCTTCCCTCCGTGCCCATGATGCTTAATGGTAGCCACGTTACAATTATCAGCAGCAAGACGTTCAATAAGCTTTTTAACAACGGTCGTTTTGCCGCTGTTTTGAAAACCAACAATCTGAAGAATAATTGGTTTTCTTACCATGGCCACTCGCTTCCATTAAAGTCCTCAAGCAATAATACCTCTACTTCAGAACCTGCCTCAAAACCTCTCGTTCCTCCAGGCAATATCATTAATGAATTCGCCCCAGCAAGACTCATAACGATATTCGATTTATCAAGCCCGCTTGGTGAAGCAATCAGCTTGCCATCTGAAACAGTTACTGCACTTCTAACAAACCGGGTAAAAGGATTGGCCTTTAGGAAATCAACATCAAGAATAGCCTTTTCCTTTCGAAGATGCGGCTTTTCAGCAAACAGCATTCTCCTAATGATTGGCCTTGCAAATAATTCAAATCCCACATAACATGCAGATGGGTTTCCTGATAGACCAAATAAAAGCTTCCCTTCAAATTGCGCTACAGTTGTTACACTGCCTGGACGCATCGCTACTTTATTAAATAACACTTCTGCTTTCATTTTTTCATAAATAGCAGGCAAATAATCAAAATCACCAACGGATACACCGCCAGTAGTTATGAGCATATCTACTTTCCCAAGTGCATTTTTTACTGCCTCATAGCAAGTTTCAAATTCATCAGGAAGCTGTCCAAAATAATGCACATCAGCACCTGCTCGTTCAATTTGAGCTGCAATCATGTAAGAATTGCTGTTTCTTATTTTTCCTGGCTCTAATGCGTCGTGTACATCCAGCAGCTCTGTACCTGTTGCATATAATCCTACAATTGGCCGTTTTGCTACGGGAACCTGAGAGTAGCCAAAAGTTGCAAGGATTGCTTGAATTCCAGGATTAATTTTTGTCCCTTTTTTTATTAATACATCCCCATCTCTCGCGTCTTCACCTTTAAAGGAGACGTTGTCACCTGGTTTATATGTACGTTTAATAGACATATAGTGCTTGCCATCTTTTTCAAATGCTTTTGCCAGCTCAAGCATAACAACTGCATCACATTCTTTCGGCATTTGTGCACCTGTCATAATTCTAACCGCTTGAAAGGCACTGACCGTCTTCGTTGTTACCATTCCCGCACCGATATGATCAACGACTTCAAATTCCACTGGATTTGTTTGAGATGCATCCTTTGTATCGATTGTTCTTACAGCAAATCCATCATATGGAGCCCGGTCAAAATGAGGAACATCGCTAGTCGCTTTTAAATCCTCTGATAAATATCTTCCATAGCTTTCTTTTATAGAGACATTTTCTGTTTGTCCGCTCCATTCGTGGTTCATAATCCTTCTAACTGCCTCTCCAACCGGGATGGGTGTTCTTCTCTCTATCATTCCTATCAGCTCCTCAAAAGAAATGGGCTTATCTATCTTATATTATATATGTACAGCATCGTATTCAACATGACAAACCTCACAAACCCTTTTCTCTATTGTTTTTTCAAAAAAGAGTAAGAAGTGTGATAAGGGTCACCTGCTCAAAGTTTATTATCCGTTATGCTTATTATGAAATAAAGAATGAACTACTAAGGAGGATATTAATAAAATGGCATTGACTATTACTGAAACCACATTAGTTAAGGATATTGTAAATGAGCAACCAAAAACAAGCGATGTTTTTAAACGTTATCGTATAGATTTTTGCTGTGGCGGAAACATTCCGTTAAATAAAGCTGCTGCTGACCTTTCAATAGATATGGACAAATTAATGTCTGATCTGCAGGAAGTCTATATAAAAGAAGAAAATAATAAAGATGATATGGCTGTTTGGACAGATAGCAGTTCTGAAAACATTATTAAACATATTAGTGAACACTATCATGCCACTACACTTGATGAACTTGCACAATTAAGTCCATATGTCACAAAAGTATCAAAAGTTCATGGTGACAGCCATCCAGAACTATTAAAAGTTTATGAATTATTTTATGAGTTTAAAAAAGAAATGATCGAACATACAGCAAAGGAAGAAGAAGTTGTCTTCCCGATGCTTAAAAAACTAGAGGATCCGACACTCGAAAATCGCCAAGAAATTATTGATTATATAACTGAGCTTGAAAAAGAGCATGATCATGTAGGAGAAATATTAAGACAGCTTAGAGAAGTTACATCAGATTATGAGCTTCCACTTGATGCATGCGGAACATACACGCTAGTATACAAGCGTCTTGAGGCACTAGAAGGCTTTACATTCATGCATGTTCACTTAGAGAATAATATTTTATTCCCAAGATACTTAGGCTAAAATATTTTTCATAAAAAGGCTTTTGAGGCACGTCTTCAAACTCAATTAAAAAAGTGCCGTATGCCTTGCAAGACTATCTTTAGCACAATTTAAAACAAGGACAAAAATACCCCCCTGTCAATTAAAACAGGGGGGATATTTTTATCCGCCGATATAAGACATTTCGATTTTCTTTCTTGTCTTCACGCTTTCTTCCGTTCGCTCATCTGAGTAGCGATCCTTTCTTCCGCTCCAAATAGATGTAATTCGATCGGCAATCTCTTCATCTGTCACATCTTTTCGCATAAATTCTTTAATATCATGTCCTTCGCCATTAAACAGGCATGTAAAGATTTGACCATTTGCTGAAAGCCTTGAACGAGTACAGCTTGAACAGAAAGATTCGGACACAGATGGAATAAATCCAACATCCACATTTGTCCCTTCATATCGATATCGCTTAGCTACCTCTCCGAAATAGGCAGGATCTACTGGTTCTAAAAGATAATGTTCTTTAAGCAATTCATAAATTTCCTTCTTAGTTACCACATCATCCATTTTCCAGCCATTTGTGCTGCCAACATCCATATATTCGATAAAGCGAAGCTGCAATCCTTGCTCCTTACAAAACCTTGCCATCGGAACAATTTCTGAATCGTTTAAGCCCTTCTTCACAACCATATTAATTTTTACTCCAAGGCCAGCATCCTGTGCTGCTTTAATCCCTTCAAGAATAACGTCAACTCCGACGCCCCTGCCATTAATCTTTCCAAAAAGCTCACTATTTAGAGTATCCAAGCTGACGTTCACACGTAAAAGACCAGCTTCTTTTAACTCTTTTGCAAACTTTGGCAGCAATACCCCATTTGTTGTTAAACCAATATCCTTTAAGCCTTCAATTTCTGAAAGCTTCTTAACTAAAGTTGGTAAGTCCTTCCTTAACAAGGGCTCTCCACCTGTAAGACGAATTTTTTCAACACCTAGGCTGACAAATATTTTCGCTAGACGTTCGATTTCTTCATAGGTTAATAATTCACTTTTTGGTAAAAAAGCAAAATCAGGACCGAACTTTTCAGCAGGCATACAGTAAGTACAACGAAAATTACAGCGATCTATCACTGAAATTCGTAAATCTCTTAATGGTCTATTTAATTGATCTTTAATAATTGTTTTTTCCATTTTATCAACTCCTGATTAAGAGTGATCTCTTTAATATCTATTCTATCATACGTTCCTTTGAGAAACTGTACACAAACTCACATTAACGTTCAGATTCAAAATGAATGGATTGTATATATAATACCCATTACACCATATAACTACCTATATGTTAATAACATATTGAAAATGTCATGATGTTGTCATTATTCTCATTATATTAAAGGTATCATTTATCAATTAAGACTAAAGAAAGTGCAGCCTTAGAGCAAGACTGCACTTTCTGGTAAAACGACTGTTTGCGTATACTTATCTATTTGGCTGCAGATTTCTTTCTTAGTGCTTTAGGAATATAGACGCAGAATGGTTCGCTTTCCATATAATCTCCAGTCATCGCATATGCACGTGATCTTGAACCTCCACATACATATCTAAATTCACAAACCCCGCATTTCCCTTTATATTTATCAGGATTTCGCAAATCTTTAAAGATAGGAGATTCTCTATAAATCTCTCCTAGCGATTGTTCTCTAACATTCCCTGCTTTTACAGGCAGTAAACCACTCGGATACACATCACCTACATGGGAAATAAAGACGAAGCCATTTCCATCATTTACTCCTTTTGGCGCTCTGCCAAGCCCATCAATCGAGCCGGTTAAGCCTTGCTGCGTCAATGCATCTAAATATTGTATTTCATCTCTTTGATCTTTAGCCTCGCGCATTTTTTGCTGAATAACAACACGGCGATAATGCTGAGCGGCAGTCGTCTTAATGTCGAATGGCACCCTTTTGCTTAGCTCATACAGCCAAGTAAACACTTTTTCATGTTCAACAGGAGAAATCATATCAGATTCCTGTCCTCTTCCTGTCGGCACAAGGAAAAAGACGCTCCAAAGCACACATTTTAATCCTTCAACAACTTTAGCCATCTCATCTAAATAATCAATATTATATCTGGAGATAACCGTGTTGATTTGGATAGGTATTTCAAGTTCATGCAAATATTTAATTCGTTCCATTGTTAAATCGAATGAGCCCGTTGTCCCACGAAAATGATCATGAACTTCCGCATTAGGTCCATCTAAACTAAATGCCCATCGAGACAATCCAACTTCCTTCGCCTTCTCAATTGCTTCTTTCGTTACATTAGGAGTTGCACTAGGTGTCATCGAAACGCGTACACCTTTCTTGACAGCATATTCTGCAATGTCAAAGACATCCTCTCTCATTAATGGATCCCCGCCTGTAAATACAAGCATTGGATTATTCATTTCATAGATTTGATCAATTAATTTTTTTCCCTCTTCAAATGATAATTCACGAGGGTCTCTTCTATATTGAGCTTCTGCACGGCAATGTAAGCATTTCAGCTGGCAAGCTCTCGTTAATTCCCATATGACGATAAATGGGTCCTGGTTAAAATCACGATTAAAAGGCATGTAAAAATCCTCCTTCAACACTCTCTCATTTGAATTCTAGTCATGAAAAAATGTCGGATTTTATTTATCAATAGAACATCTCTATATTCAAATTATAGAGGAGTATTCTAAATAAATAAGTGAAGAATCTCACATTGACAAAATAATAATAGAGCAGAAAAGCTCTTTTTCGTTCCATTTCTTTCGCTTAATACAAAAAACACACTGTGATTGATAGAATCCAGTGTGTTTCTCCTTTATTAACGGCTTATGAAATTTTAAATATATGAGTTAGTTTTTGAAGATCCTCTGCTACTTCTTCTAACTCCTTTGTTGAACTAGCCACTTCATCAATAGAAGCAAGCTGCTCTTGTGAAGCTGCTGAAACACTCATCGAATTTTGACTGTTCAGGTTCGCAATGGAACTGACTGCAGAAACAGCTGCAGTTACTTCCGCAGCACTGCCAGAAATCATTTTCCCACCATTAAGGATTTTCTCCATTTGACCATTCATCTCAGCCATCGATTGAGAGATTCGATGGAAAATATCTTTTGTTTCGTTGGTCATAATAATTCCTTCTTGAACATCATCTATTACATGCTTCATCGTCGCAACGGAATCACCTGTTTGCTTTTGAATCTCATTGACAAGCTTTGCAATTTGCAGGGCAGATTCGTTTGACTGCTCAGCAAGCTTGCGGACCTCTTCAGCTACAACCGCAAAGCCTTTTCCTGCTTCCCCGGCACGTGCAGCCTCGATTGCAGCATTTAGCGCTAATAAATTCGTTTGATTAGCGATATCCGTAATAACTGTTAAAAATTGACCAATTTCTTTTGTCTGTTCTTGAAGCATTTGAATCGAATGATCTGACTGGCTGACAGAGTTTTGAATAAGGCTCATTTGCTTTACCGTTCTATCAACTGTTTTTTCCCCTTCTTCAGCAACTGCTGTATTCATTCTAGATTGATTGCTAATGACTTGTGTATTACGAGAAATATCATCAATCTCATTACTTACTACATTCATAGCAGCTGCGATTTTTTCCATTCCAGCAGTTTGTTCCTCAGATCCTGCAGCAACTCCTTGGATTGCAGCGGAAATTTGTTCAGAAACCAATGCTGTATTTTCTGAGTTTGCAGATAATTGATTAACTGACACTGTTATTCTGTCTGATGTGTGATTAATTTTGCTAACAACATTTTTAAGATGTTCAGTCATTTGCTGAAAGCCTTTTGCCAATTGGCTAATTTCATCATCTACACGTTTTGAAAAATCCACTTCAACACTTAAATCTCCTTCTGAAACCTTGTTCGTTGCTTCTAATAGTTTACGGAGCGGATTAATAATGATCCATCGAGTGAATACTGCAACAATAAATGTTGCTATTATGAGGTTAATAATCGTGTTAATATAGATACCAAAACTTTTATGTACATCTACGAAATCCATAACATACTCATTTAGCTTTGAAGAAAGTGGTGTACTAATAATTGATGCGATCACAATGACTGCAATCATTTTTAATCGAATACTTCTAAATTTAATTTTATCCAGCATAAAAGATCCTCTCCTAATGGCATTCAATGGTGCGGCTTTCCTAGATAATTATACCTACAAGACTTACGAAACGCCACTATAAAGTCATAGAAAAAAAGCAGCCTCATTAAGGACTGCCTTCCTATTCCATTATCTATAATTCACAAATTGTACATCAACAGTCAAGTCAGCTTCCTTCACTGCAGCAATAATCTTTTGCAGGTCATCACGATTTTTGCCTGTCACACGGACTTGATCATCTTGAACTTGGCTTTTAACCTTCAAGCCACTGTTTTTAATAAGTAAATTGATTTTCTTGGCATTTTCTTTATCAATTCCTTGAGCTATTTTTGCTCGTTGACGGACTGTACCGCCTGATGCCCCTTCTAACTTGCCATAATCCAGGTTTTTAACAGGAATTCCCCTTTTAATCATTTTACTAAATAGGACATCCTTAAGCTGATCTAATTTAAATTCATCATCAGAAATTAACACAAGCTCTTCCTTATCAAGCGTTACATTGCTCTTGCTGCCTTTGAAGTCATAGCGGGTTTGAATTTCCTTCATTGCAATATTAATTGCATTTGTTACTTCTGAAAAATCAACTTTGGATACAATATCAAATGAACTTTCTTTTGACATGGCTGCCTCCTTAAACTCCCTCTTTTACTAAAGAGGTTTCACTTTGTTCCTTAATTATAGTAAAATATAGCAGTTCACACAACTTAAGGAGATATTTTCGAGACTTTAAATATATGAAAGAAAAATTAAAGGAGCGTTTTTTAATGGCAATTAGTGATTATATTGGACAAACTGTAAAATTAAAGGTAGAAAGACTGGCTGAATTTGGCTACTTTTTATCAAATGGGGATGAAGATGTCCTATTACACAAAAACGATACGGAAATGGAATTAGAAGAAGGACAAGAGGTGGAGGTTTTTCTTTATACTGATTCAAGAGGAAGGATTGCAGCCACAACAACAATTCCTGAAATTACAACGAAAAACTACGGGTGGGCCCAAGTAAGTGATGTTAAGCCTGGAATCGGCATTTTTATTAATATTGGAATTAAAAAGGATATGCTGCTTGGAGAAGAAGATCTTCCTGTGCATCAATCGGTCTGGCCGAAGGAAGGAGATATGCTTTATATCACTTTAAGAGTAAACCGAAATGAGCGTATTTATGTTAAATTAGCAACAGATCCAATTATTGATGGAATAGCAATTAAAGCAACCAGACAAGATTTCAATAAAAACATTCATGGACATATATATCGAACGGCGAAAGTTGGAAGCTGGATTTATACAGCAGAAGGCTTTAAAGGATTCATTCATGAATCTCAGCGAAAAGAAGAGCCGCGTCTTGGTGAAAAGGTAGACGGTCGAATTATTGATGTGAAAGAAGATGGAACAATCAATGTGTCATTAGCACCGAGGAAACAGGAAGCACTCGATCAAGATTCGGAAACCATCATGAATTATTTAGCTTCACGTAATGGGGCCATGCCATATGGAGATAAAAGTACACCAGAGGATATACAAGAACGCTTTCAAATGAGCAAGGCTTCATTTAAACGTGCACTTGGGCGATTAATAAAGGAAGGACGGATTTATCAAGAAGAGGGCTGGACATACAGTAAAGGGGAAAAATGAACGAGCAGGCGGCCTTTAAACCGCCTGCTCGTTTTTTTATATATGGTCTGTCTTCTTAGAGTACTGGTTTTTGCCAGCCTTGCGATTTTTTTCACGCATCATATTTTTTTCATGTCGAAAGGCATTATTATCCTGCGCTTTTTTATCATTATCAGAAGTTCGGGGCATGCTATAAATACTCCTTCCATTTAATTCAAAATTTCAGCCTTCTTGAAGAGAGCTGCTACATGTTAGTGTCTGTAAAATGAAAAGGAGTATGTAAGATTAAATGTGGGAAATGAAAAAGCAATCGGCAGATCCGATTGCTTAAGAAATAGTATTATGATTGCACTTTATTAAGAAAAAATATGGCGATTGTTCCAGAACCAGTATGCGAACCAATTGCTGAGCCAATGGAAGAAATATAAAACTCTTTTGTATTAAATTCCTGTTTAATAAGTTCTTTCATTTCTATTGCTGTTTCTTCGTCGTCCGCATGGCTTATGCCAATTATTTGTTGATCTAATGATTGACCTCTTTCTTTCATTATTTCAATAATACGGCGTAGAAGTTTCTTTTTTCCTCGGTGCTTTTCGATCGGAACAAGCTTTCCATCTTCAACATTTAATAATGGCTTAATGTTCAAAAGACCTCCGAGAAATGCAGATGCTCTTGAAACACGTCCACCTTTAGCAAGATAGTCAAGATCATGAACTGTAAATAAATGCTCCATGTGCTGACAGCGGAATTCGATATCCTTTAAAATATCTTCCTTGGTAGTATTTTCTTTAGCTAGTCTTGCTGCTTCTTTAACAATAAGGCCAAAGCCTAGTGAAGCACATTTTGTATCAATGATTGTTAACTTAAAATCTGGATAAGCTTCTTTTACCTGATCCAGCATCATGACTGCTGTTTGGTAGGTCCCTGATAATTCAGAAGAAAATGCGATATAAATCCCATCTTCACCGTTTTCAGCCATTTTTGTAAATGCTTCCTCAAAGACTTGAGGTGACACTTGAGAAGTCTTTGGAACCTTTCCCTCACGAATCGCTTGATAGACCTTTTTTGAATCAATTGTTAATAGGTCTACATATTCAGTATCATCTAAGTGAACTTTTAACGGCAATAGCGTAACATTATTTTCTTCATAAAAGCTTAGCGGCAGATCACTTGCGCTGTCTGTCAATATTTTCACCGACATCCTAATTCACCTGCTTTCCAAACAATATATATTCTTTAAGTGTATATAAATTAGAAAAAAAAGACAACGAAAATTACTCGGCAGTTGAAATAATGCCAACAAAAAAAAACTGGGAGGGTCTATTTTGGTTTTGATTGAAGCTAAAAAGATATTTGTTGTGCTTATTGGTGCACTATTAGGTGCAATTTCTATGAATTTCTTTCTTATCCCAGCAAATATTTATGCTAGCGGATTCACTGGAGTAGCTCAGCTATTATCAAGTATTCTTGGTGGTCACGCTTCAACAGGTGTTCTTCTCTTCCTGTTAAATATTCCCGTTACAATACTCGGATGGCGGGAAGTAGGAAAATCATTTACCCTTTATAGTTTTATTAGTGTTTTTGCAATGTCATTCTTTTTGGAAATAATCCCTATTAAGCACTTTTCAGAGGATATTTTATTAAATGCAGTATTTGGCGGAGTCATTGCAGCCGTTGGGGTCGGCATGACTTTAAAATGGGGAGCGTCAACAGGTGGAATGGATATTATTGCTATGGTCCTTTCTCGCATGAAAGACAAACCTATCGGGACATATTTTTTTACGCTAAATTCGATCATTATTATTACAGCAGGTGCTCTATACGGATGGGAAAAAGCATTATATACGATTGTAACCTTGTATGCCTCAACAAGGGTAATTGATGCGATCCATACAAGACACGTAAAGGTTACTGCAATGATTATTACAAAAAAATCAGAGGAAATGAAAAAAATGATTCATGAGAGGCTCATTCGGGGTATAACTACTGTACCAGCAAAAGGAGCTTTTTCAAATGAAAGCAAGGAAATGATGATTGTTGTGATCACTCGTTATGAATTATTTGAACTTGAAAGAATAATTAAAGAAATAGATCCACATGCTTTTACTAATATTGTACAAACGGTTGGTATTTTTGGTTCCTTTCGCAAGGATTAAAAACTCTTTGGAGGGATATTATGCGAATGCTATTGGTTTCTATTATAATCAGCTTAATGCATGTACAGCCTTTTCATGCAGACAGTAAAGAGTTTTCTCAAATTGCTGGTGATTCCATAAAAAGTGATGTATTTAGAAAGGTTGAGGCATCGGGGGAAAATGGAGTATTTGAGGTAACAGGTGAAATCCGTTCAAATAAGAAAGAATTCTATTATATTGTTGAAGATGGCCATAATGAACTGATTTCTGAAAAAAAGCAGAATGTAAACACTAGTCACTCGCAATGGGCTAAATTCTCGTTTAAACTTACACTCCAGAAAGAAGATATTCCTGAAAATGGAACGATCATCCTTTATTTGTTTGAAAAAAACGACAAAAATCAAAAATCAAATACGTATCCGATCGTATTAGTACAAATGCCCACTCAATAAAATAGAGAAAAGCTGACACATCAAATGTCAGCTTTTCTCCTTTATTTCAATTCATCCAGATCCATCTGCATCTCACTGAGCTGTGCCTGCTCTGCTCTAGTTGCATTTGCGAATGCAGAACTTAAAGCATTTTGAGCGCTAATGATCCGTTGCTGCTGATCGACTGGTTCAACATTTTTCGTTTGTTCAACCAAACGTCTTGCTTCTTGAAACAGTCTATTGCCCATTTTATATTCCTCCAAGAGAAGATTCTTTCACATTCTTTAACTTTTCAGCTTCAGCTTCAGCATATGTCATGTGATACGGGATACGTTCTGCGTGCTTAGTAACAGAATCTACTCCTTGTTGTACAAAGCGCTTCGATTTCGTACGTTTACCCAATCGAATCCCCTCCAAATGAAGAAATGTTGAAACAGCTACCAACTGTTTCGTTTTATAGTATGTGCAATGTCTTCTCGTTTAAAAAGGGAATCATTTAACCGTTTTGAGAAAAAACGGCAGAAGGATATCAAAACATCTTTAAATTTAATAATTCATTTAAATAGACGCCAACACCATCTTCTTCATTTGTCAGTGTGGATTCATTTGCCGTTGTTTTTACTAAGTCGATGGCGTTCCCCATCGCTACGCCGAAGCCTGCATAATCAAGCATTTCAAGATCATTGTCTTCATCCCCAAAGGCAATAATTCTTTCAGAAGGTATTTGGAAATAATCTGCAGCTCTTTTAAGCCCTACTGCTTTATTCAAGCCAGTCTTTACAATCTCTATCACATGAAACGGGGCAGCCCAGCTACGGTGGTCGATAACCTCAGCATGTACAGCTGAAAGGTGGTCACGGATCGTTTTCACATGCTCTTCATCTGTGTGAATGAGCATGCTTGTTGGTGATGCCTTTAAAAAATTTCGAATATCACCCGTTGTAATGTTGGGATTCCCTAAGCTAAAAATATCAAGCAGCTTTTCATCATGATAATGAATGTATACATCATCGATGACCTCTGCAATGATATTGTGGAATTGAAATGAACTGCATGCCTCTACAATATCTTTCGCAATATTCACTTCCAGCGGAGAATGATAGATGCCCCAGTTAGGATCCTTTGGATGATGAGTAAAAGCACCATTAAAATTTACAATTGGCGTATCAAGATTCATTTCTCTATAATACATCTCACTGGACCTGAATGGTCTTCCAGTAGCAATCATAACGATATGACCTTGTTCACGAGCTTTTTGAATGACATCCTTTGTCTTTTTCGAGATGGTTTTATCATCCTTCAACAATGTTCCATCTAAATCTAATGCAATTAAATGTTTTTCAGCCATAATATGAACACCTGCTTTGTACGAATTTTTCTATTCTAAGTGTAAAGGTTTGGGAAAAAAAAAGTCTACATGGTACACTTATGAATGATGGAAATTATTAATAGTGAAAATAACTTTTTCTATAAACACTATGTTAACAAATATATTTAAATTTTGTTACTAAATATACTTTTTCCACTTATTTTTACATAATTTATAGATTCGCTTTACAAAAGGAGGTCTAAAATTGATTAGTATTGAAAATAAAATCATTAAGGAAATTCCAATCTTACATATTGCAGATCAAGGAAAATGGGGCGAAGAGCTTCCGCTTATTTTATTTGTACATGGATTTACGAGCATTTACGAAAAAAATCTCCATTACGCTTACTTGCTGGCGAAAAAAGGGTTTCGCGTCATTCTCCCTGAAGCGCTTTATCATGGGGAAAGAAATGAAGGCTTGTCTGGACATAATTTAAATTTTCGTTTTTGGGATATCGTCCTCCAAACAATTGAAGAACTTGATATTCTAAAAACTTCGTTTGAAAAGGATAAGCTGATTGACCCTTCCCGGATCGGACTCGCTGGTACTTCAATGGGTGGAATTGTCACTCTTGGTGCACTTACAAAATATCCATGGATAAAGGCAGCTGTTAGCTTAATGGGCATGCCTTATTATGAAAAGTTTGCTCATTGGCAATTAGATGAAATGCAAAAAAATGACTTACCTATCCCAATTGAGGAAGATGAGATTACTCATTTAATGGGGAAGCTAAGAGAACTTGATTTAAGCTTGCAAACTAATAAATTACAAAATCGGCCATTGCTTTTCTGGCACGGAAAGAAAGACCCTGTCGTACCTTTTAATTATACTTATCATTTTTATAAGAGCATCCAATCCCTGTATCATCATGAACCAGAAAAATTGAAATTTATTATTGATGAAAAGTCAGGGCATAATGTCAGCAATGAAGGTGTGGTTCAAACAGTAAAATGGTTTGAGCAATTTGTATAAAGTGAAACTTCGATCAGCGGGGGATTACAGCCCGTTAATCTGCGATAAAACAACTTTAATTCATTATCGCCCATATTTTTGTTATGATAAAAATAAGCACAAAGAAGAAGGAGATGTTTTCAAATGGATCAGGATTTAAAGGACAGTATTATGAGTGCACTAGAGCTTGTTGTCGATCCTGAAATTGGCATTGATATTGTCAATCTCGGATTAGTTTATGATGTAAAAATGGATGAAGAAGGAAAAACTACCATTGATATGACATTAACTTCAATGGGCTGTCCGCTTGCGGGTACGATTGTTGACAATGTCAAAAGTGCATTAACTGATATACCAGAAGTAAAGGAAACAGAAGTAAATATTGTTTGGAATCCTCCTTGGACAAAGGATAAAATGTCTAGGTATGCCAAAATCGCCTTAGGGATTAGGTAATATGATGAAAAATAAAGTAATCCTTGTTAGCTCAGATCAGCTTGGCACAGGTGATAAAGAACTCGGTGAAAGCGTGCTTGAAACCTTCTTTACGTTACTTAAACAAAGAGAAGATCTGCCTGCAGCCATTTTTTGTATGAATCGTGGAGTATTTACCTTAACTGATCACTCATTTGTTTCAGTCCACCTTAAGGAGCTCGAAGATAAAGGTGTCGAAGTGCTAGCATGCAAAACTTGTGTTGATTATTACAAAGTTGAAGAAAATCTTGTTGCAGGGAAAATTAGCGGGATGCCTTCTTTCATTGATCTGGCCTCAAAATATGAAGTACTAACTATTTCTTAATATGCACAAAAAACACACTTGAATTTTTCATTTATGAAATCAAGTGTGTTTTTCTAATTTTAATCCTGTTTTGCTCTTTTTTTCTTAGATCTTCTCCAAGCCAGAATGATAAAAGTTAAAAACGCTCCATACACAACAACTGTTGCAATGACATAGGGAATATTTAACCCAGACTTTTCAGCTAATATATACACCTCAGCCTCTTCACGATCTAAGAATAGCGTATAGCCTTTTTCACTGCTTTTAACCTGATCATCAGAAAGGAGGCCTCTTAACTCTTTATTATCCTCCAGTAGCTCACTCGGGATGGTAATATCTTGCGACGAAGATGAGTTATTGATGGCAATGACTGTCGTTTCACCTTCATAGGTCCGTTTATAAACAGAAAGTTCATTTTCCTCTGCTAAAAGTTCCAATGATCCCCTTGTAAGGCTTGGATATTTTTCGCGCAGTTCTCCAAGCTTTGTGATGTAATCAATTAGCTCCTTATCTGTACGAAAATCCATTTGCCTATGATTTGCTTCCCCTTCTCCGCCTTCTAATGCAATTTCACTGCCATAATAAACAATAGGAATCCCTGGGGTCGTATAAAGATAAGTAAGGGCAAGCTTCCACCGTGGTCCAGGATGCTGATTTTTCGTAACTGTATTATGAGTAAAGCGAATCATATCATCCGTATCCATTACACTTCCCATTAAGTATGGATCTGGGTAAACAGCCATTAATTTTTCCTTATTTGTAATGAGCTCACTTAATGAATTGTCAACCTCATCAAAAATTGGCCTTATATTTTCAGAAAGCGGGTAATCAATTAGACCATCGATGCCCATTTCCTGAAAATTTGCAATGGTCGCAGGATCATCAGATTTAACTTCTCCAAGCAGATAGAAATGATCCTTAGCCCCTTTAATTTCTTTAACAAATTCTTTCATAAATCTTTCTGATGCAAGATCTGCACGTTCTAAATAATACCCATCAATATTTGATTCTTTTATCCACCATTTTGCGGCATCTATTAAGTAATTCTTTACTTCCTGATTATCCTGATTCAAGGAAAGAAGTCCATCCTCTTTTTGCTCACGAAACCAATCCTTCTTGTCAGCTTCTGTTTGCCAAGGGTGGTTTGGCCCAACTTGGTTCAATTCAAAATTTAAGACAACCTTCATTTCTCTTTTATGAGCTTCTTTCACTAGCTTCTTAAATTCATCCATAGTGCCGTAATGTTCTTCGGTCTTATAGAAGTCTTGAATCCATTTCCCATGATAGCCATTCTCTTCATTATCAAAAATGGAGTTTAACCGAATGGCAGTAAAGCCCATATCTTTAATATAATCCAGCTTGTTAATAATCCCCAAGAAATCCCCGCCATGAAAAGCTTTAGGGTCTTGAACATTTACCTCATAATCATTTTTGTTATCGCCGTTATTAAAGCGATCTACCATTACATCATACATTGTTTCATCTTGCCATTTACGATCTTCCTTTTCAGCTGCTCCTGTAGGGAGGGCATAAAAAAGAAGAAACGGAATGAAGATGAGAGTCCACACTCTTTTTTTCATCTTTCTCTCCTTCAACTCCTTCAATATCAAAGCTTCCTCTATTTGCTTAGACATATGATCACAACTCTTTAAGAGTAGCCTTTTCTCTCCATATCGTCAAACAAAGTCTCCATTTGTAACTCAAAAAAATACAAATGTTGGATCAAATGCCTATTCTCATTTTGTATCAGAATATCGGCAAAAAGAATATCCTGCTATAGGGAGCTCTATTAAAAATAGGTATTTATCTCGCAAATGTTATAAAAAGAATGGAAACTGTCTAAAAAGAATGGTGAAGGATACAAATGGAGGTCTTTTATGAATAGACAGCAGCGTACAAAACTGATAGAGTATCAAACTCGAGCATTTACTGTAGGGACAATTGAATTTATTAATGATCAGTGGGTGTTCTTTGATAAAGAAACGGAAGAGGCAGCATTATTAGATGAATTCCTTCATCAGGAAATGGAAGTATACCGAATGAAACGCTGGAAAAAAGGCGTTCTATTTGAAGAAGGAAAAATCACTTCACCTGATGAGGTATTGATTCTCAAAGATAAGGATATAATTCGTATTCGCAAACTGCTTGTGTTCTCATTAGAAAAACTGCTAGAGGAAATAAACGATGATGCGTTCTTCCAATTTATCACAACGTTAAATTCCATGAAATTTTCTATTTACGATTGTATTTATTGCTACAATCAATTAAATTTTCTATCCACCTCTGAAAGAAAAAGCGGCGTGAACTTTATTGTTTTTGATAATCAAGAACAGATCTGCAATATCCAGCATCACTTTAGTTATTTTGAAAAAACGAACGATCGGTTCGAATTCACCTTAAACAGTGGGAAAAGAATGGTTATTGAGAAAATATCTTCTTAAAAGTAAATTGTTTTTAATTCTACAAACTTATTTTAAGTATATATCATTATAGAAAAGAGACTAAATAAAAAAGGGTTCTGCTTGACTGAACCCTTTTTCATTTATTTAATTTTCCAGTATCGCTGAATCTTTTAAGCCTTTTTCAAAATCCGTTATCAGCAGTGGCTTATGAATGTAGAAGCCTTGTGCGTAATGGCATTTTAATTCCTTCAGAAGCTCAATTTGTTCTTTCGTTTCTACTCCTTCTGCT
The DNA here is from genome assembly GCF_006704205.1 of Cytobacillus solani. Lineage (NCBI taxonomy): Bacteria > Bacillati > Bacillota > Bacilli > Caryophanales > Bacillaceae > Cytobacillus > Cytobacillus solani. Next base: position 143,704 of record NZ_CP041305.1, read on the forward strand.
AGAACCTTAACTGCTAACCCATGCCCCATTGTAATAATAGCTTTAACGATCGCAATGTCAGACGTATTGATACGAAGATTATTTATGAACGAACGGTCAATCTTCAAAGTATTAATAGGTAAATTCTTCAGGTAACTTAACGAAGAATACCCCGTACCAAAATCATCTATAGACACCTTCACACCAAGCTTTTGCAGTGACCTCATCGTATCGATGCTGTAATCAACATTCTTCAGCATGGTACTTTCTGTTAATTCCAATGTTAGATAGTGCGGCTCTAATTTCGAATCATTTAATGCTCTTTTTACTTCCTTCAAAAACCCGGGCTGCTGGAATTGAAAAGCGGAAACATTCACAGATACAGATATGCTATCATATCCAAGCAGCTGCCATTTTTTATTTTGCATACAGGCTGTTCTTAGCACCCAACTGCCAATCTCTTCTATTAATCCTGTTTCTTCAGCCAATGGAATGAAATCTGCTGGAGAAACAAGACCTAATTTAGGATGGTTCCAGCGGATCAACGCCTCACTCCCAAATATTTCTCCTGTCTCTAAATCAATTAAAGGCTGATACATTAAATAAAATTCCTTCTTTTGTAGTGCTCTTCTTAAATAACTTTCCAATTCAAGCCTTGTGATCGCTTGGTCATTCATTTCATTTGAGAAGAATGTAATCCGGTTGCCACCTTGATTCTTCGATCGATTTGTAGCAATGTCCGCATTTTTCAAGAGGGAATGTTCATCCTGCCCATCCTCTGGATAAAGGCTTACACCAATACTGGCAGTGACATAGAAATCTTGTCCTTTATGTTCCACAGGATTTGATATATCCTGAAGAATCATTTTGGAAGCTTTCATTACTTCCTCTACATTTACATCTTTTGATAGAACAACAGTAAATTTATCACCGCCAAATCTGCCAAGATAAGAACCATTCGGAAGTGCTTTTTCAATGCGATAAGCTAATTCCTTTAAAACCATATCACCAGCAAAATGTCCGAGGCTGTCATTGATTAGTTTAAAACGGTCAATATCAATGGAAAGAACCGCAAGCATTCGCTTTTTCTTTTTTGCTCGAGAAAGCATATTCTCCAGTTGCTCTGTAAACTTTACCCGATTAGGGAGTCCAGTATCATGGTCATAGTAGGCTAGCTCTGTTATCTTATCTTCGATTTTTTTTTGTTCTGTAATATTTCTGCCAATCCCATATATCCCCACACATTCATCATTCACTATGATGGGGATATTCTTTATTTGAAATAGGTTGGTTTCTCCAGAACTTGACTGTATATTCACATTGTAATACTGCTCTTTTCCTTTCAGAGCTTTAGAAAAATGCATTCTTACTCTCGGTACATCCTCACTTTTAATGAGTTTCATAGCAGATTTTCCAATTATTTCAGCCTTGCTGTATCCAAAGGCTTTCTCAAAAGCAGGATTCACATTTTTAATTTGGCCATTTAAATCTGTTGAAAATACAAGATCTGTATTCGTATTAAAAAGTGATTCATAGTACTGCTCTGATACCTTTAAGCTTTCATTTAGAAGATAGAAATCATTATGTGATGCCTGCATTAAATGAGTCAGTGCCGTAACATTTTTTAAATAAGCTGGGGTCGTGTATTTAAATGTCAGTTTACGATTTATTTGTTTTTGTTGACTATTTTCCGATAGAGCTAGATACGTTAATGCATGCCCTAATAACTGCGGTGATTTTGTATTTCCTCCAGCTAACTCTCCATAAGCAAAAAAACCATTAGTAGAGGAAATGCTTTGAAGCATGCCTAATTCCTTTTCTGTAAAGTCAGGGGCAAATCGCTTTCGGGCCATACAATCATAAACAAAAATCGTATCCACTTGTTTTTTTGCCAGCTGCTTCATATTTTCCAGCGAGCTTCCAACAATTCCCTCAATATCTGGGTAAGCAAAGGTGATTTCTGCCCCTTCCCTTATTTCCCGATTCACTCGAATAGCTCCATTTTTCAATATATCTAATATAAATAGTGGGACCTTTTCTCCCTTATCTTTCATAATAAACGGAAATTCATTCCCTGAATCAGGAAGATCATCAACAAAGCCTTTTCCTAAATATTGCTTTAAAATTTGTATAGGTTTCTTATGGTCGATTGAGTAAATATTCGTACCTTTTGCCTTCGTAATTGCAAAGGACTTCCCTATTTCCTGCCATTTATAATTACTATAAGCTTGGGCAACGAGCTGGTCACTTTGAAGTGCAACCGCTACTGCCCCTTGAGTGGTTAATTCTTCCCCTGTAAAAGCATAGGATTCTATCGATCTTTCATTACCGCCAGCCAATCCACCAGCTACAACTAATTCAGGGTTTCCTTCATAAAGACCGTTCAACAATTTTTGAGCATCTACATTCGCTCCAACTGGGAAAATAAGCATCGCTTTCGTATCAAAATCCACTAACTTTTGGGCGAAATCCTTCCCCATTTCAAAACTATTTTCATAATCATTTTGATGAAGCAAAACGGATTTTAGTTCTGTCTTTTCAAAAATGGTAAAAGAAATGACCGCTTTATTTTCCATCATTTGACCGTCGATAATTCCTCCTGCACCTGTACAGCCGATTACCGTTGCAAATGGTAGTATACTTCTGAACTCCGTTTGCAGCTGAAGAAGAAAAGACCGATCTATTTTACTTGAAAAAACTTGGATAAGAAGATTTGGATATTCACAGAGCTCATGATATTGGATAAAATGATCTAGCTGCTCATGATTTTCATATAAACAAGTAATTGTTTTAGCCATTAGAAGAACCACCATAGTTAAAGTTTAATTTTTTCACAATTCTCTTATGTTAAAAATAACATAAATATCACTATTATGGGATGACAAAAAAACGAAAAAGCTGTCTTTTCGACAGCTTTTTCAAAAAACCTTAACATGTTCGTACTCTTTTTAAAAAGTTAATGGAAGCTTAATGAAGCCTAAATATAAAACTAGAGCGAGAGAAATAATAAATAAAATCCAATAAACTGCCGTACTCTTGCCTTTTACTAACCCTACGATAATCATTTCGATCGCAGCAATTACTATTATGCCGACTATAGATTTAATTACGTACATCATATCAATATTAATGCTGCTTAATATCCAAATGCCTGTACCAATTGTTAATAAATAGAAGAGTCTCAAAATCATTTGTACGACTTTCAAGCCTCTTGCCTTCCCGCTTTTATGTAATCCAAGAGCAACGAAGAATAATATCAGTGTTAAAGCCCAAGTTGTTATGTGTGCATGTATCATCTTAAAGTCCTCCTTAACTAAAATCGATTACATCATACCATATTCACACTTAAAAAGCATAAATTTAAGGTTTAGGGCGTTTGATTAAAGTTCAATTTTATTATATAAAGTTCCAAGCTTTTCAACCGTGATTTCTATCGCATCTCCTGGCTGCAGGAAACGAGGTGGTTTGAAGCCTTTGCCTACTCCCGCTGGTGTACCAGTTGTAATGATATCTCCAGGTTCAAGCGTCATTCCCTGGGATAGTACAGAGATGATCTCTTCGATTGGGAATATAAAGTTTTCAGTATTGGATTTTTGTCTTGTCTCTCCGTTTACCATTGTCTGTATATCTAGCTTATTCGGATTTTCTATGTTTGAAGAGTGAACAATCCACGGACCCATCGGACAGGTAGTATCCAAGCTTTTGCCAATAAAGAATTGCTTATGACGGAATTGTAAGTCCCTTGCAGTAATGTCGTTTAAAATCGTATAGCCGAAGACATATTCAAGCGCTTTTTCTTTACTGATTCCTCGTCCCTTCTTACCAATAATAATAGCCAGTTCTCCCTCATAATCTAGCTGCTTAGTTATGTGCTGATGATTTAGTACGGTTTCTTTATGTCCAATTACTGTCGTAGGTGCCTTTGTAAAAACCAGGATATGCTCAGGTATATCATCCTTACTGCCCATTTCAATCGCATGTTCCGCATAATTTTTGCCTATACAAAATATATTTTTAGATGGCTTAGGGATTGGTGCCAAAAGTTTAACAGAATCTAACGAGATGAATAGTTCATCTGCTTCTCCATTCTCAGCCCAAGCTTGTAAGCTACTAACCTTTTGAATAAAAGAATCTCCTAAGGCAATGCATTCCTGCATGGTAGGTGGAACATCATTCTTTCCATCTTTCTTTTCTGCTGCTTTGCCTAGTGGCAGAATTCTTCTTGCATCCCCGCTAACTAGCCCTACAAATACTTCTCCATCTAATTCTGCTGTCACAAACTTCATTTGAACACCTCATTTATCAGATAATTGATTCAATTTTATTTTATCATGTATCGTTCAGTTTTCCCGCTTCCATTTCGGCCAGTTGAAATAGGTAAAGCTTCTCCATAACCATTCCACCGGACCATAATAAAAGCGGCTAATCCAAAAGCGGCTGACTCCGATTTGAAGAATATAAATAAGCACAACCATCACTGTACCTGTCACAACAGTAACTTTCCCATACAAGCCAAGCCCGTAATTATAGAAGATCAAGGTTGATACAATAGATTGAAACAAATAGTTGCTCATTGATAATTTTCCTACGAAAGATAAAGGAGAAAGGATCTTATAAAAAACTGTTTTCTCAATTGCTAATGCAATTGCCACTCCGTAGCCTATTGCGAGCAGCGGTCCCCCAAAGATATCTTGCACATACTCTGTTGCAAAATTCTTTCCCAAGATATAAGGAAGGAGCTTGAAAATGATCCCGATTAGTAATGACAAACTAGCTAGCAATGTTAGAAATTTTTTATGTTCTTTAGGCTTTTCTAGCCATTTTAGTTTGGCAGCACCACCACCTATTAAAAATAATGGAAAGATAGAAATAAGCATAAAAGGTGCGTTTTCAAGATTATTCGTTTCATACCAGTCACTCATTCTCTGAATCATAATTTCAGCAAAGCTGCCATTTTGATAGACTTGCAAGGTCATTTCTGCCTGTTCTGGGTCGTAAATTGTGATTTCCTCTGCGGGCGCAACTAATAAGCTAACAAATAATAAAAGAGAGACAAGCAGATTAGGAATAATATATAACAGGACCCCCGTTATTATTAAATTACGTCCCTTCATGCGAATAAATAGGAGAAAGAGGAATCCCATGACAGCATAAGTGATTAAAATATCCCCATGCCAAATAAACAATGCATGTAGAATCCCAATCATTAGCAAGAAGGATAATCTTCTAACCCCAATCAACCCGAACGTACTCCCCCGTATTTTCGACCTTTCCCACATAATAACTAGGCCATAGCCGAACAATAGTGAAAAAAGCGTATAAAAGCTTGCCTGTACAAAAATATCAATAAACGTATATATTGCCTGGTCTGCAGTACCGCTCCACCATTCATATGGATCAAAATTAGGGAACGGAGAGTGAAATGTTAGCATATTAACAAGAAAAATCCCCAAAATCGCAAAGCCTCTCATAATATCCAACGAAATAATTCTTTCCTGTTCAGAAATTGAATGTAATGATTGATTCATCAAATCCCCCTTTTCTAAATATTGCCATTTAACTTATCATAGGTGATTGCTCTTTATCTTGTCTAGTTTTTCTCAGCATCACTTGAACTTTTATTGGGCTTTATTATCACATTCTTTTATTAGGCACATAGGATAAAGAAAAGCGATGTCTATTTTTTAATGGGATTTCTTTTTGGAACAAGATAATCATTTTATTTGAAGGGTGTCATGTATGCCAGCTATTGTTGGAGTTGCACAGGTTATATCTGTCGGTAGCAGTTCTATTTTCAACATCGGGGATGTTTATAAAATGATGCCAATTTCTAATGCAAAAACTTTTTCTGGTGCTGGTTCTTTCAATACAGGCGATGGGATGAATGTATATAATCATTTAAGCACTACGAACACATATGATTCGGATAATATTGATCAAGGAATTTGGTTAAATGCATAATATAAAAGGTGATGTTTATGAATTATTATATTCAGCAATCCATTCATATCAATTTAATTAGAATCGAAGGAATTTCAAACTCTTCCGTTTTGCAAATTGGCAGTTCAGGTATTATCAAGCCTGCCTCTTATCTTTATAACACAGGTGGCTTCACAGAACCTGCACCTGAAGCGGAAGTTCCAACCCCAGGAGAATTAGCAGCTACTCCAGCCGTACCATTAATTGCTCCTTCCATTGCTTAACTGTCCTCTTCTCGTGGACAGTTTAAGGATATTTATCCACGAGAAGAGGACATATTTAAACAAAGGGGGGTGGTGTATTTGAGTCAGGAATTTTATTCTTATCTTCAAGGAATGCATTCCTTTATTGAAGCACAGGAAAGAAGAATTCAAAGCCTAGAAAAAATAATTAGTGAACTGCAAAAAGAAATGAAATCCCTTAAAGAGAGGCCTCCTATAAATATTGAAAGAATTGATTACAAGTTTGATCAGCTCAAGGTTGAAACATTAGAGGGAACACTTAACATTGGTTTGAATCCGAATGATTTGGAAAATATCGATGATTTTGCAGTTGATAACCAGAAAATTAATGCACCAGTCTCTCCAAAAAATTTCATGAAAAAAGCAATGGAAATTGAAGATGAAATGTATCGCTATTTAGAAAGTGATTTACCAAATATCATTGCTGAGGTACAGATGAGCTTAAATGTGCCAGCGGATGAATCCTATATTTCATTCATTAAAGAAGATATAAAAAAACAGCTGCCAAACAGAATTGATTACTATCTAAAACAATTTGATGACCCCTCCAATCAAAATCATGGGCAGGATCGCAGTTTGAATGACGAAGTGATCAATCAGCTTAAGATAGAAATCCGCAATGGTGTTCATGCCTTTATCAGCCATTTGCCTGAACATGTGAAAGGAATGAAGAAGGAATGAATTTTCAAGTATACAATAGAGACTTGTGTGTCGGAGATATTCGTGTAATTGGTGTAGCTAGTTCATCTCTACTAATGGTTGGAGATACACAAACGATCCAGCTTGCCTCTATCTTTGATACACCTGCAGAATCATTAATTATCGGACCATTTGTCCCTTTAACCCCGAAGTGACTCTTATGCTGCAGCGAACATCAGTTGTTAATTATTTAAAAGTAGAAACCTTATCCTTCTCATCTATTCTAGAAATTGGGGATGCAACCTATACTCAGGGATTCTCCCGTGCGATCGCAATACAGAGAGAGGCAGAAGCTTTTTTTGGATATGAGGCGGATTTTAAGTCTTATTCCACCTTCACTGATCCAATCCCTATTCCACCTATTACTGAAACCATCTCAATAAATACATTACAGCTAAATCCTATTATAAAAGTACAAAAAATAGATGTCATTGGTGTGTCTTCTTCCTCCATTTTACAAATCGGCAATGCCAAGCATATTTCAATGGAATCGAGAGTGGATCATATTCGTCATCTTCTATCTAATCACTCCGATGATAAATAGGATTCACAAGACTAAAGCCTACAAAAAAGGATGGTATGCCATGCCAGCAATTACCGGACCGGTGCAAATTATTAATGTTGATAGTGGCATTGTCCAATTTGGGGATGCCGTTTTTATTTCTCCTAAAAGCAGTTCAAAGTCAATTACAGGCTCAGGCGCAGGAAATACTGGGGGATTTATCATTACCAATAACGGTCTCAGTGCAAGCAATGTACTTGATACGAATCTTGTTGATCAGCCTATGGTAGGAAATAACTAAATTGGGTAATTTCAATGGAAAAGACCGGCTGGAAAAAGCGTTCCGCGCCGGTCTTTAAATATATTACATACGTATCACATGTGCGCCATCAAAGAAAAACAAATATTTCTCATTCACTTTTCTTTTCAAAATTTGTTCTAACGCTCTTCCATACATCTCGATCTGAACCCGATATCGTTCCTCGAGAACAGGCTTTGCCTCAGCAAAACCTCCTTTAAAACGGTCTGTTATTCCATCCGTTTTATAATCAAGCAGCACGAGTCCCTTCTCATCCTGAAAAACACAGTCAATGATTCCTTGGATTAGTACAGGCTCATTAGGTCCCTTCCAATCAGGATAAATTTCACTTGCCGGAAAAGCTAAGCTAAAAGGGATTTCTCGATTAATTACATTTGCTCGAGCCATCCGAAGCCCAAGATCTGTTTCAAAAAACATCATAATTTGTTCCGCTTCAATTTCTTCTCGCTGTTCTTCAGTCAAGAGTTCCTTTATGACCATCTCATCCATTTTTGTATGGATAGACTCCACAGTAACCGACTCCCGAAAATCAATATGCTGCATTACCATATGCATAGCTGTTCCACGTTCAGCAGGAGTTAACGACTTTTCCTGCATAAACCTTGGCCGACTTAGCAGTGTCTTTTGAAATTTACGGATCACTTCTGTCCCGCTCTCTTCAGCAGAAAATATTTCCTTTTGCCTCTTTACCTCGGATACAGATTGTTTTGAACGATAGCGTGATGCTGCTAATTCTGGGTATTTCCATGACAGTTGTTCCTCTACCGCACCCTTCCATTCAGATTGCACCGGAACTAGTTCCCCAGCATAAACCTTTTCCAATAAATCTTCCGTTTCAAGACTATCCTCTTCCATAATCATTGCTGCTTCTTGTGAATTTAAAATGGTTATCGCCCAGCATGATGGATGTTCAGTAATATCAGCCGAAACAAGCGAGCCTGCTGGTGATGAATCTAGCCTTAATTGCGTACAATCTTTATGCCTAACAAGGGATGGACCAATCCAATCCAAATAACTATTTACGGAAGCACGTTCATATTCATTTAAAAGCCAGTCCTGATGTTCAGTCATTTTCGCCCATTGTTTCATTTTCTTTGCCACACTTTTCAAGGATGAAACGAGGTATAATTTTTCCTTCGCTCTTGTTAAAGCCACATATAAAACACGCATTTCTTCCGCAAGCATCTCCATTTTCTTTTTCCTCTTGAAAGCTAACTGAGGAAGTGACGGAAAGGAGATTCTTTTCTCTGCGTTTACGTACTTTACTGCCAAGCCATAATCCTTATCAAGCATATAAGCTTTCTTCAGATCCATTGTATTAAAATTACGTGCAAGTCCAGCAATGAACACGAAAGGAAACTCTAGTCCTTTGCTGCTATGAATCGTCATTAAACGGACTACATCCTCTTGTTCGCCAAGCGCACGAGCAGCACCAAGATCATCTCCTCTATCTCGCATGCGTTCAATGAATCTCAAGAAACGAAACAATCCTCTAAATGAGGTGGCCTCGTACTGCCTTGCCCGGTCATAAAGAGCACGCAAATTGGCTTGTCTTTGCTTCCCTCCAGGCATTCCGCCGACAAAGTCGTAAAAATGTGTTTCCCTGAACAGCTGCCAAATAAGCTCCGAAAGAGAACCTTGTCTTGCCAATACACGCCATTCCTTTAATTGGTCAAAGAATGGACGAACCTTTTCAACAATTCCTTCCATTTCAAATGAAGGCTTATTCGTGCAAAAGGCAGTCAATGCTTCATAGAAGGAGCTCTTCTTATTTTGAATTCTTATTTGCGCTAATTCTCCCTCTGTTAGCCCAACAATAGGGGAGCGGAGCACAGCTGCAAGCGGGATATCCTGATATGGATTATCAATAATTTTCAACAGTGACATCATAATTGACACTTCTGTTGCTTCAAAATAACCTGATGAAAGGTTTGCATAAACTGGAATGCCCTGTTGCTTGAATTCCTCCATAATTTGCGGGGCCCATGTCATTGAACGAAGCAAAATAACAATATCCCGATACATCGCAGGGCGCCCTGACTTTGTTTTCGGATTGTATACTTCCTTTCGCTTCCCAATAATTTCTTTTATTTTCGAAGCCATATATCTCGCTTCCAGCTGGGACTGAGCAAGATCTGCAGCATCAAAACCATCCTGATCTAATGCTTCCTCCCTATCCTCCTCCTCTTTTTCTTCCATATCAATAATGGCTAGTTCAATCGGATAAGATTCATCTTCTGGATACGGCGCTCCTTTTACTAGTTCTGCCGCATCATCATAGTCAATTTCCCCAACAGTCGTACCCATAATTTGCCTAAAAATATAATTAGTTCCGTAAAGCACTTCTTTTCGGCTTCGAAAATTTCTTGCCAAATCAATTTTCAAGCCTGTTTCCTCACCAGTTGGAGTAAATCGAGTATACTTTCCTAAAAATAAATTCGGCTCAGCCAGCCGGAAACGATAAATAGACTGCTTCACATCCCCTACCATAAAGAGATTGCCTTCATGTTCTAAATCTTTTGTTACCAATTGAAGGATGGCTTCCTGAACCATATTCGTATCCTGGTATTCATCAACAAATACTTCTTTAAATTGCTCTCTGTAAGCAAGGGCAGCATCTGAAGGACTTATCAAACCTTCTTCATTTTGGAAAGAAAGAATTTCTAAGCAGTAATGTTCTAGGTCTGCAAAATCCACAAGCCCTTTTTCCGCTTTGACTTGCGTAAAACGATTAGAGAAAGCCTTAACTAAATAGACAAGTCCCTCGATATAATTCTTCATCTCCGCCATATCATGTATAAAACTTTCCGGTTTCCGCAAGAAAAGCTCGTCCTTCATATCCTGGATAACTTTTTTCACTTGATCCCTTTGCTTTTTTGCCTGATCGATCAGTTCCGGTTCATATTCATCGCCTTTGCAATTTTTTAGGCGGCCAAAGGAAGCAGCTTGAATAGCTGCATAAAGAGTGGTCCAAGAGTCTTTTTTTGCATCGATAAGAGTTTGGACAACATGAAGGTCATCGATAAAATTCTCAGCTCTTGGAGCAGGACCCCCTGGAAGCTTTGTCATTGCTAACCCTTGTTCTAATAGCTGTTTTGCACCTTGCAGCTGTAATTCAATATCATGCAATAACGACTGAACAAACGGCAGCTCTTCTATATTGGTTGTTTCATCCACATCATACATATGAACAATCGAATCTAAATACTGCTCAGGTGATGGGTTTGCTCTCGCAAAATCATATAGTTCACGGATGATGTCTTGAAGCGCTAAATCACTTCTATCATTTGTAAATGTATCAACAAGTTGAAAGAAGGCATCATTGCCTTCCCGTCCATATTCCTCTTCAAAAAGCTCCTCCAATACTTCATCCCTTAAAAGCTGTGCTTCCGTTTCATCTGCAATTCGGAAACTAGGATCCATATCGATTAAATAGTAATACTTTCGAATCAATTCCAAGCAGAAGGAATGCAAAGTGGAGATGGAAGCTCTATTTAATAGACTTAATTGTTTTCGCAAATGCACGGATTTTGGATTATGATCAATTGCTTTCTCTAGTGCCTCTCCAATTCTGTGCCTCATTTCTGCAGCTGATGCATTAGTAAAAGTTACAACAAGCAGTTCATCAACGTTGAGCGGCTCCTCTTCAGAAAGAATTTTATTGATAATTCTTTCGACCAATACAGCCGTTTTTCCCGAGCCTGCCGCTGCAGCAACTAAAATATCCTGTCCCTTGGCACAAATCGCCTTCCATTGGTCATCCGTCCATGTTGCATCCACCGGTTTAGGCGGGATAACCATTTTAGTCATTGTCCATCCACCTCCTTTTTAATTATGTTAATGAGTTCATCCTTTTGATGTGGGATTAGCAGGCGATATTCATTTGATTCCAGCGATTCATCAAATTGACAAACCGATTTATACGAACAAAATGTACAAGGGGTTTTCTCTTTCATTTTGTAAGGTGCGATATCCACTTGTCCACTTGTAATACGATTTCCAGTTTCCGTATACTTGCTGCGGACAAACTTACGCAAATAATCAAATTCTTGTTTGCTTGCTATCTTCGAACGTTTAGAAATCGATCCATCCTTATTAAAGCCTGCAGATATAATTGGTGAATCTCCTTTATCAAGCGTTTGGTCCATTAATTTGATTACCTTCTCATCGCCAAGCAAGAGCCCATTCATTTTAAACTTTTTAAATATTTCCTGTTCAATATCCTCAAGTGTCAGCATTTTTGATGTGCTGATCATCGGATTATGAACATGAAAATACAAGACACCGGCTGGATCCGCCTCTACACCGATCAGTTCTTTAGAATGAGCAATGATAATATCCAAATACGTAAGCATTTGGAGAGAAATTCCATAGTAAACTTCATTTATATTTAAATCCTTTGAACTGGATTTATAATCAATGACTCGCAAGAATACACCATGATCATCCTGTGCCTTATCGACACGGTCAATCCTGCCTACAAGCTCCATCTTCGTCCCATTTTTCAGCGGGAAGGCAAGCGATGGAAGATCCCCCTTCGGACCAAATCCAAGCTCCAGACCAATGGGAGAAAATCCGCTTGATCTAGCGTGCTCACTCAGAATAAATGAGGCTCTGCTTATAATTTGCTCTAGTTTTCTTTTTATATAAAAATGGCGGTTTGAGCTTAGCAATATTTCATTCTGCAATTTTGGCGCCAGCATTTCGACTGCTTCTTTTGCTAGAATTTCACATTGTTCTCTTGTTATATCCGTCCATGATTGATTATCTTTTATTACCGTTTCGGCAATATATTTTAAGGCTGCATGGAATAAATCGCCAATATCAGGCGCTTCTAGACGGAAAACCTGACGCTCCCTTAACTTCAGCCCATGCTGAACATAGTGCGAGAATGGACAGCTAGAAAAAAGCTCCATTCTGGATACACTTGCCTGAATGTGATCCCCATATAAATCCATGCTGATTTTTTCATCCAGCCGGCTTGTCCGATTCTCATAATTCAAGCTGGAAAGGACCTTAAGAGCAGGTCTTCGCAAGCTATCATTTTCCAAATAATAATTATAAATATCCCACCAAAAATCATAGATTGGATAATTTTGCTTTTTCAGCTGCAATTGAGATGTTAAATAAGATAGTGCAGTATTTTTATTTGAAGCGTAATGCAGCTGCTCCAGCTCCGGAAGTTCAGCTGGATCTGCCATATAAAAATGCTGGTTTACATTTGGAAAAATATCGCTCATTCGCTTAATATAAGAAGATGGAATCAACGCTTTCCCTTCTTCATTAGCAAGCGGATAGCTGATGTAAAGCGATTCTGACGGTGTCACAAATGCTTTATAGGCAAGAAATTCTTCATCAAGCAGCTTCGTTCGGCTTCCGTAAGCAATTTTCAGACCGATTGACAGAAGCTGTTCCCTGTCCTCATCAGCAAATACACCTTCCTCCGAAAATTTTGCAGGAAGGACACCTTCATTCAGACCAATAACAAATGCAGCCTTTATATTTGAAAGCCGCGACCTTTCTAAATCTGCAACCATTACTTGGTCCATAGCAGGAGGAACTAAGGTGAAGCGCATGGATTCCATCCCGGCATCAAGTACTTCTGCAAACCTCTTAGTCGTTACAGTTTCCTCTCCAATCATTTCTACATATTGATCAAGAAGCTCCATAATCGCATTCCATGCCTGTCCATGTTCTCTAGCTTTAATGAGGTTCCCGCGCTCTTCCTCATATCCTTGCCATGCTTCTAATTTAGCAGGAACATCTAACTCTTCCAGAAGCAAGTAAAGCGCTTCACAATATTGCCGTCCCGTTTCTGCCTTCTTCAAACGCCGCGTGAGTCTCAATAAGGGCGACGTAATCATTTCCCGAAAATCATTGAGCTCCTGCTCCGTTTTCTTTTCACTATCCGTCTGCGCGATGGCTTCAAATTCCAGCCCTCTAATCCTGCGGTAGCTCCATCTATTTTTCCTCGTCCATCGATCCCCTTGGATTCCATAGGCAAGAACGTAATTTTCAAGTCGATCCATTTGTTCACGCAACACACTTGCTTCTAATTTAACTGGAAACAATAACTCCGTCTTTACTGCTCTGAAAATCGGCTCGTATCGCCAATTCCCATTAATAATCTCAAGACTTGAACGAATAAATTCTACCAGTGGATGATTGAGCATCGTCCTCTTTTGGTCAATGAAAAAGGGAATTTCATAATCAGTAAAGATCGTTTCAATCATGTCATTATAATCTTGTACATTCCTTGTAAGAATGGCCATATCTCTATACCGATAGCCTTTTGTACGAACCAACTGATTAATATGTCTTGCCACGCCTTCTATTTCTGCTCTTCTATTCACTGCCTGTCCAATATGAATTGCCGCTTCTCCCTTATAGCTAACTGCAGGGCGAGTATCAAAATTCGCTTCAAGATGTGCCAAAGAGGTGTCTACCCATCTTTTCGGCTCTGTTAGAAACGTTTCTTTTATTTCAAGGCCATTTCGGACCGCCATTTCATATAGTGTCTGACAGTTTTCTCCTGACATGCGAAATAGATGAAGTTCATGTGGAGGAGTATGTGTAAAAGGCTGATCAAGAGTAAGAGATATCGTTACCTTTTTACAAAGCTTCATTAACTGCTCTATGATCAAATATTCCTGTGGGGTGAAGCTATGGAACCCATCAATATACACGACTGCCTTTTTCAAATAATCGGAGTCAGCTGCTTTCTCTATGAATAAACGGAAATAATCCTCTGAATCTACGTATTTACCAAAAAGAGAATCTTCGAATGATTGATAGATTAACTCAAGATCATGCAACTTATCTTGAAGTGCCTTATTCGTTTTCCCTCCAGAGGATAATTGCGCCTGTTTCTCGGCAAGCTCTTCTGGCTGAATACAATAGCGCTTAAACTCTGTCATCATTTGTTCCATTTGCTGAACAAAGCCATTTTTATCGGCTGCACGCTGGAATAACCTTAGTTCATCTTTTTTCTCTTCAATTATTTTTCGAATCAGCATGCTGATCCCAACGCTATTTAAGTGATATCGATTCATTCCACCCGTGTCTTGAAGAATTCGCCAAGCCAGCCGGGTAAAAGAATATACCTGGCTCCTAATCATCCCGCCTAAGTCAGGTGTTGTAATTAATTTATATTCAGATTGAAATGTCATTTGTTCAGGAACTAAATATATGATTGGGTCACCCTCAGGTGCTATTCTCAATTCATCACGAATTTCATTCAAGCAGAATTCTGTTTTCCCGCTGCCTGAGCGTCCAATTATTAAGCGAACGGACATAGTTTTACCTCTCTTCCTCTCCCACAATTCGGACTATCATTTATTTACTATTTTATCATAGAAGGATCGTCTTTTTTTGTTTGGTCTCTTGTTAAAACAATGGAAATAGGTTCTACTAAGAAAAGCGCAAGTGCCTTGATCATCGCCGTACAAACTGGAGGGGCTCTTCCTTTCGATAAAGGAAACACGGTGAGCGTGAGCGAACCGATGTTGACTTATCGTAAGGAGGAGACCTGAAGTTTGATAGGCGATAGGCGCTGGAGCTAGACAGTTCCCAAATTTGAAAAATGTTATTCTTTCTTATTCTTAAATTGAAAAAGGGCTCAAATTGAGCCCTTTTCTGTTTTTTAGAAAGAAATATCCATTTCATCAATTGGCCAATATCTTAAATTTACCTTCCCTACCACTTGATCCATTGAGATGAAGCCAAAGTGGCGGCCATCCCAGCTTTCAAGCCGGTTATCGCCAAGTACAAAAAGCTTTCCCTCAGGCACTGTCTCCTCGCCCCACAACTCAGGCAATGTAAAATCACCCGTTAATTTGCTTCCGAACGCTTCTTCCCGCTGCTTTTCAAGGTAAGGTTCCTCTATCTTCTCTCCATTGATGTAAAGTTCATCATTACGATACTCGACCTTATCGCCAGGAAGCCCAATAATTCTTTTCACAAAATCCTCTTCCTTATTATGATGAAAAACGATCACATCAAAGCGATTCAATTCTCCAATTTGATAGCTGATTTTATTAACAATAAGCTTATTTCCATTTTCAAGTGTCGGCTCCATCGATTTCCCTTCTACAACATAATTGGAAATGAAAAATGTACGAATAAATACAAATATAATTAATCCAATCCCAAATGCCTTGACCCATTCAATGCCTTCTTTTTTCACTGACTCTTTCACGTTTGCATTCACCAACCTTTTTATTTCTCATAATTCCGTCGTTTTTTTGTACTTATATTCATTTTTATTTCTATCCTTTTTCCAACATACCAAAGAATGAATATAATTACTCCTACGATAGCAGTCCGAACGGGCTGTGTAATTAATGACTTAATATCATAACCTACGAAGCTCATCGTAAAAATCATCACCATTTTTCCTGTTAATACAGCTAGCATATACTGGGCAATACTAATTTTTGATAAACCAGCTACAATATTTACAACGGCAGAAGGAGTAAAAGGAAAGCATAATAGGATAAATAATGGACCGAACCCATGTCTCTCTACCCATGCCATGAGCTTTTGCACCTTTGGGCTCTTTTTAAGAAACCGCAGTATTCTTTTCTGCCCATATTTCCGAACGAGCAGAAAGACTAGAAAGGCACCGACCGTTGAACCTATCCATGATAATAAAAATCCGAACCACAATCCAAACGCATTTGCATTTGCCATGACAAATATAAAGAGTGGAAGAAAAGGCAAAAATGCTTCAAGCATTGGAAGCAAGAGCCCTGGCAACGGACCAAAAGAACGATATTTTTCGATTAAATCCATAATATTTTCAAGTGTAAACAAATCTTTAAATAATTCGTAATCCATGTAGAATCTCCTTGAATAGAGCTAGACAATATTTAAAGTTATATTTCTAATATCTTGGCTTACCTCTTGTCCTCTTATTGTACACCTAATTTCTGAAAAAGAATTTTATTTAGTGAAAAATTCACGAATTGCTTGTTTATTTTCTTCAAAGTCTACTGCCAACACAGAACCGACCCCGCTTATTCTCTTATCTTGATAGGATCCATCTACCGGAATCCGCATTGTTTCAATGTCACGATTCTTCGCAGAAATAAATTCTTTACCAATATATAGAATATCCTTTGTAGCCATATTCGTATTGACAAACGGCGTCATCACACCTACTAATTTAGGGAGCTTCGCCACTGTTTGAAAACTCATCAATTGATCAGCCAAAGCTTGCATTGTCTTTTGCTGGCGTTCAACCCTGCCGAAATCACCAATGGCATCATGACGAAAACGGACATAGCCAAGAAGATGCTTCCCATCAAGCCTTTGTAATCCAGGCTCAAGCTGCACCCCGATTTTAGCTGACATGGCCTTCTCAACTTCAATTTCTACCCCTTTAGGAAATGCCTCATCTATAAGATGTATGAATCCCTCAAAGTCGATAATGGAATAGTATTGAAGGTCAATATCAAAATTCTCTTTGATCGTTTGCCTTAATAGCTCAGGCCCGCCTAAAGCAAAGGCTGCATTAATCTTATCTTTGCCATGACCAGGAATGTCAACATATGTGTCCCTCATAATAGATAGTATTTTATATGTCCCTCTATCCGGATGATATTGGGCAACCATAATTGTATCTGCTCTTGAATTTCCTTTTCCGGGATCGTCACTTCCTAAGAGAAGAATACTTGTCCCTCCATACGGATCTTTATCACCGTTAAATTCATATTCTATTGCTTGAGTGTCTACTTTATCTTTTGATTGTGAGACTCCTTGTTTAAACTGATAATACGAATAGGCTAGGGTCCCTGCAAATAATAGAAATAGAATAAGGACGAATGTCTTCCATTTCTTCCTTTTCGATTTTTTATGTTGATATCTTTTATCTCTCATATTAAAAATTCCTTCCTGTTTTTTTCAGTTTATAACCTTCAACAATATATGACTACTTATTTAGTAAAAAAGTTTCTTTTTGTTTACTGGTATTTCTTGTATACCTCATTATCGCCATAAATATCCAATAATTGCAATTGAAGAAATAAAAGAAATGCGGAAGCACCTTGCTCACCCCCGACAAGCACAAGACAAGCCTCACGGAAAGGTTGTTCTTTACCTTTCTGGGGGGCTTGTCTTGTGACCTCGAGGGGGTAGGCGCTGAAGCTAGACAGAAATAATACCGCAAACCTATTAAAGGCTTGCGGTATTATTTCTAGTTCAAATATTCATTAAACCAGCCAGCAATGTAATTTAAACGGCTGATTCGCAGATTGGGTTTTCCACTTCTTGAAAGTTCATGATTTGCTTCAGGAAAACGGATTAATTTAGCTGCTTTCTTCCGGTCTTTTAAGGCAATAAATAACTGTTCTGCCTGTTCAATCGGACAGCGGTAATCCTTTTCACTATGAAGGATAAGGAGCGGTGTTTCCATCTTATCCACATAGGCAAGCGGTGAATGCTTCCATAGTGTTTCAATATCGTTCAAGCCACTCTTAATTTGCCAATCAGTAAAATAATAGCCAATATCACTTACACCATAAAAGCTAATCCAGTTCGAAATGGAACGCTGAGTCACGGCAGCCTTAAAGCGGTTCGTATGTCCAATAATCCAGTTTGTCATAAAGCCGCCATAGCTGCCGCCTGTTACGCCTAAGCGATTTTCATCAATAAAATCAAAATTTGCTATCGCATAGTCCACCGCATCCATAAGATCCTCGTAGTCTTTTCCGCCATAATCCCCTCGTACTGCATCAACAAACTGCTGGCCATACCCATGGCTTCCCCTTGGGTTTATATACAATACAGCATATCCTTGAGCGGCTAGACATTGAAACTCGTGAAAGTACGTATTCGCATACATTGCATGTGGGCCACCGTGAATTTCAAGAATTAACGGAACCTTGTCCCCTTCTTTGAAATGAACTGGTTTCATGATCCAGCCGTGCAAGTCCCACTGATCCGAAGATGTAAATTCAATCGGCTCTGCATTAGCAAGCACTGTCTCCTGTAAAAATGCTTCATTAACGTTTGTCAGCTGCTCTAATTCACCTGATGTCACATGCAGGACAAATAGATCTCCCGGGTGCGAAGGCTTGCTTAAGGCTACGACCGCCCGATCAACTTTTCCGCCAGTGGAGAGACCATATACATGCTGAGCATCGAGCAAAGCCGGGTATAGCTCTCCTTCTAATGTTCCATAATAAACAACCGTATTGCCATGATCTGTAGCTAAGAAATAGAAGCTGTGATTATCCTCTCCCCACAGAATGCCTGGCGTGACTGCCCCCTGCTGGAAATCACCAATAGCATAATCACCAATTAGCAAATCAGAATCCTTTGTTAAGCAATCAAGCTTTTCAGCTTCCATGTCATAAATCCAAATTTTTGAGAGTGTCGCATTTTTATATTCCCTTTCATGTCCTAACATCCCAATGTATTTGCCATTAGGAGACCATGTTGCACTCCCGAAGTATCCTGTACTTTCTGTCAGCTTTCTAGCTTCTTTTGTTTCTGCATTGATGAGGTAGACATCACTCAAGAAGGACTGATCCTTTTCCTCACTTAAATCAGCGGTAACCGTCACATATTTTCCGTCAGGCGACCATGATTGCAGCTGATAGTCGTGTTCGCCTGAGGTGAGCAGACCCGTTTCCTCTGTTTGAATATCTACGAATGCGACCTGAGTGTAGTTTCCTTCCCAAAATCCATTAGCATCTGATTTATATTTCATTTTATCTACTTCAAGAGGAACAGGCCTTTTATCTTTCTTTTCTTCACTTTTATTAGATGATGATAAAGATTCACCATTTTTCAATGCCGCATTAAAGGCAATTTTTGTCCCATCAGGCGACCATACAAGGTTTGATGCACCATTTGGGCATGTGGTTAATTGCCGGGCTTCCCCCCCTTTTACATCTAAGACATAAATTTGACCCTTCTGGCTTCGATCTGATACAAACGCTACCCTCTGCCCATCTGGAGACCATCTAGGTGAGTGGTTTCGAGCTTCACCAAATGTCCATTGAACTGGCTTATTTTTTTCGCTTACATTTATATAATATAAATGTGAAGAGTATTTATTCTCTTCTTCCAGCATCACTGTTTCAATAAATACACAATCCCTTCCGTTGCTAGCCAGCTGGGGATCTGCTACTGATTTTAATTGGTAAAGATCTTCCGCTTGTATGGTCCGTTTTTCTGTCATTTTACATCACCCTCCTTATACATGTTCTTTTTTATTTCGACAATAGAATTAATTTCCCTGCTTCTCTTTTATTTTCATTTAAAGTATTGGTAAATCCGACAAAGAATGCCTCTTGCAATCGGAATAGATTATCAGTAAAATTAGAACAAATGTTCTTGTTTTGTTTTTGAATTTATGAAGGAGGAAGGGAATATGACAAGAATTCCTGAGGAAGATCGCAACATACTGGAGCAGGCTATTTATTTACCAATGGTGCTGACGATTTTAAATCGTGATCTGACTGTCATAAATAAAAGCTCTTTCAAACTCCCACAGCCTTATTTAAATTTAGTTGAGGAAACAATGAAGGTCATTCAAAAAGAATTGTCCGCAGTCAAACTTTATATGAGCAAAAATAAGCTTAAGGTACAGCAGCTAAAGCGGGATGAAGCTTTCACGATGTTCCTATTTCTTTATAAAGGTTATGAAGAACAGCACAATTACTTCAACCCACGTATTCGCAACAAAGTACAAGAGCTGATGGATTATTATTTATATAAACGGCATATAAGCAACTACACAAAGAGCCCGAAAAACTAAAGGTGAAGGAAGAGCACAAAAAATTAGGCCGCCTCAGCCCTTAAAACCTCTAATCCGATAATTGCTTGCCCTTTCTAATGCACTTATACTTCTTTTCCCATTAAAAAAATACAGTGCTTTCCGTTCCGATTCCTCAATTCTGCTGATTAGCGTTGTTCTTAAAAGAGCGGTTCTTAAAACCTGATTATTGAAGGAATTGAAGGATACCGGGATAATTTTTGACTGTTTATTTTTGAATTTCACCTCCGTATTGCCTCTATCGAAACGGTGGTAAGAAAGAATATGCTCCGATGAAATCCATATGCATTGTGAGTTGCTCGCTGAAGTAGTTGGAAAAAAATAAATGAAGTTTGTGGGGTCAATAGTAATTGGTGCTTTGTGGGTAATTCCAGTTAATTGACGGGTTCCTTCTTTGCGACCTTCATAGCTAGAACCAAAAAATGTACAGCTCTTTTTAATAATATCAATTGGTTTAAATGGTGATATAAACTCATCCTCTAGCTCCCAAATTTGCGAATAAATTTTTGAACCGTATGCCAGTGGCATGACAACCATCGTATTCGGGTTAATTTCATATTCATCAATTAAAGAGGATATTTCTTGGCCATTCATTTCTTCAACTCCCCTATATAATGTTTCGCCTCCATCATATCAGGTTTACAGTAAAATAATTCATTTTTTTCTAAATGTTACTAATTTGTTCAAATTCTCCATAAAAATATTTTCAAAAAATTCAAAATCAAGTTGAATAAATCGAAGTAACTCCATATAATAGTAAAAAGCATTGAGGTGATTTTCATGAATGAAAAATCATACACAGAGCTGATGAAAAAAAGCGCCATGAAGAAGAAGCACCTAAAAGAGTCTTTTGTATTAGATCTCTACATTGATATGCTGCTTTCAGAAATTTTACTCAAGAAAGAAAAAGCAAAGCTGATGGAAAAAATCGATGAAGCCATTGATACAAATAATAAACGAGCATTTAATCATCTATCTAAACAATATCAGGAACTTACTAGACGTTTCGGTAATTAGCTGCTATCGATTCATCCCCCGTCAATTACGACGGGGGATTTGTTTTTTTCAAGTACGCTGTAAGCAAAAAAACGAGCAGCAGCAAGCGGCCTACTCGTTTTCCTTTACTTTATGATTGATTTCATATTCCTCAAGCATCGAGATGCGTTCGAGCATCGTTGGGTGTCCATAACGGAAAATTTTTACGAGCAGCGGCGGGTTCACTTGACTTAATCCTGCTCGGGTCAATTCTTGAAATGTACCGATCGCTGCATCTGTATTCTTCGTCATTTCGATTGCATATTTATCTGCACGTGATTCCTGATATCGGGAGACGAAATTGGACAATGGGCTTGAAATAAATAATAGCATGGAAAGAATCATTAGAAACAACGGAAGAGAACGAATGTCATTTACCGCTGGAATCTTAAGCACTTTCCCCCATCTGCCAATTACATATTCCATGATCCTTGCAGTTAAATAAAGCCCAACGAGTGATAGCAGCAAATAACCGGCAATTCCGAAGTAAATATGTTTTTCAACATAATGAGCCATTTCATGCGCCATAATAAATAAAATTTGATCATCATTCAATCGGTTTAACGTTGTATCCCAAAGAACAATTCTCGAATTAGAACCAATTCCATTTACATATGCATTAAGGGAATTCGTCTTTTCCGCCATATTCACTTCAAATACATGTTCAGCAGGAATGTTCGCTTTAGCGGCCAATTCTAAAATTTTTGCTTCAAGCTCTTTGTTTTTCAATGGATAAAAATCATTGTAAAGCGGGTCGATAACAACGGGCTGAAGAAACATCATGAACAATGTAAAGGGGACAGACAGCAGCCATGCATAGAGCCACCATCTTTTCCGGCTTTTATTAATGAGCCAGTAAAGAACGCCAACAATAATGATCATCATCCCAAAGTTAATCCAGAAATCAATAAGCTCATCCTTCATCCAGCTGCTAAAGCTTTGCGTTGAAATATTATAGCTTTTCGAAAGAGAATAGCTAATGTAACTTAACGGAGCTGTCGCAGCAAACGCAAAGAGCGAAAGCCAGAAGAGATAAATAGCAGACTGAACAAACTTCAATTTAGTAGACTGCCCTGCCCACTTTTTAAAGGCATTCCCCAGTCCAAGCAGCAGGACAAATAAGTAAAATAACCATTCAAAAGGCGTCGAAAGGAAAAATAATAAATTTCTTATTTTTGAATATTCCTCACTTAGCATAAGCTCTCTTCCGTTTAAAAAGGTAGCAGGATCGGCCCTTGTGCCTTCATACTCAAACTGCAGACTTGTATCTGCAAAATGAAATAAATACCAATAAAAAAATAGCCCATATATGACATAAGCTAGAATCCCGTAAAAGCCAATTTTTCTCGCCATTCCACTCCCCCCAATTTGTACAGCCTTTCCATATTTAGTTTAGTATAAAAAATCATATTTAGAACTACTTGTCTACCGAAATCTATCGCTCACTTTATAGTTTGTACGATTTTTACATAGCAAAACCGGTTTTCGCGAAAACCGGCCTTTGCATTACATAATAAATGAGTAGACAGATAATACAGCTATTGCCCCCAGTACGACGACAATCACATTCGCACCTAGATAAGCAACAAGAAAAGCGGCAGCAGCACCAAGTATTCCAAACCAAATATCTTCTTGGATGAATAATACTCCAGGAAAAATAAGGGCACCTAATGTAGCAGATGGTACATTCTTTAATACACCTTGAAGAAAAGGGGGCAGTTCCTTCCCTTTAAAAAGGACAAACGGAAGCATTCTTGGGATATAGGTAACCGCGCCCATTCCAAGAATCATCCAAACGATTTCGCTACTCATGCCCTTCCCCCCTTTGCTTCTTCTTTACTCCTTCAATAAACTCAACCATTACAGCAGATAGCAATGTAGCAGCAACAATGGCCCATCCAGATGATAAGGCATTGGTTAACGTAAAAATTGTATTAAAGCAAGCAGCGAGAGCAGCTAGGTACACGACCTTGATGCTTCTTTTCATGGATGGAACGAGTAAACCGATAAACATCGCATAGAGGGCAACTGACATACTCTCCTGCAGTGTTTGCGGCAAACTAGCGCCAATTAAGAAGCCAATTCCCGAGCAAACGACCCAGCTCACATATGAAATGAGATTCAGCCCAAACATATACCCGGTTGTAACTGTTCCTTCCTTCATCGCCGCAACAGAAAAAGTTTCATCTGTTATCCCAAAAGAATAGATAGCCTTATTAACGAAATGATCCTCTTCACTTTTTTCATTTAATGCCGTTGACATCAGGAAATGCCGAATATTTACAATAAATGTAGTTAAAATGATTTCAAATATCCCCGTTCCGAGCGATAGTAAGCTTAACGAGATATATTGTGAGGCACCGGCAAAAACGACCAAGCTCATGAGTACTGTTTCTCCAATAGAAAGGCCAGTTGTTTTAGCTAACAGCCCAAATGTCAATGCTATCGGAGCATAGCCAATAGCAATGCTAATTCCTGCTTGTAACCCTTTCCTAAATTCTGATGCAGACCTATTTACTGCTAGTTCCGCCATGAAGTCACCGCCTTTTCCATCTGAAATTTCAAATAATTAGTTTTAAAAATATACTATAATAGCTATAATGGATAGTATAAAAGACATTTGAATAATTATAGTATACATATGTGCGTTATAATAAACAACCGTTCCGGAGGAAATAATGGAAAATATTCAAAAAAATATCGGAGTCAACCTAAAGAATATTCGTAAATCAAGAGGGTACAGTTTGGATACTGCTGCAGATATTACTGGCGTCAGCAAGGCCATGCTCGGCCAAATAGAGCGCGGAGAATCCAATCCAACCGTCACAACATTATGGAAAATTGCTACAGGACTTCAAGTCTCTTTTTCTTCCTTAATTAGTGAACAGCCTTCAGAAGTTCTTCATGTTGATTTACAGTCTATTTCACCAATTATCGAATGTAATGGAAATTATCGGGTATATCCCACTTTTCCATTTGATCCGCGAAAAAAGTTTGAAATATTCATTGTAGAAATTGAGCCTGGCTGTCAGCATACAGCCGATAAGCATAATGAAGGCGTGGAAGAGTACGTGACCGTGATGAGTGGCACACTCGAAATGCTAATCGGTGAACAGTATATTCAAATCGCGCAAGGGAACTCGCTTCGCTTCTTAGCAAATAAGGCTCATACGTATAAAAATAGCGTAACAGAGGTTATCAGACTTCAGGTAGTCATGTATTATCCATAATTGAAAGGCATATCACGAATGGCGTGATATGCCTTTTATTAGTTGAACTATTACTAGAGATCTTATCTAGCATTTTTATTATTTTATCTAGCACTGTTCAAATTTTATCGAGCAAGTTTAACATTTTATCAAGCATTTGCACTTTTTTATATGAGTACCGCCTTATCAGTGCTCATCTTCTCTCCACGAATCCGTTGAAATTCTTCTAATAGCTTTTCAACTGTTAAGCATTGTTTCTGTTCTTCATTTGCCTGAAAAATTAACTGTCCTTTATCCATCATGATCAAGCGATTGCCAAGATCCAATGCCTGCTGCATATTATGAGTCACCATCAAGGTGGTAAGCTGATAGGTTTTCACAATTTCTTTCGTTAGAGCGGTAATCAGTTCTGCACGAGCAGGATCAAGGGCTGCTGTGTGTTCATCAAGAAGGAGAATTTTCGGTTCAGTGAACGTTGCCATTAATAAGGATAGCGCTTGTCTTTCTCCTCCTGATAATAAACCAACCTTAGCCTGCAGGCGATTTTCCAAACCGAGATGAAGGGATTCCAGCTTTTCCTGAAAAAAGGTTCTTCTTGTTTTGGTCACGCCTTTTTTCAATCCGCGTGAAGCTGTCCGGGAAAAGGCAATAGCGAGATTTTCTTCGATCGTCATCGCTGGAGCAGTTCCAGCCATCGGATCCTGAAAGACACGTCCAATTAATCTAGACCGTTTATGCTCCTTTACCATCGTGACATCCTTCCCGTCGATGATGACTTCCCCTAAATCCGGAATCATTTTTCCGGAAATTAGATTCATAAGTGTTGACTTCCCTGCACCATTACTGCCAATTACGGTCATGAAATCACCAGGCTTTAAATGCAGTTCCATATTTTTTAAAGCCATTTTCTCATCAGGTGTACCTTCATTAAAGACTTTATGAATCTGTTTTAATTGCAGCAAGCTGTTCACCACCCTCATAAGCCTTTTGGACTGCCCTGCGCTTTTTTCGTTGTCTTTCCCTTTGCTTTTCAAGAATTTTAGGGATTACTAAGGCAAACACAACAATTAACGCAGTAATAAGCTTCATATCTCCTGCTTCAAGAAATTCAACTCGAAGTGCAGCTGTAACAATAATTCGATATAGAATGGCACCGCCAATGACAGCCAATGTTGCCCTAACGATTGTTTTTGCACCGAAAATCGCTTCACCAATAATGACTGAAGCAAGACCAATCACAATCATACCGATTCCCATCCCAACATCACTGAACCCGTTATATTGCGCAACCAATGCACCTGAGAATGCGACAAGTGCATTGGAAAGTCCAAGACCCATAATCTTCAGTAAATCTGTATCTGCCGAGAAGCTGCGAATCATTGTTTCGTTATTTCCAGTTGCCCGAATCGCAAGACCGATATCTGTTGTTAAAAATAGATCGATAATCACTTTAACTATAAATGCTAGGATTAGCATTAAGATAAGAATGCCCCATGTGTTCGGAACAAAGCCAGTCACTGATAATAACGCTTGCAGTGCCTCGTCCAAACCAAGACTTTGCCAAAAGGCAGTTAACTTTGTCATTACTGTCTCTTCAGCAAGTAGAGGGACATTTGATTTTCCCATTATTCGTAAATTAATCGAATACAAGGCAATCATCATAAGAATTCCTGATAGAAGCGGGTTAATTTTACCCTTCGTATGGAGAAGCCCTGTGATACAGCCAGCTGCAAATCCTGCAATTACGGCTATCAACGTCGCAGCAAATGGGTCTGTCCCTCCGACAATAAGGACAGCTGACACAGCCGCACCTGTTACAAAGCTTCCATCTACTGTAAGATCAGGGAAATCAAGTATTCTGAATGATAGATAGACGCCTAATGCCATTAATGCATAGATGGCACCTGCTTCTATCGAACCAAAAATAGCTGTTGGCATTGTTCTCATCCCCTCTGACTGAAGTGTAAATATTTCTACTGTTTACCTTCGAAAAATTCTGCAATTTCTGCCCACTCTTGTTTTACTTCAAGTCCTTGTGCTTTAGCAGCTTTTTTATTAATAACTAGCTTTAAACTTCCAGGCAGCTCAACCGGTATTTCGGATACCTTTTTATTGCCTTTTAAGATTTCGACAGCCATTTTTCCTGTTTGATAGCCAAGATCATAGTAGCTAAATCCGCTCGCAGCAATCGCACCGCGTTCCATTGAGTCTAATTCCCCAACAAATAATGGGATTTTTTCACTATTTGCGACTGAAATAACAGATTCTAACGCTGATACAACTGTATTATCTGTCGGTACATAGATAGCATTGACACGTCCGACTAAGGACTCGGCAGCCTGTTTTACCTCAGCAGAAGTTGACACTGATGCTTCGACGACAGTTGCACCTTTTTCCTCAGCAAGTTTTTTCACTTGATCCACCTGTACCTCAGAGTTTTGCTCCCCTGCATTAGAGATTACACCGATATTTTTTGCTCCTGCTTCTTCAACAATAAACTGTATTGTTTTAGCTGTTCCATCTGGATGGTTGTCTGTTGTTCCTGTAATATTGTTTCCTGGTTTATCTAAGGCTTCTACTAAACCGGCACCAATTGGATCTGTTACAGAAGTGAACAGAATCGGAATATCCTTCGTTGCATTTAGAACACTAACAGCACTCGGTGTTGCATTTGCAAAGATTAAATCAACCTTGTCACCAACAAAATTATTCGCAATCGTCTGTGTGTTATTCATATCTCCCTGCGCATTTTGGAAATCGAATTCAACATTCTCTCCCTCTTTAAACCCTTCATCCTCCAAAGCTTTTTTAAATCCTTCTGTTGCCACATCAAGGGATGGGTGTTCAGCAAATTGTGTTAAGCCAATCTTGTAGGTTTTTCCCTTTTCACCCTCTGCAGCATTTCCTTCCGTACTTTCACTGCCACATCCGCTCAATAACGTGACACCTACTAAACTAGCTACAGCTAGTATTTTTAATTGTTTAATCATTACTTACACCCCTTTTGCACTTAAACGCTTTTGTGCTTTTATTCACTAAATTATAAATCTACTAAAGATAGAAATTCAAGTACTTTTTTACTATTTTCAAAAATTTTTTAAAAATAACGATAAAAAAAGAACATGGCCCATATTGCCATGTTCTTTCTTTTTATAGCTGCTGTTTCCTTATTTTCCTTTAAATTCTGGCTTTCTTTTTTCTGAAAAGGCTTGAAGTGCCTCAATTCGATCTTCTGTCGGAATAATAACTTCATAGGCTTTTCTTTCTATTTGTAAGCCTGTCTGCAAGTCTACATTCATCCCTTGTTTGACTGCAAACTTAGCTTGCTGAAGAGCTAACGGACCGTTAGCTAACATTTGTTCAGCAAGCTCGAAGCATGTATTGAATAGGTTTTCCGCATTGACTACCTTTGTTACTAATCCGTAATTCAACGCTTCTTCAGCACTTAAACGTTTAGCTGTTAAAATTAATTCAAGTGCCTTTGCTTGACCGATTAAGCGCGGCAGTCTTTGGGTTCCCCCTGCCCCAGGAATGATCGCTAAGCTCGTTTCTGTCAGTCCCATCTTGGCACTTGAAACAGCAATCCGGAAATCACAAGATAATGCTAGTTCCATCCCTCCACCGAATGCGAACCCATTTATCGCAGCAATCGTTGGTTGAGGGAGCTGGTCAATCAGTGAAAACACCTCTCCAATCTTATATAAATTTCGGCGTACTTCCACATCTGATAACGTTTTGCGCTCCTTCAAATCAGCACCTACACTGAATGCCTTTTCACCTGATCCTGTAAAAATGACGACATGGACCTCGGGATTCGTACGTAATTTCTCAACTGAACCCTGAAGCTCGGATAAAGTTTCATAATTAAAAGCATTCAATGCATCCGGACGATTAATCGCAACGACGGCAATATGCTTTTTCAATTCAACAATGATTGAACTCAAGAATGATCCACTCCCTATTATTCGCTACATCTTCCAATTCGTGAAAATTGATGCAATTTCCTTCAAAATTCAGAAAAAAACAGGCAAGGATCCTTTGATGCCATGCCTGTACCAGTTAAAACCTATTGTAAAACTTGAGTTTTCAACGCTCTTCGCAAAATTTTTCCAGTTGTATTTTTCGGAAGCTCCTCTAAAAATTCTATGGAAGAAGGAAGTTTATATTTCGCCAAATGCTGTGTACAATAGTCCATCAGCTCATTTTCAGTTAAGCTTGGATTCTTTTTAACGACATAGCATCGTACAGCTTCGCCAAGATTTGGATCAGGAACACCGATAACCGCTGCCTCGACAACATCTGGATGGTCATAAAGCACTTCTTCCACTTCCCTTGGATACACATTATAGCCGCCAACGATGATTAACTCTTTTTTCCGGTCTACAATATAAAAATAGCCTTCCTCATCCATTCGGGCCAAATCACCTGTATAAAGCCAGCCGTCCTTAATGGTTGCAGCAGATTCTTCAGGCATTTTGTAATAACCCTTCATCACATTCGGACCGCGGACAATCAATTCCCCAACCTCACCAACAGGAACTTCATCCCCGAGCTCATTAACGACTTTATTCTCAACATTCACTATGGATTGACCAATTGAGCCTGCCTTTCTTGGTCTGTCCAGGGGGTTAAAGCATGTAACGGGGGATGCTTCAGAAAGACCGTATCCTTCAGATACCAGCACATTAAATTTCTGTTCAAAGTACTTTAATAGGGCAACTGGCATCGCTGATCCGCCAGAAATACAAAGCCTGAGCGAGCTTAAGTCTCCACCGTAGCTTTGCGCATATTGAAGAAGGAAATTATACATCGTTGGGACACCAGCAAATACGGTTGGCTTATACATCTCCACAAGCCTAAACATTTCCTTTGGACTGAATTTTGGATCGATAATAATCGTTGCTCCATTCATAAGCGGGGCATTCAAGGCAACAGTTAAACAAAATACATGGAACATGGGCAAGGTTGTCACGACACGATCATTTTCATTCATATGAAGATAATCGCTAACATCCTTCGCATTACTGTAAAGGTTTTTATGTGTCAGCATGGCGCCCTTTGGCTTACCTGTTGTGCCTGAAGTATAAAGGATGATTGCCACTTCATCATCTTCTAATTCTGGTCCTGTAAAGCTTAAATCACCCGATGCCAACACTTGTGAAAACGATTTCAATTTAGAGTATGCGGATAAAGCTGTTACATCAATGCCTGATTCCTTCCCTTGAGGTGTTTCACAAATAATATAGTTCTCTACTTTCGGCAAAGCTGGATGCATTTTTTCAACTAATGGAAGAAGTAAATCAAGGGCTACCACTGCCTTTACATCCCCATTATTAACGATATAGCCAATTTCATCAGGTGTATAAATCGGGTTGATTGGTATAACTGTTGCCCCAAGACGAAGCGCCCCATGTAGACCGATTACAAAGTGTGGAGAATTTCCTAACAATAAAGCAATATGATCCCCTTTTTTCACTCCTAATTGTTCTAGACCAGAAGCAAATTTCGTAACTGCTCCGTCTAATTCAGCATATGTACTTGATTGGTCCATAAAATAATAAGCCGGTTTGCTCCCCTTTGTTCTTGCGGTTTCATGGAGCTGTTTAGTTAAATTCATATCCCTTTCCCCCTTCTGATGAATGAATAATCATTCATTTTATTTAAATAATTTTCTAAATATATTATATTGAAAGAAAGTTATGTGTTCAAGCAAAAAAGTTTTTAATGCAAATATTCAAGTTATTCTTGATTCTAAGAATGGAAATTTTTATATTAATATAAAGTTATAAAAAAACCGAACGGATGCCACCGTTCGGTTTTCTCATTAATGAATATACTCATCGCTTACTAATATATCCGAAATCACTTCAGTCGGAATGATAAACTCAGCAACTCCCATATATCCAGGAGCCACCTCGTACTTATCAAAGGATATGACTAATTTTCCATCATTATTAATATAGAAGTTTTGCTCTTTATGAATGGTTTCGAAAAGCTCGAAAAGTTCTTCGTCTTCTAATCCAGCATTAGACACCCAATAGATTATATTCTCATCCGCCTTCATTTGTTCACGCATTTGTTCTTTTATATTTTCACTAATTGTATTCACATAGCTTTCATCTTTAAATAACATTGGTAAGCTTAATAGGATTTGATTTTTCTTATCGATGGTATCGTATGTCATGATCGTTGAAGATGATGCAACTGTATTTACAACATATCTGCCGATTGATAAGATCTGATCGTTATCTGTTTTTACCTCATAGCCGCTGTCCACACCTAGATGGCCGCCGCCATTCTTCTCTAAATCCTTCATCTCAACCATGAATTCATCATATAGTTCTTTTCCCTCTTTTAAATATTTATCATTCAGACTTTGAGCCAAATCTCCATTCTCTAAATCTGATACTGCCGGTACTTTTATATCTGCTTGGTATTTTTCTTTATCCACTTTATATTCTGTAAAAGTTAATACTTTTACTATACTCCCAACAACAGGCATATCTGCTAAAGTGCTAGCCATTGCTGGGCTAATATTCAAACCTCCGATAAAAAGAACAGCAGCTGCAGCCGTCCCAGCCATCCACTTATAACCGTTTTTCTTTTTCTTCTTTTTTCCTTTTAATAATGCCCTCTCGACAATGAAATTCAATTCATCAGGTATTTGTATATTTTTATACTCCGTTTTAAGCTGGTCTAATTTTTTGTCCATTCTAGTTTGCCCCCTTAATGATTTCATCGTTCAATTCAACACGTAATAGCTTTAAGGCTTTATACAATCGTGTTTTTATCGTATTTACATTTTCATTGAGAACATCAGCGACTTCTTCAATTTTCAAATCCTCGAAAAAGCGTAAAACAATAATACTTTTATATTCAGGCGCTAATTGATCCAAAGCCCTCTCTAAATCAATATCTTCATAATGGTCTTCACTGCCTGAACTAATAAATTCCATTGTTTCCGCATCCACAATACTGACGCGTTTATGTTTCCTGAGAAAATCTAAGGAGGTATTGACCACTATTCTATAAAACCAGCTTTTAAGCGTCTTTATATCCTGAAGAGAATCCATTGAGACGATCGCTTTATGGATCGAGTCTTGTACGATATCTAAAGCATCTTCAGAATTTTTCACATAGCTGTAGGCTAGCCGATAAAAGTTCTCTTTGTTCTCCCTAATAAAGCTTGTAAATAATTCATCATGATTACATCTACTTTTCTTTCCCATGTCGCAAAAAGGCTCCTTTATTGCTATTAATTTGTATACACATAAGAGACGCATAAACGGCAGTAAAAAGTTTTTACTTTTTATTATTCTCTTTTGCTCATTAAAAAGAGCGTTCCCCGTCAGGAACACTCTCATGAATTTTAGTATATTAATTGTAGGAAATCTTCTTTTGTAATATTACCAAAATAATGTTTAATATCAATTTCTTCAAGTGCTTTTTCTAGTTCTGCCTTTTCATAGCGAACACCAATTAGTTTATTTTCGATATCGCTAACATCACCTACACCGAAAAAGTCACCGTATATTTTGCAATTTTCCACTTTGCCTTTATCCACATCCAGTCGAATATCAATGCCGCCAACTGGGAAACGATGGGAATGCTGCAAATTAAATTTAGGAGATTTCCCATAATTCCAATCCCAATTTTGGTATCTTTCCTTCGATAACTGGTGAATTTTTTCCCAATCCTCATCTGTAAGAATATACTCCTCAATTTGATCCTTGCCGCCAAAAATATTTTTAAGCAATAAGGCACGGAATTCTTCAATCGTAATTTTCTCTTTTAAAAACTCAGAAATGTTTGCTACACGGCTGCGAATCGATTTAATTCCCTTCGATTCAATTTTATCCTTTTTCACCTTTAATGCTGAAACAACACTGTCAATTTCGGAATCTAACATAAGAGTACCATGGCTAAACATTCTGCCCTTGGTTGAGAATTGCGCATTCCCTGAAATTTTTCTGCCTTCAACAGTGAGATCATTCCTGCCGCTAAGTTCAGCATTAACGCCTAGCTTTCTCAATGCATCGACAACAGGCTCGGTAAACTTCCGGAAATTATGAAAGCTTTCTCCGTCGTCTTTTGTAATGAAGCTGAAGTTCAAGTTTCCTAAATCATGATATACGGCTCCACCGCCTGATAAACGGCGAACAACATGAATGCCATTGCCTTCTACATACTCTGTATTAATCTCTTCGATTGTATTTTGATTTTTACCAATAATAATAGATGGCTCATTTATGTAAAAAAGCAGATAGGTTACGTTAATATCTAAATTTTTTAATGCGTATTCTTCTATTGCTAAATTAATTCTTGGATCTGTTATTCCTTTGTTATCGATAAATAGCATGTTGGTTCACTCCTTATAATTTAACGGACCATTGATAGGCAGCTAGCGCAATTGGCCCGCTGTACATATCCGCAGCTTCTTCCTTTAATTGCTCTATATTCCCGTAATGCGGCAGATGAGTTAGCAGAAGTTTTTTGACATTTGCTTTCTGTGCTAACGTTCCTGCATCATAGCTTGTCATATGTCCAGCATTCTTGCCATTTTGATGCTTATAAAAATTACATTCACACACTAATAAATCCGCCCCATTGCAAAAAGGAACGAATTCTTCTTTGTATGATGTATCCGCAGTATACACGAGGGATTTTCCATCCGCCTCAATTCTCATCGCAAAGCACGGAACAGGATGATCCGTCTGTAAAAATTGTATCGCAAATGGACCAATATTTAAAGTTTGATCTGATTGATAGGCAATCCCCTTAGTAATCTCTTTATATGTTAATTTTGAAAATTCATATTCATCCATCCCATGACCATAAATAGGAAGGCATTCTGTCTTCTTGCCTAAAAAACCTTGAATAAGACGGGCATGCTGCAGCACACCTATATCTGCAATATGATCCGGATGATAATGAGAAAGAATGACCCCATTAATCTCCTCTGGCTGAAGAACCCTTTGCATTTTCGCCAGAACGCCGCTGCCGAAATCAATCATTAAATGAAATCCCTCATGTTCAAGTAAATAACCCGAGCTCGCTTCATCTGCATTTGGATACCCGCCCCAGCAGCCAATCACAGTAAATTTCATCATTTCTCCTCCTTCTATCTATTACCTTGTTATTTTCACCTAATAACGGGAATGAAAAACATTTTGTCATAACTAATATACCTGAATAAGCCTATTTTTTCACATCCATCAATTTGTATCAAGACAGTCATTGACACAAACAAACTGTTATAATACAATAAAAGAAACTTATTATTCAAAACAAACACAAATCATAGGGGGCTTTCAAAAATGATCCAAAACATTTTAGATTTCTTTAGAAATTTACCGGCAAAGCAATGTGTTGACTGCGGGAAGCCAATCGAAGAACAGCATGAATGCTATGGAAACAAATGTGATCATTGTATGGGAGTTTCGGATATATAGAATGAAAAGCGGAAGGCGCCTGCTTATCGGCGACAAGCACAAGACGAGCCGGCAGAGAGGTTGTTCTTTAACCTCCCTGTCGGCTTGACTTGTGACCTCGAGCCGATGGCGACTGGAGCTAGACATAGAAAAGCGGAAGGGGTTTGCCCAAGGGCATTAGCTACCCCTCTTTCCTTTCGTATGATTCTTAGTTTTTACCTATTTCATTATTAGGTGTTAGTGTCATTTATTTTCTTCTCCTTAAAAACAAAAAAGCACGCACACATAGAGAATTAACTCTAAGTGCGGTGCTTTCTTTTTGGATATTTTACGAAAGTTGTTTAATCCTACTTTTTATGTAATCATTGAAATGGTTATTTGCTCTTACTTTGAATATCTCTAATGAATCCTGATAAAATTCTCTTGCTTTCTTGCGATCTCCCATTAACTCATAGTTATAACCTATTTGATAAGTTAATTCTCCGTATAGATACATACAGCTATCTTCAATACATTGATTAATTCCTTCATTGCATAAATTAATTGATTCCGAGTACCTTTTAAGTCTTGTTAACACTTTTGCCATATTATAATCAATTCTAAGCAAGATCTTTGTATCTTTTAAAGCTTGATTTTTTAAAATACTCCTAGCATTTTTGAAATAGTTTAATGAAGTTTCGTGATCATTAATTTCTGAATAAATAACAGCAAGAGTATTTATTATTTCAAATTCTCTATCTGAATACATATGATATATTTCGGAAATAGGTCTACTCAATAACAAAGCATTCTCCAGTTCCTTAATTGCTAGCGAAGGATTATTATCAACGTAATATAAAACTATTCCCTTATGCCACCATAGAAACTGTTTTAATTCTACAAAATTTTGAAAATCAGGATTTGATTCTTCTAATAATACAAGTTCTTTAACCGTTTCATAATTTTTATTTCTGATTTCTTTTCGTATTGTATTAATAGTCTCTTTAATGTATTCGAAGTTTTTTAAATTTGCATCAACAAAGAAATATTCCATATCTACATTTAACCTTTGAGAGAGTTTATACAGAATAGGTGCCGATGGATAGGTTTCACCCTTTTCTATTTTACTTAACATTGATTGATGGCAAATTCCTTCACATAATTGTGATTGCGTAATCCTCATTTTCTCCCGTAATTTTTTCAATTCATACCCAATCCTATTATCATACATTGGACTTTCCTCCAACCTATTATTTGATTAAATAGAATCATTGACAATCTTACCTAACTTTTATCTTTTAATATTCCTATATTCATAAATTGTAATAGGATTTTGAAATAAAAGGCGAAATTAGGTAGATTCATTTCAAATTTCAAAGAAAATCGTAAGACCAAACAAATCATTAATGATGTATTATAACTTTATAGAAACAAATTAGTAAAAAGGAGGTATTGAATAACTCGTGAAAAAGTTCTTAATTTCAATTATTTCTCTAGGGTTGTTGGTAACTATTAACCTTACATATCCTGAAACTAGCAATAATGAAATTACCTCCCTAGAATTACCATTTGAACATTAGATTGTTAAAATTCGTGTTAAAGTCGAGCTGGCATTATCATGAATTTTTCCAGTAATTTTTTTCAAAAAGAGGCTATTTTTTTACTCCCATTTTTTCTTATAAGTAGTATTAACCTGATAAATACTACTTATAAGAAACCCCTTAATAAAAATATAGACCTACATTAGAAATTATATAAGAAATCGAAAAAATATAGTAGTATAATTCTAAAAAGTCCATAAATTTATAAATGATAGTAAAAACATTGCGATTGCTTTCTTTTTTTGCAGTTATCCCCAAAATTACTTTATCATAACATTAAAAGGTTTAACCAATCATCTCCTTAATTACTAGAATCTTTTCAAAATAACTTTTAATCCTTTTCTATAATATTCTTTTGTTTCTTCTAATTCTTTATAGTCTTGTTCTTCATTGAATAATCACTGATTACTGTTTCTTCAGATGATTTATAACTAATTAACAGATCCTTGAATAGTTCCTCAATTTCCTTTTTTTCTTCATGTTATGCCCCCGCCCCTAGCTACCGCAGCTAGACATAGAACAGCGGTGGAGGCTTACTTATCGGCGACAAGCATAAGGCTAACTGGATGGAAGGTTGTTCTTTAACCTCCTTGTCGGTTTGGCTTGTAACCTCGAGCCGATGGCGCCTAGAGCTATAAATATACATAGAAAAACCAGCCGCTAACATATAACGGCTGGTTTTTTGTGTTTTACTCTGATACAGCTGCAGCAGCAAAACGTTTTTTATGCATACCTGTGAAGAATGTAATTGTGCCTGCAATAAATAACACAATGAAAATCGCTAATATTCCTACATTATGCCACATAAAGCTGAAGTCACCGCTTGAAATTACTGCCTTAAATCCTGAAACAGTGTAAGTCATTGGTAAGAATGCGCTAATTGGCTGTAAGAAATTAGGAATTAACTCAAGTGGGAACGTACCTGCACTTGTTGTTAATTGCAGGATTAAGATGATAATCGCAATGAAACGTCCAGGATCACCAAATGTGGTAACAAAGAACTGAATTAATGTAATGAATGTCAGGCTTGTAATGATGGCAAAGAAAATAAATAATGGTACACTTTGCACTTCAATTTTTAAACCTACAAACATAATCAACACAGAGATTAATGCTTGAATAATTCCAATTCCCATGAGAATGAGGAATTTACTTGTAAACCAGCTCATTCCGTTCTTTGGCACGCCTGCTGGTTCACGTAATGGAAAGACTATTGACAGTAAGAGTGCACCGACAAATAGACCAAGTGATAAGAAATATGGAGCAAATCCTGTTCCATAGTTTGGAACTTTGTTAATCTTCTCATTATCCACTTTAACAGGTCCGGCCATCATGCTGAATGTATCATCATTTGCATTTACAGATGATGCTTTATCAGCACCGTCAGCTAATTTGCTAGCTAACTCCTCTGAACCATCATATAATGTTGCATTCCCATCTGCTATTTTTCCAGCACCATCTTTAAGCTGTTCTGTTCCATCTTTAAAAGCTGCAGATCCGTCTTGTAATTGTCCAAGTCCTCCAGCTAAAACAGTAGAACCATTAGCTAATTGATCTGCACCCGCTTTCGCATCTGCGAACTTCTCGCTAAATGTATTCATTCCTGCTTGGAATTCATTTTGCCCTTTCGAAATTTCCTGTGCACCGCTCTCAAGCTTTTCGCTTCCTTTTGCAAGCTCATTTACACCTTGCTGAAGCTGTTTCTGCCCTGTATTCAGTTCACCAATTTTGGCAGCAATTTCGTTTCCGCCATTCGCAAGCTGCCCAGCCGCACCGGCAAGTTCAGCTGTTCCAGTTTTGAGTTGATTCAATGCACCCTCTAATTCTAACCGCTCGGGTGAATTTTCAGGGAGCTGGCCAATCAGTCCTTGTAGCTTTTCTTGAAGAACTGCCATGCCACCATTAACTTTTTGTGCTTCTGATTGCCACTGCTGTAAAGAGGTTGATAGGGTTTTTGCACCGGCACCAATCTGCTCTGTACCAGCAACAACAGCTGGCAATTTCTCATTAACAGCCCCTAGTCCTTCTTTTGTCTGATGAATTCCTGCAGCCATTTGCTCATGGCCTGCTTTTAATTGATCAGAGGCTGACTTTAATGTATTCTGTCCTTCTTGCAGCTGACCAAGTCCATCTGCTAAAGTTTTCGAACCAGCAACTAACTCCTTAGAGCCGTTATTGATTTTTCCTACTCCATCATTAAATTCAATTGATTTATCAGCTAATAAAGAAAGCTTATCATAAATTAGCGATGAGCCATCCTTCAGTTCGGCTGCACCATCATTTATTTTAGAAGCTCCATCACTTGCTTGCCCCATCCCATCTGCAAGTTCAGTCACTTTATCAAACATTGTTTCTGCATATGTTTCGGTTATTTTCTCAGAAATAGATGATTTAATTTTTTCAATAGCTGTTTCACCTATTTGCGAAGAAAGAAAGTTATAGCTTTCATTCGGAACATAGACAAGCTTTAACTTTTCCGGATGATCATCAAGCAAAGTTGTTGCATTAGATGAAAATTCTGATGGAATTTCAATCAGCATATAATATTTTTGATTTTTAAGATCCTTATAGCCTTCCTCTTTGTTAACAAACTTAAAATTAAAATCTCCACTTTCCTTTAATTTATCAACAAGTTCATTCCCAAGCTGAAGCTCTTTCCCTTCAAAATCAGCACCTTTATCCTGATTAACAATAGCTACTGGTAAATCAGCCAAATGATCATAAGGATCCCAAAACGCCCAAAGAAACATACCGCTGTATAATACCGGAATAAATAGAACTGCAATAATTGGAATAAGAAGCTTTTTATTCCGCAAAACAGACAGCAATTCCTTTTTGAAAAGACTTTCTCTCAATGTTGTTGCCTCCTTGTTAAACTGACTGTTTTGTTCATTTAGTCAATATATTCCAAAAAACGAGGACTATCTGTTTGATAATCCCTTAAAGATATACTGTTCAAATAACTTCGCAATTTCTTCCTTTTCTAATGGTTCATTGCGCTTTTCCCAATCGAAGATGAGAGCAACATAGAGCTTCAACATAATAAATGCTGTTACCTCAGGGTTGCATTCTTGTATTTCTCCTTTATCAATTGCAGCAACGATTTTCTCCTTCAAATAACCAAGAATGGCATCCTCTAGTTTAATCATTACCTCCATAACAGCAGGAGTCCCCATCTCTTTCTCTTCTTGGAAGAGCTTAATTGTCAGCTGATGTTTTAAGCGGAATTCCAAGATTTGATAAAGCCCGCGATGAACCTTTTCATGAAAAGAAAGTGTAGAATCCATTGCTTCATCAGCTGCCCGCTTCATTTCACTAATAAGCGAGCTAATAATTTCATCAAACAGTTCTTCTTTATTTTTAAAAAAGGTATAAATCGTTCCTTTCCCTACGTTTGCAATCTTTGCAACCTGATCCATTGTTGTGGCCTTAAATCCAAATAATGAGAAAGATTTAGTAGCCGCCTCAATAATCAGTTGCTTACGATCGATTGCCATTCCCTCACCTCTTTAAGAATGCATTAGCGCTTGCACGCTGAAGCTAGAAAATAAGAACAATTGACTAAATGAGTAATTTGGTCATTTTGTACAATATGTAATTTAACATACATCCATTATAAATGCAACAAAAAATAGTAAAAAAAGCTATCACGAATGGATAGCTTTTTGATTTTTACTATATAGGAATGATAATACTTGTTGAACAGCTTTTTCACCTTGGTCAATACAGTCAGGCATTCCTAACCCATCATAGGAACTCCCTGCAATATAAACACCTGGGAGTTCAGCTTTAAGGTGGTTTATCACTTTGTCAATGCGACCCTTATGACCAACTGTATACTGCGGCATGGAATCCTTCCATCTAGATACTACTGCAAAGTCAGGAGCCATCGTAATATTCATCGTTTTATTTAAATCATTTAAGACGATTTTCACCATTTCATTATCCGAAACATCGACTATCTCTTCATCACCTGGTCTGCCAACATAGCAGCGCAGCAGAACTTTTCCAGCTGGCGCAGAATGAGGCCATTTCTTATGTGTCCATGTACAGGCAGTAATGGTGTAATCACTGTTTCGTGAGACGACAAATCCTGTTCCTTCTATATCTTTTTCAATCGCCTCTTTAGGAAAGGCAAGAGCAACTGTAGCAACAGATGTGGAAGGCATTTCCTTAAAAGCATCAAAAAAGCGATATTGTTTAAACATAGACTGGGTGATATGATGTGGGACAGATAAGACGACACTATCTGCCGTTAGCACCTCTCCATTACTTAACTCAAGTTCATACCCGTCCAGTTTTTTTTCAATCCCTTTGACCTGAACTCCTTTTATGACAGAATTCGGCTCCAATTTCTTTTCAATCGCATCGACAAATGACTGCAGCCCCGTCTTAAAAGTTAAGAACATCCCTTTGTCTTTCTTCTCATTTGAACTTTTTGGCTGAGATGGTGATGATTTTTTCATCCCCAAAATCAAACTGCGATATTTTTGTTCCACTTGATAAAACTGAGGGAAAGTTGACATTAAGCTTAAATGGTCAATATCTCCAGCATAAATTCCCGATAGTAGCGGCTCAATTAAGTTTTCAACAACTTCATCACCTAATCTTCTCCGGAAAAACTCCCCAAGTGCTTGATCTTCCTTAGCGTTTGACCGTGGCAGAACAAAATCTGCGGCAGCACGCAATTTACCAGGAAATGAAAATAATCCTGTTGTAACAAAAGGGGCAATCTGTGTCGGAATCCCCATTATGGACCCACCAGGCATCGGATGAAGACGCTCTCTCGCTAAAACAAACGATTTCCCTGCTGTATTTCGGATTAGCTCATTTTCCATACCAACCTCTTTCGCTAAACGCGTAGCACTTTGCTTTCTGGCAAGAAATGAATCAGGACCTCTTTCGATAACAAAGCCTTCCTTAACAACCGTTTGTAATTTGCCACCTAGACGTTGTGAGGCCTCAACAAGTTTCACATCAAGGGACAATCCCTTTTCACGTGCTTCTTTTTGCAAATAAAAAGCTGTTGTTAAACCTGTAATTCCACCGCCGATAATGATAACCTTCTTCTGTTCTTCCGACACAGTTCTCCGCCTTCTTTACATTAGTTTCATTTATTGGCTAATTTGTTTTGGATGACCGTTGCAAGGGCATCAATAAATTCTGATTGATCATTAGGCATTGCTGGACGATAATATGCAGCTCCAATTTCTTCTGTAACGACTTTACATTCATAATCATTATCATACAGTACTTCTAA
The DNA here is from genome assembly GCF_006704205.1 of Cytobacillus solani. Lineage (NCBI taxonomy): Bacteria > Bacillati > Bacillota > Bacilli > Caryophanales > Bacillaceae > Cytobacillus > Cytobacillus solani. The sequence goes on from NZ_CP041305.1 coordinate 184,723, forward strand.
ATGATCTGAGATAAAACCAACTGGTGTATAAACAAAGGATTTATAGCCTTCTTTTTCAAAAAGTTCTCTCGTTAAATCCTGTACATCAGGTCCAAGCCATGGTTCTGGCGTATTTCCTGCACTTTGCCAGCCTACTGCGTAGTTTTTGACTCCAGCTTGCTTTGCAAGCAAATCTGCCGTTTCCTTCAGCTGACCCGGATAAGGATCTCCTAATTGTAAAATCTTTTCTGGCAAGCTATGTGCCGAAACGATGAGGACAGCCTTTTCTCGTTCTTCAGCAGTCATACTTCCAAATGTTGATTTCACACGATCTGCCCAATATTTGATGAATTTCGGCTCATTATACCAGCTCTCCACTGAATGAATGACTGGTCCTCCAAGCTTCTCTGCTTCTTCCTTCGCCCGTCCATTATACGATTTTACGCTGAAAGTGGAAAAATGAGGGGCAAGAACAAGACTTACTGCTTCTTCAATTCCATCTTCATTCATTTGTTTAACCGCATCCTCAATAAATGGCTCAATATGCTTTAATCCAAGATACATAACAAATTCATATTCATCTTGTATTTTATTTAGATAGGATTCAAGACCTTTCGCTTGATCCATCGTTATTTTTGCAAGCGGGGAGATACCGCCGATTGCTTCATATCTTCCACGTAAGTCTTCTAGCATTTCTGGGGTAGGTTTTCTTCCGTGTCTAATATGCGTATAATAGCGCTCAATATCCTCTTCTTTATAAGGCGTTCCATACGCCATTACAAGTAATCCCATCTTCTTTCTTGTCATACTTATCCACCTCTTGTTAATCTCTAGATCTATTCTTTAATAGTTTCAAAAAAACGCAAGATATCCAACTAATCTAATCGACAAGGCCTACTTGCTTAATTTTGAAGCTGAATACTCATGTACAAATGCAGTTAAGCGCTTTAATGTTTCTGGATTAACATCAGGGAATACACCATGTCCAAGATTAAAGATATACCCCGGACGCTCCATTCCTTGATCTAAAATTTCTTTAGCTTTCGCTTCGATCACTTCCCATGGTGCAAGAAGAAGTGCTGGATCAAGATTTCCTTGGACAGCCTTTGTAATTCCTCTTTCTCTCGCTTCTTTGATTGGCAATCTCCAATCTAAGCCGACAACATCAAGCGGCAGATCATGCCATTCCATTGCAAGATGGCTCGCTCCTACTCCAAACATGATTAGAGGTACATTTTCTTCTCTTAATGCAGAGAAAATTCTGTTCATCGTTGGTTTAATAAAAATGCGATAGTCTTCTACATTCAACGCGCCAACCCAAGAATCGAAAATCTGGATTGCTCTTGCGCCCGCTTTAATTTGCGCTTTCACATATGTAATGGTCATTTCACTTAGTTTGTCCATTAAAGCAAACCATGCTTTTGATTCAGCATGCATAAATGCTTTTGTTTTATTGTAATTCTTTGATGGACCGCCTTCGATCATGTAGCTTGCAAGTGTAAAAGGTGCGCCAGCAAACCCAATTAGCGGCACTTCTAATTGTTCTTGTGTAAGAAGCTTAATCGTATCAAGCACATATGGTACATCCTCTTCCGGGTTGATTTCACCGAGCTTTTCAACATCAGCAACCGAACGGATAGGATTAGAAATAACTGGGCCAATCCCAGACTTGATTTCAACTTCAACTCCAAGTGCAGGAAGTGGTGACATAATGTCTTTATATAGAATGGCCGCATCATTGTTATATTGATCAACAGGCAATTTTGTCACATATGCACAAAGCTCAGGCTGATGGGTAATTTCAAATAAAGTGTATTTCTCTTTTATTGCTCTATATTCGGGCTGGGAACGTCCTGCCTGACGCATATACCAAACAGGAACATGTTCAGTCTTTTCCCCTTTAGCCGCACGTAAAAAAGTATCATTTATCATTTTCACCATTTAAATTATCCACCTTTCAAACTGTCTGTTTTACATTTTAATATATAAGTAAGGATATTTGAAATTTTGACACCTAATCATCCATACTAACTGTATCGTTTTCAGCTATACTTGTATAGATAGCGGAGAAAAATGTCGAAATTTTGTCATAGTGTGTTAACCTTTTGGCAATGAATGTTCTACAGATAATTATCGTATAGTTCTAATAAAACAAATAAGGGGATGAATCATATGAATATTTACATGACAACCGGCACGTACAATTTCTTATATAAAATAAAAGAAAAGCATCCTGGAGAATCGATGTTTCTCATGCAAAATATCGACAATGCACTATTATTGCATGAATCGGATCAACCATCCGTATTTAAAACCCCACGTTCTTTTCAAGTGATCGAATCTAAAGGAGCTCTTGAAAATAAAGGCATTGTCGTCATGAATACGATTCCCGTAATTGAAGAAGAAAGACCTTTATTGGAATACCGTTTTAATCATTTAAAAAGCCTTTTCGAAAAACACAATGGATTTTCAGCTATTCGATTTCTTCGCCCTCTTAAATCCGATACGTACGTCATCCTTTCATTATGGCAAAATGAAAAGTCATATTTAAATTGGGAGAACTCCGCATCCTATACGACATTCAAAAAAGAAATCAGCACATCTGCCAATCCCGCTAACCTATTAATAGGTTCTGCCTATGTAACAAAATACTTCATTCCCGAGGATGAATAGAAGGATAAGAAAAGCGCAAGCGCCTTGGTCATCGCCGTACAAACTGGAAGGGCCGCGACTGAGATAAAGGAAACACGGTGAGCGAGAGTGAACCGATGTTGACTTATCGTAGGGAGGGGACCTGAAGTTTGATAGGCGATAGGCGCTGGAGCTAGACAATTCTCTAAGTACAAAATTGTACTTTCTTTTCTTTGAACAAAAAAATAAAAAACTTCCTTTTTAACCATTTATATATGATAAAAGAACATTTACAAGCAGTTTGGATTCAGCTCTTGCGGCAATAAATGGAGGAAGGGCCCTTACATTTGCTTCAACCGGGAGACCAAGCCAAATCAATTGATTATCAATGATAATAAACGGAAAAGGGAGCAACTCTGATGTTTGGTTTTCTGCCCTGAGACCATCTGCTCTCTCCTCTGCTAACAAGGTCAACATCACCCCTTTTCCTCTTCTATTTAAGATGTCAATCCATTCTTCCGACAAACTGCGACCCTTAGGCAGTGATACAGTGATGGTTTTTGCTGCCCCATCAATATCTGCCTTCACTCGTTCTAGCTTTCTTGCATGCATCCATTGGAGGCTTGGATGCTGATTTTTTATCCAAGTACCAACTTCACTTGGACCTACTGCTTTTCCTCCAGTCCGTTGATGTTCAGCAAGCTTTCGCCAAGTTTTATTTTGATACACCTGATTCCGCACAAACCCATAATCACATAAGTGAATGAACTTTCCTTTTGTCCTTGTGATTGCCACATTCAGCAGCCTGTCACTCTCTTTTCCAGTTAAAAGCATTCCTGCACGGTCCTGTGGATAGCTATCTACTGTATCAAAAATCATCATGTCACGTTCGCTTCCTTGAAAGCGATGAACCGTTGCAGCAATGATGTCTGCTTCATGAACAACAGTGCTTAATAATTCATCAAGCAGCTGTTCGAGCAGCATTGCTTGAGCGCGATAGGGTGTGACATACCCAATTGACTTCATCCCCCCGAAATAAGCTTCATGAATCAACTGAACAGATAAAAGCAAATGCCATACGTTTATTCGTGAATTAGACACTCTATCCTTCATGCAATAGCTCCCAGCCCCTGATGTATCTAATAAAATGGAAGCACTATCTTTAAAAGGCATTCTCTCAGAAATTTCTAATCTAGACTTCTGAACACTTCGATGGTCACCGACAAGCGAATGGTATATAAATCGATTAGTAAACGAAGAAATATCCGGGTGCATTCTCCTCTGCTCCTTTAAGAGAAATAAATGAGGATGCAGCTTCCCCTCCTTCACCCATTCTGACACACCAGATTGATAGAAAATATCTTCTCTCAGCCATTCACTCACGAGCGGATGCCGTGCTGCAGCAATCGGAGGAATCTGTTTAAAATCCCCGCAAATAATCGCACGCTTAGCAAGTGATACGGCAAAAGCTGCCTGTGGAACATAGGCCATACTTGCCTCATCCAAAACAACAAGATCAAATTCTTTTTCATAAATGGCTGGATCACTGGCTGCCTTTGCAAGTGTTGTGCCAACAATCTTTGCCTCTTTTAAAAACTCTAGTTCTTTTTGACGAACTTTCTCAAGGATTGCCGTTAATTTTTTTTCAATTTCAAGAAGACGATTAGAGTCACTTTTACTATAGGATTTAGATAAGTCTAGTTTAATGAACCGACGTTCTTCTAACAAAGCTTCTTTGTTTTCTGCCAAGTTTGTATGATGCTTTTCTATGAGATGGCTTGCTGTTAAAAACGGCCGATTTTGAATAGCTTCCCCTGCTTGTGATCCATATCTTAGCAGATCTCCCTCACGTAAATGCCCTTTATTTTCAACAAATAATGAAACTTCCGCCATTAATACATCAACAGCCTGATTGCTATGAGAGAGTACTAGCACCCGAGCATCCTTTACATATTTATTGGCAACCACTCTAGCAAGAGTGTAAGTCTTCCCCGTTCCTGGAGGTCCCCATACAAAAGTAACGGGATTGTACTTTGAGCGGAGAATAAGCTCGTGAACATTTGATTTAATGTTATCGGCTGGGTGTTTCGCTGGCATAGATGGATCCATCAGCTTTTTTATTCTCCCTCTTTTCCGCTTGTTTTCCTTCATATCCTCCAGACGTTGAAAAAGCTGATCCAGCAGCTCCCATGGGTCATACAGCAGATAACTTTCAGATAAAATAGGGCCTAAATTTTCTTTTACTTCAATGATGAGGTTTTTTCCTTCAGATGAAAGAATCCGCCCATCCGTGAGTTTTTTTCCCCATTCAATTCTGACAATAGAACCGACAGGCACTTTTATAGAAGAAGGCGTATCAAAAAAGTAGATATAGGCATTTTCTTTCGAAAGCAACCGCCCATTTAACATCAGGTATCTTGTACTGCCCTCTTTTTTTAAATGCTGAATCTCAGCTTTTAACGCTTTTTGCCAAGCCTTTATGTAAGTCAATGTTGTCGTCATTACTAAACTTCCTTTACTTAAATAAAATTCATTTATTTTTCGTACATATACTTGCGAGACATTGTAAGTAATCATTTCATATTATTTTCCCTTATATAGCATGCCATAAAGAGAAATCCAAATGAATACCCAAATAAAACCCATCGCAAATCCAGCTGCGACGTCTGAAGGATAATGGACTTGCATCACTACTCTGCTAATCCCCATAAGGAGAATCCATATTCCAGCAACTATTCCTATTAACCACTTTACAGCTTTTGATTCCAATCCACTAATAATAAAATAGGCAATCATCATATAAAGTATCATTCCCATCATGGCATGACCACTTGGGAAGCTAAGGCTTTTTACTGCCACCAAATGCTCCAAATCAGGACGGGGTCTTCCAGCTGCACTCTTCAGCCATTTATTGATTTCATTGCCAAAAGCCACAGCAAAAACAAATACAGCCATCGCTAAGTAATTCTTCTTTTTAATCCAAAGCCATAAAACAAAGAGCAGACTAACGATTCCAATCCCCAATCTAGAGCCTATTCGATCCATTAATGTAAAAAAGGGATAAGAAAACTCCGTAAAAATTCTCGTCATAAAATTTGTCATATTTTGATCAAAGCTTAATGGACTCCTACTTTTGACAGCTATCCAAAAGTAGATAGATAAGCCTGCTGCTATAAGTAAAAATAGATAAGTTATTTTTGATTTTCTGAATTCCATTTCCTAGCTCCTTCTTTTCACAAAAATCATCTTATTAATATTTACCAATATACCCCACATGGAACTAGATAAAAATGTTATAATAATCAAAAAATTATACTTAAGGGAGAGAAGAAGGATGAATGCATTATTTGATAAGCTAGAAGAGTATTATGAAGAAATGGTTTCGATAAGAAGACATTTGCATCAGCATCCAGAGCTATCCTTTAAAGAAGAAAAAACTGCTAAGTATATTCAAACATTCTATGAAAACCTAGAGATTGAAGTAAGAGGTCAAGTAGGTGGAAATGGTGTAGTAGCAAAAATCTATGGAAGCAAACCAGGGAAAACAATCGCTTTACGGGCAGATTTTGATGCCTTGCCGATTCAAGATGAAAAAGATGTACCTTATAAATCCCTCGTTCCTGGTGTTATGCATGCCTGCGGACATGATGGGCATACAGCTACCTTACTAGTGCTTGCAAAAGTACTCCATGAAATGCGGGAGGAACTAGAAGGAAATTATGTGATGATCCATCAGCATGCAGAAGAATATGCCCCAGGGGGAGCCATTTCCATGATTGAAGATGGATGCTTAGATGGGGTAGATGTGATTTTTGGAACCCATTTGTGGGCATCAGAACCAACTGGTACGATTCAATACCGTGTCGGACCGGTAATGGCTGCTGCTGACCGCTTTGAAATTACGATTCAGGGAAAAGGCGGACATGGGGCTCAGCCGCATCGGACAAAGGATGCAATTGTAACTGCCTCACAATTGGTCATCAATCTGCAGCATATAGTCAGCCGAAAAGTAAATCCAATCGATTCAGCTGTTGTCACTGTCGGTTCCTTTGTGGCAGACAATGCCTTTAATGTCATCGCTGACAGGGCTAAACTCATCGGTACTGTTCGTACCTTTAACGAAGAGGTTCGAGCCTATATAGAAGAAGAAATTGAGCGGGTCGTAAAAGGAACTTGCTATACAGCAGATAGTACATATGATTATTTGTATGCTAAAGGCTATCCTGCGGTCGTTAACCATATGGAAGAAACGAATTACTTAGTAAGATGTGCACAGCAAATTGATAGTGTAACGAATATCGAGGAAACAGAACCCCACATGGGCGGAGAGGATTTTGCGTATTATCTTCAGCATGTGAAGGGAACCTTTTTCTTTACTGGTGCAAAGCCGGTATATACAGATGAAAACTACCCTCATCATCACCCTAAATTTGATATTGATGAAAAAGCAATGCTCATCGCAGCTAAGACACTCGGAACAGCTGCACTTAAGTATCATTCTTAGAAAAGCGTAAGCGCCTTGATCATCGCCGTACAAACGCAGAAGGGCTCTTCCTTTCGATAAAGGAAACATGGTGAGCTTGAGCGAACCGATGTTGACTTATCGCAGGGAGGAGACCTGAAATTTGATAGGCGATAGGACGCTTGCGCTAGACAATTCTCAAACTTCAAAGTAAAAAATTCTGAAATTCTGAAAATGCAAAACAAAACAGCTCCTAATCTCATTCAGATTTTTGGGCTGTTTTGAATGTCCTTATCCGATAGGCATTTTTCGCTACTTCACCAAGATGTTCCAATAAATTATTATTAGCGTAAGCACCAACAGCCGCACCAATGCCTGGCACAAGCTGAAGCATTTTCACAAAATCGATATAATCCCGGTACTCCTGCTGAAACTCCTGCCAATCCATTTCAATAAATCCAGCTTTTCTTTGATCCCAATTCTCAACTATTTCCATTGTTTCCCTTCTCTTTTCATCACTTGAGAAGGCAAGCTTGAACACATGCAGAATAAAAAGCCTTTCTTCATATTCACTCGTATCATAGCCATAAATAGATGCAGCTTCAAAGAGGAATTTCATTTTTATGGAAAGCAGGAGCGGGAAATCGGCTAACCCGAGAAGAATGCCTCCTGCTCCTGTTCCTGCTCCTTCAACCACTGCTGTCTTTCGATAAATGGACAGTTTTTTCATTAATAGCTCATCCATCTCAGCCAGTGTGTTTAAGGTGTAATGACTCTTTTTTGTCGTCAGATTCGAGCCGATTAGTGTGGCTTTTACCATGTTTTTTATACTCTCTGTCAACATTTGATGGACCTTGTCTGGAATCCAATTATTTACCTTTGTCTGCGCTTTTTTCGAAAGTCTATTAAGAATACTAGAACGCTTCACCATTTGGCGTTTCCAATCCTCTATCTCTCGAATGACAAGTAATTCATACTCGTTCATAGGCTTCCCTTCCTTTACATTCTGTACTATTTTATACGTTAGACAGTTGGAAAGGTTTCACTTATCTAATATACAAACATTAGAAATTAAGCTTCTTCTTAATATAGAATTGAGTAAAAAGGTAAGTAAATCCAATGCCAGCTATAAATGAGAGCAGTGCGATGATCCCCTCACCCTTTGCTAAAACAGCTAGCGATAACAACAAGGCTTGTAAATATAATATTCTTGATAAAAGACTTTTAAACGATTGTTCCTTTAATCCTTCCTTAAGCGGATACAGGTTCACCCATAATTTATTTTGGTGATGATTCCATAGCGGAAGCAGTTGAAATCCTGTTAAATACATAAATAGTAAAACGAGCAGAATTTGACCGTATCCAAATGAAATGAAATAAATACCTGCAGCCCCGATAATCGTCAAACGGACGAATAGACCAAAATAATCACCAGCACGTAAAAAGGTTCTTACGAAAAGATGGCTAAACGTATTTTTCTGTACAAATGCTAGCCTGCTAAACAGCCAATCAAGCCATGAACGTCTCTTCACACGATCGCGTAAATGCGGTACGTCTGTAAACAGGTTCGCTAATCGGTAAAAGGAAGTCATCCTTCGTTCTTCCTGTTCAATTAAATACTCCCATTTCAAGCCCTTGTCCTTCGTGTTCTTGCCGTAATAAAAATACAAAATAAACAAAAGCAAGATTTCAGGCAGCAGATACAGCAAACCTTCATTAGAAAAAAGGAAAAATAAAAAGACCGCATTTACTGCATAACGGATAAAAGTATCAAAAAGATGAACAGATTTCTCAACATAGTACTGCACCTTCCAGCGAATAAGCAGATTAATCCCCTTCATCACCAAAACCGTAAGCAAAAATGGCAAAAACGGCTGAAAATCTCCATTATTTACACGTGCATACATCGGCATAAATACAGCCATGCCCATGATAAGCAAATAAGCATGCAGGAGGAAACTGACAGCTAATGAGCGTTTAAAAAAACTTTGAAGTCTATTTTCAAGCGGCAGAAGGAAAATCCGGTCAGCTTCAATAATAAACGTATAGATTGGTGTATAGGTAAGAATAAAAGCCAGAGCAATTGCCATGATAATAGCTGCAGGAAATTGCTCAGATACCGTTGTTAACCATTCCTGATAATAAAATGCCACCGTCCCAAGCAAGAAAACCAGCACTATGACATTATGTCCGTTAAAGATATACCGTAAGTAACGGCTCAGCTCTTTAATTCTCTGATTAAACCGCTCTTTCCATAATTTCTTCTCATCAAACATAATCTTCTTCCTTTGTCAGTTGAATATAGATATCATCCAATGTCGCTTCCGGCATCGAAAATTGTTCACGTAATTCAGCCAATGTCCCTTTTGCACGCACCTTGCCTTCATGTAAAATAACAAATCTGTCACAATATCTTTCAGCTGTTGCTAATATATGGGTCGACATTAAAATACCTGCCCCATTTTCTTTCATTTTTTTCATCAAATCTAACAAGGATTGAATCCCCAGTGGATCAAGTCCGACAAAAGGCTCATCAACAATATATAATGATGGCTGTACTAAAAAAGCACACATAATCATTACCTTCTGTTTCATTCCCTTAGAAAAATGGGCAGGAAACCATTTCAGCCTTTTTTCCATACGAAATTCCTTTAATAGTCTTTCCATCCGTTCCTTATATTCAGAAGGCTTTAGCCCATAAGCCATCGCCGTTAATTCTAAATGTTCTTTAAGCGTTAGTTCATCATAAAGAATCGGTGTTTCTGGCACAAAGGTGAATTGTCTTCGATACGCCTCCTTATCTTTATGAAACGCATTCCCATTAATGGTAATTTCCCCGCTATGCGGCTCCATCAGTCCAATGACATGCTTAATAGTCGTACTCTTCCCAGCTCCATTTAAGCCGATCAAGCCGACGATTTCTTTTTCCTTTACTTCAAAAGAAACATCCTTCAACACAGGATTTCTTGTATAGCCACCCGTTACTTTCTCTATTTGCAAAAGTGCCATATCCAACGTCCTTCCCTAAATGTCTACTTCTATTGTAAGAAACGGTGCATCTCCTTGTCCAATCTGGAGGAAGAATTTATATGTTGATCAAATTTTTTTAGTTCTTTTTTAAAATAATGTATATGAAATCTGAGTCCGGGAATTCTAATCTATGAAGGGGAACAAGTCATTTGATAACCTAAAGAATTATCAAAACTTGAAATGAGGTGTCTGTCGCAGACAGCTAAATTCACTTTCATAAATCGCTTCCATACGTTTAAAATCTAAGGGGATGGTTGCATTGGGCAATGTTGCTAAATGAACCGAAGATCTAGCGTTCTGATCGCCTACCCGTTGGTGGTCTAGCATGCACTTTGAAATGAGGTGTTTGTAAAAGACAATGACCTGCTTTATACGTTGTAAAACTTATAAAGATTAGGGGATGGTCAGCTTGAACAAAGATCGAAAGTCTCTAGAAGTAAACACAATCATTCATAAATGAGGTGTTTATCAAAGGGAATAACCTGAAGTAGAAACGTCATATAAGAAGCATTCCCCTTCACGAAGGCAGGATTCCACGCGGATCCTGCCTTTTAACCTTTTTTTAGATATGATAAAATAATGGAAAATAGAACAAACAGGAGTTGTTTCGAATGAGCGATTGTATTTTTTGTAAAATAGTAAATGGAGACATCCCTTCATCCAAGGTTTTTGAAAACGAACATGTGATGGCTTTTCTCGATATTAGTCAAATAACAAAAGGTCATACATTAATTATTCCAAAAATACATAATGAAAATATTTATGATTTAAGTTTAGAAGCGGCACGGAATATTTTTGAGGTTGTCCCGCAAATAGCTAACGCAATCAAGGAACAGTTTAACCCAATTGGGATGAATGTCATTACAAATACTGGGGAACAAGCTGGACAAACTGTATTCCATTATCATATGCACCTGATTCCTAGATATGGCAGCGGGGATGGCTTTGGCGCAGTTTGGAAATCTCACCAATCCGATTATACACCTTCTGATTTGCAAGAAATTGCGGATGGGATCAAAAAACATATCTAATATTATTTAACCGCAGCTTAAAACAGGGACGATAACAAAACTTTCTTTGAACCATATGGAGCAGCAAATAAACCGTTATTTTGAAAAAAGATCGTTCAAAATGACGGTTTTCTTTGATTGTAGAGTGAACTATCTCACTATTGTAAAATTTTCATCATCCTTAATAGATACATCAATCATGGTCACTTTTTTTACAGATGCCCGTTTCAATGACTGCATGCAATGAACCAGAAAATTAATTCTTGATTCCTCCCCTTGTATTTCAGCTTCAACACTTCCATCCTCTAAATTTTTCACCCATCCAGTTAATTTCATCCTTTGAGCAATACAATGGATTTCTAACCGAAATCCTACTTTTTGTACTTTTCCTGAAAAAATAACTTTTTTTCTAATGATAGTACCCGAACCAAAAGCTGGAAATTTAATACGATTTGCATGCCAAATGACATATTCTTCTCTAATTTTTTTCATAACACTCATTACTTAACGGACTCCTTTTAGTTTATTACTTAATCCTCATAACCAAAATACATCAAAAGGTTAACTCCCTCTAATAAGTAAAGCTAAATATATATTCTCGATTAATAACACTTATCCTTCCTATGAAAGCAAACTACTCGTTAACACCAAATGAAAAGCTGCCATAATGACAGCTCCTGATCTTGGACCCTGATTTAAAAATCATAATACGATTTATGATTGCTGCCATTCCTCCGACACTGAAGAGAAACATGGTCATTTCCCAGGTAGATTCCTCTGCTCTTAATTGGTATTAATAAAACCATTCCGATCATATGCTTTTAAAAGAAACCTGAGAAGGAGTGTGAAAGTTTGTTGGGAAAAGTTAAAGTTCGTTTACTGCCCATTGTAAGCAGGATAAATTTACCGACCGTTTTGAAGACAGCTATACTTCCAGGTGACTCAAAAGAAGCATTATTTATTGCAACCCAGGTAGGAGAGATTTTTTACATAAGAGACGGAAGTTTAAGGACTTTTTTAGATATTCGCCCGCGAATTATAAAACTAGGTGCTTCTGGTGGAGGCTATGATGAACGGGGATTGCTAGGGCTAGCGTTTCATCCGGAATTTTACTATAACGGTCTGTTTTATCTTCATTATTCAGTAGCTGGAACTCAAGGTCCAGGTGCTCTTCCTGAGTCTATTTCACCTAACCCATGTGATCCTAAAACTTTAAACCTAAAGTGGATAAATAGAGAAACTCAATATGATCATATTGATACTGTAGAAGAATGGATTTTACCAACGAATGGTCAACCTCAAAAACGACGGACATTACTTAACTTAAGAAGACCATTTTCTAATCATAATGGGGTCAATAGTTTAAACTTTTCACCTGAAACAGGAAAACTTGTTTTAACCACCGGGGATGGTGGATCAGGATATGATCCTTTCAACTTAAGCCAGAATGATATGGAAATCGCCGGTAAAATAATTGAGATTGATGTAAATAAGCATACATTTTTCCGGAATCCGCCCGTAGTCACACGCTTCAACGAACTTCCCGTACCTATTCAGGAAACACTTACGGTGATTGCCAAAGGAGTACGGAATATATCCGGCATTTCATTTCAAAGGTTTTATAATCAATATATCAAATATGTGGGAAATGTCGGACAGGATTTGGTAGAGTCCATTTTTTCATTCACTCAGAATAAACGAATACCGGTTACCCAGCTTGTTCAAGCATTTTTAATGAAGTCTGAAGCTGAGCTAGAAAGATTTATTAACTTTGGCTGGCGAGCGTGGGAAGGTGTTTTCCCTACTCAGATTATAAGGGGCTGCTCTGCAATTCCAACTTTGGAAGAGAAAACAATTGCTTATTATGATGAAGCAGTAAAATTTTCAGTAAGGCGTCTTCACCCTGTAACTTGTTATTTTCATGAAGATCCCCGACCCGATAAATTTGGAGGAACTGCACTCACAGGAGTGCAAGCCTACATGGGGAATAGAATCCCTGCTTTAACAGGAAGTGTTGTGTTTACCGATCTTGCCCGGAAAGAAGAATCCGGGACTCCAGCTAAAGGGGTTTTAGCTTATACTAGGATAAGAACAGATTGTAAACTAAACGACTTTAGTGTTATTGAAACCGATTATGATTTTGGGGCCAGGGCAGCTTATTATGTTAGTTTGGGAACGAATCTGAATCAGTCCACACTTTATTTAGGGGTTTATGGTTCTATGAAAGTGACAGATTTTAACCAAGGGACTATTTTTGAAATTATCCCGTGATTCAAGACACAGTTAATATATTAGAAAGGGAGCTGCTGCAGCAGCTCCCTATTAGCCCTTCTTGCTATTTAACTACTACTTTTCCAACCATTCCTTCCTGGAAGTGGTACCGACAGATTAATTCAAATGTACCTGGCTTTGTCGGTTTCAAAGTAATGGTTTTTTCTTTTCCCGGCTGGACTTCGACGTCAATTCCGAGCTTTTCCACTGTGAAGGTGTGTTCTTTCTTTCCTTTGTTTTTCAATATCAACTTTGTCGTTCTTCCAGTGGAAATAGTGATGACTTTTGGATTAAAGTAGTCATCGTTCAACTCGACCTCAATATCTTTCACCGTCTCCATAGGTGGTGTTACCACACCGGTTTCGGCAAATACGCCGAGAGAGCCTGCAGTGTTCCCAACCATAATCATCGCAAGCAAAACGACCAATCCTGTTAGACACTTTTTTCCAAACATTCGCAATCACTCCTTTCCTATTCATTATTTTTTACCCATTCAGAAAAAATTATCACTATAAATTGCGGTCCAACGTGCTTTCAAATAGTTATTCTTTTTATCTGAAACAGTGACAAGAAAAAAGATCGACTCGATGACGATCTTCTGGAAACTATTCTTATTCAATTAACCCGTTTACAAAGAAAGGGTTTCTATTTAGTTGGGAGCCTTTTTGTTGTATTTTTCATAATATTCACAATTAGTTGTGTACAAATACATTTAATTTGTTACCATAGGATTATCTTTATTTCATTACCGTATGACAGATACTTTTGGAGGAGAAACTGATGAATCGAGCACTTAATTTTAATGCAGGTCCAGCTGCTTTACCGGAAGCAGTATTAGCAGAGGCAGAAAAGAACTGGCTTAACTTTAATCATTCTGGCATGGCTGTCATGGAGCTAAGCCATCGAAGTAAAGAATATGAAACCATTCATGAGCAAGCTATATTGCTATTGCGAGATCTCCTGTCCATCCCAGACAGCTATGAGATTCTCTTCCTTCAAGGCGGAGCAAGCCTGCAGTTTTCAATGGTCCCTATGAACCTCCTCACAGAAGGGAAAGCAGGCAATTATATATTAACTGGAGTATGGGCTGAAAAAGCATTGAAGGAAGCGGAGAAGGTTGGGGAAACATTCATTTCAGCTTCAAGCAAGAATCAGCAATATAAGTCTATTCCTACTGTAAATGCCAAGACATCAGAAAATGCCGCCTATCTTCATATAACAAGCAATAATACAATTTACGGCACACAATGGCAGCATTTCCCTGCAAATGAAGGGATTCCATTAGTTGCGGATATGTCTAGCGATCTATTAAGCCGAAAGTTAACTATCGAGAATTTTGATCTTATTTATGCTGGAGCACAAAAAAATCTTGGTCCGTCTGGAGTAACAGTCGTTATTATTCAAAAGGAGCTCTTATCAAGATCAAGTAATCATTTGCCGACCATGCTTAATTACAACACTTATGCAACTCACAATTCGCTTTATAACACACCGCCAACTCTTGCGATCTATTTACTGAAGCTTGTACTCGAATGGGCAAAGGAATTAGGTGGTTTAACAGTTATTGAAAAAAGGAATGAGGAGAAAGCAAAGATACTATATGATGCCATTGATTGCAGTGAAGGTTTTTATTTAGGACATGCGGAAAAAGAAAGCAGATCAAAAATGAATGTTACCTTTAATCTTCCTGATGAAGAAATAGCAAGGAGCTTTCTGCATCAAGCTAAAAAAGAAGGCTTTATTGGTCTTAACGGTCACCGATCAGTTGGCGGGTGTCGTGCTTCCATTTACAATGCGATGCCAGTGGAGCATGTCTTTCAGCTAGCAGCATTCATGAAAAAATTCAGGAGATATAACTGAAAATTACTTCTTCTTTTTCAGTTGTTTTATGTTATAATAATTACAAGTTTTTCGCTGCAGGCATAGAGCGCACTGCAGGAGAAACAAAAATTAGTTGAGTCGAGAATAGGAGAGATGAGAAATGAATACGAAAAATCTTGTAGCCCTTTCCCTTTTAGTGGGAATGGGAGCGGTATTGCATGCAGTTATGCCAGGCTTTGGTGCTGGTATGAAACCAGATATGATGTTAACGATGATGTTTTTAGGTATTATCCTTTTTCCTGATCGGAAAAGTGTATTACTTCTATCATTAGCAACAGGACTTATATCAGGGCTAACAACTACCTTCCCAGGTGGTCTATTCCCAAACATCATTGATAAACCAATTACTGCAGCGATTTTCTTCGGGCTTTTCCTTTTATTAAAGAAATTTCATCATTCAATTATAAGCGCTTCTGTTCTAACTGCTATTGGAACACTGATTTCTGGGATTGTCTTTTTAACATCGGCTTATTTCATTGTTGGTTTGCCTGGTCCATTTGCTGCATTATTTGGTGCAGTTGTCCTGCCAGCAACCATTGTCAACACAGTCACAATGGTCATTCTTTATCCGATTGCACAATCCATTATGAAACGGACGAAGCTTACAAATCAACCAACGGTTGCTGCAAAGCAATAATAATAAAAACCCGCCTCAGCGGGTTTTTTCGTTTTCATTTAAAACTATGAATAATTACCCCAATAAGCAAAAATCCGATTCCCCCTGCTGCTAAAGCGGCTGCTCTCCTTCTTAGTATATATTTAGGAGGGTATACGACGGGTCTCTTTACCGCTAGATAGAAATGAACACCTCCGGCAATTAGTAAAGCCCCGATTGTAAAGATGCCTGCAGTTAACCCTGACATTTTTCGTCCCCACCCCTTTTTCTAATAAATTCAGGTTTTGTACAATTATTAAAATGTATGCTTGTTTTCTTATAGATATGAACGATACTCCTGTCATCATTTGGACAGATCCAGCAGTATTTGTGAAAAACCTTCATATTTAAATGAAGGAATTTTCTTTTCTTTGTAGTAAAATCTATATAAGTAGAATATGAGAGGTGAAGAATAATGAAAGTAAAATCATTGCTCATTGGATTTATTATTGGAGGGACTGTAGCAGGAATAAGCACTTTATTATCCACACCAGCATCTGGCAGAGACGCCCGACAGAAAATCCAAGAAAAGAAAGAATGCATACAAAATCAAATGATCGAATTAAATAAGAAATTAATTCGAGTAAAGGATGCGACGATCATCGCATCAAAAGAAGGAAAAAAAGAAATTCTAGCTTTTTCATCTGATGTTAAAAGCTCCATTAATAAATGGAAGGCCGATGTCCTCCCTCATCAGCAAGAACTGCAGAAAGAATTACAAGCCATAGAAATTGCAATTCACGAGCTTGAACAAAATATTAATATCAAGAAAGCCTAAAATTCTCATCATTTCATGCTTTCCCTAAAAAAATCCTTACTTTTTTAAAAAAAAGAAGGATTTTTCCTTTTCAAGCCGAAAACAAATATATTAATAAAGTGAAACGGTCTTAGCTGGAGATTTATTTTGTTGATTAAATGATTGCTAATCTCCTTTTATACATTTACCCAATTTCCGTTTTTACTCATAATAAAAATCATTATATGGTTCAATTTCTAAAAATTTTGTAAATTTATATCTTTATTAATTTTTGTTTTATTGGCATAATGTTATTAGATACTTAAAAAGAAGGTGATTTTTGAATATGAATGATAAATTGTATTCTATAAAGGAAGCAATGATCTTTAGTCAAAGGATTGCTCAATTAAGTAAAGCACTATGGAAGACGATTGAGAAGGATTGGCAGCAATGGATCAAACCGTATGACTTAAATATTAATGAACATCATATTTTATGGATTTCCTACCATTTAAAAGGAGCATCCATCTCTGATGTAGCTAAATTTGGGGTTATGCACGTGTCAACAGCATTTAACTTTTCCAAAAAGCTAGAGGAACGGGGGTTACTTAAATTTTCTAAGAAGGAAAGTGATAAGAGAAATACGTATATCGAACTGACTGCTGCAGGTGAAAGTATTTTACTCAGTCTTATGGAGACGTACGATCCTGATCAAAACGCT
Source organism: Cytobacillus solani (assembly GCF_006704205.1). Lineage (NCBI taxonomy): Bacteria > Bacillati > Bacillota > Bacilli > Caryophanales > Bacillaceae > Cytobacillus > Cytobacillus solani. The sequence continues at coordinate 202,099 of NZ_CP041305.1, forward strand.
GTCTATTCGGGGGCAAAGCCATTGCGAGATCTTTATGGAAAATTCCCTGACATTATTGAAATAATGGCGATCGTCAGGAATATATACGGTGATGACTTTATGGAAATATTTGAAAAATCATTTGCAAACCTTGAAAATGACTTTGTAGAGGAAGAAGGCAAGCTAACCAAAAAGGAGTATACACTAAAGGAAAGTGTATAAAATCAAAGATACCTTCTTAATTCAACCATTAGAGGAAGGAATAGTTGCTGTTTTATACACGCATGAATAACATCATAAGCTGTAAGATTAGGATGTAAACGCTTCTCAAATTCTTTATAAAGCGGATGAAAGTTAACAAATCCTTCCGCTTTCTGTTCTTCCCACTTTATGTTCAACTCTTCACATAGTTGATTGAATGCCTTTACATCCTTTTGCCCAAGTGATTTTTCAACCACTAATTTATAGAAGGAATGATTCGGATTTTCAATTACCTTCAAAAGCAGCTTTTGCTGATATTCTAGTTTGTTTATTTTCTCCATCAATGTGTAAATATCCACCTTTTTCCTCCGTTTATCTATCATACCGGCCACATATATTATGGTGTATGTCCATGATTATTCTTCGACAAAATCTGTGTTTTTTCCCTATTGATTTTTTCGCCTTTTCATCGTAAAGTATCTTAGTAAGTTTTGTGGAAATTTATTTTCTCCTCTTGGAGGTATGATACAATGAATTGCTGGAAGACAATTAATATTAACAAGCATTATGGATCTCATAGACTTTTCTTTATGTCTTCCTTAACAATGTTGCTAACCTTTATTATTATTTATGTACCTGCTCAATATGTGTTTGGGGTTACTTCTTTTTATGATAACTATTTCTTTTTATTTATAATATGCTTATGGATCATGTACCCGTTTCATAAGCTGCTTCATTATTTACCGCTAGCCCGACACGGCCATAAAGTTAAAAAAATAGTAACAATTAAATATGGACTATTACCAATTATTCACATTAAAGTCAATGAACCGATAGCAAAATGGAAATTTATTGTCGCATTATTTACACCGTTTGTCACGATAAATAGTTTATTGATTTTGGCATGTTTTTGTTTTCCGCATTATGTTCACTATTCTACCATTTTACTAGCCTTTCATGTTGGCATTTGTTTTTCAGATTTCGTTTGTGCCAAAAATGTGCTGTCTGCTCCAAATCGATCATATATTGAAGAAAACGATGAAGGCTTTGAGATTTTGCTGAGAAGCCACTATTCTTAATTGTTAATTAGAGGAAATAACTTTATCACCTATCCATAATAATACTTATAGAATCTTAAAGACTATCTTTTTTCAGGAATTTTTGTTATTGTAAATAACATATCAAACTTGTAGGTCATTTTTAAATCATCTGACTGTTTAAAGGAGGGAATTTTTCTATGATCTCCATTTTTATAATTTTTGCTGTTTTTATTTTATATAATATTAACAAAATGACAAATTCCCTTTGCCTTCAAAAGGATATCCCTGAAGATCGGCAGCCTAAAGTATTTCGTACGATTAATATTTTGGTGACCATTCTTTTAATATCCTCATTTGTTGAAATTTTATATGCATAATTGACAAAGAAAAATGGCATACAGAAAAAGCGGAGGAGATCATCCCTCCGCTTTTCTACATTCTAGAGCGGATAACTTTATGTCTTTCGCCACTACAACCAAGATGCACCAATGATAATTAAAAGGATAAATAAAACGACTATTAAGGCAAAGCCTCCGCCGTTTCCATATCCAGCTCCACCAGACATATTGTTTCCTCCCTTCATTTTCTTATAGCCAAGCTGCGCCAACAATAATTAACAAGATGAACAACACTACGATTAGCGCGAAACCTCCGCCGTATCCATACCCTGCACCCATGAGAACACCCTCCTTTCATGTTGCTAACATATCCTATTCAATTGCCTCCGCGTGCGAATAGGCTCCTATCACGACTTATCCAAAATTCTTGCTCCATCTAATTTCTTCGAATGAAAGTTTTCTTTTTATCATATGACTAAACAAATACATTGGGATAGGTGAACACATATTTTCTTACCCACATCATAGGTTATTGTTTTTGTTCTTCCTTACATTTATGGTATAGTAAGTTTTGTGAAATCGAATATAAACAAATACAATTAGGAGTGTTCAACATGAAAAAATGGATAATTACCCTATCACTTACAGCTGGGGTTTTAGGATTAACTGCTTGTAACAGCACAAATGGATCTGGAGATGTTGTTGTTGAAACTAAAGCTGGTGATATTTCAAAGGACGAGCTTTATAATTCAATGAAAGAAAAATACGGTGAACAAGCACTAAGAGAGCTTGTCTATGAAAAAGTTCTTTCAGAAAAATATAAAGTAACGGATGAAGAATTAAATGAAAAGGTTGATGAGCTGAAAGAGCAGCTTGGTGCTAACTTTGAGCTTGCCCTTCAACAATACGGATACAAAGATGAGGATGATTTAAAAGCAACATTCAAAACAGGTTTAATGCAGGAAAAGGCTGCAATTAAAGATGTAAAAGTAACAGAAAAAGAAGTTAAAGAGTACTACGATAATTACAAGCCTCAAATTAAAGCCCGTCATATACTAATAAAGGTAGATGAAGATACAACAGCTGAAGAAGCAAAGAAAAAGATAGATGAAGTCAAGAAAAAGCTAAATGAAGGCGGAAAATTTGAAGATTTAGCAACTGAATATTCGGAAGACCCAGGTTCTGCAGCAAATGGCGGTGACCTAGGCTGGTTTGGAGCTGGACAAATGGTTCCTGAATTTGAAGAGGCTGCATATGCTCTAGATGTTAATGAGATTAGTGAACCAGTTAAATCACAGCATGGTTATCATGTTATCCAAACAACTGAGAAAAAAGAGAAAAAGCCTTTCGATGAAATGAAAAAGGACATGGAATATGAATTGAAGGTTTCAAAGATTGACGGAGCAACAATTGAAAAAGCGATGGAACGTGAATTGAAAGATGCAAATGTAAAAATCAACGACAAAGATTTAAAAGATATCTTAAAGAGCAGCACAGAAGTTAAACAGTAATTTCCTTTTCTTAAAAAATAGGTCCCAAGAAGGGACCTATTTTTACATTCGATAGCATGCTAACCTTTATACCCCTCTTCTTGCTTCCTTCTCCTTTTGGATTCTTTCCATGTACACCCTGCCTTCCAGTTCAATGCTTTCATCCTCTAGCTTTCGTTCCTCTTTTCCCGTCCTAAAAGCCATATAAGCACTAATAAGAATCCCTGCTACTACAACATAAGCCCAAAGTGGAATCGTCATCATCTTCATTTCCCCCCTTATTGAAGGATTGTCCAAGCTTTATTAAAATTTATGCCTTCAATTGGAATTTATGATTATCCTTGCATACTTTCTATTCATAAAGTAAACTAGCCGATTGGCAAGCATTGAAAAGGTGAGGAGAGAAGCATTGTTACACGTATACTTAATTCCCAGAATCTTTGACTACGTCAAACAAACTTCATACAAAAAATTCACTATTATATAACGGACAAAAATAAACAGCCGCTCCATCTAAGGAACGGCTGTAAAACTTAATTATGAAAAGTCGGCTTATAGAAGGAACGATTATCTAATGCAAATACTCTTTCCGTGTACTCACCGGGCTTCACTCTATCTAATGCACGGTCAAGCATATTCATCTTCGCATCAAGATTATCAATATAATGAAGAATCTCAGCTTCCTTAATCATCGGAGGCTTTGGACTGCCCCATTCTGCTTTTCCATGGTGGCTTAAAACTAAATGTTGCAGAATGAGTACCTCTTCCCCATTTATTGAAAGTTCATCAGCAGCTTTTCCGATTTCATTAACCATGATAGTGATATGACCAAGCAGGTTGCCCTCAATCGTGTACATGGTTGATATCGGACCAGATAACTCGATGACTTTCCCTAGATCATGAAGAATGACACCCGAATATAAAAGGTCTTTATCAAGGCTCGGATAGAGTCCTGCGATGGCTTTAGCTAAATCAAGCATGGAAACGACATGATAAGCAAGACCTGACACAAATTCATGATGATTTTTTGTCGCTGCAGGATACTCAAGAAATGCGTTCTGATGCTTTTTAATTAAGTGACGAGTGATTCTTTGGATATTCGGATTCTTCATTTCAAAAATATACTGCGTTATTTTCCCCATCATTTCATCCGTACTTAAAGGAGCTGTTTCAAGGAAATCTGCTAATTTAACTGGGTCAGTTGGAGATGCCGGCCGTATCTGACGGATTCGCAGCTGATTGCGCCCGCGGTAATTTAAAATCTCTCCAGTTACTTTCACAATCGTTTCAGGACTAAAGCTTTTTTCATCTCCATCAGACACATCCCAAAGCTTCGCCTCAATTTCTCCACTTTTATCCTGGAATATCAATGTTAAGAAAGGCTTCCCATTACTGGCAATTCCTTTCGTTGCATTTTTAATTAATAGAAACTGTTCAATTTGTTCTCCAACATCATAAAACATAATTCCCTTTGACATATATTCTGCCACTCTCCCTTCTATAAAAATAGTATACCATATAGATTTGTTTTTTCGTCTGATAAGGAGGGCGAGAAATCCATCCTATACTAGCAAACTGGCTGTATTATTTACGTTTAGAATTTGACTCTGTGAAAAATATGGCAGCATATGCTTGTGACATGTAAAAAATAGGATCTGCCTATTTTCAATGCTTTTTAATAGGCTCATAATCTTCTCTGTTCTTACATGGTCAAAGTTCACGAAGCTATCATCAATGATAATTGGAAAAGGGAGCTTCTCATAAATAGTTAATGCAAGAGATAGCCTAAATGCAACATAAACCTGCTCCATCGTAGCCTGACTGACTTCGTTCGCTTCAAATAATTGCTGATTGCTGCTTTCAATGAGAAAACCGCTGCTATCCTTCTTCGGATACAATCGGGTATATTTTCCATCTGTTAAGCAGGCGAGAAATTCTTCCGCTTTTTTCAGCATCCTTGGCATCCGCTCGGTTTTGAAACGCTCCACCGTCTTGTCGAGAATTTCTTTCGCAATCGCATACTTGGCCCATTCTTTTGCATCTTCCTCAAGCTCTGCCTTCATTTGTTTATATTTGTGAAGCAGCTCTGCATATGTGCCGCCTTCTTCTATGACTTGAATTTCATATTTCCTTTCAGCAAGGCCTTGTTGCAGGATTGGCATGATTTCTTTCAGTTCTTTCATCCTTATCGTATGCATTTGAATAGTTGAATCTATATTTGTAAAGCTCATATATGTTTCTATCTCTTCCCCATTAAACGATGAACGTTTCAGCTGACTTGCAACGTTATTAAGCTTTTCATTCAGCTTCTCTTTTTTCTCTGCCAATTGTCCTATTTCTCGGAAGTTCTCCATATTTTCTGCCTGTGCGAGCTGCAGGAGGTTTTGCTGCTCCATTAGAAAATGATCGAGTTCTATTTTTTTTCTTTCATATTCTTCTTCAAGCTCAGAAAGCTTCGACTGCTTTTCACTTTGTTTTATTTGTTTTTCTGTTTCTTCTTTTAGTAACTTCCTTAATAAGTATGCCGTTTCCTGGATATTTGACGGGGGCGTTTGCAAATACGCATCACTTAATGAAGAGATTCCTTCATTCATCTCTGCTATTCGCTTAGAAACAGTTTCACTGCGTTCTAGGATGTTCTTTCTTTCTCTGTATAGCTTCTTCAGTTGTTCGATAAGCTGAAAAGCATCTGCTAAATAATTTAAAGCAATATCCCGTGGAAGAAATAGTTCTTCCCCAAGTTCAATCATTCTTCTCTCTGCTTCCAATTTCGCCTTTTCCCATGATTCAAAAGCCGCTATAATTCTTTCATATTGTTCGTTTCCCTGCTCCCATAAAAGCTGATAATGGCGAAGCTGCTCAACTATTTCCCTATCATTCTCAAGCTTCATTTTATTAGCAGACATCTCATGATCATCATGATCATTCAGCTTTTGAATAAGCTGCCGCTTTTTTTCTTTTAACGTCTTCATTTCATCTGTAAAAACGTTACCATTTGACTTCGTTATTTTTTTATAATGCAAATAGAGAGTAACAATCATGCCAAGCATACCGGCAACAACTAGCGACCACTCGGTGTTTACAATCCCCAAGACAACAAGAATCATAAAAAGAATACTAAAGAGTATTAATTGAATACGATCTTGGGCTTTCTTTCTTCTTGTCTTTTCTATTTCTTTTTTTTCTGCTAATTGGAGAAACGCAAGTCTTTCTTCTATTTGTGTTCGTTCGTATTCAATTATTTCCCTTTGATCGGCATCTTTTATTTTTTCTTCAAGCTCGAGGCGCACACTTGCAGGAAGACGTCGATGTTCTAGACTTTTTATTTTTTCTTCCGTTTCTTCAAGCAACTGTCTCCCTTCATTAAATCGTTCGTCTAGATCCTGTTTTTTTGCCTTTACCCTTCGATACTGCTCTTGCGTATGAGTAATTTTCTCCTTCATAAAGACACTTGTATTAATGCTTAATAGCTCGTCTTCCTGTATGGGCAAATGAAGCTTTTCCTTAACAGAAAGTTCAGCTTGTGTTAATTCTTGTAGCTTTACTGTCAGTTCTTCCTTCTCCTGGTTAAGCTTTTCTAATAATGGGAGACCCTCAACTGCAGCCGTAATTTCTGGTTCTTTATTAATAATAGCTTCATTTGGTTTGCTGTTTTCCAGCTCAATAGTCAAACTGTTTTTTCTCTGCACAAGGCTAGCCATTTGCCCTTCAAGCGGTTTGATCATTTGCTCCAGACGGTCCATTCTTGTTAATCCGTCTATAGGAAAATGAATCTCTTCAAATGTCTTCAGCTCTTCTTCTATCTGTTGCTCTTCCATCTTCAAAGGCTGAATATGTCTCCATTCCTCTAAGCGAGTCTTTTTATCCTGAACAAGTAAAAGTTCCTCATGGCTTGCAGTAATCTGTTCTTCTAACTCCACTTTCTCCTTTAAAAATGTCCAGTACTGTTCATTTTGCTGTTCTGCTTTTTTCAGTTCTTGATGAAGCTGTTTAAGTTCCTTTAACTTGACGTTTATAGTTGGCTTTATCCCATTCGGTTTAAAGCGTGAATCAAGCTCTTTAAGAAGTATATTTTCCGCTTGAATAAGCTGATCTGTCCCTAATGTCCCTGCAGAAAATAAAAATCTTCCTAAATCCTCCCCTTTTAATTGATGGATATTTTGTAAACCATGAACATTGAAGGAGAAAATCGATTGATAAAGTGCTTTATCTACATTTGACAATAGTTCTCTTAAGAGCTCTTCCTCACCCAGCATCCCATCCTCAAGAGTGACCCTGACATCTCCTGTTGCCTTGCCTTTTACACGCTCAATAACAACCTTTCCATGGGTTGGGAATATGGCAGTAAGCTGACCTCCATATTTTGATCCATCCTTCGGTTCATATCTAAGCTCTGACTGCTGCTTAGTCGGAAAGCCAAATAAAATGCTGTGGATGAAAGACATAATAGTTGATTTGCCTGCTTCATTTTCCCCATAGATTACTTGAAATTCATTAAAATTAGATATCTTCAGGCTAGAAAGCTTGCCATATCCATAAATATGTATATCCGTTATTTTCATCTCTTCACCTCCTTAATATGGTTTGTAAAGTAAGTTCACCAGCAGCTTCTTCGCTTCTCCCGCTAAGCTGCTCTTTTCTTCATCAGTTAAATCTTCTAAATATTTTCTCGCAGATGGATGGTCATATAAAGAGGAAATACTTTGATTTAAATAGTGAGCATTGGATGCTGTCTGAAAAAGCTCCTGATAAAAGTCAGATTCACCCGACAATTGTTCATGCGTCCATTCAAGTTTTTCCTTAATCAATAAATCTGCAATCCATACAAAGGCCTCCTCCTCTTTTTCATCCTCCTGAAGGATTTCAAGAAGTTCACCATTTTCAAGGCTTTTATAATCTTGAAGTGGAATATTTACATTTTCAAGAGTTAGAGTAAGAATAATTCCTATGTGATCCAATCGAAATTGATCTACTGTTTTTTTGCATGCTGCATAAATTTCATGAAAGGATGATAAAGCTGCAGCATCGATTGTTAATTCTCGCCAAATAACTGTGGAGGACTCGATAAACGTCATTTCCACCTCTCCGTCCGTTAGCTGAACTAAATAACAGCCCTTCTCCCCCAGTTCTTTCCGATTTCGTCCTTGGATATTGCCCGGATAAATGACAGGCGGCTGGAAATTTAGTTGATTTCGTTTATGAATATGCCCGAGAGCCCAATAATCGAAGCCCTTATCAAGTAATTCCTTTAAAGTAAATGGTGCATACTTGCCATGATCGCTATCTCCTTCTAAATGTCCATGCAAAATACCGATATGAAAATCAGCCTTATCCTTTTTTGCATACTTTTGAATCATGCGCTCATAGACATGTCTTTTTGGATAACTGAATCCATAAAAATTAACAGAGGTTCCGCAATGATTCGTAAATGTTTTTGCTGTGACGTCATGAGGGAAAATATAAACATTTTCTGGCATAGGCAAGTGTGTCCATTTTCCTTCCAGATGGTCATGGTTGCCATGAACAACAAAGACGGGTATATGCTTATCTTCTAAGCGCTTCATTTCTTTCATAAACCGGATTTGTGCACGAATACTGCGATCCTCGCCATCGAATATATCACCAGCAATAATAACAAAGTCCACATTGTGAAGGATGGCCGAATCAACAATTTTCCCGAAAGCTTCAAAGGTGCTCTCCTGAAGCCTCTTGAAAATCTGCTCTGGTAAACCTTTGAGCCCGACCATGGGACTATCTAAATGCAAATCAGCAGCATGAATAAATGTCAATCTTTTCATAAAATAATCCTCTCGTCCTCTTTTTTACCATTTTAACTGATTTCGAAAGCGAATGCACGTTCTCACCTAATTCCATTTTTTTATTTAATGAAAAAAGCTCGCCAATTTGGCAAGCCTCTCTCATGATAATTATTTATTCTTTGTTAATTGCAATGCTTTTTTAATATCCTTAAACGAATTCGATTTTCCGTACATTAATACGCCGCCCTTATATACCCTTGCACCAAAGATAGCAAGCACTACAATCGTAACGAGAAGGATCGCTATACCAAGCAGTGGCTCCCATGCAGGTAATGTCAGCATTCCTACACGCATAAACATCAGCATTGGAGTAAAAAACGGGATGTAGGAGGTAATCGTAATAAAGGTTGTTTCTGGCTGATTAAGGCCCACCATTGCGATCATAAATCCTGCAACAATCATAATCGTCATCGGAGTGATCATCTGCTGGACATCCTCAATGCGGCTTACGAGCGAGCCAAGGAAGGCTGCTAATGTCGCATATAAGAAATAGCCTAGGATAAAGAATACAACCGCATAAATAATCGTTTGTACGGGAATATCCCCAAAACCGAAGAACTCAAAAAATCCGCCTTCCATTGATTCTAAGTTTTGCTTCACAAAATAATAGCCAATTAGAAGAAATGCAGCCATTTGAGTTAAACTAAGCAAGGCAATCCCCAATATTTTGGCAAACATTTGCTTAATTGGAGAAACACTTGAAATCAGAATTTCCATTACACGTGAAGATTTCTCTGTTGCAACTTCCATTGCGATCATATTTGCATACATAACAACGGCAAAATAAATAACAAATAGCAGAACGTATACAAGTCCTCGTGCTTGATTTAATTCTTCCTCTGTTTTTGCATTTTCCTCGAGAGCTGTTTTATTAAACGCAACGGGCTCATATAGTTTTCCTAATTGCTCTTGGGATAAATTAATCTGTTCTGCGGCAGCTTGTGTTTTTATTTGCTGCAGCCCTTGCTGTAATGTGGCAGGAAGGGTAGAATCAGCAATACTCTTTGCCTTGTAGGACGCTACTGGCAAATTCTCATTATCCTGAGATAAAATGAGCAGCCCTTTATATTCATCATTCTTAACAGCTTTTTCTCCCTCTGCTTCTGAGCCTTCAAAGAGCTGTAGGTGAACATCTTTATTAATTGTCTTTATCTGTTCCTTGAAAGGAGCAAACAGCTCACCTGATTGGTCAATGACTGCTACTTTTTCCCCTTGTTCATCATCACTGAAAACATCAATAATTTTTGACATATTTGTTAAACCAACAATTAGCACAAGTGTTATAAGTGAAGTAATAATGAAAGATTTCGTTTTAATTTTGCTAAAATACGTATGCCAGAAGATAATCCAAAAATTATTCATAGGAAGCACCTACCTTTTCAATAAAAATATCATTTAATGAAGGTTCTTCAAGAACGAATTTTCGGATAAACCCTTTTCCAACAATCTCCTTCAAAATGCCTTCAGCAATTTCTTCGCCCTCAATTTGCAGATGAATCCCTTCAGTTGTCTGCCGAGATCTTGTAACCCCTGGATAGTTCTTCAAGAATTCCAGGCTGAAATCTGCATGAATGACTAGATTTTTTCTGCCGAATGCACGTTTAATTTCTTTTAAAGCCCCTTGAACGACTGGCTTCCCTTTATGCATAATGCATAAGTGCTCACACATTTCTTCCACATGCTCCATTCTGTGAGAAGAAAAAACAATCGTAGTTCCATTATTCTTCAACTCTAGCACCGCATCCTTAAGCTGCTCGACATTCACTGGATCAAGACCGCTGAATGGTTCGTCCAGAATTAATAGTTTCGGCTTATGTATCACTGCAGTAATAAATTGAATTTTTTGCTGGTTCCCTTTGGAAAGCTCTTCTACTTTTTTCTCCGCGTACTCAGGCACTTTAAAACGGCTCAGCCAATAATCAAGCTCCTTTAAGACATCTTGTTTCTGCATACCGCGCAGTCTTGCCAAATAGACAATTTGATCCTTTACCTTTAACTTTGGGTACAGCCCTCTCTCCTCGGGCAAATAGCCGATAAGCGGGCTTGTCGAATAATCAATTGTTTGTCCATCCCACGTAATTTCCCCCTCACTCGCATCGATCAACCCAAGAATCATTCGAAATGTTGTCGTTTTCCCTGCACCATTCCCTCCAAGAAACCCAAACATCTCCTTCTCAGGAATAGAGATGGACAGATCATCAACAGCAGTAAAGTTTCCAAAACGTTTTGTTACATGTTCAAGCTGTAATCCCATTGTAGTATCTCCTTTCTTTCACCAATTACTTATACGGATTAGATTGGAAAAAGGTTCATTTTCTTACGATTCATACAATAAAATAATTCTTTGCACTATGATAAAAATTATGCAAGAATAATAGTAACAATCTGAATTTTAAAAACTGGAGGGGTTAGAATGAAAACTTATAAATTAACAGCTTTCGAAGCGAATGGGGAAAAAATATTAGATGAGGCCTTTCAAGCAGGAAACGATGACGAGGCAAAAGGAATGGGCGAAAAGCTTTTAAGCGAAAAAGGATTATCTGAAAAAACACATCGCTGCACATCGCCTGCGGGGAAACTTATTTTATTTCACCGGTAAACGGCATCATATAAAAAGCAAAGAGTAACTGGCTGCTCTTTGCTTTTTATATCTATTATCTACTTTCCTATGAAAACGGGTCTCCGTTTTTCCAAAAATGCTTGAATCCCTTCCTGATGGTCCTTCGTCTGCCGCATTTTATGCTGACCTTCTTTTTCTAGCTCAAGCACTCTCAGTAATTGCGGGCTGTTTTTTTCAGCAAAGATTGTTTTTGTTTCGATCATTGCTTGTAGAGGACTGTTTAGTAATTTCTGAAGCTTGGCTTCTAGTGCTTCATCCAATCCTTCAGTAACATCATGGATGAGCCCGAGCTGATAGGCTTCTTCAGCAGATAAAGGTTTTCCTTCCCAAATGAGATGCTTTGCCCTATCCTCACCAAGGCGCTTTTCTAAGAAGTAATGCCCTCCGCCATCTGGAATTAACCCTATGCTAATAAAGTTCATCGCCAACTTACTAGATTTATCAGCGACTATGTAATCAGTTGCTAAAGCTATGCTTAAACCAAGACCTGCAGCGGCTCCTGTTACAGCACTAATTGTTAACTTAGGCATCGTATAAAGAGTGGCAACCACCTCACTAATACAATCCATAACAATCGGGAAGTCCTCTTCTTTCGCTTCAAGTAGCATCGTCTTTATATCTCCGCCAGAGGAGAACGCTCGCCCTTTTCCTTTGAGAACGACGATATCCACATCACTAGATTGGCTAATTTCCTTTAAGACAGCGGCTAATCCTTTTAACATTTCTACATTTAAAGAATTTAATGATTCTGGTCTATTTAATTCAACTGTTGCTACTCGACCATTTACATGCAATTGCACTGTATCCGTTTTAAATTCAATTGTCACAATATTCCCTCCTTTAATCTTCCTTCTCCCATTATATAGAATATTATTATATTTAAAAAGTTTTATTTAAAAAATTCTAAATATTTAAATGAAAACAACCGCAAACATATTGTTTACGGTCAAGTTTTCTAGCCTATTAGTTCGTTCCAGCGTAATTTTTATGAACCTGATCTCTTAATGCCATTTTGAGGAACTTACCTACAGATGTTTTTGGAATCTCCTCAAGGAAAAGAATGTCGTCTGGAATCCACCATTTAGCAAATTGTGGTTTTAAGAATTCGTAAAGTTCTTCTTTTTCTATTTTTCCTTTATATGCTTCATTCAAAACGACACAGGCTACCGGACGCTCCTGCCATTGCTCGCTCGGAACAGCAATAACAGCCGCTTCGAAAACTGCTTCATGGGCCATAAGTGCGTTTTCAAGGTCAACCGATGAGATCCATTCACCGCCGCTTTTAATGAGATCCTTCGTACGATCGACGATTTTCATAAATCCTTCCTCATCAATCGTTACAACATCTCCTGTATATAGCCACCCATCATGAAAAGCGTCTGACGTTCTCTCATCCTTGTAATATTCTGAGGCAATCCACGGACCACGAATTGCAAATTCTCCCATTTCTTTTCCATCCCATGCGATTTCTCCATCCTTGCCGACTACCTTCATTTCGAGACCTGGCACAAGAATTCCCTGCTTCGCTTTAATCTCAACCTTCTCTTCATAGGATAGCTCTTCCTGATAGCTTTTGAGAGTAGATATAACAACTAACGGACTTGTCTCCGTCATCCCATACGCATGCATAAAAGGAATGTTATGCTTTTGCTCAAAAGCTTTAATCATGCCTTTTGGAGCAGCTGCCCCTCCACAAAGTACGGATCGAAGCGAACTCATATCATACGTATTTTCTTCCAGCTCTTTCAGAAGACCTAGCCAAATGGTTGGAACACCTGCTGTAATCGTCACCTTTTCATCCTGAATGAGCTCAGCAAGCAGCTTCGGTGTAAAATAAGGTCCAGGCATAACGAGATTTGTACCGAACCATACAGCAGCAAACGGCAATCCCCATGCATTCACATGGAACATTGGGACAACAGGCATGGCAATATCTTTTTCGCTCACAGCTGCACTATCAGCCATTCCTAATGCCATACTATGGAGAACAATGCCACGATGAGAGTAAACAACTCCTTTAGGATTGCCAGTTGTTGCTGATGTATAACACATACCTGCTGGAGCATTTTCATCTAAATCATCCGGATATTCATATACCCCGGTCGCTTCATCTAATAATTTTTCATAATGATAAACATTGGAAAGTGTTGTTTCCGGCAGTTCAGGCTCATCTGTCATAATGACATATGCCTTAACGGTTGGGATCTTATCCTTTACTGCCTCGATTAAAGGCAGAATATCCGCATCAATTAAGAGTACTTTATCCTCCGCGTGATTGATGATGAATACAATATGCTGCGGGGAAAGACGAATGTTAATTGTATGGAGAACTGCCCCGCTGCACGGAATCGCGAAATACGCTTCCAGGTGACGATGGTGGTTCCATGCAAGTGTGCCTACTTTATCTCCTCTTTCCACACCAAGCTTTTGAAGTGCTTCAGCCAGTTTTCTAGTTCGGTCAGCTATTTGCTTGTATGTAAATCGCTGGATGCCACTGGCTGTTCGTGAAACCACCTCTTTTTTTGGAAAAAACCTCTCTGCTCTGTTAATCATTTGCGTCATTGTCAAAGGTGTTTGCATCATCATTTTTGATTCCTCCCTTTTTAAAAGCGCTTACATCCCCAAAGAAGTTTATGAATATTTGTACCTACATATTCTCTTTTTATTAGGAAAACCCTTTATTTTTATTGAAGATTCTGAAATTAAGTTGATGCTTTCGATCGCTAGCTTTTTGATCACGTTTTTCTCCATCTATTACCATTTTCTGTTAGATAATTCTTTTTATGTTTGCCCATTTTCCTTTTTAAGGGAATTTTAGGTTCGTATTTATTTTTACGTCACTTATTTTTCCTGTTTAAGGAAATTAAAGGTTCATATTTCTTTTTACGTGACTTATTTTTCCTTTTTGAGGAAATTGCGGGTTCTTATTTCATTTTACGCACCTTCTTATTCCTATTTAAGGAAATTATAGGTCTGTATCTCTTTTTAAGTAATCTCCTTTATCTCCACTAAAAATAAAAAATCCCCGCCGCATTTAGGCAAGGGATTCTTTGGTATTAAATAATTCATCTAAGATGTTCATTTTATCTTCTGTATATTTTTCGAAGCTGTCATTATATGTTTTCGGATCCTTTGGATTGGCAAAATGAGTGATTTTTCCTGTTTGCGGATGAATGAATTTACTTGCCGCTCCACAGCCAAGACCAATAATTGTCTGCTGCTCTTCCATAATCATAATATTATAGATGCTATCCTGATTCGGCAGCGCATACCCGACATTTTCCAGGTTGCCGAGGATATTCTTCTGTCTATATAGGTAGTATGGAGTATATTGATGGTCTTTTGTCCAATCCTCCGCCATGTTCATCATTTTCTCAATCTCAACTCGATCTGCTACTTTATACTTTTCCTTATTACGCGTCATTTCTGATGCACGTTTGAAGGATAGTGTATGAACAGTGAGTGATTCAGGCATCAGTTTTTCAGTCTCATGCAAGCTATTAGCAAATTCTGATACACCTTCACCAGGCAAGCCAATGATTAAATCCATATTAATGTTATTCATGCCCATTTCCCGTGCTAGATGGAACTTTTCAATCGTTTCCTCTACAGAATGGTGCCTTCCAATTGCTTTTAATGTTTCTTGTGTGTACGACTGGGGATTAATGCTTATCCGATCAATTTTCCATTTTTTCAGGACCTCTAGCTTCTCAGGGGTGATCGTATCCGGTCTCCCAGCTTCTACCGTCACTTCTCGGATCTTATCTACATCAGGGAAGGAAGCATACATTTCCTCATAAAGCATATCCATCTCTTCAGCAGTAATGCTTGTCGGTGTGCCTCCCCCATAATAGACGGTTGTAATTCTAACGTTGTTTTCCTTCAACCATTCCCCAACTTTTCTCATTTCATAATGTAATCCGCCTAAGAAGGAATCAACAGATCCTTGGCGGCCATTAATCGCATAAGCAGGGAAGGTACAATAGGCGCACTTCGTCGGACAAAAAGGAATGCCGATATAAATACTTACCTCATTTTGCAGCTCGTAAAGGTCTGGAACAACGGAAAGCTGCCGATCAACGATTTGCTGCATAAGTTGAATTTTCTCATCAGTTATTAAGTACTCATCCTTCAGCTGCTGATGGGCAATAGACTTAGGGATTTTCTTTTGCATCTGGCGGTGAAGAAGCTTTGTCGGCCGGATCCCTGTAAGAATTCCCCATTTCTGCGTAATGCCAGTCCAATCCTGAAGCACGGTCAAATATACATGGGCAACCGCATGTTTCACCTGTTTGAAATGCTCTTTTTCTGTTGAAGCTGGCATAAGCTCTTTTTCATACTCTGATGACTTGCTTCTGCCCTCACTGTCTACAAGATTCCCATTCACCTTAATAGACTGACTAATTTCCACTTTAAATTCTATAGTAATATCTTTCTGAACAAGTGGCTGAAAAGAAATCTCACATTCCTCAAAAAATAAATTTGCGATCAGCTGAAGCGGACGCTGAAAGCGTTCATCCTCTATTCCTTTAATTGAAATTTGCAAAATAATCACCTTTTATTAGATATAATGAAACAACCATCATCTTTGTTAAGAGGATGGCAGCAAAGAATGACGTATATTAAACATCTTTAAGTGTACAGAAATGGCAAAACAAGGTCAATTGTTTATAGCTGGGAGATATTTTTGGAAAAATAATTGCGATTCATGCTTAATTATTTTCATACTGACGATTTATCAGCGAAATTTAAAATAAATCTACGAAATCAGCTGATTTATCTACGAAATCTCGATTTATCAATTTTTCGACAATAACAAACAAATTCAAAAAAAGAGTTAATCTCTAAGATCAACCCTTCGCTGGCCCATTATTTTAATATATTCATTTTCTTCAAAAATTCAATCGGATGCTGTTTTCTAAAGTGTTCCTTCACCATGTAAGTGACTCCCAGCTGGTCATTCGGACGTGTAATCCAGTCGGCAGCTTTTTTCACTTCAGCAGGAGCATTTCCCATGGCTACGCCAAGTCCAGCGGCCTCTATCATTTCTAAGTCATCAATTCCATCACCGATGACAACCATTTCATTTCGCCCAATTCCTAATTGTTCACCTAAATACAATAGCCCATTGAGCTTAGAAACACCAACTGGCATTATATCCATTCGGAACTCGTTCAATTGAATAATATCAACTTCCCCAAATGTTCCTTGGATGGCTGCTTTAGCATCCTTAAGATCTGTCTCATCCTCAAAATATACTTCAATCTTAGGAGGAGTTACAGGTTCTTCAAGAATGGTCTCACTAACGGAATCCACAAATTGCTGCGAATAAAAAATAGGGTCACCTGAAGAAAAGACCGTCTTTGCCAACATATTATGATTTAGCTTCGATTTATTTGCTAATGCAAATTTCTCATGCACTAATCGAATTTGACTTGGAAATCCCTCAAGTAATCTAACGATTTCATACGTAACATCCTCTGCTAACCGTTTAACAAATATCGGCTTATCCTCTTGCCCTGCAATATAGGCACCGCTATGGGCGACAAGAAGCGTATTTAGCTTTAAAGCTTTTGCCACCTTTTTCGCAGATGGGAAGCTTCTTGCAGTCACTAAGGTCACATAAATTCCTTTTTGCTGAACATATTCAATTGCTTCTTTTGTTGATTTATGAAGTCTTCCATTCGATTGAAGGAGTGTTCCGTCAATATTTATCGCTAACAGCCGATAGATCATCTCATTGCCCCCTATTCCTGATGTAAATATCTCTACTACACTTTTATGAAAAAACGAAAAGGAATAGAACGGACATGGACACAAAAATACCCCTGAGTTTTTAAATCACTCGAATACCAGCTGTTAAGGTTGGTAAAAATCACAAGGTTGGTGCCAGTAGTTTTTCGTTATTATTTATTTCTTAAATAGCATTGTACATAATAACAAAAACATTAATTTTTAAGAGATTTCATTAAAAAAATATAAAGATTGGAATATTTATACTCTAGTTAATTTATAGTTGAAATGTTAATAAATGAAAATAAATAGGACAATGAAACTAAAAAACTGGAGGGCAACTTTAATGAAAACTAGTAAGCTTCATTCCATAAAAAGCAAATTAATAGTTATCTCATTTCTAATTTTAACGGTTCCTTTAATTTCTTTAGGAATTATAAGTTATAACAAAAGTAAGGAAAGTTTAGATGAGCTTGGTACAGCAAATTTAGAAAATAGTGTCAAGATGGTTATAGAAATGATTGATGTTTTGAATAAAGAAGTTAAAAAAGGGAATCTTCCGTTAGAAAAAGCTCATGAACAGGTTAAAGTCACTATTCTCG
Source organism: Cytobacillus solani (assembly GCF_006704205.1). NCBI lineage: Bacteria > Bacillati > Bacillota > Bacilli > Caryophanales > Bacillaceae > Cytobacillus > Cytobacillus solani. The sequence goes on from NZ_CP041305.1 coordinate 219,921, forward strand.
GTGAAATGAATGCTGATGGAAGCAGACCCGTCAATAATAAAATTGGTGAATATGGCTATATTTTTGTATTGGATGATAAAGGAAATCAAATTGCACATCCACAATTAGAGGGGAAAAATAGTTGGGATTCTACAGACCCAAATGGAGTAAAGTCAACGCAAGAATTAATCAAAAAGGCGAATGAAGGTGGAGGACTTACCTATTTTGAATGGCCATTGCCAAATAATAAAAGCAAAATTGAACCCAAAGTAACCTATTCAGAAAAAGATCCTAATTGGGGCTGGACCATTAATGCAGGTACTTATTTGATTGATTTTAATAAACCTGCACAAGAAATATTTAATATTATTCTAATAATAATTGGCTGCACATTAGTCATCGGAATTTTAGTCATATGGGGTTTTGCCAATAATATTTCAAAGCCTATACAATTAGTGACAAAGCAAATGAATGATCTTGCTGAGGGTGATTTATCCAAGGAGATCGTACTGATTAAGAAAAGAGATGAAACTGGACAATTGGCATCTGCAATTAACTATATGCAGGAAAATTTGACGGTTATTATTTCCAACGTATCTAAAGCAACAGAAAGTATTTCAAAACAAAGCGAGGAATTGATGCAATCCGCAAGTGAAGTGCAGGAAGGCTCCATTCAAATTGCATCAACCATGCAAGAGCTAGCCTCCGGTACTGAAACTCAGGCAAATAATGTTAGTGATTTATCTTCAGCTATGCATACTTTTTCAAAAGACATTGAAGAAGCTAATACAAATGGGAAACAAATACAAGAGTCCTCGAGCGAAGTAATTATGATCACTAAAGAAGGAAGTCAATTAATGAATTCTTCAAAGGACCAAATGATAAAGATTGATCAAATTGTTCAAGATGCCGTACAAAAAGTTCAAGGTCTGGACGTTCACTCACAACAAATATCGAAATTGGTAGGAGTTATTAAAGATATTGCAGATCAAACGAATTTATTAGCGTTAAATGCGGCTATTGAAGCTGCAAGAGCAGGCGAACACGGAAAAGGTTTTGCAGTCGTTGCGGACGAAGTGAAAAAACTTGCTGAACAGGTATCAGAATCTGTACAAGATATTACTTCTATCGTTACAAATATTCAGAGTGAATCAAGTGTAGTAGTGAAATCGTTACAAAGCGGATATACAGAGGTGAAAAACGGGACAAACCAAATTGAAGCAACTGAAGAAAAATTCCAAGATATTGAGAAAGCTGTAATGGAAATGGTAAATAACATAAAATCGGTATCCGAAAAGCTGGCAAGTATTTCTATAAAAAGTCAAGAAATGAATACCTCTATTGAGGATATTGCTGCAATTTCTGAGGAATCTGCTGCCGGTATTGAGCAAACGTCTGCTTCTTCTCAGCAAACGAGCGCTTCAATGGAGGAAGTGGCAGACAGCTCTACTAATCTGGCTGACCTAGCAGAAGACTTAACTAGGATCATTCGTCAATTTAAACTACCGAAAATGCAGAAAAAGGACCACCACTTGGATTGACCTGCAGCCAATAAGTTTGACAAATTTATTAAGCAGCTATCAAGGATTGAATTCTGTAATGAACAGGACTCAATCCTTTTCGTTTTGCTTTATTCAATTATATCTCTTAAAGCCTCCTCTAAATCTGTATGCAAAAATTGAAACCCTTCTGCTTGAAGCCTTTTGGGGATGCAGTTTCTTCCGGTTAATGCAAGACTCGGATCAGCTCTCATAATGATATAGGCACCTAGCTTAACGAATGGGGCAGGTGCAGGCGGAGCCCATCCCTTATTCATCACCTTTCTTAGCGTTTTCATAAACTCTTTATTCGTTACTGGATTTGGTCCTGTTGCATTATAAATCCCTTCATAATGCTCATTCTCGATTGCCTTAACAAACATTTCATTTAAATCATCCATATGTAGCCAGCTAATATACTGCCTACCAGACCCAATGGTCCCTCCGAGTTTAAATTTTGCTAAATTCTGTAATGGACCAAGGGCACCACCGTTTTTCCCTAAGGCAAAGCCAATTCTTAATAGCACTTTTCGTGTGTGTGGCCAATCATTTTTGAAAAATGCCGCCTCCCACTTCTCACAAACCTCAACAGAAAATCCGATGCCATGAACGGAGTCTTCATGACAAATTTCAGTCGTATCACCGAAGATTGCAAGCGAGCCTGCTTGAATACATACTTGAGGAGGATTGTTACTCTTCAAAATAGCCTCCTGCAAAACTTGTACCGAAGCAAGTCTTGAAGAGATGATTTCCTCTCGATTCCTTTTTGTATAAAGACAGTTCACACTTTTACCAGTAAAATTGATAACCGCATAGCTTTCATCGATTCTGCTAGCCCATTCGTCTTCTAATCGAACGCCATCCCAATGAATATATTCAATTTGATCATTGGTGGCTGTTTTTCCCCTTGTTAAAATCGTCACCATGTATCCGCGTTCCATTAAATAGCTGGCAAGTGATTGTCCCAGAAACCCGCTTCCTCCTGCAAGTACAATTCTTTTTTTCAAGAAATCCCCTCCCCCATTTCTATTAAGTCAGAATACCAAAGGAAATAATTAATAAAGCTACTTATGAAAAATTTACCACTATAAACATTGAATAAATAGTGATAATTATTAAAAAAATAAAATTGTATTAACTATAACACCAAAGGAGATGATTTACATGGCAAGTAACAATAGTTCAAATCAGCTTTTAGTACCAGGCGTTTCTCAAGCAATTGATCAAATGAAGGTAGAAATTGCATCAGAATTTGGCGTAAATCTTGGCCCAGAAACATCTTCAAGAGCAAATGGTTCTGTTGGTGGAGAAATTACGAAGCGTCTTGTTCAAATGGCTGAGCAGCAGCTTGGCGGAAGATTTTAAATAAACCTATACTTAATGAACAAAAACAACCGTTCCTCCTAAAAGATGAACGGTTGTTTTTTTCCTTAGTTGGCTTATTGTACAGATCCGTACAGCTCTTCTAAAGGCTTCATGATAATTTTGTTCATTTCAGCAATGACCATGCTCATTCGCTGCTCTGCTTCCATCAGCTTTGAAATTTTTGCATTTTGCTGTACGAGTGCAACAGATTTTTGCGCCTGCATAACCTCTTCTTCTGAAATATCCTGTCCCATCATTTGTTTCTGCTGCAGCTGCAATTGAATGTTTCGGAAATTTTCAAACATATCCTTTGCTGATTGATCTGCGTTCACTTCATCATAAGCCTGTTTTAAAAGGCTGTATTCTTCACTTTGTCTAACCGCCTTCTCAAGCTCATAGGCTGAATCGTATAAATTAACTGGCATGTATGACACTCCTTATTCTTTTCGAGAATGACTTCACTATAACAAACTATGTTCATAAATGCGAGAAATGACATATTAGTTCATAAGAAGTGCAAGAATTCCTTGAAAAATTCCGATGATACCACCTAGCAAGGCACCTAAAAAGGTAATCATTTTTAATTCCTTGTTGATAATTGTCATTACCATTTCCTCTAGCTGCTCTAAAGAGAAAGTTTCAACCTGCTGACGAACAATTTCTTGAAGGCGAAGTCTTTCCATTAGATCATCTATACGGTTTGACAGCCATTCAACAAAAAACTGTACACCATTATGTGCAACGGTTTCAACGATTTCTTTTCGGAAGGATGCCGTTAATGTGGACAGCGGCGTTTGGAATACATGCTCCAAATTCAACAATTTCCTTACATTTGTTTTAATCATTGTGAGGATTTCATCTTTTTTAAACTGATTTTCAATCTTCTCAGCTTCCCATTCAAGAACATTGTTCCATTCCTTTTTAAGAAGCGCTGTTATCATTTCAGCAGTACCTTCATTTTTGAGAAACTTAATGATTTCTGGCTGTATTTTATCAGCGATATTCATATTCCCCATAAACATTTGCATCATGTTTCCAAGCACACCGCTTCGTTCCTTCAGGAAATCATCTGCCATTTTTTGGATCCGTCTATTCCCTTCATAGCTTGAAAAATAGTCGACCCCTTTTTGGATTATAAATTCGCTAATGGCTGGAAGCTTGGCTTCCACTTTTTCAATCATATTTTCAGGAATAATCATCCTTAAAGATTGATGACGATATTTATCGATCAGCCTTTCATATTTTTCATCTATCCATTCGTTTATACGAAATTCTGCTTTCAGATGTCCGTCTGTTATCCCTAACGTTTCAAGCAGCTCTGCTGGAGTCTTTTCGGAATCAAAAAAATTCTCCATTTCTCGTTGAACAAAGCTAGTCATCTCTTTTTGGAAGTTCTCATTTAGAAATTTTTTCTTTATTCCGTCCGGTGTTAATAAATGTCGAGTAACTACTTTTCCCATTTGCTCTGCAAGCTCACCTTGTCTCTTTGGAATTAAACCTGGTGTAAAAGGGACTCTCCATTTGCCGATATACAATGTTCTATATGGCCTAAAGAGCATTTTAATCGCTAGATAATTTGTAAAGCCTCCAATAATCGCCCCAATTGCGATCATCATAATAATTGTCAGTGCTATTTGCATAAATTTTTACATCTACCTTCCATCTGGGCTTCTCGCACCAATTTATCATTTTTTTCATATGATGCTGTTATCAGCTTTTGCCTATATAATAATGTACCATAAAGCCCATATAAATGAGGAATGATCATGACTTTTTCATTATTACCTATTACGATTATTCCAGCTAAAATGTTTCACCCTAATGATGAATGTCTAAAAATAAGCCACGCTCTCATTAATTATTGGGATATCGACACAAGTAAACCGATCACAATTTCTGTTGGCGGAAATCAAACACTAGCAATGATTGAAGGTGCAGCCATTTCAAAAAATGAAATTATTTTCGAGGAAGGGCTTTTTCAGAAACTATCAATACCCATACAAGAATCTCAATGGGTTTCCAGCTTTTCACGTACAAGTCATACACTCACATTAGGGCCAGTCATTGGCATTCTTACGGATTACACTGAATCTGAAAAAGAACCTCACTTTCGCAGTATACATGCTTTTTGTAAGGAACTGCACGACCTTGTTACCGAAATCGGCGGATTTCTATTTGTATTTCAACTAGCTGATTGGACGGATACTACGCTAGAAGGCTATTATTATCAAAATAATCATTGGCAAAAGTCTTCACTTCCCCTTCCTGCCGTTATCTATAATCGTATTCATTCACGCAGGCTTGAAGCAAGCCATTTGTTTGAAACATTTAAAACTAAAATAAAAGGGAAACAAATTTTGATTTTCAACGACCATTTTTTATCAAAGTCAATCGTCCATCATTTATTATATTCGGAAGAATACATGAAGCCATATTTACCTGAAACTTGGATGCTTACAGAGCATTCTCTTCAAGAAATGCTGAAAAAATATTCTTCTATTTTCATAAAACCGATTCATGGGAGCCAAGGAAGGAATATTATCAAAGCGATAAATGAAAACGAAGCCCTGCAAGTAAAAATATCGACTGGAACAAATAAAGATCGGACATTTCAATTTACTGACCATATCCAATTCTATCAGTGGCTGCTGCCGCATCTAAAAAAAAGAACCTATCTTATTCAACAAGCGATTCCATTAATGTCCTATAAAAACCGGCAGTTGGATTTTCGCATTCTCTGCCATAAAAACTTTCAAAATACATGGAAAGTAACCTCTGCAGTTGCCAGACTTTCAGATGACCAGCAATTTGTTTCAAATATTGCAAGAGGCGGAGAAATAATGAAACCGATTCATATTCTGTCCATACTATCAAATCGGGAGACAGCCATCCAACAGCTAAAGTTAATGAAAGAACTCGCGATTGAAGCTTCCTCAATAGTCAGCCAAATGTCCGATGGGTTCATTGGCGAACTTGGGGTTGATATCGGGGTTGATGAGGAAGGGAAGCTTTGGATCATCGAGATCAATTCAAAACCCTCCAAAAATTTCGAGGCAGAATCAAATAAAATTCGCCCTTCGGCAAAAGCTTTGCTGGAATATTGTACATTCCTATCCTTTAGCAAAGGGAGATATGACTAATGCTTTCATTCGGATTAATGACATTAAGCTTAAATAATGAAAAAGGCTATTTCTATGAACTTGCAAAACGAGCACAAGCCCACAATATTCTTTGTTTTCGTTTTGTCCCTTCTTCCATTCATCCGCTTACTCAAAAAGTAACCGGAGAACAATTTAACCCTACAACTAATGAGTGGGAACAAGGGGAATTTCCGATACCAGAAGTTATCTATGACCGATGCTTTTACATGGATGATCCACACTCTACTCAGTGTAAGGCGATTGTTAAATGGCTGAAGGCTAGAAAGGATATTTTGTTTCTAGGACATGGCCTTCCAAATAAACTTACATTATTTGAGGCCATTGTCAATACAAGCTTATCCCCGTATTTGCTGCACTCAAAGCCGGTGGCCTCAGGAAGAGAATTCATTCAAGGACTGTCACCACAACAAACAGTCGTGATTAAACCAGTAAACGGCTCCCAAGGAAGAGGAATTTACTTGCTTGAAAAGACATCTAATGAATTATTAGTTCAAACGGATATGCAGGATACTCATTTAACCCGAACATTTACTACCATTCAACATGCTATAGCTTGGATAAATAGTCTTACAAGCCAGCAAGACTATTTAGTTCAGCCTTATGTAAATCTAAGAAATGAAAACAACCATCCTTTTGATATACGGATACTCATCCAGAAAGACGAAAATGGAAACTGGCGGGAAATTTGCAGGGGAATTCGAACAGGAATGAAGGATGGAATCATTTCCAATTTAAGTGCCGGTGGTACGATAACAAGCTTTGAATCATGGATCCATACGCTTCCAATATCACAAAGTGAATTTATTAGCAAAGAGCTTGATGACTTATTATCAAAGATTCCAATCATTTTGGAGGAAAACTTCCCTCCTTTATTCGAAATAGGGGTCGATATTGGAGTGAGTGATAATGGGGCTATTTGGATACTTGATATAAACTCAAAACCTGGGAGAACCATTGCCCTCACATTAAAACCTGAAGTAACTGAAGCATTGTTCAATGCCCCCCTTCTATACGGAAAAACGGTAAAATTCGGAGAAAGGAGCCATTTTGATGAGAAAGTATTTTCCAGTAGAAATTCTTGAAAATAGTGTCCAAAAGGTTTGTATTCCTAGCCATTTTAAATCAAATATTAAATTATCAAAAATAGCTTTCGGCACGCATATGATGGAAACGGAGATTGAACTGCATAACCGGCAGACCATTGTATTAAGTAAAGATATAACAGAAAAACTTCTCATTCCTCCAATAAAAGTTCCCATGCATCTTTTTGTCGAGAATGACACAATCATCATCGGTCCCTTAGTGGGTGTATTCACATCTGGATTTACCCCATTTCTATTGCGCCCCATCGGTGAAAGAAGTCTATTCTTTGCAAAGCTCCTTTCTGTTAAAAAATCCATCGGTGCACTTCCTTTTGTATTCGGGGAACAGCATATCAATTGGGAACAGGGAACAATCAATGGCTTATTCTACCATCTCGATGGATGGAAGACATATGAAGTTCCTTTTCCGAATGTCATTTATGACCGCCTTCCAAATCGGAAAAGCGAAAGACAAACTGGGTTAAAACTTGTAAAAGACCGTTTGCAAAATGAATACATGATCCCATGGTATAACCCAGGATTTTTTAATAAATTGGATGTAAATGACCGGCTTCAGCAGAATGAAAATATTAATGCTTTCTTACCGGAAACATATGCCTTCTCATCTTTTTCAGACATTGAACAAATGCTTTCAAAATATGGTCATGTGTTTATTAAACCAATAAATGGCAGCCTTGGTCTTGGCATTCATCAAATCTTATTCGATAAAGTAGAGGGGACCTATTTTTGCCGTTATCGGGATCATGCTGGAGAAAATAAATTAATAAAATTCAGCAGCCTGGAAACATTAATGGGGCATGTCTTTAAAGGAAAAAAACTTAATCGCATGCTTATCCAACAGGGAATTTATTTGCTACGAGCAGATAAGCGGCCAGTGGATTTTAGGGTTCATACGAATAAAGATGCAAACGGAAGCTGGGTTGTAACGGCGATCGCTGCCAAGGTTGCAGGTGCAGGGAGTGTAACAACTCATGTTAAAAGCGGCGGAGTCATAAAAACGATTGGAGAAGTCTTCCCAACAATTGAAGAACAAAGAGAAGTAAAAGAAAAATTAGCGGATGCCGCCATTAAACTAAGCAAAGCGATAGAAGAAAGCATGGAAGGCATTATCGGAGAGATAGGATTTGATCTTGGACTTGACCGGAATGGGGCTGTTTGGCTGTTTGAAGCAAACTCTAAACCAGGAAGATCCATCTTTTCGAATCCTCAGCTGAAGGAGTACGATCACCTCACAAGGAAACTGTCACTTGCTTTCGCCATTTATCTGACCGAAAGAGCGATCTCACAGCCAGAGGAGATCTTCAAATGACGCATATTGACTTGAAGAATTCTACAGGTCCCTTAATTGGCATTTTAGCCGGCAAAGGAAAGAATCAGTCTGTTATCGGAAATGGACCATTTTTTAGAGAGTTGCAAAGGGAAATCATAAAAAACGGCGGGATCTCCGTCGTTTTTACTCCTGATGATATTAAAGAAAATACAATCGCTGGAGTTATCTATTCACCCGAAGATCATAATTGGACGGCTGTTACTTGCCCCATTCCGCATATTGTATTTAATCGTGTGCCGACCAGAAAGCTAGAATCCACAGATTCCTTTAAAAATGCCTTTCAATTTTTCCAAAGCAGGAACATCCCCTTTTTTAATCCAGGATTCCTCGATAAATATTCACTTTTTGAAATACTTTCACAAGATCCTATTCTTCAACCCTTTTTACCTGATACAATCAAGGTTGCTGACAAAGAATCTTTGTTTCGCTTTTTAGAAAGATATAAGTCAATCTATTTGAAGCCTGCTCAAGGGGCAAAAGGTATTGGCATACACAAGCTGTATCTACAAAAGAATCATTCAGTTGTCCAAATCAGTTTAAAAGATGAAATCACGTTTCAAGATGCTCTAACCTTTTGGAAGGAATGGGAACAAACTCTTTTAAAAAAAACATACATTGCTCAAGAATCGATAGAACCAGCTCTTTTCGAAGGAAGACGATTTGACTTTCGTATTCTTGTTCACTTCTCTGAAGAAGGATATCATGTGACCGGAGCTGGCATCCGTCAATCCCGTGATCAAGAAATTACTACTCATGTCCTAAATGGCGGCTGCATTGTTCCATATGAAGACATTCAAACAGAAGAGCATGATCGATTCTTCGCTATGATTGCTGATCGTGCTGGGAAAATATTATCAAAAGAAACGGGTTTTTTCGGTGAATTTTCAATTGATGCTGGGCTTTCAGCGAACGGAAAATATGTAATATATGAAATAAATTCAAAACCCATGCGCTTTGATGAAATGGCCATCGAAGAAAAACGCATTCAAACTCTCTCCAGATTATTCTTACACATGACAAAAAATGAATATTTGCCCGATAACAATCTATAATTGCTACCGGGCATTCCCCATTTAACTTCTTCTTTTCGAAGGACCTCCAAGTGCTTGGAATTGATTTTTTAATTTTTCTCTTGCTTTGCCATTTCTCATCAAATAGGCAGCCCCGAGTGCCAAAGCAGTCATTGCTAAATTGCCACGTTTCATGTCACTTGTCCCTCCTTATTTAAAAGCGTAAGCGCCTTGTTCAGCCCCGACAAGCATAAGACAAGTTTCACGAAAAGGTGCCCTTTTCCTTTTTTGGGGGCTTGGCTTATGACCTCGAGGGGCTAGGTGCTGGAGCTAGATATTATTTGTCTAACCGTACAATATATCTTTTCCCCTTTTAAAAAGAAAAAAAACATGAATTAAATGTTGTTGGGTTAATAAAGAAGAACAGGTAAAATAATAGAAAGGAGGAAGGGAAATGCTCACACACTTTCAGTACAAAAAATTATATGCTAATACAGAAATACCTGGATGGAATATCTCCTTTTACTTTAATAAGCAAAAGTTTCATGGGATTTACCATCAAAATGGGCAGATCGAATGGACTTCACAGATCCCAAGTGCTGAGGATGAAATTAGGCTGATTGAACAAATTCATGAGCTCATGCTTTTTCATGTATATGACCATTAGAGTTCCTTGTATTTTTTGCTGCTTTCTTGAGTAAAGTAACACGAAAAGGAGGCATTTACATTGCATAAGGACAAGTTTAAAGAAGACTCTCATCATGAAGGCAGAGACAAGGTCTTTTTGGATGTTGACCGCATAATCAATGAAGGTATGGCTAGAGGTTCTGTTCACATAAGGGGAGGACAGTCAAATATTGAAGAAGCTCGCAAGCTTAAGCAGGAAGAACCACCTTTTAAAGTGGATGTTTGATAGGCTAAATTCAAGGAAACCCGGTACTTTTTGGCAGCAACGGGTTTCTTTTTTTACTCATTCTTTAATCAAGCTCACCTCTTCATTCCCGCAAACGGTGCATTTTAATAGATGAGGGCACTCCTTGTCCTTATAATCATTTGGGTAGCCATCTTCCATTTTCATTTGATCAATGGGCATATAAGCACTGTAATCATCATAATAGTCCATAATTCTCCCGCTATCGATTAATTCATTTCCACACGAAGAGCAATTCGCCTTCATTTCTTCAAATCCATTACATATTGGACAAATAGCCATAAGATCAGCTCCATCATTCATTTAATGAAAACCCTTTTGACACTACACTCTTAACGTTCGTTTCTATCTCATTTGTTATGTAATAATCATTAGGAAACAATTCCCATTAAGAATATTGGAATATTAAAGTGAAAAACCAAACATAATAGAGAGTACACACAGCAACAACCGCTTCAACCTACTAACATCAATGGGTTAGACCATTAAGTGGTAGCAAGAAAGCTTGTACCGGTGCAATTCCGGATAACCCAGCCATAACCCAAAAAAATTTATGAGGAGATGAAGACAGAATGGCAAACCAATCAAACAGCAATTCCTCAAACCAATTATTAGTACCTGGAGTAGCGCAAGCACTCGATCAAATGAAGTACGAAATCGCCAATGAATTTGGTGTAAACCTAGGTGCGGATACAACATCTCGTGCAAATGGTTCTGTTGGTGGAGAGATTACAAAGCGACTTGTTCAATCCGCTCAACAACAAATGGCAGGCAAATTTCAATCATAATTAATGAACAATTAAATAGCATATGGCTTGGCCCCCTTCATTAGGGGGCCATTTATTTCTTAAATCATCTTTTTAGGATTAACCCATTCATCATATTGTTCACTTGAAATATAACCTGTTTTCAGTGCTGCTTCTTTTAAAGTCGTATGTTCCTTAAAAGCAAGCTTTGCTATTTCCGCCGCTTTTTCATAGCCAATATGCGGATTTAAGGCAGTAACAAGCATGAGAGAGCGGTCCACATGTTCATTGATCATCTCTTCATTTGCTTCCAAGCCTTTCATACAATTATCATTAAAGGAATTTATTCCATCCGTTAATAACTGTACACTTTGAATGAAATTATAAATAATTACTGGCTTAAACACATTTAATTCAAAATTCCCCTGGCTTGCAGCAAAGCCAATTGTCGCATCATTTCCAAATACTTGACTAGCTACCATTGTTAGTGCCTCACTTTGTGTTGGATTAACCTTCCCTGGCATGATCGAACTGCCCGGCTCATTTGCTGGAATGGAAAGTTCGCCGATTCCGCTTCTAGGTCCACTTGCAAGCCACCTGACATCATTCGCAATTTTCATTAAATCAGCCGCTAATGCTTTTAATGCCCCATGGACGTAAACAATTTCATCGTGACTTGTCAAAGCTTGGAATTTATTAGCAGAGGATCGAAAAGGAAATCCAGTTTGGGCAGCAATTTCCTTTGCTGCCTCATCCCCAAACATTGGATCAGCATTAATTCCTGTTCCAACCGCTGTTCCGCCAATTGCCAAATCAAGCAAATAGACAATGGCATCTGTTAGCATTCGTTCATTTTTATCAAGCATGGCTCTCCAGCCGCTGATCTCCTGCCCTAATGTTAATGGGGTTGCATCTTGCAAATGTGTTCGACCTATTTTTATGATATGCTTGTATGCTTCTTCCTTCGTTTGAATCGTTTCTTTCAACGCTCGAAGTGAAGGGATTAATTTCCGAGCAACTTCCATATAGGCAGCAATATGCATTGCTGTTGGAAAGGTATCATTAGAGCTTTGAGACATATTCACATCGTCATTCGGATGAACTTTAGAATCCTCTTCATTCATTTGTTCATTTGCCCTTCTTGCAATCACTTCATTTACATTCATATTTGTTTGTGTCCCGCTTCCTGTCTGCCAGACTGCAAGCGGAAAATGATCATCAAATTTCCCTTGTATGATTTCTTCAGCTGCTTCGATCATTGCAGCCTTCTTTCCTTCGTCTAACTTTCCAAGCTTGTAGTTAACAGCTGCTGCAGCTTTTTTAATTTTTGCCAGTGCATAAATGACTTCCATCGGCATCTTTTCAGAGCCAATTTTAAAATTTTGCTTGCTTCTTTCTGTCTGGGCTCCCCAATATTTTTCTGCAGGGACTTTTATCTCCCCAAATGTATCTCTTTCAATCCGAAACTTAGTCATTGCCATCCTCCTTCTAGAAATACTTGCGTGTCACAAGCTAAACAACACAAAGATACTATCTTTATAATCTATTCCCTCTTTTGCCAACAATTATTGTTCATCGAAAAACTTCTGGCATTGTTTAGCTTTTTTTCATAAAAAAAAACTGCTTTGCATATAGCAAGCAGTTTTAGTGATGAATGATTGTATATCCAACAAAGTAAGCTAGTACCATGACACTGGCAATAGCAAAAGTAACAGTTAATAATTCCATTTTGAAGCCTCCTAACAAATGCAATTTATACTTTAAAAGTACCACACAAGTTAAGGAGGACTCGTTGCATTCTGTGACAGGATAGTGAAAACTTTATGAACTTTTAATAAATATATTTTCTCGTTTTAAATCCCATCTATTCTACAACGACAGCCGTTCCATAGGCAATAATTTCAGCTGCATTTTGCATGACTGCAGATGTTTGCAAACGCATGCTAACTATGGCATTTGCCCCTTTGGCTTTGGCATCCTCAGCCATACGACCAATTGCTTTCTGTCTTGCCTCATCCATCATTTCTGTATACTCGCCAATTTCCCCGCCGACAATCGTTTTTAATCCAGCTAAGATGTCTTTACCGATATGCTTTGTTTGAACGGTACTTCCCCTAACAAAGCCTATTAATTCTTTAATTTCTTTTCCATGTACAGATTCAGTAGTTACGATAATCATTTCGATCGTCCACCTCTTTCTCTTTTATACGTTCAATTAATAATAAGATGACAATACCAACTATCAATAAAATATAGACGAGATAAAGAATAACTGCTGCCTTCAAATTGATGAATAGCAAGATGATTGCAAGAATTTGTCCAACACCAGCTACAAGAAGAAATATCCGCTTGATTATACCCATTACTCCGTCATTCCTTCAGGATTCTTTTTATGAAATACTTTTCGTACGAAGATGAGATAAGCAAGAGTCGGCATCGGTGCCTGAATAAGACCGACGATGCCCCAAAACCAATAATTATGGCCATATTTCCTTGCATGTATGAACAGATAGATGCTTTGACTTATCAGAATGACAGCAACAATGATGAGTAATGGAACCGTAATCTCTTCATTCATGTTTCTTTCACCTGCTTAATAAGTCGGATTGAAAAGTAACCAATTATAAAAATAGCCACCAATCCTTGTAAAGCAAAGAAAACTACTGGAATATTATATAACGTAAATAGGACTACACTTAAAACTAGGAGGGCAACAATAGAAAAAATGGATACATCGAAAATTAATTTTTTTCTTAATTGCTGTTTCTTTTCCACCACCATGTTTTCAAACCATTCTAGATTTGGTGTATAGACTGGTGCATATTGCTCTACTGATTCCAAGCCGACTTCAATTTCTTTAATAGTCGTAAAGAAGCTTTCATCTAAATTTTCCTTTTCTATTTCCTCTTTCCGTTCATCCATTTAGCCTCAGCTCCTTTCTAACAGCAAGGATTCCATTATGAACCCTTGACTTAATTGTCCCTGAAGAAAGCTTCATCATCTCGCCAATTTCATCATAAGAATACCCGTAATAATGTTTTAAAATAATTGGTATACGAACATCATCAGCCAGTTTGCCTAGTGCAGATAAGGCATCTGTCCATTCTTCGTTCCTGCTTTCGAGCTGCCACTTCAGCTTCCTGTAAATTTCTTCTTGCTGCTGCCAATTTTTTTCTCTTTTCTTTTTCCGCTGCTGGTCGATATATAAATTTGTCGCGATAGAGATGAGCCAGGAGGAAAATTTTGATTTCCCCTGATATAAATGGATTTTCTCAATACATCTCGCCATTGTCTCCTGGGCAAGCTCCTCTGCTGTATCAGGATTCATCGTTACTTTCATTAAATACTTGACCAAGAAGGAATAATTTTGATGAAAAAGCATGGCAAAAGCGCTTTTATCTCCACTTTTTGCGCTTCTTATTAGCTCTCCCTCTTCCATGGCTTCTATTCCTCTCTTTCCATCATCCCATTTCCGCAATTATTGTTTCAATGATTAGACGTTTATGTGCATGATTCGTTCAATTTTTTTATGAAAAATTCTTCACTTATTTTTTTCCTGCTCAACAACTAATTCCGTAAAACGTTCCTTTGACGAAGCTTCATCAAAACTGCTATAAATGCGAAAATGATCCTCATCAATAATTCGAAAGTGCTGACTAATGATATTTTGCTGTAATAGCAGTCCATTCTTCCGGTCAATTTCCTTCCACCAGATTTTCCCGCCCATTGTTTTTTCCCTGCGGTAGTCTATCCCTTCGCGAGCAATTGTTTCCAACACTTCTAACGGTTCATCCCCAAACAAAAATCGTACCGTTTCCGTTTCCCTAAACAGAGCACATACAACGACAACCGTAGACCATCCAGCATCCACTCGCCCCTTTTCAATTTGAACAAGTGTTTTTTTTGAAATTCCAATGATTTCTGCCATTTTATCTTGTGTATATCCTGCTTCCGTACGGATCAGGCGTATTTTCTCCGTTACTTTAGAAATAATTTCATCACGTGTCAAGGCTCACTTCATTCCCTTTATGTTATTCTTTTTGTGTATTATTACACTTTAATATAATTATAAAAGAGCAACAGTAAACATAGCAAATTTAAAAAAACTGCTGTCAGAAGCGACAACAGTTTTATATGCAAAAATTCACTTCTTTAATGGGACATCAGATATTGAATGACAGGAGCTTGAACAGGAATTCTTTGTCGAACATCCTGCACACTTTCCTTGCTTTGATTTTTTAATAAATTTTACTAAGGACCAGCTGGCATACCCAAAAATAACTCCGCCAATGAAAATGTTAACGATCATCTTACTCACTCCAAACTCATGGTAAAAGTGAATTACATAAATCCTAACAGCCTACCGCCTTGGTAAATAATAAGAGCTAACAAATAAGCGATAATAAGTGCATAGCCCATAGAAAATGCTGTCCACTTTTTCGAACCTGTTTCTTTATAAATCGTTGCCACTGTTGCCAGGCAAGGAATATATAATAGGATGAAAACCATAAAGCTGTAGCCTGCCAGAGGAGTGAAGTAATCTGACAGCAATCCTTGCAGACTCGCTTCATCTGGAACAAAATAAATAATGTTCATTGTCGAAATAATTGCCTCTTTTGCCAAAAATCCTGTTATAAGAGAAGCTCCAGCCTGCCATGTATTAAATCCAATGGGTTCAAAAAGCGGTGCAATGAATCCGCCAATTGCTGCTAAATAACTATCATCTAAAGCAACATCCGTACCACCTGGTCCTATGTAAGATAAAAGCCAAATGAATACAGAACCGGCAAAAATAAAGGTGCCTGCTTTTTTTACAAATCCCTTCCCCTTATCCCATGTGCTTCTCCACAAAGCTTGAAATTGCGGCAGACGGTATGGCGGCAATTCAATAACAAAGAAAGAAGTTTCGCCTTTTAAAATAGTAGATGAAAATAGCTTCGCTAAAACTAAGGCCACAACAATCCCTAATATATATAAGGATAGAACGATAAAGGCCTTTTGCTGCACAAAAAATGCACCCACAAACAGTGCATACACAGGTAATCGTGCGGAACAAGACATTAAGGGAGTTAATAGAATAGTTAACAGTCTTTCCTTTGGCGTCTCAATTGTTCTAGCCGCCATAATTCCAGGTACATTACAGCCGAACCCAATCATCATCGGAATAAACGCCTTCCCGTTTAACCCTACCGCCTCCATCAGACGATCCATAACAAGGGCAACTCTTGCCATATAGCCTGAGTCTTCAAGGAGTGAAATGAAAAAGAATAAAATAAAGATTTGTGGAACAAAAACAAGAACGCCTCCAACCCCGGCTACAATCCCATCAAGAATTAATGAATGGATAAAAGCAGAGGCACCGGCAGCATTTAATAGATTTTCAATCGTATTAGACAAGGTTCCTGTTATGAACGCATCCAGCAAATCTGATAATGGAAATCCAAGCCAATCAAAGGTTAGCATAAACATTAAATACATGAGCAGAAAGAAAATTGGCAGGCCAAGGATTTTATTCGTTACAATCGCATCAATTTTTTCTGATAATGGCGTTTTAATTTGTTCCCGCTTGATATACGCATCAGCCATGATTTGATCAATGGTTTCTTTCCTCTTTTGAAATATAAATTGATCGATAGAGACACCGGTGCTCCTTTTCACCGTATCTTTGATTTCAACTAAAAACTGATCGAGCTTCTCAGATTCTATATAATTTTCAACATATTTTTTTACATATTGGTTTCCCTCAAACATCTGCAAAGCAAGCCATCTTGCGGATCGACTCGATTTATTGTCTAATAATTGTTCAAATCGTAAAATGGCTTCTTCTATTTCTATTCCATAATTGACAATCCTTGCATTTGGTTCAGACATCCTCTCACTTGTTACAGCTTCAGCTAACAGGTCGCATCCCTTCCCTGTTCTTGCAATAACAGGTGTGAGAGGAATGCCTATTTGATTCGATAGATGATTTGGTTCAATCTGAAGGCCACGTTTCAGAGCAACATCTACCATATTAAGCCCAATAACTACAGGTTTCCCATACTCCAATAGCTGGATCGTTAAATGTAGGTTTCGTTCCAATTGTGACGCATCGAGTATATTGATCATTTTATCTACATGCTCTGATAAGAGAAATTGTGTCACAACTCCTTCATCCTTCGATAAAGGGTTTAATGAATAGATTCCTGGCAAGTCTATTAACTTATCTTTCTTATTTTTAAATTGACCAACCTTCTTTTCAACTGTAACTCCACTCCAGTTTCCTACATACTCATACGAACCTGTAAGGATATTAAAGAGTGATGTTTTTCCAGTATTAGGGTTACCGATTAGAGCGATATCCATTATAGTCTCTCCACTTCAATTTGGACGGCTTCTACTCTGCGTATCCCAATACATTGACCGCAAGATTCAACCATAATTGGGCCGCCAAACGGCATATAGCATTTAATACACACTTCAGTACCTTCAGTTATTCCTAAATCAAGCAATCTCCTCCGGACTAAAAGATCAATCCGAGAAATATCGAGAATCCTGCACTTTTCACCTTTTTTTAATTTCCCAAGCACGAAGTCCACCTGATTTCTTCTATTAATTCAATTGAGAATGATTATCTTTATTTATACCAAGTTTTTTTTATAAATTCTGCGATAAAAATCACATACCTTTTTGTTTCCTTTTCGACAGGGTCAGTGTAGTCTCGAAGTACTGTTTTTTTATTCGTACTTTTTCGACAAAGGAAATTTGCAAAATATAGCGAAGTTTATATGAATGATAGGTTATTTAACTAGTCTGGAGGTTAATATGGTAACGAGAATAAGTGAAACTGTTGTTGAATTTTTACAGAGGGAAAAAATTCAATTATTGAATGAATGGAGAAAGAATATTCTCGTCTCCCCAGAAGATCCTTATGAGGATCGAATGGAGGAAAATGGAGAAGTTATTTTTTATCTTGTCATTCAAAGTCTTACGAGGGAAAAAGAGAATTTAGATGGGGTTATTCGCAAGTTTTCTATTTCTATTGCAGATCAGCGAGTGAAAGCAGGAATGAATATTGGTGAGTTTGTCCACAATGTAAATTTAGGGCGGTCAATCTTTCAAAAACATTTAAAAAAAATGGATATAAGCTGGCAAGAGCTTCAAGCCTATTCAGAACGTATTCATGATTGTCTAGACCAATTTCTTTACTTCTCTGTCACCTATTATAGCGACGCAAAAAATCAAATTATCGAGGAAAAAACTAAATTTATCGATACGAGTCATAAGGATCGATTAACATTACTAGGGCAGATGACTTCCAGTTTTATCCATGAATTCCGAAATCCGCTCACTTCTGTACAAGGCTTTATTCAACTGCTTAAATCAGAATACCCAAACATGAAATATTTGGATATTATTTCAATTGAATTAGAGCAGTTAAATTTTCGCATTTCTCAGTTCCTCCTGCTTTCGAAAAAAGAATTAATCGGCAAGGAAAAAACAGCCTTTTCCTTAAATGAGCTGATAGAGGAAGTGCTCATATTTTTATATCCAAGTATTTTAGATGGAAAAGTAAAGATCCAGAAAAATTTAGAAGAAGATATTAACCTATTTGGTTATGCCGACGAAATTCGCCAAGTGCTAATAAATATTGTCTTTAATGCCATCGATGTACTGAATCCGAATACAAAACATCCGTTAATAGATATAAAGAGTTACACGACAGATAACAAATGGATCAAGCTGGAAATCGCTAATAACGGTCCAATGATTCCAGAGCATCTTGTACAGTCTATATTTGAACCATTTGTAACAACTAAAAAACTTGGAACGGGGTTAGGACTATTCGTTTGCAGAGAAATCATTGAAAAGCATAAAGGAAGATTAGCATGTGAAACACAAGCAGATTTAACTGTATTTACAATTACCCTTCCGATTGCTGACAAAAAATAAAACGAGGCTGGCTCATCCCATATTGAGTCGGCCTCTTGTTTTTTTCCTTTTTCAAAAATTCTGTGTACTTATTCTGAATTACCATTTATTATATAGAAATAATTCATGCAGAATAGGAGAGTTGTTTATGTTTACGTTAAAAGTTGACCAAGAAATTGAACTGCAATTATTTCAATTACATCATTCAGAAGAGCTTTATCATTTGGTAGACTCAAATCGCAATCATTTAAGGGAATGGCTGCCATGGGTTGATAGTATGTCTTCGCCTAGTCAGTATCATTCTATTATTCCAACATGGCTAAAGCAGTTTATGAATAACAACGGGTTTAATGCTGGAATTCGCTATAAAGGGACTCTTGTCGGTTCTATAGGCTTTCATCAAATCGACTGGAATAGCAGGCAAACGAGCATCGGCTATTATTTGGCAAGTGGCTATGAAGGGAAAGGAATCATGACTAGGAGTGTTCAAGCACTTCTCAACTATGCCTTCTTAGATCTTAATCTCAATCGTGTGGAAATACGCTGTGGGATTGGCAATTCGAAGAGCCGCGCGATTCCAGAAAGATTAGGATTTATTCAAGAAGGCATCATTCGAGACGGTGAATTTCTATATGATCATTATCATGATTTAGCCGTCTACGGCATGCTAGCACGAGATTGGGAAAATTAATATATAAGCACTTTTAAGGCTAAGAAAAGATAGCTCCGTTTCTAGGAGCCTTTTTTTATGGTAAGCAAAATTACTAAAAAGATAAATTTAAGGGAAAAGTACATTTTATAGGAGGTGAACGCTCCTTACATTATTTGTAAGGAAATAATTATGGCTTTAAATATTTTTTTACTCATTTTATTAATTACTTTGACGGCTTTTTTTGTTGCATCCGAATTTGCGATGGTAAAAGTGCGTTCATCCCGAATTGATCAATTAATTGCAGAAGGAAATGTCCGGGCACAGTCGGCAAGAAAAGTAGTCACAAATCTTGATGAATATTTATCTGCCTGTCAGCTTGGAATTACCATTACAGCCTTAGGGTTAGGATGGCTTGGTGAACCAACTGTTGAAAGGATATTGCATCCTCTGTTTGACAAACTGGAACTGCAGCCATCTTTAACCCAAGTCCTATCTTTCATCATCGCTTTCTCTGTGGTTACCTTTCTGCATGTCGTGATTGGTGAGCTCGCGCCAAAAACATTTGCGATTCAAAAAGCAGAGGAAATTACACTAACCTTTTCCGTTCCATTAATCTGGTTTTATAAAATTATGTTTCCATTCATCTGGGCTTTAAATGGTTCAGCAAGATATGTAACTGGATTATTTGGGTTAAAGCCTGTTTCTGAACAAGAAATAGCCCTATCTGAAGAAGAACTTCGAATTATTCTTTCTGAAAGCTTAAAAAGCGGGGAAATTAACCAATCCGAATATAAGTATGTCAACAGGATCTTTGAATTTGATAATCGGATTGCGAAGGAAATTATGGTTCCCCGAACAGAAATTATCAGCCTAGAAGAGGACGCGACTCTTTCAGAAGTACTGGAAATTATTATGAATGAGCGATATACAAGATATCCGGTAACTGGTGGAGATAAGGATAATATTCTCGGATTAATTAATGTAAAGGAAATACTGACAGATTGTATTAGAAAAAAATGTGAGGATGAAAAGCCGGTTGTTCAGTATATTAAACCCATCATACGAGTAATTGAGACGATTCCTATCCATGACCTCCTTGTGAAAATGCAAAAAGAACGCTCTCACATGGCGATTTTATTTGATGAGTATGGGGGGACGGCTGGATTAGTTACTGCAGAGGATATTCTCGAAGAAATCGTTGGGGAGATTCGCGATGAATTTGATGCAGATGAACTCCCCTTTGTTCAAAAAATGGGGCAGGATCATTATATTTTAGATGCAAAGCTCCTTATTTCAGAAACAAATGACTTGCTCGGAACAGATTTAAACGAAGATGAAGTGGATACGCTTGGAGGCTGGATTCTTACCCAAAAATTTGATTTAGAACAAGGGGATTCCATCATTCAAGACGGGTTTGAATTTATTATTAAAGAAATTGAAGGTCATCACATCTCCTATATTGAAGTAAAAAAGGAAAAAGAAATCACATCTTGAATTATAATAATGAGGGAATTGTTCTTCCAAAGCAGCAATCCCTCTAATTTATTCTATTGGTTCTCACTCATATTCGCACATAGTCAGGAATAAATATGGAAGTAATTCATATTATCAAACTGCTACGTTTGACTGTATGGTTTGAACTAACATATAATATGTATAAATACATTAAACTGGGGTGATAAGATGGGGCAGTTTATCGTATTGGCGAATTAGCAACTATAGCTAATGTATCCAAAAGAACCATTGATTACTATACAAATATCGGACTTATTCAAGCGGAGCGTACAAAGTCAAACTATCGAATCTACTCTGAGGACGTTCTTTCAGACTTACGATTTATTGAAGAATGCAAACTTATGCATATTCCATTAGATGAGATTAAGAGAAAGCTAGAATTAAAGTCCAAAACAGACATGCACACTGGGGATGTTGAAAAACAAATTGATTTGGTTACTAAGCAAATCAAGCAGCTCCATAACGAAATAGCTGTATTATTGCCGCTTATTAATCATCTTGATAAGGAACAGATCAGTGATTTATCAAGAAAACTCAATATGGAAGGCTCAACATTAATCAAATCCCTTGTAAGCTTAACGAGTTAACACATTTTTTAAATTATCAGGAGGTGACACCTTACCCGTTACTCGGGCTAAGGGAACTTATTTGGACATATTAAACTTGGTTATTATAGCCATTTTAATTGCTTTGACAGCATTTTTTGTAACTTCAGAATTTGCTATTGTAAAGATTAGAAGTTCAAGAATTGACCAGTTAATTGAAGAAGGCAATAAAAGTGCAATACCAGCAAAGAAAGTGATTAGTCATTTGGATGAGTATTTATCTGCTTGCCAATTAGGAATAACAATAACTGCACTAGGAATTGGGTGGCTTGGGGAACCAACAATTGCACATATGCTGCGTCCGGTTTTCTCGCAACTTGACATTCCAAGTTCAGCATCACATATTCTTTCCATTGGGATTGCTTTTGCTTTTATTACTTTTCTGCACGTGGTTGTCGGAGAGCTGGCACCAAAAACACTTGCCATTCAAAAAGCAGAGTTAGTAACGTTGATCACCGCTCGCCCATTGATTTTGTTCTACAAAATTATGTATCCTTTCATCTGGGCATTAAACGGATCTGCACGATTCCTAACAGGTTTATTCGGCCTAAAGCCTGCTTCCGAACACGAGTTGGCCCATTCAGAAGAAGAACTTCGAATCATCTTGTCAGAAAGCTATGAAAGTGGCGAAATCAACCAATCAGAGTTTAAGTATGTAAATAAAATTTTTGAGTTTGATAACCGAATTGCAAAAGAAATTATGGTGCCTCGAACTGAGATTGTTTCATTCTCAAAAGACGATACACTTGAAAGCTTTTTACAGACTGTGTATGAGGAAAAATTTACACGCTATCCAATCATTGATGGAGATAAAGACCATATCATCGGATTGGTGAATATTAAAGAAGTTATGACTGACCTGATTAAGAATAGAGAAATCACAACAAATACGCTTGATTCTTATACACGTCCGATTATCCGTGTCATTGATACCATTCCAGTCCATGATCTTCTCCTAAAAATGCAAAAGGAAAGGATTCATATGGCTATCTTGATGGATGAATATGGCGGCACTTCTGGACTCGTGACAGTAGAAGATATTCTTGAAGAAATTGTTGGTGAAATACGTGACGAATTCGATATGGATGAAATCCCTGAAGTTCGCAAAATTAAAGAGGGGCACTATATCTTTGATTCGAAAATTCTAGTAAGTGAAGTAAGTGACCTGCTAGGAATTGATATCGACGATGAAGACGTTGATACAATCGGCGGCTGGATCCTAACGGAGAATTACGAAGCAAAGCAGGGAGATACGATTTACCTTGACTCCTATGCTTTTAAAATTATCGATATGGAAGATCATCACATTAAATACGTTGAAGTCACACGTGTACAAGAAAATGAGCAGCAGTCGCAAACACTGCCGATAACTGAAACACAAGTTGTATAAGTTAACCTATGCGCAAGCGCCTTGATCATCGCCGTACAAACTGGAGGGACTGCGACTGAGATAAAGGAAACACGGTGAGCGTAAGTGAACCGATGATGACGCAATCGTTGCGGAGGAGACCCGAAGTTTGATAGGCGATAGGACGCTTGCGCTAGACAATTCTCAGACAAAAAGGTAGTTAAACTTCCTTATCTTTTGAAACACCCCAGCCTTTTCTCCATAAGGCTGGGGTGTTTCATTATTCCTATTTAATCTTTGGGAGACGGATGGTAAATTTCGTTCCTTCCCTTTTTTCACTGCTTACTTCAATTTCTCCATCATGTAATTGGACTAATTGTTTAACAATAGAAAGCCCAATCCCAAACTCCCCATATGCTTGGTTTGTCCTCGATAGATCTGCTTTATAAAACCGGAGCCAGATCGATTCAATTTCCTCAGGATCGATTCCTTCACCCGTATCCTCTATTTCAATAATTGTCTCATTCTCTCCTACCTTTCCTCTTAAAGTAATCATCCCACTGTCAGTGAATTGAATGGCATTCTTAACGATATTGACAATTATTTGAATGAGGCGGTCATAATCAGCAAAAACCGTAATCCCCTCGTCACATTCAATCACGATCTGATTATTTTTTTCCCCTGCCTGTAAAACAAGCTGTTCCTCCACTACCTCAAGTATCTCGGTTAATTCAATTTCTATTTTGTTTAATTTCAGTTGATTGGATCGAATTTTTTCATAATCAAGATTTTCATTGACAAGACGTATCAGCCTTTTCGCCTCTCGATCAATGAGGATCATTCCTTTTTCAATATCCCCTTCAGGAATCAACTGATCTTTAATTCCTTCTGCAAGTCCGCTAATCGTTGTTAATGGAGTCCTCATTTCATGAGAAACATCCGCAATGAACTTTCTTCGTCTATTTTCCAACCGTTCAATTTCTTCATTCGATTCTTTCAGCTTCGCAGCCATTTCATTGAAATCTGTTGCCAATTGACCAATTTCATCCGGATTTGTATCTTTGACATGCACATCATAATTTCCTGCTGATATCATTGATGTCGCATTGCGGAAGTTTTTGATTCTCCTAATAATGCTTTTAGATAAAATCAGACTGATCAAAATGGATGCTGATAAGGAAATCACAATCGTATACAATAAAAACCGGTTTAATTGCCGAATCATATCCATCGCCCCTGTAATAGGCGATAACAGCAAAACCCCTCCCGCTAAGCGATCGCCTTGCATGAATGGCAAAGCAACATACGTCACTTCCTGACCAAATCGTTTAATATCATGCTTCACTGATACCCGATTGCCTTTTGAAATGGTCTTCCACTCAGACTCCGTTAACTTTATTAAGGGTGCACTTTGTAATTGCGGATAAATGACATTCCCTTCATAGTTAAAAAGAATATATTGAATATGCCTTGTTTTCAGTATCTGGCTATATTCTTCTAAAAAACTTTCCGTTCCCTCTAGTCTTACAGTTAAATCTTTTAATATTTGTTCCCCGTAATCATCCAATTCCTCCACTTTGTTTTGAAAGATATAGTTTTCAACGAACTGTGAAAAGGAAAAGCTTAAAATAAGAAAGGCTAGAATGAGAATGCTGATATGACTTATAAGAATTTGATAAAAAAACTTAATCTTCATTCTTAACTTCCGTTTCATCAAATTTATAGCCGATTCCCCATACCGTTTGGATAAATGGCTGAGCAGGTGTGCCAATTTTTCTTCTTAATCTCTTAATATGTACATCGACTGTCCGCTCATCTCCATAAAATTCATAACCCCACACACGGTCCAATAATTGCTCCCTGGAAAAAACCTGCTTCGGATTTTTCACGAAATAATAAAGTAAATCAAATTCCTTTGGCGTTAAATTAGAAAGAATTTGCCCTTTAAAGGAAACCTCTCTTGAATCCTTGCTAATCTGAAAATATTGACTGGAAATCATATTTCCGTCTTCCTTCTCCGCTGCTTCCATTTGATAGCGGCGTGTGACGGCCTTAATTCTTGCCATTAATGTTAATGGGCTAAATGGCTTCGTCACATAATCATCTGCCCCCATTTCAAGACCAAGCACTTGATCGGATTCACTGTCCTTTGCTGTCAGCATAATAATCGGCACCTGACTCAAATCTCTGATTTTCCGGCATAGCGTGACCCCATCCATAATCGGAAGCATCCAATCAACAATAATTAAATCCCATTTCCCTTTATTAAAACGGTCAAATCCATCCTGACCATTATGCACAAATTCGCCTTCATACCCTTCCTTCATAAAAAACATTTCTAACATGGAACAAACACTTTCATTATCTTCAACGACAAGAATTTTCATCTTACACCATCCCTAACTAAAAACTGCTATTTACTCTATTTAATCGAACTGTCATTCATTTTTCAATTAAAATAACTTTTTAATAAAAGTCCCAATTTTTTCCTCATGTGTTTTCTATTTTTGGATATGCTAATAACCGGGACAAGTCTACCACAAAAAAGAAGGAGTGCATAATAATGAAGAAACTTTCAATGATCGTTTGTGCATTAAGTTTCCTGCTATTAGGCTCGGGATTTAATCAAGCACCTCAATTGACAAATGCAGAGGAAGGAAAACAACAGGAGAATCCTCACCGCCATTTTATGAATGAAGCTGATTTTCAGCGGCTCATAGATCAGGGCTATACAAAAAAGGAAATCCTTAAAGCAGCTCACATCGCAAAATTTGCTGATAAGAAGATTGATGATGTACTTAAAACATATAAAGAAAGCGATTCTTCCTGGGAGAAAACAGCTGCACATTACGGGTTAGATATGGAGAAGCTAAAGAAACAATGCCATGAGCAAAAGGAAAAATTCCTTGAAGAACATAAAGAAGACGTCATTGAAAATGTAGCTGAATATACTGGAAAAACAGAAACACAAATCAAAAGCTGGGTTAATGAAGGCATTCCACTAAGGTTTATCGTTGGCGGTGCAGCGATGGCAAAGGCGAGTGGTAAAGACATGGAAGAGCTCATCAAAATGAAAAAGAACGGCCAATCCTTTCAAGATATTAAGAAGAGCCTCCATCTTGATAAAGGAAAATTACATGAAGAAATGAAAGTTTTAATGGGAAAAATAAAAGAGGATATGAAGAACTGACTTTTCCTTCATACTTCCGTTGTATCCATTACGGTGATTTTTTCTATACTAAAAGGCTGTCCAGGGAATGGACAGCCTTACTAATCAGGATAGATAGATGAAATAAGCAATAAATGCGATACATAAACCATACATAATCGGATGAATGGCTTTCACTTTCCCTAAAGCAAGCATGGTAACAGGGTAGAGAATAAAGCCTAACGCAATGCCTGTAGCCACACTATATGTTAATGGCATCATTAAGATTGTTACAAATGCCGGAACAGCAATTTCAAGCTTGCTCCAATCGATTTGTTTCACTTCCATTGCCATTAAAGCACCAACAATAATGAGGGCAGGAGAAGTTACTTCAGCAGTAACGACACCTAGTAATGGTGAAAAGAATAGAGCCACCCCAAAACAAGCAGAGATAATAATGGAAGTAAATCCAGTTCTCCCACCTGCCGCAATCCCAGCATTTGACTCAATCATTGCTGCTGTTGTTGAGGTTCCTAGCACCGCTCCAACTACTGTCGCACTTGAATCTGCAAGCAGCGCCTTTCCCGCATTCGGAATCTCATTATTCTTCATTAACCCTGCCTGGCTTGCAATCGCAATCAAAGCACCAGCTGTGTCAAAAAAAGCAACAAATAAAAAAGTAAAAATAACGGCAATCATTTCAGGCGTAAATATTTGATCAAGATGTGAAAAAACCTCACCGAATGTAGGTGCCATGCTTGGAATGGCACCGATCATTTTTTCCGGTGTATCAATCACACCTACGACCATTCCGATTATGGAAGAGATGGCCATCCCTAAGAAAATAGCCCCTTTTATGTTTCTCACCATTAAAATAATGGTAAGGATAAAGCAAAAGATGGCAAGTAAAGTTGCGGGTGACTTTAAATTGCCGAGCGATACGAATGTAGCATCACTCCCGACAACGATGCCTGCATTTTTCAGTCCAATAAACGCAATAAAAAACCCAATTCCGGCTCCAATCGCATGCTTTAAATCTTTTGGAATCACGTTGATGATTTTTTCGCGGATCTTAAGCAAACTCAGAATGACAAATAGAATACCTGATACAAAAACACCTGTTAATGCAGTCTGCCACGGAATGCCCATCCCGATGCATACGGAAAAGGTAAAGAAAGAGTTCAAGCCCATACTTGGACCAATGCCAATCGGGTAATTTGCTAATATGCCTATCAATAAAGAACCAATAATAATCGATAAAGCTGTCGCAGTAAAAACTGCCCCTTTATCCATACCTGCTTGACTTAAAATAATCGGATTAACAATTAATATATAAGCCATGGATAAAAAAGTTGTAAAACCAGCGATTGTCTCTTGTTTATACGTTGTCCCTCTTTGCAGGAACTGAAAAAATTGTGACATTGAAGTATCCCCTTATTTGAAAATGACTGCCTGATACTAGTATTTACCGAAGCGATATAAATAAAAAAGCTCCGCTATAAGCGAAGCTGCCAAATTTTACATAAGAGAATGGATTGCTTTCTAGTTTACTAGAATAGCAACGCACTTTTTCCCATGTAGTCAAGCTATTTACGGCAGCTCGGTAGAAACGTCCAGTCCATATTACTGAACATATACAGGTAAATATGAGTCTAATATAATGTTCATCATTTTAGCAAAAAGGAGGATATACAGTCAATTTTAATATGTATTCTGTTTATTTGAATTATTACATAGGAAAAGCTGTCCAGCAAATGGACAGCTTTTCAAAGGATTATACCGTTTGGTTTTCTTTTCGTTTATCAGAAATTATCACATTTTCTGGCGAGTGTGAAAGAATGAGCTGGAACTTTCCTTTTGAAGTGTTGATGGATATACATAAGCTATTTTCCTTATGAACAGAAACAATAGAATCATGATCTACCTTTTGCGGTTTCATCTCTAATTCGGTTCCTTTGTTAGACATATTCACTAGAAAGATGCCATTATGTAAATTTAAAAACTCACTGACTGATGCTTGGGCTAGTTCATCTGCTTCTGTTAATTTCTCCTCTGCAAATACGGAGGCGATTTCTAAAAATACTTTTTCATCTGCTGCAAGGGCAGACCATAATGGTTTTTCCCCTATTATTTCTTGAGAAACGAGCCATTCAGCGTCTGCATTTTTTTCCTCACTTGCCTCTACATATACTTCATCATCGATAAACCGAACGATATTTTTAACAAATAAAGATACATATTCGGCATACCCCTCTTTTTCTGGATGATTCGTATGAAGGAGGCTTTCAACGATCGCATCAATATCACCGCTCTTAATCGCTTCAAATTTTTCATTAGATAAACTATGTATTCTTTTGTATTCATTGAGAGCATTCGTGAATTCTTCAATCGTCATATAGTTTTGGTCTACAACTGCTTGTGCTAAATATAAATGGTTTTTCTTTTGTGATGATAGCATGAGATCCACTTGTTCTTTCGTTAAAAATCCAAGGTCCACGGCAATTTCCCCGAATCGTTTATCCTGCTGCTTTTGTTTTTCATGGATTTCTTCTACTTGTTTTGAGGTAAGCAAGCCTTCATCAACAGCAATGACGCCGAACTTTACATGTGTTGTTTTTTGGAGGTCAAGTGCATGCTTCAGCTGGTGGGCAGTAATTAGCCCATTATTTAATAAGTAATGCCCAAAATATTGGCTAAACATGTGCGTTTTCCCCCTTTTCCCCTTTGATAACCTTCTCTATAATGGCTGTTACAGCTTCTAGTGTGATTGGCTTCTGAATAAAATCATATGCACCTAGATCAAGTGCTTTTTTCAGATGAGACTGTGTTCCAGCAGATGACGCCATAACGACCTTTAAAGCAGGGTCTTCGTTCATGATCTCTTCTAAAGCTTCAATTCCATCCTTGCCCGGCATGACAATGTCCATGAAAATCAAATCTGGCTTCATTTCCTTTGCCTTTTGGATGGCTGCAATTCCATCTTCCGCTTCCTCTATCGAATGACATTTACAAACTTCTAATATATTTTTAAGCTTTTTTCTAATAAGTGCAGAATCATCACAAATTAATACATTCAATTGTTTTTGCATTATTCACCACTCCTATTTTTTAGTAGTTTATAGGTTAAAAGTTCTACATATTATTACAAAATTCCTTCTTTAAAGTAAAATATATTACCATTTCACTATTACTTTTGTGATATTTTTGACATTTAATAAGCTTCTCTTTATAAGAAATAATTGAAAAAATGTTATAATAGAAGGAATAAATGAGTGCTAAATTGACAAGAGTAGTTCTTGTCATACAAGAATAAGTAATTGGGGGAAACCATATGATTGAACCATCAACAGAACATGCAGTCATCCAAACCGTTCATAAAGGCTTAACAAAAACTAAGCTAATAAAGAGCATCTTCTTTATTATTCTTGGCTCTATATTAATGGGTGTTGGAATTGAGGAGTTCTTAGTTCCAAACAAAATATTAGATGGCGGGATTGTGGGCATTTCTATTATTTTATCTCATTTAACACATGTGAAACTTGGCTTGTTTATCTTCATTTTAAATATCCCCTTCTTCTATATTGGATACAAACAGATTGGCAAGACCTTTGCCTTATCCACCTTATTAGGGATTGCCGTCCTTTCTGTTTCTACCATTCTTCTTCACGATGTTCCGGTATTTACAAAAGATCCCCTTCTAGCTACTGTATTTGGAGGAATCATTCTAGGGACTGGCGTTGGAATCGTTATCCGCTATGGCGGATCCCTCGATGGGACTGAAATTCTTGCCATCATTGTTAATAAAAGGCTCCCATTCTCAGTAGGAGAAATTATCATGTTTTTTAATATTTTCATCTTTGCATCCGCTGGTTTTGTATTTGGCTGGAATCGAGCGATGTATTCTGTGCTCGCCTACTTTATTGCTTTCAAAACAATAGATGTGGTTATCCAAGGACTTGATGAATCAAAATCGGCTTGGATCATAAGTGAAGAGCATAAATTAATTGGGGATGCCATTTTGGCAAGACTTGGTCGTGGTGTTACCTATTTAAACGGAGAGGGTGCTTACACCGGTGACGATAAAAAAGTTATTTTTTGTGTCATTACCCGATTGGAAGAA
The DNA here is from genome assembly GCF_006704205.1 of Cytobacillus solani. Taxonomy (NCBI): domain Bacteria; kingdom Bacillati; phylum Bacillota; class Bacilli; order Caryophanales; family Bacillaceae; genus Cytobacillus; species Cytobacillus solani. The sequence goes on from NZ_CP041305.1 coordinate 250,383, forward strand.
GCAAAGTTAAAATCAATTGTCGAAGAACTGGACCCAAATGCCTTTCTAGCTGTAGCCAATATTTCTGAGGTCAGGGGTGGGAGATTTAAGAAGAAATCGATTCATTAATATTTGCTAATAGAAAAAGGTGCAGGAACATTGCGGCACCTTTTTCTATTCTGGATATAAATTATGAAACATTCTCTTCATAAAGTAATCATCCTCACATTTTTCCCGGATATACTGAATCTTCTTCCCCTTTTTCACTTGTTCATCAAGAACTATCCAATCATTTTCTTCACGTTTTAAATGGATAACTGTGTTATTGTTACCCTTGTCTTTATAGAAAACATACGCAGTATTCGGATCCCCATGGAAAAAATAAATTCTCTTTTCCCCTATAGATTCGCCGCCTATATGATCCTTTAAATGCTCAAGCTGCTTATCCTGTTTTCCAGTTAGAACTGTATATTTCATTAAGTCAATCATATTTATATACATACTCTGATCAATAATTTCATCATACTTATGTCCAAAACTTGTAAAAATATCATTCATTACCTGTTCATTAAATTCCTTATTTCGAATATCTTTTTTTCGTTCACAATCCATTTCTTTTTCCTCTTGTGCAAAAACAGAAATCGTACTAATCATTATCAAGAAAAAGGTCAAAACTAATATAAATCTAATTTTCCTCAAAGAATCACCTCGGATTGTATTTTTCCAGTATCCAAGAAAAATATTCAAGGATCATAAAATTTTCAGTTGAACGATTGGGAAACTACATACAATCTAAGGGTTATCATTTGAAAAAACAGCTTTAAAACGGTATTATTTTTTTCGAGTCAAAAATTAGGATGGTGAAAGATGGAAAAGAAACATCGATCGGAAAGTAAGCTGCATATTATTTATCGTTACATTATGCTGCTAATCGGCGCAACGCTGGCAGCATTGGCAATTGAACTTTTTTTAATACCAAATTCAATTATTGATGGCGGAATTATCGGGATCTCCCTTCTTATTAATCATCTAACAGACATTAGTTTTGGGATCCTTGTTTTCGTATTTAATATCCCTTTTATCTACTCAGGGTATAAAAATATCGGAAAGAACTTTGCCTTTTCCTCCCTTTTCGGTATTGTCGCACTAGCTATCATTGAACCTCAATTGCATCATATTACTCCCTTTACAACCGAACCGTTATTAGCAACTGTTTTCGGCGGATTATTATTAGGAACAGGGGTTGGAATGGTTATCCGTCATGGTGGTGCTTTGGACGGAACTGAAATACTAGGTATATTATTGACAAAGAAGCTTCCGTTTTCAATTGGTGAATTTGTCATGTTCTTTAATGTTTTCGTATTTGGCTGGGCAGGCTTTGTTTTAGGCTGGGAACAAGCGATGTATTCAATCATTACCTATTATATTGCTTCAAAAATGATTGATTCTGTCGTCCAAGGACTTGAAGGAGATACGAAAGCAGTCATTATCGTTTCTGACCATTATGAGGAAATTTCCAATGCCATTATTGATCGCTTAGGACGAACAGTAACAAAACTAAAAGGCAAAGGCGGATTTAAAGATAATGAGAAAGAAGTCATTTATGTCGTCATTACTCGTTTAGAAATTTCTAAACTGAAAACGATCATCGGTGAAATTGATACAAATGCCTTTACGACGATTATGGATACGCAAGAAGCACATGGAAGCAAGTTTAAATCAGCGATACACTAGCACGAAAAATAGAAAAATGCTTGGAGCTTGTACTCTGAGCATTTTCTTTATTGATCGGCTTGTAACAAGCCGCTCGATTAAAATGTATTACTTTACTTTTGAAATGGTCATCCCATCACCAATTGGAACAAGAATGGATTCTAATTGAGGATGATTAGCTACCGTTTCATTGAATTTCTTCATCAATTCTGTATGACGTTTAGGAGGCGTCTCGTCATCGGCCACACTGCCGCCAGCAAGAACGTTATCAGAAACAATGATAGCACCTGATTCAGCCAGTCTAATGCAATAATCCAAATAATTCTCATAGTTATCTTTGTCAGCATCAATAAAGAAAAAATCAAATTGCTTATTGTCTTCTGCTAATTTTTCCAGGCTTTTCATAGCAGTGCCGGTCATATAGGATACTTGCTCACCAAAACCAGCTTTTGATAGGTTGCTGTATGCCAGTTTTGCGTAGCTCTCGTTTATTTCAAGTGAAGTTAACTGGCCTTCCCCACCAAATCCTTTCGCAAGACAAATGCCGCTATAGCCCCCTAGCGCTCCTATTTCTAGAACATTTTTTGCTCCTGAAATAGAAACAAGCATGGTTAAAAGTTTTCCGGATCCAGGGGATACCGAGATATTGCGCATCCCATTTTCTTTTATCGATAAAAGGACCTCATCCAAAAGAGGATCTTGATTAGGAAATAATGAATCGATATACATATTAATTGGTTTCATTCAAATTGATTCCTTTCTCCTCATGATCTAGTGACTCTTTATTGTCTATTTCAGCAGCTTCTATTGCTTCACTTTCATGTAGTTCAAACAATTGCATAAATTCATTGATGACCATATCAATGGCTTTTAATTCACCTACTAAAATTTGATTGATCGATTGAAACTCTGGTTTTTCTAATTGCTGCTTAATTGTATCCCGTTTGAGGTTCATCATTTCTAAAAAGGCAATCGCTCTCCCTCTGCGAAAGGTTTTGGGTCCGCGCTCTTTTCCTCTGTGACGCTCACCACGGTGGTGACCTTCTCTTTTATGTTCCTTCATTTTATCACTTCTCATAATTGAGCTCCTCCTTTTTTGTATACATTCGTATACAATCTACCACACTTTCGATTGTATACATTTGTATACAAAACGTCAATATAAAAAAAACCCATCTCAAAAGAGAAAGAGGTTTAATTTTTTTATTGAATTATTTAGGTTTTTTAAGAAAAAAGATAGAATAACCTAAATTTATAACAAATTTTTTTCTTTATTTCTAGTGTTTTATTACATCTTTTTTAGTCCTAAAGCGAGGGGAAAGTCTCCCAGCAAAAAAATAACAGTCCAATTGATATAAGATTGGACTGTTATTTTTTGCTATTCGAATGTTCGTTTAATTACACGCATTTTCACTTTCATTCCCACTAAGTACAATCGCATTTCTTCCGCGATCATACTCAATGACAAGCTCCTTCACATCATGTTCCAATTGTGGATCAATGGCAACTTGTATTCCATTAATAATTAATACTTTGTCCTCTGCATCAGGCTCATCCAGAGCCATTCCCATTTGGGGTCCGCCTCAGCCAAAGCCTGCAAAGTATATTCGTATCCCCGTAGAGTTTTGATCCCGCAATACTTGCTTTAGCAAGTCCCGAGCTTCGTCCGTAATGTTCATTTTATATTCCCCCAATTGATAAAATAACATTTTGAGGAGAATGTGTAAAATTATCTATTTTTGATTCTACAGGCTAAGCAGGATCCGATTCCCTGAGGGATCTTCCGTCATAAATTGACCGTTTTCTTGAAAAACAGCTGCCCCTATTTTTTCTAAACTGGCAACAGCAGCTTTTCTAGTTTCCTCATTAGGGTAAATAAGAGTAAAATTTTTCAATCCTACACTGTTCTCAGATGGGGCTGGGGCACCTATGCCATTCCACGTATTTAATCCTATATGGTGATGATAGCGGCCAGTTGAAATAAACAGCGCCTGTCCTCCATATCTCGTTACAATATCAAAGCCAAGCCCTTTGCAATAAAATTCCTCTGTTTTGTGTAATTCTGAAACATGTAAATGAATATGTCCCATTATCGTGTCTGAAGGAAGTCCGCTCCATGGCTTTCCATCCCCTTCAGCAAGAATGCTTTCAATATCCAACCGTTCAGTCGACATGACTACCTCGGTTTGATTCCATTTCCATGTTGTTGATGGACGGTCCGCATAGATTTCTATTCCATTCCCATCTGGGTCAGCTAAATAGAGAGCTTCACTGACTAGATGATCTGATGCTCCCTGTAATGGATAGCCAATTTTAATAAAGTGTTCAATCACTTTGGCCAAATCCGAACGAGAAGGAAGCAAAAGGGCAAAATGATATAGACCTGTCGTACGTGGCTGTTTCGGGCGAATATTTTCAGGCTGTTCAATCGTTACTAGCGCTGTTTTTCCATCTGCTGATAAACTCGCTTTGTTTTCTGTTTGCTCTATTAGTTGAAATCCAATGACTTGCTGATAAAAAGTGATGGACCTGTTCAAATCAGCTACCTTTAAATGTACCTGGCTAACGAACACATTTGGTTCACGGTGGAAATTCATAATTGTGTTCCTCCTTAACTATTTTATTCATAATTTCAATAATGTAAGTTAGTTACTTTATGTAAGTAATTATATTTTTATAAATTATATATGTCAAGTAACTTTATTATTTGCTGTAATGGAGGTTATAATGTAAGAAGGAGTGATACAAGATGAATAAATCTCTTATATGCCCAAGATTTGAAAAGGCAATGAGTATTATTAGCCAACGATGGACCGGTTTGGTTATCTATCAGCTGTTAAATGGCCCGCAGCGTTTCAGCACAATTGAAGCAGCAATTGGGATAAGCGGAAGAGTACTTTCTGAACGGCTAAAAGATTTAGAACAAGAGGGAATTGTGAAACGAGAAGTATTTCCTGAAACCCCTGTCCGGATTGAATACTCATTAACAGACAAAGGACTATCATTAGAGCCGCTAATGAAAGATATTGAAAAGTGGTCTCAGACTTGGCTAGATCCAGTTGATGCTGATTCCGAAAAATAAACAAGCAATGGAGCAAACAATCTCCATTGCTTTTTTATCTTTTTGCACCAATAAGTGAAGGAGGAAAATAGATGGACATGCAAACCGATTCAATACCTCCCATTGATGTTTGTAATTTTATAAAATCTCTAATTTGATACTCAATACCCCTTATTGGCGCCCTTATTCCTTCAAAATCCGCTAAACCGGTCACCAATACAGCTTATTGGCGACCTTTGTCCTCTAAAATCCGTTAATTCGGTAACCAATGCAGCTTATTGGTTACCTTATTCCTTCAAAATCCGCTAAACCGGTCATCAATACAGCATATTGGCGACCTTAACCTTCCAAAATCCGCTATTTCGGCAACCAATATAGCCTATTGGCGACCTTTGTCCTCCAAAATCCGTTAATTCGGTAACCAATACAGCCTATTGGCGACCTTATTCCTTCAAAATCCGCTAAACCGGTCACCAATACAGCTTATTAGTGAACTTAGTCAACAAAATTTAAAAAAAACTATCACCAATCAATGAATTATAAATACTTTCTATGAATGCTTTTCCCATCATACGTAAATAGCATATTTTTCCCCTCAACGATTGTTTCCATATGAACACTTCTGCCCCAGAGCTGCTGTACGTATGGGAGGACCTTTTCCAAATATTTCAGGTCTAGCTCGATGCCTTCAAACCAATGCTTTAAGTAAAGCTCGCCATTTTTCAAATAATCGCCGTCATTCACTGTTAAATAAGGGAAACCGCCATTAACACGCATACTGACTAGCTGATCACGAACATTTTCCCATTGCTTGTCAACTACCTTATAATCCTTGCCTTGTTTTTGAAATAAATACATATCCTCACGCATGACAAGGTCTTTTGTTAAATAGTTTCGCAAAAATGAGATGTCTGACTCAATTTCACGAACCTCAAACATTTTTTCACGTCCAGATCCTGGTTCCACTCCACGTTTCTTCATTTCTTCAGTCGGGTTATCAAATCTTTCTTCAATATCCTCGAAGATTTTCAAACCTAGATAATATGGGTTGATGCTTGTTCTTGATGGCTGGACGACTCCCGCATTTAACTTCGCAAATTCAAGTGCTTCGCCGCTAGTTAAATCCATTTCTCTTAAAATACGCTGGTGCCAGTAAGACGCCCAGCCTTCGTTCATAATTTTTGTTTCTAGCTGCGGCCAAAAGTACAGCATTTCTTCCCGCATCATCGTTAAAATATCTCGCTGCCAATCAGATAATTCCCTGCTGTAGCTTTCAATGAATAAGAGCAAGTCTTTTTCTGGCTGTGGAGGAAATTTCTTTTTCCTTTTTCGGACTGACTTTGGTTTGTTTCTTTCATCAAGATTCCATAAATCATCATAGGGGGACGAAGCTAATGTTTCTTCTTCCTCATATTCATCATCATTCAAATTCCATGAAAGCTTCGGTCTCATAAGGGAAGGATCAATATGCTCTTCAATTGCCAAAACGGCATCGAGAAACGTTTCCACTTCTGTTTTTCCATGTTCAATTTCGTATTGTCTAATACGTTCTGCTGTAGCAGCCATGCTTTCCACCATATCGCGTTTCGTGTTCTGAAAACGCATATTATTTTTAAAGAAATCACAATGGGCCAATACATGAGCGACGATTAATTTATTCTGAATTAGCGCATTCGAATCGAGCAAGAATGCATAGCAAGGATTTGAATTAATGACCAGCTCATAAATTTTTGAAAGCCCTAGATCATAGTGGAGCTTCATTTTATGAAACTGCTTGCCAAAGCTCCAGTGGGAAAAGCGCGTTGGCATTCCATATGCACCAAATGTATAGATGATATCAGCAGGGCAAATTTCATAACGCATAGGGTAGAAATCGAGTCCGAAGCCATTAGCAATTTCTGTAATCTCCTGAATCGCATAATTCAGTGCTTTCCTTTCGTCTTCACGCATTCACTACTCCCCCTTTTTCGTCTTATCACAATCTATGAGAAAAAGGCGGGAATGATGTATTATAAGGTCAAACTTCCAAGGATTACACAAAAAATCCCATAGGGGGATGCTCTAGAACATCACCCTATGGAATTACTAAAGATGCTACTAATCATGGACTATTCCAGGTCATTCTGACAGGCGCTGATAAAACGCTGAAATCCTACTTTTCCCTCTTCATCCCGCTTAAAAACAGCGGCATCTTCTAGTCCCTTTAAAAACTTTTTCCCGACTTCCCTGCTTATAAATAAATCAATATTTGTTTCAGGGTCAATCGATTGGTAACATCCTTTTAGTTCTTCAGCCCATGCAATATGATAGTCGGCAACCATATGAACTTCACCAAGTATATACTTTTTCACCTCTTCAAGTTCCACTTTTAAACGAGCCGGTAAAACAGCAAGCCCCATCACTTCGATCAGTCCAATGTTTTCCTTTTTAATATGATGAACATCTTCGTGAGGATGAAAAATCCCTAGTGGATGATCTTCGTTCGTGCGATTATTTCGCAGAACTACATCTAATTCAAAGAAGCTCCCGTTTTTTCTGGCAATAGGGGTAATTGTATTGTGAGGGATCTCACCAGTTCTCGCGATGATTTCAAGTGCTTCATCACTGTAATTTTGCCACTTCTCTAAAATATGCGCTCCTGCCTCAACAAGAGATTGGCTTTGTTTAGAACGAAGGCGAATCACGGACATCGGCCATTTGACAATAGAACATTCCACATCTGGAAACCCTGCCAGTTCAAAGGTATACTCGGAATCAGCCTTAGCCATCGCAAATTCGTAATGGCCCCCTTGGTAATGTTCATGGGATAAAATCGACCCGCCAACAATCGGCAGCTCCGCATTCGAACCTAAAAAATAGTGGGGGAACTTCTCCACAAAGGTTAACAGCCGTAAAAACGTCTCAGCGTTGATCACCATACCGGTATGCTTATCGGAAAGCACGATACAATGCTCCTGATAATAAACATACGGCGAAAATTGAAGATACCAGCTATCCCCAAGCAAATTCAAACGAATCATCCGATGATTAGAGCGGGCAGGATGGCCAATTCTCCCCGCATATCCTTCATTCTCAATACAAAGCAGGCATTTCGGGTAGTCCATTTTTATAGCCATCTGTTCAAGCTCGATACTTTTTGGATCCTTTTCTGGCTTCGATAAGTTAATCGTAATATCCAATTCTCCATATTCAGTATCGACCTTGTATTCAATATTTTGACGGATTCTCTTCATCTGAATGTATTGGCTATTTTTACTTAATTCATAAAAATACTCGGTTGCAGACATGGGGCTCTGCTGATATTTATCATAAAAAATCTGATTAACGGTTGATGGACGTGCAATCAAGACACTCATTAGTTTGCTTGAGAAGATTTCCTTTTCATGAAAAACATCTTCTATGATTCTATGAGCACATGCGTATTCAACTATTTTTTCAAGTAAATCAGGGATATCATCGTCATTTCCCCTATCTTCATTTTCATCCTTGAACTCAGCAAGATGCAGAAGTGATAAGATTTGATTGCGGGCATAGATCACATCTTCCTGCTCAATTAAACGGGCAGCAATAGCTTGATTGATTAATTGTTGAACCCATTGTTGAATCACTTTTTTCACCTCTATCTGCAGCATACATGACTAGTCACCGCTCATAAAATTAATTTACTTTATCAAACCAGGGGCTGGCAGTCTTCCTTAATACTGCATTTAATTCCTCAATATTTCTCTTTCCTGTATTCTGCAGCCAGTCGCGTCCTGCTTTTTCCCCATCAGCGGCAAATGGAGCCACGCCATCCTTCCAGGTTGCACGCCCACATAATACCCCATTAAAAGTAGATCCCGAATTTTTAGCAAATGTTAGTGTTTCTTGGAATAGCTTTGCACTTACACCAGCACTTAAGAAGATAAACGGAAGCCCAGTTGCCTGACTTTGTTCTTTGAAATAAGATGCTGCTTCTTCTTGACTATACACAGCCTCGCCTTTTGCATAGCCTTCTACAAAGTTCATATCTACAGGAACTTCTACTTTCAGCACATCCACATGATACTGTGGCTTAGAAAATTCCCTCATTGCTTCAATAACCTTATGAGGCTTCACTTTTGCATACTCCTTACTTTTCGCATCAGCAATTTCAGCATCATATGTAACAATTTCTAAGAAAAACGGAATGTCTTCAGCCACACACTCTGACCCAACACGCTCCATGTAAACATGTTTATAATCGTTAATTTCTTCAGACTGATCCACATCATAATAAAGCAGGAACTTAACGGCATCTGCGCCAGCTTCTTTCAAACGTTTTACTGACCATTCAGATAATAAATCCGGCAAACGTCCCACATCTGTTGCATCATAGCCCGTTTTTTCATAAGCCACTAATAAGCCGGCATTTTTATCGCGTACCTTTGCTGCAGGTAAACCATATTCAGGATCTAGCAAAATAGATGTGGAATATGGAGTTAATTCTTCAGAAATTAACTTTTTAAAGTTAATCACTCCTGTATCACCAATTTCATTCGAATGAGCAGCGATCATTTTTTTCAAAGATCCGCGCTGATCGATTGCTAATGCACCTATTACACCATTTTCATCTGATAAACGTTTTAGTGCTTCCAATTTATTCGTGGTAAGTTCCACCATCATCATTCTCCTCTATTAATCTATTTTTTCTACCTTCACTAAATCAAAGTATTGGTCAAACTTTTTCATATTAATAGAACCAGTTCCAGCTTCCATTGCATTTAACATTCCAGTCACCATCGCTGTTTTCAGCAGAGTTTCTGTAGATTTCTCCCGTTGCATGGCCACCGCAAAGCCCGCGACGGTCGCATCACCAGATCCTACAGGATTGATGACATCTATTTTTGGAATCGTCACCCGGTAATCGTCTGCCAGATGCCTGACGAAGGCACCCTCACTACCCATGGATACAATAATCCATTCAATTCCTTGGAACATAGCATGTTTCAAGGCTTGCTGAATACTATTTGTATCATTATTCACATCTGTACCAAGCAATTGAGATAATTCTGTTGTATTCGGTTTAATGGCAAATGGCTTTTCGTCATGCAGCAACACCTGTTTCAATGCTTCCCCTGAAGTATCCAGAATTACTGGGACGCCTCTTCCTTGGGTGATCCCCACCATCTTGCAGTAAAAATCAGGCGGTAAGCCTTTTGGCAAACTGCCTGAAATGGTCACAAGCGAAACCGAAGAAAGCAAATCTTCATATTTATCTATAAAAGCTTTCCCTTCTTCTTCAGATAATGTTGGACCTGTTTCTAAGATTTCTGTTTGCATGCCTTCATGAAGAATCGCAATACAATTTCTGGATTCCTTTTCGATTTTTAAAAAGCTGTTGGGGATGGAACTTTTGTTTAATTCTTGAATGATATAATCACCAATCGTTCCTCCCAACACACCGGTTGCTAACACGTTCTCACCCATTTGTACAATTACCCTGGCAACATTTAAGCCTTTGCCGCCTGCAGTTTTTCGAACATGTTCCACACGATTGACATCATCTAATTTAAATTGGTCAACCTGATAAGATATATCAACCGATGGATTCATTGTTACAGCTAAAATCATCGCAATCACTCTTTCTGGTTGTTTAGACTCGATAACGGCAGACACCATCCAAATAAGTTGCTATTAAATCCATGGAAGGATTCAATACGATAAAGTCGGCAGCATACCCTTTCGCAATCCTTCCGCATTCACTATCCATTTGAACACTTTTTGCCGGTGAAGTACTTGCCATATAAATTGCTTCTGACGGTGTGGCTATCCCCCACTGGACAACGTTTTTAACCGCATCCTTTAATTGCAAAATACTGCCTGCCAAACTCCCGCCTTCCATTCGGGCAGCGCCATCCTTCACCTCGACAGGAAATTCTCCTAGTTGATACATTCCCTCAGGCATCCCGCCTGCCATCATACAATCCGTTACCATAACCATTGAATGTCTGCCACGAGCATTCATTAAAATGTTTGCAGCCACAGGATGAACATGGTGACCATCACAGATAATTTCGGCAAAAACATCTTTAAGGCTCATCGCTGCACCAACCATTCCTGGCTCGCGATGGTGCAGTCCACTCATCCCATTAAACGTATGAACAAAAATGGATGCCCCTCTTTCGACCGCATGCTTCGCTTCTTCATATGTTGCATCACTATGGGCTAGCGCAACTGCAATCTTTTCTTTCACTGCATACTCAATAAATTCTGCTGCCCCTTTTCTTTCAGGAGCAATCGCAATTTTTTTTATTAATTGATTCGATCGTGCCTGCCAGATGTCCAGTTCAGCAATTGAAGGATCACGGAAATATTTTGTATTCTGAGCCCCTTTATGCTTTTCTGTAAAAAATGGCCCTTCCAAAAAGATTCCTTTAATTTTTGCCCCTTGCACCTTTGAATAATTGGCTCCAATCATTTCAACCACTTTATTTAATAATTCATGAGATGATGTTAGAGTAGTAGGCAAAAAGGAGGTGACGCCACAGGATAACAGACCTTCTGAAATCTGGTTCAATCCATCAAAGTTATGATCCATAATATCGTGATTCTTAAAGCCATGAATATGTGTGTCTACTAAACCAGGCGCAATCCAATGTCCACGATAATCGATGATTTCAGCTGCTGCATCCGGTCTCTTTTCTGTAAAAGCACCAAACTTCCCATTTTCAATTTCTAAGAAGCCTGGGCCTGCCACTTGATCATCAAGAAAAAACTGATCGGCACAAATGAATGTAGACATGTTTATTTCCCCTTACTTTTAAAAAGTTCTAGACTGCCAAATCTATTATTCATATCTATGAATAATAACGCCTTTCACTACACGGTTAACCGTTCCGGTTGGTGAGGGCGTGTCAGGGGTATTTCCTACTTTAATAGAAGCCAATAGCGAGATCGTTTGCCCCACCATCACGTATGGCAATGCCAAGTAGGCATCTGGAATGGATTGGCCATTCCCATCAAATGCAAAAGTGTCCCCATCATAATTCGTCATGCCCTTGACTTCAATGGCGCAGATATAGTCGGCAATTTCATCATGCTTTAATTCATTTAACATATCTAAGTCATATTGACGTGAATATGGATGATTTGAAACGAAAACAAAGGCTACTGTTTTTTCATTGACAAAAGATTTAGGGCCATGACGGAACCCTAGCGGCGAATCATATGCAGTAACAATTTTTCCAGCTGTTAGTTCTAAAATTTTTAATTGTGCTTCTTTTGACAAACCTTCTAAGCTGCCAGAACCAAGGTAAATAATTCGATCAAAATCGCGATCAATCATATGCTGAATGTCCTGCTCTCTATGAATGACACTTTCACCCATTCGACGAATGGCTTGAACAATTTCCATTTTTTCTTCCAAAGCTAACGAATCAAAAACAAGCAGCGCTGTTAATGTCATGCATGAGTAACTTCCAGTCATGGCAAACCCTTGGTCATTCGCTCTTTCGGGCATAAGCAATAACAGATTATTTTCGTCCCCTTTTGCTCTGCGCGCCAACTCTCCTCCAATCGCACAGGTAATTGTTAACTGATAAAGATTGGTTACAAGCTGTTCAGCTAATTCCACAGCTGCTACACTTTCCGGGCTATTGCCGCTTCGTGCAAATGAAACGAGCAAGGTTGGAAAATCCGCCTTAAAGAACTCATATGGATTGGACACTAAAGTAGTTGTCGGGATACTTGAAAATTCCCATTTATGCTCATCCACTTTCCCTTTTAAGTAAGGTGTAACCGTATCACCAACATACGCAGAAGTCCCAGCACCGGTAAAAATGACTCGAATTCGTTCATGCTTATCTGCTATTTTCTCTAAGAAAGCTTCAATTTCTTCTCGCCTCTGCTCATACAGTGTAAACGTTTCATCCCATAATTCAGGCTGCTGCTTGATTTCCTCAGTAGTAATGAACGCACCTAAGGTTGTTAATTTTTCTTTACTAAATGTAAACATTTCCGACACTCCTCTTTTATCACTTCTCAAATACTCGTAAGCCTGCGCCAACAATGCCATTATCTTGCTTTAATTTGCTGATGCTCATTTGCTCTAAGAGATGCTGCTGTTCTGGCAATTGAAGAATTTTCAGTTTTTCTTTTATTAAATCAAGCAAAAAAGGATTATTAACAATGACGCTGCCGCCAAAAACCATTCTATGCGGGTCTATTAAACTAGAAATAGAATAAAGTCCTTGGGCCAAGTGATTAGCCATTTCCTCAATGATTGGCTGACATTCCTCTGATCCATTTAAATAGCCAGTAAAGACATCTTTTGCTGGTATACCCGCTATTTTCTGAATCCCAGGGCCAGCAGAGATTTTTTCTAACCGTTCATTGCCCATCTTTGAAAGAACTGGAATGAGCCCTAGTTCCCCTGCAAAACCAGCTCCTCTGATAAAGGCTCCATGATGAATAATCGAACAGGCAATTCCTGTACTGATTGTCACGTAAACAAACGTTTCATTTGTGCTTCCTTGGCCTGTTTTCCATTCAGCAAACGCAGCCATATAGACGTCGTTATCCATGGCAATTGACTTTGTGCCAAAATATTCCTTTAATCTTGCAGCAACCGAAAACTGCTTCCAAGGCAGATTGTTTTGAAAAATAGCAATGCCATTCTCACGATCGACCTTCCCAGGCACCCCGACGCCAATACCTTCGATGTCAGAAAATGGTGTCCCTTCAAGTAGTTGTTCAACCGCTGTTACGACTTGCTTAAACATGTTTTCGCGGTCAGTTGAATCACTTTTCACCTCTACACGGTGAAGCAATTCTCCTGATTCTAAAACGATTCCCGCAGCAATCTTTGTCCCTCCAATGTCAATACCAATAGCTTTTTTCATCTTTTCACCCCTAAAACGAATACGTCCTCTACATTGTAAACACTTATTAAATGAATCCCACCTTCAGCAGAATCTACATTTTAAAGTTGGGTTGTTGGTACAAGTTATACTTAATAAAAACTCATAGCTAATGTACTATGAGTCTTTTTAATGTCATTTAATATGAAGCCACTAAAAGAAAAGCCAGTCTTCACAAACTTTCCTATTATCAATGTAATTTTATAATACTACTACTTGTTGGGTCAACCCGACGCAACAAAATATTTAGCTACTTATTTCCCTCCTGTTACTGCAATTCCTTCAATAAATTGTTTTTGCAAAATGATAAATAAAACGAGCATTGGAAGGATCGCTAAAAAGGAGCCTGCCATCAATATTGGGTAGTTTGTTAAATATTGACCTTGAAGCGAAGACAATCCGACAGAAAGTGTCATCGATTCTGGTGAACTATTTACAATCATTGGCCACATCAACTCATTCCAGCTCCAAAGAGTAGTGAAAATACCGAGTGCAACCAATCCAGGCTTCGCTAAAGGAAGCATAATCTTCCAATAAATTTGGAAATGATTGCATCCATCCAGTCTGGCTGCTTCCTCCAGTTCTTTCGGAAGCCCCATAAAGAATTGCCTTAGCAGGAAAGTGCCGAATGCACTAAACAAACCTGGAACTATTACAGCTTGTAATGTATTTAGCCATCCTAATTTTACCATAATCATATATTGTGGAAGTAAAAAGACTTGCCCTGGCACCATTAAAACAGCTAACGCTAGCAAAAACAGGAAGTTTCTGCCGGGAAATTCAATCCGAGCGAAGGCATAGGCGGCTAGCGAGCATAAAAATACTTGTCCTACCGTCCGTACGATCGTAATAATAAGTGTATTTAACATAAATTTTAAAAAAGGCAGGAGTTCAAAAATTTCTTTGTAGTTCCCCCACTGGAATTTATCGGGAAAAATAACAGGAGGAACATGAATAGACTCCGCGTACGTCTTTAATGAGGTTAAGATCATCCATAAAAAAGGAACAACCATTGCTACAGATCCTAAAATTAAGATGAAATGGATTAGGAATGTTTTACTTGTCACAAGCTGTCTTGCTCTTTCCAATGGTTCTCCCTCCTTTAATCATAATGAACCCATTTTTTCTGTAAGACAAATTGAATAGCTGTGATAATCAGAATAACGATTAATAATAGAACAGCAATTGCCGCTGCATAGCCCTTATCGTTTAATACAAACGCGTGCTGATAGAATAAATAGACAATTGATTGCGTATTTTCTAATGCAGTACTGCTCTTTCCAATCATCATGAATATTAAGTCAAACACTTGAAAAGCACCAATTAGTGACATGATACTCACAAAGAAAATAACAGGAGAGAGTAGAGGCAATGTAATCTTAAAAAACACTCTGATTGGGCCTGCTCCGTCCATTTCAGCTGCTTCATAATAAGTTCTCGGAATTCCCTGTAAACCGGAAAGAAATATAACCATGTTATAACCAATTCCACTCCAGATTGCTACTGCAATAAGCGAATATAGTGCAATTTTTGGATCACTTACCCACTGTGGACCTTTGATTCCGATTAATGATAAAAGATAGTTTAGCAGTCCATAATCAGAATTATAAAGCCATTTCCAAACCATGGCGATTGCCGCCGGCATGGTTATAACAGGCAGGAAATATAAGGTACGATAAACAGATTTCCCTTTGATTTTCTGATTCAGAAGCACCGCTACTAGAATGGATAAGAAAATTCCAATCGGGACCGTAAATATAATATAAATCCCCGTATTCTTAAATGATTTAATCAGGTTAGAATCCTCGAACATTCGCTTATAATTATCTAGGCCTGTCCATTCATACTGACCAAATGCTCCCCATTCAGTGAAACTATAATAAAAGGTTTGGAGAATCGGCCATAAATAAAAGATCATTAAGCCTAGCATAGTAGGGGCAATCATAAGATAAGCCCAAAAGTAATCTGATCGCTTCCTAGTATTTGCCAAATTAGAAACCTTAACCTTTGTATTCGCTTTCACTTCAGCTTGTTGAGGAATTCCCTTCACTTTATTCCCTCCTTTTAAGGAAAGTGAAGAGAAGAAATAGATTCTTCCCTTCACTTCTTTATTCATTAGATAGTGATTCATTCGCCTTCTTCGTTAACTCTTTTACTGCATCTTCAACACTTACTTCCTCACTCCAAGCTTTTTTAAGGACATCGATTTCATACTGCCAAATTTCCCCTGTGCTTTTCACACTAGGCAATGGAACAGAATATTCAATTCCATCAATAAATGCTTGAAGATTTATCGTTGGAACAGCTTGTTTCCAAGCATCTTGTGTACCATTGTAAGCAGGAATAACTGTACCAGTAGCAGCAAATATTTCTGCTGCCTCCTTAGAGCCCAGGAATTGAACAAACTTCCATGCAGCATCTTTATGTTTTGTATTAGCAGCAATTACATTGGCTAGTCCATGAATAGCGACTGCACGCTGTTTTCCTTTAGGGACAACAGCTACATCTACATCCGGATTTTTTTTATACTCTGGAACCATCCAAGGACCATCAAACATCATCGCAATTTTGCCAGATGAGAATAATTCAGAAGCAGCCGTTTCTGTCATTTGCGCTTGTGT
This sequence comes from Cytobacillus solani, assembly GCF_006704205.1. Lineage (NCBI taxonomy): Bacteria > Bacillati > Bacillota > Bacilli > Caryophanales > Bacillaceae > Cytobacillus > Cytobacillus solani. The sequence continues at coordinate 266,636 of NZ_CP041305.1, forward strand.
TGGTGATAAGCCTTCCTCAATGAAACTAACATTGTACTTAAGTGCTTCTATTGCTTCTGGCTGATCAAATCCGACAGACTTTCCATCCTTAGAAATAATATATCCGCCATTTTGCCAGATGAAATCATAATAGCCGCCTTGGTTGCCCATTAAAGCTGCATAACCCCATATCCCTTTTTCTTTATTTGTTAATTTTTTTGCAACCTCTTTTAACTTATCCCAATCCCATGTATCATCTGGATATGGAACTCCAGCTTCATCAAAGATTTTTTTGTTATACCATAAACCAGTTGTATCCAAGTCTTTTGGAATACCGTAAATGTCTTCATTCACTGTATAGAGTTCGATTAATGATTCAGGGTAATTATCTAAGCTATAATTATCTTTTTTTGCAAGATCAGTAAGCGGAAGGATTACTTTTCCATCAGCATATTGATTCACATGAGCACCATTCATCCACATAACATCCGGCAATGCAGAACCTGTTGCAGCCGTTTCTAGCTTTTGAAAATATTGACCATAAGGAGTAATTTCCGTCTTCACTTTAATGTCAGGATATTTTTCGTTGAATGATTTGATAATTTCATCAATGGCAGGGACTTGTTTCTTATCCCAAAATCCATATGTAATTTCTACCTTCCCATCTCCAGATGCAGCGTCATCATTACTGCAGCCAGCTAACACGATGAATCCTATCATTACTGTTACTAGCATCATTAGCCACTTTTTCATCTTTTTCCCCTTCTTTCAATATAGTTTAATAGACTATTAAATCAAATACTCCAAAACATCTACGTCCTTATGAGCGGTACTCAATTGATATACTTGTGGAATTAGCTGCTAAACTTGCATAATAATCGTCAATATTAATCGATTGACCTTGTTTTAATCTTGACTCTTCCGCTGCAAATGCCATTAGATGGCTTCTTACTGAAGCAGATGCTGAAGAAACACTGCCTTCCTCACTTCCAGATCGAACTTCTCTTAAGAAAGTTCTGATTATGCCGTTATCACCACCCCCATGTCCGCCAATTGGATTGTCAAATTTTATGATCGTTTCATGTTTCGTAAGAAAATCAAAAATAGAAATTTGGTTTTCATCCATATTTCCACGTATTTCCCCTTTTGTTCCCATGATTTGAACAATGCGCGTTTGCTCTCTAGTGAAGCCGCACATGCTGAATGTAGCTGTTGCTCCACCCTCGAATTCCATATTGACTACTTGATGGTCTACTACATTATTATCTGAGCGATACACACATTTTCCGTATGAGGTTTCATTTAATGCTTTAATAATTCCTTCATTCGTATAATCCTCTGTAAACTTCTTTGCCCACCCTTTGCCTTCACCGAGGTAATATCTTCCAGCATGGAATGGGCATTCATGTTCAACTGGGCAGCCATCTAAACATCTCTTTGGTGCTCCAATTGGTGCATTCTCTTCCTTAAAATGCATAAGGGAACCATAAGAACTTACACGTTTGCAATCCTTACCAATCACAAAAGAAATAACATCCATATCATGACATGACTTTTGCAAAATCATTGGACTTGATTTTTCTTTATTATTCCAATTGCCTCGTACAAAGCTATGAGACATATGCATCACTTCTACATTTTCATTTAATTGAAGCGATACGATCTCGCCGATTTCTCCTGAGGAAATCACCTTTTTAATCGTGGCCCAAAATTCCGTATACCTTAATACATGGCATATGGTAAGCTGCCGATTATACTTTTTGGCTGCCTGTTCCATCACGATGCATTCCTTTGGATCTGGGGACATCGGTTTTTCCAGCAAAACATGATAACCCAGTTCCAGCGCTTTCATGGTCGGCTTAAAATGATTGCGGTCCAGTGTACAAATAATCGCGATATCTGCAATTTTTCTTTCCAGGCTGAATACTTCTTCCCATGATTCAAAACAAAATTCATCGGAAATCGTATGTGCTTGTTGTAATTTGGTTCTTCTTTCCATATTCGGCTCTGCAACACCGATGATTTTTAGTTCATTTGGGTAATTCTGCGCGTATGGTGCATAGGCTCTTACTCCTCTATCACCAGCTCCGATAATAATCGCTGTTAATGGTTTCATGTTAAATTCTCCTCATCTTTCGTTTTCCGATTATTTTCCTCATTTTAGCCAAACGTTTTCCACTTACTTTTAAAAAAAGAACCACTTAGGTTCGTTTTATGTTAGATGATTCCCGAAGGACTAATTCAAAAGGCATTATAATCTTTATTGGAAGGTTAATTTTCCCTTCTACCATTTCCATAATGGTTTTCGCTGCCATTCTTCCCATTTCATATTTTGGGATTTCAACCGTTGAGAGCTGTGGGGATGAATATTTACTCATTTCAATATTATCAACCCCAAAGAAAGCGATATCATCTGGAATTCTAAGCTCATTCTCTCTAGCAGCTCTCATCGCAGCGATAGCCATTAAGTCACTCGCACACACCATTGCGGTTGGCAAATGCAGCCGCTCTTCTTTAATCAAACTTCCCATTTTTTTATAGCTATTTTCCATTTTCCACTTTGTATGTATGATCCATTCGGGTCGAATGGTCAACCCTGCATCTTCCATGCCGTGTTGAAATCCTTTGAAACGGTGTTCAGCATACAGACCTTCTAACGTTTCATTCATGCCTCCACCAATAAATCCAATGTCTTTATGACCTTGATCAACTAAGTGCTTTACCACCATTGTGACCGCAGCCTCACGATCATAATCCACGGTCGCTATATTTTTATCCGTGTAAAAAAAATCTAATCCAACTACAGGTATATTTTGTTGAATATATTCGATAATACTGCAATCAATCTGATCGATAAGAAGCAGTCCTTCAATCCCCAACTCATGAATGGTCTTGAGAAGCAGAGCCTCATTTTCTAGCTCGTCCTTGGTAATACTAATCAAGCTGTAATCATTTTTGGCTAATGCATCACGAATACCTGTATAAATCGTTGCAAAATATGGATTCATTTCTGCTTGTTTTGGATTCGCTACCCATCCAATTTTCATTGTTCTTATACTATTCTTCTCTTGCTTGTTAGCAACTAAATTTCGAGCATGCTTATTTGGCACATACCCTAACTCCTTAACAGCTTCCCAAATTTTCGCTTTTGTTTCCTGGTTAACATTTCGAGTCTGATCGTTTTGAATGACTCTCGAAACAGTAGAGATAGAAACGCCTACATATTCCGCAATATCCTTCAATCTTGTCACTGATAAAACACCTCTTAATTATGTACTTATGATCCTTCTTAAATAGGATACCAAATTTTTATCCTATTTAAGAAAGATCTTTTGAATTTTATAAATATTTTAAGAGTCGTTTTATTTCTATGCATAATATGAATCTACTACCAATTTTGCTGTTGGGTTGTAGGTACAAGGTTAATAAAAAAAAATGAACTTCTACTTAATTAGTTTTTTAAAAAAAACCTTTTCTTGTTAACAGAAAATTTTAAGTAATATAAATATAAACTCTTCAATATTAACCTGTCAACCCAACAACTAAAAATAAACCATTTTTCCTCCACATTTTTAAGATCTCTTGATAAAAAAATACTCATAGCCAAAATGCTATGAGTATTCATTTATGTTAGCTCTGTGTAAAAACGGCAGCGGTCGCCTCGTACAATAGATACACAAAATTCAACAGGCACTCCATTCATATCATAGGCAGTTCGTTCGAGCAGCAGTGCTGGGCGGCCCTCTTCCGTTTGAAGGTACTCACTTTCTTCAGAACGAATAAGAACGGGTTCAAATGCCTCTTTTGCTCTCGTTACTACGATATTAAATTGCTGGGCAAATAAATCATATAAGGAGATTTCACCTACTTTTTTTAGGTGATCGATTTCAGAAACAATCCTTTTAGGAATAAAAGATGATTCCAAAATATAAGGCTCATTATTAGCGCAACGAAGACGTTTCATTTCTATCACATGATCATTTTTTCCAAGCATCAGCGCTTCTCTAATTTTTGCAGTTGGTTTAGATTCCTCTATTTTTAGAATGATATCCTTTGGGTTCATTCCTTTTTCTTTTAACACTTTGCTAAAACTATAAAATCCCATTAATGACTGCTGCAATTTTGGCTTTGCCACAAATGTACCTTTTCCTTGGATTCGATAAAGGATGCCTTCCTGTACTAGCTCCTCAATTGCTTTTTTCGCCGTGTTTCGGCTTACACCGAATTGTTCCATCAGTTGGTTCTCAGATGGAATTTTATCTTCATGTGTCCACTGACCGTCCTGAATCGCCCCCTTCAATCTCTCCATTAATTGGTGATAAAGCGGGATGACACTGTCATGCTGCAATGGTTCCATTATCCTAAGCCTGCCTTCCAAACATTCTTTTAACAAATTATATCATTGACCCTTATCGTGTCAACCCAACAAGTAATGGCAAATAAGAAGGTCTCCAAAAAAAGTAAAACTTTATTAAAGCGCTAGAACGCCTCAATAAAGTTTTACTCTCTAAATGTATTTTCGATTGTAATCATAAAGCAGCGCTAAAAGACCAGCTAATCCGATTAACATCATTCCTAATTCAAGCTTTCCGGCTGTCTTTTGGCCGATAATAATCAGTGCAAGACAGATGATAAATACAATCATTTTAATGATGACCAAAATATTAGCCTTCATTGGTAAAGCTCTCCCATCTGATTTCACTAGGTGCCAATGTTACTTCCTTCTTATTTCCTTGACCGTCATAGACAAGCGTTGTTTGTTCCTCCATCGAATTATTGACAATGGCCATTTTCTGAATAGATGGATAGACATGGATCTCACAATACATGTTGCTTGCATGCCATTTTTCGAATTCCTTTTCTTTATGGGCTGCATAATATAAGGCTCTCATTAATAGACGCGTATTTTCTTCACTATATGGCAAGCCCGCTATATAGACTGCTCTGCCTTCTCCAAATGGATGACTGGATAGATGAACTTCTCCATTGGAAAACTCAATAATTTCCGTTTCCTCTGATAATGCGTAGATATTTTTCATTCCCTCACCAAAATCGAATGTTGTGCTATCTGCTGAAATGAAGTGTTCTTTAACAGGAGTGATAAAATATTTATCTGTTGATAAACTGAATCCTAGTTCTTTGTCAACACCTAGGACATTCGCCAATTGGAAGTAATGTCCTTCATGCTGATACGCACTAGGTTCACCAATTCCTACGAAACCGCCACCATTATAAATCCAGGCTTTAATAGTCGTGACTACCTTTTCATTCATCCAATTAGCTCCCCCTGAAAAAGCCGTCCCCCCATCCCCGGCATTGATGATCACATCAACATCTTCAGGTACACCATCATTAATGATATCATCAAAACTAATGAACGTAACTTCCACAGCAGCTCCGCTCAACGATTCCAATACACCTAAATAAGAATAAATTTGTTTATACCACAATGCATGGGCAACCATATGTGTCTGCCACGTTCTAAGCTTGCCCCAGGAATTCAGTATAGCAACTTTAAGACCGCTGTATGGTTTAATTCCTTTGATTGTGTCATAAATTTCACGGAATTCATCAGTGACTTTTTCAATATAGTTGACAAATTCCGGGAATTGATAGGCTAGACTTAAATAACCACCATAGCCGATGCGATCAACAGGGTTCCGCAATATCGCTCTTCGGGCTGTCAGCCAGTTTTCATTTGCTTCAATTACCGGGTTATTTCCTTCATAGAAGGTATCCGGGAAGAAATATGGCAAGAAACGTCCTTCCGTATAACGGACATGTGGAATATCAGCAATCATTCGTAGTGTAGCCCCCCCACCGACACTGCCTACAACTGCATCTAAGCCTATATTTTCAAAATATTTCCCATAAGGCTCTGTGCCAATCCAGTTATCGCCAAGAAACATCATCGCTTCCTTGCCGCTTTCATGAACGATGTCCACAAGTTTTTTCGCTTCTTCAGCAACAAACTTTTGGACAAAATCCATATAATCTAAAAAGGCAGGTGTTGGAATTCGAAACGAAGTATTGTAATATCCCTGGTCAACAATGTCTTCCGGTCTTAAACGGTAGCCTTTTTCCTTTTCAAATGCTTCCAATGCAGCTACTGACACACTAGCCCCATACCCAAACCAATCAACAAATTTTTCTTTGCCGAGATTATTGAACACAAGGGTAAAATGATAAAAGAACGTTGTAAATCTTACTACATCAGTATCCGGATTTTCTGTCAGCCATTGTTTTAAATAGGTGCTCATAAATTCATTGGAGTACGGCTGCCTCACATCAAAAGGAATATCATGCGGCTTATCCCCCCAATTGTTCGTAATATGATTGTACATTTGAGTTGGATCCCAAATCGCAAATACGAGGAAAGAAACCGTATATTCGTGCCAAGGAATAGCATTCGTAATCACGACCTGATTTTCCTCTTCATTCACTTCCCAATCATTCACATCCACTATTTTTCCAGTTGTCCGATCAATGACTTCCCAATATTTTTTAGGGTCATGAAGATAATCAGGCTGTAACTGTTCTTCGAAATAGCCTTTCATAATATGAATCGCAAGCTTTTCTGATATCGCTGTATTGAATGTACTCATCAAGTACAGCTGCTGGCATTCATCCATATGGTTCTTAGCAAACTCATTTTGACCCCGTGCAACGAAATAAGTCGTATAGATCTTCGCATCTAATTGTTTAATATCTGAATCCAGCTTTGTTCCATCACTATCACGAATCGCATCTGCTCCCCAGCGCTCCATCAATTCCTTTGTTTCCTTTAAAAAGTTTTCTTCGCTTGGCAGGGTTACTTGTCCTTTTTTCATTTTCATGATATGCCTCCTAGTCCTTTAATCCGCCAAGGGTCATCCCTTGTGTCAATTTTTTTTGTACGATGATATATAAAATCAAGGTCGGCAGCATAACGAGAACCATTCCCGCATACATTTGGCCATAATTGGCAGCAGACTTCTGTGCCGCCATTAAATTCATAAGCCCAACAGGCAAGGTCTTGTTCGGACCGGGTATTAATGTAAGTGCAATGATGTATTCATTCCAAAAGGCAAGAAAGTTAAATAAAATAATGGCAATAATGCTCGGTCGAGCCATTGGCAGCATAATTTTAACCATTGTCTTGAAATAACCTGCCCCATCGACAAATGCAGCTTCCTCATATGTGGATGGCAGTGATTGAAAATAGCTGGAAAGTAAATAAATAGTAAATGGCAGTGCGGTCGCTGCATAAACGACAGCAAGTATAAATAGATTATCCAACAAGAAACTATCTCCAAATTGGCTGCGGAAAAACGTATCCCCATTCAATAGCATTAAAAAAATCGGAACAACAATATAGTTCACATTGATAAATAACCCTGCTTTGAACAATGAATTCATGAATCGGCTGCCTTTAAAGGTATATCTTGCTAATACATAGGCTGCCGGCAAAGCGACAATCAATAAAATCAGCAGTGCCAAAGCAGTCACAAAAATGGAATTAAACATGTATGTACCCATGTTTGCCTTTTCCAGCGCATCAATGAAGTTTTGGAAGTAGAAACCTTTAGGCATGGCCCAAGGGCTGCCATAGAACTCCGAATTTTCCTTCACCGAGGCTAAGAAAACCCATGCAACAGGGATTATGATTGAAATGGCTAATGTAATCAAAGCGACGTAGATAAACAAACGATATGCTGTTTCCGCACTCATTCCCTTTTGTTTTTTCATGTTTATCCCCCCTTAATACTCCAGCACTTCCCGTTTGGTAATATGGCTGATAATTGCAGATAATAGGAATGAGAATAAGAAAATGACCACGCCGATTGCCATTCCATATCCATAAGAAGAATTCGTATATGCCTGCTTATACATATAGCTTAAAAATACTTCTGTCGATCCATCAGGTCCGCCGCCTGTCATCGCTTGGACGAGCAGAAAGCTTAAATTAATCGTGCTGATAATAAAGAAAGTTAATGTTGTTCGAATGTTATTCCAAATGAGTGGCAATGTAATACTGAAAAACTGTCTAATGCGGCCTGCCCCTTCTAATGATGAGGCTTCATAAAAGCTTTCTGGAATGCTTGCTATACTAGACATATACATGACCATATAATAGCCAATCGCCTGCCAAACGAGTGCGCCTCCGATGCTGTAAATCGCTATTTTTTGATCGCCAAGCCACATCTTTTGAAGATTTTCTAGATTAAATAAGGCAAGCATATTATTCAGCAGCCCTGTTGTAGGATCAAAAACTGCAGAAAAGATCCCTGCAATAACTACAATAGACAAGATATTAGGAATGTAGAAAATCACTCTGAAGAAACTATTTCCTTTAAATTTTTCTCGCGTTAACAATGTAGCGAACAAGATGGCTAGTACCATCGTGATGAGTGTAACGATCACAATCAATACAATACTGTTTTGAAGTGAGCGAAGGAAATTCATATCATTCCATAAAATTTTGAAGTTATTTAGACCGACAAATACTTTTTCATTAGAAAATCCGCCCCACTTGTATAAGGACATTCGAAATACTTCAACTGTTGGCACAATCATAAAGATGGCAAACAATAGCAATGCAGGTGCTGTACAAACAAAGATAAAAATTCTTTTTTCTATTGTTTTACTCATTTTCATCACCCCTAATAAGAAAAGCGCAAGCGCCTTGATCATCGCCGTACAAACTGGAAGGGCTTCGACTGAGATAAAGGAAACACGGTGAGTGAGCGAACCGATGTTGACTTATCGTAGGGAGGAGACCTGAAGTTTGATAGGCGATAGGCGCTGGAGCTAGACAATTCCTTTCTCCAAAGCAATCCACAACATTCTTTTTATAATTTACTAGATTACTAATAAATATAACGGTGAGCAAAGATACTCACCGTTATACGAAGTGTAAACTATAATGCTAGTTATTTTAATGCAGAACGCAATTGGTCACTCACTTTTTCAGTGGCTTCTTGCCAATCTTTCACTTTTTTGTCACCAGAAACAATACTATTAACTGTTCCAAATAACGTATCAGCCATGCTTACACCTTCAACTGCTTCTGTTGCTGCAAAACCGCCCATTCCTGCTTTAGCTCCAGAATCATAGATGCTATAGAAAAGTTTGTTGTCGCCAGCCAGCTTTTCAGACATGCCGTCGATTGGCTGAATCGCACCAGCTTCAGCAAAAATGCCTGCTGCTTCATCAGAATATAGATAGGTCATGAATTCCTTAGCTGCCTGTTTATTTTTTGCTGCAGAAGGGATCCACATTTGCTCAAAGAATGTAAACGCATATTGGTCTCCACCATCTTCAATAGCTGGCAAAGCCGTCATTCCCCATTCAAAGCCTTCTGCTCTTGGTGCTTCTCCCATTTCACCGACAACCCATGTACCATTTGGCATAAACAGCGCTTTGTTATCAAGAATCATTTGTTGGTTTTTCGTGAAATCTTTATCATTTGCATTTGCAACTGTTGTCGGTTCTGTATATTCCGCTAATTTTCCAATCGTTTCAAACACTTTCGTTGCTTCTGGTGATTCCCAAATGCCATCTTCATATGTCATTGCTTTATTGTAGAAGTCAGGTCCGCCAGCTTCTAGTAATAGTGAATACATAAATGCATCAAAGTAACCTGTAGTAGGGTAAGTGAATAAGGAAATTCCCTCTGCTTTTGCTTGATCACCTAATGCCCACATTTCATCCCAAGTCTTCGGCAATTCCCAGCCTTTTTCTTTCAACAATCCAGCATTGTAGAACAATCCGGTTGGACTGTAGAACATCGGAGACAAGTACATTTTTCCGTCATTATAAGGGTTTGTTGCAAGAGTATCAGTGAAGCCCGGGACTAACTTATCCTTGACTTTCACGTCTTCCCCATACACGTTCATATCCAAAACATCGGTAATATCCTCTAATGCTTGGTCTTTAATTAATGTTTCAGTCAATGCCAGTTTTCTTCCAGTTGCCAATAAAACAACATCTGGATAGTTTCCAGCTTTCATATTTGGACTGATCACATCTTCAAGATTTTTATCCACAGTCAATTCCACATCAACATTTGGATTTGCAGCTTCATAGGCATCAATGACCTTCGTCCACATATCCTTCCCATAAGCTGATTCAAGTGCTGCAACATGTAAGGTTTGTTTTTCACCGGAGTCTTTTCCACTGCCAGATTCATCAACTTTTGCTGTTTCATTACTCTGACAAGCTATTAAACTAAAAGATAATAACGCTGTCATTCCAGTTAACCAAAGCTTCTTTTTCAACTTCATAATAATCCTCCCCCTTTTTCCCTTTACTTTATAGGTAAAGTATACGAAAGATAAAAGCGCTTCCACAATAAACATCTTGTTCAGTTTTTTAGGTATCTTGCTTTCCATTGTAATAATTTACTAATATCCTTATAATATGAATATTATATTTTTTAAGGGGAGGGAGTCACCTTGTCTAATGATATATATGCTGTTCCACAATCACGGAAAAGCCATCTTCCGGTTAAGCTTCTTTATGTAACTAAGTCAAAATATGACAAAGATTGGCATAGCACAAACCATACGCATCATTTTACAGAGCTGCTATATATAACCAAGGGAAAAGGAACATTTATATTTTCTAATGAAGAGATTCCCGTTAAAGAGCATGATTTAATTATCATCAATCCAAATATCGAACACACAGAAAAGTCTTGTGACGATTACCCGCTCGAATATATTGCACTTGGTATCCAAGGTCTTGCCTTTTCTTCTCCAGATCATCCGGGTCAGGTTACGATTTACAATTACAAAAAAGAACAGGAAATCTATCTCTTTTACCTCCAGCAATTGATAGAAGAAGTGGAGAATCAAAAAGAAGATTATGAATTGGTCATACAAGATATGTTAGAAATTTTGCTGCTAAAAATGATGAGAAAAAAAGCCTTCAACTTAGAGAAAACCTCCGCCCAAAAAATCAATAAAGATATTGCATTTATCAAAAACTACATTAAGCAGCATTTTCGCGAAAATATTAATCTAGATACTTTAGCAAAAGCCAGTCATATTAATAAATACTATCTAGCTCATTCCTTCAAGAAAATTGTCGGTGTTTCTCCAATTGAATACTTAATTAAAACCCGCATCAGAGAAAGCAAAATATTGTTGGAAACCACCAATTATCCAATTTCCAATATTTCAACTATAACCGGTTTTTCGTCCCAATCCTTCTTTGCACAGTCCTTTAAACGTGAGACAAATCTATCTCCTTCACAATACAGAAAGTCAAAAAACGCGAAAAAAAATAAAAGGAGAATCATAAGGCAATAGAAAAAACATATTCTATTAAAAATAGACCCTTGTTTACTTTTGTAAACAAGGGTGATTGCGATTGCTTAATATAATTGATTTTGATGCCATCTCCATGCATCAGAAATGATTTGTTCTAAATCCCGTTCTGCCTTCCATTCAAGCTCTGAAAAGATCTTTTGAGCAGAGGCTACAAGTCTTGCTGGATCACCGGCTCTGCGGTCGGCGATTTCGGCATTTACTTTTAGCCCTGTTATCTTTTCACATGTCTCAATCACTTCTTTTACAGAAAAACCTTGCCCATTGCCAAGATTATAAACTTCTGCTGATTTTTCCTTTGATAACAAGGCTTTAAGTGCAAGAATATGTGCACTAGCTAAATCATTTACATGAATATAATCACGAATACACGTTCCATCTGGTGTTTCATAATCAGAACCAAAAATGGAAACTTTCTCTCGTTGGCCTAATAGCTGTTGAAGAATGATTGGAATTAAATGTGTCTCAGGATGATGGCTCTCGCCAATCTTAGCAGACTCGTGAGCACCTGCTGCATTAAAATATCGCAAAATAACATAATTTAATCCGTACGCGGCTTTAAAATCTGCCAACATCTGTTCAATCAATAATTTAGAATGCCCATAAGGATTAATTGGAGATGCCGCTGTTTTTTCGTCTATGATTTCAACAGCCGGAATTCCATAAACGGCTGCTGTAGATGAGAAAATAAAGTTTTCCACTTTATTATTCAGCATTACTTTTAATAGTTTTAATGTAGAAGCCACATTATTTTCGTAGTATTTGAGCGGATCAAGTACGGATTCGCCAACTAAACTATAAGCTGCAAAGTGCATAACGGCTTTGATTGGGTAGCTTTTGAAGATCATTTGCAGCACTTCTTCGTTTCCAAGATCACCTTCAACAAATATGGCACGGGAATCCACTGCTTCTCGATGCCCTGTTGATAGATTATCAAGAACAATGACATCTTCGTTTTCTACAAGTTCCTTAACTAGATGACTGCCTATATAGCCAGCACCGCCAACAACAAGAATCAAGATTATCTCTCCTCAGCTACAATTTCTTTGACCTTGTGTAATAATAGATTTCCGTAATCTATTGTTTTTTGTTTCTTATCTATTTCTCCGGACGAATACGATAGTCGGTTTCCATATCAAAGAAGTGAGCCTTGTTCATGTCTAATGCTAATGTGATCATTTGTCCTGTTTTCACTTCCGTGCGAGAATCGATACGAGCAATAAATTGCTGGCCCTCCAATTGGGAATATAACATTGTTTCTGCTCCCATTAATTCAGCCACTTCTATTTTTGCATCAATTCTAGAAGCTTGAGAAGCCTCAATGAAAATTTGCTCATCATGTAGGTCCTCTGGACGAATGCCCATCATTATTTCTTTATTTATATACCCTTGTTCACGTAAATATCTCATTTTCCCTTCTGGAATAGCGATTGAAACCTTCCCAATATTTATTTTCCCATCTGAAAGAGTTCCTTTAAAGAAGTTCATAGCAGGAGAACCAATAAAACCGCCTACAAAAGCATTTTCAGGTGTCTCGTAAACTTCTTTAGGTGTACCCACTTGTTGAATAATTCCATCTTTCATAACAACAAGCCTAGATGCCATTGTCATAGCCTCTGTTTGATCATGAGTAACATATATTGTTGTTGTTTGTAAACGATGATGAAGCTTTGTAATCTCGGCTCGCATCTGTACTCTCAGCTTTGCATCTAAATTTGATAATGGCTCATCCATTAAAAAGACCTTTGCATCACGGACAATGGCACGTCCCAATGCAACCCGTTGACGCTGCCCGCCAGATAGAGCTTTAGGTTTACGGTTTAAATACTCTTCAAGACCCAGTATACGTGCAGCCTCATTTACACGGCTATTAATTTCAGCCTTAGGAAATTTGCGAAGCTTAAGTCCAAATGCCATATTATCATATACAGTCATATGCGGATAAAGGGCATAGTTTTGGAATACCATTGCGATATCTCTGTCCTTTGGCGGAACATCATTCATCCGCACTCCATTAATGAGAAGATCCCCTTCAGAAATTTCCTCTAATCCTGCAATCATTCGTAAAGTTGTTGATTTGCCACATCCAGAGGGGCCAACAAAAACAATAAATTCCTTATCCTCAATATCAAGATTAAAGTCTTTTACTGCTGTTACCTTATTGTCATATTTTTTATAAATATGCTCTAGTTTTAATTCAGCCATTTTTCTCCCCCTCATTTTTGTTGTATGGTATCAATATTGTTTATAGTTTAATAATCATTGATGAAGGATGTAAATATGCAAACTGCACAAAATATTCAGAATTGCAATTAGGCATCATGTACAATCAAAGAATTTTTCTTATTTATCAATAAGATTGCAAGCGTTACAAAGGTGGCATTTGAAAAAGAACGAATATCAATTCCTGTTTTTTCAATAAACTTATCCAATCGGTACTGAAGACTATTTCGGTGAATATACAGCTTTTTTGCTGTTAATGAAGCATTTAAATTATTTCGAAAAAACACTTGAAGGGTATGAAGCATTTCCTGTTCCTGAACACTCTCAATCAAATAATCCGATAAAATGCGTGGATCTGCTAGTGAAGGTGATTCAATGAGTAATAATGGAAATCCTTCATAAAAAGTCATTACTTTTTCTTGATGAGCGCCCTGATGAATGGCCTCTATACACTGATATTCGTAAGAGAACTTTTCTTTTAATGAATGATCGAATTTATTCAATTGACCGATATAACCGTGAATTTCAACAAAAAAGTCACTTGTTAATGTATTAATTAATTGATTAAATTCGATTTTAGTGAAAGCTTCTTGAGGTTTTTGATCAATAATGAATCCATGTGTACGGCTTTGCCAAAATAAAATGGGCTGACCAAATCCTCCGATAATTGCTTCTTCAAAGCTATTTGGATCTTCGAGCGGGGTCTTAAGAAAAAAATAAAAAAATCGTACAGTCCCGACTCCGCTTAAAATGGGGAGATCGTTTGTATGTTCATATAAAAATGCATGCCATTCTTGTTTTATGCGAGAGTTATATATTCTATCTTCATGATAATCAATGGAAGTAAATAAATGATTTAATAGGTTTAATTCATCATCGGTAAGGGCCGTTTTACTTATTCCAAATTTATGGCCATCATCCGTTTGAAACCAATTTCTATTTTTATCATTTGGATTAAATTGTTCCGTATAGGCTGTTTGAAAATACCTTTTTAGTTTCTCAAGCATGTTATCCCTACTTTATTTATATTGTTTGATTCTATTTTATAATAAAAATAGAAAAAGCAGGAGCTCTCATGTCTCCTGCTTCATCTATCATTAATCATCATATTCCACATTCAATACATTTCCAGTGATTGCATCCAGCTCAAGATCTACTTTTCCTTTGTTTGTCTTCAGCTCAAATTCGTAAATCATTCTGCCATCATCTTCATCTTTGTCCATTTCAGTTACTTTGCCATTCACTGTTTTTTCTGCAATTTCGATGGCTTTCTCAGATGAGAGGAGATTTTTGTTTGATGTATTTATTTTCTCATCAAAATTGTCATCATCCCAGTCATCATCCATATCCATTTGTTCTTTCACTTTCAGAACATCACCGCTAAATGCATCAATATGAATATCATAATCCTTATTTCTATTTTCAATATCCACATCAAAATAACGCTGTCCGAATCGATTTTCTAGCTCTACGCTTTCAACCTTGCCTTCTGCTTTTGTTAACGCTATTTTTTCTGCATCCTGAGCAGTAATCATTTTCCCTTCATTAACCATTGGTTCTTTTTTAGCTGCACTTACTGCAACAGTACCTCCTACAAGCAATGCTGCCGCAATTCCGCTTATGAATAGTTTATTTTTCATCATTCATTTCCTCCTTCATTTCCTCTTTCTTTGCTACATCTACAATATACCCCACAAATATTAGAGGAAATGGAAAGGAAGATTAGAATTTGATGAGAAACGCTTAATCATCCCATGAAACCGAGAGGATCTTTCCTGTTGTTGCGTGTATTTCAACAACCGCTTCCCTGTCATCAGCCGTCTCGATTTCCACAAGGTAGTAAGTAAGATCTCCAGAGGATTCCAAATCGATATCATCTACGATTCCTTCCACCTTCTTCAAGGCTATTTCCTTCGCATCTGATTCACTTAAAAGCTGCGGTGTTTGCTGCTCCCCATCTTTTTCTAATTCTTGTTGAATCTCTTGATCAGATTTTCCCTCTGATGGTTCTTTTTCATTCTCCTTCTTCCTGCTGCCGATTTTCGAAAAAGACAGGACTTCCCCATTTGAAGCATTTAGTTTTATTTCATAGATCATCTGATTTCTATCCATTTCAATGATATATTCATCTTTGTTTTGTGCTATTTTTGTGATATCACCTCTGTATCTTTTTTCAACAAGATCTGCTGCCTCCTCTTGGGACATAGAGTCGGCCGAAGTGGTTACTCTTCCCCATTGCTGTAATCCTATAAAAAGGAATGCAAGCAGGACAACACTACCTGCAATCCAGAGCCAAAGCTTTTTTCTCATTATTACACCTCACTTTACACCTATATTTTCTTACATAATAATGAGAATTTGCTGAGAAACCGCCTAAATTTGTAAATAAAGCGTGACTGTCGTACCGATGCCTTCTTTACTTTCAAGATCAATCTTAATGTCCAGAACCTCACCAAGCTCCTTTGCCAGTGAAAGCCCTAAACCTGATCCCCCGCTCTTTCTATTTCTTGCCTTATCCACTCGATAAAAACGGTCGAACACCTTCGGCAATTCATCCTTATGAATGCCAATCCCTTGATCAATCATTTGAATAAATACTTGACCATCCTTTATCCTTGCTGCAACAGTAATCGCCTTATCACTATATTTCCTTGCATTATCAAGGAAAATATACATCAGCTGTTTTAGCTTTTGTTCATCTGTATCCACCATAAGGGACGGCTGTAATTCATTATTAAATATAATTTTCCGATTATAGGCATTTTGAAAGGCATGAAGGGTTTGTTTAAGGAACTCGTTAAGATTTACTTCTGACATATGCAGATTCCATTGTTCATTATGTTTGGCAAGCAATAAAAGCTGCTCAGTCATATCCCTCATCCGAATCGCTTCTGAATGAATGGCCTCAATCGACTCTGCAAAAAGCTCGGGTTCCTGCATCCCCCTGCGTTTTAACAAGCTTGCATAGCTTTCAATAACAGTCAGAGGTGTTTTCAGCTCATGTGAGGCATTGGAAACAAATTGCTTTTGCTTCTCGAAGTTTGTTTCCAGCAAGTCAATCATATGATTAAACGTTTCGCCCATTTCATGAAGTTCATCCTTTGATTTCCCTTCAAGAGGAAGCCTTTTAAATTGACCGCTTTGCTTGATTTCCGTCATTGTTTTTATCATTGATGTCACAGGCTTGATCAATAAATCACTTAGAAGACGGCTTGATATAAAAACAGGAATGAGTGCAATTAGTGTGACAGTTATAAGGACAATTCGAAGAATTTTTAAATTCTCAATGGCCCTTTCAATATTTTTCATTATTTGCAAATTTGCCACATTGCCATCTGATAGAATGATTGGCATAGAGGCGAAAGCATATGTCCGATGATTGATCATCATCCTTTTGCTTATTTCTCCGGTATAATAAATGGCATCCTCTTTACTTAATTCGATTTCAGTTGGCGAGGTAGTTGTCAGGGTACCTTGCCTATTCGGCTTTATAATTCTTATCATGCCATCAATAGGAACATAGGCACGTAGAAATTCACCTTCTTCAGCCATCTTTGTTGATTGATTAAACACTTCTGCTATCTTTTCTGTTTCTTCTTTCACACCCTTTGTTTCACTTTCAAGGATCAAATTACTAAATAGAAAATAAATAGACAGATTCATCAATAGCAACAAAACAGAAAATAGTACCGCGGTATATAGATTAATCTTATTTCGCAGTTTCATTTTGCTTCCTTTAACACATATCCAACCCCGCGAATGGTATGAATAAGTGTTGGTTTATTTAAAGTATCTATCTTTTTCCTAATGTAGCGAATATAGACATCAACTACATTTGTATCGCCTAAAAAATCATATCCCCACACGGCTTCGATGATTTGATCACGGTTCAACACTTGCCGCTTGTTATGCATGAAATAAACGAGGAGATCAAATTCCCTTGGGGTTAACTCAATGGCATCTTCTCCTCTGATAACTTCTCTTGTTTTTTCATTCAATTTTAAATCAGCTATTGTCAGCCAATCGCTTTCTTCTTCCATTTGCTCTTTTCCCTTAAATCTTAAGGCTGCGCGAATTCTAGCCAGAAGCTCCTCAATTTGGAATGGCTTTGTCATATAATCATTCGCTCCAAGATCAAGTCCAGATACCTTATCCTCAACCGAGCTTTTTGCAGTTAATAAGAGAACAGGCGTATGCAAATCATGAGCACGAATACGTCTCAATAGCTCAATTCCGCTTAATCCGGGAAGCATCACATCCAATAAGATTAAATCCCATTTTTGTGATCGATATAATGCCAAAGCATCCAATCCATCCATTGCCTTTGTCACTTGATAGCCCTCATATTCCAGCTCTAATTCCAGCAGCCTGGCAATCTTTTCTTCATCCTCAACGACTAAAATAGACTCATTTGACAACTTAATCTCTCCTTCTCTTACGTCCATCATGTTAAAACAAGAGTAGCAGAAATCTTAAGGAAATTCATTATTTACCATGCAATGTTACACAAAAAAGAAGAAGAGTGGCTTTACCCTCTCTTCTCCTCAACAGTTAAACTAAGCGTTCTTTTATTATCAAGACTGTGGGTGACTTTTACAATTAAGGTAACCGGCTTCCCGGCTTCGTTTACTTGGAATGTAAATGAATCTGTCACATCAGATGCGGATACTTTTTTCCTGCCTGTATATTGGTATTCTACTACATCTTCACCAGGGAAATCTTCTTTCACAACGGCTGTTGCAATCCTTCCATATTTTTCATAATCTGGCTTTTCGCTAGCTGCAGCTGATAAGGTCCATGCGCCCATAAATAAACTAATAATTATAAAAACAAACAAGAGCCTCTTCATTCTATCCCTCCAAATGCAATTGTGATTACCCCTATTTTTCACGACTTTTTTAATATTATGCATTCAAACATTATTCAAGGTAAAACTTGAAAACCCCATCAAATCAACATGTCCAACATTTACAGTGCAATTTCCTCCTAAAGAACCGCAAACTATAATCAACTCCTGAAAGAGGAGGAAAGGACAAATGAATAAGTTGGATTATGACCGTGCTCTATTCTACACCCATCGATCA
Organism: Cytobacillus solani; assembly: GCF_006704205.1. Taxonomy (NCBI): domain Bacteria; kingdom Bacillati; phylum Bacillota; class Bacilli; order Caryophanales; family Bacillaceae; genus Cytobacillus; species Cytobacillus solani. The sequence goes on from NZ_CP041305.1 coordinate 285,234, forward strand.
GAATGGGACAATTTGTTAATTTTGATGGTAAGAACGGAGGATCAATTTCTTTCAAAAAAAATTGAACATTTCCTCCATGCTTATCATTTTGAAAAAGATTACTCCGTTCTGGAAAAACATTTATATTCTTTACTCAGATACATCGACCATGCGAATGAATTTAATGAAACTGACGAGCTAGAAACTATTTCCATCCTTCCTTGAGTATCAAAAGAATTCCACCAATAAAAAACACGATCCATTCAACCGGGGATCGTGTTTTTTCTCATTTCGGCTCTCTAACATCATTTCGTTAAACCATTTCGTACAGCAAAAAGTGCAGCCTGCGTACGATCGGCTAAGCCAAGCTTAGAAAGAACATTTGAGACGTGGGTTTTTACTGTTTTTTCAGTAATGAATAAATCTGCTGCAATTTCTTTATTGCTTTTTCCTTTTGCGATTTCCTTCAGCACTTCTATCTCTCTTTTAGTTAACCCCTCTAATGGCTTTCTTTCCTCACTTTTATTCGATGTTAAATGAGAAAGCAGGTGGGAAGTCGCCTTTGGATGCAATTGGCTTTCCCCACTTTTCAAATGAATAATGGCCCGTACAAGCTCGTCTGGTTCAATATCCTTTAACTGAAAGCCCGAAGCACCTGCTTCAATGGCTGGAATCACATGGTCCTGGTCAGAGAAGCTCGTTAACATCATTATTTTTACATCTGGGCAACCTTGTTTTATTGCACGTGTTGCTTCGATTCCGTTCATATTTGGCATTTCTAAATCCATTAATACAATATCCGGCAGGAGCTTCATTGTCATTTCTACTGCCTCTTTCCCATCTCTTGCCTCGCCGATAATTTCTATATTAGGCTGTGTTTTGAGAAAAAATACTAATCCCCGTCTTACAACATGATGATCATCAGCAATAAGAACACGAATAGCCATGCATACACCCCCTTATATTGGAATGGTAATTACAATTTTTGTACCTTTTTGCGGGGAGCTTTGCAGTATAAACATACCATTCAAGCTTTCCGTGCGGTCCTTCATACTTTTTAAACCGAGTGATGGAATTCTCCCCGTCTTCCCATCATAATAAAATCCAGAGCCACAATCAGAGATCACCATAATTACCTTATGTCTTTCTATTGAAAGGCATAAATCAGCATTTGTCTGACCAGAATGTTTTTTGCAATTGGCCAATGCTTCTTGACCAATTCTCCATAGTGCCTCCTCCACTTTTCCTGGAAGGGAGATCACTCCGTTTACTTCTGTTTGCAGCTTGAGACCAAGCATCTCTCCATAGCCGATTAAAGCGCTAGTGAGCCCATTTTCCAAGCCACGTGGACGAAGCTGCCAAATAAGTGCTCTCATTTCACTTAGAGCTTCCTGTGCTAAATCTTGAATATACAAAAAGGTTTCCTTCGTATCCGCTTCTTTAGCCATTTCAGCTCCGCCTCTAGCTGTTAAGCTTAATGAAAAAAGCAGCTGATTAACAGAATCATGAAGATCCCTCGCTAACCGATTCCTTTCTGCCGTGAGAGCTGTTTCTTGTTCACCCTCGGTCAGCTTAATCCGTTTGAGTGCCGTACCAATCTGAAAGGCAATTGACTCCAGCAAAGCGAGCTCTTCTGGCTCAAAATGGGTTTTATTTGGGGCACCTACATTAAGAATGCCAAATTTTTCATCGCCTGCCCGTAAAGGTACAGTTGCATGATGGGTCAAGCCGTTCGTGTCATTTCTTTTCTCTAGCAAGGCTGCTTCAATTCTTTTACATTCAATAATATTGATGGCTTTATGAAGCCTGCCATTATTGTAACGATCTATACACCAGCAATCCCCTGAACACATCGGTTTATAATCATTACGCGAGAGTGCAGGCGGAAGGTTTTCTTTTGCTGCTAGCACATAGTTCCCATCAGGCTCGATTAGAAAAATCCACCCGCTTGTTAAGCCAGTCACATGAAGCAATTTTGCCAGAACCTCTGATAATATTCCTTTCACTTCTGTGCCTTCATTCAATAATTCAGCAATTTCCTTTAATATTCGGATTTCAGAATGACGTTTTTCCACCGTTTCTCCTCCAAAAACTAATTCCTCCCACTATTATAATACTTTTCAAATAAACATTCGTTAGAAATTAGAATGAGATTACGTACGACTAAAGTTGTAAGAAAAGCAGAAGCGCCTTGGTCATCGCCGTACAAACTGGAAGGGCCGCGACTGAGATATAGGAGACACAATGAGCGATAGCGAATTGATGTCGACTTATCGTAGGGAGGGGACCTGAAGTTTGTTAGGCGATAGGCGCTGGAGCTAGACATATCGAAAAGCAGAAGCGCCTTGTAAAAAAACACCGAAGAGATCCCCTCCCCGGTGTCATTGTTTTAACCTATTTTATCGATAATGATTTTATTTTTTCATCAATGATTTTCATGAATTCATTTTCTATTGCGGATAGCTTTTGCCTGCTTCCTTCTAATGATGGACTGTTAATGCCGAAATAAAATTTAACCTTTGGCTCTGTTCCCGATGGGCGCATACAAATCCATGTTCCATCCTCAAAGATATATTTAATGACATTTGATTTTGGTAATTCAATGACCTGTTCTTGTCCCTTGTTATCTGTTCGAACACCTGTTAAATAATCTTCAACTGCGATTATCTTCAGACTGCCAAGCGCTTCAAGCGGATTCTCACGGAACGAAGCTAATGTTTGCTGAATAATCTCGGCGCCTTCTTTTCCTTTTAATGTGATCGAGCGGAGTCCTTCAAGATAATAGCCATATTGTTCATAGATCGCTAATAGGGCATCATATAAGGACAATCCCTTTTTCTTATTGAAAGCGGCAGCTTCGGCTGCTAGTACAGCGGCTTGTACGGCATCCTTATCTCTGGCAAAGTCCCCAATTAAGTAGCCATAGCTTTCTTCATACCCAAACAAAAACGTGTATTTTCCTGTTGCATCATACTCTTTCATCTTCTCTGCAATAAATTTAAAGCCAGTTAATACATCAATCGTATCAACTCCATAGGAGGAAGCAATCTTTCTTCCTAATTCTGAGGTAACAATTGTTTTGAGGACGACCCCATTTTCCGGAAGTGCATGCTTTTCCTTTTTCTGTGACAGAAGATAGTCCAGCAGCAGCGCTCCTGTTTGATTTCCAGTCAGCAGAACATATTCACCCGTTTGATCCTTCACAGCTATTCCTAATCTGTCGGCATCAGGATCTGTTGCGATTAATAAATCTGCATTAGATTCCTTCCCAACCTTTATGGCCAGTTCGAAGGCGGATTTTTCCTCTGGATTTGGACTTTTTACCGTTGAAAACTCTGGGTCTGGGAGCTCTTGCTCTTTAACAACTTGAACATTTTTATAATTTAGTGCCCGGAAAGCATCCCTTACAGGCTTGTTAGCTGTTCCGTGTAATGGGGTAAAGACAATTGAAAGGTCTACCTCCTCACTAATAGCTGGATTTTCCGAAATCGTGACAAGCTTCTCTATGTACTTGCTGTCAACTTCTTCCCCAACCATTTTAATTAAGCCCTGTTCCTTGAGCATGGTTTCATCGTGAACAGCAATATGCAGTTCATTTTCAATTTCATTTACTTTAGAAATAATCACATCTGCAATAGATGGCGGCAGCTGGGCACCATCTGATCCATATACTTTATAGCCATTATATTCAGGCGGGTTATGACTCGCCGTTACTACAATCCCTGCAAAAGCTTGCAGATGCCTCACAGCAAATGATAACTCAGGGGTCGGTCTCAGCTCATTAAACACATATGTCTGAATCCCTCTTGTCGCTAACGTTTTTGCCGCTTCCATTGCAAAATCAAATGACATATGGCGTGAATCATAGGCAATAACAACCCCTCTTTTCATTGCCTCCGTTCCCGCTTCTTCTATGTATGCGGCTAGACCGGCAGAAGCTTTTCTAACGGTGTAAATATTCATTCGGTTCGTACCGACACCGATTTCTCCACGCATCCCGCCAGTACCAAATTCTAAATCTTTATAAAAAGCATCCTCCAGCTTTTTTTCATCTAACGCTAACTTTTGAAGCTCCGATAATAAATCTTGATCCAATTGTTCATGCTTAATCCAGCGTTCAGCTTTCGTTTTCCAATTCATATTCATCCCTCCAAAACTCCTTACATTAAAACATTTCGCTCTAAAAAAATCTACTAATCATCCAAATATTTCTGCAAAGATATATAACCTCTGCTCTTAATTGTATTCACCTATTCCTTACGATATTATTTGTATCAATGAATGTCAAAACTATGACGAAACTCAGAACAAACAAGGATTTTGTGATAATGTTGATTTACAAAGGCAGGACAGTAGGTCATAATTTTATCGTAATTATCTATTGGAGGAGTATAAGATGGAGAAAACAAAAAAAGATCAAAGGGAAACATGGTTATTTGTTTCATGGGCTGCATCCGTTCTTGCCATGTTCGGAAGCCTCTATTTTTCAGAAATCCGTCAATATGAACCTTGTACGCTATGCTGGTATCAGCGAATCCTTATGTATCCAATGGTCATCATATTAGGCATCGCTGTCGTTAAGAAGGATTTTCGGATTAGTATTTATACAATGGTGCTTTCTGCAATAGGCGGCTGCATCTCTCTATACCATTACTCAATCCAAAAGATTTCTTTTTTAGCAGACCATGCTGCTTCATGCGGAAGAGTTCCGTGCACTGGACAATATATAAATTGGCTCGGATTTATTACAATCCCATTTTTAGCATTAATCGCTTTTATCATTATTTTCATTTGCAGTTATCTACTATGGAAAAAGTCAAAGGAGGCAGCATAAGTGAAAAAGGTTTTTATTTTTTTAGCAGTAATCATCCTTTTATTCGGAGCTGTTGCATTACTAACAAAAATGCAAAATGAAGAAAAGATTACAGAAGAGAATCCATATGGAAAAAGCAACCTTCATCCTGAAACAATTGCACAAATGGATGATCCAAATTATCAAAATTTAATCCTTCCTGATCAATTAGAGAAAAAGCTTGATAAAAAAGAGGATGTAACGGTTTATTTTTATAGCCCGACTTGCTCTCACTGTCAAAGAACAACACCAGTGGTCTCACCACTTGCTAAGGATATGAATATAAATCTTACACAGTTTAATCTGCTTGAATTTGAAAATGGCTGGGATCAATATGGAATTAAAGAAACTCCAACCATTGTTCAATACAAAGCTGGTAAAGAAGTAAATCGCATAACTGGGTATCAGGAAGAAGAAGTATTTGAAAAATGGTTTGAAGAAAATACAAAGTAATCTACACTAAAAAAACGCCTGCAAAAAAATTTGCAGGCATTTTATTATTCAAATTAATAATTCATTTGCAGCCTTTGTGTACATGCTGAGCATATCATTCTTCATCACTTTTCCATGAAAAAAGTTACTAAAGGTAAATGGAAAAGACAAACCGAAATCTTGTAAAATATTTACATTTTTTTCGAAAATTTTTTCGTACCTTTCCTCCAGTTTCTCTGTTTCCAGAATAGCTGTGATAATTTGTAAGCTGACAATCACTTGATAGGCTTCCTTTAATGTGCCAAAATATTCAAAATGTCTAGTTGAAGTATATAACACATCTAATTGCTCAAATTCTTTAATATCTTCATCTGGAAAATAATTTGGAAAAATAGTAGAATACATTCTTTGTACAAGCTTCCTGATTTCTTCTTCTTGTTCAGGAGTTGATGCAAATACGATTTTCACCGATAAAACCCACCTTTATAATCCCTTGTAACTATTTTGTAATATACAATAAGAATATCACATCCACTTCTAGTTTTCGGGTGGTAATTAAATCCATGAAACGGTTAAAATACAGATAGGACAAGGGCAAACACGCACTGTAAATAATTGGATTGACTAAAAAGGAGAATAGAATGATACGGACAAAATGTTTTGGTGAATGGTTTGAAATGACATTGCCTTCGAAATGGGAAGGCTATTCTATAGATGATTTATTTAGGATTGTGTGGAAAGCACCAAAGAAACAAATACATACAATTAGAATGGAAATGCATGTAAAGGTAAATGGAGAACTGATTAATTGGAATCAGCCTCTAAAGGAAAGTGATCGACTTCAGCTTAAACTTTTTATGGAAGAGGATTTTGGTGTCATTCCAGCCTATCATGAGGTTGATGTTCTTTATGAGGACGAGCACATGATTGTGTTTAATAAACCGGCAAACATGGATACACACCCTAATTCACCCGAGCAAACAAACACATTGGCAAATGCTGCAGCGTTTTATTTACAGGCAAAAGGCGAGCAGCGAAAAATTAAGCATGTACACCGTCTAGATCGTGATACAACTGGGGCCATTTTATTTGCGAAGCACTCACTTGCTGGATCGATTTTAGATAAAATGCTTGAGAAAAGATCCATTAAACGAACGTATTTTGCACTCGTCCACGGCCGAATAAAAAGGAAAAAAGGAACCATTCAAGAACCTATTGGCCGCGACCGGCATCACCCCACGAAAAGGCGTGTATCTTCATCAGGACAGCCCGCTATAACCCACTACGAGCTGCTCGAATACAGTCCTAGGCAAGATCTTTCCCTCATCCAATGTCAGCTTGAAACAGGTAGAACACATCAAATTCGTGTTCATTTAAGTTTTATTGGACATCCAATCGTTGGAGATAAACTATATGGGGGAAAACCCTTATTCGAGAGACAAGCACTGCATGCAGGAAAGCTTGTCATTCCCCATCCATTTACAGATGAAAACATTGTTGTGGAAGATTTTATGACCATTCCTTTCCTGCATTTACTCAAAAAATAAAAGCCTTCCAGCTGGAAGGCTTTTATTTTATTAATCAGTCGATTTTCTAAATGCTCTCATCAGTAAGCTTAAAAGGAATACAAGCAGTACAGCACCTATAAGTGCAGGGATAATCGCAAAATCCGCAACAACGGGACCCCAGTTTCCAAAAATTAATGTCCCAAGCCATGCTCCGACAAACCCCGCAATAATATTGCCGAATACACCACCTGGAATATCTTTACCAACTACCATTCCTGCAATCCATCCAATAATTCCACCTATGATTAATGCCCATAAAAAGGTAAACATCTGATCCACTCCTTGCTGTTTTATCGTAGTTTTCGTTTTTTTTCTCTTTTTATTACAAAAACCGCTCAGGAATATTATGGAATTTTTTATGTGATTGTAAAAATGCAAAAAGCGATTGCTGTCTAAGCAATCGCTTTCTATATTAACGGCAATAGCCGGGATTCGTAATGAGTGGTTATTTCACTTTTACCCGTACTAAAATTGTCCTAAACAAGAGAATAATCATATTTATACAAAAAAAACCTATGGAACCCTTTCAATATTTCTTAGGAACTCCACAGGTCTTATCAATAAAGCTATTAGTTACTTGGAATTTCAGGCTTCTCAACCATTGGAAGTTCTCCACTTAAGCTTTCCAGGAATGCAACAAGTGAATTCATTTCTTTTTCTGTTAAATTAAGCGGTTTCATCAGAACGCTTTTATTCGCATGATCCCCGCCGCCTTCATTATAGTAGGTAATAACATCTTTCAAAGTTTCAAGGCTGCCATCATGCATAAATGGTGCCGTATGAGCCACTCCTCTTAATCCAGATGTTCGGAACTTCCCTTTATCATCCTCATTTCCCGTTACAGCAAAGCGTCCATCATCCCCACTCATACCTAAATTATGATAATTATAATCAGATAATAACGGACCTGCATGACAAGAAATACAGCCTGCCTTGCCGGCAAATAATTTCATTCCCTCTTTTGCATCGACACTAATGGCATCCTCTTCCCCTTGAAGATAGCGATCAAATGCTGTATCAGCGATAACGATCGTTCTTTCAAAGGCAGCAATCGCTTTTGCAATATTATCAGCAGATATTTTGTCATTAAAGACCGTATTAAATCGCTCTACATAGGTTGGAACCCCATTTAATTCAATCACTAGCTCATCTAAATTTTGATTCATTTCCACTTCCGATTGTATCGGCCCCAATGCTTGTTCCTCTAAGCTTCCTGCTCGTCCATCCCAGAAATTTGTTGGATAATAGCCAGAATTAATGATTGTCGGACTATTTCGCGGGCCATTAAAGCCCTCAAATCCAATAAACTTTGCCATCCCATCTCCATAGCCTGCTCCAGGCGCATGACAGGACATACAGCTTTGAACATTATTCCCTGATAGGCGGGGATCGAAGTATAACGTTTTCCCTAATTCTATTTTTTCCTCTGTCATTGGATTATCAGCAGGAACTGGTATTTCTCCTAACGGTTCAAATTTAGCTTTCGCATCTTCAAGCTCTTGATCAATAACATTTTCTTTCGCTGGCTCTTTCGCATTTTTGTCAGCAGGAGCTGCTGCATCCTCGTTGGCACCGCATGCACCGAGAATTGATAGTACAAATAGTAACAAAATCCCAAAACCCATTCTTCTCATAAATAGCTCCCCCTATTTATTTATTTAGATTCAGTGAAAGAAATGGGATGAATAACCATTTCTTCCATTCATCTTTAAAGTGATTATATAATTAAACTTATTCTTATTTACGTATCACTTTCGAAAAGTTTGTGACATTAATCACAAACTAAGTTTTACTCAGTTAGTATATTGGAAACATATTTGAATGAAAATAATCACATAATAAAAAAAAATGAGTGTTTTTAATACTTTTTTCAACTTTTTTAGGCATATAACTATCTAATTCGCCTTTTTTCGTATAAAATTATTTCGTTTGGATGATATTTTTTTCATGGGGGTAAAAAAATGGCTTTTAAGAAAAAGGACAAATTTAACACATTACTTAGCAGTATCGCACTAAATGTGAAAGAAGGAGCAAATTACTTTGCAGACTATAAACTAAAAAATGTGAGTGATCTTAAAATCTTCTCAGAAACAATGAAGGATTACGAAACAAAAGGGGATTCATATGTTCATGAGGTTATTAAAGAATTAAATAATGCCTTCATTACACCAATTGAACGTGAGGATATACTTGCACTAGCAATGAGCTTGGATGATGTCATTGATGGGATAGAGCACTGTGCGGCACTATTTGAAATGTACTCAATTACACAGGCAGATGACTTTATGCTTAAATTTGTGGATGCCATTAAACATTGTGCTGATGAAATTGAAAAATCAATTGAACTACTATCAAATAAAAAGTTGCAGCAAATCCGTGAACATGCAATCAAAATAAAAGATTATGAATCAAAATGTGATGGCGTGCTAAGACAATCTATTAAACATCTCTTCTCTGTTGAGAAGGATCCTGTACGCATTATTCAATTTAAAGAAATTTACGAAAATCTTGAAGAGATTGCTGACAGCTGTCAAAGTGTGGCAAATACTTTGGAAACCATTATTATGAAAAATGCGTAAGGAGTCTTAGCAAATGGATGGATTTTTAATTCTAACGATTTTAATTGTAGTCATGGCTTTAGCTTTTGATTTTATCAATGGTTTCCATGATACCGCCAATGCCATTGCAACATCTGTTTCAACAAAAGCACTAAAGCCCAGACATGCAATTATTTTAGCAGCAGTAATGAACTTTGTTGGAGCAATGACCTTTACAGGCGTTGCAAAAACAATCACTAAAGACATCGTTGATCCATTTACATTAGAAAATGGGTCACTCGTCATTTTAGCCGCACTTATATCTGCGGTTTTCTGGAATTTACTTACTTGGTACTATGGAATTCCAAGCAGTTCTTCTCATGCGCTTATCGGTTCAATTGCCGGTGCTGCAATTGCCGCTGCTGGCTTTGCCTCACTTAACTACCAAGGATTTCTAAAGATTATTCAGGCTCTTATTTTCTCTCCAATAATTGCCTTTGTATTTGGATTTATCGTCTACAGCATATTTAAAGTTGTATTTAAAAATAATAATTTAACAAAAACAAATCGCAACTTTCGTATCTTTCAAATTTTCACAGCAGCCTTGCAATCCTATACCCACGGGACAAATGATGCACAGAAAGCCATGGGGATTATTACAATGGCTTTAATTGCCAATAACTACGTAACAAGTACAGATATTCCTTTTTGGGTACAATTTTCCTGTGCTTTAGCAATGGGACTTGGAACATCTGTAGGCGGCTGGAAAATTATCAAAACAGTTGGCGGGAAAATAATGAAAATTCGACCTGTTAACGGAGTTGCTGCAGATTTAACTGGTGCAATGATTATCTTCGGCTCCACTTTAATTCACTTGCCAGTTAGTACAACTCATGTTATTTCATCTTCCATTCTTGGTGTTGGTTCAGCTCATCGCCTAAAGGGTGTAAAATGGGGAACCGCTCAAAGAATGCTTATTACATGGGTCATAACATTGCCAATTTCTGCTACAATCGCTGGACTTATTTACCTTTTATTGAATGCAATATTTTAAGTATGAGGATGGTCACATGGCCATCTTTTTTTATGTCCATATTTTTCAATGGAATGATTTTCGTACAATTTATAGATAATAGTAAATAAGGACTTGTAATCCATTCTAATAACGAATATTATATTAAATGTGCTTTTTAATGTTCGTATTTGGAGGAACTATCATGTTTAAATTAAAAGAGAATCAAACTAATGCCAAAACGGAGGTTCTTGCTGGGATAACTACCTTTTTAACCATGGTCTATATAGTCGTTGTTAACCCGGTGATCTTATCCGATGCAGGGGTACCCTTTGAACAAGTATTTACTGCCACAATCGTTGCGGCAGTTGTCGGAACACTTTGGATGGCCATTTTCGCAAATTATCCGATCGCCATTGCTCCTGGAATGGGATTGAATGCATATTTTGCTTATTCAGTCGTTGGCACGCATGGAAATATAGATTATCAAACAGCCTTCGCAGCTGTTTTTATCGCAGGTATTATTTTCATTATTTTATCTTTAACCCCTTTTCGCTCTAAGCTTATTGAAGCTATTCCAGACAATTTAAAACACGGGATTACTTCAGGGATTGGTTTATTTATCGCTTTTATTGGTTTACGCCAAACAGGAATTATTACAAGCCATCCGTCAAATCTTGTCGCACTTGGAGATTTACACGAACCATCTGCTATTTTAGCTTTGATCGGACTAACTGCTACATTAATATTAATGGTTTTGCGAGTGAATGGCGCATTATTCTTCGGAATGGTTGTTACTGGACTAATCGCTTTCTTTACAGGCCAGCTTTCGTTTGATCAGGGCTTCTTATCATTGCCCTCTCTTCCTGAGGGTCTAATGATTCTTAATCCGTTTCAAGCCTTAGGTGACGTTATTCAGCATAGCTTATATGCCGTTGTATTTTCATTTTTGCTAGTGACCATTTTCGATACAACCGGAACAATGGTTGGCGTTGCACAGCAGGCTGGATTAATGAAAGGAAAGACCATGCCAAGAGCCAGAGAAGCATTGCTGTCCGATTCAATTGGGACCACTGTTGGTGCTATGTTTGGGACAAGCCCAACATCCGCTTTCGTTGAATCCTCTGCAGGTGTTGCTGCTGGCGGACGAACAGGGTTAACATCGCTAACCGTTGCTATATTATTTATCGTTTCTGCCTTTTTTGGCCCGTTAGTGAGTGCCGTGTCTGGTCTTTCCGCCATCACTGCTCCTGCCCTAATCATTGTAGGAAGTTTAATGATGGGAAGTATTGCACAAATTAAGTGGGGAGAGCTTGACGAAGCATTCCCAGCATTTCTAATTGTTTTAAGCATGCCGTTAACATCAAGCATTGCAACAGGAATTGCGCTAGGGTTTATTTCTTATCCGATTATGAAAGTATTTAAAGGAAAATGGCGGGACGTTCATCCGCTGGTTTATATTTTTGCTGTCCTATTCTTCTACCAGCTGGCATTTTTACCGCATTAATAAGAAAAGCGAAAGCGCCTTGGTCATCGCCGTACAAACTGGAAGGGACTGAGATAAAGAAGACACAATGAGCGATAGCGAATGGATGTCGACTTATCGTAGGGAGGGGACCTGAAGTTAGGCGATACGACGCTTGCGCTAGACAGTAGAAAAGCGGAAGTGCCTTGCTTAGCGCCGTATGGACTGGACCTCCCCTGACGAGATAAAGGAAACACGAAGAGCGATAGCGATTCGATGTTGACTTATCGTAGGAGGGGGCGGGAAGTCCAATAGGCGTTAGGCGCTGGAGCTAGACACTTCTCAAATTTATAAAAATTTATACTTTCTTATCTTTTTAGTAAGAGGTTAAGCAATGAAGTCTATTTTGTTTAACCTCTTATCTATCTTTATTCCCTCTAAATTATATTACAAAAATTCCCCAGTATACTTTCCCATTATTTTATTAATAATAATATTTGATGAATTGCTAATTTATTAAGTTTTACCACTTATTTTGATTCTATTGCCACAAAATTATCATTACTTTACAATAATATAGTTGACTATACATTTTAAATATTGGAGGCATAGAAAATGGATGCAGCAGTAGACAATAAAGCCAGAAAAAAGCATCCCCCTGGTTTGTACTTATTATTCTTAACAGAAATGTGGGAGCGCTTTAGTTATTATGGTATGAGAGCAATCCTCGTTCTTTACTTAACTACCTCGTTTGTAAGCGGTGGTCTTGGGTTTAGTGACAGTTATGCCATGATGTTATATGGATTTTTCACTGGAGCCGTATATTTCACCCCAATGGTTGGAGGATATTTATCAGACCGCTTCTTAGGCCAGCGACGTGCAATAACTATCGGTGGAATTATGATGGCTGTTGGTAACATCGTTTTATTCGCACACCAAAGTGCAGGAGCATTATATTTAGGTCTGATCTTGTTAATAATTGGAAACGGTTTCTTTAAACCAAATATTTCAACAATTGTTGGAGAATTGTATGAAAATAATGATCCACGCAGAGATGCTGCCTTTACCATTTTCTATATGGGAATTAACGTTGGAGGATTTCTCGCACCACTTGTAATCGGATTCTTATACAATGATCTCTTTAAAACAACAACAATTGACGGAATCATTCAATACGGGTTTAAATATGGATTTTTAGCAGCTGCGATCGGAATGATTATTGGTCAAGTACTCTTTAACTTACTTGGCAACCGCTATCTTGGCGATATTGGGAAGAAGCCAACTGGAGCACCTGATAAAACAGTTGATGCTCATGCTAAAAATAAACCACTTACAAAGAAAGAAAAACAAAGAACAGCTGTTATCGTTATCTTAGCTTGTTTTGTCGTTTTCTTCTGGGCTGGTTTTGAACAAGCTGGAAGCTCATTAACGCTTTATACAGATCGATTTGTTGATCGACAAATTTTTGGCTGGGAAATTCCAACAGCTTGGTTCCAATCCGTAAACCCTTTATTTATTGTTCTTTTAGCTCCGCTATTCTCTATGCTTTGGATTAAACTCGCTTCTTCTAAACGCGGAGACATTAAAGTTCCTTCAAAAATGGGAATTGGGATGATCCTTCTTGGACTTGGATACATGATCCTCTTAATTGCGGTTATGAAGACTGGAAGCGATGAAGCAAACATTCAAGTAAAAGCAAATATTATGTTTATAGTCTTAACATATCTCATGCATACAATGGGTGAGTTAATGCTATCACCTGTAGGCCTGTCACTAGTAAGTAGAATTGCTCCTGTAAAGCTTGCTTCCCTATTAATGGGTGTTTGGCTAGCAAGTTCAGGTGTAGCAAATATCTTAGCAGGACAGCTTGCTGCATTTACACAAACTCTTGGTTACTTTGAAATTTTCGGACTAATCGGTCTAATGGCGATTGTGTTAGGATTAATTCTCCTTTCATTCTCGAAAAAACTTGTGCAAATGATGGACTAATTCAAAAAATCGGCAGGTTCAAAAGACCTGCCGATTTTTCTCTTTATGCTTCTGCTTCAATCTTCTCATTCATATCATTGTACACACTGCTATCTATCTCTCCAGTTATCCTGCTTGTTAGGATCCCTGACGCCATGGATCCACTGACATTCACTGCTGTACGCCCCATGTCAATCAGCGGCTCAATCGAAATGAGTAATCCTGCTAAAGCAACTGGCAGATTTAATGCGGATAACACTAATATTGCTGCAAAGGTAGCACCTCCGCCAACACCAGCCACACCAAATGAACTGACAGCAACAATGGCAATGACAGTGATGATGAAGGATGGCGTTAAGGGATTAACTCCTACTGTTGGAGCAATCATCACAGCCAGCATAGCTGGATAGATGCCTGCACAGCCGTTCTGTCCAATCGATAACCCGAACGAACCAGAAAAGTTTGCTATTCCCTCTGGCACCCCAAGTGACTTTTGTGTCTTAATATTTAACGGAAGAGCACCGGCACTTGTACGAGATGTAAAAGCAAAGGTTAAAACAGGAAAAGCCTTTTTCATATATGTGACGGGATTAAGTCCAGCAAATGTAAGCAGTAATAAATGGATTAAGAACATGACAGCTAGTGCAACATAAGATGCGACCACAAATTTCCCCAGTTTCAGTATTGAATCCACATCACTCACCGCAACCGTTCTTGTCATAATTGCCAATACTCCATATGGGGTTAAGCGCAAAATAAGAATGACGACTCGCATAACTACTGCATGGATAGTGTCCACTATTTTCGCGAAAAACTCCGCTTGCTCTGCTGATTTCCTCCTAACCCCGAGGTAAGCGATTCCTAAGAAAGCTGCAAATATGACGACTGCTATCGTAGATGTTGGACGCTGACCTGTAAAATCGAGAAAAGGATTGGCTGGAATTAAATCAAGAATTTGCTGTGGAAAAGTTCTCCCTTCTATACTTTGAAAGCTTTGTTCAAGCTGCTCTCCCCTTGCTGACTCTGCCTCACCTTGTGTAATTTCAACAGCTTCCAGATCGAACCCAACTGCTGCAGCAATACCTACAGCAGCTGCTATCGCGGTTGTGCCAACGAGCAGACCGAGAATAAGTGAACTAATCTTCCCCACATTATTACTTAATTTCATTTTTGTAAAAGCAGCTAGAATGGAGATAAAAACGAGCGGCATAACAATCATCTGCAGAAACTTTACATAGCCCCCGCCAACTAAATGAATCCACCCTGCAGATTCGGACACGATTTCAGACGCTGGTCCGTAAGCAAACTGTAAACCAAACCCAAATATGATTCCTAATCCTAACGCAGTAAAAACACGCTTAGAAAAAGAAATATGCTTCTTCTGCATGTAGAATAAACCGATAAGAAGAATGATCAAGATGGCAATATTCAATAAGACGAACCATGTTGTCACCATAAACCCCCTTAAAAATTTTTAATAGGTTGTTTAAATTGTGTATCCACATCAATCTAGTAGGAATTATCCCGCCTCTATCCCTCCCTCCTAGCAGGTTTATAGGATATATGCGTTTTTTTAAAAGATTATTCCACATATTATCATGCAAATTAATTGACCATTACTGACCATCTGAGTATGATGAAAGAGAGAAGAATTTGTTGATAAAAAATCTTTGTTTAGACTTTTTTTCATCTCATGTTTATTTTACAATTAAAAGGATATATTCTTTATAGGATTCCTTTACTAATTTTGGATGGGATGGTGTTAAGATGGCAGAAAATAAAAAAGACAAGAACGTAAAAAAGGACTTAAACATTGGCGCGAATGTTTCATTAAACGGCCTTGTAACTGCTGTTTTTGACAACATGGTCCACGTCCAAATAGGTGCTAAAATTGTTACTGTGCATATAAAGGATTTATATGCTGGACTGAACCATTCATTAATAAAAAATTAGCACATCAAATTGATATTTAATAATACAGGAGGAGCAGTAATCACTGCTCCTCCTGTTTGTTCTATCGTTCGTTTTTTTGAGAGAGAGAATTTGTTTTTGCCGTACAGCTTTCCATTGCCGACAAAATAGCAGACCTGAATCCCTTATTCTCAAGCTCCGCTACGGCTTCAATTGTAGCTCCTCCCGGTGTACAAACCTCATCCTTTAACTCTCCAGGATGCTTCGCTGACTCTAGGACCATTTTTGCCGCTCCGAGAACTGCTTGGGCAGCTAAATGATAAGATTGTTCTCTTGGTAATCCATTCTTTACTCCCCCATCGGCTAATGCCTCGATAAACATGTAAACATATGCCGGAGAGGATCCGCTAATTGCTGGTATGGCATTCATTAATTTTTCCTCAATCACTTCAATCTTTCCAAAGCTTGAAAAAACGTGAATAATGTTCTCTAACTCATCCTTCGTTACAAAGTCATTTGCACAAATAGCACTCATCCCTTCTCCAACTAAGGAAGGGGTATTTGGCATGGAGCGGACCGCTTTTATCGGCTGATTAAAGGATTCCTCTAGAAAATCCAAGCTTATCCCTGCTGCAATCGTAATGATGATCGTATCTTTCTTTATCGAATGCTTTATTTCTTCGATTATTTGAGCATGTAGATTCGGCTTTATCGCCAAAAATAAAATATCTGCTTGCTCAGCAACGAGCATATTATTTGCAGTTACTTGAATTTGAAATTTTTCTGATGCTTGATCGATTGTCTCCTGTGACCTTGCACTAGCTACGATTTGTTCTGGCTGAACGGTATTTGATTGAAGCATGCCGCCAATCATTGCCTGCGCCATTTTGCCGCATCCGATAAACCCAATTTTTCTTTTCAAAAAAAAGCACTTCCTCATTTTAAAGGTGTTAGGACAGTTTAAATGATCTCAGTAAAATGCTTGAGGATGCGAGCCGTCAGTCCCCATATCACTTTATCTTCATAGTAATAAAAGCACTCGTCCATCTTTCTTGTCTGCCAATTATAATTCTCTCCTCCTGGAATTTGATTCAAAGGGAAATTCTTTTCTGGCATTACTTTATATTCGACCTGAAAAATCTCAGGCTTATGTTCCTTTAGAAAGGATAGCGGAACAGTAAAAATACTGTCAACTTCACTTGGATTGGGTCGAATATCCTCTGGCTGTTCGATAAAACCGGCAAATGGGTAAATAATTGTACCAAAGGGAGAAATCATGTAGTCAAGCGGAACGATATTAACAATGCTTTTTCCACTGATTCCGAGCTCTTCTGATGTTTCGCGAACAGCAGTACTCTGCTCATTTTCATCAGATGGATCCATTCGTCCGCCAGGAAAACAGACCTCACCCGGCTGCCTTCTTAGCATACTAGACCGCACTTCAAATAAAACATGCAATTCATTTTCACTTTGAATGAGAGGCAATAATACGGAGTATTTGGAAAATCCTTCACTTCCTAGAATACCCGGTTTCCGGTTCTCAAGCCTTTGGATTATTTCTTGAACGTTCAACTTCTCACCCCATGTCATTAACACTTTTTTCCCATTATAATACGGATAGGGCTGAAAAACGAAATAAACAGGCCAGACAATTGACTCATCTGGCCGCCTATATCTTATTTGGTTTGTTTTTTTGCTAAATAATCGATGATTCCCATCGATCCAACACTTAAATCAAGCTTTATGATCTCAGTCATTTCTTGATCTAATGTGAACTCCTTTTCGGTTAAAAATGAGCTGACTTTAACAAATAACTCTTGAAATAGTCCTTCACTTTTCGTTTCAATAGAATCATCTTGTTTTTCTTTCCACACTTTTTCGCCAGTCTCCATAAATATTGGGAGCCATTTGTATATTTGCTCATACACATGAGAAGGATTTGTTGTCATTCCATAATGGGCAAAATAAATTCGTTCAACATCAAGTGCCTTTATTTTTTCGAGTGAATCGAGCATGGCATTAGGATCAAACTGATTTGGAGATGTAGATGGGAGATATAGTTCAAGTCCTTTCACAAATAGCTGTGGATAGAATACTCCGATTGTATCACCGGTAAAAATCCCATTGCTCATTGAATCATGGATTGAAAAGTGATGCTTCGCATGTCCTGGTGTATCAATAAATGTAAGTATACGATTTTCTCCGATTTGGAGCGTATCCCCATCTTCTTTAACAACTAACCGATTGTCTGGCACAGGCAAAATAGGGTCGAATAGTTCATCAAACTTCTCGCCATAAACAGCTCTTGCTCCGAGAATTAATTTTGATGGATCAGCTAGATGCCGCATTCCCCGTGGATGAACAATGACCTTTGCATTTGGACAGCTTTCAAGTAATAATCCAACCCCGCCTGCATGGTCCAGATGGATATGAGTAACAATAATATTTTTTATTTCTTTTGGATCAATGCCTAATCTCTTAAACCCCTCTAATAAAAATGGAATGGACGGACTTGCACAAGTCTCAACAATCGTTAACTCCTCTGCATGCAGGACGTAACAGCCTGTCCTTCTTTCTTTGCCTAAATCCATTGCATCTATGATTGATATTCCTCTGCCTAAATCCATTGGAAAGCCACCTTTCTAAAAACTTTTCTACTTTTATTTGTGAAATATCAGGTAATTTTGCAAATATCCTGCTTTTTTTTGCAAATACTCAGGGATTTTTGCAATTATCCTGTTTTTTTTGCAAATACTCAGGGATTTTTGCAATTATCCTGTTTTTTTTGCAAATACTTAGGGATTTTTGCAATTATCCTGTTTTTTTTGCAAATACTCAGGGATTTTTGCAATTATCCTGTTTTTTTTGCAAGTACTCAGGGATTTTTGCAATTATCCTGTTTTTTTACAAATTACTCATCCTCTATCTTTCTTAATACTGCTCGTACAGGGCTTCCATCGGCTTCAGAGAGAGGTAAAGGAAGAGCCGCTAGCTCATAGTTTCCCGGAGCGATTTCGTCCAGAACAAGCCCTTCTAAAATATGCACTCCATGACGGGTAAGCTCATGATGGGCAGGCAATTCCTTACTATCCAGCTTATCGACAGATGGAAGGTCAAGACCAAGCAGCTTTACGCCTTTTTCTGCTAAATAGGAAGCCACTTTTGGCTCAATATGTGGAATACTTTCAGGAAAGACTGACCGATTCTTCCATGCACCTGTATAAATTAGTAGACGAGTCACATTGGATAAATGATGAGCGCGCAAATCCTCGACACGAATGCAGTCCCTATCCGTAAGATGGATGACTTTTGCAGGACCGATATATAAATTTATATCCAAGTCTATCACGCGTTTTCCTTCATTATCGAAATGAAACGGTGCATCAATATGTGTACCTGTATGTGCACTCATTGTTAATTGGCCTACATTTACTGACCCGCTTTCCTCCTTGCTCCAGCTGACCTGAAACGAAAAAGGCGTATCACCTGGCCAAACAGGAATGTTATTATGTAAAGGCTGTGAAACATCAATCCATTTATTCATTTTACTCTCCTCCACCTATTCCTTATTATAAAATATATTGCACCAGTTTACATGCGGATCTATCTATCAAGAATTTCAGCAAATTCGACAGTATCGTCATCCTTCACATGACTTTATTTATCTTCGCTTTTCGTGCATATATTTCATCCATTTCCTGAGCTTCCAGCTCGTAATTATATAACCTGTAATTGCCAGAAAAGTTAAACCTAGTGATAGCTTTATAAGTACTGTATTTGAAAGAGAAATTCCTATTCCACTGCCTGCTAATCCTAGCAATAGCAATTGAAAGGACTGCTTTTTCCGATTTTCAAAGATTGCAAATTGGAATTGTCTTCTTTGTTCCGTTTCCTTTAATTGCTCCATTTTTTGCGGTGTCTTTAAGAACTCATTAACAGAATGAAAGATTTTGAATACTGGCTGTGACTGGATTACCTGCCATATAAACGACCATTTATTCCCTTGTCCTTTTAGCCATTCAATAAAAACTGGCTTACCCAAATCTATAATTTCTTCATCTGGTGCGAGATTAATTACAATCCCTTCAATTGTGATAAAAGAACGGCCAAGAAAAACAAATCGGGTTGGAACCTGAATGGGAAGTGCTTGAATCATATCATTCAATTCCATCTTTAAGGCAAAAAGGTCCATTTCTTTTAATTGAGATGGCTGGAAAGACATCCATTCAGCTAATAATTTTTCAATCGTTCTTGTATCCGCCTCGGGAAGCAAAAATCCTAAATGGGATAAGCATTCAACAGCCTTCATATAATTTTTTGCAAGGAAACATTCAATTAACCCTTGAAAGGCGGCCGCATCATTCTTTGAAATTTCTCCTGCCATTCCGAAATCAAGTAAAATGATTCTCCCATCCTTAGAAACCAGGACGTTTCCCTGATGCGGGTCTGCATGAAAGATTCCAGGCTCAAGCCATTGCGGCAGAAAAACCTTGATGAGCCGCTGAGCCATTTCCTTACGTGATATAGGTAACTGTTCAATCGCCTGATGGTCTGTTAATCTAATTCCTTCAATCCACTCCATTACCAGCACCTTCGACGTGCAAAGCTCTGAATAAACAGAAGGAATTTGAACGATATCACTTTCCTTAAATTTTTCTCTAAAATAAAGAAGTGTCTCCTTTTCCTTAGAAAAATCAAGCTCTCGTCCGATTACATGTTTCAGCTCTGAAAACAAAACTTTAAGATTAATAAATCCCTTTGGGAGGGGAACTAAGTAATTTGCTAACCAAATAACCATTCTCAATGTTCGAAAATCTGTTTGGACAATAGATTGAATATGTGGCCGCTGCACTTTAATAGCTACCTCTGCTCCATTAAGCAGCGTAGCTTTATACACTTCTCCAATAGAGGCGGATGCGATCGCCTCTCTCTCAATTGAATGCAGCTTTTCCGAAATTTTGCTGTCCCACTCCATTTCAAGAATCTCTTGAATATGACTCCATTCAGAAGGAGGAACCTTGTCTGTGAGATCTTCTATTTCACTAATGAATGCTTGTGGCAAAAGATCGGCTCGGGTACTAATGATTTGGCCGATTTTTATTAGCAAGCCTTCGAGTTCAAAAAGCGTCTTCCTCACTCTTTTACCGATAGCCCCCCACAGTTTCTCCCATTCAGCTTCTGGCTTTTTAGTTATCTTATACCAGTAAATCTGAACAAAAATGCCGAAGAACAAGGATAACACCTTAAACATCCGGTTCATTTTATTATTTTTTGCCATGTAGAAACCTCTCTCTTCTCTTGAACTGCTTCTATTGTACAGTTCAACAAACAGACACTGTACTCCTTCTAAGAAACTGAACTTATCACGATTAAGCCATTTAGAAACCTTTTTGATCATACTTAAAAGCAATGGAAATCACTAATGTTGTAATGTTATCCCTTAAGTAGTCCTCCATATTCGAGTTTAGCAAAACATGATAAAATATTCTTAAAAAGGTGATAGGTAATGAGATTTTATATTGCATCAAGCTTTAAAAATAGCACTTTAGTTAAGGAACTTTCACAGAAGCTAATCAACTATAATTATGAACATTCCTATGATTGGACGAAAAACCAGCGAGCAAACTCAATTGAAGATTTATCTACCATTGGCACGAAGGAAAAGGAGGCAATCATCGACTCTGATTTTATTGTCATTTTGTTACCTGCCGGAAAAGGCAGTCATATCGAATTAGGAATTGCACTTGGACTTGAAAAAAGAATTTATTTATATTCTCCTAATCAGGAGATCTATCATTTTGATCAAACGACCACCTTTTATCATGTAGAGGGTGTAGATAAATTTGTTGGGACCCTTGAAAATTTCACTAATTATTTAATTCAAAAAGAAAATAATTATCGGCTTCAATTTTTAAAGGTATAAATCATTTCAAAATAAATTAGACAAAAGGAATGGATCATATGAAAAACTCACGTAATCCTGAATCGATTCATGCGCCTGTTGCCCCTTATGTACATCAAATTGAAATAACAGGGCCATGTAAGTGGCTTACACTATCTGGACAATTAGGTATGAACCAAGATGGCACTGTTCCAGAAAGCCCTATTGAACAAATGAAAATATCCTTAGAGAATATTAGAAAAAACCTTGAAGCAGCGAACATGGAGATTAAAGACCTCACTAAGTTAGTATTTTATTTGGTTGGAGAATTCGAAGCGGCTGAAAGAAGAAAAGTGATTAGTGACTTTTTAGGGGATCATCTTCCATGTACAACAATGATTTATGTAGTTGCCCTTGCTGCCCCAGCATTTAAAATTGAAATTGATGCTTGGGCTTGTAAAGAGATGTAACAACTAGAAAATTGTCTTTGCACGAGTAGGATAACTTCGGGAAGCATAAACAACCTAGTTGATTAAAAAAGCCGACTCTAAAATTTGTTTTCAGAATTTTGGAGTCGGTATATTTTGAAATAATGACGTTTTCAGAGTCCCCGCCTATAAAAAATCAGCCCATTCATGCATACATTTTATCCCCTTGTTCCTTCTTGAAGAAACTCTTCATCGCATGGAATACATCCACTTTTTGCTTCAAAATATAGTACCGGAAATCTTCATGCTTAATATTTTTGTATGCTGTCATGAGGGTGGAGTGGCGGTTGTATTGCTTTGACGGTACATCATATATACATTATCAAACAGAAGTTATCAGCCTTACATAAAATAAATATTAATTTATTTCTCCCTTAAAATTTAAAGCATCTCCATTTTATTAATTCTTTCTATAGGAATACGAATTACTGATGAGATTTTATTAATCTCATTATTACTATCAACATGGCGACATTGTTTTAAAATATAATAACCTTTTTGTTCACCAATGAAGTAAGCTTCAATATCGTAATTTTCATCATTCAAGTAAAAAAGATATTTTTTTAGATCATGTAATAACGCAAAAGTCAAATAGTATCCTGACATTAAAAATAGGATAGCTGTATTAATGATAAAAAATAGATAATTAACCATGCTAGAACCAAAGAAAAAGAAAAGCAGTGCAGGTACTATTGAAAAAATTGATAATACCGCCAATGCATTCCTTTGGTTCTTTTTATAAATTGTTTTATTAGGAGTATATTCATTGTTAAATTTGTATAATTCCTGTCTTGTTAATTGACATTTTTGAGAATCATTGTTCATTTTTAAGAGTTTGAATCTTTTCATCTTAAAACTTCTTCTATAATTTGCATGCCCCTATAATGTTTGTACTAATCTCTATCTAATTTCCTTATCTCGTCTGCTTTGTCTGATAGCCTGTTAAAGTAGGCAGCTATTTCGTGTAAGTAATCCATTATTTTTCAATTACCATTTCTATAATGTTACTAATCTTCACACTCAATCGATCCAATATCTTAACCTGTTCATCTTTCTCAATTTCAGCTCCTTGATCTTCAGCTGAAAGTTTGATTTCCTCTACATACCAATTCAGAAAAGAATGCAGCATATTCATTTCTTTTTCATCAATGCTGAATTCATAGAATCCCTTCTCTTCCTCTTCTAAATCGCTTCCTAAGCGTTCTTTAATATCATCATAGACCTTTACTTTTCTTTCCCCTCAGAACGTCTATAGTTCGATTTAAAGCCCTATTTAATGTTGTGTTTCATGATGTTCATGTGCAGCACTAACGTCCCTTTTTGTTGATTCATCATGATAACCATCCTTTTTCAATGGTCCCCATGTCTTAAATTCTACCTAGTATAGTTTGTTTTTTAATCTTGCCTCATGGAGCCCTATCTCTTTGGGGCTTTTTTTGTCCTCCTTCCGCCAGGGAATGATTTGTATTTCTATATTATTAAACAATCCCATCCGGAAGTGCCAACATAAAATTTTACAGAAAACAACAAATAATACTGCCATTAATATTTGCAGCGGACAAAAGAAGGCTTTAAAAAGGGGCTAAAACACTTGGTAATATGTCCATACACTGTGTGTATATATGAATAGATTGTAATTAAGAAAGCGAAGGGAGGAATCTAAATGAGCAGAAGAAGGTATGACAATAATGGAAACCAAAGTTACTTTAGAGGGTCTTCTAGAAATAGAAGAAACAATGGTAGGACAGATGTGAATGTTGAAAGCGATATCGATTTCAGAAACGATATTGATAACAGAGCCGATGCTGATGCTGATGCAGATGTTCGAAATGTCGACAGGAACACTAATATATCTCGTTCTATAGTAAGTAATTCTGGGAATTCCTGTGTGGATATTCGTTTAAATAGCAGGAGTAATGCACGCGTTAGAGCTGATCAAGATCAGGAAAATGATCAAGAACAGAATACTGATGTTGATGTAGACTTTTAAGAGGTGGTGGGATATATTATATCCCACCTTTAAACAAAGGGGTGAAAAAAATAGTGAAAAAAAACAATGATATTTTTGTGAATGAAGACAGGTTAAAAGCATATGGGTTTACTAAAGAAAGAAAAACAATTAAAAATAATAATGATAATGATAATGATAATATAAATTCTATAGGAAATAGCGGAAATTCAGATATTGATATGAATTTGGAAGTATATATTGATAACTCAGCTATAGGCTTTGCTATTTTATGTTCTCTTCTTGCTACTGGGCAAATGAATGAAAGTGAATTTCAAAAATCCGTTAAAAAATTAGAAGAATTAACGAACAAAAAGATGAGTAATTTTTCTGGGTATGATATAAACAATCCTTCTAATGTAAGACTATATAATCCAAAAAGATATTAGAGCAGTATATTAAACTACGCTGCTCTAATTTACATATTGGGCCCTTTATGTACACCACCCTTTTTTCAAAAAAAGGCTCTATATGAGCCTCTTTGGTATTTAATTACTTTTTCAGAAAATGATCTAATCTAATTTCGGGTTGTATTCCAACTAGTTACTTTATTAAATACACAGAAATGTTATAAGTTAGATTTATGTTTGATTTCTCAAACCTAATATTTGTAAAATAAACTTCTAATATTATCTAGCTATATATAAAGAACCTATTTTTCAAATTCAGAAAATAGGTTCTTTATGGTTAATTTTCCGAATATATGTGTTATTTAGCTTATCTGATTCCAAATTCTGTCTATATTTAATGGAACATATACTGTATCTCCATGTATCTGCCTATGTATGATTGGGTTTCTAAATAGGTGTTCCATACTATCAACTCCTTTTTTATGCCTTGCTCTAGGACTTACTCCATAAAAATTGTATAAGCCTTCTTCAGATAATCTCATATCTCATTCTCCTTATTTGAAAATAACATTTAATAATATATCCAAATTAGTGAGAAAGATTATTCTAAAATTTATGGATTAAATTGAAAATTATAAAGGAAGTTGCATCGCAAAAAATAAACGTACTTTTGTATATCAATACCTGTATAATCTTCCAATGAGTATCGCAAGAGCAGCAAACAATATATTCTGATTGTTGCTACTTTCTTATTTTCAAATATTGCCTAATACATAATAAAAGCCATAATGAATCATTAGACCTTACAAACAACTCATTTTCTTCACTGTGAGAGCGACTTGTACTCCATAATTCCTGACCGTTGTACTGGACTTCCAACCTAATGGTTTTTACAAGTAAAAAAACAATTTAACATTAAAAGGGGGCTCAATTGTTATTCTAATTGAACCCCTAATTATAATTTACTATCCCAAAAACGAACCGATCGCTAAAATATGCAACCTTTTTATTTATAACTTAACAGTTTCCTTTTCTTTTTTAAAAAACGTCTTCATCGCATGAAACACATCCACTTTTTGTTTTAAAATATAGTATCGGAAATCTTCGTTTTTGATGTTTTTGTATGCTGTCATGAGGGTCGAGTGGCGGTTGTATTGGTTTACCTCCCCATATCCAAACATATTCGATACCTTCATCAGCTCCTCAACAAGCTTTACACAGCGTGCATTGTCTGATGTTAAGTTGTCACCGTCTGAAAAATGGAAGGGGTAAATATTATATTTTTGAGGATTGTATTTTCCATCAATAAGCTCGAGGGATTTTCGATAGGCAGATGAACATATGGTACCTCCACTTTCTCCCTTTGAAAAGAAATCTTCCTCTGATACAACTTTTGCTTCCGTATGGTGAGCAATAAACTCGATTTCGACCGTTTCATATTTTGTTCTTAAAAATCTGGTCATCCAGAAGAAGAAGCTTCTAGCCATATATTTTTCCCAAATTCCCATCGAGCCGCTCGTATCCATCATCGCTAACACAACAGCCTTTGAGTCTGGCTTTTTCACTTCGTTCCACGTTTTAAATTTTAAATCTTCTTGATAAATAGGATGGAAACTTGGCTTTCCTGTCATTGCATTTCGCTTAAATGCGGTCATCATCGTCCGCTTTTTATCGATATTTCCCATTAAACCTGTTTTTCGTATATCATTAAATTCAATGTTTTCAACAAGATTCTCAGCTTGCTCTTTTCGCTTTAAATTAGGAAGCTCCAGCTGCTTAAATAACGCTTCTTCAATCTCCATTAAAGATACTTCCGCTTCAAAGTAATCTTCTCCAGGCTGATCGCCTGCACCTTGCCCTTTTCCAGGTCCCTTCTGGCTTGCTGATCCGTCGCGCGCCACGACATCACCAATTTGACTGTCTCCATCTCCTTGGCCAACATGCTTGTTTTTATCATAATTATAGCGAATTTTATATTCGTCCAATGAACGAATCGGGATTTTTACTACTTCTCGACCATTCGACATCACTATACTCTCTTCTGTGATTAGGTCTGGTAAATTATTTCGAATTGCATCCTGTACTTTTTCCTGATGGCGCTGCTGGTCATCATGGCCTTTGCGATGGAGGGACCAATCTTCTTGTGAAATTACAAACTGATGATTATTAGCATCGGTCATTTCTTTTGCCCTCCTTATATTAAATTCTTTCGCACACATTGAACTATTCAACATACAATATCGAGAGTGTCATACTGCAATCATCCATAACTTCCTAAATCCCGTTTGCCAACTTCAATCTCTTCCAACAAAACTAACAAACTCTGGACAACTCTAGTCCATTTAGTGTTTATTACTCTATCCTATGCAAGAGGTCGAAATAATTTACACATAATTTCGATAATGGGGCAATCATATTTATTCCAAGGACAAGCTAAATGAAAAACGAATTCGGATAATACAAGCTGGAATTTGGATACGGATGTGTGTCGAATTTTTGACCACTTCGGACTGGTTCAGCTGAATTTTTGGTGTTGTTGTCCGAACTCGCAATCACTTCGGACTTGCTCAACTGAATTTTGGGTGTGGTTGTCCGAACTCGCTGCTTCTTCGGACTTCTTCAACTGAATTTTGAGTGTGGTTGTCTGAACCCACTACCACTTCGGACTTCTTCAGCCGAATTTTGAGTGTAGTTGTCCGAACTTGCTACCACTTCGGACTTCTTCAACTGGATTTTGATTGTTGTTGTCCAAACTTGCGACTTCTTCGGACTGATTCAGGTGGAATTTGAAGGCCGTTGTCCGAACTCGCTACTTCTTCAGACTACTTCAACTAGATTTTGACTTATGGTTGTCCGAACTCACTACCATAACCCCATAATCCACAAAAAAGTCTTCCTAAATTAAGAAGACTTCTTTAAGTTTTATTCCTTTTTTATCTATAATCACTTTATATTTCCAATTCCCTCTTGTAACACTTTAATCTGTCATCTTTTAGGTGCTCATTGAAAATTTTAATTACTCGATCATCTTCATTCCAATAAATATGATAAAAAAGAAAACAAATGGAAGATTGAAGACTATGCAGATGGAAGTTTTTTCTAAGGGAATCCAATGAGATTAGAAAATATGAAATAAGTTAAGGACAGTCTAAGTGACTGTCCTTTATCTATTCTTATAGAACCGCAACATTCATCGATTCAGCAAGCTTCCTACATAGCGCAGCAATTCATTGGCAGAGGTTGAATTATAGCCATGCTCATCAATTAACCGGGCGACCACTTCATTGACCTTCTTCAGCTGCTGTTCATCTGGTGTCTTCGTTGACGTTGTAATTTTGACAACATCCTTCAAGTCAGCAAATAATTTCTTTTGAATTGCTTCACGAAGCCGGTCATGGGAATTATAATCAAACCTTTTTCCTTTGCGGGCATAAGCAGAAATGCGGATTAGTATTTCTTCGCGGAATGCTTTTTTTGCATTTTCAGAGATGCCAATTTGCTCCTCAATCGAACGCATCAGCTTTTCATCTGGATTGATTTCTTCACCTGTTAACTGGTCGCGCAGCTTCGACTTATTGCAATAGGCTTCAACATTATCTAGGTAATTGTCCATTAACGTCTTCGCTGATTCTTCATAGGAATAGACAAAAGCCTTCTGAACTTCTTTCTTCGCAATATCATCGTATTCCTTACGTGCAAGTGAAATAAAGTTTAAATAGCGTTCCTTCAGTTCTGGCGTAATCGATGGATGCTGATCCAGCCCTTCCTTCAAGGATCGTAAAACATCCAGTGCATTGATCGATGATATTTCTTTTCTAATGATCGTTGAAGAAATCCGGTTGATGACATAACGAGGATCAATCCCGCTCATTCCTTCATCCGCATATTCCTTCTTTAATTCCTCTACATCTGCGCGATTATAGCCCTCCACATTTTCCCCATCATAAAGGCGCATTTTCTTTATTAAATCGATATCACCTTTTTTCGGTTCCTTCAAACGGGTTAATATCGTAAACATCGCGGCAACTCTTAACGTATGAGGAGCAATATGAACATCTGCTACATCGCTTTCACGGATCATTTTGTCATAAATTTTCTCTTCCTGTGTAACCTTTAAATTATATGGAATCGGCATGACAATAATCCGGGAATGCAAGGCCTCATTTTTCTTATTTGAAATAAAGGAACGATATTCGGTTTCATTCGTATGCGCCACAATCAATTCATCCGCAGAAATGAGGGCAAATCTTCCCGCTTTAAAATTTCCTTCCTGGGTTAAGGATAATAAATGCCAAAGGAATTTCTCATCACATTTAAGCATTTCCTGGAATTCCATCATACCACGGTTTGCTTTATTTAATTCTCCATCAAAGCGGTATGCACGCGGATCGGACTCCGATCCATATTCAGCAATGGTTGAAAAGTCAATACTCCCTGTTAGATCTGCAATATCCTGTGACTTCGGATCAGATGGACTGAACGTCCCGATTCCTACCCTGCGATCCTCTGAAAAAATGATTCTTTCTACTAGGACGTCCTCTATCCGGCCCCCATATTCCTGCTCAAGCCGCATACTATTCAATGGTGATAAATTCCCTTCAATTCGAATTCCATATTCATCATAGAAATCCTTACGGAGATGATGAGGAATTAAATGAAGCGGATCTTCATGCATCGGGCAACCTTTTATCGCATAAACCGCGCCTTTCTCGTGATGAGAGTAAGCCTCCAGCCCTCTCTTTAACATGGTAACTAAAGTAGATTTCCCTCCACTGACAGGTCCCATTAATAAAAGAATTCGTTTCCGGACATCCAGCCTTTTAGCAGCCGGATGAAAATATTCCTCTACAAGTCTTTCCAGCGCTTCCTCAAGACCAAATAGCTGATTGCTAAAAAATTGATATCGTTTCTGCCCTTTTACGTCTTCTACACCGGCATCTTTAATCATATTATAAACCCGGGAATGTGCGGACTGGGCAACCCATGGCTTTTCTTTAACAATTTCTAAATACTCTCCAAAAGTCCCTTCCCATTTCAGCTTTTCCTCTTCATGGCGATACATCTCAATTTTTTTTAGAATATCCATAAGGACCTCCCCCTGTCGCATGATCGCAAGACGTTAATATACTGTATGCGGCTGGACAAATGAACATGCTAATCTATGCCCTGTTTCAGTTGTCCTTTTTATAGGTAAAATCTGGTCATCTTTATTAATGAAGAAACGAATGGGATGATAAAGGGGAAATATGTCAATAATAGACATGTATTCTATGATGACTAAGTAAAGAAGTGTAGAAAAATCTCCACACATTTCATTCACAGTTTCTTGTAAATGGGCTATAATGGATTTGTTATTTATGCTTGACTATTATAAAGGGGGATACATAGTAATGAAGCTTATTCTCATTATCGGTGTTATGGTTGCATTTTTAACAGCTATTTTAACATCTGGGTACGAAGACAAGCCAGGGTCTGGTGTAGAGAAATAAGAAATGCAGAAGCACCTTAATCACCCACGACAAGCTCAAGACGAGCTTTACGGAAAGGTGTCCTTTACCTTTTTGGGAAGCTTGGCTTGTGACCTAAAACGCGACGTCCTGTCGCATTGTCGACACTCGTACGTCCTGTACGTCGGGGGTAGGTGCTGGAGCTAGACAAATAATAAGAAAAGCTGCTGTGGGTTACAGCAGCTTTTTTCTTATTTTAAATGGATATAATCCTGCTGGCGCAATGCTTCGTAAATAAGAATGGCTGCCGTGTTGGATAGATTTAAGGAGCGAACATTTCCGTTCATTGGAATCCGCAATGCTCGATCTTTATTGGATTCAATAACATCCTTTGGCAATCCAGTTGTTTCTTTGCCAAAGATAAAATAATAATCCTTTTCCTTGTTACTGTAATCAAAAGTAGAATGCGGCTGATGACCGAATTTCGTTAAATAGAAAAATTCACCGCCCTCATTTTTCTCGTAAAATTCATCTAGTGAATCATAATAAACAATGTTTACAAATTGCCAGTAATCCAAGCCAGCACGCTTTAACATTTTGTCATCTGTGGAGAACCCAAGCGGACGAATTAAATGTAATACCGTATCTGTTGCCGCACAAGTACGAGCAATATTTCCAGTATTCGCTGGAATTTCTGGTTGATATAATACTATATGCAATGCCACGATTTTCACCTCTAAATTCATGCTATCTATGTTATTATAGCACTGTTTTCTTCACGAATCATTCATCGTCCACTATCGAAAAAAACTTATATTTTATATTCGGAGTATATGCTGTTGAATCCTCATACGCCCAGTACCGCATCCGGCTATTTGTCGTATGAGCGTTCACATAGGGCATGCCATACGCATCCTTTGCCGTTACGATTGTTGTATGGTCAAAACGTCCATCTCCTTGAAAATCATAGCAAATCACATCCCCTAACAGCAATTCTTCCGGAGAAGAGACTTCTTTGGCCCTTAATCCCACTTTTGAACCCGGCAAATGCCAGCGAAATGAATTCGCGACCGTCCAGCTATAACTCCAATTATTACTTCTCATCCACCAGCCCTGCGAACGATTCGGGTATCCCCGCATGGGCGCTCCTCCAGCATGCAGGCATTGAGAAATATAATTGGTACAATCCACTTCAAATGATTTATATGCAGGATTATAGCTATTCCACCATCTTTCAGCATATTGGACCGCTTTCAACCGATCATACTGATAGGAAATTCTTGCAAGCGAAGCCTCTTCCTCGTCCATTGGTTCATCATCAGCTACTAACTCTTCATAAGGATTGATCTCTTTATCTTCAACTAATATGCCTTTATAAAATTCTGCTGTTCTAGTCTCGATTTCCTCTTCTATATGAAATAAGCTTTTTTGCTTGATCAAATATTTAAAATGGACATGATATTGAACTGTACGAACATCCTCTTTTTCTTCGCCTAGTGTAACAATCGTCCCGATTGCATGAGCTTTAATAATTTCACCTGAACGACTCCCCAATCCTGCTTTTTTCTGCTCAATTTTTTGACAAGAATGGATCGTGCTTCCTGTATTCGAAACACATTGTTGAACCCTTTTCTCCAAATGTGCTTGAAGCTGTTCTCTCACTGCCCAACACTCCTTTCACTATTATAGATATGAAAGAAGTCTCGATTTCACCTCATAAAAAATAAGGAAGCCCAAGGGGCATTCCTCATTTTAAATTAATTAGATTTGAAAAGTCTCCATGATTACCCTGTGCTTCGTTTATGGGTAATGAGGGAAAACATTTAACTCGTTTGATTCCGTGGTTCTCGTTTTTCGTTAAATGCGGGAATCATTTTTAAAAAACGCTAAACCTCGCTCGATTTCAACTAACACTTCTTCATCGCTTTCCGCTTCCCGTGCCTTTTCTAATGCCAATTTGGCTATTTCCCCGCCGATTTTCCCTAAAGCCCATGCGGCTGTTCCGCGAATCACTGCGCGAGAGTCCTTCATCATCACTTCAATTAATTCTTCCACAGAAGTTTCATCTTTAAAATGTGCTAGAGCGATTATAGCATTTCGCTGAATCGGCTTTTTCCCTCTCCAAGAACCAGCAAGCGGGCCAAATTTTTCTTTAAATTCCCGATTGCTTATTTGCAGAATTGGTTTTAAAAGCGGCTTAACAATTTCAGGATCAGGCTCCATTTCTTCATGAAAATGAAAGTTCTTTCCTTTGTTTTCAGGACAAGCTGTTTGGCAGGAGTCGCAGCCATACACCCGATTGCCAATTTTTTCGCGATATTGCTCCTCAATAAAGCCCTTTGTTTGTGTTAGAAAGGCAATACACTTCTGCGCGTTAATTTGTCCGCCTTGAACAAGCGCACCTGTCGGACATGCTTCTAGGCATTTATTACAAGTTCCGCATTGGTCCTCAATTGGCTGATCCGGTTCAAAAGGAATGGTCGTAATCATTTCTCCCAAATAAACATAGGAACCAAACTCCGGAGTGATAATGGAACAATTTTTCCCGCTCCAGCCGATGCCTGCACGCTCTGCAACAGCTCGATCCACCAGTTCGCCTGTATCCACCATTGACTTGCACTTGGCTTCAGGTACTCTTTCTATAATATAGGCTTCTAGCTTTTTCAGCCGATCACGTAAAATAAGATGATAATCCTCGCCCCAGGAGGCACGGCTAAAAATGCCTCTCCGCTCCCCTTTTTTACTCGTTACTCTTTCATTCATCTTAGATGGGTAGGCTAGGGCAATCGCAATAATTGAACGTGGGCTATCCATCAGCAATGCAGGGTTTACTCTCTTTTCAATATCCTTCTCCTCAAAACCTGATTGGTATTGGAGCTCCTGCTGACGAATTAATCGATTTCTCAATTCATCGAAGGTGCTTGCCGTCGTAAATCCGATTTTATCTATACCAATTGTCTTGCTATATTCTATAATCTCTTTTTTAAACTGCGAAAAGTCCATAAGCTTCTCTCTTTTCTACATATATATTAATGAAAGTATGTTAAAAGGCATCGACTATTATGATAAACTATTTTTAACTATTTTTGGAGGTGGAAAGGTTGGAAATTCATATTTCACCAGAGCTTTGTACACTTTTCCCAGTATTTAAAGTTGGTGTGATTCGTTATCAGAATATACGAGTAGGTGATTCTCCGCAAATGGTCAAAGGACGCCTGCAATTATTTCAGGAATCGATTTTTTTCGATTTAGAAGAGAAGAATGTAACGGATTTAGACGGGATTAAAGAATGGCGGCAGATTGTTACAGCCTGCGGGAAGGATCCGAACCGTTATCGTCATTCTGCTGAAGCTCTGTATAGAAGAGTGAAGAAGCAGGATTATTTAAAGCCAGTTAACAGTTCAACTGATATTAATAATTTCTTCTCCTTACAATATCAAATCCCAATTGGCATCTATGATGCAGATCAACTAAACGGCACGGTTGAAATTAGAAAGGGGTCTGAAGGCGAAGAATACATAGGGTTAAATGGACGAGTGAACTCTCTGCAGAATTTAATTTTGAGTGCAGATGAAAAAGGGCCATTTGGCAGTCCATTCGTTGATTCGGAAAGAACATGTGTAACGGAAAAAACGAAGAATGCTGTGCAAATTGTTTATTTGCGCCCTTCAATGAGCAGTGATGAAGCTTCTAGAATGGTGGAGTCATTAATGAATATGTTTATTCAAGTTCATGGCGGGGATGGGAATTTTGAGATTATCGGGTGCTAATTCAGCATCCTTTTTTCTATTAAAATGGAAAAAACGCAGCACCTCGTTTTCTTCGAAACGAAACACTGCGTTGTGATATGTATGGAGCGGGTGAAGGGAATCGAACCCTCGACAACAGCTTGGAAGGCTGTGGTTTTACCACTAAACTACACCCGCAAAATATAGGTTATTATGTAAAAAATTCTGTCATTCAATCAACTTCTATATAATACTCCTGTTCTATGAGCTGGTCAAGAACTTTTGTGAAATTTGTCGAAAAAAAAGTTAATTGACAGCTAGAAGAAATTTCCCCTATTAAATGATATAGATAGAATATTTCGAATTAAATGGAGGGCGATTATGTTCAAATTATATTGCCGGGTTTATCAAGGCGCTTTCAGACTGGCATCAAACTTTATGCCCTGGCGTAAACCCGAACTAATAGAAGGCAAAAACAGCTTAAGCAAGGTGCCAAAGCTCCTTTTGGACAAGGGAATTGATCGTGTACTAATCGTTACTGACAAAGGGATTACCTCACTTGGACTTATCGATGGTTTACTAAAAGGGTTAGAGGATTCAGACATTGAATATGTTTTATATGATCAAACGATTCCTAATCCGACGATTGACAATATTGAAGAAGCACTCGAACAATACAAAGCAGCCAACTGTAAAGGAATGATTGCCTTTGGCGGTGGTTCACCAATGGACTGTGCCAAGGGTGTAGGTGCTCGTGTAGCCAGACCTGAAAAAAGCATTCCGCAAATGAAGGGCGAACTAAAGATAAGAAAAAAGATCCCTCTTCTCATAGCTGTTCCAACTACCGCCGGTACAGGAAGTGAAGCAACGGTTGTTGCCGTTGTATCAAATAGCCAAACCCATGAAAAATATGCAATCAATGATATGTCACTTATTCCGCACTATGCTGTCCTTGATCCTTTGCTTACTGTTCAGCTGCCACCGCATATTACTTCAACAACAGGTATTGACGCGTTAACACATACCATCGAGGCATACATCGGCAAAAGCAATACATCAGAGACAATAGCGTATAGTCAAGAGGCGGTAAAACTGATTTTCGATAACATCTATGAAGCTTATTCTAATGGGACAAATATAGAGGCACGAATCAATATGCAAAGAGCAGCGTATCTTGCAGGTATGGCATTTACGCGTGCATATGTAGGGTATGTCCATGCGATTGCACATACATTAGGCGGATTTTATGGAGTACCGCATGGACTGGCAAATGCCATTATTTTGCCTTATGTTCTCACTTACTATGGCAAGTCTGTACATAAACCATTAGCCGAATTAGCTGATATTGCCGGAATTGGCGGGTCTGCTGATTCAATTGAGCAGAAGGCAGCAATGTTTATTGAAGCAATAAAGGATTTAAATCAAAAAATGAACATTCCCTCTAAGGTAACCGGGATAATTGACAGCGACATTCCCTTAATGGTCGAGCGTGCATTTAAAGAAGCCAATCCACTTTACCCCGTTCCGCAAATTTTATCAAGAAAGGACCTGCTGGCTCTTTATCAAATGATTAAAGACTAAGGAAATCTACTACATTTTCTTGGCGACTATTTTGCAGAGATTAATAAGGTTAAGGTCGCCAATAGGGTCTATTGGCGACCTTTTTATTGAAAATAGTTGAGTTTCGGGTACCAATACGCCTTATTGGTGACCGTTTTTTCAAAAATAGTTGAGTTTCGGGTACCAATACGCCTTATTGGTGACTGTTTTTTCAAAAATAGTTGAGTTTCGGGTACCAATACGCCTTATTGGTGACTGTTTTTTCAAAAATAGTTGAGTTTCGGGTACCAATACTACTTATTGGCGACCGTTTAATCAAATATAGTTGAGTTTCGGGTACCAATACGCCTTATTGGTGACTGTTTTTTCAAAAATAGTAGAGGTTCTGGAACCAATACTACTTATTGGCGACCGTTTTATTAAATATAGTAGAGATTCTGGAACCAATATACCTTATTGGCGACCGTTTTATTAAATATAGTAGTGTTTCGGGAATCAATGCACCCTATTGGCGACCGTTTTAATAAAAATAGGAGAGTCTCAGGTACCAATACACCTTATTGGCGACCGTTTCTTTGAAATCTATCAAGTTCGGGAAACCAATCCAATTACACTCCTCCACTTTGAGCCAAAACTCACATATTATGAAATGACCAATCTTACTTTTTCCGAATCTTTTCCACTTCATCTGCAACAAACTGGACATTTGTTCCGATGATGACTTGGATGCTTTGTGGTCCGATCACATTGATGCCAGGTACACCTGTTGATTTAATTTTCTTTTGATCGACTTTATCAACCGTTTCTACCTCTACACGTAAACGAGTGGCGCAATAATCAACGGATACAACATTTTCATCTCCGCCTAGTCCTTCATAAATAGTTGCTGCCATTTCTGAAAATTTATTCGTTGAAGTATTTCCAACGCTGCCTTCTTCCTCGTCTTCCATATCATCCCCTCTGCCAGGTGTTTTTAAGTCGAATTTCACGATTAAGAAGCGGAATAAGAAATAGTAAACGAGAGCAAAGCCTAATCCCTGCACCACTAGCATTAATGGCATGTTGGCAATGGGAATGCGCAGGCTTAAAGCAAAATCAATAAATCCTGCACTAAATCCGAAGCCGGCCGTCCATTGGAAGGCTGCTGCAATAAATAAGGAAAGACCTGTTAATGCTGCGTGGACGACATAAAGAGCTGGTGCTAAGAACATGAAGACAAATTCAATCGGCTCGGTTACACCTGTGAAAAATGAAGCAAAGCCTGCTGCTAGCATTAAAGAAGCAACCATTTTCTTTTTCCCTGTTTTAGCCGTATGATACATCGCTAATGCTGCAGCTGGTAAGCCAAACATCATAATCGGGAAAAATCCAGCTTGATACATGCCCGTTACACCCTTCTCCCCAACGCTTGCCCAGAAGTTCCCGATATCATTGATGCCAACTGTATCAAACCAAAAGACTGCATTTAATGCATGATGCAAACCAGTTGGAATTAAGAGACGATTGAAGAATCCATATATTCCTGCACCAGCAGCTCCTAAACTGCTAATCGCTTCCCCAAAGGATACCAATCCGCTATAGACAACTGGCCAAATAAAGAATAAAGCAGCTGAGACTACAAGCATGGATACGGCAGACATGATTGGCACCAGCCGCTTCCCGCTAAAGAATGCCAAAAAGTCTGGCAGTTTTACATGGCTAAATCGATTGTACATCCATGCAGCAATAAGTCCGGAAAGAATACCTATAAATGCATTATCAATTTTCGCAAATGCTGCATTGACACTTTCGGGATCGATCCCTTGTAATAAGGCTACCGTATCCGTTGAAAGCATGGTTGTTACAACTAAGAATGAAATCAGTCCGCTTAGTGCTGCAGATCCATCCTTTTCCTTTGACATGCCAAGTGCAACCCCAACCGCAAAAAGAATCGGAATATGATCAAGGATCGAACCCCCTGCTTTAATTAAAAATGCTGCCAGTGCATTTCCAGATCCCCAGCCGTCGTGGTCAATCCAATACCCAATCCCCATCAGGATCGCAGCAGCTGGCAATACAGCTACCGGCAGCATGAGCGAGCGTCCGAGCCTTTGTAAAAACTTCTTCATATTAGACCCAACCCCTATTCATTATTTGATTAAATGATTACATGACCACTATTCACTTCATCCTAATTCCCTTCCTTTAGCGCACCCTATGAAGGATCATCCTCCTCCACAGCAATTTTCAAATGCCTTTTAATCAATTGCAACCATCTCCCTGATAATCATCGTTAGCGAATCGTCTGACGCAAATCACCTCCTTTCAGCTTCATCGTGTGCAAATGATGGCGATACATCCCACTTCATCGATGGGCATCTCACCCCCACACGATTCTTAACAAGAACACGGAACCCCTGCCCGTTTAACGAAAACTCTTTCAAACCAACATGAATAAATACCTCTGTTCTGGCATGCTTCGTTTCAGCCACAAGGATAATGGTCCCTTCGGAAGGAGCATGAATTCCTCCATCCTTTGGTAAAATAGCTATGCCTTCTTCCCTCATTTTCTTACTGAATACTGATCCAATGAAAGCACTTGGAGAATATTTCTCCAGCCAACATTTCTCGAAAAATTTTGATACAAATGGACTACTCCTTATTTCAAAGGAACCTAAAAAGGCATGGGGTAATAAAAGAGGGTTTGTCTCTTT
Source organism: Cytobacillus solani (assembly GCF_006704205.1). NCBI lineage: Bacteria > Bacillati > Bacillota > Bacilli > Caryophanales > Bacillaceae > Cytobacillus > Cytobacillus solani. The sequence goes on from NZ_CP041305.1 coordinate 323,113, forward strand.
ATTTTTACCACCATGCCTGATCGAATCAGTAACATGTGACCCAATATGAATGTATAAGATTACTTATTTATATACATCCCCTTAACTCCTCATGCTTGTTTTCTTATTTTTCTGAAAATAAATCTATGATTATTAAAAATATTATCAAAGTATGATTATACTGGTATATAAAACAACAGGTACAAAAAGGTCTATAAAAATAAATTAGAGCATTAGCAAGTAAAAAAGACTTTTTCCATTGTAGATTTTACACCCACAAAACTACCAATATAGGATATAATTATCAGGAATGCTAAATATTAGGAGGGATATCTTGAAAAAATTAAAGAAACTCGGAATCATCACACTTTCTACTGGATTATCGATTGGAATTCTTGCACCAGGAGCAAGTGCAACATCATTTGGGAATGAGAATCTTAACACTGCGCAAATTCAAATTGCTCAGTCAGAAAAGGTTGTTTCGAAAAGTGAGCTAATCAAGAAATTTAAAGAATTTTTCCCGCAATTTTCATTTTTAAATGATAGTGACTTCCACTTGGGGACAGGCTTGCAATTTCCTGGTGATGACACGATTCGCCACGACTTAAGCTTTCAGAAAAAGGTTAACGGGAAGAATCTATATGGAAGCGTTGGCTTTATTGGGGATAAGCTAGAGATTGAAAGCTATTATTATGACCCTGCCGATGCAGAGGATGCTTTATTTCCTGCAAAAGTAACAAAAGAAAAAGCAAAAGAAGTGGCGCAAGCATTTCTAAAAAAGTTCCCTAATAGTAGTGAATACCAGCTTGATAAAGACCTCATCGACTACTATCCAAGTAATCAAGTACTTACAGAACCTATCCGTTATACATTCTCCTTCGTAAAGACAAAAAATAAAGTTCCTATTTCAGACCAAAGTATTCAAATCACTGTGCTTGGTAATGGGGAGATTAGTAACTTTTACCGCAACTTAGGCAGCAATAGTTCACCATCATTTGATGATGCAGCAAAAGTTCTATCTAAGGATGAAGCAGTGAAGAAGATTAAAGAGAACCTTACAGTCGATTTGCAGTATAGCATAGAAGCGGATTACCAAACAGGTGAGAAACAGGTAAATCTTGTTTATTTGCCAACAAATAACGTAATCGGTATCCATGCACTTTCCGGTGAGTGGAAAAAATTAAACGGCTTTTCTCCTGATCTTTCAAAGGAAAGGAAAATTGAACACATCGTCACTCAGCCGCTCGCACCAAAGCATACTAAATTCTCCTTAAGCGATGCGAAAGCTTTTGCTCAAGAACTGCTCAAAATTAATTCAGATGAGATTAAACTAAATATCCAATCAATTGATGAAAGAAAAAATCATAATGGCCAAGAAGTGATTACCATTCAATATATGTATGAACACAAGAATGGCGGAACGGGAACAGACCTGGAACTAGATAAACGTACAGGAGAAATTATCCAGTACCACAACATCAAGAATGATTTACTTAGAGAGAATAACTTAAGCAAAAAAAATGGGCAAGCCATATCTAAAGAGGATGCGCTTAAACAAGCAGTAACGTATTTAAAACAGTATTCCCCATCTTATCTTCATAACTATGCCATGCCGATCGGGGAAACTTTTTACGAAGAAGAAAGTGAAACCTATCATTTCAGCTTCCCTAGAGTTGTAAATGGAATTCTCGTAAATGGGGATCAGCTTTCAGTCTCAATTGCAGCTGATGGCTCACTGCTTAGTCTAAATGTTATTCAGTCTGATATTCAAAATTGGCCATCCATTGATAAAGTTATCTCAAAGGAAAAGGCACAAGCGAAATTTCTTGAACAATTAAGCCTAAATCTTAGCTATGTGAGAGAAGGTCATAGCAAAAAATATAATCACTATCATCTTGTATATACACCTGAATTTAACAAAAATCCATTTAGCTATTTAAATGCACTCACAGGCGAATGGAATCATATGTTTGAGACTACTCAGCAAACCATTTCCCATTCACGAGCGGAAAAAGAATTAAACTATCTTATCCAATCAGGCATTATCGATGTGAAAGATTTAAAAACATTTAATGCAGATGCGAAGGTTACAAAGGGTGCAGCCCTTGAAATCATCATGAAGTCTCTCACTCGATTCTATAACGATTATTACCCAGGCAAACCAAATACAAGTCAATCATTTGATAATATCAAACCTGACCACCCATTATATCAAATTGTTGAACGTGCGGTTTCACTCGGAATACTTAAAAAAGACGGAGCAACCTTCAATCTTGATGAACGTCTGACAAGAGAGGAGTTAGCAGTTTGGTATATTCGTATATTAGGTCTTGAACAAGCAGCCAAAAATCAAGGGATTTATCAGCTGAAATTTGCGGATGCCAAAGATGTAAAGACTGAAAATATTGGCTATGTGGCACTGGCACAATCATTGGGATTATTAACAACAACGAATAACAAGTTCAATCCTAAGCAGGAAGTGACTTATGCTGATTTAGCCCTATCAGTCATTCCTTTAGCTCATGAGGCATATAAAAAAGGATTAGAATTCTACAATTTTTAAGATGATGAACGAAGCAAGTATCCGCCCGGAAAATGGGCGGATATTTTTTTTGAACAGCTATTAGATTCGTTTCCTATTTTCGTAAGCAAGTGCTTTTTCCAAAATTATCTAGCATTTCAAGCATTCTTCGGCCAAATTTCATTCATTTTTTAAACTTATTGAGCACTTTACCGAAGTTATCTAGTAATTTCTTCGATTTATCTAGCACGTTCAATCTTTTATCTAGCAACTTTCTAACTTTATCGAGTATTTCTACTATTTTCTTGTTTAGACTCTATTCCCATATGAATTTTTTGTGAATTTTTGTAAATCCGTTATGTAGTTTTTTCAAAAAATATGGTTGACATTTCCTGTGGGATGATTTAAATTGAGTTTGTAATTGAAATTGATAATCGTTATCATTGATTGCGTTTGTATAAGTAGGCCTACTTACACTAACAAGAAAGAAAGATGAAAAAGGGAGATTTATATAATGATTAAAAAAAATCTATTACTAATTGGAATGACTGCTGCATTTTTAGCAGCTTGCGGAAATAGTGAGGATGCCTCTACTAGTAATGAGCCTAAAGAGGAAAAGAAAACGGAAGAAGTAGCAAAAGAAGAAGCTGCTCCGACTGAACAGACGATTACATACTTAGGTGAATCCTATACATTACCAGGTGAAGTAAATAATATTATTGCGGCAAGCTTAGAAGCGATGGAGGATGCTGCCATTCTTGGAGTAAAGCCATTAGGAGCTGTAACCACTGCTGGTGAATTGCCAGCCTATCTGGCTGCTGATTTAGAAGGCGCTGTATCCATTGGGGAAAAAACAGAACCAAACTATGAAACCATTCTTTCTTTAAAGCCGGATGTTATCTTAGGTTCTTCTAAGTACAAAGAAGAAGTTATCGAACAATTAAATAAAATTGGGACAATGATTCCCGTATCGCATATTTCTACTAACTGGGAAGATAATTTACGCTTAATGGGAACTTTATCAGGTAAGACATCAGAAGCAGATAAAATCATCGCTGATTACAAAACAGATGCAGAGGAAGCAAAATCCAGCATTTCTGCTAATTTACAAGATAAAGAGGTTTTCGTCATTAGAGTTCGTCAAGGAAGCATGTTTGTTTATCCTGCCGAAGTCTATTTAAATCCAGTCATTTATAACGATTTAGGATTAAAAGTCCCAGAATTAATTGCGAAAACAGCTGCTCAAGAAGAGATTAGTCTAGAAACATTGGCAGATGTAAATCCAGATATCGTTTTCCTACAATTTGAGAAAAGTGAAAACAGCGATAACCCTGCAGCTTTAGATGATTTATTAAAAAATCCAATCTTCCAAAGTATTGACGCAGCAAAAAACAACCAAATATTCGTAAATGCTGTGGATCCTATGGCACAAGGCGGTACTGCATGGAGCAAGGTTAACTTCTTACGTGCTGCCGTCGAGAATTTATCTAAGTAATGGATGAAAGCTATGAAACGATTGCGGAAATCCCCCTCTGTGCCATTTCTAATTATTTGCGCATCACCGTTTCTCATCATTCTTACGGTCGCCTTATCCATTTTATACGGGACAAAAGGAATTGATGCATCAACCATTTGGCAGGCAATTGTACACTTTGATTCTACGAATGTCGATCATAACATTATCATGCAATCCAGACTGCCTCGCGTTTTAGCGGCTCTGCTGGTTGGTGCCTTCCTAGCCATTTCTGGAGCGATTATGCAGGGGATGACAAGAAATTATCTTGCCTCCCCTTCTATTATGGGAGTAACGGACGGCTCGGCTTTTGTAATAACCATCTGTATGATTTTTTTTCCTGCTATGTCAAATATCCATATGATCATGTTCTCAATGATTGGTTCAGCACTTGGAGCAGGAATTGTCTTCGGCTTTGGCTCCATCATGCGCAATGGCCTTTCACCTGTTCGATTAGCCATAATCGGAACGGTCATTGGAACATTTTTAAGCAGTTTGTCATCTGTGCTAGCCACACATTTTCAAATTTCACAAGACTTAACCTTTTGGTATAATGCGAAAATCCACAAGGTTGATCCAGATATTCTATTGCTGGCACTTCCTATCGGTCTCACAGGACTTGTCCTTGCTCTGATCATTTCTAAATCCATCACCATTTTATCACTTGGTGACGACATTTCGATCAGTCTTGGTCAGCGGACAAAATGGGTGAAGGCCATTAGTATCATCATCGTTATTTGTTTAACAGGAACAGCTGTCGCACTTGTAGGCAAGATCGGATTTGTCGGTCTCATTATCCCACATATCACTCGATTCATTGTAGGAATAGATTACCGATTCGTTATCCCATGTTCAGCGATTATCGGCGGTATCTTTCTTGCCCTTAGTGATGTGGCAAGCCGCTTTATTAATTTTCCATTTGAAACGCCAGTTGGTGTGGTTACAGCATTAATCGGTGTCCCTTTCTTCCTCTATTTAATTCGGACAAGAGGAGGCGAGCGTCGTGCATAAACAGAATCGCAGCCGTTTCTTCATCACCATGTCGGCCCTAATTGGAGCCATCCTATTTGCCATTTATATTCATATTACGAATGGTACTTTTGATATGTCAGTAAAAGATATTTTCACGACATTGCTGCGAATGAATCCAACAAATGATTTTGATTTGGTCATCTTTGAATTCCGTCTTCCTCGTATTGTTATTGCAGCGCTTGTCGGATTAGGGTTAGGAATAGCTGGTACTGTCGTTCAAGGCATTTCAAGAAATGGGTTAGCCGATCCTGGTATATTAGGGATCAATGCTGGTGCTGGTGCTTCCATCGTCATCTTTATGTTTTTCTTTCAAATGGAGCTTGCAGTATCTGGCAGCTCAAACTGGTTATCGATTATAATCATGCCTATTTTTGGCTTTGTAGGCGGATTGATTGCAGCCATTCTTATTTACATATTCTCTTGGACAAATGGCAAATTAGATACACAGCGGTTAATTTTGTCAGGGATAGCAATAAGCACTGGGTTTGGTGCGCTTTCATTATATATTTCATTAAAGATGCGTGAAAGTGACTTTGAGATGGCAACCGTTTGGATGTCAGGGAGTATCTATAATGCGAACTGGATATTTATTTTAGCAATGATCCCTTGGCTGCTCATTTTAGTACCTATCATTTATCGCAAAGCCTATCTATTGGATTACTTCCAGCTGGAGGAATCATCCATTAAAAGTCTTGGGATACAAGTTGAAAAAGAAAAGGCCATTCTGCTTTTAAGCAGCATCGGGGTTATTAGTGCATGTGTCTCCGTATCAGGCAGTATTGGTTTTATAGGACTGATCGCCCCACATATCGCGAAGCAGCTTGTAGGAATCCATCATCGATATGTGCTCCCAGCAAGTGCAGCAATTGGGATGTTTCTCGTTATCTTTTCTGATTATCTTGCAAAAACAATATTTGCACCTGCAGAAATTCCGGTTGGGATCATTGTGGCCATCCTTGGTGTACCTTACTTCCTCTATTTATTAATGAAAACAAAAGCATAGAAGGAGAATAAAAAGATGGTAACAACGGTTATTCGTGCTGAAAGACTAACAACTAAATATGAGAAGTTCACTGTTTTTTCGGAGCTAAGCACATCGATTAAAAAAGGACAAATTACGACAATTATTGGGCCGAATGGCTGCGGAAAATCAACATTATTGAAAACAATTGGCCGGATATTGAAGCAGCAGAGCGGAGAAGTTTTTTTACAAGAACAGGATATGAAAGGTATTTCAACAAAAGCAATTGCAAAGCAGCTTGCTCTTCTATCCCAGAACCCTGAGGCGCCATTACAATTAAAGGTGGAAGAGCTTATATCATACGGCCGTTTCCCGCATCGCAAGAATGTGGGAACGCTGTCCAGCAAGGATATGGAAGTAATTGAATGGGCAATGGACATTACAAAAACAACGGCGTTCCGAAACCGTGAAATTGCCCAGCTTTCAGGAGGTCAGCGCCAAAAGGTTTGGCTTGCAATGGCGCTTGCACAGGAAACGAGTATATTGCTTTTAGATGAGCCAACGACTTATTTAGATTTAGCTCATCAGCTTGAAGTGCTGCAAATCGTTGAACGTTTGAATAAGGAGCATCATTGTACAATTGTGATGGTCCTTCATGATATCAACCATGCAGCCCGCTTTTCCGATGAATTAATCGCGATGAAGAACGGTGAAATCATTACCGCTGGTCCACCTGAAAAAATCATTGCTAAGAATGTCTTAAAGGAAGTATTCAATATTGATGCACGTATAATGGTCGATCCAGAAAACGGATCCCCTGTGTGCTTCGGGTATGATGCACTTCCAGAGCGTGAATAGGAGGATGTATGGACACAACACAAAAAGTGGTATTAGACAATACAGAGGGATGGGTTCTCCATTCCCAAAAGACGGGTTATTCATACAACATTAAAGTTGCTTTCCCTCCCTCCCCTCCCAATGAGGATGGGTATCCGATTATCTATATTCTTGATGGCAATTCTTATTTTCAGTTCGCTAGAGATGTTGTCCGTTTGCAATCTAAGAATGCACGTAAGACCTTAGTCAATGAAGCGATCATTGTTGGAATCGGGCATTCAGGAGAAGACAAAGATGCCTCCAAACGCCGCTTTCTTGATTTTACTGCTCCCGCGGAATCCTATACATATCCAGATCGGTTAAATGGCAAGGATTTAGGCGATCATGGCGGTGCTGGAAGATTTTTAGAATTTATACAAGAAGAATTGAAGCCCGAAATTGAAAGCCGCTATTCCATTAATAAAGAAAAACAAGCTTTATTCGGACATTCACTCAGTGGACTTTTTACCTTATGGACATTGTTTACAGCACCAAATACTTTTCAAACCTATCTTGCTGTAAGTCCCTCCATTTGGTGGAACAATCATGAAATGCTTGGCTTTAAAGACTGGTTCTCCCATCAGGCAAAAGAAGACAAGAAAAGGCGTCTGTTTATGTCAGTAGGTGAGCTTGAGGGCTTTATGGTTGAAGATGCAAGGAAAATACTTGAACAATTACGAGAAACACAGCACTTATTTGTGGACTGTGATTTATATGTGGCTCCTGAAGAAAATCATGCATCTGTTGTACCAACCGTTATGAGCAAAGCCATTCGGTTTGCAAATGAAATTAAATAAACGATGGTAGTGGAATGGGGTATACAAGGTAAATCTGCATACCCCTACCAAATAACCTGCCAGTTTTTATCGTTATCAGCATAGACCATTTTTCTTTTCAAAAAATAATCGGCAATGAGTTCTGTCATATCTGTTTGGATTTCTTTTATTACTGGCTTATTTTGAAACATGTGAAAGTCGCCGCCGCCACTCGCACGATAATTGTTCATGACGACCTCATACTCCCCTACCATTTCAATGGGTTCACCTGAAATCATGAGCTTCGTCACTCGCTCCCCTACAGGTCGCCTTATATCCAGCTCATATTCAATCCCCTCCCACATATCATAGTTATAATGCTGTGGCTTCGGCTCCAAATAGGCTGGATTTACCTCGATTTCCCTCGTACTGTCGATCATAAAATAACAAGCACACTTCTCAAGTGCGGCCTTCATCTCATAGCCAGTGATACAGATTACCTTTAATGTATTAGGATAAATATAATTGGAGACTATATCCCTCATTGTTACTTCTTCGTTAAACCCTTCGGAACCATTATCAAAAAGGGCAGTAGCTGAGATTCTTGCTCCAGATGCATCCATTTGCACTTGATTAAAAAATTTGATCATTGGATGAGCGCCTAAACGGACGGCAAACGCATCTTGAATGGTCAAATCGCCAATCACCCTCCCTATCGGCTGATCTAACCAGGCCTGTGTCCCGCGTTCCATCTCCTCGGTCATTTTCATCGTTTTTAAATCCGCTTCAACAGCTTCATCAATGGGTAGAAGCTCCACAGCTTTATGGCGAATAACCCATTGGCTGCGAACCTTTTCAAAAGTAATCTCCACTTTCCCGATTGCCTGCCCATTACATCCTGGCTGAACAATCGTCACCCCATTTACAGTATCTGCAATCATCCGATGTTGATGACCAGTGAGCAATATATCAATTCCCGCTATTTCCTTGCAAATCGCATAGGCTTGATTTTCTCCTGTTATGACTTCCGATTCTTCACCAGTAGAGGGCTCCCGTTCAAAACCCCCATGATAAGAAACAATTAACAAATCATATGTCTCATACTTTTGAATAAATTTCACCCATTTTTTTGTACTCATGAATGCATTCTCAAACTGAAGGTCTGCAATATGCTTCGGATTTTCCCAATTTGGGATGTAATGTGTTGTTATCCCTAAGATAACGACACGAAGACCATTATCATACTCTTTAACAACATATGGCCTTCCAAAAGCGCAATTGTTTGACCCAATTTGGATCGTATTTGCAGATAGCCACGGAAAATTAGAATCCTTTATTGCAGCCTGCAATAACTCTATTCCAAAATTAAATTCATGATTGCCAATCACGGCACAATCATAGTTTAAAGCATTTAAGATGTTCACCATTGGATGGATTCCCTCTTGCCTAACCTTTGCGTAAAAATAGGTCAGAGGGGTTCCTTGGATGAGGTCTCCATTATCAATGAGGACCGAATAATCATACCTTTCCCGTTCTCTGCGAATCATTGTGGCAAGCTTTGCTAGCCCGATAGAATCCTCCCGATTGTTCCGGTAATTATGCGGGAATACATGCCCATGAAGATCACTTGTTTCTAAAATAACCATTTGACATTGCTTATTTTCAAGCATCATCTTATCCCCTTTCAACCTTTAGCTAATCGTCCCCTTAATTATATACTCTATCAATAGTTGTAAATGTTCATCCGATTAAACATAACAATCCCTTTACAATAATTAACAACTACTTTACAAAAAAAACCATATTGCTTTGCTATAATTCAACTCGTAATGAAAATAACTTTCCCAATATGGAGGTAACACGATGTTTAAGAGGTTTGCTGGAATGGGCCTATCTTTTGTTTTGGCAGCAAGTATTTTAAGTGGATGCGGATCAAGCGAAGCTTCTGGAGGAGAGTATGAACCTGAAAGCTTAACGGTTCAATTCGTCCCATCACAAAACGCTGACACTTTAGAAGCAAAGGCAAAACCATTAGAGGGGCTGCTAAAGGAACAGCTAGGAATCCCTGTTACGGTTAGTGTGTCAACAAACTATAATACGATCGTTGAAGCAATGGCATCAAAAAAAGTAGATATCGGTTTCCTGCCTCCGACTGCGTATGTCCAAGCCCATGAAAAAGGGGCTGCTAACGTAATCCTTCAGGCACAGCGCTATGGTGTAAACGATGAAACAGGAGCACCCAATGATAAGCTAGTAGATTTCTACAAATCGATGTTTATTGTTAACGCAGATTCCGATATTGATAGTATTGAAGATTTAAAAGGCAAAAAAATCGCTTTCCAGGATGTGACTTCATCTGCAGGGTATGTTTGGCCGGCAGCAGCATTAATGGATGCCAATATTGATCCGCTTACTGATGTAGAAGGAATTACAGTAAAAGGACATGATCAAGCCGTTATTGCCCTCTTAAATGGAGATGTTGATGTAGCTGTTATTTTCCAAGATGCACGAAATGTTGTAAAAGGCGACTATCCAACTGTTTTTGAAGACACAAAGGTCCTGCATTTCACCGAACCGATCCCAAATGACACAATTGCTATTCGTCCAGACATGTCTGATGAATGGACGAAAAAAATCCAGGATGCCTTTATTGCCATTGGCAAGGATGAAAAGGGACACGAAATCATTAAGGATATCTATTCTCATGAAGGCTACACCCCTTCTGAAGATAAAATGTTCGAAATTGTCCGGGACTACGCAGAAAAAGTGAAAACAGAGTAACCGAATTGCAGAAACGCCAGCCAGTTTCCATCATGAACTGGTTTGGCTTTTTTTATCAAAACAATTGAAGGTGGAATCATAGTGATTGAATTTCAAAACGTCTCCAAGATCTACCCAAATGGAGTAAAAGGATTAAATGATATTAACTTAACCATTCATGAAGGGGAGTTTGTCGTCATTGTCGGCTTATCTGGTGCCGGGAAGTCCACATTATTGCGGTCAATCAACCGCTTAATTGAAGTGACTGATGGGGAAATTCTCATCGACGGACAATCGATTACAATGGCAAAAGGAATAAGTTTAAGAAGAATCCGGCGAGACATTGGCATGATTTTTCAAACCTTTAATTTAGTTAAACGCTCGACCGTTTTGAGGAATGTGCTGTCTGGCCGTGTCGGTTATCTTCCAACCTGGCGGACACTTCTTGGATTGTTTCCTAAACAGGATGTCCACTCTGCTTTCCAAGCTCTAGATCGCGTGAATATTCTTGAAAAAGCCTACTCACGGGCAACAGAGCTTTCAGGCGGGCAGCAGCAGCGCGTCTCCATTGCCCGTGCACTAGCCCAGGAGGCAAAAATCATTCTGGCAGATGAACCTGTTGCTTCATTAGATCCGTTAACGACGAAGCAAGTAATGGACGATCTAAAAAGAATTAACCAAGATCTAGGGATTACAACGATTGTTAATCTTCACTTTATAGATTTGGCAAGGGAATATGCAACAAGGATTATTGGCTTGCGTGCTGGAGAAGTGGTCTTTGACGGATCGGTCTCAGCGGCAACAGACGAGAGGTTCGCAGAAATCTACGGACGGCCAATCCATGAGAAAGAACTGCTAGGAGCAGAAGCATGATGAATCTTCCCTTAGAAAAAAGGAACTATCCTGAACCGCCTAGTAAGCTTAAAACCTATTTAACCGTTTTCATTCTGCTGCTGCTTTTTTTTGCCAGTGCTATGAAAACCAATGCATCTATTTCTGATCTCGTTGTTGGGTTTCCAAATATGCTGGAGCTTTTGAAACAAATGATTCCGCCAAACTGGCTTTATTTTGAAAAAATCCTCCCAGCCATGCTCGAAACGATTCGAATGGCCCTGTTAGGAACAACCTTTGGTGCCATTATCGCCATCCCGATTGCCTTGTTTTCTGCAAATAATATTGTTAAGAATTATTTCTTTTACTATCCAGCAAGATTTATTTTAAACATTATACGGACTGTGCCCGACTTGCTTTTAGCTGCCATTTTTGTATCCATCTTTGGTTTAGGAACACTGCCGGGCATACTTGCTTTAACGATTTTTTCAATCGGATTGGTGGCGAAGTTAACTTATGAAGCCATTGAGTCAATTGATACTGGTCCCTTAGAGGCCATGACAGCTGTTGGGGCAAATAAAATCCAATGGATCTTTTACGGAGTGATTCCGCAGGTCCTGCCGCATTATATTTCATATGTTCTTTATACCTTTGAAGTGAATATCCGGGCCGCAGCTGTTTTGGGTTTAGTCGGTGCAGGCGGGATTGGGTTGTATTATGATCGCACGCTCGGATTTTTTGAATATGATAAAACAAGCTCGATTATTCTATTTACCCTGGTCGTTGTTCTGCTCATCGACTATATTAGCACGAAGCTGCGGGAGAAATTACTATGAATAAAGCCGTGATCACCCCATTCAAACCAAGAAAAAATAGAATCCAGCATTTCATTATTGTTATTGCCTTACTCCTTCTATACATATGGGCATTTTCTGGCATGCCGATTGCGGGTGTAAAAGAAACAGCCGGTCAGATTTCCAAAGCCATTTTTGCCGGCATATTTAATCCAGATTGGGATTATGTATACTTACCTGATGGAGAGGACTTGCTGCGCGGTCTCCTTGATACATTAGCCATCGCCATCTTAGGCACGTTCATTTCTGCTTTTCTATGTATTCCATTTGCTTTCTGGGCAGCAGCGAATATGAGCAGCAGAAAAACAGCAACAAATACAGGAAAATTCATGCTAAGCTTTGTTCGCACCTTTCCTGAAATTGTCATGGCCATTCTGTTTATTAAAGCGGTTGGTCCAGGGTCCTTCGCAGGCGTGCTTGCTCTTGGATTACATTCCATCGGCATGCTTGGCAAATTATTCGCAGAAGAGATCGAAAGCATTGATCCTGGACCTGCAGAAGCATTGACGGCTACTGGTGCCACCCGATTGCAAATCATCTGGTTTGCCATCCTGCCGCAAGTCATGCCTGGCTTCTTATCCTATACGCTATACCGCTTCGAAATCAACGTACGTTCTGCCGCTATCCTTGGCATTATTGGAGCAGGCGGAATCGGCACCCCGCTCATTTTCGCCTTAAGCTCGCGAGATTGGGACCGGGTGGGGATTATTCTTCTAGGGATTATTGTCATGGTAACGTTAATTGATTTATTGTCTGGGTATATTCGGAGGAGGATTGTGTAGGTTTAATTTAATTCGGAAAAGGTTCTAGGATGATCATTCTAGAACCTTTTTTAGTCTATGCTATCAATTAAAACCAAGCCTCCGCCAGCATTTTAACTGCATCATGTATTTCTGCTTCCGATAAAGACGCATAACCAAGTAAAACGGTTTTATTATCATGGCTTCCATAGGCGAATAGTGGATAAACCTTACTATGAAAGCGGCCTGCTTGGTCGATTAGTTCTTGCTCTGTCATGCCATTATTGACACGTACTAACACATGCAGACCGGAGTCCTGGCCAATAATCTCAGCTGAATCAGGAAACTGTTTCATAATTTCTGTCACAAGAATATCTCTCTTTTTATGATAGATCACTCTCATTTTGCTTATTTGCTTCTCCCAATGCCCCTCTTCTAAAAACCTTCTAAGAAGATCTTGATCCATTCGCGATACTGTTTGTGCATAGAAAAAATATTCATTTTGATATATTTCAATAAGCGGTTTGGGGAGAACCATATAGCTTACTCGAAGGGATGGCAGTAATGCCTTTGAAAAGGTGCCCATATAAACCACTTTTTCATTCGTATCCAAGCCTTGTAAAGCAGGAATAGGCTTACCAGAATAGCGAAATTCACTATCATAATCGTCTTCAATAATGTATCGGCCCTCTCCCATATTGGCCCAATGCAACAGCTGCATCCTTCTTGAGATCGGCATAATCATTCCGCATGGAAATTGATGTGATGGTGTAACAAACGCTATATTCGCTCCACTTTCTTCAAGACGTGAAACCATCATCCCCTCTTGGTCTAATGGAATCATCTTCACCCGTTCCCATTTTTCAAAAGCGACATGTCTGCGGTGATAGCCAGGATCTTCAACAGCAAATATTCCCTCTTGAAGCAGCTGAAACAACAAGCGAATTAAATATTGTGTACCCGCGCCGATAATCATTTGACTTGGCGAACAGCAAACCCCGCGTGATTCATACAGATACTTTGCAATGGCTTTCCGAAAATCATAGTCACCCTGTGGATGGCCAAGCTTTAACAAACGGTCGTTCTCCGAGCGCAATATATCATTCGTTAATTTGCGAAATACTCCAAATGGGAAAGAACGTGCATCTACACCAATTTGGGTAAAATCATATAAAAATTTTGGATCTTGATATGGTTTTTCCTTTATAAAATTGGCTGACTGCTGACCATTGCTATCCGCTAAATTCTGATCCAGCTCGCATACATAGTAGCCCTTCCGCGGAATGGATAGTAAATAACCCTCAGCTATTAGCTGCTCATAGGCGGCTTCAATTGTGTTCTGACTTAGCGATAAATGTGCGGCAAGTCTTCTTTTTGATGGAAGCTTTATATCCGGAGTTAAGTTGCCCATTTTAATTTCTTGTTTTATATAATCGTAAAGCTGAACATATAACGGCTTCTCACTTTGATTATCAAGCTTTGGTGTGATCTCTAGCATCAAAACTGACCCCTTCTAACTTTTAAAATCTGATCCTTAATGTAGTATCAGTTATTCTATATAATACCTCTATGCTTAGCATTTTCAATCATAACATTCATGCAATCGAGTATTTAGGAGGTAGGCATCATGAAAACATCACGCCGTCTTGGATTAATAATGATCATAATTGGAGCAGCATTATGGGGAATTTCTGGTCCGATCATTCAATGGCTTTTTCAGCAAACAACGATTACATCTATAGACTTTTTAATTATTAGACTTCTGCTAGCAGGAATCCTCATATTAGCTGTTTTATCTATTAGAAAACAAAGCATTTTCGCTATTTGGAAGGAACCACACCAATGGATACAGTTAGTCATTTTCGCAATCATCGGGATGTTAGGCGCGCAATATGCCTTTATTGAAACAGTAAGAATAAGCAATGCGGTTACTGCTACCTTGTTTCAATTTCTTGGTCCAGTGCTGATTACCGTCTACGTTGCTGTCCAATATAAGAAGCTCCCATCTTTAATTCAATTGATCTCAATCATTATTGCGCTTTCAGGAATCTTTTTTCTTATTACAAACGGATCGATCGAAAATATTATTCTAACAAAGATCGCCGTCATCTTTGGCTTACTGACTGCGATTGGATTCACTTTTTATACGCTTCAGCCTGCTTCATTAATAAAAAAATGGGGATCGCCACTCATTGTTGGCTGGGGGATGCTGCTTGCGGGCATTGCTTTACTTTTATTTAATCGGCCATTTAGCTTCCAGGCCATTGCCAATACACTAACATTCGAAACCTCCACTATGCTATTTCTGGCCATACTCAGTGGAACTCTTTCATTTGTACTTTATATCGGGAGTTTAAAGCATTTAAGTCCTATGGAGACAAGCCTTCTATCAAGCATCGAGCCGCTTGTTGCCGTTATCGTTTCTATCACTTGGCTAAACGAATCATTTGGCGGCTACCAGCTGATTGGCGGGGCGCTTATTGTCGCAGCAGTTGTTGCTTTGAGTTTGCCGGAGAAGGAATTGGAGACTGTTGCGAGAGAAAGAGTTTCATAACATGATAAAAGCTGACACAATGAGTGTCAGCTTTTTTATACTCGAAATTACCCATTACTTTTTGATAAGGAAAACCCTCGTCCAAGAATTTCGGAAGCGTTAAGAAAGACAACAAATGAGGTAGGCTCTTGCTCCTGCAGCACCTTTTTTAAATAAATCGCTTCCTCCTGCTCAACCACACAAAGGATCAGTGTTTTTTCCTTGTTGGAGAAGCCTCCGATCGAGCGTACCTTCGTTAGTCCCCGATCAATTTCATCTTTAATAATCGTTTGGATCTGCTCTTCCTGCTCAGTAATAATAAGCACAAGCTTTGACGGAGAGGTTTGCAGCTGCACAAAGTCAATCACTTTGCTAGTCACATAAATCGCCATCATCGCATATAAAGCTAATTCTAAATTAAACACCAATGCAGAGGCTACGACAACAAATCCATCAACAATTAATTGGGAATAGCCGCTGGAGAATCCCGTATACTTTTTAACAATCTGTGCGACCGTTGCCAGGCCTCCAGTAGAGCCTTTTCCACGATAAACAATTCCAAGTCCAACCCCTAAGAGGATTCCTCCATAAATCGCAGCTAGAAGCGGATTATCAATGGTAAAAGGAATATCGGCACTAACCCATATCGTAAACGGAACAAAAAAGGTCCCTACTAATGTTTTAATGCTAAAATCCTTCCCAAGGAGGATGAGTCCAGCAAAAAACAGCGGAATATTAATCAACCATTGAACGTAAGCGGGATTAAACTGATAAAGCTCATACAGAATTGTACTAATTCCTGACACACCACCCGCCGCAAGTCTCGCTGGCAATAGAAATATATTATAAGATAAACCAACTAAAATCGAACCAATAACAATAAAAATGTATTCCTTCAGTAACTTCGTCTGAGTTGTTTGTTTATTCATTTATTCCGTTTCCTTTCTTTAATATATAACCTTGGCATTTTAACATACAATCAGGTGAAAAATCATTAAAATATTTATTGAAAACTTATAGGGACCGGATGTTACAATTGTTGGTAATTTCGGGTTCGTATATAATTAATAGAGATTGGATATTACATTTATTGGAATAAACGGGTTCATATATGATTAATAGTGATCAGATGTTACATTTATTGGAAAAATCGGGTTCCTATATGATTAATAGAGATCAAATGTAACATTTATTGGAAAAATCGGGTTCATATATGATTTTTAGAGACCAAATATTACATTTATTAGAAATTTCAAGGTTATATATGATTAATAAAGACCAGATGTTACATTTATTGGAATAACCAGTCACACAAACTAAAGTTAGAGCCCGTTTTTACCGATAAAAGGAAAAATTGGTTTCGTAAAAACAATCATTAGCATCGGCAAGCTAATATCGGTCTGGGTCATTTCAATGCGGGGGTTATTACTAGATTTGTTCTTTAAATCAGACTGATACAAGAAAAGGAGATAGCCATTTCAGTGAATGGCTATCTCTTTTTCCATTTTATTGATGATTAGACATGTTGGGCAAGCGGAAGCCTTCAACGACAACATCTTCATCCACTTCTAATAGCAGACATCTTTTTCCTTCATAGGTAATGTATTTTACATTTTTCAGTTCTTTCGGGTGGATGGATACGTCGGCAATCTTTGTGTTGATCTTAATTGATTTCGGGATGACACTGCTCGCTTTGATTTCATGATTGACATCATAAACAACACTTTTGAATGCATGTTCAACTTTGGCGGTATCGACATCTTCCACACCACTTACCTCTAAGATGCGTTCAATGTCCCGAGAATCGAGTTTAGGAGGTTCACTTTCTTCATTTTCTATACTCTCCTGTACCATCTTATCAATCTCTTCATACACATTAGAAATGACATTGGTAGCGACTTCTTCCCCTGCTACCAGTTTTACAATTTGTTCAAAGCTATCCTTCTCTTCTATTGCCGTAATAATGTCTTCACAATGGAGGACTTCTTCGATAAACATCGTATCTGGCTGATTCGCTTTTCCTCCATAATAGAGAATATGATTGACGTCAGCCGCATTATCATTAAAGGCCGGAAACATAAAGCCTGTTAACGGAGCAGTTAAATTGATAATCGGGTCGACTGCGTTATTTGATTTGAATTCCTTCTCGATATAATCAAATAGCAGCGCTTTTTTCGGCTGATCGGTTTTATTGAGCGTGCAGAGGGTAAATTCATTGGAATATACCTCATCGTCTCCGCCTTCTTCAGATTCCAGGTCGCGTTTTCTGGTTGCCTTTTGATATTCTCCCCGTATAAAGGTAACCACTGTATCGAATTCATAAACGGCATGAGCAAACATTTTCTGCACGATTCTCAGCATGCTCTCCATCCAATCTTCCGAATCTGCCCGCAATCCATTGTAGAGAATCATTTGCGTGCTATCTTCCACATCTCTTCTAAATTTCAATTCAAACAGCTTCGCATCAAGACTTCCTGTCAAAACCTTTTTAAAGTTGGTTAAAAATAATTCCTGTGCTTCCTGCTCCAGCATTTGAAACGGCTGGCTGACTTGATGGTAAATCTCACCTGATTCTTTCTTTATATACACATTAAATATTTCTCGGATATTCATATATCGATTGTTTAATTTAAATTGTTTTCGGACGTTTGCAATGTCTTTTTTATTCATCTGTCTCATCTCCCATTCCTGATTATACTGTTCAGACAAAAAAATAGTAATACTTGATATTTTACCAACTTTAATACCAAGTAGGGATTTCATATTTTTCATGAACATTTCTGATCTTCACAAACAAAAAGAACACTCATAAATACAAGATCCATGAGTGTTTTTACGATTTTTAAATCATTTTTTCAATGTGCTCTTTCTCCATCCCGTCTTGGTTCATCCATCATTGTTCTTAAATCATTCCCAGATGGATTCTGG
This sequence comes from Cytobacillus solani, assembly GCF_006704205.1. Taxonomy (NCBI): domain Bacteria; kingdom Bacillati; phylum Bacillota; class Bacilli; order Caryophanales; family Bacillaceae; genus Cytobacillus; species Cytobacillus solani. Next base: position 341,396 of record NZ_CP041305.1, read on the forward strand.
AATAAGCGAAGCCCAAATTCTGGTGCGACTGCAAAGAGATGATCGAAGATATCAGCCTGAACGGATTCGTATATTGCCCATCTGACATCATTTGAAAAAGCATATATTTCTAATGGCAACCCGTGTTCTGTTGGAGCAAGCTGTCTAACCATTAAAGTCATGTCTTGATTGATTCCGGGATGTTTTTGCAGGTAATGGTTAATATACACGCGAAAAACACCTATATTCGTAAGAGCCCTTCCATTCACTGGATTGCTTCGGTTAATTCCGTGCTTCGTATTGTGCTCAACAATTTCATGTTCTCTATTGATCATATAGTCCGAAAGATAGTGGATGCTTTTAAACTTTTCAATCATCTCGTCAGTACAAAATGCAATACTATTTTTATCGATAAATAAAGAGCGCTTAATTCTGCGTCCACCAGAGGTTTGCATCCCTCTCCAATTGATAAAAGAATCAGAGATTAAAGCATAGCTTGGAATCATTGTAATCGTCTTATCCCAATTTTGCACCTGTACGGTATTTAAGGAAATATCAATCACATCGCCATCTGCTCCATATTTCGGCATTTGAATCCAGTCCCCAACCCGTACCATATCATTAGATGACAGCTGGATCCCAGCAACAAGACCTAATAACGAATCTTTAAAAACTAGCATGAGTACAGCTGAGAGAGCCCCAATCCCGCTTAAAAGGATAATCGGACTTTCCCCCATCATGTTTGCAATTATCACAATCACGCCAAGTGTTATAACGATAATTTTAACGACCTGAATATATCCCTTTATCGGTCTTGTCTTAGATATTTCATAGGTTTGATAAATATCAGTAATCGCATTTAATAAGCTATTCATAATCATTAGTCCCACAATGATTAAATACGTAATTGCACCCTTTTCTATCAAATGCTGAAAGTACTGAAAGGTAGAAGAAAAGTAGTAAATAATCATCGCTGGAACAATATGGGATAATTTATGAAAAACCTTTCGATCCAAAAGGATATTGTCCCATTGGTACTTGTTATTATTCACGATATGAGTGATGATTCTAATGACGATCTTTTTTGTGATAAAATTCGCGGCAATACAGATAATCGCGATAAAAAGAATCATAATAATAGTTGAAAGATACTTAACTACCGTAGGATTCAAATCATATTCTGACAGCCATTCACTAATAAACTCCATATGATCCTCCAATATATAAAAGTGGTTTACTGCATTTTACGGACGGGGCTATTGATCGACAAGATGGTGATAAGGTGCTGATTCAGCTCATGGATCGATGTTTCGTATCCATGACGGTGCCATTCAATTAAGATGCCAAGGATCGCGTTGGTCTGATAACTAATGAGATAATCTAGCTGGATGCTGTGATCTAATTCGAAATGTTTTTCTATCGATTCCTTCATAAATGAACGGACCGTATCAAATAGAAGATAATAATACATCATCGGAATGCGCTCATCAAATATTATTTGATAAAAATCTTTATATTTCTTCACATGATGAAATATTTTAATCATATCTGCTTCAAGATTCTGGATATGATAATTCGTTTTATAATAAGGTTCTTCGTACGATTGCTTTAAATCCTCGACAATAACCTCTAAGTATTCACGAAACACTTCATGGACCTCTTTATAGTGCAAATAAAACGTTCCGCGGTTAATCGTAGCTTCCCGGCACAATTCAGCGATTGTGATCGTTTCTAATGGCTTCTGTTTCAATAATGCCAATAACGCATGGCGTAAACTATCCTTAGTCTTAATTATTCGAAGGTCCTGCTTCAATTTTTTTCACCCCATATTGAACACTAATTGAAATAAACGTCTATTACTCAACATTACTCAGATTTTCTGTCGATTGTACTGCATTACCTTCTCTAGTATAATTTTTATTGTACAGGTGTTCAATATATATTCTTTTATACTAGTGGAGGGATATGGGATGAAATTAAAAGACAAAGTAGCAATCGTAACAGGCGCAGCTTCAGGTATGGGGAAAGCCATCGCAGAATTATATGCGAGTGAAGGGGCAAAAGTAATCGTTTCCGACCTTAATCTGGAAGGTGCTAAAGCAGTCGTTAAATGGATTACAGAAAAAGGCGGAACTGCCAAGGCAGTTCAAGTCAATGTGGCAAAACAAGTGGACATTGATCATATGATTGATACAACTGTTAGCGAGTACGGAACATTGGATATTTTAGTAAATAACGCGGGGATAATGGATGGTTTTGAACCAGTTGCTGATATTCTTGATGAACGCTGGGATTTAATTTTTGATATTAATACTAAAGGCGTTATGAGAGCGATGCGCAAAGCACTTCCCATCTTCTTAGAAAAAGAAAGTGGAGTGATCATTAATACCGCTTCAACTGGTGGATTAAATGGAGCTCATGCAGGTGCAACATATGGAGCATCCAAGCATGCAGTCATTGGTCTTACGAAAAATACCGGTTATATGTATGCAAATAAAGGCATCCGCTGTAATGCCATTGCCCCCGGCGGTGTAGCAACGAATATCGCTTCTTCGATGCAGAACTTTAATCAATTCGGTATGGAGCGTACGAAAGCAGTACAGGGAGTAATGCCAAGAATCGGACAGCCTGAAGAAATCGCACAAGTCGCGCTTTTCTTAGCTTCTGATGATTCAAGCTTCGTAAATGGCACTGTTATTACCGCTGACGGCGGCTGGACAGCAGCATTCTAATAAAATCCTAAAACTAAATTTCGTTTTTTATAATAACGGGTTACTTTATTTAAATGGAAAAAGAGAAACACACGATATTTCTTATATGAAATATCATGTGTTTTTTTATTGTTTTAGCAAGGGGTGATGTGCATTTTTTCGTTGTTTAAATTTGAAAGGATGGAATTATTTAATGTGCGGTAGATGAATTTTGCTGTGATATGAATTTGACAGAAGAACTACCTATAATGTGAATTTTTTTGGATAAATGATGGTTTTATTCGGATAGGGCTTACTGAAAATCGACTGGGCTTGTCCGAACTCGAGCATTATTCGGACAAAGTTTGCTGAAAATCAACTATGCTTGTCCGAATTCGACGGCTATTCGGACAAGGATTGCTTAAAATCATCTGGGTTTGTCCGAACTTGAGGGCTATTCAGACTAGGATTGCTGTAAATCGACTGGGCTTGTACGAACTCGAGCACTGTTCGGACTAGGATTGCTCAAAATCACCTGGACTTGTCCGAACTTGAAGGCTATTCGGACTGGGATTGCTTAAAATCAGCTGGGCTTGTCCGAACTTGAGGGCTATTCAGACTTGGATTGCTGTAAATCGACTGGGCTTGTCCGAACTCGAGCATTATTCGGACAGAGTTTGCTGAAAATCAACTAGGCATGTCCGAATTCGACGGCTATTCGGACAAGGCTTGCTCAAAATCACCTGGGCTTGTCCGAACTCGAGCATTATTCGGACAAAGTTTGCTGAAAATCAACTATGCTTGTCCGAACTGGACGGCTATTCGGACAAGCATTGCTCAAAATTACCTGGACTTGTCCGAACTCGCGGGCTATTCAGACTAGGCTTGCTTAAAATCGCCTGTGCTCGTCCGAATTCCACGGCTATTCGAATAGGAATAACATGGAACTACCTCTAACAAACTTTCCAAAAACAGAAAAAAAGATTGCACGGAGTTTACTTTTAACCATTCTTTATGTGTATTATTACTACGTTCACTTAGGGAGATATCAACAAATACATGTTTTCCGCTTCATACCTATTCTATTCTTCTCTTCTACTTTCTTAATATAATCTGAAGCGAGTGGGACCTTACAAGCGGTATTTCCAACATCAACATGCACCTTGCCGATATATTCTGCGACTTGCTTTGCTTCCTCCTTTAATTCAGCCACATAGGTGCCGACAGATATAACAAAGCCGTTCATCACATATCGGACCCGATTACGCTCATTATGTATCGTACTTTTCACTTGATTTAGCAGCATTCTTATTTCAGGTATATCCAATTTTTCATCAGGGGTAATGGATAGGTAGTTAGCATATGTACTCCAGCCACAAACCGCTATCATCTCTTCCTCAGATTTCATCCATTCCCTCGCTAATTCGAGGGCATAGTCGCTTTCTGCCGCCACTTGCGCAACTGTATATTCCGCAGCCAAATACCAGTAGGCTTTCTTTGCCCAATCCTGTAAAGTCTCCTTAGAGATAATCTTTGGATTAACCGACACCTGCCAAATACATTGCATCATGATTATCAGAATCATATAACTTTAATGCTAATTCATGATCCTTCTTTACAAATTTGACCAATTTCTTCATATCCCCTATTTTTACGCCAAAATGTGGCTCCCTCACACCATGATTTTTATAAATTTGCTTCGTTTGCTCAGAGCCTAATTCTTCAAGTTTCTGCATAATTTCTTCATATGTCATTTGATCCAACCCCTCATAATATGAATATTTTCACTTAGATTATATATTTTTGAAATTTAAAAAGGCACTTTTCCTATTAAAAGAAAAGCACCCCATTATTTAAAGATAGCTGGCTAATCCTACTTAGCGTTCTCATCTGGCTGATGAATTCCAAATACATTTCCTTCTGTATCCATATAGTATCCCTGCCAAGCCATCCCAGGCAGCGCATGTTTTGGCAGTGCCACCGTGCCTCCGCTGCTCATGATTTTCGCTTCAATCGCATCGTAATCTTCTACTCCCATTGTACAAGCATAGCCATTCATCGCTTGACCAGGCTCCGGGGGTGGGCTTTGACGCTGCATCAATGCGCCATTAATTCCAAGCTCACTTGCATCGCCAGTTACAGCTCCGAAATATGGCATTCCCGCATAGTCGCTCCAATCTTCAAAGGTCCAGCCAAATACATCCCCATAAAACTTCTTCGCCCGTTCCATATCATCCACATGAATTTCGAAATGAATTAATCTTCCCATGTTTACCTCCTTTTTTTTCTGAAAATAATTTCTCTTATATATTCAACCTGTATAAGCAGAACACCTTTTTCATTATTGCAAAACATTGGAAAAGTTATTCATTTTACAGCCGCGGTTTTAGAAAATATTCACTCATTTTCCATATAGCTTATTAGCCCGTCCAAATCTTTCGCACATGCTTTTTTAAAGGTTCCAGCCATCATTTTTCCAAAAATTTTCGTCAAACCGGTAAGTCCCCTTATTTCTCCATTCAGAGTAATCACTGTATGATCATCCTCTGAAGCGATTATGTATGTGAACACAAATTCTCCTTTTCCTGTTGTTCCTTTCGTTCCATCACAGCGGAGCACAATTTTCTTGGGTTCCGTAAGTTCAACTACCTCAAAATGTTCAGTAGCTTCTTTTCCAAACATCTTTCTCGTTTCCATCCACTGACTTCCTGCCTGCATTGGCCCCTCATCTAATCGCTCTATTCTTACTAATCCTTGCATCCAGCGTTTTGCCGAATCAAGATCAAGCAGACCTGTATAGGCTGTTTGTTTGGATACCTTCGTCGTTCTTTTCACTTCAAAATGAATGCTCAAGCCCAATCGCTCCTCGTAAAACTTTTTTAAAAGTATATCATACAATGATACTTGTATTTTTAATTATAGACAGAATTATCAAATAAAATATAACAGATTCCATTAAATTAAAAAATAACACATGATCTCATCAAAATGATTGGAATCATGTGCTCGTTTTTTCATTTTATCTTATCCAATATAACATTAGCTGCCTCTACAGCTCCACCGGCATTCCTGAAGTCTTCAGAGAGATCTCGGGCGTTTTCTAAATAGGTTCCATTGGCCAGTACTGCTGATACAGCTTTCTCCAGATGCTTTGGCTGTTTTCCTTTTAATTTTATACCCGCACCAAGTTCAGCGACACGTTCAGCCACTGCCCTTTGCTCGCTATGCAACGGAAATAATACCATTGGAACGCCATAATACAGACTTTCATTCACACTATTCATTCCGCAATGTGTAATAAATACATCTGCCTTCTGTAATATTCCTAGCTGGTCTACTCTGTTTTGAACGGTAAAATTGTCTGGTAGACGGCCAAGAGAATCAATCTCCGTTTTGTCACCAACCGACATTAGAATATCATACCTATTGTCCGCAAATGCATGGATGCAATTTTGGTAAAAGTCCTTATTTTGATTAAGTACCGTTCCTAATGAAATATAGATGAACTTCCTGCCTTCCCTTCCTTCGAATGCCTCAGAAGACTGCCGGATGGAAGGGCCGACGAAGGAATATCTGTCGGAAAATGTTTCGGCCATCGGCTGGAATTTTTTTGATGTATAAACAATGGTGTCTGTTTCATTGTCATTTTGAATAATCGAAATAAAGTTCTCTACTTCATACCCGTGGGACCGCAGCAGCTCTAACTTCTTATTAATTCTTGGCATTCCAGTTATCATGCCCAATATTTCCTTTATACTGCGTTTCATCAGCTTGGCTGTATGGCGATTAAATGCAAAGGTAGTTGTTGAACAAATGTAGGGGATTCCTAATTTCTTAGCAAACAACTTCCCCCAAAAGCATAAAGAATCCGATACAATGCAATCCGGCTGAATATCTCTTAATTCCGTACATACTTTTTCATCTAAAGCAATGGTCGTATCGACAATCATTTCAATCAATGCCGCAAAATCTTTTCCAGCTTTGCGATCCAATTCCTCTTGTGAAATCGGGGGGAGGAATTCATCACAGGGAATAAACTTGGCACCGAGACCTTCAATTTTTCCTTTAAACTCTAAAAAAGAGTAGTACCAAACATCATGCCCTCTATTTACAAGCTCAGCTACTACCGGTAAGGTCGGATTCGTATGCCCGTGTGCAGGGATCGAAAAGAATACAATTTTAATCATTCCTATTCATCCTCCGCTGCTTCTGCCTTACGGATCAAATCTGCAAACTCCAGGAAACTATCTGTTTTTAAGATAGCTATTCCTTTTGTTGCGTCTTCCCCTAAAACAACAAGCTTATCGCCAGCATGAATCTGATACATATCCCGCGCTTGCTTTGGAATAACGATCTGCCCGCGCTCGCCTACCTTCACAACACCGAAAAACTGTTTCCCTTTCGGACCAAGATGCTCTACCTCTTCTTCACTCATACTGCCGGATAATTGATCCAATGTTACTTGAAAGAGTTCGGCTAACATTTTACATTTATGAATATCAGGCAACGCCTCTTCATTCTCCCACTTTGCAACAGTCTGACGAGAAACATTTACCCGCTCAGCTAATTGTTCCTGGCTCATTTTATTTTTCTTACGCAACACACGAATATTCATACCAATCATATCTTCAACTCCTATATGATTAAATATAAGTGGGAGCTTGAATAAAGTCTATCAACATTCCACGTCATTTTATGTTAAAAATTGTGGCAAAAGATAGGATTAACTTGAATTATTAAAACTGCCACATACAAAAATAACCCCGTTCTTATTTTAGAACGAGGTCTTACATATGTGAATGGTTCTATTTTGAGATTCTACGCACTAAGAAATAAAAATTAAGAAATCACTTTATACTACTGGATATAAACATTGAGGCATCTTGATTCATAAAAATACGATTTCCCTGATAGAATGTCTTAATTTCTATTGATTTAAATCCAGCTTCTGATAGTCTTTTTTTCAGTTCTTCATGCGAAAAACCGTTATGGACTTTCGGATGATTTATTTTATCGTTTTTGTCAAAATCAATAATAATCAGCTTGCCGCCAATATTTAAAATGTTGAACAATTCTTGCAAGATTTTTTTAGTATCCGGAATATGAAGAAGAACTAGTGACATTAATACTATGTCTGCCTTAAGTTCAGGCGTTTCTTGAATAAAATCTGAATAAAGCACTTTTGAGTTAGTAATTCCTTTGTGAGAAATTTTAGCTTTCGCAACCTCCAACATTTGCTTTGATGAATCCACCATCAAAACAGAATCAACTAAATCTGATAATTCTAAACTAATTAGACCCGTGCCGCTCCCATAGTCTATTAAAGATTTTGATTTGCAATTTTGCAATTCTTCTCTTACAGCTTTGACTATAACTTGAGCTAGTTCCATTCTATCTTCTGTATCATATCTTTTTGCCATCTGTTCAAAAACGTTATTGTCCATATTTCACTCCCCTATTTATTTAATTTAAGTTTGAATTTCAATGGCTGTTCCGCAGCCAATTTCACTATGAATGGTAATTTGACCGTCATGGGCTTTTATAATGTCATGTGCTATGGCCATTCCAAGCCCTGATCCTTTATGAGCAGCCCCTGTATTTGTGCCTCGATAATACCGGTCAAAAATCCTTTCAAGTTCCTTCTCATTAATCCCCTTCCCATCATCTTTAATCAAAATATGTGTATGTTCTTTCCTTTCAATGCTTACTTCTACCTTTACTTGATCATTGTTATGAACAATCGCATTGAGAATCAAATTATTGATTGCCCGCCGGAAAAGAATTTCATCCACTTCTGCCATTATGTTCTCCTCGTTTACATGGAACTGGATATTTCGGTCGGTATATTTCGGATCATTCAATAGATCAATCACAATCTTCCGCAACAAAGCAACAATATTTACCTCTTTTTTATTTAACGATAGTTCTTTATTTTTTAATCTAGTTGATAAATTTAGATCTTCCATTACTTCTTTGATATAGAGAGACTTAGCTTCAATAATTCCTGCATATTCCCTTATTTCTTCCGAAGAAAAGTCATACTCCGGATCTTTGATCATTTCTGCATATCCTTGAATCGAGGACAGCGGAGTTTTGATGTCGTGAGAAATGTTGGCAATCCATTCCTCCTTCATTAAATCTAACTTTTTTCTTTCTCTTTCGCTGATCTTTAATTGGTCAGCTAAATGATTTAAATTATAGAATACATTTTTATATAAACCTCTTGATTCAGTATGGTGATTGAATTCATGATTGGCCAATTTTTTAATGCCGTCAATTAGCGTATGTAATGGCTGGGTAAGCCTTTTGCTAAAAAGGTAGCCAATCAATAGCGCGATTAAGATATCTATTAGTAAAATAACCATACCTATTTTAATGACTCTAAAAATATCCTGATTATTATAGGAGATAACTTGCCGACCTAAATTCCAATTTTCAATTCCAATCAAATAGCTGAACTGACGGCCATTTTGTTCCTTTTCCCCAACATAAACGACCGTAGTTGCGTTTACTTCTTTATATTTATACATTTGAATCATATCTGCTGGGGTATATTTTTTCTTCCTATTTGCAGGTGCTCCCAGGCTGTAAACCTCTTTGCCGTTTTCATCTAAAATTTGAATCCAGGCATCCTTTTTCACTAACTTGTTTTGTCCTTTTTCAGAAATGGCTACATCATGATTCAATGTGATAATTTCTTGTTGAAAATTTCTCGTGAATTCTTCCGGAGATATTTCTCGGTTTTGAAAAATTGGAACATCGAAAGCAATTTGTGCCGTAAGCAGCGCTAACCCAATGATAAGATTGATGAAAATAATCAGAACAACAACCAATACAACAGAAAATAAATACCTTCCCGTTAGCCTCCACTTCATCCCTATTCATCCTCTATAATCAGCTTATACCCTAAGCCTTTTACCGTCACTAGATATTGAGGATGAGAAGGCTGGTCCTCAATTCTTTCCCGAAGTCTACGGATATGAACCATGACTGTATTATCCATGCCGAAGAAGTCTTCTCCCCAGACAGTGTCGTAGAGCTGTTCTTTACTGATTACCTTGTTCTTGTTTTGAAGGAATACCTTCATTAACCCAAGTTCCTTTGGCTTCAATTCAATCACTTGCCCATTCTTTGTCAGCTGTGCCTTTTCCTCGTTTAATTCAAACGGGCCCGCTTTGAATTTTGTCTCTTTCTGCGGTTCAGCCTGCATGTATTCTGCCCGGCGCAAATGCGCTTTTACCCGATAAGCAACCTCTTTGGGGCTAAATGGCTTCGTAATGTAATCATCGCCGCCGATCGCAAAGCCCAATATCTTATCAATCTCCTCGTTTTTTGCTGATAAAAATAAAATAGGCACCTTGGAAATATTTCTGATTTGTTTGCAGACATCATAGCCTTCCCCATCCGGCAGCATAATATCTAGCAGCACAATGTCTGGATGATAGGTTTGAAATTGATTAAACCCATCTTTAGCAGTAGCTGCAGTTACCACATGATCGATTCCTTCCTTTTTTAACACCGTTTTGATCAGCCGTAAAATATCTTCTTCATCATCTATAATTAAAACCTTCTTGTTCGTTGACAAAATACTTACCTCCTTGCTTTCCTATTACATTATAGTAAAAAGGAATCCCCTTTCAAAAGGATTCCTTCATTATTACTTCGATAACTTCTCACTTGCTTTTTTAGGAAGTTCTTCCTTTTTCATTTCCTGATAGGAGGTAACCCCCTTACTATCTTTTACAAATAAAGATAAATACGCATTTTCACGAAGCTGTTTTTGAGCAGTAAAGGTCAATGTCTTTTGTCGGCCATCCTTGTCATATGCCGGAAGTTTATATTCATAGCTTACATACTTTCCCCCACTATCATCTTTACCTTCCAGCATCTTTCCTTGACCAATAATTTGAGTATAATATTGTTCTGCTCCCAGCCTATTAAAGTTTACATTTTGAAGAATAACCAATCCGCCAACTAAAATCACTGCGATAGCTGCAATCAATCCTATAAATTTTTTCATTATTTTCTCCTCTTTTCTATTTGATAATTATTTTGTAGTAGTTCCTTACTGTTAAAAAGTAATAAGCAATGTAAATACAAACATAAACGCCTATACAGATGAGAACAGGAGTCATCAAATTTGTTTGCATTAATTTAGATAACGCAGTTAAGGCCACTATTGAGTGGGAAACACCAGCTAGTAATGGCAAGGCAAAAATAAATAAGATCTGTTTTGAAATGGATTTTTTTACTTCCTTCTTATTCACACCAATTTTGTATAAGATCACATAACGGTCTTTATCCATAGTCGCCTCTGTCAGCTGTTTAAAATAAATAATGCTTCCTGTAGCAGCTAGGAATACTAATCCTAAAAAGCCGCCAATAAAAATGAGTAAACCTGATGCCTCCATTCCTCGCGCATAATCGGAATAAAAGCTTGAGAAATTTGCTTCCTCCGGCAACAAGGATTGAATCTCTTTCGTAACTGTTTTTGCATCCTCTTCATTTTTCAGTTTGTAAGCTTCCATGTTTACAAGGTCTGTTCTGCTTGCAAGCTTGGAAAATAACTCATCACTAATAACAACTGTCATACCAGCTGTTTGGAGATTGAGGACATTATATTTCTTCAATTCTTTAAAGGTAATATTCTCGCTGCTGTCATTTGCTTTTAACGAAATCGTTGCCCCAACATACTTCGGTGAAAAATCTTTGGAATAGCCGGCTTCTAGTACGGCTGCTTCATTTCCGTTTAATGATAGAGATTCATCTCTATTCTGCGATTTAGCTAATTGGTTAAAGGTTTTATTGTCGATAATGCTGTATTCCATTTCATCTGGATAAATCTTGCTATGAAGATTTGTAATATCGGCATCCATCATCATTGTTGGGACGGTCAAGTGATAGACAATTTTATGCACTTTGTCCCTTGATATACGCTCTTTGATCTGTTTAGATACATTTTTGTCTTTTGCTATAAACATTAGGCTATTAGGATTTGCTAGGTCAGCATTACTTCTGTTGTTATAGTAAAAACTATATGCCGCTCCAACCGCAGTTAATGTAGTTGCACTTAGTACAGCAATAATGGTTAATGTACGTGCATTACCCTTTATTCGGTAGAGAAGCTGGGATGTGCTGATTAAATTGATTCCATTCCAAAAATGAGGTTTATTTTTTCTTAATAGCTTTAATAAATAAACCGTTAATGTACTAAATAATAAATATGTTCCAAGAATTACTGTGACTAAGATGACGAGCGGGGTTATCAAAAAGCCTATTTTTCTCCACACTTCTGACTCCAGCATATTTTGCAGTGCAAGCCAGTATCCCACTCCAACTAACAGAACGGAGATCATCGCGGTGATGACAGAAGCCTTTGGTTCTTTTTCCCCTTCCTGCTCCGCTTTGAATAACTCAATTAACTTAAAGCGGTAAATTAAGCGATATCCGTGTATCGAAGTAATCGCCGTCATTACCGTGAATACGATAATGGTATTTACGATTGCTTGCGGGGAAATAGCAAAATTTCCAAGTGCATCATACCCCATGACCTTCATCAAAATGGTGACAAAAAACTTTGACAAAATGGAACCAAGGATAATCCCAATCAATAGAGCGATAATCCCCATAATAAAGTTTTCATAAAATAACATCCGCCCGATTTGCTTTTTACGAACGCCTAGCAAAGAGTAGAGTCCGACTTCTTTTTTGCGTTTCTTTGTAAAAAAAGAATTGGAATACCAGATAAATACAGCTACAAAAATCATGAGCACAACAGATGCACCATTAAAGACGGAGCTAATTTTGGTGGACGAATCAGTTGTTTCCTGTATTGCTTGATCATATTTTAAAGAAACAAAGGTAAAGTAAATAACAATACTAAAAATCATTGATCCGATATATAAAAAATAGTTGGTAAAGTTTTTTCGGATATTTTTCCTGGCGATGCTAAATAACGTCATTTAATGTCCACCCCCAAGTGAAGCAAGGACATCTAGTATTTTTTGAAAGAATTCCTGACGGGAATTTTGCATTTTTTGAATTTCCGCGTAGATTCCGCCATCTTTAATAAATAAAATTCGTTTACAGAAGCTTGCTGCAAAGGCATCATGTGTGACCATCATAATCGTTGAGTGATTCTGCTCATTAAGTGCTGTTAAGCTTTCTAGTAAATCAGCTGCGGATTTTGAATCCAAGGCTCCTGTAGGCTCGTCCGCCAATATAAGGCTCGGTTTCGTCACCATCGCCCTCGAAGCAGCTGTTCTTTGCTTCTGGCCCCCAGAGATATGATAGGGATATTTATCAAGTATTCCTTGAATTCCAAACGTATCTGCGATTTTCTCGACTCGGTTTTCTATTTCTTTTGCCGGCACTTTTGATAATGCCAGTGGCAGTAAGATGTTTTCCTTCACCGTTAAGGTATCAAGCAGATTATAATCTTGAAAAATAAAGCCGAGGTTGTTACGGCGAAAATCTGATAATTGCTCTTCCTTCATAGTGACAATATTTTGATCGGCAATAATAATTTCTCCTGAAGTTGGCGTATCAATGGTCGATAATATATTGAGTAATGTGGATTTACCAGCACCCGAAGGCCCCATAATGCCGATAAATTCTCCTTCTTTTATTTCTAAATCTATATCTTCCAATGCTTTATATTGATTTCCCTTCGAACCGTATACTTTTTGAACGTTTTTTGCACGTAAGATAGTTTTCATTGAAAAGTCCTCCTTTAATGACTACAATTCAGAGTATATTGGTCCAACCTTACATCGTTTTAATCTAAACCTTACATAAACCTTAAATATCGAGGGAGCATCCGAATGTTGTTAAAATAACTGATGGATGCTTAGCAGCAATTCTCTACTCTGAAGCGAAATATTTAATAAACAATATAAGGGGGGCTTTAAATGTTTTATGTTAATGTCGAAGGAGCCGTTTATAAGGAAAACAAGTGGCTGGTTATTGAACGAAGTTTGAAAGAAGGACATGCAGGCGGTCTGCTTTCTCTAGTGGGAGGAACAGTTGAAAATGAGGGTGATTCTAAAGATATTTTAGAAAGAACGTTAAGACGCGAATTATTTGAAGAGGTTGGAGTGAAGGTACAAGAAAAGATGGAATATGTCAGAAATACCTCTTTCAAATTAGACGATGGCAGTGAAGTCATTGATATTGTTTACTTATGTGAGTTGGAAGAGGGTGAGCCTTTTGCTAAGAGTCCAGAAGAAGTGAATGCTGTCTATTGGATGACAGCAGAGGAAATCGGTAATCATCCGAAGACGCCCATTTGGTTAATCGATAGTATAAAGGAAGCTGAAAAGCTCCTTAAAAATAAAACTGCCTGAATCCAGGCAGGTTCGTACAGCATTGGGGGGAACATTTTGAAGTCGTTCATTAAGAAAAACAAGATGACAATATTATTTTCTACCATCATTATCTTTTTCATCGCTGGTCTGCTTGATATTAAATATGAAGGATTATTTTTTCAGCTCTTGCCAGCATCCATACAGTCATTTTTAGCTGATCTATTATAATCAGTTGGACTACTAACATAATGATAGGAAAGCGTTAAGGTGAAGCATAAAATGGCTTCACTTTTTTTGTTGTCTAAAATACAGACCATAAGAGCAAGAATGAGGGCGAAATGGAGGTCGATTACTTGTTAGAATGTGATCATTACAAATGAGGAGGAATTAAAATGAACAAGATTCAAACATTCAATGAACTGCACTTTTCAGGGGAACTATTATTTCTTGGGAACGCTTGGGATTTACTCTCTGCCTTAACACTTGAAAAAGTAGGCCTCAAAGCAATTGGTACGACCAGCTGGGGGATTGCGAACTCACTAGGATATGCGGATGGAGAATTAATCGATTTTAACAGACATTTAGAGATCATCAAAAATATCGCACAGAATGTGAAGGTTCCCGTTTCAGCTGATATTGAAGCTGGTTATGGAGAAGATACCCAAACAATCGTTGATCATGTTTTGAGGACGGCGGATGTAGGCGTTGCTGGTATTAATAACAAAAATTTGTTGTTTTTTGAATGCTTTTTTCTCTTTTTTTTATTTTTTTCTCCTTCTATTTGCATTCCGAATAGCAGGAGTTCCCAAAGGGGATCATTTTTCCCGATTGGCATGTAGAACGAATCATGAGCATAGGCAATGGGTCAAGGGAGTAGCACAAAAAGTTTTTCGTTGCGAAGCGCCTTTAGAAAAAGTTTTTTGCCCCTTGACCTATTGACTCGTTTCTTAGCTTGGAATCGGTTGGGTTCGGGGTCCCGACCGATTGGAAGCTTAGAAACGCTGCGTGATGATACGATTCGGAATGCAAATGGGCGAAAAGGAGAAAATAAATAAAAAAGCCGGTGGGAACCGGCTATCCTTTTTTGCTCTTAGTTTTTTGTCTTTATTCTTTTAAGGATTTTCGGCTCGTTCGGTATGGCCGTAAGGTAAATGGAACAGGAACTTACCAGGTGTAGCTATGCGTACAGCTGGTTGTTATCGGGGCATTTAATACCGAAGCGACACTTACAGCATCCTGGATAGCGTTGTTGGCTGTCCTGGATGCTGTTGTGCTGCCGCCCGAATTGTGAGGTTATTATTAATAAGATTTTGAAAGGACTTTAAAGCTACTTCGCTAGTAAGTTTACAGAGATAATAAAGGTGGATTCTTGAATAACACTCTGTGGTAAATCTGGTTATTTATGAAAAAGAGATTGTAAAGGAATACAATACAAGTAACGGTTAGTTTTGTTGAAAAAAATGATATTATACAGAATAGAGGCTATAATTGTTTATTCAAGTCTAATTTAGTATCGTAGATTTGTATTAATAGGAGGCAAGAGAATGGCTGTTAGATTTGTTTCCGAGGAATTTAAACAAGAGGTAATTGAGCTATTAAAATTTTTCGAAAAATACGGAATCGATTATGACTTCGAGTATCTATCTGACGATTATGATGATGAAGTCGAGAATGCAGATAATGAAGAAGATTTAATTATCGATGAAAATTATGTGTTACCTGCTTGGTTTCCCCATTCCTATTATGATGCGAATCATACAATCAGTGATTTACTTGAAGTAGTGTATGATGCTACGAAAGTCGTTGAATTTGATGAAAACAAATTAATTGGTAAAAAAGTAGCTTTATTTTGCATTGATAACCAAATACAAGAATTGATGCATAACTTTGATCTTGATATTCCTACTATTAAAGAGTCAATAGATGAACAGGAGTACTCAATAAATATTGTAAATGGCTTAACAAGTTATGGAATAAAATTAATAATTGATGATCTCTTTGACAAGCATTTACCTCCAGTGGACGATTATGATTTCTTTATAGAAATTTCTGCCGAGGATACGATAGATGTTAATCTAATTGAAAGCCTAGTTGATGCTTATTTATTTGAGCTAAAATCAACATTAGATATTAGTATACAATTGTCTCCAAGGCTATCCTATCTTACTTTAGAGGACGAACCTGAGTTCAAAGTAGATACAACAAGGCTCAGACCATTGTTACGAGGTAAAGGCGTACATGAATTGTTAAAATTATATAATTCTTCCCTTTCTAGTACGAATTATGAAATATTAGTTCTTACTTATACCAAGGTGATAGAATACGTATCTCAAACAGTTTTACAGCAAGATCTTATTAATTCTGCCACCAAGAAATTATTTAGTTCTAGAGCATTAAATCCGGACGCAAACTATATACTAGAATTAGGTAAAATCTTCGAAAGTAACAGAAATAATCAAAAAGACTATTTTGCTATAAAACTAACTATTGAGACTTGTTGTGACCTAAATGAAATTGTCACAATAGCACCTCCATTCTTAAGATTTACAAAGAGATTGAGCCCAGAAAGTAAAAATGACGATAAAATAAAAGCTTTTGAAGAGGTTGCTAATGCTATAAGTAACACCCGAAACATGTTTGCTCATGCAAAAACTAATTATGAGAAAAAGGGCATGGAATGTCCAACCGAACAACTAGAAGCGTTTTCTAAATGCTTAGATATTCTTGCACAGCAAGTTATAAGGTGGTTTGCTAAAGAACATGAAGATAATAGGGTAATTTAACTTATACCTTCTTCAACAAACAGGCGCTATTGTTGCAGAAACCTTAGATTTATAAACGATTTTATAATTATATTATTTAGTATATTAAAGTGTTTTACTTCAAACATCAAAATTTAACTTAGCTAATAATATATCTGCTGTTATGAGTAACTTGTAAGTATAGTCTGAAGATAGTCGAGTAATGATATAACAAGCAACAAATACAAGGAATAATGAATCAGAATATTTTATAAATGATTGTATGATTTTTTGTGTGTATGGTATAATGACACTTGAAAGGGAACTTTATTAGCTTCCCTATTCAAGTTTTAGTATGGTTTATCGGTGTTGCCTTCTTCTAGTCCTAGTCCGACTCGGAGAAGGTTTTTTATTTTGTTGTTCTATTTGCTTTACTATATTTTTAACCCCGTCCTAATGTCTCCAGACAACTCAGTCGTGACTCAGACAACTTAGTCGTGACCTAAACAACTCAGTCATGACTTAAACAATTCAGTCGTGACCTAGTGTTTTTTTAAAATTATGTTGTACTCTTGAAAATCTAAAGGAATGTCTCAATTTTGAAGACATTCCTTTTTTCTAACTTATAATATTTAATTCCTTATTCAACAATCGCGCCCGATTGTGGAATATCATAAGTACATGTCTTGTTAAACTAAAGCACCTGTTAGTTGAATAGCAACTATCTTTTAGAAAACAGCCATAAACTAAAACAGTTATTTAAGTTTTTCAAACTAACCGGAAGAATGGTATCTATTAGTTCCTATGTTAAAAATCAGTATTTCTCTTACGCAAATATGGTATTAATGAAAGTAAACCTAAGGTGGCTAAACAAGCCCCCACCCACAAAGGAGATACAAACCCATAACCTTTGTTGATCACTATGCCACCAAACGACGAACCGATGACAATACCTAGCGTAATAAAAGAAGTATGGACAGTGTTTACCATAGTCCCACTTCCCGCTTCATTCATTACTCGTGTGACCATGGCCGGATTCATCGCTACACCAGTCATTCCAATAAGAACAATGGAAATGACAGCAATGTATTTATTTGCGGCACCCAATGCAAATAGAATTAACCCCGTGAGTAATAATATTAATCCAGTTACTAGTATTCTCATTGTAAAACGATCAGCAAATCTACCAATCAAAATGTTTCCGATTACTGTGGCACTGCCGTAAATGGCAAGTAAATACGGAATACTTGTATTCGAAAATCCCGTAACATTTGTAAAAATAGGAGTAAAATAACTAAACGCTGCAAACGTACCGCCAATGATCAACATACTCGTTAAATACGCTGCCCAGAGATGACGATTCTTAAAACTAGAAAATTCATCCTTCAGATTCACCAGATCTATTTTTGAGGATGATGGTAACAACACTTGAATCATTATTCCTGATATTAATACAAGAATCGTAACGAACCAAAAACTAATCCGCCAACCGAAATTTTGAGAAATAATTGTTGTAACTGGTAACCCTAATACCGTAGCGATCATTAAGCCCGCAAGGACAATCGAAGCTGCTTTTCCTCTTGTGTTAGGATGAACTAAAGTTGCTGAAATAGAAATGGCAACTCCAAAAGCTGCAGATGAAGCAATGCCGGTTATAACACGCGCTAACATCATAATATTATAGCTCCAAGCAACTGCGCCTAGCGATTGGCCAATCAAAAAGACAACAATTAAAACCATTAGTGCTTGTTTTCGACGAATTTGAAGGAGTGTAGCAGTTAGAACAGGGCCTCCTACCACCATAGCTCCTGCATAAGCGGTAATTAAATACCCAATGGATGAGATCGAAACACTAAATTCATTAGCAAGTTCGTTCATCATACCCGCCACCATAAATTCAGATGTGGTCATAGAAAAAATTGTTAAAGCTAGTAAATATATTATAGATGGCAAAATTGACACTCCCTATTTATTATTGTAACAATCAGTACAAAAATTATCTAAAAAAAGAGCGCTTTAAGCGCCAAAAATAGATTCCATTGTTCCATTTATAACTTGTTCAGCCAATGTTCGATTTTGAATGGATGTAATAAGTACACGAAGTCCGTAGTAACTGCTTAAAAAAAGGCTTGCTAAATCAACAGCTGATTGTCTTTTTTTGATTTCACCGGTTCGTAAGCCTTCCTCCATTACTCTTTCCAAAGCTTGTAAAAGAAGTTCAACATGCTTTGATACAATTTCTTCAACCATTGGATCGTGATTAGCCCGTTCCAAACCGGCGTTAATAAGTAAACACCCTTTATGATCGGTATGTTTAAAATCTTCCTCCAATGCCCAAGCAAAAAAATTACTTAGCCGTTCTTTAACTGAGATTGGGTTTTCTAATATTTCCTTTTGGTCTCTAATCCCATTTTCATGGTAGCGTTCTAACACTTGTTTATAAAGCTCATGTTTACTTCCAAAAGTATTATATAAACTACCTTTACCAAGACCGGTATCACTGCATAAATTTTGCGTAGAACATCCCTCATATCCATTTATCCAAAATGTTTTCATCGCAACATCTACGATTGAGGAGTAATCGAAGTCTCGCGGTCTGCCACGTTTGCTCAATGATATCTTCCTTTCATTTCGAAGTTACTATTAAAAGAATACATTTTTTGTACCATTCGGTCAATAAAAAAGATATATTAAACCAACCTCCACTGTTGATTATCTAGTATCTACCAATAAAATTGGATGGAAAAGAGATATTCTTGTAGGTTTTGAATAAAGTTTGAGTAAAAGTATTGAACCATTCATTATTTAGTAACAAACAAAAAGAAGCCATTTAAAAAAATTGCAAAATGGCTTCTTAGTTTGTAATTTGGCATTCCGTCTTCATAAAAAAAGTTTGCACGTTTTTTAACGGTTCTTATTGAACTAGTCGAGTAGAAGGGAACCTCTCTACCTCTCGGTAGATTGTATTCCTCCCCCCTCACAGAACCGTGCTTGCGCAATTAACGCACACGGCTCCTCCTAATTATCATTCACATAATGTAGCTAGTTTCTTTTCTTAAGTCATATATGTTAACCTTAATTCTTGCATAAGGTAATGGGTATTTATTAAGAAAGAGTCTGAATTTATCCCAAGTAAATGATTTCCTTTGACTTCTTCTATTGAGCCATTTAAACAGTAAGTATCCGATTTTGTCTCTGAATTTATTTACACTTTGGGTATTATCCGTTATGCAATAATAATTGTAATAACCTACAAGAGAGCGTCTAAATCTATCAATAATTATATGAATATTTTTATTTCTATTAATCTTCAACCATTCTTTAGATTCTTTAAGTTTGCCTTGGACTTTCTTCCTGCTTGATTTCCGTTTCACTCGAAAGTTTCCTTGTTTACTTTTCCCACAATAGTGTGTAAAACCAAGGAAATCAAAGGTTGTAGGTTTACTATTTCCCTTTTGTTTTGCATCTTTCTCCGCAAACCTTCCAAAGGGAATAATTTTGGTTTTATCCTCAGCTATTTCTAAGTTAAATTTCTTTAATCTCATTTTTAATGATTGGAAGAATTGTTGAGCTTCACTTTTAGATTGAAAACAACAAACAAAATCATCTGCATATCTCACTATGAATGCTTGTCCTTTACACTGTTTTCTAACCCTTTTCTCGAACCAAAGGTCGAGGACATAGTGGAGATATACATTGGCTAATACTGGAGAAATCACTCCACCTTGCGGTGTGCCATTATCTGTCTTGTATTTCTTTCCTTCCTCCATATATCCACCTTTAAGAAACCTACCAATAATTCTAAGTAAGTTAGGGTCAGCGATTCTCAGTTTTAAGAACTCCATCATCCATGTGTGGTCAACGTTGTCAAAGAATCCTTTAATATCTACATCTACTACATAATTTACTGACCTCTTTTCAATATAGTGGTTCAGTATTTTCAAAGCATCGTGACAGTTACGATTTGGACGGAATCCAAATGAGCAGTCTAGAAAATCATTTTCATAGATGGTATTTAATATTTTCGTAATGCCTCTTTGTACAATCTTATCTTCATATTCCGGTATTCCCAATGGTCTTTTCTTGTTTGAATTGAGCTTTGGAATATACATTCTCCTTACTGGAACAGGGCGATAACTTTTGCTTTTAAGTCTACTTACTAACACCTCTATATTTTCTTCTAAATTTTCACCGTACTGCTCCTTAGTTGTACCGTTAATCCCTGTTGCTTTCCTATTGGGTAGTTCATGATGACATTGAGCTAGTGCTTGCTTGTTTAATAGATGTGCAAGAGATGTAAACTTTATTTTAGGATCAGACTTTGCTAATTCTGCTATCCTTAGTAGTTTTGTTTCCATTTAAAATACCTACCTCTGTGTGTAGTAAATGTGTCTCTAGTAAGGGTGATAATTAGGTAGCAGCCTTTCCTCCATCGGTGTTACCCAACTTCATTGGTACTACGCTGCTATCCGACTCCCTACAACGGCATTTGGTTTCCTAACTTATTATCGCTTGTACACCATACTTTTCTAAAAGAAGAGACCGGTAGGGTCTCCCGAGTTGCCGCATCATATCCATGTGTAACGTGCCAAGGTCTCTGACCCCAGAGAGGTTTCATTATTCTTGCCATTGCGAACAATGAAATATTGCTTTCTGCTGCAGGTAAAGCATCAGCCCTCTCGATTTACTAACTTTATGGGGCTCAATCCCTTCAACCATTTGGCTTTCGGCCCGTTACCTAACTGTCTACGCTTAAAGACTAAAGTTACCTTTAGCCCTCCAAGACTCGCTACGAGTGAATGGCTAGTTCTTGCTCGACGGGAATCCCACCCGCTATATGATACGACCTAGGCTCGGCCGCACACCTGCCCGTTAATAAAAAATATTCCATAGTTACATTGTAAAAATTTAGTGTTTAATTAAAATTTTACAAAGTATAATGAATATATTGGTAATTTTCGAGGTGAGGAAATGTTAAAGAGAAAAATAATATCGGCTTCTATATCAGGTACTTTGTTCGCAATTTTATT
Source organism: Cytobacillus solani (assembly GCF_006704205.1). NCBI lineage: Bacteria > Bacillati > Bacillota > Bacilli > Caryophanales > Bacillaceae > Cytobacillus > Cytobacillus solani. The sequence goes on from NZ_CP041305.1 coordinate 363,142, forward strand.
AGGATTTGTTATGCCAAATCCATTTAGAGAGCAAGTTGTTGCAGAACAAAACTATTTTTATTCGGCTACTAATATTATAAGTTTGTATTTAATGTATAGCTTACCTGTAATTCTTATTTATGGAGTATTGGCTTCCATCATAAGTGATAAGGTAGCAGAATTTATGTCAAAAAAGAGCGAAATAAAAAATATAGAAATAATTGTTTCTGGAGTGTTACACATTGTTTTCGGACTCGTACTACTACCTTATAGTTTAGGAGCTTCTGTCTTGTTTTTTGTTACAGATAGAATACTGCAAAAACAAAACAAAAACTTTTATTGGTTACAAGTAATAAAGAGTTTTGTAATTCCATTAACTGTTTGGATTATCTCTTTGAGTATTAGTTGGATTGAGCATTTTATTAACAATAGTTAAACATTAGAAGGGGAGCCTTCGTAGTAAAGGCTTCTCCTATTTTATATCTTATATCAACATTAAAGATTAACAGAGCCTTACTTTAAAAAGTTCCAAAAAACCTTTGCTTCATTAAATGGCCCTAAAATGAAAATAAGCGCTTCCTTGTTACAGGAAAGCGCCCTATATGGAATAAATAAATATAATCTCAATAATCAAAAATCAAATTATTACTTGTTTCACTAGAGCACTCTGTTAGTGAAACAAGTAATGCAATTCTTATAAAGAATGATCTTCTTATGATACGGTTCTCCGTTACTAGCCTAAGTGCAGTTTTTAACAACTACAATTTACTTGCCCCTTTTGTACAATAGGATCAACGTCCCTGTTAGTTTAATTGCTAATAAGGGGATTACTTCTTTTTCTGATAACCCATAACCTGACCATTAATATCACTTTGTTTAATTAATTTTACATTACCTCTTAGCCAATCATCAGTCATGACTAAAAATTCATCGTTCCCAACAGTTACTTCTATCTCTCTAAAAAAGCTTTCTTTTATTACATCAGCCTCATAGTCAGCACCATTTTGGTCTAATACCTTAGCATAGTCTTCGAATGTTTCATAACCCCTGACATGTGCTTTTCCGTAAAACGTATCTAAGATTTGATCGTTAATGTAAACTTGACCATCTTTTATTTCTATATTTTCTCCTGGTAAACCTATTACTCTAGACACAACGGTTCCCACCGATCCATCAAAAAATTTATCGTCATATATAATTACATCCCCCCTGGAAACAGGCTTGCCCTCATAGGCTAATGGGTCAATAACAATGGGATACGCTGAATAATCACGGTTCCCCCGTTCCATTCCATCATGCAAGTATTCAACAACAGTCATATTTTTTTCAAAGTCATCAACAAATGGAATATCTGGAGTAGTATTGGGATCGGTTATGGTATTTACTTCATTATATGATTCGGGATTTATGACAATAGAAAGGATAAATGTAACAGCAACAGTCGTACAAACTACAAAAAGAAAACTTAATCTTAGCTTGTTAAAGAGGTTATTCTTTCTGTTCCTTTTACCCCCTAATGTAGACACTTCATCTATTATTTTATTTTCTAAGGAAAACGTAAACCGAGGAGTTTCCCCAACATAATCATCTAATCTCTTTTTAATGTTGTTCACGTAGGATTACCTCCCATTCGATTCCTTCTAATTTACTTTTAAGAATAGACTTTGCCCTCGATAAACGTGTTTTCACTGTATTCTCGGAACAGTTAAGTATTTTACTAATTTCAAGGATTGTAAATTCTTGATAGTAATAAAGCAGAATAACTTCTCTGTACTTTATGGACATTTCTAAAATTTCCTTAATCAACATATCATTCTTGTCTTTATTAATTACTAATTGCTCTGGTGATTCCTTATTAGATATTGACTGTCCCAAAAGCAAATTAGAGTAGAGATAAATCTTATTCTTCCAACTTCGCAAATAATCATGGCACTTGTTTACGGTTATCTTAGCTAAGTATGTTCTTATCGAAGATCTATTTTCAAATTGGTCAGATTTTTGACAATAAGTGACAAATACTTCCTGTACTATATCTTCTGCTGTAGACCAGTTCTTAACATAATAAAAAGCTAAACGAATTAAATATTCACCATTTTCCTTCATTATCTTCTTAAATTGAATGGAATCTATCTCAATATCCATAACGAAATGAAATCCCCCTTCCAAATTCACCCTATTGACGGTACTTTTTTGAAAAAAGTTTCAATAAGTTTAGAAACAAAAAAATCCTAGTGTACCTTCGGATTCTAATTAGAACAAATATTGGTCAAACGTTGTTATTCAACTAAACTGCACCGAGTTTAAGTACATTTTTTTCACAAACACCATACTATCATTACCATAAGTATTCAATTTTTCTTGATATTCTTCCTCCATTAAATGGCCCGATTACTGAAAAAGGCACAATTCCTCTTCAAGAATTGCGCCCGATTATGGAAGATATGAATTGATCATTACTCCTCACCGTAGTTTAACACTATAGTGTCTCATTGATTTTGGTATTCCTTTTAGTTCAAGTAACCCACTATATATTAAATTCCGAATCCTATACTCTAAGAAGAAAGCATTAATCAATTCGTTTGTCCCCGATAGGATTTCTCCAATCACCATTCCAGCCTTGATAAAGTCCCTTTTTTCCTGCTTACGATGGAGCATTTTAATGGTATTTATGATCAGTGGATCAAAGTGATTTTCTTTAACGCCCTTTATTTCACCCTTCATCCATAGACGCAGGACTTCTTTTGTTTGTGCCAAGGAATTCCACTCTTCTTGAAGCTGCATCCGTTCCTGTTCAGATATAGGTGGGGCCTTTCTGCCCTTTTCAAATAGGAGTCTTAAATCTTTTGGTTCGATATGGCCTGTATGTGAAATCTTTTGACCTCTAACTTCAGGCATTATGTATCTTTCATAGAGTTCGGTGGAATTCATGAGAAAAACATCATTTGTTTTGTCGCGCAGAAAAAAGAGAAGAAACCGCAGACCAGTTTGTTCATCGGCATTATTTCCATACCAGATGTATATTGGAACCTGCCGGGGAATATCTTCTATCTCCCGCAATGTATTGGCAAATTTATTTTCATACTCAAAATCATCCTGTTCATAATTGATATGTTCATATAACCATTGATTTCGAAACGTTTGTCCTGCTTTTTCAACTAATTTCCACAATGGTCCAATTGAAAAGGAATCTGGAAAACCAATCACAACCTTGGGTCTCTCAAGTCCTACTCTTAAAGAACCTGCTGCAGATTCTGAGGAAACGATATGTACAGCCTCAACTTGATCACCTGCCTCAACCGAGCTGGATGAAAAAGGATGTCGGTATTTTTGAATGCATCTATTAACGACTTCTACCATTGTGTTCACATCGCTTTGTTTAATTGCATATCCTTTGCCTTCAAGCGGATTGCTCTCTTCATGATTAAACATCTCAAATTCATTTTCATGTTCTAATTCATATGTTTGCCATTCCCCATTTTCATTCAAGTCTGAAACGGTTACATAATTTTGTGTTTCTATTTTATAAACGAAAACTACATTGGGTTCCATAAAGAAATAAATAAATGGATAAATAACTTTAGTTTTTATTACGAACAGCTCCTTTTATCTAAAATTCACTATTTTTTACCATCATGGCCAACGACTTAATTAATAAGCGTCCTTTCTGCTCAGGAACGGCACCTTTTTATTAAACATATTAAACGCTAAAGCAATTAGATAAAGTGGGAATCCAACAATTAACATCCCTACAAAAAGGTAACATATACTTTTGAAAATAAACTTGCAGAAATCATAGATTGCCCCAGCTAAATAGCCATAAACCTTGCCAATACTCACCCTTTACCTGATTAGGATACGGTTAGTTAAGTACGAGTCTTTACAATCTCTTCTATATTTTAACATTAATATCGATTTTATTTTAAAGTGTAATTCGACAATCTGGCCCAATTCATTAATAAGGGCACATTTCTTGCTCAAGAAATGCGCCCGATTATGGAATATTGAAAAATATAAAAAAGCTGCAAATACAGCTTTCTAAATTTTTCCTTCATTTTGAAAAAAAGATGGATTAAAATGGATTTAATCTTTTTAACTAAATATAAGATTTTTTAAAACTAAAGTATCCCGTTAGCCATCCATGTAGCGTACAATCAACACTACACCACAGAAAATGAAAGATTATTACTTTCTTTCATGGGAGTTTAAGTATATTTCTTCACAAGGTGATTACTTGCCATGCGTAAGGAGCAATACTTTTGTTCAATTCTCATTTTACTACCTCAGGATACTGATATGTACGCTGTATTTGATTAGCTGTTAGATTCTTAAGTAAATATATCCAGCGTTCATGTAGACAATCTTTTTTTTCAAACAGTACGACTTTATTTCAAAGACACAACAATCTTATACACGCTTTTTATTTATCCCACACTCTCATCTGCTAGTACTACTATTTTTTATTACCAAATTAGCCGTTTCACTCGGATGGTTAAGAGGAAAATGATGACCATATGGAACAAAATCAACCTTACCAAGATGCGAAGGAGCAGAATAGCCTCTGTCATAATCCCCCCAAATAATGCGAAGATTATACTTTGTTACTTCATTGAAATCACCTTGAACGTTTTTCAATAGTAAATTGTTAAGCTGAACCGTAGTATTTAAAATTCTAGGAGAAGTAAAACTGTTACTTATTTTTTCAATATAATGTTTAGGGATACTCTCCGTACTTTCAAATAAACCATTACTTAATAAATAACGCTCTATCAAATTAGTAGTTGCCAATTTCAATGTCCATTTGTTCATAAATTGAGGAACATTTATCGATTTAGCATTTTTTTTAGCAACAGGTGGCTGAAGTAAAGTAATTGTATACTTCTTATCTATGTACTTTTGTACTAATGCTACCAAAAGAATATACGCGCCAAATGAATGGCCAATTAGATGGGCACCATTAGTAGCTTTCTCCAATAAATTTTTCAATACATTCAAATAGATATTTAATAGATTTTTCTCTCGTTTAAAAGGAGAACGTCCCAAACCTGGAAGGTCCATGATCCATACAGGTCGACCCGTTTTTTCATGAAGCTCTTTCCCTAAAGGAAATAAATCCTCTCCATCACTTAATAAACCATGTAATAAAATAAACGGTTTACCCTCTCCTTGTGATTGGTAAATGGTAATATTATTACATAATGTTCGTTCAAATAAATGACTGTGCTGGCCATTTTGATACATCATGCGATAATCCAGATCAGCTATTACGGCTGGGAAAAATTTCATTACATTTGTCTCCTTAAACCAATCTTCTCCCATAATCTTTTTCGCTGAACCATTTGAAAATGTTCGATTTGTAATAAAGTTCAGCCCATCAGCAGGAATTTGGGTTATTTTGCTTACGCCACTATTCATAAGTGCTTTCATAAATGGCAATGGGGCAGAAATTTTAGGTGCAGTCATATTCATACTTTCTGACATAGCATCTAATAATTCTGAAATATTTTGATCATGTTGTTTATCTTCAACAAGTGTATATGTTTGTATAGTTGGTTGCTCCAATCTGAAAACCTGCACAATAAACTTTGCTAGTTCCTCGTTTGCAATAAGTGGTAATCTATATTTCTTACCTCCAGGGATCACTGGCAAGAGCCCTTTTCGCATACTCATCACAAGCAAGCCTAAGCCTCCTGTTTGCTCCGTACTCCCTGTTTTACTACTACCAACTACAGTTGGTGGATTAATTACTGAAAGCGGATAACCTACTGTTGATGCCTGCTGACGGATATAAAGATCTGCTAAAAACTTTGTTCTCTCATATGGATTTTTTATTTTCAAAAAATTGTTTCCTTCTTTAAACACATCTATCGCAACCTTGCTATTTTTATCATCAAAGGGACTCATATAGCCTACAACATGAATAAATTGTTGCAATCCCTTCAATTGATGAATATTTTTAGCGAGTTCACTAATATGTTGGGCACCATTCAAAAATACGGAAGCTGCCTCTTTGCTTGTCGCTTGAATATCCATGGGGCCTCCTGCGTGAATAATTACATCCGTTTTCAATACCAACTCCTTATCTTCAGCACTTAGACCTAAGTCTATTTTTGTCAAATCACCTTCAATAAAGTGCATAACTGCCTCTTTTAAGATGCCTCTTTCTTGATAAATGCGTGTTGCTTTACTTTTCGATCTCACTAATAGAAGAATTGTAACATGCTCTTTGGCTAATTCCTTCACTAATTGCTTTCCAATAAAACCTGTTCCACCAGTTAAAAATACTGTTCTCATAAAAATCCTCCTTGTAGTACTATTCAGTACTAATTTGATGTAAAAAAAATGCTTCTTTTATCGAAGCAAGTTAAAAAAATGATCTGCTGTTTTCATAATTACAGTTGCATCCTCCAGTATTTCTGAAATAAATAGCGCTCCTTCAAGATTTGTAATAAAAAGAGATGCAACCTCGTCAATATTAATTGTCTTTCTAAATTCACCATTCTCTACCCCTTGTTTAAGTAATAGAGAAACTTTCGTTTGTAATCCTTTAAAAAAAAGACCTATTTTTTCTTTTACTTTTGTGGCATTTGTAGGACTTTGAATATAAAGCGTAATGAACGGACAGCTCCCCTTATATTCTCTCGTCTGAACTCCTTGTGATAATTGCTTTAAAAACAGTTGGATACGATCTTCAACTAATAATTGGTTTTGAGATAGTAAGCCATCAATTGCAGATTGATACATTTCAATCCAATAATCAACGACCCCTTCCAACAATTCTTCCTTATTAGAGAAGTGATAATACACATTAGACTTTGAAACTTTGCTTACACGAACTAATTCATCCATGCTTGTATAAGCAAACCCTTTTTCTAAAAATAATGATGCAGCTACTTCAATCACACGTTTTTGATTCATTAATTTTATCCTTGTCATAATTAGTACTGTACAGTACTACAATAGGTGTTGTCAATTATTTTTGTTAGTTTAATAAAAAATTGATCAAAAAAGCTATACTTTAATTGATTTTACTGCTAAAAATTAATTTCATTTTGAACAAAGTTGAACTGAACCCCGAAATTGTTTTGGATAGCTTGCAATTTTTCACTTTAATCTGCACCCCAAATGTTAGACACGACTCTAACATTTGGGGTGCAGATCAATTACAGAAGTCGAGTAGAATGGAGCCTTTTTACCTTACGGTAAATTGTGCTCCAGACCCTCACAGAACCGTGCTTGCACTATTAATGCACACGGCTCCTCCTAGTCATCATTCACAGAATGTAGCTAATCTTTTTTCTTAAATTGTATATATTCACTTTAATTTTTGGTGAAGGTAGTGGATATTTATCAAGAAATAGTCTGAATTTGTCCCATGTAAAGGATTTCCTTTGACTTCTTCTATTGAGCCATTTAAACAGTAATTCCTCAATTTTGCACTTGAAGTTGCTGACATTTAGGCTATTATCAGTGATGCAATAATAGTTGTAATAACCAATAAGCGAGCGTCGAAATCTATCCATGATTATATGGATATTCTTATTTCTATTCTTCTTCAGCCATTCTTTAGATTCTTTTAATTTATTTTGGACTTTCTTTCTACTCGATTTCCGTTTCACACGAAATTTCCCTTGTTTACTTTCCCCACAATAGTGTGTAAAACCTAAGAAATCAAAGGTTGCTGGTTTACTATTCCCCTTTTGTTTTGCATATTTCTCCGCAAACCGTCCAAAGGGAATAATTTTGGTTTTATCCTCAGCAATTTCCAAATTAAATTTCTTTAATCTAAGTTTTAATGATTGGAAGAACTCCTGAGCATCGCTCTGATATTGAAAACAGCACACAAAATCATCTGCATACCTTACTATATATGCCTGTCCGTTGCATTGTTTCTTGACCTTTTTCTCAAACCATAGGTCGAGAATATAATGGAGATACACATTGGCTAATATCGGAGATATGACACCACCTTGCGGTGTGCCATTGTCTGTTTTGTATTTCTTTCCTTCCTCCATATATCCACCTTTAAGAAACCTGCCAATTATTCTTAGTAAGTTAGGGTCTGCAATTCGCAGTTTTAAGAACTCCATCATCCATTTGTGGTCAACGTTGTCAAAGAATCCTTTAATATCAACATCTACTACATAATTTACTGATCTCTTTTCAATATAGAAGTTCAGTATTTTCAAAGCATCATGGCAACAACGGTTTGGACGAAACCCAAAGGAACAGTCTAGAAAATCATTTTCGTAGATGGTGTTTAGTATCTTGGTAATGCCTTTTTGAACAATCTTGTCTTCGTGTTCCGGTATTCCTAATGGTCTTTTCTTGTTTGAATTGAGCTTTGGAATATACATTCTCCTGACTGGAACAGGACGATAACTTTTGCTTTTAAGTCTACTTACTAACACCTCTATATTTTCTTCTAAATTTTCACCGTACTGCTCCTTAGTTGTACCGTTAATCCCTGTTGCTTTCCTATTGGGTAGTTCATGATGACATTGAGCTAGTGCTTGCTTGTTTAATAGATGTGCAAGAGATGTAAACTTTATTTTAGGATCAGACTTTGCTAATTCTGCTATCCTTAGTAGTTTTGTTTCCATTTAAAATACCTACCTCTGTGTGTAGTAAATGTGTCTCTAGTAAGGGTGATAATTAGGTAGCAGCCTTTCCTCCATCGGCATTACCCAACTTCATTGGTACTACGCTGCTATCCGACTCCCTACAACGGCATTTGGTTTCCTTGCTTTTTATCGCTTGTACACCATACTCTTCTAAAAAAAAAGAAAAGACCGGTAGGGTCTCCTGAGTTGCCGTATCATATCAATGTATGACGTGCCAAGGTCTATGACTCCAGAGAGGTTTTATCATTCTTGCCATTAACGAAAGATAAAATGTAGCTTTCTGCAGCGCTTAAAGCATCAGCCCTCTCGAACTACAATCATTATGGAGCTCAATCCCTTCAACCATTAGGCTTTCGGCCCGCCACCTCACTGTCTACGCTTAAAAACTAAAGTTACCTTTAGTCCTCCAAGACTCGTTACGAGCGAATGGCTAGTTCTTACTCGACGGGAATCCCACCCGTTATATGATACGACCTTGCTCAGCCGCACAAGCGCCCGATTGTTGAGCAAGATCCCTAAGTTTTTGGAATTAATGATAACTTATGTTTTAAATCATTTTTCACTCTTAGATATAGTCAAGCCACGAATGACCAGTCGGAAATTGTCTTTTCAAAGTCATTTTTAACCAATCCCTTTGTTCAGGCAGTAAATATGGAAGCATAATTTGTAAATCTTTAAAATCTTTTTCTCTAACCTTTGAGCTACCACCTTTATAAAGGAGTTGAATCTCGGGTCTCAGGTAAGGTATCTCATCATCTGTTCTTAAAAATATATCCTCTAATCTTCTTCGAATAGATTTTTCTCTCCTGTAAATCCAGGATTGTTGCTCTGTCTCTACTAACATAATTTGAAAAGCCCAGGGAGAACTACTGCTTTTTGTAACCCAGATATCATTTGTGGTTTTTAAAAACTCACCTTCTTGCCAAGGAACAAGTTTCCCATTCTCTGCTTTGTATAACATCCAATCATCTGACAAATGATTATAGGCAGTCAATTGTTCCTCTCGAAGTATTATTACATCAATATCATCATGTGCCCTTGACTGTTTGCCTAAATGTAAATCTAAAGCCCATCCCCCTGCAATACCCCATTTAATCGGAATAATAGAAAAGAGCTTATTAATTTCTGTTATGGTGATTGATTCCCAATTATCTATATCAGTCTGCAAATAAATATCCTCCCATAGCGTTGAAATATAATTTGAATAAAAGTATCCTGTAAACTTTGATTTTCGTTATAAAACCCACCGTTTTAAATTTAACGTTGGGATTCTATTGATTAGCGACCTTCATTATTGAAGAATCACCATCCGTTATATCTCTTCCAAAGTTTCCAAATTTCAAACTTATGATTTATTAATTTAATGGCAACCTTGTAGTTTTCGTAGCTATTAAGTCACACTTAGTTGTCTGTAAAAGTACAAGGGAACAAATAATGGGTCATATTTGAGTTGTATAATATTAATTTTTTTCCAGGAATTATCAATGTTTCAAAAGACTTTAGATCACGACTGAGTTGTCTGAGAACACCTAAATTTAGAACGGGGTTTTGCTTATTTGGCTTTTTTAATTAAACTTTATTATCATTTTATAGTAACGAGAGCCTAAACTAACTCTAATTTATCTGAATGCATCCTAATGTTATATCGCATGATAGCATGTTTAACTACTCGCGCAACAGCTCTTGCTAATTTTACAGGAACCGCATTACAAACTTGCTGTTGCATTGAGGACAAACTTCCTTTGAATATAAAATCATCCTTCAGGCCAAACAATCTAGCGCACTCTCGAACGGATAATATTCTATTTTCGGTTGGATGTGTAAGATTGCTTTTACGCGGATTCGCTATCGTTATTGATGGATGGTCCCATGCTAAACGCCTGTAAACAGAGCTATGAGTCTTACCAGTGAACATACTAGTTGTTTTAAATTCATCAGGAAAATCACGCCAATTTCCACCTTCCGGAACCGTTTGCATACGTTCTATAGTTGATGGTTTTGGCTTTGTAAAATCCATTTGATTAGGAACATCTTCATGAAGCCCTTCTAATGCTTTTCTAACTGTTACATAATGATCAGGAGAATGAGTAGGTTTAGGTAAATCTATTTTTCCGATTTTCGAACCTATAATAAAAGCTCGTTTTCGTTCCTGGGCTTCACCAAAGTCTGTCGCAGTTAAAACTCCTGAAGTAATTTCAAAATCACTTAATTCATCGTAAATTTCTTGTTTGAACTTTCCATCACCAGCCGATAAAAGTTTTGGAACATTTTCTAAGACAAAGACCTGACAATTAGAATTAGCTTTTATCGATTCAATAAATTCTTTCACCAGTAAATTATTAGGATTATCTAAGAAATTAGAATGTCTATTAGCAGGAGAAAATCCCTGGCAAGGTGATCCCCCAATCATGATTGGTGAACCAATCTGATTAAGACGCTCTTTATCAAACTTAGTTATGTCTCTTTGTTCCACATGGTTGCCGTGATTTGCTCGATATGTAGCAACTGCATCTTCGTCCAATTCAAGAGCAAATGAAATGTCAAACCCTTCTTCGACAAAGCCCTTATCCATAATACCTGCCCCACTGAACAAACTAATTACCTGAAGGGGGATTTTTATGTTTTTTAATCCCTTTTCAATCGTTTGAATCGATTGAGAAGAATATGAATGAGTATCCCCAATTACATCAAATATCGACAGCTGTACAAATTGCTGGGCATGGCCAACAGCTTTAGCTAATTCATCGGATTCTAACCTAAATTCAAATTTTTTCCGGACATCTAAAAGAGAAGTAATATCCAGGACGTTTGATTTTTTTGAAAATACACTAGCAATTTTCTTTGACACTTTAGCAAGAGCTGAAGAGGACTTTTCTTCATATCCAGAAACAATAATTTGATCTTCTTGGATCTCAACTTGTAAATAATCAGCTTCTCTAAATATGCTTAAAGCTTCTTTGTTGCGAATATCAATAACTGGTTTAACACCCGACTTTGTTGCACGCTTTGAAACGGTATTTACGCTTGATTCTGATGGAATAATAACCATCTTTTTGTTTTTAGTATCTATGACATATTTAAAATTGGTTCCTGGTTGAAATGCTGTTTGCTTCAGTTCATTATCTTGTAAATAAAGACCTCTTTTAGAGTTTTTAGCTTTTCGGGATTTAATCATTTTGGTTTCGCCCCTTTATTTTTGGTTTGGTGCAAGCGCAACTGATTTCCCAGAGGGGATAATTTTTCCCTTTGGATGCGTAGCTTTTACCGCCGAAAGCAGAGCGAAGCAAGGGTTAACAGCGCAAAAATTTTTTCTGCCTTTAGGCGTGATTAGAAAAAATTTTTCGCCCCTTGCTGTAGCTGTGCTACGGATGCACGGGAAGGAATTGGGAAGAGTTCGAGGCTCGCCCAATTCAAGGCCGATGCAGCCGTTTAGGTGGTAAAGTGCGTAGCGCCAAAGGAAAAATGACCAAAATAAAAAGCAGACGTTTGTCTGCTTTCCTTTTTTTCAGTTCTTATGTAGTTGATCTCTCTTTTTTTGCACTCGTTCAGTGCGGCCGGATGGCAAAACGAACAGGAACCAACGGATTGTAGGCGATAGCCGTACAACCCGTGGTTATCGATCGTTTTAGTGCTGAAGCGACCGTTAGAGACCGTTAAAGGGTTTGCAGCGCGCTGCAGGGACTTTTATGGTTTCTTATGGCAGTGCCTAGAAACAACTTAGAATTTTTCATACTATTTTGGATCTAATGTTATCAATAATTTCAGCCATTAAATCAACAGTTTCTTCTATGTTAGTAATGAATTCAGTGGTAGTAGTATATTCACCAAGACCTACAGAAATGATGATTTCATCTCCCTCATGACTCTCACTTATACCTGAATCTATAAAATTTGGACGATAATTATGTGTTAAATCATTTCTAAATCGTTCAGCTTTTTTATAAGCTTCATCTTGCCAACATTTTTTTAATGCTTTAAACAGTATATTATCTTTAGCTTGCAACTCCTTCATAACCCTTTGCCTAAATCCCGGATCCGGTTTAATTCCAAAATTATATTTAATATTGATTAAATGACAAATAGTATCTATTAAAGTAGCAAATCTTTTATAATAGCCCTCCAAGTAAAAATCAAACCAATATTTATACGCATCATGTTTATCCTCCATACGAGGGAAAAACTTATATTTACCTTCATCCTCAATTACCCATTCTGTATCGGGAATTCCCTTATCGTAATAATATCTTAACAAGACATAATTATTAATCAGATCAAATGCTTTATTATTATGTTCATTAATCCAAAAACTTAAATTCGAAGCAATAATTCCCTCTCTAGTATTAATCAAATAAGTTCTATTACCTGCTTCTTCAAACAATTTAAATCTAACAAAAGCTTCCTTTTTCATATCATATAACGTATTCCAAACTTCAGCTGTTGGATATTCTGCATAATCAATATAATGTTCCATAAGTCTCCCTCCGTCTAAATATTTCCATATACAAATGATTATAATGGTACAAGAAGAAAAAAACGCGGTAATTATGCAAAATAAACCAAAGCATTAATTTAACGAATTGTTAACCTAATCAAATTGCTATAGAGAAATATTCCACAAATGACAATTAGTCACCAATGAATTCATAAGGGTGGCATCGTATACTTAAATAGAGGTGTTATACATGTTTTTTTCACCAATGCTATTACAAAAAGAAGATACACCCTTTGATGATGATTCTTATATAACCGAATTAAAACTAGATGGGATTAGATTAGAGCTTTCAAAGTTTGATGAAAAAGTAAAATTATATACACGTCACAATAACGATGTAACTACTAAGTTTCCGGAGTTACTGAAAGTTGATATACCTTCTGGAACTGTATTAGACGGTGAAATTATAGTTACAGATCCAGAAGGAAAACCAGACTTTGAAGCAATGATGAGTAGATTCATGTCAAAACGGAACATTTTAGAAGAGAACACTTTAAGTTACGTGGTTTTCGACGTAATTCAATATAAAGGAAAGGCAGTAAGTCGACTCCCATTAACGGAGAGAAAGCAACTGCTTAATGAAATTATCCCCCAGGATACAAGCTTAATTAGTAAAGTAAAATATATCGAAGGTAACAGCACTGCATACTTTGATCTAGTCAAGCAGCTGGGATTAGAAGGTATAGTAATGAAAAGAAAAGACTCACGATATGAGGTAGGTAAACGTAGTCATTCTTGGCTTAAAGTGATCAATTATCAATATGAAGATGTGCTGATTACAGGAATTAGAAAAGGCGAATTTGGGCTACTGCTAAGTTTTCCAGATAACAAACCAGCTGGATTAATGGAGTTTATGCCTACTAAGGAGCGTAAAAAACTTTACCAAAGTCACCAGGTTGTTTCAGAGAATGATAAATATATTTGTATTGATCCAATAAAGGTAAACGTAAAATATAGGAACTTAACTAAAAGGGGCTTCCTTCGGATACCGTCTTTTGTAAAATGGATCTAAGATAAGTTTTTTAGTTTCTTTCAAAATTGAGCTAGTTCTAATGAAGAGGAAATGCACAACTTTTATAGAATATCTAAAAATAAACAAAACTGAATAACTTTTGTTTCAATGTATTATCATATTATTTTAAAAAGGAGAATGATTAAATGAAAAGAATTCTACTTTATAGTTTTATTATTCTTACTTTCCTAGCACTATTTGGCTGTAATAATAGCTCAAATGTCGAAAAGATATCAATTCAACATTTAAACTCAGATGGAACTATTGAAAATTCATTTGAAATTGACAACAAGGAAAAAATCACAAACATCCTTAAAATATTAGATAATATTAAATGGGAAAAAAATACAAAAGTTGAAATGTCGAGAAAAGAAGACATAATAATTACTCTTTACTATAAAAAAGAAAAAGAAGTTGAAATTAAACACGAATTACGAGTTTGGTTTTCAGGTAAGGCAGAAATAAAAAGTTCTGAAGAAGGCTACGGGAAACTAAGTGAAATCGATGCAAAAAAGCTTAAAGAATTAGTTTCAAATAACTAGTAATATTGATACCACAAAAAAAGGACACAAAAAGTGTCCTTTTTTAATTATCAGTCAAAAAATTGAATTGTTACATCATCCTCAACGGAACCATATCCAATATGAGCAAATATTTCGGCCTTTCCATCAGAACCATCAGTAAAACCAGAAACGTCCCATGTAATCTCATAATCTCCATAACCATACTTAGCATAAGGTACTACTGGATCGTATCCATCATCATCCTTTTCGTATAACCAAACTCTATAAACATTATCAGGAGAAGCGTTTGATATTCTAATTTTTATGTTACCTCCTCCAGAACTAACAGTTTGCGTTGTTGCAAAACCATTAGTAGGAATACGTATTGATTGTGCGTATCCAATAGAATCCCACTCTCCTGGTCCACGTTCTGGTCCTTCTTCTGCAAAAACTGATGATGGGATTAAAAGTGTAGTAACTATACCTGCAAGTAACATCTTAAACTTTTTACTAATAGATTGAGTCATTGCTTTCATCCTCCCGTTTACATATTTTTATATTTATACCATAATTGTAACAAATTTTTACAAATATTTGAATATTTAGTTGAATTTTCCAAAAATGAAATGGTAGAATAAACCTGTAAGTATTAAGAAAAAGGGAGAGGGTGTGTTTTTATTGAAAGTTTTAGGAAATGTTTTACTATGTGGTCTAGCAATATTTATTGGTACTAGTTTTTGGGTTTATTCTGGTGTTCTAGCAGCCACTGGTGCGGGACATACATTGACTTATTCATCTGTTGATAACGGAGAAATAAGATATGGGGGTTCAACAAAATATAGTACTAATAGGACCCATGCAAACTCTCAATGGAATTCACTCAGTTCTGTAGATATTCTTCCAGATTCAGCAACAGCCATCCAAGATTTAACTTATTCGGATGTATACTCTACTGAAACTTTCAGTGGAACATGGTCCTATAATGCAATTGGTGCTGACTCAATTAAATTTAATGACCGTGTTATGCAAGATAGAAAGTCAACTTGGAATAATAAAACCGCGACACATGAATTAGGGCATGCACTAGGACTAGATGATCATGATAGTTCTAGTTATAGTGGGATTATTATGTATGGTTCTTCATCAGAAGTTCAGAATATCCAAGCCCACGATAAAGAAGACTATAATGATAGATGGTAGGAGGATGAAAATGAAAAAACTTAAACTCTTTACTTTTACCACAATTTGTTCGTTTGTTATTGCTGGATTCTACTATGTATATTTATTTAAACCAGATAGAGTTGTAGTTGCAAATGCAGAGTGGTCGATTGATATTACCGATAAAAACCAAGTTGTTGACACAGCTGAAAATGTCTTTGTAGGGACCGTACTAGAACAAAAAGATTTAGTAGAGGATGAAATTGGTGTTTATACTCCTTTTTTAATAAAGGTTGATTCAAATCTAAAAGGTGAAATCGAAACTGAAGAAGTTCTTATAGCCCAAAGAATTGGATATGATAATCAACAAAAAGCATTAGTGAAGTGGACGGAAAATGACCAGTTCTTAGAAGTTGGTAACTCCTATGTATTTTCTGTAACTTATGACGATCAAGAAAATATTTACAGAATTATTGCTCCTGAGTACGGTAATGTCAAAGTAAAGGATAAGAAAGAGAAAAAAATGGACTCCTTAAAAATTGAGGAATATAAGGAAGTTGTAGAGAACTAGATTATACTAAAGTTGAAAATAACGTCTAGTCAAAGTATAATATTCATATAAACGAATATAATTAAAAAGACCGTCTGGTGCTAGTAACACCAAACGGCCGTAATAAAATAGCGTCGCCTCAAAGGCGATCAGCAACTCAGAACGGTAAACCGCCAATTGCTTGCAGGCTCAAGGGCGGTTTACTTTTTTTGTGATAACGCGATAACAGCAACAATCAAGCTTGAAAAGCTTATCATAATTACTAACGCTTGAAATACGCTCACACGCAGCACCCCCTTTAATTCTTAGATTCTCTATAAAAGAGGAACAAGAAACGGGAATGCTGACCACCCTTGAGTTATTCTATTCTATTACCCTATCATTCTATCACAGCTCCTTCTAAAAAACTCTCCTATTCTAATGCTTTGTATGTAAACAACGCCTCAATATCGTTCTTTGCTTCTTGCAGCAATCGATAAAATTCTTCCTTCTTCATATCTATTCCAATTGTTCACACTTTCAATAATTTTGTATACTCCGGCATTTTCGATATGGGGAGTTCAATTAATTCAGAATATATAGGTTTCATACTTTTAAAGATTTTTGAATCACTATCCATTCGATATTTCTTTATAATTAGAGCAGCATGTAAAAATAAGATTTCTTCTTTATTCCTTTCCTTAATAATACTTTTTGTTCGTGTATACAAATATTCATTCCCAAGTAAGTAATCTATCTCTTTTTTATCCATCGTTTTCCCTCCATAAAAAAAGAACACCCTCATACGATCCCAATAACCATAGTTAATGGGATTCGCATGAGGGTGTTCCTCTTCAAAGTGTATTATTTTATATCTATATAATAACAAATAAACCAGATAGTGTACATTTATCTTTCAAGAAAACGGTCACGATTTACAGTTCTAACAAATGATTGCACTAAAGATTGTTCAGGCTTTTCATTCAATATGCACTTACTAATTAGTTGTGCTAAAGGGCTTTCATTTACAACAGCTTTAACTGAAGCATCAAATAACTGTTTTTCGCTTACTTTACTCCAGTCTAATTCGTATCCATTTCGGCCGGCTAATGACCGAATAAATTCTCGCTGCGTTCTTCCATTCCCTTCTCTAAACGGATGAAGAATATTAATATCAGTAAAATATTTAGCTGCTTTAATTGAAAATTCTTCTTTAGAAAGCCCTTTTAAGTGTTTATCTTTCTTCAGATCCATAAATATTTGCATAGATGAACTTTGGATATACTGAACATTTGCGAATTGAAAAGAATCTTTTGCAATATTAACATCGCGTATCTGGCCAGCAAATGGATAAATATCTTGAAAAATGTACTTATGAATTTGTTTAAGGTGAGACAAATCAAAAGAGCCAATAATTGGCTTTACCGATAATTCAGCAAGACGGAGACCCGTAAATGCTACTTCAAATGCTTCTAGCTTTTTAGGATCCCTTTCATCAAACAGATTGATTAATACATTCGTCCCAGGATAAACATATTTATCTGCAGACATATGTTTATTTTCCTGTTACTCGATATTTGAATTCTTCTTCTGAAATTTTGTTTGTCATTTTCATTTCAATTAACTTTTCAATTTCAGGCTTCATGTAAAGCCCCTCAACTGCTAATGACGCTTTTGCTTCTTTGATTGCTTTTGATACTGATTTTGTCATTTTGACAGCCCCTTTAGTAACTTATAAGTAAGAACCTTATATACATAATTATACCATAATTATATATACAATTCAATGACACTATATACTTCTTTTTTCTAGACTAAAGTAGATTAGATCTTTTACTATTGACCTTAATTAAAACTCAAAGTATATTGATAATATAACAATATATTACAAAAAACCAATTAAGGAAGCACCTAGTTGGGGTATTTAATTATACCTTCAACTAGGTGCTTTTTTTGGTGATAGGAGGAAATTATGATTGTTTATGTGTTTAAAAATCAAGTTACCCCACAGAACATGATTTATTCAATTGTGGCCGAAAATGAATTTGCAGCAATAGCAGAAATTGGAGACAGTGACTTTATATTGGATTTAAAAGTGCCATATTATTTTATTGACATGGAAAAGTTACATTCCCCTCGTCCTTTTATTAAGGGATATTGTTACTTAGAAATACAAAATACTATGCAAATTGTTCATACCGACATTCCAGTTATAACAAGCTAAGATCAATACCCAAGTCCTTAAGGATTTAAGACCTGCAGCTGATATATTCAGCTGCAGGTCTTAAATGTAATGGTCCTACTAACAAAATGAATATCGGCTTTTATGCTTTATTCTTTTTTGTTACAACAAATAAAACCGTACTTAAACAGACCACATTTGAGAACAATGAATAAATTTAATAAAAAAATAAAAAAATAAAAAAATAATTAGTAATAAGGGGGTTGCACATGAACACAATTTATAAAGTAATATTAGTTATGGTTTTTCTTTTAATTGGTAGTCATTTATTAGGTATAAGTCAAATAACAAATGCTGAAGCAAATATATTGGAACCAAAAATCATTGAATATAAAACTTTTCCTTATGAAATTAAGGATAGATGGGTATGTATTCCAAAAGGCGAAAAAGAACTTACTGTTGAAGTAATTGCTAAAAATACTAAAGAAATGTTGTTTTATCTTACTCCTACAGGAACGGGGACAGCTTCTAAAAAATTTTTAATAGGTAAAACTAACGGAAAGAATGATGTGTTTACAATTAAACATAAATTTAAAAAAGATGAGAGTATTTTGTACCATCTTTCAGTTGATGCCTTTAATAAGGAGGGATATAGGGTATCTGGTATTTTATTTAATATTAGTAGGTGCGGATAAAAAAGCAGAGGAAGAAAACCCTCTGCTTCTTAGTAATTGAAAAATTCAAATTCTTTTCCTGAACCTCCAACTTTACTGGAGCCGTTATAGTAGTAGCCTAATATTTCATACGGTAACCAACCCTTGTCAGCCCAATATTTGCTTCCCCATTGGGAAACTCTACCAGAAGATTGCGTACCAGGGGACCCAGATGTTCCAGCAACATATTCTGTTAGGAAAAGAGCTTTATTGTCTTTTCTGTGCAATCCTATACCATCTACTTCAATTACAGCTGTTGTTGTTGCTGCTCTTTCAGTATTATAGAGATATACTTGACTTCTAGTATCATCATATACATGAGCACCTACTGGACTAGCTAATGGATAGTATACTCCATACCATCCGTACATTTTAGCAGCCAATGCACCAGTCTTTAACGAATTGGATGGCCATTCTATTCTCCATTCATTTGGAAGTACGTTCTTTACATAGCTACTAAAGTTTACAGATTTAACACAACTGGCACTGCAACCATATGCATTTGTGTTGGTATACTGTGTCATATATACCTTGATACTTGATGGTGCAACATGATCTGCGGTTGTAGCAATTGAAACTAATGATTGGGAAGTAGAACTCGTTTCATCTAATCCAACTTTTTCAGATATTTGTTCTTTTGTTAAAGGTTCCTTACCACGGATCTTAGTTAATTCATCTTCAGATAATCTATTAATTTCAAGAACTGTATTATTTCTATTTAAATATTCCCCTTTATAACGCTTATTAATTACATCTAACATTGCCTTTTCATCTTCTGAGTTAAATCCTAGTTCATAACTTTTTAGTATGTCAATTGGAGCATTTTGTACTTGTTTAATCTTCCAATCATTATTTTCGTTAACTAATTCTACTAAAAAATAATTAACACCATTCATATGAAAAACATCTTCTTCAAAAACCTTATAGTCTACTGCAATGTAGTATAAAAGAGAAGATTCATCCATATTAGGAAATAACATTTTATATTCCTCGGGTATCTCTTTTTGTGCTACTAAAGATGCTTTTTCAATATTGAATAGACCTATGTGTTGTTTCTTATTCTCAGGATTATTTAAGAATTCACTTATTGTATCTCTCATATCAGCCGACCATAAATTAGAAAGGTTAGTCCAGTCCTGATTATTTTCAAATTCGACAAGTTTTTTTACTACGTCGGTAGGATTCAATACTGGATCATCCTGTGCATAGATTCTCCCATTTGATACGGAAAACAGAATAATCATAAAACTGAACAAATAAAACAAAAATTTTTTCATGATTTTCCCCCATATAATATATTTGTTACTGTTGTAATTATCCATTTATTCCAAATATCCTCTTTAATAATTACGACTAAAAATGACTGTTTTTGCAATTTGAGCACTGCATAACTAGTTTCATAGTAAATATTTTAAAGTTATTTTATATGCAATCTTCTCTAGATAGATATACACATGATGTAGTCTTATAAAAAAGATTGATCATTAAAAACAAAGTACGCTTATTTAAAATAAAGATTGATCATTTATAATAAAGTTTGATTAAAATCCTGTTTTTACAGGATTTTTTTCTTTAACTATAGAAGCAGTTTACTTTAAGAAGGGATATTTTACTAAAGAGAGAATAAGTGAATATAAAATAGTTTAAAGTGGGGTCTAAAATGGAGAAAGTTCTTGATAAATTAAAGGAAATTGAATCAGGTGAAGTAGGAATTATTATTTATTCACAATTAAAACAGGATATAGTTTGTTCATTGAACAAAGAATTACTTGTACCTCTTGCTTCTGCTGCTAAAGTTGCAATTGCTTTTTGTGTAACACAATTAGTAGCAGAAAGAAAATATAAATGGAATGACATTGTACAAGATATTAGTTTTAATCCAAAAGAAGATAGTAATGAACTATATCCTCACTTTCAGAATAGAGAAACATTGGCACTGCAAGATGCCGTTGAAGTGATGATAGCCTGTCACGATAGTTTCATTGCGAATAAAATTGTTCAATTTTGTGGCGGATGGGAAAAGATTAATAAAAAAATTAAATCAAATTTTAAAAATATAAATATTACTCGAAATCCAATTGATTTAGATAACAATGGTGAATTGAGTCAGATGTTAGAACTTTTGCGTTTTATATTTCTAGGATACAAAAATAATCCTGAGTTATGGATTCCAATTATTAATGGGTTAGTTAGACAACAAGGTGAAATAGAAGGAATACCAACCCATCACTTAAATCATATGACAGGTGGATTAGAAAATGTTGTATTAGATATTGGGATAATTGGAGAGTTCTCTCAAAATCCATTATTGTATGTTTTGGGTGCAAAAGACTTGCCTAGTCGATATAAAGAGAAAGTAGCGGATGAAAAAATTATAGATGCTATGAAATTACTTTATGTTGAGTATTCAAATCAAGAAACCGAAACGAAAAGTGAATGGACGGCTAATTCATAATGCTTATTAAACTAAAGGGTGCGTTTAATACAGCAAAAGATAAAAACTAAGCCTAGATTGATACGTTAAAATTCTGGAGGAATGTTTATGTTATCTGATTTAGAATTGATGGAACATCATGTTAATGTGTTATTTAAACACGATACTGAAAATCGAATAACAGTCGTAAATGAACCACCGTATGATAATGCACCTAGAATTTTCGTTGGTATCACCAACATTGGAAGTGTTATAAGGTTTTCAAATGCGCTGGATGAGAGTCTTGTAGAGAAGCTAGAACAGGTTATAGCTACAGATCCTGGTGCTAATCTAGGAGAAGTAATCAATGTTTTAAGTATATACCGTCCATTAAGTAATTTTTGGATTGGACATGCGTATGTGTTTCCTAATAAAAGGGACACGGCTCATGCTCAAGCAATACAAGTAACTCATGAAAATAAAGAACTTTTAAAGCCTTATTATCCATATACATTTGAGGATTTTGAGTATAAGCAACCTTGTTTTGTAATAGTTGAAGACAATTTTCCTGTTTCGATTTGTTGTAGTGCAAGGAAGACTACAAAAGCAGACGAAGCAAGTTTATTTACACATGAAGATTATCGAGGAAGAGGATACGGTATAGATGTTACAAATGCTTGGGCAGCAGCAGTACAAAAACAAGGACGAATTGCTCTATATAGTACTTCGTGGGATAATTTCGCATCCCAATCTGTGGCAAAAAAACTAAAATTGCTTCAGTATGGAACAGTCATTCACATGAGTTAAAGTAACCGTAAAGAGTAAGAATAATTCTTATTCAATTAACGGGGGCTTTAGTTCAATAAGAAATGAACAAACTTTATTATAAAAATTTATATTTAATCAAACAAAAAACCGTCATTTTGATCAATCTCTTTTCAAAATAACGGTTTTTTGATTGCTGTTGAATGTGAAGAGAAATGAGTTTTTTTATCAATCTTTATTTTATAGCTACACATGACCAGAAGATCGATTAAATCATATTGTAAAAGACCCATTCTCAGTGAGAGTGGGTCTTAAATAAAGTTTTACTGTGATTTTTTTATTTTTTTTTCAAAAATATACTTTAATCTTTTTTCTTTTGTATCGTAAGATAATTTAGCATCAAATGTTTTAGATTCATCTTTATTTCTAAAACCTTTTATAGTATCGGTAATATTCTTTTCTAAAAGCTTTGACACTTGTTTTACGGGAATTTGTTTCTTTCCAAATGTAGGAGATAAAATAAAATCACAAGATTGTCTATAGTTTTCGCATAGATAATAGGATTTTCCTATTAATACGCTTCCCTGGCACAATGGACATTTTCCTATCGTTTTATCTTCTTTAGTAGGAAAAATTAGATGAATGCTGCTATCCTCCTTTAGTGCAACTCTTGCAGTAAATTCTTTATCCTCTTTACTTAAAAATCCATTCATAAAATCAGTTGTTCTTTGCTGAAGCAATTTTGAGGATTCTTTAAAAAAACAAAATGGATTAAAAGAGTTATCTGTGCACAGTGATCTTTTAAATAGGATAAGAACAGCATTAGAAAATCAAGGGTATAAGGATTTTTATATAAACGCCAGAACCGATACATACTTGCAAAAGCAAAGTCCTCTACCGGAAACAATTGAACGTGCAAAGGCATATGTTGAAAGTGGTGCGAGTGGGATATTTGTTCCTGGTTTAATGGCGGATGATGAGATTAAAGAAATCACGATACATGTGAATGCACCTTTAAATGTGCTGTCTCTGCCTGGCCTAACAAATTGTAATAAGCTTAAAGAATTAGGAGTGAAACGCTTTAGTTTTGGAAATGCCCTATCTGATAAAATGATTGCTTATTTAGAAAGGAATGCTGCCAAACTAATAGAGGTTATGGATACCGCTCATTTGTATGAGAATTAGCACCAGTGTATAAAAAGGAGAGTAACATGGTAACTTTAGCAAAATGCTAAACCCAAAAGTAACTACCTTTGTTTATTATTCACCTAAAATCACGTTAATTCATAGAAGGATTAACGTTTTTTCATTTTAAGTTATTACATTTATACACGGAAAATTTTTGCTGTAAACGGATGTTTTTTCAACATATTTTATAAGAACACATTGTAGACTAAAATAACCTCAAATGTTTAAGCAATATTTTCTAGGATTACCTGTGGTTTATTAGGAAATTCTATAGCTAGAAAAACAATTTTAGTGTTAAAAGGAGAAAAACGGATGGACTCAATATGGCTAGAATATGCTTGGACATTGTTAATTCTAATTGGATTAGAAGGGTTGTTATCGGCCGACAATGCTCTTGTATTAGCTGTCATAGCCAAGCATTTACCTAATGATCAGAAAAAAAGAGCGATTAATTACGGAATTATTATGGCATTCGCATTCCGCTTTGCTGCACTTTTTGTCATTTCATTTATTGCAAACGTCTGGCAGATTCAAGCGATAGGAGCGGCTTATCTTCTTTACCTCGGATTAAAGCATGTCATACAGGCAAGGTTCGGTAAGGAAAATAAGAACATTCATAAGGACGATGCAAAAGAAGCAGCAGGTAAAGGTTTTTTGCCCACCGTTGGGAAAATTGCGTTAGCAGACCTCGCTTTTGCAGTTGATTCTATTCTAGCTGCAGTTGCACTTGCCCTAGGTCTTCCAGATTCACCTCTTGATGATTTCGGGGGGATGGATGGAGGGCAGTTTATTGTTGTTCTTCTTGGGGGTATTGCTGGCCTAATCTTAATTAAGTATGCAGCAACTTGGTTTGTTCAACTTCTTGATAAGCGACCAGCTTTAGAGACAACAGCATATGCAATTGTAGCCTGGGTCGGTGTCAAACTTGCGGTAATTACCCTAGCACATGAGGATATTGGTTTTTTAGAACATCATTTTCCCCACAGTACCACTTGGACTCTTATTTTCTATGGAGTGTTAGTAGGTATTGCTCTAATTGGCTGGTTTGCACCAGGTAACAAGAAAAACTAATTCCTTAGTTAAAGCAAATGGATGGTTTTGTTGAAGATTACGGGTACATGTAGGTCTAATAAGATTGGACTTCCATCTATCCCAGCCAAATAGTAATAAAAAGAACTCTAATTGAGTTCTTTTTATCGTTTACTCCTTTATACTAAATTTATCATTAATAAAAGGTGGTAATAAGATGAAACTAGGTGCATTTTCTGTAAGTTTAACTGTAAAGGACATTCATATTTCAAAAGCATTCTACGAAAAACTAGGCTTTCAAGTGCTAGGGGGCAATATTGACCAAAATTGGCTTATTATGAAGAATGAAAACTGCATCATTGGGCTATTTCAAGAAATGTTTGAAAAAAACATCCTGACTTTTAATCCTGGCTGGGATCAAAATGCTGAAAATCTAGAATCATTTACAGACATTCGCGACCTTCAAAAGCAGCTTAAAGAAAAAGGAGTTAACATACTTTCTGAAGCGGATGAATCAAGCGAAGGGCCAGCACACTTTACAATAGAAGATCCAGATGGCAATCAGATTCTAGTGGACCAGCATCGGTAGGGCGAAGAGTTACATAAAGGATACGAACAAAGCGCCTGCCCAGCCTATTTGGTGGGCAGGTGCTTTGTTCGCAATAGATATCTCCTTAAACATATCCTTTGTATAGGTGAAGCATTTACTGGTTTGCTAATTCAATTGCACATGGACTAGTGTTCAAGCCAGCCAACTTTACTTCTGTTAATACTATCTAGGTAAGCTTACTCACGAAGTCCTCTCCTTCTTCTGCAAAAGCACGGCAGCAATAACGATCACGCCTTTAAAGGCTTCTCGTAAAAATGGAGGGACACCAAATAGGTTTAAGAGATTATTCATCACCGCAATGATCAGCATTCCATAAACAGTTCCAAGGATAAAGCCCCTTCCGCCCATCATATTGGTTCCGCCGACTACGGCTGCTGCAATGGCATCCATTTCCATGCCTCTGCCTGCATTTGAGAAATCCATTGAGCCAATTCTGGACACTTGAATGATCGCTGCAATTGAGACAAGGAGCCCCATGAGCGCATATACACGCAGCTTTACCTTTTCGACATGGATGCCAGAAAGCTTAGCCGCTCGTTCATTTGAGCCAACCGCAATAATTTGTCTTCCGAACGTCGTTCGTTTCGAAACATAGTATAAGATGAAAGCAATGATGGCCCAATAAACAATGGGCATAATCATGAAGCTGCCAATCTTAAAACTAGCAATCTGTAAAAACTCTGTTGGCACTTTCGGATTATACCCTTGCATAAAATGCTGTGTCACACTACGAAAGATCATCATCGCACCTAAGGTAGCAATGAATGGCGGCACTTTTCCTTTTGTAATCGATACGCCAATTAAAGAGCCTAATAAATAACCAAAAAGTAGAACAACGAGAATCGTAATCGCAAATGCTGGGACTCCAGTGATCCCCATTGCCAGCAAGAACCCTTTCGTTCCTGTATCAAGTAGCATCATCGAAAGCGCACCAGTTACAACGAGGGTAGAGCCGACAGCTAAATCAATCCCGCCTGTCATAATCACGAAAGTCATCCCTAAAGCAACGATCGCTGTTGCGGCATTATTTCGTAGGATGTTGATCCAGTTGTTAATCCATGCCTGAAACCAGCTGCCAAAGGAATCATAATCAAATCCTAAAACTAATGTCTGCAGGATAATCATGATGATGAGTGCAATCGCAATGCTAAAAAGCGGGTCACTAGACCACTTGTATTTAAACCATTGAAAAAAGCTGCGCTTATTTTTTATCGCGGCATGATTCAGACTAGGTTTCATTCCTATTTATCCCTCCTTTGCGATAGTCAGCTGACCGCCAGTAGAAAGCTGCATAATCGAATGCTCGCTCATCTCTTCGTAAGCCACTTCCCCTTGAATGACACCATGATACATAACATGTGCCCGGTCACATAGACGTATAATCTCATTCGCTTCACTTGAAAGCACGATGATGGCGATATTTTCTTCCGCAAGCTTCAAGATAATGTCATAGATATCTTCCTTCGCCCCGACATCCACCCCTTGAGTAGGATTGTCCAAGATAAGCAGTTTAGGCTTCGCCGCCAGCCATTTAGCCAAGATTACCTTTTGCTGATTTCCGCCTGAAAGGCTCGTAATGCTGTCCGTCAGCTCCCCCATTTTTATTCGTAGAGCTTTGCGCTGTTCTTCAAATACCTCCTCATGCTTTTTTCTATTGATCGTGCCATTGTTTGAAAAAGCTGACCATGTAACGATGGAGGCATTCTCGATAATATCCATATCCTTAATAATCGCATTTTCCTTGCGGTTCCTAGGTAGATACGCAATGCCCTCTTTAATTGCCTGTTGGGTACTCGTCACTTTCACTTCTTTATCATTCAGATAGATTTTTCCGGACGAGATCTTTTCCGCTCCAAAAATCGATTGAAAGAGTTCGCTTCGTCCATCGCCAAGAAGACCTGTAAAGCCAACAATCTCCCCTTCTTTAATCGAAAAGCTAATGTTTCTAAAGAAAGGGCTATTTGAAAGACCTTCTACTCGCAAAATCTCTCTGCCGATTTTTTTCTCTCTGTTTAACGGCTCAGTCCTTACGTCATGGCCAACCATAAAACGGGCAAGATCATTCGTATTCACTTCATGAACATTTCCTTCTGCGACAAGGTTTCCATCTCGGAGTACGATATAGCGATCACAAATCTGCATGACTTCATTCAATTTATGAGAGATAAAGATAATTCCTACATCATGCTCGCTTAATGTTTTCATCATTTTAAAGACCCGTTCAATTTCTTGATCTGTTAATGACGTCGTGGGCTCATCCATAATAATGAAGGAGGCGTTCGTCATCATGGCACGGCAGATTTCAACGATTTGTTTATAGGAAGCATCTAGCTCGCGAACCATTATTGCAGGATCGAGATTTACATTCATTTGTTTAAAAATCTTTTCTGTTTCTTGCTGCATTCTTTCTAAATCCAGACTCCCTCTTTTTGTTTTCAGCTCTCTTCCTAAAAACATATTTTCGTAAATGGGCAGGTCGTTAATCAGGTTTAATTCCTGATGGATGAAGGCGATTCCGGCTTCCTGTGATTGTTTTGGGGTATGGAATGCAGCTTCCTTTCCATTGACAAGGATAGCGCCTGAATCCATTTGATGGATGCCGCCGAGGATGTTCATTAATGTTGATTTTCCTGCGCCGTTTTCGCCTAGTAATGCGCAGATTTCACCGCTTTTAATTGTAAAAGAAACGTCCTTTATGACATCGTTGTTTCCAAAGGATTTCTTGATATTTCGCATTTCAATCATGCAATCACATCCGGATAGGTTTTTTAGATAGGTTGATTTCCGCTCCAGGATGCTCGCTTTCCGCAGGGTGGGCGGTGAGCCTCCTCGACGCTAAAGCGTCTGCGGGGTCTCACCTGTCCCACTACTCCCGCTGGAGTCTCGCACCTTCCGCTACAATCAACCGAGATTTTTTTCATCAGTATACAATCTTAAAAATAACAATTAATTTGAAACGCTGTTTTTAATAGGGGTTCGGAATTTATGCCGAATGCTATAACCAGAATATTGAAACATTTTTAGAGTAAATTCGTATTGAACAGTAACGAATTGAATGGGGGCGACTTTTGTGAAGAGAATTATTACTGTATCTGCATTTGTTTCATTCTTACTTGTCGGCTGTCAATTTAATGAAAGCGGAACTCTCGATACGTCTAAATTAAAGGAGATTGAAATGAATGATGTGACAGATACACAAAAGGAAAGGATGCCAATTATTTATCAAGCACCTTCTGTTAAAGAAGGACTTTCAGCTATTCCATTCAAAATGACATTACCGGAAATTCTGCCTTTTAATGCTGAACCTTTTCAACCGCCTACTATTAATGATATGTCCCATGATGGCAAGCAATTAATGGTTGAATTTAAAACCTCCTCAAAAAGCAACTCTGGAAAATCAATTATTTTAATGATTACTGCTATTAATAGTGAAGTAGAATCCGATCATTCTAGTTCAGAAGGGGTTAAATTAAGCAGTGATGTAATTGCTTTTTATACAAATAAATCCCTATCCTTCCACTTAGATGGAGTCTCTTACACGGTCACTTATATGAACGATGAAATTCCTAAAGAACAACACAAAAATGAAATCATAGATATTGCCAAACAAATAATTGAACAATGAAATACGCAAGCACCTTTTACTTGCCTCTCCTTACAAAAGAGAGGCTACAGCAAGTGCCATACCCCCTCTTTGATCGTTATTGCTTTTCTATGAAATTAAGACTTAGTATGGGGAGTTTTCGTCTAGGAATTCTTTATAGTTTTCTCTGTCTACGATGGTTGTTGGGATGATTGTTTCTTTTTCTACGTCTTCTCCTTTTAGTACTTTAAGGGCGACGTCTACAGCGTCTTTGACCATTGCAGGACTGTATAGGGCCGATTGAATCCAGATGTCTTGATTTTCAGGCATCATATTGAAATACTCCTGCATACCGCCTCCGCCTGTTACGACTTTAATATCGGCTCTGCCCGATTCTTTGATTGCTTGCAGGACACCGATAGACGTTTCATCATCCATCGAGTAGACGGCATCAATTTTATCGAGGCTTGTTAAAATATCTGCAAAATCCTTTAAGCCGTCTTCGCGTGTAAACTGTGTCGCATACGTGTGAAGCTCGATATCAGGGGCAATTTCTTTCATTGTTTCAGTAAAGCCCTTCCCTCTTAGTTCTGAAACGGAGCCGGATGAAGGCACTTCAAGAATGACGACATTTCCCTCTGTCCCGATTTTGTCTACAACATATTTCGCCCCTTGAATGCCCATATCTTCATTGTCACCGGCTACACGATAGACATCTTCTGAATCGATGACGATATCAAAATTCACAATCTTAATTCCTTCATCGATTGCTTTTTGAATCGGCACTTCCATTCCTTCCCACTGCGGGAAGGCGACAATGGCTTCTGCTCCCCAGGTCATGAGATCGTCTAGCTGAGTTGTCATTTCCTCTGCATTGCTGCTTGTTTGGATTTGATACTCAATTTCACTGTTAAGCTCTTTTGCACGTGCTTCCGCATGGTAAGCAACCGCCGCGACCCACCCATGTGTAACGGCTGGTGCGAGAATCCCTACCTTATACTTCTTCTCTCCTGAATCATCTTCTGAGCCAGTACCGCCGCCTTCATTTGTTTTTTCTGAGTTACAAGCACTTAAAACTGGAATCAAGCACAATACAAGCAGCAAAAAGAGATAGAACGTCTTTTTCATTCAATAACCCCCTTAATTTCACATTTTTGTAATCTATCACAGGATAAAACCAATAGGAAGAGGAACAACACTCACATGTAAGAGGAATTTTTGCTGGGTATGCAGGTATGTTTGAATAGTTAGTAGAGAGAGATTTTCTGTCCGGTTTCTAACGATGCTTCAATCGCCTTTAACAGCTTAAGCGTATAAAGTACATCTTCTAGAGGAATCACATCGTTTTCTTGATTCGTTACCAGGCAGTGGACAAAATAAGATAGTTCATTTTGAAAGGCATCCCCATCAACAATATCTATGGAAGAATTGGCTTTATCATTGTAGTAAACAAACTGTTGATGATTGATTTGCTCAATATTCTCACCTGCTGCCACACGATATTCTAGTGTGCCCTGGACAGCCTGTGCTCTTAACGACATTGTAAACGGATAGCCGTTTGGCATTCGATGAGAGGCTTCAACAAATGCCTTTCGATTATTTTTAAAAAGGAGGGTTGTCATGATATGATCCCAGGCACCATAGTTGTTTTTCGTGCCTACTGCATAAACGGATTCTGCTTCGCCGAGCAGATATGAAATGAAATCGATATCATGAATATGGAGGTCAAACAAAGCACCTCCGCTTTTTTCTGGATGCTGAAACCAATCACTCCATGCCGGAGCCTGCCCTAACCTCTGCGCATGAACGATTTCGATATCCTTTAATTGATCGGATTCGCTATAGGATTTAATGATTTGATATTCTGGCCAAAAGCGGAGCAGGTGGCCGACGAATAATCTCACGCCATTATCCTGAACCTCTTTAAAAATCCGTTTAGCAGATTCCAAGGATAACGTTAGCGGTTTTTCGCAAATAATATGCTTCCCCGCCCTTGCCGCCTTGACAATATATTCTTCGTGTAAAAAAGTAGGTAAACAAATATCAATGATATCGATATCCATGCGACGCAATAACTCATCATAGTCAGATACAAAGGGCACATTAAAAAGACCGGTGATCTCCTTGTCTTCTACTTCACTTCTCGTACAAATTGCCGCAACCCGACAGTTTTCAAGTGAATGATAAGCTTTCAGGTGCATGTTGCCGATAAATCCCAAACCGACGAGGCCAATGGTTTTCATATGGTCCTCCTTACTCTAGTAGTCTTGAAAGATAGGTATACGACCTTTTTACTGCTTCGTTAACTTCATCTAGATTGGCTGGACCTGCTGGGGTAAATTCAATTTCTACACTGATTGGTCCACTGTAATTTACATTTTTTAATATACGAAAGATTTTCCGAAAATCTAAATAGCCATCCCCTATCGCAGGGAAGTTCCATTCATTAAAAGCACCGCGTTTATCCTTAAGATGGATAAATGCCACACAATCAGCGGAGGCTTCTAAATCCTCATAGGGCATGGTATTTCCGTAAAAAATTACATTTGCGGTGTCATAATTTATTTTGACGCGGTTATTTAGTGAAGCAGCTAGTTTCTTCAATGCAACACCTGTCGCATAGTTGTTTCCATGAGTTTCTAATACAAGGGTTTTATTTAACTTTTCACATTTTTGAATGACAGGTTCTACATTCTCAGCTAGCACCCTTTCGTCCTCAATGGTATCGGAGTCATGATGGGAATTACCTGTGGCTGTAATGATATAGGGGCAATTAAATTCAACGGCCAAGTCGATGCTTTTTAGTAAGTTGTCGATTCCTTCTGCTTTTATGACGTTGCTATGGGCGCCAATTCCTATGCATTGCATGTTATATTCCTGAAGCAATTCTTTGATTTCTCGAAGCTGTTTGGATGACATTTCCGGCAGGACATGAGCGGTATGGTCTTTGACAGCAGATAATTCAATTTGTGTGAATCCTGCTTGACTGGCGCCTTTGGCTGCCTCTTCTAGTGAAAAGCCGTGATACGTGTTGGAGTTGATTGCAAGCTGCTTCAGCATTCTTAAACCTCCTGTCTGCTTAATAGATGACATTGAAACAGATACTTAAAAATATGAAATCCATTACATGTTTAGTATGAAATTTTACTTTTTTATAGGTAAAAAGTTTGTGGGTAGGGGTTGATTTCCGCTCCAGGTGGCTCGCTTTCTGCGGGGTGGGCGGTGAGCCTCCTCGTCGCTGACGCTCCTGCGGGGTCTCACCTGTCGCACTACTCCCGCCGGAGTCTCGCACCTTCCGCT
Organism: Cytobacillus solani; assembly: GCF_006704205.1. Classification (NCBI taxonomy): domain Bacteria; kingdom Bacillati; phylum Bacillota; class Bacilli; order Caryophanales; family Bacillaceae; genus Cytobacillus; species Cytobacillus solani. Next base: position 395,219 of record NZ_CP041305.1, read on the forward strand.
CCAATCAACTAACTAATTTTACAGTTTTACTAGAATCCTGCAGAAAATAGTTTTTTTAATTGTGTCTACAAACCTAGTATTTGATCAATGACTTTAAGACAAGAAAGTGCTTGCTGACTTGTAACTGGGGGTTCGAGGTTATGGATGATGCAATCAATGAAGGCATCGATGACGCCGGAATTTGTTTGGTTATTGTTTGTTTGGATTGGTTCTAGTTCGTATTTAATGATGGAGCCGTCTTTTTTTTCGATGATGAGCGGGGCTTCTGGATGTTGATAGATTTTGATTATTCCCTCTTGGCAATAGATTGTGGTTGAATTGTCTTCTGAACCGTAGTAAGTCCATGAAAAGGAAGCTGTTCCTAATCTGCCTTTTTTCGTTTTTAAGGCACAGACCACATTGTCGCATACCTCGATTAACTTTCCTGTTTCGTCTACCTTATCGAGTGCCCCATGAAAAGCATGCACTTTATCGATCTCATCGTCCAATAAGTAATGGATTAAATCGATTTTATGAATGCCGAGATCACCTGCTACGCCAGAGTATGAACGGTCTTTTTTGAAGAACCAGGTCGCATTTGATTTATCTACTCCCCAGTTTTCAGGGCCTTGATGGCCAAAAGAGGTTTTAAAAGTTAACACTTCGCCTAGTTCCTTTTTATCTAGAATTCTCTTTGCCATTAGATGTGCCTTTGTAAAGCGCTGGTTATGGTCAATCATTAATTTCATTCCTGATTTTCGTTCTGCATCAATTATTTCCTCGGCAAACTTTTCGTTAATTGCTAACGGCTTTTCACAGAGAACATGCTTGCCGCTTAACAGTGCATTTGATGTATTGATATGATGAACTTCATTGGAGGAGCAATCACTGATAGCTGTTATGGCTGGGTCATTGAATAATTCTTCCACTGTTTTAACAACACGACCGCCAAATTCAATCGCTAATTCCTTCGCTCTTTCCTCATTCCGGTCATAAAAAACGATTTCCTCCACATGGGGATTGGCTTTATACTCTGGTGCATGACGAAATTTAGCGATCGAACCGCAGCCAATGATTCCAACTTTTATTCCCAATCCTAAAAACCTCCTTACCCCATTGTTGACTCACGAATAATTAAATCATGATCAAGCACAACGCTTTCCACCTGTTCCCCCCTAATACTCATGATCAGCATATTTGCAGCAGTCACCCCCATTTTGTACATCGGCTGAGAAACTGTTGTCAGTGTTGGATTCGTCATGTTGGAAAAGCTAATATTGTCAAAACCGATAATGGCCAGATCGTTTGGTACATGCAGCCCGCTTCCGTTGATGCCTTTTAACGCGCCAATCGCTAATGTATCTGAAACAGCAAATACGGCAGTTGGCTTCTCTTCTAGCTCAAGCAACATTCTCATTGCCTGAACACCATTTTGAAATTCCAGATCTCTTGTATGGTAAATCCATTCTTCACGGATAGGTAGGCCGAACTCCTTTAGGGCTCTTTCATACCCGCTTCTGCGTTGTCTTGCATATAGGAACTTTTCATCCGAATTAATAAGCGCAATTTTCTTATTGCCTAAGCGAATGAGATGCTTAACCGCTTGATAAGCAGCCAGCTCACTATCAATCGTGACAAAGGGAACACTCCCGCCTTCGTCATACTCACTACAAAGGATAACAGGGTGGCTTTCCGCTAATTCAGTCAGCTTCTGTCTATTGACTGTCGGGTCCATTGAGATGACCCCGTCAGCCAATTTGTTTTTGATCATGTTGAAGTAAATATTTTCCCGCTGCGGGTTCGAATCTGTTTCGCAAAGAAGAATATTGTAGCTGTTCGAAATCGCTGTATTTTGAATCCCGTTAATAATTTCGGTGTAAAAAGGATTGGAAATGCTAGGAAGCAAGACTAGTAAAAGCCGGCTTTCAGAGTTTCTTAGGTTCCTCCCCAGCATGCTCGGCTCGTAATTTAGTTCCTTAATTGCATTTTCCACCTTTAGCCTCGTTTTCGTGCTTACTGATGCCGCATGATTTAGCACTCTTGAAACGGTTGCAACGGAAACACCTGCTTTTTCAGCTACCTGCTGGATATTTGCCATGATCATTTCCCTCTTTCATACTCTATGACAGCAATTTGTAATCGATTACAAAATGATTTTAGAATTTATTGGATTGTTACCCAATATATTATGGTAACGCGATAAATATGGCTGTTTTCTTAAAAAGTAAACTTAGTTGGTAGAGGTTGATTTGCGCTCCAGGTGCTCGCTTTCCGCGGGGTGGGCGGTGAGCCTCCTCGTCGCTGGCGCTCCTGCGGGATCTCACCTGTCCCACTACTCCCGCCGGAGTCTCGCTTCCCTCCGCTCCAATCAACTTAACATTTTTGCAGTTTGCACTCACATGACTAATTCAAATTGCTTTTTATATTTGGATGTAACGGATTACAAATTTCATTTTTGAGGATGGTGTTTTTGTATGAAACTAGGCGTTTTTACTGTTTTATTTTCAGATAAAAATGTGGATGAGATGCTTGATTATGTTGCTTCGACGGGGATTGAAGCGGTGGAGCTGGGGACGGGGGGATATCCTGGGGATGCACATTGTCAGGTGGATGAATTGCTTGCGGATGAGCAGAAGCAGAAGGATTTCTTAGAAAAGATTGCTGGCAGAGGATTAATGATAAGTGCCCTCAGCTGCCATGGGAACCCGCTTCATCCGCAAAAGGCAATGGCTGAGGAAGCTAACACTGTATTTATAAAAACACTGCAATTAGCAAGTAAGCTTGGTGTGCCTGTCGTTAATACATTTTCGGGCTGCCCTGGTGATCATGAAGATGCGAAATACCCAAACTGGCCTGTAACCCCTTGGCCAAATGAATACCAGGAAATTTTGAAATGGCAATGGGAAGAGAAAATCATCCCCTATTGGAAGGAAAAAGCAGCCCTTGCTGAACAGCTCAATGTAAAAATTGGTCTTGAATTGCATGGCGGGTTCTCCGTACATACCCCTGCCACACTCTTACGTCTAAGAGAAGCATGCGGGCCAGCAATCGGTGCTAATCTTGACCCAAGCCATATGTGGTGGCAAGGCATTGATCCAGTTGAATCTATTAAAATACTTGGACGTGAAAATGCCATTCATCACTTCCATGCGAAGGATACGATCATTGATCAGCCGAATACAAATCGAAATGGTTTAACCGATATGACCTCTTATAGCGACATGCAAAACCGGTCCTGGTACTTCCGCACGGTTGGATTTGGGCATGACGCAAAGGTATGGGCGGATATCATTAGTACGCTTCGGCTATACGGATATGATTATGTGGTTAGCATTGAGCATGAGGATGGGCTGATGTCTGTGGATGAAGGGTTTGCGAAGGCGATTCAAACATTGAAACCGGTAATGGTTAGAGAGTCAGTTGGGGGGATGTGGTGGGTTTAGGTGAAGCATTGCCGGGAATTTTGATTGAACCAAAAAGTATCTGACCCCCAGTAGAGTATAACAATACCACACTGGGGGTCAGACACCAGATGATGGAAAAGGAGCTATTTTTCAATTAAATCAAGGCTTTATCAAGTCTATGTGATACGGTTTCCGTAACGGATTAAGATGAGGGACTCTTGAAATTAAAATCAAAGCACCCGTTTTCAATTCTTATCCTGAATCAAGTAACCAGCGAAAGCAATAAGCGGAGATTTTCCGGTTAAATGCAAAATAGAGCTCGTTTTGGGGTAAATAAGGGGAGAAATTCCGACTATGCAAAGCAAAATCCCCAATTTTCACGTTTTTTGAATCAATAGACGGAATTTCTCCGTCTATTTTTGGTATCTTTTTTATATTTACTAATTAAGCGGAATTTTTCCGACTATTTATCTGATCGGGTGCTTAACCTGATTCCCCAATCGATAAGAGCGGACCCTTTTGATCCCAGATGCTGGAATCAACAGCTTTTTATCAACTAGTTGAGAAAGTACTTTTTTTACCGTCTTGTCACTCAGCTTCAAATAATTCTCCACTTCTTTAGGGGATATAGCTTCTCCATTTCGAACTGCTAGCCGCAGCACTTCCTTTTCGGCAAAGGACAAAGATGTCTGGTCCAGTTCATCACCCAGCCATTGGGCGATCACTTGCTGAACAATCTGTTGGCATCGACGAGGCTTCTCTTTCACTTGGTCATAAGAAAAGCGGATGACGGTCCATCCGTCAATCACCAACTGGTTTTGACGTTCCAAGTTGTCGGAAAATTGCCATCTGCTTATGTTCTTTAGGTGAGGACCATACCCGTCGACCTCAAAACAAAGCCGGATGGCGGGACGAATATAAGCAAAATCTAAGTATCTTTTGCCATCCTTGAAATCATCGACTTCATATTCTGGATGAAGATATTTGAAATGGTAAAATAAAGGCCACCATACTTGCTTCAAAAACAACATTTCAGCCTGATTGTGACCTTCTTGTAAGCGCCGCAGCCGTTCACCCGTTCTTGCCTGCAAGTGAGAATTCAAAAAGGCCTGGTATTCTTCTTCAAATCCCATAGCATCCTTCCTCCTTTCCAATGATTATGTATTTTCAGCACCCACCCTTTATATACTAAAGCCGATCTATCATTTTAAAAATTTTGTGGACAATCTTAACTAATTTGGAATCATCCATTTCTTCTACTATCTAACTTTGCATACATATTCGATGGCACAAATGAATCATCTCTACTTTAAACTTCAGACAATTTTTTAAATTAATGAGTGCTTATGTGAGTAAAAAAAGAGGTTTAATATGGCTTCAATTGGAGAAAGTAAAAGGCAAATAAAGACTTGCGGAGTAGCAAATATAAAAAGGAAATTTAGAGAAGCGTTTAGGGATAGAACTATTTTTAGTTTAATAGAATTCTTAAATTAGTCAATCTATTTTCGCAATACCCTCTTATCATTTCACTGTTTTCTTATAGATTGTTGCTATTTGACCATACTATAAATAGGCTGATAATGCTATTTATGGAGGTGTTCAGAAATGTGGAAACACGTTTATCGTGATTTTGATGACCTATCAAAATCAGAGCAATTAGCTCTATTTGAAGCAATGAAACAAGATTTATTCCCCGAAGAACGACAAATATCGTGCGAGACAACGATATTTGTCCAAGGACTGCGGTAAGACCTTTAACGATATGACCAATACGCCACGTCAACGTCTATCACAAACGACTAAAGCAATTTATGGAACGTTTTCAAGGTGTGACAACCAAATATCTTGATAACTACTTATTTTGGTTCAGATGACCCTTGAACAAATTGCTCTTTAATAGCATTATTGTAAAAGCCGTTAGCGGTTAGTAACAATTTCAATATAATCAACCCCATTCTATTCCCTATTTTGTATTAGTTATATCCTTGTTTTAACATAAAAGTAGGAATCAGGGATTTTCATCTAAAAACAACAATCTTTACGAAAACAGCCTTTTGTTTTTATCAGCTAAATACCTAGCATATTGAATCGTATTTCTAGCTACATCTAATTCAAGATTAAAAATATTAGGTGGACCTGGTCTCCAATTTACTTCAAACAGCCACAATTTTTGGTTTGCATCAATTCCAACATCAATTCCTAATTCATCAAGTGATCTATCATATAAAGAATCAAAATGGTTAGAAAAGCTGATCGCAAATTGCTCAAGATACCTTTTAATATCGTACCAGGAGTCATCAAACTCTGTTTTTAAAAAAGAATCTAAATAAGTGGTATAACCACCACTACCCATATTTGATGTAATGCTCCCCAATCGGCCTATCCTTGGAAAAATGGAAGTGATGACCCATTTTCCTTCCCCATTTTTTTGTACATGCAACCGGAAATCATAAACATGACCAGATTTCATTTGACATAAAATAAACTGTTGAACTAAGTAATCTTGTTCTTGTAATTTAGATACAAAGTCAAGCAGTTTCTTTTCACTCATTGAATAGATTTTTCCTGCCACATTCATTTTGTAATGGTATTTTCCTTTTTCAATAAAAATGACGCCCACGCCTTGATGCCCAGACAGCGGTTTAAGAATAAGTTTTTCATAACGCTGGATCATTTCAAAAAAATGCTGAGCTGATAATTTTTGAAAAGGAATAAGGTATGGTTTAAATTCTTTTGCTTTTTTAAGTCTGTTATAAACACTTAATTTATCTCCAATCGAATGACTTGTAAAAGGAATCCTATCATATAAATAATCAAAAATTTCCTCAGCTTTATCACTTATAGGATAACTTGAATTATAAATGACATCAGGAAAGGGAAATTCCATTTCAATCCACTCGCCGCCTTCATAGACTTTCCCTAAAATTTTTTGCTTTTCTATATTTACTTTCCCTGGGGTAAAGTAAAAAAAATTTACACCTTCAGCTTTTGCTGCAGCGGCATAAGCATATGATTTCTTTACATTGTTGGGGTCTGAGCGATGATGAAGCATACCAATTAGGGTCATGATCCTACTATTCCACCTTTCTTTACATTCCTTCCCGAATTAAAATCGTTTAGAAACATTTCCATTATTAAATAAAGTCATAGGTTATCACTCCAAAGCTTCAAGATGAAAACGCAGCTCTCTTTTCGCTTTCATGACGATTCTTTTCGCTTCTTCTTTATCATCGGATGATGCCAAAATGTAGCCGTAACGATCTCCCATGGATAAAGGCGGCCGTAATATCTGTCCTTTTCGGGGTTTTATATAAACCTTCTCTACACCAGGATATTGCGAACAGCGATTTTTTCCTGTCACCTTAAGTAATTTTCCTTTAGAGTTAATTGTTAAATAATGAGCATAGGCATACTTGTTTTGTTTTTTAATGAGACAAGGCTTATTTCCTAAAAATAGCTGAATGGTTTCCTCTACTAAATTAATACCGAATGCAGTTTCAATGATTTGATTCATCGCCCCGCCTGAGATTCTTGGGTTGATCTCAATTAATTTCCATTCTCCTTGTACTAAGCGCATTTCCAAATGACAAGCACCATTTTTCATTTCAAAAGCTTGTAAGATGGAACTTACTTTCTCATATATTTTATTGTAAAAGTCTCGATCAGTATCTGCTAATAGACAATATCCGGTTACGATAAATCGTTGGAAAAACGTAATCTCTTGTTCAATTATTGCGACAATATGAACTTCTCCATTGTGTACTAAAGCTTCAATTAAATATTGGGGTCCTGTTAAATATTCTTCCAGTAAAATTGGTTCCTTTTCATATTTTCTCAATAGATATTGCATCGAGCGCTTTAATTGGTACTCGTCATTTGCTAGTAGTACGTCTTTCGAACCAGTAGATAAAGGAGATTTTACAATAAGAGGTAAAAATCTATTGATTTTATTGATAAACCCCTCTAAAGAATGATTTGGTGTATAAATTGCATAACGAGGGGACATTGAGAGGTCTTTGAGAAGCTCACGAGTTAAAACTTTATCCTCCATTTTTTGAATTGGAATGGAAGAGACAACACCTGGACAAAATTCTTCTGATAAGGATGCTGCTACATGAACAAAAGGATCTACAAAACTTAAAATACCCTTTATTTGTTTCCCTTGTTTTATTAATTTGATGATCTTTTCGCTTAATTGATCGTAATCAAATATTTCCACTAATATCATTTGATGAACATCGGGAAATTCTGTTCTTTGATCAATGAATCTTCGTTTGTTAGTTAGTAATACAGTAAAAAAGCCGAGTCGCTCTGCAGCTTGGATTGCTTCTCTACTCGAACCAGATTTATTAGTTTCAATAAAAACAATGGTTTTCATAAGCTTATGTCATCCTATCTTCAGTGATTTTTATTAAAAGGTTTTATTTATTTCGTTCTAAGTTATAAAAACGAAGCAAAAGTTTTTCTTTGTCTTTTGAGAATTTTTCGATATTCAAATAAAAAGAGCGTGTCAATAGCTCTCCTTTCTGGTTCTGGTGAAAAAACTTCAAGATCATTGCAAGTAATCTCTAACTCTGTGACAATCTGATACGATTACTCAAAAAAGAGGATAGGTATGGAAAAGGAAAATTTGTTTAAATGGAAGCACGATCATTTATTAAGGGTCTAATAGTACCTCCTTAAGGTACACCCTAGTTTCTGTGATTTGGTGGCAATTATAGGGGAACGAGATTTGTTTATCGCTCTCACCATCATTATTTATGGGTGCATCAATATGGGGTCTGAATAGGCGTAAGAGTACGAAGTGATTAGACTTCCTCTTGATTCCCGTTCTCACCATCGTTTACTGCAATACCCTCTCCTCCGCCAACTGCATGCTGCTGTTTGGTATTGGAACTTTCGATTGCGGCATTCGTTCCCGCTGTACTGTCTTTTCCAGCACCACTTGCAACCTGAGTAGCCCCCGCTTCTTCTCCAGCTTGATTGATCTGATTATTGATGACAATCACAAGTTCTGAGTCATTATCACAATGTCCATGCTTGACGTGTGGCTCAGACTGATTCCCATTCATACCAAAGTTTTTGGCTTCCCCTCCGGCTCCCACACTCTGCTGCTGTTCGGTATTCGACGAATCTAAGGCGGCATTATTCCCTGCTGCGCTGTTTCGCCCAGCACCACTCGCAATTTGCGTAGTATTTGGTGAACTGGTGAACTGGTTGTTGATGACAATCACAATTTTGGATTTGTCAGAGATAAGAGATCTAGAGACAATTTCGTCTCCGTCTCTTTTGACAACGACACTGATCGTTTCATTCACATTTGTCCCCTGTTCTGTTTCATCAGAAGAATACTCAGCATTTTCTTCAAAGAAACTCATCTTCGTCATTCTCTCCTTTTTATAAAACTAAAAGGGGCAGCACAATCGTTTAACGTTTGTATGTGTCGAAATTTGTTTAGCTTTCATTAAAATGTAAATAGCATCCCTTTTTACTTTATAAAATGTCGAGCCAAAAAAACTGCTTGGACAAATGTACAAGGTCATAAAATTTTCTAAATAATCGATAACTTTACGCTGTTTAACTTGATAGGATATTTATTCACTAAGAAGAAAATGAACATCAGCAACTTCCTCTATAGCTCCCAAAATGAACTTGGACAGCTCTCATTCATTTTTTCATAAGAATTTATCAAAAGGAGCTGACACCATGAAACGCACACATCCATCCAAACAGTTTTGTAAAGAGACTACATGGTTAATCGTTGGGTAAAAGAATACAAGGATGGGAAATATGATGGGGTAAGAGCTGGCGTACGAGTCTACCCTACTTAAAATAGGAGTTCTGTCCAGAGACAAAAAAGTATGTACAATAAGATAAAAAGATCTGTACAACTCCCTTCGATTGATTGTCCGGGATACTTCAGAGACGCCCTGTCAGATATTCCAATGGGGATGACGATGAATTGATTGGGGGTTAATAGGTGTTCATTTATGGGAGTGGATTAGTTTTACTTAAGATTTACTAAAGGAAAAAGCGTATTTTGAACAAGTTTGATCAAAATACGCTTTCAATATATCTCAGTAAGGGATTCGTTTATAATAAAGAATGATACTTTCAACCTGTGTTGGACACAATCGCGCCTTTTTTAAAGATAAATTTTGCGGATTGTTGTTAAATCCATACATCGTTTTCAGCAGTTAATTCTCCTTTTGTTTCACCCGTATTAACGACACCTCTTGGCTCCACTATCATTACGTGACATTCCTTTTCAGCATAGGGCTTATGCTCCACACCTTTTGGAACTACATACATTTCTCCTTTTGATAGCTTTACCTCACCATCACGGAATTCAATGACCATCTCACCGTCAAGTACGAAAAATACCTCATCAGTATCTTTATGTGAATGCCATACAAAATCTCCTTGAATCTTGACTAGCTTAAACTGATAGTCATTCATTTCGCCAATGACTTTAGGAGACCAGTGATCAGTAAATTTCGACAGCTTTTCGCTTAGATTGATTGGATGATACTTCATTTATATTCCTCCTCATTTTCCGTACAATTCTATATTAACAGAGTACTATCAAACGTAGTTTCAAAATAATCAATCTTTTTTTAACCCACAGATTGCTCATTTGGTGAAACTGAAAAAAGTATGTGAAATGCGGAGTCAGCTATACAAACAGATTATTTAGAAAACAGTCCACAATTATTTAGTATTTCATTTGTACTAAGTAAAGATGCTTCTCTTATGCCCAAGTTATTCTCTTTCATAAAAGACTGTACTGCTTGGTATCCTACCGCATAGCCTGCAAATGATGATAAGCCAACAGGTTGATAACCTTGTTCCTTTGCAATGGTGTCACCAAACATATAACTGCTGACCTCAGCAAAACCTTTAACATCTAGTGCATCTTTTATTACTTCTTTTGAGTATTCTAAGTCCTCCTTATCAAGAGAAGTTACCCAAGGCCCTAAAAAAGCTTCTCCATAAAGTTCTTTTGCAAAGGACTCCGCTAAGCCTTCTATAATTAAGTAATCACCAACCGTTACGTTCCCATGATCCCAATCAAAATAGGAAAAACGAATGTTATGATGAAATTCATGGGCAATGACGGCAGGAAGTCTTGGAATATTATAGGAATTAGGATATATAGATACTTGAATAAATCCTGGAATTCCTCCAAATCCACAATACCCTGTTTGTAATTCGAGCTTTTTCGGATCAGCTATGTACATACCAAATCTCAATTCATCCGCATTTACCTTTAAATGATTCTCTTCAATAAAGGCAACGCAATCATTCAAAGTGTTTTGTGCAGTTTGAAGAGCTTGAATTTCTTTTAATTTCTCTAGTGCCCTTCTCCCCATTTCAGTATCCGATACGCTAAGATACCCAAGCATATTTGTAGCCATCATTACATCATACCCATTCGGTTGCTTTGCTTTTAATGGAACATTAATCGTATTCCACATTTTTTCAAAAGGCTTCATCATTGAGTACCGGTAAAAATGTTCTCTATCTTCCCCCATTGAAAACAAATTTTCATATTGTTCCATTGTATCCTCTATTATTATTTTCATGACTGCCACCCTTTTTTTGATGATTTATAAATATCTTAATTGCCTTACTCATGCATATCGTCAAAGTTTGACGATACAATTGCCACTATAAAGTATTACGCAGCGTAATAGTCAATAGATAGAGGATATTAATTTTCTATATGAATGAGATTAATTGGGGACAGGTTTTAAAAGAAGCGTTTTAATTGAGGGGACTTTCACATAAGATTTCTACGCTATTATCCGGTTTAAAGTATGGTAGGTGTTATCTATGAATAAAATGATGGATGACAAAAAGGAGTGCTATTCAATAAATGAACAACTCTCCTTAGTTTTTCATATCTATTAATCTAGTGTCTGCAAAACTAATCTTAATAAAAATGAAGTGGATAGGTGCGATAGCTTGCCACTGGCATTTTTTCAGTTGTATAGAAGCCCGGAGCAGCTTTTAATAAATCTGGGATTCGATTCACAACTGTTGCGCAGGTTAATTCGACTGTTGCTGGATTTGAAATTTTCACCACTGTTTCTGGCTCTCCTTGAATGACCCAATCATTACAATCCGTTTCACCTTCAGCATACACTTTGCCGATACATTCGCTTACAATCACCGGTCCTTGATGGGTTACAGTAGTCACAACAGCTGACATTCCTGTTGCGTGTCCAGCAGGAATTGTTTTTCCTAATGTTTCTGAATATAAATCTTCGTTATGTGTCATTGGCACTAATTTCTGATTCTGAGATTTAATCGTCCAGCCAAATTGGGAACATAGCCATTCATTTGAATTTCTCATAAAAGATGGAAGATCATTATTGCTAGCAATTTTTTCCTCAAATTCTTCTAATGATAAACCTGCTCCATGCACCTCGGCGAGAGCAATTCCGTAATGCTCAACATTATAGCTGGATTTTCCTTCAATGCGAATAATATTATGTGTAGCACCAGCTACAGTTGTGATTAAGTTCCCCCAGAATACATCCTGATAGCCAGACCCTGTTAATGTACAATGATGATCTTTTGCTAAGCGGTCTAAACGATTCGTTATTTCGGGTGAAGTTGTCCATGGATAAAAGGCTTCTTCACAAGTAGTGATTGCATTTACGCCGTGACGAGCAGCCAATTCAAATGCATCAACTGTGTCTGTCATTAAGCTCTTCGTCATAATAATACAAACATCAGCATCCGTTTCTTTAAATACTTCCTCAGCATTACTTCTAATAGGGATATTTAGTTTAACATCTAATCCAGCAACTTCACCCACATCCTTACCGATAATAGCTGGATTCGAATCAATTGCTCCAACAATTTCTGCACCTTTTTCATATAAATAACGCAAGCTAACCATACCCATTTTTCCACAACCATATTGAATAACGCGAACTTTTTCTAACATCACTTATTCCTCCTTGGTTTGCTCAGTATTTCACATGTTGTTATACATGTAAGAGAATTTCTATAGTTTTATCGTAAACCTTATTGTTACAATAAGGTCAAGCACTATTTGATTTTTTTTTCACAGGAATTTGCAGTTTCATAATCATCTGGCGTTCATACTGTGTCCAGCACGGCAATTCCACTATAACTTCACAAATATAATCTCCAGCAATTTCAAGCTGATTTTCCACTATATAATCGATTAATTTAAAGGCATACTCTTTCTCCTGCGAAAAGTGATCACAGTAAATCGATACATATTCATGTGCAGGCAGACGCTCTATTCCCTTTACGTCGGAACAAGTTGCATCAATAAACATGAAAATCTCTGTAGACGTTAGCTTCCGTTGTTTAATGGTTTCCATACGAGTAATCGAGCCTACATTACAAAAATACGAAGTTGGGAACTGATGAATAAGGGCTAGATCCCTTAGCTCCCTTAATATATATTCATATGTTTCTAACTGATCTTCATAAATATCTCTTTTACCGTCATAGCAATAAATGAATCGTTCTGGGAGATATCCCCTCTCAACTACTCCCATTTTCGGGATTTGCTTATATGTCCTATAGTTTTCGGCTGCTACCTTCAGCGTTTTTTTCACTTGTGCAAGCTCATTCATTTTTTGATCAATCAATTGAATTTGTTCATCAAGAAGCTTAGGAATTGAATCTGCATCTTTTTCAGCAAAAACTCCTTTCATTTCTTGCAGTGTAAAACCCATATTCTTTAAATACTTTATAAAATCAAGACATGCGCATTGCTTAATACTGTAAAAACGATAATTTGTTTCTGGATCAATATAGCATGGTGACAGTAGACCGATTTTATCATAATGATGTAAGGTTTGAATCGTAATATTGTTTAGCTTCGCCATTTTCCCAATTGGAATCTTTTCTTGCATTTTTAAACCTCCTAGCTGTCTATCAAAGTAGAAAAGATAATTACTTTTATTATGACAGCTAAAGAGTATAATTTTACCATATTTTTTTGAACATTTTATGGAATAGAAACATCACAGAGTACTAGTTATCGGACAAGTAGCAGAATGACAATCTCAATTATTCCCGCTACCCGCTTTTGTGACATATACTTTACTTCAATTAAAATTTACTAAGAAATGACAGAATCTATCACTGCAAGGTGAAGCACTGCCTCCTCCAATACATCAATCCCCAATAGAATATCATCAAGTTCAGTGAATTCATCAGGATGATGGCTAAGACCATCTACTGATGGGACAAAGATAAGACCTGTGGGGCATAGTGTTGTCATGTTCATCGCATCATGACCTGCTCCACTTGCCATTACCTGGTATGTAAGACCTTTTCTCTCACAAATGGCTTGCGTCATATCACTTATTTCTTTGGATAGTAGTACTGGTTCTTCAGAAATAATTTCCTTACTAATAATCTCGAGTTTTCTTTTCCTTTCCACTGTTTGAATGGTTTGGAATAGATGGTCTAACACCCTCTGTCTTGAATCTACTGAAGTCGATCGAATGTCCACCTTAATTTCTACTTCACCTGGTACCACGTTCATTGCTCCAGAAGGAATATCGACAACACCAACAGTAGCAACCGTTCCATAATTTTGTTCATTTACCGCTATTTTCTCAAGTTCCAGCGCGATTTCGGAAGCACCAAGAAGAGCATCTTTTCTCATATTCATTGGAGTTGTACCCGAATGTGAAGGGGTTCCAATTATTTTTATAGAAAACCTAACCGGGGCCGCAATTCCGGTAACAATCCCGATCTTTTTATGATTGCCTTCCAGTACCGGACCTTGTTCGACATGCAATTCTAAAAAAGCCTTGATTTTTTCATCTTTCCTATTCGCATATTCAATACTATCAATATCAAGCGCACAAAAGGATAGAGCCTCCTCCAATGTGATGCCATCACGATCTTTTAAATCTCTCACTTTTTCCTTGTCAAATAGACCTGCCATTGCTTTGCTTCCTACGGTTGATACACCAAATCTAGAAGACTCCTCACAAGCAAATGCAATAACCTCAATAGGATGGTCTGTTTCAATGCCTTTTTCATTGAGTCGTTTAACCACTTCCAATGCAGCAGTCACACCGACTGCTCCATCGTACTTCCCCCCTTGATAAACAGTATCCAAATGGGATCCCATTAACACAGGCGGAAGACCTTTTATTCTTCCTTCTCTTCTAGCAATCACATTTCCACACTGATCCATCCGAATGTCTAATCCCTCTGCTTTACACATACGCATAAAAGCATGTGTACATGACTGTTCTTCATTTGTATACGCAACTCTTGTAATTCCCTTATCCCCTGCGTTATATTGATTGATTTTATCAAAAAGTATCTGATATCTTTGCTTACTATCCATACAGATATCTCCTATCTTAACGTTTATAGATTCTATTTCTTCTATTATACAAGCTTCATCATACTATTATCGTATAATCATTCCAATGGGAAGTGTGTTTTATTGTACAGCATGAAATCGGATATCATTACCCCAATATTGGTTTGATAAATGAACTGCAACCAACAATAAAAAAAGTAAAATCCGGCACTCGATTCATAGGGCCGGATCAAATATATATGAAAAACTGAAATTACTTCCCTTCGTTTAACAAACATTGCTGGAATTTCAATCTGCGATGTTTACCGCAGGTTCATACACTAACTCATACTGGTCATAAACTGAATCTAAACCATTCTCTTTAATCAATGAGCTGTCTGGTATACCTTCTAATTAATCGTCTACTTTCTTCCGAGTAATTCGATCGACTGATCTTTATGTAAATGATATAAATGATTAGTCGGATCATGTTTGATCGCATTTTCAATTGCTTTAATCGCCTCTTCATGTCTCCCTAAAGACCTAAGACTGTTAGCTTTATGGAATGAAAAGTCGTACCGATGCGGTTGGAGAGCTAAAAGCTTATCCATCTCATTGACAGCTTCCTCGTGTCTGCCAAGTTCTCTTAAATAATTTGATTTATGATAACGGTAAAAAGTCTCATTCGGATCAAGGTTACAAGCTTTATCGTATTCAGCAAGTGCTTCATCCTGCAGATTCATGAGCCGTAAGCAATTCGCTGTATAGAAATAAAAGTCTAGATCAGTAGAATCTATTGTTAATGCAAGATTGTATTGTTCAAGAGCCTCTTCATATCTCTTTCGTTCTTGTAATACATATCCTTTATAAAAATACAAATCTAGGTTTTCCCGATCCGTTTCAAGTGCATTACTAAGGATCGTGATCGCATCTACATATTTATTTTCTTTATAAAGCATTTTCACTTGCTGAATGCTAGCATTCGTTTCTACATACTTTTTGGTAAGGATCTTTACAACCTTTTGTTGATTGAGCTCTTTTGCATGCTGAAGGGATGACTTCCCATCTCTATCCTCAAGGTGTATATCTGCACTAGCGTCGACTAGAAGTTGGATCACATCAGAATATAATCGTCCACCATTCCCTAAGATGACTGCCTCTAATAAAGCGGACCAACCCAAATCATTCACATGATTAACTGGAACGCCAGCATCTAAGCAAACTTGAACGGTTTTCAAATAACCTTTTTCACTAGAGGGCAGCAAGGCAGTACCACCAAATCGATTGACGCTTTTAAGATCAGCACCATAGTCGAGCATCATGCTTAATATTTCATGAAATCCGTTTGCACCCGAGCAAATAAACGGAGTTAACTTGGTAATGTCTCTTGTATTCACATCACTTCCAGCTTCTAATAAAAGCTTCACTACAGCAATTTGATTTTTTTGTGTGGCAGCCATTAAAGCTGTACTCCCATTCACATCTTTATAATCAACACTTGCCCCTTCTTGTAAAAGACGTTCTACTTCTGCTGCATTTCCACTTTTACTAGCACTAATAAGGTTCTCGTGTAAGGTTTGATCATGCATAGGTTCTATCTCCCTTATCATTTTTCAAAATGCAGGAAGCTCGTAAATCTTTCTAGAATGAAAGATACACGTGCATCCCAAATTGTTTTTATTCATTTATGTTTTCATTTAAAGCAAGCAGTGTCTTTTCTAATGCTTGGAGGATTAGTCATACCCGTTCCAATCATTCTAATACCAGCGTCTTTATAAGCAATTAATGTATTGATAATCAGCATCATGCCTGTTTGCAGTACTTTTCGAACATCCATTCTAAACACACTTTGGTTTTTTAGGAAAGCTAAAATAGAAAAAGATGACTCTAAAATCATCATCTAAGAATAGGTGGTTATTTTTATTATAGATGAAGTTTAGTTAACTTGGATATACTTCACTGAGTTGGACATAATTCTTAAGGTCAAGTTGACTACAGATCACATTTGAGGAGAATCTACATGTCAATTTACTAACTGAATATGTCTCTCTACATAAGTAACTAGATAAGTATATATTTAGAGGTGGAGCTAGTATAGAAGTATGGACACATTTTAGTTAAGTCCTTATCCTAGAAATTAAGAGAGGACGTGTCCGTTATGAAACAAAAACGTTACAATCAAGAATTCAAAGAAACGATTGTTGAACTTTATCGTGCTGGTACTCCCGTCAACCAGCTTGCTAGCGAATATGGTGTTTCAGAAGTAACTATTTATAAATGGATTAAAGTGCATTCTCCTATTGGGGGAAATGAGTCACTAACACCCGCTGAAATCGCAGCTATTCAAAAAGAAAATTTACGTTTAAAACAAGAGGTAGAAATATTTAAAAAGGCTATGACCATATTCGCGAAAAAGTAATGGATCAAGAAATTATCGAACATATCAATGAAGAAAAGGCACACTATCCTGTTAAAACCATGTGTCGTGTATTAAAGTTGCCTAAAAGTACTTATTATCAAGCTGCCCATAAAATGCCTTCGGCCTATCAAATAGAAAATAAGGAAATAACCAAACGTATCCGAGAAATCCATAAAGCAAGTAAGGGTCGTTATGGAGCTCCTAAAATTCATTACTTATTGCGTAAAAAAGGATTTCAGGTGAGCATCAAACGTGTACAACGCTTAATGAAACAGGCTGGAGTTCGTTCTATTATTGTTAAAAAATATCGTCCTGCATCATTTCAAGGTCATATAGAAGAACGTGAAAACAGATTAGAGCAGGATTTTCAAACAACCTCTATTAATGAGAAATGGGTAGCTGATATTACATATATTCACACACATAAAGATGGCTGGTGTTACTTAGCTTCAGTGCTAGACCTTCATTCTAAGAAAATCGTAGGATATAACTTTGCCCGACAAATGACGGTTGAATTGGTTACACAAGCACTAGACAATGCCATTCAAAATCAAGACCCTAATGAAGGGGTTATTTTGCATACGGATTTAGGCACACAATATACGAGTGAAGCATTCCAAAAGCAGTTAAAGCAACATGGATTCATTCAATCATTTAGTCGAAAAGGTTGTCCGTATGACAATGCATGTATGGAATCATTTCATGCAACATTGAAAAAAGAAGAGGTTTATAGGAACCGATATCTGGACTTTGAAACTGCAAAAGTAGCCTTATTTACTTACATTGAAAGCTGGTACAACCGAAAGCGAATTCATGGCGCAATAAACTATTTAACACCAGATGAAGAAGAAACATTATGCCGAGCAGCATAAGGAATGGGACTTAACTTTCATTTACTTATGATAAGGTTCACCGTGTTGTATCTAAATGAGGTTTTTTAAACTCTCAGTTAATTGCATACTTAGTCCTTCGACTCTTCTGTAAGCTAAATTCCCCATCTCAAGATTGTAATCCAAATTTTGCTTTAACTCTGATTCAATATGAACGGTGTTACGATATTTGTATAGTTTTATTAAGTCGTCTTTTAGTTGAGTATCAATTAAGTTTAATTTATAACAAGCCTCAACTTTTTGGTCATATCTTATCTTTGTTTTATCCACTGGTTTCTTTTCTTTGTAAAAAGAAAAAATCTCTTTCCCATCATGAATTAACTCTTTTTTTAATTTCTCTTTTTTGTGACTCGGAATCATAATTTGAGTGTTTCTATCTTGAAATAGAAGGTCCTGAACAGGTCTCTTAGCTCCGAATAAATCGAAAAGAACATAATTTATTACTGCTTCTTGAATAGAAACATACATAATCACTTGAGTTTTAATTTGTGCTAGCAATAATTCATCTTTCGCTTGTAGCCCCTCGAAAATTTTATATATAACACGACTATTTTTATACTCAACAATTAGTCTCTGTTGTAAACTATCGTTCTTTATAAATGTGTAAAAATTTTCATCGTACCACTTTTCACTAGGTAAGTGTCCATAAACATAATCAATAATTTTTTCTTGTAATTCCTCTGAAAAAGGCATTTATCTATCTCCTTATCTTAACTATTTAACGATATATTCCATTTCTTTTCTTACCCATTCAGATAATAATTTTATGGAATCTTTTCCTGAATATTTTATGTATGCGTTCCAACCAATGAGTTTTATAGTACGCCCTATTTTCACACCTAAGATTTCATCAGTATGTGCAATATATCCTTCAATTTTATTGTAAGGACGTAAAAGTATTACCTCATGCTTTATCCCAAAATATTTTAGAATTTCTTTTGATGTTGTTACTCCATTTAGAAATAGAGTATGTATTTGGCTATGTTTAATAATTTCCGCTAGTAACTCTAAATCACCTGTACTAGTGAGTGCTTTTTTTTGCTTTGAATTCAGTTTTCCCCAGATATTTGATGTTGCCCATTGACTTAAATCGAGATGACAGGCAGTTCCATCATAATAATCATAATCTGTGCTTCCTTTTAAAAAAGAAGATATACTATTAAACCACTGTTTATATACAATTCCCGGTCTTTCAAAATACCTTTCACAATAGTCCAACACTTGATTCATATGATTTTCATTAATATCTTCATATCTAGATAATCCTAGGCTTTTGAGATTGTGGAATCTCCTTTTATCTTTAACTATATCAAACTCTCGATAACTTGGATTTAGACTTATAGTAGCTACTTTTGCACTTCTAAATCTCCCGAATGCAACAACTGGGGTGCTCCCTGGTACTACAGTACAATCTAATGGTGGCATTGTCTTTAACCGTTTTAAAATTATTTCATTTAATTTTTCCATTATTTCATCCCTTAGTATAAAATAAGCCTGCTCTACTTAGAAAAGTGAACAGGCTTTACCGTCTATGGTTTTGGGTTTTCTAATCGTGACTGAATGTTTTTCCAGTGCTTCTTCACTTGAGTTTCCATAAGGTTTAAAGTTTTAGAATCTTCATCAAATATCTTCTGTGCCCTTTCAGCATAACTAAGAAAATTCCCATGTCCTTTCTTATTCTTACCAAAGTGAGAGTAATTCTTATATAATTCTCTCCTATATGACTTACGACCGAATTCTTTTGATTTACGGTTACATATCCTAATTTTACGGTACGTCCTCGTGTAATACTTAAAAAGACTTTTTTCTCTGATTCTTACTTCTTTTCCATTAAAGCTAAATCCGAGGTAATCTAATTTTGTATCATTAAATTCTAAATCGGTTATCTTATTATTAGAATAAAAATAATTTCCTGTCTTTTCAGGTTGAATTTCTAAATTTGGAACCTGTTCCTTTATTTCTCCCACAATTTTTTGGTGAATTTGATAATCATAGCCTTGTACGTCTCCTTCAATAGGAATAACTATAATTAAATCATCACAATATCTTCTATATAGTCCTTTTTGTTCTTTAACATATTTTTGTATTTTTTCATCAAAATCTAGCAAATAAATATTAGAACAGACTGAACTGATGCCTGCACCTTGAGGAATTCCATAGCGCTTAGAATTTTTGTATATATTTTTATGCTTAAAGGCTCTGAATTCCTCTTCTGTGAAATATTTATAACTATTTTTAATTTCACTTTCAGTGTACTTAGTCATTAATTCTGCTTCAATAGTATCTTTAATAAAGTAACTAAATCTTGTTATATTCTTAAAGACATTATAATAATCGTCAGGTAATGTATCCTTTTTTAGAACGTAGCGGATTTTCTCTTTAAGATACCTATGGTCCAATGTATCAAAGAAATTAGTAAAGTCAGCAACAAAAATATATGCACTTTGCTGCGCTTTTATAAAATCAATAACTTCTTTAGCGAAGTTAATATTACTTTTTCCAGATAAGTTATTTCTATATGCAGTTGCAACTTCCTTAATATCTAGTTCATCTACAACAGAATTGTAGTGGTTATTAAGCTTGTCACCATAGTACTTATATATAAAGCTATCAATGTGAGAAGCATAAAAAATTTTACGGACTTTTTCTTTTGGTTGTTTTTCTTTCCTACTATACTTTTGAAATTTAATCTCAAAATGCATAAGTGGATAAAATCCATGCTCAGCCACCCATTGGGGGTTCTGGATTTTACCCTTAACTTTTTCAATTGATTTCTTATTATCGAGATGTTTATACCCTTTAACACGATACTTTTTTTTATTCATTTTTGGCAGAGCTAGCAAGGGTATGTAATCGCAGCCTATTACTCTATCAAAGAAACCCTTGCAAGCATACTCTCCTTTCGAATTATAGACCATTGCTAGTCTATAAAGAGGCTACTAAATGCACTAATAGCTTATACTATAATTAGTATATTGAATTGGTTGATTATGACGATTGGAGGAGTCCAAATGCCAAGTTATTCAGAAGCGTTATCGATTGTAATTAGCTGGGGCAGCCTTGTGATTACAATTGAGATAAAGCTTGACAGAAATTCACCAATTTCCCTCATAACTACTTTTATGAGGCTTTAACAATGATAATTTTACCATTTATTCTCTAAAATTGTCAAAAATATCTGATTAAATTTTGTTGTCCTTATATTATATGATTTAATTACATAATTGAGTTGGATATCTTCTAGACTATTAATCCCTATTCTCTTAATCGTCATATTTACTAAACTTATTTCATCAACAAATTCTAGCTCCCAAAATCTTTTTAGTAACGTATTGAGTTCTCTCTGAGATTCAATTATCACCATAACTTGATATGCTGGTAACATAAATTCTTCTATCTTCTGTCCATTACTTAGATATTCGTACAGACTATAAAATTCATTCATTAGATATTCTATTAAAGCATCTGGAAATTCACCTTTAATTTCATTTAATTCTTTTAAACACTGAATTTTTTTCATCATCGGTAGCTCCTAGACGTATTTTGTGAAAGCTCTGATACTAAACAAGCTACGATTCCAACCACTGTTCCCATTAAAAAGTATTGCATCCCTTTTACCCCCTTTTTATTTTTCATGATTAATGTTTTTCTTAACGAATACGGAGATGGATACGCCAAACGCCACTCCTGCTTTAAATAGGTCAATTGGTGTCATACGCTTACCTCCTTTACCGTAAAATTAGGCACGAAAAAAGAGACAAAAACTCTTTTAGAGCTAACCTCTCTGATGTGTAAACAAGTTTATTTTTGCTACCTTTACGGCTGCCGGTTCTTTACACAAAGCTAATGGGCTTAACAAGTTCCCCATCTTTCAAGAGACCTATTCCGATATCCTTTAGACCTTGCTTATCTTGTAACAAGTACACAACGTTTGATGCACCGCCATCATAGAAGAATACCCAGCAAGTCAGTTTTTGTTTGTGTTCTTCTGGAATAATAGCCTTAATCTCTTCGTTGCTTATGTCATCCATTGAAAGGGTTTTAACATCTGCTTTCCAATCCTTCAATTCTAAATGTGGGTGATATTCACTCAGGTAATTTCTGAATACATTAATAATACTCATAAATGATTTGCTCCTTTTCATAGGTTAATTAAAATAGAAAAAGGGGGAGAAAACTCATCCGTAACAGATGAATCCTCTCCCCCTTTAAAGGTGAAGTGTTTCGCAACTTCTTTATTTAGTTGTACTTGTATGGACTCAATTTGTCGTTCCTCATTGATGTTGATTTGACGGATGAGCAGATGCATCAGCCTTTTCCTTTGCTCCCTGGTCAATGATTCTTTATAGGCAGCTTTGAAGTTTTGCATGACCTGTTTGACCATGGAGAAGTTTATGTGTTGCGTACCACCTTGCCCCATTTGAAGTTCAATAGGAGAAAGTCTCTCTTCAAGATGTTCTTTTTCTTCATTCAGAGTAGATAAGCGTTGTACAAGGTCTTCTTTTTGAATCAAATCATCTTCGTACAAACCAAGGACTTTTTCTTTTCTTTGATGATTGGCTTCTAGTGCCTTTTTCAACGTCTCGTATTCATGTTGAAGTGGTGAGGAATCTCTCTCCTTCTTGTTGTTAATCCTTTTAACAATCTGCTCTATAAGAACTTCATTTGTAGCGATGGTGGATAGTTTTTCGAGTACTTGTTTGTCTGCATAGTCAGTTCTTACTCCATTAGAACGACAAACTGCTGAACCTTTGTTCTTCCAAGCTCCACAAACATAATACTCCAAAACCTTTTTTGTTCCGTCTTTGAGCGTATTCGTTGTCCGCCCAATCACCATTCCAGCCCCACAGGCAGGACACTTCATGATGCCAGTGAGCGGGAACTCACCGTCATGTATTCGATTAGGCTTGCCGCTTCTGCTCGCCATGATATTTTTTGCTTTTTCCCATGTTTCTTCTGAAATGATGGCTTCGTGCTGCCCCTTTTCAATAACAGGATTAGGGTTGAGATTGTTTCTTCTCTTTTCATTCCAATCTCTACGAACGTTGTATCGTATGAATCCTGCAGGAGGGGATTGCATAGAATCGTTTTCACACCATTGATCGTATCAGCATTAGATGCTACACAAACCAACCACTCATGTTCTTCATTATTGTAAACACAAGAATGTACCATTACCATTTCCGGAGTAATGGTAAGAAGTCCTTCTGAAACAAGATTTTCATCAAGTTCCTCTTTAGATAAAAGAACTGACTCTTCTCCAACTTGTTCTTCCTCAACATCGATGCCAAATTGCAACGACATGAAGATTGCAAAATGTTCGGAGTTATAGTAACACATTGACCTTCCTCCTTAAATATAGCCTTTTTCTTTCATGGATGTATATTTTCCATCTCCTATGATTAGATGGTCCAATAGTTCAATACCCATCAACTTTCCTGCTTCAGCAAGTCGTTTAGTAACTTCCACATCTTCCCTGGATTCAGTAGTTTCACCAGTGGGATGGTTATGGGCTACCATTATGCTTGCTGCTGAGGACAATATGGCTGACTTCATGACCTCACAAGGACTAAATATATTTGCATTCAAACTACCAATGTGATAAATGTTGATGGAAACAGGCTGGTTCTTAGTGTCCAAGGACACGACTATGAAGTGCTCACGGTCTTTATCTTCTAAGAAACTCTTAAACAAATCGTACGCATCCTGTGGTGAACGGATACTTCTTCTTTCATAAAGAATACTAGACTCTCTAACCAATTTAACCGATACAATACTCACTCTCTTTGCAGATGATTTCGTCATTTATTATCTCTCCTTAGGCAAAATAAAAAGAGAATGCCCTACGTCTAATTGACTTGGGAACATCCTCTTTTAAACTCATAACTATAATATATATTTAAATTCGCTCTCATTACGCTTATCAGCTAATTTTCGGACTTCCGGAGTACACATCACCATCTGTATTGTATGTTAGTGTAAACACCATATCTGATAACCATTTCTTAAAAGAGTCGTTATCATTGTACTGCTTAAACACTTCCATGTTGTCAGACATAAGGTTAATGACAGCTCGATTTAAGGCTTTTTGGCTCTCAATTTTTGCATTTTGCTTATCAGAGTTTTTCATCGCATTTTGATAATCTTTATCTTTTGCGACAATTTCCGGGATAGCAGCAATATGTTTCTTAACCTGGTCTTCGTCCCTCCAAGGAATATTTCCAAAGAGGTCATGGAAGGTTTCGAGAATATTGCTCAGTAAATCTAACTCTACTTCTGATTTCCCACCCATTGCCGAAGTAGGTACTGGTGCAATTTCATACTCTTCCTTATCCTCTAGTACAATGGACATTTTAGCCTGTGCTTCCGCCCTGTAACTATCTAAGTCAATCGCTTCGAGGATACCAATTGATAGGTCTTCTTCTTTTGGTGCAGGTAGCTTTGGTATCAAGAAGTTTAGGAAGATTGAAAGTCTTTCCCACTCGGGGTTCCCATAAGGCAAGATGGAGGCCAAGAATCCGTACGTCCGAACAAATGCCTTTGCCTTGCTCTTGAAGTCAATTTGACCATCTTCATCCAAATCATCTTCATAATGCTTTGCACAGACATCAAGAATTGGGTCTAACTTATCTCGTTCCGCTCCATTAAGGTACAGCTCGACTAGGTTTTCAATATGTGTATCTGTGAAAACATGATATCGTCTGATGTCACTTTCTAAGTCATTCAACTTATCCGGGTCAGTCTCTTCTGAAAGAACTGTTGTTTTATAATACTTGGAAAAAGCATCTTGAATCGTAATTGTTTCATTTGCAAAGTCAAGTACGAACGTATCATGTTTCTGTGGGTGAGCTCGATTCAAACGAGAAAGGGTTTGAACTGCTTTAATGTCTGTCAACACCTTATCAACATACATCGTATGAAGAAGCGGCTCATCGTAACCTGTTTGGAATTTATTTGCCACAACAAGGAGACGGTATGGGTCCTTTTTGAGTTTTTTCTCAATCTCATTACTCGGGAACCCATTAACTGAGCTCTCTGTTACCTTTTTCCCACCGTACTCGTGCTCACCTGAAAAGGCAACAATCGGTTTAAACTGACTTTTACGTTTTTCCAAATATGCAGATATTGAATAGTAGTACTGGATTGCTCGTTCAATGCTGCTAGTTACAACCATAGCACGCGCATGACCGCCAATTTTCCCTTT
This sequence comes from Cytobacillus solani, assembly GCF_006704205.1. Taxonomy (NCBI): domain Bacteria; kingdom Bacillati; phylum Bacillota; class Bacilli; order Caryophanales; family Bacillaceae; genus Cytobacillus; species Cytobacillus solani. The sequence continues at coordinate 420,435 of NZ_CP041305.1, forward strand.
TGCAATCACTTGGTCATGAAAATGGTCTACCATGATTTCAGACTTTAGTTCGATTGCCTTTTCATTGGACTCAACATACTTTCTCAGCTTTTTTTGTGCCTTCTTTTTGTCAAATTTCGGGTCATCTTCTACTATCTTGGCAATCTTGTAGTAACTCTTAATTGGCGTGTAATCTTTCAATACGTCCAAAATGAAACCTTCCTGAATGGCTTGTTTCATAGTATAGACATGGAACGGTCGATGTTTAATCTTTCCGTCCTTTGGATAAGGAACACCAAACATTTCAAGCGTTTTATTCTTCGGGGTTGCTGTGAATGCAAAGTAACTCGCATTGTTAAGCATTTTTCTCCCCTCTAGTATCTTTAAAATCTTATCTTCTGTGCTTTCATTTTCCGCATCTTCATATTGGTCAGAAAGTGCCATATTCATTTTGGCCGACATGTTTCCACTCTGACTAGAATGAGCTTCGTCAATGATGATAGCAAACTTGTTTTTTCGGTGTTCGTTTCCGATGTCATCAAGAATGTACGGGAATTTATGCACAATGGTAATAATGATTTTCTTACCGTCCTGAAGTAGTTTCCTTAAGTCTCCGGAGCTTTCTGCATGCCCCACCGTATTCGATACCTGCATAAATCCCTTGATGGTATTCTTAATCTGCTTATCGAGGTTAATTCGGTCAGTGACAACGATAACTGAATCAAAAAAATTCTTACCGTCTTTTGACAATGAAACTAATTGATGAGCAAGCCAAGCAATCGAATTCGATTTTCCACTTCCTGCACTATGTTGGATAAGATATTTTTGACCGACACCCTTCTCACTGACATCAGCTAGGATAGATTTCACACCAGACAACTGATGATATCGAGGGAAGATTTGGGTGCGCTTTACCTTTTTAGTTTCTTGGTCTTTTTCCTCAAGAATTTGTGCATAGTTCTCAATGATATTTGCAAGTTCACTCTTCACAAAAATTTGTTTCCAAAGATAATCCGTCTTGATTCCATCAGGATTAGGAGGATTCCCAGCTCCATTTTTATATCCTTTGTTAAAAGGTAGGAACCAGGATTTCTTACCGTCAAGTTTCGTACACATTCGAACTTCATTGTCATCAACTGCAAAATGAACCATACATCTTCCAAATTGAAAGAGTAATTCACGAGGGTCCCGGTCTATCTTATACTGATAGACCGCATCCTCAACATTCTGCTTCGTCAGTTGATTCTTAAGTTCACATGTAATGATAGGAAGACCGTTGAGAAAGATGACGAAATCAAGAGCAAGTTTCATGTTGTCTCTCGAATACATCAACTGTCTAGTTACACTAAATATATTTTTTGCATACAGTGTTTTGGCTGTCTCATTTGCTTTAGAAGGAGTCAGATAAAATAAATCGAGTGTGACTGGATAGATTTTTAGTCCGGTTCTTAAGACTTCAATCACACCATTTTTCGTAATATCACCCTGCAAGCGATTCAACAACTTTGCCTTGTTGCTATCGCTTTTATAGACACCTAACATCTCTAACTTTTCTTTTTGAGTATCCTCTAAAAATCGAAAAAAACGTGTCTCATCTATTGCATAGTCTTTATTGTAGTCATTGTTTTGCCCCTGCTCATACCCATTCTGATTTACTAGATGTTTAACAATCAATGCTTCTAGTCCTGATTCTTTGGTGTTGGTTGCCATTAAACCTCACACTCCTCGACTTTTAAGACTGCCTCCAATTCTGCAGAACTTTCATTTTCATATGTGTTGATTTTGGTTTTCTACATACCTTACATCATACTTACCTGTTACAACCTCTGAAATAAGAGTAACCCTATATTCGTTAATTAGGTTTATTTCTTTCTCATAAGCTTCAATTATACTATCGATTCTCTCAATCTCATTATTCAGGAATTGAACAATCGATTGTTGTTCATCTAATGGGGGTGTGGCAATAAGTAGATTTTGTAATATACCCATACCAATATTAGGCTGTGTACCAAAAGACCATTTATCTTGAACCTGTTCTTGAAAGTATGTCGCATTAATAGCATAAAAAAGAAAGTAAGGGTCATTTTCTTCATTACTACGAACCAAGGCAAGAGGTGACCAAACACTAAATTCTTCATCAAAATCTACAATGCAAGATTTACCTGTTGTAGAGCCTGATTTTACAATAAAAATATCATTCCTCTGAGGTTTTAATTTTTCACAATATTTTCTATGGTCTTCTTCAGAAATATAGCCCCGCATACTATCTAAATTAATTTTACCGTTATATACAGCTTCTGCAGAAACAAAAGGAACCCCTTTATCAACAAATACTGGTGTTTCATGGGGACCATCCGACATTTTAGTTGATGTCAACCTTTTTAATGCTCTAAACTCCCAATGTTCAGGTATCTCTTTAATCCATGAAATGGAAGACTGTTTATAATTAATATCAAATCTAGTACCCCTTGTTACTGCATCATTAATAACTGCCTGTTTTTGTTCTTTCAATACAGCTATGAGCTCTTTTTTTACTTTAATGAACTTATTAATTTTTTCAAGTTGGTTATCAAGATATTTAACAATCTGATTTTGTTCAGCAATTGGAGGTAAGAATAACTTAATGTTTTTAAAATCATCATAGCGCATATCCCATTGTCCAACACGTACTCCGTAAGAAATTCTATTATATATTGTCTTAAATTTAGCAGACCTCATTAAATAATGAACATAATCACTATTCAAATCCCCTAATAATCTACACACAATATAAGCAGGACTCACTATTCCTTTATACTTAGAAACCCCTAGGGAACCTTGCCACATCTTCATCTTATTTAGTACCAGATATCCCACATCTACAAATTTATAGTTAGATAGGTCTTGGCTTTCAACATTATGATTATCATCTCGGGAAGATTTTCTAATAACACCGTATTCTCTATATACTGATAAAAGTTCCAAATCATCTCTAGTTCCGTTTCTTTCACTAGATAGCTTAGTAATAGACCTCACTGTATGTTCCTGCCAATGGCTTGGTACAGGTCCTAACCAATCATATTCTGTTTCTTTATAAACTTCATAGGGTTTAAGTTTATTCCCCATTTCCTTACCCCCTTATGATTTCTTGAAGCAAGCCTTCTGTTTGTTCTTCAAGTAGTTTAATATCAGAGGAAATTTCTTCAAGAGAACGCAGTTGAATAGGTTTATAAAAATATTTCGTAAAGCTGATTTCGTAACCAATCTGCGTTTTACTTTCATCTATCCATGCATCTTTTGCGAATGTAAGTACTTCATCCTTAAAAAACTTTTCAATTCCACCTTCATGGAGTAAAGGTATTTGCTCTGTACCTCTTAAATTACTGTCTGGTTCATATTCTACAACACATTTTTTTCCTTCAATAATAGAACTGAATAACCCCAATAGAGGATTAGCTTCAACTTTTCCAGCCTTGTTAACTTTTTTGATAACCTTCTCAGCATTCTCATCGACCTGCGCTAAATAATTTTTAATCAAATTAACCCGTTTTACTGGAAGTTTTTCGCCTAAACCTTTTGCAACTTTACTTAGTTCAGCAATGAATTCATTAAAATCTCGTACAATTGAATGATTGTAATTTTCCGCAGCTTTTTCAATAATCGTTAAAAGTTTTTTATCTTTTTGCTGCACACATACTTCTTCAAACTCGGTTAACTTCTCTTTAGCTAAATCCACACTTAACCGTAATGGTCGTTCTACGGTTATCTTGTGATAACCAAATTCTTTATTATCGAATATTTTCGAGTTTTCTGTTTCATTAAAATTAATAAGCATGTCAGTGATTTGCTTTCGCAAACCAGGCGTTAATTCACAATTTTTATTACCAAGATTTTTGCGAAGTGGACTTTTTAAACTTGTTGCGTCAATAAGTTGGACTTTTCCACTACGATGAGCTGCTTTTCTGTTTGTAACAACCCAAATAAACGTTGCAATTCCAGTATTGTAAAACATATTTTCTGGTAAAGCTATGATTGCCTCTAGCCAATCGTTTTCGATAATATATCTTCTTAAATTACTTTCTCCTTGTCCAGCATCTCCAGTAAATAGAGATGAACCATTATGAACCTCAACAATACGACTTCCAAGTTCTGTATCATGTTTCATTTTGCTTAACTTGTTTGCTAGAAATAACATTTGACCATCACTTGAACGAGGAATCATTTTAAAATCCGGTTCCCCATCATGAGTTACGATGAAACGTGGGTCTGAAATATCCGATTTTCCACCTAATCTCTCCAAATCAGTTTTCCAGCTCTTACCGTAAGGAGGATTGGATAACATAAAATCAAAGTTTAGTGTAGGATATCCATCATTTGATAAAGTAGACCCGAAGGCTACGTTATCATCCTGAAGTGATTCTCCTTTAATTAGTAAGTCCGCTTTTGTAATTGCATACGTTTCTGGGTTGATTTCCTGTCCATATAGATATGTGTTGATTTCCTTATCATGTTCTTTTGCCAATTGGTGTAGTCGTTCATCCGCAATTGTCAACATGCCTCCAGTTCCACAAGCTCCATCGTATACAAGATAAGGTGCATTTTTGATTTTATCTGCAATAGGTAAGAAGGTAATGTCAGCCATCAGTTCTACTACATCACGTGGGGTGAAATGTTCTCCAGCTTCTTCATTGTTTTCTTCATTAAAACGGCGAATAAGTTCCTCGAAGATGACACCCATAGTATGATTATCAAGTCCCGGTATCTTCACATCATCATTATCGTCTAATACTGGTTTTGGACTTAAGTTAATAGTAGGACTTACAAACTTCTCAATAACAGCACCTAAGATATCCGCTTCAATCATCGTATCTATCTGATTACGAAATTTAAACTTTTCAAGGATTTCTTGGACATTCGGTGAAAAACCATCTAGATAGGCAATAAAGTCAGCTTTCAATTGTTGCTGCTTAGCACGTGACTTCAAGTCTTTAAGGGTAAAAGGTGACGTGTTACAAAACGATTGCCCTGCTACACTACATAGAGCATCCGTTTGATTAATTACACCAGCTTCATCTAGACTTTTTTTCATCTGTAGAACTGCATCTTTTGTTGGTTCTAAAACAGCATCCAAACGACGAATAACGGTCATTGGCAAGATAACATCTCGATATTTTCCACGTACATATACATCTCTAAGGCAATCATCAGCAATGCCCCATATAAAACTAACAATTTGATTATAAGTTTGATTATTCACGTTGTTTCCTCCAAAAAATAGTACTTAGGACCATTTTATCATATTAATGACTAGTCTTTAATCCAATAAATTGGTATTTTAAAGTAAAAAGCAATCACACTTGTGATTGCCCTTTAATATCAGGAGTTATAATACTGATTATAAGCTTTAAACTATACAGAAAGAATATCTTCAATACTAGGTTCTAATCCACCTTCTATTAATCTTTCAATTAATCTTTGCGATTCAAATCGGTTTACATCGGTAGCAATTGTGTTTAAAACCCTTGCAGCAGTTTCTTTAGTTAAGTATGAAAACCCATTAGATTTTAAAATCCGATATGCTAGGTCCGAGAATACATCGTATGAAGAAAATGAGAAGCCGCAATACTCTCGAAAGGAATCTTCAATCATCTTCATTATTTCTAAACTGCGTTTATCATTGTTTTCGATAAATTTCATAATTGAACTAATAAATTGAGGAACATTATCTAAATCCTTACATAACTCCATCGCACTTAAACCATAAATATAATTTTCTACATCTTCATCGTAATAGCCATTTTTGATTTTTTCTTTTACTTCTTGAATTTTTTCATTGTTTTCATGGTAAGAGATTGTTTTTTCTACAGCTTCTAATAGCTCTTTTGCATCTTCAAATCTGTATAATGGATTTTCATTCGTAGCTTTTTCTGTAACGCTTCTGAGTATGTGATTATAATTTCGAGGGTCGCTTCCTACTATATAATTTATAAGTCTCCCTAGAGAATAAACATCACTTTTTTTATCCCCCTCTTTCAGCTGCATAAACTGTTCAGGTGCACAATAAAATAACTGTCCAAATGAATTTGTGTAGGCAGTTCTATGTGAATGAAACATATCTAAGTCTTTACCTAATCCAAAATCAGAAATATGTAACCTTCCATTAACTATCAAGATGTTATGTGGGCTAATATCTCTATGTACAATATTCCTTTCATGTACCTTACCCATTACAAAAAGTATTTGGCGAATCATAGTCTTTTGGGTATCAAAGTCGTGAGAATAATTTGAAACATAGTCAAACAATGATTGCTCCGCGAATTTCATTGTGTAGGAATAGTCATCTAAATGAAAATCGTAAACTTCAATAATTCCTGGTACATCATTTAAGGATTTTGTTATATTGTACTCTCTTTTAAAGCGGCTCTTAATATCCTGCTTTACAAGAAACTCTTCTTTTAACTTCTTAACTATTAGTCCGTTAGATTTTCTTCTATAAACTGTTGCAAATCCGCCTTCTCCTACGTACACCAAATCTTCATCTTCACTCACAAGTTCAAATCTGTCTTCTTTTTTTATAATAACTAATCCATTTGGCTTTAAAAGATTATTCATATTTTGATGTATCTTTTCACTTGAAACCACTGCATTAACCTCTGAAATTTGCTTTTCAACCATCAGGTATCTTTTACTTAGGATTAAGCTAAAGAATCTATCAATCTTTTTCTTATTTATTAGGTCTACAAGTTTATCTACAGTAAAATACCATCTTGATGGAAAACCTTGTCCATATGAATCTTCATAACCAAAATTGGTATTAAAAAAATCTACCAATTGAGGTCCTGACTTATATTTAAAAAACTCTTCCTCTGTATCTCCATTAAAAAGGTCAGCTATACTTCTTAAAATTTCTTCAGAAATCAACTCTACACCCCCATAATAGTTAAAACTTCACAATATAATAATCCTGAAATTCACCCTTCATATAATATTCAATTTCTACAAGTCTTTTTTCAAGGTTAATTTCATAATAAACACCAAGTTGATAACGGCAAACATGTTCCGGAAATGTTTTTCCATCGTAACTCCAAATATTATCAAAAGAATCTTTTGTGAGGGCTATTAATCTTTCTCTATCTTTATCTTTTTCTGCTTTACTATTCGAAGATTTTTTCATCTCAATTGCAATTAAATTATCTTGATTTATATTTTCCCCTCTACTATGCACGATAATATCACATGTAATAGGAATGACTACCTCTTTATCATTCTTAATTGTCTTAAGCTTTCCTCCTTCATTTCTATTGTACTCTACATCAACATGATACTTAGAAAAGTTAGTTTTACTTATTTCTTTTGCTAAATATTTCATTAGCTCTCCACATAAAGACCGTTCAGATACACCACTTAAGATAAAGGCTTTCTGCTCCTGCAGAAAGCCTTTACTTGCCTTCTCAAAAATTCCAACTATCTCCTGTATCATAATACACACCCACTAACTTATAAATTGTAAAAATACCTTAAAAAAACCTCATTTACTTATGGTACGGTTCACCGTATCACATGCTAAAACAAGTCCTCATTAAAGTACTTTTTTTCATAATAATTGTGCATCACACTATTGACGGTTTGACTCTTGTTTTGTAGTTTGTATCGTTCATCTGCTAAAAAATAATTAATCAGCTTGGTTTCAATATTGTATGTGGCTGATCGATTAAACTTTTCATGAATGATCAGGGACATCTTCTTTAATGCTTTTCTCTCACTATTATTTAAGTGGTCCCTCATCCGATTTCTTACTGCTACTGTCTCACCAATATAGACTGTTGTATCGTTATTGAGAAAGTAAACTACTGGATAATCGGTATAGTAACCGTTCATTCTATCTATTGATGATCTGTCAAAAGGCATTGTTTTTATCTCTATTTTACTCATATTGATTTCTACCTACCTCATGATTAACTGGCATATTAAAGAATAATCAATTACTTTTTATTCACCGGATATTTTAAAGCATTCTTCTCCATTTTTTTAAATGCTTCCTCTTCTAAATCTATATTCATTTTATCCGCTAACTGCAGTAGATAAATAAATACGTCCGCCATCTCTTCTTTAATATTCTGTTTGGATTCAGCAATCGCTTCTTCACTCGTTCTCCATTGAAAATTTTCTAACAGTTCATTCGCTTCTAGAGAAATAGAAAGAGCTAAATCTTTTTCATTATGATAAGGACTCCACCCTCGTTCATCTCTAAATTCAATAATTTTTTGCATGAGTTCTTTCATTTCTAGCCCACCTAATTTGAATATTTTTTTGTAAATATCTACTATTTTAACATTTGATGTTATGTAATTAAATAGAAGCAGGCACCCGTAGTGGACACCCGCTTCTCTAATAAACTAGTAGTGATGCAATTTCAACATGTATCCGCTGCTAGTCCCTGCTCTCACCATCAATATCTAATTGACTTTTCCTTACTTCAGTACAGCAGGACCTGATTCGAATTCTATCTCTTCTGTGATTTCATAGAAATGAGCCCCTAACCGTTTAGTAGTAGTTTCTTTTTCTGCTTTTATGATTACGGCCGTTTTTCAGTCTCCGGAAATTATTTGGAACGGTACGCTGTTTAATAAAGGACTTTGGATATTTGGATTGGTATTAGGGTTATTTGGCATGATTATCCCTGTTTTCTTATTCACGATCGCCGTTCCTAAAGTTGGGTTAGGGATGTCATCGATCTTAAGTATAAATTATTTAAAAAGAAGGAACCACTCTGACCTAGGGCAAGACGAATGGTTCCTTCTCTTTGTACTGACTTAATTAAATAAAGATTGTTACAACACCTATTAAAACTAAAGCTATCTTCCTTTTACAATCGACTATATCTTAACTAACAAGTTTATCCTGCAAGATATTTTTCAAGTCTACTAAATTCCAAGATAGCATGCTAATATAATTCCTTTTCAATTTCTCCTAAAAACTCAGAAGGTTTCAATCCTAAGGGTTTACACAAGGCAAATAATGTATTGATAGTTGGACGACGTTTCCCTCGTTCCAATAAACTGATATAGGTTCGATCTAGCTCTGATAAATGAGCGAGTTGTTCTTGGGATAATTTTTTATCTTCTCGAATGTTCCTTAACACCTTACCGAAAATGACCTCAATACTCAAATTAACCCCTCCTAGTTGTGGTCATTATCGACTTTTTTGTGACAAATAGTCTACGGACTATAGTCTACAAAGAAAATAAATGCTAATATTAATAAAAGTATTAGTGTTATCAGAAAAGTTAAAATACAAAAAAACCACTTTCACAAATGGAAAAAATAATATCTAATAGGACCGAATAGAATGATAATTAAGGTGGCGGGATAAGTGGGTTTACTACGAAAAGCAATAGAAGAAAAAAGAGAGCAAATGATAGCAAGCGCTAAAATATGGGGTATAAACTCAAAAATAACCATTCAATATAGTCAAGAGCTAGATCTGCTGTTAAATATCGCCCAGAATTCAGGTAACATACACTCACCAAATAAAATACATATTAGCACCGGTCCTATATCCAAATCCCACAATATTAAGAGTGCCTATCGTAAATCCAGACGTGACGATGATTCTATACGAAAAGAAACTGAATGACAGACAGCATTCTATTATTTTTTCAAAAAAAAAGGCTTTCATATCAAAGGGTGTTCCAGCTTTCACTTTAGTAGATATAAGATAACTAAAAACAAATGAACAGAAAAACGAAAAAGTCCTCCCCTATATAACATAGAAAGACGACTTTTCTTTTTTTAAATAAAATTTATATAATAAGTTTAAACTCCGCTTTACTATCACTTGTGGTACGGTTCTCCGTGACTATTCTAAGTGCGGAGACTACATCTTTTGAACCGTCATCCTTTTTTCAATTTTCCCCGAATCACCCCAATAATAGCTGGCAACACAGATACAAAAATAATTGCTAAGAGAACCGTTGAAAAGTTATCTTTTATAATTGGGATATTTCCAAAAAAGTAGCCTAAGATCGTACAGATGCCCACCCATAAAGCAGCACCTGTCACATTATAAATCAGGAAATAACGGTAGTTCATCCGGCTTGCCCCTGCAACAAAAGGAATAAACGTGCGAATAAACGGCATAAAACGAGCGATCACAATTGTTTTTCCTCCATGCTTATTAAAGAAATCTTCAGCCTTCTTCATTTTATCTTGGTTAATCAATTTTCCCATAAAACTACGATTTGAGATGGTTGTCCCTACTGTCCTGCCGATATGATAATTTACCGTATCCCCAATTACCGCAGCGAAAAAAAAGATAATGAGAAGTAAAACAATGTTAAAAGCTCCCATCGCAGCAAGAGCACCACTAGCAAACAATAAAGAATCACCTGGCAAGAAAGGGAAAATCACAATTCCCGTTTCCACAAATACGATTAAAAATAAGATTCCATATGACCAACCGCCAAAATTTTTGATGATTTCAACTAGATGTTCATCAATATGTAGGATGAAATCAATGATATTTTGAATTAATGTCAAAGCTGTACCCACTTTCATTTTTATATACATTCACATTATCTTTTTCTTAAAGCCATTAAGAATACTCTTTTTCCCTCTTCGGCTTGTAAATAATATTGATCGTTTGCCAACTGCCGCGTCGAAAGTCACCTTCCTGATTGACTTGTAATTTTCAAAATTCCACCTAATGATCTCTGTCGTTCGAAAGGAATACCCCATTACTTCTCTTTATTTACCGGATATTTTACCGCATTCTTCTCCATTTTCTTAAAGGCTTCCTCTTCCAAATCGATATTCATTTTATCCGCTAACTGCAAAAGATAAATATATACATCCGCCATCTCTTCTTTAATATTCTGTTTGGATTCAGCAACCGCTTCTTCACTTGTTCTCCATTGAAAGTTTTCTAACAGTTCGTTCGCTTCTAGAGAAACAGAAATAGCCAAATCCTTTTCATTATAAGGACCCCAGCCCCGCTCATCTCTAAACTCTATTATTTTTTGCATTAATTCTTTCATTTCAAGCCCACCTAATTTGAATTCTATTTTTGCAAATATAATCTATTTTAACATCTGCTGTGATGTAATTAAATAGAAGCAGGCATCCTTAGTGGACACCTGCTTCACGTATATAGTACATATCAATTGGCTGTAAAGGCAATGTTGCTATCAACCTCGAAACCGTCTTTCAAGCGCCTCCATCTCCCCAGCCGACAGTATTTTCTCTGCCGATGGGAACAGCACTTTTTCTTCTCTGTCAAAGTGCAGGATTAAGGTTGCATATGCTTGGACAGCATATACGGCAATTGCCTGGGCTTCTTCTATATCAATAGCAGGTCCTGCTTGTTCCGCTTGAAGTGATATTATGTTAAATGTCTTTAATAAAATCAGCGAAATACAAAATTCCTATCCTTTTTACCCGATAAGTGTCTAAATGACCTTGCGTTGCTTTTTCTATTGGAGGGTTTGTAAAAGCGTATCCTCTACTGCCTTTTTCCTTAAATTTTATATTTTGATACTCATAATCAATAATCTCGGATGTAAGAGCAGCCTTTGGATATCCCTTGAAAAATACTTGTGTTCTTAACGCCATTTTGGGAGTTGAGTGTAGTAAATAAAATAAAACTACTATTATCACTGATATAAAGATGATCAACTTTATCTTATTCAAGAAATCACTCCTTTGTTGTGCCGTTACTTCAAAAACATGCTTCGATATTTTTATAACAACCCCAGCATATTATTGTAAGCTTCTCCCGATAAAATAAAGAACAATTATATGTATGGGATAGAAGAAATAGAAAAAGTATTTTAATCCAACCCCTTTTTTGCCGTTATAGAGCAATAATAAGGGGAGTGCCAAAAGCATTAGCCACTGAATATCTCCAAATTTAAAAAAGAGTCTATTATGAAGTTCAAACATATGGCCACGCTTTATTGTTATCACGAAAATAAGTGCAGAAAATAATAGATAGTATAGCGTTAATTGTTTTTTAGTTTGAAAGTAATAAAACCCAACACCTAACAAAACAAATAAAATGCCACCTTCAACAAATAACGAATTCCCTAATACTGCTCCAAGGAAATACTCATCCAATAGCTTATTAGTAACAACGAATTCAATGAAAAAAATAATAGGCACAGCACTAATTAACTGCCAAAGGAGAATATAGGTAAACTTCTTTTTCTCAATGGCGTAAAGAAAAAGACCTATTAAAAATAATGGCGCAAAAAAATTATAGTTGTCATTATAGTTTGATCCTGGCATTGCTATTAATACAAGATTAACTAATGCCATTCCAACACTAGCAATATATAAACGTAATAAATACTTCTTTTTATTCGTGGTATGGCGATAGCCAATCGCAACGAAATAAATGAATATAGGTGCTGCAATACGCCCTATCCATCTTAAATATTCTGGCATATTGGGTATGAAGACACCGATATGGTCAAGTAGCATTGCGACTAAGGCAATGATTTTTAGCGTGGTAGTAGTCACTTAAGGGTTCTCCTTTTCAACAAATGGTTACATGCCTCATACTATTGCAATCGGTAATAGCCTTTGCAAAATATAGAGTTCTTCGGTTTCATAGCAATTAAAAATGAATTAATGATATCTGAGCCAGAAATCACAGCGTTTATCCAGCTCACAAATAATAAGATTGACTTGATATCTTCAGATAAAAAAAATGATGCAATGGCAGGAACTACTGATAAAACAATGAGGGGCAAGCTCATAAAGACCCAAAATCTCGGTTTTGATAGAATTGCATTAGTATGCAGCAAAAAAAATATCCCGTTAAACGTTAAACTAATGTCACCTTTTTTGTTTATGACTATGATGTGAAGGGTTTCATGAATGATGAAGACAAGGATACCTATTAAAACAAGAGCAAATATAGGGATCGGGGGGGGGGGAACCATTCTCTAAAGAAATATGGAATCAGAAATATCATGACCTGGAGTAGATAAACAAACTTCATATAGTGCGTTTGTAACCATTGATTCCGTATAAAAGGGGTCCATTCTGACAAATCATTCCTTACTTGTGGTAAAGGTCTAAACCACAATATCATAAGATTTCACTCCTTCTATCAAGCTATTACCGCACTCCATAATTTAACGACCTTGTTTAACCCTTAATAATTTTCTTAGCAATTAAGCTACCAACGAAAGCAGATACTATGGATCTAAGTCAATATCTTGGACATAAAAAAGTTAAGTCCCATTCCTTATGCTGCTCGGCATAATGTTTCTACTTCATCTGGTGTTAAATAGTTTATTGCGCGATGAATTCGCTTTCGGTTGTACCAGCTTTCAATGTAAGTAAATAAGGCTACTTTTGCAGTTTCAAAGTCCAGATATCGGTTCCTATAAACCTCTTCTTTTTTCAATGTTGCATGAAATGATTCTATACATGCATTGTCATACGGACAACCTTTTCGACTAAATGATTGAATGAATCCATGTTGCTTTAACTGCTTTTGGAATGCTTCACTCGTATATTGTGTGCCTAAATCCGTATGCAAAATAACCCCTTCATTAGGGTCTTGATTTTGAATGGCATTGTCTAGTGCTTGTGTAACCAATTCAACCGTCATTTGTCGGGCAAAGTTATATCCTACGATTTTCTTAGAATGAAGGTCTAGCACTGAAGCTAAGTAACACCAGCCATCTTTATGTGTGTGAATATATGTAATATCTGCTACCCATTTCTCATTAATAGAGGTTGTTTGAAAATCCTGCTCTAATCTGTTTTCACGTTCTTCTATAAGACTTTGAAATGATGCAGGACGATATTTTTTAACAATAATAGAACGAACTCTAGCCTGTTTCATTAAGCGTTGTACACGTTTGATACTCACCTGAAATCCTTCTTTACGCAATAAGTAATGAATTTTAGGAGCTCCATAACGACCCTTACTTGCTTTATGGATTTCTCGGATACGTTTGGTTATTTCCTCATTTTCTATTTGATAGGCCGAAGGCATTTTATGGGCAGCTTGATAATAAGTACTTTTAGGCAACTTTAATACACGACACATGGTTTGAACAGGATAGTGTGCCTTTTCTTCATTGATATGTTCGATAATTTCTTGATCCATTACTTTTTCGCGAATATGGTCATAGCCTTTTTTAATATTTCTACCTCTTGTTTTAAACGTAAATTTTCTTTTTGAATAGCTGCGATTTCAGCGGGTGTTAATGACTCATTTCCCCCAATAGGAGAATGCACTTTAATCCATTTATAAATAGTTACTTCTGAGACACCATATTCGCTAGCAAGCTGGTTGACGGGAGTACCAGCACGATAAAGTTCAACAATCGTTTCTTTGAATTCTTGATTGTAACGTTTTTGTTTCATAACGGACACGTCCTCTCTTAATTTCTAGGATAAGGACTTAACTAAAATGTGTCCATACTTCTATACTAGCTCCACTACTGCTATTATTGGGATAAATAGTGTTGAGTTACTATACAATGTAGTGAAATAACCACAACTAGGAACTAATACTAAAACAAATAAAACTGCAAAAATAGATTGTCGAAAATTTAATTTCATTATGTTCATATAAATCCCCCAATTATTTAGTACAAGCAACAATCTTAACCGTTTAGGTTAAGTACACGTATTAACAATCTATTTATAGAGTTTTGAATAGGCTAGACTAAGAATGGATGCATCGGTTTCAATTCCTACCGATAAAACTGAAAAATTTGAAGCAACTGCCACTGCGGTTCTAACTACTTCTATTTTATGTTAAACTCCACCTTGGTTTTTGCATAATTCGAATAAAAAACAACACCTTCGCCTTCAATCCATTTAGCCTGATTAATCCCTAATACTTCCAAGTTGTCGTCGTAGGTTCCTCTGGTTACAATGCTTACCAGCTCTTTATTTAATTTTTTTATTACCATTGGAAATGTGGTATTCCGATAAAAGTTATAAAAATGATTAGTTTCACCCATTGTTGCATCCCGTTGTTCTATGATTAAAGTTACATCTCCATTTGGAGACGGAATATATTCATAGGAAAAGACTGTGAAAATATAAAATACAAATAATTTACCTAAGAAAATGAATGTCACAACAGTTGCAGCAAATACCCAATACCCTTTTTTTTTGACCCCAAGCTAATAAATAAAAAGAAATGACTGTAAGAATGGTAGGAAAAATAAAACCAGTCGGCTTAAGAAAGGTAAAATAATAATCATTACTGCCTAAAATGATAATAAGCAAGTCGAATACTAAAACGAAAATAAATAATAGCTTTATTAATCTTCTAATCACCGTCAAAATCTTTCCCCTCCATTTCTTTTAGCCATTAAACAAAACCACTAAAATGACAGCTTCATTATTCAAAGAAAGTACCGATATTGAAATATGTCATTTCTCTTTCAATATTGAATATCATCTGACTCTGAACCATGTGCCTTTTCTTCATCTATGAATAGTACGTTCAACCAAAGCCTGAATAATGGTCTTTTCACTAATTAATTGAGGGATGCAAGGAGACGGTTCTACTGCTTCATTGAAAGCATGAGGATCATTATCTATCTTACTTTTTATTCACCGGATACTTCACCGCATTCTTCTCCATTTTCTTAAATGCTTCCTCTTCCAAATCGATATTCATTTTATCCGCTAACTGCAGTAGATATATAAATACATCTGCCATCTCTTCTTTAATATTCTGTTTGGACTCAGCAACCGCTTCTTCACTCGTTCTCCATTGAAAATTCTCTAACAGTTCATTGGCTTCTAGAGATATAGAAATAGCCAAATCCTTTTCATTATAAGGACCCCATCCCCGTTCGTTTCTAAACTCTAATATTTTTTGCATTAATTCTTTCATTTCTAGCCCACCTAATTTCAATTCCATTTTTGTAAATATATTCTATTTTAACATTTGATGTAATGTAATTAAATAGAAACAGGCATCCATAGTGGACACCTGCTTCTATTATTTAGTAAATATCAATTGGCTGCATCGAAATCTTTGCAGCGATTGGCCACTATGTTCCTAACACGCTTGAAACCGTCTCTCAAACTCCTCCTTCTCCCCCACCGACAGTATTTCCTCTGCCAATGGAAACAGCACTTTTTCTTCTCTATCAAAGTGCTGGAATAAGGTAGCGTATGCTTGGACGGCATATACGGCAATCGCTTGGGCTTCATCAATATTAATAGCTGGTCCTGCTTGTTCTGCTTCAGTCAGAAAAACTCTTATATGCTGTTCAGCCTTCTCATGTTCAAATTCCATCACTTCAATCGTTTTGTCATTCTCTCCAAGGTGGCTAGCCATCATAGGGAACAGCCAGTCATCCTCTTTATTTGAATGTGTATTCAGCTTTACATGAAAGACCGAAATCTGCTCATATAATCTCGCAAACTCTTGAATGACAGCAGGACCTGATTCGAATTCTATCTCCTCTGTGATTTCATAGAAGAGATTCATTTCTTCCCGGAGTGACACATGCTCGTCCTTTAATTGCTGCAGTGGAGCACTTAATACAACGTTTGAAGCCTCCATCCTCCCATTCCTCCTTCATATCCTTCACCCATCATCAGCAATCCTTATCATCCATGTTGGGTCTGTCTAATTCTTAGTAAAATAATACCCCAAAAATGCTGACAATTTTGTGTGGAAAATCACTAAGAAAACAATGGAGAGTAGGATGGGGCGACTCCCCCCCTCGACCTCTCATACAACCGGCATTCTATTAAACCGACAGTTGGCATAATGCCAGCTACAGAGTTTTGAATGGCTAGACTAAGAATGGATGCATCTGTTTTATTTCACTCGTTCTCCACCGGAAGTTTTCTAACAGTTCATTCGTTTTTAAATGAATGGATTGCTTTTTATTAACCATTATGGTGTCAATTCAATTTTTTGTTGGGAAATTTTTTTATAATTTCAATTTATCTGTTAAAAGAGTTTCCCAACTAAGTTATAATAGATTGGAAATGAATACAGAATGGTGTGAATGCTTCTATGAAAATTGGCTCAGTTATTAAGTATTTAAGGACGAAGTCAAAAATAACTCAAAATGAATTAGCTAGAGGTATTTGTTCGATTCCACATCTCAGTAAGATTGAAAATAATAATAAAGATGCAAATAAAGAAACGATAGAGCTACTACTAGAAAGACTAGGGGTATCTTTAGAAAATATTAACAATAAAGACTATGAAATAAAAAAACTATTAGATCAGCTCATTGATAATATTCACTACCATCAGAAACCTGATGCTATGGAAACATTTAAAAAGCTGGAAACAAGTAATGAATTTATCCCATTTACCCCCTATTTATATTTATATGAACTTTATATCATGCGTTATTTAATTTTTATTGGTAATTTGGATGGGGCTGGTGTGCAAAAGAAATGGTTAAATAAGCACAAAAAAAATTTTTCCCAATATGAGACCTATTTATTTAACTACTATTCTGCGTTATTTTTAATTATGAGAGGTCAATATATTGAGGCGGATGAAGCTTTAGAAAATTTACTTCACGAAGATCATACGAATAATGAAATATTACAAGGTGAATATTTCTACCATTTATCTTTAGTTAAAGGGAATTTAGAACTTTCTGGCCAGGCAATATTTTATGGAATAAAAGCTCTTCAGTTTTTTAAAAATCAATTTAACTTCAAAAGGATCCTGCATACATTAATGTTATTAGGTATCAATTATACCCATTCCAAACTCTATCAAGAGGCATATGATTGCTATAGGCACTTGTTGAGAAATGTAGATATTTTAGAAAATTCTAACTTCGAGCCTCAAATTTTTCATAATATTGGCTATCTAATGGATAGAATGGGGAATTCTAATGAATCAATTTTATATTATCAGACATGTTTAGAATTACTTCCTGAAGACTCTGCCCATTATTTAATAAACCATTATACTTTAGGTGAATTAAACTTTAGGCTCGGTAATGTAAAGGAAGCAATGAGATACTTTAATAAGACTCTTGAATTATCAGGCAATCATTCAAATCAAAAGTATTCAATGTTATCGCAGTACTATCTTTTAGAGCTTATGGGATTCTATGATGAAGCGGCAATCTTCTTAGAAGAAAACTTAATCCCCTTCCTTGAATCTATAGGTGAGCATCAAGATGAACTTCAGAACTTCAAAAATCATTTGATAAAATATTACAAGGAACAGCGCATATATGAGAAATCATTAAAGTAAATTAAATAACTAGGAGTGAAGATTTATGAAGAAGATTCTCTTATCGTTTATTGTATTAATTAATTTGGGTACTTTAAATGTTCAAAAAGGACATGTTCAAGAACTGGATTCAGCACCGATCATTTCTGAAAACGGTGGACATCCTATTTTCCCTCCTTTAAATATTGAATACTAATTTTGCTGCATCTTAAAAAACATAAAAACACTCTGGAAGAAAATATCCGGAGTGTTTTTATTTACCTATCCTATTTTTATTTTAGATAATGTCCAACATATGTAGGGTAATCCTAATTATATACTTTGTATGCAACCTTTAACATTCTTATATCGGCTTTATTATTGATATTAATCTCCATATTGTTAGCTTTAACATAAAACTCTAAAATATTTTTCTCTAATCCATACGGATTAAGTTTCTCTAACCACTCATTCTTTTCTTTTGTACTAACATATGAATTAAAATCAAATTTTCTTTTCAAAGGTTTATTCTCTAAATAGCTCTCATGGTTTTTAAATTCAACACGATATCCATTCACATATGCAACCTTGAACTTTTTTCTTAAGGCGAAATTAATCATTTCTTCAATACTGTTAATGATGGGTTCACCGCTATCATTCAGTGATGTATTACAGACAATAGGTATATTGTATTTTTTATTAAAATGACTGATTATTTTATATAATTTTGGATTATCTCGAGAATTTATTGTTTGAATTCGGGCACTATTATCTAAATGAGCTATAGCAGGAACTTCACACTCTCGTCCCTCTATAAGCTTAAACGTGTTAAGCATATATGGAGATTCATATGCATGCTGGAACCAATTACTTACTTCTTCTTCTAAAATAATTGGCGCGACAGGTCTCCACCATTGACGTTGTTTAATTTTATTTAATTTTTCCTTAGCATCTTTACTTCTTGCATCAGCAAGAATACTGCGATGCCCTAGAGCTCTTGGACCAACTTCTGCACGTCCATCGAACCAAATGATAGGACTATTTACGATATCATCAACTACTGTGTCTGAATCTATGTTGCTTATGTTTGATACAAAGTTCTTATACCTTTCAATTGTTTCATAAAACGATAGATCCTCATCCCCGTAATATGCATTCTCAAATTTAAATTCAAACTTTTCTTTTCCTAACTTTTTATAAAAGGAATAAAGGGCAATACCAAGAGATAGACCACTATCGTTGATATAAGGTGGTGCGATTAACCCCTTAAACTTGTACTTATGCATTAGATGAGAATTTGTTGGACAATTTAGTCCATATCCACCACTAATTGCTAGATAGGTATTCGAAGGGTCTATATTATATTTGTTAATAATCTTTTCAAGATTTTTTTCCATGATTTCAATAGACATTTTTTGAATTGCCTTCACTGCCATACTAGCTTTATTTTCCTTCTTGGAAAACCGTTTGTCGAAATAGTTAAATAATACCCCTTCATCAGAATCTGAAATGAATTCAATATTTCTTAAAATATTCTCAAGATTTTTCCTAACGGTTTGATACGATTTAATATCATGTATACTTCCTTCTAGCTCAAAATCTCTATTTAACTCGCTTTTACTTGCAGAAGCAAGGGCCATTAATGTACCTTCCTTCAAATTGTAAAATTCACTGGCGCCATCCCATAAACCTCCTGGAGAATTTATTGGAAATACATCAATTATATTCCCCTTTGTGGAGAAGGCTCCCGAATAAAATTCTTTTTGAGTAATTTTCTTGTCTACTAAACTATCAGGACCACCATCAACAGCAAGTGCAATTATATCTTCATTATGAAATAATTCGGTATTAAATAGAAGCGAAGAGAATAAATGGGATATACTGTGATAACATAAATTTGGATATTCATAATTACTATGGTAATCTTCGCAAGTATCAATACCAGGAGTTCCCCAAATTTCTACCATATCGTTTAAAGACAAATCATACTGTTTTAACAAGTTATTTATTAAATTACATGCTTGGTTTAGATCAAAAAAGGCGATATCATGCTGTTTATTTCCCGTTAATCTTTCTAATTCCCAGTAATGTATTAACTTTATATTTTTACCTTCTTTTTTCCATAAAGACAAATTCATATCATGACGTACCGTTAACTCTTTTAAATAAGATAATTTGTCTATACAAGCATAGATTGATAAATAATATCCATTTTTCATAATAAACTCTCTCCAAATCATTTTATTAAGCAAATTAATAAAGGAATATAATTTATATATTCAAATAAAAAATTCAGCGAGAAAACAAAAACACATGTTAAAAAGGGGTGAGTATGGGGTTTAGATAAGTTTCAGCTTTATCACCAGGCTTCAACCCGGGAAAAAATCGATTTAGATAATAGGATTTTGTTTCATGATCTCTAGGATCAATAATACAAGAGTCATCCTCATAATAAGTGATGGTTATTACTTCCCTTGTAATAGAGGTTTTATTTTCCGCAGCGTTATGAAGGGTCAAACCTGAATGGAAGGTAACATCTCCAATATTCAAAGCACCATAGCTTTCCTCCTTATACCTTTTTAATATTACCTCTTTCATTATTTGTTTTATGGACTTATTTTCATAATTTAGTAGATGTGAACTTGTTATAAAATTCATTGAACCAATTTCTGCCGGCAAATCAAGTAGAGGAATCCATGCTGTCACTACGTTTGAAGTATTTAAAGGATAGAAATCGAGGTCATAATGCCATTTCGTTTGTAAATTATGAGGCTTTTTAAAATATGCAGCATCATTTAAAAGTCTTACCTTCTCAACGCCCATTAAGTCAGCGGCAATATTAGCAATTTTTTCGTTAAATATGAACTTTTTAATTATATTATTCCGCTCCCATAAATTCATATCAAATAAGAAAGTTTTTAAGTATTGATCCTCAGCAAGGTTACGAGCTGATAGATATACCTCATCCCTTATTTGCTGTCTTATATTTAATACCTCGTCTTTTAGCAGGGCTTCTTTAATTAAAACATGTCCTTTTTCTCTATAGGAACGAATTAGATTAAGGTTTACCTTCATTTCAAATGCCCCTTTCCACAAATAATTCACATTTAAAAATGAACATGTATCCTAATACACAAGATTTATTTTTTTCAGGTTCTTTTTATTAAATAATCATCCATTACCAAAATGTCCATTTTAGAATTTAAAAATAATTTAACTGCATCGATAGGAGATTCAACAATTGGTGCATGATTATTACATAAACCCAAAGTGTATATATAGGGAATATTAGTTTTATTATAAAATTGTGAAACTAGCTTATAGAACTTATAATTAATAGATTTATTAATTGTATGGATAGGGAGAGCTCTTGGCATTCCGGGGATACTTATTATATCTTTTTTTAATGTGGATGATAGCATACCATAGTGAGAAGTGGATTCTAATTCAAATATTTGGTGATTTTCCAGAGCTGATATTGTGTATGGCTTATAAGGATCGTATTCTTTTCCTTTAAAGTCATGTTCCAGATTTTTGTTCCTAGATTGTGGACTAATCAGAATACTTCTATTGCCTAAAGTATTGGATCCAAATTCTGCTCTTCCTTGGAACCAGCCAACAATTTTACCGGAAGCCAATAATTTTGATACTTCTTCATATAACTTTAAAGGTTTATGATAAGAAATAAAAAAATTGTTTTCCCTTAAAGCAGTTTGTATTTCAGTCTCCTCATATTCCTTTCCTAAATAGGGGGAAAATGGGCGGATTATAGTTTTCGGCCTGTTATTTAAAACATGAAAACCGTACAAAGCACTTCCTATGGATAGTCCAGAGTCTCCTGCTGCTGGGAAGATATAAACATTCTTAAACGGTGTCTCTTTTAAGACTTTTGTGTTTACGAAATTGTTTAAAAAAATGCCGCCGCTTAAGCATATATTCCTAGTTTGCGTTTTTTTATAGACCAAATTGGCAAGTCCAATTACAATCTTTTCTAGATGATATTGACCTGCAAAGGCAATATTTGCCCTTTCCTGCAATAATCTATCATTTTTAGCTCCATTAAGTGTACGCCTAATAAATAATTTCATTTTTTTTATTTGGGCAATCGTCCTTTTAAATGTTCCTGTTTTACTATTAAAATTGTAAAACTCCTCAAATGCTTGAACATACTTGTTATTTCCATATGAA
Source organism: Cytobacillus solani (assembly GCF_006704205.1). Lineage (NCBI taxonomy): Bacteria > Bacillati > Bacillota > Bacilli > Caryophanales > Bacillaceae > Cytobacillus > Cytobacillus solani. The sequence goes on from NZ_CP041305.1 coordinate 442,768, forward strand.
GATAATTCCATGGTTGTACGAATATTTAAAAAGTCGAAACCGAGTTCACGAGTTAAAGTGTCGTAAAACTCCCCTATTGAATTTGTTGGATAATAATGATCGATCATATGCCCTGACGTTTTGCCTATTTCCTTGATTTTATTATTATCACCATAATAATAGGAAATTGTTTCAACTGAATCTTTTGATTGTATACGCTTTGATACACCATTATTACTCCCACGACTATCAATTACTAATATTGCAGATTCATCAAATTCTGAGGTGAAATAGCAGCTGCTAGCATGGGAAAGATGGTGATTTATTAGTAAAATTTTTTCTCTGAATTTTGAATAATAAAGCTCATTCATTAAATCATTGCCAATAATTAAATCAACTTGGTTTATTGGGATGTTTGCTGTTTTTAAGCAATAAGAGGAAGCTCGTGATCTTGCAATGTGGATACTTTCATCAGGCAGCAGGGAATAATTTACTCGATTTAGCCTCTCTTCTTCAATGGCATATTCTATTTCACCATTTTTTAAAAGGCATGCTGAAAAGCTATGACCACTCCCCCCTAAACCTAAAATATTCATTCCTTCGCCTCCTTCTTAATTCCATCACTTTACTGTTTTTGTTGATTAACTCCCCATAGATATTGCATTTCCTCCGATGAGGACAGCAATTCCTCTAGCTCTCCTTCAGCAGCTATCTTGCCTTCTTTAAGAACTATAATCTTATCCGCCTTTCTAAAAGCCTCTTTGTTTTGTGAAGCAACAATAATTGTTTTGTCTAATTTTGATAGATTCTCCCATAGTTCTATTTCTGTATGTGAATCTATCGCACTGGAAACATCATCTACAACTAATAAATCTGCGTTTCTAGCAAACATTCTGGCTAATGATGTTCTCTGGATTTGTCCTCCAGAAAGTTTAACACCTTTTGATCCTATAACTGTGTTAATTTGATCCGGCATTTTAACAATATCCTCTTTTAGTACAGCTAAATCTAATGAGCGATCTAAATGTTTATCTCCTATCCCTAATAAGATATTCTCTTTTAAAGTTCCATTAAATAATACTGGCGTTTGTGGACTATACGCGATATTGGGTGCGCCCAGTTCCATTATTTGATTTTTTATTGGTCTGCTATTCCAATAATAAAAACCTTGCTTAAACTTTAATGCCCCAATGATCACTTTTAAAAGCGTAGTTTTGCCCGCTCCTGTCCGACCAGTAATTACAACTGTTTGGCCACGCTTAATATCCAAATTGATATTTGAGACACCATTTTGGCTATTAGGGTATCTATAACTAATATTTTTCAAGGATAAGGTTTCTAAAGTTTCAAGGGAAGAATTAAGTGGACCAGCAACATCTTGATGTTTTTCAGGGGAAAGCGGGTAGTGTGCAAGAATTTCCTTTGGTGAAGCCTGTGGCAATAATTTAGAAATCCTTTGAAGAGAAACACTGGTTATTTTTGCACGTGCTAAAAATAAGCCTATTGTATCTATGACTTCTGTAATAAATGGAAGTAAATAAGTAAATATTACAAAGTCTCCAATTGAAAAGCTCCCATTTTTTAAGCCTTCTGCTGCAACAATTATAAGTATTCCCGTTCCTATTAAATTTATATTAGAGAAAAACGTTTCTATAAGTTTAGACAGTAGTACATCCTTAATTATTTTCTTTCTTCTATTGTTACTTAAATCTTTTAATTTTGCTGCAACTCTTTCTTCTGCAGACCCTAATATTATTGTTTGGATTGAGCCAAAGATTTCACCAATAAAGCCTGAAACTTCACTTGTTGCCTGTCTGTTTTGTGACCTATATTCCTGGAGTTTCACTTTTAATATATTTAAGCTTATAGTAATAACCACAAGTGGGGTAAAAACCCATATAGCTACTAAATTATTAATACTATATAATGTTGCAAAGGATATCATGCTAAATAGTATGCATCCAGGAATAAGCATAGAATTCCCTACCAGTCTTGCACAAATATTGACATCATCACGGAAGTGGTTAAGAATTTCGCCAAGGGATCCGGGAACGTTTAGACGGCTAACAGAACGGAGTGTTTGGACAAACAGGTTTCTTCTCAGTAAACCAGTAGAATAGTAATCTAAATAAATGTGACTAATTGAGGCTAAAAAATAGAGGAATGACCTTAGTAATACAAATCCCCCCCAAATAGCTATCAAGCCCCAAAGATAACTAAAAGAAACATTCGATCTTTCAATTGAATCAAAAATTTGCTTTGTTAGTAAGCCTGTAGCTAGAGGTGAGAAAATAAAGAGTGACCAAAAAAATACGTTCAAAATGTATATACCTGGATTAAAACTTATTAATGATTTTAGGAGTTTACCTGTATAAACTTGGTTCATTCCGCTTCCTCCCCGCTGTGGATTAAAAGCTCTCTATAGTAAGAATTTGATTGTAATAAAGATAATTTATCCCCATATTCTTTTATTTTTCCATCATCAAGAATTAATATTTTATCTACTTCACTAATAGTACTCATTCTATGTGCGATTATAATTGCACTCTTTCCTTCAATTAGCTTATTTAGCGCACTTTGTACTTTCTTTTCTGTATACCGATCAATTTTAGATGATGTTTCATCTAAAATTATTAATTTAGGATTTCTCAAAAAAACACGAGCAAATGCAAATAGCTGAGCTTCTCCCAAAGACAACTTTTTGAAGGATATTTTTGTATCTAAACCATTGGGCAAACGTTCAAACCAAGGACGGAGCTCCAAGTGTTCTAGAACATTAATCAAGGTTTGATCATCATACCTATTGTCAAAAAGAGTAAGATTATCACGCACTGTTCCATCGAAAATGTGAATTTCTTGAGAGACTAATGCAATCTCTTTGCGGAGAGAAGAAATAGAAATATCAGTTAATAAATCATCATTTATTAGTATTTTCCCTTTATTCGCCTCATAGAGTCGCAATATTAGCTTTGCTATTGTAGACTTTCCACTTCCTGTTTTTCCAATTAATCCAAGCTTCTCTCCTGCATTTAATCTAAAACTAATATTACTCAAATTATTGATGATATCGCCATATCCAAACTCTACATTATTAAACTCAAGAGTAATAGCAGAAGAATTAATTTCCTTCGTCCCATCCTTTATTTTTGATTTTAATGATTGCAGCTTATTAATGCGGGTAATCGATGCATCAGCAATCTGCAGGTCCTCAAATTGGCTGCTAATCTCCTCAATTGGCTTAGAGAGTAATCCCATATAGAAAAAAATCATATAAACAGTTCCAATCGATAATTCATTTTGAAACCAAAAATATGTACTCATTAATAGAGCAATCGTGTTTCCTAATCCAATTAATAAAATGGTAGAGGTGGCAATCGCTTCTTGTGATAGCCATGCTCTTTTATGGTAATGAAACCATTTTTGAAGCAAAGTGTAAAATCTATAAATAATATGTTTCGCCGCTCCATTTTTATTAATATCTTCCATTCCTTCGATTGCTTCTCCGATAAAGCCAAATAAGTTTGAATTAGACTCAAGATATTTTTCCCAAAATGGCTTAGAGATTTTTCTAATCCTCTTAATCGTAAGGAGGGATATAATCACAAAAACGGTTGTCACTAATCCTATCGTTATATTTTTCATAAATAGAATAACTAAAATACCAATGAGCAGTAAGGAATGAGTGATGAGCAATATTGAGAACTGAGAAAAGAAATTTAAAAGCCTCTCAATATCCCCATCTATCTTTTCAATCATCTCACCAGCACTGTTTTCATTATGGAAATCCATTTCCATTTTTGAGCATTTTAAGACTACATCATTTCTTAGCGCATTGGTACATTTCCACCCCAGATTCACACCCAAGGTTTCTACTATTACTCTTAATGATTGGCTGACAATTGATACAATAATGAAGGAAACACCTATAATTACTAATAGATTTATAGGCTCTCTTGCTACTGCCTTATCAATAAAACTAGCTGTCATTTGAGGAATAGCAAGTTGAAAAGCTGTATGGAGGATGACCAAAAATAACAAGAGAAGTACCGTCTTTTTTTCGTTAAATAAATAGGTTGATAATAACTTGTGGTATTGCTTTACCGTTTGAATATATTTTTTCATCAGTATCCCCTTAGACCTTAATGATTTTTATAAGCTAAGAATTTTATTTATAAATTTTTCTGCCGTCTCAATAGGTTTATACTTATTTATAATGACTGACAAGTTATTGGCCCTTCTTTTAAAATCATCGTTATTTAGAATTGCGTCCCTATATTCATTTAATCTAGTTATCTTTTCTGGCAGCATCATCCTGCCCACTCCAAGATTTTCTACGATGCTCCCTAAATATTCATGATCTGCACCCATAGGAAGGACTATCATCGGAACTCCATATTTCATGGATTTTTGAAGAGTTCCGCAACCGCCATGTGTAATTACTAAATTAGAAAATTTAAACAATATGTTGTGATTAGGGAATTCTCTGATTATATGAGTATGTTTTGTCATTTTATAGTTAAACTTAATCTCACTATTTAATGATAGGAAAAGAGAATACGGCTCTTTATCGAAGACGTCGAGGGAGTTTTCTATGAGGGATTTGGTTAGCTCCTGAAATTCAAATCTTGGAACTGATGAGGTGCATACAGTTATTGTGGGATATGTTGCAGCTTCACCTATACGCTTTTCTAATGCTGCATTCGCCTCCTCAAAAGAACAGTCACCAACTACCTGGCAGGATGGAGGTAAAGCCGATGGATCCATGATTAGCTCAGGATAAACTAAAACTAGATGCAGATAGGGTGAAAGTCCAAAATAATCTCCTCTCGTTCTATTAAAATCCATCAATGGACTTAGCATATACTTTAGTCTGATTCTGTTTAAATCTTTAAGGAGAAGCTCCCTGACTTTTCTATTAACAGCAGGCTTACCTGGAACATCCTTATCATGGACTGGAACTGTTGTTTGGAAGCTTATCCATGGAATATCTAACATTTCAGCTATATATGACGGTGCACATAGAGAGGAGTCATTTATTATAAGGTCGACAGGTCTATCCTTTAATTTTGTATATAAATCATCTAACATTTCTTCTATAAAGGTATCTGGGTACTTATCCCATCCTAATTCTTCATATCTTAGACCTAAGCGATCTATTAATGGTTTTAATGATCTATGAGAATAAATGGTTACATTATGTCCGCTCTTTTTCAATTGAACACCAATTCCAATTGCAGGTACTATGTGCCCTAATAATCTTTGAGAAACAATTACAATATTAGCCAAACCCTCACCTCCTTTATAAATGATTAAGATGCTTTAGATCATGTGTAATAAAAACTCCATTTTTTTGAATCAGCTGATTATCAAAAAATAATTCACCTTTACTATCTTTATCCATGGTTTTTGTTAAATCCCAATGAATTTTAGAATCATTTTTATTATAAGATTCAGGATATGATTGTCCCAATGCTAAATGTATGCTTCCTTTTATCTTTTCGTCATAAGGTAAGAGCTTGAGCGGTTCTATTAATGCGGTATTTAGACCTATACCAAATTCACCAATTCTGTTTGCCCCTTTATCGATCTGAAGAATTTTAAATAATTCTTTATCATTGTTACTTCTGGCATTGACGACCTTCCCATTTCGAAAAGTTAATTCAATAAATTCAAAATCAATATTTTTAAAAATACTTGGGGCATCAAACCGTATATAACCCTCAGCAGAATCCTTATTAGGGGATGTAAAAATCTCTCCATCTGGGAGGTTATGCTTAGCATCGCAAACTACAACTGGATTCGCTTCTAAATTAAAACGGAGATTGGTATCAGATGCCTTTATTTGAACTGTTTTTGCTTTTTGCATTCTCGCCTGCAATGAATCACAAGAAGACTCTAATAATTTATAGTTAAACTCACACGCCTTAATAAAAGTTCTAACAAATGCATCGTAGCTCAATTTTGCTCTTTGCGCATAGCTTTCTGAAGGGTAATTAAAAGTAAGCCATCTTTTTTTACTCAGTATCAAACGTTCTATTGGGTTATCATACAATTCTTCATATACTTTTCGTTTTTGTGGAGGAATATCACCAAACTCAAATAGGTTATTATCTATTGTTATAGTGATTATTGCATCCATTTTAGCAATTGTATGGTAATTGAAATCAAAAATCCTGAGAATTTGGTAGGGTGTAGAATGATTCACTGTTGATTTGAGTATTTCAGGAGGGGTAATCTGCAAAAAGGGAATCGCACCTATTTGATAGATTTGTTGATGAAGCACTCCAATAAAATGATTATAGCTGCCAATAAGATGAATAAGGACCTTCTCTTTTCTCTGAATTTGGAGCGAGTGTCGCAATATAAGGTTACAAATCTTTAAAATATGCTCTTTATTCATCTGACTAACAAATCATATGCCTTAGATTGTTATAGAACTTATATTCATGCAAAAGAACTTTCTCAAGATTATAGTTCAGTTTATCTTTATAATCTCGATCACTTTGCCGTTTCCATTTCATTAATATACCCAAAACTAATGACCAAAGGTTACAAATCGTCCACAATTCTTCAACCCACTCTGAATGAAAGAAAGACTTTGGTACTTCTTTTTGAATAACAGCTAATTTCCAAAGCTCTCTTAGCTTTCTATAATAATTTATATCAAACTCAAGTTGTTCTAACCTTGATACTAACTTATCTCTTGGAGTTTTGCCTACTGATAGTATAAATTGTTCTAAACTGTCTATTCCTCCATAGTAAAGCATATTCTCTACACTTTCACGAAGCAGTTTTTCAAAATCTTCTTCCCAACTGTTGATTGGATTCGTACATTCTAAATAAGAAGTACCTATAGTATCTGATTCTTTTAATGAGTTGAAGAAAATCTTGGCAGGGATCGTACCAACGTTCCTTTGGAAATATTTTCTTATGCCTATGTCATCAATTATGTTTACGCAGTCATTACTGATTTTAACTACAAGCGACCAATGTATCACATCATGCAGTTTATAATACTCAGTTATTGATACATTTAAAGTATCAAAGTAAATTAATGAATATCCATTTTCGCCATACACCTCTTCAATGCCTTTTTTAAAGGAGTTAACATCGGGGTAATCATATTTTTTTAAGCTCCACCCCTTTCCTAAAATAGGCTCCTTTCTTCGAAGTAAGATATCATTACTTTTACAATCGAATGCATTTAGGAAAACTCGAATTAACTTAGTCTCGCCTTTTAATCCTAGAATTTCTTTAATACTTAATTGTCTACAATCAAGATTTCGCTCACAAAGTCCATAACTGTCGGGAAACTTCCAGTTAATCCCCTTCTCTAAAAGGCTATTTCCAATATTGTTCAACAAGAAATACCTCCTTTTTTATAATATTAGAGGATTACTCTTACTTTTAGCTGTATCCCCTGGTTTTAAGCCTGAAAAAAAATCCGTAAGGTGGGATTCTAAAATCTTGTTTCCATTCGGTTTATTTAAAGATTCACCATCAGCATAATAAGTAATTGTTAGTACTTCTCTCATTTTTTTTGTAGGGTTATCCGGTGCTCCATGGACAATTGATCCTATATGGAAAGTTGCATCCCCTCTTTCCATACCTTCATAGCTTTCTAACGGGAGATTCTTTCTAATTGCCTGATTAATAATCCTTATAGGGGGAATCCCATTCTCAAAGAATTTATGAGAGGCTGTTAAAAAAATTAAGCTTTTTAGCCCTTCATCTAAATTAATCAAGGGCATCCACATTGTAATGACTTTATGAGGATTAATCAAAAAAGGATCAATATGAATAGGGGTCGCATCCCCACCAGGCTCTTTGTATAATGCACTATCGTAATATAATCTAACATTTTCTGTTTGTAATAAAGCGGCTGCTATACCAGCAAATCTTTTAGCCAGTATAATTTTTTTTAGGCTTTCGTCCTTCCAAAGATTCATAGATTGCAGAAATGCTCTTTTATAAGTATCGCTTCTTTGGGAAAGTGGTAAACTTTGTTTCTCGATTTCTTTCATAATGTTAAATATAATAGGCCTGTATGTTTCCACCATACTTTTACTTGCGACACCTCTTAATAAAATATGTCCTTTGTTAGTAAATTCCTCGATATTATTAGGAGTTAGGCTGTAATTTTCCGAAACGCTCTTCATATAACTTCAACTCCACTCGCTGTATATAAAAAAGATATTTAACCAAGTAACCGACTCTGTGTTTTCTGTAAGTTTACTCTTTTTAAGAAACAAGGAGAGGGCACCCCCCCTCCCGGTTAAATTAATTAGAGGTATTTGATAATCTAATTATTGTTTCTAGTGAATTTTCTACTTCTTTATCTGAAATAAAAGAGTGGCATCTGCAGGATATTTCATTGATAAATTGGTCTATCACTCCGGAATTGGAAAAACCATCGTTTCGAAGATTCGGTTGAACTTCTATATTTTTCTTCATTCCATTATGATAAAAAATTTCGATTCCATAATAGGACTCGCCAAATACTATTGTTCCCTTTTTACCGTATATTACAGTTCGATGGTCTTGTGATGGGTTGTTCCAGCTAAGGCTAATTGTGCCAATGACTCCTTTGCTCATTTTAAGAATAATAACAGCGTTCTCTTCTGTTGAACTACTGTCTTTATCGGTTGTAAAACATTTTGAGTCTTTAACCAAATCATCTAAAAACCACTGGAAAAGATCGATCTTGTGTATACCCAAATCCCCAAGCACACCAAAGTGTGCAGAGTCTTTATGCAAAAACCAAGTGTTATTTCCCTCTACGCTCCAGTTTTTTGGCCCGCCATGTTTAAAGTTAGTTGTAAATTGGATGATATCCCCTATTTCTTTCTGATCTATCAATTTCTTTACTCTTTTATGCACAGGACTAAAACGCTGATTATGCCCTACCATGACAACTTTATTATTTTTAGCAGCTAACCTATATATTTCTCTGCATTCTTCAGTAGTTGTGGCTATGGGTTTTTCAATCAAAACATGCTTTCCAGCATTTAAAGCTTTAACCGCTATAGACCAGTGTTCTTTATTAGGAGTGCAAATTGAGATGGCATCTATTTCTGGGGAATTTACAATATCGAGGTAATTATCTGAAACATGAGGGATATTATGTTCCTTTGCAACATCAACTGCTCTTGATATTGTCTTATCACAAATCGCAAGTAGTTCAGCTTGTCCATTATTTATATACTCTGGTATATGTCTCACCTGAGCTATTTTTCCAGCACCTATTATACCAACTGAATATTTTGTTGACATTTATTTGCTATCTTTCTTTTTATTATAATAATAAAATTTTCGTCCAAACATTGGATAAAATGGATAACCGAGCCTCCATGGCTGATTATAAAAATATTCATTTTCGTCACTATAGTTATAAAAAGGTTCCCGCTGCTCATTATGTTGTTTTTCTTCAACTTCTTCCTTTTTCGACTTATCCTTCTCATTAGTCATTTGATGTTTCCCCCTCATTAATCATTTTTAGTTCTCCGGTTCCTTCTTTTAAATAATAAATAGTATTTGCCTTAACATTTTTAAACTCTTCCACTTTTCCACTAGGCCACTCCACCTCGATTAATTGAACAACTGCAGAGTCTTTAAGCCCTAAATGTATACGAGGATCACTCTGAGCGCCGTGGCTGTTTCCGCCGTCTCTTTCTATAACTGTTTGTACCCCATTATTAGTGAATGTTACTCTGGTGCCAACAGCGTCGCGGTTGCTGCCTTCAGATCCCTCTAAAGAAATTTTAATCCAATTATTTCCTGAGGTTTGTTTATTCTGATATACTCGAGCTTTAGATCCTTGGTTAGCAAATATTAAATCCAAAGTCCCGTTATTATCAAAATCAACTGCTGCTACTCCGCGTCCATCTTCTTTAAATGTAATCCCTACATCTTTAGCCACATCAATAAATTTTTTCTCTCTAAAAAGGAAAAGAGATTTTTGTTCGTATCCTGACATACTTTTATCTTTAAAATTTGGCCAGTTTTTGGCATCTTGGACTACAAACCCTGGTGTCGTAGCAAGAGTTCCCATATCAAACCAGTAGTCTTTATCCTTATTCGCTGAGATAAATCCATTAGTCACTACTATATCTAGGTCACCATTATTGTCAGCATCAAAAAAACGTGCTCCCCACGACCAGCCCGATTGTTTAACACCTAATTCTGGAGCTAAATCTTTATAATTTTCCCCGTCTTCGGCTATCCAGAGCTGATTCCCTTCGAGAAGGTATTTTTCTTTACTGATATTTGATACATAGTTGGCAAATCTTCCGGTATGAAATATGTCGCCAAAATCAACATTCATTCCTTTAAATGTATCATCACCAATCCCTCTTTTATGAACTATCTTTTTAAAACCTTTCCCTTCTTGATTAATATATAGAGAGTCAGGTCCAAAATCATTAGCATTGTAGATATCTGGCCACCCATCATCATTTAAATCAACAGATCCCGTGGCTAAGGTCCAGCCTGTATCATCAACACCCATTTCTTTAGCCACATTAGTGAATGTCCCGTCGCCATTATTTTTTAATAGTATGTTTACTCCACCATTCTTGGCTTTTTCAAAATCATCATGAAAAATTTTCGTATCCTTGAGGTCCCATAGGTCATCTTCCTCATCAAAATAGGCGCCTAAGTATAGATCCAAGAATCCATCTTTATTGTAGTCAAGTGCTATTACTTTAGATATATATCCCCATACATCTACTTTGGCACTTTTTGTAACATCGGTGAAAGTTCCATCTTTATTATTCTTGTAAAGGGAACTCTCTCCCCATGCTCCTATAAATAGGTCAGAGTATCCGTCATTATCATAGTCAAACCAGACTGCTGTCTCTGAAATTCCATTCTTATTAACATTAGCTAAACCAGCCTCTTTTGCCACATCAGTAAAAGTTCCGTCGCCATTATTTTTATATAATTTGTTTAAACTATCTTCCTTTGAATTGATAAGGTATATATCCATATAACCGTCCCGATTAAAATCAGCAACGGCTACCCCTGCTCCCGTGGAAGTAAGCCAAGGCATGACGTTCGTGACTTTACTATCGAAAGTTGGTTTTTCATGTTTAAAATCAATTCCTATTTTGTTAGGTGACAGCTCTTCAAAATGAAATCCAAGGTCAGAGTTTTTAACATCATTTTCAGATGCAAAAGTACAGCCGCTTAAGAAAATGATTACAACAATAGGTATAAACTTATTTAGTAGGGATATCATACATGTCTCCTTTAGACAAAATTTCTTTTCTTACTTCATACATCCAACTCAAGTAGAAAGTATCAGCTTCTTTTTGAGAGGACAATCTATTCTCTACATTATGAACAATAGCTAACCAAGGCTGAATATAATTACTATTTAACTCAGGTAAAGCACTAATCGTTCTTTCCCAATATGAAGGATCTTGCAGCCTTCTTGCTTCTAAACCAAAAGCCATACCTTGTGCAAATGATGGTTTGTAACTGTTTGGGATAGATTTGTAGATGCTAAAAGATGTTTCTAATTGGTCAAAGAATGAGTACGCAACGGCTAACCCTAGCCCGCTAAGAGTATCTTCTTTATATTCAACTGGTACATGCTCAAGTTTTTTTAAACTATCTTCAAATCTAAATTCGCTCTGGAACCAAATACTTCTCCCGAATCCTTGGAAACAAACCCTTTGATATTTAGTTTTGAAATGATGAAACTTAGAAAAACTATTATTTTGATTCTTATCAGAAAACAGACCTGTTCGAAAACCAACACCGTCTAATGCTATTAGACTATACTTAGGATTAAGCCGTCTTAACCATCTATCATACTGATCTTCCTTATAGCCATATCTTATGAGAAGCCACCATCCTAACCCTACGTAATATTGATATTTATGAAGGGGGGATAATTTTGTAATATACTTTTCAAAGGTCTTCCCATTATTTATGGATAGACTCGCTCTAATACCAAACCCCATTCCAACGCCCTCATACGCAAAGCCTTTATAATAAGAGGGGAACGTATTTTCTAAATATTTTCTGAGCCTATTCATGCATAAAATGAAACTTAATGCAGCGTTGCTTCCAGAAAGAAAGGATCTTAATATGATTGGAAATCTTTCAGCATAGATTGGATGAGAGTAGGTGAATTGCAGAAGGTTTTTCGAGATATCTTGTTTTCCAAGAGTAAAAAAGGAAAGTCTGAGGAAAAAAAACACGCTTAATCCAAGGAATAAGTATATATGAATGTTTGCAAACATGACTACAACCTATCATTAATGATTAAAAAAACATCGTTAATACAAGTGAGCGTCATTAAGTCATCTTCATCCAAATATACATCATACTCTCTTTCGATGTGAACTGATAATTCCAAAGCCATTAATGAATCTACCCCTAATTCAGTAAAAGGTGTATAAATGTCAGAGTAATTAATGTCCTGCTCAGAAATATCGGAGATTAATTCAATTATTTGGGTTTCAATTTCTTTTTTTGTATACATGGCATTTATCCTTTCTATTTATATTAGTCCACCATCAACAATAATGGTTTGTCCAGTAATATAAGATGACTCGCTGCTAAGGAGAAATAACGCAGTTTTTGCCACTTCTTCAGTCACCCCGAATCTATTTAGACTGATAGATTTACATATTTGTTTGACTTGTTCCTTTGAAAAATTCAAAGTCATATCTGTTTGAATGTAACCTGGAGCTATCGTATTCACTCTAACACCAGACCTCCCTAATTCCTTTGATAGCGATTTAGAGAATGCAATTACCCCCCCTTTAGAGCTTGCGTAGTTTGTCTGACCAGCTGTGCCTGTCATTCCAGCAACTGAAGAGATATTTATAATTGAACCTTTTGTGACTAATAGCTGTCTTATAAATTTCTTGCAAAGGTATATGGATGCCACTAAGTTTATTTGTAATACGGAGAGGAAATCTTCAGTATTTAACTTATAGAGTGGATTATCTTTTGTTATTCCTGCATTATTAATCAAGTAATCTATATTACCTTCTTTTTGCAGCAAGTCATATAATCTATCAATCGAATCAAGCTTTGAAAGATCACAATAATATGATCTAACTTGACCTTTATATTTTTGGCATTCTTCTACAAGCTCATCAGCTTTTGCTTTACTGCTATTATAGGTGAAAAAAACTTGACAGCCTGCTAGCGAAAGCTGTTTCACTATTTCCGCGCCGATACCTCTTGAGCCTCCAGTAACAAGCGCTATTTTCTTTTCAAAATTGTATTTAACGTTCATATCCTCTATACCTTTCTAATAATTGTCGCTGCATTAAATCCACCATATGCGGAGACGGTTTTTAAAACGGTATTGATTTGCTTTTTCATTGTTCTCTTCTCAATAGATAATCGTATCCCAGAATCCTTTTTTGAAAAGTTATAGGCAAGGGGAACAGTATTTGATAGCATACTTTGAATCCCTACACATAGTTCTAACAAGCTGTTGGCTCCAAGGGTATGGCCAAAATATCCTTTAAGAGCTGTTACTGTTGGAACATTTTTATTCTTAAAGGCATTTACTATTTCTATAGATTCATACTTATCCCAAATGGAGATGCCCGCACCATGAGGAATTAATAAGTCAATTTCCCCATCAAAATTATTGATTACACCACTAATAGTTTTTGAGTATTGGTGTGAAGTTACATCAGGTAAATTCAATCTCCAGTTATCATGTTGAAAGCGTGATCCGGAATATTCACAAAGTGCCTCTGCTTTTCTCTCAATTACACTTTGTTCGGATTCTAAAACTACAGCTGCAGCTCCATCACCTAACACAGAGCCGTCTCGATTCTTGTCAAACGGCCTTAAAATTCCTTGTTTACTACTAAAGCCTTTCTCGCTTAACCACATATGCTCAGTAACATGAGCATAATCTGAGCAGACTATTACAGCTCGGTCTACCTGTCCACTTTTTATAAGGCAGCTACCTAGCTCAATAGCATGAAGTCCGGAAGCACATGCATTATTAATAATGAAATGTGCTCCATTAAGTTCAAGTGCTTTAGCTAAGTAAAATAGGTATGGGAAGGTCTGCAACTTAAAATAATCATTTTTATATTCATTAAATGAATCAACTGGTGCTGGTTTTGTTGGAGGTGCTTGGCCTTGCAGAACCTTATTTATCAGATTGTTAACTCCTACATTTTCATGGCCGATAATTAAAGCTACATTCTCGCCACTGCTTAAATTAGAACTTTTTAATGCCAAGCTTGCAGCAACGAACATTAGAACAATATCCATATCCTTATTAAGACCTTCATTAGCCATCCACGAGAATTTTTCTTTAGTCATCCAGTCCCTTAGATTTATAGGAGGCATTGGATATACTGGATATTCAATTTCAGTGCCATCATAAAGTTGATATTTTCTCTCTTTTACAATTACGTTCTTATTTAAAATAGAGTTCCATACATTTGTTGTCCCTACTCCGCCAGAAGAGATCATTGAAGTACCACTAATAAATACTTTTTTCATTCAATACTCCTGGTACTTTTGCAGAATATTCTTCTAAAATCTGAGATAAAATGGATTTCTGGGCTGAATATTTAAATTTATTTAAATTAAGCGGAGGAAGATTAGCAGCTTTGTTTTGTATAACTAAAGCATTTACATATTCCCCCTTTTTGCTTTTATCAAATTCATAGTCAGACGAATTTGTTGCCAGCAATTCGAGTTCACAAATTATCACTCTTTTAATGTTACTATGGGTTAATAGATCTTCTGCAAAAATTAGGGGTAATAATCCGCTATTCTCTTCATTAGAAAGAGTATAATTCATTCCTCTAATGTTGAAATAAATAGAGGCAAATCCCCCGATTACATTCAATACAGTCCATGGGAATAATCCAGGGTTAGACTTACCAACTCCATATTTCTGTATTTCCGTATACATTTCTTCAATAGCTAATAGATTTGAATCTTTTGTAAGGATTAAGAGGGCCGTGTTTTCTGCTGCCGCAGTAAGCGGCCATTGAACTTTCGCTTCCTTTAGAGCCTCCCCTATTGCCATACAGGCAAGCTGTGCAGGTCGGAAAGCCCTATCTAACTTCTTCCAGCCTAGTAATGATGGCTTGATAGGAGGTATTCTTCTCTTATCTCCTGTTGGCTCGATTGCCTTAATACTTTCTGGAGAAATTTTAAAAGCTCCAGTTATATACATAAAGATCACCTCACACTACTGCATTTGTTTTTTTTGATGCCCAGAGTCTAAAAGGTATAATACTTAAAGCACTAATAATGAAGAGGGCATAAAATTGAGGGTTTGGTATTGCATTAATTCTAAAAATAGCATCAATGAATGCTACTGAAATACCAAAGAATATGCGGGCTTTTCTCGTTGTGGGGGTTGATTTAGGATCAGTAATCATAAAAAAGGCAAACAGTTGAAGGGAAGCGCCTAAAAGAGGGCCTAATGCAGCGAACAAAGGGGCTCCAAATACAAAGTGCCGAATTAAAGCAAAAGCAACAAATCCAACGAGGAAAGATGAAACAATATCTAAACGGTTTGCCATATAACATGCAATAACCCCTAATAATAAAACTAGTGCCATAATAGTAAATCCATTCGTCCATTGTTTTGGAGTACTAACTGCGTACGAAGGAATTAAAAACAACACTAATACCATTGCGAGATTGTTCGGATTAAATACATGACCCCCTTTAAATCTAATTGTGAATTTTAAGAGAATGGCTATAAATGAAGTTAAAGCGTAAACGGCCAATACATGCGAGCTTAGAAGAAGTGAGATTCCTAACCCGGTTATGAATGCGCTTAAAGGGAATGTGAATTTCTTATATACCATTTTCACTATAATAATTTCAGTTAATACAGTAGTAGCAACTGATACTATTACAGCATCCCATTGTTGGAAAAAACCTAAGAAGAGTTGTCCTGCACATACAAATGTAAATAAAAAAGCGAGAATAAAATATCTAGGATCGATATTGTAATCCTTCCAAGATATAACTGGTTTAATCATCTGTTTTTTTTCGTTTAACATTATATTATTTTCACCTAGACTTTCTCTAAAATTAGGGAAGAATTCACTCCACCAAAGGCATAAGAATTAGACATAATGTACCTAGAAGTAAACTCCTGTTTTTCAGTTATAACATCTGCGGTTATCACGGGATCTTTTTTTATCAAATTAATGGTTGGAGGAAGTTTCATTTCGTTGAGGGCCATAATACAGACAACAGCTTCTATCGCACTTGCTGCACCCAGGGTATGTCCAATGTTCGCCTTAATTGAATTAGTTTTGATTCCTTTACCGAATACATGATTTAAAGAAATAGCTTCCATATAATCATTTGATGGTGTGCCAGTACCATGGGAACTAACAAATTTTATATCTAAAGGTGTTATACCCGCCATTTTTAATGCTAATTCCATTGCGCTTATAGCCCCTCTGGCTTTTGGGTCTGGCTTAGTCACATGGTATGCATCAGCGGTTAAACCAAACCCAGATATACTTGCTAATGCTTGCCCATTCTTTCTTTTTAAAAAGTGTTCCTCACTTTCCAAGATGAGAATACCTGCGCCCTCTCCTAATACTAAACCTTTTCTATGCTGGTCAAACGGTCTGCATAATTCTGGAGTGATTGCACGTAAGCTATTGAAGCCGGCATATGCAGTAAGTGAGAAAGCATCCACTCCTCCAGCGATCATAACGTCTGCTCTTCCACTTTTTATATCCTCATATGCCTTAGCTATTGCATAATTACCTGCAGCACAAGCATTTGTTACGGTCCATATAGGACCGCTTATCTTTAGATAGGAAGCCACTTTATCAGTCATCATGTAAGGTCTTTCTATTTTCATAGATTTTAATGGAGAGCCAAAAACAATATCTTCATGTTTCCCTAGCTCCCCCATAGTTGTCCCAATGCTGATTCCAATTTTCCCCGGATCAACATCAGCAAAATCAAGCCCTGAAGAAAAAACTGCATCTTCTATGCAAGTTAGTAATAGAGAAGTTGCTCTGCCCAAATCTTCAGTACCAGGAGCAATGTGTTTTTCGAAATCATTGACAATGGCATATTTGGTTTTTACATTATACTTTGTATATTCGGTGATACCGGATTTACCCAGAAGAAGATTATTCCAAAAATCATTAATATTGGTTCCGATAGAATTTATAGTACTTAAACCACTAACTAAAACCCGCATTGTTAACACCTACTATTTATTATTTGTCCATAAAATATCTAGGTCAGTAATGGATTCATCAGGTCTCTGAAAAATATCAATACCTCTTATTTTTTCAACAATCTTCAATGATTGACTATCGTCTGCAGTTTGCCGTATTTCTAATTCCTTGCTTGCTGGAAATTGCTTATAGCCTCTTTCCCAAACTGCTCTTCCCTCTTTAAATTTTCCCTCTTTAATTAGGGCATCTCCATAGGTAATATAAAAGTCTTCAAATAGTGGAAACTTTAAATCTGCATATTTTTCTGCTATTGCTACGCAAAATGCTAGATCTTGAATTGCCTTTTCAGTTCTTTTTAAACCAGATGGCCAATATAGATTGTTTACACCTCTAGCATACCTAGCCAATAAATTGTTAGGATTCTCATCCAATATTTCATTTAGAATAATAATCGACTGGGTTGACCGCTGTCCTAATGCAGCAGTTCCTAGATCCGGATCTTGTAACAAATCTACGTATGCTAAAGCTAAGTGAAGTTTAATGTTTTTGTTTGTTTCAAATTGCTTTACAAAATCAATGTACTCATTAGTAAGCCCCTGCTTTAACATGACCATTCTCAATTTATTAAGCAAGACATGGTTATCAGGAGTGATTTGTATTCCATTTTTTAAATACTTTATTTGCTCTTTTTCTGATAAATTCTCAACCTTAGAGACTAAGGAAGGAAGCTTTTTTTCGTTTAACGCATCTAGGCTATTTGTTGTATTATTTTGATGCTTTTCTTTATCAGCCGAGCGAATAAATGCCTTTTCTTTACTGAAGTCTATATTTAATTCTTCTAAGGATACTTTTGAAATGTCCGGAACATCATAGGGTTTCAAATAAATCTTATTTATCACAAAAAATACTAATAATATTGTAAAAGCTAGGCCGAATATGATCTTAATACTATTTTTCAACTTCTCTCCTCCTGGTTATTTCCTTAGTCGATATTGGGAAGGTTTCTCACCAACTATTTTCTTGAACATCCTTGAAAAGTGGGTTAAATCAGTGTATCCAATGTTAAAACAGACATCAGTTACTGAGCATCCTTGATCTAGTAGCATTTTAGCTTTTTCAATTCTTCTGTGAATTACATACTGTTTAAAGCCCTTTCCAATAGCTCTTTGAAACATTCTTGAATAATGGCTCTTACTGACAAAGATATGTGATGCTACAGTATCCAAACTCAGCTCGCTATCATATAGATTTTCTTCAATAAAGCTCAATGACTTATAGAACAAACTGTTTCCTTCAATAGAACTGGCATAAATACCTAATGATTCTAGAAAGTTATGGAACAAGTTTATATTTGGTTGAGTAGATCCTGTTAATATTAATAATGGGTTTTGCGATTTAAGTTCACTCAGTTTCCAATTACTAGGGAAAGTTTCTTCTCCTGTTATTAGCAAAAATAGAGTATTCGTTTTCTGTCTTATTGCAAAAACCACGGATTCAAAACTTTCTACTAAAATAGTTTTAATCCTTCTAGAATGAATGGGAAACGTTGCAAACTGATTTACATAGTTAATGTCTTTATATACTAATATGACAGCCTCTGTTAACATATTTTCCCCTCCAAAATCTCTTCTTTTCACAATATTAACAAAGTAATTAGGTTGATTAATCCGCAGAACTTGTTGAATATTCGTACTTTTTTGACCATTTCTGTAAAATTATGATAAATCGCTATTTTAGCTGTGGAAGAATGCATATATCAAAAAATTATCTTAATAAATTTTTTAATCGGCAGTAATGGATAAATGAATTTGAGGCTCTATGCAAAGATTTTTAGGAATTCCCGCACAGAGTTTAGATTATTAATTTCTATTTCTAAAATGGTATTGAACTGTTTACGAAGCAAGGATAAGTCAGGTTGAGGGTGGTATTGGATGGTGTTGAACACATCAAGCCAAAGGTCTGATGCATGGAGAAATTGCCTGGATAATTCTTCTTGGGAAAAACCTTTCAAAAAAGAAGAGAATTGCTGTCGAGAATTAGAAAATTGTTTAGCAGAATATGAAAGACTCTTTACATCTAAATCGGGTAAATCAAGAATCACTTGTTTTATTGCCGTGATGCCTTGCTCAAAACCTTCAATCCCCTTAGAATTTAAAGGTTTTATATTCTCATATATTCCGACATATTCTTTTAATTGTCTTAATAAATCTGAAGTATTTTGTGGATAGTAGGTATCTGAAGACTTTTCTAATGCTAATATGGTGAACTGACAGGCCCTTTCATTTGAAGCAATCTCACCTAACATCTCTTTTAGGCATTCTTCTGTGTAGTGTCTTAAAACTTTCTCCGAATGATTAACCAGTACATATTCCTTGCTTTCTAAATTGACCCCTAATAACTCCCAGTAAAGAATTCCCTTTTCAACATTTTTTTGGTCCCCAATTACAATACCAACTGACTTGTACTCTTCTATTAGTTCCTGTAGCTTATCTATTGTGTGGTTTATAGTGAAATAACGAGATTCCTTCATATTAATATTATGAACTTGCAGTAGGTTTTCTTTTAAATTACGATAATAGGGCGTTAATGTAAATTGGGAAATATTCCTGTTGAAATTATAGAATAGTCCACATTCGTTCCAAATAAAGTCATTATATAATTCACTTCTTTTTAAAATTGCTTCTATAAGCAGCTGATAGCAATTTAAAGATTTGTTTTCATAGATGGAGTAGTCCAATCTGTTCACCCCTTAGTAGGTTCTACTTTCACGATTTGGTTTTTTTTAGGATTATAGTCAATATATATAAAGAATGTACAGCCAGTTTCTGTGTAGACATCATGATCTTGCTCCCCCGCCGCAACCAATAGATCTCCTGCCCTCATAATATCGTCATTAAGCTTTACTTCTCCTTCCACTACATATGCGATCTCTCTACGATAATGATTATGTAAAGGGATCCTTCCGCCTGGTTCAACCTTAACTAGAAAAACCACACGACCAGTTTCTGGCTCTTCCCATAAGTAACTCATGCTTGTTCCCTTGTACATCCCTTCGTCCCACTTCATATTTTCTTTATGAACAATATAATGTTTGGATTCCATGATTGATTTCCTCCTATTCCATGCTATCAAGAGCAGCCTGGATCCCTTTTAGTATGAACTTGCATTCGTTTTCACTAATTATTAGCGGGGGATACATTAATAAAGTGGAGTTAAAGAAGTTTCCTAAGATTCCCTGTCTGTGAAGATTCTTATTGAATTGATGACCCCATTCAAAGGATACTGGGGTTTTTAATGTTTTATCATCCGTAAACTCTATTGCTAACATTAAACCTTTCCCTCTAATATCACCTATATTAGGATGATCAATTAGATCCCTTTTTAAGGATTCAAGTAACGATGCTCCCTTTTTACGCGCATTTTCTACTAAATTATGTTTATCCATATAATCCAATACAGCTAATGCAGCCGCACATCCAACTGGGTGTCCAGATTGTGTAGACCCATGAAGAAAAATACCGCCATTTCCAAATAAAACTTGAGAGATTTCTTTTGATATTAGAGTAGCTCCCATAGGGAAATACCCTCCAGTAAGTCCTTTTGATAATGCTAAAAGGTCAGGAGTAACATTAAAGTACTGGGAGGCTGTAAATTCTCCAACTCTTCCTACACCTGTAGTCACTTCATCCATTATTAGCAAGACATTGTATTTCTTTGTAATATTTCTTACCCCTTGAATAAACTCTCTTGGAAATGGTACGATTCCATTTACTCCTTGTACAGGTTCTAACAATACGGCAGCTATCTCATCAGGATTATTATCAAGAATACGAATCTCTAGTGCTTCTAAGCAGTAGTTGATATTTTTTTCTGTAGTATCGTGTAACTTAGGTTTATACAAATTAGGAGAAGGGGAGATGATGCAGCCTTCGAGAGCATTGCCAAACTGTTCTTTTATCCCTAAATTAGTTACAGAACCAGAGCCAAATGTTGTACCATGGTAACTACCTTCAAAGCTAATGAATTTCCATTTTTTCATTCCCTGCTGTTTAAAAAATTGCCTGGTGAGTCTCATAGCAGTTTCCACAGCTCCTGAACCATCATTAGAAAAGGAAACTAAATTGAAATTCGTTCCAGCTTTTTGACATAACTTTTCAGCGAGTGGCTGTACAAGATGATGGCTTTGCTCACAGGTTGAAAAAAAGCTTAAAGTCTTTAACTGTTCGGTAACTTTATTAACTATTTCCTCATTTGAGATTCCAACCGTAGGTACAGCAGTTGTTAAATAAAGATAAGGTTTTTCCTGATCATCATATACCCAGCAGTCCTTCCCTCTATTAATATGAATGAAGCTTTTTTGAATGCTGTCTTTTAAACTGTCATCAATCCCAGTTGAATACCTCGGCATCATACTGAATGGGTGTAAATAATTGTAATTCACTATTTTTAACCCTCCTAAAAGTTCGTGATTTTAACAAATGATTTATTTGCCAACTGATTTTCAACGGTATGTCCATGTCTGCTAATTTGTTCTAGCTCTTCCATGCTAAGCTTACCTAACATAAAATCAAGTAAATATTTTATCTCTCTTTTATTATGTTTCTTGTAAAAATAACTATGGCTTTTTCTCATGGAGTCAATATAGTTATTTAATCTTCTGGGATGTGCTAAATGGACATTTTGGGCTTCCTTTTGGTAGTAGAAATTTGCTCCATTTAAGTAAGCTCTGAATCCTAGCTCGAAATGCTCAAATCCCCATTCTTTAAATCCCTCATCAAAGTTCCCAATCTTATTTAGGAGGGATTTTGGGATACTTAAATTTCCAGAAAACATAGATAGCCATGCAATTTGTGAATCCGTATTCCCGTCTTCATTGTATAAGCCATATACAAGTCGGCAATATTGTGGAATTCTATCTCCTTTTTTATGATTAAATCGATCTAAAATATGTTTTCTATTCTGTTGTCCAGCCAAGTATAAATCTCTAACTTGTCCTACAATTACGTAGTTATCTCCGAGTTTCTTAAAAGCTTCATAATGTGCTTTAATAAAGTCCTTCCTAGGAATTCTATCAGCATCGTTAAATATTATTAGCCCCTCTTTGATTTGCTCAATCCCTTTGTTTCGTGCTCTCGATCTTCCTCCCTGAGGAATAGAGATATAATTAATGTTTAATTCATTTGCATAGGTCTCTACTATAGCCCCTACTGGTTCTGTCGATCCATCATCTACTACAACAATTGGCACTTTATTAAATGGTGTCTCCTGTTGTGTAAATCCATGAAGGGTTAGAGACAATGCAAAAGCCTGATTGTAAACCGGTATCACAACTGTAATATCATCCATTTATCCACCTCTATTAAATTTTGTTAAGTCTATTTTACTTCCTTACTTTTTAATATTCTCGGCTTTAGTACGATGAATATAGCAAAAAAACCCAAGAAATGGATATTTATTTTTTATATAGTAAGGACAAAGGGAGTGTGAAAAAATGTTAGGTAAAAATTTTACAAAAAATGAGGAGTACTTAGCTGCTCCTATCGAGAAAGTTTGGAGTTTTCTTTCTACGACAGAGGGATGGAAATCATTTTTATGTGATATAGCTTCAAACTCAAATGGATCTTCTTCTATTAATCTTGGTGATAAATTAGAGTTTGTTATTGGCGAGTTAACGATTCAATCTAAATGCAGAGAATTCATTGAAAATGAACTTGTCTGTTTTGATGAGAAATATATAGCTCTTTTTCCAAATGGACAAAATCAGGTATACCACTTGAAAACTAGTTTTAATTTACATTCAATAGAACAGAATATTACCAAGATAACTGTTGTCTCAAGCGGGTATAAATCTAATGAAATGATGCAATGGATAAAAGAGTGCGGTGAAATGGGTTGGAGGCAGACATTAATTAATTTAAAGAGCGTCATTGAATTAGGCTTAGATTTAAGGAATGAAATTTTTAATTACCCAAGGCTCGGAGTCTTTAATTATACTGCCAATCCTAAGCAATTAGCCCAAAACAAGCTAAATGGAATAAAGGGGAACTACCTCGCAAAAGTTTATAATAATAGCCCTGCATCCAATGCGGGACTTAAAGACGGTGATATTATTACACATATTAATGGACATGAAGTTGGATCCTACTATGATTTTGTACGCGTATTATCAAAACATACAACAGAAAAGGACAACCTAATTATTCGTTATATAAGAAACGGAAAACACATCGAAACAAATGCAGACTTAACATTTGATGAAAGATTTACTGGGATGATTGATCCTAGTGTGACACCTTTAGAAGATGTAGCAAAGGAAAGGAGGCATAATGAAAATTTATAACTGATTATCAACCAAAGAAAAATGTTAAAGAACAGAATAAACAAGCGGAAACCTACTTGAACATTGAGGTTTCCGCTTTTTATATTACAAAGATAATTTATTATATTTGAATCTACTCTACAGCGGTTTAGAACAGAAAATCTAGACCGTTAATAGACCTTTCAATTTCGTAATAGAAGATGCTTCAATGTAATTTATACCAATTTAATAATCAGCAGCCGTCTAGTCCCTGCAGCATATTTCTTTTCTAATTGCATCCTATTTAATAGGAGGGAAGATAACACTTTAAACACTTTTACAGCTTTACTACTTTTTTGATGATAGTGAAAAAACCAGACTATAACGGACTCCATTTCGAACAGCTCCTACGGCATGGTGGGAATCTGGCCCAAAGACTAACCCTGCTCCTGTGTTATGAATAGGATTTATTACTTTAACCAGGCTTTCAATATTTTCAGAACTAAATAAGCCTAGTGCTCCTCCATCTTGTTCAGACCATCCGTCGTTAAAATATATTATAAATCGGTGTGTAAAATTTGCATCTGCTCCAAAATCATTGTGTATTGCAGTCCCTTCCCCTTTTTTATGTTTAAAAGCAGAAACAACCATTTTATTGTTAAAGGACTCATTAAATACTTGCTCAAATTTATTTAATAATTTTAACAATGCAGTTCCTGAAAATACCCGGCTAAGCTCTTTAGGAATAATGGATGACTCAAGATTAAAGGCCATGGATTTATTATTAGCAGTATCTTGCACTTCCCATAATTGAGTTTTCTTAAGCCATTCAAGAATTTCATTGGCAATTGAAGGTGTAAATACATCATTAACTAGTACATGGGGGAATGGGAGTTGGTGAAAATTGACACCCGCAAAATTTATTGCTTTAGTTGAATCCTTTTCCATTCGATTTCACTCCAATATTCTTTTTAAAAAAAGGCTTAGTCAAGCGACTAGGCCTTTCCTTTAAAAATTATTACTTGCGCTCTTCATTTTCTGCAGATTCTGCTATAAGGAACTTTTCGGAGCTATTTTTTGCACTGATAGTCTTAACTGCTACTCTGTTTTTTGTTACTTGTTCAAATGGAACTAATTCAAAACTCATTTTGATCACCTCCTTTCAAGGATGTTTCGATTGTTATTGCAAATATATGCATAAATGGATTATCTAAGAGAATGATATTCTGTAAGTCAATGTTTTCCTCAAAACTAAGCGTTTGTTTCCATAAGCTCCCCTTCAAAGCAATGGGCCCTTTATTATTAACCTTTGAAAATCTATAGAAGAGCTTATTCTCTTTAAATAATGGTTTTTCTAGTATGAAATCTGATAGTTTTAATTTATGAGTTACGATTCCTCCATTTCTATCCTTAAAAATAATGTTGTCAAAATAGCTCCCGGAAGTAGAACTCCCTACAATATGTACCTTGTTAACATTCAACGAATCAATCTCTATTTCTTGACCTTCCATCGCTACGTTGTCAAATTTCAACTTTTTTTTCAAATAAAAAGGTATATTTTCAAAATAAAAAACTTCTTCGTTAAATGGTCCCTCTTTGGGAAGAGAGGAGCCGAATAATGTTAAGTTGCCTTCATCGATATTCTCTTCTGAGGTCACACCTATATTATTGAAATAGTTATACAAATTTACTGGTAGAAACAATATGGCTCCTCCTTTAATTTGAAAATTAAACTCATACATGTTGTCGTTTCTTGTTTTAGTTAACATTACTATCTGAACTATCCTTTAAAAGATTCAGAAGCTTTTGTTTATCAATCTTTCCATTAATATTTATTGGGATATCATTTATAGGGATAATCCGGTATGGCACCATGTAGTCAGGTAGTTTATCTTGTAAAAAACGCCTCAGATCAGAGAGGTCTATGGCATGCTTTCTTTGAATAAATGAGATAATTCCTTTACTGTGTTGGTCTTTATTCACAAAAAGAACGGCACAATTAATAATTGCAGAATGGGTAAGTATACAATTTCGAATTTCATCCAACTCTATCCGATACCCGTTTATCTTTATCTGATCATCACTACGTCCTAATATTACAAGATCTCCTTCATCGTTAATGAACCCATTGTCCCCAGTTAAATAGCTCCTATTTTCGTTTATTAAGACAAAGGGGTTAGATTTGCTGGATACCGAATTCAAATATCCCCTCCCAACATTTTTTCCAGTAATACAAACTTCTCCTATTTCACCTTTGTTTACATGAGAATTGTCTTTTATGATTGAGATAAAGTTTCCCGGAAGCGGTTTTCCTGCAGTTATCTTCTTATGTCTATTAATTTCCTTATACGTAACCCATACTGTGGTCTCTGTAGGACCGTAAACATTAAATAATTTGGTTTCCATTGGCGTGTTTAAATTATTTAAGAAGGAGTCATGTAATTTCTCCCCGCCTATCAACATTAGTTTTAGGTCCTCGAAAAATAGTTTAGGAATGCTATGGGTAACTTGAAGTAATTTTGAAGGGGTAATTTGAATGGACTCTATTTTATTTTTCATTAGGAATTTTGCAAACAAACGAGGGTTATTCTTAATTGGGTAAGGGATAAGAAATATTTTGATTCCAAGTATGAGAGGTAGAATAGTTTCAACAATGAAAATATCAAATGAAATACTAGTATAAGCTGCCATGGATGATGGTTTTGTGAGGAAAATGCTTTTCTCTAGTCCGTATATTAAGTTAGCTAATGACAAATGTTCAATGAGTACACCTTTCGGTTTACCTGTCGAACCCGAAGTGAATATACAATAGCAAATATCATCTTCCTTAATCTCTATAATAGGTGGACTATTATCATACATACTAAACCCTTCAATTGTAGGAATAACTTGTTGTAAATTTATCGGTAATTGTACATTGCTGATAATTAGTTTAGCTTTGCAATCAGCTAGTATTTCGTTCATTCTTCCAATCGGAGTCGCAGGATCTATGGGCACAAATCCACAGCCTGACTTTAAAATGGCTAGTAATGTAATTACTAAGTTTATATCATGTTTCAAAACTAGTGCTATAAAATCCCCTCTATTTATACCTTGGGATATCAGAAAATGGGCAAGCTGATTGCTGTAATTATTTATTTCTTCATAGGTATATACACCATTAGTATCTTCAGCAACAATTTTAAAAGGATTCTTAATAACCTGTTCGTAAAACAATGATATTATATTTTTCATTTATCTCACCCATTTTAAGATTACTAATTGTAAGAGACTTTAAAGCTTCTATCTAAGAAATCGAGCCTTTCAATTAATTGTCTATAGTTTGGAGATTCAATTAGAAATATTGCAAGGCTATCAGTAATAAATTTTGAAGGGGTTGTGGTATCTCCAATTTTTGCACTGATCTCATACATTAAGATCCATTTATAATCCCCTATTTTCGGATAGGACAGTTCAACAATCCTTCCCTCACTGTGATTGAATATGACAAATCCTGAATAAATTGTTTCCTTCTTACTTAATTTGACTGGTTCATTTAGTTCAGATTGTATTGCAGCCGCATTCAAATTAATGCCATAACTATTTTCTAAAGCTTCTTTAATGTAGCCGCCGCCTGGGCGGGATGCTATCTCACAAAATATAATGTCGTTAGTGCTTGTAACAAAAACTTCCAGATGGACTGTTCCTTTTGTAACTTTTAAAAATTTTATTATCTTTTTTGTATACTTTCTAATTTTATTTGTCAGTTCATCCTCTTCTGGAGTGATGCAGCAAAAAACATTTCTGCTGTTTTGAAAATTTAATGTGCTTGTTCGGTATTTCATAATTCCTGAAAAAATAATAGAGCCATTACCAATAACACTATCAACGCTATACATTTCTCCTGAAATGTACTCTTCTATATAATAATTTTCTATAACATCTGAATATTTATTGCATAGATCGATTAATTGCTTTTCGGAATTTACTATTATGGTATCCATAGATCCTGTAGCTGATCGGGGCTTAAAAACGACTTTTTTATGATTTTTTAAAAATTCTAGTGCTTCCCATATTTTTGTTTTATCTAATAAAGTAAAAGCAGGTAAGGGAATATTTAATGATTTTAACTTTTGTTTCATCATTACCTTATCTCTGAAATAAAATGACTCCTTATACGAAATGCCATCAACTTTACACAAAGTACGAATTTTACCAGCCAAAGTCTGCTCTTTTTCTGTTAATGTTATGACTGCACTTATCTCACAAATTTCTCGAATTAATTTCACAGTCTGAATTACATTGGTATGGTTATCGAAGTCTATTAACATTTGACCTAAGAATTCCTTCGTAATCTTCTGAGGAAGAACCTCATTGTTAATGTGATTAAACATTATTATGTTATATTTGTCGGTATCTATAAGAAATTCCTTCTCTTTTGAGGAGAAATAAACATGAGAATTTGATCTATTTAAAATTAGGACAGCCGGTTTCATATCATTCACCTGCCATTTAGATTATTGAGAATGCGCAGACATGTTCACACCCTATATTTCATTTAAGCTCTTCAAATCTGGGTGAACAAATAATCCATCTTTTCTTACCAATACACCATCAAAATATAATTCTCCCCCTCCGTAACTCTTTAAATGGGACTGAACTAAATCAAAATGGATATTAGATTCGTTTTGATTATCTGCCATTGGGAAACATTGACCTAAGGCCAAGTGAATGCTTCCTACCATCTTTTCATCAAATAATATATTTTGGTAAGGTTGCGTTATGTGCGGATTTAATCCAATTCCAAACTCCCCTATTCGGGCAGCACCTGGATCTGAGTTGATTAAATCACTAAATTCAATAGAATTGTCGCTTTCAAATTTTATTACTTTGCCTTCTTCAAATACCAGCTTTATATTATTAAAAGTTTTTCCCATAAGAGATGACGGTACATTAAAAGATATATATCCATTAACAGATTCTACATTAGGAGCAGTAAAGATTTCCCCATCAGGCAGATTGTATTTTCCATCACATATATAACTGGAAATATCTTTTTTAGTAAACTCTAGATCTGTTTCAGGAGCTATAATTCGAATGTGTTTAGTATCATTTAATAATTTTTGTAGGGGTTGGGCTTTTGAATGGAGTTTTTTATAATTTAAAGTAGTAGCAGAGTGATATGTGAGGAGTAGTTGGTCAAAACTTATATTTGCCTGTTGGGCCATTGCATATGATGGATATTTTGTAATAACCCATTGTTTTGTATTGGCCATTGTAATTTGTAATGGCTGCTGATAATATTTAGTGTATATTTGAAACTTTTTCGGCGGGAGATCGTCGAATTCGTAAAGGTTATGATCTTCTCGAATGCTGATATATGCATCCATTTTGCTCATTAACTTTTGTTTATTTTCGGCAAGTCTTTTCATCTGCTTGATATTGCAGTTTTTAATTATTGTTTTTAAGTGCTTTGGGTTTGTTTTAAAAAGATATGGAACTCCACCAGCAGCATAAACTTTCTGAATTAGAATTTCGGTAAACTCTTCACATTCACCATAAACATCTATAAAAACGTTGTCCCCTTTGTTAATGACTAGTGAACGATTCAATAACTGATCAGACAAATCTGCGTTTAATTTTTCTATCATTTCTATCCTCCATTTCTTAAAGGAAACGTTCAATAAGATTAATCACCTTAGAATTTGTCGGGTTAATATGACTATCGAACCTTCCAACAAGTTTGCCATCACGAGATATAATAAATTTCTCAAAGTTCCACTTAATAGCCTGTTTATTCTCTGACTGATCGACAAGCCAAGAAAAAAGTGGGTGAATATTAGGTCCGATTGTATGTGTTTTTTGATAGATATCAAAGCTGACATTGAACCTGGATACACAAGATTCTATGATATCTTTAATGTCACCGGGTTCTTGTTGTCCATGATCATTAGATGGAAATGCGAGAATTTTAAGTCCCCTGTCCTTATATCTCTGATTCAGATCTTCTAAATTTTTATATTGTTTAGTGAACAAACAATTAGATGCTACATTTACAATGAAGAGAACTTTTCCATGGTAAGATTCTAAGCTTTTTATCTCCATATTGCTGTTTACAACTTTAATATTATAAGGGGTTACGTGCATTATATCAGTATCCCTCCCTAACTATTTATTTCATTTTCTAGCAGCTCTAATAATCTTAATTCATTTTCTTTTATCATCGTTGCTCTATAAGTTAGCTTTTCAGCAACTGTACTTTTATCTTTCAAAAATAAATACCTTAAAATAATATTAGCGAAGGCCATCCAATTTTGAAATAAAGTTTCACTTATTTCAGCAGCGTCTTCCAGATGATAATATTCGAGGTATTTTTTGAAATTATATCTAGAATCGGCAACTCCCTTTAATTTATTATAATAGTCAGAAAGTACACCCATGCTTTCTTGAACATCTTCTGTCTTTATTATTTTTATAACATCGTTTTCTATTACTGTTATTGCTTTTATTCCGGATACACCTGAATTATCAGTTCTACTAAAGTTTATTTCCCCCTTAAAAGCTTTAATATTCTCTTTAAGACATTCCTTTAAAGGTTTTATCTTTAGTTCTCCGCTTTTTTTTACTGTGAATAGGGATGGTCCTGTTTGAAAATGTTGTAAAGTGGATTGAAATGCTTTACTTACTGTTTTCCAATCTATACTTCCTTTATATCGATAATAATGATCTACTACTATAATTTCCTTTTCATTAAAAGACTCGATTTCGAAGGTGTGTAGTAAATGCAGACTTTTATAACATAAGCAATATGGTAATTCATAAGCATCTACTTCTAAACCAATAGATATACCTCTTCTTAAAAAATTTTTTATATCTATAAGAAAATTTTCTTCGGAATTATAATAGTTCTCATCGATTATTAACCCATGTCTCGGAAGGCTTTCCTCATAAGACCTGTATGAAGAAATTAATGTAAGATTTTCTTTCTCTTTTTTATAATAAAGGCCTACCTGATTCCAGAATAAAGATTCATTCATTCCAAATCTTTTTAAACAACTATCGATAATAATGTCAAAACAACTATGATTTAGGTTTGTATTAAGTTGCATGATTAGGTTCCTCCTCGATAGTTATTGCAAAGATATGTATAAATGGATTATCCTCAAATTTCAATATATCTACTTCCATAGTGTTTGGTAAATATAGTGAATGAAGCCATAGAGAACCTTTGTAGTGGGAAGGTCTATTATTTACTGATTGAAATCTATACACTAATAGATTACTAAAGGAAGAGACTTCTGATAAAAAGTCTGTTAAAGAAATTAAACCTTTATGAACTATATCTCCCTTTGCCATCAGAAATACAGGTTCAAAATAACTTCCTGATTCTGAGTTCCCAACAAAATGGATCGCTTTTAGGGATTTTGAATTTATCTCTACCTTATGGGATTGGAGTGAAATATTGTCATATTCAGTTTCTTTTTTTAATCTGAAAGGTATATTATTACAGTAATATTCATTTTTCTTAAAAGGGGCTTCGAAAGGCAAGGAAGAACCTGCTAGAGATAACATCCCCTTTTGTTTATTTTCATTGGTTGCAATTCCAATATTATTAAAATGGACTGTAAGGTCTAAGGTTTTATACATGGGTAATTGCACCTCTTTTCCATTAATATAAGGTAGGAGCACCCGGATCTAAGCCCGGATCCTCCGTACTCTATTACATTTTAACTGATGGCATTATTAACCACCTCCTTTAGATTAGGCTAAAGAACTATTTTAAGTGGTTAAGTTTTCAATGTAATTTATAATATCCTCAACAGTAGTAAAATCATCTAAATTCAAATCATTATCAAGAACATCGATATCAAATATTAATTCACACTCAATTAGAATTTCTACGATGTTAGTAGAGTCTAGACCCAGTTCCTGTAAGTTGCTGTATATATTGAGTTCAACTTCATTATCTTCTATAGTTTCACTTATTATTTCTAGGATTTTTTGTTCCATGCACTTTCAACCTTTCTTTTTAATTATTTATCCTGATTAAATTTGCACAAAATACAACCAGCTGCTCCTTCACTTCCAAGACCAAGAAGGATAAAGTAGCCTTCTCTTAGCAATTTATTTTTGAGTATATATTCCAAATTCAAAGCAATGTCGGACATGAAATAATGTCCAAAAATCTGTCTTCCTTCGATAAAAAAATCTTCTATCGGAAATTTTATTAAATTTGCTAAATAAGTCCACATTTCTGTTGGTGCGTTATTAGGAATGATTTTTTGAATATCTTCAATAGATAAGCCACTTTCCTTTAGTACATCTTTAATGATAGAAACCATATTTACCATATAGGAGATATCCCACCTTGGGCCCCCTTTTTTATTTTTGGTAGATATTGTCCTAGTATCCGTAATATTTTTAATAGCGATAATTTCCTGTCCTTTTTTCTCTGTACTCAGATGTATAGCAACAGACGAGTCACCTGTAATATATACTCCATCAAACCTATTTTCAGGTAATACGCTTTTGCCTATTGATATAACGATGGCTTCAGGATAAGAATGGTTACCTTTCTGGGATTGCGTTTCTATTAATGTATTGGCTACTTCTATTCCCATCAATAAAGTTGAACAATGCTGCTCTCTTACACTAAATGTTGTGCAATTAATTAACTTAAATCTATTTTTTAATTTATTCAAAATATCAACTTCAAAAGGGAATGAATAAAGCTGATAAGTTAATATTAAATACCGTATGTTAGATGGATTTACTTGTTTCCTTGTAAAAAGCTGGTCTAATATATTTGAGATTATTTCTAGACTTGTCGTATCATCAACTGCTATTGACTGATAACCTTGTGATTGCAGACGAGTATATTCAGTATTATTAAAATCCCCTTTGCCAATAAAGTGATCGAGAGAGACGCTTTTATTCGGAATATAACTAACAAGATTTTTAATATATGCCACTCAATTACTTACCACCTATCAGGTTCTTTTTATTAAAATTAAGCCTAAATTTCCAGAATTAGAAATTACTAAAAGGAGAAGGTGTTTTAATTCTTCCTTATAATTTGATTTCATTTCGTTTAGAGAATAGAAAACGTCTGCAGTATAAAGGTTCGTAGCTGTTTTTTTATAGTAGATGTGCGGGAATAATTTATTCATCTGATAAAGGAATTGGAAGTTTTTACACTGGGGAATGCAAATTATTTCTTCTGGAGTTAAACTAAATTTGGAGAGAAATGAATTAATAGAGTTTTCCAAAAGAGACTGCGGTTGAAATATATTAATTTTGGTAGAATATCCTCTTATTTCAAAGGATTGTTTTGAATGACTAATTTGAAAAAGGGCTGCTGCATCTTGAATCGCAAATTCATGTGACTTAGTAGTCCGCCATTTGTCATAAACTTGCTCCAGGCATATAACAATACCGTTCGACTTTGTACTTTTTATCCAATCAATCGCATGGATAGGTGCCAATGCATCTGAATCACATATCGAAAATGCTAGTGCTGTTTTATTTTTTAGTAGTTTTTTATTGTAAATGGCTGTACTTGATTCTTCTAGTAAAGGATATGAGTGATAAGTAGTAATAATATAATCGATTTTCTGAGAGGTATCTGCTTGTTCTTTATAAAGTTCTTGCACAAATTCCCTTGGATTATCAGAAAAGCAGTACTCCGATTGTCTAATGGGTATTCTCTTAACACCGAAATCAGATAACGATTTTTGGTACGATAAATAATCAATGTTTGTCACTTTACGCACAAGTCTGGAATAATCTTTTTTTACTGTAGGCAAAGACATAAATAGAGTATTTTTCTCAATTTTTACAATCTCCAACTCAATCACTCTTCTACTTTATATTTATGAATTAGATTACAAATCATATCTATCGAATGAAAGTTTTCTAATAGAATATCATCGTCTTCAATTTCTATATCCAGCTCATCCTCCAAAAGAACGATAATTCTAATAAAGCTAATAGAATCTAGCCCCTTTTCAAATAGATCATCGCCGACATCTCCTGAAACCTTTTCAAATAATACTTCATTTACTTTTTCAGTCACTATATTTTTTAACTTTTCTTTATCCATATAGTACTCCTTTAATCTTTTACTAAGTATTCCAAGATTTGATATGTTCCTCTTAATTCATATTCGTGTACCTTTCGGAATTGAGCTGCAATATTAAGAAGATATTTTAATTCCTTTGTTTGGTTAAACTTATTTGTAAGAGCTAATATTACTTTTAGATGGGTTAAACACTTATTAAATTTCTGTTCAATCTTTAGTAGCTCAGGATCATTGTCACTCTCTTTTAATAATCCTATACGAGAAATCATTAAATACTTATGAAGAATCAATTTTAGATTCATTATTTTCCAGTAATCTAATTGATTAGTGAACTTCTTAATATGCTCATGATTATCCTCATTGCACATTTCAATAAATAACTCAGACAAATAAGAATTTATACTGTACCCTGTGGCATATTCCGCATTATCTTTGTAAGAACTATTAAATCTACTTTTATCAAGAGAAAAAAATAGTTTATGTTTATTTATACTTTGAATGTTGAGATTCTTTTTAGTTACCTTTGTTATAGGAAAGCCATAATATTTAAACCATTTTTGTTTCGCTAGTTGGGATTGAGATTCAATTAACTGATCAAGCTCATTGCTAATCAAATAGAATGGAATTTGTATGGTTGTATAAGGAAGATTGTTTACGTCAAAAGCTAACATTTTAAAGTGCTTTGTTCGATCGCAATAACCATAAATTAATCCTTCATGAATCATGTCTTTTTCTTTATTAAAATACTTCGATCGAGGGATATTTTTCCAATTTAGAAATACTATTACATAGTTATTGCTATCCACGCATTTTTTTATGCTAGATTCCCAATTTCCCCTTTTATTTAACGGTTTTTCAATTAAAATATCAGAATATACATCAATATGGTTTTCAAACCTTATATAGGGAATTATCTCCCTTTTGTTTCTAAATAGAACGAGATTTACGAAATTTGAATAGAGCCAGTATTTATAATGTTCATCTTTCTTAAGTATACTTAACCTTAAGTTATGGTAGCATTCAAGCTCAAATCCAGGATTTAAATGAACCTCAAGAAATTTCATAATAGCACCTTCGTAATTTAAAGTTGATATACCAATACTTCTTCACCGATTCGATGAATTTCCTCATTGTTATCAATGCTAGAAAGAATAAATCTGCTTACTCCAAGGTCAACATACCTCTTTAAGGTACTTCTTACATCTTCTGGAGACCCAATAATAAATGGAACATTTCCAATTTTATTGCCGATAGCTCCAGTATAAAGTGCCTGATCATGTAAATTGGATTCGCTGGACAAGGATATCATTCTTTTGTACCCTATTGAATCATTGGAATGCTGCATTAATGGCAATATTAATTTTGGATCATGTTTTAGGTCTTTTAATTTCTTTTCTAAGACATTTATTGCTTGGGCTTTATCTTTTCGTATTAGAATATTTACTCTTAAACCTATTTCTACCTTTCTTGAGCGTGCCACATTATTAAAATTATTAATATTTTCCTTTACTCTTTCCACCTTATCCCCCCAAAAAATATATACATCACCATATGCAGCTCCAACTTTTTGAGCCTCGATAGAACTACCCGCTACATAAGTTAAAGGGGACCCACCACTAACTTCGGGAAAAAGAGTAGAATTTTTTGTGTGGAAGTGCTTTCCATTAAAAGAGTATGGTGTATTTCCTTCTAATAGATTTCTCATGATATCCAAGAATTCGTATGTTCTATTGTATCTATCCTCATGATTTAAATGGACATTTTCTTTTTCCATCTCTACTTTTGAACTCATGGAAACAATATTTAGGTGCACTCTGTCTTGAAATAATTGAGTTAAAGTAGAAATCATTCGAGAAGTGTATACGGGTTCTAAGGTAGACGTTCTCACTGCTATAATCGTTTTTAGTTTTTGGGTGTTTCCTAATATATACGAGGATAAGATCCAGGGGTCATATGCTGCAGAATCGGTTGCTGTCAGAATCGAATCAAAGCCGACTTCTTCTAAAAGTAGTGAGGCTTTTAAAATTTCTTCCATTCCATACTCAACATTTTGTATGTTAGCAAATTTACTATAACTCGGACAGAAATAAGCATAATTGATATTCAAATGTTCTAACTCCTCTTACTCTGATTTAGGACATAATCTGTTAGCGTATTTATATTTTCAAGATCTTCATATGTTAAACCTGCTATATTGAGCTGAAGAAGCGGATCATTTTCAAAGGCAACTAATAGGTTTACTAGCATTAGGGAATCTAATCCTAAAGTTTCTACAAAATTATTTTCATGGTTTAAAACAAAATCATCATTCAAATTTAGTTCTTTCTTAATTACTGCATCTATCTTTTTCGATATACATTTTTTATCCATACTCCTTCTCCTCTTCTTTCTTATTTTCAAATAAAGTACGGATTTTCTCTCTGTTAATTTTGCCTGAATTTGTGAGAGGCAGTTCACTTGTTATTATTAGCTTAGAGGGTCTTTTCCAAGGTTCCATTTTATTCTTAACTACTGTTTCTACTTGTCTTTTTAACTCTTTAATGTCGGTATGACTGGTTCGTATACAATATCCAATCTTAACTGAGTTATCTTTTTTATCATGATAATCAACAGCAACCATGTCATGTATTGCTTCAATATTTCTTTTTAGTTGGGACTCTATTTCTTCTGGTTCTATTCTGAATCCCTTACTTTTAAACATCAAATCTTTTCTGCCTACAAAGTATAGAAGCCCTTCACTATCTTTGTAAAATATATCACCTGTTTTTAAATAAGTTTCTCCATTCTCTACAGCGTATCGCTTTTCCGTCTCGGGTATATCCTTCCAATACCCTCTTGTGACATGAGGACCTTTTACTAGCAATTCTCCATTAATATATGGTTTACACTCATCACCTTTTTCATCTACGATCTTCACTTGAGTACCTGGCAATGGATAACCTACAGATTTGTAGTGCGTTTCAAGAAGCTTTGGCGGTAAATATGATACCCTTTTGCACTCGGTAAGTCCGTACATTAAAAAGATATCAGCTTTAGGAACTAATTTTTTTAACTCCTTTATAGTGAATAAGTCTAAATACTCTCCTGTGTTTGTGATGTATCTAATATTATTTTGGGTATGAAAGTTTCTAATTTTACAAAAGGTAGTTAAAAGGTTTCTTACACCCGCTATCCCGGTTACATTATGTGCTTTAATGATTCTTGGCGCTTCAAAGGCAAAATACTTAGAATTTTTGATTATAAGAGTTGCGCCTTTCGAGAAACATAGGAAAATTTGATACAGCCCATAATCAAAAGAAAGTGGAAGAAAACAAAGTATTGTATCACTGGAGGTGTGCATTAGATAATTATTGATAGTTTCTGTGGAGAAGATAATGTTACCGTGTGTACTTATAACACCTTTTGGCTGTCCAGAACTTCCAGAAGTATATATTAAAGCTGCAGTATCAGTGGATAACAGCTCAAGTGAAATGAATTGACTTCTACTATAATTTAATAAATTTTCGATTGACTCCCAATTTTTCGTATTCCCTTTAGGAGCTGAATGAATTTTCAACTTTAATTGATCTGACACACGTTTTTCTAAATTTATCACTTTATCAATTAATATTACAGACGCACCAGAATGAGCAGCATAATACTGAATCATATCCTCTGGGGTTTCAGGATGAATTACCACAAAAATTACACCGATTTTTAAAGAAGCAAAAATTGCAGATATTACAAGTTGAGGTTCGTTAGTACAAATTAAAAATCGTTCCCCTTTTGTAATTCCTCTGTCTTGTAAGTGGTGCGCAATTGAACTAGACATCATTTCCAAATGGTTATAAGAATATGAACCTTTATTTGTAATTAACGCTGTTTTGTCCTGATATCTATTACTACTGATTTCCAGCCAATTGGCGACGTTTGTCATGGTTTCACCTGCCATTTATTTGATTAATAGTGATAACGAGGAGATAGGTTGTACTTTCTTCTTACCTTATTCCCGTATTTATCAATCAAACCATGATGGTTTATTGCAATCTTTTCTACTGATTTTCCTACATAGTGTGTTAAAAAAGTTCTACGAAAATGATTTGATGTATTACTATATGATCCGTGATAAATATTCCCATTAAAGAAGACCACATCCCCTGGGTTGGTAGAAACATCTACAGATTGTAAGTTGGGGGGAATGGTTAATTCTGATTGATTATCCGCAATCGGTGAATCTTGGGTTCCTGGTACGAAAAATAGGCCTCCACTATTGGCATTTGAATGGTCTAAGCTAATCCATGCTGCAAAAGTTGTTCCTGGTTCTGCACATGTTTCCCAATTATCCTGATGCATAGGAATAGTTTTTCCTCCTGGTGGTTTAAAGTAGTAGTTCTGTAAGAAAGCCAATACTTCTTCACCAGCTATAGTTTCTATGACTTCTATTACTCTTGGGTCGAGCATATATTTTGTCAGGTTTGCATCTCTTTTGTGAATTCCAGTTATTGTGGGGAAGAACTTGTCGAGCGAACTAGATTGTGGTATCTCATTGGAGCAGACCATTTCTGACCAGACTTGAGAACAGTCCTCAATAATCTGTTTAACTTCATCCTTTGAGAATAGATTTTGCACAACAAGATATCCATTCTCTTTATAAAACTGCAGTTGTTCGGTAGATAAAAGCATAACTTACCCCCTATTTAAATAGTATTAGCTAGCAATAAATGATAACTTTCACTTAATGTTTCATTGGAAATATAGTTCTCTTCTATTTCCAGTGTAATCCATTTGTTATAATTGATATCTCTAAGCATGGACAGGATTTGAGGAATATTCAGATCACCTTGAAATAATGAAGTAAACTTTCCCTTGCGAAGTTGGGAAGAAAGTTTGAGGATATTTTTAAAGTGGATATTACTGATTATACTTTGATGTGCTTTAATAAATTCTATGGGTTCAATGGATGCTTCATACAGATGACCCAAATCAGGAACTAATGATATTTTCATATTTCTTCTAGAGCACAACTCTATTAATATGTCTATTTCATTTTGATAAAAAATAGGTGAACCAATATGAGGGTGTATACCTACAGTGATTCCTCTGTTTTCATACCTTTGATAAATCTTCTCAATAGTTGTAACTATTTGGCTATTAGTTATAGGGCTTCTTCTTTGGAGTCCCGGATGCAGGACAACATTTTTAATTTTTAAACGCTCTAAACAATACGATAATTGTTCGTGATGAAAAAGCAGCATTTTTATATCTTTATATCTATTAAAATTCCCAATCGCAAATACTGCTGAGGGAAGAACATTATATCTATCAAACAAATATGATAAATAGTCCAATTTATCTTTGTAATTAAACACAATACTGGACCCTATTTCGCAATGAGTAAAGCCTATACTTGATAGTTTTAATAAGCCTTCCTCTAGATTTCTGCACCAAGGAAAAAGCTGAACTGAAGTTTTCCATTTACTCATTTTGCTATCACACCTTTTATAAAATTAGACTCGGTAAGGGAGGCTCACCGAGCTAATTCTATGATCATATGATCAAGTTCAGGAACAAACCTGAGGGGTGATCTGTTCCTTATCGGGGATGGGGATATATAACGAAGGGCCGTTATATATATAGAATTATCTCAAAATACATTCATTTTAACTCTGCTATACTTAACACTTACTTGTTTTTAATTGTCCTTTTTATCATTTGAATTAAATGTCCAATTAGCTGATCCATCGCTGCAGGGTGCTGATGATAATATTTAACATTATCTAACGAAAAGGTGCTGATCTGTCTAATATTATTTAAAATAAGTAAGGTTTCTTTATCTTTTTCCCCTACTATGATTTCAATTTCTGATTTAACATTAATAATTTGGCTTAATATGTTTACCTCATCAATTTCCTGTATCATGTTATAAGAGATAAATTGACCATGAAGATATAAAAGGTGACTGCCCAGCTTTGTGATAAAATCATATTGTTTTTTGTCAAAATCACTTAATGTGTAGTAGTCGTAACCAGGGATGAGTTGCTGGGAATCGAGCTTCCCTTCATGCTTAAGAGCTTCTAACGTTTCACTAGAAAAGATCCTATTGGCTGGAGGAATATTTACTGGAGGAGAAATCAGAATGGGTTTAACTTTGAACCTATTTTCATAAAATGAGGTGAGGTTTAATGCAATTACTGCGCCTAAAGCGTTTCCAATTAAAATCAATTCCTCAACAGATTCGTACTCTTTAAGTAAAGAGTTAATCACTTCCTTCGCATCACTTGTCATTGTAGTAATAGATGCATCTCCCAATTCCCCATAGCTATCTCCATGCCCATAATAGTCAAATTGAATATGCATTACATTATATTCTCCCAGACATTTTCTTAGATTTGAGAATATATAATTCTTCTCACTCATTGCCTGACCTAGACCTGGCAATGTGACAACCAAAGTAGTGGGATTCGTATCTTCGAAGCAGGACAATATACCAAATATTTGATCATCATTAAATCTTACTTGTTTCCACAATTGTTTATCACCTCGCTAATTTTTTAGTCGTTCAAATGAGTTAGACATTAAAATCTCTTCAAAAGCACTGGATGTAAACAAATGCCCTGCACCTATTACTTCCTGTACAAGATTATTCTTATTATTAGAATAGATTTCATACTTCTCTGTGTTTAAGTATTCAAACTCCTCTTTGATTAATGGATCATCATCCCCATATAATATAAGCGACTTACCATTGTACTCTCGCAATTCTTTGTCTATATTAATACTGTTTAAATCTTTATAAAAATCTAATCCAACCCATAACCCCGCCCAAGGCATTACTAAAAAATCTTTATGCAGAGTGTGTCTAATGAAACGTGGCCTTTTCCCATTAGGAAAGTTGCCGCCAAACTCAGAAAATAACGGGCTCCAGAGTATGAGGTTTTTAATATCACATTTATTTGCAGCCATCAAGGCAATTCTTGCTCCGTCACTAAAACCTAATAGTGATATCTCTGAAAAACTATAACCAATACTTTTAATAAATTCTACAGCTTTTATTACATTTGATACTTTCGTAGAAGTAGTCATTTCATGAAAAAATCCATCGCTTAACCCTAAACCATAATAATCAAATCGAAAAAAAGCTATACCCTTTGATGCTAAAAAACGTGCAAATTTGACTGCTAAACGATGGACTTCATATCTTTCACCATTTTTACCAGGACAATAGACAACTAAAGGACATGATTGTTTAATATCATATGGAAGATGAAGTACACCGGCAATTTTCCCTTTATCATGAAACTCTAAAGTTTTTTCAAGCATTTTAGTTCCTCCTGAACATCATCTTACATTTTACAAGATTTGTAGAATCATCACTGACGCCTTCTGCTTTTAATTCAATTATATTCTCATCTTTTTTTATATTTATTTTATAAGTTACAATCATTCCAGGTAAGGCAGGCTTTAAAAACCGAGCTTGAATTTTATATGGATTCTGATTTTTAATACAATCGAGTTCCATTGCAGACTGCTTGATTCCTTCTACCAGTAAAACACCTGGATATACACTGT
Source organism: Cytobacillus solani (assembly GCF_006704205.1). Lineage (NCBI taxonomy): Bacteria > Bacillati > Bacillota > Bacilli > Caryophanales > Bacillaceae > Cytobacillus > Cytobacillus solani. Next base: position 483,824 of record NZ_CP041305.1, read on the forward strand.
AGCTTGGAAAATGTCCTATTAAAAAGTAATCTGAATGTGATATAAGTTTCATGGTAACAACCATATCACTTTCTTTACTTATAATTTTGTCTATTAATATCCATGGTTTGTTTTTCTCAGTTATCTTAATCCCCCCTAATACTAACAGCCACCGCAACAGAAATATTTGCTGAAAGGATTTTTTGAAGGCGAACATTCATAATTTCACCAGAAAGTATAGCTTGCTTGGATAATAGTTTTACAATATTTACTTTTATTAAATATTCTTCATTGGGATCTAGGCACTCAGAATGAATATGAACATCTATACTTCCTAAAAGAGGAATTTCATCATTAGAAAGCGGACTAGTTTCTAACTGTGTTAACAAAATTGCAGATTGGGCTACGCTTTCAACAAATATAGAAATTGGAACTTCACTTAAATGAAAGAATGGTATATTACTGGGAGAGAACATAATAGCCAAAGACTTTCCACGAATATACTCTGTAATTTTGTCAACAAATCTAAGAGGAGATTGATGCGGCAGGAGGTCTAGCAATTTATCCAAATTTTCTATCACATTGATTCTCCGGGCTTTTCGGAAACAAGTAGTAATCTTTCGCTGTTCATGTCAAGTGGTGAAAAATCAAATCCACCAAATAATGAAGTATATCTAAATCCAGCTTCCTTATGCAAACTTATCAGTTCAGTTGCTGCATATAATCGTACATTTAAGATTTTTTCTTTAAAAACTCCATCTGCAAACCATGAAATTTTTTCTTCCCACCTTCCGGTGTTAACATCAAACCTTCTGTCGGAAAAAACGGGAACCCCCCCCATTTCATGCCAAACCTTTCCTAATGAGTTTTTTAGTTTAAGTTCTCTATTCTCCGTTTCTTGTATAAACACTCCGTTTGGTTTTAGAGCACTGAATACCTTTGAAAGAATTTCCTTTTCCTCATCTGAGCTTTCAATATAGCCAAAAGCAGTTCCCATATTAATAATGACATCAAACTCATTTTCAAAGGATAGATTTCTCATGTCTTCATTTATGAATTTTACCTTAGACTTTCCTTCCTTAGCCCTTTTAACCGCTGCATCAAGGAGTGCCGGCGAAGCATCTAAGCCGACAATTTTGTATCCTTCGTTTGCAAGCGGAATAGATATTCTCCCTTGCCCACAACCCAAATCTAAAATTGATGCACCTTCTTTAGGTATTAGGCTCTTTAACTGCTTGACTTCAAAATTTGTTCTTTCCTGGTGTAATATTACTTCCGAAAAACCTAAATAATCTTCAGAAAAAAAGTCTTTCCAAACTTCATTTTTCATATAATCACCTCATGTTTCTTGAAATTTTTCCAGATTGTGTGAAAGAAAGATCTGCTTCAAAAATAACGTTGTCTATCCAAAGCCTAGAATCTTTATAATTTGAAACCATATAGCTTAAGAGATTTTCTGCAGTTAGATTTGATTCTGGAGATTTAATAACTTTTGCATTAATAATCACCTGATCATTTCGATAAGTCGGAAAAACAATTGCGTGGGATACCTCAGGATGTTTAGTGAGTGCTTCCTCGATTTCTTCAGGGAATATGTTCATGCCCCATTTTATAATCATATTATCCTTCCTGCCTTGAATAAAAAGCTCCTGTTTATATATATAAGCTAAATCCCCAGTTGCAAGCCAACCATTGACCAGCTTTTTACGTGTAAGTGGGTCATTGAGGAAATACCCAGACATAATATTTGGACCCCGAACTAATAACTCACCTGTTTGCCCTTCTTTAACTGGCCTTCCCTGTTCATCAATTATTTTGATTTTGACATCCTTCAATGGCCTTCCTACACAACCTGTATCAAAACAATTGTTTTTTATCTTTTTAACGCTAATACGCGGAGAAGCTTCAGATAAGCCATAAGCATTCCAAACCTTCATCTTAGGATGATGGGCAATTATTTTTTTTAATAACTCCTTAGTTAGCCGCTCACCACTCAAGACTATTAAATCAATACTATTTAATTTATGATTCTTATCAAAAGAAATCATTTTTAGTGCTAATGAGGGAGTAGTAAATACAGTATTTATCTTAAAGTCAGAAATAATATTTAGTGAAGACAGCGGGGATGATTGGGGATCTTTAATATATATACTCGAGCCAGCTAGCAAACTGGGAATTAACTCACCCGTGATTGCCGAGATATTTGTAAAGGGTCTTATAATTAATACGTTATCTTCACTATTAAGCTCAGAATAACGTAGGATACTATTCACATTTGATAATATATTGTTTATAGTCAATTTTATCCCTTTCGGGTTTCCTGTTGTACCAGATGAAAACATAATATATGCTACTTCCTTTAAGTCGGGCTCTTTCGGTTTAACTTGTAAATGCTTACTAACATCATAGACTATTTCGCCTACAGCATTTACGTTTGCCCCTGTTAATACAAAAGAGTTGTGAAAAATATTAGCAATTGAAGGATTTCTGTTATAATCAACAGGAACAATTGTAATTTTAGCTGTTAAGGCTCCTATTATAATAGGAACAATTCTCCATCCTAATGAAATATCTAAAAGTATAATTTGATCCTTAAAGTATTTATTAAGAATAGTGCAATTTTTTTCAGCATACTTAGCTATTTGCTCATAAGACACCCTAGTATTTAGAATACAAATCTTCTTTTCATACGCCTTTATTCTAGTTAAGATCATTTTGGTATTCATCCGAAAGAATAGCATCAATAATTTTTCCTACTGTCATTGAAGCATCAATATCCAATAAGTTATCTGGGTATTCAATTTTAAGTACCTCTTCAACCAGCACGATAAATTCCATATAACGTACAGAGTCAAAGCCGATTTCGAATAAAGTCATGGAGTCATCAATGCGATCAGCAGAGAATATTCCACAGTGTTTATTACTTAGTAAAGTTTTAACTATAAATTTTTTATTCTCCATTTTGATTTTCCTCCTTTTCTCCGCCCCATATCGAACCAGATGCAGAACGTTGCCTAGCAATTTTCTCTCTCTTTTGTTTTATATCATCAAAAGTTTCTCCTTCAAAATCTAAACCTGTAAGATAATCTTCAATTGAAAGATCAACAACAGTGCTTTGTTTTTGTTTATTTCTAGAATATAAAATTTCTGCTGGCCTCTTAACCCCATAAAAAGTAGAAATTACTTTTACAAAATCTTCATAGTTGTTGACAGGTTTATTATCAATTTCAAGAATGGTATCACCCTTTACCAGACCAGCTCTTGACGCAGGACTATTAGGAAATACTTCCAGGAGATAATTTCCTTTGCCTGCTTCTACTCCGGTGACCTTACTTTGTTGATTATTTACTGTACAATTAAGTACACCCAGTCTAGGATAGCTAAATAACTCTGTCCGTAAATCCAACCCTAGTTCTAAAACTGACTTTAAATTAAATAGAGAGCGCCTCCATCCCATTTCGATACATTCACGGAACCATAGCCCATAGGTATCATTTGTAAATCCACTTACTTCTAAAGTCAACTTTACTTTCGATTCAACTTTTTCTAAATAGAACCTGGTATTAACGTTAAAAACATCTACACTCCCATCTGGAGCTATTGATTCATATCTATCGCTGATGGAAAATAACTTGTCATGTTCTATAGCGGTGATTTGTGTTTTATTAACAATATCACCATAATTTAATGTATAAACATCACCCACCTGAGGGTCATTAACATGGCCAGTCGTCTCCGAAGAATAGGTTAAATATGTATCAGTCCCTTTTATAGTTGATATTGACCACCATACTTCATGAAGTGGAGCATCAAAATATACCACATTAATAGCCGTATTTCTCATTATCGTTCTTCACCTCTCAAATTTTTTATAACACCCTCTGAATTTAGGCATAACTTTTTGATAAGACTAGGAAAAGTACAAAGCATACTTGTGTGGAAGCTTGTATGATCATCTAATTGGTGTTGTGTAACATCAAGTGTGCTTAAAGAATTTTTGTATTGGGGAATAACTTGTTTATCACGAGATAATTGGTAATCCTCCATGGCTTCTGTCCATGATTTTTCTTTATTAAAATAATGGTCAAGTTCGATAGACAGAATATGAGCTAAACCGACAGCATTATCGATCCCTATACCACTAATAGGATGTAAATGGTTAGCAGCGTCTCCAAGTAATACCCACCCATCTCCATAGGTATTTTTAATAAAATTTCTAACCATTTTTAATCCTTTTATTGGCTTAGTCAACTCAATATTTTTCAATCTCGGCTTTAAAGTTCTTATTTCAGAAAGAATATTAATAAAATTTTCTTTGACTAATTTAGGTTTTGTATAATTGGGTACTATTAATGCTATACAATGTAAAGATGAATCAATAGGGTTTATAAGAGTTACACTTTGTTTGTGCCAGAACCACTCAAAAGTAGGTAGATGTGTAGGTTTTAATCCTTTTACATAGGAATAGTAAATGGAATGCAAATCATCACTTTCAATCAAAGTCTTTGCATTTACTTTATTGGCAATTAAGGAGTCCTTCCCATCCGCTCCAACTACTATTTCAGCATACTCCTTATGAAGGTTTCCTTGACTGTCTTTGTATAAAACCCCTATAGCTTTATTCTCTTTGAAAATTAGATCCACAACAGTAGATGAGGTTTTAATCTCTATATTTTCATTGGCTTCTGCGCGTTGCAATAATAATGTATCTAACACATCTCTTCGAACCCCAATTATCCTTGAAGTAACTATGATATCAGATTCAAATACATGGCCTTCAAAATCTACCTTCATTCTTTTAATAATTGGTGAGCCACAGCTATCAATTTGTTCTCTTATATCTAGATATTCATAAATTTCTTCTCCCCCTAAAATATGAGTGGAAAGAACAGGATCTTTAGGACTCTTATACTTATCAATGAGAAGAACCTTGTATCCTAAATTCCCAAGGAAGGAAGCCAAAGAGGCTCCAGCACATCTTGCGCCGACAATGATAACGTCTCTCATGTTTTTTCTCCTAATTTATTAAGGAGGGACATAATAATGTCCCTCCCTCTTTTTTAGTTAGATTGAAGGCAACCGTATAGTGTACCTACTTGATCGTCACGATCATTATAAAGAGGGATAACACTCTCAGATGTGAAAGTAGCATCTTTTGGCGGTAATCCTTTAATTAATCCCTTCATATGGATTGGTTGCTTATTTGTTAGTTCCCCATCTGGAGTTTCAATCACCCAGTAAAGGAAAGATTCACCTTGAACTCCATCAGTAATCTTCTTGTTCAATGGAATGGTCGCTTTCGCTTTAATTGGTTCACCTTGACCATGTACTCCACCGCGTACTTTAATTACCTGACCTGGCCACAAAACTTTAGAAGTTGCAACAAGATCGACATTTTTAATTTCAAGCTCAACATTAATACCAGATTTAATATTGAATTCTGAATCACTAACAGTAAATTGTGTTGGGTTTGCTTGCTCAAACTTTAGTTCTTCAAAGCGACCATCTGCAAGTTCAAGAGTAGTGGAACTAGAAGATGTTTCAAGAGTTAATGTTTTTTGTTTTGTAAGATTTTTCACTTTACAAAACCTCCTATAATTTTTTTGTATCCCGGGATATCTTCATGATATAACAATAAACTCTTCTATACTCTGCTTTTGGTATAGCTGTTCTATGCTTTTTTACGCTTCTTATATTTGGAAGGAGTTATCCCATATTTCTTTTTAAACATTCTTGAAAAATGAGTTAAATCCTCATATCCTGAATCAAAACAAACGGATGTTACCGGAATATTTTGATTCAGCAGCTTTTTTGCTTGAATCATCCTTGCCTTTATTAGAAATTCTTTAAAATAGATTGAAGTGTACTCCTTAAACCTTTTTGAATACATTCGAGGGGCTAGTGAAAATTTTGATGACACATGATCTATTGTAAGATTAGGGTTGTTTAGGTTTTTTAATATATAAGTAATAGAATCGGATATGAGTGTATCTCTTAGTAAATTTGTAGAATTAAAGCTGTTTGTAATAGAAGTGAGATAGAGGATTATTTGTGGTAATTCAAATTTATTAACATTTTGAAATAAGATATAATTCGTTTTCTTCGGAAGCCTCTGATCCCAATCTTTAGGATTTGTCGAATCGAAGTTTATGAAGATAGCAAGGTCTGGCTTTTTTTCATCGATATAGTTAATTAAATTTTCGGATACCTCTTCTTTTAATAGAACGAGATTATATCCTATCTGAGTTGCACAAGGTGTCATTATACTATGTTCTTTTACCACGATTATAGTTTTCAACGATTTATCAGTTCCTTTTTATCCTTTTCGCGAAAGAATGACTTGTCCTATAGCGTAATCCCCTGAATGAGATATACTCACATTTATTGACAAATTTTCTTCTTGAACATATTTTTTAATGCTGCCTGTCAAGTGTATTTCTGGCTTCCCATTTGCTTTTAATTTCACACTGACTTCTTTGAATTGTGACTGTTTAGTAATTCCAGTTCCTAGCCCCTTAAAAAAGGCTTCTTTTACTGCCCACCTAGCTGCATATGACTGATAATTTGACTTTCGTTTGCAGTAAGAGATCTCTTCAGGGGTAAAAATACGATTAATAAACCTATCACCGTACTTTTCGATCATCTTTTCAATAGGCTTTACTTCTTGTATATCTATTCCGATGCCAACTACCATTTCATCACTCCAAACTATTTATAGGAATACGATTTAATTAGAGAATAGGCTAATTTATAGATATCAGAACTTGATTGGAAATCCCCACTTTGAATTTTTAATTTTAACTTTGACATGTTCTCATGATAAGAATCTTCGTTAATCATATAATTTGCCAGCTGAAATAGATGCTCCCCTATGAAAGTATCCGGAATTATATAGTCACCCACGCCTAATTCATAAACCTGTCTTGCATTAAAAAGCCTTTCCCTATGCGTTGGAATGATTAATTGAGGTACACAATGTTCAATGGCCGATAGGCAGCTGCCATGGCCGCCATGGTGTATAAACAATGTAGCATTTTTAAGTAAATTTGCGGAATAGTATTCAACAAATTCAATATTGTTTGATGCTTCCTCAAGAAGTTCGGAAGGTATATCTCCTGAAACAGAAATGATGATTCTCTGCTTTTTGTTTTTCCATGTATTTATTATTGACCTTACTATTTTTATTCCTGAATCTCCTGCTGAATCTTTTAATCTTCCAGGATAAACAAGTATATATGCCCCAGAAATGCTTGGAGACTCTTTATTAATTACTAATTCATATCCACAGAGACCGGTGTAATATACATTTTTAAACTCTTCTGTGTTAATAGGATCTAGTTCAGGTATCCCTGGGACAATGGATAGATCTCCATTCAATAACTCTTCAATTCTTGTAATTTTCGATAGGTCTAACTCCTCTAAAATTCGGTTAAAAATAGGTGTAACCTTACTCATATTCCTCCATATACCTGATAAACTATTTAAAGAAAGACCACCAGGATGGTAGGAGGATTGAACGAATGTTATTAAAGGTATATTTAGAAACCTTGCCGCTATTACTGAATTTATGCTCATATCAGCAAAGATAATATCAGGTTTATATTCACTTATCATTTTAATACGATGATGCACCCAAGATCGGGTGAAATTTAAATCAAGGAAACCCATCTGTGAATAATAATGATCTAAATTATAAAAGTCTCCTCCTGAGGGAGTTACTAGAAATTTTTCATCCGGTACCGTTGGGTCGTCATCAATTAGGACTTCAAAACCTAGTTCTTTAATTAAGTTTTCACTTTTCTGATCATAAATAGAAAAACTAACTTCATAACCCTTATTTTTAAACTCATGTGCTACGGGTAAACACCTTAAAACGGGCCCTAATCCCCCACTTAGGCCAAAAAACACTTTTTTCATTTACTTCCTCCTTATTTTTATTTTCTCAAAAATCTCTTTCTCTTCAGGTGTGCCCAATGGATAAAATTCATCCGCTAGATTTATCCCTATTTTTAAACCTTTTTTTATTAATTCTTCATATACCTTAGATATATAATACTCACTATTAGTGTTCATTTTTTTCTGTATAATATCGTTGCAAACTTCAATATAAAGCTTTGTTGATTTAAAATAATAAAGACCTACTGTGGCATTATCCGATATTAACTCTTTTTCTGCTATTTCCACAACTAAATCAGATTTGTTTATTTTTACATAACTAAGACTTGGATTGTTCGATTTAAAAACAGTTATTTGTCCATCTAAATCTTTATTAAACGAGAACCTTGTACATTTAATGTAGGTGTCACAATTAAATATCAGAAGTTCTTTATTATGATCAAGATTTATTGCTGCTTTGAGAGCAGTTTCAGCTTGTCCTCGGGTATATTCCTGGATAGTGACAATACTGGAACCTTGCGCAAATTTTCTAATTTCCTCTTTTAGATTGGTGGTTTGCAAGTGTTCCTCTAAACATACGAAGGTAATATCCGATACATCGAAATGATCCATTAAACCTTTTATGGCCCAATAAAACATCGGCCGACCTTTTACTTTTACTAGCATTTTAGGTTCCTTATAACCAGCATTTACAAAACGGTTTCCCTTACCAGCCATTGGGATTATTATATTCATTTAATTTGTTCCTTAATGGTTTCTTGGATTAGCTCCCAGCTTTCAAATTTTAAAGCCGAGTCATCTATATACAAATCTCCATAGGGCTTTCCAAACACGATCTCATCAAAAGGAATATTATAACTCTTTAGCCAATCGAGAGTAACTTTGCCTACATTTGCGTTGACCTTACCGATATTTCCCTTGCACGTAAGCATATTCCGTGCAGTGTAAATAATAATTTCATGTCCATCTTCTTTTAGTTTAAATAGTGTTTGAATGGCCCCTGGCTTTGGCCTAACATCAGAATAAGTTTGATTTTCCTTCTTCAATTCACAGATAGTACCATCCAAGTCAATAACAATTCGCATGTTTGTTAACCTCCTAATTCTAGTGCATTTACTAATAGTTCAGTACCTAATGAATATAAAACTAATTGCCTCTTCGGATTTTCATAATGAAGCGGCAGCATAGACAAATAAAGCAATGCTTCTATGATCTTTATTTCCTGTATTGAATTTCCTAAATAAATATCCCAGTATTGCTGAAGTTTTCGATCTTCTTTAGTTGAAAATAATAAGTAATCTATTTTATTTTCATTGTATTGAATATCGAATTTGTTATTTATTATTTTTTCATATCCTGAAAGACTATGTCTTATTTTAGCTAGATCGTATCGGACATCCCCTTGTATTCCTTTTGTGCCAAAATCTCCTCTTGGGTCCAAAATATAAATTTTATCTCCAACTGCATCATATAACATATTTGAGAAACATAGATCTCCATGGATTAGGCGAACTCGTGCTTTATAAATTATCTTTTCAATACTTTGTTTATTTTCCTCAAAGGTTATAAAAGGACATTTCATAACTTTTCCATTTAGAATAAAGGATTTCTTATTATATATTTTTCTTGCAATATCATTTTGATTTAAAAATAATTCGTTACGTTTTTCTGTCTTTGAGATATACATTTTTCTCATATCTTCTACCCTAAATATTCCTAAGTACCTTGAAAAATTATCAAAAAGCTTTTCAATTTGTAAGAATATTCTTTCCCAAAGTGAATCATCTTCTGAATGGTTTAGTAAAAATTCGGAAAGAGTTGGGTGAGGGATATAGGATATTGTTAGATAAGGATTTTTGGGGTCTGTAGAGTAATCAATTAAACTAGGAGTGTAACTTTTTATAGCCTCAGGAATATTTCGATACCAGTTAATTTCGTCGATTAATATATTTGTTTGGGTAGTAGTTTTTAAAACAGTATTTTTTTCACAATTTAAAGAAACTGTGTTAAACTGCCGAGAAATAAATTTTGATGTGTTCAAGTTCCTACTCCTTTTTCTCCGCTAATTGTTCAAGCTCTCTTACTAGAAACTCAGGGGAAATACCTTTACCTGTACTTTTTAATACAACATTTTGCCAAGGTAATAATTTTCCTGCACTAAACACATTTCTCTTTAAATTTTCAATACCAGCTGGTGAGAACCAATTATTATCAGTAATTTTATTTAGAGTGAACTCAAACTGGGAAGCCAATATTTGGCCAAGCATATAATTTTGATAATATACTGGGAGAGTTGTAAGATGGGACTTCGTTGCCCAAACTGGAAGATTAGAGATTCCTTCTTCTGAAGGTCGGGGAATTTGCTGCACATCTTCTACCAGGTCCCACCATAATTTATTTAAATCTTGGTCAGGATTCTGATAGAGCTCCTGTTCAAATTTTATTACTGTCATAGTCCAATATAAGTTTATTATGATATCTTCGAGATGATCCCTTTTGATATTAAATCCCTTTAATTTTAGATTGTCTTGGATTGACATGTTAGTTATTAGCCTTTCAAACAACAGTGCTATACTTTCACTTAAAAAAACACTCGCAGGTTGCTTTAAAATAAACGGTAATTCATTGCCCAGGCACTTTTCATAAACCGCATGTCCCAATTCATGCAGCATAATCTTTATACCTTTTATATCTGGACTAGTGTTACAGGAAATTCTTATGTCTTTATTTCTATCAATATTTAAACAGAAACTTTCTGGACTTTTATTATGATCTAAAGTAAGGTTTGAACAGTCTCCTAATCCTTCCAGGTTTATACCATTGACATTGAAAGTACTTAAAAGATGATTGAAGAAACTTTTAGGTTCAAAAGAATCTAGAAGTTGATAACTGTTGGAGTAATTTTGAAAATACGGATCTTGATAATGCCAAGGCTCCAAACAAGAAATATCCTTAAGTTTAAACCGATCTTTTTGCCTTTTATCAATATTGCCTTTAATAACGGTGTAAACTGAATCTAAACTTTCTCGTAAATTGTTAATAATTTGGTTCAAATCATTTAAATCTAGTTCCTGGGAAGCCATCTTTAAATCGTAAAAATTCTTAAATCCCTTCTCAATAGCAATTTTGTTCCTTAATTTTACTAATTTGATTAAATCGGCAGCAATATTCTCTCCGGTAGCCATGTAATTTATCCATAACTCTTTTCTATCTGTACTACTAATACTTTCTCTCCATATATTAAGACATTCTTGTTTAGATATTTTTCTATTTTTATATAAAATTTTATCTGAAATAAGCCTATAGTGAAGATTATTCCATAACATCTGACTTTCCGTTTGAGTATCATTATTATTGGAAATTTCCATAACCTCATAATTTAATACTTCTTTTTGCCTTAATTCAATCCTATTCTCACTATTTAGTACTCTTTTCTGATTCATTTCTAGGAATTTATAAAATTGCTTAGAGAGCCTAAAATAGCTATCTTCATCACTCTCAAATTGCCCAATCCACGATGAGCCTCTGTTTGTTAATACCATCCACAAGGAATGCATCATATTAGAATAACTATCCTCGAGCTTCTGGTTTATTATTGATAAGAATACATTGTTATTTACCATAATAATCTCCCTCCATGTATATATGATATATGTGTTTCCTTTCGTTTTACTCTGCTTATTTTGTCAATAACAGTGTAAAAAACAATAAAAAAAACCTCTCAAATAAGGAGGTTAAAATTGGAGTACGGAATGGTTATTGTTTTCAATAAAATATAGTCAAAATCATACATTTATTTGCATTACTTAATAATTATCTGTACCAATAATAATTACATGTGAATATTCAAGCTCTATAGGAATTAATTCTACAGGAATCACCATATAACACCACCTTATCTCATTTCGTACTTCCTGTTTCAAGGATATATAAAATTTGTCCCCTAAGGTTAGTCTTTTATTGTTTAATATTACAACTAAAACAAAGCCAGAAGGTGAGCAAAGGTAAAAATCCATTCCAATGATGGAATGGACCTTAATCTTATAAAATTTTTTGAAATTTAGAATGTTCATCATTTGTTCCAACTTTTTCATAACCATTATCTTGATAAAAATTATTTAGCTTTATATTGTTTTCTACACAATCTAATCTTAAAGTATCTATTCCTTTATCTCTAATATATGATTCTAACCAGTATAATATTTTCTTTCCTAGTCCAGTACCAATAGCCTTGCTAGTCAATGCTAACCTATGAAGGTAAACCGCTCCATCATTTAACTTGCCCCAAATATGTTGATCCCATTCACTTTGGGTTTCATATAAAGTAAAAGTTGCGACTAATGCTTCGCCTTTTTTAACAACATATGTTTTCTTATTAAGAATAGCTTGTTTAATTTCTTCATCTTCTCCGCCCTCTGCTAAATATCCCCATTGATCTATCTCATTAGCTTTTAACCAGCCTGCAACCTCTTTCAAGAGAGAAATAACTTGTTCTTCATCTTTACTCGTTGCTAACGTGATATCATAACTACCAATAATGTGCTCCCGATTCTTAATCATTAAAGTTCCTCCTCTTTTTTCAAAAAATTCACACTTTAACGATTCGACATATTTTAAAAATTACCTTTTTTCTCTTTAAGTTTCCCTTTAATAATTCGTTTTAATTACATAAAATAAAATATATTACCAATTTTCTGTTTTTTTATATACTACTTAGAATTTATTGGAGGACTATTAATGGAATTCAGTGAATGGATATTACCTTATCAAACAGATCTTACTCGCTACTGTTTTCTTTTAGCTGGTACAAAGTGGGATGCAGAAGACCTGGAACAAGAGACTTTGATTAAAGCTTATAAATATTATTCTAAGGTAGTGGTGCACCCGGCCCCAAAGGCATACCTTTTTAAAATAGCATCTACAGTATGGATTGATTTTCATCGAAAAAAAACAATAGAAATAGATGAATATACTGATATTTCATATGATGAAAATTATGAAAAACCATTTCTTCTTGAGGAGGCAATGGAAACTCTTATAAGTATTTTACCGCCTATGCAGGCTTCCATATATTTATTGATTGATGTATTTGGTTTTACCCCAAAAGAAGTAAGTATTCTTTTAGAGAACACAGAAGGAGGAGTTAAAGCAGCATTATTTAGAGCAAGAAGAAAGTTAACTCGCTTAACAGCAAAATACAAAAGGAAAAACAAATTAATTACTGAAAGTAAAACAATGTTGATTAAGGAGTTTATAAATGCATTTAAAACAGATAATCCATTATTAATACGGGATGCTTATATTAATCTATCTTTAATTAATATAAAAACAGACCGAAAAATTCTTGGCAGACAAATTTCATTTGAGTTTACTGACATTGAAGGAAATATTTTAGTAATCGCTGTTTAAATTTTTCCTTTTAGCGTACCTTATAGAAATTCCTATACGTTATATATAATGAATACAAAATTAAGGGAGGAAGAAAATGTTAAAAATAGGGGCAGTTTTTATTCCAGTTACTAATGTAAACAGATCTGTTAAATGGTATAAGGATGTTCTTGAATTAAATTATGTTGGTACTTGGCCAGAAAATGAAGGTGCGGATTTTTATTTCAACTCAGAAAAGCAATATTTGAGCCTAGTAAGGGTTAACGAAAAGCAGCCAACAACATTTACAGCTAATCCTGAGTACCAAAATACCTACTATAACTTTACAACAGACAATATTGAAGAATCACACAGGAGGTTAACAGATAAAGGAGTAAATGTAACCGAGATCTATGATGATGGGGCTATTATAGGGTTTGATTTTTACGATTTAGATGGAAATAAATTAGGGGTTGTAGTTGATAAATAAAAGACAAATATTAGCAGAATCCTATATCATCCTTATAATACAATACGACCTTTTTATTTTTGCATACCTAATCTATTTACATCTTAGTAGTTATCATTGTAATAAAATATATAACACAGTTGGTGGTTACAACCAAAGAAGTATGCCACCATTTTCATCGTTCTTACCACCTAGTGTCTAATAATGTACCACTAATTAACAGGGAATACTCCATTTCGCCTTTTCGTATTATGATTGTGTGCCCCCTCAAATGTGCCATTGTTATTGGAAATGATTGAGGATTTAGGTTCAATCTAGAAAAATTCTTGCAATTATAGGTAAATCTCGTCAAAAAGTAATCATTGGATTTGCTGTGTAGAAGGGATTAATCTGTTCCTTTGAGGAAGTATTGGGGAATATTTTGAATTAGGAGTTTCTCTTTCCGGAGAAGAATATGAAGGCTTCAGACATACAACAATAGAATTTTAATTATATTCATGAAGAGCTGGTAAAACCAATGTGACACTATCCCTTCTCCATCATAAGTATGAATCAGGTAACCGGACACCGTAAAAAATCTCTTACTCGTATCACAGTTTTGTGCTTCATTATAGCAAATACGTGAAAAAGTACAGAACACGCTTCTACATTCATAGAAAAAACCTTAAGAAATCCTAGAAGTTTCGGCGCCCCATTAAGGGTCTCGTTTGTCTGAATTTTAGAAGATGAGAAATTCTAACTTTCTCCCCTTCCAAACACATCTTATGTCTAAAGTGAAAAGTAGCGAATGTGGTAAACTATTGGACGTAATCAGTTGGTGAGAATTCACCTTTTAAGTTTAATTTATTATAGGTAATTCATTTAATTCGTTCCCTTTGTATTTATTCTGTTTATTATAGATTTTTGAAGTGTGTATGAATCAAAACTCTTAAAAGATGTATTGATTCATATACACTTTTTTATTTACCTGCATATGGTAATTCCCTATAATCATGTCAACTTTTGATCCCAGTTTAAAAAGTTTTTAGCCTAGGATTTAAAAAATTTAATATTTTTATCCTAACTGGGCTGCAATCTTCAAATTATATTAATCAATCAAAATCCTTTAAGATATCTATATTAATTTGGTTATTATTAGAATAATTGATAACTATACCAACCCTTAGACCTTTTTATCGAATGACATCTGATTCGAACGCTATTTCTTCTGTGATTTCATAGAAACGATTCATCTCTTCCCGGAGTGACACATGCTCGTCCTTTAATTGCTGCAGTGGAGCACTTAATAACCTATTTGAAGCCTCCATCCTCCATTCCTCCTCCATATCCTCGACCCATCAACAGCATTCCTATCATCCATGACGTCGTTGGTCTCGTTCTTATTAAAAGAATACGCCAAACGTGAAGACAATTTCGTGACGATCATCACAAAAAACAATGGAGATTGTAATGGCGAGGTTGAGTCGATTCTTTTCTCGAATACAGAAATTAGTTGGAGGTATACAATAACAATCAGTTCGTCTTCATGAGGAAATGCATGCTGCACTTTTATGAAGCTCTTAGATAGGAGACTGATTCCAGAGGAAGTCATGGAAGACACCTAATGCGGAAGTGGTTTTGCAGGGATTTTCTTCTTGTTCCCCTATTCTGCACCACTATTTTCAATAAAAAAATGCGATTACATGATTCTGCAACCGCACCCTTCAGCTTAATAGGAATCCTTTTATTGATACAAAAAATAAAAATAAAAAAACAGCAATTAGAAGACATCCCATTCCTTTGTGTCCTTTTTTAAATTCTTCTAACCCCATAACCAGCATGGTTAGAGCTAAGAAAAAAATCATAAAACTCCCAAACGTAAAATCTTCCGTAAACAGTCCATATGAAGCAATTAAAATGGTTATTCCAGAAAACACATAACGAAGAATTTTTAACAAAAGATCATTTCCTTTCTGCTTAAACAACAACAGTTGGAACTCTTATTACAGCGATTACAAAAGTAATGAGCATTATTCTGTTCCATTTATCCATCATACCATATTAAAAAAGTCCCTTTAAATTAATTCACAAAATGCTCCTCTTTCCTTTCTTTTATAGACTTTGCGATTGCTTCACATTTCTTTATTGCCCAAATGTAATGATCGGAAGTATTTGCTGCAAAGTAACTGTATAAATTACTAGTTTTTGTCCATTTATAGTATTTCTTTGTCATGATTTCTTCATTGGTATGTGATTGAATGAGTTCCATCACTCTTTTATGGCTTAGCTTCAATTTTTTTATCGCTTGATTGAATGTTACATCTTGATAGCTTTCCCAAATTTGCTGATTTAATAGATTAATTGTTCGCCATTTGTACCCAGGTGCCGGGATAAAAGGGGGATCTCCATCCATCCCTTCTCTAGACCACCTCTCAAGCATTGCGTGCCATTCATACAGATGCATCAAGACATCGCGAAAGTTCTTATCTCTTTCTTGCGTTTCAATAGAAATGTCCCTTTTTCTGCTAGGGATGGATTCAATGATTTCAAGCAAAGCTTTAAAATTTTTATCGCTATTCAGTAATAGATTTTCTTTTTCACTTGTTGTTATCATGAATATTCCTCCTTTACTATGACATCGACTGGTCCAACTTGACTATATAAATTATTCGGCCCTAGTATTTTCGCCATTCAATCATATATATCCTCTATTTGTTAGCTTAGTGAACCCCCATACCTGAATAAAAGCTGGTATGAAGGGTAGTATACCTCTATAAACATGAATGAGGGTGATGGAGATGTCTAGTATGATAAATCAAGAAGAAATGGAAACATTAAGAGAGTTAATCAAAGAAGTAGACACGGCCATGCTGACTACGGTAACGGAAGAAGGGCTAGTTTCTCGTCCTATGAAAACACAAGAAGTAGAGTTTGATGGGGACTTATGGTTTTTCACTAAAAAAGAGACGAATAAATATGAAGAAATTCTACATGATCAGGATGTGAATGTGGCTTATGCAGGTAAATCCTATGTTTCCGTCCGTGGAAGAGCGGAAATCGTTGAAGATTTAGACAAGAAAAAGGAATTGTGGAGCAAAGTATATGAGGAAATTATGCAAACCTCTTATGATGATCCGAATGTTGTCCTGATAAAGGTAAAAGCGGAAGCAGCCGAATATTGGGAAACCGGTAATTTCACGAAGAAAATCGCCTTTCTCTATAAACGCATGACAGGGCAAAGCTCTAGATCTACAGATGTGAATGAAACGGTTGAATTGAATCATTAACAGCAAAAATGGGTTGTCTGGTTATAGGGCAATCCATTTTTGTAATTGCTGAAATGCCGAAATTTCAGGTGTTGATTTAAATCCACATTAGGAGCGAGAGCGTATTTCTATTGGTAAATGTCTGCTAAAAATTTCCTTATAATTTATATATTAATTGAAATATAATTCCAGGGATTTAGCCCCAAGCTTTGCATGGGGCTAAATCTCTGGAATTATCCTATTAAAGTGTCGATTGATTTGTGTTTAGAATAGATGGTAATAGTTCCATCATTATTTTTTATTAGGGTCTTGTAATTGAAACAGTTCAATAATCACAGGTACTGCATCCTCAATTTGAATTCGATTGTCAATAAAATGCTGTACATTAAATCCATTAAATAGAGCCATGCCTGCTGTTGCTAATGTTCTTGCATCTAAAGGACTTCCGACAATCCCTTCATTTTTCATTTCTTGAATAAAATGCGTAAGGAATGTTCTCCATTCTTCCATTTGGAGAATAAGCATTTCTTTTATCTGTGGTAATTCATTCGAAATCATACATCCTTGAAGAAGCATCGGTGAAGATCCCTTTTCATAAGCTTCATTTAACAAACGCTTTGAATATTGTAAAAAAACATTAAGCAAATCTCGATCTTTTTTATTAAGAACTGCCTGCAGATCTTCAAAGAAGAAATCAATACCTTCTTTTATCAACTTTAGAAAAAATTCCTCTTTATTAGAAAAATGAGCATAAAAACCCCCTTTAGAGTAACCAGCGTGTTTTACAATCTGATCAATGCTCGTCGCAGAATATCCCTGTTTAGAAAATAGTTCAATTCCTGATTGCATTAATTTGTTAATTGTGTCTTCGGATTGTTTCTGATAAAGATTCATCATAATAAACTCCTTTTTTAGGAAATTCTTACTATTGATTATAACATACTTAAAAGTATATGATAAAATTAAATACCGACTAGTTGGTATTTAAATAATGATTATTTCATAAAGGGGTTGGTTATTATTAAATATTTTAGTCAAGAGAAATAAGTAAATGACAAAGTTTGATACCTAGGGATACTGCACTACAAATCAGCTTACAATCTTAAATTAACCTCAATTAAAACCCCATTCTAAATCCTACAAGATATCTGGCAAAGTAAATCTGTTTGTTGCTACAGACCAACTTCTTTCATTTCTATGTATTTTTTATTTTTCAATAAACAAAGGAGGAAAGAGAGATGAAACTTAAGCCAATATTAGCCTTAATGTTAAGTGGTATTTTGATAATAAGTCCGCTAGAAGGAAATGCACAAAGTAATGAAGTAAATGAAGAGGTATTAAGTGTAATTGAAGCCAAGATTCAGGAGATAGATAATTTACTTTTATCAAGTCCGGATAAAGTACAATGTTATGATATATGTACTCAGGCAGAGATTGAAAAACAAAAAGAGACTTTTTTAGATCAAGTTAACAATATACATGTTGTAGTAGAGGAATACTTTAATTCTCTTGATGAGTCTGTGCAATCATACGAATATGAGGCACTGGCTGAAAAGTTAGATGAATTAGACTTAGAAGCAAATAAAATTCAAGGTGAAGGAGAGGATAGCGACTCTATTTTAATGGATGGTACGGAGGAGTCTAACTCTCTTTCGGCTACTAAATACTGGCGTTACGGTGATATTTTGTATTACGGAATAGGCAGCGACAGTTCTGCTGGAGAGCCTTCTTTTACAGGTCATACAGCTGTGCTGTCAACCACTGATTATTACGTAATTGAAGCCTCTAAAACATCAAGATCAGGAAATAAAGTTCATCATTGGAATAGAGATAAATTATGGAAAGGTGCTTCTGGCATTAAGCAATATAAAGTGACTACTCTATTAGGAAGAAACGCTACTGCTACAGAAAGAAAAAATGCAGTTACATTTGGTTTAAACCAAAAAGGTGAGCCATATTCACTTAAAACTGCTCTTTGGAATAACAATTATTGGTATTGCTCTAAGCTTACGATGAGACAGTGGCATAATGCAGGATATGATCTGCGAGGTGCTAGAGGTTTACATTGGAGCGGATATTTACTTGTCATTCCATTTGATATTAGAATTGATGCAAATACTCGTTTAATAAAGAATTGGGGCACTTCATTACCTGGAAAAATTTAAGGATTAGAGAAACTAACAAAAGATACTAGATTATTCTTGTATTTTGCAAAGAGAAAAAAACATAATTTCAATTCTAGTATAGAGTATTGCAACTTGACATGAAGCTTCGTTGGCATGCTCCTTTAGCCAAGAAGCCAGCAGCCATAAGGATTGGCTATGACACGTAGGCTAGCATGCTCACCTCTCATGTAAAGTCGAAGCATAATTTTACCAATGCAATACTCTGTACTTTTATTTTACAAAACACCATTCTATTAATAGTAAAGAATAAGGGTATCTGGAGGAATTATGAAACGAAAATTACTCTTTGTTGCGACCATAACAATATTGTTTGGGATCATGATTACTATTTATGCATGGAATAAATCAACAGATAATAGTAACCGCATAGTTGTTAAAGGAATTGAAAATTTTAGTCCTAAGATAAAAGATCAAGAAGAAGATCGTTATTTATTATTCTATCCAGCCGATCCAAGAACCTCTCAATCATTTACACTAGTTAAGGAAGTATCCATAACAGGAGAGGTGCTTAAGGAGTATGAAATTAGAGATGACCAATTTTTCCGAATGGAAATTCATCAAAAGCCAAATGAAATCAACCAATTGTATGTTTCTTTTTTCGGTGAGGCAGCCATTGATAATTGGTTTTATACTTATGATATAGATCAACGCAAATTTAAAAAGGTTAATTTAACCTATTTTAACTATGATGTAGGAGTTGATCATATTAAACATTTTGGTCAAGATGTTTTATTCCAAACCATTGTCTCGCATAAGACAGGGGATCAAAATACAAATGAAAATGGCCAATTTAACATGTCTATTTCAAACTTTTCTAGAGAGAAGAGTTATGAAACTGAATATGGATATCCGCCAAACTGGTCTCCGCTATTACAGCTGGGAGAAAAAATCATCTATGCAGGAAACGGTCAGGTGAATGATGAAGGAATTGCTGATCAAGCTTTTATAGCGATAATTGATAGCCAAAATGATTCCGCTGAATATACAAACTTCAATAAACAATCGACAGAATTTTATCCCGTATATGCAAATGAGGACCATTCATATATAATTGGCAATTATGGAAAGCTCTTTGTAATTGATAAAGACGGTGATTTTAAAACATACGAACCTTTTAAAGAGATACCGCCTCAAGAATTCTATTATAAGATTGAAGGCGGCGGTACACTTTTGCTAAATGAAGAGGCTGCTTTGCACAGTGTATATAATGAAGGCTCAGGAACCACGTTAGGTTTGTTATCATTCAAAGAGAAACCGACTTTCACTGTTCTAGATAAAGATTATATAAAAAAAGAAAACTCGTATAGACTATTATATCAAGACATAAACAAACAAGAAATTTACTTACTTGAAAAAGAAGGCGAAAAACAAGGTAATTTACTAGTTCTAGACAACCATTCTTTTGATTTAGTCCATAAAATCCCTGTCGATTATGAGTATTTACTGGATTTTGTTATTAAAAAATGATTGTGAACTGATTAGTTTAGAAGAGACACCCATGTACAACTTTTGGGACAGCCTCTTCTTTTTGTTTTAACTTGTCCACCAGGTATTCATTACTTCAAAAAGCCTCATCGAAGTCATTGAAAAAATACAGGACAGTTAATGTTAGGAAAATCAAAATACATCCGCTGCCCTATAATTTAAGGTCATTCCCTCACAATTGCTTTAAGTTAGAATCGAGGACAACAAACAATATAAAGCTACTTTTCATCTACTCATTTGTACTAAGTGCTAACAAGCGTTTAAGTTTGTCATCAATAAATTGATTATCCGCACTGTTGATTCCGCGACCGGCAAAATGGCCCCAAATCGACTCGATAGGAGTAAAATCAGCATTAGGTATAAGCTTTGCCTCGTATTTATTATCGTCCGCCGTACAGAATAGATCACTGCTCCCTGGCATGATGCAAGCAAGCGCTTTAATACTTTTGAGCGCCTCATCAAATTCTCCGTTATAGGCGGGGTTTGCACTAATATCTGCAAATTGACCTGTCCATAGCATAGCGAGGACATTGTGCGGGTCCATCTTCATAAAGCTATCTTCCCAGACGCCAACCCCAAACTCTGCCAATGATTCAAATCCCATCTCACGATAAAGTTCCTCTCTGTAAAAGGCCTGCGATACACCCCATCCCGCATACACACGTCCAACAGCGCGCATGTCTGCAGAAGTCAACTCGTTTAGTTTACTTGAATCGAATCCAACTGCAGCCATGAGGGCAGCTTTCATTCCATCCAGGACCACATACGTTTGCGGCCAAGTCTTTGCACCTCCGCAGAAAGGGGCAATTCGTTCCACCATGTCGGGATAACTTGCTCCCCATTGGAATGATTGAATGCCGCCCATTGACCATCCAACCACGAGTGCAATTTTTTGAATGCCGAATTTTTCGGTAACAAGCCGATATTGGAATGTAACGTTGTCATAAATGGTTACCTGCGGAAAATTAGCCTTGTCGAATGGAGGAGGCGTATTACTAGGTGACGAAGATAATCCGTTTCCCAGCAGATTTGGAACGATAATGAAATATTCTCTCGGATCTAGTGCCATGCCGTTTCCAATCAACCATTCATTTTGAACATGCTGGTCGCCAAAAGCAGTTGGATAGACAATGACATTATCTTTCTTTTCATTCAATTTTCCATAAGTCTTATAAGCAAGAAAAGCATTCGGTAACGTCACACCCGACTGCAAGGTTACGTCTCCTAAATCAAAAATTTCATAATCCATTGTTCGTATCTCTCCCTTCAAAATGAAACACAGACATAAGAATGTATTTCTTGTTGTCAGTATAAAGCTGTGTTACTCTCAATAAAAGTGAATAAAATTCAAAGCAGTATTCAATATTATTGAAAGTAAAAGGGGGAAATGATGGTGGAACTGCGCCAACTGATTACATTCCGAACGGTTGCTTCAACTTTAAATTTCACCCGGGCTGCGGAAGTACTGAACTACGTCCCCTCCAACGTCACGATGCAAATAAAAGCATTGGAGGATGAGCTTGGTGTTCGTCTCTTTGACCGCTTGGGCAAGCAGCTAGTTCTCACAGCTGCAGGTAAGCGCTTTTCAATTCATATCCAAAGCGTTCTAGACAAATTGGACGAAGCTCGCAGTACCGTTCATGACAACGAAAATCTTAGCGGCACCTTGACAATAAGTGCCAACGAGGTTCTTTGCGCCTATCGCCTCCCAGTTGTCTTTAAGCGATTTCGTTCCCGCCATCCAGGAGTTCGTCTGATCTTCCGCTCTGTTCCAAATCAGGAACTCAAGCAAACACTCTTTGATGGAACCGCGGATGTCGTCTTTATGCTGGACGAAACCATTCTCTCAACGAGACTTGCTGTAGAACCGTTACTGGAAGAAACGTTCCGCTTGTTCGTTGCTCCTGACCATCCACTTGCGAAACTGCCTGTACTACAGCAGGAAGATTTTCACGAAGAGGTATTCCTGGTGAATGAAAAGGGCTGTACCTATCGAACCATGTTTGACCGGTCATTTGAGAAAAAGGGCATTGATAGTATTACTTATTTAGAGTTTCAAAATGCCGAAGCCATTAAACAATGTGCAATTGCGGGAATCGGAATTGCCTTTCTTCCTGAAATCACAGTGGAAACCGAGGTTGAACGGGGTGATCTTGTTGCTCTTCCATGGCAGCTTTCGGACTTGCACGTATATACTCATATGGCATGGCATAAAGACAAGTGGCTTTCACCAATCATATTATCTTTCATAGAAGCAGCAAGAGAGGTTATTGCTGTTGAGGAGGGGAATAAAACGGATTAGCCTTATTCAGCGATATTTCCAAACGTCTGTTGCCAATCTTATTGGTACTTTCTATTAGGAATTTAATACAGCAGACAGCAGGAAGGCATCTTGGTGTGATAACTAAGGTGGCTTATTTATGCTCTCTATAAACCATGAGCGATTTCTTGCAGTTTTATATAAGAGAAGAAGCTAACAGCTAGTTACACGAAACAACACCCCCGATTTTAAGTGAACTTTATATTCAACCTTTATTCCCCTGCCCCTTTAGCGCTGATGCGATCTATAAATTTAAAGGATTATCCCTACATACACGTAGAAGCTAGTTTTCCATAGACTTTTTTGAAGCAGACTTTACGATAAGGAAATGAGGATTGGTCATGAGGTAGTCATAAGCTGTTTCCTTCACTTCTTTCATCTTTTCTTGCGGTTGGGGTTCAATCAGCTGATTAAGAGTGAAATATTCGGTGGTTTCATTTACGATGCTTTGCAAAGGTCTTCTGTAAAAGCTGACATCAATGGTTATATTAGGTTTGTCCCATGTTTCTGATAAGACTTGGGTTTCAAAGTAATCTTCACACTTGAATCGGGTATAGTCTCTAAATGGGTGATGAACGGAGAATAAAAAGGTCCCGCCTGCTTTAAGAATGCGATTGAATTCTTGAAAAGTGTGAGTCCAATCCTCTAGATAATGAAGCGTAAGTGAGCTGATAATTACATCGAAGGAATCATCGTTAAATGGTAGGGCTTCTTGAAGGTCATGACAAAGAAATGCTGCTGCATCCCCTAATCGATCCTTCGCTGCTTTCACCATTTCGGGACTTACATCTATCCCCGTCACAGCTGCCCCTTGGTGTAATAATTGAGAAGAATACCATCCAGCCGCGCAACCAGCATCAAGTACCTTTTTTCCTTTTAATTCAGGAGGCAAAGCTGCCATCATAGCCGGGCGTTCATAATAGGCATTATAGGGACTTCCTTCATCCACATCGTATCGATAGGTATTCGCTAACTTATTATAAATCTCTCTAGCAGAATCTTTCATTTCATTCCCTCCTTTAATGATACGTTCACTTTTTTCATGAAAAGTCCTCTTTTATTCTATTAAATAGCATTCACATGATGAAATATTTAGGTAATCTCCACCTAAATATTTTTTCGTTTGAAATATTCGTACGACTGTACTAAAATTAAAACATGAGTAAAAAAAATAAACCAACTAACCAAAAAGAAATGTCGTTCATTGAAAAAGCCCGTAGAACTCAAATTGTGGAATGTGCGATTGAAACGATCGCAGAAGTAGGTTACGCTCAAGCATCATTAGGACAGATTGCAAAACGTGCAAATATCAGTAAGGGGGTTATTTCTTATCACTTTGCAAATAAAGAGGAATTATTGGAGCAAATACCTATCGAATACTATTTGGCTTGGCAAGCCTATGTTGCTCCAAGAATAGAAGCTCAAACATCTCCTAAAGAAATGCTACGGGTGTATATTGAATCCAACCTTACATTTATAGATGAAAATCGTCAGCATGTTTTTGCTGTTATAGAAGTGGTTTCTAATAAGAGAACGGACAATGGCAAACTTCAGTTTGCAGCAGACCATGATGAAGCTATTTTACTCCCGATTGAAAATATTCTTACCCTAGGAATGCAAGAAGGTATTTTCCGAGAATTTACCAGACCAGCAGTAAGGGTGATAGCGTTAACAATAAGACATGCTATTGACGGGTTCACCTTGGAATTAGTGAGAAAGCCTCATTTAGATGTTCAAGAATATGCTAGAGAACTGGTTACGATCTTCGATAAATCAACTAAAAAGTAATGTGCGGCTTAGGGGGATAACAATGATTTACTATGAGATACTTTGTTATAGCTGTAAAAGAAAATTCAAAGTATATGAAGATTCACTAAAATATAAACAATTTAAGGAAAGCAGGAGTAGGATTTTTTGTTGCGACAATTGTAGTCTTAAAATACGCCTTGATGCCATTAAAAATTTCTTTAGATAGTTATTTTGCGAGTGTCTTTCTAATAGATTGTGAAATAATGTTAAAGTAATTGGGGCTTTTGTTGAAGAAAGTAAACATATTGATAGGTTGTATATTATAACCGGTAAGATAACTGTAAAAAGGGAGGAATCGAAAAATGTGGAAAAATTATATTGAGACCATATCGAAAGATTATCATTTCAAAGCACCCGCAACCAATGCTCAAATCACTCTTATTAAACAGCAATTAAATGTTGAATTGCCCTGCAAATTATTAGAATTATTCAATGAAACAAACGGGATATTTGATAAATATGATTGTCCTCTAATTTGGTCAACAGAACAAATCGTTGAAGATAACTTATTTTATAGAAATTTTGAGGAATACAAAGACTGCTATATGCCTTTTGATCATTTATTATTTTTCTCTGATGCAGGCAATGGTGATTTATTCGGTTTCTCCATATTAAACGGGTCTATCCAAAAAGACGACATATTTGTATGGAACCACGAAGACGATAGCCGAAGCTGGATTGCTTCTTCGTTAGACGCATTTATCAAAGGATGGATTACTGGTGAAATTTCGGTATAATTAGCAACTGACAAATAGTTCGTATAATAAGTAGATGGGATGTATATCTATGATAAATTCCAATAAATTTGTTTATCCAGCATTTATACAACAGGAGGAGGAAGGAATGTTTTGTGTTTATTTCCCTACTCTTTTTCCTGAACACGGGTGGGACTATCCTTTATCAAGAGGAACATCCAAACGTATAGCCTTAAAGAATGCACAAAAGGATTTAGCTTATTCTTTGGCAGGAATCTTATATGATAATGAAGAACTTCCTGAACCTATCCCGATCCATGGCAATCATCTATCCCAAGGGATGGAATTAATTGAAGTGGAAACATCGTTTGAACCGTATGCAGACGAAATAAAGGAACATGTAAAAGGTCGACATTGGCAT
Organism: Cytobacillus solani; assembly: GCF_006704205.1. NCBI lineage: Bacteria > Bacillati > Bacillota > Bacilli > Caryophanales > Bacillaceae > Cytobacillus > Cytobacillus solani. The sequence continues at coordinate 509,696 of NZ_CP041305.1, forward strand.
ATTAATTATTATGTCGAAGATACGGATGACTTTATAGAAGCAATTGGGTTTAAAAATGACCAAGGAATGTGGGACATTTTTTATGAAGATTATCTAGAGGAAGAGGAACATCCTGATGATCATTTACTTTTTACCGTCAAATTTCGGACTGAAGCTGAGGAGAAATTTAATCAATTTGTTGAAGAGATCATACTGAAGCAAAAAAAAGATAAAAAATGAACCAAACCCTATTTAATAAACGGGTATCTTCTTGAAGATATTGTTATTTATGAAAGGGATATTTACGATGACAGCTCATTATTTTATTGCTACATTAAAGCCTATTCCTGAATATCATACAAATGGAAATAATTATCCATTTCTAAATGGTGAAGCATATAAGGAAAGATTACCTTTTTCCTTCCCTTATATTTATGAACTTGGAAGAGATGACATCGAATTTATTACATTTTTGGATTCAATTATGGAAATAGGGGACGTTGTAGAATTATATATATTTGAAGAAGGACGGAAGGGTTATCCTTTATCACATAATTATCCAGAAGAGGCTAGAACGATAAATCTATTAAAAAAAACTTACAAAAATCAATACGGTGAATATCAATTAGACTCAAAGAAATGGATAGAAGAGCTTTCAAGACGTACGATTGCATCAAAACGAAGCGTTATCACCTTCGTTAAATACTAATGACCTACTGATCTCAAGGGGATTTATTGAACTAATGGTAGCTTTTGTTCAATTTAGTTAGTAAAGATATGCCAAAAAACGCTCAGAAAAATCTGAGCATTTTTACTTACCGATAATAATATAATAACTTTTTTCTATGTAAACAAAACTTGTCTGTGAGCAGATGCTCATAAATGTTTTTAATTACTTTTAAAGGAGACTTGATCCGCTGAAATAATAAAGTCAATTAATCCCATCTTGCTATTTTGAAGCAAGACATGAAACTCGTTAAAATAGATAGTAGTTCATCAAAATAAGTTCACTCCATCTGTCTTGGTGCTTTTGTAATACATCAAAAGTTGAATTATTCATGACTTGTACATATCCCTCAGAACAGAACCAGTCACTTGCCCGGCATCAATAAATTGGGTACAAACAACCAACTTATTTTCGTTTGTATAGGACAAGTTGGGACCAGGGAAGGCTGAATATAGGGAGGCGATGTATAGATGGGTACATTTGAAGCACTATCTCTGATGATTAGCTTTGGGATGTTGGTAATCGCATTTTGCAATTTAACGATAGGGATAAAAATTCTTGAACACGCTGAAAATAGCGTGTTTTTCTCTGCAAATTGTGATTGCTTCGTAAGGGTAGTTAAGCAGGGGCCAAAGGGCTGTGAGTGATTCAGATGAATAACATGCAGCCCTTTTTATAAAAAGTATTTCACCTGTTCAGAAAATCTTAAGATCTATGCAAGCCTTTTTAATTCATGCCGTGCTTCTATCCGTTTTTCAATTTTCTCTAAAGCCTTTTTGTCATTTAATAGCTCTTGTTTATTTTCTTCAATAAGCTTCTTCATTGTTTTTCGCATTTTCTATACACCCTTTATTTGTATTTAGTCAGAATATTCTTCACTTATATGATACACCTATTTGCATGTTTTAAAACTTAATAATTTGAACATTTTGTGAAGATTTGAACTTATATGCTGATCTCAAAATAGAGAGGAATATTTTATGCTTACTTACTTGTTTGAGGGATTGATGCCTGGTTTATTCATAAAAGAAGAACACAATGCATCTGCACGTGTTCTTCTACCTTTTTCTTTAAATGACACTTCCAGTTTTATTGATTGACATAGAATATTCTAGTTTCTCTGGTGATTTTACCAGCATGATTAGCAACTTCGAACGTAACTACATGGAATTTTTCTTTTAAATCTTCTTTCACCTGGAAGGATAAAGTTGAATTTTCTTTGTCAAAGGTTGGCTGATATTCCATGCCATCGACGATCACACGCATACTGGCCTCATCTAATTTAGATCCTTTATCGCGTACGATAGCAGCTTTCAAAAGAGGCGTATTGCTTTGAATCACTTCACCCATTTTGAATGCTGGGATAATAGAAAGCTTTTGGCCGACATTGTTAGGGTTATGGGCTGCCGCCTTTTCTACTTCTTTTAAAACACGCAATGTATTTTTTCCTAATAACTTCTCAAGATCTTGTTTTGAATAACCTCTTTTAACTAATTCCTCTGTTACCTTATACAATTCCGAAGAATCTTTTATATCGGCTGGCAGTGGCCCTCCATCAAAATCAGAGCCTAGCGCTACATGATCGATGCCAATTAACTTAACAGCGTAATCAATATGATCAACATAGTCCTTTATATAGTTTGGTTTAGTTGGATACCCATACGTCAAAAATTCAGGGTAAAAAACAATGCCTACTACCCCACCATTTTTTGCTAATGCCTTAAGCTGATCATCTGTTAAGTTTCGTTGATGATTTCTTAATGAATGGACGGCTGAGTGACTTGCAATAATTGGAGCTTTAGAAACCTCTATAACATCCCAAAAGGTATTTTCAGACATATGTGATACATCAATGATCATTCCTAGTCTATTCATTTCTTGTGCGACCTTTTTACCCAGTCCAGTTAGCCCGCCTTGAGAAGGGGTTCTGTTTGGATCCCCATATACTCTGTTTGCTCCTTCTCCTAAGGCATTTGAATAGTTCCACGTAAATCCAACTGCTCTTATCCCAAGGTCGTAATATTGATGGAGTAATCCAATTGCATTATGTTCCTCTAAGGAATAGGCACCTTCAACAGTTGGCACAGCTGCGATTTTTCCATCGCGAACAGCTTTCTCAATTTCCTTTAAAGAAGGAGTGATACTGAAAATATCTGAATTCCTTTCTTCAGTCCAATAAAGTGCATTAATTAAAGCTAATGTTCTGCTTATGCTGCGCTCATTATTTCCGTAATAGCCTGATGTATAAGCTGCAAAAAACGGAACTTTAAGCCCTCCCTCATGAAGTTTCGGTATATCAATGTGGAATGGTGTATTATTTTTAATATCGGTCGCTGGCAGCCATGTATTTGGATCAACAACCTTCATCATCGTATCATTATGGCTATCTACGACTGTTGAGTTAAAATGTATATCTATTGCCGTTGAATCCATTGCAGATACATTACTTTGTTGATATGTAAGTGTGCAAGAAAATGCTAAAATGACAGCCGCAAGTAGAACAGACAATTTTTTCATGAAAAACCTCCTCGTAAGTTCGTACACTATAAATCTTGCTATGATCGTTTTCACTAGATGAGTTACTATTTAGAAGTAAATCCCTCCATTCATTCCTATGATTTAGAAGCAAGTGATTCTTGTCGTTTAGATCATTATATAACCGTTCTTTGCCATTTTCAAATATTACTGAATATTCAGTAATATAGTCCTGTCCTTATATATTCCTTTAATCATACGTAAGAAAAAAGAATGTTACAAAGTACTTAATCCCTTCGATAATGCAATAACTCTATGAAATTATTAAAACAATAAAAATATCTTAGGTACTTTAACCTGAAATTAACAATAATGAAGGGAAATTACTGATTTCATTAGAATATTTAACTTAAAAATCACCAAATTTAGGAGGAGTAATATGAAGAATATCTTACTGAAAGGAAAAAGGGCATTTTCCACGCTATTATTGGCGACTATTTTAACATTCTCTTTTTCTACTGGTGCTTTAGGGGAATCTGGAAATACACCATCACTTAAAATGAATCATGTCCTTGAAAGGGTTGTGATTGTTGAAACAAAAGGAGATTATGATCAGGAAGAGGCTTTAAATATGGTTAATCGTATCTGGAGCATTCCAACTAATATTTTGAATGTTATGTATAAGCAAGGGGTTCAGGTTAAACTTATCAATTTTCCTCTTACTGATTTGCCTGAATACGAATATTTAAAGGGAGAAGTTCCTAGGGGATGGGAACATACTCCATATACTTGGGATGATGTACCTGGTGTAGGAGGGCAGACAGTTGTTGCACGAATTGGCTACAGTTATAAAAAAATGCATAGCTCTGTAAACCTTGAGCTTCATGAGACAGCACACGCCATTGATAATTATGTATTTAACAATATTAGTTATTCAGATGAGTTTACCGAAATTCACACTTTAGAGCATGATGATTTTAACGACAATCCCTATTACGATTACAAGGAAGAATATTTCGCCGAAGCTTTTGCCTATTTTTATGCTGGCTCAGATACTAATGAGGAGTTAAAAGAAAGTGCACCATTAACTTATAAATTTATTAATGAGCTTCAACGAAATATCCCGTCAGAGAAGCATTCAAATAAGTAGAAATATAGAAAAGACCATTCGATAAGTCCTGCTTCATGGATAAACAAATCACGATGCGTGCATGGTGATTTGTTTCTATTGCTTTACTATTTAAAACCTCATTCAAAGATGATCAACAAGGTTCCGAAAGGGCCGCGCGTGATTCGGAAGTGATCTTGTGTAATTTCTTAGGCCCTAGATTTTCGCCATTCAATCTTTTAAATCCTCTATTTGTTTGTTTAGTAATCCACCAAACCTGCATAAAAGTTGGTATAAAGGGTAGTATACCTCTATAAATATGAATGAATGAGGTGATGGGGATGTCTAACATGATAAAACAAGAAGAAATGGAAACATTAAGAGAGTTGATCAAAGAAGTAGACACGGCCATGCTGACTACGGTAACGGAAGAAGGGCTAGTTTCTCGTCCTATGAAAACACAAGAAGTAGAGTTTGATGGGGACTTATGGTTTTTCACTAAAAAAGAGACAAATAAATATGAAGAAATTCTACATGACCAGGATGTGAATGTGGCTTATGCAGGTAAATCCTATGTTTCCGTCCGTGGAAGAGCGGAAATCGTTGATGATTTAGACAAGAAAAAGGAATTGTGGAGCAAAGTATATGAGGAAATTATGCAAACCTCTTATGATGACCCGAATGTTGTCTTGATCAAGGTAAAAGCGGAAGCAGCCGAATATTGGGAAACCGGTAATTTTACGAAGAAGATCGCCTTTCTCTATAAACGCATGACAGGGCAAAGCGCTAAATCGACTGATGGGAATGAAACGGTTGAATTGAATCATTAACAGCAAAAATGGGTTGTCTGGTTTTAGGACAATCCCTTTTTGTATGTTGAGTGATGTTGATCCATTAGTACCTATATTAAAAAGTGAAATAAGTGTCTTCAGATTACAAGGAAATCTTCTCCATTATAAATGATAGGATATTATATAATCCTTCTATATCGTTCATCCAACCCTTAGACATGATATTATTTCATTTGTTCTACACTTTTTTGCACGATTTCCACCATATCGTCTTCAGCCCCAAGACTAAAGTTAAATAGAACTCCACTTCCTCCGCCAGCCCCAATGGCTGAAATAAAAATATTACTCTTATCACCAACTACAGTTAGGCTCAAACTTGCTCTGTTGCCATTTCTCATAAAATATTTATCATACACTCGCACAGCTATTTTAGTAGTCCCAATCGTATAATTGCTTTCATCAACTAAATTCATGCTAATTCCACTATTGCCAATATCGTTTTCCAAATGCTTAACTACTTTCTCAAATTCACCAATCAAAGTGTTTTCATACTTTGCCATGATTTCATCTCCCCTTGCTAATTATTTCGCTATATATAAGTAAGTTTTCAAATATCCCCCGTAAAGAATAATCAACATCCCACTTACACGGACCAGTATCTCGTTCGTACAAATAGTGAATTTCCTTATTAAACGATTTAGAATCCGGCAGGACCATCCCCACTATTCCAATCACTCCCCACTTTCCCTTTGTTTATACTAGGATCAATGATCTTGGTATGCTTATCATTTCTTCTCTTCTTCCTTCTGTAATCGATCCATAAAGAAAACAACAAAATTCCCACAGTTAATTTAATAAACCACCACATATAATCCCCCCTTTCTTTATTATACGATTATCCCATTATAAAGTTTTAATTTTCAGTTATTTTAAATATGGAACACCCAAGTCTAAACAAAAATCTGAACCGAAGAGATATAATAATACTTCTTCATCTCAGGAATACTTTTTTGCTAAAAATAAAAAAGCTGCTCTTCCTTTGGAAGAATAGCTGTCATTAAGTGAGAATTGTCGGTATGTCTCCCTATCAAGAAAAACAAATTTACTTCTTAATAAATTTCATAAGTAAACTAACTATAACTGATAGTATTATATAAACTATAACCCAAATAAAGAAAGATTCATTGAAAACGGTGAAAGTTAAAATAGTGAATACAACGAAAGTGAATAGTGGCATTACAAACCACCTTCTTCCAACCAAAAAGAAACCGATAATTGATGCTACAAGAACAATAATAGGAAATATAAATAATACTAAAAGAAATTCCATATCTTATCACCCCTTTGTAAATTACACCATTGTATCCAAACCTCTCCAATTTATATCCTAAAAGAAACAAAGTTTACGAAAACAGCCTAATATAATGCTACTTTTCATCTAATTATTTGTACTAAGAGCCAACAAGCGTCTTAGATTGGCATCAATAAATTGATTATCAGGACTGTTGATTCCGGGACCGGAAAAATATCCCCAATTCGACTCGATTGGATTAATGAATGTCTTTAGTTACTTTTAAAGGAGACTTGATCCGCTGAAATAATAAAGTCAATTAATCCCATCTTGCTATTTTGAAGCAAGACGTGAAACTCGTATTGGTCATTCACTTGATAAACTTCCTCATACAGCCACCATGAATCATCCAACAAATCATCTTGTTTGATAATCGTACAATTTTCAAAGGTGACTTCATCTATATTTGTAAAACCTCCTGATATATCAAGGAGCAATGTTAAGGACTTCCCATTCTGAACTGATTTGATAATCGTACAATCATGAAAGCCAAAATTCTCAACCATTTCATTATCAAATGATAGGGAGGCTTCTTTAAAGTATCTTCTATACTTCTCACTTGTGGCAGCTATAGATCTTTCATTGTTCTCACAAAAATTAGTTACAGCGTTAATAACCGAACGAGTTGCTTTATTTAAAGCAAACACCCTTATATCGGCTATTTCTTTTACTATCGCTTCTGGTAATTCCTTTTTTAAACACGCTTGATTATATAGAAAAGACTCATGAAATTGTTCTATTGCCTGCTCTCTATTAAACGATGTATTTTCATTATCATTCTCTCTATTTCCTGTTTCTGTTGTTTCCGTTATAGAAGCAACTTCTTCTTGAAAATCAAGCCAACGAATCAATTCGGTGTTGTAAAGTGTTTGAAAATATTCTTCTGAAAATGTTTCAACTTGCTTTTCTTCTTCTAAAGGCAGATGGAAACTTGTTTTTTGACACAGTTCATACCATTCTTTAGTAAAATACTTCATTTTATTCCCCTCGCCTCTCTCTAATGTAAAAGGGTAGTTTTTCTCATTCTTGAACATGCTCCGCTGAAGAAGCTAAAATATTGGTAAGAGTTTAAGTGAAATTTATCATTAAAATTTATAATACCAAAAGATTGCAATTTCATTAGCAGTTGGAAAGTTTGAATAAAGCATCGTATCAACTGCACCGATTACAAAGTTATTTTTTGCATAAAAATGGCAAGCGGAAACATTAATATCTTGTGTTTCTAGCATAAGACCACAAAGGTTATTCTCCTTTGCCCATTCAATCGCTTTATTCAATAATGCTGTTCCAACTCCCTTTTTTCGATATTCTTCAGCGACAGCAATATCTTCTATAAAGGCATATCCATTCCAATTAGAACGTATTCTAATCTGACCAATGCAAGTATTTTCAACATAAAAGAAATAAACAACCTTCCCTTCTTCTTCAATATAGCTGTCATCCATTTCTTCATCTTCATATTTCTTGAAATATGGCTCAGAAAAGACCTCCTCCGTAAATTCCCAAACATTGTTTTCATATGTAGGTAGAATTCTCCCAGTAACAATGAAACCTTCATTCGATTTATTAAAATCATTCATATTAGATTTTGTCATTTTAATGATCATAGTAATCCCCTTCTCTTGGAAAATAGATGTAATCTCTCATCAAGCATTGCTAGGAAAATTTATAACAAAAGCTACTGCCTTTTGTACAATAATTTCTACGAAAATAAGCGTAAAACCTTCTTAAAGTAGTTCTGGATATAAATAACGAAGCAAACTCGCCAATACTGTGGCGAGTTTTGCTTTTTATATACAAATTATGCGACATGACTGTCATTTCAGTCTATTTTTTAGAAAAGCTAAATTGCGTTTTTACATGGTATTCATTAATTTTAACGTTTAGTTCGGCTGCTAAATGTTTTTCATCAAATGAAAATGAAAATGCGTTTTCCCTTTGACAATCTTGAACTAGGTTTAATGACTCGTTCATTTATTTGAATGGCTCCTTTTTCAATCTTTTCTATGATCTGTGACCGACTCCAATCCTCAATTTGGTTTGCAAGCACTTTATCAATTCGGTGTGTTCCTATCACTTCATCTAGTACAATGTGGATCACCTTTACTCCTTGTTCTGCTAAGCTGGTTATTGAAATGGCTGACATAATTGGAGCTTCTTCTTTCTGCTTCTCAATTTCAGCAACATGCTCTGAGAACGTTTTATAGATTGCTAACTTTTTGTTCCATGTATGATTTTTTTCGCATTTATAGATCGCATATTTGTATATACTTTTTCCGTTTGCGTTATGCCTTCGCACATTGGTGTCCGTAAAAACTGATAATTGGCCACACATTTTGCAGTGTTTCTTTACAGCGCGTTCTGGAATTTGAGAAAGTTTTCAGTGGAATGTTATATTTAGCATTAATCCTTCACCTCTTAATAAGATAAAGGAACGCAAGCATCTATTTGGATAACTTGCAGCGCAGTATAAAATTAAATGATAAAAAATAAAAAGGAGATCCTACACAAGGATCTCCTTTCGCATCAAGACTACAGGGTTGCTTGGTTCCTTTGTAATGAGAAAAATGGGCATACTACCCCCTTAGAAAAAAACAATGTTTTTTGAGGGTGATGTGATGCTATCCAATTTATTGATCATTACAAAGTAAATATTGGCATACTTGTTCTCCTGTGTCCTTTCTATCCAAATAGAGTTATTCCCATTTTACCACATAATCCCATTTAAATACAAACGTTTACTTCCTTCTTTTCCAAGTACCATTCGTACAATAAGTTGGCATACAAAGATATATTGAATAATTTAATGTTTTCGATACTCATTGTCAGGCAGGCATAATCCACTAAATATAGTTGGTTTTCCGTTACTTCTATATATCCTGCAGCTTTCCTAAAGCATGTATCAGCTATTTCTTATGTCCCTACTCTAACATCTACTTTCCAAGAATATTCAATTCCTTTTTCCGTCATTTGAAAAACCAAAAGATGCCCTTGCTTCATCTCGTCTCCAAAATGCTGCAAAAGACTATCTAACTCTCAATCTTCATCTACGAAAGATTTGTATGTAGCCGTATTCGCAACTCCAATAAAATTTGCATCACCAAAATTCATACAAATTCTCATTTTATTTCTTCCCCTTTCGGCCATCTTTCCGTTAATGATAAATATTTATGTACAACGGCTTGTGCAAGACAAGTTGATGAATCGACAAAGTAAATATCGCTGGATTTTTTATCTGTAACAACATTTAAATCTGTACATGCAATAATAGCCGTATCAATTGTTTCGGCTAATTCCGAATAGAATTCATCCCATAAATATTGGGACTCATTAATTTGACCTTGTTTAATCTTTACTATTATTTTATTCACATAGGTTTGCCAACTATTTTTATGTATCAAATCAAAACCATGTTTTAATAAAGATTCTTGAAATAATCCAGACTGAACCGTTGGATTGGTAGCTAAAAGGGCTACTTTTTTTGTGTTTTTTGGTATTTTCATTATTGTCTCATCGACCATGTTTAATAAGGGAACTGAAACTGAATTTTTTAACTGATTAAAATAGATATGTGCGGTATTACATGGGATGGCAATAAAATCAACACCTGTTTTTTCAAGCCTTTGAGCACCATTAGTAATTGCCATTTCCATGTCCGTATGATTGATAGGTTTATCAACATAGAAAGGCGTTGGACATGAATAAATCATCATGTGTGGAAAATCAATGTCATTTGTTGCTCCATATATCTTTTGGCATTCATCTACAATTTTATCGACAAATGGTCCAGTAGATTTTGGTCCCATTCCTGCTAATATTCCAATCATAAAATTTCCTCCTAAGAAATGTTTGCCTTTATATAATTTTCAAATCATGATTATACTTTATTATAGATCCTTATTAAACTTTCCTGCTACCCACAAGCACCTTACTGACTTTATCATAAGTATTCACTTTTTCTTGATATTCTTCCTCTACTAAATTGGTCCTTTACATAAAGAAAGAGCGTAATTCTTGTTTGCAGAATTACGCCCTTTAATGAAACAACAAGGAGTTTCTATTAGCTGGTTTAGTGCCATAACAAAAAAGACTGCTCATTAGCAGCCTTGATCTTTAACTCTAGCACCTGTTTGTTCCATAGCGAAAACTTAATTTGGTGAACAATTTGCTAACAGTATAGACTAAAATGAACATTTGAGATAAAATTAATCTAAAAGTGTAAAATTACACAAATAGAAAAGAGGCACTAAAATGAAAAAGAAAATAGTATGGGGATCATTCCTAGTTGCAATCATAGCAATTTGCATCTTCCTATTTATAAGCTTTTTTGGCAATCCCATAAAAAAATATATTGTTTCACGAGAGCTTACAAATAAATTAGAAGAAAAATATGATGAAAAATTTACATTAGTAAAGTCATCTTATTATTGGAAGTTTGGTACATATGGAGGCGTGTATCAACCAGAGAAACACAAAAATATTCAGTTCACAGCAGAAAAGTACCAACCGGGTAATTTTAGTGACTACTATCCCGAAGAAATATGGCTATATGAAATGGAAAAAGAGTTAATTCCTAAAGCAAAAGAGATATTCTCTGATTATGACCAGGTGGAGGCAAGTACTGTTTGGGGTATTGGGAGTGACGAAGTTAAGGAAGGAAGTATTCCAACCTATAAGGATATTTCAAATGGTGATGCACTCCAAATTATTATAAGAGCAAAAGTAGCTTATACTGATGTTAATAAAGAAGAAGTAGAACAACAAATTTTCACTCTAGTGCAATTTTTGAAAGAGAAATCGAACACAGTTGGTCTTATGGTAGCCTTCGACAGCCCAGAAGCAGCTGCAAATAATGAGTCTGGTTTTTATAATATTGCAGGACAAAACCTGCGTGATATTAGTAACGTTTCAGATATTAAGAAGTATTTAATAGAGTTGTAAAGTATATTAATTAGTAACCATATCACCTTTATTCAACTATCCTGCGCCGTTAGCAGCAAAAGAAAAGCGAGCCTTCATAATGAAGAATCGCTTCTGTCTGTGTTATAAGCATTAATGAGAAGGAGTTGTTAGTGTACCTTGATGAAAATGCATCTTCCACGTTCCATCTATTAATTTCCATATCGAACTCCGTAATGAATGTTGTTTATTTAACTCGTTATAGATTCTATATGTTGTTAAAACTATTTCCTCAGACAATGGATGGATTTCAAAATCGCTCAATTTCATACATACCGTACTAAGATTCACTTCACCAATACTCTCATTTTTATACAAAACTTTACCAGAGCTTCCGAATTCAAAAAAATCTTCTGAAAGTATGTTAGTAAGCTCATCTTTTGATGCTCTGATTTCTGGTTTTAACAATTTTTCTTCTAACTCAAGTAACAGTTCTTTTAAAGAAGATTTGTCTACCATTTACATTCACCTTTCTTTATATCCTGGGGTCCCGCCAACCAAATGACATAAAACCCACGCTAAGACATTTTAAGGAAGATAAAAAGCCGATTTTCCTACGTTAAGGAATTTCGGCCTTTATGCTTTATCTTCGGAGTGGTCGTAATGATTCTAAAGTAGTTGATTGCTTAAATTTAAACTTATACTCACCAAGGAAATTGATATGTTCCCATCCAAGCGATGAAATATGATGTAATAGTTCTTCTTGCAAGACATCTTTCTTTTTTTTATATTCTACTGCTTTGGTTAAATATACCGTATTCCATATACTAATGGCATTAATAATAATATTTAATGCACTAGCTCTTTGAAGTTGATCCTGCAGCGCACGTTCACGCAACTCTCCACGTTTACCAAAAAAAATAGATCTAGCCAAAGAGTTCATAGCTTCACCTTTATTTAATCCACGATGAATTTTTCTCCTTAATGTTTCACTTGAGATGTAATCTAAGATGAAAATTGTTTTTTCAATCCTTCCCATCTCACGAAGTGCTGTAGCCAAACTATTTTTCCGAGCGTAAGAACCAAGCTTTCCCATAATAAGAGAAGCAGATACAGTACCCTTCCGAATAGAATGAGCTAATCGTAATACATCATCGTAATTTTTTCGAATAACATTTACATTGATTTGACCACGCAATAATTTTTCTAATTGTGGAAAATTACTAGACTTTCCTTTAGTGTAAAGCTTTGAGTCAGCTAAATCTCGTAAACGCGGTGCAAAACGAAAACCGAGTAAATGGGCTAAACCAAAAACTTGATCAGTATAACCAGCTGTATCTGTATAATGTTCTTCAATCGCTAAATCTGTCTCATGGTGAAGGAGTCCATCAATGACATGTACAGCATCTCTAGCGTTTGTATTAATAACCTTTGTATAAAAACTTGAAAATTGGTCACTAACAAAACGATAAATTGTAGCACCTTTTCCAGTACCATAATGAGGATTAGCATCTGCATGAAGTGCAGAAACACCAATTTGTACACGCATGCCGTCTGATGAAGATGTTGTTCCATCTCCCCAATAGGAGGAAAGAGATAATTTATGATGGAAATTAACGAGTACAGATTGCGCTTTACTCATTGCATCCTCATATAATCTCCATTGTGTTGCATTTGCCATTTGTCTATAGGAAATGGCAGGCGTAGCTTCAGCCATCTTTGTCATACCTATGTTTGTTCCCAATGCCATAAGTGCAGCCATAAGAATAGTGGTCTCTTCCTCATTTGGGATACGATTGGTTGAAGCGTGAACAAACTGTTCATGGAAACCAGTCCAATGAGCTACTTCCATTAATAAGTCAGTGAGCTTCACACGTGGAAGTAAGTCATAAAGAGATGAGCTAAAATCTTTTGCTTCTTGTGGTGTGTCTTTTTCTAAACGGCTTAAATGCAGTCTTCCATTCTCTAAACTCACCCCATTTAATTCGCCTATGTGACTTGACACCCATTTTAAGCGTTTTAATAATGAAGATGTTCGTTCTTCTAAATATTCATGAGCAGATAGACTAACAGCTAACTCGGATGTTCCAGGCTGAATCTCGTTCCACTCTTCTTTTGAAACAAGGTACTTATCAAAATCCTTATGTTGTCTACTACCACTAATAGATATATTACCTGACCGAATAGAATTTCGTAGTTCAGTTAAAACAGCCATTTCATAATAATGCCTGTTAATGGTTCCATCTTCATCATATACGTGCTTTTGCTGTATATTTAAAACAAAGTTTAACCGTTTGTAATAAAGTTGCACCGTTTTGAAAAAAGATTAACCGTTTATAAAAAAGTTAAACTGATTACCCCTTTAGATATGATCGTCTAAAGGGGTGTTTTTATAATGAAAAGGAAAAGAACATCTTTTGGGTTTTAACAATTATTGGCTTAAATGATTAAACAAATAATACCTTATAAATTTTTTATGAAAAGTTTAATCAATTCCAGATAAAAATTGATATAATTTTGATCCAAGTTTATTATTCCGAGCGACTAATGAAACAGTTCTTTTTCTTCCGAAATTATCAATTGGTAAAGCAAAAAAGTTCGAGATGACCGATATTTTTAGCCATTAACTCTGGTACTATGGTTATCCCCATTCCAGCAGTTACGGCTCCAAAGATAAAATCACCAAAAGCTACCTCGCTTATTATGTTAGGCTTGTAACCGAGCGATGCCATTTGTTCAATAATATGCTTCCTTGTATCACAAGGAGCCTGATGAGCAATAAGTGGTTCTTCGCACAGTTCGGCAAGCTCAACCGTTTTTTTCGATTTGAATCGATGATCTAAAGGAAACACCGCATAGTAAGGCTCCGTAAACAACTCGCAACTCCACAACGATTCTCTCGTATTTAAAGCCTCAACAAAGACCGCATCAAGTCTTCCTTCCTGTAATGACTGTAGCAGTTCGCTAGAAGTATTTTGAATCATTAATGTCAAGGGTCTACCCAATAGCCGAAGTCCCTTAATCCTAGAGGGTAAATAGTAAGTGGCTAAACTAGGAAGACTGCCTATAGCTATAGGATTAGTACGACAAAATTGTTGTAATTCTTGATGAATTGCGGTTAATTCAGAGATAACAGGCGTAATTCGAGTATAGAAACGTTCACCAGCTTCCGTCAATTCAATACCAGTTGATGTTCTGTGAAATAACTCAATATCGAGATTATTTTCCAAATTCCGAATATGTTTGCTCAATGCTGGTTGGGAAAGATTATTTGCTTTTGCAGCCTTAGAAAAGCTTTTTTGTTTAGCTGCTTCAGCAAAGCTGTGCAACCACTCTATATTCATTATATTCCTCCATACCTTATAACGATTTGTTATATCCTTATAAAATAATGATTCTTCCATACTCATTGTTCTTTGGTAACATATTAAATATGGAAGATGTTTTGATTATAACATAATGTTATAGGTTATCGTCTAATGTGGTTTGTTTTTGTACTGGAATGAACAAAAGAGAAACCGGTAACTGAACATAGAATTAATCGACAGAATATTCATCACCTAGTTAGGAAGGATTAATTTATGAAAAAAGTTTTATTACTATCATTGGGTATGTTTGCCTTGGGTTTTGATGCTTATATAATTGCAGGGCTTATTCCAGGGATTAGTGAGACATATCATAAAGATGTGTCTCAAGTAGGGCAAGCCGTTAGCATATTTACTTTATTTTATGCTATATCAGCACCCTTATTTTCTTCTCTACTTGCCGGAAAACCAATCCAAAAAGTATTATTATGTTCAATGCTAGTCTTTACTATTGCTAATGGTATTACAGCTCTTGCTCCAACATTTTCTATTCTCCTATTATCTAGAGCAATTGCTGGGGTAGGAGCTGGTTTATTCTCACCATTAGCTGTAGCAGCTTCTGCACAGCTTGTTTCAAGTGAAAAGAAAGGGAGGGCTCTAGGATTGACTATAGGTGGAATGAGCATAGGAACAGTTTTGGGTGTCCCTTTAGGTCTATATATATCCGACTTGTTTGATTGGAAATCAACAATTTGGCTATTAGTTATCATTGGTGTAATTGCTGTTTTAGGTATGCTTAGATTTCTCCCGAATTTTCCAACTACACCTCCTCCTGCACTAAACGAACGATTAAAGATGTTTCTAGATAAAAGGGTAACCATAACTGTATTTATAACATTTTTTGCTAGCATTGCTAGCTTAGGCCTATACACATACCTATCACCAATATTAGAAGAAATTGCAGTTTCTAGTAATTTAACGATGTATCTTTGGGCATGGGGATTTGGAGGTTTGTTTGGCAGTTTGATGATTGGTTATCTGATCGACTATTTTAAAAAGCCAAAAACTTTGGTTACAATAATTTTAATAACTTTAACACTATCTATTATATGTATACCACTAATGATTAACTTACCAATATTAAAGTATCTACCGTTCTTTGTCTGGGGAGCAATGGGGTGGGCATGTCAAGCACCACAACAGCATATTTTACTATCATACCAGCCGAATAATGGAAGTTCAACGGTGGCATTAAACAGTTCTGTCAATTATTTAGGGAGTGCAATAGGTGCTACCTTAGGTGGGGTTGTATTGTCTTTAGAGATGGGAGCTATTACACTGGTTTATTTTGCAGTTCTTTCTATGGTGTTCTCCCTTTGTTTACAATTTTATAGCATGAAAAAAGGTGACAGAGGATAGTAAATGCTGATTGAGAAAATGATCAAACTTTTTTATAAAAATTAAATAATTTATTTCAAATGTGGAATCTATTTTGATCAAACTTTTTTCAAAATAGATTCTTTTTGTTTGCTGTAAAATGTGGGTTTACAAAGTGTTTTTGATTAAACTTTATTCTAAACCAACATTTGCCATCTATTTGATACAAAATCAAGAGGTGCACCCTCCGGTACTTTCCGTTTACCTGTTTCGTTCATTTCTCTAACCGTGTGAATTGCACGTATTAATGGCTCTGCTGATTTCGTAGAATGAAACTCAAATGATTTTAACAAGAGGGGTGTATACTTTCTCAATGTGTAGAATTTCTTCTCTAATAAGTCTAGATAATCATAGTCGATTGGACGTGCTAATTGCTTTGCTTCTTCTACAGATTGAACTAGCTTTTCCCAAGGCATTATCATTTCTAATACTATATAAGGATCTGTACCCTCATCTCTAGCTTTAATGAGCGCTTCTCCAAGGTTAGCAAAGTGAACCACTTTTTCATTAATTGATTTCCCATTTTGTTTTTGTCGTTCTTCTTGCGCTTTTCTTCCTTTGGATAATAAAGACATAATCTGACGATCATGTACATCAAATGCTTGGTCCGTCAAATCTTGAATTAATTCCAGGAGATAAACAACCAAAATAGCATATTTTTTAGAATCATCAAACCTTCGAAAAGAGTGGGGTTCATATCTTGAACCAATTTTAGATAATTGTCGTAATCTGTTTGGATGTAAGGTCTTTGTATCAATTTGCAATTGTAAATTCCGAATATATTCAAGTTTTTCAACTACTTTGAGAAAAGAATCGGGAGAATGAGAGCTTGGTATTTCTCGTAACCATGCCAAATATGTTTTGGTACTGTCCTCCATCGGAAGTAGAAGCCGGTTTAATTTTTGAACATGTTCCATATCTAGAGAAGAATTAAGTAATCGAAAAATCTTTTCTTCTGCACGTCTTCGAACTTCCCATACCATTCGTTCTATTGTTGTCATAGCTGGTAAAATAATTTTTCTCTTTTTTAATTCTTCAATGGCTATCTGAATTAAATGTAGAGCATTCCCATTTTCTAATGCATATTGTAATAAGACTTGAGACACAACACGATATTCACGAATGGTAAAGTTCCGAAATCCATATTCTCTTCTAATTTCTTCGAGATGTTCATGTTTCGTTTGCTCACGCTCTGCATATATGTGTATTTCCTTTACATTAATTTGGAGTTGTTTGGCTATATAGTTCACAACACAATCGGGTATATGTTGAACGTCTGATAAGGTCCAACCAGGAAATCTCAATACACAAAGCTGTAAAGCAAAACCTAACTTATTATGATCCCGACGATGACGCTTGATAATTTCGATATCATGAGGGGACAAGGTGTAGTAACTTCCTAATTCATACTCACTAATTTGTTCTGGAATAGATGCAAACTCTAAACGCTGTTCCGATGTCAATAATTCTCTTGCACGTTTTGAGGACATAATTTTCTCCTTTCTAAAATGCAAGAAAATACCTTGTCTATAGAATGCCGTAGCTCAATGGATGTTAGGTTGAAGTATTTTCTTGTCATACTAACATCTTAGTAAACTATTTAATTTAACTACTCAGTTGCTTCATTAGGTTATCAGTTGGCCCTAATATCTTGTTGCATCTTGCGATACAAAGTCATTCTAGAGATACCGGCTTTCTCTGCAGCATCTGTACGACTCATACCTTGATTAATAAGATATAAAGCATAATCAATCTTTTCCTCATCGGTTTTTGGTCTTCCAGGATGTTTCCCTCGCTTCTTTGCAGCCTGAATCCCTTCCTTGGTCCGTTCAGAAGTTAAATCTCGTTCAAATTGAGCAATACCAGCGAAAATAGTAAACAACATTTTCCCATGTGCTGTTGTTGTATCAAGCCATGATTCCTTTAGACTTTTCAAGTGCGCTCCTTTTTGAGAAATTTGTTCCGTAATTTCAATGAGGTCTTTTGTAGAACGTGATAATCGAGTTAAATCCGTTACAACAACTGTATCTTCTGGACGAAGAAATTCTAGCATACTATTTAACTCCGTCCGGTTTCGTTTTGTACCGGTTATTTTTTCGAAGAAAATGCGATCACATCCAAATTCTTCAAGCTGTTTCTTTTGGCGATCCAGATTCTGATCTAATGTAGAAACACGCATATAACCAAACTTCATGGTTATCATCTCCTTCACCAAATATTGTACCAAAAACGATTAAACGAAGATATTGTTACAAATAATATTGTTACATATTTTTGTTACACTCATTATGAAGGTTAATTAGACTAAAAGTTTATTGCTAATTACCGTAACAATAATGGTCGTTTTTGTTACAGTCATTGTTATTGAGTCTTAATATTTATACGAAAACACTCCAATCAAAAAACTTGACAAAAAAATTTATTTGTGCTATAATTTACTTTTATATTTTTCGGTTATATAATAGGATTCTCCTGGCCAGGGGAATCCTATTTTTTTGTTCTAAAATGAAGGAGTGTGTTTGTATGAAGAAAGGTGAGTCAAGTTTAACTTCGTTAATATCAGCTTTTGGAAGATCCTATCATAGTCAATTTGATACCCCTAAAATCTTTAATGATTATATAGCTAAAGATTTAATTTCACAAAAAGAATTCAATGACATCAAAGACAATATGGTTCAAGGCATACATTTCTTCAACAAAGATATCGCGCAAAAGTTTAAGGGGAATACAGAAGAAATATTAAAATGGATTACACAAATTCAACTTTCTCCAACACCCTTGGCACGTGCTGCGTATTGTGAAAAAGTATTACTTAATGAAGCAATGTTGGGGGTAAAACAATATGTCATACTTGGTGCCGGGTTAGATACTTTTTGTTATCGGCATCCAGAATTGGAAAACACCTTAGAGATATTTGAAATTGACTATCCTACTACACAGGAATTTAAGAAGAAAAGATTAGATGAAGCTAATTATAAAGTTCCGAGTAATCTTCATTTTATTTCTATGGACTTCACCAAAAAGTTTTCCTACCAAAATCTAAGAGATGGAGGATTTGGTAATAAAAAAACTTTCTTTAGTCTTTTAGGTGTTTCTTATTATTTAACGAAAGAAGAAATTTTAAATTTAATAGATAATTTATTCGCCAAAGTCCCATCAGGAAGTTCCATAGTTTTTGATTATGCAGATGAAAAACTCTTTGAAGAAAAAGGAATCTTTAATAGAGTTGAAAATATGGTAAAAATGGCTTCAGCAAGCGGGGAACCAATGAAGTCATGCTTTTCTTATTATGAAATTGAGAGAATGTTAGAAAAATCTGGGTTACTCATTTATGAACATTTATCACCTAATAATATTAATGAGCTGTATTTTGACGATCGAAAAGACTACCTATCATCCTTTGAGACCATTCATTACATTCATGCGATAAAAAAATAAAACATATTAAAGCTACTTAATAAACTTTAAAAGGATGTACCTGTAAAGTAACCGAATAATCTCTTGCTAGTGCTTACCCTGGCAATTGTTTTGAAAATCCCTGCTGTACATTTTTATCTAATTCATTGCAAAACATATCACACAGTTTTTTAATGCAGTAACTAAAGAAACAACTTTATTATATCTATTGAATGATTTAACAGTGCAATAATGCCGGTTTGTACTCCCGTTCTGTCATTAATCTTTTTTAGCTACTTAACTAGAAAATCCATATTATTGAATGAATCTTAACATCTTGTTTTTTCAGGAGATGATTTAATTAATGGAAAGTTTGCCTTGTAATGGTTGCAAAGGAATGTGTTGCGGTCCTGTTCCTATTACAAAAGATGAGTTGAAGAAAATAAAAAAGAAGATAAAAAATATGCCTAGAAAAGCACGCCTGGATTTAAAAAACCAACAACGTTATTTTGGGACCTGTATTTTCTATGACGAAATAAACGATCGGTGCGGTATTCATTCAGTACGTCCATCAATTTGTCGAGCATTTGGTTATTATAATAATCTCCTTTGTTTTCGTAATCCGAAATTAGCTTTAGCTTCCAGAAGAAACTATATAGCCAGCTCATATCCTGTCGGTATCTTAAGTGTTGATTTTACATGGAACGACTTTACTTAGGCGAAGAGAGTCAAAACTTTTTTAAAACGGGTCTAATCGGCTTTCTATTTGGGGTATTTACTTTTCTTAGCTTGATGGTGATCGCGTGCCAGCCCTATTAGTAAAAAATTATTAAAGTTAATAAGAAAAACAAAATTTAATTATCGTTAAATGTCTTATAAAATTAATAAAAAGGAGTGTCTGGAGGGATTTATATGGAAATTACAATTAAACCGGTTGCATATGTTCATAATTCTCGTGAAGAGATGAAAGATGATAATTGGGGTTGTGTTGTTTCAGTAATTGAACTAACTGATGAATTAAATGAAACTGCATTACAAGGAATAGAGGATTTTTCACACCTAGAAATCATTTTTCACTTTGATAAAGTACCTGATGATAAAGTACAGTATGGAGCAAGACACCCGAGAAATAATCTCAATTTCCCTAAAGTTGGGATTTTTTCGCAAAGAGGAAAAAATAGACCGAATAAATTGGGTGTAACTACGGTCGAATTACTAGAGCATACTGGTAATAAATTAGTGGTAAAAGGATTAGATGCAATAGATGGAACACCTATTATCGATATTAAACCTGTAATGACGGAATTTCTTCCCAAGAATGAAATTAAACAAGCAAATTGGTCTACGGTTTTAATGAAAGATTATTGGAAGTGATGTGATAGATAAAAGGGGATATATATATGAGTACATTTCAAAAAAATATTTTAGCTAGTTATAACGGGATATATATTCGTGTTTTTGATAGTAAGAAAGATGATATTGAACAGTTAACCCGAGTATTAAATAAGTCATATAAAAGACTGGCTGATTTAGGTTTTAATTATCTGGCAAGTCATCAGGATTCTAGTATTACTCTTGAACGAATTAACAAAGCACTATGCCTTGTTGCCATTCGAGATAATAAAATTATTGGTTCAATTTCTTATTACTCGCCAGAAAGTAACAAAGGATGTAATTGGTATAATAAAGATAATGTAGCAACAATAGGTCAGTTTGGCATCCATCCTTCTTATCAATCAATGGGAATCGGAAGAAAGTTGATTGAATTAGTTGAAGAATTAGCAATAAAAGAAGGGATAGAGGAACTCGCATTAGATACAGCTGAGGGAGCCAGTCATCTTATTAAATATTATGGTGATAAGGGATATCGTTTCATTGAATATATCAATTGGGAAATTACAAACTACAGAAGTGTTGTTTTAAGTAAAAAATTAAAATAACTACTGATAACGCTGATTATATAAAAGGAACTAAGGCTTTGCACTATCCATAAAGCAAAAAGACGTTATCCTTTCTGTAGAATTATAGGAAAGGATAACCTCTTTTTTCATTTTAGGGGGATTTGAGAAGTCGAATCACATCGACTTCTCTTTTTCTTGGATATCAGCTAGTTTTGTCCCAGCCTCTTTTAGCATTTCTTATTGACGATCGAAAGTGTAATATGTGTATTTCGCATGAACATACAGACTCTGGCCATCTATACTCGTATTGGTAATAAGTCGTCGCGTACTCGGTTGGGGTGGTTAGTTCCTGGCCGTCAGCAGAGTAAGTTGCCATGATGAATTTTCCGCTGGTCGAATTAATGGTATGTGTCTAGGACTGTTTGTTGATTTTCGTTACGGGGTGGAACTAGGGCAAACACTAAAAACGTCAATTCCATTTGCCCAGTAATGTAATTCGGGTCGAAACTGAGTTTGTAATCACCAATTCCCTTATTTGTAATCAGAGTTCTACCTTCGGCATAGACGTTACTACATTAAGAAAGGAAAAGGACAAGGTGTTAGAGGGAATTATCTCCCTAGTCGTTGTTCAGGGGCTACACGTGATTGGAGTCTGGTAGAAGAAGTTTGGCTTAATCCGGAAAAACCGACGTTTATTCAAGCTAAGCAAAAAGTTCAAAAATAGCTATCCACCGACACCGTGAACTACTAAAAGAATTCATGAACGACGGCACATGGTTTATTCGAAACTATTTTGAAGAGAAACAAAAGATAACCCCCCGTAATTATTGTAGGTTTGCATACGTTTGCTTCAAAGATAATTTTAACCCTCAACGTTCCTTTGACGCCATGTAGAACGGAGATCCATCTGAATCCCCGCAAATCAAATTTTCTGTGAAAAGTGTGAAGTAAAAATGTCCCCTGAAGGCTATTGTTTGCCTGTTACCACATTTGAAGTGGAGACGGACAAGTGCGGGTGCTTTCCCCTCATTTTTTTTAATTAGGAATAGTATACTTTTTCTACTTTATATAATGTATGCTCGATAGTCGAGCAGAGAGCGGCATCCACTTTGTAAAATTTAACTCGAAAGTATAAACTTTTCAAAAAGTTCTTTATATTATTTTTTTGCTTAAAGGCAGGGAGAAATTCTGAATTTTTCTCCACATCACCAAAACTTTGAATCCATTGTTCTACATAAGTCTGACTAAGTATTTTTATATTTTCGGGGGTAGGGGCTTTATGTTTTATGGATTATTGTAGTTTTATTTTTTCGTCTGTTATTTTAAGATATTCAGATGCCTAAATGTGTTTACACTTAAAAGATACTTACTTGGATGTAATTGATGTAAGCATAGTGAAATTTTTTATTTTTAGTATTAAGAATACTAGTCCTGATAAAATAGCCGAAAGTATCAAAATAAGACTATTATCCAATATCACCAAAGAAAGAACGGTTAATATGGTGAATGGAATTGCTTTTAAAAGTTCAAAACTTATCTCTTTTATAATCGTAAAGAAGGATAATCCAACCAGTTTAAGAATAACAATACAGTTTACCATCCATATTAATGCCCCTACTATTCCAAATAAAGCGATAGTAAATAGTGCATTACCATATAAGCCACCTATAATTAAAACTGTTAATCTACTCAAAAACAAAAGAAAGTCTATAAATAGTCCTATTCGTTGCATTTCTAAAACAGAATACAAATTTGATAGTGGAGATGCTATAAATACAACAAAAAGCCATAAGCTTATCCACCTGACATATTGTCCTGCTTCGTACCAGTTTTCACCAAAAATAAATACAAATAACTCTGGGGCAATAAGGGAGATCAGTAATATAGGAACCAAACCAATTGATATAAGGTTTTTAAATACAACAAAAGTTACACTACTAAGGTTACCTTTTCCATTTGCTTCAGAAGCATATGGATAAAAGGCTTGAGCAACAGCATTTCCAATTAGATTCATAGGTAGATTTACTACTCTTTGTCCTAGAGCGTAATATCCAACAACTGCAGGTGTGTAAAAATAGCTCAGTAGTAACGGAGGCATCATCACTGAAGCTGTATTTAGTAACCCCGACCATAATGAATAAAGTGGGAAATTTTTATACTTTATTATATTTCTCTTCATTTCATTAATGCTAATATATGATATTATTTGTTTTCCTTCTTCTTTCCAAGTGCGCCATAGTAGTCTTCCTGTTGAAGATATTTGTCCTACAATATATCCTAAAATTAAGCCTCCAGAATTCATACTTAAAGCAAGAAAACACGGCTATTATTGCTAAAATTGAAGTAAACATTGTAAAGGATCCAAAATATTCTGGTTCATAAAGTCTAGTTAGTATTGGTGATATTATAACAAGTAACACTTGTGCAAAAGTTGTTCCACTAATTAAGGTTAGTGCACTCCTTAATAAACCTTCTGCAGGTATCTTTTTATTTAATAGAAACCTTAACCATTTCATATTTTAATTACCTACTTTAAGTAATTTATAATTTATCTTATAACAAACTTTTAGACATTTTCGTATTGAATTTTTTTACTCCAAAATGTTAATTTTACTTAATAAAAATTCTTCTTTTAAAAGACAGAGTTTAAACTATGGATATGGAGCCTCCGCAAGTATTTCCTCTCTAAAAGCCAGAAATCTTAATATCATTAATAGGTTATAAAGGGGTGTTGCTCTATCCATAATGACTAATGTATTATTTCTATTTCTTTTGCTGCTTTAACGAGGATATAGTGATATGTATTAAAGCACTATAATATCTTGTCTAACGTGTTTTTGGAAACTTTTATTTTACTTGGCTCAAGCTCCCTCCAGATCTCCTATACTTTATGAAAATAATAAGGAGATATATTCTATCAACGCTTTTTCTTTTAATAAGAATTTTTAATTGTTTTTAAGTCATTTTAAATAATGCTCGTTTTTCAGCGCTGAGGTAAATTATACCATAAACTGCAATGTAGCTCTTAAAAACTTTTTTGCATTACTTTGCTATTTAGCTGTCCTCCCAACGTTATATCAATCCTACGATTTCTTTTAGAAACATCGCTTATGACCTAGTTAAAATAAAGGAGAGGGAGCATGATGACAAATACACTGTTCAATGGTAAGGAACAAATATTCAAAGATGTAATTCGTTTAGCTGAGAATTGGAAAAATGCTTATCATTTATCAGGATTTGAGGGTGGAAGTATGGAAGAAATTCGTGCATTCCATGCAACACCTGTTGGGCAAAAAATAGATTCATTGCATACTTTCCTAGAAAATTACATGAAAACTTTGAACTTTGATGATGTGAAAATGCTCCAAACCGTAATGTATCTTGGAGGGATCAGGATTATGATAAATCACTATTACCCCAAGATATTTATAATGACTATCTAGACTACTTTTATAAAAAAGGCTGGGATAGCAAGGAAATTGAAATTGACCAGATGACTGAAAAAGTACCGTTAGCTGAGTATTTGAAAGCTGGTCTAGAAATTCTTAAAGTTTCTATTTAGTTAATCCAGTTTCGCTTTCTAATCAAGATTATAATGCTTCAAACAATTACAGCAGAAGGTTTAGAAAACTATTCTTTGTAAATTGAAGCAGGTATATCTTAATAAAATTTAAACACCGTTCAATTTTACTGATGAACGGTGTTTTTTATTTTTAAATTTCAATAACAAATAAACTTAATGCATTTTTTTCTTCCCAGTGTGAATAATAAATTTCCCAAAGTTCATTTTCAGTCGGAGTAAAGAATTGACCGTCTGCGGTTTTTATTTCTATTGTTTTATAAAAATTTATTGTAAGAAATCATTCTTCCACCTGAACCTGACGCATTTATCATTCTTTTGAATTCTTTAAAAGCTGTGATTTTATCCCCTTTTGATAATGCTCCTTCGATGATATTTGTTAAACCACTCATACGAACCCAATCTTTCACTGTCCATTGAAGAATATCTAATTTAGACATAATAGAAAGTGTACTAATCCACTGGTTAATTACTTTTTTATCTTCAAGTGATTCCTGTTTAATTAAGTTGTTATGTTTATCTACCTTTTGAAAAATAGCATCCAAATTCTCTACTTGGACTGAATTAAATAATTCAACTAGTTCTGAATGCTGTTTTTCTTTGTTATTCCGTTGAAAGCAATGACAATATTGCGCAGCTTCATTGTCTTTATTAGCGATAGTACATCCATTTTTCCCGTAATTACAGATATTCCAATCTGAATAACAAGAAAAACCACTCTTTGAAAATCCCATAACTGTAAAACCTTGTCTTGAAGGCTTACCCTGATTCATAGATAGCGCCCGGGTGAATTCATTAATTTATCTTCACCCTGTAGGCTCCCCTCCTTGCGTTAAAAATCTGATCCTTAATTTTTTAATGGCTATAAAAGAATAAACTCTAGTTGACCTTTAAGAGTGATTCTTACACCTTCATTGGTTTTAGACTCAATATCTAATGTATTTGAAATCGCTAATTCAACCCACTCAATGGGAAAACAACCTTTGAAAGTCCCATTTAAAGTATAAAAATAGAAGTGAGTACCTTTATTTAATCGTGTTGGACCAACTAAGTACGTCTCCCCAATCTGCAGGGTTGGGTACAGATTTATCGGTTTATTTACGGTACAAAGTAAACTCCACCACTTGGTCTGACAGGAGTAGGAGACATTGTTTTTAAAATGTCATTGGCCATGTATCGAACAGCTTGTCCGTTATGACAAGTTTTATATAGTTCGAACAAGTTGCATGCTTCTTCAGCCAATTCCTCAGCCATTCCGCCAGCATTGACTATTGCCTTACTAATAGTTTCGTTATTTCGATTAAAGAGCAATATCGCTTCATTCTCTTTATAAGATAATTTCTGCCCTTTTGAGTCTACAGTCTCTTCAACGATGTTACGTTGAATGAATTGTGCGTTTGTGCATACGTTTCTGACAATATAATTCTTATAGACTCCTTCTTTTTTTGCTTCAACCTTTTTAGTTTCAATGTCTTTAGTTGCTCTTCGGAAAGCATCAGTTGCTCGAATTTCATTAGGTAAGTCACTCTCTTCAAATCCATTTTGGAGTAGTGCCTTTCTTAACTCATTTCGATCATAGTTATCTTCACCTACAGAATACCAACAAAGGTGACCAATAATGCTTTTTTCCTTTTCATTTTCGATTGCAGCTACTTGACTTAAATCCATTGTCATTTTGAATCCTCTCCCTTTTTAGTTTTAGAAACAAAAAAAAGAGCAGAAATTAGTCCATTGTAATGAACTGAAATCTGCTCTTTTCGCGACAACACAAAATAAGACCTACAATAATTGTACGTCCCTCGTATTGCCAATACCTATTAAATTTTCTGCACACAAAAAATACCATGTACAGTTTTTTCTTCTTGCTTTTTGGCTAGACATGTCTCTCATCCAGCACGTAGAACGGGGAATTCGAAAGACTTACTGCTAATATAGCAGTCTTTTATGAAGGTGCTTTCGCAAGCCTTCTGTCCAACTTCACTCGGCATATATCCTAAATGGACAAAGAAGTGTGCAAGGACTGTAAAATTAAATAAAACTATATTTACATTATACATAATTCAACAACAACCATCAACGTTAGAAATGAAACTATTATTTTTTTTTCAAAAATAAAAATCTCAATGAGAAATGAAATTTTAAATCAATAAATCCCTCTGGTGTGTCATTACATAGCAACAAGAGGGATTTCATTTAAATCGGTTATACAAATAATGCTCCATTAATTCATGTACCTTGTTACGTATCCTCGGATTAAAGTAATTATGTTGCTCTTCGAATCCTTTATATAAAAATGAATACATCGTAAATGCTTCGTCATGACCAATTTGCTGAACCTTCATATTCTCCTGCCGCATCTTATCCTTAACAACTTTTAAATCCTTTTGTACAGCTCTTATTGTTTCCTCCACAAGATTTAGATAAGGCTCCTTTAATTTAAATGGTGCTTTTTCTATAATAATTCGATCTTTTTCCAACACGGTAAGAACCATAGGTAAATACATAGCTTGCTCGATTATATCTCTATCTTCATTAGGTATCCTGGTCATCCTTAAATCCTCTCCACACCAGTAATATCATTGATCATTATTCTTTCGGTATTTTTGTTAATCTCCATTAGTATGCACAACTTTATTGGGTCAACTTTAGCAACTATACCTATAAAATTAATAAAAAAGCCATTACGCCAAATAGTTACTTTTATAGGCAAGGTGTAGTTTAGTGACTCCATGACAATAATATTTATGTCTTCAAGTTCTTGTTCATCTAAGGTTGGCTTTTTCACTTTAGTATCATCATGGTATATCCCCTTTAACATCGTCCATTGCTGGGGTAAAAAGCTTGCAGCCTGCCATTTTTTTAAACCTCGGTCACGAATCATCCGAATCAACTCCTTATCACTAGTTATACAAACGCTTGTTCGTAAATCAAGTTAGAATCGAGTCACGATATCGTGTTGCTTCAAATGTAGCATTGGAACAAAGTTTGATTTAAAATATCCCTCAATCCTTATCTAACAGCAACTTCATAAACCCCATTTTGAAAAAATTGATCAAAATGGAGTTTTTCTTTAGATAGTTTCCGTACTTCAAATCTTACTGTATAGTTTTAAATTGTTTCGATTAGTACAATAATTGAAACCTTTGGAAAA
Organism: Cytobacillus solani; assembly: GCF_006704205.1. NCBI lineage: Bacteria > Bacillati > Bacillota > Bacilli > Caryophanales > Bacillaceae > Cytobacillus > Cytobacillus solani. The sequence continues at coordinate 537,796 of NZ_CP041305.1, forward strand.
ACCCATCGTCAAATCCGTAAAGGGGTGATATTTTGAGATTAAAATATTTCTTTTTAATGATATTTGTGTTATCAATATTTTCGGTTATAGGTTGTTCAAATAATGTAGATAAAAATAACGAAGACATAGACAGTGAGTTCCCTCCATCTCTGAATGGGCTAATCATTATTAATGGTACGGAATATCAGATTGAAAGAGGCGGTTATAGATGGGAAAGAAAGAAAGGTTTAGGAACTGAGGTTGTACAAACAGACCACGCATCTCCGTACCAAATGGCAGAGCATATAGAATCAATTAGCTCAAATCCAAATCAAAAAGTTGAGATTATGATTGAAGGAAATCCAAACATCGAAGTTTATTTATGGAATGAAAAAGGAAGAGAAATAGAAATAGAACAAAATGATAATCAAATAACCCTTCCTTCAAGTAAAGGTAAATATATCTATGAAGCATTAGCAGAATGGACTAACGGAACAATTTCCTACACATTTGTTGTGGAAATTAAATAGATTAGTCATAAAAACAAAGGGAAACCTTAACAATCTGGTTTCCCTTTGTTTTTGTGTAAATATCAACATTCAAATTTAATTGAGCCTTTAAATAAGTATGAGATTTTTATAAAAAAATTTGATCACTTTCCATCTATGTTATTCAAGAAAAGCGCCCGATCGTAATATAAGTTTAACCAGTTTTTACTGGTTGAATTTTTTTTATTTGGTTTTATTATAGCGGTAGTCGGAGTAGAACGTAGCGCCCGTGGGACTCGATCCCGTCCGCAAAACTGTTCACTCCCTACTTGTATAAGCATGTTTCAGGCTGGTTGGGACAATGATCCCGTTTAACAAGCGAACCTATGACAGTACAAGGAGCCTAGGGACAACCGACTAATCTTAATTTCCAAGGAGGAGATAATGATGAATCCAGTAGTAGGGCTGGATGTTTCTAAGGGGGAAAGTCAGGTACAAGCATTCTTGGATAAGGGACAGCCTTTTCGTAAAAGTTTTAGTGTAAAACATACAGTGGAGGGCTTTGAGAATTTATTAGGATTCTTAAAAGAGATTGAAAGAGTAGCTGATGGTAAGCAACCTTCGGTTATATTAGAATCAACAGGACATTACCACTCTCCTGTTATTCAATTTTTGGAGGAACAGCAATATGTTTATATTATTGTGAATCCCCTTATCTCTCATCGTGCAAGGAGTACAAGTTTAAGAAAGGTAAAAACAGACGCTGTCGATGCCTTTCTTCTTTGCGAACTATACTACAAAGAAGAAGTTGAGCCGTATAAGAAAAGAGGTATTCAACTCTTAAACCTTCGTAATCTTACAAGGCAACAAGAGACAATTTCAAGTATCTCTGCACAAACCAAGGTACAGCTTCTAACAGTGCTAGATCAAATATTCCCTGAATATAGAGGTGTCTTTGGTAATTTATATTCAAAAGTCTCATTACAGACTCTTTTCTTATTTCCTACTTCTGAACATGTACTAAATACTACCGAATCCGTTTTAACTGAAAAGATTGTATCGTTATGTACCAGACGTTCAGAAAAGTGGGCAAAAGAAAAAGCACAAAAGCTTATTGAGGCTGCAGTACAAAATCCATTTCAAAGCAATTTGTATGAAAGCCATATATTTAACCTAAAGATGTTTATTACCATTGTTCTTCAATATCAAGAGCATCTATCACAACTAGAAACTGAAATAGATGCCCTCGCTAAAGAAATTGAAGAATATAAGATTATCCAATCTATCCCTGGTATCGGAGAAAAGATTGCAGCAACAATCATATCCGAAATTGGAGGAATAGATCGGTTTAATCATCCTAAAAAGTTAGTTGCCTTTTAAACGCTAATAGATATGTCGAAAAAAGACTAGAAAAAGGGTATAGAAAATAAAGTAATCTACTTTACATCTACTTTTTTTCATGCTAATATTAAGACATACAAAAAAGGAATAATGTAGCTATGTGCTTGGTAGGCTGGGTAGCTACTCTAGAAGAAGTCGGTGTTGGCGCACCGGCTTTTTCATTTGTATTATTATATGATTTTGAATTTTATTGTAATAAAATGAGTTACAAAACAAAAAAATATTATCCTACATATGTACTAATTGGTACATTGCAGTAAAATAGGTATTATTTACTTCTTTTATTATCTTACTAAACATTTTAATATACATCAACAATTTTTCTAAAATTATATCCACAGATTTACTCTTTTTCTATTTTATCCACATTATCCACATATTCTTCTTCCCTACTGTCAGGAATAATTATTTTCTCATCACATTCAGGATAAATGATTGTCTCTTTGTTTTGCAAGGGGAATACCTCCTAAGTTATCGTTTAATTTGGTAATTTTGTATGGTTTCTAAGATTATTTCTTCCGTTGTAACTTCTTTAAACTCATCCACAAGTATATCTAGTTTATAATTAATTTGCTCTCTAACATCTTCATTCCTGAATTTTAAGGTATTAATAAATTGTTTAACTACATTCCTGAATACCTGGGATCGATTAGCATTGAAATCTTTTGCATTTTGATCTAATTCCTCTATAGTTGTATCATCTAGAGACAGCTGCAGCAATTCCATTTTTTCTTTTGGTTTAGTTTTTAGATTAAAAATTTCATCATTTGTAGGGCCAGTGTAGACTTCATTAATAAAGTTTTCCAAACTTGAAGTAATTTCACGCTTATTAATATATTTAAGCAAATCTTTCTTATCGGAAACGGGGACATAAAATGGTTTAATTTTACTTTTTGTTGCAGGAATAGGAGAGTCTTTATATTTTTCATTGATTTCGGTTAAAATCAAATGAAAAATCATCGATCGTGTAATGATCACAGGTTCAGCTTTTTCTTTTGCTATCATTTCCTCAGTTTGTGAAACAAAGGAATCTAATTTTCGTAAGCTATGTTCGTTTAAAAAAACGTCAATTGACTTTTTTTCTTCGTTTTCAATATTTATAATGATATTATTAAACTCTTCCGTATTTACATTAAGTTCTTCAGTGTTAATTAAATGATTACGAATAATTTGGGACCTTTTTTTATTAGGAACCAGCTTAGTAAAAGTATCAATTATATCCTTTTGTAAGGTGATTTTGACTTTCGTTTTCATACAGCTTTATAAGCTCCTTTAATGTTAGTATATGTATATTTAATAATATCATGACTATATACACTATTCAAATGTAATTAGTACCAATTATCCTAATATTCCGATATAAATAGAAAAAAATACCTGAATCGACAAGATTCAGGCAAAAAACAACAAATTTTAAAGAAAAAAAGCTTACTTTATAGTAACATTAATTGGCATTAATAACAACTGCATAACGAAACAGAAAAGATGTAAGAATTATATAGTTAATAAGAAAAACATGGTTAGTTAATAGCCAGGCGTTTTTTATCATAGTATTTTTCTGCATCTGATAATAACAAAAATGATCCTATTCGCTTTCTCCCGTTGAATACACGATAAAAAGAAGATCCATCTTTTTGAATAGAAAATTCACCAATTTTTTTCACTATCATAATAGCAACATCCCCAATTATTTATTTAGGTGCAATTTTCTCCGTTTTTTGAATCGGTTGTTTCCTTATTTTCATTACTTTTTTAGCTTGTTCCTGGCATCGTTCTTCGTATCTAATAATAAAATTATCCACTATTTTTTCAGGAAAATAACCCATCCGTTCATTTAAGATATTTTCTATTTTCCAGCATAAGCGTGTAGTATGTTCGTATTCTCCTCCTTGTTCTGCTGCTTGATCTGCAAACTGAGTTTCCCCATTACTAACAGCCTTATTAAATATTCTCAATAAGTTATACTGTGTAGCTCTTTCTTCCCTCATTAGTCGCAGGAGGTGAATTAGGTCGGCCGTATGCAATTTCATAAGTTCCGGTAAGGGTTTTTTAGCTAAGTCTACGGTAACTATCGTTAGTCGTTTCTTGTTAGCTCTCTGACCATTTTCCACATACATTCCATGTTCGGATTCAGGTCCTAGAACAATTTGACAGAGATTACACAGAGCATGGTCTATATAAGGTCCAGATACCATTATTTTAAGTTCAGTAGCACAATAAGGACATGTGATCATTGTTCTGATCCCCCTAAAATTTCTTCGATTCGCCTATATGCATGTTCGATCCATTGAATTTTAAGATGTTGATGTTTTTCTGATAATGCCAGACACAGATAATTTATTAGCTTGTTATCTGCAAATTCATAAATATGAGTTTGAATCGTCATTTCAATTTCGTTTACTGAAAAGTCGTTTACTAAAAATCGTTGATAATACTGAAGAACAATTAACCATTTTCGATATTCTTTATTATTCATAACTTCTCCTTTATCGGAAGGAGAGGAACCCGAAGGGTTCCCCCGGCTATTTTATAAATAGCCTTTTTCTTTTAAAGATATGAATGTTTTATTTGAAACAATGATATGATCTAAAAGTTCAATTCCTAAGATTCTGCCAGCTTCTGCAAGTCTCTTTGTTACCTCTATATCCTCCTTACTAGGGGTAGGGTCATAAGATGGATGATTATGCCCGACAACAATGCTCGCTCCATTGTTCCGTATAGCACTTTTCATAACCTCTCTAGGGTGGACAATACTTGCATTTATGCTGCCGACATGGCATCGGTGGATAGCTGTAACCTTGTTTTTAGTATTTAAGACGATTACCATGAAAACTTCTCTATCCTCACTCCCAATTTCTTTCATTAAAATATTTGCGGCATCTTCTGGGGATTTGATTTGATACCCATGATATTCTGCTCTTTCATTTACAACTTGCTTGAATTTCACGATTTCAACGACTTTTTCTAATTTCATGTAAACTACTCCTTTTTTCCCTTAATGATTTGTTGTTTTTTTTGAGCGTTTTTTAGATTTGCTCTTTTTTTATTTGTTTCCCTTACCTCCTTTCTATATATAATTATATCATTATTATATATAATAATCAACTATATAACCCCTATTTATCAAGGTTTTTTAATAGAATTATATAAAAAAAGCGCTTATTCAGCGCTTTCTTTATATTCCTTTCCTAAAATATAATCAGCTGCTTTTTGAGCCTGTGCGGCTGCTTTTACGACAAGTGATTTATCATTATTCAACTTTTTCAACCATGATGCGATATAAGATGCACTGTTCGGCAATGTACTATTATCGATTCCGGCAATTCCGCATAGCATAGTAGCTCCCATCTCTGCGACAAGTTCCTCCTTGCTGTAAACTTCATCCCCAAAACTAGCCATTTCTATAATTCCTGAACGGTTTAACCGACTTTTATGACCGGTAGAATGAACCATTTCATGAAATAGAGTGGAATAATATTCATTTACATTTGGAAAATCCTTCATGGGTGGGCAATTAATATGGTCAATACTTGGCTGATAATATGCTTTCCCTGAGTTGTAGCTATAACTCGGACAATTTATGTAACTTTTAAAAACCTTTTCAGCTTCTTCTATTGGATCGTTGTCAAATGCCTTTATTTCTCTTTTACTATTTAATCCCTCTACTTGTGTACTGATATTAAATACTCGGTAACATTTTAGAAGAGGAATTTTTTCAATTTCTCCAGTCTCTTTAATTTCCTTTTCTATCCATTTCCAAAATACAACTATTTCCGACTTCGCCCCATCCTTCACCCTGCCGCCAGCATCCTTTATTTGTTTAAAAGTTGCGTATTCACCAGGTTCTAATAGCATTGTATTTATCCCTCTATATGGCTTTTGAGTCAACCAATTAACAGCATTCACATTAATCCACGGCTTTCTCCAAGGGATCACTCCGGCTTCTAATTTTTCAATAATCTTCTGAGTAACGATTTCATATACGTTCATTTTTTTTGGCTCCTTTTTCTCTAAAATTTGTTGTTTTATGAATGCTTTTTTCTCTTTTTTTTATTTTTTTCTCCTTCTATTTGCATTCCGAATAGCAGGAGTTCCCAAAGGGGATCATTTTGCCCGATTGGCATGTAGAACGAATCATGAGCATAGGCAATGGGTCAAGGGAGTAGCACAAAAAGTTTTTCGTTGCGAAGCGCCTTTAGAAAAAATTTTTTGCCCCTTGACCTATTGACTCGTTTCTTAGCTTGGAATCAGTTGGGTTCGGGGTCCCGACCGATTGGAAGCTTAGAAACGCTGCGTGATGATACGATTCGGAATGCAAATGGGCGAAAAGGAGAAAACAAATAAAAAAGCCGGTGGGAACCGGCTATCCTTTTTTGCTCTTAGTTTCTTTTCTTTATTCTTTTAAGGATTTACGGCTCGTTCGGTATGGCCGTAAGGTAAATGGAACAGGAACTTACCAGGTGTAGCTATGCGTACAGCTGGTTGTTATCGGGGCATTTAATACCGAAGCGACACTTACAGCATCCTGGATAGCGTTGTTGGCTGTCCTGGATGCTGTTGTGCTGCCGCCCGAATAGTGAGGTTATTATTAATAAGATTTTGAAAGGGCATTAAAGCTCCTTTGCTATCTAAGTATAAGTGTACAGAGATAATAAAGTAGAAAGATGTAGGTCACTCTCTATTCCACAATCAGGCCATTTAATGGAATAAGACTTTAAACAAAACTGGATATTTATGTGAGATTGTGAAGAAATGCACTTAAACTAATGGGGCAGTTTAATTGAAGAAGGAAAATAATTGTTTTACATAGAAGTAAATAAAATGTCTTAAAAAATAATGGGGTGTATAAACGGTGGTTATTATTAGAAATCTAAAAAAAAGTGAATTTGATTTTTTGATATAAAAGTAGCAAAGGGGATATTAAATGGTAAGTAAAATAGAATTATACGAAAAAGAGTCTCAGGAATTCAAACCTTTTAAACACTTTATTTCACGCATTCAAGTAATACGGAAAGAATCCAGCTATGGGGCTGAAGTTGCCTCAAAATGGACTGATATTTTAAACCAAACTCTTGTAGATGAAACTTACCCAGTGATACATCCAATTGGTCAGGAGACATTCTCGTTATATGCAGAGTTCACGACTGGGGTATTTGAGTATACCTTAGACATAGACGGGGCTACTACATTTATAAAAGAAAAAAACATTAAACCCATAAAGACTTCTCCATCGAATATAATTGAAGCTGTTGACCAAGGTAACATAAATAAAGACCCAAACCGAATAAAACCCAATCATAAAAATCCTGTAATGGTACTTCAGAGTCGATATTTAACCAACAACAAACCTTATTGTATCAATGGAAACCATCGTATATTTGAAGCATATAGAAATAATGATGAACAAATAGAAGTTTATGTTTTTAAAGATTTGGAGTTTGTTCCTTTCTTTTATGACGTTCTAAGTAAAGCAACATATTTTTTAGAAATTGATTACCATAATGTAGTTAATGATAAAAGATATTTATTGCATAACGAAAATGGTGCATTTGCAAATGAATTTAAGTAGATACGTTTCTTCAACTAACGTGAGCTTTAGTTCAATAACGATCTTCAACAATCGGGCACTATTGTTGAATAAACCTTAAATTTTTTAAGCGATTTTGTGTTTTACATCAATCATCAAAAACTAACATAGATAATAATATATCTGCTGTTATGAGTAACTTGGAAGTATAGTCTGAAGATAGTCGAGTAATGATATAACAATCAACAAATACAAGGGGGATAAATCAGAATATTCCCTAAGTGATTGCGGAATTTTTTGAGTGTATGGTATAATGACACATGAAAGGGAACTTTATTAGCTTCCCTATTCAAGTTTTGATATGGTTTATCGGTGTTGCCTTCTTCTTGTCCTTGCTCGACTCGAAGAAGGTTTTTTCTTTTGTTGTTCTATTTGCTTTACTAATTTTTAACCCCGTCCTAAATTTAGAACGGGGTTTTGCTCGTTTGGCTTTTTAAATTAAACTCTATTATCATTTTATAGTAACGGGAGTCTAAACTAACTCAAATTTATCAGAATGCATCCTAATGTTATATCGCATGATAGCGTGTTTAACTACTCGTGCAACTGCTCTTGCTAATTTTACAGGAACCGCATTACAAACTTGCTGTTGCATTGAGGACAAACTTCCTTTGAATATAAAATCATCCTTCAGTCCAAACAATCTAGCACATTCTCGAACGGATAATATTCTATTTTTGGTTGGATGTGTAAGATTGCTTTTACGCGGATTCGCTATCGTTATTGATGGTTGGTCCCATGCTAAACGCCTGTAAACAGAGCTATGAGTCTTACCAGTGAACATACTAGTAGTTTTAAATTCATCAGGAAAATCACGCCAATTTCCACCTTCCGGAACCGTTTGCATACGTTCTATAGTTGATGGTTTTGGCTTTGTAAAATCCATTTGATTAGGAACATCTTCATGAAGCCCTTCTAATGCTTTTCTAACTGTTACATAATGATCAGGAGAATGAGTAGGTTTAGGTAAATCTATTTTTCCGATTTTTGAACCTATAATAAAGGCTCGTTTTCGTTCCTGGGCTTCACCAAAGTCTGTCGCAGTTAAAACTCCTGAAGTAATTTCAAAATCACTTAATTCATCGTAAATTTCTTGTTTGAACTTTCCATCACCAGCCGATAAAAGTTTTGGAACATTTTCTAAGACAAAGACCTGACAATTAGAATTAGCTTTTATCGATTCAATAAATTCTTTCACCAGTAAATTATTAGGATTATCTAAGAAATTAGAATGTCTATTAGCAGAAGAAAATCCCTGGCAAGGTGATCCCCCAATCATGATTGGTGAACCAATCTGATTAAAACGCTTTTTATCAAACTTAGTTATATCTCCTTGTTCCACATGGTTGCCGTGATTTGCTCGATATGTAGCAACTGCATCTTCGTCTAATTCAAGAGCAAATGAAATGTCAAACCCTTCCTCGACAAAGCCCTTATCCATGATACCTGCCCCACTGAACAAACTAATTACCTGAAGGGGGACTTTTATGTTTTTTAATCCCTTTTCAATCGTTTGAATCGATTGAGAAGAATATGAATGAGTATCCCCAATAACATCAAATATCGACAGCTGTACAAATTGCTGGGCATGGCCAACAGCTTTAGCTAATTCATCGGATCCTAACCTAAATTCAAATTTTTTCCGGACATCTAAAAGAGAAGTAATATCCAGGACGTTTGATTTCTTTGAAAATACACTAGCAATTTTCTTTGACACTTTAGCAAGAGCTGAAGAGGACTTTTCTTCATATCCAGAAACAATAATTTGATCTTCTTGGATCTCAACTTGTAAATAATCAGCTTCTCTAAATATGCTTAAAGCTTCTTTGTTGCGAATATCAATAACTGGTTTAACACCCGACTTTGTTGCACGCTTTGAAACGGTATTTACGCTTGATTCTGATGGAATAATAACCATCTTTTTATTTTTAGTATCTATGACATATTTAAAATTGGTTCCTGGTTGAAATGCTGTTTGCTTCAGTTCATTATCTTGTAAATAAAGACCTCTTTTAGAATTTTTAGCTTTTCGGGATTTAATCATTTTGGTTTCGCCCCTTTATTTTTGGTTTGGTGCAAGCGCAACTGATTTCCCATAGGGGATAATTTTTCCCTTTGGATGCGTAGCTTTTACCAACGCAAGCAGAGCGAAGCAAGGGTTAACAGCGCAAAAAGTTTTTCTGCCTTTAGGCGTGATTAGAAAAAGTTTTTCGCCCCTTGCTGTAGCTGTGCTACGGATGCACGGGAAGGAATTGGGAAGAGTTCGAGGCTCGCCCAATTCATGGCCAATGCAGCCGTTTAGGTGGTAAAGTGCGTAGCGCCAAAGGAAAAATGACCAAAATAAAAAGCAGACGTTTGTCTGCTATCCTTTTTTCAGTTCTTATGTAATTGATCTCCCTTTTTTTGCACTCGTTCAGTGCGGCCGTAAGGCAAAACGAACAGAAACCTACGAATTGTAGGCGCTAGCCGTACAAACCGTGGTTATCGATCGTTTTAGTGCTGAAGCGACCATTAGAGACCGTTAAAGGGCTTGCAGCGTGGGGACTGCTACAGGCTCTTTTATGGTCTCTTATGGCAGTGCCTATAATAAAAAATTAGCAGCTTGTACAAGTAGACGTTTTATTATTTGTCAAAATTTTAAGACATTATGAACACTTTACGATCAAATAGATTGATAGACTTATATATGAGTGTCATTTGTTAGGATAATTTTTATTTTAGGGGGGATTGAATGAAAGTCTATAAAGCTGGAGAAAGATGGATATTAGGATTATTAGGTGGACAGTTTAATGATTTAAAGAAAGATCCAGAAGCCGTAATATTAAAAAATTATCCAGATCCTATTAAAATGTGGCTAGTAAAAACGAGAATCGAAGAAAATAAAAGTAAGAATGAGTATTGGGAATATGATTATACATTCAGAGAACATAAAGGCGATGAAAACAATATATTCTTTATAGAAATTAAATTTACAAGGCATGAACCCAGTCTTTCACAGGGAAAAATTGAGTATTTTATTACTGAGGAATATTTAAAAGAGAAAACTGAATGGCTCCACAATAACGGATTACTTGCTGAATATAGATGGGATATTTCAAAAGGAACATGGATTGAAGTATACCGTGATTACAAATATGAAGATGAAGATTTCTATTAGTGTAAATAGTACTTTAGTGTTCAACTGCCATGTATAAAAAACTATAAAGAAATTAATTTTTAAAAAATAGTATGGAGGAGAAATGATGTCAAACTAGATAAGATAGGGGTAGTGTCAGGATTAAGCGCATTTACAAAGTAATATAGCAAAACAGCTATATATCAATAATTATAAAGAGAATTTCAATAGATTAAACCCTAATGTTACAAGAGTGAAATCTTGAGAACAAAGGCTTCGTAATGTCCCAGGTAACACGTCTCAAATATCTTAATGTTGTTAAAACAGTAAGTTTATCTTGAGAGATGGGCTTATCGGAGTACGACTGAGATATGTTAAAAATGGGCCAAATCCTGAATATTACTTCCATTAATGGTCTTTATTGGAGTTGTTCCGTAATTCCCTTCTCCAATCGTACCCACCCTTAAAAAAAAAATCGACCCCATTTGTTAATACAATCCCCCTTTTCCCGTATTAACTATCGTGAGGCTCATAAAACCACAACAAATTGCGCAATTTGTTCATACTTCACATTTTCATAAACAAGAGAATGGAGGGGAAGTAGTTGGAGATCGCCCCAGTAAATAAAGGCATCTGCCCCAACGAAAAAAGTAATTTCCAGGATGAAATCATCACGACAGAAAGATTTGCCGAGATCTACGATGCGTACTATAGGCGCATCTACAAGTATATTTGCTACCGGATCAACAATCACTATGCAGCAGAAGAAATATGCAGTCATGTTTTCGAAGTCATGATTTTCAAATACAACAGCTTCTCTCCGGATAAATCCAAATTTGAGGTATGGCTGTTTGCGATTGCGAGAAATGCCGTGACTGATTACTTCCGCTCACAGAAAAAAAGACTAACCTTTTCCCTGGATTCGATCTCGGATATGTTCCTACCAAAGTCGTCACCCGAGGAAATCGTGATCCGGGAGGATAACCATGAAGCCTTGTTCAAGGCGTTGGCAAAGCTGAGCGACAAGGAGCGCAACATTATCGCGATGAAATATGCAGCAGGGTTGAAAAATGTGGAAATTGCAGAGCTTTTAGGTGTGAGTGGCTCGAATATCGGAGTTGTTCTCTACAGATGTTTGAAGAAATTGCAAAAAGAATTGGAAAAAGGAGGTTTTCAGTATGAAGGATAGGCAAGATGTCAACGAATTTCGTGAGCTTGCAGACTTGCTTGCAAATGTTGAGCTGGATGACAAAACCTCCAAGGACAAAATTTACAATCGCTTAAAATTCAAGATGGAGACCGGAAGAATCCGACCATATGATAAGAAAAGGGATGAGCTAGATATGAAAAAGAAGAAATGGAAATCACTCACGGTTAGTACCGTTGCTGTCGTTTGCCTGTTAGGCGCAGCCTCGACAACGTCATTTGCACAAGGAATACTCGAAACCATTTCGGAGCGCTTCCAGATTGGAAATTTGGAAATTGTCCGCTTTGACAAGGAGCCTGAACCGCCTGCGACAAATGCGGCTTCCGGACAGGAGTCTGAGGCAAGGATGGTGGAATTGCAGGAGCGTCCCAATTTGACAGTACAGGAAGCCCGTCTGGCCTTGGGGTTGAACTTCCCGGCGCCTACCTGGCTTGCGGATTATGAGTACGTCAACACGGTCATTCAAGGAGAAAATATGGTCGAAGTGCAGTACAAGCAAGGGATGAAAACCGTTAACTTTCTGATCTCCCAAGGCGGAGAAAACGGTATCGGCACTACAGACGAGATCAAAACCGAAACGATCATGGAGAGAACTGTCTATTTTGCGAATGGCATCGTGATTTGGGAGGAGCAGGGATTCACGGTAGAGCTGTACTCATCGGATGACTTTGACTCTACTTCATTAGAAAAAATCATCAGCGGCTTCGCGGTTGGGAAGCCAACCAATTGACGTAAAACCCACGCTAATACAATTTTCACCATAAAAAATCCGGTTCTTCCTACGCTAAGGAAGAACCGGATTTAGTTCGCGTATAACCTAACCTTATATTTAGTTTATTCTCACGTTCTGTAATATCGGTTGCGATTTTAAGAACAGCATTGACTTTTGCCTCTTCATTTAAAATCGGAATGTAGGCAGCCTCAAACCAAAGTAAATTTCCAGCTTTACCAACCCTTTGAGTTTTTTCTTGGAGCTTTTTAAAAACGAACTACTAACTATCGTACCGTGGCATACCGCGGAATCTCCAGCGGACATGATAAAGGGGGCTTTTCTCCAATAACCGATCTTCAACAATAGGGCGGCTTTAATGAAGTAACGGAAAAGCAACCTCCGGAATCTAGGCGCTAGCCGTATAAACCATGGTTATCGATCGTTTTAGTGCTGAAGCGACCCTTAGAGACCGTAAAAGGGCTTGCAGCGTGGAGTTCGTTGCAGGGACTTTTATGGTTTCTTATGGCAGTGCATATAAATATCTTAGAATTTTTTATACTATTATAGATCTAATGTTATCAATAATTTTAGCCATTAAATCAATAGTTTCTTCTATGTTAGTAATGAATTCAGTGGTAGTTGTATAATCACCAAGACCGACAGAAATGATGATCTCATCTCCCTCATGACTCTCTCTTATACCTGAATCTATAAAATTTGGACGATAATTATGTGTTAAATCATTTCTAAACCGTTCTGCTGTAGATTTAAAAGAAAGATGTACCGTTATAAAGAAAGCTATACCGTTTATAAAAAAGCTGCACTGGAAACAGCCGATCTTCTTCGTGCCGTTTTCTTGAATAAGAAAAACGCTAAATTTCGGATTGGGTATTAAAATTGTTTATTGAACTCACTTAATGAAAATTTTCATCAGTCCATTGTAAAATGGATTAACAATGTAACCAGTGGGGTTTATCGAATACCTTCTACCCGTGTTGAGTTGGTTGATTTTCTCCATTTCTTCACTGGTTAACGTAAAATCAAAGATTTCGCTGTTCTCTTTAATTCTTTTTAGATTTGATGATTTTGGAATAATAATAATTCCTCGTTGGAGATGCCAACGTAGAATGACTTGAGCTACAGTTTTCTGATGTTCATGGGCAATGATTTTTAATACCGGATGTTCCAGCAACGCTTTATTCCCTTGCCCCAACGGACCCCAAGCCTCATGTAAGATGTGGTGATTCTTGTGGTAGTCATGAAGTTCATTTTGCGGAAACTCCGGGTGAGTCTCAACCTGGTTAATCATCGGTGGGATTCTGGATTGTTTCATGAGTTTTTCAAGGTGTTTAATTTCAAAATTCGCAACCCCAATAACCTTGATCCTTCCTTCCATGTACAACTCCTCCATTGCTTTCCATGTTTCCAGGTAATGAGGTGAAGCAAAATGGATGAGGTACATATCAAGATATTTTACATTCAGCTTTTTACAGGTTTGTTCAAAAGCTTTCTTAGTAGCTTCGTAACCGTGATCCGTATTCCAAACTTTTGAAGTAATAAAAAATTGATCTCGGGGAATCTGACTTTTTTCAATGGCTGTGCCTAATGCTTTTTCATTTCCATAAATTTTTGCAGTATCAAAATGGCGAAAACCTATCCGGATAGCTTCATTAATAGCCGTTTCAAACTCTTCCTTTTTCTTTATTTTGTACACCCCGAAACCTAATTGAGGGATTTTTACGCCATTAACCGCTTCCACTACCTTAGTTTCTACAGTCATTTTCATCCTCTGTTCCTTTCGTCCTGATATAAAATAGTGCCTGATTCACATTTCAAAAACATTTTCTCGATCTGATCAATGAGCTTTTTAAATGATTGAAGCTTGCTTTTTGAGTCCAAGTGATAATAATTCATGGTCCCCTCTTTATGCACACTAATGATCTTTGCATCCTTCAAAATTTTTAAATGATGGGATACAGCTGGGCGTGAAAGATGTGTTTTTGCCGTAATCTCTCCCACTCGCATACCGGGATGTTGCAGTCCTTGCATGAGGGTAATAAGGATGGCTTGCCTGGTTTGATCCCCAATTGCAAATAAGATATCTTGATTTTTTTTAAATTCGTATACTAGATTTTGTTCGTCTTCCTGATTAATCATTGTTCTTCTCCTTATAAGATGGTTTATATTTTTGAACCAATAAAATCTTTTTCTCCAAAGTATTTCAGAAACTGCCTTTTTCTATTTGAATTAATGAATTAATTCTTTCGACGAAATAAGAATATCACGGGGCTTATTTTTATACCACATCGGGAAAGAAAATCGAGATCATTGATTTTTGAAACCATCAGACTTGCCATTTCGTTGGTATTTGATAACTTATATAAACATGATGCCTAGTTCTAAGTAGGTAAACACGGCCAAAACTGTAACGGAAGTTAAAAAGGCTACTGTTTGCAGATTTGTTACCGTGGAAATTGCTGTGTTAAAAAGGTAGAAATTCTACATTTTTGGAACAGTCTTCTATTTACGGAGTTTTAAAGGATCAACAAAAGTAGAAAATGATCAAACTTTTTTATAAAAATTGCATAGTATTTCACAAAGAATGAATCCGTTTTGATCAATCTTTTTTCAAAACGGATTCTTTTCATTTAACGTAAAATGTGGGTTTACGAGGTATTTTTGATCAAACTTTATTTTAAGGCTACACATAAATATATTTGAACCCCCATATTTTGGTAGTTTTATAGCGTTCCTAAAGGTGTACCTTTTTATCCTTTAATAGTTCTCTTAAACTAATAGGGTTACATCCGTTTCAAAAGGTTGTATTCTCATTTTAGGAACGTTCTAAAACTAAACGATACCTTTAGGGACGTTCTTTGTTATAATTACAGCATTAAGATAAAAGGAAGGGAGAAACTAATGAAACGTTTTGCTTACATACGAATTTCCGATAAAGATCAAAATGAAGATCGGCAAGTCTTAACAATGAAAAAAGAAGGAATTGACGACCGAGACGTTTTTATCGAAAAAATGAGTGGTAAAAATTTTAATAGACCACAATATCAGTTATTAAAACAATTGGTGCGTGAAGGAGACGAGATCGTTTTCGATTCTATTACTCGCATGGGCCGAACTATGAAAGAAACATTAAAGGAATATGAATGGTTCGTAGAAAATGGCATCCACTTAAAATTCATCAAAGAGCCTATGATTAATACTTCAACAGATCAAGACGATATTATTAAAACAGCAGTCCAGAAAGTCATTCTAACGGTACTTGCAGCCTTCGCTGAAAAAGAGCGCATAGACAGCAAAATAAGGCAGGCTGAAGGAATTCAAGCTGCGAAAGCCAAAGGAAAGCACTTAGGAAGGCCAAGAGTTAAAATTACACCCGAATTTAAGGAAGCATATACTAAATGGAAGCAAGAAGAAATTACAGCTGTTGAAGCAATAAAGATCTCGAAGGTGTCAAAAACTACTTTTTATCGATTAGTAAAAGAATTAAATGAAATTTAGCTTGTGGTTTTTTGTTTTTGAGTTTGCTCCTTAATTTTTTATTTGGTGCAAGCGCAACTGATTTCCCACAAGGGATAATTTTTCCCTTTGGATGCGTAGCTTTTACCACCGAAAGCAGAGTGAAGCAAGGGTTAACAGCGCAAAAAGTTTTTCTGCCGTAGGTAGGTTAGAAAAAGTTTTTCGCCCCTTGCTGTAGCTGTGCTACGGATGCACAGGAAGGGATTGGGGGGAGTTAGAGGCTCGCCCAATTCAAGGCTGATGCAGCCGTTTAGGTGGTAAAGTGCGTAGCGCCAAAGGAAAAATTACAAATAAAAAAGCTGGCTTTAGCCAGCTATCCTTTTAGTATTTATTGAAATGATTTTAAATTTTAGTTTACTATGGTTTTTGTACTTGTTAAGTCGATACATTTGGACTCATTAAGCAAGGTTATTGAACTAACTAAACTCAGATTAGTCTTCCTTATTCTTTCTTAATTCCTCTGTGTATAAATTGCCTATTGCCAAACATATACCTGATATAAATCCAGCTATAGTAATAACAGTTAAATCAAATACTGATAAAAGTATTATAGTAATAACTAATGTGAAAATTAACCAATTAATAGACGAGGGAAAGTTCCTTATAATTTTCATTCTTTATTCCCCTCATTCTCTTTCCAGTAAACATCTGCAAATACTTCTGCAAAGATATCCAAGGTCCTATTTAATTCATCAAGATTATTATCAACTCCACCTACTTCAATTAAGATCGCACGATCAGATACATCTTGGTTATAAACGCCATTACCATCAACTTTAGTTTTTAAGAAAACCCCTCTACTTATTCCAGGGTATTTATTCTCAATTTCTGCATTCAATTTTTCCGCAAAAGCTAAATTTTTTTTATAATCTTTATTCTCTTTACCAACAATGAAATAAAGTTTAGCATAAGCTTTTCCATCTAATATTTTTGTAGTTTTTTCTTTACGCGCTGAATCACGGTGTATATCGATAAAGTACTCTAAATTTGGATATTTTGATGTTGCAGCATTCACTATCTCATTTGACATCGAATACGAATCAGAATACTTCCAATCCCTCTTTAACAATTCTTGATTTATATTTGTTTTATCATGATAGACTTTCAAACCATTGTTAAGTAATTTTGATGTTAAATATTTCCCCAAACCAATTACATTCGCTCTCTCATCTGATGTTATTGCCTCTTTTGGATTTGTTGTGTTTTTTAGAAGAGGTAGAAACGATTCCATATTGTGAGTATGGTAGATAAAAACGTTACTTTCTTCAGGTGAAGGTAATATTGTGTTATTCGGAGAAGTATTCTCTTTCAAATTTTCCTCTGCCACTTCCATTTCTTTTAAAAGAACTTCTATTGGGGGAGTTGACTCATAGGGTAAAGTTGTAAGGTCAGTTCCTTCTCCAGCAACAACAATCTCAGTGTCATAGTAAGATAGACCAGGTAGCCCATTTCTTATGAATGATCGGTGATCAGTTGTTCTAATACTTGTTGCTAATGAAAAAAATATATTTGTTAGATTTTCTAGAGTTAAGGGGTCGTTATTTTCATTAAAAAAAGAATGATTTACAGAATTCATTGAAGAAAGAAATAAGCCATCAGAGTCAATATTTCTAATCAATTTCTCCATTGTGCTAGAGCCTAGTTGCAAATTAATAATCAAAAAGAAAATAAAGCAAGCAAGTAATATTAAATAAAATATCAATCTTTCAATTTTCTTTTCACTTAATTTAATAACTTTTATCATAGAATTCATCTCCCCTATTAATTTTATGTAAAAGAACAAAAAATATTACTATATTAAAGTTAATTCTTATGATTAGATGGGGAGATAATAGTTTAGTTCAATAGCAAAATACATTTTTTATGTTCATAATTTTAAAATTTTCTACTGAGTATTATCTAACTAGTGATTATTGTACAGCTACACTATCACATGTAAATTTAGTAGTGACTAATAACGCTATGGCTTGGGCAGATTATAAAATTCAGTATAGAGCACCAAATAAACCCTGGACAGATTATAGTAGCAGTAATAAGGATGGATCGGTGTATGGTAAGAATTCTGATACCTTTAACATCAATGCAATTAAAGGGTACGATTATAGGGTTAAAATTATTTCCGGAAGGTATACTAATGGAGTTGTAACATGTTGGTAGTAGTGAAGGCAACAAAACCTTTTTATAAAGGTTTTGTTGCCAGCTAACACAAGGAGAATTATATGAATAGAAAATCAATTATCTGGCTACTATTCAGCACTGTTATCGTGTTGCTGAGTATTACTTTATTTGTGTTTAACGATTCTCAAAGGGCTGTAAGTAATAATATTAAAGACTATAAAGAAATTCCATCTATATCTGGACAGCCTGTTCTAGGTAGTGATGATGCTCCAATAGTAATAGTTGAATTCGGGGATTATAAATGTCCTTCGTGTAAAAATTGGAAAGATGACATCTTTGAAAAGTTAAACAAAGAATACATAAAAACTGGTAAAGTAAAATTTTCTTATATAAATGTATTATTTCATGGCGATGAGTCAATTATTTCTTCATTGTCGGCAGAATACGTTAATGAGTACTACCCTGAGAAATATTGGGAGTATCACAACACTCTTTATAATAATCAAGAAGACGAATTTACTTTTGAAGCAATTGCAAAAGTTGTTAACAATATAGCGAAGTTAGATGAAGAAAAAGTGAGTCAAGCACTTGCAGATGGAAAAATGAAAACGCAATTACAAAAAGATATTGAATTGGGAAACGAATATGAAATACAACAAACCCCAACAATTTTTATTAATAATTTCAAAGTTACTGACCCCTTTAATTATTCCTTAATGAAAAAAATAATAGAGAAAGAACTAGAAAAAGAAAATGAGTAGAACAAAAAAAGATAACTGGATAATTTATTTGTTGTATTTTTCATGGTTAACTTCTTTTATCGCTATGTTAGGAAGCTTGTACTTTAGTGAAGTAAAGGGTTATATACCATGTGAATTATGTTGGTATCAAAGAATTTTGATGTATCCGTTTGTACTAATTCTTGGAATTGCTACATTTAAAAAGGATATATCTGTAATTAAGTATGTCTTACCGTTATCAATAATAGGTTCACTTGTATCAATTATGCATTATTTAGAACAGAAGAAAATAATTTTCTTTAAAATTAAACCCTGTGTTAGTCAGGTACCATGTGATACTATTTATATTAATTGGTTTGGATTTATTACAATACCTTTTCTAGCATTTATTGCTTTTTGCATAATTTCAATCTTGCTGAGTATAATAGCCTTTAAAACTAGAAAACATTAAGAATAATGTATATCATACGGAAGAATATTAAAGGGCTTGTTCAATAAGTCCCAAAAGAAAAGGTTCTTTATAGGATTAATCGCAGCATCCAGTGCAATAAGGTTGTTTAATGTGGAGTACTGTCTATCTATTTAAGGCTAAGAGATTTCGTAGTAAGAGTATATTATAGCAAGGTCACGGACTGCTTAAAGTAAAGGGAATTAACACTAAAGATTTACAACCAATAAACTAAGGCATAAAAAAAGACTGTCTAAAAAGTCAGGATAACTTTTTAGACAGTCTTTTTTTATTTAAGCTTTTAATTATTAAAGCAATGATCACAGCACCAATCGTAATACCGACAGAATATTTTAATATCATGAAAAAATAATCTGGATAAGAAATTACTTCTGATGAAGTAATTCCGTTAGTATCTTTAGTTGATTTTGTTCGATCTAATAAAAAAAACAATACTAGAAAAGAAGTTATAAATGAGTAAATTGACACTTTAATCAAATTTTTTTCCATTTAGTTTCCTCCTATTACATATATTTGAAGTGTAACAGAAATAAGCATTGCTTTCAATAAATTGCTCCCAGTACCGTATAGTGGGGATTGGGCTCAGCATGCTGGGATATGACACCCATTATCACATTCGATAATGATGTACTGCATCTCTCTAATAAGCCTAATACCGGCGAAGCTGTCACTGCAATTTAGAGTAGCAACTCTGCCACTTATCCTCGTGGGTGTTCCTCTTCAAAGTGTATTATTTTACATTTTTATATTATCAGACAAATTAGGTAGTGTACAATTATCTCTCAAGAGATCGATCAGGCTTTACAGATCTAACAAATGATTGTCTTAAAGTTTGATCAGGGTTTTCATTCAATATACATTTACTAATTAGTTGAGCTAAGGGGTTTTCATTTACAACAGCTTTAACTGAAGCATCAAATAACTGTTTTTCGCTTACTTTACTCCAGTCTAATTCATACCCATTCCGGCCAGCTAATGACCGTATAAATTCTCGTTGTGTTCTTCCATTCCCTTCCCTAAACGGATGGAGAATATTGATATCAGTAAAATATTTAGCTGCTTTAATTGAAAATTCTTCTTTAGATAGTCCTTTTAAGTGATTGTCTTTCTTCAGATCCATAAATATTTGCATAGATGAGCTTTGGATATACTGAACATTTGCGAATTGAAAAGAATCTTTAGCAATATTAACATTGCGTATCTGGCCAGCAAATGGATAAACATCTTGAAAAATGTACTTATGAATTTGTTTAAGGTGAGACAAATCAAATGAGCCAATAATAGGCTTTACTGATAATTCAGCTAGACGGAGACCCGTAAATGCTACTTCAAATGCTTCTAGCTTTTTAGGATTCCTTTCATCAAACAGATTGATTAATACATTCGTCCCAGGATAAACATATTTATCTGCAGACATATGTTTATTTTCCTGTTACTCGATATTTGAATTCTTCTTCTGAAATTTGGTTTGTCATTTTCATTTCAATTAACTTTTCAATTTCCGGCTTCATGTAAAGCCCTTCAACAGCTAATGACGCTTTTGCTTCTTTGATTGCTTTTGATACTGATTTTGTCATTTTGCCAGCCCCTTTAGTATCTTATAAGTAAGAACCATATATACATAATTATACCATAATTATATATATAATTCAATGACACTATATACTTCTTTTTCTAGACTAAAGTAGATTAGATTTTTTACTGTTGACCTTATATAAAGCTCAATGTATATTGATAATATAACAATATATTACAAAAACCAATTAAGGAAGCACCTAGTTGGGGTATTTAATTATACCTTCAACTAGGTGCTTTTTTTTGGTGATAGGAGGAAATTATGATTGTTTACGTGTTTAAAAATCAAGTTACCCCACAGAATATGATTTATTCAATTGTGGCCGAAGATGAATTCGCTGCAATAGTAGAAATTGGAGAAAGTGACTTTATATTGGATTTAGAAGTGCCATATTATTTTGTTGATATGGAAAAGTTGCATTCACCTCGTCCTTTTGTTAAGGGATATTGTTATTTAGAAATACAAAACACTATGCAAATTGTTCATACCGAGATTCCAGTTTTAACTTAGGAAGAATGCAACATAAAAAAGAAAAATCCTGAAGGAAATAAAAAATTCAACACAGCTGACTAATACGATTCAGATGGATCAATTTTCATGAAGTTTTATAAGACAAACTTTAGAATAATTAAAAACATACATTAGATGAATATGAATAGGGAAATATAGTAATCATAACATCAAAGGAGTGTTCTTATAGAAAATGAAAAAATTATTCTTCCCACTAATAATAGCTATAACTATTGTATGTTCTTTTCAAATTAAAGCAGAAGCGAGAATACCAAGACCGTCTCATGATTCTGAACAACTTAGACTACAAGATATGTTTATGCTGATGCTATATCCTTATATTAAAGAAGAGCTTAATAAGTATTATTATCCCATTCTCAAGACGTACTCTCCTGAAATTGAACTTTGGAAGGTTGAAGTAATCGAAACTAAAAGAGTAAATGGCTTTCGTGGATTTATATTAGAGATTACATTCGACATAGAGCCTTCAACAGCACATCATGTTTCTATAGGTAAGGATCGAATGACTTATCGAATTTCTTATGGGCCTGAGGTGCGATTGATGAATCACACACATTTAAAGACATATAAATTGCCTCCACAATAGGTTTATTAATCATTCGTATTTTTTGTAATTCTATAACGGCAGCAAAATGCTGCCGTTATCACAAAAGATTTAAATTATACTCTTATATGATTTAACGTTGATCTACTATTTAGTAAAGTATTGTAGATTCATAGTTTTCCTACCAAAGCCCAAGGCACTTTGAAATATAGAATCTGATTGCTTACAACCTAATGCACTTGCATCAACTCCTTCGTAAGCATCGGTTCTACAATAACCCCACCAAATATCTATAGCGTGTGTTGTCAAATGATGTTCCACACCAGTATCTTGAACTAAATAAGTAGCTGTACTATAACCATTACCATTTGTTATTGAGTATGGGGTTACAACTGTTGAACCGAAAGGTACAACTGTATCGGATCTCATTGCAACATAACCATTCTTAGGCAGTTCACCAGAATGTGTATATCTAAGTTTTCCATCTACTTTATATTTACTGGCTGAATATGCTGTTACATCTTGGTTATATTTTGTAAACGTATCAGCACTTGCTGATAGGGGTATAGATAATATTAAACCAATAATTATGATTATCTTACTTATATTTTTCATAATAATCACTCCCGGTTAATATAATTGAACATCTCTATTTTTTTCATTCAAATCATTTTTTACATAATAACAATAGACCACATGCTAACCTTGATTGCTTAATTAAAAAGTTAGATTCTTTTAATAAATTTCTTCCCAATAATAATTTGGCGTCGTTGCCATTATTAAATCATTTTCTATAACTTCCATATCTGTAATTACTTGGTCTTCCATATCAATCAGCTTTTTCATTACTAATCTATTAGCATCACCTCCCAAGTTAATTGTATAAATTGTATTTTCTTTAGTTATCCCAAATAAATTATTTTTCTTTTTGATTAATGTATTTATTGGATCATTCATTTGTATTTCATTTAAATTAGCAGTATCCAGATTATAAACCCCTAATGAATCACCCATTGCCAAGATCAACTCATTTCCAAATACCTTCATATCTGTAATAGTCTCTGGATTTGTCGGTATTTTAAGGGTTTCCCATTCTTCACCCTTTTTATAGAGTAACTTCCTATCATTTGTTAAAATTATTAAATCTCCATCATTTGAAATTTGATGCAAAAGGATAGCTTCAGGTATTACAATTTTATCCCAGCGTTCTCCATTATTTAGTGTTGTGTATATAAAATTTTCAGATGAAACCGCAATATTATTATTCTGAGAATAGTCAATATGATCGATCTTTGCTTTTAAAATGGTTTTCTTTTTATCTTCAAATGTTACATTTGACCAAATCTCTGATTCTGTAGCAACATATAACTCACTATTTGTATTAAACCAAGCATTCACTATATTCTGATTAATATTCAGTGCATCCCAAGATTGTCCGCGGTTTTTACTTAGCTCAATAAATGGCTGTATTTTTGTGTTAAATGTCCTTGGCTTTCGATATCCCCAAGTAACTAAATTTGAATCATTTACTGAAATACCATTAACCGCCATTCCTAAATTTGATATTTTAGGTGAATTACTTCCTAGTTTTGTTATTAGCCCTCCTCCCTCAGGCACTTTGTGAATAGCACCTTCTATTTTACCGGTTTTAGGATTGATATTTATTCTGGTAAATAAATTATCCTTATCCGTTCCAAAAACCGTTACAGTAGGTTTATCGTCGATATTATCAAGTGTAAAATGGTATCCTGTGGCCCAATCTTCTCCTTTTCTGAGATCAAATTTCTCCTTTGCTATATTTAGTAATTCAGGACTATCGAATTCAATATTATCCAACTCCATTGGTATTGTATCTTTTGGCCCATCAACTTCTCGTTGATTAAATATTACCCCTTTAGAAATTCCAACTAACAAATGTTTATCTGTACCTGGAACTATAAAATTCAAAGTCCAATCATACCGTTTCCCTCCTTCTCCCCTTGTTCCTCCCATATCCTCATCAACACTCGTCACATTAAATAAAGTAGCATCTTGATTCCAATCTTTAGCTTTATTTAATCCAAGAATAATTGCCTCTTTTAGAGATAATTCCTCATTGTCAAAATTCGCAACGGAAGCGCTTTCATTTTTTGTGACTAAAAAAAATAGACTAAATAATAATATTAGAGCAAATAGAAAACTAATGATTTTCTTATAATTCAATTTCTCTCCTCCTACACTCTAATATTTCCCATTTATGTATTTGTATTTCTATTATTTACTAATATATGGATATTTGTCTATCGGATATTTTGTTGGAATTTAACTAGTTTTGTAAAAAAATCAGGAATATTCAGTAAATCACTTTACTGACCTGACAAAAATTTCAAAGTCTATTAAATTATGGCCCAATTGATAGTCCACAGGAGTTGAAGATTTGTTATTCTATGAGTAGAAATCACTTCATAAGATAGTAAAAAACCACCACTTCCTGAAAAGTGATGGAAACAGAACGATATATTGAAGTGCTGCTATTGCAGTAGCAGCATTTTATAGATCGAGACCTTTGTTACTATTCTCTTTCTCGATTTTTTTGTATACTCGAATGAGTTCTACTATCTTTTTTTCATTGTGTTCAGCAACTTTTTGCTGAACTTTCTTTTTAATAGGCTCATATAGAATGATTGCAAGTAATGTCCCAATAAGAATTATTAGTTGTTCTTTTGCAGAAAGCTCGGTTTTTTTAAATACTATCCATAGTAATCCTACCGACAACATCAATTGAGTTTCTGTAAGTTTTAAATAAAAAGTTAATACTTCCCCTAAAGGTGTTTTTAATGATACATTTCCATTTTTTATGGCCAAGTAAATATTAACCATGCTACTCCAAAAGAATCCTTGTATAATAGAAATTACCATTGTTGATAAAGAGATTTCCCCCATTATTCCTCACCTCCTATTACCGTAAGGTAAACATTATTCATTAGTTGTAAATTTTACATTGATTACATTCTCCTCTCTTATCTATTTATTACTTTTAACAAATCATATACACATATATTGATTAATCATTTTTTCTAATACCATTATCTTTCTCTTTATAAAAGATTTATTTTTCTAATTATAAGTCCTGCCCCCCTTCAAAAAGTGCCAATTTTATACTATTTATATCTTCAGTAGCATGCCATAATCATCTACTAATAATATCTATATCCTTTTCAGTCTGGACATACTCGGTATATAGTCACAAATGTATAAAATTTTTCCCTTTACCTACATTTTCGACAATTCCTTCGGTTATGATTCATTTTTCAATTTCAAGAACCTACAATATTATAGTTAAGTCGCAAAATAAGATATTCCAGTATAGACTATTAATTCTTTCATATATATTGTAAAAGACCCATTCTCAAAGAGAGTGGGTCTTTTACTATTTCAGAAAGAATGCCAATTTTATATGAATAATATTAAGTGAAAAAGAGGGTATTCTTTTGTTAACAGACTAGGAGAAAAATACAAAAGCCCTCAAAAAACGGTGTGCTTCTTAACTTGATGTAGCGATCTAGTTTAGTCCTTTGTTGAAAAATCTACTTTAGAACTGATATTACAATAAATACAATAACAGCAATAATAACCAATACCCCTGTTATTCTCCAATTCAGTCCTCCTACTAAATCAGCTAAATTCCCATACTGACTACGATTGACACCGTCACTTAATTTTTCAGTTGTATTCTTTTTTAATTCCTCTTGCCTTATTTTCTCCCTAATATTTTCAGGTTTTTCTTTATTGTTATTCATTCAGTATTAGCCCTCCTTTCAAAACAACTGAATATTTTGTATTTATTAATGGTAGCATATTTTAATTACAAAATATTCTAATGATGATTTTTAATATTGTCATTCACAAACTCATAACTGGAAGCATCTGTAATTGGACTTTTTCGAGCTAAACCACCTGCATAATACAGTTTTCCTAGTTGCAATAGGTAAATTCGTCATTCTTATGTTGTACTAACCAATTTTCCATCAATATTATCATCCTTTCTTTATTGCAAATTATATATATGAGTTTCCGTTATATTTAATTTGAAATTTTCATTAACTTTTTTTATAATGCATTTTGTTTTTCTAACAATAATCTCTCATAATCTATTTGCACTTGTTGGACATATTTATTTAGCAACAATTCTATATCATGAAGTGCTTCATCTGCTTTTATTCTATTTCCAAATGAAATAAAATTTTGTTTTGTAAGTAACTTATTTAAACCAAAATACATATCATTTATAGGATGTATATTGATACCCCTTTCGATAGTCCAAAGATTTTTCAGAAATAATCTTCTTCTTAAATAGGGGTACAGCCAACATTTCGGAAATTTTGTACGCTAAGCAAATTTCAATCTAAAAAAGCCGATATCCTTGATGGATTCGACTTTTTTTATATGGATTTCTATTTGCTCCTAATTTTTTTAATTACAAATGCTAAAACTGCAAACAGTATTACAAATATTATTATTGTTTTCATTTATATTCACCTCAAAAGAAGAAGCTATAAGTTTTTCTTTGAAAAGATTTGGATTGATATAATCATTGAAATTAAGATAATAAAAATAGATATTACAAAAGGCACCCAAACCATTACTGTTTGAGGTAGTGGTAATTGAAAATTGATATTAAAATTCATCGATTGGTACCACTCAATAATAGTGGGTAGTATAAATGGAGTTAAAAATATTAAAATAAAAAAGATATACTTTGTTTTTTCATAGCCAAATTTAGTTTGAATAGGTATTAATATTCCGAAAAAAACAGAAATGATCAAAAGAGCTATTCCTATACTATAAATATTTAATCTTGCTAGCCCTGTAGAAAAACCAATTGCTACTGCAAGGTTAAATAAAAGGAAACAGCCAATAAAAATCACAAGAACAAATAGATATTTTGCTTTAATGACACCATTACGAGTATGTGGGGTTGTACAAAGAAGTGCTGATCCCCTATATTTATCCTCTTGCATCGAAACCATATTAAACAAAATATATTCCGTAAATAAAACGGTAATAAGAAAACTTGTAAAGCTACCGTTATCAAATCCTAACTTTGAATAAATAAACATGGGTCCAATAACTGCAAAAACAAGCATAAATAATAGATATTTTTTGGCTAGAATGAAATCCTTTTTGACAAGATGAAATAACATTTTTATCCCTCCTTTACATAGGCTAACATTATATTTTCAATGGAAGGCCTCTCTATTAAACAATCGTTCATTTGTTCACGTACTACGTCTAATTTGTCGGTAATTCCTTCGAAGCCAACTGCTGTTTGACGCAAACTTAAAAATAATCTTCTTGTATGTTCATTGATTAAACTATTATCTCCTTTTACCAAAGCATGCCTATCCAGTAGTTCATCTTTACTTTCGTTGAATATGATTCTGCCTTTATCAATCAATATAAGCATGTCAGCTACTTTATCTAAATCAGAAGTTATATGAGTAGAAAAGAATACACTCTTTCCATCCTCTTCCATGAAATCTAAAAGTATCCCCATTAACTCATTACGAATTAATGGGTCAAGACCACTTGTGGGCTCATCCATTATCAATAAATCAGCATGATGAGAAAGAGCTAAAGTAAGGGCAAATTTCATTCGCATACCTTTCGATAAGGTTGCAATTTTTTGGTTTAATTTCAAATTAAATCGATTGATATACTTTAAAAAAATAGATTCATCCCAGTTCGTATATGCAGGGGCAATAACACTTTTCATTTCTTTCAATGTCATATCTTCATAAAAATAGCCTTCATCTAAAACTACCCCAATACGATTCTTTATTATGTACTCATTTTTTTCTATTTCTTTGCCAAAAAACTTAATGCTACCTTCGTCCCTTGGATAGAGTCCAAGTATAGTTTTTATAGTTGTTGTTTTTCCGGAACCATTAATTCCGATAAAACCAGTTATACAACCTTCTTTTAATAAAAAGTCCACTTTAGCTAAGCTGAAAGTATCTAACTCTTTCTTTAAGTTTTTCACATCTAAAACAGCTGTCATCACTCATCATCCTCTTCAAAAATGATATCCATCATTAAATAAAGTTCTTGTTTATTTATTCCTAGGGTTTTAGCCATTTGCCACGCCTCTGAGAGCTTTTTTTCAATCATGTGTCTTTTAGATTCCGACAACATCTCTAAGTTGTCGGATGCTACAAATGAACCCTTTCCAACGGTTGTTACAATAAATCCTTCCTTTTCTAATTCGTCATATACTCTTTTTGTTGTAAGAACACTAACATGTAAATCATTTGCTAATGAACGAATGGACGGAAGTTTTTCACCTTCTTTTAATTCCTGACGGAGAATTCCACCTTTAATTTGATCCTTTATTTGTTGATATAACGGTTGTTCGGAACCATTTTTAATAATTATTTTCATAGAAACCCTCTTTTTTTAACTGTATATGTAATTGATATACACCATATACATAATATACAATTATTATAACTTAATTTCAATATCTAAAATAAGATAATGTCTTAATCCAATTATTGTAAAGAGTTGATGAACCATAAACGACCGTTTTTGGTTCTGATAAATATTTTAAAAAAAACAATCTATTTCTATTAATCTGTAGAACCAAAACTCATTCCTAAAATCAAAGTAACATTTTTAATATCTAATACCGTTTTTGGTGCTAATATGAGGTTATAAACTACTTTTGCAGGTGATGAATGATGATATTTGGTTATGCACGTGTAAGTACGGAGGAACAAAACTTGGATATGCAAGTTGATGCCCTTACAAAATTTGGAGTAGAGAAAATTTATAAAGAAAAGTTGACCGGAACTAGAAAAGATAGACCCCAACTAGAAGAACTTCTTAAGGTCTTACGCAGTGGCGACAAAATTGTTGTATATAAACTTGATCGTATTTCACGTTCTACAAAACATCTAATTGAACTTAGTGAATTATTCAATGATATGGGCGTAGATTTTGTCTCTATTAATGACAGTATGATACTTCAACTGCAATGGGGAAGTTTTTCTTTCGTACAATGGCAAATATTGCAGAGTTAGAACGAGATATTATTAGCGAAAGGACAAAATCAGGACTTCAAGCAGCAAGATCCAGAGGAAGGAAAGGTGGCCGACCATCGAAGAAAAAGGAAAAAGTTGAAATGGCAATAAAAATGTATAAAAGTAAGGATTATACAATCAACGAAATAACAGAAGCAACGGGAGTCAGCAAAACCTCGCTGTATAGATACTTAGATAAAGTAAATTAGGCTCATACCAAAATTATTTATAAGGATTGATTTAACTTGAGTGTGAAAGAACTGCTGACACCAGAACAGCGCAAGGAAATTTTAAACCTTAATAATTTATCAGAATTTGAATTTACTTCTTATTACAGTCTATCTGACTATGATATTGATGTTATAAATCGTCATAGAAGAGATCATAATCGCTTGGGGTTTGCACTCCAATTATGCATTCTTAGAAACCCCGGTTGTTCTTTAATTAATATGTCAGATATACCCGAAAACCTTATTAAATACATCGCTAATCAAATTAATGTAGATCCAGAGTTTACACTTCATATGCTCAACGTGATACAACTAGACGTGAGCATTTAGACGAAATACGTCAAGTATATGGATACAGAAACTTTAATAACAGTGATTATCGTACGATTTCTAATGTTCTTTTAAAATCTGCATTGGAAAATGGAAATTCGATGTATCTAGTACGCACTGCAATCGATTTATTAAGAAAGGAAAAAATAATCCTTCCTGCAATACCAACAATCGAGAGGATGGTTTGGCTAACAAGAACGCGTGCAGAGAAAAAAATATATGCCATACTAACAAGTAATCTTTCTGAAAGACATAAGTGTGAACTAGAAAAGTTGATCGATTTAACGGTAAATAATATTAAAACCCAATTAGCTTGGCTTCGGGAAATTCCCGGACAGTCGTCACCAGATTCTTTTTTAAAGGTCATACAAAGACTAAAGTACATTAAAGAAATGAATATTGCAGCCAATACGGCATTAATACACCCCAATAGACTCTTACAATTAGCACGAATTGGGGCAAGATATGAACCCCATTCTTTTAGACGATTTAAAGAAGATAAAAGATATGCATTATTAGTCGCTCACTTAATCACTCTTTCCCAAGACTTAACTGACCATGCCATTGAAATTCATGATAGGCAAATGATGGTGTTACAAGCAAAGGGTAGAAAAACTCAAGAAGAGATGCAAAAACAAAATGGAAAGTCAGTAAATGAAAAAGTTGTGCATTACGCAGATATAGGAACGGCTTTAATTAAAGCCAAAGAAGAAGGGATCGATCCTTATGCGGCACTAGACCAAGTAATGCCGTGGGAGAAGATTGTAGAATCAATTGAAGAAGCTAAATTATTATCAAGACCAATGGATTATGATTATCTCGATTTAATAAAAGCCCGATATAACTATTTAAGGAAATATACTCCAAGCCTGTTGGATTCTTTAGTGTTCAAATCTACTAAATCAGCAGAGCCTTTATTGAAGGCATTAGATACCATACGAGAATTAAATGATTCTGGAAAAAGGAAAATCCCTGATGGCTCACCTTTGAGTTTTGTTCCTAAACGTTGGCAAAAACATGTTTTTGATGATGAAGGTAACATTAACCGTCAATATTATGAAATGGCTGCCTTAACAGAACTCAAAAACTATATCCGTTCCGGTGATGTTTGGGTTGAAGGTAGTCAATTACATAAGGATTTTGAAGAATATTTAGTGTCAAAAGATGATTGGGGAAAAGCAAAGATTAAAGGGACTAATATAGCTGTTAATGTAAGTTTTGAACAGTATATACAGGAAAGATGTGAAACTTTAAATACTAAGCTTCAATGGATATCCAAAAATATTGATAAAGTTGAAAGTATCAACATTGAAAAACAAAAGATACATGTTGAGAGACTTCAAGCTGATACTCCTGAAGAAGCTAGAAATTTCAGCTTATCGCTTTATAATATGCTTCCAAGAGTTAAACTTACTGATTTATTAATGGAGGTAGCTGAATGGACTGGATTTAAAGAGTCATTTGTTCACGCTTCTTCAAATCAACCGCCTAAAGGTGAGGAAAAGTCTATTGTGATGGCTTCATTAATGGCGATGGGGACAAATATTGGATTAACTAAAATGGCAGAAGCAACTCCTGATATTTCATATCGCCAGATGGCCAATGTTATGCAATGGAGATTACATGAAGATGCGATGACTCGCGCTCAAGCTACACTGGTAAATTATCAGCACCGTCTATCTTTATCTACATATTGGGGAGATGGGACGACATCATCTTCCGATGGTATGCGTGTTCCTGTCGGTGTATCATCGTTACATGCAGATTCAAATCCGCATTACGGTACTGGGAAAGGTACGACCATTTATCGTTTTACAAGTGATCAGTTTTCTTCCTTTTATGCCAAAGTTATTAATGCAAATGCAAGGGATGCCGTACATGTGATAGATGGATTATTACATCATGAATCTGACCTTACAATTGAAGAACATTACACTGATACAGCCGGTTACACGGATCAAGTTTTCGGATTAAGTCATTTGTTAGGGTTTCGTTTTGCACCAAGACTAAGAGATATAAGTGATGCTAAATTATATACCATTTCTTCTCCTAATGATTTTCCAAACATAAAAGGCATACTTCGAGGTAAGATTAACACAAACGTTATTAAAGAGAATTTTGATGATGTATTAAGGCTGGCACATTCAATTCGAGAAGGAAGAGTTTCTGGATCATTAATCATGGGGAAATTAGGTTCGTATGCAAGACAAAATAAAATAGCTACATCTCTTCGGGAGATTGGAAGAATTGAAAAAACAATCTTTATTCTTGACTATATTACGAATGAAACATTAAGAAGAAGGATACATCGTGGACTAAATAAAGGGGAAGCCATGAATGGATTGGCCAGAGCTTTATTTTTTGGTAAACGTGGTGAATTCAGAGAACGAGGCATACAAGGTCAACTACAAAGAGCTAGTGCATTAAATATATTAATCAATGCAATAAGCGTATGGAATACTGTGTATTTGAGTGAAGTGACAAAAGAATTTAAGAAAAGGAATAGTCTAAAGGAAGAATTACTTCCACACATTTCACCGTTAGGATGGGAGCATATTAATTTTCTTGGAGAATATAAATTTGATTCACATCGATTACCCACAAATTCTCTAAGACCATTAAATAAAAATTAACCTATAACACATAAAGCCAAATTCCTTAACGTACAGGTATTTGGCTATTTCTATGTCGAATTTTGCTTAGCGTACAAAATTCCCGAAATGTTGGCTGTACCCCTACACGAGCTAATTCATCATTTAGAGGAACATTGCGTACAACCGTGACTAGAAAACTGCCAACAAAATATAGCAAACTTCCAGCAAATAAAGGAATGGCATTTGCACTTTTCCAATTAAAAATAGAATGGGTTATAAGTAGTATAGTAACTAAAGCTGTTCCCAAAAATACAGTTAAAAAAGATCGGTTTAGTACCACTACATTAATTGACTGCATCGCAGCAACTCCCTGCTCATCCGGTAGCCGAGCAAGTGCTTTCATAACAAATGAAGAAAGTGCGAAGAACACTCCAGCAACCAAGCCTGAACCCGTAGCTCCAAATAAGATTACATATGGAATTAATTGGTCAATCAAACCTCATCATCCCACACATTATAAATCATCTCCTTATTTTGAATACTTTTGTTATTCGTTAGAAAAAGATAAGTTTCCTTCTTTAACTCCCTCAATATACTAATCACTATCTTAATTTATAAAAAAGTTTGATTGTTTCAGTGCTCCTTATGCCATTAAAGCGCCCGGCTGCTGAATAAAAATTTTACAATTAATGCACAGTATGTTCGTACAGCAATTATTTATTATTTGCATTTTCCTATGGCAAAAGCAAAAAATATTTCATTCAGTCGAACGTATGTTGAACATTTCTTTAAATGACTTTATTTATCTCTATACAAGAAGAATTTCTCATACAACCTTTCCAGCATATTATTATATTGTTCATGGATCTCCTGCAGCTTTTCTTGGAATTTTCGTTCAATTTCCAGAACGGCACGTTCTTTTTCTAAATCCTTTGTATTGGTGAAGTAAGTTAACTTGTTTTCAAGTTTTATCTTTAGGGAGTCCAGTTCTTTTTCGTTTTCTTCGGTAGTCTTGTTGAGTAATTCAGTTAACAGGTTAATTTTGGATTGTTGTTCACTGACGGTTAACTTTAATTCTTCAATGGAAGGTAGTAACCTTTTTTCTTTTTGTTTAAACTCAGTATCCATACTTTCTTTTAAAACTGTGCTTTCCTCAGTGTTTGTTTTTTCATTATTCATTTCAAGAACATTTAATTGGCGGGTATCAAGTAAAAGAGGGGGTATCTTGTTCTCCTTTAATATTGAAGCGTGATGTATATTAAATTCCTCAAAATTTGTTTTCGCTGTTGTACTTGCTGCAAAAAATGAATTAGTAGGGGGAAAAACTTCTGCAGTAAGCCCAAGGTTATAAGCCTGGATATTTACTACATTTCCAGGATTTGCGTTCAGACGATGAGAAGCTCTTATTTCGTACGTATAGGTTCCCGCAGGCCCGGGTACATCGACAAAAGTAAAATTCGGATGCCAACTGTAAAATTGAAAAGTACCCTCAGGTCTAGTGTAGACTCCTTCAACGAAAGCGCTAGTTAAGGGGACGCCATCCCTAAACAACTCATAAATTAGGGCTAATCCAAATGTAGTTGATGATGATACTGCTTGAACTCGAGTACTTACAATTGCATCTATTTTAACTCTTTCATTATCATTGTTGGTAGTAACTTGAACATTTACAATAGGTACTGGGTCAGTGATTAAAAGAGGTATCTCTACTACTAACGCCTGTTCCTCAGTTACGAAAAGATTTGTACTAGGACCTGGATCTCCTTGAGCTCCCTGTTCACCTTGTATTCCTTGTATTCCTTGTATTCCTTGAGGGCCTTGAGGACCTTGAGGACCCGGTGGCCCAGCTGGTCCTTGGGGACCCATTAATCTTGGTAGGTTAGGCGGTTTTGAAATCGGACTAATTGGACAGCATCCCTGAAAGGGGTTATTATTGTTAACCATACAAATCATCTCCTTAATAAAAAACACCTTGTAAAATAATATGTAGTGACTTTTGGAGATTCTTGGACTACGGTTGACTTTCTGCTATTGCCTTCCTATGTATACCAAGGGTTAGGCTCTTGTCCATTATTACTCGTTTATGCAGGATTTTATTAATCGTTGATAGATCAACGTTTTAGGCTTCTGAAGAAGCCTAGGAACTGTATAAAAAAGTCGTGTTTTATGTAATTCTTATTCCATATAATGGCCCGATTACTGAAAAAGGCACAATTCCTCTTCTGATCTGACCCCTGTCAAGTAGACACAAAAATAAGCGCAGTTAAAAAGCCTTACTTCTATATTCGATAGGAGTCAGGTTGTTTAGCTTGTTTTGAAACCTTTCGTGGTTATAAAAGAGAATGTAGTCTTTAATAGCCCTTCTAACCTCTTGTGAAGTTTTAAAAGAATGCAGGTTAAAACATTCTGTTTTTAAATGACTAAAGAAATTTTCCATACTAGCGTTATCCCAACAGTTGCCCTTTCTAGACATACTAGCTTTCATTTTATTTCTTGTAAGTAGCTGATTATAGTTATGGGACGTGTATTGGTATCCTTGATCACTATGGAGAAGGATTCCCTTTACATTCCTTCCTTTTATGGCTTTTTTTAGAGTATCCAAGACTATTTTATAATCATTGCGTCTACTAATTTGGTACGCAACAACTTCGTTATTATATAGGTCTTTGATGGCAGACAAGTATAGTTTCTGTCCATTGAAAATGAGGTACGTAATATCAGTTACCCACTTTTCATTAGGGCGAGAAGCGTAAAAAGCTCTATTTAAATAATTATTCGAAATAAGATAGGGTTCTTTCTTTCCGTAATAAATTCGTTTCTTCCTGATAATGGCTTTAATACCTAGTTCACTTAGTATCCGTTGAACTTTTTTGTGATTAATGTGAATATCATAGGTCCTCTTTAACCAAATTTGTATTCTTCTATAGCCATAGATGCCCTTATATTTCTGATGGCATTCTATTATTTTCTGCTTTAGCTTCTCATCCTCTATCTGCCTTTCCGAAGGAAATGCTTTACGCTTTACCCAATTGTGGTATCCACTTCTTGAAACTTTAGCCAATAAGTAACGTCAAATATCAAAGGTACTTACCTTTATGTAAGTACCTGTAATAAAAGTGCGTACTTACATATTTTTAGTTTAGAATTTACAATAAAAATGAAGTCAGCCTAAGGAGGAAGAAACATTGAAAACTCTTATTATCGCAACACACCCCAGTTTAGAAACATCTGTTGTTAATAAGCGATGGGTAGAAGAATTAAAAAAATATTCAAAAAAATACACTGTACACGAATTGCATAAGGTTTATCCTGATGGGAACATAGATGTGGAAAGAGAACAAAAATTGATTGAATCTCATGGAAACCTTGTTCTCCAATTTCCTGTATATTGGTTCAACTGTCCTCCTCTCTTAAAAAAGTGGCTGGATGATGTTTTCCTTTATGGATGGGCTTATGGTTCAAAAGGAGATAAATTAAAGAATCGTAAAGTTGCTTTAGGGGTATCTGCCGGGATCAAAAACGTGGATTATAGTGAAGATGGAAGATATCATTATACACTCGAACAAGTTTTACGTCCGTTTGAGACGACAGCCATCTATTGTAAAGCAGATTATCGTTCGTTCTTTGCGTTTTATGGAACAGAATTTGAGCCATCTGCAAGTGAAATTGAAAAAAGCACTCAAGATTATTTAAATTTCATTGATAACATGTAATGGGTAACTTTTATAAAAGTAAAAATAAGGAGTACCTCCTAAACAAGAAGGTACTTTCTTTTTATGCCTATTTTGTTCCAGCTTCTAGAGCTTGAAAATTATTTTCCACTCCCCACTCGCACATCATATCTAACAATGGAATAAGTGAACAACCACGTTCAGATAATGAATATTCAACTTTTGGAGGTATTTGGGGAAATTCTTTGCGTATAATAAGGCCATCTTCCTCAAGCTCTTTTAACATAACACTTAGTGTTTTAAAGGAGATAGTCCCAATACGTCGCTTCAGCTCATTGAACCTCATAACCTTATTTTCAGACAACCAATACAAAATAATCATTTTATATTTACCACCTATTAAGGATAACGTATATCCAAAACCAGTGTTTTTTAGTTCTACGCCAGTCGGAACACAGGTTTCTCTCACAATCCCCACTCTCCTTCTGATAAAAATATCCTATTAATATGAATACTTTATAGTAAACCACTATGCAATCTTATCACAAGAATGTATAGTAACTCGTTTTTATTTTCATTAATGTTTTTAATGTCATATATTGTTTCATTCTCATGCAAAGAATTAAATTGACTAAGAAAGAAATATTAAAAACTTTCTTACTCATTCTGTTTCCTCCACAATTTGACCCACCGGAGCCAACGGACCCCACTCATACGTATACCGGTTGTCCCAATCAACATTGTCTCTCATATATGAAGGTTCCCCCCGAACCAAAGCAGGATTCTGCTCTACATCTGTTAATCTGACAATCGGTAAGTCAAGACTTGCTTCTGGCAATGTTTTCGTATCACCTTTTACAAGCTGAACGAATGGAGGTATAGCACTAAATCCAACAACTACTGTAAATAGTAAAGCTATAGTCGAATTTAATCGGTAATGCATCTCCCAAGGAGCATGATGATCAATCGGTTTTCCTTCGATAAGATCCTTTCGCAAAGCACGAATAGAAATAGCTGCTTGTAGCGAAGTATAGGCCAAATATCCGATGAAGATGGTTAAAATAGTTTGTTGAATTGCCAGCCCTTCAACTAGCTGAAAAGGGATACGGAATGTAACCATACCATACCCCTTTTGTCAACAAACTGAAAGACTAAAAACTTATTAATGTAAGTAATTCCTTAGATATTTAATAAAACGGTTTATTATTTTTCATTTCATTAATCCATTTAGTTATAGTGGCAAATTCCGCATAATTAATAGGATACTTTTACACTCACAAATTTTCTTACTTGCTGGCTCTAAGTATGAGGTTGTAGCTATTACAGCTCTATCCGCATTCTTGTCTACCATATCAAAATAAAGTGCTTTTACATAAATTACACTTACTTTATTACCAAAAATAAGCGTTAATCCTTCTTAACGTTAATTATGTTATAATAAAAAAACGTCTAATCCCATATGTACCAAGGGTTAAGACATTTTCAATACAAAAATTATTTAAGCGTTAAATTGAATTTTACGCATAATTTTACAAAAATAGACAGCAGTGGCTAGGACAAAACCCTTTATAAACTAAAAAGCCTGTGAAATTTTACGGGGAGTTAAACTTCACAGGCTTTGATTCTTTTTACCTTTATTTTCATGTAGCTGGTGAGCATACCCGTCGGGTTAGGTATAACATGCTTCTTCGAATTGTGCAGAAATAATAGTGTTTTATTCACTTTGTACGGTAGATAGGGAAATATGAATGGGCCCAGCGAAATCGGATACCTCCGCCCCTTTCGGATTATGAAGACGGAACAAAAAAGCATCGCCCGATTCCGATGTCCACACGATATAATCGCTGATGCCTTCCTTTCCGGAAGCTTGAAGGTAGAGATCCGCGAAACCAAGAGGATGTTCGAGCAACTCGCCACTAAAATTGGACACATCACCGAATTGACGTAACTCTTCCTTACCCGCTACCTCAAGTTGAGCCAAATCATAATCGGATGGCAGTGGTTCAATATAAACGTAATATCCTGGGTTTCCACTTAATGATAGGCGACCCGCAGTTGCGTCAAAAGTAAATTTCTCAAAGACATACAAAGAAAACCCTTTCCCCTGATGTAGAGTAGCCTCCAGTGACTGATTCCCCTTAGATGTTAGCAGTTCAAAGCTTTCAACTGCTGGACGAGTTTCTAGAGCGGTTGGCTTCTGCCCGGATGAAGAAGACGATACCGATTCAGCTTCTGAGGTTTCCTTTATCGTTGTATCGGAAGGCCTTGTTTCTCCTGTGCAAGCAGTAAGCATGAAAACTATGACTAGTACCAGTATACTTTTCAAAATGGCATATAGTCTTTTCAATTTAATCGCTCCTTTCAAAAATGATACTCTTTTTCTGCAGTGTATTTACTCTCACGTTATCCTCCTTGAATGGTTAGACGGATAAATGGTAAATAAGTTACTTAATTATTCCGCAAAATGGCCCGATTGTTGAATCGTATGTCTAGGGGTACAGTCAGGAAAGTAAAATGATAAATTATTTTCACCCTGCTTAATCTTGTTTTTTTTGGAAATTTGTTACCATAAAAAATATGGAGGTATCTTTAATATGAAAAAAATTCTATATCTAGTTTTTACTTTTGTTGTTGTTGGTGCCATTTGGTTTGGGGGAAATAGTCAACTTTCTAAAAATCAATTTGTTTTTACTGTAGCTGACGAAGATCTACAAGATAATGGAACTATCTCTGATGGAATCCATAACACATCAATGTTTTTAAGTATGTTGTTAGAAGATTCATCTGAATTTTCGGAATTACGTGGACTTGAAACCCTAAAAGGATATTCAAAGGGTGCCGTGCAACTAGCTGAAAAAAGAAATGCTGACAAGTCCATTAAAGAGAAACTAATCCAAACTGAGCAACTAATCCATGAAGCTGAAGTAAACAAAAATATTACCAAACTTCAAGAAGCAAATGAAATCTTAAAGAAATTAGACTTAGAATTTAACAAAGATGTCCTTTGAATAGTGGAACTTGAACCATTAAAATTAAATGGATGATACTCTTGTAAGAAAAGAGTTGAACTGCTTACTCTTGGTTGCTTAGTATAAAAGAAACTTTGTCTGCTAAAAGGTAATTTAATTTCCTAATATGAATTAGTTAATTTCTACACCTATATTTTGTAAAACAATTGAGTAAATATAAAATAATAATGGTACGATATATGTAATCAAATAATTGTGAATTTATTGGTTAATTCTTCTAAACTATTAAAATGTCTACCTTTCACAAATTCTGTTTTGATGATTTTGAATGTTGCTTCGGCTACGGCATTATCATACGGACAGCCTTTCATGCTTAAGGATCGTTGGATATTAAATGTCTTTAATGCATCATCAATCAATTTATATTTAAACTCATTTCCACGAACCGTATGAAAGAGCTGTATCTTATTTAGATCAACCTGGATAGAAGCTAATGCACGATAAACAAGTAATGTATCTTTATTCGGCCCTGTACTAAAACCGACGATTTCTCGATTAAAGAGAGCGACAAAGACACATACCTAATTCCACTTTTGATTTACTCTTAGGTACGTTAAATCACTTACGACTGCTGTCAGTTCTTGTTCCTGGGCGAATTCACGATTAAGTTCATTCTTCTGTTTCGATTCATTACAGGATTTCGCATGTGGCTTAAATGTTTTGTTGCCTTTTCAATGAATGTATCAAGAACATTTAAATTAGAAATTTCAATTAGATTAGAAATTTCCTTTAATTTATTTTCTCCAACTGGATAAATTTCTCCTTCTTTATCAATCTTGTAATGACCTTGATGTAGACCCATTAACCTGTAAGCATCTTCAATTACAGGACCTTCATATTTCTTTAAAAACAATAATACTTTTTCGTTTTTCTTAACTAGGGGGTCAAGTTCACCGAGGTCATTTTGTAAAAGAGTAATTTGGGTGTTTCGTTCTAGAGTACCATCAGTATCTTTATATATATCTTTGATTTTAATTTCAGATTTATAAAACGGTACTCCCTCGAATTCAAATTCTTCTGTATCAGTATCGACTTGCCCTATAATTATAATAGGACTTTCTTCAGTTAATTCTTGAACATCTCCAAAGATTTCAGTCGGATCACCATTAATGAATTCCTTTTCGATTCTTTTAACAAAAGTAAAACAAGATTATTTTTAAATTTGGATATTAAGAAAGAAGCCACCCAGCAGAAATCAAACTATAAATACTTTTCTGAAAAAGTAAAACTTGTAACTCCTACATCTCCAAGTCTTGCTCCCTATTGTTGAAGATTCAGCCAGTTAGTATTTGTTAAAGAACCTCCTTCACTATATAGAGAAAGGTGTTACTATTTGACTAACTAATTAATATTTTCCACTCAAAAGCCGAACTTGTCCTATTGTGTTATTTATTTCTTAAAACTAACGATTGCTAACCTATAAATGCGTTAATCCACGTGGGATTAACGCATTTTTTTGTGGATGGTTATTAATCTTCTAATCACCCTCAAAATTTTCTTCTTCCATTTTTCTTAGCTATTAAACAATGAATGTTAGCTATTAATCTCTTTCCCAAAATAAAATACCACTGTCATCTGCAATGACAAAATAATTGCCGCTATATGAAAATCCATAGCCATACAAAAAGCCTCGATAAATACGAACGCAATTTTCATTGTGTCCTTCAACAAAACAGTCCTCAAATGCAGGCTGATAGATGATGTCTTCACAAGGGAAAAGTGGAGAAACTCTGCGTAAACGATCCCCGTATTTACTGCCGATTGGCAAAAGACTGCCGCCATACTTGCCTGCTAATTTAATCGTTTTATCTTTTAAAACGTCAAATCCTTCACAAATTAACAGCGTTTCATCTAAGTGAAAGTCTTCTGAATAATCACGAGCAATCTTTTCTGTTTTTGCTAGATCGATAATTCCTCTGCCATTCGAGGATACGACAAGGCATAAATCAGATGATTCATCAAACCCAAAATATTCGAGGCCACCAACATTAAAGCTGCCCTTATAGGTCCAGCCAGCTGGACTTTTAACAGAAGGTATTTTTTCTAATATGTTCGTTATTTTATTTCTATGTTTCTCAAATGCCTCACTTTTAAAATAATCCATTTATGGCCCTCCATTCGTTCATCATATTATTCATCATAGCAAAATTGCTTCTATCTATTTAAATACATTCCTGGTTGAACCTGCTCAATCGTGGAATATCGCGCTAGGAAGTTAACCACTTCTCATCAGCAGATTTTCTAAACTAGATTTGTATAAGCATTTTTTTCGTCCATTTCCATAAAAAAAGGTTGCAAAACAGGCGATACATATTTTATATTAGAGTTTATGATTTTTTTTTAACACTCCTAAAATCATAATCAAAATTTAAGTCATCAGGAATTTTAGGAAGGATGTAGTATGATGAAGATGTATCTCTATCCCCTGCTAGTTATTATTGCAGCTAGCAGCTTTGGTGTTGTTTCCACCATTATTAAACTGGCAATGGGCAGTGGCTTTTCAGTGTCTGAGGCTGTTACTAGTCAATTTTTTGTCGGTTTTTGTATCGCCGTAATTATTTTCTTACTTACAAACAGAGCAAAATTTAGCTTTAATGGGGTTAAAATACTGATTTGTGCAGGTATTTTAACTGGGTTAACAAATATTTTATATGGTCATTCCTTGAACTTTTTGCCTGCTTCTTTGGCGGTTGTCCTTTTGTTTCAATTCACATGGATTGGCATGCTGATTTCTTGTATCTCCAAACGGCAATTACCAAGCAGAATTGAAGCCATATCCTTACTCGTATTGGTAGCTGGAACGATCCCGGCTGCTGGGTTGATTGATGTTGATTTATCGCAAATCCCTCTTCAGGGGTGGCTATGGGGGCTAGCAGCTGCTCTTAGTTATTCCTTCTTTTTATTTGTGAACGGAAAGGCAACTGCAAATATGTCAGCCTCAAACCGTTTAGTATGGGTTTCTTTTTCCGCTTTTATGATTACGGCTGCTTTTCAATCTCCGGAAATTATTTGGAACGGTACGCTGTTTAACGAAGGACTTTGGATGTATGGATTGGCATTAGGGTTATTTGGCATGATTATTCCTGTTTTCTTATTCACAATGGCCGTTCCTAAAGTTGGATTAGGGATGTCATCGATATTGAGTGCCTTTGAATTGCCTATCGCGGTGATGGCATCCGTGATCTTATTAAGCGAAACGGTTACACCATTGCAAATTGCAGGTATTGTAACCATCATTCTCGGTACGTGTTTACCAGCGTTGCTAAATAAAAATGGTTTGTTAAGAAAAAATAAAATGACAAAACAAACGGTGTTAGGCGAACATGTGAGTTGATACAAAAGGGACAGTTCTATTGCTTCAATGAAGCATGAGAACCGTCCCTTTTCTTACATTTCTAGCAAATAAGTATATAAGACTTTTTATACACTTATCCCGTTTGAATTAGTAAGATTTTGTAAATTAGTAGAGCTAAGATTATAAGAAGCAACTTTCTTTTTCCACTGCTTAACTACAAAAATCTGATCATCCTCACAATAAACATAGAATTTCATGTTTCTTTTACAATCCTTTACATTAATGATAAATGGAATAATATTAGTATCTGGACTTAAAAATAGTTTTTCATCCCCCGGAAAAATATGGTTTCTATCTAAGAAAAGAGCTTTATTGAAATAGTCTGTAAATCTAATTTTTTCTTCCCCTTCTAAGTACTCTCCATTAAATATTATTGAAACATCTTTGGCATCTAGTTTCGGATGAAGTGCAAATTTACTTAAAAGCCAATTTACAACTGCACTTGGTGGACTTGTTAACATCTTCAATGTTATTCCAAGAATGATAATAACAAAAGCAGTCCATGTCATATCTATCCACTCCTTGGGTAATTTCTGGGTGCCTTATTTTACAAATAAGTAAGTATTATTCTAGTTATCCACTTCTTAATCATATATAATATTTCATTTTTTTGACCATCCAATCCATTACTTTTTTGACCGTCCATTTACCAAAAAATGAAGGAAAATCAAGAGCAATTCTGATTGAGTTTAGTGCTGCCACATTCTCTCTAGCAAAAATGAATCAGGCATAA
Source organism: Cytobacillus solani (assembly GCF_006704205.1). Lineage (NCBI taxonomy): Bacteria > Bacillati > Bacillota > Bacilli > Caryophanales > Bacillaceae > Cytobacillus > Cytobacillus solani. Next base: position 580,800 of record NZ_CP041305.1, read on the forward strand.
CATGTTTAGGATCCCATTTTGCTTAGATTCAACAACCGCTTTTGCATTAAAATCCAATATTTAACTTACTTGTCTAGCAGTGCTTGTAGTAACAGGCAGAAGTTCACAAGAAGGAGATTTTTATTTCATCACGAATTAAACCTCTAAAGCTAAAAATTTGGAGGTAATCTATGAACCCTATTTTAAATCAAATTGGTACGGTGTTTATTCCTGTAAGCAACATTGAGGAAGCTCGTAACTGGTATTGTGACATATTAGGGTTACCAGCAGATGGTGAGATATTATTTGGTCATCTGTATATAATCCCTATGAACGGAACGGGAATTGTATTAGACAGCAAGATTTATTCAGAGGACAATATTTTCAAAACGCCACCTTTTCATTTGAACACTGCCAATATAGAACAAGCATATGAGCATATGAAGAGTAAAAATGTCGAATTAACAACCGAAATTGAGCATAACCATTGGTTTAATTTCAAAGACCTTGATGGAAACCATTTAATGGTTTGCAAATGCTAACCCTATTGTATTAACGATAAACGTTAATTACGTATTGAGTGGTCTCTTTTTTTATGTAGGCTCTGTTATAACTGAATGTTGATTTTTCTGTGTTTGAAAAATAAGCGGAGAATTTCCGTTTATTTTGGTAAATACCGATATTTCCTTAAAAATAAGGGGAGTTTTTCCGGTTATAGTATCCAAATCACAGGATTTCGTCTGAATCAGAGCAATTAACCGGAATATCTCCGCTTATATCTGCTTCTTGAGCTTCCTCTCTATATATTAGCCGGAAATTCTCCGCTTATGAATTCTCATACATACATGAAAATCAAAAATGAAAAATAGCAGACATTTCTAGCAAATAGGTATATAAGACTTTTATATACACTTATACCGTTTGATTTTAGATTCTAGTCTTTTGTAATCTAAGAGAGTTAAGGACGACTGAGACTGAACTAAAAGCCATTACAGCACCCGCCAGCCAAGGGGCTAAGAGTCCGAACATCGCAAATGGAATGCTGATCATATTATATAGAAACGCCCATACAAAGTTTTTCCTAATATTGGTCATCGTTGCTTTACTTATCTTAATTGCATCCACAACTTTACTCAAATCACCTTTTATTACCGTAATATCACCAGATTCAATCGCAATATCGGAACCAGTACCCATCGCAATTCCAACATCAGCGACTGTTAAGGCTGGTGCATCATTAATCCCATCACCAACCATAACGACATGCTTTCCTTCGTCCTGAAGTGATTGAATGATTTCTGCCTTTTTTTGTGGTGTGATATTTGCTTGAACCTTTTCAATTCCAGTCTTTTTGGCAATCGACAGGGCGATCTTCTCGTTATCACCAGTTAACATGATCACATCCATTCCCATCTGCTTTAGACGAGTAATCGCTGATTTTGATGATTGTTTTACCTCATCAGCAACGGCAATAATCCCGGCAAATCGAGCATTAATAGCGACTAACATGACTGTTTTTCCTTCTTGTTCAAATCTTTTAATCTCTTTATCTGCTCTTGATGGAACGTAAAGTTTATTCTTAATAAAGTAACTTGGATTAGAAATTAACACTTCTTTCCCTTTTACAAACGCCTTGATTCCATATCCCGGAATGGTTAGTACTTCGCTTGCACTTGGAAAATGAAATACCCTCTTCTTGGATTCTTTCACAATCGCTTTTGCAACAGGATGTCCTGAAACCCCTTCAACAGCACCTATCATTTCAAAAAAGTCACTTTCACTAAAGGATTCAACATACATGTCCGTTACTTGAGGCTCTCCTTTTGTAATCGTTCCGGTTTTATCAAGAATGACGACATTGCTTTTTCCTAAAACTTCAAGATATTTTCCCTCTTTAAAAAGAATGCCTGTCTGTGCTGCTCGTCCACTCCCTACCATTACAGAAGTAGGGGTAGCCAATCCAAGAGCGCATGGGCATGCGATAATTAATACAGCAATTACTTTTTCCAGCGCTTCACTTAATTGTCCCGGCTGGATCATGACATACCACAAAACAAATGTAAGCATTGAAATGACAATAATAATCGGAACGAAGATTCCTGTCACCTTATCTGCTATGTGCTGAATAGGTGCCTTTGAAGATTGTGCTTCTTCCACAATGCGAATGATTTGTGACAAAGTAGTCTCAGAATCTCTTTTAGTAACCTTTATTTTTAATGTTCCGTTCTGATTAATGGTCCCTGCATAGACATGATGACCAATGCCTTTTTCAATTGCTGCACTTTCTCCAGTTAACAATGACTCATCAATCATTGAGTTTCCTTCAATAACTTGTCCATCTATTGGCACCTTTTCGCCAGATTTAACAATAATCACATTGCCCGGAGATAATTTATAAACAGGCGATTGGGATTCCTTTCCGTTCAAATACAATGTGGCTGTTTTCGCCTGTAATTGGTACAGTTTCTTGATTGCCTCTGTAGTCCTCATCTTCGTTCTTGCTTCTAGTAATTTTCCCAACAAAATAAACGTGATAATAAATGCACTTGTTTCATAGAACAGTACAATTGAATGTGGACGTTCTAAGGTATTTAAATGAGTGAAAGTCAAATAATGGCTGTAATAAAAGGCTGCCGATGTACTTAAAATGACTAAAACATCCATATTCGCACTTCCACTTTTCAACGATTTCCAAGCCCTTTCATAGAATTGGTACCCTATTATAAATTGAATAGGAATGGTAATAGCAAATTGGAATAATGGATTGATGAAAACCTCTGGAACTGTAATAAAAGAAGCCCAACTAAAATGAGAAAACATCGCCCATGCCAAAGGAAAAGTTAGCAATGCTGAAACAAAAAACTGCCATTTGAGGACTGTAATTGCTCTATGCTTCTCCATTTCTGACTGAAGGTTATTCTTTCTATCTATTTCCGCATCAAATCCAATTGTATTAATCTTCTTGATAATCTCATTAATATTTATCTTAGTATTGCTAAATGTGACACGTCCCTTTTCAGTTGTTAAATTCACATGTATTTCCTCTACCCCATCTATTTTAGAGACCGCCTTTTCTATTCTTGTTGCACAAGCGGCACAATGCATTCCTCTAATTTCTAAATGGTTTGTTTCTTTCATCCTCTATTTTCACCACTTTCTTTTTCGCCAAATTAATATAATCTATTAACAATAGATACGCTTTAGAACAATTAATAGAGAAGAGCCTTATTTTAATAAACTAGAGTTGATAATAAAAAAGAGGTATTTTTACGGACTTACTTTATCTGCTTGAGTGTCCGATCTCTCCGTTCCAAGCCTTATGGCAGCCATTAATGACATTTTATGAATGCCCAGCATAATAAATCCTGCCATTGCTTGATCATATTTTGTATTAAATGGAGGAGGAAGGATATGAATGGATATGGATTGAGAGGGCATGCAAAGAAGAGCTGTTATTTGTGTCAAGAAGGGGTTATTTGCTCCGTCTATTAAGGCGCTGAAAACGGATAATAAGCAAGCTGGCATTAATAGAACGCCACTCAGTAATACATATCGTTTCTTTTGTCCATCACATAGTCGTTGCTGTGGATCAGGTGACACAATGGGCCACCACATACTAAAAGATAATATCAACAGTAAACATATATACCCATTGTGAACCAAAGGGTGTTGTGTAAAAACAGTTAACACAACAGGTAAATGATACATCAAAAACAATACGGCAAAAACGATTAATGAAAGCTTAGGCGCCAGGAACCGTTTGCTTATTATTTTGTTAGCTATCGGCGTCTTCAGTATCCTTTGAAACAACTGACTAGGAATCCCTAATAAAAAAATGGATGGGACAATAAAATATAAAATGCTCATTTGAATCATGTGTAAACTAAATGAGAGATGACTTATCGCAGTTAAAGGACTGCCGATGGTTAAGTATAACAAGCCTAAACTTAGGAAAAAGAATAGTGGTTGTTTATGATACATTTTTATGTCTTTCAAACGATTAACGAATAATGCATATAAAACGGCAATACCTATCACACACAATAGCAATGGTTTATTCCACGTCAGATCTACAAGTAAAATATTAAACATCTAATTCCTCCTCCCCGCAGCTTGACCCCTTTGCTATTGAGAAACAATGTTCATTTATTAACTATATATAAGTATGTTTGATTATGTGATTTATAACAATAAATCTTAGTATTTAGCTGTATGCTGTAAAGTGAACGGCTCCCTATAGGGAAAGAATAAAAATAACCTACATTTGGAAATATATTATAAATAGTTCCGAAGGTGGATTATATGTACAACTATACAAACGATAACACTGCCAGACGATATAAAGCCCATGTTAGTGTTTTAGGAACAACACAATTGCATTTAAGAAATCCTTATATCATTGCCTGGTGGTCCGCAGCGTTCCCTGGGTTCGGGCATATGCTTTTATCTAAATACCTTAGAGGTTACGCATTATTTATTTGGGAAGTTATAGTTAATGTGAATGCGAATATTAATTCTGCCATGATCTATTCCTTTCAAGGGAATATTGATATGGCAAAAGAGGTATTAGATACAAGGTGGCTTCTTATGTATATTCCTGTTTACCTTTTTGCCATTTGGGACAGTTATCGGACAACAGTGGATATGAATCGAATTTACCTTTTAGCAGATAGAGAGGATCACCGTTTTAATACGTATGCCATTGGAGCATTAGAGATTAACTACCTAGATAAACGGAATCCAATCGTTTCAATGATGTGGTCATTGTTGATTCCTGGTCTAGGTCAGTTATATATTCATCGGATTTTAACAGCTATATTTGTCATCATATGGTTAGTTATTTTTTATTATTTTTCTCATGTGCAAGAGGCGATTGTACTCTTGATTTTAGGTGATGTAAAAGAAGCAACCTCCGTGCTGCATTCAGAATGGCTTCTATTTATTCCTTCTCATTATGGGTTTGCTATTTTTGACTCTTATGTTAATACGGTGGAAAATAATAAACTTTTTGAAAAAGATTTAAGAAAACATTTGACTGTGAATTATCAATCGAGGAATTTCCAAATACGTAAAGGACAAAAAGTGACATGACACATATGCAGCTTTTTTCAACATTTGAAACCACGGGATACTTAGAAATGGCCATTTCAACTTTAGAAAAGAGAGGAATACAAAAAGAGGACATATTTGCTGTCCCACTCGATAATCGGGCAGAAGACCATAAAGTTTTTGATACCCTGCATCGCTCAGACGGTACAAGCCTGATTGATATAGGTATGGCGTTAGCTACAGCCTTTTCAGTGATTGGAGCAAGTATAGGATTTAAATTAGAGTGGGGTCCCATTTATTGGGGGCTAATAGGCGCATTTGCTGGGTTCGTTCTTGGCTTTTGCATTCGCCTTTTTATAGAAATGGTTGTAAAGAAAAAGAAAAGAGTTTTAAAAGGCAAGCACTCTGAAATTATCTTAATTGTTGATTGTGAAGAATCACAAGCTGAATTAGTTGAGAATATACTTTGGAGTCATTTTGCGTTAGGAGTAGCAAAGGTAAAGTGATTGAACCATGATACTTGTTGAACGCTCTGTTTGGGTAAATGTATTCCTATTTTTTATACATAAAATAAATAGTCTGAAACTTGCAATAGCGAGCCGAAAATAAGTGGCTGCTTAAGTATAAATTATTTAAAAAGAAGGAACCACTCTGACCTAGGGCAAGACGAGTGCCTATCGTAAATCCAGAGATGACGATGATTCTTGTATGGCCCATACGAAAAGATACTGAATGACAGACAGCATTCTATGATTTTTTCATAAAAAAAGCTTACATATTCAAGGGTGTTTCAGCTTTCACTTTAGTAGATATAAGATACTAAAAACACATTAACAGAAAAACGAAAAAGCCGTCCCCTTTATAACATAGAAAGACGACTTTTCTATTTTTAAATAAAATATATATAATAAGTTTAAACTTCCGCTTTACTATCACTTTTGGTACAGTTCTCCGTGACTATTCTAAGTGCGGAGACCACAGCTTTGGAACCGTCATCCTTTTTTCAATTTTCCCCGAATCACCCCGATAATGGCTGGTAGCACAGAAATAAAGATAATTGCTAAGAGAACCGTTGAAAAGTTGTCTTTGACAATTGGGATATTGCCAAAAAAATAGCCTAAGATCGTACAAATTCCTACCCATCCTGTGGCACCAACCACATTATAAATCAAGAAATACCGGTAATTCATCTTACTCGCCCCTGCAATAAAAGGAATGAACGTGCGAATAAACGGCATAAAGCGGGCGATCACAATTGTTTTTCCTCCATGCTTATTAAAGAAAGCCTGGGCTCTCATCATTTTATCTTGGTTAATCAATCTCCCCATTAAACTTCCATGTGTGATGGTAGTCCCTACTTTACTACCGATATGATAATTGACAGTATCTCCAATGACCGCCGCTAAAAAATAGACAATGACTAGTAAAAAAATGTTAAATGCCCCCATTGCGGCAAGAGCACCACTAGCAAACAGTAAAGAATCACCCGGTAAGAAAGGAAAAATCACAATTCCCGTTTCTACAAATACGATTAAAAATACGATTCCATATGACCATCCGCCAAAGTTTTTGATGATTTCAACTAGATGTTCATCAATATGCAGGATGAAATCAATGATATCTTTAATTATTGTCAAAGTTGTACCCACTTTCATCGTTTTATCATCAGCTAATCTATTTTCACCTATATATGTTATCACAAAACACTCGAACTGCTCACCACTTAACACTATACTAAGGCTTGTTATTTCTATCTTTATTAAGAGAGGCAGCGGATCATGGATACTGTCATCTATTCATTTCTTACCATCGCATACGTAATGAACCGTCCCTTTCCTTACACAAATCTGCCATACTCCTTCTCAAACAACAGCTTAACCATTCCAATCGGCCCATTCCGATGCTTCGCAATATCGATTTCGATGAACTTGTTGTCGGAGTTGTCTTTGTTGTAGTACTCGTCTCTGTAGAGAAGCATGATGAGGTCGGCATCTTGTTCAATGCTTCCGGAGTCACGGAGGTCGGACATTTTCGGGCGCTTGTCCATCCTTTGCTCCACTCCTCTTGATAGCTGGGAAAGGAGAATAATCGGAACCTCATAAAGTCTTGCAATCTGTTTTAACTCCTTTGTGATGCTGGCAATCGCGAGGTCATGGCGATCATATTTTCCCGATACATTGATTAGCTGAAGGTAGTCAATCACAACAAGGTAGTCTTCATCAGGAAATTCCCGCCGCGTTTTCTGGATTTGGGCTCTTAGACATGAGACCGTTTTCTGAGAGGGATCGTGAATCTGGAGATTCCATTGATGGAAGACTCCTAGAGCCGTATTTGCTTTTGCTTGGTCTTCCTCGGTAAATAGTCTGTACGGATTTTTCCATTTGGCTCCGTCAATTTTTGAGAGGCTGCTTAAGATTCGTTTGGCGAGCTGTTTTTTTGGCATTTCTAGCGAAAACACATCGACAACACCACCTTTTTTACAGCAATTCATCGCCAATGACAAGGCAAAAGCCGTTTTTCCCATGGATGGCCGAGCAGCCAGCACAATCAAATCCCCCTTGCTCCAGCCGCTTGTCATCCGATTGAGGGAGTCAAAGCCTGTATCGATCCCATTTAAGTCGCCTTGGTCCTCATACATTTCATTAAAAATGTCCATTATCAGATCGTGTTTCGTTTCTTCATGTGTCATGCCAATTTCCTGGAGTCTGATAAAGGTCTGATAGAAGCGCTCTGCCTCGGCCAATCTCCCATCATTTAAAAAACTAGCCGCTGCCCGTTTTAACTCGCGAAGCTTATAATGCTCGAGCACGATCTGCTGGTAGTCTTCAAGGTGAACGGTTGTCGGACAGCTTACGGCAAGACTTGTCAAATAGCTTACGCCGCCAATCGATTCAATCAGACTGCCAAGCTTATTGACCACTGTGACTACATCAATTCCCTGTGATTCCTGGCGCAGCTCTGTCATCACTTGAAAAATAAGCTGATTCTTCTTTTGTGAAAAATGATAAGGTTCTAGAATTAATTCAAATATGCAGTCAGGTTCTAAAAAAACAGCTCCTAGAACCATATTTTCCGCTGCGATCTCTTCACTTTCGGATGGATGGGGATAGCCAGTCAGGAGTTGGTTTCCTTCTGGCCAATTGCTGATCTCGTACAATACGCTCCCTCCCTTCCTGCTCCCATTGTTTGGTTTGCTGAAGAAAATGATTTTCTCTCTCCTGAAATACCGTAATCTCGGCCAGCACTGGCGGAAAGGGATGCTTCGCAATATGAGCGGTCAATTTTTGCATGACAAGCGTAAAATCCATTTCCTTCATCACTCTTAGCCACATGAACACCATTTCATCACTGATTTTAACTTGCGGATACACCGATTCAATGGTCGCTAACACTTGAATGAGTTCTTTCTTATCCATTGTCCCCAAACCTCACTATTGGAGGATCCCTTGCATTTCGAGCCGGGCAATGCGGTCCAGAAGGGTTTCTTTTTGTGGTTTCTTCCTTTTCCACTCAGATTTCCCAAGGCGTGTGACAATTGCTGCCTCATAATAGGCCATGCTGTTGATGCGCTGCTGTGGCGATTTTTGCTGATAGGTCGAATGAATATTCTCCATCCAATTCAGCAGCTTTTCTAACGGGACTTCCATCCTGGCGACTTTTTCAATTGCATTCATGTCCTTCGCTGACAAGGCTGCTCCACGATTGCGGAGCTGAAGGAAACGCTCCGTGATGGCATTCATTCTTGCGCTTTGGTCCATCTCTCCATTCTCTTTCGGCTGATCCTTCTCTTCCACTAACTTTTCCTCTTTCTTCTCTCTTTCTTGATTTTGTTCCACTTTCGTATCGTCCTCGTTTTCAGATGGTTCTGTCGTCGTTCCGCGAAAAGAAGGGCAAAAAAAATCGACGAATCCCTCCGATTGGATTTCTTCACAGTTTAATAAAGTAAACAACGTTCCCACATTCGTTTCCTCAACCGTAATTAACCGTTTTTTCACGAGCTTATCCACCGACCGCTTGATGGTGCTCTTGGAATACTGCTTCTCTCCTCTGCCTTCCCGGTAGCCAAGATCCTCCACTAACTTGGAAAATGCCCTTATGTATTGCCCGCGTTTTAACTTCACACCGCTTACCATCCTTCCGTCCTCTCTTGTTGCTCGTGTCAGCAGCAAAAGATAAAGCCGAAACGGAACAATTTCTTTCCATAAATCAACCTCGACCACATCTCGATTCAATTTCACCCAGCCGCACATATTTTCCCCGCCTTCCCATTATGTTTCTCCTCACCTTATACATATAGAAATGCAGCCAAAAAGGACAGGGTCATTGTAAAAAAATAAAGGGATGGGAATCCAGTTTGCTAATTAAAAAGATCAGGTGCTGTGAACACCTGATCAGCGCAGCTGTCAGCCGCAAAGTGGCTCGCTGCCTAACTATTGATTATTAAAAAAGAAGTAACCACTATAGCAGGGTTACTTCTTTTTGTTTTTGAAAAACTATGAGAATACTGCAATTTTACGTGCGATAGATTCTGTTAAACGAGAGGCTACCTTTGGAACAGCCCATTTAATAATTGGTGTTAACACCGCACCCGATATTCCACCTGCATGGACGTTCACCGTACAAGTCATTGTTGTTTTCCCATTCACTTCTTCTGCAGTAAAGTGACCGCTTCCTGTAAAATTATCTGATAAACCTTTTAGTTCAAATTTAATATTTGAAGGTTCATTCCATTCAGTAATATCTACTTGCGCTTTTATTGTTTTTCTAATCCCTTTTACATTGCCTTCAAATGTCCAAATAGATTGCTTGTCATTTATAATTTCATGTTCTTTATAGGCAGGTACTGTCGTTGCCCATTTTTCAAGATCACTGACATAGTCCCAAACTGCTTGTACATCTACTGGAATTTCTACTGTATGTGTTCCCGTTGCCATTATGATTCCCACTTTCACTATGTATGAATTGTAAATTTGCATTCCTACAATATTATTATTACATAAAAAAGGTAAACTCACATCAATTATACATAGTGAAATATTTTTTGCTCTGTAAATGCTCCCTTTAATGGAATAACTGTAATAAGTCCTCAATTCCAATTAAAAATAAACACACATATATAAACAATTGAGCTAGACCACAGCAAAGTGACTAAAAACTAAAATAGGAGCAACGTTTTTTCTAGTTGCTCCATTCAGTTCATGTTACCCGTTATTAAATGAAACATTACTCAATCTTTGATAAAAAAAGAGAGTTGCCAATCATTTAAATGCGAAGCATGGTAAACTGCCCGCCCCCGAACAATGACTTTGTATAAGCTTTTACTTACTATTTTTTCAATCAATATTTTCTATTAACTGGTTCATCATCTCTTTATCCATAGGCCCAACTATTTTCTTGCGTACAATCCCATTGGAATCAATCAGATAACTTGTTGGAATGGTTATGGCTCGATATTGGTCGCCAACATCCCCATCTTGGTCGAGTAAAATAGGAAAAGTTACATTTCTCTCTCTCTCAAATTCCTTTATATTTCCCGGATTTTTCTCTGAAGTCGTCAAATTGACGGCAAGTATTTCCACTTCTGTTTTGTCACTTGATTCATAAAAATCCTGCATATGCGGGATTTCTGCTTTACAGGGCGGACACCAGGTTGCCCAGAAATTTAAAATTACCTTTTTCCCTTGCAAATCAGACAGTTTTACATCCGTACCGTTTAATGCCTTTAATTGAAAATCAGGTGCTTTATTTCCTTCCTGAAGTCCAATTTCTACTGTCTTTGTGCCAGATGTATTTACTTTCGGCTTATCCTCATTTAAAAAAAGATTCAATAAAAATGAACCACTCAGAACAGCAAAGGCAAAAACAAGTATCGACTGCAGAATCATACTGTTAGTTATTTTTAGTTTTCTGGCTTTCAACACGAAATAGATTAACGCACCAAGTATTCCTAAAATGAATCCTTTCGTTCCACCGGTAAAATACACTAACGACATTGGACTTTCAATAATTAATTTCGGCTCCAGCAGCAGCAGACTCCCTTTCCAAATCAGAAAGCCCCAAAAAACACTGTTTAATGCCAGCTCAAATAATTGTTTTCCCAATTCCTTTTTTTGTGAACGCAGCAGCCATAGTTTCAGAAAAACAAATCCGATTACAATGGCAATGCCAAAAATAATCCATTTCAACATAATAGTAAAAGAACCAATTTGGATAACCTCTATTCCCGTCTTCCCCCTTCTTTTTAAGTTAATGCAATCTGTAGTTCCAAGCACTTATGCCGCTTTGACATATGACTCCTGCATCTTTATCCTTGAATAATTCCGGTTCTTACGTTTCTACTTTACTAATCTCATAACCTTTTCCGGATCAAACCCTACTACCCATTGGCCGTTAATTTCAGTTTGCGGTACGCCCAACTGACCAGTAGCTGCAACTAAACGGTCAGCGGCAGTCTGATCCATTTGTACGTTCACTTCCTTGAATGGAAGTCCTTGATCCTTTAAGAAATTCTTCATCATCACACAATATGGACAAGTATTTGTTGTGTAAACTGTAATTTGGTTCATTATAAATGCTCCTCTTCTTTAGGGAATATACACTCAATTAAAAGCTTTAAAAATCAGGTAAATGACTCCTGCCAGGAGCCATACAATTGTTCCTGGTCAGATTGGAAGCGGCTGTTTAACCTTTTTTCCATCTCCAGAAACCTTTGTCCGGCTGATTCCTCAAGAACCAGTCGTGGAGCACTCTTTGATTTTTCTTTCCTTATCGGACATTATATAACCCCCTAAATAATGATTATTAATTACCCATTAGGGTATTAAAACATTTAAAAATAAAAGAGGCGAAACCTCTTCTAACAAACATTAACATACCTTCATATTATACCTATAAGGGTATGCAGTCAACCAAATTGCATTGGTGTGATTTCTTAAACTTAAGACCATTAACTTTAATCTCTATCATGTGGCTGATAACGGATTCTCTTGTTTAATTTCCTTTATGGATAAATGCAGACTATAATTTCCATATTCGAGAAGTTCATTAAGAAAAAGATTTAACTGATCTTGTGATTTAACTTTTATTTTTATATGGTAGCAGCCTTCTCCCGATACCCTGTGAACTTCAAGTACTTCATTTCGGTCCTGTACAAAACGTATAAATGAATCATGGTTTGCTGTTTTCATATAAATAATAACAAACGCAGTAAAAATCAATCCTAATTTCATTTCATCTACTAGCAGAGTGTAGGCGTTAATTACCCCGCTATCCTCTAGTTTTTTGATACGGTTCCCTACTGCCTGCCCTGTCATATGAATTTGTTGACCGAGATCTTTCCATTGAATACGGGAGTTTTCGGATAGTAACCGAAGGATCTGAAAATCAATATTATCAAGTTCCATCATAAATTCCTTTCACCATGAAATGATTTAATACAAAAGGGTTTCATCAAAGTATCGATAGAAATAACCATATTATTTATCCTTATATTGTAACAAAATTTTATGAATGAGGTGGATAATATGAGCACAGCTTTAATCATTGTCGATATTCAAAACGACTATTTTCCAAACGGAAAGATGGAGTTAAGCAATCCTGATCAAGCAGCTGCTAATGCTGCTAAAGTTCTTGATTGGTTTAGACAAAATAACAAAGAAAACATTTATCATGTTCAGCATATCGCAAGCAGTCCAGAGTTAGGCTTCTTTCTTCCAAATACAGAGGGGGCTGAACTACATGAAACGGTTCTGCCATTAGAACATGAAAACATGATCGTAAAAAATTTCCCTAACAGCTTTTTAAAGACTGATTTAGAAAGCAAATTAAGAGAAAAAGGTGTAACCATGGTAGTCGTTGTAGGGATGATGACACATATGTGTATTGATGCAACTGTAAGAGCTGCAGTCGATTTAGGCTTTGAAACTACACTTATTGGTGATGCATGTGCAACAAGGGACTTATATTATGAAAATAAAGTCGTGCCAGCAGAACAGGTTCATTATGCGTTTGTCGGCGCACTTAATGGCATGTATGCCAATGTAATTTCAACTGAGGATTTCCTGCAGCAAAACAACTAATTCAATTCAAAAGGGAGTTTGTTTAAAAACAAACTCCCTTCGTGTATGCATGAGATTGCATAGGCGGAGATTTTCCGGCTATTTTATAGAGACGAAGCTTAAGAGGCAGAAATAAGCGGAGATTTTCCGGTTAACTGCTCTATATAAGACAAAATCCAAAGATTTAGATGCAATAAGCGGAAAAACTCCCTTTATTTTTAAGGAAATATAGGTATTTCCCAATTTAAACGGAATTTCTCCGTCTATTTTCAAAAACTGTAAAATCAACAGGCAGTTAACTTATTAAATAATCGCTGCCTACCCGTTTTAATAATTTATAAAAGGTCTCTCTCTTCTCCCCTCTTGTGAATAGACCTCGATTATCTTTTCTACTGTTTCATACAATTCTTCTGGGGCAATATACACTATAGGGGTATAAAAATGGTGAAAAATTATTCCCTATCAATCTATAAAGTTTTGTTATTTTTCATTAGCTTTTGAATCGTCACAACTAGTTCATCTAAAACTTCGTCATCCCCTTCTGAATGGCGATCGACGACACAGCCCTTTAAATGACCTTCCAAAAGAATTTTAGCTACTCTATTTAATGCAGAATCAAGGAAAGTGTCCGATTGCGGAAAATAGTTATTGATTATAAACATTTATTTGGAGAATGATCCTACTTTGTTTAGTCCTAATCATTTTCTTAGCAACCAAACCTCCAGCTAAAGCTGATCCTACAGCAATTATTGGGATAAATAATGTTGTGTTTAGATACAATGCAGTGAAATAACCTAAACTAGGAACTAATACGAAAACAAATAAAAGGACAAAAATAGATTGGCGAATATTTAATTTCATTATGTTCATTTGAATCCCCCGTTCATTTTGTAATTTAAGGAGGATAGCTCTCCTTTAATCCATTTAATATGTACACCAGAATACCCTTTCAGCTATCGGTTCAATGGCGGGAACCTTTATGAAATGTAACAAAAGGTCCGTTTCGCTCGCTCCAACATATTCATTCTTATCTACATTATAATATTGAAGGACCTCAACCTTATAATAGCCATTTTCGATGTCAATCTTATAATCGGAACAATTTTGATCAGGTACATTCTGATCTTCAAACTGAGCAGCCATTGTCAGGCAGTCGTAATCCACTAAATATAGCTGATTTTCCGTTACTTCTATATATCCTGCGGCTTTCCTAAAGCATGTATGGGCTATTTCTTCTGTCCCTACTCTCACGTCTACTTTCCAAGAATATTCAATTCCTTCTTCCGTCATTTGAAAAACCAAAAGATGCCCTTGTTTCATTTCGTCTCCAAAATGCTGCAAAAGACTATCAAACTCCCAATCTTCATCTACGAATGATTTGTATTTAGCCGCATTCGCCACTCCAATAAAATTTGTATCACCAAACTTCATACAAAACCTCATTTTTTTCCCCCTCGTTTAATTATTTTTTTTGAATAAAGCAGAGGAATATAACTCTATACATAAAAAAGAGTGACATTCTTATTTTGGAGTTTCGCCCGTTCGTTTACATACAATCCTTCACAAGTTGATAGTTATACTTCTTCCAAATAGAATTTTTAAAAGATACAGTAATCCTATTAATATTTTTTTGCTAATAAATCGTTCAATCTTTGTTTAACTGACTCCCATTCACTATCAATAATACTGTAAAAAATATTGTCGTGAATGGTACCATCTGCCTTTACCCTATGTTTACGAAAATTTCCCTCTTTTGTTGCCCCTATTCGTTCAACTGCTTTTTGTGAACGTACGTTTTGTCCACTTACTGAAAATTGGACACGAAGGACCTTTAATTCTTCAAAGCAATACGTAAGTAATAATAATTTACATTCGGTGTTTACCTTTGTTTTCCAAACCTCGGGTGAAAGCCAGGTCCAACCTATTTCCACATTCCTATTTACTTTATCAATATCACCAATGCGAGTTGTCCCAATTACTCGACCAGTCCTTTTATCCTTAATAATAAAAGGGATTTGTTTACCCTCCTTTTTATTTTTAACAGCCATTATTAATACTTGTTCCAGGTCATCCACTGTGTTAATTTCTCGCCACGTATATTTCCATACTTCAGGGCTCTGTAATGCTTCATATAATAATTCCGTATCCTTTAATTCAAGAGGAATTAGTGAAACCGTCTCTCCTTCTAGAGTTATATCCTTTTCAATTTCCATCGCAGCTCTCTCCCTTTTCCCAAAATAGCAACTAGCAGTTGTACCTGTAAATTCCATACTAATAAGAATATCTCCTTCTTTCATAAAGAAAGAGCACCATTCTTGCTGTAGAATTGTGCCCAATTGTTGAATATCTATTACCTTCTAATAGCTTGTTATACTGAACAACGTTACTCGTTTGATTGTAATCTTATAAGTAGTACACCAAGGATTATCTTCTTTTTCCTTATCAAAAGTAAAAATAGTTACTTACTGAAGCCACTCAATCGTTTACTTATTTTCTAATGTTGTCATCATATCCCACGAAGTTCCATCTATACCGACTTTCACAAATCCTTGTCTTTCATACAAACGAAGAGCGGGATTATTAGGATCAACACTTAATGATAATGAAGTGAAACCAGAGTCCTTAGCTGTTCTAATCATTTCATTAAGAAGTAAAGTTCCTAGCCCTAGCCCTCTATATTCTGGTAAAACAGCCATGCTAAGTACTGGAGTGTTTTTATCAATAAATCCATACGTTTTAGTTGTTTCATCAAATAAACGTGTCCATATTGCACCAACTGGGTTTTCGCTTGAGTCCGTCGCGATTAAGGCTATATCCCCTTGTCTCCCCCAATTACTTACATACTTTGATAAATCAGGCTGGTTTAAAATTTCTCGTGAAGGTTTTACATCACCTTCTGCAATAAAAATAGCTTGATAAAGCATTTCCCATAAAAAATCAATATCCCGTTCTGTTGCTGTCCTTATCTTGTATCCTGTCAAGTTCATTGCTCCTTCCTATATTTAATAAAAAGACAATTAAAGAGCAGAAGTAAGCCTTGATAATATGGAATTGTAGAAGAGGCTATTATAATAGAAGAAAATTGGCCACTTACTCATTGACATTCATCACTATACTCCCAATTTTATTAAACGCTTTAAGTTTATATACGATTTCCTACTCTATAAGTTTTACAATTCCATCTTTGTACGCAAATAAATAATTGCCCTCTTTTTCTAATAGAACAGGTAAATATTGAGTGACCATTTCAGCAATCCCTAAGTTATTTGGATTCAATATCCAATCAATTTTTTTCCAATCAAGAATCCCTTCCCTCGTTTTTTGTAAGGGTTCATTTCCGAATGTCTTATCTACTTCGAACAAATACACATATAATCCATCTTTTTCTTCATCATCTTTCTCCCATGTAATTACACCTTTTGAATAATATTCGTTTACTGTAAAACCTGTTTCTTCTAAAACTTCACGTTTTGCACCCTCGTCAGAATTTTCGTCTGCTTCATTTTTACCGCCAACCCCATTCCACACTCCCATAATTGGCGGCTTTTCACGATTCAACATTAAGATACGGTCATTGCTCTTTAAAAAACATACATTGTATTTAAACATGAATTCATCTCCACAATTAAATTGTTTTCTTATTGCACTACAATTTGTAATTCAACTAAACTGCTCTTAGCTTTATTACTTCAACAAAAAAAGCGTTAATCCTTGTTCGATTAACGTGCCCTTTAATGGAATAACTAAAATATGGCCTCTGTCCTAAAATCACTTATCCCTTGGAGCTAGTATAGAAGTATGGACACTCCTTTCATTCTAATAAAATTCGGAATAACAGCATCATCGTATGAACAACCGTCTAATAGGGCTGGAAGGTTCTTCGTTTCTTGATCAAAATACTCCGCTTCCATAAAATCCTCATCAAAATAATCAATTTGAAAGTCCTTTTCAAATGTTGATGGGATTGCATCCCCATCTTCAGTGTAAGTAATTAAAAGGTAATTTTGAAGGTCATTATTTGATTTAAATTTACCTACCCATAATGACACAAAACCTTCTTCTTCCATCAAATACTTCCTCCCTATGTAGCTATTGAACATTCCATTAAGTTTGTCCATGCCGTACTATGTACAATGTAGTTTTTTGCTTCCTTTAATTCCTCCATTGGCTAATTCTAATTACACCTTAATATTAATAAATTAGAAAGATGAATTAATTCAATTCTATACGGAGTTTGTCTAATCTATAATCCTCAATTAGGTCGATGCTTTTTTTGTTCTTAACATAGTTTTTGATTTGCTGGTTAATATTTGGTATCAGTAAAATGGAGTCTAGTTCCTCGAGAGGAATCCACTTGACTGCCGATTGGTTTGGGTCTGGAAATTCAGGTAATCGTGGCATTGAATTATTCTTTATTTTACATTCAAAAATGAGATGTAATGCGTGTTGCTCATTGGCATTATAATCACCAGATTGTTGATGAGGAGCAAACTCGTAAATTAACGCTAATGGTCCAACATCCACTTGAGCTGTAGTTTCTTCTAACACTTCCCTTGCAACACCATCAATTATAGTTTCACCTGGCTCTAGCCCTCCACCAGGTAAATTATAATGAATCCCATTATCATTGTATTCAACTAAAAGGACAGAATTATTTTCAATAATTAAAGCGGTACATCGAATTCTTACATGCGACAAGATTTCACACCTCATTAAATAAATTTAGAATGCTATTCAATTAAAAGACATCAGGTACCCATATTAACAAATTAGTCAAACACCATAGCCAATTATATTTTTACACCATACTTTTTAAATATTTTTTTATAAGCTTTTAAAGGTTTAAGAATACCTTTAACGAATTCTTAATAATGTTACTATTTTGATACTTAGATATAGAAAGGTAGGATAAATATGGAAACACTACAAACATTTCTAAAAGATATCAATGACCAAATGCAAGTATTATTTAAAGATGTGACTCAATCAAGCTGGATGGCCCAAACAACTGGAGACCCTGAGTGGGCTGCTAAATTAAGTGAAGCTGAAACTCGATACAATCTTTTATTCTCTTCAAAAGATTCATACGAGAAAACAAAACAATTTCTAGCAACGGAAAACTTAACGGAGATCGAAAAACGTCAGCTTCAACTTCTGCTAAGCGAAATGGAAGGGAATCAACTCCCTGAAGAAGTGATTGCTGATTTATCAAAACGCTCTTCCGAACTAAATTTATTATTTAACACATACGCACCTGTTGTGGATGGCAAGAAGTATTCTGCCAATGATATTCGAGAGATATTGGTTAATAGTGATGACCAAGAATTACGCAAAAAAGTATGGTTTGCAAGTAAGGAAGTTGGTAAAGTCGTAGAAAAAGACCTGCTTGAGCTTGTGAAGAAGCGCAATGAAGCTGCACAACTACTTGGTTATGATAACCATCATCAAATGGGCTTTGCTCTTCAAGAACTTGACCGTGACGAGGTATTCGCTATTTTCAACGACCTTATTGCTCAATCAGACGAAGCATACCGCTCAATGAAGAAAGAACTAGATGAACGTTTAGCAACTCGATTTGGGATTAATTCAGAGGATATACGCCCATGGCATTATGTCGATCCATTTTTCCAAGAGGCACCACCATCTGATTCAACCAATCTAGATCCTTTTTATCAAGGGAAGGATATTGTCCAAATCACAACAGATACGTTTAACTCAATGGGAATCGAAATTGATGACCTATATGCAAAAAGTGATTTGCTCCCTAGAGAAAAGAAAAACCCAACAGCCTTTTGCACGGATATTGATCGCGAAGGTGACGTTCGTGTCCTTTGTAACTTAACGGAAGATGCGTATTGGATGGAAACGAACCTACATGAGTTTGGCCATGCGGCTTATTTCAAATATGTAGACTCTAGCCTTCCATTCGGATTACGTACAGTTAGTCATACCTTAACAACCGAATCGATCGCGATGTTATTTGGAAAAATGGGCAAAGACCCACGTTGGTTAAAGCGCTTCTTACAAGTTGATGAAGCAACAGTAAATGAGCTTGCTCCTGAATTAGAAAAGTACCAACAGTTACAAATGCTTATTGCAGCAAGATGGATTATTACCTTTGTATTTTTTGAAAAAGAACTATACGAAAATCCTGATCAAGATTTAAACGCTTTATGGTGGAAAACAGTAAATGAAGTTCAGCTAGTCACTCCTCCTGATTCAACTGATCAACCCGATTGGGCTGCAAAAATTCATTTTACACTCGCACCTATTTACTACCAAAATTATCTACTTGGAGAATTAATGGCAGCACAGCTTCTTCGTCATATTGAAACGAAGATTTCTCCTGAATTTTTCACAAAAGAAACGGGAGAAATGCTCATTAATCAATTCTTCAAACCAGCTGCCCTTTATGACTGGAATGAAAAAATTAGCCGTGTAACGGGTGAAAAATTAAACCCTGCTCACTTTGTTGATGTTTATTGCAAAACTCAGGTAAAAAGTTAATTAGTGAAAAAAAGGATAGCTTGGACTATATGAACCGAACCCTGAATAGTAGACACTTTAAAAAAAGTGGATCTATTCGGGGTTTTTTATTTGTTCTAGCTTAAAACCAAAATTAAAATATATTCCTAATATCATTCCAACCATATACAAGTTCGGAAAGTTTCTTTCCTCCAATCTCTACTTCAACAGTATCTATTCTTTTACCTCCAAGTAATTCATAAAACTTACGAGAGGTATTCTCTTCCAAGACAAGAACAACCATAGAGGTTAATCCCATTCCTTTCAATTCATCTATAACCGGTTTAACAAGGGCTGTTCCAATCCCTCTTCCCTGATATTCTTTCAATATATATATGGCGTATAACTCCCCATCGTACCCATTATAGTTACCGCTTCTTTCTTTACCGCCTTTGGAAAAACCAACTATTAATCCCTCATTGTTTTCCGCTACATATACGCCTCCATACGGAATGGCATTGGTCCACATCTGTTCACGGCTTTCATACGAAAGTTTATTTAAATATTCATCAGGAACAATGTTGGCATACGTTGTTTTCCAACTGTCGACATGTACTTTAGCTATTCCTTTCGCATCGGTTAAAATTGCCTTTCTAATTTTTATGAACCCTTTATCCATTTGTTTCACCTCCTTTTTCCATTATAAACCATCTGTCTCATTTTATGGTTTTATTAGAAAGTTAAACCATTGTTTTTTAATAGAAAGTCGTATCATGTTTAAAGCAAGATGTACGCTATATGTTTAAAAGGAATGTCTCAATTTTAGAGACATTCCTTTTATTCTACTAATACTATTTAATTCCTTCTTCCACAATCACGCCTGTTTGCGGAAGATTAAAATCATTACTACGAATGCTGCCTTTAGCTTGTTATTTGTAAATTCTAGGAACTCTGTGACCTAAGTTACATGCTACTTCATACGATATGGTTCCTAACATATTTGCCACTTCATCTAATGATATAAAATGATTTCCTTGATCTCCATAAACAACTACCTCATCACCAATATTTACACCTTTAATTTCAGTTACATCGATCATACAAAAATCCATACATATTTTACCGAAAACAGGAGCTTTTTGTCCGTGAATTAGAACGTGAGCTATCCCAGATAATCGCCTCGAATATCCATCTGCATACCCAATGGGAATAGTTGCAATAACTGCTTTATCTCTATCAATTGCAGTCGCCCCATATGAAACACCGTGGCCTTTCTCAAGTGTCTGGATATGGATGATTTTGGTTTTTAGCTGCATTGCCTGTTTAAGATTAACTTTTGTCTTATTCACCTCTTTAGATGGATAAAGCCCATACATTGAAATTCCGATACGAACCATATCATAGGTCATATCTGGAAATTCGATAGTTGCAGCACTGTTCGCAATATGACATAGGGGAATTGATATTTTTCGATTCTCCAATTCTTCCAATAAACTTCTCCATCGGTTCATTTGTTTTTCTGCATACCATTTGTCAGCTTCATCTGCAGTAGCAAAATGTGAAAACACTCCTTCAAGATAGATCCCATCCATTTTTGAAACGATTTCGATAAAATCACTTGCTTCTTCTGCTTGCAGTCCCAACCGTCCCATTCCTGTATTGACCTTGACGTGAACCTTCGCCTTTTTTCCTAAGATCTGCCCAGACTTTGATAAAGCTTCTGCATGTTCCATATCAAAAATTGTTTGTGTTAAATCCCAATGCACAACATCATTCGATGCTGAAGACGGTGTGTATCCAAGTATTAGTATAGGTACTTGAATATCTGATTTTCGCAGTTTAATAGCTTCTTCCAAACTAGCCACTGCTAAATAATCTACTCCACTATCAATCGCTCTTTTGGAAACCTCTACAGACCCGTGTCCATAACCATCCGCTTTTACTACTGCCATTATTTTGGTTAATTTAGGTATTACTTTTTGAAATTCACGAATATTATGTGAAATATTCCTAAGACTAACTTCAGCCCATATTGGTCTATACATCATTTCTCCTCACTTTAAGTGAATGTTCGATAATCAAGTCAAGTAGCTTATGATAAGGAATACCCGCTCCCTGTGCACTTTTTGGCAGCAAACTATTTTTCGTCATCCCAGGTAATGTATTAACTTCCATCACATAAGGGATACCATCTTTAATCATCATGTCGATTCGGGCGTAAACACTACATTTCAATGATTTATAGCAAGTCATTGCAGCTAAAGAGACACGGGTCTGTGTTTCGGGCGGGAGCTGGACCACCTCTTCAATGGTAGCCACATCATTGTATTTGGAGGTATAATCAAAAATTTCACCCTTATGACGAATGGAAATCACCGGTAAAAGCTTTCCATCCAATACGGAACAAGTGATTTCCTCTCCCGTAATAAGCTTTTCGATTATCACTTCGGAATCCCATTTGAATACTTCCTCAATCGCAGGCTTTAGCGTTTCTTTGTCATATACAATTTTTACGCCTACACTCGAACCGCCTGAATTAGGTTTCACAACTAGCGGGTAACCCATTTTGTCTAGTTCATCCATTTTAAGTTCTTCCATGTTCGTAAGGTGAATCCAATCCGGTGTTTGCACGCCTTCAAAACGGATGATTTTTTTGGAGATATTCTTATCCATGCATAAGCTGCTGGACAGGATACTGCTCCCTGTATAAGGAACTCCCATGGTTTCAAGAGCACCTTGAATCGTGCCGTCCTCACCGAATTTGCCATGCAGCGCCAGTAGCGCAATGTCGAGATCTTTCACCTTTTCCACTAAGCCTTCTTTGTTCTCTAAGTGGATCGGTACAATTTCATATTTATTTTTATCTAAATGCACGATCATTTCTTCACCTGTCATGATCGAAACTTGTTTCTCGGAAGAAACCCCTCCCATAATTACGCCAACTCTCATTTTTCTAGCCTCCATAATTATTTTTTAACGTGTCCCCTATGATTTTAATTCCCTGAATAATCTCTCTTTCTTTCAGCCTAGAAAATCCTAATCGTAAAGTATGGTTTCCACTGCTGTCAGTGTGAAAAACATTACCTGGTAAAAAAACAACGCCCCTTTGATAACATTTTTCTAAAAGCTTTCGTGAATCGATGTGGTTTTCTAGTTCTATAAAAAGGTGGAGTCCACCGTCACCAGTTATCCGTTTAAAAGGAATAAATTGCTTACAATAATGAACAGTTAATTCGTACTTTTTCTTATAGACTGATTTAGCCTTTTTTATATACTTCTCAAAGTATCCATCATTCAAATATTGATATAACACAGCTTGATCTAATGTAGACGTATGAATAGTTCGAGCTCTTTTCATACTTTCTAAGTAATAAATCAAATCTTTGTCTGCTACTATCCACCCAACCCGTAAGCCAGGAAAAAGAATTTTAGAGAAGCTGCTAATATAAATAACATTATTGCCTAGTCCAGCGAAGGTTGCCAACGATGCAAGATGTGACCCAGAGTAACGTAATTCTTCATTAAATCCATTTTCAACGATAGGAAGCTGATATGCGGAAAACAGATCCATGATTTCTTTCCTTTTTTTAGAGGACGTTACGATTCCAGTTGGATTATGATAAGACGGAATCAAGTATGCAAAATCATATTCTCTTTTTGATAAGAATGTTTCTAGCTGACTAACATTGACACCGTCATTATCCATTTCAATTCCATCGATTTCGAAGCCATGTAATCGAAAGAGCTTTAGAGCAGAATCATTGGTTGGATTTTCACAAATAACACGGCCGCTCTTTTTATTTAAAGAGGATAAAATGATATCCAGACCTTCCGTGAATCCATTGGTAATTAAAACATCTTTATTTCTAGTGTCTACCCCTTTAATTTCCATGTAATGAAGCAGGTATTCGATAAGTGGTTTATAGCCCTTTGCATATCCATAGTTAAGAACGATGTCACCTTCAATGGACATCCGATTTAAAAAAGCCCGTTTAAAATTTTCGACATCAAAAAGCTTTTCATCGGGTGCGATGCTATTAAATGAAATCATTTCCTTATTCCAGCGCACTCCATGCTTCATAAGGTCCAATTCATCTGCCAAAAAGGTTTGCTCGTTGACTTTTTCAGTCCAATTTAACTGGATGGACGGGGATTTGAAGGTCTCAACATGACTTACAAAGTTTCCTTTTCCTTTTACCGCATAGATAAGGCCTTCTTGTTCCAAATCTGCATAAGCTGTTAGAACGGTATTTCGGCTAATTGATAATAAAGAACTGAGTTCACGAGTGGATGGAAGCTTTTGGTGCTCAAGCAAATGCCCGTTGGTTATCATTCTTTTTAAATATTCCTTAAGTTGAATATATACAGGACGGCCTTTCGTAATCTTAAAATCGTTAAACACTACATTCATCCCCTTGCTAACATTTTTACATTCCTGCACCGATTTCAAAAGGTCCACCCAATATGTATTTTTACGGTCTTGTGGTAGGGTGTGTAACTAAAAGCGTACCATTCGCTAAATGACCCGATTGTCGTATAGAATGACTGTATTATCAGAAAAGCAATGACAAGATATGATGGACACCAGAAGACTTGAGAACGTTAAGTCCACATATCTATAACCATGTAAATCCTTATAGAAGAAGGAACTCTTTCCTTTTGTTTATTTATCATGTTTATAAATATCAATTTGATCAAACTTTATTTTAAAGTAACATTTGGAAAACTTAAAATCTAAGTAATTATTATTACAGGGGCATCAAGTGGAATTGGAGAAGCCGGCCCTTTTCATGAAGAAAGACGCCTTCCTTATTTTTCAGAAAAGCGCCTTTTAATTAAATAACTAACGTATAGCAATAAGCCTTTTATCACCTAATGCTTTTTACAGTAACGCCACCCGTTAGTTGAATTAGAACATTTATCTTTTCCTTAAAGAATTGTACTATTCGGGGCCGATGGATGCACAACTAATTAGGTTGGCGAACACGTTTCTAAACGGAAAGTATTACCTAGTATTTAACTGACCTTTTAATTCTCATATATTGCAAACCAAGTTACAACTAATGAATCCATTTTAATCAATCTTTTTTAAAAATTTATGGTAATTAGCTAACCGTGTTTCTATTTTTATATATCCTACCTAACCCATTTTCTAAAAATGTCCTCATTCGAAAATAAAAGAGCAAAAAGAATGATAAGCATACCAATTTTATGTTGTGAAAATAATGGTTCTTTTAAAATGACATAGCCTAGAATGATGCCAATGACTGGTACAATATAGTTGCTGAAAGATGCAAACAGAGCACCTTCCCTTTGAATCAATAGATTATACAGCATATAGACGATTCCAGCGTGGAACATTCCTAAAATAATAATAGATAATACTTGTGTATGATTAATGTCCATTTGCAATGGCTTTTCAAAAAGGAGTGCGAGTGGGATTAAGACGATACTTGCAATCCATAAAACGTTTCTCATATGACCCACAGGAGAACCACCTTCTAATTTCTCCATTAGAATCAATGATAACGCAAAGCTCATCGCAGCAAGAATGAGTAAAGCATTTCCAGATATATTTCCTAATACGTCGTGGATTCCATGCGTTGACCATGATAAGAAAACAATCCCTAGAAACCCTAGAATTATGCTAACTAACTCAAACTGACTTGCTTTTTTTCTGAAGAACACTGTTAAAAGTAATAGGGTGAAGACTGGGACCATTGCGATTAGCATAGATGCAATACTGCTCGATACGTACTTTTGGCCTTGTGCAATAAAAATAAACGGCAAGATTACTTCAAAAAGTGCAATCCAAAAATATTTTTTAGTATTGGTTGTGTAGTTTTTCTTTGATTGGAACAGGCCAATCACTGATAAACAAATTGCACCGATCAGTGCTTTCAAAGCAGACAACGAAATGGAACCTACATCATTCGTTACTAATTCCATGAAGAAAAATTGAGATCCCCAAATGAAGCTTATGATTAGCAAGAGACTATATTTTTTCATTTGATTTGCCCCTTGCACCAAAATAGTTTGTACCAACAACACCGATGATAATGATAATTGATCCTGCTATGTGGTATAAATGAAATTCCTCTTTTAAAAAAATGACCCCTGCTAAAATGGTAATGAGCGTAGCAAAATTACTGAAAACACTCATTTTCGATGCGTCTATTTTTGATAAAGCATAGTTGGAAAGATAGGACGTTCCTAAAGACGATAGGATACCTAAATATAAAATGGCAAGAACAAAATCCCAGTGTCCAAAAGGTTGCATAAATTGATGGACTGTTCCATTCATTACATGGTTTGTCAGTGCCAGTCCATTAAAAGCTATAAACCCAAACAAGGTCATGATATATGTGATAGTGAATAACGAATACCGTTGTGTTAACTTTCTGGCAAATACGTTGTATAGTGAGGCTGTAAGTGCTGAAAGTAATATTAAACCAGTCCCGAGTAGACTTGTATTTGTGCCCCCTGCCCCTTTCATGTACATAATATACATCACACCGAGTACAGATAAACCAATCGCTATTTTTTGACTACGTGTAGATGTTTCCTTTAAAATGATACTTGCAAAAATCAACGTAAAAATTGGTATTGTTGCTTGAATAATACCAGCTTCCGATGAAGATGTATGCACTAACCCAAATACTTGAAAAGCAAAAAAGAATGTCGGATATAAGATGGCTAACAAGGCAATCCGCAGTACATCTTTTTTTGTTACTTTGATCGATTCTTTTTTTAACACGAACAACACTGTGGCAGCGATCCATGCAATGGTAAACCGATGAGCCAATGTATCTAACGGTGTTGCAACCGTGAATGTCACTTTAACAAACATAAATGACAATCCGATAATGATTGCATAGATAGTTGCTGCGATATATGCATTTCTATTTTCAATTATTTTGATTACCCCCTTATATTGATCCGGCCGGCACCATTTATCGTAAGGGATAATAATATCCTTTACGATATAAAAAATACACATCTGTACCGATACAGATGTGCAAAGAGGTTTAAAATGCTTAAATATGAATCAATCTATCAATCACTTATGATGCAAATTCAGTCTGGTAAATTTTCGACCGCTGCAAAATTACCATCCATTCGAAATTTAACACAACAATTTTCTTGTAGTACAAGCACGGTATTGACCGCTTTAAAAAAATTGGAGGAGCAACATATTATTTATGCCCAACCGAAAAGTGGATATTATGTTGTAGATAATCACGTCTTCAAAACCCCATTGTCCACTGACATAATTGACTTTGCAAGCGCATCTCCTACTTGGCATGCATTTCCTTATAAAGATTTTCAACACTGCATAAATAAAGCAATAGACACATATCAGGAAGAATTATTTCGCTACGGAACGCCAAAAGGTTGGCCACCACTCATAGCAGAAGCTAAAAAACTGTTAGAATCTTACCAAGTATTTACTCATAACGAACAGATTTTCATCACTACAGGTGTTCAACAGGCTCTATCTTTAGTAAGTATGATGCCCTTTCCAAATAATCGTTCAACCATTCTTGTTGAACAACCTAGCTATCATTTATATATGGAACTTCTGAAAACCTTACAGCTGCCAGCAATAGGAATTCAACGTACCGCGAAAGGTATTGATTTAGGTCGACTAGAACAAATATTTCATGAAGAAGATATTAAATTCTTTTATACAATGCCACGTTTTCATAATCCTTTAGGATCTTCATACGGTAAAAAAGAAAAAGAGGCTATTTTACAATTAGCAGACCAGTATAATGTATACATTGTAGAAGATGATTATTTAGCAGACTTTGAATACAATCCGAAGAACGATCCTCTTTTTGCTGATGATTACCATGATAAAGTCATCTATTTAAAAAGTTTTTCAAAAATTATGTTTCCTGGGTTAAGAATTGGATTGGCGGTTCTTCCTCCTTCAATTATTGACATTTTTCAAAAATACAAAATGACAACAGATATCGACAGCTCTATGATTTCACAAGCCGCATTATATCTCTATTTGAAAAATGGTATGTTTGAACATAATAAAACAAAAGTCAGTAACATCTATCATACACGTGCGAAAATTCTGCATCAATCAATACAAGATCATTTATCTACGTACGAATCATCATCAGAAATTGTAATGCATAGTCATATTGGGCTGCCCAAGCGTGTGAATTTGAAATCATTTGTTTATCATTTGCATGAAGAAGGCATATATCTGGATTCAGTTGAAAGAAATTATTTAGATGACTTTTACCACGAACGGATTTTGAAGTTGAATGTTTCAAATGTTGACGCCCATCGAATTGAAGAAGGAATTAGGAAAATTGCAAGTGCATTAAAAAATCCTCAAAACTACTTTTTATAAATTCTTTCAGCAAGGCAAAAACTATCCTTGTTCGAAAGCATAAAGGGTGAGGGGATATTAAACATGCCCGATTGTTGAATTGAAAAACAGGAAAGTTACAAAATAGTTCATAAGTTATTTTGCTAAAGCACCCGTTCGTAATATAAGGTTAGCCAGATTTTTCTGGTTGACCTTTTTCTATATGGTCATATGATTACGGTAGTCGGGGTAGAACGTCGCCCCCGTGGGACTCGATCCCGTCAGCTAAACTGTTCACCCCCTACTTGTATAAACATGTTTCAGGAGCGAAAATTTATTCGGTAATTAGCTGGCCGTAATGGATACGAATTAGACTGGAGTAAAGTAAGCGAAAAACAGTTATTTGATGCTTCAGTTAAAGCTGTTGTAAATGAAAGCCCTTTAGCACAAATAATTAGTAAATGTATAATGAATGAAAAGCCTGATCAAACTTTAAGACAATCGTTTGTTAGATTTGTAAATCGTGATCGTTTTCTTGAAAGATAAAATGTACACTACCTGATTTATTTGCTTATATATAAATATAAAATAATACACTTTGAAGAGGAACACCCTTATGCGAATCCCATTAACTATGGTTATTGGGATTCGCATAAGGGTGTTTTTTTATGGAGGGAAAAGAATGAATAATAAAGAGAGAGTTATTTAAAGTTTTGTTACACCTGTGAAGATATTGTTAACGATGAATATACAAAATGTATAAAAGTCACTTTGAGTCACATATTGTTATGTATTTTGTTTGAGATTTGAACTGTTCAGCTAAAAAAATTTCACCTATAATTACACCAGTATTGTGTAAAAGATCACAAACCAGGTTCATAATTTGAAAATATTTATTATGAATTTTCTGTCATCTTGATTATTGAGAGGAGGAGTTTCAATGACTAGTTTGTGCGCAAATAATCAATCTACTGTTAGTTTTCAGAGAAAATTGGTCTACGAGTTTCTCATTGTCGGTTTTAAAGAACCACTATCCATAGAAACTTTGCAACGTTGGAAAGACATGCTTCACACAAGTGACCTATCCGTACTTGCTGAAGGGAATATTCATTTAAATACATTTTTTACTGAGTTAAAAGAAGAAAATGTAAATGAAGTTGTTGAAAAGGAAAAAAATGAATTCTTCCGTATTTTTAACGTGTTTAATGATAAAGGTGAAATTCCTGCACCACCATGGGAATCTGTTTATGTGACAAAGGATCAGACGATGTTTGGAGAGACTGTGTTTCAATTAAGAGACAAGCTACACCAGTTTGGTTTGAGATTTATTAATGAAAATGAAGAACCAGAAGATCACATAGCCATTCAATTAGAATTCATGCTTTATTTACTTCAGTACACGGAGAAAGCGTTTGAGGAAAGACAAAAGGATGATTTTACGAAGGGAATATATAATCAATATTGGTTACTTACAAATCATCTTATGCAATGGGTTAAGCCTTTTACAAAGGATATTCACTCTTCCTCCACAAGTGTTTTTTATAAAGGAATAGCAACACTGTTATTAGATTTCATTGATGAAGAATTTGAATACATTAAGAGTTTCAAGGAGGTTCTTGAAAATGGATAAAAACTTTTTTGAGCAAATTGCTGAAAAAACATTGAAGCGGCGAACATTTTTAAAATGGTCAGGAGCAGTAACGGCACCATTATTAGTTGGAAGTGCTGTGACATCAAAAAGCTTAGTGCCAAAAGTGCTTGCAAAGTCAGAAAAAAATGATGTCGAGGAAGTCGTTATTCCAACTTGTAGTACGCTGAATTGTGGCGGAAAATGCCTAATTAAAGCACATGTAAAAGACGGACAAATCGTTCGTATTTCTACAGATAATGACGAAAGAGATGAGAATGCGGACAATGAACAGTTCCCGCAAATTCGCGCTTGTTTACGTGGCCGTGGTTATCGTAAACATGTTTATTCGCCTCATCGGATTAAAAAACCGTTAAAGCGCGTTGGAAAACGTGGAGAAGGAAAATTCGAGGAAATTTCTTGGGAAGAAGCAATAAAAATTATTGCTAAGGAAAATAATCGAATTAAAGAAAAATATGGTCCAGCTTCTCGCTTTAGCCTTTATGCAACAGGGCAAACGGGAACGGTTGGAAGCGGTGATACGGTCATTCAAAGATTATTAAGTTGTGATGGCGGGTTTTTAGGACGCTATTCAAATTATAGCTCAGGACAGCACGGTGCTGCGACACCATATACGTTTGGTACAAGCTCAGCAGGTAACAGTTGTCGCCCGTTATTAGATTCAAAGCTGATCATTTTACACGGTATGAACCCTGCTGAAACAATCATTGGCCATTTTAATATGTACCTTCGAATGGCGAAAGCAAAAGGGGCAAAAATTTATACAATTGATCCGCGGAAAACGGATACAAATGTGGCTTTTGCAGATGATTGGTTCCCTGTTAAGCCGACAACAGATAATGCGCTTGTAGCTGCAATGGCGTATGTCATGTTTACAGAAAATCTCCACGATCAAGACTTTTTAGATAAGTTTTGCGTCGGTCATGATGAGGAGCATATGCCAGAAGGTGTTCCAGCTGGTGAATCTTACCGTAGTTATGTAATGGGTGAGACAGATGGAGTGCCAAAAACACCAGAGTGGGCAGCAAAGATTACAGGGCTTCCTGCGAATCGCATTATCAAACTTGCACGTGAAGTGGCGACAACGAAACCAATGGCTTGGGTTCAAGGAAACGGCATTAATCGTCATATGAATGGTGAGCAGATGTCACGAGGCGGTTCTATGATCGCAGCATTAACTGGAAATATTGGTATCAGTGGTGGTTGGGCAGGACCAAACTTTCCTAGCGGTAAGCTAATCAAACATCAAGATTTTCCAATCCCAGAGAATCCATTAGGTATTTCAATTCCTGTGTTCAAATACACGGATGCGATTGTCCGAGGTACAGAAATGGGTGCAGAAGATGGCGTTAAAGGTCTAGAAGAGGGACAAAAATTGCCATCAAACATCAAAATGATTTTCAATATGGCGGGAAATTGTTTAGTCAACCAACATAGTGATATTAATGAAACGACCAAAATTCTTGAGGATGAATCTTTATGTGAGTTTATCGTCACATCAGATATTTATATGACACCTTCTGTAAAGTATTCAGATATTATTTTACCAACTTGTACTTTCTTTGAGCAAAATGACTTTGTTCCACCATGGAGCTTTGGGCAGCATATTTTCCTTTCACAGAAAGTTGTTGAGCCTTTATATGGTTCGAAGACTGAATATGAATGGATGACTATGCTTGCAAAAGAGTTAGGTATAGAACAAGAATTCACAGAAGGCAGAACTCAAGATGATTGGGTGAAATGGATGATTGAGGAGTCGAAAACAAAGGATCCAGACTTCCCGTCCTATGAAGAAATGCAGAAAAATGGTGTTTATAAGTATAAAGACAATCACATTGTCAATTTCAAAGAACAAATAGAAGATTTTGAAAATAATCCATTTGAAACACCATCAGGAAAAATCGAATTATTTTCTAAACAGCTATGGGATATGGATAAAAAAGAAACGATTCCTGCTATTCCGAAGCATGTGGCAGTTGCAGAAGGTCCAGAAAGCAGCGTAACTAACAAATATCCATTACAAGTGTTTGGCTGGCATGTGAAAAGACGTTGCCACTCAACATGGGAAACGAGCGAGTGGATGGAAGAGGTACAAACACAAGAACTATGGATCAACCCGATTGACGCTAAGAAAAGAAAAATTAACGAAGGCGACAAGATAAAGGTATTCAATGAAAGAGGAACGACGATTATTCCTGCAAAAGTGACAAGTAGAGTAATGCCTGGCGTTATTTGTATGCCACAAGGTGGTTGGCACACACCAAATGATAAAGGTGTTGACGAAAGAGGTGTCATTAACGTTCTCACAGGTCTAGATGCGTCACCATTCCATTGTAACCCTCAGCATACGAATTTAGCACAAGTTGAGAAGGCATAAGGAGGAGGATGAAAAATGGCACAACTAGGTTTTTATATTGATCAAAGCCGCTGCAATGGTTGTAATGCATGTGTAATTGCATGTAAGGATAAGAATAATAATTCAGTTGGGATAAATTTTAGGCGTGTATATGCATTTGAAGATGGTCATTTTACGAAGGATAAAGACGGTGCTTGGATTAATAATGTTAGAGCGTATAATGTCTCGATTTCTTGTAATCATTGTGACGAACCTGGCTGTGTAAAAGGCTGCCCAACAGGTGCTATGCACAAAAGAAGTGAAGATGGGGTCGTTGTAGTAGACCATGAAAAATGTGTTGGTTGTAAATACTGCGAATGGAACTGTCCATATGGTGCTCCGCAATTTAATGAAGAGCTTGGGATGATGACAAAGTGTGATACATGTTTAGATCTTCGTGATAAGGGAGAAAAGCCAGCTTGTATTGCAGCTTGTATTATGCGATGCATCGATTTTGGCCCGATTGATGAATTACGTAAAAAATATGGTAATAATGCAGAAATTAAAGGACTTCCTAGTCCATCTATAACTAAACCAAATATCGTTATTAATCCGCATAAGGATGCGGCTATATAAGGAGGATTCCATAATGCATGAGTGGCCATTGTTGATTTTTACCATTTGTATGCAAGCGGCAATTGGTGGAATCGTTATGCTGTCGATTTTTTACAGTAAGATGAAGAAAAACGGAATAGATCCTTTCAAAGTAATGAAGTTACCGTTGCTGGTTATTACAGTATTATCATTCATCGGACTAGGAGCTTCATTTGTTCACCTTGGAACTCCAACGCATGCTTTCAATGCGATTTTAGGATTTAGTCATTCGTGGATGAGCCGTGAAATTGTCGTTACTGGAACGTTTATTGCTTTCGTATGTGCTACTACGGGTTTAGCTTTATTACAAAAAAAGGTGAATCCAGCTTTACTTATTATTACAGCCATCGTCGGTATTATTGATGTGTATTGTATGGCAGCCATCTATTCTAATACACTCGTAAATGGCTGGAATCATGCGAATACATTCTTGTCTTTTTATGGTACAACTTTCACTTTAGGAGCGATTCTTGCTGTTAGTCTATCAATTATTTCACTTCAGAATAGCAAATTGTCTAAAGACCTATTAAAAACGGCTTTCTTAGTAGTCTTTGCGGGCATCGCCGTTCAGTTAATTGGCTTAGCAACATACTCTTCTCTAGAAGGAGAAATTCGACAAATAAGTGGTCAAGCTGCTGCCGTTAGTTTAGGAGCTTACGAGGGAACCGTTGCAATCCGCTGGATCATTGAGCTTATTGGAATCACTGTCCTAGCTTACTTAGCACTTGCACCAAGTAAAAAAGTATATTATTCATTTGTTTATCTAGCTTTACTTGCTATCATAATTGGAGAAGGCATGAGTCGTTACGTATTTTATGTTTTAGGTTCTTAATTTGAATGAAACGAATTAGAAATGTTAGTAAGCGGAAAATCTAATCTTTGCTATGGATGATGAACAAAAGATTAGCATTTTTTAGCGAAAAGTAAAATTTATGAGGCTGTCCCATAAGTCCCAAAAAGTAAAGAAACTAAGGAAAACGATCCGTTTTTCCTTAGTTTCTTTTTCATTTTCATTCCGGGTGCTATGGATGAATTGCGGTAGTCTGTTCTAAATTACATTTTTAGTTATGAAAAGCTAAAGGGTTTAAGTGGAGAATTTTTCCACTATCATTGTTAAAGTGTTAAATAGATAACTATCTCATCTAATTTGACATCACTTTGTAGATAAAAGAAAAAGGACATCAACCATCAGTAGCTGTTTGCTGCATAATGATAGATACCTTCGGTTAGGAGTATATGCAGGATTTTTTCTTATTCCATAAGCGGGCCATTATGTAGAAGACTTGAATTCGAGATATTTCTAGCAACCCCGAACTGCTTTCTTGTATATATAAAGGATTTATGAGGAAAAAGAGAATACCCAACTTAAAAATTCTAACCCCTTAATCAGCTGCCAAATCAGGTGGTTTTTTTTCTCACGAAACAGGTTTGTTATCTGATTGCCTGAATCGTTTTAAGTTTTTGTTTGAGTTTTCCCTTGACTTGAAATGCATTTCATAAATTAGATTGAAATTAAGCTAATTTTCAACCAAGGGAGTAGAAAGATGTTTAAAAAAATTAACCTTCAAAAAGATGAACATGTACTATCAACCTTTAGTTTTTAATGAAAATGAGGTAAAAATCAATTGGTGGTGAATAACGATGAAACCTAAATGGCTAGAATGGGCAAAACAGCTTCAATCAATTGCACAAGCAGGGCTAACTTATTCAAAAGATATTTATGACTTGGAAAGATTTGAATTAATAAGAAAAATTAGTGTTGAAATATTGACACAGAATACAAATATGGACAATAAAATTATAAAAGAATTATTTGCAAATGAAACTGGGTATGCAACGCCAAAAGTTGATATTAGGGCTGTTGTATTTAGTGGTAATAAAATATTAATGGTGAGAGAAAACAGTGATGGAGATTGGTCTTTACCAGGAGGTTGGGGTGATATTGGATTAACTCCAAGTGAAGTAGCAGTCAAGGAAGTAAAAGAAGAATCAGGGTTTGATGTTAAAGCGATAAAATTAATAGCTGTACTCGACAAGAAATGCCATCCTCATCCACCTTCTCCATATCACGTTTATAAAATATTTATCCAATGTGAAATCATTGGCGGGAAACCAAAAGAAGGTATTGAAACAGATGCGGTGGAATTTTTCGTAGAAAATGAACTACCAGCTTTATCAATAGCTAGAAATACAGAATCACAAATTCATATAGCATTTAAACATTTACATAATCCACAAGAACCTGTCTATTTTGATTGATATTCCCAGTTGTTCACCTAATGAGAGCTTTACTTCAAAAGGGATTTCTGCGGAGATTTTTTTTCTTCTTGTGCTAATAGCAGTTTTTCTCAAGAGTATTTTTTTACATTATAATTGTAAAATGTTTATATATTAGAAACTAGGGAGTGATAAGGAGTGTTTAAATATGTGATTTTTGACGTCGATGGGACTATTTTAGATACTGAAAAAGCTATATTAAAATCTCTACAAAAAGTCTTAAAAGAAGAAGGAAAGGATTATCAATTAGAGGATTTAAGGTTTGCTTTAGGAATACCAGGGATAGAAACATTAAAAAAATTAAATGTGACTGATCTGGAACGTGTACATCCAAAGTGGTCAGAGACTGTACTAGAATTTTCTCACCAGGTAAGTGTTTTTCAGGATTTAGAAAATGTTATAAAAACATTATCAGAAAGTCCTGTCAGAACTGGTATTGTGACTTCAAAAACAAAACAAGAGTTAATTGATGAATTTGAACCATTTGGATTGAGTTCATTTTTTGAGTACACGATTTGTGCAAGCGATACTGAAAAACATAAACCACACCCTGAACCTTTATTAGCTTGTTTAGATGGGTTAAATGCTAATCAAGATGAAACAATATACATTGGAGATTCTATATATGATATGCAGTGTGCAAAAAGTGCAGGTGTTAAATTTGCACTTGCATTATGGGGTTCTAAAACAACTGAAGGATTTGAATCAGTAGAATTTGTTTTAAAGGAACCAAAAGCTATTTTAGATTTAATAAAAATATAAAACCTAAATGGCTTGAATGTGCAAAGCAACTGCAATCAATTGCACAGGACACTTAAGAAATAAATCTGAAATTGTAATGAATTTTACTTAATCTATAGGGTGCTTTTCTTTAATAAGAAACCTTCTTTTTGTAGTGCTTCCAAATAATTAAGAGTGGCTACGATTGTTGAATAAGGAATTATAATATTGTAAGAAAAAAGGAATGTCTCCAAAATTGGGACATTCCTTTAGATTTTCTAGAATACATCTTACTTTCAATAGAGTACAACTTACTTTTTAAAAAAACAATCAATTTATAGGACTTTTAATAGACATTAAAGAACAGGATAATATACATCAAAAAAAGCATAAAAACTTCATGAAAATTGTAGATACTTTTATGTCAACCGTCAGTTTTTGTTGCTTGTTATATCATTACTCGACTATCTTCAGACTATACTTCCAAGTTACTCCTAACAACAGATATATTATTAGCTATGTTAATTTTTGAAAGGGACAAAAGAAATAACTTTTAAAGTTAAAGCAGCAAACACGGAAACTGTTTTATTTTGGCTAATTCCTACTGGTACGCAAACATGGACAGAAAGAAGACTAATAGGCTATGACATTAAGGAAAACGAAAACGATAATAACTTTTCTTTGACTTGGAACATTGATAAGCCTTACCTACATGACCATTTACATATTCAAGCAATAGGTGAAGGAATAGTAACGAATGACATAATCAATTTATCAATGAACTAAAGGCTGATGCTTCTTC
The DNA here is from genome assembly GCF_006704205.1 of Cytobacillus solani. Lineage (NCBI taxonomy): Bacteria > Bacillati > Bacillota > Bacilli > Caryophanales > Bacillaceae > Cytobacillus > Cytobacillus solani. Next base: position 617,118 of record NZ_CP041305.1, read on the forward strand.
AAGTAAACTGCCCATATAATTTAAGTGAAACATTACTCAATCTTTGATAAAAAAAGAGAGTTGCCAAGCAACTCCTTAGATATGTACCAGGTTCTCGTTTATATAATATTTTCGCAAGTGAAATGAGCTTACACATCCAAGCTGTTGATGATAGCCAATATTTGATGATCTGTCCATTTGCCATTAATCTTTAGATTTTCCTTAGCTATACCTTCTTTTTTAAATCCCGCTTTTTCTAATACACGAATAGATGCTATGTTGTCAGGCATAGCTCCTGCTTCAATTCTATGTAGTTTTAATTCTCTAAAAGCAAAGTCGACAACAAGTTGAAGAGCTTCTGTTGTATAGCCATTTCCATTATACTCCTTATCTAATGTAAATCCCGTATAACAGCTTTGGAGGTCTCCCCTGGCAATTTGAGTTAATGAAATGTCTCCGATAAGTTTATCAGTTGCTTTTAAAAAGATTCCAAAGGCGTATAATTGCCCTTCATCTGTCTTTTTTAATGCCTGTTGAAGGCGTATTTTTTGATATTCCTCTGTATAAAAATCTTCTGGGAGTAATGGGCTAACTCGTTGAAAAAATTCACGATTTCTAGTATGTAAACTAGCTAACTCTCTGGCATCAGAAGTTTTGTAAAGTCGAAGATAAATTTGTTCCCCTACAAGCTTCATAGAACCCCTCCAATATCTTTTTACTATTATTTTATTCTAATTACTTGTACATTCTTCCTCCATTAAATGGAACTTAACATAAAAAAAGAGCACAATTCATGCTCCAGAATTGCGCCCTATCGCTAAATATTTAAAAAATGAGATTTAGAGTTATTATTTTTCAGTGGCTCTATTGCCCATTGCAATAGAAATTCTATTCCAACTGTTAATTTGATTAATGATTAAAACAAGATCAACATACTGTTTCTCGTCATAGTGTTCACGTACTCGTTGATAAATCTCGTCTGGCACACCTTTTGTCGGGATTAATGTCACATGCTCTGCCAGCTCTAAAGCTATTTTTTCAGCTTCTGTATAGAATTCACACTCTTTCCAAGCACTAACACAGTATATTCTTTGTTCTGTTTCACCCATTTTTCTCGCATCTGCTGAATGCATATTCAAGCAATATGCACAGCCATTAATCTGAGAAACACGAATTTTAATAAGCTCACGAAGTTTTCGTTCGATTGCTGCTGTTTTCGTGTATTTTTCCATATTCATCATCATTTCCATACCATCAGATGCAATTTCATAGTAAGAAACTCTTTGGCTCATATAGCAGGCCCCCTTTAATTTAGTATAAGACAATTATATCCTTACAAGAACATTTGTACCATTTTTTATAGAATTGCCCCACAAGTATTTTACCTAAGCACATACAGTTCGTTTATTACTATCTATATTCCACATTTTAATTTACATCCATCTTAACTTTATCTAATTCAACAGGAATATTCGCACTTAAAGATCCCAAGTTAACCCTTATTACATAATTGTTTAGGTTAAACCCATCAAGCTTACGAATATCAAATGTACTTCTAAATCGTAATTCATCCTTATGAATGGTTTTAACTGCGTGTTGCATGGGTTCCATATAGATATCCTTTTCTGTTTCCTTAACTAAAAGGACATCATTTCGAGCAAAATCCTTAAAGAAACCAAAGCTCCTGCCCATTTCATCCCCATTATTAACTTGAAAATCAACACCAAGGCTATGATCATTAACAGTTATCTTTTCAATGGTAACAGCAAGATTCTGTCTATCTGCCTTGATTTCAACAGGTGTTGATGCATTCAGGGAAACAAATTGATCTTGTTCATATATTGCTACTTTCGGATGCACCTCTAAATACTTTGTTTCCCCTTTTACCGACTGTGGAATGACACTTCTTCCTTTAACAATAATATGGTCGTTTTCTTCAATCGTTTTCAGGTCGATCCCATCCATTGAGATGTTTATTTCATCCCCTTTGTCATCATAGACTTCTAGCCGCACTTGATCATGCTTTCCTTGAATAGGAAAAGTAGCCGTGTAGTTAATTGCGGTCGATGCTTGACCAAAAAGAATCGAATCAAAATGAACTTTAACACCTGAAAATTCTTCACTGCTCTCTTTATCAATAGTAACTGTTTCATACGGTAACTGGTTAATTGGAACATCAAATCTCCAGCTTCCTTCTTTCCCCCCAATTGTTTTGAATTCAAGTGGGAAGGTAGCTTCTTGTGGTAATTCTGATTCTGGATAACTTAATTGAATATGCCCAATATTACCATCATCTGTTGGTTCCATATGAACGAGTTCTTTACTATCTGAAATTCCTTCATCTCCATCAAAAATCTCATAAAACCCAACCACCTTGCCGCTTTCCTCAGTGTTCAAATTCCCTTTCACATTAAAAGTTACTCCTACAACCGCACCGTCATAATATGCATTGGTAATAGTGACATCTATCCCTTTACTGCTAGCTGTTTTATTTAGTTCAGTTATTAATTCTTGTGATTGTAAGCTTCTGCCAATGGCATCGTTAAACGTTTCATATATCTTTCCAAGTAAAGGTACATTCGCCATTACATGAGACATGGAAGGAGAAATAAAACTGGAAGAAACTAAAATCGCAGCAACTGCAACCGTCGACCACAAAACTATTTTGGTATTCCTTTTAGTTTTAGGAACATCAAAACTAGCCCGATTCATTCCATTCTGAATGGCTTTTAAAACATCCTCTTGTGGTACTTCAATCTTCTCGTATACTTCTTGAAATGAGTTTTTTTCCATTGTGGTTCATTCCTCCTAACAACATTTTTAACCTTTCTTTCCCTCTGCTCAAATAGGTTTTTACTGTATTTTCAGGAATGTTCATGATTTGAGCCACTTCACTTATTGGAAGATCCTGAAAGTAAAATAGAATAATTGCATTTTTATATTTTTCATTTAACTGGTTTATTGCCTCTAATAAGTCAAGACTCTCTACTCCTGTTACTCCTTTATCAAACTCTCGCTCGTTCATATTGTCTATAGGGATCTCTTTCTTCTTCTTTTTTAAAACGTCATAGGAACAATTTATAAGGATTCTAGTTAGCCAAGTTAAAAAGAAATGCTCATTTTTCAGTTGGCTGATCGATAAAAAAGCTTTGTAAGATGTCTCTTGAACAACATCCAGAGCATCTTCACGATTTCTAACATATAAGTATGCCGTACGGTATAATTGATCACTATGTAAAATAAGAAGTTCCTGAAGACATTTTTTATTTCCATTTATTGCCTTCTTAATAAGTTTAAGTTCATTCATTTTTTGCCCCCCTTTCGCTTATTAGAGTGAGATTGGTATATATAAGTTTCAACTTTTTCATTCACTTGAAAATTTCCCTTTAGGAAGAAATGAAGCTGCTCTGGTTCACATAAAAAAAGAGCGTCTATTTTGACGTCTCTCCTAGTTTTATTAATCATATTATAGGTTAAACAGAACAAGGGCTGCCTAAGCAGCCCTTTCCCTTACATGACAGCTGCAAAGGATAAAAATACCTGACTGAATTTGCTACAACAACTTTATACTTGGGTTATTAAAGTTTGCCCATGCTATATTACTATTAATGTGTCTAACCATTCTGTAAGCAACTGGCTTAAACCCGCACTTAGGCCAAAATGTGGAAGAAGCAAGATTGGTTATTCTCCAATCTGTTATTATACTGTTATATCCCTTTTCCTTCATAATCCTCCAGCCTTCATTCATTAGCTTTTTACCAACACCTCTTCCCATTTGAGAATAGTAAGTACCTGCAATGCTTAACTCTACTCCGTTATCGGGTGTCATCAAATCTGAAGTAATAGGATAATATACTTGAAATCCTAATTCCTTCATGTCTTTTATCGCAATAAGACACGTTTCATCATTTCCCTCTGCTATTCTTTTATATCCTTCTTTAATATTCAATACAACTTCAGGTAACGCAGGCTCAAACGTAGGTGCAGAATTATGATACGATTGGATAATGCTAGACATTTCACCCATCATTTCACTATCCATTTTATTACCAGCTCTTATCTCTGCATTAGATACATTTTCAAAGGGTTTGTAATCCTCCATGTTCATTACCCCGTGTACTTGCTGGATAGAAAAGCTTAATCGTTGGCAGGCATCTAAGTACACCTGATTTCCAAGAGGTATTATCGTGTAGTGCATAAAGCAGCCTTGCTCTAGCCACGCCATTGAAACCTTTGCATATAGATTCCTTATAAGTTCAGAGGATTGATCCATTCTGATTGCTATTCCCTCATAGGGCACCCATATATGTCTGCCTCTAACGGTGTCAATCTTTATCTCTCCAATTATATAACCAACTAGTTCATTATTAGTAAACGCTCCTATCACAATGACTTTACTATTAACGAACAATTTTCCAAGTATATCTGTTGTATATTCAGCATGAAGACAACTGTTTTTTAGAAACGGAAACACTTCACCTTCAAAATTTTGCCTATGTATTAACAAATCAGCCATTGCGGGTATATCATCCATACGAATGGGTTTGAACTCACATATTTCCATTTCTATTCTCCTTCAATAAATTTACATTATATTACATATTCTATCATAATAGATTATATTACTAGATATGTAAGAATCAATTATTAATTTACGACTCACAACTACTTATCTTAAAAAACTAATCTATCTTATTGAAAATTGGCAGCTCTTTTTCAACAATTTGACCATTTACATAAAGAAAGAGCGAAATTCTTACTGCAGAATTTCGCCCCGCTTTCTTTAGTTTGCTAATATCCTAAATACATAAACCCCTTTTATACCTGCTGAAATTTAGTTTTTTTATTACTGTTAATAATCAAGTTAACAATTAGCCATACAACTTGAATGATTACCGGGAATATAAATGCGATTAATAAAACAATAAATGATGCTAATTTTGCCTCAAGCGTTTGAATAGCACCTGTGCCATCAACCTCCCTTAGCCAAACGAAAGCTGTACCTACTGCAAAAATGACAGCCCAAAAAATGTTAGCAATCCACCAAAAGATCCATAGCTTTTTCATATTCTCACTCCGTTTCTTTCTTCATCATAACTGAAAATAATCCAAAATCGAAATTTTTATTTTATGTACATTCGTTCCACTACTTCCTTCTTTATATTTCTATCTTACAGTGCGAATGAATTCCTGTTAATGGACCTGAGATATATTTTAAGCTAGGGCTTGAGATGTATAAAACTCCAGCGTATCCTTCACTGTCACAATACACTACTCCACAAAAGGGCCATTTACATAAAGAAAGAGCTCTTCATCTATTTCTATTAATAAGCTCTAAATATTGTGAATCTCCATACCCTATTGTTGGAAACAGATCAAATAACCTATTCATTAATTCTGATGTTGGTAAATCTTTATTTTTGGAAATATACTTTACTACTGCATTATTTTCCTTTAGCAAATCTAAATATATATCTATTGCCTGATACATTACTGGAAGTAGTTCATTTGATGGTCTTTCATGATTTACCAAAACTTCATTATAGACAGAAAAAAAGTTACCTAGTTTAAGTTCCGTTTGACTTACCTTAAATTCATCCTCTCTGAAGCTATTTAAGAAAACTTTTCCATCATATCCCCACTGTTCAAGATAGGCTAGTATTGTCAATAGGTTCATTTGACAAAACATATCCTCACCAAACCATAAAACGATGCATTTATACTCTTTATTAAAAAGATTATCTAATGGGTCAATTACCTTTTTAATATAATCTTCTAATGAAACATGATGTCCCAATGCTCGTGTTTTTATAAATTCTTCATTAAAAACTTGTTTAGTGGTCGCGTTTACACACATTGCTTCATTAAATGGAACGTAATCAGAATCTCCCATTAGTTTTTTATCTTTAAACTCTTCATACATGACCTGACCATTCAATATGTTGAGTACGTCTTTGTCGAACAACTCATTTTTCTCATTTTGTAACTGTTCAACCTCTTTTTTTCTAGAAATATTCATTCTGCAGCATTCCTCTTCTTTATTAATAGTGAGTTTAACAAATGATTGGACAGGCATCTGGTGAAGTTGAAATTCTCGTGGATTTATACCAAAAATAGCTTTAAAAGCTCTACTATATGCTTCTTGCGAAGAATATTCGTAATCAAAGGCAATATCAATTATCTTTCTGTCATTTGCCAAATCTTTCGTAGATAAATACAATCTTCTAAGAAGAACATAGCGCCTAATACTTATACCTGTTACTTGGTGAAATTTAAAAGAACAATAATAAGGGGAATATCCCATATAATTAGAAAGCTTATCTAATGAAAACTCATTTTTTAAATGATCTTCAATCCAATCAATCATAAGCTGTATATGTTCATTCATTTATCTCACTCCTAAATAACACTATACGAGGTATCTATTTCTTTCTTTTGATATTTCTTGTGATTTATAAAAACATAAAAATGGGAAAACGTAAGCCCTTTTCATTAAGAAAGACGCTTTCCTTGTTTCAGAAAAACATCCGATTATGGTATAACACATATAATTAAATAATTTTAATATCCGTACTCTATAAATTCCTTTTCACTACCATAAAAAACATTTACATCTATGTACTTTTCTTCTCCACTATATCCATCTAATTGTTCTCGGTCTGTGTACTGCCAAAATGTCCACTTTCGTTTATCTGGTAACGAAGGTTGGGTAAAAACATCCCTTATCCATATATCGCATTGTTCAAAACTATTTTTTATATACAAATCATAAGCCTTTCGTGTAGTGTAAAGAATTACACGTTTTCCATAATGTTCTTCAAGCATTTTCACCATTGTATGAAGCTCTTTTTCTACTTGACTACGATTAGGAGGATTTTTTTCTTTATCACCATAAAACTCAACATCAATGACTGGTGGTAATGCTTGTTCACTAATTGGCACTGTTTTAATATAATTCTGAGCTTGAGTTTTGCCCTCACTATCATAGCTAAAAAAGTGGTAGGCTCCAATCCGTAAGGTAGTATTTTCTGCACTTTTCCAATTCTTTTCAAAATATTTATCGACAAAAGTGCTCCCCTCTGTGGCTTTAATAAAAGCAAACTTTAAGTCTTGTTCCTGAATTTGTGCCCATTCTATTTCACCTTGATAAGATGAAACATCTACACCTTTCACAGGATAATGTTTTGCACTGGAAGCATTAGGAATAATGATGCCTTGATACCACAATAAAATGGTCAAGAGTAATATACTTATTAAAAAAAAGATAGAATAAACAAATATTTTTCGTTTTCTCTTTTTTACAGCTATATTTTCAACTATCATCTTCTTTCACACCATTCTGATTTATTTTTACTTTACTCATCTCCAGAAGAGGGGATGACTCATCAATAGAAAAAAAGTCTCTTAGAGCTTATTATCTATTCTATTTGAAAGCCTCTAACTCCTTGTTCAACTAAATGGACCGATAAATCAAAAAGACACGTTCCTATATAAACGGGTTCTTTAACGGAATAACTGATGTGTCTCTAATAGCTGGTTTTTCGGAAGATCGTTGATTAAAGTATAGGCTCCAGAGATATAAAATTCATGTATATTTTCACTCCTATGTATTTTTTTCGGAATATTAAATAAAATGATCGTAACTAGTGAATTTCATTTAGATAGTTACAAACAAGGAGGCAATCCTAATGAGTAAAAAAGAAATCTTACAAAATGTAGTCAAGCAAGTTTTTTACGAAGAAGAATGGTACCCACCAATATCAGAAGCATTAAAAAATCTTACCGCTGCACAAGCATGTTGGCAACCAGAAGGAAAGGCGGGTAATACAATTTGGGAAAATGCAAACCATTTACTAACCTTTAAAGAGCGCTTACTCTCCCGCTTACTACAAGATGACACATTTGTTGCTCCACAAAATAATGATGACACGTTTGTGCAAGGTGAAGCTAATGATGAAGATGCTTGGCAAGAAACAGTGAAGCGAACGCTTCAAGTACATGATTCCTTGCAATCTTCATTAACATCCCTTCATGAAGCAGAACTGGATCAACTAAGTCCTTCTCTACCAGTTTGGCAACAATATCTGAATATCCTTTTGCACGATGCTTATCATACAGGACAAATTGTACAACTTCGTAAACTACAAGGTTCATGGCCAGCTCAACGCTCATATTTATAAACGATGATTACAGTTTCTTGGGTTTCGCACCCAACAAAACGATTGAAGAGCAGATCTAACTGTTACATCAAAAAAAGAAGCCTTTCGTGTTCTGGAAAAGCGCCTTTAATTGAACAAGGTCCATTAAAAAGAGGTAGTACCAATTTTAAAGGTAATACCCTTTCCCTTACTTATTCTGATATATGTTTGCACTCTAAAACTTCTACCTTGATTACATCCAATCTTTGGACTATCACAAGATGGAGATACTCTTACTTTAACGAAGTCTTCTGCATATTCAAATGGTTTATTGTTACTGTCAGGAACTTGAATTCTTAAGGAAATATCATAAGAATGATTGTTGTTATAAACAATATTCTCAACCCTCCGTTGCTGCCAGCCAAAGCCAGAAGCTTCTTTTCCTCCATATTCTTTTATTACCCTTTTATCAATTGCTGGAAATATTATATCCCGAATAATATCTTCTGGTGTAACATACCAATTTTCTGCATACGATTTAATTTCCTTTTGCTCTAGAGTTTTTGCACTAACCACATTATGTATGGCAAACACTAATTAAATTGTAACTATAACAAGCATTTTTTTCATGATTGTCACTCCCACAGATCTTTACAGCTAGAATCCCCAACTCAAATAACTATTAACCAAAACAATCATTAACCCGAATGTCCAAATCGTGTTGTTTTCCAATTTGTATCAAAACCTACATTAATGAACTAATTTAAAGTTCAACAAACCTGCATTTTAAGTGGAATCATTTATAAACACTATACAAAAATGCATTCAATTTTTCTTAAAATTCTTCCTCCATTAAATGCCCTTTTCATGAAAAAAGACACTTTCCTGATTTCAGAAAAGCGCACTTTAATGGAATAACTAAAATATGAACTCAATCTTAAAATCAATTAATACTTCTTGAACTAAAGTACCCTTAAGTTCAAGAAGGCACTATATTGGAAATTTCTTTTTAAGTTCTGTCTTAGATTGAAATCCCAAAGACTTTTATAGAATTTTATTGTTTAATTTGCTATTTCTACGTCTATATCATCGGAAAAGGCTAACATTATGAAAGATCATTTATTTCAATAATGAAATTGCTTTGACGATTGTGAGGGGAAAACTAATCTCCACAATCATCCCCTCCACCATCGCTATCCCCGTTGTTAAAACCGTCAATGTCTCCATCATTATCGCCATCGTCGAAAAAATCATTTATAGAATCAATTATGCTTTTATTCTGACTTTCAGCATTCAAATGATGGGCATTAATAAAACTCTCAAACGTAAATACTTGTATAGCCTGTTGTTTGTGTCTTGAAATAAAGTAAAAACAGATAATTATTATAATAATTACAAGCAATACGATAGACAGAATCACAATTTTATTCAAAACTATCCCTCCATACTTGTCTATTAATTAATATATGAACTATCGTGTTTTAAATTACATATTTTAACAAGCACAAAAATAGAAAACGCGGTTGAAGTTAAAACACCAGCGTTTTCCTTTGTAATTTTTTATTATGAATCGGTACTACCTGTTTCATTTGAACAACCAGTTAATAGCAGTCCAATAATCCCTAGCAAAAGAATAATGATACTACGCATTAATTTCCCTCTTATCATAGTGCTTAACATTCTTTATTCCACATTATCATTAATATTCCTTCATCATCTAACTGTCTCTTTTATGGAATAACTTACAATTTCAAAAATAACTTTTTAACTCCTTCCTTATTCCACAATCTGCGATTACGGAACAAAAAATTCAGCAATACTGGATTTTTGAACAATCTTTTTTATAAATACCGACTCCAATTCAAGTCCATAACGTAACTCTATTTCCCCTCTCCTTAAACGATTATCGTAATTGTTTAAGCGCGTGATCCGTTGTAATGGTGATGTTATCTGGCATCTCGTCAATCGGGAACCACTGCACTTTTTCTAAAGCATGAGGCTCCTTATTTTTCACTTGTCCATTTGTAATACGCACGATATAAGTAGGAGCGACATAATGAATATCTTCTGCTTGAATGATATGATTCGTTACACATAACAGTCGTGAAATCTCAATATCAATTCCAAGCTCTTCTTTAATTTCACGTCTTACCGCATCTTCTATCGCTTCCATATAATCAACCTTACCTCCAGGCAGACTCCAGCAGCCCGCTTCTGGCGCCTTTTTACGCAAGACCAGTAAGATTCTGTTATTCTCATCCAATATAACCGCTCCAACGCCAACCTTCGGTAATTTTTCTTTTTCCATTAGTGCTCCTCCATGTTCCCGCTTATTTTTATTGATGCTATTTTCAATCAGGTTTGAGACTTGTTTCTAATATACGTTTTGACTGAGGGTGGTTGATAGGTAGCAAATTGATCAAGCAAGCCTGTAGATTTCGTATCGACAAGGGCCATCGAACGATACTTTTCCTGTAGAAACTGTTCATTTGTCATATGATCAAATAATTTGATCAGCGGATTGAAATAATTATTAATGTTTAACAGTCCGCACGGCTTCTTATGCAGTCCTAACTGTGCCCATGTAAAGATTTCAAAAAACTCTTCTAACGTTCCTGGCCCACCGGGTAAAGCAATAAAGCCGTCTGCCAGGTCCGCCATCTTGGCCTTTCTTTCATGCATAGATTCTACAACAATCAGCTTGGACAAGTTTTTGTGGGATATTTCTCTTTCATCCAAAAAGCTTGGCATTACCCCGATCACATGTCCGCCTGCTTCTAAAGCGGCATCGGCCACCGCTCCCATGACACCTACACTGGCTCCTCCGTATACAAGGCCAATCCTACGCTTCGCAAGCTCTATTCCTAGCGCTTTTGCTTCCTCTATGTAAATGTCGGATGCCCCATTACTCGATCCACAAAATACAGCTAACCTTTTCATATGTATTCCTCCTTTAATGACACACTGTTATCGATTATACAGGACAACCAAATGTTTGGTAAAGTATTCCACATATAGGAAAAGAGACTGGTATGTAGCTGTTAGAGTGAATAAAGATGAACTAAAAATGCAGCACGACTTTGATATAACAGCAGGAAAAAGAACTCCGTTTGACAAAGATTGATCAAAGGAGAGCCCTTTTTTAAAAATTAGTTATCAAATTTTCATAAGAATGTTGATCATTGCGAGTCATCTTTATTTTATAAACATTTAAAATTTTTTCAAAATGGTGCGACTCTTTTATAAACAGTTAAACTTTATTTCAAACCAACATTTTCTCTACAACTTGTCCCACAATCTGGCTCGATTGTTGATTAAAAGCTAAAGACCATTCCACCACTAAACTGCTTCGTTCGTATAATAACTTCAACGAAAAATGGTATCTAATTTTTGTTCAAGAGAAACTCTTGCCATAAAAAAGGAACCTCTAAGTGTTAGATTCGTGTCTAACATTTGGGGTGCAGTTCAGTTACAGGAAAGCGCCCTTTAATGGAATAACTATATTCTGACCGCTCTCATAAAATCACTTAATAAACTAACGCACCCGTTAGTTTAAGTGAAATACTTCACATATGAAATATATTCATTCAATCTTAGACTTGATACCAAAAAAATTTTAAAAGCAATGTCGCTTATTTTCCCATCTCCATCAACATTAACATAATCTCCTCTATAACAATTTCTGGCTCATCATGATGAATATAATGTCCACTTCGACTAGCAATTCTGTACTTGCTTGACGTTGACAGCCATTGGAATTCTGCTTGGAGTCTTTGCTCAATTTCCAGTATTTCTTGAGATGGCCATCCCTCTTCATCATTGTCAGGCAAACCTCTTGTAATAATTGAGAGAGGGAGGTTGTTTTGCTTTGAATGATCAACGATTTGCTTATAGCTTTGTATTTTATCAATCTTCTCACTATTCAACATAGGATTCTCGTAATATTCCCTATTTCCTGCAATCAGATTTTCTGGTAGAACCTTTTCATAGGCAAGTTCTTTATATTCCGGTGCAGCGTCAACCAAAACCATACCACAGATGTTCAGTGGATAAAGGCTGGCATATAATCTGGCGACCAAACCACCAAAAGAATGTCCCACCAATATATAGGGTTTCTCCACTTCAAGTGCTAGCAACAATTCGTTGAGCTCCTCGACTAGATCATAGCAAGTCGTCGGGACGGATGCGACTTGACTCCTGCCAATACCCGCCCTGTTATAGGACAAGGTTGATGTTTTTTGCGATATTCGGTCTTGGACTTTTTTCCATGTCTCATAGCTATCGCCTAACCCTGCTATGAAGATTACGCTTGGAGTACTGTTACGTGAATTATTATTGAATAGTCTGCGGTTATCACAGATATCAATTATCTTTTTATTTTGTATAGTCACTTTTAATCACCTAGTTCAATTATAAGCTTCACACTATTAATATTTCCATAATAATTGGATTATTATATAGTTTTGCGAACTTTTCCATTTTTTATTTTGTAACTTCAGCTGAAACCACTTCAAAAGAAATCTGTAGAATACCAATTGATAATTTGCTTACTTCCAAGTTTTTTGTCGTTTTAAACATTTCACACTGGATCGCCTAAATCTATTTGATTGTTCTGTACATATAAATAGACCATCGAATGATGGTCTTGTTCTGCTAAAGTACCTGTTAGTAAAAATTCGAATTTTCAACTTTTTCTTTTTCTAAAAATACTTTTAACAAAATTCCCCTTGAAATCAGTATATTCATTTACTCTTGTGGAAGACATTTTTAGATAATCCAACTTAATCTCTAAATACAGTTTTCTTGCTGTTGCATCTGAATTAATATAAACAACAAAATCTTCCAATAATAAGATAGTGGAAGGTTATTTGGCAGCTCAATTATACGATTTGTGAACAAATAATATAACCGCACAGTGTAAACTGTTGATTACCTTGACCTTCTGCTCGAAAAATCCATTGATTAGGGGGAGAACCAACCGGTTGCATTTGAGTAAGTCTAACTTGATTACCGCCAGTAATAGAAAACCCAGCAGAGATCGCAATATTACTAGGTGGACAGGTAATTGTAAAGGTCGCGACACCAGCTTGTGAAGTTACACATTCTGATACTATTTGAAAACCAGTTAATCCAGGTCCTTGTGGTCCCTGTGGTCCTTCTGGTCCCTGTAGTCCTTGTGGTCCTTCTGGTCCTTGTGGTCCTTCTGGTCCTTGTGGTCCTTGTGGTCCTTGTGGTCCTTGTGGTCCTTGTGGTCCTTCTGGTCCTTGTGGTCCTTCTGGTCCCTGTGGTCCTTCTGGTCCAGGAGGACAATTGCACATTTGTCCGTGCGATTTTGGAATCGGAAACAGTGGACAGCATCCTCTAAACTTTGAATTAGAGGATTGAGGCCAGGAAGGAGGAATAATATAATGTTTCATTTTATCATCCTTTCTCAATTATCTATAAAATTATATATTCAAAGATAATTAAGATGCCTGGACAGTTTTATCAAAAACAATCACTACTTCTCTAACAAAAGAATTGAAAAAAATCTATAAACTACAATTAGAAACAAGCTTTTACTAGGCATTGAATATCATGATTTGGATTTAGTCTTTGCTCAAAAAAATAGTAAACAAATCCACCCACCTAAAAATGGCAAGAAATTATCGAAAGCCCGTTGATAAAAGCGGCTTACCATATTGGCGGGACTGTGTGGGAATCCACCCCACCAGACCTGCCACGCAGGTATCAAGCAGTTTTGAAGACTGTGGAGGACAACAGTAAGCATATCAGCTTCATAATTTTCACATTAATATGCTAGTGATTTTGGGAGGGATTGTACTATTTTCATATTTGTACTATTATCCTTTTTGTACAACATATGACTTCAATTACTACAACAACATCAAAATTTTTACCACAACAAAATCCCTTATGTTTCTTCAACTAAAGCACCCGTTCGTACAACAGCCAATCAATATTGTAATATTATACTCTTATCTATAGCAGATAAAACTTGATTCTTCACTTATAGTAGTCACGCTTATAGTTGCTAAGACCATTATAATTTTATTTTTTTTCTGTCAAACCATCAGATCATGTGATACGGAAAAAATGGCCTGCAACTCATTAAAAAGCCAACTCGTTTTTAAAGAGTTGGCTTCACATAATTGTGATGATAAATCTATTGAACTATTGTGATCGAATAATATGATCATTCACAAATGCTTTTATGAAGAATAATTCATTATCATTTGGGTCTCTCTTATTATCTACCTTAAAACATTCTATAGCACTTTCTAGTGATGTGGATTTTGTAGCTTGACTTGCTGTTGTCAACTCTTTCCAATACATATTCATTTCATCTTTGTTATAGATAGATTCATGACCCAGCAAGAAAAATTCAGAATCATATTTTTGAATGTCTTTTATCATGGGCAATAACAATGATTGCTTGAAATGGAATAAAGAATTTGTATTAGTACCATAAACACTATCACCTAAGAAAATAACTTTTTCATCAGGAATATAAATGATTGTCGAGTCATCAGTATGAGTGCTTTTGATCCTCTCAAGGAAGCAAAGTTTATTTCCCAAATCAATAGTTAAAGAATTTTCAAAAATTACATTTGGAGAGTTCAACTTAAAATTTTCTCTATTAGGTATTTCAGACTGTATTATTTCCTTACACATAGAAGTCATTTTATTAGTATTCACATACTTTTGAAGAGAACTATCATCGTATAGATAGCCTTGCCACTCTTTAATCACTTTATTTGTCTGACTATTAACTATAACAATAGCATCAAATTCATTCATACCTAAAATATGATCCCAATGTGCATGTGTAATAACCACATATTTAATAGGTGGTACGTTTAGTTTATCTATTTCCTGTAAAAAATCCTTAGCATGTTGTACAGAATTACCTGAGTCTATTACCAGACTGTATTTGTCTCCACATACCAACCCTAATGTTGGTCGGACTCGTTCATCTTGATTAGATAAATAATAAATACTATTACTTAATTTATTTAACATGTTATCTCTCCTCTATTCTTAAATGTTACTTTTATGAAATTTTTCCATCTGACAATTCTCAAGAGTGAAACAGATTCATAACGTTTAACTATCCTTTTGATGTCCTCTTTTTACTGCATCTTCTGATAGTGCTGTGAAAATTTGAAAGGTAACACCGAATTTGTCTGTTATCATTCCATAAGCTGGGCTAAAATGAACTTGTTGAAGTGGCATTACCACTTGACCTTCTTGGCTCAACAATTCATAAAACTTAGTGGTTTTCTCTATTTCATTGGTCGATATACAGATGTTAACGTTGTTCCCGTTTCGATAAGGCATACCAGGGAACATGTCAGCAACCATGATATTAGTCTCACCGATATTTAATATTGAGTGTGCCACCAAATCCTTCATATTTTCTGGCAAAGGAGATTTGGGATCTTCCGGTACATCCCCGAATGTTTGGCTAAATAAAAGCTTGGCATCCAGCACTTCCTTATAAAACTCAATGGCTTCTTTTGCATTTCCGTTCATCATCAAAAATGAACTCAATTGTACAGTCATAGAATGACAACTCCTTTAGGTTTTGTGTAGTATAAATACTCATATCTTTGGTAAATCCAATACTTATCTTTCATTTCAACCAGATTATTTTACTCTCAGATACTACTATTTTTACGCTTTTTTCTTTTTCATACACCTTTATCTATTTGTGATTATACATTATAATAGTGACAACTTTTGTCACTGTTATGTTTGTTTTTAGGAGGTTTATCATGAATGTCTAAAGCAAAAAGATTAAATGAAATGATCATGATGGTTAATCGAAAAAAAAGATTTAAAGTTAAAGAATTAGCACAAGAATTCGGCGTGTCAAAAAGAACCATATTGAGAGATTTACAAGAATTAAGTGAGATGGGCGTCCCTCTATATTCTGAATCTGGTCCATATGGTGGGTATCAAGTACTTAATGAAAGAATTCTGCCCCCAATTGCTTTTAATGAAGGTGAGGCTATTTCTATATTTTTTGCCATTCACGCATTACGACATTATATTTCCCTCCCTTTTGATAGTGAATATGAATCTATTATCAAGAAATTTTATTTATATCTTTCTGGAGACATAAGGGAAACGATAGACAAGATGAAAAATCGAGTTGACTTTGTGTCTGTTTACCAACAGGAAGAAACCCCTTATATAAAACAATTATTAGAGGTATCAATCAAACAAGAAATAGTTAAAGTAGGCTATGAAGTAAATGGAAAAATCACGTATAGAAGTATTCAACCTATTGGTATTTATGCAAATGAAGGAAAGTGGTATTGTCCATCTTATTGTTTTTTAAGAAAGGATTATCGTGTATTCAGATGTGATCGCATAAAAACTATTGAACTTGATGAAAATACTGTACCTATTAATTTATCAACTATTTATTTAACTAACCGATTTTCTCTTATAAATAGAAATAAAGAAACATACCAATTACATGTGGAATTAACAAATAAGGGTGTGGATAAATATAAATCAACAAAATGGCCAAATATTGAGTTGATTATAAGAAATGATGGGACAGGTTTTTTGAAAGGAACTATCTTAAAAAGCGATACTGCCTTTTTTTCCAATTTCTTTATCAATTATGGTGAAGATGCTATGGTTAAAAGCCCCTCCGAATTAGTTGATTCCATAAAAGAAAAACTAAATACCATTTTAAAACAATATCTTTAACAAACAGTATTACTCCTATATTCAATGGAATTTATATTTTGAGCATTAATTCTTGGATGTATGTTCCATTTTCCCTTCTTTCTTCTCATTCAATTATGCTCTCCCTTAGTGTAATAATAAAAGCTGCCAAAATGGCAGCTTTCTCTATAATACTTGCGCCATTAGTTAAAGAAGTGTGTGCGTTAGTTGATCGTTTTTAAACCGCTTAATGCATGTGCATTATTTTTCATTTCACAAGAATGTATTTTTTCTGTTGACTTTACTTAAGAAAAAGGAAAGCAAGTACTAAAAGTAAACGACTAACTCCACTCAAATTCGAACCAATAGTTGAAATAAATAGACGATCGTTTCTAACATTTTTCCATCAATGTCTTACTACTAGAGATTCGTTCAAAAGCAACTAACATTAAGGTCATTAGTAAAGCAAGAACAACAGTGCCGGCACTGACCCAACTAAGATTCAATACAGATGTGTCCATTATCACAAGTCCTCCTAGTCCCGAACCTAGGGCGAATCCAAATTGAATAAATGAAGTGTTCACACTTAAGGCGATATCAGGAGATTTCGGTACCAGCGTAACTAAATATAGTTGCTGTGCTGGAGAGGTACTCCACGTAGCTATCATCCATATCATGATAACGGCAATAATGCCAACTAGATTTCCACCGATTAGTGCCAGTAAAATCAACATGAGTATTTGTAATATTAATCCAGTGAAAATCGTAAACTTTGGACCTTTTTTATCCGCAGCTATCCCTCCAATGCTAGAGCCGATGAAGCTACAGATTCCCGCAAGTAATAAAATACCACTAATTTCTGCAATTGTGAGATTTGCTGAAGCTTGTAAGAATGGTGTTAAATAGGTGAATAATGTGGAATAGCCGCCTACATAAAATAACGTCACTGCAACTGCTAACACAATTCTTTTATCTTTTAATATGGATAATTGCATACCAATCGTAACTGGTTCTTGTTCCTTAATAGCAGGAACACTCCTATAAACAGCGAGTAGTGGAATAATTGTTATCAAACCAATTAATACGAATAATCCCCTCCACCCCATGATCTCACTGAGAAATGTGCCAAGTGGTACTCCAACGACTAAGGAGCTACTTAAACCCATTAAAATGATCCCAATAGCACTTCCTCTTTTTTCATTCTCAACAAGGCGAGTAGCAACAGCCATTGCTACGACAATAGCAATCCCACCACTTAATCCTTGCAAAATTCGTGTGAAAAGAACCATTTCAAAAGAATGACTAAAAAAAGTGATAAAATTACTCAAAATGAAAATGATAAGCATCGATAACAATATTTTTTTGCGGTCAAAATTAATGGTGAGGGCAATGACAATAGGTGCACCAATAGCCGCTGAAAGTGCGAATGAAGTGACCAATAACCCAGCAACAGATGTAGATACACTTAAGTCAGTTGCTACCATTTGAATGATACCTGTGATGATATATTCAATCGTTCCTATTAAAAAGGCTGCTAGGGCAAGCAAATAGATGACTGTTTTATTTTTCATCGAAACATTTCTCCTTCGGACAACCAATTATGTTTTTTTCAAAATAAACAAACAGTAAAACTCTCTTCCAAAAATTAAATGCAGTTTACCTAATTTAGAATTTGTGAAATGAACCACAAATTCATTGGGAATTCTACTTCATAGTTCAATCGGGATTTGAATTTCAATTAATCTATCTTCTTGGTTTTCAGACAATGGTAAATAAATTTCTCTACCCGGCTGATCTTCTTTTACTCGATAGCCATTTTTTTCTATCCATGTCGCCAAATCAATACAAGCAGTTTGTGCAAAAGTTGATTTTGAACGAAATAGCAGCGTAGCCATCGTTGTTTCAGCTGGCAAAGAACGTATATATAACTCCTTTGGAAGAGATGCAATTTCACCTTTGACAGAATATCCCACTTCAAATTCAAAATCACTTTCTTTTTCAGCTGATTCTCTCCATAGCACGATTTGAGGTTCGGTTATCAAATCTCGACTATATTTTCCTAGCAAATGATTAAGGGTTTGAAAGAGAAAGGGAATCTCTTCTACTGATCCGTAAGAATGAAAAGAAATGAGGCGCTCACTTTCAACTGTTTTTATAATAACCTCCTGCTCCCTTTCCGCACTCCCTTCCCGTCCGATTAACTGCATACGTTCTTTAATACGGACTAATTTTTCTTGTTCTTTCTCCAGCAACTGTTGAATTTCGCTCTCTTTCAGCTTAAACATCCCCTGAATCTGTTCTAAAGAAATTTCTTCATGAAGGAGCTGAGCTATTTGTTTTAAGGTAAAACCTAATTCTTTGTATAAAAAGATTCGATTTACTTCAAGAAGCTGCTCTGCTGAATAATATCGATAACCTGTATCTCGATCCGTTTTCTGGGGCTTTAATAGCTCAATTTGGTCATAATAACGTAACGTTTTTACGGGAACTTTACTTAACATAGAAAAATCACCTATTTTAAACATCTTAAATCCTCCATTTTGTTTATTTGATCAGAGTATAAACCCTTTAGTAAGGGGGAAGGTCAAATGATTTTTTGAAAAATTTCCGAATAACTATTTATAAATGACAATACTACAGAACTAAATTGCAGTGCGAATGAAAAAACGAGTATAAAAAAAAGATATTGCTTTTGACACAATACCTTTTTTAATCAACATATTCTAGTTCTATAATTCCTTTAAGATCTATCACTAAAAATTATTTACATAGCACTTTATTCCCTAACCAAACTGCTTCTTCGTATTATAAGGTTAGCCAGAATGCTAAATTTTTCTGGTTGACCTTATTTATATTGGTCTTATTATATCAGTAGCCAGGGTAGAACGTAACTGCTCGTGGGGCTTCGACCCCGTCAACTAAACGGTTCGCCCCCTACTTGTAGAAACATGATTGAGGCTGGTTGGGACTTAGATCTCGTATAACAAGCGAAGCTGTGATACTGCATGGAGGAATTAGGGGTTACTGGCAACTTACTAGTTTAGGAGGAGATTTGAAAATGAATCCAGTCGTTGGTCTGGATGTATCAAAGGGAGAAAGTCAGGTTCAAGCATTTTTGGAAAAAGGAAAACCATTTCGAAAAAGTTTTAAAGTTTCTCATACTCTTGAAGGTCTTGGTTTACTTGTAGAATTTTTGGAGGAAGTTAAGAGAGCAACAGGACAGAAACCACCGATAATCTTAGAATCAACAGGACACTATCATTCCTCAGTTGTTCAATACTTGGAGGACCGTGGATATTTATTGATAATCGTTAATCCATTGATTTCTTATAAGGCTAAAAGTTCAAGTCTCAGGAAAGTAAAAACAGATGCAGCTGATGCTTACCATCTCTGCGAGCTGTTTTATAAAGAGGACTTAGAGCCTTATAAAAAGCGAGGAGTTCAACTTTTAAACCTTCGAAATCTTACCAGACAGCACGAGAATATAACTGGGGTATTAACCCAAACAAAGCTACAATTTCAAGCCATTCTGGACCAGGTCTTTCCTGAATATAGAGGGGTTTTTGGCGACTTATATTCAGTAGTATCACTGTTAACTCTTTCAGAGTTTCCCTCATCTGAAGATATATTAGAGGCAAGTGTTGAAACCTTAGCTGACAAAATCGCTCAATTATGTAAAAGCCGTTCATACAGATGGGCAAATGAAAAAGCTATTCAACTCAAAGCTGCCGCAGACCGAAATCCGTTTGATATGTTTGTGAATATGTAGATGATAAGCTGGATACCCGCTCCCCTTCTACTCTCTATAATTATGTATTAGACTATAAACTTTTTTTTGAATGGTTAATTAAAAAGAAAATTGCTAAATGCATTGAAATCAAAGATGTACCCTACTCAGTTTTAGAAAACTTAAAATTAGAACATGCCAAAGCATTTATAAGGGATCTTAATCGACGCGACATTCAAGTAAACAAGAATGAAACAAAGAAACCTGAAAAAGAAAGCGTAAATCGAAAAATTTCCGCTCTTCGATCTCTTTTTAAATACTTAACTACTCAAACCGAGAAAGACAACGGTGAGCCTTATTTTTATAGAAACGTCATGTTGAAAATTGAAGTAACAAAAGTTAAAGAGACAAAAATATTCCTTGCTTCATTCTTTGTAAGATTCCATATTGATGTTGCAGCCTTTACAAAAGAATTACGTATACCCGATCGAACATTATATAGCATATATTGAATCAATCTCTTCATTTGCATCTTTAGCTAATAATTTTTTTGTGAACTTAAGAATAACTGTATGGGTTCTATCAATCGTTTCAATTTCAAATGATGTTATTTAATATTTCACAGAGTGATTTGACCATGCTTGCAGATCAAATTAGGCACAAAACTATTGATTGCAATAGGTCAACAAATTAGTAAAAAAGTTAATCCGATGTATGGTCAATATCGTTAATATGACAGCAAACCAAAGATTAAGGTTTCTGGATCATGGATAAACGTACGGAAGTACGGGAGGCTTCCCGTCGTTCCGTACGTTTTTTGTGTTAGGCGAGCGCTCGCGAAGCTGGCGATCCTTTAAGCTGCACTGGCAGCGCGGATGAATCTGCTCTGGCTCCGATTAAGCGGACAGATTGGTTATTATCATTATGGAAACAAGTATTCGGGGGGAGTGAGCAAAGCGTTTAGTAACTTGTTAAAGTACATCGACAAATTACCACATACAAAAAGAACTAGTATATCAATGTAAGTAGTTCAGTAGTTATTGTGGAGAAAACCTAAAATAACAATCTAATTAACATTTGAATTCAATGGGCTTTATTTGTAGAAGCCCTACTTGAAAAGACAAGTTAGAGCAATCTGAGCTTTTTTGCGTGCTATTTACTGTGTGATTAACTTTCTTATACATTTCTAGTAAAAAAACATAATTCATGTATATGTTGAAATCCTACTTTCTTATATAAACTTATAGCATTCTGATTACTTGAATTGACACAAAGAGTAATAGATTTGATACTTTCAATAGTAAAGAGCCATTTTAGGGCAATAGTTAATAATTTACTTCCTATTCCTTTTCCTCTCTCACTTTCTTTAACAGCGAAAAATTCAATACTTGCTTCTCCATAGGCTGGTTCTGCTTCTACATAAATATAGCCGCATAATTGACTGTTATCTACTATTATAAAAACTTTCCTTTCCTCATTTAGTCGGTTAATAATTTGTTGACCACTATAATAAGTATTAGGAAAATATTTATCATGCAGCTGTTTCATTTCTGTAAAATACTCTTCCTTTAATTCTAAAATAGAAACCGCATCTAATTCAGTTATTCTATTCCGGTTGAATTTCAATATAGTTTGGTCACTATGTCTATTAAATGAAAGGTCTTTAGCAAGTTGAAGGACTTGTTTGTTTTGTTTATTTGGAAACATACTAATTGAATTTATTTCATCAGGTAGCAATCCAATCATTTTATTCCACAATGTATTAACAACGTCCCATTTATTTTTCTTAACAAATGGTCCCCAAATTTCCGCACTATTATTCTCCAGGTCTGCATCAAATCCTAATACACCAATCAGTTCACCTTCCTCATACACAGTCAAAAAGCTGTTATTATATGGAATATCTGATATATCTTCCCTTAATGCATGAATTATTTCCAAACTATCTTTGCCGCAATAACCTATATTTGATTCTTCAATTTTGTTAATTTCTGAAATGAAATCAGCAACAATATCAACTTCGTTATATTTCATTAACTCTATTTCTGCCATATCCTAATCTCCCTAAATATTAATTTGATTTTATTATAACTAACAATTAAAAGATATTTCTGATTTTTTATTATGACAAAAACCCTAGTTGCTTGTTGAATTATCCTGCTATGTTAACAGAACAGAAGCAATTTTGCTTCTCTCTATTTTAACATAAATTACTTATTAATCTTTATAAAACATCAAATTACAACCTTAATTATTCCCAAAATAACGGAGTGACAATAGTTGTTATTATCCTGTTAATTGGTATGCTATTTCTCCTGTTAATTCGATAACGAAAACAGGGAGAACATTTACATATAATAAAAAATCAAGTATAAAATCTTTACGATTTAATATCCGATTTCGAATGCTAATTCTATTTTTAAGGAATCATCCATTGAATACTCGAAGATTGGTGATAAACAGTCTGTTAATGACGGTCATTCAGTACGTTTTGTGAATTGTGGTGCGTCTAGTCGACAAGAGATTATTGAAATGCCAAGCTCAGTGCTTCGTTCCTCCACTATCCAATTAATGGGTAGTGGTCTAGGAAGTGTACCAATGCCTAAGTTGCTTCATACAATTAGAAATGTTTTTGAGGCAGTTAAGATGGAAAATCTACAAGTTAATACAAATGTTGCACCACTTTCATCTGTTGAGAGCATTTGGGATAACGCTTCTGGTAAACCGCGTGTTGTTTTTACCATTAATTAAAGAGGTACCTCGGTTTCAGCAATCGGGCGCTTAAACGGAGCAACGAAAAAAGCCTAATTTCTCAATATAAATATTGAGAAATTAGGCTTTTTAATATAGGAATTTCCTTAACGTTGTAAATCCGCATTTTCCTGATGCTACCCCTTAAATAAGAAAGAAAAGATAGGTAACGAGAAATTTATAAAATAAATAGGAGCCGCTCCCATGGAAGCGCTTCAAAATAAACGGCAAATGATTATTATTTTCTTCTTTTACCCATTTTAGCTGCAGCATGCTGTGCTTTATCAAGCTCTGGGTTATCATATAAAGCTGCAGTTGTAGTTGAGGTATGACCTAATTGAGACATTAATAGATGAATATCTTTTTCTTGGGCCATGAGATTGGTCGCGTAGGTATGCCTTAGTTTGTGTGGTGACATTGACTTATTAGACTTAAATGCCTTAGTATATTTTTTTACTAACGTTTCTACGGTCCGATTTGATAGTGGGGTAGAGGTATTTTGTGTCTTAGTAACAAATACAAATTCATTTTCATCGTCTGTTGCATTGTACCTTTGACAGCGTACATTCAGATATTCTCTTACATCGATCATTGACTCAGGTGTAACTGGTACAACATCACTTTTATCACCTTTTCTAATCACCGATATTCGATTACTTTCAAAATCTAAATCTTTCAGTTTTAAGTTTGTTAACTCATTAACTCGTATCCCAGAACCAAGAAATAGGGAGATAATAGAATAGTCTCTCTCTTTATCTCGTTTAAAATAGATTTTACTTTTAGAACCTTCACCTAATGTATTTTCATAATGATTCTTTAGATAGTCCAGGAATAAAACGTCATCATCATTATGGAATATCTTCTGAGATATCCGTGCTGCCCTAGCACACTTTGTATCAAAGTCATATTTTGAGTCTAGGTATGTATATTAACATCATTCTTCAATACAAAGAGCACCTATCCAAGTTAGAGTCAGAGATAGATGCCCTCGCTAAAGAAGTTGAAGAATATAATATTATCAAATCTATCCCAGGTATCGGTGAAAAGATCGCTGCAACGATCATTTCAGAAATTGGGGAGATAGATCGTTTTACTGATCCTAAAAAACTCGTAGCTTTCGCTGGAGTTGATCCTAGTGTATTCGAATCTGGTAAGTTCACAGCCACCAAAAACCGAATTACGAAAAGAGGCTCCAGTAGGCTTCGTCACGCCTTATATATGGCTGTTCGTTGTGCGATTCGTGACTGTCGTAAGAGCAAAACAAGCGATGAAATTATTCCTCGAAATAAGAAATTACGAGAGTTCTATGATAAAAAACGTGAAGAAGGAAAACCTTTTAAAGTAGCTGTTATCGCTTGTGTAAATAAGCTCTTACACTGGATATTTGCCCTTTTAAAAAGCAAAACGACTTTCCAAGATATAGATTAGAACCTAAATTAAACCAAATAGAACAAAACCTTCCAAAAATAGACTAAAGGAAGGTTATTTGGCGTGCACATTTTTAGTATAGCATGAGATATTTTAAGTTTTTATTGAAAAATATTGACAAACTATTAGCTGGTTTAGTTAAATACAAATTTTCACAAACATTATTCTGTCAATACCATAAGTATTCAATTTTCTTGATACTCTTCCTCCGTTAAATGCCAAAATTGACCCTCATAAATTTTTAATTATTTTGGACTTACATCATATGCTTTTAAGATAATTTCCATTGATTTTTTGCCTTCTTCACCATTGATTAAAGGCTCAGTGTTGTTGTTAATAGCATCAATGAAATCTTTATAAAGCGGAGTATGACCTTTACCATAAACATTTTCAATTTCCATTTCTTCTTGCTCTTTGTCATAGTCTCTTTCATCTGCAAACTGCCATGTTTTAATTTCGTTAACAGCCAGTCCACCGATAACTACTGTTCCGGTTTCGCCGAAGATACTTAATGTTTCTTCTAAGTTCTTCGGATAAACAACGGCACTACCTTCGATGATGCCGATCGATCCATTTTTAAACCGGATTAAAATCGCACCAAAGTCCTCCATCTCGATGTCTCGTAGGAAGGTTTCTCTTTCAGCATGAATACGTTCTACCTCAGAACCCATCATCCATTGAAGAAGGTCAATGTTATGTATACACTGGTTCATAAGTGTTCCGCCATCTAGTTCAGAAGTTCCACGCCATGGAGCCTGCTTGTAATAATTGTTATCTCGAGTCCAAAGAATTCGAGCTGTTCCATTCATAATTCTTCCGAAACGACCTTCTTCGATCGCTCTTCTTAGCTTTTGAATTGGAGGATTGAATCTATTTTGGTGAGATACACAAATCTTTAGGCACTTCTCTCTTCCTAATGCGATCATATGATCAGCATCTTCTACTGATAGGGCCATTGGCTTTTCAATCAATACATGTGCTCCATCATTCATGCAGTCTATCGCATGCTTTGCATGGTAACCGCTTTCTGTTGCAATCGTAACTACATCAATGTCTTCGTTCTTTATCATTTTCATATAGTCTGTGTAAATCTTCACATTTGCATTTGGAAATGCCTTTTCATATTGATCTTTTCTTTCAATTGCTTTTTCTTCTACGATATCACATGTAGCTACTAATATCGCATCTGGTTCGTTATTTATTAACGCTTCCACATGCTTATAAGAAATTCTTCCGCAGCCTACAATTGCGAATTTTAATTTCGACATTTTTATCACCTCTGTAATATCTTTATAATAACTCATTTTGTTATTTAAAAGTTAGTTTATGCTTTGATTACACTACCATTAATTTTTTATCTTTTTTTTAAGGCTTATATCCATACTTTTTAGCTTTCACTACATTCTTTAGAATCCTTATCTTTGCTTGGTTTACATTAGTAACACAATAATGAGGTTTTCAAAGTATCCCTCCTATTATTCTTCTACTATTTAACCCGTTACTTTAAGACATTGATTCACAATCGCTTCCTAATTTTAGCACATTTTGTGTGCAACGTTATTCAACAATTTGGTCCAATTGTTGAATAACGCTATATTGTTCAACTAAAATGTTCTTAATTATATAAGCCAAATTAAAAAGCCCTTGATATAAAGACAAGTATA
Organism: Cytobacillus solani; assembly: GCF_006704205.1. Lineage (NCBI taxonomy): Bacteria > Bacillati > Bacillota > Bacilli > Caryophanales > Bacillaceae > Cytobacillus > Cytobacillus solani. Next base: position 643,490 of record NZ_CP041305.1, read on the forward strand.
TAGAGCATGTTTTGAAAAAGATTGATCAAAACATGCTCTTATTTTATGTAATCGATTCATTTCTTTATAAAAAAGTTTGATAATTTTATTAAACCTTGTTCAACTAACGCTTCCAATTGTTTAAGTGTATAGCTGTACAAACTATCACTAACTCATATAATGCTTTCCATTATTAATATTTGTATCTTCCTTTCCATACAATACTTTCTTTGGATTTATAACGATGAGTAGAACAGCTGCTGCTAAATATAAAAATGCGTTATACATAATTAAATCGACTAAGTTTTCGTTTATTATGCCAATAAAAAAATTAAAGGATTGGTGGATGACAATGGAGATGATTAAATTCTGATTTAAATTATAAAATGCCGCTATGATAATCGTAGTGGATAAGATTGAAATCATAAAGAATAGCATATATTTGATTAAATCAATGCCCGTATACCCTGTAGTAAACCATATTGGCAAATGCCACATCCCCCACCAAAAACCTAAGATTATCGCAGCTTTTAATGGCGAATACTTTTTTTGAAGCTCAATTTGAGCGAATCCTCTCCACCCTAGTTCTTCTCCTAATGGCCCTGACAGAAGATTTTTAAAAAAGAAATAGATTAGCATTCCCCATGAAGATTTAGTAAAAATAGAGTCCACTTCACTATTATTAGATACGAAAAATAAAATCAGCAAAAATATGAAGACTTGTATCATACTTACCGTAAAAAGCACATAAAATTTAAGTTTATTCTTAAATTTATCTTTTACAAATTGTATAAAACTCTGCCCAGGATAGATTCTTTTAAATAACACTCCAAAAGCAAAGGTTGAGGACCAAGCAGATATACAGAGCATAATATCAAAGACCCATGCAGGAAATCCTAACATCCTTATGGCTCCTACAAGAAGAAAAAGTGGCCAAAAAATGATATTGGTTAGCAGAATAAAGCTTGCTACTGGTTTATTTAGTTTCTTTTCTCTATTCATGTATAAGCCCCCGATTCAAACTAAGTATTTCGTAAATATAATTACACTCATATTTACGAATACCTTCAGCTTATACCTAGGGGTTACTCACAGGTCAATATATGTCTGCATTATTTTATCCCGCATTAAAGAACAGTAAGAATCCCACCTCAAAATTCAGCAAAAGCCAAGATGGCAGGTGAAGATCAACTGCCCGTGAAAGCCTGATTCGTGAAATAAGAATTTTCTTTGAGCTTCAGCTCTTAGAAAAATCAATCAGACTCAGCGTGACTATAATCAGCGGGGGAGGAAGAAAACCCCCACTGATTGAAGTTTCACTTTATAGGTGCATACATTTCTAAAAATACACGTTCGAGTCCATCTTCATAAGTGGTAAGTAATAGATTTATATAAACTAGCCCCAAAAGCTCATACCCATTTACTATCGCTGCTTTTCTTAAACTAGCCTCCACGTTATCGTCAATATTTTTTCCACCAGTTGACCATCTTCCATCTTCAATAACGGTATACAGACATTTTTGATGAGATACAATTTCACGTTCAATTGCTCTATGATAGTCTTCTACTTTTCTTACAATAATAAACTTATCTTCTAGAACACCTTGATCATTAAACCTTATGACTCTTCTTAAAGAGGTTAGATTAACAGCTTTTTTCAAGCTGTCCGTGTTCACTTTAAGAGCTTCATATTCATCAAACGCATTGAAATGCCCTATTTCTCCTTTTATTTCTAAAGGCTCCATTTCTTTTATTGTGTATTCTCCTAAGAATTGTTTAATTTTTGCGCAATCTTCTTTTACAATCTGAAGCTTTTTTAAAAGAAGCTTTTTATATTCTATTTCTGCTAAAACCTCTTGTTCTTTCTCTTCTAATAATAATTTTATTCCCTCTACACTCTTGCTTTTTCTTATTTCCTGGATTTTTTTTATTTCAATATCCATCTCTCTATAGAAATTTACCGTGGCTATATCATATATATCAAAACGATTATATTTTCTATACCCATTCTCAATATTTTGCTTAGGCTTTACTAATTCCTTTTCTTCATAAAATTTTAAGGTATCTCTAGAAACACCTAAAAATTTAGCTACTTGACCAATTGTGTACATTATACTCTCCCTTATCATTGCTACATCTACCATATTATGAAGTATACCGGGCACACATGTATAAATTCTATCATTTACTCTTAAGTACAAACTTTGGAAATACTGGCTGGGTAGGTTATGCACATAATACGAGTACCGAAAAAGTCGCAAAAGCTGAGGAAAAACGGATTGTAGATGGTGATCCGACTGAATTTTTCGGAGATGTTTATGAATTAACTGAAGAAAGTCCTAATATAATTATAGGGACTTGAAATGATAGAAAGGAATAAGAAAAAAAGAAGTAATCCCTCGTCCAAGGTCGGATCTATCACCCAACCAAAAGCATCAGCGATATACAAAAAACTCATAAAACATAGAATTTTGGTGCAAGACCTCCAGTTCGGTAACACTTTAACTCATCGGGGAGCTGGCACCATTTCCTGAACGAACACTAATGCCACTCTTCAAATGTGACAGATTTGCTCAGGTAGGCGAAACTCTCTTGCTTTACCGCTCCCTTCTTTTTTCTAATAGTTTGCAGTCAATTTTGTGAGAAAAAAGAGCCCTTAAAAAACGACTTTGTCATTCGTACAAAGCCGTTTTTCTACTTTTATCGTATGTACTAACCTTGATATCCTTCAGTATAAATTTGGAAGGTTACACCGAATTTATCTTTAATCACCCCGTAAGCAGGACTAAAACCCGTTTCTGATAGTGGCATTTCAACTTGTCCGCCATCCTGTAAGGCTTCAAAAATTTGGCGAGCTTTGTCTGCATTGTCAAACGTGACACAAATGGTCACTAGATTTCCTTCTTGAGCTGGTTGACCTGGGAATGTATCTGAAAACATAATTACTGACTCTCCAACCCTTATCGTAGCGTGTGAAACAAGGTCTTTTGCATCCTCAGGGAAAGGAAAATCTGGGGTAGTAAGCATTTCACCATATGTAATAACTCCTAAATTTTCTGCATGAAATACCTTTTCGTAAAATCCAATTGCCTCTCTTGCATTTCCGTTCAACTGTAAATAAGGAATACATTGCATTTTTTTCAGCTCCTCTGATTTTATTGGGAGTATGTACTCCAAATTTTATTATAACCAACAAGATCGTGAGTTGTATTAAAATTCCGATAAATTTAATTATTTCGTGCCAGGCTATATCTTTAGTCGTTCGGATAAAGATTCTGATATGTTTCTACTGTATGTATAATTAAATCCTTTAAAACATTGGTATCGATATCAGCTAATTTATTAACATAAATACAAGCCTTACTCTTAGTGTGTTTACCAAAGCTTTCTAATAATTTTTCTCTTTCCTCACTTTCATAGGCCAAATAAAGACTAATTTTCGCCTTTCTTGGTGAAAAACCCACTAAAGGCGCATCCCCTTCATGCCCTGATTCATACTTATAGTGATAGCTACCAAAGCCTATAATACTAGGACCCCACATTTTTGCGTCGTAACCAGTTACCTCTTCAAAAATTTCTACTAACTGATAGGCATCTGCCTTCTTCTTCTCATTTTCCACACTTTCAATAAATTCAATTACACTATTGTCGGTTTCTTTCATCTTCGGTTCATACATATATGCGCTCTCCTATTCTCTGAGTAAATACTTATTTACATTATTTTCATCATTATTACATTCTAAAATACAAGTCCAATTTCCTGCAAAAAAGAATAATCTTTAAATAACCAATTACCCTATTTTACTCAAATATTTTGCAGGAAATCTAAAAGTCTTTGTTACTGAAAACACATGCAAATAACTCTATTGTCTTTACTTCCCCAATATTTTAAATGTCCCTTTACTATCCTCGGCCAATGTTAGATCTATAACAAAACCACTTTCCGGCAAATAGGTAACTGCTATTTTTTTACCTTTTTTTTCTACTAACATATCCTTTTTTCATTATTCGTCCATTAGAATTCACTGGTTCTTTACTAAGCTTGAGATACCCCTATACAGAGGGGGAATACGGTGCAACTTTATTTCAAAGTCACAAAATGAGCGCTAATCCTTTTTTTTCAGGATAGCGCCCGAGTGCATCCAGTACAAAATCGTTTGAGTGAACATAACAGTACAATGACGAACAGCTTATCGGAATCAAAACTGTTCAAGAACAAATTGTGTAGTATTATGCTCTCTTTTCTAAATCCTTTGCTGTCTCACTCGTCTCTACCTCTTTTTCGTTCTTTAATGTACCAAATAATACGTCGACAAATGGAGTCGAAACACCATACCAATAGTTTTCATTTTTATAGTGATGGAGGATGTGCGTCTTTTTCACCCAATTGCCTAGCTTTGTTTTCGGCTTTATTGGCCGATGAGCAACATAATGCTTCCATTCGTATATGAGAAGCATGAGGACTGTCCCGATAATAAACGATACGGTTCCAACCACCGATTGGACGATTAAATAGAAGATGCCAGCTGCAATAAGTAAATTAGGAACACTGTACCAAAGAGGGAGGAACAATAAATGCAAGTCATTTGGATGTTTATGATGATCATAATGGAGACGTTTCAATAATTTTAGGAAAAAGGGGTTTTTGGGTGTTTTTAGGTGAAAAAAATAGCGGTGTGTTAAATATTCTGTGAACATATAAGAGACTAATCCAATTAAAAAATACAGCATGTATACCCAGGTCATTCCTTTTACGAGTACAAATGTTGTTGCTATGCCAAATACGGCAAGCATAATAAGAATATCAAAATGAAGAAAATAATCTCGATACAACCCTTTCTTTTTCATGACTCCTTCTCCCCTTCACTTTTTTTCTTCCATAGCGATAAGCTTTTTTCCATCATCGTTTTTGCAATCTGTTCTGTTCCTTCTACATTCCCCTTCAATAGGGATGAAACAAGATCATCAAAGTATTGTTTTGAGACAATCCTGTGATCTTGTTCACCAAAGTATTTTTCGGCCATGGGAATATATATTTCTGCGAAGCTATTGATAAGTAAGCGATAGATTGGATTTGGGGAGAGCTGAGCCAGATTTTGGTGTAGAGCCCAATCAAAAGCAGCATATGATTTCGCATCGTCCTGAAGCTCATCAAGCTTAGCAAATAATGCAAGGACCTTTAGCCGGTTATGCACTGCTGCCTCTTTCATATAGATCGGAGTAATCGCAATTCTTAGACCTAGCATGTATTCAATAAATACATTTGGAATTTCATCATAGCATTGCAGAATATCCACGATTGTCATTAGATTCCCATGGGACCAATAATCGTTTACAACGGCAGGCATTCCTTTACGGGCAGCTATCCATCCATCCCGTTCTAAACGCTGGAGCGCTTCTCTTATTGTCGGTCTGCCAACTTGAAATTTCACCGCTAATTCCCTTTCTGGCAACAGGGGTTCATTGATTTTATATTCTCCCTCTAAAATGGCTGAGATGACTTTTTTACAAATTAACTCTGAAGATCGTAGCTTCAAACTCTATTCACCTTCCTTCCATTTGGTCATACCAAAAATCACCTTGGTATTACCAATATATTATTGTTTATTAAATTAAGTGTCAATATATTCATAAAATTCAAAATAACAAATCCCCACTGCGGTCTTGCAGTGGGGAGTCAGTTCCCTTCTTTAAAATAGGAACAAAGGGGGGGCACTTGCTTACTGAATAAAAAAGATCAGGTGCTTAGAACACCTGATCAGCGCAACTGCAAGTCGGAAAGTGAGCGGCTCCTATGTAATGATTATTAAAAAATGAAGGAACCACTCTAACCTAGGGCAAGGAAAGCAGTTCCTACTTTTTATGCTAACTTTAAGTTTGATATTTTCCTTTGCAAAAGCCTTCACAGTAATCTTCAGACTCCCCTTTTTTTAAATGGCATGTTTTATTGATATTTATGAAAAAAGTAAATCCGCTTCAAATTGCATAGGTCTATTATTCCGATTTCCGAAAGAAGTTCATTTGTTTTATTTCGAGATTGAGTAGTTTTTCCTTTGTTTCTCATCTTTCTTTTCCTTTGACATGAGAAATATATCTTCGAACTTGTCTTCCACTATAAGAGGATGAGTATTTCTTCAAAAAAGAAGAGTGAAAGAAGCCTTTCAGCTGGTGCAGCGGGGTTGCCATTTTCTTTACTTTATAATGCGAAATTCGTTCCAAACCATATAAAAAAGCAATATTGATAATGGTTATACGGAACGAAATAATCAATTAAAAGGCCAGTTTAGTTCAAACTGAACTCAATCGAGCTCATCGGTTCCCGTTAACGAGTAATTTTTGGATAAACCTAACTCAATCGAGCTCATTGGTTCCCGTTAGCGGGTTATTTTTGAATAAACTGAACTCAATCGAGCTCATTGGTTCCCGTTAGCGGGTTATTTTTGGATAAACTGAACTCAATCGAGCTCATTGGTTCCCGTTAACGAGTAATTTTTGTATAAACTGAACTCAATCGAGCTCATTGGTTCCCGTTAGCGGGTTATTTTTGGATAAACTGAACTCAATCGGGTCTATTGATTCCCGTTAGCGGGTAACTTTAGAAGAAACTGAACTCAATCGGGTCTATTGATTCCCGTTAGCGGGTTATTTTTGGATAAACTGAACTCAATCGAGCTCATTGGTTCCCGTTAGCGGGTAATTTTTGTATAAACTGAACTCAATCGAGCTCATTGGTTCCCGTTAGCCGGTAATTTTTGTATAAACTGAACTCAATCGAGCTCATTGGTTCCCGATAACGAGTAATTTTTGAATAAACTGAACTCAATCAGGTCTATTGATTCCTCCAAATAAGCAATTTTTGTTCAGCGGCAACGAATAGAGTGTAATCATGCTCATGATCGAACAAAAAGCCTATCAGGAGTGAGATTACATAGAAGAAACTAAATTGTTCAAGAATCCTCCCTTTTGGGACAGCCTCTTTATCATAGAATTCCCATCCATTTAGGTATTAAAACGGCTACTAAGCAACCACTCTAACCGAGAGCAAAGAGAGCAGTTACTTCTTTTTATGTTACCTTTATATTATAGATTGCAACAACAATATCTATTAAACGAAGCGATCATCCTTTCACAAATCCCCCTCCCACAGACACTATCTCGATCCCCTTTAAATTCTTCAAATTCGTCAGCATATTAATAAAATTTGCTAGCTATCCTTCTTTAATCTGTCCTTCCTTTCTTCCAAGTATCCCACTTCTAAGAAGTGATTCGTCTCGATTTGCTTTCTCAATATTGCACCCAATACCCCCATAGTATATTGTAGTATTCGAAGATATGGTTCGTTAAATTAAACCATTCAACTGATTATTGGAGGGATTCATTAAATGAATAAACAGGACCAACTAAATATGATCAAAGAAGATTTTATTAATTGTCAAAAAGTACTATTGGCGATTGGTGATGAAACACGTCAAGCGATCTTGTTAGTTTTAATGGGAACGGATTGTCAAACAGGATTGCGTGTAGGTGAAATCACAGAGCAAACACATCTTTCTCGACCTGCCGTGTCACATCATCTTAAAATTTTGCGAGATGCCGGGATTATTTTAATGCGTAAAGAAGGGACAAAAAACTTTTACTATATTAATGTACGTACAGAATTAGGTTTATTAAGAACGCTTGTGTTGGATATTGATAACTTCTTGCAGAACTTTTATTCAAATGATGGAATTTTGGAGGGATAAGCAATGAAAGCAATGGTTATTGATAAATATGGGAAAGTTCCATTGCGTTTGGCAGAAATGCCCACACCTGAAATTGGTGAATATGAGGTTCTAGCAGAAATTCATGCAGCTAGTATGAATCCTATTGATTTTAAGATATGCGATGGGAAAGTGAAATTGTTAGTTAAATATAAAATGCCTCTTATCTTAGGGAATGACTTTTCTGGTGTCGTTACAAAGGTTGGCGCAAAAGTGACTCGTTTTAAAGTTGGCGACGAAATATATGCACGTCCACGTAAAAGTAAAATCGGGACTTTTGCTGAATATATCGCTATTCATGAAGATGACATCGCCTTAAAACCGAAAAATTTGAGCTTTGAAGAAGCAGCATCGATCCCGCTGGTTGGGTTAACCTCCTATCAAGCCTTAATAGACATTATGCAATTACAAAAGGGACAAAAGATTTTAATTCAAGCTGGGGCTGGTGGTGTCGGTACATTTGCTATACAACTGGCTAAAGTAATGGGTGCCACTGTTGCAACGACTGCAAGTGTTGCTGGTACGAATTTAGTAAAATCCCTAGGTGCTGATGAAATTATTAATTACAAGACAGAAAAATTTGATAAGATACTGAAAAACTATGATGCTGTATTTGATACACTTGGGGGCGAGACACTCGAAAAATCATTCGAAGTGATAAAAAGAGGAGGAAAAATTGTTTCCGTTTCGGGATTACCGAATGCTCGTTTCGGCAAAGAATATGGTTCCGGATTTTTTAAAACGTTGTTGTTTTCAGCAGCAAGCAGTAAACTTACTGCACTTGAAAAAAAGCATAATGTTCAATATACGTTTTTGTTTATGAAGCCAAGTGGAGATCAATTACGTATGATCGCAAACCTTATTGAGGCTGGTAAAATCAAGCCTGTAATTGATAGAGTTTTTCCTTTTGAAGATGCACAAAAAGCGATGGAATATGCGGAGGAGGGAAGGGCGAAAGGGAAAATAATTTTGAAAATCAGATAATTATTATACGAAGCAAAAAACATTCATATGGACTATTTATCATTCTGGCACGATTGTTGAAAAAGAAAGGACATTACAGATTAGTATATAAAATATGTAATGTCCTTAATTTATTTATCTTTATTTAATTTAAGTCTTGTTCCCCATTAGTCATTTCTTATGAGACATTGCCCTAACCTAAAAGAAAATATTGGGGCGATTTCCCTGTAAATAATTGAAAAACATACACAGATTAATCCACCAAAATCTCCACCACATCATCCACATACTTCGTTGTATTATATCCATAAATCTCCAGCCTTTTAGGAACTACTTTTTCTCCAGAGTTATTATCGTACAGCTCGATATTTTGTACTGTAATGAAAAAGCGCGGCCACTCCAGTTCCACAAATGGGACAGGTGGTTGATTCATATCGTATTCCTTCCCGCTTTTATCAACGATCACTGCTTCTGTTCTATTTCCCATTGAACTCACTTCCATTTCATCCTCTGCTATAATACGGAAATGAAAGGAATCATATTGTCGATTCTTAATTTGATGATCACTTAGTACCACTTTGCTCGGGGTTCCCACCTCCACCTTGTCGATAGAGATTGTACTCCCTGCATATTCAAACAATTGAGGTTCTTCCTTTGAAGCATCAATTTCAATCGTCTTATGGTCTTCAATCCTTAAATAAATGGATCCAAATTGAACCTTCACTTCTTTTGCCTTTTCTTTAAATAGCGAGTCGAAATGTGCTTGAAGACCATCCTCATTCATGCCTTGCTGTGGATCTACATAAGAGCTGCCAAATGGATCAGTCTTTACTTTCTTCTTGTTCACTTCAAGGCTCTCAAAGTTAACAGATTCTAACCGCTTCTCTAGCTGTACATTATGAATATCATAGTGCAAAATTGTCGTAGTTGGAGCAATCGTTAGTTTATTAAATTGAACCGGAATCCCCTCGATTTCTATTTCTTTATCCAGCGAATATTCGATGGAAGGACGTTTTGTTACAGGAATCTCAAAGTTCCACTCGCCTGTTTCATATTCACTTCCCACGTACCCCCTATAACTAACAAGATTAGAGGGATCATGGATCAATTTCTGCAGTCTTGTAACCTTCAGTTTGATCGTCCCATTTTCCGCTGTGAGCGGCAGAAGACTGATCTTACCCTGATATACGTTCTTTTCTTTATTATTTTGAGCAGGGGGATAGTATTTTGGATGTGCGTTAATGTTCATGATCTCATTTTCGTTCTCTATCCAAACCCCATTTTGATATGTCATCGTATATTGATTGTCTTCATTCGTATCTTCAATTTCATAAAAAAGCAGCGTCTGAATATCATCGGCAATCACACTTTTAATTGTAATTTTCACGCCATTACTTTCCGCTTCCAGATTCAGCCTCTCACCTAGATTATGCTGAAGGTATTGGCGCAGCTCTTGATCTTCTTCCGTCCATGAATAGTAAAGATCGAAGAACCATCCAGTAAGAAAGCCAGTACAAATTAACATGACAATGACACTTGCAGATACGAGTCCAATTTTTTTAAGTTTCCTTGCCCTCAGTTGTCTATGCTTTTCCTTTTCTGCCAGCTTAGCTTTAATCTTCTTCATGAAACCTGATGGCATATGGAAATCTCCAACCATTTCCGTAAGCTCTAACATGTTTAACATGACCTCTTGAAAAGTAGCCAAATCCTCCTGACAGTTTTGACAATGATGAACATGCATCTCGAAATCTACCTTTTCCGGCCGATCGAGCGTTCTTTCTAAATAACCAATGTAAAGCTGATGATATTCCTTGCAGCCATCAAAGTGTGATCCATATCCCGACTTTTCACGAAGTGACTGGATGCCAGAAAACAAACGTGCTTTCATCTCTTCAACTGAAACTTCAAGAATATGTGCGGATTCCTCCAAAGAGATTCCTATTACATATGTAAGAACCATCGCTTCTTTTTCGGACACTTTTAATTGATCAAGTGCTTGAAAAACATCCTTCCGCTGCTCACTTTCCTCTGAAGCTTGTAAACTACTCTCGGCTGAAAGCTCTCTGCACATATGTATGAAAATAGTAGTTATCCAACGATCTAATGAAGTTTCTCTTTTAAATCGAGGCAGTTCCTTATGTATTTTTAAAATCACACGATAAAAAAGCTCTTCCATTTGCCCCTGATTCCTAAGATAGGACCAGCCAAGTGTATAGAACGATTCCTTATGATCATCAAACCAATCAACGGTGGATTCCAGGCTCATTTGGAATTCAGCATTGATTCGATTGGAATCTATTTTTATTGGGATCATCTTGATGTCCCCCCTTTTATATTGATTTAAAACTTCATGCTGGCCTTTTTCCAATCATGTGCTTTTCAGCTATCGTCCTTTCCAGTTCCACCCTATTTTATTCATCATATCATATGGGTGCACAGCCTGTAGTTAGCAATTCATCCAAGGTGATTATATATTGCTTCATTTATTTTTATTATGGATGCTTAATAACTTAGTAAGGAAAATCTATCAAATAAACAGATTGTCAAATTGTGCGAATAGTTCTATTGCACTATACTAATTAAGAAAGAATTCGTTCAGTGGAGGTACATAAAGTGAATAACAATTTTGTTAGTCTTATAGGCTACCAGCTAGAAAAAATCCATACAGGAGTCATCAGATGGATGCTTGATTCCAAGAATACGAATGTATCAGTAGAAACAAAGTACAAAATTCTTAGAAGAATGTTTAATATGACGAAGAACCCTATCAACTTTCAAATCCATGAGATCTCAGCCATTTCGTGTTTCCCTGAGTATTCTTTTGGGCGAAAAAGAAAGATTGATCTCGTAGTGAAAATTGACCTTTTTCAAAAACCAGCAAAATATATTGTTATCGAAATGAAAGTAGACTCGCTGCCATATAGTGCACAATTGGAAGGAACAAAGAATGATTTCTTTGAGTCAACCCACTGTCAGCCTGAGGATGCAACCTTTATTCTCATGTTATTTGGTTCTTCTCAAGTTTGCGAGGTGCCTGAACTTCACCAATTCCATTTGTTCCGTCTGTTTGAAATCATTGAAGTATTTAACGGTCTTCCTATAGAAGATGTCATCTATAAACAGTGGATCGATTCTCTATTTGAAGAGGAGAATAGACGCATCGACATTCTAGCTGATTTAGACGCTGCCCCAGATATTTGGAATATGGAATACTGGAAAGACAAAGGCTATAGAACCCCCTTTCCGCTTTTCTATTATCTATATGACCATTTAAAAATGAAATCAAAGAGATCAAAAGAATGGGAGATTTATAGCGGACAGAATAATCCTGTTATGAACTGGACCAATGGTGCGCTGCACAAAGATATTTTAGGACATCCTGTAAAATTTTATTGGGAATTCAACTATGATGAGTTCGTACTTAAAGTACGATTAAATGAGGATAATAAGCTTCCGCAGGATCAATTGAACTGGCTTCGGGAGGAAATCGCAAAAATTTGCTTCGAGGAAGTTCAAAGCGGGAAACGCACGAAGAAAACATACGGCAAGTTTAATTCCATCTATAAATGGAAATTCGATTTCCATAAGCAGCCGTTTGAAGCAATCATGAAGAAAGTCGATCGCATTCTGGATAAAATCCCGCCGGTGCTTTCTTCCATTTAATAAGGCAGGGAGAGAATCTAATGATACCGCTGAGCAGATTAGTAAGCTTCAAAAAAATTAGAAGGTAAAATGAATCAGCAATAAACTTCTAAATGAATAAAGGGGGAGCTAGAACGCCCCCTCATTTGGTCCTTTGTTTAAAGTCAACATAGAGCTTACTAAGCTACTCTCTGCAATTCCCCTTTCTTCTTCATCTTCCTCTTATTTTTCAAATTGATTCTCTTTATAAATCCTGCCAGCCCAGAAGGAAACACAAGCAGAACCACAATATACAAGAACCCAAGAATAATCGTCCATCTTTCAAAAATAGGGTAAGTCATCGCGAGCTCTGATAGATAATGTCTGAGGAACTCGATAATTCCCGCACCTGCAATAGCACCTGCCAGGGTTCCTAGCCCTCCGATCATCGTCATTAAGAGCGCATCCAGCGTGACTTCGATGGAAAAAACATTTGTATTGATGAACCTTAGGGACACAGCATATAGCGCTCCGCTAAAGGAAGCTGCTACTCCAGCCGTTACGCTCGCAATCAGTTTATAATGAAGCGATTTATACCCTAATGCCTCTGCACGATACTCATTTTGAGAGATGGCTTTTAACACCTTGCCAGTAGATGACTCCGTGAATAGCTTCAGCAGGATGAATACGACTGCAACACTTATGAGCGTTATATAATAGAAGGAAGTACGGTCTTTGAACACATCAGGCACACTGAATGTAAATCCGTCTCCTCCGTGTGTCAGACCGCGCCACTTCTCTGCCAGGACTAGGAACAGTTGTGAAACGGCCAGTGTCAGCATCGCATAAAAATGGCTTTTGAGCCGTAAGGATAATGAGCCAATGATATAGCTCACCAAGGCAGACAGGATGATCCCGATAGCCAAGCCGATCATAAAATTAAGCAGAGTTGCTTCTAAATGATTAAAAATGATAGCTGTACTATAAGCACCGATTCCAAAGAACATACAATGCCCAAAGGACACAATGCCTGTATATCCTAAAAGGATATCAAAGCTCATCGCAAAGATAGCAAAGATGAAGATTTGCGTTAACAAAATCAGCATGCTACGGGAGTCGTTAACAAACGGGAACAGCAGCATAAACAGCATAATCGCAAGTCCCCAATATAGCGGGACTTTATGAAAAAGACCTCTCATACGGCACTCCCCTTTTCTCCCATCAGGCCTGTTGGTTTTACAAGTAAGACGATGGCCAATAGAAGCATATTCAATGCGAGTGACAAATCAGGGATATAGTATGCCATAAATGCTCCAGCAACTCCTACAATCAGAGAAGCGAGTGCCGATCCCTGCAGGCTGCCCATTCCTCCTATGATCACCACAATAAAAGCCAATATAGCGTACTGCATGCCCATTTCCGCAAAGACCACTCCCGAATACGGCGCCAAAAGGGCTCCTCCTAAAGCAGCCAGTGCTGCGCCTAGCAGGAATACGAAGGTAAAAAGTCCCTTTACATTGATTCCAAGCGCCTGAACCATTTCCTTATCCATAACTCCAGCCCTGATCATAAGTCCGATCTGGGTCCTGCTGAGCAGCAGCCATAATGCCAGATACAGAAGCAGTCCAACCACGATTACAAATACGCGGTATTTAATGATGATGATTCCATCAAACTGATAACTACCCTCCAGCCACCCAGGCAGGTTTACCCGTATCGGATTCGGTCCCCAGAAGATTTTGATGCTTTCTGATAATACTAGCATTCCTCCTAAAGTAATCAGCAGCTGCCTGACATGATTTCCGTAAACAGGGCGGATAAGGAATCTCTCTAATACCCAGCCTAATGCCATTCCGATTACAATGGCACCAACAATCGCCAATAGGAAGCTGTTTGTCTCTTTATAAATCCATGCTCCTGAAAAAGCACCCCAGACGAATAGTCCGCCATGGGCAAAATTCAATACACTCATCAGTCCGAAGATTAAAGTAAGTCCAGCAGCCAGAAGGAAAATAAGCAGCCCTGTTGAGACCCCGTTGACCAATAAATTAATAAATACTTCCATTTCCAGCCCCCCCTTCGTTGCTTACGCTATGCCCAAGTATTTCTGGCAGGTTGCCTTGTCTTCTTTTAAGTCCTGCATCAAGCCTTTATGGACAATTTTTCCGTCATCCATAATGTAAAAATAATCACCTATTTCGCTTGCCATCAGAAAGTTTTGTTCAACAAGCAGAATCGTCGTTTTTTCCTTCATTTTTAGAATCGATTCCATCAGCTTTTCAACCATTATCGGGGACAGACCTTTACTTGGCTCATCAATCAGCAGCAATCCATCCCCATTGATATACGCCCTGGCAATCGCAAGCATCTGCTTTTGTCCGCCAGAAAGCAATCCGCTTTTTTTGCGCCAGAATTTCTTTAGATCCGGGAATAGCTCCAGCATCCATTCCATTTTCTCTTCCGTTTCTCCCTTGCTCTTTGCCTTAGCTAGATTTAGCGTTTCCTCCACTGTCAGGGCACTGAATATCCCCTGATTTTCAGGTACATATCCGATTCCCTTTCTCGATATCAGATGGGTAGAAATTCCGCTAATCCGCTGGTTGTTATAATGCACAGAGCCAGTGGTGGATGGATTGAAGCCCATGATGGAGCGGAGTGTTGTCGTTTTGCCCGCTCCATTTCTGCCGAACAGAACAGTGATGCTTCCTTCTTCAACTGACATCGACACTCCCTGCAGGATGTGATATTGCCCTAAATAGGTTTCCAGATTATCCAGTTTTAATAGACTCACGATGCAAGCCTCCTAAGTATGCCGTCTGAACTCTTTGATCCTTAATGATTTCCTGCGGGTTGCCGCTGGCGAGGAGCTCGCCATTGAATAGAACCACAAGGATATCCGACAGATGCATGACCATCTCCATTTTATGTTCGATTAATACAATCGTGTACATGCCGTCCTTCTTAATGTTCTCGATCACTTCCAGAATGGCAGGTATCTCTTCAATCGAGATGCCTGCTGTTGGTTCATCGAGAAGCAGCAGCTCGGTTTTGAGAGCAAGCAGCATCGCCAGCTCCAGTTTTCTTTTTTCCCCGTGCGCTAGATCTTGGGCCAGCACATGTTCCTTGCCATTCAGCATACACTTTTTCATGTAAGCTTTTGCTTCATCCTGTTGCCGGCTCAAAGCAGACAGCCTCGGAAAGATCGAGTAGTAATCTTTGCTTGAGGATTGGATGGCCAGCCTGATATTCTCAAGAACAGTCAGCTCAGGAAAAATATTTGTGAGCTGGAAGGAGCGGCCAATGCCCCTTCTGGCCCGTAATGGTACAGAAAGCTTTGTTACATTTTCGTTCTTAAAATAAATCTCTCCTTTTGTGGAGGTAATCTGGCCGCTCAGCAAATTAAAGAGAGTCGTCTTACCCGCCCCATTTGGACCAATAATGGAGATCAATTTTCCGCGCTCTATTTCCAGGTTCACATCTTTAATGACATCATGCTCACCAAAGGAAACGGATAGGTCTTTCGTTTCTAAAATATTTTCCATCTTGGCGATCCCTCCCTGGTGATTTATATCTAACTATTCTGTAATTTTATTTCCCATTTCTGATCGGTGGCTCTGTTTCCTCCATATTCAATTCCCTGATTAGAACAGGAACTGGATGATCCACGCCTTCCTGCTCCTCAAGGGTTACCGCGTACAGAGACTGCAATGCCTGGTGGTCTTCTGCCCGGAATTTCATCGTCCCTTTCGGTGTCTCGAACTCCATATTCTCCATTGTGCTGATTAAGCCATCTACATCTTTGTCGCCATCTGTTTTCTTAAGAGCTTCCACAATGGAAATGGCAGCCGTCATCCCACCTGCAGTGAACAGATCAGGTATTTCCCCATCAAATTTTTTCTTGTGCTGCTCCACTAACCAGTCATTTATTTTATTATCAGGCAGCGTATGATAGTAAATAGAAAAGCCGCTCATGCCAATTAAAGAATCCATTGTTTTTAAAGAAGCGATATCCTGTGCGGCTGTGGATATCTTGATTCCCTGTTCCTCCAGCTGCATATCTTTTAACTGCTTCCATGGTGCATTGGAACCTGCCCAAACAATATAGAGATAATCAGGCTTTTCATTGATAATGCTTTGAATGTTCGCTGTGAAATCAGTGGAATTTGGATCTGCATATTGTTCATTCACAATTTTGGCTCCAAGCTTTTCTGCTCCCTCTTTAAAAGCCGCGATTCCTTCTCTTCCATAGGCATTATCCTGTGCGAAGGTAGCGATTTTCACATCCTTTTCAGCGATTGCTGCCGCACCTGCAACTGCATCCTGTGAGGAGTTTCTTCCTGTCCTGAAAATGTACTTGTTCCAGTTCTGACCGGTGATGCTATCTGCAACCGCAGGCTCCACCACCATGATTTTTTCGTATTCTTCAGCCAGCGGCAATACGGCCAGCGTGTCTCCTGAGCTTGATGAACCAACTAAGAAATCCACCTCATCCTCTTCCAGCAGCTTAGTCGCCTTTCTTACCGCCACATCTGGTTTCGTTTCGGTATCTTCCACGATAAACTCAATCTTCTTGCCTGCTACTTCATTCGACCCTTCTGTTGCATACTCCAGCCCCAGTTCAAATCCCGCTACTGTTTGCTTTCCGTACGTCTCCAGCGGACCGGTTAAGGAAGCAAGGACACCGATTTTGATCGTTTCTTCATCTGAACTTGCCTTGTCGCCGGAACATCCAGTGATGAATAAAAGAGTGAGTACGACGAAGAGCGTTAATATAGACTTAAAGCCATACAACTTACACTTCACTTCCCATTCCCCCTATCTTTAATTACCTTTATTGAAAAACTGTATTTTATGAAGAAGCCCGTCTGCGATGATGATGTTCCCATTGATGTCTATATCAAGACCCTGAGGTGAGAAGAACTGCCCGTCTTCTCCGCTGAAAGAACCAAATTGTTCTATAAACGTCCCATTCTCATCGTAGACATTCATGCGGTTATTTGAAGTATCGGTCACATAAACACGGTCTTGATCATCAATAGCAATTCCAGTAGGCAAGAACAAATCACCCGGTTCTTCACCCCAATTCTCCAGCGGGTCTAGGTGGCCGCTTCCGTTGTTTGTTCCCCACTTAGCAATAAACTGGCCATTGTTATCGAATTTCTGAACACGATTGTTAATTCGGTCCACAACGTACACATTGTCTTTAGAATCGATCGCAAGCTGCATCGGCTGAGAAAATTTTCCATCGCCAGTCCCTTTTCCGCCCCATTCTTTCATGTATACAAAAAAGGAATTGAACTTTTGGATTCTATTATTTTCAGAGTCTGATACAAAAATATTGCCTTTGCTGTCTACTGCTACTCCACTTGGAAAACGGAAAAAACCGCTTAATGTTCCTAAAGAACCGTAGGCTGCCAGAAAAGTCCCTGAATTGGAGAACTTTTGAATGCGATGATTCACTGAGTCAGCCACATATACATTGTCATAACGGTCAACAGCAATTTGTCTCGGCACGAAAAATTGGCCTGCATAGCTGCCATATCCAAAAGGCCCGCCAGTACCGAACATGCTTCCCCATTTGCTTACCAGACTCCCGCTTGAATTATATTTCAAAATTCTATGATTAAACGAATCTGATACAAACACATTCCCCTTTGAATCGCTTTGAACATCATAAGGCCCTGCATATTGTTTGTCCCCATATCTGCCTAAGCCAATTGTCATTTTGTAAGAGATGCTTAATCCAATCTCCTTGTAAACCTCAATGCGATTATTGCCTGTATCCGTTATGAATAAATCCCCATCCTCATCCGGCAGGATCTGGTTCGGATACACTAAGTTAGGAAAAATCCCCGTTGTGTAGAGAAACCTGTCTGCACTATCAAATTTCATTATTCGGTTATTATAAGTGTCCGCTACATATAAAGCTCCAGACTTAGGCTCAAAGTTAATTCCTCTTGGATGGTAAAACTGATAATAGCCTAAACCAGGTTCAAGACCGCCTATTTTCCGTTTGAAGCTGCCGTTTGGATCAAACACTTGAATACGATTATTGTAAGTATCAGCAACATAAACTTCGCCTTTATCGTTTATGGCAATGCCTTGCGGGAGTGCCATCTGTCCGTTGCCTTTTCCATAGGAACCTATTGTAAGAAGATACTGGCCATCGGAATTATATTTTTGAATACGATGATTAAACTCATCCGTGATGTAATAATTATTCTGCTGGTCTATCGCAATTTCTCTCGGAAAGCCAAATTGATTATCCCCTTCCCCCTTCGTACCCCAGCTTTTTAAATAGTTGAATTGAGAATCGAACTTTTGAATTCGATAGTTTCCCGTATCAGCAACCAGAATGTTCCCTTCGCGATCAACAGCGATTCCAAATGGCATATTGAATTGTCCAGGGGAATCACCGAGCGTGCCAAATGTTTTCAGTATTTTGCCGGAAGAATCCATTTTTACAATTCGATGATTTCCCATATCAGCCATGTAAATATTGCCTGAACGATCCTTAGCCAGAGCTACCGGCGTCCGGAACTCGTTTGCAGGATCGGTCTCATTTCCCCAAGCATGCTGGAAACGATAGGATGCCTCTGCAAACCCGCCGCTACAAAGGGAAAATAGAAGGAGGAAAAGTACTAGTCGCTTTATCCTTTTCATCGTTTCTCTCCTTTCCACTTCACAACAGTCGCAGCCCATGTGTACCCCGTTCCAGCACTGACTGCTACAGCAAGATCGCCAGAATTCAGAAGTCCCTTTTCCTGTGCAAAGTGAAGGCCAATGCATGGATCAAGTGCAGACATATGGCCATGGTGATTAAGATAGATAGCATTTTCTTCAGGAAGTTCTAATGATTGTAAAAGTTCTTTGAACATTGAGCGTTTTGTATGCAGTGGCAATAGAAGTTTAATATCTTGAGGAGTATAACCGCTCTTATGAAGTGCTTTGCGAATAACATGGTCAAAATTTGAGATAGATACAGGATCCAGTCTTTCTTTCATTGATTGTGGATCTTTTACATCAATATAATGAAGATTCTTTTCGACTGTTTCGTGGCTGACAAAATGTTTCGACCCTCCAGCCGGTGTTCTGACATCATCATGAAAGGACCCGTCTGTCAGGATGGCGCTTTCCAGTATTTCGCTCTGGGAGGAATCCCTGGTGACTAGTGCAGCCGTGCCTCCATCCGCAAAGTTAAACATAAACCGTGACCGTGGGTTCTCATAATCCACGATTTGAGATTCTTTGCATCCCCCAACAAGCAGGATGTTTTGGATTGATTGATCGGAAGCAATCATGTCCTTTGCTACCTTTAAGGCAATCGGAAAACAGGAGCTGACATTCATGATTTCAAATGCATAGGCATTTTTCGCACCCAATTCATGCTGAATTTTTGGCGCGCTCGACCAGACATAATAATCCTTATGAGGACTTCCAAAGTAAATCACTACATCGATAGTTAGAGGGTCAATCCCTTCGATCGCCTGCCTTCCTGCAGCAATGGCCAAATCAGATGCATGCAGGCTTTCATCTGCAACATGCTTCTGGACTAAACCGAACTTTTCAATAATCACCTGTTCGGGTATGCCCGTCTTCACAGCCAGATCGGCAGCTGTTTCTATGCCAGGAGGAAAAAAGACACCAGTCGCTTCTATGCCAATTCCCATTAGATTACCCCTCCATCCTCAGGCACCATCATCTTAGCGGTACCCGTCAAAACAAGTGTCCCATCCTGATTAAAGCACTGTGTTAGCAGCGTCAGAATTCGTCTTTCCTCGTCAATTTCCTGAACCGTCCCTTTTGCGGTAATCGTTTCGCCTATAAAAACGGGTGCTTTAAACCTGATGGTTTGCTCGACATAAATGGCCCCTTTTCCTGGAAGATGAACACCCAACAGCTGCGATAATAAGCTTGAAGTTAGAAGCCCATGTGCAATTCGCTGCTTAAACCTCGTTTTTTTGGCATATTCCCCATCTATGTGGATGGGATTAAAGTCACCGCTTAATCCTGCAAACAGGACAAAGTCCGTTTCTGTTATCGTTTTGCTGCAGGAGGCCTGCTGACCGATACTATAACTATTCACCACTTCACCTGCTTTCTATGAGTTTTGTTTTTTGAATTTTTCCGGTGGCATTCTTTGGCAGTTCCTTTAAAAATGTAACTTTCTTTGGAATTTTATATTTTGCCAGATTTCCTTGACAGTATTGAATGATGTCTTCCTCGGCTAAAGCGCTTCCATTTCCCTTTACAATAAACGCTGCAGGCACCTCACCCCAAAGCGGATCCGCTTTTCCGACTACGGCAACTTCATCTACACCTTCCATTTGGCTGATGACCTGCTCCACTTCGAGCGGATAAATATTTTCCCCACCCGAAATGATCATTTCTTTTTTCCTGCCTACGATAAACAGGAAGCCTTCATCATCTGTTTTCGCTAAATCTCCTGTCAGCAGCCACCCTTCTTTCAGTGCATCCTTAGTGGCATCAGACCGGTTCCAATATTCTTTCATTATATTTGGCCCTCTAACAGCTAACTCGCCAACTTCACCCTTGTCAACCTCTTTCCCCTCCGAATCAATCAGCTTGTATTCGGAAAATAACACAGGCTTTCCAATGGAGCCTCTCTTTCTTGGGGCGTCCTCTTTTGATAGCATAAATAGAGTAGGAGACGTTTCAGTCATTCCAAATCCCTGGCCAAATAAGAAGCCTCTATCAAAATAGGCATCTATTAATTCTCTCGGACATGGTGCTCCACCATTATAGAACCAGCGGACTGTACTCAAATCAGCGGAATTGAATGCTGGGCTCGTGAGCAATGCGTGATGGATGGTCGGAACTCCCATCACCACGGTCACCTTATACTTTTCAATCATTAAGAGGGCTTTTTCCGGATCGAACTTTCCGGGGATGACGATCGTTCCGCCTGAAAATAAGGATGGAAACGCGAATAGCCCGATTCCCCCAATATGAAACAATGGAAGGAGCACGATGCAGCGATCCTCTGACGTCAAATCGATAGCAAGCTTGTTATTGACGGCATTCCAGAACATATTACTTTGTGTCAGCACAGCGCCTTTTGGCTTACCAGTTGTCCCTGATGTATAGCAGATAATGTATGGTGCTTCCTCATCAATCGTACACTCAAAAGGAGCACTAGTTTGAGTCCCCTGGCATAAATCCTCCATGAACGCCAAATCTTCAAGTTCACTTTGCTCAACAAGGGATGCAGCAAACTCCGCATTTTCTTTTTCGGCATAGATGATTTTTGAGCCGCTATCATTGAGCTGGAAAATAAGTTCCTTCGCGCTTAACCGAATATTTAACGGGATCGCTACACATTCTGCCTTAGCAATAGCAAATAAAAGGACAATGTATTCCATCCGATTGTGCGACAATATTGCGATGCGCTCCCCATTTCTTCCTTTCAGCTTTTCCTGAATCTTTCTAGCAGCAGAATCTATCATTCTATCCAGCTGCTTATACGACACTTTTTCGTTATCTGTAATAATTGCTGTTCGATCTGGATGTGTGTATGCCCATTTCTCAATCCAATAGGCAATCCCTTTCATCGAACTCCCCCTCTTTACTTTTTTAACCCTTGGAAGATAAGAGTCATCGCAGCATCAAATGCTTCTTCAGGAACTTCTTTCTTTTCCCAATACACCCATCTCATTCCTAAAAACTGTCCAATAGACATTAAACAGTAAGCGACTGTCTCCTGGTCAAGATTCTTAAATTCACCCGCCTCCATTCCTTGTGACAGACTCTTTAAAAATCCATTGGCAAGCTTGCCATAATACCAGCGGAATAGCTCCTGATCCACTACAACAGCCTGTTGTACAATGCTGTACAAATTGGGGTGATTTTTTACCCAGCTGAAGAAAGCGAAGAAGCCGTTTCGCTGTGCTTCCTCAAAAGAAGAGCTTCCTGCCATTCCTTCTTTAATCGCAATGCGCAAATCCCGGCTGTAGCTCCGGATTAACTCATCATAAATATCTTTTTTTGAAGGAAAATAATTATAAAACGTTCCCTGCGCAACTTTGGCTTCCTGTGAAATATTAACAATGGAAGCCTCAAAATATCCCTTCTGACCAAAGACCTCTTCAGCTGCTCTTAAAAGCTTCTCACGTGTTTCGATTCCTCTTGGGGTTAGTGCTTTTTCCTCAGATATATTATTAGTTGACACCTGAATCACCTCTCAACTTTATTATAAATAATATTCTTAAAATTACAACAATAAATTTCTATTTTTAAAATTACTAAATTAATAGGTTGATAAAACAGGGACGGTTCTCCTATTTTTTCAATTCAAAGGAATAATAGAAAAAGAAACACAGAAATTTCTCCTATACTAAAGAAACGATGTTGGAGGGAGAAAATGCTAGAGAGGAATTTAGTTGATCAAATCTAATGAACTAGTAAAAATTTACCTTTTTCAAAAACCAGCAAAAAATAATATTTAAATACAAATAAAGGGGAACACAACATGTCGAAATGTTATGTTCCCCCATTTATGTTCTATGCACCTTAAGAAATCTTATTTATTTACCGTTATATCTACAAGATTAAGAATCGATTCATCCATTGCCTTTCCAAACTCTTCTGGCTCGGTCATCGCTTTCCATCTTGCGTTTCTTACAGCTGCTAAGCCTTCCTCCAGTGCCTCATCCTGTATTCCTGCTTCTTTCAGCAGGTGCAGCGCTTTTTCCATTGAATCGATCATCCGCATTGGTCCGTAGCTATGAGGCTCCCTATATAATCCTTTCGCGCTCGTTAATGTATAGGCAACATAATCTAGAAGGTCTTCTTGTAAAAGCTGGGCAGTCTTAGTATTTTCCGTAGTGATCAAAAGAAATAACCTCCTGTACATGCTTGCTCGTTTTGGGGCGCGGCGGCCTATCAGCATAGCCTAAGCTTATAAGAAGCTCTGGTTCTATTTCAGGTGGCAGGTCAAGTATGCGTTTAATAGACTCCTTATGGAAGGAGCGTACAGGGCAGTTTCCTACCCCATCGGAATGGGCAGTGAGAAGAATGTAGGCTGCTGCTATCCCGAGATTCACAAAACGCAGCACTTCTTCCGAATCCTTCCCGCCCCGAATGAACGACTCATTTGCATTGGAGCATAAGACAACGATCGCGGCAGGATTGCCTGATAATCCAGGGGCAAACCGTTTCATGTTTTTTATTTGTCTTTCATCCTGAACGATCACAAAATGAGATTCTTGTGCATTACTGCCAGAAGGACTATTTAATATCGCATTTTCGATGTCTTTCATTATTTCCGTTGGCAATACACGCGGATCAAAGGACCTGGTACTCCGCCTTGTTTTAACGGCTTCTATTACTTCCATTCTATTCTCACTCCCTTTACCGTATCGAAAATCCAAGTTCTTCAAGGGTTTGTTTTAGATTTTCTCTTAGGCTTGCTGAAACAGCAATTGTTTCAGGGCGGGTGCATCGCCGCGCTGTGTGCTCACACCAGCCGTAATCCACCCCATGTTTTTCGGGTTCTCCTGCTAAAGAAACTCTGCGCCCGTCATACGTTTTTCGTGAAATCATCGTTTGGTCATATTCATTTAGATAGTGATCTCTATTTTCTGTAGAATAGATTTCATCATGAACGGTTAGTTGTTCTGGAAGCCGAGGCTTGACCCCTCTTCTAACACCCTCTCGTTCAAATCCTATGGCTAATCCAGCAACTGCAAAAACACCTTCAGGCAGTTTCAATTCCTTCGCCACAGCTTTTGGATCATTCCTAATGGAACCAACAGGAACACACCCTAGTCCAAGGGATTCAGCGGCAACTAAAGCATTTTGTAAGGCCAATGAAGCATCAACGGCAGAAAGCAGAAACATCTCGAGTGTCTCAGCTGCAAATGTATAGCCTTGTTTAGCCGTTACATATTTTAAGCGATTAATATCAGCACAAAATACTAGATATACAGGGGCTTCTCTAATAAAATGCTGATTGCCTGATAATGTGGCTAATCGATTCTTCCGTTGTTCATTTTTGACGATAATGATACTGTATGCTTGAAGATTGGATGATGTGGGCGCACTGCGTGCAGAAGCTGTAATGGCCTGTAAAGCCCCTTCTGGAATAGGCTTTGATTGAAATCCCCTGACAGATTCATGGCTAGTAAGAGTCTCAATTGTTTGATTGAGACAATCATTTGCCAAATGGAGTTCTTCTAGTTCTAATCGATTGGAAGCATTGATTGGATTAGATATGTTACATCCACCCTTTACTACACTTAGATTTTAAATACTCCTTTTTCCATGAGCAGTTCTTCGTTTATATAAACATCGGGCTGTTTGACTACCCCATCTATGTGCACGCCCGCTGATACGTTTCCGCCAAAGGTATTGTTGCTGCCAAAGGCAACATGAATTGTTCCGTAAACCTTTTCATCCTCAAGCACAACACCTGTAATACGGGCTTTGTTATTTGTACCAATTCCAAATTCCCCTAGAAGTCTGCCGTCGCCTTCACCTAATATCTCTAGTAACTTTGCCCCTTCCTCTCCCTTCGCCTCAACAATCCGTCCATTTTCAATAGAAAGAAGGACTGGTGATTGCAGTTTGCCGATGCCTGCAATGGAGCCGTCAATTAGGATTTGCCCATTTGCCGTTCCCTCGATAGGAGCGATGTACGCTTCTCCAGATGGCAGGTTTCCTGACTCTCCAGCATGTAAATACATCCCCGTACTCGGAATGCCATCCCGTCCCGAAATGGAGAATGAGAGTGAGTATCCATCCTTCTCAATTCTTACTGATTCCCCTTCGGTCAAAATTTCTGTCACACGATCTGTAAGTACTTTTACTTCTGCATAATCAGCGGAAATCGCTCCCTCTAAAAACATATCTTCTGTAATACCCGGCATCGTCGCTAAGCGAGTACCTGAAGCAGCGGCTTTTTTCCTTGCTTCTGTATGGGTTAAGGAATGCTCTGTTATGCATACAGCAACATCTGCCTGCAGCATGGCAGCAGCAACGGCAGCTGGCGGCTCTTCTCCTGATCTTTCTCTTTCCTGCATGACAATCAGCAACGAATCAGCCCCAAGCAGCTTTCCAGCTTCGTACAAAGATTCAGCAAGCTCCTTTTTGACATCATCTGCCACGACAAGGAACTGTTCATCTTGTTTTAAACCGAGGCATTTCGATAGTACATTTTTGCTTGTTTCAATCAATTGTTCTTTCATTGCTACCATCCTTTTCTAAATCATTTCTGAAGTTAATTTTGCCATGATTGCATTCGATAAAATGACAGGAAGTCCCGTTGCCTTTGCAATCATTTCACGCGCCTCTTCCGTGTATCCCATACAATCTAGTAAAATAATGTCCACTTTGTTTTTTAGGTTTTCTGCCGCTTCTGCATAGCCTGTTTGATCATGATGATAGGGAGAGGCTACAGCGAAAAAAGGATCTAAGCCAAAGGGAGAAAATTTTGGATACAGTGTTTCTTTTTGTTCACTAAGCGGGACGATGACCCCAAACCGGCGGTCTCCAACCATCGCCTTTACGGTTGGCGGGATTACATGATCAGGTTCGATCAGATTCGATGATGTAGTTGTCAGTCCTGGAAAAACGCCTGTACATAGAAGAAGAATCTGTTTAATGCCTTGCTTTTCGAGATAAGTTATTTTCTCCTGTAAAATAGGTTTAATTTTTTCACGAGACATAACGACCGACTCATTTGTTACTAAACGAGAGGTTAATACATAATCATCCTTCTCAGGGTACAAATTTTCTTCAATATACGCCTTTGTCATTCCATCTAAAACACCTACCTGCACCAACTCTGCACGTCCATCCAAGTATTTTTCAATAATAGGTGCAACATCTGTACGCGGAGCCTGGCCGATGGTGATCATTCCTAGCTTTTTCATTTCCTTCACCCCTTTATAATAGAAAAAGGAGGGCACCGCCCCCCTCTATTTATTGCTGAGCAGTTTTTTGCCCTAATGTTTGTAATACTTTCATTGAACCATATAATTCTGTGATTTTATTAAATTCATCATTGCTGTAAAATTTACATGTTCCATTTGTCGCTTCTTTAGCCACTTCCACCGCAAACCGAACGGCATCCGCAATGTCTGTTTCATGACTTGCTCCTGTTCCGCATCCAGGAACAATTGACTGAGCTGTAATGGCTACCCCAACAACAGGAGAATCCGTTGCAACCGCAGGCTGTAAGATCGAATTAATATGATAGAGGTCATTTCCATATGGAGTGATATCTTGCGTTGTGATCGGGAAGGTTACAGGCAATTGGCCTGTCGACATCTCCATAATTCTTAGCAAGTCATCACTTACGCGTAAAATGTACCCTTCTTTTACAGTTGGAGAAATCGCAATTCCTTTATGATTGACAACTCGATTCCCTTTCGTTGTATCAATAGAAAGGATTACATCCATTTCAGGCAGTACTTCATATTTATTCATGGTTAAAATATCTACCGGTGAGTCCATGAAATCAACCGGATCATGCGGAAGTGTTGGCGCATCTGGACAGATATGGGTAGTAACCAATACATCTCCAAGGAGTGTGTCCCCCTTTGATTGCATATCAGCAAGTTTCAGGGCTGAAGCGACCGCTGCAACAGCTCCGTCAGCATCTGACACGAGACCAATTCGGCTAGGGCGGGCACCAATGCCTCCAAGACGACCTATAATACCAACTGTCGGTGCATTTCCACCTTTACTCTTCCCCTCTGACCCTAGGATAACAACTTTAACAAAATCTGTGCTTCCCTTTTCACCTGTAACAGTCTGAACCGTTACTTCAACGTTTGCATACGGACTGAATAATTCCTTCACCTTTTCTCCAGTTACGTAAGCACTTTCTAGAGATTCCATCACTGTTAATGTTTGCTTAAGTACCATTTAAAACCTCATCCCTTCTATTTTAGAAACTGTATTCAAGAATCGATTTCTTAATGATTTCTTCTACCGGCTTCATCAATTTTTCATTTCTCATCGTGCTGCTCAAAATTAGATGTTCCTTTGGTACGGAAATGACGGCAATTTGCTGGCCTTTTTGGATGGCTGCTGAGACAATTGGTTCTGCAGTTCTTGCATCCAGAGTCATGATTAGGTCTGGAAACGTGCCAAATCTCTCGCCATTTTTTTCAATCGTCATATATTCATTCCAGAAGGTCATTTCAAAAGCATCATTAATCGTTACCGTTCCAACATCAAAGCCTCCAGTCGTTTCAAGGGTAAAATCGGTTACAAGCCCCTCTGTTACCACTTTCCCTCCAAGCTTCTGCACAACCGCATCAATCGCAGCTTCACCTGTATGACTTAGCAATGCTTGTCCAACCTCAATGGCCTGCTGGATGGCCCCTGCTGCACCATTCGCCTTTGCATAAGCGGCAGTAATTGGATTTCTCGCAACCGCTAATAAACCTCCAGCTTCAACAGAAGCTTTACGAATCAAGGTTGATGCCTTGTCCAGTGATCCAGAAATGCTCAATTCCATATAGTTGGAACCCTTCCCGCCAACAGCTGCTTGATGGGAAACATACTTCTCCTGCTCAGATAGATTCATCGAACCCATTGAGCCAGTTGGATGCGCTCTTCCATTGCAAGGGATATCCACGACTGGAATGCCTGTTATCGCGGATTGGAACCATCCATTCACTGTCGTTCCTGCACCATTTTCATTGGTGATAATTCCTTGAATCGGTTTTCCGATCTTTTGAGCAAGAATTTCAAGCGCTTTTGAATAATGAATCGGTTTCAAATAGGCATCCTTTGCCGCGGGGGCCCCAACTAGTGAAACGGTTACAAGCAAATCTTCATCCTGAACCTCATCTGCTGTAAGGAGGACCGGCTGGCCAATATCAACTGCAAGCCTGCCGATTTGGAGGCCTTCTTCAATCCAGCCTCCTCCTCCGCCTCCTAAGACTGCACCGCCATAGACGGCATATTCTACCATTTTTTTGTCTAATTGAATGTTTGCCATTTTAATTCTCCTCACTTACCCATTTTAAATACGGAATTGAAGAAGCTATACAATGCGTCACCCGCAATAAACCCTGCTGCTAAAATACTCATTGGTGTATCTGCTTCTTTTCCTTTCGCTTTTCTCCAGATGATGCGAATGAGAATCCCTGCTAAAACTGCAAAGCCTGCATAAGGAGTCAAAATTAATAGACCTGTCGCTAGCATGACACCTAACTGACGGCTCGGTCCGCCGATCAATTGAATGATTGCACCTGGGATCGCCCATAGGAGAAGCTGCATAGCTACGTCTTTCGATGTCCCTGCTTCGATCGTTGATACATACACAGCATCAATTGGCGGAACTAAGTTCTGTGCAAAATAGCCTTTGTACGTGACAACTACTGTTAAAAGCGCTACACCAAATGCGATCATGGCAGTAATGTATTGCTGCTTTCTGCCCTTTATTTCAAATTCTCTGTCTTGCCCATTTCCACGCAGGATATGACCTGTTTTAAAGTCATAGCCCATATCTGCAAATGCCGGGCCCGTTGCTGCGCTAAAACCTGCAAGTAAAGCGAGTGCTAGCGGCGGGAAACCAACCATCATCCCGATCAGGAGTGTAATGAAGGCTACTGCAAAGGCAGGGAACCAGCCGGAGTGCATGGCTGCAATACCGACAATTAATTCATGGACGAATGCTGCAAAAGCTGCGAATACTAAGAATCCGATTAACATGCCTGGAGACATATCTGTAATAATTCCAGCTGTAAGAGCGATGATCAAAGCAATGACAACATAAACGATAAAACCTATTCCTAATGTTCTTCGTGCCTCTTTAATTGAACGAGTTAAGCCAGCTTCATCTGCTGTTTCTAGTGCTGCTGCCACCTCTTTATTGGCATTCTTTGGTGTTTTTTGCTTTGAAAAAATCAGCATAGAAACTTGAACCAATGCGACGATACCCGCACCAACCATGATTCCATGTGGGATATATAATGCATTTACATCGATGCCAAACACGGGTACCGAGTATTGGCGTATCAAAAGTCCAATCCCAAACATGGAAAGCGCCCAAATGTTCCCGATAAATGCAACCCCAAACGCTGACATGGGAATATGGAGAAATGAACCTATGATCCCGATTCCTGTACCAAGACCAAGAAGTCCAGCGCGCTTCCCGCCTTTATCTCCCGCTATAATGGCTTCTGCTGTCGCAACCCCAGGCGCCCATGTTCCGGATGCAGGAAATAGCTTGGAGTCAAATATTTTATAAAGGATGCCCGCATCGACAAACATCGCTAATGCTGCACCGATTAACATTGGAACGATTAATTCTGGAGCCCCCATCAGGAAGGGAATCCCAATCGGAATTAATAAACTATTAGCCGCACCGAATGTAGCTGCTGAAATAGAGGTTTGAACCAGGTTTTGACGGTGCATCGATTTGTATCTTTTAAAAAGAGTCATCGGGATTCTAGCAATCAGCATCGCTAAAAGAGCACCAATGATAGAAGTATTCGGTGTTACACCGAGACTAGTAATAATCTGCATCCCAATGATTGCACCGAAAACGGCTGTAACAATCGTCAAAATAAAAGTAACTGGCTCAAAAATACGCGGATGTTTTTTTTCCTTCTCTTCTAGATTCATCGAAATTCCCCCTATAAAGATAGATGTTGGTTCATTTTCTAATCTACTTTTTTCAATTTCTTTTCCATTCCTTCTTTTGTTTTAGACAATGTATAGTTTGTTTGTTTTTTACTAAACGTCTTTTCTGGACAATACTTATAAGAATTCCGGTGAAAACAAATACAGCACCAACTATTTGCTGAAATGTTACGACGTTCTGGTAAATCCAATAATCAAGCATCATCGTCATTAAAGGCTGTAAATTCAGAATAACGGCAGCCTTTACAGCACCTACATCATTCATTGCCTTATTCCAAAGAATGGTCGTAAGCCCTTGTCCAATAAGAACGGATGCGACAGCAAAGGCCCATATAGAAAGGGAATGACTCCAATCAATCGTGGTACTCGATAATATAAAAGGATCAAATATAATCGCACTGATCATAAAACTGTAGGTCGTAATGATAAAGGGTGATAAACGCTTAGAAAGCAAGCGGACAAATATAAGATTGCATGAAAATGTAGCTGTTGCACCAAACAGAAGGACATCCCCAATGTTGAATGCAAATTGTCCTCTCACTGATAGAACCAAATAGATTCCAAAGATAGCGATTAAACTGCCAAGAATCATTTGCATGGTTATCTTTTCTTTAAGAAAAACAGCAGCTAGTACAGCTGTAATTAAAGGAGCTAGGCTAAAAATTAACGAAGCATTCGTAGCTGAGGAATACTTCAATCCAGTAAACAAAAAGACTTGATTGGCGACCAATCCTATTAAACCTGCCAAGCAAAAAAGTAACAGTTCATTCCGTGTAAGCCGAACATAGGATTTCGCAAGGAATGCCACAAAACAAAAGAAAAGAGAAATAACCGTTAAACTAAAGGCTGATAGAAATAATGGCGTATATTCTTTTAATAAAAATTGACGAGCCAGATAGTTTCCTGCCCAAATAAACACACAGAATAAGAGAATTAAATAGGATTTGTTCAACGAACAACCTTCTTTCAAAGCAGCAAGGCTACCCTAGCAATCAATTATTTTCCATTGGAGGCTGTCAATTGCTTATCGAGCGCTGCGGCAAACATTCCCTCTGCTTCGACTGCATCAATAATCGGGACGCCTAATTCTTCTCTTAAAACATTCGCTAATCCAATCGTCGAAAAACCAGTACATGCAAACAATATGACCTTTGCTCCCTGATTGATCAGTGTTTTAGCAGCTTCCAGCCCTTTTTTACGGCCATCAGGGCTTAATAAATCAGTTGTATTCCTTACCCCTTCTGGTCTTTTATAACCCGTATACAGTGGACCTAGAAGACTTTCTATGACTGCTGGTGGTTCATTTGTTATTCCAATAACACCAACGGGTTCACCAATTGCTAATGCGGCAAGGGCAGCTGAACTGCCAGCCCCGATGACTGGGATCGATACTTCCTTTCGAATTTCAGCAACAGCCGGGTCAGCTGCACAGCTGATCACAATCACATGGCAGCCTTGCTGTTCAAGCTCCTTGCCCAGCTTTACGATCTTAGGGATAGCCACTTCTTCTGTTTCATCATTAAAGATCCCTAACGGCTGATCCGGTATACATTTTGTTACCGTTGGAACTTCATAGGTTTTGGTAATAACATTTCCATGCTGTTCAAGAATTTCTTGATCATCAGTTGTAAAAACACGGATAATACCAATCATCCATTCGCTCTCCCCTCATTAACAAATTCGCCAAAAACAATTCTGAATTCATCCAAATCATTGAATATTTATAATTTTAATGAAGTCTATATTTTTAAACAATGTCCCTCAGATATAAAAAAAATGGGAGACTATTATGCTCTGCGCACAATAGACCCCATTCAACTAATCCTTTTTTAACAGGTAATACACAATACAATAGTAATACTCAAATCGTTTTTGATGATTATCTAAATCAATATCAGACAGCTGCTTAATTCGGTCGATTCGATATTTAACTGAATTTCGATGTATAAATAATCGTTTGGCTGTTTCTATTAAACTTCCACCCGTGCTTAAATAATGATATAAGGTGGGCAGCAGATCCATCCCATTCTCTTGATCATATTTATAAAGATGTCCAATCCTTTTCTCTACATAGGCATCCATATCTACATATTCAGATGCATCGATTAATAAATCCAATATTTCTATTTCCTCATAGGTAAATACCCTTGGATTCAAATTCATTCTGACCCCAATCATGAGTGCTTTTTTTGCTTCTAAATAACTCCGATTGATGTTCCATAATTGTGTTTTCCCACCCAGGCCAAGACGAATCCCTTTCCAGTCATTCATAAAAGGAGTAAGGATTTCATTCCAGCAAAAAGACAGGTTTGATTGATGTTTTGGATCTGCATCAAGGCTTTTTGAAGCTAATAATAGAATGTATTTATCCCCTTGCCTGTGAATATGCGACTTCACACGTAATTTTTGAGACTCTAGATGAATGAGGTTCGTAACTTTATCGATGAATAAGGAAATGGATTCGCTATCAGACTCAACAACCGCAATTTCCCAATCGACCTCTGAATTAAATCCTAATTGACTGCCTTTATTGATAATGACTTGTTTAGATAGGGGAAGACCACTCAACAGTTCATCAATAAAATCCCCTCGGATTTTTTTCTCCGTTTCCAGTGCTGTTTTTCTTCTCATTAATTCCAAAGAAAATACTAGCCTTGCCTGCTCCACACAAATAAGCTCCAATTCATCTAATGCTTCCTTTTCTATAAAGAGCCTTCCTTCTATTTGTTTATCTACTGTAATATTCCAAAACTTCGTATGACTAGAGAGTTTATCTGCTGTATCTGATGGCGATTGAACAATGGTTTCTCCAGTCTTATCTACTAACCAGATTGAGGACTTTAATAATCCTGCCACATTGTCTGCAACCGCTTGAATGCCTTGATTTTCTAATACTAAAGTCGTCAATCTTTTGTATATTTCTTCTGATCGGCGAAGAAGAGAGCCTTGTTTATCAATAATCTGCTCCATAACCGCATTCGTAATATCCATATATGGAATATTGTTTGGAAGCTGAATAATAGGCAAATGATAGTTATTGCTCATTTGAAGCATTTCTATCGGCATATCATGTAAAAATCTTTCCGGTTTAATGGCTAATGCAGCTGCATTTGCCTTAGCCAGCTCTTCTACTAATTTAGGCAGTAAAGTGGGATCATGACGAATCGAGTAAGCAGTCGTCAGTAATAACTCCCCTTCTCTCAGCCACCCTTGGACATCCGGTACTTCCATAATATCCACGAATTTAACCATTCGATTTAATCCCTTTTCCCCACTAATCACCTTAGCCTCTTTTAAAACGGGAAGGCGAAGCAATTCAGATAATGTAATACCAGCAGGATTCATTTTTCTCCCCCCATTTCATTTTTTGAATAAAAACTTGTAAGCTTCTCTCTGAATAAAAATTATATTACCAAAGTAATTATAGTTTTAAATAGTTTAACATTTTAATAAGTGAAAAAATATACGATTTGAAATGTTTGGTGTTCACTAAAATATGGGCCTTTGCAAAGTTTAGTATAGAGGATTGGAATTGGACTGCTGAATAATCATCATCAGTTGGAATATTAATCAGCATTTCAAAGTCTAAGTAATCGTGCTCATTATGTAACTGAGTATTTTCACCAAGAGGATTGTCTGCAGCTTCAACTATTACTAATAAAAACCAAAACGTAAATTCATAATATTAAACAACAAATTAACATTATTAATTTTTTTAATAAAAAAATTTGATTTTATTGTTTATATTTTTATTTTCTTGTTGTATAATCAAATCAACTAAAAGGAAGGAATGTCATTATGGCTTATAAAGTAATTACAAATTGTCCTGTCTGCAGTAAAACATTGAAAATTACAAAGCTGCATTGCTCTCATTGTCATACGACGATTGAAAACGAGTTTGAATTATCTAAGCTGGCATCCTTATCAAAGGATCAGCTTCATTTTGTGGAAGTATTTTTAACATGCAGAGGGAATATCAAAGAAGTTGAAAAGGAACTGGGGATTTCGTATCCAACGGTTCGAGGCAAGCTGACAGACATCATTTCATCCCTAGGATATGAGCAGAAGAAGAAAAATGAAGTAGACGAGAAAAAAGTTGTCACCATGCTGGAAAATGGCGAAATCACACCAGAAGAAGCGATTAAGCTCTTAAAAGAGGAATAAGGAGGAATTTATCATGAAAGAGGAAATTACAAGAGTGTTAACGATGGTTCAAGAAGGAAAGATTGATGCAGATAAGGGCTCAGAATTGATTCAAGTATTAAGAGAGAAAGAAGAAACAGGTAATAAGCTTTTTGAAAAACCAACTAAATATTTAGATAAAACATTAAAAATTCGTGTGGTATCAACCGAAAATGATAACGTCACGGTCAATTTGCCTATAAAACTTGTCAGAGCAGTATTAATGGCTGGACACAGCATCGCAGCGAGTATTCCTCAATCGGAAAAATACGTTAAAGATATAGACATAAATCTTATTATTGAAGCAATCGAAAATGAATTAGATGGCCAAATTGTTGATATTAAATCAGCAAATGGGGATACCGTTTCGGTTATCATTGATTAGTGATTCGCTTATGATGCATGTAAAAGTGAAAGCAAAAGACGTTCGATTTACCATCCCCATCCCATATGCTATGTTAAACATGGTTATTTCCATTTTGTCCTCAAAATTTGTTCTGCACCAAGCAAACAAATGGACAAAAGAGCACTTCGAAAGAAAAAAATTGGACCTTGCCATTCCACAAATAGACAAAGAAATGCTAAAGCCTATCGTCCAGGAACTGAAAAATTATAAGGGGCTGGTGCTAGTAGATGTCAAAGCTAAGGACGGGACTGAGGTGAAGGTTAGACTATAGTTTATTAAAGAGTACACCGGCTACTGACAGGTATTTTGAAGAATGAGCTTAATTTCTTGCTCACCATAACGAGTAAATTGTAAAAAGACAATAAAGTTATTTCATTTTAAACGCTCAAACATGCAAAACCCCGTTCTACATTTAGGACGGGGTTCCTTTACTATACTAAATTCTTTAAAAAATCTAAGTTTTATTCAATAAATAGCGCTCTATAACTGAACAATGAAACTTCATTTCATATCATCTTTCAAAAAGATGTGTGATCTATTTTCTTGTTACACAAACCCTGAGTAAATCTTAAGAATGTTATTTTTCCTTATTTAAAGGAACGACCAGTTCTAATTCCTTTATTTCTTCCCTATAACCTTTATTGTTTATCTCAGCAGGCTTGATGATAAATGAATGAGGCATCTCATCCATTGGAGGCAGTACTAATACCATATGGTGTCCGTAATCTCCAGCCATACCAGCTTGTAGCTTTAGCCGATCATATACTTGGCCTTTATCATCGACTACTGCGAATTCAAACCATGGCCACGTATCGTTTTCATCCATTTTAGCAGGATAATCAATCGTTAAGTCTATTCGTGTTGATAGAGGTGAGAATGTTACTTTGTCAGCTGTTATTGCATAATCTTTATCGGTTGTTTTCGTTTTCACCTTTGGATAGAACTCATGAATAACCCCGTCTACTTTTTCAAGTGGAAAAGCTACATTCCATTTTCCTTTATATCCAAATAAATTTTCCCCATGAACCGCAACCTCAATTTTATCACCGTATTCATTATGATTAGATAAAGTAAGTTGATGATGTTCAATGATCGTCTTTGAGTCGATTGCATCTTGGCCTGTGGAGGCAATGGCAGGCTTGACCGACTGTCCGTTAATTGTTAGATCATTTATGCCAACCGTTTCTTCTGTAAGAGAAAGCTTTTTCTGACCTGTATATTCTACTGTTACGATTAATCGGCCCCCGTCGTAAACAGCTTCCTTTACAGTCATCGTTAAGCCATTTTGACTATCTTGTTTTTCAATTTCTGTCGTAAGTTGATCTTGCTGAATTTTATCGGATGCAATGTCACTAAATTTCGCATAAATAGGTCCGATAAGCGGGATATTTGATAATGCTTCTGCCATTCCTGTTGAAACAAAGCCGGAGCCTAGAAGGGTCATACATAATCCGCATGCAATCAATAGGGAATGCCTTGTTGTTCTTCCCATTTTTTTTCTTTTCTTTGCTTGGAGCATTGCCGTCTTTTCCCTAGCAACTAGCTTTTCAAGAGGTATATCAATATTATCAATAGAATGATTAAACTTTTCTTTATTCATAAAAATAGCCCTCCTTTAAAATCGGCCTCAGTTCTTTTTGCGCTCTATTCAAGTGCGATTTCACCGTTCCTTCGGGGTAATTCATGATGTTAGCAATTTCCCTTATGGATAGATCATGGTAATACCTCAGTAAAATAATCGTTTTGTATTTAGGGTCCAAGAACTTAAAGGCTTCAGATAAATCCATCGAATGAGCTATGTAATCTGCGCTTTCTTTAGAAATTAATTCAGCAAATATTTTCTCATCATCAGTAGTAAAATGCCGGGACTCTTTTCGAATAAAATCAATAGACTTGAAGACAAGTATTTTTATTATCCAGCTTTGAAAGCTAACTGGTTTTTTTAATGTTTTCAGTGAAGTGTAGGCCTTATAAATGGTTTCTTGATAAATATCAAGGGCATCTTGCTCATTTCTAACATATGAATAGGCTGTCCGATACAATTTATTACGAACAGAACTGATCAGAAGTTCAAACGCCTCATCATTCCCCTTTTTCGCTTCTTGCACCAATTTCTCAACATCCATTTGAGTATCCCCTCCTTTTCATAATAAAGTCGAATGAGGGAGTTGAATCGTTGCAAAAAAATTTTAAATAACAATCTATTTATTTATGTAATCTCGTTGGAATAATCGTACAATTAATATTTCATGTCACCGGAGGGAAAGGGCTACACCAATTTGATTACGCATAATTAGCATATTATTGATCAATCACATTACGCACCTAATTAAATGTAGGGTTAAAATTTGTTGAGGGTATACCATCTTTTATTCCATTAACCATAAATAAGCGCCATTACTCAATAATGGCGCCCGATTATGGAGAGTTTATAATACTTCTATTTCAGAAATCAAATCTTTTAAGTTCTTTACGGCTTGGTTTATCTCATCAATATCTGTTGAAAGAAGAGAAACAATTTCATCGATTCGATTTTTGTAGTTAACAGGCTTGATTGGAAAATCTTGAATCATAGCTACAGCTTTCTTTTCATTGATACAATACATTTCATTTTTCGCAAAGAGAACTTGATTCAAACAAGACATACTTCGAAAGCAATGACCCATCACATATGAAATATCATCTTTGTTAGCATTAGCTTCCATAAACATAAGAGAAAATGAAGCTTCAAAAGAAAAATATTGAATCATCGCTTCTTTTAATTTCTCAGGATAGGGTTCCGTTTTCTTTTTTAATTCATTTAGCGTGCCTTTGGGATCAGATAATACTTTACAAACTGCTAATTCTCCCATATACATCGCATTCAAATAACCGTGTGGGTGCCCAGTTTGATAATGAATGGACACATTCCCCGATCGACAGTCATCAATGATTTTACTTACTCGCTTGATATCACGAAATAGAAAATCCACTTGGTGTCCACGTACAACTAACCAACCACCACCGTTTACCCACTCGCCCCATTCACCTAAGGAGGTGATTAATTGATCTTTTTTTTCATCATTGAGATTTAATGCCACATTCTCGATATCATTGATATTAAAGCCTTTTGATTCATCATAGTAAATACCGATATCGATATCAGAATCCGGTCTGTGCGTTCCTTTCGCTCTAGAGCCTCCTAAAACGACTCCAACAACTCCAGGCAGTCCTTCTAATTCTTCTTTTATGTCTTGAATGATATTATCAATAGCTGCCATTATGTTTCACTCCGATCTTATTCAATAAAATGGCCCTCAAATAAAAAACGAGTGCTTATTCTTGTTCCAGGATAGCACCTTTAATTGAATAAACATAACACAATCAACCTGTTTTAATTCCAAGCTTAATTGATAAATCCATTTGTTCTTTAAATACCCCAGTCCCATTAATTGTTAGTAAAGTATCTCTTACATCTTGTTCAAATGACTCTACATTATCTCCCAGATAATGCTTAGATCCATACGATGTTGAATATAAATTTCCAAGTATGATTCAATTGTCCAATTAACTTCGTAAATACCTACAATTTTATTGTACCAATCGGAAAACCTGGTTGTTAACTGTCCTGTGCAAACCTTAGATCAAGAAGCTTCTGTTGACCGTTTAGAGAAAACCTATTCACCAAAAATCTCACAAGTGAAGATGGATACATAGGTCTAGACTTCGAATAATACCTAGAAGCTCCTCTAAATAAGTCATTTCCATATTTGTTCAATTAATCTCACCCGTATTAGGCTAGGCATAGCCTTCTAAAAAGATCGCTCCTGTTTGCGTAACAAAAAATTCATTTATGATCGTAAGAAAAGGAGCTATTGGTAGCCCCTTTTCCGATTTTACATTATAAAATTACTTTTTCAATTCCTTTAATCATGTCATAAGCTCCATCAGTTTCATTTGAGCAAACCACAATGGTAAGATGTGTATCAGGATAATGCACAGATCGAAAGTTTACCCCAGGATCATAGCCCATTAAGATATACTTCACAACACCATTTTGATTCGTTTCCATATATACTCCATAGCCATAATAAATATCTTCTACAACCTCCGTATGAGGCGTCAATAAAGTCAGAGTCATTTCTTTCGTTAACAGCTGATGATTCATTAATGCATCCCAAAAAATAATCATATCTTTTGCAGTCACATAGGCTCCCCCATCAGATGCAGGTTTTGCTGGGAGTGAATAGACATTTGTTTTCCAGCCACCATTGGGCTTTTCAATATAACCCAGAGCGACTCTCTCAGGCAATTCATCCATTTCAAAATATCCAGAATCAACCATCCCAGCCTTCTGAAAGATAAATTGCTCGATATAATCACTAAAGATGAGTCCACTAACATGTTCAACAATAAGACCTAAGACTATATAGCCCGAATTATTATAGTGAAAAGAACTACCAACTTCTGCTTTCATTTTTCTATTTTGAAACAATGGCAAGAAATCGTGCAACTTACGGATACGGTACATGGGTGTAGACACCCAAAGTTCTTCATAATCATCCATCTCATCTTCATCAAAATAATCTGGTATTCCAGATGTATGAGTGAGTAAGTGGTGGATCGTCACCCCTTCTTCAAAATGAGGAAAGTCGATATCCAGGCACTCTTCTACTTTCGTATCAAAAGAAATCTTTCCTTCCTCAACCAGTTGGCAAATCGCAATGGATGTGAAGATTTTACAGCCAGAAGCAATTGCATATCGAGTGGTTGTTTGATTTTTGATTTTTTCGGAACGATTAGCAAATCCATAACTTCCCGTTAAAACATTCTCTCTTGATTTTGTATAAAATGTTCCAGAAAATCGAATGCCCTCTTGTACTTTACCTATTCTATTCATTGCATCATTATGATTCATTTAAAGGCCTCCTAAATGTCCTTTTTACAAGTTTTTATTTTACAGATTGGAAAAATAAGAAAAAAGTACATTTAGTTAGACTCTTCACATTTGATAACAGATCATACGCTCATCTCCTTTTATAAAAGGTAGCATAATTCCAAAAATTTTAAAAATAACAAGAAGGTGGAAATTAAAATATTTATATATCCGAAATGATATGTTTTTACTTAAAGTTACTTGAACATCTTATGCCACGAACTGGACGCCCCCGCGAATTGAAAGTTTCTGCGATACGAGGATGACATCGAAAGCAGCCATCGAGCTGGGATTAAGGCGATCTGCAAGGATGCAGACAGAGAGGTCACACCCTCTAGGCTGTCTTTTGGTTTTGTCCGCTGTAAACTGTTCTCCTGAGCAACAACACATTCGAGATATGCTCGCCAAGGAGCGAGAAAAGGTTCACGATTGGATTAATAATTGTATAGAACGGGCCGTAGCAAATGGAGAGTTGCCTGATTCTACGGATATCCACATGCTGGTAACCTTATTTGAAACATTTCTTCGAGGAATTTCGACACAAGCTTAGGACGGTGTTCCATACGAGATAATTGATGCTGCCATTACTCAATTGATGAGCATATGGGATTCATTATCTGCTAGCTAAGCCAAGGGTTTAGAGGATAATTGAAGAAATTATACTAAATGACGGGCAACTTAGTTTAAAACAAAAAGTTTCATTAAAAATGTATTATAAATGATAACTTTTCGATAGAATATACCCTCGTATTTTGAAAAAAATTATATATGAGGGTACTTATTTGTTTTTACTCTTAACTGTTCAATTTTTTGGAAAAGATCGTTCTCAAGTTTTGGGTGTCTGGAAAAATAGAAGGACAGCTGTTCAACTGATTATTTTCGGATTACTCGGCATGCTTGCGGTTCAATACACGTATATGGCATCTATTAAATATGGCAATGCTGCTGTTGCAACACTATTACAATACTTAGCACCTGTAATGATTATCATTTACTTAATTTTACGTAAACAAGCTGTACTAACACGACAAGATTTGTTAACTGTTACGCTTGCTTTAGGAGGCTGCTTTTTCTTATTAACAAACGGTTCAATCTCCAGCTTATCTGTGCCGACACTTGCAATCGTTTGGGGTGTTTTATCTGGACTAGCTTTAGCATTTTACACCTTATATGCAGTTCCTCTCCTTGCGCAATACGATTCCCTTGTCATTGTTGGCTGGGCTATGATGATCGGTGGTTTTACATTAAGTTTTATCCATCCACCTTGGCAAATGGACTTTACAAACTTAACAGTAGAAGCCTATTTTTACTTAGTCTTCGTTATAATATTCGGTACAATGCTTGCATTCTGGTTTTATATAGAAAGCTTACAAAGTCTTTTACCTAAAGAAACAAGCCTTTTAGGCAGTTTAGAACCATTAGCAGCTGTTTTAACAACAGTCTTTTGGCTAAAAGAACCTTTTGGATTTTTTCAATGGGTTGGTACAGCCTGTATCATTGGGATGATATTATTATTGGCTTTGAATAAAAAGTCTTCTTCAAATACTAAGCAATCACAAAAAAATAAAAAGCCTTTCAGAATTAATCTTTTGTTATAAAAACGACCTTCATATGAGAAGGTCGTTTTTTGATTAAACTTAATTTATTTGATTGACAATTTGTCTCTTTGCCGTTATTTTTCCTAAAGACTTAATCTCAGAAGCGGTGAATGATTCTCTTTAGGAGCAAAAGGGGAAGGAATCTCTTCTCCTTTCGAATTTGTAAATTTAATAGAGGAAGGATCAGCCTTTTTGTCCAATGTCCATAGCATTATATTCTCTGCCCCTCTAATTTCCTTTACCTTATTCGTTTCAATTAGAACTTCCTTAATTTCTGTTCCAGTAAGATCAACAACCGTACCTTTTTGTGCAGAGCTTATAACAACTCTTGTTTTCTTTAAGCCTTCCCCTTTAAGGGTAGCTGATTTTTTAAGCCAAATTCCTTCGGTGATTGTTGAAGTTTTATCCATAATAATTAACGTATTGTCCTGACCGATGACAAGTTTTTTTGCTTCGAAATTGACAAGATCGTACACTTTGTCATATTTCGGCTCTTCTGGCTTAACCGGATCCTTTAGAATCGTTTGAATTAATACAGGATCATGGTCGCTTGCACGGCCATGTTCTTCCATAAAGCCGGAATTAATATGAACAATATCCACTTCAGTTGAAGCTGCTAAATTATTCGATACTAAAATATGATCTAAAACCTGTGCATTCCCTTGGTAGTTATAAGTATAACGCTCTTCAGCTGAAACTTTTTCTATCATATTTGTTAATTCTTGTCCTTTTAATGCTTTCAATGGATTAGAAAATTCAAAATCATTAAAGTCACCGAGCAATACAATATTTGCATTCGGGTCCTTTGATTGAATATCCTTGACAAAATTGTTTACAGCCGCAGAAATTTCCATCCGCTGTTTTTCACTATTTAAAACTGGAGGCTGAGTTTTTCCAAACAGAGGAAGATCCCCGCCTTTAGAGTTAAAATGGTTTGCAACAACAATGACATTTTCCCCTTTGAATTCAAACTGTGCTGCAAGCGGTTTGCGGCTTGAATTGAAAGCTGAATTCGCAGGGTCAATACGGCCTGGATTAAGTGTAAGCTTGCCATTCTCATATCCGACTGCTTCAGTTGGAGAGCCTTTTATACCATCCATTAATGATACTCGTTCAGGATTGTATAGGAAGCCAACGCGAATATTTCCACCTGGCTGTCCGCCATCTAATTTATCTACTGGAGCAATATCTGTATAAACATATGTTGGGCCGCCTAAAGACACTATTTTTGCGATTAATTTCGCCGCACTTTGGCTGGCATCAGTCGTTCCGCTGTCCGTTGGCCCATCATTATCCTGAACCTCTGTCAAGCCAATAATATCTGGCTGTTTCATATTCGTCACAATAGCTTCTGCTAGTCTAGTAACCTTTGAATCATCCGTTTTCGTTGAAAAGTTTTCTACATTGTATGATGCTATAGTCAGTTTTTCATCTTCCGGTACGATTGCTGTTGTTTCGCGTTCATTTGCCCCATGCACCAGCGGTGGCAATTTTTCTTTATCACTGAGGATTTTATAATTGCTGTAGCCATAGCTTACAACCCCCTGAATAGATCCATTGAAGCGATCCCCCATTTTAGCAACAAATGATTGATCATTAATATCAATTGTCATTCTTTCTGGGTTAAAATCCGTTTCTGTAATGCGTAATCCACCCGCTTTTGTATTTGTGGGAATATTCTCGGGAACAACGATAATTTCTCCATATTTCTGCGGTGCTACAACCTTAGGATTGTTAATCCGTACGAGCATTCCCTCAAGGCTCTCAAAAAAGTCAACGCCATCCTCCTCAGGATCAAAAGAAGTAAAACCATCGTTGTCGATCACTTCAAAAGGCGGCATACGATCTGCTCCGATTACAACAGGAGCAGGCAGTTCTTGATTGCTTTCAATCATTTGAATATTAGTTGCATTAATTTCAGTGACTGGGAGGTCCGTCTGCAGTTTTTCAGCATACCCTTCCAATACCCATTCTTTCACCTGACCACTAGCTTTTACAACATCTCCCACTTTTACATTATGGGATTTTTTATAAACTAAAATACCTTCAGAAGTGTTTGGGTCGTCATCCGGCTGCCTGTCTTGCATATAAAAATTGCTTCCATCAACTACATAAGTAACGATTCCCTCAATACCTGCCACTTTCTGATCTGCGTATGGAGAATAATGGCCGGCACCCTGAATATCATGAATACGGATAGTATCCTCCTGTTGGATGATATAATCATATTCAGTTACTTCACTGTCTGTTAGACCAGCTTTCACGGCAATCGCTTTAATAGTAACTGGAGCATTTATTTCGATCGGCTCAGTGTAAAGTGTGCTGAATTTAGCAGGCTCAGACCCATCCAAAGTAAAATAGATTTCTGCATCTTTAGTAGCTGTCGCTAATTCAACTTTTGTACCTTTAAAAACCGCACCTCCACCTGGGGAAGCAGTAACAGCTTGAACCTTATCAGGATCCGTGTCCTCGACAAATGAATAAGAAGTAGGGCTTTTCAAACCTGGAACAGCAAAGTAAGCTGCCAAAGTACCAGAAATAGTAATTTTCTTTCCTAAGTTCTCTGGGTGATCTGCTAGATTTAATGCCGTTCTAATAGAGCCTATTGGCAGCTGAACAGGCAAAATTTTTGTTGCATCTGTTTCATCTGCTGAATCTGCAATGGCAATATTGGTGGTAACTGTAAATGGTCCACTATGCTGATATTTGGGACCATTATTTGTGACACCAACAATGTACCCTTCAACCGTGGCCGAACCACTATTATTGGCAATTGCCTCCGCAACTGTAATTGTTGCCGCCGCTCTTGATGTATTCTCAAGGAACGGATTAAACAGGCTAAAAATCATTGTAAAAATCAGAATAAGGCTGAATGTCTTTTTCTGAGGTCTACCTCTCATTTGAACTCCTCCAGATTCTATTAAATTATTTATTCCTTCTTCTCATTTAGTTAAGCACGCCTCTATTATCTTCACAATTATATTTTTGTAAATTTTATATGAAATACCAAAAATAAGAAAAAGAGACTAGTCACTTTATAGGTTTAACTACTCAAATATGTACACAAAATGAAAGCCGCCAATTGACTGAATCTTCAATTGGCGGGCTTATGAACAACTATTTTTTACAGTCCTCCTGGAGTTCTAACGCTTAACGGAATGTTTTCATATTCTTCTGGGTTTAATTGGTAAATAGATCTATCTGTCACACTATTGATAATACCCATGAGGCCTGTTTCAACTGTTTTTACAAGCTGACCTCTCTTCTTTTGGCCGAAGTTTTGCGTTTGCCCGCTTACTTCGAAGAGAACGGCTCCGCTTCCATTTAAAGCAAATGCTCCTAAAGCTGTACCTGGCAAGTCGATAGTTTGGTCATACAAC
The DNA here is from genome assembly GCF_006704205.1 of Cytobacillus solani. Classification (NCBI taxonomy): domain Bacteria; kingdom Bacillati; phylum Bacillota; class Bacilli; order Caryophanales; family Bacillaceae; genus Cytobacillus; species Cytobacillus solani. The sequence goes on from NZ_CP041305.1 coordinate 687,919, forward strand.
GAAATATTTGTAAATACAGAATTACCCTTTTCCTGAAGTGCATTATATAGGGCGAGATTTAATTGCCTTGAAAAATCATAATTATAGTTTTCTGCGTATTCAGCATATTTTTCCCCGCCAGGGCTGTTTGGATGCTTGACGAACTTTCCTGAAATTGACATTGTTACACGATCATCCGTCCCCTCTACATATGGAAATCCTTGATGGTGAAGATCAATGAAGACGTCTACTTTTCCGAATTGTTCCTTTAAATCCTTATATACATCTCTAAGTGTTTGCGCTTCAGGTGTAATATACCAGCCGTATTTATTCGATGCTCCAGGAAAATCTTCAGGCTTTGGAACATAGTTTAAGTCTGGATTAAAGTCTCGGTTCACATCAAATCCCGGGTTGAGATCATAATTATAACTTCCTGGATAATTGTAATAATTCCAGGAAGGCTGGACATTTGCTAACTGAGGAAATTTCGCAACTACCTCCGCCCAATCCATGTCATTCGCACGGCGGTCAAGCTCGGAGCCATCAGCATTCATCATTGGAATAACGACGATCGTTAATTCATCCAAAATCTTTTTCGCTTCTTTTGAATTACTTGATCCAAGATTTTGCAAAATATTTAATAGCGCAACCGTTCCTGTTTTTTCATTTCCATGAATCTCACTCTCGATTAATACAACCTTGTCGCCATGGCCAACTGTTACCTTATAGATGTCACGCCCTAAATTTGTTTTACCAGCGGATTCGACCTTTACCTTCCCTTGACTCGATTTCTGAATCTGCTCTAATTTTCTTCCTAGCTCTTCATAGCTAATGAATCCTTCAATTGATAAGTTTTCCCCTTGTTGCGGACTTGGCCCTGGTTCAGCAAAACCAACATTAGGTGCAGCCAATAACGATGCAGCTAAAGCCGTTGAACTTAAAACCTTCCAAAGCTTATTCATTCTCCATTCCTCCACCCTTTTATAAGTAAAATCCTTGAAATATTTCTATAATATATCCCCATTTCCTCTTACTTTTTTGAAAATGAATATTAAAGACTAAACAACGAAAAAACAGCTCAGTAACTAAGTATTCGTTATTTTCAGAATTTTTACAAATGCTGGTTCCGTTGAACTATTTCTAGTTACGAAAATTTTAGCTTACGAAAGATGAGGAAGAAATTGTAATGATATAATAGAAGAATAGAAAAGATTAATTCCTAAAAAACGGAAAGGATGAAGAAAGACACTTTCCTTATTTCAGGAAAGCGTCCGATTGCTGAATATTAATCCTTTTTTATTTTATTTTTAATTCTTCAACTAAGAACCGTATATTTATTATGAAATCTTTCTACCTCAATGAAAAGTCTTTACTCCGTTCAATGACTAAAGGTAACCTATTTGATCTGAATTACTGGATCATTTCTTTTAAATTCGATGATTTATGTTTAGAATTTGTACTGGAAGCTATCAAAGAAGCAACAATAGCGATTGCAACCCCCAATGCCCCAATCCAGGTAATGGAATCCAGTGATACCTTCTCTACAAAAATACCTCCTATTCCTGCACCTACAGCCATAGCTAATTGCATCATTGACTGATTAATGCCAAGCAATACACCCGATAATTCTGGTTCTATTGTAGCTAAGTGATATTGTTGCGTCGGGCCTGTAGACCATGCTGCAAACGACCATAATATTAGAATGACCAATACTCCGATATAGGAGTGGGTTACGATTGACAGCATAATCAGCATGATGATATGTAATGCCATTCCACCAATCAGTGTAAAGGACACTCCCCACCGATCGGTGCTATATCCCCCGAACTTTGACCCTACCAAACTTGCTATTCCAAATATAAGTAAAACTCCACTAAGCAGCTTGTCACTTATCCCTGAAATCGTAAGGAGGTATGGTGATAGATAAGTATAAGCAATAGAATATCCTCCTAGCCAGAAAAAAGTGATAGATAATCCAATTGCAACTTTTCGTTTCCTAAAAAGGGAAAATTGTTTAGATAAAGGCACGGGCTTATCCCCTTCTGTATGTGGAAGAATAAAGTATAAAACCAACATTGCTAGTAATCCCAATAAGGCAATTCCACCAAATACAGATTTCCAGCCAAATGCTTCTGCTGTCATTCTTCCAATGGGAACACCAATAATTAGAGAAGCAGTAAATCCCATGACTACAGTAGCGATTGCACTACCCTGTTTACCTTCTGGTGCAATCTTGGATGCGATGGCTAATGAAGTTACAACAACTATACCTGCTCCTAATGCCATAATTACCCGAGCTACAATAAACCAGCCATAGCCAGGCAGGGCATACGCTAGGATATTTCCTATAACAAACAGAAAGAGTGAATACATCATTAACTTGCGTCTATCCATACTTGCTGTCAATGCCATAAGAATTGGTGTGAAAATAGCATAAACAAGGGAAAAGATCGTAATTAACTGGCCCGCAGCAGCTAAAGTTATCCCAAGTGTATGAGCAATATTATCTAAAATACCGGAAATAATGTACTCTGAGGTTCCTACTAAAAAGCTGATAATTGCTAAAATATAAATTCTCCAAGTGTTAGACATAATAGTTAACTCCTTAATATATTTACATATCGAGAAATATAGATTTGTTTATTTTAAAAATAGACAAATCGCAATATGTCGATTTGTATGTCGTAAAAATAAACATCAAGAGATGTTTATTTTTTATGAAATATTAAATTCAATTCTCCTTAAAGTCGGTTTCATTATCATATTTCTTTTTTAAGAATGTCAGCAATTTTTTCAACGGCATTCTCATCTCTTTTGTAGTAAGTATACTTTCCTATTCGTTCAGCCTTAATAAGACCAGCTTTTAAAAGTATGGTGAGATATTGGGAAGCAGTCGATTGTGTCATTTTCAATTTATCTGTTATTTGACTAACACATACCCCTGTTGTGTTCATATCAATCCCTTCATGGGGTATAAAATGACGATCAGGCTCCTTCAGCCATTGCAAAATTTGCAACCTTGATTCATTTGATAGAGCTTTGAAGATTTCAATTGGTTCCATGAGGTTGATTATATCGTTATTTTCCGATATGTCAATATATTTGATTCTTGATCAATATTTTCTATGTAGTTTCGATTATTCCCTTTTCTTATAGACCCATCCTGCCCATTTCTTGAATACTCACAACTTCGAATGTTCCCTTTACACTCGTTTACTCCACAAAAATCTTTATATTCGTTCAACATTCTGGTGTAAAAAGCATGAGAAGCAGCAATCCAATGTTAATTATCTTTATCTACTGCACTTGGTGGGTGTTCAAACCAGCCTTTCTCAATCATAATTTTTGCTGCATCTTGAACAAAATTTGCATTTCTCATTAACGCATTACTATGCTTTAGTGCTATATCATGTCTTCCATTGACAGCTGCTGCATTTCCAAAGGATCTAATTTTAATTGTAAACATATCCATCTTATGAAATAGCATTAACTTATCAGAAAAAGGAGAAAAAGTAGATGATGTTACTAAGTCATTAAGAGAAGATGGGTAAGGCAAATTTTCATTCTCTAACATTTTCATATCTTTTTCAATATTTTTTTGGGTAATGTCTTTTCCTCTTTCAAATAACTTGCGAATCTCTTCATCCTTTACTACTTGGGCAAATGCTGTAATTAGTGCCTTGCTCGTTGTATTATTTTCAATAATATCGTAAAGATGGGTAATTTCTAATGCATGCATTGGTCGTACATGCCCGAAGTATCCATTTAAAAAATCATTATGAACAAATTTCACTTTTTCAGGAACTGGTATTAATGGAGGCTTAATGATTAGCCCTTTATACATTAATATCTCTTTAATTTGACCCATTAAATCCATAGTTGAATCCATACAGTATCTGAAAAATTGTTCTACATCTTTCCTAAATACAAGTGGAAAAGCAACGTTATAAATACTCATTCCTGCTTTTGCCGTATATTTTAAATAATGGACATAAAATTCATCTTGAAATAAACGAGGTGCATGTATATTTACGTCAGCATCAGAAAAACCATGAGGAATAGGGAAGTTCTCTTTTGTGAAAATTCCGGTAATTATTTTCAAAAATTCTTCACTTAATAATAATGCATTTTCCAATAAAGTTTTAATATCTTCATCTTCAACATGTTGCAGATAATAACTCAATATGCATTTCCCCATACTGTTTCCCATATAGGTAGCCCAAAGTTTACCCAATTCTGTCGATGTTAGTTTTTCTGTATTGTTTGTTTTATCTGTACTTAAATTAATTGGTTTAATCTTTTGCATGATACAACCTTCATTCCTTTTTTTTCATAGTATTTCCTCCCCATTCGATTACATGTACTAAGATCTTTAGGTGTTTTGAAAAAAGTTTTGAGGGCAATATGATGTAGGCTGCGGTGGATTTTCCAGTAGGAGTAGGAGTAGAAGCAGGATCATTCAAGCAAAATTTTACTAAATGCTTCGATTGTTTAAGTAAATTTCTCCACAAACACCATACTATCATTACATAAGAATTCAATTTTCCTTGAAATTCATCCTCCATTAAATGACCCTTTTCATGAAGAAAGACGCTTTCCTTATTTCAGAAGTCGAGTAGAAGGGAGCCTTTCTACCTTGCGGTAAATTGGACTCCACCCCCCTCACAGAACCGTGCTTGCACTATTAATGCACACGGCTCCTCCTAGTTATCGTTTACAGAATGTAGCTAATCTCTTTTCTTAAATCATATATATTCACTTTAATTCTTGGTGAAGGTAGTGGATATTTATTAAGAAATAGACTGAATTTATCCCATGTAAAGGATTTCCTTTGACTTCTTCTATTGAGCCATTTAAACAGTAAGTTTTCGATTTTGTCTTTGAAGTTGTTAACATTTTGGGTATTATCAGTGATGCAATAATAGTTGTAATAACCTATTAGTGAACGCTTAAATCTATCCATAAGCATATGAATATCTTTATTTCTATTATTCTTCAGCCATTCTTTCGTTTCTCTTAGTTTGCCTTGGACTTTCTTCCTGCTTGATTTCCGTTTCACTCGAAAGTTTCCTTGTTTACTTTTCCCACAATAGTGTGTGAAACCAAGGAAATCAAAGGTTGCTGGTTTACTCCTCCCCTGTTGATTTGCATTTTTCTCCGCAAACCTCCCGAAGGGAATAATTTTGGTTTTATCCTCAGCTATTTCTAAATTGAATTTCTTTAATCTCAACTTTAATGAATGGAAGAATTGCTGAGCTTCACTTTTATATTGAAAACAACAAACAAAATCATCTGCATATCTCACTATGTAGGCTTGTCCATTGCACTGCTTCCTAACCTTTTTCTCAAACCATAGGTCGAGGACATAATGGAGATATACATTGGCTAATACCGGAGATATTACTCCACCTTGCGGTGTGCCATTGTCTGTCTTATATTTCTTACCTTCCTCCATGTACCCACTTTTAAGAAACCTACCAATTATCCTTAGTAGGTTAGGGTCAGCGATTCGCAGTTTTAAGAACTCCATCATCCATATGTGGTCAACGTTGTCGAAGAATCCTTTAATATCTACATCTACTACATAATTTACTGACCTCTTTTCAATATAATGGTTCAGTATTTTTAAAGCATCGTGGCAGTTACGGTTTGGGCGGAATCCAAAGGAACAGTCTAGAAAGTCATTTTCATAAATGGTATTTAGTATCTTTGTAATGCCTTTTTGAACAATTTTATCTTCATGTTCTGGTATTCCCAATGGTCTTTTCTTGTTGGAATTGAGCTTTGGAATATACATTCTCCTTACTGGAACAGGACGATAGCTTTTGCTTTTAAGCCTACTTACTAAATCCTCTATGTTTTCTTCTAAACTTTCACCGTATTGCTCTTTAGTTGTACCGTTAATCCCAGCTGCCTTCTTATTGGGTAGTTCAAGATGACATTGAACTAATGCTTCCTTATTTAATAGATGAGCAAGAGATGTAAATTTCATTTTAGGATCAGATTTTGCTAATTCTGCTATCCTTAGTAGTTTTGTTTCCATTTATTATACCTACCTCTGTGTGTAGTAAATGTGTCCCTAGTAAGGGTGATAACTGGTAGCTAGCCTTTCCTCCATCGGCATTACCCAACTTCATTGGTACTACGCTGCTATCCGACTCCCTACATCGGCATTTGGTTTCCTTGCTTATTATCGCTTGTTGACCATACTCTTCTAAAAAAGAAAAGACCGGTAGGGTCTCCCGAGTTGCCGTATCATATCAATGTATAACGTGCCAAGGTCTCTGACTCCAGAGAGGTTTTACCCTTCTTGCCTTTAACGAAAGATAAAATGTAGCTTTCTGCTGCGCTTAGGGCATCAGCCCTCTCGATTTACTAACATTATGGAGCTCAATCCCTTCAACCATTTGGCTTTCGGCCCGCTATCTAACTGTCTACGCTTAAAGACTAAAGTTACCTTTATTCCTCCAAGACTCGCTACGAGCGAATGGCTAGTTCTTACTCGACGGGAATCCCACCCGCTATATGATACGACCTAGGCTCGGCCGCACAAGCACCCTTTAGTTGAATAACGATTTAATATAGCTTGGACATATAATATTGATCTTTTAATTTATAAATAAAAGCCGTACATACATAGCAACTGAAACTTATTTATTAGCTAAAAAGCAGCCAGGCATCTCTCCCGACAACTAATACATCACTTAAAGAATACTATCATAGAATTACTTCTTCTCTGTGGAAAAATATAGGATGGCAACGATTGGGAAAGCAATTCCAATCCATAATGCAGTATTCCATCCTCCCACGGCGTATGCCCATCCCCCAATTGCGGATCCGATTGCACCACCAAAAAAGAAAATAGCCATGAATAGCCCATTCAGACGACTGCGAATTTCCGGACTCAATGAGAAAAGCGCGCGTTGTCCGAACACAAGATTTGCGGATACTCCAGCGTCCAATAATAACGATGAAACGACGAGAACAGCTATTCCGATGGGTGAGCTAGTTTGGACAATAAGCGGCAACAAAAGAGAAATAACGACAATAAGGAGAGCTATTCCTGTTGCAGGTCTTGTCAAGCCGCGGTCGGCTAGTCGACCTGCCAGGGGCGCGGCTACTGCACCTGCAACTCCAACAAGCGCAAACACCGCAATGCCTTTCTGAGAAAAATGAAAGGCAGGGCTTGATAACAGTTGTGGAACTGTTGTCCAAAATAAGCTAAAGGACGCAAACACACATGCATGATAGGCAGCCCGACGGCGTAATATCGGGGTTGTTCGCAGCAAGTGCCACATAGAACTGAGTAATACTGCATAGTTTGTGTCCGTGGAAGGCTTTCTTGTAGGTAACACCTTCAAAAGTACGATAGCCAAAATAAAAACAGCTATGGCAGACATAGCGAATACAGCATGCCAGCCAAAAAAGTCAGCTGCCAAGCTAGACAAAGGACGTGAGAGCATGATGCCAAGTAACAAACCGCTCATGACATTGCCGACAACACGACCGCGTGAAGAATCGGTTGCAAGATATGACGCAAAAGGTACGAGTACTTGCGTAGCCACTGAACCTAAACCGATTACAAATGAAGCAGCTAAGAACAGCATAGCTTGTTTCGACACTGCAGTAATTGCTAGGGCAACTGCTGTGAAAAGTAAAGATAGGACAATCAGTCTTCGATTTTCAACAATATCTCCCAAAGGAACAATAAATAGCAAGCCGACTACGTAACCGATCTGCGTTAACGTGACAATGAAACCAGAACTGCTTGCTGACAGCCCGATTGTTGAGCTGATTGCCCCGACTATAGGCTGAGCATAGTAAAGATTAGCTACAATGATACCGCATGCGGTAGCCAGAAGGATTGTAAACCACGTAGGGATGTTTTTCTCGATTGTCTGTTTTTTTACATCATTCATTTCGAACAACTCCTTTTAATAATGCTCTACATTTAGTAACTTCATTAGTTCACACAATTTCAATGTCATGTGGATTACTCCACATGTAAGTTTTTCTCTTCTTTTAAATACTGAACGTTTAGTATATTAAATGGATAACAATATAATATACTGAACGTATGGTTTTGTAAATAGGTGATTCAACTTTCTTTTTTTGTATATTATTGGTATACTGAACGTACAGTTCATTATTTTTGAAGAAAGGTGATATTACGATGAATGGTAAAAGAGGCAGGCCACGTAATGTAGAAGCTCAAAAGTCAATCCTTTCTGCGTCTTATAAGTTATTGTTGGCAAATGGCTTTCAAGCTGTCACAGTTGATAAAATTGCTGATTGTGCCAAAGTTAGCAAAGCCACGATTTATAAATGGTGGCCAAACAAGGCTGCTGTGGTGATGGATGGTTTCCTTTATGCCGCCTCGGAAAGATTGCCCATGCCTAATACGGGTTCGGCATATAATGATATACTTATTCACGCCACGAATTTAACTCGGTTTTTGACAAGTCGAGAGGGGACCGTTATTACGCAGTTATTAGGCGAAGGACAGTTTGATTCAGGTTTGGCAGAGGCCTATCGGGATCGATATTTCCGTCCCCGCCGACTTGAAGCAAGGAGTCTTTTAGAGAAAGGGGTTCAACGCGGAGAATTGAAAAAAAGTCTCGATATTGACATATGCATTGATTTAATTTATGGACCAATTTTCTATCGTTTGCTTGTGACAGGCGAAACGCTGGACGAATCCTATGTGCAACAATTAGTAATAAACGCTTTTGAAGGAATCCGTTCTACCTGAGCCGTAAATTTGATTCGTCTTAAGAGGATCTAATATGTCTCCGTTTTCATCATCTCAGGGTGCGGTTCAACTATAAAGAGAAAAATCCATCCCGCCCTGATCGTTACGATCCTGTTTTCTAACCTATTATATCCAATCTAGTTACCCAGTTTTGATCCATTAAATAGCCCTTAACATACAGAAAGAGCACGATTCCTGCTACAGAATTGCGCCCTTTCGTAAAAGGGCCAGACGATTCTCTCAATCTTGCCCGTATTTAGATAAAACAGGATAAATCCAATCATACAGCTGACTCCCTGCTTTAGTATAAAATTCTGGGCTCCATATTAGCGGGTACCCTGGTAGCTGTACATAAAAAGAAGTCTTAAGATACTGAATGTACAAGTAATGGATAAGACTAATTTATCTAGTCTTTTCAAGTGTGAATTTCCAATGCTGTCGTTCTCCTAATAAGCCGATAAATCTTTACTCATGCTTCTTCACTTTCTAATGAAAACTGCACTGGCTCCTTGCTTTGATCCCCCTTTAAAAAGGAGTGAATCGCCTCTTTATTCTTCACAAAATCAATATTCAGTGCCAGCCCTACTCCCTCATATCTTTCATTGGAAAAAGAATTCTCTATTGGGATAGTCAGTGTTTCAAGTGTTTCAGGCGGGTGCAAAGTAACGCTTTGCATAATATTGAAAAGTTCTCCAGTCTGGAGATTTGTATGGATATAAGACTGTGCTGCCCCGATCAGCTTTGGTAGCTTTGCAACACCATTTACGCTTAAAAGCTCACTCTTTAGGGCATTGATGACTTGCTGCTGGCGCCTGACTCGTCCAAAATCGGCTTCTGCGTCCTTGCGGAAACGGGCATATCCCAGTAATTCCTTCCCATTCAGCCTTTGCAAACCTGGCTCCAGGGAGACGCCGATATTGGCGGACATCTTTTTCTCAACATCGATCTGAATGCCATCAGGCGCAAGGGCATCTACCATTTTTTCAAAGCCTGTAAAGTCGATCAGGGCATAATATTCAATATCCAAGTCAAAGTCCTGCTTTAAGGTTTCGCGTAGTAATTCTGGGCCGCCTAGATAAAAGGCAGTATTGATTTTATAATTCTTATATCCAGGAATTTCTGTGTAAATATCCCGCATGACGGAGATGACCTTAGCCGTTCCTTCCTTCGGATCATATTGTGCGACCATGATGGAGTCAGTCCGGGATCTTCCCTCATCCGGCCGTTCGTCGACTCCCATCAACAGTACATTAATCTTATCGAGATTTTTCTCCCCGTTAAACTCATATTCCTTGTGCTGCTCTTCAGGGTCTGCCATGCTTACCCCCTCTTGATACTGGAAGGTTAAATACCCGGCTGCGGCCACAAGTACCAGAAGAAACGCTGCTGATATTTTACAAAACCTGCTTCTTCTTTTATAAGATTTTTGTCTGCTCATATTCGTTCCAATCCTTTATTTAATCATCTATTCATTTTTTTAGAGGCAGTCCATTCATCACCCAATTGATTACTAGTGCATCGTCAATATACCCGACAGCAAATAAATAATCTGGGATACAGTCAACCGCCGCTATAAAGTAGAGGAGGGCGCCCCCCATCAGGGTTAGCTCCATCTTCGAGCCACTTTTCTGGGAAAAGCTCTCGTACATTTTTTTTAAATATTGAATAATGGGCCCAATACTCCCCACTTTTTCAACTTTCTTCTCAAACTTGTTGAGAATGGTTTCTGCACCTTCCTCTGTTTGAGAAAATTGTTCATACTTTTCTAATTCCTTTTTTACATCTTCCAGCCGGAACTCTTTATCAACTAAATCAATGGATTCAAGGATGACTTGAATATCGCTAATTGAATCATTCCGGTACGATTGCTTTCGATCAACCAGATACCCTGCAGCCTCATACAAATCGATAATTGGAACGCCAAGATGGACTGCAAACTGCTGTAAATGCTCCGGGGTCGCTTTTCGCTTCCCATTGATGATTTTTGAGATGATGGCTGTATCGATCCCCGTTATCTGGCTTAATTTCCTCATGGATAAAGACCGTTCCTTCAGCAAGCCCTTTAGGCGCAAGCCAATTTCGTTACTTTTATTTTCCATACTCATTTTCCTTTCTAACTTAGTAACTCCTAGCAGGACTGCTACAACCGGCCGACAAGGGGAATTGATGATGGACCACCGCCATTCCCCAATATTCTGGACCGAAATAACTTATGAAACTATCTCATTGTCTCCTGTCCTCACTAACCTGTACATAAGTACCAATAATCATGGTTAATTCAAAAATTAAGTTTATTTCTCCTTTTTATCCTCAATATCTTCTGTTATCTCTTTCGTTGCTTTTTTAAATTCTTGTAAAGATTTCCCAAATGATCTGCCGATTTCCGGAAGCTTATTAGGACCAAATACAATAAGTGCTACAGTTAGAATTAATATTAAACCAGGTACACCTATATTTGATAACATTAGATCCTCTCCTATTTCTTGAAAGTCTTACATCCTTTTAGTCATGAACCTTTACTTAGTTAAACCTTAAAGTTTATCAGTAAAATTAAACTTCATATTTGTAGTTAATTCGTTTGACTGCAATAGCATCAACTTTATAACCAATTGGAATAATGTATATGAAATAACTTCACCAGTAAAAATAAAATAGATTAAAAGGTTACAAAGATATCAAACAAAGGGGCTGTTCTTTTCTCAACTTCAATGGTAAAGCCAGCCGTTTGTTTTTAAAAAGGTCAAAAATATAAACTTTTAAATGATCGGTAAATCTTTTAAATGTTATGTATGAGCTTTACGTTTCTCCATTGATGATCCATGAAATTGCAGCGAGCAATGTCATTATCATTAACCCCCAAGTTATCGCATTTATAAAGTACATTCTTCTGCAAATTCTTCCATAACACACCAAGTTTATTAACTACTATTCCTTAAGATACGTGCGACTACTTCCCTTCTGCTTTAGTTTGAAGTTGGCTCTTTTTGTTCGCAAAATTTGTTGTAAATCTCCAACTTAATAATTAAAATATAATTTTATATTGACGATTTGTCAACATCGTCAACGAAAAACTGTAACTATAGTTGAATAAAAAGCGATACTTCGTTATTGAAGTATCGCGCCCGGTCGTAATATAAGGTCAGCCAGTTTTTAAACAGTACCCGTTGTAAAGGACATTTTGAAAAAGGTTATGCCACGTTAAGAAGATGATTTCTGAATTCAACAGGGGTCATCTTCTTTAAATTCCATTGATATCTGAAATTGTTATAGTATTATGCTCTCTTTTAGTTGGTCTTCCTGAATTATCTTTAGATGTACTCGAAGTCCTAATACTCCTGATTCATTATAAACAGCACGCCATCTATAAGCAGCTCTATTTACCCTAACCTAACGATACCAATGATATCGATATCAAAACCATTTTCCTCAAAAATTTGTCGTGGTGATTTCCCATACTCACTTTCAGCTATAAAAATCCTTTTAAAATCATCAGTTAAGTTATTCCTTTTGAACTTACAGATTTGACATAATGCTTCTTGAATACAAAAAACATCTATCTACGCTTGAAGGCGAGATAGATGTTTTAGCAAAGCATATTAAAGAGTGTGAGATTATTCGATCAATCCCCAGCATCTTTGAAAAATAAAACTAAACAATCCAAAACTTTCCAAACATTCGATTCATCAAATTCAACTACATAGATATCATTTTTGTTGCAACTGTCTGCTGAAATGCCTGATCATGCTCAACAAAAACCATTGTGGGATTAAAACTTTGAATAAGCTCTTCAATCTGCATGCGCGAATAAATATCAATAAAATTTAACGGTTCATCCCAAATATATAAATGAGCTTTTTCACATAAACTTTTGGCTATAAGCAGCTTTTTCTTTTGTCCACCAGAATAATGAGATATATCTTTCTCAAATTGAATTCGGTCAAAATCCATCTTGCGTAGAATGGATTTAAATAACGTTTCATCAATCTCATGCAATTCAATAAAGTCCGATAACAGTCCCTTCAAATGAGAAGTATCTTGTTGGACATAGGAGATAATGAGGCCTGAACCTAAATTAATTGTGCCTGTATGCTGTATGGGATTTCCTAGAATTAGTTTTAGAATACTACTTTTTCCGCTTCCGTTCTTTCCATCAAGTACAATTCGGTCACCATGTTCAACGTTAAAGCTAATTGGCTTATTTACTACTTGGTCATCGTACTTAACAGCCACATCAGCCAAAACAATCAATTCATTTGACTGAAATTCCAATGGCTCTAATTTTAATGACTCGGTTTTTTCCATATTTTTTAGCAGTTTTGACTTTTCCTCAATCGCTTTTTGTTGCCTTGATTCAAGGTTCTTTGCTCTCTTCATCATCTTTGCCGCTTTATGTCCTACAAAACCCTTGTCCAGCTTAGAACCCGAATTTGTTGTCCCATTTTTAGATGCTTCTACTTGACTAGACCAACCAGCTGATCGCTTTGAAGATTGTTTTAATCTCCCAATGTCTTTTTGCAAACGCTGATTTGTTGCCTCTTCGTGTTCTTGTTGTCTATCAAAATTTAGCTTCCAAGAAGAATAGTTGCCACTTTGCACTTCAATATTTGCTCTATTTATAGATAAAATATGGTCCACACATCCATCTAAAAAGATTCTGTCATGTGAAATTAAAATAAACCCTTTTTTCTTACGTAGATACTCAGAGACCACCTTTCGAGCATCAGTGTCTAGATGATTGGTTGGCTCATCAATCAATAGAAATTGACCCTCATTCAAAAAAAGTGCAGCAAGCAGCACCTTTGTTTGTTCTCCATTTGATAATGTATTAAATGGTCGGTACATAACCTCAGCATCAACATTTAGATAGGATATTTCACGGAGAAACTCCCAATCTTCTGCTTGGGGACAAATTTCTTCTAAGATTTCATGTGTATACTTGTTTTTATCCGAAACTGGATAAGGGAAATAATTAAATTCTACCGATGAAATGATATTCCCACTATACTCATAATTACCTAATAATAAATTAAAAAATGTAGTCTTCCCTCGTCCATTTCTACCGATAAATCCAAGTTTCCAATCCGTATCTATTTGAAAGTTTACACCTTCAAAAATATTGTCAAAGCTACCTGGGTAAGAAAAAGTTAAGTCTTGAACTTTTATCATTGACATATAAATTCCTCCTTTGTATATCAACACGTATTACTTTTTATACAAAGTCGGTCCACCCATCTATTTAAATAACTCCGTATAAGTTTGATGGATAATAACGACTTATACGGAGTATTACATGCGTAACAATCGTGTCTGAGCTCACTTTATCTCTCCTTTACTCATTAGAAGATAGGTAAATATATGAAAAATATACTTCATATCTGCGAGAGAATCAAAAATCCTCCCCATTTTTAATTGGAAGGATTAGTCATACACTCATATTTAATAAGGCATCAACTGACTTATAAAAAAATGAATAGACTAATCCTATATTTTAAAGTACGAACGTATTCGTTTTTAATAGAATATAGATTAGTTAATCATCATTCATCCATCAGCCCTTTCATATTTTCACTTTAATAGTAACTATTTTTATATGAAATACAATAATTGCAATGTATTCCTTTAACCTCCATTAGGAGGCCTCCTACTTTGTAAACATTACTTTCCCTCAAATTACTGCTTGTCGCTCTTTTGATAATTTGCATACAACTGACCACAAGCAGCATCTATATCAATTCCAAATTGACTTCTAATAGTCACATTGAGCCCTGATGATTTTAATTCTTTATAAAAATTAACAACACGACTTTCGTCCACTTCATCAAACCATAAAGGAGAACGAACGGTATGGTTATATCTAATTAAATTTACATGATATAGACTCCCAGCTTTATATCGGCCTTTTAAAAGACTTACTACTCCTTTAGCATGATCAATTGAATCATTTACACCAGGCAGCATAATATAAGCGATGTAGACTTTTCTGGAAGTAACTCGTATATGCTCATCTAATATATCCAACACATCTAGTAATGGATATCGATTATTAATTGGCATCAACTTACTTCGTTGCTCATTAAAAGGAGAATGTAGCGAAAACGTCAAGTTAACTTGCGGATAATTCTGAGTCATTTTTTTGATGCTTGGTATAATACCAATAGTAGAAATCGTTAGCCTACGAGGGCTTAAAGCAAACAGCGTAGGATCAGTGAGTACATCTATGGCATCGAAAACTTGTACATTGGCTAATGCTTCTCCCATCCCCATAAAAGAAATACTATCAATGGAATGACCTTGTAAGTGAAAATAGAGAATTTGGTCAGTAATTTCATCTGATGTCAAATTCCTTTTTAATCCAATGTCACCTGTTGCACAAAATTTACACCCAAAACTACAACCGCACTGAGAAGATATACAAAATGATTCCCACCCAGCTTTATATTTCATATTAACCGTTTCTACTTTTTCATTTCCCGAAATTTCAAATAAGACTTTAGTGACTTGCTCAGAATGTTGTTCCTTTAAAGGGATAACATCTAAAATAGACTCCCCAAATTCTTTAACCAAAATTCCCCTTAACGATTTTGGAAGTACATTCATTTCATTGTATTTATCTATTCTTTCTTTAAAAATAGCATTCAATATTTGTTTCATTCTAAAATTAGGGCATTTATGTTCCCTTAAGAATTCTTCTATTCTTCTATATTTATTCATTTGTCTTAATTGCATGTTTCTCACCTTCCATATGACTCTCTAATCTTTTGTGAGTAAATAGAAGGGAGTTTATCTATCCTTTAAGTTAAAGAAGAATACAAAAAGCACCGATCAAATTATCGGTGCTAGACATTAATAGCAAATTGTACACAAATAAATAAGTTATTTATTTGTATTTTGTCATAGATGCAATGCTCCGATAACTGTTTTTTATATGGTTGTATAGCATAAAAAAGGACAGACTGCTCCCTTTATGTGCTAATTCATCACCAATTTTCGCATTTTTCCCAAACAAAATTCTAAAAACAGTTAACATCGCTTGCACCTCCCTTTGTCAAATTTATCATTGAGTAATTTAACATAAAAGTAAGTATATGTAAAGTATAATTCGAGAATAGAGATTACGTGTGCAGAAAGTGAGTGATTTGAACAGAGTTTTTGTGTGAGTAGAGAAGTAAAGACTTCTCGAAGAAATACGACAGCTGCCGAATTAAAGCGTTGATTCAGTCCTTCTGAGCTCATAAGTACCCCAGTGGAAGCTTCTAACTGACTGCACAATTGTGTAAGTGATGTGCTAGCAATTTCTTGACTGAGACATATGCTAAGGGCAATGAGTTCGTTTGCTTGATATTTACTAGATCGATTTACAAAGCCAACTTGTCTGGCGATGTCTTGTAGAATTTATTACCTCCCTAACTAACTCATTACATAAATTTGTTTGTCGTTTGTCCCAACAACTACTACTCCTTTAAAGAAGTGTTGAGGCTTTCATAAATGCATTGATTCCTATATGACTAATCAAAATGCCTTGCTCATATGCATATGATATGAGCATTTTTGATTAGGAGGAAGCTATGGACCGTTCAAACCACCATAAAGTGAAGCCATACTTATTGACGCGTAGTTTGTTACCGGAAAATCAGGAAACACCCATTCAATTTATTAATAATGACATGATGATTAATAATTTATTTTATAGGCGGAACCACTTTTCTTATCCAACCCTTTCTTTACGAAACTATTGGCTCCCGATTAATGGGATAGTTTCAAGACCAGTAATACTGTCCATGCAGGACATTCTTCAATTGCCTTCAAAAACAATACAAGTTGTCCTTGAATGTTCGGGAGATAAACGTAGCCTTTTCGAACCAAAAGTATTTGGAGAACAATGGGGAAAGGGTGCTATTAGTCAAGGATATTGGAAGGGTGTACCATTACGAAACCTACTTGATCTTGCTAGAATAAGAGAAGATGCAAAGGAAATTGTCGTGGAAGGATACGACTTTGGAGAAAGAACTGATCTAAATAACGAGGTTTTCACCTACGCAAGAAGTTTACCTATTAGGAAGGCCCTCCACCCTGAAACCATTATTGCATATGAGTATAATAATCAACCAATTCCGTTTAAGCACGGGTATCCACTGAGATTAATTGTTCCACAGTGGTATGCAATGGCATCCGTAAAATGGATCAAGCAAATTAGTGTTATTGATTCTAAATTTACAGGACCCTTTCAGACAATCGATTACGTGTATTACCCAAATAAAGAAAGTAATAAGGATTCCTTCCCTGTTACTACAATAAATGTAAACTCGACTATTCAAAAGCCTTTAGATTTGGAAATTTTACATACTGGTAAGCATTTTATTAAAGGGATTGCTTGGACAGGCAATGGCGTTATTACAAAGGTAGATATAAGCGTAGACGGTGGAAGTAATTGGCTCAATGCAAAAATAGAGCCTTCTAAAAATCCTTGTTACGGCTGGCAATCATGGTCTTATGAATGGAATATATTAAGGAAAGGTGAATATATGATCATGTCAAAAGCAACAGATTCATATGGTCGAAGCCAACCAACTACACCTTTATGGAATAAAAAGGGTTATGGATATAACGCTATTGATAAAATCAAGGTTAAAGTAGAATAGCCGCAATTTACTCTTTCTTTTTAAAAATAATTAGAGCAGGATTTTTTATTTCCTGCTCTAATCTATTTATGGATACATATCAAATTTGTAAGCTGTACCAATATTTGTGATACTGTTCTCTTATTGGTCAAAGTCCTTCTCTTGCTAACGCCTAATACAACAGCTAACTCCGGCAGCTTTGTGATATCCGGCATGGTTTCCCCGTGCTCCCAATTGCTGATGGCCTGGTAAGTAACGCCTAATTTATCCGCCACCCCCATTTGGGTCAACTGATTATCTTTCCTCAATTTTGCACAGTTACTTAAACAATCTGGCCCTTTTCATGAAGAAAGACGCTTTCCTTATTTTGAAGTGACCCCAAAAAGTTAGACATACTATTAAATTAAGCTGCTATGGAGGATTGAATTCGGTACTGTACCGGACTCAATCCTCTTAATTTTCCTTTGATACGTTTGTGATTGTAATATTCGATATACAGTTCAAGCTCAGAAATGACCCCTGATATATAAACTCTAATTTAAATTTAATTCTATTTCACCTATTCCATTTTGATAACGAATGTTTGCTATTGCTCCATTCACTAAGGTTATCTGTGGTGGTAAATGGCTAATGTCCACGTCATAAATAAAAGGAATGTTTGCTTCAGTAAAAATATCCTTTAAAACATCTAATAATTCATAGTCTTTAGATGCTGTATACCCACTAAGTCTTCCAATAAGAACGCCATTCGTGTTTTTAAACCAACCATTTATTTTCATTTGCCATAAAGCACGGTAAATTTCAGCAGCACTCATACCAACGCTTTCGAAATACCATACGGTTCCTACATCAATTGTATAATTCTCTATATAACTTTCAACTTTATCAAAAGGCGTTCGGTGAAGTAATTGCAAAGTATTAAGAACCCCTCCAATTAACCTACCTGAAAAAGAAGTTCGCTCTACGTTACTTTTCCATTCTGTTTTTGTATCTAAATAAAATCCTGTTGCAGGATTTTGAAATACTTTTTCCCATGATGATTGAAATTTTTCAGATGAATTTTGTTTAATTAAATACCCTTTGTTAGCAGTTAATACATCATGCCAACGGCTACTTGTTTCATCTAGCTGCGGGGCAGACATTTCATTAAAATTAATACCATGAGCTGATGCATTACCAGTGGCGGTCGTATAAACAAAATTAAAAGTACTTATGTCTGAGTATCCCAAGATCCATTTTGGAGGTAGTGTTTTTAGGTTCTCCCAATCAATTAATGGAAGAACTTCTATTGCAAACTGACCTCCCCAAGGCGGGATAATAGCTTTTATCATTGGATCAGTGTAAAATTCCATGAACTCTGCTGCTCTAATTTCTTTTGCTGCACTTCTAGCTTTTTCTTCTTTCCAAACGGTGTTTCCTAATACTACTTCATACCCTAAAGATTCAAGGTTCCTTTTAGCTTTTTCTAATAGTATATGTAGAGACTTCTCTACACCACTTGAAAGTGCTGTAACTGCAACTTTATCACCTTTTACCAACCCAATTGGATAGTTAATTTTCATTTTGAGACCTCCTTACTAAATATAAAAAACCTATCATCTCATAAGAGACGACAGGTTTTACCTTCGTGGTACCACTCTTTTTGGTTTGATACTTACATAAACAAACCCACTCTAAACCGATTACGGGGTAAACCGTTAAAACTTAGGTTAAGACAACCTCAGCCTTACCACTCCTAGGTGAGTTCAGGGATTTATTGACTGTTTTACACCAACCAACAGCTCTCTTAATAATAAATGATCCTTACTACTCCTAATCACAGCGTTTAATTATCGTTATTTCTGAATATTATAAATCAATAAATTTTAATGTCAACTGAATTTTATTCACTAACCTGCCAAGTTAAATTAAGTGTAATACTTCACATTTTATCAAAAATAACCTCATCATCTATAAGCTCGATCTTCCACAATCTGATCCTAAAACGGAAAATAAGCGCCTATCCTTGCTACTGATAAGCGCCCGATTCTTGAATAAGCAGCTGCCTACTATTAGCTGGTTTTATTGAACTCTCCAATCTTAAAACTGTAGCCGCCGGTTAGCTACCAAGTATCACCAAGAAGGTGGAGGCCATTCTCCAATTAATTGCCGAATCAGTGCGATCTGTCCGGTATGATAACTGTTATGTGCCATAAGAGTGGTTAAAAGGTCCCCACGAGTCCTTTCCAATCCTAGGTCTTTCAGTTCCGTTAAATCTTTTTTTGCTTCGTTTTCAGCTTCCTTTAACCCCTTACTGAATAGAAGAAGTGTGTCACTCCATTCGGCTTCATTTGACGGAGCTATTTCATCTGGCCATGAGTCTTCATCATGTTCTGGATGTTTGGGCACCTTACCTTTTAGATAGGCAAGATAGAAATCTTGCCAGAAAATCATATGGTTTAGAAGCTGCCACACTGAATATGGACAGTTTGCGGGTTTACCCCCAGCCTTCTCCCAAAGTAAACCCTCAAATACCTCCAAGGGGTCAACATGAGCATTTACGCCATGTAACCCGTTTTCAAAGAAATATGATGACATAAGCATTCCCCCACTTTTACAAAATTGAACAAACTTTTTTCACTCAACAAAATGACCAATTCTTTTGGCCTTCCCACTGTTTCTCAGACCTCTTGTGCTTTTTGTACATTTTCCATGTAACGAAACATAAGAGTGGGAATTTTCTGTATTTTTTATTATAACAAATATTCAACAATCCCGCTCAATTCATTAAGAAAGGCACATTTCCTGTTCCAGAAATGCGCCTGATTGTTAAGTACGTTTTTATAAAAAAACTACCGTCTGTACACTAAATCCAGTAACAGAGGGTGACGTAAATAAAAGGTCAATACTCGTTATGAAAAATTATTTCATATAATCTTCAACCAATTCAAAGCATCTTTCTTCTGTCAGATTAGCTAGCACTGCCACATATTCCAAGTGTTCTAGCGTACCGCCTTTATATTTTAGCGATGCTTCCAATGCACGATCATCTCTATATTTTATCCAATTCCGTTGTTCTTCTCTTAATTGGTTCATCTCTTCTGGTGACAGTTGCTCCTTTAAAACTCCATAAATTTCATTCAACCATTCATCCCAAATATTCCATCTATCGTTTTCCACTTTTTTCAAAGCGTATGTCGATGAATCTTCTGCTTCCAATTCTTCCGTTTCATTTTTAGTATCATATAATTTTTTTAAATACTTTTCCTTCAGACTTCCTTCAGTTTGATTAGTAGACAGGCCTTCTTCTTTTCCAGGTACATTGCTTGATGTATCCACTTTTTTGTTTGTATCATTATTTTCTTGATCAATGGTATCCGTATTAGTGTTGTCGCTATTTAAGGCATTCTCAGGTGAATCTGAATTAAAAGAGTCTTCATTGGTGTTTTGTGATAAGTTACTATTTTGTGAATCGTTGTCCAACACTGCTCCTGACTCGTTAGATGAGTTTCCACAAGCAGCCAATATAACTGATACTCCTATTAATATTCCCATTAAACATTTACGATTATTTTTCATTAAAATACTACCTTTCTTCTAATATAATCTGGGTTTTAAATATATTCTTTATCGTTTTTCACCCATTCTACCGTTCCTAATCAGCTAATATTTCCTCTAGTTTTTCTTTTTCTTCTTCAAATTGTTTAGACCAATTTGGATTGTAGTCTTCAATTGTTATTTCCTTGTCCATTCTTTTCCCCTACTTTTTTTATTAAAACTTTTCTAGTTCAACTAAACTGTGTTTCTAGTTTAAATACATTACTTTACGATCTCTATTTTTTTACTAAACAGTTACTAAACAATCTGTCCCTAAAAAATAAGTACTGATGCTTATTATAGATAGGTACCAAATAATGGAATAACAAAATGACTTTAGACATTTTCAACGGAAACCCTCATCATTAATCGCTTTAATTTATTTTCTGTATCTGTTTCCTCTACTGGTGTATAGATACTGCACCGTAAATCCATATCCCCTTGAACTTGGAGAGAAGTTAAGTTAAACAACATTTTGCCTGCTTTAGCATGCCTAAATTCAATGATCATTTCTGGGGCTTTACTTACTTGACTTTCTCGCCATAAATCATGGAATTCTGAATGTGAACGACTCATTTCTTTAATAAATTGGTTGTACCATTCATCACCTAAATAGTGTCCATAATAGGTACGGAAAATAGCAAGAAAACCTTTTGCAAAATGCTCCCAATTGACAGCCAATGCTTTAAATTCTTTTCTAGTGAACACTAAACGAATTAAATTTCTTTCATCATTCGGTATTTGTTCAAAATCTAAAAAAACATGAGCAGCTGCCGGATTCCAACCCACAATATGGCAATGTCGATCTGTAATGATCGTCGGACAATAGGTTAATTCAGCTAGTATTCGCTTTAAAGAAGGGCTAAGCTCTGATTGCTCCTTTTTCTGATCGGTAATTTCTGATTTTGCTTCTAATGCCAGGTCATATAAGTAGTCTCTTTCATCATTATTTAATTGTAGAGCTGTAGAAATACAATCTAGTACGATAGAAGAAACCTTGATATCTCTTCCTTGCTCTAGCCATGTATACCAAGTGGTACTAACACCTGCTAATTGTGCAACCTCTTCTCTTCGTAACCCTGGTGTCCTTCTCCGTATTCCAGCAGGCAAACCAATAGACTCTGGCTTAATTTGGGCACGCTTGTTTTTCAAGAATGTCGACAACGCTTCAAGCCTCGCTTTATCATTCATTTTTAAAACTCCTCATCTTATCAATTTAACGTAGTAGTAATTATACCAGGATAAACTCCCCCTTGTAATAGGATAAAAGAGATGTAAAATACAAGATAATGATTGATTTGGAGGGATGAAAAGTGGAAAGAGTTGTGATTACCGGTATGGGGATCATGTCTCCTATAGGAAATAGCATCCAAACATTTTGGAACAATCTGATTAACGGGGAATCTGGAATATCCACTATTGATACATTTGATGTTACGAATCATAAGACAAAAATAGCAGGGATCGTCCAAGATTTTGATGCAGAAAGCGTTTTAGGAAAGAATGAAGCTAGACGGTTAGATCGTTTTTCTCAATTTGCATTGGCTGCAGCTGAACAAGCTTGGGCAGATTCTAATTTAGAACTCGATCGTATAGATGCAGAAAGGTTAGGCGTATATGTAGGTTCAGGTATAGGTGGAATTGAAACCTTAATTGAAAATATTGATGCTCTTAGACAAAAGGGGCCAAGAAGAGTCAGCCCGACCCTAGTGCCTGCTATGATTTCGAATGCTGCTGCAGCACAAATTAGTATCAAGTGGAATGCGATGGGACCTTCTATGTCGCCTGTTTCAGCTTGTGCCATTGGAAATACAGCTATCGGAGAAGCCTTTAGACTTATCCGTTATGGAGAAGTTGACGTTATGTTTGCAGGTGGAACAGAGGCAGCAATAACAGATTTATCCATAGCAAGCTTTGGCAATGCTACAGCATTATCAACAAGAAACGATGATCCTACTAAAGCTAGTCGTCCATTTGATGAAAGTCGAGATGGATTTGTCATGTCAGAAGGAGCAGGAATTCTAATTTTAGAATCTTTATCTCATGCTTTACGCAGAGGGACAAAAATTTATGCAGAAGTCATTGGATATGGTGCAAGTTCAGACGCACACCATATCGTAGCTACACATCCGGAAGGGAAAGGTGCCTATCTTGCAATGAGATCCGCTTTAAAAAATGCCAATATAATGCCTGAAGAAATTGATGTTATTAGTGCCCATGCAACAAGTACAAAAGTCGGGGACATCTCTGAAACGATGGCTATTAAGCAGTTGTTTGGACAACAAGCTTATCAGATTCCCGTAACAGCTAATAAATCGATGATTGGTCATATGTTAGGTGCAGCTGGTGGAGTTGAAGCAATTGCTTTAGCAATGAGTTTAAAGGAAGGGATCATCCCTCCGACCATTAACTTAGAAAATCCTGATCCATTATGTGATCTAGATTATGTACCATCTGTTGCTCGCCAAGTGAAAATAAATATGGGTCTATCTAACTCATTTGGCTTCGGAGGTCATAATGCAGCAATTGTTTTAAAGAAATACAGTGAATAAATTTTCTCTCGTCCTAGATTGATTAGTGAGATTGAAGGTTTCATCACCGTCGAGATCATACTGCTAATCTTATTCTATAATCTAGTCCTTCACTTGAAAAAAGAGCTTCATTCCTACGCAGAATTGCGCACAATAGAAAAAAGGGGAAATAACCATCGCCAATACTATTTCATTTTGAAGAACGTATACATTCTCCCATTCACCTGAATAAGATTAGGAATAAGAAGGTTCTTTTTAGGAGCCATCTGTTCTTGTTTATCACTTTTACTAATAAAGTTTCCCAAAAGAAATAATTCATTAGCTATTTTTCTGAAGGAAATAAAGATTTTGTTGAAAATAAAAAGAAGAATGGATATAATAACTTTTACAATATTCATAAAACGATGAACAGGAAAAGTAAGTCATTCCCTTTAACTAAAGAGAGCAATCGGCAGCTGAAAAGATTGTGTTAAATAATGATTGAAAGACACCTGTGAGTGTTATCCTGAAAAAAGTAGGGATAGACGGTTTGCAACCGTTAATAAGCTTTGAGGTGGCTGTGTACGCAGCAATTAGGGTGGTACCGCGAGATAAGCTCTCGTCCCTGACAAATTGTCAGGGGCGGGAGTTTTTTTATTTAAAGGAGGTGAGTGTCCGTGGATGATGATGATGATGATAAAAAAAATCAAAAGTTGAAAAATTTGGGAGGAAAAATCATGTATACAAATCTAAAACGTACACTCGCCAAAGAGTGTGTAAAAAAAGTTGGAGAAACTGTAAAAGTACAAGGTTGGGTTAAAAAAGTAAGACATCTTGGAAACATCAGTTTTTTAGTGATAAGAGATCGAACTGGTGAAATCCAATGTGTATTAGAAGGAGAACTTGCTGGATTCATTGTAGAAACAGAAAGTGTTATAGAAGCTATTGGAGAAGTGGTTTCAACAAATCAAACATCCCTTGGCGTTGAACTGTTATCAAAATCTGTGAAAGTGATGAACAAAAATAGTTTGCTGCCTTTTGAAGTAAATAAAAAAGAATTGAAGGCAGGACTTGAGAATCTTTTAAATCATCGGGTATTATCACTCCGTCATGAAAAAATTGCTTCGATTTTTAAAATAAAAGCAACTCTTGAAGAAGCATTTCGTGAATATTTAACAGACCTGGGTTTCATTAGAATTTTCACACCGAAAATTGTTTCTCAAGGTGCAGAGGGTGGAGCCAATGTTTTTACATTTAATTATTTTGGGAAAGAAGCATTTCTGGCACAATCTCCCCAATTTTATAAACAGATGATGGTGGCTTCAGGTCTTGAGCGCGTATTTGAAATTGGAGCTGTTTACCGGGCAGAAGAACACAACTCCTCAAGACATTTAAATGAATATATTTCTTTGGATGTTGAAATGGGTTTTATTGAAGGCTTTGAAGAATTAATGGAACTTGAAACTGAAGTTTTAAAATATATGTTTGAAAAAGTAAAAGAAAAAAATGAAAATGAGTTATACCTTTTGAAAATTGAGGTGCCAATTATCACGGAAATTCCAAAACTAACAGTACATGATGTAAGTGAAATTTTAAAGAAGCATTATAAAAAAGAAATGCCGGAAGGTGACCTAAATTCTGAAGGCGAAAAACTCATTGCAAAATATATAAAAGAAACAACAGGGAGTGAATTTGTCTTTATTACAGAGTACCCGAAAGAAAATAGACCTATGTATACAATGCCTTCGGAAAACGGATTAACTAAGTCATTTGATCTCTTATTTAAAGGTCTAGAAATTACATCTGGAGGTGAGCGAATTCACGAATATGAAATGCTTGTAGCATCATTCAGAGAAAAAGGGCTTAACGAGGAAAACTTCGAAAATTATTTAAACACGTTCAAATACGGTGTTCCGCCGCACGGAGGTTTTGCTATTGGACTGGAACGTTTAACTGCTAGACTCCTTGGATTAATGAACGTTCGAGAGGCAAGTGCTTTTCCGCGTGACATGAATAGGTTAACACCATAATTGGACTATTAAGCTGTTTATTTTAGCCTGTTCAGTAACAATTAGGCCCACTTCATATAGTGGGTTTTCTTGTTTTTATAACGAAAATTCCCCCACTTTCTCCCCCGTTACTTAAATAAAATAACAGATTTCGTTAAACTTCTCTATGTGAAACAAATCAAATAAAGAAGCCCTCCCATTAGGGGGATCGTCTGAAAATAAGCTTAGCGTTGTAAATCCGCATTTTCCTGAATCCCCCCAATTCCTGCTGCTGAATAGCGCCCTATTTATGGAATACAAGAGGAAATTCAATTAGCCGGTTTGCGGAAAAAATCAGTTGTTTTTTAAAAAACTCAATGTTTCTCTAAATGTATTTTGAGCTAATTCTTCATTGTATTTAGAAGAGTATGGATCACTAAATCCGTGCTCACCCCTACATATACGTGCATCTATATTTGGTTTATCAATCGTTGAAACTAGTTCATTGACATTAAATGATTTTTCCTCATTCGGAAAAAATAACAATACCGGACAATTTGGATTTATATTTACATAGTCCCTAATACGTGAACCATAGTATCCAACAATACCATCAACATATTCTTCCTCACAACACAACCAAGCAACCGTTGCCCCTACACTAAATCCAATGATAAATATTTTTGAATACTCATCTTTAATATCTAATAATATACTTTTTATTTTATTTAATCCGTTTGAGAAACCTACATTATCCATAAAAATTTGGTAAGCTTTTTCCTCTTGAGAATAATCAAAAGGGATTTCCTGTTCTAATAAATCTGGACAAATAATATCAAAATTTTCTTCTGATAGTAATTCACATAAATCCACCATATGTTGGTTAATTCCATATATTTCGTGAACGACTACAATTAATTTATCTGATTTGTTATTTATTTTAAGCATGCTATTCACCCCTTAAATGATATTCACATTGTTAATGATTATATCATTTCAACCTGTCCTTTAATGAAAATTCAATATATCTTCTTTTTTATTCAAGAAAATAGCCCTTTACATAAAGAAAAGGCTTAATTCTTGCTGCAGAATTGCGCCCTTTAATGGAATATCTGGATATCTTCGATTAGCGTATTTTTTCTTTATATTCATCGTAAGCTGCTGTCAAGCTGTTTCGCCACTAATATAAAAAGTGGACCCTAATGGCCCATTAATGCACCACATGAGTCAACTTTTTCATATCAAAGCTATAATTCTTACCTATTTAACAAACTTATACATTAAGACGTCGTCTACATATTCATCATCGCAAAACTTAAACTCTTTTACTTTGCGACCTTCCTCGACAAACCCTAGTTTGTTATATAGCGCTATGGCTCTTGAGTTCGTGGAGAACGTCCCTAACGAAACTTTTTCGATCACTGGATGTTGCGCTGCCCATGAGAGGATCTCATTGAGCAAAAGCTTGCCGATCCCCTTATTTCGATAGTCTTTCTGTAGCATGATGGCGATGGATCCTGTGTGGTGCATCCTTTGTCTCTCTTGTGACAGGAACACGATCCAACCTACTACTCTTCCATTCATTTCTGCAACAAACATCGTTTCTCTATCATGCTCGATGATCTTTGTTATCCATTCTTGGTGCTCTTCCACAGTTTTATTGAACTCTTCTGAAACCGCTATAAAATAGTCCTTTTCTTTAATGACCTCACGTTGAATATCAAGTATTGCTTCAGCATCTTCTATTCGAACCGTCCGAATTATAGCTTTGTAGTCTTGTTTTGATGACATGCTTTTCCCCCTCTATCTTTATAATAAAAATAGTGCCTTTCTCTTTACTATAAATATTTCCCTTCACAATTCACCCTATATTTTAACATAAATATTCATATTTCTTTAAAGGTGTTGTTCAATTATATGGCAATTTCCATGAAGAAAGACGCTTTCCTTTTTTCAGAAACGCCATTTAATTGAATAAGCTTTTGAGCTTTTATTAGCTCATTTAGTTAATCACTTCATCTTTCAATCCCAATAACTGCAAATCCTTAACAAGCAAGAAAGAAAAACCTTTAAGAAGCAGGCTCATTTTCACATTAGAATGTGATGCATATATATTACATTATTAATGTGAATACAGCCGTTTTCCTGGTATTTAGGAAAGCGTTTTTTAGTTGGCTTAAAACTTGACTGATTAATGGGCTCGAACTGTTTATTCTGGGCAAATACTTGAATCTATGTCCTCTACGCCACAAGAAACTCCATTTTTATAACTATCCTTTTATATAAAGGGAGATATGTTGTTTCATTCAACGCCTTTTAAAAAAATTTTAGAAAAACGTTCCATAAGCTCCATTCTCTTTTTTATATCACTTTTAATAGTAAAGGTTATAATTCCATTAATGGTAGTAACTGCAATCTGACTAGCAGATTCTACATCTTCAATATTCCATTCATTTTCTCTATTTCCAGCACTAAATATCTCATAATAAATGTCAGCATATCGCTTTTCATACTCATTTATTTTTTCTTCAATATACGTTGATTCATGTTCTCTAGAATAAAATTCAATACTTGCCATTTGCAGTTGATCCATTTTAACGGATAATTCGTTAATTCGATAAAACTTTTCTCTATTGCTCTGACATTTTTTCTCTTCCTCTTGCCACAATCCAAACCATTTTTCTTCCTCAATATTTAATGTTTCAAAAAAGAGATTCTCTTTTGTTTTAAAATGATAATATGAATTCCCTTTACTTGTGCCAGCATATTCCACAATATCCCCAGTTGTAGTCGCATTGTAACCATTTTTAATAAATAGTTAAAAGGAAAGAACAAAAATAGTTGAAGCAAGTGTAGAAACAGAGGATGATAGGATATAACAGCTTGCTCTCTATGATACAAAAAGCTTTCAGTAGGTAACCAGCTATGGATATGTTTTTCTTTATTCGCTCGATAGCTGCCTAATAAATAGAAAGAAGGATATGATATGAAAATTGACTTTCCAAAAATTTCGCCAGCGTTATCTTCAAGAAATTTTCACGATATTTTTTATGAAGAGGACCCCATTCTCGAGATGTGCACAATCATCGACTCCGCTTTTGAAAATAAAGCGGTAGATAGAGTCCGGTTATATAATGCAGTGATAAAGAATTGCAAGTTCACTAATACAGACTTTAGTAATATTGATATTACAGATGTTTGCTTTGAAAATTGCGATTTATCAAATGTAAATTTAAGCAAATCTTCTGTTCATAGAGTCGAATTTAAAAATTGCAAATTAGTCGGCGTTAATTTTGCAGAATCTAGCGTAGGAAATGTTATGTTTGAGGATTCGGTATTAAACTTGGCAGGATTCGGAAACTCTAAGCTAGAGAAAGTTATATTTAAAGAAGCTTCATTAAATAGTACAGATTTTTATGACTGCAAACTAAAAAAGGTTGAATTCCAAAAATGCATTCTTGATGGAGCGAACTTTGAGCAAACATCTTTAAAAGGAATCGATATTAGTTCGTCTGCTTTTGATACACTTACTATTTCCATCGAAAGCTTAAAGGGATGCAAGGTATCATCCTATCAGGCAATTCAGTTTGCATCGCTAATGGGATTGATTATTAAAGATTAGCATGTCTGAATAAATGGGATAAACAGTACCAAACCAGAAAGAAGACATTCGAATCAACTTATTCGAGTGCCTTCTTTTTTGCGTTTGTACTGTATTTTAGCATTTCTTATTAAACTACCTCTTTAGTTAACTAACCTACTCTCAAAAACTTATTCTTTTACCAACAGGATTACATCAGCATAGAATTCACCATCTATTTCTGCCTCAAATCGCCACAAACCACTTATAGGTATTTTAAAAAAAGCAATAAAACGTTCTAAACTAGGATACCCAGAAGATGGATTAGTTATGATTTTTGGAGGAACAACTGTAATTTTATCTCCTGTCTCTTTGTGGTAGGCATAAATAGCTAATTCTTTTCTATTAAACGTTTCAAATGGTTCAGAGAAACTGAATATATAACCAAAGGATTTTCCCGCCCTCAGACTTGGATCTTCCATAACCTCTAGAATTACTTTTCCGTTTTTTGTATAGGTATTTCGTGTAATCCAATCATCTTTGTTTGAAACTTCTCTCAAACCAGGCACAATTCGTTCTTTAATAACGCCATCCAAGTCTTCCACTTTTAATTCAAGATTGTTAATCTTACTTTTATATTCAGTAAGTAATGAAGTTTGATGAAATAACGCACCCCCGATAACAACGTTCATTATTAACATTAAAATTAAAATGATGTTATAAGGTTTATTCATCTTTTTCCTCCTCATTAATACCTTGTAATCGCTCTATCGAACCTTCATATTTTTCTTAATTTACTAGAAATTTTTATAAATAAGTTTGATCACAAGAATCCATTTATACTCCTAAATTTAGTGCTTCACATCTAAAAGTAATTTTATCTCTTTTATTTGTTCTATATGTCGCTGTTCATGCAAATATATCTGTTCGATCCATTGATCAAGAGGTAATTCACCTAAGGCAGGATGCTTCACTGATTTTTCCTCCAATATGGCTTTATCTTCTATAGTACTAAGAAAAGCCATCAATTTTTTTCTCGAATTGTTTAACAAATCAATTATTTGCAGAACTTCAAATGATTCTACATCTGGTTCAACGATTTTTGGAGCTTTAATCTTTTTCGTTCTATCCAATAATATAAATTGAACATTTTTACGTTCTTTTTGAGTACGATTATTGTCTTTTAATCCCCATGCAATAGCCTTTATAGATGCCTCTTCCACTAAAACTAAGTGATGGCAAACTTGTGCTATACTCCACATATTCATATCAGGCTTACTATTAAGTTCAGTATCACTTAATAAAGTAATTTCTTTTACTAGGTTATTTCTCGTTTCATACAGATTGTCATTTACTAATTTATTCATGAGATTTCCCCCTTCATCCTAAAGTGCCTACTTAGATTTCTATTCTGCTTTTATTAATATTATAAGTTTAGTTGAATAAAAAAATCGCCCTAAATAATATATTTTAATGTAGAAAACATAACAGCATCTTTATTTTAAGCATTCCTTTCCAGTAATCGCGCCAATTTGTTAAAAAACGAAACTAACACTTGATATTATTTTTTATTAACTGGTAAACTATAATTGTTAACCGGTTAATAATAATAAAAAGTAGGTGATATACGATGAATCATATGGATAAAAAAAAAGAAGCACTGAATGCTTTGCAGCAGTTAATTAAAGAGAGAGAAGCTGCTCAAAAAAGAAGGAGTTTCAATATAAAAGAGACAGAAGACTCTATGGTGATGGATTGGACACTCACTCAGTTACACATCGTTTCCGCCATCAAGGAACAGGGATCTGCGAATAACACATCACTTGCCGAAACATTGCATGTGTCCAAGCCAGCTATTACGAAGGCTATTCGAAAAATGCTAGAGAAACACATAATTGTTAAAACCAGACAGGAAGATAATCAAAAGGAAGTACACTACCTCCTTACTGAATTTGGAGAACAACTCGCTTCTATTCATGCAAGGCTGCACGAGCAAGTAAGAAATCGATATTTGAGTTTGCTGGACGGCTTTAATACAGACGAGTTGGATACCATTATCTCCTTTTTAAAAACGATAACCGATAATCTCAAACATAATGACATGTCATTTGGAGAGTAACACATGGCAAGAGATATAGCGCAGGGAAAATTGTTTGTCTTATATGTCTTGAGTATTAGCGCGTTTTTTGCTTCTTTAAGCCAGAACATCTATACACCGATTATCCCCATAATCCGGGATTCCTTTCATGTGCCCATCAGCTCGGTGAATTTCACGGTCAGCAGTTTTATCTTTATTATTGCGGTGATACAAATCCTTCTAGGAACGGTGGTTGATCACAAAGATAAAAAAAGTTTGTTGATGGTCAGCCTTGTGTTGATAGGTGTCTCAGCCGTCATTTGCGCTTATACGGACAGTTTTGCGCTATTTCTGTTGTTCCGGATGGTTCAGGCTGTCGGGGCTGGCATTATCCCTTTGGCTGTCATTAGTATCGTGGCACAACAGTTTGAAGGTGAGGCAAGGGGCAGTGCTATGGGAACCTATCAAATTCTGCTTACCCTTGCCCCTGCCGTTTCACCTGTCTTCGGGGGTTTTATTGGGGAGTATTTCGGCTATGAGGGAGCCTTCCTTTTCCTTTTGATGATCGCAGTTGTGCTGCTTATTTTCATGGCTTATCTCCTGCCAGGCGAGAAACAGACTGAAACGGTTAAAAAACAGCGTAAAGGATTCATGGAGACATATAAAGCAGTTTTTTCTCATTACAATGGCGTCAGTATCATCATGGTTAGCTTTATAGTATTTTTCATCTATTTTGCGATTCTTGTTTATCTGCCCGTCCTGCTCCATGATCATTATCGACTGACTATACAGCTCATTGGATTGTTATATTTACCACTCTCCGTCAGCATGATTGTGGGGAGCATCTTGTTCAAAAAATTACAGAAAAATATATCGTTAAGCAGATTATTGATGCCACTTTTGATCACCATGCCCTTGTTAATCATACTGTTTGGTGTATTTCACACACAATCACTTATTGGGTTAAGCATGATTTTATTTGGATATGGAATCGTGGTAGGATTTTCAGCACCTCTTTTTTCGACGCTTATCAGTAACGAATACATTCAGCATAGAGGAACAGCTTTAGGTTTATTTAATTTCGTGCGTTATTCAGGGATGGCACTTGGAGGAATGGCTCCGGCCTTGTTTCATATCCTGCCTGGACCTGTTTTATTTGTACTGTTTGGTATCTTGCTGCTTTTAGTTTCCATATTGCCATATAAAAGCTTTCAAGGCAGGAATGTTTCTTAAAATAAATAGGCAACGGGTATGAGAGAGGGGTCTAATATCCGTTGTTTGTTTTTACTTCACAATCTGACCCTTTAATTGAGTAACATGCTAGGTAATTCTGAGCAGCCACAAAAGTAAAAAGGGATTTTGTCCATCTTTTTTATAAAAGAACATACTTAATTATAATCAAGCTTTTTACATTGCTACAATAATTCAGGGTAGTAATAATCGCTTTCGAAAATTCATGAATCAAGAAAACTTTTTATGGCAGCTAAGAAGGCTGGTAAATTATCCTCATGCACATGGTGCCCGGCATTCTCTATCGTTACCAGGTCGCAATCAGGAATAAGCTTAGAGACTTCCAGTAATTTATTTTGAGGAATATGACTAGCCCCACCGCCTATAATAAGCGTCGGTATGATAATGTCGGCGAGACGTGCCCACCAATTAGGATTAGGTTCATTAAGTTGGCGTAGAATCGAAGGTACAACCAGCCAATCGAACGGCAGAGGATCAGAAGGTTCGGAAGGAATTTCGATCGGCTTATTTGGAAAAGGAGGAGGAGTGTCTTCAACAATCAACCGCTCTATCCTCGAAGGAAATGTTTCCGCGAAAAGATATGAAACTGTTCCCCCCATGGAATGACCAATTAGCGTAAACCGTTCTAAATTCAACACATCTGCAAAATAAAGCAAGTCATCACACATCAATTCAAAAGAGTATGTACTCGTTCTCGCACTTCCACCATGACCTCTTTGGTCTAAAGCTAAAATGCGGTATTTTTCTGCTAAGCTAGCAGCCACATGATCCCATGATTCTGCACTTTTTCCCAGCGCGTGAAGGGCAACAAGTGGTGGTGCAGAAGGTTCCCCACTCTCACGATATTGAAAAGTGAGTCCATTCAATTCAATTTGATTCACACGTATTTCCATCTCCGGTCAACTCCTAGTGGTTTCGTCATTTGAAACCCGATTTATTTAATTTCTATATCTATATATTCAGCGAATGTGTGAATTTTACCTTCTTAAACGCTTCTTCCCTTTTGTTGAATATTCCTTGCTCATCTTCAAAAATCTGCTCCTTTACAAAATGAAAGAGCGCAATTCTTACTGCCGAATTGCACTCTTTTTGGAAGGATCTTGACCTCGCAGGATTTATTCATTAGCCACACAAACATTGTATTGGCAAATAAGTTGACCTCCTGTCCATTCGTAAACAGAGGCTTTGTTTGTTGGTAGAGCGGAAAGCTTTTTTCTAATACTACGATTGCTCTCCAGGGACATTCACTTGGAAAGTAACGCCGAACTTGTCCTTTACTTGCCCATACAAGGGGCTCCAATCCGTCTTCTGAAGGGGCATAATGACTTGTCCGCCGTCTTCCAAAGCAGCAAAGATTTCTCTAGCTCTAGCCTCTTCTTTCGGATGAATGGCCATCTGAATCGTATTGCCTGGCTGATAAGGCATGCCTTCGTATGTATCGCTGAACATGAGGTCTGCTTCTCCAACTTTCAAATGTGCATGCATAACTCGATTCTTCATATCATCCGTCAACGGGTAATTCGGGTCTGCCGGCATATCTCCGAACGTCATGATACCCATCACTTTTCCGCCAAGCGCTTTCTCGTAAAAATGGACAGCTTCTCTCGCGTTCCCATCAAAAATCAAATACGGATTCAAACTAACTGACATCATTCAACAGCTCCTTAGTCTTAATTTCTTCAATGCTCAAGTAATTTCCAAGTAGGAGTAACTCCCAACTATTATCACCATAAACACACTTTACAATACAGAACACACGTTCGTCAATAAAAACATAATTGAATACTAAAAATTTTTAATGTTCTTATTCATGATATTCAGGCGCTATGCGGTGCTGCCGCTATATCATGCTCCTATATCTTCTTTCTTTGACAAGCCTATCAGCGTCAATGAAAGGCAGTAGTGGCTGTACTTCAGAAAATCCCTGTTTCTCAAGCGCATCCACCGCCAGTTCTTGCAAGAACTCATTTTCAAGAAATGGGGCGATGCTGCAGAGCGAGGAGAGGCCATTACGTTCATCTCCTTATTTACTAAACATCTTGCCCTTACATGAAAAATGAGCTCTTATCCTAGTTTAGGTTAGCAAACTTTAATGATTTTTTATTTCAAATAAACGAATTAACAGTTACACTATGTACAAATATTCATTTTTAGAAAGGATACGTTCAAAAATGAAAATTAAGAATTTAATTAGGGTTTGGAATGACAATAGTCGCTAAATTAATTATTGAGGGAAGGAAATGAGAATTGAAATTAGAACGTTTGATATCCATCATATTCAAGCTCCTAAATAATGAAATTTTATCAGCTTCTAGTTTAGCTGAAGAATTCCAAGTATCATCTCGAACCATATATAGAGACATCGAAGCTATTTGTGCTGCCGGAATACCAGTCGTTTCTTATCATGGTACTAACGGAGGTTTCGGTATCATAAAGGGATACAAATTTGATAAAAGCTTAATGGGTTCCTATGACATATTGAATCTAATCACAGTATTAAGCAGTTTATCACGTATTTTTGAAGATAAGGAAGTTGAACAAACGATAGAAAGATTAAAAACACTGGATACAAGTGGCAACACTAGTGCTTTATTAGTTAACTTGGAAAGCGATAAAACAGAACCGGCTTCATTAATCGATCTGCGAAAAGCTATACAGGAAAAAAGGGTCATCCACTTTGATTATGTAAGTAAAAAAAATGAATTTACATCACGTGAATTAGAACCTGTTCATCTTCATTATAAGTTTCGCAGCTGGTATGTATATGGTTATTGCAGAGAACGTCAGAATTATAGAGAATTTAGAGTATCACGTATGCTGAATATCATTCTGAAACAAGAAAAGTTTCTGCAAACTCACGAAATGAAAGGTGACTCATCTTATTCAGATTTTGATCTAGATGGATTTGAGGATGTGGTAATCCGGGTGAATCCTGATTCCTTAGCAGAAGTATTAGACCAATTCCAAAATTCATCAAAGGTCTTTAACAGTGATGGAAGTATGACACTGACAATTTCTGTTTACCAGCCTCTGCATGCTGGATGGCTTAAATCCATTCTTTTAAGCTTTGGCAGCGGGGCTAAAGTTTTAAAGCCTGTGAAACTGCAATCCATTTTATTAGATGAGGCAAAAAAAATAATGAAAGTTTATAAAGATGTATGACAAGATGCTGTCATATATCTTTTTTTATAATACAAATATCAACTGTTACAAAAACAGAAATTAAGGAGTAGATGTTAAATGAACCATGCAAAAAATATGTATAAGTATCATGTTTGGGCTAATAAGCTGTTACTAGAAAGAATAAAAGAATTACCAAGTAATGTCCTATATGAAGAGGTAAGCAGTTCATATCCAACGATTGCTCAAACGTTTAGTCACATCTATGTAGTAGATGTTATGTGGTTACAAGTACTTAAGGGAATGGATATGCAAGAAGCATTGGCAATTTCTATCGCTCTCCAAGAAAAGTCTAATTTATTTTCCGCAGATGAGTTTGTTAAATCTTATAAGGAATTAGCTTCACAATATGAAGATTGGATCAATAATCAAAACGATTTAGAACAAAAGATTCATTTGAATAATCCTTGGACCGGTGCTAGAGAAACGGCTTACTCGGAAATGTTATTTCATGTTGCTAATCATGGTACTTATCATCGAGGGAACATAACGACTATGTTAAGACAACAAGGGTACGCTTCGACAATGAATGACTACGCTTTATATTGGTACCAGAGTTAAGACAAAATAGTTTAAGAAGACAGATACAAAAAGCCGATTCCTTAGGTTCAGGAATTCGGCTTTTCAGGTTAAAATTTACTTATTCGTTAAAGAAAGGGAACTCCTGAACAAATAAAGAAATGGTTAGAACAAATAGGGAAAAAGAAAAACTCAGCTATATTTGTTGTTGAAAATGAAGACAACCTATTATTCGGTTATTTAGCTGTCATTGGTGGAGATACAATCAGAACAAAACACACAGCTTATGTAATTATAGGGATACTACTGCACCTTTTTACTTAATACCTATTACTTTAAAATTCAATTTCTTTCACAATACAATACTCCAGAATGTGGCCCTGAAAAATAAGCACTTATCCTTATTACAGGAAAGCGCACAATTACGGAACATCAACAATATTAATCAACAAAAGTACAAGTTCGTAAAGAAAATAATTAAATTTGAATAATTCTTTTTCTAAGTAAATATGGTACTGTTGATTTACGTTTTATTAATCCCTTTGAATTGGTTATATGTATGTAATCTTCTGCTTTCTGTGAATCCATCCAAGTGATTTCTTCGATTTCTTCTGGCATTGAAATATTCATTTCTCCCCCGATTATTTTCCCTCTAAAAGTAAAGAAAATAACATGGTGTCCTCTTTCTTCGAAGAATGCTTCACTTACAGAAAAAACACCATCTATCTCTACATCTAAGCCTGTTTCTTCTTTCACTTCACGGATAGCAGCTTCTTCAAGTGTTTCTCCTGGCTCAACTGCTCCTCCAGGAAGTGTATAGTAAGAAGAGTTTTCTCCTTTATTTTTTACCATCAATACATTCTCACCCTGATCATCAAAGAGAAGTACGTATGTTACATCAACTCGTTTCATAAATTAACTTTCCCCCTTTTAAGATTGATATTTATATTTCTTTTTTTATCCAAAGTGCATGCGCACTTTTCTAGAATAGCTAAAATATGATCACAATATTAAAAACAATTTCTTCTTTCTTTAACGCTGCTTCTTTATTTGAAAAAGAAATTTTTATTCTGTTATACAATCACTGACCTTTTTTCTCCAAATCATATGATCATGTCCTTTGTCCCAATAATCCTTAAACAGGTAATCAGGCGCTCCAAATTTCCTTTTCCAAATTTTTTGGGCACTATTATATCCACAATCTAGACAAAATTCTTTGATCCCATTTTTTTGCAAAGTATAATAAATTGCCTTTAGTAATAAATTCCCTACTCTATTCCTTTGAAAATCTGGATGAACAAACACTGTACCTACCTCAATTAGTCCTTTGTAAACATTGTTTGTACATATTTTTATGAGATCACTTACTGGGCCGTATTTGATATTCTTCCTCTAAAATAGCATAGCAATATTCATCCCACCATTGATCACCATGAGGAATGCATTTTTTAAAATAACCTTCTCTTCTCATGCCGATTTTTTCCATGACACGATAAGATGGAATATTTTCTGGCTGACAT
The DNA here is from genome assembly GCF_006704205.1 of Cytobacillus solani. Classification (NCBI taxonomy): domain Bacteria; kingdom Bacillati; phylum Bacillota; class Bacilli; order Caryophanales; family Bacillaceae; genus Cytobacillus; species Cytobacillus solani. The sequence goes on from NZ_CP041305.1 coordinate 725,469, forward strand.
GTAGCTACAATTCTATGTAACTTTAGATCCTCAAAACCATATTTTAATATGGCAGATGCAGCTTCCGAAGCGTAACCTTTATTGTAATATTCAGGGTTAAATACCCACCCAATTTCATAAGAATGCTCTCCAAAATATTTGAAGAACTCAACATGCCCGATTAAAATATTTTCTTCAGCTAATATTACTGGAAATTTCTCAGCTGAATCACCAATATTTCTATTAATAAACTCCTTTGTATCTTTTTCCGTTAATACACCTTCAGGCATATATTTCATCACATTCTTTTTGGAAGTATACTCATGTACCTCTTTCCAATCATCTAATTCAAAATTACGTATAATTAATCTTTCTGTTTTTATATACATGTTTTTTCCCCTTTAAAAATTCCAAATTTGTTTAAAAAGAAGCTTTATTAAATAAACGCGCCCGATTCTGGAAGAAGAACTAATGATATATGTTAGCTTAATTTCTACCTTGCAAGTAATTTAGTAGTATTTCACGTTCCTCTTCAAATAGCATTTTTATTTCACTAATTTTAGATATAGGTATCCAACTAATATCTAAAATTAACTGATCTGGATCTTGAATTTTCTTTTCTCCCCCTATAAGTTGGACTTCAAAATACTTAACATGGACATCTACCTTATAAGTAATTCCATCACGTTCATGTACTTTTTTAATTACCTTAATCCTATAGCCGGTTTCCTCAAATACTTCACGAGCACAACATTCTTCAAATGTTTCATTTTCTTCTACTCCACCTGAGGGAACAGACCAAAGTTCCGGCTCATTTGGTTTTTCTTGTGCTATCATTAGGATTTCATCTTTTTCATTAATACAAATAGCTGCTGATCCTTCCCACATCATTAATACCCTCCATATTTTCTATACATCGTAAAGGTTATTCTAGAAGGATAATTCAAATCCCTTCAAAATATTAAATAAACAGGCCCTTTACATAAAGAAAGAGCGTAATTCTTGCTGCAGAATTTTGCTCTTATTCGACGTTGTCATCTATTACATCTATCAGTTGCTTGAATACTTTCCCTCTTACAAATTGATTCTACATTCCGTTCTTTTAAAAGCACCATATTTCACCAATTTGCGCTTAAACAAAACTTTTTCGATTAACAAAACCCATGCCTCACGCTCTTTACAACCCTTTATTACTCAATTAGTCTTTAGATTATAGTCTTTTTAAAAATACATAGCTTACTTTGTCATATGCCATTTTATTTTCGTAGAAATGATGGGCTTCTGTCCTTTGTACACCCGATGAAAGCGAAACAATCTTAAACCCATGTTCCTGTGACCAATCATGTACATATTCAAGCAGTTCTTGTCCATAGCCTCTTGATCGTTTAGTTGAATCGGTTACTAAATCACACACCCAGATGAACCTGCCATTATACAATGTCACCATTGGCATAAAGCCAGTAACGGCAACCACTTTTTGGTTATCGTATAGGGCAAAGAGTTTATATTCCTGCTTTTGTTTTGCCTCATTGACTAATGCTAAAAAATCGCTTTCTTCTAAATGGCTCCTTAATTGCTTCATGATTGGAAATGCTTCTCTCCATTCACTCTCATTCATTAATTCCTTAATAACTCTTCTCTGTTCGTTCATCATTTTTCATCCTCCTTTTTTCTAATTAAATCAAAAACTGGTATAATTAAAAGAATCAGATTTATGAATTTCAACAGTACCAGATAACTTAGATTTGAGGTGAAAACATATGATTGAAATAACGCCTATTTTAGATAATAAAAGTAATAAACCATTATACATTCAGTTGACAGATTATATTAAGAAGGAAATTATTGCAGGAAGAATACCTTCTAATGAGAAATTGCCATCAAAGCGCAAACTATCCAGTTATCTTGGAGTGAGTGTAAATACTGTTCAGACTGCATATGACCAGCTATGTGCTGAAGGCTATGTAGAAAGTAAACAGCGTCAAGGTTTGTTTGTTTCCATTCTTGAAGATGACCTATTCTCTAATCCATTCACGTGTGAAATTAATACACAACGCAACAAGGAATCACCAAATGTTAAAATTGATTTCAATTCAGGAAAGGTTGACTTGAAACATTTCCCGTATAATATTTGGAAAAAAATATCTATACGATCATTAAATGAAACGGAGGGGGAACTTTTTTATACTGGAGATCCTCAAGGGGAACTTGAGCTTAGAATGGCAATTGCCAAGTACTTGTTTGAATCTAGAGGAGTAAAGTGTTCTCCTGATCAAATTGTTATTGGGGCTGGTTCTCAAGTTTTGATGATATTATTATGCTTACTAATCGGGAAACAACATACATTTGCACTTGAGAATCCAGGATTCCACAGAATAAGAGCAGTCTTAAAAGATCAGGGAATAAATATAGTTTCTATTCCTCTTAATAAAGATGGAATGGATGTAAATCTTCTTAAATCTAGTGAAGCGAGTATTGCTTATGTGACTCCATCCCATCAATTTCCCGATGGAATGGTCATGCCTATCACTCGAAGAATGGAATTATTAAAATGGGCTGAAGAGAATGATCGTTTCATTATTGAGGATGATTATGACGGTGAGTATAGGTATAAAGGAAAACCGATTCCTTCTTTGCAAGGGTTGGATAATAACGGTAAGGTCGTTTACATGGGGACATTTTCAAAGTCATTAATTCCATCCATTCGCATTAGTTATTTAGTATTGCCAACACCACTCCTACGAAAGTACCAAGATCATTTCACCATTTATAAACAGACCGTATCACGGCTTCATCAACATACACTATATCACTTTATGAACGAAGGTCACTGGCAAACCCATTTAAATAAAATGAGAACACTCTACCGAAGAAAACAAAGCACCTTAATGCAAGCTATCAACACATACATGGGCAGTCATGTTAAAGTAATTGGAGAGAAGTCTGGACTGCATTTGATCATTGAATTGGACAATCAAATGTCGGAAGAAGAACTAGTTACCGCTGCTTTAAATGCAGGGGTAAAAGTCTATCCATTTTCTATCTATTATGATGGACACAAACAAACTAAGGGCTCAAAAATTTTACTAGGGTATGGTGGGTTATCAGAGACAGAAATTGAAGAAGGCATTCAATTATTAAAAGAGACGTGGAGAATTTAAGATTGAAATAGACAGGAAATTTAAATTCCTGTCTCAGATTGACGACAAAAGGCATTTAGGCATACTCATATTCCCAAATGCCTTTTTATTTTTTCCAGAATATCACTAAGGATTCATCATAAACATATTCATGTTTACGCATAAAGCCTTCCTTTGTTTTTAGTCGAGTATAAGGGAGTGCAGGGTTTTTTCTAAAAGGAATTTACAGATAGCAGGTGTCTTATAGGCAGCATCTGCCTTAATAATCATTGTAAATGAAAAATGACGTAAACAAACTCGATGTCTTCGAGTTTGTCTACAGTCTGAGCCCTTCCGATTGGAAGGGCATTTAGATTCTAATTTCTCCTAATAAAATTTAAATGCCATGGTAAGTAAAAAGCATATGCAATAAAGTGGACAGGGGATGACCACAAAATATTCCAATGTCTCATTAATCCAACTCTAGTTGTTAACCATTCAAGTGTAAGTGACAAGATGAAAAATAAGATAACCAAGAACCATTTCCGTTTTTTTTCATATAAGTTTAAATATATTACCGATAAACATGAGGGGATAATTCCAAAAAGGGTTATCTCAGGTAATCCCTCTTTTTGCGGATTACCTATATCGAAAAGATCAAATGGAGCAGCTATTGTCATATCAACCATCCATACGATATAACCAATTACTCCGAAAGTAATATAAACTTCTTTCCAGCTTAATCTTTTCTTGGGCATGAAAAAAACAATTGAAAGGAGAATAATACTTAGAACTGCAGGATACCACCACCCTTGGGTTAAAGCAAAGTCAGGCTGTTTCACAGAACTCGCCACCTTTTTTTCTTATTATTACTCACTATTAATCAAATATTCACATATTAAGAAGGGGATCGAAATCCATGTTTATCTATCCTTCTACCTTGGTTAAACAAGCAAAAAAAGCCCTTCCATTTGGAAGGGCTTAATGAACTTTATTAAATACTTCTTTCTCCATTTTATTAACTGCAATATCTCGTGCTTGCTCAAGTGTTCGACCTACACCAGATGTCAGATGGTTGCGGTAGGGTGGCTGGCCTTGATCATCAAGCAATAAATAGGTTTCAAATCGATTTTTATACTCGATACAAAGCCATAACATTGCTTCTTTTTCCTTGTAAAACATAAGTCCTGATTCCATTTTAATAATCCCTGGCGCGTCTTGCTTCTGGAAGATGATTTTTTCTAATGGTGATTCCATAAAAAATCCCTCCTTTCCCCATATATTAGGCAGATAGGAGGGAAATCCTTGTGACGAATTGGTGAAAAAAATCCCTTCTCTTTTGAGAGAGCTTTTAATGTCTTATTTAAGTAAAACACCAGTTAGTTGGTTAAGAAAGAGAAGCATATTCAACAATTGCGCACTTTAATGGAATAACGAAAATATGTGTTCAATTTTCATTTTAAATAATCAAACTTTGTTTTAAGTGATCCATCTTTTTTATAAAACTAAAAAAGCGCAGCTCTTTTTCTGGAAATGCCGCCCTTTTGCTGAAAATTATTGCTTAAACTTTTTTAAAAATTATGTACTCTCTACTTGACGAAGTATTCACTCAATCGCTTGTTAGAAACACTTTTCCTCTGGCTGTCTTTGAAGATTCAACAGCATCAACAGCCTTTTTTATGTTTGATAAGTCGTATTGAGAATCTTTCTTCATTAGACTCAATTTTTTATCATCTATTAGTCTTATCAAACGATTAAAAGTTTCTTGCCACTTATCTGCCGACACATCTTTATTCCAATTCCGTAAATGAAACATATTCGCATTCACCTTGGCTTTATTTACAATATCGGCCCAGTTTACTAGTACCCCTGATAAAAGACCAATCGTTAAAAAGTTCCCATTAGGGTGAACACAAAAAGCTAAGTCATTTCCAGATGAACCTCCAACGGAATCAATAGCAGCATCTGCACCCTTTCCATTTGTTAACTCCATAACTGTTTCGTGGAGTGGAAAATTAGAAGTATCTATCACATAAGAAGCACCGAGATGAATCAAATCTTCTGTATATTTATTATTTCTTGTCACTGCAATCAATCGAAAACCTAAAACCTTCGATAATTGAGCAAAAATATGCCCAATCGCAGATCCGCACGCATTAACCAAGAGAATATCATTCTGTCCTAGTTTTAATACTTCTGTACAAACCACCCATGCTGTAATTGGATTGATATACATCTGTGCTGCCGTAAAATCATCAATCGAATTAGGGATAGGAACTGCCAATTCTGATGAGGTCTTAACATACTCTTGCCATGTGCCTTCCCCACGCAAAGGTAAAACACGCTTCCCAATAACATGCTGAGAAACGAAAGGACCAACATCTTCTACAATACCAACGCCTTCATATCCCGGAATATTTGGTAAAGAAATCCGATGAGAATATGCCCCTCTAATTGGTATCAAGTCAGAAGGATTGATAGGGCGAGCTAACATTCGAACAAGGACCTCATGATCTCTTGGTCGTTCAATCCTTTTAGACTCAACTCTTAGCACATCTCTAGGGCTGCCGAATTCAGAGAATATAATACATTTTGCATCCAAAATTATAAGTCTCCTTATACAATGAGTTTTATTTAATTATATCATTTTTTCATCCACTGACTCGTTCGTTTAGTTTTCAACAATATGGCCCTTTACATAAAGAAAGAGCGTCAGTCTTGTTATAGAATTGCGCCCGATCGTAGAAAATATAAATTAATCAATTTTTCACCATATGTTTTTGTATTAATCTTTTAATGTTTTTAGGTAAACCATCTTTCTCGTTTGACAAAGGATACCTTTGCCATTATCATCAACTCAAACTTACTTACGGGGAGAGGTAAACATGAAAATTTATGTTGATGCAGATGCTTGTCCGGTAAAAGATATCATTATTTCTGAAGGTACGAATGCTGAAATTCCTGTTGTCCTTGTTACTAGCTTTTCTCATTTTTCTCATGCGGAACAACCATCAGGAGTGGAAACCATTTATGTTGATTCTGGAGCAGATGCTGCTGATTATCGGATTATGAAGTTAGCAGAAAAAGGAGATATAATCGTTACGCAAGATTATGGTCTTGCTTCGCTTGGTTTAGCAAAAGGGTGTGCGGTCCTTCACCATAATGGGTCTAGCTATACAAATGAAAACATCGACCAATTATTGCAAACACGATATTTGAGTGCAATGGCTCGAAAAAGCGGAAAGCGTACAAAGGGGCCAAAACCATTTACATCAGAAGATAGGGAGAAATTTAAGGAGCTTTTTAAAAGAGAGATTTCACATTTAAAAAAAGCCGTTCCTTTTTAAGAAAAACTAGAAAAATAAATTGTCTTAACTATTAAACGAACCTGCCCAGCAGAAAATGAAAAAAGCGAACTCCTTAAAGGAGCTCGCACACGTTGGCTAATTAAATAATTGTATTTATTAGCATTCGTTATAATTTGGATATAAGTAACTTTATCTCTTGCTCGTTGGGGCATTTTCAACTTCCGTTTTTTTTGTACCTTTACTTTTATATGGTTTTGCACTCTTTTTTTTGTTTGCACTAGCTTGCCAACGATTCCACCCCTTCTTGTCTGTTCCTCTCCCTGTTCCACCTTTTCCTTTAGATTTACTCATCAAAACACCCCATTATTATTCCAGTTGAGTTACCTTTCTAGTTAGTGTTGATCATTTTCCTATGTTATTAACAAGCTTATTGCAATCAATAATATCCTTCCATTCACCCATACTATTGTGTAGAAACAATAAGCGAATATCGACTCCACGGAATTTCCTTTTTCACTCCCCCCATTTGTTTAAGTGTTACTCTTCTTTCAATTTTTTCATAAAAACAATCTTCTTTCTTTTTCCTTGTATTAATTTGACTCTTTCAGAGGAATATTTCGTTTGATTTGTTACCCATCTAAAAAACAGAATATGGAACATAAAAACAAGAAGATAAACAAAAAATGAGTACAATATATGCCAATTATGATATTGAAAAACATTGAAACAAGTTGAAATCCATTCAAAAAATGTACTGGAAGCAGCCCACACGATAAGGAGAATCCACGAAGGTATCATATAATATTTATCATAGAAGTAATAAAACAGATATCCGTAAATCGGATAAACGATTGAATACGTAATTTCATCTAATATTTCATGTGTATTCCCATCGAAACTATCGTAAATATTAAAGGGGCGTATAGCAATGGAAGTATCCACAGTACGGCCGATATAAGAATTTATTAAAAATAATAGAATAAATAAATGCAATGGGAAGCGTTTCGGTAAGATTATAAAAAAAAGGAATAGTCCCATTGCAACGAATAATACAAAGATTTCATTCTCATCTAAGCTTTTAGGCATTGTTAATACTTTCATTAACTATTCCTACTCTCCTTAGCAATTTTCTATATCCGAAGAGTAAAAATAAGTTTACAAATAAAACAGCTCCCCAGAAAATAATGGTAAGATCATACGACCAATGGATTAAGTTTACTAATCCTAGCCATTCATTGATGTATAAACATGAAGTATGAACTAATACCGAAATGGAAATAAGTATTATCCTGCTAATAGTAGTTTGAAATATTAAAAAATATGTTAAAAAACAAAGGGATAACATCGGCATTAAATAGATCTTACTTATGAGTAATGTGATAGCGGGTATTGGTTCATTCGGCATTTTAATCACTTTAAGATTAGCTATCGTTATGAGAATAAATTCCTCATTGATCATTGCATTTATCATCCAATATAAAACAATTTCTACAGGATGTAACACCTTATTCATATTTATTAGTAAGAGAATTGTTGCAGCTAAAATATATAAAATAAGTACAAGCAAATATCTCACCTTTCTTCAGATTCATTTACTCTGAAATAGATTGATACTCTATTTTCCCACATTTCCATTTAGCTATTCTCCTCTTTATGGAATCACTTCTAGCTTATATTTTCTCATTAACTTAGATACATAATTGAATCGTATGTTTAGCAAAATATAATCGTATTAAATCAGGAAGAACACTCTAAAAGGATGAGGTGAATACAGGTTGCCTGTGTTGTATATAGGAGAAACAAGTTTGTACTATAATGTACAGGGCAGTGGGGTTCCGATTGTTTTTATTCATCCGCCATTACTCACAAGTGCAAATTTTTTTTATCAAGTGGAAGAGTTGTCTAAGAAATATAAAATTATTACTTTTGATATCAGAGGACATGGCAGGAGTGGGTATTCGAAACATCCTATTACATACTCCCAAATTGTTGAAGATATCATATTCCTTTTGGATTATTTAGGAATAGATAAAGCGTTTATTTGTGGATATTCAACAGGTGGTTCTATTGTATTAGAATATTTGTTGAATCATTCTAGTAGAGCATTAGGCGGCATTATTATTAGCGGGATGTCAGAAGTGGACGATCTGATTTTAAAGCAGAGAATATCTTTAGCAGTAAAAATTGCCAAAACAAAAACAATCCCTTTTCTATCTTTTGCGATTTCGTGGGGGAATTCTGATAATAGAAGCATTTTTAGGAAGATGTATAAAGAAGCATTGCATGGGTATGCAGAGAATATCCAGCAATATTACCGTTATAGCTTACAATATAATTGTACTGCAAAACTTCAACATATTGATTTACCTGTTTTACTTGTCTATGGTATGAAGGATAAATCCTTTCATAAATATGCTCAAATCTTACATGAAAAGCTACCTAATAATCAATTATTGTACTTAGAAAAAGAAAAACATCAAATCCCTACTAAAGCAGCAACTAAATTAAATGAAGTAATTAATCATTTTATTAAGGATTTATTTGAAAAAAGCAGATAAACGAATTTATCGTATTAACATGATTGGAAGGATATTTGCTTGGCATCCCATATTTTAATTCGGATAAAGTAGATCTACGTATAAGGTGGATGCCCCTAAATGAATAGTTTTTCTAATAAAAAAGGAACTGATTTAACAGTTCCTTTTAGACATATTACCCATGATAAACAACTATAGCCACTCTACACTTTCATCAGCTAGTCTTTGGAATTCATTCATAAAAACACTTGCATGATAACCATCACAAACTGCATGATGAATTTGTAACGAAACAGGTAAGAATAATTCCCCATTTACTTGAGAATATTTACCGCCAGTTGTAATTGGTAGAAGATAGTCTCCACCATTATTAATATTCAAATTAAATCCAGTAAAAGAACTCCAAGGAATCATAGATATTGGAATATTATTTTCTGGTATAGGCGTCTTTGGAAACATCCTACCCGTACCATTGTATCTTTCTACATCTTTTTCATATTGAGAATAAAACTCAGAAAAAGTTGTTACATTTGATGACCAAATGCTTGAAAATGTACATGTTTTTTTATCAAAAATGGTATAAGAAGGTAAAACCTCCGTCCAATACCCTAATTTCCCTTCTGAGTTAAAGCTCGTTCTGAATTCTCTATGTGCATTAACGATTTTTGTAATTATAAAAATAAACGCAGGATATAACTTAACATTCTTTTTCTTTAAGTTTTCCATAAGAATAGTAATATTTATTTCATTCGTTATACTAAATGTTGTTTGTTGCTGTAAATAGTGTTCAAAATACTCTTTTCGATGCCAATTTTTACGGTCTATCCTATTAAATTTCATTTTCAACGCCTCCTAAAATGTTCATTACGTTTTTAGGAGGCTATTTTGTCTGCTTTCTTCATCATATTCATCCTTTTGTAAATAAAAATACAGCACCATTATAGGTATATCTATTACTTTAGTCAACCTCATTCTTCTTCAGGTACTAGCATAAATATCTAAATTTTATTATTGAGTAGTATTCAAGAAAATAACCCTAAAATGAAAATGAGTGCTGAGCTTTGCTGCTGAATCGCACTCTTAATGGAACAACTTAAACATGTAACAAGTTCTAAAATCATTTCATGCTTAATCAACTAACACCCTCATTTTAACTTAAGAAGAAAGACTATTCAAACAATAAAATATTTGGGTCTTTTCCATAACAGTGGACAAGCATAGAGTGTAGTTGACCTCTGTGATGATAAACGTGTGCTAAAATCTCTAACAACCACTCAAACCTTGTGTATGTTACTTCCCAATAGGAGGTAATACTTTCTTGAAGTTCAGCTTCTGTAAATTTCATATAGCATTCTTTTAGACATTTATAATTAACAACTAAAGCATCTTTTATATCTTTTATGTCCTTAAATAGAACACTTGAATAGAATTCTTTCATCTCTTCTTGTGTTGCACCGTTTGAAATGAGTAAATCAGCTTTACAGATAATTGCAATATGTTCTAACAGTTCCCCTATCGAACGCTTATTTAAAGAAGGTCTCTTTTGTAAGTCAGCTTCTTCTAATTTATCGATTATCTCGGCAGTAGCTTTTAATGCTATTTTGATTTGATTTAATGCGCTTTTGCAGTATGTACTCAATTATATCCACCTCTCCAAATCGAATATACGTTCGTTTTTATTATATTATTTTTTATGCCCTTCTTCAACCAATTCCCCGATAGTTTGAGTACGAACCTACATAATCTCTTCTGATTTTTAACATAGATATCCCATTTTCTTTTAAGGTGCTGTTCCATATAATGGCCCTAATATGAAAAATGAGCGCCAATCCTTGTTCTAGTTTGTGGAAAAGGTGTTGGATAAAAATATAGTTTGATTCAATTGGGCTGATAAAACCTGATTTACTAAATAGATCAGAGACTGCTTATGAAAAGATGATTGAAGCGTGCCAGAGGGGCAAATAATTAAGTGGGATTCTATGTTACTTATTGTTTTAAAGCTATAATATGATAGGAATTAGGCTGCTCCAATACTGTAGTATTAGAGCAGCCTATTGTTATACATATCTTAACTTATTTACATTATTAAAATTAGAAAAATGTTAAAAAATAGTCGGTACCATTCCACCATCCATACGGATGGGAGAACCTTTAAATGCGGATGCATATGGGCTGCATACAAATGTAGTTAGTCTGCCTATTTCAATTGGCTTGATAAATCGCTGTATTTCAGATTGAGGTAGGTTTGTAGTCATAAATTCTTTCTCTTTTTCTGAAAAAGTCATCTCTTCGTTAGGGTATATACCCTCAATTATTTGATGCACATTTTCAGAGAGTGTTGGTCCTGGCATGATTGTATTGACTGTAACTTCTGTTCCTATTGTTAATTTAGATAAACTTTTTGACAATGATAATAGCATTGATTTGGTCATACAATACTGAGGCATTTGCCCTGAAGGCATAATTGCTTCTTCACTCGCAATAAAGATAATGCGGCCATAATCATTTTTCAACATTTTAGGTAAATAAAATTTAGTTAATCCATTTGCTGCAAGAACATTCGTACGGAAGTAATTTTCCCATACTTCATCGTCAACGTCCTCATATTGCATCATTTCATAAATCCCCATATTGTTAACTAAAATATCAATATGGGGATATTTTTTAAATAACGCTTCTCTTTGTTGCATATCCACAATATCGGCTGTAGCATTCCCAGGAGAGGTAGCCGGGAAATCCGTTTTAATTTCATTTACCATTCGTTCTACCTCTTCATCATTTCGTCCATTAATTAGTACATTAACCCCTTCTTTGGCAAGTTCAATGGCTATTGCTTTACCTATCCCTTTCGTTGAACCTGTCACTAAAGCTGTTTTATTGTTTAATCCCATATCCATCATACATTTCTCCTTCTAACTTACTTATTATGATAATAAAAAATTACTATAAAAACCGTTCCTATTATTTTGTAATTATTATTAGGTTTTCCTCTTTTCGGCTTTTAATATAGTGATAAAAAAATCTACTTTTAAGACAAAGTCAATGTATTGAGTTTGCACCTAAATGTTCTATACGCCAATTTAAAGGGGTATTCCCTTCCCAAAGGCGGAAGGCGCGGTAGAACGAGTTCTGGTCCTCATATCCAATCAGGAAAGCCACTTCTTTAATATCGAGCGAGGGGTCTGCCAAGTACTCTCGTGCCTGCTCATGTCGGACTTTTGTCAATAAATGCTTGAAGCTTGTGCCTTCGTCAGTAAGCCGGCGCTGCAAGGTACGATCGCTCATTCCCAACTCGCTCGCGATAGTCTGAATGTCGGGGCGCCCTCCTGTCAGACTACGTTTCATGATCCACATAACCATCTCGGTGATTGAGTGGCTCCGTTGCTGCTCATCTAACGATTGATCCAGTACGGGAGTCAGAATCTCCAGCAACTCTGCGTTGTACGAGACAAAGGGGCGGTCCAGATCTTCTCGATGCAGTATCAGCCGATTCCCATTTGCACCGATCCGGATACGGCAGCCGAAGTAAGCTTCAAGTGCCTGTACGTCGCCCATTGAGTGCGAAAATTCGACAAACTTCGCCGTCAATGGCTGACCTGTGCCCCGGCGCCCTAGCTCAAGAAGAAAAGCCAGTGTGATACCAACTAGCATCGGCGGTCCAGGTTGCTCGGTATCCAACCAATCTAGTTCGATTGTACAGCGCTCATCTTCCTCGGTGATACGTAAGCTTTCGGGAGGGCACAGTTGTTTGTACCGGACCATTCGCTTTAGAGCGTCGCGGTAGTCACGAGCATGGTAAGTCGCTAAGACGGTCGGTGGGTAATGCGCTGTTTCAAATCCGCTCGTAAGCTGGATGATTCCTTTTGCAGTGTCATCCATGATCTCAGAATAAGCCTGCCAGATCGCGAAGTATTGGGCCGTGGTGACAACTGGTTCAGTAATAATCGTAAGCGGCAGTCGTGCTTTTCGAACCACATCGTTGGCGGAAATTCCTAATTGAAGTAATCCTGACCAGAATCCTGCCGGGATTTTAATACGAGTATGAGACGTCATAATGGGGCCTCCTTTATCTATCTACACATTCATTAGGTTTGATTTCGATTGCGTTCTGCCTTGTTGACGGGATAGTAATTATATTACCTATTCATCATCGCTTTGTAACTAGCAAAGGGCGACATTTCACTTGCCAACTACGTCGACTAAATCAGCTAGAATAGGTGCCATTAACTGGGTTATTCGTCACGGATTACGTTCTCTAGTCAGTTCGGGAGATCAAGAAGCTCTAGGTCTATTGGAAATTCTATGAGTAATGACAAGAACAGGAGAATTACTTTTCATGAAAAGAAGTAGGGAAGAAACTAACGAAACAATTAACCAACTCAAAGAAGTAGCTAGAAAGCATTTTACCGAGCATGGCTACGCAGCTACTGTATTGGATGAAATAGTGAAGGAAGCTAAATTAACTCGAGGGGCAGTCTATCATCATTTTGGGAGTAAAAAAGGGCTTTTTCTTGCAGTACTAGAATCTGTTCAAAGTGAAGTTGCGGAAAAGGTGGAAACTGAGTCAGGCAAGAGCAAGGATGTATGGGACCAGCTAATTCTTGGATGCCGTGCCTTTGTTACTACAGCCGTCGAACAAAAAAATAAGCGAATCATGCTTATAGATGGACCAGCAGTGCTAGGTTGGGAAACTTGGCGAAGCATGGATGAACAAGGCTCTATGCGGCTATTACACGAGCAACTCCAATTGATGCAGCAGCAAGGGTACTTTGAATCGATATCCATTGATGCGTTAACACATATCCTCTCAGGTGCGCTGAATGAATCTACTCTATGGATTGCACAAATGCCAAATGTGATGGAATCGGTGGAGGAAACGATGAAAGTCATTTCTCAGCTGCTGGAAAGATTTAGATTTTGAAACGGATGACTGCGCTGGAGACAATTCTTCAGCGCTATGATTGCTGATCTACCTTTTTGTATTTAACCAAATAGGGTGTAAAAAGAGAACCGATTATTAAAATAGCAATCCCTACCCCCATTGTTGCAAAAGCATGATCAAAGGGTGAAAAGAAATATCCAAATACCAGCATTGGTAAGATCGTCAAAGATACAAATATTATCCTTCCAAGAACTGTTATTCTATGTTCAGTATTACAGGTTTCACATTCAATTGGTTTATATCCCCACCAAAAAGATTTATAAATATTAACCCAACTAAACTGCATGTTACAGTTCTTACACTTTTGCATTGAATACACCACCACACTTTCTTTTTGGGTAGCTATTCTGGCCCATTTCATAAAGAATGACGATTTTCCTTGTTTTAGATCAGCGCCCGATTACAGAAGATCAAACATTATATAAATGTTAATAAAACAACATTATATTTCTTATCTCTCCTTGTTTGAAACGATTTCTAAAAGGTTATGCAAATAGGCAATTCCACGTACTTGCTCAACTAATGCATAATCGATATATTGCATGGATTTAAGAGCAATTTCTTTAGCCTGAGCAACGTTATTTTTATCAAGTTCCGACAATACTGAACGAACGATATCCAAGGAATAAGCTACTCTTTGAATAGTGCGTATAATAAGGACTTTACGAATATCAGCTGGACTATACATTCGGAATCCACTCTCATTGTGACGTTTAGGTTTTATTAACCCCTCCTTTTCCCAATGTCTAATAGAGGAAGTAGAGACTTTTGCTTCTTTAGCAACCTCTCCAATCGTAAATGAATTTTTATTACGATACTTTGGAATATCAGTTAATTCTTTTAAATCTAGCATTTCAACAGTTCGCTGTGCAGTTTCCTTTTCTGCTTGAAGGTCAACTTGTGCCTTGTTAATTAACCACAAAGCATCAAGTTTTTTTTCATTTATAATAAGTGGCATAACCTCTCGAACCAAATCCATCCCAAATCCAGAATATAGTGCACGAATACATTGAAAATAAGCCTCATGTTCCTTTGTATAGATTCGATAACCATTTTCTGCTCTCTCAACTTTAGGAACAAGTCCCCAAGATTCATAATGCCTTAATGCACTCGTGCTTATATTTAATTTGTTCGCTATTTCAATCCCTTTCATTTGAAACCCCTTCTTTAAAACTATAATTAATAATTAAACTACATGACAACTTTTTTTAAAAAACACCTTAATTAAAGGGTTAAAAAACCTCAAACATTATCATTTGCATGAATATTGTATTATAAAAGTATACGTTATTTCACAATCTTAATGGAGGTTGAAATTTTGTGGATAAAATCATTCCAATTTTGCCATGTCAATCAATAAGGGAACAAGTTTCATTTTATGAAAAACTTGGTTTTGAAAACGTTGAGGTTTATACTCGTCCAAATCCATATGCAGTTATGAGATACGGTACACTTGAGATGCATTTTTATGGAAGTAAAAAAACAGTGCCTTCTGAGAATCCCCATATGTGTTATTTAAGAGTAGATGATGTTAATCGTGTTTATGAAACATTTACTACCGGCTTGAAACAAAATATCGGAAAGATTCCACGTTCTGGCATTCCGAGGATTTCAAAATTGAAAGACCTAAAGGATGATAGAAGATTCAATATAACGGATGTTGGCGGCAATACGATTTTTGTTGGAACGCCAAATGCCGAGTTATCTGATGATGGTACTTTTTTTAGAACCATCGAAAGCAAGGAGCATGCCAAAAACTTTGAAATACTCTATGATTTGATTTACTCTAAAGAGGATAGCACTGTTGCACATAATATGTTAATGAAGTTCTTCCCTGCAAATTTAGATTCGTTGAATATTGGGGAATTGGACTTAGCAAAAATATTATTAGTTGCGTTAGAGGTTCATCTTGAGAGAAATAAGATAATAGATAAAGAAATTAATAATAAACTTAAAAAGTTAATTAATGCCTGTGATAAAAAAAGGAATGATTGGAAAAAAATTATCCAGAAATATAATGAAATGATTATGGAAAGTTAAATAAAAGAGCCTACTAACAGATGATCTCGATATTGTGACGGGGTCATCTTATTTAATCTCCACTTATTGAAGTAACCTACATCCTTCAATCCTTCATAAACTCCATACTAACGTTAAGATAAATATCCAATTTCCTTGTTGAATATTATTCCAGAAAATGGCCCTAAAATGGAAAATGAGCGCTATATTAACGGACTGACCAATGCCATTCGAGGGCTTTTTTTTCTATCTTTTTGACAAAATCGTTTTTACCGTCACCATAGCCATCAATGTCAGTGGGATATTTTTCAGCTAATTTACTTTTTAATTCTCCATATTCTTTGCTTATTTCTGGATTTTGGCGAAGATAATCTCTAAACGATAGGTGTCTTTCGATTTCTTGAATATTATCATACTGGAAAGCATGAATTTGATGTGTCCGATTATCTCCGCCTTTACGGAAGTACTTTCTTCCTTCAATTCCAAATTCACCCATGACTTCATAACCAAGATTTTCAAATTGTTCAGAGTAAGTATCTAATTCACTGATGTCTTTGACCACAAGCAGAATATCGATGATAGGTTTTGCTTTTAGACCTGGAACTGATGTACTGCCAATGTGAAAACTATTTACCAGTTCTTCTTGAAGGAAAGTCTTAATAGACAGTTCTTCTTTTTTATACTCATTGTTCCAATTTTTGGTTATAATCTACAACTCTTATATTCATTAGATGCACCCCATTCCTTGATATTTAACATTTTTCCACATAAAAATCCGAATACATATAAAGATAAACCCTTCTTCCTTTGTCACTACTGCTGATTGTTAAAACTCCTACAAGGGTAATGAACAATTCATAAAAACTATTATTTTAAATCATAGAATTTCATATCATTGACTAGTGATAATAGAGAAATGAAAAGACCGACTTGTCTTTGGTCATCCCACCCTTCTTCAAAATCTGCCATCAACCAGATTACTTCATCCAAAAAAACATGTTTTACAACATCTTGCCAATGTTTTCTTTCAATATCAGTAATCTTCACAAACTGAAAATATCCCTTTTTAAACAAGAACCATTGTTTGATATCAAATACACGGCCGGGTGCTGTATCCAATACATTGTGAAAAAGGAGTAATGTTAGTGCTAAATCATAGATTCTTGGTAAAAAGACAGCGTTATCCGGGTCAATGAGATAAGGTTTTACACTGTCATTATAAATAAGATTATCTGCCTTATAATCATAAGGTGTAGCAACTGATGGTAAATCCAAAGCCTTTAAGGTGTCCTGCTTTTCAATAATTCTTAGCATTTGTCTTCTTAAATGACCTTCATCCAGTGACAATCCTCTTTTTTCAGCATAACCTTTTATTTTTTCCAGATCCTCCATTATTTCCTGTTCTTCTAAATCAAACTCATTATAGGTTCTCAGACCTTCTTCGTTATTCGTCGATGATAAGGAATGAATGTGGCCAAGCAGCATACCAGCCTCGTATATTTCCTCATCTTTTCCTGTGTAGGACTTGCCCTTGATAAAAGGATAAACGACCCAGACTATTTCATCTATTTGTTGTGGATTGTCAACACCAATTGGAACTGGGGTAACAATAGGAACACCAAGTTTACGCAATCGCTCAACAAAACTTGCAATCCTCATCGCCTTTTCAATAGGTGCACGCGTATTCTTTACAATGTAAGACTTATCTCCCTGTTCAACCTTGTAAACAGGAGAGAATGGATAAATACTTTTTGGTTCTTCAGTTACATCAAACAGAAATGTTTTTAACACCTTCTCCCCACTCATAAACACACTTCCTTATATTTTATTGGTCTATAAATCTAACAACGAAGATGCATCATGCCCGATGGTTCGTCATTTTTCATGCCGCAGTGATTTGTATAGCGTCTGTTGCCACTGATCTTCTATTGTCCATTCAATTCAGCCTTTGCTTGATCCATGGCTGACCAATAGATTTGATAAAATTCCTTGGATTTCTGTTCTTCAGCTGGCGTTTTGCCGTACAGCCAATGACCATTTACGCTGCTCATCAGCGTCTGGCCACCAACCTTGACTTCATAGTCGTAGCCACCTTGTGAATTGATGCTAGAACTAACGGTACCACCTGCTAGTTGCGTCGTATTTTTAGTATAAATCTCGTCCATTTCATTTAAATAATCGACAAGCGTCAACTCACGTGTCTGAGTCGGTTTTTCTGCTTCATACTGCTTAATCACCCTCATAGCTTGCTCATGTAGCGCTTTTCGATCCGGTGAGACGGGCGACAGATATTGCGTATGCAAGCGATTGAACTGGGCATGTAATTGATCAACATCTTTATGATACGGTGCGTTGGCCATCTTGGTAGCTAGCGCCTTGATTTGCGCAATCAGTTCTTCTTGTGAGGGAACCTGCATCCCTTTCGTCGGAATAAGGCTCCAATCTGGTTTATTAATATCTGTCGGCAACAACAAATTCCGACTATAGGTTGCCGAAACTTCCGTCACTGAATAATTCCACGACGGCTCTTGTGTCGATTTCGTATACGTTTCGTGCTGCACCGTTTGCTGACTTTGTTTAGACTTTTTATGTGCACTATCTATAGTCTGAGACTGTATAGGTAATGAATGTGTAATTTTCATCGCGTTTCCCTCCATTGACATAGTCGGGCTTGGCAAGGATAAATATACCCCTCTATAATCGCTTGATTTAATTAGTCATCAATACATTTTATAGCTGCCCTTTGTTTAACTAATAGACTATCGAAACACTCTTTCTTATTTAAAATAATAAAGCAATCCGGAGCATAGTCCGAGATTAACTCTCGGCACATACCACATGGGCTGACAACCTTTTATTCTCTTTCCTCTTCATCTGAACATGGGTGCCTTACAGCCACAATTGTATCAAAGCCTTTTTCACCATCTGATGCAATTGCCCCTGCATATCCTGTGATACACCCTACATATGCCTCTATATGTACTGCAGAAACTACATTTCCAAATTTTGTTCTTAACGCTGCACCAACATGGTGTCTATCATCCTCATATAGTTGAGTAATCTTGGTTTTGGATTCTTCTAGTCATTCATAATCTATTGATGTTAATGGATAAGTTTTCATTTCTCATCCCCTTTCTTTTGAATTGACTCCCATTCATCTTAACATAAATATCCAATTTCCTTTAGAAAAGATACTCCTCAAAATGGCCCTTTAATGGAATAATTAAAATATGATCTCAATCCCTAAAATCTCTTACCTTCCTATTGAACAAACGCTACCATAGTTTAAGTATTTATCTTCATAAACTTGTGATCAAAAGACCTTTTCTTCATATATGTTTATTAACACAAAAAGGGACCATTGACTGATCCCTTATTTAAAACAAGCTATTTTAGGCAATTTCACCTTATTATTTGCTTAATTGACTTTTCTACAAATGATATTGCAAAATCTTCCGGTACTTTATTTAAAGGAAATGCAAAAACATATACCGTATTATTATCATATTTAAAAGCAAATGACATGTAATTACCTGTTTTATCTTCGGTTATTTTATAAATAACGGTATGTCCTGCGATTGTTTTTTTATCACCATATAAAAAGTAATTAATTAAGCTTCTGGTACTTACTTCTCTGCTTAAAATATGGATATAAGCCTTATGTTTTTCATTTTTTATAAAATCACCGTAAAGTAACTCAATTGGTGCTCCTCCTTTTACTCCTGGTTCTGTTATTTTTTCATATTCTTTAGCATCCGCTTCATCTGCATCTAAATTGCTGTAAGCAAGACCAGCAACTGTTGGCTTTCTTTCTATTATTTTCTCACCTACAATCATACTTTCCATCATGAGAATAGACATTTTTAATGGAAGTTCCTTATGATATGGAATATATACAGGTGTTTTCAATGCATCCGAAAGTTGTTTTTCAAGTTCGGTGTATGGAGATTTAACCTTTTCATCAGCACTTTGATTATCGTTTTCTACAAAAACAGCTAAAAAATAACCTGCAAAAATGATTAATATTCCTGACAGAACAGTTGTTAAAACTGACTGTTTATTCCACTTAACTTTTCGGCTTTTAGCTTTTTCTATCGATTTTATCATCTTAGTATGGATCATACTTTTATCTTCCCCATCTAAATCGATACTTTGAAAACCCTTAAATGCATCATCGAACTTAGTTTCTTCATTGTGTTTATTCATGTACATAACCCTCCTTTAGCATTTGTTTCTTTAAGGCATTTAAAGCTCTATACAAGGTAATTTTTACTTTCCCTTCAGACCAGTCTAAAATTTCTGCTGTTTCTTGGATTGTTAACTCCTTTATTTTCCTTAGAATGATTACCTCTCGATAGGACCTTTTTAATTTTAAAAGTGAATGGTAAAGTTCTTTCTCACTTTCTCCTAATTGTGTAACTTGCTCTGGAAGATAATCGTTTGTCGCAAGGGAGGCGTAGGAATCAACTACAAATCGCAAGGGCTTTCTTTTTCGTGCATCGTCAATTGTTGTGTTCCTTGCAATACGAAACAACCAATTTCTTACACTTGCTTCACCTCTAAAACTTTCCATGCTCTTATACGCTTTAATAAATGTATCATGCGTTAAATCTTTAGCTAATTCATGATCAGCAGTTAACATAAGGATATAGCGATAAATTTCATCGCTATAACTCCAGTACCAATCGTTTAACTTTTGTAATATCAATTCTTCCTCCAAATAATTCACCTCTTTCGAACTGAATTTCTAATAAATTTTTAGTTGCTTTAATGACGTATTAAGATACAAATAGTTACACTTTTAGTTTTAATAAAACTTTTTTGTTTACTTTCACTCAATAAAAAGGGACCGTCAAAAATAACGATCTCTTAATTAGATAAAGTATCGTTTGTGGTTTTACATTAGTTCAATATCCTTTTCTTTACATATTCCGCTATTATAGTGGAATAAAAAAAAGCGATGCTTCATTATTGAAGTATCGCACCTGGATAGAGCCCTTTAGCTGAATGCCCTATCTATATTTTTCTTTGTTGATTCCTTCTTTCAAATAAAAACACTGCTCTAAATTGATATCATATACATTGGCTTCTGAAAATAAGCATTTTTCTGATCAGACTTATAGTCCTTTGCCTTATATACATACATAAAGAAAGAGCGTAATTCTTGCTAATTGTGCAGACTCAGATAGGTATTAAAATTTAAGTAAACTGCAACTTTAGCTCAACAAGTTTCGTTCCAGTAAATTATCCTTTACACAAGGAATCGGCGCATTTCTTATTCCAGAAATGCGCCGATTGTAGAACAAAGAAAATTGAAGTCCTTTAGAATTAATTTTGAACCGCTGTCTCAAAATTGATCCTTTGACCCTTTTAGAAAATTCTCCGCGAATGTCTATATACATTCAAGATAACTAGCCAACTAATGACAATGATTCCTACAATGAGTAATAGTATATTACTGTACAAATAAGTCGATTGATCAACGTCAATAGGTAGCAACCTTCGATCTAGTAAGCGTACAGATAATAATCCGCCTACAATCGCAATACCCGTTCCTTCTAATAAAAAGCTGGAAAAATTAAGCAAACTCATTCCAGCACCAACTTCCTTTTGTTTCAAACTACTTGACACAATTGTAGAAATTACTGTTTTTGTGAACGAAAGCCCACCAAAAACAAAAACTAATATAATTGTCATAAGCCATGGTGTGGCTTCTATAAAAAAGGCAGCGATTATAAAGCTGATAGATAAAATTGCCATCCCAATGTTTAGAACATACAAAGAACCTTTCCTATCAACAAGTAATCCTCCAATGTAACCGAAAATGATGACACTCATTGTTCCGGGAAAGATAATCCCACTTCCAATTGCTGCAGTATTTAATTGGTGAACATCTTTCATCATATAAGGAACCATAGAGACAAATCCTGCTACTGCACCAAATATAATTCCTCCACAAAGGACTCCAATCACAAAAGAAACATTTTTTCCTAGTTCAGGATCAACAAATGGATTTGGTGCTTTCCTAATATGTTTTACAAATATCAGGAAAGACAAAAAACTAATGATCAGAAAAGAAATTCTATATGATGTAGTAAACAGCATAAAAAATACAATACCTACAGACATCAATATAATTCCTGCAATATCAAATTGATTTCTTATTCTTTCTTCCTTTTTCAAGAGTTTTATAAGGAATGGAACAGTAATAATTGTCACTGTTGGAATAAGCAACAAGTACGACCAATGGACATAATGGGCAATCATTCCACCAATAGCTGGTCCAACACCTTCCCCCATAGCTACTATAGACCCAATAAGGCCAAATGCTTTACCCCTGTTTTCTTTTGGAATATAGCGTGCAACTGTAACCATCACGAGTGCTGGAAATGCAGCTGCACCAGTCCCTTGAATAAACCGGGCTAAAATAAGTATAGGAAAGAAAGAGTGTCCAACAAACCCAATTACCGATCCGAAGCAATTTACTATAATCCCAAATAGGAATAGCTTTTTGATGCCCAACTGATCAGATAGCTTTCCATAAACTGCAGTTCCAACGGAAAAGGTTATCATAAAAGCTGTGTTCACCCAGTTTGTACTCGCGGGTAGTTTATTGAAATCATTGGCAATATCAGGTAATGATACATTCAAAACCATTTCATTTAGTACACTGAAAAAAGACAGAACACACAGCCAAATTAAAACTTGGTTGTGTTGCAAAGTTGGTTGTGAATAAGAAATATTCACATATTCCCCTCCAATAATGAGGGTTGACGCAGTTTATAGGGCCTTTGATACGCTTCCCTCTTTTAAATTTACCCTGTCATATTTATTGCACTTCATAAATAACGCCTCCTAAATTTGATTGATATATTTTATCACATATAGACCAAGGTCTAAACTTTTACTATTTATACAATAGTATGACCTTTACATAAAGAAAGAGCGTAATTCTTGCTGCAGAATGGTGCCCTATTACTGAAGATCAATAATATTATTAAAGCTATAATACGATTCATACCTATTGAGAAAATACCCCACATTAACTCTTATCGTTTGTTCTTATTGAGCACTATTGCAGCAAAACGATAAGAAATTCCACCGGGAAATGGCAATAAAGATTTTCAACTTCTAAAAATCCATTGATTTAATAAGAATTTAAAGTTAAGGCATCATTTAATACTAGTTTTAAAAGTTCATGATCATTAATTACAAATGGAACTTCGTCAGGTTCAACCCAAATTCGAGTTATCGATTCATATTCACGAAGAAAAGGTAAGCATTCTGTGATATCCATTCTATAAAAAACTTGATAAGCTATTAATGGATACTTGCCTTTTGGATCGAAAAAAGGATTTTCTTCGTGGCTTACTTCTATTGCACCTATATATTGAATAGTACCCTTCACATACCCCTCCTCATAAACTTCACGACACAAAGCTTCCTCTATTTTTTCACCAGGATCTATGTGTCCACCAGGATAATTAAAACCTCTATTTTTAATATGAGCTAATAAAACATTCCCACCTCTAAAGCATATGGCATGAACACTTGTTACAATTATAGATTTAGTTATTTTCATACGTGGATGCCAAGTTAGCTTCACATAGTTGCCACCCCATTCTACAAAAATAGGATTCATTCCATTTTTGTCACTTGTATCCAAAGGTTCCATCAAAATGTCCCCCATTCACTTAAACATTCTCTGCCAATATAACTTCGATTATTAACCTAAAATCCCTTCTATATCTATTTCAAAACAACTTATACCAAAGCCATATTTTTAACCTTAAAATGTTTATCAATATTGTTCTTCAATATCAAGAGCATCTATCAAAGTTAGCAGCAGAAATAGATGCCCTCGCTAAAGAAATTGAAGAATATCAGATTATCCAGTCTGTCTCTGGTATTGGAGAAAAGATTGCAGCAACAATCATTCTGAAATTGGAGATTTAAAAAGTAAAACAACTTTCCAAAATGAAGTATAGAAAGCATATCTAAGTAAATAAAACAAAACCTTCCAATTAGATTAAGGAAGGTTATTTGGCATATTCAATTTTAGTATATCATGTCAGTTTTATATTTTTTATTGAAAAATGTTGACAAACTATTAGCTGGTTTTGTTGAATAACTGATTCAAATTTATTGCACTTTATCGTCGTTTTCGTATTCACACAATATCTTTTTTCTTCATTTGAAGAAAAACTCGTATATAATTACGGTCATCCTTTGTGGTTTGTACTCATTTCACACTGAATGAGTTCAACTGCTTCTTCAAACATCTCTCTATCATTTCTTTTTAGTCCTCTTAATAATAGTGCCACGTTATCAGCTGTCAGGAAAAAAGAGAGCTTTTCATACTTATGTTGAACGTTTTCTTCCTCTCTCAGTTCTATCACTTTTTTAGTAAATGTTTCTCCACACTCTTCCAACAAATATAAATATTCATAATCAGGGTCACCTATCTTCATGTCACCAAAATCGATGATTCCAGTTATTTCTTGCCTCTTTAGATCAAATAATAAATGGTCCATCGATAAATCAGCATGAAGGAGCTTAGGTGAATATCTGAAATGTTTTTTATCTTCTAGGTATGTTTCGAATCGAAAAGCAATATATGTTTGCATATCTTGATTGATTTTAGTAAAGGCTTTTTCCGTCACCTCATTGAAAGTCTCTAAGTAATATTGATAGAAATTCGTTTCAGGTATATTTAAGTATTTCGCCTGTTCAATACAGAATGAACTGATCTGATCCATAAACTTAGCGATTTGATGGGCGATTTTGCTCTTTGTTTCTGATGGTAATGAGCAAAATAGTTGTTCATCCATAGGCTCTCCTGGCAATAATCTGTAGCCGACAAAGGGATAACCATTATCTTGTTTCCCACAATAAATAAATTCCGGTATTTTTAGAGAAATATGTTTTTTTAGGCTTGGTAACGCCTTTATTTCTTTTTCTGTATCAACAGCTCCGTCTTTTTCCTTCGGAAACCGAAATACTATCTCATGATTGATCAGATAGGCACGACTCATCCAGCCCTCACCAAGTTGCATTATATGAGTAATTTTCAAGTTCTTAAAATTACTCATAATCATTTTTTCAACCCACTCAAACTCAGCATACTCGATACTGTTATCCATCTTAATTAGTCTCCTTTACTAGTATGGGGACTTCTACTTTCAATAAAATCCAATCTTTAATTCAGAAAAACAAAATTCAGAAAAATAGTATTTTTTATCTCTTAATATCTTGAAAAAAAGTATTTCGCTCCACTCCAAAAAGTATTACAAACATCCAAATTCTAAACTTTTACTCAAAATCCTGCTTTTTGCTTAATAACATCTTTATAATAGTTTATTCAACAATCTAGCTCTTTAATCGAATATCGAATCCTAACCGACATATTGAAGAATTAACCGGTATAATGCTAAGAAAAGTCCTAAAATACTCGCTTTTATTTTAGATGGATGGATTCTTTTGCTACTAAACAAGTAAATTAAAACTAGTATAAATCCCAAGGGAACCCACAGTTGAAAGACACCTTCTTTTGTACTGTGAGAAAAAATTGGTGCAATGTAAGTGCTAACCAGAAAGTAAAAGTAAACCGTAAAACGTCGTGTTTCTAATTGTTTGCTCCACCTGACTAAAAAGATAATAATTATTATTGCGATAATTGTAATATGTAAAGGGGGTAGAACAATGGCACCATCTCCAATTTTGAATTCCATTCTTAATTTCCCTCCTTTTTTAAAGTATACCACCATTTATGGTAAATTTAGGGATGCATTTTATTCAAATTCATATTTTTCTCCGTAAGACCATTTAACCATATCCATTCTTCAATTAACCTGCGTCCGTTAGGTAAAAGAGAGTGTCCCTGTTAAACAATCGCGCCCTTTTATATAAAAAAAGAGACTTAAAAAACTTTCCATACTAGCGTTATCCTAATAGTTTCCATTTTTTACACAATCAACTGAATTAGCAATTGTAACCACTCTAGCATTCTAACCCCTTTAATCTGGGAATGCAGATAGATGAACAACAGAAAGTGATTTATAAGATTTTTTCTGTTCTATCTTTGGTAAGCAAAGGAGTTAATGTTACACTAGGAATAGATTAAATGGATATATAATCCAGTAATAGGGGTTGAGAATGAAGATGATGGAAGAAGTTATATTAGAAATTACTGATTTGAAGAAGAATTATGGTTCAAAGTCAGTCTTAAATGGCGTTTCTCTTCAAGTAAAAAAAGGAGAAATCATTGGGTATATTGGTCCGAATGGAGCCGGAAAAAGTACCACTGTTAAAATCATACTTGGCATTGAGGACAATTATTTCGGTGAGATCAAACTCTTCGGTCATGATATTTCTGATGGGAATATCGACTATAAAAGGAAAATTGGTTATGTACCGGAAATCGCCGAAGTTTACGACAATTTAACCGGCCAAGAGTATTTAACCTTTATTGGCGAATTATATGGTCTTGATCTTGAGCTCGCTGATTATAAAGCAAAAAGCCTAATGGAATTATTCGGGATAGGCGAAGTCTATTATTCTCGAATTGCCTCTTACTCAAAAGGGATGCGTCAAAAGCTTTTAATTATCTCGAGCTTATTACATAATCCTGAGCTTTTATTTTTTGATGAACCGATCAACGGGCTGGATGCAAATAGCGTGATGATTTTCAAAGAAATCATGACACAGCTTTCCGAACAAGGAAAAACGATTTTCTACTCCTCTCATATTATGGATGTAGTCGAAAAAATAAGCAGCCGCATCATTCTCCTGCATGACGGTAAGATTGCTGCAGACGGGACATTTGAAGAATTAAAACAGCAAAATACGAAGGGGTCACTTGAACAAATTTTCAACCAGCTTACAGGGTTTAATGAACATAAAGAACTTGGTGCAAGATTTGTATCGGTCGTAAAGGAGATGTAAGCATGCAAGACTTTCGCACGCTGAAACTATTGGATCGTTTTGAGAGAGTTTTCAGCAGCTTTGGCGTAGATTACAAGATAATGAGAAAGATTTTACAAGTTAAGTTAACGATGGATGGCCGGCGGGTGCCCACCATTTTCTCACAAAATGCGAAAAAAAAGGACCAGGAAAGCAACAATCAATATTTAAAATCTTTATGGATTTACGTGATATTTGGCCTGTTTACGATTCCATTTGTCCTTTTGGGTGAAAATTATCTTTTTCAAATGAGTCTCTTCTATGGGATATTCACCTTTTTTGTCATGACATCAATGATTTCGGATTTTTCTTCTGTTTTACTAGACATTCGTGATCGGAACATCCTGTTTCCCAAGCCAGTTAATCGAAAAACAATTAGCACTGCAAAACTGGTGCATGTTGCTATTTATCTTTCTTTCCTTACGATAGCGCTTGTCAGTATCCCTTTGATTGTTGGGCTTGTCAAAAATGGGCTGTTGTTTTTCATAGTTTCAACCTTAAATATCATCCTAATTGACCTGTTGATCATTGGATTAACTGCCCTTATCTATTTATTTATTCTGCGATTCTTTGATGGAGAAAAATTAAAAGATATTATCAATTATGTTCAAATTGGGCTGTCACTTATGATTATGGTTGGGTACCAATTGCTTATTCGTTCTTTTCAGTTCATAGACTTATCCGTCTCGCTTGAACCGCAATGGTGGCAAATATTTATCTTTCCGATGTGGTTTGGGGCAAATATGGAAATGATCATGAATGGTTCCTATCAGCCGTTTTACCTTCTCTTTACTGCTTTAGGAATCCTGATTCCTCTTCTATCCATTTGGATTTATATGAAATTTAATGATGCTTTTGAACAAAATCTTCAAAAGCTCACGTATCATGGAAAGGCAAAAGAAAATAAACAAGGGAAGCTCCGTCAGTTGTTCCTTAAAGTGATATGCCACACGAAGGAAGAAAGAGCCTATTTTCGATTTGCCAGTTCCATGATGAAAAATGAACGAGATTTTAAATTGAAGGTCTATCCATCTTTGGGGTTTTCCATCGTGATTCCTTTTATTTTTATCATGAACGGATTTAACAACAATTTTAATGAACTATCTACTAGCAAATCCTATTTAACTATTTATTCTAGCTTAATCATCATCCCGACCATCATGATCCTCCTAAAGTTTTCAGGAAAATATAAGGGTGCGTGGATCTACCGGGTTGCTCCGATCCAACAGCTAAAGCCAATCTTTAGTGGTACGATCAAGGCGTTCATCTTTAAGCTCTATTTACCCGTTTATTTGCTTCTAAGTGTAGTATTTATCGCATTATTTGGCGTAAGGGTAATGCCCGATCTTGTGATTGTATTTATAAATGCCATAATTTATGCTGTCATTTGTTTTATGGTTCTGAAAAAGTCTATTCCCTTCTCGGAGTCTACTGATCAGTACAATCAAAATAGCAACGCGGCCATTATATTCGGTTTAATGCTATTTGTTGCATTGTTTGCTGGTCTGCATTATGTCAGCACGTTGTTTTCTTACGGAATCTATCTATATATGGTGATTGCCATCATTTGTTTGGCTGCTCTTTGGAAACAGGCTTTCCATATTACTTGGGAAAAGCTTATGGGATAGATTTGTTGGGAACCGAAGCGATATACGCCATACAAGTTAGTATTGAAATCCCAAAACGGAACTGTCCCAATAGTGGACAGCTCCGTTTTAGCTTTCAAATCTTATGTTTGCGTAATTCTTACTACAAAATCGCACCCTTTAATGAAATAGCCTTATTTCTGAATCAATGTTCATTAACTCGTTCAGTGATTTTCTGGCTAGTTGTTATTAAAAACTAATTGCCGGGCAGTTGGATGCCGCGCCAGCCGCTTACTTCGCATTGGCCATATTCATTATCACCCACAGCAACCACCCTGCCGTCCAATTTAAGACCGACGGTATGGGCACAACCCGCCGCTATCGCCACAATACCTCGCCAATCACTTACATTACATTGGCCATACTCATTCCAACCCACTGCCACCACAGTACCGTCTGATTTTAGGCCAACGGTATGATTACTACCAACCGCGACCGTCACAATACCTTGCCAGCCGCTTACATCACGTTGGCCATATTTATTATCACCCGCAGCCGTCACCGTACCGTCCGATTTAAGACCGATTGTATGAAGATAACCCGCCGCGACCGCTTCAATATCATGCCAGCCGCTTACATTGCATTGGCGATACCGATTATTACCCACAGCCATCACTGTGCCGTCCAATTTAAGACCGATGGTATGCCAGTCACCCGCCGCGACCGCCACAATATCATGCCAGCCGCTTACATTGCATTCACCTTCATTATTTCGGCCCACTGCTACCACCGTGCCATCCGATTTAAGCCCAATGGTACGACGCCAACCAGCCGCAACCGCTACAATATCGCGCCAGTCGTTTACATCGCATTGGTTATGTTTATTCCAACCCACAGCCACCACAGTACTGTCTGACTTAAGACCGATGGTATGAGCATTACCCGTGTTCGTCGCCAAATGAACATTACCAGCTGCGACCGCCACAATATCGCGCCAGCCGCTTACATCACATTGGCCATATTTATTATCACCCATCGCTGTCACCGTACCGTCAGATTTAAGACCAACGGTATGACGACGACCCGCCGCTATGGAATCTTTAGGCCATCTTTTTACTTTTAACACCGCTTCTTTCGGTGAAATGTAATCCATGTTTTACCTCCTTGAATATTAGCAACTGTATGGTTGTGTGATAAAGAAACCATATCAAACTGTCCTTTTAGTTTATTCCATTACATAAAGAAGAGCGTAATTCTTGTTGTGATCTGACCCCTGTCAAGTAGACACAAAAATAAGCGCAGTTAAAAAGCCTGACTTCTGTATTCGATAGGAGTCAGGTTGTTTAGCTTGTTTTGAAACCTTTCGTGGTTATAAAAGAGAATGTAGTCTTTAATAGCCCTTCTAACCTCTTGTGAAGTTTTAAAAGAATTCAGGTTAAAACATTCTGTTTTTAAATGACTAAAGAAACTTTCCATACTAGCGTTATCCCAACAGTTACCCTTTCTAGACATACTAGCTTTCATTTTATTTCTTGTGAGTAGCTGATTATAGTTATGGGACGTGTATTGGTATCCTTGATCACTATGGAGAAGGATTCCCTTTACATTTCTTCCTTTTATGGCTTTTTTAAGAGTATCAAAGACTAGTTTATAATCATTGCTTCTACTAATTTGATATGCAACAACTTCGTTATTATATAGGTCTTTGATGGCAGACAAGTTTGTATTCTTCTATAGCCATAGATGCCCTTATATTTCTGATGGCATTCTATTATTTTCTGCTTTAGCTTCTCATCCTCTATCTGCCTTTCCGAAGGAAATGCTTTACGCTTTACCCAATTGTAGTATCCACTTCTTGATACCTTAGCTAGATGGCAGAGCAGCTGTATAGAATGATTAGATAAATCATCAATGATTTGAAATAAATTACTAGGTTCTAAATCAATTCCCCCTTTCACATCTTTAAAAGCTTTTTTAACAGTTCGTTCTCAGCTTCTAATCGCTTTATTTTCTTATGAGGATTTTCAATAGTAGATGAAGAGACTTTACCAGACCCACTTTTTCTTCCGCGTTTCATACAGAATCTCTCTCCACAATGCGATAGGGGATTTTCACTTTTTTTCTAGATTTCTTTATCACTAGGCTACAAGCTTGTTCACCCACTTTCGTTAGCTGGTGATCCACTGTCGTTAGTCCCAAACCGATACCCACTGGCTGATTTTCTTGACCGATAATAGCTAAATCAGCAGGAACCTTCATTTGTTGCGACTTAGCATATAAATACATACCGCCAGCCACTTCATCTCCATTCGCATATATGGCTGTTGGTCTTTCTGGCAGCTGCAAAAACTGCTTTGCTGCTTCATAACCGTCTTCTAAGCATTGACAATCTGAAATATGATAGCCTGGTGGAAGTTCTCCGAAAATCTGATTATAAGCATCAAGCATTTGCTTCGTGCTATTGCTTTCTAGTCTAGCTGTTGTGAAAGCTGCTGCACGATGCCCTTTGTTTTTTAATAATTGAAAGGCATTTAGAAAAGAAGAATACCGGTCTATATAGGAACAGCCAATTTCCGTATGCTCCGTATATTCACAAGATATGATTGAACCATAATTGCTATACGGGATGATTGTTTCCCAATCATTCGCTCTTGAAGTGATAATGATGCCATCAAATAGCTTGCTTTTCAATTTTTCCAAGTACTCCATTTCCTTTTCTTTGCTATATTTTGAAGGAAGTACCGTTATCAAAAAATCATCTTCTAAAGCCTTCGTTAGAATTCCATTTAATAGTTGATCAAATGAGGGGTTGTTGTTGTATGGGATAATCACGCCTATTGTTCTTGTTTCTCCTCGAATTAAATCAATCGCATTTTTGTTTGGTGTATAGTTCATTTCTTCAATAACTTTTAAGACAGATTCTCTTTTAATGCTGGCAACATACTTATAATTGTTAAGGACTCTAGAAACAGTAGAGACAGAAACGCCTGCTAATCTAGCAATATCGTTAATATTTGTCATAACACAGCTCCTACATATACCATAAGTCAAGAAAACCTACACATTCACATTCAATTGCTGAAACATCTTCCTAAAGGTAAGGAGGTTTCCTCTGCAGATCCATCTTACCGTAATCTGATGTTCTCCTACAATGAGTGCAGAATGTCCAATATCTCTCATTTCTCCTTCAAACCACAAAGATTCTTCCACATTTATTAGATTTTTGCTTACTATATATAATCTTTTATTGGTTAAAAACAACTCTCCAAAGTAGACGTTTTGAATTCCATCAAAGATTTCAAATAGCCCTGTAAGGGCAGATAGGACATTTTCATCTTGTTGAAGGGGAATTCTTCTGTTCATCATTTTTCCTCCTTTAGTTGAAAATAGCTTACTTTCACTCTAATTTATGAAATGCATTTCAAGTCAAGGAAAAAAATTAAATTAACTCGATAATAAAAGCGGCTACTCTGAAACAGTATACACTTTGGTTAAGTACTAATGTTAGCCATTCTTAGACAATCCTACCAGATAGTTTTAGCAAAAACTCTCACTTTCATGTTCAGGAATCAAAGGTACCTTCAAGTAAGTCCCCTGCTGAAGATCAAGGATACGTTTTCAAATGCTTATAACTTATTAGTTTACCCATTGTATTTATTACAACCTCATCTTCCCCATAACTGATATGAGCACGATAATAAGGATGTACTTTTAGCGTTAATTCATATAATCCGCCAATCCCATATAACTGCTTTATCTTTAGGATTTCTGTGTCATATGATGCCCAAGTAAGACCTTCTGGTGCATTTTTGTCTTCCTTATAAATTTCAACGATTGCTTTATCAACTGGTTCTCTTAGGCTGTTTATAAGTGCATATTTTAACGTTTCACTTAAATTTGTATCAGCTTCATTTATTGTTTTTGCATTTACAATTGTATTAAAGATTACTAAAAACATTCCTACCAAAAGCACCACTACGAATTTTTTCATAATTTTCACCTCATTTTAGTTTCCTAAAAACTAAAATGATTAATGCAATATCCCAACTGTTGAGTGAAACCAATTATTTCAAAATCAGACATTCAACTCAATTTTTTTCGTAACAAAATATGCTTACCTTACTACAGATAAGCGCCCTTTAGTTGAAGATTATATTTTGTAGAGTTATTAACAGATGAATTAACTCCCATTGTTTAACATAGCCTTTTAGTTAATTTGAAGAACGCCAAAATAATAATAAAGTTAAAGATTAACCCTTCTATATAAATTTAAAGTTATAATATTTTATAAGCCATCTGTACAATCAAAAAGAACATAATTGTAATTAATAATGACTTTGCTATTTTCAATGAAACTTTAGGTAAAACAAGTATGCCTAATTGCGAGCCAATAATGGAACCTATAGCCATTGCTAAAGCATATGACCATTGAATGAATCCAGTTTGATAAAAAATGATAAATGCTCCTGCACAACTTCCAAAAATTAAAACCCTTGTTAGTTGAACAGCTTTTAAATAAGTCTGTTCTTTTTTCATGTAATACAAAATACTAAATGTGGAGGAGCCGGGACCGAATCCTCCATCATAAGCTGCTATAGAAAAGATAACGAAATATGTCCATATTCTTTTAGTTGATTCATGATGAGCACCTTGAGCCGTCTCAATCCATCCCTTATTTTTTAACGTAACAACTAAGGCAAAAAACAGAAGAATAATTGCAATCATATTCATGTTTTTTTCAGAGAGATGTGTCGTAATTAGAGCCCCTCCAACTCCTCCTAAAAATGCTACAAATAAGTTTTGAATAATTGTTTTAATACTTAGTTGCTTCAGTTGGATAAGATAGAATACACTTGAAAATGCAGCAATACCTGAGGAAAATTTATTTGTCGCAATACTAGTCTGAATAGGAATACCAGTTAACATCATCGCAGGAAGTGTAATCAGTCCACCACCACCTGCTAAAGTTCCAATAAAAGAAGAAATGATTCCGATAAAGAATAGGATAATTAAGTGATAGTTTAAGGATGAAGCACTCACTAAATACAGAGCTAAGATAAGTAAAAGTAATATAATTATTTGTTTTTTCATCATGTTCTCCTTTTTAATCGTCATTGATAATAAAAGGATATATAATGATTATTAATAAATCTAATATATATTTTTAACCAATTCATAAATAAAATTTATGAAAGGATTTCGAATATGAATCTTCATGCGTTGCGCCTCCTTATAAAAGTAGCTGAATTAAAAAGTGTTACAAAAGCAGCTGATGCCCTTTCAATCAGCCAACCGGCAGTATCCGTTCAAATTAGAAATTTGGAAAAGGAAACGGGACTAAAACTAATAGAAACAGTGGGAAGAGGGATTAAGCTTACAAAAGAAGGAGAGTTTTTGGTTGAACGTGCTCAAAACTTATTTGATATGGAAAAGGATATTGAAAATAAGCTTTTTCAGCTAAAAAATGGTGAATTACAAGAACTGCGAATAGCCTCCACATATTTGCCAGCTAATTTTTTATTACCTGTATGGCTAGCAAAATTCAAAATGGATTTCCCATCTGTTAATGTGAACCTTTATAGTGGCAATTCCAATCAAGTATTAGAAAACTTACTTCACTATAAGTCTGATATTGCTTTCGTAGTGAAAGAAGAGTGGAATAATCCTGATATTCATCTTGATCACTTAATGGATATCGATTTTTGGTTTATTGTTCCACATGGTCATAAATATGATGGACAAGAAGTTTCATTAAGAGAATTGATGACGGAGCCTTTTTTATTAAGAGAAGACGGAAGTTCTACAAGGGAAATCCTATTTTCATTATGCAAAGTTTATAGTGTCCCTATCCCCAGAATTGGATTGCAATATCATGGCCTAAATGAATCAATTCGTTCTGTCGTTGCTGGATATGGTACTATGCTAGCCCCGGCACTAGCAGTTAGAGGATATTTGGAACGAGGGGAAATAGGCAGAGTGATTGTTAAAGAAATTGAAGTAAGACGACCTGTTTATATTTGTAGCCGTAAAAATGACAAAGAATTTACCATAAATCTCAATAGATTTATTGGTTATGTAAAAAGCAGGTATGAGGTACAAAATTCTATATAAAGTAAAATTATATAGATGAAAACAGTCTGAAGCCGCATTTTCTAAAAAGAATGCGGCTTCTTTGTTATGATAATTTTATCTTAATCCAGTATATGGCCCTATAATGAAATATAAGTTGAGTATTTTTAATAGGTGATTAATGTATGTTTTCTAATTAAATCTGCAAACTCACTTTAAGTAATAAAAAAGGATGGACAATGGAAGATCGTATTTGGTCAAACTTTAACAAATTCTGTTAACTTGTTAGTTGAATATATATTTAAAACAAAAATTGAAGCCACTTATGTTCTGGTTCATGCAATTCTAATGCATACCGAAGCCATTGTTTTTTCTCATTATCGAGATAATCCTTTACAGTCATAAAGTCTTGATTATCTTTTTCTCTTGTATTTTTCGCCTTATATAAAAGGACAATTTCTGGATTCAGATAAGGAATACCTGTTTCAGAATAACTCCATACTGAATCAAGTGGGGATGAAATCCTTAAATCTCTTCTGAATTTCCAATCATTATCTTTTGTTTCATTTAGAAGTACTTCTATTTTATCGCCATTTAACTTATTCCAAGCGTGTATTTCGTGAATGGGTAACTCTAAAAACTCATTTTCCCAAGTCTGGAATTTACCTTTACTTACCTTTTTAAACTCCCATTCTTTAAGATAATCTTTAAGATTTAGTTGGTCTTTTCGGAATAAAGCGAGCTCTATATCATTATGTTCCCTTGTTTCTTTACCAATAAAAAGGTCAATTGCCCATCCACCAGCAAAGAACCATGTTTTATTAAATCCTGCCATGAATGAGGTCATACTCTCGCATTGTTCAAATGACATATAAATCCCCCCAATATTTATTATCATCGAACCTAAAAAAACTGTTATTTTCAGTTTATCTAATGCTACCCATTTGTTTACGTACAATCCTTCATAATCATAAACCATAAGCAAAAACGCCTAAATTAGTTGAATCGGATAATTTATCAGCGGCAATTTATTTGTGATTTTTTAATCTCTTTTCCATCAATTCTGCCATTTGTTTCGAATTTGGATTTCCTTCATTTTGTAATTTATCAATAATGTTACTATAATCTGTCTCACTTCGATTTTGACTTAATTTATAAGCTGCCTGAATTTCTTCCACTTTAATCTTAAAACCAACAATCCCTTTTAGCTGAGTTTCTAATAGTTTAGGAGAAAGATTATCCCACAAAACTGGATTTCCACGATTTTGTTCATATTTTCCCAACATTCTCTTTAAGTCTTCTATTAACTCATCTTTCTCTAAAATACTTCCTTTTCCATACATATGGATAGCCTGATAATTCCAAGTCGGAACATTTTCATGGGAATACCAGGAAGAAGAGACATAAGCATGCGGGCCCTGAAACATAACAAGCACATCTTCACAGGTTTCAAATGTTCTCCACTGAGGATTTCCATAAGCCATATGCCCAGTAATATAGTAATCATCATCCTTTTTATTTAACCCTAAAGGCAAATGCGTGGCTGTTGGTTTCCCTTGATCTGTTGTGATAATTGTACCAAAAGAGTTTTTTTGAACAAAATCCCAAATTTCTTCAGCATTTGTGATCTTGAAATATTTTGGAATATACATTATAATCCACCTTTCCAAAAAGCTATATGAGTGTTTTGGTCATTATATAGTCTATTTGCTCTTCATCACCCATAAAAAATGAGTGGGCTCCTGTTTGAACAAATCCCATTTTCTTATAAAAAGCAATCGCATTTTCATTTTTTTCCCATACACCTAGCCAGATTTTCTTTTTATTACGTTCCATCGCAATTTCCATAGCATGATTTAGCAGATATTTACCAAGCCCATGTTTTTGAAATTTATTCTTAATATAAATCCTCTCGATTTCAAGCGATTCTTCATCCATTTCTTCCGATTGAGCATCATCGGTATTAACCTTTAAATATCCAGCGACTTCATTATTAAAATAAACAAATAAGAATTGCGAAGAAATATTGGCTAATTCTTTTTCTAATTGTTTTAAGTTAAATGCCTTTTCCAAATAGGCATTCATATTTTCAGGTGAATTCTGATGCTTAAAAGTTTCATTAAATGTTTCATAACTAATTTCTTGAAGTTGGCGTGAATCTTCTAGGGCACACTTTTTAATATTTATAGTCATTTTTGTATGTCGCTCCTTTAAATAATCAATAATTTCTCTTGTTTCCCTTCTTTACAAATTCCCAGTCTTTTTCTATATTTTCTCTTACTCTCTGAAGAAGATTGAAAATGGTTTCTGCTTCTCTTTCGGAAAATCCCTCTAATGCAATATTATTGGAATAATCATTTTCTCTTTTGATAAAAGGATAAACATTATTCCCTTTCTCTGTTGGAAAGAGTTTTTTTATTTTTTTGTTATTTTTATCATCTTTTTTTTCAATAAAGCCATTCATTTCAAGTTTTTTTATAGCGCGAGATGCTGTTGTTCGATCTACTTTTATCATCTCTGCTAACTTTTCTTGTATGATTCCTGGGTTTTCACATATTCGCACAAGGTACAAATACTGCCCTTTTGTAAGGTCATATTCTTTAAATTCTATATTACTAATAGAATCTAAAGCCCTTGCTATCATTCCGATTTCACGAAGAATTTCCTTCATCATTAGCTCCCTCAGTTCGTACTTATATTGCAAATGCAACAAAAAGTGGAATATGTTTATTCTATCCTTTTTTTTGTTGCATTTGCAATAAAAAAATAATAAAGAGGTCATAGCTGCTACTGCAGCTATTCTTGCTGCAGAACTGTACCCAATTAGTTGAATAGCAATAATAACCCCTTGCATAAATGGCAGTTCAACTACACTGCGCCGCTAGCCATCCATGAAGTGCAAAAAGCACGCAATTTAGTCATAAAAAAACTGCACCCCCATATAGTGTCTAACGATCGGGGTGCAGTTCAAACGACATAGCAATAACTGCTTCTTTTGTTTTAATTAAATAACCAAACCAACAATTATAGCCGTTAAGATACTAACAAGTGTAGCTCCGTACAACAACTTTAAGCCAAAACGAGCAACTACATTCCCTTGCTTTTCATTCAACCCTTTTACTGCTCCGGAAATAATACCGATAGATGAAAAGTTTGCAAAGGATACAAGAAATACAGAAATAATGCCCAGTGTATGTTCACTCATTGACTTAGCTATTTCTCCAAGGCTTATCATTGCGACAAATTCATTCGTTACTAATTTAGTTGCCATTATTCCTCCGGCAGAAATAGCATCTGCCCATGGTATACCCATTAGGAAAGCTATTGGTGCAAAGATATAACCCAATATTTCTTGAAAAGATATACCGATTAATATTTCAAATAATGAATTGATTAAATCCATTAATGCTACGAAACCGATAAGCATAGCTCCAACAATGATGGCTACTTTAAATCCGTCCATGATATATTCTCCAAGCATTTGAAAGAAAGCTTGCTTATGCTCTTCTTCAATCGTCAAGATATCTTCGTTTTCTTCTACATTATACGGATTAATGATTGAAACAATTATAAATCCACCAAACATGTTCAACACAATTGCCGTTACTACATACTTTGGTTCAATCATAGTCATATATGCTCCAACAACTGACATAGAAACGGTCGACATTGCTGATGCGCATAATGTATACATACGCTGTGGAGCAATCTTATCTAATTGTTTCTTTACAGTAATGAATACTTCAGATTGACCTACCATTGCAGAAGCAACAGCATTGTATGATTCCAATTTTCCCATACCATTTATTTTACTTAAAAGTAATCCTATCCATTTCATAAAGAAAGGAAGAATTTTAAAATGCTGCAAGATCCCTATCAGTACAGATATAAAGACGATCGGTAATAATACACCTAGAAAGAAGGGAGACTCTCCTTTATTCGCTAAACCTCCAAAAACAAATGATATGCCCGTATTTGCGTAAGACAATAAATGATCAAATACATTTGTTATTCCTTTAATTAGAATATAACCAAACGTTGTATTTAGCAGTAAAGCTGCCAATATAAATTGGATGATTAGCATAATAATTATATTTTTATATTTTATCTCTTTTTTGTTTTTACTAATTAACAAAGCTAAAGCAAAAACAAGTAGCAATCCACAAAAAGATATTA
Source organism: Cytobacillus solani (assembly GCF_006704205.1). NCBI lineage: Bacteria > Bacillati > Bacillota > Bacilli > Caryophanales > Bacillaceae > Cytobacillus > Cytobacillus solani. Next base: position 764,166 of record NZ_CP041305.1, read on the forward strand.
AGTATCTCATAAGTTCCTCCATAAATAAACATGATTAATTTTGGGCGTTCGAATCCACGACTACAAATTCATTCCTTTCGCTCATTATGCTCCTATATCAAAAATTTGAAGAACAGCCAAAGATCTTAATTAGAATATAATTGGTCAGACGTCAGACAAACAATTTCACTATAACAGTATTTCTACTATCTATTCAATAGTTAATAGATAAAAAAGTATGCCACATAGCATACAAGTAAGACAAATACTGTATCAGAACAAAATTATCGTTTTATAAGACCTTCATAAATATGATTTCTTGAATGAACGACCTTTCATTCTCCACTCTTTTATTTCTGCAAGGACAACTAAGCTAAAAAAAGAAATAGGCCTTTAAAAACAAACTTCAATCATAGAAAATCTTTTTTTATTGTGTGAAACTTTTGAAATATTATGTCCATCGATTTAAATAAACTAAAATAGGCATAATTAAACAAACCTGCTATGAAAGTACAATAAGAAAAGTAACACTTATTAAATTGAAAATCCGTAGTGCCGGTAATTTTTACGCCTGACTGATTTATCAACAATCTTCCCCTAAAATAAAAATATGCGCTGATCCTTATTACAGGAAAGTGCCCGATTGTTAACATTGCAGATTGAAAGAAAGTTGCATCGATTTGTCTCTTTGAGATAAAATTTTCTAAAAGAGGTGTTATTAGATGACAGCAGATAAAGTTCCCCGTTAAGCCCGTGGTCCCCCTTGGCCATTAATATATTTTCTCATTAATTATTTTTATTAAAAAAAGGAGAAACGGTATGATTGGTCCAAGAAAAGTTACTAGAGAAGAAAGAATGAATATCGCCTATATAATAGCAAATCAATTGTTGGAAAAATACGGTACAGATGTTGAAGCTATTGGCATCTATGGTTCTTTAGCTCGAAAAACAGATGGTCCATTTTCAGATATTGAAATTAAATGTATTTTAAATTCTTTAGAAGATGGCTTTAGCTATGAATGGACTTCAGGAGATTGGAAAGCAGAAGTAAACCTTGATAATAAAGAAAGTATTGTAGAAGAGGCCACTACAGTAGAAGAAGATTGGCCACTTACTCATGGACAATTCTTCACTATACTCCCAATTTATGATCCGAAGGGATTTTTCGAAGAGCTAAGACAAAAAGCAAGTTCTGTGGATCACACCATTTTTAAAGAAGCGATTTGTAAAACATTAGTTGAGGAAATGTACGAATATGTTGGTAAATTGAGAAATATAAAAGTTCAAGGACCTGAGACATTTTTGCCTACTTTGGCTATAAAAATAGCAACTGCTGGTGCCATGATTTTAGGATTACACTATCAACGATATTTTACGACAGCAGCTCAAGTATTGCCAGAAGCTTTAGTATTATCAAATAGGCCGTGTGGGTTTGATAAACTTTGTCAACTGGTGATGTCGGGACACCTTTATGACTCTAAAAGGATACTTGATGCATGTGAAAACTTTTGGAATGGTTTATTGGTCTGGTCGAAAGAGAATGGTTATATTATACGTTTTTCTAACTGTGTACCCTTTTGATTCGTCTAAGAAATGGGATGCTGTTAACAATCCATTATAGTACTTCCAATGAACCATTTAACAGGTAGCGTCAGAAATCACAAGATTTTTAAACCCAATTTCTTAATGTAATGTTGAGAAATTGGGTTTTTTGTAACCTAATAAAATGGCCTTAATCCTGGTTGTTAAACATCCAGACCGTTATTTTAAGTGTATAGCTTCACAATTTTGAATAAAAGCAAGTGTCTTTTCAAAGAGTTTTGGTTGAATTTCTGAATATATAAGATTATTAGGAAGACCATCAAATAGTTTTATTTCATCCATTTCAAAAACTGGCAATAGACCAATCTCTTTTATCCTCCCCAAATATAACCTTCCAAAAGTTTTAGTAACAGAATCATCCATTGAATAGTCGCAAATTGGAGTTAAATCAACATCCATACAACCAGTTTCTTCAAATAACTCTCTTTTTGCTGTTTCTTCGATTGTTTCCCCCTGTTCCCTATGACCACCCGCAATTTCCCATGTTTTTCTTTCTTTATGTCTAACATAAACCCACTTCCCCTCATAAATAGCACTTATTACTGCAAATTTTAACTCTATTTTCATTTACAGAACCTGACTCATAAAATTCGATTTTCATCTTTACACCTCCATTTTAATCATTGTCCAAGAAGTGCCTGATGAACCACAATGTTCAAATCCAAGTCCTTTTCTGGAATATAGCTATTTATGAATAACCTTCCTCTTTCTTACTATAAATTTCATAAGCAACATATCCAAATAATAACCCTACTCCAGCTCCTAAACTAAAAATAATTAGAAGCAAAAAGGATACTAATGGAGTTTTACTTTACCACATAATCATCTTGATTCATTTCGTTATCTTGCTATTACATTCTAATAGTCTTATTTTTTCAAATGTATGAGGTTATATTGTTAGGTATCATGATTAAAGGAGAAATGAAAATGTTTCAGGATATACAAGCGAGAATAAAAAGCCTAAATTGGGAATCCATTCAAAACGAATTAGATGAGCAAGGATTTGCAAAACTTCCAGCAATTTTAACAAAAGAGGAATGCGACTACTTCATAGAACTCTATAGTGAAGAAGGGTCATACAGAACCACCATCAATATGACTAGATATCGATTTGGGAATGGAGAATATAAATATTTTTCATATCCATTACCTGAAGCAATCCAAAGGTTAAGAGAATCTTTTTATCCAGAGCTGTCCAAAACCGCAAATAGATGGTTGGGTTACTTGAAGAAACCTGCACAATTTCCAGATAACCTTCAAGAGTTTCTAAAAAGTTGTGAAGAATACGAGCAAACAAGACCAACACCTTTAATTCTAAAATATGAAAAAGGTGGATTTAATTGCTTGCACCAAGATTTATATGGAGACGTATTTTTCCCGTTTCAAGTAGTATTTGTATTAAATCAAAGAGATAAAGATTATACGGGCGGTGAATCCCTATTAGTGGAACAGATTCCACGCGCTCAGAGCAGGGCGCATGTCATTACGTTGGAACAAGGTGGCGCGCTGATTTTCCCTACTAACCATAGACCTTCTCTAGGCAAAAAAGGATATTACAAGAATACAGTTCGTCACGGAGTAAGTACGGTTACTACTGGAGAAAGATACGGTCTTGGAATTATTTTTCATGATTCTAAATAAATTTCACTATCTTGCTATTTTATCCTTTGTCTAATACGTACTGAATTTACAGAGTGTATAATGTAAGGAGAGGTGAGGTAAATGACGGACAGTGCCAATAGTGGATTTCAAGAGAACCATGATAATGGGATGATGACAGATAAAAAATGGCAAGCAATTATTAACAATGATGCCTCGTATAATAATCAATTTTTCTATGCTGTAAAGACCACAGGGATCTTCTGTAAACCGTCATGCAAATCTCGCGTTCCGAAAAAGGAAAACGTGCGTATTTTTCAAAACGCCGAACAAGCTCTCCAAGCAAATTTCCGCCCTTGTAAACGTTGCAAGCCTACTAATGAGAAGTTGCCTGATAGTGAGTGGGTTGCTCTTATCACTGAATACATTGATAAAACTTTCATTGAAAAACTAACACTAGAAACATTAGCGGATATAGCTCACGGAAGTCCCTATCATTTGCATCGAACGTTTAAAAAGATTACAGGCATCACGCCAGTTGAGTATATACAACAAGTTAGAATAAACGCAGCTAAAGATTACCTGATTCAAACAAATATAGCGATTGCGGATATCTCCATATGTGTAGGAATGCCTAACACGCCCTATTTTATTACTCTATTTAGAAAGAAAACCGGACATACACCAGCACAATATCGTGAATTACATCGGTCAATGAAAAAAACGGAGGAAATTTAATATGAGATCAGAGAATAAACCAACACTTTATTGTTCTTTGCTAAATTATAAAGATTGGAATTTTTATATCGCTTCGACATCCAAGGGGCTAGTGTTTGTTGGTTCACAGAACAAACCATTCGAGGAATTGTCTGAATGGGCTATGAAACGCTTTCCGGGAAGTCCTCTTGTTGAAGATGGTGAAATGCTCAAACCTTATGTGGATGAACTCACCCAGTATCTCGGAGGAAAACGCCAAACCTTTACCATCCCCTTTGATTACAATGGAACAGTCTTCCAGTTGGCAGTTTGGAATGCACTTCGTGAGATCCCATATGGAGAGAAAAAGACTTATTCTGACATCGCAAACTATATTAACAAGCCAACAGCAGTTCGTGCTGTCGGTGCAGCCATCGGAGCGAATCCAGTATTAATCACTGTTCCCTGTCATCGTGTAGTAGGAAAAAATGGAGCGTTAACAGGCTATCGTGGCGGGTTAGAAATGAAGACAAAGCTTTTAGATTTGGAAAGACAGGAGTCATCTAGCAATAAGTAAAATTCTTGTACAATGATTGGAAGCGAGGTTTCCCCATGAAAAGCGAATTGTTCTACAAAAAACCAAAAACCATTTTAAATAAAGGAACAGGCTTTCTTTCGGGATATACTCATTCACTGAATCCTTATACGGGCTGTTCTTTTGGGTGTTCCTATTGTTATGTACGCCAAATGCCTGTATCTCTTTTTCGAGAAGGGGAATGGGGAAATTGGGTTGACGTGAAAATCGGAGCAGCGGCTATACTCGCTAAAGAACTTCAAAGAGCAAAAGCAAAAGGGAAAGTGACGATATTTATGTCGTCAAGCACGGATCCCTATCAACCCATCGAACAGAAAGAAAAAGTCACTCGTTCGTTATTACAGGTGATAGTAGATGACCCACCAGACTTCTTATTAGTGCAGACGAGAAGCCCGCTTGTCAGTCGAGATATCGATTTGCTACAGCACTTAAAAGACAGAGTACGGGTAAGTATAACCCTTGAGACGGACTCGGAAACGATTCGTAAACATTTTACTCCAGAGGCCCCCCCTATTCAGGCACGCTTTAAGGCATTGCAAAAATTAGCAGATGCAGGAATTCCAACCCAAGTTGCAATAGCCCCCGTATTGCCGAGTGGAGAATATTTTCCTGATAAATTGAAACCATTCGTCAATCGAATATGTATTGATGACTATTTTATGGGCGATGGCAGTGGAGGAAAACGCACAAAAAAACTAGAAATGGAAAAAAAATACGCGGAACTTGGCTTAGAAGAATGGTATGGACCACAAGCCTATAAAAAAGTATATAAGAGGTTTTTAGGTATATTTTCGAAAAACCAGATATATGTTAGTCAGTCAGGGTTCGAACCGTAAAGATAACAGGAAGTGATTGCATGTGTAAAAATGATGAAGAAAGTACTGTTAATAGAAATAGCAAAACGACATTCACCTTGTTAGGTTCCGATATGCGTCCCTATCAGAGTGATACATCAGGTGTTTTTGGCGGTAATCGACAAAGCAAATTGTACGGAAGATTAGATTGTCCCTCAGCACTTCGAGCCATAGCAAAAGGTGGATATATAAAACACCGTGTATTTTTCCCCGATGAACAAACGGCGATCTCGGCAGGTTTCAGGCCGTGTGCCGTTTGTTTACCTGAAAAATATGCAGCGTGGAAGAAAAAGTTTTTGAAATGATACAAAGACTTAAAACTTCATGAACCTACATATTTTTCAAGCTACTTTAATTTCATTAACTCAATCTTCGATTCCTACTTCCTTTTCATACTGCGAATGAGAGTTTTCGTTTCCTGATCCACACGATTAGACTCCGAAATTTTTTGTATAGCTTTATTATACGTAAAATCATCGAGCATGTTGTTTCTCAAATATTCCATTGTCGTATCAGGAAATTTCACATAACAGATAGAGACAGCCCAAGCTACCGCCATTTTGGCATAAACCCCATCATGCTTTGCACGATTCAGGAGGATTAACACCCTGTCGATATATTCAGTCTCAATATAGAAGTCTAGGAGCATGACCACTCCAAATCGTATCTCATATTCTTTCTTGGAAGACAAATATGGTTGTAAAAACGTCCATACACGCTCCTTATTTTCCTTTGTAAATTTAAGACCTGTACAAAAGCTATCACACACCGACCAATTATCAATTTTTGGCACCAACGAAGCCACATAAGAAAGAATTTCTTCAATATCCGTCTTAACATAACCAATGACCATGCCTTGCAGCATGATTTCCTCAAAATATTTATCTTCTGCAGTTGCAAGGTAAGTGCGCCAGTCCCCCTTTGCAATTTTTTTAGCTAGTTTACGAAGCTCTGGCAGCCGGACACCTAAAACATTATTTATGTTAGGGATGAGAGCTGCTGAAAACTTTTGATAATCTGGATCAATAAGTTCAAAGATTTGTTCTCTAATTGTATTTTCCATTGGATCCACCTATTTTCCTTATATCTAACAGTTTCACTATAACTGATTACCTTTTGAAAAAGTAAGAAAATGAATGTAAAAGCAAGATATCGAAAGTGTATGGGGCGATGCAATTCTTCAATAGAGATATAATCTTATACAAAAGACCTTTTTTCAATTCGGCACATCTCTCAAAATTCAGTCGCTTCTTTCTTTAGTTTTGAATACGATTCTAATTTACCTATGATGTGTCGTGTTTTCCGGACCGATAGCCTCTTGAACTCAACCATTTGAAAAAAAATAAGAAAAAAACCGAACCATTTTCTGATAGAGAGACAATATAGTGTGTAAGCCGCTTACTCAGGAGGGCCCTCTGAATGCAAAGTGAATATATGTACCAATTACTCACAAAAATGAAAGATGGTGATCAACAGGCGTTTCATACGATATATGATGCCACCTATCAGGATGTCTACCGGACAGTCTGCTTTATGGTGGATCACCAGCAGGATCGAGAAGATATCATGAATGAGATCTATATGCAAATGTGGACCTCACTTGCTAACTATGATACGAACCGTCCTTTCCACTTTTGGCTACACGGATTGGTAATCCGTCAAGTGCAGAGATTTCGGGTCAAGAGCTGGCGGAGATTCCGAATTTTCGAACGCATCCGTGGCTTCTCTCAGGAAGAATCTCATTGGGATCAACCTATGGTGTTGACGGATGGGACAAACCAACTGATATCGCAAGCAATCCAAAAACTGACCGATAAACAACGAGCGGTAATTATCCTCCGCTTTTTTCACGACTACACTCTTGAAGAAATCGCGACATTGCTCGATATTCCGCTGGGTACGGTCAAGTCCAGATATCATGCGGGACTCCAGTCGCTTCGAAAAAATAAATGGATTCTCCCCTCGGAAAGGATGGAAAAGATCAATGACTATTGAACGCAAAATCCGTGAACATCTGCACAAACAGGCAGAAACGATGGAGTGCCCTACGGCCATTTCCAAACGAATAGAACAATCCTATTCTCAATATTTGCAACAAAAAAGGAGCGAAAAAACCATGAAAAAACGATTAATAGGTGGAATAGCTGCTGCTGCAATTTTGATTCCAACCGCTGGATTTGCGGCCCCTCCCCTGATTGAAATGCTTACAAGAACACCAATGACTGCTGAACAAGTCAAGGTGGATGAGGTTGGCGAAGCAACACTTAAAAAGCTGTATAGCGCATTTCCCGAAACAAAATCATTTGAGATTATCGATGCAAGCTACGTTCAAGGTGTCCAAACAAGCATCATACTGCAGGAAAAAGGAGGAACCGGCAAAAAAATTACCCTTCATACAAACGGGATTACGGGTGAGATTGAACACGTGAATCAAGAGAATTGGGAGCCTAAGGAGAAGCCACTCATTACTTTAACTGATCAGGAGATCAAGGCGAAAGTAGATGTTCTCATTGATAAAATGTATGGCAACATCGAAGAGTACGAGTTTGATATGGAGCAAATGGAGAACCCGGATCAAAAAACGTTTATGTTGAATTACATCAAAAAGGGAGAAAAAACACCGTTCTACCAGGTATTTGTTCAGGGCAATTCAATTAGTGCTTCTCTTATCGGAGGTGAGACTGCACCTTCAAACATTCAAGTAGAAGGTTTCTTCTCATTAAATGGCAAGCCTGATTATACTGCTGATGCCTTTATAAACGATGAAAAACTCTTTTCTTTACTAAAAATGAACCCGACAGAATTAAAACAAGAATTAGCCAAAGGGAAATCTGTTGTCGAGATTGCAGCATCTAATAATGTCTCTAAACAACAAGTGATTGATGTAATTGCAAAAACACAGGTTGAAAGACAAATGCAAGCTGAACAAAATGGAGAGATTCCTAAAAATAACCAATCAAATGAACAATTAATAAAAGCGATAGAACCGAAAGTATTACAAGTTATTGAACACAAAACTGAAACACCATGGTAGAAAAAACAAGTCAATGTAAATGAGGTTTGCTAAACATCGCTTGAGAAGCTGTATTCTTTTTTTCTTCTTGGGTAGCATCAGGGATATGAGGATTTATATCAATAAGGAGTTACAATAAATAAAACCCAATTTCTCAGTGTAAAAATTGAGAAATTGGGCTTTATTCTTTACTCAATAATTACGATCTTAAGTTGAACAAGGCCGATTCTAAATAACAGCATTTTTTTGCCAAATTCAGCTATAAAGATGTGAAGAAAATAACTATATAAACTTCAATGAATTTGAAGGTTTCCATGATTTCGTCGATGGTTGCCCCGGCATTTAAGCAGCCTTCTAAGTGAATAGCAAATGCATTTATCGCAGTTGCTGACTATTGATTCCGCTAATCCCATAATAGTATAGTCACCCTAACTGGCGTTTAAATACTTTACTGGCAAAGAAGTAAGCGATGACCATGATACCTACGCACCAGGCAAGTGCGATCCAGATATCGTTGCCAACTGATCCTTTATACAAGAGGGCGCGAATCGCATTCACGATTGAAGTCACGGGCTGGTTCTCAGCGAACGCACGGACAATTTTAGGCATGGTTTCGGTAGGGACAAAGGCCGAACTAATAAACGGCAGGAAAATCAGCGGGTACGAGTAGGCTGTCGCCCCTTCCATAGACCTCGCAGTCAATCCGGGAATGACTGCCAGCCATGTGAGCGCCATCGTAAACAGTCCGAGTATCCCAGCTACGGCGAGCCAATCCAGGATATCAGCGCTGGAACGGAAGCCCATCAAGAAAGCGACGAGGAAAACCACCACGACAGTAAGCGCATTGGAAACAAGCGAAGTCATCACGTGAGCCCACAATACCGACGAGCGCTTGATAGGCATGGTAATGAAACGCGCCATCAAACCGCTCTTTACATCATTAAACAGACGCAGTGAAGTGTAAGCGATGCCTGATGCAATAGCCATCAGCAAGATTCCCGGTAATAAATAATTGACATAGTTGTCCGTTCCTGTCTCTATGGCGCCGCCAAATACGTAGACAAACAGCAGCATCATCATAATCGGTGTAATCGCCACCGTGATAATCGTATCCGGACTGCGCATGATGTTGCGCATTAAACGCCCTAGTAATACTCCTGTTTTGCTTTTCATTTACATTTCCTCCTTTTTGCCGATGATCGCAAGGAAAATTTCCTCCAATATCGGCTGCTTCTCGATGTACTCCACTTTTGCTGGCGGGAACATCTCTTTGAGTTCAGAAAGGGTACCGGTCGTGATGATTTTTCCGCTATGGAGGATGGCGATACGGTCCGCCAGTTGTTCGGCTTCCTCCAGGTACTGGGTCGTCAGCAAGATGGTCGTGCCGCTGCTGGCAAGCTCCTTGACGGTATTCCAGACTTCAATCCGCGCTTCGGGGTCAAGACCTGTCGTCGGTTCGTCGAGAAAAATGACTGCTGGCGTCCCGATTAGGCTCATGGCGATGTCAAGCCGGCGCTTCATCCCGCCGGAATAGGTGTCCGCCCGGCGGTTGGCCGCGTCACGCAGGCTGAATCTTGCAAGCAGATTATCGGCGACCCCGGCGGGATTGGAAGCTCCCCGCAACTTGGCGATCATCAAAAGGTTTTCCCTTCCTGTGAGCATGCCATCTAAAGCTGCGAACTGTCCTGTCAGACTGATGCTCTGGCGAACATGATCCGGTTGACGCTGGACGTCAAAGCCGCAAATACCTACTTCGCCGCCATCAGCCTTCATCAACGTCGAGAGAATGTTGACCGTCGTCGTTTTGCCCGCTCCATTTGAGCCTAGCAATGCGAAAATTTCGCCACGCCTCACCTCAAAATCCACCCCCTTTAAGACTTCCTTGTCTTTAAATGATTTTTTTAACCCTTTTACAGAAATCACTGCATGGTTCATCCTTTTTCCTCCTTATAAAAAGTGCTTGCGAAGCTAAATTGTATACTCTCTTCTATTTAGTCTGACTGATAATCTGTATAACTTAGTACTAAGGTAAAAATTTAACTGAATAGCAATGGTGGCAATTCACATTTATAACCAGCTATTCAGAGTCCGTGTTTACGAAGTTTTGTCTTATAAGCGAGCGGGTTGCTTGCGTTCAGACAAAGCGGAGTAATTATCCGGTCGAGTGCCTTGCGGAGCTAGATTGTATACTCTTCCTCTATTCAGTAAGACTGATAATCCGTACAACTTATTACTAGGTTGAAAATATAACTGAATAGCAAATGTGCAATTCACATTTGTAACCAGCTATTCAGTCTGTATTATTTATTGAATTTATCTTTTCCCAATCGCTTCATGATACTCTGATTCAAATCTTCACGATACTTGGCAACATAGGTTTTAGCGTTTGCCACTAGTTCGTCGGCAAAGGATGCCACGTCGTCCCCAGTGATTTCCAGCACTTGTCTGCCATCCGCCGCACCGGCTTCGAACAACTCGATTAATTCATATTGCATCTGCAGCATATCCATCCCGTTGCCCGCTGTGAAATTCCACATGTAGTTTTGAATTTTCTTAAATACAAACTGGTAGTCCTCTGGCAAGGCATCAACCCGTGCCATCATCATCTTGTATTCTTTTTTATCACCAATCATTTTTTTGAACATTTCCATCATGTTATTTTCCTCCTTTTTTATAATGCTGAACAAGTCACTCCAAAAATATCGGATGGAATATCTTATGAAGCTAGATTGACTTCAAGACGTTGATTTTTGAAGATACAAAGTCCCATTTTTTCCAAAACAATTCAAGTTCCTGTCGACCCTCCTCATTAAGTGAGTAAAACTTACGGGGCGGCCCCATATCTGATGGTTTTTTTTCTATGTTCACCAGCTTTTTCTTTTCTAATCGCACGAGGATGGTGTAGACCGTCCCTTCCACGACTTCGGTAAACCCAAGCTCGTTAAGAAGGCGGGTAATCTCGTAGCCATAGGTTTCATGGCGGCTGATGATTTCCAGTACGCAGCCTTCAAGTGAGCCCTTCAGCATTTCAGTTAAATTTTCCATGTTAGGAACCTCCTCTATTTCGTCTGACTTATATTCGGTATAACTTAGTACTGAGGGAAATTTTACTTAATAGCTTTTCGCTATTAAGTGTCGCTCATTACACATACATCGTAACACTGAGTAGTAAGGATGTCAACAATATTTTTTGAAAATATATTGCAGCATCACTATTCAGTGGTGTTAGTATTAAGTATAACTTACTACAAGTATACTGTAACACGCAGTAGATTGAATGTCAACTGGATTTTCTAAATATTTTTAATATCCTAACTTACAAAAAATATATTAAGTCTCTTTTTGATCTAAAAATTATATTTTTACTATAACCAAAATTAGTTTTTTTATTTTTATGGAGTTTGCTTCTTCTCTTGAGTCACCACTGCAAAAAGGCAATTGGTGCAGTCCGTAGAGACCAATATTAAAGCCCTCTATAGCTCAAATTGGAGTTATAGAGGGCTTTAACTCTTTATTCTTCACTTCGAATGAACCACGATATATACCGAAACGCGGGTACGATGGTACGAGAGATCGGAGTTAAAATCTTCTCTGCCTACTCGATTTGTTTTTATTGTAACTGAGTATTTGCAGGAGATTGATTATTTTGGTTATTTGCACCTTGTCCGCCACTCATATTTGATAGCTGGGGTATCATATTTTGCAGTTGGCCTCCCCTGCCGGTCATCATACTATATGCAGCAGCTCCGATTCCAATGGATGCAATAATTGGCAGTATTTGAATATTATTTCTCATATATAGTCACCTCTGCCTGATTGGTTTGCTCGATGAGCATTAATAGAATTTGTTAATTCCTATTAGAAATTTCATGTATTTCTTGGAGTAAACGGCAGTAACATTCATGAATAAAACCATTAATTTTTTTTAGATTGACATAGTAAAAAATCTTCCCTACATTAAATTTCCACTAATAATATTTCTGTTGAGATAAAAAATATGATAGATCAAACTAATGAAGGCGAGGCTTGGAAAAGTTGAGAGGCTATGTTCTTTCCATATGGAGTATTATTGACCCCCTTTATATTTTTTTTACAAGGCTTACATACCTTCATAATAAATCAGGGGAAACCCAAATTTTAAGAGTGAGATTAACAAAATATAAAGGGAGACCCATTGTTCTTTCAGATGGTACGAAAATTAATAAAGGAGACATATTAGTTAAAATTCATCTCCACAATATTCGACTCTTGAAAGAAATAAGCTTGATAAAAAGCGAGGTAAAAAAAGCAAAAATTATTTACCGCTATGTTTTTACTTCTTTACCAGGAGTAGAGCAGTTTATCCGAAATAATCAGCATGCAAAGGATATTAAAGGAATTATTGGAATCACACTTTTAAACAAAGGATGTGAGCGTTTAGGGTTTGAAGTAATCGAGCCCTCTAACCGATTATATATTTGGTTTAAATGGTTCGCTTTTTTGCCAATAGAGATTCTTTCAAATCAGCATTCCATTGTACATGACCTAAAACACCGTAAACCAAAATATTTATTTATGTCAACGAAAAAGTTAGTAAGCCTATATAAAAAATAGGCTTTGTCATACCTGGCTGAAAACTGCTTCCCGGTGACGAATAACCAAACTTCCCCCATATGCTTCACAGTGGGCTTGTCAGGTTCGTTTTTTTGAAAGAAGTATTATTGATTACTGCTCGAAAATCAGATAAATTTTCCACCTAACACAAAGAAAATAAAAAAAAGCTGCAATTATGAACAGCTTTAAACATTAAATAGCTTTGGATCTTTCTTCTTGAGCTATATTTAAGGAAAATTCATGTAAAGTAATTTCAGGACGGCTGCCAACGCGTATATTTACACCTGTTTGACCAAGCCCCTCGCTTATATAATATGGTTTTCCATCCTGACTATGAAATCCTTTAGTAATATTCATTCTTGGAAGTTTTCCCATCTTCACAAGATGAAAGGCTTTAGGATAACAAATTTGTCCACCATGGAAATGACCAGCAAGCAAATAATCAAAATGATAATCCTTCATATGAAGGACAATGTTTGGATCATGGGTTAATACAAGGTTTGTTCCATCATTAATACCATTATAGGAAGCGTTAAGATTGCTACGATTCGTACTAAAATCATCAATACCAATAATATTAACGGGATTCCCATTTACAACTATTAAATCATTTTCATTTTTAAGGACTTTACAATTATGTTCTTCAAGCATATCAATTAATGTTTGTAGGTGCCGGTCTTTAAGGACATAGTCATGGTTGCCGAGTACCGCATAAATTCCGTATTTAACCTTTAGTTTATTTAAAACCTGTAAATATGGGACGAGCCTCGGGATTGTTCGTTTTCTATCAAGAAAATCACCAGTAATTGCAATTAAATCGATCTGTTCGTTTTTTAACCTATCATAAAGCTCATCGGGAGAAATGGATATATTTTCAAGATGGAGATCGGATAACTGTAATATATTTAAGACCGGACCAGGTCCGTTTATTGTTACTTTATTAAAAACAATATCTTTCGTATTTTTATATGCCTTGAAAAAAAGATAAATAAGAGTCAGCACAAAAGCTGTAAACAGAATGATCTTCATATTATCACTCCTTCCTTAGAACATTATACACGAAAAAATAAGCCATTTTTACAAGCAATAGCTGGTATTCATGCCAAGGAAAAAATAACTAATGAAGAGTTAAATGGGGGTTCATGATGAAGAAATCTATTCTTTTTTTACCTTTTTTACAAATACCTTCTGGCCATCATCATGCTGCTAATGCGTTAATTGAGGGAATTCAACAGATCAATCCAACTATACACTGTGAAAAGGTAGACATCCTTACGTATAGCTATGGAAAAATGGAAGCAATTGTTTCTAAAGTGTATTTGAATTGGATTCATGCCTTCCCGCAAATTTATAATAAGATCTATCAATTTTCAGTTTATAGAAGAATAGAGGATAATAAGCGCTATCAAATATACGAATGGCTATTCCTTCCATTTATGAAAAAACTTATTGAGGAAAAGCAACCCGATTTAATCATATGCACCCATTCTTTACCTGCCTATATGCTGAACTTATTAAAGACTAATAATGAACTTAAGATTCCCGTTATTAATGTGTATACCGATTATTTTATTCACAGTTTTTGGGGAGTCGAGCATATTGATTATCATTTTGTATCTTCCATTGCAATGAAGGAGTTTCTCATAAAAAAAGGAATTCAAAAGGAACGGATTTTTATTACCGGTATACCTATCAATCCTAAAATTTCGAAACAAATTAGAAATAAAGGGCATTTAAAGAAATCTAAATATTCTATATTAGTATCTGGGGGGAACCTTGGGATAGGGGCAATTGAGTGTCTATTTAATACAATTTCCGATACAAAATATGAACAGCAGCTACAATTTTATGTGCTGTGCGGCAAAAACTTAAAATTGTATAAAAAATTAAAAAAACTGAATAATGATTATCTAATTCCTTTTACATATATTGCATGCAGGGAGCAAATGAACCAGCTGTATAATCAAATGGATGCCATCATTACAAAACCTGGCGGGGTGACGATAAGTGAAAGCCTATTTAAAAGAATCCCTATTTTCGTTGTTTATGCTTTACCTGGTCAAGAGGAGATTAATCTTATGCAGTTAAAAGATTTAGGACTAGTATTCCATATAGAAAAAGCTGAAATAGTCGATCAGCTGATTGCAAAGCTGAATGATGAAAATACTCTTCAAGTCTATCAAGCACAAGTAGATCGTTTTCATTCACATCTAGATCAGCAAGAGCCTTCAGAAATTATTATGGAATATATTTTGTCATAGGACGAAGAATACAAAATTAAACCCCTTAAAAGGAATACTGGTTTTATTGTTGTTTTTGTTAATCTAAGTAATAGCTTTTTATCATTAATTGCTAGCAATACGAGGGGACTGTATCCACTAAGGAACTTATTAGCAAAATTTTATTGGGGTATCTTCAGCACTTTTAGGAATAACTACGATTGTAATAGCCACGATATTCAGCGCTTACCTTTAACCCTCATTAAAAGTTAACATGATTAATAAAAATGAGAATACTATAGATATGAATGGCAGATGAAAAACGATACAGGAATGGGGGATTGTATGATCCAAATATCAGGGTTCCCGTTTCAGCCGAATGAAGATTGGCAGCTAGGAAGTATTGAGAAAACCATTATTCAACAGATGGAGAATGCTCCCGATTTTTATTCTTATAATTTCGTGGATGAATTATTGTTTGAACTTAAAGTGCGCAAGAACATTATCCAAAGCGCGAACGAAATGAACAAAAGTCAAGCAGAGTTTACAATCTTTGAATATGCCCGCTGCAATCCAAGATTCTGGCAATTAACAAGGGCAGGTGGGTTCCTTTTGAGACCCGATGTGCAGCCAGCCGATGCTATACTGGATATTTATCGGAACAGTTCACTCTATGCATTTGAATGTGCAACTGCTATTCCAATCATCTATTACCATGCCATATTGAATAGTATTGGCAGTACTTTATTTAATTCACTGTTTCGAAATCTATATATTTACAGCTGGCATACAGATACAGACCTAGGTATCATCACCTTCTATTCCAATCATTTTTTACCCGGAGATGTCGTCTACGTTAATAATCCCGAATTTAATCGAAAAACACCACAGTTCAGAGGTGTTAATGCTGTTCTCCTTAATGATGGAAGATTGTTTGGACATGGATTTAATATTAGAACATCAGAAGAAATGATTCAAATACTTAATGAAAAAAGAGAACCGGGCAGTCATCAATCAGCCTATATAACAAAATTGGTTACAAGGCCATCTTTTAAATATTTATTCAGAGTGGCAAGCTGGTACAGTAATGGTAGAGCATACAAAATACATCGTCCGATCGTGCACCATAACAAAAGTTCCATTTCCTATGTTCACTATCTTTATTACTTAATGTAATTTCTTGTAATTTCTTGTAATTTCTCAAACCATGACATTTACCCATTTTTTTATAGACGGGCTCAAAACCCACCTCCGAGAGTATTATATAGAGAAATTCCTTACTCGAAGGGAAGTGTGATTAGATAATGTATTCAAACCTTAACGCCCCACCGACTCTTGGTGCAAATGTTCCTCCAAATATTGCTCCAAATGTTGCTCCATTCCCGACCTATACAGCTCCTTCTTATGGTTGTGGATATTCAGCTCCTGTTTATAGTTATGAATGCCCTAGTTATGGGAACGATTTTATCTTAATTGTAGTATTGTTTATTTTACTCATCATTGTAGGTGCAGCTTTTTGCGACTTTAGCAAGTGCTAACTTTAAGAGCGCAATTCTTTTTCAGGAATTGCGCCCGATCTGTTGAAAATAATTGTGAAACTAACCCCATTGTTTGTTTAATAAAGCACTATCATCTTTAATTCTTGCACCCATATGAAGACATTCTTTGTTATTTTTTAAGTTTCTTGATACTAAGATATTCCTTTATTCTTTAACCCTCAACAAACGCAATGAATTTAGCACAACAATTAGTGTAGCACCCATGTCTGCAAAGATAGCCATCCATAAGGTTAGCCATCCTGGAACAATTAAGATTAATGCCAATAATTTGAGCCCAAGGGCGAATATAATATTTTCCTTAATAATTCTTAATGCTCTGCGGCTTAACTGGATCGTATAAGGAAGTTTGTTTAAATCATCTGCCATTAATGCAATGTCGGCTGTTTCGATCGCAGTATCGGTCCCAGCTCCTCCCATTGCTATCCCTACAGTTGCAGTCGCTAAGGCTGGTGCATCATTTACCCCATCCCCGACCATTGCCACTTTCCCATATTGTTCTCTTAATGATTTAATGGTTTCTAATTTATCTTGAGGCAATAAATCGGCCTTTACCTCACTTAATCCTACTTGTTTTGCTATTGCTTGACCTGTCGCTTGATTATCACCAGTCAACATTACGGTCTTTTGAATACCAATATCAAGCAATTTTTGAATCACTTTTGAACTGCTGTCTCGTACTTGGTCGGCAACAGCTACCATACCGATGATATCTTGATCTGTGCCTACTAGCATGACGGTTTTACCTTGTATTTGCAATGCTTTTATTTCATCTTCGATGGAAGTGGGAAGATGATTCATCTCCTTAAATAAATTCGGACTCCCAATATAGTACAAATTGCTATTTACTATTGCTTTTGCTCCTTTTCCTGTAATGGATTTGAAATCTTCTGCTTTATAATCATTTAAGGAAATTCCTTTTTCTTCGCCTTTGCGAATAATCGCCGAAGCTAAAGGATGCTGTGAGAATGTCTCAATGGCCATAGAGATTCCTAATAGTTCATCCTCTTCATGTCCTTTTAATACTTTAATATCAGTCACTTCTGGTGTTCCTTTAGTTAATGTGCCGGTTTTATCAAAAGCAATTACTTTTAAACGACCTGCCTCTTCTAAATGAATACCACCTTTGATTAATACCCCTTTTTTCGCTGCATTTCCAATGGCTGTGACAATTGCAACTGGAGTAGAAATGACCAATGCACATGGACAACCGACAACTAAGACAGCAAGCCCGCGATAAATCCATTCGGACCAATCTCCACCAATAAATAATGGAGGAATAACGGCTATTAATAAAGCAATGAACATAATCGCAGGAGTATAGTATTTGGCGAATTTATCTACAAATGCTTGAGAAGGTGCGCGTTCTGCCTGTGCTTCTTCAACTAAGTAGATTATTTTGGAAATCGTTGTATCTTCCACTCGTTTTGTGACTTTTACTTCTAATGATCCTTCTTCATTTAATGTTCCAGCAAATACTTCATCACCAATTGTTTTTAATATAGGGATGGATTCACCTGTAATGGCTGCTTGATTAATGGAAGATTGCCCCTTTATTACTTCTCCATCCATTGCCAGCTTTTGCCCTGGTTTAATAATTAATATATCTTCTAATTCAATGTCTTCTACATCCAATTCCATTTCTTGATTACCACGTCTAATCAAGGCGGTTTTTGGAGCAATATCCATAAGAGAGCGAATGGATTCACGTGCTTTATCCATCGAATAGCTTTCTAAAGCTTCACTTAATGCAAATAAGAAAACGACAACTGCCCCTTCACTCCACTCTCCTATAATGGCAGCGCCAATAATCGCGATTGTCATTAATGTCTTCATATCAAATTGAAGCTTTGTGAGGTTCTTTAACCCCACTTTAAAAAGGTCAAATCCACCGATTAAGATAGATAAAGCAAAGATAAAGATTGTTGCCAAGTGGTCTTCTCCCAATGAGTACATGGAGGCATATCCAAAGATTAAGAAGATAAGTGAAGCAATTGTATTTTTATTTTCGGCTTTCTTCCAGAAAGGGATTTTTTCTTCTTTTACTCTTTGATTCTCCGGAAGCACTTTAATTCCATCAAAAGCCCCGGCTTCTTCTAATTGTTCAATCGTTGCTTCTCCGATAACTGTTAATTTTGAAGCGCCAAAATTTAGTTGTACATCGTTTACTGTTTGAATCTCACGAATATTCTTTTCAAATTTCGCTGCACAGTTTGTACAGGAAAGACCTTGTAAACGGTATATTTCTTTATTATTTTCTAGTGCTTTCCCCATTACTTCCACCCTCTTTAGAATGAATTAATGCGATCGATACTAATTGATGAACATGATCATCAGCTAGTGAATAAAAGACAAGCTTTCCTTCTTTACGGTGCTTGGCTAAACCCAAATCACGTAATAAACGTAAATGATGGCTTGCTGTTGCAGTTGAAGATCCGATAATATTTGCAACGTCACAAACACATAACTCATTTTCTATTGTTAGAGCATAAGCAATTTTAATTCGAGTAGAATCAGACAATGCTTTAAACAATAGCTCTACACCATTTACTTCATCTACTCTCTTTTGAATTCTGTTGACTTTTTCTTCATCAAAGCAAAATGTATCACACGTGTCATGTGTGTTGGACTTTAAATATTGTTGAGTCATTTTAACACCTCATTCAAACGTCCGTTTGATTAATAATTAATATTAGTTTATGTTAGAGTCTTAAAAATGTCAAAAATATATTCAAATATTCGTTTGAATATATTTTTTATTTTGTTAAAATAAGAACTGAAAAATATTTGAAGGTAAGCATGATAAGAAAATTATTTGTCTTTACATTTATTTTCTTCTGTATTTTTACTAGTAGTACCTTTGCTCACACTGGATTAAAAAGAATATACGGATTCTTGGATGCTATCATATGGACAAGCTTTATTGGTTAAGCATTTGCTGATTATCCCTTTATTAATGTTTGCATTCAGTCATCAATGATTGGTTTATTAGAAAGAAATTAACAAAAGACATTCACTTTAATCCTAAACCATGGGCAAAAGTAGAGAGTATCATGATTCTTACTATTTTTTCAGTAACAGCAGCACTTGGGCAAGCTGCACCTCCTCATGATATTGTGACTACTCTAAAAACCGTTGGAGCATCTAAATTATTCACTTTTATGTATCAATGGAACTTCCAGCCAGAAATGACAGTTCCATTCGGGTTAAAAATTAAAAGCTTGGCTTTTGGCACGATTTTAATATAAAAAATTGTCGTATAAATAGAACAAAATAAGGGAGAAGAGAAAATGACTAATAAAGGTAATTCTTCATTTAAATTTGTAGTGATCATCACTCTGCTAATTTTTGTAGCCTTGGCTGCATTTGTTATGTTAAAGAATAAAAATACGGAAACAAATAATGATATAAGCTATGATAAACAACCTTCCATTGAAGGACAGCCAACATTAGGAGAACCGGATGCTCCTGTTACAGTTGTTGAATTTGGGGATTTTAAATGCCCAGCATGTAAAGCATGGAGTGAGCAATATTTTCCACAGTTAATGAAAGACTATGTTGATAAAGGTGACGTCAAATTTTCGTATGTTAACGTACTATTTCACGGTGAAGAGTCAAAGTTAGGTTCTTTAGCTGCAGAAGCGATCTATAAACAAAGTCCAGAAAGTTTTTGGGTTTTTAATAAGGAGCTTTTCAAAGCACAGCCCAATGCTGACCACGATTCTATTTGGATTACGATGGATAAAATTAATGAAATTGCTGGTTCTATTCCTGGCATTAACCTAGAACAGTTACAGAAAGATATGCAGGATCAATCAGTGCTTGACGAAGTAAATAAAGATGCAAAGCTAGTAGAAGAATTTAAGGTTCAGTTAACTCCGAGTATTATGGTAAATGGTACTATGCTTGAAGATCCGTTTGATTACGAAAAGATTAAGGAATTGATAGACCAAGCATTAAAAGGTAAAGACAAATGATAAATAAAAATCAAATATATTTATATGTGTCTTGGCTAGCATCTATTATTGCGACACTTGGAAGTCTTTATTTTAGTGAAATCAGAGGTTTTATTCCATGTGAATTCTGCTGGTACCAACGAATCCTTATGTACCCCTTAGTATTAATACTTGGAATTGGAACATTCCAAAATGACTTTTCAGTGAAAAAGTTTGTATTACCAATGGCACTTATTGGCTGGTGTATTTCCTTTTATCATTACCTACTACAAAAGGTACCTGGTTTAGCTGAAATAAAGCCATGTGCTAATGGTGTTCCTTGTAGTGCACAGTATATTAATTGGCTTGGGTTTATAACCATTCCCTTTTTAGCTCTAATGGCATTTTCTATTATAATAATTCTGATGTTTTTATTAAAAAAGCCATCTGAAGGTATGAGTAAATAATTTTTTCTAAATTAACTACTAGGTACAGAAACTGAATAATGATTACTAATAGAACAATAAATAAAACGGCAGTTCACTGTGAACTGCCGTTTTATTTATTGTTTTTATTTTAAGAATGAGCTTTACTCTACAAAATTAAATTCTGCTTTGGGCATAGTATACATGTCCCTAGCTGTCACATGAGCAATTACAAAGTATTTCCCTGTCTCATTAAAGGTTTCTTTAATGTAATGATTCCCTGTGTAACATTTGCCTGCAACTCTACTTCTTTATTGATCATAATTTCTGAAGGTAATTCAACTTTTACCTCAATTAGTTCAGGCAGTTCACTTTCTTTGCTACAACCCGATTTGAATTTCATTATTTCCAAAATAATTTACTTCGTTAAATGGCTCTTATCCCAAAAACAGAGCGCCAATCCTTATGCAAGAATGGTGCCCTTTAATTGAATAACCAAAACATAATCTCAGTCCAAAAATTTCTTAATTCCTTTTTCATTATTGAATCATTTTATACAGTTATTGGTGTTTTAACTTAAATTATTTCCCCACAAAACATTTAAAACCAAAATATATAGCGTGAAAATAAAAAAATGAGTTAACACAGTTAACCCTTTCTTTTTTAATACTCCTATTGTCTGGAAAGCTATTGAGTTCATTCTTCGGAAAGTATCAGCTTTCTTAACTTCTCTGTCATTTGCGGAGAAGTAAGATAAACAGAGTCATCAGTAATATACATAAACGTACTCTTTTCATTTTCTTTCCCTAGCCATAAATGAATGCCATGTGTTGGCAATTCCCCTTCGTTTGATTCGTATTCCACCATTACATCGTACTCAGGTTCAGATATATCCGCCTTCCCTGGCTGCTTACTAGCAGTTGTTATGGCCTTTTCAAAAATATCTAAGGATTTCTTATCTTTGAAGGACAAAATAATATCTTCATTCATCCCTCCGAATCCCTCTGATTCTGAAATTTTAACCTCTGAAATTTTTTCATCTAAAAGAACCATTGTTTCAGCTTGCTGTGTTTGACAAGCTGCCATAATAATTGCAGCACATATAATTGATAATATTGAAAATATAGCTTTCATGTTGCTACACCACTTTCTTTTTTGTTCACTATTAGATATTTCGTAGCCCTTCTTTACCAAACAGATAATCTTGTTCTTGTGTCATGATCATCAGTGATGTATTGAATATTCTCAAAACCAAGTGACTTTGCATTTTGATACAACGATTCAATATCTTCTTTTTCTTTACAATAAATTGTTACATAGGCACTATCGACAATTAAAAGCACCAATTGGCATTTACTGTTTACAAACTCCTCATATGTCTCAACATTTCTTAAACTTTCTCCACTTGGAAATGCCTTTAAATTTGCCATCACACTCCTTGGGAATGGCTTAGCCCATAAGAGTCCCCCAAGAGAAAATTAGACAATTACAGGCAAAGCCTGATGGCAAGAAATAGAACAAGAAGTTTCAAGTGCAGCACCTCATGTAAGTGATTTTCCTTTATTATATAGCAGTATTCTTTGGAAATCTTGAGGGAAGATCAGAAATGGGGGTTTCTTTATGATTCCAGTTGAGTTTGATGAAAGAAGTGATAATTATGAAGAGAGGAATCAGTTTTGAGATACCAAATAAATATGGAAATTTCCTTGGGAAGATATTAAAACCTATTGAGATGTCCAAATTAAATTGGCATGTTGAGAATGTAGAGTCCTATTTGGTTGTGAAAGACCAATTAGCAGACGAACTTTTTCCACA
The DNA here is from genome assembly GCF_006704205.1 of Cytobacillus solani. Lineage (NCBI taxonomy): Bacteria > Bacillati > Bacillota > Bacilli > Caryophanales > Bacillaceae > Cytobacillus > Cytobacillus solani. Next base: position 787,047 of record NZ_CP041305.1, read on the forward strand.
ACAATTAAACGGAATGGCTGGAATGGGTCTTAGAGATTATTTGGAGAATAATACATATTATTTAATATTTGCTGATGTGAAACCGCATCAAAAAAATCGTAGTCGTTCATATTATCGACATCATCGAAACAGAGTCATTCAACGCAAAATAAAGATTGCCAAACAATTAGAATGGCAATCCCGCTTCACAGGATATTTTGCAAAAGGAAAAGTACATTGTTCATGCTGGATGTGTACTCAGAAAACAAATAGAAATGGATATCCTCATTCGCAAATCATGCAACTGGAACGCTTAGAAAGTCTACTATGTGATTATTTTAATGAAGGAGAGTTTTAATCCTTAAACTGGGCAGGGTGATATTTCTCCCTGCTGCTCCTTTATTATCAATAAGCTAACATTTATAACTGGACCATCATCCGTTTATACCTCGATAAAAATTAATCCTTAAAACTAATTGTCCTATAATAAAACTTTAAAAATTGTAAACAAAGAAGTTTAGACAATTGTATTTTGAGATAAAAATAGTTGATACATTAAACATTCTTCATCAATAGATTTTGCAATTTCAAACGCATCTTGCTGATTTTTTTTATTGTTAATGATCTCGTACATAAATCTAATCACAAACATTAACGATGAATTCCCATCAATATAATCGTCTGGTGCTATGTAAGAATGACAGCCACATTCAAGGAATGCATTTGCTAATTTTTCTTCTCCTAACGTACATCCATTTGCAATGATTTTTATATTTTTTAAATTTGTATATCGCTTTACATCATGAAAGTCAAAAAACTCTCCTCTTGGTTCATCAGGCTCATAGACTTCTTCTCCCAATTCTGGCATACACAATCTTCCCTCATCTCCATGAAATGCCAAGATTAAATAATCACACCTTTTATCCAGCTCTTCACCAGATAAGACATCAATTAAATCATTAGGTCTCCCAATCCAATGTACTGTAACCTTTGCTCCAAAATATTCAAGTGTTGAACGCATAGCAAATACCTCCATATCACAATTAGGTCCAACAACTAATGTAATATATAACTCTGGTCTACTCACTTTATCTCACTCCTTGCTTCAAAAAGTTTTTTTACCTATGAACATAACTTTTCACCTAATCTAATTCCCCCACAAACCAAATTTCATTTTCAAACAGTTGCCCATCTTCATCCGTTATTTCTTCTCTTATTCCTAAACAGCTCATACCATGAGGAATTGATAGATCCCATTCACTTGCAATGTTCCTTTCAATGGATAAAGGGATCCACTTTTGGTAATCCTCATTTCTTTCAAAAAAACCTTTAAAATGGCTGTCTCCAGAAAAAACGATGATTTGGCTATTCCATAAATCAGGTAAATCAATTGCCACAACCATCCTAAAACTCTGGTTAGATTGAGGTTTTATTCTCTTTAAATGCTCTGCTCTATCTAGCAATGTCTGTATACATAGGCGTTTTATCGCTTTAGGGGATTTATTTGAAGTGATAGAATCTTGTGCAACTGGTAAATGAAGATGCCAGTATCCATTATAAAATTCAGAAGGGAAATTCATCGTTTCCTGTTCCATTCTGTTTACCATACTTTTCGTTTTACGTTTCAGTCCTCGGATTTTTTTGTCAGACATATTCCGTTCTCCCTATGTTTCTAATAAATCTCAATATAAGTGATATTTTTCTTTTACTAACTATATTAGGAGGTTCATCCTCCTTGTAGTAATAAAAGCCTGTTATACCGTTGAGAAGCATGAACCTCACCTCTCCTTACTCATTCAATCGTCCGTAAAATCTCCATCGCTGTTTCATCAAGCTCTTCTAATTTTTCCCCAGCTGTTGGTCTTTCAACAAGTCTAATTAATTCACTCTTTAAATCCAGCCTTACAACTTCAGGCAATCCTTTGATTAAAATTTCTAGACACCAATACTTCCACACATCATCATGTGTGGCTAAAACCTCTTTAATAAGCGGAACTATATCATTCGGGAATGTTAATAGCAGCTCTGCGACCTCATTGGCAATCGGCCCATTCATATCCTGAATCCATTCCATTAGACCTGGCAGCAAAGGCAAGAGTTCTGTTCGATCCATTTTCTTTAAGTTGTACACGCTATCAAAATCACGCTTATTCTTTGGCAGGAAATCAGCGTAATGATTCATTTTGCCCCCCATATTTTCATGCAATGATGCCTAGCCCACTCCACATAATCTGATGACTGTACTGTATCTGAATATTTCTTGTAAGACAATTCTAAAAGTTCTATTTCTATTCCCCCTCACAGTGGGAACCGTACACTATAATACCGCATCGCTTTCAAATTCCCTTCCATCTCAAAAACGCCTTTTTCTATTAGCTTTCTTAGACGATATTCGAAAAATTCATCCCCCATATATTGGTCTAAATGCCCGATCACTTCTCCTATTAATCTTGCAGATTTCATAAACTCTTCATGTTCTTTTACGCGTTCTCGCTCTATCTGAAGTTTTTTTGCCATATTGATCATATACTGGTCATAGTAGTCCTCACTGACACTCTTTATCTTTTCATTTTGCCAAACTCGCAAGGTTTCCTCAGTTTCCGCAAGATCTATCCACTCATCTTCAAGTGCCTTTCTTTCATCTTTTGACATAGATGCACTTGATTTACTTTCTTCGTAAATAACTTGTAATTTTTCTGGGATGATTTCTCCTGTCTTTATAGCTATGTATTCGATATCAGGCCGATTAAATTTTTCCGCAGCCATCTTGGTTGAATTAATCACTTTAATGTCATTTATTTTAATCTTTAATAAGTGAAGAACATATCGGAGTCCCGTTTGTTCATGGGAATTTTCAGCCACCCATATGGTTATCGGCACATCCTCTGGAATAGAAATTATTTGATTAATCGTCTCATAGAATTTCTTTTGATAATCTCGAAAATCGTCATTTTCATCATTCATAACCTTTTGCATAAAGCCAAATCTTGCTTCCTGTCCTGCCTTTTCATGTAACCTCCAGATTGGACCAACCGAGAACATGTCCCAAAAGGAAATGACCTTTTCTTCTTTAGATACACCCATTTCCTTTAAAGCATATTTTAAAGACCCTGCCGGGGAATCACCGAAAAGAATATGGATCATTTGAAAATTCCCCTCTTGACTCATTTCCGCCCTTTCTCTTGATCTATCGAAAACCATATCATATATATTTTCAATATCACTTACAAACTCTTTCTCCGAATACTCTGTTTCTCTCAAAAGATTCATTCTTAGAAGGACGTGAAAGAGCAGTGATTTCGCTTCCTCTTCTGGCAGCTCCTTGATCGCTTTTTTCAACTTATCTATTTCCATATGCTGTACCTCCTGAATATACCCAATTAATTTAAATCTATCGGTAAAATTAATCTATTAATAATCATTCTATGTTATTATTTGGTATTAAGAAAGTCATTTGTAAAATACTTCAAAATAAATACAGAGGTGATGTTTTGTGGAGGAAAATCATTATATAAGAGGCTTAAAACTAAAACGTGACAGCATCGCTTCTTTTAACAACTATCCCTTTCATTTGCCAAGCATAAAGACATTAGATGAACTATCCTTTCATCCAAATGTAACCTATTTCGTCGGCGAAAATGGGATGGGCAAATCGACCTTATTAGAAGCGATTGCGATTGCAGCTGGATTTAATCCAGAAGGAGGTTCCTTTCATTTTAACTTTACTACCTTTAATTCTCACTCCCCGCTGGAAAAACATATTAAGCTGATCAAAGGAATCGAAAGGCCCCAGGATGGATTTTTCCTTCGTGCAGAGACCTTTTATAATGTGGCAACAAACATAGAGGAATTAGACAGGGAACCAGCACCAGGACAAAAAATTATTGATTCATTCGGAGGAGTATCACTGCATGAGCAGTCACATGGAGAGTCCTTTTGGGCAACATTTGTGAATCGTTTTCGCGGAAACGGCATTTATCTATTAGATGAACCAGAGGCTGCCTTATCCCCTCTAAGACAGCTATCCATGTTAGCCCACATGGATGAATTAGTCCATCAAAATTCACAATTTATTATTGCTACCCATTCTCCAATCATCATGTCCTATCCAAATGCTAAAATTATCGAACTTACAGAGGAAGGGGCAAAAGAATCATCGCTTGAAGAAACAAATCATTATAGCATTATGAAACAATTTTTTGATAACAGAGACAGATTGCTGCATCATTTATTAAAACAATAACATCCCATTCAGCCAGGCATTTTCTACATTGCTTTCTACAGGCTGATTTTTTCTCATTGTATAGAATAGCTATTCTTCCCTTTTTTCCTTTGCTTAACTAAATAAACAATTCCAGCAGCCAAACAAAGGATCATTGCTATTTTGATCCCACCAAGATGTAAAAAGCTTTTCATTATAGCCAATAAAAAATTCAATCCCATCTACTCCCACTCTTCAAAAGATAAATTTGCATGTCACCCAATCGATAAGAAATCCTTTAAAAACTGAGCAATCATATTGCCTGCAAAAAACTTTCCAGCGATAATAGCTGCCGCAAATACGATACCCGTGACAATTCCAACCGTTTGTTTTTTTGAATTAAGCATACCATCCTTCCTTTCATAAACTATTAATCATTCTTCAAATGATAAATTGACAGGCTCATCTAAAAGGTCAGAAGAAAAATCAATGTTCGTTGTCGGTATTTGTTTATCAACTTCCTCAAATTTTAATTCATCTATCCACACTTGCCCATTTCCTGAAAGTAAAACTCCAAATGCGATGACTGCGCTATTGTCTGGCACATCCAGAACAATGTGATAATGATTCCACTCATTATTGCCTACAATTGGGCGATCACTCATATTATCAAATTGCAGTACATCCCCAAGAGAATCATCTACACGCATCCAAAATCCACAGAATCCATCAACATCTCGGGTTTTTATAAACCCTGACAGCTTTAATCTTTTGCCAAGATACTTCTCTGCCTTAAACTCCTGCATCATAGTTGCAAATTCACCTTGAGAATGGACGGTAACTGACTTTAAGAATCCCGATGCCTTCCCTTTATGAAAGATTTCTCTATCAATTCCCATCTGATAGTTAAATGGATGACTACCACTTAATGTCCACCCTTTTAATAGCTGTTCATTTTTCAAGCTAATTTCCTCCTTTTGTAAAGTCAATTTACTCATCATTTTACGATAGTGTCCTGGCGGCAATTGATAAAACTTCTTAAACGAACGAGTAAATGATTCTTGAGTTTCAAAGCGATAATAGAGAGCAATATCGATGATCTTTTCATCCGTATAAAGCAGCATATTTGCTGAGTTAGCTATTCTTCTATATCGAATATATTCAGAAGCAGTCACGCCAACCTCCTTATGAAAAATACGATGATAGTGATACTTTGAAAATCCTGCATACTGAGCAACACGTTCTAAAGATAGCTCTTCATGTAAATTCATTTCTATATACTCAATTGATTTCTGTATGATGGGACTGTAGCTCATTCCATGAACCTCCTTACTAATAAGATAACAAAAGAAAGCACATTTTTTTTGACATATATTGCTTTGTTTAGCCAATCCTGCAATTTTTTTACACAAAAAAAAAGAGAGAGTTCTTACTCCCTCTATTAGTTGAGTATACGCTACGATAGGTTTGGTAAAAAAACCACTTCCCTTATTTTTTAGGAAGTGGTTTTCGCTTTTGAAAATAATAGTTTAATTACTAAGTTCATCCATCCATTCTATTCTGCAATTAAACCGTAAGCAGAAATCTTCTTTATTCTTCGTGATACAATCATTGAGACAATGTTAGCTAAAATAAAGATTCCTGCGCATATCATTAGAATAATAGGTACATGAATGATAAAATCCAACCGTTTTACCCCTGCACTTGAAAGTAATATGGAAAGCATAGGATTAGTAAAAAAATAGCCAAGCAGCCCACCAATGACAACTCCTGTAATGATGACAGGCAGAAAACTGATTGATATTTGATTCATCAGCTGAATCGTTGAATAGCCTATTGCTTTCATCACACCAAACTCTTTTTTACGCTTTATAATCATCGTTTTAATAACCAGGTACAGAATCATCACAACAACTAAAACGGTAATTGCCAAAACCATCAGCATGACAGCAAACACGGCAGCTGTATACATACCTGTTTGGCTCTCTATATTTTCATCGATATCTAATGTTTCAATTATAATATCCCCATACTGTTCATGGACATTTTTGATAAAGTCATTGTTTGATATACCGTCTAGATAGACATAAAGGGTTGACCCTTTATAATCTGAACGTAATTGTTGCATTCCTCCCATTGTTAATGCGGCTACCTGACCTGAATTACCAATGGATTGACTGATGCCAGTTACTAAATAACTGCCTGCTTCATTCCCAAATTCTACTTCAACCGTATCCCCGATCCCTTTATTGATTTGACTTGATACAACCCAGGAGATGGATATTTCATTTTCAAACTTCGGCTGACGCCCTTCATAGACAATATTATTCTCTAACTGGTCATAATGATCAGTAACGTTTGTATAGACAGTTTGCCCATCAATTCTTGTTTCAATTAAGTCGAAAATATTTACTTTCCTTACATGATCCATTTGCTCTATGTTGCTCAAAAGTCCTTTTGTATCTGCATCTGGCTTAACAGCTATATATATATTAGCTGGTTCTGCACCGAATAAGTTAACAAATGCCGTTTTATCTGACGCTATGTTATAATAAAGAACGACTGAAAAGATGGAAGCAAAAGTTAATGCAATCATGATTAAAAGAATCATCACATTTTGTTTTGCATGTGCCAGCATTGATTTAATAGCAAGTAAGAAATGTAGACTCCCTTTTGCTTTCTCCAAAGGAAAGTAGTTTTTTCTAAAGCTGTGAGTTTGAATACCCCCACGAAGTGCCGCAACAGGAAGAATTCTTCGAACTCGAATAGCCGATAGTAATGTAACGACTACAACAGAAAATGTAACAAGGAAAATACTGACTAAGTTAATCATAATATCAACTGTTTGATGCCAGATTAATCCTGATAAGGATGAAATAATCCCTCCGAAGAACGGCATTAGAATATATGACAACGCAATCCCTGCCACACTCGCACTAAATGCAATTAAGATAAATTGTAAAATAATTGATGCTAGAATTTGCCTGCTTGTATAGCCAATCGCTTTTAGTACTCCAATATTCGCCATTCCATCTTCAATGCTATTTGAAACTCGGAATTTAATAACAATTAGGGAAACAAGCACGATAATGGCTGCAAAGGCTACTAATATTGTCGCTACGATGTTAATTGTTAATGTATTTACACTCTTCACCAATTCAACATCTAATCCCTCAATATAAGAATTGGTTTCTTCTGTTGATTGCTGAAATTCTTTTATAAGATCATTTTTTAACTTCGATGATTGAGTTTGGTCTTCCGTCATAACAGATAAGACCATACCTTCAGATTGATGGTCTAATTCGTCTACCAATTTTAGATAGGAAGGTTCGGGTAACATAAATTTCATAACGCCAATGTTGTTCGTACCCATCATCGTTGTTTCAAAGAATCCGCCAATTCGATATTCATATTTCTTGTCTTGATAGGTGATGGTAAAGTTATCACCTAATTCATATCCCCCACTTGTCTTAAAACTGTATGGGACAAAAATTTCATTCGTACTCGATGGTTTTCGTTTTTCAACAAGCTTTAACGGTCCCATTCTTCGTTTAGCATCTGCATTAAAAATAATCACACTACTAGACAATTCACCATCGCCAAAAATAAATTTAGCCATGTCTATATTAATACTCTTCTCTTCTTCTGTTTCTGTTACCCCAGGCTGGTTTGCTGTAAATTCCCTAAAATTCGAATGATAGCTTGCTTGATTCATCATAATCGTTACATGAGGATCGTTTAATTGTTCAACTTTCCTATCAAAAAACGCATTTATTTGCGTAATAACCATTAGACCTATATTTAGAAGCAGCGCAGCAACCACAATAAAAATAAATAAGGAAGCCGCAGCAGATTTACTTTTTCTAATATTAGCCATAGCCAGATACATAATATTCAACTTACCACCCCATTTCTGCAAGGAAATGTTTTAGCTTTTCTTGACGCTCATCATTCTCTTTCTCACTGTATGCACCTAACTGCAAGTCACCGCAAATAACACCATCTCGTAAATATAGAATTCGATTTCCGCGCAAGGCTGTTTGAATATCATGGGTTACCATGACAACGCTTTGCCCATTACGATTTACATTCGTAAATACATCTAAAACGCGCTCACTAGATGCTGAGTTTAATGCACCAGTTGGTTCATCTGCGAATAGTATTTTCGGGCTGTTAATTAATGCTCTAACAATCCCGACTCGCTGGGCCTCACCACCAGAAAGCTGAGCAGGAAATTTAGACCATGAGCTTTCATCGATTCCTACCTGTTTTAGCAGTTCTTTGGATTTCTTTACAAGCTCACGCTTATTTTTATTTACTAAAAGACCGCTTGCTAGTACATTGTCAAGTACGCTCATATTGTCTAGTAAATATATTTGCTGAAAGACAAAGCCGCAGTGATTTCTTCTAAAGACTGCCAGTTGATCATTGTTTAATGTTGATAAATTTTTTCCGGCAAAATCGATATCACCTAATGTTGGTTTATCCATCCCGCTAATTGCGTAAAGTAAAGTGGATTTCCCAGACCCTGAACTCCCCATTATGATCGTAAAATCCTCTTCAACTAAATGGATATCTAGATTTTTTAATACATGCTGCTGTATTCCACTGGTAGAAAAGGTTTTACACAGCTTCTCCGTTTTAATAATGGTCTTTTTCACGATTGATTGGCACTCTCCCTTTATAAAAAAAAGACTGTAAAGTAGATTACAGTCTTAGCATACAAAATAAATTCATAGTAAATCTTTAACCAATTCTTAACTAATTCTAAAATTTTAAACAAGCTTGATTTTCAAGACGACTGTAAAACCATCATTTCGGTTGTGACAGCTAATTTGTCCTTGCATGTTTTCCATGAAGTACTTTGATATATAAAGACCAAGGCCTGAACCATTCTTGCCTTCTACATTTTTCCCACGATAATATTTATTAAATAAGAGTGGCAGTTCTTCTTTACTGATTCCTGGTCCAAAGTCTAGAATGTGCAGTTCGAGATACCCCTGATTTATTTGAGACTTAATTGTAACCCTTGTTCCTGCATACTTATATGAATTACCTATAATATTGTCTATGACCTGCTGCATACGGACGACATCCATTAAAATTAGACATGGCGGGATTGGTTCATAGATGATTTGATTGTCATAATTGGCATTTTCAATGATCCCAGCAAGTACTTCACTCGATTCTTCGGTTATTGTTAATTTTAACTGCTGCAGTTCTTCTAGAGTGGCGTGAAACATATCCGTAACAAGTAAATTAATTTGCTCTGCTTTCGAATAAATGGTATTCACTTGCTTAATAACCTTTTCATCTTTTACTTGCATAAGCATCAATTCACTAACCGCTTTTATCGAAGCAACAGGAGTCTTAATATCATGACTTAATGTCGCTACAAGCTCTTTCTTGCTGCGGTTGGATTCATACTCTCTTTGGCGTGCAGCATGAAGTTCCTCACGCATTAAATCAAAACTTTCCGTGAAGGCACCAAAGTAATTGTTCCGTGTTATATTTAAAGGCAGATCTAGATTGCCTCGAGCTACATTCGCAGCAAAATTTTGCAGCTGTTGAAATGGTTTCAATAACTTTCTATGTATATAGAGAAGATATAAAATACCAATCATCATTAATAGACTAAATATCAAGCTGATAGATACGATCAGTTCATTTTTCATTTGCTGCAATAATTCTTGTTCTTCATTACGGATAATAATTTTCCCTACAATCTTATCGTTTTGCTCCACGTCTATAACTGTATCTCTATTTTTTATTGCTTCGTATAAATTGATAAAATGATTACCTGGTGTTTGATAAATCACATTTCCCAAATGATCTACGATAGAGAATGGTTGTATTATGCTGCTGGTGTTAAAAGCTTCCTCGTTAATATGTCCCCAGTTATTTTCAACAATCTTAACCACTTCATTAATGGCTACAAGATCCACTTCTGAAATATTTTTATTCTTTATTATTACTACGGAGATGCTAATTCCTGCACCAAAAACTGCCAGTATCATGACAATGGCCAATTTTATTCTCATTGACTGATATCCTCTAAAACATACCCTGTTCCCCAAACTGTTTTAATAAATTGCGGATTCCTAGGATCCTCTTCAATTTTCTCTCGTAAATGCCGAATATGTACATTAAGGGTCCCATCACCTACAAAGGAATCTCCCCATACATGTTGAAACAATTCTTCTTTTGTAATAATTCGATTTTTATTATTCACCAAATAAGACAAAAGTTTATATTCCATCGCTTTTAATTGAATATCCTCACCATTTACTCGGACACGATGAAGCTTCGTATCCATTTGGATTTGTCCAAACGCTAAAACTTCTTGCGAATTGTTCATGCTGCCACTATATCTTTTTAATACAGCTTTCACTTTAGCCAGTAAAATACTTAATGTATATGGCTTTTGAATGTAATCGTCTCCACCTATATTTAGAGCAATCAGCACATCGTCATCACTAGAACGTGCACTGATAAATAGAATAGGAATCTGCGTTGATTTACGTAATTCTTTACATAAATCAAATCCAGAAGAACTTCCAAGATTTATATCAAGGAGAATCAATGATGGCTCATTTTCCTCCAAAAAACGTTCGCACTCCTCAGCACTTGTCACAAACGCTGTTTTAACCTCAAACATATTAAAATATTCACAAGTTGTTTCAGCTAAAGCAATCTCATCATCAACAATCAAACAATCTAATTTCATAGCAAATCTCCTAGAAAAATACTATCCTACATTTATTTTCCGGACATTTTCAGTATATCATTACTTTTTATAAGCAAGTGCAAATTTATGGGTCTTAATATTAAAAAAAGACGCTGATTTTTGCTCATAATACGACTATTAATAACAGTGGATTTAGCAAAATTCACTAGTAAATAAACACAAAAAACCGTTCCCCACATTGTGAGAAACGGTTGATATGACGATATTATTCACGTTAAAATTACTGATTGTTACTAAATGTTGATACCGGTGGTCGGGGTCGAACCGACACTCCAGAAGGAACACGATTTTGAGTCGTGCGCGTCTGCCAATTCCGCCACACCGGCATATTAAATTATTTCTTGGAAAGTGCCGAGGACCGGAATCGAACCGGTACGGTAGTCACCTACCGCAGGATTTTAAGTCCTGTGCGTCTGCCAGTTCCGCCACCCCGGCGTATCTATTTCATAAGCTAATGATTAGTAAATTATGGAGGCGGCAACCGGATTTGAACCGGTGATCAGGGTTTTGCAGACCCATGCCTTACCACTTGGCTATGCCGCCATAAAATAAATTGGAGCGGAAGACGGGATTCGAACCCGCGACCCCCACCTTGGCAAGGTGGTGTTCTACCACTGAACTACTTCCGCAAAATGGCTGGGCTAGCTGGATTCGAACCAACGCATGTCGCAGTCAAAGTGCGATGCCTTACCGCTTGGCTATAGCCCAATAGTTATTCATATTATATGTAACAAATGTAGATTATGTGAATCGTAATATGGGGCGACTGATGGGAATCGAACCCACGAGTGTCGGAACCACAATCCGATGCGTTAACCACTTCGCCACAATCGCCATAATCAAATTTATTCATTCATAAAATTATGGGGCGGCTGATGGGAATCGAACCCACGAATGTCGGAACCACAATCCGATGCGTTAACCACTTCGCCACAACCGCCATAAATAATGGCAGGGGTAGTAGGAATCGAACCCACACTGAAGGTTTTGGAGACCTTAGTTCTACCTTTAAACTATACCCCTATAAATAAATGGTGGAGGGGGACGGATTCGAACCGCCGAACCCTAAGGAGCGGATTTACAGTCCGCCGCGTTTAGCCACTTCGCTACCCCTCCGAAAAAGTGTGAGACATGCCGGCCAGAGGACTTGAACCCCCAACCTACTGATTACAAGTCAGTTGCTCTACCAATTGAGCTAGGCCGGCACAATATAAATGGTGGCTCAGGACGGAATCGAACCGCCGACACAAGGATTTTCAGTCCTTTGCTCTACCGACTGAGCTACTGAGCCACTATATAAAAATGGCGGTCCGGACGGGACTCGAACCCGCGACCTCCTGCGTGACAGGCAGGCATTCTAACCAACTGAACTACCGGACCAGATTGCGGGGACAGGATTTGAACCTGCGACCTTCGGGTTATGAGCCCGACGAGCTACCGGACTGCTCCACCCCGCGATAATCTTATTTCCATATGTACCTATCAAGTAAATATGGTGGAGGATGACGGGATCGAACCGCCGACCCTCTGCTTGTAAGGCAGATGCTCTCCCAGCTGAGCTAATCCTCCTAATAATGGTGACCCCTACGGGATTCGAACCCGTGTTACCGCCGTGAAAGGGCGGTGTCTTAACCGCTTGACCAAGGGGCCATATGTAAATGGCGGAGAGCAAGGGATTTGAACCCTTGAGACAGCTATAAACCGCCTACACGATTTCCAATCGTGCTCCTTCGGCCACTCGGACAGCTCTCCTTATGGCTCCGCAGGTAGGACTCGAACCTACGACCGATCGGTTAACAGCCGATAGCTCTACCACTGAGCTACTGCGGAATAATACCAGCTTGGCGGCGTCCTACTCTCACAAGGGGACAGCCCCTAACTACCATTGGCGCTGAGAAGCTTAACTGCCGTGTTCGGGATGGGAACGGGTGTGACCTTCTCGCTATCGCCACCAAACTTTTTTGAAGACAAGTTTTATTATAACGTCTTTTTTAATTTTTTCAAGAGAAAAATTGAAATTTATTCTCTCAAAACTAGATAATGTTAAAGAAGAAGTAGAGTAATCATTTATGGTTAAGTCCTCGACCGATTAGTATTTGTCAGCTCCACGTGTCACCACGCTTCCACCTCAAACCTATCAACCTGATCATCTTTCAGGGGTCTTACTAGCTTGACGCTATGGGAAATCTCATCTCGAGGGGGGCTTCATGCTTAGATGCTTTCAGCACTTATCCCTTCCGCACATAGCTACCCAGCGATGCTCTTGGCAGAACAACTGGTACACCAGCGGTGCGTCCATCCCGGTCCTCTCGTACTAAGGACAGCTCCTCTCAAATTTCCTGCGCCCACGACGGATAGGGACCGAACTGTCTCACGACGTTCTGAACCCAGCTCGCGTACCGCTTTAATGGGCGAACAGCCCAACCCTTGGGACCGACTACAGCCCCAGGATGCGATGAGCCGACATCGAGGTGCCAAACCTCCCCGTCGATGTGGACTCTTGGGGGAGATAAGCCTGTTATCCCCGGGGTAGCTTTTATCCGTTGAGCGATGGCCCTTCCATGCGGAACCACCGGATCACTAAGCCCGACTTTCGTCCCTGCTCGACTTGTAGGTCTCGCAGTCAAGCTCCCTTATGCCTTTACACTCTTCGAATGATTTCCAACCATTCTGAGGGAACCTTTGGGCGCCTCCGTTACTTTTTAGGAGGCGACCGCCCCAGTCAAACTGCCCACCTGACACTGTCTCCTGCCCCGATCAGGGGCATGGGTTAGAATTTCAATACAGCCAGGGTAGTATCCCACCGATGCCTCCACCGAAGCTGGCGCTCCGGCTTCCAAGGCTCCTACCTATCCTGTACAAGCTGTACCGAAATTCAATATCAGGCTACAGTAAAGCTCCACGGGGTCTTTCCGTCCTGTCGCGGGTAACCTGCATCTTCACAGGTACTATAATTTCACCGAGTCTCTCGTTGAGACAGTGCCCAGATCGTTACGCCTTTCGTGCGGGTCGGAACTTACCCGACAAGGAATTTCGCTACCTTAGGACCGTTATAGTTACGGCCGCCGTTTACTGGGGCTTCAATTCAGAGCTTCGCGTAAGCTAACCCCTCCTCTTAACCTTCCAGCACCGGGCAGGCGTCAGCCCCTATACTTCGCCTTGCGGCTTCGCAGAGACCTGTGTTTTTGCTAAACAGTCGCCTGGGCCTATTCACTGCGGCTTTTCAGGGCTATTCACCCTAAAAAGCACCCCTTCTCCCGAAGTTACGGGGTCATTTTGCCGAGTTCCTTAACGAGAGTTCTCTCGCTCACCTTAGGATTCTCTCCTCGCCTACCTGTGTCGGTTTGCGGTACGGGCACCTTATCCTCACTAGAGGCTTTTCTTGGCAGTGTGGAATCAGGAACTTCGGTACTATATTTCCCTCGCTGTCACAGCTCAGCCTTCACGCAAACGGGATTTTCCTCGCTTGCAGCCTAACTGCTTAGACGCACATATCCAGCAGTGCGCTTACCCTATCCTCCTGCGTCCCCCCATTGCTCAAACGGAGTTTGGTGGTACAGGAATATCAACCTGTTGTCCATCGCCTACGCTTTTCAGCCTCGGCTTAGGTCCCGACTAACCCTGAGCGGACGAGCCTTCCTCAGGAAACCTTAGGCATTCGGTGGATGGGATTCTCACCCATCTTTCGCTACTCATACCGGCATTCTCACTTCTAAGCGCTCCACCAGTCCTTGCGGTCTAGCTTCAACGCCCTTAGAACGCTCTCCTACCACGGACATCGTAGATGTCCATCCACAGCTTCGGTGATACGTTTAGCCCCGGTACATTTTCGGCGCAGAGTCACTCGACCAGTGAGCTATTACGCACTCTTTAAATGGTGGCTGCTTCTAAGCCAACATCCTGGTTGTCTAAGCAACTCCACATCCTTTTCCACTTAACGTATACTTTGGGACCTTAGCTGGTGGTCTGGGCTGTTTCCCTCTTGACTACGGATCTTATCACTCGCAGTCTGACTCCCATGGATAAGTCTTTGGCATTCGGAGTTTGTCTGAATTCGGTAACCCGATGGGGGCCCCTAGTCCAAACAGTGCTCTACCTCCAAGACTCTTTCTACATGAGGCTAGCCCTAAAGCTATTTCGGAGAGAACCAGCTATCTCCAAGTTCGATTGGAATTTCTCCGCTACCCACACCTCATCCCCGCACTTTTCAACGTGCGTGGGTTCGGTCCTCCATTCAGTGTTACCTGAACTTCAACCTGGACATGGGTAGATCACCTGGTTTCGGGTCTACGACCACATACTCATTCGCCCTATTCAGACTCGCTTTCGCTGCGGCTCCGTCTATTCAACTTAACCTCGCATGTAATCGTAACTCGCCGGTTCATTCTACAAAAGGCACGCTATCACCCATTAACGGGCTCTAACTACTTGTAGGCACACGGTTTCAGGATCTCTTTCACTCCCCTTCCGGGGTGCTTTTCACCTTTCCCTCACGGTACTGGTTCACTATCGGTCACTAGGGAGTATTTAGCCTTGGGAGATGGTCCTCCCTGCTTCCGACGGGATTTCTCGTGTCCCGCCGTACTCAGGATCCACTCTGGAGGGAACGAAGTTTCAACTACAGGGCTTTTACCTTCTCTGGCCGGCCTTTCCAGACCTGTTCATTTACCTCGTTCCTTTGTAACTCCGTGTAGAGTGTCCTACAACCCCAAGAGGCAAGCCTCTTGGTTTGGGCTAATCCCGTTTCGCTCGCCGCTACTCAGGGAATCGCGTTTGCTTTCTCTTCCTCCGGGTACTTAGATGTTTCAGTTCCCCGGGTCTGCCTTCAATACCCTATGTATTCAGGTAAAGATTCTATCCCATTACGGATAGAGGGTTCCCCCATTCGGAAATCTCCGGATCAAAGCTTACTTACAGCTCCCCGAAGCATATCGGTGTTAGTCCCGTCCTTCATCGGCTCCTAGTGCCTAGGCATTCACCGTGCGCCCTTTCTAACTTAACCTACTTCGGTCAATGATCAACTGCGCATCTCGGCGTCAGCTCTCTCGCTGTGCTCCTCACGTACTGAGTACGTTCCGGTGCTCGCTCGGTCGCTTCCTTGATCTGCTTGTTGCTCATTGCCCTCATGGTTTACACTCTTACTTGGTTTTAAAAACTCAATATAAGAGAAAAAACTAAGATGGCGATTACTCGGTTATCTTCTTTATTGCATTATCTAGTTTTCAAAGAACAAGGCTACTGATTTCAATCACAACGTGATTAAGCTACGTAGCTATTCATCATGCTGCCTTGCGACGAGCTGAGGTTTATCTTCCTCGAACTACTGCGGCGCAGGAGCAAAATAATATGAGAGATTACTCTCTCAAAACTGAACGAACAATGAAACGTCTTTTAATGAAGTTAGACTTCATTTCATCCTTAGAAAGGAGGTGATCCAGCCGCACCTTCCGATACGGCTACCTTGTTACGACTTCACCCCAATCATCTGTCCCACCTTAGGCGGCTGGCTCCTTGCGGTTACCCCACCGACTTCGGGTGTTACAAACTCTCGTGGTGTGACGGGCGGTGTGTACAAGGCCCGGGAACGTATTCACCGCGGCATGCTGATCCGCGATTACTAGCGATTCCGGCTTCATGCAGGCGAGTTGCAGCCTGCAATCCGAACTGAGAATGGTTTTATGGGATTGGCTAAACCTCGCGGTCTTGCAGCCCTTTGTACCATCCATTGTAGCACGTGTGTAGCCCAGGTCATAAGGGGCATGATGATTTGACGTCATCCCCACCTTCCTCCGGTTTGTCACCGGCAGTCACCTTAGAGTGCCCAACTGAATGCTGGCAACTAAGATCAAGGGTTGCGCTCGTTGCGGGACTTAACCCAACATCTCACGACACGAGCTGACGACAACCATGCACCACCTGTCACTCTGTCCCCCGAAGGGGAACGTCCTATCTCTAGGATTGTCAGAGGATGTCAAGACCTGGTAAGGTTCTTCGCGTTGCTTCGAATTAAACCACATGCTCCACCGCTTGTGCGGGCCCCCGTCAATTCCTTTGAGTTTCAGCCTTGCGGCCGTACTCCCCAGGCGGAGTGCTTAATGCGTTTGCTGCAGCACTAAAGGGCGGAAACCCTCTAACACTTAGCACTCATCGTTTACGGCGTGGACTACCAGGGTATCTAATCCTGTTCGCTCCCCACGCTTTCGCGCCTCAGTGTCAGTTACAGACCAGAAAGTCGCCTTCGCCACTGGTGTTCCTCCAAATCTCTACGCATTTCACCGCTACACTTGGAATTCCACTTTCCTCTTCTGCACTCAAGTCTCCCAGTTTCCAATGACCCTCCCCGGTTGAGCCGGGGGCTTTCACATCAGACTTAAGAAACCACCTGCGCGCGCTTTACGCCCAATAATTCCGGACAACGCTTGCCACCTACGTATTACCGCGGCTGCTGGCACGTAGTTAGCCGTGGCTTTCTGGTTAGGTACCGTCAAGGTACCGCCCTATTCGAACGGTACTTGTTCTTCCCTAACAACAGAGTTTTACGATCCGAAAACCTTCATCACTCACGCGGCGTTGCTCCGTCAGACTTTCGTCCATTGCGGAAGATTCCCTACTGCTGCCTCCCGTAGGAGTCTGGGCCGTGTCTCAGTCCCAGTGTGGCCGATCACCCTCTCAGGTCGGCTACGCATCGTCGCCTTGGTGAGCCGTTACCTCACCAACTAGCTAATGCGCCGCGGGCCCATCTGTAAGTGATAGCCGAAGCCATCTTTCAGCTTTTCTACATGAGTAGAAAAGGATTATCCGGTATTAGCTCCGGTTTCCCGAAGTTATCCCAGTCTTACAGGCAGGTTGCCCACGTGTTACTCACCCGTCCGCCGCTAATCTTTAGGAGCAAGCTCCCTCAGATTCGCTCGACTTGCATGTATTAGGCACGCCGCCAGCGTTCGTCCTGAGCCAGGATCAAACTCTCCAATAAAGAGTAAGATTAGCTCTTAAGTTTTAAAACTCGAATTAACGTTGACGTTTTTTGTTCGTTCAGTTTTCAAAGAGCAATTTGTTTATGCCGCCCGGAAGCGACTTTTTAAATATATCATGTGTTAACTTTCAAGTCAATGCTTTTTTGAAAATATCCGTCTCTGTGAAAATGTTTTTCTCACACATCGCAGCGACGGATATTAATATACCAAGTATTATTATAAAGGTCAATAACTTTTATTATTTTTTTAAGATAATTTTTTCCCAAGCTTATAGTACCGATGAAAGACACCTTGCCCTTTTGTCTCCTTCATAACTACTTCAATGATGCCTTTATCAATTAAATACTCAAGAAGCATCGTGAGATCTACACTATATAGCTGGACTTCCTTATGACAAATCATTTCATTAATGGTCCAATACTCTTTTTCAGCTAGCACATCGATTAAATGCTGAATCCCGCTTTTCATTTTGGAATGGATCAAAAACTCACTTGCTAAGAATAGCAGCTCGAGCCTTTTATCCAGCGGCTCATGACTCGTAACCAGTTCTTCATATAACTTAGTTATTTCTGGATCTATTTGCTTCACCTGCTGCCAAACAGTCACTTCAGGATGAAATCCCTGCTCAATCACTGCTAGTCTTGCCAGATGATGAAGTGAATGGACAATATGATTATAGGCATCAAGATATTGGTCATTTTCAAAAAAAGCCTTGCCATTCATATAGCGGCGAATAAGCTTGGCAAATTCCAGTCCCATCTTCAGCTTTCTCCCATAGAACGGAAACTCCATTAATTCAGTTTTAATGTTCTGGATATATTCATTGCGGTCAAACAGAATCTTTCCTTCGTAAAGCCAATCAAAGATTTTCTTATTTGAGCCAAGTAAAAGCCATTCATTCAACTGGTTTTCAGTCACAATATACAAGGCGGCTTTTTTATCATGGTACGTATAATGCTTAATTGACACAGGTGAATCGGCTTCAGTTACTAAAACAAGCAAAACTGCATCAAATGTGTCTGTAACGGGAATATCCTTTAGTCGTTTCTTTATCATTAGTACCCCAAGCGTATTCGCCTGACTTGCACGTTCTTGATAAATAGGACGGAGAATGTCTTCCATCATCATTCCTCCAAATTTATTAATAGAATATATCTTCGACAATTTTTTATTATTTTCCTCCCTCTAGTAACTTAAAATCTCTCGCTTTCTTTTTATTTATCTTCTATTAAGCAATATGATATAGTTATTCTTTAGGAGGGACATGGATGGCTAAATATACAATGTATTCAAGTAAAATTAATAAGATCCGTACATTTGCCCTGGCATTGATATTTGTTGGATTTATCGTCATGTACATAGGCATTTTCTTTAAAAATTCCCCTCTACTCATGACAATCTTTATGTTTTTAGGTTTCGTATTCATGATTGCAAGTGTCGTAGTATATTTTTGGATTGGGATGCTCTCAACAAAAACAGTCCAGGTAGTTTGTCCGAATTGCGGAAAACATACCAAAATACTTGGACGCGTAGACATGTGCATGTATTGCAATGAACCATTAACACTTGATCCAAATCTTGAGGGCAAAGAGTTCGACGAAAAATATAACAAGAAAAGGTAAAAGCTTGGCATTCACGCCAAGCTTTTCCTTTTTTCAAACGGCAAATAGAAAAGCTGACAGCCCTTTTCGGCTAGCAGCTTCATTGCGGCAATATTTATTAATGGGCTTCTTTACTAGCACAATCCGGACAAGTACCGTATATCTCCATCCGATGGTGACTGATTTTAAAACCTGTCACATGTGATGCTAAATGCTCTACTTCATCAAGTCCAGGATAATGAAAGTCAACAATTTTTCCACACTGTTCACAAATTACATGATAGTGGTGGGTTGTGACAAAATCAAAACGGCTTGATGCATCCCCATAGGTTAACTCCTTTACAAGTCCAACCTCACGGAATACTCTCAAATTATTGTAAACAGTTGCAACACTCATATTTGGGAATTTTCCTTCAAGAGCTTTATAAATATCGTCGGCAGTTGGGTGTGACATTGAGTTAATTAAATACTCAAGTATCGCATGACGCTGTGGTGTTATGCGCACTCCAGTATCCTTTAAGGTATCTAATGCTTCCTTTAATTCAATATGTGCCACCGCCATGCACCTCTTTTCTAAAAAGAATTCTTATTTTATAATCTTTATAAATAGTGTACTAATTTATTATCACTTTTGTCAACATAACAAACCAGCTAACAGCAAGTTTATTCCATTACTAACTTTTACACTCACATCCCTTTACCTATTCATTCTTCTTATTAATATATGTATGTGGTTAATGTTTAAAAACCACTTTCTTTTTTTAGCAAAAAAAAAGCAAATCTGTGAAGATTCGCTTTAAAAGTATCTGAGGAGGTATGCCCTAATAAAATGATATTCAAAAACCACTTAAACGCATGGACATACGCCTTGAAACCAAAAAATAGGCTGGAATCGAGGACTTCTTCTTATTAGGAAAGGTTGTCTTCGATAAATTGAAGGGCTTCTTCCACATGCCCCTTCACCTTTACTTTTCTCCATTCCTTTACCAATTTACCCTCTTTATTAATAATAAAAGTCGCTCGTTCAATTCCCATATATTCTTTTCCAAAGTTCTTCTTCAATTTCCAAACATCGTAAGCCTCGGCTACCTGATGATCTTCATCTGCCAACAAAACAAAAGGCAGATCGTATTTCTCAATAAATTTCTCATGGCGGTTAAGCGGATCAGGGCTTACGCCTAAAATAACAGCATTTAGACCAGAAAAACTTTCATATTGATCTCTAAAGTCACAAGCTTCGGTTGTACATCCCGGCGTCATATCCTTAGGATAGAAATAAAGGACCACGTTTTTGCCACGATAATTGGATAATTTAACGATTTCCCCGTTGCTTCCTGCTAATGTAAAATCTGGAGCAAGCTCTCCTACTACAGCTGTCATTCTTTATTCCCTCCTTATTCTTTGCGATAGCTGCTTATTATGCTACTGCTTTTTTATAAGCCTATCCAATTTCTAAAATAAAAACAACTAATCTACTTTGTCTCCAAATCAAATACGGCTTTAAAAACAAAAGCAGCTGGGATTGTATAGCCGATTAACGCTTCAAGAACAGCGATCATTCTTCCAATTCCAACGGGAGAAATATCCCCATACCCAACCGAAAACAAAGTGACTGCACTAAAATAAAAGCCCGTTTCAAGACGATTAAAAAAATTTTCATACCACGCATCCGTCTCTTCTAAAAACACATTAAACCCATTCAATTCCAGAAGTATATATATGAGACCGAACCCGAGCATCACAGTTATATAAATACAAGCCAAATACAAAAAGTTTTCAAAGGATACTTTCTTCCCTTTTATTTTATGCGGCAAGAATAAAGTGCGCAAACTCATAACCATGCAAAATACTATTAAAACCAGGGACAAATAAAACACCATATGGCTCCCTCTTTTCCCTTATGTTCTATCTATTTATACGCGCTTTCATTATTTTGTATGACAAGCTAGATGGAAGGAAAAAAAATTGTCACAATTATAAGTTACAGCATTCTTAACTTGAAAAATGGTAAGATAATAAAGGCGAAAGACTTATTGTGATTTTTCATTTTGTAAGGAGGATTTATATGCAATTCACAAATTCAGAACGCATACATAAAAAAGCACTTGAACATATCGTAGGAGGAGTAAACAGTCCTTCCCGCTCCTATAAAGCAGTTGGCGGTGGCGCACCAGTTGTAATGGAGAGAGCAAAAGGCGCTTACTTCTGGGATGTGGACGGCAATCAATATATCGATTATTTAGCTGCTTATGGACCAATCATAACTGGACATGCTCATCCGCATATTACAGAAGCTATCAAAAAAGCGGCAGAAACAGGTGTCCTTTACGGAACACCTACCCCACATGAAGTAAGGTTTGCGGAAATGTTAAAGGAAGCCATGCCAAATCTTGAAAAGGTTCGATTCGTTAATTCAGGAACGGAGGCAGTAATGACAACCATCCGTGTCGCACGGGCTTACACAGGCAGAGATAAAATCATTAAATTTGCAGGCTGTTACCATGGTCACTCTGATCTTGTGCTCGTTGCAGCGGGTTCAGGCCCATCTACACTTGGCACACCTGATTCAGCAGGCGTACCAAAAAGCATCGCTCAGGAAGTCATTACCGTTCCATTCAATGACATCGAACCATATAAAGAAGCATTAGAAAAATGGGGCGACCAAATTGCTGCCGTTCTAGTTGAGCCGATTGTTGGAAACTTCGGGATTGTTGAACCAAATCCTGGCTTTTTGGAGCAAGTGAATGAGTTTACACATCAAGCAGGTGCACTTGTTATTTATGATGAAGTGATTACCGCGTTCCGATTCATGTATGGAGGAGCACAGGATCTGCTAGGAGTTACTCCTGATTTAACAGCGATGGGGAAAATTATTGGCGGTGGCCTGCCAATTGGTGCTTATGGCGGCAAGAAGGAAATTATGGAGACTGTTGCCCCATTAGGACCAGCGTACCAGGCAGGAACAATGGCAGGGAACCCAGCATCCATTCTTTCAGGAATTGCTTGTCTTGAAGTATTAAAACAAAAAGGCGTGTATGAATACCTTGATCAATTAGGTGCGATGCTAGAAGAAGGAATTACAGCGGCAGCGAAGGAATTCAATATTCCAATAACGATCAACCGCTTAAAGGGCGCATTAACCGTTTACTTCACAGATGAAAAAGTTGTTAATTATGAGCAAGCTGAGAATACGGATGGCGAAATGTTTGCCAAGTTCTTTAAACTCATGCTGATGCAAGGCATCAATCTTGCCCCTTCCAAATATGAAGCCTGGTTCGTTACAATCGCTCATACTGAAGAAGATATCCAAGCAACCCTTCATGCAGTCAATCAAGCATTTGAAGCATTGCAAAACGAAAGATAAATGTAATCCTATTTTAGAAATATTAGTCAGCAAAGGAGCGATATATCGCTCCTTTTTCCTATGTCTTTAAACTTAAAATCCATCTTCAATGAAAAGTTCAAAAAAATGCCCATTGTGCTTCTTCGGATATCCATGTATAGTACATTAATGTCATAGACTTAACAAAAGCTAGAGGCACAATCAAAAAACTTTATTCGATTCTGTCGGATAGGGTAGTATTATTTAAAAAGAAAGGAAATATGTACGTATGAAGCTTGGCGCCCGCATATTAAAAACGGGAATCGCAATCATTTTATCATTATTATTATCGGAATTATTTCAGCTGCCTTCCCCTGTCTTTGCAGCAATTGCAGCGATTTTCGCTGTGCAGCCGACCATTTACCGGTCATTTTTGTCCATAATTGAGCAAATTCAAGGGAATTTTATTGGTGCAATCATTGCTGTAATTTTCGTTTTATTACTAGGAAATCATATCGTCATTATTGGGCTTGCGGCGATTATTGTGATTACGATTAACCTGAAGCTGAAAATCGAAAATACAATCTCACTCTCTCTCGTTACCATGATTGTTATTATGGAAACACCAGGTGATGAGTTTATCCAGTTTGCACTTATTCGTTTTTCAACCATCATGCTTGGGGTATTATCTGCTTTTATCGTTAATTTAGTTTTCTTGCCTCCAAAGTATGAAAAGAAACTATACTATAAGATTTCTGATGTAACAGAAGAAACGACCAAATGGATTCGCCTCACGATTAGGCATGCATCAGAACACCGTCTGCTTAAGAACGATATTGGAAAAATGAAGGAATCCGTTCGAAGCCTCGATCATTTATATGTGATGTATAAGGAAGAACGCAACTACTTCAAAAAAAATACATTAGTGAAATCTCGGAAGCTTGTCATCTACAGGCAGATGATTTCTACTGTAAAAAGATCGCTAGAAATGCTGAGGAGATTGCATCGATTTGAAAATGATCTTCAAGAGATGCCCGCAGAATTCCAGCATGCGGTTCAGCAGCAATTAGATTGTCTTATCCATTATCATGAACATGTCATGCTTAAATTCATAGGAAAAGTAAAGCCTAACGTGACCTTTGAAGAGGGAGACATCATTCTAAACAGCAAGGAACTGCTCAATCTCTTTTTTGCCAATCAAAAGGAAGCAAAAATTGAAGATGAAGCGACACTTTCACATACAGTGCAAATTCTATCAGCAATTATCAATTATGATGAACAAGTCGTCCATCTCGATAAGCTAATCACGAGTTTCCAAACCTATCATAAGAAGACGAGTGAAATTATGATAGAAGAGTAAAAGCAGCTGATTTTCAGCTGCTTTTTCTTTTTTCATGCCTATTAATTTTTCATCCTAGGGTCAAGCGCATCTCTCAGACCATCCCCCATTAAGTTAAAGCCTAATACGGTCAGCATAATCGCAATTCCAGGGAAGAACATCGTCCAAGGAGCTTGCATTAATAGCGGCCTTGCGTCTGAAAGCATTTTCCCCCACTCTGGATTAGGTGCAGTCGCGCCTAATCCAAGAAAGCCTAGTGCAGCTGCTTCAATAATCGCTGTCGCAATAGCCAATGTCCCTTGTACTATAATTGGAGCCATGCTATTTGGAAGCACATGCCGGAATAAAATCCGGCTATCTTTCATTCCGACAGCTTTAGCAGCCATAATATACTCTTCCTGCTTTACACTTAGCACACGGGATCGGATTAACCTTCCAAAATTCGGAATATTAATGACAGCAATCGCTATTAGGGCATTTTTCAAAGATGGGCCTAATACAGCAACAATCGCAATTGCTAATAGAATACTCGGAAATGCAAGCATAATATCAAATAGACGTGAAATAATAGTATCTACCCATTTACCATAATAACCGGCCACGATTCCTAGAAAACAGCCAACGATAATCGATCCCATAACAGCAAGAAAGCCTACCCATAATGAGATTCTTGTCCCATAAATAACCCTCGAAAAAATATCTCTTCCAAAGTCATCCGTACCAAACCAATGCTCACCTGATGGAGCCTGCAATCGTTTTGAAAGCATTTGCTCATTAATTCCTTGGGGAGCAATCACCGGTGCAAATACCGCAATGACGATAAAAAATAGAACAATTAATGTGCCAATCAGTGCTAATTTATTCTTTCGAAAGCTTCTCCATGCCTCAAGCCAAGGGGAAACAACCTTGTCTTCTTCAGGTACAAGCTGTGGCTGTAAGTCTTTTTGAGTTGAAAGTTCCAAGTGTGTTCCCCCCCCTAATTATATTTAATCCGTGGATCAATTACTGCATAGAGCAAGTCCACAACTAAGTTAATCATGACGAAAATAAAGGCAATGATTAATATCCCAGATTGAATAACTGGATAGTCACGGGCATTAATCGCATCATAAATATAGCGTCCCATCCCCGGCCAGCTAAAGATCGTTTCTGTTAGGATTGCTCCTCCCAGCAATAGACCGGTTTGAAGACCGATAATCGTAAGAACTGGAATAATCGCATTTTTTAATGAATGCTTATAAACGACCCAGAACATCCGTAATCCCTTCGCTCTTGCTGTACGAATGAAATCAGATCTCATCACTTCAAGCATGGACGATCGTGTAATCCTTGCAATAATGGCCATTGGAATGGTCGCTAATGCAAATGCTGGGAGAATCAAATGTTTCACAACGTCCCAAAATTGATCCATTCTCCCTTGCAGCAATGTATCAACCATATAAATATTCGTGATGGATGTGACAGGATTTCTAACTTCTTCTCTTCCCGATGTAGGAAGCCAGTCAAGATTAATCGCAAACACCCATTGTTCCATTAATCCAAGCCAAAAGATTGGCATAGAAACCCCAATTAGTGCAAGTACCATCGCAATATAGTCAAACCATGAGTTCTGGTACCATGCACTTATGATGCCGGCATTTACGCCAATAACAATTGCGATCACAATCGCACAAAAGGATAGCTCGATTGTCGCTGCTAAATACGGCCAGACTTCTTGGCTGATCGCAGTCTTCGTCTTTATCGATTCACCTAAATCCCCGGTTAATAATCCCCCGAGATATGTAAAGTACTGAATATACCAAGGCTGATCAAGCCCCAGCTGCTTTGTTAAATCTGCTACTGCCTCTTTTGTTGCTAATTGTCCAAGGATAATCTGTGCTGGATCTCCAGGTATAGCCCGAATCATAAAAAAGACAATCAAGGATAGACCTAGCAAAACTGGCACTAAGGACAATACTCGTTTTATCGTATAGGAAAACATCTTTTTCACCTCACTGGAAGGTTGTCCAATATTCAATGGAGTTGGAATAGAAAAGGGAGTCACTGCTGAACTCCCTTTTCATAAGGCTTATTTTAATTCAACATGAGAAAGTAAGTCAGAGCCTGTTGGATGTGGCTTAAAGTTAGAAATACCAGCTTTACCCGCTAGGATTGGTCTTGAGTGAACAAGCGGAATCCATGGAGCATCATCTTTAATAATGACTTGTGCTTGTTTATAAAGCTCTTCACGTTCTGCTTGATCAGAACTAGCTTGAGCCTTTAATAATAACTCATGAACCTCTGGATTTTTGTAGTACGTATAGTTATTTGAGCCAATTGCATCTTCATCTAGAAGAACATAAAGGAAGTTGTCGGCATCCCCGTTGTCACCAGTCCAGCCAAGCAAGAACGAATCTGCTTCCCCTTTATTTGCCTTTTCTAAATACGTACCCCACTCATAGGAAACGATTTTTGCTTTTACCCCAATGGCTTCAAAGTTTGCTTGTAATGCTTCAGCTACCTTCTGGCCATCAGGCATATACGGACGAGCAACAGGCATAGCCCATAGTTCCATTTCAAAACCGTTTTCATAGCCAGCTTCTTTTAATAATTCCTTCGCTTTTTCTGGATCATACGGATAATCTTCCACTGCATCATTATAGCCTGCTACAACTGGAGGCATTGGGTTAATAGCCGGATCAGCTGCTCCAGCATAGAACGCTTCGATTAACGCTTTTTTGTCTACTGCATGATTAAGTGCTTGACGGACAAGCTTATCCTTAAGCGGTCCGCGCGTATTTGTTAAACCAAGGTAAGCCACGTTCAGTGTTGGACGCTCGAAAACTTGTAAATCTGGATTTCCTTCGATTGTCTCTACATCGCTGAAGTTCACGCCATCGATTAAATCAACCTCGCCTGAAGCTAATGCATTTAGACGAGCAGAGTTTTCTGGAATCGCACGGAAAATGACTTGATCTAACTTTGGAAGACCTTCTTGCCAATAATCAGCATACTTTTCAATCGTAATCCGGTCATTTCGCTTCCACTCTTTAAATACGAATGGACCTGTTCCAACTGGATTTTCCATAAACTTTTCCCCATGCTTTTCAATCGCAGCAGGGCTGGCAATACCGAACGGTGACATCGCTAGGTTTTTGAAGAATGGTGCAATTGGTTTATTTAAAGTAAATTCGACTGTATATGCATCTACCGCCTTTACACTATCAATTTTATCGCCGAATTGAGAATTATAGTAATAGAACTGCTCCGCATTCCCTGCTTTCCAGCGCTCAAAGTTAAAGACAACAGCTTCTGCATTAAAGTCTGTTCCATCATGGAATTTAACGCCTTCACGAAGCTTTAATGTATGCTTTAAGCCATCTTCACTTGTATCCCATTCTGTCGCAAGTCCTGGTTCAATTTCAGTATCTTGCTCCCCAAAGTTAATTAATGTTTCAAATAAATTATCTGTAACCTTGAATGCTTCCCCTTCTGTTGTAATAGCTGGATCAAGAGAAGTGGAATCTCCGCCACGGCCGAATACTAATGTACCGCCACCTGCTCCTTCTTCTGTTTCTTTTGTTCCTTCTGTCCCTGTATCTTTTTCTCCCTCTTCCTTCGTACCCCCAGTTGAGCTGTTACCGCTGCAGCCAACCAATGCGAGAGATAGAAGCAAAGCAAAAACCATAAATAAAATCCCTTTGCGCTTATTCATTGTTTTCCCCCTTTTTCATTTGCCAAAGGCATAATACATTTCTCACTTGCTATCTATCATTCATGCAGCATCACCAAATGAATCGTTTAATTCTTCTTATACAAATGGCATGCAGCAAAATGACCCGGTTCAATTTCCTCTAATTGAGGCCTTTCCGTTTTACAAATGTCCATACATTCCCTGCATCTCGTATGAAATGCACAGCCAGACGGCGGATTTGAAGGACTCGGAATATCACCTGTTAAAAGCTCCCTCTCCTTTTTCAATGTAGGATCAGGAATAGGAACAGCACCTAATAAAGCATTTGTATACGGATGGAGCGGCTTCTCATATAATTTCTCAGCTGTAGTAATTTCTACTAATCTTCCAAGATACATGACACCGACTCGATCACTTATATGTTTAACAACCCCTAAATCATGCGCAATAAATATATAAGTGAGCTGGAATTCTTCTTGCAGATCTTCAAGCAGATTCAACACTTGCGATTGAATCGAAACATCCAATGCAGATACAGGTTCATCGGCAATAATGAGCTTTGGCTTTGTCATTAAGGCACGCGCTATTCCTATCCGCTGTCTTTGTCCTCCGCTGAATTGATGCGGATAGCGTTTTGCATGATAGCTGCTTAGACCAACAACCTCGAGCATTTCTTTTACTCTTTTTTTCCGCTCGTCTTTATCACCTATTCCATGAACGATGAGCGGTTCTTCCAAAATCTTTTCTACTGTATGGCGGGGATTTAAAGAGGCAAAGGGGTCTTGGAAAACCATTTGCATCTCCTTGCGCATTTTTCTCATATCTCCATCGGATAGATTTGTTAACTCTTTCCCCTCAAATAGCACCTTTCCATCCGTTGGTTCAATCAAGCGCATTAGCATTCGGCCTGTTGTTGATTTTCCACAGCCCGACTCACCAACTAGACCGAGTGTTTCCCCTTTGTTAACGAAGAAGCTAATATCATCTACCGCCTTTACTTCTCCAACCCTTTTGCCGAAAACTCCCCCATTTATCGGGAAGTACTTCTTTAATTGATTAACTTCTAACAAGACCTCAGCCACTAACCGCACCCCCTGATTCATGCAGGAAACATCTTACCGTATGCTGATCGGCACCTTCTACCTTGTATAATGGCGGAGTGTCTGAAAGACAGCGTTCATGAACGAATTCACATCTGGCTGCAAAACGGCAGCCCTTCCTTATGGATCCCGGTTTTGGAACATTTCCAGGAATAGAATAGAGACGTTCTTTCTTCTCACGAACATCTGGAACCGACTCCAACAATCCATGTGTATATGGGTGCTTTGGATTTTTGAAAATCTCCATTACTGGTGCCTCTTCTACAACCTTCCCTGCATACATAACTATCACACGTTCACAAACTTCGGCTACTACACCTAAATCGTGGGTAATTAATACGATGGCTGTATCCAGCTTTTCATTCAAATCTTTCATTAAGGCTAGAATTTGAGCTTGAATGGTTACATCTAATGCAGTGGTAGGCTCATCTGCAATAAGCAGCTTCGGATGACAGGAAAGCGCCATGGCAATCATGACCCTTTGCCTCATTCCTCCAGAAAGCTGATGAGGATATTCATGCATAATTTGTTCTGCACGCGGCAGTCCAACTAGCTTTAGCATTTCAACTGCTCGCTGAAAGGCCTCTTTCTTTCCAGCTTTTGTATGTATTTTGATGCCTTCAATCAGCTGATTGCCGATTGTAAACAGTGGGTTTAATGAAGTCATTGGTTCCTGAAAAATCATTGCTACTTCATTACCCCTAATTTCACGCATTCTTTTCTCTGAGGAATAGACGATATTCTCGCCATTAAGCAAGATTTCACCACCGACAATTTTCCCTGGCGGCTGAGGGATCAGCTTCATGATTGATAATGAAGTGACACTTTTTCCACAGCCAGACTCTCCTACAATTCCCAGAATTTCTCCTTTATTTACCGAAAAACTCACTTCATCAACTGCAGGTATTTCTCCATCCGCTGAAAAAAAAGATGTCTTTAACTGCTTTACATCTAATACTGGAGCTTGTGTCACAGTGATACTCCTTTCTAGGTGTCCACCCATTATTAAATTCCGAAAAATCGGAATTCGTTTATCGCTTGCTTTTTATTCTATTAAAAAAGTTTCTCTAAGTCTACTGATTTATTTAAATTATATGAATATATCAATAATTTTATATTTTTCGACAAAAATGAATAAAAATAGACATGTTTACTTCATCATCTCTATTATCTTATGTAGGAGTTAGGCAATAATGACTATTCGTTTCACTACTGGACAAAAAGAAAACTGACCCTATTCATAGGGTCAGCTCAAAGTTAATGCTCTAATTGCTGTACTTGGAAAAGCTTATAATAATTTCCTTGCTTTTTCATTAATTCATCATGGCTGCCGATTTCTACAATTTCGCCATGCTCTATGAGGATGATGCGATCCGCATGTGTGATGGTCGATAAGCGGTGAGCAACAATAAAGGTTGTCCGATCTTTAGCCAATTGCTCAAGTGCCTCCTGAATCAAATGCTCACTTTCTAAATCTAGTGCAGATGTCGCTTCATCCAAAACCAGGATAGGCGGATTCTTTAAAAAGATCCTGGCAATCGCTACCCGCTGCTTTTGCCCACCTGAAAGTTTCACACCCCGTTCTCCTACTTTCGTCTCATAGCCATCTGGCAAATTCATAATAAATTCATGAGCATTGGCAGCCTTTGCAGCTTCAATAACCTCTTCATCCGTTGCATCCGGTTTGCCTAATAAAATATTTGTTTTCACCGATTCACTAAATAAAATATTATCCTGCAGTACCATTCCAATTTTATCTCTTAATGAGCGGACCTTAAATGAGCGAATGTCTTCCCCATCGAGAAGAATCCTTCCGTCTGTGACATCATAAAATCGGGGAATAAGTCCGACTAATGAGGATTTTCCACCTCCACTCATGCCAACAAGAGCGATTGTCTCTCCCTTTTGCACATGGAGTGAAATATTTTTTAAGACATGCTCTTCCTTTTCACTGTAGGAAAAGCTTACCTGTTCAAAATCGATATCTCCCTTCACATGATTACATTCAATCGCATTTGGCGAATCATCGATATCGTATTTCTCATCGATTAAATCGAAAACCCTGTCCATGGATGCAATCGCCTGTGTCATCGTTGTTGAGGAATTCACAAGCCTTCTAAGCGGATTGTATAATCGATCTATATAGGCAATAAACGCCATCATCGTCCCAATCGACAGGTCTCCTTGTATCACCTGGTACCCTGAATAACCGATGACGATTAATGGGGCGATATCTGTAATCGTATTCACAACAGCAAAGGCTTTCGCATTCCATTTCGTATGGTCAATTGCCTTTGTTAAGAAGTTACT
The DNA here is from genome assembly GCF_006704205.1 of Cytobacillus solani. Lineage (NCBI taxonomy): Bacteria > Bacillati > Bacillota > Bacilli > Caryophanales > Bacillaceae > Cytobacillus > Cytobacillus solani. The sequence continues at coordinate 818,294 of NZ_CP041305.1, forward strand.
GTTTTGCTTATCAAATTGTGTTTGTTCATAATCCTCGATCGCAAAGCTTTTAATCACAGCCATCCCTTGTACTCGTTCATGGAGATAGCCTTGCACCTCAGCGAGTGCCTGTGACCGTCTTCTTGTAAGCTTTCTTAAATTGCCGAAGAAATATTTCACTGAAAATCCGTAGAAAGGGAATAAAATTAATGAAACAATTGTCAGAGTTACATCCATCTGCATCATAATGACCACTGCGATAATGATTGTTGCGATATCCAGCCAAAGGTTCATTAATCCTGTGATGACAAATGTTTTTGTTTGCTCAACATCATTGATGACTCTTGAAATAACTTCCCCTGCTCTTATATTTGCGTAATATTTAAAGCTCAGCTTCTGAATATGCGTAAAAAGCCTATCCCGAATATCGTATAAAATTTTACTTGCAACCCATTGAGCATAGTATTGACGGTAATATTCAATGGGCGGCCGAACGACAACAAATATAATAATCATAATGCCCATAATCATAAACAGCTTGCTCGTTTGTTCCGCACTGCTTAAAGCAGTATTGCCTGCTATATCATCAATCACATATTTGATTAAAAGCGGAATCATCAGCGGGATGGCAAACTTAATAATTCCAATGATGATGGTTACAATAATTTGAAGTCGATATGGTTTCACAAACTGCATGTAACGCTTGATGCTATCCAACTTTTTCCCCCTCTTATCCGTAACTGGCCCCATGGAATCTTGTTAATAGATGCGCATAATTACTATTATTTTCCCACATAAAAACCTGTTGATCTAAGGCTCAACAGGCGTTACGTTTTCGCACATTCATCCATTTAGCGTCTGTATGTTAAATATCTTTCATACCACGTATCAATAAAATCAGGAGCAAATGGGCCTTTTCTTTGTCTAATCCAATGAATCAATTGGTCCACATTATACTTCAGAATCCGGTCGATTGGCTCTGGATAATTCATTTCTTGGCGATGACGTTCATACTCATCTTCATCTAGCAGATTGAAGGTCATGTCTGGAAACACTTTAATATCAAGATCATAATCAATATACTTTACAGCCTCTCCGTCAAAAATAAATGGAGAGCTAAGATTGCAATAATAATAAATGCCATCTTCACGAATCATGCCAATTACATTAAACCAATACTGCGAATGAAAATAACAAATAGCTGGCTCTCTAGTAACCCATGTCCTGCCATCTGATTCCGTAACAATCGTCCGATCATTTCCACCAATTACTAGATTTTGCGTTCCTTTTAATATGGTTGTTTCATCCCAGACGCGATGGATGTGCCCATTGTGTTTATAACTATGAATTTGAATCGGTTCTCCTTCTATGGGTACGGCCATTCTTTCTCCCCTACTTTCATATACCCGGGCTTTGAAACCTAACTGAAATGCTTCTACTCTTAAAAATTTCTAAATCAACTGAAGGCAACAAAGTACGAATCCTTTTTCTATTTATTATAACGGTTTCAGTAGAAATTTAAAACAAAGAGCCATTGAAAATCCTCAATGGCTAATAGAAAAAATATAAACAGTTTCGAAACGAACCTTTTATACCGAAACTTTCACCTCTTGATAAGAACGAATGACTTCCTCTGTTTGGCATTCAAATACACGATGAATCTCTCTTAACTCTTTTTTCATATGAGCAATTTCAGTTTGAAGACTTTCTAGCTCTGTCTCCTGCTGAAGCGATTTTAGCTCTTCTTCAATTTCTTCACAACGCTCAAGCTCACTTTGAAGATATAATAGTTTTTCCATTGTTTGCATTTGTTCTGTTACTAAAAGATCAAAGTTTTTCATCATTCGAGTATCACCGTCCTGTTTGTTTTTTCTGTATTATGTATTCTCTCATTCCTCCGCGATTCCTTTGACTACTTCTGTTGAGCCGAGGGAAGTTTTGTCGAAAGGAACGTGGATTTTTCACATACTCATTATTGCCTTAATTGATAAAACTAAACTAAGAAAAGTACAAGCGCCTTGATTACCACTGATAAGCACAAGAATAGACTCACTGCATCCTTTTTGGGAAGGCTTGATTGAATTGCGGAGGCGACTGTTCAGAGACGACTGCCTATGGCAAGACCTGTAAGCAGGTGTATTTTGCCTTCTGAAATGGATTGGCTTATGACACGAGTCAGTGGGTGCCGCAACTAGACAAGCTTGTGACCTCGAGGTCGACAAAAACGCGACGTCCTCCTAAAAGCTTCACTTTTAGTCGTGCGATGCGTTGCTGACGAAGCTTTCCTTGTCCTGTCGTATTGTCAACACTAGTACGTCCTGTCAGACAGGGATGGGCCGCTTGCGCTAGACAAAAAAGAAAAAGGCACCCTTCCGAATGAAGAGCGCCTTTCTTTGCTATTACTGACCTTGAGAGCCTGAGTTTTTCGCTTTACGAGCTTCTGCTTGTTGGTTTTGTTGTCTTACTTCTTGTGCATTTGTTTCGCTAGCAAATTCTGTTCCGAATTGACCAGCACCTGCACCAGCTGATTGAGCATTTTGTTGTCTTACTTCTTGAATGTTCGTTCCAGCTTGAGATTGATTTGGTTGTTTTGCCATAGTTATCACCTCCACGCCTATTAATTTGTCCAAGCGCAGAGGAAATATCCACATATTTTTAAAAATAAATTTCGGATGGGTAGTATCAATTTATGCTAGGCAGTGGTTCTTCTATTTCTCTTGGATTTTTTAAAATAACTACTCTGAAGTCGGTTCAAGTTCAGACTCCTTCGCTATGAATATCGACCTTCTTGTCCGAAATTGGTCCTGGTTCGGACTCCTTTGCTACAGAACCCGATTTTCTCGTCCAAAGTCCCCCTCTAACTCGAACTCCTTTGCTTTGGGAAGCTTAAACGAGCAGTGATATTCCCCCATCAACAATGATCGTCTGGCCGCGAATCATGCTTGACTCATCTGTTAATAGGAACATGACTGCATTGACCATATCATCAATTTCAACCATTCGTCCTGCTGGTGTTTTCTGTCTTGCCTCAGCAAGCAATTCTTCACGATTAGGGAAATGCTTTAGGGCTTCAGTATCAACCGCTCCCCCTGAAACTGCATTAACTATTATGTTCTTAGGAGCTAGTTCCACAGCTAAATATCTTGTTAATGCTTCTAACGCTGCTTTTGAAACCCCAACAACTGTGTAATTTTCTAAATATCTGATCGAACCTAAAGAGCTGATGCTGACAATTTTCCCGCCATTATTTTTTTCCATTAGCTTTGCCGCTTCCTGCGCACAAAATAATAATGCTTTGCTGTTAATATTCATTGTCCAGTTCCAGTGAGATTCTTCAAGCTCCATCACAGGTCTTTGGACTCCTGATGCGGCGTTATTAACAAATACATCAAGTCTGCCAAACTCATGATCAATTTCCTCAAATAAGTATTTAATTTTTTCCACATCGCCCACATTCGCTTTTACTGGTAAAGCTTTTCTGCCGAGTGCTTCAATTTCTGCAGCTGTTTCTAACGCTGCCGTTTTGCTTCTAGCATAATTAATAACGATGTCATAGCCTTCTTTTGCCAGCCTTAATGCTGTTGCTTTTCCAATACCTCTGCTGCTGCCTGTTACTAATGCTACTTTTTGTGTCATTTGAAAAATCCTTTCTTTTATAGCGATCTCAGTATTTAAATTCTTTCTTGTGCCCATTTTAACTTTTCCATGTATATCAAGCAATCCAGTTCATAACAATAAAGATACTACTATGATTTTGAAAGGAAGTTGCTTATGTATGATGGGCGAGATATGACTGAATTATCGATGATGGCAAAGACAGATTGGAAAAATGATGAACTTGCTTTCTTTCATCACTCTTTCCAGCAAATTGTCCCCTATTTGAATGCAGAAGGTCAAGTGATTCAAAAAGAAATCGTTGAAGAGATCCAAAATCGGGGAGGATTAAAAAATCTTAAGACCGAATGAAAAGGGACACCCCCCTTTTCATTCTTCTTCACTTTCAATAAACTGCTGAAGTATTTTTTGATGTGATACCGAAAAGGAAAATTCCTTCATTTCCTCCGCAGTTACTAACCTTAAGTCCTCCGCTTCCTTTTCCATAAAGTGAACTTGTCCTTTATATGCATTTATATTCCACGTTAAATGTGAGAACACATGCTCAATTTGGCCAATCATTTCATCAATCTCTATATCTGTTTTGAATAATTCTTTTACTGCATCCTTTAATTGTTCTTTTTCATTTATGTGAGGCAGAAGCACCTCTACATTTGGAAATTCCCACAGGTTTGCTAGCAGCCCTTTACTCGGTCTTTTATGAATAAGAAATTTTCCTTCATTATTTCTGAGCACAGCCGCTACAATCTGAACATGCCGATGCTTTTTCGTTTTTGTCTTAATAGGCAAATCTTTTTCGGTTCCTTCATGAAAAGCATGGCAATGTTCCCGAACTGGACATAGTAAGCAGCTAGGTGATGTAGGAGTACAAATTAATGCCCCTAACTCCATTAATGCCTGATTAAAAAAGGAAGGATTGCTGTGAGAAATCAGCTTTCTTACTGCCTCTTCAAATACCTTTCTTGAGGATGCTTTTGCAATATCCTCCCAAATGGATAAAATTCTTGAAAGAACACGCATCACATTTCCATCAACGGCTGGTTCGGGAATGCCGTATGCAATGCTTAAAATAGCCCCTGCAGTATAAGGACCCACACCTTTTAAAGATGAAATCTCCTTGGGATCATTCGGCACTTTTCCATCATATTTCTCATGAACTTCTCTTACGGCTGATTGAAGATTTCGAGCCCTTGAATAATAGCCAAGTCCTTCCCAAGCCTTCAATACTTTCTCTTCATCTGCATTCGAAAGGGCTTCAATCGTTGGAAATTGTTCAATAAAATTGTGAAAATAGGGTATAACAGTATCAACACGTGTTTGCTGCAGCATGATTTCAGATACCCATACTTTATAGGGGTCCTGATCCTTTCTCCATGGAAGATCCCTTTGTTCAGCTTCAAACCAGCCGATTAAGTCTTGCTGAAATTTTGCTGCATCTATCTTGTTCAACTGGCTTATTTCATTATTTATCAAGATTTGTTCCTCCATCATCCTTTGGATATCAAAATGGTTTATTGGGAAAATAACTACAGTTCCTTTTTCAGTTTTTCTTTAAAAATTACTCTTTTCTTCACTAGTGTTTCAAGAGCAATAAGGCTAAAATTATAAATGAAGGCTTTGCAATTTAATATCACAAATAATTTTTCGGTCCCTTTTAGAACATCCTCTAAATGAAGGAGGTCATTCCCCTTGGACACAGGTACACATATCGTTATGGGACTTGCACTAGCAGGCATTGCAACGTTAGATCCGGTTGTTACAGAAAGCACTGCTGCAACAACTAGCGTCATGATTGGAACGATTATCGGTTCACAAATACCCGATATTGATACGGTTTTAAAATTAAAGAGTAATGCGGTTTATATTCGAAATCATCGTGGGATTACCCACTCCATACCCGCTGTTTTACTTTGGCCAATTGCCTTAACAGCGGTCATATATCCGTTTTTCCCTGAGACAAATGTACTTCATCTATGGATATGGACCTTTATTGCGGTTTTTCTTCATGTATTTGTTGATATCTTTAATGCTTATGGAACACAGGCGTTACGGCCTTTTTCTTCCAAATGGGTCGCACTAGGCGTCATTAACACATTTGATCCGTATATTTTCGGGATTCATATTGTCGGTCTTCTAATATGGGCACTTGGTGCAAATCCCGGATATACATTTATTTCAATTTACGCCATTTTATTCATCTACTATATCCTGCGTTTTGTCGCACAGCGTAAAGTAATGAAGGAAGTCAAAACGATGATTCCTGATGCAACTGAAATCATTATTGCTCCGACAATGAAATTTAAGCAGTGGCGTATTGCTGTGATGAATAAGCATCAATTTTTTGTCGGACGTGCGATCGATAGCAAGGTTTGTATTTTAGATCAATTTAATCGCGTACCCATACCGGAGACACCCGTATTAGAGGCTGCCAAAAAAGACAAAAACTTATCTGCCTTTTTATCATTTTCACCAGTCTATCGCTGGGAAATTGACGAATATGATGACTATTATGAAGTTCGTTTCATTGATCTTCGCTATCGAAGCAATGATTATTACCCATTTGTTGCGGTTGTCCAATTAAATCATCAATTAGACATTTTAACATCATATACTGGATGGATTTTTAGTGAAGAAAAGCTGCGGAAAAAACTAGAAATCATTCCGGGTTAAATTGAGCAGGCCGTCTCGCATGAGACAGCCTGTTTTAATGCAGCTTGCTTTGATCCTCAGTAAGCAAATGCTTATACTTCGGATTGTGGGCCACAAATTCATGGAGCTTGTCCCCATAATACTCAATCCATTGACTGACTACCTTTTCAGTCATCTCGCTCCCTTTATACTCTCTGCCTGCTTTTGCATAAGTCGCTTCGAAATCCTCCCATAATAGCTCAACCCAAGTTTGTGCTTGATTTGCTGAGAGCTGATCGTTTAATTCAAGTAATCGTTCAAATAATCTTTTCTGGTTGTCATTCATTTCTTTCACCCCATTTCCATTAACTATCCATCATACCTTTTTTAAGAATAACAAATACTAAATTTACGTGAGATGCATGAATGCTTTCACGGTTTTAAATGAGGGTCTAGGAGGCTGTACATGCGAAACAAAGCAAAGAACTTCCCAAACCAAAACAATAATAAATTCGAGGGCGAGCCTCGTGCAAAGGCTGAGTACAACTCCCTGAGGGCAAATGGAACAATCAATACCCATCCTCAGGAAAGAATGCAGGCTTCATCTAACCGCGACAGTGATACACCTGATTTTTAGTACATGATACATGCTTAAAACGAGGAGGGCTTGATAATGGGAAAACCAAAAAACTTCTTCCATACGAAATTCAACGCACCAAATTTTAGGCCAAAGCATGCACATTCACAGATTAATGGAGAAACACAGCTATCCCAAAATCTTGTGATATTAGAAGCACAAACGAGAAAAAGATCGTAAGAAAAGCGGAAGCGCCTTGGTCATCGCCGCACAAACTGGAGGGGCTCCGACAGAGATAAAGGAAACAAGGTGAGCGTGAGCGAACCGATGTTGACTTATCGTAGGGAGGAGACCTGAAGTTTGATAGGCGATAGGCGCTGGAGCTAGACATTTCCGGAAGAAAGAGGAATTCCCCCCTCTTTCTTCTATTTTTTCAACATCGAAATCGGTATTGCCTCTTCCGCTTTATCCCCGTTTAAGCGGAATCCCCATGCAAATACTCCATTCATATAATCAATCTTAAAGTATGAGCCCGGATCGCCTTCAATTTCATAAAGCTCTCCTGGTTGGTAATCATCTGGATCTAATAAATAGGATTTTGCCATAACTGCCTTTCTTTCCATAACAGCAAACTCATTAACCATCCCCATTTGTTCTGCTTTCCTCGCCTTTTCATTTAAACGGGAAATCTCCTGCTGCAGCTCATATTTTGACATTTCACTATATCTTTTTTCTGGCATGATCCTTCACCCTTCCCATCTTTTCCTTATAGGTGTAACATTAGAAGTAAACACTCACTATAGACTTTAAATGGACATATTAAGTATATTGAATTGTGAGCGCTTAGAAAAGCCTAAAGATTTTACATAAGGAGCAAACATATGAAATCGATTATCATCACAGGTGCAGGATCTGGATTAGGAAAAGAGCTTGCCATCCGTTATAGCAGGCAGGGTTATCATTTGCTTTTGATTGGGAGAACTTTTGAAAAGCTGAAGGAAGTTGAAGAACAAATCCAGGCTGAAAATGGACATGCCGATTCCTTTGCTGTAGATATTAGCAGCCCATCAGAAATCCAAGCATTCATAAGCCAAGCTGCAAAACAATTCACCATTTACGGTCTAATCAACAATGCTGGAATCGGTCATTTTGGACCTTTTGAACAAATGCCTCATGCTGAAATAGAAGAAATGCTTCACGTAAATGTACTAGGAACCATCTATATATCACAAGCAGTCCTGCCATATCTTGTTGAAAAAAATGAAGGATTAGTAATGAATATTATTTCAACTGCTGGCCTTAGAGGAAAGATAAATGAATCCGGTTATGCTGCAAGTAAATTTGCTGTTCGAGGATTTACAGAAAGCTTACAGATCGAGTATGGGCATACAGGTATAATGATAAAAGCGGTCTACATGGGTGGAATGGACACTCCATTTTGGGACCATAACCATTTTATAAAGGACAAATCCAGACTTCGTTCCCCTGCTGAAATTGCAGATAAGATTTTGGCGAATATCGAAAAAGATGCAATTATTATTGAATCAGAAAAGTAGTTTATTTAAAATATAAAAATCACATGGTGGCCATGTGATTTTTAAGTTTCCCTATATTCGGATAAAGTGAAACTTCCATCAGTAGAGGTTTTCTGACCATAGGACGTGCTAGTACCGACGTTGCCACAGGAAGTAGCGTTCTAAGTCGGCTATCATCCCCACTGATGGCTAGTTGAACCAATCGGGCATTTACGGGCAGTTGATCCCCCACTTACAATTTTTCGTTTCCTCGACTTCCTTGAATTGGGGGTCTTACTGCTCGTTAATCTGCGATAAAACCTGTTCAATCAATTCAAAGGCAAAGCCTTTTCGGAAAAGTGCCTGTTTCATTTTCTTTTCATACTCGAAGCCTTCAAGCTTTTCATATTTCCTATGCGCTTTTTCCGCGTGTATTCTCAATGCTGCCATTTCCTGATCCTCAGCTTTTTCCATCTCCATTTCTGATAGAGCAGTCTGAATGATACCTAAAGAATATCCCTTTCGGAAAAGCATTTGTTCAAGCTTTTGTTTCATGACCCTTGAGGAATCTCGTGTGTTTTTTTGGACAAACTTCTCGCAAAGCTTAATCGCTGTATCTAGTTCCTGTTCAAACGGATATTCTTTCAGAGCACGTTCTAAGATATTATCCGAAATCCCCTTTTCCTTTAATTCCCTGCGAATCACATCTGTACCTTTATCAGTCGTATTCATTGCTGTTCGTACAAAGGCAACCGCAAATTCCTCGTCATTTAAAAAGCTGTACTCGTATAATCGCTGAATCACCTCTTGAACGATGCTTTCATCGACTTCTTTATCCTTGAGAGCTTTTCGAACCTCAGCTTCAGAGCGCATTCTTCTTGCTAAATACTGAATCGCTAAGTTGTATGATTTTCTAATATCGTCTTGATAGGCAATTTCAGAAAGTGAAAATTCATCCAGCTCCATTCCTTTTTTGAGCTGATGCTTAATCAACACATCCTCATCCACACTAAATGCATATTTTTCATCTAAAAAAATATTATATCGGTCCGTCTTTTTCTGCTGCACTGTAATTCTTGTTATCGTAGGCATTTTCTTCACCTCCCTTTTAATGTATCACATTTGAAAAAGGGTTTCTGACTAATCTATCGAAAATATATAAACAAATTAGCCAAAAAGCAGCTAGGGGGAATGGGCATGAAAATAGCAGTGACTGGTGGTACCGGTTTTGTCGGTCATGCGTTGACAAAGGAATTTGTACAAAAGGGACATGAGGTATTTATTTTAACGAGAAAAATGGATGTAAAGGAAAATAAAAAACAAGTTACCTATGTTCAATGGCTAAATGAAGGAGACCGACCATGGGAAATCTTAGAAGATGTAGATGTATTCATTAATCTTGCAGGCGAATCGATTAATAGCGGCAGATGGTCGAAAAATCGAAAGAAAAGAATTTTGGAGAGCAGGATTTCAGCAACTAACGAAGTTGAGAAAATACTTAGCAGGCTTCAAAAAAAGCCTGAAGTACTCATACAGGCAAGTGCTGTCGGATTTTACGGCATATCAGATTCGGAAACCTTCACAGAAGACTCAAGGGAAGCAGGTGATGATTTTCTTGCAAGAACGGTTCAGCAATGGGAAGCAACTGCTCATAATGCTGAAGATTTAGGCATTCGAACCGTTTATTGCCGATTTGGCATTATTCTCGATGACACAGATGGTGCCTTACCGCGAATAGCCCTGCCTTATAAAGCTTTTGCTGGCGGCACAGTCGGATCCGGAGATCAATGGGTTTCATGGATTCATCTCAAGGATGTCGTCAATGGCATTCTGTTTGTTGCTGCAAATAAACATGTAAAAGGACCTGTTAACTTCACGGCGCCGAATCCAGTGAAGATGAAAGAGTTTGGACAGACACTCGGAAAGGTTTTACATCGGCCACATTGGATCCCAGCACCTCGGTTTGCTTTAAAAATCGCACTAGGGGAAATGAGTATTCTTGTACTTGAAGGACAAAAAGTGCTGCCTCAAAAGCTTCTAGCACATGGATACACTTTTTTATATAGAGACTTAAAAAATGCCTTAGAAGATATATATTAGTTCAAAAATTTCAATTGGCTGTATCAATCCTATTTGATAAGGGAAAAATAAGGAAGATGTGAAAATGACCTTATGTGGAAAGGATGATCGCAGTGGATAAAAAAACAAAGAATAAAAAGAAACGAACATTATCAAGCATGCAAGAGGTGCTTTATGAACGTGAATTTCAGCGGGCGGATCGTGCAGGCGGTTATGTCGACAATAAATCAAAACATTAATTTCCATTCATAGAGAGATTATTAATGGCAAAAATAAAAGTACGGAACCATGGTGTTCCGTACTTTTATTTTTGAAAGGAGTTTTTATTATGGGTCGTTCACGCGGACAAAGATCTCGAGATAAAAACAAAGCATCACTTCCACAAGTTCCACAAAATATGAAATCTGATGGAATTGACGAAGAGTATTCAGCAGAGCTAGCAGACCAAGCTGATCTAGAAGCACAAGCTCGTGCAAATGCTGCCAATCAAAGAGTTAAAGGAAAGCAAAGAAAAAGTTAGATATATGAATAAAAAAGAAGCAAGCTTCCCATGTCAGGAGCTTGCTTCCTATATTATTAGTGATTATGTGCTGTATTGTTTTCTTCATTTCCTCGTTTTCCAATGAGGTTCTTTACATATGGGATGGCAAAGCGGTCAACGCCCCAGAAGTATGCTCCGCTACCTGTAAAGAGTAAGATAATGGCTGCTGTATAAAGGATTGGATTAGTGCTGACAGTTCCTGCTAATAAGAAGTTAAGGTTCATAAATGCACCTGCAATTAATGCTGGGATTGTTGCTGCTCCAAGAATTAAACCAAGTCCAACAAGAACTTCACCGTATGCAACTAATGTGCTAAATAGATCAGCATTCGGTAATGCGAAGTTTTCTAGAAAGCCTGCATACCAACCTTGCACTGCGGGATTTTCACCAGCTGCCTTCGCAATCGCTCCTTGCATAAATCCACTGGCATCAAATCCATCAACGACCTTATGCCATCCGCCTTGGATCCATTGAATCCCTAGCCAAATTCGTAAAATTGTCCATGCTACCGCTGCTTGAGGAGTTTTCCACCATTTCATAGTAATCATCTCCAATAAATTGATTATATTGTGATCTTATTCACAATATGATGTAAATTTTTTTACCCTCTAAGGGTTCAAGCCGGCCAGCTTATTTTGTAGAAAGGTCTGATTCAGCTTACTTCTTTGTGAAGTGTTTCACTTTCTTTCTACACCTTTAATATACGCTATTCTTACACAATTAACAATCCACTTCACCAATTCTTCACAAAACATCATACGAATTTGTATAACTTGTGAACACAAGGTTATTAACATCTTGTGGGTAACCTAACCAACTGCTGATTAAAACGCCATTTTTAATGTTCATAACTTTGTGGATAACAGACACTCGCATACCTATCATCCTTCTTTAATTTTCATAATACTTATTATCAGCATTATGGTACATTTAAAGCAGTACTTGTCCAAAACTAATCAAGGAGGAAGCTTATGAGCACAATCAGCCTATTAAAAAAATCGGCACGTATCGTTCTTGAGAAAAGGAATTTAACAAATGTAACAGCAAGAGTCGCACTCGTATTAGATATTTCTGGATCCATGCGGCGTTTATATAAAAACGGAACTGTTCAGAAGGTAGTCGAGCGGATTCTTGCTGTCGCAAGCCAATTTGATGATGATGGATCATTAGATGTGTGGGTATATGATAATGAGTTTTCTAGATTGAAACCTGTTACAGAAATTGACTTTGAAGGATATGTGGATCAATATATTTTGAACAACTCTTTAATCCATAAGTTTGGCAGAAATGATGAGCCGCCGGTTATGGAGGATGTCATTCATAAATATACGGTAGAAGACCCAAGTTCAGATCCTGCATTTATTGTATTTATTAATGATGGAGGCTGTAAAAGCACGATCAAAAAGCCAGTTGTTTCTTCCTCTGATAAACCGCTCTTCTGGCAGTTTGTTGGCATTGGAGATTCTAATTTTGATGCCCTTAAAAAACTAGATGAAATGGATGGGCGCTTCATCGATAATGCAAACTTCTTCCATATTCAAAATATTGAAACCATTTCTGATGAGGAATTATACAATCTGCTTCTAAATGAGTTTCCAGAATGGCTAAAAGAAGCGAAAGCTAAAAGAGTGATTCAATAGAAATAGAAAAACCTGTGAAAACGATCAATTTCACAGGTTTTTCTATTTCTATCGGAATGCTCTGCATTTTTTTAGCAACTTTTATAATATTTCAAGCATTTGTTTCCTTTTATCTAGCAATTGCAGCTATTTATCTAGCAGTTCAATCAATATATCTAGCATTCTAACTATTTTATCTAGCAATTGTAGCAGTTTATCTAGCATTCCAATCATTATCGAGTAGTTCGATCAGTTTATCTAGCATTTGCATCGGTTTTTCTAACATTCTAACTATTTCATCTAGCAGTTCGATCCATTTATCTAGCATTTACATCAGTTTATCTAGCTTTACATCAGTTTATCTAGCATTTATATCAGTTTATCTAGCATTCCAGAAACATTAGATTATATCCCTGAAGCAGCTGCCTTCCCATGCAATTGATAGTAAAACCCTTTTTTCTTCAGCAAGGTTTCATGATTGCCTTCCTCTATAATTCTTCCTTCATCAAGGACAAATATCCGATCTGCGTTTTGAATCGTATTTAACCGATGGGCAATTACAAAGCTTGTTCTTCCGTTCATTAATTTCTGCAATGCCGCTTGTATCTTCAATTCTGTGACTGTGTCAATACTGCTTGTTGCTTCATCTAATATTAAGATGGATGGATTGGCAAGAAATGCCCTCGCTATTGATAACAGCTGCTTTTGTCCTTGGCTAATACCGCTACCCTCCTGACTCAAAACGGTGTCATAGCCATCCGGAAGCTTTACAATAAAGGAATGGGCATTGGCCAGCTTAGCTGCTTCAACCACTGCATCATCGCTTGCCGCAAGTCTTCCATAGCGAATATTTTCGCGAACCGTTCCTTGAAACATGAACGAATCCTGTAATACAAAGCCCATATACTTACGTAAGCTTTCTTTTTTTACTTTAGAAAGATCATATCCATCGATAAAAATCCCCCCGCTATCCACTTCATAAAAACGTGAAAGCAAGTTAATTAGGGTTGTTTTCCCAGCGCCTGTAGGTCCAACAAACGCGGCGGTCTCACCAGGATACACATGGAAGTCAATATTCTTAACCGTCTTGCTCTCCTCTTCATAGGAAAAGGTGACGTTCTTAAATTCTACTTCTCCTTTTACTCGTGGAAGTTCCTGAAGCAAGCTTTCATTTTTAAACTCTTCCTCTTCATCTAAAATTTCAAATACCCTTTCTGCACCTGCAACGGCTGATAATAGTGTATTAAATTGATTCGCAAGATCATTTAATGGACGGGTAAATTGACGGGAATACTCGACAAAGATAACGATCACACCGATAGAAATCATATTATTTAATGCGAGGATCCCTCCGATCCCAGCAATAATCGCAAAGCTCAAATTGTTCAAGACATTCATTAGCTTCGGAATAAGGCCAGAATAAGTCTGTGCCCAAAAGCCTGCCGCTTTTAACCGTTCACCCTTTTCCAAAAATTCTGCCGTGACCTTCTTTTCTTGTGAAAACGTCTTAATAATTCGCTGCCCTGAAATCGTTTCTTCAATAAAACCATTCAATTCCCCAAGATTTCGCTGCTGTTCTTTAAATAATGGTCCAGTCCGTTTCGTAATCCACTTCATTCCGAAAAACATGAGAGGAACGATAATCAAGGTTAATAGAGTCAACAACGGGCTTAGCCAAAGCATTACAGCCACTGTCCCAATAAGGGTAAGTAAGCTTGAAAAAATTTGGATGACAGAGCTGTTTAGTGTGGAGCTTACATTTTCAATATCATTTGTGATCCTGCTCATTAATTCGCCATGCTGGCGTTTATCAAAGAATGGAATCGGCAGCTTATGCAAATGCTGAAATAGCCTCATCCTCATCGTATAAACAGTATCCTGCGCAATCCCGATCATCCAGTAGTTCTGGAACCAGATCGTTAAGGAATAGAAAACATAAATCACTCCAAGACTTACTAAGAGAGTCACGAACCCATCCATTTTTCTAGTAACAATATAATCGTCTATCGCCATTCCAACTAAATACGGGCCAAGCAATCCTAGGGCAGAGCTAAGGAATACCATGAATAAGACAAGAAATAAGAGCCCTTTATTCGAAGAAAGAAAATACCAGATTCTTTTTAAAGTAGCAAAATAATTCTTTGATTTTTGTTTATTCTTGCTTTGTGAGTCCTCTATTTTCAAATGCTTCATTTTCTTATATTGAAAAGGTCTAATTATCTCTTTAAGCATAATTTCTGCTCTCCTCTCTCGATTGGGAGCTGAAAATTTCATTATAAAGCTTCGAGGTTTCAAGCAAAGAGTCATGCGTCCCTTTAGCTAATAATTTCCCATTTTCTAGAAGAAGAATCTGATCCGCTTCCATTGCCGTACTAATTTTCTGTGTGATGATTAAGGTTGTGCATGTGTATGCTTTTAGCGCCAGGAGCAATTTTGCCTCTGTTCTTCGATCTAATGCACTTGTGCTATCATCCAGCAGGAGTATTTTTGGCTGTCTAACCAACGCCCTTGCGATGGAAAGCCGCTGTTTTTGCCCTCCAGAAAGATTCACCCCTTTTTGTCCTAGCTTTGTTTCAAATTGATTTGGCAATTTCTTAATTGTTTCATAAATTTGCGCATCTTTTGCTGCTTCCATCATTTCCTCCATGGAAACATTCTCTTTCCCCCACCCAATGTTTTCTTTTACATTCCCGGAAAACAACAAAGCTTCCTGCGGGACAAATCCGATTTGCTTTCGCAAACTCTCCATCTTCATCTCGCGAACATCCATGCCATCTATTAATACTTGCCCGCTATTCACATCATATAGCCGTGGGATCAGTTGAAATAGCGAAGTTTTCCCTGAACCTGTCGCACCCAGAATAGCGACCGTTTGCCCTGGCTGAACTGTAAAGCTAATATCATCAATTGCAGAAGTTTCCGTTTCAGGATATTGAAACATGACATTCTTAAACTCAATCTTCCCTTCTTTCACAGCGAATACGGAGTCAGCATCTTTTCGATCAAGAAGATCAACCGGCGTTTCCATTACCTCCACAATTCGGCTGGAAGAAGCCCTTGCACGTGAAAAAGCCATAATGATAAAAGAAAAGATTGAGAAGGCAGCCGTTATCCGTGTGGCATAGTTAACAATCGCTACTACTTCCCCTACCTTTACTTCGCCTGTATTCAGCTGCATATTCCCAAACCAAAGAACGCCAATAATGCTTACATTCATAATAAATAACAATACTGGCATCGCTACTTCCATGACCCGTAATGCCGTGACCGTTCGATCCTTTAATTCCTTGTTTGCTGTAGCAAACCGGCTGACCTCATATTTTCGTCTGATAAAAGCCTTTATGAGACGAATGCCTGTCAGCGTTTCCCTCATGACGCCATTCACTGAGTCTAATCTTTCCTGCACATTCTTAAATAATACTCTCCCTTTATTCATCACCCAAATAAGAAAAATAAACAAAAAGGGAATTACCGCAGATAAGATCAAGGCAAGCTTTACATTAACAACGAACGCCATCATTAACCCGCCAATAATCAGCAGCGGTGCGCGAAGCATGATCCTCAAGCTCATAAAAACAGTGTTTTGAATTTGCGTAATATCATTCGTCATCCTTGTAATTAAAGAGGATGCAGGGAATTGATTGAAATTCGCAAATGAAAAGGATTGAACCTTTTCAAATAAAGCCTTCCTTACATCGAAACCAAAGTTTTGACTTACATGGGCTGCATAAAAGGAGTTAATCACTCCTGCTGCAAAAGAGATAATTGAAAACACGACCATTATACCGCCCCATTTCATTACCGCGGACAAATTGTTCACTTGGATGCCCTCATCAATAATCTTTGCCATGAAAAACGGCTGAACAAGCTCTACTCCAAGCTCTGTCAGCATTAATATAAGTGCAATGACGACTGCAATCCGGTATGGCTTTAAATAGGTAATGACCTTTAACATATGTTATCCCCCAAGCAGTTTTCCTTCGAATCCCTAAATAAATGATTAGTATTATCATATCTCCTTTTACGGAATTTTTAAATAATTTATTCAAAAAAGACAGGTGAATAATATGAAGGACTGCTTATTTCGATTCTTGATGGGTTCTCTTTTCAGTTAATAATGTTTCCATAACCTTTTAGACTATTTGATTTATATTATTTAAACTTCCTTGAATAGATAAACTCTGTAATCGGAAGTGTAACAAATGTAAGGCCCACTACAATAAGCAAAGGATAATTCTTAATATCATTTAAATTAGATACACCTTCTGAAATAAACAAAATAATACCAGCCAAAATCATTAATACAAAATACCCTATTTTTGCGCTCTGTGTTTCAATATGCCTGTCTAATTCATCTTTCTCTCCACCGCCATCATGTCTGCCCCAATTAAGCCAATTAAAAAAATACGATAATGCAAGAAAACTAAAAAATATAGAACCTCCATCTATCGTACCAAATCGCACCCATTTGTATAACGTGAAGCCTGTGAGAGTACAAAAAACAACAAAAGCTAAAACTGCAATGATTTTTCTAGACTTATCCATTCTTTTTTCCCCCATTCTCTGAATACAGAAATATATCTTCTATCGTTACTTGTAAGTTCCTTGCCAGTTCAAATGCTAACTGTAAACTGGGGTCATACTTGTTGTTCTCGATCGCATTAATTGTTTGCCGGCTTACATTACACAATTCGGCTAATTTCCCTTGTGAAAGATCGTTTTTTTCTCTGTACTCCTTAATTCTATTCTCCATTCCATATGCCTCCACATTCGCAAGGTGTAAAAAACCTTTTACATCTATATGATAAAAAAAGCCAAAGTGGATGTCAAACAAATTTGACACCCACCTTAGCTTTTACACCTATTACTAACTAGACTTCCGCCCAAGGTACGCTTCCATAATCCGTGGATCATTCAGCAAATCCTTTGCTTTCCCATCTGCAACAATTTTTCCGATTTCCATCACATACCCGTAATCTGATATTTTTAACGCTTGCCTTGCATTTTGTTCAACAAGCAGAACGGTTGTACCTGCTTCATTAATTTCTTTAATAATTTTAAAAATATCTGCGACAATGAGCGGTGCAAGTCCCATCGACGGTTCATCGAGCAGCAATAGCTTTGGCCGGCTTAGGATGGCTCTCGCTATCGCCAGCATCTGCTGCTGCCCCCCTGACAAAGTTCCCCCAAGCTGTTTTTCTCTTTCTTTTAAAATGGGGAATCTCTCAAGTACTTTTTCTAGATCCTGTCCAATTTCATTATCTTTCCGATGATAAGCCCCCATCTCCAGATTTTCCATGACTGTCATGCCTGCTAATATTTGCCGTCCTTCTGGCACAAGGGCAATGCCTTTTCGTAATAGCTGATCCGGTCTTAATCCAGTTACATCTTCCCCAAGAAATTCAATCTTTCCTTGCTGGGGTTTTAATAGTCCAGCAACGGTCTTCATCGTCGTTGTTTTCCCTGCTCCATTCGCTCCAAGAATAGTTACTATACTTCCCTCTTCCACTTGCAGATCAATATTTTTTAGTACCTGTATATTTCCGTAAAACGCATGAATGCCGCTTACCTTAAGCATATAGCTCATCCTCCTCACTTCCGAGGTATGCTTCAATTACAACAGGATTATTCTGTATTTCAGCAGGCGTTCCTTCAGCGATTTTCTTTCCAAAATTAAGAACGGCTATCCGGTCACATAGCTTCATCACAAGCGGCATATCATGTTCAATCAGCAGCACGGTGATCCCCTTGGATTGAATTTTTTTGATGAGCTGGAATAAATCACTTGTTTCTGTTTCATTCATCCCTGCTGCAGGTTCATCAAGCAGAAGCAGCTGCGGATCGCTTGCCATCGCTCTTGCGATTTCCAATCTTCTTTGCTGCCCGTATGCCAGATTTTCAGCAGCAACATCTCCATAATCCATCAAGCCAACAAATTCGAGCAGTTCATTTGCTTTACTGCGGATTTTCGCTTCTTCCTTCCGCTGAAATTTCGTCCCAAAAACACTTCTGAACACACCGGATTTTGTCCGGCAATGCTCCCCAACCATGACATTTTCTTGAGCTGTCATTTGTGGGAACAGCCTGATATTTTGAAATGTCCGGCAAATTCCCTTTTTCGTGATTTGATGAGATTTAAGCCCATTAATCGTTTGACCCGAAAAGATAATGTCGCCTGAAGTTAATGGAAACATGGATGTAATTAAATTGAACATCGTCGTTTTTCCCGCACCGTTCGGTCCAATGAGCCCAAAAATTTCCCCTTTATTGATTGTAAAAGAGACATTAGACACTGCACTAAGACCGCCGAAGTTTTTACATACTTTTTGTATTTCCAGTACCATGCTTTTGCCCCCTTTTCTTCCCTTTTGTCTTAACCCAATTTAGAAGATTTACATCAATCAAACCTTGAGGACGAACTGCCATCAGAATAATAATAATTAGACCATAGATCATATAGCGATATTCACTAATAAATCGCAGAACCTCTGGCATTAAAGTTAAGAAGAACGCACCGAATATTGGTCCCCAAATCACTTCACTGCCACCAAAAACAACAAAGATTAAAATTTCTACAGCCCTGTGATAGGCAAAATCAGCAGGACTTATGTAAGCAAGTACATGTGCATAGAGTGCACCAGCAAACCCTGAAAGCAATGCTCCCTGTGCAAAAGCAAGAACCTTATAATACGTAATATTTATTCCCATCGATTCTGCCGCTTTTTCGTCCAGCTTAATTGCCGCAAAGGCCCTTCCAACTCTTGATCGATGCTGTCTCCTAAAGAACCAAATGACGCCAATTGTGATGATGAATAAAAGAAGAAAAATCGATAGAAAAATAAATTGGTTATTCTGTAAACCGATAACCTTTGGATCAAACCCAAAGCCTTTTAGCACTCGCAATATTTCCCGACCAATATGCGGAATGCCTGAGATCCCCACAGACCCTTTCGTTAATGATTCCCAGTTGATAAAAACAACCCGGATGACCTCTCCAAATCCAAGGGTCACTATTGCCAAATAAACCCCTTGCAGTCTAAGGGTTGGGATTCCGATTAATATCCCTAATAATGCCGCTACCAGTGCACCAGCAATAATTCCTAATACTATGGGCAAATCAAAGTGTATGGTCAAAAGAGCCGATGTGTACGCCCCTATCCCCATAAACCCTGCATTCGCAAGTGATAGCTGCCCGGTTGACAAAGTGATATATACACTGATTCCTAGAATGATATTAATCAGAATAAAGGAAGCAACTTGAAAATGATATGGATTAATTAGTTCTGCCAGCATAGGCTCACCTTCTTACGTTGAAATTTTTTGGCCAAACAATCCTTGAGGCCGAATCAGGAGTATGACGATAATGGCCAAGAAGGCAATTGCATCTCGGTAGCCCGAATCTCCGTAAACAACAATGAAGGTTTCTGCCAAGCCAAGGATTAATCCACCTGCCATCGCTCCTTTCACATTGCCCATGCCACCGAGGATGATGATCGCAAGTCCCTTTAATCCCATTGATAATCCCATTTGTGGAGTAACAGAGTTAAAAGCCATCCCAACAAGAATGCCGGCAATGCCCCCCATTGCTGATGCAATGATGACAGTCATCGTAATCATTCTTTTCGTATCAACGCCAAGAAGGCTTGCTGTCTCAAGGTTTTCTGCAGTCGCTCGCAAAGCCTTGCCAGCTTTCGTTTTCCCTAGCCAGAACGAAAGGCCCATCATCAAAATAACTGAGATAACAAAAATGACAATTTGAACTAAGTAGATGGTAATCGAACCAATTTGAAAATTGATTTCTGCAAATGAAGCCCGAAATGGATGATTCCCTGCGCCAAATAGATGGTGGGAAAGGTTTTCTAGCAATATTGATACACCGATCGTGCTTATTAAAGGGGCAAGATGCGAAACCCCCTGCTTACTGCGTAGCGGTCTTAAAGCAAAGCGTTCCAGCATATAGCCCATGATGGCTGTGATAAGGATTGCTGCCAGAAATCCCAGCCAAAGCGGCAATTGCAGGGAGGTTGTAACAATGACACCGATAAAAGCACCAAACATAAAGATTTCGCCATGTGCCATATTAATAATGCCAAGTACCCCGAAAACAAGGGTAAATCCTAAGGCAACGATCGCATAAATGCTGCCAAGGGTTATTCCATTGATTAATTGTTCTATTAGCATGCTGTCTCACCTTCTTACACTATTTTTATCAATCCCTCGAATATGGAAAAATGACCATCAGCGAGGACTTTTTAAGACTCGCTGATGGTATCTTTATGAGAAATAACTATTCAAAAATTTTAAATGCACCATCTTCAATTACTAATACTGTAGGATCCATTACAACATCTCCCTCTTCATCGAAGGAGAAATTCCCTAGGATTCCCTTAAAATCTTTTACTTCTGCTAATGCATCACGAAGAGCATCACGATCTGCTTCACCAGCATTTTTCAGCGCCTCTGCCATAATATATAGCGCATCATAGGCTTGCGCAGCGAACTGGTCAGGCTTTTTGCCGTATTCTTTTTCGAAATTACTAACAAATTCCTTTACTTTAGGATCCTCTTTTTCTCCATACCATGGTGTTGCAACGATTAATCCATCAGCCGCATCCCCCGCAATTTCGATGACTTCTGGAGAGTTAAAGCCATTTCCGCCTACAAACGGTACATCAATGCCCATTTTACGGGCTTGATCCATAATAACTGCCCCTTCATTATAAAGAGCCGAACAAAGAATCATATCAGGGTTTAAGCCTTTAATTTTCGTTAATTGTGCATTATAGTCAGATTGGCCTTTTTGGAACTGTTCGATTGTTAAAACTTCTAATCCCATGTCTTCTGCAGCTTTTTTCATCGTGTCAAAGCCTGACTTTGTAAATACATCATCATTCCCATACAAGATCGCAACTTTTTTCGCATCGTATTTCTCAATCGCTTTCTTCATGGATGCAGGGATCGCCAATGCTTCTGGAATGGAGTTCCGGAAGACATAATCACCAATTTGCGGTATTCCATCAGCTGTTGTTGATGTCCCCATAATCGGCACGCCACTTAAATCTGCCTCAGGTCCGACTACATTCATTTCCGTGCTAAGGGTTGGACCAATAATTGCCGTTACATTTTCGGAGTTTATTAGCTTTTGAGCTGCTGTTAATGCTTGATCCTGCTTACCTGCAGAGTCCTCGATCACGAGATTAATATCCACTTCTCCCTTTGCATTAATCTCCTTCTGTGCTAATTTAAGCCCGCTTGTTATCGCTTCCCCATATGCTGCACCAGGGCCGCTGATATAAGAAACGACTCCGATATCGGCTTTTACTGCTCCGCCGCTTCCGCCTTCTCCCTCTTTCTCCCCAGCTGCCTGTTCTCCCCCGCCGCTGCATGCTGACAAAATGAGCATGCTGGACAATACAGAGAACTGAAACAATTTCTTCATTTTCATTGTCAAACCCCCTAGTTTCACAAATAGTATAAATTTTCAAAATCATATAACTATTAAAGTACAAAACTATTGAAAAGTAAACAAATTCTTCTATTATTTTCCTAAAGCTATTTCCCGATAATATTAACTCTTGTCCATCCTGGAAAAATAAAAAACCCTAAACTGTCTGCGATTGGTGTCTCGCAAGCGACAATTTAGGATCTAGTATCCTTATTGGCACGATAGATGTAACGGTGGTGTTCATTGTTTTATTGCTGTTTAATATATCCGATTTCTTCAACGATCTGCTGTCCTTCGGGACCTGTCATCCACTCAAGAAAGGGGGTGATCACTGGATTTGGATTGTCCTTCAAGGTAATGGCATACAAGGAAGCAGTAAACGGATATTTTCCACTTGATATATTTTCAGGACTAGGTTCTATGCCATCGATGGCAAGTAGTTTAATATCAGGATTAGGATTCATTCCTGTTGCAAAAAAGCGGAAGGAAAAACCAATCGCATGATCATAATTTCGATAATCAGCTACCTGTTCCATTATTCCCCCCATTCCAGCCGGAACTTCTTCCTTTAGCGGCTCCATTATGGCATTATCACCCATAATTTTTTCCAAAAGCGTTTGACTCCCAGAATTTTTAGGCCGTTGAAAAGCGATTATTCTTTCATTTTCCCCTTTAAGTTCTGACCAATTCTTAATTTTCCCAGAATAAATGCCTTGAATCTCAGTAACACTTAGATTATCTATTTTATTATCAAGGTTTACAAAGAACACAAACGCTTCTTTTCCAATCGGTGTCATTACTAGTTCTTTTCCTTCCCTTTCCGCCATTTTCAGCTGCTCCGCAGATGGCTCCGCGCCGAAGTATATATCTACATCTTTTGATAACAGGCGTTCGTATGCATAGATCGTATTTGTAAAGGTGACTTTTTCTCCGCTTACATTACTTTTGCTGATATTTTCATAGGTTACATTTGCAAATGCGGAATAAACTGGAAACGCAGCTTCTGCACCATCTAAAACGGGCATATCCTTTTGATTCATTATCGTAAATGCAGAAGGTGAATCAAGATTAGGCAGCTTATTATTTGGATTTGTTACTTCATAAGGTGTTAAATCTGTACTTGAATATCCCCCACCATAGTCAAAGCCATATGATGGCAATACCGTTTGACTCCGCTGCCATTGAATGGCTGCACCCGTTCCAAAACCCAAGAATGAGACGACTACAATCACCAACAATTGCTTCTTTTTGAATACTGGACGCTCTTTCCTTAAAACAATTGCCAAAAGGGCTCCCAATAAAAATGACAACTCGTATGCTGCTGGTGCCCATATAAATAAACTGCCTACTCCCATGAATGAGGCCATAAAATAGATTGGTGCAAAGGCTATATGGGAGATCGCAAAAATAAACCAGGCATCTGCTCCATAAAAACCACTGCTAATCACCATAAAAATAGCCCATAAAATAGCTGTATATGCAATGGGGATACAAAATATGTTTACCCATGCTCCCAGCTGATCCCTATGTTTCTGCTTATGTACAACAAAATAACCAATTACACTCCCACCAATAATAAGAGGTAACATTGAAGCAATCATTACTTTATCCAGCCCAACACTCATTAATGCAAATGTTAAAAACGATACGCCGAATGGAATGAAACCAAAATACAGCAGTAAAATCCAAGCTTTCTTCATTAGACAAGCACTTCCTCTTCTAGAGATAATTTAGTGTAATTTTACACAAAATAATCACTAATTACAATATTAAATGGAAGTTTCTTCAACGAAAGATAGATACTGGAGCAAAAAAATTGCCACAGATAACTGTGACAATTTCTTCGTTTTATTATAATTTATAGTAAGTTTTTTCTTAATTCCTCTGCTGATTGTGGCGACAGATACACAGGGGGCACTTCAAACACAGATTTCGCCCCAGCCTGACCTTCTTTATTTAAACGATAGGCCGCACGCGCATAAGCAACTAGCACACTTGATGTAAATTCAGGATTGCTGTCTAGGTTCAATGAGAATTCAATAATTTGCTTGTTGCCTTCCCCAGATTGCCCTCCACGAATAACAAATCCGCCATGCGGAAGCTTAGAATGCTTTTCCTTCAATTCCTCTTCGGAAATAAAATTCACTTCTGTTTCATAATCTGCAAAGTAATTTGGCATGGTTATAATTTCTTTTTCAATTTCTCCTTGATCATACCCTTCTTCTGTCACTACATAGCAAACACGAAGATGCTTTTCCGCTGTAGATAATTCAGGATTTATCCCGCTTCTTACTTTTTCAACAGCTTCTTTAATCGGAACGGTGTATTGCACAGCACCCTTTACGCCTTCAATTCTGCGAATGGCATCTGAGTGACCTTGGCTAACCCCATTTCCCCAAAAAGTATATGTTTCACCAGCTGGCAGAATAGCCTCGGCCATTAAGCGATTAATTGAGAATAGACCTGGGTCCCAGCCGACAGAAATAATACTTGTCTTGCCGTTTTCTCTCGCTGCTTTATCTACTGAATCGAAATATTCAGGTATTTTCGCATGCGTATCAAAACTATCCACAGTGTTGAAAGCTCTCGCAAATTGTGGACCTTGCTCTGGCAGATCTGTAGCTGAACCGCCGCATAATATCATTACATCAATCTCGTCCTTATACGCTTCTGCTTGGGAAATATGCAAAACTTTCAAATTAGGATTATTAACAGAGATACTTTCTGGTGCTCTTCTAGTAAAAATACCCTCTACTATCATGTCGCTGCTTTGTTCAATTGCTGAAACTACGCCTCTTCCAAGGTTTCCATAGCCAACAATTCCTATTTTTATTTGTTTGTTCATCTTTTTCCCCCCGTATCTCGATTCATTCTAGGATACTAGTTTCCTATTTTTCTATGTTACCTTTTTTTAATACTTTACTCAACAAAAGAAATTCAAAATTCTCAGCATAATTTCACTTTATTACAATCATTTAATGACAAATAAAAATGCCTGCCTAGTGCCATACATTTGCGTACAGCAAAGACAGACATTTTCGTTTACAACAGCAAGTAAGCAATCGGTGTAACGATAATAAGTGTAAGTATGACACGCTGAACCCAAATGACAACAAGCTGTGGAATTGTAAGAGGTATCTCTGTTGATACGATACATGGGACAACGGCAGAGAAGAAAATAATACTTGAAACAGACACAACAGCGATGACAAACTTTACCACTAATACTGATTCCGTTACAAGCATTGCTGGCAAGAACATTTCTGCAATTCCAAGAGAGCTTGCCTTCGCTACAAGCATTGGATCTGGCAGCTGCAGTGCCCAAGTAAATGGATAGAAGATGTAACCCAGCCAATCAAAGATCGGGGTAAACTCTGCAAGCACCAGCCCTAATAGGCCAATCGATAGGATAGATGGAAGAATGGCCATAGCCATTAGAAGACCATCTTTAATATTAACCCAGATATTATCTATTAATCTTGGAGCATCAGCAACGGTTTCTTGCGCTTCTTTCCAGGCAGACGCCAATAAATTTCCTTTCACCTTTATTTCCGGCTGTGGGGTTGAGCCTTCGTAGTATTCATCTTTTATTTTGGACAAAGGCCAGATTCTAACGGTTACAGCTGTTACAAGAAAAGTCACAATGAGTGTAATCCAAAAATAAGTATTCCAAATATCCATTAATCCCAGGGTTTTCGCTACGACAACCATAAAGGTAGCTGAAACGGTAGAAAAACCAGTGGCTATAATAGCCGCTTCTTTCGCTGTATACTTTCCTTCTTTGTAAATACGATTTGTAATAAGTAATCCCAAGGAATAACTGCCTACAAAAGAAGCAACTGCATCAATTGCTGAACGCCCTGGAGTTTTCCAAACAGGTCTCATAATCGGTTTCATTAATATACCAACATATTCGAGAAGTCCATATCCAACGAGTAAAGCAAGAAAAATAGCCCCAATTGGAACAAGTAATCCAACAGGAATAACAAGCTTATTAAATAAAAACGGCCCCATATCTGGGTCAAACAGCCAGGCTGGCCCAATATTAAACACCAGCATCAGCCCAACAATCAGCCCAATTGCTTTAAAGATAGAAAATACAACATCGACAGCTGACTTTTTCCACTTTCCTGATAAAAATGGGTAGACAGCTCCGGCTGCTATCACAACCAAGGCATAGTATGGCATAGCTGACGAAGCATTTGTCTGAATATAGGAGACGATATGATCTAGCAAAATAGAATTTTTCCCACTAATTGTAACAGGTACAAAAAACATAAATGCACCGATAAAACTGTAAATAAAAAATTTCCACATTCCCTTAGAATGCTGGGTACTAACCTTTGCTTCTGACTGAAACTCTTGCTTATTTGCCATTCCCATTTCCGTTTTCCTCCTCTTTTAATAATGAGTTTATTGTCACTATTTTCATTTTATATTAAAAATTCTGAATTTATATTATGTAATATTGTTATTTTTGTAATTATCAATCATTTAGATTCTTTCCTCATAAAAAATTATGAATGGTTTCAAAGTAAATACTTAAAAATATACCACCTTCCCCTAATTCTGACATAAACTCATGACTATCGCTTTATTTTAATCTTTTAAATCGAATTCCTGATCAAAACCATGTATAATAGGAAACTGCAAGATAATAGATCCAAGTAAGGAAGTGTCATAAACAGATGGGTTGGATGTTAGGTATTTTATTCATGGCAGCTATCGTTCTGCTTGTATTATCGTTTGTTCAGACAAAGCAATCCGCTGCAAAATTAGAGCAGCATATAGATCAGGTTTCTTTTTCAATAATGGACGAAGTAAACCAGCTGCAACAGCAAATTCGCAATGTTGAATTCGATACGGAAATTATCGTGCATGAAACAAAGATTTTCGCAGATTCTCCTGAGCTTCGGACTTTATTGAAAGAAATGCTTGATCTACATAAACGCGGATATTCATTTGAAAGCATTGCAACAGAGAAACAGCTAACGAAAGAAGAGGTAGAGAACTTCCTTTCTCCTTATATAAAAACAAAGGACGAAAGGAGCAATGATGGAAATGAAGGCTGAGAAAATGCGCAGCTTTGCAGCAGGTTTAATGATTGCAGCAAGTTTGTGTGGGGCTGTCTATTACCTAGGTTCAGATGAAACAACAACAGCAACAGAAAATAAGACAGTTACCTCAAAAATGTCAGAGGACGAAATGATAAGCTTATTAGCATCAAAAGGGTTTGTCGTTCACACTGAAGAAGAATGGAATAAGCAGCTTGCTGCCGAAAAAGAAGCCGAAAAGAAACCAAATGAAGAAAAGGTCGTTTACCGGACCGTGCTGACAGTGACTTTAGGGATGACAAGTATCGATGTTGGCAAGGCACTTGAAAAAGCTCATATCATTAAAAGCGCTAAGGAGTTTTTCAATGAAGTTGAGAAACGTGGTGTATCAACTAAGTTACGTCCTGGATCTTATGATTTAGAAAGTGGAATGACGGAAGATCAAATTATAAAAACGATATTCAAATAAAAATGCAGCTGACATTCAGCTGCATTTTTTTATGCTTCTACATGCTATTACTTGGCTAGAATTAATCGAATAGGAAAAATTAATATATATATTGTATTGCGAATGGAGGATTACTTAGTGGAATTATCATGGATGGCCTTTGTTATGATTGTCTTAGCCAGTTATCGATTAACACATTTAATTGTTTTTGATAAAATAGCTGAGCCTTTAAGAGATATGTTTTTAAAGAAAACAGAAACGGAAGCTCATGAGATTAAAAAGGTTCCTAAATCAATGATTGGCTATTTATTAACTTGCTACTGGTGTACAGGGGTATGGTCCGCCATTCTTCTCGGCTTGATATACATCTTGATTCCTTCCATTGCTAAATACTTAATTTTTATTCTTTCGATTGCGGGTGGTCAAGCAATATTAGAAACATTTGTTGGTGTGAATATAAAGAAAACAGAAATGTATAATGAAAAAATTAAACAAAGCAAGAAATAGTATTTGCATATATCGCCATTTTGACCTATACAAATAACAGAATATTCATTATAATTATTCAAATGCTAGAATTTGGAAAGCTACTTCATAAACGATGAATAAAGAAAGGCTGGTGCTGAAGGGAAAACATGTTGAATGGGAATATTCGTTCTACAAAAAATGGAAAGACACTGCTAATGGTAGGAATCATTTTCATCGCTTTCACCTTAAGACCCGCTATTACTGCCGTTGGTCCTTTAGTGGGCTCCATTCGTACTGACACTGGCATATCAAATGGGCTAGCTGGTTTGCTTACCACTCTCCCGCTGCTTGCTTTTGCAATCATGTCGCCTTTTACCCCTAAGTTTGCCGAGAAAATTGGCAACGAATGGTGTGTGCTTATTGGCTTACTGACTCTAGGGACTGGCATTATCACGCGCTCCAGCGAAATGCTCGGTTTTTTATTTACTGGAACGATCTTAATCGGCTTAGGCATCGCTATATGCAATGTGCTTTTACCTGGAATTGTTAAACGAAGCTTCCCTCAAAAGGTGGGATTATTAACAGGAATCTATACTCTCTCCATGGGATTATGGGCAGGAGTAGCTCCTGGGCTTAGCACTCCGCTTGCTGAAGGAATGAATTTAGGCTGGCAAGTGTCTCTTGGAGTTTGGAGCGTTCTTGTGTTCATAGCGGTTATAATTTGGCTTCCACAATTAAAGAGCAAAAAGTTCTCAGTAACACTCCCCCCTTTAGAATCAACAAACTCATCTATTTGGCTCTCACCTATTGCCTGGCAGGTCACCTTTTTCATGGGTCTTCAATCCATGATTTATTTCAGCTTCACCGCCTGGCTGCCTGAAATCCTTCATAGTGAGGGCATGAGCATTTCTGCATCCGGCTGGATGGTCACACTTCTTCAATTCTCTGGTTTACCTGCTAACTTTATTATTCCTGTTCTTGCAGACCGACTTCCGAATCAAAAGGGCATTGCACTTGGAATTGGTGCCTTTAGTTTCATTGGCTTAGCTGGTCTTCTTTCGAGCGGAAATCCCATCATTTCTACCATTAGCATCATTTTCATTGGAGTTGCCCTTGGAGCCGCCATTAGCCATTCCTTAACCCTTATTGGGCTTCGCTCGGCAAATGCGAAACAAGCTGCTGACTTATCAGGCATGGCCCAAAGCGTTGGTTATTTGCTTGCTGCCCTTGGACCATTTCTCATCGGTTATTTATTTGATTTATTTCATTCATGGACAATTCCTTTAATCCTATTAGGAGCTGTGTCCTTATTAATGACTCTTGCCGGTTTTGGCGCCGGCCGTAATCAATACGTTCTTCAGCAAAAAAGAAAAGAAGCCTCGACAACGATTGCTTAGTCGAGGCTTCTATTTATAAAAATTTAATAATTCTTTTTGCCGTCTTTTCTCCATTTTCAATACAGTCAGGAATGCCAACACCATAGTACGAACAGCCTGCAAGGGTAACTCCAGGATAAGCAACTTCTAATTTTTTCTCTAGCGTTTCAACGCTTTGACGATGGGTAATTAAATAATTTGGCATTTGATCAGACCAATTTGTCACTAAACTAGAAACTGGCTCAGCATGAATTTTCAGGCTTTTCCCAATATCCTCTAGCGCCACTTGAAGCAATTCTTCTTCATTCAAATCCATTAATGAATCATAGGCAGAGTGAACACTTTTATAAAATAGTCTTACTAATAAATGGCCATTTTCCGAAGTATGCCCCCACTTCCTGCTGGTCCATGTACAAGCATTGCACTTTAGTTCATTATCGTTCGCTGCGATAAATCCCGTTCCATCCTCTGGAAGAACATGATCAGGTACATCAAAGCCAACGTATACACTAATGAGTGAGCTATTCTCTAAAGTGGCAAATTCACTTTTGATTATCTGGTCATCAATCAAGTTTTCAGCAGCTGAATGCGGAATAGCCAGTACGATATGGTCCGCTTCAACAACTTCTTGATTATTAAAGGTTACTTGATAACGATTGTTGACCCTTTCAATCTTTCTTGCTTCCATATTTTTAATGATTTCTGCTAGTTCAAGCTTTTCTTCAAATGCATCTATGAGTGCGCCTAATCCATTTCTAAACGAAATAAACTTTTGTCCGCCGCCGCTTTGGAATTTCTTATTATTTGCTTCAAAGCCCTTGATAATGCTTCCGTATTCTTCCTTATAATCAAACACATACGGGAGAGTAGAAGCGATGGTTAAATCACTAAGCTTTCCGGAATACACGCCGGAAAGTACTGGTGCAATTTGTTTTTCAACTAATTCCTTTCCAAAGAAAAACTCAAGAAATTCGCCTATGGAATCATTCTTCGTAAATGTTTCATTTTTCGTATAAAAGTCCTTTAATGCCTCTATTTTTCCTTCTGCAGAAATAAGCGTGCTTTTTGCTAAAGATTCTACACTAGCAGGAATGCCAAAAACAGCATCTGCTGGAATAGGTTTTATTTCTCCATCTGTGTAAATGAACGATCGGCCAGAAGCATTATAGACAATTTCACTTTCTAAACCAAGTTCTTCGATAAATGACATCATATTTGCTTTTCGGGTAACGATAGAGTCTGCTCCCGCTTCCATAAGAAAGCCGTGTTCCTTAACCGTTCGTATTTTTCCTCCAAGGTCACTTGAGGCTTCTGTAAGAATCAGTCTCACATCTGATTGGTTTTCTTTCTTCCACTTATGTAACTCATATATCGCGGATAAACCAGTTACACCTCCGCCAATGACTAAGACTGTTTTCATATATGCACACCTCTATTTATATACTGAATTCAACCGCTTCATTATACCATAAGATGTTTGATACACTTCGTGGACATTTTTTGACGTTTTCCTTATGAGACCCACACGAAAACCTGTATTGTTTGTCCTGCTCCATGCATACAGTTGTTTAAAGGAGGGATGTACATGACTACCGAATTATCAACGATTCACTTGATTCGATACTCTGTTGCCTATGTTTTTATAACTTCTGGAGTAATGAAATTAGTAAGTGATGAGCTAGGCAGTTATTTTATCAGTTTAGGGCTGCCTTTTCCTCTCTATCTGATGTATGCCGTTTCATTAATAGAGATTTTCTGCGGCATTCTTATCTTGTCTAATAAACAGGTGAAAAATGCGACCATTCCTTTAATCACCATTATGATTGCAGCACTGCTGCTTACAAAGATTCCAATCCTTCATACCGGATTCATGCTATTTGCTTTTAATGCTAGGCTTGATATCATCATGATTGTCCTACTTTTCATTCTTTATAAACGTCCATAAATACAAAAAAGCTCAGTTCTATAACTGAGCCTTTTTCAAAAATATTTTAATTAAATATAGGCAGCGTAACAATCACCATCATCACAAATAAGATCGTAATATAATTAACCGAGTACAGGAAATTTACCTGTGCCCACTTCATGTCATCTTTTGTGAAAAATCCGCTTATACTGACAGCAAGCCAACCGAGATTAATTAATGTGGCAATCACCATGAATACTGTTCCGAGAGAAGCTAGGAAAAATGGCAATGGAAGCAAGCAAGCGATGTAAATAACCATTTGCCGTTTTGTCATTTCAAATCCATATACAACTGGAAGCATTGCAACCTTTGCCGCCTCATATTCTTTATGCTTCTTCATGGCAATAGCAAACGTATGCGGCATTTGAAAAATAAAGAGGATTAGGAATAAGACGATTGGAACTAAATGAAAACCAGATTCGATGGCAGTCCATCCGATCAGGGGCGTAACTGCTCCCGAAACACTGCCGATGACCGTATTTAATGTGTATTTTCTTTTTGACCACATTGTATATAATACAACATAAACGAACCATCCAATAAAAGCATAGATGACCGCTTCAAAAGTTGTAAAAAGCAAAAAGATAAATCCGATGATGGAAAGGGAAATCCCCATTGCCAAAACTACTTTTAAAGAGATATTCCCCGTCACGGTTGGACGATGCTTTGTTCTGTCCATAATCGTGTCAATATCCACATCATACCAATTATTTATAATGAGAGCACCAGCCATGACTAGTGTACTTCCGATCATTGTTAACAAAAATAATGGCCAATGATCAATAAAAGAAGCACCAGTAAAATAAAGAGCGAGCCAAAATCCGCTAAAAACCGGCAGAACATTAGCAATTAAAACTGGTGCTTTAAAAAGTGCTCTAAGATCAGTAAGCAACGATGAAGTATTTTGATTATTTGATAGAGCAGCCTTCTGTGGAGATGGCGCTATTTCTTTATTCATCTATATCCTCCCCAAAGAACTTGTTTTAAAAATTCATATACAATGTTACTTCATTTTCTTTAAAAAGTCATTTTTATTCGACTAAAAAGATGTTATTTCTATATATTTTTTAATTCCAATTTTTAAGGTGAAGATACTAGTCTATAAACTATATTGATACATTACTAGTTTATGCCTGCAGATAGGTATTCTAAAAAGAATTCTTAACACATCAAAATTTTTGTAAATAAAAAAAGCGGGTGATATAGCCCACTTTTCCTCATTATTATAAGTTGTATGCCTCTTCCAGCGAACAAACAAATGTCCCTTGAAAGTTTACTTCTTTTACACAGTTTTCAACTTGTTTTTTTAAAATCTGTGAATTTGGATTCACAATAACTAGCTTTTTAAACTTTGCTCTTAAATAAATATTTAAGACAGCAATAATATCCCCTATCACATTCTTTTCAACGGGTTCTTGTTCACGAGCATCCACTATTAATTTATAGCACGAAGGATCAATCGTATTTACCATCGTTTGAAACTCACTCATATATACCTTGGCATCTTCTTCTTTAAAGTATCCACTCAATTTTACATATATTGTATCTTTCTCATTATCAAAAGTAAAATCATACAATTTACCCAAGTCTTTTCCTCCAAAGATTACGCCTAATTTGAAATATTTACTATTATTATACATAAAACTGCAAGTTTCGACAAATTCTCCTAAAAATCTTCATAATAAAGACCCGCCATACGTATGACGAGTCATTAGTAAATAGTTATTCAGTCCCGAGTGATACACCTAGTTTTTTAAGATACTGACGATAAGCAATACTCATTCGGTCACATTTTAAAGAAAGTTCTACCTGCAGATCAAGTGGTAAATCCTCTGGTTTCTGATTTTCGACGATTGGCTTATCCTGAGCAAAAATCATATCTTGAAAATCAATAATTTCTTGGTCAGTCGTACCCGTTTCATAGTTAAATGACATGATTCCATAGGCGATAGACTTTCCTTCTGCAACCGGAAGGATGGTAAGTAAAATCGTCATCCTATTGTCCGTATCTGGATCCCTTTTTGTGAAACGAACAGTTAAAGGACGGACAATTTCATAGGTGTAGTAAACATCTTTGGATTGTCCTGTACCATCTGGGTCAGGCTGGAATACAGCAATTTCATCGGAGAAAATCCGATCTTCCTCTGTGTTCACATTGTAATCTCCAATTACCGGGTGCTCCTGTACACCAAGAAATCCTTCATGTATAAATGATAGATGACCAACATCAAGAAAGTTTTCAACAATTCTTGGCGGATTGGCATGTACCTCTTGCGGGCCCCACAATACATTGCGGTAGCTATCATCCGCAAATTCAGGATATGAAATAAACTTCGGATTGTTGTTATTGAAATTAATCCAAACAAATCCATATGCCTCTTTGCATGCGTATTTAATCGCCTTCGCCTTTAATGGAATCGATCTTCCCTCTGGCAGCTGAGGAATTTTTGTGCATGTTCCTTCAGAATTATATTCCCATCCATGATAAGGACAGACCAGATTTCCATCTTTTACACAGCCAAGCGAGAGTGCAGCTCCTCTATGAATACATAGATCCTTGAAGATATGGATGCCCTCTTTATTTCGGAAGAGCACGATTCTCTCACCCATTACGATAACTTGCACGGGCTCTTCTTTTATATCAGCAGATTTACAAGCAACAATCCAATCACTGCGTAAAACATTATCTTCTAAAATCATTTTTACCTTCCCCTCCGTAGTTCATTTATCTCTATTGTATGGAGGACAACTTCTAAAGTCAACAAAAACACGAACGTTGAAATATTTATTTTGATTAATGTACGTATTTTATATTTACATTTACAACATCCTTATTTATAATTCAATTATAGTTTTTAACACACAAACAGTGTTTACGTTCCGATAAACGAGGTAATCTACTGTTATTTCAAGACCTAACATAGCTTCACTATACTTTGTTATGCTTTATCCCTTTCATAAATTAACCAAAACGAGTAATGGAGGAGATTTATACAGTGGAACAAAACAAGCAAAACACGAACAATCTAATAGGAGTAGACGAAAAGATTAGTTGGGGAAAGGCTTTTTTACTTGGTATGCAGCATGTACTTGCAATGGATTTATATATTGCTCCTATTATCATAGCTGGTTTACTCGCATTAGATTCAATGAATACGACCTTTTTCATTCAAATGTGTTTTCTCGCAGCAGGTCTTGCAACACTCATCCAAACAATCGGTGGCCTTCGCTTGCCGGTAGTTCAGGGACCCTCATATGTCCCAATTGGAGCATTGGCTGCAATCGGTGGCAAGCTTGGATTGGGCGCCGTATTTGGAAGTCTTCTTCCGGGTGCATTAATTATTGCCATCCTTGGATACCCACTGAAATGGTTTGCAAAAGCTGTACAAAAGATTATCCCACCTCTAGTAGGTGGTACAGTTATAGTGATTGTCGGAATTTCATTAATGCCAAGTGCATTTAACAGTATATATAGCGCACCAGGAAATATTGGACACAACGTGTTAATCGCATTTGTTTCTGCAGCAGTTTTAATTACTTGTATTCTTCTTGGCCGTAAGAAAAAAGGATATGGTACATTCTTCCGCTTGGTTTCCGTTATCCTTGCCATTATCGCAGGAACAATTACTGCTTCCTTTTTTGGCTCAGTGGATTTCTCCTCAGTTAAAGAAGCAGCTTGGTTTTCACTTCCTAGCTTCTTCCCATTCGGAAAACCTGTTTTTGATTTACAGGCCATCCTTACAATGGTATTTATCTATTTAGTTATTTTAATTGAAACAACTGGCACATGGTTTGTTGTCTCAACTGTTACTGGAAGTGAATTAAATGAAAAAAGATTGAATCGTGCATCTGTCGGAGAAGGAATTGGCTGCTTCGTCGGGTCTCTTTTCGGCGGAACACCGATGACTGGTTATTCCTCCAATGCTGGAATTATCGCTATTACAGGAGTAGCGAGCAGAATGGCCATCATTAGTGCAGGGATTATCCTTGTGGCTTTAGGCTTAATTCCAAAATTATCTGCTGTCATTACATGTGTTCCGGAACCAGTCATCAACGGAATATTCGGTGTTGTTTGTGTGGCCATTGTCATGAATGGATTAAAGGTCATTCAAAATGTAGTGATCGACGACCGCAATATGATGGTAATTGGCGTGCCAATCCTATTGACAATCGGTACGATTGTTCTTCCTAAAGAGCTTTTAAATAGTGTACCTGACTTTGCAAATTATATTTTATCTTCAGGAACAGCTGTTGGTGCGATTGCTACGGTTATTCTTAATCTGATCATTCCAAAGGAACGCGAAAAAGCGGTTGCCGCAGGTGAAATTCATTAAAACAGAAGAAAAGCGCAAGTTCTTTGATCATCCGCACTAGCGCAGAAGGGCTCATCCTTTCAATAATGGAAACACGGTTTGCGATAGCGAACCGATGTTGACGCAATCGTTGCGGAGGAGACCTGATGTTTGATAGGCGATAGGACGCTTGCGCTAGACAATTCTCTAACTCCAAAGTAATACTTTCTTATTTTTCAAGAAAAGACAAGCTTCTAGGGGCTTGTCTTTTCCATTCATATATCATCCATATTCAAATCAGTTAACACGATTACATTCGGATGCTGCAAGAGACTTGTTACTGGTATATCCTCCGTAATTACCCCTTTTAATAATGCCTCCAATGCAAATCTTTTTTTCTCACCAATGGCTATTAGCAGAATACACTCAGCACGAAGGATGGTGGAGATTCCCATCGTAATAGCCATTTTTGGCACCTCTTCAATTGAATCAAAAAACCGTGCATTGGCTTCCCTTGTTGATGCAGCAAGTTCAACAACATGTGATTCACTATCAAACGATGTTCCCGGTTCGTTGAAACCGATATGGCCGTTCTCACCCACACCTACAATTTGCAGGTTAACCGTTAATGATTTTAATAATTCTTCATAATCATTCGCTTCTTTTCGAATATCTTGCGCTTCTCCATTAGGTATAAATGTTACTTTAAACGGCTTCGCATCAAAAAGCTGCCTTTTCATATAAGAATGATAGCTTTCTGGATGCCCTTTTGGAATACCTACATATTCGTCCAAATTGACACTTCGACAATGAGAAAAATCTAATTTGCTGTTTCTTAAACACTCATAAAGCGGAAGCATTGTCCCACCCGTTGCTAATCCGTAAGTTGTTGCACCATTCTTTAAAAAATTAAAAATGATGTCAACTGCCCGATTATACAATTCTTCTTGATTTTGAATGATTTCTAGTTTTATTGCCATCCTCCCCTTCCATTATCTTGAAATAATTCATAATAGTGCTATATATGTATTCCATACTAATACAATAAAAAGGATTGAGCAAATAAACATATGCTCAACCCTTTTTGCCCATTAATCATCAATTTTTTTTAAAACTAAATGATTCCCATGGTTGGATTTCATCAAGTAAATAATGTTCCTCGGGAACTACTTTCGCTACAACATTTGTACAGCCTGCATTTGACATAGCTTTTAAAGCGATTTGCAGCTCCCCTTTATAGCGGATGTCTAAATCATTATCTATTGTGATATCCCCTCTCTCTATATTCCGAGTATCATGAGGCGGAAAGGAACCATTTTTATATTTTACTCGCGGCTGTGTACTTCGAATGACATATTCAGATACATCGCCTCGATTAAAATGTGGTTCATCGAATATCACTTTGTTTTCTAATGAACTTGTCAGAGGGAATGTTTCAACTCTTATCTCAAGCTTATTGCGATTCAAACGCCCCAACGCCTCGATTTCTTCCCTCGAAGCATACATATTTCCAATGATTAAATCATCGATCAAACCCGTGTGCCATAGATCCTTCGCTTGAACAACAATTGGCAGGTGACGATGTTCCTCTAATGTCGGCAAGCCATATGGCGTCTCTTCCCAAGGACCAAATTTCGCATCCTTTGAAGAAATCATCGCTGCTGTCCGAATATGATTCTTCTTAAAAAGCATAGAACTTTTGATAAAATGACTGCGTGAAAGCCCAGTATACTTCCTTGGATAAAAGTTATGACAGCCAACAATATTCTCTAGATTCGGCTTATAAGACAAGACATTTTCCACGTACTTCGTCCCATTGCTGCAATTTAGTTCTATTTTCATATTCGAAGCATCCAGAGACATGAGAGCTTCCTCCTGGCCTGAAAAACCCATATCTAATCGCAAGCCATCTAGATGATAGGATTCCTTCAGCTGCGAAATTTCCCGGAAGGTTAATCCAATTTCCTCCAAGACTGCCGGAGCAACATCTGCAAAAATTTCAAATCCAAGTGTATGCGCGAATTGATTAAGCTGCTGAAGCTTTTCTCTCTGTTCATCATTTTTTAAAGACATTAAGCAGGTAAATATTCGATCAAAACCGTTCGCATGTGCCAGCTCCATATATTCCTTTATGTCATTTAACGTACCATGCTGAGAATAAATAGAAATTCCTAATCTCTTCATCTTATGCCCTCAGGTTACTAGACGATTCGATATGATTGTCTTTTGATTTTCCTGTCTTCGCAGCTTTGTTTGCCATGGCAACAAACGGCAGATAAATGCAGACCGCAACTACAATTAGAACAACACTTAATACTGCTCCCTGCCAGGATTGGGTAACTAGGAAACCATTAATGACTGGCGGCGTTGTCCAAGGTGCAGCAATGGTTGCAGCTGGTACCAGCCCCACTTTTGTTGCAAAATAAGCAATAGAGACATTAACCATTGGCGTCAAAATAAACGGGATAAATAATACTGGATTCAATACGATTGGAAGCCCAAAAAGTAAAGGCTCATTAATATTAAAAAGACCTGGTCCAGCGGATAAATTTCCAACCGTGAGATAATGTTTATTTCTTCTTGCTATTATGAACATTGCGATAATTAATGAGATAGTTGTGCCTGATCCACCCATATTAACAAAGGCATCAAAAAATGGTTTATTAATAATATACGGAGCTACTTCTCCTGCAGAAAGTGCGGCAACGTTCGCATCAATTGCTGGAAGATTAATTGTTTGCATAAATGGATCGATGATGTTAGCCCCGTGAACACCAAAAGTCCAAAGGAATGCAGGGATGAATGCAAGAATCAATGCGGCAAGCCATGTATTCGTTAACCCCATAAATGGTTCTTGAACCGCTGTATAGAATGAACCTATAATATCTGGAATATTGAAGCCTGCTGAAATGATCGTACGAACTAATGCAAATGCAGCAATCGTGATCATTGCTGGCAGCAAAGCAGCGAATGACTTCGAAACAGCTGGAGGTACACTGTCAGGCATCTTAATCAATAAGCGGCGATTGCCTGATAATCGAGAAAATAGCTCTGAAGAAAGTAAAGCAATGATAATTGCAACAAATATACCACCGGTTCCTGTTGTCAGCCCTGATAGACCACCTTCTCCAAATGTTCCAAATGTCATATAACTTGCAAAACCAATTACACCTGCCGAAAGGCCGTCCTTGTCATAGCTTTTAGCTAAGTTATAAGCAATCGTGAAGGATAGCAAAAGGGAAATAATCCCGAATGTCGCTCCCCACATATTCCCTCCCCACTGTGTCCATGTTGCATGATCCCAAATGGAATCAAGGAGGTTCTGATACGCTTTAATGGGCAGGCTATTTATTAATACTGCAAAGGAACCAACAATTGTCAGTGGCATGATTGCAATAAAGCCATCACGAATAGCCACTAAATGACGCTGATTGCCTATTCGTGCTGCAACAGGTACAAACCTTCTTTCTAAAAAACCGAACATTCCCAACACTCCTTTTAAATTTTATATGGCTAACATCTAATTAGATGTTATTCCTTTTCCAATCTTTCATATAATTCAATTATTTCTTTTGCTAAATCACGAAAAGTAATTGAATTCATCAAATGATCCTGTGCATGAATTAACATCATCGACACTTCTACTTTTTCTCCTCGAGCTTCTTGTGTCAGCAATGCTGTTTGGGAATGATGTGCTTCTACAAGTGACTGATTAGCCAGCTCTATTTTTTCTTTAGCTGCGGCAATTTCTCCTTTTTTTGCAAGCTGTATGGCTTCCATACAATCGCTCTTTGTGTTTCCGCTATGCAGGATCAGTCCCATAATTGCTTGCATTAACTCTGACTCTTCCATCTTGTATCCACTCCTTATCCAATTAACCCGAGGGCATGCTTCAAGACATTAGCCCCATTCATCATTCCATAGTCTGCCATATTAATAACATCTATTGGAAAATGCTTATCTTTATATTTTGTTTCAAAAGAACTCTTTAAATAGCGTACTTGCGGCCCAAGTAAGAGCACATCTACATCTTTACTTCCTAGGTTTTTATCAACCTCACTTTCTGAGATCGCAAAAATATCAGCTTCTATATTTTGCTCCTCAGCTGCTTTTTGCATTTTTGTTACGAGTAAACTTGTGCTCATTCCTGCTGCGCAAACTAACATTATACGTTTCATGTTCAAACGCCCCCTTGATTGTTGTAATCGCTTTCTTAGATTGAGAATATCATCTATTGGTATATACCACAATCTATTTTTCAGTATATTCATTCTATTTTGTTCTATGAAAAAATTGGACTAGTTGGTAAATGACTGTAAATCCTGATCTTAATGTGAACTGGTATAGTCCACAAAAAAAGATAAATTTTTTTGTGGTTCTAAAAATATTCATAAAAGACAGGAGGGTTAGTTGGAAGTGCCGACTTCCAATTTTCCTCCTCTTCTTTTCTTACCGGATGATTCGCATATCGCAGTGCCTCACTTACCGATAAATATCCTGCCATCATTGCGGATAATATCGTAATTGGCAATGATAAAACATGCTGCTTTTCAATCAATCTATCTTTAACAATCTCTATCTCCCTATCTTTCGAGATGTGAAATAAACATTCATTCCAGGGGGCAAAAGGATCTTGAACCCTCAAATATAATGAATGCTCATAATGCTCCCATGCATACTTCTTAAGAAAAGCATATACATCAACAATCCTAATCATAACATCCTGCGTAATTTCTTTTTTAAATTGCGGCTGGACAAATTGAAAGCCAAAATGACTCGCAGCAGAAGTTGCCCCTTTAATGGCATGCACACTTGCCTGATGGGATGATATAAAATTCCAAAGGGACTGCTCAGCCTGAATTCCATCCGTAACAAAGTCCCTAATAAAAAATGTTAAATCCTTTATTTCATAGCGAATATAACCAGCTATAGAATCTCCTTTCGTGTAATAAGCAAAATGGCTATCTGGCTCTCTTCTAGCAAGTCTCTGCCACCATGCAGCATCTCTTTGCATTCCTCCATTCGTCTTCAAGGCATGTTCATTATGAAATTGCTGGATCTTACTATAGCCTTCTTCATCCATCCATTCGAAGCTAAACCGTTTCATCCTATTTGACTGAATAGGAAATTGCGGGAAGGATTCTTTTGGTATGGAATAATGCAGTTTATCAAAAAATAACTCCCAGCCAAAATGACGGTAAAATGAGACAGAAAAGGGGGCTAAGACAGATATAGCTTGATTATTTTTCCGCATCTCAGCTAACGATCTGACAATTAGCTTCTTCATTGTCCCTTCATTCCTATATTCTGGATATGTTGCTACGAATCCCATCCCGCCCATTTTATAATTGACTCCATGCACCGTTATATTTAATGGCAATATTAGGAGCTTTCCTACCAAATTCTCCTTATCATATGCGCCTATGGCCGTACTATGCCGAACCCAATATTGAAAATCATCACGACGTGCCCCCGTATATTTAGTAGGGAAGCAATAATCTCTTAATCGATGTGCCTGTTCTTCATCTTCTTGTGATAAAAGCTTAATTTCTATTTCACTATTCAACCCATTTGCCCCTTTCGAAGCTGGAAACTCTAGCATTCCTCTCCAATTCCTTCTGTGGTTATAACTTCTGTCACCCTGTTTATAGCTGCCCCCTCATCTTCTCCTTTAGCAGATATTGTGACAAGCGCTCCCGGAGAAATGCCTTGTGCCATCACACCCATGATTGATTTTAAGTTTACAGTTGTTTCATTATGAGTAAGCTGGACATCTGATGAAAAGGATGAGGCTGCCGTCACTAACAAGGTACAGGGTCTCGCATGAAGACCTTCCTGTGCCGTAATTTTAAATCTCTTTTCCATGAAAAAACCTCCTTCTTAATCATTAGTCAAAATCAATGCGGTCTTTGTACTGATTAATTAGTGCAAGATTAGCCGATTGATTAGCTGATACGTTTGCACTCTGAAATACTGGCAATCTATCCATATCAAGAGACTCTATAACTTGGCTAAATAATGCATGCAAGATAGCAGAACCGATTACAGTAGAGGCCGGCCCATACTGTACACCTTGAAGGCTTAGTATCCCATCGCCAACTGGTATATGTGAATTTAATACGAGGTCAACGACTTCTTCTAAACGGTGCCCGCTTTCATGTCGTGTAAGCTGCTCCATGTACTCTAATGATTGAAGGGATATAACTGTAATCCCAGCTTTTTTCCCTAATAGGGCAACATCGATTGGTACAGGATTACAGCCTGAGGTTGATATAACAATAAGGACATCCTTTTTCTTAAATTCAAAGTTCTCAAGATGATTTTTTATAAAAGCCGGGTCCTTTTCATTTTTTGAAGATGTTAACGCACCATAATGAAGCATTAATGGTTCAATGGTAATTGGACGTATAGGAACAAGCCCTCCTGCTCGATAATAAGTATCCTGAGCCAATAGATGGGAATGGCCGCATCCAAATATTTGGAGAATTCCCCCGTTTTGAAAACACTCTACAATTATTTTTGAAGCGCTTTCAATTTGTCTTTGTTCCTGCTCGCTTACTTTACTCAAGAGGCGCTGAATCTCTGCGAAATAAGACTTCATACCCTTCACCTCTTAATTTCACTAATAAATTTATATCGATCGGCACGATATGTACTGCGTACCAATTCGAATGGAACACCATCCGTTAAAAAACTAGTTCTTTTAATAATGAGCACGGCTTGCGAAGTACTAATTTGTAAATATTTGCTGTCTTCCTTTGAAACAATCGCTGCCTCCATTTGCTGAATTG
This sequence comes from Cytobacillus solani, assembly GCF_006704205.1. Taxonomy (NCBI): domain Bacteria; kingdom Bacillati; phylum Bacillota; class Bacilli; order Caryophanales; family Bacillaceae; genus Cytobacillus; species Cytobacillus solani. The sequence goes on from NZ_CP041305.1 coordinate 860,686, forward strand.
CATTGCCAATTTTCTGGTGCGATCTTGCCTCAATTAACGCATAGAGAGATCCCATTATTTTCTTTTCATCCAGTTCTGGGAAGATTTTCACAGGAATGTACGTCCTTTCAATAGCCATCGGCTTTAGATCCGCATTGCGTATGCGAATGACATGAAAAACATACTCATCCTGTTCTAGCTGCAGCTCTCTAGCTATATCAACTGGTGGAATCATCTTCTCGAAATTGATTAATTTACTGCTTGGTTCCATTCCTCTTGCTCTCATATCCTCCGTAAAACTAGTTAACCCATTTAAAGGCTGCTCTAGCTTCGGATTGGCGACATATGTGCCTCTTCCTTTTTCCCTGTATAAAAGTCCATTGTTCACAAGATTTGTTATGGATTGTCTGACAGTCATGCGGCTCACATTTAACTGTTCAGATAACTCTCGCTCTGAAGGGATATTTTCACCAATTTTATATTCTTCTAGATAAATGCGCTGCTTTAGCAACTCCTCAATTTGGAGATAGATAGGCACTCGAGATTCTTTATCTATCAAGTCTTTCATTCCTTTCATTGCACTTACTATTTCATTTTCATAAAGTGAAACTCAATCAGTAGAGGTCTTACAGCCGGTTTATCTGTGATAAACAATGCTGCCCCGGCAGATTGTCTTTTGTACATGTAACGCTTGATCCAAGATAACGATATCTGCATCAAAACCTTCCGCAATATAGCCTTTATTTCGAAGCTGCAGCTGTTTAGCAGCGTTAGCAGATGTCATAGAGACGAGCTCCTGTAATGAACAATTTGTAGTCTTTTTGAAGTTGCGAACAGCTTGATCCAACGTTAGAACACTCCCGGCTAACGATCCATTGGAGAGATGTGCCCCATCTTCTGTGACAGACACCGTTTGTCCTCCCAAATCATAGTCGCCATATGGGAGTCCTTTTGCCCGCATAGCATCCGTGATCAGGATGATCCCTGAAGCTCCTTTCAGTCGAAAAGCAAGATTTAAGGCATCTGGGTGACTATGCAAAAAGTCAGCAATTAGCTCAGTTTTTATCCGCTCTTCAAGCAAAACCGCTCCGACAACGCCTGGTTCACGGTGATGAAAAGGGCGCATTCCATTAAATAAATGCGTAGCTTGCCGAGCTCCTAATGCTGCGGTCCTCTCCACTTCCTCTCCTGTTGCATCTGAATGTCCAATCGATACAAGAACCCCCATCTTCCTACACGCTTCTACAAATTCAAATCCATTCCTGGCCTCTGGCGCAATCGTTACTTGCTTGATTCGATCCCCGCTAAGCTCTTGCCATCTATTAAACTGTTCAATGGATGGCTCAATAATATGCTCCATGGGCTGGGCACCAGCCCATCTTCTTGATATAAAAGGACCTTCAACATGAATGCCTAACAGCTCTGCCTCATCCGTATTACTCTTATAATAACTGATATTTTCTAACGCATCCTCAATTGCTTGAATCGATTGAGTCATCGTTGTTGCTAAAAAGCCTGTCGTTCCTTCCTTAACTAATGAGCGAGCCATGCCACGAAGTGCCTCTTCTGTCGCGTCCATCGTGTCAAAGCCTTCTGATCCATGAATATGCATATCAATAAACCCTGGAAATACGACCCATTCTCCCGAAGTACCATCCAGATGTTCATTTGCATCCACTTGTAAATCCTTTCCTACCTTTTCGATTTTGCCATCCTTAAGAAAAATACTGCCTACAAATTCTGCTTGATCATAATTTATGATTGTGACATTGGAAATGAGTATCTTTCTTTCCATTTAAACAGCTCCTAAAAGGCTAAATTTGAAAAAGGAATCCTTTAGCCTTTGATGTCTTAACTCTCCTCTAATAGCATTAATTGGTATAGTTGTCTATACCAATTATAGGGTACATCCATTAAAAAGAAAAGTCTAAATTTTCAATCTTTTAAATCTTTTTTTTAGAAAATGTATATTGGATAAAGCGGTTAATGGTTATAATGAGGTTGTACTATACTGATTATTTTAGAGGAGTGGTAAAGTTGGCTGTAGAAGTCTACCTAACTTTTAATGGAAATTGTCGTGAAGCTGTAGAATATTATGCTGAGGTTTTCGGAGCTGATAAACCTCAAATTATGGCCTTTGGTGATTCAAAGCCAAACCCAGAATATCCGCTTCCAGAGGAAGCCAAAAATTTAGTCATGCATGCACGCTTAACAATAAGCGGGAGCACTGTCATGTTCTCTGACACTTTTCCTGGATCGCCTTTCACCCAGGGAAATAACATCACCCTTGCCATTGTCAGCAAGGACATCGATGAAATTAAATCGGTATTTAATAAATTGAAAGAAGGCGGGACCGTCGGCATGGAGCTTCAAGAAACGTTCTGGAGCAAATGCTATGGTCAATTAACTGATAAATTTGGCATTGGGTGGCAATTAAGCCATGACAGTGGAGAAACAGGCATGTAATCTTAGAAAAGCGCAAGCGCCTTGACCATCGCCGTACAAACTGGAAGGACCGCGACTGAGATAAAGGAAACACGGTGAGCGATAGCGAACCGATGTTGACTTATCGTAGGGAGGGGGCCTGAAGTTTGATAGGCGATAGGCGCTGGAGCTAGACAACTCTCTAACTCCAAAGTTATACTTTCTTATCTTGTAAAAAAGGAAAAAGATCCTCTCATTGAGATTCTATTTCCTTTTTTCTTTTTTTATACATTTTTGTTCATACTGCTATTTACATTCTTCACCTGAAGCAATCCCTTTTTTCACTTACATTTACCTCAACTAAAATTTCCATTTTCAAATGTATTGTCACTATACAGGAAGAAAATGGATAAAAGTGGGTTCTTCATGCTTTTAGTACTTTTTCCTTATACAGTTTCTACTTCACGCTTTGGCTCTTTCCCTTTATCAAGTTCTGGATACACCCTTTTTATAACTGCAGGTCTTGCGAGCAAAAGGACCACTCCGATAAGAAGGGCAGCTGAAAGGATTAGTATCCATTGGGCTGGTAACACATCGTATAAGAACCCATATAGAACCATTCCCAATGGCATGAGAGCCATTGCCATTGTTTCAAATAATGAAAAAACACGTCCTTTATAATCGTCATCTATTTGTTTTTGCATCATTACTTGCAATGGTGTGTTAACAATAATAATGATCGTACCGAAGCCGAACATGAGCACAACATAATAAGCAAATATAGAAAGATTAGATAGTGACATCATTAGTGGAATTGAAATTCCAACCAATATTGCTCCCATCCCTAAAATCCCTCTTTTTGAGACAAGAAGTGGAAATTTCACTTCTTTCCTTACTGAAAAATAAAGTGACATAACTAGCATTCCCACTGCAAACGCACCTTGTGTAAGCCCAAAATGCTGTGAATTCATTTTTAACTTTTCAATAAGAATATAGGAATAGCCAACCTCAAATGCGCCTAAAAGGAAATTAACAAGAAGTGCAATCCAGATGACGATGATTAGTAATGGCTGCAATTTCAAATAATTGAATCCAGCTTTCATGCTTTGCCACATCGATTCTTTTTTCTCCCCTTCAACTTTTCCTTTCCTTTTTGCGAACAGTTTGAAGTTCATTGTTGATTCAAGAACGATAGCTATACTAGAGGCAATCATATAGATAATGAGGAATACCGGCATTGAAACAGCACCGAATAAAAGTCCCCCTACTGCTGGGCTGCCTATCGAGGCAAAAGAAATAGACATCTGGTTTAATGACATGGCTTTCTGGATTCTTGCTTCATCTACAAGTCCTGTAATCGATGAGGAAAAAGTGACACCGGAAAAGGTCGACGTAATGGATAAAATACAGGTAGTTGTATAAATGGCAGCAAGGGAGAGACCCGAATGTAAGCTAACGATAAGGAGTCCTCCAATTGCCATTGTTGTTGCAATCTGTGAGCAAATGACAATTGCCTTACGGGAATAATTATCTGCCACATACCCAACAAATGGTGCGGCGATTGTTCGAGGCAACAAACTGCAAATAAGGTTTGCAGCAAAGTTTGTTGCAGATCCTGTCATTTGCAGAATATAAAAGCTAATCGCAAATGAATACACATTAGCACCGAACGTTGAAATCAGTTTACTAATCGTAAATGTCCATAAATGATAGGTCGCCTTTTTCAGCTTTAATGCATCTTCCACAATAACACACCTTCCAAAATGTTTAATTTAATTAAACAAATCATATCACCTCCCCTCTTTCTTTTCAAGAAAAAGTTTAATATAATTAAACTATATTTAAAAATCAGGAGTGTTTAAAAGCCATGTTAGGTGAACGCATACGTAAATTACGAAAACAAAAGAAAATGACACTAGAAACGTTAGCAGGTGATGCACTCACAAAAGGAATGCTAAGTCTCATTGAGAATAATAAGGCAAATCCATCTATGGAAAGCCTAGCCTATATCGCACAGCGATTAGGTGTAGATGTAACAGACTTATTAGAGGAAATCAGTTCACAGGAATTACGGGAAGTTCTTGAAAAGGCAGAAAAGTTGTTTAATCAAGATTTAGAAGAAGTGAATGATCAATATAAGCAGCTCATTGCCCTCATTGAACCCTATGCAAGCAGACTTGCCAATGGATACGAATCAGCACGCTTATTAGATATTTACAGCCGCTCACTTTACTATGAAAAAAAGGATGGTTGGAAAGGATTATTAGATAAAGCTGTACAAATCTATGATCAGATGAACCTCACTTCACGCAGGGCATCACTTGGTGTTTTTCGTTCGGCGGTAGAGTTTTTTGCCCATGACTATGCAGAGTCACTAAACATACATGTAAATGAACGCCGTAAAATTGAAACAACTCACGCTTACATCGATCCAATGACAAGGTTATCGTTGGATTATCATGAAGCAGCATTACACTTTGCTGTCGGTGATACAGAATCTGCTACACGCGTAATGAATGAGGCGATAAACTTTTCAAAAGAGAATCGAATATTTTACTTAATTGATGATTTATATCGGCTTGCTGCTGGATATGCGATGATGTCAAAGAATACTGAAAAAAAGGCGTATTACACACAGAAGCTGAAGCAATATGAGAAGTTTGCTGATGATATGAACTCAAAATGGTTTTGTGAGCTGATAAACATTGATTCACTCATTTCTGACGAACATGATTATGCTAAAGCAATTGAATGGATTGATGCGATACTTGAAAATAATCAGAAACCAGAAGGGTATCAACCGTATTTCTTCCTTGAAAAAGGACGAGCCTTATATGAACTTGGTCATTTTTCTGAAGCTCTTCAGTGCCTTGAAAAGATTAACATCCCTTCATATATTCATCATCCGTTCGATTTATCCATTTTTTATATTGCAGACTCCTATACGGCCCTTTGTCATCTGGAACAAAAAGATTTAAAAGCAGCTATTCATTTTTCAGAAGTTGCCGTGAAAAATTTTGAGCTGTTGCCAGATACATCGTATAAAGATTTCTGCTATGCCACCTATCAAAAAGTAAAAATGTTAAAACAAGCAGAAGAGTAATTTCTCTTCTGCTTGTCACATAGTTATTCCAACTGCTTGTTATCCTGAGGAAGCGGGATACAAACTGTAACCACGGTCCCTTTATTTATCTCCGAGTCTACAATAATGTCCCCCTTATGCAGCTCGGCAATTTGCATAGCGATACTCATCCCTAATCCAGAGCCCTCCACACGTTCATCTGTACTCGTTCCTCGATAGTAACGATTAAATAGATGTTTTCTTGTCTCTTCATCCATACCGATTCCATTATCTTTAATCATGATCTTAAGCTTCCCGCTCCCACTGTCTTCTTCTATTGCTATTCTGATAGCAGTTCCTGGCGGGTTATGAATAATCGCATTATATATTAAGTTATCCATCATTCTTTCAAACCAGCGTTTCGCAATTTGAAGGGATAGGTTATGATTTAATGGATCAAACGATAGGTGATAGTCTGATAATGTCATATCCTCATGGAACTTAATCACTATGCTTGTAAGGAGCTGATTCACTTCAATCGACTGAAAATCAACAAGTGCAGCCTCATTCTTTAATCTGAAGCTTAATGAGAAGTCTTCAATAAGACTTAGCATATAAGCACTTTTTTCGCCAATTGTTCTCCCTATATCCTCAAGCTCTTGTTTTGACCACTCATACTGTCCGCTTTCCAATAGCGTTCCATAGCCTTGCATCGTCGTTAAAGGGGTACGAAGGTCATGAGAAATGCCAGCCATCCATTCCTCCCTTGTTTTCTCAAGCTGCTCCCTCTCCTTCGTTGATGCGGCTAATTTTTCTGCCATCGCATAAAACGCTTGAAAAACTTCCGCATATAAACGGTATTTCAGGCGAACCTTCCCATTTTTCCGGAAAATAAGCTTCTTTTCCTTTTCGGTTAATACCTCATTGTACTTACCAGTCCCCATCCGGCTGAGCCAGCTAGTAAAAATAAAAAGCGGATTCCCATAACGGAAGCCATTCCAAAAGGAGATCACAATGGTTACGACAAGAACAATAACACCAGATACTGCAAATGCAATAATAATTTCTTTTAGTGAATCAAGCTTGATTTCTTCTTTATTTTTATTTGGGGTATAAAGCACCCATAAAGCCTGCGTTGCTGGATCCTTAATTATGGTAGTTTTCGTCGAATAAATATCAGGGGCCACTTTACGTACAAATACATCTAACGGGAGTTCTTCATCAAGACCTGATGGGCTGCCAACCTCTTGAATTAAATTTTCACTCACATCATAAACCTTAATAAACCCATCTATTGAAAGAAGCTGATCCTCAACCTGTTTCAATTGTTCTTGCGAAATCATGCCTTCTTTTCCATAGTCACCTATAATTTGCTGAAGTATTTTACGCCCTTTATCCTCGTGTCCTAACACGAATAAATACGGCTCCTCATATAACGTTTCTAAATAGAAATATAGGGAATAGCCTTGGAGCTCATTTGTTTCCTGCATTTTATGTAAATCATGCTGGCTATATTGTTTAGGTATCGAATCTGGAACATTGCCTGATTCAATGACTTCCCCTTTATGATTAATAAGTTGTACCCAGATCCCTTCCTCAGCCAAATCCTTATCCCAGCCATCAGGCATCGTAATTTCCTTCAATGAACTTCCTGTATCCATCGAAATGCTTTCAATTTTCGTCTGATAATAGTTATACTTTGATTCATCCTTCGTTATCCAAACAATTGTTATGAGTAAAATGAAAAAAAATAGTATGATAATTGCCACTGCCAATGAAATAAATTGAAAGGAGAAATGGAGGAATAGCCGCCTTCTTAATCGTTTCATATTTGTTTTCCTTTAATAAGCTTATAGCCAAGACCCCTGACAGTGAGCAGAAATTTAGGATTGCTTGGATCTTCTTCAATCCGCTCTCTAATTCTTCTAATATGAACGGAAACTGTGTTGTCATCAACAAAGTGTTCAAATCCCCAAACTGCTTCCAGAAGATTTGATTTAGAGAGCACGATATTCGGATGTTTACAAAAATAGAGCAGCAGTAAATATACTTGTGTAGGACATGGAACTGGCTCTCCATTAACGATTAGTTCTCCAGCACTCTCGTCCAGAATAAATCGTCCAAAATCATATAGTTTAGTAGCCTTAGATATTGGCTGTGCCTTGGCAGATGGAGCTGGCATTCTCCTAAGATACGCTTTTATTCTGGCAGCAATCTCTAGCGGATTAAATGGTTTCGTGACATAATCATCCCCGCCCGTTGCAAAACCCGTTAGCACATCAAGGTCAGAAACCTTGGCTGTTAAAAATATAATGTAAGCATTCGTTTTCTCACGGATTTTCGGACAAAGCTCGAATCCGCTGCAATCTGGCAGCATGACATCGAGAATAATAATATCGATGTTTATCTTTTCTACTATTTCAAGCGCCTCGCTGCCTGAATGGGCCGTATAAATATGCTGAAACCCTTCCTTTTTCAACATGAGCTCCAGCATTTTAACGATTGCTTTTTCATCATCTACAATTAAGATGTTGTTTGTTTCCATGTGTATCCACCTCTCCCATATCGTAGCATAGCAACTTTACGAACAGTTGAACGAAATGGAAAAAATTTATCCAATAGTAAAGTTTTGTTCATTGTCTTGAAAGCTGAACAAAGTAGAGTAGGGGTATGCAGATATGAATAAAGGAGAAGGTAAGATGAAACAAAGATTAGGAATAATTGATGGGATTAGAGGATTTAGTTTAATAGGCATTTTAATGGCGAATATGCTTATCTTTCAATACGGCATTTGGGGAATGAATGAACTTGAGCACTTTAAGTTATTTGTCGGTGATGAGGCTGCGAATATATGGGGAAAAGTATTTGTGGAAGGCAGCTTTATGCCAATCTTTATGTTTCTATTTGGGTATTCGATGATCAAAATGAAGGAAAAGCTTGAAGAAAATGGCGGGAAGGTGAAACGGCATTTTGCACGTCGTTTTTTCCAGTTAATCGTTCTTGGGCTGCTGCACTCCACCTTTGTGTGGGAGGGCGATATCCTATTTTCATATGGATGCTTAGGTTTGCTTATGATGATTTTCTTAAATCGCAAGAAAAAAACGATTTTCATTTGGGCGGTCACTTTGCTCATTTTAACTTCGTTCATTGGGTTTGGAAATATGATGGAAACTCCAGAAGAAGCAGAAAGTATAAACTCATACGTACAAAAGGCAAATCTTATTTATGCAGATGGCAGCTATTCAGAGATTAAAGATTTTCGCAATAGCGGGGAAGATCCGCTTGGCCTCCCTCCTGGTGCCTATTTCTTTATCATTCTATTAACTCCGTTTATGCTTTGCCCATTATTTTTACTTGGGATGTATGCTGCAAAAATGCGCTGGTTCACCCAGCCGAAGGAAGAACGAAAGCTGTATGTATGTTGGGCAAGTATACTCGTTCCTATTGGCTTACTACTAAAGAGCATTCCTTATTTACTGCCGAATACCGTTTGGGCAGGTGTTGCAGAAATCTTGGGTGCACCATTATTAGCGATTGGTTATATTTTCGCCTTTGCCCTACTTTATGCAAAGGGAGTAAATCCGGTTTTTCTAAAGCTTTTTGAAAATGTTGGACGTCTTTCCATGACTAACTATTTACTTCAAAGTATCATTTGTACAACCATCTTCTATGGTTATGGGTTTGGATTATTTGGGCAAATCGGCGTTATTAATGGCATATTATTAGCTATTGCCATTTATGGAATTCAAGTCATCACCAGCCACTTCTATTTGAAGGTTTGGAAAGTTGGACCTTTTGAAAAATTGATGAGAATTGGAACGTATTTAAAATGGAGCGGGAATACGAAGAAAAAGGCTAAGCCAGTACCTGATTATCCACAAGTTAAAGAACAAATATAAATATAAAATGATTGCATGAAAAAGTCAGTTCTACAATTAAATATAGAACTGACTTTTTTTAATCTATATTAATCATTCATTCCCTCGTGATTTCCCTAGATTTTGTTCATTTTTGTGAACCATCACTTGATGAGGATATGGAATTTCGATTCCGTTTTCATCAAATGCCGCCTTGATTGCCTTACGGATATCACGTTCTACTGCCCATTGTTCCCCATTCTCTGTTTTCGCTATTACACGCAGCACAACATCAGATGCACCTAAAGCTTGAACGCCGATGACATTTGGACCTTCTACAATGACAGGATTCTCTGCAGCCATTTGATCGCAAACTGCCTGAGTCACTTCAATCGCATGATCAATATCTTCATCATAAGCAATCCCAATATCAACAAGCGCACGCATACTTCCACGGGAATGATTTCTTACAGTCAGTATATCTCGGTTCGGAATAAAATTTAGTGTTCCATCAAAGCTCCGAAGCTGGGTAGTTCGTAAGCCTACTGCCTCTACAACCCCATCAATATTGCCAATTGTTACGTAATCATTTACATCCAATTGTTTCTCTAATAATAAGAAAAATCCTGTAACAACATCACTCACAAGTCCTTGCGCTCCAAAACCAATTGCTAGTCCGACCACTCCTGCACCTGCAATTAAGCTTGCAACTGGCAATCCAAATGCATTAAACAATGAAGCAGCAAGAATAAAGATTAAACTATACGATAAAATATTTTCGGCTAGCTTATGTAGTGTTAAAGCACGGCCTTCTGAAATGTTCTTCCTTTTGCTTATGTTAAGGAAAGTCCGATCTAAAACCTTACTGCCAATTTTCTTAACGATTACAAAAGCAATTAATATTCCAATAATCTCAAGAGCTTTCACTCCTGCATCTATAAGCAAACCTTCCCAATCAAAAGTCTTAAAATTTACCAAACCATTTCATCCTTCCTTTTAAAGCTTTTTCACATTGTTTATCTTAATGTGTTTCCCCTTTTCATTCAATCATTTTCTATTTAGATGGAACAATCTATTTTTTTGTTCTGTTCATCTAAAATGTTGTGTTACAATTTTTTATTAAAGTATTAAAAGAGAACTGCTTCTTTATAACCTCTTGAGCAAATCAAAAATATACATAAAGAACAGCAATACCAAGATTATTACTATGAGTATTTCAAATATACTATTATGTTATGTCCAACTATACATTCTCTCTACAAGCCTAAAAGGCTACTCCCTCTTTAATAACAGAAGATCCAACTCAAAATAAAAAAACTGAATCTATCTGATTCAGGTTAATGGAAATAGATCCAAGGTGCAGGTTCCTAGTCATAGAAAGAATTATTATGCACTAATCATCATTCCTCTATCGCATGGATTTCTGTTTATCCCGTATTTATTTCCCCCACATATTATGGGACAAGGTCATGTCCCTTGTCCTTTCTCTATTATTTCTTTTACAACGTCCATTATTGTAACGTTATCGAGTGCCTTCTCCATTGAGAGCTGGGCAGCAGAGAATATGGGGCTTATTGTTTCTTGAATATTTTTCCCAACTGGACATGATGGATTTGGATTTGCGTGAACACCAAATAGCTCTTTTTCCTGTACAACATTAACGGCCTTATAAACATCAAGCATTGTGATTTCTGAAATATCCTTCCCAAGTTCTGCACCTGCGACACCAGGACGGACTTTTACCAAACCGGCATTTTTAAGCATCCCCATGATTTTTCTTATAACAACAGGATTTGTATTGACACTGCCTGCAATAAATTCTGATGTATTCACTCCATCTTTATTAATTTCTAAAAGAGATAGTATATGAATTCCTACAGAGAATCGACTACTAATAGACATTTTATTCGCCTTCCTTCACCTTTTTCCCATAATCTATAAAGTATATACCATGTAAATTGTATAGTTACAAGTAATTGTATACATAATTAACAACCTTAATATATCCATTTTAACATTTATTGTTGACAAACGTATTAGTTGTAACTTATATTGTTACATGTAATCGTTATTATTACAACTTATACCTAAGGAGGATGAATAAAATGAAGATTGGAATTATTGGTGCAAGCGGGAAGGCTGGAAATCAAATTTTAAAGGAAGCTCTTGAACGTAATCATGAGGTCACAGCTATTGTAAGGAATGCTGGGAAACTTCAAAATCACGTTAACCTTGTATTGGAAAAAGATATTTTTGATATAACAACAGACGATTTAAAGGAATTTGACGTTGTTGTTAATGCATACGGTGCAGCCCCAGGCCAAGAACATCTGCATGTAGACGCTGGCAGAAAATTAATTGAATGCTTAAAAAATGCTCCACAAACAAGATTAATTGTCGTTGGCGGAGCAGGCAGTCTTTTTGTTGACGAAGCAAAAACGACTCGCGTAATGGATACACCTGATTTTCCAAAAGAATATTTTGCAACAGCATCGAATCAAGGAAAAAACTTAGAAGACCTGCAAAATGCAAGCGCCATTCAATGGACTTTCATTAGCCCAGCTGCGTTCTTTAACCCTGAAGGTAAAAGAACTGGGTCCTATCAAAAAGGGAAGGATCATTTAATTTTAAATCATGCAGGCCAAAGCTATGTAAGCTATGCTGATTACGCTATTGCTGTATTGGATGAAATTGAAAATCCTCAACATATGAATGAGCGGTTTACCCTTGTTTCTGAAGCTGAATAACTATTGGTTAACATCATTAGGCAGCTAAGCCTACCTCTTCTAAATTAGATGCTTGACCAAAAAACCCACTTGCCATAGGAAAGACCTGTAGCAAGTGGGCTATACTATTTTACTAATATGAAAGAGTATTCCTTTACACCTTCAATAGCATTTATCACATTTTCATATCCTAAACCTTCCAATTGCATTGCAACCTCTGAACTCTTTGTACCTGTATTGCAATATAAAGCAATTGTCTTCTCTTTTGGTAATTTATCAAGATTTTCCTTCACAGCATCGAATGGCACATTTATTGCCCCTTCAATCATACCCTCTTCTTTAACTTGCTTTTCTGGTCTAACGTCTACAAGAATAAGATCTTTATTTTCATCAATCATTTCTTGGAATGCTGCCCCTCTAACCTCCTTGTAATGCACTAAATCATACTCGTATTCTTTAACACCTTGCGCATTTGTTACATCCGTAAACCCGTTGTTTGCTAGTATTTCTGCTGCCTTTCCACTTCTATTTCCTGTGTTGCAATAGAGAATGATTGGTTTATCTTTATAGTCCTCTAGACCGCTTGAATTACGTAAATACGTATTATAAATTGAAGCAATATCATCTAATGGCCCTTCCACCCAATCATCCTTATTTGCCGATAAGGATTTAGGCGGCATATCAACAAGAATTAAGGATTTTACATATTCCAATCCACTTTTATTCAATTTCATAGAATACTCCTAAATATATAATGCTATAAACTATATGAAAACTATATCCCATTACCCTTCTGTTTTAAAAGTAAGAATAATTAGACAAAATGTTTTTTTTATAGTTAGATATAAATAATTTAACAAAAAGGGAGGCTATGGAAATGTATACAAATATTTTACGACACCCAGGACCTACACCAATACCTAAAAAAGTACAATTAGCAATGGCACAAGATATTTACAGCCACCGCAGTGGTGATTTCGTAGAACTATATCGTGAGATAAACAAACGAGTGAAGCCATTGTTTGGGACGAAGCAAGATATTTTACTTTTACCATCTGGTGGAACTGCAGCACTAGAGGCAGCAGCAGTCAATATTGTTTCACCAGGAGAAGATGTGGTCGTTATTACTATCGGGGCATTTGGTGACTATTTTGTAGGAATATGTGAAAAATATAATTTCAATGTACATAAGCTAGCGATTGAATGGGGAGAGGCTTGTACAGAAGAGATGCTTACAGAATTCCTCAAGCCTTTAAATAATATAAAGGCTGTCTTCGTTACATACAACGAAACATCTACTGGTGTTCTCAATCCGATAGACAAAATAGCAAAGGTTGTTCACGCGCATACTGATGCATTATTTATTGTAGACGGAGTCAGTTGTATCGGCGGTACACTAGCAGAAATGGATGAGTGGGGTATTGATATTTTAGTAACTGGCTCACAAAAAGCAATGATGCTCCCACCTGGTCTTTCCCTTGTTAGTGTCAGTGAAAAAGCATGGACAGCGATTGAGGAAAATAAGACTCCTTCATATTATCTAAACCTATTAAGCTACCGCAATTGGGCAGAGAAAGGAATGACACCTAATACACCAGCTATTACGCTAATATACGGACTAGCTGCTGTTTGTGACTTAATTGAGGAAGAGGGGTTTGACCAAACGGTTGCTCGGCATGCTCTAATGAGGGATATGGTCCGAGCAGCAATGAGATCTTTAAACTTAGGACTTCTTACTAGCGACGAATTCGCTTCACCAACCATTACAACAATTCTAACTCCAGAAGGATTGGATCTTAGTGATTTTCTAGGACACTTGAAAAAAGAATACCATCTAGATTTTGCTGGGGGACTAGGTCATTTACAGGAAAAAGTCTTTAGATTTGGCCATATGGGCTATTGCTTCCCGAGTAATGTTCTTGAAGCTATTTCTTTAATGGAGGCTGGATTGCAGGATTTTAACTATTCGTTTGAACCTGGCGCAGGCATTATGGCAGCCCAGAATGTATTTTTAAGTAAGAAAAATACATTGAAAACTAGATAAAGAAGTAGAACCATTAACACTATCTCTCCCACTGCCGTACGTCCGATTTCTTATACTCTTTTTAAAAAATAGTATATCTAGGCTTATAAATTTGGGATTAAACATCTTTAAAAGTAAAAAGCAGTGAATACCAAAATGCACTGCTTTTTGCTTTCGTCTTTTAATTTTAAAATGTTCTATTAAAATGGATTTGTTCCAATAAGTGTTGCAGCCTTCACATAAATTCGCGGATGTAATTTTAATTGTGACACAACAAATTCAGCTATGTCTTCAGGCTGCATATACTTCTCTTCGTTCCCATTGATTAAATTGCTTTGAACTGCAAGCTCTGTTGCTACCGTGCTTGGAGCCAATGCAGTTACACGGATGTTATTTCTGCGGACTTCTTGTGCCAACGATTCAGTTAAACCAATCAGCCCAAATTTTGATGCACTATATGCACTTGATGTAGCTGCCCCATTTAACCCATTAGTAGAAGAAATATTAATAATGTCCCCACCATTTTTTTCAATTAATTGAGGAAGAACCGCACGTGTTACATAATATGGACCCATTAAATTAACATCAATCGTTCTCTTCCATTCTTCTGGATCCATATCTAATAGAGACGCAAATTTCCCAGTTCCCGCATTATTTACGAGAATATCAGCTGTACCAAGCTCGCTTGTCAATTGTTTAACTGCTTCTTCAACCTGATCCATTGATGAAACATCGACAGCTGCGTATGCCGCATTAACACCTAATTCTTGAACTTCAGCTGCTGCCTCTTTCAAAGCATCTTCCGTTCTTGCAAGCAACCCAACATTAACTCCTTCTTTAGCTAACGCAGTCGCTATTGCTCGGCCGATCCCTCTGCCAGATCCTGTTACAATCGCTACTTTTCCTTTTAATGACTGTGACAATATAAACGTCCCCTTTCCATATATATCTTGCTCTTCTATTTCAACATTCATTATAGAAGAAGATTTATATATTTTATTCCTTCCTATTTATGTAATCAAGTAAGTTGCTTCTAGGATAAGGTTCCTGTATCCTTATCCCTCGACAAAAAGCCTATTCCCGCATGGAGAATAGGCCGCTATTTCATTCTTTTCCCGTCAAAATGTTATTGCACCGTATATCCACCGTCAACTAGTAAGCTAGCACCAGTTACGAATGAGGCATCATCACTAGCTAAGAACAATACGGCTTTGGCAATTTCTTCTGGTCTGCCTAGTCTGCCAATTGGATGCAGGGAAGCAAGATATTCTTTCACTTTAGGATCCACCTCGCTGATTAACGGTGTATCAATATAGCCTGGACAAACAGCATTCACTCGAATCCCATGCTTTGAATAAGCTGCACTCAAATTCTGCGTTAAAAGCTTTACCCCGCCCTTTGCAGCTGAATAGGCAGTTACATTTGGTAAGCTCACATGACTATGGATAGATCCAGCGTTAACAATCGCACCGCCTGTCCCTTGTTTAAGCATTTGTTCAATCGCGTATTTATCAGAAAGAAATACACCTGACAGATTAATGTCAATTGTTCTCTTCCACTGCTCATAAGATAGCTCATGAGCAATTGCATCATTGGCAATCCCTGCATTCGCATACATAATATCAAGCTTTCCGTATTTGTCTACAGCTGCAGAAATCATATGTTTTACTTCGTCTTCCTTAGTTACATCTGTTTTTACAAAAAATGTATCATACCCATTTGCATTTAGTTCTTCTGAAATCGCTTGTCCACGGTCAGAAAAATCGGCAATGACTACTTTTGCCCCTTCTTCAGCAAATAAACGAACCGTTGCCTCTCCGATTCCACTTGCTCCGCCTGTAATAATAGCTACCTTGTTATCCAATCTCATATTAATCACCTATTCCTTCATATCATATTTGTTCCATCCATGCTTGCTAAATACATATTTAGTTAAGCTTTTTTTGTTTACAACGTGCAAATACTGTTTATTGTTTTGAAAAGATTAACTATTTGTTATAATTCAATTTTACTACTCCTTGTATGAATTACTATCCTACATCATGCTGTATAATACGTAGAGGATGATCCTTCATTCATAGGGTTAAATTGTTTTAAGGAGAATGAATTCGTATGAAGCCTCAATCCAATGCATATGAAGAAATAGATTTTGAACAATTCATTATCTTTATTAAAAGTCATAGCAAGCAAATTAGAGAAAATATTACGATATATATAAATCTTGATCCTGCTATAACTGAAGAAGAGCGGATAAAAGTTGGTACACTATTAGACTCATTTATACATTTTTTGTCTCATCCAGATATTGAAGAGATCAGCAATCATTACAAGGAGCATTTAGATACTTGGCTGCAATCACAAATAACTATATTGGATACACGGATATTCCATTTTTTTCACTTATTTTTTGAAAAATCGATCCTTACATTAATGGCGAATTTAAAACAACATAGCCGCAACATTCCCATTTTATTGTTTTTATTATCCATTTTTTCTCACCTTCTCTATAGCTATAACAAATGGATGGATTCTGAAACAGAGAGTCCTGTTTCTAGAAATGCAGAGGAAAACGAGGAACTTAGAAGACTATATTTGCTAGATCAATTAAACCAGATCTTAATCAGTACTTCAGGTGTTAATAACCTTGCACATATTCTAAAAAAATGCGAGGATATCCTCCACTATAGAAGATGTGTATTTTACGCATATATTCCTTGGTCCAATCAGTTTTATGGGGTCATTGGATCTGAACTAACAAAGGTTCAGAGTATGAGAGGGCAGCTTAATAAACAGAATACCTTTTTTAATACTAGGGGACCTATATTTCTAAAAAATCCTCATAATTTTGTAAGTGAGGAACATATCAAACTGTTCAATCTCTCTTCCGTTATTTTTGTTCCCGTATTTAATCAGCAGCAATTATTAGGCTGGCTAACATTTGATCAGTTAGGGGAAGAATTTGATTGTTCGAAAGAAGAGTTAGTCTTACTCGAACAAGCCGGAAAACGGATTGGACTATACCTTGCAAGAAATAACGATGAGGTAAGCAGAGTAGCAGAGATTCGATTGACTGAACGAGAAACAATGATCCTAGACCTGCTTACCGAAGGATATGACAACAAAAAAATGGGAGAATTACTGCATTTGAGTGAACATACCGTCAGAGACTATATTAGCAGCCTTATGACAAAACTAAATGCCAAAAACCGCACTCAAGTCGTCGCCTCCGCATTCCGTCTCGGCCTGATCGAATAAATCATTCTGCACACTCCTCCTGAGGATGAAAAAGCAACAAAAAGAGCCAGACTCTGTTTAAGTCTGGCTCTTCCGTATGTTATCCTTTCAATTTGACATTCATATTAAACGTTCATAAAATCAGATTAACTAAAATAGCTATTTTAGCTAATTCGTGGAGGGTGTCGATATGATTATTAACTCAACAGAATACAAAATAATTTTGGTAAGTACTTAATGCATGCGGCACAAGAGGTTATTATTATTACACGAAACGGAACGGAACGGAAATCGCGAAGCTGACCTCAGTTAAAGATGCATCGGCAACGAATATTCCTACTATAAAAGAGCAAGTGCGTGAAAAAGCCACAGAATATAGCACTGATGGGAAAAAGGCAACTTTAGAGGAGTTTCTTCATCGTGCCTCTAATTGATTTTTCTCAATAGCAATCGTTTATAAAAGCTCATTAGATACACTCATATTTCCGATGATTCATTCTGTTCGTTTGCCTCACTAATTACCTTCTCTGCTATTGGAAGGATATAAGCTACATTGTTATCAGTAATCTTTACATTCACACTTGCTGCATTTGGTTCTACTACTATATCTGCTTCCGATACATTGTTGATTTCTATTTTCTCTTCCTTATAATTTATATCCAATTGCTCAAGAGTAGGGAGTTTTGTCATGTCTATTTCATTTGAAATCACTATAATTAATTCATCTGAATTAGAAATTTCCCCATCATTATTAACATCCTTGTATGTCATCCCAGTTGCCTGAAGTGTCATGGTTTTAGCTGCTCGTTCTGCTTCTGCACGCTCGGCTTTTACTCTTTCTTCTGCTGCTCTTTTCTTCTCTGCTTCTTCCTTTTTCTTTTGAATAGCAAGAGCCTCCGCTGCCTTTTCATCCATTATCTGCTTATAGACAAGTCCGCCTGTTCCTCCAAGAATGACCAAGCTGATCAAAATGATCAAACTGGATATCACCGTTTTTTTGTTTTTATAAATATATTTACCTAAAGCGCTAAGCTGCTGAAATTTAACCTCCTCCATTGCCTTTTTGATTATTGGATGAATAGCTTCCCATCTTTTTTCGACTCTTTTATCACCAAAAATCACCTTTGCATGCGTGTTCAAATAACGCTGGACAGAATTTTTGAAAGCAGGATCACTTACCTGGAAACCTCCCCACATTCTGATAAAACGCTGTAAAAAGACTCTCATTTCTTCCATGCCGCCATTTGAATCTACAAATGAAAACATTTCATCATAGTGATAGATAGTATCTTTTCTGTGGCCTTTGTTATAAAAACATAAAGCAATCCTTTCCGTTTGCTCTTCTAAATGGCTCGTTGGTATTAACTTTATAACGATTGCTTGAAGTTTGTCGAAATGGGAGTACTGAAAATAACGTTCTGGATTAGAGAGATACCTTTTCTCCATAATGTCATGAACTATATTAATAAGTTCGATCTTTTGCTTAATCTCAGCATTCATAAATTCCCTTGGGATATTATTGACTATGACAGCAGCTTGGTCAAATTCCTCTGGACTTAGTAATTCCATCTTTAAGCTGCCCATCACTTCTAAAGACAGATCAGTTATCATATTCTTTTTAAACCACTGAATTCTATCTGCTAGACTTCTGGTTCCACTTAAATGTTTCTGCACCTCTTGAAAGGCTCTTAATTGATTGCTTTCCTTTTGAAAAACTAAGACAAGCCTTTCTTTAGACAGACCATTAATTACTTGGTTATCAAATACCTCTGGATGCTGATCCAGCCAAAATTTAATTTCTCCTGTTACCTCTTTTAATGTTGCCATGCGATTCAATCGCATTTTCACATAAGCTTCTAGTATAACTGGCACTAATTTTTGGTTTTTCAAGATGGCAGCATTCACATTTTTAAATAGCAGAGGGTATCCCTTTATATGTTTATAAACTTGATTTAAATAATTTGAATCATTTGCTCCATAGTATAATGCCAAAATTAAATACTGATTGATTTTACCAAGATCTTTTTGAGCAAATAAGGAGGCTAGCTGTAAAATCTCGACGATTGTTTCGTCTTCAGGCAATGCATTCCTAGAGATTTTTGCAGCATCATCATTTACTAGATTCACTAAAACATGATATAACTCTGTTTTTTGCGTGATATTATCACTCGTTAAAAATGAACGAAAACTTTTATATAGGGATGACTGCTTATTGTTTAAATGGTTATAGGTTCCTTCTTTAATAGAATAAAAGGCGACTAAATCATTATAAGACTGGAGTGAAGGGCTTTTATGATCACATAATGATGTTTTCGCAAACGTATAAAAATCTGCTAGCTTTGAAGGAGTTTGCTGTAAATTTCTATATACAAACTCAATGAAAGGATGACGATTTATATTTTCGTTCGCATTGATAAAATGATTAAAAGCAAAGTCAAAAACGTAGTCCTTGCTTATTAAACTGTCATTTGGACGAATGCTTCCCTTTTCAACAAACATGAGGTTAATATTCTTTTTACTTTGGGGTTCGGCAGCATAGGAAATAAACCCAAAATATTTCCTTAGTTCATGTGGAATACATTGGAATAAATAATAAGTTAAATCAAAAGCAGATTCAGTTGCCGAAATGATATCTCTAGGTAAGGACACATACACTTTTTTCTTCGTTGTTAATGAAGAAAGCAGCGCAAATACCAACTGCATAAATTGATCAGACGAAATATGACTATCGTTCAAAACAGCCTTCAATGGTTTGAAATCCCCATTTACAAAAGGCAAATGATCTAACTCTTCCAACTGGCTCCCGTTTGTAAGTTCATAGCCTGTACGGAAAGGAAGACTCCCAAAAACTGTATCGGCGGAATAAAGATACTCCTTTGCTCTTTCTTTAGGGACAATCATATTATGGGAAAAGAAGGTTTCCCTCTCTCCTGTATAGTCCGATTCTTTATATACACTTTGTCCAAAAATCAATTCCCCTGTTTCAGTAACCATAATAAGCTTTGATTTTGGATACTTTCCTTCATCTCTTTCCCCGCTATTTAAAAGTTCTTTAGGAGGATAATAAGAACTGAGAGGGTGAATCACCTTTTTAATAAAATTGTTTTCGAGCCCTTTCGATTTAGCAATCGTATCGTATCCAGGAGTGGTCGTAAAGATTCCTTCCCTCTCCCTTGTGTACATATGCTGCTGAATTTGTACCATCACCTAGTATTCCTTTCCTTCAATATAGCCTAGCTGGTTCAATAGCCATATGACTGGTTCATCGACACGAATCGGATTTACTACTCCAGATATTTCCTTATTTACTGGATTCGTACCTAGTGCTGATACAGCAAAAAAGGCTGTGTTTGTGAAGTAAACATCTAAAGCATCTTTAAATGGGCGATCAATCTTCTCGATAAGCCTTCTAACTTCTCCATTAATATTCTCAAACTCTATTAAATTTAACGCGCCTGTATGTACATAGTTATTAAACAAATTACTGTTCGGCTGAATATAGGCACCATCTTCTTCAGCAAGTGTGGTTAATAAATCACTCTTTGTAATAATAACAGCTGTCGGAATAGCCGTTTTTCCTTTATCCTGATGACCAATAAAATTCTCAAACAAATTTAGAATCACATCTCGTGGCTCAGCATATCGCTCAGATAAATCTCCACGATTGTCTAAATGAATGAGCATTCGTTCCCGGATCGACTTAATCTGCAATGGATCAACAAGGAATAAAATCCCTGCTGAATTTTTAATATGGGAGGCAAAGATAGATAGAAAATCCTGATCAACCATTCCTTCACCTGGAACATCAAAAAAGACTAAAGTGAGCGGTGCCTGCTTTTCATTTTTAAAGATTAATTGAAAAATATAGGGCTCCTGCAGCTCTAATCTCGTAGATTGCAGCATTCTGCCATTTTCAAAAATTGGATCTTCATATTTTTCTTTGAATTTACGGCTGACATCTGCATTTAATGGCATACAGGCTGCATTAAAATTATAAGCAGTCGTATTTTGAAGGGTATGAATTAAGGAAGTCATGTATACTGATTTACCTACCGAGGATGCTCCTACAATCGAAATAATATTGCTTGGCACCTTACCAGCATTAATAGGCAGTTCATTATGGCAGCTAGGGCAAAGGCGCTTTCTCGTAACTATCCCATGTGAATCTGTAATGGCAACGAGTACACCGTCGGCATACATTTTATCATCATCATGAATGTATTTTGGATGGAGCACCGCTTCCATCTCTGGTACAGAGTCCATCCCAAATTTTGCCCGATATTTATTCAGCTCTTCATCTTCCTGAAGTGCATAATTTTCATCATCTTCCAGATGATGCGCAGCCCGGAATACTACATCTTCTGGCTGATATTTTTCGAAGCAATAAGGACAGACGATATCATAAAATGGCGGCTTTACTTTGACTTCTTCTTTCTTAAACAAGTTCTTAAACATGCTGATCATCATACATCCTCCTATTCTGGAATGAGTTCATATAAATCACCATACTGTTTTCCATCAGTAAAAAAGAGACGAATATAGTCATCCTTATTTACTTGAATTTCCGGCAGAGAGGTTTGACCTGGCTGAAAGTCATTTACAAAATGATAAATGGACCCATCGATTGTACTTGTAGGATGACTATCCTTTTTTTTGACGTAGCATAAGGTTTCTTTTGGTATGAATATTTCAGATTTAATGGTGATTTTCACCGTCTTTTTGGGGCTGAACCATCCCTTTTTATACTTTATCGAATAATAAATCTTCGCTTTCTGTGCTTTAATGGTTATTTCATTGTGCTGATTATCCTGATTAAGAATAACTATATTCCCATCTTCATGAATGGCCGGGTAGATTTTATAAACAATTTTCCCTATAGAGTCAACAGTATCCTTGTAACCAGCATTTGATTTATATTCTTCTCTTGTATAGAGCTTCATAGGAATAGAGCTTTCCTCACCAAAGGAAAGCCCCTCCTCTTCTGCTGATTTACAAATATAAACAAATTCTATATTCTTTGGCCATTGCCAAGAAAGGATGACGGCATGATCTTGCATTCTTATCTTTGGATCTTTAATCCACTGATTGGACTCTGCATAACTCCAATTCATGTTTAAAACTCCTTAATAAAAAGTTTTGCTTGTATTTTTCTTATCAGATTCAGCAAATGTTTTTCGGTTATACAAACTAACATTCGTCCTGTTCGTTCCATTTTCAGCATTGTACATTCTATACGGGACGACAGCTGAGAACAAACTTACTATAACTGCAAGGATGATATCACTCCAAAGCCTAATATAAAATCCCTTTAAGAAAAGACTTCCGAATCCCCATTCTAAAATCAAACCCGCAATTATTCCTGCTGTTAAACCGCCAATAGCAAAGCTTTGTGCTAAGAAACGGTTATCAAACATCATCCCGAGCGCTAAACCTAATCCCCCTCCAATTAAAGAAATAAATAGGATTCTAAGGAATTTATATAGAAGCATGTATTGGGCAGAACCTTGACGTTCACCAATTAAGAGCCTATCTTGTGTATCCTTTTGGATATCCTGAAAAGCGCTGGAAAGCTTACTCGCATCATCGACGCTATAATAAGCCCCCCCTGTTCGTTCCGAAATATCACTTAATAGATCTGCACCTTCATTTTGTTTCTGGCTTAAGCCAACTGTGTTAATGACAATCTGTTTATCTTGGTATGGTTTTACAGAACGAGAGACATTCATTTCACTAAACCCATCTGATAAAAGAACAGCCATTGTCAGTCTGTCATCATTTACACGGTTAAGATATTCCATTGCATCAGAAAGAGCGAGTCCGATATCTGTTCCGCCTTGAAAACGGATTGAGCTTTCAAATTCATCTCCAGCCTGTTTTTTCTCATTATTATTTTTCAAAAAAGTAAATGATTGAAGCATCTTTGTTTGATCATTAAAGACTAAAAGTGCACTTCTCTGATTCCCATCTACTTTCATTAAAAACTCTTTAACAGCAGCAATTGTTTTATTTTCCGGATCCGTTTCTAGCATACTTTCAGAAATATCCACGATTAGAATAATATCTTCAGGAGACTTCGTATCCAATGCATCTAATTCATAGATAAATTGAAACAGGCAGCCTGCAATAAATGGGAGAATCACCATAACTGGGACAAGCAATTTCAATGAAAAAGACGCATAGGATGAAGCCCAGCGTAAACCATTTAATCTAGGATTCAATTTTTCTGCAATGAATGCCAGTAAGCCAATCCATAGTCCTAACTGACCGAAATATAGCCCTACTAAAATGCTATTAGGAAGCTCCCCTTTATATTCGGAAAGTAAAGCCTCTCCAGTAAATGCACCAATTACTCCTCCAATAGCCGTTAAAATAAAGAGAAGAAAATTAAAATTCCTTACCTTCATCAAGTGACCCCTTTCAATCAAGTTGATATGGAATTCGGTTCAGGGTGGAACTCATATCCACTTTCTTGATACTTTTCATAATATCGAATCGTGTTTTGATAAAATCTCAAGTCCTCGATAGCAAACCCACCCATTAAACTCAGCTTTTCAATCCCGCTTGCTCTATTCTCATGTATACAGCCGAGGCGGTAAGGGCGATTATCCTTGTCTATTCCTAAAACATATTGAATAAAGCTGCTCTGAAAATCACCAAGGTAATACTTCTCTTCATACTTATGTTTCTGTGTATACTCTAATAAATGAATATGGCATGCGGAATCCTTTTCTAGCAGCTGGTATAGTTCATTAAATAGCTCTTCCTTTGTCATAACCTGCGGATCACCATAATCAACCATTACATTTCCCCTTGCTAATATTTCCTGTTCGAACGTTTGATCTAGCTTTCCTGATTCGAATATGAGCCTTTGGCACATTTCTGTTACTCGATTCGCAAACTGCCCCTGGTTAAGAAGGAGGGAATAGTTTGCCAAATTCTTTTCTTCAAAGTAAAATTCTGTTGAGCGTCTTTCCTCTAAATCTTGAAGAATGGATTTAACCATCCTCTCATAATACTCAGGAATATTTTGGTTAATCTTATTTTGATAACCTGAAGTCACTTCAGCCTTCATGCGGTACAAATTTGTTTCCAAGCTATTTAGAACTTCAATTTGTCCTTTATACTCTTCATGACATTCTTCTAGAATCAAAATATAGTAATTGACCAGCTCAAGCTTTGCGTTTACTAGTACACTTTTACACTTAAGCTGGTAGATTCTATTAAGTAAATGAGAGATGAAATTCCTTGTTGTCCGCTTCTTGGAAAAAGGTGTTTTTCGGAAATTCTGCTGACCTCCGTATTCACTGTAAATAGCGTTTAACTCTTCTTCAAATAACTCAAATTGATGGGCATACTCAGAACGAAGCCGGAGCAGATATTGGACAAATGGTTCATCCGTCCATCGAAAAGCGCAATAAGCTCCATAAGTAGAGTTTTCTTCCACTCGCTTTTGAAGCAGCTTTTTTAGCGGTCGTTTTGAATAGTATCTCTTCATATTTTCAGAAAATGGGTTCAGCAGATTTTCTTGAAAAAACACTTTAGCTGAGTTCCCAAACAATAATTCTTCTGCTTCTCTTAAGGTTTGATTTTCCAACTGATGATACATATAATCAGAAGGCATTAAACCAAGCATCTCTTCTATTATTTCCATAGGAGGAAAAAAAGAAGAGACTCTATTATGAATAGAGGCGTTATCTAATTCAAGTAATTCAATTACTTTTTGATGCTCTATATTACTGGCACGATCACCGATAACAGCTTTTAAATATGTATAAAAATAATATAGGACATTAATAACAATCGCTTCATTTGGACGGCAGACTTTTGAAAATCCAGCAGTAACAAATGCAGGTATCCGTTCATCATTTTGAATATTTTTCGAGAAATGGACATTGTTGTACATTTCATTTCCGGGAAAATGTTCATTTTCATTTACCTTTTTATTTTTAATTAGGTTAATCGCAGAAATAATTTCTGCATTCTTACCTATGCTATTTTCTGTAAACATCCCACGTTCGTCTTTATCACTTAGCAGATACACAAGGTCAAATAGTGGTCCCTTTCTAGTAACAGGGATTCGAATCCTATCTTTAGTAACAAGAATCTCTTTTGAAAAGGAATATTGCTGTTCTTGCATATTCTTTAATTCCCGAAGAAAACTCAAGCCTAGCACCGAGGTGCCTTCGTCTGCTGTTCTTTCTTCCAGTAAACAGAAAGCATCTAGGTAGGTCATCGTGAATAAATCCCTTAAGGAGTGTTCAAGTAAAATAGTTAACTCAGATAAAATAACTGTAAGTGGATCATTTATCTCAGTAATAACAGAGATATTAATCTTTTGAAAGGAAGCAAATTTATTCCCTAGTTCTGCAAAACGGACATTTAATTGGCGCAAAAGCTGGTTATAATCAACCAGCTTTTGCTCATCTTGATAAAAGGCTTCATATAATGAAGGCCTACTTCTTTTTCCTGTTGCATCATTTTCAGAAGCTTTAAATGAAATAACATTTGCTTCTGTCCATGTTTCTTTCAAATAGACGTGAAAATACAAAATTCCGTCATGGTTAGCCCACTTTTTTTGATTTAGTTCATAGACAGCCTTTAGAGCAGGCAGAGACTGATCACCAATAAATAGGTAAATGATTGGATTACTGATCAGCCGTCTCCCCTCTTTACCAAGATGGCTGTTTTCAGCCTTTAGAATATAATCTTCGATGATTTTTTCTAATAACTTTTGCATTCCATTTTGGCCCCTTAAAGGTTTATCTAATCACCTTAATTAGACTATTTACCTTTTCAAGAATTTGTTTATAAAATGTATACAATTCTTCTCCGTTGACGAATTCTTTTCGATCATATTCTAATGTCGATTTAGCTTCGAAGGCTGCATCACTTAATGCTTCTAATCTACTTGTTAATACCCCGGTATCATCACTCATCGACAAATTCGTATTTCTTCGATCCGCTTTCTTATCAATAATCACTTTGCGCTTTTCATTTAGCGAACGGTAGACTTGGTAAAGCTCAAATTCAATAAACTTATTGACCTTCGTTAAGTTAAGGAAAGGCTCCCAGCTCTCTTCTTCTACATCGTGATCATAGACATAAACAGCACCTTTTTTCGTAATGGTGCCTGTATATAAAACTTCAATAAACTTCTCGATATTCACAGCTTCATCCTGAAACGATTTAAGTGAAGCTTCGAGTTCATACAATACTTCCTGAATCGATTCATATTTTAGAACTTCTTCTTTAACATAATGGATGAGGTTTGGTGTACGAATAAAATTTTCAATCGCCAAATTTTTATTACTGCTGCCAAAAATATCTCTCTTGGAAACAACAGGAAGCTGCTCTGTTAAAAGCCTGCGAAGTTCACCGATACACTTTTTCACTTCACCTAAATTAGGTTTATCTGAATGATGTTCCATTTGGTAACGGTTTAGAATTTCCGAAAGATTAAATTCTCCAGAAAGAATGACTTCAAATTTATTATTTGTATTGGCATATTCGCCCTTATCCTTGATTACACCGAATTCTATTGCTTTAGCAAATAATTCTCTTATACGGCGGTTGTAATCTTTAAGTCTAGCATTTTCATAAATGTCTCCCCATGACATTTCTGGAATAGGCGATGGAAGGTATGCCCAATTATCTTTTTCCGATTGAGAAAGGTGGCGGCCTACCCCTTCTTGTTCGAATATCGTGCGTTCATAGCTTTGTTCATAACTAGTAAGAGGTGTATAGACAAATAATGGTATACCATTTTTCGTGTTCAACCAGAAAATCCGGTTCTTTACCTCACTTTCCTTGACTGTGAAGCGAGCACCACTTACTGATGTTCTCTGGAAATCCTTTATTCCCTTTAAAATATTTGGTGCTTTATGAGGGACCGAGACAAACCCCCAAGAAGGAAACACAAGATTCCCTACACTGTTGTTTAAATGAAAAACAGGAACAGCTTCATCATTAAGCAATTTTGCAATTTTTCGTTCGATAATATGTTCAATCGATTCTTCTTCTCCGTATTTCATCACGAGAAAATCTTCCATCGATTTCGTAATTAAATCACCAAACTTTTCAGAGAGGAATTCAGAAATCGAACTGACAATATCTAAATCCTGTTCTTTTACCCAACGATTTGATTGATCTAGCAGATCTTTTGTAAAATCTGCAATCATATCATTTCCATCTTTTGTTTCCATAATTTCGGTTATTTTTTCAGCCATGTCAGGAATACTTACTACATTCCAATAATAGGTTTTGTTCCCAATCCCATCCTGAGTTTCTTCGCCACGAATTAAGATATCCCCATTTTTTTCAAAAATCGCATTTAATGTATTTAATATCTCCGTTACAACAGCGTACATTTTATTATTTTCTTCATTAATCATCGTGTGGACATCCTGATAAAAATCAATCATATGCTCCATGCACTCTTTATCTGCACGAAGGTGATATTCATCAATTTTAGTCGATATGTAGGCGTTTTTCTTTTTATCCTTTGAGAATAGCGCACTTTTTGCATCGGCAAGTCTTTCTGCTCCATGCTGGGCCATATCGTTTATTTCCATTGGTTTTCGATATACCTGTTCTTGCAAAAATTCAATATAGGACTTTATTAAATTTAATAAACTATTTCCTTTAGCTGTGAAAATTAAGCGGGAAACAAAAAATGGACCCTGCTCTGGATTTAAAAATAAACGTTTAATTTGTTCCTTAAAATTTTCAAGCAGCTCTGCAGGATATTGCTTTTTCAACTTAATATAGTTTTCCCTTGCCTTTGAAAGATACCCTTGATCAAGTTCTTGATCTAAACTGATTGTTTGCTGTTTAATCACATTATTAAAGTTTAAGCGGTCGCTGTTTTCATAGCCCGGAATCGGTTCAGGAACAAGCGAATTGAACTTTCTATGTACGGAATCAATATCAAGACCCATCCTATTCGCAAACGTTTCAACTTCCTCTTGAGTAGGTGCAGCAGGAAACATTTTTTCCATCTTTTTAAATACTTTAAATGCTAAATAGGTAGTCATTTCTTCAACAGGCAAAATTGCAGATGATGCCCCAAGAATGTTATAGGAATAGTTTGCTGCATATGCTTTATGCATCTGCTTGATATTCGTGCCAATATTGCTGATATAATCGTGAATGGCAAATTCTTCTCCCGACTGCTTATCTTCATTTGCCATAAAGTTTGTAATATTTTCAGCTGTTACATTCATTGTGTAGTCATATGCATTTTCCAGCAGTTTTCCGTCGAGATTCGTCGCAGAAATGAGATGACACAGATTATATGGCGGCATTGGTGAGTTAACAGCCAGAATATTTCCATACTGCTGTTTAAAGCGCTCATTCCGCTCATCCACATTCATCCAATAATCAAGCTCTTTTAAAGCTGCAAACCCATTTTTCTTGATGTATTCACTTGTGTGCGTATTTAAGCTTTTATTAGATAAATTGACATCTGGTGTAAATAAGTACCCGAGAATACTCACTTTATCAACACCTGCTGAGCCGTGTTCCTTCTCCATAATGCCGCGAATAATATAGGAAATATCTAGGAAGCATCCAGAACCTGTACCCCCAGAGATACCCGTTAAGATGAACACGGACATCCGTTTATTTGTCCCTTCAGATAATACCTTTATTTTCTTTTCGATTGTTTGCACTACTTGATTAATTTTCGTGAATAATAACAATCTCCCTGCCTGTCTTATGCCAGATGCTCCACTAATTCCATCTGTAATCAACAGCTCTGGTGAAAGCCAATCTGTAATATACGAAGGAAGTGTGCTCCGATTTTGCAATAGACTTCCAATTTCGGGATTTGAGAGCAGGACAAATTCTGTTACAGGGTCTAGCCCAATTCCTTTGTATTTTTTAAACCGATCCTGTTCATTTGTTTCAAAAGCAAGATACTCAATATTATTTGGCTTTTCCTTCTTCTTTTTGGAGATTGGATCAGCCGGAAGCTTAAACCTTCTATTCACCTGGTATTTTAAACGGAGAAGAGCATCTATCCCTGTCCCGCCAAGGCCAATAACAAGCATTGGATTATCGATTGTATCCACACGGATTTTTTCACTTACGATTCCACCGCCTAATGATACGTCTAACTGCTGGATATGCTCTCTAACTGTTGCTTTCATGCCGTATACCCCCTATATGAGATAATCAAGAGAAATCGATTTATTCACCTTGCTCAGTTTAGCTTTCAGCCTATCATTCTTCTTAATCGTTATTCCTTTTGAAGCATCTACTGCCCGGCCAGCTTTCTCAATGATTACTTCCCCTTTATTAAAAAGAGTGAGTGTGTCATTTTTGCCTGGCACAAGAATGATAGATTCCGTTTCAATGTATTCTGGTGCAAGCTGAAGAAGCTGGTGGAGTTTAATCTTCCCTTTGAATGTATTCAACTTTCGATATTGTGGTGTTGTTTTCTCTCCTGTATCTTCATCTCGGATTTCAACAACAATCTGGCCGATAAACCCTTTATTTGCTTTTTTTATAAAAGAAAGAATATAGAATGCAAGCGCTGCTAAGAAGATTAAGCCTATTCCCATCATTACGTACAATAACCATGGGAAATCCTTTTTATTTTCCATTTTTTCAGGTGCAGCAGAAGCAGCAGCCATTACACTGGCATCGATGATAATCGGATCTGTTTCACGGTAAAAACTATTATCTTCAGCTACAACTTTTAATTCATATTTTTTATCCTCTGGAATGGTAAATTCTCCATGAAAGCTTTTTCCATCATTAGTAAGAGTAAGCTCGCTTATCGTATTCGATGCGATCTCGTTAACAACCAGTTTCGCACCCATTGATTGATATAGTTCTGGACTATCCACCTTCTGTCCATTTGATTCAAGAAAAGACTGAATAGCAATAACGTCACCCTTTTTGTAGTTCTTTTTCGCAGGATCTACTAGACGAAGCCCTAAATCATAATTAAAAACCATATTGATATCAATTTTGTCCTTTTGTACGCCTTTCACTTGAACCTTCCAGTTCCCAGAAGCTGGTTTAATTAATTTAATTAATGAATAAGCCTTTGACTTAGAATAGTAAACATCGTCGGATGGGATTTCTATTTCCTTACCATCTGGAGAAAATAACTTTGCTTCAATCGGATTCCCAGAAGTAATTGAGATGTTTGCTTCCATTACACTGTTGTTTGGAATATCGATATTCACGTCTTGAAATTGGCCATTTCCTGTTAAATTTGTAATAGGTATTACTTTTAACTTGAGATGGTTTGCAAATATCTCACTCAATATTCTTGGAAGGTCATCTGCCGTTGTAGTAGTAAAAAATTTCCCGCCTGTTTCTCCAGACAGCTTTTCTAATATCGTTTTATTTAAGGTTCCGTCCGCATTTAAACCAATTGTGTAGATAGGATATCCTTCTGACTTTGATTTCCTAATCGCTTCATCCAGATCCTTGCCAGACAGCTCCTCTGTTCTATCCGAATTTGGATTTAAATAGTTATTGCCATCTGTTAATAAAATGATTAAAGGTGTATGGTCAGCTTCCTTGCCGGCATCAAGGATTTTAACAGCTTCACTAACACCAACGGCAATATCTGTATAAGCGCCAAGGGATAATGTATCTATGTATTTCTTAAAATCAGTTTTATCAGCATCTGATCCAATCTTCATTAAGGCTTTTTCCCGAATAATTTGGTCTGTATAGGCGACCATTCCGACCTTATCCCCATTTTTTGAAAGCATGTCAATGAACATCTTCATTGCCTCATTGCTGATTTTGTTTTTGTCACTGTCCTTCATAGAATTACTGACATCTACCACTAATACAGCATCCATCTTTTGAGCATCTGTGGATATATTCGCAGCAGCAGAATCAGTTAGAATAAGTGAATTTAATAATAATAGGCATAATAAGAAAAAAGCCGCATACTTATGCACCTTCACAGAAACATCCCCCTTAAAAAAATAAGCAATCCTCTCATATTCACCCGAAAAACAGCCATATATTGTAAACTAACCCTTTATTTATAGAAAAATCGCCCTATTTTAAATATAATTAAATTATCGTATATTGTAAAGTTTTGAATATTTTTGTTAATATAGAAGGATTTTACATCCATTAAGGAGGAGGAGCTTTGATTCCATACTATTTGCCTTTACTTATCTTTATTTTTAGTTTTCTATGGAAATCGTTTCAGCTATACAAATACAAAACTACGATTATAAAACAGGAAAAGGTTGATGAGGTAATTTATGAATATATAAACAATAAGCAGGGAGGGAACTTATCACATGAGCAAAACTCCAGTCAAATTTAGCCATTTTACTCTTAATGAGAAATTGACAAACCAATTATATCTATGCAAAAGTTGCGGCGGATACACCCTGCTGCGTATGGAACATTGCAGTCACTGCTCACAAGCAAAGGGCTATCTTTCAATGGATCAATTTATCTCCAAAAAATACCGGCTTAAATTTCAGAGTGATGTTTTCCTATTATTGTTTCTCTTATTTATTGCTGTTCTCTTTACCTTTAATCCTATTTCAATAGCAATCATTGGCATAATTGGTGCTGTAGCGATTATCCTCTACAGTATTTTTAAACTGCTAATCCGCAGCTCTGAAAAAAATCATCTCCTCATGGACCAAGTCACTGCCGATAGAGAAAAAATTAAGAAAGGGATTTATGTCAACAAAACATTTGCTGAAAATAAAATGCAAGATAACGCCTACCTTGAAGCCTATGAGATTTTAAGAATCATCGGTTTATTTTCGAATGATGATGACACTAAAAAACTAAAATTAACATGCTTAAATACTTTTATCATTCGAAAAGATATGCAATTAGAAATGGATACAGTTGTTCCAGCTATGTATAGTAAGGAATTTATTACGTACTTAGGTAATGCAGCAAAAGTCCAGCGGCAGCTCGTCAATAAGAAGGTATTAGATTATGTCGTTACTTATGAAAGGGAAATACAAGAACATTTTTCTAATGAGATCTTTATCATCGTAGCGGGTGCTGCCTTAAGAATGAAACAATACTTTTTACTCTATGAAGAGTTTATTATGAAATATGTCGATGATATGCCTAAGGAGCGAATCATTCGCTTATGTAAGCTTCTGGATTCGATCAATTCTTACGAAATAGAAGAATCAAAGAAACGGGTACATCATATATTGCACACAAAATTTAATGGGGATCCATTTGTAATGGCCCTCCACTAGGAAGGACAACGTAATGAAAAATACTCTAAGAATTAGAAACGGATTATTTCTTCTGTTTATCATTTCGTTAGGACTTCTTAGTTACAAGGCTTATCTTGGTTTTGAAAAATTAACTGTCACCAAAAAGGCAGAGCATTTTTATATGTCACAGCAATACGTTAAGTCTGAATCATATTATAAAAATGCCATGAACAATCGTTCCATCCTTTACAAAGAGAATGAAATCCAATCAACTTATACTATGCTTTCAAATAACAATAAAGAAGTTTCCGCTCTATTAGAAAAGGCAGATTCCTTATACAGAAATGAAAATTATTCTGGTCTTATCAAAACGTATAAAAGCTACCTTGATCTAAAAGAAAAGAAACTAAATGATCCTATATTTTTAGATTACGATCAACACTTCAATGTACAAAATGAATTTGATACCCTGCTTTCAAATACGAAAAAGAACTTATATAAGCAAATGGATGCGAATGTAAATAATGAGATGTTTGAGAATGAATATTTCATTGCTATTTTAGGAGAATTGCCAAATGAGGTTTATGGGAGTGCAGATAAAAAAACAGAAGAACTAACGAGTCATTTTATTAATTATGATGAAAGGAAATATTCGTTTTTAGAGAAATCACTCCGTTACAATCAGCTTAAAAAAACAATTAATCGCCAAATTTCTTCCTATCATAAAATTGGCTTAGAGGCCTTTTGGCTTAAAGAAACGCTCAAGAAGATTGAAAAGGCTCATGAATTAAAAATGGCTGCTTTAGAGGAAGAACGCAAAAGGAAAGAAGAAGAACTAAAGAAAGCAATGGAAGCGGAAAAAGCAAAAGACCCTGCCTTCCAGGAAGAAATAATGGCCGTGGTCAATGAGTACGCGATCGGATGGATGTCTGCCTATAATCAGTTAGATTCTTCCTATTTTGTTCATATTACACCTGAACTATTGAATTTCTTTGATGAACGATTTGAGGAGATCAGGTCTAATCAGACAATTTTCACCGGAGAACTTTTATACACTGAATTCGACTTAGATAGTTTTAATTATAGTATGGATGATGAAGAAGAAAGTGTTGAGCTAAATGTTGTTTTAACAATGAATTCAGCTTCCTATGCTGAAGGAGAAATTTACGAAATGAAAGAAACCGCCAATCCATGGTATTACAAGCTAATCCATACGAATGATGGCTGGAAGCTAAGCGAACGCAAGGAACTTGTCCATTTCAATTACTCAAATACCAGAATTTATGAATTTGCATATTAGGGACAGGGGGACAGGTTCCTTGTCCCAAAAGTCATCGTATAAAAAAGGCAGAATTTTCAAAAGGACAAAAACGAATATCTATACGGTTCATATGATACAACAGGTTCGAAGAATATTTGAGGAAGGATGAGGCTTGACATATGTATTATATTCCATCACCTTATTACCCTGTTTATATGCCCTATAGGGATTTAAAGAGCGAAACATTAAATGTCGTTACACCATTTGTTGAGTATGGTTTAAAAGAAGCAGCATTTACATCATATTCTCATGCAATGACTGAAGTAGCAGCCATCGCCTATTTGATTGGAAAAGGATATAATCCGCAAACAGCTTATCAAATGGTTGAATCATGGGAGGTGAATGAAAAGTTTTAATTGGTGCACTTTTCATTCATAAAAATCAGATCGTCTAAACTTTGATTACTCTTCCAATGCCACAAGATATAACACTGATAAGGAGTACGAGGGGTTTCTCCTTCGTACTCCAACAAACATATGGAACCGTGTCGGCGGTTCCATATGTTCATTTGTTTTTCTTTTACCACTGAGCAGTAGGACAAACTAACTAAACAATGAAAAGGATCACGGAAACTCTTTGAGAAGTACTTCTTAGTTTATTTCACCCGAAGTCTTTGCCCAACATAAATGGTATAGTTAGCATCAAGTCCATTCCAATCTTTAATCTGTTGAATCGTGCTGCCATATTTTTGAGCTAAAGAATATACCGTATCGCCTTGTACAACAATATGGTAAACAGCTGTTGCTTTCTTAGGAAGATTAAAGCTTTTCGCAATCCCATTTACATGACCACGCGCAATGCTTTCGATAAAAGAGCTTGTCTTTAATTTAGCTGCATCATTGGCGTTATCGATAAATCCATTTTCCGTTAAAATTGCTGGCATATTAGATTCACGGAGCATATGGAAATTCGCAGTCTTTTTGCCGCGGTCAGAAAAATTAACAAGCTTCATGACTTCTGAATGAATATTGTTCTGATAGGTAGTAGTTGGTGTTCCTACACCCGGATAAACATAGTCTTCATAACCTGTTCCCCCGCCAGCATTAATATGCACAGACAATAAAAAATCTGCTCCCCAAGCATTTGCTACATTCGTTCGTTCCGATAAAGAAACGGTTTGATCACCTGTACGGCTCATTCTAATGGATACGTTGTCATATTCATTTAAAAGAATATCTCTAATTCTTGTAGAAATCTGCAGTGTAATGTTCTTTTCCTGAAGACCATTTCCAACTGCACCTGAATCTGTTCCCCCATGACCTGGATCGATAAATATTTTTGCCATTATTAATCACCTCATATTTTTATTTAAAAATCATAAAGCTTGTACAAAATAAACCACTTACAGACATTGTTTTTAATAAAGCTGTTTATTTAAGATTGTGCCGCTCAAGAATTTCTTTCTGAAGCTTTGCTTTCTTTGTTAAGGCATACGTATTTTTATAAACAGCATATAAATTGATCCCAAAAGCAATAGCTGCAGAAATCAAAACAACAAAAGCATTAATACTGTCCTGCGTAAACCATTCAAACGAAATCCCAATCGTTCCAAAGAAGAAAAAAAGGGCTGTCAAAAAGCCCCCGATCAATGTAGCAATATCTTTTTTCATTATCTAATCGCCTCTTACAGTTTAAAATTTATGGCTGCATAAAAAATAGCCACTGCTCCTCCAATCAAGCCAACAATAAATGCGTTGGTGATCGCGCGCCGTAGCCATTTTGTATCCTCTTTTATATCCTTTAAATCCATCTGGATCTCACGAATATCCCGATCATGAATTAGTGTTTTATCCTGAAGCTGGCGAATATCCTGTTTCATGTCTTCGACGGAGGTTTTGAGTGTAACGATATCTTTTTGGACTAGGTTTAGTTCATTCATTTGGTGCCTCCTTTCGATTAAATAAAAAAGAGCCTAGATTGGAGTATAAACTTTAATACTGCGTTCTTATTCTGATAGAAAAATACAGTATTGCCTTTTGCTATAGCTAGAATAAACTACCTTGAAGAATAAATTTGCGCTAGTATTATGCAAGTATGTTTATTTTTATTTCTTCTTAAAATTACTTAGGGGCTTGTTAACAAAAATTTATTCTACCCTGTTCTAAAAAGCAGTCTAACTACTTATAGAGTAATCTTCTACATCAGAAATTGTAGCAAAATAAAAGTATATAGCTCATTAATAATTATATTGGATTCGTTAGTGCGCATAATCATCCAAGTGTTTATAAAGATGTTTCTAATAGAGTGTTTAATTTAGAGCATTGATTTTGTGAAGCCCTATTTTTTCATTTGTGGAGTTATTAGAATAGCATCTCTTTCTGATTCTGTTATATAGCTTTTTGCTAGTGCATTGTTTACATACTCTTCGTTTTTTCCTAATACCCATTGGTTAAGTATGAATCCGTATAATGGATTTGTATTCATCTACTTCCCTCCTACTTATAATCCTAACAGAACGTTCAAAGCTGCTTCCGCATCATCAAGTCGTTCCTCAATGCTAGGTGGTTTTGATAGTCTGATATATTCCTGTACGGAATCATAGACTAATTGAGTAATGATTTCCAGTTCAGCGTGTGAAGGAATCTCGGCATTATACATGAGATAGGCGGCATTTTCATTGTTTGGATAAAGCTGTGTACCTCCCACAATTTTTGTTAGATCAAGTCCTTTATAATCACATTCGTGATTAGACTGGACAAGATTATGAACTTTTATTAGATTCAAATTAATTCCTCCTTTATGCAGATGTGAAGTCAAATAACATTCGAGTCAAACCTTGTACATACATGAAATTACGTTCAGTTAAATCAGTATTGATAACTGTGGCGTGTTTATCCATATCATAAGATAAAACAAAATTATTATTCTTGTTTAGGAAATAAATCGTGGAGACGTCCATTCTTCTTAATACCGTACCATTTAAATCCATTATCCATGTTACGCGTTGATTATTATTTCTACAAACGACATGACCCTCTTTTCGGTACAAAGCATACTGGTCAATGCCCCCTAATGGAATACCTCTAAGAAAGGTTCCATTAATATCTTTAAGGTTGTATAAAGCATTACTCATATTATCATACGTCCAACCATCTATATATCCATCTTGGGTTAGACCGTACCTCCATTGAGTGTCATATGGAACGGTACGAATAAGATTCCCGTACTTGTCCAAAATTTGTCCACTAAATATATAATAATTTTCAAATTTATCAATGGCTGTCCATAATTCAGCTTCAGTAAGTGTTATGGATTGAATATACAATTTTCCAGTTATCCCATTCACTCCATCAGCAAGCTGTTGAAAGGTTGGATTGTCACCACCCGCAACGGTTGAACTTTTGCCAATAATAGCGTCACGGACTAATAACTTTCCATTATTGGCTGACATAAAAGCCTGATTGGCTTTATCCATAGCTGCCTTGACCGCTTTTGGTGTCGCGGCCTTCGTTTCATCCATACTATCGGTAGCACTCGACAACTGTACATGACCTTCCTTTAACAATGTAGACTTTTTCGCCAAATGCGCTACAACGTCATTTTTTAAAGTATTTACATCCTCTCCAGTAATTTGAATATATTCCCAACTACCATCTGCTCTTTGTCTTTTAATTGTAGCCATGAGTATTTGCTCCTTTCCTTAAAAAACTCCTCAATTCGCATTGAGTTAATACACATTTTCATCCAAGAGTTTATCAAGCTACTGTTAATAGGTTTGTTAACTCCGCATATTCATCTTGCGTGACACGATTGCCAATTAAAAAAATATCCAGTTTTTGCTGCATATCCTCTTTATCAATATAAGACTTTTTCTCGATTTGTAATTTACAAGCTTTGTAAGTTAAATTCATTTTTCATTCCTCCATTTTTTATTATACTAAGCCAAGTTCAATCATTGTGACGCGATAATCTACATCAATCACGTAGCTCATCAACAACTCATTTTCGCTTTGCTCTGGAACTGGCTCTGGTGGTTCTACATATGGATAAAAACCTTTTTCAGGTGTATAGCAATACGTAAACGGTGCTACACCTTCGGGCACAGTTTCAACTTTGAGAATGTTAGCATTTAGGACACCGACAATACCGTCAGAAGTTTCAATGTTTCCGTAGATATTACGTGTTGCTGTCATAGTAACAGCTAGAATTACGTTACTAGCGCTAGTGATAATATACATCGTATGCATTATCCTCCTCTCCCTAAAATAATAATAATTCAGTTTCTGATACACTCTTACCCAAAGCATTACCCCCTGAAGGGAATGATCTGGTAAGTACGCTATTGACCGCTGCATATCTGCTACCTGTTACAAGACCTTCGAATCCCTCTACTATACCTGATATAGTAACTACACAAGATTCTCCTTCTCTTTTATTTTCACTTGCAATACCTACAACGTTTACATTATCACCTACAATTGAACCAATATCATATCTTGGCGTGTAAGTGTTTGTGTAAGAATGAAAAATAACCCTGTCTCGCAATAACCATACAGCCACAGGCTGCTGCACGCGTGAACTGTCTAGTGGTACACCAATGGTATTTCGTACAAGTATATCTTCATCTTCATCATAATAAATGCCTGCCATAACACCTGTATTCACTTCGATAAATGATGCATTTGCTGTTTTAAATAATAAAGAAGTATTATAACCAATTACACTATTTATTTCGGTTAGAGTATTGTCTTCATTTACACGTAATAAGTACGTAGTTTGACCCCATTTCAAGACAACACGATTTTTATTTATAGGATAAATTACGTTTAAGTGTGGTGTCATAGATAACGTAACTTGTGGAAAAACTACAATTTCCCCGTTATTTGTCGTCACGACATGCGCAAAATTATTATAAAAGACTAAAAGTTTATTATCATCAAGTTTTTTTACTCCTGTGGTAGCACTTACGATAGTTTTTATTACGTTTTCATTACCTACAATTAAATCTAACCCATCCCATTTAATGATACGTAAAACTACAGCAGCAGATACTGGATGTCTATACACTAGCGCTACGGTGTTTGTCTCTAATTCTGTGGCGCTGAGTGAATAACTACTAAAGTAGTGATTTACAATTGTTTTCTTAGTTATATAAGATAATTCTAGAGTATCGGGGTTTACATAACCTATACCAATTTCTAAATAATTAGAGCCATTTAGTAACGCAGCATAGAAAAACATAGTGTCATTTAATCTCGCCAGGGAGACATAGCTCGGTGAATTAATAAGCAAAGGACTATTCATATCAATATAAGTCGGTGGTACTCCTTCTGTGATTGTATCATCAACATTCAACCTACATACAATCGCTCCCATTTTGTAAACAGAGCCATCACCACCACCCCTTATTTGCACCAAATATACTGATAGTGCATCTGTAAGCTTAACAACACCGTGATTATGAGGTGACTGTTGATTTACAATTTGTTTCCCTAATCGGGTCTGATCAGCGAAATTAGGAATAGGAGAACTATTCTTTGAGCGTCTTAAACATCCATCTTTGTCGACTTGTACAGCATCCCCTTTATTCACCGATTCCCCATTTGCTACTATAAACGTTTTAGTTTGTGATAACGCCTTTTTCGCATAATCATATGCTGCCTTTACCGCTTTAGGCGTGGCTGCCATTGATTCACTGTCACTGTCTATAGAGCTGGATAGCTTTGTATGACCATAACCGTTTATCGACGCTTTTTCCGCCAAATGCGCACCAAACTCCTCTTTTATACTCTCAAATACAGTCCCCTGATACGTATTATCACTAGTGTCAAGCCACAGTCTCCCTTCCTTAATACCATCGGGAGGAGTCTCTTGTTGAATGATCGGATCGTTTCCTTCAAGAGCATCGGAAATTCCCTGCTCAATCCTATTAAAGTCTGCTTCAGTAGGAGTGTCGTTATATTTCCAGTCTGTTTTCGGCTGAAATTTCATCTATTGTGCCTCCTTTACAAATATAGTCTGTGAAAGAATTGTATCTGATGAGATTGGAACGTATACTTGGTTCGAAGTAATGACATTATCCAATTCATCTTTTAGTTCAATTTGTTGAATATTTTCAACAGAGCCAAACGGGACAGTATATCTCATCTTAAGCTCATTTGCTGCTACTTTTTTCAGATCAAAATTAGGAATTTGATAGGTTCCATTTAATACGACCTTATTAATCTTCTTATCTGTGAAAATCGCCACTTCGCTTAAAAATTCCTGGGAAATCACTTGATGATCACCTCCTTTCCTCCTACAGCAAATGGTGTGCTGCCGAGCTTCCATGTAGTTGAGAGCCTTGTCATTCTCGTAACTTGCCTCATGGAGATATGCTCTTTAAACAAAATCGTGTTGCTTAATGCGGTTTGCTGTTGATAGACCATGCTTGCGGGCTTTACTGTCTTAATCGTATGCTCAACCTCTTTAAAAACCTTCGCATCACCTATATTAGCTGCTATTGATAAAATGCTGGTTAGCCAATCGGCAGAGACTGCTGCTCTCCCTTCCCCTACTAAATAGTTGAGTCTATCCTGAAGGAATCGTATGGTAAACGGTACTTTCGTTGATTGACGGTTAATTATTCTTCGTTTTCGAAAGTCTAAGCTTTCCGTTTCCGGATCCGCTTGAATTTTAAGCAGTTTTTCGTGACGTTTAATTGCGTATTCGTTAGCAGTCTGCACAAAGCGATTACGAAAGATTTGTTCTATTTCCGCTTCAAGCAATTGAACCTCTTTATCAACAGCTTTAGCAATCTCCAAAAACTCAGGGATATCATGAAAAATTGGCGGTAATTGGGTTAAATATGCTTCAGCCATTTAAAATCACCTGGTCTAAGAAAGGAATTTTTTCGGCATCTAGTTCAACATTTACTGAAGAACCATTTATAGTTGTATTTGTTACATCCACAATATTAGGGATCGTTAATATCCGCGCTTCAATTTGAGATAAACGGATAATCGTGTTAACTTCGTTCTTCCAATTTTTTCGCAGAGATAGAAAATAATCCTTTAGTATCGCTTCAATGTCACCTACTACTTGACCAATTGTCACACCATTCGCTAAGGTAATCGTTGACTCAATAGTTAAGAGAATTTTAGCAGCACCAGTAATCGTGACAAAATGGTTCATTGGCGCAAGTCCGAGCCCTTGTCCTTGAACAGGGATTGGATCTACTTTTTCTTGTATTTCATGAATAAAATCTGGAGTTGGCTCATTAAAATCGCTTGTAAGAACACAGCATTTAACAGAACCTCCGCCTTGCCATGCCGGGAAAACCTTTGTACCTCCGATGCCATCCAGTGTATTGAGCATCTTTTTATAATCTGCAACATTGCCTCCGAAAGGTTCCTCATTTACTTCCTCAAAGAATCGTTCGCGCAAAGCCTCATCCTCTTCTTCGTTTTCACCAGGGATCAGTACATCAGCTAATTGCGCTTCAACTAGTCCAGCAATGTATTCAACTGGTAGAAGGACACCAAACTGTTCATTCCCTGCAGTCCCTGCTGTCTCACACTTCAAAATAAACTCACCTAAACCAAGCCTGCTTTCAACTAGATAATATAAACTACCAATTGAGAAGCGGCTATTAATTGGGACATCCATCGGGGTTGCATTCGCTCCATAAAACTTTCCTTTTCTTTTTGCAAAAGTGGCAAGGTTTTTATTGATCCCATGCTCACTTGTCCCTCTTGCTAAATATTCTCCATCCGCAGAGTCAACAAAAGAAAGATTATTGTGTACATCTAAATCGGCATAAAATTCAGCAAGGATATAGGCAACTGGTGCAATGGCTGTATA
This sequence comes from Cytobacillus solani, assembly GCF_006704205.1. Taxonomy (NCBI): domain Bacteria; kingdom Bacillati; phylum Bacillota; class Bacilli; order Caryophanales; family Bacillaceae; genus Cytobacillus; species Cytobacillus solani. The sequence goes on from NZ_CP041305.1 coordinate 902,272, forward strand.
AATCGGTGAGCTTTCACGTTTATCAAAATTGGCTGATACCCTGCTTAGCATGCGATCAAGTAAATATTCAGGTGTCATCTGTTCATACATTCTAATTCACCTCCGTAGCTTCCTGAAAGCTTCCATATTCTGTTTCGACAGTAAATGTTACTTGCACGTTATGTTCATTAAAAATAAATTGAAAATCTTCAATGCTTGTTATTCGATCATCTTGAAGCAGCGCTTCAGTTATGCGTCGAGCTAGCTCTGATTTCACATATATGGGGTTCGTCCCTATTAAATTTTCTAATTCAATACCAAAATGATCATTGTATATCATGTGCTTAAAGCGTTCTGTGTGCAAAATAATAAAGACTGCCTGCTTAATTGCAGCAAGCTGATCTGTCATGCCAGACATTCTTTTTTTCTGAAAATCAATCTTATACGTCAAGCTCGGAAAAATCGCCACCAATTCAAGCTCTTCAATAAAATCAGACTGTGGGATTGTCATGTTCACACCACCTTATCAAGGACCACAAATTGCTGTCCGCCTTGCACTCGCAGCAGGATCACCTTATCACCATTTTTTAAACCAGCTTGAATAATAAGCGGCTTAGAGGGCGGTGCGGTTTCTCCATTTGCCGATGAGTGAGTATGCTCGTTCTCCTCATACCGGGTCAACCTTTCTGTCAGTACTAAAAAATCCTCTGTGAGAGTGAATTTTTGCTCGACATTCACCTCAAGAGGATTCGATTTTGTTACCGTTCCAAATAGAATATGAACAGGGTTTTGCGCATGTATGGCGCCAACCCCTGCTTGTTTAATGATATTGATCATGCTCATTTTATATCACCTTCAAATCCAGCGACATCGTATGATCTGCCCCTTCCCAACTGTGAGTACATTCATCAACTAAAAAATACTGACGGATACCAAATTCACTTAGAATGATAGGAACGAAGCATCCTGCCCGAATCCTCAAGTCTCCAATCGCACTAATTTTTATTTTCCTATGTTCACGATTTTTAAGAGTACCCAATTGATCTAATAGATTATTAATTTGAGCCTCATTCATTTTTTCATCTGCCTTATGAAGAAGCTGGAGACGACCCCATTTTGCAATATTGCTGCTATCCTCTGCAATATACACATCACGTTTTCCCGTCTCTTTATTATCCCGAATGATTTTGATGCGATTATACGTTTCATCATCGATAGACTTTTCGTAACTATAATCATGCATTAAGCTTTCATCCCCAATAACAACGTCTGCCTTCATGTTTTTAATATTCTTTAAAGTTAATGCACCAAAATGATCATAAAAAACATAATTTTGCGTTGTGGCGATTAATGTTAAATCAAGTGATTTACAGATCGTATCAAGAAGCTTTTTATCATCCTCTATCAATGTTGGAATTTGGTGTTTTGTATCTTCAATTACACCCAGCTTTAATTTAAGATCATTCGCTATTTTTTTTATTACTTGGGTGGCTGTTACATTCGTGCCTACATAGGTTTCATTTGTCATTAGATATCGTATTTGATCATAGGCAGTGATCTTGACCTCTTCACTTTTCCCGCTTCCAATTTTAAAAATATAGCCGTAAAACACTGGCTGATTTTCATCCTTTACGCGAATGACATCGCCATTATTACATTGGAATGCTTTATCTTGATTTGGTGAGCCTTTGATCATCGTCAGCTCCAAACTAGAAGCACGGCCGATCCTCGTCGTTTTCCAGGCAACATTTGAAACCATATTCGTTATATCCCAGACATTCCCGTTTTTGTTATCTAATAAAATTTCCATTGCTACCACCTACTTTGGAGGCAATTTTACTTCCAGTCCTATAGGAAGCTTTCGCAGCTCTGACTCTTTAATATTATTTAGCTTTTGTATTTCTTTATAGCGAGAGCCACTGCCTAAAAATTTTTGTGCAATTTTCCATAAACTATCACCTTTAACTAGTTTATATATTTTTGCCGGAGCCCGATTATCCGGGCGAGGAGATGCTTGCTTGTTAGCTGCAGCTTTATTGACAACTTTCACCTTTTGAGCTGCATAATGCACATATTTTTTCAAAGACAGCTTATATTCAATATCACCAACTGCACCGCCAGCTTCTTTCCACTCAAATGCTTCAATACTTGCAAGTGTATTAATAGAAAAAGTTGAACCCGTAAAGATGAAGCGGATCGGCTGCTTCGAAGCCATCCACTTCCGAATGTAATCCACATAGCTTTCTGGTTCAAGTGCTCTTTTTGCTAACACGAAAGGATTTTTCTGAGAAGGGAATACACCTTCAAATGTATATTCAGTTAGCGATGAATCTTTTAATACATTAATTTCCCCTATTCCTGAAATATGATAGGTTTTATTACTATTTGCATCCTTGATTTCAATAGAAGAGGGATTCTCAGGCAACTGGAATCCCTCCGCTTCATTATTAAATGAAAGCCATATTTCATAATCAGTCATTACATATACACACCCTCAGCTGCAGCATAAAATTCTTGTTCCAGCTTTTGTTCAATCCTTGCAACAATCGTATTAATGTCTGCTTCTTCCCGAACGCTTATCCCTTCCACATTCACGCTCGGTTGCAGTGACACAAAGTTTTGGATCGACTTCATTTCTGCCAGCTCTCGCATTGTTTTTATGTCTTCACTGGAAATATCCACAGTATCATTGATTTTTCCTACTTCTCCAACTTTATCGATGTTCGCTAATTGATTACCGCCATTATTCATATTAGAGAAGCCGTTACTGCCATTATTCATATTAGTGAAATTATTGCCACCTGGCATACCCGGTTTATCTTTAAAAAAGTTTTTACCTGCAAAACTTTCAAGTCCATCAGATTTCCCGAGGTTTTTAACGAAATCACTGCCAGTTTTGTAGCCATTTTGAAATGATTCAGGAACTGACTTTAACTCCATACGTGGGATTTTTACTACGTTTTTATCACTTTTAGGCTCTTCAAGATTATTAACAAAGTTTTTAAGTTTGTCAGACAGTCTACTGCTAGCACCGCTTTCAAATTTTTTGACTTCCTGAATATCAACACCTGGAATTTTGTTCAAAGCCCTAATAAGAGCATTTATTCCTCCTATTGCTAAATTTGCACCATTTACAAAAACTTTTCCCAAAATATCAGCTACCATATCAAACGAACCTGCTAATGAAGCAAGATTGTTCACAGCCATTTTGACAAGATCATAAAAGAGCTTCTTGACAGCATAAACAGGGTCAATGAATACATTAATTAAAAATTCCGCGAGCATCGCAAAGAAGTTCCAAATGTTGGCGATGTTATTATAAATTAGCGCAAAGAGAGAGGAAAACACCGCAGCAACGAAACCTACAATTTGATCTGTTGTAACGCCAAATTGCCGAATAATAAAAACTAAAAGCCCTACCGCAGCAACGATTAATAATATTGGCCAATTAGCAGCAAGCCATGCCATGGCTTGTGCAAAAATTGGCGGTACCATCCCCCAAAGTTTAGCAATTATTGAAGGGATTAGCGTTGCTCCCCAAGTCAAAAGCATAGCTGAAATCTCCGGCAAATAGGTTAAAACAAAGTTAAAAACTCGCCCAATAACATCTGTTAAGAATACGAAACCTCTTACAACAAGATCAATCCCCATCGCTAAACCATTGAAAAACTGCTCTCCATTTGCAGAATTTAACCAGGCTATAAAGCCCTGCATCTGTTCCGTTATTAAGGTTAGTGGTCCTCCAACCTGATTGAGATTCCCAATAAATTCAACAAATTTGTTTTTCATAATGTTTGTTGCACCCTCGAAAGTTAAAGGCATATGCTTGAACATACCATCTATTACATTGCTTTGATTTTCAAAAGCCTTTACGATCATGTCTGCTGTCAGCTTTCCTTCTTCTCCCAAATTCTGCAGCTCAGTTTCAGAAATACTTAGACCCGCTGATAAAACATCCATAATAGCAGGTGCCGCTTTACTCATTTCTCTGAACCCAATATCTTGCATTTTTCCATTTCCCAGCGCCTGAATCATCAGCTGACTAACATTATCCTTAGTCCCTTTGTCTGCTCCACCTATATCAAGCGTTTTGTTAAAGCTTTCGGTAAAAGCCAGCATATCGTCATTATTCTTAAAAACACCTTTTGAAGCTGATCCAAGCGCTGAAATAAATCCTGCTGTCGACTCATAGCTAGTAGCAGTACGATTTGCAACATCGAAAACTTGCTGCTGTAACTGAGACTGCGTTCTTAAACCATCATTTATAAAAGATAAACGTGTATTAGTGGCTGTAATACCGTCCGCAAATGCCATTGTGGCATCGACAGTTGCATAAACTTTTTCTGCCGTCCCTAATATTTTATTAAATCCATTTATAACCTTACCTAATCCGCCACTGATAGAACCATTATCATTTCCTGCATCATTCTGGTTAGGGGGATTACTTTGGGAGTTGAGCAGAGAAGCTTCGGCGGCAGCAATTCTTTGCAATGTTCCTACTAGATGATTCGTGAACCGATTTATTGAGCGATTCAATTCTACGATGGCAAAATTAGTCTGCTTCATATTTTGATTCATATTTTGTAATGAGCTTGAAAAACTGCTCATTATATTATTAATTGACGTCTTCTCCACCACCTTTTCAAAAGCAGAAAAGCACCCTATATACTTGAGTGCTTTCCATTTACCTTATCTTTTATTTCGTGACATCATCCGTGCTTTTGCTTCTTCCTTTCTATCTTGTTCTATTCGATAATCAATCATCGCATAGATGACTGCTTTTTCTCGTAGACTCATATTCATAAGTTCATGTGGAAGAATGCGGAGCTTATGGAGGGCATAGTATGCATAATTTGCATCTGCATCGCCCTCCTTGATTAGTTTTTTGCGTATTGAATCATTTCATTGATATCAAATCCGTTTGCTTCTTGTACCTTTTGACAAAGTCTTGAATACTCACCTGATAAAAGCATTTCTTTAAGTAAATCCTCAGCCCCCATAACACCGTAAGACTTTTGAAGATCAGGATCCTTTAAGTTAGGAAAAACAACACTTTCGGTAACAAGCTTGGCTGCGTAGGATTCCCCATCAATATTCCCTTTTTTATCACGTGGTGTATTTTTTCTAATTAATTCATTCTCTTTTTCACTCATCGAGCGAATTTTCCAAGGGATTAGTTTACCGTTTTCATCAATAAATCTCTCAGAAATAATCACATCTAGCTGTTTATTACACTTAACATTTTGAGAAAAAAATGCCTGCAGTTTACTCATCTTCTTTTCCCCCTTAATTTGTTGGTGCTACAAAACTCTCCAAAATATCCACATCATCAAAAGTGAAATTTGTTTCTTCTTCAAGAAATTCACTTTCTGTATCAACCTTTGCCATGATCACATTGTCTAAGTTGACATTTTTTAAAACGACGGTTTGTCTTCCGATACTTGATGTTGGATCTTCATTCACAATTTGAATGTCAAAATATACATCTTTTCCGGTTTTAATATAATCAAGCATCAGCTGGCGGAATCGTGTCGTTACATAGTAAATAGTCATACTTCCTGTGCCGTTCCATCCAGTCGCTTTGTGCTGCGTTCCTCTTCGGCCAAGAGCTTTCATTTCTGATTTTTGCTTTTCAACGGTCGCTTCTAGCGTTTTAACATAGAACATTTCTTCTACATTGCCATTGATCGTTGCATATGCTCTTCCTTCCTGTCCAGAGATTGCATCTCTTGCTTGTAAAAATGCCATTTTACTTCACCTGTACTTTCATATAAATTTTCTCAATAGAGTCTACTGGCTGTACATGTACTTCAACATATACACTGTCCGAATCGCTGCCTGCTTGGATTGTGACATCCTTTTGCGCATCAAAGTTTTGAATGGCATTGACGTTTTGCAGCATCAATAAATAGTTGTTCAATTCATTCCGTAAAAGGTTGCGGCCATCAGCATTATTGTCTACTTTTCCAATGTAAAATTTTTCAAAGATCCGTTTAATATCTTGATTAATGCCGTCAAGCACACGGATGACACGATTCTTTGAAAAATGTTTTCCCTTCTTCGGTGAAAAGCTTTTAAGCGTATTAATATCCTGCTCGACCATCGCAAGGCCATTGCTTTGAACAAATACAAACTCGCCATTCTTTAATGCAGCTTCAATTTGTGAATTGGTATATCGAGGCTCAGCATCTACTGCATCATCATAGGCCTGGTAGGTTAGAGATTCATTAACATCAGCTGCCGCAGTTGCACCAGCCACCCATGCTACTGCTTGGTTAGCGGATAGTGCTGTTCCATCGGATAGAATCACTCCATTCTTAACACTGATGACGCCTTCCCCGTCAGCTATTGGATAATTTTCAACAACCAGCTGGACCTTAATCCCTTCATCGCTACGTAAGCGATGAACGAACGAGCTATATAGTGATTTCAGCATGGTATCGGCTGCTGTTAATCCAATCGTGTTAAATTCAAAAACCTCGATAGCACATAAATAATCTAAATGATCCTCATTCGTGGCAGTGCCGTCTGATCCATTTGCCAAAGAAATTCCTGCTGTTTCGGTCAGGACTCCAGTTCCGCTAAAAGTTACCCAATCATTGGAATGCAGCTGCTCGATGGATTCTACCGTTTGTAAATCCATTTCAGCACCCTCAACAAGTGTTTGGACATCAAATTTAGTCGCATCATCAATGTTTTTTTGAACTGCAATTGAGATATCATTTCCTCTAATTCCGCTATATTTTGCTGTAATCGTTAGGGTATCTGCAGTTGCTGTCGCTTTTGTTCCTTCATTTAATCGATAAAGAATCACCTTTTTCGCTCTTTTCAATGCTTCGCGAACAAGTAAAAGCTCTGGATCTGTGAGGCTATACCCTAGCTTCGCTCTAACATTTTCACCTGCTTCAATCTCAAGCACTTCTTTTTCCACACCCCAGCTAAGAGGAAGTGCAAATGTAACAATTCCTCTCTCACCAAGTGAACCTAATGGTTTCGGTTCGCTTTCAAAATTGATGTATACACCCGGTCTTACTTTATTCATCGCTGTATAAGTGCCGCCTGCCATTATTTAGCCTCCTTTTTTAAAAAAGCGCTGATTAATTTATCAGCTTGTTCCGCCGTATATTTTTCATCATCCTTAAGTACAGTTTGTAGTAAATCTCTTTTATCGGCATAGCGATCCGAATTTAGAAACTGCTCTTTTGAAAAGCCTGCCTTATTCTTTGACTTAATCATGGACAAATTCCTCCTGTTCAAGCTTCTGCATCTTAATTTGATTGGTTTTTTCTTTTACAACATAAAAGTCGTAATCAACAAAAAAGTGAAAAACACCTTCAATGATTTCGTGCCTCATGTTTAATGCATGGACTAAGCTGCCATTTAAATCGATATACTCTAAATACCGGTACAGCTGTTCAGCAATTATATCTATTTCATCCATTGTGTTCGCTGAACTAGGCAAATAGGTGATATCAAAGGAATGGCTGCGCTTATATCGCCGATTGATTTCCCTTAATTGTTTAGTCGAAAGCAGCCTAACAAAAAAACAAGGTCCCTCTGCACCTTGTTTCTGTTCTTCATATAAAGTTATAGAAGAAAAATAAGTCTTTAAAGTGGCCATTACTGCCTTTCTCATTTCATTTATAGTGATCATTCACTCCCTCCTCTCTGTTGCATATCCATCAACTCCAAATTTATAAGTTGATTTTTAAAGATTTTTTCATTATTTAATCACCTCCCTTCAAGTAAGCTCGTTAACACTGGTCACCACCGAAACTGTCTTGTTCTTTAACGCCGACAATACTAAAACGGCAAATAAAAAAGCACCTACTCTTTTAATCTAGTAAGTGCTCTTTACATTCATTTTTATTATCACTAATTAAAACTAAGTAATTACTAAGGTATTGAATTCATCTCCTTGACCTCATTTTACACTGCTGGTTTCCTCTGTTTCAACTCGTGCGTAAAGTGGCAGGTTTGGCAGATATGGCTGATCATTTCATCTAATTTTACTAAAGCATGATTCCAAAATAAAAAGCACTTACTTTAAAATAAGGAAGTGCTTAATTCTTGCCTTAGACAATTCTTTTTACGTGACCATATTTTCCTTTTTCTTCAAGAAACGGGTTCCATTATCTTTTTATGTGACCACATTTTCCTTTTTCTTCAAGAAACGGGTTCTATTTTCTTTTTACATGCCTACATTTTCCTTTTTCTTCAAAAAACGGGTTCTATTTTCTTTTTACGTGACCACATTTTCCTTTTTCTTCAAGAAACAGGTTCCATTATCTTTTTACGTGCCCATATTTTCCTTTTTCTTCAAGAAACGGGTTCCATTATCTTTTTACGTGCCCATATTTTCCTTTTTCTTCAAGAAACAGGTTCCATTATCTTTTTATGTTACCGCAGTCTCCTTTTTCACTAAAAAATGGGTTCCGCTTCTTTTAACGACATTTCCCTACTGTTCAAAAAATGGAGTCTTTCTCTCAATTATAGTGTCAATCGTGATGACCTCTCGCCTTGATCTCATTTTACACTGCTGATTTATCCCGTTTCAACTCATGCAAAAAGTGGCAATTTTGGTGGATATGGTCGATCATTTCGTTTTTTAAGGTTCGGACTTTTTCTCTCGAAAGTCCTAAATGAGCTGCAATCGCTCGATAGCTCATGCCTTCCATCATGCAATCCATTAATGTAAGCTCTTGATCATCTACTAAATAAAGCTCTGCAATCTTTTCAATCGCAAATACTTTTTTTCTATACATGTTTAAACGTTTATATAATCGTCTCTCTCTTATGTCTAACGCTTCTAATTCTGCCTCACTCTTCAGTAAACTCCCTTTTGGCATGGCTGCTTCTATTCCATATTGTGTGACCCCAATGCTTTTTATAGGTACAGAAAATCCAAAAACAATCTTTTCTAATCGGCACACTTCTTTACGTAACCAATGATAATCATAAATCAGTTTTTCGATTTCATTACAATTCATTTATATACCCTCCTTATGATAATTTATTTATCCAATCTCACAAAAAAAATATCGAAATAAGTTGACCGGATAATTTAATATTCTTATAATACATATTAGATAATAAAATTATCATTTTGGTTAAAATTGGATTATTTATCAACATTTTTTCCATATTTTATATTTCTTTAGTAAGTAATTAAATTATATTGGATAAAAATATTATCTGTCAATCAAAAAATGGATAAAATATTTTTCACTCGAGGTGAGACCATGATGACTCTTGGACAAAGTCTGAAAAGCCTTCGCAAAAAAAAAGGGCTAAGTCAATATGAAGTTGCTGACAAACTGGGGATAAAAAGAGGGCGATATAATTCTTGGGAAAATGATATAGCAAAACCACGATTTGACATGCTAGATAAGATTTGTGAGTTTTTCAATATTCCTATGAATGAATTGATTGGACATTCTGAAGATAAACTGTATGTTTCTTCTAACCTATCGCCTTTTTCTGAAAAAGACGAAAAAGACATTGCTAAACGAATGGAAAAAATCAAAAATGATCTAACTAGTGAAGACGGGTTAAGTTTCAATGGAGAGCCTATGAGCCCTGAGGCAATCGAATCACTGTTAGAGGCAATGGAATATGCTGTTCGCCAAACACAACGGATTAATAAAAAATACGTTCCTCATAAATACAGAAAAGAGAATGAGTAGGGATGCGAGGCGATATCATTGGGATGGATCAAAACAATAGTGAATGAAATAAAGAAAAAGCACAAAACTTCTGACCCATTCGAGCTTGCATCTTTAAAGAAGATACACATCATTCCATGGGATTTACATGAGGAAATTTTAGGCTTTTATAAATATGATAAAAGGAATAAATATATTTTTATTAATAACAATTTAGACAATGAGATGCAGAAATATATATGTGCTCATGAATTAGGACACGCAATCCTTCATCCAAGGGTAAATACTCCATTCTTGAGAAAAAACACACTTTTCTCATTAGATAAGATAGAGGTTGAGGCAGATATCTTTGCCGTTGAAATTTTAATACCAGACGAGCTGCTATATGAAAATATGAACAATACCACTACTATTTACGAGGCTTCTGCTGCTTACGGCGTACCCTCAGAGATTATTCATTTGAAAAAGTATTAAGGGATATTGGGCAAAAGATCGTAATTACAGTAATTAAAATAAAACAAAATGATAGACCGAATGGATCAAGTTCCATATATCAAAAAATATCATTCGGTGGGAAACCATAAAGAAATATCGTACGTCTTTTCGTACGATATTTCTTTATGGCTTTAAGTTTAATGTCGTATCTGTTCCTTTTTATTTCTTAATGCTTCAGGAATATAGACACAGAACGGTTCACTTTCTAAATAATCACCAGTTACTGCATATGCTCTTGAACGGGAACCGCCACAGACAAAGCGATACTCACAAACGCCGCACTTTCCTTTATAGTTATTCGGATCACGTAACTCTTTGAAAATGCTGGATTCCCGGTAAATTTCTTTTAATGGCGTTTCTTTAATATTTCCGGCTTTAATTGGAAGCAGTCCGCTTGGGTACACATCACCTATATGTGAAACGAAAGCAAAGCCATTTCCATCATTCACACCACGTGGGGCACGTTTTAATCCATCTACCATAAATGCGATGTCTTTTGTAATCGTATCCTCGTAGCGAATATTATCTTTGCTTAAAGCCTTTTCACGCACCTTTTCTTGCAGAACCACTCGGCGGTAATGCTGCGAAGCAGTTGTTTTAATATCATAAGGAGCTGATTTGCTTAAGTCATATAGCCAGCGAAATACTTTTTCATGCTCAGCAGGTGTAATGCAATCCTTCATTTGTCCTCTCCCTGTCGGAACGAGAGTGAATACATACCACACAACCGCCTTCAGTTCCTTCACCAGCTCTGCCATTTCTTCGAGATGATCATAATTATACCTATTTATCACCGTATTAATTTGATGAGACATATTTAGTTCATTCAAATACTGAATCTTTTCAACGGTTAAATCAAATGAACCTGGGGTTCCACGGAAAAAATCATGAATCTCTGGTGTGGGTCCATCAAGGCTAAACCCCCATCTGGATAATCCGGCCTCTTTCGCCATGATCATTTTTTCCTTCGTCACATTAGGAGTAGCACTTGGAGTCATTGAAACTCGCATCCCTTTTTTCACTGCATAGTCTGCTAGCTTATAAAGATCCTCCCTCATCATACAATCCCCGCCTGTAAACACTAGCATGGGATTATTCATTTCGTAGATTTGATCAATGAGATTCATTCCCTCTTCATGCGATAACTCATCAGGATGTGGGGTTGTTTGCGCCTCAGCTCTACAATGTACGCATTTCAGCTGACACGCTCTCGTCGTTTCCCAGATTACGATAAATGGATTTTCATTGTAATCAATAATTGGATGCATTATTTATCACCATACTTTACATATAATATGATTAAATACCTATACAGGTACTATAATGCATCTTCATTGGACTTTTAATAGAGTTCACCAATTCTACTTACATACCTATGTATGCTGAAAATAATACAAATCTGACATTACAGTATGCGTAGTATTGAAAAGAGGATTCACGATTCATTCACATTTGTATTAGCATTAAAAATCACTGGATCATTTTTACATCTCAATAGATTGTTGTGAAAGGTTTCATTTTATACCGTTTTAAATCCATCCTTTATTTTTCGCCTTCTCAATCGCCTGCTGTCTCGTCGTAACCTCTAGCTTTTGGATGGCAGAAGATAAATAGTTTCTAACCGTTCCATCTGTTAGATATAAGGCTTTGACAATTTCTCTTGTCGTCATCCCTTTTTTTGCGAGACGGAGTACATCCATTTCCCGCTCTGTTAATGGATTCACCTCTTTTAAAAATAATGCTGCCGCTAAGTCCGTACTTAGTACACGTTCACCATTTTTTACACTTCGAATCGCTTCAATTAGAAAATCGATTGGTTCTTCCTTTAATAAATAGCCCTCCACCTGCGTATCAATTGCTTTTTGTAAATAGCCAGGGCGGGCAAATGTCGTGACGATAATAACCTTTGATAAATGATTCTCTTGCTTAAGTTTCTCTGCAATTTCAAGACCTGACATCGAAGGCATCTCAATATCTAATAAACACACATCAGGCTGATATTCCATAATCGCATCCCATGCCGCCAATCCATCTGCAGCTTCTGCTACGACTTCTATATCATCCTCCAGCTTTAATAATGAAGTTAACGCCCCACGAAGCATTTTCTGATCTTCCGCTATTACAACTCTAATCACGGTATCCTCCCCTTCCATTTAAATGAATTGGTACCCTCAACGTGATCGTACTGCCCTTTTGTGGACTCCCATAGATTTCAACCTGCCCTTGAAGCATATCGATCCGCTCCTTAATGGACAGTATTCCATTTCCTTTGCCTTCCTTTAATTGACCATTTCCGTCATCTATTACTTGAATGCAACAATATCCATTTTCTTCAAAATGAGAAAGTGTACAATGGTTAGCCTTACTGTGTTTGACAATATTCGTAATGGTTTCCCTTACAGAAAGTGCCAGCATCGTTTCCGCAACATTCGATAATAAAGGCATCTGTTCTTGTTTCTCATGAATCATTGCAATACCAGCAGTTTGCAAAACTCTTTGTGATTGTTCGATCTCCTCTTCAAGCGAAACAAACTTCATATCTGAAACGAGTTCCCTCACTTGCTTTAACGCAAAGCGGGATGTATTTAAAATATCATCTAGCTCCTGTTTCGCCTTGTTTTCATCTTTTTCAATTAACCTCTTTGTTAACTCGCTTTTCAGTTTTATCATCGTTAATGTTTGCCCAAGTGTATCATGTAAATCCCTCGCTATTCTCTGCCTCTCCTTCTCCAAAATAAGCTGAGCGTTTGCCGTATCGAGTTCCTCTTGAAGAACATTTGCCTTTTCTCTTATAAAAATAACAACCGGCACAAGCATTTGCACAATCATAAAGGGGAAATGCAGCGTTTTGACAATTGCAAACGGGCTTCCTTCTGTTAATAAACCGAATAAAATATGCATCACTGCAATGCCAATGATCCCGATTCCAAGATCTACCTTACGCTTTGCTCTTCCAAGCAAATCAGCAAAAATAAATCCGAAAAGTAAAATCCATTTATCCACATAAACGGCTAATAGCATAAGAATGAGGCAGCCTGCAAAACTGGCTGCAGAAAGCCTCCAATCCTTATGCCACAAGCAAATATAAAAGCATATTAAATACAAAACGACTAAAAAAAGCTGCCCTGGAAGCCCTATTGCTCCATTCGTAATGCAAACTTTATAAATTAATATCACAATAGTAATCACATCAATAAGCAAATATTTTTGAATCTGATCAAAAGGATAAAGCTTTTTTAGCATTACGATGAACTCCTTTTATTTAGTTTCTACTAATCTTGAAGTATATCTCCTAGCAGCTTCCATAGGACCAAACTTATAATGCTGCAGCCAAATATTCGCAAATATGACTTGAATCGTGCTAATAAACAGCCAAATAAGAACAATCGTCACAGAATTTACTTTTCCGCCTAGACCAATGCCCCAGCCGTAAAAAACGATCGCTGAGATTAAATTTTGCATAACATAGCAGCTTAGCGACATCTTTCCAACACTTTCAAGCTTGCTCCAAAGCCAAAAGCTCTGGGTTCTTTCTACTATTTTAGCAATAAATGCTAAATAACCTAAAGATAAAATGGGTGCAAATAGATAACGCACCGGAAAATCAAAGATGCCCCCTGGCACAAAGATGAGTAAATTTAGCGGAATGCCTACATACAAGCCTAATTTTATCAATTTCTTTCTCTGTTTCTTGCCATTTTCATCAGGAGAAAAGACACCTGATCTCATTAGACGAACACCAAGCAAAAAGAGAAATATATTCATAGGAATAACGAAAATAACCTCTGTACGTAAAAATACGAAATTTAATAGACGATATTGAATCTGCTTTATCCAGCTTCCATTTTGATAGAGGAATACGATTTCTTTTATATCACCAATTGACACATTCGACGCTGTAAATCCAAGAACGATTCCTTGCACTAAAAGCAGCAGCATAAAACCGCCGTGAAGTCCGCCAATGATCTTCATCGCCCTAGCAATCACCCGATCTCCGCCCTTTACAATAAAGGAAACAATGATCGCCGTTACCCCATAGCTCATTAAAATATCGTATTCCATGACAAGCGTGAAATGAATAAAGCCCTCCATCATTAAGATAAAGGAAGTCCATATATAAACACCCGGCCAAGCATTTCCTTTTCTTAAAGCCTGCTGATATTTTAATTCAAGACCTACGCCAAACATAATGGTTAATAAACCGAGCAGCTTTCCATTCACCAAAAATAAAACAAAAATCCTGATAAAATCTTGAAAAGACTTCCACCATGCAGAATGATCATATGTGAAAATATAAGACAAGTCCCCTAAGTAGGCAAATATCCATATATTTGTACCTAATGTCCCCAGCACGGCAAATCCTCTTAAAATATCTAGTAAGCGAATTCGTTTATTGTTTGTATTCATCCATTTCCATTTCCTTTCCTGATTTGATAATTTTATTTTAACTGTGAAAATAAGCAATCAATATTCACACTTATCAGGAGTTTTTTATGACAGGTGTCATATACAAAAAAATGGACGTGCTCATATGAGCACGTCCATTTAAATCAAAATCCTTTATGTAAAACTCCATTAATCAATAAAATCCGAATCTCAATAAAGAGACTCGGATCGTGGTGCATTTAAAAGTCAACTTGAACATCCCCATCATTAGAAACGATATCTAGCTTATGTTCAGTATTTGCCTTATGCGTTGCCTTTGCTTCGAAATTATTATCATTAATTGAAATATCTCCAAATTGATTGCGGATATTGTAGCTTAGCTCTGATTCTTTATTAGACAGCTTCAAATCAATGTCCCCAAAGCTTGAATGAATGACGGAATTTCCTAGAAGCTTTCCTTGAATGTCGATATCTCCATCATTGCTTTTCATCGAAAGCTCTTGACTAGTAAATTCTCTGAAGGTAATGTCACCAAACTTATTATTAAAAACAGTTGAAGCTGCTTCTATCCCATTAAATTCCGCATCGCCATCATTCATTTCCACGTGTAATCTTTCTGTTTTCACCTTGCTTCCTGTAATATCTCCAAACCCATTTTCAATTGTTAATTCATCGGATTGCAAATCCTTGATTACAATATCCCCATCGTTCGCATAAATGTCCATTTTATCCACTATCATTTCAACTAAGCGAATATCTCCAAATTTGTTCACTAATGAGATATCAGAGAATTTTGCGTCCTTTGGAACATAAATCTTAATAGCTGGCTGCGGAGTGCTCGTTAAAGTTAAATTAAGGAAAAATTTCGGGCCAGACTTTTGATCTTCACTTGTTAGAATAAGTGTGTCATTCTTTACTTCATGTGTAATCTCTATTCCTTTTAATGTCTTTATTTCGATTTTATATTCGGATGATGGGATGATCTCTACATCTGCATCTTTGAAATCAATCTTTATATTTTTAAAGGAAGGCAAAGAAAATTCTTCCGTTATCCGATCCTCTGGTCCGATTACCTGAAAGCCATCCTTTGTATTAGTAATGGTAAACCTTGCCCCTGCAGACAAGCCAGCCACGCTAAGAATAATTCCCATAACAATCATGCAGCTCGCAATGATCGTCATTGTTTTTCTTGAGGTTTTCATTTTACATTCCCTCCTTACGTCTGCGTGTTATTTTATCGAAAAGCCTTTTCAGCCATTTAGCTAATGAATTACTTATATTCTTTGTTACTAATACAAGTGGAGGGAATAAAAGAATACCTATTCCAGAAGCTGTTAATCCAATGCCAATAAAGAAAAGAGACGTTTGCCAATGCTGTGTAATCACAGCAAACCCTGCAACTATGCTAACAATGCCTGCTAAAGCTAGAGATACATTTAGAAGGAAGAATGTTAATAGAAAGCTTCCACAAAGCAGCACTACAGCAAATACAAGACAAACAACAAGTAAAAGCAATGGTAAAGCAATCGGTGATGCGAGAATAGCTAGAATGATGAACCATACAGCTGACAGTCCTTTTTTAGCTGTGCTTGATTCATTATCCAAACCTTTTACAGCGTATTCCGCTAAAATTTGCGAGGACACAAGTGCCGGTGAACCTAGTTTAGCTATTACCTCTGCTGTATTTTCCTCACCCGCTTCATCAAAATATTCATTATAGAAATCTATGGCTGCGTTTATTTCTTCATTCGGCAATTTATTAAGCTTTTGCCGCAGCACTTTTAAATACTCTTCCCTACTCATGATTTATTCCCCCTAATAGGACTGAATCAATTTTTTGCTTATAATCTATCCACTCCTCAAGCAGCTCCTCATATTTGGAGCGACCGCTTGGAGTAATTCGATAATACCGCCGGTTTCTTCCTTGAAAAGGCTGATCATAGGTTGTTAAATAGTCACCTTTTTGCAGCCTTCGCAGAACAGGGTAAAGTGTCGATTCTGAAATATCCATAACCTCGCGCACTTGCTGTGTAAGAGAATACCCATATGCATCCTCCTTCGCTAATATGGCCAGGACACAAGCATCAAGCAAAGAGGAACCAAGCTGAAATGACATAACTGTACACCTCCATGTATTATACATTAGCACATATTATATATCGTATAGTATTGGTGTTAGACATATTATATGACGTATAATATGTTGTGTCAACGTATATTATTGAAAAATTTTCCACTTAGATTGTTTAAGGGTTAGAATAAATAATATAAAAAAGAAGCTATTGTTTAAAATAGCTTCTTTCATGGGTGGGATATAACAGAACATAGGATAGGAGCCATGTCCCCCTTTTCCTTAACTGGGACAAGGTTCCTGTCCTCTTGTTCCTGCATTTATCCTGCAATTTCAGCCGAAGTAAGATCTCCATTAATATTTCCACTTACAATGATCGAATGTCCCCAAAACATCTCCCCATCAAAAAAGAATAAATTAAAGTCACCGTCTGAATAAACACTAATACAATCTAATTTCATAAGTTCCATGAACATGTCATTTGTAATCTCGTCTATCTCTGTCTCTTCATTATCCTGAAGCCAATCATTTGCTAATTCAGTCAGTTCTTTTGCGGCATACCTTCTAATTTTCATGTTCCATTCCTCTTGATTTTCGAAAAGAGCGTAGGCTGTTTCTAACGCAGCCTTCATCCCGCTTTCATCTTCATCCCAGTCAAAATACAGATTGCCTTCTTCTCCAGCCCATAATACTTTCTTTTCAAAAGTCTTCACACTTTTATCCAGTTCAAACTTACCTAACACCTCATCCGTGTAAAAAACCGGCTTTAACGATTCCTGCAGAATCATTTCCAACTCATCATCTTTATATGCTGTCTCCAAAACCTTAACAAGCATCATTGAATTCTCTGCTCTTCTTACAAGTAATCTCACAACTGTATTCTTTTTCAAAATATCTTTGGATTGTTCCCATTCTTCATCATTCACTTGCCATTCTAACCGTAACTCTTCTATTTTCGTTTCAGTAGATAATACATTTTTCCATGCAATTAATGGAATGGATGCATTCCACAGCTTAGCTCCACCACCTCTTCCTGCCCCAATTCCCGACGCCCCTGTAACAGCTGTAATTTCGATTACTTCTTCTGTGAATCTGTTATCAAATCTACTTTTTTCGCGCGATATACTCATCTTCCTAACATTCCTTTCATTATAAATATCTTCTTTATATATTAAACCTAAAATATACCATTTGGATGATTCCATTCTCCCCCTTTATCTAATAAAATCTTTGTAGCGGGAATAATACCCTATACCTTTGTATATATTTACTTATTAAAATTTCTGCCTATGAACTTTTCAATAATTTCCTTATAATTACATTATACAAATAATTGGAAACAGGAGAATGATTTATGATTGTAAGAACAAAGCCTTTAAAGGTAAAACTTAAATCAACAAATAGTCCTCTTGAGGATTTTATGACTATAAATAAAAAAGAGTCCGTTTCAAAAGAGGTTCTTTTTGTAAGATATATTGGTATTCCTGAATCCATTAAACATTACACAGAAACGATTCTAAAGATTGATCAGCACATGTCCACTGCTCCTTATTTACGTTTACAAGGGCTTGAGAGAATATCTAATAACAATGATATTAACAGACTGGCAAATGTTTGGGAGAATTGGCAAACGGTGGTTTCACCTTCTGCTAGCAACTCAAATTCTCTTTATCATGCAAATCTGTGTGCCCCATTACATAATGACACCCTTGAGTGGACGAAAAAGCTTACCTTTATGCAGGTTCTTTCAATGTATACTCAAACCCATCCGAACATGAATCCAAGTTTAACGAAAAACTTCGTCATTAAATTTTTACATTGGATGGAAATCTATTTACCTAAGCTTTTTACTAACTCAGGAACTTCCCCGAAAGTCATTTTTATCGGTGATATTAAACAGCATGAATTATTATTTTTGTATTTCTTATCTAAGCTTGGCTGTGATATCTGCTATATGAATCCGAAAGAGGACATTATCCATTTGCATCCTGAAGCCGAAACTTACTCCACATTATATAAATGCAGTAATTTCTATTCAGAGCCAATTAAGTTACCTGATTATTCAATTAAACCAAGTGCAGAGATTGCACCCATGCCTTCTAGGCCAAATATAATCTCCCAGCCCAAGATAGCCAATCCTGTAAAACAAATCCAAATCCGGGTGCCTGCTGCAGAACTGAGTTATGAACAGCTGGCTGGTCTATCAAACTCAGTTGTTATGATTAAAGTATATGATAACGAAAATAAGGTTGTATGCTACGGTTCTGGTGTGGTCATTCATAGTAAAGGATATATTTTAACGAATTTACATGTAGTTCAAGGCGGGCATCTTTTTTCAGTGCTCTATGAAAATGAAACAGAAGAATATGTAACAGATCATTTCATTAAATATCACCAGCAATTTGACCTGGCCATAATAAAAGTGGATAAACATTGCTCCCCTTTAATTGTTAAGACAGATGGTGAATTAGTTCGCGGCCAAAAAATTGTCGCCATCGGCAGCCCATTAGGATTATTTAATTCTGTCTCTGATGGGATTGTTTCCGGTTTTAGAGAAATTAATCAGTTATCCATGATTCAATTCACTGCACCGATTTCTAATGGAAGCTCTGGCGGTGCTTTGCTCGATATGTTTGGGAGACTAGTAGGCTTGATCACCGCAGGGTTTGATAATGGGCAAAATCTTAATCTAGCTGTGCCCTCACAAAAAATATACTTATTTGCCCAGAATTTTATTGAACATACGAACTAGCATAGTAAAATCCACCGCTTCAAATGATGATAATAATGAAGCGGTGGATTTATTTGTTATTGAGCAGTTGCCTTTTTCTTCTATTATATATAAGTTCTTAATTATTTATTTTTTTTCGTCTCATTAAAAGGTAGATTCCTATAATACCAATGACTAAAACGCCTCCACCCCATATAAACCATTGACTTCCATTTTGCTTATCCCTAAAATCAATTGTTTCAGTAGGTGCTCGTCCTTCGCCTAGTATTTCCAAGTCTTCCTGTGAAGATTTCAAATCATTTGTTCGATCACATATGATTGATACAAGTGTTTTTTTACCATACATGGTGGAATCATTTGCGTAAACCAGATATTCTTCTCCTTCTTTAAAATCAATTCCACAGTCACCTCCGCCTTGACCAGTAGTTATGATTATTTGTGATTGGTTTACACCCTTCCAGGTGTTCTTTACTTCAAAAAGAACAGACTTTGATCGATATCCTTTTAAACTTCCTTTTTCTCTTATATCGATAACTTTTCCACTGAAAACCGCTCTCGAATTTTCAAATTCAGTTTCTACACTAGGTAATTCTGCACACGAGCAAGCGCTGGCCATAGAAGGAAAAGTGCCTATTAATAATAAGCAAAAAATGAATGAGAGAACTGGAATACTTTTTTTCAAAAAAATCACCTCAATCTCTAGCAAAACCATACGTACTATGAGTAATATTATGTACAAAGTAATAGAATTATTCTCTTGCATCTGGAATTTTCATACTTATAATCTTTCTATACATCCCATTTAACATAATAGGAATATCAGTTTGAATGGATAGTTGCTTTACAAAAGGCTCGGATAATTTCTCAAAATTGATTCCAATATCTGTACCTAGCATGGAGATAAGCGGTCTTACAGCTTTTTTAATTGGTGATAGCTCTTCGTTCTTAGGGATAAATTTATCAAAAATTATTATTCTTCCCTTAGGTTTTACTACTCTAATCATCTCTTCCATACACTTTTGCGGATTCGGAACAACAGAAAGAAGTAAACTTGCAATTACGATGTCATACGTTTCATCAGGAAATGTTAGGTTTTGCGCATCCATTTGCAGAAATGTAATATTTATATGGGGAAATTTTTCCTTTGCCTTGTCAAGCATGTCACTAGAATAATCTATGGCTGTTATCTTAATATTATTGTATGGAACATATACTAAATCAGCACCTGTGCCACAGCCCACAAAGAGAACTTTTTCTCCATTAATAAATTCTATATCCTTAAATACTTCTTTTCTTGCTTTTAAAAACATACCTTTGTTGAAAAAACGGTCATAGAATGGCGACCAAGCTTTATAGATTATTTGATTCCATTTATTATTCATTTTGAACTCCTCTTATATAGTCTCTCTTTTAGTAACCTTATTCTTTAAAAAACAAGGAAATCCTTTATTTTCAGGAGTTCTTATTAAAATAGAAACCTTACCCCTGCATTCAATAAAAAATGGAGAGCCTGAGCTCCCCATTTTTTATTGAATATACTAAAGATTAAATATACTTACCGGCTATTATGCCTCTTTCAGTCTAGCCGCAACAGCAGCCATTTCACTGGCTGCTACATAGCCAAACACCATCGATGGACCGATCGTTGCACCAGGTCCAGGATACGTTTCTCCCATAACAGAGGCCGCACAATTTCCAGTTGCATATAGTCCTTGGATCGGCTGCCCGTTTTCTTGCATAACCCTTGCCAAATCATCCGTAACTAAACCGCCTTTTGTCCCTATATCTCCAGGATAAATTGGAATCGCATAGAAAGGTGCTTTTTCCAATGGAGCTAGATTAGGATTTTTCAAGGTTGGATCCCCGTAGTAGCGGTCATAAGCGCTTTCCCCACGCTTAAAGTCTTGATCTTTGCCATCAACGGCAAATTTATTAAAGCGTTTTATGGTTGCCGCAAGTTTCTTCGGTGAAATCCCGATGCCTTCAGCTAATTCCTCCGGTGTATGCCCTACCTTTAAATACCCTGTTTCTGCCCATGTTTTTGGGAATGATTGTCCCGGCATGATGCCAAAGACCAGGTATCGTTTTTTCACGGTTTGATCAAATATCATCCAAGAAGGAACAGTTGTTGCCTCTGATTGGTTGTTTTCATACATTTTATCAACAAACTCATGATAAGGGACTGATTCATTTAAATAACGCTCCCCTTTACTGTTCACAATAATCAGACCTGGTGTTGCACGTTCAGCAACAGGCATAAAGGCTGGAGTACCAGGTGGAATGGATGTTGGCGTTCCCCACATCTTATCCATTAAATCCAATTTTGCACCTAATTTACGGCTCGCTTCAATGATATCACCCGTTTGCCCTTCGGATGATAAGGTCCAATCTGTTTTCGTTGGCTGCGGCAAGTATTTTTCACGAAGCTTACGATTGTGTGAAAAACCTCCAGAGGCGAAAATGACCCCATGCTTTGCTTCGATTTTCATTTTCTTCCCCTTTTGTTCAACGACAATGCCTGACACACGATTATTTTCGAATATAAGATCATGAAAAGGAGTTGACAGCCAGACCTCCCCGCCAGCTTCTTTTAACGAAGTATATAATCGCGCAACAAGTGCCTCTCCAAGAGTGGTAGGCTTATATGAACTAAGCTTCGTTCGAATAAGGCGCATGCCTACTTTCAATGATGTTGTTTTTCCAATCCAAGTCCTTGTAATCATATTCACTTTATGAAATTCACTAGACTTTAGCACCATCCCTTTCGTTGGCAGTCCAGCTTTTCTCAAATTCTTTTCATCTTCTCCTAGTTTATTGAGATCAAACAGCTGTGCTTCCATTGCCCGCCCATTCGGATTTCCGCCAGGAAGCTCAGGATAATAATCAGAATATCCAGGGGTATATTCCCATCTAACATGTTCTGTATTTTCATGGAGGTACTTTATCATCTCCGGACCTCTACGTAGGTAAGCATCCTTTAAGGATTTGGGCACACGATTACCTATGGCTGCATCCATATAAGCACTTGCTTGCTCGTAGGAGTCCTCTACCCCAGCCTCTTTAAGATAGAGGTTATTAGGCACCCATACCGTGCCACCGGATTTAGACGTTGAACCTCCAAAAAGCTCTGTTTTTTCCACAACTATCGCAGAAAGCCCTCGCAATCTAGCGGTTAAAGCTGCAGTCAATCCTCCTGCTCCTGATCCAACGACTACCACATCAAAACTGGAATCCCATTGTTTACTCAAATCTTCAATCCTCCCCTACAAATGTATCCTAGCCTAATAATAATATGATATAATACAATTTCAAAAAGAGGGAAAATTCAATCAATTAAAGAAAATATAGATCCCCTTTTACCTACTATAATGTTCTAAGGTCAAATCAATCAATCAGTAAAATTCTATTAATTGTATAGATAAACAACAGATATCATAAATGTGTATATAAAAAATAATAGGAGCAGCAGACAATTATGGATAAAAATATCGATAGACGAGTACGCAGAACAAAGGCACAGCTCAAGCAAGCTTTTATCAAATTAATGGAAATAAAAAGCTATGACCAAATTACCGTGACGGACATTGTGAATCAGGCAGATTATAATCGGGCAACCTTCTACCGGCATTATAATTTTAAAGAAGAATTGGCAGAAGAAATAATCTCTGACAGAACGAGGGAGCTTATAGAAACATTTAAATATCCCTACAAAAGAAAAACACTTATTCATATGAACACTCTATCCCATTCAGACATTATTATATTTGACTACATTATGGAAAATAAAGATTTCTACAAGCTTTGGGAAAAATTCAAATCAATACCTGGATTTGAGGAATCGTTCTTACAATCCATCGCGAAATTTTTCAAAAAGGACATTATTCTATTAACACCCAATGATTCTAACTTGGATAATAATCTTTATACATCCTTTTATGCCAATGGAATTCTAGGTCTGATTATGGACTGGATAAAGAACGGACTTGAACCGGACCCAGACTATATGGCAAAGCAGCTTGTAAAAATATTAAATTACTATCCAGCAGTGTCGTTTATAGGAAACAGGGAGACGAGAATTCTCCCTTAACTTTGGTTTCATATCATGCTTTCTAAAACAATTACGATTCAAAAGGATTATAAAAACGGTTTCCGTCATGAAAGGTAACTACCATTGCAGTCACAAAGATTACTCCAAATACAAATAGTGTTACATAATCTCCTCTCTGAAAGGGGCGCGCACTATACCAGGTCCTTTTGTTACTTTTTCCAAAACCGCGAAGTTCCATTGCATTACTTATTGTCTCAATCTTATCAAGACTAGATAAAATAAGCGGAAATATTATGGAGGCAGCATTTTTTATGCGGATTGGCAATTTTTCTTTTTTGGACATATCAATCCCCCGAGCTTGCTGCGAAAGAGCAATGGTTCGAAAATCCCGTTGAACATCAGGTATATAACGAAGTGCCAAAGCAACAGCATAAGAGATTCGATAGCTCACACCAATTTTGTTCAATGAAGCCGCAAATTCACTTGGGTGAGTCGTAACAATGAAGAGTAATGCTATTGGGATAACGGCGAAATATTTTAACGTTACATTGCATTGGTAAAAAATTTGTTCGATTGTGACATCATATCTTCCAGCTATCTCAATTAAAACATGACTGCTGCCATAGATTTTCACTCCCTCTTGAGGAGAGAATAGATAAATAGCCAGATTATTGATGAACAAGAAAACCAGAATAAATATAAGAACGAATGAAACTTCAGATACCTTTATTTTTGAAACAATAAAAATGACAATACTAAAAATAAAAAGAAAGGCAAGAATACGAGTATCATACGTCAGCATTGCAGCAGACGACCATACAATAAAGCAAATGAGCTTTGTTACTCCGGTTAGCTGATGGATAAGAGTTTTTCGGTCAATATACGATAGCATTTCTACTGCCATTGTCTTCTAACCTCCCGATCATATGCAATAAAATGCTCAACAAATTCCTTTGGCTCTTTTATCCCCACACGTTTCGCTAGAACCAATAGAGAGGTTTCCTTTAAATTCGCCTGACGCGTAATCTCTGAATCAGTCAAAATCATTGATGGCGGATCATCAGCTATGATTCTCCCCTTGTTCATTACGATCGCCCGTGTTGTATATTCAAGCATCAAATGCATATCATGCGTGATTAGTAGAATCGTCATTCCCTGGCGATTTAATTCTGCCAAAAAGTCCATCATTTCCGTATAATGCCGTAGATCTTGTCCAGCTGTCGGCTCGTCCAAAATCATAACCTCAGGCTCCAATACTAATATGGATGCAATGGTCACACGTTTCTTTTGCCCAAAGCTTAATGCCGATATAGGCCAATTTCGGAATGGATAAAGCCCACAAATTTTAAGCACTTTCTCCACTTGCTTCTTCGCCTCATTCTCAGGGACACCTCGAATAATAAGACCTAATGCAACCTCATCAAAAACGAGATGCTTCGAAATCATATGGTTCGGGTTTTGCATGACCATTCCTATCCGAAAAGATCGTTCCTTAATCGTATCACCAGTTATGTCTTGTTCTTTAAAAAGGATACTACCTGAGCGAGGCTTTTCAAATCCGCATATGATCTTTGATAGGGTTGACTTTCCCGCCCCATTTTTGCCAACAATACTTACCATTTCCCCTTTCTCTACAGACAACGATATTCCCTTGATTGTTTCATGACCGGGAGCATAACGAAAAGATATATCCTTCAATTGAAGGATAGGTAATTTTATTTCTTTTGGCACCGCTTCATTGGCTTTCTCAAACCAATCTAAAAGTTTATCTTTGCAGCTTTCTATGGAAAATGAGTGCAGTTGTGAAGGCTTCATTTCCTCTATCACATCACATCCTGCATATTTAGCCGCTCTAACATATAATGGCTCACGAATATGGCTAGATTCTAGGATTACACTAGATAAAAGCTTATCTGGACACATATCAGCAACGATACGGCCATCATCAACAACAATAATACGGTCCACATGTCGATGCAGTACATCCTCTAAGCGATGCTCAATAATAACGACTGTCGTATTCGTTTCTTTATGAATTCGATCAATTAATTCTATCGCATATTGACCAGTGGCAGGATCAAGGTTTGCAAGAGGTTCGTCAAATAATATGATCTCAACCTTATCCACCATCACTCCTGCGAGTGATACTCTTTGTTTTTGTCCCCCTGAAAGATGATGAATAGAGGATGATAGATACTCATCCATTTCTACCGTTTTTACCGTCTCCTCTACTAGATTCTTCATGATCCCTTGTTCCGTACTGTCATTTTCCAAGGAAAAGGCAATATCCTCTCCTACTGTTAGTCCAATAAATTGTCCATCAGGATCTTGCAAAACAGTCCCCACTATTTTCGACCGAGAAAAGATATCTAAACTATGCGCATCTTTTCCCATAATCTTAAGGCTTCCAGTCGCTTCACCTTTATAAGAAAAGGGGACAAGCCCGTTGATACAATGACCAATCGTGCTTTTCCCCGAGCCAGAAGGTCCTACAATTAATACCTTTTCACCTTCGAAAATAGTAATATTAATATCATGAAGGGTTGGCGCTGCCTGACTATGATACTTAAAACTATAGTTGTTAAATTCAATGACTCTCTTTTTCATTTTTTTCTCCTAGCCACACTTTTTTAGGATTAGCAAATAATGAATCTATAACTCTCTATGCAAGCTATTGCTTCGACTGCGTGTTTTAGCATATCCCAATAATAATAATGTTCCAATCACACCGACTGTTACCATGTTCGACAAGCCGGCAAAAAGTCCTTGCAGAAAAACTTTGTTTGCTGGCTCTGCATAGATTAAAATATCCAATGCCGGTGCGACTAAAAACCAACCGAAACCTTGAGCAATAACCTGAACAATGTTAAAAGTAATGATTTTTTTTGTATTAAAAATTCCTGATTCAATATCCAATTTCTTTGCCGCCAGACCAATTAATAGTCCTACAATCATTGATACAGCCACCCAGCTCCACCAAACGGATCCATATGAAATCGCATCATTGAGTGCATGACCGATTAAGCCAATTAACCCGCCAGCAATTGGACCAAAGACAACAGCCATTAAAGCTAAAAATGCATAAGATGTTTGAATCGAGGTATTTGGAACTGGTGAAGGCACAGCGGCAAATTTCGCTAAAATAATGAATACAGCTGCTCCAATTCCAATTGCCACAATTGTTTTAATAGATAATTGATTTCCTTTCAAGCTAAACATCCCCTTTTACAAATTTGTATTTAATTATATGCAATATTCGGAACTTTTTGTATAAATATTTTCCAGTTTGCACCTGATTGGACATGATAAGCCTTTGCAAAAGATCCTTGATTCAGTGCAACGCCAATTTTATCCAGTGAATTTACATAAAGCAATGGTTCACCTAAATGACTATCCGCGAATGATCTTCCAAATGTCATAATATTTTTATACACCTGACGTGTTTCATTCTCGATCTTTACTTCGAAAGAATCACCGTATTCAATTTCCAGTTGCTTAAACAATTCGCGGTCAATATTGGTCCACAGATTACCGAATCGAATATCAAGAATATCAATGTTTCCTATAATTTTCCTCTTATTCAGGCTTGCATCAGTCACCGGCAGCTCAATAATAGAATCAACGTCAATCTCGGGACCCACTTGTTCAAAAGGAATGACCCCTGATGTAAGTCTGGCACCAGTAAATGCATACACATCACGGCCATGGAATGTATAAGACTCCCCAGATTTCGGCAGACGATTCACTTTCTCATCAATGATTCTTGCTTCAACTATGCCAATGTGCTTCTTAATCTGCGTTAGTGTTCCATTGTCAGGTGTTGTGATGTAATGATTTGTTGATGTTTTTACAACAATGCTTCTTCGCTCAGACCCTACACCTGGGTCGACAACAGATACGAATACCGTACCTTCTGGCCAATATGAAATTGTTTGGTATAAGCGATACGCTCCCTCCCAAATATTGTATTGAGGAATATCATGGGTAAGGTCAAAAACCCGAACGGAAGGATTCACAGACAGCGCAACACCATACATGGCACTTACCGCACCATCCCCCATACCAAAATCCGATTGCAATACTAAAAAATTATTCATGTTAGCTCCTCCAATCATTTTTCTTTTAAAACTAAACATTTTTTTAGAAAAACAAAAAAACCACGTCAATATCCAACTGGATAAGGACGTGGTTTATTCACGTGGTACCACCTTACTTTACTGTTTGCTCACACAAAACAGCCTTAACAAGTACACGGGTGTATCAATTCTCCCTAAATACTGTGGTATGGATAACGAGTACCAAATCTCGTCGGAACCTACTCGTATCTTTAAATACTTTCAGCACGAAACTCAGAGGCCATTGTTCAGATAAGTATTTTTGCTTCTTTTCAGCTACCGAAGCTCTCTGTGTAAAATAGCTTAATCCTACTTTTTCTCTTCATCGTTTTTAATTATTTTCATAATAATTCAATAATTTAAAATTTATTATTTTTGATTATAATTGATACATTTAAATTGTGCAAGGAATTTTAAAAATACACTTTAAAGGAATTAAAATTTAAAACGTCCCTACTTATAAGTAGAGACGTCTTTTTAATTTACTCCTGTGATTGCGGTGAAGGCTTGCCCGCTTCCAATAATATTTTGCTTCGGCCTAAAAGAATCGCTAGTACGATCATGAATACTCCCGTTCCTATTAGCAGCCATTCAATTTTAACAAAGTCAGCGATTGGACCAAATATGAGCATGCCAAGCGGCATCATTGAGGTTGAGATCATCCCCATTACCCCAAAAACTCTGCCTAAATAATCTTCTTCTATTTTCTCCTGCAGCAGCACTGTTGCTGGCGTATTAAAAATAGGCATGGCAACTCCGAATAGTGCCATGAAAATTAAATAAATCCAAAAACCAGGAACAATGCCAAGTGCAAATGTACAGGCTCCCATTATGACACTAGCAAACCCCATAGTTTTCACTTTATTCGGGAACCCTCCCCAGGAAGCAATAATACCTCCACCAACCATCATACCAATGGAGAAGGCAATTTCGATTGCAGTCAATCGCCAGACGTCATCGCCAAAGCTTCGTGTCACCTGCAATGGTGTAAGAAAGGCTGCAGGTGCCATCAGTACAAAAAAGACAGCAAAGAATAAGAAGAATTTCTTCAGAAAATCATGCTTATTTACATATTGTAACCCTTGTTTAAAGTCACTGAAGTAACTCGTTGTTTGTTTCTCTGCTGCTTTCTCATGCACAGAGATTTTTAAAAAGGCAAGCAGTGTGACAATTGCGATGGCTGCAGTTATGACATCAATAAAAAATATAATTTCAATTGAGGCCATTCCTAATAAGGCTGCACTCACCATCGGAGATACGAACATGATAACGGCTTGAATACTGCCATTTGCTCCGTTCACCTTTGTTAGTTTATCCTTTGGAACAATTTGCGGTAAAATGGCACCAACGGCAGGCGTTTGAATTCCTGTTCCAAGGGCACGAATTGCCGCCATTACAAAAAGCAGCCAAATTGCGTCATATCCCATTAAAAAGAGAATAGCAAGAATTAATGTTGACAATGCAATAAGACCATCCGCTAACATAATCAGCATTTTTCGATTATATCGATCTGCCCAAACCCCAGCAACTGGGGATAAAAGAAACGTTGGTATAAAACCGCAAATAATATACAGCGTCATCATCATACCAGATTCAGTCTCTAAAGTGATATACCACATAATGGCGTATTGAACTAAAGATGACCCAAAAAGTGAGATCGTTTGGCTAGTTAAAAAGAGAACAATATTCCTTAGCCAATTCTCCTTAGTTTGATTACTTTTTGTTTTCATTGATTAACAACCCATTTCCTATAAAATTTTTTTTATAAATGCTTCACCTACATCCATAAGATTGTACCGCTCTAATTATGACAATAGCTTTTTAAAGACAACAAAAAAAGAGGGCAGACTCATCCCCTCTTTTTTAAATAACCGTTAAATATAGGTTTCCTTAAAAATAAACAGACCAATCCCGTTGCTCTGAACATAGGCAGAGCTATCAAGCGTATTAAATTAACGAATGATAAGTGGGAATCTTAATCTCATTGATGCTGTCAAAAGGAAAACCTCCATTTCATTTATAAGTGATTTAATCATAACAAAAGTGCCTCTTTGATACAAATATTTTTTAAATATTTCACACAAATTTTTTATCTGCCCCCCTAGAAAATTTTAGTATCACTAATTTTTCTAATATAAAGGGATAAAATTATTTCACTCCACATATCTTTTTGCAAAGGAAAATCGTTTTATAAATGATTAAAGAATTTACTTTATATAAAACTTGGGTGGAGGAGAATAGATGAAAGTTCTTATATTAGGAGGCACTCGTTTTTTAGGAAGAGCTTTAGTTGAAGAAGCTTTAGCAAGAGGGCATGAAGTTACCTTATTTAACCGCGGCACGAATAAAGAAATATTCCCTGAGGTTGAACAGTTAATTGGTGATAGAAATATAGATATAGCATCGCTGGAAAGCAGAAAATGGGATGTGTTAATAGATACATGCGGATTTGCTCCTCACCAAATAAAAAAGGTTGCAGATGTGCTGGGAGATAATATTGAGCATTATACATTTATTTCAAGCATCTCTGTCTATAAAGATTGGATTCCACTTAATATTGCGGAAGACTATCCGTTACTATCCATGCTGCCCGAGGATAAATTAGCTGATGTTGAAGCAGGTAAACTCTCCCCTTACG
This sequence comes from Cytobacillus solani, assembly GCF_006704205.1. Lineage (NCBI taxonomy): Bacteria > Bacillati > Bacillota > Bacilli > Caryophanales > Bacillaceae > Cytobacillus > Cytobacillus solani. Next base: position 932,400 of record NZ_CP041305.1, read on the forward strand.
AATATTACGGAGAGCTGAAAGCATTATGTGAAGCAGAAGCAGAAAAACATTGGCCTGGCAGTGTGTTACATGTTAGGGCAGGTCTTCTAGTCGGACCTTTTGATTATACGGATCGTCTTCCATACTGGGTTCAGCGTGTTGCTAAAGGCGGAAACATATTGGTGCCTGGACGCTCATCCCGCCCTGTTCAATTGATTGATATTAAAGATATTGCGTCATGGGTGCTTACTATGGCGGAAAAGAGAAAGGCAGGAACATTCAATGTTACTGGCCCTAAAAATATATTGACGATAGAAGAGCTATTGAACACTTGTAAAGTCGTTTCAAATAGCAATGCCCAATTCGTATGGGCAGAAGAGACATTTTTATTGAAGCACAAAGTACAGCCGTGGACAGAGATGCCGCTATGGATCCCTGAGTGCTCCCCACTAGAAGGTCAAGCAAAACCGTGGAAAGGAACTTTTTCTTTCAATATTGATAAAGCTGTTAATTCTGGTCTTGCCTTTCGTCCTCTTGAGGATACGATTTACGATATTTATCAATCGGAGAAAGTAAGGGATAGCATGGAACGAAGAGCAGGGATCTCACTTACGAAAGAGCAGGTGCTGCTTGAGCTATGTCTACAAGAAAGTAAAAAGGGGGAAATTTGAGAAGGTTCAATACAAAAAAGGAATAACCATAAAAAAAGCTGCCTGTTCCCTTGAATCTGTTGGGGACAGGCACCAATTTTTAGTTAATCATTTATCCACATTTCCATCACGGCTTCTAGTTCTTTATTTAACTCAAGCTTCCTTTCATATAGCTTATTTAGCTGTCCATAATCAATCGGATCAGCTGACATGGCTATATCAATCTCCATTATTTCTCGTTCCAGACTTTCTATCTTTGACAGAGCCTTGGCCTTTGCTGCATCCTTTTTAGGGTTGTCATAAATATTCCTTTGTTTTTTCACTTTCTCACTTTTTACAATAGGAGCTTTATTCTCTAAGATGCCTGCCTTCTCCTTCTCCAATTTAAAATGATCGTAATTACCCTGATAGCTTTTTAATGAGTGATTCTCTAAAACAATCACTCGCTCACAAATTTTATTGATAAAGTATCGGTCATGTGAGATAAAGAAAATGGTCCCGTTAAAGTCCCCCAGTGCCTCTTCAAGGGTTTCGATGGAATCGATATCAAGATGATTCGTAGGCTCATCAAGTATTAATAAATTTATATCTTGAAATAACAACATAGCCAGCTTTAGTCTAATTCTCTCTCCACCTGATAAATGTTTTACTTTTTTGAAGACACTGCTTTTATAAAACATAAACTTAGAAAGATATTCACGTGCTTTGCCTTCGACAATTGAAATATCCTCCCTAAAGGTTTCTAACACCGTATGCTCTTCATTATTAAAAACGATCTTCTGAGGCAAATAAGCACTCATCACATTTGCCCCTAGTTCAATGACCCCATCATCTGGCTGTTCTTCACCTAGAAGCATCTTCAGGAAGGTCGTTTTCCCGCTGCCATTCGGACCGATAAGGCACACTCTTTCACCAAAGGTAATGAGTAAATCTGCTTCCTTAAAAAGCATTTTTTCTTTATAGCATTTAGTCAGTCCGATTGCCTTAATCGTTTCATTTCCTGACCGAACAGCAGCATTCAGGTCCAGTTTCATATTGCGCTTTTCAAATAGAGGCTTTTCAATTCGCTCCATCTTATCCAGCTTCTTTTGGATACTGGCAGCTCTGCGAAAAAACTTATTGTTATCAGCCCTCATTGCCCAGTCTCTCAAGCTCATAACGGTCTTTTCCATGTTATTAATCTTTTTTTGCTGCTCTCTAAAATGTTCATATTGAATCCGCATATTTTCTTCTTTTTGATTTACAAATGAGGAATAATTGCCCTTATAGCATATTGACTCCATATCTTCGATTTCTACAATTTTTGTAACTACATTATCTAAAAAATATCGATCATGGGAAACGATTAAGATAATTCCCTTGTAGCCTTTTAGATAGCCTTCAAGCCATTCAACGGATTCCATATCCAAATGATTTGTAGGTTCATCCAGCAGCAAAATATCCGGATTATGAATCAGGAGCTTTCCAAGGGCAACTGTCGTTTTTTCCCCTCCGCTTAATAAAGCATAATCCTTATTTAAAAAGATCTCATCAAAATGAAGACCTGTACAAACCTTGCTTACTTTTTCTTCCCGTTCATATCCGCCTTTGACTTCAAATAATTGAACAAGGTCACTGTATTTCTTTAAGTTTTTTTCCAACGCTTCATCTTTCAAAATCTTCATTTGCTCTTCTAATTCACGCATTTGCATCTCAATTTGGTCAATATCCTCAAAGGCTAGGTTTAATACATCGATCACTTTTAAGCCTTTTGGAAAATTAGGCATTTGATCAAGATAAGTACTCGTTGCTCCTCTTGGCAAATGAATCAAACCTTCATCATATCCAGGGCTGGAGGTTTGAGGGTAACCTGGGTAGTAATTCATCGGCTCTATTCCTGCAATTAATTTAAGAACCGTACTCTTTCCGCACCCGTTTGCCCCTATGATTCCAACCCTTTCTCCTTCATAAGCTTCGAAGGTTATATTTTTTACTACAAGGGTGGCTTCAATAAACTTTTTCACACCATTTAATTTCAGTTCCAACATACTTTTTCCTTCTTTCATCCATAATGTAAGTTATATCTTTATGGATAAGCTAAAGAAGAGCACTGTACTATTTATTTTCAAAATAAAAGCTCTGTTATAATTGAATGTTGATTTTACTGTGTTTGAGAAATAAATGGAAAAATTCCGTTTAAATTAGGAAATAACCATATTTCCTTAAAAATAAAGGAAGTTTTTCCGTTTATAGTATCCAAATCTTTGGATCTTGTCTTAACTTGAGCAGTTAATCGGAATATCTCCGCTTATATCTGCTTCTTAAGCTTCCTCTCTGTATATTTGCGGGAAATTCTCCGCTAATAAATTTTCATACATACACGAAAATCAACAATGAAAAATAACAGAGCCTAAATAAAAAAGACCATAAGAAGATTATTCTTCTTACAGTCTAATATTCATAGAAAATAATTTACGCAAAGAAATTCTGCATACATTCATGCGCAAATAAAGCACAATCTTATGCATCTAACTTGCGCCAGCTAAATCGAACACTGGCAGTATAAATTATCATCTCGATAGTAGAAAAGTAAGTACCTTCTAAATTGCCGTGATTCCATAAAGAGCATAACAAATAAACCTAACTCAGCTAGGTAATTATCACTCACTATAAAATCTGTATTAATTTAATAAATAAATTAAAATTAGCAATTAGTTGGTTCCATAAACTTACTTTCCCCCTTCCGAATTTTCTTTATTATCCCACTTTTTTGTTTATATGTAAATAACTGTTTCCTGTTTCTCATACGATTAAAAGAGAATCAATCATTTAATCTATGAGAGGATGTATTACTGAAATGATTACTTTTTTCCATTAAATATGTTATTCATTCTTTGAAGCTTCTTTTTAATTTCTGGGTGAATTTGATTCTCCTCTTCAATGATCAAATGGTCAATTTCATATTCTAAAAACATTTCATAAATATACCTTAGCTGGTTCATTTGTTCTGCCGTAGGCTGATTTATAACCATTTGGTTAAGTGTATTAAGTGCACTATCTAAAGAGACACTTAGCTCTGGATTCAATTCACTTGCAGTTTCAAACAATCGCTGTGCATTTCCAAGATCAACAAGGATTGGGTCAAATATTGCAGCTCGATCATGGATTTCCTGTAGATTGTTCTCACTAGCTTCTAAAGCTTGCACCGCTTTATTCGTAAAAGCTTGTTTCATTAATATGTAAGCATCACTGAAAAATGCGTAGGAAGCAGGCTGATTGTACTGCTGAAATAGATTCTCTTTTTTATACAATGTTTCTTTAATGAATCCCTTTGCTTCATGATCGTATATAAGTTTATGAACGGATTTATCAGAATGCCACATCTCTATCATCACAATGCCTGGTTTTCCATCAAAAGTTGCCGTACTAAAGTCGATGGAACCTAATTGAACAAAACCATCATAAAGAGGATAGGTTTTTTCACCGTCATTTACGACCAACAACCATGTCTGTCCATCATCCCATGCAAACACACCATTCTCCATTTTCTCTGCGTTTACATATAGTTCAATTAGTTCATCCTCTCCATCCATATCAATATCAAGAGTGATTTCCTTATATAGCGAACGCGGATAATTTTCAATGTCTTTTGCAAGAATAGTAGCGTACCCATTATTCGATGTTGCCTCAAGAGCTTTTCTTTGTTCCTCCACCGTATTTTGCAAAGCTTTATTTTCAATTGATAATTGTTCAATTTGCCTTTTTAATTTAATTATTTCATTTGCCTCGTCTGCATTTGTCTGATTGGTACAACCAGCTAGCATTGCGGTAACTATCAAAAAAACTATGCAAAGTAAAATCCTCTTCACTTTCCACTCCCCTTTACAATTGGACGAAAAAACAGGAAAAAAGCATCAAAAATTTAAATATCAAAAGCATTTAATCGTCCACAATAGATTTATATATACATATTAACACATCTTTATTGAACATTATGAATTAACAGATAATTTTAATGGACATTTCTCTATCAGGCTCTGATTTCTATTAAAATTCGCTTTCCACTAAAAAAACTGTACCTCCAATGGCAGTCAATTCCGCCAAAATTTGAAGATACAGTCAGTTTATAATTAGTAAAATTCTTCTTTATGCTACTTTTCTAATCTCAATTTTTTTCCCTTTTTTTCGCCATTCTTTATATTCAGCTGCTGCCGTAAAAAGAACGTCAGTAGAAGAATTAAGGGCTGTTTCAAATGAGTCTTGCAATACACCGATAATAAATCCTACTCCAACGACCTGCATAGCCACATCACCTGGGATTCCAAATAAACTGCACGCTAGAGGAATTAATAATAACGAGCCGCCAGCGACACCTGAAGCACCACAAGCACATACAGCTGACAGGACGCTAAGGATGATAGCTGTAGGAAGATCGACTGAAATCCCAAGCGTATGAACCGCAGCAAGTGTCAAAACAGAGATCGTAACAGCTGCACCAGCCATATTGATCGTTGCACCTAATGGAATGGAAACAGAATAACTATCTTTATTTAACCCAAGATCTTTACATAATTTCATATTTACAGGAATGTTTGCAGCCGAACTGCGTGTAAAGAATGCTGTAACTCCACTTTCCTTTAGGCACTTAAAAACAAGTGGATATGGATTTTGCTTAATGATTGTAAATACAATGATTGGATTTACAACTAATGCAACAACTAGCATACAGCCAATTAATACAGCTAGCAGTTTCCCATAGCCTAGTAATGCATCCAATCCATTTGTTGTAATAGACTCAAATACGAGACCCATAATTCCTAATGGGGCAAGCTTGATTACCCATGTAACTAGTTTAGAAACAGCATCTGATAAATTAGTAATTAATGTTTTTGTTGATTCAGCGGCATTTTTCAAAGCCAAGCCAAGCAGAATTGCCCAAGCTAGTATGCCAATATAGTTCGCATTAACAATCGCATTTACTGGATTATCAACAATGTTTAGCAATAATGTTTTTAATACCTCAACAACGCCGCTCGGAGGCGTTACGCCTTCAGCACCCTTCACAAGCGTTAAGCTCGTTGGAAAAATAAAGCTAACAATAACAGCAAGTAATCCAGCTAAGAAGGTTCCTAATAAATAAAGAATAATAACAGACTTCATATTCGTCTTTTGACCACTTTTATGTTGCGAAATTGCTGCCATAACCAAAAAGAGAACTAGCACCGGTGCAATAGCCTTCAAAGCACCTACAAATAAAGAGCCAAAAATAACAACCGGTTTGGCTGTTTCTGGGATCGTTAAAGCCAGAATAATACCAATAACTAAACCAATAATAATTTGTTTGACTAGGCTCACTTGATTCCACTTTTTCAATAAGCTTTTCATAGATGTTCCCCCTTAGTTAAAGTTGCCATAATGTTTGTCATTATTTTTTCTAATAGAGTATAGTTTCTATTAAAAAATAATATAGATAGTTGCTATACATTTACCTAGGTTATAGAGGGCTATCTAAAAGTTCAGCCTACAATGACCATACAAATTTCTGGGATAATTCACTTTTTAATTGGTGAACACTTTTGTAACATTCCTCCCCAGAAGGACATTTGTCTTCTGTATGAATAGTATTATACTGACTTTTTTAATATATTACAATACTATTATTCAATTATGATTCATTTTAATTTATAAAACATTCAAAAAAATATAGAGGAAAGCTTTGTCTATCCACCATATTTCAGCAAATACTATTATTAATTTACATATTCATGCAATAAAAAAACAGCGCTTTAGTCTATAAAACACTGCCAATTCTCGTACCCCATTAGTATGTATTTATTTTCTAGCCTTTAGGTATGCTCAATATAATTTTCGTACCCTTTCCCATTTCACTCTCTACGATTATTTTCCCATTATGATCTTCGATGATTTTTTCACAAATTAATAAGCCTAATCCTGTTCCTTCCTCTTTTGTTGTGACAAAAGGCTGTCCTAAGGTATTTAATATTTCCTTAGGAATGCCTGGACCTTCATCAGCTACATATATATGAACATGATCAATTAAATCCCTTGCAGTAACCGTTATAAACCCCTTTTCCATTGCTTCTATGGAATTTTTAATTAAATTTATTAATACTTGCTTCATTTTCATATCATCACAAGTAATTAGAATGTCACTATGGTCATACTCTAATTGAATCCCAATATTTTTTTTAACAGCCTGAGGTTCCAAGAGTAATTGGACGCTCTCTATTAAATGAAATAAATTGATTTCCTTCTTATTATCTACGTGCGGCTTTGATAGAATCAGGAATTCAGATGATATTTGTGCTATTTTTTCTATTTCCTCATTAATGATATGTAAAAATTTTTGATTCTTACTTTCAGTAGCTTCTATTAGTTTAAGAAAGCCTTTTATAGCCGTTATTGGATTACGAATCTCGTGAGCAATTCCAGCTGCTAGTTCTCCTGCAATAGAGAGTTTTTCCGAACGAATCACTTGGTTCTGTGCCGCTTTTTCTAATTTAATTTGTTCCGAAATAGCTGGGAATAGGACTGGCTTTTTCTTATACAAGTTAGAAGTTGTTAAATGAGTATCAGTCATATGGTATTCATGTGCCTGTAAAATTTCACATAGAATGGAAGATGGCAGTTCAAATCCATCATAAGCACAAACAGATATAAAATTTTCTAATTCACTTACAAAGGACTCACAGCCACACTCATATAATTTCAGACAAGCCATTAAGCTATTTTGGTTTTGTTCTTTCCATGTAACAAACCCCCATGTACGTATGACTCTTTCTTTTAGATGAGGCTCTAGTATGTCCATAAAATTGGCCATCACTTGATTAATATTAAAAACATCGTGAGTTTCATAAAAAACATCCGTATCAGCAAAGATGATTTCTTTTAATTGTTTCTCAGAATAATTGGCAAGCTTAAGCTTATCAATAATATGCTTATAACGGTCTGGTTTATCAATATAAATGACAATTTGGTTTTTGTCGAGACCCTCTGTTATATAGGAAAGTGCGTTTTCAAGATAATAGTTCAAATCAGTGTATGTATAAACAATATGGCACCCTGCTGATAATTCAATATTTGTAGTGAAATTCACTTTATTCCCAATATCTATATTTTGTTCCACCTTGTCACCTTTTTCTAGTGTAGAATCATTTCCACGGTTCTTTGATTCAGAATAATCAAGCAAATTAAAATTCTTATATTTAGTCTATCATTTTTATAACACATGAACAATTTAGCCAGATACAGTACATCTATTTTAAGTGTACTTGATTGTTTAAGATCTACTTATAATCATTTTATTTAAACTTAAATTCATTCTTTAAATGATAAACCTTCTTCTTGTAAGGACCTTCTCATAATTGGTAAAGAAGCTGGTCCAATCCCATGAAGTTTTAAAATTTCTTTTTCCGTGTAATTAGATAGTTCTTGCAAGGTGTCAATCCCTTTATGAACCAATGCATTTCTAGCAGGTGAACTCAGTTTAGAAAGAAATCCACTTTGAGGCTTATTCGCTTTATCACAGGTAGGACAACTTTGACATTCGCTGCTTTTATAAAATGTATGGCCTTTTTCACATACTCTTAAACTTTTTTCTTTTGCCATTACAATCCCTCCAATTTCATTCCATTTATTATTTTTAATTTTATATATGGTATACCTACTCTTTATTATCTGATATACCCTCTGCATGTCCAGATAAATCTAATCTTCTCCGTCTGAAAAAATTCCTGAATTTTTATAGAATCTCGCTCTAAGCTAAAAGACGTTGTTGAATATGATTTAATCAAACAGAAAATACTTTTACTGGTAAGTATTTTTTATCCCCTTGGGAGGTGGAGTTTCTAAGAAATGATAATGGAATATTTTATCCTAGCAGCCATGTGGGTTTTCGGTTTTGTTGGCTTCATTCTGTTTATTCCACACAAAGATCGCCGCAAGGGATTCTTAGCACTCATGGTGTTTCAAGCATTTATCTGGCTTTGTGACATGCCTTCGTTTACATTTGGCTTATTAAGTGCACCTGTCCGGGAGTTCCCGAAAGCTACAGATCTCGCCATTACAATCAATTATTTTTTTTATCCCGTATTATTCTCTATCTATTACGTCAACCAAAAACCTCAGGGAACTAAATGGACAAGATTTACATACTTTTTTGTTTGGATTTCTGCAATCACAATATTTGATATTATTATCGAGAAATATACAGATTTATTAGAATATGGATTCTTGACGTGGTACGGGATGTGGATTTACATTGTGTTTCTCTTTTTCGTGAGTCAAGCCTGCTGTAATTGGTTCTTTAAGGACAAAGCCTTATTTCAAGCAGAACGGCGGGAGACCTAATGAGAATTGAATGGTGGCTCTTATTATCTGTATATGCATTGTCAACAGGAATTCTATTCTTCATTCCAAAAAATAAAATTCGGCTTGCGATAGTAGCGTTCTTGTTCAAACAGATTATCACTTTTCTTATATGTTTAGTAGTCGTAGAGTTAGGGCTGCTTGAATATCCTATTCGATTATTTTCTTCAATCAATCGGACGAGCTTTACGTATGAGTATTATGCTTTTCCCGTCACATGCGCCATCTTTACTGTATGGTATCCCCATGATCGAAGGACTTTTATTAAATTGGGTTATTATATTGCTTTCACTTCTATATTGACTCTCGGTGAGGTCATTATCGAAAAAAATACCGATCTCATCAAATACATACACTGGGAATGGTATATATCTTGGATTACCATCTGTCTTTCGTTTTATCTTACTCGCTCATTTTGTGTTTGGTTTTTCGCACTTAAGTGATTGAATTCTTCTTTCTTTAAAAAAAGGAAGTGGGACAAGGTTCCTATCCCCATACCCACTTATTTTTTTAACCCCTGTTTTGCCAAGTAATTCTCCGCAACCTCAAAAGGGCTTTTCCCTTCTGCATTTACTTGATAATTCATTTCTCTCATTTCATCATCCGTTATTTTTCCAGCTAATTTATTTAAAGCATCCACCATTTCAGGATACTTATGAGCGGTTGCTTCATTTAATAAGGGTGCACCATGATATGGTGGGAATAAGAATTGGTCATCTTCCAATACTTTTAGATTATATTGCCGCAGCTCACTATCCGTAGAATAGGCATCAACTAAATTGATCTCACCTGATTCTACTGCCACATAGCGTAATTTCGGTTCCATCGTTACGAGATTTGGAAACTGAAGGCCATAAAGGGACTGGATGCCCAAATACCCATCTTCACGGTCGGAAAACTCCAAAGTAAACCCCGCAGTTATTTTATCCTCTATGCCTTTCAAATCGGATATAGTTTCTAGCTCATTTTGATCAGCAAAATCGGTCGGTACTGCCAATGCATAGGTATTGTTATATTGCATTGGTTTCAGCATGACCATATGGAACCGCTCCAACAAACCATCTTTTGCTTGTTGATAGACTTCTTCACGATCAGTACTTTTAGCTGTTTCCTGTAAAAACTCAGAAATGGCTGTTCCAGTAAACTCTGGGTAAATATCAATGCTCCCTGATTTAAGTGCATTAAAAACAAAGGAGGTTTTGCCGAGCCCTGGTTTCAATTCCACTTGAAGATTTGTCTCCTCTTCAATTAATATTTTATACATATTGATTAAAATTTCCGGCTCTGAACCGAGTTTTCCAGCAATAACCACTTTTTGGTCTTGATGGCCAATTAAAGGATACACAATGATTATTAACGCCAATAACCCAATTGTACCAATTGTAATAAAGGCTTTCTTAAAAGATAGAAGTTCAAATTTCTTAAGTAAATAATCAAAAAGGATGGCAAGTAAAGCAGCGGGGATTGCACCAAGCAGAATTAGATTTGTATTATTTCTATCAATCCCTAAAAGAATAATATCACCAAGTCCGCCAGCTCCTATCAACGCTGCAAGGGTAGCTGTTCCTACAATCAATACCATCGCTGTCCGGATACCAGCCATAATAATTGGCATTGCAAGCGGTAATTCAACCTTAATTAATCTTTTTCTTGGATTCATTCCCATCGCTCTGGCCGCTTCCACTAATGAAGGATCAACTTCCTTAATTCCTGTATATGTATTTCTTAATATTGGTAATAAAGCATAGGCAACTAAAGCGATGATGGCTGGCATTCTTCCAATTCCGAACAAGGGAATAAGAATACCTAGTAAAGCCAATGAAGGAATGGTTTGGATGACAGATGTGATGCCGATGATTCCTTCAGCTGCCTTTTTATGCCTAGTTAAATAAATTCCCAGGGGAATAGCGATTATTACTGCAAAGAAAAGGGCGATAAAAGAAATCTGGATATGTTCCAATAATGCACGTATTAGTTCATCTTTTCTTTCTAGTAAGACTTGAGTAAACTCATTCATTGTCTGACCCCTTTCTGCAGTATAGCAGATACATATTGCATGACTGACCTGCGATCTATATACCCGATAAGATTCCCATTCTTTTCTATTGCTAGTTGCTCATGTTCATACAAGATTTCCAAAATCTCTTGAACAGGAGTTGATGAAGGTACAATAACTGATGATGCTTCCCCTATTTCAGCTACATTTGCTGTATGAAGTAAATCTTCCAATTTAATGTCATTCGTCCGTGCTCCATATTTAACACCTACAAATTCTTTTACAAAATCATTGACTGGGTGAGTAACTAGTTCATGCGGAGTTCCAATTTGAACAATTTTCCCTTCATTCATTATGCAGATTCGATCTGCCAATTTAAAAGCCTCTTGGATATCATGAGTGACAAAAACCGTCGTCTTTTTAAGATTTTTCTTTAAATCTAACAAATCATCTTGAAGCTTTTCACGGCTTATTGGATCCAAAGCACTATACGGCTCATCCATTAAAATAATCTCAGGATCAGCAGCAAGGGCACGAACAACACCGACTCTTTGTTGTTGGCCGCCAGATAGTTCAATTGGTTTTCTGTTTGCATATATTTCATGGTCTAATCCAACCATATCCATAAGTTCATGTATTCGTTTTTTGATCTTTTCCCTTCGCCATTTTTTCATTTCAGGAACAATCGCAATATTTTCCTCAATGGTCATATGTGGAAATAGAGCAATCTGTTGAAGTACATAGCCAATATTCCATCTTAACTCATGGATATCGTACTCACTTATTTTTTTACCATTAATGGAAATCGTGCCATTCGATAGAGCAATCAACCGATTGATCATTTTTAATGTTGTTGTTTTTCCACACCCACTTGGTCCAATAAGGACAAAAAACTCCCCCTTCCGAATTTCAAATTCTAATGAGTCAACAGCAACGGTTCCATCTGGGTATCTTTTTGATACATTTTTAAATTTAATCATAGAATGATTTCTCCTTGTTATTACAGGATTGGCTCCTTATTTAGAAACTCAGATTCACTAGAAAAAAATTTATTAACATACTTTTCTACCCTTACAAGTACATTTTTTAAACATTCCTTCGACAGTCCGTATTCATTAAATAGTATAGGCATTCCAAATCTATTTCAGAATATGAAATTAGAGCCATCCCCAATGCTTTTATCGAATAATAATGAAATTTTCGTTTCTCAGGCAGTTTTAATAGGAGGGTTAATTACCGAAGATTTCGGTGAACCTGGTGAACTCACACGAACTGTAGGATCGATTGTTCTGGTCTCGATCTTACTGTTTATACTTTCTTTTATTACTTCTTAGAAACCGATGGTGCAGCCTGTGCGTTAGCAGGAACAATTATGCCCCTTTCATTAGTTTTAAAAAACCCCCTTATAGTAAGGGGATCATTTAATCTATTAGAATTTACTTTTGCAGCAAGCAGTGTGAGATAAAGAAATAAATCTAACTACCCAAAAAAGCTATTCTTCTAGCAAATATTCAAAATTTCTATGATTGGTCTGTTGCCCGACGCTCTTCCTTTATAGACATTACTCCAATCAAACCAAGTATGGAGAAGAGAACTGGAGTGATGAAACCGTAGTAGTATCCATCACCAATACTACTTGAAGCATTTTGAAAATGATCCAATACCATTCCAAAAATACTCGGCAGCAAGACGGCACTTAAAAAACCGCCCGTATTCGCAACACCAGAGACTACGCCAGCTTCCTCTATCGGAAAGGTCTGACGTACAACAGCAAAGGTTAAGGCACTGGCTCCATACCCAAAACCAATTAGAAAGAAAAGCATATAAAGCATCAGAACTGGCGGATTTCCTTTAAAAAATAAAAAAGTACACCAACTCAATAATATAGTGATATGCACAACAACATAGGGCCGTTTAATTGTTGCCAATCGGCTTGAAATCCAACTCATCAGAGGCGCACCAATAAGTGCACCGATAAGACCAAACATTATGAGCTGACTTGCAGCAGAACGTGTCATTTCATATACATTCATGCCATAGGGCACAGCCCATGAACCGATAAATCCTACATATGCGCCGACAACACCAAAATGACAAAAGAATAATGACCATGCCTGCCGATTCGAAAATATTCTGCGTAATAAAACCGACGTTTTTTCACGTGATAACTGATTTTTGACAGAAACTGATTCGCTAAGAAGAATTTGTTTTGGCTTTTGTACGAGTACATAATAAAGAAGAATTCCACAAAAACATAATAGAAGGCCCGCTGAAAAAAATGCTGCCCTCCAGCCAAGTAAATGTATCCATGCTGAAAAAGGAACAGTCGCCAAAAGGAAGCCAAGACTTCCAGTCATTCCTGCTATTCCAATTAAGCGCACAAATTCCTTCACTTTAAACCATTGGCCCAAAATTAACACCATATTGACCCAGATCGTCGCATCCCCTGTCCCCGTAAGTACTCTAGCAATAAACAGCACAATTTCATGTGTACCTAGACTATAAATGATTGTTCCTAAACCCGTAAGGATGGCACCGATAATTAGAAAAAAATTGGGTCCATAACGATCAGCCAATATTCCCATTGGAATTTGCAAACTAGTGTATACAAAAAATTGAATGCTTGTCAGTAACCCGATCGTTGATGCAGTTACACTAAAATCCCTCATCACTTGGTCTGTAATTAATCCTGGAGCTGTCCGCTGGCTCGCCATTAATAAATAAGTCAGCAGAACAGAAGAAAATACAACCCATCTAAATCGACTATGTTGTTTGTCCAATGATTTCTACCCCTGTAAGCTTTTACTCTTATATATATGGAGTTCCGCTCTAGGTAGAAATGAAGTTTTTAAAATAAATTAAAATAAAGAAAGGCGGATTATTCTAACGGTTTGGTTGAACCGATAAGCAATCTAGCCCTATGCGGCACAACCAAATCCAACAAACCCAATCATTCCAACCCCTTACAATGATTGCGTACTCGAATAAAAAGTAGTAAACTTTATATAACTTAATTAAATTAATTAATTAAGTTATTATGATAATGAAGCAAGAGAACCGTCCCTTTGCTTCTCATTAAGGAGGCAGCATAAATGAGCCAAACAGCCAATTTAACGGGTGAGTTTCAGTCGATTTTTCATACGACAAAGACTCCTAGAACCTTTTTTGCTCCTGGAAGAATTAACTTAATCGGCGAGCATACAGATTATAACGGCGGACATGTTTTCCCAGCCTCTATCTCTTATGGCACATATGCATTAGGAAGCAAACGGGATGATCAAAAGTTACGTTTTTATTCGTTGAATTTCCCAGAAACCGGTGTAATCGAATGCAATTTAGCTGAATTAGCTTTTAATGAAAAGGACAACTGGGCTAACTATCCTAAAGGAATGGCTCTATTTATGCAAGAAGCAGGCTGCGACATTCTTCAAGGTGCTGATATCCTTTTTTATGGAAATATCCCAAATGGCGCTGGACTTTCCTCTTCCGCATCAATTGAACTGGCAACAGGTGTTTTACTAAATGGATTATTTGATTTAAAAATGGATCGGATGGAAATGATCCGCCTTGGACAAAAGGTTGAAAATCACTATATTGGGGTGAACAGTGGGATTATGGACCAATTTGCCATCGGTATGGGCAAAAAGGATCATGCAATCCTATTAAACTGTCAAACATTAGAGTACAAATATGCCCCCATTGGATTGAATGATTATGTCATTATGGTTATCAATACGAATAAACAACGAACATTAGCTGAGTCGAAATATAACGAGCGACGAATCCAATGTGAACAGGCATTAAGCGATTTACAGCAGAAACTTTCTATTAGTAGTTTAGGCGATTTAACGCCAACAGAATTTGAGATACATAAACATCTTATTCGTGATGAGATCCATCAAAAGCGCGCAAAGCATGCTATATACGAAAACGCCAGAACGTTAGAAGCACTGGAAAAACTACAACAAGGGGAGCTCTATCATTTTGGAAAATTAATGAATGAATCGCATCAATCATTAAGGGATGATTATGAAGTTACAGGTCTTGAGCTTGACACGATTGTTGAGACTGCTTGGGAACAAGATTTCGTTTTAGGCGCACGGATGACAGGTGCTGGTTTTGGCGGCTGTGCAATTGCCATTGTTAAAAAAAACAAAGTAAATGAGTTTAAATATACTATTAACGCGATTTATAAAGAAAAGATTGGCTATGACGTAACCTTTTACACTGCTTCGATCGGTTACGGCGCAAAAGAAATCTTAGAGGGGTGCTAATATGAGATTATTCGTTTTAGGTGGAGCTGGTTATATCGGCTCCCACGCAGTCTATCAATTAATTGATCAAGGAAAGAATGTGGTTATTGCTAGCTTAGAAAAAGCAAAACTAGTATTAGGCTGGAATCCAACCCGAACCTCCGTTACAAAAATGATTAAAGATGGATGGAAGTGGCATTCTACTCATCCAAAAGGCTACGATAAGGAAGTTAACGGATGATTTACCAGTATATAACAGGACTCATTCAGAAGGCTTTAGAAGTAGATTTAATTGAACCAACCGATCAATTTTTTGTTCGTAACCGCTTGATGAGTTTACTAGGCTTGGAAAACTTTCCAGAAGCTGTCGTTTCTATCAGCATGGATACTATCCCAAATCTCGTTGAAAAAATCATCACTTATGCGATTGAGGAAAACGTGATCCAAAATGTTTTTGATGACAAGGAAATACTTGCAGCCAATATTATGAATTGCTTTGTACCAAGGCCTTCCGTTGTCAATGCAACATTCGAGCAAAAATATAAGGATTCACCAATCGCTGCGACCAATTATTTTTACAACCTGAGCAAAAACAATAATTACATCCAGCTAAATCGAATCGCGAAAAATATTTCCTATAAAGTAGATACCCAATACGGTCAAATGGATATTTCTATAAATTTATCCAAGCCTGAAAAGGACCCCGAGCAAATTAAGCAAGAACATAATATGAAGAAACATGCAGATAATTATCCAAAATGCCTTTTGTGTATAGAAAACGAAGGATATTCAGGAAGAACAAATTATCCTGCACGCGCCAATCACAGAGTCATCCGTGTCCCTCTATTAGGGGAGAATTGGTATTTGCAGTATTCACCATATGTTTACTATAACGAACACTGTATTTTATTTTCCGAGGAACATCGTCCGATGAAAATAGATCGAGAGGCATTTGAAAGATTACTTGCTTTTACTAAGAAATTCCCCCATTACTTTATTGGTTCAAATGCCGATTTACCCATTGTCGGGGGCTCTATTTTAAGCCATGATCATTACCAAGGCGGAAACTATGAATTCGCAATGACTCGAGCAGTGGATGCTTTTTCTTTTGAGCTAAAGGGCTATCCAGCTATTAAAGCCTCTGTCATTAAATGGCCGATGTCTGTCATTCGCTTACGGGCAACGAATATCCGTACCCTTGTCAAGGCAGCTGATGACATCCTGCAGACTTGGAGAGGGTATTCTGATAGGCTAGCAAATATCATAGCATATACAGGGAATACGCCACATAACACTATTACCCCCATCGCAAGAAATCGTGATGGAATTCTCGAGATTGATTTGGTGCTAAGAAACAACCGTACGACTTCCGAACACCCGCTTGGTCTTTTCCATCCACATGCAGATGTTCATCATATCAAGAAGGAAAATATTGGATTAATCGAAGTCATGGGGCTGGCTGTACTGCCCCCAAGATTAAAGGATGAAATAACTGATATTCAGAAAGTCTTATTAGGAATATCCAATCAAGTTGCCGACTATCATTCTGAATGGGCTAAGCAATTGAAAGCAAAGTATGGAACTCGATCGAGCAAAGAACGGGTAGATTCCATTTTACTAGAAGAGCTTGGAAAGAAATTTGTAAGATGCCTTGAAGATGCTGGAGTATTTAAAGAACATGAAGCATTTATGAGATTCATTCATACTTTGAACAAATAGGTGGAAGAATGATGAGAATAACGACAAAAGTAACGAATGGGAGATGGAAAGAATATACATTATCAAATGACAGTGGTATTTCCCTAAATGTCTTGAACTACGGCGGTATCATTACAAAAATTATGGTTCCAGATCAAAAAGGGAACATTGAAAATGTCGTCCTTGGGTATCGAGATTATCGGGACTATGAATCTAACCCTCATTACCTCGGTGCAATCATTGGGAGAGTTGCAGGCAGAATTCAAGGTGCTTCCTTTAAAGTGGAAAATAGAACCTACCCACTAGAAGCTAATAATGGAAAAAATCATTTGCATGGGGGTCCAAATGGGTTTCACCACGTCATTTGGGATACTGTCCCTTTTCAAACAAAAGATACAATTGGTTTAAAATTAACCTATAAAAGTGTCGATGGTGAAGCTGGATATCCTGGTAACTTAGAGATGATGATAACCTATACTCTAAATAATAAGAATCAGCTTTCCCTTGATTATGCTGCAACTTGTGATCAAACGACTCCTCTTGCTTTGACAAATCACTCTTATTTTAATTTGAGTGGAAATTTAAAAAATACAATCCAAGGTCATCATGTTACAATAGCAAGCAGCAGGTTTGCTGAATTAAATGAAGAATTAATACCTACTGGAAAACTAGTTGATGTCGATGAGACTCCCTTTGATTTTCGTAATAGTGGCCTTGTCCTAGGCACTGGGTTTAACAGTACCTTTATGCAAAATAGGATTGTCGGAAATGGGTATGATCATTATTTCTTTTTTGACAATAAGATCGAAGCAGTGGCAACCATAGAAGATCCAATCAGCGGGCGTGGGATGTCAGTAAAAACCGATCAACCTGGAATGGTCATGTATACCTCGAATGCGATGGATACGGAATGGACATTTCGAGAGGGCTCCTCGCGGAAATATCTCGGTATTTGCTTTGAAACTCAGGCCTCACCAGCATCCTTACATCATCAGGGGTTTCCAAGTGTAATTGTACAAGCTGGAGAAATGTATGAAAAGCAGACGGTATTTTCATTTAAACTAAAGCATTAGTGGTTGTTATTTCGCTATTGAACATATCAAACCAAAAAAATAGGCTGGACCCCTTAAATATAGGGTCAGCCTATTTTCCCCAATGGATCAAATAGTTCGACCAACAGTAAAGCAACGGCTCCCAACAATGTCGCATCGTCTCCCAACCTTGTGACGGTCACTTTTGTCTTTTTCGCCTCAGTTGTTAAAATCCTTTGCTGAATCGTTTCGAGAAGAGCTGGCATAATAAATTTTTCACTCTTCATCACTCCCCCTCCCAAGACAATTTTACTCGGATTAACGAGATGAATTAAATTGGTTAAACCGATTCCGATCATCTCACCTGTTTCCTGTAGTAAGTGAACACAAGCTGGATTCCCATTTTGAGCACATTCAAATATTTCTTTAGCAGTTAGTTCGCCTTTCATTACCTGCTTTCTTGCCCTTTTTGCAATCGAAGAACCACTTACGAGCGTTTGCAGACAGCCTTGATTTCCACACTCACAAACGTCTCCATTTATATCAATTGTCATATGACCAAGCTCACCAGCAATTCCTTGGGCCCCATGATATAATTTTCCATTTATGATCACTCCAGCTCCAACCCCACGTCCAATATTCACTGCTACAATGCTATCTACCTCACCATGTCCTCCAAACCATGATTCTCCCAATGCCATTGCCCGTGCATCATTTTCCACTTTAATCGTTAGGTTAAACTCCTCTTCCAGTGCTGCTTTTATTGGTATATTTCTTAAGTTTAATATCGGGGCTACAAGTGAAGTGCCTGTTTCTATATCTACTGCCCCATGCATAGCGATCCCAATTCCAATAATTTTATCTTGATTCATATTTGATATTTGTAAAATTTCGCGAATACTTTCCATTAAAATAGAAAGGAACTGTTCATTTGTGATAGGTTTTGATAGCAAACTAGAAGTTCTTTCAATAATTTTACCTGTTAAATCAGTGAGGATACATTCGACTTTCTCCGGTCCCGCATCTATTCCTATGACATAAAAAGCATTTGTATGAATATGTAGCATGGTCGGTTTGCGTCCTCCACTTGAGTGACCAAGCATGCTTTCCCTTACTAATCCCTGATCGATTAATTCTTTAACAATACTACTGACCGTTGGGGGAGTAAGACTCGTTTCTTTCGCAATCTGTGCTCGTGAAATTGGCTCAGATAGACGAATTTTATTCAACACGATTGATTTATTTACTGACTTCATTAATTTGAATGTGCCACGCTGCATCGAAAATCCTCCACAAAACTAACATTTCTCTTATTATAACACTTATCCATAGTTAATTAATTTAATTAATATACTATATAAAAAGCAGACTTTTATATAATAATCAAAACAAATATAAAGGACGACGAATTACCGCCGTCCGCATTCATTATATGACTTATCACTTTCTACCCAATCCGTCCAAGCTCAACCGCTGAAGTTTCTTTACAGCAATAGAATGAAATTTTAAATGACAGTGAAAAATCTTCAAATTTACAGCGATACTTTTCAAGCTGATTCTGGCCACAGGAATTACTTCCGAGTCCATTTTGTTGACTGTCGAGATGTAGAACTACATAATCTCTTGGTTTCAAATCAATCGTATGCTTTGCCTTTTCAAGATCATGTACCTCATAATGAGATGCTTGAAAGTTAAAGGATTCATTCGTAGTGAAAATTATCCCATTTGATGATTGATCAGCAACACTTACCCAATCACAATCAGAGCGATTGCCATTTTCTTGCGGTTTCACATAATTAACAAACAAATCATTAATATTTTTATGATAAACACCTATATGATTTGCCTGTTTAGAATCTGCGTAATTTTCACCAGGCCCTCTTCCTCGCCATTGTACATCAGTGAAATCCTTATTCAATTGCAGTTGCACACCTAATCGCGGAATCATTTCTGGGGCATTTTCTTTCATCCCTGAAGCGATCCCTGAAATATTACATACTATATCGCCATCTGGATAAATCTTGTATTGGTAATGAAGTTGATAATACCACGAGCTATTTGTCGTGCCATAATAGGTATCTGTCTGCCACACAAATATGCCATCCTTCAAGTCATATTGAATATTTCTTACTCTCTCATGACCTAAATGCATGAAATATTTCGTACGGTAATCATCTATCAAATACATGTCATTATCGATTGGCGCGCGCCAGAAATTGAATTGCGGACCTTTTTCAATCTGGACCTTCCCATTTCGCGTGACTTCTTTTATCAAACCTTTTACACAATCGAATGTAACTGTAAACTTACTGCCATGTACGGTAATAAATGCTCCGCTTTTTGTTGTGTAAAGTTCTCCATCAGCATGTTCTTTTGGCTGTTTCTCTGTTTCAGATAGAATAAAGGAGGCATTTGCTAATTCATGCCCCTTATTCGCCCAAGGAGTATCTTGATTTAATCGATAGGAAAATACAAGAAAATATTTAGCCCCATTGACTTTCCCTATATCCGGCACTTGCGATAATTGAATCTCGGCTGTTTCCCGTCCTTGTATACTTGGCAGTTCCATTATTGAAGATACCAAAAGTTTGTCATCCTCGAAATAGGATAAAGTTAATTCAATCTGATCCAGTGCTAAAAAATCGTAGCGATTGATAAGTTTGAATTGACCCTTTTCTAGATTTATGCACTCTGTTTGCACAGGTTCAATGACTTTTTTATACTCTAGTAAACTAGGTGATGGTGTACCATCTGGCATAATTAATCCATCTATACAAAAGTTCCCATTCGTTGGGTCATCACCAAAGTCTCCTCCATAACGATAATACACTTTCCCATCTTCAGAGACCGTTTCAATTCCATGATCAAACCATTCCCAAATAAATCCGCCTTGAAGTTTATCATACTTATAAAATAAATCCTGATACTCTTTAAGATTCCCTGGGCCATTCCCCATTGCATGTGCATACTCACATAGAATATGCGGCTTTTTGCTATTTTCTATTATTTGATCCATCGTACGCCTATTTCCATGTGACTCTAACCATGTATACATCGTACTGTATACATCTGTCACTTCACATTCTCTATCCCCTTCATAATGAACCAGCCGAGTTGGGTCCATGTCTTTCGCGCGTCTAGCCATTGACCTAAAGTTGTGGCCAAAAGAGGATTCATTTCCTAGCGACCACATAATAATACAAGGATGGTTTTTATCTCGTTCAATCATTCTCTCTATTCGGGATACGTATGCCAATTCCCATTCTGGATCATCGCTGATCCAATCATACTTTCCTGTTAGTTCAAATCCGTGACATTCCAAATCTGCTTCATCAATGACGTACATTCCGTACCGGTCACATAAATCATATAAGCAAGGGGAATTCGGATAGTGTGCCGTGCGAATTGCATTAATATTATGTTGCTTCATGATAATAATGTCCCGCTCTATCTCTTCTTCTGACACAACCCTTCCAGTCTTTGGGTTATAGTCATGACGATTCACACCCTTTATTTTAATCGCCACACCATTGACAAGGAATGTATCTCCTGAAACAACAATGGAACGAAAACCAACATGCTGATGAATGACCTCTATCATTTTCCCCCCATTATCCTTTACTGTCATATATAAATGATAAAGGTTTGGCGTTTCTGCACTCCACTTTAAGGGAGAGGAAATGGTCTGGCAAATGGGATGATCCGTATCCTCTTCTAGTTGAAAAATGCACTCCCCATTTTGGTCGATTAATTCATATTCAATTCTCTGTCCTAACTGATTTGTTAATTTTACCGAAACATGCAGCTCTGCGTCCTGCCATTTCTGGTCAAATAATGTATTAATTGTAAAATCATATAAGCCTGCAATGGGACGAGAATATAATTCTACATCCCTAAAAATCCCACTTAGCCACCACATATCTTGATCTTCTAAATAGGTTCCATCAGACCATTGAAACACACGAACAGTAATGTTGTTCTTACCTTGACGAATCATATCTGTAATATCAAACTCTGCTTGAATACGTGCTCCTTTGCTGTAGCCCACAAATACACCATTTAAGTACAATTCAAATGCAGAATCTATCCCATTAAAACGAAGAATGATCTGCTCCCCATCAGCCTGCTGTTTCCATTCAAATTCCCTTCGGTAGATGCCTGTTGGATTATCTGTTGGGACGTATGGAGGGTTAATCGGGAAGTTATACCATAAATCTGAATAATGCATTTTTCCGTATCCTTGAAGCTGCCAATTACTTGGAACAATCATATCATCCCATTCCGTTGTATCTAAATCATCTAGATAAAAGCCTTCTTCCCAATATTCGGGAGCCTCCAAATACACAAATTTCCACGTTCCATTTAAACATTGATAAAAATGTGTGTTGGCTTGGTTACCCGTTTCTGCCGCTTTGCGGGAAGGATAGCTTAAATAATGAGCACGAGCATCCATTCTATTTATTTCATCAATCTGAATATCTTCCCATCTTTTTACATGATTCATTTTTCATACTCCCTAGTTGTTATTCTTTAATCGAACCACCAAGTATTGGACCTTGCCCCTTTATTATTAAAAGATAATCGTTATCTCAATTAATCCTCCATATTACTTTGCTGCCTAAGATACGG
This sequence comes from Cytobacillus solani, assembly GCF_006704205.1. NCBI lineage: Bacteria > Bacillati > Bacillota > Bacilli > Caryophanales > Bacillaceae > Cytobacillus > Cytobacillus solani. The sequence goes on from NZ_CP041305.1 coordinate 955,003, forward strand.
CCGTCTTTTTTATAAGATAAAAAAGAATAACTTTCGAGTTAGAGAATTGTCTAGCTCCAACGCCTATCGCCTATCAAACTTCAGGCCCACTCCCTACGATAAGTCAACATCGGTTCGCTCTCGCTCACCGTGTTTCCTTTATCTCAGTCGTGGTCCTTCCAGTTTGTACGGCGATGACCAAGGCGCTTCCGCTTTTCTATATGTCTAGCTTCAGCGCCTATCGCCTATCAAACTTCAGGCCCCCTCCCTGCGATAAGTCAACATCGGTTCGCTCTCGCTCACCGTGTTTCCTTTATCTCAGTCGCGGTCCTTCCAGTTTGTACGGCGATGACCAAGGCGCTTCCGCTTTTCTTAAGTAAGACCGCCATGTTATACACCATTTATCTGGATGGTCAAGGAAATCTTGCTCATCCATTTTGTGGATTGTACTATTATGTGGAGCTGTTTTAACAATTTCCGGATTTTCATATGCTTCCTTTGAAATTTGCTCCAGCGCATGAATATATTCATCCAGGTCTTCCTTGGAATAGGATTCTGTAGGCTCTAACGTAAAAGGCTGCTTAACAATATATGGATGATGACTTGTCCAGTAATGCAGGCCAAAGTCTGTCATTCTTCTTGTTACATCCTCAGTCGTTACACCTGTTTCTTTCGTCATCTGCTCCCAGCTATAACGAACCTGCTCTAAACGATGCCCCTTTACATACGGTGCACTGGCTCCGCGAATAGCTAGTACTTTGTGATACATATAGTTATTATTTAAAACAGCAATTTTCGCTACTTCCTTCAGGCCTTCAGCTCCTAGTGCACGAATCCATGCATATGCCCGCAAAACTGTTTGTGCGACACCGTGGAAGGAGCGAACCTTGCCAATGGATTGCTTTAAATCGTATTGGAGTGAATACTTACCATCCTTATGTTCGACGATCGGTGCAGGCAAGAATTCCTTTAACTTGGTGATGACACCTAATGCGCCAGTTGCTGGACCTCCACACATATGTGGTGCTGCAAAAGTTTTATGAAGATTAAAGAAACACATATCAAATCCTGCTTCTTTTGCTCTCGTAAAGCCTAATAATCCATTTGCATTTGCTTGATCATAAAAGCATAGCCCGCCTGCTTGATGAACAATATCAGTAAATTCCTTAATCCTTGGGTTGAAAATTCCTGTATCCTCTGGATTTGCTACAACAAAGCCTGCTGTCCGCTCGGATACAGCCGCCTTTAATTTTTCTATATCAGGGAAACCATCTTCATCCGGATGCAAAGTAATTATTTTGTATCCTTTAACCGCTGCAGTTGCTGCCTGTGATGGATGAGAGAAAATGGTTGTGATAATTTCATTCCGCTGATCTCCTTCTCCCCTTGATTCATGATATTTTCGTACAATCGAAGCCATTGCAAACAATGCTTGTGTTCCACTGCCAGGCTGGAAGGAGAAATAGTCCATTCCTGAAATCTCCCGCATACATAAATCAAGCTTATGGAATATTTCTAGCATCCCTTGAACTGTTTCTTCATTTTGCAATGGGTGTAGCTCCATCATTTTTGGATCACGAATCAACAGCTCATTAATTTTTGGGATGTATTTCATTGTACAAGTGCCCTGGCCAATTTCCACGTTAAAATCAGACCCTAATGTTTCTTGAGAAAGTCTTACATAATGTCGAAGCACACGTGCCTGCCCAATCTCTGGGAGACCTAGTCTGCCTTTTCTCTGCATCACTTCCGGAATAACTGATATTCCGTCACCAACCGCTAATGCCACTTCTTTATTAACGGGAGGCAGTTCTACCCCTTTCTCACCCGGCTGATGGAGTTCAAAAATAATCGGTTCATTCCATTTCGCTTGGTGGAAATCACGCGTTTTGTTTGTACGTTTAATCCTTTGCATATTTAACAACTCCTTTCTATTTTTCTATCACTTCTTTAATTGATTGAACGAGATAATCAATATCCTCTTTCGTATGAACTTCTGTTACACAATATAAGGCTGACTGACCAAACTCAGGAAATTCACGTGATAGGTCTTTTCCACCAAAAATCTTCTTTTCAAGCAGGCGTTTATTCAATTCTTCTACCGAGAGTCCTGTATAATTAAGATCAATGATAAACTCCTTAAAAAATGGCGAATTCAAACAAGATCCCGTTATATTAGGAATTTGATTTAATTGCTGTACAGCATATTGGCTATTCTGCATAATGGTTTGGCCTACTTCATACATCCCATCAGGTCCTAGGAGAGCTAAATAAACACCTGCTGTAATTCCCCATAATGCTGTTTGTGTGCCAACAGATTCCTTCCCTTCTTCCCTTAAGGCAAATGATGTCCGATCATAATAAACATCTCCAAAGCCGTACTCTCCCTCTTTCACTGTTGGAACAATCCCAAACAATCTTGATGGGAACTCCTGCACAAACTTCACTTCATCACGAGTAGCAATGAAACCAGCCTGCCCTCCACTGAAGTTCATATGCATGCCTAGCGGCTGTAGATCTCCACAGATGATATCAGCACCATAATGACTAGGTGGTGCCAGTACTCCTAATGAAATCGGATCGACTCCTACTACCATTAAAGACTGATTATTCTTTAATAACTTTGAAATTTCTGGTCCCTGTTCTTCAATGAATCCAAGATAGGATGGGTTCTCAAAATATAGGGCGGCAACATCTTCCGTTAATTTTGCTTCTAAATCCTTGAGGTCCATTGCACCTGTCTTTACATCAAATTGAACAAATTCAAATTGCAAATCTGGTGTGCCATAATTGATCATGATATCTCTGCGCTCTGGTGCTGTTGACTTTGTAAGCAGCACTTTCTTTTTGCCAGTGATTCTCGCTGCCATTCGAATAGATGTAGCGGCTGCTTGCCCCCAATCAAAAGTTGGAACATTAACAACATCCATATCTACCAATTCAGCTACTAAACTTTGATACTCAAACAGTGCATGAAAGCGTCCATGGTCCTCATAAGGCTCCCCGGCATATGCCGTCAAAAATTCTGAACGCTGATTGATTTCGTCACAAACAGCTGGGATAAAATGCTGCCAGCAGCCAGCACCAAGGAAATTAAGATATTCCTTTGTACTCGTATTCTTGTTAAGAATGCCTTCGATATGACGTCTTAGCTCATATTCCGTTAATGCAGGTGGAATATTCATATTTTCTTTTAGCTTTAATTCATCTGGTATACAAGAATATAACTCCATAATATTTTTAGCACCAATAACTTTTAGCATCTCTTCCTGTACTTTTGGTACCATATTTGGAATATATGGATGTACCTTTTGAGCCATTCGTATAGCCTCCCAACAATCATTTAAATTTTAATTACTATAGAAGTGTTCAACCTATGCTAATCCGCCACCATCAACAGTGAGGTGGGTTCCTGTTACCCAAGCTGACAAATCACTTGCTAGGAATAACACACCTTTGGCAATATCTCTCGGTGTCCCAATTCTTTCTAATGGACGCCCTACTGCAGATGAAGCTAAGAAAGCGTCTTCCTGAAGATTAAGCTGCTTTGCCTCGCTTCTAAGTAATGGCGTATCCGTATCCCCTGGACAAATGCAGTTTACACGTATATTCTGCGGGCCATGGTCAATAGCCATCGCCTTCGTTAAATTCACTACCCCAGCTTTAGCAGCACAATAGGCAGCTGCTTTGTCTCCGCCTTTTAACCCCCATCCAGAACCAGTATTAATAATGCTCCCCCCATTCACTTCCATTAAAGGAATTAAATACTTTGATAGGAGATATGCTCCTTTTAAAGAGACATCAATCACCAGATCCCAATCTGATTCCTCTAAATCGACAACTGATTTTCTCCTTATGACTCCCGCATTATTAAAAAGAACATCCACACTTCCATAATTTTTCTCAATATATTTCTTAACATCGATACAATCATTTTTACTTGTCACATCACAACGGATGAACTCTACCTTATAAGCCTTTTCAAGTAGATTACTAGCAGCCCTTTGTCCACCTTCTTCATTAATATCCAGCATAATTACTTTCGACCCGACTTCAGCTAGAAGCTCAGCTGTTGCCAGTCCAATTCCAGATGCGGCGCCAGTAACGACAGATACTTTATCTTTTATTCCGAAATAATCTTGAGCACTCATTGTTTCCCTCCAGTTATAAAAACCCATTCAAAAATACTGTTCATTTTAAAAAAACAAATAAAAGATTAGTAATTTTTTAAGTAAAACTTTTACTCTATGCTCCATTAACACATTTCTAAATTTTCAATATATTCAACTTAGTAAATTGCAAGTAATTCAAAAATTTAGTAATATGTTCCCTACTCCACATTAATCATATGTCCAGCTATTAAAAAAACACTAGATGTCCAAGTAAACGCCGGGTCACGAAGACCTTTTCCAGTAAGAGCATTAAAGTTTTCTGCCATACCATATTGATTAGCCATTTTGCAAAACTTTTCAGCCGTTGTTCTTGCTAATTCTTCTTTCCCACACGCCTGCAGCCCATCGATCAACAGCATGGTGGACGGAGCCCAAATCGGCCCTCGCCAATAGCCATCTTCACGATAAAAAGGACTCTTAACACTCTCCGTTGCAAAACCATATTCCGTACAAAAATGATGTCTATTTACCAATCCATCTATTAAGATTTTTTTCTGTTCATTTGTCAGCCGCCCACCTAAAATAAGAGGAATATACAGTAAAAGACTCTCCGTTTCAATCGGTTCATGAGAGTGGGATATACATGCCCGGAATCCTTCTCCCGTCCAGAAATGGTTCATCATTTTCATGAACGTTTTATCAGCACGGAGTTTCCACTCAAGGGCTTCCTCCATTTTTTCGAGACGCTCTGCTATCATCGCTAGGACATCCATTTGTATAATTAAGAAGGCTGATAAATCAGGTGTTTCCACTGGAATACCTTTTGAAAAAACCGTGCTATTGTCCCAGCCGCTATCATTCCCATGATTATATTGAGCAATTCCATCCAAATCATCATCCCGATGAAAAAACCACCAATTCGTCCACCGAGCAAGTGGGTTATAAACCTCTTTTAATTTTTTATCATCAATGAAATCAGAACGGTCCATCATCCATTTCAATGTCCAGCCATGGATAGGTGGTTTACAGCAATTCCATAATGCCCATTGATTATTTAAAAAATCCGGTAATGCCCCAGACTCATCTTGCTGATCAAAGAAAATACAAAATTGATCCCATGCAAGCTCTGGTTGTTTTTCGATTAATGCCATTGCATTAAAACAGTGGTCCCAGCTCCAAATATTGGTCATCCAATTTTTTGACATGTACATAGCTGGTCTAGTTAATAATCCATCTGGCTTCACAACGCTTGACCATGTTATGTATGATGCCATGTCATGTCCCTTTTGAAAAATGGCAGGCACGTTCAATGTATTCTCCTGCCATTGTTTATATTCGTTAGCTACCCGTAAGGCATTTTCCGAAAAGCTCATTTCGAGACTTTTCTCTTGTTCAAAAACAAGCTGATATTCAGAAATAGCAAAGTCAAATATTTGACTAGTTGAATCTGGATGACAAAGAACAATAATATGCTTGCTTTTATCTACTTTAAAAGGAGCATCAACTTTTACGGAACCTTCTAACGGAATAATTCGAAAGCGACGTTCTTGGACAAAGCTATTAATCTCCCAAGTCTGATCAGGAAAAGGTAATGCATAATCATAAGCACCTGTAATGGCTGTAAGTTTTAAACCTACACGATGTCCTCTTATACGAATTGATGAATCTGAGCTAAAGCAGCATTCTACAATATCTCCACTGCCATCCATTGCAATCAGCTTTAATACATGTGGCTCCATTTCTACTTCATAATCAATTACTTGGTTACCACGAACAACATCTATTTTAAAAATGGCACCATTTTTCTCATCTCCACCTCGAATATGGCGAATGTATAATGATTTCTGATCACTGTCCCGTCTAAAGATAGGGGAAATGACCAAAAAGGAGCCATATCGGCTAAACGGTATTGTCATATGTTCTACTTTCATCTAATTCTACCTCCATGGATACAAAATGGATGAACCACACCATTCATCCATTTTTTATTTCAAACTAGTTGATTGTACTCCTTCGACAATTTTCTTTTGTGCTAGGAAGAATAGAATAAGCGGCACAATACTAATCAAGAACGTTACAGCCATAATCCCATTCGTATCTACATCATGAACCCCTTTAAATTGCGCTAATCCAAGTGTTAACGTATATTTACTTTGGTCATTCAAGAAAATTAACGGGCCTAAGTAATCATTCCAGGTTCCTAATATATTAAATACTGCAATTAAAACAATGACTGGCCATACTAAAGGCAGATAGATTTTGTAATAGATTTGGAACACATTCGCCCCATCCATTCTCGCAGCTTCATCTAATTCTTTCGGAATTGACATAATAAATTGACGTAATAAGAAGATATAAAAGGCTGAACCGAACCACGATGGAATAATTAACGCCTTCAGCGAATTAATCCACCCAAACATATTGAATGCCATATATTGTGGAATCATGGTTACATCCCATGGAATCATCATCGTTGCCAAAAGGATAATAAAGAGAAAATCTCGTCCTTTAAATTTAAAACGGGCAAACCCATAAGCAACAAGGGTTGAGGAAATAATTTGTCCGATTGTCGTAAGTACTGTCACAATCAAACTATTGACTAAATATAGATTAAAAGGCTGACTATTCCACGCATTTAAAAAGTTTTCAAAGTGCCAAGTAGATGGCAATAGCTTCGGTGGATATTGGTAAAGCTCATCCGGAGCCTTAAGTGCCGTTGTAACCATCCAAATAAATGGGGCCAAAAATAAAATTGATAATAAAATTAATAATGTATACACAAAGAATTTATGCAATCCTTTTTGCATTTTCACTCCGAGTCACCACCATTTCTATTCTATTTATCATTCTTCACTTCATTCTCGTAATACACCCATACACTAGAAGATTTAAATACAAGCATGGTTAAGGACAATATAATAATGAACATGACCCACGCATTTGCAGAAGAATACCCCATTTTAAAATATTTAAATGCATTTTCGTAGACATACATTGCATAGAAATAGGTCGACTGAAGGGGTCCACCACCCGTTAATACAAGTGCTAATGTCAGCGTTTGAAAAGCACCGATAATAGTCATAATCAAATTAAACAGAATGGTTGGGGTAAGCAGTGGCACTGTAATTTTAAAGAATTTATATATTTTCCCAGCTCCATCTATTTCTGCCGCCTCATATAAATCTTGTGGAATATTCTTCAGTCCTGATAAAAAGATAAGCATCATCGTCCCTTGACCCCACAAACTTGCGATGACCATCGCGACTAACGCCCAGCTTGTATCATTCAACCAATTTGGCCCTTCAATTCCAATTAAGGAAAGTAAATAGTTTAAGATTCCATATTCCCCGTCGTAAACAGTTCCCCAAATCATCGCAAGCGCAACACCTGATATAACAGAAGGTACATAGAAGAATGTTCGAAACCATGAACTTCCCTTTACCTTTTGGTTTAATAGCATTGCAAGCAATAATGCAAGAATAATGTTTAAAGGGACAAAGAAAAGCGCAAACTTCAAGGTAATCCATAAGGAAGACCAAAATAACGGATCATCCGTAAACATAGTAATATAGTTAGTTAACCCGATAAATTTCTTTTCCCCAACAATTGGCCAATCAAAGAAACTAATGATAAATGAAAATAGCAATGGTCCTAACGTGAATACGATAAAACCGATAATCCATGGGGAGATGAATAAATATGGGACTATTTTATTCCATTTTTTCTTTTTTTGGTAAACTGGGTTATATTCCGCATTGACACCTACATCTGTTTTCATAAAAACCTCCTCTTCCCCTATTTCATCTTGTCACAACCAAAAAAATTGCCACTCCGAATTCTAATGATCATTGAGGTTCCTACACACCCAATCATCTAGAATGGCAGTGACAATACATACCCTCAAACTATATGATTTTATTCACTTTTTTAATTTTTTCCACACACCTTAATCCTTTGTTAAATATTTCTCAGATTCATTTACAACCTTGTCGAATAATGGTTTCCCATCTTGTCCTACCATGACAGCATTGATCGCAGCAGATAAGTTACGGTTTATTTCATTCCAATTTTTATTTAGCAAAAATGCAGGGGAATTTGTGGCATTTTCCAACATTGTATAGAACGGCTCATATAAAGGATTCTCCATCACTTTATTTTTTTCTACGACACTTTTACGCACTGGTAGATCCGCTGTTCTCATATTGATTGCTTTCTCTGAAGAAAAGTATTTTACGAATTTCCATGCTAACTCTTTTTGCTTCGAATCCTTTGCAATGGAAATGGAAGATGAAGAAATTAATCCTTTTACAGGCTTAGAACCGAATGCAGGCATCATTACTGTTCCAAAGTCAACTTTAGCATCTTTAAAGCCCTGAATTGGCCATACCCCGCTAACAAGCATACCAAGTTTGCCAGACTTGAAAATATCACTTGCACTTTGCTGATTTTTGCCTCCAGTCAGAATAGCTGAACCTTCTTTCACCATATCTCCATAAAGTTGAATGGATTCAACCGTTTCAGTACTATTTATAAATCCTTCAATTTCTTTTCCGTCATCACTGATGAAGCTTCCGCCATTACTCCAAACTAAACCTTGCAAATCGTACGTATCAGGCTCAGATGTGACAGAAAACCCATATTGCTTCTTACTTTTATCAGTTAGATTTTTTGCAATTTCCTTAAACTCATCCCATGTCCAACCTGCTTGTGGATAAGGAATTTTGTATTGATCAAAGAGCTTTTTATTGTAGTACACAACCATTGTTGAAAAGCCTGCGGGCATGCCATATAACTTATCATCTACTTTCGAATAGTTAAAGAGCCCCTCATAAAAATCATCCATATTAATTTCCGTATCTTTCTCTATATAGGAGTCCAATGGTTCAAGTGATTGGCTATAGGTGGTGAAATCCCACATATACATAACATCAGGCGGGTTCTTTGCTCCAAATGAAGCAGCAATCTTTTGATCAAATCCATCTGCATAGGCTTCAACCTGAACTTTTACATCTTTATTTTCCTTTTCAAATTCCTTTGCAATATCTTGTTGAATTTTTAATGATTCTCCCGTATCCCAAGTTGCGAAGCGCAAGACTGTTTTCCCATCCTTTGTCTCAGTCCCTGAAGAACCGTTTGAGCTACAAGCAGACATGATAAGAACGGCGATTGATACAAGTAACGAAAACCAGATTTTCTTTTTTCTCATAGGACCCCTCTTTTCGTTTTTCGAATATTAAAAATATAACCGCTTTCATTTTATATTTTCTGAAAGCGGTTAAACACTTTTATTTGTTTTGTATTTGTCGCAATTTTTAGTTATTTATGATTATCCTCGTTATATTGTTAGCCTTTCATCGCCTTTTTGTTGGATTCGATAATTTGATGGCGGCAAACCTGTACAGCGTTTAAACCATTTACTAAAGTATTTTGCATCTTGGATGCCAATCTGTTCTCCAATTTCTTGAATGGTTAATTTCGTTCCTTTTAAAAGCTGTTTGGCAAGATGGAGTTGTTTTTTCTCAATAAATGAATGAATACTGTCGCCAATCTTTTTCTTAAACAATGTACTTAAATGACTCCTGCTCATCCCCACAGCCTCCGCAATATCCGAAACAGTCATAGGCTCTGATAAATTTCTCATAATGTGCTCCACCGCTTGCAAAAGTACGGATGGATATTGATGCAGCATTCCATCCTGCTGCTGGGCATGATGAAATGCCATAACAGACTTTATCCAATCTTGCTTTCCTATGAGCGGCCCTGCATGAATCCAATTTAAATCTTGCAGAGCAACCCTCTCTTCAGTTAAATTAGCTAATAATGTTGGATGGTATGATTCATCCACAAAGAGAAAGGTTAGATTTTTACCAAATGATATTGTAATATAATTAAAGGATTGTAAGTCAATCTCCTGAGCCATTGAAGGCATATTTTGAATAAAAAACGCATAAAACTTATGATTCATCCAACCCCATTCACCATTAAAAAGTTCATCCAATTTCTGTTCAAAATTATTATTATATCCACTTAACCACAGTAAGAAGCTTTCATTTAAGCCATCGGTTAGGAAATTTTTTGACGTGCCTGCTATTTCTTTTTGAAAGGTACTTAGAAAATACTCTAACTCTTTATCATCAAAAACTGTCTTTAATAAATATCCTGAAGCACCTAGATTTATCCCTTCCTGTGCAAATTCAAAATCTTTATGACAGCTTAATAAAAGAATTTTCGTTTTTGGTGCTTGCGCTTTAATTTTCCGTGAAAGCTCTAGTCCGCTTTCTTCAGGCATAACAATATCGGTTATGACAACATCAGGCCGATGAGCCAAAAATTCCTCCCAGCCCCGTTTTCCATTTGAAGCCTCTGCGACTACAGTCATTCCATACTTTTCCCAATTAACAGTAGCACGTAACCCTCTGCGAACAATCGGTTCGTCATCGACTAACAAAACTTTTATACATGCCTTACTCATCATAATGACCTCCCCATCTAATTGGCCAAGAAATTGAAATAACTGTTCCTTGATTAACAACTGAATTCACGTTAATCAAATAGTCGTTCCCATAATGAATATAAAACTTTTGCTTCACATTCGATAAGCCGATTCCGCCACGTACCTTTTCATTTGGCGTCAAGAATAATGTGTTCAACTTGTCCTGGGACATCCCTTTCCCATTATCCTTTAAGGCCAGCTGAAAATATCCCTTTGTCTTTGTTATTTCCAGTTCGATATTTCCTTTCCCATCCTCAAAAGCATGGAAAAAAATATTTTCTAGCATCGGTTGTATAGTCATCCTTGGGATTAACCCTTGTTCAATCCTTTCATCCATTTTCAAAGAAAAGGTAAAATGCGATCCAAATCGAAGTTCTTGAATAATGAGGAAATGTTTAATTGCCTCTATTTCCTTTTTTAGAGGGATTAATTCAATCGTAAAATCTAAATTTCCTTCAAGTACTTTTGTTAAATGCAACAGCATTTTCCCAATCTCCTCATTCCCATCTAACCGTGCTTTCCACTGAATAGTGTTTAACGTATTAAAAAGAAGATGAGGATTAATTTGATAATGAATTGCTTTCATTTCTGCTTCCCGTTTCATTAATTCTTTCTGTCTGACTTCTTCCATTAATTGTTTGATTCTATCAACCATCCGATTAAAATGAAGACCAAGCTTACCAATTTCATCTTTTGTATGAAACGAAACCTTCTTTTCAAAAACCCCTTTACTCACTTCTTCCATTGCAAATTTTAGATTTAATATTCTTTTTGTAAATTGATTTGAAAAAATATACGAAAGAATAAGTGCTAAAAAAAATGCAGCTAGAATTCCTATCAAAACGATCTTAAATATAACATTAGAAGATTGATAAAAAGCATCTCTTGGTACACGAATTTCCAATTCCCAATTATTAATGTGAGTATATTCTTTCCAGACCACGTCATCCTTCAAATCTTGTTCATCACTTTTCGTTTGATATAAAAGTTTCCCAGTTTCATCCCGTATTGTTATTCTTGAATGTAAATCTTCCTCTAATAAATTCATTGAATCAAATAAACTATCTAAATCGGTTTCAATAAAAAGAAAACTATCGTTTAACACACCATATGAAAACTTTAACGGAACAAGCAGCCCAAGGGCATATTGTAGATTATTGTATCGATAATGATTCGGTTTATAAATTCCTATTTCTGTATTTCCACTCCTAAAGCCACGCTTCCATAGTTCAAGCTCTTTAAACTGATCTACTTTAAAACTATAGTTTCCATAGTAATAGCCAGACGATGTGATAACATATATCCCTCGTATATTTGATTTTTCATGTGCTTGTAAAAGTCTCTCCAAATTATTTGCGACTTTGAAATCCCAATACGTTTCTGGTTTCTGATGCTTTAAATTAATCGATGTATTATCAGCTAAATACTGTTGGATTGCAGCAGTTCCATAATACATATCTACTAAAATTTGATTAAGCTCTGTTTTAATTTTTTCACCAGAAAACTGGTTGTAATTTGATAACTTTCCATTCACCACTTTTGTTGACTGCATATAAGAAATTACGCCTAGGGTTAATAATGGGAGCAACGCCACAATTAAAAACATAAAGAAAAGTTTCTTCTGTGTACTAAGAATATTGGTGAATTTCATATGTACCCCTACCCATATACCATTTTTTTGAAATCAAAAAAAATTAATGAAGTTTAATACATTTAGTACAGGACCTGAAATATTGACGAAAAACTTTTTCAAAAGATTTGCCACTTTTAAAAGGAGAGGACTTTGTTACAATTCAAGAGGATCCTTATTTCGCCATAAATAAGCAATTTAATATGAGCTGGTAAGATTGAGTATGGTATACTCTTTGAACGACAATGCTTGTCTCCGTGTCTGGCAGGTCAAGACCTGTATTATGATTCGGAAAAATAAATTAGTAATAGGCTTGTACAATTCTAGTTTTAATGTCTCAATCTTAATATTTGTATTTTTGATTTTTGATTCAGTAATACTACTCAGATTATTTATAAAATTTAGTAAAAACTAACTTAGTAGAAGATTATATTATTAGTTCTCAATGTGTCAATTAAATAAATAAATTAAAACTGCGACGGGTAATTTGGAGGTTATTAAAACTAACTACTTTTTTCGGCAAACAAATAGGTGATAAAACTGTATCTAACATCAAGAAATTTGGCATTTTAATAGATTCAGTATAGTAAACTTGTTCACTAAAAAGGATCAGTCTCTTCATCACTTTTAAGCGATGGAGACTGACCCCAAAAATGATCTTAAAATGTATCAACTCATCAATCTATTATTCTTATTCCGCCAAATCAAATACCAAAATCTGTAAGTTTTTAAAATTCAACTATATAGTTAAATCCCGATTCAATTCGATGTCCATTTCAACTAAATTTAGAATTCATCTTGACACTTTTCTATTAAAACTATTGTTTCTATTTGTTTGATACTACTTCAATAACCAGATTATCAAGCATGAAATCTTTATAGCCATTAAAGTTAGCTTGTGAGTCTTTTACACCCTGAGTATCAGCAGCTTTGCTGGTAGAATAAATCCCAAACCAGCTTTGACCTGTTTCATCTCCTGTTAAAGTAAAAGAATATGTGCCAGCTTTTGCATTCTTATCACTGCTTGCTGTTGATTTTAGTTCATCCTTTGTTAATACACCTTTTTCTTCAAATGGTGCATTCCCTGTTACTACTGCGTAAGTTCCATCACTGCCTGCCTCATAATCAAAAGTAATTTTATACGTTACTCCTGGTTTAAATTTGAAGTTTTGAGGGATCGTTTGGTACACAAGTGCCTCGCGTTCTGTTAAACCATTCGTTTTAAGTGACCATTTACCGGCAATAACATCATTTACTATTTTTTGGTTCCAGCCTCTTTGAGTATATGGTGCATGTAATTCAGCAAGGTGCGTTCTATTATCTTCTACCCCTTCAATATTCCCAATGACAAACGGGTAGATCCCTTGTGCTACATTTTCAAAATCTTGTACAAATTTATTGCTGCTTACTTGGTTTTTGGCGTCATTTTCTACGATGCGAATATCATCAAAGTAACTTGCACCATCTCCAGCATCTCTAGATAAATCAATGGTTACATCAGATGCATTTTTACCTGTTTCAAAAAATACATATAGATTTTGGAAATAACTTGTGCCATCTACCGTTGAAGTCATTTGACCATCTGCTTTTGCTTGCTCCGTGCCTAGCGTATTATGTGCATAAGCTCTTACATAGTTTTTGGCGATAGATTTACCCGTACTATTCGTATATTTTTTACCATTAGAAGTAATGGTTATACTTGCTTGTGCTTCACTTCGGTTGTCTATACCAACATAAGCAGCATATTTCGTATTTGGTTTTAATCCCGTTACTTTTTGAGTAACATCTACTTTCTTTTTATTATTAGAGATTGTTAGCATGTTATTATTGCCTTCACTCTTCGTAATTGTTACTGCTTTAGAATCTCCCTTAACTTTCCAATCCTTTAAGGAATTGCTGTTAAAGCCAGTATCCACAAGATGCATGCCTTCGCTCCATTTAACATCTTTGTTAGCTTTTACTTCTTTATAAATGACATAGGCAGTAGATTTTTTTGCATCTAATGTGATTTTGCCATTTTTAATCTTAACATTTTTTACATTGTCTTTTCCTAATTCAGTTAACTCATAAACCTTAACTGTTCCTTGCCAGCCAGCTGGAACGGTCCAGGTTGTTTCTCCTCCGTTTGTGTTCCAGTGATATAATTTCTCATCTGCTGTTGATAACTTTTTACCACTTTGATCCCACGACCATGGGATTAAGTATTTTTCATCGCCAGGTTTCCCTTCAAATATTCGATTGCCATTAAATGACATTATTCTTGTTCGATATCCATCTTTATCATTAGCAAAATCATTAGACTTTCTTTCAATGGTAAGTGTATTTTCACCAGTATCATCCTTTAATACTGCCTTCATGCCTGGTACCCAGCTGTAAGCTTGTTGTTTATCATCGATCATTTCAACTGCTTTTCCATCTTCCCACTGTGTTACTTGGTAATGTTGAATAAATTTTGTTGGAACGTTTACCGCAAATAAGTTATCTAAATAGGCTTTGTAATCACTTCTGCCTTGCCATCCTTCAAAGTCTTTCATGCTGTAGCCGAATAATAATGGAGCATCCGCATCACCGCCATACTTAGGATAGTTGCCAATCCATGCATCTTTTTGATGGTTTTTAATGAAACGAGTGATGGTACTATTAATGCCTTTTAGAGTATAGCCACCATAAGTTAAATCGGCAGCCCAGTGTTGAAATGTTGAATCATATTCGTTGGCATATCCCCACTCACTGCCTAAGCGCCAGCCTAAACTATTAATTTCTTTACTTAGCTGGCGGCTTGGCCATGTACTATTATCACCTGACTGTCCATTGCCCCAAACGTCTACATAAATAAAATCTAAATCATTCTTTTTGCCGCCAAGAACATCATAAAAATCCTTGAATCGCTGTGCTCTGCCATTTCTTAAATCATAATCCGCATTAATGTTTATTCCTTGATCAATCCAGTTCCAGCCATATTTATACGTACCATCTGGATTTTTTAATAAACGATCTTCTTGAAAATACTTTGATTCCGGATACGTTTCACTTGCATTTACGTGTACGCCAAAGGTTGCACCATATTCTTTCCCCTTTGCAAGCAATGTTTTCATATCCTTTGCGCCACCGATGCGCGTGCCAATATCTGCGTAGTTTAAATGGCCAGAATCATGCCCTTCACTCCCATACCCTTTCAGCAGGATCGATTGTCCCAATCCATCGGTACTTAAGTAAAACTTCTTCACTCCGTCTAAAGCCATTAAGAAAGGATTTTGCGCTTGACCGCCAAAGTTCATGCTAATGCGGTAACCAACTAAATCAGGAACCTTTTCTGTCCCAAGAGGTTCGTTCATAATTTTTCTATAAGCAATCGCTCCATCTTGCCAGTTAACTTTTTTATCCCCATTCTCGTCAGCTGTAATAATTACCTTCACGGATGGCATTTCATCGACCTTGTTTACTGTTCCATCTTCTAGCTCCAGTGTACCATCTTCCTTACGATGCTCTTCTGATTTTTGATAAGTCCAAAAGGTACTGCTTAAACCAATTGTTTTTTGCCCTGCACTATTCGTCGTAGCCGTAGCTGTAATTCTTTGTGCATCCGTCTTTGCCGCATAAGAATCTGGAGCTAATTTTTTCGCTAAATTATTTTCTGTATTAGACCATATACCTGCACTTAATTCATCATTGGAAAGAAAGGCATACATATATCCTTTTTGCTCTTCATCTTGCGTATTTAAATCTTTATCCACCTTTACCTGTCTGTCACCATTAATACGTGTATTTGTAGACATCTGGACGCCATCAAGTACGGCATCCCTTTGACTGCTATTGACTGAAATTAAATGGTGATTAGGAATTTCAATTGTTTTTACAATTTTGTGGTCTACAATTTTTGTAATATTGAATTCTAAAATATTCTCTTTAACAACCATTTCTGCAGTAATAACTGCCGAGATATTATTGCTGGCGTCTTCTAAAGACATCTCATATTCAATTTTATCAGGTGTAACTTTTGCTTTTACTTTTGGCTTCACTGCTATGTCATTAATAAGGATTTTATCTAATGCCTCAGTCTGTCCATTAAATGTCTTCCCTGCTCCATTTCCCGATTTTAAATCGTATCGAAAGACTCTTGGAAAATTTACATCGACAAGAACATCCATTTGATTAGAAGAAATAACAGCTTGTGCACTTTGTGGAATGATTTGGCTTCCTACCTGTTTAATATCCGCTTTTCCCTCAGCTAGTATCGGGGTACTATTTGCAAACGCTGTAGCACCTACCACACTTCCAGCTAAAAGTACTGCCATTGTTTTTCTAAACTTTTTTCTTGAGTTCCCCATAAACACTCCCCTTTGTCGTTTTTCATTTGGTAATCTTGCACTTCTGGCATTGATTGTTTCTTCAAAGGTATCGATTACTTTGAAATTTGAGTTTTTGATAGAATGTGAAAACTGTTGAGATTTTTTCAAAACCAGAAGCAGTTACCAGCCCAACCTTATATTCAAGGGTACTTTTGTTAAAACGCTTACACAAGCGAGATATTGTTCTATTTTTTAGAAATATTGTTTTTTTGTAATATTCACTAAAATAGTCCTAATTCGAAATGCATGTATTAAATTTCCTTTTCATTTTATTAGGCTGTTGGATAAAAACGGATATCCAAGAATGAATGGGAACTTCATTAATGAGGACAGAGGGAGAGGAAACTAAACGAAAAATGCTTATCGTTTTTTTTTACGCTGCAGCTGATTTTTTACAGAGACCGATTTGCTAAGAATTTGTTTTGTTTTTTATGAGTACAATATATAGCTGCATTCCACAAAGACATAAAAAAAGAAAGGCAGATTTATTCTTCCTTTCCTTCTTTTTTATATAACTCCAGCCATTTATTAACCAAACGCTTCGGTGCCGCACGCAAATAGGCTTCTTGAATAAGATCATTCAACTCATCCCAATTATCCCCTGACGGATTTTGGATCGACACCCAGCCGTGATGTCCTATATATGGAGTTTTGTAAAAATACTCTTTCTGCAGCAATATTTCTTGCGTTTCCCGATCTGACTTGAACGACAGCCTAAATCCTCTTTCGCTTTCACCTGAAATTACAAAGGATTTTCCATTGATTTTAAACGTATTATGACCAAAGCCATCGACTATCTCGACAGCTTCGGGCAGTGCAAGACAGATTTTTCGTACATTATCCAGCATGACAGCTATGTCTTGTAATTCCATTTGATTATTCTCCTTTGCTTAGCTGTCTATTGTGATTTTCCCAAATAGAAGGGCATCATAATATTTATCCTCTATAAAATAGTGGTCTCTTAATCGTCCTTCTAACTCAAAATTGTTTTTTTTAAGTATCCTTGCAGAACCAATATTAGCATCGACTACACTTGCATAGATTTTGTGAAGATTCAGTGATTTAATAGCAAAATCACTCATCAGTGCTACACACTCTGTGCCAAACCCCTTCCCCCAATGATCTTTATGCAAAACATAACCAATTTCTGCTTTGTTTGCTTCATGGTCAAAATTGAAAATCATAGCTGTCCCTACAATGGCTTGGGTTGACTTTTGAACAATGGACGCATAAAAATGAGTTCCTTCCAACTCCCGCTTTAACATAACTTCAATATAACTCCGAGTTTCTTTTAAATCATTCATTAAATTCCAGCCAATAAATCGCGAAACATCTACATCTGACGCGTAGCTATGTATCTCTTGCGCATCATCTGTACTTAATGCTTTAAAATAAATATTTTCCCCTTCTAATGAATGAAATAAACGATGATTCATCTGAACAGCTCCTTTGAAATATAAATTTGCATTACAGTCTTATAATTATTATACATACTCCCGTCCGGATAACGTTAAATTACTTCATAAAAATATTAAAAAGGCCTATCTCCGTGAAGGGGATAGGCCGAGAAATAAATATTACAATAAAAAACTTGAAACGGAAGAAAATAAGTACACATGAGTCGCTGTGATTCATTATTTCTCTACCTTTTTGAGAGTTACATCATTTCACTGTCCTGCCCATCAATATTCTTTCCAAAGTTATCAAGCAATACACGCACTTCATCTGTTGATTTCGTGTTCATCAATTGATTTCTTAATTCAGCAGCTCCATGGAATCCTTTGACATAAATTTTGAAAAAGCGATGAAGCCCTGTCATTGAACGTGGCAGTTCGTTCGCATATTGATCTTGAAGATCAAGCTGCAGCCTTAAAAGTTCAAGGTATTCTTTACTGCTATGCTCTTTTGGCTCTTTTTCAAAAGCAAACGGATTTTTAAAGATACCTCGTCCGATCATAACGCCATCAATCCCATATTTTTCAGCAAGCTGCAGCCCGGTTTGACGGTCAGGGATGTCTCCATTGATGGTTAGGAGCGTATTTGGTGCAATACGGTCACGTAATTTTTTGATTTCCGGAATTAGCTCCCAATGCGCATCTACTTGGCTCATTTCCTCTCTTGTACGTAAATGAATAGAAAGGTTCGCAATATCCTGTTTTAAAATATGCGTTAGCCACTCTTCCCACTCCTGAATCTCCTTATAGCCAAGTCGTGTTTTCACGCTGACAGGCAGTCCGCCCGCTTTCGCTGCTTGAATTAGTTCTGCCGCAACGTCTGGCCGCAGAATAAGGCCACTGCCTTTCCCTCTCGAGGCCACATTCGGTACAGGGCAGCCCATATTAATATCGATGCCTTTAAATCCTAGCTCTGCCATGCCAATACTCATTTGACGGAAATATTCGGGATTATCCCCCCAAATATGTGCCACCATTGGCTGTTCATCTTCTGTAAAAAGCAAACGGCCACGCACACTTTTCATGCCCTCTGGATGACAATAGCTATCCGAATTTGTAAACTCTGTAAAAAATACATCCGGTCGGCCAGCTTCACTTACGACGTGACGAAAAACAACATCTGTCACATCTTCCATTGGTGCAAGTACAAAAAATGGCCGTGGTAAATCACGCCAAAAATTATCTATCATTTCAAACTCAAATCCTCTCATTATGGATACAACTTCAAACTCCCGGTCAAAAAATATAAGCCTCATGTTCCACTTCTCTTACACTTATATCATGCTTACTAACTTATAATCAAACACAAGTAAATTCGGACGTATATCATTTGTGAAAATCGGTAATGTTTATTTTAACGAAAATCGGTCCTGAATGGTATTTTTATAAACAAAAAAGCAGATGGTATAGATATTTTCTATATCATCTGCTTTTCTATTATACCAATTCCAACAACGTGACTGCTTCCACGTGCGCCGTTTGCGGAAACATATCCACCGGCTGAATCATTTTCACTTTATAACTAGCACTCAATACATTAATATCCTTCGCCAATGTTGATGGGTTGCAGGATACATAAACAACCTTCTTCGGCTTTACCTTCAATATTGTTTTCAATAGCTGCTCATCCAGGCCGGTTCTAGGCGGATCAACGATGATCACATCTGGCTTCCAGCCCTCTTTGACCCATTTCGGCAATAAGACTTCTGCTTTGCCAGTTACATACTTCGCATGTTTAATTCCGTGCCTTGCCGCATTTTTCTTGGCATCTTCAATCGATTCAGGGATGATATCCATTCCTCTAATTTCAGCTGCTCCATCCGCAACCCATAGACCGATGGTACCAACCCCGCAATAGGCGTCTGCTACTTTTTCTGTTCCTGTAAGAGCGGCAGCTTTTTTCACTTCATTATATAGCTTTACCGTCTGTTCTGGATTCAACTGGAAGAAAGTTCGTGCGGAAAGCTCAAATTGAAGGTCTCCAAGTGTCTCTTGAATAAAGTCGCTTCCTTCAAGATTTACGGTTTCGTCTCCAAAGATAAGAGATGTTTTCTGTCCATTGATATTTTGAATGATTGATTTAACTTCAGGCAGTCTCTTTTTGATTTCTTGGATGATGAGTTCTTTTTTTGGCAGTTCTTTTTTCGTTGTAATAAGAACAATTTGAAGCTCTCCTGTTTGAATCCCCACTCTTGCAACAATGGTCCGTACAAGTCCCTTTTTTGATTTCTCATTATAGATTGGAATCTTAAGGTCCTGAAGAATTCGTTTGACCGTTTTCGTTGCTTTATTTGTTTGCGGGTGCTGAACGGCACATTGTTCAATATTAATTAGACGGTGGGAGTTCATACCGTATAAGCCAGCTAAGACTTTTCCATCTCTGAATCCAACCTGGAATTGGCTTTTGTTTCGATAACTCCAAGGATCCTCCATGCCAATTGTTTCTTTAATCTCTAACTTGGAAGGGTCTAGCTTTGTATGTCTTTCTAATGCCTGTATGACGATATCCCTTTTTTCTTTAAGCTGCTGGTCGTAGCGAAGATGCTGAAGCTGGCAGCCTCCGCATTCTTCATAGATTGGACATGGCGGCATGACGCGGAACTCTGATTGCTTGCGAATCTTTTTTATCTTCGCCTCTGAAAACTTTGGATGAACCTTTGTTGCTTCCACAACAACCTCTTCACCAGGGAGCGCTCCAGGTACGAAAACAACCTGTTTTTTAAAATAGCCGACGCCCTCTCCATTGATTCCAAGCCTTTTAATTGTCAGCGGAAATGTTTGATTGAGTTTCAATTTATTTGATTGCTCTTGTTTCATCTTGCTTAATCACTCCATATTATTCAATGCTTCTCCATAAATAAAGAGAGGCATAGCTTAGGTAAGGATCCCAGCCCTTTGAAAATGACTCCATTTCCTGTAAGGTTGGTTTTGCCTCTAATTGATATTGCTTTTTCAACGCATTTTGTATGCCGATATCAGCCATTGGAAATAGATTCTGTCTGCCAAAGCCGAACATCAAAAAATTCTGTACAGTCCACGGACCAACACCGCGCAGCTTAATTAATTGATCAAATACTTCTTGGTCAGATTTATTTTTCAATTCCTCAAAATTAAGAATTCCTGAGGCAATTTCCTTGGCAATACCAATGACATATTCCGCTTTTCGTCCGCTAAATTGCAGCTCACGTAGATCTTCAACCTGTAATTCCGCCACTGTCTCAGGAAGCGGATAGAACCAAACCCCGTCCTTCTCAAATCCAAATGTTTTTACAAATCTCTCAGTCAATGTATGGGCAAAGGATAGATTTAGCTGCTGATGAATAATGCATTTCTGCAAGCAGCTATATGGATCGAAATCGAGAACGATCGGTGTCCCGTAATGCTGATCAAATATTCCTTTAAGATCCGTATTTTGAAAATGCTGATGGATGGTCTCTAACGGTGTATTCCATTGGAAAATTTCCCCCAGTCTTTCTGCAGCTTTATCTTGGAATGATTCCTCTATTCCTGTAATAACAAATTCCGGTGCTTTAGTTGAACCAATCGCTTTCACTTGCGCTACCATAGGTTCATTTCCAATCATTAAAGGTACAAATACGCTTCTATTTTCTGCATCAACCTGATGAAGCGGGTCGAGTGAGAGTCTGTCGAGTACGAGGTCAAAATTATAAGGTCCATCAATTTTTATTGTTTCCAATCATGATCCGTCCTTTGACATTTTCTCGTATTATACCATTTTTCACTGTTCACGTCTTTTTAAGCAGGAATAAACCCGAATTCGTGAAAAATTCGGGTTCTTTCATTATATTTAGATTACATTTTTTTATCTCGGACCACTTTTATTCTTTTACAGGCCACTTTTCAGATTTACAGGCTACTTTTACTCTTTTACAGA
Source organism: Cytobacillus solani (assembly GCF_006704205.1). Taxonomy (NCBI): domain Bacteria; kingdom Bacillati; phylum Bacillota; class Bacilli; order Caryophanales; family Bacillaceae; genus Cytobacillus; species Cytobacillus solani. The sequence goes on from NZ_CP041305.1 coordinate 976,915, forward strand.
CCACTTTTCAGATTTACGGGCCACCTCCCGAAAAATCACCAATATCAATACAGCATACTTTCCTCAAACGCCTGACTCATCATTAAATCATCCAAGCTTTTAAATGTATAGCCTCTTGCCTTTAAGTCCTTAATGACTTTTTCAAGTGCATCGGCATTGTCCTTAGAAACAGTGTGCAGCAACAGAATAGCCCCAGGATGTATTTGCTTCATAATATTATCATAGGAATATTGCCAGCCCTTTTGCTGATCGGTTAGCCAATCTTTAAAGGCTAGTGACCAGAATATATGTGTATAGCCTTCCTTATTCGCTAAATGAATCGTCCGCTCGCTGAAGATTCCTCTTGGAGGGCGCAAGTATGACATATGCTTGATCCCAGTCAGCTTCTCTGTTCCTTCACGGACTTTCTCCAGCTCTTCTGCTAGCCGTTCTCCGCTGATTCTTGTCATATCTGGATGGCTCCATGAGTGATTGCCAATAATATGCCCTTCAGCAGCCATACGCTTCACTAGATCAGGGGCACTATTTATGTAATGACCCGTAATAAAAAAAGCTGCAGGAACTTTCTCCTTTTTTAAAATATCTAATATCTTTGCGGTGTAGCCATTTTCATACCCATTATCAAAGGTAAGATAAATATCTTTTTTCGCTGGATCTCCTTTATAAAAAGCACCCAGTCGGACCAGCATATCGTCAAGAGCCTTTCCTGCATCGGCCTGCTCTTCATTTGCTCCCTTTTTAAATCCCCAATGAATGGGGGAATTAGGATAATCAGCATGAGCTGTTGTTGAAAAAAACATCAAGATTGCACTTAAAACGACCAGATGTTTGAAAAGTTTCATCTGCGCTCCTCCTCTATTTTTTTCTTATTGTTTGTGAGTGGAATAAAAACATTCGCACTTACTGATACCAATAAAAACCACAAAAAAGAGACCCTAAACAGGATCTCTCTTTTAAAAATCTAATTTAAAATACTCGCTCTTTAAACATAGCTAATTTTTCTAATGAAGATTTGTCTACATCTGCATGAAGGCTATTTCCATGTGAATCCATTGTAACAACGGCTGTAAAGCCTTCTACCTTTAGATGCCACATCGCTTCTGGAATACCGAATTCCATTAAATCTACACCCTCAACGGCTTTAATACAATCAGCATAGTATTGCGCCGCTCCACCGATCGCATTCAAGTACACACCGCCATGCTCTTTAAGCGCAGCTAATGTTTTCGGTCCCATTCCGCCTTTTCCAATGACTGCACGAATGCCGAACTTTTTCATGATGTCGCCTTGATAAGGCTCCTCACGAATACTTGTAGTCGGACCCGCAGCTTTTACATGCCAATTTCCTTCACCGTCTTTTAGCATGACAGGACCACAGTGGTAAATGACTTGACCATTTAAATCAACTGGTGCATCATGCTCCATTAGATGATGATGGATCGCATCACGACCCGTGTACATTCTGCCGTTAATTTGAACAACATCTCCAACTTTTAGGCTGCGGATTTGATCTTCCGTAATCGGTGCTTGTAAAGTAATGACTTCACTTTTCGTTTCTGCAGCTGCTGCTGTTTCCTTTTCTGCCTCTGTTGCTCCAAAGTCGATGTTTTCTCCCTCTTGGTACATCCACTCATTGATTTCTCCCGTTTCTGGATTGACAGCAACACCAAGGCGGCGGAATGCCCAGCAATTATACGCAACAGATACGAAGAAGCTAGCAGGGATACGGTTCATGACGCCAACTTTACATCCTAGAAGGGTTGTTTCTCCGCCAAAGCCCATTGTACCAATGCCAAGCTCGTTCGCATGATTCATTACATACTCTTCTAATTTGTGAAGATCTTCGTTTGGATTCACATCTTCAACCGAACGGAAAAGCTGTTCTTTTGCAAGATCATAGCCAGAAGAGCGGTCACCTCCGATTCCAACACCGATAAAACCAGCGCTGCAACCTTGTCCCTGTGCTTGATAGACTGAATGCATGATGCATTTGCGAATGCCATCAAGGTCGCGTCCTGCACGTCCTAAGCCATCAAGCTCGCAAGGAAGGCTATATTGAATGTTTTTATTTTCGCAGCCGCCTCCTTTTAAAATTAGGCGTGCATCGATATAATCTTTCTCCCATTGTTCGAACTTAATAACAGGTGTTCCGCCACCGAGATTGTCTCCGCTATTTTCCCCTGTTAGCGAATCAACTGAATTCGGACGAAGCTTTCCGTCCTTTGTCGCTTGAGCGATGGCATTTTTGATCGCTTCTTTCATTACAAGCTGATTTGCACCAACCGGAGTTTTAATTTTAAAAGTCGGCAGACCTGTATCCTGACAAATCGGAGAAACATTATCATCAGCCATTTTAATATTATTTGTGATAGTGGCTAAGCTCATCGCTGATCTCGTACCGGCACTTTCTCTTTCCTTCGCTGTCTTAATGGCGCGGCGTACATCCCTAGGAAGCTTTGTAGAAGTCTCAACAATTAGCTTGTACATGCTTTCCTGAAATTTTTCGATATTCATGACTTGCTGGTCCCCTTTCCCTTTGTTCCCTTATATATCTATTATGAAAATTATAAATTATTTAACGTATATTATTATACCCCTATCATAATAGGTTGGAAAGACCAAGCTTTGGATATCAAATTAAAAGGCTGTTTTCGCAATCGTGTTACTTTTAACTAGAAGTTGATTTCCGCTCCAGGTCGCTCGCTTTCCGCGGGGTGGGCGCTGAGCCTCCTCGTCGCTAAAGCTCCTGCGGGGTCTCACCTGTCCCACTCCTCCCGCAGGAGTCTCGCACCTTCCGCTACAATCAACGTTATTTGTCTAAGATTTTTACTCAAACCATTTATTCAAAAAACAACTATCTTTTAGAATAGAGCTAATTAAAAAGAGCCGAAGCGGCTCTTACTCTTCACGGTTATTAAATTCACGGCATTTCGTTTCAAGATCATCAATCATTTCTATTAAACGATCAATATCTTCAAGCTCTGTTTCTTCTGGTTCAATCGCATCCAATACATCAAGAAACATATTCAACCGCTGCTTCAAAAATGAAACCTGGCTATTTTTATCTTTAATCGGACTACCCAAATCGTTCTCTCCTTTCGTTACGTTACCATCCTATCGAAAAATCCTTCCATTCGCAAATATATTTTTTCTATTTGTCATTTCCCTTTATGTAACTACTCCACACTGACAAAACGAACTATTTGTTCACTGGCGGTGCTGGTCATTGCTTGTTGACAGTGCATATTGCACCCACCATTCTCCTTCTCGTTCTTCCATTTGTATCCCGTGCCAGCCTTCAGCCAGTTTTACTTGCTGAGCATGAATGTCCTGCATTTGCATAAAAATGGTTTCCTTATATTTAGGTTCTTCTATATCCTCTAAGTCTTTCACTAAAATATAACGCATACTGCCGCCATATTTTTCTTTTAGGGCTGCAATCTTCATTCCTTGAGCAAATTTATCCTTAAGACTAGGTATGTTAAAAGGTGCTACCGTACAGCAGACATAACGGTATGGAGGATTTTCCTTTGCTAACTCGTGCATGATAAGGCTCGCTAGAATTTTTTGCAATTGGTTTCCGCGGAATTTTGGAAGCACATTTGAAATCTCCTGATAAATGACCTTGGGCAATTCTGTTTCTGATAGCCCAATATCCCTTCCTAAATGCTCCTCATCAATCAGGGGCACTAACAATGCCCGAAAGGCAATTAGCTGATCTTCAGCAAATGCTCCAATCATCCACCCATTTCCTTCTAAGATGAATTGAAATTCTTCATCTGTTAGTGGCTGAAGCCGCTTTTTATTTTCCAGCTGAAGGATCACTTGGTCTTGCACATTCAATATCCCTGGCAAATCTCCCATCGTTAATTTTCTTACAGCAAAGGAGATCTGTTTATTTTTTAGTATTCCTTTGTAAATGTGACTCACACATTCTCCTCCTTTAAATAGACGCTTTCATGGAAGACTGTTAATTCTCTCATCATTTCATCGTTCACGTCCACACCAAGTCCAGGCTTATCTGTTAGTCGAATAAATGGCACATCATAGTGAAGTTTGCCAACATCTTTTGAAAATTTCAGCGGACCAGTCAGCTCTACACTCGTAATTGCTTTTTTGGAAAAAGCAACATGGAAACCTGCTGCAGAACCAATGGAGGATTCCACCATTGATCCAATTTGGCATTCAAGACCTGCAAGCTCTGCTTGATGTGCCAGTTTGACTGCTGGATAAATGCCCCCGCATTTCATTAATTTAATATTCACTTTATCGGCTGCACGCTTTTGGATAATCTCAAGCATTTCACGCGGTCCTTTTAATCCTTCGTCTATCATTAATGGAAAAACAGATTTCGCTTTTATTTCAACCATTCCATCAATATCATCTGCTACAACAGGCTGCTCTACCCAGTCAAGATTACAATCCTGCAATTGTTTAAGTGCGGTTAACGCGGTAGCGCTATTTTTCCAGCCTTGATTGACATCCACACGAATCGCAATCTCTTCTCCTACCTTTGAACGAACGGCTTGAATGCGCTTAACATCCAAACTAACATTTGTTCCGACCTTCATTTTAAAGGAGCAGTATCCTTGCTCAACCATTGCTGCTGCTTCAACTGCCATTTCTTCAGGTTCTGCAATACTTAATACATGAGTAATCGGAAACTCATCATGATATCTGCCGCCAATTAGCTGATAAACAGGCTGCTGCAGTTTCTTGCCCATAATATCAAAACAAGCTATATCTATAGCCGCTTTTGCCGTCGGTGCACCATAAATTGTTTTGTTCATATGATCATGAAGTTTTTCGATTTCCATCGGATTCTTTCCCATTACAACGGGTGCAAGGGTATTTTTGAGAATCTGGTAGACTCCTTCCCATGATTCCCCTGTCACATGTTCATCCGCTACCGCTTCCCCATACCCAACAATGCCTTCGTCTGTTTCAACCTTTACAATGACAGATGGCATATAATCGTATGAATGGTAGCTGACAACAAATGGGACATGTAGCGGTAAGTGAATCGCGTAAAGATGAATAGCTGAAATTTTCATATGTAAAACTCCCTTTTTTTAATTTACAAATATTCTATTTATTTGATATAGTTGTCGTTAAATAGTCGTTAATCACGAAGGAGACCTGAAGTTTGATAGACGATAGACCTCTTGCGCTAGACAATTCCCCACAATAAAGAGGTGAACCAATGAAAACAAGAATTGCAGTAATAAGCTCTGCTGAATTTTTCGAACGAATTCAATTTTTGGTATCTTTAATCAATGATATTGAATTAGACAGTTACATCTATCAAGATCCTCTACAGGCACCTAGTTTAATTAATCAACTTAAACCTTGTGATGTGGTGTTCTTTTCTGGAGCATTGCCCTACTATTTTTCTAAAAAAGAACGAGAGCAGCTGCCAGTTCCCACTCTTTATTTAGCACAAGATGAATTAACCATTTCTTCTTCCTTGTTAGCTGCAATCTATCATAAGCAGGTTTCCTTGGATCGTATATCCATTGATTTATTCAACTCTTCCATCGTTGAGGATGTACTTGCTTCAGTAGATATTGAAACTTTCCCTAAGCATGTCATTGATTACGAGGATATGCTTAATAAAGATAGGTTCAATTTATTCGAGATTGTTTCTTTCCACCAATCCTTATGGGAAAAGGGAAAAATTGATTTAGCCATCACAAGCATCCATGCTGTTTACGATCAATTAGTGCTTTATGGGATCCCTTCTATGCGTATGGCTGACCCGAAAACTTCAGTGATCCGCGGATTACAAGAAGCAAAATCATTTGCCATGTATAAAAAAAGTCTTTCGGCACAGGTCGCAGTTGGCTATTTATCGACAGACTTACAAGTAAAAGAAATTCAGAAACTTTTTGAAGCAATTGCACATGCCATTCATGCTTCAATTCAACAAATCAGCCCTACTAATTATTCATTATACAGCACTCGCGGTGACATAGAAGGATTACTAGAGCAGGATACTCTCCTTCAGTATTTTTCGGGTTTTCCTGGTGTATCAATCGGTTTTGGCTTTGGCTCAACCATTATGGAAGCGGATAAAAACGCACTAGTTGCTCTCCGTTTTGCCGAAAAGGATCTAAAAGAAAGCTGCATGTATATTTTAACTAATGACAAAAAATTATTAGGTCCTTACCCAAAGGAGAAAAAGCAACAGCGCTTAATCAATGATCACCCTGAATTGCTTCAAATTGCTCAAAAGGCAAAATTAAGTCCGGCGAATCTTTCAAAGCTCATCCAATTTGGAAAGGAAAGACAATCCCATCACTTTACCGCGGCAGATCTTAGTGAGTATTTACAAGTGACACGAAGAACGACCGAGCGGATCATAAAAAAACTGGCTGATCACGGATACATCAGCACAATCGGTGAGGAAATGACCTATCAGCAAGGTCGCCCGAGAGCTGTATATATACTTAATTTACCTATTTACCAGTAACTTGGTCAGAATGTAGGAAAAAGGAAAGTTCATACGAAAATGAACTTTCCTTTTTTTCTTACCCTTTAAGAACAGCCTCTTCTTCTTTTTCCAGTGCTAGCTTTTCTGTTTCCGTCAGTTTAACGATCGAAAATCCAGTCATAGCAAAGATAATTGAAATAATTGGTACGATAAAATTAAGTACAGCATATGGTGCATATTGGAATGCAGATACTCCAAGGGTGCCGAAAATGAAGACTCCGCATGTATTCCAAGGAACGAAGACGGATGTTAGTGTTCCCCCATCCTCTAGAGCCCTCGATAAGTTTTTTGAATGAAGCCCTTTATCTCGATAAGCTTTTGCAAACATGCGAGATGGAATAACAATAGAAATGTATTGCTCAGAACATGCAGCATTTGTGGCAAAGCAAGAAGCAATAGTAGAGATTACCAGGCTCTTCGCTGTTTTAGCTAGTTTCAAAATCTGTGAAACAATGGCACTGAGCATTCCTGTGTTTTCTAGTATTCCTCCAAAAGTCATTGCGACAATGGTCATTGAAACCGTGTACATCATGGAGTCTAATCCTCCGCCGTTAAATAGATTGTCCACCATTTCATTTCCTGTATTAATGACAAACCCACTTTGCAATGTAGCAACCGCGTCTGCAACATTTCCTCCTTGAATGACAATTTGTGATAGAAAACCTAGTAAAATCCCTATTAACAAAGCAGGAACAGCAGGAACTTTTTTTGCTACTAAAATAATTACGATTAATGGCACGGCTAATAGCCAAGGTGATATCACAAAGCTATCCTGCATGACTCCAATAATTTGATCAATATTAGCAGTATCTACATTCCCTTTTCCAAAGTTCCTTCCTAAAAATGCATATGTGACTAATGCAATAATTAACCCTGGAATTGTTGTATAAAACATATGTTTAATGTGTACAAATAAATCTGTATTTGTCAGCCCTGACGCTAAATTGGTTGTATCTGAAAGCGGTGACATTTTATCCCCAAAATAAGCACCAGAAATGATGGCTCCCGCAATCATCGGAGCCGGTATCCCCATACTTAGTCCGATCCCCATTCCAGCAACACCGATTGTTCCCATTGTTGACCATGAGCTTCCAATTGCTAACGATACAATTGAACAAATGACACATATTGAAACTAGGAATAGTGAAGGTGTGATGATCTTCAATCCATAATAGATCATCGTAGCTACCACTCCGCCACCGATCCAAGCCCCAATTGTTAGCCCTACGAGCATAATAATAATAACGGCTGGCAACGCGAGACGAATCCCCTTATACATCGCTTCTTCAATTTCCTTCCATTTATAGCCAGACCTCCAAGCAACAAGTGCAGCAACAGATGTCCCGACAATCAAGGGAATGTGCGGTCCCTGCTCTAGTACGACAACCGTAAGAGCCATTACTATGATCATTACAACAAGTGGTATAATGGCAACCTTAAACGAAATCTCCCGCTTCATATAAACTTTCCCCCGTTCCCAAAATATTACAATTATTAGACAATTTAAAATTGTCGTTAAATAGTCGTTAATAGAAATATAATAATCTTTCATATAGTTGCAAGTCAATTAATTTTTATCCAATTAATTTCAGAAAAGTTGGTTTTTATTATGAATAATCAGTATCTATTGACAATATTGCCCGTAAAATTAATAATATCAGATGTTACTAGAAAGGAAGAAAATTATGATAGGAAAGCTAAAGCAAATAAGCCCAAAATATGATCCCTGGGAAGCATATATGGACATGGAGGAATATGGAAAGCTTACATTGTCTAATATTGAGTTTACGACCACTGTTTTATGTAATATGAGATGTGAGCATTGTGCTGTCGGCTATACACTCCAGCCCAAAGATCCAAATGCATTGCCAATTGATTTCTTGCTTAAAAGACTTGAGGAAGTTCCCCAATTAAGATCATTAAGCATTACTGGCGGAGAACCTATGCTATCGAAAAAGTCTGTGGAAGAGTATGTGGTGCCATTACTCCGTTATGCACATAATCGTGGTGTTCGGACACAGATTAATTCGAACTTAACACTCGAACTTAGCCGTTATGAGGCAATTATTCCTTATCTTGATGTGCTGCATATTTCTCATAACTGGGGAACCGAGAATGATTTTATCGAAGGCGGTTTTGCGATGATGGAGCGCAAACCTACTGTGGATCAGAGAATGAGGCTTTTTGATCGGATGATTGAGAATAGCCGTGAGCTAGCTAAGGCAGGTGTGATGGTTTCTGCAGAGACAATGCTTAATAAACGGACTTTGCCATACCTTGAGAAAATCCATAAGCAAATTGTTGAAGAAATGAACTGTGGAAGACATGAAATTCACCCGATGTACCCTTCCGATTTTGCCTCCACATTAGAAACACTTTCTTTGGAGGAAATGCGTTCTGCTATTCATCATTTACTGGATATCCGGAATGAAGATACATGGATGCTGTTTGGCACCCTTCCATTTTATGCGTGCAGCTCGAATACGGAGGATCTAGACCTATTAAAACGCCTTTATGCTGCAAAAAATGTTACGGTACGAAATGATCCTGATGGACGTTCCCGTTTAAATGTAAATATTTTCACTGGTGAGGTCATTGTGACTGATTTTGGTGACACCCCTGCACTTGGAAATATTCAGGAGAATGCGCTTGAAGAGGTGTTTCAAAAATGGATGAAATCTGACCTTGCAGAGTCATTGAACTGTCATTGTTCTCAAGTAAGCTGTCTCGGTCCAAATGTATTAGTGAAAAACAGCTATTACAAGGATATTGATTTTTTAAAAAGAAAAGCCCAGCTTACGAACACAACACTCAGCCGCTAAATGCGGCTGAGTTTCTAATTATCTGTCCACCTATGAAGTATAAATATCTCCATGAACAGTGCATGGCACCAGTTATTATCTTGGGTGTTCAGATGCCATAAAACCGAACGAAACATGATCTTGTATAGGAATCCATGCCCCTACACCCTGTGAGGTAACGTTTTTAATAATAATCATTTTTTTATTTCCTTTAAGCATGATATACACTTCTCCATAGGTTACTTTTCCTTTTTCATTAACTGCAGGAGCATAGGCATATAAATAGCCTAAACGTTTTGGAGGAATGTTGTACTTATGATCCTTTTTCGTCCCCGCACCAATAATCGTTTCAAAGCCGAGCGGCAATCCAGACTTTTCCATGGCTTTTAACAACATCATCTTTTTAACATCTTCGTTATTTGGAACTTTTGCTGTTAGTCCTCCTCTTACAATTTTTTGAACTTCTTGAACGTAATGGATTTGATAAGGAGCCTTCCCTCCCCGGTTATCAAAGTAATTCGTATTAATCTTTTGATATTCCCAGTTTGGCGAAGTTTCAGATGACTCATAATTGAGCGGCCATTGTCCTAAATAAATAATTGCGCGATACCCAATAGCAAATGGCGTACTATTCACAGTCGTTTCATTAAGCATTCGAATGAGATCAGGGTTTTCAATTTTCACCTTCGATGTATCAATTAACTTCTGTGTCAGATCACTAGGCTGCAGTGTTGGCATATCCTGAACTGGATTCGGGTACGTATTTTCTTTCGTTATTTGTAAAACCGAATTCGGAATCGCTATTCCCTTTGGAACTTGCTCATCCTTTTTCTTCTCTTTATCTGCCCCAGCAGGATGTTGAAGTGTAAATACAAGAATTAGACCTAACAAGAAAATGGACAAGTACTTTTTCATGCTGATAAACTCCTTTCAATTCACAATCTTTTCAGGCTTGCTTATAGTTTTTTCGGAGTCCTGTAATATTATCCATTCCTAGAAATAAAATTGCATTCTATCACATCTATTTTGTAACACATTTGTAAAAATCAGAATATTTACAAATGTTAATAATTAACATATAATAAATTTACTTTAAAAGAAAAAGGAGGGCCGTTAAGTCGATTCGCTTACTAATAAAGGAGGATGGCATTTTTATTGAATAGAAATCATCGTTCCAACATAGGTTTTGTGGTCAAATAACAACATGAAAGTTGGTGATCAATGCCTTTTCAAGCGAGTAGATTGACATTCCTTTTTTAACCGGATGAATAGAAACGACTCTGTGATTATCACAGAGTCGTTTTTTTGTAGGAAAACACTATTTATAATAAGCAAACAACTTTTTTACATATTCTCATTTTTATTTGCAAACTCCGCCTTTTTTGCGTATTCTCATTTTTATTTGCAAATCAGCCCTCTTTATTTGCAAACACCATTTTCATTGTAAATTGAACTTTTTATAGCAGATAAAAGCCGATCCCCATTATTAAATAAGCAGCAAGCAATGTTGCCCCCTCAAACCAATTCGTTTCGCCATCATTCGAAATGATGATCATAAGCAAGGCTGCTGTGACCATCGTTATGAGCTCTGGAAGAGTAAATACTAAAGGCATTGCAGTAGGAAACATTAAGGATATTAAAACAAGCAGAGGTGCGACGAACATCGCTACTTGTAAGGTTGAGCCAATCGCAATTTCAACGGCAATGTCCATTTTGTTCTTATAAGCCATAATAATTGCTGATGCATGTTCAGCAGCATTCCCTACAATAGCAACAATAACAACCCCGATAAACAACTCTGACCAGCCAAAGGTTTCCCCAACAGTTTCAAATGTGTGTACTAAATTTTCGGAAACATATGCGACTGCTATTGTTGCAAGCAGAAGAACTGTAATGGCTTTACCTTTCCCCCACTCTGGCTCTTCCTCTTCATGCCGAACTTCGCTCACGTTATCTGTCTGGTATACCCCACGATGGGTAACAAGCTTGAAAAATAAAGCTGCTAGATACAAAACAATCAATATAATAGAAATCCCAACACTAAAACTTAATGTTTTGCTTTCGGTCATTGTCTGAGAAAAAATTTCTGGGATTACAAAAGCGACAATGACTCCAAACATGAGCAGACCAGAATTATGTCTTGCGTCAAAAACATTAAAGGTTTGGCGTTTATATTTAAGACCACCGATAAAAAAGGATAAACCGGCAACTAATAATAAATTCCCCAATACAGATCCAGTTAATGAAGCTAAGACAACGCCAATCAGGCCCTCTTTAAGCGCAAAAATCGAAATAATTAGTTCAACAGCATTTCCAAATGTCGCATTCAACAACCCGCCAATCCTTGGTCCAGCTACAATTGCCAAACTTTCAGTTGCTCTCCCCATAAAACTTGCCAATGCAATAATGGTTAAGCAATAGACAATAAATAGGATAATACTTGACCAATGCATTAGCGTCCCGATGACAGATAGCGGAACACCCGCTAATACTAATACCATAAAAACTTTATTCATTATATTGAATCATCCCTTCTAAGCAAAATTCACTTTCGGCTCAGCCATGCTCCACTCTTTTTCTCCTTAATATGTCATATTATTCTTCCCTGACAATCAATTTAAAAACATTATTTTTCTTGCCATTCCCCATTATTCTCGAGTACCATCATTAATGAGTGCGTAAAAGAAATAGAGGGATTCATAATGAATAAAGAAAATACAAGGTTTTGGATATTAGTTAGTATTGTAGCTATTTCCGGGTTTAGTCAGGGGATGCTGCTTCCTTTAATCGCTATCATTTTTGAAAATGAAGGAATTTCCTCAAGTTTGAATGGGCTAAATGCGACAGGGTTATATATTGGCATCTTACTCATTTCCCCTTTTATGGAATATCCCTTAAGAAAATATGGCTATAAACCAGTCATTATTCTTGGTGGATTTCTAGTTGTGCTCTCGCTAGTTCTCTTTCCTTTTTGGAAATCCTTTTGGTTTTGGTTCATCCTAAGGCTGTTAATTGGAATCGGTGATCATGCCCTACACTTTGGGACACAAACATGGATTACTTCTTCATCGCCTGAGCATAAAAGAGGACGGAATATTTCCTTATATGGATTATTTTTTGGCGTTGGGTTTGCCATTGGACCTTTAATGGCACCGCTTGTCAAAGTAAATGAGACTTTGCCTTTTATTATCTCATCTGCCCTTTGCCTTATTGCCTGGGTATTCATTTTCACATTAAAAAATGATTTTCCTGAACAAACGATCGAGGTGAATTCATTAAAAGAAACAATCAAGCGTTTTAAAAAAGCAACGAAATATGGCTGGGTTGCATTCCTGCCTCCTTTAGGCTATGGATTTCTCGAAGCTTCATTAAATGGGAGCTTTCCTGTATACGGGCTTAGGATCGGGCTTGAGGTATCCAGTGTATCCATCCTGCTCACCTCCTTTGCAATTGGGGCCATTGTTTTTCAATTGCCACTGGGGATTCTTAGTGATAAATATGGAAGAAGAAACATATTGATGATTATTTTATTTGCTGGTTTTTTAAGCTTTACGGCGGCAAGTTTCATGGAAGAAAGCATCATTGCTCTAACGATTTGCCTATTTATTGCGGGAATGGTTGTCGGTTCAACCTTTTCTCTAGGCATCAGTTTTATGACTGACTTAATGCCGAAGAATTTACTTCCGACAGGAAACCTTCTCTGCGGGGTTGCTTTTAGTATTGGGAGTTTAATCGGACCATATCTCGGCGGGGTTTTTATTCAATACTTTAAATCAATCAGTTTTTTTAATATTATAAGCATAATGCTTTTGTTCATTTTCCTGATCGTTGTAATTTTTGGACAAAAGCAAGCTGTACCAAATAAAGAATCATATTTTAATAGTTAATAAAGAAACATTTCCCTGTTCATTGCATTTCATATATAGTAAACTATAAATAATAATAATAAATGACTTGTGTCTACAATGTTTTTTTGCTGTCGCCTTTGGGCGGCAGCTTTCGTCGTTTTATAGGGCAATTGACGTTGATTATTTTTCTCAACAAGAATAACAAAAAGTCTAAATTCATCATACAAAGGAGGAATATCATGAGTTCTGAAGTGAAAACCTTAACCCAAAGTTCATCATTAGCAGAGAACAGTACCTTATTTGAAAAAGCAAAGCCGCATGCAGAATTAATCGCTGCGCTCCTAAGCGGTGTTCTTATTGCAGCTGGCTGGCTTTTAGACAAAAATGAGCTTGCAACTGCTTCAATTGTCACATATATAATAGCCTTTATTATTGGCGGCTTTGCTAAAGCAAAGGAAGGCATCGAAGAAACAATTGCGAATAAAGAATTAAATGTAGAGATGCTTATGATTTTTGCAGCCATTGGCTCATGCCTAATTGGCTACTGGACAGAAGGTGCCATACTGATCTTTATCTTTGCAGTAAGTGGAGCCATGGAAACCTATACGATGAATAAAAGTCATAAAGAGATTTCGGCATTAATGGAGCTTCAGCCGGAGCAAGCCTTACGAATCAATGATGGATATGAGGAAAAAATCCATGTTTCCGAATTAGTCATCGGAGATTTCATATTAGTAAAACCAGGTGAACGCATTCCTTCTGACGGTAAAATCGCCAAAGGCCATACTACCATTGATGAGGCAGCAATTACTGGTGAATCCATCCCTGTATCTAAAGATAAAGAGGATGCCGTTTTCGCTGGAACAGTTAATTTAAATGGGGCGATTACAGTTGAAATTACAAAGCCAAACAGTGAAACTCTATTTCAAAAGATCATTCAGCTTGTTCAATCGGCACAAAGTGAAAAATCCCCTTCACAGCTTTTTATTGAAAAATTTGAAGGCACTTATGTCAAGGTGATCTTAACAGTTGTTGTATTGATGATGTTTCTTCCTCACTTCCTGTTAGGATGGAGCTGGATGGAAACCTTTTACCGGGCCATGATCTTACTTGTTGTTGCTTCTCCCTGTGCTTTAGTTGCCTCCATTATGCCTGCTACCTTATCAGCTATTTCAAACGGAGCAAGGCATGGGATCCTTTTTAAAGGAGGCGTCCATTTAGAAAACTTAAGCCATTTAAAAGCCATTGCATTTGATAAAACAGGTACATTAACAAAGGGAAAACCTGAAGTAACTGATATTATTGCGGCCGATTGCGTTTCTAGTGAGGAAGTTTTGTTAATTGCTGCCTCCATTGAAAGTCACTCTACACATCCATTAGCAAACGCTATTGTTAATTATGCAAAGAAGACTTTGGATAAGGCATTGATTACTCCAGAAAGGATGGAGGATGTTCCAGGCTGGGGAGTAAAGGCTTCCTTGCTTGAGGATGAGTGGAAAATTGGCAAAGCATCATTTGTTGGGCTTGAAGCAGCCGAAAACTTTTCAAATGGCGCCTTGGAACGAATGGCCTGTCAAGGTAAAACCGTTGTTTTTGTTCAAAAAAACGATGAAATAGCTGGGCTCATCGCTCTGCAAGATGTGGTTCGTGAAGAGACCAAAAAAGCAATTGATCAATTAAAAACCCAAGGCATTTATACAATTATGCTAACTGGTGACAGCCAAAAAACAGGGAAAGCCATTGCAAAAGAAGCCCACTTAGATGACTTTATTGCCGAATGTTTACCCGAAAACAAAGTGGAGCACTTAAAAAAGCTTAAGGAAACACATAGCAATGTTGCAATGGTTGGAGATGGAATTAATGACGCTCCCGCCCTTGCCACTGCTAATGTTGGGATTGCCATGGGGGAAGGCTCTGATGTCGCGCTCGAAACGGCAGATGTGGTTCTCATGAAAAACGATTTGCCTCGTATTTCTGATGCCATTCAGCTTTCTAAACGAATGAATCGAATCATCAAGCAAAATGTCGTCTTTTCTATTACCGTGATTATGTTCTTAATCGCATCTAACTTTCTTCAATTTGTGGATCTTCCATTTGGTGTGATCGCTCATGAAGGCAGCACCATTCTAGTTATCCTTAATAGCTTAAGACTTTTAAAATCATAAGAGGAGCCCGGGATTCCCCGGGCTTTTCTTAATGATATCCATTTTGTCCGTTAGCAGATCCGGATGTTTTTTGCTTCGGCTTGTTCTTGCCCTTTTGCTTGGTTCCACCGTCTTTTTTTGTTTGCTTTGTCATTTGATTGCCTCCTTTGATAATAAATCATTTCCCCCTGTCTTATTCTTTAACAGAAGATTATTTTTATCATAGGAAACTTATAGCATATTTTTAACAGTCATCCCTTTTGTATTTACTGTAGATGGCATTGATTTCTCCGCCAATAATGATGATGACCCCTGTTAAATAAAACCAGATCATCAATACAATGATTGCACCAATGCTTCCATAAGTAGCGGAGTAATTGCCAAAATTCGTCACATAAAAGGAAAAAGCGAGAGATGATATAGCCCAGCCGACTGTAGCAAATATAGCGCCTGGAATAACAGTTATACACTTTAATTTTTTATTAGGGGCGATCCAATAAAGCCCTGTAAACACAATGAACAAAATAATCGAACTTACGAGCCACCTAAGCGTATTCCATATCGACATAAACTCATCAGAAAGGCCCAACTTAGCAAATAAATAGACCCCAATCAGCTTGCCAAATACCGGAAGAAGCAAAGCAACGACAAAAACAAATAGCATCGCAAAGGTAAATAAAATCGCCATACCCCTTGCAATAAGAAAAGGACGGCTCTCCTCTACTTCGTAAGCTGAATTCAGCGCTTTAACAATTGCGTTAATTCCATTTGATGCTGACCAAATGGTTGCGATGATTCCAAAGGAAAGGAGCTTTCCGTTTTTTTGTGAGAGTTCATTAATATTTGTTTCAATTAATTTCATGCTATCTCCTGGTGCAAAATCACGGATCACTCCAAGGATATCCTCCTGAGTGATTGGCAAATAAGGCAAGAGAGTAACTAAAAATAGAAGTAATGGAAAGAGCGAGAGCAGGAAGAAATAGGCCAATTGAGCAGCAAGACCAAATAGATCATTTGCAAATATTCTTTTTACTAACCTCGGAATAAGGGTCCTGAATGCTTGTCCCATTTCAACACCTCCCCCATTTCATTTGTGCTTAATTCTTATCTTCTATTGGCCACTCTTTATAGGAATCATCAAAATCATCTTCCAGTCCAGCAATATCTGCTGTCCCATCCTTTAATTCTTCCACTTTGCTGGCAATAAAGGAAACATCAGTAGTGACTTGCTCAATCGTTGTTTTCACCTTATTTGTCATTTCTTTCACTTGACTAATCGCCTCGTTAGGATGCTTTATATAATGTGTAATCTCACCCGTTGTCTTTTTACAATTTGCTGCAACAGCTTGTCTCGTGTCCTTATCAAATAAGCTTAATGCACCACCTGCTATCGCACCTAAAAATACACCTTTCCAAAATAAAGATCTCCCCATTTTTTCACACACTCACTTTCTTATATATTATGGTTCCTGCGCACTTCTTTTAATAAATTTGTACAGCCTATTTTCACGAGTTCATATGTTTCCTCAAAATCCCCCGTAAAATAAGGATCCGGTATATCTTTTTCTTGTTTTTCATCGACATAATCAAGGAGCCTAACAATATGTGAATGAGAATTTCCCTTAATCAGCTTCTCGATATTTTGAACATTAGAAGCATCCATTGCCACTATGTATTGAAAATCATGTAAGTCACTTTCTCGAATTTGCCTCGCACAGAGGCCTTCTGCATCAATATTGTATTTTGTCAAAATGCCTCGCGTTCCTTCATGTGGTGGACTTCCAACATGCCAGTCCCCTGTACCTGCAGAATCAACATGAACCTCATGTTCCAATCCTTCCCTCTTAACAAGATCTCGAAACATCGCCTCTGCCATCGGTGATCGGCAAATATTTCCTAGACAAACAAATAAAACATTAATCATATTCCAATTCCTCCTTGTCATTATTTTCTTCTAACTTGCTATCTTCTGCAACCCATATCAATATTTCCTGTTGACATTTAATAATGAACATGGAAAGATGGGAATATTATTAGAAATGCGGAAGCGCCTTGGTCATCGCCGTACAAACTGGAAGGACCGCGACTGAGATAAAGGAAACACGAAGAGCGTTAGCGATTCGATGTTGACTTATCGTAGGGAGGGGACCTGAAGTTTGATAGGCGATAGGCGCTGGAGCTAGACAATTCTCTAACTCCAAAATTACACTTTCTTATTATTAGAAATGCGGAAGCGCCTTGGTCATCGCCGTACAAACGCAGAAGGACCGGTTCTTTCGATAAAGGAAACACGAAGAGCGTTAGCGCATTCGTGCTTGACCTATCGCAGGAAACGGAAGGCCTATAGTTGCTGGGTGCTGCAGCTAGACAGTTATCTAAAACAGAAAAAAACACTAATTTTTTTGTTACAAGCTGAATATGATAGTTCTGGGAGGGGATGTCTAGGTGAATCTTACTATAAAGTCAACTGAAAATGTAGAGTACATGATTGAAGAAATTAAGAATAAGCTTAAGGTATTAAACTTAGGAGCCATTAAACCATCACATTTCGATGAGGAAATGTACGAGGAATTAAAAGATATTTATGACCTTGTCATGAAGAAGAACTCCTTTAGTCCCAATGAAATGCAGGCATTAGTAGAGGAACTGGGCAGCCTTAGGAAAAACAAGTAAAAATACAGCCTTTTATAGGCTGTATTTTTCTATTACCTTATTTTTCTTCATGCAGTTTCATTCATTTCCTCTGTCATAATCTGAATATAAAAATTTAGAAATTCTTTAAAAAATGGATGCCTTATTTTCGGTTTTGCGTTTTCCCTTAATACTTGCAGGACAGGAAAAATATAACGGCCAATTACATTTTGATTTAGTTCATTAAGCTTGCTTTTATACTCTTCATCCTTTTCAGCATCAGCTTTTATGCTTTCTTGGATTACAGAACCAAGAAAAGCAGTAATGCATCCAAAATGATCTGGATAAATCTCTTTTTCAAGCGGATATAAGAAACCAATCTTTTCATATAAACCAATCAGACAAAGCAGATCCTTCTTCCGTTCCTCGTGTTCATCAAGCCCTTTTTTTATATAAGAGGAAAAGTAAGGCGATACAAAATAGTCACCTGGAATAAAAAAATGATTCTCATGCCATAACTTTACTTCCTCCAGATTATAGTGAGAGTGGAAAGGGAATTTCTTTATCAATTCCTCATCCATATGTCGAAAGATCCCTTCATACCGGTCCCATTCTCCAAGCCAAACACATGACATAATATTATTTAAGGCAAGTTGGCCATATCGTTCCTCTTTCGTAAGAATCATAATGATCACCTTTATATTTAGACTTTTTCAATGTCAACAAAAACATCCTGCTGTGCGGGTCCTCCAATTAAAAGATCTGCTAAATATCCTTCAAAATAACTATCATCCTTATCAGCCAGATCATTCACAGAGAATCCTTGTCCTCTTCCTCTCGAATATCCTGATTCCTCATGCATTGGTGTATTCGTATTAAATGGGAGGTGACCATATTTCTCTGCCGGTTTTATTATTTTCCCATCAATTTTTTCCTTACTTGACCCGTATGCATAGTGACCAAAGCTAAAGTTAGCACCTACGACACCTGGTTTTATTCCTGGTGTAACGAGTACCCTTGCTTTTTCCTTTTTACTATTGGAAATAATATGAACGAAATCAGACGTTTCGATTCCTTTTTTCTTGGCATCTATCGGGTTCATCCATAAATAATTCTCATCTCGCACTTCACGAAGCCACGCGTTACTTTCATTCCGATGCGTTCCCATATTTCTTGATTTCCAGTTAATAAACTGAAAAGATTTATTGGGTTTATATACCTCCCCGTTATATTTCCTAATTTCATCGAAAAAAGCCACTCCCTCAAAGAACTTACCCGTATAGGAGCTTTTGAATCCTGCAGCCTTCTCATCATAGAAATGAACAAGATTTGCCCATTGATATTTAATATGTGCCCCGATATGTTCATCTCCTTGAGCCTCATATCTTCCTCCACGATTTAGGACATATACAACCTTTTTCCATTCTTCAGGCGTAACGGAACTTTTCAGTTTATTCATATCAAAATACTTTCCTAAGGCTAGTTTTCTTGCCTTCTCAAAAATGGCTATTTCTTCTGAGCTCGCATCCTTTACTGCCTTTTTGCCATCGAAAGCAATATTTGCAACCATTTTAAGATAATAATCTTCCGGACTATTAATTGGAGACCCATCAGCTAGTGCGCTATCTCCAACACCTGGTAATCCCATTTCTTTCAAAAGGTCAATATATACTTGTTCTGTCTGCCTTGCATCTGGTACAACTCTAGTCACTGGCTGAATGACACTCGCAAATTTATATTTTAGGATTGGGAAAATGGCCTCTGTATTCCAACTCTCTAGATAGGATAAATCAGGCAAAATAAAATCAGCATATTTAGTTGATTCTCCTATAACAATATCGGAGGATACAACAAGTTCAACTACTTTTGTATCTTTTAGGAATTTCTCCTGCATATCTGACCGTGGTCCTGACATGATCGGGGATGTTCTGTTCATAATAAGAGCTCTAATCTTATATGGATAGCCTTCTGCTGAACTTGGAAGAACATCTTGAATAAGCTTGTTCCCTAAAGGATACCAAGGTCGTTTAGCTGGATAGCCCTCTCTTTCGAATAATGTTGTTTTTTCATAAGGTGTTTTATGACGAGTAACTGGTATTCCCCAAGAAATGTTTGGATTTGGCACAGAAGCTAGATCATATCTGCCTTCAGTTGTTTTATATTTTGCACCTAATGCAGTGTCTCCTCCTGCCCAGTCATGATTTCCTACTAAATGGTTGAGCATATTTATCGCGCGGCTGCTGTAATATCCATTCGTATGCATGGCTGGGCCACGATAGGAGTGAATGCCTACTTTCTTGCCATGGGAAGTAAACTCTTTGGCTATTTGGATGATTATTTCTGAAGACACATCACACTGCTCCGAGTATTCCTCTATTGTTTTTTCAAGCGCTTTTTCTTTAAAAATTGTAAAGGTAGATTTCACCTTAATCCCATTTATCGCTGTACTTACCTCTAGGTCACCATCTGCCGCTTTTGTATGTGGAACAGGTTTTCCTCTTTCAAGAACGACAAACTCATCTTCACCTATTCCTAAATCCTTTGCTCTTAAAAACGGTCTCTTTGGATCTCCAACATTAACAAGATAAGAAGCATCACTCCATGTTGGTTCACTATCTAAATGTGCAGCAGCTTCATTAGGGTTTCGCAAATATCGTTCATCATAACGATTATTCTCAATAATCCATCTGCACATTGCCATTGCAAGTGCACCATCTCCGCCTGGTTTTACTGGAACCCACATATCTGCTTTTTCAGCAGTCTTACTATATCGAGGATCAATCACAACCATTTTCATTCCGCGTTCGATTGCATTAGTAATTTGTGGGGCAAATGTGGTTGGACCACGATTAGCTGTCATCGGGTTCGTTCCCCACACTAAAACATATTCAGCCTTCTCAAAGTCAGGGATCATTCGTTTCTTCTGTTTTGTTGCATCGAAAGATCGAACATTCCCCATTACACTCGTAATTCCACAATAACCGCCATGGTCATAGTAATTAGCTGTGCCTAAGCTTTTCATTGCAAGACGTTCAATGAAATCCCTGCGATGTCCAGCCATGATCGCTATTTGATTTGACTTTGGTCCAAAGTCAGGGTGATTTGTATCGATTAACACATCTTGATACTTTTGATCAAAAGCGGATTTTTCCATTTCGCCTGCCTGCACTTTATCCCAATCGGCCATTACCTTTTCTTCTGGGACATATGCCCATATTTCTTTTAAGGATGGGGTTTTTAAATCCTTGCTTCCTTCTAGAATCTCTTTGTATGCCTCTTCCCAAGTTAGTGTTGTCCATACTCCGCTTCCACGTTCACCCACCCTCTTTAATGGATGCTGTACACGAAATGTATCATAGGCTGTTTGTATTCCAGCTTGTCCTTTTAAGCAAGTACGTCCCCCACGGAACCCTCTTCCACTTTTGGCTACATCTCCAGTTCCTTTAACCGCTTGTTCAAGTGGAGTATCATAGTTTATGTGGCCGTAAGGGACCATATTTATCGGGCTGTATTGATTCCCAGCAATTTTTCTAATAATGGATGTGTATGCTCCTCCAGCACTTCCAGCAACAATATAAGCTTTAATCGTACAAGAGGAATTACATTGCTGACACGATGTAAAAATGACATTTTCGGCTGTATAATCTTGATAATCCGTTCCAACACCATGTTCATCATCTATCCATACCCCGTTAATGACCTGTTTTACAGGGCCAATAAATGCGGGACCTATAATCGCTACCGCACCAATTGATCCCAGTGCTTTTAGAAAGCCTCTTCGATTCATTTTATCCTTACTCATGTTTACTCACTCCCTTTTCGTGAGAGTCTAGTTCATCTATTGGAAATAGTTTTTCGCCAATTGTATAAAGAATGAGACACATGGCAATGACCCCAAAAGAAGTTAACCACTCAGAAAGATTCATATAATAATTTCCATAAGGCATTCCATCGATTTTTGGCATAATTAACGTTGGTATCACCATATTGAAACGCACCCCGACTACACCAATTAGCACCATGACAGAAGCGCCTAGAATCCAATTTATTGATTCCCGTGTTTTTTTGATTACTAATAGGATAAGCGGGAACAACAGGGCAAACCCCATTTGAAAGAGCCAGAAAGACCATGAATAAGGACTGCCCATTATTAATTGAAGCGTGCCGAGTTCTTCATGCTCTAGCCCATAAAATCCAACTAAAAATTCATACCAGACCATGATGATTTCAATTCCGATAAATAGGGCGAGCATACTTCCCAAGGAACGAATCATTGAATGATCTGCCTGTTGTTTTTTCACTTTACATTTAATCACATAGATCGCAATGGATAATGCTGTGCCAGATACTAACGCAGATATAATAAAAATTAATGGGAACAGTGCAGAATTTAAATAGGGCTGTGCTTTTAGAACTGCAAAGATGGAGCCTGTTCCACCATGAACACCAAAAATAGCAAGCGGAATTCCGATAATACCCATTATTTTTAAACGCTTTTTATCCTTTCCTTTATCGATATCCGTATATTCCTGTTTATTGAAAATGAGGAATCGTGATAATTTCCCTTTAAAATTGTTGCTTTTTGCTACTTTTACAAGATCATTTCTCATAGAAAAATACAATTCAACTACTAATAGAATTAGGTAGACGATATAGAAATGAATTTCCCATGACATGGTACTCGTTACATTCCAATAGATTACAGCATTCATGACGTGATCTGGACGACCGATATCCAAAAAAACAAATAAAATACCAGTAATCATACAAACAATCGCAGAAAGTAATGCAGCTCTGCCGATTTTTTCGAATTTTTCCATTCCAAATCCATAAACTAATGTAGATAATAAGAAGGAACCAGCACTTAAACCAATAAAATATATATAAAAAGCAATCCAACCGCCCCATGGCACGATATTAGATAGATAAGTAGACTCCATTCCTTGCATAAAATAGCCGGTAATGATTGAATACACCCCTACACCAAATACAATGAATAAGGAAATCCAGTATATTTTTTCAAGCTTCCCTTTCTTATGTTCAGGGGTGAGCATATTGTTCACTAAGTTTGCCTTCGTATTCACAAAATTCACTCCTCCTTTTGGTACTCTAAATGAATGCTTACTTATCTTAAATACACCACTCTTGGTTTTGTACCTAACTCTTCTTTTAACCGAAATGCTCTAGGACTTGCGGCAAGCTTTGAAACCACACTATTCGGGTCACTCATATCTCCAAAATAACGAGCATCTCCAATGCAAGTTTCCACACACGCAGGCTCTTCTCCCCGCTGAAGGCGATGATAACAAAAACTGCACTTCCTTACTGTTTCTTCTGGAACATCTCCTTTTTTGCGTTTTCCGCGCTCAATTCCATATTCGGGACTTGTTACGTCATTATATCCGATCATTTCTTGTTCATAACTATTTCCGAAATCATAAGATCTTGATCCATATGGGCAAGCTACCATGCAATATCTGCAGCCGATACAGCGATCATTATCAATGATGACGATTCCATTTTCCATTTTATATGTCGCTCTTGTTGGGCATACTTGAACACATGGCGGATTGTCGCATTGCATACAAGGCTTCGGTAAATTTGTGATTGAAAAGTTCGGATAATCACCTTTAATCGTTTCTAGGACAACATTATAAGACATACCTGGCGGTGTTCTATTTTCCGCTTTACAGGAAACGGTACAAGTATCACAGCCCACACATTTTTTTAAATCTATAACCATCCCCCATTTGGGACCAGTTCCCGCTGAGGTTGAAGAGTTCTGACTAGTTTCACTAGGTCCGCTAGCATACTGATCACCAAATTCTTTTATGAGCGAAGCAGAATATACCCTATGAAAATCCTCAATTTTTAATTTCCCGTTAATTACCTTTCTAGCATCTCTTGCCATATTCTTCCCTAATTCCGAATCATATGGGCTTGTAGCCAGTACTTTATCTGAATTAGGAACAAATTGATCTGCCAGCTTTGAATAATCTTCAGGTTGTAAATGACTTTTCGAATGAATGGCCATATTAATAAGCTCCTTTCTATTTTGACGTTGTATCTTTTGCTTCTTTCATATCTTTCTGTACATCCTCAGTCATGTCACTTGTCAGTTCACGAGCTGACTTTTTAAACTCCCTTAATGTTTGTCCAACTGCTCTTCCGATTTCAGGAAGCTTTTTTGGGCCAAAAATGATCAGTGCTAAAACTAAAATTAGAATTAATCCTGGAATACCAATGTTTGATAACATCTCTTCACATCCTTTTATTTATGTTCATTATTACACTTGCAAGTATCATGCCAAAATGGATACCTTATATAAAATACGAGCAATCCCCTATTCTCTAAATAAAAAAGACGGAAAGAAAGAAGTTTTCTTTCTATCCGCCGTATAAAAATTGCCTTTTTGTCACGTTATGACCAATCACTATATGCCATTTTGTCATTCTTCAACTAATTTATATTGATCAATTTTTCGATATAAGTTTCTTACACTGACTCCTAAAATTTCAGCCGCCTTCGTTTTGTTCCATTTTACGTTGTTTAAGACTCCTTCTATATGTATCTTTTCCAATTCCTCTAAGGAGCATAATGATTGCAGCTTTTCTATTTGCGCAAATTTCCGGGTCGGCAAAAGTAAATCCGCTGCTTCAATTTGATCTGATCTAGATAATAGAATTCCTCTTTCAATAATATGTTGGAGTTCTCTAACATTTCCCTGAAAATCATAATTCTGTAATTCAAAAAGCGCTTCAGAAGACAGCCTTTTCCCTTGGATTTTCCCTTTATTAATGAAATAATTGATAAAGAGCGGAATATCTTCTTTTCGATCCCTTAGAGGGGGAATTGTTAATTTAACAACATTTAATCGATAAAATAAATCCTCTCGAAAATGTCCTTCAGCCACTTCATCTTCCATGTTTCTATTTGTTGCAGCTACGACCCGAACCATCACTTTTCTTTCCCTTACATCACCAACACGCCTAAATTCACCTGATTCGAGAAATCTGAGTAGTTTCACCTGGAGCAATAATGGCATTTCACCCAATTCATCCAAAAATAAAGTTCCTCCATCTGCCGCTTCAACTAGTCCCTTTTTATCATGATTCGCCCCAGTAAAAGCACCTTTCACATGTCCAAACAATTCACTTTCTAATAGTTGTTCAGGCAGTGCAGCTGAATTAACAGCCACAAACGGTTCATCCGCACGACAGCTCCAATAATGAAGAGCTTTTGCAAACAGTTCTTTCCCTGTTCCACTCTCACCTTCAATAAGAACTGGCACATTACTGTCAGCAATCCTGCGAGTGAGCTCAAGAACTTCAGTAAATATTGGACTTTCTCCTATAATTTGAAACTCATTATGCTGTCTAATAATTTCTTTCATGCTATCATTCTTATGTTTCAAATTCCTGCTTTCCTCTGCCTTTTGTATGGTGATTTCAAGTTCTGAGAGATTGTACGGTTTGGTTAAATAATCAAATGCACCAATCTTCATTGCTTCTATCGCTGTTTCAATCGTTCCATGGCCTGTTAACATTAATATCTCAGTCTCAGGCTGAATAATTTTTGTTTTTTTTAGAAGTTCAATTCCATCCATTTTCGGTAAACGAATATCGTAAATCGCTATATCAAACATGTGCTTCTTCAATAATAGGAGGGCATCTTCTGCTGTTTCTGCACATTTCACTTCATATCCTTTTCGAATAAGCCTTTTGACTAGAAGTTCCAGTAAATCTTTCTCATCGTCAACAATTAATAATCGAGCTGAATTCATTGCTTGTCCTCCTTAAATCTTGTTTCAGCCGGAATGCTAACTATTACCATCGTTCCTTTCCCTACTCTGCTCTCCACCATTATCGTACCGCCAAATTCCTCTACAATCCCATAACAAACAGATAATCCCAAACCTGTCCCTTTTCCGACTGGCTTTGTTGTAAAAAACGGATCAAAGATTTTCTGCATTTCATGATCAGGAATCCCACAGCCATTATCCTTTATTTTAAAAACAAAATTCCTATTTTGCAGTGAAGCAGAGATCGCTACAGTCCCCCCTTGATTGATTGCATCGATTGAATTATTAATTAAATTCACTAGTACTTGCATTAGCTTTATACTATCTCCAACCATAAACGGCATTTCTTCTTGTATAGATACATCTAAAAGGACATCCTTCTTTTTCAAGGAATACTCAACCAAACTTATACTGTTTTGAATTGTTTCTTTTATATCAAACTGTGATACCTTCCAATTAGACTTTCTTGAAAAATTTAATAGATTTCCTGTAATTCTCTTACAGCGATCTGTATTCTCTTTTATTTTTCTTAAGTACAAAGCCATTTCAACCTCATCCAAATCATCATCAAATTGCTCTAGACGATCAATTAAATCCTCAGCATATACATGAATCGTTGCAAGAGGATTGTTCACCTCATGCGCAAAACTTGATGCCATTAATCCTAGCGCACTAAGTTTATCTGTTTGAATCATCTTTTCTTCCATTTGCTTTTCCTCAGTAACATCTTCAATAACAATTAGATACTCCCCTTCCCCCTTAATCGCATGGGTAAGCGGAAAAACTCGATGCCTAAAAAGTCGCTCTTCACGTCTTCCTCTTTGCATCCTCAAAATTGTGTCCGCATTATCATTTATTTCAGGACAAGTTATTGGACAATTTTCACAAGGAGTATTCATACCACCAATTAATGTATAGCAAGGCAATTTAATTTCTTCTTTATTCATCCAACTCTCAAGCAATGGATTCGTCCAAGTCACTTCATAATTCTTTGTAACAAGTGCTAATCCGGCGCCAATTCCGTTAACAACGACATCCAGCCGCTCCTTTTCCTGTTCCAAGCGAAATGATTTCTCTTGGAGCTCTTGACTCATTTCATTGAAAGACTGGGCTAGCTGTCCTAGTTCATCATTTCGATTTAATATAATTGGTGAAGCAACATGTCCAGCCTTTAATCTCCTCATTTCTTTATCAAGAAGAACGATTGGTGCTGTAAAATAAAGACCAGCATAAATACTGATTAAACTCACAAAAAGTGTAACAAATACTGCAACCATTAATCCTTTCATAAACATTTCATTGATTGGCTCGTAGGCGGTTGTTTTAGGCTGTTCCATTATGATTGTCCAGCCTAGATCAACTAGTTCTTCTCTTACTCCTAACATTTCCTTGTTATCTGCTTCTGGACTTTGATGCCATAGTTTCCTGTAGTCCTGATGGGCAATTACCTTCCCTTCACGGTCTAGTAAATATAAATAAGATAAATCGTCTTGTTTTAATGATGATATCTGCCCTATTATTTTTTGTAATTGAATGGTGGCACCAACAGCATTTCTACTTCCATTTTCCATATAAACTAAAGCTATCTTCATAACAGGCTGTCCAAACTGATTAAATTCTACTTCCCCATATAGGCGGTCATCTGACTGAAAGACAGCCCACATTTCATCAGAAAACCACCGTTCATTAGATTCTGGAATATTAAGATCATATCTGGAAACCTTTTCCTCTATTCTTCCACTTTCATTTATAATGACTACTTCCTCTATTGAAGTATTTTTCATTAATAAATCATAAAATATTGGCTGCTTATCTTCTTTATCATTAATAAAAGAAAACAATTGAACTTGCTGAAAGATCTGGTTAAATTCTAATTCAATTTCACCTGTTAGATTTTGGAGCACCAATTCTTGTTTACTTATGATTCTTTCCTCAAGATCTGGTTTGACATTACTATAATAGTAATAACTGATTAATAAAAGCGGAATGGTTGACATAATAATTCCAAAAACCAACACTTTCACTCGCATAGGCTGAGAATGTAGCCAATATATGATTGACTTCATTATTATTGGCTCATCCCTTCTGCATTAGGATTAATAAACTCTGCCAAATGTATAATATCCTTATTAAGTTTAATTCCGAGCTCAGATTTTACTTTTTGATTAACGATAAATCGGATATTATCAGGCATCTCAACAGGAATGTCTGCTGGTGAGTTTCCTTGAATAATTGAACTAACAAATCTTGCTGATTGATATCCCTGGTCAAAATAGCTAGTACCATAGCTTGCTAAAATCCCATCTTCTGTTTCATTCTCATATAATCCCATTGCAGGTACATGATTCTCCTTTGAAAACTGAGCAATTTCTTTTGATAGTGACTCCATCTTAAATCCTGGCATAACTAATATCGCATCATTCACTTGTATTTCATGTTTCATTTCACTTAAAAAGTTTTTTGAATCACTTACATTCCATGGGATGATTTCTAATGAAAGTCTTTCAGCTGCTGCCTTCACATTCTCAAGACTCAGTTTACTCACTTCAATATCTTCATCATAAAGAATGTGAAATCTACTAATCGAAGGCACTAAATCACGAAAGATCTCCAGCCTTTTTCCTGATAAGCTTGTATGGTAATTATTTATGCCTGTAAAGAGACCGCCTGGTGAACGATAATCCTTAATGAGACCAATTTCCTTCGGAGCGGCAACTCCAGCAAACACAACAGGAATTTGTATATTCTTCTTTTCCATTATTTCCTTCAACTTCAATGTTTCTATTCCGCCTAAAGCTACAATTAACTCTGGCTTTTCATTTAATAAATCGTCAATTTGAGATGCGAGTGTTGCTTCTTGATCTCTCCCGCTTTTTACTAAAAATTCGGTTGACCAATCATCATATCCTAGCTCCTTCATCCCTTTTTTAAGGCCGATTAGCTTTTCATATCTGCTATCTCCAATCATAATAATGCCAATTTTCAAAGGCTTTTGATCTTTATTACCTATAAAAGGAAAACTAATAATAGAAAGAACCATAATCGTTAATATAAAAAAATACCATTTTATTTTCATAGGAAATCACCTCCCTCAAACACCCACCTTCACTATATCGAATATTTATGATTTAATACCTTGCTAAAAAGGAGAATTATATGAACCTTCCATTCTCTGACGTGCATGCAATTTTTAACAGGAGGTTTTCTTTATTAGCATAAAGGGCTAAAATAGTCCTTATATATGCAGACTCGGAGGAACACTTATGAGAGAAATTACTGTTGATCAATTCATCCAATTGAATAATGCCGTTTCAGTTGATGTTCGCTCACCAGGAGAATTTAAAGAATTTCATATTCCAGGAGCCGTCAATATTCCATTATTTACAGATGAAGAGCGGGTTATTATTGGTACGATTTATAAACAAGAAGGAGCAGATGTCGCAAAGTGGAAAGCAATGGAATTAGTCTCACCGAAGATTCCTTCGATTTTAAGTGGAATTAAGGATATTCATAAAAAAGGATCTGAGCCGGTTATTTACTGCTGGAGAGGGGGAATGCGGAGCAAGGCAGTTGCCACTTTTATCGCTTTTGCAGGGATTTCTATTCCTCGGCTTATCGGCGGTTATCGGGCGTATCGTCAATATATTCTCGAGAAAATTCCAGCCATGCTCCCAGATAAGGCAATTACACTTCATGGAATGACCGGTGTTGGTAAAACGGATGTGTTAAAGGGTTTATACAAGAAAGGATTACCTGTCATTGATTTAGAGGGATTGGCAGGTCATCGAGGATCCATCTTCGGAACTTTCGGATTGTTCCCTGGCAACAATCAAAAAACGTTTGATTCGCTTCTATATAAATCATTAACGGAAATGATTGATTCTCCCTTCTTCATTATCGAAGCTGAAAGTAAACGAATTGGTAAAGTTGTTTTACCTGATGAACTTTTAAAGAAAAAGCAGCTTGGTACCAATATTCATTTACAAGCTTCAATGACATCACGGGTTGAGCGTATTTATAATGACTATTGTTTGCCATATGCACACGAGGATTGGTTTCATAAAAAGGTCATTGAACGTCTTTCTTTTATTAAGAAACGCATAAAGAACCATGAAATTATTGCTTCTCTAGACGAAGCAGCTTCCATTAAGGAGTACAAAACTGTCATCCAAATTCTTCTCGAAGATTATTATGACCCCCGTTACGCACATAAACAAATGGAATATAGCAAACCCTTCCATCATATCGATGCTGAAAATACTGATTCGGCGGTTATGGAAATTTTGCAGCTGATTCATACAAAAAATGCTCTAGTCAATTAACTTAGAGCATTTTTGCTCTAAATTTTCAATTATACGGACAGATACTATGCAAGAAGCTCGTATATTTATGATAAAATACTAATATCTTTTCAAACCAATTGTTCTTTATATGGAACTTTCCGTCGTTTTTTGGTATGATAATATTACATATTATAGTAAGGTGTGTGAGATTGGATGATCGGTGAACGAGTTAAACTACTTCGAAAGGAAAAGAAAATGTCGTTATCCGAGCTTGCCGAACAAGCTGGTGTGGCCAAATCCTATTTAAGTTCTCTCGAAAGAAACTTACAAACAAACCCTTCGATTCAATTTCTCGAGAAAATCGCTGCAGTATTAAATGTACCTGTCGATCATTTAATTCATGAACAGCCGAATAAAGAAGAATTGGACTCTGAATGGATGAAAATTGTACAGGAAGCCATGAATTCTGGCGTTACTAAAGACCAATTTAGAGAATTCTTAGCATTTAATAAATGGCGAATTGACCAAAATAAATAAGCATTTCATTATACAAGAAGGGTCAGGGAGGCTATGTTAATTAGCCTCCATGGCCCTTTATTTCAAAATAAAAAGCATTTCTTAAATGAGAAATTTCTCACAAGAAATACTTAAAACTTGTCCCCATCAATATTCATCCTTTAAGAACTATTTCAGTAACCCCGCTATTCATAAAAAATTCCCTAATCTCATCTTGTTTGATTCCCATTTTTTTTGCCTCAATAATCAGCTCAAGCCATTCTGTATCCATTTCCCCCACAGTCACTTTCACCTCAACCACATAGTTCCCCCCAAAATACGAATCGTATTTAAGGCAACCCAGCCATCCTAGTATTTTATCCAACATACCTTAGACCTGTGACTTTGCGTCCCTGCCTTTCAGCAGGTTTGCCTTTTTCTATATCCTTTAAATAGGTAATATATTCTATATTATGTATTTTATAAGATATTTATCACTTATGGTGTTGATTTTTGTCTATTCAGAAAATTTTTGATCTACTTTTTTTATCCTTATTTCGACATGGTTCTTCCCTTCCTAAAAGCTGCTTATACTTAAATTGACATATTAAATGCCTACAAGGAATATTCATTTAAAAGTTGGTATAACAACCGTAGAAATTAGTCGAAAAATATTAATATATAATGCCTAATTAAATCATTGACAATATGATTTATTTTACACAGTTCTTTTACTAGAAAAGGTATACAATCAATGGGAACATCCATACACCATGCAATCCGATAACGATGGTGTAGACCGCTGAGGCTGTAATTGACAAGACTTTTATAAGTCGAGTCGGTGGAAGCTTCTTCATTAAGATCAATCCGAAAAGAACACCTGAGAGTAATAGCTTATATCCAAGAAAAAACAAAGGACTTATATCATATAGACCATTCATCATAGGATTGCTTTCTTCAATCATAGAGAAATGAAGACCCAAATAGGTAAAGACTCCATCAGCTATATTAACTATTGCTAGGTAAGAGAATATTCGTTTCAAATTGACCACCCTTTTAGGAGCTTTGTGGGTTGCACTTGCAAATTTTTTTATAATAAAAAGTATTTCCTAAAAAGGTTCCCCTTCTCATAGAAATACTTAAACTCGTATTTATTCTTTATTTATACATTATGATTTAAATAGTCCAAGATCTCTTGTTTCTCTATTCCTAAATTCTTTGCTTCTATTATTAACTGCAACCATTCTTTATCTATTTCTGTGACCTCTATTTTTGTCTCGACCACAATGTTCCCCCCAAATAGGAATCTTATACTAGATAATCTATTTTTATTACCATCTTTCTTTGTCTATGCATCTTTTGTTGGAAAAATTTCAAAATATGCACGGGCTCCTACTCCTACACTTTCATATAAGCATATCCTTTTCGATAGGCTTCAGCTTTTTTCCGAATGGTTGGTCGTTTAATATTTATCCTTTCCAATGTCATTGCATCAAAAAAGGGATAGTTGGTTAGATCCTGTCCACAAATTGGGCATAACCATTCACCCTTCTCACTGCTGCTATATGATGGGCGGCAGCAGCGATCACAGTTTTTTTGGTACATGATAGGGTTCCTCCTTCTTTATGGATACAATGGATAACCAAATTTTTAAAAGGCAGGAACCTAATCCCACCTATTAACATTGTTTTAGAAAACTATTTATTCGAACCATCCTGTTGTTTAGCATCAAAAGTCCATGTAAGTTTTAAAGCATCATCTTGGAATTTATTTTGATCTTCCCCATTATCAACAAACTCAAATTGGACAGTAAATTTGGCATTCTTTGCACCAGCCGGGAAATTTTTGAGGACTTGAACTGGATTTTCATTTATTTCAGCTAAAGTTTTTTGGAAAATAACTGTATCTTTACCAGATGCATTGTACAAGTACTCCACCATAATATGTTCCCCAAAGTCTTCTCCTGCATTGTCACCTTTCTTATCAGACACTTCATAAGTGGAATTTAGTAGGATTTCCTTCATATCAAGTGACCCATCATTTGAAAGCTGGAAATACCTAAAGAAACGGTCTCCTGGTTTAATGTTATCAATACTAATAATTGTTTCTTTATCAATTCCTAAATCTAATGTTCCAGCAGCAAAGGTGTTATTTGTTGTTTCCACATCGTTAAAATATGCAAATGTTCCTCCGCCAACTAATGAAATGCCTATTGCTGCAGAAGCAATTCCTAAACCTAGTTTCTTTTTAATACTCATTACTAGAATCCTCCTTATAATCTATATATTTATTTTCATTCTAAATTATTTATTATTCTGAATTTTCGTTTGTAAAAGATACTGCCTGCAACAAATAGTACACTGCCAATAAGCAGACTATTATAAGTATTCGTAGCTGTTTTTGGAAGGAGGTTTTCTCTAATTTCTGGTGAAACAATGATTGTACCCGTCGGATTGTTTGTTTCGATCACTTCATCATCTGGCTCTTCTCCGGAGTTTTCTACAACAGGTTCTTCACCTGGATTTTCTCCGCCTGGATCTCCACCACCAGTATCGCCTAAGGCTTCAGCAACAAATAATATTTCTACTTCGGCACCAGAGCTTTGAAATGCATTTCCTAAATCGTTTGGCATCGTCACTTGAAAAAATAGTGTTTCAGATTCACTTTTTGCTAGATTTCTAGGAGTAAACCCAGTAAACTGGTCCATTTTCCCGTCATACAATACTTCTTCATTTTTTTTAACGATTAAATCTAGTTCTTTTAACAGTCCTTTAACAGACTTTTTCTTCCCTAATATAGCCATATATTTAAAATCCTGAGTTCCAGCATTGGATATGACGATATCCCTTGGCATCCAATCCCCAGGTTTCAAGTTTCCTACTTCAAAAAAGTAGCCGCTCGGATTCATTTTCGTATGTATATCAATTTCTTTATTTGCTGCCCTTGCACTTGTCTCTCCTACTAACATAAATATGAAAATGCCGGCTATAAATGCGATAATCTTCGGTTTTGCCAATATAAATCTTTTATTCATGGCATTACCTCTCCATCTAGTTTTTAACAAAAGGCGGGAACGAATTCCCGCCTTTTGTTATTGAATATTATTTAGATTCACCTTCTGTTTGATGAGCAGTGAATGTCCATTCAAGTGCTAAAGAATCACCTTGGAATTCGTTTTGATCTGCTTCATTATCAACGAATTCAAATGCTACATACATATTATCTGAAGAGCCAGCTTTTAAACCACTATCTTCTCCCCCTAGACCCAGAAGCTCAGTCAACCAGTGATTTAAGTTTTCTACTGCATCAGGAGTCATATTTTGAAGATCATATAAGGTTGTCTCAGAAATTACATCATTGTAATCCCCAATCACCCAGCCATCACCTGTTTTGTCTGCGTTTTCAAGGAAAAGTACTTTAATATGTTTACCAAAATCATCTTTGTTGTTACTATTTGCATCGGTCACAGTATACTTAGTAAGTAGATCAATTGTAGCAATGTCTAAAGATCCATTGTTTTCTAATTTAAATTCTCTGACCATAGTATCACCAGGCTTGATATCTTTTACATCGATAATAGTGGTTGGATTTGCTGCTAAATCCAAAGTACCAGCAGCGAATGTGCTATTCGTTACTTCAGTATCACTAAAGTATGCAAATGTTCCTCCGCCAACTAATGAAATACCTAGTGCTGCCGATGCAATTCCTAAACCTAATTTTTTCTTAATGCTCATTTCCAATTTCCTCCTCTTACCCTTTGGGTATGTATAATTTTTTTATATTGACCCTTGTTTTGTACAAGGAGTACAACCAAATTAAGTTGGCTTTTCTTCTGTATCGATGTCTGTTTTTCTCTTTTTCGGATCAAGCTCTTTAAGTCCTTGGTAAATGCTAAATGCTGCATAAGCTAAGAGCAATAATCCAGGACCAATCAGCAGTATGGCACTTCCTTCTTTTGACTGTGCAAAATCGATAAAATAACCTGCATAAGGAATTGTAAATCCAGAATAGACTGCCTGTACGTTATCTGAAAGGACTGGATCCAAATCAGCTGCATTGTTGTTATCCCCTTTTGTTTCGTACATGACATGTTCTCCGCTTGTTTTGATTCCGATGACCCTGTGGGTAATTAACCTTTCCTTACTATCTACAAAAGTAATTACATCCCCTTCTCTGAGGTTCTTCTTTTCATTCCCCTCAAGTGAAGTGACTGCTATGATAGACCCAGTTAAAAAGGTCGGTTCCATGGAGCCTGATAATACTGCTTTAAGCTGATAGCCGAAAACCTGTGGTTCTCCTCCAGAAGCTTTTGAAGAGATTACTAGAACCGCCATTATAATTAAATTAATAAATAAAACAGTTGTAATGATATTACTTAAGATTTTTCTCGCTTTTCTCCAAGTAAACTTCATCATTTCCACCTTCCTTAGATAATAGTTTCTAGAATTATAAGTTTCTCTCAGAACCAATTGAGTAGATTCCGTTCTTTG
Organism: Cytobacillus solani; assembly: GCF_006704205.1. Lineage (NCBI taxonomy): Bacteria > Bacillati > Bacillota > Bacilli > Caryophanales > Bacillaceae > Cytobacillus > Cytobacillus solani. Next base: position 1,011,902 of record NZ_CP041305.1, read on the forward strand.
TTTCCGTTTTATTTGTTCTTTTTAAAGAACTACCATGAATTGAGTATAGTTCAAATGTAATGTTTTGAAAAAGGTTAAAATCAGTCATTTTTGCGTTATAAAGAACATTTTCCATTAATTTTCTCACGTTTTCTTTAATTATCTTACATTCTCGTATTTTTTATCGAACTATTTGTTCTTTATAATGAAAATGTATTTTTTAGGAGGGAATGCCCGGATGAAGAATATTTCTATTTTACCCGGCACTTTTACTACTGGCAGGTGCAGTTCTAATCTGCCTTCACTAGCAGGTCTTGATCATAGTTGGAGATGCCCGTATCGTTATGTATGAACTGCATTTAGAATTAACAGTGAACCCAAATAAAGGCCAATCCAAACTTTACATTTAGCAAAGAATGGACTGCCCTTTATGCAATTGTTATCGTTTACTCCAGTTCGTCCAACTGCTTTCTGAAAGAGTAAATCGAATCCATCTCTCATTTGTTCCAATTCTTTGGTACTCTTGATAGCATCCTGTAATAGTCTGGCTAATATAATAAGTGATTAAAACCCCAGAAGCTTGTACTGGCAAATTCGAATCATTAATTGCCTTTTCAGTAGTAATAGTTGTATAACGAATTTGAAATGGAGGAAAATCTTTTATAGCATTGGCAGCGTTAAATAAATTTACATCACTAATTATTTTAACTTCTTGCGGTTCAAAATTTTCTTCTGGGGGATTGGATGAGGATTCTAAAATGAGGCCTAAATCAACTCCTTTGTAACCAGCATTTCGAGCAACAGAGTTTTTTGTTAGTGCAAAATTTCTAGTTCCAGTTAGAGCTCCTGTAGGATCTATCATAACAGAGTCATAATTCGCTTCTACAATATAGTCGCTTCCCCTAATTATATTTTTATTTGTATTTATTGCTGCTAATAGATTGTTACGAATAATCGTTGTATTGGCATCAAACATCTTCAAATCGTAAACTTGAATGCAATTTGAAAGATAGCTTTTGCTTGGATATAGAATATTATTTTCAATTAAGAGATTTTCAACCTTAGCAACTATGAATATCCCGGTAAATCCACTATTAAAAGCAATGTTATGCTGAAATGTAATATTCTTCATCATATATGGCAAATTTGTTTCGCTATTATTGGAAGAAATATTGTAGCCTCTTAGTGAGTCATAGACGATATTATTTCTAAACAAAATATTTTCTAATCTCCCTCCTGCTTCTGCAGCAGTAGAAAATCCTGCACCGTTAGGTACCGTTGCAATATTATTATAAACCTGAATATTAGATGAATCTCTCGAAAAAGCATCTACATAAATTCCTACTCTGACCGTATTATTTACATAGCAATCATGGATTGTACCATTTTTACATCCATCCTTTACATCAATTCCTTCTTTGTAGCAATTAATGACTTGGCAATTTTTTATTTCAAACCGATTAACATTTAATAAAGAAATACCTTCTTGTCCTAAATTTTTGTTCGTTTCTTTTGCCATAAGATTATCAATGAGAATGTCTTCCGCAAATTCCACAAAAAAACCTGAACCCCCAGCTTTGGTAACAGAACAGTTTTTTATTTGGATATTTCTTGAACCAACTGTTGATGGCTCCTGATAGTCATCTCCAAACCCCATTCCATAAGCATTTTCCAGATGAATTCCTTCAAAAAACCAATGGGACTGCCTATTAAAGTTAATGAGCCCACCCCAATTTCCATTTCCAGTCCATTTTATTCCTGCCCCATTTATAATTGGACGATGATCAGGATACGCTACAAGCTTTATGGGCTTATCCGAAGTACCTGATTTGTTTAATTGAATACGCTCATTATACGACCCATTTTGCACATAAATAACATCTCCAGCACTTGCCGAATCAATAGCGTATTGAATTGTTTTGAAAGGCTGACTTAACGTCCCATTGTAACTATTATTCCCCTTTGTAGAACTAACGTACATTTCCTTAGCCACTTATTTTCCCACCTCTCGTTTTTGGCTTAAAATGTTCAATTCTATTGTATGCTCATTGATTTGTGGTGTTCTATTACAGTGGCCTTTTTTGCATAGAAAAAACGCAATACCTCGTTCCCTATTGAATCAAACACTGTGTTTATATGTATGGGAAAAGGTAAAAAAATCAAACCCTCCTCAACAGCTTGGAAAGCTGTGGTTTTACCACGAAACTACACCCAAAAAAAAGGTTATAATGAAACTTCACTTGCTTGTGGGGGGACATTTTTTATTAACTTTACTTCCTCGTACTTAACCATGATTAGATCTTCTTCATACTCATTGTTTTGTAATTGATTTGTAACCCCACTAAGGTTGTTTATAATATTTTTAACAAAGTTCTGCCCTTGCAAGTGTGCGTGCAAATATCCTCCGCCAAACCGTGGATTAATTTCGGAAATAACAAATCCCCCTTTAGTAAGAAAACAATCAATATCGATTGGCCCCAACGGATTTAATACATAGACTAATCTTTCAATCAATTGCTTTAGGTCGTTATCCCTTACTGAAATAGATTTATCCGTTTCGCCAGCCCTCATCATGATCTTCTTTTTCATGAACATATTAACTGGTTTTCTAGAAAATATATCAATATAGCAATCAACACCATATTCTTGACCATTCACAAACGGCTGGATAACTAATTCTTCTGTTTCATTTTTATAAATAAGCAGCTCTTCCATCGTATACACTTTATTAATTCCAATACTGGCGCTGCCTTTTCTTGGTTTTATGATAAGCGGGAATTCCAACTTCCCCACTGTTAAATCACAGATAACCTCCTCAATATTTATATACGTTGGAATGCATGGTAATCCATGGCTTCCCAAGATTTGTGAGGTAGAATATTTATCAAAGCATGTTTCTACTATTTGTTTATCCGACACAATGACATATATTCCTTCTTTCTCAAATTCCTCCACATAATTTGCTAACAAACTTAATTCTGGATCAATTAGTGATAGAATACCTGTTATCTTATACTTCTTACATACTTTTTTCAGATAGTCTATATAGCGCAAATCATCAATTCTAGGGACAACTTCATACACATCTGCAAAGTGTAAAGCTGGTGCGGTTGAATCACAATCTACTGCTATGACCTTTCCATTTACTTTCTGAAGCTCAGATCGAAATGCTTCTACTAGTTTCACCCGTCTGCCAACACTGCTAATTAAAATGTTCATATGAATCTCCTTTTTTAATATCAAAATAGATAGAGTGCTTCATTAAAGAATTCTTTAATCGTTTCCTTCTTTCGAGCAACAATTGTTTCTCCGTCCTTGATGGCAATAATGGCAGGTCGCTCTTTAATAAATGGTGGGTTGAATACAATTGTGTATGCACCAACATTGTTGAATAACACATAATCCCCGATGGAAGGAATCGGAGTGACTACATTATGTGCAAGATAATCCTTCTCCATACAGGTATAACCGACAATACTAAACGTCTTTTGGATATTTCGGTTTCCTCCCTCATTTTGTGTAATCACCTGCATGGGTAAGTTGTTTTTATGCATGGTTGGTTTAATATTATGAACACTGCCGTCAACCAAAACAAAAGTCTTATCCCTTACATTTTTCACTTCAATTACCTTTGCAGCGAATCGGAAGACGTTAGCCACCATTGAAATTCCTGGTTCAATGATAAGGAGCGGCTTCTTTTCCCAACCGGCAAATTCTTTGATCATTGTTTCACCGATTGCCTCTGCATAATCATTAAAACTAGGTGCTGTTAGATGAAAACCCTTTGGCAACTCTCCATAAAAACCTCCACCTATATCAATATATTCAATCGTGTCTTTGAAAAAATACTTAGCTAGAACACATAATTTTTTCGTAATCAATCGGTATGTTTTGACACTGCGTGTTTTCGTTGAAAAATGACCATGTAAGCCAACAATCTTTGCATTCCTTACATCACTTAGCATATTTATAGCTGTTTGCAAGTTTCCGTTTTCAACACAAATACCGAATCGGCCTACTTCATATCCATCTTGAAGCACACTTTCGCCGCCATCTGATAGGGGAAAGTTTAATCGAAGACCTATTTTAATCATTTCTTCTGGATGATTTAAGCAATATTCCTTTACATACTCAATCTCATAAAGGGAATCGATATTCAAAATACTTCTGTTATGTAAAGCCTTAAAAATATCATCCTTGGTTTTTACTGGTCCATTGAAAATAATCCGTTCTGGATTTTCTCCTACCTTTATCGCCAAATCGTACTCCAGACGAGAAACGACTTCAGCATAAGCTCCTAATCTTGATAATTCTTTACATAAATATGGGAGATAGTTTGTTTTATATGAATACCCGATGATGCATTTAGGATATTGACTTGTAAAAGCCTCTTCTATTTTCCGGTAGTTTCCTTTCAATTTATCCACATCCATTAAATAAAAGGAAGAACCATATTCTGCTTCTAATTGAAAGACCTTTGCATAATTTAATTTCATTTGCTCATCCCTAATATGTTCTCCTAATTGTTTAGTTATCAAAATCCCCTTAACTTCCTCTCTTTAAATATTTCACATCTTTAGAAAGTGTTACTCTTTGATGAAAATAATGAATGATCGCCTCATCTGTTTTTTCTTCAAACTTCCTCGCAAAAAATTGTTCTGACTTTACTATTCGTGCTATGTCTTCACTTATTAGATCTTGCGGAGAATTTCTTTCACTTAATGTTTCTCCCCATTTAATAAAAAACAAATGATTATTCACCACATTTGACTTATATTTTGAATTCAAAATTAACGTATGAAAGAAACTTTCATCGGGTACTAAAGAGTTCGTAAAGAATGAGTAATACCATGAATTTTCCTCTAAAAATTGATTGATATATTTCGCGACATCAAAGGGTATAGAAAACCATTGGGAACCTTTGTAGAAAGAATATTCCCGCGGCCAGTAATTTTTATTAGGGAAAAGACTAATTCCCTTCCCGTATAAGCTTAATAGAATTCTACGGATTATTCGTAATGGATGGCTATTTGTATACCTTTTTCTCATAACTTTAGGCCACCTAATATTCATTAGTCCCGTGTTTCCCTGACTTATATCTCTATAGTCTAAAAAAACGCTATTCCTATTTGCTCTCAAAAAATCTTTGAACCCATCCTTTACCAATAGATCCTGCCCACTCCTTAAACAGACAAAATCGTATTCATTTCCAGATGCCAAAACTTCCTTTAATAATAAAAGGGTGGCATCAATTTGACTGATGTCACCCCATTCACAATTTACACTATTCTCTAGGATATATACATTTGGACCTTTAACTAATTGATTTTTCATTCCCTCATAACTTTTTTTATCAATATGAATATAGACATCTGCTTGTTCTTTAGCGGTTAACTGCTGGATAAATTTATTCACCTGCTGAGGGTTTTTATGAACTTGCAGTATAAATGCTGTACGGGGAGTCGTGTTCATTGCGCGTTCTCCTTTAATTCTTTCACTATGGACTTAGAATCATAACGTTGATTCCTCTTAAGCAACGGCTTTAGTCTTTTGTTTAATGGCTTTTCTATAAATGAGTAAACAAAACAACCGCAGATGACGGATATGACTATAAACAAGATAGCTATGACGATATTCGAAAGAAAGTTAAACATAGGCTGAAGAAAAATGATTGTAAGTGCTGATATGCAATAGTAGTGTGTTAAATAGATTGAAAAAGATGCATCACCTAAATACTGTGCGATTTTTGGAATCTTTACGTCCTTTTGCAGGTCAATGGAGGAAAATCCTATGATAATAAAAACAGAAGCAATCGTTGTTGCAATCTCGATATTTAATGCAGCATAACCATATTGGGCATTTATCCAAGAGAGCGGAAAAGCAGCAACCCCAATAATCACAAGAATCCATGACACATACAGATTTATCCTTACCTTCAACACGATATACGCACAAGCAATTCCAGATAAAAATATTAGATTGTAGCTGTTAAATAAATAGTTGAGGAGGATATTGGAGCTATTAAACAACTGGATGCTAAAAGCAAAGGAAATCATGGCCCAAAGGATGGCTGCCGTAATAGAAAATTTACTCTTTTTGAAAAAAGCAATCGTAAAAATCAAATAGAAAAATACTGTATGAACTAATGACCATGCAACACCTAGAACCAAATTGGATCCATTGGGAATAAGAAGTAAAGAGAAAATAATATCTTCCATCCCTTGTTGATGCTCAGGAGCAAGACTAGGAAATACAATCATAACAACTAAAACAGATATGGTCACAATCCAATAAACTGGATAGATTCTAATAAACCGACTGTACAGAAAATATTTGATCATTTCCCGATTACCAAACTTATTATGGTACAGATAATAAGCCATAAAACCTGACAAAGCAAAAAAATAATAGACACCGCCAGATTTCAGAATATCAGGGAGCATTAGAAAGTTATAATGAAAATAGACAAGCATAAATGCTTTTACATGAAATAGAATGACAAAAATCGGCACAAAAGCCCGAGAAAATTGAATCAAGTTTAAGTGCTTTCGCATAGAGACTCTTCTCCCCGATTAAAATTTATTAGTGGAATAAAAAATGCCCATAATAATGCAATAAATACTAGAAGTACTCCCACATTATCAAGGGTTAGCAGCATATATGTTATATACACAATAGGAGTAATAAACATGATTACAAGCCAAGCAATCACCAACATAACCCCTTTACCAAACCATTTCCACTTACCATTCACATAAAAATGTACATTTAAACCAATTAGCCCAAGCAACGTTGGCCAAAGAAAAATATAGCTAGCCCCCTTTATCAATAGACTCGTATAGATCGCGATGAAAACCAAAACGAAAAATGCCCCCACCGCTAAGTTATTTACAATGAATTTCTTTTGAGCTAATTTATACACTAGAAGAAATATGCCCACCATTACTAGAATCATGATAATGAATAATGGATGGCTCATTCTTAAATCTACCCCCATCGCCCAACTGTTTTCAGCAAGAATAGATAGTACCGCGCCTTTCGTTATAATGCCTAGAAAATAAGCCATCCCTATAATGAGCAGAAACAGTAACATTCCGCCTATCAAACCCAAAATGGTCAACTTCCTTCGTATAAAGCCAAGGATTGCGGTGATCAAGAATGCAACGATCACAATACACATAAATGGGATCACAAGATACTCTGGATAGGAAATAACTTTCTTTCCAAAACTATTAAAATAAACGCTATTCCCTCCCTGATCTTTGTCTACTAAATTCATGCCTCCGTAATATCGAACAAGATCAAGCATATTTTCCCCATGATGTTGTAAACTACTTAAGCTCAAATTTTCTACCGTATCATCAGCAGAATGATAGGTATGTATCGTTTCAAAAAAAGCAAAATTTAAACCAGACATCCCTGCTTTTTTATAAATAGATAAATCTGTATCATTTGGCATATTTTTGTAAATTTCACTAATAAAAGAATGTGCTATTGGATTAGTAGCTCCCTTAATGAATTCTGTTATTAATCTTTCATTTTTATTACTAGTTTCAAACATCACAGAAGGGCCACTGCTCCCCCTTGCCTCAAAGTTAAGAACAATTCCAACCTCATGTGCCCAAGGATGGAACTCTGCAAATGCTTGTGCACCTAATAAACCTATTTCTTCCCCATCCGAAAGGAGAATAATAATATCATTCTTAAGTTTTTTTGATTCAGACAATACTCTTATCGTTTCAAGAATAGCAGCAATACCCGATCCAGCATCAGCTGCTCCTGGGCTATGATCTACAGAATCATAATGGGAGGTGAGCAAAATGGCTCTCGTTGATTCCCTACCAGGAATTCGCGCTACTATATTTTCAATCTTACCGTCAAAGGGTGCTCCCCATACTGTTAAATCTTCCTTTACAACCTGTATTTCTGATGAAACTCCTAATTTCGTTAATTCAGATACCAAATAATCTCTTACATTGTCATGATTTGGTGAACCTATTGGACGTGGCTTCTCCGCAATTATCTCTAAATACTTCATCGCCCGCTCGCTAGAGAACTTTTCTTCACTATCATCATGTGCAATTACTTCTGGTGTGCGAAGTTGTAATAGCCCCATCGATATGGAAAATGAACAAACCAATAAAGTGAAAAAAACAAGTATGATGTTTTTAAGAAATAGACTGCGTTTTTTATGAGTAGATATCGGTACCTCCACTACCTCTTTCATGACTAACTCCTCCATAAATAACCATATAACCTATTATTTCACCAACACATATTCATCAAGCATCTCATTAATTTCTTTTGGCCCATTAAACATCATCACATCAATTATTGATAGTCCAGGCTCAAATATATCTCTTTTTTGAGAATATCTATTCAGATTCATTTTTAAAAAGTGAATACCAATACCAGCTCTTTCGTACTTATTCTTATCGAAGAATTCCAAACCACCCTCTGGATTCCAATACTCATCAATATTCCCAATAGAATTACATATATTTAATGCCCATTCATCTGGTGCATTTGCCTCCTCAATGTATAACCCCATTTCGGATAAAACACTAATATTTGCGTTAATCCCAATGTAATGACAGATAGCCCGCAATAAATATTCATCTAGTTTTACAATATCATCTGTCTCCAAACTTAACCCCTGCTCTAATATATCGATCGTCTGGCTATAAAAAGGGGCTCTTTTCTTATAATGCTCTAATTGCCTGAAAATCCTCGTTCTCCAATCCTGTTCCATTTGAATCTTAATATCTTTAATTTTCGTTTCTCTACTATGTTTTTTTAAAGGAACGCCTATATACTGCCAGCCTGAATTTGGTTTTAATATCCTGTTTCTCTCAATCCAGCCATGTCTAATAAACTGAACCGTATCAAATAGGATAAAGCGGTCCGTTTGTTTGATAAGACTAAAGTATCCTAGATATGGAATGAAATATGGCTGCATGATCCCTATTCTCATTTGTTCATCTCCATCAGCTTTTTTTAGCCACTTGTTCATTGAGGTAAAAATCAATTGTTATTTCTAACCCTGTTTCAAAATCAAATTGATTTTGAAAGTTTAGCTCATGTCGTAATTTTGAATCATCAATTGCATATCGAAAATCATGACCTGGTCGATCAGATACAAATTGAATCAGCTGATGATAATTGGTAATGCCTAAATGATTTTCTTTAACTGGGCATATTTTATCTAACGTATTACAGATTAGATTAGCTACGCCAATATTCGTCATTTCATTATGTCCACCAATTACATATGTTTCGCCAGATTTCCCCTCAAAAAATACTTTCTCAATGGCTCTGCAATGATCAACTACATATAACCAATCTCTAACATTATCACCTCTTCCATAAATAGGAATTAACTCTAAGGATAGCCCTCTTCTAATAATAGTTGGAATCAGCTTCTCTTCGTGCTGCCCTGGTCCATAATTATTTGAGCAATTTGTAGTCACAGCATTCATGCCATATGTGTGAAAATAGCTGCGAACAAGCATATCAGAAGACGCCTTACTCGCCGAATACGGACTATTCGGGGCATAAGCTGTTTTCTCTGTAAAAAAGCCATCCTTACCCAATGTTCCATACACCTCATCAGTAGAAATGTGATGAAATCTTGAATTCTTATATAATTCCTTATAGGAATTCACTCCATTCATCCAGTGTCTCCGAGCCACCTCAAGCAATGTAAAGGTGCCTAACACATTCGTTTCTATAAAGGCATTTGGGTTTTTTATAGAATTATCCACATGTGACTCCGCAGCAAAATGGACAACACCCTCAATTTCATATTCCTTAAAAATATTTTCTACTAGCATAAGATTACAAATATCTCCCTTTATAAAAACATGTCGTGGATCATTAATTGCTCCTTTAAGATTTTTGAGATCGCCTGCATAAGTTAATTTATCAATATTTATTATCTGAATTTCCTTATACTTCTCCAACATATATAAAATAAAATTAGAGCCTATAAACCCGGCTCCACCTGTAACAAGTAAATTCATTACACTCTCTCCATATTATTAATTTAATCCTTTTCCTTTGGACACCAACTTGAAACAGATAGAAATTCCCTAGAATTAACGGTCTTATAAATCCCTCACAATCATATAGGTATCATTTTCTGTTTCGCTTTCAATTTCGAATTTAAATCTCAATAAGAAATTCAACCATTTTTCATTTGATTTATGAACCTCTGCCCTATACTTCTCCATCCCCTTTTCTTTAGCAAATTCAAATGAAAATTTAACTAGATTCCCGATTAGGCTTCCTCCGCGGTGTGAAGGTATTAACCCGATCGTGGTAGTATAAGCAGTTTTCGTGACAAAATCATTTGCATAAAGCGACATCATGCCGATATCCTGAGCCCCATCTGTCAAAATAAAATTATACCCATTATCAATAATTTTTTTTATATATTGGAAAAGAAGCTCTTTGTTTTCTGTAGGAAATAAATATTTAGAATCTACTCCAATTAGCGCATTTTTCATTCTCTCTATATCATCTAAATCCTTACTAAGCATTATAATTTTAATGTTATTCCGTAGAAAAATATCCTGATATCTTTCCAAACAGCTTGTTTTTGTCTCCAAATACTACCTCTCCCTTTTTTACAAATAAAACTTAACGACCCGATACAGAAAAAGATGTTAAGCTAGAACTATTACTGAATTTCCCATACACTAAATCTGTTAGATAAGCACCATACTCATTCTTATACTTTGTTGCTCTCTTCATTACATCTTCTGCTGATATCCAATTATTTCGATAGCTTATTTCCTCTAAACAAGCAATCTTATAACCTTGACGTTTTTCAATTGTTTCCACAAACTGACTAGCCTCTAGAAAGCTTTCAACTGTCCCCGTATCTAACCAGGCAAATCCACGTCCAAGATTACCAACCTTTAGTTGGTTCCTTCTTAAATATTCCTGATTAATATCTGTAATTTCGAGTTCTCCTCTAGAAGAAGGTTTAATACCTTTCGCAATATCAACAACATTATTATCATAAAAATACAAGCCAGTAACTGCATAAGGTGATTTTGGATTTGTCGGCTTTTCCTCAATAGATAGCGCATTATGATCCTTATCAAACTCTACAACGCCGAATCTCTCTGGATCTTTTACTTGATAGCCAAATATAATCGCACCTTCCATTAAACTAGCAGCAATTTTCAATAATGGAGTAAAACCTGTTCCATAGAAAATATTGTCCCCTAATATAAGAGACACGTGATCAGTACCAATAAAGTCTTCTCCAATAATAAAAGCATCCGCCAATCCCCGCGGATGCTCCTGCACTTTGTATTCAAGGCTAATTCCAAAATCTGCCCCGTCTCCAAGCAAGTTTTTAAATAGTGGTGCATCTTGTGGAGTTGTTATAATTAAAATCTCCCGAATTTCTGCCAGCATAAGCACTGATAAAGGATAGTAAATCATTGGTTTGTCATAGATAGGCAGTAACTGCTTGGAAATAGCTTGTGTAATCGGATAAAGCCTTGTTCCACTGCCGCCAGCAAGAATAATCCCCTTCATTCCCTCACCTTTTCCTTTGTATCAACCTCAATTATTTATATACTTATGCACCATGTGCTTTTATGATATTCTTTTTTGTTTTCTTGAAAAGCTGAACCAAGATTTCCAAAACCAACTTAAATTCTTGATTTTTCAGCCCCCAGCTAAGAGCTATATAAATCAACATACCAAATAGTATCTGAATAACCAATTTAAAAAACAAGTTGAGTGCCAATATCGTTCCCAAAAAATATACTGATATCCCCATCACACTAGCTAACAAGAAAAAAAGTGCCATATCCTTAAGCTGCTGACGACTAGAATAATCGATTTCTTTTGCTGAATAAAACGCATTTATTAACAGGGAAACATAAGAACTAATTATTGCAGCACCTATTAATCCGAGAATTCCTAAAGAAAAAAGGAGCGAAATGACAATTAAAACTGTAATAAGGATTTTCTTAATAATTTCTAGCTTCAGGAATAAGTCTGATCTTCCTTTTACTTGAAGAATATTTAAATTAATAGCATGGATTGGATAAATCATTCCTATTAAGCATAAGAGTTGAAAAAATACGATTGATTCCGTCCAAGCAGGCCCAAGTAATATTGGAATTAATGTATCAGCAATCGCAATTAGTCCCATCATCATTGGAAACATGATAAATGCTGTTGTTCGAATAATTTTTCGAAAGGCGCTTTGCAAATGATTTTCGTCATCTTGTATTGAGCTCAATACCGGATATGTCACCCTTTGAATGGCACTTGTTGCCGAGTTTGTGATCACATCTTTCAATTTGTTCGCATTTGTATAGAAACCCAATTGGCCAGCCGAATAAAGTTTTCCAATAAGCAAGGAAAACACATTATTATATGCCGTATCTAACAAACTAGAAATCACTAATTTGTATGCAAATGAAAATAGTCTCTTGAATGACGACATACTAAATACCAAACTAGGAACCCATTTGTTGCTAATCCAAAGCAGGAGCGTTTGCATTGTTTGCAATGTTAATGTTTGTGCAACAAGGCTCCACACTCCAAATCCTAAAAACGCAAAAATGGAAGCAACAATTCCAGCACAGATAGTAGAAGCCAAATTTATTTTTGTTTGCGTCTTAAAATTAATTTTTTTCGTTAGCATTACTCGTTGAATAATGCCTAAAGAATTTATAATAAGGGTGAAAGACAAGACTCTCAATATCATGGATAGCTGCTCATTTCCAAAGAAATGACTTATCATCGGTGCAATACTGTAAAGAATAATTGTCAAAAAAACCGAAATGAATAGATTAAAAAAGAATACAGTCGAATAGTCAACCGGACTTGTATCTTTTTCACGAATAAGTGCCTGTGTTAATCCACTATCAATGAGGGAATTGGATATGGCAATAAAGACAACCACCATCCCGATTAATCCGAAAAATTCTGGTGCCAATAATCTTGCAAGAATCATCAGAACAATAAACTGAATCCCTTGGCTTGCAAATAAATCGATAAAACTCCATACTAACCCTGTAATTGTTTTTCCTCTAATAGGGCTGATTTCTGACATATTTAATCCTACTTTTCATATTATTTTCTTCCGGTATTCAGCGAATGTTTCATTTGTACTACTTTTTGATAAATACCCGGGAAGTACATCCTTGAATACAATTTTGTTTTATCAATCTTGCTTAATTCCTTAATTACCTTTTTATACTTGTTTGTCCTCATCACTTTAAAGTTTTTTTGCAATAACAAGATTTCAAACTCTTTTTTCAAAACCTCTCGTTCAATTTCATCCGAATATCGAAAGTTTGTTTCTTGATTAAAATGATTTAACAATTGGATGTCTGACTTTTTTACTTCAATATTTTTCTCAATCATATTTGAGCCTGAATTTAGCTTAGTAGACCATGAATCAGTAATCCCTACTCGGTAAGCTGACATCATTTCGTCTATATAGTGGATGCTCCCTTGGCTTGCTGCCCACATTTGCAGCGCATAGTCACCTACATGTGCTTCTTTCAAAAGTGCTGGGAGGGGGTCTATTATTTCCCTTTTGATAACTAAAGAAGCGGTAGGACAAAATCCCCCACCGCCTGCAATCATATCTCTTATTGGACTATTTCTTGTCTTTTTGTAAGGTCTTATATATTGATTCAGTGAATCCCCTATTCCATTTACAATTTCCGCACTATGGAAACAAAGGGCACAATCTGGGTTGTTTTCCAAATAGTCAATCTGTTTTTGTAATTTATGTGGATTTATCCATAAATCATCCCCTTCACATAAGGCAATATATTTCCCCTTCGAAGCTTCCACCAGGCGTTCGCTATTCTTTTTTGCACCAACATTTGAAGAAGATGTAATTAATCTTATTTTCCCAGGAAACTTATTCATATATGATTCAACAATTTCTCGCGTTCCATCCTTGCTGCAATCTTCACCAATTAAAATTTCAAATGCAAAATTCGTTTTTTGGCTCAAAAAGCCTTCAATAGCTGCACCGATGTATCGCTCATGATTATAGGTAATGCAATTCACACTAACAAGAATGTCCATCTTCACTCTCCTAATATAGTAGCAACTAAAGTGGGATAGGTTTTTCCCCTGTCAAATTTTTCTTCTGCTAACACACGATTATTCCTCCCCATTTCCCTTCGATTATTTTCGTTCTGGAAGAGAAACAAGATTTTTTCTGCAATATCTTCTGGATTTCCATTTTCGCAATTTATCCCTGCTGAATAATTGGTTATCAAATCTCGGTATTCATGACATTCTTGCGTATTAATGACTGGCAAACCTGCAGCAGCATAATCACCTACCTTATTAATTATGCTACCTGCAGCTCCTTTTGCTATCGGATTAACAGCAATATCACACTGGATTAATTTGCTCACCATCTCGGAATAATCAAGCATTCCTGTGAACTCACAGCGAATCTTCTTTTCCCTTGCATATTGAATAAATCGCTGTTTTAAGGGGCCATCACCCATAATAATAAATTTAAAATTTGAATATCCCTTTTCTTTTAACAAATGCAGGGCATCCATAATGGATGTTAAATCATAGCTATGTCCTAAAGTTCCAATATAAGCTAGCCAAACTTCATTCATTGGTTTCATAATATTTCTACACTTATTTGCTAAGTGATCAAAATATGTTAGTTCTGTTCCAAGAAATACACTTATGCCCTTTTGGCATTTACTGTTTACATCCATTGCTCGCTTCACATATGTTTCTGAAACGGCAATAACTTTGTTAGCTACACGATATACATAATTCGCCTTTTTCATCATTGGAAAGAAAAGCAGATCACTAATGAACGGAAGCTTAAAAACCATCTTAAATGCCTCTGGCCAAATATCCTGTACATCGATAATAAAGTTAATTCCATTCCTATTTGCATATTCAGCCGCTATATAAGCTGCATCTATTGAAGGAACTGCACAATAAATCACATCGGGTTTAACTCTTTTGTCTAGATATTTTTTTAGATTTTTTCCAAAAGTGTAATGACTATAAATCCTTTTCAGCGAGACATTCTTTTTATAGCCTGGCTCTTCTAACATTGCAATTTTATAATCTACTTGCTCAAATAAACCTTGCTGAAACTCCCTATGCATCTTGCAATCGTGAGAAAAATTTGTCGTCACTATTTCAATTTTATGTCCCTCAAGTGCTAGCAGATTTGCAATATAATGGAATCTCCCATTTCCTTTCTCCCCAGGTGTTTGTGTAAAATGAGCAACAATTAGAATATCCTTCATTTAACTCATCCTTACAATTGAAAATTTAAAAACGAAGTGGCTGCACGGCCCCTTCGTTTTCCTTTACAACTTGTGAACTTGATAAATAATTTTTCGATATGAAAACAAGTATTGTTATATAAAAGAATTCATCAAAATAAAGCATTTCTAGTGAAAGCCATGGCAAAAAGTATGCCACTCCAATCATGAGTAAATACATACTATTTACAAATGATAATTTTATTTTATTAGATAAACCCTTATAAACCATTCTCCACCAGCCAATCATTAAAATGCTTCCCAATATACCAAGCTGATAAATCATTTGTATAATGGTGTTATGCGAACTATAACCATTTACATAAACGGGAGATAAACCCATACCGAAAAACAATGTATTTAAATTTCCCATAAAGTATTCAATGTACATATTTACTAATTCACTTCTTCCAGTAGTCAAGGATTGTGCATCTGAAACCATACTGAATCGAATCAAATATTGATTTAATTGTTCAGTAAATAAACTGCTAGAGAAAAATGCAATTAGGATGACAACAGAAAATAATAAGAATTTCAGTTTATACATTACACTCTGTCTAACAATCAGAAAGCAGAATAACCAAATTCCTCCCATTAAAACTAAGCACAAAATGAACATTTTTGACACTGAAAGCATACCAAAGTAAATGAGTGCAATAATGGACAGTAATTGAACCATAATAGATATGGTTTTTTTTGTGTTTTTTAATGTTAATAGCAGGCAGGCAATTGCTACTAGTATGTGTACTGAATAAAAGTTCGCATCTCCATAAAAACCACTTAACCTAGTTAACCCCATTCTCTTCCATGTATAAACATTAATATAGCCAACCATATGCGGAAGAGTCATCAGAATTTTTGAAGCAAAACAAGCAGATAGTACCCCAGTAGTGATAAATAGGACACATGTTTCAAAATTGATTTCATCTTTATATTTATGCATATACATAGGAATGAATATAATTAACAAGATAAAAAAGAAATGGGAATTACCTGGTATTATTCCATTAACTAACTTGATTGTTAATGTATAAGCACTTAAAAATAGCGGTATAAAAATAAATTTTAATTTATACTTTTTATTTTTTATAAAATATTCTAAGATTACTAGCATAAATAAACATGGGACGATCATGGAATAAAAAGAATGTGTACCTGGTGAAAATTTCAAAACAGGTGACCATGGAAGAAAAAAGAGCATAATAGGTAAAAAATACCTTTTATCCATAAAGAAAGTCATTCCCATAAATAGTGCTATTGCCATTAAGATGAGCATTTTTGAATTTACAGCATGGCCTAATGAGAGAATGAACACACATGCTACTGACAGGAATAAGAGTCTTATTTCACCCTGTTTAATTCTATACATGTCTCTGTACTCCCATTTGTCATCAATTGATTGAATTGCTTAATCGCAAGCTCATTTGTAAAGGAAATGCTTCTTAAATTTTGCTTATATTTTTCAATAAAAAAAGGCTCCTTTAGGATCCCTTTTATTGCTTGATATATGGCAGTTTCGTTATTTTCACATACAATCCCTTCGAATCCATCCCTTACCATTTCAGTAGCGGAAATGGTTTTTGTCGTTATAATTGGGACATGTAATGATTTAGCTTCCATAAAAACCATTGGAGCAGCTTCGTGTAGGGAAATTAATAGAAATAAATCAGCATTTAAAAGATATTTATAAGGGTTTCTTTGATTCCCATATAGGCTAATATAATTTTGCAATCCATAATTGGTAATCTCCTTGTTTAATTCATTCCTTTGCGCCCCATCACCAATGATGTGCCAGCAAATACTGTATCCATCTTTTATAAGTTGAGATACAATCCTTATTCCCTTAAGTAAGTCTTTTTCAGGGCTCAATCTCGCTATTGTGACAATATTTATACTTTCTTTGCTATAATTCTTTGGATCCTTCCTTGCATACTTTCTATATTCCGAAAAGTTGTGGCAATTATAAACGCAATGTACTTTCCCCGATACATCTGGGATTGCTTGAATAAAGCTCCGTTTGCACCCTTCAGACACAGCAGCAATCTTATCAAACTGCCTATAAATTTCTCTGTTTTTTATAGTGTTTCCTCCATAATTTAAAAAGTCACAATGAACAAACGTTATCTTTTGTTTTGCATCAACCCTTTTTAGAACAAATTCGTTACAGCCACCATAAAGTGCTTTTTCTTCAGCACTATGACAAAAGGAAATTGCTGCATCAAATCCAGATAGTCGTTTTTCAGTTGTTAGCAAAAATGCAATAGGAAGATGATTGCTAAAAATTTTTGTATATAACCCACATAAAAACCGGATGATATAACGCTTTAATCCCAGTTTCATTGTATGTCTTTGTGATAATCCAAGTACCCTTAGGTATGAGGATGCTTCAAGCACTTTAACACTTGGTGGAATTTTATTAATATAATCACCTGTTTTACTAAAAACAAACACTGTTATATCATATTCTTTTTCAATTTGCTTTAGAAGATTTATAAAAGCACGCTGAATTCCGCCAGTTGCAAGATTATTATTAACAATGAGGATTTTCTTTTTTGCCTTGCTCATTTCTATACTCCTTCTATTAAACAATGCTTTCTGCCAGCCAGCATATATTTAATCGCTTGTAAAAATCCCATTTCATTTTTAAATATTTTGTATTTTCTTATTGCAAATTGTAAAATTAGAATGCTTGAAAACTTTTTTGACATTGTAGCGTAAAAGAAACCTTTATCAAAAAAATATTTCTGATTAAACCCTTTAAACCATGTAGATTGATTATGATGTACAATTCCTATTTCTGCGGTATTTGTCCAGATTTTAAGTCCCTTATTTAAACAATCAAAAAGAAATAAAGTATCCTCACCTGCACTATATTTGGCTCCTCCCCCAAATAATAGTGAGAAATAGATATTTGCTTTCAATATCTTTTCTCTTCTAAAAGCAATACTATAAGTACCATATCTCATAAAGTTCAGATAATGAACTGGTGAATTTTTCAGTATTTGTGCTGGCCCAGATCTTTTTTCATTTGAACTTGGTACATTAAAAATAATCACATCGGCTTGCGGGTTTTTCAGAAAGGCTTCAATAATCAAACGTTCATACTGATCATGATAAACAACATCATCATCAGCAAATAAACAAATATCACTAGAGGCCCTCATTAAAGCGTTATTCCTGCTTAACCCGACACCTCTTTCATTAAACGAATAGAATTTTACCGTACGTTTTTCGTCCGCAATCTCATAATACTGATTCACTTGGCATTGATTAATAATAAGCGCATTTCCCTTTATATTCATTTTATCGATTAAAGAAAAGTCCACTTGATTCATTGTTGATACTAATACTTCTATACCCTTTTGTTTAATATAAATCCCTCCTATCACCCCTTGTTAGAACAGACCTAAAATTTTCTTCCTCATTGGGATAGGCTGTTCAACATGAACTTGATTTCCGTTATGAAGTAATTCTGCATTTTCTCTGAAAAAGTACATTTGCTGTATTCCATAAAGCTTCGTAATCGTTTCATAAGCCTCATTAAGCGTGAATGTTCGTGATCTTGTATTATGTGCATCTGTCGCAATAAAATGAGCGAAACGGTGATCAATTATTTTCTCAGAGAAGGATTTTATCTTTCTTCCAAATAATCCAATTATACTTCCAGATGTTATTTGAACGAGTGCACCTTCTAGAACAATATCAAATAGCAGTTGGCAATTTTCAATAAAACCTTGATTTCTTTCTGGATGTACAATGATTGGCGTAATCTCTTTAATCAATAACTCGTAAATAACTTCATGCGTATAACTTGGTACATAGGATGAGGGTAGTTCTAACAATAAGTACTTTCCATTATTAAGCGTCAATATTTCCCCTTTATCTAATGCAGTAAATAAGTCCCTATGAATTTGAACCTCTTGACCTGGATAAAGTTGAACATGGATATTTGCCTTTTTTAATTGTTCATTACATTGCTCAACATGCTTCAATATGTCATTTTTCGTGTTTATATAGTATCCATTCATGTGGTGTGGTGTGGTGTAAATAACCTTGATTCCTTGCTTTCCTGCATGCCTAGCCATTTCTAAAAAATCAGACCATGTTTTGGGTCCATCATCAATATATGGGAGAATATGACAATGCAAATCAATCAATTTACTTTATCCTCCTCTTTTTAAAACAAGATTAATATAGTTGCTGTTCATCACTTATATTCTCGGTAATATTCCTTTTTGGAAAGTTCAATCCCATTAACAACAGCACCTAGTATATGTGCTCTTGCTTGTTTTAATACATCTAAAGATTTTAGTGCTAATTCCCTATTCGTTTTCCCGCTTGCCACTACTAAAATCACACCATCACACTTATTAGCTAGAACTTGAGAGTCTGTAACTGCTAATGCTGGTGGTGTATCATAGATAACAAAATCAAACATTTCCTTTAGCTTGCCCATTAATGTTTCCATAGAATTAGAGCTTAATATTTCTGATGGATTGGGTGGCTTTGCACCACTTGTTAACAGAGATAAATTATGAATGTCCGTTTGTTTTATTGCACTATCCAACTCTACTTCCTTTGTTAAAACATTTGTTAATCCATCTATATTACTTACCCTGAACGCATAATGAATAGAGGGTTTCCTTAAATCTGCATCAACTAGTAATACTTGATTTCCTTGTTGAGCTAATACGATTGCCAAATTAGAAGCTGTAGTAGATTTCCCTTCACCAGATTGTGCTGAAGCAAGCACAATAGATTTTATCGTCTTATCGACTGAGGAAAATTGAATACTCGTTCTTATTTGCCGGTATTGTTCAGTAATTGGGAGCATTGGGTTCATATGCGCAATCAGATGTATCAGTTTTTTCCTCTTTTTTCCCTTGCTAAATTTCAACTGAATCCTCCTTTGCTTTTTGGAGCACATTATTTTTTTTTGATACCATCCCTTTTCCCGTTCCGCGTGGCATTTTTGGAATTAAACCAAGCACAGGTATTCCAAGATGTTCATCAATATCATCACTGGTTTTTATCGTTTTATCCAAAAATTCAAATAAACACGATAACCCTATACCTACCATTATTCCTATTACTATCCCAATAGCGATATTTACTATTGGTTTTGGTTTAATAGGTAAAGGTTCTTCCTTCGATTTAGCCTTGGTTAAAATACTGACATTATCTACACTCATGATGTTTTTTATTTCCTGTTGAAAATTGCTGGCAATTGAATTTGCAATATCCACTGCCCTATCAGGATTACTATTCTCTACTTCAATTAGGATTATTTGCGATCCCTCAAAACTTTTAACATTGATACTTTCATATAGCTCTCCTTCACTCTGCTCAAGCTTTAATTCTTTAATGACTTTATCAAGAATGATTGGGCTTTTAATGATTAAACGATACGTATTAATTAACTCTACATTGCTTTGCAAGCGTGTGAAATCAAGTTGGTTATCGGAATTCCTTTGGTTAACAAGTAGTTGTGTAGATGCATAGTAAACAGGTGTGATGAAATAGAATGAAATAACACCCACTATAGAAGTAAAAAGAAACGTAATAAATATAATTAACTTCCACCGCTTCAACATAATTTTCATAATGTCTTTTATACTAACGGTATCTTCCATAAATACCTCCATTTAATTGCACGAAAAAATTAATTCATCGCAACAAAATTTTACTATTATTCCATATACTTACAATGACTCTCATCTGCTCCTCTACTGTTAAACTAGAGCTTGAAGGCAAACAGAGTCCTGACCGAAAGAGCTGTTCAGAAATGTTGTCATTCTCGTTATGCTTGTAATATTTGCAACCATCGAAAAGCGGCTGCATATGCATCGGTTTCCATACATGACGTGCTTCGATATTTTCTTCTTCTAAAGCAGTAATCAACTCCCGTACTGTCACTCCCCTAACCCTTTCATCAATCATCAAGGCTGTTAGCCACCTATTTGAGAATGTATTCTCCAATTCGGGCATAAAGGTAATACCCGGCACGTTCCCAAGTTCCTGTTCGTATAGTTGATAAACATTTCTTCTTGCTGCTATTCGGCTATTCAATACCTCTAGCTGTGCACGGCCAATCCCTGCTGATATATTACTTAATCGGTAATTATACCCTTTCTCACTATGCTGATAATATGGCGCTTTGTCTTTAGCTTGTGTTATTAGAAAGCGTGCCTTCTCTAATGCCTCTACATTATCAGAGACAAGCATTCCTCCCCCGGATGTCGTAATAATTTTATTTCCGTTGAAGGAGAAGATACCAAATTCCCCAAAGGTGCCGCTTGCTTTTCCTTTATAGGCAGACCCTAATGACTCCGCTGAATCTTCAATGATTGGGACACCGTACCTCTTACAAATCAAAGCCAGTTCATCCATTTTTGCCGATTGCCCAAAAAGGTTCACAATAATGACTGCTTTTGGAAGCTGGTTGTTTTCGCACGCTTCCTGAAATGCTCTTTCCAACGCATTTGGTGACATATTCCATGTTTCTGGCTCTGAATCAATAAATACCGGTTCAGCTCCCTCATATAAAATGGGATTTGCTGATGCAACAAATGTTAAACTTGAGCAGAAAACAGTGTCTCCCTTTTTTACATTCAATAAAATAAGAGCTAAATGGATCGCCGCAGTTCCCGAGTTCACTGCGACAGCTCCATTCGCTCCTACAAAGCCTGCCATCTCTTTTTCAAAAGCATCTACATTGGACCCAAGAGGGGCTATCCAATTGGAATTGAAAGCTTCCTGAATATATTTCATTTCATTCCCGCTCATATGCGGAACGGAAAGTGCAATCCTGTTTTTTTGTATTGTTTTTATCAATCTAATCAACTCCTAGGCTCATTTAATGCAATTCCTTGTATCCTTATCTAGGCTGAATTTTCTTAAGGGAATCCCAAATGGTGTTAAGTGTTTTCATCGGGCAGCAAATTGATATTCCAATGAAAGACCCTTTCTGCGCGGAACACTTATTCACTCCTCATCTGTTAATGAGTCACTGATAAAACCTTTTCTTCCATAACTTCTTTATTCGCTAAACGCAGTAGAGTCTCTCTTAGCTGATCCCTATGAATAGTCGAGAAAGTTAAAAGCAATTCTTCAATTTCATGAAAGAATACATTGGCTGACATTTTCCCAGTATAAATTTTCGGATACACTTGCTGTTCGTGGATTTCATCCTTATAAAATAATTCTTCATATAGCTTTTCTCCTCGTCTCATACCCGAAAAAACAATCCCAATATCTCCAACAGAATTTCCCGATTGGATAATAAGGCTCTTTGCTAAATCGACAATTTTAATCGGAGAACCCATATCTAAGACAAAGGTCTCTCCTCCCTTAGCAAGGCTCCCTGCTTGAATAACAAGTCTCGATGCTTCAGGGATAGTCATAAAATAACGAACCATATCTGGGTGAGTCACTGTTACAGGTCCGCCTTCTTTTATTTGCTTTTTAAATAATGGAATGACACTGCCTCTGCTTCCTAACACATTTCCAAAGCGGACAGTAAGAAATTTCGTCTGGCTTT
This sequence comes from Cytobacillus solani, assembly GCF_006704205.1. NCBI lineage: Bacteria > Bacillati > Bacillota > Bacilli > Caryophanales > Bacillaceae > Cytobacillus > Cytobacillus solani. Next base: position 1,034,726 of record NZ_CP041305.1, read on the forward strand.
TTTGGTTCATATCCTGAATAATCATTTCGGCTAATCTCTTTGTTGCTCCCATCACGCTTGTTGGATTAACTGCCTTATCTGATGAAACCATTACAAATGTGGAAACATGATGAATACTCGCTGCCATGGCAACGTACAGTGTTCCAATCATATTATTTTTAACCGCCTCTTCTGGATTTCGTTCCATAAGAGGTACATGCTTGTGGGCAGCTGCATGGTAGACAACATCTGGTGAATGCTGGCCCATCACTATATTCATTTTCCGTTCGTCTTGAATGTCGGCTATTTCGGTCGTAATTTGAATACCACTTTTTTCACAAAGCTTTCTAAGTTCATTTTCAATTGAATATATGCTATTTTCACCATGACCTAATAAAATAATTTTTCCTGGTTTGAATTGGACAATCTGACGGCAAATCTCGGATCCAATTGACCCCCCTGCTCCAGTCACAAGAACAACTTTATTCGTTATGTAGCCAGAGATACTCTCTATATCTATCTCAACCTGTTCTCTTCCTAACAAATCTTCCACTTGTACATCACGAAATTGATTAACTGATAATTTCCCTGTCACTAAATCCTCTAGCAAAGGCAAAATTTGCGTCTTCACATTTGTTTTCATACATTCTTGAAAAATCGTGTTTAAATCTTTTTTATCAAGGGAAGGGATGGCAATGATTATATGCTCAATCCCTAAACCCTTTACGGTTTGTTCGATCAATTCTATACCTCCAACAACAGGCACACCCAGTATTTGACGATAATGCTTCTTTCTGTCGTCATCAATGAATGCTACAGGAAAAAGGCTGGCGGCTTTATTGTTTTTCAGCTGTCTGACAACCATGTTACCAGCCGACCCCGCACCAATTATTAACACTTTTCTTTTACTTTCTTGGCCTTTAATCAATTTATGCCTTGAAATTCGCCAATAAAATCTTGATCCGCCTACAAAACTTAATAGAAGAAGCCAACTTACAAAAAATGAGCGAAACAATAATTCTCGGAAGATTATCAATTCGATTACTAAAACGAGACCAAATGAAAAAGTAACCACCTTCAATATGGCTACTAATTCCTCAATACTTGCATATTCCCAAACTTTTTTATAAAGTTTGTATTTAATAGAGAACAATTTATAGAACATTATTTGTAGAATAATTGCGATTGCCATGACGTTTGTTTCCAACGTATACGGATTAAGTAAAAACTGACTACCCATTATTGCTGCTGCTATTAAAAATGAATCAAGTGATAATAATAACAGCAGCCTTTGATGGTATGGCATCCTAGCTCCTCCTTTATTTGTGATAACGTATAAATCAATAAAGCTTTTAACGAAATGGCTTTATTAAAACCATCTCGTTAAAAGCTTTATTTTAAAAGTGGGCATCTAACCCTCCCTCACATCACCCTTTCGACAACAAAGCATCTAAGGTTCATAAAACCCACAGGATGACCGAGTTCCTCCTTTATAATGGTAAGAATACATTACTAATATTTCCTTATAAAGAATCAATCATTCTTTATAAAGAATGATTCCTATTACAAGAGAAAAAGGACCAACCCCATTTATGCATTTAGCAAATATTAGACTTAGCCCTTATGTTTTTCTGAATAATATTCTTTAAATCATTTTCATTTATCTATCGTTTTTCCCCTGTAATCTAAGCACATTAATTTCAGGTGTATTTAAAAATCGGAATTTCATAAAGAGGATTGCATCACTACTACCAAGTCCAGCACTAACATATTGCTTTATTCCTAGATAGTCCCATAATCCCTTGACACGATCACGTGGTGGAAATATTCCACCCCATAAATAATACTGTTCAGGAACGAAGAGTGCCCCAATTAGCGGCACTCGAAATTGCCCCCCATGATAATGACCAGCAATAATTAAATCATAATTTCTAAAATTATATTCTCTCTTGCTCCTTAGATAATCAATCCTTTCATCAGGAATCGGGTAATGATTTAATGCAATTAAAATATCAGATTCATTTAATGTATCTAGGGTTGATAACTCTTTTTGCAGTTTATTTATCGATCCCTTCCTACTTTTCATTTGTCCTTTTAAGATGGAGTTTTCAAAGTATGTAAAATACAACATTGAATTCCCTTTTTCAACTTTTTGAACAGAGTTTAAAAGATTAACTCCTCTTTCTTCCATTCCTTTGATAAATTCACCTTTTTCTAATGTGGCTCCTTCATCCAGGATAAAACTCTGCGGATCTCTATTTCCAGGTACAAAAAGGGCAATTTCCTTATTTGATATTCCTTCTATTAATGTATAAAAAGGTTCATAATTTGTACTTGAAGGTTTATCAAGAATGTCACCTGTAAAAACAATAGCATCATAGTCATGTGAATTGATTACTTTTAATAACTTCTCTTGTTTATCCCCAAATACCCTTTCATGCAAGTCCGAGATTTGAAGAATGGTGAAACCTTCAAAATCCTTTGGTAGATTTTCTATTTGTATTGTTTGTTCTATGGTGATGACGCGGTTGTTGTCGTATATATTGTAAAAAGCCAAAACTAGAATAAATAGAAATAGAGTGATACCACCTCGTATTTTAATACCTGGAGAATTTAAATTCGCCTTTATAGATTTTGGTAATTTAGAATGCATTCTTTTCTACTTCCTTATACTTATCTGTTGTTACATAGCTTTGCTTACTTTTTCTCTAATTTTTAACTTTAAATGTATTGGTTCTTCAATTAATACATTTACAAATAGAAACAAGTATCCTTGAAAACTGTATCAGATTCAAGTGTCTCTTTATCTGGGACAAGCCTGCTCTCCCAGCCTTAAGCTATTCGGATCTTTCGTTTTGCCATTTAATAAATTCAATTAACAGTTTATATTGCTGTATCTCTTCTTTTTCAATCCCTAATTCTTTTAGTTCATTTAAAAAATTCACCCATTCTTTTTCGATAAAAAGATGTTTGTCAAGGTCGTTGCATGGTTTCAATAGTGTAATTAGATCTACATTTAATACCTTTGCCATTTTTTGCATAACCTCAAGTGATGGGTTTTTATTAATATCCCTTTCTATATTACTTAAGTAAGACTTAGATATATTCGCTAGCTCTGCAAACTCTGAGAGTGTGTATCCTCTTTTTTTTCTTATCCTCGCTATATTTTTTCCGATCATCTATTTACCTCTGCTCTTTTTTAGAGTCTACTATTCAATCACTTCAATACTTCTTCATAACAGTTGTTGTTCTAATGATAGAATCAACATATTTTTCAAACATTTAATAAAGAAAGAGCCAAATCGCTACAGTACGTAAACTAAATGCAACAGCTTCCTTTGCTCCAATCACATTACATACATTATCCATGACTCTCTTTTCTTATTGTTCCTTCAAAATCATGCTCATCTATATGGACGTCATCTGATCGAAGTACCCTTATTATTGTTAACAATAATATTTTTATATCTAGGAAGAGCGAATGGTGTTTCACATACCAAACATCTAGTTCAAACTTTTCTTCCCACGTTATCGAATTTCTGCCATTCACTTGTGCCCATCCAGTTATGCCTGGTCTAACTAAATGCCTACTTGCTTGTTCTTCTGAATACAATGGAAGATACTCCATTAATAATGGACGTGGTCCAACTAAGCTTAAGTCACCCTTTATTACATTAATTAATTGAGGCAGTTCATCAAGGCTGTATTGTCTAAGAAAGGAGCCAAAGGGAGTCAAACGTATATGATCTGGCAATAAACTTCCTGTACTATCCTTTTCATTACTCATGCTCCGGAATTTATACAGAAAAAAAGGGGTACCATTCAAGCCAGGCCGCTGTTGTTTAAAAAGGATTGGAGAGCCGAGTTTCCATTTGACCAAAATAGTTATCAATAACATGAAGGGAAACAAAATAATTAATCCTATTAACGCAATCATAAAATCCATTAATCTCTTCATCTCTTCACTTCCAACTCATCTGTATAAAGGGAATTCCTATTTTACAAAATTAATTCTGCTTCTTTACTAAGATATCCATTAGGATTATTAAATTGCCATTGCCATGCATCCTCACACATTTCTTTAATTCCCATTTCTGCCTGCCACCCTAATTCCTGCTTCGCTTTAGCTGGATCTGCATAACTGATTGCTACATCACCAGGTCTTGGATTTGTTATCTTGTAAGGTATTCTAACTCCAGTAGCAGATTCAAAAGCAGTAATTAACTCAAGTACACTATTTCCTTCACCTGTGCCGATGTTATAAGTTTCTACACTAGAAGAACTAAATGCTTTCTCTAACGCTTTTAAATGGCCTTTGGCAAGATCGACAACATGGATATAGTCCCTAACGCCAGTGCCATCTATAGTCGGATAACAATTTCCATAAACTTGAAGAGTTTGTAACTTCCTTGCTGCTACCTTAGTAATAAATGGCATGAGATTATTGGGAATGCCATTTGGATCTTCACCAATGAGCCCGCTTTTATGGGCACCAATTGGATTAAAGTAACGTAAAATAGTTATACTCCATTCGTCATTTGATAAATATAAATCTCTTAATATTTCTTCTATCATTAATTTAGTACGGCCATATGGATTGGTCGGTTTTGTTATACAGTTTTCTCGAATTGGCAAAAATTCTGGAATACCATATACAGTAGCAGATGAACTAAAAACCATTTTATTTACATTAAATTTTTTCATTACTTCGCATAGAATAATTGTTCCTGTTACATTGTTTTGATAGTAATGAAGTGGTGCTATTACAGAGTTTTCTACTGCTTTTACCCCAGCAAAATGAATAACTGCTTCAATTCTATTTTCTAAAAATACTGTTTCAATATCTGTTTGGTGGAGTAAATTTATCTGGTAAAATAGTATTTTCTTTCCAACAATTAATTCTATTCGTTTAATAGATTCTCTATTACTATTTGAAAGATTATCGACTATTACTATGTCATAACCCGCCTGAATTAGTTCGACACATGTGTGACTTCCTATGTAGCCAGCACCTCCAGTTATGAGGATTGCCACTACTATCACCTCCAAAAAAATATAGGATTATTAATCACTTACATAATGCTTTTCTAACCTGCATTTTTACCATCAAGAATTTATAGAAAAATATTTTTTGCAAGGATTTTCAGCATTCTAGCAACTAGGTGAATTTCCTGGTAGCCGGAATAAGTTTTTCGCGAGATCAATAATCTTTACTGGTTCCCCCATATCTAAAACAAAAATTTCGCCGCCATTAGCCAATGCTCGCATACTACCAAGATTTTTTATAAAGCTTGTAAAGATAGCCAAAAAATAGCTATAAGTACAACTAATGAATCAGAAAAAAATAAAAAGGAAAATCTATTTCTATAATCCATTCATATCCCCCTTTCAAATTTTTAAAGTCCTTATCTATAAGGTCTTCAGTAAAAACCTCATAATTAAAAACTTTAAAAAAGTGGGCATCTAACCCGTCCTCACACCATACTATTGACGACTCGCGTCTAAGGTTATTTCAACCCACAATATAGCCGAGTGCCTCCATTGATAACGGTAAGGAGACATCACCACAAAAGCATATTTAAAAGAACGATTTGTTCCTAATAAAGAACGAATTGAGTAAAAAATATATTCAATTACTTAAAAAATTGAACAAAATGTTTTTTTTCTTAATAAGGAACGAATCATCCAAAATAGCCACTAATCTGTACGTCTTATTTTAGTTCATTATAAAGAACATTTCAATGAAAAAATGTTCTTTGTTTAATAATTTTCAATTAATTCCTCCCTAATTTATTAGCCTTATTTATGGAATTATATTTTATAATGTAATCCATATATTACAAATAAAAATTTTTTTCGTTAAAAATGACTAGAAATCATTAAACCTCTCTAAATTCTCAAGATTAATTTACTTTTTTTCTACAATATAAAATTCGTTATAATGAATACCCATAATTTTAAAATTATTAAATACAAATATCGAACGCAAAAAAAGCTAGTCTAACCTTCGCTGTGAAGATTAGACTAGCCTTTATTTTAATATTATCAATTCTTTATTTCTGTAAACTTACAGCGATTCTTGAACCCACTTCTGCATTATGCTTCACTAAGGCAATATTGGCAATCAAGCTCTTTCCTTCTGTTAATTCCTTTACTTTGCTTAAAAGGAAAGGAGTCACTTTTTTACCGGCAATATTGTTTTCCTTTGCTTCTTTTAATGCAGATTCAATGACATTTGTAATAAATGCTTCGTCCAGTGCATCTGCTTCTGGAATTGGATTGGCAATAACAAGACCGCCGTTTAAACCTAGCTCCCATTTAGTACGAATTGTCGCAGCTGCTTCTTCTGCTGTATTCACACGACAATTCACATCGAACGGACTCGTACGAGTAAAGAAAGCTGGAAATGCATCTGTTTTAAATCCAACAACAGGCACCCCATATGTTTCTAAATATTCTAGTGTTAGGCCAAGATCAAGAATGGACTTGGCACCTGCACATACAACTGCCACATTTGTTTGAGCAAGCTCCTGCAGGTCAGCAGAAATATCCATTGTCGTTTCTGCTTCACGGTGAACACCACCGATTCCTCCTGTAACGAAAACTTCAATTCCTGCAAGCTGTGCACAAATCATCGTGGAGGCAACCGTTGTTGCCCCATTTTTCTTATTAGCAATTAAGTAAGGCAGATCTCTTCGGCTTGCTTTTTCGATATTCTTGCTTGTTCCTAAAAACTCAAGATCCTCGTCTGAAAGTCCAATTTTAATTTTCCCATTAATAATCGCAATTGTTGCTGGTACCGCACCATTTTTACGGATAATTTCTTCTACTTCCTTTGCCATTTCAACATTTTGCGGGTAAGGCATTCCGTGTGAAATGATTGTAGATTCTAATGCAACAATTGGTTTATTCGCTTTCTTCGCTTCTTGTACCTCAGCAGAATACTCTAAATAATTTTCCATCATGGTGTCAAAACTCCTTATTAAAAGTATTTTTTAAATGTTTCTTGCAATCGAATATGACTTAATGTGGGATTTACTGTTTCATGTGACTGAAGCGTCAGGATGGAACAAGCAACCCCAATCTTACACGCATCTTCTGTATTTAACCCTTTTAAATGAGCAAACATAATTCCAGCAACAAGGGAGTCTCCAGCACCAGTCACATCTTCTACACTGACCTTTGGCGGAAGCACAACACCTGCTTCGCCCTTTTTTGTATAATAGATTAATCCCTTATCACCACGAGTGATAACGACTTTCTCTACTCCTTTATCCATGATTTTTTCAGCCGCCTTGAAAAAATCTCCCTCATCCTTTATCTTTATCTCTGATAATGTTTCTGCCTCATCTTTATTGGCAATGAGCCAAGTGACCCCTTGAAGATCGGGTGGAAGCTTTTTAACCTTTGGAGAAGATACAGGTGTAATACAAAGCGGAATATTTTCCTCATCACAGCGGCTAATCACTTGCTTTAGCACCTTACCAGGAAAATTCGTATCCATGACAACCATTGCTGATGATGCGATATATCCCCATCTTTTTTCAATAAAATCAGTATCAATGGAATCATAAATCGCCATATCCGCTAGTGCAACAGCCATTTCTCCTTCATCATCCAATATAGCCGTATATGTACCGGTTGCCGCATTCGGTGATACTTGAGACGGGCTGATATCAACAAATGACTTCGTATATTCAAGCAGCCATTCACCCTCATGATCCTCTCCAACAATTGTCATAAGTGCGACATCACAGCCAAGTCTTCCTAGGTTCTCTGCAATATTTCTTGCCACTCCCCCACAAGATTGAGAGCTTTCAGCAGGATTGGATGTTCCTAGCTGAAGATTACTTAGCGTTTGAATTTTTCTATCAATATTTGATCCCCCGATAGAGACAATATCCTTTCTCTTTGGAAGGACATAGGCTCTGCCAAGCAGTTTCCCTTCTTTTGTTAAAGAGGAAATATAGCCAGCAACAGCTGATCTTGAAAGCTGTGTTTTCTCAGCTATTTCAATTTGTGAAATAAATGGGTTCGCTTTAATAAGCTGCAATATAAGTGATTCTTTTTCATTCATCGTTAGCTCAGCCCTATCATTCATAAACTTATGTCTATATTATAAACATATGTTTTAAGAAAATGCAATTTTTTTCTGCTTTAAACCAAAACTATTCTCCTAAAAAAACTAGACAATTTTAGAATAGAGGAATATACTTAGCTAGGTAACTAATTTAAACTAGGTGATTTTATGAACGAAAATCAAAGTAAATTCTTTCATTCTATAAACCAATTCACTCGTCATTTTTCAAAATCATTAAATGAGGTTCTCGTCCCTCTCGGCTTATATTCCGCTCAATGGACCATTATCTATCTTCTTAAAACAAAGGGACCTGCAACTCAAAAGGATTTATCCCTTTATTTAGGAGTTGAAGCTCCTACAATGACTCGTACTTTAGCAAGATTAGAGTTGGCAGGCTGGATTTCAAAAGTGCCAGGCACGGATAAACGGGAGAAAAAGATCATCCTGACAGATGCCGCCATCCAAAAATACGATGAATGGCTTGAAGCGGTCCGGTCATGCGAGAAAAATTTATTAAAAAACGTTGGTAATGAAGAAATCAGCTCAATGATGGAGATTATTGAAAAAATGAATAGGAACCTTTGAAATATAAACTGTTTGGAATTTGCTTGGCTCTGGTAAGATCTATGCAATCGGTGTCCTGCCGATTGCTTCTTTGTCCTCGTCTAACCCCTGACTTCAAGCTATCATTCACTCTAAAAAAACATCTAGTTAACAAACTAACTTTTTCACGGAGGTCATCATGAAGAAACAACCATTATGGACAAAGAACTTTCTAGGAATTTCCTTTATTAGTTTATTTTTATTTCTCGTATTTTATATTTTGCTTACGACCTTGCCGATTTATGTATTAGATGAATTACATGGAAATGAAACGCAAGTAGGATTAATTGTTGCCGTATTTTTAATTGCAGCCGTACTATGCCGTCCATTTACTGGAAAATGGATTGATGCCATCGGACGGAAAAAAATCCTGCTTTCTTCCGTTATCATATTTACCATCGCCAGTCTTTTATATGTATGGACAGATTCTATTCCTCTCCTGCTTGGACTCAGGTTCTTACATGGGATCGGATTTGGGATGGCAACAACTGCAACTGGAGCAATAATAGCTGACATTGTTCCAAATGAAAGAAAAGGGGAAGGACTCGGCTATTATGCATTATTTATGAATTTAGCGATGGTTATTGGTCCATTTGCCGGCCTAACGATTATCCAAATATCAAGCTTTAATCGCCTCTTTATTTTGTGCACTGTCTTAGCTTTCTTTGCACTCGTATTATCATTTATTGTTCGTATTCCAGAGGCTTCAATCCCTGAAGAAAAGGTACATTCTACATTTTCGATTGGCAGTTTTTTTGAAAAGAATGCCATTTCAGTATCCATTGTAGGAGGAATATTAGCTCTTGCTTACTCAGGAATCCTTTCATTTATTTCTATTTATGCAAAGGAATTAGGACTATTTAAAGCGGCAAGCTTCTTCTTTGTTGTTTATGCTATTGCCATTGTGATATCAAGACCATTTACAGGCAGATGGTTTGACCTCTATGGGGAAAATAAAATCGTTTACCCATCCATTATTTTGTTTGCGATTGGAATGGTCCTGCTAAGTCAGGCAAATAGCACCTTCCTATTTCTGTTTTCAGCAGCTATTATCGGATTAGGCTACGGAAGTCTTTCTCCAAGTTTGCAAACTGTTGCCATCAAAAATTCATCCCCTTCAAAAAGGGGATTAGCGACATCCACCTTCTTTACATTTTTTGATTCAGGAATCGGAATTGGTTCCTATGCTCTAGGTGTTATCGCTGTATATATGGATCTATCTACTCTATATTTAATTCTTGCTGTTGTTGTCCTCCTTGCTTTACTTGCTTATTATTTTCTTCACGGCAAAAAGTCAAACAACCAGAATATGCTGCATACGGAAGCTGATATTTCACTCTAAGGAAAGAGCCCATTTAAGGGTTCTTTTTTTGTCAAAAGGTTAATAAAAAATCCATTCATCTTTAGAGGCTTCAAGATATCAGCTGTTTTTTCAGGAAAATATTTATTCATTTACAAAAAAAGGCTAAACCTATTCAGGTTTAGCCTCTGTTCTTGGTAATATTAAAATTTCGACTCTTCTATTTTTTGCTTTTCCTTCAGCTGTATCATTTGAAGCCACAGGCTGGAATTCACCAAATCCTTTAGCACTGAACATTCTTGGATCGAGCGCATTATTCTTTAAAATAATTTTCATAAAGTTAATCGCCCGCATAACACTTAGTTCCCAGTTTGAATCAAAAGGAGCGTTTCCGATTGGAACATTATCCGTATGCCCGCTAATAATAATATTTCTTGGCGGATCCATAACAAGGAGTTCAGCAATCTCATTCGCAATCTTTAAATCCTCTGGTCTAACATCCGCACTTCCAGGTGCGAATAACACATTATCTCTAATGGACACCATTAGTCCCTCACCGGTTAATAACGTCTGCAGTTTCCCTGTTAGCTGGTTCTCTTCTATATACTTATTAACCTTTACTTGAATGGCTTCCAATTCTTTCTGATCTACCTTTTGCAGTAATTTCTTATCAATCTTTAACCCATTTGGATCTTCAGCCTCTGTATTCTCAGTCTCTTCATCGGCCTGTAATTGTCCCTCAGGCAATGGACTTGGGAACTCCATCATCCCTGTCCCTCCAGTAAGTGCACTGCTGAATGCTTTTGAAATTGCCTGAAACTTAACTGCATCAATAGAACTAGATGCAAAGAGAACAATAAATAAGGCTAGCAATAAAGTTAACAGATCAGAATAAGGAAGAAGCCAAGATTCATCCACATGTCCTTCATCATGATTCTTCTTCTTTTTTCGTTTACTCATCCTTCTTCACGCTGCTTTCTTCAAGAAATTTCTTTCTATCCCCAACAGGTAAATAAGAAGCTAATTTTTGCTCAATCACTCTTGGTGCTTCCCCTTCTAAAACAGATAATACACCTTCAATCATCATTGATTTAAGCTTCACTTCTTGCTTTGATTTACGTTTTAGCTTATTAGCGAATGGGTGCCATAGAACATATCCAGTAAAAATCCCTAGTAAGGTTGCAACGAACGCTGCACTAATCGCATGCCCTAAAGCATCTGTATCACTCATATCCTTTAATGCTGCAATCAACCCTACTACGGCACCCAAAACGCCTAAGGTTGGAGCATAGGTTCCAGCTTGTGTGAAAATCAGCGCTCCTGCTGAATGTCTATCTTCCATTGCTTCAATTTCCTCACTTAATACATCACGTATGTAATCTGCACTCTGTCCATCAACCGCAAGTGATAGACCATTTTTTAGAAAGGGATCATCTATTTCACTTGTTTTTGCTTCAAGAGCAAGTAACCCTTCTTTTCTAGCTAATTGTGCCCATTCAGAAATCATTTTGATTAGATCAATCGGATCCATTTGCTTTTTTTCCTTAAAAATGACTCCAAATAACTTTGGAATCCGTTTGATTTCATTAGTCGGGAACGCAATAATTACAGTTGCTGCTGTACCTGCGAGGATGATCAAGATTGCTGCCGGGTTTGCTAATGCAACCAAATCTACCCCTTTTAAAACCATCCCAACCCCAACTGCAACGAATCCTAATATTAACCCTATTAACGAAGTTTTATCCATATGCCCTCACCTATTTCTATTAATCTATGAATTATTTTTCTTAACAAGAATATTTGCTTATTCCAAGATATATTAAATGATTTCTTATTTCTTATTTCGACAAAATTCTTATAAGTTTTAGGTGAAATTATATATTTATTTCTTTTACCTGGTTTATGGCAATTTGATAAATAAAAAACAATGAAAAAGCAGGGGTTTCTCCCTGCTTTCTCATTCTTCTATTAAAACCAGCAACAGCATCTTCTGCAATGTCTTCTATTATTATCTCCAATACCTGCCACATCGTTATCTCTTCTGCAATGTCTTCTATTATTATCTCTAATACCTGCTACATCGTTATCTCTTCTGCAATGTCTTCTGTCCTCTTCCCCCAGCACAAATACTCGATTAGCACGAATAAATACATTGTCAACATTACGATCTGGTCTTCTATCATCATTATTACAATTTCTACACATAAATTTCCCCTCCTTCCCTATCAATTACTATAGAATATGTAACCAATTAATAATCGAATGGACAAACATGCCGGGAAGAGACAAATTTCTTAAAATAACGTTTTTGCCTATTCTTCCCTTTAAAAAAGTGACCCCAAATTTAATCTACATAGGTTTTTCGAATAAGGGGAAGCTACTTGAAGATATAGGAAAGGGGTGTTTATTATCGCTCGCGGTGAACATTTTAATCACAAAAGGAAAAATCATCCAGGTAATTTCCCAGACATTGGCGAAACTGAAAAACGTGCGGCAACAGAAGCACAGGAGGATGAAGAATTTCTTGTGGTTCAAGAAGCTTTCAAAAATCGTGTGGAAGAAGAGGAAGATAGGTAAAGGCTGCAAGAAGAAAGAGGGTCTATTCTATTTAGACCCTCGCCTATTTTTATAAGGTATCGATTTTTATATCCTTAAGCCATGCAGAGCAGGCCGCAATATCCTTTGAAAAGATACGATCTTTTGTGATGGAAGGTACGATCTTACGTGCCTCTTCATAAAAGCGCTTTGTTTTAGCTGCCATCTTCTCAATTCCTCGGTATTCTACAGCCTGAAGTGCACAAATTAGCTCGATTGCAAGGACATTATTAACATTTTGAACAATTTGATACGCATGTCTCGAACCAATTGTTCCCATGCTGACATGATCTTCTTGATTAGCAGAAGAAGGAATGGAATCCACACTTGCTGGATGTGCCAATGTTTTATTTTCGGATACAAGCGATGCTGCTGCATACTGAAGGATCATTCCCCCTGATTGAAGACCAGGCTCTGGGCTTAAGAATGGCGGCAGATCACTAAGCTGCGGATTAACAAGACGTTCAATTCGTCTTTCAGAAATGTTAGCGAGCTCCGCAACCGCTATTTTCATGAAATCCATCGCGAAGGCAATCGGCTGCCCATGGAAGTTCCCTCCTGAAATCACGTGATCCCCATCATCAAAAATAAGCGGATTATCGGTTGCTGCATTCATTTCAATCTCAAGCTTCTCTTTTACATAATCAAGTGCTTGCCAAGATGCCCCATGCACTTGCGGAATGCAGCGGATGGAGTATGCATCCTGAACACGGATATCACCTTGCTTCGTAATAAGAGCACTTCCTGATAAGTATTCTCTCATTCTTCTAGCAGTATCCACCTGTTGTTTATAGCCTCTAGCCAAATGAATTTTTTCATCGAAAGCATCGATAATGCCATTCAAGCCTTCCATTGTAACCGCGGCAATTAATTCACTTTGATAGGCAAGCTTCTCTGCCTCCAGATATCCAACAACCCCCATTGCGGTCATTGCCTGTGTCCCATTAATTAAAGCAAGCCCTTCTTTCGCTTCTAATGTAAGTGGTTCAAGTCCTTCTTCTGAAAGAACCTCATGAGAAGACCTTCTTTCTCCCTTGTAAAAAACCTCTCCCTCTCCTACTAACACGAGTGCAAGATGGGAAAGTGGTGCAAGATCTCCACTCGCACCAAGTGAACCTTGCTGCGGAATCACTGGATGAATCTCTTTATTCACTAGATCAAGCAGACGCTCAATAATAATTGGGCGTGCACCTGAAAATCCTTTAAGTAAGGCATTTGCTCGTAAAAGCACCATGGAGCGAGAAACAAGTTCTGGGAATGGCTCTCCTACTCCACATGCATGAGAGCGAATAAGATTAAGCTGAAGATCGTTCACATCATTTGGATGAATGAGAACATCACTAAATTTTCCAAATCCAGTATTAATTCCATATACAACTCTTTCTTCATTTACGATTCTTTTTACAGCATCATGACTCTTTCTAACAGCATCCATGCTTTCCTCAGATGCTGAAATCTTTTCATTATTGAATAAAACCTTTTGAACTTCCTCTAAAGTTAACGTGTTGCCAGATAAAATAACCATTTCCTTCCTCCTCAATACATTAGTGAGATAAAGAAAAGGCTGTACTTCAAACAAGCGTTTGAAATACAGCCTTTTTGTATGAACGAGCTATTAATTGACAAGACATAGCAATCATTCCAATCGAAAATTTTCCGAATATAATTAATTTTACGTTTAGAATTTATGAATTGTCAATGAATAATTGTAAAATTTTAACAAGTTAGATTATTAGATTGGTAGTAGAGTAAAGTGCTGAAATAAAAAAAAGAGAGGTCCTCCCCTCTTTTTTAATCAAATTTTAATCCCTTTAACGCCTCTGCTAATGCATTATTAATCGGTTCCTCTTGTTTATTTTGTTCCTTTAAATACTTTTGTACAGTACGTTTATCTACTTTCCCCTTAGATTCTTTTTTACGGCGTGTCTCAAAAGCCGATAGTTTTTCACGATAGCCACACTTACATGCGAAAATTTGCCCTTCTCCTTCTCCTCGGAGCTCTAGCTTCTTCTTACATTGTGGGCAGCGTGCGTTTGTGACACGTGCAACATTTTTTCGATGTCCGCATTCTCGATCCTGGCACACAAGCATCTTGCCTTTTTTACCATTTACTTCAAGCATTGGTTTTCCGCAGTCCGGACAACTCTTTGTGGAAATGTTATCATGCTTGTATTTTTTATTGCTTGCTTTGATTTCAGATACAATTTCTTTCGTATATCTTTTCATCTCGCCAATAAACACTTCTTTTTTCAGCTTGCCTGCGGCAATCGCTTCCAGCTTTTGCTCCCACTCTGCTGTTAAGCTAGGGGATTTTAGCTCTTCAGGCACTAAATCCAATAATTGGCGGCCTTTAGAAGTGATGTGAATATCTTTGCCGCGCTTTTCAATTAGGAATGAATTGAATAACTTATCAATAATGTCAGCACGGGTAGCAACTGTACCTAATCCTCCAGTAGATTTCAGCATTTCTGCTAATTTTTTATCTCCTGTTTCCATATACTTTGTTGGATTTTCCATTGCCGAAAGTAATGTTGCCTCATTAAAACGTGCAGGTGGCTTTGTTTGACCAGAAGTTTGTGCGATTAACTTTACATTTAATGTATCGCCTTTTTCAATGCGGGGCAAAATCTGTTCTTTTAAATCATCTGCTGCCTCATCATCTTCAAAGCGATTTTCATAGACTTCCTTCCAGCCAAGCGATAAAATTGTTTTTCCTCTAGCCGCGAAGTACTCCTCACCGATTTTCGCACGGAGGGTTAATTGCTCATACTCATAGGCTGGGAATAATACAGCTAAAAATCGTTTAACAACTAATTCATAAATTTTGCGTTCTTTATCTGTAAAGGCAGAGAAGTTGACATAGCTTTCTGTTGGAATGATAGCATGGTGATCAGATACTTTGCTATCATCAACAAATGATTTTGAAACTTTTATCGGTTTATTTAAAATTTTATTCACCAATGAACGATATTCTCCGATTCCACATGCTTTCAGGCGTTCAGAAAGCGTTCCGACGATGTCTGAAGAAATATATCGTGAATCCGTACGAGGATAAGTTAAAACTTTATGCTGCTCATAAAGCTTTTGCATAATATTTAACGTTTCCTTTGCCGAGTAGCCAAAGATTTTATTTGCATCACGCTGTAGTTCCGTTAGGTCGTAAAGACCTGGAGCATAAGATTTCTTCGGCTTTTTCTCCATTTCTGTCACAATGGCATTTTGCTTGCCTAGTTTCTTTACAATTCCATCGATTTTCTCTTTATCAAAGCTGCGGCTGTTCCCTTTTGCATCCTGCCAAGTCAGCTTTAAATGATTTGTTGTTTGCGCTTCAATGCCAAAATAGGTTTTTGCCTTAAAGTTTCTTATTTCATCCTCACGTGCAGCAATGATCGCAACAGTCGGTGTTTGTACACGGCCGCAATTTAGCTGGGCATTGAACCTAGTTGTGAGTGCACGTGTTGCATTCAAACCGATATACCAGTCAGCCTCTGAACGTGCAACAGCCGAAGCATATAAATTGTCATACGCTTTACCTGGTTTTAGGTTAGCAAAGCCTGCCTTAATCGCTTTATCCGTTACAGAGGAGATCCATAGACGCTTCATCGATTTATTTACTTTTACTTTATCAATAATCCAACGAGCGACTAATTCCCCCTCTCTCCCTGCATCTGTAGCCACGATGATTTCATTGACATCCTTTCTAATCAACTGACTTTTAACCGCTTGAAACTGTTTTCCAGTCTGTTTTATAACCGTCAATTTCAAACGCTCAGGCAGCATAGGCAGATCTTCTAAATTCCATGTTTTATATTTCACATCGTAGCTCTCTGGGTCCGCTAATGTGACTAGATGACCAAGTGCCCACGTAACGATATATTTATCACCTTCAAGATACCCATTTCCTTTTTTATTACAATTCAGCACACGTGCAATGTCACGTGCAACTGAAGGCTTTTCAGCAATTACAACACTTTTTGCCATATTTAAAACATCCTTTCAAATTTTCCGTAAGTTAAATATAGCATACGTCTTTGATGGATTCAGTAATTCTGAATTTATACGTTTCTTTGAAGGAGGTAGTGAGGAATTCCTATCATATTGAAGTTAAGCTACTAAATGATCTGTATTCGCTCTTTTTCTTTTTTTGTCATAAACAGCCCGTCTCCTTTCATAGCATGTACTAATTCTAATGAAGGAGAGTGAAAAAATGTTAAACAGAATTGCAGACCGCTTTTCAAAGGTCGCTGAAAGATATCTTCCTGATGCGTTTGTCATTGCTGTTTTAATGACCCTTCTTGTTTTTGTCCTTGGTTTCTTTATGAAGCCATCTGAACCTGTCGAGCTTTTCAAATCATTTGGTGATGGGTTCTGGGTTTACCTATCTTTTACCATGCAAATGGTTCTATTATTAATGACTGGAATGGCTCTCGCTTCTGTGCCTATCGTTGAAAAAATGCTATCGTTTCTAGCATCTAAGGCAAAAACGGCCAATCAAGCATATGTCATGACTTTTCTCGTATCTGCTGGTGCTTATTATATTAACTGGGGACTTGCTGTTGTTGTTGGCGCCATAATTGCCCGCGAATTAGGCAAGAGAAATAATAAAGCACACTTCCCCCTTTTAGTTGCAGCTGCCTACACACCAACTGCCCTTTATACTGCAGGCTTATCTAGTTCCATTGGGTTGACTGTGGCAACAAAAGGGCACTTCCTAGAAAATGTTATGGGAGTCATTCCAACTTCCGAAACCATCTTTCATCCCGGCACAATTATTATTTTCCTCGCACTATTAATTACACTTCCTATTTTCATTGTTCTTATGGCTCCTAAAAAAGGCATCATTTCCTATTCTTCTCAGTCAAAAAAAGCAGAAACTGAGAATCTCAATGAAGGAGAATACACTCCTGCAGAACGATTAGAAAATACTTCATTTTTAGGCATTATAACCGGATTAATTGGAATGGTTTATGTTGTTTATGAATTTATTAATGGCAGAGACCTCGATTTAAATATCATCAATATTCTCTTTTTATCACTTGGACTTATCCTTCATAAATCACTCGGACAATATGCAAAAGCGTTTAAAGAGGCAGGCACAGCGATATCCCCTATTATCCTTCAATTTCCTTTTTATGCAGGGATTATCGCTGTACTTGGCAGTTCAGGACTGGCAGAGTCCATTATTAATGGAATGGCTTCTGTTGCGAGTAAAGATACATTTGATATCTTTACTTATTGGACAGCAGGTCTGGTTAACATTCTAGCTCCTTCTGGCGGGGGTCAATGGGCGCTTCAAGGACCGCTTCAGGTTCCAGCAGGCATCCAGCTTGGTGTCGATCCCGCGATTACTGCCATGGCTGTTGGGTGGGGGGATGCTTGGACAAATTTAATTCAACCTTTCTGGGCTTTGCCAATTTTGGCAGTAGTTGGCCTTCATATTCGTCATATTATGGGTTACTGTATTTTATTAAGTATTTGGGTTGGGATCTTAACTACTGTACTTATGTTCTTTGTGTACTAATTAACTTTCACCCAAATTGAATGTTTTGATTCCTCGCTTTTTTCAAATATTTCTTGTTTTTTCCTCAAAATTGGTAGTATGATAGCGTTATTCTAAAATGGAAATTGAGGAAACAGCATGAGAATTAGAGATTGGGATTCAAATTTAAAGGTTCGATTATTTGGGGAAGCCGCTTTAAATATTGCCTTTTGGATGTTCTTTCCGTTTTTAACCATTTATTTTGCAGGTGAATTTGGAAAAGACAAAGCTGGCTTGATGCTTATTTTTTCACAAGTATTTTCAGTACTAGCTAACTTAATGGGCGGTTATTTCGCTGATCGCTTTGGGCGTAAAACGATGATGGTTCTATCATCTTTCGGGCAGGGGATATGCTATCTTGTTTTTGCCCTAGCTAGTTCTCCATGGCTAAACTCCCCATGGATTGGGTTTATCTGCTTTGCACTTGTCGGTGTCTTCAGCTCATTCTATTGGCCAGCGAGCCAAGCAATGGTAGCTGATGTTGTTGAGGAAAAGGAACGCAGCCATGTATTCGCAATATTCTATACATCTATTAATATAGCAGTTGTCGTTGGTCCGATTTTGGGAGCAATTTTTTATACAGATTATCGCTATCAGCTGCTCCTTGCCGCAGGGATTATCTGTATGGTGCTTTCAGGCCTCCTTGCCAAAATGACAAGGGAAACAGTACCGGAACACACTGGAATCTCCCAAGAAAATAAGAAATGGTACACTGTTTTAATCGATCAAATGAAGGATTACGGCATTATCTTTCGGGATAAAACGTTTCTGCTTTTCATCATAGCTGGTGTTTTAGCAGCCCAGACATTTATGCAGCTTGATCTGCTGCTCCCAGTCTATATGAAGGAATACGTTCAAAATCAGACATTGATCCAATTTGGCGATTGGTCATTTAAGGTTCATGGGGAACAGGCCTTTGGCATCCTGCTTTCTGAAAATGGCTTTTTAGTTGCGTTGTTTACAGTAGTCGTTACAAAAATGATGATGAAATATAGAGAGAGAAATGTATTTATTTTATCTTCTTTAGCCTACGCAGTAGCCATCTTCATGATGGGCCAAACCAATTGGATTTGGGGATTAATTTTTGCAATGGTACTCTTTACTCTTGGTGAATTAATGGCAGCAGGCATTCAGCAAAGCTTTGTTTCAAAGATTGCCCCAGATCATATGAGGGGACAATATTTTGCAGCTGCAAGCCTTCGTTTTACGATTGGCAAAACCATTGCACCCATTTCTATCCCATTAACCGTGTGGATTGGCTATGACTGGACATTCATCATCTTAGCTGCACTTGCTGTTTTAAGTGCTTTCTTATATTGGGTCATGTTTGCGATTGCTGAAAAGCCTAAAAATTTAAAGGTGAAAAAGGAATCTGTGTAAGGATTCCTTTTTTTAACCGAGCATGATATATATTGACATAAAATTTAATAATTGACCGTAATAATTAATGAACATACCTAAATAGTATAAAACAGGAACATTTAAATCATTCGAAGTTTCTTTTTTACAATAAAAACGCTACAATGTTAATGAAGATTCTGAAAAAGGAGATTACATAATGAATGACTTTCAAAAAAACTTAGAAAAATATGCTGAGCTTGCAGTAAAAGTTGGTGTAAATGTTCAAAAAGGGCAAACACTTGTCGTTAACACGACACTTGATGCAGCTGAGTTCGTCCGTCTTATCGTTAAAAAAGCGTATGAAGCTGGTGCGCATAATGTAGTTGTTAACTGGAGCGATGATGCTGTTTCCCGCACGAAATACGAGCTTGCACCTGATGAGGCTTTCACTGAATATCCAGAATGGCGTGCGAAAGAAGTTGAAGAACTTGCTGAAAATGGAGCAGCATTCATGTCAGTCGTTTCTGCAAGCCCAGACTTGTTTAAAGGAATTAATCCCGAACGCATTGCGAACTTCCAAAAAGCAGCAGGGAAAGCATTATCAAAATACAGAAAAATGATGATGGCTGACAAAGTCAGCTGGACAGTTATCGCTGCTCCATCTCCTGCATGGGCTGACAAAGTCTTCCCTGATGCACCTTCAGAGGAAAGAGTTCAATTGCTGTGGGATGCAATCTTTAAAGCAACTCATACAAATGTTGAAAATCCAGTTCAAGCATGGAAAAATCATGATGAAACCCTTCATGAAAAAGTAAATTATTTAAACAATAAACGCTATAAGAAACTTCACTATACAGCACCAGGAACAGACTTAACAATTGAGCTCCCTGAAAAGCACCTATGGTGTGGTGCCGGAAGCATCAACGAAAAGGGCCATGAATTTATGGCAAACATGCCGACAGAGGAAGTATTTACCGTTCCTTTAAGAACAGGTGTAAACGGAACAGTATCAAGCACGAAGCCTCTAAGCTACGGAGGCAATATTATTGATCATTTTACCCTTACTTTTGAAAATGGCCGCATTGTTGATGTGAAAGCAGAAGAAGGCGAAGAAATCCTTAAACAGCTTGTCGAAACAGACGAAGGCTCACATTATCTTGGAGAAGTGGCGCTTGTCCCTTTCAACTCGCCAATCTCTCAATCCAACCTTTTATTCTATAACACATTATTTGACGAAAATGCTTCCAACCACCTTGCTATCGGCAGTGCGTATGCATTTTGTTTAGAAGGCGGCAAGCAAATGTCCAGTGATGAACTAAAAGAACATGGGTTAAACGAGAGCTTAACACATGTCGACTTCATGATTGGCTCTGCAGAAATGGATATTGATGGCATTACAGCTGATGGCACTTCTGAACCTGTTTTCCGTAATGGGGATTGGGCATTTTAATAGGCACACATAAGGTCATGCGGAATATCTCCGCATGATCTTCTATTTTTTTCGCAAATACATCCGTTCAACTTTCCCATCTTTATCTGTCAAAATTTCAATACTGTAATTTTCTGCTAGATAAACAGCCAGTTCTCCTTCATTCTTCTTCATCTCTTGATCTGGGGTTCCAAACATTTTTTTTACATTCGTCAAAGTTGTTTTCAGACGTTCCCCTGGAATGGATACAGCGTTAACGATGCCTGTAGCCTCTTCAAAATAATAGGTGATTTCAGGATATAATACGTATGGAATCCCATCCACATCTATTCCCTCATCAAAATAATGTGGATCTGATTTTTTTATATTTGAAATGCTCGTTCCAATTGGATATGGACTCCCTAAAGGAATTCCTTGCTTTGCTTTTTCAAGTACTTCACTAGTAAGTTCTATATTTAAGAATGGAAAAAAGTATTCACTTTTTTCACTCCATAGCTTGTACCACTTCTCTCCTTCTTGACCTTCCACAAGTGTTTCATCATGCTTAAATAAAATCATTGATTCTTTATCAAATCCCCACGTCGTGTATATCCAATCTTCCCCATCAACTAAATGGGCGGTTTGAATGAACTTCTGATTGATTGCTTTCACTTTGGTACCAACAATTGGCAGTATGCTCTCATTTTGTTGAACTTCTTTTATTTCTCCATCATTTATAAAATAGAATTTGGGGTGCGATTCAGAGTCAATGACTGCAATAATCGTATTTTCCCCTAAAATTAATGGATAAGCCTGGACAGCAGATGAGCTAAAGGTTAATTCTCCTTTTTGCTCCAACACTCCCTGTTTATACGCGACCGTTGAATCCTTTTCTGCCAAATACATGGAATAATGACCTGTATATAATTGTTCCCCTTTATTGGCACTATCCGAAGGAGCCTCATTCAATCGGCTTTTCTCATCATCGGCAAAGATAAAGACAGTGTATTCAAATTCGTCTGCAACTGCTTCAAATTGATAGAGTGCTTTTTCCTTTAGCCATATTGTTTCCTTCTTTTCTTTTCCTTCTGTCAACACTGCTAGTTTTTTATCACTTGATTGTTGATTACCTTTTTTTATATCAATATTTTCTATTTTAATAGTTGTATCTAGTTTCTGTGAACAAGCTGCCATGCCGGCCAGCATTAATAAAGATAGTATATATATATAATTTTTCATTTAATTCTCCCTAGTATGTCAATCACTATGTTAAGAGTGTAACAAAAGAAAAAGGATTCTACAAATCTCCCAATTTTCAAAAATGAACTAAAAAAGAGCGCAAAATCACAATAGATTTCACACTCTTTCTTTCTCAGGATAAAAGGCTTACTTGATTTGTATCCTTTTTCCCAGTTATTAAACTAACCGCAATAAATGCAATGAATGATAAAACAATCGGAAGGGTAACCGTATGCATACCGAAGGGATTTGGACAATAAAGGTGAATAATAATATAGGAACCCGTACCAATCAGCATTGATGTAATTGCCCCAAATTTATTTCCCTTTTGCCAATATAGCCCAAGAACAACGGGCCAAATAAAGGCTGCCTCCAAACCGCCAAACGAAAATAAATTTAACCATATAAGTAAATCTGGCGGACTAATTGCCATCAAGAAAACAAGGATTCCTAACACAGTGGTTACACTAAAGCTCATTTTTTTGATGGTTCCTTCACTTGCATTTGGTCTTATGTAGTTAATATATACATCTTTTACAACTGCAGAGCTTACAAGAAGCAGAAGAGAATCTACCGTTGACATGATCGCTGCCATCGGAGCTGCCAAGACAACTCCAGCAAGCCATGGAGGCAATACTTTTAGGGCAATTAACGGCATAACTGTATCTCCAACCTCTATACCTGGCAGAATGGGACGGGCAAAAACGCCAATTAAGTGCATACCTAGCATGATAAATCCTACAACAATGGTTCCAATTATAATCGCCCGATGCATCGCTTTTGAGTTTTTATAAGACATGGCACGAACTGTTACTTGCGGAAGACCGACAACACCAACACCAACTAGAATCCAAAACGAGGAAACATAGAGCGGTGTTAGCCCCCCATCAAATCCATAAGGAGTAATTAAATTCGGATTTTCAGCTGCCAAATCGCTTATGATCTTTGGAATTCCACCACCTGCAATAATAACAGCGATTAGGAGAATAAGAGTACCAATAAACATGATTGCACCTTGAACAGCATCGGTTAAGGCAACTGCTCGAAATCCGCCAATGACAACATAAACCATAACTGAAATGGCAAATATAAATAAAGCCGAAATATAACTTAAACCAGTTAATGACTCGATTAGTCTTGCTCCACCGACCCATTGGGCTGCCATGGCTGAAAATAAAAAGATAATTATACTAAAAGCGGACAGCCATACGACCCACTTGCTTTTATAACGTTCCTTTAAAAAGTCAATTAAGGTAACTGCCTGATATCTTCTTGCCATGATTGCAAATTTTTTCCCAAGGACCATGAGGACAAAATATCCCGTTACAACTTGTGACATGGCCAGCAATACCCAGCCAAGCCCTTGTGTATAAGCCACACCAGGACCGCCAATAAAACTGCTTGCACTCCCATATGTCGCCATCATTGTCATAGCTAAAACAAATCCGCCAAGCTCCCTTCCCCCAAGAAAGTATTCCTGAAGAAAGGAATTGGAGGAATTCATTTGTTTGCTTGCCCAAAAGCCTATAATAAAAATAAGGACTAAGAAAATAATTAATGGGGTAACCACTTGCCAATTCATTTTGGTTCGGCCTCCCCTTCTGCTTCATCATCGAAAGAAACTTCTTTAAAAAATAGCTTAACAGCTAAAACAACAAGCACTGACATAACTATGAATCCTGCTACACAGCTGTAAAAAAACCAAGCAGGCAACCCAAAAATAAAATGGTAGCTTTCCACACTCCCAGATCCAAGAGGTCCATACGCAAAGCCGAACCACCAAGCAAAATTAAAAAGTACAAGTCCAATCCCGATCCAAGCTTCCTTAACAGCAATTTTAAATCGAGGATCTTTCCGCTGTTTGTTAATATCCATTTCATCCTCCTAAAGTTTTCTTCTTTTAGTATTGTAAAGAAACCTCTAAATATTTCATAGTCAAAAAATATAAAAGAAATAAATATCTGAATATTCATATTAATGATTACATCATACCAAACATTCACCACAAATTCTTTCATTCTAAGTCATTTTTCACACAATATCGTCTTGCAGGAATTTCCAAATTTTAAAATTAAGTCCTTTTCAACTGGCTTCCTTCACCCACACGTAGTATAATTACGATAATTTTTTAAGGAAAGGTGCTATTAATCCATGTGGAATGAGTTTAAAAAGTTTGCATTGAGAGGAAATGTTCTGGATCTTGCCATAGGTGTCATCATCGGAGCTGCCTTTGGTAAAATAGTTTCCTCGCTCGTCGATGATATTATTATGCCGCTAGTAGGAGTGCTTATTGGTGGCGGGATTGACTTCTCCTCGCTTGCTATTACCGTAGGAAAAGCGGAAGTAAAATACGGAGCATTTATTCAGACAATTGTTGACTTCCTTATTATTGCTTTCTCTATATTTATCTTTGTAAGAATCATTAATAGACGATTTAAGAAGAAAGAAGAAGAAGTACAACCTTCACCGAAAGTGGACAAGAAAGAGGAGCTTTTAACGGAAATAAGAGATTTATTAAAAGAGAAATAACTTTTTTGAAACCATCTTTAAGAATAACCGTATATAAACTATAGTTAAATTAATATGAGGAGAAATGAAAATATGTATGCACAACAAACAACTAATCCATATTTGCCTTCTGTTTTGAGAACATTTGCGATCTCATTGGCAATCGCATTCGCAGGAACAATGGCAGGTGTTCTTGTTCCACCCGCAATGTTTTTGCCGCTCATGATTCTTGAAATTGGCATGCTTGTATTCGCGTTTATTATCCGTCGTAAAAAAGCAATGTCTTATTCATTCCTTTTTGCGTTCACATTTATTTCAGGTATCACCACGTATCCAATTGTTTCACATTACTTAGCTACAATTGGCCCAAATCCGGTTTTACTTGCGCTTGCAACCACAACAACGGTATTTACCGGGCTTGCGATATACGCTTCAACTACTAAGCGTGATTTATCCTTCTTAGGCGGAATGTTAATGGCCGCGCTATTAGCACTGATTGCCATTTCAATCTTTAGCCTATTTTGGCCTTTAAGCTCTACAGGAATGCTTGCTTTCTCTTTCATTGGCGTACTCGTATTTAGCGGATATGTATTGTATGATTTTAACCGTATGAAGCATTATGGGGTATCAGCTGAAGAAGTTCCTTTAATGGCTCTTAATCTATATCTAGACTTTATTAACTTGTTCATTAATATTTTACGTATTTTCGGTATTCTTGGAAGCAGAGACTAAGCAGGAGGATGACTCCTGCTTTTTTTATTGGTGTTATTTCCTAAGTCTGATTTCTTTATTCTTTTTAACGTTCCAGATATAATATAAAAACTTCATATAAAAAAGGTAGAATACTCGTTGAACTTTCTTCAAGAAACGCATGTGCAAATGAACCAAATAAAATAAATAACGGGTAAAAAAGTTAATCATACTTTTCTACCCGTTTTTTCATTTCCTGATACTTATTCATAAATTCGGACGGTTCTGCTTTAACACGATAGGAAAATAACCCCTGGTTTGTATGAAGGTAAAAAAATCCATATCCAGAACTAGAAGCCTTAAAGGAAATATCCCATATTTCTTCAAGAGAAAATTCATTTATATGGGAAGTAATTTTATCCTCTGCTAGTATCAATTTTTCTTCTCTTTCCATAAAATGCTGTTTATTCCAATCGATCGAACGTGACACAACCATATAGGGAAGGGCAGCGATAATTTTCACAATGAACCCCCAAATTTCTTTTCTGAATCTATTGAAACACAAATCATTCCTGTGAACAAACAAAAGAGGGCACACCACTTTATAGTGATATGCCCTATCAACCAACCTATTCCACGGTTACAGCCAATTCCTTAATCAGCAAGGATGGGGAACCGACATTGGACATCGAGAACTCTAAATCGGAACCGATCGCTTCAATATTTTTTAATAATTCAAAGAAGTTTCCAGCAATCGTCATTTGCTTCACTGTGTTTTGAACTTTCCCATCCTTTACAAAAAAGCCGTTAGCTGCTAGTGAAAAGTCACCTGACACTGTGTCTGCACCAGAGTGCAAGCCTGCTAAATCTGTAATGAGTATCCCTTCATCAACCGAAGCTGTGAGCTCCTCAAGGCTCTTTTTTGACGGCACCACATATAAATTCGATGGAGACACAGTTAAGCTGCCTTTATAAGAACCTTTATACGCATTTCCTGTTGACTCTATTCCAGCAATGCCTGCTGTTTTCCGATTATGAAGCAGTGTAACAAGCTTGCCATCCTTTACAATTGCTTTTTTCATTGTTGCGAAACCTTCACTGTCAAAGCTTCTGCTTAATAGACCGTCTTCTAAAAATGGATCATCAACCATTTGAAGTGCTGAAGCAGCAATCGTTTCTCCTTCCTTCCCCTTTAACAACGATCTTCCCTTCTGTGCGTTCTCAGCTGAAAAAATCTCTGAAAAAGTTTGGAAAAGGTCCCCCGCTGCATCGTTGCGCAATAATACAGGATAGTATTTACTCTCTGCCGTTTTTGCATTCAGCTTTGAGAGAGCTTCCTCCACTGCATACTTAGCAATCTCTTTTGGAACAAAGGAAGAGAAATCCTTGGTTGCCTTCACGTAAGCACCTGTTTTCGTCTCATCCCCCTGCTTAACTACAACAGAAATAAACATCCCAATATAATTCTGCTTCTCATCAAGAGAAAGACCTTTATTATTACTAATGTATCTTTCTGATTCAGCACTTTCTAGAATAAAGTAATTAGTGCCTGTAACTCTTTTATCATAAGCATATATATGCTTTTCTATTTCTTTTAGGAGCTCAATTTTTTTCAGAACGGTCACTTTTGCAAGTTCAGTAGAGTAGAAGCTACCTGCTTGATATTCCTCACTGCCTCCGAAAATCTCCTCTTGAATTTCTTCCTCAATCAATTGCGCATTTTCCTTCGCATTTTCAACGAGATATAAGACGGAATCCTCATCTAATTTCTCTGTAAAAGCATAGCCCATTTTCCCATTGAAAAGCCCACGGAATGAACCCCCAGCAATTTCAGAAGTTTCGTAGGAGTCAATTTCACCCTTAAACAATCCACATTTAAACTTTTCCTCGCGTTCAAAATAAAGCTCCATATCCGTAAAGCCCTGCTTCTCACCCATACCAAAAAGCTTCTGCTGAAATTCTTGGATATTCACTCTACTCCCCCTCCTTACTTCCGCCCACGGTCATTTCACTGACTCGAATCATCGGCTGACCTACATTTACAGGAATGCTTCCACTTAACGAGCCACACATACCCGCACCATGTCCTAAATTATTTCCAACCATATCAACGAGTTGTAATGTTTCGGCGCCATTCCCAACAAGAGTTGCTCCTTTAAGCGGCTTTCCGATCTTCCCATCCTTTACAAGATAAGCTTCCATTACAGCAAAGTTATAATCCCCTGTTGCCGGATTGACGGAACCGCCACCCATATATTTTGTATAGATGCCATGCTCGGTATTGGAGATAATTTCTTCAGGTGTCGACTTTCCTTCCGCAATGTACGTGTTCGTCATTCTCGAAGTAGGTGCAAATCGGTAGGACTGTCGTCTTCCTGACCCTGTCGACTCCATTCCCATTCTGCGGCTATTAAATTTATCGATTAAATACCCCTTCAAGATTCCATTTTCAATTAATACATTTTTGCGGGCCTTTTCTCCTTCATCATCGATAGTGATTGATCCCCACTCATTTGCAATTGTGCCATCATCAATGTATGTAACAACGTCCGAGGCCACTTTTTCACCAATTCGATTCGCAAAAACAGAATTGTTCTTAGCAACAGATGTTGCTTCAAGTCCGTGACCGCATGCCTCATGAAAAATAACTCCACCGAACTCATTATCGATAATAACTGGGAATTTCCCGCTCGGACAAGGATCAGCACCAAGCATCGTTACAGCAATCCTTGAGGCTTCATTTGCATAATGCTCCAGGTTTAAGTTCTCAAAAAACTCAAATCCCTTATGAGCACCCGGACCATAAAAGCCAGGCTGCATTTGTTTGCCATCAGAAGCAATTGATTGAATCGCCAGCCTGCTTCTTACCCTTTTATCTTCAATAAATTTACCTTCACTATTCGCAATTAGAACATTTTGCTCTTCGTCTAAGTAACGTACAAGCACTTGCTGAATGCTAGAATGATAGTTTTTGGCAATCTCGTATGCCTTCTTCATTACATTCACTTTTCGAGTTTTCTCTGTTTCTCTAGGGTTTATCGCAATCGGATGGGCACAAGTAATTATTTCTTTTTTTAATGGCTCAGGATGAATGATAGTCTCACCAGAGATCGCATGGGCTGCATTTCTTGCTGCCTTTAGTAAGCCCTCCTTTGAACCATCCGTTGTGTAGGTGTACACGCTTTGAAGACCCTTAAATACACGAATGCCAATCCCGAAATCTCTGCCTGATAAGCTATTTTCAATCTTTCCCCCTTGCAGAGTCAGATTATTCGTATAACGGTCCTCAAGAAAGACTTCGGAAAAGTCTCCCCCCGTTGCTAATGCCGCAGTAAGAACGTCCTCAATTACCGATTTCGCTAGCATAAGGTCCCTCCTTATAATTAGTTGTTTTTTCTAACTATTCAAATTATACAGGTTAATTCCTTTTTTTACTAATAAAAACAGCTCCATATTATTGGAGCTGCTCACAGTACACCCGAAAATAGGCGGGCAAAGGATTCTTTAGATCTTTCAGCAAATCCTCTCTTATAATATTGAACAGGACTAATTTTCTCACTATCTTCCATATCTTGTTCGTAATGAGCAACAAGCTCACGAATGGAGCTTGTGCCATATAAGAAGACGTTCACTTCGAAATTCAAATGAAAACTGCGCATGTCCATATTTGCTGTTCCAAGTGAGGCTAAATTCCCATCAACAATGATAATTTTTTGATGGAGAAATCCCTTTTTATAGGAATAGATTTCTGCACCTGTTCTCAGCAATTCTGGAAAATAAGATCGACTCGCATATTGAGTCAAAAATCCGTCATTAACATCAGGCACCATAATTCTTACTTCTACTCCTTTTGCAGCTGCTATTCTTAAAGCCGTTCGGATAGCCTCATCTGGGATAAAATATGGTGTTGCGATCCAAATAGACTTTTCTGCACTAGCGATCATCGCAAAGTAAAAATCACACATGAGACCTTGCTGCGTATCTGGTCCGCTGGCCACAACTTGTACAGCTCCATCAAGGACGGATTCATCTATTGCTGGTTTCATTTTAGGGTATTTTTTCAAGACGCTTTCTCCACTGACATATTCCCAATCTAACAACAAAGCTGTGTGAAGAGAATACACTGCCTCCCCAGTTAACTTCATATGCGTGTCCCGCCAAAATCCGATTTTCTCATCTTCACCAAGATACTCTATCCCAACATTCAGTCCGCCAACAAATCCAATCTTCCCATCGACAATAATTATTTTTCTGTGATTGCGAAAGTTTAATTTTTGATTAAAGAATCCATATTTCAATGGAGAGAATATTTGTACCTTTACCCCTGCTTCCTCCATCAATTGAATGTCTTCCACCGCAATCTTTCGGCTGCCAGCTGCATCAAAAATGAATAATACCTCGACTCCTTGCTTTGCTTTTTCGATGAGGATGTTAATAATTTCCTTTCCCAGCCGATCCGTGCGAAAAATATAATATTCAATATGAATGTACTGTTCAGCCTCTTTCAGCCTTTCTTTAATCTCTGAAAAAGTCTCCTCCCCATTCTTTAGGACATACGATCGAGATGCAGTGCTTATAGGGGTGGGTGATCGATGGTTTGCAAATTTTGCAAAGGAAAGCTGCCCATCTTGTAAAAAAGCTAAATCTGGAGATTCGTCCTGTTGAAGGAGCCTTTTCCATTCTTCTCTATCCTTCTTTCTCTTGCTTCTAAACAGATAGCCCTTTAAATATAATTGCCCTGAAAACAAATAGAACAAGTATCCAAGCAAAGGAAAAAACACAAGAACATATATCCACAGAAGTGTATGCTGAGGGGACCGATTTTCCAGCATTAATGAATAAATACTAATCATAATTGCTGTAATGTATAGGATCAAAATCCATGTCTTTGCTGCGAGGCTTAGATTGGATAATAATATCAGCGAAAGAGAAAAAGCTAATATAAAAGCAATTAAAAATTCAACCCGGCGTTTTCTCATTCCGTCTCCTCCACATAGAAAAAAATAAAATTAAGAGGTTAATGTATATATCATACCCATAATGAAGAGCTTTAAAAGCTGACATCCAACAAGAGCCAACTTGTATTATAAAAAGCCCCTTAACCAAAGGAGCTTCTCTATTCTTATTCACAATAATTTATTTAATATAAGTTGGTGCTTTAACTTTATTAATTAAAAGAAGTCCATCATATTGGTCTCTAGGGACAAAACTTTCCTCCATAAACCCCCAGCTATATGCAAAACGCGGTTCAAACATCCATGAACTCCCCCGCTCATTTTGGCGATATCTCATATCAATAAAGGTATATGGGCTTTGCTTGCTTCCTAATAAATCTTCAATCGAACCGCTTTTTACAGGGAGAACACTCATTGGATTACGCATATTGTCTGCCGTTTCCCCACTTGCCATGTACAATCCTAACACATAGCTATATTTTTTAAATTCGACAGGTAAAAGCTCTCCCATTAGCTTGACTGGGTACGGCGAGCCCTGTACTTCTGAATGCGACTTGCGAATATGATCATTATGTCCCCAAACAATAAATTTTTCATTCGGATAGACTTCGGTTGCCAGCCATATTAAATTTGCTAACATTGCTTGATCCCGCCACTCCATGGATTTCAAAAATGATGTTGGATCATAGTTTTCCATCTCAATATTAGATTTTATATTGATTTCCACATATTCTTTAACAACTCTAATCCTTTCCTTTAAAGCCCTTTCTATCAATTTTACAATTTGTGGTTCGTCAGGATAAGCTGTCCTTAACGCACTTTCCTTCTGCTTCACCTGTGATAGTACTTGTTCATAGGTTTGAATCAGTCCTGATTTTGCTTTCTGATATCCCTTTAAATCTTTGCTTCCTCCCCAATTCATAAGCTGTTTTTCGGCTTCTGCCAACTGTTTTGCCATTTTTTCATCTTTAAGCCAGCTTGTATCGATAAATTGTCCCTGCTGTTGAATATCAAATCCTGCTAAAAGTAACGGCTGATCCGTGTTCCGGGTAGTTTTTATGTAATCAAAAAGAGGCAGCGTCTCTTGTGCCCACCAAACACCAAAAATGGAGCCCTTCATCGCCTGCTCTGCAGATAAATGGCTGATTTTCCCTTGAACATTCATTGAATTACTTATACCACTTTCAAAGGCAAGAACATTATATCCCATTTCTTCATGCAAAAATTGAATCAATCTTGTCTTTGCCAAGTTAAACTCAGCCACCCCATGTGAGCTTTCCCCCAAGAAAACAATGCGTTTGTCGTGCAGTAAAGGCTTTAGCATTTCTAAATCTTTGAATCGATCTGCAGGAATCTTTCCATTCACCGCTGTTTCAGGCTGAATGCTAGAAAGACTATATGCATGATCTGTTGTCCACTTTTTCCAATCCTGAAGTGCTTCCATGGATGTACGCACAGATTCACTAGTTGTTACATACGCTGATTGCTGTTTCCCTTCGCCTCCCGCTGCCGACGCCACTTTTAGTTCTGTCATACCAGTAAAGCTTGTTATTATAAAAGCAAGTGAAAGTAAAACAAGCCTTTTCATACGCTTTTTCCCATCTTGAATACTCAAATACTCAACCCCAATCGATTATTTTAATATAATCATAAAATGTAAAGGTTAAAATTATGATTGTCTTTGTTTAAAATTTGTTTAAAAATGGTAGAATTGAAGAACAATTTGCAAGGAGGGGAATCTGATGAATATTAGACTTTTAACACCGAATGATTCTGACGCATATAGAAAAATGAGATTAGTGGCTTTGCAGAAACACCCTTCAGCCTTTGCGTCAAGTTACAAGGAGGAAAAGGATCGATCAGCAGCTTTTTATGGAGAAAGATTTCAATCCGAGGAATCATTTACTTTTGGTGCTTTTAAGGAAGAAAAGCTTACCGGTTCCGTGACTTTGCTAAGAGAAACAAAGCTTAAATTAAAGCATCGGGCTTTGATTGTCGCAATGTATGTTTCAGATGAATCTCGGAGAAAGGGCGTTGGAAAGGCATTAATCTCAGCTGCACTTGAGAAAGCAAAAGGGATTGAAGGGATTGAACAAATCTACTTAGCCGTCGAATCAACAAATGAACCGGCCAAGAGGCTGTATTCATCCTTTGGTTTTGAGGTATTTGGAAAAGATAAAAAAGCGATGAAAATTGAAGATATCTATTATGATGAAGACCATATGTTGTTGTTTCTTTAACATTAGCGAAAGACCCAGGCAAATGGACTGGGTCTTTCGCTATTTTATTATTAGTACCGATTAGTTTTTACATTTATCAGCCAATTAGTTTATGTATATCAGACCAGATTTCATCCTTTATCATCCAAATCTATTAATTTATCAGACAATTATTGATACTTCTTTACAATCTCCTGCAGCTTCAAAGCAAGCCCAATTTTTCCATCCACCTTTAAGCCGCCAGTCATGAATGCCATCGTTGTATTTAACTCATCCTTTAACAGTTTAGAAAAGTTTTTATCAGAAAGGCTCAGCTTCACTTCCGATTCAAATGGAGTCCCTTCTGCAATTTCGATTCGTCCGTCCTTTAGAACAATTTGAAGCGTGCTGCCATCATCTAAATTCACCTGAAAAACACGATCCTTTTCATTCTCAATATGCACCGGATTTTCATTCATTTTTTTCGCTAAATCCTTAAGTTCCATAATAACTGACATTTCCTTTTCCCCCTCAGCTTTCATTATCTTTTTGTTTCACTTTAAAATTCAACGATTAGGGTATCAATCCCTTTATTTGAATGAATATTCACTCATTAACATTATCTATTTAAACTCGTATGAGCATTTTTTATGTTTTTGTAAATTTTCCAAAGTAAATTTCCCTCTAAATCTCTGATATGTTATATTGACGAGAAATAAATCATTTTTCCAATACAAGGAGGATTACGATGAACGAATCAAAAAAATGCAAAGAATCCTTTGTGGTTAAGACAAGTATTGTGTTGCCTCCAGATACAAATGCTTACGGTACATTATTTGGCGGTAAATTGATGGCATATATCGATGATGTTGCCGGAATATCGGCTATGCGTCATGCACGAAAAAATGTTGTTACTGCTTCTACCGATTCAGTAGATTTCCTGCACCCAATTTATCAAGGGAACTCTGTTTGTTTAGAGGCATTTGTGACCTATACAGGGAGATCATCTATGGAGATATTTGTGAAAGTCATTGCCGAGGATTTACTGTCTGGAGAAAGAAATATTTGTGCCATGTCATTCCTGACAATGGTAGCCATTGATGAAAATGGAAAGCCTACACCCGTTCCTTCTGTCATCCCAGAAACCGAAGAAGAAAAAAGCTTGTATGATTCTGCAAAAGAACGTGCAGACATCCGAAAAAACAGAAGAAAAGACAGCGAATATAGAGCCAAAAAATACGGGATCAATCAATCTATTTAGGAATCCATCAGAGCAGCCATTCGGCTGCTCTTTACATCATCCATTTGCTACTAGTTCCTTTACCTTCGGACGTAATCGGTCCTTCGCACGTCTCATTCGAGTTTTAACTGTAGATATGGGCAAACTTGTCAAATTGCTAATCTCCATTAATGTTTGGTTATGATAATAGAATAAAAGTAAAGGCTCCCTGTACATTTTCGGAAGATCTTGAAGCGTAACAACCATCTCCTCCTGACTGCATTTGTTGAGAATCAATTCCTCTGGCTGTTCAATCACGTTCGAATCTTCTGCATACAGGTAAACCTTTTCCTCCCAAAACCGATTGGCTGATTTCTCCTTCCGCCAATAATCCCGACATTTGTTCACTGCTATCTTAAATAACCAATTTTTCACCTTCGCTCTTTCTTCAAAGGAAGGCAATGCTAAATAGGCGGAAATTAGTACCTCCTGATACAAATCCTCAGCTAGCTCCTTATGTCTTACTAATGAATAAATATAATTAAACAAGGATTTGCCATGTTCTAGAATACAGGTTTCAAAATATTGCTCCATTGATTGTTTGTTTTTACAGATCTTCATTTTATATTTCTCCTTAAAAATTTCATCGCTCACATTAATAGACGAATATTTCTGGCTGAATCCCTACAGCTTTAAAAAAATAAATCTTCCATTCTATTAATGAAATCTTTTTATAGGAGCTAGTAAAATCGTTACACCGATTTTTTTACATATGGTCAAGTAATGCATTAGGTACAAGACGACAGCTCCTGCATTCATCCCTATAATTACCCCATCCATCTGAAAGGTATGCAACGATCCGAGGACATAAATAACTGAGAATGAAACGACTGTCGACCAGACAAAATGGTAAAGAGCTTCCTTCATTAGACCAATACCGATTAAAAAGGCTTGCATCGGAATAATGAAATAATGCAGCAGGAAAAATGGCCAAAGCATTTGTAAATATACTGCTGCATCTGGTGAATGAAAAAATGTCCTCGTGATCGGCTCTGCAAAAAAATAGAAGAGCGTAACAGCGGGAATCCCATACAAAATTGTCACTTTAAACACTTGCTGGAGAAGAATCTGTAATTTTTGATTATCTTTATCTGCATACGCTTTGGAAACTGTCGGAATTAACATAATTAAAAACGAATGCGCAATGAATGCCGGGAAGAAGCCAATCGTCATCGCGATTCCGGCAAGCATGCCAAAATGCTCAGTGGCGACAACCCCGCTCACCCCTGCTTGTAAAAGGGCAGCTTTGATTAAGAATGGTTCGATCGCATGTGTCAGCGCATGAAATACTCTCATCGCGGTCGTCGGAATCGATACAGCCATTAAACTATGTCGCACCGTCTTTCCACTCATCCTTTCACTAGGCTCCTTTTTTACTTGCTGAAACTGAATAATAAACATATGAAGCAAGTATAAAAAGACAACAACCTCACTGCCAATCAGTGTACAAAAAGCAATGAATACGGAAGTCTTAGTGTCAAATTGGAAAAATTGGTATAGAAATACAAGAAATAAAAGCTGAACGAGCTTTCGCAAAAAATTATACGTAGCGATTTTCCCCATCTGATTTTTCCCCATGAAAAACCCTCTCGTAATCGAAGAGAAAGAAACGATCGGAATAAACGCAATAACGACCCATCTGAGATACGGATGGTACTGGTCAAAAACAGTTAAAAACGGCATGATCAGCATCGCAAGCGGCATTAGAACAGCGGTGAAAATCACCGTCAATTTAATCACATGGTTCAGCATACTTTGATGGTACTTTTTATCCTTCTCGGCAATAAATTTAGAAATAGAAATGGGCAGTTCAAAGCTTGCAAGAAGAACGACTAGAAAAATCGTTGGCAGAATAGACATATACATGCCAAGCCCATTTTCCCCTAACTCTCTAGCCAATACCATATTTACTAAAAACTCAATGCATTCACCAGCAAAAGCAGCGACCGCCAGCAATAATGTTCCTTTAAAAAATGTATTCATCCTGTCTCCCCTTATACATCTGACTCGTTTGACCGGCTTCGCTTTCCGGTACGCATTCTATATAAGATATGAGACAAGTTGTCTAATTATTTTATTGTTTTTCTTTTAAAAAGTTTATATTGAAAAGAAAAAGGCCGGCATGGATGCCGCCCCCTAAAAGTATTTATTTCTCTAACATCAATTTTAAAATCATCTCATCTGTTTGCCTTGTTCCTTCATTTCCGAGTTTACAAAAGCTTTCGATGCTTTTTTCGACATCATCATGAATGAATCCATCTGTGGAGCTGATTTCCTGATGATTCAACGCAAGCAATGCTGATTGGACAGC
Organism: Cytobacillus solani; assembly: GCF_006704205.1. Taxonomy (NCBI): domain Bacteria; kingdom Bacillati; phylum Bacillota; class Bacilli; order Caryophanales; family Bacillaceae; genus Cytobacillus; species Cytobacillus solani. Next base: position 1,070,751 of record NZ_CP041305.1, read on the forward strand.
TACATTCGAACAGGTTGAAACCTTCATCGCACAGCCTGCCTTTGCTCCATCACAAATCATTCCCGAAACATTTCCAATCGTATTTTGAACAGCTGCCTTTACTTGTTGAATTCCCCCATCAAGTAAATAAACAATCGCAGCACTTGCTCCCATTCCAGCAGCTGTTACACCGCATAAAGCCGACAGACGTCCAAATTTTGATTTAATGTGTATCGTTATTAAATGGCTCAGGGCTACTGCGCGAATCATTTTTTCCTCTGATACTTGCAGCTTTAATGCCGCTGCAACAACAGGCAGTGTTACGGCAATACCTTGATTCCCGCTTCCCGTATTTGCCATGACCGGAAGGGTGGAGCCAGCCATTCTTGCGTCAGAACCAGCAGCAGCAAGAGACATGGCTGCTGTTGCCAAATCATCAGACAAGATGCCTTTTTTCACATTATCTTGAATGGTTCTTCCAACATTCAAACCATAATTACCGGAAAGACCTTCCTCACCAATTGCCTGATTTAATTCAATGCTCCTTTTTACAAGTGTTAAATCATTTATATCTGTATGAAGAACCCACTCATATATTTCATCGATCGTAAGCTCTTCAAGTTCTTCTTCATCCGTTTGGATTCCAATATTTTCACAACCGCCAAGGTAGACAGCTTTTCCATCTACTTCAATTAAAGTAATATTGCTATGGTTATCAGAAATAACAACCTTACAAATTTGCTCCTCTGTTTCAACAATGACCTCAATATAAAGCCTTTTAGGCGTCTCCGCTTGCCCTGCAGTTATCTTTCCTTCTTCAATTAGCCTGATGGCACGCAGCTCATCTTTATTCGTAAGCCCATTTAACACTTCGAGGTTTTTTGTGGGGTCACCCGCAACAGCTCCGAGTGCAGCAGCAAAATCTAAGCCTTTTCCCGTCATTCCTGGGATCCCGACAGACTTAGCATTCTTAATAATATTTCCGCTAGCCTTCACACAGATCTTTTCTATCGTTCCCTTAATATGACTCTTTGCAGTTGCTGCCGCAAGCGCAATAGCTACTGGCTCCGTACAGCCCAATGCGACAACTAATTCTTTTTCTAAAATAGACATGATTTTATTCTTTTCCATTTGACCCCACCTGCTTCTCCATAAAGTACAATTATCTAAAATTCTATCATAAACACTGTGGGATTTTTCAAAAAAATATAATTACAGCCATTTCTCCAATTGTTGATACAATGCTTCCCTGTCTTTTTCCAGATCCCCTTTTTTCTTAAATAAATTTTGCAGATTTTCTAAAGCTTCTTCACATTCCATTTCTGCTTCTACTAGCAAAAGGGCTGCTTCTAATTCCTCTATTAAATTTTCCAATTCCATCACTTTCAGCTCATTGCTTCTTTGCTTTATTGTCGGCTCTTTAAGCACTCTCTCTTCATTTATTGGACTTTCTGGAACAATAACTTTTGTTTGTTCATCTAACTTTTTCTTAGCCCAGTTATAGTCCCCAGCGAAGAGGTGAATTTTTTTATCATCGATCCAATAAATCTTCTGAAAAATTTTGTTTATAAAGTAGCGGTCATGAGATACAGCCAGAATGGTTCCTTGGTAATCCTCAAGTGCTTCCTCTAAAACCTCTCTAGATTCAATATCTAAATGGTTCGTTGGCTCATCCAAAACAAGAAAGTTTATATCCTGATACATAAGCTGTGCCAAGCGGAGCCTCATTTTTTCCCCCCCGCTTAATTGTGAAACACTTCTAAAAACTGCATGCCCGTAGAATAAGAAACTTGCAAGGATATGGCGAGCTTCCCCTTCAGTAACTGATACCTCATCACGGAACGTCTCAATAACAGACTGATCCGTTGCTTCAGAAAAAACATGCTGGGAAAGATAGCCAACCTTCACATTGCTTCCTCGCCGCACCTCTCCTTTATCAGCCTCAATCTCATCAAGAATCATTTTTATCAATGTTGATTTTCCCGTCCCATTATCACCAACAATGGCTATTCTATCTTGAAATTGGATATGCATATTTACATTCTCAAAAAGCTTCTGGCTGCCAAAAGACTTGGAAACTCCCTTCATATAGACAACATCTTTCCCACTTCGGTCAGCTGAATCTAAATCCATATTCATCTTCTTACGGTTTATGTTGGGACGGTTTAGCTTCTCCATTCGTTCAAGTGCCTTCTCCATACTCCGTGCCCGCCGATGAAGTCCTGCATTTGGCGGATTTGCCTGATTGGCCCACTCTTTTAACCGTTTAATCGTTTCTTTCATCTTTTTTATTTTTTTCTGCTGTTCTTCATACTGCTGGAATTCTCTTAACAGCCTTTCCTCCTTTTCCTTAACAAATCCTGAGTAATTGGTATGGTAGATCGTCAACTCACCATCCTCAAGATCGAGGATTTTGTTTGCTGTCTCGTCTAAAAAATATCGGTCATGGGAGATGATCACAACCGTTCCATCATATTCTTTCAAAAACCCTGCTAACCATTCAACAGCCTTTATATCAAGGTGATTGGTAGGCTCATCCAGCAATAGAAGATTTGGACTTTTAAGCAGCATATGACCAAGACAAATTTTTGTTTTCTCCCCGCCGCTTAAAGAGTTAAAATCCTTATTTAATAACTCGGCAATATTTAGCCCATTGCTTATTCGGTCGATAAAAGCGTCCATTTCATATCCTTTTTGATGAGTAAACTGCTCCTGAAGCTCCCCATATTTATTGACCAGATTACTTAATTTTTCGGAATTGGTTTCCTCCCCCATTTCCTTCTCTAACTTTTTCATATTTACTTCCATTTCCACTAAATGGGCAAAGGCTATTTTCAATACATCTATCGTCTTCATCCCGTCAGGATAACTTGGGATTTGTTCTAAAAACCCTATTTTACATCCTTTTCGCCAATGAACCTGACCTAAATCAGGTGCTTCCATTCCTGCTAATAGCTTAAACAGGGTTGTTTTCCCGCTGCCATTTCTGCCAACTAAACCAACGATATCCTTTTCATGTATTTCAAATGAAAGATTCTCAAACACAGAATTTCCGCCATACATTTTTCCTAGCTGCTGTCCACTGCATGCAATCATTATTAATTCCTCCGTTTATTCACATATACTTTAAACAAAAAAAGACCATAGGAATGCATCATCCTATGGCCCAGAGGAATAGAAAAGGAGAGCATAAAGAAGCCCTCCTTTTACCATTCCTTATATTAAGATTGTCATAAAGGAAGTTTGTCCTTCCTCATATACAACATAAGTGGGTAAAGAGATGTTTTCACTGTTTTGTTTTCATTATGCAATTGCTAAAAAAGGGCATACGTATCCCGTTAAAAGCAGCATCATGAAAAATTGCACGGCAAAGATATAAATGTTTCATTTCTTCACGTGCAAAAACAGCTTGAATCATCCCTTCTCCACCTCCAATCAAATTAGTTAAGTATATTCTAATATTTCTGCAATTCTAAATCAACAATTTTCATTTATCTCTTCGTCTAAATTTTGATACAAACTGTTCATATTTCTAACAGGAAGGTTAGACACTGATAAATAAAGATATTCAAAGTCTTAAAAGATGGCTAGAAGGAGGTGGAATCTTTGTCCATCCTATTTCTTCATCATATTTATTAAAATCTATTCTACACAAACCTGACTCACAAAAATGTCCACGGACCATGTCAGGCACTGTCCGTGGACATTTTTTATTTCCAGGTTGGGATTTGATCCGTTTCTAATATTCCCAAGGTGACATCACCTATATCAGGATCTTCCAGCAGTTTATCTCTTACTCTAAATTTAATATCATCTGCATCAGCAAGCGATAGACCTTCAGTTAATTCAATATAGCTTTCCACATGGTACTTTCGACCTTCCTGAAGAATTCTTAAGTTTTGAATATCATCAACATGTTCATCAGATAAAATGATCGCTGCTACCCGATCTTCCACTTCTTTAGGAGCGGCGACTCCGATTAAGCCCAATGTGTTCTCATAACCAATTTTTATCGCTATTCCTACTAGGAGCAAACCAATTAATAGGGTACCAATCCCATCAAGTATATATAAACCCGTAAAATAAGCGATAACAATTGATATTAGGGCTAACAAAGCACCAAAAGTGGCAATGATATCTTCATAAAACACCAATCGGGTTGGCGGAGAAGCAAGACGGACATTTTTCACCGCTACAGCAACAACGCCAAAACCTTTGGCAGTACTCCTTGATTCATGGGCAATTTCTTTCATTGCTTTAAATAAAATGAAACCATCAATAAGTACAGCAAATAACATAACAGCAACATTAAGCCAAATATCAGTTGACTCCTTCGGATGCCGAATCAATTCCCAGCCTTTATGAATAGTCTCATAGGCCATAATCGAAATAACAATTACTGCAATCAACACAAACAGATTAATAACCCTTCCAAAGCCTGTAGGAAATTTTTTTGTCGGAGCTTTTTCAGCGAGAGCACTGCCAAAAAAAACAAACCCCTGATTTAACGCATCTGCCAATGAGTGGAGAGTCGTGGCAAGCATCGCGCCGCTTCCGCTTATTCCTGCTGCAATCCCTTTAACTATAGCAAGAACCGTATTCCCTAGAGCGGCAATTCCTGAAGATTTATTGCCCTTTTTTAATAAGCTAATAAATGACATATCGTCACCTGCCTCATTATATTTAACTAAATAATGCCCTTTATATGTATGAATTAAAAAATGCACTTATTAAGTATTCCCTAAAACAAAAAAGAGCTATCATTATTAGCTCTCTTCCCTTTAAATAATTTACTTTTCCTATTTTTTCCTATTCCGCTAGTGAATGTTTAAATGCATATATAACAGCCTGGGTGCGATCCTGTACCTGTAGCTTGCTAAGAATGTTACTGACATGCGTCTTTACTGTCTTTAATGCAATAAAAAGCTCATCCGCTATTTCTTGGTTCGTTTTTCCTTCTGTCATTAATAAAAGAATTTCCATCTCCCTGCCTGTCAGTTCTTCATGTGGGAGCTGCTGTGTTTTCTGTCTCATTTTCACCATCATTTTTCCCGTTACTTCGGGCTCAAGAACAGATTGGCCATGATAAGTGGAGCGGACTGCATCCGCTATCTCACTCGCTTTCGATGTTTTTAGCATATAGCTGGTAGCTCCAGCCTCAAGAGCAGGATAGACCTTTTCATCATCTAAAAAGCTTGTGACAATAATGATTTTCGCTTCCGGCCACTGCTCAATAATATTTCTTGTTGACTCGATCCCATCCATTTCTTTCATGACTAAATCCATAAGTATAATGTCGGGACGTAATTCAAGGGCCATTTCTATAGCTGTTCTCCCATTATCTGCTTCCCCGATGACTTCAATGTCCGGCTGTGCAGATAAATAAGAAGAAACACCAATCCTCACCATTTCATGATCATCAACAAATAATACTTTAATCAATTTGCCTCACCCTCTACAATTATGTCTAGCTTAGACACTCATTCCTAAATGATCGGTACCTTCACTTCAAGACGTGTTCCGTTATTTTTCAAACTGATAATCTTCAACGTACCGCCAACTTCAACAGCTCGTTCATACATATTTTGCATTCCATATGAACCTGCTTTTGCTTCCTCTACATCAAAGCCTATGCCATCATCGACCACTCGTAAAATCACAAACTCATCTCTCTGAATGAGCAGTACTTCGAGGGACGTTGATTTAGCATGTCGAAGTGTATTCGATACTGATTCTTGCAGGATTCGAAAGAGATGATCTTCAATTCCTTTATCTAATGGAAAATCTTCAATTTTCCATTTTATTTCCATTGTCACTTTTTGTGATAATTCAATTAATAGTTCTTCAATTCCTTCTTGTAATGTCTTTCCTTTTAACGCTACTGGTCTTAAATGAAGTAGAAGTGCACGCATTTCTAGCTGGGATTGATGAATCATTTCCTCCACCATCTTCAGCTGCTTTGTTTCTCTATCATCCGTTTTTGTCTTTGCTTCGTTGATCGCAGACATCATCATTGATGCAGCAAAAAGCTGTTGGCTGACGGAATCATGAAGCTCACGAGCTAAGCGATTTCTCTCTTGAGAGATAATCTCCTGCATTCGAGTCTCCATGTCCTCAGCTTTTTCCGTTGCTAACTTCTGAGAGAGCTTTGCTTGCTCTGCTATTTGTTTTTGAATTTTCTCTACCCTTGTTGCAATTGTTTGAATTTCTGATCCTGCGTTTATTTCACTAAGTTCAAGCTGCCTTCCTTCTTCAATTTGATAAAGCCAGCCATCAATTGATTCAATTTGTTTTTTCCAGTGAATACCTGATATTAATCCAAAGAGAATACCAATGACGATGCTTAAACTTGGAATAAATATGATAAACGGAATATCCATTACATCCGTTTCCCATAATGACCGCCAGTCTGAGAGTGGAAACCGAATAAAATAGAAAACGGTAAACGACACACAAATCAATATAGAAAGTCCCGCTCCCCAAACCATTTGCCGCTGAACTGTACTCATACCCGCTTCACCTCTAAATCACCAACAAGCAATGAGGTGAAGATTTTGATTCGCTGTTCAGCCTGGTTAAATCCAGGTGTTTGCATATGAACAGATTGATTGAATATTTTATTTTCATGAAAATCAAAAATTTCCGTTGCACCTGCAATAACAGAATGGTTTACACTCACTTCCACATCATATGGGACGAGAACATGAATATTTCCAACAAAGTTCCGAATAAAAATGACTGTTTCACCTTTTGGCAATACCGTATAGCTAAAGTCGATGATCGTATCCCCAATTCCAGCTTGAATATTTATATCGCTCCACTCATATCCTTGCTCAGGTGTTTTTTGCTGCCCAAATAATTGATTGGAAAAAAGTGATTCCTTTTTAATCACAGTTTCTTTTTCAATTGATGGGCTAGACTCCTTGATTAAAGGCTTCAAATGGGCTGGACTCCGTTTCGATTGCACAAATTGAATGAAGAAATGCAATAAAAGCGCCAACAGGAAAAATTTTAATGTCATCATGTTAAAAATATTAATAATTAGAAAGATAAGTCCAAACCAAAACAGGAGCTTCCCAGATGTTTTCGGCATCCATTTTCTCCCTATGTAAATCATACCGATCGACACGAGAAGGGAGAAAATCAAGCCCCGGTTAAAAAAGAAAAATTCCAAAAGAAGAACGATAATCCCTAGCATAACAATCCAACTAACATACTCACTTTTTACTTTATTTAACATCGGACTTCCTCCCTTCTGTGAAAACCTTTACTTTATGCCAAAAAGGCGCAGCTGTCCTACGCCTTTTTAGAATACCATGTTTTCCTAATAAAGTCAGAATGTATTACTATGGAGTTAGAGATTTGTCTAGCTCCAGCGCCTATCAAACTTCAGGTCCCCTCCCTACGATAAGTCAACATCGGTTCGCTCTCGCTCACCGTGTTTCCTTTATCTCAGTCGCGGCCCTTCCAGTTTGTACGGCGATGATCAAGGCGCTTGCGCTTTCCTTATGAAATAGAATGAGTTTCTTCCTTTTTCATCTCTTTTTCTAATTGAGCGATGCGCGCATCGATTGTATTCCGATAATATGAACTGTTTACTTGATGCTCAAGGCGGTCAAGATATGACTCAATTTCCTGAAAGCGTGAGTATGATTCATTTGAATATGCATGATTATCAAGCACCTTATTCATTCTATTGTTGGCACGAGTAACATTTTCCCTGCCCATTAATTCCATTCGGCGAATATGCATATCCTTCAGTTTATGTTTCATTTCTTCATATTTTCTTTCAAGCTCAGCAAGCTGCTGCACCGTTTGATCCAATGTTGCTTTTAGACGAGAAGCTCGCTCCTCATACTGTGCTTGCTCATTAGCAGCAAAGACATATAGTTCAGTTTCTCCTGCCTTCGTAGCAATTTCAGCTTGACGCTTTCGTTTGATGGCCACCTCTTGTGCCTGATTGAATTCACGAGTAAATTCCTCTTTAAGCTGATATTGGCGCTCTAGTAATTTTCTTACCTTTTCAGTTTCTGCTTCACATTCACGTAAGTATTGGTTTAATAACGTTATTGGATTCTTTTTCTCCTTTTGGTCTAATACTTCATTGATATCTGCTAATACCGTATTTTTTATGCGTGTAAATAAGTTTGCCATTCTTTATCTCCCCTTAAATAAATTGATTAGTATTTGTTGATATCTGCCCATTGCTTTTCAAAGTTGACAAATGGATCCTTCTCTTCAGCAACGACTGATTTTGAGGTATTCCATTTTTTATATACAAGGTAAAGAACATATGCAGCTGCGATCCCTAAGATTGCTGGGATATTTGAAGCGGAAGCCATCAGCGCAATAAGTCCGATGATTCCCCAGCCAATCTTACCTAAAGTTGACTTTTCTTTAATAAACTGTTTGAACACAAGGTATAGGATTGCTACGCTAATCGCTAGCCCAATCATTGGACCTAAATTTGTCAGCAGCACGATTGCTGCAATTCCTCCTGCCATTAGTAATCCAAATTTTTTCATTTTCGTTTCCTCCTTTCTTGATTTCATCTTACCTTGATTCCTATCTCCTTATAACGAGCCAGAGCTTTATTTTCATCTAGGACCTGAGACGTATCACATGTAAGACTAACTTTCTTATACAGAGGAATTGATTAAAATATCATTCAACCACATGAAAACAATGGACTCAATCCATACTAACTTTGGAGGTGTAAGAAAATATGAATGCAGCTTGGTTTTTCGGGTTACTTCTAATCATTCAGCCTATCAATCCTTCTGAAAATTTAATGATTGAGAATCAAGGTGAAATGATTACAAGCATAAACCGGCTTGACTACACCATGTCTTTTCCGGGTATACCATTAATTGATTTAGAAAAATACAATGCGTTTATCAAGGAGTTAGATGAACAAACGTACAAGCCGCCTGTAAATGCTTATATTAATGATTTTGGAAGAGTAATTGAGGGTGAACCGGGTAGAAAGTTATATCGAAAGGCTTTTAATGACTTGTTCTATACTTATTTTTATAAAACGAACGCTTCAAGAGTTGAGGTTCCCATGCTTCCCATTTACCCCAAAATAGACCGCGACCTATTATTGCGTATTTATGTAAAGCCCATTGGCCAATATGTGACTTATTTCAATCGCAATAATACAGCACGCAGCCATAATATTACCCTTGCATCGGAAGCCATTAATAATTATGTGATCTTTCCGGGTGAAAAATTTTCTTTCAATCAAGTGGTTGGAAAAAGAACGAAGGAAAAAGGATATATGCGGGCTCCTGTTATTGTAAGAGGAGAATTATCAGAAGACATTGGGGGAGGGATTTGCCAAGTGTCCTCTACTCTTTTTAATGCAGCTGATCGAGCGGGATTAAAAATGGTTGAACGCTACTCACATTCAAAAAATGTCCCTTACGTCCCCCCAGGTAGAGATGCAACTGTCAGCTGGTACGGACCTGATTTTAGTTTTATTAATGAATATAGCTTACCGATTCTCATCCGCTCAAAAGTCCTAGGAGGACAAATGATTATTCAGCTTTTTTCCTCAGACGAGATTGATTACGAACCACGTCAAGTTCCAAGTACGAAAAATGTCCCTCAGCAAGAAATACAAAGTGAAAAGGAAACGATTAACAAAATCTCCTCCTCTTCTTTGCATTTGTATACAAACGCTTTTGATAGGGAAAATTAAGTATAAAAAGCTTTATTACAGGAGGAAAAATATGACGTCTACACATGAAATGCCTCAATATCCAGAGTCTTATTGGAGAGAAATAAATCTGCCTTCATTCGAAAAGCTATCTGAACATACATCTGTTGACATTGCCATAATCGGCGGGGGGATTACCGGAATAACTGCCGGGTATTTACTAATTAATGAGGGATTCAGGGTTGCTATTTTAGAAGCTGGAAGTATTCTTAGTGGAACAACAGGTCATACAACAGCAAAAATTACTGCACAGCATGGCTTGATATATGATGAATTAATCAATCATTTTGGGCAAGAAAAGGCCTCTTTATACTATAACTCTGCTAATGAATCTTTAGAATTTATCCGAAATACTGTGAAAGAAAAACAAATTGATTGTGATTTTAGCCAGGAAGAGGCATATATTTATGCTACATCTGATGAGTATGCACGAAAAATAGAAGCAGAATTAGAGGCATATGAAACGATTGGCATTAATGGAGCTTTAGTAGACGGAATTCCTTTTAATATTAAAACAAAAGCCACATTAAGCATGCGGGATCAGGCTCAATTTCATCCGCTTAAATATTTAGAGCATTTAGTACAGGAATTCATAAAAGCTGGCGGGATCATTTACGAGGGCACAACAGCCACAGATATAGGCGAAGGAGATCACCCCGTTGTCATTACACGAGATGGACACCGAGTAAAATGTAAAAATATTATTGCTGCCTCTCATTTTCCCTTTGTTGATATGATGGGGTTTTATTTTGCTCGTATGTATCAAGATCGTTCGTATGTTCTCGGTGTTAAGGTTCAAGAAGAATTTCCAGGCGGCATGTATATAAGTGCAGACAACCCCACCCGTTCCTTGAGATATACGCCATACAAAGATGAAAAGTTAATTCTGGTCGGGGGAGAAAGCCATAAAACTGGGCAAGGAATTGACATGATGAAGCACTACGAAGCTCTCGAAGCTTTTGCTGAAAAAACGCTTGGTATAACTGATTTTCCATACCGTTGGTCAACACAGGATTTAATTACCTTAGATAAGCTCCCATATATTGGTCCAATTACGAAGCAGAAATCTGGCATCTTTGTCGCGACTGGATACAGAAAATGGGGAATGACGAATGGAACGACAGCTGCCTTGCTATTGAGGGATCTGATTATCGGAGCTGAAAACCCATATAAAGAGTTATTTGACCCTGCAAGATTTCAAACAGACCCAAGTTTAAAGAAGGTTATTTCCATAAATACTGACGTTGCCAAACATTTAATAAAAGGCAAGCTTGAAACCGTATCAAGAGAACCAAGCGAGTTAGAAAATGATGAAGGCTCCGTTGTTATGATCAATGGAAAACGAGCAGGTGCATATAAAGATAAGGAAGGCAAGCTTCATTTGCTTGATACCACATGCACACATATGGGCTGTGAAACCGAATGGAATGCCGGAGAGAGAACATGGGACTGCCCTTGCCATGGTTCACGTTTCTCATATGACGGCGAAGTGTTTAACGGCCCTGCAAAAAAACCATTAAAAAAGATTGATTTAGAATAAGAAAAGCGGAAGCGCCCTGGTCATCGCCGTACAAACTGGAAGGGCCGCGACTGAGATAAAGGAGACACAATAAGCGATAGCGAATGGATGTCGACTTATCGTAGGGAGGGGACCTGAAGTTTGATATGAGATAGGACGCTTGCCCTAGACAATTCTCTAACTCCAAAGGTATAAATTCTGATACGATAATATAAATAGAAAAATCCTCTTTTTAGAAATAGAGGATTTTTCTATTTGAATCATACTAGTCTTGACGGCGATTTTTTTGTTTATCATCACTGCCGGTTGTAAACTCCACCAATTCTGAGCTAGTTCGATTGCCTTTTTTCACATTCTTATTGCGTTCAGCGTTAGCATTGCCTTGTTTTTGTCTTCCCATTGTACCTCTCCTTTTTCACATAATCAAAGGTAGTATGAGCGACAAAAAGACTCCTTATGCATGCGGATTTGCTATTATCTTTGTCCTGGATCAACAATTTTTCCGCCACGCATGACTTTTTTCACTGCTTGAATCCCCATCTCATTCGTAAATTTCTTTAGGTCTCTTTCCTCCCTCTCAGTAACAACAGAAATAACCGTCCCTTTTGCACCAAATCTTCCAGTTCTTCCAGAACGGTGAACATATTGCTTTAGATCTCTTGGGAAATCCATATGAACAACATGTGTCACACCTTGGATATCTAGCCCGCGTGCGGCTACATCAGTTGCAAGTAGCATATTCGTTTTTCCTGTACGGAAGTCCTTCAAGGATTTCTGACGTTCCATCTTATCTAAATCACTATGTAGAGAACTAGACACAATGTGGTTATAATCTAGCTTTTCAGACATGACAGTCAGATTTCCGATATCTTTAACAAAAACAAGTGCTTTTATATCTGTAAGTCTTGAAATCTTCTCAAGCAGCTTAATTTTGTCTCTTTGTTCAGCAACAAAGTAGATGTGGTCAACTTCAGCTGCATCAATTGTCTCATCCTTTTCAACTCGAATAACTTCAGGATTGTTTGTCAATTCCTTTGCGAGCTTTTCCGTTTCCTTTGGAAGCGTGGCCGAGAACAGAACAACTTGACGCTCACTTAAAGTTGTTTTAACAATATTTCTAATTGTTTCTATATGCTCTGGTACAAGCAGCTGATCTCCTTCATCAAGGATGACTGTTTTTACCTCATGCATTTTAAGCTTCTTTTGTTTGATTAGCTCAAACATCCTGCCTGGGGTACCTAATGCAATATGAGGATGTTTTTTTAATTTCTCCAGCTGTCTCTTTACGTTTGCTCCGCCAATAAAGGTAGCAGCCCTAATCCCGCTTCCCTCACCCCACTTCTGAATTTCCTGCAGGATTTGCATCACTAACTCTTGTGATGGCGCAATGATAACAGCTTGAACGGCTCTTTTTTCAGCATCAATTTTTTCTAGTAAAGGAAGCAAATAAGCAAGCGTCTTTCCTGTACCAGTAGGCGATTCAGCAATAAGATCCTTTCCTTCTATTGCGGCCGGAATTGCCTTTGTCTGAATAGTAGTTGGCTGTGTGAACGCAGACTTTTCCCAAACCACTTGAATAAATGGCTGTAGTTGGCTAATTATTGAATGTGTCATCAGTATCTCCTTTATTTCGTCTAAGTAGTTGAAAAATGCATCTATATAATAATGATTAGTATCCTCAAAAATGAGTTTCGTTATTGATACTATCTTATGAACGGAAGGATGTCTAGTAGCTTAATCTTCTAACCTCATCTCATAATGAAAGTCATTTTGGCCATATTATGAATGAGGTGATGTTTTGATTAAAAAGATTGCTTTTACCGTTTTAATCACTTTCCTTTTCACCCCTACACACGCTCCTGCTCAAATGAAAAATGTCATTGAAATTTATGATATCGAACAGGAGACTGTGATAAAGACAATAACGATAACCTCCTTTATCCGAAAAGATTCGGATAAAGTACTTCAAGGAATTAGTAGTATATATAAGAAGTTTAATCCCCTTCCGGAAAAAGGACTGCTGGTAAAGATTCCATTGGATCCTGCTATACATGTGACAAATCAATGGATAAATTCATTAGTAGATGAGTTGATTATTTTTTACCCTGAGGAAGATGAGCCTTTCATTTTAATTTATGATGATGAAAATAGCACATATTTTTTTACAATTGATAGAAAGGTTCCTGAGGAAATCCTATTCACATTATTATTTCATCATTAAAAAAAGATGCTCGGCCAAGCCGAGCATCCTTCCCCCTACATTAGGAAACTTTTTCTTTTTCCTCTTGATAACCGTCTGCCCAATAATCCGCATTTTTAATACCTAGTTTTGTCGAATTAAATACAGGGTCAAGACCTTGTTTCTTTTGTTTCTCATAGTCCTTCAAAGCAATTATTGCAGGCTTCATCAGTATGAGTATGGCAATGACATTCAGCCATACCATTAAACCTAATCCAACATCTCCAAGAGCCCAAGCAAGGCCTGCTGTTTTTACAGCGCCGTAGAAGGCTGAAATTAGTATGACGAATTTCAGAATAAACATCGGCCACTTACTATTTTTAAATAAGTAAGCAACATTTGTTTCAGACATATAGTAATATGCCATTAATGTTGTAAAGGCGAAGAAGAATAGTGAAATTGCAACGAATCCGGCTCCAAAGCCCGGGAAAGCGGTTTCAACAGCTGCCTGCGTATAGCCTGGACCAGCTTCAACACCTGGTAAATGGTTCACAATCATCGTTGCTCCATCTGGACCAACCGTATTAAACATTCCTGTAAATAAAATCATAAATGCAGTTGCAGAACAAACTAATAATGTATCGACATAAACGGAGAACGCTTGAACTAAACCTTGTTTAGCTGGGTGAGATACTTCTGCAGCTGCAGCGGCATGAGGGCCTGTTCCCTGACCTGCTTCATTCGAGTAAATTCCACGTTTAACTCCCCAAGCAATCGCACTACCAACAAGTCCGCCAAACATAGACTCAGCACCGAAGGCACTCTTGAAAATTAAAGCAAAAACACTTCCAACTTCACCAATATTCATAACCATAATAATAAGTGCTACAAGAATATATCCAAGAGCCATAAAAGGAACGACTAATTGGGCTACATTGGCAATACGCCTTACCCCACCAAAAATAATTAATCCTAATAATGCAATAATAACTAACCCTGTTATCCATGTTGGAATTTTAAATGCATTTTCCATCCCTAAAGCAATTGAGTTCGATTGAATACCTGGCATCAATATAGCTAAGGCAAGTACTGCCGTAATTGCGAAAAGGACAGCAAACCATTTAACTCCCATCCCTTTTTCAATGTAAAATGCAGGACCTCCACGATATTGCCCATCAATTTTCACTTTGTAGATTTGAGCTAATGTCGATTCTACATAAGCCGTAGCTGCACCAATGAAGGCCATCGCCCACATCCAGAAAACAGCTCCAGGGCCTCCCATTGCAATGGCAGTTGCAGTACCAGCGATGTTACCAGTTCCGACGCGGCCGGAAAGAGCAATAGATAAGGCCTGGAAAGATGAAACGCCCGCTTCAGAACTTTTCCCTTGAAACATTAGCATAATCATGTCTTTAATATGTCTGACCTGTAAGAAACGAGTTAAGATGGAAAATAATAATCCTACAGCTAGACAAATGTAAATAACTGGTGTACTCCATAGAATGCCATTTAAGTCATTAACAAAAGCCTCCAAAAAAATCCCCCTCTTTTTATATATTCTGAATCTTTTACCTATTAAGAATTATAAAACAGGCATTTAAATAATACAATCATTATTTTTAACTGCTTGTATAATCCTAAAGTAGGACTATACTGTTATATTAAAGTATTATAAATCGATAACTGTATTAATACAATATTATTTTTCAAAAATTATTTTAATTAAGTATTTTCTAACCACTTGTTTGAAGCACTTCAATTTTTCCTGAAAATCCGTTATACTATTTAGGGAAACGAAATAGTTGACAGGAAAGAAGTGTGAAATACAGATGAAAAAAGATTCAAGTCGTAACTTAGTCATCATGTGGTTCGCCAATTTCTTTATTGCCGGCAGCATGACGATGGTTTTGCCATTTATCTCGCTTTACATCGAAACGTTTGGAAATTTCTCAACATCGTATGTACAGCATTGGTCCGGCTGGACTTTTGCAATTACATTTGTAACTGCATTTATTTTTTCACCGATTTGGGGAAGGATTGGCGATTTATTCGGGCGAAAGAAAATTCTCATTGCCTCTGGAATTGGAATGGGAATATCCATTTTTTTGATGGGATATGTTACATCTGTTTGGCAGCTATTTACACTTAGGTTCATGATGGGGATTTTCACGGGCTTTGTCGGCATGTCTCAAGCCTTTATCTCTACACAAACACCAAAGGAGATTGCCGGAAAAGTAATGGGAACCCTGCAAACAGGGAGCATAACTGGCTCTTTGATGGGGCCATTACTTGGGGGAATTCTTGCTGACACTTTTGGCTATGCAGACACTTTTAAATGGACTTCTATTTCAATATTTGTATCTGCGTTCCTTGTCTTTTTTACAATTGAGAAAAAATTAGCGGTTAAGGAAGGCGCGAAAACGAGTTATACAAGTAAAGAAGTTATTCTTCATATTATCCGCAACCCTGTTCTCCTAACTGTCCTGCTTATTTCATCACTTATCCAAATGGCTCATTTTAGTATTCAGCCGATTTTATCCCTATACGTCAGTGAATTGCATGGACCTGAAAATCTTGCTTTCTTTGCAGGAATTGCTTTTTCTGCTGCAGGACTTGGTAATTTAATAATGGCTAGACAATGGGGGAAAATTGCGGATCAGTACGGCTATGTCAAGATCCTTGTCATTTTATTATTCATGGCTGGCATTTTCTACTTCCCAGGTGGATTTGTAACAAGCTTATGGCAGCTTGTGCTTGTCCGATTTGCCCTTGGTGTAACGATTGGCGGTATTATTCCAGTCCGTATCGCTTATATTCGGCAAGAAGCACCCATCGCTATGCAAGGAGAGGTTCTTGGCTACAACACAAGCTTGCGTTTCTTTGGTAATATTATTGGACCAGTAATGGGGGGACTCCTTTCTGGCTACTTTGGTTTTACAGCTGTATTTATTTCGACAAGCATTCTTCTGATTCTAAGCGGTGTGATTCTTTTAGCAGCCATGTACCGACATCCTAAATTGTTGAGAGGCTCGGCATAATATAAAAGCTGTCCGAGTAAGGGCAGCTTTTATATATTATGAGTTCAATTCCTTTTCTCTGTTTGTAAAAAAAAGGTTTCCTTTTTCCCATCCCATTCAACTGTCACTTCGACTTTTTCATCTTCTCTCATCATGGCTCCATTCCCTGCCCCAGAACTATTTCCAACTATTTTTTGACTCATCTCATCAATATTCCCACTGCCCCCACCCGCTGTTGTTTTATAGTTATAAGATAGAGTTTTTCCCTGTATTTCTATTAATTCGCCTTTATATTCCATTTGAAAAACTTCTTCTGATTCACTTTCATAACCAATTTTCCCATTCCCTCTTTCAAAGAAAACACCTTTACCTGAAAACTTAAACTTTGCTTTCCAGTGTTCACTCTCACCAGAATACACATAATCATGAATAACAGTATTATTCCCATCTGTTGCTTGATTTGAAGGATTAATTGTTTCTATCGAAAGAAGATAGGAGATTGCTCCAAATGCTATCAAGATACTAGCTACACTACTTAATATATATTTCAAGGAAGAAGAAAAAAATAAGCTTTGTCTTTTTTTAGGAAGATTATGAAGGGTTTCATTTATTCTTTGTTTGACAGAATGAGGCACTTCAAGCTCCATTTTTGAAATGGTATTTTTAATATGGTTGTCAATTTTTGAGTGGTCCATTTTTTGCACTCCTCTCTTCACTTTTTGGATTCAAATAAGTTGCCAACATGAATCGTGCACGATTCAATCTTGATTTAACTGTCCCTTCTCTGATATTGAGAATAGCTGCAATTTCTTTTATTGAACAATCTTCAAAATAAAATAATGCCACGACTGATTGATATTTTTCATTTAATTCAGTTATTGCATCCCTTAGCTCATTAAATGCATTTTCAGCATCCTGATGAATTGAAATATTTTCAATACTTTCTATCGGAAAACTCCTCTGCTTTTTCTTTAAGATATCATTACATTCATTGATAAGTATCCGGATAAGCCAAGTTTTAAAATAAGCTGGTTTTTTCAGCTTGCTTATTGATTTATAGCTTTTCAAAATCGTTTCTTGAATCGCATCTGCACAATCGGAATCTTCCTTTAAAAATCCTTTTGCCACACGATAAAGGGAAGATTCACAACAATTGATTATTCTTATAAAAGCTTCTTGATCTCCACTTTGAGCCAAAAGCACATCATTCTCAAAAAGCATCACTACTCCCCTCCCTGTGCGCATTAGACTTTATTTATTGAGAAAAAGTTCCATAGATGTGATAAATATTAAAACTTAATACGTATGTATACGTAAATTAGATAAGGGTTTTAAATAGAGGGGGAAATTTCAATTGAAGAAGAGGAAAGGAACAGGAAAGAAACAATTAAATTATAAGAATAGGAATCTGCCTGTCATTTCTTGTGCAGTATTACTTCTAATATTTTTGCTCCTATCATTCCTATTATGGGTTGTGGCAGAAATTATAAAAGAACAATTTATTTTAAATGAAATGCTGAATAATTATTGTGGATTAAGTTTTATGCTCTGTTTCATATTTGTTTTTTGCTTAATCTTAATTTCCACAAAGAATATCCTAGCAAAAATTGCATCCGTTTTCGTTATCATCATATTTATTAGTGTAGGAGCAGATTTTTATCATTCATCGCATCTCCTTTATAAAGATTGGATGGCTTATGAAAATAAACAATTTGAAACAAAGGTTGGTGTTCCGCTAAAGGTTGAATATGATAACCCTGATTCTGGGCCAGAATGGTTATTTGAATTAGTCTTTAAAGATAAGACCCTATTTGTCCATCACCTCCAAATTAGCAGGAATGACCATGATGCACATTTTAAAGACAAGCAACTGGAAATCCTATATTTACCCAATAGCTTATATGCTGTAGAAATAAAAGTACATAAATCGAATGAGTAAGTTTCCCGCTGCTAAAAAGAGCAGCGGAAAGCCAGTGACGATTTTACTTAAACCAAATAGGCTTTGTTAATTCAAAGTTTTTATGATCCTCTAGAATTTGATAAATCCGCTCAATCATTTCATTTAAATTCTCAGGAACGACTTTTATCGTCCAGACAATGGCAGAAAAGATACTCATCCCTAAGTAAATTGAATATAATGTCCAAAAATCCTCAGGGATTTCTTCATTAAAATAGCCATTTATCTGTCCGATTGAAAATGGGATACTAACTTCTCTACTAAACAAGCCAACTTTCAGAAAATCATGGTACGGGTCTCCCCAATCATAACGGTTGAAGTCGATGATTCCAGCATATTGCCTGTTTTCTACAATGATATTACCTACATGGAAATCATCATGCTGAATCCGACTGGGACGATTTATTAAGAGCCGCTCATTTTTATCAATAAAGTTGATAACTTCATAATCGCCTCGAATTTTCAATCCACATGACCAGTAGGCTTCAACATATTTCTGATGCTTTTTCATTATTCTGTCGTACCAATGGTCAATCGATGCTGGAGCACGAACAGCATGTATTTTTGCTAAGTCAATGCCAGCAAATAAACCTATTTTATATTGATCTTGAATACTGTAGAACGGCAGTAATTCACGTGCATCCTCCCCCTCAATATAAGAGAGCAGGTAATAACAAAGATTTAATTCTTCTACTTTGCCTACGGCAATCGGCTGCGGTGACTGGATACAATAATTTTGCAAATCGGTAATTAAATTAAATTCTGATTTTTTCCTTTCATACTGGTCAATCGCCGCTGTCCGGAGCAAATACTTTTTGCCATCCGCCATTTTAACAACATATTTATTATCATTCGAGAAACCTTTATTAATTTGTTCGATCATTGTCGAGGTTTGAAGTGATGGAATCCTATTCTTAAGCTGCTCTAATAAATTCATAAAATCCCTCCGAAATTCTCCTAGAAATAAACAATATTAATCAAAAGGAGATGAATACTAAGCTAGCGAATATAATAATCAAACTATGTAATCATTTAACTGAAAGGAGAAAATATGTTATTTACTAATAATCACTTACTCGTAAGGAACCTTGAATTAAAAGATAACCACCTATTAGCCAAATGGCTTTCTGATCCAGCTGTTCTGGAATATTATGAGGGCAGAGACAATCCGTTTGATCTGAAAAAGGTAAATCAAAAATTTTTCGATCGCAAAAACGAAGTAAACGGCTGCATCATTGAATATAACAAAATTGAAATTGGATACATCCAATATTATCAATTAGACCAGAACACAAGAAATGAATATGGTTATGAAGGAAACAGAGAAAATATTTATGGCATCGATCAATTTATTGGTGAACCTAACTATTGGAATAAAGGAATAGGGACACTGCTTGTACAATCGATGGTAAATTTTTTAATTGAACAAAAACAAGCTGATATGGTTGTAATGGACCCACAAATAAAGAATGTAAGAGCTATTCACTGCTATGAAAAGTGCGGATTTACCAAAATTAAAATGTTGCCTAAACATGAGCTGCACGAAGGAGAATATAGGGATTGCTGGCTGATGGAATATAAAAAAGGGCAGTAAATCTCATTTTGAAAGTAGTCAAATAGATTGTTTACTTACTCTTAAATGACCGTAAGACCAAAAATCCTAGTTTAATGGAATCTTTACTGGTCTTTGGTTACCGCGGAACGCTATTTCCCACGTTTACGGGCACCAATGCTTGCCTTTGGTTACCGTGGAACACTATTGTCCTCGTTTATGGGCACCAATGCTTGCTTTTGGTTACCGTGGAACGCTATTTTCCTCGTTTACGGGCATCATTGCTCCCCTTTGGTTACCGTGAAATGCTTTTTTCCTCGTTTACGGGCACCAATGCTTACCTTTGGTTACCGCGGATTGCTTTTTTCCTCGTTTACGGGCACCAATGCTTGCTTTTGGTTACCGTGGAACGCTATTTCCCCCGTTTACGGGCATCATTGCTCCTCTTTGGTTACCGTGGAACACTATTTTTCTCGTTTACGGGCACTTACCCTCCCCTTTGGTTACCCTGAAATGCTTTTTTCCCCATTTACTGGAACCAATGCTCCCCTTTGGTTACCGCGGATTGCTTTTTCCCTCTTTTACGGGCACCAATGCTTGCTTTTGGTTACCGCGAAATACCTTTTCCCTTTTACCCGCATCTAGCTGCTCAAAATGCAAATATCCAGATACCTCAACCTCTCCTATAACTCATTTGATAGAATTCCAGCGCCTCGAATAAGAATTTTCTATCATACCTTGTCTTTGAATGAATTCTTTCCACCCACTCTTCAATTGTGAGCAACTGTTCTTCTTTAAATAATCCTTCACTTGTACTTAAATAGCTTTCCCAATTACAGAATTCCCAGTGGGCTATTTCACTTTTGTAGGGTGTTCTTACTTCTAGCAGCGGCCTTGGTCGAATCTGGTTTTGGGAATATTCTGCCGCTTCCATAAACAATTTCAAATCAAGTGGCTCGGTATGATAGACTTGGCGAGATAATTTCCCACTGGGTCTGTAATAGATTACCTCAACACTACTACTAACAGGTTTAATTTGTACTTGAGCAGCTGGAAAAAATCCACTTAGTATTTCACCAGTAAAATCATGCTGCGCTGAATCTATTAATATTGGCTTTAGCCACTGATCTCCAAGATCACACAGAAATCTCCTTCCTCTTTCATCTAATGCTACTACTGCTGTATGAGCTTTTTCTGTATTTAAATAGTTGCCGATTGGATAGGCTTCAATTCCATCTTTTTCAAACTCATCAAGCAGCCAAATAGCAAGATCAAAACAATTACCCGAAATCCCATATTGTTCCCTATGTTCCTTCATTAAAGAAACTGAACGTTGTTTTCTCCTGCTTGATTTTTGATAAAACCAAGCTTTAGTTAAGGTCTCCATGGGAAAATCACAGAATTTCCCCCACGTCGTTAGAATTCCATTTGGTGGTAGCATCTCCTCATCCTCTCACAAATCTATGTTGGTACATTCTCTCCGCGTAGTAGAATTTCCTTTTTTATTACCTGCTATTTTTTAATCACAGTTTATCTATGATACATTTAAGAAATAATAGAAAATTTTTAAGGAGGATTCATTTTGGAAAACAACAAGCAAATAGGATATATCGGTACATATACGAAGAGCGAAAGTGAGGGTATTTATGCATTTTCATTAAATACGGAAACAGGGAAAATCACTGATATTAAGCTTGCTGCTAAATTAGATAATCCAACTTATTTGGCCATTAGCAGCGATAATCAATTTCTGTATTCTGTTATAAAAGAAGGAGAAACTGGCGGTGTTGCATCGTTTAAGGTCCTTGATAATAAACTAGAAATAATTAACAAACAAGTTACTGAAGGGGCACCTCCTTGTCATGTAAGCTTAGATCTCAAAACGTCTAATATCTTTAGTGCAAATTATCATAAAGGCACAGTCGAATCCTTTTTAATCGACGATAAAGATGGTTCAATATTGCCGGTAAGCTCAGTAATCAAACTCCAAAACCAAGGAGGAGATACATTCCCTCATACTCATTACGCGGCCCCGACTCCCGATGAGAAATATATTATCGCTGTTGACCTCGGAATAGATCAAATCATCATTTATGATCTAAATGAAGGAGTTTTAAAGGAGAAAAATAGTTTGTCAGTTAAACCTGGAAGCGGACCAAGACATCTTGTATTCCATCCGAACGGAAAATACGTCTATGTCATGACTGAATTCAGCTCAGAGGCAATCGCATTTACGTATGAACCCGATACTGCCAGCCTAACACACCTTCAAACCATTTCTACCATTCCCGAGGATTTTCGAGAAAACAATCAAGGTAGTGCTATTCATATCTCTTCAGATGGTCGATATGTGTACGCTGGAAATCGTGGGCATAATAGTATTGCAGTATTTAGTATAATGCAGGAATCAGGGAAGCTAAAGTTTATTGAACATACTTCAACTGAAGGAAATTGGCCAAGAGACTTTGCACTGGATCCGACCGAGAAATTTGTAGTTGCCTCTAATCAAAATTCCAATAATCTAGTTTTGTTTTCACGTGATCAAATGACAGGAAAGCTAACATTACTGCAGTCAGATATTTCTGTTCCTGAACCTGTCTGTGTAAAATTCTTGAAAACCAATTAGAAAAATAGCCCTCCATACCTAGCGGAGGGCTTTGATTAATTAAATAATTTGAAGGGTAATAAGAGGAAGTAATAGCCTAACTCATTCCCATTGTTTTTTTGAATTCCATTATCATCATTTCCTTTTATTCACCTTTTTAATTCACTCTGCTCCATTGCATAAAGAAAGAAAACTAACCGTCAGTTAAGTGCACTGCTGATGGTTAGTTTTTCTGCTAACAATTATTATCTAGTAAGAATAATCGGTTCACCTTTTGTAACAATTAATGTATGCTCACATTGTGCTACATAGCTTTTGTCTCTTGTTACAAATGTCCAGCCATCATCAAGTTCAATGACTTCTTCGGCTCCAGTTGAAACGAACGGTTCAAAAGCAAGCACCATTCCATCCTTTAATAATTGAGAATCCCATGGCTCAAAATAATTTAAAATATGGTCAGGCTTTTCATGCAAGGAATGCCCAATTCCGTGACCTGTTAAGTTTTTAATAACCGTATAGCCATGCTGATTCGCTGTTCTATTAACTACTTTACCAATCATGCTAAGCTTTGCGCCCGCTTTTATTTTTTTCAGTCCTTCTTCAAATGCCAACTGTGCTGTTTCACAAAGCTTCTCTAGCTTTTGATCGTCTCCAACGACGATAGACAAGCCCGTATCGGCAAAATATCCATTTTTTGATCCAGATACATCTATATTCACGAGATCGCCTTCCTGAATGACCCGCTTTCCTGGTATTCCGTGTGCAACCTCTTCATTCACACTTATACATGTGAATCCAGGGAAATCATATTCCCCCTTCGGACCTGATAAAGCGCCATGCTTTTCAAAAAGCTCCCCAGCATAATCATCTAATTCCTTCGTTGTTATGCCTGGCTTCGTCATTGCAATTAATTCATCCCTTATAAGCGCAACAATTTTGCCAATTTCTTTTAAGCCGTTTAAATCTTCTTCTGTTTTCACAATCATTTTGATTTCCTGCCTTTTACTTTATATATTGTCTCTTCTATTATATTCTAATTCTTATTAAAATGAACTTAAAGCATTTCGGAACGAATTATGAATCCTATTTTCCCCATTTGCTCTGCTTCCTCTAATCGTTGAAACGCCCTGTCAAATTCGCTTAAATCAAAAACTTCATCGATTACTGGTTTCAACTGATGCCTCTCCATAAACTGGAGCATTTCTTTATATTCTTCAGCACTTCCCATTGTGGATCCTAGGAGATTTTGCTGAGCATAGAAAAATGTGCGCAGGTTAAATGTTACTTCATCTCCAGCGGAAGCACCAAATATAACGATCGTTCCCCCACTGCGAAGTTGTTCTAATGACTTATTGAATGTGGCTGCTCCGACAGATTCAATGACCAGATCCATTTTCACACCTTTTAACGCCTTACTCCAATCCTCATTGCTGTCAATCGCTTGATGTGCACCAAGTTCTAGTGCACGATCACATTTTTTCTTTGAACGTGAGCTTACATATACTTCTGCCCCAGCAGCTTTTGCGAATTGCAATAGAAAAGTGGCGACCCCACTGCCAATCCCTGGAATAAACACCTTCATTCCAGAAGTTACTTTTCCTCGAGTAAATAAAGCACGATAGGCCGTGAGTCCTGCTAAAGAAAGGACACCTGCTTCTTCCCAGGATAAATATGTTGGCTTTGGAACTGTATTTTCTGCAGGTACGACAATCTTCTCTGCAAATGTCCCATGATCAGGAAGTCCAACGATCTCAAAGCCTGCTGGTGGTGCATCGCTTTTTTCTTGCCATCCGAGTCCAGGATTAATCATTACCTCATCCCCGACTTTAACTGTATGTACGCCTTCACCTACTGCATCAATCATTCCCGCTCCATCAGACCCAATAATAAGAGGCGGATCAGACGGCAAATGGCGATTCAGTACAAAAAGGTCGCGATGATTTAGACCTGCAGTTTTCAATCGAACGCTTACTTCTCCAGCTCCAGGCACCCTTTCAGCTATTTCCCCATAGGATAGCCCGCTAAAACCTGCTTTTCCTTCATGTATTAATGCTTTCATCCAATCACTCCTCATCATATATTTAATCTTTAGACATGTCCCAAATATATTTTACCATAGGAATAAACGAAATCCTTCTGTTCTAAATTCAATAAACTGAATTTTTAAAATAATTATCCCCACTTTTATTTACGTATCCTTTATAATAAAAATAAGCTACATAATTATGAATGATATGTGAGGGGTTGCCTTGCTTTCAAAACAGCTGCTTAATGAAATTTCTCTGCCGGCATTACTTTTAGACTTAGATGCATTTGATGAAAATTGCCAAGAAATTGCTAAAAAAGCGAATGGAAAAACCATTCGAATTGCCACCAAATCGATTCGCTCTGTTTCTCTTCTAAGAAGAATACTCCAATCAAACCGAATTTTCCAAGGCTTAATGTCCTTTACCCCACAAGAGTCAATATTTCTTTCTGAAAAAGGGTTTGATGATATTTTGCTCGGCTACCCTTGCTGGGACATGGATGCACTTATTAAAATTGCTAAAATCAATCAAACAGAAAAGAAAATTATTTTAATGGTAGATTCTTCTGAGCATATCGATCATTTACAAAGGATCGCTTTGGAGACAGACGGAAAATTCTACGTTTGTATTGATGTTGACATGAGTACTGCTTTTGCCAATCTGCATTTTGGCGTCAGACGATCCCCGCTAAATAATGAAGACGCAGTCTTACAGCTTGCAAAAAAAATTAAACAATCTACTAAGCTTGAGATTACAGGCATGATGGGATATGAAGCACAAATAGCCGGTGTGGGTGACCTCATGCCCTCACAATTCTTAAAGAACACATTCATTTCTTATTTGAAAAAGAAATCGATTCCTGAAATTGCTGTGCGTCGAACAAAGGTTATTCAGAAACTCATGGATGAAGACATCCCCTTATCACTTGTTAATGGCGGCGGAACAGGCAGTCTGCATACGACTTCATTGGAAGATTACGTAACAGAGGTAACAGTCGGGTCCGGCTTTTATTCCCCGCTTTTATTTGATTATTATCAAAGCTTTAGCTATAAGCCTTCCCTCTTCTTTGCCTTGCCTATTGTAAGAAAACCAGCCCCAAACATATATACATGTCTTGGCGGTGGCTATATAGCATCAGGAGCAGCTGGAAAAGACAAAATGCCAAAGCCTGTCTATCCCATGGGAGGAAAACTCTTGCCGTTAGAGGGAGCAGGCGAAGTGCAAACCCCAGTATATTATGAGAACTTATCCCTTGATATAGGGGATGCAATCGTCTTTCGGGCAGCAAAAGCCGGAGAGATTTGCGAGCGCTTTAAGGAAATTATTTGTATTTCCAATCAGCAGATTGTTTATCTCTTTAATACTTATCGCGGGGAAGGAGCATGCTTTCTATGATGAAAACAGAGCAAGGCCATACATTGAAAAACTGGGCACATACATTTGAGAGCCAGCCTGAAAAAATTTTTTACCCAACCTCTATAAATGAGGTTAGTGCCATTGTAAAAGAAGCTGTAATTGAGGGAAAAACCATTCGAGTTATCGGAGCTGGACATTCATTTACAAGACTTGTTGAATCAGATGAATGGCTCATTTCACTTGATTCTTTATCTGGGATTGAATCCATTGATAAAGACAAGGGCACTGTGACAGTCTTTGGCGGTACACGACTATATCAAGTAGGTGAAGAACTGGGAAGGAAAGGCTTTTCCCAAGAAAATCTGGGAGACATCAATGTACAAAGTATTGCTGGAGCGATTTCTACAGGAACACACGGTACAGGGCTTCAATTTGGCAATATTTCCACTCAAGTAACAAGAATATGGCTAGTTACAGCAACTGGAGAAGTCCTGCCTATATCCAAAACAGAAAATGCTCATTATTTTAATGCATGTCTTGTATCGTTAGGGACTTTAGGCATCATTGTAAAAGTTACCTTAAAAATAATCGAAAGCCCTATTTACGAATATATAAGTGATCAAGTAGAGTTTCCAATCCTCGAGAAGAATCTTACCCAATTAATCGAAACAAATCGTCACTTTGAGTTTTATCTATTCCCATATTCAGATTTAGTACAAATTAAGACGATGAATATTTCCAATCAAAAACCTAAAAGCTTACGTCTTCACCATTTTAAAAATCTTCTATTAGAAAACTATTTGTTCTTTATTCTCTCAGAAATTTGCCGATTATTTCCGAAAACCTGTCGTTTTATAAGCAGACTTTCTTCAAAAAGTGTTGGACGCACGTCAATTGCAGCACATAGTTATCAGCTATTTGCAACACCAAGAATCGTTAAATTTAGAGAAATTGAATATTGCATCCCCCTACAGCACCTCCTGCCAGCTATCCAAGAGATTCGGGAATGCATTGAGGTGCAAAAGCATAAAGTTCATTTTCCTATTGAATGCCGCATGGTCAAGGCTGATGATATATGGCTAAGTCCTTCCTACAAAAGAGAATCAGCCTATATTGCCTTTCACATGTATAAAGGTATGCCATATGAAGATTATTTTCATGATATGGAACAAATTATGAAAAAATACGATGGCAGACCCCATTGGGGAAAAATGCATAACCGCAGTAATAATGACCTGTACAATCTTTATCCTATGCTTACTGACTTTTTAACCATTAGAAATGAACTGGATCCATTTGGATTGTTTTTAAACGGCTATTTGAAGGATTTACTGACTGAAAAAGAATTAAATTATATGCAAGAAGTTCAATAGATAATATATAGATTAACAACCTAAAAACAGACTCCGAAAATTTTCAGAGTCTGTTTTTTTATTTCTTATTGTTTTACAACGTTAGCCGCTTGAGGTCCACGAGCGCCTTCTTCGATATCAAAAGAAACCTCTTGTCCTTCATCAAGTGATTTAAAGCCTTCGCCTTGAATCGCTGAAAAATGAACAAATACATCTTGTCCTTCTGAAGTTTCGATGAATCCAAATCCTTTTTCTGCATTAAACCATTTTACTTTACCTGTTGCCATTTCTGTTTCCTCCTTGTGTATACATACACATTTTGAAATTTACTATTCTTGCTCAAAGTCATATTCAGGCGAAAAGTATCAACTTATTCTTTCCTTTCAAACCGAACAAAAATAATTCTCTAGATAATACCAAATACAGGAAGGAAATGCAAATCGCTAGTTTTCCTTTCAATAAAACCATTCCGCAAAAAGAGACAAAAAGCTTATGTTTATTTTTACGTTTTGGACATATATTTGTACAAATGACCCAATGAACATAAATGAATTCATTTTCAGAGCTACTAACAGCCAATGGATAAACGTAAAAAGAAATGAGTGAGAACTTCACTTGAAATGGGAGGTTATCCTTTGCTTAGAAAAGTAAAAGTACGAAGGAGACGAAGTTTTAAAGGCCCTTTGCCATTTAAATATGTATTATTTATTTCTTTTATCATTTTTCTCTTATTAACGTTTGGAAGTTTAATCATTATTAACAAGAATATAGAACCGACCTTAATTGGCATTGCCGAATCAAGGGCTCGTCAATTTGCAGCCCAAGCGATCAATGATGCCATTGACAAGGATATTTCTGAAAGCATCGATATCAATGAATTAATTGTTAAGCATGAAAACGCAGGGGAACCAAGCTATAGCTTCAACCCACAAATCTATAATAAAGCCATATCCGAGTCCCAGAAAAGGGTTCAAAAGTATTTAAACTTAGTAGAGGCAGGAGATATGGAACAATTAGAAAACTTTAAAAACGATATTGAAATTGATGTAGACAAGACAAAAAATGAAACAGGCATCATTTATTACGTCCCACTTGGCATGGCCACAAAAATGACCTTACTTTCAAACTTAGGTCCTAAGATTCCAGTACGATTAGAAATTATCGGAGATGTAACATCTGACGTAGAAGCAAAAATGGCTGAGTCAGGTATCAATAATACATTTCTAGAAGTCTATATCAATGTAAAGGTTCATATGAATGTCATTATTCCACTTATCGAAAGTCCGATTGAAGTTTCTAATCAGGTGCGCATTGGTGATTTGTTTCATCCTGGCAAAGTGCCTCAATATTATAATGGCTCTGGCCAGGGAATTCCTGCGGTCATTCCGCCTCCACAATAAAGCCTGATCCCTTTTTTGAGATCAGGCTTTTGCTTTGAAGATTATTTGTTCCCTTTTCCTTGATTAGATTGATAATAAAATTTTGCTGTAATCGATCCATCTTTATTTTCAACGATGTCAGTTACATGGATACCAGAATCAGCAGGTGTTGAGTTTTGACCTTTCCAGAAGTAATACGAACCTGTATGAACTTTTCCAGAAACAGGTGTCAGCTTACTGCCTGTTTTGAAGAAGTCTCCTGCATCTCCGCGATTCACATTTTTCTCAAGGTCATATTTCCCATCCGCCTGAAGAATAGATAATCCATAGTGAGTCACAACCGTTCCGTCTGCAGCTGTTTCTGATTGATTGTATTGGAAGCGCTTGTTTTGCCAATTCTCCACATTGTTCGGACGGAATCCAGCTGTTTGATAGAGGTTAATAATATTTTCATCCACATGCCAGGCGACTAATCCATGTGCATCCTCCCCTTGACGAACTAACCCTTTATTAAACCCATCCTGTTGAATATTCTCAAATAAGAAATATTCTGTTCCGTTTGATCCCGGCACTTCCATTTTAACAATGCCATTTTGGCTATTTGCTTGATTAATAGGAGGAAGCGTAATTGTCTTTACTCCATCTTCCTCTGTAACTTCCATTGGTTCAGCCCAGCCTAAGAATACCTTTGAGAATGGATCAAAATGTGTTGGCGAATTTCCAGAATAAGCCGCATGATCCGGATATCGCATCCATGAACCGCCTGCCATCATTGAATAGTTCCCAACACCTTCAGAAGTGTAGACTGTATCATAAAAGTCAGGCAGCCCTAGAGCATGTCCAAATTCATGGGCGTAGACACCTGTTTGTGCAGGGAATGGTCCCGTTTTTAACGATTCATTATAGGAATTTGTTGCTGCATCATAACCAGCAACATTGCCTCCAATTCCAGGCTGGATATTGTAGTTATTCACAAGTACACCATCATAAGTCATCTCTTCAGCAATGGTTTTGTTAATCCACTCTTCCTCACTCAAACCAGAATATTCTGGAGCCGTTATGCCAGTTTCATAGTATTTTCCATAATATAAAGCACTTAATATATTCCACTTATGCGACCAAAATTGTGCTGGATCACGGCTGAATTCCGCTCCTGTTCCTTCATGTACAACGAACACATTTGGAACTTCCCCATTCTCTGCATACTTGGAAAAATCTACTTGATCATCAGCAGCTTTAAGCAAATCTCGAATAAATTCACCTGTATGTGCATCACCATTCACGTTGCCATTTACGTACTTGCCATTTTCAGCATATTTCCCCTCTTGATCCAAATAGTACGAAGCACCATGAGGCAATTCTACCCAAACAAATTCAGTATTTTCCTTACGTACGAGATTCACTTTCCCATTGCTTGATTCCTTGTAAGCATTCTGCATTGTACGATCTGTTGGAGCCTTGACCCCGTTATACTCCGCATACTGCTTAAATTCATCTAACTCGTACGGATTATATTCCGTACCAAAGATTAAATCTTCATAATAATGGGCAGGGACTTGTCCTTTCATATCCCCTATTGGCTCATCCCCATCCTTATACTTAGCTAAAATAACGAGGACAGGAACGTCCCCCAGTGCTTTTTTATAGGCAACATGATTATCCCCGGCCTGTTGAAACTTTTTCCCATGGTTTGCCACTTTTTCGGCTGGGTCTACTTTTGAAAGGTCAATGCCTAACCGTTTTGCCTGCTCAGCAAGCTCTGGTGATACCCCTACATGGTGGGCTAAATTAATATCATATGTACTTTTGTCTTTACTAGCAGAATCTGCGGTTTGAATGCCTGCAAAAATCGTACTGCCTGTTAACGCTAATGCTAATGCTGAACTAGATAGGACCTTTAACACATGCAACACCCCTTTAAAATAATTATTATTACAACCTAAATATTAATTAATTTTCAGTATTTTCTGAATAGGGAGGAAGCACTTATTTTTATTCATCAATCAAGCATGTCCAATGGCATATTTTTCTGGGTTTTTATAGAATTTATCCACTTCAAATGGATTCCTTTGAAATGTTTCTTAGCTCTTTCTTTACTTCTATTTCCCCCATCCACTCTCTACTATCAAGATGATCGCTTATCAATTATAATTAAATGTATAAACTATACATCAAAGGGAGTATTTATATATGATGGGACTTATTAGTGTACAAATCATTATTTCCGTTCTTTTCATCCTTTTGGGATGGGCGATTCGTTATAAGAAAGCGTATTGGCTTATTTCGGGTTTTGCCTCTAGGGCTGAACATGAAAAGGAGCAGCTAATTGCAAAGGGTTCACCGCAAAGAACAGGTATGCTGCTGTTATCAGCCGGTATCGGGATGCTAGTCTTGCTTCCACTTCTCTTTACATCTTTTACATATGCGGTTGAAGTTCAATTTGGTTTTATGCTCCTTTACTTACTGGGAGGACTGGTGTATTTATCAAAATATGAAATTCCAAGTAAACGGAAACGCAGTTATACAATAAGTACAATTCTATTTATTGTCGTTATTGGGTCATTAACAGCCCTAACTATTTCGAGCTATCAAGGTTATGAATTAATCATAAAGAAAGACCACTTCGAAATTACAGGTATGTATGGGGATGAATGGAATCTCAAAGAGATTAAACGAATTGAATTAATGGAAGAAATGCCTGAAGTTTTAGCAAGAACGAATGGTGTTGGGCTGCCTACTCTGTCAAAGGGACATTTTAAAGTAAAGGATTACGGAAAAAGTTTACTTTTTATTCAGAAAGGCTCATCGCCATATATCTATATTGAATTAACTAACAGAAAAATTTTTATTAATGATAAGGATCCAGAACAAACGAATAGATGGTATGAGGAATTACGAACAAAATGGAAAGTTATTAATTAATAAAGATTGCTCATACTTTGAAAATGGAATACTCCCGCTGAATTTAGAATAGATTTTCATGGAAAGCATCTTAAGAAAATGATTAAAAGGAGCGGGAATGAATGACATGTTTTAGACAACAAGTGGAAGTAAATGTACCGATACGTTTTGTTTGGGAATTCGTAAGTAACATAAATCATTGGGCACCACTTGTCCCAGGTTATATTGATCACAATATTATCAATAAAAAAGAGTCTACATGGTGCTTTAAAAGTGATATCGGAATTATGAAGAAAAAAATTGAATTAAAGGTTGATATTACTAGTTGGCAGGAGCCTTCTAAGGTGACCTTTAACTTGACTGGATTAAATGAAAAGTTTTCAGGGCATGGTTTTTTTACCGTTGAAGCCATTAATCAGCAGAAAAGTCTTATGACTGGTCACCTTGAAATGAAAGCCGAAGGAATAATGGCAAAAATGGCGAATGCTATTATACAGTCATCACTTCCCGAAACGACAGCTGAATTAACTGAGGCTGTCGCAGCCAAAATTCAAGATAATTATCTAATTCATACAACAAAATAACAACAAAGCCTGCCAGCACAATGAAAAAATTCATTGTGCTTTTTGTTTCTCACCAACTTTATTTTGTATATCGGTTTGCGTAACTGGATGCAACAAATGCATCTGGTTTTATTTTCGGCTCTACACCGATTGATTCCATTCTTGTCACCATCTCATTGACAAACTCCCTTGTCTTATTTCTTTTTCCCGCACCGATGTCTAGATGTCCCTCCATCGAAAAGGTTGCACCTTGATAAATATAAGGGAGCACAATATTAATCATCTCGTTTTTCCGCTCTGTCGTAAACAATGATACGATCTCTTCTGTGAGAGATGTCTCATAAGAAATGCGTTCATGTAAATGAAGCATTTTTCGTGGAACAATGTTTTTTCGTATACAAGCCCATGCCCCCTTCCCTTCATTTTGAATGACAATTCCTGTAATAAAAACGGTTCGGTTACAATGAACTTGAGAATCTGTCCCAACCATTAACCGGAAATTTCCCCGGGGATTTCTGTTCATAAACTTAAGGATCCGATTAAAGACATGCTCAAATGTCAAATGGCTCTCTTGTAGATTTTGAAACAAATACGTATGATTTTGATCAGTTTTCACCTGATATCACCACATTATGATTTGATTGGTAACAATAGCAGCATATGAACCCATTTATCTTCTTTAAAATCACCTTGGTACAATTAGTATATTGAGCCCAACCTTGCATGTTGTTTATTTTTTTCAATTCTTCGGAAAATGTATTTTTCACTGTAAGCATTTTTTAATGGATTCACCTTCGGTTATGCTACTATTAAGGGAATCTAATTAAGAAAGTAGGGGTCATATGAAAATAGAGGTATGGTCAGATTATGTTTGTCCGTTTTGTTATATTGGGAAGCGCAGATTAGAAAATGCACTAGCTCAATTTCCATATAAAGATCAAGTTGAGGTTGAATTCAAAAGCTTTGAGCTTGATCCAAATTCTCCTAAGTACAGTGGAAAAAATATTCACGAAGCACTTGCATCGAAGTATGGGATGAGTGTAGAACAAGCAAAGAAGACGAACGAAGGAATCGGACAGCATGCAGCTAGTGTTGGCTTAACGTTTAACTTTGATGACATGAAGCCAACAAATACCTTTGATGCACACCGCTTAGCGAAGTATGCAAAAGCAAAGGGAAAAGAGGCTGTTCTTACAGAGAAGCTTCTTCACGCTTATTTCACACAATCAAAGGAAATTAGTGAACATAATACATTGGCAGATATCGCAGAAGATGCTGGATTAGACCGTCAAGAAGCTTTAAATACGCTTCAAGATAAAAATGCTTTTGCTAATGATGTTCGCATTGATGAAGCTATTGCCCAGCAATATGGCATAAGTGGCGTTCCATATTTTATCATTAATCAGAAATATGCCATATCAGGAGCACAGACTCCAGAAACCTTCGCTAATGCACTGCAGAAAGTCTGGGAAGAAGAATCAGCGGCAGCACCTAAATTCCAAGATTTATCAGGAGCAGATGCAGAGGATGCAAGCTGTGTAGACGGGAACTGTGCGATACCGAGTAAAGATAAATAATGTAAAAATAAAAATGCAGATCACCTAAGTGATCTGCATTTTTATTCAGGTAAATTTTACAGAAAATTCGGAATTAAATATACATCAAATGGGTTTCTTTATTAAAAATAGGATCAAATACTTACTTTCACTGTTTTTAAGGTTAAAACGATACAAAATAAAATAAATTAAATATGGATTTTCTGTGACAAGGGTCACGCTTAATTGTGTCTAAATTTTGTATTCTAATATCGCCATAAATGGGGATATGGTGCAATTTATCTATAAAAAAGTGGAGTATTTGGGGGAGGTATTAGAAATGGTTCAAACAGTAGCATGGATTGTCAGTTTAATTTTTATGCTTTTAATCACAGCAGTTTTTGGATTTGTCGCCTTCAAATCAAAAGAAAAACGTGATTATGAGCCTATCAAAAAGAAGTGGTATAAGGCACGAACTTTTTATGGGGCAACATTAGTTGTAGTCATGCTTATTATTACAATTTATACCCTTCGCGAATTGCCGTATAACCAGCCTGTTTATGGGGCAGGAAATGATCCAACAATCGTGGATGTCGAAGCTATTCAATTCGGCTGGAAAATGAGTGAAACGGAATTTAAAGTGGGAGAACCGATAGAATTTCATGTCACAAGCACAGATGTCACTCACGGGTTTGGTATTTATGATTCAGAGTTGAATTTAATTGCTCAAACACAAGCAATGCCAGATTACACAAATAAAGTTTACATCACTTTTGATAAGCCAGGTACGTATGACGTTCTATGTTTAGAATATTGCGGATTAGCTCATCATTTAATGATCGGCAAAATCGTAATAACTGAATAAAAAGGTGGAGGTGTTGAAAAATGGTTACGACTATCAATAAAGGAGAATTTAAATCCAGAAATAATCTGATAGCGACTTATTTAATCATTGGTGGATTAGTGATTGCTGCTATGATGGTTTTTGGTATTTTAATGCTTTTGGCTCAAGGCGGCGTGCTGGATCTTCCCCCTGCAGCATTCTATCAATTCTTAACAATTCATGGAACCGGAATGATTGGGGGAGCAGCATTAGCCGCTTCAGCAGTTATGTGGTATTTCCTATCAAACTATGTTGAGTTGTCTAAAAAAGTATTCAAGTTAAATCTTATATTGTCTTTAATTGGCGTGGTTATGGTTATTATTGGTGTATTTTCTTTTAAATATGCAAGTGCATGGACATTCCTGTATCCGCTTCCAGCATTATCTGGAGGAGCTTGGGGTGTTACCGGCGCCCTATTATATCTTGTAGGTATGCTTATTCTTGGTGTTGGTTTCTTGCTTCTTTACATTGATACAGGCAGAGCCATTATTAAAAAACATGGAAGTTTAGGAAAAGGATTAGGATGGGATGTTATCTCTGGAAAAAGAGCAGAAAAAGATGCACCATCACCAACAGTTGTTGCAAGTACGATGGTAACGATTGTTAACGTATCAGCATTAACAGCTGGAGCAACAGTTTTGATAATGAATATTATTAATGTCGTTAATCCCGCTTTTACATTCGATCCACTATTAGCAAAAAACTTAACTTATGCTTTCGGCCATATTTTTGCTAACTCCATTATTTATATGGGCGTTATTGCAGTTTATGAAATTTTGCCGCGCTATACAAACCGTCCATGGAAATCTAATCGACCATTTCTAATTGCTTGGACGATGTCAACGGCATTTACATTAGTCATCTATACTCACCATATGCTAATGGATTCAGTCATGCCAAAATGGATGCTCATCATGGGACAAGTATTATCTTATGCAAACGGCTTGCCAGTTCTCGTTATTACTGCTTATGGCGCATTAATGATTGTTTATAAATCAGGAGTTAAATGGGATATGGCATCAGGTTTAATCTTCTTATCCATGTTTGGATGGGTTGTAGGTGTCGTTCCTGCAATAGTCGATGCAACGATTGTTGTCAATCATGTGATGCATAATACGAAGTGGGTACCTGGACATTTCCATATGTATATGGGGCTTGGTGCTGTCGTTATGATCTTTGGATTTATCTACTATTTGTCTAAAGTTGACAGCAGCTTACAAACGAATGGATTAGATAAGGTTGGTTTTATCAGCTATACACTTGGCATCATTAGTGTAAGTGTTGGCTTCTTGATTTCTGGAGCACTTAGCACGCCTAGAAGATGGGCAACACATTTTCCAGAGTGGATGGCACCTGCAGTATTTGGTGCAATTGGCGGTGTACTCGCCGTAGTGGGACTTACAATCTTTATTATCCATTTTATTCGCTATGTAAAAGTTAGAGGTACTGCAGGAAGCGATTTAAATGAGCAAAAATTGGCGTAATACAACAGCGATTTTTTTGACTGTTCTATTAGGTTGTGTATTGTTTTATGCTGGTACAGATGGGTTTCGGGCATTTACAGCAGAAAGTGCCCGGACCTACAAACTCCTTAAGGACAAACCAAAATTTCCTGACGTTACTTTGGAAGACAGCAAAGGACGCGTGTACTCTTTTTCAGAATTTGAAGGAAAGTACATTATGCTTACCTTTATTTATACGTCATGCTCAGATGTATGTCCAAAGCTAGAAATGAATTTAGCAGAGGTTTACAGCAAAGTACCGAAAGCATGGATTGGGGAAGATATATTATTTTTAAGCATCAGCTTTGACCCCGCTCGGGATGACGTTGATACATTAGAAAAATACAGAAAAGCTTTTGAAAGCGACGGGGAAACTTGGCGTATGGCAAGAATAGCTGACCAAGCCGAACTAGATCATTTACTGGAAGAATTCGGAGTCATTGTCATTCCAGATGGAGAGGGCGGCTTTACACATAATTCAGCCTTTTATTTAGTTGATAGAAAAGGCTATTTAGCTGAAGTAATGGATTTTACAAAAATTGATGAAGCAGCAAATACCGTTGTAACGACACTTAAGAATGATACGGGGGAGTAGCAGATGAAACAAACAGGGTTAGGTATTATCTTGTACGGGATATTAGTCATTCCTCCTGTTAAAGCTTATATAGAGTCCATCATGCTGCTCCATATGCTCGTCCAGCTGCCTCTTCTTATTCTGGCAGGCTGGTTCATTGGTGACATGCTAATAAAAAAATTCCATCCTTTTTTCACAGCTTGGAATACAGACGGAGTCCCTGGCATGATTCTTGTTGTTTTTATTACAATGTACTGGATGCTGCCGCGTGCTTTAGATGAAGCTGTCTCCATTTATTATATCGAACTCTTTAAGTTTATTAGTCTTCCATTCGTTGGATTATTTTTAAGAGACAGCTGGAAAAAGATGCAAACACTAGGAAAAAGCTTTATCTTTTTAAATTACTTATCTATGTTTGCTTTAATGGCATGGCTGTACATCGACTCACCGATTCAAATATGCAATAACTATTTAGAAACTCAACAAAAGGTATTAGGCTGGGGGTTCCTTGTTATTACCATTTGGATGATCTTATACTTGCTGCAAGCAGTTTTTACTGATCACTCAGAAAAAGCAGAGTAAAAATCGACAGGTGTGGAAACCTGCCGATTTTTTTCATATTTCTGCGGTGATTGTTTTTGGTTTATCTGCCTCTCTTAACGACTCAACCAAAATTCTCCTTTTAATATGATAAAGGATTAATATAATAATGCTCATTCCACAAATAGCCAACAATATCCAGACTGGCATTTTTTCCAGGAGGAAACCAAATATTATATAACCTAGCGGTGCCATTGCACTAGCTCCTGTTTCCAGCAAAGACATCACTCGCCCTCGATACTCATCTGGCGTGCTTTTTTGCAGAAGAACCATAATTGGCATATTTACAATCATTATGAATGATGAGAGCAGAAGAACCATTAGAATAAAATACGGAAAGAAAACGGCATTCGAAATGCCCAACATCCCTGGAAAATTCGGAAGCCCTAGTAAAATGAGAACTGTAGACATGGCTATTAAGCCGCCAAAAATGGTTACGTCTTTTCTTTTTATTTCTGGTCTTGTTGATAAAATAATAGCCATGAGCATCATACCGACGGAAAAGGTCCCTTCAATAACACCTAACTGTACTGGTTCCATTTTCCTGATAGTTAGGACTAGATATGGCATGGCTACAGGAAATACTGCGAACCAAAAATTTAGAAAGACACTTAAGAAAATTAAATTCTTAATAAAAACCTGATTTTTAACGAAAGCAAAACCAGATTTTAAATCTGTAAATATAGTGCTGTTTATTTCTTTTTCCTTTTTTTCAGCAAATAAATCATACTGGATAAAAATACTGGCAATTCCTGAAATTGTAAATGCGATGATGTTGATAATCATGAAGGTTGTTATTTGAAAGAGGCCAAAGAACATGCCGCCAAGAACAGGACCTAATATCGTTGAAAGTGAAGCAGCTGCCTGGTTCAATGACATAGCTTTTTGCAGAAAATCTGGGCCGATCATGTTGTAGATGGATGATGTGACCGCTGAAGAATAAAAAGTGTTGAGGATGCTTAAAACAGCTGTTGCAACATACAGAAGCCAAATTTCCGGATAAACATAAGTAAATAAAAGTAAAACGATCATTAGCCAGACTGCACAAGCAAAGTCTGATGTAATAATCATTTTCTTTCTGTTCCAACGATCGCTGAGCGTACCCGCAATCGGCGAAAGCAAGATTCTAGGCAAAACACTCAAAATTAATGTTACAGCAAAATTAAGGCTTGAGCCTGTTTCCGCCAAAATATATAGCCCTATCGCAAAGCCATAAATAGACGAACCTAGCACTGCAGTCATTTTTCCAAGCAGAAACAAAATCATATTCCTTTTTACTGCAATCGGCATTTATTCTTCCTCCTCTTCAAGAAACTTATCTAACTGCAGAGAAACTTGATAAGACGTACGAGTGACATCTTCTTTAACTGTTCTTTTCACATATTTCAATAAAAGATTATCAAAATCTGATTCAAATTCCTTCAACTCTTCATTTGTTAGTGACAGACTACTCCTCCTTGATCGTTTCTTTTCTAGATTTGGTGTATTTTTATCTCTTAATCTAAATTTTGTCGCTTTAGAACGATAATACTTTTCAATAATCCCTTTGTTTTCCTTCATCTCCTCAATTTCCAATATCCCGCCATTAAATAGCTGCTGGATATGATAATGAATACTGCCCGCCGTCTTCCCCATTTCATCAGCTACCTGTTTTGCTGTCATTGCCTGGCTATCCAGTAAATAAATAATTTTCACCCGTATCGGGCTTGAAATAAGCTTTTGCTGCTCCAGATTGATATCCATCGGTTTTTGGTTAAAATCCATAATAATCACCTTTCTAATTTCGCTTTTCATTTTAAAATTATTATATGTTCTAATTTTTTAGAACGCAATAAAAAAATGGGATATTTTAGATTTACTTATTAATGCTACTTCAGTAGGAAAGTTCATCCTATATACAATTGTTATTTTACAATTGCAAAGTTTTATACCACACGAAAAAGCGATCCCTTTTGGAGGATCGCTTTTGTTATTAACATTCTAAAGAGATCTGGATACTTCATAGCTACCGGTTTTCTTGTTCTCCGTGATTTCGGGCTTCATGAACAAACTATGATTCTCTTTGTACCCATATTGCTTTTGTATAGGCAATCTGCAATCCGGCTCTTTCCATATTATTCTGGCTTATGCTAGCATACTTCGCTTGGCCAACAGCTAGATCACATGCTTGAAAAGCTGCCTGTTGCAGCCGTTTGTCAATTAGTGCCTGATGTACTCCTTTATTTCTTAGATCAGGAATAGTCACTGATGCTGCATTCCCAAATTTCTCAATTTGTACATCCATCGGATTACCAGAAATTCCTTGGATCGCACTTAATCTTGAAGATAGAGCATCCACTTCTGATTGCTCAATACGATGGGCTAAATTTTTATCTAAAACCAGTGTCATTTTTTCCACATCCTTGTTGAATTTATTCGCTTTACTAATTCAATCATCTCCCCACTAATTCCTCCTTCTAAAAAAGCAGACCATGCAATGATCTGCTCATTTGCCAATCATTCTTCACTATTCGGATAATCGAACTCATAAATTAATTCTTTTCCATTCCATGTGATACTAACTACCTCATTCCCATCTACTGAAACAAATGTATGACTTTTTCCACCAAAGGCTTTCCTCTCCCAGCCCCTAGACGAAAGAATCGTTTCTATATATTTCGAATACGCCTTATCAGACCCTTCATCCCAATAATAGATTTCCTTATAGGAGGTAATTGAGTATGGCTTCAACCCAACTGGAAACAGCATGCTTCCATATCCATGATTGACATATAGCTGCTCATCATGACTATATGGCTTCTTTCCATCAAACGTCAATGTCGACATCGCATGAAAAATTTCTGCATATTCAAGCTTTGGATAATCAAAGGTGAAATAAATCCATTTCTCCTTGTCGGGAATAAAGAAATGGTATCTTTGTACCGTATCCATCATTTTTACATGCTCAATATACATCGTTGTTGGATAGGGGAAATGTTCAAGCTCCTTCTCGACAAACATTGGCAATTTTGCCGTGATTGTTTTCATTTCTTCTTCGGTTACTTCCTTAACTGTTCCAACTGGGACCGATTGCTTTTCCTGAAAAAGTTCCAAGCCTTCATCTGCTTTCTTACTATAGACATCCTCCAGCCCCCAACTAAAGTTCTCATAATCGATAGACGGATTTGCAGCCGTTTGCGGCTCTCCACTTTGTTGAAAAATCAGCCATAGGAAGCTTCCACAAATAAGAATAAGAAGACAAGTCGTTACGAGTCCTTTCAACGGAGGAAAAATTCTAGGCAATTTTTTAACAGGTTCTTCTCGAATCGTTTGCCAAATTCTCTGTTTTATTTGATCTTTTTCATAACTTGGAGGTTGAAATTGTTGGAGCTGCTTCCATTGGTCATCATAATGTTTGCCCAAACTGTCCACCCCCTTCTTCCTTTAGACTCATTTTTCTAAGTGAATGAAGTGCTCTTGATAATGTTTTGCGCACCTTTGCTTCAGACCAATCCAGAATGTCTGAGATTTCTTTTGTGGAGCAATCCTCAACCATCTTTAGAATAATTACCATCCGGTAGTTCGGCTTTAATTTTTGAATCTCACTCATCAACTCAATTACAGCTTCTTTATGCTCAAACAGTTGCTCCACATTCAAGGAAGATGGGATTTCCTTTTCAAATGGAAATAACTTTCTTCGCTTTCGTTTACGGATTTCATCTAAAACTAAATGCTTGGCAATGCTAAAAAGCCATGTTTTTACGCTGGAGCGCATATCAAATCGCTCTACTGCTGTATAAGCTCGAACAAACGTATCATGTACGAAATCCTCACAAAGCTGTTTGTCACCGAGCATAAATAAAATAAAACGATAAACATCATCATAATAAGATTCATACCAATCCATCACGAGATGCCTTCTCTCATTATCCAATTCCCACTCACCTACTTTTTAACTTTCATACCGATTAGTCGTACATGACGCATTTTTGTGACACTTTTTCAAAAAAATAAAAAACTGCCAAAACAAGTTTAGCAGTTCTTCCATCAAGTCTATTACAGCAAATAGCGATCTTTTACTATTCGGCGATGATGTCGTTCGTGGCCCGCTATAATATATGCAAGCGCACGGACTGAAACATCTACATCATTTGCACTGCCAATTCTAACCCAAACACTAGAATCCAAACCCTTCAACAATTGAATCGTTGATTGCCGCACAGCCCTTAAATTTTCAATATGCTCTTTAATAGGTAAGCGATCAAAAGAGGCATTAAGTACATATGGATTTTCATCAAAACCTGGCAGCGATACCGTTTCCCCACGAGCAATGCAAAGTAGACGATACGCCATAATCCGCTCTGTATCTGCTACATGCCCAATCACTTCCTTTACACTCCATTTTCCAGAAGCATATCGAAAAAGGCTCTGTTCTTCAGAGATTCCCTGTAGAAGTTGAATCGTTTCCTCCACTTGATCCGTTAATATATGTACGATATCCCCATCCGGAACTAAACTAACATATCCAGAATAATAATTCGCATATTCATTTTCCTTTGGTCTAGACTGCATATAAACCATCCTTTCATTAGAAAAAATTGAACGTCTAGTAATATTTCATTCTCTTACTTCCTGCTCTTTTCCTCCTTATATATATAATTTTTTTGAAATATAAGAAGGGGAAAGTACAAAAAGTTTTGTCCTTTCCCCCCTATATTTAAGACAATGGCTCACGATAACCAGTATTCGCTTTTACCTTTACCTCGGCATACCGTTTTGCATCCTGTTTACTGGAAACAAGCGTGCCAATAATCGACCCGATAAAGCCGATTGGAACAGACAACAAGGCAGGATTTGTTAATGGAAAAATAGGATTGCCTGTAAATAATGCTGCCCCTTCGACCGGAGAGATGACACTCGGACTAATAGCTACAAGTATAAGAGCAGACACAAGACCCGAGATCATTCCTGTCATTGCCCCCGCAGTATTAAAACGCTTCCAATATATTGTGAAAATAATAACAGGCAAATTTGCACTTGCAGCTACACAGAAAGCTAGAGAGACGAGAAATGCTACGTTTAAATTTTGAGCAAAAAGCGCTAGTAAAATAGAAAACACAGAAACACCTAATGAAGCATATTTTGCTGCCAGCATCTGTTCTTTCTCTGATGCTTTTCCTTTTTTAATGATTTGTCCATAAATATCATGAGCAAAAGCTGAAGCACCAGATAGAACTAGACCTGCAACAACAGCCAAAATCGTTGCAAAGGCTACCGCGGAAACAAATGACATTAAGATATCTCCGCCTAATACCTTCGCAAGTAATGGGGCCGCCATATTCCCAGCTGCATTACTTGCTTGAATAACATCCGCACCAACAAACGCTGCAGCTCCGAAGCCAAGGAATATTGTCATGACATAAAATATGCCAACAATCCAAGTAGCCCAAATAACGGAACTTCTTGCGGTTTTTGCATCTCTTACTGTGAAAAATCTCATTAGTATGTGTGGAAGACCCGCTGTTCCAAACACAAGCGCGATCATGAGGGAAAGAGTATCTAGTGGCACCTTGTATTTAACACCTGGATTTAAGTAGGCTTCGCCTAACGGTGTCGCTGTTTTCATGGTGGTAAACATTTCGAAAATATTGAAGTTGAAACGGGAAAGTACTAAAAAAGAAATAATAATGGTACCAAGCATTAACAGAACAGCCTTAATAATTTGCACCCAGCTTGTTGCTGTCATGCCTCCAAATAGAACATAGACCGTCATCATAACTCCGACAATTAATACTGCCAGCCAATAATCAATTCCAAACAATAACTTGATTAGAGCACCTGCACCAACTAATTGGGCAATCATATAAAATATAACAATTGTAATCGTATTTAGAGCAGCGGTAGCTCTTACTTTTTTAGCATCAAAACGTGAGTTAATCATATCAGCTAATGTGTATTTTCCGAGATTACGCAGCGGTTCGGCTACAATAAATAAAACGACTAAGTATGCAACAAGATAACCAATACTGAATAAGAATCCATCAAATCCGCTTAAAGCAATTGCACCCGCGATTCCAAGAAAAGAGGCTGCAGATAAATAGTCTCCAGAAATGGCCAAACCATTCTGCCACCCTGTTAATCCTCCCCCAGCCGTATAAAATTCATTTGCTGTATTTGTTCTTTTCGCTGCATAGTAAGTAATGGCCAAAGTCATTGCAACTATTAATAGAAATAAGACGACTACGGTAAGATTCACTTCGCTTCTCTCCTTTCCAACTCATCTTCCTTCCAGACCTTTTCCGCCATACGATCAAACATAGCAGATTTTTTCATATATATAGTTGCCATTACCCAAGTCATAACGAACAACAATAGGGCATATACCCATGCCCATGAAATATCCCCAATAGCGGTTTTGTCCAGTGCATCTGAATAGGAAATTAAAATTGGAAATAATAAGTACAGTCCTAGAAATAAAATAATTGATGGAACTAAAAATTTTTTCTTAGCAGCCATCAGTTCGTTAAATTGACTTGTACGAACCATTTTCTCAAAATCCTCACCCTTCCCCTTGCTTCGATTACTTTTTTGAACCGTTTTCCCCATTATTTCATCCCCCTTTGGTTCTATTATATTCTAAATAATTAGAATATAGATAAAATTTAATAAAATATAGGACAACTGTCAATTTTTATTTAGCAATTACATCTAAAGTCATGATACTTTCTAAATAGAGCTGAAACTTTCCTCGTATGTTATCCGTATAGTAAGGGAATAAAAACTTTCAAAGAGGTGATCAAATGGGACACATGTTATTATTTTCACTAATTATTGGATTAGCCTCTGCGCTTGTGTTAATCCCTTTTTCAAAAAATAAAAGTGAGGAAAAGAAACAGCCAAAATCAAAGTTTCTTATCGCAGTCATTATCCTTTTATTCCTTGGCGTGTTCGTCTTCTA
The DNA here is from genome assembly GCF_006704205.1 of Cytobacillus solani. Taxonomy (NCBI): domain Bacteria; kingdom Bacillati; phylum Bacillota; class Bacilli; order Caryophanales; family Bacillaceae; genus Cytobacillus; species Cytobacillus solani. The sequence continues at coordinate 1,114,889 of NZ_CP041305.1, forward strand.
CTATGTTACAAATCTGGATCGGAACTTATCTTCGCTGTGGATATTAGCTGTCATTATTACAGCCGCAGGTGCAGTACTTGCAACTGGGAAAGAAAGAATAATTAAAGCAGTCTTATTTCTAGCAAGTCTTGCAATTGCGGTTATTTTTCTTTCTGCCTTTCTATTTAACGCGGGAGAAAAATATGAAATTGCAAAAATGGATGTGAAAACAGAAATTGAAACATTTGACGAAAATGAAACACCTGCAAGTGTTCCCCCACAATTTGCGCGGAATAAAATGAAGAAGGCATTTGGGCAAGTTCCAAATACTAGCTATTATGAGCTAGGGAATCTGCAGATTCAAAAAGTTAACGGGGAATATGTTTATATTGCACCTGTTGAATTTTCCGGATTTTTCAAGTGGCTGAACGGAGACGAGACACCAGGCTATTTTACAATCAGTGCAACTGATTCCTCTGCAAATCCCAAATTCATAAAAGCAGAGATGGTCTATACCCCTTCCTCTTATTTCAGTAAAAACATTGAACGCCGTATTCGGATGCAATATCCACAATATATTTTTCATGGGGATGTTCAGTTAGAAATTGATGATGAAGGAAAACCTCATTATATTCGTTCATACGGCGAATTTGTTTCAGCGCGAAATGGATTTGAGGTAAAAGGCATTGTTGCTGTCGATCCAAAAACGGGGAATACAAAGGACTATCCTTTAAAAGATGTACCGTCCTTCATTGACGGGGCCGTTTCACCAGAAGTAGTCAGCCTGCAAAATAGCTACTTTGGTAATTATATTCATGGATTTTGGAATAGCAAGTTTGGCAAAAAGGATGTAAAGCTTCCATCTGATGAGGGAACTGAAGCAAATGTCAGCCCCATTTTTGATGAAAACGGTGAGATGTTCTACTTCACAGATTTTACAAGTCCGAAAGAAGGGGTAGACTCAATGCTTGGGTATTCGTTAACAAACTCAAGAACAGGGGAAGCCACTTACTATACAGGAAATCTTGAAGAATCCTACATGGATTCACAGGGAGCTTTGCAGATTATCGAGAAAAAGTTTATTGAAAAGAAATGGGACGGAGAAATGCCTGTTCTCTATAATTTCTATGGGGAAGCAAGCTGGCTAACACCAGTATTGGATGCAAATGGCTTTTTGCAAAATTACTTTATTGTTTCAGCTGCTAATCCAGAAATTTCTGTTTATGCCTCGACTCCAAATGAAGCATTGAAGCTGTACAAAACCGCACTGCAACGGGGCGGCGGAACGGTTGATGGCAGTTCAAAGGCCGAGGAAAAGCAAATAAGCGGAACAGTCGTAAGAGTGTATAAAGAAAGGAATGGTGATTTCACATCGATTTCCTTCTTATTAAATAACCGCCAAAGCTATGTAATTTCTTCTGAAATTAGCCCAATGGCTATATACTTGCAGGAGGGTGATCTTGTTAAAGTTAAATATCTCGATACAGGTGAATCATTCTTGCCTGCAAAGGAATTAGTGATTGAAGGATTAGAATAAATTATTAAGAAAAACACGATGGTGCTTTAATAGGCATCCATCGTGTTTTTTTACTGTCTGCCGGAAAAACATTTTTTTCACAATCACTACTAGGCAACCGTTTAGTTCTGGAAGCTTCCAAGCATATGGAAAAATTCAATTATAAATTCGTGAAATAGCTTAGCAGTAGGCAGCATTTCTCTGTCGGTTGGGATAATAATGCCGACGGTTCGAGTAACTTGAGGATCAACAACGGGAATCTTAACAGTTTGGCGCGGCAAGCTATCGATTAATGTAATTTCAGGAATAACAGTCACACCTAGTCCAGCTGAAACCAATCCCTTAATGGCATCAATATCCTCTCCTTCAAACGAAACATTTGGCTGAAAGCCTTGCTGATGGCAGGCATTCATAATAATTTCACGCAAAATATACCCGTTAGGAAATAGAACGAAGGAATCGTCGCGCAGCTGACTTAAATTTATTGATTTCTTATCCGTATGCTTATGTCTATTTGGCAACAAAGCTACCATTTTTTCAGTAAATAAAATATGCCCATGCACCTTTTTTTCTTCCTTTGGCACTGGGCCAAGAAGAGCCATATCCATTTCACCTTTGATAACCCCATCAATAAGAGAATGGTAGGATCCCTGCCGAAGCTGATATTTCACATCTGGATGCTTCCTGCTAAAGGCAGAAATTACAGTCGGCAAAGTATATGCAGCTAAACTGCTAGGAAACCCAATGCGAATCGTCCCCTTTTCTGGATCTAAATACTCGTCGACTTCTCTCCGGGCATTCTCGATAACTGTCATCGCTTCTTCCATATGCTCCAGAAATATCTTTCCAATCGGGGTTAAGCGGACATTTCTTCCCTCCCGAAAAAATAAATCAACCCCTAATTCCAGTTCAAGATTAAAGATTTGCCTGCTGACAGCTGATTGTGCAACATGTAAGGCAACGGCAGCCTCTGTCACATGCTCCCTTTTTGCAACTTCCATAAAATATTGAATCTGTCGTAATTCCAAAACATCCCCCTCTTTCTCCATTCATCTCATGCAGGCATTGATCATATCTATTATTCATATTGTTCAGATTATTTTTCTATTATAAAATTTTCTTATTAGAAAATCCAACCATTTGAGTAATTATACAGTTTCATTTTTATATTGGGGGCTTGATCAACTATGCAAACATTGGAAGAAGTGAAGAACAGCGAAACAAAAACTGCACTGGATTATGTAAATAATGTGTTTGAAGTAGTCAAAATGCGTAATCCCTTCGAATATGAATTTCATCAAGCAGTAGAGGAGATATTCGATTCACTTGTACCTGTATTCTCTAAACATCCTAAATACATGAATCATGGAATCCTCGAAAGAATCGTGGAGCCCGAAAGAGTGATTACCTTTCGTGTACCTTGGACGGATGATACCGGTAAAGTCCAGGTAAACCGCGGATTTAGAGTCCAATACAGCAGCACGATTGGGCCGTATAAAGGTGGCATCCGCTTCCACCCTTCAGTAAATTCCAGCATCATTAAATTCCTCGGTTTTGAACAAATCTTCAAAAACTCCTTAACTGGCCAGCCAATCGGCGGTGGAAAAGGAGGAGCCGATTTTGATCCTAAGGGTAAGTCTGATGGAGAAATCATGCGTTTTACACAAAGCTTTATGACAGAGCTAAGTAAATACATTGGTCCAGATATCGATGTTCCAGCAGGTGATATCGGAGTCGGTGCAAGAGAGATCGGTTATATGTTCGGACAATACAAAAGGCTTCGCGGTGCCTATGAAGCTGGTGTCCTAACAGGCAAAGGAATCGGCTATGGAGGCAGTTTAGGACGAAAAGAAGCAACCGGCTATGGCACCATTTATTTCGTTGAAGAGATGTTGGCTGATAAATGCCTAAGTTTTGAGGGAAGCACCGTCATTGTTTCAGGATCTGGCAATGTTTCTATTTATGCAATGGAAAAGGCCATTCACTTGGGTGCAAAGGTTGTTGCCTGCAGTGATTCAAACGGTTATGTTTATGATGAAAATGGGATTAACCTTGAAACAGTGAAACGTTTAAAGGAATTGGAAGGAAAACGTATTTATGAGTATGCCCTTGAGCATCCGAACGCCCAATATATTGAAGGCTGTTCCGGCATTTGGTCCATTCCATGTGACATTGCCCTTCCATGTGCAACACAAAATGAAATTGATGAATATTCGGCAAAAATACTTGTTGCCAACGGAGTAAAGGCTCTTGGAGAAGGTGCAAATATGCCATCTACATTAGCAGCCATTAATGTGTTCCTGAAAAACGATGTCCTTTTTGCACCTGCAAAAGCAGCCAATGCTGGCGGTGTTGCTGTGTCCTCCTTAGAAATGGCACAAAATAGCGCAAGATTATCATGGACCTTTGAGGAAGTAGATGAAAAACTTCGTGAAATTATGACTACTATTTACCGTAATAGTATGAAAGCAGCAGAAGAATATGGCTATCAGGGCAATCTTGTTGTCGGTGCAAATATCGCAGGATTCATCCGAGTGGCTGACGCGATGATCGTACAAGGGGTTGTATAAGAAAAGCGCAAGCGCCTTGGTCATCGCCGTACAAACTGGAAGGACCGCAACTGAGATAAAGGAAACACGGTGAGCGAGAGCGAACCGATGTTGACGCAATCATTGCGGAGGGGGCCTGAAGTTTGATAGGCGATAGGACGCTTGCGCTAGACAACTCTCTAACTCCAAAGTTATACTTTCTTTTCTTTTAAAATATCAGAATGAAAGGTGCAAGCTTTTAAGCCTGCACCTTTCTTCTTGCTTATAAATAAAACTCATGATAGCTTCTTGATAATAGCAACTTTAAGATAATCCCCTTCTTTGAATTCCTTCAGTACCTTAAAATCCTCAGGAAGACTATATTCCTCAAGGATTTTATATTTTCCGCCTGTTACTCTAAAGGCCTTATCAATAAAGTCTTTAAATTTTCTCATATCAAATGTACTGCAATTAGAAGAAGCCACAATAATCCCATTGTTTGCTGTAATTTGAATGGCTTGCTCGAGTAAGGCAGGATAATCCTTCCCCGCGCTAAATGTATGCTTTTTTGAACGGGCAAAGCTTGGCGGGTCAAGAATGACCATATCAAATGAAAGCTGCTTGCGAACTGCGTATTTAAAATAATTGAAAACATCCTCAACGATGATGTCATGTGCTTCATAATCAATTCCATTGACACTGAACTGTTCAATTGTCTTGCTTTTACTGCGATTAGCAAGGTCGACACTTGTTGTCTTCGAAGCACCGCCTAGTGCGGCTGCTATAGAGAAAGCCCCTGTGTACGAAAAGGTATTCAACACGGTTTTTCCTTCCGCATATTTGTCCCGAATAACCTTTCGTACATTCCGCTGATCCAAGAATACTCCGACCATTGCCCCATCATTTAAATAGACAGCGAAGTTTATGCCATTTTCCTTCACAATCAATGGAAAATTAGCCCGCTCCCCAGTCACGAAGTCATCATCATCAATGTAAGTACCCTTAACAGCAAAACGTTTCTTCTCATATACCCCTTTCACATCAGCCACGTTTATTAGTGCTTGAATAATAGCACCCTTAAAATGATAGATTCCTTCACTATACCAGGTCACTAAATAATAGCCAGTAAAGTAGTCAATTGTTAAACCACCAACTCCATCGCCTTCCCCATTAAAAATCCGGAATGCGGTCGTATCTTCATCTTTAAAAAGAGTCTTCCGGTTATCTATTGCCATTTTAATTTTCTTTTCAAAAAAGCTTTGATCAATCACTTCCTGCTGATTTCTGCTTAAAATCCAGCCTCTTCCTTTATTTTGTTTCCCATAATACCCTTTAGCGAGGAAACGATTCTTCTCATCAAAAAGATCAAGAAGTGTTCCTTCTTTTATCCCATTCGGAAATTGTGCGATTGCATTCTCAGTTACAAGCGGATAGCCTGCCTGATATCCTTTACTATGTGCAGATTTTACTTTTAGCTTAATAGCATTATTCATATGTTCACCCGATCTACTATTTTCATCTATAAAGTCATACTTCATCATATCAATAAATACCATAAGAGTAAAAACTTCTGAGAAGAAGTTTTTCAAAAAAAGGAACAAATTTACAATTAATCTCCCTCACATAATTATATAAAAATAATAATATAACCATCAGATTCTATGCTGGATTTATGTTTCTTTCATGAAATCTTAGTGTTTAATAACATAAGATTATGCATAATAAAACATATATTTGATTACAAAGATCACGAAAAATCAGTAAATCAAGGGTCTTATCGAAAAAAATATGTATTTTTTATTAACTTTTACCATCGCATTTTTCGACAATGGATGTTAGAATATTTATAGTTTTAATTCTATTCTAGTTATAGTTTATCTTTTAGTCCAAAGGGGGAAATGCAAATGACAGATTCAGGTCTTCAATTAATCTCTATCGGTATTTATATGGTCGCTATGTTATTAATCGGCTGGTATGCATACCGAAAAACAAGCAATTTAACCGATTACATGCTCGGCGGCCGTTCATTAGGTCCAGCAGTAACTGCCTTGAGTGCTGGGGCAGCAGACATGAGTGGATGGCTATTAATGGGATTACCCGGCGGGATCTATGTAAGCGGTTTAGCCGATGCTTGGATTGCCATTGGGTTAACGCTTGGTGCTTATGCCAACTGGTTTTTTGTTGCACCGCGTCTGCGAAGCTATACTCAAGTTGCAAACGATTCCATCACGATTCCAGGCTATTTAGAAAACCGTTTTAAAGATTCTACGAAATTATTAAGAATTGTATCTGGTATCGTTATTCTTGTTTTCTTTACTTTCTATGTTTCTTCAGGAATGGTATCTGGTGCGGTATTCTTTGAAAGTTCTTTTAACGTAAACTATCATCTTGGACTGCTAATTGTATCTGGTGTTGTTGTTGCCTACACATTATTTGGCGGATTCTTGGCTGTTAGTTACACAGATTTCATTCAAGGACTAATGATGCTGATCGCTTTAATTCTAGTACCAGCTTTAGCACTTTCACATACAGGTGGGTTCAGTGGTACTTTTGAATCGATCCGAGCAATTGATCCTACATTACTTGATTTCTTTAAAGGAACGACAACATTCGGAATTATTTCTGCTCTTGCATGGGGACTTGGCTATTTTGGTCAGCCGCATATAATCGTTCGCTTTATGGCGATTACATCGGTTAAAGAAACGAAAAGCGCTCGCCGCATTGGGATGGGCTGGATGATTTTCTCATTATTAGGTGCAGTATTTATGGCGTTAATTGGACTTGCCTTTTTCTACCAGAATACTCAGTATACATTAGACAATCCGGAAGCTGTCTTCCTAGTATTAGGGCAAATCGTATTCCATCCATTATTTGCAGGATTCCTATTAGCTGCAGTACTTGCTGCCATTATGAGCACCGTTTCTTCACAATTAATTGTTACGTCAAGCGCATTAACAGAGGATCTATACAAAACATTATTTAAGAAAAATGCTTCTGATAAAGAGCTTGTATTCTTTGGACGTATGGCTGTTTTAGTAGTTGCAGTGGTTGCAGCACTATTAGCATTAAAGCAAGATAATACCATCTTAAGCCTTGTAGCTTATGCTTGGGCAGGATTTGGAGCTTCATTTGGTCCAGTTATTCTTCTAAGCTTATTCTGGAGGAAGATGACTAGTTGGGGTGCACTCGTTGGGATGATCGCTGGAGCAATTACTGTTATCATTTGGAAGCAGGTTGGACTTGGCGACACGCTTTATGAAATCGTGCCTGGCTTTGCAATCAACTTAATTCTCTCTGTCATTGTCAGCTTAATCACATATCGTCATAATCCAGCAATTGAAAAAGAATTTGATGAAAGTGTTAGACTGCTAAAAAGCGATTCCTAATTGATTTATAAGAAAGAGCATGGGGAAAATCATTCTCCATGCTCATTTTATATGGGGTTAGTGTCATTACACTTCTAAAAAGTTTTCAATCTCATACTCTTCAAACTTCTCATCCAGCCATGTTGGATATTCCGTTTCCATCTTTGAATCAAAAAGTGCTGTTTTAATATCCTCTTTTACTTCCTCAAAGACAGCGTCTTTCGCTTCCTTTTTATCGGAAACTTTAATGATGTGGTATCCATGTTCTGTTTTGACTGGAGCACTGATTTTCCCTACCTCTAAAGCGAAGGCAGCGTCTTCAAACTCTTGAACCATTTCTCCGCGTGCGAAATAGCCAAGATCTCCTCCTGCCTCACTGTTAGATGCATCCGTTGAATATTCTGCAGCTAATTCAGCGAAATCTTTCCCTTCATCAAGCTTTTTGTGGACCTCATTAGCAGTGGCTTCATCTTTCACTAGAATATGGCTTGCCTGAACCTGTTCAGCCTGTGCGTAACTTTCCTTATTATCTTCAAAGTACTCTTTCATTTCCTTATCAGTAATATTGATTCTTGGTTCAAGCAGTTTCTTTGTTATTAAGTAATTCTCAATATTATTTTCAATAGCAGACATTTTTACTCCACTGCTTGCAAGGATTTCCTGAAAGGCGTCTTTCCCACCATATGACTCGATATAAGCAGTCATTTCTTCCTCAAGTTCTTCCTTGCTTACTTTAATCTTTTCCTTTTTCTTTTCTTGATTAATAATTTTTTCTGTTATTAATGAATCTAATGCTTCTGATCCATACTGAGAAACGAGCAGCTCTTTCAGCTCTTTTTCGCTAATTTTTTCTCCATTTACACTCGCTACATTCTTTTCGGACAAAGAAATAAAAATAACTAAAAGAGCAATGGCTACAATAGCAGATCCTGATATCCAAATTATTTTCTTCATTCTCTTCTCCTTTTAATCGATTAGTTCGGAGTTGAGTTACCGGTTAAAGTAATTTCAACGGTTTCCAACTTTCCTTGTCGGTAAAATTCAATTTTCACCCTGTCACCAATGGAATATTTAGTGTATAAATACTTCCTTAATTCATTTGCGTTGGCAATTTCATTGCCCCCTATCGAAACAAGAATATCCTCTGCTTGAAGTCCCGCTTTCCCTGCAGCTGAATTTGGATCAATATTTGTGACAATAACTCCTTGTTTTACATCACTAGGAATATTTTGTAAATAATATGGAGGGATTTCTTCAAAGTTGGCTAGCCCTACACCTAAATACGGGCGGGTTACTTGTCCCTTTTCAATCAATTCTTTAATAATTGTTTGTACTTCATTGCTCGGAATGGCAAACCCTAGCCCTTCTACCCCACTTTCAGAAATCTTCAAACTATTAATTCCAACTAATTCACCAGATGCATTTATAAGTGCTCCACCACTGTTTCCAGGATTGATGGCTGCATCCGTTTGAATGACATCTAAATCCCATTCCCCTGCTGATGTTGAAACGGCTATGGTTCGATCAACCGCACTTACTATTCCTTGTGTGACTGTTCTTGATAAATCAAGTCCAAGCGGATTTCCAATCGCTAACACTTGATCCCCCGCCCTCAGTTGTGAGGAATCGCCAAATGCCAATGTCTCCACTTTTACATCACCAGCAATTTTCAAGACGGCAATGTCTGTTAATGGATCTGTTCCAATCAATTCAGCCTTTACCTTTTTCCCATCATGGAGAGATACTTCAAGTTCATTGGCATTCTCAATGACATGATTATTTGTAACAATATATGCGGTATCACTCGTCTTCTTAAAAATTACTCCAGACCCAGTACCTCTACCTACTGCCTCACTTGTTTGATTAAACCGGTTGGTTTGCTGCTGCATATTCTCAATGCCAACAATCGCCTTCGATGCCTGCTCAACCATATCTGCAATGGAATTAGCAGATACTTGCTGCACATTCAATTTACCGCTTGTTTGCGTCTCCGTATGTTCCTCTGAAACGATTGCTTTTGGCGCATCCTCGCTCGCATTTGAATTTGATAAGTACGGCAGTGCTGTCAGTGTTAAAGCAGATCCGATCATTCCAGCCAAAACAGTTGATACAGCACCCTTTAATTTGGACCTCTTCACCTGTTTCACTTCTGTACGGCTTTCTTCATTAAATTGGTCTTGTCCATTCATTGTGAACCCTTCTTTCATTTGTATTTAATCAAGTTTTTCAACTTTCGATAATATGTTTTATATGCCTTACAAGACATACTTTAGGGGATCAATGTGTCAGGAAGATGTCAGGAATTTTTTCGAAACAAAAAAACGACTGGATATTTCTATCCAATCGTTTTTATATTCATCTATTTTTTCATGCCAGCGTAAATATGAATGGCATCTCTTAAAAACTCCGCCGTCCCTGGCTGTTCCTTATCATAATAGGCAGTAAATCTCTCGTCATCCACATACATTTGTGCAAGACCTGCATGTGCCTCCTTGCTGTATTCATTCCAATAGAAGCATAGCCACTGCTTGTGCAGCTCTGCCGCCTTTAGGGCAATGTCACTGGCAGGATCACCTAGAGCAAATGCTTGAGCCAAAGTTTCTTTGACTTGCTTCTCAAGGCTTGTAACTTTATCATAATCCTCTTGCGACATATTCATCACTTTTGCATTTGATTTTTCTACCGTATCTTCCCCATACTTTTCGCGAATTTCTTTCCCATATTTTTCTTCATTTTCATCAATCATCATCTTCTTAAACCCTTCAAACTTTTCTTTATTAGACATTTTCATTCTCCCTTCTGTTAAAGCGATTGTTTTATCCACATTCGTAATTAATACATCCAATTGTTTCTTTTTTTCAAGGAGTTTTTCGCGATGCTCCCTAAGTGCCATAGCCCCATCAAAAGAAGGCGCAGTTACGATTTTTTTGATGCTGTCTAGACCAACACCTAGCTCCCTGTAAAATAAAATTTGCTGCAATCGATCGACTTCTGCTTGGCCATATATCCGGTATCCCGATGAATTTATTCTTGCCGGCTTAAGAATATTAATTTCATCATAATACCTAAGGGTTCTCGCACTTACTCCTGCTAATTGAGCTAATTTCTGCACAGTATATTCCATTCGCTCACCTCCATGAGTTAACCTTACACCTTTACGCAACGTGAAGGTCAATTGTTTTTCAGCTATTTTTTAATTAATCGAAGAAAATTATTTTCAAAAATAAGATGCCCGCTCATATAGAGCAAGCATCTTATTTTTGCATTATTAAAATATCGCAGATTAACGCGCTGTAAGCCCCCTCGTTCAAGACGTTGAGAGAACAAAAAATTCTAAGTGGGGGATCAACAGCCCGTAAATGCCCGATTAATTCAGCTAACAATCAGTGGGGGATGAAGAAAACCCCCACTGATTGAAGTTTCACTTTATCTAACTCATCATTGGCAAGGTAATGCGAAATGTCGTACCAGATGAAGAGCTATCTATGAGCACTAGATCCCCTCCTAGTGATTGAGCGATCATTTTACTGAATGGCAATCCGAGTCCAAGTCCTCTAATTTTATACTTTTTCCCTTCCCCTCTAAAAAATCGTTCGAAGATTAGGTCTTGTTCATCAGAAGGAATTCCACTGCCTGAATCCTTTATATCAAGGGTAAGCTCATTGTTCGTTTCAGCAAGGGTCACATTTATTCTTCCCTTTCCTTCAATAGCATGTCTCGCATTATTAAGCAGGTTCGTCATGATCTGCTGAAGTCGAATGGGATCAATCTGTACCATACGGTCCTTCTTAAGAGGAATAAATACCAAATCAATCGTTTCATCCTCCTGAATAACCTCCCATTGATGGATAAAATCATCCATAAACTCATTGATCGAATGTTTTTCTTTATTTACCGGGATTGCATTTGCAGCAAATGAATTAAAGGCTAGTAAATCTTCTACCATCTTTTTCATTTTGGTCGTTTCATTTAATGATAACGCCAAAAATTCCTTAGCATCCTCCCCAGTAACGACATCATCATTAAGTGCCTGCAATAGCCCGCTAATCGATGTAACAGGTGTTTTCAATTCATGTGTCACACCTGCCAGCAATTCTGTACGGAGAGTTTCCAATGTTTGCAGACGGTTAGACATTTCCTTAAATGATTGAACAAGGTCATATACTTCCTGCTCCTTCATGTCGTCCGGAAGATGAATATTATAATCCCCTGCTTGAACTTGTTTAGCGGCACTTGCAACATCTTTAATCGGATTGGCCAGCCTGCGTGAGAGAAAATAAATTGCTGCCCAGCCTAACAGGGCAAGGCTAATAATCATGATTGCCAACTGTCGGTATTCTTGATTTACACGCGTTAAGTTATCCTCTAATTCAATAATGACAACCCAGCCAAAAGAATAATCCTGTGTGACAATCGGTGCCTTCACTACATAAAAATCTCGCCCAGTTTCCTCCAATCTTAACTTTTGAACATTCTCTTCATTTTGCAATATGACACGGGGAAACTGCTGAAATACTTGCTTAGACGATCGATTGCTCGAAAGAATGGTACCTGCCGTATCAACAATATAAATAGAAGGATCACTTTCGATATTCATAAACCTTCCTCGATCGGTAAGGGATCCCGGCACATCTCCTTTAGAAATCGGACGCCCCTCACTAATATCAACAAACCGATCTGCGATTTCCTGTGCCATCAACTTAGTCATATCTAATCGGTTTTCAAGTGTTGTATGCCGAATCCATAAAGCTGAAATGATGGCAATAACAACTAAACCAATACAAAGCGTAATTAAATAACGGCTCGTCCAATATCGCAGCAATGAGATTCGCTTATTGTTTTTTATTAACACAAAATTGATACCCCAATCCTCGAAGTGTTTTAATTTCACCATCTGACTCAGGCCATTTATAAAGTGATTTTCTCAATCTCTTAATCGCTAAATCAACAGCACGATCACTGCCGTCATATTCCCAGCCCCACACATGCTCAATCAACTGATCTCTTGTAAACGTTTGATTAGGGTTCTCTGCCAAAAACAGCAGCAAGGATAAGTCACGCGGGGTCAATTCAACCTCTTCTTCATTAATGGTTACCCGATGTGACTTGAGGTCAATTTGTAATTGACCAAAGCTTTTTACTGGTCCGTCATTCGTTTGTGAGCGTCTTAAAACGGCGTTCACTCTCGCAACAACTTCTTCCGCAATAAAAGGTTTGGAAATGTAATCATCTGCCCCATCATTTAATCCAGTTAGCCGGTAATTGACATCACCTAGTGCAGTAAGCATAATGATGGGACAATCACTTTGCTGGCGAATTTCTTTTAAGATCGCCCAGCCATCCTTTTCAGGAAGCATCACATCTAATAGAACAAGTGCTGGTTTATGTTCTTTAAATTTTTCTATTGCTTCATTTCCCTCAAATGCCTGTACTGTCTTGAAATTAGCTTTTTGTAAATATACTTTTAGCACTTGGCTAATCGGGATTTCATCTTCAATAATTAAAATTGTTTTCACAATTTCATCTCCTCACATTTAGAAAAGTGAAGTTTGTAAGTATACTATTTATGATAACTCCTGCAAATCACTATTGTCTATTGACCCTTTTCTTTTATCATAACGAGAAAATAAGTCAGCCAAATGTCAAAGGAAGAAAAAAAGACCGTCATAAGACGATCTTATCTGTTTTAGCTACATTGCTGCTGCCTATTGATTATTTAGTAATACCTCAAGAATTTCTTCAGAAACAAAAGCAGCATCATTAATAACAGCAGGTACAGCTTCAAATGATCTTAAGCTGCGATTAAGGCTATATTTCTCTTTTCCAATATAGATTTGAATAGTCTGGTTTTGTTTGCCTAATTCTACTGTAGCGTTTTTGCTATCCCATTTCACTTTATATCCTAAGTGCTCTCCAACCTTTTTAATTGGCAATAGCTTCATTCCATTTTTAATATAATAATCATCGCCAACAACCTCTTGTACTTGCTCAAATAATTTGTCTCGATTATCCCATACGATTATTTTCTTCGGTGTCGTTTGAGCTGGGATGCTTCTGGTTGAGATGTCGTAAAAGACGATTAGTTCTTTCCCCTGAAGCTCCTCTTTCTTAATTTCATCCCCTTGTTTATTAAGGAGAATCGTTTCATCAGCAATATTTAATTTAAGTTCATTATCAAGACTAACATACTGATCATCGAACTTTGAAACTTTAACTTGCCCCAGTTCTTTTCCATTTACAACAATTAATTCAGGTGTAATCCTTGGAGGATAAATCATCGTCATCGGTTTGTTTTTATCATAGTAAGCAGTGATTGTAAATCCTTTAGCTAATTCATCCTTATCAAAAGCCTTAGCTGTGTCACTATTAAACAAAAGTACCTTGTCAGATAGGGGAAAATGCATCTCTGAGTCATTTTCTTGATTTTTAACAATCAAGGTAAGCGATTCTTTATCCTTCTTCACATCTGTAATAAGCCCAGAAAATTTCATGAAATCGGTAGAATCAACAGATTGGATATCGTCTTGCTCTGTTATGCTTTTATTGTTTTCTTTTGACAATTGACTAGTTGCAAAAGCTGAACCTGTACTTATCACTAATCCAGTGATTAAAGTTGCTGTTACTAGCACTGATAGTTTTTTCATTTTTAACCCACCTTCAATTATTTTGTTTCATTGAAGTAGGCGAATAAAAAAAGAAAAAGTTACACTTTTTGTTAGATTTTATCATGATTTCTAATAGATTCTGGACGTTTTAAAAAAAGCTCCCTACAATCCAGCGAATTTTTCATTGATTGAATCACATTTTTAAGCGGCTGGCTATAAACGTAAGGATAATCTATTTCATCTAATTCACCTCGGATTGGATAAGCAAGTTTTTCAGGACTTATGCTAAATTCTGAATAAACTCCTGCTTTATTGCCGCGAGGATCCACTCGAAACCATTGATCCACATCCTCAAGATAAAGAGCATTTAAACCATGCAAAGCATAACCGGATTCACTTGTTCCTTTTCTAGTCACACGCTGATAGCAAAAACCAGCAGGTATATTCATTCCTCTTAATAATGCCGCAAGCAAATGTGCCTTAGCAAAGCATATGCCCTCTATTTTCTCTAATGTTTCCGATGCTGAAATCGTAATCTCTGTACTGTCAATATCAAAGGAATGTTGAATAGTATCCCTCACAAAAAGAAATGCCATTTCTGCTAGTTCTATTTTCGTTTTACCTACATGCTGAAATTCTGCAATCTTCTCTTGAATTAACGGATGCCGAAAATTAATAATTTTGGTTTCTTCTAAATACAACTTTTGAACTTCTTCGGTAATGATTAAATGCATACAGATCCCCCTGATTACAATTTTTGTTCATTATATATTGATAGACTGAAAAGTTCTGTGATTAGCATCAAGTGCGATTCAATGCATATTAGTTGAAAACTGTTTATTTTACTAGTATTATACATCCATAACCATAACGTTATAGTTTGGAGGGTTTACATTGGGACTGCAAAATTAAAAATTGGTGAATTAGCTGAGATAACAGGTATGACAAAGAGAACAATAGACCATTATACAAATCTTGGCTTATTAAAAGCAGAACGTTCCAGCACAAATTATCGTTATTATGATCATTCGTCAATTGAACGCTTAAACTTTATTGAACGATGTAAAAAGGAAAGTATGCCATTAGTTGAGATAAAGAAAAAAATCTTAGAAAAAGACGCAGAGGAAATTGATATTCAAGAACTCAGACTAAAAATGAAAGGATTAGAAAAAGATGTATCTGAGGTTTTAGCATCCCTTGATAAAGGGGATATAAAGAAACTTGAATTTGTCAAAAAGAATATTTCACATGAAAGTCTATCATTAATTCAGACATTACTTTTACTGTTAAACTAACTTTTCAAAATACTAGGAGGTGTACGTCTTACGAGGGTAAGACTACATATTGACAACTATTAACCTACTATTAATTGTAATTTTAATTGCTTTAACTGCTTTTTTCGTAGCAACCGAATTTGCTATCGTAAAAGTACGTACTTCAAGATTAGATCAACTGATTTCGGAAGGAAAAAAAGGGGCAGCTGCAGCTAAAAAGGTTGTCACTCACCTGGATGAATATTTATCTGCCTGCCAGCTAGGTATCACAGTTACAGCACTTGGTATTGGCTGGTTAGGTGAACCTACAATCGAAAAGCTTTTGCATCCTATTTTCGAACAATTAAACTTAAATGAATCTGTTTCACATATCTTATCATTTGCCATTGCATTTTCTATCGTAACTTTTTTGCATGTAGTAGTGGGAGAGCTTGCTCCTAAAACAGTGGCCATTCAAAAAGCAGAAACCATTACGATTCTTTTCGCTACTCCGATCATTTGGTTTTACCGGATCATGTATCCATTTATCTGGTTCTTAAATGGCTCTGCCCGTGTACTAGTTGGAATCTTCGGATTAAAGCCTGCATCAGAACATGAAGTCGCACATTCAGAAGAAGAACTGCGTATCTTGTTATCTGAAAGCTATAAAAGCGGTGAGATTAATAAGAACGAGTTAAAGTATGTAAACAACATCTTTGAATTCGATGAAAGAATTGCAAAAGAAATTATGGTTCCACGAACCGAAATCATTAGTATATCTATTAATGATACGATAAAAGATGTCGTAAATATCATTACAACTGAGAATTATACAAGATACCCAGTAATTGATGGAGATAAAGACAATATTCTTGGCTTCATGAATGTGAAGGAATTATTATCATCTATCTTGATGAATAAAGATCCCCATTTGAGAATGGAAACATTTATTAATCCCATCATTCGTGTGATTGAAACAATTCCAATCCATGACTTATTATTAAAAATGCAAAAAGAACGAATCCATATTGCTATCCTTATGGATGAATATGGCGGAACATCTGGATTAGTTACCGTTGAAGATATTATCGAAGAAATCGTCGGAGAAATACGAGATGAATTCGATGAAGACGAAATTCCAAATATACGTAAATTAAAAGAAGATCATTACATTATTGATGCAAAGTTACTAATTGGTGATGCGAACCACCTGCTTGGTACAGCGATATCCAATGAAGAAATAGATACAATTGGCGGCTGGTTTCTTACTCAAGACATCGATGCCCAAATTGGAACAGAAATAGAATTAGAAGGATATGTGTTTAAAGTCAGTGAAATCGATGGACATCATATTCAATATTTAGAAGTTAAAAAAATAATATAATAAAAATCCGATTGAACGAGCAACAGTTGTTCAATCGGATTTTTTAGTTATTTACTTTTCACACCGGAATGGCCACCCAGTGTCCATTCGATATTTCTACTAGCTTAGAATTTTTTAATTGATATTTATCTTCCTCGGTTTGCTCTTCCATTAATACTCGTTTCTTCCGTTTTTCAACCTTAGGATCTGGGATTGGGATGGCTGAAAGCAGCGATTTCGTATATGCATGCTGCGGATTGGCATAAAGCTCTTCACTTGCAGCCAACTCCACAATTTTCCCTGCATACATCACCGCTACACGGTCACTAATATGCTTAACCATTGAAAGATCATGCGCAATAAATAGGTACGTCAGTCCCAGCCGATGCTGTAAATCTTCTAAAAGCTTAACTACCTGTGATTGAATAGAAACATCGAGTGCAGACAATGGCTCATCACATACAATAAATTTCGGTTCTACTGCAAGCGCACGGGCAATACCAATTCGCTGGCGCTGGCCACCGGAAAACTCATGCGGATAGCGTTCAGCATGAGCAGCCTCAAGTCCAACCATTTCAAGTAATTCTTCCACTCTCCTCTTCCGTTCTCCCCTGCTGCTGCTAAGCTTATGGACATCCAAAGCTTGGCCAACAATATCAAGTACTTTAAATCGCGGGTTGAGGGAAGCATATGGATCCTGAAAAATCATCTGCATATGACGGCGCATTAATTTCATCTCGCTTTTTGACAAACGGTTTACAGGCATCCCCTGATATAATACATCCCCGCCCGTAGGCTCATAAAGTCGCAAAATCGCACGCCCTGTCGTTGACTTACCAGAACCTGATTCACCTACAAGTCCAAGGGTTTCTCCTTCACGAATGTGGAAGCTGATATCATCAACTGCCTTTAACACATTTCCTTTGCCCATATCAAAATGCTGCCTCAATGATTTTACTTCAAGGAGCGGCTTGTTCAAATCTGTTCCTGGCAAAATAAGCGGAGCGGGCTTTTGCTTCTTCTTCTCATCAAGACGCGGCAAAGCATGCAAGAGCTTCTTTGTATATGGATGCTTTGGGTTTTCAAATATCTCTTCCGTAGTACCGGTTTCAACAATTTCTCCTCTCTTCATGACTGCTACCCGATCACACATGCCAGCTACGACACCGAGGTCATGCGTAATTAAGATGATAGAGGTGCCAAAGCGCTCCTGCATATCCTTCATCAAATTCAATATTTGTGCTTGAATGGTCACGTCAAGCGCTGTCGTCGGTTCATCCGCAATAAGGAGTGTAGGACGGCAGGCAAGTGCAATCGCAATCATCACCCGCTGCCTCATGCCACCGGAAAATTCATGCGGATATTGATTATAGCGCACCTCGCTATTACGTATTCCCACAAGCTTCAGAATGTCTATGGCTTGCTTTTTCGCTTCTTTCTTAGACAGCTTTTGATGCTTCATCAAGCTCTCAGCAATTTGCTTACCAATTCGGATTGTCGGATTAAGAGAGGTCATTGGATCCTGAAAAATCATTCCGATATCACGGCCGCGAATCCCCTCCATCTCTTTCTCCGTTTTATCTGCAAGATTGTCACCAAGAAAAGTAATTTCCCCTTCTTTTAAATAGGAAGGAGGAGATGGAAGAAGGCGCATAATTGAACGTGCGGTTACACTTTTCCCGCTGCCCGATTCCCCGACAATTCCTAAAGTCTCTCCCTTTTTCACTTCAAAGCTCACTCCTCGAACAGCCTCAAACTCATGATCTCGAGAAAGAAAGGATACACGTAAATCTTTCACCTGTAAAATAGTTTCCACAACTCACACCTGCCAATTATTTAAATTAATACAAATAAACGAATTTCATCATGCATATATTTTCTAAAAAACGCTTGGTTAAATATATTATGAAAAATTTTCAATTAAAACTACTTATTGACTTTTATATCATCCTAGAAATAAAATATACTATACAGGTCGGAATAATGCAATTTAAAATGAAAGGAGGAAATTAGTAGCTTATGGATGCAGTGAATACAAGCCATTCACAAAAGAGGTTCAATCTATCAGCAATCATTTGCCAGTCATATAGTAAAATACAGCAGCATCCATCCTATAAATATTTGATTTTACTATTGGGATTACCAGTTCTTCTGATTGTCTTGTTAGTCTATCTTTCTAAGAAAAAGAATGATTCTTACACTTCTTTACTTATGGAAATGAAGAAAGCCTTGCTAATATCTGGATATAAAGAAGAATTGATGCTGGAATATAAAGAGCAAATCCTGCGAAAGCAGGCTTTTTTTGGAGAGAAAGCAGGTGAAAAGGATTCAGACAAAATAGCAAAGCAATGGGCAGAAGAGCAGTTCCAGAAAACACTAGTTGAAAAGACGAATTCGCAGCTTGAACAGCTAGGCGAGAAAAGAATCACTTTTGAAGATACCTTTCAAACTCTCGTACGAAACCCGCTTTTCTTAGTTATTACTTTTATCCCGGGCTTGCCTATGTATCTATTTATTCTTTTGTATAGCAACGCTTACCTTAAATACATTTTCGATCGATTAATTATGAGTCTGTTTGTCATTATCGGGGTTGTATTTCTTGTATTTACCATCTTGCACTTATCACCATTTGATCCTGCAGCAAACATTCTTGGTGAAACAGCAACAAAAGAACAAATAGCTGCCTTTAATCATTTGTATGGTCTTGATCAGTCTTATTTTTCTCAATTATGGAATGCCTTGAAAGGAATTGCGACATTTGATCTTGGAACATCCTTTACAGGAAACGAAGATGTTGCTTCAAGTATTGCAAGGAAATTCCCGATCACACTAACCCTAGCCCTGATCTCACTCGCTATGGCTATCCTTATTGCCATTCCAGTTGGAATTATTTCTGCAACAAAGCCAAATTCGTTTTTAGATTACACATTTATGTTTATTGCGCTTATTGGATTATCGATACCAAACTTTTGGCAAGGACTTATTTTCATATTAAACTTCTCCATTAAACTAAAATGGCTTCCGGCAACATTTAGTCCTGAAAATTGGTTATCTATTATTATGCCAGCTGTTGTATTAGGAACGGGATTAACAGCATCGATCGCTCGAATGATGCGCTCATCTACACTTGAAGTAATTAACGAGGATTACATTATTACGGCTAAATCGAAAGGACTAGCTCAGCGACAAGTACTTTGGAAGCATGCAGTTGGAAATGCGATGATTCCAGTTATCACCGTCATTGGTCTCCTGTTTGGAGGGATGCTCGGTGGTGCAGCTGTGACCGAGAAGGTCTTTAATATTAGTGGGATTGGAAGCTACATCGTAGATAAGCAATTTGTACCCGATATTCCTAGTATTTTGGGCGGAGTTGTGTATATTGCCATTACGATTTCTTTAGTCAACTTATTCGTTGATATCTTGTATGCGTTCTTCGATCCTCGCATCCGTTCGAAAATGAAACAATATTAAAGCAGGTGGAATGATGTCCAAGATAAAGGAATTACCTAATTATCAAAAAAAACATGCACGAAAGTTGTCATCAGAATATATGCAAGCAAGCTTTACTTCCATTGTTTCGCTTGTACTCACAGTGATTCTATTACTATCAAGCTATGATTTTTCAATACAAACGGTGAAACCTTTTGTGTTCGGCGCTTTCGCAGCATATGCACTATTTACCTGCATACAGATCGTCATCACCTTTTTGATAAAAAAAGATCTTCAACAATTTGGCTATCTGCAATCTAGAACAAGAAAATGGGGGTATATCCAGCTGCTAAGTATAGCAACCGGGAACCTCTTCATTGTAACTGCTGCCTCTCAATTGGTTAAGGAGAAAAAGACAACCGAATACACGATTGCCGTATATATGCTGATCACGCAATTCTTTATTATTGGCGTATCCGCCCTTAATCTGTTTAAGCCCTATGTAGCGGATACGTTTCTTTTAGGCATGTTTGGTCTTATTGGAATGGCCATTTTTCAACTGATCACTCTTATTCTAGTGACCAAATATATTACGGAAGGGAATCTTATTCCCAGAAGGATGGTATATATCACTATCCCGCTTATGCTGACTGCTATAACAGGAAATCTCTTTGCACTTTTGCTTGGCTGGAACCTGATTAGCAAAATCAAGAATAGCAACAAAGAAAGCACAGGGCAATGGATTATTATTTGGGAGAAAATCTCAAGGAATACAACATCCATGTTAAGTCTCTTTTTTATTGTTTTTGTATTTTCTATCTCTATATGCAGCTATTTAACTTTTGACTATTCAATGGCGGTGGAGAATAGTTACAGCGCAACACTTCAATCTCCAAGCCTTGCCTACCCGCTCGGAACCGATAATTTCGGAAGAGATTTATTTTCAAGAATCGTCTTCGGGGCTCGAATCTCCCTCATTGTAGGGGTAATTTCTACAGCAATTCCTTTCGTAATCGGCGGAATCCTTGGAGCCATTTCCGGTTACTATGGCCAACGCACAGATAATATCATTATGCGATTGCTTGATGTTTTGTACGCTATTCCAGGAATTTTATTGGCAATCGTTATTATCGCTGCTTTTGGATCAAATACAGTAACGTTGATTCTTGCACTCAGTGTTGGTTCCATTCCAACTTATGCGAGAACCATGCGTGCAAATGTCTTAATGGTATCAAATTATGAATATGTTGATTCTGCTCGTGCACTTGGTACGAGTACGGGATCCATCATTTTCAAGCATGTTGTGCCAAATTCAATGGCACCAATGATTGTAAAATCCACTTTGACGATTGGAAGTGCAGTCATCGCCACGAGCAGCTTAAGCTACCTCGGTCTTGGAATTGAGCCTCATATTCCGGAGTGGGGAAACATTTTAAAACTTGGAAGCACATATCTTGAGTCTCATTCCTATCTAGCAATCTATCCGGGTCTTGCCATTATTGCACTCGTTCTCTCCTTTAATTTTCTAGGAGATGGATTACGAGATGCACTTGATCCAAAAATAGACTAAGTAAGAGCAAAGCTATATTAGCTTCTAAATATTAATAGAACCATATAGGAGGAACCTATTGTGAAAAAAACATTTATCCCCCTTCTTCTTGCTTTCGTTCTAATGTTAGCGGGCTGTGTAAACACAAAGTCAGATGTTGAAGAAGGAAAAAAGTCTAAAAATGACGGTGTCACTAATGATGATAAAGTTAAGATTGAAATCCTTGGGATGAGCAGCGGAGAAGATGACATTAACATTGTCCGTGACCAGCTTGTGAAAAATGGCTTTGATGTAAAACTGAACCTTCAGCCGGATTACGGCAGCTTTAAAGCTCAGCAGGATGCAGGAAATTATGATGTTGCATTATCTAGCTGGACAACGGTAACTGGAAACCCTGATTATGCAGTCCGCTCTCTTTTCAAATCTGGCGGTGATTACAGTATCATGGCTGATGAAGAAGTCGATAAACTCATTGATTTAGCAAGCACACAAACACCTGAGGAATATGTAGATACTTACAAGCAATTAGAACAGCGTCTTGTTTTTGATAAAGCTTATATTGCTCCTCTATATATCTCATATAAGGCACAAGGAATAAATAAAGATGTTTTAAATATAGATACAGTCAGACTTTCAAAGTCACGCGCACTTGCTTGGGAAACAATCGATTTTAATGATACAGCGAAGCGCGAAACAGATCCGCTTATTTTACAGCAATCGATTTCCACCCTAACATCACTTGATCCGATTAAAGGAAACGATGGTTCAATCAATACAATTAATACAAACATGTATGTACGTCTAATTAACTTAACAGATGACGATAAAATTACTTCCGAAGGATCATTATCACATAACCATAGCATTGCAGAAGGAAACTCAGAGTACTACTTCTTGTTAAGAGATGATATTCATTTTGCAAAAATCACAGATAAAAAAGCTGTTGATACAGGAGAACGTGTCGGTGCAGATGATGTCATCTTCTCATTAAATCGTGCAAAAGATAAAAACTCTGTTCCAGATCACCGCACATACAGTCTGCACGAGCATATTAAAGATGCAGAAGTCGTTACAGATCTTAATGCACTTGATGTGAAGCAATCTGGCAGCGACAAAACTGTAAGAGAAACACTTGAAGATGGACTTGGTGTAAAAATTTCCGAGCTTGTAGCTGATAAAACACAAGCAAATAATAAAGAAGGAAAATACCAAGTTGTTAAAATGACAACAACAGAGCCTTTCCCTCAAGTATTAAACTATTTAGCACACCAATCTGCTGGAATTGTATCTAAGAAACAGGTTGAAAGCATCAATACGTATGATGTCGATTCATTTGATGTAAACAAAGACATTCCATATGGTGACCAAAATACGGTTACTGAAGGGGATAAATACAACAATTCACTATATGCAAGCGGTCCATACATCTTATCTTATAAAAACGATTATGAAGCTGTATTTTACAAGAATCCTGCATATATGATAGGAACAGAAAACGAGCCTAAAATTTCAAACATTACCGTTCGTTTCATCCAAGATACAGATAGTGCTCTGTCCGCACTTCGCAACGGAGAAATTTATATGTACTATGGGGTTCCTGAAACAAAATACGACGTTGTCGAGAATGACAGCAAGCTGCACCTGCAACGAATTGAAAGCAACGGGGTCAGCTACTTACTTTTCAACACAGCAAATCGTGAAGTCGCAATAAGTGATGATTTAAGAAAAGCAGTTCTATATTCCATCAACCAAGATGAAATTTTAAGCTATTACCAAAACAATAAAATTAAAGCTGTTTCTACTGTAAGCCCAATCGTAAATACAGGAAATGAGCTTAAGGCTGATCCTGCGAAAGCACAGGAGTTTTTAAATAAATATAAGGCCAGCAAATAATATGATTAAAGGGTAGCCGCTTCGGCTACCCTTTCTTGTTACAAGACAATTAATAAACCTTATCTCCATTAAAGATAGAATTCTTCACAACCACATAATCCACATTGCGAATCGCTTCCAGCTTGTTACCTCCAGCATAAGAGATTGAAGATTGAAGATCCTGCTCCATTTCAATTAATGTATCTTCCAACAAACCTTTATGCTCAACAAACATTTTTTTGCCTTCTACATTCTTCTTTTCACCTTTTTGGAATTCAGAAGCTGAACCAAAATATTCTTTAAAAAGCTTCCCATCTTTTTCAATGGTTTCACCTGGAGATTCTTCATGCCCAGCAAATAATGATCCGATCATAACCATCGTTGCACCAAATCTTACAGACTTCGCGATATCTCCATGTGTACGAATGCCGCCGTCTGCAATAATTGGTTTACTTGCTGCTTTTGCACACCAGCGAAGCGCCGCTAATTGCCATCCGCCAGTCCCGAATCCAGTTTTAATTTTTGTGATGCACACCTTCCCTGGTCCAATGCCAACCTTTGTTGCATCTGCACCAGCATGCTCTAATTCTCTTACTGCTTCAGGTGTTCCCACATTTCCAGCAATAACAAAGCTTTCTGGCAAATGCTTCTTAATATGTTTAATCATCTCAATCACTGCATTTGAATGACCATGAGCGATATCGATTGTAATATAATCTGGTATTAGCTGTTCCTCAGCTAATTGTTGGATAAAGCGATATTCTTCCTCTTTTACACCAACACTTATAGATGCAATAAGTCCACGTGATTTCATATCTTGAATAAATAATATTCTTTTTTCCGGTTCAAAACGATGCATGACATAAAAATAACCATTTTCAGCCAAATATACTGAAATTTTTTCGTCAATAATTGTTTGCATATTAGCTGGAACGACTGGCAGCTTAAATGTATGCTTGCCTAACTTAACAGTTGTATCACATTCAGAACGGCTATTCACAATACATTTCGCCGGAATTAATTGAATATCTTCGTAATCAAACACATTTTCCATCTATTACACCCCTAAACACGAATATTATATTTCATTCGAATAAAAACGTTCGTACAATAGGTAATTTACATGATTATTATTCGTATGTCAAAGCTTTTTTATGTTTGCTAAGAGGATAATGTTTCCTAGCGATTGAAAAATGGTAAAAATCATTATCCTTCTCTTAATCAATGAGTCTGTATAGCTAAAGATATGGGTTAATTCAGAATATTCTTTTTAGTCATTCTAACAAATGGTAACTAAATGAGCATATTTTTATAGGGGGAGTTAAAAATGAAGGCTATTTCCAGTGAAGTTGGCATCACAAATACTATTATTATTCATGTACCATTAAGTTTAGTTTGGCATGCTTGGACCATTTCCGAACGTGTTTCCCAATGGTTTGCACCGGAGACAGTAATTGAAGCTAAGGAAGGCGGCGCATTTGAGCTATACTTTGTTCCAGGGAATCGAACAGGAATGAATACTAGAGGGTGTAAAATTATTAAGATGGTTGATCAAGAAGAGCTACAGTTCAGCTGGAAAGGACCAGACCAATTCGAAGAAATAATGAAGAATTAAAGTCTGTAAAAGTAAATCTTGTAGCGATGGATGAGGGGGCAACAAAAGTCATTATCGAACATACTGGATTTAAGAATGAAGATCGTTGGTCAGAAGCAATCAAGTGGCATCAAATGGCATGGTCAGGGGTTTTAAACAGTTTAAAATCAGCACTCGAAAAGGGCGAAGGAGAATTATGCTGCCAGCCTAACTAGAATAAATGATTTATATTAGAATCCCAGCATAGCTGGGATTTCGTTGCATAATCACTTCTTCTCTTTATCTACATTAAATAAGAAATAGGAGATTCCTCCAGATAATATGGCAGCACCTGCAGAGATAATTATTCTAATTTGCAGATCAATCTCGGAATAATCCTTTGCAAGCATCCACATAGCTAATACAGCTACAAGAACCATAATAGGGATAACAAATGTGAACTTATTCAAAATATATCTTCCCTTCACTATTCATTCTACAATAAGCATACTCCACTGTTAAATTATAATAAAATTATCCGTTTACCACTTATTTTACTATAATTTAAAAATGCGATCTTCTTTACTTACTGAAGAATCGCATTTTCATCTATTTACATACTTTTCATTAATCTCTTTGTTATCCGCAGGGACTTTGAAGAACCAATTGTGAAAGACACGTGAAATATAATAAGTAACCCATATCGATGAAAAACTCCAGTACCAACCCCATTTATTGTATGTAATCAATTTTGTATACTTCTCAATAAAAAATTCAAGGACTGTAAGTAAGGATGTATTTGCAAAATAGTAGAGAAATTTAATCCCTCTATTCCTATTCTCAGGATAGTATAAATTAAACAACGCACATAAAGATGGATAAACAAAATACTCAAAAGTAAAGCTCGATTTAGTCGCATTTTTAAAGAAAAGTCGGAATGGATATTTTATTTTACCTGTTTCGACGACCATGAGCCCAAAGAACCAAGTCATAAATTGTTTAAATAAAAATAATGGAACTGCCTCACGAAGCCTTTTTCTTGGCAAAAATAGAAGCAATAATATTGATGTGATTACCCACGTTGAAATTTCAATTCTCTTTTCGATTTTGTACCCCATAACAGTCCCTCCCCGCTATGGTTAATTTCCCCAATAAAGCTCCGAATCATGTATAAAAAAATGAACTTACAAAAAATTGGTCAGCCAAATAGGTAGACTCTTTGAGACTGCCACTGGATGTAAGTTCATTTCGTGAATCTCTATTACTCCACCCGCTTTACGTAGATTGCCAGTGAAGAGCTAGCTTTGATACAGCCAACTAAATCTGACTCTTTTAGTAATCCTAAATTTAATGCGGCCTTTATTTTCTCCTCATCCGGTTTCTTTTGGATTAAATCAAGGAAATTTAATTTTTCTAGGCGATTAACAGTGTCCTCTTGTTCATATTTTTCTGTCACTCTTACTTGCCTTTGTAATTTATAATCACCAATGGCTATGTCTCCTCTTGTGTCCTTTCCTACAGCCATGTCAAAATATTGATTAAATGCCTTCTTTAGCTCATTCAATTCTGTTTCAATCTCTTTTTTCTTAAGATTTAACTCATGATAATTAGCCAGCATTTCTTTCGTAATTAAAGAACCCACATTATTTTTCAGCATGATCCCCTCATTCCATTAATGATAGTTCATCATATTGTGTAATAAGAAAAAATATTCCCTTAAATTGGTCCCAGGTCCCTCTATGAAACAAAGTAGCAGGTAACGTTCGTTATACAGAAACACTTAACCATAAAAAAACTACCTCTTCTCGATAAGGTAGTTTCTCTTCGTAACAATTTAAGAGCTCATGCACTTAATGTATTCGCTTTTGATCCTTCTTTATTTTTCACAAAGGATAATATGATAATTGTACTTATAATACATAATGTCCCTAGCCACTCTTCGTGCCCAAAAGATACATGAAGCCAAACAACTGATAAAAATGCAGCTGATAACGGCTCAACACTGGCTAAGATACTTGTTTCTGAAGCGCTAATATATTTTAGGCTTTCTAAATAGCAATAAAAAGCAATAAGTGTTCCAAAAATGATGATAAATAGTACGGCTAAAAAGGCGTTTAACGACCATTGCCCAACAAATTTCCAAGGTGGATGAATAAGGCTAAATGATAATCCCCCTATCAACATCCCCCAGCCAATGACAAGGGCTGATCCCCATTTTGCAAGAAGCCTTAGAGGCTGCAATGTGTAGTAAGCTAAGGCCACTGCAGAAGCCAGTCCCCAAAATAAGGCAATACCTGAAATAGATAAACTGCTCATGCTTCCCTTTGTCACTAAAAGGAAGGTTCCCAAAAGTGCTAAAACAACTGCAATCAATTCTTTTATAGTCGGAAGCCTCTTTGCTCTTAGAGCTATGAAGCATGAAATCATCGCTGGAGCTAAATACTGTAAGACAGTAGCTGTAGCTGCATTAGAATGTTCAATGGCTGCAAAAAAGGTATACTGAACGGCGAGCATTCCAAAAATACTAAATAGTACTAGGCTTGACACATCCTTTTTATCTTTCCAGATGTCCCATATTCTCTGATTGCCCTTTAAACTTGCCAAGCATAAGAGAATGGTCCCAGAAACGAGCAACCGAACAACAACCAGCCATTCTGGGCTAAATCTACTGTATTGAAATAAATATTGGGCAACTGTACCAGATACCCCCCATAAAACGGCCCCTATCAAAACCATCATGATTCCCTTTGTTCTCGCAGAAGAGACCATCAATTTTTGTCCATACATAAGCTTCCCTCTAAAAAATGACTTTTAACTTTTCAGTTTGATTAATATGTAGTATATCACATCTTTTCATTTCATCTACCACAATTTTCAAGTAGCTAGATTGCACCCACAATGAAAAAAGCACCATATTTGTTTGCTCTAAACAGGCTCTTTTAAAATGAAAAAGCCAGAAGAACTTTCCTTCTGGCAATAGTTGAATTACTTATTAATTAAATGATTCATTAATTTTCTAATTTTCTCCACTAAGTTCAGCTTTATCGAATCTTCTATTTCCATTTCATTTATTGTTTCTTCCATTGTGCGCATCCAGATTCCAGCTCGCTCTGGTGTTGTTTGGAACGGGTGTCTTTCATTTACTTGTTTAACATTCTTTTCATCGTCCGCCGGTGAATCATCCGTAACCAAGCGGCTTATAAATGAACGCTGCCTGCTCTTAAGCAGTTCAATATCCACCCCTCTCTCAGCGAACATTGCACTGTAATAAGAATCCTTTATTAACTTACTATAAAAACGGTCAACTAATTCACCAATTTTTTCTTGTTCTAATGTGTTCGACATATATAATACTCCCCTATTCTTATTCGCATTTTCAATGTTATTATAGTGAATACACAAATAATATACTGTGAGATAAAACACACATTGAGCTTTAACATAGCCTAAATAAAAAGACCCTTTGTTTTTCAGCAAAGAGTCTAAATAGAAATCAAGGGGAACTTTTC
The DNA here is from genome assembly GCF_006704205.1 of Cytobacillus solani. NCBI lineage: Bacteria > Bacillati > Bacillota > Bacilli > Caryophanales > Bacillaceae > Cytobacillus > Cytobacillus solani. Next base: position 1,143,430 of record NZ_CP041305.1, read on the forward strand.
CCACCTATTTTCTTAAGTTCTAGTTTACATTTTCGACAATTAATTAAATGAATGTCTCTAAAAAGAATAGATCTATATAGAACTTTCCGATTAGTTAGCGCTTCATCACGATATTGCGCTCCACAAATGCAGGCAGATTCATTCCTAACACCATGAACTTTTCCCCTTTTACATATAACAGTCGGATATATCATTATTATCCCTTCTTTATTCCAATCTACTAGCTACAGTATTAGACGTGGATTAAGAGTAAAAGGTTTCCCTCCGAAAAAAGTAAGTATTAATATTATTATAACCTTAAACTATCTCAATATTATTAATAAAAACTAGCAATTAGTATCGCAGCAGGGTAAATCAAAATTTGGCCAATTAATGTTCCAAGAAGCTTTGTTCCGATTAACATAACTACAAGTGCTTTAACATCCCCATATGGCCGTTTTTTTCTTAAAGCTTGGTCTGTAATAATTGCAGACTGCGGGTCTACCAACAACGTTAATAATATGGTGGCAACACCGTTAATCATTCCAGAAGAGCCCGCAGCGGCTAATAGAAATTCTTCGTCTACAAAGTAAGCTGCATAATAGGCAGAAATCACCCCTATTGTATAAATAGCTGTAATTACTGTGTTTAGAATTAAAAGCCGTTTTGGAATTTCTCTATAACGCAAGCTATAAAACATCTTTTTACGCGGTTTCGTTGTCTTTTTTAACATACGCTTAATGTTCGAAACGCTTAATGCCTCTACTACAATGGAAGGAACTGAACCCTTTGTTTCAAGTCTATTTACAGCGATCGCAAATAGTTTAAGAAAAGTAGGTATGAATAGGATCCCTATAAGCGTACCAATTGTTGCCGAGAAAATGACCAGTCGAATATCTTTTAAAGGATCTATCTCTTTCGCAATGCTAATTCCTATAAGTGTACCGATCAATGGTGCTTGAAACATATTGGCGGTCCTAGATACAAGAACAAAAATATTAAATAAAGACATGGAAAGTGCAAATTTTCCGCTCTTCACGGAATTTAACCGCACGGAGTAAGACAGTGTATCAACTAAATGAATTAATACTGTTAGCACCATTAACCCTAGGAGCATTTCCATTCACCCCAATTGTAAATTTCGACTCGGATTTAATAGATTCTCTTTTGATATTAAGCTATTTTTACCCTTTGCTAGTCGAGGTTTTGTATGTACGTTTTCTGCTGCGACTTTCTTGATACCTCTGGAAGAACCAAATCACCATACCAAGCCAGCACCCACTTGCAAAATAGCCAGCAATTATATCACTTGGATAATGCACCCCTAAATAAATACGACTTATTCCAATGGAAAAAATCATTAATGCACTGATAATGATTAATGTTGTTCGACCAGCTCTTGAAGGGATATGCCGCCATAGCAGAAAAGATATGACAGTATATACTGTAAATGCGTTCATCGCATGCCCGCTCGGAAAACTGTAGCTCTCGATCTCAATTAGCCGATGTAGTTCAGGGCGAGCCCGTTGAAAAGAGTACTTTAATAGTTGATTCAGCATAGCTGATCCTATTATTGCTACAATAAATAAAATCAATTCTATTCGATGTTTAAGAACTACGTATAAGAAAATAATTACAAGTATCGATAGAACAATAACTGCTTTTGTATCTCCAATAAATGTAAAAACTTTCATAACAACGGTTAAGGCTGAATTTTCCAATCCTTGTACAAATGAAATAACCGTACTATCAAATTGAATGATTTTATTAACGCGAACAATAAATGCCATGAAGCTGAACGCTAAAAGAGAGAGTATACTTATAATAATAGGGATTGAAAGCTGAGATTTATCATTCATCCTAACAAAGTCACCTCAAATATTTATTTCATATCTATAGGGTGACAATTATCGGGTCTTTTATTTATGGCACACCTAAATTCTATTAAAAAAGTGTGCTAGTCCTTATTGTTTAACACACAATTTCATTTTCTAACATAACCCGATCATTGAACAACAGGCAATATCACTTCTACCTGTGTTCCCCTATTCAGTTCACTTTCAATCTTTATTTCTCCTTGATGGTCTTCGATTATTTTTTTCGTAACGATAAGCCCAAGACCAGTTCCATCACCTTTTGTTGTATAAAATGGAGTAAACAGCTTATTCAGCTCAGATTGATTTATGCCACAGCCTTGATCGATAAAGCTAATCGAGATTTCATTCTTTAATTCATGCTTTAAAAGAATCTTGAACATTCCACCGTTATCCATTGAATCTAGGCCATTTTTTATAAGGTTAATACACACCTGCTTAATCTGATTTTCTACACATTCAATCAATGGAATCGACTCATCCATTTCTACTGATAACGAAATATTTTTTTCATTAGCCTGTTGTTTCGTTATCGATATCACATAGAAAATAATCTCTTTCAAACAACTCTTTTGGAATTGAGTGTTTTTTGGCTTTCCAAGCAGCAAGAGATCATTTACGATTAAATCTATCCGCTCAATTTCTTGCTCCATAATTGAAAAATACTTCTGATCCTGAACATATTTTTCTTTTTGCAGCTGTGTAAACCCTTTTAATGAAGCAAGAGGATTTCGGATTTCATGTCCAATCGAAGTTGCCATTTGACCGATAAATGCCAGCTTTTCCTTATGCCTTAATTCCTCATTTGCAGAGGTTAATGCATAAATATAAGAATTGAATCGATTTAATAAAATGTAGGTAATCACAGAAAAAATAATGATTAAAGCAATCGGGATAACCACTACCATTGAATGAATAAGTAAACCTACAATAAAATATCTGGAAATAGAAACAATCGTAACAACCCAATAGAAACATTTATTAATAAAAAGGGGCGAAAATAATATTAGGATTAATTCTGCCGCATTCCCGCTTGCATATTCGCCAGATTCACTCGAAAATAGAATGATGTCACTTAGTGCCGTAAGTATCATATAAACAAGAATGTAAATATATTTTATTGCGTGCTGTTTTTCCTTTCTAACTAATAATAAGCAACTGGAATTAATCCAAAGATGATCACATAATTCCAATAGCCTAACGGGCTATTTATCCCTGTTTCTGAATGCAGAATATACTTTGGATACAAGTAGTAGTAAAAAAAATCATATAAAACTAAGGTTATATAAAAGGTGATTAAATACATTTTAAGTGCCCGCTTCTCTTCATGAAGCAGCCAAGTATGGATATTCTGTTTTTTCATACATTTCCTCACAAAAATAGATTATATTTATTATAACCCTTAAGTGAGGAAAATCGACAAATCCCTACTTTTATCCCACATTTTTTTCTATTTCGAAAATTCTTTTTTCGTCTTGACAATTCCAATTATTAGATGTAGGGTAGGTATAAATAAATTAAATATGCAATTTTTCTTATCCAGAGAGGTGGAGGGACTGGCCCATTGATACCTCAGCAACAGACGATAATGTACTGTGCTAATTCCAGAAGCGTCATGCTTGAAGATAAGAAGAGCCGAAAGCGTGAATGCCAAACCTCTTCTTGTTTAAAGAAGGGGTTTTTTATTTTTAATAAAAGCCCCATCATCTAATTCTAATGAGGTGATCTGTATGTCAAATGAGTTAACGAAAGTATCAAACGAATTACTCCAAGCCATTCAACTATTAAAGGAAAAAGAATGGGTTGATTTAACCCATACATTCGGTCCTGGTTCACCGCATTTCTCAGCATTTGATTCAGCAGAATTCCAGACTTTATTTAATCATGATGATGGATTTTTCGCACAAAGCTTTAAATTTGCTGGACAGTACGGCACACATATTGATGCACCGATCCATTTCGTCCGGAATACGAGGTATCTAGATGAAGTAGGATTAAAAGAATTAGTTTTGCCGCTAGTTGTCATCGATCGATCAAAGGAAGCCGCTTTAAATAACGACTTTACTTTAACTGTCGATGATATTTATGGTTTTGAAGAGGTGTATGGGAAGATTGAAGAAGGGTCATTTGTTGCCCTGCGTACGGATTGGAGCAAACGCTGGCCGGATAGAGAAGCATTTGAAAACAAAGACGATGATGGTCAAAACCATGCCCCTGGCTGGTCAGTCGATGCATTGAGGTTTTTAATAGAGGAAAGAAAAATTAAAGCCATTGGCCATGAAACGTTTGACACTGATTCAAGCATAGACTATCAAAAAAACGGAAAACTCTTAGCTGAATATTACATTCTTGAACAGGATACGTATCAAATTGAATTATTAACAAACTTAGACAAAATACCTGCTAAAGGAGCAGTCATCTTCAATATTGTCCCAAAACCGGAAAAAGCCTCTGGATTTCCTGTCAGGTCTTTCGCCATCTTGCCTTAAGAGAGAATAGTAAAAGGGCAATGCTAAGGACAGCATGGCCCTTCAGGTTTTCCTATTATTCATTCGTATCATAATCGTAAATACTGCAACAATTAACATAACAAAGGTCAATACGATAATGACATTCTCCAGCCAATGCTTAGGTGCTTCATGAACATAATCAGCTTTATACCATTTACTTTCTTCTACCTCAACTGCAATCGCTATTTTCGGGGAAATGCCTTTGATTTCATAATACTTCGTGCCTTTTGGATACATATTTGATGCGTCACCAAAATATTCTCCAGTCATTTCATCCGTGCCTCTTTTTACTTTACCTATGACGTCTCCGATATCAGATACCTCTTCATCGGTTACTTCATATACATTTCCTTTCCATACAACGAAAGGATACGCCCAGCTAAGTGCTTGAACAGATAACTGACTTGTAAAAATGAAACACAATAGAAATAAGATGAGCTTTCTCAAATACATCCCCCCTCCCTTGCCTATTCCACCTCTAAAGCAAAAGCATAGAAAGCGTCCCCGTTGGATACATTTTCTTGCTTTTCATCCATCCACCATACTCCGTAGGAAAAATAATAGATTCCCTTTTGTGCAGGTGCCGTAAACTCATGATCCTTAACTAATATCTCCACTTCTTCCTTTTCCTCATTTATTTGTAAGAGATGTATACTATTTGGCTTTGGCTCATAATCCATTACAAGATTAATCTTCTCACCAGGTTTTACTTTTACTGGCGCTTTCCCTTCTAACATTTCCACTGGTCCCGCAGTATCGATGCACGAATTCCCCCAGCAGTATGTACCTAATTTTGTATCATATTTCTCATTGGCAATTTCAATGAAAACTTCTGGTGGTTTTGATGAAAGTAAATTACCGTTCGCGCAGCCTGCAAGGATAAAGAATACGGAAGTAATTGAAAAATATAACCATTTTTTCATATCGATTCCTCCTATTTTATAAATAGACGTTCTTTTCTAAATAAAGTTGCTTATTCACAATAAAAACAACCCATGCTAAATTTTTATTATTAGAATATAACAAATAATTATTGTTGATTCCATGCTAATAATCAGTTTCATTTCAAAATATTCACTATCGAAAAAGAGGGAAAGCAGATGAATGGAAAATTTCAAAGTAAACACTTTAAACTTGAAGAAGTGAGCAATAGTATTTATGCAGTATTAGCAAAAGAAGGTGGAGGGGCTGCGGCAAATGCAGGTTTTGTAGATTTAGGAGGAAAAGTAATCGTTTTTGATACATTTAACACACAACAAGCATCTCAAGATTTAAAGCATATTGCGGAATCAATCACAAATCACCCTGTTACATAGGTGATTAATAGTCATTGGCATGGTGACCATATTAGGGGGAACCAAATATTTAAGGATCGGATTATTATTTCAAGCCAGTACACATACTCAAAAATGAAAGACATTCACCCCTCAAGGATTGCAGCCCAGAAAAATGATATAAGTGATTTAACAAGTTATATCCAATCCTTAAAAGACCAGCTTGTTCAAAAAACCGATACTCCATTACAATATCAGGTTTTCCGCAGAATCTAAAAATAGTAGAAGATTTATAAAACAAGTGATGAAGGGAACTCCTATCTTGCGAAGTTCCCTTTTTGCAATCTAAATGAACAACATTAGCTTAATGTTGAACCATAGAATCATCTTACCTGTTTATCCCTTCATTCCGTTAATAAAATCCGCTAATCTGTCTAATGATTTAATATTTTGATTGCATTTTTGACTATCTTGGCAAATATAATTACCTCTCTTTATATATGTTCCTTGTTCTGATCCTCTCATTTCCATGATAAACATGCCTAATTCTTCATGGCCATGACAAATTGTGCAAATTCCTTTTTTGCTAACATTTTTAAAAGAACCATGAAGCCCAACTAATTTATCATTTTGCTCAGCAACAATATATTTTTTATTTGAGCCTGTATCATTCCATCCTAAATAAGATATTTCATATCGATCTATCTGATCTAGTGAGGGGACTTTTAACTTCTTTGCCTTTGGGAATAATTTTTTTATTGAATGTTCGGTTATATCTTTAAAAGGAATCACATACTGCTTTAATTGTGATAAAAATACCTCTGCTTGATCTCTCTCTCTAATTTCAACGATCGGATTGAATATTTGTCTTTGCTCTCCACTTAGATCATCGAACAAATGTATTATCTTTTCATCCGTAAGGGTTTTCAATGCATTAAGAACCCCTTTATCATTGACGGTTGTATATCCATTGATGAGTATTTGTATTTGATTTTTAATATAGTTATATTGATCACTTCTAATGAAAGGCTCCATTCTTTTTTCACTCCTGTAATAAACATATTTCCATTTAACATTATAAGGTACGCAATATGGATTCAATGGAAAAATTGGTTAGGAATTAAAAAAGCCATATAAAATAACATTGATACAACTGTTTATTTAAAGTGAAAGTGTGTCTCTTAATAACATTTTTTTTAATTCATAACAATTACTAATTGGTAAATAATATTCCAAGAGGTGATATTGTGGATGGGAATAAACTAAAACTCACATCCTCCGAAATAGGAACGTTATGGGGAGAGTATGTGAACGGCACAATGATAGATGTGGTAAATAGATATATGTATTCTATTATTGAAGACGAGCAAATAAAATCCATTTTCGACAGTGCTATTAACACATTTGGAAAACAAAAAAAAGAAATTGTAACCTTTTTTGAGGAAGAAGGGTTTCCAGTTCCAATTGGCTTTACCGAATCTGATCTCTTTAAAGGTAAACAAAGATTGTTCACAGATATATTTTGCTTGAATTATTTACATATCATGACCTTACATGGTTTGCTCGGACATACCACTTCATTAGCGGTTTCTGTTAGAAAAGACTTGAGGGAATTTTACGATTCATGCGATAATGATGCGAAAAAAATGTATCATCAAACCATTGAGCTTTTACTTGAAAAAGGAAGTTTTCAAAGAGACCCTTTATTTTATCCAGCCAAAAACCCTGAGTTTATTTCCAGCCAAGATTTCACAGATGGATTTTTCGGAAAGGGCAGAAAGTTAGCTGCTACAGAGATCATTAGTATTTCTTTCAACCTCAAAAAAAGTATTATGGCTAAAACCCTTTCTATTGCATTCAGTCAAGTTGCTCAAACAAAAGAAGTAAGAAAGTTTCTTACGGATTCCGAAAAAACGGCTGATGGGCAAATAAAATCATTTTCAAAAATAATGCAGGCGGATAATTTGCCTGTTCCGAAATCCTGGGAAACAGAAGTGACAACTTCAACAGACTCCCCTTTTTCTGAAAAGTTAATGTTGTATCATATAGGTTTCTTATTTCAAGCCGCACAAAATTATCATGGGGCAGGTCTTGCATCCGCCATGCGAACAGACCTAGTAGCAGCTTATGAAGGGACCATTCTGAAAAATCTTTTAGTAACAAAGAAATGGTTTAATATAATGGTACAAAATAAATGGTTAGAACAACCGCCACTTGCTCCTAATAGAAATGAAATTGCAAAAGAAGTGTAGAGTGTGTTTACTAAATAATGTAAAAAACAGTGGGAAGCAATCATTTCCCACTGTTTTGGACTCAATCATTTAGAATATACGATTTTTTTAATCGTTTCGGATGAGAGATAATATTCTTCAGCTAATTGATCAATGGTTATTCCACCTTTAAACGCAGTTCTTATAGCAGAATTTCTTTCATCAATCGCCTTTCTCGTACCAGACCGCGTTCCCCATTTACGATGGGATGCTTTCTTTTTCGGGATATAAATCGTCTCACCTTGAATATATTTTTGAATTTCTATAATTAAACTTTCAGGTAAAATTGCGTTTGCTTTTACATTTTTCATTTCTGGTTAGCCCCTCATTTATTTTTTTAAAATAAGGTGCAAAGCCAAATGAATTAGAAAAGCGTACTTGGGCGATTTTTAAATTCAAAGTCTACCCCATGCAAAGTATCGCCTTTCCAAAACTAGGCTTTGCATGAGATGCTACAGAATCTGGCCTTCTTATCGCCAATTCGATCACCTCCTATACTTACTTTTAATCCCATTATAATAAAAGAACGCTCTTTATGGCTAATGGAACATTTTGATCAAAGCATTTCTGCCTATTTTTCCTTAATCAGTTCAATTACTTTTTCTAACTGAATATCTTTATTTGAAATAATTGATTCTCTTGTTTTTTGAACTAAATAGTCTGGATAAATCGCGTCTTTGTAGGTCTTGGAAAGGATATATTCTTTTGTTGATAAAGACAAATTTATCTGACTATTCGAAAGTACTCCACTGATCACCTCTCCGAATGCAAAAGGGGAATTTCCGGTAGGTTCACCAATAAGTATACCGATATTATTTTCTTGTATGACGCTCGCAAACATATTAGCTGAACTAAAAGTATTATTACTTATAAGCACAAAAGTGTTTCCTGTAAAATTCGAGTAATTATTAATGTTTGAAGGTTGTATACGATTTATAAAAGCATCAATAACTGCAGAATTCCCCCCTGCATTTTGCCGTAAATCAATAACAATATTCCCTATACCATCCCTTTTGACTTCCTTAAAAAAGTTACTTACACTTTTCCGGTACTCCCTTGTATCAATACATGCATGTAAATAATAGTATCCAATATTATTTTCGTGGTCTAAGGACCAGCCAAATGTATTTGAATCGTTGTATCGTTTATACCAACTATACCAGCTATCCTCTGCCTCTGCATTAGTCATTTGCGAATCAGCTACATCTTTCTTTACAAGGGGAATTCTTACCTTCCTTCTTTTCCCCTGTATGTTTTCTACAGTTACTACTACATGGTTATGTTTAATCAACGAGAGCTTCTTCAAATAATATTCATCTCTAATTAGAAAATTTGCTCGAAACTTTTTCCAGTAGGGGTTCTCCGCCGAAAATGAATCCTCCTAAATCCTTAACAATTTCTTCAACTTCCATTCCACCTAGACTGACAATAAGATCCCCTTTTTCAACACCATATCCACTCTCTAAAACTGTCCACCCCTCTTCCGTCCAATCAAGAAGTAATGGCAGCCTTTTTCGATCATCTAGCATCACTAGACCCGTATGAGCATCCTCCATTTCCGCGATAAATTCTTGAAGAATAAAATAAAAGTCCGCTGCACTTTTTTCTGAATCTAATTCATTCTTTATTTCATCTATACGCTTATCCCAAACTTCCTTTGTCATATTCCTTGCAGGATCGGGATGTCTAGCTAGGATCCTATCTATTAAAAATTGAAAGTCCTCCTGCATTTCATCTGGCTTTAGCATTACAGCTGGATTTACTTCCTTTTGCCCCCATATATACCAGCTCAAAATAATAAGAAAGAATAATATACCTATTCCTGCAGAAATTCGGCTCTTATTTAGGATGCTTTCTATTTTCACCGCATCCACCCCTTAAATACACATATTCCTAATTATACCAGGGGATATCACGCAATTTTCTAACTTATATGACAAAAAATCGACTGTTCAAAATCAACAGTCGATTAATAAACATTATTATTTACTTTGTTCAGGCAAAGGAATTATTTCTCTTCTAATAAAGTTTGCAGAAACTGGCTTCTTTCCGATTTCTCTTGCCCAGACTGAAATTTGACCAATATGATGAATTTCATGAGCAATTACATGACGCATCACTTCACCCCAGGTAAAGATATCCGTTCGCCCATCTGGCAAAGAATCATGAAGGAGATTGCTTTCCATGCTCAAATCCCAATTTCTCACAAATTCTTCTACTTCCACGCGGAATTTTGCATCAAGCTCTCTTACCTTTTGCAGACTTTTATACTCTTCAAAGCTTTCCTGAAAGTCAGGTTTGCCTTGAAGAAGACGAATCCAGCTCCATTCAACATCAATGATGTGAAAAAGTGTATGCAAAATTCCTCCTACCCCACCCGTTCGGACTAAAAGAAGCTCCTCCTCTTCAACGTCTTCACACCATTGATACCAATCTTCCCTTATCAACCAATTATACTGAAACAATGCTTTCATGAAATCCCTCCATTATGTCTAAAAATTCTAAATATACGAGATACATTTTATCATAAGAGGGATTTCTCCGGCACTTATATTAATTCTTCTTTCTTTTTAACTGGTCCAATATATTTCGATTGCGGCCGAAAGATGACATTGTTTTCTGCTTGCTCTAAAATATGTGCGCTCCAGCCGACTATTCGGCTTGCCGTGAAGGTTGGTGTGAATAATTCCTTTTCCATCTGGACTGCTTTCATAATCGCTGCTGCATAAAACTCTACATTCGTATATAGTGATCTGCCAGGCTTTACCTCCCCAAGAATTTGCACGCCCAGCTTTTCTACTTTCATTGAGAGATCAAGCCACTCATCTTCACCTGAAAATGTTAGGAGCTTCGATTTCAAAGCAGCTGATCTAGGATCCACTGTTTTATAAATCCGATGTCCAAAGCCCATCAGTTTTTCTCCACGATTTAATTTATTTCTAATAACCATTTCTGCATCGCCCTGTTCATGTACTTCATTTAACAGAGTGATTACTTCAGAAGGTGCACCTCCATGAAGAGGTCCCTTCATCGTTCCAATTGCAGAGGTAATCGCTGAAACTAAATCAGACTCAGTAGATGCCGTTACTCTTGCAGAGAATGTAGAGGCATTCATCCCATGTTCCATCGTTAGGATCATATATGTTTCCAGTGCATTAACATGGGCTTTCAGAGGAACTTCTCCATTTAGCATGTAAAGATAGTTCTCTACATGATTTAGTTCAGGCTTCGGCGGGATAAATGTTTTTCCTTCTAGATGTCTTTTTCGATAGGCAATAATCGCTGGAGCCATAGAGGTTATTCTGATTGCCTGATCAATGGTCGGCTTCCAGCCATAATTCCTTCTTCCTTCAGAAGAAATGACCGTTCTCAAAACACTCATCATATCCATTTCATCGGGTAAACTGCAAATTAGGTCAATCATATAGCTAGGAAGTTCTCGATTATTTATTAATGAAGCTTTTAATTCAATTAGCTGCCTATCTGTTGGAAACTCCCCATTCCACAGAAGATAGGCTGTTTCCTCAAATGAATTTGTTTTCGTGATTTCCCCAATTTCATATCCCCTATAGATAAGCTGCCCCTTTTCACCGTCCACATGGCTAATCTTTGTTTCAGCTGCAATCACACCTTTTAAACCGTAATGGATCATTTTTCATTTCCCCTTTCCTTATTTAGGTAAATTATATAAAATATATATAATTAAAAAAATTAAATGTTTTTAAATATTTTGATTTATTTTTTTAATCATATGGAGGGATAAATGTTGGAGTTTAGCTGGATCAATACCTTTTTAGTCGCTGCTAAAAATGGGAATTTTAGAAGAACAGCAGATTTATTATATATTTCACAGCCTTCCGTAACCGTTCATATTCAAAATCTCGAGAAGGAATTAGGTGTTCAATTATTTGAAAGAGAGGGCAGAAAAATGAAATTAACAGAGGAGGGCAGGAGATACATTCCGCATGCGGAAAATTTAATGGAGATTTACCAAAAGGGAATAGAGGATTTGAAATCCTTTAGTCAAGGGTATACTTCAAAGCTATCACTCGCTATATCTCCATTGATCGCTGATACCATCCTTCCGTTTGTTCTGAAAAAATATATGACTATCCACCCTCATGTAGAGATTTCGGTTAAGGTTCTTGAATCCCTGGATATTGAAAAAGCTGTACTAAATGATGAAATTGATATTGGGCTTTCCTGTCTCCATAGCAGGAATCCAGAATTATACTGCGAGGTTTTGTATAAGGATGAAGTGAAATTAATTGCACAGCATGATGGATTGGATGCGGAATCAGCTCCGCCATTGGATGAAGAAGAAGTGCTGATGAAAAATTATCTTCTAACAGATAATCATCCCGTCTATTGGGAAACGCTAAGCCGTGAAGTAAAATACAAGTTTCCATCTGTGAAAATGATGAAGGTCTCTCAAATTCATATTACTAAAAGATTTATCGTAGAAGGATTGGGTGTTTCTTTCTTGCCTGTTTCAACAGTCAGACGAGAATTAATCGAAGGGTGGCTGTTAGAAGTTCCTTGCAGTTCTATCACACTACCCGAAGCTTATACCTACGCCATCATGAAGTACAATCATTCCAAGCAAAAGGAATTTATGAGGTTTTTAATGAATTATCGGATATAAGTCAGTCAAAATATGAACCTATATTTTTCTTTTTCTATTTATTCAATTGCTTTTACAACTATTCCGGTCAAATTTTGATTTATTCGGTCACTTTCTTTAATATTCCGGTCAGATTTTCATTTTTCCGGTCAAACTCACGAATTTTCCGGTCAATCCCAAAAATGGACTGCTCCTCATTGAAGAACAGTCCCTCTTTCCTTTAGTTTTCGAACTGAAGCTTGTACATATCATAATAAAATCCGTACAGGTCTAATAATTCCTCATGATTGCCTTTCTCTACAATCTCCCCATCACGGATAACAAGAATCATATCTGCATTCTCTATCGTTTTCAACCGGTGGGCGATGATAAAGCTGGTTTTTCCTTTTGTAAGAGTGCTAATGCCTTTTTGAATTTCAATTTCTGTCCTTGTATCAATACTCGATGTCGCTTCATCCAATATTAGAATATCTGAATCTGCTAAAATCGCTCTCGTAATGGCGATAAGCTGCTTTTGACCCTGACTTAAATTTGTTCCGCCAGATTCAATTTTTGTTTCATACCGAGCAGGCAGATGCTTAATAAACCCATGAGCGGATGCCAATTTTGCCGCGTGAATAACTTCTTCGTCCACAGCTTCAAGCCTACCATACCGAATATTTTCCATAATCGTCCCTGAGAATAAATACGTATCCTGCAGGACAATTCCTATTTTCGAACGCAAGGACTGAATCTTGTAATCTTTAATATTTCTGCCATCAATGCGGATTTCACCAGATTCCACATCATAAAAACGAGACAAAAGATTAATGATCGTTGTTTTCCCTGAGCCCGTCGGACCGACTAGGGCAACCGTTTGGCCAGCCTTGACCTCAAGACTAATATTCTTTAGTATACTTTTTTGACCTCCATAACCAAAGGAAACACCTGCAAATGATACATCTCCTTTAAATGAGCTAACTTCAATCGTCTGTTCACTATCCTTAAGGTCAGGAATTTCATCCATGATTTCAAATACTCGTTCTGCACCTGCAATGGCGGATTGAAATGTATTTATTAGGTTAGACATTTGATTGATCGGTCTGTAAAATTGCCGAGAATACGTAACAAATGATGCAAGAATTCCAATCGTTGTCATCCCGCTTATAGCCATTAGGGCACCTGCGGCAATCACGATTCCCAGCCCAAGATTGTTTATAAAGTTATTGACAGGTCCTAGAAATCCCGAAGAAATATCAGCCATCATAGCTGAATTTCGCAATCTCTCATTTGCGTCTGAAAATTTATTGTAGACTTCCTTTTCTTTCCCGAATAAAGTAATTACTTCAATACCGGAGATGGATTCCTCTACCGTTCCATTCATATCTCCTAGATCTCTCTGCCTTTTTATAAAATTACTGCTGCTGTATGTAATAATTTTATTCGTTGCAAAAAACATCAGCGGAATGACAAGCAGCGTCACAAGTGCAAGCATCCAATTAAGCGTCAGCATCGCAATCATCACACCGGCAACGGTCAGTACGGAGGAAAAAATCTGTATGACACTTTGGCTCAAAGCACTATTCAAATTCTCGATATCATTGGTCACCCGGCTCATTAATTCCCCGTAAGTCCGCTTATCAAAAAACTTCAATGAAAGTGCCTGAAAGTGATTAAATAAATCCTGCCTTAGCATTTGAATCGTTTTTAAAGAAACATTGACCATTATATACGTTTGGAGCCATGTAAACAGAGATGCAGCTAAATAAACAACTGCAAGCAGTCCCGCCATACGGATCGTTCCGCTAATATCTTTCGGGATTATATATTGATCAATAATAAACCCGATTAGCAGCGGTCCCAGCAGCCCGAGCACAGTTGAAATGAGAACCATCATTATCGCGAGAATCATTGCTGCTTTTTGCTTCTTCATATATTGCCAAATTCTTTTAATTGTTCCTATTCTGTCCTTTGGCTTTACGATTGGTCCGCTCATTCTGCCAGGACCATTGCCAAACCGTATCGATTTCTCTGTCTGAGCAGTGCTACCTTTTTGCATACTCACCAAGCACCCCTCCTTGCGTAACAAAAATTTCCCGATAAACCTTATTTGATGCAAGAAGCTCCTGATGAGTACCCATTCCTGCAATCTCACCATCATCTAAAACGATGATTTGATCTGCTTCTTTTATTGAAGAGATTTTCGATGAGATAATGATCTTCGTTGACTCCGCATATTCTTGTTTTAACGCCCTTTGAATAGCAGACTCTGAGACTGCATCAACTGCCGAAGTGGAGTCATCCAGAATCAAAATAGATGGCTTCCTAATAAATGCCCTTGCAAGGGAGAGTCTTTGTTTTTGCCCGCCAGAAAGATTCATTGCGCCTTGTGTTAATGGATGATTATACCCATCATCAAATTTTTTTATAAACTCACTCGCACAGGCATTCTCCGATGCTTGATTTAATTCTTCTGGTGTTGCATGCTCCTTTCCATAAAGTAAATTCTCTTCAATACTTCCGGAAAATAAAATCGCTTTTTGCGAAACAACACCGATTGCCTCACGAAGAGTCTTCAGCTTATATGTTTTAATATCCTTTCCATCAATCAGAACATCGCCTTTGTCCACATCATAAAGCCTTGGAATAAGCTTTGTCAGTGTGGATTTTCCGCTTCCAGTTGATCCGATAATGCCCAATGTTTGTCCATTCCTCACCTGGAAGGAAATGTTCTTTAATACGTATTCTCCATTTTTGCTATAGCTGTAACTCACATGACGGAACTCGACATCTCCGGCAATTTTTTCAGGAGCATACGGATCACTTGGCTCTTCAATGTCTAATTCCATGCCAAGCACATCTTGTACCCTTTCTGCAGAAGGAAAGGCTCTCGTAATTTGCATGAGCACATTACTGCTTGACATTAAGCCATTCAAAATAATATTTAAATAGTTTATAAATGCGAGAATGACACCCACCTGGATAGAACCATTATCCACTTTAATTACACCCATCCAAAGGGCTGCAATAATTCCTATATTGACTAAAAAGAGCAAAATCGGCATTAACAAAGCAATTAACTGCTCCGCAGAAATATTCACCCTTGTCAGCTCATTATTCGCATTGGCAAACTTCTGCTTCTCGAAAGCCTGCCTGCCAAATGCTTTTACCACTCTCATGCCGGCTAGGTTCTCTTGTAATCTCGTATTCACTTTATCAATGGCTTCCTGAACCTTTTTAAATAAAGCACCTGACTTCTTCGTAAAAAGAATAATAACGAGGATGAGTATCGGGACAATAGCTGCTAGAATCGGAAATAGCTCCCGGGCTGTGAAAAAAACAATAATAATACTTCCGATAAAAAGAAGTGGACCCCTAACAAAAATTTTCAGCGTCATCATAACCGCTCTTTGCAGAGAGGAAATATCATTTGTGACAATGGTGATTAGCTTTCCTGTTCCAAAGGCATCAATATTTCTGCTTGAAAATCGCTCAATCCTTTGAAATACATCCTTTCTCATATCAGTTGCAAAATGAACGGCAGTCCGCGTGCTATATACTGAGCACCCCAATCCGCCTGCAAGCCCAATGATTGCTGCACCTACCATAAAAAGGCCCATTTTCACTGTATAACCAGTGTTATTATTGGCAATTCCATCATCAATAATATGCTGCATCAATGTCGGCTGAATTAAATCCATTGCCACTTCCACAAACATAAAAAATGGCCCTAATATAGCAAACAGCCAATAGGGCTTCATATAAGACAATAATGCTTTTAGTGCCTGCATGTATTTCCCCTGCCTATCTATCTCCTTAACGAAAAAAACCGAAAAAGGTATTTTTATATAAGTTGATTATACCATTTTCCGGTTTTTCCTAGGCTGTGAATATCAGAGGCAACATTGTAAAACTGGTTCATTCTTCAACTGATGTTTCTTTTTTCTTCTTTGATAAGAACCAGCCGCCAATCGCGATCAAGATTAATACTGCATAGAAGGTAATTTTCCATTCTGGCGACTTAGCGAAGCCTTCCGGCAGCACAGATAATGCAGGATGTGAAAGTGTATAAACCGATAATTTCACCCCTACCCATCCGACGATAAGGAAAGCAGCAATTTCCAAGCCTGGTCTTGCATGAAGTAATTTAACAAAAAAGTTAGCAGCGTAGCGCATAATAATTAACCCGATGAAACCTCCGGCGAAGATGACTAGAAACTTTCCGCCATCTAGTCCGCCTATATTCGGCAGCCCTGAATCTGGAAGAGCAATAGCTAATGCGACCGCAGCTAGTATGGAGTCAACTGCAAAGGCAATATCCGCTAATTCCACCTTAAAAACAGTCATCCAAAAACCTGCTTTTTTCTTCCCCTTCACAATCTCCGCCTGTTCTTCTCCTTTTTTCATTATCAATTTTCTATAAATATGATTAATGGCAATAAACAACAAGTAAAGTGCCCCGATCGCTTGAACCTGCCAAACATCAACGAGGAATGAAATAGCAAATAGAGAACCAAATCGAAAAACAAAGGCTCCAGCAAGTCCATAGAATAATGCTTTCCTTCTTTCCGCTTCCGGCAGGTGTTTAACCATAATCGCTAAAACCAATGCATTATCTGCTGCCAAAAGCCCCTCCAGCGCAATTAATAATAACAAAACTCCACCGTATTCTAGTAAAATTGCTAGTTCCATGTAATCATCATCCTTCCAAATATTTATTGAATCAAATGAGTAAGTGGAAGAGGCTTCTTCAAAAAATAGAAAAAGCCTTTACCACAGTGGTAAAGGCTTCAAAAACAATAAAGACCTTTACCGAAATTGGTAAAGGTCTT
The DNA here is from genome assembly GCF_006704205.1 of Cytobacillus solani. Lineage (NCBI taxonomy): Bacteria > Bacillati > Bacillota > Bacilli > Caryophanales > Bacillaceae > Cytobacillus > Cytobacillus solani. The sequence goes on from NZ_CP041305.1 coordinate 1,160,772, forward strand.
GCTAACAACGAATATGTTGCCACCAAAGCCGAGAGCTTAACACTCTGAAATGACGACTTTGCTGTAAAAGCTACTCCCCTTTAGGAGTTACTATTTGATTTATTACCTTAATTGTAATCAAACCACCGTTCTATTGTCAATAAAATTATTTTTCATTAGAGCAAATTTGAAGCAGATAAACAAGCAGTAGGACCACACTGATGAAAGTTTCACTTTATATTGAATGGATTTAGGAAATTCCTATATCGCTTTAGCTTCCTTTTTTCTTTCCAGATATTTGTCATCAATCCGTTTTTCAATTTTCTCAAGCTGTTCACGGTCTCTTAAAAGCTCTTCTTTATTATTTCTAATCAGATTGGATAACGTCATTCTTTTTCTAGTCATTTCTACATCTCCTCCCTCATGCTGCATTCGTTAGGAAAATTCATTTAATTACTAAACGCTTTTCCTATAAAAAAGGACAGAAAAGGTGTAGTAATTTCTACCCTTCTCTGTCCTTTATACCTGAGAGTTTCATCCCAATAATGGGTCCCCTTTGGTGCCGTACGAATGTATACGAGCTCTCCAGAGATGCGTCCTAATTGTGGTTCTTCTACCTGAGAGATTTGTTCCAAGGGTCTTTTCGGAACTTGCCCCTTCGGTGGCCTATCATAATGCACTCTCCCACAATAGTCATCCGCTCATATTGAATTTTCATTATATTTAAAATAATACTTATTTACTGGAATGTCAAGCGAAAGGGCCATTTGTAGGACTATGGTAAAAATCCTACTAATTTAGTAAATTGACAAATAAGTTCCTCTGCTATAAAATTTAATCTTTGAGCAATGCTCACGTGGTTCGAGAACCTCCCACGGAAAAAAACTAAGGAGAGAATAGAATATGAATGTAAAAACACTTGTTGGTAATGGAATATTAGCAGCTTTATATATTGCTGTTTCTATGCTCATCCAGCCCTTTGGGTTTACTGCTATCCAATTTCGGGTATCCGAAATGTTCAATCATCTAGTTGTCTTCAATAAAAAATATATTTATGGAATGATTCTAGGTGTATTTTTAACCAATCTGTTATTTTCACCAATGAAAGCATATGATCTTATTTTCGGTGTCGGACATTCGTTGATTTCATTGCTAATCACAATTGTTTGCTGTCGTTATATTAAGAACATCTGGGTTCGAATGGCTGTAAACACAGTCGTCTTTACGTGTATGATGTGGATCATCGCTCTTGAACTTAACCTCGCATTCGGGTTGCCATTCGGATTTACATGGGTCACAACTGCCATTGGTGAGTTTGTTGTCATGGCCGTAGGAATTCCATTAATGTATGCATTAAACAAACGAGTGAAATTTGAGAAACTAATATAAGAACACATATATAGCATGTGAATTCACAAAGAATTTCACATGCTATTTTTTATTATGTATTAAGCATGATAGCTGTACACGCCTATCATTTAGAATTAGAAATCGAATAAACATTTTACAATATAATAATGATATTCTTAATTAAAATAGATGCGAAAGTGGTAATTTATACTAATCTATAAAAATTATTCTTTATTTACTGTGATGATCGACTGAGAACAGGCTTTCATTCAATTGATGAAGGACTTTTTACAAACTATCCCACCGAGAGCGGGCTTTCATATCCTTGATGAAAGACTTTTTACAAGTTAACCAGCCAATATCTTTCCTTCAATTGAACGAATCCTTAATTTTTTTATTACCAATCCATTATTCAGTACGCTATAGGGCAACTGGGTATGGAACAATCGGTTCAAATGAATATATCGGGTTTAAATCAACCAAAATTCTACACTTAATATATGTTGATAAAAAATTGAAAAACAGATGATATGTTACAAATATGAGGTGTATATCATGAAATACAAAATTCTAATCGTTGATGATGAAATTGATATTGTACTTATGCTGAGTGATTACTTCGAATTAAATGGTTATGATGTACTTACTGCAACGGGAGGAAAAGAAGCGATAAAGAAGGCAGAGAAGCAGCCTGATATTATATTGCTTGATATAAATATGCCTGGCATAGACGGGATAAAGGTTTGCATTCAAATTCGGAATTACGTGACCTGCCCAATTTTATTTCTTACCGCCAGAATTGAGGAGAGCGACAAAATAAAAGGCTTCGGCATTGGTGGTGACGATTATATCGTAAAACCGTTCTCCATTGATGAGCTTGGGGCTAGAGTAGCTGCACATCTTCGGCGTGAGCGTCGGCAAAAAAGGTCGCCAAAAATTAAATTTGACAGTGACCTTGCGATTGATTATTCTGCCAGATGTTTATTTTTCAAAAATGAGCCGCAGTGCTTTGCGAAAAAAGAATTCGACATAATCGAATTACTCTCGCAACATTCAGGACAGGTTTTTGACAAGGAACGTATTTATGAGAGAGTGTGGGGCACGGACGGCAAGGGGGACAGTGCTGTCATAGCGGAACATATACGCCGTATACGAACAAAATTCAATTCTGCTGGAATGAAACCATATATTGAAACGGTTTGGGGAGTAGGATATAAATGGGTAAAATAAAGAATATGTTTAACAATATGTCTCTTAAAACTTCTTTTATAATTTATACATTCGTTTTCCTCATGATAGCATTTTTGTTCTCACTTACCTCATCAGGATTGTGTCAGTACTGGCAAAGCTCAATTATTAATAAATATAAAGAGCAATTTGAAGATGAAATTAGGGTTGAAGGGCAAATTGTTGTTCAAGGAAATCCGAAATTCAACGATAAGGTTTATTTTTATACTGACAATTTACACTCCTTTTTTTCTTCTCAAGATGAATTTATCTACAACCTTCTTAGTTTTTTTAATTTTTTTCTTGTTCCAATATGGTTTTTAATCTGTATCATTACAGCAGGAATATTGTTTTATAAACGCAAACTGAAAAAACCGCTTGGAATTCTTGATCTTGCTGCCGCTAAGATTGCAAATAATAATTTAGATTTCACAGTAGAATATAGTAAGAATGACGAAATGGGAAAGCTTTGCTCGACATTTGAAAAAATGCGTCTTGCTTTAAAAGAAAATAATTTGGAAATGTGGAGGCAGATGGACGAGCGCAAACGGCTTAATGCGGCATTTTCCCACGATTTACGGACTCCACTAACCGTATTAAAGGGGCAAAGTGATATGTTGCTCAAATATGTACCAGACGGAGAAATGACTACAAAGAAAATAGTCTCTATCCTTCATACCATGAAAACACATATTACACGACTCGAGACTTTTGTGGATACAATGAGCAATCTGCAAAAGTTAGAAGATATCGATATACAAAAAACAGCAATTACTGCTAACGATCTGATAAGTCGTCTGAAAGAAAGCGGTGAAATTTTGCGTGCGGATAAATGTTTGAAATTCAATGATCAATCTTTAACTACAGCTGCTTTGAAAGTAGATATATCTGTCGTTATGCAAGTTTATGAAAATATACTTTCTAACGCCGTTCGATACGCTAAAAACAAAATCAGCATTGAACTTTCCAGTAATGAGGCATTTTCAATAACTGTGTCCGATGATGGAAACGGATTTAGCAAGAAGGATTTGAATAACGCAACTAAACCTTTTTACCAATCTGAAACTAATGCAAATACCTCGCATTTTGGTATGGGGCTTAATATTTGCAAAATTTTATGTGAAAAGCACGGTGGTTATATGAAGCTATCAAATAACTCAAATGGAGCAACAGTGAAGGCCGTCTTTTAACTGAATAAAATGAATTCAAGAAACTTCTGTCGCATTTTGAAGACAGGAGTTTTTTTCTTTAATAGATAAAAAGTTGAAATTTATACTTTACGATAGCTTTTGTAAGAATGGAATTTAACGTTGAAAGGAGTTTTTCATATGAGTAAAAACACAATTATCATCCAAAATTTAAACAAGTTTTATGGTAATAAACAAGCGCTATTCGATATAAATTTAAAGATTGAAAAAGGAATGTTTGGCTTACTTGGAAGAAATGGTGCAGGAAAAACAACTTTGATGAAGACGCTTGCCACCTTAATTCATAAGAAAGACGGTGAAATTACAGTCTGCGGTGTAGCAATTGAAAATGCAAAGGAAATACGTAAGATTATTGGCTATTTACCGCAGGAGTTTTCGATTTATCCGAGCATGAGCGTTAGGGAGGCAATGGATTATTTAGGTGTACTCTCAGGAATGAATAGAAAGGAACGAAAAAAGCGTACGGAAATTTTACTTAATCAGGTAAATCTAACCGAACATGTAAACAAAAAGGTAAAAGCTCTTTCTGGTGGAATGAAACGCAGACTCGGTATTGCACAGGCACTGTTGCATGATCCAAAAGTATTGATTGTTGATGAGCCTACCGCAGGGCTCGATCCTGAAGAACGGATACACTTCCGGAATCTACTCAGTGAGGTTGCAGAAAATAGAATCGTCATTCTTTCCACACACATCGTAGGTGATATTGAAGCAACCTGTGAGAATATTGCAATTTTAAATAATGGCAGACTGCTTTATCACGGAACGGTTGACGCACTTTTAACAACAGCAACAGGTAAAGTATTTACAAAAATAGCTAATAAATCGGAACTGCCAAAGTTGAAAAAGGAATACAGCATAACAAGTATGCTTACGCTGGGAAATCAGACACATATACGCTTTTTATCGGACTCCCCTGTTTCAGGTGCAGTGGAGTGCGAGCCGAATATGGAGGATGCATATATGCTTTACCTCTATCATAATGGAGCAACCTTTGAAAGTGTTGGGGGTGAGAGGTAATGTTCACTCTATTTCTTCGGGAGTCTAAGAAAGTTATTTTTTCCATTACCTTTCTTATATTAATTGCAGCAATGCTTTTAATGGCCCTTTCACAAGATGTACTTGATTTCAGTGACAGAGAAATTGAAATGCCTTTTTCTGGACAGAGCTACGGAATGCAGACAAAGGAAATCCCCGAAATCATTATGCCCGCAGCGATTACATCATTATACAGAGAATACAAGGCCAACAGCTATACAGCCTATCCGATTGGCTTTTATAAAAATGTGAAGCTAAGCACTAAAGAGCAGCAGCAGGTGGCGGAAATTCTGTCTATGATTACAGAAATTTCTTTGGAGGAGCTTGTAAATTCAGTTAATGCCACTACACATAATGGTGACAGACTAATTTTTGAAAACGGCAAAGGGCTTGCAAGTGATGACGGAGAAGTCATGATTACAATGCCTATTCCGAACAACGACAGTGATACGGTACTTTTAGTGAAGGATGAACTGACTTATGAAAAATTCAAATCATATATGAAGCAGGTGGACAAGCTTATTGGTGGTGGCTCGAACTATTCCAAAACTATGCTACTTAATTTTGGCAAAGTCCCGATTACTTATAAAGAAGCGATTGATAGTTATTTTATGATAAAAGACAAGGACCATTTTTCAGGAGCATATGCCCGTTTATTCAGTGATTATCTTGTTACCGTGCTTTCGATTCTTCCTGTTTTTCTCGCTATAACTATCAGCTTAAAGGATAAACGCAACGGTATCCATGAGCTAATTTATACACGAAAAACATCATCTGTAAAAATAATCCTAACACGATATATCTCCATTATTACGGCAATTATGATTTCAGTCATCATCATCTCGTATATTTCTAATATGTCCGCATGGTCATTTTATGACGGGATGAAGCTCGATTATCTTGCTCCTCTTAAATATGATTTGGGCTGGATTTTACCGTCAGTAATGATTTCTGCAGCAGTAGGAATGTTCTTTACAGAACTGACAAATACAGCAATTGGAGTTGCCGTTCAAGGCTTATGGTGGTTTATTGACATCAACACAGGAAAGGCTGAAATCATTAGCGGTTATTCCCTTTTCCGTCTATCTCCTCGCCACAATTCATTGCAATATACACAGGCTTTTAATGATCATTTTAACAGTCTTATCGTAAACCGAATATTTTTTATAGTGTTAGCTTTGATTTTAGTTGCAGCAACAATACTTATTTACGAGCAGAAAAGGAGAGGAAGATTAAATGGAAAATTTAAATCACTTATCAAAAAAACGTTTGCAATTATGGCAAATAGCAAAAGTAAATCTGCGGCATAATTTTCTTCCGCATTTTCTGTTATGTATCTTATTGCTGCTCCTAACTCCAGTGTTATTTGGAATATCGAGTTTAGATAATAGAGCAGCAGCCGTTCCTCTTGAGATTTTTATTTCATTGACTGGTATCCTGTTGCTTACGCCGATATTTCAGCCTGAACAAGATTCTACTATTGACGAGATTACATCCTCAAAGTATATAAGTAATACTGTTGTTTATCTGATACGCATTGCCTATTCTATCTTAACGTTAATTATGCTAATTAGTATTTTTTCATTATTTATGAAGGTTAGTGCTTCTGATATGACTTTGCCTCTTTATTTGGGAGCAGTAGTAACTGCGATGTTTTTAGGTTCAATTGGATTATTTACTGCTTCAATTTTTAGAAACATAGCAGTCTCATATATGGTGCCTATCGTTTATTATGCACTTAATTTTGGAGGGGATTTAGGTAATTTCTACTTATTCTCGATGATGGGTGGGGAATTTAAGCCAAAGATATGGCTTTTTGCTGGTAGTTTAATGTTCATAATTCTTTCAATCTATGCAAAATGGATATCGTCTGGACATTTTAAAGCTATTATTATGAAGAAATTTCATCGATAATTGATTTATTGAAAAAAATACAATACAAATAATCCTGAGCTTTTTGCTTAGGGATTATTTGTATTTTCAATTCCGGCGCTTAATGATTCCAGCATTTAGTCAGGGTTCTCTTTCTTGTTTGTTCAAATGAATCACATCAACAAACATGCACCAAACTTATACCGTCACAGCCGCAAAAAACTCCTCATAAAGTGCCCGGACCGCTCGTTTTTCATCAATTTCCTTTACTCCAAACATCATGCTGACCTCAGATGAACCCTGATTAATCATTTCGATATTAACGTTTGCATTTGCTAATGCTTTTGAAGCTCTTGCCGTTGTCCCGATATTGTGGCGCATCCCTTCACCAACAACCATGATTAAAGCAAGCCCACGCTCGATTACAACTTCGTCAGTACGAAGCTCTGTTTCAATCCGTTCTTTTATTTCCTTTTCCATCAATGGTTTGAATTGATTTTCCCTTAAAATAATGGAAATATCATCAATGCCTGAAGGGATATGCTCATACGATAATCCAAAGCTTTCTAATATAGCTAATAGCTTTCTTCCAAATCCAACTTCCCTATTCATTAAATATTTACTGACATAAATGCTGCAAAATCCCTGGTCACTTGCAATGCCAACGACAGGTCCATTGGTATTATCCCGTTCAGAAACAATCCTTGTCCCTGGCGCAGACGGATTATTTGTATTTTTAATTTGAACTGGAATGCCGGCCTTAAATGCTGGAACAAGCGCCTCATCATGAAGTACCGAAAATCCAGCATAGGAAAGCTCACGCATTTCTCGGTAGGTTAACTCCTTAACCTCTCTTGGTCGGCTAACGATGGATGGATTAACCGAATAAACAGCATCTACATCAGTAAAATTTTCATATAGGTCTGCTTTAAGTCCATTAGCAAGAATAGAACCTGTCACATCCGAACCGCTGCGAGAGAAAGTATACACATCCCCTTCTTTGCTATATCCGAAAAAACCAGGAAAAATTAAGATGCCTGAACGTTCGCGAAGAGAATAAAGCAATTCATAAGATTCTGGAAGGACTTGGGCATTCCCTGGATCTGCACTGACAAATAGACCAGCATCCTTTGGATTTACATAATGAGCTTCCACCCCCTGCTTCAGAAAATAAGCCGCAACCAATTTGGCATGATTATCTTCCCCACTTGCTTTTACTAAATCTATGAACTGGTTTGGCTTGCTTCTGTCCTCTGCTAGCCTCCCCGCTAAATCATTTTCAATTTCTTTAACAATCTCATTTGAAAGCTGTAATTCCAATGCAATAGAAGAATATCTTTCTAGTACCCTTTCAACCCATTGCAACGGGTCATTATTTAATAAACATTGTTCTGCACATTCAATTAATAAATCTGTCACTTTATGATCAGCGGCAAACCTCTTCCCTGGTGCAGAAACAACAATAACCTTTCTTTCAAAATCAGATTGAACAATCTGGAATACCTTCTCAATTTGTTTTCCGGATGCTAAAGAGGAGCCACCAAACTTCACGACCTTCATCCATACATCTCCTAATCTCTAAAAATTTAATCTTAATTTTACTCCTATTCAGAAAATAATCAAGGTTTTTCCTTTGTATAAATACATTTGTTTATTAGGAAAGGACAATAACTTAGAGATAAACAGGGGTAATTACCTATATCCATGAATAAAACGATATAAATATGACTTCCTCCATGCCAAACGGATTGTTTTTAAGCGTATCCCTAACGGGTCTATGTCATTTTAAAATATAATAATAGTATCTAAATCAACCGTATTTTTACATTTCATACAGGAAATTGAGAAAGGAAGCAGAACTCATGGGGATTTTAATAGTAGATGACAATCAATCAAACTTGTTTGTTATTGAAAATATTCTAAAACGTGCTGGATATGAGAATTATCTTTCACTCACATCCGCAAAAGAATTGTTTGCTTACTTCCAACAAGAGTCGCCATTGCCGATAAAGGCAGACATTATATTAATGGATATTATGATGCCTGAAATGGACGGCATTGAAGCCTGTAGACGCCTTCAACAAATGCCGTATTTAAAAGATATACCTGTCATTTTTGTATCTGCACTTGAAGATTCTAACAAAGTAGTAGAAGCACTTGATGCCGGCGGAATTGATTATGTAATGAAACCAATTAATAAAACTGAGCTTCTAGCCAGAATTCGAGTGGCATTAAGATTGAAATATGAAAAGGATTGGCATATCGAACGGGATGAGAAAATTAGAAATGAGCTTGATCTTTCCATGCAAGTACAGACCAGCCTTTTAAGTGAGACTGTACATAAAGAGAATCTGTTATTAACAGCTTCCTATTTACCTGCATATAAGCTTGCAGGTGATATGTATTATTGGCAAAAGCTTGATGAGAACCGTTACGCTGCCATCCAGCTTGATATGATGGGGCATGGGATATCTGCCTCCCTCGTGTGCATGTTTATTTCATCCGTTCTAAGGGATGCGATCACATCAGGTTCAGATCCAGAATATGTCATGAAGGAGCTTAATCGGTGGATGAATTCGCTGAATCGCCGCAATCAGCAAATCCCTTACTATTTCACAGCCATCTATCTTGTTCTAGATACAAAGAAAAAGTGCATTGAATATGTGAATGCCGGCCATCCAACTGGATTTGCCTTAATAGACAACAAGGAGATAACAGAACTTGCAAGCAATACATGTGCTGTAGGATTTTTCGAGGATATCCAAATAAGTAAATCCGTTATTACCTATACTGACTCTGTTCAGCTTCTGCTTTGCACTGATGGTGTAGAAGAATCCATTGAAAAATACGAAGAGAATGGATATGAGTTTCTTAAGGAAAAAGCGGCAGCTTATTGGACCGAAGCCGAAAACAAGCAGCCTATAGATTATCTATTATCCAGAAAACAGCAAGCAAATGCAGAAGATGATATGTGTGTTGTATTAATTCAAGCAAAATAAAAAAGAAGCAAATAATCTGTTGGATTATTTGCTTCTTTTTTCAGGAATATTGCTTCCTTATTTAAGAGTCAGTTCTTCTTATATATTCCTTCAAATCATCTTGAATACTTTCTTTTGCAAGTTCAACATGTGAACGGTAGGCTGCTCGATTTAACAAATGAGCGACAACCGGTGAAGTTAAGAACACAAAAAAAATACCAAGTATTAATCTGATACTCACATATCCCTCTGTTAGCAAAAAGTAAAGAAAAGTCCCAAATAATATACAAAGCACCCCTATACTCGTGCTCTTTGACGCCGCATGGGCACGAGTATATACATCAGGAAGACGGATTAAACCAATTGCACTTAGAAAACTAAATGCTGTTCCAATAAAAATTAAAATGGAGACAATGATTTCACTCAACATGTTTGCGCTCAATGACAACACCCCTTTCGATATATCTCGCAAAGGCGATAGTGCCAACAAAGGAAAGAATGCCTAATAAAAGAATGATATCTAAAAATGCATGTGTATGAAGAAGGATTGAAAGAATAGCCACCCCAGCTAGAAGGTTAATCCCAATATTATCTAATGCCATCACCCGATCAGGCTTAGAAGGGCCTTTTACGACACGATAGAGAGCAGCGATAATGGAAAGCGTGACAAAAAATAAACATCCCATTAAAAATAGTTTGAACATTATCGGGTTACCTCCTTTATGGCTTTCTCATATTTTATTTTCGATTGTATTACAGCATGTTCAGATTCTGGTAAGTTCAACCCATGAATATAAAAAATCCTATTGTTTTGAGAAACCTCCATCACAACCGAACCGGGAGTCAAAGTGAGAAGAAGAGCTAGAAGGGTTATTTCCATATCTCCTTCTAATTCCGTTTCTAACTTAAATATCCCTGGTGTTACATTAATTTTAGGTCCAATCACTTGACGAATCACATAGATACTTGACGAAACCGACTCACTAATAAACAAGAAAAACAAACTTAATATGGAAACAAAACGTTTCAAGTAAAAGGAAGCGGGGAAAAAACGTCTCATACTAAACAAAACAAGAATACCTACTAAATAACCGCCAATGAAGGACAAGATGCTCCATTCATCTTGAAAAAACATCCACAAAAATGCGATAAATAGGTTAATTAAAACTTGAATGGGCAATGGTACCCCCTCCTTTCCTTGATCATCAGAAAACTATCAACTATTAACGAATGGGATCCTCGCCAATAACTGCCTCTATATACATAATCGGATTCAGCATGCTTTCCGTCGCTATTTGTACATATTCATGGATTCCCTCTGCTCCTAATCCAAGTGCAATTGTCAAGGCCGTGAGACAGCCGATCGGCAGCATGGTACTCACGTTCGTCGTTCCCTTCTCCATGTCCTTACTTATATACGTTTCTCCCCAAAAGCTATTCATAAAGATTTTCATAATCGAATAAAGAACCATTAAACTCGTAATTAGTCCAATTGCCCCAAGCCAGTAGGATCCTGTTTCAAATGTCCCTCGTGTAATGAACACCTTCCCTAAGAAACCGCTAAGCGGCGGAATGCCAGCAAGTGAAAGCGCAGCAACAAAGAACATCCAGCCCAAATAGGGATGATTGCGTATAAGCCCGCTAATTTCCTTTAGCTTACTTGTTCCAGTGAGATGAATAATCATCCCTCCTAATAGGAAAATAAGTGCTTTAATAAGCATGTCATGGATAAGATAATAAATGGCCCCCATCATTCCCATGGATGTGAAAGAAGCAAGACCAGCAATAATGAAACCAACCCCAACGATGACATTATAGGTTAATATTTTCTTTATATCCCAATAAGCAACAGCACCAATTGCTCCGAGCACCATCGTTATTGCCCCCAGAATGCCAATCACTAAATGTGTGATTTCCGGTTCATGATAAAACACGAGTGTAAACAGGCGGAAAATCGCATAAATCCCTACCTTTGTCAGTAAGGCAGCAAAAATAGCAGCGACTGCTGTTGGCGGTGCACTATAGGAACCAGGAAGCCAAAAGAATAAGAAAAGAGCCGCTTTCATGCTAAACACGATTAAAAACAAAAAGGCAACCGTTGTCATGAGACCGTCTTGTCCTGCCTCAGCTACACGCAAGGAAAGATGTGCTAAATTCAAGGTACCTGTTATTGCATATAAATAGGCAATAGCAAGTAGGAATAAAGAGGATGAAATGACATTGATTAAAATGTACTTGATTGACTCCCTAAGCTGGAGCTTCGTACCTCCTAAAGAAATAAGGACATACGATGAAATGAGCATGACTTCAAAACAGACAAATAAATTGAACAAGTCGCCTGTCAAAAATGACCCGCACACACCCGAAATCAGAAATAAAAACATGGGATAGAAATAATGTTCTTCCCTTTCCCTGCCAATCGATGAAAAGGCAAAGATCAAGCAGAAAAGCGCCACAATACTTGTCGTAAGGAGAAGGATAGCAGAAAACATATCAGCAACAATCGTTATGCCATATGGTGCTTCCCAGCCTCCTGCCTGAAGCGTTTGTATTCCTTCATTTCTTATTTGGTTCATTAATGATATAGACACACCACCAACTGCAAGAATGGCAAAAATACTTAACAGCCGCTGTAAACGAATATTTTTTCTAAAGATGACCATAATTAGCCCTGCTATGACAGGAATAATCATTGGCAGGATGACAGTATTATTCATCTTCCATTCCCCTTAATTTATCCATATTATCAGTCCCTAATGTTTTATACGTGCGGTAGCTAAGCACTAGGAAGAGTGCTGTAACTGCGAAATTTATCACGATTGCCGTTAAAATAAGTGCCTGTGGCAATGAATCTGTAAATGTAGTGTCATGCTGGCCTAACAATGGCGGACCGCCTGTCTTTAAACCGCCCATTGTAAGAATAAGCAAATTAACACCATGACTAATAATGGATGTTCCTAAAATGATTCGGAGCAAACTCTTCGTCAAAATTAAATAGGTCCCTATTGTAAAAAGGACTCCAATAAGAATAGACATCGATGTTTCCATTTTATCCATCCTCACTTATGCTTAAGATAATTGTTACTGCTGTTCCAATAACCGCTAGGGCAACGCCAACGTCAAATAGAACGGCAGTTGCAAGTTCTGTTTTCCCAAAGATAGGAAGATTAAAATAACCGAAAGCTTGATTCAAAAAGGGTTTATCAAACAATAAAGAACTCGCTCCGGTAAAGATTGCAATTAATACACCAAAGGCTGCTACTTTTTTAAAATCAACGGGGATATTCCTTCTTACCGTTTCAATATCAAAGGTTAAATAGAGAAGAACTAACCCTGAGGCTACACTAAGCCCACCGATAAATCCCCCGCCAGGATTATGATGGCCTCCGAAAAAAAGGTAAATGGAAAACGTCAATATAATAAAGACCGCTACCTTTGTTACTGAATGTAAAATGACATCGTTCGGTTTCATTTCTTCTCCTTCCCAGCTAATTGAAGCTTTATTAGTGTGTAAACGCCTAATCCTGCTATACAAAGCACCAGAATTTCTAGCATGGTATCTAAGCCACGGAAGTCAACAAGTATGGCATTAACGATATTTTTCGCACCGGCAAGTGTATAGGAATCTTCAAAGTAACTTGAAATCGATTCAAAAAGCCGATGATTATTCGCTGATAATGCAATTAAAGTAACGACTGTTCCTACTCCCAGCGATACAAGCAAATTGGTTAATTTAAACGGAATACTGCTTCTTTCCTTGCGCAGCTCTGGTAAATGATAGAAGCATAATAGGAATAACGCTGCTGTCACTGTTTCAACAACTAACTGTGTTAATGCTAAATCTGGTGCACGGAAAATGACAAAGAATAGGGAGACAAGATATCCTAGTGCACCGACAGCGATAATCGCCGTAAATCTAGATTTAGAAAAAAGCACAGTGAGAGCAGCAATAAGCATCGCGAGAATTACCCCGCCTTCATATAAGTGAATGGGTGCATTATTTGATAGATCAAACGAGAGATCGTTTGATAACCAAAGTGACCATCCAAGTAAAAAGATCATAAACGTAAAAATATAAACCAAATAATCTCGGACAAAGCCGGTCATATATTGTTTTGTCAATATCAGCGAGATTCTTTCCATACCTGCAAGTGAATGATTATATATTCCATTTAACGTTAGTGCTTGAGGGAAATAACCATAAAGCGGGGACCACTTTTTTAAAGAACGATACATAAGTACACCAAAACCAATAACACCCAATGTCATAAATAACTCGGTACTCCATCCATGCCAAGGGGTAATCTTCACCTCAATCCCGCCTGTTCCAGCAAATTGCGGGAGAACGGCAGTCAAAGCAGGCTGCAGTAAATGATCTGAAACGATATTAGGGAAAAAGAATATAACAATGACTAAACAGCTAAGAATGATTGGTGGGATCAGCATGCCAATTGGAGCTTCATGTGCTTCCTTATCCAGTCGTTCCGGACGGTGTTTTCCCATAAATGTTTTAAATACGAGAATCATGCAATAAATAAATGTAAAAACACTCGCTACCCATGCAATGATCGGAAATAACAAACTGAGGCTCTTCATCCCGAACACCGGTGATTCGAAAACAGTCAGGACACCTGTAAAAAACATTTCTTTGCTTAAAAAACCATTAAAAGGCGGAAGTCCTGCCATCGCAAAGCTTCCTATGATTGTTAATGTAAATGATATTGGCATCAAGCTCATCAACCCGCCTAATTTCCGAATATCACGCGTACCTGTTTCATGGTCGATAATGCCAACAATCATAAACAAGCTCCCTTTAAAGGTGGAGTGGTTAATTAAGTGAAATAGTGCAGCTAATACAGCAAAGGCATATACTGTTGACTCATCTCCATATCCAAAATATAAAGATGCCGAACCGATCCCAAGAAGGCTCATGATTAACCCTAATTGACTTATTGTCGAGTAAGCTAATAACCCTTTTAAATCCTTTTGATTAACAGCATTAACCGAGCCATACATTAATGTAATTAATCCAATGCATGATACAATCCAAAACCACTCAGATGTTCCCCCAAATACAGGAGTAAATCGGGCTACTAAGTAAATGCCTGCCTTGACCATCGTTGCAGAATGTAAATAGGCACTTATAGGGGTAGGTGCTTCCATCGCATCTGGCAGCCATATACTGAATGGGAATTGAGCAGATTTCGTAAATGCCCCTAAAAGAATAAGAATCATTGCAGGAAGAAATAAAGGATGCTCTGTTATTCGATTCACATGTCCGAACATTTCACGTATGCTATATGTGTCCGCCATCATTGAAAGCATAATCATTCCTGCTAGCATAGCAAGACCGCCAAAGATGGTAATTAACATCGACTTTTGGGCACCATTTCGAGAATTCTTCCGCTGGTACCAGTAGGCGATTAATAAGAATGATGAAATGCTGGTTAATTCCCAAAACACATATAAAACTAAAATATTATCTGAAATGACAAGTCCAAGCATTGCCCCCATGAATAACAGCATATAGACATAGAAGTTATGAAGCGCTTCTCTTTCCTTTGACATATAGTAAATCGAATACAAAACAACTAGCGCCCCTACACCAGTAATTAATAAACCAAAAATAAGGCTTAGACCATCGATATATGCGGTATAATTTATTCCTAATGATGGCATCCACTGAAGGTCTAAGCGGAGCGTTTCCCCCTTTGAAATAGAAGGAATATACTTTAATAAATATAGAAATACTGCAAGTGGAGCAGCGAGCACAAACCATCCAGTATGTACTTTTCCTGAAAACCATTTATAAACAAATGGGACAAAGATAGCAAAAATAAATGGGATGAATATCATAAGATGTAACCAGGACATCAAATTCCCCCTCCTGACGTTGAGTCTAAAAAGAAATGTATTTTGTTAAATTACCTGTGGTTGATATTGACTGAAACGAGCGCATAAGCTATAGTCATACATAGTCTAACCGTGCCACCTAAATTTCATCTAACTTTGAGGTGAGTATTAAATGAAGAAATTCAAAGGGCGTATGGACGAAAGCATCCTCGTCTGCGTCTATTATGGGCCAAATGGTGAACGTCTCATTCAGCGTGGTTGTAATATAGCACATATGCTAGATTGTCCACTATATATCCTAACCGTTGATCGTTTGCCTTTTGATGAGCTGGATGCAGAAAAATCAGATTATATCACGAGATGGAAACAGCTAGCTGAGCAACATAATGCAGAGGAATTTATCCTAAAAGATAATGAAAAACGGCCGATTTCAAAAGTGATTGCAGAAATCGCAAGAGAAAAGAAAATAACTCAAATTATTTTAGGCCAGACAGCTCAGAGCCGATGGGAGCAAATTGCTAAGGGGTCCATTATTAACTCATTATTACGTGAAATTCCTTTCGTAGATTTACATCTCATTTCCGTTTCTCGTGCACTAAGAGACCATGAGGGGCAATTCGAAAAAGGGGTCCGTGCGTATCTGACGAGAGAAGGAGAAGTCTATCGTTTAAGTTTCAACTATACGAAAGATGTTGAATTTGAAGGAATATTCTTTAAGGACCATGGCACAGATTTTAATAATGGTGTATTTAAATTTATGAGAGATAAAGAAACACTGCAAGTAAATGTAACAGAAGACATCGTGAAGGAACTAAAGCATGTTCGAATGATTGAACCGCTGGACATAGATGATGAAGATTAATCATATGTGCTCTTCCACTTACACATTCGTAAGAGGAAGAGCCTTTTTATTGTATTTATAAGTTCACATCTACTTTTATTAACTGCTTTTCGTTCTTCTCAATTCCTATATAACGTAATGTTTCTGCTGGAGTATGATGATTATAGATCGCCATTAATATTGAAATAGCAATGCCCTTACGGTAAGCGTGATAGCCAAAGGTTTTTCTCAGCGTGTGTGTACCTATTTTCCCGCTAATCCCCACTTCTTTTGCAGCTTGATTAATAATTCGATAAGCCTGCTGACGTGTGATAGGCAGGTTATTTTTTTTAGATTTAAAAAGGTAATCACAATCTTGTAACTTTGAGTTTGCTAAATACTTATCTAAAGCCATTTTTACTTGATTATTAATGTAAAAGCCCTTCTTTTCTTCGCTTTTTTCATCACTTATATAAAGGAATTCTTTCGCGCAGGTCCCATCCCAAACATCACAAACTTTTAGGGACAGTAAGTCATGTACTCTAATCCCAGTATTAATTCCTAATACAAATAACAATAGATCCCTTGATGACTGGTTTCGTAAATTCTTTTTTATGGCAAGAATTTTATTTATGTCTCTTATAGGATCGACATATTCCACCGTTATTCCTCCTACAGGTTAATGTTACATAATATTATTTTATCAAAAGCTAAGTAACATTACAATTACCATGAATGGAACAAAAAAAAATAGAGCATAATGAAACGCTCTATTTTTCCTTATCTAATTGCAACATATTTTAGTTCTTTTTTTTGGAAGATCTTTTCTTTCATATTAAAGTCTTCAAAAAAATTCGCTTCTGTGCGAATCGATTCCTTACTTCCTAATCCGAGAAATCCATTCGCACTTAAACTTTCATTAAATAAATCAAGGACATGTGACTGCAGTTTAACATTAAAATAGATTAAGACATTCCGGCAGATGATAACATGAAATTCATTAAATGAGCGATCAGTCACTAAATTATGTTGGGCGAAAACAACCTTTTCCAGCAAATTAGGGTTTAAATAGGCATACTCACAATCAGCTGTATAGTATTCTGAAAAGGATTGCTTTCCCCCAGCTAGCATGTAGTTTTTGGTATATGTCTGCATTTTTTGAAGTGGAATGATTCCTTGTTCTGCTTTTGAAAGGACTTTTTCATTCATGTCCGTTGCATAAATTTTTGCTCGGTCTCTAAGCCCTTCCTCCTCCAATAAAATAGCCATGGAAAAGACTTCCTCCCCAGTAGAACAGCCCGCATGCCATATACGGATTTCTGGCAGCTCCTTTAAATAAGGAACGACCTCCTTGCGCAAGGCATTAAAGAAGGACGGATCCCTAAACATCTCAGTCACATTGATCGAGAAATCACCCAATATTTTATTCAAATATGCTTCATCATGAATGACCCTTTCTGTCAGACTAGCAATATTTGACAGTCTCTCTTGATTTAAACGGTTTTGAACTCTTCTCATAATAGAAGATTTCATATATTGTCTGAAATCATAGCCTGAAAGCCGAAATATGGCTAATAAAAGCAATTCAAGCTCTAATTCTTCCTTATTTATTCTTGGCATTCTTAAGCATCACTTCTCCATAAAAATCGTTTCCTTTAATACAGTGCTATGACAGCCACACCCTCATCACAGATAATAGCTGTTCGAGGTTCAACGGCTTACTGATGTAATCAGAAGCACCTGATTCAATGCACTTGCGGCGATCACTTTTCATTGCTTTTGCGGTTAAAGCGATGATTGGTACCTCCTGATGTATCTCCATTCCACGAATGCGTTTCATAGTTTCATACCCATCCATGATTGGCATCATAATATCCATTAACACGATGTCAATTTTGTTTGCTTCTTCTATTATTTTTAAACATTCCATTCCATTTTCAGCCGTTTTGACATTCATCCCCTCCTTTTCGAGAGCATTTTTAGCCGCAAAAATATTACGATGGTCATCATCAACAACAAGGACTGTTTTTCCTTTTAAAACAGTTGAATTCTCATCAAAAGATTCCACTGATTCCACTGGCTGGTAATCCATCATTTGTTCAGTAAGCAGTTCATCTGCTATGGCAGAGGCAGCCTCCTCTTTCACTTTATTTTCCTCTATTGCTGACAGCCCTTCCGGCAAGCTAGGGATAAGTAAAGTGAAGCTGCTTCCTGCCCCTTCTTTGCTTTGTACTTTACATACCCCGCCTAGAAGCTGAGCAAACTCTTTTGTGATAGATAATCCAAGCCCTGTACCCCCATATTTTCTCATGGTGGCTCCATCCACTTGCTGGAAAGCTTCGAAAATTTCCTCATGTTTCTCTTCTGGAATACCAATTCCAGTATCAGAAACAACTACTTTTAGCCATGTATCTGCCTCTTTTCCAAGAGATAATTCAAGATATTCTTGCCTTTTTGCTTCTTCTACTGAAACAGAAACAGAGCCTTTCTCAGTAAATTTAAAGGCATTTGAAAGCAGATTTTTAATAATTTGCTGTAAGCGCTGTTCATCTGTAAAAACAGAATGTGGTGCATTATCGATTACATTGACAGTAAAATCAAGATTTTTTTGCTTAGCGAATGGCATGAAGTGACGATTTATTCGTTCGGCAAATTCGTTAATGTTCACCTCTTCAAAATGAATATCAAGTTTCCCTACCTCAACCTTTGACAGATCCAATATATCATTAATTAAATTTAGCAGGTCCTGACCCGATGAATGGATGACCTTGGCAAATTCAATCTGCTCTTCGTTCAAGCCATGCTCTGGATCTTCTGTCATCATTTCAGAAAGTAATAAAATGCTATTTAATGGTGTCCGAAGCTCATGGGACATATTTGCTAGAAACTCAGATTTATATTTCGAACTTTGCAGAAGTTCACGTGCCTTTTCTTCTAAACTCTCCTTTGCTGCTTGAAGTTCTTCTGATTTAAGCTCAGCATCCTTCGTTCGCTCTTCTAATTGCTCATTGATCATGCGCAGTTCCTCTGCTTGTGTCTGCATTTCCTCTGATTGTGATTGTAATTCCTCTGATTGAGTTTGCAGCTCCTCCGATTGCATTTGCAATTCTTCTGTCTTTGCCTGTGACTCTTGAAGCAGACAGGCAATCTCCATTCTTCCAAGAATATTTGTTATTGCTATCCCAAGGGTTCCAAGCACTTCTTCCAATAGCTTTACCTGTGTAGATGTAAAGGCTTGTAAGCTAGCTAGTTCAATAACAGCTAACACCTCATCCTTTAGCAATATAGGTGCCATTAATATACTTTTTGGTTTGATTGTCCCCAGCCCTGTTGAAATCACCTGATAATCGTCAGGGACCTCATTTAAGAAAAATACTTTTCCATCAATTGCACACTGCCCAACAAGTCCTTCTCCTTCGAAAAAATAGTCTCTTCCTGCCTGGTTATTCACATCTGCTGCATAGGAAGCAATTTTACGGAAAATAGGCTTTTTCCCTTCTTCCTTCAAATAAAAACCACCAAGTTTCGCTTCAAGCACATCCGCTAATTTGTTTATTAATTCTTCTGCAAGCCCTTCAATTGTTACATGATGACTATAAAGATGAACAATGCTAGACGAATGAGTCGTTACCCAGTTTTGTTCAGTAATCTCCAATGTATACTGCATTTCCTTTGCACTATAAGTTTCCAACGAAGCTGCCATTGAATTAAATGCGGACGCAATTTCACCTATTTCATCTTTTGTATTTACATCTAACCTCGGGATCCTTGTTAAATTTGTAAAATCGATTTTCTTTATTCCTTTTGTTATCGAATGAATATTTCTGCTTGTGCTTCTAATTAACCAAAGAGTCACTATAATGATTAATATAAGTGCAACTGCAACAGCAGAGATGAGTACAATCACGAGCGTACTATATGTATTTGTGGCATTTTTCAATGATTCTTCCATTAACGATTCTTGATAATCTTTAAACTGGTCTAAATGAGACAATAGCTCATCCCGATTTTCTCGTTCATTATCATACAAAGACTTAAGATTATTAGTTTCCCCATTCTTTAACTCTATAAGGAATTGCTTCTCCATCTCATAATACGAACGATAGGCTGATTCAATTGTGTCTACATTCCTTTTTCCTTTTTTAGTATTTACTGATTCCTGAATATCCATGAGTCTCGATTGAATACTAGCGTGGTTAGTTTTCAAAGACTCGGAAAAAATAGGAGTATCAATTTCTTCATTATCTACAACAATTCTTAGAAGCTGACGATCGGCTTGATCAAATAATTGCCTAATTTCCGTTACCTGCTTCACTTTAAAATATCGGTCTTGGACAATTTCTATCATATTCGATCTCATCAAATTGGCCATGAATAGGATCACAAACATTAATAGAACCATACAAAAGACCGTTAAGCCCAATGCAAGAAATTGCTTCTTTTTAAAGCTCACTTATTTTCTCCTCCTCCCTGCTAAAAATAACATTCTTATTCAAGTCCATCAGAATGTATTTTAGAAGGTTGTCATAAATCTCGGTGATATTTTTCAGATTTAAGGCGGAAGATAGATTACTTCCGCCGGCTCATATGGATTCAATAAAGTTTATGTCTGTTTCATAGAAATAACTTACTGATACTGATGAAGTGATTCGCCAGCTTTTGTCATCCATTCAAATTGTCGAAGTTTCAGCTGGAATAATGTTAGCGGATCTCGATAGGTTTCCGGATTCATTCTCATTTCCCTTAATGACTCTTTATTCCATTCTATTTCTTTACTTGCTTCATCTAAAGCATCATTTAATACGGAAAATGGATGATCAAAAAACATGTGTATATCTCGATCTAACGCCTTTTCGAATAGTTCAAACGGCTGAGTCAGCTGATTTGAAATCGTAACAGATACACTGCTATAATCCTCATTTTCGATATATTGCTTATACTTATTAAGAATTAAAGCCTTATTTTGAGGTATGGCGTTAAATAGTTTGCCTGCACTTTTTAATAAAAATTGGGATGGAGTAAAACGCAGAAGTATATTCATTTTTTCTAGCTGAACCGATCCTCTGGTCATCCTATCAGCATCCCGCCGCCAATCATCCAATAATTTAAAGTCACAGTCCAGCTTGATTTTCTCATCGCCATAAAGGTCATTGAAGCCTGCACACATTTCATTTAGAAAACTTTGACTCTGGTCAAACTCGGTCTTTGCTTCAGCAATCCAACTTTGAAATGCATAATGAATGTTTGGGAGTATATTTTCATCCATATAATTCTGAACTCTTTCATTCATTTCCTCATTTAGTTTGATATGAATTTTTCCAAAGTCACAGTCCTCTGTAATAAGCTCCGAGCATTCTCGCAGTAATTTGGGAATTTCCTCTGTTACTTCTAATTTCATATCATCTACCATTTTTCGAAAAGCTCTTTTTATTGTTCGGATCTTCTCTTCTTCCAGATCACTTAATTGATTCGTTGCCCCTTTAAGCTTCGTTACCATCTCTTCATTCCATTTAATCGCATCAATAAAGCTATTTTCCATTTCAACGCGTCTTTCTAACAGATACTTAATTGTTTTACGGATATAATGATGTACTTTAGATGTACGTTCCTCTTCTAGATTTCGATTATTTTTTATTTCAGCTATAAAATTCGAGAGACCATTCAACTCAAAATCAGCAGTGGAGTTAGCAAGAATCCTTACTTTCGGGAAATACGTATGCACTTGTGCAGAAACTTGGTCAATTACCTCTTGATCGTTGTTATTGACTAAAAAATGGATAGGCAGATTTGGTGCCTTCTCTCGAATTTTCAACGCTGCCTCGAGCTCTTTCTCTGAAAAAAGTTCATCTGAATCAAGAATAAATAATAAGCTATCTGCAAGCTGCAAGTATTGAAATACTCCATTCCTGAACTTGTACTCTCCAGTCATCCTAGGTGTATTAATAATTGTAATTTCATTGTCACACAAAAAAGACATCGGCTGCTTATATTGGATAATTGCTTGCGGGTGAACGGAATGCTCTGAGAGATTAGCAAATTCTCTAAATTCTTCATCAGATATTTCCATTATTTCAGGTGTATCACTATTCTTGTAAATAGCTGGGATGGAAGATATCTCATGCATTGGATTACTGCCAATAGTTGATTGAATAAAATTCGATTTATTTCGATCATCTGTGCTAGCTAAAAGAATATGATGTGTATTCAAATCCAGCAGCTCTTTCACCATCCAGCCAAAACGTTTTCCTAATTCGATCCCATTCTTCTTTGCCCAATGTACAATAGATTCAAATAGAAGATACCCTTCTTCAAGACTATCTCCACTCCCTGCAGTTCTCTTTAATAAACTTTCTGCTTTATTGATGATTTCCGGTTCTATCCCTGAAGTGAAAATTTCACTCCATGCCAGTGTGGAAGCAGCTGCAAACAAAGTATGAGGTGAGTCAGCCAGTTTCAGCCAATTCGTTAGGTGATTCGGGATAAGGTGTGATAATTCTTTGATTAAATACTTGCCATCGATTAATTCAATATACGTATTTTGATAGAGTTCAGATAACTCACGCCATATATGTGCCTTGCTCCCGTCTTTATGCAGAAGAATATGATTAATCTCTTTAAGCCAAGAAAAATAAAACTCACCTTTCTTATAACACTTCCAAAATGACACGGTTAGTGCCTCAAACTTCATTAAATCAACTTTATATAGTGTATGAAGAACCTCATTGAAATCATTTGGCGGCATTTTCATCATTTTGCCTTGTTCAACATATGTGTGGAGAATATCGTACCACTGTAGATTCCCCGTGCGAACAGATTCATTTACCGCAAGCTCCACTGCATTATTCCAATCTTGGTACTCCTCGAAAAAGGATCGAGCAATCTCTGTTACTTCCGAGTAGTCAGGATTTAAGGTTACTGCATCTTTAATCACTTCAACAGCCCGTTCAAGCTTTCCCTGCTCTATGTATAAAGAAAACAGCTGTAGAAGTACTTCTGTTTTTAATACGTCTGAATCGGTATGAATGGATTGATAAATATCCTCCGCAGTTGAAAGCAGTTCAAGCTCAAAATAGGCATCAGCCATATTTTTCTTTGCCCATGGCTCTAGTTCATTACTTATATTCTCCCATTTAAAAATAGCCGCTTCATAATCCCGGTGATGGAAATAAACTTCTCCTTGCGAGAAGCGAATATAGGATAAATCAGATAACTCCTTCTTCTGCTCCTCCATATAAAGATCTCCGAGATGTTTCATTGAATGCAAATCCTCATTTTCGGCGATCAACGTATGGTAATACACTTTATTATTTAGCTTCTCATCTATTGTCATCATGTTTCCCCCACGAACATTATTTTGAAATATAAACAATTTCAACAGAAAAAGCTGAAGGGTCAAGACCACGATTCAACAAATTTCTTCAACTCTTTCTTGTATTCTAACAAATTATCTATAATATTTTGATTACATTATTGTATTCCATTGTAACAATTTTAATAATAGGAAAAAATTCATGTGCTTTTCTATCTAATTATCCGCTTTTAAATAATTTGAAACAGGCTTTTAGAAAGAATTTCGTCAGCATGCAGAGTTTTTTGTCACATTCTTCCGGTGCCCGTCATTGTCCCTGATTGATTTACCTATAAGAAATCAGTAAAATAAAGAAAAAGTATATATTATAGAAAGGCTGATACAGGTTTGGAAAATAATTCATCCAATTTTATTAAAAATATTATGATTGAAGATTTGGAGACTGGAAAGCATAAAGAAATTATTACCCGCTTTCCTCCTGAGCCGAATGGATACCTTCATATCGGTCATGCCAAATCGATTATTATTAACTTCGGTCTTGCAGATGATTTTGAAGGAAAAACAAATTTACGCTTCGATGATACGAATCCATTAAAGGAAGACCAAGAATATGTAGATTCTATTAAAGAAGACGTTAAATGGCTTGGTTATGAATGGGATGAGCTGCGCTTTGCATCTGATTATTTTGAAGAAATGTATAACCGCGCGGTCCTTTTAATCAAAAAAGGAAAAGCATATGTTGATGAATTATCTCAAGAAGAGATCCGAGAATATCGCGGCACACTCACAGAACCTGGAAAAGACAGCCCTTATCGCAATCGTACAATTGAAGAAAATCTTGATTTATTTGAGCGTATGCGCAACGGTGAATTTGAAAACGGCAGTAAAGTTTTGCGGGCAAAGATTGATATGGCCTCACCAAATTTAAACATGCGTGATCCAGTTATTTACCGCGTAGCACATGCTATCCATCACAATACAGGTGATAAGTGGTGCATTTATCCAATGTATGCTTTTGCCCATCCGCTTGAAGATGCAATTGAAAATGTAACACATTCGATTTGTACCACTGAATTTGAAGATCAGCGCCCGTTATACAACTGGGTCGTTGAGGAATGTGAAATGGAAAGCAAGCCACAGCAAATTGAATTTGGACGCCTGAACATTACAAATACTGTAATGAGCAAACGTAAACTGAAAAAGCTTGTAGACGAAGGCTTTGTCGATGGCTGGGATGATCCACGCATGCCAACGATTTCTGGTTTAAGAAGAAAAGGCTTCACACCAGGAGCCATTCGGGAGTTTGTTAAAGCAACAGGCGTTTCAAAAGGCTATGGAGCAGTCGATGAGGCAATGCTTGAGCATTTTGTCAGAGAAGACTTAAAGCTTGAAGTACCGCGTACAATGGGTGTGCTTAATCCATTAAAAGTAGTCATTACAAATTATCCGGAAGATAAAGTTGAAATGCTTGATGCTGAAATCAACCCTGAAAATCTTGAAATGGGTTCTCGCCAAATCCCATTCTCAAGAGAGATTTATATTGAACAGGATGACTTCATGGAAGATCCGCCTAAAAAATACTTCCGACTCTTCCCAGGGAACGAAGTGCGGCTAAAGCATGCGTACTTCATTAAATGCAATGACGTCATTAAAGATGAAAACGGAAAAGTCGTTGAGATTCACTGCACATATGACCCTGAAACAAAGAGCGGGACAGGCTTTACAGGCCGAAAAGTAAAAGGAACGATCCATTGGGTAGATGCAAAAAATGCCGTTCCCGCAGAGTTTCGCCTGTATGAACCGTTAATCCTTGATGCAGAAATGAACGAAGAAATTCCTGAGGAAAAAACATTCCTTGACTACGTCAATGCTAACTCACTTGAAATTGTTCAAGGGTTTGTAGAGCCTAATATGAAGGATGTTAAGCCGCAGGACAAATTCCAATTTTTCCGTCATGGTTATTTTAACGTTGATCCGAAGCATTCTACTTCTGAGAAAACGGTATTCAACCGGATTGTTTCATTAAAAAGCTCATTTAAATTATAATAACATCTATGCAATGGGAAGAAAAAAGGAGGAATTCAGGTGACAAATCAACATAATAATCAAGAGCTGCCGCCAAAAACATGTACAATCGATAAATTAGTAACGGTTCCTGAAGATATTGAAAAAGTGCTTACAGGCAAAAAAACGGCTACACGCCGAAATGGACGCTATGCGGACATCGGTGAAATTATGACTCTTAAAGGAAAAGGCTTTATCGTTGAAAATGTTTATTCTCAAGCACTTGGTGAGTTAACGGATGAACATGCTAAGCAAGAAGGCTACGAAAATGTAGAGGAGTATAAAGAATCAATTCTTTCTTTCCACCCTGGTATGCCATGGCTGCCGCAAATGAGGGTATGGGTGCATGAATTCCGTCCAGTTTCGGAGTAATGGATACTCTTTACCGATTTATTGTTTTCCTTCATGTTGGTAGTGCGGTTTTCTCAATTGGACCTTTCATTATATTAATTCCAATTGTAAAAAAACTGCGTGCTGCCGATGTAAATGTTCAACAAGCCTATATCGATATCATTCGATTTTCTGTCAGACTCGTTAAACATGCTGGACATGTCTTAGTTGGTAGCGGTGTGTTACTGATTGCAATGGGCCCATGGACATGGAAAACACCATGGATTATTGCAACCTTAATCGTGATGTTCGGTTCTATATTTTTCTTGGCTCGTGCGTATACACCTACACTTCGTGTTTTTTTTGAGCCTAAACAAAACCAGCACGCATTAGTCAAAAAACTTTCATGGTCAAGCTGGCTCTATCTCATCCTTCTCATGATCATGCTTTGGTTCATGGTTGCAAAGCCAGCTCTTTGGTAAAAAATGATTATAATGGTCAGTCTCATGATGAGACTGACCATTTTTTGTAAGGGATATTATTTTCTTTTTAGTAGACTAGTGAACTATAATAAACATATGAAATGACGAATTAGTTGAAACTTTTTACACATATAAACGTTAAATAACTAACTGCATTATTTTAAGGAGTGAATGTTGTGGGGGTTACTTTACGCAAAGGGCAAAAGGTAGATTTAACGAAGACCAATCCAGGTTTGGAAATGGTTGTTGTCGGATTAGGATGGGATGTTAGCGGAAGCCATTCAAATTATGACTTAGATGCTTCTGCATTTTTAGTAGGTCCTTCCGGAAAGGTTCAAAGTGATCTGGATTTCGTCTTCTATAATAATCCATCTGGCGGAAACGGATCAATTATTTACAGCGGCGATAACAGAACAGGTGCTGGTGCAAGCGATGATGAGCAAATCAAAATTGAGCTGAATAAAGTTCCACCTTCCATTCACCGCATCGCCTTCACGATTACGATCCACGATGCCCAGGCAAAAGGGCAAAGCTTCGGACATGTTTCGAATGCCTATGTAAGAATATTTAACGCTTTTACTAATGAAGAATTAATTCGCTTTGATCTTGGTCGTGAATTTACGGTAGAGACGGCCATAGTTGCAGCTGAGCTTTACCGCCATAATGGCGAATGGAAATTTAACGCCATTGCAAGTGGATTCCAAGGGGGTTTAGCAGCACTATGCCGTAATTTCGGTGTAACGGTTGACGATGAGCCATCCGTACAGCCTGCCATTCAATCAGAATACCAGCAGCAAAACAGTCCATCCTTTGGCAGCACACAAGCTTTTAATACTCAGCAAAACTCAACATACAATCAACCAATCTATGGGCAGTCGACTCAGCAGCAAAGTACATTCAATCAACCTGTTTTTGGACAAAATGGACAATACAATTCTCCTTATAATCAGCCTGGGTTTGGTCAAGCTGGACAATCTAATTCGTCCTATAATCAGCCTTCTTATGGACAATCCGGCTACGCATCAACGACTAACCAGTCTACATATGGACAAACTAACTCCTCCTCTCATGCTTATGGAGGTGACAATATCAATTGTATACGCTGTGGGTCTTCCAATGTTAGAACTGGAGAAAAGGGCTTCGGACTTGGAAAAGCAGCGATTGGCGGACTTATTTTAGGTCCAGTGGGACTATTAGGCGGATTTATTGGGAAAAACCAATTAAAGTTCACTTGTAACAACTGTAACCATACCTGGTCACCCAACCAAACCGATTATGCTCAATGGGCGAATCAGCAAAAAAGAAGGGCTCAAGAGCTATTTACCCGCTATAAGAGTCAAGACGTTATGGATGCAGTAGTAGCTGCCTGTGCACTTGTAGCACTTGCTGATGGCAGACTTGATCAAACTGAGCGTCAAAAAATGATTGAATTTGTCAACCAGAGCGAGGAATTAAGAGTATTTGATACAAACAAAGTTATACAACAATTTAATTTATTTGTGCAAAAAATTGAAAGAGATTCTATTATTGGACGAGCCGAAGCATTCAAAGCATTAGGACGTATTCGATCAAAGCCGGAAATTGCTAGATTGGTTGCACGCTATTGTATTGCTATCGGTTATGCAGACGGCCATTTTGACCCAAGCGAGAAACAAATCGTTACTGAAATTTGTATGGAACTTGGCTTAAATCCGCATGAATTTTTGTCATAACTCGGAAAACGTAAGCGGCTTGCGCTAGACAGTTCTCAAATTCGAAAAACCTTATATTAATTCTGTGAAAAGAGGTCGATCCTTACTGGATCCTCCTCTTTTTGCAATAATATATTATATATGGAGGGATTGGGATGCAAAATAGAAAGCTAGTGATTACTCAAAACCTTGATCAAAGTCTCATAGAAAAAATAAAAGTCATCATCCCTGACTGGGATCTTGTTATTGGAAAAGAAAAAAGCATCTGGTCCGAGCACTTGAATGAGGCGGAAGTTATTGTTAGCTGGAAGAAGGAAATGGAAGGAATGATATCCGGGCACCAGTCTAAACTATGCTGGCTGCAAGCTTGGTCAGCTGGAGTGAATAGCTTGCCATTGCAAGAATTAGAAGCTAAAAATATTCTTACAACCTCAGCAAATGGTGTACATGCTTATCCAATCTCAGAAACCATCTTCGCCCTTATGCTTGCTTTAACTCGTAAAATCCATACATATGTAAAAAATCAACAAACAAAAAAATGGGATCATGCTGGCTTAAATCTTGAATTACACGGGAAAACCATTGCGATTTTAGGAATTGGCGCCATCGGCAAAGAAACAGCGAAGATAGCCAAGGCATTTGGGATGAAAGTCATTGGCTTTCGGCATTCGGGAAAACCTGAAGAATATGTAGATATCATGTATACACTCCAGCATTTAAATGAAGTGCTGTCACATTGTGACTATGTCGTGGTCACACTTCCTTATACAAAGGAAACCCATCATCTATTTGGAACAGAGCAATTTAACATGATGAAGCCTTCTTCTTTCTTCATTAATATAGGCAGAGGAAGCATCGTGGTAGAACCTGATCTTATTAAGGCCTTACAAGATGGGGAAATTTCAGGGGCAGGTCTTGATGTATTCGAAAAGGAGCCTTTGGACGAAGAAAGCCCATTATGGGAGCATGAAAATGTCATTATTACTCCACACACATCCGGGTCAACAGAACATTATACGAAACGTGTGATAGAAGATATATTCATTCCGAATTTGAAAAGCTATATACAAAGGGAAACTCCTGCGATTAATTTAGTTGATTATAAAAAAGGATATTAATGTACCTAAGCCTTGCCGAATTTAGCAAGGCTTTCTATTATTATCTGCCGGAAAAATAAGACCCATTTCTTCCCTGGCTGCGTCTAAAATAGCTGCTGTCACATAAGAGTTCCGATGGGAATTAATAGAGGACTCTTTTTTTCCTTGCTTAATTAGATCCACAAAAGCCCTTGCTTCATCATACATCCCATCCCCTTCCTGCATAGTAGAAATAACTTCTTTTCTTCCATCCCGATAACGAATTTCTACATGTCCAGGTGCAGCAATATGATCAATGATCATCGTTCCCTCCTCCCCTTGTATTTCTGAAGGCAAGTTGGAATCTGTAATTTTTGAGTGCATAATAACTGCATCCATTTCATCATACTTTACAAGAAGGCTTCCCTCTCCATCAACTCCAGAGTCAAGCATGAAACAAGTTGCCTTGACTTCCTTTGGCTCACCAAACAAGACAACCATTGGGTAGATGCAATAAACCCCTAAATCCATTAATGACCCGTTAGAGAAAACAGGGTTAAATGCATTCAAAACGGTACCAGCCTTATAAGTGTCATATCTAGAGGAATACTGACAATAGCTTGCTGCATACCTGCGGATTTTGCCAAGCTTATACAGATTCTCCTTAATAAGAGTAAAATTAGGAAGGAAGGTTGTTCTCATTGCTTCCATCAGCAGTACATCATTCCTTTTGGCTGCTTCAATCATTTTCTCTACTTCTGCTGCATTTGAAGCGAATGGCTTCTCACACAATACATGCTTGCCATGATTTAACAAGGTAATCGCCTGACCTGCATGGAATGAATTCGGACTGGCAATATAGACAGCATCCAGCACCTCACTTATAGCCATTTCTTCAATAGATGTAAATGTATGATGAACCTGATACTTTTCAGCAAATTCACGTGCTCGATCTGAAGTCCTTGAATAAACAGCAGTTAATGAAAAGTCATTCATTTCCTTTACCGCCTGTAAAAATCGATCAGTAATCCAATTCGTTCCTATTACTCCAAAGCGTATCATTTTCTTTGCCTCCATTCAGCTATCGGATGAGCAATCTGTATGCATTCCTTATATTCATTAGTTTAGGTACTTTTTCTGTTTTTAAGGCATTAATCTAATAAATTTTGTAATTTCATTCATTTTTATCTATGACAACAAAAACAGCACCCCGCTAAGGAGGCACTGCTAAATAAATCATCTAATATTTTGCTCATGGTAAGCTTGTTTATCTGCCTTAATCTTTTTTGCCTTTTTCGTCTTTGGTCCCATATTATCAAATCGTGCTTGTTCATAAACAGCCGTTCCTACGATTTCAGCCACATCCTCTAGCTTTTCTTTGCTAATTTTATCTATGGTATCTTCTGGTGTATGATACCAAGGCTCCGATGGACTATGAATGAATAATGCGGCAGGGATTCCAGCTTCTGCAAATGGAACATGGTCGCTTCTTCCACCCTGTGAATATGGAGTTGGTTCTCCGTTTAATCTCGTACTAGATGCCTGTGCAAGCTCAGTGACAAGGTTCGGCTGACCATCTAGAGTGGCCATAATTAAATCACCAGCATCCTTGCTTCCTACCATATCAAGATTAAAGTTTGAAATGATACGATTTTTTTCATCATCTGAAAGGTTTGCAACATAGTGTGTTGAGCCAATCAAACCTAATTCTTCAGCACCAAATGTAATGAAGCGAATTTCGGAATCAGTCGGTAAATCTTTAAATACACGAGCCAGTTCAAGTGTCATAGCAGTTCCGGAAGCATCATCATTCGCTCCAGGTGCACCGGCTACTGAATCGTGATGAGATCCTACTACGATCACATTATTTGTATCCTTCTTTTTATTAGTTGGTTTTTTCGTTGCGATTACATTATGAGAAACACTTTCCCCCGTTCTTGCACCCTCAATCTTTAAAGTTGCTGTGTGTGTTTCCCCATTACTTAAGGAAGCGGCAAGGGCATCCCCCTCTGCTTTCGATAAAGACGCAGCAGGAACATATTGATCATTTGCCTCTCCAAGCGTACCGTTCATGGCGCCTGAAGTATTATTGAAAATCAAAACGCCTGATGCACCTTTATTAGCGGCATTTAACACTTTTTCAGCAAATGAAATATCCCCGCGTTTAATCAAAGCTATTTTCCCAGTAAGATCCAAACCTTCTAAGTCACTTGCTGTACCTAATCCAGCGTATACAAGTTCACCTGATACCTCTCCACTCACTGTATAAGTAAAGGAACCTGGATTTAGCTGTCCATCATAACCGTTTACATCCAACTCAATTGTATGAGGAGGAGTATAACCATAGAAAGTAAATGGCTGCAAATCTACTTCATACCCATAGGATTCGAACTGCCCTTTGATAAACTTAACAGCCTTATCTTCTGCTTCCGTACCTGCAACCCTAGGAGTCTTCGATAAATATTCAATATTCTTATAAATATTTTCTACATTAAGCTTGTTAATCACCTTATGATCAAATACTTTAACAGGCTGATTTTGAGCAATTTCTGCCGGCTTTGCGAAAACTGCCTGTGAACCGACTGCACCAAATGCTAGTGTACTGGCTAGAACAATTGTTAATACTGGCTTTTTCATATAGTTCCTCCTAATAGATTAATAGATTCTACTTAAGATATTATAATATTTAAACAATTCAAATAAGAGTACTAAATACTAAGTTTAGCTAGTCATAAACTTCTAGTTACAAATAAATATGAACCTTACAGTCCATTAATCATAGGCAAGAACACATAAAAAAAACCAGTCTCTACCAAATTGGTATGATACCGGTTTTGAGCAAATTATTTATTTCATTATGTCATGGTCAACATATCGCTCACCATTTAATTCACTGATTACGTTAATCGCTACTCTTGCGCCATCGCCAGCTGTAATGATTGTATGCATACTTACACCAGCAACTGTGCCTGCTCCCCAGATACCTTCGATATTTGTCTTCCCATTGGCATCTAAGTCTAAGATCGTCTTAATACGCGGCTCTGTACCAGGCTTTGTATGTAAACCAATTTTTTCTGCTAGATCTGTCAGCATCCCAGTTGCAAAGATAACATGCTTCGATTCAAATGATTGATCACCCGTATGAATCGTGAAGCCAGATTCAGTTTTCTCGATATTTTCCACGGTTGCTTTTTTAAGCTCTGCGCCAAATTTAGCTGCCTGTTTTTTACCTATCTCAACTAACTCAGGGCCAGTAATCTCCATTACTCCATAATGGTTTTCTACCCATGCACGCTTTGTAACACTTTTATCACTATCAATAACCAATACTTTTTTTCCTGCTTTTGCAGCAAATAATGCAGCACTTGCCCCTGTAGGACCAGCCCCAATAATTGTAATATCAAACATGTTCGTTCCCCCTTTGAATATTTTCTATTTATAGACTATATCAAATAATTTTAATTGTAAAACAATGTGTTTTTAGAAGACGCAATTACCTTTAATCTTCATCCTTCACATCTACATCTTCTGGAATTGGTTCATTTAGGATTTCTTCTACAATTTCCTTATATTTTTCGACTTGCCGTAAATGAGTAGTAAATTGATCTTTATTGATTAAATATTGCTGTCCATCAAAAATTGCACGAATTCGTTTTTGTTGAACTAGGCCTTTAATATATGATTCTGGATAAGAGAGATACTCTGCTGTTTCTTTAATTGTCAAATACATAGTGAATCATCCTTTTTTAAAAGTATATGAGTCATTATAACAGAAGAAAATAATTCTTATCGGCAGCCTAAAGCAGAAGAGCACGTATGAATCAAATGTTTGATTCATACGTGCTTCTTCAAGGTACTACTTATTGTCATCCTTTAATTTCTATTAGCTTTTGCCTTAAATCACTTTCCATTGCTGCCAGTTCATTTTCAGCAAGACGGCGTTTATGACGGCCTTCCTCTTGAATTTTCAGCGTTTCCTCTAAGGTGGAGATCAGGCTTTCCTGTGTTTTCTTCAATGTTTCAATATCCACAAGCCCTCGCTCATTTTCTCTCGCTGTTTCAATGGTATTCGTTTTAAGCATTTCAGCATTCTTTAGAAGCAGTTCATTCGTCGTTTTAGATACTTGTTTTTGTGCCTCTACTGCATGACGCTGCCTGATTAGAGTTAGCGCAATCGCAACTTGATTCTTCCAAAGCGGAATCGCGGTCATAATCGATGATTGAATTTTTTCAACGAGCGCTTGGTTCGTATTTTGAATCAGGCGAATTTGCGGAGCGCTTTGGATAGTTACCTCTCGGCTTAATTTTAAATCATATAAACGTTTATCTAATCGATCAGCAAATTGGATCATATCATTTACTTCTTGAAACTTCATCTGGTCATTTGAGCTTTCTGCAGCTTTCTTCAGCTCTGGAATTGTTTTTTGATGTAATTCCTCAAGCTTAATTTCTCCTGCTGCAATATACACATTCAAAGCGTGAAAGTATTCTTTATTATTTTCATAGAGTTTTTCAAGCATGACAACATCTGATAATAGAATAT
The DNA here is from genome assembly GCF_006704205.1 of Cytobacillus solani. NCBI lineage: Bacteria > Bacillati > Bacillota > Bacilli > Caryophanales > Bacillaceae > Cytobacillus > Cytobacillus solani. Next base: position 1,194,592 of record NZ_CP041305.1, read on the forward strand.
TTTTGCTGCGTTCCAGCTTCACACTAATACGGTCGATTTGTGCCCCTGTTTTTTGATATTTGGAAAGAGTTTCTTGGATGGAACTCGATAACTTTCCAAACATCTTAGCAAAGAAGGATGGCGGCTGTGCATGTAATTCATCAGGATTGACCTCATTAAACTTTTGCATTAATTCACTAATTATTTCCCCTACTTCTCCAATATCCTTCTTCTGGACATGCTCTAACATCGTATGAGAAAAGGTTAATAGCTTCGATTGTGCAGGTGTCCCATACGAAATCATTGCCTGGTGGTTTTTCGGATCAATTTGTTCAGCAAGCTGATAAGCCTTTATTCTGTTTTCCTCTGGAATGACATCAATAAGCTTAACAGGCTTTTCCTCCTTGGTTTGCATACTCGGAAGTTCCTGTTTTTCACCAAACGGATTGGAAAGAAGATCATCCATTAAATTTGCCTGACTTGTATTTTTCAACAGGGATGGATTGTTTTCACTCATTTTAATCGCCTGCTTTCATTAAGATTTCGGGAATCTTTTATCGTTTTAATTGAATGCTTTGCCACATCGATTTCGAAATTCAGGTGATCAATATCATCTGAAATGACTTGATACAAATCTTCTTCTACTAATGAAGATAACTGTTCCAATGTCTTACGTGTCTCATATAAAGACTGATCTAACTCATATGTTTTCTTTGGCTGAGCAGATAAGAATACATATTTCTCAGATAGCTCTACCGCCGAATCCAAATGAGAAAAATAAAATTGTTCCGCCTTGTAAAATCGCTTTGGCTCTTTTTTGGTTAGACTGTATATTTTTCGTGTTGTCCGGGTAAAATCCACTCTCTGCTTAAGTGAGGGAATATGGCGAATAGAAAGCAGCGATTTATGCAATCGATTAATTTTCCCTTTCGCTTCATCTAAATTTTTCTTAATATACTGGTATTCTTTCCTTGTTAATTGATGCTTTTTCAAAAAGCGTTTCTTTAGAACCAGTCCACTTATCAAATAAGTGAGATACCCAGCTCCTAGAGAAATAGCACCCGATAGTAAAAACGTTTGATCGAATGCGAAAAAACTTAATAACCAAACAATAAAGGTCGTAGGGATGCTTAGTAACATTCGCACAATAAAGACTAAGAACTGATTCATCACACAATCGACTCCTGACATTTAATCCTTATTATTTATACGTATGAACGAAATCAAAGTTTCAGCTTAAAAATAAAAACAATTCCATCCTTACCAATAAGGATACATGATATACACAATCCCTTCCATAGACCACAACCTTAAATCCAACTAAGACTTAAGACGTATTTAAAAGTGTTCGCGATTGCCTTGCACCACTAGCGGACATTCAATCTTAATCAAGATAAAAGCGGCTTTCCTATTTACACTTTAGTAATAAATGTTATATTGCAAATCAATACAATTTATCATGTAGTGGATACCGGAATTACAGAACTAACAAACACAACCACTGTATTTAATGATGTTTTACAAAATAGCATGGATAATAAAGAAATGAGCCAGAATTCAGAAATGGATATTCAGTTATTGTCTAATCTTCTAATAGAAATTAATGAGGCTGTTTCAACTGAGGAATTAAGGACAACAATTTCAAATTTTTAAAGCATATGGCAAAGCCTCGATAAAGCAGGTTATCGAGACTTTTTAATAAATTTTATGAAAGATTATTTTAATTCAAAACAGAACGATGAATTGCCTCTTCAAAAGTATGAATAATATCATCCACATGCTCAATCCCCACTGAGATTCGGACAACTTCTTCTGTGATCCCTAAGGCTTTACTTGCCTCCGGCGGCAACGCACGATGAGAAGTAGTGAGCGGATGAGAAACCGTTGTTTCTACCCCAGCTAATGTAGGAACAATTTTTATCCAGGAAAGTGATTTGAAAAATTGATGGATGTCCACATTCTTTGCAAGTTCAATTGATACCATCGCGCCGTATCCTAATTCCAGCTCATTAAACGGATAATAAACTTTAGCAACATTCGAGTTTCCTAAAAATGCCTCAGCTAGCTTCCTGGCATTGAATGATTGTGATTTCATGCGTAGTGCAAGTGTTTTTAATCCCCGGCATGTTAGCCATGCCTCAAACGGACTTACATTTGCCCCAAGATTCACTACCTTTGCCCGCGCTAATCCAACTAAGTCTTCCCTTCCAACAACCACACCTGATGTCACATCGCTATGGCCTCCAATATACTTCGTTGCGCTATGGATAACTAAATCAACACCTAATAGATAAGGATTACAATAAAACGGTGTAGCAAAAGTATTATCAACAAGTGTGTGAAGATTGCGTTTTTTTGCAAGATCAATAACCGCTTCTAAATTCTCCACTCTTAGCAGCGGATTTGTAATTGATTCTGTATACAAAAGCTTTGTATTCGGTTTAATCGAATCTTCAACCTTGGAAAGGTTAGAAAAAGCAACAAAGGTTGTTTCAATGCCAAGCTGACTTAATTCCTCTTTTAGCAGATGAAAGCTTCCGCCATATACATCATCAGCTGCTATAATATGATCCCCGCTTTTCACTACAGCAAGCACCCCTGCTAAAATAGCAGATAAGCCTGATGAAGTTGCAACGCCTGCTGGTGCACCTTCAATCGCTGCAACCGCCTGACCCAGTTCATCCGGATTCGGGTTCCCTGTACGAGAGTATAAGTAATTCCCTTCTCCTTGATAAAACCCTTCTAAATCATCTAAATTATCAAAAGTAAATGCAGATGTTTGATAGATCGGTGTAATCTTGCTTTTAATCGGCTTTTTTTCCTTCTTAACACTATGTAATAACATTGTTTCAAACTTTTTCTCCATTACACTCACCTTCCTTTTTAGATGCCTGCCACCACTCGAGATGGATAAAACCTTTAATCAAACGTTTGATTAATGTTTCTATTATAAGCCCATGGGCATACATTTTCATTAATGATAAATGTTTATTTCAAAAAAATAGTTGCTTTCCTCATAACCAACTGGCATGCTTAAGAGACTTTAAAGTAAAAGAAAAGCAGGTGGCATAACTATGATTGAAATCAAAACGTCCACACTCAGTGATGGAGAATTTAATAGAGGCGTATTTGCAACGCGTGATATAGCAAAGGGCGAGCTTATACATGAAGCACCCGTAATTGCATATCCAAACAAAGAGCATGAATTTATCGAGAAAACGATACTTGCTGATTACGCATTCGAGTATGGCAAAAATCATAGCGCCATTCTTCTTGGGTATGGAATGCTATTTAACCATTCATACCAGCCGAATGCCACTTATGATATTAACTTTGATAACCATACATTTGACTTCTTTGCCTACACAGACATAAAAGCAGGAGAAGAAATCCTGATAAATTACAATGGAGATGTCGATGATATGGATCCGTTATGGTTTAATAAAGAACAATAAAAAGAAGGGACATTCATATATCGAATGTCCCTTCTTTTCTTCTTATATTAATTCTCCGCTAATTTTGTAGTAACTTTTTCTTCTGTTTTTTTCACCATCGGGTCTTCCGCTTGTTTTGCCCGCTTTATAAACAAGGCAAGAACAATGGCAACAGCTGCAATACCTGTTGCAACTAAGAATGCATCATTAATCCCTTCCAGCATCGCTTTCATCGCAATTTGCTGTTTCATTTCTGCTAAAACAGCTTCTGTTGGTTGTGCAGTTAGATTTTTCATCGCATCTTCAGCAATTTCAGTTGCATATGTTTCTGTGCGAGTTGACATAACAGTAACTAACAATGCAGTACCAATCGCTCCTGCTACCTGGTTTAGCGTATTGTTCATCGCAGTACCGTGTGGATAGAATCGAGCAGGCAATTGATTTAATCCGTTTGTTGAAACTGGCATCATAACCATTGACATTCCAAACATCCGTACAGAGTTTAAGATAACTAAATAAGTATACGTCGTTTCATCTGTTAATTGGCTAAAGAAGTACGTTGTTACTGTCATAATGATCAGTCCAGTAACAGCAAGAATACGTCCGCCGAATTTATCAAATAGTTTCCCTGTAATTGGTGACATGAAGGCCATGACAAGTGCTCCTGGAAGCATCATTAGACCTGCATCCATTGGGGAAATTCCACGAATCGTTTGAACATAAATGGGAATTAATAGCATACCAGCAAACATAGCCATATTTACAATCATCGTAATCGATGAGGATAAGGCAAACATTGGATATTTATAAACCTTGAAGTTAAGCATTGGACGATCCATTTTCAACTGACGTAAAATGAACCACACAAGAGAAATCACACCCACGGCAATTGTTCCATAGACATAAGGACTATCCCATCCCTTGCTGCCTGCAGAGCTAAATCCGTATAAAATTCCGCCAAAACCGATACTTGATAATAATAATGAGAATATATCTAGACGGATATTAACTTTTTCCTTTTTATCTTTAAGTAAGAAAAAGCCAATTAAAATTACAATAATGGCAATTGGCGTAACAAAGTGGAAAAGCATTCTCCAGTCATAATGTTCAATAATCCATCCGGATAATGTTGGTCCAATTGCAGGTGCAGCCATTAAAATTAAACCGAACACACCCATTGCTGCTCCCCTTTTTTCAACTGGGAAGCTTACAAGCATAACATTCATTAAAAGAGGCATCATGATGGCAGAACCTGAAGCCTGAAGCATCCGACCTGCTAATAATAGAGGAAATGAATGTGCGATCCCAGCCACAAGCGTACCTATTGTAAATAAGCACATAGCTACTAAGAATAGACGACGTACAGAATATTTTTCAATTAAGAAAGCTGTTGCTGGAATTAGGATTCCGTTTACAAGCATAAAGCCGGTCGTCAACCATTGTACTGTTGATGCATCAACTTCTAAATCAGCCATAATTGAAGGCAATGCTACATTTAATAACGTATTGTTCAAAAAAGCAATAAAAGCACCAATCATCAGGACAGCTAATATCCCATACGGTGGACGATCAGTCTTTTTTATGGAATGGTCCATGTTGTTTTTTCCTCCTATATACATTAAGTTCATTATTTTGTACTGATGTTTCACATAAGGTATATCATAAACTATGAGTTCAATTTATGCAATTAAAAAATACCTTGATATTTATGTGTTTGTGTTAACCTTAGAAATAATATACTATTAATTTTATACAGGTAGTTCAACAAATATTAAAGGTGATTATATGAACGCTAGGAAAAAGCATGTGATAAAAATGGCTCACCAATTATTTATCGACAAAGGCTTTCAGGCAACTTCCATTCAAGACATATTAGAATATAGCGGCATTTCTAAAGGAACATTTTATAATTATTTTTCGTCTAAAAACGAATTATTAATCGCCCTTTTCAATACAATCTATAAAGATTTAGAAAAGGAACGGAATGAATTATTGATTGGCCAGGATCCTTCTAATATTGAAATCTTTATTAAGCAAATTGAATTACAGTTGAAAACAAATCGAACAAGCAAATTAATATCTCTTTTCGAAGAGGTTTTCGTTTCAAATGATGAAGACCTTAAGCAATTCATTAAGCGTGGCCATTTTCGAATTCTTCACTGGCTATTCTATCGGTTCATTGATCTCTTTGGAGAAGAAAAAAGACCCTATTTATTAGACTGCTCGATCATGTTCATGGGGATTCTTCAGCATAACCTTAAATATGACGCCTTGGCAAACCAATCGCATGCCAGTATTCATAAAGTAGTTCGATATAGTGTAGATCGCATCGTGAAGATAGTTGATGAAGTAGCAGAAGCTAGTGATCAGTTAGTTCGTCCGGAGCTAATTGAGAGCTGGGTTCCTGTTTGCAAGAAACTGGATCGATCTTTTCAGCAAAATCTTTATCATACGGTATTAGCTTTAAAAAAGACGCTTAACCATAATGAAGATAACTCACAGCATATTGAGTTATTAGATTTTATTCAAGAAGAGTTGCTCCACTCAAAGAGCCCACGGAAATTTCTAGTAGATAGTGCGTTATTATCTTTGAAGACAAATAAATTAATTCTTGGAAAAATTGAATTTCAAAAGATTGAACAGCTTGTTTCTGACTTTTTTGCGCAAATAGAAGAATAACATATTAAAAATTTAGGAGCCAGTTTTAGTTGCTACATTCAAAGCAGAAACTGGCTCCTAATTTAATTATTAATGAAATATCCCACTTTCATTCGACTTTTTCCTTAATTTATAAGTAATCTTGTTAATAGGCTCTTTCAAAAATACACCTAAAAGGATAACAATAACAGCGAAGATAAGGAGGAATAAGATATCCGTTCTGACATTCTCCCATACAATCCCTCCAACCGCTTCACGCATTAAATCAATGGAATAAGTAAATGGCAAAAATGGATTGATCATTTGAAAAAATCTTGGAATTAATTGTACAGGATAGGTTCCACCTGCTCCTGCAATCTGTAAAACAAGAAGAACAATCGCCATCGCTTTGCCAACATTCCCGAATATCGAAACGAGAGTAAAGACAATAAGAATAAAGACAAAGCTAGAAAGCAGCCCAAATAAGAGGAACCAGCCGGGACTATGGATATAAATATCCTTCAATAGAAAAATATCTCCTAAAGTAACGATCAAAGTTTGCAAAAAACTAAAGGTCCAAAAGGTTAACAAACGACCAAAATAAATTTCATGACTTGCATACTCCTCATAGTGTGCTGGATCAACAGACAACAGCGAAATTAATAATAAGCACCCGACCCAAATGGCTAAAACAGTATAAAAAGGATTCATACCTGAACCGTAGTTTGGCAATGAAAATAAGAGATTACTTTCAATTTTCACCGGATTAGCCAAGAAGTTACTTTCTGAATTTGGATTATTTCGCAGGAGGTCTATGAGTTCATTAAGATTTGTTTCGTTCTGCAGCCTTTCTATCGTGTCAGTTAACTCTCCAACTTTTTTGACAATCATTGGATATTGCTTGTTCGCTTCTTGTAAAACCTTCTCCCCTTCATGGAGAGTACCTGCAGCATTATTAATGGCACTTGCTATAGAAGGAAGAGTCACAACTAATTCTTCTAAAATGCCGTTCGCCTTTTGTAGAGTCTGTTTTGTCTTTAGGACTTCATTGTTAATAACTGACTCTATTTTTTGTTTGTCCTCTTCTGTTATCTGATTCACTACTTGCTGAATATTATTAATAACAGATTTGAAACGATTCATTTGATCTAGAGAAGGGACCTCCCCATTAGCTAACATATTTCGTAATTCCAAGGAAATAGCTGCAGCATTTTTAAAATTTGTATGGATCTGTTCGAGATGGTTTATATGCCGTTGCAGATGATTCATTACTTTTTCATTTGCATTGTTATTCTGTGCTATCTTCAAAGCATCATTTACTTTCCTTTGAATAATTCCTGTAACCTCTTCCCCCTTTTTTAGAAGCGGATCAATCTCCTCCAATATCGTTTGTAATTTTTGTGGATCGATTTCCAGTGCTTGAAGCTGATTGATTTTTGTTTCTGCAGAATCAGTTACCATTTTTAGTGTTTGTATATCCTCTTTAATGTTTGGTTTGAAAGCATCTATTTCCGCTTCCGCCTTACTAATAACCTGGTTTGCTTTATCAATAAAGCCCATTCCTTCATTAGCTATTGCTTCAACCTTTGGAACAGCTTGCTGAACCTTTCCTAGAATATCATCCGCACCCTCTGCATAGGACATGGATTGATCGAGCAAAGCCTTAACTTCTGGAAGTTTCTTCTGGAGCTTAAAGATGAATTCTTCAAATTGCTTAATAGCCGGAAGCCTATTTTCCAACTCTATTCCAATCTGATTAAATAAATCAAAAATCACACCATTAACCGTTGCAACAAATTTACTGCTTACTTGCTCGGCAATGGCACTCGCTCCTTTTGAAGTTATTTTTGGAGCTATGGCGTTCTTTTTATCGTTCTCATAATACTCAATTTTTGCCTGCTGCTGTTTGTCATTAACTATCGTTGCAAGATCCTTAGAAAATTCACGAGGAATAATAATGGTAGCAAAGTAATCCCCTGACAAAACCTTTTCCATCCCGCTATTTTTATCAACAAACCGCCAGCCTAAATCTTTGTTGTTCTTTAATTCCTTTACAATCTCCTCTCCCGCATTAATTTGGGCTCCATTAATTTCAGCCCCTTTATCTTCATTAACTACACCAACAAGGATATTTTTTGTATTTCCATAAGGGTCAATCGATGCCTGAATATTGAACCAGGCATATAAGGATGGCAGCAGGATAAGACCTCCGACTAAAATAGCAGCAACCCAATTTGTGCTTGTCTTCTTCAGGTCATTTGAATAAATTCCCCAAATATTTTTCACCTGGCACCATTCCTTTCTTTATCCCCACACATTTCCAGCTATTACATTAATGTGCATCGAATAAACACTTTTATACCCAAGTCAACTCCCCTAGAATGAAAAAAGAGATTAACTTCAATAAGAAGTAATCTCCTCTCTTCCCTTTGTTTATCTAAATAAATTCTGCGATATCCTTTAACGGAATGCGCGTAGTTTTAAATGGCGGTGCTGCTGCTTTCCCTATAGCAATGAGCACCATAGGCATATAACGTTCAGACACATTAAACCTTTCGATAAATTTCACTTTATCAAAGCCTCCCATCGGTACAGTGTCATACCCCTTTTCTTTAGCAATGAGCATGAGCTGCATTGACACTAAACCAGCATCAAAAGATGCGATATTTTTCCTGACTTCTTCAGATATATTTGGGTACAGGCTATTTGCATTGTGCATTAATCGATTCACATTTTCTTCATCCATAAAACCTGCTTCATAGCCGCTTCGATATACCTTTTCAATATTCATATACATTTCCTTATCACCTAACACTGCTATAACAGCAGAAGATGTCTCAATCGGTTCTTGGTTATTGGCAATTAAACGCAGTTCCTTTTTCACTTCTTCGTTATCAATAATGATAAATCTCCATGGCTGAAGATTACTAGAAGATGGTGCTAAGATGGCTCCATTTAATATGTCTTCAATTTCTTCTCTTGCAATTTTATAATTAGCATCATATTTTCTAACAGAGTGACGTTCTCTGATAACAGTTGATACGCTTTGATCAGTTTTAGGCGACATTCTTATTCCTCCTAGTTGTACATAACTTACTAATAGTAAGTTTAAATATAGCTTACTATTAGTAAGTTAATTGGTCAAGCATAAAAGTATTTATGGTAGAATAGAGAGAATGAAGAAATTAAATGGGGTTTTAATATGAGTGAATCAATGCTTGAAAACAATAAACAAAAGGATTGCCAGAATATATGCAATGACTTCCATAGCACCATCGAATTTCTTGGAAAGCGTTGGATAGGAATAATTATTTATAGTTTATTTAAAGGACCTAAACGCTATCATGAAATTCTGGAAAACATTCCTGGCATTTCTGACAGGTTATTAACCGAACGATTGCGTGATTTAGAAAAAGAAGGATTGATTGTAAAAAGGATTCTAACTACCCCAAAGAGGAAAGTAGAATATGAATTAACGCAGTCTGGAAAAAAACTTGAAGATGTATTTTTAACAATCGTAACGTGGACACAAGCCAAAAATGATTCATAAATTGATTCAAAAAAACCTCCTTATTGATAAGGAGGTTTTTACATGATCTATACAATTATTTCTGTTTGTTCTTCTTAGTCAATCTGCCTAATAGGAAAGCTCCCGCAGCTACGCCAAGGACTGTATTTGTCTTCTTGTTAAATACTTGCTTAGCAACAAGATTTAAATTTTGCGGTCTTTCAGCAAGACGTCTCATGAAATAGCCGTACCAGTCTTTTCCAAAAGGTACATACGTACAGAAGTTATAGCCTTCGCTTGCCAATTGTAGCTGAAGCTCTTTTCTGAAACCGTAAAGCATTTGGAACTCAAATTTATCATTTGGAATATCATTCTTCTTCACAAAATCTTTCACATGGTTAATGATATTATGATCATGAGTAGCAATGGAAGTAAATTTTCCATTTAATAAATGCCATTCAATTAATTTAATAAAGTTAGCATCAATTGCTTTTTTATCTTGATAAGCCAATTCCTCAGGTTCTTTATAAGCACCTTTTACGATACGAAGACGATAATTTTGATATTTTTGAATATCCTCTTCTGCACGGAAGAAATAAGCTTGAATCACTGTTCCTACATTATCATATTCCTTTGATAGCTCATCAAGAATATCAAATGACGGATCTAAATGGCCATGGTCTTCCATGTCAAAGTTAACAAAGATATCGTAGCGGCTTGCTTTATCTACAATTTCTCTTAAATTATTCAAACAAAAATGATAGTCAATATCTAATCCTAGTTGAGTAGGCTTTAAAGAAATATGAGCATCTACTTCATTCTCATGGATCGCTTCGATGACATTAAGAATTTGTTCCTTAGCTTCAGTTGCCTCTTCTTTTTTAAAGACGAACTCTCCCAAATTATCCACCGTACAAGAGATTCCGTGTGCATTTAATTCTTTAATGCTCTTGATGGTTTCCTCTATATTTGTTCCCGCTACGACACTTTGCGCCCCCAATTTTAGCCCGTACTTCTTCGCAGCACTATTTAGTAATTGGTTTTGTGATAGGCCGATAAATAAATCTTTCAACATAGCGATTACTCCCAACTATTTTATTTTTCAGAGTAATTATATCATACGTATTCGACAAAAATCGATTGCTGAAATATTCAAAAAATAATTATATTCGCTCTCCATTTTATGCCTTTTACTAAAATTAGGAAACTATAATATTATTTATCCGTAAATGTAAGCTACAATGTAATTATATCTTTTACCAAAAAAGGAGGAGCTATGAAAACTTTAGTACGCGGTGAAAAAATTAAACTCTCAGATCTTACGGCGCTTACTCAATTACAAATAGAAATCAATGTCACATCCAGCTTTGAAATTGATATTACTTGTTTCGGATTAAATGAGGAAAAAAAACTTCGCGATGATCGTTATATGATTTTCTATAATCAATTACAATCGCCTTCTAACGAAATTCAGCTCCAAGCCCATCGCAGTGGGGGAGGAACATTCTTCATTGATTTATCAAAGCTGCCCATTTCTGTTCAGCATCTAGTATTCACAGCGACCATTGATGGGAATGGAACAATGGGGATGGTTTCATCCGGTTCATTCATTATCAAAGCGAACGGTGAACCAATACTTACCTATTCCTTTAATGGAAATGATTTTAAAAATGAGAAAGCAATCATTATGACAGAAATTTATTTTAAAGATGTATGGAGAGTTTCTTCTGTTGGCCGAGGATTTGATGGAGGGCTGGGAGCGTTATTGAAGGATTTTGGCGGTGAGGTTGCAGAAGAACAATCACAACCTGCCCCTCAGGCAGCACCGTTGCCGACAGCTCCTTCTGCTCCAATCAGCAGCAAAAAAATATTACTTGAAAAGAAAATGGAAGTACAGGCACCTAAGATTCTCGATCTTTCCAAAAAGGCTAAGGTTTCTTTAGAAAAGGTTGGGCTGCAAAATCATAATGCAAAAGTTGCTTTATGCTTAGATATATCCGGTTCGATGTCTGGACTTTATCGATCTGGGAAGATTCAAGAATTTGCGGAACGGATCTTAGCATTAGGGACTCGCTTTGATGATGATGGATCAATTGATATATTCTTATTCGGCGCAAATGGCCATGAGGCAGGAGAACTAACCATTGATAATTTTAACGGATTCATCAATCAGCTGATTAGACGATATCCTTTAGAAGGCAGTACTTATTATGGAAAAGTAATGAAAATGATCCGTCAGCATTATTTTGGCTCAGCTAGCAAGCGAAGTCAGCCGATCTCTAAGGAAATGCCTGTCTATGTTATGTTCGTAACAGATGGAGCAACCTTTGATGAGAAGGATACGATCAGCCATATCCAAAACTCTTCCTACGAGCCGATCTTCTGGCAATTTATGGCCATAGGGAAATCAAATAAAGGACTAAAAGGCCGTGGTTTCTTCCGAGCTTTCCAATCAGACTTTACTTTCTTAGAGCAACTGGATAACTTATCTGGCCGTTATCTTGATAATGCTGATTTCTTTAGTGTCGAGGACCCTCAGCATATCTCAGACAACGAGCTCTATGATTTACTAATGAAGGAATATCCAGAATGGGTGAAAGCTGCTACTGCTAAAGGGCTTATTCACAAGCAGTTTAGCCGATTGGGGTCATGAGATTAATAAGCACAATCCCTTTCGAGTGGGATTGTGCTTTCTTGTTAATAGTTAGATCAAATCGTAAATTTTTTGATCAAACCTTTTAAATCCTCAGCCATTTTTGCTAATAAGGAAGAAGAAGAAGTTACTTCTTCTATTCAATTCGTACTATCACTCCTAATTCACAAAAAAAATAACCCTTCTAAACAGAAGGGTCTCAAAAAATGAAAACGGTCGTTTTCAGCAACTGGCTGGCTTGGTATACTCATCATACTTTAGCCCCTATAGTTTTGCGTCTCTATTTTTCAATAGATTTGCCCCTTACCAAATATCCATTACTATATTACTATATTTTATCACAAACGCATCAAAAAGGCCGGATTTTTATCAGAGGACAGAGGCGGTACAGGTCCCTTGTCCCGTTTTCTTTAAGGCATACGACCAAGCCCGTATAAGGTACAGTAAGTAACAGGTTTTGTGCCAAAAACAATAAATACTCATATGGTATTTATATGAATACTTTGGTAGGAGGTTTTAAATTATGTATTACCACATCATTAAACCCAGAGAAACACTTTGGTCGATTTCCGAGGATTATCGCGTCCCCTTTCAATCTCTTATTCAAGCAAACCAAATAGTTAATCCTAATATGATTAATGCAGGCCAATCCATTATTATTCCGGGACTGCCTAATCCCAATCAAATCCCTTATTCTATTCATGTTTCCGTCAAAAATAAAACATTGACATTAATGCGTAATCAATCTCCGATAAAAACGTACCCTATTGCAGTCGGTAAAATTCTTAACCAAACTCCCATTGGTGACTTTGTCGTAATAAATAAGGCCCCTAACCCTGGTGGACCTTTCGGAACAATGTGGATGTCTCTCTCAAAAAAGCACTATGGTATCCACGGTACGAATAATCCTTCTTCAATCGGTAAAGCCGTTTCAAAAGGGTGTATACGGATGTACAATGCGGATGTCGAAGAGCTGGCACGTACAATTCCGATTGGCACGCGGGTTCTTATTCGGTAATCTGCTAAAACAAGCGTTTCTAATATGAGTATAAATCATAGTTGTTTCAATGGAAGAATGCCCCAATTGTCTTCTTGGCATTGATACATCATTTATTTCAGCGTGATATCTTGTAGGAAACGAATGGCGCAACTTGTGTACCGATAATGAAGGTTTACCGAAGGCTGCGGTGTATTTTTCTATAAATTTTTCTATAGCTCTTGCTGATAATCTCCTGGTTGTCCTTTGGGAACCATTGGAGCTGAGATAAGCATAGAATTAAAATAAAAAAGTAATCCCCTTAGCTTTGAACTTGGATTACTTTTTTATATCATTTATCGACCCTTAAATAGGTATATTAAGCTTTTTTTACACATTTATACAGTTTGTTAACGATAAATGGAATAAATTAGTCTCTGGGCGTAGAAATAATTTTTCATCACCTGGGAATATATCGTTCCTTTCTAAGAAAGAAGCTTTATTAAAATAGTCAGTAAAACTAATTTTTTCTTCCCCTTCTAAGTACTTTCCATTAAATGATTATATCCGCGCCTACAGAATATGCTTGAACAGCTTAAGTTGGTGTCAAAACGCCTGGTATTGAAATTTTCACAAAGCAATTTGTTATTTGAATGGTCTTTATATCAAAGATTGGTGAGTAAATGAAATCTGAACCTACGTCTATTGCTGATTTTGCGAAGGTATCATCTAATACTGTACCTGTACCAACAAGAACTTTGTCTTGGTATAGATTTTTCATGTTATTTATCATTTGTAAAGAACCTGGTGTATCTTGTGTAATTTCAAGAGCTTTAACCCCTCCATTAACAAGTGCTTCAGCTATCGATAATATTGTGATTGTTTAGGTCTTCGAACAACTGCCACTAGTCTCGATTCTTCTAAGGACTTTAATTTTTCCCATTTTTTCATTTTTCCGCTTTCTCTAGAATAATTAATATTTTAATTGTTAACCATTGGTTTTTTTATTCATTTTTTAGAGTTAACATATAAAAAGTAACTATATTTAATTTTTGGATTTTTAGCTCCAGTTTGGTGAATGAGATAATTCAACCAAAGCGATGACAATATTAATCATAAATATTGCAATGACAATTGGTATAAAAAGAAAAATACTTTTCCCAAACTTTAACCTAATAATTGAAATATAGTAGCCACAAAGAATTAATACAAAACATGCAGTAATAAGCATGATAAGTAAAATAATGTACATAGAGTTCCCTCACTACATTTTATAGTAAAATATTTTAAAGCATTTACTGATTTTATATGTGAAAGGTTATTCCTTAGATCGAAAATAATTGTGAATCTATTCTCACACCTAACCATTTTTTATTGTGAATGTGTATTATGGGTAACCGACTCTTCTATCATAATGAATTTAAAAAATTTTTAATCATCCACTTCAATACTTTTTTACTCATCCATTTTAATAAAAAGAAAAGAGTTCTTTTAAAACAAAAAACCGATTCATTAAATGGAAACGGTTTTTTTAAAAATTATAATGTTTTACAAAATTTTAAATGGTAATAAGTTCTTTTATTCTTGCACTTTAAGGCTATCCATTGGACAAAAGAATTTGAAATTAATCATCTATTTAATTCCTCCTTACTACCTCAGATTCATTTCCCTAACCCATACCTTTTTGATCATGTTTATAAATATAGATTCCGATTGGAAAAAGTAAAAGGTTTAAAAAACAAAATATTAGAACCCATCCATAATTTTGATAGAAAAATTGATGAACCATATTTTGAGTAAAAATAATATTCAGCATTAATAGTCCACAAAGCATAATTAGATTTACATAACTAGGCCTCATAACGCTTAACCCCCACAGCATAGACTGCGCCATTTTCCACTTTTACATAGATTTCAGGAAGCGGTCGTCTTGGCGGACCGGCAATTGGCACACCTGTTTCTACATCAAATTTTCCGTGATGACACGGGCAGAGCATTTCTCCGTCCTCCTTCTTCCAAAAAACAGGACAGCGAAGGTGGGTACAGGCATTTTGATAAGCAACATACTTATTTTCTGATAAACGAATTAAAATTGCGCTGTCATGTTCACCTGGAAAAGCAAAGTCCACCGAATCACCAATAGCAAAAGAAGTGATATCTGTAATTTTCTGCTTAGGATATTTTTTATCACCTAAATCGGATAATTCTTTTGCGGCTATTACTCCCCAAGGAAGGGATGCAACGGCGAACACACCTGCTGCACCAACCAAAGTCTTCATAAAGCCGCGTCGGTCAAGGCTTCTCTCATTATTCCGGTTTATATTATGAGTGTAATGATCTTCATTGAACGGGATATTGTTATTTTTTTCTGCCATGTGAAATCCCTCCTAATACAATTTTGAAATGCCCTGTAAAATTCCAGGGAGATTCACTTTTACATTTGTTTCTCCTTCTAAATAAGGCATACTTGTCACCCATTTACCGTTATCGAGATTAAATTTATTTTGCTTTTGTTCTATTTCTTCATCTGTCAACCATTGTAGCGTGTTGGTAGGACAGACACTCGCACACATTGGCGGGATTCCATCCTTTGAACGGTCGATACAAAGGTCACACTTATACATTAAGTTTTGTTCTGTATCAAACTTTGGAATCCCATATGGGCAAGCAATTGTACAATTTTGACATCCGATACATTTTTCAACCAACGCTGATAAAACGGCTCCCGTTTCATGGATTTGAATCGCCTGTGCTGGGCAACTTCTAGCACAGGCGGGGTTTACACAGTGAAGGCACATAAGAGGCATTGTTTGTCTGTCAACAAGTGGATTCACATCGTATACATAATTTCTGTTCCGTTCTTCGTGACCACCGCATTGTGTACAAGCTGCCAAACAGGAACGACAACCTATACAGTTTTCGAGTTCAAGATACAACCTCTTTTTCATTTATTGCACCTTCTTCATTTCTAGTTTT
Source organism: Cytobacillus solani (assembly GCF_006704205.1). Lineage (NCBI taxonomy): Bacteria > Bacillati > Bacillota > Bacilli > Caryophanales > Bacillaceae > Cytobacillus > Cytobacillus solani. The sequence continues at coordinate 1,210,755 of NZ_CP041305.1, forward strand.
TCAATTTGAGCGGCACAAGCCTTAAATTCCGGCATTTTAGAAATTGGATCAAGAGCTGGATTTGTCAGGATGTTTGCTGCTTGTTCAAAATCCCAATGATAGGGGACAAATAAGGTATCCTTACGTATGGCTTCAGTAAGTTTCACTTTATAAATAACTTCCCCTCGTCGTGTAAACAAACGAACTCTTTCTTCATGCTCTATATCATATTTTTTTGCTGTTTCTGGATGTACTTCGACAAATGGTTCAGGACACATATCTTTTAAAAATTGAATTCTTCTAGTTTGATTGCCTGATAGATAATGGTAAACAACCCGTCCCGTTGTTAAGTGGAGTGGGAATTCCTCATCAGGTTCTTCCGCTGCTGGAACATAAGGGAGAGCTAGTATTTTTGCTTTTCCATCAGGGAAATAGAACTTTTTATCAAGGAACATATGAGGTGTTCCCGGGTCTTCCTCTTTCGTACATGGCCAAAATACACCATCTTGTTTTTTGATTTTTTCCCAAGTAACCCCGTAGTAATCTGCTTTTCCACCTTTTGAGGCTAACCTCAATTCATTAAAGACATCCTCTGAAGTTTTTAAATGAGAAAAGTATTTTCCACGGCCAAGACGTTCCGCTAATTCCACTTGTATAAGCCAATCTGGCTTTGACTCGCCTAAAGGCATTTGAGCTCGATTGATCTTAATAACACGACCTTCAACGTTGGTAGTCGTCCCCTCATCTTCCGACCATGTTGTGGTTGGAAGAACTACATCTCCATACTCTGCAGATTCTGATAAGAAAAAATCAGAAACAACCATAAAGTCGAGCTGTTTTAATACTTTACGAACATAGTTAGAGTCCGGGGCTGAAACAACTGGATTAGAACAAAGAAGATACATAGAACGAATGACCTTTTTCTCCATTAATCCAAATAATTCAAAGGCAGATACTCCTTCTCCTGGCATTTCCTCTGGCTCAATTCCCCACACCTTTGCTACTTCCTTTACATGCTCTGGATCTGTAATCTTCCGGTATCCAGGCAAGGCGTCGGCTTTTTGACCATGTTCTCTTCCACCTTGACCGTTTCCTTGGCCAGTTATCGTTCCAACACCTGCTTTTGGACGACCTATATTACCAGTTACAAGTGCTAAATTAATATAAGCTGAAACATTATCAACGCCTTTCACCTGTTGTTCTATTCCTCTTGCAAACAAGAGTATCGCATTTGGTGCTTTCCCATATAATTCAGCCGCCTTAATAATTTTCTCCGGGGCAACACCTGTAATTTGACTTGTATATTCGGGTGTAAATTGTTTTACCAATTCTTTTGTTTCTTCAAAACCGTTTGTATGTTTTTTTACAAAATCGTCATCTGTGTGACCATTTTTGATTAATATATGCAATATTCCATTCGCAAGAGCCAAATCTGTTCCAGGTCTTAAATCAAGATGGACATCTGCTCTTCTGGCTACTGGCGTTTCCCTTGGATCGACAACAATCAAATATCCGCCTCTTTCTTGAACAGCCCAAACACGAAACATCATCGTTGGATGGCAATCTGCTGTATTACTTCCTGCGAGAAACAAACAATCCGTTTCTGGTATATCTGTCCAAGGTACGGTCGATCCTCTATCAATCCCTAAGGAACGATTGATACCGCTTGCCGCACTTGCCATACAAAATCGTCCATTGTAATCGAGATATTTCGTTTGCAGTGCAACACGAGCAAATTTCCCATTTAGATAACATTTTTCATTTGTCATGGAAACTCCTCCATATACCGAAAGAGAATCTTTCCCATAATCAGCTTGCAGTTGTTTAAACTTTTTCACTATTAAATCATAAGCTTCTTCCCAGCTTGCTTCCCTGAAACCTTTTTTTGTTCCTTTTAAAGATGCATCGTCACGTATTAACGGTTTTAAAAGACGATCTGGATGATTTGTCTGTTGATAAGCTGTAACCCCCTTCGGACACATCTTTCCAAGGGTTACTGGCCAATCGTATCGAGGTTCAACTCCAATAATTTTATTTGTTTTTGTATTTACCCTTAGATTCATTCCGCATTGCATCGCGCAATAACTGCAGTGAGTTGGGACTAGTGTTTCGTCAGGATGATTTATATTTTCAATCTCTTTAAAAAAATTATCTCTGGGATTTTTATAATTATCCATGTGCATTTTGATTTGCCTCCTTGACTTTTAATTGGTGAGTTGCAAATCCTGAAAATCTGGAAATTCGATATTTCCTGCGGCATGGCATGCACAACTCAGCAAGATTAAAGCCGTCTTTCATATTAAAATCGATATCATTGACACCAAGTACTTGAATCACATCGTTTGATTGTTCTACTGATACAAAATGATTGCTGCACACTTTACATTCTTTCATTGCTTCTTTTCCATAATGTTCACGGTAGTTTCTTGCAAATACACTCATCGGACGGAATGGAATATGGGCAAGCTTACCAAATGGTAAATAAATTAGTGTTACGATAACGGAAAACTGGTGGATCAGTGACATTTGTGGCTGCAGCCAGCCATCTAGAAAGACATTTTGAACAGTTAATAAAAGTCCTGTTATCGAAATAAATAATAATAGGAAAAGCGGAAGAAAGTCGTAAATGAATTTTTGCTCAGCTCTAGCCTGCATATTTTTCAACCGTCGGTGTAGTGCCATACAAACACCAGCTGTAACCATAATGGCTGCCACATTTAATGCATTGTAGGACAACCAAGCAATCATCCCATCTGCTTTTACCTTCATTAAATCTAAGCCCATAAGTACGATTGTATATGAGCCATTGTCATTCATTGTAAAGTACATCCAGCCAAATACGAGCGGGAATGTGACAAGACAAGCCAGGATACAACCCCAGCCGATTAAAATATGCTGCAGCCAGCGTTCAACACCCCGTTTTTTAATAAAATCAAAAATAGCTAAATTTTGAACTGCTATTTTCGGTGTTGTTTTTGTAAATAATAGTTTTATACCTTTTTTAATTAAGATTTTTGTTGGCGGTCTCTCCCCCCATGAAATGAAGCGATAGAAAAACCCTCCAATAAACACGAGCGTTCCTACCATATATCCGTAAAGATTTAAATCGATATGGATAAATAGCCTCGTGCCAATAAAAGTTAATACTGTTAAAACAACCACAGTAAAAAACATTGATTTGGCATAATGAGAAGCAAACGCTTTCGTATTGGATTCTCCGATTTTTTTCTTTAATCCATTATGTTCTTCCATAATTAGTCCCTCCTCATTTATGAAATTAGAATTCTATTCAGTAAGTCCTAAACTGTCACTTGCAATTAAAGTTTACACATCCTTAATATTGTAAAAATGTGCTGTTCTTCACATCTAAAAATGGGTTCATAGAATGTTGAAAAAGTTATTACGGAACAAATAATTTTAATAATTGGACCTTTTCAGTTGTAGTCATGTGGACTAGTTACTCGTAATACGGTTCCAACATAATTATCTTGACAATGATAGTTCATATGGATTAAATGATTGTATGTTGTTTATATTAAGATCAGACTGTAAATAACTTTTTGAAGATGGGAAACAATGGTGATAATAATGGAATGGAAACTAGATAAACAAAGTGATATCCCACTCTATCAACAGATCGCTAATTTTATTCAAAAGAGAATTGCTTATGGTGAATATCCTCCTGGAACACTTCTTCCATCTGAAAGGACTTTAGCTAAAGAATTGGGAGTAAACAGGGGGACAGTTGTTACTGCGTATGACGTTCTATATTCACATGGAACGATCGAGCGAATTAAGGGGAGTGGAACAAAGGTACATAAAGACGTGTGGGGATTAACCCGCTCTCGAATTCCTAATTGGGATCTGTATGTTGAGCGGGGATCGTTTCTACCGAATCTCCCAATATATCAACATATTCGTGGAGAAATTCATGGAAAAGATTTAATAAACTTTGCAAGTGGTGAATTGGCACATGACTTGATGCCCTATGATATTTTTAAAGAAATACTAGCAAAAAAGGAGTTTCATCAATCTCTCGGATATGAACATCCCCAAGGCAATCTCGGTCTTCGCGATAGGATTGTTAAACACTTAGAAGATTATAAAAATATAAAATGCTCCAGTCAGTCTGTTTTGATAACCTCTGGTGCACAACAAGCGCTGCATCTTGTTATTCAATGCTTGTTAAATCACGGGGATGCAATCGCGTACGAAGATCCTTCTTATGCACACTCTTTACCCTTATTTCGTTCGGCAGGTATAAAAACGTTTAAACTCCCTGTTGGGCCGAATGGTATAAATCCAGAAGATATTCTTTATTTATATCAAAGGCATAAAATTAGAATGGTTTTTCTTAATCCTATATTTCAAAATCCAACAGGCAGCATATTATCTTTGAACAATAGAAAACGTGTACTAGAAATAGCAAGAGAATTAGGAGTTCCGATTGTTGAAGATGACCCCTATAGCTTAATTTCATTTTCAAATGATATCGATACATCCACACTTAAATCTCTGGATGATAGAGGTCACGTCTTATACATTAGCTCCTTTTCAAAAATAGCAGCTTCTGGATTACGTATAGGTTGGATTGTTGGACCCGATAATGTTATTCAACGATTGGCCGATGCTAAACAACAAATTGATTTTGGTCATAGTATTTTCCCTCAATGGATGGCTGCTGAATTTTTGGATTCGGATTTATTTAGCACAAATATAAAATATTTAGTACATAAGCTAATTGAAAAAAGGGACATATTAATTTCCAATTTGGAGGAAGAATTGTCTGATCATTTATCATTTCATGTACCAGAGGGCGGAATTCATTTATGGTGTCGTTTACGAGATGAAATCAATGAATATCAATTGCTTGAAAGGGCATTACGTAATGGTGTAGCCTTTGTTCCTGGCTCTTTATTAGGTTCTAAAAGTGGTTACATACGGCTAACTTATGGACGCGTAGAGTCTAAATTAATCCAAGAAGGAATAGTAAGGTTAAAAAAATCAATGTTTTAAGATTATAAATTTTTTTATATTAATAAACTAATTTAAAAGGGATTCATGTTTTGTCCTTCATTACCTCGATGAAGGACCGTTCCTTTTTATCTGAGCAAGTTTTGGAATTCATGAGCTTGGAAAATTTGTAATAAGATTAAAATGTCCAAATCACTTTCTTTATTCCCCTCTCCCACCACGAATCTTTACAATACTAAAACCTTCCCTTCACTTCTCCTTAATAATCCCAATATATACTAATCTCGTAATCAAAATTGGGAGGGGAAAAGATGTCTATTAAAAAACTCACTAGAAAACTAGTACCTTTTGCAGTTGTATCTTCAGTTGCACTTGCTGGCTTTAATTTTTCCGGATCATTTTCAACAGTTGAGGCAAAGGAAAATAACCAGAGCAATGGGAAAGCAAAAAATGTTATTTTTCTAATTGGAGATGGAATGGGCGTATCCTATACTTCTGCTTACCGCTCCTTGATAAATGACCCTAAAACAAAATTTGCTGAGGAGACGGCTTTTGACCCTTATTTAGTCGGTCAGCAAATGACTTATCCGGAAGATCCGGCTCAAAACATTACAGATTCCGCTTCGGCTGCAACCGCTATGGCAGCTGGTATTAAAACATATAATAACGGGATTGCTGTGGATAATGATGGAACAGAAGTAAAAACAGTTTTAGAGGCAGCAAAAGAAAAAGGAAAAGCAACAGGACTTGTTGCAACTTCAGAAATCACCCATGCTACACCTGCTTCATTCGGTTCACATGATGTCAGCCGTAAAAATATGAATGCGATTGCTGATGATTATTATGACGAGCTTATTAATGGAAAACATAAAATTGATGTTCTTTTGGGCGGAGGGACAGACCTTTTTGTGCGAAAAGATCGTAATCTTGTAAAAGAATTTCAAAAAGATGGCTTTCGCTATGTAACGAGTCGCGATGAATTATTGAAATCAAAAGACGAGCAGGTTATTGGTTTATTCGCTCCTGCAGGCATGCCAAAAATGATAGACCGTGATAAAGATGTACCTTCATTAGAGGTAATGACAAAATCAGCGATCGACCGATTAAATAAAGATAAAGATGGTTTCTTCCTTATGATTGAAGGCAGCCAAATTGATTGGGCTGGCCATGACAACGATATCGTTGGTGCCATGAGTGAGATGGAGGACTTCGAAAAAGCATTCCAGGCTGCGATTGATTTTGCCAAAAAGGACAAAAATACACTAGTTGTTGCAACGGCGGATCACTCTACCGGCGGATTTTCAATTGGGGCGGATGGAATCTATAACTGGTTCCCTGAGCCAATTAAAGCAGCAAAACGTACACCTGACTTTATGGCAGACCTGATTGCCAAGGGTGCGAACGTTGAAGAGACTCTAAAAAAGTATATTGATTTAGAATTAAAGGCAGAAGAAATTCAATCTGTTAAAGATGCTGCTAAAAAGAATGATTTTACGGAAATCGATAATGCGATTGAGAACATCTTTAATAAGCGTTCCTATACTGGCTGGACAACTGGCGGACATACAGGTGAAGATGTACCCGTTTATGCATTTGGACCAGCAAGTAATAAGTTTGCAGGGCAGTTAGACAATACGGACCACGCAAAAATTATCTTTGACCTGCTTCAAGCAAAAGTTGAAATTAATGATAAATAAGTTAAGTATGAAAAGCGCAAGCGCCTTGGTCATCGCCGTACAAACTGGAAGGACCGGTTCTTTCGATAAAGGAAACACGGTGAGCGAGAGCGAACCGATGTTGACTTATCGTAGGAAGGGACCTGAAGTTTGATAGGCGATAGGCGCTGGAGCTAGACAATTCTCTAACTCCAAAGTTATAAATTCTGATACTATCAAAAAAAGTTCCCGTTGATTGCATATACCAACGGGAACTCTTTGTAAAAATGGATGGGGGTTCTGCTATGAAACAAGTTATTTATCTATGTTTATTATTAATCACATTAACTGGCTGTTCCTTTAACGATGAAAAGTCTGTTGCTGCAAAAACTAGCTCAAATAATACCATTCCAAGTTACTATGATGACTACATTCTTAATCCGCAAGTATCAGATGACAGGCTGCTTCAGGAGGTTGGGCAATTTTCACGCGATAATCGCGGCGAGCTGACGGTTAAGGCGGCAGAACATGACAGCCATACATACAAAGTCGGTTCAATCGATTTAACAATCAGAGAAGCAAAGATTCTTCACTTTAAACCTGATTACAGTTTGATTGATTTCTATCATTCCTATACACATGACCAAGAATTTGATTTCATAAAGTTTTTTGTGGAAATAAAGAACACATCTAATCAGCCGCTTAAATTTGCACCAATCGCCATTCTAAATACAAGCTCTGGCGAAAAGGTAACATTTGAGGATGATATTTACTTAGAAGATTTAAATGGGGAAATTGCGCCAAATGGAATGAAGAATGGCAATCTTGGTTTCATTATTGAAAAATCAAATGTTAATTCCATTGAGATTATGACAAGTGATGTCTTCAATGAAAAGGATGAAATGATTTATGATGGTGAAACAATACGAGTTGAATTTTAACTTATAAATAAACGTCCCTATTCCTCTTTTTATATAAGAATAGGGACGTTTTGTTTTTCCTTTATTCTAAGCCAGTCAGTGCTGCTTCATCAGCAATGATGGTCACATGTGAATGCTTCTTTAATATCGAAGCAGGAAAATCCTCACTTACATCGCCTTGCAGTAACCTTCTCATCGCCTCTCTTTTTCCTTCTCCTGAAGCAATCAGCAATATTTCTTTACTTTCCATAATGGTCGCAATTCCCATCGTAATGGCATGTGTAGGTACATCTTCAAGCTGCTCAAAAAAGCGAGCATTGTCTCTTCGTGTCGAATCAGCCAGTTCAACAATACGGGTTCTTGATTGAAATGACGAGCCTGGTTCATTAAAGCCAATATGGCCATTCCCACCTATGCCAAGCAATTGAAGATCAATTCCCCCACGCTCTTTTATTAATAATTCATATGTATCGCATTCTTTCAAAGGATCCTTCACATTGCCACGAGGAACGTGGGTTTTTGTTTTTTCGATATCAAGATGATTAAACAAATGAGTATCCATAAAGAATCGATAACTATTTTCATTATTGCCGTCAAGTCCAATATACTCATCTAAATTGAAGGTTGTAACGTCCCGATAAGAAGTCTGATTTCCCTTATAATCTTTTATCAAATATTGATACGTTCCTTCAGACGTTCCCCCAGTAGCCAAGCCAAGTATCATGTTCGGTTTGTTCCGGACCTTTTCAATTAAATAGGAGGCAGCTCGTTTGCTTAATGCTTCGTAGTCTTTCACTCTAATGATTTTCATTCGTATGTAACCCTTCCTTATCATAGGAAATTAAACCCTTGCACAATGTCATCTTCACATCGTAATTTTTATCCAAGATGACTAAATCTGCATCCTTTCCTACAGCAATACTTCCTTTTCTATCAAAAATATTTAGCTGCTTGGCTGGATTTGCCGATCCCATTTGAATTACATCTGCTAGTGTGCATCCTGTAAATGAAATCATATTTTTCAATGCGCCACCCATTTTTAAAATACTTCCAGCCAGAGTTCCATCACTTAAAACCGCTTTTCCATTTTGAACGGTTACATCTTGTCCACCTAAATCGTAGGTTCCGTTTTTCAAGCATTTCGCCCTCATTGAGTCAGTAATCAAGATAAGCCGATCATGACCAATTATTTTATATGCCAGTTTTACTATTTCAGGTGTGGTATGTATGCCATCCGCTATAAGCTCTGCTTTTAATTCTTTCTGGAGGAAAACAGCTCCTACTACGCCTGGCTCTCGATGATGGAGACCACTCATTTGATTGAACAGATGGGTAGCATGTGTGACCCCAGCATTAATCGCCTCCTTTGTTTCTTCATAAGTCGAAAGTGAATGACCAATCGAGGCGATTACGTCTGTATCTCTTAAATAATGAATAAGTTCAAGACAACCGTCGATTTCAGGAGCAAGTGTAACAAGTTTTATATTCCCATTGGATAGCTGCTGCCATTTTTTAAATAAATCTACATTTGGCTTAATAATGTACTGAATTGGCTGTGCTCCTGCCATCTTTTTATTAACAAATGGGCCCTCTAGATGAATACCCAAAATCTCTGCCTTTTTTGTAAATAACTGGGTTTCCATATACTTTGCCACATTAATTAGTGCATGTTGAATGGCTTCCTCTGATTGCGTCATCGTTGTAGCTAGGAAGCTTGTTGTTCCTTCTTTTGGAAGTGCAGCAGACATTCTATCCAGCGCTTCTTTTGTGCCATCCATAACATCAGAACCGTCCACACCATGGATATGAACATCAATTAGACCAGGAATAACAGTATAATGATCAAGCATCGCCATTTCATGATAGTCTTCAATCGAAGTCAATTCAGACATGCTGCCTATTTCTGCAATTTTCCCAGTATCTATTTTAATAAATCCATTATTGATGACCCCTGCTTCTGTATAAATCTCAATATTTTTCAGAATAAGTCTATTCCGTTCATGGCTGTCCATATTTTCTCATCCTTACTATAAGTATTGAACACAGATTGTTTTTCTTAATTAAATGGTCTGTGGTACTTATCCAACAATTCTTGTCCCGTGCACTTCATTTATCTTTAAGTTACTTTTAATATAATCTAGATTATGGTTCGTTACCCCCCCACCAGGCATGATCGTTATTCTATCAGAAGCATATTCCAAATACTCCTTTAACCGAGGAAAGTTGTTATGAATTGGTGTAGAGCTTGGTCCCCCATGTGTTAAGATTCGATTTACCCCTTGGCTTGCTAACCAGTCAATCGCTTTCAATTGGTAGTTGGTGTTAATCTGATCAAAAGCCATGTGAAAGGCAACTTCTAACCCCTTCGAACAGTCTAATAGTGTAGATAGCGCAAACTCGTCAATCCAATCTGAATCTGTCAAACACCCAAACACGACACCATCGATCCCCAGCTCTTTTAAATGATAAATATCATTTTGCATAATCTCGATTTCTTCCGTAGAGTAAATAAAGTCTCCACCTCTTGGTCTAATCATGGCCATAACCTTAACGTTATTGCTTTTACAATACTGAATCGTTTTGACGGCTACTCCATGACTAACAGTAGTACCCCCAACTGAAAGGTTATCACAGAGTTCAATTCGATGTGCTCCCCTCATAATTACTTCAGGAACCTTATTAAAATTCTCCACGCACGCTTCTAGAATCATTTATATTCACCTCATATTCTAAAGGAAATCAATTTTAGTAATTTCAAACAAGCATTTCATATTTATTAAAGAAGCTATCGTGAATGGATCATCAACCACGATAGCCTCCCTTACTATTGGAATCTTTCTTCCTGCGAACTATTCCTCAAAACTTTATCAAATCTTTTAAATGCGAAACTTTTTTACGTGTTGTTCTACTTCTGAAGAAGTTTTTAACATCAATACATGTTCCACTAGTTCAGCTAATTTTTCCTTAGACAGTTTAGATAGTAGGCTCCGTGTTTTTAAAATGGAAGAGCTGCTCATTGAAAATTCATCTAATCCTAGCCCCAATAGGATGGGAACCGCTATTTCGTCTCCAGCCATTTCCCCGCACATTCCTACCCATTTGCCATTACTATGAGCTGCATCGATTACCATTTTTATTAGCCTTAATACCGCAGGATGATATGGTTGATACAAATATGAAACTCTTTCATTCATTCGGTCTGCTGCTAGAGTATATTGAATTAAATCATTCGTCCCAATAGAGAGGAAGTCCGCTTCTTGCGCAAATAAATCGGCAATCACGGCTGCAGATGGAATTTCAACCATCATCCCTATTTCGATTTGTTCAGAAACAGCAGCTCCCTCAACCACTAGCTTCTGTTTTTCTTCAAACAATAAAGCCTTTGCTGCTCTAAATTCATCTAAAGTTGCAATCATCGGAAACATGATTTTTAAGTTTCCATACACACTCGCCCGTAATAGTGCACGTAATTGAGTGCGGAAAATTTCCGCTTGTTCTAAACATAATCGAATGGCGCGATAGCCTAGAAAAGGATTCATTTCAGTCGGAAGCTTTAAATAAGGAAGCTCTTTATCGCCGCCAATATCTAATGTACGAACAACAGTAGGTCTTCCCTCCATTTTTGTAAGGACCGTTTTATAGGCATTAAATTGCTCCTCTTCTGTTGGTAATTCATCGCGATCCATATACAAAAACTCCGTACGGAATAGCCCAATACCCTCTCCGCCATTTTCCAAAACAGCATCAACATCTTCTGGCCTGCCTATATTACCAGCAATTTCAACAGACTGACCATCAGCACTCATACTTGGAAGCTTTATGTATTTTTTCAGTAGCTCATTTTCCTCTACCAATTTCCTTTTTAATAGACGATAAGACTCGTGTATTTCTTCTGTTGGATGAACAACTACTTTTCCATCCAATCCATCAATTATAATTGGAGAACCATGGCTTATGATCTTTGTCGCTGTTTTTGTGCCAACAATTGCTGGAATCTCCATTGCTCTTGCAAGAATGGCTGAGTGTGAGGTTTTCCCTCCAATATCAGTAACAAAACCTTTCACATATTGTTTATCTAACTGCGCGGTAATAGATGGAGTTAAATCCTCGGCAACAATAATCACTTCCGAAGATATACGGCTATAATCTGGTAACTCTATATGTAATAAATGGGCAAGCAATCGCTTGGACACATCCCGAATATCTGCAGCACGTTCCTTCATATATTCATTTTCCATTGATTCAAACAATTGGGCATACATGTTAGCGATCTCATCTAGCGCAAATTCTGCATTTACCTTTTCATTTATTTTTGCTTCCAGTGCTGAAAAAATTTCAGGATCTTCAAGTATTAATAAATGAGCTGAAAAAATAGCTGCTCTTTCTTCTCCAAACTTAAGCATGGCAGAATCACGAATTTCCTCTAGTTCAAGCTTAGTTCTGCTAATTGCAGATTTTAATCGGTCCAATTCAGCTTCTATATTCGTTATTTCAAATTTTTCAAAGGACAAATCGGGTTCAACTAGACAATAAGCATTTGCTAGGGCAATACCATTTGAGGCAGCCACTCCTTTAATCTCTAACATTTTTCACCAAGCCCTTGCGTTACAATGACTTCTTCCACTTTATTAAGTAATTCAGCTTCATCTGGACCTTCTGCAGAAATCGTAACAACTGCTCCAGCAGGTATCCCTTGAGCCATCACGCCCATAATAGATTTTAAATTAACGGACTTGTTGTTATACGTTAATTGAACATCAGCTTTATAAGGTGTAGCCGAGGATACTAATAATGTAGCAGGTCTAGCATGAATTCCCTCAGATGCAGTAATTTTAAATGATTTTTCCATTGATATAGCCCCCAAATATTTTATCTGTAATGAGGATAACAAAGTCCATATAAAAACTGTTTAATATAGGGTTTCATCCTAATTAAACAGTTTTTATATGGTTATAGACTTTTTATCCTTGTGTGGTTATTTATCTTTTTTTGCGAATTTTATTTACTTCGTCAGCAACAAACTGAACATTTGTACCTACGATGACTTGAATGCTTTGTGAACCTGTCACTTTAATTCCATGGACACCTGTCGCTTTAATTTTACTTTGGTCTACTTTGTCCATATTTTCTACCTCTACACGTAAGCGTGTTGCACAATTATCAACTGAAACGACGTTGTCGTCTCCACCTAAGCCATCATATATTTTTGTTGCCATGGCACTGAATTTATTTTCCGCTGTATTCTCAATTCCTTCTTTTGTTTCCTCTTCTGTTTCATCTTCTCTTCCCGGAGTTTTCAGATTGAATTTTGTAATTAAGAAACGGAATAACACATAGTAAATAACAGCAAATACCAACCCTTGAAGGAGCAGCATTAAAGGCATATTAGCAATTGGAATACGTAAACTTAACAAGAAATCAAGAAGTCCCGCACTAAATCCAAATCCTGCAGTCCAATGGAATAATGCAGCAATAAACAATGAAAGTCCTGTTAACAAGGCATGGACAACATAAAGGGCAGGTGCTAGGAACATGAATGAAAATTCAAGCGGTTCTGTTACCCCTGTGAAAAATGCCGCAAATCCTGCTGCCAGCATTAAAGAAGCAGCTTGTTTTTTCCTTTTTGTTTTAGCTGTGTGGTACATCGCTAATGCCGCAGCTGGTAACCCAAACATCATTATTGGGAAAAATCCAGCCTGATACATCCCCGTAACACCTTTTTCACCAGTACTGCTCCAGAAGTTTCCGATATCATTAATTCCAACAGTATCAAACCAAAATACTGCATTTAAAGCATGGTGCAAGCCAGTTGGGATTAACAAACGATTAAAGAATCCATAGAGCCCTGCACCTGCAGCACCTAATCCGCTGATCCCTTCACCAAATGAAACTAATCCACCGTAAACAATCGGCCAAATAAAAAATAACAATGCAGAAACTACTAACATTGACACAGATGACATAATTGGTACGAGACGTTTTCCACTAAAGAAAGCTAAAAAGTCTGGCAGCTTCACATGGCTAAAACGATTATACATCGCTGCCGCAATCATCCCTGACAATATCCCAATAAACGCATTATTTATTTTTCCAAAAGCCGGATCTACACTCTCAACTTCTGAACCTGTTAATAAAGCAACTGTATTTGTCGATAGCATGGTCGTCACGACTAAAAACGCGACCAAGCCACTCAATCCAGCAGATCCATCTTTTTCCTTAGCCAATCCCAAGGCTGCACCAACTGCAAATAATATCGGAATATTATCAAGAATGGCACCACCTGCTTTGATTAAAAAAGCTGCCAGTACATTTCCTGAACCCCAGCCAGTTGGGTCAATATAATAGCCTATTCCCATCAAGATGGCAGCTGCTGGCAAAACCGCTACCGGAAGCATTAATGAGCCTCCAAGCCTTTGCAGATATTTCTTCATAAACGTTCAACTCCTATTCATTATTAATTTAATGAAAAATATATAATTGCTAATCTCGTTGACTTTATCGTTTCCTCAACCGTTCAATATGAAGTGTGATATATCCAAGCTCTTGGTCAGGAAGGTTAATTCCATGTAAATTTAGTAAATCTTTTGCAATTTCTTTTGCATAATTGTATGAAACCGGAAACTTCTTTTGAATCATGACGATCATTTCTTCATCCATCGAATGAGGTGCATACTGACTCAACCTTGTTAATGTAAAACGCAGATGTGTAATTAGGCGATGATATGAAATATCGTTTTCTTCTACAGCAATGGATAAATGATTCTTTATCGATTGAACCATGTCTCTTATAATCGCTGTTTGCCGAACCGTCTGATGTAGATCACCTCCATGCGGCTTCATCGTATGCAGATGAAGAGCGATAAAAGCAGCTTCATCGATAGGCATGTCTACTTGACAAACTTCCTTTATATGTTTTAATGCCCAAAGACCAATTTCGAATTCTTTTTGATATAGTATCTTTATTTCATGTAATAACTTGTTATTTATTTCAATGCCATCTCGAGACCTTTCAATAGCAAATGAAAGGTGATCAGTTAGAACAATATGAATATGCTCATTTAATTTCGTACCCATATGTCTTTCAGCATACGTAATAATTTCTTCTGATATCGTAAAATGTTCTTCTGGAATTCGGCTTAATAATTGTTCAAGCTTGTCATTCTCTCGCATAACAAAAATCTTTTCTATTTTATTTACATTTACAATATCGTTTCGTTTCTTATTAAAAGCAATTCCAGCCCCAACAGCTACTTTTTCCTTCCCATCATCAAGTACGATAACCGCATTATTATTAAGAACCTTTTTAATTTTAATCGTAATTCCCTCCCTTCTAATTAAAATTGGATTACCTATTACTTAGGGGTAACAGTCATTAACACGGTCTCACCAGGGTTGCATTTCTTAATAGGTTCAAGCTGAATTTGTTTCTCTGCACTATTTGTAATGATAATGGGTGTTATAATGCTGGTGGCATTTTCTTTGACAAATTTCCAATCAACTTCAATCAGCAGCTGACCAATTGATACGGAATCTCCCGTTTCAACTAACGTTTCAAATCCTTTCCCATGTAATGACACCGTTTCCAAACCAATGTGAATAAGAAGCTCTGTCCCATCATTAGCTCGAATACCGATTGCATGCTTCGTATCTGCCACAAGGATGACAGTTCCTTCGATCGGAGAGTGGATCCCGCCATCCTCTGGCATGATTGCGACGCCATCGCCCATCATTTTTTCACTAAAAACTGGATCCGGAACCTGTTCTAGTGGAAGCATTTCCCCTTTAACAGGTGCGAGTATTTGCAATTTACGTTTATTAAAGAATCTTGATAGCATATTGTTTATCTCCTTTATATATCTAACTAATAGTGTGGATTGAGCTGACATAACAAAAAAAGGCATGGAGGTAAAAGAAAAAGCCTTTGGCTCTTCCAAATTTACCACCATGCCTGATCGTGTCAGTAACATGTGATCAATATAAAATTACAAATTTATAGTACCACTAAATGAATACTAACGCAATAACATAATGAGTGAATTGTTTGAATTCAGACTTAGTGGTCTAAATGCTGGATAATTTCCTATTGAACAATAAGTGGTAACGATATTCGTTTCCTGCCAATTCATATCATGACTATTTGACTAGACCTAATCTTGATAGCTAGATAATTGCTGATGTGCAGAATTAAGGGAATTAATTGCTTCTTGAATCTTACTTTTGTTTTCTTGCTTTTCTGCAGTGCTAAGTGCTTGCTGCAATGTATGAACCGTTTCTTGTACAGATGAAATTCCTTGATCCACATACTGTTTTGCTTTTGGCATATGTATCTCTCCTTTTATTACGAATCAAAAATAGTATCTGCACAAGTGGTTAGTTTCATTCCTATTCTCATCTAAAAGAATATCCTTTGAAATCGCTACTTTCATACCATAAATTGCTTCATCAGCATGCAAGCTAATTCTGTTAAATGAATTAGATTCTTAAAAACCTATTACACAGCTGCTTCTAATGATAAATTAGGTTTTAATCTTTACATTTTTTTAATCATGTAAACTTGCTCAGTCTTTGATTTAAAGCCAATTGCCTTTAAAATAGAATGGGTTAATCCACTTTGAGCAATCGGTAAGTTAGGAATGACACGATTAATATCATCAGTAAACGATCGAAACACCGCATTAATTAATGATTTTGTTATTTGCTCAGCATCCTTTTGTTCTGGTTCCACTTCACATTGATATAAAACTGTATTTATATGCTTGCCTTCATTATTAAATGTTCTCCGAAAATAAGCATACCCTATTGGATTTTCATCTGAGTCTTTTACAATCATTGCTTCTCCATCCCTTGCACTTTGCCACTGTGTCTGCCAAGGATTCATCCCTTTATAGAATGGAATCAATCCTATTTGCTGTGGAACTGCTCTTTCTATTTTGTATTTATTTAAGGAAATAGTAGAATAATTATTTTCTAATTGCCCGTTTAACC
Source organism: Cytobacillus solani (assembly GCF_006704205.1). NCBI lineage: Bacteria > Bacillati > Bacillota > Bacilli > Caryophanales > Bacillaceae > Cytobacillus > Cytobacillus solani. The sequence continues at coordinate 1,227,268 of NZ_CP041305.1, forward strand.
CTAAATATTCTAAGTGATCAACTATTTCATAACCCATCTTTTCATATAAGGAAATGGCTTTAACATTTTCACTTATAGCTTCTAATGAAGCATAATCTACCTTTTCTTCATTAAGGATGGATAAGGTTTCTTCCATTAACATCCTCCCTATCCCTTTTTTTCTTAGATCTAAGGCAACGCCAGTGCCTCCATTCCAGGCTAATTTTTTTCCATTAAACTCACGAATTCCATTTTTTACAATACCAATTGGTTTTTTGTCCATGAACGCAACAATGGAAAGATTGGGTGACAATCCCTCATGTACTAATCTAGTTATGAATTTATCTGCTGTCGTAGTCGCATCGAAATAATACCCCTCAAAGCCGGTATTCCATGCCTCTACGCCCTCTTCAATTGTACAATCTTTTAATCTCTTTATTTCGATCATCGCGATCCCCCGTCTCTTATTCATAAAATCAAAATGCTGTCATACAAATAGGCTTTTGTAAATGCGGGAATAATTGTTTAATCACAGCCATATCTTCTGATTTTTTTATTTTTAATCGCCCATACTGATACAATTTATCAGCACTTATTGCCCCCATAGCAAGGGAAGAAAAATCCGAGATATCAAGCTCTACTTCAATATCCGTACTTTTTAGCACATACTCATCTACTGCAAACTTTCCATTTCCATAAGACAGAAGCCATTTTTGCGGTTCATCCGAATGGAACGAGTCTTTTATCATTACACCTACCTGACAGGCTTGATTGGATAAATGATCAGTAGGAAGGTGTAATAGAAACTTCGGAACGTCAATTATTTTATACATTAGACCGATTCCTGATGTCTTCGTTTCATGATAAACACTGGGTATTAAGTGATTGCTGCCATTTCTCGATTCACTGATTAAAAACTCTATATCATCATCTTGCGTGTTCAGAATGATTCGATTCACTTGGTCAGCCTGTGTGTTTAAAAAATGGCTTATTTGAGTAAGTGCCTTTGGCGTTTCGTAAATGAACTCTTTAATGATTAAATTATTGACTAAGAAGTTTTCGTTATTGACACTTTTAAAGGTGAAGACTAGATAGCCCTTCAATTCCCCATTCTCCATAAATCCAACTAGCTTGTGATCAGGGTTTTTGAACAAGATTTCCAGGTCATGATCTGTCTTCAAAATCATGCCATGAGTTGAACGAGCATATCGGTTTGCACAGCTCTCTATCAGTTCTTTATAAGATGATTCTAAATACATTAATCCTTCTTTTGTTACTTCCTTTGGAAAACTAGCCGGTTCAATTTGGTATTGATTCATCTTTGTCCCATAGCCAAAGCCCATTTTCTTATAAAAATCGGGTCTGAACGGGTACAGCATGACGATTGATGTTCCCTTTTCTTTAAAATAGGAAATGAAATAGTCGATCAGCTCTTTCGCAACCTTTTCCTTTTTATGAAGCAAATCTACTGCAACCAGTCCAACTCCGCCAGCTTCGACTAGTTTGCCATATACATTCATCGTAAAATGATGAATTCTCATGCCACCAGTTAATTTCCCATTGCGAAACAATCCATAAAAATTAACCGTATCAACTTTCTCTTGTATGGATACTAAACTGTCTATATATTTTTGCTTAAATTCAGCAGTATTTCTCGTTGTTCCTGGATAGGCATTTACAACAATTTCTGCAAAGCTTGAAATCTCCTCTTTTTCCAGTCTTCTAATGTTACTTTCCATCACATCTCACCCCAAATCTGGTAATTTAAAAAATTTAGATGGCTGTAAAATAAATTGCCACGAATCTAACTAATTGGTTTATTTTACAGCAGCATGCCTAAATGAATTGTTAGCATTCTAAAAAGCTTAGAATCATCTGTTGATAGTTTTCTAGCACTTCAGTATAAGGGTATTCGTTATTGATTATCGTATGCAGCATAGCTCCGTCCATTAAAGTCCAAAACATATTTGCGATCACTTGAAGTTCAACGTTTCTTCGGAACTCTCCTAATCTTTGACCTTCTTCTATTATTTCTATAATCAATTGAATAAAGAATTTACGCCCTCTTTCTTTGAGAATCTTATTAATCTCATCACTTCTAGACGAATATAATGTAAATTCCAAATGTACGATAATAATTTTTCTTCTATCTTCTTCATAGGGATCCATTCCTATATAAATTCCAAAAAGATAGATTAGTTTTTCTTTAGCTGTTCTTAGATTGATTAGCTTCTCTAGTAATTTTGCATTGTTCGTTTCAGTCTGCTCACGCATTAATTCTAAGTAAATTTCATCTTTACTTTTAAAATAATTATAAATGGCTCCCTTACTAATTCCTGAACGTTTAACAATGTCATCGATTGTTGCCACTTGAAATCCCTTTTTTGCAAAACAATCTAAGGCGCTGTCTAAAATTTCTCTTTTCTTTTTCTGCTTATATTCTTCAGATACGATTGGCGGCAAATGATTCCCTCCATACTATTTAACAAAAACTGTAATAATATTGATTATCAATATAATAAACCGACTAGCCAGTTTATTTCAAGTTATTTTTTAATTTTTCTGAAATCAATAACTGGCTAAATGATAAACAATTTGCCCCTATCCATCATATAGACGGATAGGGGCATCAAATTTTTCGTATCTTTCTAATCCTGATATCCAGTTAATTGCTGCTGAGAAAAATTTAGAAAATAGATTGCATCTTGCAATTTTACTATCTTCCTTCTCTGTATGGTCAAGTGCTTACTGCCATGTATGAACCGTTTACTTTATGTATTCTTCTCTTAGAATACTGTATATTTCTAAATCGACGATTCCTTTCCCTGACCACAATGTTGCTTGCCGTAAAGTACCTTCGTACATGAAACCATTTTTCAGCAAGACCTTCTTTGAACTCTCATTTTGCGGCATGACCTCCGCTTGTATTCTATTCACATTTCCCTCCATAAATAGAAATGTTAACAAGATTCGAACAGCTTCTGTAGCAATGCCTTTCCCCCAATAAGATTCTGCTAAAAAGTAGCCGATTGTGCACATATTTACCTTTTGATTAAAATCAAAGGCTTCGATAATTCCAACCAGCTCATCATTAAAAAAAATCCCCCACTTAATTCTTGTTCTCTTTAGATAATCACGTTCAAAATGACTAATCATTTTTTTCACTGTATCTTTATTATGCTTAGGAATAATCCCACAATATTCGAAGACGCGTCCATTATTGTAAATAGCAAATACACCTTCGAAGTCATTTTCTTCTACTTTTTTTAAGATAAGTTGATCAGACTTCAAAATAGGGAACTCATTGAAAATAGTTTCCATATTCATAAACTCACTCACCGCTTTCATCCTTTTTAGTATTCATTTTCTCTTTTTAATCGGAATGTATAAATCTACCTTGCATTTTCCTTCCGGGTCTTCCATTGGGTTATTCATACAAAACTCTAAACAGGGGCGATCATCCGCATCATACTCACTATTTGGCAGCCATTGTCCAAATAAGCTTTGATAGGTAATCGCAAACTTATCTATCGTATCGTAGAACGTGTACAATGCATAAACTCCACCAGATAATTTTTTAAATTGAACCTCACTCTGATCTTCTTTATTGAAATCAATTGGAATCGTTACACAAGCATCATAGCGACAAGCGAATTCATCAACCATACTCGGATCATCTAAAGAAATGCCAATGAAGTACTGATTTGTCGGAAAAAGATTGTTTTGTTCTGCCCACTTTCCTAATTTACTCCAGGCATGATGCGTATCCAAATAACTTCCAATATGTCTGATATACGCAACTTCGTATTCGGGAAGCTCCTTAACAGAAATATTCATTTTCCAAATCCTCCTTAGAAAATCATTTTTGTTACTTTTATAGTAATTAAGAGGATTGGATAACTCTTCCTGAATTTTGCTAATTTGTAATGGGAAATTGCTATTTTCTTTAAATTCCTTCCTTACTTCGCTTGGTGTTTTGCTAAAGTGTCTTTTGAATATGGCGTTAAAGTTAGAGACAGATTCAAAACCACAAAGACTAGCAATTTCGAGAATTGTCTTATTCGTTTCTAACAAATAAACCGCGGATTTATGAAGACGTTTTTGGTTTACAAATGCAATGGGAGTAAGACCAACGATGGAAGTAAATATTCGAGAAAAATGATATTTTGAAAAGCTAGAGATACTGGCTAAATCTTCAAGGCTAATAGGCTGAAAGCTATTTTCTTCAATAAACTGAATAACTTTTCCTATTCTTTTTATATAATCGTCATTCTCCATTTAACCTGATCCTTTCATATTTTCCTAAATGTTCCATATGTAAATTATACATGGTTGAGCAATTTATTTAATAGCCCAAATTTTTAAGGTAAAAGCAAAAAAGCTCTATGCAAATGCATAAGAGCCTCTTTCAAATTTCAAATCGATAAATAAGCTACGCAAAAAAATTCCTGAACTCAAAAATACTTATAACATTCATTAGTAATATGGATAATAAGGGTAATATGGTGGATAGAACGGATAAGGTCTAGGATAAACAAACGGACTCAACAACGCACCTGCCGCAAGCCCTCCTACAAATCCACCGAAAAAAGGGCTGCCAAATCCAAAACCAAAAGGTCTGCCGAATCCAGGTCTGCCAAATCCAAAACCAGGACGGAATCCATAAGGTCTTCTTAAATCATTCATTCCATTTCCTACATGCATAAAAGCCCCTCCTTTTCTATTTATACACCAAATTATGCTTACTGGATGAATTAGGTTTAAGACAAATGCCTAATAAATGAATTGTTTATGATCTAAGTTTTATAATTTATTTGAAAAACAAAGGGCACTCAGAAATAGAAGCAAAAAAAGCTGAAAATCATGAAGTAATTTTTCTTTACTTTATGATTTTCAGCTTATTGAGCAACCTCTTCAAGTTGCTTATAAATAGTTGATACACCTATCCACCAGTTTGGATCCTCTGCATATTTTCGGTTAATCCACTGAAAAGGATCTTCTTCCTTTGGACGATCCTTACTTACATTTACAATTGTGCGTGCGGCAATTCGACTTGATTCCGAAATGTTCGTATTAAAATCTTCCCAACTATGAAATACATTAAAAGGATTATTCGCGATTTTTTCTGCATTCACATGTTCTCTTGATACAAACCCTTGCTCCTGGCCCGTAATAGCAAATAATAATAGCGGGTCAATATTAAATTCACTCGCAGCATTTATAATGGAAGAATAGTAGGGTTCTTCTGCTAAGATTGATTTCCTTCCATTCAGCCATTCTCTTAACTTCTTATCATCAACCTGTTCGTATTGCAGATAGGAAGGCAAGTTATTAGGTATTCTTTGATTAGTAGCTGCTTCTTTATTTTCTGCTGTTTGCCCTTTTGCATAATCAAGAGGTACTTGGGCCGGATTCTCCACAAAAATTATCATAACAAACGCTATGAATATGATTGCAGTTGCGCCAAGGAAAAGCGATCTATATTTTGGCCATATCCCGCTTTTAAATGTGTTTGTAATGGATATTGGCTCGTTTTCATCAATAGAAATAGGATATGTAATTTCCCTTTTTGGGTAGCTATTAAGAAAACCCGCTATGTTTAATTCTGATACATTTATATCTTTATCTACTTTCTTATATACCCATTTCGGCAGTTCTTGTTCTATTTCCTCGCGTGTTGCCAGCCCTATGCTAGATTCAATGATATCATTAGCCGAGATAGACAGTGAATTGGCAGACAGTTTCTTATTCATCAGCTCCATCCGAATCCTTCTTTTCGTTTCCTTCGAAAAATTGGGCAAGGACTGGTCTATCATTCGATGAATCGTTTTTGCTAGTATACTTGCTTTTTCTTTTGAACTTAATGTCTGATATTGAATATTTAGCTGTTCCTTTATCTCTTTAATTCCTTCTTCACTGATAACTTCTATTTTTAATAATTGTTCATTAAATGGAGTCAATTATTTCCACCCCAACTACTTGTTGTAAATCTATAGTACTATATTATCTAGTAAATAAGTTGAACTTCATACTAAATTAGTCTAATAAGTATAAAAATCAGCAATTGATACTCTTTGAAGGTTCCCCTCTTAGCGATCTCTGTGCACAATATAATCCATTAAATGCTTCAAAAAAACAATCTTACGCGGTACCTCTTCCAATGCTTCCATCGCTAGACAGTAATGATCCCACATCGCTTTCTCGGCTCCTTCAAAACCTAGGACCGTTACAAAGGTTGAATTGTTGTTTTCAGCATCTTTCCCCGTATGTTTTCCAAGTAAATTCAGGTTACCTTCAACATCCAGAAGATCATCCTTAATTTGGAACGCGATCCCAGCATGGTAGGCATACTTCTTCAGTGCATCCATCTCTAGTTTGTCTGCTTGGGCGAGAATTGCCGGCATAATGAGTGCAGCCTCAAATCCAATCCCAGTTTTATAAAAGCACATGGTATTTAATTGCTCCAAAGTCAATTGCATTCCTTTAGACTCCAGATCCATCGCCTGTCCCTTACACATATCCTCTGTTGTTTTGGAAGAATAACGAATCAAATTCAGCACCGCTTTTGAATCAAAATGGTCAAGTGATGCTTGTTCCCTCGTTGCCTTTTGTGTTAAAAAGAGTCCTGTTAATTCTGCAATAGCAATGTTATATACTTTATGAAGAGTTTGGCGTCCCCTGCGAACAGATGCATTATCTTGAGATGGCAAATCATCGAAAATTAGGGATGCTGTATGCATATACTCCAAAGATTTTAGAAGCGGCTCCATGGCCGATTGATCTAATCCATATTCATTCACACCCATAACCCATGTCATGATTGGCCGGAGCCGCTTTCCATCTCCCTCTAGGCTATAATTTGCAGCATCAATAATTGAATCGTTCATTAAAGGATTCTTCTCATTTTTTGAAATAAATAAGACGCTGTTAATCTGCTTCCGTCCTTTTTCAATTGTATTAAAAAAATCTTCCTTTTCTATCCGGTCATTATTCAGATTGGTTATCACATGATCTCGAAGCAGTTTATCAAAGAAATCCACATCATCCGCTTTTCGAACCATTTTTTGAATCAACCGATTAAATTCCGAATTTCCTGAAGCAAATATGTCCATTACTTCATCGTATTTTTTTGCTCCCATTCGTTCTTTAAATCTCTTCAATCCATTGATCGCCCGATCCAGTATGACCTCACGGGACTTTTTATCTGAGTGATAGACATGATGAATCAAATTGGAGATAACCGTCCAGTATAATTCAAAAGGATTGATCAGATCTGAGCGCTTATCATGATATTTCATATAATAGGTATACGGTGTTACCGCTCCATCCTCCATATCCTCAAACATATCCGCAAAATCATCTGCCAGCTGGTTGTAGATCCCATAATAAAATGTTCGGTTATCAATTTCCTCATCCTCAGCAGCATTAATTAAGGAACGAACGATCAATCGTGAAGACGAGGACTTTAAAATAACCGGAATATAAAGCTCTTCATTTGTATAATGCCCATTAGAAAGGTCCTTTGCGCGGTCCACTTCCTGAGAATGATAAAAGACATAGGCTTGCTCGAAAAAATATCGTCTTGTCTCCTTTTGCTGCTGGCTCTTCATATACTCAAAGGCATCCTTAAGCTCCCTATGAATATATCTGATTAGTTCTCTATTCTTTCCTGTCCACTCACCCAATTTATGCACTTTCCCTGTGACTAGAGTGTTACGGATCCATTCAGTATATTGTTTCTCCTCTTTCTCAGATAAAATCTTCGCATCCAAAAGATCATCAATGAAGGGATAGGTCAGTCCATAGGAATATCCTAGCCTAATCGCCCGATCAAGTTTCTGTGCACGCGCTTTAGGCGAAACTTGACCATCCATCTCTTCAATCTCATTCATCACCACTCCGGCGATAATTTTAATAATCTTCCGCTGAGCGTGCGTTGCATCCATCCCTTTAGGAATATTAGAGGAAACCTCTTTTAGTTTATTAATCACCCAGATGATGGTGGATTCGATGCCTTCCTTCTGGGCTCTTCTATATAACCACTTCATGCTATAAATCTCATTTGTTGTTCTTGCAGAATCAGTCAGCTGCCTATTTAAACTGTCAACAATAGTTCTTATTCTGGTCTGTGTAGTAGATGAGTGAAGTGATTTTCCCAAGTCCCTCATAAAAATATAAGAGATGCTGCGATCCAGATAATTATTTAATTTGCCAGTGTGCTCAAGCCATTGAATATAACTTTTATACCCAAGAGAATTAGAGTTCCCCTTTTTCCGAGAAAATAAAGAAAGCAACGAATGATAATGAATGTGGTTGTGCTTCCAGGATTGTATATCCTTTGTCAGAGTTGGAACATATGTCTTTTTCTTAACCTGCTCATGAAGTTTCTTAAAATACTGATTGGCTTTCTGCTCCGCTCTTCGGTAGCTAGCATTTGCATTTTTTTGTATCTCCTCATTCATTCGATCCATTCCCTCTATTTAATGATTTCTTAATATATGTATATAAATCCGTTCAAATAACTAGTAATACTCCAAAAATAACATCTTTCTATTGAGATAGCCAAATTATATATGTTTTCATTGAACTACAACAAAGATAGGTACTCACCTATGTTACCTGCTATGAATATCTTAACCTTAAAACGATATGAATGACGGGGGAATTGTGGTGGGATACTTTGTTCCTGTAGAACCAGGTGTAAATTTATTTGTGGAAGATATTAATCAAGAAGGCAGCAAGACAATCGTGTTTATACATGGCTGGCCACTGAGCCATAAACAATTTGAATATCAGTTTAACATTCTTCCAGCACTGGGTTACCGCTGCATTGGAATAGATTGGAGGGGCTTTGGCAAATCGGATAAACCGATAAGCGGATACACTTATAATAGGCTGGCAGATGATATCCGAATGATTGTTAGCACGCTTCAACTTGACAATTTCTCGCTCGTTGGCCATTCTACTGGGGGAGCAATTGCTATTCGTTATATGTCCCGTTACAGCGGGTACGGAGTTTCCAAGCTTGTCCTTATTGACGCTGCAGCTCCGACTGGCTTTACAAAAGAAACAGCAAAAGACCTATTAAAGGAAACATTAAATGACCGTCCTAAAATGATGCAAGGAATAACAGATACCTTTTTCTTTCAATATATAACAAGTTCATTTTCAGACTGGTTTTTCCAGATGGGGTTAGAGGCTGCAGGCTGGTCGACTGCGGCTATTATTAAACTATTAAGAGATGAAAAGCTGGATGCAGATCTTCCAAAAATAGATAAGCCTACCCTAATTATACATGGGATTCATGACAAAGTGATTCCGTTTGCACAAGCACAGGAGCTCGATCAAAAAATAAGGAATTCTCAGCTTGTTCCATTCCAGTACAGCGGTCATGGTCCTTTTTGGGAAGAACGTGACAAGGTAAACCAGCTATTAACCCAATTTATATAGTAAAAATCAAGGCGAGTATCCTTTGGAATCCTCGCCTTCTTTGATCTATTTTTGTAGTTCCTGCAAACTACGATAAAAGATTTTTACTTAGCCACGGTTTAATCAAAGGCAAAACCGTATCGGGCTGCATAGCTTTAGTATGGTCCATGCTGATGCCTTCTATTATTTCGACATCCCATCCTAATTGTTCCAATTCTCGTTTGTTTTTTTTGATTAAACCGACTACATCAACAGATACATTTCCAAAGTTTTCACCATAAGTAATGGTATCCTTTTCTCCTGCAAATGTGAGTCTAGGAATATACAAACGATCTTGGACTTTTTTATCATGAAACTGCACTAAGCTTTTATACATCGTCACAAATTGTTTCGTCTGATCTGGGTTCATTTGTACCTGAATATTGTCCCAATCTATTTCTTCAGGAAGAATTTGTTCAGAATGATCAGCTTCAGAACTATCTTGATTATATAATGCCTGTTCAAAGGTTTTATTCGTGACTGTCATCATTTCTTTATACGGTCCTTCCATTGGCGGAAAGCCACCCATAATTAAACATTCTAGTCTATTTGTTCTAATAGCCAATTGTAATCCAGCTAAAGCCAACCATGAATACCCATAGTATCCAAACTTTTCAACTTTCATTTCATCAGCGATCAATAAAAAGTCTTTTACAATAGTCTCAGGTGTGAGATTATCTCCATTTGGGTGTTCCATTCGATGCCCTTCATAATCAAAGAATAATACTTGAAACGTGTCAGATAATCCTTCAACAAATTTATTACCAAGCTCAGGGTCTACTCCCCATAACTTCAACGTTTCAGCAGCTTGGCCGAAAACGGATTTTTTTGCTATCGACAGCATGATTGTTTTATTGTTTGAGTTCCCCGTTAAGCCGACTTCTATTTCTGAACCGTCGTTTAATTTAACTACTTTGTTCAATACAATCACTCCTCAAGTGTTTATACTAATATCATATAACCTTCATGCAAGCTTTCAGTCTTTCCTTTTTTTCTATTGTTATCATCGTGTTTTATAGTTTTTAAGTTAACGTAACACTTGAAGGTTTTACTTTAATCATAAGGAGTAAAAATATGAAATATACACCGGCGCAAATTGCTAATCAGCTCAATGTTAGTACAACCACTCTAAGGCGATATGAAGAACAAAATCTAATTCCAGATGTACCAAGGACACAAAGCAATCATAGAAACTATCTGCCTATCCATTTCCAAACTTTCATTACGATAAGAGCATTATTGAAAGGGTATGAGATTCCCGTTGTTTATGAAGCAATGAGAAAAATTAAAACTGGTGATATTGGGCAAGCACTCTGGTTAATAAATAACCAGCAATACAAAATTGAAGTAGAAAAACAGCGGGTGGACGAAATACTTTTGATGATAAAAAGCACGGATTTTCCTAAATATAAAAATGTTACATTGACGGATAAAATGAGCATTGGAGAAGTTGCAGAAATGGCTGGGGTTAATACATCTTCTATCAGACATTGGGAAAAGGAAGGATTAATTCATTCAGAAAGAAATAATGAAAATGGCTATCGAGTGTTCACCATTCAAGAATTAAGAAAGATATTAGTCATTAGCAGTTTAAGAAAAACGATCTATTATATTGAACATATGAAAAAACTTTTAGATAACCTAGACACAAAAAATTATACACAACTCGAACAATCCTTTCAGCTTGCAAAAGAAAAATTGAACAGTCAGCTAATGATTCAGTTTGAAGGGATAACTGAATTAATGAAATATGTGGAATTAACAAGAAAGGAGCAGGCAAAGAGAGAATAATTATGCCGGTTACATGCATTGTGTTTGCAAAAAACGATATATTCGCCGTTATCACTAATATATTCGCCGTCCATCAAAGTATATTCGCCGTTAACCTTTTATATTGGACAAACACAAAAAATGAACTTAGTAATAAACTAAGCTCATTTTTGTCACTATTGTGATTGATTTCTCTCACAGCTTGTCCTGCTACACAGTCATTTCCCAGTTGGATAATGCCAACCAGTTCTCTTTTTCTTTATAGTCGGGCATTATTTTCCCTACAAGACGCCAGAAGGAACGGTCGTGATTCAGATGGACCATGTGACACATTTCATGAACAACGACATAGTTAATAACCTCAGGGGGCGCCATTGCTAGCCTCCAATTAAATGTTAATCGGTGTTCAGAGTCACAGGTTCCCCACGTATTTTTACTATCAGAAATACGGATAGATCTTGGTTTTGTTTTAAAGTTTTTTTGATAAGATGAGATACTCTTTTCTACTAATGCCTTACACTTCTGATAATAAAATCGTTTCAATGTTTGTCTGATTTTATCTTCATCTAGCTGCTTAACATATATATTTAGCTTATCTTCTTCAAATACAATATGGTCATTCGAAATATTTATATCTTGGAAGATCTTTATCGGGTAGGTATTTCCTAAAAAAAGAAAGTTCTCGTCATTCTTATAGACCTTTTCCTTCGGCCCATTCAGCATTTCCTTCTTTTCTTTTACTTTTCGCCTAATAAGATCCCAGTTTGCCTCTAATACCTTGATTACTTTTTCATCAGGTGTTCCTTTCGGAGCCTGGACTTCAATATTTCCATATCCATCTATCATGATTCCAATGGAGGTTCGGTTTTTGTACTTTATCTCATAATGGATAGTTGCACCTAAGTAAGTATGTGTCATGTCATCACCTATAGAATCCGTTAATCCATTAACCCCTGTATTTAATAGCTAGACCTTTTAAGAAGTTTCTAGCAAAATTATCTAGGCATACTTTATAATTCTTATGTCCTTCTTTTCTTAATAACGCTCCAAGCTCTCCTTTTGTTACCCTTAATCCTGCATTATCAAAGATTTCCAGCATATCCTCAGTCGTTAGTGCCAGCGCTATTTTGACTTTCTTTAATAAGATATTATTCATATTTGGGCTACGTGTAAAAGACGGTTCTGGTTTATCAGGCTGGCCTGGTTTCGGATCTTGTCTCCCTCTCTTATAAATAATGAGCCCATTTAAAAATGCATCCAACATACTGTTGCTGCATTTTATTTGGCTGTCGCTATCATCCTCAAATTCATCATCAACCTTAGTGAGAATTTTTACTACCTCTGGTACTGTTACCTCCATATCACCAAGTTTAAATATTTCTGCCATTTCTTTATTTTTTATTTCTAACGCATATCGCAAGCGAATTAATATATCGTTATTATCCATCATTCGACCTCCTATTTTTATAAATAGTGCTGTCACCTAAAGCAATCAGCCCTAGTTCAGTCTATCTTATTTCATGCTACTCCTTCAATCTCACATAAGTGATGAAAACCTAGCTCCCTAATAATACTACAATTGAAAATAAATTAAGTATCTGTAATTTTCATTTTAGGTTTACCACACCTCTGATATATTGGACAAACACATAAAAAGTACAATGGCTCAAATACATCCACTGTACTTTATTAATAATCAGATGTTATCTGCTTTTCCTTACTCTAATAAAGCCATCAATGATGTCCCACACTAATGCAAATAAGAATAGAATAAGCAGCCATAATGTTGCTTGTTCCCAAATAATACCTATTGTCTTAAATGCATCGCTGTGTGGAACTAGTTGGCCGCTTTCTACCAATTGAGTCATGAAGTTTGGATTCCAAACGGCCGGTTCAGCAATAACAATGATCAAACCAATAATTGAAATGATATTGACGACAGCTGTAAATAAAACAAGTTGCATCGTCCATCTGCCATAAACCATTTTCAAACATTCTTTTATAATACCAAAACCGAAAATCAGCAGGATAAATAGCAGGTAGTAGCCATAATACTCTTCATTAAAGAATGGAATTACCTCTTTAAACTTTCCATTTTCAAAAAACCATACACCAAAGTACTCACTGGAAAAAACGAAAACCGCAATACATATAATATAGAAAACGATTCCGGTTATCGCTTCTCCTCTTTTTACCCGTCCTTTTGGATGAGGAACTGGTGGTAAATCTGAGGGTTTCCAACTACGCTTTGGTTGCAGCTCTTTCTTCTTAAGATGTGTATTGCCTGCAAATTGAATGACTGCAAAAGCAAACGTCGTCCATCCAAAAGCCATTGGTAATCCAGTTACTAAAGATATAATAAATGAGATAAACGTTTGTAATATAGATGGTGGATCCAAAATGATCCCAATAATAAATGAAACACCCATGACTGCACTTGAAGCAATTAAAGCAATTTTCAACACCATAACATAATGGTCAAATAATTCTGGGCCGATTAAATATCGGTTCGTTCCTCGATATTTATTTGCTAATTTCCGTGGTTCGCCTAGTTCTAATAATACTTCTTCCACATCTTTTTCTGTTACTTTGCCATCTTGTACTCGTTCATCGAGCATATCCTCAATAAGGCTGCGAAGCTCCTTTGCGATGTCCTCTCTCTGAGATTGCGGTAATAATTGAGTAACAGCGTATACATACCGTTCGATCATCTCCATTTTATGATCCCCCTTTGTTTTTAAGCAAATTATCTAAACTATTCACCATATCCTTCCATTCAACAACAAGCTGTTCAAAAACCACCTTCCCACTATCACTCAAAAGGTAATATTTCCGGGGCCTTGTTTCATTTGTATCCCATTCACTTTCCAAAAGACCTTGTTTTTCTAGCCTGCGTAGCAAGGGATACAGCGTTCCTGCTTCCACATGAAAATCCTTTTCTTCTAAAGAGGCTACGAGAGAATATCCATATTGTGGTTCATAAAGCTGACTTAAGACTCCAATTGTTAATGTGCCGCGTCTTAATTCCTGCATTAGCTTATCTAAATGTTCATTTGCTTCACTCATGTCATCAACTCCTGTTTTTATTATACTGTATAACATACACTATTGTGAATCATTTATTATTATTTTTTTCCATATAATAAAGCAACCACATTTTAAAATTGGCATGAATATAGGAGACTGGATTCTCCAGTCTCCTTTTTGTTTACTTAACTATTGGCTGTTTTCGCAAACATTGTTGCAAATTAAATGGGGTTCTTCCCTTAATTCTTAAACTAGTGGAACTTGTGAATGTCCAATATTCGTCGTCGCAATGGATATATTCGCCAAACATTCGAGTATATTGGCCGTCAGCTTCGATATATTCGCCGCTAATACAAATATATTCGCCATTATCGTCGATATATTGAACAAATACTAGATGTCACTTGTTGATAAAATATTCAGTAATTAGTATCATTTATATCTCTCCTCATTTATAGTAACCGTATTGATACAGATAGGAAAAAGACAGCATCCACATTTATTTTTAAATATGCTACATTAAAGTATAAATCGTTAGCAAAAAAGAGGTATCCATCGTGCATTCGCAGTTAACAGCTTATATACCGATATCACGGAACTAAAAAGACTGCAGATGGAGCTAGAGCATCAAGCATACTATGATGACCTAACAAAAGTTTATAATCGTCGTGCCTTTTTCCAGAAATGTGAGCAAGCGTTTGCTGTAGCAAAGAAGGCTTCAGCGCCATTTACGATATTTTGATTGATATTGAGTATTTTAAAAGAGTGAATGATACCTATGGCCATTCTGTTGGTGATCAATTGCTTATACATGCACAGTAAAGGTTTGACAATCACAATTGAAGGAAGACATGCTGTTTGCCCGATATGGCGGAGAAGAGTTTGTTCTTGCACTAAAGGACGGAACAGAAATTGAAGGTGAAGATTTAGCTAATCAGATGCGCAAGTCTGTAGAGGCACAGCCTCTGATTACTGATCAGGGCGATATTTCAGTTACTTTAAGTATGGGGGTTGCTGAGGCTACGATAGATGCAGAGGAGACACTTTATCAGCTTTTGAATAAAGCCGATCAGGCTTTGTATTTAGTAAAAAGAAATGGACGAAATCAAGTGCAGGTCTATACAAAAATCTAGAAGCAGGTTAACCCTTATTGGGAACCTGCTTCTTCTTTTTAAAATATCAAACTATTAGATATATTATATGCGCTGAAAATCCCTGTTTTTAAACACCATACACTGTTCCACCCAGCGCTGTACGAGTTCTGGCGCGGAACCAAAATGGATATGTGTATAGCCGGCTACAAGATTATTTAATAAGAAGCCTTCTTGCTTTGTCCCTCTTGACCCAGTTGTAGTATATGCTGAAGTAAATTCCTGAGATGACTCGAAAGTTGAGTAATGAAACTCATGTCCTCTTGCCCGGTCATTCGGTCCAATTAAGTAATTCTTGTCCATTCCCGTTACATCCCGATAACCAAGTGCGGCAAGCTTCGTACGCATCTTCACCCTGCCAGGAATCATGCCAACCATCGGATATTCCTCTCCGCCAACCGTTTCAATCGATTCGGACAAGAACATGAATCCGCCGCATTCTGCTACCGTAGGCATCCCACTTTGGATAGCCTCCCGAACAGATAGGAGGACATCATTTTGCACTGATAAAGCTGCTGCAAATTCCTCCGGAAATCCACCACCAATATATAGACCATGTACATCTGGAGGGACCTGTTCCCCTTTAAGCGGGGAGAAAAAGACGAGCTCCGCTCCATAGTGCTCTAACAGCTCTAAATTTTCGGGGTAGTAGAAATGAAATGCTTCATCCAATGCAACAGCCATTCTTACTTGACTCTCTTGCTTCAGTGTTCCAAACAAAATATGCGGGGATTCCATGGTTTCTGTGCCCATTATTTGATATAGACGATCCAAGTCGAAGTTCTTTTGAATTGTTTCTGAGAGTAAGTCGAAGAAAGGCGTAAGTTCTCCGCGTTCAATGGAAGGAACAAGTCCAAGATGACGCTCTGGCATGCGAAGCCGATCATCCTTTGATAGATAGCCAATAACAGGAATTCCGCATTCTGATTCTACCGCTTTCCGAATTAACTCGTAATGACCCGCACTTCCCACACGGTTCGCCACAACCCCACAAATACTAACAGAGGGGGATAACGTTTGAAAGCCCTTCACTATTGCAGCTGCGCTTCGTGCCATCCCGCCGCAATCAACTACAAGCAGCACTGGGCTATTAGTAATCATGGCAATTTCCGCAGCACTCCCTGTATCAGAAAGCGGGTCCTTCCCATCAAATAACCCCATTACCCCTTCGATAATAGCCACATCCGCTCCTTGACACCCCCGTAAAAAAATCTCCTTTACTGCTAAGGAACTGCACATCCAGCTGTCTAAATTTCGAGATTTTCTACCTGTCACTGCGGTTTGATAAGTCGGATCGATATAATCAGGGCCGCATTTAAACCCTTGCACCGTATAACCCTGCGCTTTATAAGCTGCCATTAGGCCGATAGCTACAGTCGTTTTCCCAACACCACTCCCCGTTCCTGCTACTACAATTCGATTGATGGACATAACCATTCCTCTGCTTTCTGCTCATCATAGGCAGGAAAAAGGTCCGGATGAAGCAAAACACCTAGTTTTTGTATACCGAGTAATAGTCGTGGAGATGGTCTGCAATAAAGGGATTCCTCCATTACAATTATCTTCTCATCCTTGATTGCCTTCATTTCGGGCCAATCGGGCCGTTGTTTAAGCAATCTCGGTTTCATTTGTTTTTCCTTTACACCAACCCACGCCATCAAAATATAATCAGGATTACGCTTGCGTACATCCTCCCAATCCGTCTTAACACTTGCCCGCTCGTTGTCTGCGAATACATTATAACCACCAGCTATATGACTGATTTCCGTTAACCAATTCGTCCCACCCGGAGTGAATACAGGCTTGGGCCACCATTCCCAATATAACCGCGGCCGTTCCTCAACCTTCCGTCCAAACTCCTTATACGTCTCCAACAATCCATTATATTTATGGGATGCTGCCTCCCCAATCGCTTCTTGTCCTGTTGCTTTCCCCACCTCAAGCATATTATCCCCAATATCAGCCAAGCTCTTTGGATTAAGCGTGATAAAAGGCAGTCCCCTCTCCTGGAGGCCCGCGATGTTATTCTCCATGCCAGGCACCGATAATGAAGCAAGAACTAAATCTGGCTGAAGAGCTTCAACAGCAGCCATGTCGATATCTAAATCAGAACCTAGTCGAGGCAAACTATTAATCTGTAAAGGCCAGTCTGAATAGTTATCCACACCTACGATATTTGAAGTCAACCCCATAAATCCGAGAAGCTCGGTATTACTTGGACATAATGATACAATTCTCATCAGAACGGTTCTCCCCTTTCTTTTTTATACGCTTCTTTTTATCACTTTATCTCAAAGCTCTATACCCATAACAGCTGGTATTCCCTCATCATAATAATGCTTTGATACAGTCACGTCTGAAACAAGATCAGCCGCTTCAATGAGCTTTGAATTTGCGTTTCTTCCCGTAAGAACAAGATGCATCCCTTGTGGGCGTTGTGAAATGAGATCAAGTACTTCTTGAAGTGGCAGCACATCGTCAATGGGAAAACTATTGATTGTCAGTGCGTTATTGATTTCATCTAAGATGACAAGATCATGCTCACCTGCCATCACTCGCTCCTTCGTATATGTCCATGCATCTTTAAGTGCAGCACGATGCTCTTCAGGCGTCTTTGTCCAAGTAAATCCAATCCCTTTTTGGATCATTTCAATTCCTAGCTTATCAAAAACAAGTTTCTCCCCATACGTACGCTGGGGAGATTTAATAAATTGAATCATTAGCACTCGTTTCCCCCGACCATATGCCCTTACGGCAAGCCCTATCGATGCCGTAGTTTTTCCTTTGCCATCTCCTGTGTAAACAAGTGTTAATCCTCGTTCCTTACTTGGTTTACTCATACAAATCCCTCCTCTTATCTATAAAACGCATAACTATTAGAAAAATTCGAAGCTCACTTGTACAACTTCCAATGTATCGGACAATTATTGGATGATCTCCAGCTTTCCTACTCTCTTCTTTGCAGGGTCCTTCCGCTGGCTAATACTATCCCCCTGAAGGATAATTTGCGGTAATCCATAAACAGGGTGTTGCATCACTATAGGTGCAGTACCATATACTTCCTCAATCAAATCAGTTCGAATGATATCCTCTGGAGATCCAGTTGCTACAACTCTCCCATTATGTAAAAGCAACAATCGATCACAATAGAGGGCAGCTAAATTTAAATCATGCAGAACCGAAATAACTGTCAAATCATCCTCCAGCTGCCATTCCCGAATCCGATCCATTAAGAGTACTTGATGGCCTATATCGAGATAGGTGGTTGGTTCGTCAAGCATCAAGAGCTTTGGCTGCTGTGCCATTGTCTTACCAAGGGCTACTCGCTGCCGCTCTCCGCCGCTTAAGTTTTCAAGTTGGCGATCACTCAAATCATTCAGCCCCATTTTATCGAGAATCGCATCGATAAGCCGATCAATGTCTGTTGTTTCTTCTCCAAGCCAATTTTGAAAAGGAAATCGTCCCATCTCGATTACTTCTCTAACTGTAAATCCAATCGGAGGCAGAGATTCCTGCTGCAAGACAGCCATCCATTTGGCTAGTTCTTTTCGAGTATATTGTTCAATCGGTTTCCGATTAATTTCAATTTTTCCAGTCATTGAAGTTTCCACACCTGACAATAGCTTTAGTAACGTGGACTTTCCGCTTCCATTCGGTCCAATAATCCCCAGGCATTCTCCACGTTTAACTGAAAAGCTAATTTCCTCAAGCACTGACTGGTTGTCAAACCGTTTACTCAGCCTATCGACTTCAATAATCATCCATCAATTCCCCCCTGACATTTGCTTGTTTCTACGAAGCAAGTATGCAAAGAATGGTGCACCAAGAACGGCGGTCACAACCCCGAGTGGAATCTCCGTCGGGCTAAGTAATGTACGGGCAATTGTATCAGCCCAAAGCACGTATATTGCACCGAAGATCACTGTCAAGGGGAGTAATAGTCGGTAATCTGGTCCAACTATTAATCTCACTAAATGCGGGACAACAAGTCCGACAAAGCCAATCGTCCCAACGATCGATACTGCAGCAGCAGTAATTAAGGTGGAAACGATCAATACAACTAGCCGTGTACGCTTAATATTGACACCTAAATGCGCAGCCTGTCTCTCTCCTAATGCGAATAAATTTAATGTTCGTCCATATGATAGCAACACGACAATCCCAATGGCTAAATAAGGCATGAGCACAAAGGTAAATGACCAGCCTCTAAGAGCTAAACTCCCCATTAGCCAAAAGACGATTTCATTCACCACCTGATCGGACATGGACACCATAAAGGAAACAATGGCACCTAAAAAAGCAGAAACAACAACACCAGATAAAATGATGGTTTCTAATTTATACTTTCCTTGTACATTGGCTAATCGGAGCACAACAAGCAAACTGATTAGCCCGGTCACAAATGCAACAAGCGGGATGGTCCAAGTACCAAATAAAATTGTATGAAACCCGAATAAAATTAAGAAAGCTGCACCTACTGCTGAACCAGATGCTACCCCAAGCGTATACGGGTCAGCTAACGGATTGCGCAATACTCCTTGAAAACCAGCCCCAGCAAGTGATAAACACGCTCCAACAAGGATAGCAAGAAACACCCGCGGCAAACGAACTTTTAGAATAATTTGCTCCGATGAGGCCGCCCAGTTTGTCTCTATGACATCTTCTAAAAATGGAAGCTGGTGTAGTATAATTCCCCACACATGCGAAAGAGGCAGATTGGCTGATCCAAGTGACAAACTAACAACCACTGAAAGAAGAAGGAGAACGAAACCCGCTCCCCCCCATAGTGCTAATCTTCTTTTCATTTCTTAAACAAATCCGGATAAATGGCCTCAGCCATTTGTGTAAGTGCATCTGTTATTCTCGGACCAGGTCTAGACATTATATTCCCTTCTATTCCTGTCAAGCTGCTGTCTTGAATGGCTGTAATCTTCTCCCAACCATTTCTTGATGTAATTAGTTCTTCTAGCGGTTTGCCAGACTTATCATCAACAGTACCAGCAGTATACAAAATCACATCTGGGTTATCCTGGATGATTTTTTCTTCATTGATTGCGTTCCAGCCTTCCAAATCTGAGGCAATATTTACTCCTCCGGCCATCGTAATCAATTCATCCATAAATTCACCCTTGCCCACCGTCCAGCCTGGGGAAAATTCGATATATACTTTTTTCTTATCTTCTTCTTTAATAGTTGCAGCTGCTTCTGTTACTGTTTTAATATCTTCCTTCATTTGTGCCACTAGCTCTTCTGCTTTTTGCTGCGTGTCTGTAATGACGCCAATCTGGATAATATTGTTTAAAATATCGTCTATCTTTTTCGGCTCCGTTTTATATAAAGGAAGACTTAACCCACGAAATTTCTCGACAATATCATCTTTCATTGAAATGCCGCCTATCACTAGATCTGGATCGGCCGCGATAATTGCTTCCTCATTCGGCTTTGTTACCCCTCCAACTTTCGGCTTTGTTAACGCTTCTTTAGGGTAATCATCAAAATCTGAGACTCCGTAGATTTTATCGCCCAGGCCTAAAGCAAACAGAATTTCCGTCTCTGACGGAGAAGTGGAAACAATACGCTCAGGTGCTTTTTCAAAAGTTAATTCCAGACCCGTTGCATCCTTCACTGTAAGCGGGTAGACCGTTGCTTTCTCACTTGTTTCGTTTTCGGAACTTCCGTTATTTTCAACTTCTGACGATGCTTTTTGAGCAGAGCTGTCCTTTTCTGCCCTATCATCTCCTGACCCACAAGCACTGATAGTCATCGCTACTAGCATGGTCAATAGTAATGCCAAAAACTTTTTCATACCCATTCCTCTTCCCTTCATTTATGGTTCGAGATGAGCTTGATATCTTGAAGTCTTGTCCTGAACAACGAAAAAAGCCCTGCTTCCATTCGGAAACAAGGCATGCGAAAACCAGACAAATAAAATAAATTTATACTGATTAAGCCTATCCTTTTCCACGAAGGATTTCGTTGGCAAGCTAAATAGGCAGGTTTCCTGGCTTACGGGTAACATGACTTCCTCTCCTTCCCATTCCATATCTGGAACAGTGGTACTGCGAGGTTATCCCCGAATAACAGTGGCGGGACCGCGCCGGATTCACACCGGCTTCCCTTTTAACCTTATCCAACGACAAGGCACCTACTAGCTATGTAAGATTCAATTGGTCAAGCAATATTCTCAACTCGTATTATAGCATTGTTTTGAGTTATTTGAATATGGAGTTTAGACAAGCAAATCAAACGAGTTTGAAAGTCTTATGAAGAAACTAATATATTCGCCATGCTTTTGTGGATATTGGCCGTCATCCTCAAAATATTGGCCGTTCTTTCGAGTATTTTGGCCGTCATCTTCAATATATTGGCCGTCTTTACGATTATATCCGCCATTATCTTCATAAAGAACTAAAGTTAAAAAACGATAAGCTATCAAAACAAAATGAAAAACTAAATAAAGAATGAAAGAGATGTCAACTAAGGTTTCAGCTGTTGAAAGTGCGGAAGCTGAAAAAACGAATCTAAACAAACATATCACAGAGCTGGAATCTAAAAATAAATCGCTAGAAAATGAGGTAAGCAGCTTAAAGGATCAGCTTGCAAGTATGAATACATCAACAGCTAGTTCTAATGCTAATGAATCATCCACTAGCACAACTTCTTCAAGTGGAGGAAGCGAGTACTTTTCAAATTGTACAGAACTTAGACAAGTATATCCAAATGGTGTTTCCTCTGATCATCCAGCTTATCAGTCTAAAATGGACAGAGATAAAGATAATTATGCCTGTGAAAGATAAGAATTGCCCTTTTGGGCTTTTTTAATCAAAGCAAAAAAAAGTGGACGAATCTTTTTATCGTGACTCGCCCACTTTTCTCAATTGCCTTATAATCCTCTATCTGTTGCCATTTCATACTTTGCTGCCTTTTTCTTTAACCATGGCTTAGATAACCAGCGTCTTAGCGCAAAGATTCCACGAATCCATTCATCAAAACCTTGAGCTATCCAAATTCCAAGTAACCCTAATCCAAAGATAATTCCGAAAAGGTAGCTAAATATGACCGCGACTCCCCACATGCAAATAATGCCTATAACAACAGGGAAACGAACGTCGCCGACAGATTTTAAAGACCCCATCAATACAATATTCATCGCACGTCCAGGTTCAATAAATACAATGGCCCAGAGAACAGGGAGTCCAATCGAAATAATGCTAGATTCGTCTGTAAACACGGCTAATACTGGCTCGCCAGTAAGGGCAATTGCTAGCGACACAACTAACGAAACAACCATCGATATTTTTAATGTCTTAAGTCCTCGTTTTAAGGTTCTATCATAGTCCTTCGCTCCAATATAACGCGCAATCAGCAGCTGAGTCCCTTGTGCAATCGCCATGGTGAATAAATAGCAGAGCATAGAAAGATTAATAATATACACACGAGCCGCCAGCGCATCGTCTCCAATCATGGCAACAAAGCTTGTGATCACAATTTGCGAAAGCTGGTAGGAAAGATTTTCTCCAGCTGAAGGAATCCCGATGTGAAAGATTTCCTTAGTATCTGTTTTACTAATAGAAAAAATATCTTTTATAGAAAACTTTAAATATAAAATTTTATAAACAAAGTAAAGCAAAGCTAGAACGAGAAATATCCTCGCAATAATGATAGAATACGAAACGCCTGCAACCCCTGTTACTGGTATACCAAACCAGCCTTTAATTGCAATAAAGTAACCTGTAACACTTATAATATTCATCATGACCGTCATAACCATTGCTTCTTTTGTATGACCATAGCTGCGTAAAACAGCACTCAATGCAAGGGAAATAGCTTCAAGTACGAGCGAGCAGCCTGTAGTGGTTAGAAATGTAAGAGCAAAATCATAAATCTCCCCACTTAACCCGTAAAATCGTAAAAACACATCACCAAACAATACAACAACAACAGTCATCACGACGCCAACCCATAAATTTATACCAAAAGCGGAACGCGCAAGCTGGCGTGCCCGTTTCAATTGGTTTGCACCTAAATTTTGACCAATTAAAATCATTGCCCCAATGACAGTTACATTAAAAATTAAGATAAAGATATTAATAATCTGATTAGCTACCCCAACACCCGCAACAGCCTTATCCGAATATCCACTTAAAATTAATGTCGCAATAATCCCAACACTCATATGCAGAGAAATTTCAATAAATAACGGCCATGTAATACTAAACAATGATTGATTTTGGTACTTGTTATTTTCGCTTGACAATAGTTAAACCTTCTTTTCTAAGAGAATATGAAATTTAGTTTACCTAAATTTCGTATAAAAGGAAATAGACAAGATTATTGAAACTGCCTCATAGAATGGTTCTGCAAGACAAAAGATAGTAATAGGAAAAGGAAATTGTCTCATAGGACGGTTCTATGAGACTAAAGGTAGTGATAGGAATAAGAAACTGTACCATAGAATGGCTCTTGCTTATTTTAAGCATGTTACTATTTATTTGTGGTACTTGATATTATATTTTTCATTCCAAATTATATTACCCTTTTACTTCTAATTCCTTTAACGTATTCGAGCAGATGCGTAGGTCAATTGAGCATCATAGGTAAATATTTTATTTTCCTAAAAATAAAATGGCTCAGTTTATTAGAAACTGAACCATTTTAAATCTCTCTCTTTTCATTTTTATTGCTGGAAATTCTTATAATAACCATCTTTTTTTATTTTGTTATCTGTTATGCAAATTTCTTTAAGCGTCCTACAAGAGGAACTACAATTATACCTGCTAT
The DNA here is from genome assembly GCF_006704205.1 of Cytobacillus solani. Lineage (NCBI taxonomy): Bacteria > Bacillati > Bacillota > Bacilli > Caryophanales > Bacillaceae > Cytobacillus > Cytobacillus solani. The sequence goes on from NZ_CP041305.1 coordinate 1,251,444, forward strand.
TACGACCTGCATAATGTTTCCGGGAATAGAACCAAATGGAAGTACCCAGTTACCATAAATAATTACTTCGGTAAAATAGTAGCCAACAACTTTTATTATAAGTGCAGCTGCAACTGCTAAAGAGTTAACTAGGACTCTTTTGCCAGGTGCTTTTTCGGAAATAAATCCAGCTAAAAAGCCCATTAAACCAACAATGATAAATGTAAATGGTGCCCATACTGCCCAGCCAGATATAAGATCAAAGAATGCCATTCCAAAGGCACCTGCTATAGCACCTGTTTTTTTTCCGTAAACCAAAGCTGCTATGAATAGTGGCACGTTGCCCAGATGGATTAGACCACCGTTCCCCATAATTGGGAGCTTTATGTTAATGAACATCGTGGCTACCAAAGTTAATGCAATGAAAAGTGCATTAATGACTAAGGCTTTTGTTTTAGTTGTTTCTGTCGGAACGAATGATGTATTCATATGATAAACCTCTTCTTTTTTAAAAAAATAATATCATACAAACATATAATTAATAAATGGGAAAAACTATTAATTATTTTCATATTTGTATATTAGTTAATAGCTACTGACTTGAATCCAAATTACAGTTCTCCTGCTTTTAAAAAAAAGAAAGAAGAGCCAGCGATGGAAATGCAGACTCTTCTTCTATTTTAAGTCATTTTACAAGGCTGAATGTTCTGAATGTTTATGCCCTATTGCTACTTATGGTAAAGGTCTAGTCGGTCTATCTCCGCCAGCTTGTGCAACGGCAGCCGTTATTGTCACTGTGTTCTCACCGTATGTGACAGTTATATCTGTAATCCCAGCTGCCTTACCCAAGATAACACCATCCTTAACCGTTGCAACCTTTTCGTTGGCGACTTTATAGGTAGCTTTGGCTGTTACATCTTCTTCAGTTGTTTCATCACCAATTGTTGTTACTTCTGTGATTTTCACACTGCCTGTCTCGCCTTCATTAATGAGAATGTAGTTCTTTTCAGCCTTCAGGCTAACAGTTTTTTCTGGTTCAGGTTCACCTTTAACCACTGTCACGGCTACCGTTGCGGAGTTTTTGCCGTAAGTAATTGTAACCGTTGTTTCACCAGTAGCTTTCGCCTTAATGACCCCTGCTTCTGCAGTTGCGATTGACTCATCGGCTACTGAATATGTGGCTTTAGCTGTTACATCTTCTTCAGTAACTTCGTCGCCATCCTTCGTTGTTTGGGTTACTTTAATCGCCTCCGTTTGGCCTTCTTTAATCGTTACTGCTGATTTATCGACGGATAGGCTAATTTCTGGCTCTGAACCTGGCTCTCCATCAACAACAGTAACAGCTACTTTCACTTCGTTTTTGCCATATGAGACTGTAACAGTTGTTTTACCCGCAGCTTTTGCAGTAATGACACCAGCTTCTGCTGATGCAATTGCTTCATCTGCCACTGTATAAGTAGCTTTAGCTGTCACATCTTCATCCTTTGATTGGTCGCCATCTTTCGTTGTTTGTGTTACTTTTACTGTTGCGTTTTTACCTTTTTCAATTGTTACATCTGATTTGTCTACTGATAGGCTGATTTCAGCTGCATCTACAGTGAAGTCTGCTTTGCCTTTGTTTCCAGAAGCATCTTCTACATTTACTGTAACTGTTTCTGCTTCTTCAGTTAGTTCGATTTCAAATGAACCGTCTTGGTTTAATGTTAATGGTACTGCCGTGCCCGCCTTACCATCTTTTGTGATGACATAAGAAGCCTTAAGTTTTGTATTGAGGTCGTAATGAAGCCCATACGGTTTTAGGACATCATTGTAGTCAATGTACTTATCTGTTACTTGGCCGGTCAATTTATTCTCTGCCACTTTACCCTCAATTTCAGGTTTTGTTGATTTTACAATAATTGGGCCAACATAATCACTGAGTACGTTTCCTGATGCTGCCTGTGCATTATAGTCAATTGTATAAAGTCCATCAGGAATGTTTTCTGCCCCAGTTCCTCCCCAAGGACGATATTGTCCATTGATGCCTAATTGATAAGAGCCTGCGCCTAATGAGTTAGCTGCATGTAAGTAGCCAATATAGCCATCGCCATATTCTCCGCCCTCAGGATTTTGAATATCCCAAATTTCAATATAGTTAGCTAGGACATCTCCTGTAATGGTGAAGTAAAGCATAGCAGAATCTTTTATTCCGTCCCCATTAAAGGATAGATCTGTTTCTGTAATTCTCATATCTTTTATTTCAACGGCTGGTGCTCCACCAAAGTCAGCAGCAAATGGCAAGGATACATGATTTTCGCCACCGTTAACATGGATATAGCCTAAGTATTCGTCTCCCGCTTTTGCTGCAGCGTTTTGCGAAGCTGTTAATGTTACGTTTAATAGCTGTTCGCCATTTGGCGCTAATGTAAAGGACGACTTGTCAATTGATAATGCTGCATCAGCAAATGACTTTGTTACGTCCACCTCCACACTGAAGTTTCCACCCGCTCCTTTAAGGTCTTTCACACGAATTTGCTTCGTAACTGAAATGTCATTGTCCAGTTTTTGCGGACCAAATGTCACGGTTCCTTTCAGGTTTGGCACAATTTCACCGCTTGCATCAAGCACAGCTTCATCCTCTGCATAAGCAAGTACACTTGGGAATGCTGCAGCATAGGCATCCACACGTCCTGCCCCTTGTGAAAAGACATCATATTTGCTTGTATCTAGGATGTTTGCAGTATTAGAAAGGGCTACTTTTACATCAAACGCATCCCAAGTTGGGTTAGCTTGTTTGATTAGTGCGGCAATTCCAGCGATATGTGGTGTTGCCATTGACGTTCCTGTAGAACGATCATAAGATTCTTCATAGCTTGCTTCAGGGAAATCCCATTTGTAAGCTGGTACAGAAGACATGATATTCGTTCCAGGTGCTGTTACATCTGGTTTAATATCAAAGTTCGGTGTGGACGGGCCACGTGAACTAGAATCATTGACTTCATCACCTTCAGAGCGCTCCTGGTCGAAGTTACCGAATGTGACAGTACCTTTTCCTGCCTTAAGTGCCTCACGAATAGCCGTTCCATCTGTTGTAGACATATCGATTGACGGAATGAATGCAAATGAATCACCTAAAAATACATCTGATACGCCTGGTGCATTCGTTCCACCTGAGGAGTTATGAATAATTGTTGCGACTGCACCGTTTTCCTTTGCATTGGCAATTTTATCAACGAATGCAATATCCCCACGGGCGATGAGAGCAACCTTTCCTTCTACATCAATGCCGTTAAAGTCAGCCTTATTACCTACTCCTGGGATAGCAACAAGCTCAAACTCTCCAGCTAATTGATTCTGTAACTCTTGTCCAAATGTTGTACCCATGAACTTCAATTGTTTAGCAAAGCTATAGTCGTTACCAACTTTAACCGTTACTTCCCCATTGTATTGCGTTTCTGGATTTGTCGAGTTTCCAACCGCAATTCCAAGACGAGCTGTTGATGGAGTTCCCATTGTCCCACGGTTTGGTCCATCGTTACCTGTTGCGATGACAGAGATCACTCCAGCCATCATGGCATTGTTAATCGCAAATGATCCTCCGTCCGTTTCTGAGTTAGGGCCACCACCAAGTGAAAGGTTAATAACATTCATTTTTTCATTAACTGCATGTTCGATGGCTGCGATAATTCCTGACGACGATCCGCTTCCATATGCTCCAAGTACGCGGTAAGCATATAGGTCGATTTCAGGGGCAATTCCTTTAATTCCATATTCATTGGCACCAATAGCAGCAATTGTTCCTGCAACGTGTGTGCCGTGATCCGTATAGAAGGCACGACCCTGTGCATTAAATTCTGGCTGGTTAGCCGGGCGCTCTTTCGGTGAAGTTTCACGTGCATCATCATCTGCTCGTTCGCGAGTATAAGTAGAGCTATTCGGAATAAAGTTTTTTCCACCCTTATAAATTCCTTGGAATTCTGGGTGGTCCGGATCTATCCCTGTATCAAGTACAGCAACTTTGATTCCCTTTCCTTTGTACCCCTTATCCCAAAGCTTCTCAATCCCTAGGAAGGAGATGCTTGTATTCATCTTTGCCTCATAATCTACTACCTTTTCAAGGTCAGATGATGAATCCGTTGGCTTCTTATCATCTAATGCATGAACGATTGCATCTGGTTCTACTAATGTAATACCTGTAATTTCTAGAAGTTTTTTGAGGTCATCCGCTTTTACTTTGGCAGCAAAGCCGTTAAGAACAGTATCATAGGCAAAGCCTTTATCAAATGAGATGCCCTTAACTCTCATTTCTCTATCGACAGATGCTTGCTGTCTCGTTATTTTACTGCGGATTTGTGAAAGCTGTGAGTTTGATAGTGTTTTTCCTTTTAGCTCTCCAATCCCTTTTTCTAGTGCTACAGGCTTTTCCGATAGGTGAATGATAACTGGAATCTTTTCAGCACCTGATTTATCCTGTAAATCTTTATGCAGCTGTGGTAACCCTTCAGAGGCCTCCAGTTGTTCTGCGATTGCTGCCTTTAGCAGCATGTTTCTTTCACTCTGTTGCTGTTGCTTGAATGCTTTCTGCTCGGTAGTTTTTGTTCCCGTTTCTGTTTCTGTCGCCGATACAGGCATTACTAGTGATAAAACCATAATAAAAGCTAGAATACTACTAAATAGCTTTGTAAACTTTCTTTTCCCCAATTGACTTCCTCCTTCTCCTCTTTTGTCCGTTTTGACGAACACTATTAATCTATTCACTTCCCTAAGAATTAGAATCTATTTCATTCTCTAAAGTTAAAGAATGAAGAGATTTGATGCAAAAGTTTTCAGCCTCCCCTTCATTTTTTATTTACCAGTTACAATAATTCTCACACCTCCAATTGTTCTTCATAAAGAACACAATGGTCAAAAAAATGAAATGAACGTAAATTCGTTTCATTTAATTGAATTATACAACAATATTCCGAAAATAAAAACATTAAAACGAATGTTTTTTTCTTTATTAAGAACACACAAGTCGTATATAGTCAGAAAGACTTATTTCTTTCTTATCAGGCGCTTTTTCTTGATTTGTAACGCCAATTTTCAACACTAGATTTACTTAATGCTAATTACCCCATTAATTTCTAATTCTTGGATAGAGTATGGTTGTGTTTTTATAAAAAAATCGTTAAAATTAACATTGCGTTCACTATTAAGAACAATAAGACTTAAACTTGCTTCACTCCCCCCTTAATGAATGCTGAATATCTGAATTACAAATTAGAAAAGCTGATAGAGGAGGAAAAAGGATTTTGCAAAAGTATCATTGAATGTTCTTTTCTATTTTCCTTGAATAAAGATAATGATGGTTGTGTTTTTCACTAGGTTATTCCTATTCTCTATAGATTTAAGAAAGTGGAAAGGACCTAATTATAATAATAGGAGGATGATACAATGAACAAAAAGAAGTTAATTGGCTGCATCCTGACAGGGGTATTATCAGTTGGGATTGTTGGTGGGATGGGAGTATCGGCATTTGCGGCGGCTACTCAGGAAAACGATAAAGTGAAGCAATCTGCAAAAGATGTATCGGATACTTTAACGCAAGAAAGGATTCAAAAGATTAAGGATGAGCTTAAAGCACTCAAAATTACTTTCCCTGAAGAAGTGGATAAAGATGTATTTCTTGCTAATTTAGATCCAGCTACAAAGGAAAAATTAGAAGCCATTGCTGAACAATTAAAAAGGAATAAGTTGACATCAGGAGAAGCATTAGAGATTAGGAAACAAAGAATTAACCTTCCGAAACAAGAAAAAGGAACCGAAAAATTCACGAATATAGATGCGGAAACACAGGCAAAAGCAAAGGAGATTTTGGAAAAAGTAATAGCCGGTGCCATGACAAACGATGAAGCTATCACACAGCTAGAAAAGCTAGGAATTCCACTTCCTAATCTAGAAGAAATACGCGACCTGCTTGCTCATTTAGCTGGCCAAAAGCTTACCGATAAGACTGAAAGTTCTAAAGTTAGACCTCCAAGGCCTTAAGAGAAAAAAAGATAACCACTTGTTTTTTCAATCTACAAAAGTATTATTCCGGTTGTATTCGTTTAATTGTATGTTTAAAACTTTACACCAATAAAAAGGCGATTTCCATTTAACCAAATGGAGACCGCTTTTTTTATCCGGGGATCGAGCCGAAATTATTTTGTTATTCCGGTAGACGGATCGTCAAAAGGCAACCGCCCAGAGGGTTAGCTGCCTTTCTTTAAAATGAGTTGTGCTACACACTCCACGTGCATCGTCATCGGAAACATGTCCACCGGCTGTACCTCAATCGTTTGATACCCGCCATCTTCCAATATCCGCAAATCCCTTGCCAATGTCCCTGGATTACAGCTGACATAAACAACCTTTTTAGGCTTCATATCAATAATCGTTTGCAAAAGGGCTTCATCGCAGCCTTTTCGCGGCGGGTCAACGACTAGTACGTCTGCACTATTGCCTTCACTGTACCATTTAGGAATGACGGTTTCTGCTTCTCCCACAGCAAACTCTGTATTTGTAATGGCATTAAGTTCTGCATTTCTTTTTGCATCTTCAATGGCCTCTGGTACAATTTCAACACCGAATACTTTTTTTGCTTTTTGGGCGAGAAATAGGGAAATCGTGCCGATTCCGCAGTAGGCGTCGATGACATTTTCTTCTCCGTTTAGGTCAGCGTATTCCAGTGCTTTTTCGTATAATACTTTTGTCTGCTCTGGATTGACCTGGTAGAAAGATCGCGCAGAAATAGCGAATTTTATGTTGCCGATGAAATCGTAAATGACTTCTTCTCCCCAGAGGACATTTGTTTTGTCACCAAAAATGACATTCGTTTTTTTCGAATTGACATTTTGGCAAATCGATTTCACTCCTTTAATGCAGGAAACGATTTCTTCGATGATCTTATTTTTATGAGGCAAATCCTTTGTTCTTGTAACAAGGACAATCATCACTTCCCCTGTAACAAGTCCATAACGCGCCATGATATGACGCAGGTCGCCTTTATTCCTGCTTTCATCATAGGCACGGACACCATAGCGGCTGCAAATTTCTTTCACCGCTTGTACGACTTCATCATTTTTTTCCTGTTGGATGATGCATTCCTTCATGTCGATAATTTGATGGGTGCGCTGCTGATAAAATCCTCCGATCAATCCACCTTCCTGCTCACCTATAGGAACTTGTGCTTTGTTTCGGTATCGCCAAGGAGTCTTCATGCCAAGGACAGGATGAACCTTCACATTCTCAAGCTTGCCTATGCGGGTTAACACATCTCTTACTTGCTTTTCCTTCGCTTTCAGCTGTCCCTCATAGCTTAAATGCTGGAGCTGGCAGCCACCGCATTCCTTGTAAATAGGACAGGGGGCTTCTACTCGATAAGGACTTTCTACGTACGTTTCAATTAACCGGCCAAAGCCGTACCCCTTATTTGCCTTTATCACCTTTATCTTTGCTTTTTCCCCTGGAAGGCCATTTGGCACAAACAATGGATAGCCGTCAACCTTCGCTACGCCTGCTCCTTCATGGGTTAAATCTTCAAAGACAACATCTATATAATCATTTTTTTGTACGGGTATTGTTTTATTCATTATTTTCTTCCTTTGCTTGTGAATGACTAGAGAAAGTGTATCACAAATTGTGCAGGAATACGAAATGCTGTTATTAGAAGCTTTATGTCATTTGCAAATATATTCAAGCATTTGCAAAAAAGCGTCGACTTTTTGCAAAAATATCTTAAATATTACTTACAAAGCCAGTTTTTTCGTAAATAGTCTTCGATTTCTGCAAGAATCCCTTTGAAATCGCAAAAAAATATATGTTTTCTTACAAATAAAAAGCCCACTCCTATTCAGAGCGAGCCTCTTCTTTTCTCCATTCATCAGGTAAATCTTGTTCACGAATTTTATTTATTGGAACGAAGACATTTAGGTGCCTGTACAAATTAACAAATTCTGCAGGCAGCAGTCCGCCAAATTCACCGTCCAAATTGAGCTGAACCTTTTCTTTTGAATGTACTTTAATCCGGTTTGCCTGGGTGTAGATAACATGTGGATCATTTACATGCTCTCCGCGTATCGCTAATGTAGCTATACGAATAAAATCGGCAAGGTTTGTCTTCTTCAATATCAATAAAGAGAATAGCCCATCATTGATCGATGAATCGGGTGCTAGTTTTTCAAATCCTCCGACAGAGTTCGTTAAGCCAACGAGGAAAAGCATCGCCTCTCCTTCAAATAGCTTTCCATCATATTCAATACTTACTTCTGTCGAACGGATGGATGGAAGCATTTCAATTCCCTTTAAATAATAAGCGAGCTGGCCGATCATAGTTTTCAGCTTGCTTGGCACTTCGTATGTTAATTCTGTCAGCCGGCCGCCGCCAGCAATATTAATAAAGTATTTGTCATTAATGCGTCCAATATCAACAGGAATCGTGTCTCCCTGAACAATAATTTCTGTGGCTGCTACAACATCCCTCGGTATATGAAGAGCTCTCGCAAAGTCGTTTGTTGTTCCAGTAGGAATAATTCCAAGCTTCGGACGATATTCTTGTTCAGCAAGTCCATTGACGACCTCATTGATCGTCCCATCTCCACCTGCTGCAATTACAAGATCGTACCTGCGTTCTACCGCAACCCGCGCTGCCTCTGTTGCATCCCCTTCACATGTCGTTGCATGACAGGAAGCTTCATATCCCGCGATCTCTAATCTTTGCAAAACTTCTGGCAAATGCTTCTTAAATAACTCTCTGCCTGAAGTTGGATTATAAATTATTCTTGCTCTTTTCATCGCCCATCATCCTATTATTCATCTTAATGTTTTTTATTTCCGTTTTCCCATCATTTAACATCATAACTAAATGGATTGAACTTATCAATTTTTATGCAATTTAACCATAAGGTGAATTATACCCTAAATTACTCTATCCATTCACTAGAAAAATACCCGAATCTTTATCCGGGTACACTTCTATTTTTTATTAATCAACAGTACTAAAACTTAACTGATAGCTATTCGTTATTGTAAGGCTATGTTCACCTTTGCCCGTTTGGAATGTCGCAAGCTTAATGACAGGCTCTTCATATGGATGCTCGCCCTGCTTTTCTTCTGTCATCTTCCACATTTCACGATTGCCATGAAATTCTTGTACGTCTGTTGCTGTCACTTTCACATCACTGCTGTTCTGAAGCTGAACAGACAAGTTGGAAGCTTGATCGATGGTCCAATCGCTTATAAGCGTACGCGGCTTGAGGGTGATTGTATTATCATTCCCATTTACTTCAAGCTTTACATCATTAGGAATGAGGAGTGTGGCAGACATATCCTCATATCTATCAAAAGGTCCAGCTGTTTCACTTGGTAAACCTTTTATCTTCACATAAAGGGTATCGCCTTTCTCCTGAATGGATACATACTCCTCTGCATTTGATAGTAACTTTTCCTTCTTCCCTAATAAAGCTCTGTATGTCCCAAACATCGAGACTTCTTTCGCTGATGTGCCTTCAATCGTTAATGGATAGTGTCCTGTATCTTCTACCACTACTCTTTGAACTCCTTCGCTCAGCTGCTTTTCAAGAGCTGGCAGATCCATCGTTCTCTCTTCTCGTTTTAGCACATCATCGATCTTGTCCATAATGCCTGTTGAACTAAGTAACGCAAAGCCAATACCAACTGTACCAAGAATACCAACAAAGAAAATGCTTAGAAAATCATATTTTAAAAACGGCTTCTCCTGCCTTGATAGAAATAAGAAAAGTAATATTTCAACCCCGAGAACAACCAATATGATTGGCCACCAAGAAATCATTACGTGCATAAGGTCCATTCCGAAAAATTGAGATAATAGAAGAAAAATTCCGAGAAAAAGGAGCGAAGCCCCCATAGAAAACGTCCCGACACGCCATGTCCTCATTAAAATCCCGCCTTTCTATATTTAAATAACTGGCATAATTCGTTGTTCAGAACTCTACTCATCCTGCAATTCAACTTTCTTCTCCCGTTTGCCAAATAGAAGCTTTAAGCCCCCGCCAATTAAGAGAATACAAACAACACCTGTTTGGAAGTAGCGATCAAACCAATATCTAATATCAATATCTATCATGTCATAAATCATCGGTGAAATAACTGGCAGCAAAATGCTTGTTGTTAAATAATATAATCCAAGCAGGACTAGCCCGATGCCAATCCACTTTTGCTGATTAATAAAATATGAAATAATTGGTGTATCGTCCATCGGCTCATCACCGTATTTAGAAGCCTTTTGCAATCCATCAAAGAAGCTATAGAACCAAATGATAGGAATTAAGAACAAGAAAATTCCTAATCGCAATACATCCAATATATAAATCGAGAATAGAAAAGCTGCCATCAGTTGAATGCCACGTTGCTGCAGTCCAAGATATAGATGACCTGCTCCTGGGAAAATCGACAAGAACGTCGCAATCGCTTTGCTTTTCTTGCCATCCTCTCTTCTCGTTTCGAAATCATCGAGGATTGTTCGGTCAACAAGCGTTTCTCCTTGCTGCTTGCGATTCAATTGCTGCATGGCATCAAAGAAGCCATACACCCAAATAACAGGCAGGATTGCTAGAAATACTAGGAATTCGCCACGATGAGTTAATGCCGTTACAAATAGTACCATAACCCCTAATCCTAGGAATGCAGTCAGCAATGTCATCCCGCGATTCATTAATCCTAGTTGAAAATGGCCAATCCCCGGAATAAATGATAAGAGGAGAGTACGGAATCTTTCATACTCGAAATCATTCGCCGGTGACGCACTAGGTTCAGCCAGCACCTTTTTATGTTGAAAAAGCTTTGATGCGGTGATGCCTGTATCAACTAAATTAATAATATAAAGAATCACTCCTAATACAAAAATGGCAAATCCCACTTCTCCCTCTCCGTTTACAAATGCTAATAGGAAGACGGAAATCAGGAAAAATTCCCCGAACATATAAGCAATTCCCCGTAAAACTTTCCCTAAATAGAGCAGCCCTCCACCTGGAAAAAATGCCAATATAAAGGCAATAATTGGATTTTTCATCGTTATCTGCCTGCCTCCTTATTTTTCATTTCTAAGGAATCCATCCATGCAAAGGTTTTATCAACAAGACCTTGTGTCATTGATGGTTCTTCCTGAAGATTAGGATTCTGCACATTTTCAGCATATTGTGTAATTGACTGAAATACACCTGTAGTCATTAATAGAATCGTCACTGCCGCAGCAATCGAATAATGGAAAAAAGCGGATTGATAGATGGACTTTTTCTTTTGTCCCGTCTGCGGCTTCTGCGCTATCTCCATCTTTACATCCGCAATTTGAGCCATGACAAGATCAGTAAAGTCTGCCCCATTTGAAATGATTGGTAACTCATCTTCCTCCGCCTCAACCGCCATTAGATAACTTTCCAAACATTGGTCACAGCTATAAAGATGATTCTCATAATCCTCCCGGACATCTTTATCCAACTCATTCTTCACGTATTTCATCCACTCTTGCTCTGAATAATGCATCATGAAAAGTCGTCCTCCTTCCAATGCTTTTTCATCCATAGACGCGCACGGTAAAGCTTCGTCTCTATCGTTTTGATTCCAACATTCTGTTCCTCAGCCATTTGCTGATAGCTTTTTTCAGCTATATAAAAATCATAGATCACATGACGATAATTTGCAGGCAGCTCATTTAGCTTTTTATGCACAAGAGTCCGCCTTTCTTTATTAATGATTTCAGCTTCCACACTTTCACTTTGGCTTCCCTGAAAATCATATTCTACTATTTCCAGCGTGTCTTCCTGCCTTCGATCACGTTTTCTTTTAACATCAATTGCGTGATTTACGGCAATTCTTGTTATCCATGTTTTAAAGCCTTGATCCTCATATTGGGGGAGAGAGGTATAGATCTTTAAAAACACTTCTTGTGCAGCATCTTCCGCTTCTTTCTGATCTCTTAGCACGGCAAAAATCGTCCGGAACAAATCATTGCGATACTTTTCGACCAGTAAGCGAAAGGCATGGTCATTGCCGCTCTTCACTTTTTGGATAAGAACTTGGTCGCTAATCTCTCTCCCCCCCTTTCTTATAGCTTCCACCTTAATAGACGAAGAAAAGAGATTGTATCCCTACACTGAAATTAACTTTTTTATTATTTTTTTGTGCAGCTCTTTCAAACAGTAAAAAACGCCAGGAAGAATAATTATTCCTAAGCGTTTCTATCATACATTATTCGCAGTTTTCATTACTTTTTTACCCACTTCAATTAAACCAAATATAAAAACCTAATGCAATGAATGATATGATGGTAACAATAATATATATTAAAGAAAGATTGGTTGTATTTCTTTTTGAGGAGCTTCCGTAATTCTCATCTCCTCTTTTCATAAAAACAATGGTGAATACACCTGCAAGTGCCGTCAAAATAATAACTAAAATAATGGCTATTAACATCAGTACACCTCAATTACTTATAGTTACTTTCTATTATACTTCCAATTTTAATTAATGCACCCACTTAACCCATAACATGATAGAATGAAGCTAAACTTACAGAAAAGCGCAAGCACCTTGATCATCGCCGTACAAACTGGAAGGGTTCTTCCTTTCGATAAAGGAAACACGGTGAGCGAGAGCGAACCGATGCTGACTCAATCGTTGCGGAGGAGACCTGAAGTTTGATAGGCGATAGGGGCTGGAGCTAGACAATTCTCATATTCGGAAAAAATATACTTACTATAAAAAAGGATGATAGGATGACTCTATTACTTTTTCTAATTGCTTATTTACTTGGTTCCATCCCAACAGCACTTCTTGTAGGCAAGTATGCATTTAATATAGATATTCGTGAGCATGGGAGCAACAATCCAGGAGCAACGAACACATTAAGGGTACTCGGAAAAAAAGCCGCCATCGTCGTGCTGCTAATTGATGTCAGCAAAGGGGTGCTTGCTGCATCATTGCCTGCTTTGCTGGAAGTAGATATTGACCCGCTATTGCCGGGACTTATCGCTGTCGTCGGCCATTGCTTTCCGATTTTTGCAGGCTTTCGCGGCGGAAAAGCCATCGCGACAACTGCAGGTGTCTTGCTTGTGACGAACATCTGGATGTTTTTAGCCGCTTATCTTGCTTTTATTTTTGTTATATTTGTTACTAAGTATGTTTTTTACGGTTCCCTTACTGTGGGACTAACCCTATTGTTTTACTCATTTTTTACACCAGGTCTCGAATATGAACTCATATTTTCTATCTTTCTTTTATTGTTAATTTTTCTCCACCGCTCAAATATTAACAATTTCATTCATCACTTAGAGCCGAAAATTAATGACAAGAGCTTGAAGGATGACCGCATCCCGCCGAAGATTAACCGAGTATAAGAGATTCCCGAATATTGGACTAGCCAATACTCGGGTTTTCTTATTTCTTTGACTTAAATGCCCCGCGGTATTTAGCTTCGCGCAGCTCAAATGCATAGGCTTCCCAATTCGGTAAACCCATTTCTTCCGCAATCGCTAATTCCTTTTCGACATCATATGGTACCCGAACAATTTCAATTGAAAAAGGAGCTGGGGCAGCGGATAAGTATTCCCCATGCAGAATGGCATATGTTGCTTGCGGAATATCAAGAGAGTTCCCGACACTTCCACAATTGAACAATGTTTTATATGGATGAACAGGTTCAATTAATGCAGCATGTATGTCCCCATATCCAACGACATCAGGGACCTTTCCTTCTTCATTTCCGATGATCCACTCTGTATTTTCGAACATGGCTAGTTTTTCCTCATACGAATCTCTCATCGGAACGACCCGATGATAAATACTTTTTGCAGAGGCATGATAAAGACGAACATATTTGCCGCTCATATAAAAATCATAGTGAAAGGGTAGTGTTCCTAAATAGGCGAGGGAATCCTCACTTAACTGATCCTGATGCCACTCAACCTCTTCAAACTCAACTGGCTTTTGAATAAAGTCATCCCAATTCCCCAATATTACTACATCACAAACTTCACGAATCCGCTCTACTGACCGTTGTGAATTCGGACCCTTTCCAATCAAATCACCTAAACAAAAGATAGTATGTATTCCCCGATTTTTAATATTTTCTAATACCGCTTCTAATGCAGTTACGTTTCCATGAATATCTGAAATAACAGCGATGCTTCCCACCTGTTCTCCTCCTTAACTAATTATCTATGCTTTCTCCAACCGCTTATACTTCCCCTTTATTTTATATATAAAAAAAAGTAATATCAGTCGGCATACTGAACTAGCCTTTTTAAGGGTAGGCTTAATAAATTTGTTTCATTTTACCTTTTTCGCAAAAGATATTTTTCGTAGAGGTTAATTTCCGCTCCAGTTGCTCGCTTTCCGTGGGGTGGGCGGTGAGCCTCCTCGTCGCTGGCGCTCCTGCGGGATCTCACCTGTCCCACTACTCCCACAGGAGTCTCGCACCTTACGCTCCAATCAACTAAGTATTTTTGAAATAGTATTCCTCTTACAATTGATACAAAAAACACTCCTTTTGAAAAAAGCCTAATTCTCAAAATTAGAAACCTCCTGCAACCTAATCTAGTAGGTGGTTTTAAAGTTTCATTATAGGATAACAAATAATTAATAATCCGCATCTTATAATAAGCAATTTCGGTGTTTAGTACTCATAGAAAAATATTTAAATTCCCCTCCTTGAACTTCTTCTAATACTATATTAAAAGTTTTATAAGCAAGGTCATATTGTTGTTGAGTAATCCATTTATTGTTAAGTGCCTCTTCTAATTCATCTTTATCTTTTTGAATCACTTCACCAGTAGGAAATACAATTAAATCTAAAAATAAATCATCCATATAAGGCATATTATTTTCTACACCATTCTCATATGTGATATCTATGTACCATTGAATAATTTCTCCAGCCCCATTAAACATTGTCGTAATTGCATAATGTTCATTCAACGGCAATTGTTGTAACCAGGAATAATTATTGTCAACAATACAAATCTCTTGTTCTAAATGTTTAGTTATAAGTGGCTGAGATACCTCATGCATTTGAATAAGTGAAATATAACCCACAAAATCATTATCTTTGATTTCTTTTTCCTTGTAGGTTCTTTTAATAATTCTACTCCAATCTTCCCTATGCAAAAAACGTCTTTTCAACATATATTCTCCTTTACTGCCCTTTTGTTTATTAAACAACAAATCTAAGTGAAGGTTTTCAAGCCCATTTAGTTTTTTTAAGAAGAATAACTAAAGTTGATTTTTTCTATTCCTATATATATGGTAAACTAACTACAGGCTTTTTTGCCCTATTCTATTTAATCAAGGAGACGGATTATGTCAAAAGTATTTGTATTCGGTCATAAAAACCCTGACACAGATTCCATCTGTTCAGCCATTGCTTATGCAGAATTAAAAACGAAACTAGGCGTTGACGCAGAGCCTATTCGCTTAGGACAAATAAATGGAGAAACAAACTATGCTTTAGATTACTTCAAAAAAGAGGCACCTCGTTTCGTTGAGGCCGTTTCTAATGAGGTTAGTGAAGTTATCCTTGTGGATCATAATGAATTCCAGCAAAGTGCGGATGACATCCGTGATGTGAAGATTCTTGAAGTAATTGACCACCATCGCATCGCAAACTTTGAGACAAGCGATCCATTATATTACCGTGCAGAACCAGTTGGATGTACAGCTACCATTTTGAAAAAAATGTATAAAGAAAATGGAGTGGAAATTAGTAAAGAGACAGCTGGATTAATGCTTTCTGCTATCATCTCTGATTCCCTTTTATTTAAATCACCAACTTGTACGGAAGAAGACGTGGCAGCCGCTCGTGAACTAGCTGAAATGGCTGGTGTGAATGCAGAGGAGTACGGGTTAGCTATGCTAAAAGCAGGTGCTGACCTTAGCGACAAGACACTTGAAGAGCTCATTTCTCTTGATGCAAAAGAATTCCAAATGGGCAGCTTCAAAACGGAGATTGCACAAGTAAATGCGATTGATTTAAACGATGTATTAAGCCGTAAAGATGAACTTGAATCGATTCTTTCAGATGCAGTAAATAAGAAGGGACTAGATTTATTCCTTTTTGTTCTAACAGACATCCTTAACAGTGATTCAGTTGTTATCGCTATTGGCAGCGAAACAAAAGCAGTAGAAGAAGCTTATAATGTAACACTTGAAAACAACAGTGCCCTTTTAAGAGGCATTGTATCCCGTAAGAAACAAATTGTGCCAGTTCTTACGAAAGTATTGGCTGAAAAATAATACACAAAAATGAGGAGTAGCCAAAATGGCTGCTCCTTTTTCATCTTTCTGCCAGAAGTTCCTCCATCAATTGTTTGACTGTCGTTTCCTTCGCCATTCTTACACCTTGCCCAGCCCATAGAGACATGAATTCTGGCTGTTTCAGCATGGCAGCTTTCTTTCTGATAGAGGCTGTCAGATCATTTTGAAGTGGAAACGGCATACTCATCTGATCAGCCATCTCATGAATAAATCGATTGCCAATTCCTCGAGCAAGTTTCCCTGAAAATGCCTTTGTAAAGGTTGTTTGTTCTTCCGTGCTATTCAAGAGTGTTTGCTTATATATCTCTGCTGCTCCACTCTCCTTACATGTTAAAAAAGCTGTGCCGAGCTGGACTCCCTTTGCGTCTAAAGCCATTGCTGCAGCAATTCCTCTTGCATCCATAATGCCGCCTGCTGCAACGACAGGTGTGTGAACAGCATCAGCTACTTGAGGAATGAGAGCCATTGAACCAACCAATCCGCTATCTTCCTCATGAAAGGTTCCACGATGGCCTCCAGCTTCACTCCCTTGAGCCACAATAATGTCCACACCGCTCTCTTCAAGCTCCCATGCTTCCTTTACATTTGTAGCTGTTCCCACAATAACTGTTCTGTTCTTCCTAAGCTCTGTCATGACCTCTTTATTTGGTATTCCAAAGGTAAAGCTGGCAACTGGCACCCTTTCCCTGAGAACTTGCTCTATTTGATTCTCATATAGGGTCTTGTAGTTTTTCACTTGATTGCTGACCGGAGCTTCAATTCCTAATTCTTTTCCAAATTGATTTAATAGGACTGTCATCGCTGTTAATTCTTTTTCATCGAAGTGAACTTCCCTCTCATTTGGAATAAATAAATTCACACCGAAGGGCTTAGCTGTTAAACTTCTAATCTGTTTGATTGCTTCTTTGATCTCCTCAGGGTTCATATACCCCGCGCCAAGATTCCCCAGTCCGCCGCAGTTTGATGTTTCGCTTATTAATTCAGGGGTTGTGATTCCTCCTGCCATCGGGGCTTGAAAAATGGGATAGGCAATATTAAGCATTTCCGTTAACTCATTTCGCTGCCAGATCAATGATCATACACCTCACAATGATTTAGCCAACTAATTTATCGCAAATACTATTTGCTACTGCATGCCACAAATTTTCGTCAACTTGATAAGATTTTACTAAACTTTTGTACATCGCCTTTTGTTTATCTGTGAAATCAGGGTCATCCTGTGAAGGGAGCTTACTCCTTTCTTGATCAACAAGGTTTTGAAGCTTCTTCGCTCTCGGTCCCCATACGGCCAGTTCTTTCCCATCCTTATTGATAAAAATATAGATCGGAATCGCACGTGATGTTCCATTCGTTAAATATTGATCCATCAATTCTAGATTTTGATCTCTTAATAAAAAGCGCACGTCCATTTCAATTTCATCTGCAATTTTTAACAGAATGGGGTTATTTAAAAGCGCATCTCCACACCAGTCCTCTGATAAAGCAATGACCTTCAATCCTTTTCCTTTAAGAGGAGCCAATCTTTCCTTTTCTTCAGCCGATAAGGAAAATTGTTCAGAAATCTGTTTCGTCCCTGCTTGATTTACACTCATTCCTGAAATATACTGTTCAGCTGTTAATCCCTTTTCAAACCATTGATTTAAATTCATAAATAACCCTCCATTTCTTATATGTATTTCTTCCTTATTATTACATATTCCATTTATTAATGCGAAGCATCGATCTCCGATTGAAGTCTGCTGCGAATTTTGTCGAAAAGAGCTGTCCTTTCCTGGGAAATAAAAGGATATTATGTAATAGGAAAAAATAGAAAGGCTGATGGAAGATCCATCAGCCTTTTAAATAGTCGGTAATAACTAACATAGTGAACAGTAACCCACCGACAGTCAATACATTCAATATGTTGAATGTATGATTAATCCATCATTCGTTTCTTAAATGTAGCATACGCCAGTAGAAAGGAAGCAGCAATCCATGCACTTATTACTGCAAGATATGTCCAAACATCTCCAAATCCCCCACCTGCTTCAACTGCCTTTGCCAATTCAACTAGCTGGCTATTCGGCATATATTCCGCAACTTTTAGAATCGGGAATTTCTCAGCTAATCCAGCAGCAAATGACCCGAAAGTAAAGATAAAGAAAAATGGCATAATGACAACAGAAGCTTCCATGACTGACTTCGTGACAAGACCAAGGAGAGTTCCCAGTCCGATATAAAAAATAGCTGACAATATCATACCAACCGCAACAAGACCCATACTCTCAGGTTGATAATCGACAATATAAGCAGACAGAACAATGATAATCATCGTAGTAATAAAAGTGAGGAGACTCTTCCCCGCCAGAATTTCTAGTGTACTAGCTGGTGAAAGCATTAAGCCACGCAGGGTATTTTTCTCTTTTTCTTCTGCTATTAACGAACATTGAACATATGCCCCTACTAAAGACAGTGTCATATTAAATACAACATAGTGCATATCAATTGTCATATTCCCTTGCCAGCCATATAGAAAGGCCATAAATATTGGGATCACCACTGTAAAAGACACATACATATTCTTGCTGACATCTTTATAATCCTTTTGAAAAATCGCCATCGTCCGCTTCAATGAAAAAGTCATGATAATTTCCTCCCTGTAATTTCTACGAATATATCTCCAAGAGTCGGTTCATTCGAGTGCACAGATATAACTTTATTTTCACTCATTAGTTGATACATTGTTTGTGCACCTTTTTCTCCTTTATGAAGAATTTCAATCTTGCCATCTGCAAGCTCTACAGTTAGCGTGTCGTCCGCATACTTTTTCCGCAGCTCTCTTGGCGGGCCAATCAATTGGATTTTTCCATTATTTAAAAAAGCAACTCGATCACAAAGCAGCTCAGCCTCATTCATATCATGTGTTGTCAAGAAAATCGTCGTCCCATTCTCTTTTAGCTGCTCAAGCCCTTTATAAATATGCCTAGAATTAACTGGATCAAGCGCAGAAGTCGGCTCATCAAGAAACAATAGCTCAGGCTTATGTAGAAAGGCTCTTGCTAGTGTTACCCTTTGGAGCATACCTTTTGAAAGCTTCGAAACGACCTTCTTTTTGTTATCCTTAAGGTTTACCATCTCTAGTACTTCATCAATTCTTGATTCATTTACATCATATAGACCGCAATAAAGCTTCAAGTTATCCAAGACCGTTAATCTTTCATATAGTCCGCTGTTATCTGTCAATACGCCGATTTTTTTGCGATAACGAGCTTCCTTTAGCTTTGAAGCTGAAACACCGAAAACATATGCATCTCCGTCCGTTTGAGCTAATTGTGCAGTTAAAATTTTTATTGTCGTTGTTTTTCCGGATCCACTTGGACCTAAAAATCCAAATGTCTCTCCTTTTCTTACATTAAATGAAACATCCTTTAATGCTGTTTGATTGGCAAACATTTTTGCTAATCCCGCAACTTCTATAATGTTCTCCATTTTCATCCTCCTGGCAAATTTGATTTGTAAATTATCATGTATGCATCGGCACTGTATGGCGCCTCCGCTTTCGTATGATCTAATCTTATGAAACAAATCTTTGCCATGCATTATTATTTGGATGAAAAGAGCATTTAACAGACTGAATGGAGCATTATTCACATGGAGTGGAGCATTATTTAAGACCTAACATGCCCTTTAGTTCTGCCATTTTCGTCTTTGATAACGGGATAGATGACTTTTTCGCATCACCTAATACTAAAGTAAAGCTATTTCTTGTCCAAGTGACTACCTCACGAACCTTTTGCAAATTCACAATGTAAGAACGATGACATCTAAAGAACCCATATGGATGCAGGCGGTTCTCAAGTTCGGTCATTGTAAATACACTTGGATACATTTCTCCTTTAATATAAATATTGGACTGTCCTTCATTGCTTTCTATGTAATCTATTTCTGGCGGATCAAATAAAACGATTTTGTCATTCACCTTTGTAGGAATCTTTTCAAAGCGGACAGGCTGGATAATTATTTCTTCTTCAATTATTTGATCCTCAGATTTAAATTCTTCTTTTGATGGTGCATCAGTTGTTTCTTCGTCAAAAACGACATCCAGTACATGCAAACCCGTTTCGTCTAAGCGGCAGACCTTATCTGTCACTGAAAGTGCACTCTCCATGTTTCCGGTTAGTACAAGCACGCCTTTGCCTTTTTCACTCAGTTTTCTTACAAGCTTTAAAAATACTCGTTTTGTTTCCAAATCAGTATTCTGGTCAGGTTCTTCAAATATAAACAGGGCTGGATTCTGAAAAAGCAAGCGACCAAAATGAACTCGTCTTTTTTCGGAAGCGGTTAGCCTGCTAAGGCGAATATTCCGTTTAGGCTCTAGCTGAGTCATGCGCAGCGCTTCATCCATTGAAAGCTCCGAGCCATATAGTTTTTGGAAAAAGGAAAAGTGATCCTTTACACTCAATCTTTCGTATAATCCATCATCTAAAAGATACATGCCGACTTGATCAAAGTAAGCATCTTTTGATTTCGTGAGTTCTTGCCCATTTATGCTTAATTCTCCACTTGAAACAGGTAGCTCTCCTAAAAATAGCTTTACTAAAACGGTCCGCACATTCGTACTCGAATGAATAGCTACCACCTCATGCTCCGATACCTCTAAACAAAAGGCGGGAAAAACTAACGAATGCTCCTCATGTTTTTCTAAATCATTGATTTTCAAAATACTCACTGTGATCACCTAATGTTCATATAAAATATCAATAAGTTGTAAAAAGGAAAAAGACAATTTTTTTACATTTTTTTCTTTTCATATTATAACTTTATTATTTTACATTTTCACTACTATCTATTAGTTAATAGGACATATTTTTGTAGATTGTTATCTTTTCCTGGGAAATATAAGAGGTATTTGTCGAAAAAGGGCTGATGGAAAAATCCACCAGCCCTTTGCTGCCTTATCTTTTCTTTATTTCCTCTAATAATATCTTGTTCACTAATGGCGGGTTTGCTTGACCTTTTGTTGCTTTCATGATTTGACCCACTAGGGAACCAGCCGCCTTTTCTTTTCCGTTTTTGTAATCCTCAATAATTTTTGGATTATTATCTAGTACTTCTGTAACAATTTTCAAGAGGGCGCCTTCATCTGAAATTTGGACAAGTCCCTTGTCCTTTACAATTTGCTCAGCGCTTCCGCCATTCTCGATTAATTCTTTGAAGACCTTTTTCGCAATCTTTGAGGAAATCGTTCCGTTCTCAATAAGTTTAATCATTCCGGCAAGACCTTCAGCAGTCAAAGCTGTTTCAACCAGCTCCTTTTGTTCGGCCTTTAAGTAGGCTGACACTTCACCCATGATCCAGTTCGACGCTTGCTTAGCTTCTGCGCCAGCATGAACAGTCGCTTCAAAGAAATCAGCCATTTCCTTTGTTACCGTCAAAACAGCTGCATCATAAACAGGTAGGCCAAGCTCTTCGACATACCGTTTTTTCCGCTCATCTGGAAGCTCAGGAATCTCCGCACGAATTCGGGCTTTCCAGTCTTCATCAATATGAATGTCTAAGAGGTCTGGCTCAGGGAAATAACGATAATCATCAGATCCTTCTTTCACACGCATCAAGATCGTCGTGTTTGTTGCTTCATCATATCTAAGTGTTTCTTGTCCGATTTCGCCTCCAGCAAGCAAAATTTCCTCTTGGCGTTTTTCTTCATATTCTAATCCTTTACGGACAAAGTTAAAGGAGTTTAAATTTTTTAGTTCTGTTTTCGTTCCAAATTCTTCTTGCCCAACTGGACGGAGAGAAATATTGGCATCACAGCGCAATGAGCCTTCTTCCATTTTACAATCTGATACACCCGTATATTGAATGATTGACTTTAATTTTTCAAGATAGGCATATGCTTCGTTTGGTGTACGAATATCTGGTTCTGAAACAATTTCAATCAACGGTGTTCCTTGACGATTATAATCGACTAATGAATATCCATTGCCATGTGTCAGTTTTCCAGCATCCTCTTCTAAATGGATACGGGTAATGCCGATTTTCTTTTTATATCCGTCCACTTCAATTTCAATCCAGCCATGCTCGCCAATTGGTTTGTCAAACTGGGAAATCTGATATGCCTTTGGATTATCAGGGTAAAAATAGTTCTTTCGGTCAAATTTCGTAATTGGAGCGATCTCACAATTAAGTGCCATCGCTGCTTTCATCCCATATTCAACGACCTTCTTATTCAGAACCGGTAGAACACCTGGGTAGCCAAGATCAATTACTGTCGTATTTGTGTTTGGTTCAGCTCCAAAATGGTTCGGGCTCGCTGAGAAAATCTTCGAATCTGTTTTTAATTCAACATGGACCTCTAGTCCAATAACCGTTTCAAATTTCATTCCTTCTCCCCCCTTACAATCCAGGCTTTTGCTTATGAAATTCTGTTGCCTGTTCGAAAGCATGTGCCACACGATAGACCGTGCTTTCATCAAAGTGCTTGCCGATGATTTGCAATCCCAGCGGCAATTCGTTTACAAATCCACATGGTATAGAGATTCCAGGTACACCAGCAAGGTTCACTGGAATCGTTAAAATGTCATTCGCATACATCGTTAACGGGTCTTTTGTATTTTCATCTAGTTTAAAAGCTGGTGTAGGTGTCGTTGGCCCAATAATGACATCATATTTCTTGAATACTTCTTCAAAGTCATTTTTGATTAATGTACGAACCTTTTGTGCTTTTTTGTAATAGGCATCATAGTAACCCGAGCTTAGGGCAAATGTTCCAAGCATGATTCGGCGTTTTACTTCTTCACCGAATCCTTCTGCCCGAGTCTTTTTATATAAATCAATTAAGCTTTCCGCATTTTCTGTCCGATATCCATAGCGCACACCGTCAAATCTGGCAAGGTTTGCGGATGCCTCTGATGAAGATAATAAATAATAAGCAGCAAGTGCATATTTTGAATGCGGCAGTGATACTTCTTCCCATGTCGCACCAAGGTTCTCCAGCACCTTTAAAGCGTCTAATACTGATTGACGCACTTTTTCTTGTACGCCTTCGCCTAAATATTCCTTCGGCACGGCAATTTTCAAGCCTCTAATATCACCTGTTAAGGATTCAACAAAGCTTGGTACAGCAACATTTGCAGATGTTGAGTCCATCGGATCCAAACCAGATATCGCCTGCAATAAATAGGCGTTATCTTCAACCGTTCTTGTAATTGGGCCAATTTGATCAAGCGACGAAGCAAATGCAACAAGTCCAAAACGAGAAACGCGGCCATATGTAGGCTTCATTCCAACAACGCCACAGAAAGAAGCTGGTTGTCTAATCGATCCGCCTGTATCAGATCCTAAAGAGAATAATACCTCTCCTGCAGCAACAGAGGCAGCTGAACCACCGGAAGATCCTCCAGGAACTCGATCTAGATTCCATGGGTTTCTTGTCTTCTTGTAAGCTGAATTTTCATTCGATGAGCCCATCGCAAATTCATCCATATTTAATTTCCCGATCGTAATCGTCTCTGCCTGGTGCAATTTATTAACAACTGTCGCATCATAGATTGGATCAAAATTCTCTAATATTTTGCTAGCACAAGTCGTGCGCAATCCCTTTGTAACAATATTGTCCTTCACACCGATAGGCATTCCAAACAGAAGCCCTTTTGATTCATCCGTTCCTAGCTTATCATCCATTTGTTTTGCAGTTTCACGTGCTCTTTCTTCATCTAAAGTCAAAAACGCTTGTACTTTTTCTTCAACCTCACTAATGCGCTTGTACGATTCATCTACTAGATCGGTCACTTTCAACTCTTTTTTATGTAATTGCTCATGAAGCTCTGATACTTTATGATCAAATAAACTCAAAACCTTTCCCCCCTTATTCCATAATGGACGGTACTTTCACTTGACCGTCTTGATGTTCTGGTGCATTTTTCAGCACTTCAGACTGTGGCAATCCCTCTTGCGGGACATCTTCTCGCATCACATTTTTCATATCTAAGATATGAGATGTTGGTTCGACACCATCCGTATTTATTTCATTCAATTGTTCAGCAAAAGAAATGATCGCATCCAATTGATTCGTAAATTTCTCTGTCTCTTCTTCCGTAATTGCCAGTCTCGCCAAGTTTGCCACATGCTTAACCTGATCAGCAGAAATTCTAGACATGTAAGCCACCTCCAAATATGTTCTTTTCTTCACACAATATGATTTATCATATCAAACTTTCATGCGTTAAACCACTACCTGATTTGACATAATATCCGATCCTTCTGCCTATTTTAACATGATTTGCAGTCATTACGCAGTTAATACTCTATATATTAAAAAAAGCTGTACCCTATTGGATACTGCTCTTTTACCGATGAATATTATAGACTCAAGTTAGAATCTGGAAAAACATCATAGCTATTCATTCAGTTCACCGCCAACTGTACCTTTTTATTTTTTAAATTAACATGAATTTTATATTTTTGGCAGTTTATTTGCAATCATCCTTATTTATTTGCAAATCATTATATTTTTTTGCAAGATTACTTCTTTATTTGCAGCCTCTAGTATATTTGCAAGTTTCCTCCTTTAGTTTGCAAACAAAACGAAAGGAGTCCTATTGGCTCCTTCGTTTAAATACATTCGAAAGTATTGTAAAGGCACCTTTTTTCTCCTTGGCCTTTTCCTGTTTTTGCACTCCCGTTTCCTTTTGTACATAAATATCTTCTTTATCAATCGCATGGTCGTATGCAAGGACGAGACCAATTTCCGAGTTATGATCTTTATTTGTTACGATTGTATAATCTACTTTGTAATCTCCCGCAGCTTTTATATATTTTGAAAACTCGCCATAGCTCATATTTCCATTCAGGTACAGATGTGCCTTTTGATTTTCTTTTAATGCCGCCTCTACCTGTTTATACATTCCTGATTCTCTTACTTGCGACTGGGTTAGCGCAATAATTATTCGTTCTCGCAGTGTTCCGAGAAATTTCCTTCGTTCATCTGGCTTCGTTTGTTTTTCCCCATAAATCCCTTGCTGAATATAATCATCTACATTTTTTGACAAAGTCACATACCTCCCATTTATTTAAGGAAAAGAAGGGCTATTACTATGTATGTATTCATTTTAACAGTTGTGCTAGTATAATCATTACCTTTTTATACAAAAAAATCCTCCCTTCAAATGAAGAGAGGTGCAAAATAGGAGAAAAAAGTTAAAATCACGATAGAATGGATAAAACATGTTGAAGGCTCTGAATCCTTCATACTTTCAACATATTGTTTAGCAAAAGGGAATTAAACCTCTTGCTTTGCAGCAGTAAATTGCTCTTCTTCAGTAGACCCTTTTAGGGCTGTTGTTGAAGAAGTTCCACCAGTAATTGTCATAGAAACTTGATCGAAATAGCCTGTCCCCACCTCCCTTTGATGTCTTGTTGCTGTATAGCCATATTCCTCACTTGCAAATTCAGCCTGCTGCAATTCCGAGTATGCAGCCATGCCATAAGCCTTGTAACCGCGTGCTAATTCAAACATGCTATGGTTTAGTGCATGGAAGCCAGCTAATGTAACGAATTGAAATTTATACCCCATTTTTCCAAGCTCCACTTGGAATTTAGCAATGGTTTCTTCATCTAGCTTACTTCTCCAGTTGAAGGATGGGGAGCAATTATAAGCTAATAGCTTGCCAGGAAACTTTTCATGAATCGCTTCAGCAAAACGTCTAGCTTCTTCTAAATCAGGTTCAGAGGTTTCACACCATACAAGGTCAGCATATGGCGCATAGGCTAATCCTCGGGCAATCGCTTGTTCTAAACCAGCCTTCGTCCGGAAAAATCCTTCAGGGGTACGGTCGCCAGTAATAAATGGAGCATCATGTGAATCTACGTCGCTCGTAATTAAGTCAGCAGCATTTGCATCTGTACGGGCTACAATTAGAGTTGGCACGCCCATGACATCGGCTGCTAATCTAGCAGCAATTAGGTTTTTTACTGCAGTCTGGGTAGGCAGAAGCACTTTGCCGCCAAGATGACCGCATTTTTTCTCTGAGGAAAGCTGGTCTTCAAAGTGCACGCCGCCTGCACCCGCTTCAATCATCCCTTTCATCAATTCAAACACGTTTAGCTGCCCGCCAAACCCAGCCTCCGCATCTGCGACAATTGGAGCAAACCAGTCAATCGATTGATCCCCTTCCATATGGTGAATTTGATCGGCACGCTGCAGTGCCTGATTAATTCTTTTCACAACACTCGGCACACTGTTTGCAGGATATAGACTTTGGTCCGGGTACATATGACCAGACAGATTAGCATCTGCCGCGACTTGCCAGCCGCTTAAATAAATTGCCTTCAATCCCGCTTTCACTTGCTGTACAGCTTGATTTCCAGTTAACGCACCTAATGCTGGAACGAAATCCTCTTCATTAACAAGCTTCCAAAGCTTCTCCGCTCCCTTTCGTGCAAGTGTATATTCAATGTCAATCGATCCTCGCAGTTTAATTACCTCTTCAGCAGAATAAGGTCTATCAATTCCATTCCACCGCTCATCCATTTCCCAGCTTTCTTGTAATTGCTGCACTCTTGTTTCTGTCATAATTAAGTTCCTCCTTTAAAAATTCCGATAGATTTTTTGTGTGAGTAACTAGCTATGGGTTCATTTAAGGAATGAACATCTTTGTTGTTATAATACAGTTATCAAACTATGTTATTTATTGTATAACAACAACGATATTTTTGGAACAGTTAATTTTAAAATTTTCAGAAATTTAATTCGACATTCTTCGATAGGAACAAAAAAAGAGTGATCTGCCTAAGGCAAATCACTCTTTCATCTATTTGTTTTCTATTAGAACATTTCAGAAGTTGTTTTCGCTTGCATGTGAAGCTGGATGTAGTCAGGTCCGCCTGCTTTTGAATCTGTTCCTGACATATTGAAGCCGCCAAATGGCTGGTATCCAACGATTGCACCTGTACATCCACGGTTGAAGTAAAGGTTACCGACATGGAAATCTTCACGTGCTTTTTCGATATTCTTACGATTATTTGTGATAACTGCTCCTGTTAGACCATATTCTGTGTTGTTCGCAATTTCAATCGCATGATCGAAATCCTTCGCTTTTGTAAATCCAACGACAGGGCCAAAGATTTCTTCTTTCATAATGCGAGCTTCTGGGTCAAGGTCTGCAAAAATAGTTGGCTTAATGAAGTAGCCTTTGGAGTCGTCTCCTTCTCCACCTGTCATTAGCTTTCCTTCTTTTTTGCCAATTTCGATGTAGCTCATGATTTTATTATATGCACTTTGGTCTATTACTGTAGCCATGTAGTTATTCGGATCAGTTGGATCCCCTTGTGTTAATTCATTTGTTAATTCAACGGCACGATTTAACACTTGATCGTACACATCTTCAACGATGACTGCACGAGAACACGCAGAGCATTTTTGTCCAGAGAAGCCAAATGCAGATGCAACGATTGAAGTTGCAGCTAGCTCAAGATCTGCTTCCTTATCGACAACGATTGTGTCTTTTCCGCCCATTTCTGCAATGACACGCTTCATCCAAACTTGGCCTTCGCTTAATTTAGATGCACGTTCGAAAATACGAAGACCAACATCACGAGACCCCGTAAAGCTAATGAAACGTGTATCCTTATGGTCTACTAGGTAATCCCCAACCTCTGCACCACTTCCAGGTACAAAGTTTAGAACGCCCTTCGGAAGACCTGCTTCTTCCATCACTTCAACGAATTTCGCAGCAACAACTGGTGTTGTAGAAGCTGGTTTTAGAAGAACGGTATTCCCTGCTACGATTGCGGCAACCGTTGTTCCAGCCATAATCGCAAGCGGGAAGTTCCAAGGAGAAATAATGATTCCTACTCCTAACGGAATATAGTCATAACGGTTATATTCATTTGGACGGCTGTTTACAGGCACTCCGTCTTTAATGTTTAGCATTTGTCGCGCATAGAATTCAAGGAAATCAATCGCTTCCGCTGTATCTGCATCCGCTTCATTCCAAGGCTTTCCTGCTTCTTTTGTTAAAAGGGCAGAGAACTCATGCTTGCGGCGGCGAATGATGGCAGCTGCTTTGAATAAAACGTCCGCACGTGTTTCTGCTTTTACTTTTTTCCACGTTTTAAACGCTTCTACTGCAGCTTGCATCGCTTTTTCAGCAAGATCACGGTTGGCTTTAGACACACGGCCAATTACTTCTGTTTTATTAGCAGGATTATAAGATACGATTTTGTCTTCTGTAGAGATGCGCTCTCCGTCGATCACTAGATCGTAATCCTTTCCCAAATAACTTTCAACTGTTTTTAAACCAGTTAAATAGGCTTGGTGATTTTCTTCCAATTTAAAATTAGTAAATGGTTCATGTTTGTATGGTTGTACCAAAGTTTCCGCCTCCTATGTATTAATACTACACCCTTTTTACCAGATGCTATCCCTTTTAAGTATTAGTATATCTCTTAAAAAGGCTCCCAATCCAACAAGCTTATCTTATCATGTTTCATTTCACTACTTCAAACATTCTGTGTAAATGAATACTATACTACACTAATAATTGGAGATAATAGTGTGATTCTTACAATCAGTCATATTATCTCCAATTTTCTTATTGATATATATGAACAAATGGCTCGTTTTGATCTGCTTTACGGACAATAAGCCCTTCTGGACCATTCACTGATGAAATTTCCACTTGCACAGAAATATAAGCAGGAAAATGCTTCACAACAAGGG
Source organism: Cytobacillus solani (assembly GCF_006704205.1). Classification (NCBI taxonomy): domain Bacteria; kingdom Bacillati; phylum Bacillota; class Bacilli; order Caryophanales; family Bacillaceae; genus Cytobacillus; species Cytobacillus solani. The sequence goes on from NZ_CP041305.1 coordinate 1,280,413, forward strand.
CGGTCACATATTGTGTGAAGCCAATTCCTTCTGCTTTTCCATAGAATTGAATAGGAATACTAATATTAAGCTCCTGAAGTTGTCCATCTGCATAAAAAGCCTTCCCTATTACTCCATTAAAATTAGGAAAATAGGCTTCTACATCCTGTTTAAAATTGAGAAAAGCATTTGCATCGTCTCGATAGCTCTCCGATGCTTCTGTTGATGGGAATTGGAGGTATTTCTCATTTACCTTTTCCCAGCCTCCAAGATTGGCACTTCCCTTTTCTGCATTCGCATAGGTAAAGAAAGTACCCGGAACAACGGATGTCCTGCTTTGTTGTTCAAATAAAGCAATTGTAATAGGAACATCCTTTAATTTATCTATTTTACGTAATCGCTTTAATACTTCATCGGCAAGCTTTTTTCCTTCTTTTTCTAGCTCTGCATGATCAATTTTCGTTTCATACCAAGCGCCGAATTGAACTTTTTGATAATAATATACCGAGTTCAAGGCTAGACCAACAACTACTCCACCTAATTTATATTTTCCCTCTTCAATTTTCTCATAATAATCATGCTCTAAAATATGTGCAAGATATTTTGGTGTTTCTTCTTTTCCATTATCAAGAGGATTAAGACCGAGGTTGTCTTCTTCCTCTAATTTTTTTTCCTTTAATTGTGCAGCCGAATACTTGCGATTTAGCCAAAGACGTACTTGATCGCTTTCTATAAATTGCCCTTCTTGAAATACATATTTATCTGTATCATACATATTCTGAGCCACTCTCATTAGCCCTGTCTCAAATTCAGTAAGATTAAATTTCGAATTAATATTATTAACGACAAGCCCTCTTGACTTACTTGGTTTGAAAGGCAGAATTGTTTGATAGTAATTATCTGAAATTTTGTAGTTTGGTATGATCGCTTTCTCTTTTGCGTCTCCTTTATCCTGAACGACCTCCTCCTGCTTATTAAAGTTCGGCGCACAGCCTGTAAGCAGAAGAACAAGAGACAGAGATAGCATTATTATTTTCTTCATGGCATTTCCACCTCTTACACATTTAATTCTTCAATCAGTCTCTCCTCGTCCCAAATCTCAATTCCTAATTCCTGTGCTTTTGCAAGCTTTGATCCTGCATCTTCACCAGCGATAACAATATCTGTTTTCTTGCTGACACTACCAGATACATTGCCGCCTAGAGCTTCGATTTTGTCCTTTGCTTCATTTCTCTTCAGCTTCTCTAACTTTCCAGTAAGCACGACTGTCTTTCCGGCAAAAATCGATTCTGATTGCTCTATGGATACACGCTTTGGCCCGGTATATTCCATGTTGACTCCCGCAGCTTTCAATTCATCTATCAGCGCTCTTGCTTCTTCCAATTCAAAATAACTGACAATGGAATCCGCCATTTTCTCCCCTATTTCATTAATTGCCGTTAATTGTTCGTAGCCTGCATTCATTAATTCATCCATCTGTACAAATTGCTGGGCCAATGTTTTGGCTACTTTCGCGCCTACATGTCGAATCCCCAGACCAAATAATAGCTTTTCAAGAGAATTAACCTTGGAGGCTTCTATTGCTTCCAGCAGATTATTTGCAGATTTTTCACCCATGCGTTCAAGCCCAATAAGCTGTTCAAAGGTAAGCTTATATAGGTCAGCTACATCCTGTATTAGATTTTTGGAAAATAACTGGCTGATTACTTTTTCACCAAGACCGTCAATATTCATTGCATTGCGGGATACAAAGTGGATTAAACCTTCTCGTATTTGTGCAGGACACTTCGGATTTATACAGCGCAGAGCAACCTCGCCATCCAAACGGACGAGTTCACTTTCGCATTCCGGGCAGTGAGTTGGCATGTGAAACTCAACTTCTTCTCCTGTTCTGCGTTCTGCTAAAACATTGACTACCTCTGGAATAATATCCCCAGCTTTTTTTATAACCACTTGATCACCCATTTTGATATCCTTCTCACGAATAAGATCTTCATTATGAAGGGAGGCACGTTGAACCGTTGTTCCTGCTACACGTACAGGCTCAAGAATCGCAGTAGGAGTAATCACACCTGTTCTGCCCACACTCAACTCGATCGACTTTAAAGTCGTGACGACTTCTTCTGCAGGAAACTTATAGGCAATGGCCCAGCGCGGACTTTTCGCTGTTGTCCCAAGCTCCTGCTGCTGATCAAGAGAATCTACTTTGATTACGATCCCATCAATATCATACACGAGGTTTGGCCGCTCGCTTGTCCATTTTTCGATAAATTCCAGGACTTCTTCTATATTTGCGCATTTTTTCCGTTCTTTATTTGTCTTGAAGCCAAGTGTATCTAATAAATCCAGTGCCTCACTATGGGATTCAACACCTGTCTCACCTGTATCTGACACTCCATATAGAAACACATCAAGATTTCTTGATGCTGCTATTCTCGGATCCAGCTGTCTTAAAGAACCTGCTGCAGCATTTCGAGGATTTGCAAAGGCATCCTCTCCTTTTTCAGCCTTCAGCTTATTTAAAGCCTCGAAAGAACGTTTCGGCATAAATGCTTCTCCACGTACTTCCATGGATAGATCTTTATTTAAGCGCAAAGGAATGGAACGAATGGTTCGTAAATTTGCAGTAATATTTTCACCTATTGAGCCATCTCCGCGCGTTGCCCCGAGGACAAATAAGCCCTCTTCATAGCGCAGGGAAACTGCTAATCCATCGATCTTCAATTCACATACATATGAAACATTTTCCCCTGCAGACTGTCGAACTCGACGATCAAAGTCCCTAAGATCCTGTTCATTAAAGGCATTTCCCAGACTTAGCATTTGAGATTGATGCTGTACCTTCTCGAACATATCAAGGATTTCTCCACCAACACGCTGAGTTGGAGAATCTGTCGTTTTCAGTTCAGGATATTGAGTTTCTATTTCTATCAGTTCTTTAAGCAGCCGGTCATATTCTGAATCCGGAACAGATGGCTGGTCAAGGACATGGTACTCATAATTATATTGATTGAGCAATGTTTGTAATTCTTTTACTTTTATTTCAGCAGTCTGAAGGTCCATATATCCAACCCTTTCTAGATAACATTAGCCTTTTGTAATCGGTGCAAATTTAGCCAGTAACCTTTTAATGCCGATTGGTTTTGGAAAAGCAATATCAAGTTCGGTGCTCTCTCCATCTCCTTTAACACTAACAACTGTCCCTGTTCCCCATTTGCCGTGAACTGCCTTATCGCCAACCTTCCAGCCGAGTTCATCCCCGCCAGTTGTATTCATCGCAGGGCGAATAACTGGCTTTCTTTGCGGCTGTCTTGAAGATGCAGTGCCAAATGATGAAGCTCCAAAAGGTGAAGCAGTTTTTTGAGCAGGCTGCACGCCGTCTAATAGTTCTTCAGGAATTTCTTTAATAAAGCGTGATGGCAGATTCATATTTGTTCGTCCGAACAATGTACGCATCTGAGCGTTTGTAATAAACAGTTCTTCCTCCGCTCTTGTGATTCCTACATAGGCGAGACGGCGCTCTTCTTCCATTTCCGCTTCTTCCATTAAAGAGCGGCTGTGAGGAAATACCCCTTCCTCTAAACCAATTAAAAAGACAACTGGGAATTCCAGTCCTTTTGCTGAATGAAGGGTCATTAGTACAACTGCATCCGCTTTTTCTCCATCATCATCTAACTTATCAATATCTGCGACAAGTGCCAAATCGGTTAAAAAAGCAACAAGGCTTTTGTCTTCACTGCCTTCTTCAAAATTTTTAGTCACGGAAAGAAATTCTTCCAGGTTTTCAAGTCGGCTCTGCGCTTCAATTGATTTTTCCGCAACAAGCATTTCTCTGTAGCCTGATTTCTCCAATATTTCCTCGACAAGCTCTGTTACAGAAAGGTATTCCTGCATTCGAGTATAACTTTTGATTAGATCTCTAAATTCAGCTGCTGCTTTTGTTATTTTTGGACTTAGACCAATTAGATCGATTGAATCCAGCGCATCAAACATTGTCATTTCATGGAGCAAAGCGAAATTGGCAATCTTATCAATGGAACCAGAGCCGATTCCACGCTTTGGTACATTAATGATCCTTTGAAGGCTGATATCATCATCAGGATTGGCAATTAAACGCAAGTAGGCAAGAATATCCTTAATCTCTTTTCGATCATAGAACTTGATTCCGCCAACAATTGAGTACTCCATATTCGATTTTAGAAGCACTTCCTCCATCACACGTGATTGTGCATTCGTTCGATATAAAATGGCGATATCAGATAGATTTCGATTCCCTTCACGCATCAATTCTTTAATTTTTCCAACAACAAATTGTGCCTCACCTTGTTCACTATCTGCTCGGTAATAGAAGATTTTATTTCCTTCCAAATTCTCCGTCCAAAGATTTTTCGGCTTTCGATTCATATTCCTTCCGATGACTTCATTGGCTGCTTGAAGAATTCTTTTGGTGGAACGGTAGTTTTGCTCGAGCAAAATGACCTGTGCATTTGAGTAATCCTTCTCAAATGAGAGGATGTTGGCAATATCGGCCCCTCGCCAGCGATAAATGGATTGGTCTGAATCACCAACAACACAAAGATTTCTAAAACGTGCAGCAAGAAACTTTACAAGCATATATTGAGCCCTGTTCGTATCCTGATACTCATCCACGTGAATATACTGGAATTTGCGCTGATAATATTCAAGTACTTCTGGCACCCGCTGAAATAACTGAATCGTTGTCATAATTAGATCATCGAAATCTAATGCGTGATTTCTTCTCAATCTTTTCTGGTATTCAGTATACACATCACTGATTACATTCTGAAAATAGTCGCCTGCCGTTTTTGCGAATTCCTCAGGTGTTGTTAACTCATTTTTTGCTGAGCTGATTGATCCGAGTATTGCACGAGGATCAAACTTTTTCGGATCAAGGTTTTTATCCTTTAATATTGATTTAATAACTGATTGCTGATCCGTCGTATCGAGAATTGTGAAATTCCGGTTAAAACCAAGCCGATCAATATCTCTTCTTAAAATTCGTACACACATCGAGTGAAAGGTAGAAATCCAAATTTCATCCGCTGCTCCACCCATCATTCTTTGAATCCGTTCTCTCATCTCTCTTGCCGCTTTATTTGTAAAAGTAATCGCCAAAATATTATAAGGGTTTACCCCTTTTTCAACCATTAAATAAGCGATTCGATGAGTTAATACTCTTGTCTTTCCACTGCCTGCCCCTGCCATGATCAAAAGGGGGCCATCTGTTGCCTTTACCGCATGCTGCTGCTGTGGATTCAATCCATTTAATAGTTTATCTGATAAATAATTCATCGACTTTCTTCACCACCATACAAACATATGTTCTTGAATTGATTCTAAATCTTCTTCTATTACGAATCAAGTTCTATAAAAGAGTTTTTTTATAAAATTTCTCACACACAAACCTAACTAATTTGTCCGAGAGGTGTACTTTTTACTGCGGGTACTGTTTTAAGTGCAGCACTTACATCTGTATATATAATGTTTCCAACGACTATGACATCTGAAGCCGCAGCCATTTCCTTCGCCTGCTCTGCTGTTTCAATCCCACCGCCGTAAAACAAAGTAGTCTTCTCTAATATTTTTTTCACTTCAGATACTGTTGCTGGATCGCCATATGTTCCACTATATTCTAGATAAAAAATCGGCAGCTGGAACATTTTTTCTGCCATCATCGCATATGCTTTAACCTCATCTATTGATAATGCTGTCTTCGCATTCGTAAGTTGGGCTGCCTTGCACTCTTCATTAAGAATACAATAGCCTTGGACTAAAATTTCTTCCCAATTCATCACTTCGCCAAATTCTTTAACTGCCTCATGATGAAGCCCTGTAATCCATTTTGTATCCGTACTATTTAAAACAGTCGGAATAAAGTAGAAATCAAATCCTGGTGTAATTGAATCAATCGCAGATACCTCAAGTGCGCAAGGAACTGTATACCTGCGGACTCGTGACATTAAATCAAGCACCTTTTCTAAAGTAACGCCATCCGTTCCACCAACAATTATCGCATCTGTTCCTGATTCACAAATCATTTCTAAGTGTTCATCAGAAATACTTTTATTCGGATCGAGTTTAAACACATGTCGCCACTCGCGGACATTATACATCCATACTTCCCCCATTCTATCATTCCATTTCACCATTATATCATTAGTATAATGATGAAAAAAGTAAAGCGCAGACGCCTTGATTTGCACTGACAATCATAAGAGGAACTGGCAGGAAGGGGTGGTTCTTTAACCTGTATGATGTACGGTTCAAGTTGGGACTTCCTCTCACTTATGAAAGACTTTTTTTCGGCGGCCTGAGCAATTTTGGTCTTCATTCCTATTATGAGTGACCTTTTTCTATGGGTTTACAAGAAAATCAAAAAAGCCTGAAACAACGAATGTTCCAAGCTTTCTTCGCTTAACCTGCTAACAGACATTTATAAACTGACTTCACCTTTGCAAGTCTGTCCTACCCATAAATTATTCTGCTGTTTCTGCATCTTCTTTCTTTATCCGTTCTAATGCCATTTCATATGCGTCATTTCCGTAGTTTAAGCAGCGCTTGACGCGAGAAATTGTTGCTGTACTTGCTCCAGTTTCTGTTTCAATTTTATGATAGGTTTTCCCTTCGCGGAGCATGCGGGCAACCTCTAGCCGCTGGGCAAGGGATTGAATCTCATTGACCGTACATAAATCATCGAAGAAACGATAGCATTCTTCTAAATCATTTAATGACAAAATTGAATTAAAAAGCTGATCGAGTTCTTTTCCTCTTAGTTTATCAATTTGCATGCATGTATCCCCTTTGTATAAAATTACTATTCCTTTACATCAAAAGAAACCGTTTGTTCAAGACCAGGGCTTGAAGGAATGATATTAATCCAAGTCCTTCCGGGTACAAGCCCTGCTTGTTTTCCATTTATGACAGGCAGAATTTTCCCATCGACATTTTCCCATTTTACTTCTTTCCATTTCCCTTTTTGAAGTAAATACGCCCTGCCGCCTGAAGTTAAATCAATCTTTCTGCGCCCTGCATTATCAATCACTTTATGATCAGTTTCGACAATAAAAATATTATCCAGCAATACTGGCTCTTCGGACTCATAGTCCTTAGTCAGTTCTCCATTTGTATACCGTTTATACTTTTCAAGCTCTTCATCATATTCATAAATGGAATTAAAAATATTGCTGTTAAAATAGGATACCATAACCGATAGTGCTTCTTCTCCATTTAGATTTTCTAACTCACTTTCATTCAAGAAAGTAAGCGCAGATGGTGCATCATCCATTTCATAGCTTCTTTTCTCTGCTCCCTTAAGGATATTTTCAAATGAAATATAAGAATTATGAGGAGCCTTCCGGAAACTTGCACGCTTAAAAAGTGTTCCATCATAGGTAATCCCATTTAAGTTATCAATATAGCCTTTATCAAGCATATCCTTCGCCTCTGGACTATACCCATGGGCAATATATAGACTGTCATACCCTTTTGCTAACTCAATATAATAATCCCTTGCGCTTCGTATAGGACCAATTTTCTCTGGCTGTTCACTCTGGTAAATAGCAAGAAATCGCGTTATATTTCCTTCCGCCAATAATTCATAAACGATATCTGCTTTCTCAAGTCCTGATTGCGGACGGGCTTTCGGATCATTATTGATCATAACCGCAACCGCTCGGCTATCCGATTTACTTTCTGTCCCAACACCAGTTAACGGAAATTGATAAGGAAGATCTTCTTCACTAGAATCCACAATAGATTCTTCTTCCGGAATCTCATTCAATTCATCTTCATTTTCAACGGCTGTATGATCATTTTTGCTGCAGCCTGCAATTAAGAGTAAGACAGCAATTGAAACAGCCATCCATCTATTAAACATAGAGCACCTCGGTATTTGATCTCGTCGTTTATTTAAGCTGAATATGTTGCAAAATTAATGAATCAATTTCATGATACGTATTGGTAAATCATCAAACTCTTTTATATTTTAACGCATTATCGTTGGAAAGAGTACTGTTTTATTCATCACATCATACATTCCTTGCTGAGTGATCCGAATATACGGCAAATGAGTGGATGAAAAAAATAAAAGTGAATAAATCGGATCAGAAAATTGATAGCCTCTTTCTCTCAAATAGACAAGAAGTTTCTTTTCTTGTTCAATTAACGTTTCAACTTTTTGATCAGACATTACACCTTTGACTTTTAGAGGAATTTCTTGAACAATTTCCCCTTTGTCAGAAACAACGATGCCTCCTCCAAGCTCCTTCATTCGATAAAAAGCCTTCATCATGTCTTCCTTGTTTTTGCCGATTAGTATAATATCACCAGTATTAGAAAACGAGCTCGCTAAACCATCTAAACGATCAGCAAATCCCTTTAATAATGTATTCATCCGCCATCGGCCATTTTTATCAATTAACACGAAAAAACATTCATCGTTCGTATCATTCAACCGATCAACTGAGGCATCAATCGATATGGAATATGGTTTTGTAATGACTGCGTTTTCCATTTTTATCCCGAATGGCATTGAGAACTGCAAATCTTCCGGATAAAGATTCCAATTTATCGTTAAAGGTTCAAACCCCTTATCTCCCCAAGAAATATCGGGATAAGCATCCAATGGCAGTCCATCCTTTTTCACCCATTTCCCCTTAGCCAGTACGGAAATGGGTGTCGGGTCTGTTTCAGAATAAAGGAAATTTATATTCGCCACTCTTCCGGTTGCAATCGCTCCATGAAGATGATTGATTTGATAATAACGAGCAATATTAATCGTCCCCATATTATAGGCATCAATCACCGGAACACCCTTTTCAATCGCAATCCGAATCATATGATCAATCATTCCCTGCTCATAGAAGGAAGAGGAAGAACCATCCGTTGTAAAAATCATTTGATCATAATAATCAATTCCAAGCTCATGCATTTCATCCAGAAGTACCGGCAAATCTGGACGGATCGAAGAATATCGTAAAGATACGGTGTAGCCTTGCATTAACCGGTTATATACTTCCTTCCCGGTCATCGCTTCATGATCACAATCTGCCCCAAGCAGCATTAATTTTGCCAACGTTTTTTCTGATGCACCCGGAAAATGGCCTTCAATTTTCTTTCTCATTCTCTTCGCTTCCTGTATCCAATGAAGCATTAAGTCATCGCCAGCTAATAATTTCGGCCAGGCTGTCAGTTCTCCTCCCTGAAGAACAGCCTCATGTTCAAGCCATGATTTTACATTCCGATGAGAAAAGATCACCTCTTCATTTTGAATTTCTGTTTGTGCATCAAATCTGCACCACCAATACATAGTTGAAGGAAGATTCCTTAATTCACTTAAAAAAGAGAACGCTCTATTTTTATCCATCTGCAATGCAAGGACCATATTATCATTAATTAGCGTCGTTGTACCAAACTGAGATGCATAGCTCGCAAACGAATGGGGATTATATAATTGAAACGGGTGGGCATGGGGCTCTATATAACCTGGAACAAGCATTAAGCCTTCACAATCCACAACTTCACAATTTTTGATGGTTACAGGCAGCATTTCCCCCACATAAACGATGCGGTCATTATATATCCAAATATTTGCCGTCATCCACTTACGAAATGCTTGATTAAGATAACGTGCATTTTTCAGTAATAGCGTCGGGGAAAGTTTTCCATCTAATACAGAAACATGATCACGTAAATATTTGTTTTTCCAACGGTAACGCTGTTCCAGCACAAGAATCCCTCCCTCTAGTTTCTTTATTTATCTGTATTTGTTATTAGTTAAAATGGCTATAAATCAAACAAGAAAGCCCTTTCATAGTTTGTTTTATATTACCATAATTCACTATTTAACGCATTAAAGAAATAGAAAAGTTTATGAAATATTCAAGAGGAGGGTAAAGGAATGAATATCAAACCGAATATCGGGATTGTCAATGCATTAATCCGCATTACTTGTGGGCTCACACTAGTGGCTTGCAGTACAGCAAAGCTTACGAAAAAACCTTGGCGTGAATCATACATGATCCTAGCATTTCTTGGAGCAATGAAGGTGGCTGAAGGAATTGTCCGTTTTTGCCCAATAACCGCTCTTTTTGAAAATAGACAAGAACTTCTTGGTTCAATGAACCAAAATGGGAACGGGGAAGATATCGAAATCAGCGATATCTTTCCATATAACCCTTCGTAAGTGTATTCAAAATAGCCCCCATCAATTGGGGGCTTCATAAAAAGGAGCGATTCATATGTTTTGGGAGTATTTAACTGATATGTCATTTGTATTGATTGCGTTGATTGGCAGTATCGTTGCTTTGCTATTTGTATTTATTCGAAAATCTAATAAAGGGCGTGCTGAATAGCCCGATGCCCAATATCCTTACGATAAAAGATGCCTGTGCAATGGACTTTTTTCAATTGAGCATACACCTTGTTTTGCGCTTCTTCCAGTGTCTTTGCCTTTGCACCAGCTAATAGGACACGTCCGCCATTTGTGAGAAAAAGTCCTAGATTATTTTTGTCGGTCCCCGCATGGAATACGTAAACATCGGAATTTATTTCATCTAGCCCTTCCAGTACGGCACCTTTTTGGTATTCGTCTGGGTATCCGACTGAAGCTGCAACAACACCAAGCATAACTTCTTCATCCCAAATGATTTCAGGTGTATTTCCATTGATAACTGCTAGCAACACGTCAGCCAAATCAGATTTCATTCTTGGAAGGATTACCTGTGTTTCGGGATCTCCAAATCGTGCATTAAACTCAATTACTTTCGGTCCAGATTCTGTAATAATTAATCCGGCATATAAAACTCCGCAAAATTCTCTTTCTTCTTGGACAAGAGCTTTAGCAGTTGGCTGCAGAATTGTTTTCACAGCCTCTTTAATAATCTCATTACTTATATGCGGTACAGGTGAATAGGCACCCATTCCGCCTGTATTAGGGCCTAAATCCCCATCATATGCGCGCTTATGATCTTGAGCAATTTCAAGTGGAATGACGACTTCTCCGTTCACTAAAGCCATAAGAGAAATTTCCTCACCTGTTAAAAATTCCTCCATGACGACTGTTGTAGAAGCGTTGCCGAATCTTTCATCTAAGAGCATTTCCTTAAGGCTATCTCTCGCTTCCTCCATTGTCATCGCAACAGTGACTCCTTTTCCAGCTGCTAAGCCATCTGCTTTAATGACAATCGGTGCACCTTTTTCTTCCAAGTAAGCAAGAGCTTCCTCATAGTTAGAAAATACCGCATACTCAGCCGTTGGAATCCCATACTTTTTCATTAATTCCTTGGCGAAGGATTTACTTCCTTCTATAACAGCTGCCTCTTTTTTCGGACCGAAAACGGTCAATCTCTCACTCTGAAAATGATCTACAATCCCAGCTAATAAAGGAACTTCTGGGCCAATTACCGTTAAACCAATGTCATTTTCTTTCGCAAAATGGACTAGCCTTTCTTGGTCACTTTCCTGAATATCCACTAACTGAGAGACATCTTCCATTCCTGGATTTCCGGGTGCTACAAATACTCGCTCTACTGTTGGACTTTCAAATAGCTTTCTGCAGATTGCGTGCTCACGGCCGCCTCTGCCAATGACTAATACCTTCATTTCTGGCACACCCCCAAAGATTCGATTAATGCTTAAAGTGCCTTACCCCTGTAAAAACCATAGCAATTCCGTACTCGTCTGCTTTTTTGATCGAATCCTCGTCTCTTACAGAGCCGCCTGGCTGAATGATTGCTGTAATGCCTGCCTTTGCTGCTGCTTCAACGGTGTCATTCATTGGAAAGAAAGCATCAGATGCCATAACCGCTCCAGCAGCCTTTTCGCCTGCCTGTTCAAGGGCAATTTTTGCAGCACCTACTCGGTTCATTTGGCCAGCTCCAATCCCAAGCGTCATGTCTGCATTATTCACGACAATTGCATTTGATTTCACGTGTTTTACGACTTTCCAGCCTAGCTTGAGCGCCTTCCATTCCTCCTCAGAAGGCTCCCTCTTTGTTGGCACAGATACGTTAGCATGATCCAATGTGTATTGATCATATTGCTGAACAAGCAATCCGCCTTCAACCGAAGTAAGTCTTATTTCTTCCTTTCCACTTGTAGGAAAAGGGATAGTTAATAAACGAAGATTCTTTTTCCCAGTTAATATAGCCAGTGCTTCTTTTGTAAAGGCTGGGGCAATAATGATTTCAAGGAAGATTTCATACAGCTTTCTGGCCGTTTCTTCATCAACCTCCCGATTAAAAGCGATAATTCCGCCAAAAATAGAAACCGGATCAGCTGCAAACGCCTTTGAAAACGCATCATAAACGGTTGTTCCGCTGCCAATTCCACATGGATTCATATGCTTCACAGCTACAGCGGCAGGCTCCGTAAACTCTTTAACGATTTGCAGGGCAGCATCGGCATCATTAATGTTATTATAGGAAAGCTCTTTTCCATGCAGCTGCTCTGCGTTAGCAATTGAAAATTCAGAACCAAGGGGCTTACGATAGAAAGCTGCCTTTTGATGCGGATTCTCTCCGTATCTTAGTGATTGCTTTCGTTCAAAAGTAACTGTAAGCTTTTCTGGCACTTCTTCGTTTACAAGGTTTGTCATATAGTCTGCAATCATCGCATCATATGCTGCTGTATGACGAAAAACCTTTGCGGCAAGCTTCCTGCGGGTTTCCTTTTCAACTCCACCTTCAGCTTTTAATTGAGATAGAACCGTTTCGTAATCTGCTGGATCCACAACTACAGTTACATGCTCATGATTTTTAGCTGATGCTCGCAGCATGGCAGGTCCGCCGATATCAATATTTTCAATCGCATCTTCTACCGTTACATCTGGTTTAGCGATCGTTTGCTGGAAAGGATATAAGTTAACACAGACAATTTGGATAGGCTCAATATGATGTTCTTCAAGCTGTGCCTTATGGGCAGGCTCATCAAACTTAGCCAGAAGCCCCCCGTGAATCATTGGATTTAAAGTTTTTACTCGCCCTTCTAGAATTTCTGGGAACCCCGTTACATCACTCACTCCGATTACAGGAACGCCACTTTCTTCCAATGCCTTTTTCGTACCGCCAGTCGAGATAATTTCATAGCCTTGCTCACTTAATTGCTTGGCGAATGCCGTTACACCTTGTTTATCGGACACACTGATAAGCGCTCTTTTTTTCATTTGTTATCCTCCTGACTAGTTGTAAATAATCGCTGCAATACTTGCGGGTATAATTTATGTTCAATTTCATGTATTTTGGCTTGGAGACTTTCAATTGTTTCATTTTCACTCAGCGAAACAGATTGCTGTGCAATAATTGGACCAGTATCCATCCCTTCATCAACGAAATGAATGGATACACCGCTCTCCTTCACCTTTGCTTTAAGCGCTTGGCCGATGGCATCCTTTCCCGGAAAGGCAGGCAAAAGAGAAGGATGAATATTAATAATCCTGCCCTCGTAGTTTTTAAGAAGCGTTGGACCGATTAAGCGCATATAGCCTGCCAGGACGACATAATCAATCTCTAATTCTTTTAATCTCTGTAAAATCTCTGTCTCGTACTCTTCTTTACTTGCATACTCTTTTGCCGTAAATACAAACGATGGGATTTTTTCTTTTATCGCTCTCTCAATGCTGTATGCGTCTTGGCGATCACAGACGAGCAGCTTAATAACTGCAGATAGCTTATCTGTCTTTACAGCATCTACAATCGCCTGAAAGTTTGTGCCGGTCCCGGAAGCAAATATGGCGATATTTTTCATAGGGTACCCCTATATATTTCAACATCTGGTTTCTCTACTACTTTACCAATGACATAAGCTTTTTCACCTAAGCTATTAAAATGTGCCATCACTTCATTTGCTCTTGCCTCATCTACTGCAATGACCATACCTGTTCCCATATTAAAAATATTGTACATTTCCTTACGATCCAGCCCGCCAATTTCCTCCATCAGCCTGAAAACAGCTGGCACCTCCCAGTTGCTCTCAATCAGTTCAGCACCTAATCCCTCAGGCAGCATACGGGGGATATTTTCAATAAAACCACCGCCAGTAATATGGGCCATTCCTTTAATAGGAAACTTATCCAAGGCTGATAAAATCGATTTCACATAGATTTTTGTCGGCCGCAGCAGCTCTTCCCCTAACGTGCAGCCTAATTCATCCACGTACTCTGTTAATGCTATATTTGCTTTCTCAAAAAATAGCTTTCTTACAAGCGAGTATCCGTTGCTATGAATACCACTGGAAGCTAGACCAATTAATACATCACCTGACTGAATATTTGTACCATCAACCAGCCGTGATTTTTCACAGGCACCAACAGAAAACCCAGCGAGATCATATTCTTCCTCACTATACATGCCTGGCATTTCCGCCGTTTCTCCACCAACAAGTGCACAGCCCGCCTGTTCACAGCCTTCAGAAATCCCCTTAACAATGGCCTCAATTCTAGCTGGTTCTGCTTTTCCACATGCAATATAATCTAAGAAATACAAAGGCTCTGCACCTTGTACAACAATATCATTTACACACATTGCAACTGCATCAATCCCGATTGTATCGTGTTTATCCATCTGAAAGGCAAGCATCAATTTCGTTCCGACACCGTCCGTACCTGAAACAAGTATAGGCTCCTTTAAATTTAAGACAGATAGATCAAACATACCCCCAAAACCGCCTAAACCACCAAGCACCCCTGGGCGGATGGTCTTTTGCACATGTTTTTTCATACGGGAAACCGCTTCGTAACCAGCTTCAATGTCCACACCGGCTTGCTTATAAGCATTCGCCATTATATTTTCCTCCTATAAGAACAGCGCAAGCGCCTTGATCATCGCCGTACAAACTGGAGGAGCTCTTCCTTTCGATAAAGGAAACACGGTGAGCGTGAGCGAACCGATGTTGACTTATCGTAGGGAGGAGACCTGAAGTTTGATAGTTATAGTCCGCTTGCGCTAGACAATTCTCCAACTTTATGTTTTTGCACTTTTTGAAAAGAAAAACGACATCTTGCCAATGCCGCTTTCCTTTTCATATGTCATTAAACAGTAGGAACCTTATCCTCTGAAGAGACAGGGTAGATCTCCGTTGGATACTTTCCAGTAAAGCATGCAAGGCATGAGCCGCGTGTTTCCCCGTCTTCCTTTCGTCCGATCGCTTCTACCATGCCCTCTACACTAAGAAAAGTGAGTGTATCTGCACCGATTATCTCTCTAATTTCTTCAACTGAATGGTTAGCAGCAATCAGCTCTTCTTTTGTAGAAGTATCAATCCCATAGAAACAAGGATTTTTAATGGGCGGTGAACTAATTAATACATGTACCTCTGTTGCACCTGCTTCTTTAAGCATAGAAACGATTCTTCTGCTTGTCGTCCCGCGGACAATGGAATCATCTACCATAATGACTCTTTTTCCATCCACCACACCTCGAACAGGAGAAAGCTTCATTTTCACCCCCTGCTCCCTTAACGATTGGGAAGGCTGAATGAATGTACGGCCAACATATTTATTTTTGATTAGTCCCATTTCGTACGGAATCCCAGATGCCTCGGCATAGCCAATCGCAACCGATATGCTGGAATCTGGAACACCTGTGACAACATCTGCCTCAACTGGAACCTCGATGGCTAATTGTTTTCCAAGATTTTTCCTTGCTGTATGAACATTAATTCCATTAATATTGCTGTCTGGACGAGAAAAATAGATATATTCCATTGTGCACATGGCGATATTAGAAGCAAATGCAAACATTTCTGAACGGAATCCTTGATCATCAATAATAAGCAATTCACCCGGCAGCACATCGCGCACAAATTCGGCTCCAACGATGTCAAAGGCACATGTTTCTGATGCAACAACATAGGCATCGCCAATTTTCCCTAAAGAAAGTGGTCTCATCCCGTTCGGATCTAGTGCTACCATCAATTCTGTTTCCGTCATAATGAGAAAGGCATAAGCACCCTTAACCATAGATAGTGCATTTTTCACCCTATCTTTAAAGGAAGAGAACCCTCCACGTTTAATTAAATGAGCCAGCACCTCTGTATCCGAGCTTGTTTGAAAAATGCTTCCTTGAGCCTCGAGCTGACTCCGTAATGCAGTGGCATTAATTAAATTCCCATTATGGCAAAGAGAAAGGCTCCCGCTTTGAGAATTGAACAGCAGCGGCTGGACATTTTCATAACCGCCGCCTCCTGCTGTGGCATACCTCACGTGTCCGATAGCAGCGTT
This sequence comes from Cytobacillus solani, assembly GCF_006704205.1. Lineage (NCBI taxonomy): Bacteria > Bacillati > Bacillota > Bacilli > Caryophanales > Bacillaceae > Cytobacillus > Cytobacillus solani. The sequence continues at coordinate 1,296,629 of NZ_CP041305.1, forward strand.
TCCTTCCAGTTCCTGAATCGCTTCAGAAGTGAAAATTTCTGAAACAAGCCCCTCTCCTTTTTTCCCCTTCAATTTCACACCATCTGTTACAACAATACCTGTACCTTCTTGGCCACGGTGCTGCAGACTATGAAGCCCGTAATAAGTAATTTGCGAAGCTTCAGGATGTCCCCAAACACCAAAGATGCCACATTCCTCATTCAATCCTTTTAATTCAGCAAGCATGGGATTGCTCCTTTCCAGGCTTCTTTCAATACTTCAACCTGCTCGGCAAGCACTAGCCCTTCCTCTGAAGAAATTTGAAGGACAGGCAAATCTGTGACTTCTCCAATTAGCCTAGCATCTACTAAGCTTTCAAACGCTTGCTGATGCTCTTTTTTCACTGATAGCAAGAATCGGGATTGGGATTCACTGAACAATGCAGATACTGTATTACCCGCAATTTTTATATTTGCACCAAGGCCATCCGAACTTATAAGACTCTCCGAAGCAGCAACAGCCAATCCACCCTCAGCGACATCGTGAGCAGAAACAATCAGACCCTCACGAATGGCTTGTAATACTTGATTTTGGAACTTGGCTTCTTTTTCTAAATCAAGCTCGGGTGCTTTCCCAAATATCTTGCCATATGTGAGCTTTTGCAGTTCACTGCCGCCAAACTCATCCTTCGTTTCTCCTAACAGATAAATAAGATCTCCAGCTGATTTAAAGCTTTGAGTTGTCACATGCTCTATATCTGCAACAAGACCGACCATCCCAATAACGGGTGTAGGATAAATAGCTGCTCCATTTGTTTCGTTATATAACGATACATTTCCGCCGATGACAGGAGTCTTTAAAGTACGGCAGGCTTCACTAATTCCATCAGCTGACTTTTCAATCTGCCAGAATATTTCTGGCTTTTCTGGATTTCCGAAATTCAAGTTATCCGTTATAGCCAAAGGCTCTCCGCCTGAACAAACAATATTTCTAGCCGCTTCTGCGACAGCAATCTTGCCGCCTGTTTCCGGATCTAAGTACATATAACGTGAATTGCAATCCGTTGTCATTGCTAGGCCTTTCCGTGTTCCGCGAATTCGAATCACTGCAGCATCAGATCCTGGAGCAACCACTGTATTCGTACGGACCATATAATCGTACTGATCATATACCCACTCTTTGCTTGCAATCGTCGGCTGCTGAAGCAATTTGATCAGCGTTTCCTTATAATCAGCAACTGCAGGAATTTCATTTTCCATTGCTTGAAACTCACGATAATATTCAGGTTCACGAGATGGTTTATGGTAGACAGGTGCCTCTTCAGCAAGAGCATCCGCAGGAACATTTGCTACGATTTCTCCGTTATGGATAAGGCGAAGCATTTTATCATCTGTAACCCTGCCTATTGCTACCGCTTCAAGATCGTACTTGGAGAACAGATCCACAATTTCTTGCTCCCTGCCTTTTTTAACGACAATTAACATTCTCTCCTGTGATTCAGAGAGCATCATTTCATAAGCAGTCATGCCTGTTTCTCGCTGAGGAACAAAGTCGAGATTCATTTCAATGCCTGATCCTGCCTTACTCGCCATTTCAGCTGATGAGCTTGTCAGACCCGCTGCTCCCATATCTTGAATACCCACTAGGGCATCTGACTTCACGAGTTCAAGACACGCTTCAAGTAAAAGCTTCTCCATGAAGGGATCACCTACTTGAACAGCAGGACGCTTTTCCTCTGATTGATCGGTTAATTCCTCAGAAGCGAAAGTCGCTCCATGAATTCCATCACGTCCGGTTTTTGCTCCTACATACATCACTGTATTGCCAACACCATGTGCCTGGCCTTTTTGAATATCCTTATGGTCAATTAATCCTACACACATCGCATTGACTAATGGGTTACCCTCATAGGCTGATTCAAATTGTATCTCCCCGCCGACTGTCGGAATCCCAATACAGTTTCCATACCCTGCAATACCAGCAACCACTTCTTTAAACAGATACTTCGTACGTGCATTGTCCAGCTCCCCAAAGCGTAAGGAATTAAGCATAGCAACAGGACGTGCACCCATTGAAAAGACATCACGGATAATTCCGCCAACTCCTGTAGCCGCTCCTTGATAAGGCTCGATTGCTGAAGGGTGGTTATGGCTTTCAATCTTAAAAACAACAGCCTGCCCGTCACCGATATCAACAATCCCTGCACCTTCTCCCGGTCCTTGGAGTACCTTCTCACCGGTAGTTGGGAACTTTTTTAAGACTGGCTTGGAATTTTTATAGCTGCAGTGCTCGGACCACATAACAGAAAACAGACCAATTTCTGTATAATTTGGCAGACGCCCGAGAATCTTTTCAATCATCGCAAATTCTTCATCCGACAATCCCATTTCTTTGTATACCTTCTGTGCCTTTAATTGTTCTGGATTTGGTTCAAGCATTAACGACATGTGCTTCCCTCCATTGTTTTACGATCGATTGAAAAAGTTTCAAGCCATCTGCTCCTCCTAAAAGCTCATCCACTGCTCTTTCAGGGTGCGGCATCATTCCAAGAACATTTCCCTTTTCATTGATGATACCCGCAATATCTTCTAAACTACCATTTGGATTGCTGCCGTTATAAGTGAAAACAATTTGGTTGTTAGCCTTCAATTTAGCCAGTGTTTCTTCATCACAATAATAGTTGCCTTCACCGTGGGCGATAGGGATTGTAATCACTTCATTTTTTTCATATGCAGACGAAAACATCGTATGGTTATTTTCAACCGTCAATTCTACTTGGCGGCAAATAAACTTCAAGCTCTCATTTCTTCTCATTGCACCGGGCAGAAGTCCTGCTTCTAATAAAATTTGAAAGCCATTGCAGATGCCTAAAACTGGCTTTCCTGCTTCTGCGGCTTTCACAACCTCTTTCATTACATTGCTAAAGCGAGCAATCGCACCGGAGCGGAGATAATCCCCGTAAGAAAAGCCTCCGGGAAGAAGAATGCCGTCATACTCATCTAAGCTTTCTCTGTCATGCCAAACATATTCCACTTCAGCACCAAGCTCATCCTTCACAGCATGATACATGTCGACGTCACAATTGGATCCAGGAAAAACTATGACCGCAAATCTCACTGAGCAACAGCCTCCTCAATTTCATAACGGTAATCTTCAATGACAACATTGGCTAGTAAACGTTCACACATTTCCTTCACTGCTTCATCAATTGGCCGATCAGACTTTTCAATCGTCAATTCCATGTATTTACCGATACGGACATCTGTAACTTCCTGATAATTTAGCGAATGGAGCGAGCTTTTCACTACTGTTCCTTGAGGATCTAGCACACTTTCTCTTAATGTGACGAATACCTTTACTTTGTACATACTGATTGGCCTCCCAGTCTGGCTAGAATATTTTCATAAGCATCTGTCAAATTACCCAGGTCTCTGCGGAATACATCCTTATCTAGCTTCTCATTCGTTTGAATATCCCAAAGCCTGCACGTATCAGGCGAAATTTCGTCAGCTAGCAGAATATGTCCATCTTGGTCTTTCCCAAATTCAAGCTTAAAGTCGACAAGGCGAATGCCTAGCTCTTTGAATAAATCAGATAACACTTCGTTTACTTTCAGTGCCTTTTCTTTTAAAATTTCGACGTCATCTTTGCCGGCAAGCTGAAGGACTTCAATATGGTCCTCTGTTAGAAGGGGATCTCCCAGTACATCATCTTTTAAATAAAACTCTACGATTGGCCTTACGAGTGGGGAGCCTTCTTCTACTCCCAATCTTTTGGCAAAGCTTCCAGCGGAAATATTACGGACAACCGTTTCAAGTGGTATAATTTCTACCTTTTTTACAAGCTGTTCCGTTTCTGAAACCTTTTTAATGAAGTGGGAATCAATCCCAAGCTCTTGAATCTTCGAAAATAGCAAACTAGTAATCTCGTTATTCAAACGGCCTTTCCCGGTAATGCTTGCCTTCTTCTCTCCGTTAAAAGCAGTTGCTGAATCTTTATACTCAATCCAAACAATACGCTGATCGTTTGTTTCGTAAATTTTTTTAGCCTTGCCTTCATATAACAATGTTCCTTTTTCCACTTGGAAAGCCTCCTATTTTAAGAAGATTGGGAATTTTATTTTTATTAAAGAGGTAAGAAATGCTCTTACCTCTTATTTTTTATTAGATACGAAAATATAACTTTGGAGTTAGAGAATTGTCTAGCTCCAGCGCCTATCGCCTATCAAACTTCAGCCCCCTCCCTATGATAAGTCAACATCGGTTCGCTTTCGCTCACCGTGTTTCCTTTATCTCAGTCGCGGTCCTTCCAGTTTGTACGGCGATGACCAAGGCGCTTCCGCTTTTCTTATAATCCTAAACGATCAAAAATGGTATCTACATGTTTGATATGATAGTTATAGTCAAAGCAATCATCAATTTCTGCTGAAGATAGCTTTGCAGTGATTGTTTCATCCTGCTCAATGAGACTGCGGAAGTGAACTTGTTTTTCCCATGCCTCCATTGCTTTAGGCTGAACAGTATCATATGCCTCTTCACGAGTTAAGCCTTTATCAATTAGTGCAAGAAGAACACGTTGGGAATAGATTAAACCAAGTGTACGATCCATATTGCGTTTCATATTTTCCGGGAAGACCGTTAAGTTCTTCACAATATTGCCAAATCGGTTCAGCATGTAATTCAATGCAATTGTTGCATCCGGAAGAATGATTCTTTCAGCAGATGAATGGGAAATATCACGCTCATGCCATAATGCTACATTTTCATACGCTGTCATCATGTACCCGCGAATGACCCTTGCCATTCCTGTCATATTCTCTGAACTAATCGGGTTGCGTTTATGCGGCATGGCAGATGAGCCTTTTTGGCCCTTTGCAAAGAACTCCTCTACCTCACGCGTTTCACTCTTTTGCAAGCCGCGAATTTCAGTTGCAAATTTTTCAATGGAAGTCGCAATGAGTGCGATCGTGCTCATATAATGTGCATGACGATCACGCTGCAATGTCTGTGTGGAAATTGGCGCAGGCTGCAGGCCGAGCTTTTCACATACATATTTTTCAACAAATGGGTCAATATTTGCGTATGTTCCAACTGCCCCTGAAATCTTCCCATATTCTACTCCTGCTGCTGCCTCTTTAAAACGCTCAAGATTTCGCTTCATTTCCTCGTACCAAAGAGCAAGCTTTAATCCAAAAGTAGTCGGCTCCGCATGAACCCCATGTGTACGACCCATCATAACAGTATGCTTATGCTCTTTTGCTTTATTTTTTAATATCTCAACAAAACGCTCTAAGTCCTTTAACAAAATGTTATTTGCTTGTTTAATTGTGTAGGAAAGTGCGGTATCTACTACGTCCGTTGATGTTAAACCGTAGTGAACCCATTTGCGCTCTTCACCAAGTGTTTCTGACACGGCACGCGTGAAAGCAACAACATCATGTCTCGTTTCTTCTTCAATTTCTTTAATTCGCTGAATATCAAATGATGCCTTTTCACGGATTTTTTGGACATCTTCCTTTGGAATGTCACCGAGTTCTGCCCAAGCTTCACATGCTAGAATTTCAACTTCTAGCCATGCCTGAAAACGGTTTTCCTCTGTCCAAATAGCCCCCATCTCTGGTCTTGTATAACGTTCAATCATGTTTTATCCTCCGATCTTTTCTGTCACATCGGCCCATATCTTGCTTTTCACCATTTCAGCCAAAGCCTCTTCAACTGAATCACGTAAAAGCGTGACATGGCCCATTTTGCGTTTATACTTGGCTTCCTCTTTACCGTATAAATGAATTTTCCAGTCGGACAATGAAGGAATCTGATCAATGATTCCTTGCTGATGTTCTCCTAATATATTTACCATTACTGCTGGTTTTAATAGCCTCGTTTGTCCAAGCGGCCAATTACAAACCGCGCGAATATGCTGCTCAAATTGAGAAGTTTCACAAGCTTCGATCGAATAATGTCCTGAATTATGAGGTCTTGGAGCTAACTCATTAATGTAAATTTGACCATCTTTGGTCAGGAACATTTCTACTGCTAATGTTCCAACGAGTTCCAAGTTCTCTGCCAGCTGCTTAGCAGCTTGTACTGCTTGTTCCTCAACATGCCTTGTTACTCTTGCTGGCGCAATGGTCTGATGAAGAATGTTCTCTCTATGGATATTTTCTGCCACTGGAAACACAGCTATTTCAGCTTTGCTGTTTCGGCAAATAATTACTGAAATCTCCTTTTCAAAGGGAATCCATTTTTCTAGAACACATATGCCTTGATTAAGAAGCTGTTTTGCCTCTGTTATCTCTTCTTTGCTTTTTATTACATATTGACCTTTTCCATCATAGCCGCCTCTGGAAGTTTTTAATACCGCTGGAAGCCCGAACTTATCTATATTATCATAAATTGCCTCTTCCGTTTCGATTACGGCATATGGTGCGACCACTAAGCCAGCACTTTGGATAGCAGCCTTCTCTTGTATGCGATCCTGAGTAATTTCCAATAAAGCAGTTCCTTGTGGAACATAGGCATTCCTGCATAACCAGCTTAGAGCCTCTGCATTTATATTTTCAAATTCATAAGTGATTACATCACTCATCTTTGCAAGTTCTTGGATTGAATGAAGGCTGTCATACTCACCAATAATCTTGTAGTCAGCAACCTGCCCGCACGGAGAATCCTCAGCGGGGTCTAGCACAGCAATTCTGAATCCATTGACCTTGGCTGCAATCGCCATCATCCGCCCTAACTGGCCCCCGCCAATAATCCCTATTGTTTGGCCTGGTAAAATGACCTTATTAGACAAGTTCATCACTACTTTCTAAAACTTCCTGTTTTGTATTCTCTCTTTTCTGTTCTAAACGGTCAGCAATGATAGCATCTTGTGTACCTATAATCTGTGCAGCAAGCAATCCCGCATTCGTTGCTCCAGCTTTTCCGATTGCTACCGTTGCTACAGGAACTCCCCCCGGCATTTGCACAATAGATAACAAAGAATCAAGACCATTTAATGCCTTGGATTGAATAGGAACCCCTATTACGGGCAGGGTTGTTTTTGCAGCGACCATTCCTGGAAGGTGAGCAGCTCCACCTGCTCCAGCAATAACCACCTTTATTCCTCTTCCTCTTGCACTTTCCGCATATGAAAACATTAAATCTGGAGTGCGGTGTGCGGAAACAACCTTTTTTTCGTATCCCACTTCGAGCTCATCTAGTACCTTGCAAGCATGCTTCATTGTTTCCCAGTCTGACTTGCTTCCCATGATTACAGCTACTTTTGTCACCATTATTCTCCTCCAGTTCATCTATAAATCTATCATTTTTCAATAAAGTGAAACCGGGCATTTACGGCTGTTAGATCCCACACTTAGAATTTTTTGTTCCCTCAACTTCTTGAAGTGGGGGTCTTACATCCCGTTAATCTACGGTACAATATAAAAAACCCGGACAGACTCTTTCTACAATGAGAGAAAGTAATCTGACCGGGCACAAATAAGCATAATGAATAGAGTATCCATACTTCAATTGGATAACTTTCTTCATTCGCCGGGCTTATCGACTTTCCCTCATAGTCCAATAATTTACGGTTATCGGGTAGAAACTTATGGGCCATATTCCCATTATTATACGAGGGTATTCAGTTCATTTTTAACTTCTATATTCATCTTATCAACTTTATATGAGTCATGTCAACCTAAAATCGAACATTAACAGAAGTCATACATCTATCGTTCGTGTTTTACGATTGGATAACTTTCGCTTCGAAGATAATTTGCCGGCCTACTGGTTCATAGGTTACAGTCGCACCATTTTTAATTTCTTCAAAAATCGGCTTCTCCGTTCTTTTTACAGGCATATAGCCAGCTTTTTTTATTCGATCAAGGCACATATCTATTGTTTCATTTTCCTGTACCTCAAATAATATTTTCTGTTTTTCCTTACTCACGAAACAACTTTCCTTTCTTTACTGATTTCACCCAGAAACCGCCATGAATCGTTTTAGGCTCGTATGCGATAATAAACGCCTTTGGGTCTAGCTCTTTAATTGTTTGGTAAAGCTTTAATTCATACTTTCTTGGCGTTAAAATTTGCAGAGCCATTCGATCACCTTCTAAACCGTTTGCAGCCCAATTTGTTACGCCATACCCTTTATCCCTTAACATCTTCGGAACATCTTTATCATATTCCTTCGTAATCACATTTACAGTAATATAACCAAGCGCAAGCTTCTCCTCAATCTTCATGCCAACTATGACACCAATCCCATAACCAACGGCATAGGCAATCAAATTCTGTATTTCATTTAGATTATCTAGAACAAGCCCAAGTCCAATCACATAAATGACCACTTCAATTGTGCTAATGAATGCCGCAAGATATCTTTGCCCTTTTAGTGTCAAAATCATCCTGATTGTAAAAAAGGAAACATACACGATATTGATCACAAGAATTATCACGACCATTATAAAACTATTTTCGAGCAATGAAAATCCTCCTTTTAGGGTAATGGATTCATCCTTAGCAGCTAAGGCTCAGTGAGTTCTTATTTTATAGAATAAATGGGTGTTTGCGTACCTTTTAAAAAATTTACTAGTCATATATTTATTTTAACCTGTTTTATAGCTCTTGAAACGATAAATACAAATAGAATACTTCCATCGTGAGTTACATCCCGGAAGAGTTTGTTGATGTAGGATACTCATTTTTTCATGTAACTAAAAAGTTACTTTGCTGACTCTAAGCCTTTCTATACTCGCTTTTTCATTTATTTATTAATATAACAAAAAAAGAGTATCCAATGGATACTCTTTTTAATTTTGCCTAGCGACGTCCTACTCTCACAAGGGGGCAGCCCCTAACTACCATCGGCGCTGAGAAGCTTAACTGCCGTGTTCGGGATGGGAACGGGTGTGGCCTTCTCGCCATCGTCACTAGACCTATTTATGATGAGGTTTGTTCCCTCAAAACTAGATAATGCTAAAGAAGAAGTTGAGTAATCATTTATGGTTAAGTCCTCGACCGATTAGTATTTGTCAGCTCCACGTGTCACCACGCTTCCACCTCAAACCTATCAACCTGATCATCTTTCAGGGGTCTTACTAGCTTGACGCTATGGGAAATCTCATCTCGAGGGGGGCTTCATGCTTAGATGCTTTCAGCACTTATCCCTTCCGCACATAGCTACCCAGCGATGCTCTTGGCAGAACAACTGGTACACCAGCGGTGCGTCCATCCCGGTCCTCTCGTACTAAGGACAGCTCCTCTCAAATTTCCTGCGCCCACGACGGATAGGGACCGAACTGTCTCACGACGTTCTGAACCCAGCTCGCGTACCGCTTTAATGGGCGAACAGCCCAACCCTTGGGACCGACTACAGCCCCAGGATGCGATGAGCCGACATCGAGGTGCCAAACCTCCCCGTCGATGTGGACTCTTGGGGGAGATAAGCCTGTTATCCCCGGGGTAGCTTTTATCCGTTGAGCGATGGCCCTTCCATGCGGAACCACCGGATCACTAAGCCCGACTTTCGTCCCTGCTCGACTTGTAGGTCTCGCAGTCAAGCTCCCTTATGCCTTTACACTCTTCGAATGATTTCCAACCATTCTGAGGGAACCTTTGGGCGCCTCCGTTACTTTTTAGGAGGCGACCGCCCCAGTCAAACTGCCCACCTGACACTGTCTCCTGCCCCGATCAGGGGCATGGGTTAGAATTTCAATACAGCCAGGGTAGTATCCCACCGATGCCTCCACCGAAGCTGGCGCTCCGGCTTCCAAGGCTCCTACCTATCCTGTACAAGCTGTACCGAAATTCAATATCAGGCTACAGTAAAGCTCCACGGGGTCTTTCCGTCCTGTCGCGGGTAACCTGCATCTTCACAGGTACTATAATTTCACCGAGTCTCTCGTTGAGACAGTGCCCAGATCGTTACGCCTTTCGTGCGGGTCGGAACTTACCCGACAAGGAATTTCGCTACCTTAGGACCGTTATAGTTACGGCCGCCGTTTACTGGGGCTTCAATTCAGAGCTTCGCGTGAGCTAACCCCTCCTCTTAACCTTCCAGCACCGGGCAGGCGTCAGCCCCTATACTTCGCCTTGCGGCTTCGCAGAGACCTGTGTTTTTGCTAAACAGTCGCCTGGGCCTATTCACTGCGGCTTTTCAGGGCTATTCACCCTAAAAAGCACCCCTTCTCCCGAAGTTACGGGGTCATTTTGCCGAGTTCCTTAACGAGAGTTCTCTCGCTCACCTTAGGATTCTCTCCTCGCCTACCTGTGTCGGTTTGCGGTACGGGCACCTTATCCTCACTAGAGGCTTTTCTTGGCAGTGTGGAATCAGGAACTTCGGTACTATATTTCCCTCGCTGTCACAGCTCAGCCTTCACGCAAACGGGATTTTCCTCGCTTGCAGCCTAACTGCTTAGACGCACATATCCAGCAGTGCGCTTACCCTATCCTCCTGCGTCCCCCCATTGCTCAAACGGAGTTTGGTGGTACAGGAATATCAACCTGTTGTCCATCGCCTACGCTTTTCAGCCTCGGCTTAGGTCCCGACTAACCCTGAGCGGACGAGCCTTCCTCAGGAAACCTTAGGCATTCGGTGGATGGGATTCTCACCCATCTTTCGCTACTCATACCGGCATTCTCACTTCTAAGCGCTCCACCAGTCCTTGCGGTCTAGCTTCAACGCCCTTAGAACGCTCTCCTACCACGGACATCGTAGATGTCCATCCACAGCTTCGGTGATACGTTTAGCCCCGGTACATTTTCGGCGCAGAGTCACTCGACCAGTGAGCTATTACGCACTCTTTAAATGGTGGCTGCTTCTAAGCCAACATCCTGGTTGTCTAAGCAACTCCACATCCTTTTCCACTTAACGTATACTTTGGGACCTTAGCTGGTGGTCTGGGCTGTTTCCCTCTTGACTACGGATCTTATCACTCGCAGTCTGACTCCCATGGATAAGTCTTTGGCATTCGGAGTTTGTCTGAATTCGGTAACCCGATGGGGGCCCCTAGTCCAAACAGTGCTCTACCTCCAAGACTCTTTCTACATGAGGCTAGCCCTAAAGCTATTTCGGAGAGAACCAGCTATCTCCAAGTTCGATTGGAATTTCTCCGCTACCCACACCTCATCCCCGCACTTTTCAACGTGCGTGGGTTCGGTCCTCCATTCAGTGTTACCTGAACTTCAACCTGGACATGGGTAGATCACCTGGTTTCGGGTCTACGACCACATACTCATTCGCCCTATTCAGACTCGCTTTCGCTGCGGCTCCGTCTATTCAACTTAACCTCGCATGTAATCGTAACTCGCCGGTTCATTCTACAAAAGGCACGCCATCACCCATAAACGGGCTCTGACTACTTGTAGGCACACGGTTTCAGGATCTCTTTCACTCCCCTTCCGGGGTGCTTTTCACCTTTCCCTCACGGTACTGGTTCACTATCGGTCACTAGGGAGTATTTAGCCTTGGGAGATGGTCCTCCCTGCTTCCGACGGGATTTCTCGTGTCCCGCCGTACTCAGGATCCACTCTGGAGGGAACGAAGTTTCAACTACAGGGCTTTTACCTTCTCTGGCCGGCCTTTCCAGACCTGTTCATTTACCTCGTTCCTTTGTAACTCCGTGTAGAGTGTCCTACAACCCCAAGAGGCAAGCCTCTTGGTTTGGGCTAATCCCGTTTCGCTCGCCGCTACTCAGGGAATCGCGTTTGCTTTCTCTTCCTCCGGGTACTTAGATGTTTCAGTTCCCCGGGTCTGCCTTCAATACCCTATGTATTCAGGTAAAGATTCTATCCCATTACGGATAGAGGGTTCCCCCATTCGGAAATCTCCGGATCAAAGCTTACTTACAGCTCCCCGAAGCATATCGGTGTTAGTCCCGTCCTTCATCGGCTCCTAGTGCCTAGGCATTCACCGTGCGCCCTTTCTAACTTAACCTACTTCGGTCAATGATAAGCTGCGTATTTCTGCGTCAACTCAATCGTCAACATCCTCACGTGCCAACTACGCACGCTCCGGTGTTTCCTCAATCGTTTCCTTGAACTACTTGCTTCTCATTGCCCTCATGGTTTGTACTCTTATTTTGTTTCTAAAACATTATAAGAGAAAAAACTAAGATGGCGATTACTCGGTTATTCTTCTTTATTACATTATCTAGTTTTCAAAGAACAAAAAAGTTTCGAGAGAAAATCACTCTCTCAAAACTGAACGAACAATGGAACGTCTTTTAATGAAGTTAGACTTCATTTCATCCTTAGAAAGGAGGTGATCCAGCCGCACCTTCCGATACGGCTACCTTGTTACGACTTCACCCCAATCATCTGTCCCACCTTAGGCGGCTGGCTCCTTGCGGTTACCCCACCGACTTCGGGTGTTACAAACTCTCGTGGTGTGACGGGCGGTGTGTACAAGGCCCGGGAACGTATTCACCGCGGCATGCTGATCCGCGATTACTAGCGATTCCGGCTTCATGCAGGCGAGTTGCAGCCTGCAATCCGAACTGAGAATGGTTTTATGGGATTGGCTAAACCTCGCGGTCTTGCAGCCCTTTGTACCATCCATTGTAGCACGTGTGTAGCCCAGGTCATAAGGGGCATGATGATTTGACGTCATCCCCACCTTCCTCCGGTTTGTCACCGGCAGTCACCTTAGAGTGCCCAACTGAATGCTGGCAACTAAGATCAAGGGTTGCGCTCGTTGCGGGACTTAACCCAACATCTCACGACACGAGCTGACGACAACCATGCACCACCTGTCACTCTGTCCCCCGAAGGGGAACGTCCTATCTCTAGGATTGTCAGAGGATGTCAAGACCTGGTAAGGTTCTTCGCGTTGCTTCGAATTAAACCACATGCTCCACCGCTTGTGCGGGCCCCCGTCAATTCCTTTGAGTTTCAGCCTTGCGGCCGTACTCCCCAGGCGGAGTGCTTAATGCGTTTGCTGCAGCACTAAAGGGCGGAAACCCTCTAACACTTAGCACTCATCGTTTACGGCATGGACTACCAGGGTATCTAATCCTGTTCGCTCCCCACGCTTTCGCGCCTCAGTGTCAGTTACAGACCAGAAAGTCGCCTTCGCCACTGGTGTTCCTCCAAATCTCTACGCATTTCACCGCTACACTTGGAATTCCACTTTCCTCTTCTGCACTCAAGTCTCCCAGTTTCCAATGACCCTCCCCGGTTGAGCCGGGGGCTTTCACATCAGACTTAAGAAACCACCTGCGCGCGCTTTACGCCCAATAATTCCGGACAACGCTTGCCACCTACGTATTACCGCGGCTGCTGGCACGTAGTTAGCCGTGGCTTTCTGGTTAGGTACCGTCAAGGTACCGCCCTATTCGAACGGTACTTGTTCTTCCCTAACAACAGAGTTTTACGATCCGAAAACCTTCATCACTCACGCGGCGTTGCTCCGTCAGACTTTCGTCCATTGCGGAAGATTCCCTACTGCTGCCTCCCGTAGGAGTCTGGGCCGTGTCTCAGTCCCAGTGTGGCCGATCACCCTCTCAGGTCGGCTACGCATCGTCGCCTTGGTGAGCCGTTACCTCACCAACTAGCTAATGCGCCGCGGGCCCATCTGTAAGTGATAGCCGAAGCCATCTTTCAGCTTTTCTACATGAGTAGAAAAGGATTATCCGGTATTAGCTCCGGTTTCCCGAAGTTATCCCAGTCTTACAGGCAGGTTGCCCACGTGTTACTCACCCGTCCGCCGCTAATCTTTGGGAGCAAGCTCCCTCAGATTCGCTCGACTTGCATGTATTAGGCACGCCGCCAGCGTTCGTCCTGAGCCAGGATCAAACTCTCCAATAAAGAGTAAGATTAGCTCTTAAGTTTTAAAACTTGAATTTACGTTGACGTTTTTTGTTCGTTCAGTTTTCAAAGAGCAATAACAATTGATAGCTTCGCTCAAAAGCGACTTTACTAATATATCATCTATCAATTACAGTGTCAACTATTAATTTAAATTCAATTAAATTCTTATAAGTTGTTAACGACCGTTTTTTTATAATAACACCTCTTCACATATTCAGTCAACAATTATTTTTAATTAATACTTGATTATTTTTCCTTCAACTTTCTACTCATTATAAAGCAGACACAGTATGAAAATTCCTGGTAGTAAACTATTTTAGCGAAAAAGAGAAACCAGTCATCGTAAACATGACTGGTTTCCCCATTTATATTACGCCTTGGATATAGAGATAATATCTTCCTCCTTCAATTCAACCATACCTTGCTTTTTAATAACAACACCTTCTCCTTCCTTCAAATTAGTAAACACAATAGGGGTAATAATTGAAGGTGTATGATTCTTTACGAAATCAAGGTCCACCTTTAACAACGGCTGCCCCGCTTTTACATACTCATTTTCTTGTACACTAACTTCAAATCCTTCTCCTTTTAATTTCACAGAATCAATCCCTATATGGATTAAAATCTCCCGACCGGAATCAGATAGTATTCCTATCGCGTGTTTGGTTGGAAAAAGATTTATTATTTTACCGTCTACAGGAGATACGATTGTTCCTTCAGATGGAAGAATCGCAAAACCATCACCCATCATTTTCTCTGAAAAAACTGCATCAGGTACTTCCGTAATTGGCATCACTTCACCTTTAATAGGAGAAACGAATAGGTCTTTTTCCCCTTCGTTTTGAAGTGCATCTGGATTTACTTCTTCTATTTGCTGCTTCACTCCATCCTCAGGGGCTTTAACAGCTGCGCGGGGTCTTTTTCCATTCATAATGTCTTTCATTTGTCCTTTAATCGTTTCAGATCTCGGCCCAAAAATTGCTTGTATATTTTTCCCTACTTCAAGTACCCCTGCTGCACCAAGCTTTTTCAGGCGATTTTTATCTACATTATTAATATCATTCACCGATACCCGAAGGCGTGTAATACACGCATCAAGATTTGTGATATTTTCTTTTCCTCCCATCGCCTCTAGAACTTCATATGGCAAATCTCCACCTTTACCAGAAACCACAGCCTCTTCTTCCTCCTCTGTATCTTCCCGTCCAGGTGTTTTCAAATCAAATCTCCGAATGGCAAAGCGGAAACCAAAGTAATATAAAACAGCAAATACTAATCCAACAGGGATAACAATCCATGCATTTGTCTGCGGATTAATTAAACCAAATAATATATAATCGATCAGTCCCCCAGAAAAGGTCATACCGATTTTTACATTTAATAAATGCATAGTCATAAAGGAGAATCCTGCAAATATAGCATGTATACCAAATAAGACAGGAGCAACAAAAAGGAAAGAAAATTCAAGTGGTTCCGTAATCCCAGTTAAGAATGAGGTTAGTGCCGCCGAAGCCATAAGTCCGCCAACAACCACTTTCTTTTCCGGACGAGCTTCATGATAAATAGCTAATGCAGCTGCCGGCAAGCCAAACATCATAAACGGAAACTTCCCTGTCATAAATGTACCTGCTGTTAAATTTTGAACATTATCAGTAATTTGCTTCATAAATATCTTTTGGTCTCCACGTACTACTTCACCCGCTTTTGTAACATATTCCCCAAATTCATACCAAAACGGCGAATAGAAAATATGATGAAGTCCAAATGGGATAAGCGAACGTTCGATGACACCAAAGATAAATGCTGATATAGTTAAGTTGGCATTCACCATATTTTGCGAAAATGCATTTAAAGCTGTTTGAATCGGAGGCCAAATAACAAGCAGTAATAACCCCAGCAGAACCGCTGTGCCTGCTGTAATAATCGGAACAAATCTTTTTCCAGCAAAAAAACCTAAGTAAGAGGGCAATTCCATTTCATAAAATTTATTATAAAGGGAGGCCGCGATGATCCCCACGATGATTCCACCAAACACCCCGGTCTGGAGAGTCGGAACCCCTAAGACACTCGCATAGTTTAGTCCATTCACATCCTCTGCCGTAATACCTCCCGCTGTGCCCATCGTTACATTCATAATTAAGTAACCAATTATGGCTGCTAAACCTGCTACACCATCTCCTCCTGCCAAACCTACCGCTACACCTACAGCAAATAAAACAGGCAGATTTCCAAAGACAATATCCCCAGCGTTCTGCATGATTGAAGCAACCATTTTCACACTGTTATTATCCAGAAATGGAGCCAACTCGAGCAGTGCCGGATTCTTCAGTGCCGCACCTAGAGCAAGCAGTATTCCCGCTGCTGGCAAAAGGGCAACAGGCAGCATCAACGCTTTACCTACCTTTTGTAATACACCAAATGCTTTTTTAAACATACTTAAACCTCCCTAAAATAAGCAAAAAAACAACCATTTGACCTATCATTTGCATAAATAAAAAAGCATAAGCCAAAAGAAAGAAAAAGAAGACTTTATGGGTATCTTACCCAAAAGTCTCCTAATCATTTACTTTCATTACTTATGCTTTATAGACAAAAAAACGGAGATCCTTTTGACAGGGATCTCCGTTTCGAAATTATTGCAAGAAGATAAAGTATAGAAGAAAGATGACAAAGAAGAAATACATGATTGGATGAATCTCTTTTGCTTTTCCTTTTACAATCATTGTAATCGGATAGAAAATAAATCCAACTGCTATACCCGTTGCAATGCTGTATGAGAGAGGCATTGTAATCATCGTTAAAAAGGAAGGGACCGCAATTTCAAACTTCGTCCAATCAATTTTCCCAAGAGAAGATACCATCAACACACCGACAATGATCAACGCTGGTGCAGTTACCTCTGGTGTTACAACCTTTAATACCGGAAAAAAGAATAATGATAAAAGGAAACAGCCTGCAGTTACTAAGGAAGCAAATCCAGTTCTCGCACCAGCAGCAACTCCAGCAGATGATTCAACAAAAGATGTAACGGTTGATGTACCAAGAATCGATCCAGAAACTGAAGCAACAGAATCAGATAATAACGCTTTACCTGCACGAGGTAGCTTATTATCCTTTACAAATCCAGCTTGGTTCGCAACTGCCACTAACGTCCCTGCATTGTCAAAGAAATCTACGAATAAGAATGTTAAAATAATTCCAAGCATCGTTGCTGTGTAAAATGAACTATCTCCAAAAGAAGAGAATAAAGCACCAAAGGTAGGAGCAATACTAGGCACACTATCTACTACTTTAGTAGGTACGTCAATTAGATTGAAAATCATACCGACGATAATCGTAATGACCATTCCATAAAAAACGCCGCCCTTTACCCCTCTAGTCATCAATATGACAGTCACTATAATTCCAAAAATCGCAAGCAATGTATTAGGGTTTGATAAATCCCCAATTCCAACTAGAGTTGCATCATTATTTACGATAATTCCAGCACTTTGCAAGCCGATAAAGGTAATAAACAAACCAATGCCCGCCCCAACTGCATATTTAAGCTCAATCGGAATGGCATTAATTAGTTTTTCACGAAGACCTGTTAACGTTAAAATTAAAAAGAAGATACTCGAAATAAATACGGCACCAAGCGCATGCTGCCACGGAATCCCACTTCCTAATATCACCGAGTAGGCGAAAAAGGCATTCAAACCTAAGCCTGGAGCGAGACTGAGCGGATACCTGGCAACTAGACCCATTATTACGGAACCAATCGCTGCTGACAGGGCAGTCGCAACAAATACTGCACCATAATCCATTCTAAGGGCTGCAGGCAGGTCTGGTACATCTTGCAATGTTAATGTGACCGGGTTTACAACTAAAATATAAGCCATTGCGAGAAATGTTGTCAGCCCGCCCATTATCTCCCTACGATAATTTGTTCCAAGTTCTTCAAACTGGAAATACTTTCTCACACATTACTCCCCCTAATAAGTCTATTTATTTTCTTTTAAAATTTCTTTCATTAATGTATATTGCCGACATTGAATTAATAGCATTCAAATTAACTAAATATAAGGAATTTTCCAAAAATAATCGAAAGAATACTTACTTCCCTTATACTTCAGCAACATCCAATGGAAACAATAAAAAAAACGCTACGGAGTAAATGTACCGAAGCGTTGACAAACAGGGTTTATGTAAAATGTGTAGCACCTGCCTAATGTAAGGAGATCTACAAAACTTACACTTACCTCGTAGTCAAGCCATTTACGGTAGCTTGGTAGATACTTTTGGGCCATATTCCCCAGATTATACGACGTAAAACGACAATATTTAATTCCTCTTTATTCTATCAGCAAAAAATAAGTTAGTCAATATAAAAAGCGAACATTTTCATGTTCGCTTCAGTTATTGTTCGTATTTATATTTTTCATATGATAAAAATTACTAAGCGGGGCGCTTCCGCTTTTCTTTATTCCCACTCAATTGTTGCTGGTGGCTTGCTCGTAATGTCATAGACTACACGGTTAATGTGATTTACTTCATTCACAATCCGGGTTGAAATAATCTCAAGCACATCCCAAGGGATTCTTGCCCAGTCAGATGTCATCCCATCTATGGAAGTCACTGCACGAATGCCGATTGTGTAATCATACGTTCGGGCATCCCCCATTACACCTACACTTCGGATGTCAGGAAGCACGGTAAAGTACTGCCAGATATCGCGGTCTAGGCCTGCTTTCTTGATTTCCTCGCGTAAAATATAATCTGATTCACGAACGATTTCAAGCTTTTCTTCAGAAATTTCACCTAATACGCGAATACCAAGACCAGGGCCTGGGAATGGCTGTCTCCAAACAATTTCGTCCGGAATGCCTAATTCTGTTCCTAAGGCACGAACTTCATCTTTAAATAAAGTGTTTAGCGGCTCAATTAGCTTAAATTGCATATCTTCAGGTAGCCCGCCGACATTATGATGAGACTTAATTGTCTGTGCAGTAGCCGTACCACTTTCAATAATGTCTGTATAAAGCGTTCCTTGAGCTAAAAATTCGATTCCTTCAAGCTTTGTCGCTTCATCGTCAAACACATAAATAAATTCATTGCCGATAATTTTACGTTTTTGTTCCGGATCAGATACACCTTTAAGCTTGTCCAGGAAACGGTCTTGGGCATCCACTTTGATTACATTCATATGGAACCCTTCTGCGAATGTCTTCATAACACTGTCAGCTTCCCCTTTACGAAGCAGACCATGATCAACGAAAATACAAGTCAGCTGATCGCCGATTGCCTTGTGAATAAGTACAGCTACAACGGAAGAATCCACACCGCCGCTTAATGCACAAAGGACCTTTTTATTTCCAACCGTCTGACGGATTTTTTCCATTTCTACTTCAATAAAGTTTTCCATTGACCAGTCGCCTTTGCATGCGCAAATACCAAAAACAAAATTCTTTAAGATATCATTTCCATAAACAGAATGAAGTACCTCTGGATGGAATTGTACGGCATATAAGCCCTTTTCTTCATTACTCATCGCTGCAATTGGGCAAGATGGGTTTGTCCCATCAACCGTAAAGCCTTGAGGAGCTTCTACTACTAAATCACCATGGCTCATCCAAACCGTTTGTTCATCAGGAAGCTCAGCAAATAGCTTTGATTGATTTTCAAGCTTTAGTAACGCCTTTCCGTATTCACGATGCTTTGCCTTTTCCACCTTGCCGCCAAAATGCATCGTCATTAGCTGCATCCCGTAGCAAATACCAAAGATCGGCAATCCAAGATCAAAAATCTTCTCATCACAGTGGAAGGCACCTTCTCCATATACACTGTTTGGACCACCTGAAAAGATGATTCCTTTTGGATTTAACTGTTTAATTTCCTCAGCTGTAATCGTATGTGGATGCAACTCACTATATACGCCAAATTCTCTAATTCTGCGTGTAATTAATTGATTGTATTGACTGCCAAAATCCAATACAATAATCATTTCTTGATTGTTCCATTCTGTTTTCCCCGTCACACGGTTCACCTCATTATGTTAATTAAATTCTTTTAAACATATTTTTATTGTTCTCTTTTTTGCATAAAAAAATCTTAAAAACTAGCTAACCAAACAAAAAAACCAGAATTCTCCCTCACATTATGGCGAAGGCAGAATTCTGGTTCCTAAAAAGAAATAGCAAATAGAATCATCTGCCTTCATAGTCAAATCATTTACGGTGATCTGGTAGAAACTTTCGAACCATATTATCGAGGATATATGAAGGATACATTTAGTTTTTATTTATACCTATTGTATCAACAGGTCATTTTTTTGGTCAAGCTATTGTCTTTTTAATTAAATTTTCCCATAATTCCTTCGTTTCCTTCCAGCTTCCCTTTTGGAGATTTCCCCGGTAGATGAGCTGTTCATATCGAGCCGTTAACCTGCCCATCTCTCTAGACGAGAAGAACCGATCGACATAGTCTGCATAATCTCTAAGTGTTTGCCCATCCTTTCGATGCAATCCATAGCGTTCTAATTCTCTAAGTAATAGCATGTAAGCCTTTTGGAAGTTTTCATCTTTTTTCGTCCATTTGAATCTCAAAGTTAAATAATGCGGAAGCCATCGGCCACGGATTTTATAGATAATGAGGGCAAGGACAGCTAATACAATAATAACCAAAGCGATCCATTTCCAATAAGCCTCAAAGAAGTTTTTTATTGGAACGAATAACTTTTTAAATGAACCTTCAGAAGAAGCAGCTTGTCTCTCATTATTCTCTTTTAATTCCGGCTTATCCTTTTCCAATTCTTCAGGATTCATCACTGAAGGCTGATCATGACTTTGCGAAGCTGTGTCAAAGTTAAATTGAACACTATTTGAAAAGCCTTGAGTAGGTTCAAACGGAACCCATCCGATTCCAGGAAAATAGACCTCAACCCATGAGTGTGCATTGTTATTCGTAATTTCAAACATACGGCTTCCCGACTCACTTATTCCTTTGTACTCCCCTTCTGTATACCCTTTCACCCACCTTGCCGGTATACCGATAGACCTTGCCATTACAACCATCGAAGTCGAGAAGTTATCACAATATCCTTGTTTTGTGTCAAATAAAAACTGATCCACATAATCTTCATCATCTCCAGGTACAGCCACATCTTTCTGATCATAAGAGTACCCCGATCTACTAAAATAACTCTCTAACTCCCTTGCCTTCTCAAACCAGGAATCTTTCCCATCCGTAATCTCTTTAGCTAATTCCTGAATACGCTGAGGCAAATCCTCGGGAAGCTGTGTATACCTGTTGATCAATTCATTATTTTCAACTATATTTTTCTCTGAACTAGCTTCATTTAGAGCCGTTACACTGTATCGAGGAACAACATAATCAAGTGTATATTGTTTAATAGGAGAAGGACTATCCCCTTCTAAAGAATGAATTTTCTCTGTGGCCACTTCCAATTCAAAGGAAAAGAAGGAGGCTGCATCTATTTTCTTAATACCTAATGGGTAAACAATATGCGAATTGTTGTTCAGTGAATAAACTGTACTTGATTCCTTGACTGTTTCCACACCTGGTCTATTGAAAAAAGAAGTAATAGGAACTTGATCTGCAGAACCAAAAGGACTTCTTACTTCCCTTGAGCCTGAGGTAATCCACCCCTTCCCAGTGTACACATCCTTTGTCTCTACTTTCCAGTAATGACGTGACTCCGCTTCTACAGTGAAAACGACTTGATTGTCACCAATGAAAGGTCCGCCAAGACTAGAATCATCCAGTCCATACCCGATTTTCTGAACCCCTGTACCATCGCCGCTTTCTTTCCCATATGACGTTAAATATGGAACCGGATCAGGCCAGATTGGTTCTGCTTTCGGAGCAGCCAGGCCAAAGCCTATACTTACAACAATCATAGCAACTAAAGGGATCATCCATTTTCGTGAAAGATTTGTCTCTTTTTTGATTCCTTCTTTATCAAGAAGCCTGAAGAAGGTTAGCATCCCTAAGACGGCAAATCCTGAAATAACCGTTCGTACAATCGCCCATCCAGCTTTATATGGAGTAAAAGTATCTAACACCGTAATATAGACCAATGTCATGAAAAAAAATATAAATATTTGCTTACGATTTATTAACCAATATTGGATTAAATAAGTCATCAGCCAAAGCAGAACAAAAAACAAAAAGCTTCTGAAAAGATTGCTTAAATTTGCCCAATCTCTTGCCATTACAAACTGAAAGCTTTCGATAAAATCAGTAATAAATACAGAAACCCACTTAAATTGAAAAAATGCTTCATCGATATATAAAAAGTCTAAAGCAGCGATGATAAATACCCATTTTATACATCCGCCAATTATAACAGGAGTCCCGATGAACGAAAGCAAGAGTGAAATGAAAATAAAAGAGAGGAAGACCCAAATATTCGAAGTATCTGTTAGTTGTTCCAGCGGTCTTAGCCATTCCCAAAGCAGCAAAAAGCCAAATATATACATAATAAAAGTCATTAAATCCTTCTGTACCTTCCGTGATGTCATTATCGTACCACCTCCGAAAATACAGATGAAAATTGTCCATCATGCACCATAACTATACGTAAGCCCCTTGCATTTGCAGCAGCTTTTAAAGAAAGCTCATTCTGAGAAAGGAACTCCTTTTCATTTTTCAAGAGGAAGATCGTGACTGTTCCATTTTTCGAAGTAAACCTTCCTGCCTTTTCTATTAAGCTTCTAGTCAATTGTGCCGTAATAAGCATCATATTGTTGCTTTGAAGCAGAAAGGTATATTCCATTTCAAGCACACGATCGAACGGAACAGGACTGTTATCTCTTACCTTAGCTAAATGGTAAAATAGCTGTTGCTGCTGACTTTCTCCGCCTCTAACCGGGAAAGCAACACGCTCAGATGCAGAAGAAAGAAAGCCGATATGTGCCCCTTTTAAGAGAATTGCCTTTATGATGGATGCTGAAAAGGAAACAATCACTTCAAAATGATTGTCCGGCATACAATCCATTAGCATGTACACATCATGCGACTGTCTTTGCTCAAATTCCTTTGTCATAATATCATTCCGCTTTGCAGTCGCTTTCCAGTTAATCCATGAAAAACGGTCTCCAGGCTGATATTCTCTAATTCCAATCGCCATCGTTGTATCCCGTTGGACACGTTCTTTTGAAGCAGTCATCCCCTGATCATATTGATTTTCCATTGTCTTGTAGATAATCTCCTCATATGAAGGGTAAACAAGTATTTTATCTTCTGCTTGGAGCTGCCTTTCTTTTTCAATCAGTCCAAGGAGGTCCCCTGTCTTCATACGAATATTCCGAAAAAAATGTTCGCCTCTTGGTAACTTATCCACTTGATACTCCCAAGTGATTTCTTTACGGATGCCCGGGATTAGAAATACCTTTGATTGATTGCCCTGCTGCGAAAAGAAAAGAGGGTCGCCAATACAATCTTCTAATACTAGAAAGAACAACGGAAACGCAGATTTTCTTGTCATTGTAATCGTAACCTTTAATGTTTCTCCTGCATTATATTCACTCTTAAGGAAGGATCTCTTTGCCTCAAAATTCCTCATCGGATAAAAGGCAAGGGTAAGTGCATAGAGGGCAAATGGAAGGAAGCTATAAAATAAAAACCAGCTGACAAACCCGCCCTGGAACATAGCATAAGAAAAAGTAATCGCTATAAGCAAAAATAAAACGATTAATTTCCATACTTTTTTAATGACCGAAAAGAACCGATTCATATTATTTCACTAGCCTTCGTACTGGAACAGGTACTCTCGATACCACACGATCGACTATTTCTTCCGCTCGAATCCCTTCAAATTTCGCCTCTGATTTTAGAATAATCCGGTGGGCAAAAACAGCTGGAGCCAAATATTGAATGTCATCGGGAAGTACATAATCTCTGCCATACATAAATGCATAGGATTGTGCTGCTTTCATTAAAGCAATGGATCCTCTCGGGCTTACCCCAAGATAAACACTTGCATGAGTTCTCGTCCGACTAGCCAATTCTACGATATAGCGCTTGATTGTATCATCCACATGCACTTCTTTAATCTGTGTCTGCAATCCTCTTAATTCTATCAAATCGATTACTGGCTCCAGCTCATCAATGGGCTTTACTTTCTGCGCCCGATTTAATACTTCTATCTCATCCGCCATATCAGGATAGCCCATTTTCATTTTTAATAAAAATCGATCCAGCTGGGCCTCAGGAAGTGGATATGTGCCTTCATACTCAATTGGATTCTGAGTTGCCATTACAAAGAAAGGCTTTTCAAGCTGATGTGTAACTCCATCAATTGTGACGCTGCTTTCTTCCATTCCTTCCAGCAAAGCGGACTGCGTTTTTGGAGACGTACGATTAATTTCATCAGCTAAAATAATATTCCCCATAATAGGCCCTGGTCTAAATTGAAATTCCATTTCCTTTGGATTATAGATGGACACTCCTGTAACATCTGACGGAAGCAAATCGGGTGTAAATTGAATTCGCCTAAAGTTTGCACCCACAGACTTCGCCAGTGCACGCACCATCATTGTTTTCCCGACACCCGGAACATCCTCTAGCAATACATGTCCTTCTGCAAGCAAAGCAATGATACTTAATTCCGCTACGCTGCGTTTCCCAATCATTACTTTTTCTATATTTTTCAATATCTTATCTATCATCGGGTGAATATGTTCATGAGTCATAAAGATCCTCCTGTTATTAGCCCTATTTTTCTAAATTCATCCATTTATGTAATTCGATATTTTTTGTCAAAATCCTGCGGAAATTAAAATTCCCTGAAAGGAATTCCTCTCAGGGATATTTTTTGTATTCTGCTGATTTGCCGCAAATTCTTCAAAATGGTTTACATAATCTTCTCTTCAAATGCTTTATTATTCATTTCCATATTACTTCTCAACCCAAGCGCCCCTGCAATAATGTAAAGTACGCTTGGGACAAACATAAGAAAAATCGATATCGGAAAGGAAAGGACGCCACATGTAATCATTAATCCGCCATAAAGTTTATTGTCCATCCGATTCACCAGACAGCTCATGATTAACGCGCCTATTTGGATAATAAAAAATACAAATGTAATGATAGCAACCACCCAAGCAGCACCTGGGTCATCAGCTAAAAAACCAGCAATACTAAAAAAGAAACCGACTAAAGACAAAAGTATGCCTATTATTCCCCCGACTAATCCTAATACAAATTCCGCTGTTCTATTCATATACTCCTCCTGTTGCACACCACAATCTTAAATAAGATAATTTTCATTGTCCTATTCATTTTCCAGCTCTTTATACCACTTATCCTTCCACGCCTGAACCTTTGCATCAATTTCTTCATGCGCCTTTTTTGCCTCTGCATCTTTCTCTTCTTTAATCGCTTTAAAATGGTCTGTGCGCAAAATACGCATTTCCTCTGCTTTGTCAGAGACTTCCGTTCCATCTTCACGGCTAATCAGTTTGTTATCCTTTAAATAATAAACTGCCGTTTTTATTCTGTCAGCTTCCCGTTCAGATGCATGATAAAGGGGTCCATAAATATTCTGCAATCTTTCCATTTGATCTACATATTCATGCAGCTAAACACCTTGCGTCCCAATCAGCTGAAAAATACTTGGTTTCCATTTCTTTAAAATAACATCCTCAAACTCTGATTTATCACGAACAGTAGCATAATTACCTCCACCCGCTTCAGCAACCTGTTTTAGCTGCTTCTGCCCATCATCATCTACATCAAATCCAATAATATTTACCTTCGCCTCCGGTCCCGATATGACCGTACGCCAAAAGTGAAACATTCACATCCTCCTCAAGCTGATCTGTAAATTGCTTAATCGTTTCCTTGGCTAAATCCATCTTCACTCCACCAGCGACACTTGCTTTCATGCTTCCACTCACATCCATTAAGATGACTACATTTGTTATCTGTTTTTTGGCTATTTCAATTTCGGCTTCTCCATTTCCTCACTTGCGGATGGCTTTGCTTTGTCTGAACATCCAGAAAGAATAAATAAACATAGAATTATACTCAAACTGCCTGCTAAATAATAACTGCTTTTTCTTAGCATTTCATATCCTCCTGATTTGTACCTTACTGTTCATTTTCCGCACGTATTTGTTCCATCCGTTCAGCCCAATCATTGATCTTCTTATCAATCCGATTGACTTCATCATCAATTTCCTTTAATTTTTGTTCTTTTAATTGATTTGTAAGCTGTTTTAATCGCTCTCCATGCTCCTCAATTTTGCCAATTAGATTCTTTTTTTGTTCCTCTGTAATTAGGCCCTCAGCAAACATGACGTTCGCAGCTCCCATGAACCTTCCTTGCTCTACATTAATTGCATCTGAAATTTTCAGTGCCATTTTATGTATATCCATATTCATCCACGCAACCGTAAAGGTTCCCTTAGGTGTGGACCACTGCTTTCCGATAATATCAATCAGACCAGGCGGCACCCATTTTTGGATAACTGTACTTTTTAGTTCCTCCGTATTTTTCGCTGAGAAATATGCTCCTTGTCCAGCTTCCGCAACAGCCTTTAATTGATTCTCTTGCTTTACATCGACATCAAAGCCAATAATATTTACTTTACGATTTTCTTGCCCTTGTACAAATTGCTTTGCTTCAGCAATAGGGTCTCCATCACATGTTTCTGCTCCATCGCTTACTATATAAAGAGTGATCTCCCCATCTAGCGATTGACTAACTTCATATGCTTTTTTAATTGCACCTGCTAATGGGGTCCAGCCTTTCGCTTCGACACCATCAACTGCTTGATAGAAACCTTCTTCTTCATACTTTTGCAGCGGATAAACTTCATCTATTGTCGAACACGATAATTGCTTATCTTTATTTTCCTGAGATCCGGCATGCCCATAGATATAGAGAGAAACCTCACTAGCTGAGCCAATTGTTTTCGCAAAGCTTCGGACAGCGCTTTTTGCGATTTTCATTTTCTGCTCACCATCTACGTTCAGCAGCATACTAGAGCTTGCATCTAACATGATAATGGCTTTTGAAGGAGCTGCATTCTCTTGAACTGTTTCTTCTGAAACTTGCTCAGGTTCTGGCAAATACGGTTCATCAAATTCAGGCTTAAATGTTAGTAACTCCTTAACCACTTGCGGATACGCACTGTTGCCAATGTAATAAATGAGTGATTGATAAAGCTTATCCACATCATCCGTTTCACCTGCAACTGAACGCAAATGCTCAGTCAGCTCACTCTCAATTCCTTCTAACGTATGCAGACTTGGCCAGGATGCTGTTTCTTTTTCATAGGAAAAATTTGATGTAAGTTTGCCAGGCTGTGAGTTTGCAAAGTCCTCTATCGTTTCTGGGATTTTCACTGCCTCTATTTCTGTTAATATACTGTCCTTTTTTACTTCATCCTTTTTCTGAACATTTCCAGCTTCCTCTTCTACAGCCTTCTCTGGTTCTGCTTCAGGCTTTTCCTTGATTGTTTCATTTTTCTCCGAACAGCCTGAAAGAATTAGCAATAAAATAGCAATCATTGAAATTGTCCGTTTGAACACTTCCCCACCTCAATCAACGTTTTATAAAATTATATTACAGGATTCCCCGATAATTTTTCCTAAAATATACAAAAACAGGAAATAAGTTATAGGTATGGATTCATTTCTTCTAGGAAAAAAGATAGAATAATAGTTGTTGCTCGATGAAACTATTTTCACAAAAAAACCTTAATGGGCTTATTTGCCAATCAAGGTTTTTTCGATATGTCATAGCTAAGTTAGAAAAAGCCATGTCTCGTTCATTTTCATCTTGACAACATATTCTTTGGACACGCCTTCGTCTTCAACATCCACTTTCCTAGTTCCCTTTTACTATCCATACTACATTTCAATATTAGTGAATACAAAAAAAGCCCATTACCAAAGTACATAGTTATCCCTTGGTGACAGACTCCTCCAAAATTTCATTTCTATTAATTTGTGAACTAGTAAATCAAAATTTTTTATACCCGCCTAAATCGATAGCACTATATAAGTTATTTTATGAAGTAAGTTTTAATCCTATTGCTGCACCTAGAACCATAGCTATGAAGACCAGTCTTTTCCAGTTTTTTGATTCACCATATAAAAGCATTCCTAATATTGCTCCACCAGACGCACCAATTCCTGTCCATATCGCATAAGCTGTCCCCATAGGAAGTGTTTCCATTGCATAAGATAGAAGCACGAAGCTTGCTCCAAATCCAAAAACTAATAGAACAAGTGATTTCCAATTACGATCCCTATGAAGTTTATTTATCATAGCAACACCAAACATTTCAAATAACCCCGCTAAGACTAAAGAAGTCCACGCCATTAGGAATCAGCCCCTTCCTTAACGTCATCCTTTGTAACTAATTTCAAACCAATTACTCCCGCAAGTAACAGTAAAATCAAAAGTATTTTACTTATTTTAAATGGCTCTCCAAAAAATATTATTTCAGAAATAGCAGTGCCTGCAGTACCCAATCCCACAAAAACTGCATATACAGTTCCTACAGGAAGTTCTCGTCCCGCCCTTATCATTACATAGAAGCTTATGATAATGGATATCACTGTTCCAGTCCAAGTCAAAAAGTCATCAGCATGTTTTAAGCCAATAACCCAAAACACTTCAAAAAAAGCAGCAACAAATACTTTAATCCAGTTTGCATTCATATAAATGACACCTCCAATTTTATTTATTTTCCCCCAAAAAATAAAAAAGCCTGAGAGAAACTGATAAACAGTTTTCTCCCAGGCTTTTATCCCTCCGTGACACAGCAAGCTGTGAGTTTTCTCTCGGACCAGACCAACAGGTAGTTGCGGAACCCTAGAAAACATTTAAATTATTCATTTTTCTTTTATTATACGCACATTTAAAATTTATTCAAGATTAAAATTATGGGAATTTAGAATACAAGTTTCAAGTTTGCTTTTTTGTTTCTACAGTTTCTAGATTTATTTCTATACTCACTTTTCAACAAATTTTGGTATACTTTTAAATGGTTTGATAATAAAATATAATTGACTAATAAAATAAAATTTATCAAAAAAGAGGTGAATTCTTATGAATTATTTAGACTTATATTTGCAAAGACATCATTGCAAAAGATATGATGTCTATAAAAAAACCGGTGTGAGTCAACAGTTACTTGCAACTCACATCAATAAAAGCATTGAAAAATACTCCAGTAAAGTAATAATTGCAATTGCAGAAACATTAGATAAAACTCCGGGTGATGTACTAAATGAGCTCTTGCTTTTAGAGAAAGAAAAACCGACTTATGAAGCTTATAATCCAAATGATTTATTAGTGGGGTTAAAGTCAAAGTATGACAAGATTATTATACAAGGAGCATACTACAAAGAGGTAAAGAAAATAATGAACACTCAGCTTTCAGATAATGAACTTTTAGGAGTTGAATTGGGGAGTGCTGGTGTGTTATCCATTCTAATCTTTGCGATAGAATCCGTCATGGGCTTATTTAGTAATTCAGAAAAAATTGAAAAGGAAATAGAAAAAAGGTTACAATTGTATAATATTTTAGAGATGACTGATGAAAGTTTAGTTTTAGGTTTAAAACAATTAGATTATTAATCAAGTATTGTTTCATAATAACTTTTATCAAGTGTTCTGCATCTTTAATTGTACAAAAATAGGCTTAGCCCTTCTAAAAGGAAAACCCTGCTAAGTTCATATGATGAGTATCTTATATCAAATCAACTACCAAAAAGCTATTAAAGAATTAAGAGCCATTAACATAAAGAAAGAGCGTAATTCTTCCTGCTGAATTGCGCCCTTATGTGGAAGATTGATATTAAAGTAAAGCCACTTTGCGTAAGTACTATTTTAGTAAATAATATTTTCGACTACTTCGTAAAGTATGTCATTGAGATTAAATCATAATATATATCCTCATTAACTTTTATAGCTTTTACTTTACGACCTTCCTCAACAAAGCCGACCTTTGCATATAAAGATATTGCATTCGTATTTTCAGCGAACACCTCAAGGCAAACTTTTTCAATTAAAGGGTTTTCTTTTGCCCAAGCTAACAGTAAAGATAGCATAGCATTACCAACCCCTTGATTCCTAAATTCGTCAGCAACACTCATACCAAATGAACCTTGATGTTGTATTCTCTTTTTATGACCATTATGGAAATCTAAAAACCCAATAATATTGTTTTGATATTCTGCTACAATTGCTAACTTGCCATTGTCATCAAAAATCTGTTTTATAAATTGTTTTTGTTGTTCATAGGATACTTTGAATTCGGCTTCCGTAGTAAGTAAAAATGGTGCTTCGCTAATAATGGTTTGATTAAACCTCAATACCTTCTCCGCATCTTCAGGTAATGCCGTTCTTACTGTATATGGTTCGCCTTTATTATTGACGAAGTGCTTCGGTTGAATGAACCCCATAGAATATCACTCCCTCTTTTGTTTTATATTTAATTTCTTCCGAACTGTGTGATTCTCCTTTCTCATTACCTGCATTTATAGTTGAATTAAAAAAGCGATGCTTCGTTAATGAAGTATCGCGCCAATTAGTTGAACTAGATTTGTATAATTTTTTTGTTCATTTGAATACAGGTCGCATAAAGCTTCTCTCATAACTTAGAATACATTTCGTTTCCTCAGCAAATTTAAAAGCTTCCTGACATTCGGCATCCAATGCCATCTTTCCTCGGTACTCTTCATATGCTGCTAAACTAGGGAAAGTGAATAGGGCATAAGCAATATTATTAGCACCTTCATGTGGAAGGAAATATCCTTGATGTGAACCGCCTAATTTATTAACTAATCGAATCCATATCTTACCGTATTCTTCGAATTCCTTTACTTTATACGGGTCAATAACATATTTCAGATAGCATGTAACCATCTTACTCCCCCTAAAAATCTATTTTTTTATCATAACATAATATTCAACTAACCTCCCTCTATATAGAAAGGAAAACCTCTCGATTTCTCTTGTTTTCTCTGAATTACACAATAGTCTGTTTTAAAATTCATTTGAATATTGGAAGAGTTGCCCTAACAATTAAAAATGTATATTTCTTAGGTCTAAAGTATAGTTTTTTAATCTTTCCCCAAGCCACTTTTGCTAAGAACTAATAGTTATCAACAATCCCCCCTAAAGATGCAGCTTTTACACTGGGTTCTTTCATCATTTCTAGAATTTGATCCTTCGTCCCATAAACGACTACTCCTAATATTTCTATATCTTCTATTTTTATATTTTTAAAGGTACTGTATACTTTCTTATGTTCACTAGAAACACTCGTTTGAAGTAATTTGAGAAACCGATCATAATCATAGTCTAAATCTGCTGTTGAAGTAAAAGGACTATTTGTGGAAAAACCTAAAACATCATGTTCTCTAATAAATGTTGAAGACCAGTCATTTTCTTTTGCTTCTTTTTGAAATGCTTTTACTTCCCTATTCGTATACGTATTTATCCAAAACCAAGTCATTTCAGGAAGTACAGCAAAAGGTAATTCATTTGGCTTGTATGGCTTATCAAATGAGAGCGCAACCTCATATATTTTATCTCCCTGCATTTTTTCAATCAGTTCTTCATCCTGTTTGTATTTTTTATACGTAACATTAGGATGAAAAAACATCATTTCTCTCCAGCCGTTTTCTTTATAGGAAACTTGCCAATCCTCTCCAGTGACTCCGATACTTCCTCCTGAACCTCTTGAAATCAAAACAGATGGAATCAGACCAAACGAATATTGTTTTTGTTCGATAACGAGCGATTTGATTTTCATGTCTTTTGCCACTTTATAATTGCTTATTCCTCCTAAAAAACCTCTCGAATCAACTGTTTCGCTTATATAACCATTTGGCGTACTAAGTCTGATATAAGCATCCCATTGTTTAAATGTCTTTTGGCTATAATAAGCAGAAATAGCAAAGTTTAAAATGTTCAAAATAACAAATACGATTACCGAAATGATTCCAATCGTAAAAATCGTCTTCCTTTTGCCTTTTTTAATCGCTTTTTTTATCTTCCTTTCATCAAAAACATCATCTGTAAAGTCATTCATGAAGATTCCTCCATTTCTTTTGAAAATCTTTTCTTGCTCGAAACAAATACGTTCTAATGGTTTCTTCCTTCATTCCTAGTAATAGTGCCATCTCTTTATAACTTAGTTCCAGTTCGTATTTTAATAATAAAAGCTGCTTGTAATTTTCTTGTATACAATTTAAAGTAAGTGCTATTTCTTTATTCATTTCAATAGTTAATACATTAGATTCCGTATCATGGTCATTGGTGAAATTATTCCAGAAGCGATCATCATTAATCGAAATCACTTTTTCTTTTCCTTTTTTCTTTAGATTTTTTTTAAACTCATTCATAGCAATAGAGAAAATATACGAAAGAGCTTTATGTGAAGCAACACCACTGCTGTAAGCTATAAATTTTGTATAGCTTTCTTGGACAATATCTTCTGCATCTTCATGACTGCACCCGTTCTTTTTTAAATAAAAATAGATCATTTTTGCTTGCTTTTTATATAATTCCAATAGAAGCTGAGAATCCATAGTTCCTCCTCTCTACTATCCTCTATAAGTATAGAGTCCTTTTCCCTAAAAAAGTTTACAGCAAAGCAAAAATAAAATTAGAAAAAATAAAACCTTGACAGGCTTAAGCCTGTCAAGGTTTTTGGTTAAGCTTACTTATTGTTGAGTATAAGTATGGATTAACTCCGTTTTAAAATCTTCATACATAACCTGATAGCACATGTAAACTGCAATAAAAAACTTCCATATAAATGACAGTTTTTCCAACTTCCTTATTCTCCTACTATTTTTGCATCCTTTAACATTTCTTCTGTAAGTGTAATTCCTTCCTGCTCAGCTGCAGTTTTGTTAATAACAAGCTCTAAGCTTTCTGGAAAACCTACTGGAATCTCACTCGGCTTTTTCCCTTCAAGAATTTCGACTGCCATTTTGCCAGTTGTATATCCTAAGTCATGATATTCAAAGCCATATGAAGCAAATGTTCCGCGTTTAACTGAATCACTTTCCCCTACAAATGTTGGGATATCCTTCTCGTTGGCTACAGTAATAACTGATTCAAGAGCGGAAACAACTGTATTATCCTTCGGAATATAGAAAACATCCGCTCTTCCGACTAATGACTCTGCTGCTTGTTTTACTTCAGAGCTCGCTGATATGGTTGTTTCAACAGCCTCTAATCCAAGTTCCTTTAGAGCCTTTTTCGCGTTTTCCACATTAACAACAGAGTTAGGTTCCCCAGAGTTGTAAATCATCCCTACTTTCTTGGCATCAGGAAAAAATCTTTTAATTGCATTCATTGTATTTTTAATTGCGTCTGGATGTGTATCGGACGTACCTGTTACATTTCCACCCGGTTTTTCAAAGCTTTCAACTAATTCAGCACCTACCGGATCAGTGATTGCAGTAAACAGGATAGGAATTTCCTTTGTCGATTGAACAGCTGCTTGTGCACTTGCTGTTGCAATAGCTAAAATCAAATCATTATCATCCGCAACGAGATTTTGAGCAATCGTCATGTTGTTGTTCATATCTCCTTGCGCATTCTGGTAATCTAGCTTAAGATTTTTTCCTTCCTCGTAACCAGCATCCTTCAAGGCAGCAATAAACCCTTCACGTGCCGCATCTAATGATGGATGTTCAACCAGCTGCGTAATTCCTATTTTGACTGTTTCCTTTTCTTCCTTGCTTCCCCCTGCTTCTTTGCTTCCTGGTCCACAAGCAGAAAGCAATAATAGGGAGCTGCATAGCAATGCAGATAAAATCCTTTTCAAGCACTTTCCCTCCTTCGACTATTTCGTGCATGTTCTAGTTGAAGGCATAAGGATATGTACTCAGATGCAGTCATGGATAGTGTCCTTTCAGCCAATATTAGATTCATATTATTCATAATATTTAGATATTACCATATTTAGAAACATATAAACAATGATAACTTCTGCTATCAACGATTTTTTTATTAGAAATATTGAAAGTCCAAAATGTTGCTATTACAATGCTCCTAAACTGTCAAACCATTTACGATAAAATTGTAATTGTTCTGCAAGGCTAACACATTTTAATGTTTCTTCATATCCGAAAATGTGAACGATATCCTCTGTGGAAGCTGGCTTACCTAAGGTTAATTTATAAGCTAGCTCCCCGGTTCCCATAGATATTTGCATGGGGGATGGGTAAACATTTTCAGCTGCACCATTGCACAATATTTGAATCTGTTGAGCCTCTAACTGTTCTCTAAGTAATTGAAGCGATAGGAAAAAGCTTTCTCCCTGATGACTCATTCTACTTCCTTCTATTATTAATTCGATCAAAACAAGATCATCATTAACCGGTGATTCCTCAAACAACAATAGTTGTCCATTAATCAAGTTTCCCTCATTATTTATAAGTTTAATATTCTTCTCTTCTCCAATCATAACGGCTACCTCCTAAACGATGGATTTGGAATAAATTCTCCGGTTAATTTCCCTTTCTTCTTCACATGAGCTCTTACAATTACACTTGGCTTAATTCCACCGGGTATAGAATGCTCTAATTCCTTATTTAATATTTTTCAACTACATAGAGGAAAAAATATTAAATTTTTACACCTATCTACTTATTACCATCTGTTTAATATTCGGTCAATAACGCCTAACTTTCCGATATTACATACTTTTCATTTCAATAGATATAAAACAGTACTAAATCATTATTTTTACTATAAATAGCAAGAAACGCTTGGAAACTTAACCAAGCGTTTCAACTGCATTATTAATCGTAGCCCTTTCTTTCTTGCCATGCAGTAAATAATAAAGACCAGAGGATACCAAAACAACATTGCCTAAAATCATGTAAAGTGTACTATAGCCCGTAATTGGTGTGAAGAATCCCAATAGATAAGGTCCGAATCCAAGCCCTGCATCAAGAAAAATAAAGAAAGTTGATGTAGCTAATCCCATTCGATGAGGTGGAGTGAGCTTAATGGCAATTGCCTGTGTACATGACTGCATATTTCCAAATCCGAGTCCAATTAAGATGCCGGCTGCTAACAGCGTAACGCTGTTGTGAGCCAAACCTAAAAGCAGCATACCGGCTGTAAAGAAAATAAACGCCGGATACATCACATAGTTTGCTCCTTTTACATCCATTAATCGGCCTGTAAATGGACGTGAAACCAATACCGCTATTGAATAGACAAGAAAGAAAAAACTTGCTGCGCTAACAAGGTCAATTTCAATAGCATAGAAATTAATAAATGATAGGACACTAGAGTAACAGAATGCTACAACTAAAGTAATCAATGCGATCGGAACGGCCTTTGGCTCAATAAATTGAGAAAGCTTGAATCCTTTTATCTCATTTGTTTTTGCTGATCCTTCCAATACCGGTACATACACAAAGAATGCTGTAATCAGACTAATGATTCCTAAAACAAGGCAAAGACTAAAAATAATTTGTGTACTAGTATGCTGGCTCATATACAGACCAACGAACGGTCCGATTGCAGTAGCCAATGTGGCACTCATACTATAATAACCGACCCCTTCACCTCTTCGTGTTTCCGGGATAATCTGAGCTACAATTGTTCCCGTTGCAGTACTCGCAATACCTAACGTAATTCCATGCAATAAACGAGTAATAAGGAGGAAGACGATCCCGAAGTGGATAAAATATAATGTTGTCGATAAAATATATAAAATTAATCCAATAAACAATGTTCTTTTACGCCCAATTGAATCGATACTGCGGCCGATAAATAAACGGCCAATTAACGTCCCCACAATAAAAATTCCTGTTACAAGTCCTGCCTGGCTTGCTGTCGCATGATATTCATCTACCGCATAGACACCTATAATGACGATTAATAAATAAAAGACTAACGTTAACAAAAAATTGATGCTGGACACAATAATAAAATCCTTCGTCCATAATTTAGGCTTACTCACTTTTATTACCCTCTCTATTAAATAGGTTCTCTTGTATTTTAGGAAGAGTGTGAAAAGTAGCCTTTTGCTCGTCTTTCGCTACCCCTTCCATCACACTATTTTCTAAATCAGTTATTTTTTTTCTGCATCCCTGGTAAATCTTATCTCCTAATTCAGTTAACTGAATCACTTTTTCTCTCCTATCCTTACCGGGAATTTGCTTCACCATTTGCAGTTCTTCCAAACGGTGAACCCTCCTCGTAATGGTCGGCTTTTCTACATTATATCTAGAAGAAATATCTACAAGTGTCGACGGTCCATTGTTTTTTATATGATAGATAACTTGCCATAAAGAATAAGAAAGCTCATAAGCGCTCAATAATTCATTCAATGTAGTAATTAGTGATCGATAAAGACTTAAATAACGTTGAAAAAAACCTTCCAACTCTTACACTTCCTTTCACGAAATATAATTACCATAGATAACTATTACCAAAGGTAACTATATGGTTATTTAAAGAAAAAGTCAAGTTACTCTCTATTATATGGTAAAATATTCAAAGCTATAAGCTTATTGAATATCATTAAGAGAGGTGGTATTTGTTATGGAATATAGAGGATCCAGCGCCTATGACCAAGCTGATTTTTTTAACAGTTACACGAAAAGAAGGGATAGAAAGGACAGTCCCAACAATGCGATTGAAGGCCCTATCATAAAAGAACTTATTGGTGGCGTTCAATATAAGGATATTTTAGATTTAGGCTGTGGTGATGCCTCATTTGGTAAGGAATTACTAAAGCAAGGAGCAGCATCTTATACAGGAATAGAAGGTTCTGAACAGATGATAGCTTCTGCAGCTTTCAATTTATCTGGATTAAATGGAGCCCTTCTGCATGAAACTATGGAATCCTATCATTATCCTGAAAGCGATTTCGATATTGTCACCTCTCGTTTTGCCATACACTATGTTCAAGATATTCTTTTACTATTTCAAAACGTGCATAGCACCTTAAAAGATAATGGAAAATTTTTTTTCAGTGTGCAGCATCCGCTCACTACTTCTTCTTTTATAAGCAAGCAAAAAGGAGATAAGCGCGGGAACTGGGTCGTTGATGATTACTTTATAGAAGGAGAAAGGAAAGAACCTTGGATCGACCAAACCGTTGTAAAGTATCATCGAACCATTGAACATTACTTTAAAGCACTTACTGCATCTGGTTTTTCAGTGGTTGATTTACGAGAAGGAACACCTAAGCGTGAGCATTTTTCTAATGAGGAAGAGTTCACTAGAAGACTAAGAATCCCAGTCGTACTTGCCTTTTCCTGTACCAAATAAGCAGAAAAATTTATGTTCCTCAGTGTCATCTGCAATGGCAAAAGCCCCTTTTATACAGGGGCTTTTGCCTATTTAATTAACTATATGCAATCCTCTATATTTAAGGAGCGATCTGCCCATTGCCGATAGAACTTTTCTTCATGAGAGACTAGTAATACACTGCCTTTAAACTGAATTAATGCCTTTTGTAATGCTTCTTTTGTTTCCGCATCTAAATGATTGGTAGGTTCATCTAAGATAAGAAAATTGCACGGCGAAAGTACGAGCAGGCATAACTTCACTTTCGACTGTTCTCCGCCGCTCAGTGTCGCTATTGCTTGAGTCGTATGGGTATTCTTTACACCACATTGAGCCAATCGGCTTCGAATTTCCTTCAATCCCAATTTGGGATAAAAATCTGAGATGATTTGAAGCGGTGTTTTCGTTCCATCTTCCCATGCTAAATCTTGTTCGAAATAACCAATCTTTACTGATTCTGAAAATCGAAAACTGCCTGCTACAGCCGATATACGTTGTACAAGTGTTTTTAGCAATGTGGATTTACCGATTCCGTTGAAGCCTGTAATTACTAGCTTTTCACCGCCTAGAACGGAAAAATTCAATTTAGGCAATAAGGGTTTTCCGTAACCAACCTCTAGGTCGTTTACAGAGAGTGCAATCTGCGCGGAAAGTGAGATTTCCTTAAAGGCAAAAGCAGGTTTATGAGTGAAAGTTGGTGGTGCCAATCGTTCCATCCTTTCAAGCTGCTTCCGGCGCCCTTGTGCGATCTTCGTATTAACTCCAGCAATATTTTTTCTAATAAATTCCTCCGTCTTTTCAATCTTTTTTTGCTGGGCTTGATATTGCCTGACATAATCCTCACGTAAATGCTCTTTTTGACGAAGAAAATCCGAATATTTCCCAGCATACTTTTTGATCGTTCCAAACTCAATATCGCATATGCAAGAAGATACTTTTTCTAAAAAGTCATAATCATGGGAAACAACGATATAGGCGCCATCGAAAACGGCTAAATAATTGGCAAGCCATTCTACATGTTCTTTATCAAGGAAATTCGTTGGTTCATCCAGCAATAGAACATTTGGCTTTTCCAGCAAAAGCTTCGCCAGAATGACTTTCGCCCTCTGCCCTCCGCTCAGTTCATGAATTAAGCGATCCGTGCCAATTGCATTTATCCCTAACCCGTATACGACTTTATCAATATGACTGCCTATTGAATAAAAATCACTCGCCTCAAGCTTTTCCTGATAGGCTGCCGCTTGCTCCAGTAGATCATAATTACCTGTATCCGCCATCTGCTGATAGAGATCATTTATTTTCTGTTCTAGATCAAATAGATTTGCAAAGGCCGTGTTTAAATATTCAATAATTGTTTGCGTTCCCTTCATTTTGGCATATTGATCAAGATGTCCTATACGAATAGAAGATTGCCATTTGATCAAACCGTTATCCGGAATAATTTCTCCCATCAATATTTTTATCAGGGTGCTTTTCCCTGCACCATTTTGTCCTACAATCCCCATATGCTCGCCTTTGTATAAATCAAAACCTGCTTTATCATATAGAACCTTATCTATATAACTGTGGGTTAAATTTCTAACTTCAAGTAAACTCATTCTCATTCCTCTTTTCCTAAAAATAAAAAAAGCAAAGAGACGGCGTTTTTAGACGCCAGCTCTTTGCTTTGGGGTTTTGCTGCAATAGATGCAACAAAATTCTTTCAATAATCATTGAAAAATCCAAAACAAAGGGCCATAGACAAAGCATTGTCTATGGCCCTTTAATCTTTGTATCATCGGCAAATAGTCATACTCAAATAAGCATAGTACCCTACACTTTTATCAGCAAACGATTAGCCGATGAATAGAGGAAGCCGCGTGCTTCCTGATTAGGCTCCTGACACAATGCTTCATCGTATACATTTGTGCGGAGCAAATCTCTCTAATGAAAACTCGATTCTGATTATTCATTTTATGGAAGCACCTCCTTTCCTCTTTCTATATTACGATTAATTCATAAGGATGTTCTCTACATACAGCCTATAATGTCAAACCGCCATCCACAAGAACAATCGAACCAGTCATATAGCTTGCGCGATCTGATGCTAAGAAAGAAACCATTTCAGCTAGTTCTTTCGGGTCAGCATAACGGCCCATTCTCATATTTGAAATCTCTTCTGGAACATAACCGCCTTTTTCAAATTGAGTGGCTACACTAGCAGTTAGGGCTGTTTGTACCCCGCCCGGACATAGGGCATTAATACGGATTCCCTTATTAGCATATTCTAATGCAGCCCCTTTTGTAAAGCCTATCACTGCATGTTTACTTGCAGAATACACTGCTACACTGTGCTCAGGACGAACTCCAGCAGTAGAGGCTGTGTTAATAATAGAACCACTGCCTTGCTCTTCCATTACTTTTAACACATATTTCATGCCAAGGAAGACCCCTTTTACATTGATCGCCATAATTCGATCAAATTCAGATTCTTCCACTGAAGTGAATGGAGCAAACTTTTGAATAATACCTGCATTATTGAAAAATACATCTATACGTCCATATGTTTCGACTGTTTTATTTACATAATTTTGTACTTCTTCATCTTTTGAAACATCTGCTTGAACGAAGATCCCTTCTCCGCCCTGTTCTTTCACAAGCTTTAATGTTTCTTCCCCTGTTTCTTTATTGAAATCGACTAGAACAACGGTTGCGCCTTCACCAGCAAGTTTCAAACTGCTCGCTCTGCCAATCCCGCTTCCTGCTCCAGTTATGACAGCAATTTTGTTTGTTAATTCCATTTATAGCTCCCCCTTGTTATTAAATAGTTGATACATCAATTATTTTAAAACTTGCAAAGCTATATTTATTGCAATATTTTACGAATAATAGTATTTTTTTATCATCTTTAATACACAAAATAAATTCAACTAAACTTGAATGGAGCTTGTAATTAAAATGGAAATGCCAAAAGAAGAATTACTATCTATTTGTCAGTTAATTTATGAAGCTCATCAAATTCCCATTTATTATGTCAATACACTAGGTGAGATCGAATACGAAATTTCAACAAGTGACATGCGGAGAAATCCATACGATGTCCCGTTCAAGCAGCAGATAAGTGTATATTCTAATGAAGAGGATCCCAGTGATTTTCCTATCTTCTTTTCGAATTCTAATTTGAACTTCTTTTTTGTTCATCTGAAAATGGAGATTCATTTTTTAGGTTCTATTATAGTGGGACCTGTCCTTGAATCGGAAATTTCAGATGAAAATATCTCCAAAATTATAGACGCCTTTAAAGGAAACGTGAATAAAAAAAGTCTTACTGACTACTATCACTCCATTCCGATTATTGATAAACAGCAGCTGCTGGCGATCAGTTTATTAATGTATTTTTTGATTTACCGTAAAAAGCTAGATAAATCATTTGTCATACAAAACAATCATGCACTAAACCTCGTTAATATTGAATCAGAGGATTTAGATCTTGAGTTTTCTAATGGAAGAAGGAATTTAATTTTTCATTCAAATCTTTTATATGAACGAGTTTTGCTCGATTATGTTAAACACGGCCAAAAAGATAAATTAAAGGACATTTTCGACTACTCGATTATCGGTGAAGCAGAATTGGGGCTATTGTCAAAACGAAATCGTTTAAGAAGTGAAAAAAATCTGATGATAACAGGAATTGCACTTGTTTGCAGAGCGGCGATTGAAGGTGGTTTAAATGATGAAATAGCCTTTACTTTAAGTGATTTCTATATTCAGCAACTCGAGGAATTAGGAAGTTTGAAAGCCATTCTGAAATTAACAGAAGAAGCCATAAGTGATTTTACCAATCGTGTGCACCAATTAAATGTAGCAAAATATTCGGCACCCATAACTGCTTGTCAGAACTATATTTATAACCATCTGTATAGCGACATCTCACTTGATCACCTAGCAGAAATATGCCATTTAAGTCCCAATTACTTGTCATCCCTTTTTAGAAAAGAAGTTGGTGCGCCTATAAGTGAATATATTCAGCGGCTTAGAGTGGATGAAGCAAAAAGACTAATTGATTTAACAAACTATTCAATTGCCGAAATTGGCACATTTCTAAACTTCAACGATCAAAGCTATTTCATAAAAACCTTCAAAAAACATACCGGACTAACACCTAAGCAATATAGAGGAAGGGACAGAGAGACAGGATCATTGTCCCAGTTATGATAATGATCCTGATAAAAAGCTTCTATTGTAACCACAAGATTATGAAGAGACAAATAAAAAAAAAGACTACCTCCTGATTTTTAGGACCGCAGTCTTTAATCATTTAATTTGTTCAAAGCAGCAATCTCAGGGTACTGTAAAAGTAATTTTTCATTTGCACTTTCCATTTGCTCATAATATTTCGAATATGAAACACTTAATTTTTTCATCGCAGGAATAAATACATCATAATAACCACTTGTACGATTATATTCTTTCAGTATTCTTTGCATATGATAAACCGGTGATTGTTTATATTCCTCAGATTGCTTATATTCTAAGTATTGTTCTAACATTTCCCTATTTCCAGATAAAAATTTCTGGGGATCTTCTATAGATCGTTTTGTGTTCTCTATCATGCCATGAATATCTTCTATATTGATATGTTTTGTGCTTTCAACTAAAAACGATTGTACTTCTTTAGGAAAGTCTATAGATGGTGCGTTATCCAAAAACGTGATAATTTCTTCATAAGCAGCTTGCTGTTCACTAGTTGTAATAGGTTCATTCAAAAATCGTGCAAAATGTAAGCAGATAAATCGTCCATAGTATCCTGGGAATGCTTCCAACAACTTTTCTGTTACCGTTGCACCCTGCTCAATCGTTTCCAGTTCCTTATCAATTTCAGCAAAGCTATAGCCACAACTAAGCTTATCAAGAATAGCCTTTTTAGCTTTTTCCCGCTGTAAACTTAATTCCTTCTGTACGGATATCTTTTGAAGTGCAGAGCTAGTTTCATCCGCAAATATCATCTTAATTTCTTCTATTCTAAGACCAAGCTTTCGTAAAACGGAAATTTCCTTTAAGCGTTCAACATCCTTGTCACTGAAATCTCGATACCCATTTTCTAAACTGTCAGGAAAAATAAGATTTTGTTCTATATAATAGTTAATTGCCTTTTTAGTCAAATTTGCTAATCTGCTTGCTCACTCATCAACACGTTCTTCACCTCCATTTCATCTTAAACTAGCACCCAAGGGAATAGTCAATAGCTCTCTACTGAAAGGAGCGAGAACAAGAGTAACTGTCTTTTTTTATAAAAACAGTCTTTGCATAAAGAAAACCCCTTCCGAGCAGAGACTACACTTGAAAGGGGCACTTTTATTTATGCAATGCAGGAGCGGATATCACTCAGGCCGCAGCTGTTTCTTATTTCGACCATTAACAAACACATTCCCTTACACTACTTGTTCTATTTCCATAAGCATTTTACCTAACTCTTTATTGTTCCTTTCTGCAAACTCTTTCTCCCATTTAAAAATACTTTGGAATTCCTTCATAATTGGTTGTCTCCATTTTTTCACCCACTCTATATTAAAGAGCATCGCACCCGTTCTACGAACAAAAAAGTCACTAGCAGTCATAGTCATTTCATAATGAACCGAGTACTGTATTAATAATCGGATAAATAGAGGCAGCCCTTCTTTTACTTCTATTTTCTCTGCAAGTTGAATGAGAACATCCGAATTTGTTCCATAAATAGAAACTAGGCTGTATGCCTCATCATGAGAAAAGCCTGCACGAATAAATTCTCTCGTTTTTTCTTCTACGTAGCGGTCATATTCAGACGGCATTTCAAAATCTCCCCCTGAAATTCGCAAATGCTTTGTTTGACACGGACTAAAGAGAGAACCCTGTTTATCCAAATCCGCTGCAACAACATCGATAATTTGTTCTGCCATCTTTCGGTAACCTGTTAGCTTACCACCGGCAATAGTAATTAGACCTGTAGGAGATGTCCAAATTTCATCCTTTCTTGATATCTCAGATGGTCCCTTTCCTTCTTCACGAATTAATGGCCGAATTCCTGCCCATGAAGACTCAATATCTTTCATTTGCACCTGAACGTCTGGGAACATAAAATTGATCGCTTCGACTAAGTATTGTTTATCCTCCAAAGCTGCAACAGGATTTCTTATATCACCATTGTATTCTGTGTCAGTCGTACCCACATATGTCTTTCCTTTTCTCGGAATGGCAAAAACCATTCGTCCATCTGGTGTATCAAAATAAATAGCTTGTTTTAATGGGAAAATTGATTGATCAAATACAATATGTACTCCTTTTGTATGAAATAAATGTTTCCCTTTAATGAGTCTATCTTTTTTAACTAAAGATTCAATCCATGGGCCTGTTGCATTGACAATCTTCGAGCCAAATACCTTTACTTCCCTATCAGAAAATTGATCTACTCCGATCACCCCGATAATTTTATCTTCATCGTATATAAATGATTCAGCTTTAACATAGTTTAATAGTATGGCGCCGTTCTCAACAGCCTTTTTAGCAACCTCAATCGTTAATCTTGCATCATCAGTACGATACTCAACATAGTATCCTCCACCAATTAAACCATCTTTTTTTAATAAGGGCTCTTTTGCGAGGGTTTCTTCTTTCGACAACATTTTTCTTCGTTCATGTTTTTTTACACCAGCTAAAAAGTCATACATCCGAAGACCAGCAGAGGTAGAGTATTTTCCAAATGTGCCTTTTTTATAAATTGGAAGAAGCATCCACTCCGGGTGTGTGACATGAGGAGCGTTATTATAGACGATTTCACGCTCTTTACCCACCTCAGAAACCATTTTTATTTCAAACTGTTTTAAATAACGAAGGCCACCATGTACTAATTTCGTTGATCTACTAGAGGTACCTCCTGCAAAATCCTGCATTTCAATAAGTGCAACCGACATCCCTCTTGTAACCGCATCTAATGCTGTACCTATACCTGTGATGCCTCCGCCAACAATAACAACATCAAAATGCTGCTGATTTACTTCTTTCATCCATTGATCTCTTTTTGCAAAAGAAAATTCACTCATCTTGTTCTTCCTTTCTAGTATTGCTGCAAAAAAAATCCATACTTTTACACACCACAAAAAAACGCAGTGTAAAAAGTATGGTCTCTCATCTATTCTCCAACCAAAAAACTTTATATTTATTTTATTCTGAAAATGATATAATTGTTTTACTATTATTTACTTTTTTTACATTAAAGGAGACTTTTAATATGAATATTGTTGACCTCGTAGAATCTCAAATCATAGCTTCTGTTGTTGAAGAAAAAGATTTAGATGTTGCCTGCTGCTCAAAGCCAAATGTTGTGTTCTTGTTAACTGGTGATCTATTAACAAGTGCAGACTACATTAAAAAGTTACAATCTAATGGAAAAACTGTCTTTCTTCATTTAGATTTTATTGAAGGATTATCCAATTCAAAATCTGCTGTTGAATATATTGCTAAACACTTGAAACCTACTGGAATCATTACAACTAAAAGCCATGTTGTAAAGTATGCGAAGGAATATGGTTTAGTGACTATTCAACGTATCTTTCTTCTAGATGCTGCTGCTATTGAAAAAGGAATTGAAATGGTTAAATCCTGTAATCCAAATGCAGTCGAAATTCTACCTGGTATTATGCCCAAAATTATCGACCAGCTTGTGAATCGCCTGCCGCATCCAATCATTGCAGGGGGTCTCGTAACTGAAAAGAAAGAAGTGCTATCTGCATTAAAGGCTGGTGCACTCGCAGTTTCCGCTGGAGACCATTCCATGTGGAACTATGATTTATAATTGATCAATGTATTTTACACTATCTAATATATGCTTAGGCTTGTGAATTGAATCTTCTAAAAGCTCTTTTGTCG
Source organism: Cytobacillus solani (assembly GCF_006704205.1). Classification (NCBI taxonomy): domain Bacteria; kingdom Bacillati; phylum Bacillota; class Bacilli; order Caryophanales; family Bacillaceae; genus Cytobacillus; species Cytobacillus solani. The sequence goes on from NZ_CP041305.1 coordinate 1,341,581, forward strand.
TTATTCCGGTCATCACTAGCACGGATGACATGCCTGCTTCATTGCCCATTTTGATATCCGTTTCTAAACGATCACCAATCATGAAGCATTGATCCACAGGCATCTTCAATACTTCTTTTAATACATACTGTGCCGTAAGCTGTGATGGCTTTCCAGTCACTTGAAATACAGACTCACCAGTAACAGCCTCTAACGCTCCAATCATCGCGGCGCAATCCGGAATCTCTCCTCCTTGAACAGGACAAGTACGATCAGGGTTCGTCGCAATAATTTTCGCACCATTCTTCCACGCTTGATAGGCATTATTAATTTTATTATATGTGAATTCCCTATCCCAGCCTAACACAACATAGGATACATCATTCGGCTTGTCTGATAGCTGAATCCCCTGCTCTCTAAGTTCATCTAACAAAGGCTCTTCACCGATACACATCACTTTTTCGTCCGGCTGCAATACCGATTTTAAATAGAGCGCAGTAATATAATTCGAATTAATCACTTCTTCTAATTCCACTTGAATGCCTAAATCATTTAGTTTTCTAACGTAATCAGATCGTCTCGAGATGGATTTATTTGTTAAAAAAATGACTTTATCCCCTCTTTTTTTTAGACGGCTAATGGCTTCTGGCACCCCATCAATGACATGCTCATCTACATAAATCGTTCCATCTAAATCAAATACATAGCCTTTCACCTTATGTTACCTCCTTAATCCCTACAAGCGCTGCTTTTTCCCTATATAACTAGCAAGCCCTTGAAGCACCAAGACTAAAGCTACTAGTATTACAGACATAGCTGCTGCTGAATAGTACTCTGCTCGAAGGATATTCTGAAAGATTGCTAAGCTCATAGGCGCCCACTCTGGTGGTGCAAGTAAAATTGATATACTCGTTTCCTTTATGACAGTAATAAATACAAGAACTGATCCTGCAGCAATTCCCGGTAATAATAATGGACCAATCACAGTGATTGCAGCTGTTAAGGGTGTAGCACCAAGATTAATTGCCGCTTCTTCAATATCTTGCTTAATTGCCCGCATCGCACCCATTGTCGATCGAACCATATAAGGAAGACGACGAATGGTATAAGCAATAATTAATAAAATTGCTGTACCTGTCAGCTGCAAAGGAGCCACATTAAATGTTTGGATTAATGCAATACCAAAAGCAATACCTGGAACAACCAGCGGAATGGAAGTCATGAAATCCATTTTCGCCGAATTTTGTCTTACGACGAAATATGAAACAAACGTAGCAATAATTACACTTAATACAAGTGCACCAATTGCTAGAACAATACTATTTTGGATATTTCCTAATGATGTTGAAAAAATAGTTTGATAGTGTTTAAGTGTATAGCCAGAAGGGAGTAAATCTTTCCCCCAAGTTGTAGCAACCGACTGAAGCAATACAGATAGCATAGCAAGCAGTGGCACTAGCACAATGATAAAAGAGTAGACTGATAGAGAACGAGTCACTACTTTATTTGTAACCATTTTTTGTTGTTTCGGCTTTCCTGACACTGATCCGTAATTTTTCCCTTTTGTCAGAATATGCTGCAACCAGAAGAAAAGTGCAGCAACGATAATCATAATGACAGTTAAAATCGCCGCTCCTCCCCAGTTGAAAAATCCTGAGATTTCACGGTATGCTTCAACAACCATTAAGTTTAAGTCTTTAGGTGCCAAAACGATCGGTGTTCCAAAATCTGAAAAGCTAACTGTAAATATTAGCAGTGCACTTGAAATGATCCCTGGAATGGCTAATGGAAACGTCACGAATATAAAGGTAAACCAGTTTTTCGCGCCTAAATTGAGCGAAGCTTCTTCTAGTGTTACATCGCTTATCTTAAAAGCGGCCACAAGCGGCCAAAGAGCATACGGGAAAAAGAAAAATACTTGAACTAGAATGATTCCCGTCATTGAATAAGGATCTATCAACATTCCTTCCCCGCCGAGCATCTCATAAAAATACGTTACCCAGCCCGCTCGACCGAACATAATAATGAAAGCGTACGCTGAAATAAAAGTAGGGATAATCAACGGAATTGTACATAATGCTGAGATCGTTTTTTTGAAAGGCATATTTGTACGGGCAATTCCGTATGCTAATGGAATACAAATCAAGATTACAAGAACCATAACAACAAGAGCTAAAGACAGACTATTTTTTAATGAATCTAAGTAACCCGCATTTGAAAATATTTGCCGATAGTTTTCTAGATTAATTGCTTTTAGTTTATCGATAGTTGAACTGAAAACGGCTGGATCAGTAAATGTCCCAATAATATTAACAGGCTCATTTGTAAAGCTGATTAGAAAGACAGCCAGCAAAGGGATAATTAGGAAAAGTCCAAAAAAGGCATAAATGAATATTTTTACTACGGAAAGACCATTAAACCTTGCCTTCATATGAGAAGTACCCTCCCATGTTCAATCGATAGTTTTACCTTTCTGCCCTCTTCAAAAATGCTCGTTCCAGATGAGTACGTAGTATCAACAATCATTTCTTGATTACCAACTTTCATGTCATATCTTACGGTTGGACCTAAATAAGTAGACATTACTACAATTCCTTCTAAAACAGTTACTTCCTCATTATTTACTGCCGTGTCATATGGCAAAACTTGAATATGCTCTGGCCGGATAACAGCTTTAGCCTGTTTCTTCTCAATCGTATTTGTTGATTGAAGCAGGAAACTATCTCCTTTTAATGTGGTCGGTCCATTCAGTTGATTATGATCAACAACCTCTACATCTAAAATATTCGATGTTCCTACAAAATCAGCAATAAACGGAGTAAGTGGATTACTATATAGCTCGGTTGGCGTGCCAATTTGAACAATATTCCCTTTATCCATAACTGCTACACGGTCTGCCATGCTCATCGCTTCTTCTTGGTCATGTGTTACAAAAATCGTCGTAATCCCTAAATCCTGCTGAATGGTACGAATCGTATTACGCATCGAATGGCGAAGTTTTTGATCTAGATTCGATAACGGCTCATCCATTAACAATACAGCAGGCTCCATGACAAGCGCACGAGCTAAAGCGACACGCTGCTGTTGACCTCCAGATAATTCACTTGTTAATCGTTCTGCATGCTGATCAAGCTCAACATATTTTAAAATTTCCATTACTTTTTCTTGGATATCCTTCGGTGTACGGCCTAAACGCTTTGATAATAATCGTGCATAGATGCCTAATTGCTTAACAGGATTACTTGCATTTAACTGCTTAATATTCAAGCTATAAGCAACATTGTCAAAAACATTCATATGTGGAAATAAAGCATAGCTTTGAAAGACCATTCCACAGTTTCTGCGGTTAGCAGGGATTTTCTCTACTTCTTTATCACCGATTTTAATCTTACCTGATGTTGGATGCTCAAACCCTGCAATACAGCGCATAGTAGTTGTTTTTCCACAACCCGAAGGTCCCAAGAGAGCAAAAAATTCGCCCTCTTGGATCTCAAGGTTTATATTGTGGAGTGCAGTAAAATCGCCAAACTGCTTTGTCATATTTTCAATAATTACTGAACCCATTCATATTCCTCCTACGTTCTTACTTACTGAAACTTGTCCTTCCACTCATTACGCACACGGTCATAATTTTCATTTACCCAATCAATATCTAAATCAACTGCAACCTCTTTTACTTTATCAATTGATAATGGCGTTTTTGATTCAACCTCTGGATTAATTGGAATATGATACCAGTCTGCCATAATTTGCTGCGCCTCTTTAGAAAGTAAGAAATCAATGAACTTTTTACCGCCTTCTGCATTTGGAGCTCCTTCAATTAATGTTGCTGGATTTACAAGAACTGGTGTTTTATCCGGTACGATAAAATCAACAGTCTCTCCTTTAGCCTTTTGTTCATAAGCCATGAAATCAAAGCCTATTCCAATATGGGCTTCACCCATTGCTACCGCCTTCGTTGGAGCAGATCCAGAATCCGGTGTGGAATTTGCTTGATCTACTAATTTCTCAAAATACTCCCATGCCTTATCTTCCCCTTGCCTCATCATTTGGTCCATAACCATAAGAGTTGCTGTTCCTGATGCCGCTGGGTTCGGGAACTGAATTTTTCCTTTCCATTTTGGATCTAATAAATCTTCCCAAGTTTTTGGTGCTTCTTCTTCAGAAACAAGCTCTGGATTATATGAAAAACCAAGTACAAAAATTTCTACTCCAACATATTTGCCGTCTTCGTGCTTTAATTTGATACCGTTTTCAGTAATGTCCCAGTCAGCTGCAAAATCTGGGATATAGGATGCTAGAATGCCTCTTTCTACTGCAGCTTCAAACGGTAAAATACCTCCGCCGCCATACCAGACATCCGCTTTAGGATTTTCCTTTTCCGCTAACATTTGATTGACTAAAACATTCGTTCCAGCGTAATGTACATCTACATTCCCACCAATTACTTCTTCATACTTTTTCGCTAGCTCTTTTGTAAAATCTGGTGTTTCAGGTGAATATAAAGTGATCCTTTTGCCATCTCCTTCACTGCTGCCTCCTGACTTTTCTCCAGCACATGCTGTTAACATACTAACAGCAAGTAACATGGCCCCAGTGAACTTAAACATTTTTTTCATCAGAAATCCCCCTTAGACTATTTTTGGCAAGAAAAAAATGAATGCTAAATAGCAACACTCCAGGATTTCTCCGAAAGCGCTCCCATTTAGGCATTCATCTCAGGTTCTCTGCCTTTTTTAAACTTGTTTATAAGTATAGTAGACAGAAATTAAATTAGCAACATAAAATTTATAAAATTTAAATTTATTAGAATTATCCATATTACAAAATATTTATTTTAGTCAGACTTTTTTATATATAATCTTGTTTAATTAGACAGATACACTTGAAAGGGGTACTTTTTTATAGTGCCTGTTTTTTTGAAGATGTTGTATTGCTTATTGGTTTGTTGCTTGTCTTGGAAGTATGGATTAGCTCCCCTTTAAGTCCTTTATAGGTTGAATAACACATAAACAGCATTAATATCGCAAGGGGGATAGAGGTAGCTACAAGTGCTGACTGCAATCCTTGTAAGCCGCCTGTCACAATTAGAACTGCAGATACGGCTGCAATGACGACGCCCCAAATGATCTTTGTGAACGAAGCAGGATTAGGATTTCCATTTTCACTAATCATACCTAGTACAAAAATCGCTGAATCTGCAGAGGTAATAAAGAATATAATCACAAGCACCATGGCCAAAATACTTAAAAACGTACTCATTGGGAAGAAATTAAAAAACTTAAATAAGGCAGACGTCACATCGGAAGAAACAGCTTCTGCAATGGCTGTTTTGCCGTGATTTTGGATAAGATCAAGCGCCGAACCACCCATCACTGCGAACCACAAAAATCCGCCAATAACAGGAATAAAGACAGCCCCCATCATAAATTCTTTAATGGTTCTTCCTTTCGAAATCCTTGCAACAAAGCTTCCTACAAGTGGCGCCCATGCAATCCACCAGCCAAAATAGAATAATGTCCAGCTGCCAATCCATTTCCCCTGCTCGGCATTATACGGCTCCAAGCGAAATGACATGCCTACAAAGTTTTGGACATAATCGCCAATTCCTTGTAAAAAAATTTTTAAGATAGATTGTGTAGGACCGAGGATCAACATAAACCCTAATAAAGCAAAGGCTAATAGCATATTCAAATTGGATAAGTGTTTGATGCCAGCCTGCAACCCAGAAACAGATGAGGAAAGGTAGAGAATGGTTGTAATAGCAATGATGGCTACTTGAGCGTAAAAACTAACCGGAGTCCCCCAAAGATAATGCATGCCGCTATTCACTTGAAGTGTTCCAAATCCTAAGGAAGTAGCAATTCCAATAACGATGGAAAGGATGACAATAATATTTATAAATTTACCAAAAGCACCGTAAATTTTGTCACCTACCAATGGATAGAAAACTGAACTTAAGGATGATGGCAGTTTTTTCCTAAACTGGAAGAAGGCTAATGAAACTCCAACAACAGCATAACATGCCCAAGCGGAAACTCCCCAGTGCAGATAGACAGTTTGCATGGCAAGCTTTGCTGATTGCTCGGAATTTGCTTGACCAAACGGAGGATCTATATAGTAGGAAACAGGTTCTGCTACACCCCAAAATACAAGGCTGATACCAATAGATGCACTAAAAAGCATAGCAATCCAAGTGGCTGTTTTATATTCAGGGCGATCATCGTCATCCCCCAAACGAATATGGCCAAATTTAGAAATGCCGATATACATACAAAAAACAAAGAAAATAAAGGTGCTTCCAAGAATAAACCATCCTAAATTATTATAAATAAAATTTAGTGATGAATTCGAGAATGTCTCTAATTGCTTTGGAGCAAAAACACCCAAACTAATCAACAATAGGCTAAGTACCAAAGAAATATGAAAAACAGCTTTCTTGCTATTCATCTAACCACTCCTTATTCAATTGATTTTAGTACAGGGTTCCTTTATATATGTAAGCGATTTCTAAAATACCAATCGTAAATCGATTGAATATAGTTGTTAGTCAGAAATTAGGATTGGCAACATATAAAAGCTAGAACTTCATATGCTGCCAGTATACTTATTACTCTACCATCACAGATGGCATCAGTGAGCTAACAATCTTAGACACCCTATCGCCAACTTCAGCTGTCGATGCCGCTCCCTTCATATCCGGAGTTAGCACTTCACCTTCTAAAAGCAGCCCTTCAATAGCATCAAGAACGAGTTGACCATATTTTTCATGCCCTATAAAGTCGAGCAGCTGACTTGCAGACCAAATGGCTGCAAGTGGATTAGCTAGACCTTTTCCGGCAATATCCGGTGCAGAGCCATGAATTGGTTCAAACATTGATGGGAAATTTCTTTCTGGATTAATATTCGCACCAGCTGCAAGTCCAATTCCTCCGGCTAAAGCTGCGCCTAAATCTGTTAAAATATCACCAAATAAATTCGACGTAACGACGACTTCAAATCTTTTCGGATCGGAAATCATCAACATTGCAGCTGCATCAACAAGATAAGAAGCCGTTTGGACATCCGGGAATTCTTTTGCAACCTCTTCGAACACTTGATCCCAGAATACCATCGAATAATTTAGGGCATTCCCCTTACTAATGCTTGTAAGTGATTTCCCTGCTTTTCTCGCTGTTTCAAACGCATAGCGGATCACCCGCTCAGTCCCCTTACGCGAAAATACACCGGTTTGCAGCACGACCTCATTTGCCTGCCCCTTGAATAACCAATCGCCAGCACCTGCATATTCACCCTCGCTATTTTCACGGATAAACAGCATATCGATATCTTCACGATTCACGTCTTTCAATGGGCATGGGGCACCTTTAATCAACTTAATGGGACGGATATTAATATATTGATCAAAGCTCTTTCTAATTTTTAACAGTAAATCCCATAGTGAAATATGATCAGGGACACCCGGGAATCCGACTGCGCCTAGAAAAATAGCATCAAAGTCTTTTAATCTCTCAACCCCATCCTCATCCATCATGACACCATGCTGGGAATAATACTCACACCCCCACGGAAAATACGTATATTCAAAATGAAGCGAACCATCTAATTCGGCGATTGTATTTAACACTTTGATCCCTTCTTGAAGTACCTCAGGACCAATTCCATCCCCGGCAATCACTGCAATATTATATATGCTCATTGCTATTCCCCTCGGTTCCAAACAACTAGCTTTAATTCTGTCATTTCTTCCACTGCATATTTAATTCCTTCACGGCCGGTTCCACTCTCTTTTACCCCGCCGTAAGGCATATGGTCAACCCGGAACGTTGGAATATCATTGATCATAACAGCCCCAACTTCCAGCACTTCACTAGCAAGCAATGCTTTATCTACATTTTTCGTATAAACCCCTGCCTGCAGACCGTATCTAGAATCATTCACGTATTCGATAGCTTCTTCAACAGATTTCACTTTATTAACAATAACCACTGGAGCAAACACTTCTTGGCAGGAAACCTTCAGCTTTGGATCTACATTTGTAATAATAGTTGGCTCCAATACACCATCGTCTGTTAATTTTCCGCCGGTTAATACTTCAGCCCCATTCTGTTTCGCCTCTTCAATCCAGCCTAAAGCACGTTCTGTTTCCCTTTCAGAAATTAACGCTGAGATATAAGTATTTGAATCTAGCGGATCACCTATTTTTAATTGTTTTGCTTCCACAGTAAACTTTTCTACAAATTCATCGTACACTTCTTCATGGGCGTAAACGCGCTGTAAGGAGATACAGACCTGTCCTTGATTCGAGAAAGCACCTGTTATATGACGGTCAACAACTTGATCAACATTCGTATCTTTATCTAAAATAACAGCAGCGTTTGAACCAAGCTCCAATGTTGTTCTCTTTAACCCAGCTTTGCTGCGGATTGAAATACCTACTGCCGGGCTGCCAGTAAAGGTAATCATTGCTACACGCTCATCTCTAATTATCGCCTCTCCTACGACAGCCCCTGAACCCATCACCACATTTAACACACCATCTGGCAAACCCGCCTCTTTAAACAGCTCTGCAATATATAGCGCAGATAATGGTGTTCGTGAAGCAGGCTTCAACACGATCGAGTTGCCTGAAGCAATAGCCGGACCTACCTTATGTGCCACTAGATTCATAGGGAAATTAAATGGTGTAATTGCCCCAATCACACCAATCGGCTTGCGTACCGTATAACCGATTCTTCCAACACCGCCAGGAGAAGCATCGAATGGAATCGTTTCTCCGTGAATTCGTTTTGCTTCTTCTGCAGCGAATTTATAGGTTTCAACTGTTCTTAAAACCTCGCCTTTAGCAAATGCAATCGGCTTCGCGGATTCTTTTGAAATAACCTCTGCAGCTTCGTCAATTCTTTCTTCTAACAGCTTTACAACATTTTCTAAAATAGCTGCCCGCTTATAAGCTGGCATTTTAGAGATCACTTGAAATCCTGAAACTGCCACTTTAATAGCATCCTTAGTCAATGTTTCATCTGCGAGTGCAACTTGGGCGATTTCTTCTCCTGAATACGGTGAGAATAGAGGGGCATACTCTGCCCCTTCTACATCTCCACCATTAATAAATAAATGCTTCTTCACTGATATTTTTACTTTTGTCATCGTCCTAACGCCTCCAATACCATTTCGTGAAATTGTACAATTGCCTTTTCAGATGAAGAGTAAACACCTTGGTTAAAGGCACGTGAACGGAAGCCTACTTGCTCCAATTCTACTAATTCAACATCCTCTGCTCTTACTTGTTCAGCAAATGTTACTAAGTCTTGTTCTTCTTGCGTTAAGTTTTCATCTCTGAAAAAGTAAGTATAAACCCCTAAAGTAGTTTCGTGGTCAATTGGGACCATCTGAATCGTTGCCATATTTGCTGGACCTGGATAGATGGTCACCATCAGATTTGGCCATAACCAGTAGAATTCTCCTCCCTGGAACTCTGCTTCATTTAAGTCTGTTGTACCCATTTTTTTATCTGGTTTCACAACAGATGCCTGGACTGAATAGTTTTGACAGGTAACAATTTGGTAGTTTTTCATATCTAACGTTGCGATAAAACTTGGATGGGCTACATGGCAGTGGTCACACTCTAAATAGTTATCAATAAACGCTTTCCAGTTTGCTTTAATAACCCGGGTCTTTTGGTTAATTCTCTTAAGCTCGCCTAAGAATGGGAACTTTCCTAAACGAGCAAAGAAATCACCGTACGCTTCAGCTAAAGGTGCAGCATGATCATCAAGATTAACGAAAATGAGTCCCTCTCCAATTTCCATCCTAACTTGACGCAAACAGCGGTCGCTTACACAATGGGCATCTTCACCAGAAAAGTTTGGAGCCTTATTTAATTGGCCATCTAAATGGAAAGTCCAGCCGTGATAGCCGCAGGCAAAAATTTTCTTTGTTCCTGAGTCAGCTTTTTCAAGCTTTGTTGCACGATGAGGACATACATTGTAGAATGCACGAACAACTTCATTTTTGCCGCGTGTTACAAGAATTGGCTCTCCAGCAACTTCAGTGGTGAAAAATTGACCAACTTTTTCAACTTGGCTTACATGACCGACGAGCTGCCATGACTTTGCAAACACATCATTAATTTCCTGCTGATATACCTGTGGATCTGTATATAGATCATAGGTTAATGTTCTTTTAAATATTTTGCCTGCCTTGTTTATCACTGGATTATAAGTTGCCATTGAAAATACACTCCTTCATTCACTTATTTTTTTAAAAGCTCATTCTTGTATTGCACTAAACACTCCGTTTAATTCCTCCCTAAAAAATGAGTCAGAAACAATTCATCTCGTAAATCTCTTTAACACTACAAATATAGTGTAAAGCGTTTACAGGATGCAGAATATTTAGTTAAATTAGAATAAGAGCATTTATAAATAGATAAATCTTACTGCACTTATTTATAAATTAATGCAATTATCGTGCCAACTTTTAAAAACCTTCTATATCATTGGAAAGTGTCAATCTTTCTTCAAATTTCACCAGGAATTTGAGTCGTTTTCAACTCATATGAACTAAAAACAACTCATTTAGGAAGGAGATAGAGCTCGATGTTAGATAAAATACAAATACCAGAAATTACAGGAGAAACATTAAGAAGAATTCTTGATCATTCATCCGATGAGATTTTTGTCATTGATAAAGACCAGCGGATTATTTTTGTGAATAGTGTGTGTGAAAAACATTACGGTTTAAAGCCCTCAGAAGTTGTAGGCAAATGTAACATAGAATTACTTGAGAAGGGGTATTGGAAACCATCCATTGTTCCATTGGTTTTTGAACAGAAGAAGCCAGTATCCATCAAGCAAACTACTTATATTGGGGCAGAATTAATAACAACGGCTGTTCCAATTTTAAATGAGGATAATGAAATTGAACTAGTAGTAACTACCTCACAGGAGATACAAACCTTTAAAAATATTAAAAAGAGCAGAGAAAGTAATCCTGCCAGCATCAATAGCTCTACACCAATTACAAATTGCAGCAAGATGAAAGACCTTTTAAAGGTTTGCGAAAAAATAGCTAAAGTGGATTCGACCATTCTTATTCAAGGAGAGTCCGGAACAGGGAAAGGGGTATTGGCTCATTACATTCATGAGATTAGCAAACGGAAACACAAAACATTTCTAAAAATAAATTGTGCTGCCCTGCCTGGGGATTTGCTCGAATCTGAGCTTTTCGGCTATGCCGAAGGGGCATTTACCGGGGCCAGCAAATACGGGAAAAAAGGGCTGTTGGAATTAGCAGACCAAGGAACATTATTTCTTGATGAGATCGGCGAGATGCCTTTATCATTGCAGGCCAAATTGCTGCAAGTTATCCAAGAGAAACAATTTATACCGATTGGAAAAAACGAAATAAAAAAAGTAGATGTTCGCATTATCGCTGCAACCAACCGCGATTTGGTGGATATGGTTAGTAAAAATCAATTTCGCGAAGATTTATTTTATCGCCTGAATATCATCGATCTCCATCTGCCGCCCTTAAGGGAGCGCAGGGAAGATATTATTCCACTGACCTATAATTTTTTATATAAATTTAATAAGAAATATGAGATGAATAAAATTATCTCACAGGAATGCTTAGACATGTTTTATTCATACTCTTGGCCGGGAAACATCCGTCAGCTTGAAAATGTCATGGAGAGGCTTGTTGTTACAAGCGACTCGATTATCCAAATCAGTGACTTGCCGGAGTTAATCACAAGGAATATCCGACCACAGGCCCAATACACACTCCCATCAAAGCTCGATGATGCCCTAGAACATGTAAAGAAAACATTAGTTGTTCAATCGTATAAAAAATATAAAAGTTCAAGAAAGGTTGCAAAAGATTTAAACATCAGTCAAACGAAGGCGGTAAAGCTCATTAACCAGTATTGCGGAGGGATGGTGGGAAAAATTTGATTTTGAAAAGACCTGTCTCTTTATAAAATAATGCAGCAGGTCTTTTCAATTTCAACCACAAAAGAAGCTTCCCGCTAAACGCTATGAAGATGCTAGTTAGAAGCCGTGTTCTATTAACCACTTCATAATGCTTTCCTCTCTGTTCTTACTATTTTCATACCTCCTATCGAATTTGCTCATTTTCTTCTGTGCAACAAGATTCCCATCTAACATAAACAAGACTCTTTCAGTTTTTGCAGCCACCTTGGCATCATGCGTGACAAGTATGACTGTTGTCCCTTTTCTATTAATCTCTGTAAGAATTGACATAATTTCTACTGTTGATTTGGAATCCAGCGCTCCGGTCGGTTCATCTCCAAAAATAATGTCCGGTTCATTTATTAATGCCCTGCAAATAGCGACTCTCTGCAGCTGTCCTCCAGAGCCTTGAGTAATTGTATTATTTGCAAGCTTTTCAATACCTGTCATTTTCAATAGTTTCTTTGCTTTAAGATTTACCGCATGTTTATCGGCACCTTTTGATACGAGAGCAGGAAACATCACATTGTCGATCAGTGATAGATTCTTTAAGAGGTTAATATCCTGAAAAATAAACCCCATGTTATTCAAGCGAATCCGCGCTAGTTGCTCTTCTTTTAGACTGGTGATTTCACTGCCTTTAAACTTTACACTGCCGGAACTTACTTTATCCATACCGCTTATATTATAAAGCAATGTTGTTTTCCCACTTCCGGATGGCCCCATAACCGATACGAATTCACCTTCTTCGATTTCCAGGTTTATATCTTTTAAGATATGAAGCTCATGATCATTTCCTAATTTTACCTTTTTGTTCATATTTCTTGCTTCTACTATCAGACTCATTTATATCCCCCTTGCAAACTAATAAAATTCACATCTACTATCTTAAAGTTACAGATAAATCATCTTTTACAGCTACTTTACAAGACACAAATATCGTAATACCAACTATTACAATCAATGCTAATGGACATAACAGCCAAGTCTGCCATGCAACATTAATTAATTCAATTTTTGCAGCTCCCATAAAAGTCATAGCTATACTTACTAGGATCTCTCCTAAATAACTGGAAGCGAATGCTCCAAATATGATTCCAAATACGAGTACCGTCAACGTTCCTGCCAAATATTGATGACTAATATTTTTAGAAGTTAAACCCATACTTCGCATAATGGCAATCTGAGACATATCCTTTGATAATAACATCCGGAGGAATAGTACAGTAATCAACACAATAATCATGACAGCAATGGCAATTCCCCCTAATACCATGGTGTACATTTGTTCAATAATATTTCCAAGTGTCTGTTGTGTGTATTCTTTAATATCATTAACTTGTGCAGAATCATACGTATTCTGATAGTCGTTCATTTTCTCGTGAATATCCACACCGGGCGCCACATCCATGCTCACAATATACCAAAGAACGGCTTCCTTATTTATTTCAAGACTTGCATCTGCTTTTGCTGTTTTTCCGCCATTTGTAATATCTTGATAAATACCAGTCACTCTCAACGTCTTTTCTTTCCCATTAACCTTTACTATTACCTCATCTCCAACCCTCTTGTTTAATGCGTCTTTTGAGGCATTCGCATAAGATAGTGAGATTTCTCCTTCAGCCTTTGGTGCCCTTCCTTCAAGGTATTCTAATGGGAATATGGAAAAATCCCCAATTTCAATATTAATATAGTCCCATGAATCTTCAGTATTTTTAATCTGGTATGAACTCGTGACGTATGCTGCGTTTTTCACAATCTCGGAATCATTTTTTATCTCTTCGAGCAGCTTGTTAAAATCTTCTGTTATTGTATCTGTCTTTCGAAAATCAATTCTAATATCGGATTTTTCAATGCCCATGTATGTAGAAAATTTTGGTGAATTCATGGTGTTATAAAGATTGATAGGAAGTATGATAATAAATGTACATACGATAAAAATTAAGAACAGCAGTCTATATAGTTTGCGTCGTATCCAAACATCCCTAAGTCCCATATAGATATTGGTGCTAAACCATTTATTCTTTTGCAGTGGAAAACTGTATTTGCGGTTCTTTCCACGCTCCATAATATTGGAACGTAAGGCTTCCACCACTGAAATTTTATCGATTCTTTTCAGTACTTTCTTGCAGTACATGACAATCATGAAATAAAACATAATTGGAGCGATAAGTGAAAGTACATACTTCAAATTTCCTGATAAATCTGAGGATATATAAAGTTTCATGTTACCGTTAATCAGATTAACAATTGCAAAGGAAAGCAAATACCCGATTGTACCAGCTAGTACCGACATCATTCTATATTTGTTCAGATATACCTTACTTATTTCCATTTTGGATATACCGATAGCTTTCATTACACCAATTTCTCTTATATCTTCATCAATCGTTGCTAAAAACGTAAGTCTAATACAGAGAAAACTAATAATAATCAATAGAATACTGATTAGTATAATGACCATGGCCACTGCGGTATCTGACAAAGCATTAAATACCAGGAATATTTTCCCATCTATTGCAGGACCGTTTGCTGGAAGTCCAGCTTCAATATAGGCAGTCTGAACAGCCAAGGAATCCCCGTTTTCATTTAGTTTGAATTCGATGAGATATTCTATTTCTCCTACCTGAAATTTCCGCATTTCATCATAGTCAACTTGATTCACAACAAACCGTTTCGAAGAAGTAAGAGAAGAGTTCATCTCATAATCTCTTGCATAATCGGAAATGACAAACTCTTTTTCATAGTCTCCATTTTTCACTGTAATTGTTTCACCGATTTTTAAATCATAATATTGCATGAAATAAATAGGAACCGCGACCTCACCTTCCATTACCTCAAGCTTTTCGTTGTCTAGATTTAAGATGAAGTCAAATTTTTCATTCTGAACAACAAATGAAATATCCTGTACAGTTCCCGACATCGTTTGATTTTTGCCAAAATGAATATGTCTTCCATCAAGCGTCAGAAGAACCATTGTCTCCTGCATCGCAATATTCTCACGATGTTTCTCAGTAAATTGATCAATCCCTGCCTGATCAAATTCTCCAGAATGCATCTGTGTAATATCAGCTGGCACTGCACGTTCCTGTAATTCTGACATCGATTGAATCAAATTGGCAATATTGTTGATCGCGCTAGCTGCCAAAATAACTGCCATCGTAATAAATACAAATACTGCTGTCGTTATTATTTTGGTCCTTTTAAAATCGTTCTTTACAATCTTAAAAAACATCACTTTCCCCCTGACTTTGTATTCCTCTTCTTTAGTATCCAGATTATTGAGAGAGTCATTCTAACTGCAAGCTCCCTTCATTTCCATCTTCTATTAGTAATTTCTATGTTTTTCACTAAATGGAGATCCTATATTATTCATTATCGTTGCTGTCTTCGCCACCAAACAGTTGCATGATGTACATAAGGCTTCCGCTTTCTGTACCAAGCAGCCTTTCTAAGTTGAAAACAAACGCACGTATACGTGATACTCTTTCTTCATTCGTCATCTCCACCATATCATCATCAAAAACAGTATTCATATATGCCACAACCATCTCCATGCACTCATACGGGAACGGCGTATCAAACAGTCCCTGCTCAATGCCCTCGCGGATAATACCTGCTAGTATCCCAGGAACGTTGTTAATGATGACCTTCTGTATTTTCTGATGCATAAGCGCGTTCTGCGGCTTATGCATGTGCTCCTTGATTTCCTCGCCGCTATCCCCCTTTACATTTAAAGCCATTACAACACCAATAATGCGCTCATTTACAGGTATGCTCTTGTCTACAGCAACTTCCCTTGCTGCATGTAAAATACGGTCACCATATCGGTCAATCAGCGCATCCATAATAGCCTCCTTCGATTGGAAGTGGTAATAAAGCGTTCCTCTTGCAATTCCGACCTTTTCTAGAATATCTTTTGTACTTGTTCCGTCAAAACCCTTCTGACCAAAGAGCTCCTCCGCTGCATCAAGTATTTCATTTCTACGTATCTCTGCATCTTTTACAACTCTCATTATTACATCTCCTTGTTTTATAGACTGACTGTCTGTCAGTATTAGCATAACACACCGTCGTTACTTGTCAATAGTTTGGAAAAACAGGGGATATAAAACAAAACTAAGAGGCCACTGAAAATTTCAGTGACCTCAAACAAAATGGTATTTTTAATGATTCATGACTGATAAAACTTTGTTTCATTAAGGGATTGCATGATTTATGGGTAATGTGATTGTGAATTTTGTCCCTTGCTGTAATGAACTCTCTACTGCAATCACACCCTCATGCGCTTCAATTAAACTTTTCACAATCGCCATACCTAACCCTGTTCCTTCAGATTTTTGTTCGGTTGTTGTGCCCCGGTAATAACGATTAAACAAATTTTGCTGCGTTTCCTTTGTCAAACCGATTCCATTATCTTGGATACAGATGGTTAATATACTTTGGTCCTTTACCAAGGTAGTTGTAATTGTAATAGGCGCTTCATTGTGGATTACTGCATTTATATATATATTTTGCAGTGCCCGTTTTAATAAATGAGAATCAACTTCCATCACTAAAGCATCGAGTTCCGTATACATTTCAAATTGATGTTTTTGCGCTCGCAAATCATTGCTAACATCAGCAAGCACTTGTTGGATAAAAGTAACAATATTTTGTGCTGTTTTACTAATGGGCACCAATTGTGCGCCCTCAAAACGTATGGCTAAATTTAGATCTTCTACAAGCTGCTCCATATGTGTCCCTTTATCATCAATTTCTTGAATGAAATTATGCTGCTCCTCTTTTGACCAATCATAATCCGGGCTTAGTAATAATTTAGAATATCCTTTAATGTAGGTTAATGGTGTTTTTAAATCATGTGAAACTCCTGCAATCCAATCCCGCTTCGACTCTTCTACCTGCTCACGTTCGCCCTTTGCTTTTTCTAGCTGTGAGCGCAGGTCAGAAAGCTGTGAGATCACTTCCTGATATAATCGATAGCGAATTTTTAACTTTCCTTTGCGTGTATATATTTTTTTTTGCTCTTGAAGAGTAGTAAAATCCTCATGAGCAAGCTGGTTAATCCCCTTCATCACAAGCATTAAGGGACTGCCAAAATACCAGCCAAATAGAATTATGCATAACAGTGTCACAATACAAATAACAATGGGCACTATCCACTCATACTTCTCACCAGCAAGCCCGAACTTTGGTAAAATAAGCTGCATAATAATTGGTATTATGATAGCTAAAAGCAATAACCAAAAAGCAAATCCTAATAATAGGTATCGAATAAAGCGGTGTTGAACTTTCACCTTGTATCACCTGTTGGAGGAATAAACTTATAGCCAATGCCTCGCAAGTTAACGATAATCGTTGGATTTCTCGAATGATCACCTAACTTTTTACGCAGCTTTGCAATATGAATTGTGACCGTTTTCTCTTCTCCAAACACATCCTCTCCCCATACAAGCTCATAAATTTTTGAAGTCGTAAACACACGGTTTGTGTTTTTACAAAAGAAATGCAATAATTCTAATTCCTTTGCAGTAGCTTTTACTGCTTCCCCATGCACAGTTAATAAAGCCTCATCCGGTGAAAATGAAAATGTGTTGTATTCATAGATTTTCTTTTCAAATAGCCCTATCCTATTTTCGTACACTCTCTGTCTGCGTAAAATGGCACGTATTCTCGCCACCACTTCAAGTGGATTAAAAGGCTTTGTAATATAATCGTCCCCGCCAATACTAAGCCCTGTTAATTTATCAAAGTCACTAGAACGTGCACTAATAAATAAAATGGGCGCTGTCGTTTGCTGACGAATCGCTGAACATAACGCAAACCCATCACCATCTGGCAGCATGACATCTAATAAAATAATATCGAATTCTTTTTCCTCTAAAGCCCGTAATGCCTCTTCTTTTGTTGATGCTGTTGTAATATTGGAAAAGTGCTCTCTTTTCAAAGTGATATCTAGCATTTTTAAAATGCCCATTTCATCATCCACAATTAAAATCCTTGCATGATCTGTCATACATTTTCCTCTTTTTATTTTCATTCTAGCATTTTTCCCCACCCCTACCCACCTTTCAAATAAAAATTACGTACATTTTCCATTCTGTTTACTTTGTTTTTACTTTCATCTTTTAAGCTGTAAATAAGCAAGTAGAAACAGGAGGCTTATGTATGACCTATATTATTCAGACACACCAGTTAACAAAACGATTTACACTCGATCCTGTCATTACCAATGTGAACATGAATATAAAAGAAGGAGAAATTTATGGGTTTCTTGGACCAAATGGTGCTGGTAAAACCACGATAATGAAAATGATATTAAACTTAGTTAAACCGACATCCGGTGAAATCATTATTCAAAACGAGCAGATCACTAAAGATTCTTATCATTATTTAAAAGACATCGGCAGTTTAATTGAATATCCAGTATTTTACGATAACCTTACCGCCTATCAAAACCTGCAATTGCATTGTGCATATATAGGATATAAAGATCATAATCGCATTGTTAAGGTTTTAGAAATTGTAGGACTCAGGGAGATAGAGAAGAAAAAGGTAAAAGAATTTTCACTCGGTATGCGCCAACGCCTAGCAATTGCACGTGCAATTGTCACAAAACCAAAAATATTAATATTGGATGAGCCAGTTAATGGGCTGGATCCAATCGGCATAAAAGAAATGCGTGAGTTATTTATCAAATTAAAAAAACAGTATGGAATGACCATTATAATTTCCAGCCATATTGTCTCTGAAATTGAGTCCATTGCCGATACAATTGGCATATTACATCATGGTAAATTAATTGAAGAAATCACAATGACTGAACTCCGCAAGCTGCAACAGCCAATGATTGAAATGGTAGTGAGTGACACTGATAAGGCAAAGCGTTTACTAGAAGAGGCGTTTGGTGCTAAAGTACAAATCTTTAGCGAAAAAACGCTGCAGATTACAAAAATAAACGAAAAGACAACCTCTATGACAAAGCATCTAATTCTTAATGGGGTAGATATCGAGAAAGTGGAAATAAGGCAGCAAACATTGGAAGAATACTTTGTTCGCCGCATTAACGGAGGGATCACAAATGCTGCAGATCATGAAGCTTGAATGGAACAAAAATCAGATGACACGTTATTTTAAAACCTTTGTATGCTGTATTTTGAGCATCTATGGTTTTGTCACATTAATAGCAATTGACAGTGGAGATATGGGTTCGTTCCAAGAATTTATGTCACTTATTACAGTTATCTCCAATATTACATTCATTACTTTTGGCAGTGTCATTCTATCGCGCTTAATCATTTCGGAATTTCGAACGAAAACGATGCAAGTGCTATTCACATACCCAATCGAGCGAAAAAAATTGTTACTGGCTAAATTAATCCTTGCCTATACCTTTACGACAGGAAGTTTATTGATTGGTATTTGTTTTATGCAAGTGATCACATTATTTCTACAGCCTTCTATCGGACTATTTGCAGGCACAATCACTTGGCAAGAAATAATAGCCACTTTTCCCAAAACAGTCACAAACGCATTTTCAATGGGTGCGATTGCATTAATTCCATTGTTTTTCGGCATGCGAAAAAAATCAACAGCGACAACGATTACCTCAGCTGTCATTATTGGCTTTTTAGTAAATTCAACGGTTTCAGATAGTGGAAAGACATTTAGCCTAGCCGATGTCGTCATTATTCCACTGATTCTAGCGCTGCTTGGAATCGGCATTGCTTATTTATCCTTCCGTTATATTGATAGAAAGGATGTAGCCTAATGAAACGAACAATTTTAGCAGTACTATTGCTCGGAATTGTAGGCACAGCTATTTTTTTTCTATATATAAAACAACCCGCTAAAACTATAACAATTGGTGAGTATGAAGCGGTGTCCCATCTCGATGTGTCACTTGATATGTTAAATACCGAATTTATCAACTCATCTGATGATAAAATACATGTACAAATAAAAGGACATCAATTAAATAAAAATATGGTAAACATTCGAGAAGAATACAATAGATTGGTGATGGAAGAGCAGCAACAAAAGAAAAAATGGACAGATCATATTCACATTCGTCAGACACCTACTATTCTCGTACAGCTACCTAAAGGTCAACTTAAAACACTTACACTTCATACGGATGATAGTAACTTAAATATTAATGACTTAGTGCTGGAATCAGTAGAGGTAAGGACTTCTGCGGGCGATGTCATTCTAGAAAATATGTCCATCTCATATGCAGATATCCAATCAAAAGATGGTAGTGTGTCAATAGCTGAAAGTACAATTGAAAACCTTTCGATTACGACAAATGCAGGTGATGTTGCCATAAAAGAAAGCAAGGGCATCACTCATAAGATACAAACAGTTGATGGGCAAATTTATATAACAGAGGCAAAGGAACAGCCAAAGGTTCAAGCAAAAAGTGCTTCAGGAGATATTCGTATTCACTATAAAAAAACACCCGATTCCCTTCGATTGACAACTGCTGGTGAAGATATTGAAATACTGTTACCACATTATAATAAGAAAGCACATATTATTGGTAAAGGCGTTAACATGCTTTCAGCTGAAACGGAAGATGGTGCAGTTTTGATAAAGTAGCCCACCATTCTTTTAAATTTCACAGATTGATAATCAAACGGAATAAAGCTTATAAAAAGAACCCCCCCTCTTTCATTAGGAGGGGGTAAAATACTTAGTATGTAAATTGCGAACATGAAGATCATGTACATGTTAATACCCTTGAAAACCTTGAAATATCACGAATTGGGTCAGATTACACCATGCCGCCCGTGAAGAGAAAACTGGATGACAACTTTATTTTGACTTTTAAACGAGTACAGTTTAGTTTTTCAGTGGAATTTTGTATTGGTTGATGAATAATCTAATCCATTTGTTTATCCACTGAAATTTTTACATTAAGCAAACATAAGCTCTGAAAGGTTTTCAACAACGTAATCTGGATGTAGTTTTATTCACCTACTTAAACTTAGCTGTTGAACCAGACCTAGTTCAAGCGCTTTCAAAAGTTTCTTTTGTTTCCATTGCCCATTGTTTATTCCTTTGTTGGTTTTAATTTTATAGGTTTAGGATTGGCGCCTATTTTTCCATCATGCTTCACGCGATGCCTGCTCGCTTTGGGAAGAGATTAGTCACAGACGATGGTAGGTTATCAAATGGACGCTGGCCTATAATGGAAGTACATTCTTATCTCCCCTTCTTGGATTCATTGCTACTCATTTATAAATAGACGTATTCCCGTTTGTTATCGTGTTTTATATGATTGTAATACTCATAGGTTTAGAAAAGCTCAATTTTTTAATGAGAACACGTCTTTGTATAATTGGGAAGGTTTTGACGACGATTAAGTAGGAAGCACAGGAACGGTACTGGTGTTTTTTTGCGAGGAAGCTAGAGAAGCTTCTCCATGCTTCCTCCATTTTTATTACCTTCTTCAGCTTCATCTTCCACTAAAAAACCGGCAAGGATCGACAATCACGATTACGTTGAAAGAACAAGCGCTGATATTTCCAGCCGCATCTGTAGCCGTACATGTGACAGTTGTTGTCCCCCGAGGAAAAAAGGAACCTGATGCCGGGGTGCAGACAGCTGTTGCGCCAGGACAGTTATCGATTACAGTAGGATCTGGAAAGCTGACAAATGCTCCATTACTTCCAGGATCATTAAATACCGTTATATCGTCAGAACAAGTAATCACTGGAGGTTCAGAATCGACTATTGTAACTGTAAAAGAGCATTCGGCAGTATTGCCAGCGCTATCAGTCGCAGTACAAATAACTGGTGTGATGCCTACACTAAAAAAGGTTCCTGATGCAGGGGAGCACGAAACCATCACACCAGGGCAGTTGTCGCTTGCAATTGGAGCCGGAAAGTTGACAATTGCTCCACATTGGCCAGGAGCATTTGATGTCATAATATCATTAGAACAAGTGATGTTCGGCGCTTGGGTGTCTTCGACAGTAACGGTAAATGAACAGGAATCAACTACAATTCCGGAGGCGTCTGTTAGCGTACATGTCACCATCGTCGCCCCTACAGGGAAAAAGGAACCGGAACCCGGGCTGCATGATGCAATAGCTCCAATACAGTTACCTGAAACGGTAGGAGTAGGATAGTTTACTACAGCTCCGCATTGGTTGAGATCATTTGCTACCGTGATATCGGCGGGACATACTATTTCGGGCTCACAGTCGTTGAGTAAAATCGAAATTGTGCCAGATGTAAAGTTTGTGACTGCTAGATCAACCAGTCCGTCTCCATTAAAATCGGCGGACGCTAGCGAGGTTGGGCCAAGTCCGCCACTTGAAAAAGGACTTCCAGGCGCGAGAGTGAATCCTCCCGTCCCATTTCCTAAAAGCAGCGAGATTGTGTTGTCGCTTGTGTTTGTGACCGCGATGTCTGGAATCCCATCGCAATTAAATTCCCCAAACGTAATATCACGTGTACCACCTATACCTCCGGTTGGAAAAGGACTACCAGAAGCTAGGGCGAATGCTCCCGAGCCATTCCCTAAAAGCACTGAGACAGCGTTGTTAATAAAGTCCGTGACAGCAAGGTCCAGAAATCCATCTCCATTAAAATCCGTGGCAATGATCTCTGCAAATACTGAACCTCCACTTGGAAAAGGACTTCCAGGACCTAAAGCGAATGCCCCTGCTCCATTCCCTAAAAACACTGCGATGGTGCCTGTAGAGTTTGAGACAGCGAGGTCAGCAAACCCGTCTCCGTTAAAATCGGCTGAAATGACGGCGGTTGGAGCAGCACTTATCAAATTAACACCGAAAACAAAGCTCCCCGTCCCGTTACCTATAAACACAGCGACATTGCCGTTTTGGTTTGAGACAGCGAGGTCAGGAATCCCGTCCCCATTAAAATCGGCAGAAGCAATATCGGATGCAGACAAACCTCCGCTAGAAAAAGGACTTCCGGGAGCGAGGGTGAACGCTCCGGTCCCATTCCCTAAAAACACCGAAACAGTATTGCCAATCCCATTCACAACAGCAAGATCAGGAAACCCGTCTCCATTAAAATCATCGGAAATGATCGAATCTGGACTCAGGCCGCTGCTAGAAAACGGACTTCCGGGAGCCGAAGCGAAACCGCCTGAGCCATTCCCTAAAAACACTGAGATATTGGCGGAAGTCTGATTTGTGACAGCGAGGTCGGGATTTCCATCCCCATTAAAATCTGCGACAACAAGATTAACCGGAGCAACACCACCGCTTAGGAAAGTTGATGTCTGAAATGATGGACAAGGCATAGTAAAACCTCCAAATTTGCTTTCATTGGAAAAAGATGAGGACTTTATTTGAAAAAGGAATTTCTTGATGGTGCGGGAGCCATATCTTTACATTAATTTCACTATAAAATTTTCATTGAGAACAAAAAATTGATTTTTTCATTCTACAACCTATGCTCAATTTTGAAATAAATGTAAAACAATATACCTCATATCCTGTGCTTCACTTGTAATCGGTTGTACAAATAGCCCTCTCTGTACCAATGTTTACATTATTATTGTATGGATTTTTGGATAATGAGATTGGGTTATTTATTGTTTTTAAATTAGCTTGGCTCCTGTACTTTAGTACAAGCAAATTTAGATTTTCATTATATGATATTGGAAAATTAATTAATTAATTAATATAAGGAGGGATGATTCAAGACCTAACCTAAGGGCTATATCTCAGAGCAGTTTAAAGAAGCGTCTCTTTTTTATTTATTAATTAAATAACTTTTATAATTGTGTATTATTTATTATAATCCAATAGTTCAATTAAGAATGTGTAGTTTTCACTCATATAATTGCAGGAATATGGCCTGAAAGCTTCTACTGCACGCTTATTTGGAGACAGATTTTGTTAATAAGCCCAGGAAATATCGTTCACTCACCTAAGTGCATAATATTTTTTGAGTTTTTTTTGATCGTTATATCAGAATAAAGAAGCATAGGGGCTGTTCTTGTCTTTTTTACGAGCAAGCAAGAGCCCCGTCCCCTTGCTTCGGAAAATTTGTGGTGATTTCCGTTTTTTTGCATATTGAAAGGAAAACTAATAAGGCTTTAAGAATGTGGCCCTGTTAATGTTTGCTGTTGTTTTATAGCCTTTGGTGTACATGTTCATTTAATTTTATTCGAATGAATAACTAAATGAGTATGTGCACCAAAGGTAGTGTAGCTAATCAACAATTGTTTAACATAGCCTCTAAAAATACTAAGGTGTAATTCACTGGGACTCTCCGATTAATCTCGCTCCACAGATTGATTTTTACAAAATAGCATACATTTTTGTTAATCATACGTTTGATTAACAAAAATGAAGCTCCTCAAAAGTCTAATGACTAATGAGAAGCTTCATTTAATTGGTAAGGTGTGATTACATCATGCCGCCCGTAAGCTGAGAGTGTGTAATATCTTTAACGATGAGTGTGAAAAGTACGTTAAATTAAGATTTTTTAAATTCTGTCTGTAACATCTTTAACGGGGATTTACCGTTTTTCATAGGATTGCGTTAGTTCAAAATGTTAGCATTTTCACTTCCGATTCTGCCAGCTATGTAATCAAAATTGTAATCTATAGCTTTTAGTAACGTCTATCTAAACCATATACTCAATATGTGAGAAGTAAGCTGCGCTGTTAAAAAACGGAAGCTGTCTCAATTTTCATTTGAGACAGCCACTTATGAATAGGATATGCGATTTCGCATTCACCATCGGCATTAACAAGTAACTTTGATAGTCCCTGTATTTACAAACAAATGCCTGTTATGCTTTTGGAGGTGTTCCCTCAGCGTTTGCTACAACTGCATCGATTTGGATTAAAGCATCTTGAGGTAAAGCTGATACGCCAACTGTTCTTCGTGCAGGAATACCGCTTGGGAAGAATGTTGTGTAAACTTCGTCTACAGCATCAACATCCGCGATATCTTTAAGGAAGATATTTACTTTAACCACATCGTCCATATCATGGTTGATACTTTCAATAATTGCCTTGATATTTTTTAAGCACTGTTCAGCCTGCTCTTTTATACCACCAGCTACTATTTCACCAATTTTTGGGTCCAAAGGTAATTGAGCTGAAAGGTGATTGTAATGAGAAAACGCTACAGTTTGTGTAGATAGTGAACTCTTTGGTGCATCTTCAGTGTTGTTTGCCCATATAACGATTCCATGTCTGTCTTCAACAGCTTGTGGAGGTGTACCATCTCCGTGTGACACCACTGCTTCAATTTGTACCAAAGCATCCATAGGTAAAGCGGAAGCTGCAACTGTTGTCCGTGCAGGGACATAGGCTACAGCCCTAGCAATAGCCGAGTCTGGGAAAAATGTTGTATAAACTTCATTTACCGCATCAATATCCGATAGGTCTTTAAGGAAGATATTAATTTTAACAATATCATCAAAAGGAACGTCGATACTTTCTAAAATTGCCTTAATATTCTTTAAGCACTGTCCAGCCTGCTCTTTTACACCGCCAGCTACCAATCTACCAGTTTTCGGATCGATAGGTAATTGAGCTGAAAGATTATTGTAATGAGAGAAAGACACGGTTTGTGTAGATAGAGAACTTGTTGGTGCATTTTCCGTGTTATTTGTAAGCTTTATGAGATCGCCTGCTTGTGGTGCGTTTGGAATGGTACCTTCACCGTGTGAAACAAGTGCTTCAATTTGCACCAAAGCATCCATAGGTAAAGCTGCAACTGCAACTGTTGTTCGTGAAGGAACATAGGTTGGGAAGTATGTTTTATAAACTTCGTCTACAGCGTCAATATCTTTGATATTCTTAACGAATACAGTGATTCTAACAATATCGCTCATAACATGATCAATGCTTTCTACAATTGCCTTGATATTTTTAAAGCACTGTTCAGCCTGCTCTTTTATACCACCAGCTACCAATTTACCAGTTTTGGGTTCGATAGGTAATTGAGCTGAAAGATTATTGTAATGAGAGAAAGCTACAGTTTGTGAATATAGACCGTTACCGTTTGGAGCATTTTCCGTATTTCTTGCTAATACTGCGTTAAAGCCGCTCATAATAGTATTCCCCTTTTAGATAATTTTTTTATAGATATATGTATTAACTCATGTTTCGCACCGAAATAACCGGCTAAACCATAAAAAATGATTTGTTTTGTAGAAATGCAAGGAATATTAAGTAGTTCAACCTTGCGACTTAACTATAAAATATAGGGCATTACAGGCGAATAAAACTGTAAGGAGATACATTGCAAAAAGATTAAATTATATAAAAATACCCGTATTGCTCATTTGCAATACGGGGGTCAAAGGTTTATTTCAGATTCGGTTTCACCTATATGTCTCTAGATACTTTTCAACATATAACCAAGACCAGGGTAAGTAACAGTGTATTAGTATCTTAGAACCCCATCGGCTTTAGCCGTGGGAGTATCAGGAAAAATATGTATCTCCAAGTAACCCAAGAAATGAAAAAAGAAGCCCCCCAAAAGTTCAATGAACTTAAGAGAAGCCTCTATTAATATCCTCAATGTTAGCAAACCACTCTCACCTTACTAACAAACCCAGTCATATCAATGGTTGGAGGGGCTTATTACATCATGCCGCCCATTCCACCCATACCGCCCATGTCAGGCATACCCATGCCTGCACCAGCTGGTTCTGGCTTATCAGCAACAACTGCTTCAGTTGTTAAGAACATAGCCGCAACAGATGCTGCGTTTTGAAGAGCTGAACGTGTAACCTTAGTTGGGTCAACGATTCCAGCTTCAACCATGTTTACCCACTCGTTTGTAGCAGCGTTGAAGCCTGTGCCGATTGCTTCGCGCTTTAAGCGGTCAACAACAACAGATCCTTCTAAGCCTGCATTGTGAGCGATTGTGCGTACTGGCTCTTCCATTGCACGTAATACAATGTTGATACCTGTAGCAACGTCGCCTTCAGCTTGAAGAGCTGCTACTTTATTGTATACGTTTAGAAGGGCAACTCCACCACCAGAAACGATTCCTTCTTCTACAGCTGCGCGCGTAGAGTTTAGGGCGTCTTCGATGCGAAGTTTGCGCTCTTTTAATTCTGTTTCAGTAGCAGCACCAACTTTAACAACTGCTACACCGCCAGCTAATTTAGCTAAGCGCTCTTGTAATTTTTCACGGTCAAATTCAGAAGTTGTTTCATCCATTTGAACACGGATTTGGTTTACACGGCCAGCGATTTGTGCACTGTCTCCAGCACCTTCAACGATTGTTGTGTTTTCTTTTGTAACGACAACTTTAGAAGCGCGTCCAAGAGAAGCGATTGTAGCAGATTTAAGGTCACGGCCTAATTCCTCAGTGATTACTTCCCCGCCAGTTAAAATCGCGATGTCTTCAAGCATAGCTTTACGGCGGTCACCGAAGCCAGGAGCTTTAACAGCAACAGCATTGAATGTTCCGCGTAGTTTGTTTACTACTAATGTAGAAAGAGCTTCGCCTTCAACATCCTCAGCAACTAACAATAATGGTTTGCCTTGTTGAACAACTTGCTCAAGTACTGGCAATACTTCTTGAATGCTTGAAATTTTCTTATCTGTAATTAAAATGTATGGATTATCTAGGACAGCTTCCATTTTTTCCGTGTCTGTTACCATATATGCAGAAGCATATCCACGGTCGAATTGCATACCTTCTACTACATCTAGCTCAGTAGTGAAGCCTTTAGATTCTTCGATCGTAATAACGCCGTCGTTGCCAACACGTTCCATTGCTTCAGCAATTAGTTGTCCTACTTCTTCGTCAGCAGCAGAAATAGCAGCAACTTGTGCGATGGATTCTTTGCTTTCGATTGGCTTAGAAATTGCTTGTAATTCTTCTACTGCAGTTAAAACTGCTTTTTCAATTCCTTTGCGAATGCCCATTGGGTTCGCACCAGCTGTTACGTTTTTAAGACCTTCACGAATCATTGCTTGAGCAAGTACTGTTGCAGTCGTTGTACCATCACCAGCAACATCGTTTGTCTTGCTTGCTACTTCAGCTACAAGCTTTGCTCCCATGTTTTCGAAAGCATCTTCTAATTCAATTTCTTTAGCAATAGTTACTCCATCATTTGTGATTAATGGAGAACCGAATTTTTTCTCAAGAACCACGTTGCGTCCTTTTGGTCCAAGAGTTACTTTTACTGCATCTGCAAGGGTATCTACACCGCGTAGCATCGCACGGCGAGCATCTTCACTAAATTTGATCTCTTTTGCCATTTGTAAAAACCTCCTCTAGAATTATGAAAAGTTATCTTTTAGAATCTATCTGAGTATTGTTTATTAACCGATAATAGCAAGAATATCATTTTCACGTAAAATCAAGTATTCTTTGCCTTCGTATTTCACTTCTGTTCCAGCATATTTTGAGAAGATGATACGGTCGCCGTTAGCAACTTCAAGGGCTACACGCTCACCATTTTCAAGAACGCGGCCAGTTCCTACAGCAACAACTTTACCTTCTTGAGGCTTTTCTTTAGCAGTGTCCGGCAAAACGATGCCGCTTGCAGTTTTTTCTTCAGTTTCAACAAGCTCGATAATAATTCGATCACCTAGTGGCTTTAACAAGTGAAACAACCTCCTCAATTTATATGTAATATTTTTTATTAGCACTCTATCCATCCGAGTGCTAACACAATTATTATATTAAAGAAAACGAACACTATTTGCAAGGGTGAAGCTCAAATTTTTACAAAAAATATTCATAGCCAAAATTTGCTTCAATCGAAGTATTATTTTGCAATAGTTATGACTATCGAACTGTTCTATTTGAAACTAGAAGCTAATTATGAGTAAAATGAAAGATGGTAGAGAAGCGAGTGAATAATCACCTCGGCCAACCAACCTATTAGAAGGAGACAATACATTGAAAAAAGAATACTGGATCATTCTTATTGCATATATAGCCATGCAATTTTCATCGATTATAGGCGTTCCACTTCTCATGTTTACCGGTACTTTTTTTGGCAAAAGTCCTAAAGACATGCAAGTACTTTCTGTACCCTATTGGATTGTCATTAGCTTTTCAATTACCTTCATTATTACTCTTGTGCTATTACGGAAAGAAATGAAAACAGTCCGGGAATTGCGGGATGCTTCTTCTGTTCCAACTTCTATCGCATGGGCAGTTGGAGGGATCTTCCTAGCCTATTTCGCCCAAATAATGGCGGCAAGTATCGAAAACATGGTTGGCATTGAAATGGGGTCCGAAAATACACAGGACATCCTGATGCTTATCCAAACCTTCCCGGCCGTAATAATCGTCAGTTCCATCATCGGACCTATATTAGAAGAAATCGTTTTTCGAAAAATCATTTTTGGATCCCTGCATAAACGATTGAACTTCTTTTTATCAGCATTAATCAGCTCTGTCATTTTTGCCCTAGCACATGCAGAGATTGAACATACGCTTTTATATTCTGCGATGGGATTTACGTTTGCTTTTCTTTATGTAAAAACAAAGCGGATTATTGTACCGATCTTCGCTCACGTGACAATGAATACACTTGTTGTTATTCTGCAGCTTAATAAGGAGCCAATAGAAAACTGGCTGGAAAAAATAGAAAAAATACAATCTTTTATTGGAGGATTTATATGAGAAGGTCACCATTATTTTCAGGCATTATCTATATTATTCTCGGTCTCCTCTTTACATACATCGCCATTCAAAACATACAAAGGGAACAAGGATGGGGAATTTTCACTGTATTTCTAATTATTATTGCAACCTTTGACTTAGGCGGCGGTCTGCGCATGGTTGCTTTTCATTTCAAATTAAAAAATAGCCTAAAAAATAAATGAGCCTCCATTTTGAGAGGCTCATTTACTTTAATATTTTATTCTTCTTTTTCACTTTCTGTCGGGTAATGCTTTAAGAAATAAATAAGAGACTGAAGCTCTACAGCTAAATCAATATGATGAATTCTTATTGTCGATGGGACAGATAGCCTAGCTGGTGTAAAATTCAAAATTCCATTTACACTTCCCTGAACAATCCGGTCAGCGATTGATTGAGCAGCAGGTGCAGGAACGGTTAATATCGCCACTTGAATATTGTGTTCTTTAATTACTTTTTCTAAATCATCCATATGAAAAACGGGAACTTCCCCAATTTTTGAACCGACTTTATTTACGTCTACATCAAAAGCAACTTCAATTTTTGTATTATTATTTTTCAAAAAGTTATAATTCAGAAAAGCAGTGCCTAAATTTCCTACTCCGATTAATGCCACCTTTGTCAGTTCATCCTGGTCTAATGTCTTCCGGAAAAATGTAAGCAAATAATTGACATTATACCCGTATCCCTTTTTCCCCAATGCCCCAAAGTAGGAAAAATCCCTGCGAATGGTGGCAGAGTCCACCTTTACTGCCTCACTTAGCTCAGCTGATGATACCCTTTGCTTGCCAGAGGAATGTAAATTTTTTAGAAATCGATAGTACAAAGGGAGCCTTTTTGCAGTTGCTTGCGGAATTTTCACTGATTCATTCGCCATTATTCATCCACTCTCCCAAAGTTACATTATTTAGTGTCTCTTTTAAAGTCTCCATTTTTACCGCCTGTTTTTTCAACTAAATACGTTCTGCCAATGATCATTCCCTTATCAACCGCTTTACACATATCATAAACGGTCAAAGCACAGACAGATGCCGCTGTGAGCGCTTCCATCTCAACGCCAGTGTTTCCTTTTGTTTTAGCTGATGCCGTAATTAATAGGGTATATTCCTCTTGATCCATTACCCATGAGAAGGAAATATCCACACCAGTTAGCGGAATAGGGTGACACATCGGGATGATTTCCCAGGTTTTCTTGCATGCCATCACTCCTGCAACTTGAGCGACTGCAAGGACATCCCCTTTTTTCATTTTATTAGAAGTAATTTTTTCATATATTTCTTTATTTACAATAATACTTGAGTGAGCAATCGCTGTTCGGACAGTTTCAGGCTTATCACTAACGTCAACCATTTTTGCTCGGCCCTCTTGATTAAAATGAGTAAAATCTGTCATGTACATACACCTCTCTACAAAATGATACACTATTTTTATCCATTTGTATGCAATTTGTACAACCATTCACTTACGCAAAATGTATCGGTTATTGCCCATCATATATGAATGAGTTACACTAACTCTAGAATATAGAGGTGAAAAAAATGATTTTATTACAAGTAAATCAATTAATGAAAAATTTTGGTGCTGATCCTATTTTATCGAATATAAAGCTAGAAGTACAAACAAGAGATCGAATTGCCCTTGTAGGCCGTAATGGAGCTGGTAAATCTACTCTACTAAAAATTATTGCAGGGCAAATGTCTTATGAGTCCGGAGAAATAATTAAGCCTAAGGATGTAAAAATAGGTTACCTAGCTCAAAATACAGGCTTAGAATCTGAACAATCCATTTGGAATGAAATGTTAACAGTATTTGCGCATTTTCAAACCCAAGAAAAAGAATTACGCAGGCTTGAAGAACGTATGTCTGATCCCGAAGCTATGGGAAATCAGCAGGAATATGAGCGAATTTTGTCCGAATATGATAAACGTCAAGTTCAATTTAAAGAAGAAGGCGGTTATCAATACGAGTCAGACATCCGTTCAGTTCTCCACGGCTTAAATTTCCATTCCTTTAGCTACGATACAAAAGTATCAACATTAAGCGGAGGGCAGAAAACAAGACTTGCTCTCGGAAAACTATTATTAACAAAACCCGATATTTTAATCCTGGATGAGCCTACCAATCATTTAGATATCGATACTCTAACGTGGTTAGAGCAATATTTACAAGGATACGACGGGGCCATATTAATTGTCTCACATGATCGTTATTTTTTAGATAAAGTGGTTTCACAAGTATACGAACTATCAAGACTTCAAATTCGTAAATATACAGGGAATTACAGTGCCTACCTCGACCAAAAGGCAGCAAATTTTGAACGTGAAATGAAAGAATATGAAAAACAGCAGGAGGAAGTAGCAAAGCTTCAGGATTTCATTCAACGAAATCTTGCACGAGCTTCCACAACAAAAAGAGCTCAGAGCCGCCGCAAGCAGCTTGAAAAAATGGAAGTAATGGACAGGCCCCTAGGAGATGAAAAATCTGCCTCTTTTGGCTTCCAAATTGATAGACAATCGGGAAATGATGTATTAAAGGCTGACTCAATCGCTATTGGTTATCATGGAGAAGAGATTTCAAACAGTATTTCCTTCAGGATTACTAGAGGGGAAAGCATTGCCCTTGTGGGACCAAATGGGGTTGGAAAATCTACTCTATTAAAAACAATCATTGATAGATTGTCACCTATTTCAGGTCATTTTCATTATGGATCAAATGTTTCCATCGGATACTACGATCAGGAACAAGCCGAACTATCATCGAATAAGCGAGTTTTAAATGAGCTATGGGACGAATTTCCACTTAAGCCTGAGAAGGATATCCGAACTGTGTTAGGGAATTTCCTTTTCTCTGGTGATGATGTTTTAAAGAATGTATCTACCTTAAGCGGAGGAGAAAAAGCTCGGCTAGCACTAGCTAAGTTAATGATGCAACAAGCAAATTTTTTGATTCTGGACGAGCCTACTAACCATCTTGATTTAGATAGTAAAGAAATATTAGAAAACGCACTTATCGATTATCCTGGGACTATCCTTTTCGTTTCTCATGACCGCTACTTTATTAACCGTATTACAACAAAAGTGATTGAACTGAGCAAGAGTGGCACAACTGAGTACCTTGGTGATTATGATTATTATATTGAAAAGAAGCAAGAGCAAGAAGAATTGAAGGCATTAGATACCGTACAAAATCATTCAGCATCAAATCAGCCTAATCAGGAAAAAACCAGCTATCAGCTTGATAAAGAAGCAAAAAAAATGGAAAGGCAACGCCAAAGAAGATTAGAAGAAGTAGAAAAGCAAATCGGAGAATTAGAAGTTCAAATATCTGAATATGAGCAGCAATTATGTGAGCCTGAGGTTTATCAAGATCATGAAAAAGTACTGGAGATTACGAATAAAAACAATGAGGCAAAAGGTAAATTAGACGAACTGGTCGAAGAATGGACCGAATTAGCAGATTAAGAAAAGCGGAAGCGCCTTGATCATCGCCGTACAAACTGAAAGGGCCGTGACTGAGATATAGGAGACACAATGAGCGATAGCGAATTGATGTCGACTTATCGTAGGGAGGGGACCTGAAGTTTGATAGGCGATAGGCGCTGGCGCTAGACATAAGAAAAAGGAACTGGGGATATGTACACCCTTTGTTCCTTTTTTGTCCACAAAACTATTCACAAAATATAGCCTGAAATGAAAGACTTCCACAGACTTTTCCACATTATCCACAATAAACAGCCTTATTATCCACAATTCCCACAGAAATTATCTGATTTTTCTATTTATCCACAAGAAAGTCCCCACTTTCCAATGAGGACTTCTTCCTAGCTGTTCCTTAATTGTGGATAGTAATATCGAGACCTGGATTTGCATTCAAAGCCATAGTTGATTGTATCCCTTTTTCAAATAAAACACTGCCTGCAGCAGCGATCATTGCCGCATTGTCTGTACATAGGGATAACGGCGGGATAACTAGCTCACATTCAGGAAGCTTAGTAAACTCTTCCTGTAAAGCTGTACGCAAACCTTTATTAGCTGCTACACCACCAGCTAATAGTACCTGTTTCACGTTATATTCTTTTGCAGCCTTACTTGTTTTTGTTACCAGTACATCAATCACACTTTGTTGAAAGCTTGATGCCAAATCCTCAGGCTTAATCTGGTCCCCTCTTTGTTCAGCATTGTGGACAGTGTTAATAACTGCTGACTTTAATCCACTGAAGCTGAAATCATAGGAGCCTTCCTCCAGCCATGCACGAGGCAATGAAATAGAAGGTTCTCCTTCCTGTGCTAACCGATCAATATGAGGCCCTCCTGGATAGGGAAGACTTAAAGTTCTTGCAACTTTATCATAGGCTTCTCCAGCAGCATCATCCCTAGTTTCACCTATGACTTCAAAATGGCCATGCTCCTTCATATACACAAGTTCTGTATGTCCACCCGAAACAACAAGTGAGAGCAAAGGAAATGCCATCTCCCTTACAAGCCGATTCGCATAAATATGTCCAGCTATATGATGAACCCCCACTAACGGAATCCCATGAGCAAAAGCAACGGCCTTTGCCGCATTTACCCCCACTAATAATGCCCCAACTAATCCAGGTCCTTCTGTAACGGCAATGGCACTTAAATCTTCGTAACTGATATTTGCCTGGTTTAGCGCTTCCTCTAGTACAATCGTAATTTGCTCTACATGATGACGAGAAGCAATCTCTGGAACAACACCGCCGAATCTTTTGTGGCTTTCAATTTGAGAGGCTACTACATTTGCAGCAATTTCTCTTCCATTTTTAATGATTGCAACTGCCGTTTCATCACAGCTTGTTTCAATTCCCATGATTAATTGATCTTTGTTTGTCATAAATTCACCCACATTACTAAAGCATCTTCTTGATTATCCGAATAGTAGTTCTTTCTAATTCCGCCATTTTGAAATCCAAGCTTTCGATAGAGAGACTGGGCAATCGAATTGGATACACGCACCTCGAGCGACATCGTCCTCGCTCCTCTCTCTGAGGCAATTTCCATCACTTGTCTCATTAATGCCTCTCCCAGCTTCCTTCCACGAAACTCCGGCAAAATAGCAACATTTGTAATTTGCGCTTCATCCACAACAATCCATACACCACAATAGCCTATGACTTTCCCGTCTTCTTCTAAACCTAAATACAAAGCATATTGATTTGTCGTTAACTCATTTAGAAATGCCTCTCTGCTCCATGGAAGGGTAAAAGATTCATGCTCAATTTTTAGAATGTCATCTACATCATTAATATCCATAAATCGGAAGGTTAAAGACTTATTCATACTGCTACTTCCTTATCTTCTCTTTATTCGCTTTGATCCAATTAGCTTCCGCTTCTGCTAAACGGATGTAATTAGGAACAAAAGAATGTATATCTTCAGCTTCCTTATCCCTGCCCAATAATGCAAGCTCAGCAGGTCGAGGATTATGCTCCGTTATTTCAGCAAAAACTGCTTGTGTTCCAATTATTTCTTCAAATGTTTTTCGATGAAGAGGCAAATCGTTCCCAATAAAAAGAACCTTATCACTTCTCTCTTTCAGTTCAGCAGCCCAGTCCATAGATAATACCAGCTGATCTTTATTCTTTGTGATTAAGTTCCCCTCACTGAATTGATAGAGACCCGTATATATTTGACCTCTGCGTGCATCAAATACGGGAGAGATCACACCTTCGAAATAACGGCCTGCAGATGCTGCTAATACCTCTAAGCTCGAAACGCCTGTCAAAGGGATATTCAATGTCCATGCTAACGTCTTTGCAATAGTCACACCAATTCGAACCCCAGTATACGAGCCCGGGCCTTTAGCAACAACAATCTTTGAAAGATCACTTGGCTTCACATCACAGTCTTTCATCAATGCTTCAATTGCAGGCATTACGCGTACAGAGTGATTTTTCTTTATATTTGTTATATATTCACCTATCACTTGATTTTCATCTAATAAAGCCACACCTAATGAATAATTAGACGTATCGATCGAAAGCAACTTCATATAAAAAACTCCTTACATAATTCCGCATATCTTTCACCTTTAGGGGTTACTACAATTTTTCTTGCTCCATTTTCTCCTAAAAACAAAGATATCATTAATAATTCCTGTGGAAGCTGTTCCTCTATTAAATGAGCCCACTCAACAACTGTAATTCCGTTTCCCTCGAAGTATTCATCGAACCCTAAATCTTCAAATGAATCCTCGACTCGATATACATCCATATGATAAAGAGGCATTCTTCCTTGATACTCCTTAATAATTGTAAAGGTAGGGCTATTCACGTTTCTTTTGATATCTAAACCAAGAGCCAGCCCTTTTGTAAACGTCGTTTTTCCTGCACCAAGATCGCCTTCTAAAGCAATTACATCGCCAGGCTTTAAAAATTCTGCAAGCCGTTTAGAAAAATCCATTGTTTCTTCGGGCTGGTTCGAGATAAACTCAAATTGCTTCATATTAATTACTCACCTTTATTTTCATTTAAGTCCCTTTTTTCAAAAGACTGTTTTCAACAGTGTTCATTTACATAGCTATCCTTTATTAAAAAACCTTACTAGAAAAGAATCAACTTTAGATAAAAGTCCGATCTTCTTATTCTGAACAAAAAAACCTTAGGATGGATCCTAAGGAGTATCTATTATATGTATAGTCTACATGATTTTTTGTTACTGAGCAAAAAAGCATGGATAAAAATAGACAAAAAAAAGACGAAACAATGTTTCGCACTTAACTTTTGTGTATAATGGCGGTCCGGACGGGACTCGAACCCGCGACCTCCTGCGTGACAGGCAGGCATTCTAACCAACTGAACTACCGGACCAGATTGCGGGGACAGGATTTGAACCTGCGACCTTCGGGTTATGAGCCCGACGAGCTACCGAACTGCTCCACCCCGCGATAATAATATTTTATATTAGTTAAACAGCCTAGCGACGTCCTACTCTCACAAGGGGACAGCCCCTAACTACCATTGGCGCTGAGAAGCTTAACTGCCGTGTTCGGGATGGGAACGGGTGTGACCTTCTCGCTATCGCCACTAGACCTATTTATGATGAGGTTTGTTCCCTCAAAACTAGATAATGCTAAAGAAGAAGTTGAGTAATCATTTATGGTTAAGTCCTCGACCGATTAGTATTTGTCAGCTCCACGTGTCACCACGCTTCCACCTCAAACCTATCAACCTGATCATCTTTCAGGGGTCTTACTAGCTTGACGCTATGGGAAATCTCATCTCGAGGGGGGCTTCATGCTTAGATGCTTTCAGCACTTATCCCTTCCGCACATAGCTACCCAGCGATGCTCTTGGCAGAACAACTGGTACACCAGCGGTGCGTCCATCCCGGTCCTCTCGTACTAAGGACAGCTCCTCTCAAATTTCCTGCGCCCACGACGGATAGGGACCGAACTGTCTCACGACGTTCTGAACCCAGCTCGCGTACCGCTTTAATGGGCGAACAGCCCAACCCTTGGGACCGACTACAGCCCCAGGATGCGATGAGCCGACATCGAGGTGCCAAACCTCCCCGTCGATGTGGACTCTTGGGGGAGATAAGCCTGTTATCCCCGGGGTAGCTTTTATCCGTTGAGCGATGGCCCTTCCATGCGGAACCACCGGATCACTAAGCCCGACTTTCGTCCCTGCTCGACTTGTAGGTCTCGCAGTCAAGCTCCCTTATGCCTTTACACTCTTCGAATGATTTCCAACCATTCTGAGGGAACCTTTGGGCGCCTCCGTTACTTTTTAGGAGGCGACCGCCCCAGTCAAACTGCCCACCTGACACTGTCTCCTGCCCCGATCAGGGGCATGGGTTAGAATTTCAATACAGCCAGGGTAGTATCCCACCGATGCCTCCACCGAAGCTGGCGCTCCGGCTTCCAAGGCTCCTACCTATCCTGTACAAGCTGTACCGAAATTCAATATCAGGCTACAGTAAAGCTCCACGGGGTCTTTCCGTCCTGTCGCGGGTAACCTGCATCTTCACAGGTACTATAATTTCACCGAGTCTCTCGTTGAGACAGTGCCCAGATCGTTACGCCTTTCGTGCGGGTCGGAACTTACCCGACAAGGAATTTCGCTACCTTAGGACCGTTATAGTTACGGCCGCCGTTTACTGGGGCTTCAATTCAGAGCTTCGCGTGAGCTAACCCCTCCTCTTAACCTTCCAGCACCGGGCAGGCGTCAGCCCCTATACTTCGCCTTGCGGCTTCGCAGAGACCTGTGTTTTTGCTAAACAGTCGCCTGGGCCTATTCACTGCGGCTTTTCAGGGCTATTCACCCTAAAAAGCACCCCTTCTCCCGAAGTTACGGGGTCATTTTGCCGAGTTCCTTAACGAGAGTTCTCTCGCTCACCTTAGGATTCTCTCCTCGCCTACCTGTGTCGGTTTGCGGTACGGGCACCTTATCCTCACTAGAGGCTTTTCTTGGCAGTGTGGAATCAGGAACTTCGGTACTATATTTCCCTCGCTGTCACAGCTCAGCCTTCACGCAAACGGGATTTTCCTCGCTTGCAGCCTAACTGCTTAGACGCACATATCCAGCAGTGCGCTTACCCTATCCTCCTGCGTCCCCCCATTGCTCAAACGGAGTTTGGTGGTACAGGAATATCAACCTGTTGTCCATCGCCTACGCTTTTCAGCCTCGGCTTAGGTCCCGACTAACCCTGAGCGGACGAGCCTTCCTCAGGAAACCTTAGGCATTCGGTGGATGGGATTCTCACCCATCTTTCGCTACTCATACCGGCATTCTCACTTCTAAGCGCTCCACCAGTCCTTGCGGTCTAGCTTCAACGCCCTTAGAACGCTCTCCTACCACGGACATCGTAGATGTCCATCCACAGCTTCGGTGATACGTTTAGCCCCGGTACATTTTCGGCGCAGAGTCACTCGACCAGTGAGCTATTACGCACTCTTTAAATGGTGGCTGCTTCTAAGCCAACATCCTGGTTGTCTAAGCAACTCCACATCCTTTTCCACTTAACGTATACTTTGGGACCTTAGCTGGTGGTCTGGGCTGTTTCCCTCTTGACTACGGATCTTATCACTCGCAGTCTGACTCCCATGGATAAGTCTTTGGCATTCGGAGTTTGTCTGAATTCGGTAACCCGATGGGGGCCCCTAGTCCAAACAGTGCTCTACCTCCAAGACTCTTTCTACATGAGGCTAGCCCTAAAGCTATTTCGGAGAGAACCAGCTATCTCCAAGTTCGATTGGAATTTCTCCGCTACCCACACCTCATCCCCGCACTTTTCAACGTGCGTGGGTTCGGTCCTCCATTCAGTGTTACCTGAACTTCAACCTGGACATGGGTAGATCACCTGGTTTCGGGTCTACGACCACATACTCATTCGCCCTATTCAGACTCGCTTTCGCTGCGGCTCCGTCTATTCAACTTAACCTTGCATGTAATCGTAACTCGCCGGTTCATTCTACAAAAGGCACGCCATCACCCATAAACGGGCTCTGACTACTTGTAGGCACACGGTTTCAGGATCTCTTTCACTCCCCTTCCGGGGTGCTTTTCACCTTTCCCTCACGGTACTGGTTCACTATCGGTCACTAGGGAGTATTTAGCCTTGGGAGATGGTCCTCCCTGCTTCCGACGGGATTTCTCGTGTCCCGCCGTACTCAGGATCCACTCTGGAGGGAACGAAGTTTCAACTACAGGGCTTTTACCTTCTCTGGCCGGCCTTTCCAGACCTGTTCATTTACCTCGTTCCTTTGTAACTCCGTGTAGAGTGTCCTACAACCCCAAGAGGCAAGCCTCTTGGTTTGGGCTAATCCCGTTTCGCTCGCCGCTACTCAGGGAATCGCGTTTGCTTTCTCTTCCTCCGGGTACTTAGATGTTTCAGTTCCCCGGGTCTGCCTTCAATACCCTATGTATTCAGGTAAAGATTCTATCCCATTACGGATAGAGGGTTCCCCCATTCGGAAATCTCC
The DNA here is from genome assembly GCF_006704205.1 of Cytobacillus solani. Classification (NCBI taxonomy): domain Bacteria; kingdom Bacillati; phylum Bacillota; class Bacilli; order Caryophanales; family Bacillaceae; genus Cytobacillus; species Cytobacillus solani. Next base: position 1,381,104 of record NZ_CP041305.1, read on the forward strand.
GGATCAAAGCTTACTTACAGCTCCCCGAAGCATATCGGTGTTAGTCCCGTCCTTCATCGGCTCCTAGTGCCTAGGCATTCACCGTGCGCCCTTTCTAACTTAACCTACTTCGGTCAATGATCAACTGCGCATCTCGGCGTCAGCTCTCTCGCTGTGCTCCTCACGTACTGAGTACGTTCCGGTGCTCGCTCGGTCGCTTCCTTGATCTGCTTGTTGCTCATTGCCCTCATGGTTTACACTCTTACTTGGTTTTAAAAACTCAATATAAGAGAAAAAACTAAGATGGCGATTACTCGGTTATCTTCTTTATTGCATTATCTAGTTTTCAAAGAACAAGGCTACTGATTTCAATCACAACGTGATTAAGCTTCGTAGCTATTCATCATGCTGCCTTGCGACGAGCTGAGGTTTATCTTCCTCGAACTACTGCGGCGCAGGAGCAAAATAATATGAGAGATTACTCTCTCAAAACTGAACGAACAATGAAACGTCTTTTAATGAAGTTAGACTTCATTTCATCCTTAGAAAGGAGGTGATCCAGCCGCACCTTCCGATACGGCTACCTTGTTACGACTTCACCCCAATCATCTGTCCCACCTTAGGCGGCTGGCTCCTTGCGGTTACCCCACCGACTTCGGGTGTTACAAACTCTCGTGGTGTGACGGGCGGTGTGTACAAGGCCCGGGAACGTATTCACCGCGGCATGCTGATCCGCGATTACTAGCGATTCCGGCTTCATGCAGGCGAGTTGCAGCCTGCAATCCGAACTGAGAATGGTTTTATGGGATTGGCTAAACCTCGCGGTCTTGCAGCCCTTTGTACCATCCATTGTAGCACGTGTGTAGCCCAGGTCATAAGGGGCATGATGATTTGACGTCATCCCCACCTTCCTCCGGTTTGTCACCGGCAGTCACCTTAGAGTGCCCAACTGAATGCTGGCAACTAAGATCAAGGGTTGCGCTCGTTGCGGGACTTAACCCAACATCTCACGACACGAGCTGACGACAACCATGCACCACCTGTCACTCTGTCCCCCGAAGGGGAACGTCCTATCTCTAGGATTGTCAGAGGATGTCAAGACCTGGTAAGGTTCTTCGCGTTGCTTCGAATTAAACCACATGCTCCACCGCTTGTGCGGGCCCCCGTCAATTCCTTTGAGTTTCAGCCTTGCGGCCGTACTCCCCAGGCGGAGTGCTTAATGCGTTTGCTGCAGCACTAAAGGGCGGAAACCCTCTAACACTTAGCACTCATCGTTTACGGCGTGGACTACCAGGGTATCTAATCCTGTTCGCTCCCCACGCTTTCGCGCCTCAGTGTCAGTTACAGACCAGAAAGTCGCCTTCGCCACTGGTGTTCCTCCAAATCTCTACGCATTTCACCGCTACACTTGGAATTCCACTTTCCTCTTCTGCACTCAAGTCTCCCAGTTTCCAATGACCCTCCCCGGTTGAGCCGGGGGCTTTCACATCAGACTTAAGAAACCACCTGCGCGCGCTTTACGCCCAATAATTCCGGACAACGCTTGCCACCTACGTATTACCGCGGCTGCTGGCACGTAGTTAGCCGTGGCTTTCTGGTTAGGTACCGTCAAGGTACCGCCCTATTCGAACGGTACTTGTTCTTCCCTAACAACAGAGTTTTACGATCCGAAAACCTTCATCACTCACGCGGCGTTGCTCCGTCAGACTTTCGTCCATTGCGGAAGATTCCCTACTGCTGCCTCCCGTAGGAGTCTGGGCCGTGTCTCAGTCCCAGTGTGGCCGATCACCCTCTCAGGTCGGCTACGCATCGTCGCCTTGGTGAGCCGTTACCTCACCAACTAGCTAATGCGCCGCGGGCCCATCTGTAAGTGATAGCCGAAGCCATCTTTCAGCTTTTCTACATGAGTAGAAAAGGATTATCCGGTATTAGCTCCGGTTTCCCGAAGTTATCCCAGTCTTACAGGCAGGTTGCCCACGTGTTACTCACCCGTCCGCCGCTAATCTTTGGGAGCAAGCTCCCTCAGATTCGCTCGACTTGCATGTATTAGGCACGCCGCCAGCGTTCGTCCTGAGCCAGGATCAAACTCTCCAATAAAGAGTAAGATTAGCTCTTAAGTTTTAAAACTTGAATTAACGTTGACGTTTTTTGTTCGTTCAGTTTTCAAAGAGCAACTTTTGGAGCGGGTGAAGGGAATCGAACCCTCGACAACAGCTTGGAAGGCTGTGGTTTTACCACTAAACTACACCCGCATTATTATTTATAAATGAAATCGAATGGTCGGGAAGACAGGATTCGAACCTGCGACCCCTTGGTCCCAAACCAAGTGCTCTACCAAGCTGAGCTACTTCCCGGATTAGATTAAGAGGTCGAAGAGGAAAGTTTATTTCATCCCTGCTTCTAACTTCCGAATTCTTATATTATAAATGGCGCGCCCGAAAGGAGTCGAACCCATAACCTTCTGATCCGTAGTCAGACGCTCTATCCAATTGAGCTACGGGCGCATTTATTAAAGCAACTTTTATATCATATATTAAATCAATTTAGTTGTCAATATATTTTTTGGTGCGGCCGAGAGGACTTGAACCTCCACGGGGTTGCCCCCACTAGGCCCTCAACCTAGCGCGTCTGCCATTCCGCCACGACCGCATTTAAATAGCGACAAAGTTAATCGTATCAATATTTTATAAAAAAGTCAATAATCAATCATGCGGGTGAAGGGAGTCGAACCCCCACGCCTTGCGGCGCTAGATCCTAAGTCTAGTGCGTCTGCCAATTCCGCCACACCCGCATATTATAAATGGTGAGCCATGAAGGACTCGAACCTTCGACCCTCTGATTAAAAGTCAGATGCTCTACCGACTGAGCTAATGGCTCTAAATAAAAAAATGGCTGGGCTAGCTGGATTCGAACCAACGCATGTCGCAGTCAAAGTGCGATGCCTTACCGCTTGGCTATAGCCCAATAATATTCTCAAAACAAAAATGGCGGTCCGGACGGGACTCGAACCCGCGACCTCCTGCGTGACAGGCAGGCATTCTAACCAACTGAACTACCGGACCAAAATTGTCATTCCATTGCATTTTCAATTAATACAAATTACCGAAAACCTATGGATGACCCGTACGGGATTCGAACCCGTGTTACCGCCGTGAAAGGGCGGTGTCTTAACCGCTTGACCAACGGGCCACATTAAAATTTCGCTGGCGGAGAAGGAGGGATTTGAACCCTCGCGCCGCTTACGCGACCTACACCCTTAGCAGGGGCGCCTCTTCAGCCTCTTGAGTACTTCCCCAAAATAAAAATGGCTCCGCAGGTAGGACTCGAACCTACGACCGATCGGTTAACAGCCGATAGCTCTACCACTGAGCTACTGCGGAATAGTACATATCATCTTTTTGACTCTTCCTATTATAAAAACCTGCCTATTAAAAGTCAAGAATGTTTTTCAAAAAAATAACCCTTTTAGTAGCACCTTATCTAAAAGACAAACCTTTTATATTTTCCCTTCATTCTTCTTAACTAATTTTCCCCTGCACTTTCCGCAAACGTATTTTTGTGTATTTATATTTCTTCTTCTATGATACTCTTGCCCACAGTTCTTACAAGAATAGATAATAATCTTCTTATCTCCATTCCTCCGATTATCCCCTGGCAGTGGTGAGCAAAAACGAGGAGCTCCAACAGCTTTCATTAATATCTTGAAATCTCGATCCTGGTGTTTATACCCTTTTCCCTCTATATGCAAATGATAGTGACAAAGTTCATGCTTTATAATGCCACATAACTCTTGATACCCTAGCTGCTCTAAATATTTTCGATTTATTTCTACATGATGGGTACTCAACATATATCGTCCGCCAGTTGTTTTAAGTCTTGAATTAAAGTAAGCCTTATGTCGAAATGGTTTACCAAATTCCACTAAAGAAATTTCTTCAACCAGTCTTTGTAACTCTAAATCATCCATCTTCCTCTTACCCCTAAGAAATATTGTCAACATGACAACCTATTATAGCATACATTATATATACCTTTTGATCTGAGGAGGTACTCATATGCCTGTATGGTTTCAAAATCAAATCCAACGTGCTTTCTACGAAAAAGATCGTAATCAAATAAAATTGTTAAACCAATGCTGGTTTTTCTACAGAAAAAAACACTGCTCATAGAAAGGCGAAAGCGCCTTGATCATCGCCGTACAAACTGGAAGGGCCGTGACTGAGATATAGGAGACACAATGAGCGATAGCGAATTGATGTCGACTTATCGTAGGGAGGGGACCTGAAGTTTGATAGGCGATAGGCGCTGCAGCTAGACATCACGAAAGGCGGAGGTAGCTTGTTCACCCCCGACAAGCATAAGACAAATCGGCAGGAAGGTTGTTCTTTAACCTTCTTGACGAGTTGGCTTATGACCTCGAGCCCCTAGCCACCGTAGCTAGACAATTAGAAAGGCGGAAGCGCCTTGCCCACCACCTACAAGAATGGAAAAAGCCCTTGCAAAGTGAAATATTTTCACCTGCAAGGGCTTGGCTATTGTTTAAGCCTCAACAATTTTTTTATTCATTTGGCGGGAGCATTGTTAATGATACTCTTCCTTTATTTTTATCAACAGAATCAACCCATACGGTAACTACGTCGCCTACTGAAACGACGTCAAGAGGATGCTTGACGAATTTTCGGCTTAATTTTGATATATGAACAAGTCCATCCTGCTTTACTCCAATATCAACAAATGCACCGAAATCTACTACGTTTCTGACGGTACCTTGAAGCTCCATTCCGAGATTTAAATCTTCAAGCTTAAGGACATCCTGCTTTAATAAAGGTTTAGGCAAATCATCACGGGGATCCCTTTCAGGTCTTACAAGTGCATCAATAATATCCTTTAACGTTAATTCCCCAATCCCTAACTCTTCCGATAACTGTGCAACATTCAATCCAGAAAGTGATTCCCTTAAAGCTGGACTCCCTAAATCAGCTGTTGTAAAACCAAAATTATTAAGCAGTTTCATTACTTCAGGATAACTTTCCGGGTGGATACCTGTACGATCCAACGGCTCTGTTCCATCTATGATTCGCAAGAAACCGATGGCTTGCTCGTACGTTTTAGCACCAAGTCTAGGAATTTTCTTTAGTTGTTTCCGATTCGAGAATTTGCCCTCTTCCTCACGCTTTTTCACGATGTTATTGGCAACCGCTTTAGACAATCCAGCAACATACTGAAGTAACGATGACGAAGCTGTATTTACGTTGACACCAACCTGGTTAACTGCTGTCTCAACAACAAAGCTTAATGATTCGGTTAATTTTTTTTGGGAAACATCATGCTGGTACTGCCCTACACCAACAGACTTAGGATCAATTTTTACGAGCTCTGCCAATGGGTCTTGAAGTCTGCGGGCAATTGAAACCGCACTTCTTTCTTCCACCTGCAGCTCAGGAAATTCCTCTCTCGCTAGATCTGATGCGGAATAAACACTCGCTCCAGCCTCATTTACAATGAGATAGAAAATTTCTTCATTTAGTTCTTTCAAAATATCTGAAATAAACTGTTCTGTTTCCCTTGAAGCCGTTCCATTACCAATGGCAACCATTTCCACCTTAAATGTCTTTAATAAATTAATAATTTGTGATTTGGCCTCTTTCGTTTTCGAGACAGGCGGATGTGGATAAATCACAGATATTTTAAGAACCTTTCCTGTTTCATCCACAACTGCTAGCTTGCAACCTGTTCGATAGGCAGGGTCAACAGCTAATACCACCTTGCCTTTTAATGGAGGCTGTAATAATAAATTTCGTAAATTCTCGGAGAAAATCATGATAGCCTGCTCTTCAGCTTTCTCCGTTAATTCATTTCGAATTTCTCTTTCAATGGATGGCTGAATTAGACGCTTATATCCATCCTCATAGGCTTCTTTCACAAATACAGCAGCGGGTGATTGCTCATTTTTAACCCACTTTTTATGAAGATATCTTAAAATAAACTCTACATTCGGCTTCACGCTTATTCGCAATATATCTTCTTTTTCTCCTCGATTAAGCGCTAACGTCCGATGCGGAACTATTTTTGCTAGTGGCTCCTCATATCCGTAATACATTTCATACACTTTCTTCTCATCATTTTTTTCGTCTTTAACAGCAGACTCGATTGTTCCGGTTTTTATCGTTTCATGACGAATCCACTTCCTGCTTTCTGCATCATCCGATACCCATTCAGCAATGATGTCCTTTGCCCCTGTAATAGCTTCTTCAACCGTTCCTACTTCTTTTTCTTCAGAAAGAAATTCGGCAGCCTTCTCGTTTACTGGTAGAGAAGTCGGAAAAGTAAGCAGCCATTCAGCAAATGGTTCCAAGCCCTTTTCCTTTGCTATCGTTGCCTTTGTTCGGCGTTTCTGTTTATATGGACGATATAAATCTTCTAACTCTTGAAGCTTACTCGCTTTTTGAATCTGTTCATTTAAATCATCCGTTAATTTCCCTTGCTCTTCGATTAATCGAACAATTTCCTCTTTCCGTTGCTCAAGATTCTGTATGTACTGCCAGCGTTCCATTATATCTCGAATTTGAACCTCATCTAAAGCTCCCGTTAACTCTTTCCGATAACGGGCAATAAATGGAACAGTATTCCCCTCTTCAAGAAGATTAATTGTATTCTTCACTTGTTTTAGCGATAAGGATAGCTCCGATGTAATCATATCTAATATTTGTTCTTGCCTATTTACTATTTTCTCCAAGGTTTTACCTCCAGCTTTTTAGGTCATCATCTTATCTTATCAAAATCTTGCTCGAGTTTCATACTGCCGCACTTCAATAGCAAATAAGCTTATCTTGTTTGTAAGATAAGCTCAAAATAAGCTTCCTGTCACGAACGCTATTCTGGATTCTTTTCCTTTGCGTTAATTGCTTCCCTTAACTTTTTTATTGCCTTTCTTTGCAGGCGTGATACGTGCATTTGCGAAATAGCCAGTCTTTCCCCTGCTTCCTTTTGACTCATATTCTCTATATACGTATATTGAATGACACTTCTTTCACGTTCAGTTAGTACATGCAATATTTTTTCAAGTACAAGAATTTGGTTTATTTTCTCATAGCCTTCATCTTCATTCCCTACAATGTCATGTAATGTTGTTGTCCCACCTTCAGAATCAGCATCAATCGAATGATCTACAGAAAGCGCATGATAGCTTTTGCTAATTTCCATTGCTTCTAATATTTCCTCTTCTGATACACCAACAACATCGGCAATTTCAGCCATTTTCGGGGACCGCTGCAACTGGATGGTTAGTTCATCAATTGTCGATTTTATTTTTGGACCCAATTCCTTTATCCTGCGAGGTACATGAACACTCCAAGTTTTATCACGCAAAAAACGTTTAATTTCTCCGATTATCGTTGGTACTGCGAAGGCTTCAAAATTCTTCCCATAGGTTTCATCATATCTTCGAATCGCCCCTAATAATCCAATTAGACCAACTTGAGAAATATCTTCATGAAAAGATTTCCCTTTCGAATATTTACGCGCAATAGACTCCACCATCTTTCGATAATGGAGGACAAGTAATTTCTGTGCCTCTTCATCTTGTTCAAGTTGGAAAGCCTTTATGAGTCTATTAATTTCTTCAGGAGTTATCTGGTTAGGTTGAGATTGTCTTGACATCCCTCTCCACCCGCTCTCCCTCAAGGTATTTGATCATGAAGACCGTCACACCCTCTTTGTTATGAATTCGAACCTCGTCCATTAACGACTCTATTAAGTAAAGACCTAAACCTCCTTCACGTAAAAACTCAACAGAATCATTCTCTTCATAACGGCCAATCCCTTGCTTAGCTGATAGAAAGTCAAAACTTTTCCCATTATCTGCTACCATTACTTCCAAACGGTTCCCATAAAGACCGAAGCCAACAATCACTTCCCCATGCTCATTATTGGTATAAGCATGTTGAATGGCATTTGTACAAGCCTCGCTTGTAGCAATCTTTAAATCTTCAATTTCATCATAGGCAAACCCCATTCGGCTCGCAATACCTGACAGTGTAAGTCTGATGACACTCAAAAATTCTGCTTTAGCAGGAATTTTCAATTCTATGTAATCAAACGATTGAGTCATTTAGCTTCACCTTCAATCTTGCTGGAAATATCCATAATAGTAGACAAGCCTGTGATTTCAAAAAGCCTCATTAATCGGTTGGATAACCCTAAAAGCCGTAACTGTCCATTATTTGAACGGATATTTTTAAAGACGCCAACAAAGACACCTAATCCAGTACTATCCATATAAGTAACTTCAGAAAGATTAATGATGATAACTGATTCCTTTTTTTCTGCCAAATGAAAAAGAGACTCCCTTAGTTTAGGTGCAGTATATGCATCAATCTCACCGCTAATATCTACAGTAGTTAAATGATCCTTTTCTTTCGTTTCAATTGAAATATTCATGACTGACCCACCTTTTTATGCCAATTTGCCTATTAAGTACCCTGATTTTACAGAGGGTAAACCTGTTATTTACAATTAATTAAAAAATAATTAATTTGAATTTTCGAAACATACCACTGATAAAAAAGGCAAGCATTTTATGCTTGCCTTGGGCAGACGATCTATTTTTTATAAAAATGGTGGCTGTTTAACCAATGTTCTATTTAGCTGTTCAAGATATAAAAACGCTCTTTAGCAAGAGCGTTTTGTATTAAAATTCGATGAGACCAAGGCTAATCTGCACAGCTTCATCCACTTTTTCCATCATTTCGTCATCGAGATGGGTAATCTTATCGGTTAAGCGCTGTTTATCAATTGTACGAATTTGTTCTAAAAGAATAACCGAATCCCGTTCAAAGCCATAACGCTTCGCATCAATTTCAACATGAGTAGGCAGCTTAGCTTTTTGAATTTGAGCAGTGATTGCTGCAACAATTACTGTGGGACTAAACCGATTCCCGATATCGTTTTGGATGACAAGCACTGGACGAACGCCACCTTGTTCTGAACCAACAACTGGGGATAGGTCTGCAAAATAAACGTCACCACGTTTGACAATCAAAGGATTACCCTCCGCTTACTAGACGTTCAACTGTATGTTCTGCCTCGAATTCCGCTTGAAATGCTTCAGATGCAATCGTCAAATTTATTTTCGCCATCTCCATATAGCCACGACGCATGGATTCACGAATTTGTCTCTTTTTCCGTTCACGCAAATACATTTTGGTTGCTTGATAAATGAATTCACTCCGGTTAACGTTTTCCTGTTTAGCAAAACCATCTAACTCTGTTAATAGATGTTGCGGTAATTTAACCATTATCTCTGTTGTTGCGCTAGACTCAGCCACAAACAAACACCTCCACCATCACTACACACCATTTTATATCTACCAATTTTAATATTATCATCAAACACGCCTTATGCAAAGAGGATTTATCAATTCTTCTGTATTATCGGCTAAAAAATTAAGTTTTTATGCATAATCTTATTTTTCCAGTAAAAAACCTGTCTTTCAGCTAAATTAATTACAGTAAAGAGTTAATAATCCTTTTAACTTTTCCATTCTTTTTATACACCCTTGGTATCCTTCCTGCTACCATACATGTAATTTCATAATTAATGGTATGAAGCTTTTCAGCAACCTCATTCACAGAAATATACTCTTCTCCCTGCTTCCCAATCAAAGTCACTACCGTCCCTATAGGTAACTCAGCGGGTAGCTTAACCATGCATTGATCCATACAAATTCGCCCAACAATTGGGACTCTTTGCCCCTCGATAAGCACCTCTTGACCTTGTAATTTGCGTATCCATCCATCAGCATAACCAATTGGCAAAGTCCCAATCCATTCATCTTCGGTTGCTTCATAGGTAGCACCGTAACTAAGTCTCTCTCCTTTACTAATCTTTTTAACATGTACAAGTTTTGTATGGAGAGAAAAGGCAGGCTTCAATCTAAATGGCAGCACTGGCTCAATCTCTGGTGAAGGTGTTAGTCCATACATAGAAATTCCCATTCTTACTGCATTATGGTGCGTCTCTGAATGTATTAAAGCAGCTGCACTATTTCCTGTGTGGATAAATTCTGGTCTTGCCTCAAACCAGGAAATCATTTCTTGAAATCGTTCCATTTGCCGTTCAAAATATGCGAAATTCAGCTCATCAGCTGTTGCAAAGTGCGTGTAAACACCTTCTAAACAGAAGCGAGGATCCTCTTTAATTGTGCTTTCTAGCTCCTTTAGCTCGTCTTTATTGCGCACACCTAGTCTTCCCATTCCAGTATCAAGCTTTACATGGATGTCTAACCTAGCATTAGAAGGAAGGATTTCCTTTGCTTCACACAGCCACCGCTGTTGAAAAACGGTTAATGAAATCCGATTTTCAACTGCAATTCTGACGTCTCCTGGTCGGCATATTCCTAACACAAGGATAGGTGCTGCTATTCCTTTTTTCCGGAGAGCAAGGGCTTCATCCAAAAACGCAACAGCTAAATAGGAGGCACCTGAATTTAATGCCTCTCTAGCGACCTCTTCGTCACCATGGCCATATGCATTAGCCTTCACAACTGCAAACACCTTCACACCTTCACCAACATGCCGCTTCATTTCATCCATATTATATGAAATATGATCCAAGTTTATTTCCGCCCAAGTATCTCTATAATAAGCCAATTGGCTGTCCACTAACTTCCCCATCCTTTTAACAGTCATAAATATTACTATTATCAAACTCTCTATATAAATTTGTCAAATTAATTTATTTTTTATCTGAATATTCACAAATAAAAAAGGCTCTTTTCAAAGAGCCTGAAAGTTAATACTTATTTTACTGTATTTCCTTGGACGGAACGGGCGATTGCAGTTAATTCTTCGTCCGTTAAATCATTAGATGCAATTAAATAATCCACTCCTTGATGTGTCCAAGTAATTGTATTATTAGAAAGAGCACCAATCGTGAAACCTAGGTCCACAGGGTCACCACTTACAGATGTTAATGAAGAAGCAGTCCTTACTTCTGCCTTTTCCTGAATAAGTGTAAATGATTTTTCACCATCATATGTTAAAACTACACGCTTTCCATTTTCCGTTTTTATTTCCTTTTGATCAATCAATTCATATTCTGAATACTCAGTAGGATATTTCACTGAGAACTCTTCATCTGCTACTTCTCCCATGACAGGAACTTCTAATTGAGCACTCGTCATATTCTTTTTCATATCAAAGTCTTTTTTATCTAAAGAGGTATTAAATTTCACACCCGTAAATTCAACGGTTACAAGCGCATTTTTATCTGTATCCATTACTTTCACACTTACAGGAGATAGATCTGACTTTTTCAGTGTAATTTCTTGGGTAGGAAGCATTTGGTTATTTTGATATTTCGTTTTTGTTTCAAATATATAATGTTGTTTTGTAGCTTTAAACGTGGCTTCTTTGTCGTCAATAATATCATTTATTAACGATTCATATAAATAAGCCTGACTGCTATTTTTCGGCCACTCGCTTTGAAACTTGAAGCTCTTATTTAGCGCAGGTGTAAGGACAAACACGCCTTCATCATTCCGAAGAATCATTTGGCTTTGATCCTTTTGCGCATTTTTAAGATCTACCTTATAATACATTGGATCCTTGTGCCAAACCTCAATATCATACGTTTGTGGCTCTGTTCCCATCTGCAATGTCATCTTCGCATTTGCCTTATAGCTTTTAATTTCCTCGAGCTTCCCGCTCAACTCCTTCGTTACGTCTTCTTGGGATTTCGTTCCGCAAGCAGACAATGCAATGACAATCAATAGCCCGGCTAACAGCATTAACCACTTTCTTCTCATTCCTTCAACCCCTTTAGTCTCGATTCAGTGTATTGTCCAGCCACTGCACTAAGCCAATTCCTAACGGAAAAATCAGCTTTGATCGCGCGTTTATTGTGGAGGAGATGGAGGCAAGATTTTCAGTTGCAAAAAACCAGCCTTGTCTCTCCTATTGCACTATGAATATATGAGACAACCTTTAAGAATATGCTAAAGGGAATGACAAGCTTTTATTTTTCTTTCAGTTCTTGTTTTTCAATAACAACCTGTGCAACGGCATATTCTTTACTATGGGAAATAGAAAGATGAACACCTTCATTAAACGGTTTGGAGATAAACGGCTTCCCTTTCTTATCTTTTTCGATTTCAATATCTAAAAATGACAAATTCCCGCCTAAACCTGTTCCTACTGCTTTCGAAAAGGCTTCTTTTGCCGCAAAACGTCCGGCTAAATACTCAGCTTGCCTTTCTTCTGTCAAACTGTTAAAGATCTCCTTTTCCTTCGCGGTTAATATTCTGTCAACAAACTTTCGCTGTCTTAAATAAATTTTTCTTATTCGATTAAGCTCTACAATATCTATCCCAATACCAGAAATCATTGGACATCATCCTTCTAATTAAATTATTCTATGCATAAACAATTAAGAGAAAAGAAAAGCGCAAGCGCCTTGGTCATCGCCGTACAAACTGGAAGGACCGGTTCTTTCGATAAAGGAAACACGGTGAGCGAGAGCGAACCGATGTTGACTTATCGTAGGGAGGGGGCCTGAAGTTTGATAGGCGATAGGCGCTGGAGCTAGACAATTCTCTAACTTCAAAGTTATACTTTCTTATCCTTTAATACAGGGAGGACCCACATGTTCACTAGAACGGAGAGCTTTAAACAATTTCTGCGCTATTACCCAGTAGTTTCTATCATTGTTTTCATTCATATTGTACTTTATTTAATATCCATCCTGCCATTTCTTCCAAACACATGGCTCTTTGAACATTTTGCTGGGGTGAATTTATATATTGTAGAAGGGGAATACTGGCGGTTGCTTACACCTATTTTTATGCATAGCGGCTTTTCTCATGTACTTTTTAACAGCTTTTCACTCGTCTTATTCGGCCCTGCTCTAGAGCAGATATTAGGGAAAGGCAAGTTTATCTTTGTTTATGTAACTGCTGGGGTGGCCGCAAATGTAGCTACATTACTTTTCGAGCCATTAACTTATATTCACGTTGGAGCTAGCGGGGCAATTTTTGGGTTATTTGGCTTTTTCGCAGCCATCATTATGTTTAGAAAAGACTTGATTTCTTATGCAAATGCACAGCTCATTTTAACTATTACTATCATCGGTGTAATTATGACCTTCTTGCAGCCGAACATTAATGTAGTTGCTCATTTAATTGGGCTCTTAGCTGGTTTTCTAATCGGGGCTGGCTTACTCTCGAATAAAAAAAGACCAACCTTTTCATTTAACCGTCCCTCTTCCAATCGTTTTGGAAACCATCGTCCTTCATTAAAAGAAATCGCTCTTTCTAAACGATTGCTATGGGGCATTATCATTATTCTAGCATTAGTAGGATTTTTATTCAGATAAAAAGGGGCATTTTCAGCCCCTTTTCCAATTCATTATTTATATTCTTTATACTCATCCCAAAGTTCTCGGTTTCCCCGATTGCTTAACTCTGCTATTTGCTTGATGCCACTTTCTAACTTTTCATCGACAACACTTGCATCACTAATATGCTTAATAATCATTTCATTTGCTTCATCAAAAGTTGATCTTGTTTCTCTGATTTCATTCATTACATCATTTGAGTAGTCACGCTGCTCCTCAATGGTGCTAATAACATCCTTAACCTCTGTTTGGACATTATTAATGACAGACAAAATATAATCAATCGTACTTGTTGTATTTGTGCTTAGTTGAATTCCTTCTTCAATTAGTCCTGTACTCATTTTCGTCGATTGCAAGGACCCATCAATATCCTTTTGGATATTTTGTGTCAGCACACTAATATTGTGCGTACTTTCCGCCGTATTTTCTGCCAGCTTTCGAACCTCTTCAGCAACGACAGCAAAGCCCTTCCCGTGCTCTCCAGCTCGTGCCGCTTCAATTGATGCATTAAGTGCAAGAAGATTCGTTTGGTCTGCAATTTCTTTAATTACTTTAACAATCATTTCAATTTCTTTTGACCGCTCATTTAATTGATTCATTTTAACAGAGGTTTCATGCAGCTGTTCACCAAGCTTTGCGATAAGACCCTCTACTTTACTTACAGAATCTCTTCCTTCTTCTGATATTTTCACCATGTCTACTGTAGATTCAATTAGGCTCTGGCCCTTTTCATGAAGTCCAATGGATTTATCATAAGACATTTGACTTATGACATTCACTTTATCAAATCGCTCCATGATTTTTCCAACTAAATCAGCAAGAATATTATGCTGTCCATTCACCATTTCATGCTGTTCAATTGCAATATTTATTTCATTATTAAAGCTTTCAATAAAACTATTAAGATATTCTTCATTTTGCTGAGCTTTTTCAAATATAGTCTTTAAGCGATTTTTCAACTCCGTATTTTCCTCTTGAAGCTGTGTCGATCCTTTTTTTGTTTTAAACATAGTCAGTCACTCCATTGTTCAATTTTCATACCACTTCAACCCGTTTTTCTATATATGTTATTGGAATCAGCTAGGTCTTATCCCCTACACCGAAATGGATTCGAAAAATCTGGGAGGGGCAACTCAATTTAAAACATAGTCCATTATTACTATCGGTTATTTTACCTTTTTATTTATTGATTTGAATCAAGAATTGAAGAATATTCAATAATTTTTTAATTTTTCTCGATTACTTTGTATACGAGTACCATTCATATATACCTTCTACATCCTTCTTTTCCAAATCAACCACTCTCCCACCAGTTCCACCTGAACCAGACATCACCGTTGCTTCAATCGAAGCCAATTTATTTTTATTTTGAAAATAGCTTTCTTTCATTACTAGTGATTGAATTCGATTTCTTTTCATAAAAATCGTATTTCTTATTATGGTTCGGTATCTCAAAGTCAGCTGCTGGTGATCAACCTTCCAGCCCGCGTCCATAAATTTTAAATACGACAGGAACATCGCAGGGATGACGATTAGAAGCGATAAATACCCCCATGGCCTAAAGAAAAGTACTGAAACAGCCATGATTGGCAGCATATATACAAATCCTCTAAATAAATACCGTTTTAAAGATCTTCTTGGAGCAGATAAAATGGAAGTCTCCAAATTATATTCAGGTAAATACGGAGATAAAATAGTCGTAATAACATTCCTTTTCGCGATTGGCACAAGCATTTCACGAGTACTTTCTGTATCAGTTGCAGATCCGCCAGCACTTTCAATATATACTGTACTTAATCCCAATGGCTGCCTTATGAGGTTTTCACTTATTCGAATCGCCTGAATGCGATGCAAAGGTATCGTAAGCTGCCTTTTTTCAAGCAGCCCTCTCGTAATAATGAAGTCATCTTCGTTCTTCTTTACAGTAAATCCAGCATACTTAAGCATCGTTCCAATCAGCGCAGCTGCCCACGCAACTAAAAAGCCAATAAATACAAGTAAACTGACAACAAGAACCCCACTTGAAATAAAATTCTCCAGCCCGTTGAAAACTTTTTCATAAGGAATAATTTCCTCAAATTGAAAGATAAATGCAATAACTGCAGAAATAACTACCCCTACTCCCCCGGACGTAGATGCAAGCAGAAAAAGCTCCTTCGGTGTTATTTGATAAAGAATGGTTTCTTTCTCATCTTTAACCACTTCTTGCTCGTCTATTGAGGTGCCATCTTTAGCGAAGGATAAAGCTTGTTGAATGATAGTTGCTTGACTCTTTGAAATAGCTGTTAAAACAGCCTCTGCCTCTCCACTTGAACCGGCGGTTTCAATTTTCACCTTCACTAGGCCAAATGGGCGCTGTAAAATCCCTTCTGACAAATCAAGACTTTGTATTCTTTCAAAGGGAATATATCTTTTCTTTCGTACAAACACGCCGTATTCAATCCGCAATTCCCCATCTTCTAAACGATATGTAAATCTAAGCCATGTAAGAATTCCAATGATCAATACTAAAACAATGACCCCTAAGGAGGCGAATAACTGAAATAAGCCGTTTTTGCTCCCAAATACAACAAATACTAGAAAGGGAATGATTAATTCCTTTAACTGTTTTATACAGTTAATGACAGCAGCTATGGGATGAAGCCGTTTTGGTTCAGACATCCTCATCAGCCACCCTCGCTAGCTTCGAAATGAAAAAACGCAGCTCCTCTGCTTCATCCATCTCCAGTGCCGGAATCTCATGAACGGTTGCGGCAGTAGATACGGTTATGGTTGCTAACTGATATTTCCGCAAAATTGGTCCTTGCTGCGTATCAACATGTTGAACTCGTATCATAGGAACTAATGTTCTTTTTATGATAAATACGCCATGCTGAAGCTCAATTTCATTTTCACGCACCTCATACCGCCAGCGCTTCCACCGTATTGTTGGAAGAAGCATAATAAAAAGATAGGCATACAACAGAAAGGTAAGAACGGCGATCCCAATAATCCAGCCCGGCCAATCAAAGATAATTGTAAGAGCGATCGCTGCTCCAGATACAAGGAAAGCAAAAAATGAATGAATAGCCCCTGATATCCTCCAAACGGTCAGCCCCTTCTTTGAAATTCTTTTTTGTGGTTCCAAAATCATGTGTAACCTCCTAATAATTAACTACTCTTATTAGTATACATGACCGAAAAAGGCATGTATAAACTTTAAAAGAAAACATAGAAAAAAAGAGAGCACTCTCTATGCTCTCTCTTTTGCTTAACGATAACTATTAGAATTAGATCGATTATTATTGTTATTATTGTTATTGCTGTTGCTATAGCGTTTATTTTGGGATCCTTGGCGTGATCTTACTGGCGCCTTTTGTCTTCCTCTTTGACCGCCATATGATTTATTTTTGTCATCAAATCTGCGTTCTCTTTTTTGTGGCAGCGGTTTTTCTTCTGTTAACTTGACTGGCGTTGTATCAGGTTCTTTTGTTAACATCTTTAATACTGCTTGAACAATCGTTGTTGCATCTTGCTGCTCTAATAATTCTTCAGCTGCTTGTTTATAATATTGCAGATTATTCGATTCCACAGATTGCAGAATTCGTTCGATAACAGCTTTTTGCTGACCTTCTAACGCCTCATCTAAAGTTGGTGGCTTCATGCGTTCCATTTTCCGTTTGGTTGTTCTTTCAACTACCTGCAGATATGATTTTTCTCTCGGTGTAATGAAAGTCATTGCTACGCCTGTTTTGCCAGCACGTCCGGTACGTCCAATTCGATGAACATAGCTTTCCGGATCTTGTGGAATATCGAAATTGTATACATGTGTAACACCTGAGATATCCAAACCACGTGCCGCAACATCTGTTGCCACTAGCACATCAATAGAGCCTTCTTTAAATTTGCGTAATACAGACATCCGCTTCGCTTGACTTAAATCGCCATGAATTCCCTCTGCATTATATCCTCTAAGGTTCAACGCCTCTGCCAATTCGTCAACCCGACGCTTTGTTCGTCCAAATATAATAGCAAGTTCAGGTGATTGAATATCAAGCAATCTTGTCAAAATATCAAATTTACTTCTTTCCTGTACTTCTAAGTAATACTGCTCAATTTGCGATACAGTTACTTCCTTTGTTTTCACACGGACGATTTGTGGTTCTTTCATAAAACGTTCAGCAATTTTTTTGATCGGACCAGGCATTGTTGCTGAGAACAAAAGAGTCTGGTGTTCTTCAGGAATTTGTGCAAGGATTGCCTCGATGTCCTCAATGAATCCCATATTCAGCATTTCATCAGCCTCATCGAGAATCACTGTATGAACATTTTCTAGACGTAACGTTTTTCGGTTAATATGGTCAAGCAGTCGTCCTGGTGTACCGACAATAATATGAGGACGGTTTTTTAACGCACGAATTTGGCGATTAATATCTTGGCCGCCATAAATCGCTAACACTCTTGTTCTTTTTCCATAGCCGATTTTATACAATTCTTCCGATACTTGAATAGCAAGCTCACGTGTTGGGGCAATGATAATTCCTTGAATCACATCTTGACTGTAATCAATTTTGTCGATCATCGGTATACCAAACGCTGCTGTTTTTCCTGTTCCTGTTTGAGCTTGTCCGATCAAATCTTTGTTTTCTAGACTCAAAGGAATCGTTTGTGCTTGAATTGGGGTCGCTTCTTCAAATCCCATTCTCTTAATAGCCTTCATCGTTGCAGGGCTGATGCCCAAATCTTGAAACTTTGTCAATGTGTTCATTCTCCTTCTAATCTTCGTAGAGTATTTTCCATTAATACAGGAAAGATATTTTCGTGAATTGGGTACGAGGATGATTCTTCATTTGTTTTCAATAGAGAAATCTTTACCTTACATGAAGAAACCCGCTTGAGAGGAAGGATGTGGCAAGGAGATTGGTTCCCCTTTAAATCTATATATACAAATTCACGTAATGAATGAGTGATCCGCATCCTACTTAATGCAGTATAAAAGTGAAAAAAGACATTCTCCAATTGGAGTATGTCCGGGTTTCTAAAGTGTTCCTCATGATCCTATAAAATTAATTTTATCATTTTCTATACACAATTGCAATCTGAGACAGTATTGGATTCCTTTAATTTCCTAACTGTTTTAAAAATTGGTGCACTTCCATAAAAAGGTCTTCACGTTCCTCACAATGGCAAATTAAATGCTTGGACTTCTTAAAAAATATCAGCTTTTTAGAAGTGGTTCCAATTCGATTATATAAATATTCTGCACTCTTCGGGGGAACTACTCCATCAATTTCCCCTTGTGCAATTAAAGTGGGGATAGTCACTTGAGACAAGATTGGCCGAATCGACGCAACCAATCTTCGAAACTGAATGGTTGCTGTAATAGGGGTAGCCTTGATTTTTCTCCTATATCTAATAAATAGTTCATTTTCTGTTAGCCTTCCCTTTGCTGCGTCCCTCAGGATTTCACCGATATCCTTAAAAAGCTGCTTCGGATTAACATAATAGGCAGCGGCGCTAAGCAGGACTAATTTAGCAACGGGATAATGAACAGACAAATAACTGGCAATTAGTCCTCCCATAGAAAAGCCAATAACATAAACTGTTTCACATTTTTCAATCAGCCTTTGTAATTCATGTTCCGCATGTTCAATCCATTTCTTATATTCTATACCCTTTAATTCGAGCTTATCCCCATGCCCCGGGAGAGTAGGTACAACTATTTCCCAATCCGTACGGTCCTTTAAATAGCTAGCTAAAGGCTCTACCTCATAAGGTGAACCTGTAAATCCATGTATACACATGCAGCCAATCATTTATAATCACCGCCAAATTAAGTTTATTTTGTTTTATTTTACACTAAAAGCTTTTTTCAATACTATTAATAGCACTCATAATTAAATCCCTTCAACTTCTTGTTGAAGGGATTTAATATTAATATCTCAGCCATTTTAATATCTCTTTTGGTGTAGCATTTTTTCCATACATTAAAATACCAATTTTGAATATTTTTCCTGCTAACTTCATAAACAGCCATATACTGATCAGAAGAATAATGATTGAAATAGATATTTCAATCCACGGCCAGCTTTCAAGCACAGATAGCCTCATAATTAATACAGCTGGCGATGTTAAAGGAAAGTACGAGGCTGCTTGTGCAATAATCCCTTCTGGGTCAGATATGACTGGAGAAAACAATGCTGCTGGCAGCCACGGCAATAAAAAAACAATCCCTTGGAAATTACTCGTTTGGTCCATATCCTCGAGAGTGGCACCAATTCCGGCAAAAATAGCAGCAAACAGAAGATAGCCTAAAACAGCAATAAAAACGAGCAGCAAGGTTTCTGGTACTAGCAAATATTCTAGAATCGGAAAATCATTTTTCCAAATGAAAAATGGAACAACTATTAAAATCCATGCAAAAACTTGAGTAATTCCAAGAGCAAAGTAACCGATTATTTTACCTTGCATTAATTCAGAGGAATCTACCGATGAGAGAACAATTTCAGCCACCTTTTCCTTCTTTTCATTAGAGGCGCTTTGAAAAATCATCATTCCTGTCATGACAATAGAAAAAAGAATGATACCTGCAAAAACTCCAGGAACAAGTCTTTTTAACGGATCTTCCTTCACTTCACCAACATCTTTTGATAAAGAAACAGCATCAATTGTGATTCCCTGATTAATGATATCTTTATCTTGCTGTGATAAATGAAGGTTTTCTATTTGCAAGTCTCTTAAAGGCTGCACCAATACATTCACTTGCTTTTCAAAATCTTTATCTATTTCTTCATTTGTATAAACAGTCAGCTTCCCTTGTTCCATCAAATTTTTACTGAAAGAAATATAAGCTGTATTTTCTGTGTTCTTTATTATTTCCTTCATTCCGCTTTCATCAGTTTCCGCCTCTTGAACATCCCATTCAATCCCTTGTGAGAGAAGCGTTTCTTCAACACTTTCCCACGTATTCATTTCATCCTGAATATAAACCTTCACAGGGTCAGATTCACTTTTAAACAAATCCATGAATGATGGCAATGAGGAAAAGATAATAAAAATTAGCGGCGTGATTAACAGGGAAATAATAAATGATTTGTTTTTCATATTTTTCCTATATTCCCACTTTGCTACCTTCATACTGTTACGCACTCTTTTCACCCTCTCCCAATAATTTTTTATCTGTTGCGATATCTATAAAAATTTCATGGAGCGAAATTCTGCTTACTGTTAGCTCTTGAATTTGAATCTCTTCTGGAAGCTGCTTTAACCAAGTGGATGGTTGGATATTTGCCTCCAAGTACAATGTTGCAAGCTCACCGCTCTGCTCGACTCTTTGAACCTGAGGGAGCCTTGCTAAAATACTCTCCTCATTATTCCCGCGGATTACACATTTATAGTTAGCATACTGCGCCTTCACTTCCTCCATCGTTCCGCTGATAACCTTTTGACCTCGGTGTATCATAAATAGACGATCGCATAATTCTTCTACTACATTCATTTGGTGCGCAGATAATAAAATCGCTGTTCCCTTATTCGCTAATTCTTTAATCTCGCTTTTAATCAATTCTTGACTAACAGGATCGAGCCCTGAGAAAGGTTCATCTAAGATAAGAAGGTCAGGCTCATGGATTATCGAAGCAATAAATTGAACCTTCTGTCCCATCCCTTTTGACAATTCTTCAATCGAGCTTTTTTCCTTCCCTTCGAGCCCTAATTTCTTTAAGTATGTCAATGCTCGTTCTTTAGCCTTTTTCACAGGATAGTCCTTCAATTCAGCAAAATAGAGCAGGATATCCATTATGCTAACCTTTTTATATAAACCGCGTTCCTCAGGAAGATAGCCAATTCTATGGCGAGGAATACTTCCTGCTGAGTGGCCATGAAATTTCACTGTCCCTTCATCAGGATGAAGAATTCCCATAATGCTGCGGATTGTCGTCGACTTCCCGGCTCCGTTTGGTCCTAAAATAGCCATTATTTCACCTTTTTTAACTTCAAAAGAAATATCCTTAATAATTTGTTTATTTTTAAAAGATTTACCAACTTGGTTTACTGCCAAAACAGGTCCACTCATTTCCCATTCAATCCTCTCTCCTAATTATGATGCCTTCCCAATAAGCATATAGGTGATAATCTCTTCTATTTCTAAGTTTTTGGCACGAAGCCATTTTAATTGCTTACTTGCTAAATACGACTCTGTTTCTTCTGCACATTTAGAAACTAGAATTCGTTCATTTTTCCGTTCGATTACTCCCGGGATGGGTTCGTTTGGAAGGGAATCCTCCATCCAATATTGCTTATATTGGCTCGTTAATTCTTCTTTTTCGAATTTTCCAAGCAGCTGCCCCTCTTTCATAACAACTACATAATCTGCAAGTTTTCGGATATCCTCAGCCTGATGACTTGAGATAATGATTAATTTTTCTCCTCTTTCCATCCATTCAACAATCACATCTAAGAGCAATTGCTTTGAAGGAATATCCATATGAGCAGTCGGTTCATCAAGTATTAAAATTTCAGCATCCCTAGCAAGTGTTAGTGCAAGATTTAGTTTTTGCTGGACACCTTGAGATAGCTTTCCATATTTTTTTGTCAGCGGAATTTGGTACATCTCCACTAACTGCTCAAATAACGATTGGTCCCATGTTGGGTACCATTTCGAAACAAGCTCCCTAAGCTGGTTTCCATTGAAAGAATCACATCCTACTAGTGTCTGCGGCAAATAGGCAATTCTTTTTTTCCATCCTTCCGCTTCACTATCTATCAGCTGTCCAAATACTTTTATTTCTCCTTCATTTTGTGCAGCTAAGCGCATCAAAACCTTTAATAACGTACTTTTTCCAGCCCCATTGTTACCGACAACAGCAGTGATGGTGCTAGCCTCAAAGGACAGGTCAATTGGTCCTAATTGAAAATCATCTACATTCTTTTTTAAACGATTTATTTCAATCCATTTTTCCATCGTCATCATGTCCGCCTTTCTCTTTCAAACTAGCGATGATTTCTTGAAAAACTGCTTCTATCTGTTCAAGGGTATAATCATGGCGCAGAGCTGTTTCTACAGCTTTTTCAATTGCTTGATAAACTGCGGAAACCGTTACTTCTTCCTTCTTAGATGCCTCAATCTCTGCGACAAATGTCCCTTTCCCTTGAGTCGTTCTTATGAATCCTTGGTATTCAAGATTTTGGTAGGCGCGCCGTGTTGTGATCACACTGATTTCAAGCTCCTTAGACAGAACACGTATGGATGGCAACGGTGTTCCGGCGGGCAGCTGACCTCCTGCAATAAGTGCTTTTATTTGCTCTTCAATTTGGTGATAAATTGGCTCTCTTGATTCCTTTGAAAGGCGAATAGGAAGTTCCACTTAATCGCCACCTTTCTTATTAATCCATTAGTGTAAATAATCCACTTTATCAATTCTTTTGTAGACATAGCCTTTGTAATATAAGAGACCGATGGCAGCCAACAAAATTGAAATAAGAATTGAAGGTAGCGGCCACTCCTTTGCAGCATACATAGTCATTTCGACAATTCCTTTATTAAACACATAATAGATCACTATAAGAACAGCAAGTATCCCACCATAGAATAGGACACTGTAGACGATTGCCTTTAATGTACTAATCTTCTCTCCGACATCACTTGCCGGAAACATGGAACCGCATAATACACCAAAACTAAGCCAGATAATCGAAAATACTAGATATGAACCGACGGGCATATATGCTCTATACTCTGATGAAAGCGTATAGATAAGAATAAGCACTAATATATGAAAGGGAATTGAAATCGTAAAATAACTAATGAATCTGCTCAATACAAGTACATTTTTCTTAACCGGCAATTGGTTAAGCATGATGAAATAAGGGGAGACCCAGATATCTCCTCCCATCCTTTTTAATTGATGCTCCTTTGGTCTGAACGAGGCAGCAAGCACCCAAAAAGTGAACAAAAAGAATACGTCAAAAACAATTGGAACATCTTCCATGATCGTGATCGAAAAAACCTCTGTAAAAAAAATGGCTAATCCAAATGATAAAGCAATAAGTGTAATAATTCCTTTCAATGATGCCTTCACTTCAAACATAGCAAGCCACCGCGCTTGTTTCCACTCGCTCATAGATAAGTCCTCCTATAGCTGTTATACTGTTTATATCTATATACACACTATATGATACATGGAAACTTTTTGCAACTGATTTCTAGTAAAATAAAAAATCCCTATTCAGAAAACTGAACAGGGATTTTTACAATTCTATTGTAATGCCGAGACAACTTCCTCGAGCATCATTCCTCTTGATGCCTTCACTAATATAATTGTGTCTTCATTTACTAATTTTTTCAGCTCATCAATAAGAGGCTGTTTCTCTGTATAAGCAAAAACTCGATTTGCTGGCAAGGAGATTTTTGCCCCTTCAGCAATATGCTTTCCTAGGTTTCCAAAAGTAAAGACATAATCTATTTTATTGGAGTCAATAGACTCGCCCATTTTGCGGTGGAATTCTTCTTCTTCTGGTCCTAGTTCAAGCATATCACCAAGAACAAGAACCTTATTCATATACCCAGGAAGATGGGCAATTAACTCAATAGCTGCATACATCGATGTCGGACTTGCATTGTACGCATCATTAATAATTTTTTCACCCATTTTTCCTTGAAGCAGCTCTGTCCTCATATTTGTCAATTTCAATCCGGTAAAACCGTCATTCATCTTTTCATAAGGAATACCGAAAAAATTGGCAACAGCCATGGCTGCCATCGCATTTAATACATTATGCGTTCCAAGGACAGGAAGAAAAAATGTTGACTCAGAAGCATTGATGACAAACGAGCTCCCAGTATCATTTTGTTCAATTTCCACTGGATAAAGGTCATTTTTGATCGTTCTTCCAAACGTCTTTGTGTCGATACTTCTTTCTAAGTTCTTTAATTGTTGTGTTAATAAAGGTTCGTCCCCGTAATAAGCAAGTAAGCCATTTTCCTGTAGACCGTTAACAATCTCCAGCTTTGCTTCCGTAATCCCTTCTCTTGAACCTAAATCTAGAAGATGGGATTCACCGATATTCGTAATAATAGCAGCCTCTGGCCGTGCTAAGCGGGTAAGAAAATCAATCTCTCCCTTGCTGCTCATCCCCATTTCTAGAACAGCCATTTCTGTATCTTTTTCTAATCCAAGAATCGTTAATGGGAGGCCAATTTCATTATTAAAATTCCCCTCTGTTTTTTGCACTTTGTATTTTAAGGAAAGCAGGTTTGCCGTTATATCCTTTGTCGTCGTCTTTCCATTACTTCCTGTAATCCCAACTACCTTAACATCCAGCTCATTGCGGTATTTACGCGCTAACTCTTGCAAGGCTATCAACGGATCCTCTACAACTAAAATAGGCAAATGCAGTGGCGGGTTAGGAACATCCTTTTGCCAAAAGGCTGCTGCTGCTCCTTTTTTAATAGCTTCCTCTACAAATCGATGACCATCTGAATTTTCCCCCTTAAAAGGAATAAACAGATTCCCCAAATTCAATTTTCTTGAATCAATACTGACACCGCTAATAGCTGTATCTTTAAATGCTGAAACGTCATTCTCAACTTTTATCATCTCAGAAATCTCACGAAGCGTTCGCTTAATCATCTATTTACCTCCTTTTCAGACAGCATTTTATTAATTGTGCATGCGTCATTATGTATAAAAGAGAGCACGCCGAAAATATCGCCGTGTCTTTTCGAATTGTCCAGCTCCAGCGGCTAGGGGCTCGAGGTCATAAGCCATCTCGTCTTGAAGGTTAAAGTACAACCTTCCTGCCGATCTGTCTTATGCTTGTCTCCCCTGGGCAAGCCCCCTCCGCTTTTCGATTTGTCTAGCTCCGGCGCCTATCGCCTATCAAACTTCAGGTCCCCTCCCTACGATAAGTCGACATCAATTCGCTTTCGCTCATTGTGTCTCCTATATCTCAGTCGCGGCCCTTCCAGTCTGTACGGCGATGATCAAGCCGCCTCCGCTTTTCTTTATTCCATCGTATGTTTAATATTTTGCTTTTCTGCATGTCTTTCTTTTGCAAGATTGACTAGTTTTTCAATCAGCTGCGGATATTCTACCCCAGTATGCTTCCAGAGTAACGGAAACATGCTAAATGGTGTAAAACCAGGCATGGTATTAATCTCGTTAATATACCATTTGCCTTCTCTTGTCAGGAAGAAATCAGCTCTTACAAGCCCTGAACAGTCAAGTTCTTTAAAGGCTTTGATTGCCATTTCCTTCAGTTCATTATATTCCGTCTCCGTAATTTCAGCTGGGATAATTAATGCTGTATTGCCATCTTCGTATTTTGCCTTATAATCATAAAATTCCTTCTTTGGAACAATCTCACCAGCGACCGAGCATTCCGGATAATCATTTCCAAGTACCCCCGCCTCGATTTCTCGTGCAGTGACACCTTCTTCAATGATAATTTTTCGATCAAATTGAAAGGCCTCTTTAAATGCTCGCTCAAGCTCTGAACGGTTTGAACATTTACTTATACCAACACTTGAGCCAAGATTCGCTGGTTTAACGAAACAAGGATAGCCAAGCTCATTTTCTACTTTATTGTAGGCATCATCCTTCGCATTTTCCCATTCGCTGCGGATAAACCATGTATACTTCACCTGTGGAAGACCAGCCTGTGCAAAAACGTTTTTCATAATAACTTTATCCATGCCTGCTGAGGAAGCAAGAACTCCATTGCCTACATAAGGAAGGTTCATAAGCTCTAATAATCCCTGTACTGTACCATCCTCTCCATTTGGTCCATGTAATAATGGAAAAATCACATCAAAAGGACCGCTCTGTTCGGATGCTTGAAATAAGTCAGGTGCTAAAGCTGCTTGTGGCAATGCTTCCGTGTTAGAAAATGCCAATTCTTTTATATTTGTCACAGGTCTCAATAATTGCTGACCTTTAATCCATTCCCCGCTTGTTGAAATATATATTGGATGAATTTCAAATTTCTCTAGATCTAATGCTTTTATTACAGCCATTGCCGTCTGCATCGAAACATCATGTTCTGCGGATTTACCGCCATATAAAAGACCAATTTTTGTTTTCATCATTTAAACAAACCTCCATTTGGAATTGCACCTACCTATTTTACCACTTACTTAATTAAGAAAGGGAGTGATTCATATATGTTTATTGAGGAATTTTTTCCCGACTGTCTCCGCCCATATTTATATATGTATGAATCACTATTAAGAAAGGAAACTTTTCTTCGTATGATTTCTATTTTACTTTTTATTCACTTAATCTATCGCTTCATACGTATGCAATTTTAAAAAAAGCTGCCTGATTTCACAGGCAGCCTTTTAATGTTGCTATTCTTCAGATTCAACCACTTCAGATTCATTATATTTATATTGCGAGCGGTCAACTGGAGTAAACCCTTCAGGCGTATAGAAACGCAATAGATCCCCATTGACAACCCTATCAGAAAGAGATAATTTATGACTCGCACTTTCCTGCAATTTTTCTGCTTCAGGTAATCTGTCTTCTTCTACTAGCAAACCAGTCTTTGAATCATAGAATTTGCCATCAATAGCAGTAATCGTTGAGCTTACAAAGTTGCCATTTCGGAAAGGAACTAGATCATCATGCTGTTCAGATAATAGATCTGTTCCGAACTGTACATAATCCTTTGTTTCTATTCCCAGCAAGTGAAGAAGGGTTGGGAGTATGTCCATTTGTCCGCCATACTCATGGTTCACTCCACCTTGCACGCCAGGCACTCGGATAAATAACGGCACTCGTTGTAAACCAGTGCTCTCAAAAGACGTAATTTCTTTACCTAGCACTTTTTCCATTGCTTTATTATGATTTTCTGAAATTCCATAATGGTCACCATACATGATAATAATCGAATTATCATATAACCCGGATTCCTTTAGGTAGTCAAAAAATTGCTTTAAGGCTTCATCAGCATAACGAGCTGTCTGGAAGTAGCGGTCAACTGATTTATCACCAGTTGTATGCGGGGCAATTGTCGCATCTTCATCTTTAATTGGATATGGATAATGATGTGTTACTGTAATAAATTTTGTATAGAACGGCTGTGGCAATGATTCCAATAGTGGAATGGATTGCTCAAAGAACGGCTTATCCATTAACCCATAATCCGCTAAATCTTCCGGCTTCATATCATAATAGCTTGAATCAAAAAATTTGTTAAAGCCAAATGATTTATAAATTTCATTACGGTTCCAGAAGCTTCCTGAATTCCCGTGAAATACTGCGGACGTATAGCCTTGCTGACCTAGAATAGCTGGTGCAGCCTGGAACGTATTTAATCCTTTTGTTGTAAATGCTGAGCCTGAAGGCAATCCATGCAATGAATTTTCCAGCATAAATTCTGCATCGGCCGTTTTGCCTTGTCCAGTTTGATGGAAGAAGTTATCAAAGTAAAGCGTGTTTCCTTCACTTGTCAATGAATTTAGAAACGGTGTTACCTCTTCCCCATTCAGCTTGTAATTAATCAGGAAGTTCTGAATGGATTCAAGATGCAAATAGATAACATTCATTCCTTCGCCCTTAGCAAAATATGCCGGATTTGGCTTAGCATAATTCGATTGAGTAAAGTTAACGACTTCTGTAATGTCATTGCTATCTGCCATAACCCTTTGGGCAGATGCTTTCGTGCTTTGAACCGCATCATAAATTGTGTAGTTATACATTCCCAAATATTTAACAATGTAGTTTCGGTCAAATCCTCTTGTTAATAGCTGAGGACGGTCTGCCTCTGCTATAGCAAGGTTTAAACTTGAAATCCCTAAAGCAAGTGATAATATAGCAGCTACCTTCCGGCGGCCAATATCTTTCACTTCAATCTTCACAAATTTAAAAGAAAGCAAGCCTATCAAAAGAATGATATCAATAAAGAATAAGAAATCATACGGTTTTAAAAGAGAGCTGATGCTTCCACTTACATCGCCAAAATTTTGTGTCTGCGTTAAAGTCGGCAATGTAATAAAGTCATTAAAGAATCGGTAAAACAATACATTGGCAAATAAAAGAAATGATAATAGAAAATCAATTATCAGCAAGAAAATATACTTTTTCCTTCCTTTAAAAAAGAAAGCTAGTCCCAAAAATAATAAAGAGGACCCTAATGGATTTAAGAATAATAGAAACTGTTGCAAGGAACTTTCAATTCCTAAGTCAAACTGTGTGGATTGAACAATAAATGTTTTCATCCATAGAAGAACAACTGCTAAAAAGAAAAAGACCACATATTTATTTAATATATTTTGATCTTTTTGAAACTGTTTATTCATTTTTACACCTTCCCCTATTCTTTGCATTACCGTATGAACATAACTAAGATCCATTAAACCGAAAACTCAAAGAAAGGTTATTTATATATTGATTAATTTTTTATCATTTTAACCGCGATAAACAATATATCATGTTTTACTAAAAAAATGAACCATTTTGATCTATTTACCAATATCCAATTTATGTTCTAAACGTTGAAGAAATGTCCAATTTTATTGAAAAAAATCACTTAATGACCGTGATTTCTATTGACCTAAAACTTCGCTCCAGCCTTAGGATGAACGGCTAATCGATCAATTAAATTCGAACTAGGTTTATTTAACCCAGATAATTGAACAGATACCCCATGAGCCCTCAGCTTTAATACAATTTTATCAATCGCTGCAACCCCTGAGTCATCCCAAATATGCGCGTGGGTGAAATCTATATCTACTTCATTTACATCTCCGTTATAATCGAAAGCCGTAACAAGTTCATCAACTGAAGCAAAAAACACTTGCCCTTTAACCGCATATACTTTCTTATTACCTTCTATTTTTGAGATTACCTGAACCTTAGAGATTTTTGCGACAAAGAAGATGGCACTTAAAATAATCCCTGCAAATACCCCTTTTGAAAGATCGTGAGTGAACACAGTCGTTACCGTTGTCGTGATCATGACTATGGAGTCTGTGACAGGCGTTTTAGCTAATCCTTTAATTGAAGCCCAATCAAAAGTCCCAATTGAAACCATAATCATCACACCAACTAGGGCAGCCATCGGAATCTGAACAACGATGTTTCCAAGTGCTAAGATCAAAAACATCAAAAAGGTTCCAGCAACAAGAGCAGAAAGCCTACCTCTTCCACCAGATTTTACATTGATTACGGATTGACCAATCATAGCACAGCCAGCCATTCCTCCAAATAATCCGGCAACAATATTTGCCACTCCTTGACCACGGCTTTCACGATTTTTATCACTAGCTGTATCTGTCATATCGTCTACAATAGATGCAGTTAATAATGACTCCAATAAACCTACAATGGAAAGAGCTAGTGAATATGGGAAGATAATTTTCAACGTTTCTAAATTTAACGGAACATCCGGGAAGAAAAAAGATGGGAGAGCAGATGTTAAAGTGCCCATATCCCCTACAGTTTTCACATCACTTTTTGTCATAATAGCAATAATAGTAATAACTATAATCGCAACTAATGGTGATGGAACTGCCTTCGTTATTCTTGGGAAAATATAAATGATCGCTAAAGCTCCAGCTACCATTGCATACATAACCCATGTTGCATCAACAAATTGTTCAAGCTGCGCCATAAAAATTAAAATAGCTAATGCATTAACGAAACCAATCATAACGGATCGCGGGATAAATTTCATAAAACGAGCCAATTTCAACACACCAAATAAAATTTGCAGAAGACCGGTCAAAATCGTGGCAGCAAATAAATATTGCATCCCATGATCAGCAACTAATGTAACCATTAGTAGTGCCATTGCTCCAGTTGCTGCAGAAATCATCCCAGGCCTGCCGCCTACAACGGAAATCGTTACCGCTATGCAGAAAGAGGCATACAATCCTACCATTGGGTCTACTCCAGCAATGATAGAAAATGCAATGGCTTCTGGAATAAGCGCTAATGCGACCACTATTCCAGCAAGTATATCTCCTCTAATATTGCCTAACCATTGTTCTTTAGTTGTTAGTACTTTCAAATAAACACCTCATTCTTAATCTTTTTCCAAAAAAAAAATGACTTTGAACTCGCATCAAAGTCGGGGCCGATAAAAACATATAGAATCATAACATATTTGCGAAGAATGACAAGACTCAATGAAAACGTTTACTCCCTTGCATTTTTTCAAATTCCTCCGTTTTTCTCTTAAATACTATATAAAGACTTTTAAAATAAAAAAGAGACACTTAAACGTGTCCCTAGGATAAATCACTTTTTGAAATTTGCGTAAGTGCTTGACCAGCTTTTTGATCAGCTTGTTCACGAATCGCTAGATCTCCGAGAGATACCATCCCAACTAAATTTCCATTATCTACAACAGGCAAGCGCCGAACCTGGTGCTGAGACATTAATTGTGCTGCTTCCTCTAAAGATGAAGAAGATGAAACAGTTATGACGTTATTTGTCATTACACTTTGAATCGAATCATTTGGAGCCCCATTTGTTAATCCTCTGACAACCATATCCCTGTCAGTGACCATTCCTACCACTTGGTTGTTTTCTACTACTGGCAGTGATCCAATGTTTAATGCCTGCATTTTAGAAGCAACCATGCTTAAATTATCTTGGTTAGAACAACTTTGAACGTTCGTGCTCATAACATCTCTTACTTGCATAGTGCCGTACTCCCTCCATTGGTAATAAACCTTACTGGAGTATTATTTGCAAGTTAAGCATTACTATTCAAATGAATTAGAAATTCCTATTCCTAATAAAATATTGAATGATTAAATGTGAAATTTCCCCTTAAACTCAGGACTTAACTCGCTCCAAACATCGAATAGATTACCATCTAAGTCACTAAATACAAAGTTTTTTCCTGCATGGCCCCTATCTTCTATATCTCCAACTTTTATTTGGCTTTTAAGAAACTCCCTATGTAATTCCTCTAAAGCAGATAATCCATTGACTTCGAACGTAAGTGAAAAACGTTCCTGGCCCTGATAATCATAGAAATTAGCCGTTTCATTTTCTTTTGCTCGCACTAGAAAAAAACTTTGATTAGCAAAATTAAGAATGGCTTTATCCTCGTCTTTATAGCTAAGCTCAGCCCCTAATTTACTGATATACCAGCTGGATGATTGCTCGATATTTCGGACTGGAATATAGGTTGTTCCTACTCTTAAAATTTTCCCTTTCATCTCAATCACTCCCTTTTAATAAACTATCTTCATACATTCTCTTCATCTCGTGCAAACCCTTTTTTTGCAGAAAAAAAGAGCTGCATATTTTATACGCAGCTCCTCTTAGTGATTATTTTAAAGGGATCCAAATCTCAGAATATAAATCTGGGCTTGAAGGATCTTCATCTGAATAAACTTCCAATTCAGGCGTTCCCGCATGTTCATATTGATTGGAAGGGAACCATTCTGAGAAAATTTGCTTCCATACTTTTGGCATTGCACCTGGCATAGGTCCATGCACCTCGAATACGCCCCATTTCGATGCTGGGATTTCTAGAGTTAGAAAATCCTCGGATGCATCTCCTATATGTTCTGTAGCAACCCAGTAATCAATGGATGGTTCGGACTGTGTTAACCTCTTATCTACACAGACCCCTAGAATCCCTTTAATTTCCCCATTATTTAACTCTGCTAATTTGCCAACCGTTCCATCCCCATTTACTTCATCCCACATTTTAGGGATTCCCTTTAGATTTTCCTCATTTTTTAATGAAAACTCTCTTTTAATACCTGCTACTTGAAAACTGTCTCTTTCCACAATTTTGTACCTCATCGGTTCCGCTCCTTTCAGATTCACCTGGATGACCAGGCGGTTATAGCAATTTAGCTTTCCAATGTTCTTTCTTGCCTCACTTGGTGTAATCCCGTGCTGCCTGCGAAATGCCTTTGAAAAAGCCTCAGGAGTGTCATAGCCATACTTGTATGCCAGGTCAATGATTTTGTGATCCGTATTGGATAATTCTTGAGCTGCTAACGATAATCGTCTTCGCCGAAGGTATTCACCAACAGAGACATCTGTTAAAATCGCGAAAGTTCTCTGAAAGTGAAATTCAGAAGTGTTTGCCTGCTTCGCAATACTTTCCATTGATAGATCCTCTAATATGCGTTCTTCCATATAGTTAATAGCCTTCTGCAACGATTCAACCCAACCCATATCGCTCACTCCTTAATGAAATAATAACAACCGTACTGCATTACTTCCTGTCAATTTATGCTTTGTTAAGACCGTTTTTAATCGAAAAACTCCATGTGCTTTTTTTCTTGCTGATAATACGTCAGTCTATCTTCTAAAGTACCTGTATGGAATTCAAATTTATGACCGTCCGGATCCGTAAAATAAATTGATTTTTTATCTTTTACATCTCTTTCTCGGCCTGTAAGGATATGTACATGTAATCGATTTAATTTCTCGTATACTTTCTCAAAGTCATCTTCCTCAATTGAAAAGGCGATATGTGTATAGGAATGGCTAATATCATTGCGAGGGATATCCCTTTCTTCATTCAGCGCAAGCCACATCCCATTCAAATCAAAATACGCCGTACTTCTCCCTTTTACTAAAAGCTTTGCATCAAAAACATTTTGATAAAAATCGATCGAATTCTCCAAATTTGAAACCGAAAATAAAAAGTGATTTAAGCCTTTAATATTCATCTTAAAGTCAAAATCGCTTCTAACCGGGAAACTAAATATGAATTGTTCTCCAATCTTCCCCATTTTCCGGCGGCCAGTGTCTTTATAACCGACTTTCTCATAAAGTTTCTGGGCAGCCAAGTTCCTTTTATTCACTGCTAATACAATCTCATCACACGACGGAAATTTCTGATTGACAAAATCCTTTATTTGCTCCATTCCTTTTTTCGCAAATCCTTTTCCCTGGTGAGAGTGATTAATGGAAAATGCCGTTAATAACATGGCATTCGGGTTATCAGAATACTCTTTTACTCGGTCACTTGAATGGAGTACAAAAAATCCAACTGGCTCATGATTGTTTAAAATGACAATTGGGTGCCGCTCATGAGTCATTTCTAGTGAATGAATGGGTAATGCAGTAAATTGTTCTTGTTCTTCAGGTAATTCAAATCGGCTTAACGATTCGAAGTATTCAGATTTATACAACTGTAAATTTACTTTCTTTATTGAGTGCATAAAGGAGTCCTCCTAATCTTTGGATGTTTCCTATTTTACCACAAGAACGTTTGTTTGGTACTAAGATTTTTTTAGATATTTTCCACAAAAAAGGAGTGTAAAACTTTTAGATTTTACACTCAACCACGATTCTTATTAATTATTTTTTACTGCCTTAATAATAAAACGGTCCGACCTTACCTCAATATATCCTTTTTCTTCAATTATCTTATGGATATTGTAAAGCTATGTTTCATACTTATGAATTGAAAAATCATCAATCTGCCAGGGTATAGCTTTTAAGTAGTAACAGATTGCTCCTACATCATAAAACCTTGTAAGCGGATATGCCTCTTCTTTTTCTATTATTGAAAAACCAGCTGCTTTAATATCCTCAACTGCCTTTGCTAGCTTCCACTGTATATAGCCAAAATCCATTGGGGTACCAAGGAGCTCATTCTGTTGTTCGTTATCAAGTATCCATATAGGAGGTCCTCTTATACGGTTGCTAATTATCTGTTAAAAGATTGTACATTTGTAATCACGTTACTAGTTTTCTGCCATTTTAATGCAAATATTTGAAACATTCAAATACAGATTGATACAATAGTGTACAGATAGGAGAGATAATATGACAAAAATACTTACAGGAAGAACAGTAACTATACGTCCTATTTTGGAAAATGATTTAAAACCGCTATGGGATTATATTTATGGAACAGAAAATCCAGAATGGAAAAAATGGGATGCACCCTATTTTCCTCTTGTTTTTAAAGAATATGAAGATTTCCAAAAAGATTTTATCAAGATTCCAGACAATGCCCCTGCACCAAGAATGGCCATAGAAGCCAATGGGAAATTGATTGGAACAGTAAGCTACTATTGGGAGCATCGTGAGTCCAATTGGCTGGAAGCGGGAATTGTTATCTATGATCCGCAGTATTGGAATGGCGGCTATGGAACGGACGCCCTATCCCTCTGGGTTGAGCACCTCTTTGCTTCGCTTCCACTAGTAAGAGTTGGGATCACGACATGGTCGGGCAACAAAAGGATGATGCGCGCTGCTGAAAAAATTGGGATGAAGCTTGAAGCTCGCCTGAGAAAATGCCGTCTGTATAATGGGGAATACTACGATTCCATTCGAATGGGGATTTTAAGAGAAGAATGGGAAGAGCAAAGCTGTTAAGATATGGTTTTTTCAAATACGAGACAATTCTACATTCTTGCAGGAAACAAGCTTCTTTCCATTGGTGACTGCTTTTTCTCTTTTCTGCTTTTTAAAGGCACCAATCTGCTCTATTGGTTACCATAACTTCTCATTTCCTGCTTTCTCGGTCGCCTATCAACTCTATTGGCGACCGTCGCTTTCCTTTTCCTGCTTACTCGGGCACCAATCGACCCTATTGGCTACTGTAACTTTCCTTTTCCTTCTTTTTCGGGCACCAATCAACCCTATTGGCAACCGTAACTTCCTTTCTCCACCATTTACGTTCACCAACAACTTTTATAAAAAAAGACCCGCTTCAATTACGAGCGAGCCTAACAGCAATGAGCCATGCATCCTTCCAGTACGAGCTCTTTCTCTCCATTATGAAGTTTAACAATCGTAAGGCTTGTGCCATGTATAAAAGGCGGATCCCAGAGCTGATCAATCGACGCATTTCGGCAGAGCAGGTAGAGTGTTTTAAGAACAACCCCATGTGTAACAACAAGCACATTTCCTAAAGGAGTTGTGTCGATTAATTCCTCTAAAAAGCTAGCAACCCGATCCATTACGTCTATAAATCTCTCACCTTCAGCATTTTCATACATATGAGGTTGATTCCAATATAAATCGTACTGAGAAGGAAATAGTTCCTTGATTTCATCCTCAGTTTTCCCCTGCCAAGCGCCTAGAGCAATTTCCATTAAGCGCTCGTCGGTTTCTATTGGAATATCCCTTTTTCCGCAAATATGCTTAGCTGTATCGAGCGTACGCTGACTAGGAGAGGAAATAATCCGCTCGAAAACGGTATCCTTCAGCCTCTCACCCAATAACTGTGCATCATTTCTGCCCTTCTCCGTCAAATCCGAATCGAGACGCCCTTGCATTCTTTTTTCTGTATTCCATTCTGTTTCACCATGTCTAATGATATATAAATGTAGCATTTTAACCCCTTAACTCGTAAAAATAACGCCCCGCTAGAGCCATCACTTCATCCTTTTTCCCCTCAGGATAAGCTGCGATAAAACAAGTTGATGGACCAGAGGACTTAAGCAGATTCAAGCTCGTATGAATCTCAGGCTCAGTAAATACTTTATTTAAAAATAAACCGTTCAATTCTGATAAAATCCCCCTCGATCCAACTGGCATAGTAACAACATCTGTCAGCGAACAAATTTTCTTAAACAACGACAATGGAGCGGCTTCCTCTTCCCTTTCTACTAACTCATTTCCTACTAATGGAACACCGATTACAGCCAGCATCGTTTGATCCGAGTACACAGGCTCATACATATTCTCCCTCGTTTTCCCGAGAACTGTAATCCCAATTGCTGACTGGCTCAAGGAAAAATTACTCTCTGTGCTTCCGGTAATAGAAACTCCATCCAGTTCAAGTTCAGCAAGACCCTTCCTAATTCCATCTATCAATGCCTGCCATGCCTCATCCCCGCAAAAGTTCTGCAATGTAACAGCAAACGGTTCCGCTCCTGCGGCCATACATTCCATAACTGCCACTCGAAAAGAGTAATAGGAAACCATTTCATAAGGGACCTTTACAGCATCTCCCGATTTCAGACCGATTGCTCCGCTATTATCACTCGCAATGACAATAGATTCTTCACTGTTAAAAGGGATACGAAGGACGTCCCTCATTGGCTTGCCCGTTCCTTAGAAATCACTAACTCTACAATGGGAGATAGCCGTGGAACAATAAGTAAGGCGATAATTGTGTTTAAAACAGAGCCAATAAAAAGAGACGGCACAATAGATAAATAAAAGGCTTTCCCCATTAAAAATAAAAATGGCAATGGCGCAGCAAATGTATTTCCTAAAATAAAGAGAATTCCCGCCTTCCACCTTTTCCTATTTCGATAAAAGAGTGAAAAGACGAAAGCTAAGAACGCCATTTCAACGGCTACTACAAAATGCAACGGACCAAGCGGCATGCCGCCTAGAAGCGCAGACAGCAAATGCCCCATCCCGCCGACAATAGCTCCAGCTGGACTTCCTAAAAGAGCAGCAGCCAGCAAAGCCGGGAAGGCATCTAACGCCACACTGCCAATGATTGCTGGAATCTTTAGGGCTGCCCCAATAGCAGTCAGCGCAACGAGCAGGCTGATCAAAGCCATTTTCTTTGATTTCATTTATTTATCCTCCTTACGCTTCCCCTCACGAAAAACCTTTGCGCTGCGGATGTACTCGACATCTTTTTGATTCAAACGGAAGTTAATCACTCGTGCTAAAGCAAAGAAGTAATCTGATAAGCGATTGATGAACTTTAATGATATTTCAGAAACCTCAGGATCTGCCTTCATTAGGGAAACAACTAATCTTTCCGCTCTTCTTGTAACAGTTCTTGCAATATGAATAGATGCAGATGCAGGAGTCCCGCCCGGCAAAATAAACCTCTCTATCTTAGGAGCCTCTTCAGTGAAAGCATCAATTCTTTTCTCTAAATACTCCACCGCTTCCATCGTTAACTTTAGCTCACGATTTTTTGTAACATTCGCTAAATCCCCGCCGCAATCAAAAAGCTCATGCTGAATTTTCTCCAAGTCTTCCAAAACGTCTTGAAAAATCGCTGGATCTAATTGTGTCATAGCTTGCCCGACAAAGCAGTTTGCTTCATCAACTGTCCCATACGCTTCTACCCGAATATCATCCTTGTCTACTCGTCCGCCAATAATGCTTGTTTTTCCTTTATCCCCAGTTCGTGTATAAATTTTCATTCATCCCATCCCCTTTTATTTGATTTTTTGGCAGATCCCATACCAGATTAAGTCGACCTTTTCTGCCGTTTCTGCTATATCTTGGTAGACCCATCCAGTTACATCCCGCCAGTTACGTTCTTCGGCAAGCATCGGCACAATTCCTTTTGAGATATCCGTTCCAATTAAAATTAATTTTCTATGCCCCGCTTCTTTCTCCCATTGAATCCAACTTTGTAATAGTATTCGCCATTTTTCCCTTATCTCATGAATGGCTAATTGACCATTCCATTCCTGAACCCATTTTTCAAGCCCCTCAAGGATCACATAATCCAGCCAGTTTTCTCTATTCTCTGGAACAGGATTGCCTTGATAGGCGGAAAACCATAAATGAGGAGCAGCGTTCAGCTTGTAGTGTTCCTTCACCCATTTGGACTTGCCGTTAAAGGCACCTCCTGTAACAAAATGCATCGCTCACCTCTCCTTAATCCATCCCGCGTCCAAATCAGCTCGTATCCTATGCCGTGTGGAATATTCCAATCCCAAAAGTCCTTCACATAAGGCGCATGCTTTGTTAAAAAATAACGAATAACCCCGCCATGTGTCATAACTGCAGCCCTATGAATATTCTCTTCCATTATTCTGTCAACTATCTTTTCCCAACCGCTTTCCACTCTCTGGGAAAATTCTGAAAAGGACTCTCCTTTAGGTGGTTTAACTGTAAACGGTGCATCTACCCACTTCTGATAAAAGAAATCACCCTTTAAATCAGCATAGGTTTTTCCTTCCCATTCCCCAAAATGCATCTCTCTTAGTTCGGATAAACGTTCTGGATGGCAGCTTGGGAACAGGATATCTGCCGTTATAAGACATCTGTCCAAATCACTTGAAAACAAAAGCTCATAGTTTTCTGTACGGCAAACCAGTTTCTCTTTTTCTATTGAACAAAGCGGTGAGTCCGTCCATCCAAGATAGGCATGACGCTTATTTGCTTCCGTCAGCCCATGGCGAAATAATGCAATAGCCACAGTATCATCCATAGCACAAGCTCCATCCCTTCTACACTCGCACCAAGCACATCCCCTGTCATACCGCCAAACCAGCTGATAATTTTCCTAGAAAGAATAAGCAGGAACAGTATGGATACGACTGTGAAAACAATCATTCCGAATAAAAGATGATTAAATAATATACCCGCTGCCGCAAGAAGAAGAATGACATAAATCGGATAAATGACAAGTGTTCTTTTATTCGATGCATTTTTAAACAAAGTACCTAACCCTTCTTTTTTCGCTGCTTTTACCTTTAAAAGTAAAACACCCATCACCATTTTGCTAAAAAAAGGGATCGCTGCAATAAAAAGATACGTAGCCGGAAGAGCCTTCTGCGTGATTTCATACATAAAGAAAAATTTGGCGGTGAGCAAAACAATAACAGAAAGGACACCAAATGCGCCTGTTCGCGGGTCCTTCATAATTTCTAGCCTTTTCTCCCGGTCTCTATATGAAAAAAAGGCATCGCTTGTATCCATCCAGCCGTCCAGATGAATTCCCCCTGTGATAATGATTCCTGCAAGCCAGAGAACCAGCGCTGCAGTTAACACAGAAAACGGAGTCCAATGAAGAATCGCGTAAAACAGCGACGCATAAATGCCACCTTGTATCAAACCTAGCAGCGGAAAGGTCTTAATTGCTTTTTCAAGATGATCCTTATCCATTGGCAGTTCGACTGGAACAGGAATGGAGGTGAAAAACTGAAAATTAATTAATAATCCTTTAAGCCATTTCATTTTCAGTTCTCCAGCTGAATATTATTTCCTTCAGCTTTTCCCAATTAAGATGCGCCACTAAGTGGGCGGCCAGCTCATCATATTTTTGATCCTTTAGCTTACTAATATAAACAGTTTCCTTTAATGGGATCCCCTTTGCATACCGCAGTCCATTCAGCCATTTATTTCTCCATTCATCATTATGAAAAAGGTGATGCAAATACGTACCGATGATTTTGCCATCATTCCCATAATATCCTTCTTCATTGCCATTGTTTAATAGGAGAAAACGATTTTCCTCCCCTTCACTAAGCTTCGTTTCACCTAAGTGTATTTCATAGCCTTGGATCTGCTGCTGAATGCCTGTTCGCGGATGCAAGGTTCCCTCCGCTCTGACCGTAACCTTTTCTCTTAAAAAAGTTGTTGTTGCTGGGATTAGACCTAAACCCTCTTCCATTAAACCAGCAACTCCAGTATCAGAGCCCTCATGATCTACCAATAACTGTCCAAGCATTTGATACCCGCCGCATATACCAACAATATGCCCGCCTCCGCTTTCAAATGTGTGGAGCCACTCATTAAGTCCTGCCTTCTTAAAAAACCGCAAATCGCGTATGGTGCTTTTTGTCCCTGGCAATATAACCGCATCTGGCTGACCAATTTCGTCAAGATGGCTGATCCAACGAATGGAAACATCATCTTCATAGTAAAAGGGCTCAATATCACTATAATTTGAAATATATGGCGGCTTAAGGACTACAATATCAAGGAAATTCTTCCCCCGATTTCCCGAAGAGGCTGGCATCGATAGAGAATCTTCTCCATCAATCATATGATTATCGATATGAGGGACTACTCCAAGGACGGGGATTCCTGTTCTTTCCTCGAGCCACTGCACTCCATCCTCGAATAGCGAAAGGTCACCGCGAAACTTATTAATAACAATGCCTTTTACTCTTGCTCTTTCCTCTTCAGTTAAGAGCTCTAACGTTCCAACAATGCTGGCAAAGACGCCTCCCCTATCAATATCCGCTACTAAAATCACAGGAATATCAGCCATCTGTGCAACCTTCATATTCACAAGCTCTTTTTCTTTTAAATTAATCTCTACCGGGCTCCCTGCACCTTCCATAACAACAACGTCGAATTCCTGACTTAAGTGGTGAAGGGCGGTTTGAATCGCCTTCAGTCCTTTTTCATAGAATAAATCGCGATATCCTCTTCCAGAAAATGTTTCAGTCGTTCTTCCGAATAATACAACCTCAGATTGCTGATCCGATCTCGGCTTTAACAAAATGGGATTCATCCATACGGTCGCTTTTATCTTTGCCGCCTCGGCTTGAATCCCCTGGGCCCGCCCAATTTCCTTCCCATCAAGGGTAACATAGGAGTTATTGGACATATTTTGTGATTTAAATGGTGCAACTCGAATCCCTTCATTGGCAAAAGCCCTGCAAACCGCTGTCGCTATCAGGCTTTTCCCAACATCCGATGCAGTTCCTTGAATCATGACTCCCTTCATGTCCGTCCACCCCTTTCATTCGTACCGGAATGCCTGCTTCCACAAGATAAGCCTCTTTTGCAATAGTAACTATTTGCTGGTGGAGACTGCCAAGCATTCTGCCATATGTAAAAACAAGCTCATTATTATTGATCATTTCATTAAGAACTTCATTACTTACTATAATTAGAGCACGACAGCTCTTCGCAATTTCCCCAACTCCCTCAATAATCGAACACATTATCTGCTCTTGAAAGAAGGATTCCTTCCATAGGTCTTCCTTAGTGAAAAATTCATTATTTAGTAACGTCGTTAAACAATCAAGGAGGACAACATCATTAGAAGTAAAGACTCTAGAAAGCCGCTTTAAATCCCTTGGCTGTTCCCATGTCTTCCAATTTAGCCCGCTCTTAGTTCGATCTTTTTGATGGCGGGCAATTCTCATCTCCATCTCGGGATCACTCGATTGGCCTGCGGCAATATAATGAAGACTTCCCTCTGTTTGATTCACGATATTAGCAGCAAGCCGCTCTGCAAAACTGCTTTTTCCACTCCGAACGCCCCCGCTTATAAAAATTAAAGATGACTGCTTGACCATTCTTTAATCGCCTCCATCAAACGGCTATTATCTTTAGAACCTTTGATTGCAAACCTTAGCCACTCGCCTCTAAGACCTGGAAAGTTCATTGTATGTCTAGGAATAATGCCTCTCTCAATTAAAAACTGAAACAACGGCAGCTGGTCCTTTAAAACCGGGTCCTTAAGTAAGTAGAAATTAACTTGAGAAGGAGAAAATTGAATTCCCTTTTCTTTATAAAATCCAAAAAGACGCTCACGCTCTTGTTTGATCATGCCTCTTGTTTCAATCATATGCGATTCACTTTCAAGACACCATTCACCAGCCATTAGCGCCAGCGCATTCATGCTCCACTGAGGCTGAAAAGCCGA
This sequence comes from Cytobacillus solani, assembly GCF_006704205.1. NCBI lineage: Bacteria > Bacillati > Bacillota > Bacilli > Caryophanales > Bacillaceae > Cytobacillus > Cytobacillus solani. The sequence goes on from NZ_CP041305.1 coordinate 1,422,709, forward strand.
CAGCTCCTCAATTACTGATGGAGCTGCCATTAAATAGCCAAGGCGTAAGCCGGGAATCGCAAACATTTTTGTCATCGATCGAATAATAAGAAGGGTAGGAAAGTTATTTATGTATGGAACGATAGATTCATAATCAATAAGAAAATCATAAAAGGCTTCATCTACAATCAATAGACAATCATTTTTCTCACATGCTTTGATTAATTCAAGCACCAGTATTTTGGGATAAAAAACACCAGTTGGATTACTTGGATTGCAAAAAAACAGCGCATCCGCCTTTTTCAGTTTAGAAGCTATTCCTTCCTGCCACTCCCAGTTGTCAGGTTCCAATTGGTGGTAATCGATTGTACAGCCATTGATCCGGCATGCTTCCTCATATTCCGAAAATGCAGGCTGAACAATAACGACTCTTTTCCCTGCCAGCATTCTGCCAATTAGCGAGATAATCTCGGCACCGCCATTGCCAATCAATATTTGACTTTCTCGAATATCTTCTTTTATAGCAAGCTTCTTCTTTAATTGATAGCCCTTAGGGTCAGGATAATCACTTACTACATCATAAAGCTGATCCCATTTCTCCTTTAAAATCCTTGGCGGTCCAAGAGGATTAATATTCGCACTGAAGTCTATCTTTTGGTCAGGCATCGGTATTCGTAATGCTTCAAATAAATAATGCGGGTTAGCCCCGTGTGCAGGCCATTTCAATGAGCATCCCTCCCAGCCATAAAAGTAATAGAAAAATAGGAACCGTACGTGCAACAATTGTATTCGCTTTAAGTATGTGACTCTTCTCTAAATGAATAAGAGGATCCCCCATTTTTGCCCGGTTAGAGACGATGCCTTTATAATAATTAATGCCACCTAGCTGAATTCCTAGGATTGCCGCAACAGCCGCTTCTCCCCAGCCACTATTCGGACTTGGATGCTTTTTTGCATCACGCCAGACAATTTTCCATGCCTCTCTGACATTCATATATTCGGGCTGACTGCTGACAAGCATACAGATAGAAGTAATTCTGCTTGGAATCCAATTCACAGCATCATCTAAGCGAGCCGAAGCCCAGCCAAATTCTTGATACTTTTCATTTCGATAACCAACAATGGAATCACATGTATTAATTGCCCGGTACATCAGCGCTAAAGGCGCTCCGCCAATCAGTGCCCAGAATAAAGGTGCTGTAATCCCATCACTTGTATTTTCAGCAACCGTTTCAATTGCTCCTCTGACGATTTCAGGCTCTTCAAGTTTATCTGTATCTCTTCCAACAATGTATGATAGCTTCTGCCTAGCCTCTTCTATATCTCCCTTTTCTAAAGGAGCATATACAGAAAGAGCGGCCTTTTTTAAGCTTTTCTGGGCAATAGCAGTAGAGATCAAAATTCCTTCTGCCACTATTCCAGCAAGGGGATGAATCCAAAAAAATAAACGAACGATTAGAAAGGAAATTCCACCTACAATAAGCAAAACCGTTAGCAGCATCCCAATTCCTTTCGCTCTTCGTGAGGTTCCCTTATTCCAGCTTTTCTCTAGTTTATAAATCAAAGAACCGATCCAGCGAACAGGGTGCGGCCAATTCTCTGGATCTCCAATTATCCGATCTAGTATACAGGCAAATGTAATAGCAAATAGATGAAAAGTAATCATTTCTTTTTCCTTTTTCTAGACTTTTGGATGGCCATCATTGTGCATTCATAGACGCCTTTTCCAATTAATTTTCCTAGCGGTGTAATCGTTCCGGCATAGTCTTGTCTTTGCCCCTTTTGAGTGGCCGCAATTAATATACTATCCGTTGAGGTTCCTGTAGCAACGGTTCCTGTTACTGCATCCATAACTTCTAGATCATGCATCGCTTTCACCTTCGCTTCAGTAGCAGTCATAATGCTTTGAATGAAGGCTTCTTCTGTTAATTCTCCATTAACAAATACCCAGGTATTGATTGTTCCTGGTGTCTTATTAAAGGTATGCTCCTCGCTTCTTGCTGCATCAATAGCATTTCCTACTCCTGCTGTCACAACAATAAAGGCAGAAAAATCATCCGCCTGATAGAGTTGATGGCTCACATCCTCAGGATAAACGGCTGTCATCATCCCAACTGTTTCCCCAGGTTCAAAGTGATAAGATTTTAAATAATTGACCATTTCTCTTCGATGATCACTGCAATCATAATCCTTATCCACATGCCTATTCACAAAAAACTGATGCCATCCTGTTCCAGATCCGACAACGCCAGAAGACATCGTTCGAAGCGGAATCGGACACTTAAGTGCAATATATTCTTTGGATACTTCTAATAAGGATTCATCAATTGTAAAGCTTCCTTTTTCCTCAGAAAGTTCTTCTGGGAGCAGCACCATTTGCGGTGCAGGTACTTTCGGATGAGGCTGTTTCTGTATCTTCGTTCGATAAACCTTCCTAATTCGTTCTTCACGGAGGACTTCATTTGGAGTATGGTTAATATTAATTTCACCATTTTCTAATAGCAGCAGCCGATCACAATATAATCCTGCTAAATTTAAATCATGAAAGATAGAAATGACGGTTAGTCCTTTCACCTTCGTCCATTCCTTCAGCAAATCAAGTAATTCTTTCTGAAAGGAAAGATCAAGGTGATTCGTTGGTTCATCAAGAAGCAAAATTTCCGGTTCCTGAGCAAGTGCCTGAGCAAGAAAAACCCGCTGCCTTTCGCCGCCTGATAACTCATGAATAGGATGATCTTCAAAATGAGCGACACCCGTTTGTTCCATTACCTGCCTCACGATTCTTTCATCATCCGCAGACCATGTTTGAAACCAGCCTTTCTGATGTGCATACCTGCCAAGCGAAACCGTTTCCTTAACTGTATAAGAAAAGCTCTGGGATGTATGCTGAGGCAGAACAGCAACTACCTTCGCTAATTCCTTTGCCGTATACTCCTTAATCGGGATTCCTTTTAAAAGAATTGTTCCTTCGGAAAAAGGAAGTATCCCGCTGAGCATTTTAAGCAAAGTTGTTTTCCCGCTGCCATTAGGTCCTAAAATTCCGAACAATTCGCCCTGTTCCAATTCAAAGGAGACATTTTTCAAGACTGAATCAACTGAATATCCGCCTGTTAATTGCTGTACACTTAGCATCATCTACCCTCTTCTTTCCTTTCTTCTATTCATCAATATAAGCCCAAATACAGGTGCACCAATAAGTGCTGTAATGACACCAATTGGCAATTCAGTAGGAGAAATAATGGTACGGGCCACAAGATCGGCCAGAATGAGAAAGCCTCCACCTGCTAAAATGGAGAGCGGCAATAAATGCCTATGGTCCGGTCCCCATAACAGCCTTGTTAAATGCGGAATAACAAGTCCAACAAACCCAATGGTTCCTGAAACCGCAACGGCAGCCCCTGTTAAAATAGAGCCCGCAATTAATATCGTCATTTTTCTTTTTTGGACATTTACCCCAATATGCTGTGCTCTTTCTTCCCCAAAAGACATCGCATTCAATTCCCTGCTGTTTATAAGCAAAAGAAGCGAACCAATGATAAAGAAAGGAAAGATAATTTTAATATACGCCCAGCCTCTCATTGAAACACTGCCTAGCAGCCAGCCAATAATTTGTCTTAATTCCTCACCCGTAAGCGCAATCATAAGCGAAATAAGCGACCCTAAAAAGGAACTAAATATAATACCGGTTAGAATGATTGTTTCTACTTTCATCGATCGGTCAATTTGGCGGGCAAAAAATAACACCAAAAAAATAGTAATAAATGCAAAGAGAATACTGAATAACGGCAGAGTAAACATGCCTGCAACTGGAATGGAAATACTAAAGAATAATGTCAATACCGCGCCAACTGATGCTCCAGAGGAAACACCCAATGTATAAGGATCAGCAAGAGGATTCCTTAATAAACCTTGAAAGGCGGCTCCCGCAATTGCAAGAGACGCCCCAACTAAGCCTGCTAAAATAACCCTTGGCAGACGAATATTTAAAACAATATTCGAATACATCGGATCTATATTTTCATTTGGTGCGATACGAAAAATTTCTGCACCAATAATTTTAATAATGTCTATCACCGGAACAGAGACTGTTCCTATTGATATCCCAAACAGCATCGCAATGATTAGAAATGCTGCTGCAATCAAGTAGGCAACGAACTTATTATTTAAATACTTCAGGGTAAACAGCTTTTGCAAGTTCCTCTACTCCTTCAACAAGCCTTGGGCCTGTGCGGGTAACCATATCAGAATCTACATCCACGACTTCCTTATTCTTCACAGCGGTGATATCCTGCCAGCCATCTCTGCTTGTTACATTTCCAACTGGATCTTCTGTATAATATCCGTGAGTTGTGATGATTACATCCGGGTTTCTTTCAATAATTGCTTCTGGGTCCATTGGAATCCAGCCATCTTCCGTTACAATGTTCTTCGCATTAATGGTCTGCAGCATGACGTCCATGAACGTATTTTTACCAGGTGTAAAAATTTCTGGAGCAGGTGCTACTTCAACAAAAACAGTTTTCTGATCCTCTGTTTTTATTTCCTGTGCTTTTGCCTTTATTTCTTCAAGTTTTTCTTTCATGTCAGCAACAAGTGCTTCTGCCTTATCCTTTACGCCGTTTGCTGCACCAATCATTTCAATGGATTGATACACTTCATCGAAGTTTTTCGCATCATTCACTACTAGTACCGTAATTCCAGCATCTCTAAGCTGCTGGAGGCCCTCTGCAGAATTATGTGCACCAGATGCATGCGCAAGGACAAGATTTGGTTTTAAAGAAATGATTTTCTCTACATTAAATTCCATGCTGCCAATCTTTTCAATTTCATTTACTTCTTCAGGATAATTATCGTAATCGTTCACTCCAACAACTAGGTCTCCTAATCCTAATCCGAAAGTGATCTCTGTATTGCTTGGAATCAATGATACAATTCTTTCTGGCTTCTCTTGTATGACAACCTCATTATCAAGCGCATCTTTGATGGTGACTGGAAATGCTGGTTCTTCCTTTGGAGCTTGTGTTTCCTCACCTGATACATTTTCATTTTCCTTTTGATTATCCAAACTTCCTCCGCACCCAGCTAAGAAACCAACTGCCAGCAAAAGTGCAAATAATAATGAATAAAGCTTCTTCATTCTATCTTTCCTCCTAATTGAAAAAACATCTCCACAATTGATATGGAGATGTTTGAATAGGCATATCTTCAAAAGAGGTATGAAACCTGTCAAACACCCCCTATCCTCGTAGGCTGTGGCGCAAAAAGATCAGGCAGGTCTCCTGGCTCATGGTCATTGCTTTACTGCTCCTTCCCATACATCCTCGTACAGTGGCCATTGCAGTATGCTCCCATTTACAGTGGCGGGACCGCGTTGGAATTACACCAACTTCCCTTTTAAGTCTTTAAACATTGAAAGACACCTATCTTTACATATGTATAAAATTTTCCGCTAATTTCGATTATACACGATATTTTTTTGTATTGACGAATAAATTTATGATTTTGTCCAATAAAGTCAAGACAACGGCGAATATAATAGATTTTAGCGGCTTAAACATGAGCTAAACGGGCAATTCTTCTTCATTATCGGCCGTAAACTTTCCATTCACGTGATTTTTTATCAAAAACCAGCTTGGCTTCACAAGGTTCTTTTACAATGTTTTCATATTCCTCGTACATGTCGTCCATGTTTGAAAAGTCACCGATCGTCCATACTGGTATTTCTATTCTTGTACGATTTTGTTCAATATCCTTAATGGAAATAAGAGCGCCTTCTCTCATCAGCGGTTTCAAAAGACGAAGGATATCACTTGAAATTGATGGATAAGACCGTTTCTTCTTTATCCCAAGCAATGACTTTTCAACCTTAATCTGCCCCATTTTTTCAGGAATGACTTCACCTAGTAAGGAATAAAAATCACTGAAATCGCGGTAATATGTTTTATTATACCAACCATCATCATGTGCCAGGTAGACATAACGATTGCTTAGATGATTATAAAAAGGGAGCTTTAAATGTTCTTTCAAATGACCAAGGTACAGCAGCTCAGCTATGGATTGACTTGGCAGTTCATTTAATGCTTCTTCTTCTTCAAAATCAATCCAGCAAAAATCTCCATATACATAGACATCTTCTTCCATTAGCTTTTTTAATTTTTCTTTTGGCACAAACTCATGCAAGGTATGCATATTAAAATCCCCATCTTCATAGCGGTGCTTCAGCAATAGAAGATTATTTAGCGTGGCAAACAACGACTGGGCAAACTGGGCAAACTCAATACCATAAGTAATTGTATAGTGTTCACGTTCATTTATATGAATATAAATAATATCACGAACCCCTTGATTCCTCTTTTTCAATGGTGAAACCTCCGTACATTGTAAATAACTAATAATAAGATCATATCAAAGTATAGCTTATAATAAATCTAATAATGAATATTTTTATTTATATTAACCATAACACATTTTATTCCGCGGCAAAATTTTTTATAATAAGCGTGGCATTATAATATAGATAAAGGTCCGGCGGAAGGAGTGTGAGAAGTTTGATACAAAGCATGACAGAAAATCAGATTACTCTTCACATTATAAAAACATTAAAAGAGAATAAGAAAAAGGAATTTGAATTGATTCTCGATGAATTACAGCCATATGATATCGCACATATTTATGAAAACCTGCCGGAAAAGCATCAAACTCGCTTTTTACTATTTATGAATATAGATTTGATTGCTGACCTGCTCGAAGAACTGAATAAGGACCGTCAGCTTGAGGTATTGAATAAACTAGGAATTGAAAAAACAGGGAAAGTCCTTGATTTAATGGACAACGATGACTTAGCTGTTCTCTTAGACGATTTATCACCAGAAAAAATCGCCTCTCTTCTTTCCGGCATGAAGAAGAGTGAATCAGACATTGTCCAGGATATTATGAAGTATCCCCCTGAAACAGCAGGACGATTAATGACAAATCGCTTTGTATGGATAAGGGATTACTATACGGTAATTGAAGCGGTTGGGAAGCTGAAATCCTTTGCTGAATTTGCTGAAACAATCAATTATTTATATGTGATCGACCAAGACAGAAAGCTTGTTGGAGTTGTTTCTTATCGGGATCTCCTAATCGCAGAACCAGATGAACCCATTCGAAATGTGATGTATGAGCGTGTGATAGCAGTAACCGTTACTACCGATCAGGAGGAAGTAGCTAGACTAGTTGAAAAATATGATTTTCTCGCTATTCCTGTTGTCAGCGACGAAAATGTCTTAATGGGAATTGCGACAGTTGATGATATTATTGACGTTGTCATCCAAGAAGCAAACGAAGATATTGAAAAACTTTCTGCTTCAGGAAAATCGATTGACTTTGAAACGAAGGCTTTTGTTGCTGCCTATCGAAGGCTGCCTTGGCTGATTTTATTATTATTCATAGGAATTGTATCAGGCAGTATTATTAGCGGTTATGAAGATACATTACAAAAGGTTGTTGCTCTTGCTTTCTTTATGCCAATGATTTCGGGGATGACAGGAAATACAGGTACCCAATCATTAGCAGTTGTTGTCAGGGGGCTCGTTTCGAATGACATTAATAAAAATGTCATTTTCAGACTCATTATGAGGGAGTTTCTTGTTAGTTTAATCATTGGAATTGTTTGTGGAGTTCTTATTTCTTTAATTGCATTTTTCTGGCAAGGAAGTGCCATTTTAGGAGCAGTAGTTGGCATTTCTCTGTTTCTGACATTAATCATCGGGACACTTGCCGGGACAATTATACCAATCATTCTTTATCGTTTGAAGATTGATCCTGCAGTGGCATCTGGGCCACTCATTACAACATTGAATGATATTTTCTCACTTGTTACCTATTTTGGGATTGCCACGATGTTTATTAATCATTTGATGTAATAAATTAAGGAAACCATCTCCCTTCTTCTTACGTCTTATATTATGTGATTAATTTTACTTAAAAGGAAATCGAAATACATTGAAAGGCTATTTTTTCTTTGTTACGATGGTAAGAAAAGCAGAAGTGTCTTGATAATCGCCGTACAAACTGGAAGGGCCGGTTCTTTCGATATAGGAAACACGAAGAGCGATAGCGATTCGATGTTGACTTATCGTAGGGAGGGGACCTGAAGTTTGATAGGCGATAGGCACTGGAGCTAGACAATTCTCGAGCAAAGGAATTGAACGGAAATAGGTGCATGGTAAATGAATAAGCCAAAAAAAGTTGCGGAACGATTTGATTGGACACTATGTCTGTTGTTATTTTTATTTTTTCTTATTAGCTGTGTTGCTATCTACAGCGGCCAAGCATCAGGACAATATGAAGGAAACTTTGTACTCGGACAAATAAAAAACTATGCTGTAGGTATTTTCATAGTTGCTGTTGTCATGTATTTTGACAGTGAACAAATTAAAAGACTTTCTTGGGTATTTTATGGGATTGGCATTTTACTCCTTATCGGGTTATTTGTTCTTCCAGATAGCATTGTTCCTGAGAAAAAGGGGGCATCCCTCTGGTATGTCACTCCTTTAGGGCAAATTCAGCCATCAGAATTTGTTAAAGTCTTTTTAATTATTGCTTTAAGTAAGGTTGTCGTTAGTCATCATGAAAAAATTACAACCAAAACGATAAAAACGGATATTCTGCTCCTCCTCAAACTTGGTATAGTTACGGTTGTACCTCTAGGCTTGATTATTGTTGATGATTTAGGTACGGCGCTTGTTATTATTGCCATCTTGGCTGGGATCATTATGGCATCCGGCATCACTTGGAAGATTATCGTTCCGATGTTCGGAATTGGCGGGGCTTTTGCTGGAGTCATTCTATATATGGTTATTGCTTTTCCCGAAATTCTTGAAAAATATTTAAAAATTGATACGTATCAATTCTTTCGGATTTATTCTTGGCTTGATCCAGTAAGCCATAAACAAGGAGCTGGCTTGCAGCTTTATAATTCATTGCTCGCAGTTGGATCCGGACTTATTACTGGAAAGGGATTTGGCGACAGACAGGTTTATATCCCTGACAGCCATACTGACTTTATCTTTAGTGTAATAGGCGAAGAATATGGCTTTATCGGTGGCAGTATTGTCATTAGTTTATACTTCCTGCTTATCTATCACTTAACAAAAACGGCACTTGATACGAAGGATCCTTTCAGTACCTATATTTGTGTTGGTATCATAAGTATGATTACCTTCCATGTTTTCCAAAATGTCGGGATGACTATACAAGTATTGCCGATCACCGGAATCCCTCTGCCATTTATCAGCTATGGGGGCAGCTCCTTAATGGGCAATATGTTTGCTATGGGACTGATCTTCAGTATTAAGTATCATCAAAAATATTATATGTTTGAATCCGATGCAAACTACGTCGCAAAAAAAACAAGCTAATCCAAAAGGAGAAGGGATCCCCTTCTCCTTTTGGACTTTTTTATTTATTTGCTGCCCATAACCTTTTTTTCACCCTTACTTTAATAATCGATCTTATAAAAAAGATTCCAGCAAAAACTGCTAAAAGAATAAGACCAATATAGCTTAAATCCACTAGTTTCATTACCACACTTACCAATGTTGCTAAATATAATACACCAAGCAATAGGCTAATTTCTCTGTTTTCATAATATTTAATAAGTCTTACACCAATTTGTGAACCAATTAATCCACCTGCTACTAATATGAATCCAATTCTGTAATCAATAGAAATTGTAAAAGCGTAAGACAGAAAACCCCACATAACAATTAACAACACAGCAAACATACTCGAGCTAACAGCTTCTTTAGGGGCTATCCCTAAAAAGGTAATAGCAAGGGGCACGATGATGAACCCTCCACCCACTCCAAGTGTTGTTGAAATAAAACCCGCAAACAAACCGATAAAGATCATTTTAACAATGGAAGGTGAAGCGGGAGGAAGCTTCCCTTTTGCTTGATTTCTTTTTCCTTGCTTTAGCATCTTTAATGCAAAATAAGCAAGAAGGAAAATGTAAAAAATAGGAATGGCTAATTCATCCCATCCTTTCATTTCAAGAAAAAAGACAAACGGCTTGGCAATTTGTGTAGCTGCCATCCCACTGATGCCTATAATCATCCCTTCTTTCCAAAGAATACTTTTCATACGAATATGTGCTATTATGCTCGAAAGCGAAGTACCAATTGTAAACAATAAGCTTGTCGCAATTGCTTCAAGAGGAGAAAAGCCCATTAACATAAGCATTGGTGTTAGAATGAATCCTCCTCCTACACCAAAAAAGCCTGCTAATACACTAATACATCCCCCTAATAAGAAAAATGAAAAAATCCCCATAAATACTCCTAACTTAGTACATTTTCTTCCTATTGTAAGTTATTTTTCTCATACATGCCTTTAATATTAATTGAGAAGTAAGATTTTACTTGTATAAATAACTTATTTATAATTATTATAATTTAGTATTGATTTTAATATTATATCTGTTATAATGTAATTAAGATAATAAGAGGAGGAATTATGAATGGAAAATTTATATTCAGCATTAAATGTACAAGTTGCTAACTGGAGTGTCCTTTATACTAAACTGCATCGTTACCACTGGTTTGTAAAAGGACCGCAATTCTTTACATTACATGAGAAATTTGAGGAATTATACAATGAATCTGCAAGTGTTGTGGATGAAGTAGCTGAACGTCTCTTAGCAATCGGCGGTGAGCCAGTTGCCACTATGAAAGAGTACATTACCATTGCAACCATCGAAGAAACAAAAGGTGAAACAAATGCAAACGAAATGGTTTCAAGCCTTATTAATGACTATAAACATTTAAAAACAGAAATTAAGGAACTTGCCGGGCTTGCTGAACAATATGATAATGATGTCATTAATGACCTAGCAGTTGGCCTATTAGTTAAATTAGATACACATATTTGGATGCTAAGTGCCTACTTAGGAGAATAATAGAAATAGCAGAAAAAGTCAGTGAATTTTGTCACTGGCTTTTTCTTATGTTAATGTAATAAGGAAATAGTATCGGAAACATCATATTGTTAGAGTTGAAGAATATAGTTAATTAAATGTATATGAAAATAATAGAAAAGGAGAAATATATTATGCACTTTAAGCATATCGTCACTTCTGAAGACGAGCTCCGCTCATTATTAGGCACTCCTAGTAAAACAGTAGCAAATAAAACGATTTATCATCTAGACGGTCATTGTAAAGAGTTTATTTCAAAGGCTCCAATCGTATTCATTTCCACCTCAGATACCTCTGGACATTGTGACACCTCCCCGCGTGGAGATGAGCCGGGTTTCATACATATCATTGATGATCACCACTTCGTCATACCTGAAAGACCTGGAAATAAACGAATGGACTCACTTAGAAATATCATAGCTAATCCCTATATTGGCCTTCTTTTTGTCATTCCAGGATTAGAAGAAACTTTGAGAATCAATGGAAGGGCAGAAATTATAAGAGATGCAGGTATTCTAGAACAAATGGCTTCTCATGGAAAAACACCATTACTTGGAATCGCTGTAAAAGCGGAAGAATGCTACATCCATTGTGCCAAAGCATTTAAACGTTCAAAACTATGGCAGCCAGATTCTTGGCCAGAAAAGTCTGCTCTTCCCTACCCGCCGAAAATTCTTGCCGACCATATCAATATGCCCGATGTCAACAGCGAAACAATAAAAGCAGCGCTAGAAGAAAGTTATTCAAAGCGATTGTATTAAATGAGAAAAGCGCAAGCGCCTCGATCATCGCCGTACAAACTGGAAGGGCTCCGACTGAGATAAAGGAAACACGGTTTGCGGTAGCGAACCGATGTTGACTTATCGTAGGGAGGAGGCCTGAAGTTTGATAGGCGATAGGCACTGGAGCTAGACAATTCTCTAACTCCATAGTTATAGTTTCATATCTCAAAATATAAAAAGACCTGACTCCATTACAAGTCAGGTCTTCTTATTGTCTATTTTAATTCTGCCAAAACTTCTTCGATTTTTGCAAGTTCAGATTGTAAACCGCCTCCACTTAAGTACCAAAGTGGACCATCTAAGTATACGATTCGATTGTTTTTGTAAGCTTCTGTTTTCTTAACGATTTCATTTTCCATATCAGCTTTGATGTTAGACTCTCCACCTACTGCCGCAGTACGATCGATTACGAATAATACTTGTGGATTAAATTCCAAAATTGCTTCAAAACCGAAGTTAGAACCGTGAGAAGAAGATTCGATATCTTCTGTTACTGGTTTGAAGCCATAAATATCATAAATGTAGCCAAAACGAGAATTTGTTGAGAAACCAGATAATTTACCTTCGTTGTACATCGTAACTAATGAAGTTTCATAGTTGCCAGCTAATGTTTTGATTTTTTCTAATGCTGAATCGAATTTACCTAAGTATTCTTCAGCTTCTTTTTCTTTACCGAACATTTCAGCTGCCATATCTACTGAAGCTAAAAAGGTGTTCCAATAATCTTCCTCAGAAGTACCAACATATACTACTGGAGCAATTTCTTTTAATTCTTCATAGAATACAGATTGACGGCCAGAAATAAAAATTACATCCGGGTCAAGTTCAGCGAGATCTTCAAATAGTGGCTCCTTTAAAGTACCGATGCTTACATACTCATCAGCAGAATATGCTTCCAATTGAGCTGGTAAAGCAGAGTCTTTAGCAACCCCTACAACTCCTTCAACGCCAAGTGCATCTAATGTATCTAAGAAGCCAAAGTCAAATACTGCGATTTTTTCTGGCATCTTCTCGAATGTAACATCTTCAAAGGTATACTTCTCACTGCTATCTCTGCCCTCAATTGAAGCGACTGTTGGTGATATAGTCATTGGATAAGCAGCACCTTGCTCCTCCGCAGCTGAATTATTTTCTTTCGCTTGATCTTCAGCTTGAGTAGTATCTTTTGTCTTTTCATTTGAAGCTTTCTCGTCAGTGCCGCAAGCTGTAAGCATTAGAGACAAAGCTAATAGTGCACTGGCAAACTTCCACTTTTTCATATACGTTCTCCCCTTTTATGTATTAACATTTTCTTATCATTAATGATTATCATTATCACTGATAACAATTCTCATTATAGGATCTTTACTCACTCTCGTCAATACCAATCTATAAACTTTTTTGGAAATTTTTTATAATGATAAATATATCAAGTTTTATTAGCGTTTTTGCACTAATGGCCTTTTTTCAAAAAAACACCTAGAGAAAACAATTAAACTAGTAACCTTCCTCTAGGCATGCTCTTTGTAATTATATTATTGGTTTAAGCATGTGAATTAAAGTAAACACAAATGCGGCATCCATTTTGTTCTTGAATAGGAATATCCATATCGTAAATTTCGCGCAATGCATCTGAATTAATAATCTCATGTGTTGGCCCATTTTTGACTAGCTTACCGTCCTTCAATGCGACAATACGATCTGAATAAACGGAAGCGAAGTTAATATCGTGTAATACAATGACAACAGTTCTGCCAAGCTCATCTACAAGTTTCCGCAAAATTTTCATAATTTGCACTGAGTGCTTCATGTCTAAGTTGTTCAAAGGCTCATCAAGCAAGATATAATCTGTATCCTGAGCAATTACCATCGCAATAAACGCACGTTGTTTTTGACCGCCAGATAATTCATCTAAAAACTTATCCTGCATATCAGTTAAGTTCATATATTCAATCGCTTGATCAATGAATTTTTCATCCTCTGCTGTCAGACGTCCCTTCGAATAAGGATAACGGCCAAAAGCAATAAGCTCACGTACCGTTAATCGTACATTCAGATAGTTTGATTGCTTCAAAATTGAAACGCGTTTCGCAAATTCAGATGATTTCCATTTTTTCACATTACCTTGATCAAGTAATACTTCCCCAGTATCTGCTTCTAATAATCGGCTCACCATCGAAAGAAGTGTAGATTTACCTGCCCCATTCGGTCCGATAAACGATGTAATCGTACCCGGCTCAATTGTGACAGATACGTCCTCTACAACAGGTTTTTTGCCAAATCGTTTCGTTAAACCCTTGATTTCAATCATCCTGCTGCCCTACTTTCCTTTAATAATAAGTAAATGAAGTAAATACCACCGATAAAGTTAATAATAACACTTAACGTTGTACGTAATTCAAATACATGTTCAACAAGGAACTGACCACCGACTAATGCAATAATTGCAATTAAGCTTGCACCTAAAATTAATACAGAGTGTTTATACGTAACTAAATATTGATAAGAAAGGTTCGCAACGATTAAGCCAAAGAACGTAATCGGGCCAACTAAAGCTGTTGATGTTGCAATTAATACCGACGATAAAATTAATACATTCATTACCATACGGTCATAGTTAATACCAAGATTCATTGCATTTTCACGGCCAAGTGACATAACATCCAGCTTACCCATAATGCGATAACCGTAAATAAACGCAATGAATAAAATACCGACTGAAATATATAATAAGTCTGCCTTTACGTTTGAAAATGTAGCAAATAAGCGGTTTTGCAGGCTTAAATATTCGACAGGATCAATCAATACTTGTAAGAATGTCACAAAATTCCCTAAAAGCGCTCCTAAAATCATCCCTATTAAAAGGAGCAAATAAATAGGATGCTTATCAGCACGGAAAAGGAAACGATATAAAATGAGTGCAAATAATACCATTGCGATAATTGCTGCACCAAAATTCAAATATTTATTTAACACCCATACTGACATGGATCCTGCAAAGAAGTAAATGCACGTTTGTACGACTTCATACATAGAATCAAGACCCATTACAGAAGGTGTTAAAATGCGGTTATGTGTAATGGTCTGGAACACGACTGTCGAATACGCAATTGCAATCCCTGTTACAACCATTGCTGAAACACGAATCATCCGTCTTGGAAAAGCGTAATCAAAACCGCCTTTTATATCATAAAATGCGTATAACAAAATACAAATAAACGCTAATACTGCTAAAAAAATTAGCTTTGTACTATTTTTTCGCATATGCTCTCCCCCTAAATAACATAATTAAGAAGATCGCACTACCGATTACTGCCACAGTCACATTAACCGGAATCTCATATGGGTGAATGACAATACGTCCAATAATGTCACATATTAATAGAAATACAACCCCTAATATTGCTGTGTGTGGAATCGTTTTTCGTAAATTATCCCCTAAGTAAAGCGAGACAATATTAGGTACAATTAAACCTAAAAACGGAATGACTCCGACAGTTAGTACGACAGTTGTAGAAATAATCGCAACAAGGATTAGACCTAAATTTAAAACTACCTTATAACTTAAGCCTAAGTTTTTTGCAAAATCTTCGCCCATTCCTGCGACTGTAAATTTATTCGCATAAATATACGCTAAAATAACCGCCGGGACACTTACATATAACAGTTCATAGCGGCCAGCAATAACTAATGTAAAGCTCCCCATTAACCAAGAAGAAATATTTTGAAGAAGATCTGCTTCATATGCAAAAAACGTTGTAATAGATGACAAAATATTTCCATACATAATTCCAATTAACGGAACAAAAATGACATCCTTAAATTTAATACGATCTAAGATTTGCATAAAAATAAATGTACCTGCTAAAGCAAATGCGAAGCTAAAAATAATTTGCTGCGTATACGTTACATTTGTTAAGAACAGCATCGAGATTAAAATACCTAGTTTTGCTGCATCTAACGTACCAGCAGTCGTTGGCGATACAAATTTATTTCGGCTTAAAGACTGCATAATTAAGCCTGCAATACTCATTCCAGCTCCCGCCAATATAATAGCCATTAAACGTGGCACTCGACTAATTAAGAAAATTTGTGTCTCATCCGAATGCCAATCGAGCAAGTCACTTACCTTAATATCAATTGCACCTATAAATAGCGATATAAATGACAGGACTATAGTTGCAATAATTAACATCCATAGTTTCATATGTAGCCCTCATAATATGTTTATTCTCAGCATGACAATTAGAAGTTTATTATCATTCCAAGTGAAAATCCAATTTAATATATCGAAAAATCGAATATCAATCCCAGACTTTTCTCTACGTATTCATACACACTTATATTAGAATTATTCTAATTAAGAATCATTCTCACTAAAGTGCAAAAAAAATATTGATAATGAATTTCACTATCAATCTTAACTATAATTTAACTAAATTACTGGAAAAAAGTCAATATCTTATCTGATATTCATTCTCATTTTCACTAAATGTTCATAATGTAATTTAACTATATTGTAAAAATTGGGAGATTAATTGACCAATAGATGATAATGTCTGCCTTCCATCCTTTGGAACTGTTAACTGATCAATTAAGACAGCAGCATACACGTTTCTGTTCTCGTACTGTATAATCGCACAATCATGCTCAATGCCTAATAATTCACCCGTTTTATTTGCAACCTTGAATATATCTAAATCGATTTGATCAGATAACTTATTATTAAATTGCTGATTCTCCATAATTTCTTTAGCCTTGCTCGCGCTTTCATTAGATAAAATCTTATTTTGGCAGATTTCTTTTAAGCAAGTAAGCATGTCCGATGCAGTCGTATAATTATCTACCCCGTTATTCAAAGCTGTAAAATCCATCATTTTTCGATTGAGCTCCGTTTGATGCAAATTCAGCTCCTTCATCCCTTGATTAATTTGATCCATGCCGAGAAGATCAATTAATAGATTTGTAGCTAAATTATCGGAAACGATGATCATTAATGTCATTAAATCGATTATTTTTAACTTTAAATTTCCTGATAATGCCTGCAGGACCCCTGCTCCACCTACCTTTTCAACTAATGCTATTTGGATAGACTGCTGCAGGTCGAGAGTTCCCTTTCCAGACTGTCTGAAACATTCGACTAGGATCGGAACTTTAATTAGACTAGCCGAAGAAAACCTTCCTTCACTATTTATCTCTATTCGTTTATCTTCGGCTTCAATGATTAGACCTACTCTCCCCTTACATCTGGATGCTTCCGTATATACTTTTTCCCTAAGCTCGTCAAAATCTATCTTCTTCATTTTAGTACCGCCGCCTGTGGATATCTTTGGCGGCCATGGATATCTTTATAATACAAATGACAGGCTACAAAGTGATCCTTCTCTACCTCCTGCCATTCGGGCTTAATCGTTTGACATGCATCCATCGCTAAAGGACAGCGGGTTTTAAATACGCAGCCACTCGGAGGATTGATTGGACTAGGAAGCTCTCCTTTTAATATCATTCGTTCTCTTCTATCCTCTACATCCGGATCAGGAATAGGAATGGCTGATAAAAGCGCTTGTGTATATGGATGAAGAGGATTTTTATAAAGGTTAGCACTTTCTGTTTGTTCAACAAGATTACCTAAATACATGACCCCGATTCGGTCGCTTATATGTTTGACCATCGATAAATCATGGGCAATAAATAAAAAGGTTAGCCCCTTCTTTTTTTGCAAATCCTTAAGAAGGTTGACAACTTGTGCCTGTACGGAAACATCTAGGGCAGAAATGGGCTCATCAGCAATAATAAATTCTGGATCAAGTGATAATGCTCGTGCAATTCCAATCCTCTGTCTTTGGCCGCCGCTAAACTCATGTGGATAGCGATTGGCATGATCCCGATTTAAGCCTACGTCCTCTAATAATTGATAAATTCGCTCCAAACGCTCCTTCTTATCTGGATATAGCCCATGAACTTCCATTGGCTCAGAAATAATTTCTCTAACCGTTGAACGCGGATTTAATGAAGCATAAGGATCTTGAAAAATCATTTGCATTTTTCGCTGGAAAGCAAATCGCTCCTTACCTGTCATTTGATGAACATTTTCCCCTTCATATATGACTTCTCCCTTAGTCCGGTTATACAATCCAATTATTGTTCGTCCTGCCGTTGACTTCCCGCATCCAGACTCACCAACAATTCCAAATGTTTCTCCTTTCTTAATATAGAATGAAACACCATCTACCGCCTTTAATAACCGATCTTTGCCTAGAGAAAAATACTTTTTTAGATTCTTTACTTCTAATAGTGCATCCTTACCCATCCTATATCCTCCAATCATTTACCAAAAACGCTTTGCTGCGCATAATTCCTTCTCATAAATCGTATCCTTTAATTCGATTATTTCAATGCATTTTCCTGTATTAGGTGAATGAATTAATTTGCCTTCTCCATAATAAATTCCTACATGATGAATGCTTCCTTTTCCTTCTTCATAAGCAAAGAACAAGAGATCTCCCGGCTCCATTTCAGTTAGTTCAATCTCCTTTCCAGCTTGAGCCTGGTCATGTGCATCACGTGGAATGATATAGCCATTCGCTTTACACATCGAATAACTAAAACCTGAACAGTCGTAGCCAAAACTGCTCATCCCCCCCCACAAATACGGCAATTGAAGAAATTGCTCACCAGCTAAAACTATATCTTTACCGCTTCCCTTAGGGATTTTTTCTATGGAATCATAAATACATACGTCCTCTGCTCTCAGAAAACCCTCTCCTGTTGGTGTTTGAACTTGAATCCAGTTCTCATCCTTGCTAATAATCGGAAGAATCGTTTGATAGCTTAATGCAAACTGTGGTTTTCGGTAATAACAATAAAGGGCAGCTTTTTTTTCGGAAATAACAGCGACCGGACTTTTATTTATTGCCCAGTCGTCCCGCAAAATCAATTGGTCCTTAGGCATCCACCCTGGATATCCTCTATCATCTTTAGAGGAAGACTGACTCGGAACAATGACGTGAACCCAATTCCCCTTCTCTTCTATCACATGTACTTCTTCTCCGTATAAAACCTGTGACTGCACTAAGTTTTTATTACAGAGCTCTAAACTAGTCTCGTATGTTAAACTATTCAGCCATTCTTCAACATGTACAGGATGGCTTATTGCATTCTTATCGATTTCTCTTGGTGAATCATACGAAGTCCACACAGTAGCAACAGCAACATCAACTAGCCATTTAGGATTTTTCTCCAATTGCAATGCCCCCTTCGATATGAACATTCCTTATTCCTAAGCCAGGCTCCTTTGGAAAAGCAATCTTTCTCCCGTTGTATTTAATTCCTCCCTCGATCACTTCCTTGGCAAGCATTAAGGGAGCATCAAAGTCAAAACGTGTGATGTTCTTCTTACTGGCTGCAAAATGTGCCGCTGCAGATATTCCAATTCGTGTTTCAATCATGCTGCCTACCATGCATTCCATCCCGCAAACCTCTGCAAGCTGATTAATGATTTGTGCTTGATAAATTCCCCCTGATTTCATTAATTTTATATTGATTAAATCAGCGCTTCTCGACTTTACAACATCAAACGCTTGCTTAGGCGTAAATACACTTTCATCTGCCATTATTTGTGTATCTACATTGTCTGTTACTTGCTTTAGCCCTTCAATATCCCATGCTTTCACAGGCTGTTCCACCAGTTCAATATTTAAATCAAGACTTTCCATTTTTCTAATAGCATAAATGGCTTCTTTTGGCTTCCAGCCTTGATTGGCATCAAGGCGGATTTTCACCTTTTTGCCTACCCTGTTACGAATTTCACGAATACGTTCGATATCTGTTAAAATATCATCTTTTCCTACTTTGACTTTTAAGACATCAAATCCTTGCTGAACATAAGAAACCGCATCTTCTCCCATTTCCTCCGGTCCATTGACACTTACTGTAAAATCGGTTTCGATTTCATCTTTATGTCCGCCTAAATATTGATATAATGGCAGCTTGCAAAGCTTAGACAAGCAATCATATAGGGCCATATCGACCGCAGCCTTTGCACTTGAATTCCCTATCAGAATTGATTGGATTCCTTGAAAAATTTCTTCATAGTTTCTTAAACTTTGATTTTCTAAGAACGGTTTTAACACGTGATGAATAGCTGATTCTATGCTTGATAGACTCTCCCCTGTTATCACAATTGTCGGAGGAGCTTCTCCCCATCCAATCGTCCCATCCTCACATGTGATTTTCACAATAATTGAATCGGCTATATGAACGGTTCTTAATGCTGTTTTAAACGGCTTCATAAGTGGTATCGCTACCCTGTACGTTTCAATTTTGTCTATTTTCATTTTCTCCCACCCTTTTTGAACACTTCCAGTTACCGGACTCCACTATCAATAATTAATTGTTTTTCAGATGTGTCCATTTCTGCCTGAACACCTAAAGGAATGGAAATATGCGGGGAACAATGGCCGAATTTGAATCCTTTTAGAGCAGGTTTATTAGCTAAATGAGTATAATGAGAGATTACTTCGTCAAGCTCAAGTGAAAGTTCCCTTTCAGGTACACAATTATTAAAATCTCCGATAATTAGACCAGCCGCATCGGTAAGCTTACCAGCCATATGCAATTGATTAAGCATACGATCGATCGAACGCGGTTCTTCATTTATATCCTCTATTAACAGCAGCTTCCCTTTCGTATCAATTTCAAATGCTGTCCCAATGGTGCTTGCAAGCAGAGATAAATTTCCTCCAGTGATCTCCCCGCTTGCTTTTCCATCAATTAAAACTTCCAATTCCGAGACTTCATTCGGATACTGAATCGAGGTTAGTTCAAACAATTGCTTAAAATATTCCTTTGATAGAGGATCTGCATCGGCCTTTCCAATATCTGATGCAAGCATCGGTCCATGAAAAGTAATAAGACCCGTTTGCTGCCGGATAGCAGTATGCAAAAAAGTAATATCACTATAGCCCCAGAATATTTTGGGGTGATTTTTAATCATCTGATAATCTATTTGTGAAGCAATTCGTCCCGTGCCATATCCTCCACCTGCACAGATGACAGCCTTCACTTCACTATCCATAAACATAGTATGTAAATCAGCTAGCCGGTCCTTATCCTTTCCGGCCAAATAGCCATACTGGTCGTACACATGCTTGCCAAGCCTTACTTTCAGTCCTAATTCCTCTAAAAATGCAAAGGAACGCTGTAAATTCTCCTGATTTGGCGGGCTGGCAGGCGCAATGATCCCAACCGTATCTCCAATCCTTAACCTTTGTGGTTTTACTCCCATGCTGTCACATCCTTCATTTTATTGATCTTTCTTTACATCCATATTCAGTGATGAGAATAAATAAAGGTCGTCTAAATGATTATTTTTTTTAAAAGGGATGTTCAAGCGAACATCCCCATTTTAGATACATGTTTTCTTAATTTTTATCTGCCCATTTCAGTTCCAAATAGCCAACTGGGTGGCGGACAATACCCGAAACTGACTCATTTTGCAAATACACTTGATTATAGAAATGGATTGGGATGATTGGCATTTCTTCAAATAGAATTTTCTCTGCCTTATACATCATCTCATAGCGTTTCGTTTCATCTGCTTCATTTTTTGCATCTTTAATCAACTGGTCATATTCTTCATTGCTCCAGCCAGTACGGTTCATCGAATGGCCCGTTTGGAAGTTTTCCAGGAAGTTGATTGGGTCGGCATAATCAGCAAGGAAGGAGCTCCTTGAAAGCTGGAATTTTAAAGCTGTTTGCTCTTCAGCAAATACATTCCATTCCATGTTAGCTAGCTTCACTTCTACACCTAAATTATCCTTAAACATCTGTTGAAGTGCTTCAGCAATTTTCTTATGTGTATCACTCGTACTATAAGTCAAGGTCACTTCTGGTAGCTTTTCATATCCTTCTTCTTCCATCCCTTTTGCAAGCAGCGCCTTTGCTTCTTCAATATCTGTTTTCACAAGATCTCCCGCTGTTTCGCGGAAGTCTTTTCCTGCTGGATCATTAAAACCGTAAGCAACAAAACCATAGGCCGGCTTTTCTTTATTTTTTGTTACAAAGTCTACGATTTGCTGTTGATCAACCGCCATTGCAAATGCCTTACGAATATTTACATTTTGGAAAGGCTCCATTGTTAAGTTAAATCGATAGAAGTAATCCCCTGCCTGATCACCAACTTGCACTTTCCCTTCTGAGAATAGCTGCTCACTTAAATCAGCTGGTATATCGGAAACATCTAGATTTCCAGTTTGATACATTTGATATTCTGTATTTGTGTCATCCACAATTGCCCAATGGATTTTGTCTAACTTTACTGTACCTGCATCCCAGTACTCGTCATTCTTTTCCATTAAAAAGTGGCTGTCATGCTCCCATTCAGTTAGATTAAAAGGACCATTTCCAACAAATGTTTCTGCCTCAGCAAACCACTGTGGATTTTCTGTTGCAACCTTCTCGTTAATCGGGAAGAATGCCGGGTTTGTGATCACACTTAAAAAGTATGCCTGTGGACTAGTTAATGTCACTTCAAATGTTTTATCATCAACAGCTTTAACCTTTACATCATCTGCTGACCCTTTACCCGTGTTGAATGCTTCTGCACCTTCGATAAAATAGCCTAAGAAGGCTGCTGGAGAGCCTGTTTCAGGGTCTAATAGACGTTTCCATGCAAACTCAAAGTCACCAGCCATTACACTATCGCCATTTGACCATTTGGCATTTTCACGAATATGGAATGTATAGGTTTTCCCATCTTCAGACACATCCCATTTTTCTGCTGTCGCAGCTTCAGGTTCATGGTTTTGACCTAAACGGGTTAAGCCTTCCATTATATTATTTAACCCGCTCCATGAGACAGAATCAAAACCAATCGGCGGATCAAACGAGGTTGGTTCCATTCCATTATTAAGATAAAGAATCTTTTCACTCGCTGCCTCTTCCTTTGTACCTTCTTCTTTATCTGTTGGTTTAGGCTCATTTCCTGTTTCCTGTTTTGCCGTACAGGCAGCCAGAACAAAAATCAATAAGCATGTTAACAACAAAGATACATACTTCTTCACGCCACTTCCCCCTCTTTTTTTATGTTTCTAGCATTTCTAATTTCAGCTATATGATAATGGCTGAAAAAAAGAACAAACTACTTGATACTAGCAAGCATTTTTATGGCGCGCTCATCCTGCAGCCAGCAATCCACATGATGTTCCTGACTTAGACGAGTCTTAAATGGGTATTTCCGATCACAAACTTCCATGGCATATGCACATCTAGCTGTAAAAGGACACCCTGTCGGAGGTGAAAACAAATCAGGAGGTGAACCACCAATCGGCACAAGTTCTGTTTCTTCAATATCAAGACGTGGAACAGAATTTAATAAACCCTTTGTGTAAGGATGCTGAGGGTTATAAAAAATCTCCCTTCTTGATCCTGCTTCCACTATTTTTCCTGCATACATAACCACCACCCGATCCGCAACCTGTGCGACTACACCAAGATCATGGGTGATGAGAATAATGGATACGCCTGTTTTACTTTGTATCTCTTTAAATAAATCTAGTATTTGTGCTTGGATCGTGACATCTAAAGCTGTTGTTGGTTCATCCGCAATTAAAACTTCAGGCTGACAGACGAGCGCCATCGCAATAACAATTCGCTGTCTCATCCCCCCGCTGAATTGGTGGGGATAATGCTTTAAACGTTCAACCGGGTTTGGAATCCCAACAAGATCCAGCATTTCAAGTGCTGTTTTTTTTGCTTCCTGCCTTGTGACTTGTTTATGCTGTAAAACCCCTTCAATGATTTGTTCACCTATTGAGATTGTTGGGTTCAAAGCTGTCATCGGGTCTTGGAAAATCATCGAGATATCCGCCCCGCGGATATTTCTCATTTGCGGTTCTTTCACAGCTGTTAAATCCATTCCTTTAAAAAGTATGGAACCATGCTTAATTTTCCCAGGCGGATTTGGAATCAGACGCATAATACTTTGAGCGCTTACGCTTTTCCCGCAGCCTGATTCACCAACAATCGCTAATGTTTCCCCTTTGTATAAATCAAAAGTAACGCCACGAACAGCCTTGACTTCTCCACCATAAGTTTTAAAAGAAACATGGAGATTTTTTACCTCAAGAACTTTTTCCATGCTGCTTACCTCCTCAACTTCGGATCAAGCGCATCCTGCAGCCCATCCCCTAGAACATTAAATGAAAACATCGTCAGAGAAATGAAGAAGGCTGGGAAAAATAGCCGCCACCAATGTCCTGATAGAATCGTAGACAATCCATCACTAGCCATGGAACCCCAACTCGCCAAAGGGGGTTGGATTCCTAAGCCAAGGAAGCTCAAAAATGCTTCTGCAAAGATTGCTGAGGGAACCGTTAAAGTCATTTGGACAATAATTGGACCCATTGTATTTGGCAATAAGTTTTTCTTTATGATTCGAGAGGTTTTCGTTCCAAATGTTTTCGATGCAAGCACAAATTCGTAGTTTTTGATTTGAAGGACCTGTCCTCTAACAATTCGGGCCATCCCAACCCAACCGGTTATAGATAAAGCAAATATGATTGTAAACAAGCCAGGACCCATGACAACACTTATTAAAATAACGACAAGTAAATATGGGAGGCCATACAAAATTTCTACAAATCTCATCATTACATTGTCTGCTTTCCCGCCTTTATATCCAGCAATTCCTCCGTAAACGACCCCAATAAGAAAATCGATTAATGCGGCAACAGTCCCGACAAACAAAGATATTCGTGCCCCAAGCCATGTTCTCGAAAATACATCCCTGCCTAATTCATCTGTCCCAAACCAATGCTTACTAGAAGGAGGTAGATTTTGATTTGCAAGCTTTTGTTCTGCAGCATCATGTGGCGATATGATTGGTCCAAAAATAGCCATCACTATAAGGAGAATAAGAAATGTTAATCCTGCCATGGCTAATTTATTTTTCAGAAGGCGCCGCCATGCATCCTGCCAGTAGGATAAGCTTGGCCTTACAACCGCTTCCGCTTCCGTTTGATCCTTTACTTTTGGAACAAACCATTCATCAGGAATATTTGGTTCAATATGATGTTCATGCGGTTTCCTTAGTTCCATTAGCTTCCCTCCTTTTTATGCAGCTTGATCCGAGGGTCGAGGATGCCGTAAGCAATATCTACTAGAAACAGCATCATAATGAGAATCGCACTGTAAAATACCGTCGTTCCCATAATGACCGGGTAGTCGCGCTGGTTAATACTCTCAACAAAGTATTTGCCCATCCCCGGGATCGCAAAAATTTTCTCGATAACAAATGTCCCAGTCAGAATACTTGCTGCCAAAGAGCCTAGCACGGTTACAACAGGCAAAAGGGCATTCCTTAAAGCATGTTTAAAGATAATTTTCACCGGCGAGAGCCCTTTAGCCTTCGCTGTTCTTATATAATCCTGTGTAAGAACCTCTAGCATACTGGAACGGGTTAATCTCGCAATAATCGCCATCGGTCCTGTTGCGAGAGCTAAAGTTGGGAGAATCATATGCTTTGGGCTCACCCATGTGGCTACAGGCAGGATTCCCCAATTTACAGCCACCTGCTGAATAAGGAGGGTAGCCATAACAAAGTTTGGAATAGATATGCCAAGTACCGCTATCGTCATCGCCGTATAATCAAGAATCCCGTTATGACGAAGTGCAGCAATGATTCCAAGCGTAATTCCCGAAATAACTGCCACAATAAGAGTGACAAGCCCCAATTCGAATGAAACAGGAAATCCTCTTCCAAGCATTTCATTGACCGTTTGAGATGATTTTTTGATAGAAGGTCCAAAATCAAAAGTAATAACCGATTTTAAGTACAATCCATATTGGACAATTAGCGGTTCATCCAGATGATAGTATTTTTCTAGGTTTTTCTGAACGGTTTCATTTGTGGCTCTTTCCTCATTAAAAGGAGACCCTGGCACCGAGTGCATGAGGAAAAAAGTGAGTGTAATGATTAGCCAAAGAGTTACAAGCATGGCAATGAGGCGTTTTACGATGTAAGCTGTCATCAATTAACACTTCCTAACAGAATGATGTTCTCATTGCTAATTCAATCATCACAAGCATCGCTCGATACGCTTCCAAAATATCCTTCGCCTGGAAACGCACTATCGTTGTATTTCCTTCCATTTCTGTACCAGGCATTAAATGAGCCCATTCTGCCTGCCCATAGTTGGCAAATTCAATTCTCAAAAGCGGATGCTCTGGTGGAATCAGCGGTTTCACTAGATCTTTATTCTTAAATGCAGCTAAAGTCTTTTCCTTTAGAAGTTCTCCTGCCTTAGCCGGTGTCAATGATTTGACAGCTGAACGAGTAATCGTTTCCTTTACAATGGCAGTAGTCACATTCGGGATAAGCTGTTCTGCTTCCAATGCTGCACGGTCATCCCCTGCTACTAGAAGAACAGGTACACCATAGTACCCTGCAACGTAAGCATTGAATCCCATTTCACCAATTGCCACATCATTGATATACATATTTCGGACACCAAAAATCATTGAATGGGACATAACACCTAACATAGATGCCCTCGCATGATAGCCAATAAACATGGCACCTGAATAAGAAGAATCAAGCCCTTGGACCATGGAATATGGTTTCACATCCCCAACAATTACCTTTGCCTCCGGATGAATCCTTTCAATTAATAGATTATTCATTTTTGAATGGCTATCATTCACTAAAACCTCTTCACAACCTTCATTAAAGGCAGCTGCAATCACATGATTCGCCTCATCTGTCATAATCAAACGGCTTCGCTCGTAATTATGTTTGGAAGAGTCAACATGTGTATGATCAGCAAGTCCTGTGATTCCCTCCATATCAACTGAAACATATAGCTTCATTTACATCCCCCCTGTTATTTCATATACTATTTTCCTAGATTCTATTCCTACATTTTGAGTGTGAATCTATTAAATAAAAAAACCAGCTGTCAGAGAAAAAACACTAATCTCTAACAGCTGGATTTCATCTGCGATAAACAGAAAAAGCAGCTTATTATTTATTCTTTATTTGTAAATATTTAATATGAGCATTCTTAAACGCGACTATCAATGCTTTTTGCGAGGATCCAAAGTAGCGCTGCTCAATTTCTTCCGTTAACCTATCCACTTCCAAAATGGATTTTTCCACAAATAATGAATGGACAAAGCGAGTAGTTAAGTCAATGGTTGATGAGCATTCTGCATCAATAATCTTATCTGTTTTTCTATCAATGACAAGACCTACAAAAAAGGCTTTATATTGCTGCATGATAGGATTGTTGGATGAAGTTTTGCTATCCCCGATAACATAAACAGTGCCTTGCTGATACATGAACGTACCTCCTATAGAGCAAGGATATTACATGGGGTGTTCATGTGAAAAACATAAACATTCAATGTAATGCATAGCTCCTATAAGAATTGTAATATAACAGAGGTAGGCTTGACAACTACTTTATTTGACTTTTCTAAATATTTTATTAATTTATCATTAAGAACACTGGTTTTAATCCTGCTCCATATATTCTAATCCCTGATGAAATAATTGCTCTGCAGTTATCAGCGCTTCTCCTCCACCTTGGGCAAACAAATCATTTCCCCCGCCCTTCCCATTTATTAATGGCAAAAGTTTATTTGTTATTTCTTTCATGCTGCCATTCGGCGCCTTTCCTTTTGCACAAACAAATTGCAGCTTTTCTTCTGCATCATTCACGAAAAACACAACAGCCTCCTCTGATAGGACTGTCACTGCTCGAGCTAGCTTCTGTACTTCCTGGATCGATCGATTTTTAAATTGTTTACTTATAATTAATCCGTTGCTTGAAGATTTTCCGTTCGTAAGGAGATCTTTCGCTTCATATGCGACAAGCTCATCTTTTAATTCCTCAATAGATTTTTCAAGCATCTTTTTGTCTTCAATTAGCTTTTTCGCCGTGTCCGCAAGGTTTTCTTCAGGTGCGTTCAGTATACTCGTCAAGCGTTTGATTTCCTTTTGCTTTTGATGAAGCTGGTTGAGTACGCGGTCACCGCAAACAAAATGAACACGGATCTTTTTCCGCTGTTTCTCCCAATCTAAAATTTTGATTGCCTTTACTTCTCCAGTTGAATGCGGATGCGTTCCTCCACAGCCGTTGTAATCAAAATCAGGAATAATCACGAGACGGATATTTTCGGTGACAGAAAGCTGCTTTCTAAGACGATAGGAAGATAGCTCGTCCATTGTTACCCATTTCGTTTCAATCGAACGGTTTTCTAATATGATTTGATTGGCTAAATCCTCTGCTTCTTCCGCTTGTTCGTCTGTTAACTCCTCAATATCCAGATCAATCGTTAACACTTCATTCCCTAAATGAAAACTAACGGTGGCAAAACCAAATTTTTCTTCAAAAGCTGCCGACAGGATATGTTGGCCTGCATGCTGCTGCATATGGTCAAATCTTCTTTCCCAATCAATTTCGCCAGTTATTTCCCCAGGCTCGTTGAACGGTTGCGCTATATAATGACGGATCTCCCCATCGATTTCCTCCACATCAATAACCTTAATCCCATTTAACGTACCTGTATCATACGGCTGCCCTCCACCTGTTGGATAAAAGGCTGTTTCCTCTAAAATAGCGTACACCCTTCCTTGTTCATCCTTTTGCTGATCCTTTAAATGAGTTGTAAATGACTTTATGTATGGATCTTGATAATATAGTTTATTTTTCAATGAAAAAGGCCTCCAGTTTATTAGTTTTACTAAGTTTTTTTTGTGAACATTCATTTTTCTGTAAATGTAAATTATCTATTTTTGCGATATGCTATTTATTTTTGCAAAATTACTGGTTTTTTTGCGATATCCTATTTATTTTTGCAAACGCTATTAGATGCCTCTCTCATAATATTTCTTCATTTCGGCTTTAGGAACCATGCTGCCGCCCGTCCCCCAAATGATATGTGTAGCCTTTTTCAATGAGACATCGAGCTTGTTATTTCCTCCCATTTGCGATTTCAACAGCTGTACAGGTCCTAAAAATCCTGCAAGGGCAGACGGTTCAAGATATATTCCTTCCGTATCAGCTAGTATAGTCAGCAAAGTAAATAATTTTTCATCTTCTACTGTGTAGATCCCACTTATTTCTTTTTCAAGGAATTTCCCCACAAAGCCCGATGGTCTGCCAACCGCAAGTCCATCTGCCTCTGTTTGGTTATCCAGACCAAAGTCTTGGACTGAAACCTGATCATGCAATCCTGTCATTAAGCCAAGGAGCATACATGGCGAATGTGTAGGCTCAGCAAAAAAACAATGCACATGCTCTTTAAAGACTTGCTTTAGTCCGAAGGTTATCCCTCCAGGTCCGCCGCCAACACCACAAGGGAGGTAGACAACTAGCGGATTTTCCTCATTAACCTGAATGTTCATATCCTCCAGCTGTTTCTTTAACCGAATGGCAGCTACAGAATATCCTAGAAAAAGATGACGGGAGCTTTCATCATCAATAAAATACATATGAGGATCCCCAGCAGCCTGTTTCCTTCCCTGTGCAACTGCCTCGCTGAAATCAGAATTATGCTCGACTACATTGACCCCTTTTGCTCTAAGCAAGTCCTTCTTCCACCTCTTTGCATCTGCTGACATATGAACATACACGTTAAAGCCTAGCTTTGCGCTCATGATGCCAATGCTTAACCCTAAATTTCCTGTTGATCCAACTGCAATGGAATAACGGGAAAAGAAGTCCTTAAATGTTTGATCCGCAAAGACTGAATAGTCATCCTTCAAGGAGATCATTTGATGCTTCAATGCTAGGTCTTCCGCATACTTTAATACTTCGTAAATCCCGCCTCTTGCTTTAATGGATCCTGAGATTGGCAGATGACTATCACATTTCAACAAAAGACGGCCTGGTAATTCAAAATGATAGATTTGCTCCAGGCCCCTTTTCATTTGTGGGACAGATATAAGAGGAGACTCTATCAATCCGCTACTGTTTTCTGTTTCAGGAAAAACTTTTGCAATATAGGGCGCAAATCGAGCTAGCCGCTCTTCAGCATCCATAATGTTTTTAAATGAAAGTGAAGACGGCTCAGAAGCTGTTTGATACATAGGGTTTGTCCAAAAAACTTCCTTAAGATCTATTACTTCATTCAATAATGGGAGCCTTTTTTTCCATTCCACAAGAGTTCTTCCTAAAATAACTTTCTCAGACATTATAGCCACCCCTATTCAAAAATGATAATCTATTAATTCAAATTTGCCTGAAAGGCGTTTATTTTTCAAGTGAAGGATAGGAAAATAAAAAACAAGCAAGCTTTTATATCATCAGCCTGCTTGTTTTTCACTATATATCTTTATATTTTAAAGCGATTTGCTAGTTTCTCCATTTCATTTGCCGTATGAACGAGCATTTGAATGGCTGCAGACACTTCTTCCATGGATCCAGTTTGTTGCTCAGATGAAAGAGCAACATCCTGCATTTGGCTAGATATCTCCTTCGAAATCGATGCGATGTTTATTATTTGAATGTTAGCAGCACTTATCTCTTCCTGAATTTCAACAGTAGATGTAAGAACATGTTCAACTTCTTCACTTAATCCTTTCGTTGATTCCTTTATTTCATTAAAAGAGTGACCTGCATTTTTTACCTTTTCCATTCCAATTTGTACAATCTTATCTCCCTGCTCAGATAGTTGAACTGCTTCTGTTGTTTTACTTTCAATCTCAAAAACAATTGATTTTATACTTTCAATACTCTTTGATGTTTCCTCGGCTAAGGTGCGTATTTCTTCAGCAACAATAGCAAAGCCTTTCCCATGCTCGCCAGCCCTTGCACTTTCAATTGAAGCATTTAGAGCAAGCAGATTTGTCTGTTTAGATACATTCATAATTATATTCAGTATTTCCTTCACTCTATCCGATTTTTCCTTCAGCTCGTGCATTGTCTTTGAGACATTCGTTGAACTTAACCGAATATCGTCCATTTGTTTAATGGATTCTCCAATAATCACATTTCCATTCACGGCATAGTCGGAGACTTCACGCGAATTTTTTGTAGTGATTTTTATTCTTTCTGCTATATCATTCGTTTGAGTAGCAATTTTTTGAAAGATAGCCTGTATATGTTCAGCCTCTATTGCTTGATGATTAGATGACTCGGCAACGTTTTGGAATGTGGCAGAAATTTCTTCAACGATGTCCACTACTTCTGAAGTATTGACGGACAGCTCCTCAGTCGATGAGGCGACTTCTTTAGAGGTTGATGCGGTTTGAAGGAGAGCGCTCTTTAAGTTTTCAACCATGATATTAAAGTTTTCATTCAGAATTCGTATTTCTCCTGTTGCTTTAATTGTAGTTGCCTCTTTGCTTAAATCACCTTCAGAAATTCTCTTTGTATATTCTGTCAAAAACTTTAATGGCAGAATCGTTTTCCTTACATACAAAATAATAATTGTTCCAGCTGCAAGCAATGAAATAATTCCAACAATGATGGTTGATGATACCATACTCCAAGTTCTTTCCGTTAGAATCTCTGCATCGAAATCAATTGCACTAATTGCAACAATTTCACCATGCATATCATGATTTTTAAAAATAGGAGCATATCCAGTCAAGCGTTTCATACCCGAATAATCGTAAACATCTGAGAAAACTGGCGCCTTCGTTTCTAGTAATGTATTTAATATATCCTCATCAACAGGTGTCATGTCCCCAACTTTGATTCCTTGTTTGTTCGATTTTTCATCAGGAACAAGCACTTGCCCCTTGATAGACATAATATACTGGTTTTCAAAAATTGGCTTATGGGCCGTAGTCCAGTCGATTTTTTCACCAAGCTCTTCAGCCTGTGAAGACGTAAGCGAATTCAGGCTGTCAATATCATTCCTTGTTAAAAGACCAGTAGTAATATTCGCGCAGCCAAACAGTTCAATTCCGGCTGATTCCTTTACCTTTAAATAGGTCATTCGATAATTCGCAAACGAAATAACCGTTAAACTCACGAATATAACAACAGACACAAGACCAATCAGCTTTGTTAGAATGGATCTCTTCAAAGTAACCCTCTTTTCCACATTTAACATAGTAAAAATTTCCTGCTCTGATTATAAATGATTCATTCTACTCGAACTGTTATAAAAGTCACTACTTTTAAAAAAATTTGGTTGTTTTTATCGGATTTTGTCGAATTTTTCAGATAAACAAAAAAACACGAGGTTGTTATTTATACCCCGTGTTTCATCATTATTTTTGATTGGAATGGCAGGCAAAGCCTGTAACAAACTGCAGCCATGCATATACACCAGTTTTGACAGTTTCTGCTACATTCGTATCCTTGCTAGGATCCAAACAAACAAAATCTATATGCCGAACTGCTGTGTTTTTTCCTATTTCAAGCAGTGCATCGAATAGCTCTATGGCAGTTAAGCCTCCTGGTGTAGATGCTGGTACACCTGGTGCAACGGAAATATCAAGTACATCCATATCCACTGTGACATATATGCGATCCACCTGCTTGGCAAGTCTCTCCAGTGCATCCTGAATCGTTTTTACTACACCATCTTTTCGTGCTTGCTTTAATGTCACCATTTGAATCTTGTGCTCTTTTGCATAATCAACTAATGGCTTCGCATTAAAATACCCATGTAAACCAATATTTATTACATTTTCTCCCTTGACTGCATTTCCATCTATCAATTGTCTAATTGGTGTTCCATTTGCCGGCCCTAATTCTGCTGGATCTCTTACATCCAAATGCGTATCAAGCTGTAAAATTCCGATTGTTTCCTCAGGATGGGCATCCTTTACTCCTCTAACAGCACAAGCAGTTGTGGAGTGATCACCGCCAATCATACATGTCAAGGCATTCGGATAGTCAGCTGCTAATGCTTGAGTTGATTCCTGAATACGCCGGTGGGATAAAAGGATATCTGTCGTATGCATGGCTACATCTCCTGCATCCCCCACCCGAATAGAGGTTAAATCGATATCCTCATCCAAATTATAAGTAGCATAGCCTTTCCACATTTTGCGGAATTCTGTCGGATAAAGAGATGCACCAGAGACACTGATTGAGGAACGTGAAATAGGTGCCCCGTAAAGAATGAGGTCCGGTGATTCAGCGAATTTATCTAATGGCTGAACCCAGTGATGAACATATGTTGGTTGCCCTTCCGTTTGATTCCATGACCATTCAGGCTTTTGCAGCCAATTCTTTTTCATAATTATCCCACCACCTGAACGCCTTTTTTCCAAACCTTTTTGACATGATTAACTCCGAATAAGTATTGTAATTCCTGATAATTCTTTACGTTCCATAAAACGATGTCCGCTTGTTTTCCAGTCTCAAGTGAACCTACCAGGTCCTGACGGTTGATGGCACAGGCAGCATTATATGTTGCCGCTGTCAGCGCCTCTGCAGGAGTTAGTCTCATCGATATACATGCTAAATTCATCACAAGCGGCATCGATGTTGTTGGCGAAGACCCTGGATTACAGTCTGTTGAAATAGCTACTGCCACACCCCCATCAACCATTTTCCTGCCTGCTGCTGCCCCTTCACGCAAATAGAGGGCTGTTGCCGGAAGCAGACAGGCAATTGTTCCCGCTTCCGCCATTGCTTTGATTCCTTCATCCGATGCTTTTAACAAATGCTCAGCTGAAATCGCTCCAACCTTTGCAGCAAGTTCTGCCCCGCCGTATGGCTCAATTTCATCCGCATGGATTTTTGGTGTCAATCCGAGCTTTTTCCCTGCTTCTAAAATTCGCTCCGACTGCTCAGGCGTATACACACCCATTTCACAAAAAACATCGTTAAATTCCGCTAATGTTTCTTCAGCAACAACTGGAAGCATGTCATTAATAATATGGTCAACGAATGCATCTTCTTTTCCTTTAAATTCAGGAGGTACCGCGTGTGCACCCATAAAGGTTGGAACGAGATCAATCGTATGTGCTTCCTGCAATCGCTTCATCATCCGCAATTGCTTAAGTTCTGTCTCAAGGTTCATACCATAACCGCTTTTCCCTTCAACTGTCGTAACACCATGCTGAAGAAAAGAATCAAGCCTTCGGGATGTCTGCTCAAAAAGCTCTTCTTCTGTTGCTTCACGAGTCATACGGGTTGTAGCATGAATTCCGCCGCCGGCATTCATAATTTCCATATAGGTTGCACCTTCAAGACGCATTTCAAATTCACGCTCACGGCTTCCCCCGTATACAACATGTGTATGAGGATCGACCAATCCCGGAGTAACTAAATGTCCTGCTGCATCAACAATTTCTGCTTCATGAGCCTTTGCAGAATACCGTTCATTTAAATCCTTCGTAGTACCAACAGCTTGAATCTTTCCATCTTCCAGCCATAAGCTGCCATCCTCAATTATCCCTAACTCAGACATTGCTTCTTTTGAGCGTGGACCATTGCTGTTTGAGGCAAGTGTAGCAAGCTGCGATATATGTTTAATCCAAATTGGTTTCTTCATTTTTACTCATTTCCTTTATTAAGCATTGGGATGTTAACCCCTTTTTCTTGAGCTGTTTCTTTCGCCAAATCATAGCCTGCATCAACATGACGGACAATCCCCATTCCTGGATCTGTAGTTAATACACGCTCAAGACGTGCTTCCGCTTCCTTTGTTCCGTCAGCAACAATAACCATTCCTGCATGCATGGAGTAACCCATTCCCACACCGCCGCCGTGATGCACAGATACCCATGTTGCTCCGCCAACTGCATTAATCATCGCATTCAAAATCGGCCAGTCTGCAACAACATCAGAACCATCCTTCATAGCTTCTGTTTCTCTGTTTGGAGAAGCTACTGAGCCAGAATCGAGGTGGTCACGACCAATGACGATTGGTGCTTTCAATTCTCCGCTTGCCACCATATCATTAATGATTTTTCCAAAGCGTGCCCGCTCCCCATAACCAAGCCAGCAAATACGAGAAGGCAGTCCCTGGAATTCAATTTTTTCTTGCGCCATACGAATCCAATTGCATAAATGCTCATTATCGCTAAATTCACGCAAAATGACTTCGTCCGTTTTATAAATATCCATTGGGTCACCTGAAAGTGCTACCCAGCGGAAAGGTCCTTTTCCTTCACAAAATTGCGGGCGAATATACGCTGGCACAAATCCAGGGAATGCAAAGGCATTTTCTACCCCTTCATCCTTTGCAACCTGACGGATATTGTTGCCATAGTCAAATGTAACTGCACCTTTTTCCATCATTTCAAGCATGGCTTCAACATGTTTTGCCATAGCAGCTTTTGAAAGCTTCACATATTCTTCCGCATGACTCTTCCGCAGCTCTGCCGCTTCTTCAAGAGACATTTTTGAAGGGACATATCCATTCAGCGGATCATGTGCAGATGTTTGGTCTGTTAGTACATCTGGAATGAAATTTCGTGCAATCATTTCAGGCAGAATATCTGAGGCATTTCCGATAAGACCGATAGATAGAGCCTTACCAGATAGTTTTGCTTCCTGTGCAAGACGAATCGCTTCATCAAGGGAGTCTGTTTTCACATCTGTATAGCGTGTTTCAATTCGGCGATCAATGCGAGTTTCATCCACATCAATACCAATGCAAACTCCGCCATTCATCGTAACAGCAAGCGGCTGAGCTCCACCCATCCCGCCAAGTCCAGCTGTAAGCGTGATTGTATGTTTAAGTGTACCATTGAAATGCTGCTTAGCTAGTTCCGCGAATGTTTCATATGTTCCTTGCACAATTCCTTGTGAGCCAATATAAATCCAACTGCCTGCTGTCATTTGCCCGTACATCATCAAACCTTTTTTATCAAGCTCATGGAATGTCTCCCAATTTGCATAGGCAGGGACAATATTCGAATTCGCGAGCAGAACACGTGGGGCATCCGCATGTGATTTAAAAATCGCCACTGGTTTTCCGGATTGAACAAGCAGCGTTTCATCATTTTCCAACTCTTTCAATGATTTCACAATTGCATCAAAGCAATCCCAATTACGTGCCGCCTTTCCAATTCCTCCATAAACAACAAGATCCTCTGGACGCTCTGCCACATCCGGGTCCAAATTGTTCATTAACATCCGAAGTGCTGCTTCCTGCAGCCACCCCTTCGTATTCAAATCTGTTCCACGGTAACGCACAACCTTATCATTCGAAATCGCTTTCATTTCTAAATCCCTCCATTTCTATATTTTTATTTTATAATGAAATTTCGGATAATTTATTATAAATTAAGGATATTTTTATAATCTATTGCTTAACAATTTATTAAAATGACTATTATTATAAATTGATTCATTCTATTTTAATTTTAGGTGAGTTAGTATCCATGGATGGAGGATAGGAATAACATCCGTTTTTTCTTGGCTACTTATTTTCCATATTTTTGAGGAAAAGGGCAGCATGAGGCTTTTTCACCTCTTAACCCCAGTCCGAAAAGCCAAAGGGGTACTGCCTACATACTGTTTAAATTTTGCATTGAAATACGTTTGATGAGCATAGCCGATTAATCGTGCTACTTCATCTAATGAAATATCTGTTTCCTGCAGCAATCGCTTTGCTTCACGAATTCTTACTTGATGAAGATGCGTGCGGAAGGTTTGTCCTGATTCAGCCGAAAAGCGCCTGCTAAGCGTACTTTTGTTCATGCGCAGTCCTTCCGCACATGCCGCTAAATTCCATCCAGCATCCCAATAATTCGATTCAATCATTTCCTGTACTCTCTCCACTAGTGTCCGGGGACCGTCTTGTATTTGCTCCTGAACCTGAAGAAGCAATCTCTGGATAAATGTTAGAAACTCTTGAACAATTTGATAAATAACAGATTGATGAACAATTTGCTTAAAAACCTCATGATAACTCGCTTCAAGTGATATACTTTGTAGATTATATGCTTTCATATGTCTGCGGATTTGTGCGAGTACACTCGTTAATCGGATTCGAACCAATTCTGGGTCTGGATAAGGACGGTCATAAGTTAGAAATTCGCGCTCAACCCACTCTCTTATTGCCTTTATATTCCTTGTTTCAAGCATCTCAATCCATTGACGCTGCTCAAGTGGCGTAAGAAAGGGATCCATTTCTAAAGGAGCTAGTTGCTTATTTTCTTCCAAAATAATATCATAGCCCTCAAAAAAGACTCTTTTTGTTAATTGCCTCGTTTGCTGATACGTTTTCTTTAATGATCCTCTTGAAGAATCTATGTTAATAACAATTGCAAGCGGTTCATCCATTCGCTCTTTCCACCTTGATAGGAAAGAATGATAAACTTCCCTAATCGATTCTATTTTTTCATTCTCCTGAACACATAAAATAAAATCAGATAATGCAAAAAGCTTATGCTTACCTGGAAAGGAATAACGCTGTAGGGCATCATAGACAAACGGCAGTGTCTCAGGGTTCGGTGTCAAAAAGGCAACCATTGTTATCGGATAAGATCTGTTCTTATCTAACAAAAATAAATCTGGATAATCAATTGTGTAGGTATCTACTTTATCTCCGGTCTGATTTGAGAAGAAATTATGGTCATTTCTTGTTTGATAACGGATTTGCTGAATTTGTTTTTTCAAATCATCAGGTGATATCGGACGGAATAAAACATCTTCTGCACGAAAACGGAGTGCACGATAGGCAGTTTGAAAAATCCGCTCAGAGGATAGACCTAACCAGCGAATTTTATACCGTTGAAGCAGCTCACAGAATCCTTCACTGCTCTTCATCCAACCGTCCATATCCAAAATGACAAGGTCTGGTCGTTCATTTTGCACTGCTCTTGAAAACTCCTCCAGCGAATCCCATACCGTCAACTGAATACCAGGCAAATGTGATTCAATCATCCACCGAATCCCTTGAGCCTCTAACGTATCTTTTGCCATCACATGAATATTCAAATGTATCTCACCTCTAAAGATCAGCATAACTAATCAAACGTTTGATTAATAGATATATTCTGATTTCTTCTTAATCAAACGTTTGATTAAGGGGTATGTTCGCATTTTTTACTAATCAATCGTTTGATTAAGAAGCATAGTCGCAGTAAATAGAATACTAAATTAGAAAAAAAGCACTACACCTATTGGTGAGTGCCTTTTCAATTGCTTAATAGTTTACATATCTTAGAGGGTTAACAGAATTTGATCTGCTTCCATTCCAAGGTCCATGATGGATCTCAAAGTGTAAATGCGGTCCAGTTGAATTACCTGTATTCCCCATATACCCTAACAGCTGACCTTTTTCAACACTTTGTCCATTGGATACAGAAAGGGATTCCATATGACCATAGACAGTTGTCATGACTTGTCCATCAATTACATGTGTAATCATGACGACATTTCCGTAGCTGCGATCAAAATTCGCTTTGATTACCGTTCCCGATGCTGAAGCAACAATTGGAACTGCTTCTGTTCGGCCGCCTTTACCAATATCGATCCCTGAATGCAATCTGCCCCATCTTTGTCCATAATGCGATGTAAGCCTACCTGTTGCTGGGTTCATAAATGCTCCATTGGTAATTGCCGGAGGAGCGCCCACACTGTTGTTTCCATTATTATTAGCCTGTTTTTTTCTTTGTTCCTCTAGTTCACGCTGTTTCTTCTTCCAAGCTGCAATTTCACGTTCCATTGCCTTTTCCTGTGCAGCAAGTATAGCTGCTTCATCTTCAAACTCTAAAAGTTCTTCATGCATATGTTGTTCTTCTTGTTCTAATTCTTTATATAGTTTGTTTCTTTCAGCTTTTTGAATCTCAAGCTTCTTCTTCATTCCTTCAAGATCGGCCAATTTTTTATTAAGTTCTTCTAATTGTTTCTGTGCTTCTGCTTCTTTTTTATCAAGCAACGCCTTATCTTCTTGGTGCATGCGAAGTAAATCACGGTCTGCTTCCATGAATGAAGTTACCGCACTTACACGATTAATAAAGTCGCTAAAGCTTTGCGCACCTAATAATACGTCTATGTAGTTAATGACTCCACCATTTTCTTGAATGGAACGAATACGTTCCTTTAATAGTTCGTCTCTCTTTTTTATCTGTTCCTTTAGAACGGCAATCTCTTGTTGGAGTTTCTTAATTTCCTCTTTTGCATCTGCAATCTGAGCTTCTTTTTCTTTAATTTTATTCTCCGTGTCCGCAATTGTAAGTTCTAATTTATCTAGCTCTTTCTGAACTGCTGACTTTTCTTCTCCTATTTGCACTAAGTCATCTTTCTTTTGATTAATCTCTGATTGAACATTTGAACGTTTTTCTTGTATATCCTTCTTTTTTTCCTCTAGCTGCTTATTTGATACTGCATAAGCAGTGCTTGACATAGGCATTAGTAAACTGCCGCTGCCTATTATGATTCCTATTCCTAGAGCGAGAAATTTTCTTTTCAATTTCATCCATGTCTCCTCTCTATTACTTTAAAATTATCTATGTACTTTAAGATTCTATTACTATAGAAAAGTAATCCTCATTTGTCTAGTTATGGCGAAATTTCACAGGTAATTTATGAGGTAGAATGTAAAATGTTGTATATTATTTTGGGAAAATGAGTCATATTTTGTTGTATATTCACATCTTTTATATTATAGCATTGCCATTTATAAATTTAATCCCTAAAATTATTACATTTATATTTCAGTAGATTCCATCACTTGTAAAAATAAGTAATATTTCATAGAATGATTGTAAATCTTGATTAGAGGATGGTGCCTATGGTTATTAAACCTCGTAGTGAATCAAAAGAATTAAAGCTTTATCGAATGTTGAATATGCGCATGGATTTATCAGTTGAAGAAGTGCAGTATTATGGGAGCCTTGAAAAAGGTTTTGAGGGCGAAATTCAGTTTGATGCGTGGCTTGAAAGTTTGCCAGAATCAGAGAATCGGCTGATCCTGAATGATTTATTGCTTGAATGCAATCATACTACTTTTCAAATAGATTCGCTGCTGCTAGTTGACGAGACTCTCTATGTTTTCGAGGTTAAAAATTATGAAGGAGATTTTTATATCGATGAAAATGGAAGATGGCTTACTTTATCAAAGAAGGAAATAAAGAACCCCTTACTCCAATTGGAACGAAGTGAATCATTACTCAGGCAATTGCTTCAAAACCATGGAATTAAAACACATATAGAACCCTATGTAATCTTCATTAACCCCAACTTTCAACTCTATCAAGCTCCCCTCGGTCAACCCATTATATTTCCCACTCAGTTGAAACGATTTTCGAAAAAGTTACCTGTTAAACCAGCAAACAGAAAAGGCATACAAATTGCCGAAAAGTTACTATCTATTCATTTAAAAGAATCACCATTCAAAAGACTGCCTAAATATACTTATGAGCAGTTAAAAAAAGGGAATCATCTGTCAGTCCTGTCATTCTTGTGAGTTACAATTTCAAGATCAGATATTAGTATGCACAAAGTGCTCATGTAAGGAAGATGTCAGATCCTCAATTATCCGGAGTGTGGAAGAGTTTATCCTCCTTTTCCCAGATAGGAAAGTAACTACAAATGCTATCTTTGATTGGTGCAAAGGAATTAAATCTAAGAAAGTTATACGAAAAATTCTATCAGAGAACTTTACATGCATTGGTTATGGTAAATCTTCATATTATGTAGATTAATTAATTTTATGTGCCCTCTTTTTCTATTTATTTCCACATGTGAGCGCCATCCTCTTTTTATGCGACCTCTTTTTACACTTATAACCATTAATGAACTCTATTCTCTTTTTACGTGACCTCTTTTTACATTTATAACCATTAATGAGCTCTATTCTCTTTTTACGTGACCTCCTTTTACATTTATAACCATTAACGAGCTCCATTCTCTTTTTACGCGACCCCTTTTTACATTTATATCCATTAATGAGTTCTATCTTCTTTTTACTCGACCGTTTTTTCATTTATATCCATAAATAAGCTCTATTCTCTTTTTACGTGACCTCCTTTTACATTTATATCCATAAATAAGCTCTATTCTCTTTTTACTCGACCACTTTTTACATTTTTAACCATAAATAAGTTCCATCTTCTATTCATGCACCTTATTCCCCCAAATAAACAAGCCGCCCAGTATCCACCGAGCGGCTTGTTTCCAATTTATTTACCTTTATCAACCTTCATCGTTCGTCTAAGGACTTCTATTTCCTGTTTTAGCCTCAAGTTCTCTTGTTGGATTGCTGTGATTTCATCCTGATTGTCTTTCTTGGTTGGGGGCAGAAGTGTTACCTTGTACCAGTTTTTTCCGTCTAAAGTTTCCTTTTGGAAACTTTTATTAAAAATAGCTTTAGGGTAGGTCTTTTTAATATATTCAGTTTCTTCATTAGATAAGCGTAATTCCCTAATGTGTACGCCATCTCCAAATGACTCTGACAAAAACTCCTCGAATCTCTCGACTTCATTCAGTTTCAAAAGATACCCCTCCCTCAAAATTACCTCAATCAGTTTTTCTCTTTTTTCACAATCCCGCCGGAATACTCAATCGATCTCTCGACTAGTATATCCATTGCATCCACACAGTAAGGTGTCACTTCATCATTTAATTTCAAACATGACAGCTCCGTGCAGGCTAGGATGACACAGCTGCAGCCTTCATTATGAATCAAGTCCGTTATAATTTGTTCGATTACATTCACATCGATGTCTAAATCACTTTTCACATTATAAATTGTATTCATAATTTGGTCTTGATAGACCTTGTTCGGCTTATACAACTGCATATTGTAGGCATTACAGCCTTTTTCATATATGCCGCTGCTTACTGTACCATTCGTTGCTAAGATGCCCACCTTGCTTTGATCTCCGTATGATTGATGAATTGCTTTACAAGTCTCATCAATCATATGAATAATATTGACCCCGGTCATTTCCTGCATCTTATCATAGAAATAATGTGAAGTATTACATGGAATCGCAATATTTGCTACACCAGCACTCTCAAGCAGTTTTATATCTTTTTCAACCGCATGTAAAAAAG
Source organism: Cytobacillus solani (assembly GCF_006704205.1). Classification (NCBI taxonomy): domain Bacteria; kingdom Bacillati; phylum Bacillota; class Bacilli; order Caryophanales; family Bacillaceae; genus Cytobacillus; species Cytobacillus solani. The sequence continues at coordinate 1,464,339 of NZ_CP041305.1, forward strand.
TATCTTCCTCTTTATTCAAAATCACACTTGTTCGATCGGGCAATGTAGCATGATTAAGAATAATCATATTAATATGATCTTGATCAGCACCAGCAACTGTATTTTCAATGACCTTTTCAAAAAAAACAGATGTGGCCATCGGTCCCATTCCGCCGATTACACCTAAGCTCTTCTTTCCCATTATTCAACCTTCTCAATTAACAATTTTTAGATCTACGCTCTATTCAAGTATTTCAATACGAAGTTCATTTTTTTCCCGCAGCAATTGCAAAGCAATCTCAGCTCCGTGGTCCATTCCTTGACAGCCAGCTAGAAGGACAAGATCTCCTTCTTCCGCCTTAGCCAATGCACGGGCAATCGCATCTGGTAATTCGTCATATAAATCAACCTGGATACGTGCTTCGCCCATCACCTCTTCAAAGACGCGCTGTTCCTCATCTGTCACCTTATCCTTAGCTGTTACATGAGAGACACTCTTCGTAGCAATGATCTCATACAAACCAAGCTTCGAAGCCCATTCAACAATCGCTTCCGCATTTTCCCGGTTAACTGTTGGTCCGCGCTCCCCACGAATGGCATATACTATATGAAGCTTTTTGTAATCCATATACTTTAACGTTTGCAGCGTTACATTGATATTTCCTGTATTAGCAAAATGATCATCAATAATCTTTATATCTTCTTCATAAATAAATTCAAAACGTCTTTCTACACCAGCAAAATTTTTCAACGTATGCTGGATCGTTGAGACAGCCACACCGGAAAGCAATGCTACCGTAATCGCAACCATTGAATTGTACACTGAATGAAGACCAGGAACAGACAACTCGATATCAAATTCTCCAGGGATGTATTCAGCCCCATTCGCTTTAAATGCCTTCAAAATTTCAACTGTAAATTTAGCTCTTCCCGTTGTTAAATCTAAGTTTTTACAATGGATATGCCCTTCTGTACTGTTCACACCAAAGGTAATTACTCGTGCATTTGTTTTATTAACAAGTGATGCGGAATAAGGGTCATCCAGATTTAAAACGGCCATGCTTCTTTCGCTCGCATTTCGAATGAGACTGGATTTCGCTTCAAAATACTGTTCAAAGGAACCGTGTGAATCGATATGTTCACGGCTGACATTGTTTAATGTAACAATATCATAATCAACTGTCTCTACTCGATGAGTCTCTAAAGCAGCTGACGATACCTCCATACAAACATGCGAAACATCTTTCTCAACCATTTGATTTAGGTAATTTTGTAAATCCAATGATTCTGGTGTTGTTAGCTCCGCAGGGATTGACATATCATCAATTTTGATTGAAACAGTTCCAATTAATCCTGTTTTAAAGCCTTCATTTTCAAGAATGGCATTGATCATATAAGATGTGGTTGTTTTCCCATTTGTCGCTGTTACACCAATCATCTTCATTTTTTTCGAAGGATGATCATAGAAGGCATCCCCTAATTGGGCGAGAGCAATTCTGCTGTTTTGCACAACAAATTGCGGGATATCGAATGCCTCTTGCACTTCTTCCACCACCGCAGCTACTGCTCCATTGGCTACTGCCTGTGCAAGGTATTTATGTCCATCTGTTTTATATCCGCGAACACAAACGAAAAGATGTCCATTGGAAACCTTTTGTGAATGGTAAGAAACACCGCTAATCCTCATATCCTTGTCATTATAAACACGCTCAACCGTTATCGAACGTAGAAGTTCCTCTAACTGCATCATTTACTACCTCTTTTCTGCATCTATCGATTATTTTCTTTTGAGCATCTTCCCAGCCGTTTTCCTGAAAAAGATCATTCCAGGCTTCGGATCTTGCCAATCCCAGATGGCATAAGCTTTTTTCTTGAAAAGCGATTTAAAAACTTCGCCTTTTGTCAATTGACCCGTTCGAATATAACCCTTTATCGCTAACATATCCTCATAAGCGTACCAAAATACACGATTTTTATCTTCTTTCACTGCTTTTGGTGGAAGTGGAGAACCTGTTAATTCGCGGTAGGTAATATAAGGAAAATTAACACCAACCTTATACAACAGATTGTTTAGGTTTGTAATTCTCGCATTAATTTCGATTAAATAATACTTCCCTGTATCCGCGTCTTTCTTAAACTCAATTTCAGCAAATCCTTTAAACCCAATTTCCTCTAAAAATTTTGCTCCGATTTCATAAAGCTCAGGAACATATTTTTGCTCTGTATAGACAGAGGCACCAAAATTGATTGGATATTGACGATGCTTTTGACAGGTTACCCAGTGGGTTACCTTTGAATCTTGGTTTAAATACGCATCAAATGTGTACATATGATCATCGAAACCAGGAATAATCCGCTGAACAATAACTTCTAAGCCTGCTTTTTCTGCTTTTGCTAAAGCTTCTTCCAATTCCTCTTTATTATGAACCTTAAATATCTTTCTCCTAAAAGTGGCTACAAAGGTAGGGGAATCCGTCGGCTTCACAATACAAGGATATTTAATGATCGTATCGATTTTCTCAAAAAAGTTCTCTTCATTCACTCGAACCGTTTCTGGTACTAGCATTCCTTTTTCCATTGCTAGTGCATGAAGGGCTTCCTTATTCATAACTTGCGAATACAAGCCTTTCTTCGTTTGAGGAATTAGATAGCTTTCTTTCAGTTCATCTAAGTACTCATCGATTACTTCTACATATGAATCATGACAAGGGATAAGAACTGGCTTTTCATTTTCCTTGCTCGCATATTCCTTTAAAAATTGCACGAAAGCTTTTGTTTCTTTTTTATAATGAGGAGCAATCAGCTGCTCCGAACAATACTTCGATTCTGCCCCGTATGTATCAGCTCCAGCATAATCCACTGCAACTGTATGTATTCCATTCACACCCAAACATCGGATGGTACTCAAACCTATATAATAATTACACCCTAAAATAACTGCTTTATTCAACTTATTCATCTCCTCGAATATCTATTATAACGACATTCATCAATATATAGATATTGACACAGAAATACGTAACCATGCAAGAGATAATACGGAATTTCGAACAAATAGCACAGGTATTTTATGGTTTGAAATACAATCTTCACATGTTAGAAAATTGACTACATTTTCGCTCAATTTAAATAAAAGCGGAAGCGCCTTGATCATCGCCGTACAAACTGGAAGGGCTCTTCCTTTCGATAAAGGCAACACGGTGAGCGTGAGCGAACCTATGTTGACGCAATCGTTGCGGAGGAGACCTGAAGTTTGATAGGCGATAGGATGCTTGCGCTAGACAATTCTCTAACTAAAAAGTTATAGTTTCGTATCTTTCAAAAAGAGCACACCCATTATGGATGTGCCCTAACTTCCTGAAGAGGCGGCCGCAGTAGCCGCAGCAGTCACAGCTGCAGCCGATGCCTGCTGTGCTTGAATCATCGCATGAATCGCTGTTGTCAGTCCAGCAGACGCATCAATGTAATCCTGTGATACAAAGGTTGCGGCTACCGTAATAGCCATCTCCTTATACCATTTAAATTCCTTCATTTCTGCTAGTTTGACAGCAAGGCTTGCTGCTTCCTTAATTTTCCCTGTAAGAGCAATGACACCAAGAGCAGGATAATGAACTTCCTTCACCTTTAGACCGCGACGGATAAGTTCCTCTTTTGTATAGATGACGTCTCTCACTAATTCGTGCTGAAAGTCTCCACACATCACAAGCATATTAGCCAAGAATTGCAGATTGTTTCCCTTCCATAGTCCCTTTTCGTTCAGCCCTCGGTAATAACGCTCGGAAATCTCAATTAGTTCTTTTACCCTTCCATCCCTTTTGGCTATAATCACAGCCGCCGGGTAATCATCATAAGAAGTAAGGAAACGGTGATGCTTTTTCATTTCTTCATATATCGCACTGATCCGGCTTGCATCCATTTCTTCATCTAATAAATATGCAGCAATATATGTGAACGCAGATGAACGCATATTTGCCTTTCGTAATATTTGATAATTATGATGTAAGCGGCTAATTTCCACTTCTGGATGGCTATCCTTTGCCATAATTAGACCAGTCATTGGAAAATATATCCCTCTTAGCGGCGAAAACATAGATGTACTGCTTTTCACAAGATCAGAGACTTTAATAAAAGCATGTCCATCAATTTTTTGTCCTTTTGCAGCAAATTGAGCAGCTGTCATAAGTACAAGCCGGCGATCCATCCAATTTCCTGCTGCTCGACGCAGTACTTCCACATTCTCTACAAGTAATTTTTTCTCCAATATCCATCACTCCGATCCTTCTCTATTATTTTCATTTACGAAAAATCAGAAAAAAAGTTCCCATATTTTGAATCTTTCTGTTATACATTTTCGTCTTAAAGGTTGAAACCCATTATTTCTCAGACATTTATAAATTGCATAGCAAATAAATATACTTACATGTATACTTTTGTTTGCAAGGTTTAAAGAAAATTGAATTATTTAGTTAGAGGTGCTTTTGTATGCAAAAGTGGGATTTGAATCTAAAAAAACATATTTCCTATCCTTTTATACTCATTATGCTTGTGCTATTTATCAAAATTACGGCATTTCAAATGGTCATTTTTGATAACAAGTCTATTTTCCATATTGTTCTCATTGAATTTCCCATGTGGGCACTCATGGTAACTGGTCTTCTTCTTATTTTCAAAAAGCGGAAATGGCTTTCAATCTGGCTATTTAATCTATGCTTATCTGCACTTTTTATCGTTATTATGTATTACACAAGGTATTTTTCAACCGTTCCTTCCTATTATGATGTTAAACAAATATACCAATCCAATTCTGTAGGAGGAACAGTCGCATTGCTTGGCAGCCCATATGACTTTCTATTTTTCTTAGATGTTGTGCTAATTCTGCCGCTAATTTGGTATTTTACTAAAATGTCTGATCCGCTTTCCTTTCAATCAGCTAAAAAATGGGCTATTGCCTTTAGCTGCGCAGGACTAGTTACTACAGTAATTGCGTTTTTCTATCCATTAGTGGATGTTTCTTACTTTGCCAAGAAGCATGGTTATATTCAATCCCAATTTGTTCAATTATATGAACGTGGAATTGGTACTGCCCTTGCAAAGAATGACCATTTATCCGATAAGGAATTAGAAAAATTAAAGGGAAATGTTTTTCTTCCTCCCTCCGAACATGAAACATTCGGCCTTGCTAAAGATCGCCATGTATTTACAATTCAGGTAGAGTCCTTGCAGGAATTTGTTATAAACAAATCGATTAAAGGGCAAGAAATAACACCAAATTTAAATAAACTTCTTAAGGACAGTGCCTATTTTGATCATGTTTATCAGCAGATCGGGGCTGGGAATACGTCAGATGCTGAATGGATTATGCACACTTCCCTTTACCCTGAGGGAATGGATCCAACAGTAAATGTCATTGATGGCAGTGATATCCCTTCCCTTGTACGTACATTGGAACGTAATGGATATGGAACATCTACTTATCATGCTGATGATATTACATATTGGAGCCGAGATAAGTTATATCCTGCTCTTGGATTTGACTATGTATATACAAGCGAAGATATTCCCAACAAGAATGAAATTGGGTTTGGACCAGCCGACGAAGTATTGTTTAGTTATGTAGAAAAGCAGCTTCCAGGTCAAATGGAAAATCATCCGCGCATGTACTCAAATATTATTACATTAACAAGCCACACCCCTTTTGAAATGCCAGATGAATACGAATATCTTAACTTGCCAGATTCATATAAGGATACGTATGTTGGGAATTATCTCCAATCCGTTCGGTATACTGATGAACAGATTGGGAAGTTTATTCAATCATTGAAGGAACTGGGCATATATGATCAATCACTCATCCTCATTTACGGGGATCACTCAGGCTTACATGGGGCACCAGTGACAGAGAAGGATGAACAGCTTTTAAAAGAAATGCTTGGGCATGATTACAATTTACATGACCGTTTTGTTGTCCCTGTTATATTTAACGCACCCGGAATCTTTAACGGGGAAACACATTCCCAATTAGGCGGCCAAATTGACCTTATGCCTACGTTATTAAACCTGCTTGGAATAGAGCATGATTCGCAAATGATTGGCCATAATCTTTTTCAATACAAAAAAAATCTGCTCGGAATGCGCTATTACATGCCAGGCGGTTCATTTATCAGTAATAACACTTTATACACAGCACCAAGTGCTAAACTTCCTGCGTTATTATATAATCGGGAAACGATGAAGAAAACGAAGAACACGAAGAATATGCAAAAATATATTGATAACACATTACAAATTATGCAGTATTCAGACTTTATTAGAAAAGAACAAGAGAAGAAATAAACACCCCGTATGCAGTCTCTATCTGGAGGCTGCATTTATTTTTTTATGACCGAATGCCCACTTCCAAACAAGTAAAAATATGGTATAATCATTACAGTTTCCTTCATTAACAGCTACTTTATCTTTCTAACAAATTATGCTTTATAAAAACAAATAGATTATCATATTCATAAGGAGGTCATTCGAATGCAAAGATATCGAAGAAGAAATACAACTGCATTCACCGTATTAGCCTACTTTACGTTTTTTGCAGGCGTGTTTCTATTTTCCATCGGTCTATACAATGCCGATAATCTTCAACTGAACGAAAAAGGTTATTACATTGCTGTTATGATTCTAGTTGCAGTTGGAGCGATTCTTACTCAAAAGGTTACAAGAGATAACGCTGAAGACAATGAAATCATTGCAGAGCAAGAAAGAAAGCAAAACCTTAATAAAATTGATTAATTACGTAAGGAAGACACAAACCCATGTGTCTTCCTTTTTTATATTTTTTTAAACATTGGATAAAACTAAGTACTTAATTTCATTTAAATTTAATTTAATTGTTGAACAATTTGCTAATTTATATCATAATATATATATATGAGCATATATTCATATAATAAAATAGGAGGCATCAATTATGGGACATCACCACGGTCATTCACATGGTCATAATCACTCACACGGTCATACAGGAAATAAAAAAGCTTTATTTTTGTCTTTTCTACTCATTGCATCTTTCATGATTGTTGAAGTTGTTGGGGGCTTATTAACAAATAGTCTCGCACTTCTTTCAGATGCAGGCCATATGCTTAGCGATGCTGCCGCATTAGGTTTGAGCTTGTTCGCAATTAAGCTTGGAGAAAGAAAAGCTTCTGCCTCAAAAACATACGGATACAAACGGTTTGAAATTATTGCTGCAGCATTAAATGGGCTTACACTCATTGTGATCTCCGTTTATATTTTCTATGAAGCATACCAGCGTTTTTGGAATCCGCCTGAAGTGCTTAGCGGAGGAATGCTGATTATTTCAAGCATTGGTTTACTAGTTAATATTATTGCAGCATGGATTTTAATGCGTGGGGATAAAGATGAGAATCTAAATGTTCGCAGTGCTTTCCTTCACGTAATCGGCGATATGCTTGGCTCAGTAGGAGCAATTATTGCCGCTTTGCTGATGATTTTCTTTGGCTGGGGAATTGCGGACCCGATCGCAAGTGTCATTGTTGCAATACTCATCTTAATCAGCGGATGGAGAGTAATGAAAGAGTCTTTCCATATTTTAATGGAAGGAACACCAGCAAACCTTGAGATGGACAAAGTGAAATCATCTTTATTAAAGATCCCAGAAGTAGCAGAGGTGCATGATATGCACATATGGTCGATTACTTCAGGCATGCCGATGCTAAGCTGCCATATGGTTATCGAGGGAGAAGGTGTTCACGATACCATTCTCCACCATGCACAATCCATTCTCCATGATGATTTTGAGATTGAACATAGTACGATTCAGATTGAAAAAATAGAGCATGGCTGCCCGAATCATCATGGAAGCTGCAATTAATGATGATTCGCATGCTCGATCGTTTGTCTTAAAATATCCATTACATGCTCGTCATCACATGAATAGAATAGGGAAGTTCCTTCTCTTCTAAATTTAACTAAACGTAAGTTTTTTAGAAAACGAAGCTGATGGGAGACAGTTGACTGCAGCAAGGACAGTTTTTCAGCAATATCGTTCACGGAATGCTCGCCCTCAAATAACAAATGCAAAATGCGAATCCTTGTTGGATCTGATAATGCCTTAAACGTTTGTGAAACTATGAAAAGAGTTTCTTCATCAAGTTCTTTTAAATGAAAATGCTGATCTTTTTCCAAATGAATCATCCTCCCTATCCCTATTATAACAATACTTGAAGAGGAAAAAATCATGGGCTTATGTAAAACCCATGATTTTTTTATATTATTCGCCAACAAAGATTACGGACATTTCTGTTCCTTCAATTAATTCCAGGTTTTTCGGAATACGCATGTACAAATATGGACTGTTCACTATAATATGGCTTCCTTTTTCCCTAGCACCAGTAAATTGATTGATCGTAAATTCATTTTTCACTATGGAAACTTTAACTTCTCTCTCTTTCGGTGGTTTAATCGTTAAGATATTATTCTCTAGCACATAGCTGAGTGGTTCACCAGCCATATCGGTGAAATCAAGTGTATCAATTGTCAGTGCACCAGCAAAACAGAAAACCTCTATTTTTCCGTCATCCACTTGTTTTCTCTCCACATGTAGTTCAGGAACGTTCCCATAGATTGTATCAATTTCAAGTGTCTTCCCTTGATAATTGTCAAAGTTCTTTTGATTGACTAGGTACTTCTCATCAATGTCTTCAATCCTTCCCGCTCTAAGTGCTTTATGAAGTTGATTATCCGCTTGACTGATCTCCTTTTCACTGACGGTTTCTCGAGCATGTAATTTTCCATCTGCAACAAATGGTGCAGCAGCCATTGAAAGAAGCAGCACACCCACATAAGTAAAAAGAAGCCAATGAGTTATTTTCACAGTAACAAACTTTTTGCGCTTATTAATTGATAGGAATGCAATAGCAAGTGCAACCAGTAATATAGGAATGATACTACTCATCTTCTAACCTCCATCCGATTCAAAATAGCAATGGAAGTAAAAAAGAATAAACAACTGGTCAATAATATCTTTAAAAGCAATAAAAGAAGGGATGGCTCAAAAAAGTAGAATTTAAAGATACTTGTTAAGAATGGCTCCTTTTGAACACTCGTTTTAAGCAGAATAGTACCAAAGAATAAAACAGGAACGAAAAGGATAAATAGTTTACTGACTTGAACTAACGTTCCTACTAAATAGCCGAATGCACTTATGCAGAATACATATAAAATGGTCATACTTATCCCAAGCGCAAGTTCCCTAAATCCGCTCTGAAAGCTGTATAACTGCTCATTAAAAATAAAATAAGCAATAATTTTCAGCAGGTTGTTTGCAAGCATAGCAGTAATTCCACCAATGATACTAGCTGTTAGTAAAAATATTATATTTGCAAGGCTACTGCTTAAACGATTTGTCACATAAGTAAAATCTTGATTTCGATAAGGCTTTGTAGTAATTATAATGGCTGTTACGAAAGCCCAAATCATTGTAAAAGCAATAACTAAGTCTGCGGAATAATACTTAACTTCAATACTAAGATAGCCTGAGGAGGCAAGCGTTGAACCAACACCGCCTAAAGAAAATAGCAAAGCTAATAATTGAATCCATATAAGTGAACTGAAAGAGTCGATATTTGCTTTTAGTTTAAAAAGATACTGTTTTTTTACAATATCCACTAAATTAGCGATCACTAAAGACATTGTCAATTCCTCCTTTCGATTCACTGGTTAAGTAGACACATAGATCACTTGCGGAAACAGAGGTAATCTTTAATCCTGCAAGACTAGCTTTCATAAGTGAAGGCTCATCGAAATCATTTTTCACCACTGCGTACAACGTATCTGCACCTATTTGATTCTTGTAAATCAGCTCTTTTTTATCCGACCATTCAAGAACAGTTGCAGTTGCGCCTTTTATACCAATCGCCCATTCTTTCAGTTCTTCCATTGGCATATGCAAATGTTTTTTGCCATCGTTTATCAGAAGAATATCTTCCAGTAAATCTTCTATTTCATCTAAATGATGACTAGAAAGTATAATTGTACGTGGAAAAGCCAGATAATCCTTGAGCAGCGCTCGGTAAAAGTCCTTTCTAACTACTGCATCCATACCTGTTGTCGGCTCATCAAAAATCGTTAACGGACATCTTGCTGCTAAGCCAACAATCATATTGAAAGTACTCGTTTTCCCCTTAGAAAGCCGCTGATGATAAGCCTTTCGATCAAAGGAAAAGTAATCAAATAGGCGTTCCGCCAAATCCATATCCCAATTTGGATAGAAACTACCCGCAGCTTCTAATAATTCGTATAGCTGCAATGCTGGTGGAAAGCTCATTTTATCATCGACAAAAATGGAGTGTGCAGACACATTTAGGCTATTAAATGGCCTTTCTGAAAAAACTTGGATCGTCCCAGAGGTTTCTTTGAGGAAACCTCCTATTATTTTCAACAATGTTGTTTTCCCTGCCCCATTTCGTCCAACCAGTCCTGTAATTTTATTTTCTTCAATAGAAAAGGAAAGTTGATTTAAGGCATTTTTCCCTATATAGGCTTTCGTTAAATCTTTACACTCAATAACCTTCATTGCTCCCCCTCCTCGTTTTGAACGGCCTTTATCATTTCAATTAATTCATCTTCACTCATTTGCAAACGAGCAGCCTCTAAAACCACTTCTTGTACTAATCGCTTCAATGTTTGGTTCTTCCGTTTGTTTATTATCATTTCTTTCGCATTTACTGAAACAAACATCCCAAGCCCCCGCTTTTTAAATAGGATGCCTTCATCAGCAAGCAAGTTAAGTCCCTTTGCTGCTGTGGCAGGATTTATCGTATACATTTCCGCTAACTGGTATTGGGAATACACCTTTTGGTCACTTTCAAAGTGGCCTTTCATAATCTCTGTTTCAATCCATTCTGCGATTTGCACATAAATAGGCTTCGTTCCATCCGTATTAAGAATAGAGATCGCCCCCTTCCGATATAGTGCATTACTGTTGTAATGTAGTATATATTATATTTCTAGAATATTCAAGTTCCCCACTCAAAATATTAGGTGCTACTATTGCGAGATGATTGGTATTGCATCCAACTGATTTTTCTGATAATATAAATTCCTTGTCACTCACGCTCCTATGTTTTTCTCCATTGCGGCTGAATTTGTAAATGGAAAGGAGATTCAAATGTCATTTCAACAACAGCACCCCGATTTTCAACATGAAGTTCAACGTCTAGACTTTACAAAGAAGTATATTGATGTCGTTATTAAGACGGCTGAAACGAGCAAGGACCAATTTCTAGAAAATATGAAAGAAGCTTTTCAAGATACGGATGCGCTCGAATCCAGCATGAGCTATTTATCCCTTTTAACCAATGCACGATTTTTTGAAATGTCCCGTGAAGAATTGAAAAATTTAAAGGTTGCGAGAAGGAAGCCATATTTTGCAAGACTTGATCTCTTACGTGAAGGCTTGGAAGAGAAAGAAAGCTTATACATTGGAAAAACGTCTTTATATTCGAGGGAGAATCAAGAACAAATTATTGTGGATTGGCGATCGCCGATTGCCAATCTGTATTATGAAGGACGGCTTGGTGAAGTTCATTACGAATCATATGAGGAAAGCTTTAATGGCTATTTATCCCTAAAACGTCAGTTCATGATTGAGGATGGGCAGCTTGATGAAATTCGTGATATTGATCTAACAACAACCGATGAGCTTCTGCAGGAATCACTTTCAAAAAGCTCAAGCAACCGACTTACAGAAATTATCTCCACAATCCAGGAGGAGCAGAATAAAATAATTCGGGCTGACTTAAATCGCCCAATTATTGTACAGGGTGCTGCTGGAAGCGGGAAAACAACGATTGCTTTGCACCGAATTAGTTATTTCATTTATCAATATAAAGAAAACTTTGCTCCTGAACAGCTGATGATTTTGGCGCCAAGCCGCCTCTTCATTGACTACATATCAGAGGCACTGCCGGAATTAGGCGTTGAGAAAGTCAGGCAAACGACTCTACAAGACTATATACAGGCATGCATTGCCCAAAAGCTGAACATTCAAGATGATGACAAGCTTGTACGCCTTTTGGAAAACTCAAATCACAGCGAAACGGAAATCGCAGCATGGGCATCCTCCATAAAAGGCTCCCCTGTCTTTCATCGAATATTAACTAACTATATTACTAGTATTTATGAATCCTTTTATCCTTCAAAGGATTTTACTGTCGATAAATTTCGGCTCTTCAGCTACAAAAAATTCATCCAACTTTTTAAGGATGACTATAATTATCTTCCTTTATATAGAAGATTGGAAAAGCTGAAAGCTGTCCTACAGAATGATCTCGCTAAGAAAAAGAAAAACATGATAGATAAAATCGAAACGTATTACGATGACCGGATTGAACGGGCAATCTATCGAGGGAAAGATCCAGACAAAAGAAGGCAATATGTATCTGATGCACTTGATAAAAAGGCCTTAAGACTTGCAGAAATAAAAAAGGCCATTAGAAGTGCCGTTTCTACTTATATGAAGCAGTTTCCAAAAAGGACGTTAATTCAATACTATCATTCTTTGTTCAATGATCCGAAGCAGCTTTACCATTGGGCAGAAGGTCAGCTCTCTGAACAAGAAACCCAGAATCTCTGCCAATATAATAGACAGCTTTTTGCAAAAAAACAGTTCGAGAGAGAAGATCTTGCTCTTTTGCTGTATTTACAGGTACACCTCTTCGGAATACCAAAGGAACTGAAAGCGAAAAATATCGTCATTGATGAAGCACAGGACTACAGCTTTATGGAGCTGCTCTCTCTGAAAAAAGCACTTGATACAGACATGTTTACACTTGTAGGCGATCTTGCACAGGGAATTCATTCCTATCGAGGACTGACATCATGGGAAGAGGTAGTGAATAATATTTTTCCGCGGGCAACATATACAGAACTGCAAAAAAGCTATCGTACGACTGTTGAAATTATGGAAAAGGCAAACGAGCTTCTGCGGCTGCTCCCCTACTCTTTCCCTGTTGTAGAACCAGTTGTCAGACACGGGGAAAGCCCAAAGTTTATTAAAAGAAAAAACGGAAAAGAACTCGTCAGCCAAATTGAACAACAAGTGACCCATTTAAAAAAAGAAAATTATAAAACGATCGCAGTCATCGGGAAAACAATGAAAGACTGCCGGCTCCTTTACAGCCTTTTCAAAGAACATTCCCATGAGTCTGTTAAATTACTGGAAGAGCAAGAAAAAATCCCTAAAGATGAAATGGTGATTGTTCCATCCTTTTTAGCCAAAGGCTTGGAATTTGATGCGGTTATGATCGTCTGTGTAGATGAGACATTTTCAAGTGAGTCAGAACTAGATATCAAGCTGCTTTATGTAGCAATGACAAGGCCTTTGCATCGCTTGTACTTTTACGGTGAACGAAAGGAAGACTTCATAATTTAGTTTTTCCTTAAGTAAAAGTGCCTGCCACTCTATATTTTTAGTAGCAGGCGCTTTTCCTATTCTTCTTCATCCTCTTCCCAAAATAAATCATCCAATGTTTTTGACAGTGCCTTACAAATAGCCACACATAAATTCAAGCTTGGATTATACTTCCCTTGCTCAATTAGCCCAATTGTTTGTCTTGAAACCCCTACAATCTTGGCTAAATCATCCTGTGATAAATCTTTTGCAACACGTGCTACCTTTAATTTTATGTTTTTCATTGCTTCCCCCCGCCTTTTTAGACTGTCATTCGTCTAAATCCTTTTCAGTTGCTTTTATACTAGCCTTCTTGGCAACGGAAAAGCCGCCAGCAAATAATACTAAAAAGAGCGGAAGATAGATCATTAGTGTGGCAAAAAATACGATGACAAAATAAAAGATGCTGTTCAATAAACCACTTCCATATACTATTGCACTTCGAATCCCAAAAAATAAACCTATAATTACACCTAATCCCAAACCAATATACACATTTTTTGAACTCATAGGGACTTTGCTGTTTCGATCATGAAGCTCCACTTCATCCGAAAAAATTCCTATGCTTGCTGCACGAACCGTATAGTAAATGCCAGACACGAATAAAATGATTAATTCAGTGGTAACTATCTTTGCATCTATCCCATACAGATAATACTTAGTAACAATTGAAATTAAACAAAGTATCATCACAATCGTGTAAATTTCCTTATAGATTTTGTTTTGCATATTGATCATTCGTTCGTCAGCTATTTTCTGTCTTTTACTTAGCCATTTCATGCTCATTCACTCCCTTAACAACTTCCTATATATCCTATTATATATTATTAATTACAAAATGCAACATATATATTACATTTTAATTTATATAAATTGCATTATCTATCCAACATAAAAAGAGTCTATTTTGTTTAAAAAACAAAATAGACTCTAAATTATTTTTTCCTTCGTATCTTCCACATGGGCTGAGGTGATTCTATTTAAATTAACGATTTCTTTAAATTACGCAAATAGTTATAGCGAATAAAGAAGAAATAAACAATCTGTGCAGCAAGAAAGCTGGCAAGAACAATGACTACCTCTCCTGCAATCGATAATGTAAAGTAGCTTTGCAAAGCCATAAACGCAAATCCGCTATGAATAAAGGCAACCACAATAGGAACAAAGAATAGCAATGCTAACTGGCGAGTCACAATCTTATTCAATTCTTGGTCGGTTAAGCCTATTTTCTTGATGGTTAAATATTGACGGCGGTCATAATCTAAATCCGCATAGAGACGGAAGTAAAGGAAGCTCCCTGCTGTGATAAAGAAGACTGCGCCTATTAATAAGGCAACAAATAACATCATCTTAAACATGCTCATTTGTATATTTAATAAGGTACCGCTGACTGTCATCGAATAGGAACTATCATCAGAAGGAAAGGCAACTCCATCTTTCACTAAATTGTTTGCAATACCTAACGTTTTCTCAATATCCTCTATATAAAATCCGGTAAATAACTCTGTACTTACTGGTGTAAGTTTTTCATATAATGGATCGCTTACGACCATTCCTTCATCATAAACAAGCTGCCAAGGCAATACAACATGCTCTGTTGAGCTTTCAGGCTCCAGCTTTATATCTTCCTGTTTTAATATAAAAGATAAAAAATTGGAATTTCCGAGGGATGATGACTTCATTTCCAGTGCATCTTGCTCTGCTAGAGGTTTTTCGGTAAAAACATATCCTGCTGCCTCTGCAATTTTTTTATAATTAGAGAAAGAAATGACAGCCAGTTCTTCAGGTGGATATAGAGCTTCTGAAGATGAAGATGCTATTTCAACTATTTTTATTGGCACTTGATTCTTGTGATAGCTCAGTTGTTTCTCTTTTAACTCTGACTCTATTTGTTCTAAATTCCTTTGATGAAGCGGCTCCTCATCCATCGCAATATAACTGATTTCCGCAGGATACTCAGTATCAATTTGCTCATTCAGCACATTCATTGAAGCAAGTGTCCCAACGGCACAAAATGCTACTGTCGAAACAATAGTAACCAAAAAAAACATCCTGGCATTATCCTTCAAACGATAGGCCAGACTAGAAATCGTAATTATATTTGTTTTATTCCAAAACAGCAATCGATTTTTCTGCACTAATTTCGTCATAAAAACTGATAGCTGGGTGAAGAAGAAGTAGGTTCCGATTATTGTCATGCCAATGACAGGCAGCATGCGAAACAATAATGAATACACCGTTGCTGTTGCAGCTAAATAATAGCTGACTAGCAGCAGCACGGCTGAAACCACTGAAAGGAATACCGATGTTTTCGGATCCTTTTTCGGCTTTTCTCCTGCCTGAAATAAATCGATTAATTTATTCACTCGGACAAGGATAGCTGTAAATAAGGATATGCAGAAGAATAAAATTAAAAAAGCGCTTATTGTTATGATTAATACCTTTGTTGATAGAATGAACGGCAGTGGTTCAATTCCAATCATTCTCGAACCAATCATTAAAAAAAGCTTCCCCGTGATTATTCCAATACCTATCCCTGTTAGAATAGATGCGATCCCAATAAGCATATTTTCCAAAAACACCATGCGATTTAATTGACTTCTCGTCATACCATGCATCATTAATATCCCAAATTCACGCTTTCGCGATTTTAGAAATGTGCTAACAGAATATAATACAAATAAAAAGGAAAAAACATACATAATCACTTCTGCCGCTACCATAAGCTGTACAGCAAGCGAGGCAGTCACCCCATTTTTAATATCAGGGTGAAAGATAAAAAGTGCATAGACAAAGAAAATGAGCACGGAGAAGGCACTGCTTAAAAAATACGCCGCATATGTCCGCTTATTACGGATGACGTTTCTAAAGACGAACTGTGGAAAGGTCATGACTATCCCCTCCTAACAATGCGAGCATATCAATAATTTTTTGGAAGAAAGCCTGACGGTTATCCCCGCGGTAGATTTCATTATATAATTCTCCATCTTTAATAAAGATGACTCGATGACAAAAGCTCGCAGCAACAGCATCGTGAGTAACCATTAAAACAGTCGCCCCATCTTCCTCATTCAACGCTGTCATCGTCTCCATAACATCCTTTGATGCTTTTGAATCCAAATTTCCAGTTGGTTCATCAGCTAAAATGAGTGAAGGTTTATGAATAATCGATCTCGCTATCGCTGTTCGCTGCATTTGCCCACCAGAGATTTCGTATGTCCGCTTTTTCAGAATTTGATCAATCCCTAGTTTTTTTGCAACTTGCTGAAGTCTAGCTTCCATCTCTCGAACACTTACACCATCAAGTGTAAGGGGAAGAACAATATTTTCCTCCACCGTTAATGTATCAAGCAGGTTAAAATGCTGGAAGACAAAACCAAGCTCACGTCTTCTGAATAAAGCTGTTTCTTTTCGATTGAGCACGTGCGGATTTTTGCCTCCAATAAATATCTCTCCCGATGTTGGACGGTCAATCGTTGCTATTAAATTTAAAAGGGTGGTTTTCCCGCTCCCGGACGGGCCCATAATCCCGACAAACTCCCCTTTTTCAATGGTGAAATTTATATTGTTAAGTGCTTTATGAGCCACTTTTCCTTCATAGATTTTTTCTATATGTCTTACGTCTAGTACCGACATACCGTTCACTCCCTGTTCATTTGTAGCATCATTGTATCTTGAAAACTGTAGCTCGTGCTATGTGGCTAACTTACAGTTAGCTTACAGACTTGTAAGGTAGCTAATCCTTAATTGTCCACCCCAGCATACATAAATGAAAAAAGTGCCTTCACGCGGTGCTGGGCATCGCGAAAAGACACTAGAAGATGATGCGTACAGTAGTCCCATGATTAACTTTTGATTCAATTTCGATTTGGTGGCCGAGTTTTTCACAGATTTGTTTTGCCAAGTACAGCCCCATTCCGGTTGATTCCTGAAAGTTCCTCCCGTTTTCTCCAGTAAAATACGGATCAAACACACGGAGAATGTCACTACTTGGAATTCCAACACCTTCATCTTGTATTTCCAATATCCTATTTTTGCCTCGACTGTACTCTCTAAAGTATACCTTTCGATTTTCCTCCACCGTATAGCGGATCGCATTCGTAATCAATTGTGTTATTACAAATGACAGCCATTTTTCATCCGAGACGATTGTTGAATGAACATCTATTTGAATGGATGGAAAAATACGCTTGCGAATAAATAAACGTTTTTGGTTTGAGGTAACCGATCTTACAATGGATTCTAAATAGAGGGTTTCTACATAGAAATCTCGTTCAAATGTTTCGAGCCGCGCAATATATAAGACCATTTCCAAGCCTTTCTTTAGGCGATCAATCTCATCAGCAATTGCCTTAAACCTTGGGTCGTCCTCTTCCTGAATCATTAAATGAATAACTGAAATCGGTGTCTTCATCTGGTGAACCCACTGATTAATGAACTGAATATGATCTTCCAGCCTATGTTTATAAGTATGTAAGTCTTTTTTATACTGACTATATTGATTTTTCAATAGCTGCTGTAAACCTTCAGTCAGTGGGGAACCTGCTCCTTGTGGTTCATTCACTAATTCGTCTATCGAAGTCAGCGTTTTTTCTAACCGCTGATAAAATCCTTTATTCCGTATATAGCGATAAATAAGGTACCCTGTAAGTAGACAGAGGCTCAGTACAGCAGCATACACACTCACTGCCATATTGCGATAACCATCGAGCCAATAAACAAGTAAGATTAGGAATAATTGCATGACATAAATAAGAAGGAGAGGCATTTGTTCCCGGAAAAATAACTTCATTCATCATGCCCCCAGTTTGAATTGAAACGATACCCTTGGCCGCGAATGGTTTGAAGTGCATTACTTATATGTAAAGCATCTAACTTTTTTCGAACACGTGTGATATACACGTTCAATGTATTATCGTCAACAAATGCCTGATCATCCCAAATTTTTTCTAATAATCGATCCCTGCTGACAACACGTTCTGATTTCTTCATTAATTCATCCAAAATTTTTGCCTCTGTATGACTCAGTTCAATGTTTTCATCATTGAACGTGAGAATCATTCGCTCTACATCAAGCTTTAAGCCTCCCACTGTAATAGTTCGGCCATTTTGAGAGGTTGCATATGAACCATATGCCCGTCTAAGATGGCTATTAATTTTAGCAATAACAATCTCAAAGTCAAACGGTTTCGTGATATAGTCATCCCCTCCGTTTTCCAGTGCCATCACTTGATCCATTTTACTATCACGTGCAGAAATAAATACGATGGGGCAAGTAGATAGATTTCTGATTTGACGGCACCAATAATAGCCATCATATTTCGGCAAATTTACATCCAGCAAAACGAGGTGTGGCTCATATTGTTCAAATTGCGATCGAACAGCATCAAAGTTTTCAACAGTCTTTACATCATAGCCAAATTTATTCAGATGCTCTTCTAATAAGCTAACAAGCTGCTTGTCATCTTCAATGATAAATATTTTAAACATCGCTACTCCCCTTTTCTTCTTTTAAAATTGTATCAAAAAAATAGAAGATAGCCTAAAAGCTACCTCCGATGAATTTGTAACCAACTATATATTTCGCTTTTTCTAGAAATGAAGCTGTAACCTCCCTTTCATTATTCATAGAGGTGCCCTGAGGTGAAAGGTAGGAAAAAAGCTGTCCCTCGTATATTAAACTGAATTTCTCACAGTTTGCTAAATCATTCGGTTTTACTAGGCTTGGGTGTTTACTACTAATTGCGATCCCGCCAGAATTTAAAATAGTCGCCACAAATTCCGAACAAAAGAAAGCTTTTTTTCTATTAATTTTTTTATTTAAAAGAACCCCAAAAAGACCAATAAAATTATATTTATACGCTTGCTTTTCAACTTCGATTTGTCTAACTCCATTAAGCATCTGTTTATATTCAAATTCTGAAACAGAACATTTGTAAACTGCACATTTTGCTTTCCTGAACAATTTCCCGTTCATATCTTCCTTTACAAAACCACCGATAAATGGGTTGTTTGCACGTTTTCTGCCAAAGCTATATGTTGTATCTAATTCTTTTGTAAAGGAAATGGAAGCATGATTTAATGGGTATTTCGTAAACCTTCTAATCATTTTAGTGAATAATGTCCCTGTATCTGTAAGAATGATATACACTTCCATTTCTAATCCCCCTTGTAGCAGCTGCTAAGCTCTCATATAATTTTAACGTATCTATTCTTAATTCTATATTCCTATAAATCCCTTATTTGCAGAACAATCGCGAGCTCTATCTTCATCTAGGACTAGAGTCTTATTATTAATAAAAACGCTTAAAATGGCATTAAAGTTTCACTTTTGATTATTTTCAGTATAAAGAAGAATATATAAAAAAAGCTTAAGAAAACTCTTAAGATTTTCTTAAGATTCCTAAGCTTTTTGATTTTCTTTTTACAATAGTAAATACTTGTATAAATGTTAGATTAATTCTCTCAAGTTACTTTATGGGCAGCTTTCTTAAATGGGTTTTATTCTAAAAAAGACTTTCGAAGTATGTTTTTGCTGCCCAATTACTTTCTTCAGTTTAAACACACTGATGCCTGCAATCATTAAAGTAAGTCCGACCAATTTGTTTATTGTAAATGAAATAGTTTCAAATCCAAACCAACCAAATGTATCAATAAGCACTGCAATAAAAAGCTGAGCTACTAGAACAATGGAAATTGCATAAGCTGATCCGAGCATACGAATCGCCTGCATTATACAATAGACAACCCCTACCCCAAGGAATCCACCTAATAAATAGATCTTATTCACATTTCCAACAGAAAACAGCTGTGTGTCGTCCATAATGATAAAAATTGGGAAAGATGTAAATAAACCTAACCCCAAGACTAAAGTAGTTGTCGCCCACATACCAACCTTTTCACTTACTCTTGTATTAAAGACCGTCTGCAGGCTAATGAATACACCAGCCATTATAGCAAACAACATTCCTTTCATGTTTCTCTGCCTCCTGCCTTATTCATAAATATTTCCATCAGCAAGTTTCTTCAGTCGCTGTATATCCTTTATATACAACGAACCTTTTTTTCGTTGTATAATCCCTTCCTTGCTTAGTTTGTGAATGACTCGATTTAAGTGACGGTAGCTTGTACCAATAAGATCTGCGATATCCATCAGATTTGATGTTTGCATTTCACTGTAAAAAAAGAGATCCTTCTCTTTCTGTTGACAGAGACAATAAGTAGCTTGCAAGGCGTATATCAACTGGATAGAGCATGTTTAAACTTGTGGCATGTGATTCCGTATAGAATTTTTCTGTGACAATTGCTAGTAAAAATTTCAGGAAATCAATTTGATTCGTTTCCATCCCTCTTAATTCGGCAAAATGAACACCAATAACTAGCCCTTCACTAACAGCTTCAACCGTGTTAAATACCTCTGTTCTTTTTACATATTCTATATCCCCAATTACAGCCAATGGTGTTTTGAAACGTACAATTAACGTCTTACCTTCTGGAGATGTTGTGAAAATTTTCACCTTCCCCTTCACAAGGAAATACATATGCTGAATTTCTTCTCCCTTTAAACATAAGATTTCTCCTTGCTGAAAGTGATAGAGAGACATTTTTCTTTTCACTTCTTCTGAAAAAATTGGATTCAGCCCAAACTGCTCTAGACATTCTAATAACTGATTTTTATCTATTATTTCCTTCACAATTTTCTCCTTTTTACAATTTAAATATAGTCACTCCTGCTATCATCATAACCATTCCGATTACTTGATGAATCGTAACATGAATTTTGTTCATACCGAAAAGCCCCTTCGCATCCACCATAAAGGCACATAGCAGCTGGGCGATTAACAGTATAGCAATCGCTAAAGACATGCCAAGTAGATTAATCGCTGTCATTTCTCCAACAACAATTACAACACCAAACATTCCTCCAAGCACATATATAAAAGGAACCTCTTTAAATCCCTTTCTTCCATCCCGAACAAATAAATAGATAATGGCAGAAAAAGTTAACCCAACGAGATGAACCATCGTGGTTGTATGCCATGGGCTAAGCTCCTCACCTAGTCTTGAATTAAATACACCTTGCAGAGAAATGAATATCCCAGCAATAATGGCAAATAAGACACCTTTCACACTTTCTCCTCCTAACATTTCTTTCTATTAAAATACAGAAGGAGAATACAAAAAAGGACAAATGTCCCTTTGTATAATAAAAGAGGCTCCATTTCTATCTAGAAAAGAGCCTCTTTCTGCTTATCCTGCAGCTTTTTCAGAGAATTGACTGTTGTAAAGATCGGCATAGAACCCATTACCTTCAAGAAGTTCTATATGTGTTCCTTGTTCAATCACTTTGCCTTGGTTCATGACAAGAATTAAATCGGCATCTTTAATTGTTGAAAGACGGTGAGCAATTACAAAGCTGGTACGTCCTTCTAATAACCGATTCATCGCCTGTTGAATAAATACTTCTGTCCTAGTATCTACACTAGAAGTTGCCTCATCCAGTATCATAATTGGCGGATCTGCAAGAATCGCTCGTGCAATCGTCAGAAGCTGCTTTTGACCTTGCGAAATATTAGATGCTTCTTCATTTAATACTGTCTCATATCCATCTGGCAGTGTACGAATGAAGTGATCGGCATGGGCTGCTCGTGCAGCTGCAAAGATCTCCTCATCTGTTGCTCCTTCTTTTCCATAAGCAAGATTGTCTTTAATCGTTCCATTAAAAAGCCATGTATCTTGAAGCACCATTCCAAAGCTTTTTCTAAGATCTCTGCGTGACATATTCCGTGTATCAAGACCATCAATCTTTATCTTTCCGCCATTCAGTTCATAAAATCGCATGAGGAGGTTAATCATCGTCGTTTTTCCAGCACCAGTTGGTCCAACGATGGCTACCGTCTGACCTGGTGAAACATTGATATTCATATCTTTTATTAACAATTCTTTCCCATATCCAAAATCCACATGTTCAAAGGTAACAGCACCCTTTGCACTCATTAACGTTTCTGATGTTACTTCTTTCTTTTCTTCTTCTTCATCAAGAAGTTCAAAAACACGCTCAGCAGCCGCAACAGTTGCTTGAATAATATTTGCAATATTAGCAGTTTGTGTTATCGGCTGTGTAAATTGCTTTGAATAAGTAATAAATGCCTGAATATCCCCAATGGTAATGGCTCTCTGCGTCACTAATATCCCGCCGACAACACTAATGATGACATAGCTTATATTCCCAATAAAAAACATGATTGGCATAATAATCCCCGATATGAATTGAGCTTTCCTTCCTGCATCATACAATTCCTCATTAACAACATCGAATTGCTTTAACGCCTTTTCTTCATGCCCAAATGCTTTTACTACTTGATGACCTGTGTACAGTTCTTCTATATGTCCATTTAATTGACCAAGAGTCCGCTGCTGATCAGCAAAATGTTTTTGTGATCTTTTCAAAATTGGTCCGATAGCAAACATTGACACTGGTAAACTAATAATTGCAATTAACGTCAGGATTGGGCTGATTGAAAGCATCATAATAATAATCCCGATAATCGTAACAATGGAGGTAATGAACTGTGTTAAGCTTTGCTGAAGTGTACTGCCGATTGTATCAATATCATTCGTTACGCGGCTTAGCGTTTCTCCGTTCGAACGGCCATCAAAATATTTAAGAGGCAATCTCCCCAATTTTTCATTTACATCCTCCCTAAGATCATACACCGTTTTTTGAGCAACACTAGACATGATATATTGCTGCAAATAGCTAAACAAACTGCTAAAAACGTATAGTCCGGCTAGTAAAAGTAGGATTTGCCCAATTTTTGTAAAGTCAATCTCCGCTCCAGGAACCCCCTGAAACTTCCCATATGCACCTTCAAATAATTCCGTTATCGCTGTTCCCATAATTTTTGGGCCAACAATCATGAAGATTGTACTCAAGATGGCCGCAACAAAAACAGCAGCCAATTGGTACCTTCGAGGCTTCAAATAGGCCAAAAGACGTCTCAATGTCCCCTTAAAATCTTTTGCTTTTTGCCCCATCATCATCATGCTTCCGCCACCTGGACCTTGCCCCATCTGTTGGCTATCTTGAGGTTTTTTCTTCTTGCTCATGCGATCTCCTCCTCTGAAAGCTGTGAAAGGGCGATTTCTCGGTAGACATCATTCGTCTCAAGCAGCTCCTGATGTGTCCCAATCCCTGCAATTCGTCCATTTTCTAAAACGATGATACGGTCAGCATCAACGACTGTACTGATCCTCTGCGCAACAAGCAGCATAGTTGCATCCTTTGTTTCATCTTTTAGTGCTTGACGAAGCTTTGCATCTGTCTTGAAATCAAGTGCAGAAAAACTATCATCAAATATATAAAGATCTGGTTTTCGAACAAGAGCTCTAGCAATCGACAATCTTTGCTTCTGTCCTCCCGATAGGTTGGATCCGCCTTGTTCAATTTCTGACTCATATCCATCTTTCATTTGCTGTATAAATTCTTCTGCTTGTGCAATTCGAGTGGCTTGTTCAATCTCATCTTGTGAAGCATTTGAATTTCCAAAGCGAATGTTCTCAGCAATTGTGCCAGTAAATAGCATTGCCTTTTGCGGCACAAAGCCAATTTTTGATCGTACCTCGCTTTGTGGGGCTTCTCTAATATCAACCCCATTCACACGAATAGAACCGCTAGTTACTTCATAAAAACGAGGAATCAAATGGACGAGCGTTGATTTTCCTGAGCCTGTCCCCCCAATAATAGCTGTTACTTCACCCCGCTTGGCTGTAAAACTAATATCTGTCAATGCAGGTTCTTCAGCACCAGGATAACTAAAAGTCACATGTTCAAACTCGAGTGTCCCTTGCTCACGATCTGCTTTCAGTTTTCCTTCATCAAGAAATGCCGGTTTCATATCAAGCACTTCATTGATCCTTTTTGCTGATACTGCTGCACGCGGAATCATAACAAACATCATAGAAGCCATAACAAGCGCGAACATAATTTGCATAACATATTGGATAAACGCCATTAAGTCCCCTATTTGCATGGCCCCATTATCAATACGAATTCCACCAAACCAGATAATCGCAACAACAGTCAAGTTCATAACAAGCATCATCACAGGCATCATAAACGCCATTACTTTATTCACTTTAATTGAGACATCTGTCAGTTCTTTATTTGCTTTCTTAAGACGTACTTTCTCCTGTGGTTCACGATTAAACGCCCGTATCACTCGAATCCCTGTTAAATTTTCACGTAAAACAAGATTTAAACGATCCAGTCGTTTTTGAACAGTTTGAAAAAGTGGCATCCCTTTTTTAAAAATAAAAAGAATTGAACCAATCAACACAGGCATTGTGATAACAATGATAATGGATAATTCTGCATCCTTTGAAACAGCCATAATGATTCCCCCGACTAACATAATCGGTGCGCTTACAACCATACGAAGCATCATGATGACTACTTGCTGGATTTGCGTAATATCATTTGTTGTTCGTGTAATGAGTGATGCCGTTCCAACCTCATCAAATTCCTGCAGTGAAAATTTCTCCACATGATTAAAAACCTTTCGCCGAATATCACGACCAAGTCCTATTGCAGCATTAGAAGAATAATAGCTGGCAATAACAGAAGCGATAGCACCTACTGCTGAAACAACAAGCATTAAACCGCCAATCTTCCAAATATAAGGGGTATCCCCTAAAACAACTCCTTTATCCACGATATCTGCCATCAGTGTAGGCAGAAAAAGTTCAGCCATTGATTGTACAAAGACAAGTCCTAAAACTGCTAAAATAATCCACTTATAAACGGATAAATGCTTCAGTAATTTTATCAATTCATTTTCCCTCCTTGATCTGTCACTTGGGATTCTAAATAGGCTGATAGAAGCAAATGTGATTCAAGCAGTTCTTCATACTGTTTGTCTGTTAACTGCTCCATAGCAGATTGAAATAGCTGATGAATTCCTCCATCTTGAAGGTGCATCCTTTTTAAAAATGCCTTCCCTTTGTCCGTAATCTTTAACTCCATCTCACGTCGGTTCCCTTCCACTTGCTGACGGTTTAAAAACCCTTCCTGAGCAAGACCATCCACAGCATGGCTCAGCGTGCTTTTAGGAAGAAAAGTTTGTTCTCCAACTTTTTTTTGTGTCAGTTTCATTTCTTTATGTAGAGTTAGTGTCATCAATATCGTATATTGCGGGACAGATAGCCCATTCTCAACGGCAATTTTTTGAACGAAGCGCACAATATTTTTCTGCACACTCCAAAATGAACGCAATAATTGTGTTGAGCGTACTAACTTTTGATTTTCATGTTCCATTAAACATACCCCTTTCATCACTACTTGATAGTTCAATAATGGACAGTTCAATATAGGAGTATTTAAATTTACACCTTTTTATTTTTGCAGTCAAGCGATAGCAAATTCCAAAGATAAACTTTCGGTGTCCAAAAACATAAAAAGACCAGCTAACTGTTTATTAGCTGGTCTTTTATTAGACTGATTTTTAGAAATCCTTAGATTTAGATTTTGAAGGCAATATATATCCTTCTCCTTTTTCATATAACTTCAATAATTTTTGAATGAAGCTTATCCTAGGGACAACATAGTAAACAACAACTGCTGAAACAATACTTATTAATGCTCCTGCAGCGACATCAGCAGGATAATGCACGCCTACCCACATTCTTGATATTCCTACTAAGATAGCGGCTATCATCCATAAAAAGCCGTACCCTTTTTTAAAAAGCCAAAAGGTCATACAAAATGAAAAGAAAAGTATGGTATGGTCACTTGGAAATGAGTTCCCCACTGTCTTTTCTATTAATTTATTCACATTGGCCAGTTCAGCAAAAGGCTGATAGTTTGAATGGAATGTTCCTGCTAGTTTTCCTATGATTTCAGCGAAAATAAAAGTAATTCCTGCACTTATTACCATCATTCTATTCTTATACTCACGAGTAAACCAATAAACGATCGTTGCCAGTGCTAAAAGATATACTGTATATTCAGCAATGAAAATAAACGGAGGGTTTAAGAATGTGTATTCTTTCCCTAAGTCGTTAATCATTCTAAATATATTAATGTTCGTTTCTGTAAATGACATTAGCTGCTTTCCCCCCTAATTTCTTTCTTATACTACAATTATGTCCCATGCGCTGTAAATGGAAAATTTGTTTACCTTACATTTGCTTACATTTTTGTAAGGTAAGAGTTTAAACCAATAGGTTAATAACTATTGCATAGAATTAACAAAACAATTAAAAAATAGATAACTAACTATATCTCAATGACATGGTTAGTTATCCATTTTTTAAAATCGCCATTTCCTATAAGAATTAGGCTAGCTATCTATTCATAAATGATGGGCCTAAATGGACTCGAACCATCGACCTCACGCTTATCAGGCGTGCGCTCTAACCAGCTGAGCTATAGGCCCGCATTATGGGGCGGCTGATGGGAATCGAACCCACGAATGTCGGAACCACAATCCGATGCGTTAACCACTTCGCCACAACCGCCAAAATAAAATGGCAGGGGTAGTAGGAATCGAACCCACACTGAAGGTTTTGGAGACCTTAGTTCTACCTTTAAACTATACCCCTATAAATGGTGGAGGGGGGCAGATTCGAACTGCCGAACCCGAAGGAGCGGATTTACAGTCCGCCGCGTTTAGCCACTTCGCTACCCCTCCATAAGCTTTAAAACATGCCGGCCAGAGGACTTGAACCCCCAACCTACTGATTACAAGTCAGTTGCTCTACCAATTGAGCTAGGCCGGCATAGTAAATATTAGTATATTATTTAACTCCAATATATTTATAGCGTCGTCCTGATCTCAGAAAGCTTTTACAAGCAGCAGCTCGATCAGTACGCTAAAGTATTTCAAGAAGCATATTCGATCGTGCTCTACCAATTGAGCTAGGCCATCATCATATAAATGGTGGCTCAGGACGGAATCGAACCGCCGACACAAGGATTTTCAGTCCTTTGCTCTACCGACTGAGCTACTAAGCCATATATTGTTTTATTTCCTAAACATTGATTGCATTAAAAACTGTGCGGCAAAGCCCTTTGGTCTTTGTTGCAAATTGAAAGTTTTCTATTCATGGAAGCATTGCTTCGCAGGTAAACTTTCAATTCTCTACCAACTGAGCTACTGAGCCAAATACAAATAAAAAAATAGCGGTCCGGACGGGACTCGAACCCGCGACCTCCTGCGTGACAGGCAGGCATTCTAACCAACTGAACTACCGGACCAAATTATTATACCAAATGAAGTGGAGGAGGAAAGGGGATTCGAACCCCTGCGCGGTTTGACCCGCCTGTCGGTTTTCAAGACCGATCCCTTCAGCCGGACTTGGGTATTCCTCCATATTAAATAAGTAGCGGCAGAGGGGATCGAACCCCCGACCTCACGGGTATGAACCGTACGCTCTAGCCAGCTGAGCTACGCCGCCAAAATATTATTTTAAATCTATGGTGGAGCCTAGCGGGATCGAACCGCTGACCTCCTGCGTGCAAGGCAGGCGCTCTCCCAGCTGAGCTAAGGCCCCATAAATAATAAAAAATCGGGAAGACAGGATTCGAACCTGCGACCCCTTGGTCCCAAACCAAGTGCTCTACCAAGCTGAGCTACTTCCCGTTAAGAATATGGCGCGCCCGAAAAGAGTCGAACCCATAACCTTCTGATCCGTAGTCAGACGCTCTATCCAATTGAGCTACGGGCGCATTTATTCAAATAGTACTGAGAAGTGATCTAAACTCAATGGGAAATTGGAGCGGAAGACGGGATTCGAACCCGCGACCCCCACCTTGGCAAGGTGGTGTTCTACCACTGAACTACTTCCGCACATAAAAGACAAATAATGGTGACCCCTACGGGATTCGAACCCGTGTTACCGCCGTGAAAGGGCGGTGTCTTAACCGCTTGACCAAGGGGCCCATATTAAATTAGACGAAAAAAATAGCCCAACATTAGGGCCTAGCCTGGCGGCGTCCTACTCTCACAAGGGGACAGCCCCTAACTACCATTGGCGCTGAGAAGCTTAACTGCCGTGTTCGGGATGGGAACGGGTGTGACCTTCTCGCTATCGCCACCAGACTATTGTTAGTTAAAGGATTATTCCTTCAAAACTAGATAACAGACAGACATCATGTATTTCATTTTGGTTAAGTCCTCGACCGATTAGTATTTGTCAGCTCCACGTGTCACCACGCTTCCACCTCAAACCTATCAACCTGATCATCTTTCAGGGGTCTTACTAGCTTGACGCTATGGGAAATCTCATCTCGAGGGGGGCTTCATGCTTAGATGCTTTCAGCACTTATCCCTTCCGCACATAGCTACCCAGCGATGCTCTTGGCAGAACAACTGGTACACCAGCGGTGCGTCCATCCCGGTCCTCTCGTACTAAGGACAGCTCCTCTCAAATTTCCTGCGCCCACGACGGATAGGGACCGAACTGTCTCACGACGTTCTGAACCCAGCTCGCGTACCGCTTTAATGGGCGAACAGCCCAACCCTTGGGACCGACTACAGCCCCAGGATGCGATGAGCCGACATCGAGGTGCCAAACCTCCCCGTCGATGTGGACTCTTGGGGGAGATAAGCCTGTTATCCCCGGGGTAGCTTTTATCCGTTGAGCGATGGCCCTTCCATGCGGAACCACCGGATCACTAAGCCCGACTTTCGTCCCTGCTCGACTTGTAGGTCTCGCAGTCAAGCTCCCTTATGCCTTTACACTCTTCGAATGATTTCCAACCATTCTGAGGGAACCTTTGGGCGCCTCCGTTACTTTTTAGGAGGCGACCGCCCCAGTCAAACTGCCCACCTGACACTGTCTCCTGCCCCGATCAGGGGCATGGGTTAGAATTTCAATACAGCCAGGGTAGTATCCCACCGATGCCTCCACCGAAGCTGGCGCTCCGGCTTCCAAGGCTCCTACCTATCCTGTACAAGCTGTACCGAAATTCAATATCAGGCTACAGTAAAGCTCCACGGGGTCTTTCCGTCCTGTCGCGGGTAACCTGCATCTTCACAGGTACTATAATTTCACCGAGTCTCTCGTTGAGACAGTGCCCAGATCGTTACGCCTTTCGTGCGGGTCGGAACTTACCCGACAAGGAATTTCGCTACCTTAGGACCGTTATAGTTACGGCCGCCGTTTACTGGGGCTTCAATTCAGAGCTTCGCGTGAGCTAACCCCTCCTCTTAACCTTCCAGCACCGGGCAGGCGTCAGCCCCTATACTTCGCCTTGCGGCTTCGCAGAGACCTGTGTTTTTGCTAAACAGTCGCCTGGGCCTATTCACTGCGGCTTTTCAGGGCTATTCACCCTAAAAAGCACCCCTTCTCCCGAAGTTACGGGGTCATTTTGCCGAGTTCCTTAACGAGAGTTCTCTCGCTCACCTTAGGATTCTCTCCTCGCCTACCTGTGTCGGTTTGCGGTACGGGCACCTTATCCTCACTAGAGGCTTTTCTTGGCAGTGTGGAATCAGGAACTTCGGTACTATATTTCCCTCGCTGTCACAGCTCAGCCTTCACGCAAACGGGATTTTCCTCGCTTGCAGCCTAACTGCTTAGACGCACATATCCAGCAGTGCGCTTACCCTATCCTCCTGCGTCCCCCCATTGCTCAAACGGAGTTTGGTGGTACAGGAATATCAACCTGTTGTCCATCGCCTACGCTTTTCAGCCTCGGCTTAGGTCCCGACTAACCCTGAGCGGACGAGCCTTCCTCAGGAAACCTTAGGCATTCGGTGGATGGGATTCTCACCCATCTTTCGCTACTCATACCGGCATTCTCACTTCTAAGCGCTCCACCAGTCCTTGCGGTCTAGCTTCAACGCCCTTAGAACGCTCTCCTACCACGGACATCGTAGATGTCCATCCACAGCTTCGGTGATACGTTTAGCCCCGGTACATTTTCGGCGCAGAGTCACTCGACCAGTGAGCTATTACGCACTCTTTAAATGGTGGCTGCTTCTAAGCCAACATCCTGGTTGTCTAAGCAACTCCACATCCTTTTCCACTTAACGTATACTTTGGGACCTTAGCTGGTGGTCTGGGCTGTTTCCCTCTTGACTACGGATCTTATCACTCGCAGTCTGACTCCCATGGATAAGTCTTTGGCATTCGGAGTTTGTCTGAATTCGGTAACCCGATGGGGGCCCCTAGTCCAAACAGTGCTCTACCTCCAAGACTCTTTCTACATGAGGCTAGCCCTAAAGCTATTTCGGAGAGAACCAGCTATCTCCAAGTTCGATTGGAATTTCTCCGCTACCCACACCTCATCCCCGCACTTTTCAACGTGCGTGGGTTCGGTCCTCCATTCAGTGTTACCTGAACTTCAACCTGGACATGGGTAGATCACCTGGTTTCGGGTCTACGACCACATACTCATTCGCCCTATTCAGACTCGCTTTCGCTGCGGCTCCGTCTATTCAACTTAACCTCGCATGTAATCGTAACTCGCCGGTTCATTCTACAAAAGGCACGCCATCACCCATAAACGGGCTCTGACTACTTGTAGGCACACGGTTTCAGGATCTCTTTCACTCCCCTTCCGGGGTGCTTTTCACCTTTCCCTCACGGTACTGGTTCACTATCGGTCACTAGGGAGTATTTAGCCTTGGGAGATGGTCCTCCCTGCTTCCGACGGGATTTCTCGTGTCCCGCCGTACTCAGGATCCACTCTGGAGGGAACGAAGTTTCAACTACAGGGCTTTTACCTTCTCTGGCCGGCCTTTCCAGACCTGTTCATTTACCTCGTTCCTTTGTAACTCCGTGTAGAGTGTCCTACAACCCCAAGAGGCAAGCCTCTTGGTTTGGGCTAATCCCGTTTCGCTCGCCGCTACTCAGGGAATCGCGTTTGCTTTCTCTTCCTCCGGGTACTTAGATGTTTCAGTTCCCCGGGTCTGCCTTCAATACCCTATGTATTCAGGTAAAGATTCTATCCCATTACGGATAGAGGGTTCCCCCATTCGGAAATCTCCGGATCAAAGCTTACTTACAGCTCCCCGAAGCATATCGGTGTTAGTCCCGTCCTTCATCGGCTCCTAGTGCCTAGGCATTCACCGTGCGCCCTTTCTAACTTAACCTAGTTCGGTCAACGATAAGCTTCACATCTCTTCGTCATCTTCGTTCGTCAGCATCCTCACGTACACACTACGTACGTTCCGGTGCTTCCTCGCTCGATTCCTCGACCTGTTCGCTTCTCATTTCCCTCACGGTTCACAATCTTATAAATAAGAAAGAAAACCTAAGTTTGTTTAAAAAAGAACTTACTTTTATGATGTCTTGTCAATTTGTTATCTAGTTTTCAAGGAACAAGTTTTGAGAGTTAGTTCTCTCAAAACTAAACAAAGCAAGAAACGTCTTTTAATGAAGATAGACTTCATTTCATCCTTAGAAAGGAGGTGATCCAGCCGCACCTTCCGATACGGCTACCTTGTTACGACTTCACCCCAATCATCTGTCCCACCTTAGGCGGCTGGCTCCTTGCGGTTACCCCACCGACTTCGGGTGTTACAAACTCTCGTGGTGTGACGGGCGGTGTGTACAAGGCCCGGGAACGTATTCACCGCGGCATGCTGATCCGCGATTACTAGCGATTCCGGCTTCATGCAGGCGAGTTGCAGCCTGCAATCCGAACTGAGAATGGTTTTATGGGATTGGCTAAACCTCGCGGTCTTGCAGCCCTTTGTACCATCCATTGTAGCACGTGTGTAGCCCAGGTCATAAGGGGCATGATGATTTGACGTCATCCCCACCTTCCTCCGGTTTGTCACCGGCAGTCACCTTAGAGTGCCCAACTGAATGCTGGCAACTAAGATCAAGGGTTGCGCTCGTTGCGGGACTTAACCCAACATCTCACGACACGAGCTGACGACAACCATGCACCACCTGTCACTCTGTCCCCCGAAGGGGAACGTCCTATCTCTAGGATTGTCAGAGGATGTCAAGACCTGGTAAGGTTCTTCGCGTTGCTTCGAATTAAACCACATGCTCCACCGCTTGTGCGGGCCCCCGTCAATTCCTTTGAGTTTCAGCCTTGCGGCCGTACTCCCCAGGCGGAGTGCTTAATGCGTTTGCTGCAGCACTAAAGGGCGGAAACCCTCTAACACTTAGCACTCATCGTTTACGGCGTGGACTACCAGGGTATCTAATCCTGTTCGCTCCCCACGCTTTCGCGCCTCAGTGTCAGTTACAGACCAGAAAGTCGCCTTCGCCACTGGTGTTCCTCCAAATCTCTACGCATTTCACCGCTACACTTGGAATTCCACTTTCCTCTTCTGCACTCAAGTCTCCCAGTTTCCAATGACCCTCCCCGGTTGAGCCGGGGGCTTTCACATCAGACTTAAGAAACCACCTGCGCGCGCTTTACGCCCAATAATTCCGGACAACGCTTGCCACCTACGTATTACCGCGGCTGCTGGCACGTAGTTAGCCGTGGCTTTCTGGTTAGGTACCGTCAAGGTACCGCCCTATTCGAACGGTACTTGTTCTTCCCTAACAACAGAGTTTTACGATCCGAAAACCTTCATCACTCACGCGGCGTTGCTCCGTCAGACTTTCGTCCATTGCGGAAGATTCCCTACTGCTGCCTCCCGTAGGAGTCTGGGCCGTGTCTCAGTCCCAGTGTGGCCGATCACCCTCTCAGGTCGGCTACGCATCGTCGCCTTGGTGAGCCGTTACCTCACCAACAAGCTAATGCGCCGCAGGCCCATCTGTAAGTGATAGCCGAAGCCATCTTTCAGCTTTTCTACATGAGTAGAAAAGGATTATCCGGTATTAGCTCCGGTTTCCCGAAGTTATCCCAGTCTTACAGGCAGGTTGCCCACGTGTTACTCACCCGTCCGCCGCTAACCTTTGGGAGCAAGCTCCCTCAGATTCGCTCGACTTGCATGTATTAGGCACGCCGCCAGCGTTCGTCCTGAGCCAGGATCAAACTCTCCAATAAAGAGTAAGATTAGCTCGATGAAAGATAATAAACTTCGCATCTCTTCGTCAACTCCCTCGCTCCGCTCCTCATGTACCCTCGTACAATCCGGCGCTCACTCAGTCGTTTCCTTGACCTGCTCGTTTCTTATCTTTCTTTAAAATAAGAATTAACGTTGACGTTTTTGCTTTGTTTAGTTTTCAAAGAACTATTTTTTAGCAGATTCATAATATAACATTATATAATCTCGCTGTCAAATATTTTTTAAATCATTTATGTCTTAGCGACAAAATATATAATATCAATTCTTCTTTTATTTGTCAATTAGTTTTATATAACTTTTAATAAATAATACATATTACTAATTTGTTATTTTTAAAAACGAACATAAAAGATAGATTTAATGCTATAGATTCAAAAAGGCAGATCAGTAAATACAGATCTGCCAGACAAATTAAATAATTTTCTATTCTAATTTGATTTCATTTTTTCTTCCTTTGTACCATTTATAAAACACGTTAGCCAATTCCTGCGGGACATCCTCTATTCCTGCATGATAGACAGGCTTTGCCCGGTTGATTGTCTTAATCGAAGCAAGGCCTAGAAGCTTTTGAATGATATTCCTTGAAACTCTTACTTCAATGACCTTTTCTCTTTTGGATACAAATAATGTAGTAGTCAGACTCCCTTTTTTGAATTGAACAAAACGATCATTCAGAACATATCGGGTATTATAGAAATCAAGTAATCTTGTTACACCAATGATAACGAACAGACAAGCAGATATTATCCACCATGCCTTCTCCACATTTAGAATAGCAGGTTTGAAATAATATAGGACTGCAGTTGTTATAATCCAAATCCAGCTTGGCCACAGCAAACGTACCCACAAGGATTTTTTCGGAAGTCTATCCATCTTTTCAGTTACCTCATATGTTGGCAATATATCTGAAACGATTTCATATGCACGTCTAATAGGAAGATATGGATAGAGAGAGTTGATCTCATGTTTATCTTCCTCGGAACCAAGCCCACCCGCACTGGTTAATTTTACTTCAGCTAGTCCAAATACTCTTTTTAATGTAGATTGTTTTATTTCTATCGCCTGTACCTTTTCTTTTGAAATAGAAAAGGAAGTTTCATTGATTACTCCTTTCGTTATATAGATTCGATCAAAATCGGAGGAAATTTCATATTTTCCGTATTTCAAATATGTCGAAACAATCCCAAAAGCCGCAGAAGCAATAACTAGGAATATAATGATGCCAAAAACAAGCCACCAGGAGTTCAAAATTTCGGAAATAACCCCTTCTGCCTCTTCTTCCACATGGAAGATATCATTTATTTTGAAATAAAGAGAAGCAATTAAAGGAATAAGGAGGAGAAAGCTAAACGATGTGAAAGAAGCTTTTAACGTATCCTTTTTTGTCGGTTTAAAATGCAAGACTCGAATTGAATTTACCTTTGAGTCATCCTCTTCATGGGGGAATGTTTCCATATTCGCGTCACTTTCCTGAATGGAAGGTAAGTCAACGTGTACAGTGCTAGACAAATGCGCCTCCATCCGATCGGCCTCTATCCTTGAAACGACTTCGAATTTTACCGATGCATTCTCCCCTTTAATACCTGTCTCAAAACTAATAGAAGTCACTCTAAATATCCGATGGAATAAAGCGGTATGCCGATTTATGTTTTGAATCTTTGAAAAAGGAATAGATCGCTCAGATTTACTAAAAATCCCTTTGTAAAGATAAAATGATTTATTATCAAATGCATATTTAGTGGTGAACCACTTGATAATGATCGAAATAAACGTTATTACGAAAGCTAGAATGAAAATAACCTTACCATATTTAATAAAGGCTGAATCTGAACCTGCCTTGATTACAAATAAAAAAACTACAAAGAAAATGGAGTTCTTTATTAAATTAAATAATTGAAAAAGCATAAGTAAAGGGTTATATCTCTTTGCCTGAATCACGATTCCACTTCCTTTACTTTCGCAAATTGAGCAATTTGATTCCTTAACTCAACAGCTGTCTCTTTTGGAAGTGCGGGAATTGTATGTGTAGATGCCATCGTTTCTATGGATACAGTGTAAAGGTCATATCTTCTAAGCAATGGTCCTTGGTTAGTAGCAACCGATTGAATCTTTGTCATTGGGATAAGCTGATGCTTTTCAATTAGTGCACCATATTTCAATTGCAGAAATTCTTCATCTACAGCATAACGCCATGTTTTATAGAGTAAAAATGGTCTAATAAATGACCAGACTGCAAATAGTACAGAGATACTTGCAACCCCAATTAATATCCACCCAATCCACTCTTTCCATGAAAACAAATAATCTAGATAAAATAAAACACCAAGTACGATGAATCCAATTACATTTTCAATTACTTCACTAATTATCCATACTTTAACCGCTTTCTTGGATAATTGATTTTGGGGTGAGAGGATATGAGAATTCATAAGTCCACTCCTTTCTTTCTAATCTAGCTGAAACTCTCTAGTTATATATACGGTTAAAGACGGAAATGGTTCTATTATATTTTTAAATGCATAGGAGAATTATCAAAAGTTTAATGCTGCAAAATAAAGAAGGAAGAAAAAAACGAATGACCAGCAAATCTGAATCTGCTGGTCATTCCTAGCAAGAACAAAATTGTTTTACCCTTGAATATCCCGGTTTTTATACTGTATAAAGCCCACAGCTATTATTACAATAGCAACAATAGTAAGGATGAATAGCTTCATATAATCTATTTCTTCAACAGGCAGCTTCGGTATATGATTATAAGGAGATAGTGTACTCATCCATTCAGGGAGTTGAAGTAACCCTCCTAAATATACGACAAAGAAGGAATAGGTTAAGTAAGCCCATACGATGCCAGACAGTTTTGGAGCAACACCAATCAATAATGCAGCTAATCCAATCATAATCCACATCGCAGGCAGATAGACCATTGCTGCACTATAAAGTCTGCCAAAAGCAATTCCTTCCTCCATTACCGAATTTCCGACTGCCCCTAATCCAATTGCAGCAAGCGATAGCATGGCAAACCCACTAACAATGGATATAACAAAATAACTCCCCATCAAGCGGATCCGAGATACAGCACGACTTAGTAAATGTTCTGTTCGATTCTTACTTTCTTCCCCTTTAAGCTTTAACATCGCCATTAGTGGTGGAATCGTACAAATCATTGAAATAACTGACATTAACATCGTTAGAAATTGCTCCGTTAACGAAAAGCCTTCAACCGGAGGCAATAAATTTTTCATCATATCATTATCTGCGAAAAAAGATTCTAAATCTCCTAAAACGGAACCGTAAGACCCACCCAAAATAAATGTCCCCACAGCCCAGGCAATCAGCCCTGTACGCTGTAGTCTAAGTGCTAACCCAAGCGGACTTAACAAAAAGGGAGACGCCTTTTTCCTGCCAGACTTGGCTCTTACAAACCCAGCCTCTAAATCACGAATTGCATTCAAATAAAGTGAAAGAACAACTAAAATAGATGCCACACCAACCGTTAAAAAAATTGGCCACCAGTAATTATTTACATATACCTCAGAACCTAGAATCCAACCTAATGGAGATAACCAAGATAGTGCCTCATTGCTTACATCACCAACGGCACGAAGCAGATAAGCTATCAGCAAGATTGTAATTGAAAATCCTATCGTCCCTCGAGAACTTTCTGAAAGCTGAGCAAACAATGCCGTTATGGCTGTAAAAACCATTCCTGTTGCCCCTATAGCTGCACCATATAAAAGAGAGCCTTCTAAGTCCATACTTTCAATGCCTAGAGCATTCAATCCAAATCCAACAATTAATGCTAACAGCACATTCACTCCAAATAAGACTAGGATCGTTGAATTTAAATTAGCTAAACGGCCAGCTGGAAGGGCGCGGATGATTTCAATCCGTCCATCTTCTTCATCTGCCCGGGTATGGCGCACAACAAGTAATATACTCATGATCGCCACTGCCATTGCCGTGAAAAGCAACATTTGATGAGCCATCATTGCACCATTTGTATAGTTTTCCAATCCATATCCTTGACCTACCATTGCCGTCATAGCTGGGTTCCTCATGGTTTCAGCTATCGCCTGTCTTTCTCCTTCATTCTTATACAAATCCGTAAATGATGCTGCAACGATAATTGTCAGAGTACTTAACGAAATTAACCACACAGGGATACGAACACGATCTCTCCTTACGATTAACCCTGAAAGAATCCTTGTATTTTTATATAATTGCTTCGACATTACTTAGCACCTCCCACTCCTGCTTTCGGAGTTTTCCCTGCACCTTCATAATGACGCATAAATAAATCTTCTAAAGTTGGCGGTGTACTTACTAAGGATAAAATGCCAAATCGACTTACATACTTGATCACATTATCCAACTCTTCGGCATCTACTTGGAATGAAAGGGCACGATCTTTCTTTTCTACACCATGTACTCCTCTCATTTCATTTAAATTAATAAGAGGTTGTTTTGTTTCTACCGCCAAGCTAGTTCTCGTTAAGTGACGCAACTCATTTAATGTACCTGTTTCAATCATTTTCCCTTGTCGTATAATTCCTACCTTGTCACATAATCTTTCAACCTCAGACAGGATGTGGCTGGATAGGATAACACTCTTCCCTGTACTTTTCGCTTCTAATACACACTCCTGGAATACTCTCTCCATCAATGGATCGAGACCTGATGTTGGCTCATCTAATATATAAAGATCAGCATCTGAAGAAAAAGCAGAAATTAATGCAACCTTTTGCCGGTTCCCTTTTGAATATGTCCGGCATTTTTTCGATGGGTCTAAATCGAATTTTTTTATCAGTTCTTCACGTCTGCTTTTATTGTTTGACCCTCGTAACTTTACAAAAAGATCAATTACTTCCCCTCCTGTTAAATTCGGCCATAAATTTACATCACCAGGAACATAGGCGATCCGTTTATGGATATCGACAGCATCTTCCCACACATCCATGCCAAAGATTCTCGCTTCCCCTTCAGTCGCTTTCAAAATACCAAGGAGTAAGCGTATCGTAGTTGACTTTCCCGCACCATTAGGACCAATAAACCCATAAACCTCACCTTCGTTTACCTCTATATTCACCCCATCTAATGCAGTAAACGCCCCAAACCTTTTAATTAAATTTGTTGTTTTTAATACACTCATTTCCATCCTCCTCAATTGTCTCTATAAAATTATGAAATATTTCAAATTATTTAGTTCATAATATACAAAATAGGAATCCTTGACAATAGTTTATGAACTATTTAATTTGTTTTATTTCATAAATTTCATTAAAATGAACATGAGGTGAAAAAATGGACGGGTTTGAACGACGCAGAGTACAGAAGAAAATGAATATATTAGAAGCTGCTTTAGCTTTATTTATGGAATATGGGGTTCAAAAGATCTCAATTGCTGAAATAGCCAAAGAAGCTAATGTATCCCAAGTAACGATATATAATTATTTTGACAGTAAACATAATTTAGTTCGTGAGGTTTTTCTATATTACGTAGAGAAGGCAATGGATGAATTTGATCAAATACTTAATGGGGATATTGCTTTTCCTGAAAAGATTAAGCAGATTATTTTCACTAAAAAAGAAACAGCCAATCAGATTCATGAAGATTTCTATCAATATCTAATGAAGGAATATACAACAGGGGTCAATTATATTGAGAAAATGTATGTAGAACAAATCATCCCTCGCTTAATTGATCTTTTTAATGAAGGGAAGAAGCAGGGACATGTGGATCCGAATGTATCTAATGAAGCCATTTTATTTTTTATCCAAGCGGTCCATGAATATATACAACGAGAAGATGTGTATCAAAAAATCCTCCCGCTGACTGAGGATATTATGAGGCTTATGTTTTATGGAATCGTGGGAAAAAAAGAAGATTAGCACGCAGGATAAAGCAGCATTAAAAGGAGTATGAAGGAAAGACTTCATACTCCTTTTTGATCCCTCGTTTATACTTGTGTTAATCTAATATATTGCTTATATTTTTCCGCATCAGACCTTTTGCATTCCACAATTATTTTTGTTCCATTGTCCTCATACTCACTTAACAGAATATGACTATTCTCATTAAAATAAGAAACGATCTCACCTTGCGCATAAGGAATGAGCAGCTCACATTGAATAGAATCACTAAATATCTCTTGACTGATTAATTGAGTTAATTCATTGAGGCCTAATCTATTCTTTGCTGATAAATACACACAATTTTGTTGACTGAACGGATATTCCGCTTCTGTTAAGTCTGCTTTATTATTTGCGTAAATGACAGGAATTCCTTCGATCCCAATTTCACTTAAAATTTCATTCGTCAGCCTTTTTTGCTCCTCATGATGCGGACTGGAATAATCCAAGACATGAATGAGTAAATCAGCTTCACCAACCTCTTCAAGGGTCGAGCGAAACGCCTTTATTAAGTGATGTGGAAGCTTATTAATGAACCCCACTGTGTCAGTTAATAAAAAGGTTTTGTTTTTTGTTAGCTTAATCTTTCGTACAGATGTTTCCAGCGTAGCAAATAACATATCTTTTTCAAAAACTTGCTTATCCATTGCCTCATTATATTTTTCCAGCATGGCATTCATTATTGTAGACTTACCGGCATTGGTGTATCCCACTAATGAAACAACAGGAATATTATTCTTTTTACGCAGCTTTCTTTGAGTCTTTCGCTGGTTTATTAATTTTTCAAGTTCTTTATTGAGCGCCGTTATTTTTATCTCAATTTTCCGGCGATCCAGTTCTAGCTTCGTTTCACCTGCTCCTCTATTCTTCAACCCTGCACCACCACCTTGGCGTCCGAGTGATTCTCGCATGCCGACCAGTCGAGGCAGCATATATTTCAACCTAGCCACCTCAACTTGCAGCTGAGATTCTCTCGTTTTTGCCCTGTTGGAGAAAATTTCCAAAATAAGCATCGTGCGGTCGATTACCTCACAGTCAAGCTCTGACTCTAAATTACGGATTTGCGAAGGAGACAGTTCATCATCGAAAATGACAACATTTGCATCCTTTTCTTTTAAAAGCGATAGTAGCTCTTCAACCTTTCCTGCCCCTATATAATGTGACTTATTTAATTGGTGTAAATTTTGAGTTATCTCACCAACAACTTCCACATCGCATGCCCCAGCTAAATTTGCTAACTCTCCCATCATATATTCAAAATCTGACTGAGTGCTATTTAGATTCACACCGACTAAAATGGCCTTTCTTTTCATAAATGATTTCCTCCATTTCATATAAAGTGAAACTCAATCAGTGGGGGTTTTCCTTTATCCTATCCCCCACTGATTCTTAGTTGAACCAATCGGGCATTTACGGGCTGTTAGATCTCCCACTTAGAATTTTTTGTTTCCTCAACTTCTTGAAGTGGGGGTCTTACAGCTCCGTTAATCTGCGATAAAATAAAAAGCACAGGCATCTGCCTGTGCTTAATTAATAAACGGAAATGGATATGTCTAAAAAAACCACAAAGATAGCTGTTGACAAAAAACTACAACTGTCAGAACGGTAAAGTGAAAGATCCTTCACAATAAGAATGGTCCATGAATCTATCCTTAATATTCAGCAAAATCCAGGCTAAATCTTCTAGCTTAAGATCCTGCTATCATTAAAGATAAATATCATGATATTAGATGAACTATTTTATTTTAAAGACAACAAAAAGAGAGTGAGTTCGTCCTCACCCTCTTTTTACATATGCCGTAAAATAAGGTTTCCTTAAAAAAGGCAGACCAATCCCGTTTACTCTGCGCACAAGCAGAGCCTTGAACGTATTCAATTACTGGTTCAAAGTTTGGAATCGAAGTCTGTTATCTAACACTAAGGAAAACCTCCATTCATTATAATTAACATTATCATAACATACCAAAGCAGCTATAACAACGCAAAAATTCAAAAATATTCCAGAATTATAATAATCAAAAGCAATTTAAAACTAATCAAACGTTTGATTAAGATATTAGCACTGATTTATGCTTTCTCCATCTTCACCTTAAACTTGTTATTTAATGCACGTTTTTGCCATACAATCGTCGTCGCTAACGTGATCACTAGGAGTATTAATCCTAAAACAAACGGATAAACTATTTTAACATCGTACAGTAGACCAGCAAGCGTTGGTCCTAAAACATTCCCTATACTCATATAAGCGTTATTCATTCCCATAGCAAATCCTTGCTCGTTGCCTGCCAGCTTGGAGATAAGTGTATTCAAAACAGGACGAAGGATAGAAGTTGCAAGGAAAATTAATAGTGTAATACCGAAGAAAAGCACATAGCTGGATGCGAATAACGACAGTAGAAAACCGAATGTTGCTACACCAATAAACATCGTCAATACGGTTCCTTCACCAAAACGGCTTACAATGCGATCGACGATAAATAGCTGAACGATGACACTAATAATCCCAGTAGAAGTAACCATAATGGCAATATCCTGCGGAGATGCACCAAACTGATTATCAACAAATAAACCAAGAACCGATTCATAAGCCATTAAACCAAAGCTCATGACAAGTGTAATGATGAGTGGAATGAAATAAGGCATCTTTACAGAACGTACCATTTTTCTTGCCATTGATTCATCCTCAGGGATATCACCCATAGCTCCTGACGGCAGATCATGCTGGCTTTCTTTAAGAACAATGATTGAGAAAACGACCGCTACAAGTGATACGACTGCCGAGATCAAGAAGGGCATCTTAAGGCCGAAATCAGCTAAAAAGCCACCGACTCCTGGACCTATAACAATCCCAAGTGACATAGCCGCTGAAACTAAGCTATTTCCCTTAGCTCGTTGATCCATGGTCGTAATATCTGCTACATAAGCGAAAATGGCAGGTACTAGCAGTGCAGCTCCTACCCCGCCAATAAACCGAGAAATATATAGCCACCAAATAGAATTAGTCCCATAAAACACAAACATAGAAGCCGTTAAGCCTATTAGCCCGTAAATAATCATTTTTCTTCGCCCATATTGATCCGTCC
Organism: Cytobacillus solani; assembly: GCF_006704205.1. Classification (NCBI taxonomy): domain Bacteria; kingdom Bacillati; phylum Bacillota; class Bacilli; order Caryophanales; family Bacillaceae; genus Cytobacillus; species Cytobacillus solani. The sequence goes on from NZ_CP041305.1 coordinate 1,506,755, forward strand.
ATTTTCCCGCAATTGGTGAAAAGATCAACTGTGCACCCGCAAAAATAGCAATCATTAAACCTGCAGCTGTTCCGCCTTGATTAATTGACTCCAAATAGGCTGGGAGGATTGGGATGATGATCCCAAAGCTGCCGATGGCAATAAACATATTAATCATCAAAATGGTCAATTTTTTCCTTTGATCCTTTGTCATATAATAAACACCTCTTTCCCTTAAATTCATTCGAATGAGAAGGTTCCTATCTAATGTTATAATCCCTTTACTACTTTAGGAGATTGATAACATAATTTTACAGCCGCTAAAAAGAAAATATCATATCACGATATACAAATGATGTCAATACATTCAAATAAAATTGGATGAAAATATTATTCTAAATCCTTTATTATAATCAGCACTCTATTAATCAAACGTTTGATTAATAGTTATTTCCTTTAATATTCCGAAAAAAAAAGGGATTAGACCAGCCTAACCCCTCCTCTTGTTGAAACTTTTTAAGAATAATCTTCAATTATTCAGACTTTTGAACATTTAATGCACTTTGAACCTGGCTTACAGCCGTTTGTGCTTGTGCAATTTCTTCCGCCGCCTGTTTAAGCGCCTGTTCAGCTAAAGCTGGGTCTGAAGAAGATTTTTCAATTGCTTGGTTTAATAATGTTTGTGTTAATGTTACATTGGCTTTTGCTTGATTTAATTGATTGACATCCATTTGTTGAGGCACTCAAATCTCTCCTTATCAATTTGAAATTACCTCTATATCTTAACCACACATGAAATTTTTATTATTAGAAAAAAACACCATGAATTAGTCTATTTACACTTTCCTAAAATCGAGAATTATTTTTCAAAAAAAGTCACAGGAAAATGTTCCTGCGACTCTTTCCTATATATACTATTTTTTTGTTACTCTTTTCTTAATGAATAAAACAACGAATACAATAACTGCCAGCGCTAAGAACGCATAAACAAAGTTTGAATAGATATCCATGTACTCCACAATCGTTTCCCATGAATCCCCCACTGCTGCACCGACATTCACAAGAATCACATTCCAAATTAACGTTCCTAGTGTTGTAAATAAAAGGAATACACCAAAGTTCATATGTGACATTCCTGCAGGTATAGATATCAAACTTCTAATTAATGGGATTAAACGGCAGAAGAAAACGGTCCATACTCCATATTTGTCAAACCATTGATCAGCCTTTTGAATATCCTTTTTCGTCAGGCGAAGAATATGTCCCCATTTTTCTATGATTTTTTCCATTCTGTCTACGTCGATCAGCCGGCCGATCCCGTAAAGGATAACCGCTCCAGCTACTGAACCAATAGTGGAAAAAGCAACTACTCCCAATACGGTTAATTCTGAAGTAGTTGTCATAAACCCGCCTAATGTTAGAATAACCTCAGATGGAATTGGCGGGAAAACATTTTCTAATGCAATCAGCAGTAATATCCCCATATATCCGAATTCATTCATAATCTCAGTAATCCAGTTTTCCATTTATGACACTCCCCATAAAATTTCATCCTCAACTAATTTATCATGATACATTCTCTTTTAACTTTCGATAAATCATTGCATCAAATAACTTATACACAAAAAACAATCCCACAAATCCTAAACTATAAGCAAACAGCATAGATTCAACAATAAGCAATAAGGTGGATGAAGCAAATAAAACAATCCAAAATACCCCTATAAATGTAAAGAAAATACAAGCTAGAATTACCCAGCCTAATAAATAGTAGTGTGCATGTAAATTAAATAGTAACGTATTTTTCGATAATGATAAAATCTCTTGGACCTTAAAATGGTTAATTGCCTCTATTGAAGCATCTTCCTTTGTCTTTCCTTGCTGAATTAAATCTTCCGCAAAGTCCTCTAAATAAGCTTGAAGCTCCCATTTATCCTCTTGGCTTAACGCAAGCTGAGCAACATAAGCATGGATATTGTTTTGTTTTTGGTACATCACATTCATTCGAATATGCCCAATATAATTGATGGCTCCCCATAAAACCGCAATGGAAAAGGAAAGAAGATAGCCAGTGGTTACTATAGCCGAATCAATCAAAAGATCAGCACGATCAATATAAAATATCAGAAAGCATAGAATTATTGATAGCAACAGAATCCAACTATAGTTTATATCATTTAAACTAAACATTTTCCGCATAAACTGACTCATTTTTTATCCCTCCCTCTATATAAACCGATCAACCATCTCAACAGTTTGCTTCCATTCATATATAGACTTTTGCAATAGATTCAATCCCTCCACGGTTACAGCATAGTATTTGCGCCTGCCGCCATGGCTTTCATTGCCCCAATAAGAAGTGATTGCTTGCTGTTTTTCTAATCGTTTTAATGATAAATACAGAGTAGCTTCCTGTATTTCAAAGGTTCCTTCTGTTCTTTCCTTTATCGCCTTTGAAATCTCATAGCCATAATTCTCCTTTTCTTTAAGAATAGAAAGAATAAGAAGATCAATCGTTCCTTTCAACATCTCTTTATTCAAAATCATAACCCCCAAAATTACTTAATAAAATTAAGTACTTAACAATCATAAGTTATATTACTTAAAATGGCAAGGTAAAAGAAAAGTGAAAGCGCTATGCTTAGTGACGTATGGACTGGACGTCTCCTGACTGAGATAAAGGAAACAACACGAAGAACGAGAGTGATTCGATGTTGACTTATCGTAGGGAAGGAACGGAAGTACATTAGTCGCTGGGCGCTGGAACTAGACAATTCTCAGACCCAAAAGATACACTTTTTTATCTGCAACAAAAAATCCACTGCTCTATTTTTTAGAACAGTGGATTTTTAATGGTTGTTATTTATTTCTTGTAAACTTTGTCATCACGCATCCGATCACTCTTATTAATCTTGCGAACCTAGAACCTCTTGCTTCTGCTCTACTTTCATATTATAAATTGGCAATATGAATAACAAACCAATAATAAACAAGATCGCTGCTGATTCAAAGATGGCAACTAATGAAAATTGTTCCTTTAGAATTCCTGCAGCACTCATTGTTAATACCATGGAACCCGTGAACAGCGGACTTAATATTCCATTGACCCTGCCTATAAAAGCAGATTCTGTTCTCTGCAAAATCATTGTATTAATTCCAATCTGGATACACGGAAGCATTAATCCGTTTAAAAACTCAGCACCAAGTGTTAACCAAAGATTTGTTGATAATCCCATGACTGCCAAGCCAATGCCATTAGCAAGCATTCCAAATATTAAAAGCTTCTGTGGTGGGACTTTTTTGGCAAATATCATGACTCCTGCCCCACCGATAATCATACCAATGCCATTAGCAGTAAGTAACCATTGCAGGTTTTCCTTTGGTAAACCTAATTGTTCCGTAACAAGAAAAATAGAGAGAGGCTGAACAAAACCAAGTCCAAGCCCTGCTGCTAAAAAGCATAAACCTAATTGGCTTAATTCCTTCTTATTTAACACATATTTAATGCCGCTCTTCATTTCTTCCCATAGTGAAGTCGTACGGCTCTCCTCTTCCATGAAGCGATCTTGAGGAAGGAAAGCTAAGGCAGCAGCTGATAGCAAGAATGCTATTCCTGTAATCGCAATGGAAATATTAATGCCAAATGCTTGAAATGCAAATGTTCCAAGAATTGGACCTAACACCATAAATACAGCAAATACCGTTTGATAGACAGACATCCCCGCCTGAATTTGTTCTTCCGGCAAATGCATCTTAAACAGCTTCATCCCAGAGGGCTGAGAAAATTGCGACAGAATGGCAGATATTAATGTTGCAAAAAACACAACCTGCCATGTTCCGAACATAAGTGTCACTAATACTGCAAATACAGATATGGCACTTAAGATATCACACCAAACCATTGTTCTTTTCGGACGCCAGCGGTCAGCAAACGTTCCTCCGATAAAAGAAAAGATAAAAATAGGCGCGAACTCAGCAACAGAAATCATTGAAACTGCAAAAGGATCTCCCTTTGTCTGCTCCATTACAAACAGCAGAACAGCAAAGTTTCGTACCCAAATTCCTATCTGTAAAAACAAGCCTGACATAATAATAGCTTGAAAAACCCGATTTCCAAACAGGCTTGATGAACGACCAGCTAATTGATTTGTTTCCAAAATAAAACCTCCTGTCAATATTCTAGACAGGAGGAGAAGGTACAATACAACACCAAAATGGCATAATACCCCTGATGGAAGGGACACAATGAACATATCGTTTGTATAAAAGTGTACAGACTAATCCTATCTAGAAAAAATGAATCGTATCATAAACGAATTTTTTCTTAACAAATAGGATTAATTGTTCATTGTTCCACGGACACCCTTCCTTTTTTTGATATTAACATCATAATTGAAAAATTATGGGAACGCAAGGTTTTTCGCAGCCTATTTTTTTACATATACTCTCAATTTAAAGCTCCCATTCACACTTCATATATAATTGATTCTCTTTTAATTCTGCCGTTAGTTTCCCATTCATTTTCAGCATTAGGCTTTTCGCAATAGATAATCCTAACCCTGTACTTTTTTCTGACCGGGTTTTATCTCCTTTGTAAAACCGGTCAAAAAGCAGATGAACATCTTTTTCGCTTAATTGATGTACAGGATTACTTATTATCAGTTGAACTGTTGAAGAAAGCTGATCAAGCTGTATTTTCACATTCCCTTTTGAATGTTTAACCGCATTAAGCACTAAATTTTCAATCACACGTTTAACTGCCGACGAATCAGCCTTCATTCGAATATCTTTCTCAGGAATATGAATGGAAGGCTCTAATCCCCTTTGGTTAAATTCCTCATAAAAACCTGCTAAAACATCAAATACCAAGTTATTCAATGAGATTGTTTCAACATTTAATGGATAATCTGCAGACTCAATGATCGATAATTCGAAGAAATCCTCTAATAAATCTTTCAACCTTAGTGCCCCATTTTTAACAATCTCAAAATACGCTGATCTATTCTCTGATGTATGTTCATCAGATTCCAAAAGTTGAATATACCCTAAGATAGAGGTCATTGGCGTTCGTATATCATGTGAAATATTAGCGACTGCCTGCTTTAACTCATTTTCTGTTCGCATTTTTTCTGCATTTGCCCTTTTTGTTTCATCTATTTGATCATTGATTTCTTTTGCCAGCTCTTCAAGATCCCTATCAAACAAAGTAAGGTTAATTTTTTTTCCCGTTATTTTGTTGTTCAGTTCCCTCAATTGACGGGCTGTACTCTTTATTTCTTTTTTCAAACGATAGTAGCGAGTGAGAAATAAAAGGGCTACTGCAGCACAGATAAACAACGTAATATAGTACATATCCTCACTCGCTTTCATCGTTATTTTATTTCTTTCTTCTGAAATACCCAGCTGCCTATAAGTCCAAAAACTGCAAAGGTTATGATTGGAACAAGCACAAATTTCAGAAGGGTGCCATGACTTATGTTAAATTCGCCGATTTCTAAAAACAGCTTGAACACTGAGTAATTAAAGATTTGTTCAATAAAAGAAAACTTTTGACTTAATGCATAGAAGATACTATCAAAAAGAATGAAGAATAAAATAAGAAAACCAATTGTCTTGCCGCTGTCAGTAAATATAATTGAAACTAAAGCCATAATGGAAGCAAATGCCGCTGCATAGATGATGGTTAAACCGAGAGTCCGAACGATGTAATCTAGTGCTGGCATATCATTAAAACCTGATAACATGGCTCCCACTACCATTATGACAATTGGGAAAGTTAATGAAATAATCATTGCTCCAATAGAAAAAATCATTAATTTAGAAAAGTAGATTCGAATTCTGCTATTGCCAGATGCTCCGATACTTTTCATTGTACCCATTGAATACTCACCGGAAATAAAGAAACCTGCAAGGATACAAGGGACAAGTTTAACGATGTAATTATTGCCGCCAAGTGCCGTATAAGCATACAATTCTTTCACCGAAATAGCATCTGCGCCAAATACTCCATCATTAAAAAAGATCAGCATCGGATAAAAAATTCCTGATGCAAGCAACCCAATAATTAATGTCGCAAAGGAACGATCCTTCCTTAACTTAAATAACTCTGCCTTTACTAAATTATCCATGCTGAACACCCCCGATCCGATTGGAGAAATATGTTTCCAAATCTTCCCCCATCGGCATGAATTGCTCGATTATTAGCCCTTCATCTGCAAGTGTCTTGGAAACACGGCCGGGAGCATCCAGATAGTCGAACAGCTTAATGGTACCTTCAGGCATGACTTCATATTGAGTTGTCCCAAGCTTCGTTTCAAAAATGGCTGCCGCTTTATCTGGATGATCGACTTTCACATGAATGTACTGCTGGCATCTTTCATTAAGTTCCTTTACTGTCAATTGCTCTAACAATTCCCCTTTATGAATAATTCCATAATGGGTCGCAAGTAAATGAAGTTCGCTTAATATGTGGCTCGAAATCAAGATGGTGATCCCATACTCCTGATTTAATTTCTTCAATAGCTCTCTTATTTCTACAACGCCCATAGGATCTAATCCATTTATCGGTTCATCAAGAATCAAAAATTCCGGATCACCTAATAAGGCAATTCCAAGACCGAGGCGCTGCTTCATCCCTAAAGAAAAATTCTTTGCTTTTTTCTTCCCTGCTCCTTGAAGACCGACAAGAGCAAGCATATTTTCCACACAATCTTTTCCAGGTATACCTTTTAAAAGTCTGTGCGTTTCAAGATTCTCCGCTGCTGTCATTTGCGGATACAAGGCAGGTCCTTCAATAATTGTCCCAATTCTTTTTCTAGCCTGAATAAGCTCTTGTTCACTGCTCTTTCCGAATAGCTCAATGGAGCCGCTTGTCGGATACGCAAGCCCTGTTACTACCCGTATGAGTGTTGATTTTCCAGCGCCATTTTGCCCAATAAATCCATAAATAGACCCCTTTTTAATCGTAAGGTCAATATTATCGAGAGCAAATTGATTCTTATATCTTTTTGATAAATGATTGGTTCTTAGAACGTAGTCATTCATTTTCTCCCCTCCCTCATGTGATGCTTTTAGTATAAAAAGGAAAACATAAGAAAGGCTTAAGATGATTCTTAAGAAAACCTTAAGATTTTAAACGATAGCCCATTCCCCATATTGTCTCGATATATTCTTCATTTGGATTGGCCTTGGCTAGTTTATTCCTTAAATTGCTCATATGTACATTAATCGTATTATCATCTCCATAAAATACTTCATCCCATACAGCTTCAAATACGTTGGCTTTGGTAAACACCTTCTTAGGTGAAGAGAACAATAGAACTAATATCGCGTATTCACGTGCAGTTAATGGTACCTCTCCTCCATTCACCTTTACTGCTTTTGCTTCTGTATCAATACTAATATCTTTATGCTTCAACTCTGGATTTTTCCGTAAATCCCCTGAACGTTTATATCTTCGCAAATGGGAGTCAATCCTTGCTGCAACCTCCTCAATATCGAAAGGTTTTGTAATATAATCATCTGCTCCTGTTCTTAATGTCTCAATTTTCGTTTTCTGCTCCAATTTTGCGGAGATGATGAGGACGGGAACCGAACTTTTTTTACTAATTTCCGCAAGGATTTCTTCTCCACTCATTCCAGGCAGCATTAAATCTAACAGAACCAGATCCCACTCTTGTCTTTCTAAATAAATCATCGCTTCAGTACCTGAAAAGGCAGGCTGTGGGGCATAACCGCTCCTTTTGATTATGCTGCATAGCAATTGGCTAATATCATTATCATCTTCCACTACTAAAATGTTTATCTCTATATCCATTTATCTTCACCTCATTTCTGTGTAAAAAATAAATTGTCGGTTCTGATTAATTAAACAAACCTTTATTTATGAAGAATTAACCAGCGCAGTAAAATTAGGCAGACCGACATTTATAAACGTGGTAGTTAGCAGATGCTCTTGAAGCTTTATTGATTTTGTATAGCTATCATAATCTTTCAAACAATCCTTTTACAATAACACCCTATCTTACAAAAATGTAAGAGTCTTTATAAGGGAAAACAATATATAATTCATCCGGACTCATGTAAGATAAATGAAGTCAGACTTACAAGGAGGTTTTATGGAAAACCCAAAAGCGAACAAACGAATTGATGTACTTGATTACATTCGAGGCTTTGCATTACTCGGTATTATTTTAGTTAACATTCTTGCACTGCTTCATATTAAAATACCAGATCCGCTTACTATAGATGCAAGCTACCAGCGTTTTCTATACTTATTTGTAGAAGGCCGTTTCTACACTATTTTCTCCTTTCTATTTGGAGTTGGCTTCTATCTCTTTATTACACGAGCCAATGCAAAAGGAAAAAAAGGGCATGTCCTTTTTTTACGCAGGATAGCTGCAATGTTTGTGTTCGGAATTCTTCATTCCTTGTTTCATCCAGGTGAAGCTTTAATGGTTTATGCCATTTGCGGTTTCATTACATTGCCTTTTTATAAAGTTAATAAACATATAAATTTAGCAATTAGTATCATTCTTATTATTATATTTGGTGTCATGGGAATAAAGGTAGCTTTACCTCTGCCTCTTATTTTACTAGGACTTGCTTGCGGACAATATGAAATATTTGAAAAACTGAAGCAAAAAACAAAACAGCTTTTTACATTTACAGTAATTATGCTTATCCTTAGCATGATTGGGTTGTATATCCAATACTTAAACATGCCTGAACAGCCATTTGAAACGATGATTTTACTAAGTGAAGATGGCCCCCTCGATCAGGCAAGTAAGTTTCTCCAAATCGGGGTAACAAACGGACCGATTATATCAGCCTTTTATATAGGAATTTTGCTCTTGCTCCTACAAACAAATATCGTACAAACCATTCTTAGCCCCCTTAAATATTACGGGCGAATGGCATTCACAAACTATATTGGTCAAACAGCTTTTATTTTACTTTTTGGCAGGATATTTCATTTCATAACCAATCTGACTTATGTCCAAACGCTTTATTTATGCTTAGCTATTTATGCTATTCAAATCCTCTTCAGTGTTGTTTGGCTGCAATACTTTAAGATGGGACCGCTTGAATGGATTTGGCGTATGTTTACGTACTGGCAAACAGTTCCTTTGAGAAAAACTGTGATTAAAGAAAATCATGTTCAAAATCATGGAGGCTTATAGAATAAAAACACCATTTGTTGATAAAAAATATGTGGCAAAAGTATATTATCTCCCAAAATCAGAATAAAAACAGAACGAAAAACGGACTATCCTTTATCGGAAGTCCGTTTTATTTACTCTATACAAATCGTATCCAAATGATGTTCTAACACACGAACGATTCGCTCCTTGTCAACCCGCTTCGGCTCAAGCAATGCATGAAGAGCAATCCCGTCAATAAGGGCATACAACCTTTCTGTTTCTACAGCTATATCCAGTTCTTTCCGCAGCAGGCCATACTGATCCATGGAATCAACTAGCTTTTTTATGCCATTAAAGACACCATCATCCTTTATATTAAAAATATCTTCCCTATGTCTGGCATGGGCAATAAAAGCAATCCATACCTCCATTTCGGCCATGGTTTCCTCATTTATAGGGACCATTTGCAATAAAATGCTTAAGATCATTTCTTTTGGCGGCAAATCCTTCCTAGTTATTTCATTAATACGTACAGTTGCCTGTTCCTTCACAAGATCCATCGCGTACACAAGCAATTCATCCTGTGTAGAAAAATAATGACGCAAGGCTCCAAGCGATAGCCCTGCTTCCTTTGCGATATTCCTAACGGTCGCTCCTTCCATCCCTAGATTTAAGATGACCCGCCATGTAGCTTCAGCAATTTGTTTTCGTCTTTTTTCATGATCAACAATTTTTGGCATAGTATTATTTTATCAATGAAAAATTAATTTTTCAATTTTATAATACAGTTGTATTATATAAAATAGCATGGTAAAATACTTTTTATATAATACATCTGTATTGAAAAGAGGTGCACGTTTGAATTTCCTTGCATGGATGATTATTGCGTGTGAGATCGGCTTCTGGGTCGTTATTGCCTTAGGTTTAGTCACTCGCTACGTATTTAAGATGAATAAGCTTGGTTTAGTATTTTTAGGCTTAACACCTGTTATTGACTTAATTTTATTAGTAACGACAAGTATTGATTTATACCGTGGAGCAACTGCATCTAGTATTCATGGGATTGCAGCCGTTTATATAGGTGTATCAATCGCCTTTGGGAAAAGTATGATTCAATGGGCAGACGAGCGCTTCCAATACTATATTACAAAACAAGGACCGAAGCCGGCTAAACGTTATGGGCTGGAATATGCTAAGCATTATCTTAAAGGATGGGGCAGGCATGTCATTGCATTTCTCATAGGTGCCGGGCTTCTTGCCGGGATGATTTATTTTATAAATGACTCCTCCCGAACCGAAGCATTAAGTGGGATATTAAGGTTATGGTCAATTATTTTAGGAATTGATTTTCTAATTGCCATTTCAAACTTTATCTGGCCAACGAAAGCGAAGGAAAAGCAAGTACATTCAAAGGACCGATGAAAATAGAAGCGGATTTTCCACTTTAGGAAAATCCGCTTTTTATAATTAAACAATAAAATAAGCGATAATTGATAAACAGATAGAAGCAATCCCCATGGCAATTAACGGCTTTAATGCTTTCGTACGCAAATCGTGAAGGCTGACATTCAGGCCAAGTCCGACCATTGCTGCTGTTAAACACCAAGTAGTAAGATTCGTTACCCCGTTCGTAAACGTTTCAGAAACAGGAATCGACTTTCCTAGTACATAACTGCCAACTACACTCATAATCATAAACCCAATGAGAAACCATGGAAATTCAATCCTCGTATCAGAATTTTTATCTCCTGCGTTTTTCTTTTTCATCATGTACATAAAAATAAAACATAGTGGAACGAGCAAAAATACTCTGCCTAGTTTTGCAAGCAAGCCAATAGCGAGTGCATCCTGTCCCCCAGGTGCAGCTGCTAATGCAACATGAGCGATCTCATGTAAACTAATTCCTGACCAAATGCCATATTCACTTGCCGTTAATGGAAGGACATGACGTAAAATCGTATAGCCAATTGCAAAAATAGTACCTACAAGTGCAATAATTCCAACCCCAATGGCTGTATCCTCATCCTTGGACTTGATAATTGGAGCAATAGCCGCAATGGCAGCTGCCCCACATACCCCAGTTCCTACTCCGACCAGCAGTGATATATTCTTATCTGCTTTTAACAAGCGGGCCAGCCAAACGGTTAACAAAATAGCAAAAACAATAACCCCAGCATCACGGATAAGTAATCCAAGACCATCCTCTAAAACCGTCCCGATATTGAGCTTTAACCCATATAAAATAATGGCAAATCTTAAGAGTTTTTTTGAGGAAAAACCAATACCTGCCCGCAAAAGCTCCGGGTATCCAAAAATATTCCGGTATAAAACCGCAATTACTATTGCGGAAGCCAGCTGACCAACATGGTCAAACCCAGGTAATTTTGCTAGTAAGTAGCCTAATAAAGCGATCAAAAAAGTAAACGCAATCCCACCGACCAATCTTCCAGTTGAGACAGGTTTTTTTTCTGGCTGAAGCTGTTCTTTACCAGTTGAATCTACTTTAGCTGCTTGTGCTGACATTTCAACACCTCCAAACTGATTGTAATCTTAGCATAATGTTTTCTTTACTATAAGGAAAATAATATTTTATAATGCTAATAATAAGTAAAACACATACCTAGCGGAGGTGATGATTTGGACCAGCAATTAGCTGTCTTTGTCACTGTAGCGGAAAAGCAGAACTTTTCACGTGCAGCTGAAGAATTACATATGACCCAGCCTGCTGTCAGCCAGTACATTCAAGCTTTAGAACGTGCAATGGGCACCAAATTATTAGAACGAACCAATAAATATGTCCATTTAAATAAAGCCGGAGAAATTGTTTACCATCATGCTAAAGAAATATTAGGGCTCTATGGGAAAATGCACTATTTAATCGATGACCTTACAAATAATCCAAATGGACTGTTATCCATTGGAGCAAGCTATTCTTTCGGGGAGTATGTTCTGCCTCACTTAATTGCTGACATGCAAGAAAAATATCCACAAATAAAGCCAGCCATCACCATTGGAAATACGAAGGAAATAGCTGAACTCGTCCTTGGACATCAATTAGATATCGGCATTGTGGAAGGACAATACAAGGAGAAAAATTTAAAAATTGAGCCTTTTGCAGTTGATAAGATGAGTATCATCGCCTCTCCAAAAAATCGATTATCACACATAGAAGGCGAGGTATCTATCGCTGATATTGAGGAAGAAACATGGGTTGTAAGAGAAAACGGCTCAGGAACAAGAGAAGCGACTGAGAAACTTTTTAAACAATTTAACATTGCACCTCAAAAAATATTAGAATTTGGGAGTACACAATTAATTAAAGAATCTGTCGAAGCCGGAATTGGCATTAGTCTATTGTCTGATTGGGTCATTCAAAAAGAAAGAGAAAACGGCTCATTAGCAGTAATCGATGTGAAGGGAATTTCTCTTACAAGAGAATTTTCAGTTGTTTTGCGCTCTCCCTTCCAAACAAAGGCGTTGTCTGTATTTTTAAAACTATTGAAAGATGAAAATGAGGAAATATGAAAAAGCTGATAAACGGCTCATAAGGCAATCGTTTATCAGCTTTACTAATGATCTTTCATATGAAAACTAGCTAAAATCAGGTGATTTATAAATCATTGGTTTTCCGAAACTAAAGTCATGTTCGATCATTTTTTCACTTGCCTGATGCGGATAGAGAACAAGATTTCCTTTAAATACTAATTCAAGCTTGTTCACCGCCAATAAATCTTGAGGTGTACATTGGCTCGGGGATTTATCAAGCATTCCTTTTTTTTCATTTAAAATGGTTGCAACAAATTGAGAGCAAAAGAACGCATTTTTTCGTTTAAGATTATATCTAAGCATAATGGCAATAAGTCCTAAGAAGTTATATTTATATAAATCTTTCTTTGCTTCAATTTGTCTAACCTTTGTTTGCATTTGTTCATATTCCTCTTCTGATAGGGAATAGCTATATATCTCACATCTCGCTTTTTTAAACAATCCCTCTGCAATTCTTTCCCTTACAAAGCCGCCAATAAAGGGATTATATGGCTTCTTGCGCCCGAAGCTGAATATATTCGTTAATTGTTTATCAAATGAAATCGATACATGGTTTAATGGCTGTTTCGTATATAGCTTGATTAATTTCGTAAAAAGTGTTCCTGTATCTGTAAAAATGATATAGACCTTTTTCTCCTCCATAATCTACCTTCACTTTCTTCTAGAATTCTAATCAATTTACTCTTCTCTTCTTATAGACGAAATAATACATAGAAAGGGGCCACCATAATACACAAAAAATTGGATAAACCGCCCAAATTGTGTTTGGAGAGGAGACTGCATTCACAGTAATGAAAAATAAGATGATTAATAAACTAGCATGTACCGAGAATGTGAAAAATGTCTTTTTCAACGCATGGTATAAAGATAACGGCCACCATAACACGACAAACGCAGGATAGATTGCCCAAGGATATCCGGGAGAGATGAGTATGTTCAAGATTAAATAATATAGAATTATACTTATGCTCCCTACCCATGCAATGGACATGGTCTTAGCCCTTTTTCCTAAAATAATTAGGATTGGCCACCATAGAATAGGAAAGATGGCATACAAGGACCACGGGTGAACCGGCGAATGAATCATATTTTCAGAAATAAGAAATAGAATAATGAGTCCACTGCATAAAATAGAAAATAGTTTATGTTTTTCCTGTTTCGCACAGTACAGACCAATTGGCCATAGCAGCAAGGCTAAAGAAGGATAGATAAACCATAAATACTCGGTGCTTGTTACATAATTTACGATCATAAAAAAGAGAATACTCATAATGCTTCCAGCTACCGCAAAACCAACATCATATTTTTTCATTTATTTCCACCCCTCATTTGGAACGCTGCCATTTAAAATACATTGTTAAAGGCCACCATAATACTGCAAACGTCGGATAAACAAACCAGATGACATCAGGAGAATAATAAAGGTTAATAAAAAGAAATAAAGCAATGATTAATGCGCTTCCCCAAATTGAATAACCTAAATTTAATTTCGTCATATTTTTCTTTATTGGCTGTTTGACACCAAGCTCCTTTTTCAAATCTTCTATATCCCCAAACTCCACAATGGCTTTATTAATCGCATCTTCCTCTTCTTTTCCGTTAGCCTTTAAATCCCAGACCTTTTCTTCAAGATTTTCCAAAACCTCTTGCTTAATTGCATTTTTTTGTTCACTTTCAGGAATGTCCTTAAACAGTTCTTCCACATGATTTTTTAACTTCTTCACTTTAACCCCTCCATAAATAAATCGATGATCGCCCTTACTTCCTTCCACTCTTTCACCATTTCTTGCAAGTAAGCTTTTCCCAGCGTTGTAATTCTGTAATATTTCCTTTTTCCGCCTTGGGAAACTTCCCCCAAGTAAGATTCAATTAGTTCTTTCTTCTCAAGCCGCTGGAACACTGCATATAAAGTTGCTTCTTTTATCTGAAATCGATTGTCTGTGCGTAAACTGATTTCCTTTGAAATTTCATACCCATAACGATCCTCTTCGTAAATCAAGCGCAAAATAATCGAATCCAAATGTCCGCGAATAATATCACTTCTAATCATTCTGACACACCCTTGTACATTCACTATTCTATCTGATAGAGTAATATTAACCGAAATTACTCTACCTGTCAAAGTAATTTTTATCCCTTTTTTAGCTTTTTTTGATTTTTTTGTAAAAAACAAAAGGAACATCTCCTTTTTCTAGAAGATGTTCCTTTTCAATTTTAGATTAGACGAACAATTTGCTTTTTCTTCCACGACCAGCGGTAATAAGAATACACGAATGCAAAGGTCACAATGAATGCTGCTGGATAACCAATCCATATCCCTTTGATGCCAAGATTTGTGTAACTGGATAACCAATACGCAACAGGAACCTCGATCAGCCAGATTGGAATAATACTTAAAACAGTCGGCCATAGGACGGTTCCGCTTGCCCGCATCGTCGAATTTAATATATGTGCATGCCCAATAATCACATAACTCCATAATGTAATCATAATCAAACTATTCGCAATTTCAATTGTTTCTTTACTTGTAATAAATAGCGAGAGGATGTTTTCAGAGAAAATATAGATAAGAATAATCAAGACCCCGCTGATTACATAATTAAATAAGACCCCTGTTCGAATGACCTGGTTTAATCGATCAAATTGACTGCCTCCAATAGCCTGTGCAGCAAACACAGAAACAGTGATGCTTAAACTGATTGCTGGCATCTGTACATAACTTGCCACTTGATTCACTACACCATATGCAGCTGTTGCATCCGATCCATAGCGGTTAACAAAAGTGATTACTGCGATTTCAGAAAGTGACAGCAAAATCATACTGATACTTGATGGAATACCGAGGCGCAATAGCAGTTTAAGCAATTCTTTATCCATTCGAAGATACTTCCGAATCGAAGCATCCATTTGCAGCGGATGCTTTACTCTGTGTAAATAGAAAAGCATGACAACAAAAGTAATGATAGTGGATAGTAAGGATGCATAGGCTGCTCCATACACACCGAGCTGCGGAACACCAAACCAGCCGAACACTAACAGCGGCAATAAAGCCACATTAAGAACAGTGCTGACAATTAGGAAATAAAAAGGCGTTTTTGAATCTCCTGTCCCCCGCATAAAAGTGGTGTATACAGAATACAAAAACAATACAGGCAATGACCAAAATAGAATTCTTGCATAATGAACACTAATATTTATAATATTATCCGGTGTGCCAATTAAGCGAAGAATATCCATGGCAAAGATTCCTCCGAGGATTGCCAGCACAACGCCTAAGATGAACGTAAATGTTAATGTTGTCCCTACGACAGCCTTAAGCTTTTCTTCATTTCTCGCTCCGAATGCCTGACCAATCAAGATTGCACTGCCTGATCCGATCCCGATGGCAAAAGAAATAAGCAGAAAGAATAAAGGAAAAAAAGCTGAAATAGCAGCCAATTCATTCACACCTAGCCAGCGTCCAACAATGACCATACCAAATAATTGACCAACAGATTGAAGAATATTGCTGAGAATCAAAGGAATGAGGAACATAAGCATGGGACGCCAGACTGGCAATGGGCTCGCTCCTAGACCTTCAGATTTAAGCTTTTCCATTTTTATATTTTGCTGTGATTCCAACTTTCATTTCTCCTTTTAACGGGTCTTATCCTGGTGATACCCGCGTTCTCCGAATGGCTGTAGCTGATTCAGCCATTTTTCTTCTAGTTTCTCTAATTCTTCCTTCTCATTGTAGTAGAGATCATCCTTCTCTTTCAAAATCTCTAACACTTCCATTTCAAAAGCGTCTTTTCCGTATTCGCTCCATTCTTTCTGGAGCATTTTATTTGTGTAGGCACCATTTTCTAACGCAAATTTTGTCCCATTTAATGTTTTTAAATTTCGTGTACTGCCAATAAAGATTTTATTGTTCTTTGTATTTTTAATTTGAAATATCCCTGCTTCAATTTTTATTTCTTTATATTGCTGCTTTAGTTCTTTTTTTCTGTCCATTTTTCTCTTTCCTCCCGATTATTTTTTCAGCCAATACTTGCTGCCATCTGCTTTTCGATCTAGAAAGCCGTATTCAATTAGATAGCGTCTTAATAATACATAATCATCGAAAGCATCATTTAATATTTGATTAACTTCCTTTTCCCCGTAAAACTTTTCACTATTGAAACGATTGGCTATTGCTCGAAGAACGACTAGCCTTTGCTTTTCCTTCGGTGGAAAGGATTTCAGTTGTTCATTTGTTCCCGCAGGAAAAAATTTCTTCAAGATTTCTTCATTTTCTTCCTTCGTCACATTGTATCGGTCATCTACCATTCTTGCTGTTTTATGAATATCAATGAAGTCTGGTTTATGATTGTCTTTTTCTTTTAAAAGCTCCATCAATGTTAAAAATAGCTTAGCCTGACGCTCTTTTTCTTTTAAGACAAAGCGATGATTCCGAATGGTCGATACACTGCCAATTCCCATGTCCTTCTGCACTTCCGCATCACTCTTCCCTTCATAAAAGAGCCGCAGAAGACGATTTTGATGATCTGTCAATCCCGTCAGCTTTTTATCGAGATCAATCAGGTAATCAAACACGGATTCATGTTCGCTCTGAATATGAAGAGACATATATCTTTCCGCTTCATAAAAAACATCCTCTGCTTGATAAACAATCCCCTTCTCCGTTGACTTCCCACATAAAAGACATATATAATGACGGTCTTCCTCAATATAACCTTGCTTCAATTCCTCAATTGAGGCATTCCAAAAAATTTCTGATAAACCCATTTATAGTCACAACCCTTATTTGTTTATATTATAGTAGACATTATATGTTTTTGTTTATTCATTGTCAAACAAATTAAAATTACATCTATATAACTGAGCATTTCCGCGAAATAAAAAGAACCTGACAAAATGCCAGATTCTTTTATTGATAAGCTTCTATATTTAATAATGTTTCTAAGTCTACCATTTCAAAGCCCTTTTCCTGCAATCCTTCAATTAATTCAGGCAATGCCTTTGCAGCTTCTGTCTTCTTCGCATCAGAGTGCATGAGAATGATGTCGCCATTTCTAACATGACTCATAACATTATTCACGATATTGCTTGCCTCTTTTTGTGACCAATCAAGTGTATCTATTGACCAAAGGACAACAGAATATCCCTCCTGCTGTGCCATCTCTACAACTTGTTTATTCGTCTCACCATACGGCGTTCGGATAATGGAAGGTTCTTTTCCAATAACCGATTTAATTGAATTTCCAGCTTGCTCAATTTCTATTTGAATTTCTTTTGCTGATAACTTCGGCAGTTCTACATGATTATAGCTATGGCTTAAAACTAAATGACCACTGTTATATGCCTTTTTCACAACTTCCGGGTACACTTCTACATTTCTGCCCAGAAAAAAGAAATTCCCTTTTACCTTATATTCATCTAAGATATCAATAATTGCTGGTGTTACTTTCCCATCTGGACCATCATCAAAGGTTAAAGCAACTTGTTTTTTATTTGGACCATTTATATACACATTCTTATTCTTTTGAGCAAATGAAACAATTTGTTTACGCCATTCCTTCATGCTTTCCCATGCCGATGCAGACAGTTGACTAGATTCCCCTTTAATATCAAGTACATACTCATCCTTTGCACGTTCTGAATTAAAAACAGATAGGTGATGAACGGCTTCTTCTTTTGATATAATGAATTTTAGTTCAATTTTCTGGTCTAATTCGTAAACATAAATCTCTTCATTATTTGCTTCCCTCAAATGGTCTGGCTGACCAAAACGTTCTTCAATCTGTACGGACGTAATTTCATTAAGTTCCTTAGCATAGGAACGGACATCAAATATTTCCCCTGCCTCATTAAATCCTAACGCAAAGTTTTTATTTTGATAGGTAGCATAGAAACCTTGACCTGCTTGATCGATCTGATCTGGCTCTCCCCACTCCGCTTTTACTTCA
This sequence comes from Cytobacillus solani, assembly GCF_006704205.1. NCBI lineage: Bacteria > Bacillati > Bacillota > Bacilli > Caryophanales > Bacillaceae > Cytobacillus > Cytobacillus solani. Next base: position 1,525,371 of record NZ_CP041305.1, read on the forward strand.
TCTATTTTACTGTCCAGTACATTGTATGGACTGCCTAAGGTCATTCCGCTATCCGCTTTTTCCATCACTCGATTTAGCAAATCAGCAGCCACATTGCTTTCTTTCGGCTGCAGTCTATCTTCCCTCTGCTGTAATTGATCTGATGAAGCGGGGGTATCCGCATGACAAGCCGTTAATAGAGTAAATAACATGCCAATAACGAGTATGCTTTTCTTATTCAAGGTCCTATGCCTCCTTAAAAGTCATTACATCTTATCTGTCGGAAGCATTCAATTAAAAGTTGCAGGAATGCTTAAAGTCAGTTCTGCAAAACATTAGGATAATGCCTTCAAACCCGTTACACCGATTACGATAAGAGCCACACTTGCAATTCTTAGCTTATTCTTAGATTCCCCAAAAAGCACCATATTTAACAGAACCGCTCCTGCTGTTCCAATTCCAATCCACACCGCGTAAGCAATACTTAACTGCAAATAGTTGAATGAAGTGTATAAAAAGGCAAAGGAGGCACCAAATCCCCCTAAATAGATGATTCCATTTTTTATTGTTTTTTTCTGGCTATATAATTTTAATCCTAATACACCGATCACTTCACTTACAGCAGCACAAATGACAAACAACCAGCCCATACTTAAGCAACTCCTTTCGATACTGTTTCCTCTTCTTTGTTATCAGCTAGATTTAAACCGATAACCCCCATTATTAAAATTGCGATAAAAAGAAACTTCCCTATGCTAAAGCTGCCTCCGAAAAGGAAAATATCCATTAGGGCTGTTCCAATTGTTCCTACCCCCGCAAATACTGCATAAACGGTCCCTGTTGGAAGACTTTCACACGCTTTTGGTAGAAAGTAAAAATCAATCAGAATAATTCCGATAATGATTACCCATTGCCACCATGTCTCGGCTACATTAAATCCATACACCCAAATTAATTCAAATAAACAAGTTAAAAAAACATATATCCATGCTCTTTTCATTTTTTTGCTCTCCCTCTCGATGACTGACTGTCATTCATTTTTAATCATAAGAATTGGAACACTCAATTTTTGCTATTCTTGAATGCCTAGTCCATACCTTAAAAATTCTAAAACCTCAGCTTTTTGTATAGAAGCTTGATCATCCTGTTTTGAATCATATAAGTAAACCTGTTCAGCTGCTGATTCTACTAAGCCGATGAATAGCTTTGCAGTACGCTCAACATGAATCGAATCCCGGATCATTCCTGAAGACTTTGCCTCGTTTAGGAATTGGCTGATCCATGAATAGAATGGCTCATATACTGTTTCCCATTCCTTAATATGTTCCGTTGATCCCATACCCGCATAGATAAGCGCAAGAATTTCCCGGTAATCACATGTGATCTTAAAGATCGCATCAACTACTTGGGTAAGCTTTGCAGTAAAAGAGGCGTCCTCTTGTACTTCATTTTTCACCGCCGCAATGGTTTTCTCTACCATTACTTCTGCAATTGCCGGCATGACGGAAAGCTTAGAGGGGAAATACAAATAAAACGTGCCTTGTGCGATATTTGCTATTTTTACAATATCGGATATTTTCGTTTTCTCAATTCCCTTTTCACGAAAAACTTCAATTGCTGCATGAACAATCTTATCTTTTTTATTCATGATTTATTGTCCCTTCAAAAATATATGACTGACTTTCATTCATTTTATAAAAAATAATACGTGCTGTCAAAACGTAATGTCTCGTTTGTAAAGTTTCAAAGGGATCACTTTAGGGAACTTCTAAGAATACAATGAAACGATAAAGATCAGAGGAGTGTATAAAAAGTGTACCCGTCTTCCAATTATGGATACCAAAAAGTATGTAAGAATCAACCTATTGCCTTTCCGCCTCAGCATCAACAAACTCAGCCAGGGCTTGAATATTTAATGGTTCCAAGACCCATATCAGAGAAACCATCCTATAAAGGATCAGGGAAACTTAAAGGAAAAGTAGCCATTATAACCGGCGGAGATAGCGGAATCGGCCGTGCAGTCTCCTATGCTTTTGTTAAAGAAGGGGCAAAGGTCGTTATTGTTTATTTAAATGAACATAAGGATGCGAAGGAAACCGAACAAAGAATTAAAGAGCTTGGAGGGGAGTGCCTCCTCATTTCTGGTGATTTAAAAGATGAGAAAATGTCCCAGCAAGTTGTTCAGCAAACATTACAGGCATTTGGAAGAATTGATATCCTAATCAACAATCATGCCATTCAATATGTAAGAAAAAGCATACTCGAAATTACTAAAGAGCAGCTGGAACAAACGTTTCAAACAAATATTTTTTCATTCTTTTACTTAACGAAAGCCGTACTTCCTCATCTGAAGGCTGGCAGCTCCATTATTAATACAGCTTCCATAACCGCTTATGAAGGAAATAAGAAACTAATCGATTATTCAGCAACCAAGGGAGCTATTGTAGCATTTACACGTTCATTGTCCCTTTCTCTTGAAAAACAGCAGATTCGAGTAAATGCGGTTGCACCAGGTCCGATTTGGACCCCGCTTATTCCTGCGACCTTTTCCGAGAAAGAGGTTATAAAATTTGGACTGGATACCCCAATGAAAAGAGCCGGCCAACCATTTGAATTAGCCCCTGCCTATGTATATTTAGCATCTGAGGACTCAAGCTATGTTTCGGGGCAGATTATCCATGTGAATGGAGGGACAATGGTGAGTTCATAATAGCGCAGGTTTTTCATAGGTACGAAGCTGCCATTTAACATACACATGTCCAGGTCGGATCCTTCCTGTAACTGTCTTCCAAGAATTTTATTCTTCGTGGTCACAAGGTACCCATGCTTGTGACCTTCTTTTCTTTTTTTCACCTTTCACGGGCACATAATGACTCTTCTAGTGACCGCGATTGCTCTTTTCCTATCTTGCTCAGGTACATGGAACCCTCACTTGTGACCAGACTTCTCTTTTCCGACCTTACTCGGGCACATGGGACCCCCACTTGTGACCGCAACTTCTCTTTTCCGACCTTACCCGGGCACATGGGACCCCCACTTATGACCGCGACTCCTCTTTTCCGACCTTACCCGGGCACATGGGACCCCCACTTGTGACCGCATCCTCCCTTTTCACTCCTTTCACTGGCACATGCAGTCCCTATTTTAATCGGATCCTCATTGTTATATGTCTTGTATAAAGAAATATCCCATTCATTCTCCGTTCATATTCACTTCTTACAATGAAGTCAACATCAAACAGTAAGGAGTTGGATTGAATGCTTAAACCATTTCGTAAGTTAGTTCAATATACAAGCAGTCAAAAGGGAGCAAAGATGACTATCCTTGCCTGGATCTTAGCAGTTGTGCTTTTTAGCCTGCTAGCTCCATCGGCAAAAGAGTACGAGGTCAATAGTAAAGAAGGAAGCATAAAAGGAGACAAGCCATCAGAAGTAGCTCAACAGATTTTAAAGGAACAGTTTCCTTCTACGGATGGGCTGCCAGCCTTGCTTGTGTTTCACCGTGACGGGAAAATCTCAGAGGAAGACATCGGAAAAATTAATGAATTAAGTGAGTGGCTCGGATCAGACGAAAAGCCGGAACAGATTATGAGTGCACTTCCCTTTCATTCATTGCCGCCGAATGTTCAAAAACAGATGTATTCTGAAAATGAATCTACACTGCTCATTAATCTATCATTAGAGCCTGATTTAGAATCTTCTGAGACACTTGCAGTCATGAATGAAATAAAGGAAAAAGCAAATAAAATCGATATGAATGGAATGCAATTTGAAATCACTGGTCCTGCCGGGATTTCTGCTGATACCGTCTCTCTTTTCAAAAGTGCAGATATCGTTCTCATGCTTGCAACTGTAGCCTTAATATTTATTCTCTTGATTATTATTTACCGCTCTCCCATACTGGCAATCACTCCATTAATTATCGCGGGTATCGTTTACGGAGTTGTCGATCGAATTTTAGGATTGGCGGGGAAAAATGGTTGGTTCACCATTGATAGTTCGGCCGTATCCATTATGCTTATTTTGTTATTTGCGGTCCTAACAGATTATAGCTTATTTGTTTTCTCGCGTTATCGCGAGGAATTAAAGAAGCAGGAGTCTAAGTATGTTTCTATGAATGAAGCCATTTTCCACGTTTCTGAACCAATTGTTTTCAGTGGTGGAACAGTTCTTCTTGCAATGCTGACATTGTTTGTTACGATTTTTGAACCTTACAATCATTTCGCACCTGTTTTCTCGGTGGCAGTTGTCGTAATTCTCATCGCTGGCTTAACACTAATCCCTAGTATCTTCGCGATAATGGGACGCAAAGCATTTTGGCCGTTTGTTCCTAAGGTTGAAGAAGCACAGATAACAACACATGGGATTTGGTCTGCGATCAGTAAGCAAGTGATGAAGAAGCCAGCTTTATTAGGCGGCATCTTACTAATAGTCTTACTTATTGGCGTATTTAACTTTACTTCCATTCAATATTCTTTTAACCTATTAAAATCCTTCCCTGAGGACATGCCGTCACGGCAAGGTTTTGAGCTTCTTGAAGAAAATTACCCTGCAGGCCAATTAGCACCTATGACAGTATTAATTAAGTCTGACAAAGAGTTTCCTATAAATGCAGAGTTATTCGAAAAAGTGAATCATCTTGTTTCTATACTTAGTGACGAAAGCAATGTTGCCTCTGTTACTCCAACTATTCAGGATGAAATGTTGAATATTCCAGAATCACTGCCAAGAAATTATTTAGCAGAATCAAACAAAGCAATTAGACTTCAATTCGTGCTAGACAGCAATCCATATGAAAAAGAAGCACTTGATACAATCCAAAAACTGCGTGATTCAGAAGCATCCCTATTAAAAGCAAGCGGCTTTTCTACAGCGGATGTGAAGCTTCACTTTGCTGGCCAGACCGCTCAGCAATTAGATGTTAATCATATGAACCAGAGGGATATGATTGTCTTATTCTCACTTGTCACTGTATTTCTTACTATTATTCTAGGGTTCCAAACAAAATCTGTTATGATGCCAATTTTGATGATGGCAACGATTCTGCTATCTTTCTTTTCAACAATGGGTTTTGGCTGGTGGATATTCAAGCACCTTATGGGCTATGATGCAATCAGCTATCGATTGCCTGTTTACGCTTTTGTCTTCATGGTCGCACTCGGAATTGACTACAACATAATGCTTGTTTCAAGAATTAAAGAGGAAGCGACAAAGCTGCCATGGAGGGAAGCAGTTGGAAAAGGGGTCGCTGTTACAGGAGGCGTGATTTCCTCAGCAGGTTTAATCTTGGCTGCGACCTTTGCCGTGTTGATGACACAGCCATTACAGGAACTATTCTTATTCGGATTTACAATGGCATTCGGGATCTTACTCGATACATTTTTAATACGTGGCATATTCCTGCCATCTATTTTAGTATTGACAGGTAAAAAGGAATAATTGAGGCCTGATTCCCAACCATTAGTTATGGGGAATCAGGCTTTTTATTCAAAAATGACATAACATCTTTCTTCTTATTCAAAAAAGCCTGTTTTCCCAATTCAATCAGTTCATCGATAAATTTAATTTCATCAAAGGGCATTTCTTCCCCAAGATCCCCATTTAATCGAAAATAGTGATTACCAAGCAGATGCTGACAATGATACGTAACTGATTCGGATGACAATTGAAGGGCCAAGTCCAGCAATTTTGGTGTCATCTTCATTGATGGAAAATGAATTGGCAGCCAATGCTTTGCCCCCCAGTATTTTTCCTTCCCAATAGTAAAATCAATATGCTGCATACCTGTACCAATAGAAAAGATCTCTATTTCCTTTATATCTTTTTTAAAATGATGAAGTGCCTCCGTCACACAAACGAGCGATGGATTATTTGCCCATAAACCCCCATCAATGGACAAGTACTGATTATTAATATTGTTAGGCGGAAAAAAAAACCGGTGCCGAACAGGAGGAGAGAACAGCATCCCAAAGCTTAATAGATAAATCATCATTCTCCGTATGTCCGTAGTTCGATCGATGAATAAAGGGCTTTCCATTTGTCACATCCACTGCAGGGATCAGCAGCGGCTTTTTAATATCTGCAAGTGCCATTTCACCAAATGCCTTCCGAAAAAAACGACGTAAATACTGATCACTATATATACTTTTAAAAAGGCCCACCTTTGCTTGCCTGACAAAAATTTTCTTCCCATATAATTCATAACTTTTCATGACTTCTCTCATACTCTTCTTCAATACAATAGATGCAGATATAATCGCCCCTGTACTTGTTCCAGCCACCACATCAAATAAGTCGTCAATCGGACATTCCCACTCTTCCTCTATTGCTTGTAAAATAGAAATAGCAAATACTCCTCGAATTCCACCGCCATCAATGCAAAGCATTTTCATCTTTTTCACCTTGAAATTGCGTCTTTCATACTACTATTCCCTAAGTCATAGACCTTTAGCATGAACACGAATCGATTAATGAGTACCCTGTTATACTTGGGAAAATTCTATTTTATTTTCGGAGTCAGTATCCTCCCAGCCTTTACAAACATCAACCCATTCTTTTGCAGAGGAAAATTCAAAAATTTCATCACATGTAAGTTCAATGGCTGAGTTGGTACTTCCACAAGCAGGGAAAAGAGTCTCGAAACGTTTCATGGAGACATCTAAATAAACATCCAAATCATTCGCCAACCCAAACGGACAGACACCGCCAATCATATGCCCCGTTTGCTCCACTACCTCATCTGCTGAAAGCATGCGCGCTTTCAATTGGAAAGCTTGACGAAATTTCTTATTATCAATCTTTGCATCCCCAGCTGCAACAACAAGAATAGCTTTGTCCCCTTCTCCTCGAAATGAAAGAGTCTTTGCAATTCTTGCAGGAATGACACCTATTGCTTCAGCAGCCAGATCAACGGTTGCGCTTGATGTATCAAACACCATCATATCCATTTCACGATTCCATTTTTTAAAATGAGCTTTTACACTTTCAAATGACATCTTCATCCTTCCTTTCCGTATATTATGTAAAATAATACCATCCTTTATTGCGTTGAAGCAACAGGAGTGATGTGGAATTTAACTAAATCAGAGTACATTTCTCCTTTTTTTAGTATAACAATCCCGAATATTTTAAAATAATCTAATTATTAATACATTTATTTTTCACCATTTTTTCACTTTTCACCCATATTTTTCTGATATAATGATTTTTTGAATAGCTTTACTAAATTTAATAGTAAATAACCAATTAATAAAGGAAGTGTGTAACCAATTATGGCAACAGGATCTTATTCGATGAATGTAAATCAAGTGAAAAAGACAATCGACATGACGGTTAGTGGAAGTTTTACACCTGAAAAGGCACAAGAATTTATTAATGAATACCAGCGTAAAACAAGTGCTATTAAGGCTGATGAATTTATACTTCAATTTGATTGCCGAGATTTAAATCTAGTTACGCAAGAAATGATTCCAGATCTTGAAAACTGCTTCCGACTTTATCATAGTTCTGGGTTCAAAAAAATTGTTATTGAAATAAAAAAGAGTGCGGTCTTGAAAATGCAATTAAGCCGTTTAGCTCGCAATACCGGTTTAAATAATGTAGAGGTCACTGAAATTTAATACGATAAGTAAATGAGTAAGGCTTTTTTAGTCTTACTCATTTACTTAATACATTTATAAGACATCCATAGGAGACGTTATGACAAACATTAAAATCAATGCAATTGAGGTTTACCACCCTAATAAAATTGTTAAAAACGACTACTTTATTGATCATTTTAAACAAAAAGGCAGAGATATTACTCATTTTTTGGATGTTATGGGACGTAATGAAAGATACCTAATTGAGAATAACAGTGAAAATGGGATAACAATGGCGGTAGAAGCATCCAAACGCGTATTAGAAAAGGCAGGGTTAACAGGAACAGATATTGATATGATTATTTTTTCAACTCAAGTCCCAGAGAAAACTGTGCCTACCAATGCCATCTATGTTCACCATTCTATTAAGGGAAAAAAAGATACAATTGTAATGGATACAAACGCAAATTGTGCTGGAATGACCATTTCAATAGAGCAAGCTTCACGTTATATGTTATCTAATCCACATGTACGTACCGCCTTAATTATAGGTTCAGATAATTTTTCACTTATTGCTAATCCTGAAGAGGAAATCACATATGCTAATTTTGGCGATGCTGCTTGTGCCGTAATACTCGAGAAAACCGAAGAGAATACCGGATTTATCGATGCGATCTATGAAGTAGATTCCACTTATCGAGATAATATTCTTTATCCTGAAGAGGGTTTATCCCAGGCTATTAAAGGAGAAGGATCGATTGATTATATGAAATGGTTTCCATTTGATGGAAGCGTCTCTTTGCCCTTTACATATGAAAAAATCAAAAAACTATTAGAACGCAACCACTTAAAAAGTGAAGATATTGATAGTTATTGTTTATCACAATTTGCTCTCTCTAATATCCTAAAAATCCAAGAACATTTTAACATTCCTGATCAAAAAATAATGTATGTGGGTGACCAATATGGCTATACAGGAACAAGCAGTCCATTTATTGCCCTTTATGAAGGAATTGAATCTGGTCGAATAAAACGTGGAGATCATATCCTTTTTTGGACAATTGGCGGAGGCCACGAATTTATTGCGATGTTATTTAAATATTAAATTTCAACAAATTGTATCGGGCCATTTAAATGCATATCATTCCCACCATTTTTTATCAGTCAATTGACAAATACCAGCTAATTGTATATTGTAATAATAACTATACGCGAAAGGGTGACCCAATTAGATGAAGTTCTAATCCTATTTTTCGAAAGCAATCAATTGAAGACTGTCTTAGTTAGCAGATATCTGCTCTATTTCGTGTTGTCTTCAATCGAGGTTTTCAGAATAGGATTAGGTTTCTATAGTTGGTCCTTCAAAGGGAGTAGTCTCTTTGTGCACCCCTATGCCTCCTATTCTGAATGCAGATAGGAGGCTTTTTTGTCTCCAAGCACTTATGAAATGGGGATGATTGTATGATGCTATTAGAAGCAAACCATATCAAATTATTTATAAAAGACCGTTTATTATTAGATATAGAAAAATTACAAATTCAAAAACATGATCGAATTGGTCTTGTTGGCAGGAACGGCTGTGGAAAAACAACCTTATTAGAGGTTTTAGCAGGAGAAACATCTCCTGACAACGGAACGATCGCAACAAATGGCATATGCGAGCTTTTACCGCAGCTAAAAAGAACGGATACGACAAAAAGTGGCGGAGAGGTGACACAGGAATATATTAATGCCGCACTCGCAAAAAGCCCTGCTATTTTACTAGCAGATGAACCAACAACAAATTTGGATACGAGCCACATTGAATGGCTGGAAAAGAAATTCAAAAAGTCCCTCAGCGCACTTGTTCTTGTTTCACATGACCGTGCATTTTTAGATGCTTTATGTACGTCCATTTGGGAGCTTAATGAAGGAAAAGTGAAAGTATATAAGGGTAACTACTCCGATTACATGGAGCAGAAGGAATTGGAGCTGCACCAGCAGAAGCAAGCTTACGAATCATATGAGAAGAAGAAAAAACAGTTAGAGGAAGCATTAATATTAAAAGAGAAAAAAGCAGAACGAGCTACGAAAACACCGAAAAATGTAAGTTCGATCGAAGCGGGAAAATCCAAGCCTTACTTCGCTAAAAAGCAAAAGAAACTGCAAAAAACGGCAAAGGCGATTGAAACGCGTTTAGAAAAGCTTGATAAAGTTGAAAAAGTCAAAGATGCGCCTGTCATAAAAATGAATTTGCCTAACGAAGAAACCTTTAAAGGACGAATTGTCCTGCGAGCAGAAGATATACAATGTTCGATCGGTAAGAGATTACTCTGGAAATCTGCCAGCTTTCATGTACGCGGAGGAGATAAGCTTGCTATCATCGGACCGAACGGATGCGGAAAAACAACGCTCGTGAAAAAAATAATGAATCAGGAGGAAGGGATATCGATCTCCCCTTCCATGAAAATCGGCTATTTTAGTCAAAACATCGATATTTTAAATACAGAAAAATCCATACTTGAAAATGTCAGCACAACCTCGATACAGAATGAGACATTCATACGGACAGTCCTGGCGAGGCTGCATTTTTTCAGAGAGGATGTCTATAAGCCAGTTGGTGTCCTAAGCGGCGGGGAACGAGTAAAAGTAGCATTCGCTAAATTATTTGTTAGTGAAATTAATACAATTATATTAGACGAACCAACAAACTTTCTTGACATCCCATCAGTGGAAGCACTCGAAGCCCTCTTGCAGGAATATGAAGGAACCGTTATTTTTGTTTCTCATGATCGGCAATTTATCGAGAGCATTGCCACACGAATTTTAGCGATTGACAACCAAGAGATTCAGTTATTTGATGGGACATATGAGCAATTCAAAAACTATACACCAAAAGTTGCACACGATACAAAAGGGGATCAGCTCCTCCTATTAGAAACTAGGATAACAGAAGTACTGAGCCGCCTTAGTATGGAACCTTCTGATGAGCTGGAATTAGAATTTCAAAGACTTTTAGCTGAAAAGCGAAAATTGGCAAACCAATAACAAGGTAAAAACGGCAGAAATCGATCTGCCGTTTTTTCCATTATGCTGCGTTGATTTATTAAAAAGTGAAATTTTAAAGGAAAGAAAGCATAAAAACATTTACAAACTCATAGTCTTACTTTAGAATGTAAAACGTAATAATTACGATTTAAGCCGCTGATAGTTTCATGTACTAGTAAATTAATGAAGATTGGAGTTACACATATGAAATTTAAAAAACCTCTTCTCACCTCCCTATTTACATTCAGTCTAATGCTTTCAGGCTGCGGAAACACAGAAACAGCAAAGAAAGCTGACGGAGAAAACGTAGACAAGGATGAGGATAAATTAACTGTTTTAACAACTATTTATCCTCTAGAAGATTTCACAAAGAAAATTGGCGGAAACTATGTTGACGTTAAGAGTATTTACCCGCCAAATGTGGATGCTCATTCCTTTGAGCCTTCTACGAAAGATATGATGGGACTTGCTGTTTCTGATTTATTCATTTATACAGGAGTTGGAATCGAAGGATTTGCAGAGAAAGCAACAGAATCTTTGAAGAACGAGAACGTCGCTATTCTAAAAGCTGGTGATGGTATTGATCTATTAAAATCAACCCATGAGCATGAAGAACACGGTCATCACCATGGTGATTATGACCCTCATGTATGGCTGGATCCTATTCTATCAATTGAACTTGCTACTAATATAAAAAACTCACTAATCCAATTAATGCCAGAACATAAATCAGAGTTCGAAACTAATTTCTTGCAACTAAAAGGCGAATTAGAGAAACTTGACGAGGAATATAAAACGGCCATCGAGAATTCAAAAACAAAGTATTTGCTCGTTTCTCATGCAGCCTATGGATATTGGGAAGAAAGATACGGAATTGAACAGATTGCTATTGCAGGCCTGTCTCCAACACAGGAGCCTACACAGAAAGGCTTGCAAAGTATTATTGAAGAATCGAAGGAACATCAAATTCAATACGTGATCTTCGAACAGAACCTATCAACAAAAGTAGCGGAAATTATTCAGAAAGAGATTGGAGCCGAATCTCTTATTCTTCATAATCTAGAAGCAATTACAGAAGAGAATTTGAAGCAAAATGATGATTACTTTAGCATAATGAGAAGGAATCTAGAAACTATTAAGAAGGCATTAAACAATTAAGGTTTGAATCCCCCTTCCCTGCCACATGAATGGCAGGAGGGACTTTTTATTTTTTTGTTTGACAAGCCCTGATTAGTCACAATAGGCTGCTTGTTAAAATACACTTATCTTTTGTAGGAGGAATTCATGAAACGCCTTTTCCATGCTAATATCATAGATATAACGGGGATTTTAATTATCGGATTGGCTTTATTCTTTTTTTCATTTGGCTCTAATATAAAAAATCTATTTGAAGTACCAGCTTCTTTTTTAAACATGAATACGATATTTTTGAGTATTTTAATAGAAGCACTTCCTTTTGTACTCGTCGGTGTCCTTATCGCAGGAATTATCCAAATTTTCGTAACAGAAGAACATATCAAGAAATGCATTCCCAAAAATAAATTACTGGCTGTGCTTATGAGCTGTATTATAGGAGCCCTGTTCCCTGCATGTGAATGCGGGATTGTTCCTATTGTTCGAAGACTTATCTCCAAAGGGGTGCCTATCCACGCTGCGATGGGCTTTATGCTAACAGGACCTCTTATCAACCCAATCGTTATCGCCTCTACATACATGGCCTTTGGAAACAACTTTAAAATTGCAGGATTAAGAATGGGCTTAGGTTTTGTCATTGCCATTATCATATCCATCGTAATCAGCCTTCTTTTTAAAGGGAATCAATTTAAAACTGCACCCCAGAAGCAAACGATCCATTCACATTCACATACAAAAAAAGGGCCTTTTTTAAATCGATTTTGGTCTATGCTAACCCATTCGATAGATGAATTCTTTGATATGGGAAAATACTTAGTCATCGGGGCTATTTTAGCTGCCTTTGTGCAAACATATATGCCAGCTAAAGCGCTGCTAGAGGCTGGGGATGGAACAGTAGCCTCATTAATAGTAATGATGGGCTTAGCATATGTATTATCTCTTTGTTCCGAGGCGGATGCATTTATCGGTGCTTCATTCAGCAGTTTATTCCCAACATCTTCTATTCTAGGCTTCTTAATTTTTGGTCCAATGATTGATTTTAAAAATACAATCATGATGCTTAATGTCTTTCGATTTAAGTTTGTTATAAGTGTGTTAGCGTTGGTCGCATCAATTATATTTATTGTCCTTTTACTACTGAGCAGCTATATATAAGGAGGAGAAAAAGTGAAATTCAATTTTCAGCAGGCTGCAAGAGCACTCATATTGTTTGCTTTTTCTGCCATGCTTTTCAAGATGCATTATACTGGGGACTTAACTAAATATATTAATCCAAAGTACGAATCATTAAGTCAATCTGCCTCTATTCTATTTTTGATTTTGTTTTTCATTCAATTAACGCGAATTTGGACAGTTAAAGAGCAAGGTCATCATTGTCATCATGCTGATCATGCCTGTACCCATGATCACGGAGATTCCACTTTTAGTATAAAAAAACTCCTCTCATATGGGATTTTAATATTCCCGCTGATTACTGGATTCCTCTTGCCACCCAAAGTGCTTGATGCATCAATTGTAGATAAAAAAGGGGGTATGGCTATCCTGTCAAATCAAAAACAATCTGCTCAGAAAAATGAGGGGACAAATTCCGATCCAGCTGAACAAGCTGATCCTTCTGAACCACTTGAACATTCTATCGACCAATCAAACCTTGATTTTCCTGAAGAAGTCTCCCAAGATGAGTATGACAAGCTAATCCAAAAGCTTGAACAAAGCACTAACATTGAGATGAATGACTATGTATTTTCTCCTTACTACGAAGAAATCAGCTTTGATGTCAACCGGTATAAAGGAAGAAACATTACTTTAACAGGCTTTGTATACAAAGAAGAGGGCTTTGAACAAAATCAGCTTGTGTTATCGAGGTTTTTAATTACCCACTGTGTTGCAGATGCAAGTATTATTGGCTTTCTTTCTGAGTTCTCTGAAGCTGCCTCCGTTGAGGAAGACACGTGGATAGAAGCAACTGGTGTTTTAGACGTAACGACTTATGGCGGAAATGAATTGCCTATTATTAAAATTACCCATTGGAAGAAAATTAGTGAACCAGCAAAACCCTACCTGTATCCTGTTAATATTAAAATTTTATAAACAATACTCTTTCTTTTTGAAAAGGTATAAGCACTTAACGAATGAAGTGCTTATACCTTTTTTGCTATTTTGTTTCGCGGTGTAAAGTATGTCTCTTTAAACGCGGACAATATTTTTTCAACTCAATACGGTCAGGATTTGTCCGCTTATTTTTTGTCGTAATATAGTTTCTATCTCCTGTTTCAGTACAAGCTAATGTAATTTTCACTCTCATTGTTCTTTCCTCCTATTTATTCTGTTTCTTCTATTACAAACGGTGGTAGCGGGTCTTTGAATGTTGACCAATCCGCTAAGAGCTCTTCCTCTGTTAGCAGACATTTCTTTAAGGATTCTTCAATTTCATCCCGGTCCATATCAATCCCTATTAAAACAAGCTCAGTTAGGCGATCTCCATATACGTCATCCCACTTCTCCAGCAGTTCAGGTTCTTCGATTAATACTTGTTTCCTTTCCTCTTCTGGATAGGCTGCTATCCACTCACCAACACCTTGCAGGATAATGGAAGGGCCAGCTTGCGAGAGAAGTGCTGCTATATTATTTCGTGTGGCTATCCATATAAAGCCTTTTGCACGAACAACATCAACTGGCCAATCCTCTAGCCATTTCATCAGCCGCTCTGGATGGAATGGCAGTCTCCGTCTAAATACAAACGAGGAAATGCCATACTCCTCTGTCTCTGGGATATGTTCATTATTCAGTTCCTTGATCCAGCCTGCACTTTGGCTTGCTTTATCAAAATCAAATAATTTCGTATCCAAAACACAATTGAGCGGAAGCTGAGCATGATCCGTTTCGATTATACGTGCTTCAGGATTTAGCTTCTGCAGAACCGCTTTTAATTCACGAATATCCTCATGTTCTACCAAGTCGATTTTATTTAACAAAATCACGTTAGCAAATTCAATTTGGTCTATCAGTAAATCAACAACCTCTCTCGTATCTGCTTCATCTGTCGCTTCCTTGCGATCTAACAAGCTTTCACCAGAAGAGAAGTCATTCCAGAAACGATTGGCATCCACAACAGTGGCCATCGTATCCAGTCTGCATAATGATGATAAATCAATTCCTAAATTCTCATCCACATATGTGAAGGTTTGCGCCACAGGAACTGGTTCACTAATACCTGTTGATTCGATCACGATGTAATCAATGTCACCTAATGATGCTAGCTTTTCTACCTCTTTAATCAAGTCCTCCCTAAGGGTGCAGCAAATACAGCCATTTTGCATTTCTACAAGCTTCTCCTCTGTTCTTGAAAATCCGCCTTGTTTGACTAAAGAAGCATCGATGTTAATTTCACTCATATCGTTAACAATAACAGCAACTTTCTTTTCTTCTTTATTTTGCAAAATGTGGTTGAGTAAAGTTGTTTTACCCGAACCTAAGTAACCACTCAATACTGTTACAGGTATTTTTCTCATTAAATTCATTCTCCTTAATCAAAATGATTACGATTTATATAATAAAAAAATTAATCTATTGAATCTCCTTTAATACAACAAACCAACAGATAACCGTCCTTTTTCACCCCCACATTTAAAAATTTTAAATAGCTTCACAATTTCCCTATGATACAAATCGTAATAATTACGATTTACCCTTTGTTACAATACCATCTCTTTTTCGAAAAAACAAGAGTAATTATTAAATAACCCACCCTATTTTATAAAAAAAGTCAAAGGAATCAAGTTCCTTTGACTCTTATCATAGTAAATTCCATTTCCTTTCTTAGACCATTAGATTAAGAATGAAGTTTACCTTCACTCATTTTCATCTCATTTTCCAATTGCGCTATCTTCGCATCAATGGAGCTGCTGTGAAAAGCTCTGTTTACTTGATCCTCTAAACGATCAAGATAGCCTTCTATTGCTTGAAATCGAGAATATGGCTTATCGGAGTTAGAAGTTGAATCCAATAATTTGTTAATTTGGTGATTGGCTCGTGTGATATTTTCACGTCCCATTAACTCCATCCTGCGAATATACATGTCTTTAAGCTTACGCTTCATTTCTTCATATTTTCCTTCTAATTCTTCAAGCTGTCTTAAGATGTGATTCAGAGAAACTCTTAGGCGTTCGGCACGGTCTGAATAATGCTGATACTCTGCTGAGGCAAATTGATAGAGCTCTGTTTCCCCTGCTTTTGAAGCAATCTCTGACTGATGCTTCCTTTTTTCGGCAAGCTCTGCTGCTTCTACTAGCTCTCTTTCAAACTCATCCTTGAGCTGATATTGACGATCGACAAGCTTTTTTACCTTTTCTGTTTCTTGTTCACATTCATGAAGAAATTGATTAAGCAACGTAATCGGATTTTGATTTTCTTTTCTTTCCAGCACTTCGTTTAAATCAGCTTTTATTGTATTTTTAATTTTTGTAAGTAAATTCGTCATGACTCACTCTCTCCTTCATTCAATTATTTGTTGATGTCATTCCATTGCTTTTCAAAATTAACAAATGGGTCTGTTTCTTTAACAACCACCTGTTTGTTTTCATTCCATTTTTTATAAACTAGGTACAGGACGTATGCTGCCACAACTCCTATGATCGCAGGTGCATTGTGAATAGAAGCCATCAGAATAAAGAAACCGACCACCCCTAACCCAATTTTCCCTCCTGTTGAATCTGTCTTCAAAAATTGTTTAAAGATGAAATATAGAAGCGCAATACTTACTAGGAACCCAATCATAGGACCAATCGTAGAAAGTAATATCATCGCTGAAATTCCGCCGATTAATAACAAACCAAATTTTTTCATTTTGTTTTCTCCTTCCTTTATCTTGATTTCATCTTACCTTTATTTTTGAATTCTCATAACGAGCTTGCGCTTTATTTTCAACTAAGTCCCGAGACTTAGTGAGGGTCAGCCCCCAAAATACGAATTGTAAAATAAAATGTATTTTTCCAATATTTATTAAAAAGACATATAACTTTAAACAACTTATTTATAGTAGAATAAGAATCGCATGGGTATTTATACCGATTTAATAAAAACTGCACCTCCAAACAATTGGGGTGCAGTTCACTCAGGTAAGGTTTTTAATTTTAGTTACTTGAATCAATTCGATTATCTCACGATCGGGTCCCTCATAAAATACAGTGACCCACCCATTTCTTATGCTATAAGGTCCTTCCGATGGATAAAGTCCTTCTCTTTTCAGCTTTCTATTCCAACCCTCTATATCCTCCACTTGCCACGCTATATGAATAGAATGTAATCGTACTGGATTTTCCTCTGACTCAATTAGTTCAATTTGGACATTCCCATTCCGAAGAAAAACAATTTTTTCATCCTGAAACGTTAAATATTTCTCAAAGGAAAAACCAAACATTCGTTTATAGAACTGGATGGAATCATTTAAATTACTTACTAGAATTCCAGCATGATGCCACTTCATTTTCTCTCATCCATCGGCAGGATTAAATTCATATCTCCAAATTCATGCCATAGATACCCATCAGCTAATGCCTTTTTGTATGCCTTCATTAATAAACCTTTATCAATAAAAGCAGAAAGCAAATCTAAATGGCTTGCTTCTGGCTCGTGAAAGCCTGTAATTAAACCATCAACAGCCTTCAAAGGGTACCCTTTTTGAATATACAAACTTGTAATCCCTTCCTGTGGCTCCACATTTCCATCTGTATTGACCGCTGTTTCAAGTGCCCTTACAACAGTCGTTCCAACCGCAATTACTCGCCCATTATTTTTCCTTGTTTTATTAATCAATTCTGCTGTTTTTACTGGAACACAAAATTCCTCAAGATGTTTATTAGGGTTTGGCCAGCGATCATTGCCGTAATAACTTAAGCCAGCATGCAGCTGTATATAGGCAATGTTTACACCTTTTCCCTTCAGCATATTTAACAATCTCCAAGTAAATGCTCTTCCGGCCGATGGCATTTCTACAGATCCCGGAACAGAAGCATAGACGGTTTGATACATTTCTATTGGCCAAGGAGTTTCAATATATTCGTAATGGAGCGGCTCCCCGTATTGATAGAAGATTTCTAATAAATCTAATCCGCTCTTTGAAAAGGAAAGGACGATTAAAGGTGCCTCTGTTCCTAGCCCAGTAATAGTTGCTGTTAGTCCTCCAGGTAAATCAATCTTTTCTCCAACAGTGATAACTCCGCCAACGATAAGGGCTTCCCATTCTCTATCCGATAATTTTCTGGATAAGCGAATTTCAATCGTTTGCTTTCCTCTTTTTCCTTTTAATACTGCCGGAATGGTTCGACTATTATTTAAGACTAGTAAATCTCCCTCTACTAGATACGAATCCAATTTGTTAAAAAAATTATGGGAACAATCTCCTGTCACTGTATCTAAAGTCATCAAACGGACATGATCCCTCTGGATCCCTCGATATTCTGCTGGCATACGTGCATTTAAATATTCAGGCACTTGGAATGAACGTGCGGTACTCATCATTGTTCATCCCTCTTTCCTTGTAAAAAAGATTGTGCCTCAAACCGTTTTCCATTTAATTCAATCGAGTCATCTAATGCAAGGGTAACAAATATCTTGGCCACTTCATTAGGATCCTCTAGTTCATAATCGCATTCTGGGACAGCAACTTTATGCATTTCTGTATCCATTTCCCCTGGGTCCACCATGCTGACAGTGACTCCTGTGTCTTGTAGCTCATCCGCCCAAGTTTGTGTTAAACCTTCTACTGCAAATTTAGAGATGCCATATGCACCCCATTCTGCAAATCCTGTTCTGCCAGCTTCAGAGGTCAAATTGAAAATTCTCCCTTTGTTTCGAATCAACATACCTGGCAATACTCGCTTTGTAACGAGGAAAGGATTCACTGTATTGACCCGAAGCACTTCAGCAAAATCATGTTCCGGGTAATCAGATAATAGCGCTGGTCCGGGTCCAAATATAGAAGCATTATTAATTAATACATCGACACGTCCAAAGCCCTCTTCTACTATAGATACGAAGCGGTTTACATCCCTTATGTCAGAGACATCTGCTTCAACGGCAATCACTTCTGCTCCAAGTGCCAGTACCTCTTTCTCTATTTTGCGGAGCATCATTTCTCCTCTTGCACAAATAGCTAGCCGTACCCCTTCTTTAGCCAATGCTAATACTAATGCTCTTCCAAGACCTTTTGATGCGCCCGTAATCATTACAACCGGTTTTTTATCCATTAGAATCTCTCGCTTTCTATATTGTTCTTAACTTTATTTTAGAAAGAAAGCGTTCGCGAAGCATCGGAAGCGAGATGGAATACGGTTACTCAATTATGATGATAAACTTCTACTACTTTTGAATGAGAATTCATTTAGGACGCATAAAAAACGAAGACAAATTGGCTCCAATTTCCATCACTATTTCTTTTCAATCACTTGTATCCATTTATAATAACCTATTAATATAAGTAGTAATATCGGGTCAAACACTGCAGAATACTCCAACCTCCACCAGCCATATTCAAAATAGCCCCACGGAGGCGGAAGCTGGACAATACTTTCATAAAGTAATATGACTCCTACCCATATAGCCAAGTATAAGCATTTTTTCATAAAGGAACGTTTAAAAGGAAACCAGTTTAAAAATAGGATATTAACAGGAGGGACTAATATTGTGTAGGCAGGAAAGGCTTCCCAATCAATTCCTTTCGTTATATACCAATAGCCATGATATTTTAAATCGATAAAAATATCAAAAGTTAATTGGAATGAAATCGTGAAGAACCAGATGTGGACCATTTGATTCATAGTCAGATTCTTCTTTACAAAAAAAACGATCGTATTGATTGCTATAACAGAAAGGATTAATCCAATCATTCCAGCCCTCCTTGCCTGTTGTCCATTTATGATTTTGCATCTAACTTATATTAATAGTATTACCGATTGAACTATTGGTTTATGCTGACATTTATAAGACTAAAAAAAACGAAGATGTTACATATATAACATCTCCGTTCTCCCATTTCTTAAAAATCGATATTAAATTTATAACCTAAGCCACGTATAGACACAATATAAGGATAGTCCGAAAATCCAGCGATTTTCTCCCTGAGATTTTTAATATGGACGTCCACTGTCCTTTCGTTTATAACCTTTTCATTTTTCTTATATAATTCATTAATAATTTGTTCCCTTGATAATATCTGATCTGGATGTGTCATAAAAAGATACAAAAGCCGATACTCAAAATGGGTTAATTGAATTTCATAATCATGAAATTTTACGATCCCCTTTATCGGCTTGATTGTCAGTCCTTTAAAGCTTAGCTTGCTGCAGCGGTTAACGGTTCTTCTCAAGACAGTCTCTATTCTTATCAATAGCTCTTCAGAGTTTAGCGGTTTCACAATATAGTCATCTGCACCCATCTTCAGCCCTTGTATTTTGTCTTGGTCAGCACCTTTCGATGATTGTATGATAATAGGAACATTGTTAGAATTCTGGTTGCGAACCCAAGTACAAAAGTCTAACCCATTCATATCAGGAAGTTCTGTTTCAAGCAGGACGAAACAGGGGTCATACTTTAAAAATTTCATTTTGGCTTCTTCTCCATTCTCGGCCTCTATAATCTCAAAGCCATTTTTGGATAAATACCAATTAAGCTCAACCCGGTTTTCTTCGCTCTCATCAATAAGAAGAATCGTCTTTCCTCTCAGCTTCCCATCTTCCATAACAATCACCACATTTCTCTTATACAGTAAAACTAGCTTTATATTAAACTTCTATTTATCAGATTTCTTCTTGCCCGCTAAAGTTTCATAGGCTGCATCATCTGGTGCATCTCCATTCGGCCAGTCATGAATTTTGTTTGGAAAGTCTGGACGCTCCATTGAATTGATGTATGCTGCGATATTCATCGCTTGTTCTTCTGTAAGAGAACCTGCCTCATAATCACCTACGGGCGCCTTTGGCATATACTTTTGAATGTAGCCAGCAGCTGTTCGAACTCTAGCCATCCCGGCACCAATATTGTATGAGTTATCTCCCCAAAGTGCAAGTCCTGTTGCTCCGCCAGCACCATCTTCCCCATGACAAGTGATACATGCTTGCTGATAAAGTTCTCTTCCTTCATCTACATTCACTTTTGATAAATCGCCTTCTGCCTTTTTAAGCTTAGCCCACGGACGATCAGTCGTACCTTCTGGAACATTTGTTGAAATATAATTATAATATGCAACCATTGCCTTCATTTCTTCTCCCTCTTTAGGAAGGGGCTTTCCATTCATACTTCTTATAAAGCATCCGTTAATTCGATCCTCTATACTTACTTCTCGTCCGGCACGAGGATTATATTGTGGATATGTTTTTGAGATTCCAACTAAATCCAGAGAATCACCAACTCCTCCATTCGCATGGCAGCTGGCACAACTTAATGTATTGCCGACATACCCGTCTAAAACACTGCTTGTTTCATTATGATATTTTTGTCCTAGCTTAATTAATTCGCCTTCTTCCCCTTCTGGCACCTCTTCCATACTTGGCGGAGCATATGGATGAGTCTTTTCTTCTACTTTTGGTTCAGAACTCGCCAATTCCGTCTTTGCTGGCTTATCCTTTACATAAATATAAAGATACGTAAAGCCGGCTATCATCGTAACAATGATGGCCATTATTGGTAAGAACATCGGATTTTTAACTTTCATATTCATTCTCCTTTCGACTGCTGTTCATTTGGCATTTACTATGATTGAAATCACAAGTAAATTGTCTAAAAGGAGTGTTAAGAGTTGGTTAATTTGTCGTGAGCGTTTCGTGAACTTTGCAGTGAAAGGTATAGATTTCATATATTCTTCATATTTCAGAGCAGACTATATTTTATGCTTACTCAGAAAAATTCTGCTATATACTAACTTCTATAGAAAAGGTTTCCTTCAATCCTTTTTCACCTTTAGATGTAACTTTAATTGCTCTTGTTTTTGGTAAACGTTCTACCCAGTTTAATTCTAATAACCTTTCTAAAAGGGCATTTCCAAGTGCTCCAGCAAGGTGGTGCCGCCTTTCACTCCAATCCAGGCATTTGTGTGAAAATGAACGCCTCTTTGTCCCAACCTTTTTGAGATCAATTTGAAAATCAGCAAGGAACTCCTTTCCCTTTTCTGTAACTGTGAATTCTTTCGGTCCCTCATAAAGAATGCCTTCTTGAATAAGAGCATCTGTCAATTGCACGCCAAGTCCCCCTGCAAGATGGTCATAACAAGTCCTCGCTAAGCGTATGGCCTTATCTTCAGAAGCTTGTTTGAATGATTTAATTTCAATTGGCGGTGCAATTAATAGCAAGGATTCCATAACCTGAGCAACATCTTGATCTTGAATGCCATAATAGCGATGTCTTCCATGCTTCTCTACTGCCACTATATTTGCGCTGACCATTTTTGTTAAATGAAAGCTTGCTGTTTGTGGTTTAATTCCAGCCATATATGCTAATTCACTTACCGGATGATATCTGCCATCCATTAGGACAGTTAATATTGCTGCACGTGAAGGTTCACTAACAAGACTAGCAATAATCGCTACATTGGGATTTGCATTCACATAACCCCCTCCTTCTCATTGTATTCCATATTTCGATGGAGATTAGAATATTACTATTTTACAATAAATAAGAACATATAAGTAGGAGGAGAATAAAAATGGAAACTGCCTATCAAGCACTAAACATAGAAAGAATTCAGCCTAGCATTCTATACTATGGAACTCCCGTAATCTTATTAAATACACTAAATGAGGATGATTCCGTAAATATTAGCCCTATATCATCATCGTGGGCATTAGGGGATTGCATCATTTTGGGCATTGGTCTTGGAGGAAAAGCCATCGAAAATTTAGAACGACATCCTGAATGTGTAATCAACATTCCAAGTCCTTCATTATGGAGAAATGTTGAATCATTAGCACACTACACCGGAAAGAATCCCGTTCCCGAATTTAAGAAAAAAGTAGGGTTTGAGTATGGGAAAGATAAGTATGCCATTAGTGGATTATCACCAATTGAATCTAAGACTGTGAAACCTTCTCGAATTATGGAATGTCCTTTACAAATTGAAGCAGCAGTGAATAACATTCGGATTCCCGAGCATACCCCTGATTTTGCCATTGTGGAGACAAAGGCAATACACATCCATGCTCATAAAGATATTATTATTGGAGAAAATCATATTGATCCAAACAAGTGGAGTCCAATTATATATAATTTCCGTCATTATTTTAGCCTTAGTCATCAGCTGGGAAAAACATTTAGAGCGGAGATATAGTATTTGTTTAAAATAAAGGGGAAAGTCACCCTATCCCTAAAAATAGAGGGTAAGGTGACTTTCTTTTCCCATAAAGGAGTACTTTTATAAATGATAAAACCATATTTATTCCTTTTTATAATAATCCTGTGCATGATAGGCTTTAAATCCACAAGACTCATATAATTTTAATGCGTGCGCATTCTTTGCTTCTACTTCTAGAAAAATCGAAAATCCATTCTTATCTTCATTTAAAATGACGTTTGTTAACGCTTTTCGTCCAATGCCTTTGCCTTGATATTCAGGGAAAATAGCAAATCCGTAAATCCAAGCTTCTCCATTTAGATGAGAGATCCGCATTTTGCCAGAAGAAATCCCATTCGCTTCAATGATATAAAATTGATCCGTATTTTCCCGCTTGATTCTTTCATTATATTCTCGTGCATCCTCTTCTTCAAAGTTGAAGCACTGGACATCTAATTGGACTTCTGTTTCAAAATCATCGGGACTTGATAACCTTAATACCACATCCTCTTTATAAGAGAGTTCCGTTTCTTCCCATTTCATCTGATGCTCTGAAAATGCATAAGAACATGGAATGGATTGCAGAAAGCCTTTTCCAGATTCAGAATTGGATGGAGCATTCAAGAGAATATGCGAAGTTCCCCGTTCCTTCAACACATTTTCTGCCTTGCGATAAAGCTTAGTAAATATGCCTTTTCTCCGATAATCTGGTGCAACCATCCCACAAGCTTCCACTTTATTTCCAAACCCGTACAAACCTAGAAAACCAACTAACTTTCCATCTTCATAATGAAAAAAGTCATTTCCTTCATTTTCCTCACGTGATTGGAGCATATCCCAATTCAATTTCAATTCGAAGGGTTCACCCTTCTCACAAACATACTGTAGTTCCTTAATATCTGTTAACTGTTTCGCTGTCAGCATTCTTTACCTCCCTAAATTAAGCGATAGTAACTTATTCTTTATTTCTAGCATAAAATCCTTTTTATGAGTTTGTTGACATTGTTTGGGTAATTGCTAAGGAAAATAGAAATTAAAACAGCCGATTTTACCTTTAAGGAATCGGCTGTTTTATCTGTCTTACATTTATTGTCCGGTAATTTGGATCCGTTCTGAGTGAATCGGAAGAAAGTAGGTGACAAATCAGACCTATCATTTCCTCCAAATGAAAAATAGATGAAAAGAGTTGCGAATAAAACTAAATCATAACCGGAAAACTCAAACTCCTAATCCTTTCATTTAAGCTGTTCATTCAACACACTATCTTCTAAAACCGAAAATTTATCTCCATATACTCTCGTTAAATGTGTTTCACCCCATGCACATAGTAGATTAAGGATCCCTTCTAAGCTTCGTCCATATTCACTGAGTTCGTATTCTACTTTTGGTGGAACTTGATTGTACACGATTCGATTGATGACACCATCTTCTTCTAGCTCGCGCAGCTGTTGGGTGAGCATTTTTTGTGTGATAGTTGGCATGAGCCGCTTTAATTCGCTAGTTCGTTTTTTTCCGTGAGTTAGATGGCAGAGAATCACACACTTCCACTTTCCACCAATGACTTCTAATGTCGCTTCAACAGAAATATTGTATTTCTTTTTTTGCATTCTTGTCCTCCTCCTTACAGGCACCAAAAAGTACCTATATTACTTTTTGGTTTCTATATAACTTTAAAGTACGTACTTTTCTTTATGTCCTATATATCTCATAATAACATTTGCTGGCCGATTCATTCTATACTTTCTTTCAAAATATATTATTCGCCGAAAAGAAAGTTTCCATTTGTATAACAGAAAAAAGGAGGAAATAATATGGCTTTAAGTAAAAAGCAAAGCACGTTCGCGTTGCTTGCTTTAGCAGTTAGTGCCTTTGCAATCGGAACGACTGAATTCATCAGTGTCGGGTTGCTTCCGCTTATTGCAAATGATTTAAGTATTCCGGTTACCACGGCAGGATTAACTGTCTCTTTATATGCTTTAGGGGTAACGTTTGGAGCTCCTATTTTGACATCTTTGACATCGAGAATGTCACGCAAGTCATTATTACTTTGGATTATGATTGTCTTTATTATTGGTAATACTCTTGCCGCAATCTCTACAACAATTGGGCTCTTGCTAGTGGCACGTGTGATTTCAGCATTTTCACATGGGGTCTTCATGTCAATAGGATCGACAATAGCTGCCGATTTAGTTCCGGAAAATCGCAGAGCTAGTGCGATATCAATTATGTTTACAGGTCTTACAGTAGCTACGGTAACTGGTGTACCATTTGGAACCTTTATTGGTCAACAGCTAGGCTGGAGAACAGCTTTTATAACCATTGTTATCATTGGTGTCATTGCCTTTATTGCAAATAGCATTCTTGTTCCATCTAATTTACGAAAAGGAGTAAAAACTACCTTTCGTGATCAGCTTAAGCTTGTGAAAAATGGCCGGCTATTGCTTTTATTCATCATTACAGCATTAGGATATGGCGGAACATTTGTCGTATTTACATTCTTATCCCCATTGCTTCAAGACATCACGGGGTTTAAAGAAGGAACCGTGGCTGTCATTTTATTAGTTTATGGAATTGCGATTGCGATTGGGAATATGATTGGAGGGAAGTTATCGAATCAAAATCCAATTGGTGCATTGTTCTATATGTTTATTGTACAGGCAGTTGTCTTATTTATTCTGATGTATACAGCACCATTTAAAATTGCTGGTTTAATAACGATTCTATTGATGGGTCTGTTAGCATTTATGAATGTCCCGGGCTTACAAGTATATGTTGTCATGCTGGCTGAGCGCTTTGTCCCTAGTGCGGTTGATGTAGCATCAGCTATAAATATTGCTGCATTTAATGCCGGGATTGCGATTGGCTCCTATTTAGGCGGTCTCATAACAGACTCGATAGGGCTCATCCAGACATCTTGGATTGGAGCACTTATGGTTTTAACGGCTGCAGTCTTAACTGGATTTAGCAGAGCATTAGAACGAAAAGATCAAGTAAGTAAAATATAATAAAATTTTGGAGGGTTTAAAGATGATGGTTAAAAATTTACAAGATACAACAACTTTGCATAATGGTGTGAAAATGCCTTGGTTTGGAATTGGAGTTTTTAAAGTCGAAGAGGGTCCTGAATTAGTGAACGCGGTAAAAATAGCGATTAAACATGGATATCGCAGTGTGGATACAGCAGCGATTTATGAGAATGAAAAAGGTGTTGGCAAAGGGATCCAAGAAGGTTTAAAAGATGCAAGCATATCAAGAGAAGAGCTATTTGTTACTTCAAAGGTTTGGAACGCGGATTTAGGATATGAATCAACATTGCTGCTTATGAAGCAAGCTTAAAGAAACTTGGCTTAGAGTATTTAGATTTATATTTGATTCATTGGCCGGTTGCAGGAAAATATAAGGATGCTTGGAGAGCGTTAGAAACTCTTTATAAAGAAGGCC
Organism: Cytobacillus solani; assembly: GCF_006704205.1. NCBI lineage: Bacteria > Bacillati > Bacillota > Bacilli > Caryophanales > Bacillaceae > Cytobacillus > Cytobacillus solani. The sequence continues at coordinate 1,551,851 of NZ_CP041305.1, forward strand.
GAGTAAAAGCAATTGGTGTAAGTAATTTTCAAATTCATTATTTAGAAGACTTAATGAAGGATGCTGAAATCAAGCCGATGATCAATCAAGTAGAATGCCATCCACGATTAACTCAAAAAGAGCTGAAAGCATTTTGTGAAGACAACGGCATTCAGCTAGAAGCATGGTCACCATTAATGCAAGGTCAGTTACTAGATAACGAAGTTTTACAGGAAATTGCGAACAATCATAATAAATCTGTCGCCCAAATTATTTTGCGTTGGGACTTGCAAAACGGGGTTGTTACCATTCCAAAATCAACAAAAGAGCATCGTATTGTTGAAAATGCGAATGTATTTGACTTTGAATTGACGAAAGAAGAAATGGAAATCGTTGATGGATTAAATCAAAATCTTCGTGTAGGGCCAGATCCAGATAACTTTGATTTTTAATTTAAAAGAACTCGGACTCCGAGTTCACAGAGTGTAGAGAAAGAGTATTTTTTCTCTACACTTTTTTAATGATTGTCTTCAAATTGATTTCTTCTCCTTTAATTATTTTTTATAATATAGAGGTTTACTCCCGTATAACTAGTTGACATATTTGTATTATTCGAAGATAAAAAAGCCTGGAGACACCCCCAAGCCTTCAATAGTTCATATTCTCTTATTATTTAGATTCCGTATCTTGCTTCGGATCTGGCTGTTTTCCCTTCTCTTTTAACTCTTTATTCGTATCCATACTCTCCATTACTTTTCCATTTTCCTTCATTTCCTTGAAATTCTGTACCATCGTGCCGTTCATTGGTTTCAGAGTCTCTTTCATCTCTCTCTTCATTACACTCACCTCAAGTTATTATTTGATTTGATGAAAAGATTACTGAACTTTTTCATTGAAAAATTGAACAGAATATTGAGCTCCTTCACTTACCATATTATTATCCTCGATATCCCACGGATGTGGGTGTCCCCCTTTTTCAATTGGGAGATTTTCACTTTTATCAAAAGGAGTCGGCTTTACCTTTCGTTTCCAATCCCTTAGCACATCTTTAGCAAGGATTCGGTTTGGTTTAGACGATAACCATATGGCTGCCGCTGATGCTCCTACCCCTATACCTACTACCGTTAATGATTTTACAAGTGAAGCTTGTTTCATAATAAGTCCTCCTCGTCTATTATGTTTTAAGCTTTCTTAATGAATCATTCTATCTATTTCTCTACTAGATGTATTCCCTATTTCTATCAAATTAAACATTTTTCTTTTCACATGATTTCAAATGCATAATATTTATTTTATAAATATTGAATATATTATTCTATAATTATAGAATATAGAGAAATAAAATAAATGAGGTGCTATATTTGGATATTTTAAATCTTACAGGCAGAAAGAGAGAAACTTACCAAATTCAGCTAGAATACTCCCTTTTGTGGGAATGTGCATTAGGGATCGCAGCCATTACCAATACACCGCTTATTAAAACGTTAGATAAACCTCCCGCGTATTGGACTGATATTAGAAATTCTGCACCAAAAGAGTTATTGCAGCATTTAGACTTTGTCGAGAAGAATAATACGTGGAAAGCGCTACTCCAACTGCTGCATAAAAAGCCATTCATCCAGCTATCCGAATTTACAACGTATATAGAAGATCTCCCGAATATAGATTTAAAGTTTATTTGTTTGCCATTTATAGGCACCCACTATCAAGAAATCAGGCACAGTGCAGCAATCGGTGTGCAAACTGCAATGAAAGAAATGCAGCGCTTAACGAACGAACATCCTTATTTGCCTCACTATATAGCATTTATTTGTCAAGTAGATGGAAATCTCCTGAAAGAACATCTTATCTATGTCATGACAGGCTGGTACGGAACAGTTATAAATAATTGGCCTGAAAAGCTTTTGGCTATTTTACAAACGGATTATGAAGCGAAGAAATTAATGGCAGAAAAAATGGAATCTGAAGAATTCGTAGAATGGGCAACTGGCGGGGTTACTTATATACCAGAACCAAGCATACATACAGTCATTTTAATTCCACAATATATATACCGCCCATGGAATATCGAAGCAGATATAGAGGGAGCAAAGGTTTTCTATTATCCCATAGCCAATGAAAGTATCTCTCCCAATGATAAATACACACCTAATCACTTTTTTGTTCTTAAACATAAGGCATTAGGAGATGAGGTTCGAATGCGAATTATCAAAATGCTTAATGAGCATGACCGTACCTTACAGGAGCTTACTTCACAATTGAATATTGGAAAATCTACGATCCACCATCACCTTAAGATTCTTAGAGCAGCTAAACTAGTAGAAACGTTCCAATCCAAATATTCACTTAAAAGAAACGCACTCGAAGGATTAGCAAAAGAGTTAGATCTGTATTTAAATCAATGATAAGGCTATAGGTGGGAGATATATGAGGAACAGTATTTTTAAAAATCGATCGTTTGTATTTGTATGGATTGGAAATGCAATCTCTGAATTTGGCGGTGCTTTTGGGACCTTTTGCAATTCAATTCTTATTTATCAGCTTACTGGTTCCACAATGGCACTTGGGAGTATGTGGCTATTATATTTTCTCCCGTCCCTTATTCTCCAATTATTCATTGGTCCCTTTATCGATCGCTGGAGTCGAAAATGGATTATGGTCTTTTCTCAATGGGCTAGGGGGGGAATTTTTCTCATTCCGCTTGTTTCCTTACTAACAGGAACTCTCGAACCCTGGCATATTTTCGCAGTCCAAATCTTCGTAGGCTTGATTACGCCCGTATACACACCAGCGAATCAGGCAATCATCCCTTTCATTGTGGCAAAAGAACAGCTAAATACAGCTAATGCCTATTTAGATGGAACCGTAAGACTGATGACTTTTATGGCTCCAATTGCTGGAGGAGTAGTGGTGGAATACTTTGGTGTAAAACTAACTCTTTTCTTTGTAAGTGGGTTCCTTCTGGCAAGCGGTACACTATTACTATTTATAAAAGAGGAAAAGACCTCTCAAAATGAGCGAAAAACTTGGTTACAGCAATTTACTGAAGGAATATCCTACTTTTTCAAGCAGCCTATCATAGTTTGGCTAGGAATCTTTCTTGCTTTTGTTCAATTTGGAGTGGGCGCTGCCATGGTCATCAATCTTCCCTACATAACTACTGAGTTATCAGGTACCTATGCAGAATATGGTTATTTTATGGCAAGCTTCCCTCTTGGTTATGTAATCGGATCTATGTTAATCGGGAAAATCAAATACAAAAGCCGGCGAGTGATCATGCTAGGATCACTGGTTATAGGCGGATTTACTTATCTATTCCTTGCCATTAATCATAGTATGTATGTTGCATATATGACAGAGGCTATTGCCGGTATTGCCATGGCAATTTTCGGAGTACATAATATATCCATCTTTCAGCAAATAATACCAAACCATTTAATGGGGAAGGTCATTTCTGTAAGGCTTTTTATTATTCGTGGTGCAATGCCTTTAGGGGTAGCCGCAGGCAGCGTATTAAGTGAGCTATGGGGGATAAGGCCATTATATCTATTAATAGGATCACTCATTTGTTGTGTCTCTTTAATAGGTATCTTTCTCCCATATTTTAAATTTATTGATAATCCAATAAAAAAGGAGATGGCTTCATAATAAGAAGCTCTATAAACAAGCTGCCGTAATTGGCAGCTTTCTAATGAATCTAATCAATCAATGCTTCATTCATACGCTCAAGAAGTTCACCAAATATCTCTTTCTCTTTATTTGACCAGTTGTCTAACATTGCATGATAGCGCTCAATTCTCATTTTTTTGTCTATTATTAATTTTTCCCTGCCTATATCCGTAAGTCTAAATAAACTCACCCTTCCATCCGTTGGATCTGAAAAACGCGAAATATATCCTTTTGCTTCAATAGCAGATGCTTGTCTAGAAAGAGTTGATATATCTAAATTAAAGGTTTCAGCCAAAGCTTTTAATCGAGATGGACCAAATTCATCTAGATGCCTTAATAATAAATAGACAGATCTCTCTAAATGCCCAATTTTTTTATCGGAAATATCTAAATAAACAGCTCGTCGGATTAATGTAGTAAGTTCATATTCTATACGTTCAACTGCTTTTTGGTTTTCTTTTTGCAATGGATTCCCCTCCGCTTATATTTTATACAATTTAATTGATGATTGACAAATCGGCATTTACTTGTATAATACAAACATATACTTGTATCTTACAAGTATATGTTTGTAAAGTAAAGGTCTTAATTATCATCATCACGATTTCACATGAAAAAGGAGGCAGCTGTTCTTTATTTAAAGAACAGCAGTATTATGAAGGGACTACAAATTATCTACCAAATTGCAATCTTATATGCTTTCACATGGATTGGAAATGTTTTTCATCATATTTTCCCTATCCCTATTCCAGGAAGTATTATTGGTCTAATTCTATTACTTATTTGTTTATCACTTAAAATTATTCCATTGAAGATCATAGAGAATGGAGCAAACTTTTTATTAGCCTATCTGCCATTATTATTTATTCCTGCCATGATCGGAATTATGAATTACCCGTCACTATTCTCTATCAGCGGAGCGATCTTATGTTTGATCGGCATTGTTAGCACTATTGTGACCATGCTGGTGTCAGGAACAGCCAGCCAATTTTTAGAAAAGAAGACACTAAAACGAAAGGATAATAAAAAATGCAGCAGTCACTTATCGCAATCATTATAATTCTTGGAACTGTTGTTGTTTACTTAGCAATGGCGAAAATCTATGCAAGGCTTCCCTATCCGATTTTAATTCCCGTCCTTACTGCAACAACTCTCAACATTCTGCTTCTATTACTTACTAATATTTCGTATGATGAGTATATGATTGGCGGTAAGTGGATTAATTCTTTATTAGGACCAGCAGTTGTTGCATTGGCCTATCCACTTTATAAAAACCGCCACATATTAATAAGCTACATCTATCCAATTATTGTTGGTGTTCTAATTGGATTGTTTTCCGGTATGATCAGCGGAATCTTAATTGCAAAGGTTTTTGGAATAAACCGTGACTTAATTCTATCCATAATTCCAAAGTCAATTACTACACCTGTAGCCATTCAGATTGCTACAGATTTGGGTGTTGAGCCTTCTATGACAATGGTATTTGTCATGATTGCCGGTTTTTCTGGTGTTATTCTAGGGCCATTATTTTTAAAATGGAGCCGCATTAATAGCTCTATTGGCAGAGGGATTGCCTTTGGAAGTGCATCACATGCTCTCGGCACCTCGAAGGCATTTGAATATGGCGAACTGACAGCGTCCATCAGCTCTGTTTCTATGACATTATGTGCTGTTCTTGGGTCCATATTTGGACCCATTGTTGCATGGGCTTTTCATATTTAGAATCTCTGAAAAAGGAGACATTAAATGAGGCAATTACCGAACAAATTTGTACAAACAATCAAGTCTGTCCACAAAGAGAACGGTGAACAATGGCTGAAGCGTTTTAATAAGCTCATTGAGGAATGTGAGGAGCGCTGGGACATCCAGATCATGCCTCCATTCCCTTTGTCTTATAATTTCGTTGCGCCTGCTGTGCAAAAGGATGGGAAAGAAGTCGTTGTTAAGCTTGTCATTCCTGGTGAGGAATTCAATGCAGAGGTTTACACGATACAGCAATTTAACGGTCGTGGAATGGTGGGGATCATTGATGTGGATCTCAAAAAAGGAATTCTCATTCTTGAACGACTAACTCCAGGAAAAATGTTAGCATCCATAGAAGATGATGAAGCAGCGACACGTATTGCTTCAAGAGTCATGAAAGCATTGTGGGTTCCAGCATCGGATACTCTGCAAATTCCTACTAGTGAAGATAGGGAAAAAGCTTTATTAAACATATTGATAGAAAACCCTGAAGGAATTGGTCCCATTACAAAAGAGACGCTTCAGGAAGCAGCTAAAACATTTACAGCATTGAATAGATCAATAGAAAAGCCATACTTGCTTCATGGCGATCTTCATCATTACAATATATTGAATGCTGGCAGCGATTCATGGGCAGCCATTGACCCTAAAGGATTAATTGGTGATAGAGAATATGATGTCATTCAATTTTTATTGAATCGGCTGCCTGCAGAAAATTTGTCAGCTTTGATTGACAAGCGTATAGCCCTTTTAGCAGAGGAATTAGATCTCGATACTCATAGAATTTATTCATGGGGATTTGCCCATTCCGTTTTAGCCACATGTTGGTCTATTGAAGACCATGGGAATTATGATGAAGCTTTTTTTCATTCGATACAATACTTTTGGGACCATCGCCGACCTATTTAAGGGATCGGGTAAGATGGTCCTTTTTAATGACTCCGATTAATAAGCTTTCCTTCCTTTGGAATCCTCCCTTCAGCAATCCAGTCTTTAATGATTTGATTGAAAAAGGCCGGATTTGCGAGAGACAGTCCATGTCCTATATTTGGGATAATCATGCCTATACAATTTGGATTCCTCTGCACAATATCGATTGCTGACTTCTTCATTACGGCTTTCTCTTTTTCACCTACAGTAACCAATATCTGCGCCCTTGCTTCATGGAAATGATCGGGTATCTCAAATGACATATTTTCCTCTAGTATTCGAATCAAAGTATCAGATTTCATTTGACAGGTTTCTTTATAATAGATTTCAAAATTATCCTTCCCAATATAAAGTGTTCTTGCCTGAATTCTTGAAAATGACTGATTTTTGATAAGGGGAAATGTAAGTTTAATAGAGGGGCTGATCCACTTTTTCACCCAAAGCATAGGCCTTACTAGCGCACTATTGATCATTGCATAATCGATTAATTCTGGTTTCATGCTTAACATTTGAATGGTTACCTGAGCGCCTAATGAAAATCCAATTACAATCACTTGCTTTCCATCTGCTTTTTCTTGAACTAATTCAATTAGTTTTTCAGCAGAGTTTTTTATCGAAAAGTACGTTCCATCATCGCTCTTCCCTTGCTCAGGCAAATCTGGGACAATGCAATGATAATGCATGAAGAATTGAACCTGCTTATCCCACATCCAGCCGGTCACTCCTCCGCCATGCAAAAAAAGCATTAATGCGGCTTTTTTATCTCCGTATTCTTTATAATGCAATCGTTAGATCCTCCTTTAAGTACAGAATAAGTACGTTTGTACAATTCCAGGGTTTGGTACTTGTTTTTCTATTGCCTTTCCAGCCCATTTTTTTAGTTTTTCATCGTATACTCCTGCTTTTTTTAATAAAGGGGTTACTTACTATTTCTACTATATTTCAAATCATCCTTCTTTTTATGGCCTAGATATGTGAAAAGGGACATGGTGACTTTTCACCTTGTCCCTTTTCAACCCCTAATTTTCTGATGTGTATTTGATTTTAATCTTTTTATCCTGTTCAGGGGCTCGGATCGAATCAAAGCGCAAGTATAGTTTTTTAGGGTCTGCAAAGTAATGGCTTTCCAAATAGATAATTCGCTCATTCTCACTTATCCATGTATCCCGAACTGTATTCCTATTCCAGAATTCTCCTTTTTTATCCTCCAGCCTAAGCCGGAAAAGTCCTGACGAGGCGATTGAAGCCTGGAATAATATTAAAAGACTTTCTGGGAGTAATAAATATATTTCCTTATAAAAAGTAGTTGTGTGAAAAAAAAGAAACACGGAGGGATGTATATGGATAAGATTGTTTATACGATTCAGCCCCCTGATAATTTTTAGGGATTGTTGAAAATATATGAATCATTAGGTTGGAATTCTCTAAAATTAACTTTCAATGATTTAGAGAAAATGTGTAAACAAAGCTGGTTTGCAGTGTACGCTTTTGATGAAAAACAGTTAGTTAGGATAGGATAAGTTATTTCTGATGGTGTTATTACTGCCATTATATGTGGAGTTTGTGTAATGCCTGGTTATCAGTCCATGAGAATTATAAAACAGATTGTGACGGGGCCACATTGTAGTTTGGGTTATATAATTCTTCTTCTATTGCAGCATCGATCTCAAATCAATGAATAATTTCAGTGAATGTTGCTGTAAGAGTGAATCGGCCGCACATTGATTGCTAACACCTCAATGATCTATTTTGAAATATTGTACCAAATTAACAGGCAGCAAAAAAGGATAGCTAACCATACTAATGCACTATGGTCAGCTATCCTTTTACTTATTATTTGAATTACTTTTTTACGCGCCTTAGAGGATTCGAACCTCTGACCGTACGCTTAGAAGGCGTATGCTCTATCCAGCTGAGCTAAAGGCGCATGATATATGTATGGCGGAGAAGGAGGGATTTGAACCCTCGCGCCGGTTACCCGACCTACACCCTTAGCAGGGGCGCCTCTTCAGCCTCTTGAGTACTTCCCCAATTATAAAAATGGCTCCGCAGGTAGGACTCGAACCTACGACCGATCGGTTAACAGCCGATAGCTCTACCACTGAGCTACTGCGGAATAATAAATCATTTATGGTGGGCCTAAATGGACTCGAACCATCGACCTCACGCTTATCAGGCGTGCGCTCTAACCAGCTGAGCTATAGGCCCATTATATTATAAATAATGGAGCGGGTGAAGGGAATCGAACCCTCGACAACAGCTTGGAAGGCTGTGGTTTTACCACTAAACTACACCCGCATATTAAAATTGGAGGCAGCAACCGGATTTGAACCGGTGATAAAGGTTTTGCAGACCTCTGCCTTACCACTTGGCTATGCCGCCTTAAAAAATAATGGCTGGGCTAGCTGGATTCGAACCAACGCATGTCGCAGTCAAAGTGCGATGCCTTACCGCTTGGCTATAGCCCATTGAAATATCATCATCAATTACATCATTGAAAAATCTACATGATCTAACCAATTCTATATAAATTACTCAAATGGGGCGGCTGATGGGAATCGAACCCACGAATGTCGGAACCACAATCCGATGCGTTAACCACTTCGCCACAACCGCCATATTTAGAATGAAAATGGTGGAGGGGGGCAGATTCGAACTGCCGAACCCGAAGGAGCGGATTTACAGTCCGCCGCGTTTAGCCACTTCGCTACCCCTCCATATTGAATGAAGGTTAAAAAAGGATAAAAAAAATGGTGGCTCAGGACGGAATCGAACCGCCGACACAAGGATTTTCAGTCCTTTGCTCTACCGACTGAGCTACTGAGCCACACAATAAACTATATATTAACAGTAGGTCCCTACTGGAAAAAATATGGCGGTCCGGACGGGACTCGAACCCGCGACCTCCTGCGTGACAGGCAGGCATTCTAACCAACTGAACTACCGGACCATATTGCGGGGACAGGATTTGAACCTGCGACCTTCGGGTTATGAGCCCGACGAGCTACCGAACTGCTCCACCCCGCGATAGTAATACTATAAATTTTTAATTATGCTATTATCTTACAGTTAAAATAACCGCCCCGATTTCGGGAAGATTATTCAAGCAGCAGCTCAATCGGTGCGCTGAAGTAATTCCTTCGAAGCGTTTTCGATCGTGCTCCACCCCGCGATAGTAATATTAAATTAAATGGAGGAGGAAAGGGGATTCGAACCCCTGCGCGGTTTGACCCGCCTGTCGGTTTTCAAGACCGATCCCTTCAGCCGGACTTGGGTATTCCTCCGAAAAAATAAACAAAGCAGCTAAAATAGAACTGCCTATTTGAAGTAAGTTTATGGTGGAGCCTAGCGGGATCGAACCGCTGACCTCCTGCGTGCAAGGCAGGCGCTCTCCCAGCTGAGCTAAGGCCCCATAAAATATGAATGGTCGGGAAGACAGGATTCGAACCTGCGACCCCTTGGTCCCAAACCAAGTGCTCTACCAAGCTGAGCTACTTCCCGTTTTTATGGCGCGCCCGAAAGGAGTCGAACCCATAACCTTCTGATCCGTAGTCAGACGCTCTATCCAATTGAGCTACGGGCGCTATTTTTTAAAGTGGTGCCGAGGACCGGAATCGAACCGGTACGGTAGTCACCTACCGCAGGATTTTAAGTCCTGTGCGTCTGCCAGTTCCGCCACCCCGGCAAATAATTGGAGCGGAAGACGGGATTCGAACCCGCGACCCCCACCTTGGCAAGGTGGTGTTCTACCACTGAACTACTTCCGCAAATAAAATGATGCGGGTGAAGGGAGTCGAACCCCCACGCCTTGCGGCGCTAGATCCTAAGTCTAGTGCGTCTGCCAGTTCCGCCACACCCGCATTATTTAAATGGTGAGCCATGAAGGACTCGAACCTTCGACCCTCTGATTAAAAGTCAGATGCTCTACCGACTGAGCTAATGGCTCCAAAACGAAATTTTATTTCCTAATCTTTGATATCAGTCCTAATTGTGTTCCAAATCCCTGCGTGATTTGTCACAGATTGCTACAACTTGCTATTCAAGGATGAATGCTTCGACCTGCAAGTCTCCGCAATCCTCTACCGACTGAGCTAATGGATCTTTTTAGGAAACATGCCGGCCAGAGGACTTGAACCCCCAACCTACTGATTACAAGTCAGTTGCTCTACCAATTGAGCTAGGCCGGCATAATAAAATTATGGTGGAGGATGACGGGATCGAACCGCCGACCCTCTGCTTGTAAGGCAGATGCTCTCCCAGCTGAGCTAATCCTCCAAAATGGTGACCCCTACGGGATTCGAACCCGTGTTACCGCCGTGAAAGGGCGGTGTCTTAACCGCTTGACCAAGGGGCCCATATTAAATTAGACGAAAAAAATAGCCCAACATTAGGGCCTAGCCTGGCGGCGTCCTACTCTCACAAGGGGACAGCCCCTAACTACCATTGGCGCTGAGAAGCTTAACTGCCGTGTTCGGGATGGGAACGGGTGTGACCTTCTCGCTATCGCCACCAGACTATTTTTAGTTAAAGGATTATTCCTTCAAAACTAGATAACAGACAGACATCATGTAATTCATTTTGGTTAAGTCCTCGACCGATTAGTATTTGTCAGCTCCACGTGTCACCACGCTTCCACCTCAAACCTATCAACCTGATCATCTTTCAGGGGTCTTACTAGCTTGACGCTATGGGAAATCTCATCTCGAGGGGGGCTTCATGCTTAGATGCTTTCAGCACTTATCCCTTCCGCACATAGCTACCCAGCGATGCTCTTGGCAGAACAACTGGTACACCAGCGGTGCGTCCATCCCGGTCCTCTCGTACTAAGGACAGCTCCTCTCAAATTTCCTGCGCCCACGACGGATAGGGACCGAACTGTCTCACGACGTTCTGAACCCAGCTCGCGTACCGCTTTAATGGGCGAACAGCCCAACCCTTGGGACCGACTACAGCCCCAGGATGCGATGAGCCGACATCGAGGTGCCAAACCTCCCCGTCGATGTGGACTCTTGGGGGAGATAAGCCTGTTATCCCCGGGGTAGCTTTTATCCGTTGAGCGATGGCCCTTCCATGCGGAACCACCGGATCACTAAGCCCGACTTTCGTCCCTGCTCGACTTGTAGGTCTCGCAGTCAAGCTCCCTTATGCCTTTACACTCTTCGAATGATTTCCAACCATTCTGAGGGAACCTTTGGGCGCCTCCGTTACTTTTTAGGAGGCGACCGCCCCAGTCAAACTGCCCACCTGACACTGTCTCCTGCCCCGATCAGGGGCATGGGTTAGAATTTCAATACAGCCAGGGTAGTATCCCACCGATGCCTCCACCGAAGCTGGCGCTCCGGCTTCCAAGGCTCCTACCTATCCTGTACAAGCTGTACCGAAATTCAATATCAGGCTACAGTAAAGCTCCACGGGGTCTTTCCGTCCTGTCGCGGGTAACCTGCATCTTCACAGGTACTATAATTTCACCGAGTCTCTCGTTGAGACAGTGCCCAGATCGTTACGCCTTTCGTGCGGGTCGGAACTTACCCGACAAGGAATTTCGCTACCTTAGGACCGTTATAGTTACGGCCGCCGTTTACTGGGGCTTCAATTCAGAGCTTCGCGTGAGCTAACCCCTCCTCTTAACCTTCCAGCACCGGGCAGGCGTCAGCCCCTATACTTCGCCTTGCGGCTTCGCAGAGACCTGTGTTTTTGCTAAACAGTCGCCTGGGCCTATTCACTGCGGCTTTTCAGGGCTATTCACCCTAAAAAGCACCCCTTCTCCCGAAGTTACGGGGTCATTTTGCCGAGTTCCTTAACGAGAGTTCTCTCGCTCACCTTAGGATTCTCTCCTCGCCTACCTGTGTCGGTTTGCGGTACGGGCACCTTATCCTCACTAGAGGCTTTTCTTGGCAGTGTGGAATCAGGAACTTCGGTACTATATTTCCCTCGCTGTCACAGCTCAGCCTTCACGCAAACGGGATTTTCCTCGCTTGCAGCCTAACTGCTTAGACGCACATATCCAGCAGTGCGCTTACCCTATCCTCCTGCGTCCCCCCATTGCTCAAACGGAGTTTGGTGGTACAGGAATATCAACCTGTTGTCCATCGCCTACGCTTTTCAGCCTCGGCTTAGGTCCCGACTAACCCTGAGCGGACGAGCCTTCCTCAGGAAACCTTAGGCATTCGGTGGATGGGATTCTCACCCATCTTTCGCTACTCATACCGGCATTCTCACTTCTAAGCGCTCCACCAGTCCTTGCGGTCTAGCTTCAACGCCCTTAGAACGCTCTCCTACCACGGACATCGTAGATGTCCATCCACAGCTTCGGTGATACGTTTAGCCCCGGTACATTTTCGGCGCAGAGTCACTCGACCAGTGAGCTATTACGCACTCTTTAAATGGTGGCTGCTTCTAAGCCAACATCCTGGTTGTCTAAGCAACTCCACATCCTTTTCCACTTAACGTATACTTTGGGACCTTAGCTGGTGGTCTGGGCTGTTTCCCTCTTGACTACGGATCTTATCACTCGCAGTCTGACTCCCATGGATAAGTCTTTGGCATTCGGAGTTTGTCTGAATTCGGTAACCCGATGGGGGCCCCTAGTCCAAACAGTGCTCTACCTCCAAGACTCTTTCTACATGAGGCTAGCCCTAAAGCTATTTCGGAGAGAACCAGCTATCTCCAAGTTCGATTGGAATTTCTCCGCTACCCACACCTCATCCCCGCACTTTTCAACGTGCGTGGGTTCGGTCCTCCATTCAGTGTTACCTGAACTTCAACCTGGACATGGGTAGATCACCTGGTTTCGGGTCTACGACCACATACTCATTCGCCCTATTCAGACTCGCTTTCGCTGCGGCTCCGTCTATTCAACTTAACCTTGCATGTAATCGTAACTCGCCGGTTCATTCTACAAAAGGCACGCTATCACCCATAAACGGGCTCTAACTACTTGTAGGCACACGGTTTCAGGATCTCTTTCACTCCCCTTCCGGGGTGCTTTTCACCTTTCCCTCACGGTACTGGTTCACTATCGGTCACTAGGGAGTATTTAGCCTTGGGAGATGGTCCTCCCTGCTTCCGACGGGATTTCTCGTGTCCCGCCGTACTCAGGATCCACTCTGGAGGGAACGAAGTTTCAACTACAGGGCTTTTACCTTCTCTGGCCGGCCTTTCCAGACCTGTTCATTTACCTCGCTCCTTTGTAACTCCGTGTAGAGTGTCCTACAACCCCAAGAGGCAAGCCTCTTGGTTTGGGCTAATCCCGTTTCGCTCGCCGCTACTCAGGGAATCGCGTTTGCTTTCTCTTCCTCCGGGTACTTAGATGTTTCAGTTCCCCGGGTCTGCCTTCAATACCCTATGTATTCAGGTAAAGATTCTATCCCATTACGGATAGAGGGTTCCCCCATTCGGAAATCTCCGGATCAAAGCTTACTTACAGCTCCCCGAAGCATATCGGTGTTAGTCCCGTCCTTCATCGGCTCCTAGTGCCTAGGCATTCACCGTGCGCCCTTTCTAACTTAACCTAGTTCGGTCAACGATAAGCTTCACATCTCTTCGTCATCTTCGTTCGTCAGCATCCTCACGTACACACTACGTACGTTCCGGTGCTTCCTCGCTCGATTCCTCGACCTGTTCGCTTCTCATTTCCCTCACGGTTCACAATCTTATAAATAAGAAAGAAAACCTAAGTTTGTTTAAAAAAGAACTTACTTTTATGATGTCTTGTCAATTTGTTATCTAGTTTTCAAGGAACAAGTTTTGAGAGTTAGTTCTCTCAAAACTAAACAAAGCAAGAAACGTCTTTTAATGAAGATAGACTTCATTTCATCCTTAGAAAGGAGGTGATCCAGCCGCACCTTCCGATACGGCTACCTTGTTACGACTTCACCCCAATCATCTGTCCCACCTTAGGCGGCTGGCTCCTTGCGGTTACCCCACCGACTTCGGGTGTTACAAACTCTCGTGGTGTGACGGGCGGTGTGTACAAGGCCCGGGAACGTATTCACCGCGGCATGCTGATCCGCGATTACTAGCGATTCCGGCTTCATGCAGGCGAGTTGCAGCCTGCAATCCGAACTGAGAATGGTTTTATGGGATTGGCTAAACCTCGCGGTCTTGCAGCCCTTTGTACCATCCATTGTAGCACGTGTGTAGCCCAGGTCATAAGGGGCATGATGATTTGACGTCATCCCCACCTTCCTCCGGTTTGTCACCGGCAGTCACCTTAGAGTGCCCAACTGAATGCTGGCAACTAAGATCAAGGGTTGCGCTCGTTGCGGGACTTAACCCAACATCTCACGACACGAGCTGACGACAACCATGCACCACCTGTCACTCTGTCCCCCGAAGGGGAACGTCCTATCTCTAGGATTGTCAGAGGATGTCAAGACCTGGTAAGGTTCTTCGCGTTGCTTCGAATTAAACCACATGCTCCACCGCTTGTGCGGGCCCCCGTCAATTCCTTTGAGTTTCAGCCTTGCGGCCGTACTCCCCAGGCGGAGTGCTTAATGCGTTTGCTGCAGCACTAAAGGGCGGAAACCCTCTAACACTTAGCACTCATCGTTTACGGCGTGGACTACCAGGGTATCTAATCCTGTTCGCTCCCCACGCTTTCGCGCCTCAGTGTCAGTTACAGACCAGAAAGTCGCCTTCGCCACTGGTGTTCCTCCAAATCTCTACGCATTTCACCGCTACACTTGGAATTCCACTTTCCTCTTCTGCACTCAAGTCTCCCAGTTTCCAATGACCCTCCCCGGTTGAGCCGGGGGCTTTCACATCAGACTTAAGAAACCACCTGCGCGCGCTTTACGCCCAATAATTCCGGACAACGCTTGCCACCTACGTATTACCGCGGCTGCTGGCACGTAGTTAGCCGTGGCTTTCTGGTTAGGTACCGTCAAGGTACCGCCCTATTCGAACGGTACTTGTTCTTCCCTAACAACAGAGTTTTACGATCCGAAAACCTTCATCACTCACGCGGCGTTGCTCCGTCAGACTTTCGTCCATTGCGGAAGATTCCCTACTGCTGCCTCCCGTAGGAGTCTGGGCCGTGTCTCAGTCCCAGTGTGGCCGATCACCCTCTCAGGTCGGCTACGCATCGTCGCCTTGGTAAGCCGTTACCTCACCAACTAGCTAATGCGCCGCGGGCCCATCTGTAAGTGATAGCCGAAGCCATCTTTCAGCTTTTCTACATGAGTAGAAAAGGATTATCCGGTATTAGCTCCGGTTTCCCGAAGTTATCCCAGTCTTACAGGCAGGTTGCCCACGTGTTACTCACCCGTCCGCCGCTAATCTTTGGGAGCAAGCTCCCTCAGATTCGCTCGACTTGCATGTATTAGGCACGCCGCCAGCGTTCGTCCTGAGCCAGGATCAAACTCTCCAATAAAGAGTAAGATTAGCTCTTAAGTTTACTACTTGAATTAAACGTTGACGTTTTTGCTTTGTTTAGTTTTCAAAGAACTATTTTGTGACAGGATACTAATATATCATTTTATTTCAATAGTGTCAAATGCTTTTTTGAAATATTCTTCTGTTTCATCAACAGAGGAATTTGATTTTACCATAGATTACTAGAGCTCGTCAACTACAAGAAGATAAAACTTATTTTGCATTTTTTCTTCTAGCTGAGATTTACTATATTAATATTCTATTTTATAGAAGTCAATAGTATTACCAAATATATTTGTATAAACAATAACCTGTGATGCGTCAACCCCTTTCCAAATAAATAATACTCTCACTCTTTTTTCAAACACCTCAATCACCCCTTTTAAACTCGGACGACTTTTATATTAAATACGTTTCAAGCTTTTCTCCTTCTCTCCTGCTATATAATGAGGTTTTCTTTCATTATCTTTTAACTCTACTTACTTGTGAATATCTGTCAGTCATCAAACGATTCCGATATAGCTTATTTTCTCAATAAGAAATAAGCAAAATTAACTCCTGACAAAGGAAGCTAATATAGTTACCTAATAAATGAATAAAACTAGGAATAACCGTTTCTTCTAATAGGTTTTTCCTTTTAAGTGCTGAATGAGTACGTTGTACAATTCCAGTGTTTTGCACTTGTTTTTCTATTGCCTTCCCAGCCCATATTCTCTAGTTCTTCTGCTATTAATCGATTAAAAAATCCATGTCCAACTAAAACGACTGAATGATGTTCTTCTGCATACTTCACTAATTGAATGGCTGCCCGTTCGGCTCTCTGTCTAGCATTCGCTAAAGACTCACACTGTCTTGCATAGCCACTATACCATAAGCACCTTAAGAAAATGGCCCAGCTATTTGGACTAAATTTTACTCTCCATTTACTTGATAGAACAGGTAATTCTGCTTCGCGAAACAAGGAATCAGAAATGACTCTTTTCTGTTGATGTAATAGACTTGCAGAATCAATCGACCTTTTTAGATCACTCGTAACTAGCAGGTTCGCTGCTGCTACCTTTTCAAGCGTTCTCTCTGGGTAATTATTCTCTTTAAAAACCCCACTGGTATCATACTTTTTGACCCAGTCCTGAAATTCTTGACTTGTTAATCGGTTGTTTTCTATCTGCTTTGATTTTCCATGCCTGATTAATGAAATTTCCATCATATACTCCTGTTATTTTTTATAAGGGGATCTATTTACTGTTTCTATTATATTTCAAATCATCCTTTTTTTATTGCGTATGAATGTGAAAAAGGGACAGAGTCCTTCTGTCCCCGTCCCTACTCCTTATCTCATTTCGTCAGCTGATACTTTTATTTCTAGCTCTTCTATAACCTCAGGAGCTTTTTCCTGAAGATATCTAACAAATAACTTATCTTTAGGTAAATCAAGAAACAATTCTTCTACTATATAAGTGTTATTACCGAGATACTCGCGTTTCATTTCAACGCCATGATGCCAATTGCCTTCTGCGCTTTTTAACACAAGTGGTGAGAAATTTTGATAAAAGGCAAAACTGCTTTTATATTCATACTTAATCACTGCTGAATTATCTTCTTGCTTAATATCAGTAATTTTCATTGTACCCCTTTCACCTAGATTGAGCAGCTGGTTCTTCGCTTCAGGTAGTTCAACTAACCGCTCCTGAATAACTAAATCTTCATTACTCTTATTTTTAAATAATTGGATCTTCAATTCTTCTACTTCTTTGTCCAGTGGTTCGAATAACAAAGTGGCTTCTCTTAATGAATACCAACGGTTATCTTGTTTAATTTGGGTACCACCCCACCCTCCAGAGCTAGAATTAGAAACCTCTTTAATCACTCTGTCTTCTTGGTCAAGCAGGCGGATAGTCAACCAATCATCTTCTAGTTTGTTCTGATATGGTTCTTTATGTTGTAGTTTAATAGCCGTCGAGATAGGACTTAAGGTTATTTGTTTTAATGTAAGTTCTTCTCCCTCATAGCTTGCTTTTTTAGTAAAAGCAACCTTCTTAATTTCAGGTGTCTTCTTAATTGGAATCTTGAAAATAAATTTAAAATTCTGTTCCTGCCTATTATTAATAGTACCCTTGTATAAAAAATCAGCCTTAAATTCATCCGGCATATCCGATACTGCATACGTAAACATTGAGTAGCCAATCACCTCATGCTCAGAAACTTGCGTGAACTGATTACTTGAAGTACGACCGCCTATTAACCTGCCAACATTAGGGAAATGCAAATTAATATCATATGAACTAAAATTCTTAATCGGTTCTTCTGACTTAATCGAATAACTAATTGATAACCTCATCCCATCATAAACCGCTTCCTGAATTTCCATACTGATGCCATTTTCACTCTGTTGCTGCTGGATATTTTGTTTATCCTTAGTAGCAGCCCCTTTAAGACCTCCATCACCCAAGAATTGAAAGATCGATTCAAAGAAAGGTAGTTTAACTAAAGCCAATACTGGGTTAGTTGGCATATAGATGGCTGCACCTACCATCATTAGTACGATAACTGCCGGTAATAATACCTTTTTCTTTTTTCCAATAACACTTCGGCGGTCTCTTTTCTCTTTGAGCTTAGCATATACTTGCAGCTGATCTTCTCGATTAAATTCTACCTCTTCAAAGAGTTCACTGCTTTGTATTTTTTTATCGTGGTTCAAATATCCTCCCATTCGTATCCCTCCTCTTCTAATAATTTCTTAAGCCGCTCTCTTCCCCGTGTCAGCCTTGTTTTGACTGTATTCGCAGAAATCTTTAGAATTGCAGATATTTCTTCTACCGAAAAATCCTTATAGTAATATAGAAAAATAATTTCTTTATACTTAGGACTTAAAGATAGAACGATCTTTTTCACTCGAGTTTCCCGGTCCTTATACAGTAAATTTACTTCAGGATTTAATTCTGTATGCTCCTCTTTTTCCAGCTTGGCAAATGAAAAAATTCTTCTGAAATAACTGCTTTTCAAATAATCTTTACATTGGTTTATCGTAATTCTGTATAGCCATGTTTTTACAGATGATTCTCCTTTGAACTTATGAAGATTCTGATAACAGCTAATAAAAACCATTTGCACGATATCCTTTGCTTGTGTAGCGTCCTTCACATAAGAGAAAGCAAGTGAGGTTAATTCTGTGCCATACTCTGTCATTAACCCCTCTATAACAGCATCTATCGTTTTTTCCTTTGTAAGTGCATAATATGATTCACTTTTCTCTTCTATATACAAGACTATCCCCCCTTTATAGAATTCGTACTTAGACGATGTACCACTCAGTCTGGTTTCATTTTTACAAAAAAAAAGATCCGTACAGATTAGCACGTACCTTCTAATTGTTATGGTACTAAATTCTACTCAGATTCTATCGTAAAACGAACTTGCATCTATACACTACTGCATCAGTTCGGGCAGGGACGGGGAACCTTAGTCTCTCTTTTTAACTTCATTTATTAATATAGGAATGATTAAATATAAAGCATACGCAAAGGACATCCATACCGTAAATGCGATAATCTGCGAATGGCTTAATTCAGGAAAAATAATTTGGTGGTAAGCTATGGAGAATGTGTCTAATGATAGACCTATGATTGTACCAATAATTCCAAATTTAATGGCTGCGTTTTTTGATCGATCAAAAAAAAGGTATAGAGAAGTAACAGCAAACAATAATACCCCTGTGCCAGCAATTAATATAAGTGTACTAATGACAAATGAAGCTGTGCCAGGACTAAAGAGAACTTGTTTCCCAAATAGAACAAAAAACAAAGTGGCTAAGAACCATACGATCACTCCCCATAATACAGTTAAAAAGTGCCCCTTCATTTATCTATTATCCTCCTCTGCATGCATACTGGTAAATCCTTCAAATAAATATTCTAGCTCCTCATAAACCTTATCAACTGAGAATTTTCTGTTCAAAAGGGCCTGAATCGCCAATCCGTCTGCGATGGCATTAAATAATATTCCCCATGTATCAACGGAGACTCCATCTACTGGCGATTTGCTCCATACCTTTTTAAGATTTTCAGATAAAGCCATATTTTCATTTATCAAAATATCTCCAAGATGATCTTTTATTTTTGGATTATTAAATCCCGCAACCATTAATGAAAAAAATAATTTATGAAAAAATGAATCCTCTCTACAACGACTTTTTGCTGATTGTAATGATTGTTTAATTATCCCTTCATTAACCTGTGATATTTCTTCCCAGGAACTCTCACAAATATCTTGTACAATATCTACTAATATTTGCTCCTTCGTTCTAAAGTGATAATAAACCGTCCCTTGAGTCACGCCTGCTTTTTCTGCAACTGCTCTTAAAGTAAACTTTTCTATCCCACTATCAACTAAACATTGCTTTGCAAAATGGATTAATTCTCCTTTATTAATTACATTCGGCTTAGCCATTTTATCACCTCTTATTAGTTATTCAACTAACTAACTTAATCTACTTTTAATAATATACATAAAATTCTTGCCATTCAACCTTAAAAACATGCTAAACCGCAATATTTGATGCAGACCACAAAACTTTAAAAACTAAGCAGTAACTTTTATTGAAGGGTTTTATTGGAAAAGGGAGAATACTTAAGCATTGACTTTAAACAATTTACGGAAAGAGGGAAATAGAGTGGGAAAAGTGATTGGATTTGAACTAAATAGCCAGGAACCCGAAAAAGCTGCAAAGTTTTATTCTACTGTCTTTGGCTGGGAGATCGCAGAGCCTCATTGGGATTATCGGGAAGTATCAACAGGTAAGGATGCTCAGAATGGAATGAATGGCGGGATTGCAAAAGGTCCGCATGATTATCCTCACGGCACACGCATACAAATTGAAGTGGATTCAATTAATACAGCTATATCTAATGCTAAAAATAACGGAGCTATCATTGTACGAGACAAAATGGAATTTGACCATTTTTATCTTGCTTATTTAGTTGATCCAACCGGGCTTGGGTTCGCCCTTATTCAAAAAAAATAAACGAGGTAACTGCATCCCCTTCTACTTCTTAAGACTTAGTTGAACTTACTTCTTCAGCATCTATTTGATTTTTTAAAGATCCTTTATGCTTTAAGTATTCGTTTTTTAAACTTGGAGTGAGAGTGATGACTGAAATCTTATTGAGTCTTATAGAAAGTTGGGGAATTGCAGGTGTTCTTCTTTCCTTGTTTATTGAAGGAAGTGCGTTCCCCTTTATCGGTACATTCTTTATTGTAACCATTGGCTTTATCATTGATTTAACATGGTTTGAAATTGGCTGTATTTCGCTGCTAGGAAGCTTTTTGTATGCAATTGGCAGCTATATACCCTATTATATTGGCTATAAACTTGGCAACTCCGTTGAAAACAGATTAAGTGCAGCAAAGAAAGAAAGTTTAGCAAGAGCAAAAGCATCTTTCAGCAAGTATGGCGTATGGAGTGTTGCTATTTCAAGTCCTCTTCATTTAGGAAATATTGTTCCTTTCCTAGCTGGCATGTCTAATATGAAACTTCATCTATATACTTTACTCACTATGATTGGAATCGCTCCTACTACCTTTCTGTTTTTAAGCATCGGACAATTTTACAAAGGTGATACCGAATCAATTATAAAAATGGTTACAAATTATCAGACATTCCTGCTGTTAGGGTTGATCATTGTTACCATTCTATTTATTAGTTGGAAGTCATATGGTCATCGTCAGCATAAGAAAGCTGAAAATTTATAACGAAAGAGTGTGGTTTAAATGTTTCATGTTAAAGATGTTATAGCCGATCAGCTATTAGCAAATGCAAATGATCCTAGCTGGTATCTTCCATTTACTGACTCAGTTGAACATTTAACAGAAAAAGAAGCTTTTTGGAAGCCTAACAAGGATTGTCATAGTATCGCTGAAATTGTACAGCATTTACTTTATTGGAATGAAACATGGCAAACGAGATACAAAGAATCAAATGTCAAAGCTGTTTCGCCATTAGATAATAATAATGAAAGCTTCATTATCCCGGATAATCAAAGTTTTCAGAACCTAAAAGAACGCTTACTGCTTATCCTTTTACAGTGGCAGGATCTTCTAACAGCTGAAAAAGTAGAAAGTGATGTATACGGATTCCCTGAAAAAGTGAAATGGTGGGAGGTACTTGGGAATGCAACTACCCATAATGCCTATCATATTGGTCAAATCATTTATATTCGAAAGCTACAACAAAGCTGGGATGCTAAAAATATTAGTAATGACTAATTGATAATAAACAAAAAGCCCAATTTCGCAATAAAACTCTGTGAAATTGGGCATTAATTATTCAATATTCCTATGCAATTATTAATGATACTTTTTCAAAAAACATTAATCCTATTCCTTTTTATCAATAGTAAGACCGCCGAGCTTATTAGAAATTCATTTGAGAATTATATTTCTTTCTTTTTGGGCTTAAATAAAGGTAGCTGCAAACCAAATTACTAAACCAAGAACACCAAAATAAACAATAATAAAAACGGGATTATTGAAATGCCTCCATTTATATATCCCCTGCTATTGCAATTTCTCCATATATAACCTATGAAAAATATAGCATATATTAGAACATTGATAATCAAAAATAGAGATCCAGACTGTTAAACCATATCTGTATACTTTTCTAGAATAAACAACAAAGGATTACTAACTTTCCAAAAAGACATGTTAGTTAATCCTTATAAATAGTATAAATATTTTTCGTCCAAAACCGCATAGCTCTACGACACTGTGCTTCTTCAAATATAAAATTGACTCCGCAGGTAGGACTCGAACCTACGACCGATCGGTTAACAGCCGATAGCTCTACCACTGAGCTACTGCGGAATAATAAATCATTTATGGTGGGCCTAAATGGACTCGAACCATCGACCTCACGCTTATCAGGCGTGCGCTCTAACCAGCTGAGCTATAGGCCCATTATATTATAAATAATGGAGCGGGTGAAGGGAATCGAACCCTCGACAACAGCTTGGAAGGCTGTGGTTTTACCACTAAACTACACCCGCATATTAAAATTGGAGGCAGCAACCGGATTTGAACCGGTGATAAAGGTTTTGCAGACCTCTGCCTTACCACTTGGCTATGCCGCCTTAAAAAATAATGGCTGGGCTAGCTGGATTCGAACCAACGCATGTCGCAGTCAAAGTGCGATGCCTTACCGCTTGGCTATAGCCCATTGAAATTTCATCATCAATTACATCATTGAAAAAACTACATGATCTAACCAATTCTACATAAATTACACAAATGGGGCGGCTGATGGGAATCGAACCCACGAATGTCGGAACCACAATCCGATGCGTTAACCACTTCGCCACAACCGCCATATTTAGAATGAAAATGGTGGCTCAGGACGGAATCGAACCGCCGACACAAGGATTTTCAGTCCTTTGCTCTACCGACTGAGCTACTGAGCCAAATACAAAAAAATGGCGGTCCGGACGGGACTCGAACCCGCGACCTCCTGCGTGACAGGCAGGCATTCTAACCAACTGAACTACCGGACCATATTGCGGGGACAGGATTTGAACCTGCGACCTTCGGGTTATGAGCCCGACGAGCTACCGAACTGCTCCACCCCGCGATAGTAATATTATAAATTTTTAATTATGCAATTATCTTACAGTTAAAATAACCGCCCCGATTTCGGGAAGATTATTCAAGCAGCAGCTCAATCGGTGCGCTGAAGTAATTCCTTCGAAGCGTTTTCGATCGTGCTCCACCCCGCGATAGTAATATTAAATTAAATGGAGGAGGAAAGGGGATTCGAACCCCTGCGCGGTTTGACCCGCCTGTCGGTTTTCAAGACCGATCCCTTCAGCCGGACTTGGGTATTCCTCCATATTAAATAAGTAGCGGCAGAGGGGATCGAACCCCCGACCTCACGGGTATGAACCGTACGCTCTAGCCAGCTGAGCTACGCCGCCAAAATATTATGTTAATAATCTATATGGTGGAGCCTAGCGGGATCGAACCGCTGACCTCCTGCGTGCAAGGCAGGCGCTCTCCCAGCTGAGCTAAGGCCCCATAAAATAAAAAGAAAAACAAAATACGCGAACTATCGGCATTCAATTGGGAAATACCGGTATAAAAATTATGGTGGAGGATGACGGGATCGAACCGCCGACCCTCTGCTTGTAAGGCAGATGCTCTCCCAGCTGAGCTAATCCTCCAAAATGGTGACCCCTACGGGATTCGAACCCGTGTTACCGCCGTGAAAGGGCGGTGTCTTAACCGCTTGACCAAGGGGCCCATATTAAATTAGACGAAAAAAATAGCCCAACATTAGGGCCTAGCCTGGCGGCGTCCTACTCTCACAAGGGGACAGCCCCTAACTACCATTGGCGCTGAGAAGCTTAACTGCCGTGTTCGGGATGGGAACGGGTGTGACCTTCTCGCTATCGCCACCAGACTATTTTTAGTTAAAGGATTATTCCTTCAAAACTAGATAACAGACAGACATCATGTATTTCATTTTGGTTAAGTCCTCGACCGATTAGTATTTGTCAGCTCCACGTGTCACCACGCTTCCACCTCAAACCTATCAACCTGATCATCTTTCAGGGGTCTTACTAGCTTGACGCTATGGGAAATCTCATCTCGAGGGGGGCTTCATGCTTAGATGCTTTCAGCACTTATCCCTTCCGCACATAGCTACCCAGCGATGCTCTTGGCAGAACAACTGGTACACCAGCGGTGCGTCCATCCCGGTCCTCTCGTACTAAGGACAGCTCCTCTCAAATTTCCTGCGCCCACGACGGATAGGGACCGAACTGTCTCACGACGTTCTGAACCCAGCTCGCGTACCGCTTTAATGGGCGAACAGCCCAACCCTTGGGACCGACTACAGCCCCAGGATGCGATGAGCCGACATCGAGGTGCCAAACCTCCCCGTCGATGTGGACTCTTGGGGGAGATAAGCCTGTTATCCCCGGGGTAGCTTTTATCCGTTGAGCGATGGCCCTTCCATGCGGAACCACCGGATCACTAAGCCCGACTTTCGTCCCTGCTCGACTTGTAGGTCTCGCAGTCAAGCTCCCTTATGCCTTTACACTCTTCGAATGATTTCCAACCATTCTGAGGGAACCTTTGGGCGCCTCCGTTACTTTTTAGGAGGCGACCGCCCCAGTCAAACTGCCCACCTGACACTGTCTCCTGCCCCGATCAGGGGCATGGGTTAGAATTTCAATACAGCCAGGGTAGTATCCCACCGATGCCTCCACCGAAGCTGGCGCTCCGGCTTCCAAGGCTCCTACCTATCCTGTACAAGCTGTACCGAAATTCAATATCAGGCTACAGTAAAGCTCCACGGGGTCTTTCCGTCCTGTCGCGGGTAACCTGCATCTTCACAGGTACTATAATTTCACCGAGTCTCTCGTTGAGACAGTGCCCAGATCGTTACGCCTTTCGTGCGGGTCGGAACTTACCCGACAAGGAATTTCGCTACCTTAGGACCGTTATAGTTACGGCCGCCGTTTACTGGGGCTTCAATTCAGAGCTTCGCGTAAGCTAACCCCTCCTCTTAACCTTCCAGCACCGGGCAGGCGTCAGCCCCTATACTTCGCCTTGCGGCTTCGCAGAGACCTGTGTTTTTGCTAAACAGTCGCCTGGGCCTATTCACTGCGGCTTTTCAGGGCTATTCACCCTAAAAAGCACCCCTTCTCCCGAAGTTACGGGGTCATTTTGCCGAGTTCCTTAACGAGAGTTCTCTCGCTCACCTTAGGATTCTCTCCTCGCCTACCTGTGTCGGTTTGCGGTACGGGCACCTTATCCTCACTAGAGGCTTTTCTTGGCAGTGTGGAATCAGGAACTTCGGTACTATATTTCCCTCGCTGTCACAGCTCAGCCTTCACGCAAACGGGATTTTCCTCGCTTGCAGCCTAACTGCTTAGACGCACATATCCAGCAGTGCGCTTACCCTATCCTCCTGCGTCCCCCCATTGCTCAAACGGAGTTTGGTGGTACAGGAATATCAACCTGTTGTCCATCGCCTACGCTTTTCAGCCTCGGCTTAGGTCCCGACTAACCCTGAGCGGACGAGCCTTCCTCAGGAAACCTTAGGCATTCGGTGGATGGGATTCTCACCCATCTTTCGCTACTCATACCGGCATTCTCACTTCTAAGCGCTCCACCAGTCCTTGCGGTCTAGCTTCAACGCCCTTAGAACGCTCTCCTACCACGGACATCGTAGATGTCCATCCACAGCTTCGGTGATACGTTTAGCCCCGGTACATTTTCGGCGCAGAGTCACTCGACCAGTGAGCTATTACGCACTCTTTAAATGGTGGCTGCTTCTAAGCCAACATCCTGGTTGTCTAAGCAACTCCACATCCTTTTCCACTTAACGTATACTTTGGGACCTTAGCTGGTGGTCTGGGCTGTTTCCCTCTTGACTACGGATCTTATCACTCGCAGTCTGACTCCCATGGATAAGTCTTTGGCATTCGGAGTTTGTCTGAATTCGGTAACCCGATGGGGGCCCCTAGTCCAAACAGTGCTCTACCTCCAAGACTCTTTCTACATGAGGCTAGCCCTAAAGCTATTTCGGAGAGAACCAGCTATCTCCAAGTTCGATTGGAATTTCTCCGCTACCCACACCTCATCCCCGCACTTTTCAACGTGCGTGGGTTCGGTCCTCCATTCAGTGTTACCTGAACTTCAACCTGGACATGGGTAGATCACCTGGTTTCGGGTCTACGACCACATACTCATTCGCCCTATTCAGACTCGCTTTCGCTGCGGCTCCGTCTATTCAACTTAACCTTGCATGTAATCGTAACTCGCCGGTTCATTCTACAAAAGGCACGCTATCACCCATAAACGGGCTCTAACTACTTGTAGGCACACGGTTTCAGGATCTCTTTCACTCCCCTTCCGGGGTGCTTTTCACCTTTCCCTCACGGTACTGGTTCACTATCGGTCACTAGGGAGTATTTAGCCTTGGGAGATGGTCCTCCCTGCTTCCGACGGGATTTCTCGTGTCCCGCCGTACTCAGGATCCACTCTGGAGGGAACGAAGTTTCAACTACAGGGCTTTTACCTTCTCTGGCCGGCCTTTCCAGACCTGTTCATTTACCTCGCTCCTTTGTAACTCCGTGTAGAGTGTCCTACAACCCCAAGAGGCAAGCCTCTTGGTTTGGGCTAATCCCGTTTCGCTCGCCGCTACTCAGGGAATCGCGTTTGCTTTCTCTTCCTCCGGGTACTTAGATGTTTCAGTTCCCCGGGTCTGCCTTCAATACCCTATGTATTCAGGTAAAGATTCTATCCCATTACGGATAGAGGGTTCCCCCATTCGGAAATCTCCGGATCAAAGCTTACTTACAGCTCCCCGAAGCATATCGGTGTTAGTCCCGTCCTTCATCGGCTCCTAGTGCCTAGGCATTCACCGTGCGCCCTTTCTAACTTAACCTAGTTCGGTCAACGATAAGCTTCACATCTCTTCGTCATCTTCGTTCGTCAGCATCCTCACGTACACACTACGTACGTTCCGGTGCTTCCTCGCTCGATTCCTCGACCTGTTCGCTTCTCATTTCCCTCACGGTTCACAATCTTATAAATAAGAAAGAAAACCTAAGTTTGTTTAAAAAAGAACTTACTTTTATGATGTCTTGTCAATTTGTTATCTAGTTTTCAAGGAACAAGTTTTGAGAGTTAGTTCTCTCAAAACTAAACAAAGCAAGAAACGTCTTTTAATGAAGATAGACTTCATTTCATCCTTAGAAAGGAGGTGATCCAGCCGCACCTTCCGATACGGCTACCTTGTTACGACTTCACCCCAATCATCTGTCCCACCTTAGGCGGCTGGCTCCTTGCGGTTACCCCACCGACTTCGGGTGTTACAAACTCTCGTGGTGTGACGGGCGGTGTGTACAAGGCCCGGGAACGTATTCACCGCGGCATGCTGATCCGCGATTACTAGCGATTCCGGCTTCATGCAGGCGAGTTGCAGCCTGCAATCCGAACTGAGAATGGTTTTATGGGATTGGCTAAACCTCGCGGTCTTGCAGCCCTTTGTACCATCCATTGTAGCACGTGTGTAGCCCAGGTCATAAGGGGCATGATGATTTGACGTCATCCCCACCTTCCTCCGGTTTGTCACCGGCAGTCACCTTAGAGTGCCCAACTGAATGCTGGCAACTAAGATCAAGGGTTGCGCTCGTTGCGGGACTTAACCCAACATCTCACGACACGAGCTGACGACAACCATGCACCACCTGTCACTCTGTCCCCCGAAGGGGAACGTCCTATCTCTAGGATTGTCAGAGGATGTCAAGACCTGGTAAGGTTCTTCGCGTTGCTTCGAATTAAACCACATGCTCCACCGCTTGTGCGGGCCCCCGTCAATTCCTTTGAGTTTCAGCCTTGCGGCCGTACTCCCCAGGCGGAGTGCTTAATGCGTTTGCTGCAGCACTAAAGGGCGGAAACCCTCTAACACTTAGCACTCATCGTTTACGGCGTGGACTACCAGGGTATCTAATCCTGTTCGCTCCCCACGCTTTCGCGCCTCAGTGTCAGTTACAGACCAGAAAGTCGCCTTCGCCACTGGTGTTCCTCCAAATCTCTACGCATTTCACCGCTACACTTGGAATTCCACTTTCCTCTTCTGCACTCAAGTCTCCCAGTTTCCAATGACCCTCCCCGGTTGAGCCGGGGGCTTTCACATCAGACTTAAGAAACCACCTGCGCGCGCTTTACGCCCAATAATTCCGGACAACGCTTGCCACCTACGTATTACCGCGGCTGCTGGCACGTAGTTAGCCGTGGCTTTCTGGTTAGGTACCGTCAAGGTACCGCCCTATTCGAACGGTACTTGTTCTTCCCTAACAACAGAGTTTTACGATCCGAAAACCTTCATCACTCACGCGGCGTTGCTCCGTCAGACTTTCGTCCATTGCGGAAGATTCCCTACTGCTGCCTCCCGTAGGAGTCTGGGCCGTGTCTCAGTCCCAGTGTGGCCGATCACCCTCTCAGGTCGGCTACGCATCGTCGCCTTGGTGAGCCGTTACCTCACCAACAAGCTAATGCGCCGCGGGCCCATCTGTAAGTGATAGCCGAAGCCATCTTTCAGCTTTTCTACATGAGTAGAAAAGGATTATCCGGTATTAGCTCCGGTTTCCCGAAGTTATCCCAGTCTTACAGGCAGGTTGCCCACGTGTTACTCACCCGTCCGCCGCTAACCTTTGGGAGCAAGCTCCCTCAGATTCGCTCGACTTGCATGTATTAGGCACGCCGCCAGCGTTCGTCCTGAGCCAGGATCAAACTCTCCAATAAAGAGTAAGATTAGCTCTTAAGTTTTAAAACTTGAATTTACGTTGACGTTTTGCTTTGTTTAGTTTTCAAAGAACTATTTTGTGACAGAATTTTATTATATCATACTGTCGAAATGTTGTCAATTACTTTTTTGAAATAATTTCTGTGACAACAACAGATTTACATCTTATCAAATTAAACCGACTTTTGTCAACAACTAAAAAATTAAATAAATGAAAATTTATATCATTCATCTGATCTTTCAGCTGAGATATATTATATTACAATCATTTCTCTTAAAAATCAATAGCAAAATAGAAAAATCTTTTTTCAATATTGATCACTCACAAAAATTAACGACACTACTACTTCTTACAATTTATACTGCACAAATGGATTTCATCCTCTAAGCCATTTACTTTTGCCTAAATTATTTTACATTCTATCCGCAGCTTGCATCATGTAATCTAACAAATGCTTTACTGCTTCATACTTGCGTTTAGGATAAATGATATAGCTTTGAATGAAAGGTGCTTTTACTTTTGATCGATAGCGAAGCTCTGTAAGCTCCCCTTCTTGGATGAGTGTGTCAGCAATAGCAGATGGCAGCAGTCCGATAAAATTATCATTTTGCAAATAATGGATATATAATGAGGCATGATCAACTTGTAAAGCAAATACTTGCTTACCGACGCATTCTTCAAACCATAATTTATAACCTGGTCCCCACTCCATATGAATATAAGGCAATGCCGTTAAAGTACTTAAATCAATTTCCTCGGTAAAAGGATTATCCGCTCTGGCAACCAACTTAATTTCCTCACTTTTAAAGTTCACTACCTCTATTTCCGGATGGGATGGAGGAATATAGACGACGCCAAAATCAATGACACCATCAAGGATATGCTGCACGATATCCCACGAATGACCTGTTATAAAACGAAGAGCCGTTTTGGGATGTTTTATTTGAAAGTCTTTCATAATAGGGAAGAGCAAATAATCCCATAATGAATGTAGACTCCCTACGACTAGCGAGCTATCAAATTTTTCCTCCAAGTTCAGCTTTCTTGACCCTTCATCAACAAGTTCGACAATTCTTTTAGCATAATCCAATAATTCCTTTCCAGCAGCAGTCAGATGAACCTGGCGATTATCCCTTTCAAACAACATTTTGCCAAGGGAATGTTCCAACGCTTTAATTCTCATCGTTATAGTTGATTGCGACACATACATTAAATCAGCAGATTTAGTAAAGTTTTTTGTCTGTGCGACAGACAAAAAAGCACGAAGTTGTTGAATTTCCATTTCCCTCATCCTAACGATTCGATTTTATAATTAATACCATTGTAATTATTCGTTATACAAATAGCAAAGCCGTTGATACACTTTGTATTAAAGAGCATCGCTGACTTTGTAATTTAATATAGCTATTCATTCATTTATTTCTAAATTAGTCAAACAAAGGTGGGAACCAGATGAAAGCCATTCGATTATTATTAGTTAACTCGTTTCTTATGAACGTAAGTTTTTTTGCCTTTATTCCATTTTTATCTGCCTATATTACAGGAAACTTAGCCCTTTCCGCCGGAATCGCCGGGGTTGTCCTTATGCTCCGCCAATTAACACAGCAAGGTACATCCTTTCTCTCAGGAATACTCGGCGATCGCTTTGATTACCGGCTGATGATTAGTATCGGGATGATCTTGCGTGGGGCTGGATTCCTGTTGTTCGCCTTTTGCACTACCCCATTTGAATTAATTACTGCAGCTATTATTACAGGGATAGGAGGTTCATTATTTGAACCAACAAGCAAAGCTGCACTAACAATCTTTACTCCCTCTAAAAAGCGAGGCGACATTTTTTCTCTTGATAAAATCGTACGTCACTCAGGGATCATATGTGCTGGTATATTGGGCGGAATCTTATTGCAGCTTGACTTTTTCTACTCTTCTCTCGTTTGTGGAGGTATTTTTATCATCAGCGGCATCCTTACCTTTCTAATTCTTCCGAATGAAAAGGTAGCTGTCCCAAAGCAATCATTTGCGGATTCTTGGAAAAAAGTTAAGTCAGATCGTTTATTTATCTTTTTTACGATTAGCATGATCGGGTTTTGGTTCATGTTTATGCAATTATATTTAACGATTCCATTACATGCTGCAAAGGTATTTAACCATTCATCATATGTCTCAAGTCTATTTATTGTGTATGGAATCATCGTCGTTTTCTTTCAATATCCGCTGCAAAAATGGACAAAGAGATTTCAGAGATTATCAGTTATTAAAATAGGAATGAGCATTATGGGAGCAGGAATATTATTAGTCGGATTATCTGATAACTTCCTACTATTTTGGATAGGTTTTTGCACATATGCCGTTGGAATCATGCTCGTGGAACCAACCTCTTATGAATACACAGCGGATATAGCACCTCCTCAGTTTTCAGCCAGCTATTTTGGTTTTTCATTACTTGCGATGGCTATCGGTGGAGGCATTAGCCAAGGTGCCGGCGGATGGCTGTTTGAGCATATGCCGCAAGTCAACTGGATGATCGGAGCATTAGCAGGCATTTTCTCAGCATTATGTATACACGTGCTGCAATGGAGGAGGAGTAAATACGTTTCATTAAATGAGGTAAGCAGATAATAAAATATAAACAACAGGAGACGAACAGCACTCAGTACTATTCGCCTCCTGTTATTTATTAACCCTTAATTCCATAACAACGCCGAAAACAGGTCCACTGTCATCTACTTCACCATTTAAATAAAATCCAAACGATTCATATAATCTTTGAGCAGGTTCATTGTCGGGATGAAGACTTAAATAAATCTTTTGACAAGCATATTGCTGCTGAATATATTCAAGTAAAAGAGGCAAAAATTGTTTAGCATACCCATTGCCTTGATATCGGTAATCAATCATGAAACGATCAAGCCAAGCACTTTGATTTACTTCTGATGGCCATCCATACATGGCATACCCAACAAGTATTTCACCATCATACAGCCCCACAGAAACCCCATTGTTTTCGAATTTTGATTCCGCTAAGGAGTAAGCATTACTTTCAATAAATTGAGTTTGTTGTTCAGATACTGATAAACCAGCCACTAAACGCCAATTGTCTGCTGTTACTTCACGGATGTGAAGAGACATAATTCCATCTCACTTTCTTTTTTCCTAGACTGTTAAGTTACTTTATCTATATTAGCTTTTCCATCGAAATACTCCTGCTATCCAGCAGCTACTTTTTCTATATTTTTAGCCTTTTTGGGCGAATAACTAATCCCCGCAAACACTAGAAAAATTCCTACTAATTGGAAAATATCAGGGCGGTAATTCAAAATAAGCACATCTAATAAAATAGCAACAATCGGATCAATAAATACCAAAATAGCAATCGTTTGCGCCTTTAGCTCACGTAAGCCGCTGAAAAATAAGTAAAAGACAAATCCAGTATGAATGAACCCTGTAACAAGTATATAAAACCAATTTTCAAAGGTAAGATGAAGAAAGTTTGACCAATCTACTAATGGAAACAATAAAATAATCCCCAATGTTGTTTGAATAACTGTTGTCGCCAGTGGACTAAGGGTTTGGATCCCCTTACCCGTGATGGAAGTAAACGCATAGAATAATGCTGCTGCAAATGCCCAAAGAACCCCATTTGATAGGAAATCAGCAATAGATGATTGTTGGTGAATTCCTCCAACCAACAAGGTACCTAAAAAGCAGATAAAGAAAAACAACATTCCTAATCCGGTTATTTTTTCTTTAAAGATGAAAGTGCCTAGAAGAAGTACAATGACTGGCGCTAAATGATAGATGGAAACCGCCACAGTAATAGGCATGACCTCGATTGAACGAAAGAAAAAGACCCAGTTTATGACAAGAAAAACACCACAAAGCAGCGCAAGTATATACTCCCGGCGAGGAATAACCGTCTTTTTCTGATTTTTTGTTTTTAACGAATGGAATCCCCAGATTATTCCCAGAAGTATACTTGCACAAACGCAGCGGACGAAAACCAATTCAATGGAGGGAAGTCCGGTTTTTATTGAAAATAAACCAATAGAACCGAATATAGCCATTGAGAGCGCAAATTTAAGTTTTGGATACATATTGCTTCCTCCTTAAGTAGTTATTACAATAACAACTATATTATTTTGATAAAAAAACAGCTTATTCTAAGCTGTTTTTTCCCGTCATTACTTGAATTAAGTCTTCTCGACTTTTCCAAAGCGCTTCTAGCTTACCGGGGCCGAGCATATTAATAGTTTCTTCTACCATAATATCGTGCCGAATATATTCAGTTGCAATAAGGACAAGGGCAGGATCCGTTGACTTTACAGCCCATTCAGAACCTCTGTCGCTAAATTTCGCAATTAGCGCTTCTTCTTCATCCCGAATGACAATCGTCAAATATCCACCCATTCGTTTGCTAACAATATCTGGTGCCATATAGTTGTGATGATAAGTATGACCTAGCGACTTTTCTTCAGCTCCAAATAAAACTGTAAATATCGGGATGGATCCCTCCTTCTCCCGAATAGCCATTTCAATCTCTTTCACAATCGGTGACCATACGGATAGCCAAATCTCCTTTTTCGAGAGGCGAATCATAGAAATCATTTCTTGAACAATATGCTCATAATGGACAATCCTTGTCACCACATCCACTTTCTGGTCACTTTCAAACATAGTTAGCGACGTTTCCAGCCATTCTAATGATGTATTCATCTCTTCTTTTAGACGAGAAAGCAGCTGTTTCGGCTCAACCGGTTTGTAAACAATAGGATCGGAAGGAACTGTTTGAATTGCTCCTTTATCAAGGAGTTTCCCCAGTACTTCATAAATCATGGATCTTGGAACGCCAGAACGCTTGCTTAATTCATAACCGGTAACAGCGGGTGATTTCAATAAACCTATGTATGCTTTGCATTCATACTTTGAAAAACCATGTTTTTGCAATTCTATAATAGCTTTATCCTCCATATGCCCCTCCACGATAGTAGTTATATTACTAACAACTATAATCGAATTATAATAAAAAGTCTATAGATAAATCTTAATAGACTGATTTATACAAAAACAATGACAAGTAATGTCCCTTAGACAAATAATAAAACGAGCATGACAATGCCCGTTCTCGATTTTTCCTCTGGAATCGATAATGATGTTGTTAGTCTTAGGACCGTAAACGGCTGTTTCGCATAGCGGGCAGTAGTTTTAGTTCATTGCCTTCGTTCAAAAGATACTTTTGATAATCTGAAGATTCAAGACCGTAGAGAGCAATCTTCCCCGCACGATCAAAATGAAGCCCCCATCCGTATTTTTTTGGAAGCATCGAGGCTCTTAAACAAGCCTGGGATTTTTGAAATAGCTCTTCTCTAATCTGAGTTCCTCTTGCCCGCAGCTCTTCCTCTGGAATCAATTTATGGCGTATATATACCTCAAAAATTAGACCCTCCTGAGTGTATGTATATGGATGGCTTGAGAGAAGATCATATTCAATCCGGGATTTGGTTGCACCTCCCTTTCGAAGAGGAGGCACAATTCCTTCCATTGCCAGGCAATCTGGCGCAACGGTAATAAATGTCTGATAATAATTGATATCCTTCTTTTTCAACATCTTCCCTCCTTTCTCACAGAAATACTATATTCTTTTTCCCTATTCTACTAACATTTAATATTGCAAATGGCTATTTGTTTCGCTTTTGCAAAAGAATACTATATAAAAGCAAAGCACCTAGATTAAAAATCGCAATAATAATTGTCATTGGAACTGCGCTTTGTTCACCAGCAATACCTACTAACGGAGAAACAATGGCTCCCCCTATAAACGGCAATAAACCAAGGAGTGCAGAAGCACTTCCAGCAGACCTTCCTTGACTTTGCATGGCTAATGAAAAGGAGGTTGTCGATACAATCCCAACACTTGCCACAACTAGAAATAATGCAATTGCCATAGCAAATAAAGAAAGATGTAAAAAGGTAACGAAAAGCAAAACTATACTTCCTGCAGCTGCAAGAACAATCCCGCCCATTAATAGTTTTACTTCATTAATGGTATTAGCTAAGCGCCCAGTTATTTGAGCCGAGGCAATAATTCCTATTCCATTCAGCGCAAATAATAAACTAAATTGCTGCGGCGTTACATTGTAAAGGTTTTGCAGGACAAAAGGGGAACCCGCAATATACGCAAACATGCTTGTTGATATAAATGCTTGCGTCAGCGCAAATCCCATAAACAGGCGATCCTTAACAAGATTGCGGAACGTCTTTAGTGTAGCCAGCATACCACTTTCTGACCTTTTCTCTTCAGGCAAGGTTTCTGGCAGGAAAAGAGCAACAACAAGAAACATCACTAATCCGATAATTCCTAGAATAATAAATACGGTTTGCCAACTAGCAAACTGTAAAATAACCCCACCCGAAATAGGTGCAAGAATCGGCGCCGCACCGTTGACAAGGGCTAAGAGTGAAACAAACTTCGTTAAATCTTTGCCCGTATATTGATCTCGTGCGGTTGCCCGAGCAATGACAATTCCTGCTGCTCCTGTCAGACCTTGAATAAAACGGAGCAAAATAAGGACCCATACATTTGGACTGAACGCACATAAAACAGACGAGACCGAATAAATGATTAATGTCAGTACAAGCGGTTTCCGCCTCCCCTGTATATCACTTAACGGTCCAAAAAATAATTGTCCTAGTGCCAGACCTAATAAACAAAAGGTTAAACTCAACTGTGCAAGAGAAGCAGTTGTCTGCAAGTCATCCGCCACTATCGGCAAGGATGGCAAATACATATCTAAAGATAGTGGACCAAAGGCTGTCAAGGAGCCCAATATAAGGACCATCCATACTTTCGCTAATGGTTTCTTTACATGAATTTGTTGTAGAGAATTCATAATTACTAATAAGTCCTTCCTTCTTGGGATTCAACAATTTTGAGCAGTTCCATTAAATCATTAATAATGAAATCTGCTTCAGCATGCCCCCAGTATATGTCCTTTTTCCATACCGCTGACAGTCCTATATTTTTAGAGCTCAGCACATCATTTTCTGGGTGGTCACCCACGTACATACTTTCATAGGCTGCCGCATCCAATTTACTTAATGCCCTCTTAAATATTTCTGGATTCGGCTTTTTTATTCCTTCCCATTCAGAAATTAGAATGGCATCAAAATAGTTTTCAATCCCTAAAACCTTAATATTATCCATTTGAAATTTTCCTTGTCCATTCGTAATGATCCCTAAGCGGATGGATCTTTCCTTTAAACTTTCTAATATGTTTATGAGATTAGGAAAAGGAACACAGCAGCTGCTAAATTCATTTATACAGTCCTGATGTAAGATCTCCTGGGATATTCCGCTAATATTAAATTTACCGATCAATTGCTGATAAACCTTATTCTTTCCAACATATCCTCTCTGTTCTAATTCTATAAACCTAGAAGTATACTTCTCTATTGGAATATGTCCTAAATATTGATATAGCCGCTTGTATTGTTCATCTAAAAAATTTTTAACGATGCATCTCGATTTAATAACGTACCATCTAAATCAAATAAAACCGCTTTAATCACTTTGCGCTCCTTATTCATATTATAGTAAATTAACTTCGTAGCATTTTGATAGAAACGAAATAAGACCGCCTTTCGACAGCCTTATATTTCCACCATTTAAATTATTTTGGCATATACACAAGTATCTCTTAGTTCATTCGTTTCAGCAGATAATCCTTCGTTCCTTAGGATACCTTCCAATACAAAGCCCAATCTTTCCGGAATTGCGCGGCTTTTTATGTTTGTTGATTCACAGCGTATTTCTATTCTTCGAGCCTTTAGCTCGTTTACCGCAAAGTCTGTAATGCCTTGAACCGCCTCTGTCATATATCCTTTACCGCTATGTCTTGTATCAATCCAATAGCCTATTTCAAATTTCGGAATCGACCAATTGATTCTATGTAATCCAGAGGAAGCAATAAATTCTCCTGTTTCCTTTAAGAAAACAAGCAACCTCAAGTCATCTCTCTTTAAAAAGTTAATATATGACTCTCTAATATTAATTTCTACATCTGTTTCCGACTGTTCCTTCTGAGCAAACGGCATCCATGGCTTCAGCTCAGTGATTGAAGCTTTAATAGAATCATATACCACCTTTCCATCTCCTGGTCTCGGCATTCGTATGATTAGTCTTTCTGTTTCAAACTCCTCAGGAAAGTCATATAATAATGGATTCATAGCCCTCATCCTTTAGCGTTTTATATAGTTATAACGAATTCACTCCGATCGCACAAGCAATTTCATGAAAAATCATAAATATTTAAAATGGATTGCGGTAATTTTGTCGAAAAATCGATATATCCTTAATTTCGTAGATATATGAGTCACTTTCGTAGATATATCTTAAATTTCGTAGATAAATGGGCTAATTTCGCAGATAAATTATGATGGTACTCAATAATTTTTTATATGCACTTCATTACAGTATCCCCAAATGCACGAATATCTGCTAAATAATCGTATCCAGGAGGGGAACCAAAGCTATTAAACATGCGAACAGCAATGATATTGTGTTTAGGAATCACTAATAACGCTACACTTGTATATCCAAGTATTTGAAAAGAACCCTCAGGCACAAGTTCCCCTATTTCCGTCTTCTTTGCAGGCAGATTCTTCACAAACCATAAAAAGCCGTTTTGGGGAAGATCCATATTTATTAATTCGGGACTTTGCAGAGAGGTAGCCAGCCGAATGATCTCCTTTGCCACGACTTGTTTTCCATCAATACACCCCTGCTTTAAATGAAGATATCCCCAATAAGCAAGCTCTCTTGTGGATACATACATGTTTTTCTTATTTCCATCCGTCCCTTTGTCAGTAGACCAAAACTTGTTATCTGGGTCTCTGATCACTTCCGCTAATTTCTCACTATGGTCATCATGCCAGCCTGTTTCATTAAATGCTAAAGGATTGAAAACCTGTTCTTTTAAGATTTCAGCAATTGATTTACCTGTGGAACAGTGGATTATTTGCGTCAATATTTCTATGCTTATTTCTCGATATGCCCAGCTCTGCCCTGGCGGAAATTCACGAATGTTATTCCCCTCAAATCTATCTAATCCATGGGTATGCGTTAGCAAGTGCCTAATCGTTGTATTACCAAAAACTTCAGTATGTACTGCAGGCAGATATTTCACTGCTTCATCATCAATTGATTGAATGTAACCATTATATATCGCGTATGCAGCTGCAAAACCGATATAACTTTTTCGGACAGACGCTACATGAAATTGGGAGTCTTCTTGAACCGGACGTGCATCAGGAGCTTTTGAGTGCTTTCCCCAATATGCTTCCGAAGCAATTTGGTCATTGTGAATAACCATTACACTCGCACCAGAGCAATCTACCATGTTAGATGTATTTCTAACATGTAATTCAACAGACTGGAATTGGTTATTTAATTTCTTTTTCAGCTTCAATCGTCATGTACCTCCTACTATATGGATGACTGTTACCTTATTCCAAACAGAGCTCCAGTCCTTTTTCTTCAACCGCTCCTCGTAAATTAACGTAAGTTCTTTCGTTTCTTTGAAAAAAGGGGTAGGTTTTACCTCCATATTTAATACATCCCTAATTCCACAAGGTGCAGTCAAAATCAGATTGTCGCCATCATCAAGCTTAACTCCTAGTGCGGTAACTGTTTCAGGAAATTTTGAAATCGCATCAACAGAAGAAAGATACGGAGGAAAATGATTAATAACATGCATTCTCGCTTGGTTCTTTACCGACCAAGGAATAGCCGGCAGACGTGAATGAAGCTCTTTTTCAAGCCTTTTTTCCTCTGATTCATCCAGATTCGTCTGATCAAAGTAGATAACATCTACATCTGGTATTCTCGTTCTCTCACTAAACCCGTGAAGCACATCCCAAATTTTCGATCTAACAACCCCCGCACAAATCCACCAATCAGGTAAATTCAATTCTTTTGCATTCCGTAAAAGCTCCATCATCCATTGATCTTCTTTAATTATTGCAATTATATCTTCTTTACTTTTAAGCATCTGGAAAACTCCTTTTTAAAAGGGATATATAACTATTTCGTCTATTCTTATAAAATTCCTTTTAACGAGATTCATATAATAAGCGAACACCCAATATAAACAGCTGTTCCCCACATGACGATTGCCGATACTTTATTTAATACCATTAGCAATCTACCTGATTTGTCCATCTTCCCTGTGATTCTTCCAGCAACGCCTAACCCCATAAACCATGCCCAGGAAACAAAGATGCACACGACAGCAAATGCCGCCTTTTCATTTCCTGCATACTTTAATGAACTCGTCCCTATTACACCGATTGTATCTAGAATAGCATGTGGATTCAGCAGTGAGACTGACATGGCAAATACCATTTGCTTTTTCGGGGTGAACGAAACAATCGTAGTCTGTTCATTACTCTCCGGTTTACTTCTCCAAGTAACAAACCCCATATAGATTAAAAACAAAAAACCCGCAGTGAGAAGAATGACTTTTAACCAAATGTATTCAAGAACAACAACCGACACCCCTAAAACAGCCAGGGAAATTAATAGCGTATCGCAAATAGAGGCAGTCATAATGACTGGCAGCACTCTTCGAAACTGAGACTGAACCGCACCTTGATTAAAAACAAATACATTCTGCACACCCAATGGCAAGATTAACCCAAATGCTAAAATGAACCCATGAAGAATTGCTTCTAACATGTATACATCCCCCACTTTCTTCATGCTCCCATTGTATAAAAATTAAATGGCACAATCTCCAACCAATTGGTTGTGTTTATTTCCAACCAATCAGTTTATAATGGTATAAAAATTAGAAAGTGTGATTGTATGTCGGATGAATGGAAACTAAATAGATCATCTTCAATTCCCCTTCATCACCAAATATACGAATATTTAAAAAGGAAAATAATCAATGGTGAATGGTCGGTCGGAACGAAAATCCCACCTCAACGTGACCTAGCACAAAAATTCCAAGTAAATCGCAGTACGATCGTTTATGCATTAGGAGAGCTTTCTGCGGATGGATTAATCGAGGCTAAAGTAGGAAAAGGCACATTAGTTGTCAATAACACATGGAGTTTACTTGCTGCCACACCACCGCCTGATTGGATCAGCTATGTAAAATCAGGTGCTTATCATCCAAATACGCAAATCATCCAAGACATTAATGCGGCAGAAACAGACCCCGCCATCATTCGACTTGGTACAGGAGAGCTTTCTCCTGAACTTTTGCCTGCACAAAAAATGAAACAAATATTCCACAGAACCCCTTCGCTTTCTTTAGGGTACTCGGAACCAAAGGGAAGTCTGTACTTACGCGAAATAATAAGTGGATATATCAAATCTAAAGGGATTAACGCCTCCCCATCTTCCATTATGATTGTATCTGGCGGACTTCAAGCGTTACACTTGGTCTCCGTCGGCTTATTGCACCGTGGCTCCACTATCCTGCTTGAAACACCTTCCTATCTAAATTCAGTCCATGTCTTCCAATCAGCAGGAATGAATTTATTTGGTATTCCCATGGATCAAGAAGGGATTCAATCTCAATCAATCGGACGTCTAAAAAGGCAGCATAATGGAGCGTTACTTTATTCAATCCCTACATTCCACAATCCAACAGGGATAGTCATGTCTTTAAATAGACGCATGGAGCTCCTAAATGTATGTATGAAAGAAGGAATCCCCATTATTGAAGATGATGTATATGGAGACCTATGGTTCGAAAATCCGCCACCTCATCCATTAAAATCAATGGATGAGCAGGGGCAAATTTTATACATAGGGAGCATGTCTAAGACTCTTGGACCAGGTTTGAGAATTGGCTGGATCGTTGGTCCGGAGCCTGTCATTGATCGTTTATCAGATATAAAAATGCAAACAGATTATGGATCAAGCTCTTTATCCCAATTTGCGGTTGCTGAGTGGCTGTCAAGCGGGCTTTACAATGACCATTTAGCGGAGATACGAGCTGAATTACTCGTACGGAGAGATTTTACTATAAATCTTCTAAATACATATTTTAAAGATATTGCCACTTGGAATGTGCCTAAAGGAGGCTTTTATATTTGGCTTTCTATCAATAAACAAATTTCCATTCATCTATTGTTTAGAAAAGCCTTAAAAGAAGGAATACTACTAAACCCAGGAAATGTATATGATCGAAGTAACCAGCACCATTTACGCTTGTCTTATTCATATGCTCCAATGGAGCAATTCGAAAAAGGGCTCATTCGGCTGGCAGAGATTATTCATGATCTCATTTGTTTGAGTTAATGTTTAAAATTCAAAGTCAGAGTTTATTCGGCTTCAACTGCCAAATATTATAATAGGCGTATTTTGAAACATGATCTCAAAATACGCCCTTTGTGTGATTACCCCACTTCTAACCAATGTTCTGGGATCCTTAAAGCAGATGGCAATTTCGTATAAACATCTCCCCTAGCCGCATTCACTTGAGCTTGAGTAAGAAAAAGACTTCCTGTGAGATTAGCTCCTCTTAAATCAGCGTCCCTAAAGTCAGCTCCAATTAAGTCAGCCTCTCTCATATCTGCTCCTCTTAAGTCTGCTGCGATTAACAAAGCTCCCCTTAAATTGGCACCTCTAAGGTCAGCCTTTCTTAATTTTGCTGCGATCAGGTCACTTCCCCTGCCTATTTTGCTGTACTTCTTTTGACTTTTCTTTAAAGTGATTTTAGCTCGCACTAGTTCACTTGTTCGAAGAAGTAATTCATTCACTTTCATCCTGTGAGCCGGTATGTCGAGGCTTAAGATAGATTCAGAATGCAGGTTTGTCAGAGATTCTGTTTCTTCTATAGCAGCCCGCAAATCTATATATATTGATTCGGCTTCCTCCTGACAAAGGGCTTCATTTAAGTAATAAAGCATTTCATGAAGCTGCTGCATACGCGGTAAAACATCAAACATTTCCTTAGTTAAGGCTGGATGATCACGCCAGTCTTTTCCAAGATAAGTCACTTGCGATACCTTCTGTCCGGCACCAAAGCACTCATAGGAAACACAGCCTCGAAATCCTTTCTCCCTGAGATGATTATGAATTCCGCAGCGAAAATCTGCTTGTAGGTTAGGACATGGAGTTCCCCCATCCTTATTAAAAGCAAAATCAGCAGATTTCGCATAAGGGAGAGCAACACAGCACAAACCGAAACAATTTTTACAGTCTGAACGTAACTCATCAGGAATTGTATTCTTTTTCATAAAAGCACGTACACTCCCTCTCATGCATTAATACAAGCTGCGTATTTCTACATTTTCTGGTAATTTAAATGGATTTTCTTTATTTATACGATCATAAAACATGATGCCGTTTAAATGATCCATCTCATGCTGAATAACGATTGAACCATAGCCTTTCAATTTGTATTCAACTTCTTGTCCATTTATATCATATGCTTTTACTCTAATTCGTTCATATCTTGGTACATACCCAATCACTTCCCGATCCACCGAGAGGCACCCTTCCCCTTCAGGCAGATAAATCATATTTACTGAATGGCTAACAATTCTTGGGTTAATCATCATATACTCGGCGTCTTCATTTCTTTCATCCAAAAAAAGCGCAGCAAACATTCGCTTATCAAGACCAATTTGGTTAGCGGATAACCCTGACCCTGGGCGTAATTTATATTTCTTTGAGATAGATGGGGTCTGGCTGTTTTTCAAATATTGAAGCATGCATAGTAAAGCTTCTTTATCTTCTTCTAAGAGCGGAATGTTTACTTCTTGCGTTTTTACTCGTAATACATCCGTTCCTTCTTGGACTATATCTTTCATTGTAATCATGTAATCTGAATGAAATTTACTCATATATGAACACCTCATTAACTTTCTTATTTAAAACATATAATAGGAATGAAAAAGATGTCCAGTATATTGGACATCTTTTTTATCCTTCAGCTTGGTGCTCATTTTTACAACTGCCTAAAATAGTAGCTTTATTTCCCCTTCAAATATTCCATCTCTTCAATTATTTTAATCATCTGTTCAAATGTTAATTCTGGATGTGACAGTATTACACTGTATCCGAAACCATCCTCAGCCCAGTTTAGCAGTCGAAAGCCTTTTATATCTGTTTTATCCCCTTTTAATCCGCGGATGTTCATTCCTTCGCCATCAAATTCTTTATTTTCCTCGTCAATTGCGAATACATTCAATGAGAAATATGGAAGATTGTCTTTAAAATAAGTTAACGTTAATTCCGGGTTGATATCACTTCCACCTGACATAACCGTCATTTGTTCA
The DNA here is from genome assembly GCF_006704205.1 of Cytobacillus solani. Classification (NCBI taxonomy): domain Bacteria; kingdom Bacillati; phylum Bacillota; class Bacilli; order Caryophanales; family Bacillaceae; genus Cytobacillus; species Cytobacillus solani. Next base: position 1,595,152 of record NZ_CP041305.1, read on the forward strand.
ATTGCAATGCCGTCTTCTTCTGGTACATACAGGAAGGGTTTCTCCATTATTTCCGCGGCATCTTCTAAAGAATCCACCGGCTGTTCTTCGATCATAGCTGAAACATCCTTTATCTCAACATCTTCAGGCAATTTCAACGTGAATAACGATTTCTCAAATGTCGGGTTAAATTCGATTTCCTTATATTCAACAGAGACTTGAATATCACCACTTGTCGAAATGCTTTTTAGAACCAGCCAATGTTCTTTATCCACCCAAATTTCTTGATTACCGTACAATGTGCTTTCATCCTTCACTTCCGCTTTTAGATGAAACACATCCCGTCCAATCATTTTTTCTTCACCAACTAGTGTAATAGAATGCGTGTCTTTAATGGCATCCAAAAGAATCTCTGCCTGCTCTTTCGGGGACTGATGCATTGGTGTATCTTCTGTCACCTCAATGACAAATGCAGTATTCGTGGCTGCTTCATATGAAGTCAGCTTATTGCCATCATTCACTGTAATTGATTTTTCCCCTGTGTCCGGCATTACCGCTTCTGTTCGACGTTTTCCGTCTTCAGAAACCCATTCCTTTAATTCAATATTTCCAGTTTCATCATTAAACTTCATGACAGATTCACCATAGTATGCGGGCATTTTCGCATTATCTGCCAACGCCTTTTGTACTACTTGCTCCGGAGAAAATTCATTACCCTCCGCCGAACAAGCTACTAAACTAATAGACATAACAGCTGCTGCGCTAATTACCTTTAATGATTTTAAAAATTCCATCCTCTTCATTCTCCTTTATTTATTGAAGGAAGCCAGCAAATCACACATGTACCAACTTGTTTCTCTGACGCTATTTCTACTGTACCGCCATGCTTCTCAATAATTTGTTTTGTGATACTTAACCCAAGACCTGTACCTGAACCTCTATTTTTTGTACGAGCGGAATCGACCTGATAAAGAGGCTTAAAGACTTTTTCTAGCTCTGTTTGTTCAATGCCCTCACCGCTATTCTGAACGATCAAATACATACCTTCTTGTTTTGTTAATAGCGGTTTAACAAATGGCATGATAGAAAGGGGAAGGTGATTCGAATGGATCGCAGCTAGCAATATATGATCCTTGGAATCCGAATGCTTAATCGCATTACTCATTAAATTATCCATTACTCGAAGCATTTGCTTAGGATTGACAAGGTAAAATTCTTCTACTGTAGAAAGCAATTCAAGTGTAATCCCCTTTTCCATGCAAAGCGGCTCATAATCTGAGATAAGCATGTCAAAAAATTCTTCTCCATCAACTTCTACAAGCTCCATTTCATACGTTGGGGTTTGAAGGAGTGTGTACATCAATAAATCATCTAGCATATGTTTCATATAGTTCGATTTATCGACAATCACTTTACTATATTCATTGATCTTCTCCTCGTTAGGAATCTTCCCAACTAGTGCTTCCGCATAGGTTCGAATAGATGTGAGCGGTGTTTTTAAGTCGTGAGAAATACTTGCTATCATATATTCTTTTTCACCCTGCTCCTCTATAAGCTTTTGTTTAGCAGTAATAATTTGAAGGCGCATTTCATCAAAACTTTTTGCGAGCTCACCAATTTCATCATTCACTTCATAAATAGGTGAAACTTCATTTTTTTCCGCGAAGGCTTTCATTTGTTTCATCAACAATCGAAGCGGCTTATTTAATTTACGATTGACAAGAAATGCAACAATAGTGAGAATAGCAACAAAGAATAGGACAAAGATGCCAATAACCAGCCAGGTTCGATCAGAAACGCCCTTCACCCACTCGTTACGTGCTAATCTGACCTCATAGATGCCAATAATATCTTTCCCTTGTAGAACTGGCGATCGATAGGTATACGCATAGTAATCTTTTTCAAATTCATATAAGTTTTTATAAAGTTTATCGGTGCTGGCAATTGTATCAATCTGTGTTTTTATTGGATTGGACGTATATAATAAAAAGCCCTCCTTTAAATATAGATTGATCTCTATATGCGCTCCTGTTAACTTATTAAGTTCTTCATATGATCTGCCGAGCTGGAACATTTCTGGTGTATCTATTACCTCTATTATTTTTTGGAGCTCAACCCATTTCTCAAAATACTCTTCTACATTTTTTTCTTGATGATAAGCATTAATCCAAAGAAACAGGACGTATGCTGCAACTAGCGGGAGGATCATAACGATTAGATAGGAAACAAGCAGCCAAGTTTTTATTTTCACGACGGCACACCAATAAAGCGATATCCTTTCCCCCAGATGGTTTGAATAAAATGCGGAGATTTAACTGGGTCCTTTAGTTTTTCCCGAAGAGATTTAATATGGACTGTAACAGTATGTAATCCTTCTATATCTGCCTGCTGCCATACGTGTTCATAGATCTCATGCTTAGAAAATATGCGGTTGCCATTTTCAGCTAGCAAACATAGCAGCTCAAATTCTTTATTTGTTAATGGGAGCTCTTCCCCAAATAAAAATACACATTGTAAACTATAATTGATTGTTAAGCCTCGATCATAAAGAAGTTCATGTCTCTCTTCTTCTATACGGTTATAACGGAACCAGCGTCTCAAATGAGAATCAATGCGTGCCTTTAATTCTGCTAAACTAAACGGCTTGGACATATAGTCATCCGCTCCGAGTCCTAACCCCTCAATTTTATCGACATCATCTTTACGCGCACTAATAATGATAATCGGTATGTCACTTTTCCAGCGTACATTGCGGCATAATGCAAATCCATCCATTTCAGGAAGCATTAAATCGACTAGCATCAAATCATACGAACCTGACTGAAAGTCATTTAACCCCTCTAGTCCCGTTGTAGCCCACGTCACTTTATGTCCTGCTGTTATTAGCGTATCACGAATAATACGTGCGATTTCGGTATCATCTTCTACTAGTAAAATGTTTGCTTCCATCTGATTTCCTCCCAAAACAAAGATAGCATGAAAAAATGATAGGATTTAAAACTTTATAATTACTTTACTTTTATCATAGTAGAAATTGGCATCTTTTACATTCAATATAAATACCCCGTTCTATTTTAGGACGGGGTGAAAAACAATATTTATTTTTATTTATTCCTTTACACTTTATAAATTCTCGCCTCATATGGAGCAAGCTTGATAGCAGCTGTCTCCGCATGATCCTCTATTTCAAGATTTGCCAGCATTAGATATGGCCTTTTATAGGTAATCCCTTCCACTGGTTCAACAGACACCTGCTTTTCCGATAGATTACACAAAACAAGCACCTTCTCTTGACCTAATGTACGAGTATAAGCGTAAAGCGATGGATGTTCTTCTAACACTAAATCATATGCACCATACACAAATATCTCATTTGATTTACGTAAGTGAATCATCTTTTTATAATAATTCAATATAGAGTGCGGGTCTTTTTTCTGGGTATTTACATTAATTTTAGTATAGTTCGGATTTACTTTGAGCCATGGGATACCTTTTGTAAATCCGGCATTTTCTTCAGCAGACCACTGCATAGGCGTTCGTGAATTATCTCGGCTTGTTCTCCTGATGATGTCCATCACTTGCACAGAGGATTCTCCTTGTTCTATTCGGTGCGTATATAAATTCTTTGTAGCAACATCATTATATTCCTCTATGGTTTTGTAGTTCACATTGGTCATACCCAATTCCTGTCCTTGATAAATGAATGGCGTTCCCTGCATAAAGAAGTACATCGTCGCAAGTGACGTCGCACTTTCCCTCCAGTATTCACCGTCATTTCCCCAAGTAGATACACAGCGTGCCTGATCATGATTTTCTATAAATAACGCATTCCATCCGCTTCCTTCTAATGCTTTCTGCCACCTTGTTAAAACACGTTTTAGCGCCGGAATGTTGAGCTTTTTCTTCGTTTCAGCATCCCATAGACTTAAATGTTCAAACTGAAAAATCAAATTGAATTTTCCATCTGCCCAATCCACCCATTCATGAATATCCTCTGTACCAACACCATTTGCCTCTCCAACAGTCATAATGTCATACTTCGCAAAAGTTTCTTGTTTTAATTCTTCAAGGTAGGTCATGATTCCCGGGACATTCATATACTTCTCCCATGCAGGAACATAAGGAAGCTGATCTGAATTTGGCATATCCGAAAATGTTGTATCTTTTTTAATATGACTGATTGCATCTACTCGGAATCCATCAATCCCTTTATCTAACCACCAATTGATCATTTCATATAAAGCATCTCTTACATTCTTATTCTCCCAATTCAAGTCAGGCTGCTTCTTCGAAAATAAGTGTAAGTAGTATTGCTCCGTTTCTTGATCAAATTCCCAAGCAGATCCATTAAAAATACTTCCCCAGTTATTCGGCTCTTTCCCGTCGACCCCATCTCTCCAAATATACCAGTCACGCTTTTCGGAACTTTTCGAAGACCTGGATTCAATAAACCAAGAATGTTCATCGCTTGTATGATTAATGACTAAATCAATTATTATCTTCATACCGCGCTGATGTACTTCTTTTAGGAGCAGATTGAAATCTGCCATTGTGCCGAACTCTTCCATGATTTCTTGATAATTACTAATATCGTATCCATTATCATCATTCGGTGACTGATACATGGGGCAGATCCAAATGACATCGATTCCTAAATCCTGAATGTAATCTAATCTAGAAAGAAGTCCTTGCAAATCTCCAATTCCATCATCATTCGAATCTTGAAAGCTTCGTGGATACACCTGATAAGCAACTACTTCCTTCCACCAAATTTTCTCCATATTATCCCTCTTTATCTGTTGTTGTTTATTCAACCAATCCGTTCATTCTTTTACAAGATTCTCTTTCAATTAAAGCAGTTGACACAAAATGGGACCTCACTGCCACCTCAGGATTACTTACCATTTCTAATAAAAAGTTTGCTGCTTCAAAGCCTAGTTCAAAAATTGAAATATCAACAGATGTTAAAGGTGGCTTCACATATGCTGACAGTGCGTGGTTATTAAAACTCACGATAGAGATATCCTTAGGGACTTGAATGGAAAGCTCTTCTAAATAACGTATGATCTCATATGCAACCAAATCATCATGTGCAACGATAGCAGTCGGTGGAGCATCTAGCTTCATCAAGTCATGAACAGAGCCTTTTCCTTGTGATTTAAATACATCATCATGGATAAAATATGCATCTGAATATGAAAGACCTGCCTCCATTAGAGCTTGACGGTATCCTTCCAAACGGTCAGATGAAACGACATAGTCTAGATTCCCTCCAATGAAGGCAATTTGTTCGTGCCCTAAGCTAAAAAGATAATCAACTACCTCATGTGCTATTTGTCTATTATCATTATCAATATATGTAATTTCATCCTTGTATTGATACGGACGGCCTACCATTGTAAACGGAAAGCCCGAACGCTTTAAATAGTTCATTGTCCGATCATTCACCCGAGAGTAAAGCAGAATAATTCCATCTACCTTTCTTCCTTGCACCATTGACACAACTTCTTGATAAATCTCTTCCTCTGTACCGCCTGTAGATAAATAAATTCCATATTGGCTTGAATGAGCACTTGTGCAAATCCCACGAATGACTTCAGGAAAAAAAGGATTTTGGAATGCCAGTGAAGTAGAGTGCGCCATGATTACACCAATTGTTTTCGTGCTTTTTGCAGCTAAGTTTCTCGCTTGAAAGTTTGGATGATACGCTAAACGCTCCATTACCTCTCTTACTTTACGCTTCGTTTGTTCACTAATTCTTGGACTATCTGCAATTACACGTGAAACGGTAGACGGGGAAACATTGGCTTCTCTCGCTACATCTATGATTGTCACAGTCATTCGAACACCCTCCTTTTTTTACATTTTACTTTACGGCTCCCTCTGACACACCTTTTATTATTTCTTTTTGGGCAAAGAAATACAGGATAATGACTGGGATGATCGCCAATGTTAACCCAGCCAATGCTAGATGCCACTGCTTTGTGTACTCTCCAAAGAAAAAGAACATCTTTAACGGAATTGTCTCCATCCCTTTCTGGTTAATAACAAGCGATGGAAGCAAGTAATCATTCCATATCCAAATCGTATTCAAAATGGCAACAGTCACTGTTATCGGCTTTAGCATTGGGAAAATAATGTACCAAAAAACTTGAAATTTGTTCGCTCCATCAATTGTAGCAGCCTCATCTAATGATTTGGGAATAGAAGATAGAGCGCCATGATATAAAAAGATCGATAAACTTGCGCCAAACCCCAAATACATAAATATCAATCCGCCGCGATTGAGCATTTCAAACTTCCCAAAGATTGTCACGAGCGGAATCATGACAGATTGGAATGGGATGAGCATTGCAGCCACAAATACAAAGAAGATAATTGTACTTAGACGGCTCTTTACACGTGAAAGGGCATATGCTGCCATCGATGAAAAAATAACAATAATGACCACGCTAAGCACGGTAATCAAAACCGAGTTGGTGAAGGTTCTTAAAAAATCCAATTCTGAAAATGCCTGCACATAGTTTTCAAATGTAACAGTACTAGGCGGCTTCAATGTATCCTCAAAAATTTCCCGTTTAGTTTTCAGCGAGTTTACGATCATTAAATAGAAGGGCGCCAGCCAAATAAGCGCTAAAAATATCCCAGCTGCCTCTAGGGGAACTAAATGCTTTTTCCGCACTACATTTCCACCTCACGTTTCTTAGAAAGATAGACTTGCAGTAAAGCAATAACTGCAACAATTAAGAAAAAGATAACCGCTTTCGCCTGTGCATAGGCCATATCATAACGGCCGAATGCTGTGTTAAAAATCTCCATCGCTACCATTTGTGTTGAATTATATGGGCCCCCACCTGTTAAAGAGAGGTTTTGATCATAAAGCTTAAACGTATTCGACAAGGTCAAAAACATACTTACCGTAAACGCTGGAGCAACTAACGGAAACACAACATGGCGGAAACGCTGGAGAGCATTAGCACCATCTATTTCAGCTGCTTCAATTAACTCTTTCGAAATACCCTCTAAATAAGCAATATAAATCACCATAATATACCCGGACATTTGCCAGCTCATCAATATAACAAGTCCCCAGAACCCAGTTCCTGGCGTTGAAAGCCAGCCTTGTAAGCTTTCAATTCCGACAATAGAACCAAAGCCTGCAAATGCCTTAGTAAAAATAAACTGCCAAATGAATCCGAGAATAAGTCCGCCAATTAAATTAGGCATAAAGAAAATGGTCCTCAATGCTTTATTTGTTTTTAATTTTGCTGTAACGATTAATGCAAGTGATAAACCTATTAGATTAATTAGAATCACAGAAACGATTGAAAATTTTACCGTGAACCAAAGTGAATCCACGAAACGCTCGTCTTGGAACAATGCGATATAATTATCAAAACCTATAAATCCCTTCGTCTGAATGCCATTCCAATCTGTGAATGAATAATAAATCCCAAGCAATAAAGGGGCGATGACAACTAGCAGTAACGCAGCTAGCACCGGCATTAAAAATAGCCAATAGGATAGATCTCGTTTACGCATTTGTTCACCTCTTCGTAAATAAAAGATTCTTTACATTTCTCAATCTCACAAAACAAAGTAGCGCGAAGGCTACTTTGTTTCTCATTTACATGGATAATTACTGACGCGAAGACTCCCACGCCTTCTTCGTAGCATTGATCACATCTTCCCAGCTTCCTTCATCACTTAAGTATTTCTGAATCTCAACACCTAATTCATCCTGTCCCCATCCAGTTGGATATCCCATGAATGTCCAGCCAATCGTTTTGCCCTTTTCTGCATATTCATAAACAGCTTTTGAAAGCGGATCTGATATTTTCGAAGAATCATAGCCGTTGTACGCAGGTATAAATTTGAAATCATTTAACACTGTTTCTTTCCCTGTATCTGAAGTGTAAAGCCAATCCAAGAATTTCTTCGCCTCTTTAACAACAGCTTCATCTGCATTGCTATTTACTCCCCAATACATTGGAATCCCTACTGGAATATGATCCCCTTTGTACCCTTCTACCGGAATCGGCAATAATCCAATTCCATTACTAGCAAATTCCTCATCAATACCTGCAATGGACCCATACACCCAGTTTCCTTGTTGAATAATCGCCACTTTTTGTAAGGAGAATAACTCTTCTACTTGTTTTGAATAATCAAGGCTAACAGTCGGCTGCACTGAAAAGTCATTCTGCAGATCGAGGACCTTTTGGAACGCATCCCCATATTGAAATTCAATATTTTTTGACTCAAAAGCTTTTAATACATTACTATCGAACTCTGGAGCAATAAACGTATTGGATAAATGCAATCCAGTTACCCATGTTTCTTTCCCTGGCAGAGCAAATACCGCTTCAAGACCTAATTCGCCTTTTTTGCTGTCCAGTTCCTTAACCGCTGCCTCTAAAGAAGCAAAGTCAACAATCGTCGAAGGATCGATTCCAGCTTTTTCGAATATATTTTTGTTATATATAAATCCGTAGCCTTCCTGATTATACGGAAGTCCTAGCACTTTACCATCTACTGTGACCCCATCAAGCGTCCCATCTAGTGCTGCATCGGCTGCTGCTGAATCGGATAAGTCTGCTAATTTATCCTTCCAATCTTCTACATCCTGCGGTCCTCCGATATTATATATAGCTGGCTCATTGCCGGAAGCAAACTTCGAACGAAGTGCTGCACCATAATCTTCTCCTCCGCCTACAGTCGTAATATTAATTTTCACATTCTCATTTTCTTCTTCGTACGCTTTTGCAACTGCCTCGAATTGGTCTTTAAATTCTACTTTAAATTGAAAAATATCTAATGCTACTTGTTCATTTTTCGAATTATTATCCGATTTGCCTGCTTCGTCTGAACTGCAGCCTGTCAAAAACCCAGCTAAACCAATTGAAGCTGCTAATATTCCTGCTCGCCATTTCCTTTTCATTTTTCTCTCCCCCAAAATTTATTATTTTGTGAAAACGTTTGCGCAAATGAGCAAAAAGAAGAGCAAAGCTAATGAAAGCGTTTGCGCATTGTAGATTTAAAATTATCCTATCACATCGTCTAAGCTATCACAACTAATTTATTTAAAATTCTGTTTTTTCGCGTTAGGGCTCTCTGTACACTAAAATAAATTTGCTATCTCGTTCGCACAGTATTTCTTGAATGAATTTTTCTATCCTTCTTGTTAAATTAATCGATAATAAGCATTGCTGCACCAAGCATTCCTGCTTCATTGCCAAAAACAGCCCGCCTCATCTCGAATGGTTTAAGCTTTAATGGTTCTACTCTCTCAAGCAGGAGATCCCACCAATCATCCGCCGAATCTGATACCCCTCCGCCGATTACGACACATTCCATGTCCAGTACTGCCTGAAGGCTGGAAATAACAATAGCAAAATCAGAAAGAAAGCGTTCGCGAACCGAGATTGCACTTGCTACTCCATCCACTGCTAACCGGAAAAGATTTTGCGGTATCGCAAGATCACCTGTTTCGGGATCGATTACATTCTCCTCGCGAATTAGCCTTCTCAATGCCGTGCCAGATACATATTGTTCACTGCAGCCTTTTCTGCCACAACCGCAAAGCAAACCATTTGGATATAAGATCATATGGCCAACTTCTCCGGCACCTCCGTTGGACCCATTCATTATGCGCCCATCGAAAACGAATCCGCCTCCGAGTCCTGTTCCAACCGTCAAACAAGCAACCCTTCGGAAACCCTTTGCTGCTCCTAATTGAACTTCCGCAAGAGCTGCACAGTTCGCATCATTATTGACTTCAACCCTCAGACCCGTTGCCGTTTCCAACTGGGATTTAACCGCAGTCCCTTGCCATCCTTCTAGCTCTTTTTCAAAAGTGATGATACCTGTCTCAGCGTCGACCATTCCTCTTGTACCAATACCTATTCCTGTAAGATCAGGAAATTCCTTTTTTATTCTAAGAATCTGTTCTTCTAAATACGGATATAGAGGAATCTTTGTAGGAATCGTCCAATCTGCCAATACTTCGCCTAACTCACTTACAATACCAAAACGGATTTTTGTTCCTCCAATATCAATACCGGCTATTTTCCCCACCTTACTGCCTCCTTTCATAAGCAAGCACAAACGCCTCATAAGGGCGAAGGTTTATTATTTCTTTTTCTATTTTAAGAGTATCATAGTTTGCTATGATAAGATTCCCTTTCCAATGTGGAACATTACATTCCTCACAGGTTATCTGCTCCATCTGTTTAGAAAAATTGGCTACAACGAGCCATTCTTCCTCCTTTGTTTGCCTTTTATATACAAATAAATATGGATGGTCTGGCAATAACAATTGAAAATTTCCATAAGTTATGATGTCAAGCTCTTTTCTCAAACGAATCAGTTTTTGATACGTATAAAAAATAGAGGATCGATCGGCAATGGCTTCCTCTGCATTTATTCCATATGTATTCGGATTCATCCGGATCCATGGAACCCCATCTGTAAATCCCCCATCTGCCGTCCATTGCATAGGAGTACGTGCATTATCCCGTCCTTTCGCATAAATACTTGCCATGATTTTTTCATGAGGGATTCCCAGTTCCCGTTTCTCTTTATACATATTGAGCGTTTCAATATCCCGATAATCATCAATCGCATCAAACTGCACATTAGTCATGCCTAGCTCTTCTCCTTGATAAATATATGGAGTCCCTTGAAGCATATGCAGACAAATGGCCAGCATTTTCGCTGATTCCTCCCGATACATCTGGTCATCCCCAAACCTTGAGACAATTCGCGGCTGATCATGATTATTCCAATACAGACTATTCCACCCAACACGATGCAGCTTATTCTGCCATTTCTCAAAGTTTCGCTTTAATTCTTTTAACACTAACGGCCGAACATCCCATTTTTCAAAAGGACCGCTGTCGAGATTCATATGTTCAAACGTGAATACCATATTCACTTCCTGATTCTCCGGATTTGTATAGATTTGCGCATCCTCAGTCGTTGCTCCTGGCATTTCCCCTACTGTTAACACATCATAATGGCGTAATACCCTTTCATTCATTTCTCGTAAATACGTGTGAATCCTTGGTCCATTCATATAAAACGGGCTTCCATCTCCATACTTTTGATTAGGAGGAATTGCTCCATTAGGAAATTGCAGGTCTTTCGAAATAAAGTTGATCACGTCCATGCGAAATCCGCCAATTCCTTTATCCAGCCAAAAGGTCATGGTGTCATAAATTTCATTTCGAAGGGGCTCATGCTCCCAGTTCAAATCAGGCTGTTTTTTAGAGAATAAATGCAAATAATACGCATTCGTATTTTCATCCTTTTCCCAAGCAGACCCAGAAAAAACAGAACCCCAATTGTTCGGAGGATTGTGTTCATTCCCTGTACGCCATATGTAATAATCCCGATAGGCTGAATTTATGGATGAACGCGATTCAACGAACCAAGCATGTTCATCAGATGTGTGATTCACAACTAAATCCATCACAATTCGAATGTTTCGGTGTTTTGCTTCTTTAATCAATTGTTCAAAATCAGCCATTGTACCAAATTCTTTCATGATCGCCTGGTAATTCCGAATATCATAGCCATTGTCATCATTCGGTGAATCATAGATGGGACTCAGCCAAATGACATCTATCCCTAGCTTTTGCAAATAATCTAATTTTGAAATAATCCCCTGCAAGTCACCAATTCCATCTCCATTTGAATCCATAAAGCTTCGCGGATAAATTTGATACACTACACTGCGTTTCCACCACGGATCTATTGACTTGGTCAAATCCCTCCACCACCTACAATATTTCGATGGAATTATTTTAATATTTCCATAACATTTATGCAAGCGTTTGCATTATTAGGAAAGGAGAGCGGCCATTTTCACTCTGCTCTCCTCTTCTAATTTATTTCGTTTTAGCTGCTTCTATTACACGTTTCATTGCCTGGATTTGTCCTAAATGAATGGATTCGTGAAACAACGAAAAGTTACTAATCTCACCGAACGTTTCCTGACCCAAAAATGGTGTGGGCAATTTTTCACTAAAACGTTCAGCTGGGATCTCTTTCATGCGCATTAATTGATCTTTTAACTGTGCTGTCAGTTCAGAAACAGAAGGAACTTCACCCTGCCAATCTGAAGGTTTTGTACCAGTTGCAAATAGCTCCATATAATTCGCAGGGATGCTTGTTGTTTTTTTAGGATATCCAAACATAAATTGCTCTGCTGAAGTTAACACATGACCAATATGCCATTTGATTGTATTGTTAAAACCTTCAGGCTGAACATCTACAATCTCTTCATTTAAGCCAGCAATACTTTTCAAAAAGAACCCCCGTGTTAATTCCATATTTTTAAATAATAACTCACTCATTTTAACAGCCTCCTTATTTTTGTTAATACAATTTTATTCTATACGAAACTCATCTAATACTTAAATGAAAGATGCTGACAAAGTTCATGAATTTTCCATAAGTTTCTCGTTCTATTTTTTATAGAATGAACATAACAGGATGGAAAGGAAGTGGAATATGTTTATTAAAGCTAGAAGTAAATCGGCTGAATTACTAATTCTCAGATCATTAGATGCCAGAATGAATCTAAAAGCGAATGAACAACTGTATTACTTGAACTTGAAGAAAGGATATGAAGGAGAGGTGAAGTTTGACTCATTGATAGGTAGTCTCGATCATAATTGTTTGATATTGAATGACTTGCTGCTTGAATGCAACAATACAACCTTTCAAATTGATTCTTTACTTATTACGCAAGATACGGTTATCCCCTTCGAAGTAAAAAATTATGAAGGCAATTACTATTACCAAGATAAGAATTTCTATATTTGTTCTACTGGAAAAGAAATTACGAATCCACTGCATCAATTGAATCGCATTGAGACACTGCTTCGCCAATTTTTTCAAAAGCACGGATTCAACCTTTCTATAAAAGGTTACCTTACCTTTGTTAACCCCGAATTCTTCTTATACAAAGCACCCCAAGATGAGAAAATGATCTTCCCTCCACAATTAAATTACTTTATAAAAAACTTAAATATGAAACCATCAAACCTCAATAGCTTGCACCGCAAACTAGCCGACCTATTAATAAAAGCTCATATCCCGGAATCACCTTACACCCGGCTACCCACATATCATTATGGTCAGCTGCGGAAAGGGATAACTTGTGCGGCTTGCCAATCATTCCTTCTCATTGTTAGTGAAAGAAAAGTAGTCTGTGATCAATGCGGGCATAAGGAAAATATACAGACGGCTGTCGTTCGAAGCGTGAAGGAATTCAAGCTGCTTTTTCCAGATACAAAGGTTACGACCAATACTGTTTATGATTGGTGTCAGTTGATAAAGTCAAAAAAATAATATGGAGAATATTAAAGGAGCATTATAAAACAATCGGATATGGTCAGTGGTCTTATTATGAATAAATAGATTACTGAAGATCATTTTTGAACATAGCTCACATTGGGTACACTTTTCTATCTTTCTGCTAGTTTTCGGGAATCAATAAGGCTTGTTGGGTTCGCTTTTCTATCTTTCTGGTAGTTTTCGGGAATCAATAAGGCTTGTTGGGTCCGTCTTTCTGCTTTTCTACTAGTTTTCGGGAACCAATAACGCTTATTGAGTTGCTTTTCTGCCTTTCTACTAGTTTTCAGGAACCAATAACGCTTGTTGAGTTCGCTTTTCTGCCTTTCTGCTAGTTTTCGGGAACCAATAACGCTTGTTGAGTTCGTTTTCTGCCTTTCTACTAGTTTTCGGGAACCAATAACGCTTGTTGAGTTCGCTTTTCTGCCTTTCTACTAGTTTTCGGGAACAAATAAGCCAAAAAAAATTAAAAAAATCCATGTTGAACGTATTTGTTCAACATGGATTCCTATTCAGGATCATTATTTTAACCCTCTTGACCAAACGCACTTTCATCCATATAGGAAACCTCCCAGAGATGGCCATCAAGATCCTGAAAGCTCCACCCATACATAAATCCATGGTCCGTTGGTTCATTCGAATGCTTTCCGCCAGCTGCTAATGCCTTGTTTACAATCTCATCTACTTGTTCTCTGCTATCAGCGGATATTGCTACGATTACTTCTGTACTTTTTGCAGTATCGGAAATACCCTTCTTCGTAAAAGTCTTGAAAAAGTCTTCTACCAATAGCATCACAAATGTATTCTCGTTGATTACCATGCATGTTGCATTTTCATCGGTAAATTGAGCATTAAATTCAAATCCTATTTGTGTAAAAAATTCAACAGATTTATTTAGATCTTTCACCGGCAAATTTAGATATAGCTGCCTTGCTTGCAATCCCATTTGACTCACCCCATTTTAGAATTCTATTCTTTCATTCATAATATAACTCAAAGAGGATAAGCCTGTAAAATATCATTACACAAAATTCCGAATATTTATGATATATTAACCCGCTGTTATTAAAAAAACCTGCAAGGCTATTTTCGCCTTGCAGGTTTTTTGTTCGATGGGAGGATGGATTCGCCCCTAATCCCGACTAGTTTTCCTGAATGTCTTTACGGTTTTTCTTAAATATCTTAGATAACACTTCATAGACGATTGGTACAACGATTAATGTTAATAGCGTTGAACTTGTTAATCCGCCGATTACTGTAATTCCAAGACCTTTTGAAATGAGACCGCCTCCGCCTGTTCCGAGTGCTAATGGGATTAAAGCACCGATTGTTGCGATTGCTGTCATTAGGATTGGACGCAGACGTGTTGCACCCGCTTCGAGTATGGCTTCACGCATGGTCATTCCATCACGTTCCATGTGAATAATACGGTCTACAAGTACGATCGCATTTGTTACAACAATACCTATTAACATTAGCAGACCCATCATGACAGATACAGAGATCGTTTCACCCGCGATTAATAAACCAACAAATGAACCAATAACCGCAAACGGCAACGAGAATAGAATCGAGAATGGTGCCACACCTTCACCGAATGTAACAACAAGGATGAAGTATACAATTGCGACTGCCGCAATCATCGCTACACCAAGCTGTGTAAATGTTTCAGTCATGTCGGCTTGCACACCGGCAACGCCAACAGTTACACCTTTAGGTAAATCTAATTTATCTATCGCTTTATCTACTTTAGATGTTGCTTTGGAAATATCATCACCAATGATTGTTCCAGAAACACTTGCATAGTATTCCCCTTTACTGCGCGCAAGGGTATTTAACGTTGTCCCCTTCTCAACTGTTACTAGTTTAGAAAGCGGCATCGTCGTGCCAAGTGCTGTTGGTACTTCTGTTGCTAAAATATCATCGACTGATTTTGGCTGTTTTGTTTGTTCTTGCTGAACGATGACTTCTAATGTATCTCCGTCTTTTTCAACCGTTGTTAATACATCTTGCGTTTTATTTGGGTTTAACATCATGACAATTTGACCAGTTGTTAACCCATACTGCAGTAACTCATCTTGTTCTACTTTAAATGTATACTCAACATAAGCATCTTCTGCACTTGAGGAAACATCTTCTAAGCCTTCCGTTTCCTTCATGACATCTTCTACCATTTTTACAGCATTATTTAGTTTATCTAAATCTTCACTATAGAAGGTATAGCTCACTTCATTTGTTGACATCGACATAGACGAGAAGTTCTGGCTCTTCCATTCACCAGTTTGGCCAATATTGAACACATAATCTTCAATATCTTCGCGAACTTCTGGGAAGTCTTCCATTTCAGGGTCAAAGATAAGATACATTAATGCACCGCCTGCTCCTCCACCCATCATTGCCGACATCTCATCACCACTCTCAGTTACAGAAACTTGAACGATATCAATGTCATCACGCTTTAACATCTCTTCCTCAACAACTGCCACATTGGCTAATGTGTCTTCCTTTAATTCTCCTGTTTCTGGTGTGTACGTTAAGTACATCACTTTTTCCTCTTCACTGCCCATAAAGCTAAAGCCAATTAATGGTGTTAATGCCAAGCTGCCTGCTAATAATACAATGGAAATAATGGACGTTATTACTTTATGGTTCAATGTCCAATTTAGAACTCCTTTGTACCATTTAGCTAATTTACCGGCCTCTTTATGACTGCCTTCCGTCTTTTCACTATATAGCTTCTTCTTAAATAAGAAGTGAGATAACGCAGGTACAACTGTAATAGCCACAATTAATGAAGCACCAAGCGCAAACGTCATTGTTAATGCGAATGGCATAAACAGTTCGCCGACCATCCCGCCAACGAAGATAAGCGGAGCGAATACCGCAACTGTTACTAATGTGGATGATAGAATTGGTTTGAACATTTCAATCGTCGCTTCACGTACAAGCGCACGACCTGTTAACTTCTCTCCCTTTAAATGGAGACGACGATAAATATTTTCTACTACTACGATGGAGTCATCAATTACACGGCCGATCGCCACAGTAATCGCACCAAGTGTCATAATGTTTAGCGTAATATCCAGCCAATTTAATAGCAATAAAGCCATAAAAATGGAGACTGGAATGGATATAATCGAAATAATAGTAGATTTAAAGTCACGCAAGAATAGAAGGATAATCAATACAGCAATTAACCCGCCAAATAATGCTTTTTCAACCATCGTTGAAACGGAATCTTCAATCGGTTTCCCTTGGTCAAGCGATACATCAACTACAAGACCATCGATCTTTTTCTCTTCATCTTTAATTAAATCCTTTACACTGTTTACAACATCAACTGTGTTTGCTTGCTGCCCTTTAACAATTTGAATCGCAATCGCATTTTCACCATTCGTACGTGAAACAGATTGTACTTTACCTACTACTTCAATAGTAGCAATATCGCTAAGCTTCACAAATGGAGATGGCTGTGTGGCAGATGGTGTCACAGGAATAAGCATTTCCTTTAATTCATCCGCTGTCATGAACTTTCCATCAATTGCTACAGCCTGTTCACCTTCTTCAAATTCGTAAAGCCCTAATGAAACAGCCAAGTCACTTGCTTGAATCATTTCTTTTACTTTATCTTCTGTTAAACCAAGTTCAGCCATTTTTGCTTCATTATAAGTAAGCTGAACCTCTTCGATATGCTGACCAGTAATTGTTGCAGAGGCAACTCCATCGATTTTCTCGATTTTAGGAAGTAAAATTTCCTCTACTGTTGAAGTCAGTTCAACAATATCCTCTTTCTTACTGCTCACGCTCAATGCAACAACTGGCATCATGTTCATGCTTATGGCTGTAATGGTCGGCTTCTGTGCATCCTCTGGTAAAGTCACTGCATCGATCGCAGATTCTAATGCACGTTTCGCTTCATCCATATCGATTCCGTAATCATATTCGACCTGAATATTTGCCATGTTCGAATATGAATTAGAATAAACAGCTTTCACATCTTCAAGGTTTTCTACCGCTTTCTCCAAAGGCATGGATACTTCATTCATCACTTGTTCAGGAGTTGCTCCAGGGTAAACACCCATTACCATTAAGTATGGAATCGAAATATCTGGAATCGTCTCCGTTTTCATTTGTGTACCTGAATAAATACCAGATACAGTAATAATTATTGTAAGCAACCATACTGCTAGTTTATTCTTCAGGACAAAATTGACTAACCCTTTCACTTTTACACCTACCCTTAATTGACTTATCAAGCTCATTTTTTTATAATAATGACTAATAAGTCATTTGTCAACAAATAGGCCTAGGAGCGATTATATAGATGATTAAAAAACAATTAATTATGGAGAAAGCACTGGAACTCTTTGCTCAGCAAGGAATTGAAGCTACTCCCATTCAACAAATAACAGATTATTGCGGCATTTCAAAAGGGGCTTTTTACCTATCATTCAAGTCAAAGGACGAACTGATCATCGATTTAATTGACCATTTTATGATGGAGATTATCGCCGATATTGACTACACGGTCAACAATACAAAGAATGATGAAGAGCTTTTATATACCTTTTACTACTCAACATTCGATTCTTTTCATAAGCATTCCGACTTCGCCAAAATCTTCATTAAAGAACAGACAAAATCATTCAATGAAGAACTTATTGTGAAAATTCATTATTACGACCGATTAATGGAAGGCATTATCTTATCATTGATTGAGCGTTTATACGGTGAAAAGGTAAAGCATACAAAATATGATTTAATTTATTGCATCAAAGGGCTAATGAACAGTTATTCCGGATTGTTTTTATTTAATAATGCCCCATTGAATAGAGACTTGCTCTGCCAATCACTTGTAGAAAAAACAAACCTTCTGGCAAGTCATACAACCGTTCCATTTATTACACCTGAAGATTTCCAAATGCTAAAGCACCCAATAAAAGAAGAGATAACAATGGAGCAGATCATTGAAATGATTGAACAAATATTAAAAGAAATAGAGGAGCCAATTGAAAAAGAATCTTTAATTCTATTAAAGCAGCACCTGTTGGAACCAACTTTAAGTCCTGCTATTGTAAAAGGCCTGCTTGAGAATATTCGAAATCATCCTCATTGTAAATGGGTGTCTTATTTACTCTTTAGATATTATGAGCTTGAAAAATAAGAAAGGCAGAATGCTTACCTTGCATTCTGCCTTTCTTATTTTGTTTATATTTTAGATATTTCTAAACATTCAATATTCTAGTAAAATAGGAGGTATTATAAAACGGTATCTTCCAAAAGGAGAATTCGCATGTTTGAACTGCTGCTAACGATGCTTGAACGGCTTGGAATTATCGTGACTATTGCATTTATCTTAACGCGGTTTCAGTTTTTCCGAGATATGATCTACGGGGAGAAGTTAAATCGGCACCAGCAATATACAGCTATACTATTTTTTGGCTTTTTCGGCATCATTGGCACCTATTCAGGACTTTCCTTAAATACCGATACACATGTTTTTAACCGGTGGGCAATCGAACTTTCGGCGGATGAGGCACTTGCTAATTCAAGAGTCATTGGTGTTGTCCTCTCTGGACTGTTTGGCGGCTACAAAGTTGGGATTGGAGCTGGATTAATCGCGGGAATTCATCGCTTTACTTTAGGTGGATTTACTGGCATTGCTTGTGGATCAGCCACGATTATTTCAGGCATCCTCGCAGGATTTTTCCATTGGAAAAATAAGTATGTCAAGCTATCCACTGCCTTTTTTATAGGAGCCTTGGCAGAAAGTATACAGATGCTTATTATACTACTCATTGCCCGACCATTTGATAAAGCTCTTACCTTAGTTGAAATTATCGGACTCCCTATGATCATCGCCAATGGGTTAGGATCTGCACTTTTTCTGCTTATCATTAAAAATGTGATGAACGAAGAAGAAAAGGCAGGGGCTTCGCAGGCGCAATTAGCACTGCGGATTGCTGATCAAACGCTTGTCTATTTGCGCAAAGGGCTTAATACCGACACTGCTCTTGCTGTCTGTACAATCCTGCACAACGAAATCCAAACAAAAGCTGTTGCTCTGACCAATTTGACTGATATTCTCGCACATGTAGGTGTGGGCGATGATCATCACAAACCAAATAGCCCGATTCAGACTCAGATAACAAGAGACGTCATTCAAAACGGCAAGCTGATTGTAGCCAACGATCAAACGATCCATTGCCGGGTAGCAAGTTGTCCGCTTGGTGCAGCTGTCATTGCCCCATTAAAACAGCGCGGCGAAACCATCGGTACACTTAAATTTTATTTCAGCAATAATAAAGAAGTAAGTAGCCTAGCTATTGAGCTGATTTCCGGTCTTAGTGAACTTCTTAGTAACCAGCTTGAAATTTCAGAGGCAGACAAGGCCTATCAGCTGGCGAAGGAAGCCGAGATTAAAGCATTGCAAGCACAGATCAGTCCTCACTTTTTATTTAATTCCTTAAATATCATTGTTTCCTTAATTCGAATTGATCCTGATAAAGCTCGAAAGCTTCTCGTTTCCCTTTCCCACTTTTTAAGGCAAAATTTAACAACAACAACCGTCAGCCTGACTACTCTAGAACAAGAGCTTAAGCACACGAAGGCATACTTATCTATAGAAGAAACACGCTTTGTTGATAAACTGAGAGTCTTTTATGAAATTGATGAAGAGGCTCTTCTAGAAAAAATCCCTCCATTGACGTTACAGCCAATAGTAGAAAATGCGATTAAGCACGGAATTAAGGACAGGGATCACGATTGCATCATTAAGGTTTCTATTAAAAAACAACAGGCAATGACATACGTAAAGGTAATCGATAACGGGCAGGGAATAAACGAAGAAAAAGTAAAAAGAATTGGTAAAGAAACGATTCAGTCTGAATCAGGCTCAGGACTCGCACTTTATAATGTGAATCGAAGACTGACAATGATGTTTGGAACTAATTCGGCTCTTTCCATTAAAAGTGAGTTTGGTAAGGGCTCTACAATAGGCTTTGCCATTCCACGAGCGGAGGAAGTTATAAATGAAGAATACAATCAAAGTGTTAATAGCTGATGATGAACGGTACAGCAGGGATGAACTAAAACATTTACTAAAGGCTTTTTCTTCGATACAGGTAGTTGATGAAGCTGAATCTGGGGAAGCTGCTATTATGAAGGCAGTCCACCTTCAGCCTCATGTCGTGTTTCTCGATGTTGAGATGCCCAAAATGAATGGGATGGAGGTGGCTAAATCGCTAATGGCATTAAAAAAAGTTCCTTTAATCATTTTCGCAACTGCTTATCCGCAGTTTGCTGCGGAAGCATTTCGTTATGAGGCAACCGATTACTTACTTAAGCCGTATGACGAAGAAATGGTCAGGCAAACAGTCCAACGAATTGAAAAACAATTACTCTCTAAAGCCAAACATGAAACAGTTAAAACTGCTGGAAAACTTGCCATCGAAGAAGATGGAGAAATCATTTATATTGAACCAAAAGATATTATCTATATGTATAGGGATGATAAGGTGTCTAGAATCATTGCTAAATCTGGCAGCTATGAAACAAAAATATCACTTAAAGAGCTAGAAAGCCGTCTAAACCCATTCTCCTTTTTCCGGATTCACAAAAGCTATCTTGTAAATCTAGAATACGTTACTCGGCTTACCCCATGGTTTAACGGAGCCTATCAACTAGAAATGGAGAATCGGAAGGAAATGCTATCCGTCAGCCGAAACTATGTGAAGGCATTAAGAGCTCGTTTGGAAATATAGAAGTTGTCAGATAATACAGACTACTACTTGCATCTTAATCTGCTTTAACTGCCTTTTAATCTGTCATTTTTGCATTTTAGACCCAAAATGGCCACATATGAAACTAGCTCTTTTATACTTTATGTAAACGTATTCAAATTTTCCTAAGGAGGTTTTTTATGTTTACATTTCTGGGCTGTATCGCACTCTTAATTATTGGTTATTTTACTTATGGAAAATATGTTGAAAAAATGTTTGGCGTGAAAGCAGCACGCCCAACACCAGCCCTTACCCAAGCTGATGGCGTCGACTACATTCCAATGAGTACAAAGAAGAATTCATTGATCCAGCTGCTTAATATCGCTGGTACTGGGCCTATCTTCGGTCCAATCATGGGCGCACTTTATGGACCGGTAGCTTTTATCTGGATTGTCGTCGGCTGTATTTTTGCTGGGGCTGTTCATGATTATTTAACTGGAATGATTTCCATTCGTAACCGTGGTGCGCATCTGCCTGAACTTGCGACCAAATTTCTAGGGAAAGCGATGAAGCATGTTGTTAACGCATTTGCCCTTCTGCTTCTATTATTAGTTGGAACTGTTTTTGTTACCACTCCTGCAGATCTTCTTTACGTTCTAATGGATGGCAAAGTAGCCTTATTTCTTATTGTCGGAGCCATTTTCATTTACTACATTTTAGCTACACTTTTGCCAATTGATAAAATTATCGGTCGCCTTTATCCATATTTCGGCGCATTATTATTAATTAGCGCTGTTGGTGTATTTATCGGATTACTCGTTACAGGCGCTAATATTCCGGAAATTTCTTTAAGTAACTTCCATCCTGCCAATGCACCTATTTTTCCGTTACTATTCTTTACAATCACTTGTGGCGCCCTTTCAGGCTTCCACGCTACACAAACACCCATTATCTCCCGAACTACACAAAATGAAAACCAAGGCCGTAAAATTTTCTATGGCATGATGATTGCCGAAGGGATTATTGCTATGATTTGGGCAGCAGCAGCTATGAGCCTATTCGATGGCTATAACGGACTGAATGACCTATTGGCAGCTGGCGGACCAGGCCTGATCGTGAGTGAAGTATCTAAGATGATGCTTGGAGGTATTGGTGGAACACTTGCCGTTCTTGGCGTTGTTGTCTTGCCAATTACTTCTGGAGATACCGCTTTCCGAAGTGCACGTATGATTATCGCTGATTATCTCAATTTTGCACAAAGGAAATTTTCAAGCCGTTTATGGATTGCTGTTCCCTTATTTGTTATTTCACTAGCCTTAACGCAGATAGACTTTAATATTCTATGGAGATATTTCAGCTGGGCCAACCAATCGACAGCCGTTATTGCTTTATTCGTTGGAGCTATGTACCTATATATCGCTAAGAAAAATTACTGGGTTTCCCTCATACCTGGAACCTTTATGCTAGTCATGGTTTTAGCCTATATATTAAATGCTCAAATCGGTTTCCGTCTGCCGATGACTACTTCATGGATTGGTTCTGCCATTGGCACTGTCATCCTAGTCGCCTTATTCTTCCATACTGCTAAAAAGAACCGAGCACTTGCCCTTCCGCTCGAAGATGATGTTTCTAACTGGAAAAAGGCAGCCTAATGGGCTGCTGCAACCCTAATTATCGAAAGACGGTAAATGAACAAGAAGAGAATGTGAATTTCAAAGGAAATGATTCTCTTCCTTTTTTTATCAAAATCACAATTATAGTCATTGTCATTACGGAAGTCTCATTAACAGTTATTTTAGTATAGTCAAATACTAAAAGTGCACGTTTCCACGTGCACTTTTAAATTGAAATAGGAGGCATTCAGAATGAGAATTTTAGTCGTTGGAGCAGGAGCCATTGGAGGATATTTCGGCGGCCGTCTGATAGAAAAAGGAGAGGACGTAACCTTTCTAGTTAGAGAAAAAAGAAAGCAACAGCTTGACCAGAATGGGCTATTGATTGAAAGTATTTATGGCGATTTGAAACTGAAGCCAAAAACTATTTTGAGCGGAGATAACACAGACCCGTTTGATGTTATTCTTGTTTCTACAAAAGCTTATCAGCTTAAAGGTTCAATGGAGAGCTTTCATTCCTATGTAAATGAAAACACAATGATCCTGCCCCTTCTGAATGGCTATGCACATCTTGATAAATTAGTCAGTGAATTTGGAGAAGAGCGCGTCCTTGGAGGCTTATGTTTTATCGAATCCACACTTGATAACAGTGGAAAAATCCTTCAAACAAGCCCTGTTCATGAGTTAGTTTTTGGTGAACGATCAGGAGAAAAGACAAAACGGATTCTTAAACTTCGGGATTCTTTTTCCGGAGCTAAAGCGACCTTTACTCTTTCTGAAAATATCGAACAGGAGATGTGGCATAAATATTTATTTATCACAACTGTTGCCGGTATTACTTCCTTATTCCGCTCGCCAATTGGACCGATTCTTGAGCGGGAGCATGGCCTGAAAACGATTGAAAAGCTCCTAAATGAAACAGCGGCGATTATGAGGGAAATCGATGCCCCCATTGATGTCCACATTAAAGAAATACAGCTAAAGAGAATAATGGGACTTAGCTATGGAATGAAATCTTCTCTGCAAAGAGACATGGAGAAACAACAGCCAACTGAAGCCGACCACTTCTTCGGATACCTTCTTCAGCATGCAAAAGAAAAGGGAATTGAATCCCCTGTACTCTTGGCAATATATGCAAATTTAGCAGTATATGGAGCTGGTCTCTTCTCCTTAAAATAGGCAGGATAAGCATTAAATCAAGTAATTAATTAAGCATTTTAAACAGAATTAGGATGAGGTACCTGTCCCCTCATCCCAATTAATCAGCAATACGGATTTTCATTTCAACGATATATTCATGTTCGTTTGGAGAATAATTACTGGAAGTAAATAATTCATAAATATCTCCCACTGCTCGGAAATTATGATCGGTTACATAATCCATTAGTTTTTTTAAGTTTGGAAAGTATACTTCTGGTGAGAAAATATAGTAAATACAAGCGTAGCGGGCAGCTGGTATTTTCGATACCTCTATCTCAGTAGAAATCGTGGAGATTCGTTTATCTGTTAAGATTGGCGTAAAAATTTTCGTATAGGTAATTTCGTCAATATGTGAATATGGCTGATGAGATATAATAGCCCCATAGCTATTATTAATCACCCCTTCTTCCGCCTCAACAATTCGTTTCAATTCACTATACGATGCGTTTAAAAGGTCTAAGGGGGTTAAATTTTTGGCAGCTGCTTGTATGATGCGCATTTCTTCCTCTTGCCGAATAACCACTTCACCAAAAGCAGGATAGTTTAACTGTTTTTGAATACGTTTTTTTGCATGCACAACATTTTGTTGAATCTCTCTTAAACGAGCAAGCTGAGCCTCAATAATCTCCTCCTGTTCATTCATAAACTGCAATAACTCTTCCCTTTTTAACTGCTGAACCTTCTTAATATCCTCTAACGATGTCCCAATATATTTAAGCGACTTAATTAAATCTAAGTGGTATAGCTGTAAATCTTTATAATATCGATAATTTGTTTCCGGATCGACGTAAGCAGGCTTAAATAAACCAATTTGGTCGTAATATCGAAGTGTCTGAATCGAGACATTTGCCAGTTTTGCTACCTCTCCAATTGTATATAAAGTTTCTTCCATCCCATCATTTCCTTTTTCTATCCTATTTCTTGAGGTCTTCCCTTCTTCATTTGTACCGGCTGTTTCCAAACAACTGAAAGAACAACACCAATCACCAAAAAGACTGCAGAAAAATAAAACGGATAATTTAAATCTACATCAAATAGGATTCCACCGACAATAGGGCCAAACACATTTCCGATACTTGTAAACATAGAGTTCATCCCGCCAACGAATCCTTGCTCGTTCCCTGCAACTTTTGACAAATATGAAGTAACAGCTGGCCGCATAAGGTCAAAGCCAACAAAAATAAAAAAGGTAACCAATAAAATGCTTAAATAGGAGCTAGCTACAGTCATAACCAATACAAGGATTGCTGAAAAAATAAGACAGTAGCGAATCAAACGGATTTCACCAAAGTACAAGGTTAACCGGTCAAATAAAGCAACTTGTGCAATTGCTCCAATAATCGCTCCTCCTGTAATCGCAATCGCAATATCCTTTGGTGTAAAGCCAAATTTATGATCAACAAATAGGGAAAATAACGATTCAAATGAGGCTAGGCCAAATGCCGAGATTAAAATGATCATAAAGGCAATAAAATACATCGGTGACAAAATTCGTTTAATCCCCGACTTCTGCTCCTCCATTTCCTCTTCATGATTTCTTTCTGGTTCACGAAGCGTAATGATTGATAATATAGCGGCAACTAACGCAAGTACTGCTGCTGAAAAAAACGGAATACGCGAGCCGATTTCAGCTAAAAAGCCCCCCACTCCCGGCCCAATGATAAAACCCGTTGAAATGGCGGCTGACATATAGCCTAATGCTTTCGGGCGCGTTTCGACTGTTGTAATATCAGCAATAAATGCGGTTACCGCAGGCATAATAAACGCTGCACTTACCCCGCCAAGCATCCGAGAAATAAAGAGCACTTCTACCGTTTTCCCTAATCCAAATAACAATTCCGAAGCACTAAAGAATAATAGACCAAGAATAATCATTTTTTTACGCCCAAACATGTCGGCCCAGCGACCTGCAAGCGGGGATACTAGTAATTGTGTAACAGCAAACGCTGCAACCATATACCCAACCACAGAACCTGATAAATGCAGCTCATTCATAATTGTCGGCATAACTGGAATGACAAGTCCAATTCCTAAAAAAGCAATAAATAAATTCATCAATAAAATAGCTAATGTTGTATTTTGATTTTTCATCTCTTTCCTTCTCACTTTCTATGCAAAACGTATAAGTTACAATATAAACCCTATAGTAACTATAGAGTCAATTATTTTGTGTCTACGCCTTGCAAAACATAAAAAAATGGAGCTCCCATTTAATAGGATCCCCATTTTAATGTTTCTTATTGTGCAGTTAATCCACCGTCAACTACAAACTCAGAACCTGTGCTGTAGCTAGATTCATCTGAGGACAGGAATAAAACAAGATTAGAAACCTCTTCAGGCTTAGCCACTCTTCCTGTTGGAATATATTTCGCAAATTCCTTAATTGCCTCTTTTGAATCTTCTTGTACGATCATTGGCGTTTCAATCACTCCCGGGTGAACGGAATTTACACGAATACCGTATTGTGATAATCCGAGCGCAGCTGCTTTTGTCATTCCTCTTACTGCAAATTTTGTATCTGTATATCCGATCGCGCCACCAACAAGGCCGTTAATGGATGAAATATTTACTATCGAACCGCCATTGCCTTTTTTCATTGAAGGGATAACTGACTTCATGCCAAGAAATACAGAAACCTGATTAATATCAAGAATTCTTCTGTAATCCTCTTCTGATGTTTCTTCAATTGATTTATTCATACTAATGCCTGCATTATTGACTAATACATTAACAGGACCAAAAACTTTTTCAGTTTCTGAAACAACCTCTTCCCAATTTGCTCCTTTAGTAACATCCAACTTAATGAATTTCGCATTTTCTCCTAGTTCATTTGCTAATGCTTGTCCTTCTTGTTCAAGAATATCAGCGATCATTACTTTTGCGCCTTCTTTTATAAATAAGCGTACATGAGAAGCTCCCATTCCACGTGCTCCACCTGTAATAATCGCAACTTTGCCATTTAATCTGCTCATGTTCATCCTCCAATATTTTATTTTACATTTGATTTTTTTCTATCATGAATACTCTTTACTAGCTTCTCTTGAATCTTTAAATATTGATTAATTTCTTCTTCACTCAACACTTCAAAGAGCTGTGTAAAAACATCTTTGCCAATTTTCTGCGCTTCAGTCAATGCTTGCTCCCCAGCAGCAGTCATCTTTAATTGAATGGTACGACGGTCATTTTCGTTATACATTCTTTCAGCAAGACCTAGGTTAACAAGCTTTGTCGCAATATTTGTCATGGCTCCTTTTGTATAGCCAACCGTTTCCGCTAATTCTACCTGCTTCTGAGGTCCCTTTGTCCGCAATTCATACAGCACTAAAATGGGTGAAATACCAATCGGATAAGGAAATGCCTTCGTAAATCTCATGATGTTGTCGTTATTCATTTGTTCAATCGCTTGAATAAGTTTGAAAATATTTGTTTGATTCAAAAAATTCCTCCTAAAAAGCCGAGAATTTTAATGAAGCATTAATGAGCCGCCATCAACCATAATTGTTTGGCCAGTAATGTATTGTGAATCCTCTGAGGCTAAGAATACCGCAACTCGCCCAATATCATTTTCTACATCGCCGAAACGTCCCATTGGAATTTTGCTTCTAACTGCTTCATAATATTCAGGCTGTGCTTCTGACCATGCTTGTACACCTGGTGAGTAGGCAAGCGGGCTAATGATATTTACATTAATACCAAATCGTCCCCATTCATTTGCTGCTACACGTGAAATTCCACGAATAGCTTCTTTCGCAGCAGCATAAGCACCTTGAGTTTCGTGTCCAGCAATTCCAGCACCAGATGCAAAGTTAATCACATTTCCTTTTGTTTCCTTTAAGTAAGGAAGTGCCGCTTGCATTAAATAGAATGTTGGATAAAACCCTGTACCAAATGATAAATCTAAATCAGCTTGCGTGGTTTCTTCAATCGTTACTTGTTTTGAAGCATGTGCATTATTTACTAACACATCTAATTTACCATATTTTTCAACAACTCTTTTAATAATTTGACCAAGATTTTCGCGATCCATTAAGTTCGCTTGAAGAAACATTGATTTTGGAGAAATAGCGTGTAATTCCTTTTCCATTGCTTTTCCGGCCTCTTCATTTAAGTCTACAATTGTTACGATTGCCCCTTCTTTTACCATTGCTTTCGCCATCCCACTGCCGATGCCGCCTGCACCGCCAGTAATAATAATGACCTTATCTTGTAATTTGCCCATCCAAAGCATCCCCTTTTAAAAATCATCTACAAATATAGTTTAGCACTAAACTATTTTAATTAAAAGTATTATCCCTCAAAAGAATATAGGTACTTTGTGCCATCTGCTCAGACGGGACAGATGCGGACAGGTCCACTTGTCTCAATACAAAAAGAAGGGACAGAATACTGTCCCTTCTCCTAAACCTGAAGTGATTTTGCTTGCATCTGGTACATCTGATTATAGATGCCGCCTTGGGCGAGCAGCTCGTCATGGGTGCCTTGTTCTTTAATAATGCCGCGGTCTAATACAAGAATGCGGTCGGCATTTTTGATGGTTGAGAGGCGGTGTGCAATGATAAATGTTGTACGGCCTTTCTTTAACACATCCATTGCATGCTGAATAATTTCCTCTGTTTCTGTGTCGATATTGGATGTAGCTTCATCCAATATTAATATTGCCGGGTCGAAGGCAAGCGCGCGTGCAAATGAAATAAGCTGACGCTGACCGGATGATAGCGTGCTGCCTTTTTCAATAACAGGTTCGTCAATGCCTTTTTCAAGATGGCCAAGCACTCGTTCCGCTCCTACTGCTTTCAATGCCTCTTCGACCTTTTCCCGTGTAATTCTCGGATCATTCAAACTTACATTCGAGGCAATCGTACCTGTAAATAGATATGGATCCTGTAAAACAATCCCCATATGCTGGCGTATCGTTTGTCTTGGCATAGCCGTTACATCTGCACCATCAATATAAATTTTTCCTTTCGATGGATCATAGAAGCGAAATAGCAGGTTCATAATCGAACTTTTTCCAGACCCTGTATGACCAACAAGTGCGACTGTTTCCCCGCGCTTCGCTTCAAAAGATAAATGCTTTAAAACATATTCTTCGTCTTTATAGGCAAATGAAACATCTTCAAACACAACATTTCCTGCATATCTTGGCATTGTTTCTTGTGAAACCTTTTCTCCAGTTATATCTAATACTTCAAATACACGCTTTCCAGCAACGAGTGAGCGTTCAAGCTGTGAGAACTGATTAACCACATTCGTAATCGGATTAAATAATTTTGTTAAATAATCAACGAATGCGTAAAGCGTTCCAGCAGACACCAACTCAACGGCCGTTAACGATTGCGTCCCGAAATAGATGATAAATATTGTAAACATAATAAGTCGTAATGTATTTACAAGGTTAAATGAGGTGGCCGAATCCAAGAACAATAGTTTTCTCCCATAAGCATAATGTTCCTCATTCATCTCATCGAATTCATTCGTCATTTGCTTTTCACGGCGAAAGGCTTGAATGATTGTCATCCCTTGAATGGATTCATTAATCATTGCATTAATATCGGCAATTTTTGTACGAATCACTTCATTATATTGCGATGCAAATTTTCGATACAAAATCATCCATAGATATACAATCGGAATCATGACCAAGGCGATCATTGCCATTTTCCAATTTAAAATAAACAGTGCGATATATACACCTGCAATAGAAATGAAGCTTGTTGCAAAGTTAGAAAGCACCTGCACATATAAATTCCTTACTGCTTCTGTATCGTTTGTGATACGTGCAACAATTTTTCCAGCTGGCAGATGGTCAAAATATTGAATAGGTAATGTTTGAATATGCCCAAATACATCCTTGCGAAGCTTTTGTACTACCCGATTAGCACCGATTTGTAAATAAATATACATAAAATAACGCAAAACCGCTGTTGCAATAGCTAAGATTAAATATAAACAAAGCAGCCAGGCAATTGGCTCCATTTCAATTTTCCCAATAGTCATATGTTCATCAATAATATATTTAGCAATAAAAGGACCTGCAAGCTCGGTAAAAACAGCAACCGTTAAGAAAAATAACCCAAGAAAAATGGGTCCCTTATAGTACATAGCATACTTCGTTAATCGTTTACTCGTACTCATGACACGCCTCCTTCTAGCTGTTGACGGTCAAATTGTTCCTTATACCAGCCATTTTGTCTGAGCAGCTCTTCATGCGTTCCTTGTTCTATAATCTGTCCCTCATCGAGTACGATAATTTTGTCTGCATGCTGCACACCAGATAAACGGTGGGTGGTAATAATTGTCGTCTTCCCACTTCGTTCATTCTGTATGTTTTGGATAATCCTCGTTTCCGTCTTTGCATCAACTGCTGATAGCGAATCATCTAGGATTAATATTTCAGGATCTTTGATGAGTGCACGAGCAATCGACACCCGCTGCTTCTGTCCCCCCGATAAGGAGACACCCTTTTCACCGACAAGTGTTTCAAGCCCCATCGGTAAATTTTCCAAATCCTTTTCAAAATAGGCAAGATGAATGGCTTTCTTCAAATCAGTTTCCGTTGCATCATCTTTTCCAAATAAAATATTTTCTCGTATCGTACGTGAGAACAGCACATGATCTTGCGGAACATAACCAATCCAATCAAGAATCTGCTCCTTTGTTTGGGATGCTATATCGATACCGCCAATATTTAATTTCCCTTCATCAATTGGATACTCACGCAGCAGCTGTCTTAGAAAGGTTGTTTTTCCTGCACCCGTTTTTCCTACAATCCCAAGTGTTTCACCCTTTTTCAATGATAAGGAGATTTGCTGTAAGTTCTTCACCTGGCTCGTCGGGTATTGAAACATCAAGTCATCAAACCCAATCGTACTCGGTGACTTTATTGCAACAGGGTCATTCGTGTTTTGTACATCTGCTTTATAATTAAGTGTTTCCTGCACACGGTCTAGTGAAGCATTCCCCTGCTGCATAACATTAATTAACTCTCCAATGGCAAAAATCGGCCATACAGCTAGCCCTAAATAGACATTAAAAGTTACAAGCTGGCCGACAGTCATTTCCCCATTTGACACGAGAAATGCACCATAACCAAGCGCTACAACAAAGCTAATGCCTGTTCCGATTTTGGTTATCGGACCAAATAACGCATTAATTTTCGCTGTATGCATATTCTTCCTGTATACTTCCTCACTCATATCTGCAAAGTTCTTTTCATCTTTATTCTCTTGGACATATGCACGAATCACGCGCACGCCAGCAACAGACTCTAGGACACTATCATTCAGTTCACCAAATGCATCCTGCGCCTTCATATATCGTTCATGTACAAGCTTCCCTAAATACTGAATTAGCACAGCCATGATCGGTACAGGCAGCATCGCAAAAAACGTTAATTTCCATGAAATCATAAAGCCCATCGCAAATATAATCGAACCTAAAAATAACGTAGAATCCATTAATGTCATGATTCCGAATCCCGCTGTTAAAGAGACGGCATTCAAATCATTGGTCGCACGTGCCATTAAGTCACCGGTCCGATTTTTCTCATAAAAAGTCGGCGTCATTTTCAAAAATTGCCGCATTAATTTACGGCGCATTAATTTTTCAAGATTAAGCGCACCTTCAAATAATCGATATTGCCAAAAGAAATTCAAAAAATAGCCAAAGACAATAATTGCAGCGAAAATTAATATATATTGACCTAATACCGCTTTTGTCATTTCTCCAGCTGTTATTATGTCGATAATGGATCCAAGTAAGTATGGCGGAACCACTTCTAACAGAGTGGCAATCAATAATAAGATAATCGCAATAGTATACTGCTTCCAATACTGTCTAAAAAACCAGCCTAGCTTCCCTAAAACATCAAACATGTATCATACCCTCTTCCCTTCTTGAGCTGTTGTACAACCGCTACCCGCTATCCAGCAACTCACTATTAAAAATCAAACATCTTACTCTGTTCCACATCGTCCTCGACTCCTTTTCATTATTCCACTAAAAAATTCCATCAACAAAAAGATGCATACCCTAGAAAGAGCATGCATCTCTAGAAAAGGCATAGGAGTGTACCTATACCTTTTTATCGTATAATGGAATTCGCACTTATACAGAAAAGAGGCAAGGACAATGTATGAAATTAATAACTATGAAGCGTGTTCTAAGATCTCGCATTGTCCATTCCTCCTTTGTAAAAATTATTTAGTGTTCTTGAAGATTACCATTTTTATCTAATAATTGTCAACAGTCAGATAACACGAAATTTGTATCAGCCATTTTTTAGCGGTTATAACGCAGCACCATTAATGCCAAAAGCAGAAAAAACCTCTTAGGTGAATAGAAGCCTAAGAGGTTTTTCCGATAAAACTATTTTAATTCTAGATTATTTATTGATTTAAGGAATCATCTGAACCAGTTGATTGGTTATTCCTTTTCTTTTTTCGAATGAAACCAAATAAAGCTGCAATTCCAGCTACCGCAATTATGCCAAATTTTTTCCCAAATGCAAGAATAACAGCTAGGATCCCTGCCTTTTTAGCTACAGCTAGACCTGCACCACCTAGAATCAGTCCAGTTAAACCGTAATCTGCTACTTTATCAGTAGACTTATCAAAATCTTCATATTTTTTTCCATCATTCACTTTGAACTTTGAAAGTATTTTTTCATCAAGCAGCTTTTTATCCGCTTCTCTGTTTTGTGGATCAGTTACAAGAATAACTGAGATGTTTCCCTCTCTTGTTAGGATTCTTGTATTATAATTTAAAAATGTTTCCTTGTTTTCGTCTTCAAGTAACATTGACCAAGTCAGATTATGCGTTTTTTCCTCATAGAAAGGCTTAATATCCCAGCCCGTTACATAAAAACGGTCGCCTGGCTGGCGTTCCTTATTTGCTTCTTCAGTACCTTCCTTATAACTCTTTAATAGTGCTTTTGCATCTATTTTCTCTTTTTCAGCATCTTTAATGTGACCAGACTCCTCATAGTCAAAAAAGACTGCCCATGTTGCATTCTCATCTGTTGGAAAGATGCTGCCCACTTCAAGACCTGAAACTGGATCCCCGTAATCCATACTCATTTTCTTCGTATTTTCTGCATCAAGAAAGATGAATTCTGGGTCAAGATCAACTGTGGCAATTCCACCAAGATCAACGGGTTGTCCCCCCTCAATCCAATTATAATCTTCTTCTGCTGCCACTGTTGTACTAAACATCATGCATAGTACAAACAACATTAATACCAATCGTTTCATTATAAAATTTTCCTCCCAATCTCTCATACATAAATAAATTAAAACAAAAATCCTATACCAAAATTACCCATTTATGATTTTATCATACTATTATTACAATAAAATGGGTATAATTGCATGATTTTTACAATTGATTAAGGCTATGAATTTTTCTTTTTCTGAAAATCATACTAATTACTCATATTAGTAAAGTTTTAAAGGATCTTCGTTCACATAAACACTATGTAAACCTTAGTAAATCGAACTATTTTTGTAAGCTAAGATTTTTATAGATTTCAATTTATTTGTACCCACAACATACTTACAGCATTGTTTTTACCCCTACAAACAATCCTAAAGAACTAGATCTTTAGACCCTTCTTTTTATAAATAGTAGAAAGTTTAAGAAAAAATTTTCTATATATAATTTTGGTCTTTATCTATCGTTCATCACATATTTTTTAGAGAGTAGAGTATCACATTTTATATGAAATAGGGGAGACGAAAATGTTTACAGTAAATTTTTTTGAAAACAAAAATCTTTTATTAAGCCAATTGCTCAATAATGTCCCATCTGTTGGTGAAAACCTAACCATTAAAGGACGTAAGGGGAAGGTTTCAAGCGTTACTAGTTCAGATGAGAGAAACTACCATGTACAAGTTCTTCTAGAAACAGTCAGTAAAAACAAACCTACTATAGACAACACAAAAAAGAAGAAAAGATAATCGGGAGATAAAAATTCTATTTTTTATTTTCTAGTCAACAAAGACAAGTAAATTTATACTGTATATTCGCTTTAAAGTTGGGGACAGGGTACCTGTCCCCTAATGATTTCATTAATCAGAAAGTGTATGAGAACACAAGAACCTGGAAACAATATCCCTTAATCTTTAGATTAATAAGCAAACGATATTGAGGGATAGAATTGGAGAAAAAGTTCATTCAAGCTATTCAAAGCTTTGCACACCCACTCAATGATCTTCGGGATCTAGATGTACTAATAAAAGGAATGAATAACGAGAAGTTTGTTTTACTTGGTGAATCCTCACATGGGACCTCAGAATTTTATAACATTCGAGCAGAACTTTCAAAAAGACTAATTCTGGAAAAAGGTTTTACCTTTTTAGCAGTTGAAGGTGATTGGCCGGTTTGTCAGAAAGTCAATGAATATATTAAAGGCTGGGATCTGAAAAGCAACCATGCCCGAGATGTATTACAGGCATTTAACCGCTGGCCAACCTGGATGTGGGCCAACGAGGAAATGGTTGAATTTATAGAATGGGTAAAAGCCTATAATCAAAGACAGCCTCTTGAGAGAAAAGTTGGGTTTTACGGGATTGATGTCTACAGCCTTTGGGAGTCATTAGATGAAATAGTGAACTATTTAGAAGAAACAAACTCACCTGATATTGTGGCAGCAAGAAAAACAATTGCCTGCTTTGAGCCATTCAATCGTCAACCCGAAAAATATGGTATATCTGCAGCTTTCTATTCAGCTGACTGTCATGATGAAGTCATAAAACTGTTAACAGATATATCTTTAAAAAGGAATATCTATTTGGATAATGAAGAAAGTGGATTAAACCTTGAGGTCAATGCACTTATTACGGCAAATGCAGAAAATTACTATCGGACAATGATAACAAACGATAATGAATCATGGAATATCCGCGACCGCCATATGGTTGAAACATTGAACAGAATTATGATGTTCTTCGGGAATCAGGCAAAGGGAATTATCTGGGAGCATAACACCCATGTTGGCGATGCTAGAGCAACAGACATGGCAGATGAGGGAATCGTGAACGTCGGACAATTATTGAGGGAACAAGAAGAAGAAGAAAATCTCTTTATTATTGGATTTGGTACACATCGCGGTTCAGTCATAGCTGCTGACAAATGGGGCAATAACTTCAAACAAATGATCACCCCTCCAGCCCAAGCTGACAGCTGGGAAGACCTTATGCACAGGGCCAATACTAAAAATAAAATATTACTATTTAATAATGAAAATAGGCATGTATTCAATCATCCCATCCGACATCGTGCCATCGGCGTCGTATACAACCCTCTAGACGAGCATTTAGGAAATTACGTACCCTCAAAAATGTCCGAACGATACGATGCGTTTATTTATATCAATAACACGAATGCACTT
The DNA here is from genome assembly GCF_006704205.1 of Cytobacillus solani. Lineage (NCBI taxonomy): Bacteria > Bacillati > Bacillota > Bacilli > Caryophanales > Bacillaceae > Cytobacillus > Cytobacillus solani. The sequence goes on from NZ_CP041305.1 coordinate 1,630,416, forward strand.
CATCCACTTGCGGGACAGAGAGACAGAAACCGTGTCCCAGCAGAGAATCAGCAATAGGATGCAAATGGAAAGGGAATCAGCCATTCTAGAATAAAGTAGAAAAACAACCAGTTACTGTAAAAAAACAGCAGCTGGTTGTTTTAATATTATTCCCTGCCAATTTCCGGTCTATTTCAAAGATTGAAATAGGATTTGTTCGTTTTGAACTACGTATTTCCCATTACCTAGATCATACATACCGGGTACATAACGATACACTCGGTATTTTTCTCCCTTTTTCAAAATACGCGGGAGTTTTTTTGTTTTGTTGATTTTTTCCCATACAACTAATTCACCATTGTTCTTATATAGAATTACTTTTCCTCGTAAAACTTCCTTTGTACCATCGCTATATTAAAGATGGCAAGATTATCAAGGATTTTTTCTCGTTCCTTGGCATCCGTAGGCAAGCTGTCTTTTAAAGGCAGAACAATAGAAACTTCGCGGCTTTGCATATTTGTTTCAATTTCCATCGGTCGGCCAAGTACCTGCACAGTTTGATTATAAATACCTTTAAAGTTTGCTTTTTCATTGGTTGGATATCCTTATCGTTATTTAGAATGATTTAGCGTAAATTGTCATACAAAATAATCATAATATATATTATTTCTTAAGGATTGCATAGAAGTTCAAGAAAATAGTAAAAATTCCCATCTAATGTCATATAATCATATAAGTCTTTTCTCACTTCAATTATCTGCATGACTAAAATCACTATGTTAAACTACCATTTTTTAGTACAAATTGATCAAATTTCTCATCCCGTAACATTAGGTATATTTTGCCACTATTAGACCTTTTTACCCTTGTTCAATTACCATATTATAGTAGGATTAGAGAATAATTTTTATTTGGAGGTTGTTTAGATTTATGCCAAAAAAACTAGTTACCTTGCTCATTGCTATGCTAGTAGCTGCATTCGTTTTAGCCGGGTGTAGTGGAGATAAGCAAGCATCTAAGGAGAAGGAATCAGAAGGTTCTAAAGAAACAGCTGCAGCAGAAGCGGATAAGAAAGAAAAAAATGAAGATACAGAAAAAGAAACAGAAGAAGCCGATACAAAAGAAAATGAAGGTTCCAGCGACTTTTCGGAATTAATTAGTTACATGGAAAAAGAAACAGAAGGAACGACTAAGATCCTTTATGAAAATGACACTCCGCAAAAGCACGAGATGGAAGGGGTTTCTGTCTCATTAGATGCATATAAACTTGTTGAATTAAAAGACTTTCATACAGATTTTATGATTCCGTTTAATGATCAAACAAATGGTGGCGTCATTATTGCCAAATATACTGTGAAGAACGAAACAGATAAAGATGCTTATTATATGCCTGCGTTTTATCTGAATTTTACAGGTGCTTCGAAGGCATATAATAATTATAGAGATCTTTTGCCTGAAGAGGAACAGCTGCCAACAAAACTAGCTCCTTCCAACGGATACTTAATTAAATCTGGAGAAACTATTTCCGGCTATTATACGTACCCATTTGGTGATGATCATTTAAAACAAGTACTTAATTTATCAACTGCAGCCATAGAGGTCCCTGCTCCACTAGCTGTAAAAGATGATTTTTCTTCTTCATTCGGAAAAGAAGGACAATTCACACTGTCACTGAATGAAAGCGGCGAGAAAAAAGTAGAAGGTAATAAGAGCTTTTATCAAGATAAGGCAACCATTGATGATATGGGCACGAAAACAATGATCGAAGAGAAAAATGGAATTGGTAAAAGTGAACCTCTTGGTGATGCGACTGTTACTTTGGATGGGTATCAATTCACTGAATTTGTACCAAACGAAGTGGAAGCACCGCGATTTGAAGCGTTCAATAATGGGGTTGTTCTATTAACTGTAAAGTTTAATATTGATAATAAAGGTGCTTCAGAGATTGCCCAAAGTTCAATCAGCTCTAAACTAACGGTTAATGACGGAACACAATATATGCTTAACGAAGGCATGTTACTAAATTATAAATATAGTGATGTAATTGCACCTGGAGCTAAAGGTGAGCTGCTGCAAATCTATGTATTAGAAAAAGAAATGTATGATAAAATTTGGAAAGATAAATCATTTGAAGTTGAAGTAGGACCAATGAGAGATAAAGAAGCAAAAGATCTTTCAAAAGGGAAAAAGGTTACATTTACTCTAAAATAATTTGATCTTCATAAGCCTTTCCTCGTTTTTAATCGAGGAAAGGCTTTTTATTTATTCTATAGCGCCTCACATCTCTGTACTTCTTTAGAAGACCCGGCAAAACGATCTCCTGCCCGATAAAAGAAAACACTAAGTAATACAATAAGGGCCATTGTGCCAAATAAATAGGCTCCGCTTCCAAACGTTAATAGCCAACCGCCTATGATAGGACCGACGAAGCTGCCGACATTTCTAAACTGAGCTGCCCCTAAGTAAGTTCCCTTTTGATCATCTGGCGCAATTTGATCAATTAGAATATTCATAGAAGGAAACGTAAAAATTTCCCCTAATGTTACGACAGCGATAGCCACAATAAGCATAGGGAGATTTGTTCCAAAAATAAAAAGAATATAACCGGCAACAAAAAAGAGAATCCCAATGGTCATTGCATTGACAGCTGATATTTTTTCACTCCAAAGACTAATTGGAAATTGCAGCAGAATGACAATCGCAGCGTTTAATGCAATTATGACTGAATATAAATAAACCCCATTTTCGAAATTTATTTCTAAAAATTGTGGAATAGTAGAGTCCAATTGAGAATACCCAATATTAATAAAGATCGCCCCTAAAATAAAGAAAACAAGTGCACGATTAGAGGTCACAATTTTTAGCATTTGAAAAATATGAACCGGTGACTTGCTTATAACCTGCCGCATCGTATAGCGATTTAAAATAATGAAGAGAAAAACACCATAAACACAATACATAAAACCTGTAATAAAAAATGGGATGCTCTGCGTTGAAACAGTAGCAATGTAAGCCCCTAGCAACGGCCCGATTACACCTGCAATATTAATGGCTGTATAACGAAGTGTAAACATCCTTTTGCGCTGATTAGGTTCAGTGAAATCAATCATTAACGCTTGTGTCGACGGCTCAAAAAAGGAGCGGCATAACCCATTTAAAGCGTTCAGGAAAATAAATAGGTAAATACTTTTGGCTAATCCAAAACCAATAAAGACAAAGCTCCAAACAAAAATCGTCGTAAGGATAACCTTTTTTCGGCCAAATCGATCGGTCAAATACCCGCCAATAAAACCGCCAATTGTCGCAACAAGTGGTGCGACTCCTACCGTAATTCCGATTAATACCGGATGAACATCCTGCGTATTATGCAAATATAAAGCCAAAAATGGAATAGCCATAAAACTGGCTATTCTTGTAAAAACCGTGCCCCCAAGGATAACCCAAACAAGGATATGGAAAGATTTTGTCTTTTTCATTATGTACGTATCCCTTTCTTATAGAAACTGTCCATCAATTTGCAAAAAAATTGCCACAAAAAAACACACGTTCGATTATGTTGATTATAATCGAAGGCGTGTTCCTTTTAAACATTTTTTTGTAATTAAATGGTTTATAAAAGAGACTTTCATGATAAATTGTTGTTTACTATATCACACAAGAATTTTTTCGAGTTTTTTTACAGAGGTTTCATTCGTACATATATTTTTAAAGTGTGTCAGAAGATAGTCTATGGCTTCTTCTCTATTAATTTCAATTAATTCTATCTGATTTCTTTTTGCCCAAGAATCATACGTTTCAAAAGAAGTGCTGCTCCAGCCATTCTTTTCCCCATTCTCATCCGTTTTTTCCTGAATGCCTGAAATAACTATATCCATTGTTCCTTGCAATTCTACTAATGCATTTTCAAATATCTTCTTTTTTTCTTTCTCCCGCATATCTGCTTTCGTCCTCAATGTTCTTGTATCGATCCCTTCTTCAAGACTAATAATCCTGAACAAATGCAGCGCTTCTTTTGATACATTCCCATTGTAATAACGTTCTTCAACCGAATCATTATAGCCAAGCACCTTTTTCACATAAGGGAGTAACTGTCGGGATACAAGTATTGATTTTTTCTTCATAAATTTCCCGTACCCAGCTACCCCTTCTGCAGAAAACTTCGTCCTCCAATTCCAAGGATCGAATTCTGTCCCAGAATGCCAGGCTTCTTCCAAAGTAATGCTATTCAAGGATGGAAAATCAGGTATCAAAGGGGCCAGAGGCAGCAATCCAACCTCTTCAACTACTTTTACAGCTTCCTCATATGTTTTCACTTTATAATCCATCAGCATAGCTCCTTTATATAAATCTTTTCCTTTTATTTTCGATAAACTCATTAAAATTCCCTTCTTGTTGAACAAGCCCTCTGGGCAAATTCTTTCATTTTTTCTAAAGATATGTGCCGTGATAAGATAGCAGATTTTAGGTAATAAGAAGCAGTTATTTAAGAGTATGTAAAGGAGAATTGCTATGAATTATAAAAATATTACAGTTGCCGGGAGCGGTGTTTTAGGAAGTCAGATTGCATACCAAACCGCTTTTAACGAATTCAATGTAGTTGTATATGACATTAATGATGAGACGTTAGCATGTGCAAAAGATAGAATTATGAATTTAAAGCCACATTACCAAGAAGATTTAGGGGCAAAGGAGGAAGAGGTTAACAATGCTTACAATCGAATTTGTTTTAGCAGTCACATGTCAGAAGCTGTTCGTGATGCAGACCTCGTAATTGAAGCCATTCCTGAAGTGGTTCAAATTAAAATAGATTTTTACTCTGAGCTTGGGAAAGTTGCACCTGAAAAGACGATTTTTGCATCGAATTCTTCCACATTGCTGCCAAGCCAATTTGCAGAGGTAACTGACCGTCCAGAAAAATTCCTGGCTTTACATTTTGTCAATGAAAATTTGAAAAACAATACCGCTGAAATCATGAACATCCAGGAACAGATATGAAAGTGTTTGATGAAGTCATTGAATTTGCTAAAGCCATTGGGGAATGGTTGCCTTGCCATTACAAAAAGAGCAGCCTGGCTATATTTTAAATTCTTTATTGGTTCCTTTATTAGATGCATCTCAAATGCTATTAATAAAAGAAATTGCTGATTCAGAAACCATTGATAAAACGTGGATGGTAGGAACAGGCGCACCACTTGGTCCGTTTGCGATTTTAGATGTAGTAGGCATTAATACCGCTTATAACATCACTCTTGCAACTATTTCCTCGTCCCACTAAATATCCCCCAATTTATCGACTAGTTTAATCGAAAGGTACACGCTGGCAGTTCTCAATTGCGGGACATAAGGACAGGTTCCCTGTCCCAGTGTCCAAATCGTTTATAAAAGAAATTACCTTTATACACTAATAAGTTTGTGGGACAAAGTTCCTGTCCCCTCGTCCCATCACTTAAAAAGATAATATACATAGTCCGTTGGAATTCCTCGTTCACCTTGCTGATGCAGCATGGCTGATATGTTTCCGCGGTGGTAGGTGCCATGATTGACTACATGGTGAATAAGATCGGCAAGTACGAATTCCGTACGTCCAAATCGAGGGTGCTCAGTAATAATGATTTGCTCTCCATCCTGCTGCTCTGCAAAAAAATGATAATATTCTTCTGAAAGCGAATGATAAAGACCTTCAAGTTCGGCGATAGATACTTCAGATGCCTCTTGCTTTCGGCGGTTAACCGCTGTAACTGTATCCTGATAACTGCTTCCCTTCATCGTCTCCAGCCACGTGACATCTGTTGCATACAGGTGGACCATTACCTCTGAAATCGATGAGAACACACTATTGATCCTCTCTTTATAAATCCCCTCAGGCAATTGCTTCAAATGCTGGAATACTTTCTGGTTAGCCCAAACATGGTAATCGTACATTTTCTTGGCTCTGTTATCTTTCATTTCCCTATTCCTCCCAGCTGCTATATTTCTTTGAAATTATTTACTACAAAAATCTTTATTCTACACATATTCATTAATTCCTTTTCACATAGCTTTGAAAAACACACTTGATTCCTATTTAAAACAAAAATAGGACAAGGGTCCTGTCCCCTCGTCCCACCATATATTTTATTTAAACCAGCCTTTAATCCATAATCCGATTAACATAGTAGAGCCAACCACAAGCATTACTGTTAATACACCGAAGTATCCAAAATGCCAGGAGAGTTCCGGCATATATTCAAAGTTCATTCCATAAATGCTTGCGATAAAGGTTAAAGGGACAAAAACAGATGTCATCACAGTAAGCGTCTTCATAATCGTATTCATTCGATCAGAATTAATGGAAAGATAACTATCCCGAATATCTGCTGTCATTTCCCGATTGGACTCAATCATTTCAGAAAGCTTCAGCAAATGGTCGTATATATCCATAAAATAAATCCGTTCTTCTTTAGGAATGATTAAGTTCTCAGAGTTTAAAATCCTATAAAGTAATTCTCGCATAGGTAAAATGGTTCTGCGCAATCTAAGCAGTTTTTTCCTGATTTCATAAACTTCCTCAATTAAATTTTGGTTTGCATCTTTTGCTTCGATTTCATTTAATTCATCTTCCATTTGATAAACACTTGGGAAAAATTCATCTACAATTTTATCCATTATTAAATAGTAAATATATTTTGCACCTTTACTTATAACAGCTTTATCTTCTATTATTCTTTGTTGAATGAATTCAATTTCAACTGAGGATGTAAGATGAAAAGTTACAATGAAATTATGTCCTACAAATACATCCACTTCTTCAGGCATTAGTGAAGATTGGTTTAATGTATGCAAAACAAAGAAATCATAGCCCTCGTAATGGTCAAGTTTAGGACGCTGTAAAAAGTGCAAGCAGTCTTCTATCGCAAGTGGATGGAAATTAAAATGTGTTTTAAGAAGCTTCACTTCCTCTTCAGCAGGAGAATCAAAATCTACCCAATACCATTTTATATTTTGATCAGTTAAGCGATCCATTGGTATATCTTTTATCAGTTTTAAATCGACAGTAACAGCAAAAATCCGAATCATGTATTAGATACCTTCTTTATTTTTCGTCAATACACACTAAGCTTTTGCAATCATTACAAAAAATATTAATCGAAAGAAGTCTTAAAAGAAAAAGCACTGTAGTTCATTTCAAACGAATCACAGTGCTGTTTGGGATAATTTTTATTCTTTTCATTTTAATGCTGGCAGTTTTGACAGAAGTACGTTTTACGCGAGGAAATTTCTTTCATTGCAATCGGTGAATGACACCGTCTGCAATTTTCCCCTTCACGGCTATGGACATACATTTCATAGCCTCCTGTTTTGCCATCTCCCTTAAAAAGGGGCTCCTCCATATAACCGCCTTGTTGAATCCCGAGCTGAAGAATATGCTGGATTGATTCGTATAGGCGAGCAAGATCATCAGGATCTAGTTCATTTATTTTTCTTTCTGGCAGAAGCTGTGCATGCCAAAGAATTTCATCCGAATAGCGATTCCCGATGCCAGCAATGACCTCTTGATTCAGCAGTGTTGTTTTCAAACCCCCTCTTTTGTCTTTCATGATGGTATGAAAAGCATGGAGAGAAAAATTTTGATCAAGCGGCTCAGGCCCAATTTGTTGATATTCCTGCTGTACCATTTCATGTGATAAAAGATGTAAATACCCTAAACGGAGACCAATAAAGTAAAGGTGATAATTTCCAAAGGATAATTGTACCTGTACCGTTCGATCTGGACGGTCTTCTTCCTTTCCAAAAAACATTCGGCCACCAAGCATTAAATGCAAAAGTAAATTTGAGTCATTTTGCAGCTGGAAAACTAGATATTTCGCTCTTCTTTCAATGCCTTTTATTTTCTGATTTAAAACAAGAGAAGTAAATTGCTCAACTGGTACATTAATTGATTTTTCCCGGTTTATCGTGACCTCCGTAATTGTTTGACCGCCAATCAATGGTCGCAGCAACAATTTATACGTCTCCATTTCGGGTAGTTCCGGCATGATTTCACTCCTACATAAACATCTTTCATCGTATTATTCCGCCATACCTATACCCCTATTCTGGCAACAGCTATTTTTCAACTTTTCTTGTCGAACTTCCTTTAATTGTTTGCGTTTATTTCCTCACTGAAATGCTCAATCACAGCCTGAACACTCATGACGCCAAGATTTCCTTCCTTTCGCTTTCTTATCGCCACAGACCTATCCCTTGCCTCTTGATCACCGATGATTAGCATATAAGGAATCTTTTGCTTTTCCGCTTCTCTTATCTTAAGTCCCATCTTCTCAGACCTCGAATCCAATTCCACTCGTATTCCCGCAGATTCTAATTGTGATTTAACTTCAGAAGCATAATCAATATGGGAATCTGAAATAGCTATTATTTTTGCCTGAACAGGTGCCAGCCATAGCGGAAAATCACCAGCAAAATGTTCAATTAAGATTGCCATGAACCGCTCAACTGAGCCATAAATCGCCCGATGAATCATTACAGGGCAATGAAGCTTCCCATCTTCACCTACATATGAGCAGCCAAACTTTTCTGGCATTTGGAAGTCAAGCTGAACTGTTCCGCATTGCCAGCTTCGTCCGAGTGAATCCAAAATATGAAAGTCAATTTTTGGTCCATAAAAAGCTCCATCTCCAGGATTGATTTGGTATGGCATCCCTTTGCTTTTTAAAACAGACTCTAATGCGAATTCAGCTTCATCCCAAATTTCTTTTGAACCCATGTATTCGTCAGGCCGAGTTGAAAGCTCTACCTTATACTCAAAACCAAAATGAGCATAGAATTCATCAATCAAGGATAATACCTTATCTATTTCGGATTCAATTTGGTCTACCCGGACAAATAAATGGGCATCGTCTTGTGTAAAGGAACGCACCCTTAGCAGTCCATTAATAGAGCCTGACAGTTCATGGCGGTGGACTAACCCAAGTTCAGCAAAGCGAATCGGCAATTCACGGTAACTTCTTCGTTTATTGTTAAAAATTAAAATCGCTCCGGGACAGCTCATTGGTTTAATCGCATAACTTTGTTCATCCACATGAGAGAAATACATATTATCCTTGTAGTGCTGCCAATGACCTGACTGCTCCCAAATTTCCTGTTTCATCATAATAGGTGTTTTAATTTCCTGATAGCCTGCCTTTTGGTGCTTCTCTCTCCAAAGGTTTTCAAGCTCATTACGAATGACCATTCCTTTTGGCAGGAAGAAAGGCATCCCTGGTGACTCTTCCATTGAAGTAAAAAGCTCTAACTCTTGACCTAACTTTCGATGATTTCTTTTTTCTGCTTCGATTTGATTAGACATCTTAAAGTCCCCCTAATTTTTAAAATCTTTATAAATAAAAAAACGCACCCATCCCTATAAAAGGGACGAGTGCGGTCGTGGTGCCACCCTAATTCCATAAGGCACATGATGAAATGTGCTTTATGCTCAAAAAGATAACGGATTTACCGATTATAGTTAATTTGGTTTTAAACCAGTTCCCCATAATTGCTCCAAGGCGGTAAACTATTCCCTTTTCTTCAGGGCTTCCAGCCAATGACCCTGTTCTCTGGTAAGAAAATTAAAAATAATTCATGTCCTTTTCAACGCGATAACTATTTGATTTTATCTAGAAAAGCGCAAGCGCCTTGATCATCGCCGTACAAACTGGAAGGGTCACGACTGAGATAAAGGAAACACGGTGAGCGAGTGCGAACCGATGTTGACTTATCGTAGGGAGGGGACCTGAAGTTTGATAGGCGATAGGCGCTGGAGCTAGACAATTCTCTAACTCCAAAGTTAAAAATTCTGATACTATAAAAAAAAACGCACCCATCCCAACAAAAGGGACGAGTGCGGTCGTGGTGCCACCCTAATTCCATAAGGCACATGATGAATGTGCTTTATGCTCAAAAAGATAACGGATTTACCGATTATAGTTAATTTGGTTTCAAACCAGTTCCCCATAATTGCTCCAAGGCGGTAAACTATTTCCTTTTCTTCAGGGTTTCCAGCCAATGACCCTGTTCTCTGATAAGAAAGTTAAAAATAATTCATGTCCTTTTCAACGCGATAACTATTTGATTAAAAAAAACGCACCCATCCCAATAAAAGGGACGAGTGCGGTCGTGGTGCCACCCTAATTCCATAAGGCACATGATGAATGTGCTTTATGCTCAAAAAGATAACGGATTTACCGATTATAGTTAATTTGGTTTCAAACCAGTTCCCCATAATTGCTCCAAGGCGGTAAACCATTTCCTTTTCTTCAGGGCTTCCAGCCAATGACCCTGTTCTCTGGAAAGAAATTCAAAAATAGTTCATGTCCTTTTCATAGCTAATAACAGATCGTATTATTATTGCAAATAACTGTATTACAGATATTTAAAAATGTCAAGCGGATTTTAAAAAAACATTGTATACATTACACTTTAACTTTTCTAGTATAATTTTACACTGTAATCCCGCATGGCTGTCAGGCTGACAGCTTTTGTTAAGGTTCTTTTTATCAAGTAAATACCTATTGCCCGTAATTGCAGACTCTATTTCTTCCAGATTGTTTTGCTTGATATAAAGCTTTATCTGCATCCTCTATTAGCATAGTTGGGTCTTTTGTCGTTTCTTGATAGCATGCTACTCCAACTGAAATAGTAAGGTCGATTTCTTTCCCTGAATGCAATGTAAAAGGTGTGTCCTCAACATTCTTTCTGATACGTTCCGCTAATTCATTTGCTCGATTTAATGGGCAATCTAAAAGGAGAACTGTAAATTCTTCTCCGCCATTTCGGCTTACTATATCAAAGGTTCTAGTACTTTGCTGAAGTCTTAATCCTAATTCCCTCAGAACCACATCGCCCTCTGAATGCCCGTACGTATCATTTACCTTTTTAAAAAAGTCTATATCAATAAATAGAAGAGCTAGTTTCTGTTCATTTGTTTGTAAATCTTTGATTAAGTGTTCAAACACTTCTTCAAATTTCCTCACATTGTTTAATCCTGTTAATCCATCTGTGGTAGATTCTGTTTGGTATTTATTAAATAGTTTTTGGCTTTTTCTTATATAGGCTAGTACATAAAATGATAAATAGGCTGATAAATATGAAACGATCCAATAAATAGGCAAAACCTTCAAAACAATGATAAGGCTACTTACAAGATAACTAAATACAATGGAGAACACCAAATTATTAAAGGTTACTATCGCAAGGATTTTTACTTTTTTAGAATAATTTTGTTTTGAAAAAAATAATGCAAACAAAGTCCCCGACACACTAATAAGTATCGCAAGATAAGAAGATACACTCGCTGAAATTAGAAACCTTCCTACAAGCGTCATAATCATGGAAATCAATGCAGGTATTGCTCCACCATAGTAGGCTAATAGAATAGTCGGAATATGCCTGAGATCCACCATTGTATTATCGACGGTGATACTATATTGCATAAGAGTATTACTTAAAACGCCGCCTAATACACCTATTAAAATCTTTATTTTAAGCGTAGATTTAGTTTGCAGCGGATACTTATTTGATACTTGAGAATAGAAAAACAAAACTGATACGAGAATAGCCAAATTCGTAAAAAGGTCTTTAATCATCATTTTTATCACCAAAAAGAAAGATAGCATACTTTCAAGCCAATGAAAATCATTATTTCCTTCCATTCCCTACTCATTCAAACCGTAAAAACTTAATAAAAAAAGAACTATCAGTTTGACAGTTCTTTTGCTGTTTCTGGCTTATCTGATAAATTTAAAAGAACAACTCCGCCAATAATCAGGATGATGCCCGACAATTTAAGCATGTTAAATAGTTCACCCCATACTAATACACCAATTAGAGCGGTTAAAGCGGTTCCAACACCTGACCATATCGCATAGGCCAAACTTAATGGAATCGTCTTAAGGCACAATGATAAACAATAAAACGAAAGTGCATAACCTATAATAACTCCAACTGAAGGGAATAAAACTGTAAACCCTTCTGACATTTTAAGCATTGAAGTTGCAAATATTTCTCCGATTATAGAAATAGATAAAAAGGCATATCCCTTCATACTTGTGTCCCTCCATATTAATGAGCTCCTCCAACATTCAATAGAATGACTCCACCGATGATTAAAAGCAAACCTATTAGCTTTTTGCTGCTAAACTTTTCTTTGTAGATTGTAAATCCTACTACCGCTGTAAGCGCCGTTCCTAATCCTGCCCAAATCGCATAGGCAACTCCAAGTGACAAAGTTTTTAACGATATAGATAAAGCATAGAAGGCAATCCCGTATCCGATTACGATTCCTAAAGAAGGAAAAATTCTCTTAAACCCATTTGAAACTTTAAGCATGGAACTCCCAAATACTTCGCTTACAATGGCAATTAATAAAAGGACAAAAGCACTCATCCTTATTCCTCCTTGATTGTCATCTTTACTAATTGTTGGAATACCGCCTCCTGCATCTCCTTTTCTACTTGAGCTACATTTAACAATTGCGAGTAATATAGTCCATCTAACACTAAGCGAATGATCATGGCGGTAACTCGATTGATCCCATCATCTTCTAACTTGGTTAAAATAGATTGATAGCTTTCAGATATATTTTGAACAACACCTGAATTTAATAAAGCAGCAGCTGAAATACCCACGTTTAGCTCCGCATTATGCTCCAGGTCAAATTTTGATGCTTCGATTAAAGCGCGAGACCACTTCCCTTTCTCAATAGGATCCTTTTCAGCGAAGCTTTTAAAATTATGACAAAACTCATCAAAGATGTATATCGCTATCCCCTTTATCAATAAATCTTTATTTGGATAATGATATAACAACCCACCTTTGCTTATTCCTGCTCGTTTCGCCACTGCATCCAATGTCAAAGAATGAAAGCCACTGTCAAGAACAATTTGCGTTGCTGTTCTCAAAATTAATTCGCGTTTTTCATTGGCTTTTGAATCCATTTAGCTCCTCTCCTTACATATATTTAAACTATTCCTTATCCTTATTGTACCGTCTGGACGGTTTTTTCGTCAAACTAACACCACTTAATAAAACATTGTATCTACACATTCAAATGGAGTGAGGCGATTACTTATTTTCGTAATCTAATTTATGTATCCTCAAATGAATTTAACAAGATAAAAAATTTTATCTTGTTAGTAAGGCAGAATCTGCAGAAAAAATAAATAAAGAGTAATTTAACAGTTGTTTATATAAGAATATGCTTATATAATAATATAAGCTTAGCTATTCAAATTTATATGATGATTGATTGGAGGTTTACCATTGAAACATGAGTTAGATATCGAAACAGCAGCCAATATCCTCAAGCTTTTAGGAGACAAAACTCGTTTAACCATGATAAAAATTCTCGCTGATCACGAGTGCTGTGTATGTGAATTTGTAGCCCTTTTTCAAATGACCCAACCTGCTGTAAGCCAGCATTTAAGAAAATTAAAAGACAGTGGCCTAGTAAAGGAATCAAGAAAAGGCCAATGGGTATTTTACTCTTTAAATCCTTCACACACTTATTATGACTTTGTCCGTAATGTAATCAGTCATTTGCCAAATCAACTATCTAAATTAAAAGAGTTAGAGGCACAAGGGAAACGTATTTCTTGTGACTAACAGCATGGAGGATTCTACATGATTTCAATTATTTTAGCCATTATAATCTTTTTAGCTACATTGACTTTAGTCATTTGGCAGCCAAAAGGTTTAGGCATCGGCTGGTCTGCATGTGGAGGTGCTCTCTTAGCACTTCTAGTTGGAGTTGTAGACTTTAATGATGTGATCGATGTGACATCAATCGTATGGAACGCAACCTTAACGTTTATTGCCATTATCATTATTTCCTTAATTCTTGACGAAATTGGATTTTTCGAGTGGGCAGCACTACATATGGCTAGAGCAGCAAGAGGAAACGGGATTCTCATGTTTGTCTATGTGTCCTTACTTGGCGCAATAGTAGCTGCATTGTTCGCGAATGATGGCGCCGCGCTCATTTTGACACCCATTGTATTAGCCATGGTTCGTAATCTAAAGTTTAATGAGAAAATGGTATTCCCATTCATTATTGCAAGTGGATTCATTGCAGATACTACATCACTTCCCTTAATCGTAAGTAATTTAGTGAATATCGTATCTGCTGACTTTTTTGGAATTGGGTTTGCTGAGTTTGCTTCAAGAATGATCATTCCAAACTTCTTTTCATTAGCTGCAAGCATTCTTGTGCTTTTTCTATTTTTCCGTAAAAGCATTCCGAAGAATTATAATATGTCCCAACTGAAGCAGCCCGCCCACGCCATTCGAGACAAAAAAATGTTCAAATTATCATGGGGTGTATTAGGCATACTGCTTCTTGGATATTTTGCTAGTGAATTTACTAGGATTCCAGTATCAATTATTGCTAGCATCGTGGCGATTTTTTTCCTTTTCATGGCTAGAAGAAGTCATGCTGTGAATACACGTACAGTTATTAAGGGAGCTCCTTGGGCCATTGTATTTTTCTCAATTGGTATGTACGTGGTTGTTTATGGATTAAGAAATGAAGGGCTTACTGATGTGTTAGCCGATCTTATTCAAGCAACAGCTGATCAAGGTTTATTTGCTGCAACAGTAGGAATGGGATTTATTGCTGCCATTCTCTCTTCGATCATGAATAATTTGCCTACAGTTATGATTGACGCACTTGCAATTGCGGACACTCAAACAACTGGGATCATACGAGAAGCACTTATTTATGCGAATGTAATCGGGTCAGATTTAGGTCCTAAAATTACACCAATAGGTTCTCTCGCAACTTTATTATGGCTTCACGTCCTTTCGCAAAAAGGAGTCAAAATCTCTTGGGGGACTTATTTTAAAACAGGCATTGTGTTAACTATTCCAACCTTGTTTATTACTTTAGTTGGGTTATATATATGGTTGTTAATCATTCATTAAGCATAAAAGGAGGAGAAAATTCATGAAGAAAACAATCTACTTTTTATGTACAGGAAACTCTTGCAGAAGCCAAATGGCAGAAGGATGGGCAAAGTATTATTTAAACGGCGAGTGGAATGTATACAGTGCTGGAATTGAAGCGCATGGATTAAACCCAAATGCAGTCAAGGCCATGAAGGAAGCAGGTATTGATATTTCTAAGCAAACCTCAGATATAATTGATCCTGCTATTCTAAATCAAGCCGACTTGGTCGTTACTTTATGTGGAGACGCAGCAGACAAATGCCCGGTTACACCACCACATGTAAAAAGAGAGCATTGGGGATTTGATGACCCGGCAAAAGCAGAAGGAACAGATGAAGAAAAATGGGCTTTCTTTCAGCGTGTGCGTGATGAAATTGGCGATAAATTAAAACATTTTAGCCAGCTGCAATAGGCAAGAAATAAGATGATAAGAAAGAAAATCCCAACTTTGATCAAAAAGTTGGGATTTAATGTAACAATCAATTATTTCTTTACAGCATGTATATAATGAATCGTTTCAAAGGCAGATAGATAATCTTCTCGGTTGCGAAAATAACGATCATCAATCTCAATTGGAGTTAGATGCTCATATATGAGTAGCCCTACATCTTCTAAAAGGCTTTCCATTTCACCATAGGCGAAACAGGATTTCATCGGTTCCCCGCCAACAGCTGCCATGGCTACTGTATTTTTCACTCGATTGGATAACCCCGATTCGTGAAATAAATTCTCATCTGCATAGTCAAATACTATGGAACTGCCCGAAGGCATTTGATCAAATAGATCTTCAAGCAAATCCTTGATTTCTGGTTTCGTTAAATAGTAAGTGACACCCAAAAGGCTAAAAAAGGACTTTTCTTGCTTAAATCCAGCTTTTGTCAATGCTGTATTAGTGAATTCCTTAGTAAAGTCCATAGGAACAAAATGCAGGTTGTTCGGTATTTCTAGGTGCGCATCAGCTATTCTTTTCTTCTTAGACTTTTGTGTAATTGGATGATCAACCTCAAAAATATTTAGACTGCTAGTTAATTCAGGATAGCGGAAAGAAAATGTATCCAAACCAGCTCCTAAGATCACATATTGTTTAACTCCTAACTCTACTTCATTTAATAATACGGACTCACAATATGCAGCCCGTGCCAATGGTGTCGGTGAAAGCTGTACTTGTGTAATCCATTTTAACACTTCATCCGAATTATTTTTAAACCTTTCAGCAATCTCTTTATTGAAAAATTGTATCCCTTGGACCATGTTCTTTTGAATATCTATTAACTCATTTTTAGTTATTAGTTCCTTGGCTATAAAATCATCAAAAATCTTGGGTGTATCAAATTGGCTATGGTATGCTCGACCAAATGCTGAAACTAATGACGTAACTGATTCATTTTTTTTCACACAATCGTCCCCCATAAAAAAATAAGATTCCCCTGGCCAGGAGAATCTTATTATATAACCGAAAATATTAATTGTAAATTATAGCATAAATAAAAAAATTTGTCAAATTTATTGCCCTTATTTAAAGAATTCATATAAAAGTACAGAATGTATTTCATCGTTTATGTTTTCCTTTGTCTGCACTCGTTCTATTAATCCTTAAAATTCTTATCCCTCAGCATGCCGTTTCCCCCTTTTCATTGTAAATAAATCGGTTTATTAATTTTGAATATACTTATACCTGCAAACTCATAGAGACTGTTCTTATGTTAAATCCTAATTTCTCATACAGCTTAATGGCATGATTGCCTGCAAATGCACTTAGCCGGACTTCTGAATGCCCTTCTTTTTTTAAATGGTCAATTCCCTTATTCATTAACTTTATAGAAATCCCATTCCCTCTAAATTTTTCTAAAACATATAATTCATAAATAAACCCATATTTTTTATCAGTGAATTGGTCCTTGCTTGTTCCTATGAGGATCCATCCCATTAATGTATTGTTTTCTGTTGCAATTAAATAAGAGCTGCCCTTTTCCAAAAGTGGCTCTACAAGCTGTTTAATTTTCTCATTTGACGGTTTTATTTCACCCAAAGTGCCATCAAATACGGCTTGTGGTGAAAGTGTAATAATTTCATTAAGTTCCAACTTAGTAGGTTTTCTAATATCCATTTATCATAGTCCCTTCAATATCCTTTTACTAAGTTTAACATATTATCCAAAGGCCTTTTTCTAAAACCAAGCATCATATTCATTAGTTTTCCGTACTATTTACAAAAAATTGACAGCTTTATCACACAAGTCATTCAGATAAGTATATCTTCCGAGTTAAACGAATAAATGCCTCTAACGGAGGTGTCATCAATTTATCTTTATGCCAAGCTATTTGAGTATAAAGCGGTGAATCGAAAGTCTTCCACGAAAATCCCTTCATTCTTCCCTCCTTAATATCTTTTTCTACGACCATCTCGGGTAATAGTGCCACACCTAGTCCCGCAATGACACATTGCTTGATTGCCTCAATACTGACAAATTCTATTTTATCTAATGGATATACACCCGCGGATTTAAGCGAGTCTTCAAGCATTATTCTATAAGAACATCCCGTTTCTGTCAGTAACAGCGTTTCATACTTAAGATCTTCTAGTGAGAGAATGGAATTAGGATGGTTGAGTGCGACAACCAGCTTCAATTCCTCTTTGATAAGTTCCTCTACTCTCAAAGAACCCTCTGGTCTAACCTTATCCATAATAAAAGCAATATCTAATGCCCCTTCCATAAGCTGTTTTCTCGCCATCTCATCCGAATGTGCCGGTTTAAAAATGAGCTTAACTTTTGGAAATGCATCCTTGAATTCTTTAAGAATTAATGGTAATCGATAGGTGCACTGGCTTTCCTGGGCCCCTATTGTTAAAGTACCTGTTGGTTCTTCCTCTCCATTTGCAGCCAGTATGGCTTCTTCACTTAACCGAATCATCTTTTCAGCATATTGCTTAAACATGTGTCCAGCCTCTGTTAATATTAATCGTTTTCCTAGACGTTCAAATAAAGGTTTGCCAATTTCGTCTTCAAGGGCTTTTATTTGTGCTGTTACACTTGATTGTGCAAAATTCAAAAGTTTAGCCGTCTGCGTAAAATTCAAATTTTCTGCGGCATGACTAAAAGTAATTAATTGTTTAATCTCCATGTGAACCGCCTTTTATAATCGTTTTTTTCGATTTAATTAATCAAAATAATCACCTTTATCGATTTATACAATCATTATAAGATAGAGCTAATCAAGGAACAATTAGTATACAAATTCATTTCGAGAAAAGGAGTATTTTACAATGACAGTTACCGTTTTAGACGGAGGAACCCGACCTAATGGAAATACTGAAATACTGACAAACCATGCCATCCAAGGAAAAAATGCGGAAATAATTTACTTGAAGGATTACCAAATCCACCCGATTATTGACATGCGGCATTCACCAGAAGGCTTTCAGGACAGAAATGATGATTATAATTCCATTATCGATCGTATTCTCCCGCACGAGATTTTAATATTCTCAACCCCCATTTATTGGTATAGCATGTCAGGAATAATGAAAAACTTCATTGATCGATGGTCTCAAACATTAAGAGACCCTAACTATCCTGATTTCAAAAGGAAAATGGCTGAAAAAAAGGCATATGTCATTGCTGTTGGAGGAGACGATCCATCTATTAAAGGACTGCCGATGATTCAGCAATTTAAATACATTTTTGATTTCGTTGGAATTGATTTTGCGGGATATATTATTGGAAATGGAAACAAGCCTGAGGAGATTAATCAAGACATTGAAGCATTATTCAAAGCTGAACAGCTTCAGAAAAAGCTAAAATAAGACCAAGAATTAGGGATTTAAAAAGATAATAGTAAAGGAATATCCCCTAGGGGCATTCCTTTACTTGAACATGCTATTAAGTCTCCAATTTTATTAAGAATTTAAATCATATATACGCCCTTTAATCAAATATGCTGCACTCTCCGCAATATTCGTGATATGATCAGCTGTTCGTTCAAGATAACGATTAATAAATAATAATTGAACTAACTGATTTGTTTCCTCTGGATGCTCGCTTAAGTAGCTAGTGATCCGCTTATATGTCTCACCATAATACTCATCCACTTGGTCATCTAAACTGGCTACTTCTTTTGCAAGCATCATGTTTTCATCTAAAAATGCCTGTACTGCCTTTTGCAGCATGATAATCGATATTTCCTTCATTTCTTCAATATTTGTCATGCTTAATAGCGATTTGGAATTTCCAATTTTTATCGTAGATTTTGCAATATTTACAGCAAAATCTGCAATTCGCTCAATATCTGAAGAGATTTTTAAGGCACCAATAATTCCTCGTAAATCTCTAGCAACAGGCTGCTCTTTTACCATGAGCCACACGACAAATTGATTAATTTCCGCTTCCAAATTATCAATGGCCGTATCTTCTTCGATTACTTTTAATGCCAATTCAATATCTTGCGTTTTGAAAGCAGTAAAAGCCTTTTCAAACGAAGAAACCGTGAGCCGGTTCATCTCTATTATTTTATCTTTTAATTCCTGCAGTTTATTCTCATAGTTTTCACGAACAACCATTTATTCTCACTCCTATATTTAACCGAATCGGCCAGTTACATAATCTTCCGTTCTTTGATCCTTCGGCATGGAAAAGATATTATTTGTTTCGTCATATTCAATAATTTCTCCATTTAAGAAAAAGGCTGTTTTGTCCGAGACTCGTGCTGCCTGCTGCATATTATGAGTAACAATTACGATTGTATAATCCTTTTTCATGTTGGCAATTAACTCTTCTACTTTTAACGTTGATATTGGATCTAATGCAGAAGTAGGTTCGTCCATTAAAATAATCTCTGGTTTCATCGCAATGGCACGTGCAATACAAACACGCTGCTGCTGCCCGCCTGATAGTCCGAGCGCTGATGTCTTCAAACGATCTTTCACTTCATCCCAGATTGCTGCACCACGCAAGCTCTCTTCAACAATTTTATTTAATTCTTTTTTGCTTTTTATCCCCTGCATTCGCGGACCATATGCGACATTATCATAAATACTCATTGGGAATAGATTGGGCTTCTGAAATACCATCCCTACCTTTGTCCGCAGCTTGATGACATCATTTGTTTCGTATATATTTTCGTTATCAATCACTATATCCCCTGTAATTTTGACTCCATCAATTAAATCATTCATACGGTTTAACGATCGTAAAAAAGTTGATTTTCCGCAGCCAGATGGACCGATTAAGGCTGTTACTTCTTTTTCATGAATATCTAATGATACTTTATAAAGTGCCTGTTTATCACCATAGAATAAGTCTAAGTCTTTTACATTAATTTTAGCTGTTTCATTTGTTTGCTTCGAATTCCTTACTTCTTCATTGCGTTCAATCACTGTTGTCCCCATTCATTACACCCCTCTTAATAGTCAGCTTTGTTTAACTTTTTGGATATAAATGTAGCCGAGAAATTCAGAATCAAAATGATTACAATTAATACGATTCCAACCGCAGCTGCAAGTTCAATGTCACCTGACTCTTGAGTTACTAAAAAGGAATGGACCGTTAATGTTCTTGCCGATGAAAAAATCCCTTCTGGCATTGCGGCTACCGTCCCTGCTGTTAAAAAAATCGCTGCGGATTCACCAACAATTCGCCCGATTGAAAGAATAATCCCAGAAAGAATACCTGGCATCGCACTTGGCAAAATGACTTTATATAGTGTTTGAAGCTTCGTTGTCCCTAAAGCAAGAGATCCTTCACGATAAGAGAGCGGCACTGTTTTTAATGCTTCCTCTGTTGTTCGGATAATGACTGGCAATACGATGATCGTCAATGTTAACGAAGCAGCGATGATTGACATCCCGAATTTTAGCGTTGTCACAAAGAATACTGCACCGAATAGTCCGTAAATAATAGATGGAATTCCTGTTAAGCTTTCCGTTGCATAACGGATTAGCCTAACCAATCGGCCTTGTTTTGCATATTCCTGTAAATATACAGCTGCCAATATCCCGATTGGAGTAGCTATTATTAATGAAATAAAAATTGTATAAAGGGTTGTAACGATCATCGGCCATATGCCGCCATGCCCTACTGGTGAGTAATCACCGAAAATAAAATTGAAGTCAATTAATCTAAATCCTTTGTAAAAAATATATCCAACAATAATAACGAGTACGGCTACGGTCAAGAAAGCAGAAGCCCAAAGAAGTCCAAGCAGCAGATGATCCTTAAACTTTCTCAACTTAATTTCCACCCTTCGAACTAATTTTTGCTAATACAAAATTCAACAATAAGATAAAGGAGAATAAAACAATTCCGGTTGCAAATAACATTTCTTGATGTGTACCAAATGCATAGCCCATTTCCAGCGCGATATTCGTCGTCAACGGACGAACACTGTCAGTTAAGCTTGTTGGCAGAATAAGGCTATTTCCCGCGACCAAAATAACGGCCATCGTTTCTCCAATTGCTCTCCCTAAACCTAGTACAACCGCTGCCATAATTCCTGACTTAGCTGCTGGCACAACTACTTTAAAAATAGTTCCAATTTGAGAAGCCCCTAATGCCAAGGAACCTTCACGATACATTTTTGGTACAGCACGAATGGCCGTTTCAGCTACAGTAACAACCGTTGGCAGCATCATGATTGCTAAAACAAGGATGACCGCCAATAAGCTTTGCCCTTTTACTAACCCTAAATTGTTTTGCAAAAAAGGGACAATGATGGCAAGTCCGAAAACACCATATAATACGGAAGGGATGCCTGCCAGCAATTGCACTGCAGGAGAAATAATTTTTGCTACTCTTTTCGGTGCAATTTCAGCTAAGAATATAGCTGTAAATAAACCTACTGGAACGCCAATGATTAGCGCACCTATTGTGGCGAATAAAGAAGCGACGATCATTGGGAAAATACCAAATTTATCTTCACTTGGCACCCAATCCATTCCAAAGATAAAGTCAAAAAAGCTATAACCTTCTGCCACAAATGGATGTGAGCCTTTGTAAAATACAAATCCGACGATCAATAATAAACTGACTACTGAAAGAAGTGCACAGAACAGAAATATTCTTGCTGATAACTTCTCTAGCATATATTTCCTTCTATTCGATTTTTTGATAGTTATGGATTGCTTTTCATTAGATATGCTTGGCATGTTGCATTCCCCCACGGTTGCTTTTACAGATAGTATTTTATGTGGAGCTATCAATAAAAGTTAATTATTTTACTGGTATAGCTCCAGCTTCTGATACAATCGCTTGTCCATCTGAACTTAAAATAAAATCAATAAATTGTTTCCCTGCTTCAGTTATGTTGTCTTCCTTGTGGACAAATAAGAATGGCCGTGACAAGCTATATTTTTGTTGCAGTACATTTTCCGCTGTGGCCTTTACTCCATCAATTTGTATAGTTGATATAGTGTCATCAATATATTCGAACGATATAAAACCTACTGCATGCTTGTTTGTAGCGACAGTTGTTTTAATATTCCCGTTGCCGCTTGCAATAATGGCATTTCTTATTAATTCACCGGAACTATACCCAACTATTTCTTGGAATGCATCACGAGAGCCTGAGCCGTCCTCTCGAGATACAACAACAATTTCCATATCCTCTCCACCAAGCTGGTTCCAGTTTGTCACTTCCCCCGTAAATATTTGCTTCACTTGCTCTAACGTTAGATTATTCACTTTATTGCTTGGATGAGTGACTACTACAATTCCATCGTAAGCGATGATTGTCTCCTTCAAACCATTTGCCTTTTCTTCTTCTTTCAAATCACGCGATGACATACCGATCTCTGATACACCGCTTGTTGCATTTGTAATACCGGCAGATGAACCAATCTGATTAACTTCTATATTAATATTCTCATTATTGTCTTTAAATTTTTCAGCTAGTTTTTCTGCTAAAGGTCCTACCGATGTAGATCCCGAAATAGATACTATTTCTTTACTGCCGTTCGACGATCCAGTGCCATTTCCAGTAGTTTCGCCACATGCTGATAATACAGCGGCTAAAAATAACACCAATAATCCGATTGTTGTTTTTCTAATAAACGTCATATCTAAGCCTCCAAGATAATCGATTGGCAACGACTCTGTTCCCTTCTGTCATCTATAATAAGCTTGCTTAGTAAATGTTTTATTAACGGTTTGTAAAGAGTTTGTAAATTTTATAAATGAGGTGTAAATAAATTATGGTATTTATGTAAAAGGGGACCAGAATTTAGTTTCGAAGCATATTTTTTCTTCCCTACTATCGAAAAAGCTGAGATCTTTAAAAAATCTCAGCCTGTTCATATAAAAAACCTGATATAATCAGATTTTTGTTAAATATTTATAGATTCATATTCACTAAAATTTTACATTGGCTGCGATCTTTTGTTAGCAATTCAAATCCCTTTTCTACAATATCATCTAGTGCAATCTTACTTGTTATAACTACCTTACCATCAATCACACCACTTGCAAGCAGACGGATGACTTCAGGGAATAAGCGAACATATGCGTATGATCCACTAATCTTCGCTTCTGTCCTTACAATCATATTAGGATCAAAATTAACTGGCTTTTCCCAAACACTTACAACCTTGAATTCTCCGCCTGGACGTACAGAGCCAACCCCACTTGTAAATGTTGCCTGAACACCTGCAGCATCATAGGCCACATTTACTCCTCCATTTGTTTTTTCACGGATAAACGCAGCTGCATCTGTATCAATTGGATTAATCACATGTGCAGCGCCAAGTTCTAATGCTTTTTGACGACGTTCCTCTGATACTTCTACTACAAAAATTTCACTGGCTCCTGCTGCTTTGACAGCTTGTAATAACAATAATCCGATTGGACCAGCACCAAATATGGCAGCAGAATCCCCTAGCTTTAATTGGCTTTGACGGACCGCATGAACAGCAACGGCTGTTGGCTCAACAAGGGCACCAAGCTCTAAACTCATAGTTTCAGGCAGATGGAAAATATTCTCCTGCTTCACCACTGCAAATTGAGCAAATCCGCCTGATACTGTATATCCATACCCTTGTCGAGCAGTACACAAATTAACAAAACCTCTTTGGCAATTATCACATTTTCCACAAGGAAGGAGAGGTTCAACGGCTACACGATCGCCTACTACTGCATTTGTTACTCCTTCTCCAACGTCCACAACTACACCCGAAAACTCATGGCCTAAAACAGGCTGAGTACGTATTGGATAAGCACCCGCTAAATACTCATGCATATCACTCCCACAAATACCGGCATACTCCACCTTTACCTTTACCATTCCTTTTTCAAGGACAGGCATGTCTGCTTCTTCTACTCGAATATCTCTTGGTCCATATATTTTTGCTGCTTTCATTTTCCCTAACCTCTTCTCTTACTCTTGAGTTGCTTGAAGCCCATTGATGATAAAGCTTACAGCTAGATCTGCTACCTGTTCTGAAGACAATTCCGATTGAGTCCGGTTCAAAAATGCATTGTTGTGAGATTGCATTAGTGTCCCCATTATAAAATTAAGCGCTGCATCGACCGATGGAAAACCAATTGCTTTTTTATCCTGACACTCTTGTAAAATCACTCGAAGCTGCTCCCAAGATGGGAGAAAGACATCTGTCAGCATTTCTAATCTCGGACTATTCATCACTAACTCTTGCTGTAAAATTCTAATTAATTCATGTTCTTCATTTCTAAAAATAATAAACTGTTTACAAAAGCCCCTAAGTGCACCTAGAGGATCAGATAAATCATATTTCATATTCATAAATAGCTTCCTGATCGGTTCAAATAGGTAAAAGAAAACATTTTCTTTTCCTCCAAAATGATAGGACACTAGGGCTAAGGAAACATCTGCTTCCTGACAAATCTGTCTAACGGTTGTCCCTTCATATCCTTTTTCTGCAAACAATAATTTAGCTGCAGAAAGGATTTGATCTTTAACCTCTTTATTTTTTTCATTCCCTCTTGTTTGTTTGAATTGACTCATCCCCTTTATCAATTTTAAACAAACGTTTTGAACATCTGTTCAATTTTAAGTATACGCTTATGGTTTTATATGTCAATGAATAAGTAATGGCCGCAGTATAAGATAAACAACCATTCCTTGCATATAGTGAATAGCAAGGGAGGAATTGCAATGAACATAATTAAAAAGGATATTCATCAAATACAAATAGAATTTGGGAAGTGGCCCAAGGCGAAAAGGATTGTACTTATTTCTATTTTGAGCAGCATCGGGGCCATTTTTCAATCAGCAGGAGGGTTTTTACCAGGAGTTGGTTATTTAATTAGCCCTTTGGCTAGCGCCCCCATCATGCTATGCACGATTTTCTCAATTCCGCTTGGTCTTGCTTCCTATGTTTCAACAGCTCTATTACTTTTGATATTACAGCCTGCCGAGCTGATTATTTTTCCATTTACAACAGGCCTGTTGGGTCTATTTATTGGAATTTCCTTTAATCTATTTCAAAAAAAATCAAGTCATATTTTGAGCGGATCGGCAGGCTTAGTGCTTGGAATCTGCATTTTATTATATGGTGTAAAATTCCCTGTGTTAGGGCCTGCCTTCTCCCGTCCATTTAACATTGCCATGATAGGCTTGATTTTTATTTTCTCTGCTTTTTATAGCTGGATCTGGGTTGTTTTATGCACTAGACTCATAAAAAGAATCAGAGAATTATATTTTCGCAACCTCCCAGATGACACCCGTCTCAAGTAATTGCTCTAATACTAATCCCCTCACATGCTCACTTGGGTAGGATGAGACACTAAATGGAGAAAAGGCACCTGTTAGAACTCTTTCATTGCAATTCCAACGAGATGAAAAAAGAGATGATCCTTTAGTCGCCGGCTATTGTCCTTCCAGACAACAGCCGAATTCGTTGTTGTTCCTGGCACGAAAACAACACGATTATTATGATATCCACATAACTTTGCAGACCTGCCACAATAACCTTTATCGTCCCATCCTCCTGTATCATCGTAATCGAGCCTCGGTCGGCAACATATATTTTCCCCTCGATAATAAGCAATTCCCGTTGGATGTCCACATGAATTCCACTAAAGAACCTTTACTCATTCTCTAATTTAATCTCAATCAAAGTTAGTTCATTTTGCGCTAATGCCTTATCAAGTATTTCTTCAAATTCTTGAATAGAAACTGGCCGCTCTCCTCTTATGCCAAAACTTTTGGCAAGCTGCACAAAATCAGGGTTTCCAAAAGCAGTACCATGATTATTGCCCAATTTTTTCAGCATCATTTGTTCTTCAAGTTTCAGCTTCGAATCATTAAGGACAATCATCACAAACACCAAACCAAGTCTTACTGCTGTTTCAATTTCTGCAAAGTTCATTAATGCACCGCCATCACCAGTTATACAAATTACCGGATCAGCTGGACATGCCAATTTTGCCCCAATAGCACCAGGAATAGCTATCCCCATTGAAGCTAAGCCGTTTGATATGATAACCTTATTTGGCTTCTTTGGCTGATAGGTTTGGGCTATAGAATTTTTATGAGAGCCGACATCCGATAAGACAATCGTATTTTCGCAGGTACGCTTTTCAATAGCATGTAAGATCGATGTAATCGATAAAGAAGAATCTGCCCCACCATTCAAATGGAAGACCTGTTTTATTTGCTCTCGCAAATTTCCAGATGGCTCCCATGGCTTAGGATTAATTTCAAGCTCAATCAACGCTTGCATTACCCGCTTTAAATCTCCAACGAGCTCGCTTTGAAGAGGATAATATTCATCCGGTTCAGCCGAAACAGCATTTATATGAATAACCGGTACCTTCTTTTTATTCCACTCCTTAGGGAGACGCTCCACAAAATCATAGCCAATAACGATAAGCAGGTCAGCCATTTCGATTCCCAGCAACACCTCATCCTGCTGGCTAAAGCCAAACGTAAAATAATTGAACGGATGATCTTTCGGAAGAATTCCTTTTGCTTTCATGCTATGGATAACTGGCGCTTGAAGAAAATTAATGAATGTCTGTACCTCTGTTACCGCCTCCGCTCTAATAACCCCGTTTCCAATGATGATAAACGGCCTTTGGCTATTATTGATTTTGGCAATTGCAGCGATAATCTCCTCGTCCACGGACATGAATGTTGGTGTCGGTGTAATAGTTATCGCATCATTAGAAATCTCTTGAGCCGCTAAATTTTCCGGTAATTCCACGATAACAGCACCTGGTTTTTCCATTTTTGCCGTTCGAAAGGCTTTATGTACGATCTCTGCGAGCGTTAGAGAATCCTTGATTTGAATGCTCCACTTCGCTGCAGGCTCGAATATTTTAACCAAATCCAAATATTGATGGGATTCCTTATGCTGTCGTTCAAATCCAACCTGACCGATAATCGCCACAACGGGTGAAAAATCAAGAGTGGCACTGGCAATCCCGGTTAATAAATTGGTTGCCCCCGGCCCCAATGTAGACGTACACACACCTGCTTTATGAGACAGCCTCGCATAAACATCTGCCATAAAGGCCGCCCCTTGCTCATGCCTCGTATTCACAAACTGAATTTGCTTTGATCTAGAAAGCGAATCAACTAGATCCAGTGTTTCTTTTCCCATTATTCCAAAAATATATTCCACACCCTCATTTTCTAAACATTGAACAAGAATATCTGTCGCTTTCATATGATCCTCCCAAATAGACTTTTCACTTACAAAAATAAGTTGTTTTATTATAGCTTTGCCTATTATTCCAGGAATCATTATATGTAACTACACCTTGTTTTTTCGTTATATTTGTTCCCAGTTATGATGGATATGGCTACCCGTATACCAGGGAGAAAATTTTCTGGACGATTGAAGTTGATAAAACAAAAGAAAGGGACCCTCTTTAGCCCCTTTCCTTTGTGCTTCATAAATATTAGACTGATTGTTATCAACTAAACAATTTGATTATAGACATTCTCAAAACCATAACGATCAATGAATTTTGCAAAAGGCTCTCTTTTTTTACCGTGCTGCGAATAAATATCGATGATCGCAGTAACAGCTTCATATAGTTCCTCAGGTGTGAGCTTTCCCAAAATTAACGTACCTGCTCTAGCATCCGCTCCCTTTGATTTGCCGCCAATATACAAGTCATATTTGTCTCTTACTTTCATTACACCTATGTCATTGATTAACGGTTCACCACAGCCAATCGGACATCCTGTATAGGCCGGGCGCAGAGTAAATGGAACGGGTCTTCCAGCTATTAATTTATTTAATTCTATAGCTACAGGCATTCCCTCTTCTTCTGAACCCTTACAAAAATTACATGTTCTTAAGCTCTTTACAAAGTTTCCAACTGGATAACAGGATAATCCCACTGCATTAAATTCCTTTTTAATAACTTCAAGCTCACTCTCTGGAACTTCAATATATAATTGTTGAAAGGTTGTTAATTCGATTTCATCCTCTTCCTGCATGTATTTTGCTATGACCGATAATTGCTTGGCATTTAGCTTCGAGCCAAACGCTATCCCCCCATTAATAGCCAATTTCGCCATCATACTTATTCCATCTCCCACTCTTCAATTTAATCTAACTTTTAATTGTACACCCGTTAGGTATATGAAAACCTCCTGTATTAGCGATTCAGAAATTCGATGATTGCTTCTTCATTCCCTGCTGGTGCCGTCACGCGATCTGCTTCTTCCCCATTTTTAATAAGGATAAGAGTTGGAACGCTCATAACCCCGAATTTTTGGGCTAAGTCAAGCGACTTATCAACATCTACATCATAGAACGCCATCTCATCACCTAATTGTCTTTCTACGTTCTCAACAATAGGAGCCAGCTGCCTGCATCCAGAACACCACTCTGCTGTAAATTTTAAAACCATAGGCTTTTTCATATCTATGATTTGCTTTTCAAATTCGTTTAAATTCATTTCTTTTAACATCGCGATATTTCTTCTCCTTTCGAATTATGAATCGTTTATCATAAATTTATATTACTATACCCCCGTATAGTAATCAATAGGCATTTACTTATATTTATTAAATACATAGTTGACTTTACCCTTAGGGAAACGTGTATAAATGAATGGAACAGCGTATTGATATATAAACTCCAGTCAAAAAAATTGGGAAATGGGAGGTGGACACTTGCTATCGATTGGCGAATTCTCAAAGATATGCAAAGTATCTACAAAAACACTTCGATATTATGATGAAATTGGTTTAATTACCCCTGATGAGATTAATCCCGAAAATGGTTATAGGTTTTATTCCATCAGCCAGCTAAAAAAGATGTTATTGATTAATCGCCTGAAATCTTTTCATTTTTCTCTTGAAGAAATCAAAGCCACTTTAGAAATGGAAGAAGATCAATCAGAAGAGAAACTTTATTCTGCCCTTACTCGCAAAAAAAGGGAGATACAGGAAAGACTAAATGCCTTTGAATATACCCTAAATCAAATAAGTTACGATATTTTAAATTTAAAGAAGGGGAAATCTATTATGTCACACCTTGACTATTTAGAAGTACAGCTTGTTGAAACCCAACCAATGAACCTTCTTTATATACGCCAGATGATGAGTAGTGACGACTATGCTGCAGGATATGGCAAGTATTTTAGCAGGCTATATGAAAAGATAGCTGCTGAAATGCTTACCTTACTTGGCACCCCAATGACAATTTATCACAGCCCAGAATACAATCCTGCAGGCAATGATACAGAGTTTGCGATTCCAATAGAGGAAATTATAAAGGGAACGAGAGATTTGCCTGGAAGCCTTTGTGCAAAAACTGTTTTAAAGGGCTCCTATTCAGAATTAACATCGGTATATGCCAAGCTGTGGGAATGGGCTGAAAATGAAGGATATGAATTAGTGAAATCTCCATATGAAGTATATATGACTGACCCCTATCAAGCTAATGTTCCTGAAGATTTTATTACCGAGGTTTATTTTCCTGTTAAGAAAAAGCAGCAGGCTAAACACCATTTGCCAAAACTAACTTCTAATGGGAGGCATACTAAATGAAAAGAAACTATTTGCCAACGACAGAATGGCGGATCGCCGCCCCAGAAGCATTGGAAATGGATGCTGAAAAGCTTTCAAAGCTAGATTCTATAATAACAACTGAGTACAGCAATATGAACGGGATTGTGGTCGTAAAAAATGGAGCGATAGTTTATGAAAGCTATTATAATGGCTATGGATCTGATAATGTGCACCATGTGGCATCTGTAACGAAAAGTATCCTATCTGCTCTTATCGGGATTGCCATAGATACAGGATATATAAAAAATGTAGACCAAATGGTATTAGATTTCTTCCCTGAGTATTTTCCCGAAGGTGCTGAAACAGTAAATCGAGAAATCACTATACGCCATCTTCTTACGATGACAGCTCCATATCCATTTGAGGACTGGCACGAACCGCTGGATAAGATGTGTATACAGCCAGACTGGGTAAACTATACGCTGGATATGCTGGGGCAAAAGGGGAGTATTGGAACATTCAAGTATTCGACTGCGGGGGCACACTTGCTTTCAGCCATCATCACTCGCAGCACTGGAATAAATGCCCGGGAATTTGCCAACGAACATTTATTTAAACCACTAGGTATGAGGGAAATTCCTGATTATAAAATGGCGGCATTTGGGTTTGATGATTTATTCGGAAAAAATGTACAGGGATGGGTTAAAGACCCAAACGGCATCTCTACAGGAGGATGGGGACTTACACTAAATCCCCGAGATATGGCACGTTTTGGTTTACTATATCTAAACCATGGCATTTGGGACAATACACAGATAATCTCCAAGAAGTGGATCCTCGAATCAACAGCGATGAACTCCAATCATTACGGTTATCTATGGTGGTTACTTAATGAAAATGAGCTGTTAGCATACTCAGCACTAGGTGATGGAGGGAATGTTATTTGCTGCATACCAGAGAAAGACCTAGTTGTAGCCATTGCATCAGAATTCATGGTAAATGCTCGTGATCGGTGGACGCTGATAAAAGAACATATTATCCCTGCAATAATTGACTAAATCTCATTGCCACTATGTCGGGCAAAATGAAAGTAGTAACATTTAAAATTGGGAACCCCTGTGTTAAACAGGGGTCTGCTTTATGACTGAATGTACAATTTAATTTCATTTCCTTCCACCTTGAAACTTTTCATAGCTGGTTTACTTTCAAAATGGATTTCATTCAATATAAGATTCCTTTGCACTAATTCATCATATTCGTTCAATATTTTTTCAAGCCATGGATCAGCCTGAATATAAAGGTCTGCTCGTAAATCAACTGGCAGGTTCAATTCCTTTCGATAAGTTTGAACAGACCGAACAAATTCCCTTACTAGCCCTTCTTCTTTTAATCCTCGTGTTAATGTTGTATCTAATAAGATTAAGAATTTACTTCCTTCTGATAACTCATAACCATCTCTTCCCTTTTTCTCAATAAGCACGTCATCCATTGTAAGAGTTATTGTTTCACCCGAAAATAATGATAATTGCATTTCTCTTTTTGCAATAAATTTTGCTATTTCTTCTGGAACTAATTTATCAAGTTTATTTTTCACTTCACCCACGGATTTTCCCAACTTTGGTCCAACTGCAGAAAAATTCATCTTAAGATCAAGCTGCAGCAAATCTTGATAATCTTTCTTAAACTCTACTTCTTTTATATTCATTTCTTCTTTTATAATAAACGAATACTTTTGCAGCTCAGATAGAATAGATGCATCCGTCGGAATTACCATCAACTTGGCTAATGGCTGTTTTGTTTTTATTCCCGCTGTATTTCTAACGGATCTTGTTAGTTCTATTATTTGTAAGACGGCATCCATTTCTTTTTCTAGATGTTCATTAATTAGTGTTTCATCTGGTTTAGGATAATCCGATACATGCACACTATCTTTCACTAAGTTGGAGTAAATATCCTCCGTAACAAAAGGAATATAAGGAGCCATAAGCTGTGACAGATTCTTTAACACAATAAATAAGGTGGTAAATGCTGACTTCTTATCATCGGTCATGCCACTGCTCCAAAAGCGTTGTCTGGAACGTCTTATATACCAGTTACTAAGTTCATCAACAAATAATGAAATCGATCTAGCCCCTTTGGTTATATCATATTCTTCTAAACTTCGTGTAACTTCCCTTATAACAGTATTCAACCGGGATAGAATCCACTTATCAAGAGTTGTTCTCGTCCCACCCAAGTCCCTTTCTGGATTAAATTGGTCAATTTCTGCATACATCGAGTAAAAAGAATAAACATTCAAAAGTGTATCTATAACTTTGGACTTAGCATGACTGACCGTCTTTTTAGAAAATCGCTTATTATTCCATGGAGAGCTGTCAGCTAACAAAGCCCATCTTAGCGAATCCGCACCAAACTCATTAATTAACTCAGTTGGATTAAGTGCATTTCCCTTACTTTTTGACATCTTTTGTCCATTCTCATCTAAAATATGACCTAAAGAAAGGACACGCTTATAAGGTGATTGTCCCGTAAACAAAGTAGAAACTGCTAATAAGCTGTAAAACCACCCTCGTGTTTGGTCAACCCCCTCAATAACGACATCAGCGGGAAATTGCTTCTTAAAGGTACCGTTATTTTCAAACGGATAATGATATTGAGCAAATGGCATTGAGCCGCTATCGAACCATACATCAATCACTTCACTAGTTCGATTCATCGTACCACCGCAAGAGCAAGTTAATTGCACCTTATCTACATAGGGTTTGTGCAACTCTATGGTTTCTGGCACTTCACCCGCTGAAAGCTCTCTTAATTCTTTAATTGAATTAGGGGCTTTTTCTTTCCCGCATTCTTTACAAATCCAAACGTTTAACGGGGTTCCCCAATATCTGTTTCTGCCAATATTCCAGTCAACCATGTTATCTAAAAAGTTCCCAAACCTTCCCTCTTTCATATGAGAAGGGAACCATTGAACTTTTTGGTTATTTAATTGTATTTTCTCTTTCACTGCTGTTGTCTTAATAAACCAACCCTTCATGGCATAATAAAGAAGCGGACTGTCACATCGCCAACAGTGGGGATAGCTATGTTCATATTTTTTCTTATCAAATAACAAATTTTGCTTTGATAGCATTTTTATAATTTCTATATCACAATCTTTGACAAATTGTCCTGCAAGTGGAGTCACATATTCCTTATAGCGACCTTTAGAATCAACTACATTTACATAATCAAATTGATTATCCTGAATGGCCTTGTAATCGTCTTCTCCATGTGCTGGTGCGATATGCACGATACCTGTTCCACTTGTATCCGTAACAAAATCTGCACCAAGAATTTTATGGCCATTTGATACAGTAGCATAATTAAAAGGCGGCTCATAGGAGAGTCCAACTAAGTCTTTCCCTTTCATCACATCTAGGATCTCATATTTCCCCTTCATAACAGCAGGAGCCAAAGATTCTGCAAGAACTAATATATCTAACCCTTGTCTAACTCTTACATAGTTTATATTTGGATTAACAGCAACCGCAATATTACCCGGCAATGTCCACGGTGTCGTTGTCCATCCTAAAAGATATTCGTCTGTTCTTCCCTTTAAGCGAAATTTTGCTGTAACGGATAGATCAGAAACATCCTTATATCCTTGTGCAACTTCATGAGAGCTAAGTGAAGTCTCACAATGAGGACAATAAGGAACAACCCGATGGCCTCTATATAAATAGCCTTTTTCATGTATGGAGGATAAGATATTCCAGACAGATTCAATATATTCGTTGTTTAACGTTATATAAGGGTCTTCCATGTCCACCCAATAGCCAAGAGCTGTAGTAAATTGCTTCCATTCATTTTCATATTCAAAGACACTATCTTTACATTTTTGAATAAACTTTTCAATACCATATTCTTCGATTTGATCTTTCCCACGAATATTTAACTGTTTTTCAACCTCTAATTCCACCGGTAAGCCATGTGTATCCCAACCCGCTTTTCTTAAAACCTGATAGCCTGACATAGTTTTGTATCTTGCCACAAAATCCTTAATCGTTCTCCCAAGAGCATGACCAGCATGTGGCAAACCATTTGCTGTTGGCGGCCCTTCATAGAAAACATATGTCTCTCTTCCCTCTCGGTTAGCTATCGAACGCTCGAACGTTCGATCCTTTTCCCACTTTTTCCGAACTCTTAGTTCCCTTTCCATACTGGATTCCTTCAACATTCGCACCCCCTATTAAAATAAAAAAACTCGACCCTACATACGTAGAATCGAGTTTATATATATAAATATATAATCTGCCTTAAAAAATAAAAAAAACCATAGTAGCGGTTTTTTGAATTAATTACACTACGTACTATCATACGTGTCCTGGGTATCGGTAGAATGCCGTCAAAGTTTAAAATTTCTTTCAACCTTGCTTCTCGGAGAGGATTTTCATTATGGTCTTAACGTTGACTTTCAGCACTTCATCAACTCTCTGTAGATAAGATAAACATAATTACTCTTTCTCGTCATCAAATTAATTATTAAATTATCCCTAATCTTAACTAACAATATTTTAAAAGTCAAACTATTTTTACGCTTTAACAAATGACTTTTATTTTTCATTATATATGAATATGCTTGCTGAAGAAGAGAGAATTCAAGAAAAAAAGCCATCAAATCATTGATGACTTCTTCACTAACTTCTATACCCTTTTGAACGTACTGCTATATATTGTTATTCTGCCTTAAAAATCTTTACGATATTCACTACAAGCACCTTTGCAATGGAATAAGCTGGGATGACAAAAATAATCCCGATAATCCCCATAAAGTTTCCAGCTGATAATATCAATACAATGATAGTTAATGGATGGATTTTTAGCGTTTTCCCCATAATATTCGGAGAAACGATATTTCCTTCAATTTGTTGAGCAACTAACATAATAATCGCTACATAAAGAGCCATTACAGGATCCTGAAATAACGCTACTAGGAATGCGGGAACAACTGCAATATATGGCCCTAAAAACGGAATGACGTTAGTAAACATTCCGAACATCGCTAAAACAAGTGAATAGTTCAGACCAATAATTAAGTAGCCAATATACAAAAGTACACCGACAATAATACTGACAAGCATTTGACCTTGAATATAGGTTGAAATGGTCTTGTCCATTTCTTTTAATATATTTTTCACATGGTCCCTTTTAGACTGTGGGAACAAAACAGCCACACTCGGTGCAAAACGATGACTATCCTTTAACATATAAAATAAAATAAATGGAACAAGGACAAGATAGAAGATTGTATTAATAAAACCGCCAATCCATCCGAAAACACCAAGAATTCCATTCGCAATATTCCCTGCATTGGATTCCAGTCTCGTTTCTAACTCTGTACTCGCCTTGAGAAATGCTTCTTGAACGAAGTCTGGAAAAGTAGATCGATTTTCCTGAACATATTTAACCCCATCCATTACGGTGGAAACCATAGCTGGCAAATTATCTACAAATCGTTCTAATTGGTCATTGATGACCGGTCCAACCAATCTTATAATTCCATAAATAATCAAGATGATGGCAACATAGGCAACTAAAATGGCGATCCATCTCGGTACTTTCTTCTTTTCTAGCCAATTCACTAATGGCCGGCACAAATAAAACAAAATGCCAGCAACAACAAACGGTAAAAAGATTGTTTTAAGCAACACAACAATTGGTGTTAAGATAAATTGATTTTTATTTAATAAAAACACAATGATTAAAAATAAGATGATAGCAATCATACTTTTAAACCATCTTTTTTCTAACATCGACATATCCCATTCTCACTTCCTAATACTGCAAATATTTCCCTCTCTTGAATATTACAATTAAATGGCTAAAATTCCAATCATATTATGTTGGAAATAATATTAAATGTCCTGTTTTTCTTGCACCTATCCATGATTTATAAACGATACAGCAGGCTGTAAATAGGTGCCATCTGGCTTGCAGCTGAGCCGGGTGGCAAATACAGAATCAGTGTTATCTATACGATGCCTGGCTCATAAGAATATTGCAGTGTTAGGCTAACTTAGATGATATCAAAGCCAAATTTCTCAGAGACGAAGTTTGGCTTTCTAACATTATTAGAACTTATAATTATGTACTTATAAATTCTATTGTGTTTTTTTCTACACTTATTGCCTTATTAGAGCTTTTGATAATAATATCAAAGTGCTGGCTGTACGGATGCATAAACAATTCATACTGAATCCGGCGTTCTTCATGAGATTGCCTTAAATAATTTATATCGGTAAAGGTTGTTTTACCAGCAGCCCCA
Source organism: Cytobacillus solani (assembly GCF_006704205.1). Taxonomy (NCBI): domain Bacteria; kingdom Bacillati; phylum Bacillota; class Bacilli; order Caryophanales; family Bacillaceae; genus Cytobacillus; species Cytobacillus solani. The sequence goes on from NZ_CP041305.1 coordinate 1,666,602, forward strand.
TGTCCTGAAATGCCAATAACAATCTGTTTATCTATCATTTTGAGCCAATTTACGATTTCTTGTAATAACCTATCCATCATCGACCTCCACTTTTTATTCATGTACTAACCTATTTTAATGAGAGAAATATGGGACCTTAATAAAATAATGAAATTAATCCTCCCAATAAAAAATAGCATCCAAGACTAAATATTCTCCAGGTTCACGATAAATCGTTGGAATTTCCGTTTGAAAAGACAAAGGCTGATTCAATTTTTCTGCTTCTAACAGTTCATAATTAAACTCTATTAAGGCTTGTTTCAATTGCACTGCAATTTTTTGGAATTTCTCGCTTAAATTGAATAAATTGGGGCCACCAAGTAAAGAACCATATGCCCCACCAACTACTTCATTCGTTTCGAAACGAATTGTTTTATATCTGTCATCTTCACCCATGAGAGCTACAGGTGCTAAACGACAAATATCAATAATAATCCCTTCCGTCTTTATCTCTCTACGGCCGTATTTCTCTTCAACGACTATAACATCTCCCTTTTGATAACAAAAAAGTTCAATAAAGGAGGCATAGCCACTGCCAAAATGATTCCACTCTGCTTCACATACTAGATTAGGAATACGGTTTATTCGATGAAATAACCGTCGGATATACGCTTCAATTTCTTGCTCATTTTTTGTATCATAAGGGAATTTGTTCCCTACGACTTTCCCTTCAATCAAATCTTGTAATTGTTCATTAGAAAACATTCACGAAACCCCTCTCTTGAAAATAGTTGAACAAGATTGTGAGCTCAAATAATTACCAAAAACCTTTATTGTGTTTTATCCATGATATTCAGGATGGTTATGACGATTACAGCCAAAAAGATAACAGGCTGTTTGGATAGTTATATCGAACTCCATAGTCGGAATATAGCCAGATGTGACTTTTTCAAACATTTGTTCATATTCTTTTTTGTCATTAAGCAACTCTTTAATATAGACTTGTTTATCCTTTTCTGACCAATCTTCATCACATTCTTCTTCATATGCTTCTTTAATATCTATTATCTTTTCATTTATTCCTTCGCTCAGCAGTTCTTTAGCTAGAATAGGATTATACATTTTCAGCAAGGAATAAATATATCGACTAATCCATTTCGGTTGTTTTGCGTAATTATTCCATCCTTTTTTAAACCATGTTATTGCCTCTTCGTAACACCCCAATTCTACATATAAATCTGCAACCTCAACTTCTCCAACAAATTCATCATCATCCTCAGAGAATGCATCAAGTTTACATTTTGCCTCACTTTTATTATCTAATTCAATCAAACATCTTATATGGCTATACATGGCCAAATCAGAGGGTTCTGAACCTAAAAGAAAATATTTTGAAGCCTCTTCTATGTGTCCGAGATGATAATTAGCCACCGCTAAATTATTGTAAGCCGGTTTTGAAGGCTGGATGGAAATTGCCTTTTCCAATATGTCTTTTGCGGATTCCCACTTTACTTGTCTACAATAAATCTCCCCTAACAAATTATAAGGAAAATGAGATTTGGGATTCATCCTTAATATTTCTTCTAATAAAGGAAGAGCATTGATATCATTATCTTCCTCATTACAATAAATCCATGCAAGATTATTAAGAGATTGTATATCTCTTGATCGTCCTACTGCTTCTATAAATAGTATTAATGATTCATCATATTTATTTTCTTCTAGCAATTCAATCGCTTTTTGGTTAAGATTCAATGGAAGTCCCTCACTATAAAAAAGTATGCTTTATTATTATGCTATCATCTCCGCTCGTTTCCTAAAACTATAAAGATTTTAAAATTTACTTAAAGGCGATGGAAACTATGCTCCACCGCCTTTATCTTCATTTCATACATAGACTCCAGTTTATTTTGCAAATGGGTCTTTATGATCAAAGCTATTATTATGAATGACATCAGAAATAAGATATTGGTAAACCTCATCAACAATTTCTATTCCATTTTTCTTACTTTCTATTTCACAAATTGTATTAATTTGCCCAGGATAAAATACTTGATCAAAGCCTGGGGCAGGTTTAACATTTGTTAAATCAGACATCGTTCTGATGATATTTTCTTTAAATTTAGGTAAGCTCGTAAAAAATGCTGGATTGATCACGACATGAAGCTGACCTAGATTTCGGTCCTCAGTCAAGTCATGATACATGGATGTCACCTTATTTCCAAATGGCAAGCCTAGAAGAACCCCCGATAAAATATCAACCATCATCATTAACCCGTAGCCTTTTGGCCCTGCTATCGGCAATAAAGCATTTACTTTAAATGGATCTCTCGTCGGCTTGCCATTTTTATCGACGGCCCAGCCTTCTTCAATCGGAGCATTTTTTGAACGGGCATGCAGTACTTTACCCCATGCCTGCACGGTTGTCGCCATATCAAAAATGATATTCTCTCCATTATTTCCAGGTGCTGAAAAAGCAATCGGATTTGTACCATAATACGGTTCTGCTCCGCCATAAGGAACAACCATTGGATCTGACTGACAGACGGAAAGTCCGATTAGATCTTCATTAGCAGCCCTTTCAACGTAATAAGAAAGAGAGCCGCTATGGCCAATTCTTCTAACCCCTACAACAGCAATGCCATTTTCCTTCGCCATTTGAATGGCTTCTTCCATTGCCTGTTTCGCAGCGACATGCCCAGCCCCATTGTCACCATCGAAAACAGCAGAACATGGTCCTGTTTTTTCGATGGTAAAGTTTGGATTTGTGTTTGTTCCTCCCTTTGAAATTCTTTCAGCATAGTATTCTACACGCATAGCTCCATGGGAGTGAACACCTCTTGCATCTGCATGGACTAGCACATCTGCTACTACTCCTGCATGTTTTTCTGTTAATCCAGCACGGTGAAGCTTTGTTGTGATTAAATTTTCCAGTTCTTGTCTCATTACTTTCATCGTTTTAATAAAACCCCTTTTTTTAAATGACTTCTATAAAAATTTTAGGGTTTAAAACGATGATCGTCATTATTACAATTAGACAAAATAACTATTCTATTTTGTTCACTTTAAACAAAAGTTCGTTTCTTTTTATCCTTAGTGACTATACAATTAAATTAGATTAAATTTGATAGATTGAGAGGAACCCCTATGAAAAAGCTAGAGGATTTATTTATTGTTGATGTTTTTCAAGAGGCGGAAATCATCGCGGGGCATGCTGGATTAAAACGAAGAGTCGATACAATCGAAATATCAGAAACACCTGATGTCTTTCACTTTATGGCCGAGAATTCTTTGTTATTAACGACTGGCTATGCTTTTCAGGAAGATCCTCGTACACTCAGCAAGTTTATTTCAGAAATCAATGAGCGACCATGCGCTGGGATGGCCATTAAACTGAAACGCTTTATCGATAATATTCCAGACGAAGTGATCAAGCTGGCAAATGCCTTAGATTTCCCAATCATTCGAATTCCAGAATCTTTAACTTTAGGAACTGTCTCCCATCAGCTTTTGGGATTTCTATGGGACAACAAGATTGAAGAGTTATTTTACGCTATTCACGTACATAAGAAATTTACGAATATGATGATGAAGGGCTATAAATTACAAACACTCATTGAAAACCTCGGAACCTTATTAAAGTGCCCTGTTCTGCTGCTTAATCCAATTGGCGATATTATTTCTTATTCTCATCATTTCGAACAAAATACGATGAAAAATGTGAAGGAGGAAGTCAGTTCTATTATTAAAAGCGATATAGATCATTACAGAGAAAAAAATAAGTTTTTTATTCAAAACCCTCATGCATTGGAAATAAAAATGCCGATCAATATTTTCCCTGTCAAAACAACTCGTCTATATCCATTTCTACTCCTAATTTTCAACTATGACAGGCTGCCGTATCCTTCCTCACAATTAGCGATCGAACAGGCATCTACGGTCATATCCTTTACTTTATTAAAAAATGAAGCGATTAAAGAAAATAGCCGGATGTTAGAGAATAACTTTTTCGGGTCGCTAGTTGATGGCAATATTACAACGAAACAGGAAATGATTCATCGAGGAAAGCAGCACGGCTTACTTGATCATCAAAAATATATTTGCATCGTCTGCACGATTGATAAAGAGAAAAGTGCAGATATGATGAACAGAATTTACGACTATTTGAACGAATACTTAAACATATCTTTCTGTCAAACAGAAGCTAATCCGATTGTCTTTCTCAAAGATGCCTATTTCGTTATTTTGCTGCAATTCCCACTTAATACGAATGAGCCTGTTAAAAGCTTGATTAAAGATAGACTTGAGAAATTTCAGCAGGAAGTTATGGAAAACGTTAAGGTTTCTCTTTCCTTTGGTGCAGGAAGTCTCGTAAAAGAGGTTATCGATATAGCCATTACTTATAACGAGGCTGTTGAAGCATGGGAAAACGGTTTTGATCTATTTCAATATCACTTTATTCACTTTTATGAAACAAAGCAATTAAAGGAATTAATGCATCTACTCCCTGAACAAAATATTAAAAAATTCTATGAAAATACATTGCGTTCTCTCTCCTATCCTAAATCAAAGGATGAGGATGATTTGCTACATACATTAATAGTTTACCTCGATCATCATTGTGAAATTTCAAAAACAGCTAAGAAGCTGTTTGTCCATCGCAACACAGTAAAATACCGCATTGCCAAATGTGAGGACATTTTAGGCTACTCTGTCCATGACTCAGAAAACTCCCTCCACCTTCGCATGGCTTTAATGATGAGAACGATGTATACGAAATAAGAAGACAGACGAGAACATAACCAAAAAAATCGCATTTTCATTGTACCCGAAGTAGGTTATGTAAAAGAGGCGATGTCAAAATAATTAGGAGGTTTTTTATCAATCATGTAGAATTCTCTAATACATCTGTACTGGGAGGTTAAGAAAATGCAAAAGACGGCTTTGTTGATTATAGACATTCAAAATGCCATGTTTGATGAGTCCAACCCGATATACGACGGAGAACAGCTTCTCAAAAATCTTCAGGATTTAATTAATAAGGCACGTACTGCTAACGTCCCTGTTTTTTTTGTTCAACATAATGATGAAGAATTCAAACGTGGAACTCCTGAGTGGGAGATTCATTCTTCAATTTCTCCAAATGAAGGAGAAGCTGTAATCCAAAAACACACACCCGACTCTTTTCACGAAACCGAGCTTCATGAAAAACTTAAAAAAGAACAAATCGAAAATCTTGTTATTGCAGGAAATCAAACCGAGTATTGCGTAGATACTACGAGTCGCCGTGCATTTAGTCTCGGCTATACTATCACACTTGTCAAAGACGCTCATCGGACATGGAATTCCAATACCTTAAGTGCTAAACAAATTATTGATCATCACAATGAAGTGTTGGGTAATGCTTTTGCTACCCTTAAGGAAACAAAAGAGATTCAGTTTTCATATGGGCAGATTAGTTTAAATTAATACCGTTTGTATTGCTACTACTTTAATAAAAAATATAAAGATACAATTTTGCAATAACAGGTGCACTTCTTCAAGAAATTCTGGGCTGCGGCGGCAACCTATTTTTTCTTCAATTAAAGGAATAGGATAGTACAATAGAGGAATATAAAAAATGGCAATATCTGTGGTTATTATATTTCCACAGATATGCCACTAGCTGATTTTAATGACTTATAAAAATAATAACTGGAGCAGCTTTTTATTTGTTTGTTTGCTCAACATATTTTTTAAAATTATTTAAAATCGCCTGCCATCCTTGTTGTTGAAACTCAATCGGTTGTGAAGTTTCCGCATCAAAAGCTTCAATTACTTCGGTTCCGTATTCTTGACCTTTAAAAGTGATTTTTACTTTTCTTCCATCACCCATAGTATAAGCAATAACCTCATGTAATTTTACTTCATCATAGATTCCGCCAAAATCGAAACCAGCACTGCCATCTTTGGCTTCCATTCTTGAAACAAATTTTCCTCCTGCTCTTAGATCATTTTCAGCAAAAGGTGTGTGCCAATCATCTGAAGCATTATTCCATATTTTTATATGATTTGGCTCTGTCCAATACTTCCACACCTTTTCTAATGGTGCTTGAACTGTTGTTTCTACTGTAACTGTTTTAAATGTTTGCATTTGATTTCCCTCCTCTATAAATACAAAAACTTTCCTGTAATCTGTCCACATGAGGTGCCTAAATATATTATAAGCATTCCCAATAAATTTAACTATTAAAAATAGTTAAAAAATAATTCGATATTTTGTTTCTATATATGTGAGAACTAGTATATCAAAAATGTCGATTTCCTTTTAAGAACATCTTATTATACTGTTATAAACAACATGGTATCGTTTCACAAATTACACATTAGAAGAATTAAATTTTATCTGATCACTAGTTAAAACACGTCTTAACAAGACAAGAATATTTTAATATAAAACTGCACTAATCCTCCATGGACGAATGCTCCATCCATCTTGTTAAAATAACTATAGCCGCCAGGTTCGTATTATAGACTAATTACAAAAGCCTGTTAAAATAAAACAGGCTTTGTGGTTAAAATTGTTAATTTTCTTGTTGGACATAGGGCTTATGCTCAAGATGATGAATGGTTTTAATAAAACGAATGGTCTTAGTTTTTGCACGCATGACAATAGAATCTGTTTCAACTAAGTTGTCTCCTAAATAGCGCACTTCTTTTAATATATCTCCTGATGTTACACCTGTAGCTGCAAAAATAGCATCATCCCCTGATACAAGATCATTTAACATTAAAACTTTATCTGGATTGTCTATACCCATTTGTTTACAACGTAAGATTTCATCATCATTTTCAGGTAGTAATCTTCCTTGCAATTCTCCACCTAAGCATTTTAGTCCAGCTGCGGCAATGACGCCTTCAGGTGCGCCGCCACTCCCTACAAATAAATCAACACCAGTGTCTGGCAATGCAGTAGCAATTGCAGCACTGATATCATTATCAGAAAATAATTTCACCCTTGCCCCTTTTGCACGAATACGGTTAATTAAGTCTTGATGTCGATCTCTTTCAAGAATCATAATTGTTAAATCTTGCACTCTCTTTTTATTTGCCTCTGCCACAATGTCTATCGTTTTCTCAATTGAATCGTTGATGTTTACTTTTCCTGCAGCAGCAGGGCCCACTGCTAATTTTTCCATATACATATCTGGAGCGTGAAGCAGAGTCCCTTGGTCAGCGATGGCTAGAACCGTAATTGCATTTGAATACCCTTTTGCAACAATATTAGTTCCTTCAATAGGATCTACGGCGATATCTACTTGCGGTCCATTACCTGTACCAAGTTCTTCTCCTATATATAACATTGGTGCTTCATCCATTTCTCCTTCACCAATGACCACTTTACCTTGCATATTTACTGAATCAAAAATCTTTCTCATAGCATTAGTAGCAGCACCGTCAGCACTTATTTTATCGCCTCTCCCCAGCCAACTTGCGGCAGCTAAAGCTGCTCCTTCAGTAACACGTACAACTTCCAATGCGAGTTCACGTTTCAAAATAAACCCTCCAAAAATTAAGTTTTCATACAACAGTAATTAGTATAACACATTCCAATTATAGTGCTACACTATAGATTGATATGATTATCTCATTCATACATAATGAATGTGATTAAAAATAGGTTTATGTAAAGATAAAGTATGAGTAGACTTTTGTAGTTGCAGGTATTTTCTGGTTTTAAGCTGGAATCTCAAAGATGAGTACATCAATATGCAGATGAACAATGATAGAAATTATTTGAAATAAAATATTGTCATTAATAAATAGCACATTAATAAATAAGGCATGTTTATAATTAAACATGATTAATTAGTAGGAAGTTCTTTAACAAATTATCGCATTTCTTAATTGCCAAATACAAAAAAGAAACTGATTAGATTTTTATCGCTAATCAGTTTCTTTTAAAATTTATTTGAGTTGGTGGTTTACAGACTAAGTTAGAATTTTTTGTAGCTTTATAATAAAGTTTGATAAGAAACATGCTACAAACGCTGTTTTATCAACATGGGTTATTTTTGTTTTTGAAAAAAAGATTGTTCAAAACTTAATTTGGACTATGATGCGTTCACTTGTTTTTAAAATAAAGATTGATCAAAACAATCACAAAATCTTGATTTGATAGCCGCCTTCCATAAATAACTGGTATTTTGATCAATCTTCTTATAAACGGTTAAACTTTATTTTAAAATTACATTATTAATATTCAACACTTAAATTTGGTATCAATGGCTTGTTTTCAATAGGTGATGATAAGGAAATCAATGTAGTGGAATCGCCATACTTCATACTATCATTTTCAAATAATTCAAGTTCCTTTGTTGATTCAACTACTACTTTAATCAAATAATTGTATTCCCCGCTAATTCGGTGACACTCTACTACTTGTGAAGCCTTCTTACAATAATCAACGAAATTATTGCACTTTGTGTTAGGCCCAGTATCAGCGTCGGTGCAACCAAGCTCGATATTGATTTAGAAAATGCGTTTAGAAAAAAGAGAGAGATAAATAAACATAGGAATTGGGATTAATAATTTTTAAAATTTTATGGTATTGCTTAAAAAAGACCCTAAAGATAAAAAGAAAAGTTTTATCTTGGTATTTATTATAAAGTTTAAATGGAATCCGGTTTTCGTTTTGAAGGCCGGATAATTCACTAACATTTTCTTACCGTTGTAAATATGCGGTTATCTTAACTACAAAGTGACAATCATTAATAAATCAATGGTTGTCACTTTGTTTAAATGTATTCTATGTACTATATTTTATTTGTTAAGGGGTTATTCTCAGGTACTAATTCCTTTGAGAATTCAGTTAAAGCAGTTGCGTTTGGCATTTCTTGCTGATCGGCTTCGAATATTTTTTATTACATTTTGTATATTATTCGGCATATTACTGTTTCGATTTCTTCTAAATCCATTTTACATTAAAATCTCTACAATTAATTCTGATGGTTCCTTTATATAAGTGTGAAAGAGAAAATTTATTTGTTTTAATAAAGTTATTTCACTGCGCCAGTTTTGCATGGTTCTAAAATAATCTCATTTAATTTTAGATTCACTGGGTTTGCGATGGTGTCTCCAACTGGGCATGTCTTTTCAATAAACGCTACAAACTCTTCCACTTTTTCTCTAGGTGCATCAGTCGCAATATGTATATTAAAACGAATATCAGAATAACCGCGGCGTACATCAGATTTATTCAAAAAGCCATCTGTGTCAAGGTCCCCTTCTACATCAATCCATAGATCATCAAATTCTATTTTGAACTTTCTAGCATACACTCGAGCAACAATTGCTTGGCAAGCACCTAATGCAGCTAAAGTTAATTCAACAGGATTCATTCCAGTGTCAGTTCCACCTAATTCCTTTGGCTCATCAATAATAATCTCGAAATTACGAGATTTAGCTTTAACCTGAACCCCCTGTTGCAAATGAGCAGTCGCTTGAAAAGTTGTCTTAGGCATAGTTCATTCATCCTTCCATTTGATGTAATTTTATTTCCAAATAATTTCTATTTACACATATAATATAAGTCTTTTCAAATAAATTGTCTGTAGACACATTGTGAAACATTGAGCAATATGTGTTTATAGAAAACAAAATCGAAAACGACCTGTTCAGCTTATTGTCCGAGTGATGGAAGCTGAACGGGATTTAATTTATCAGAAAATGCCCTTGATGAAAACACAAAATCTTAGCGCGTACATACTCAAGATAGCGATTGCAACGAATCTTCAAACGAAAATGCTGTGAAAAATTGAATGGAGGAAAGTAAAAATGATGAGTGATGTATTTAGAAACATTATCGAGTTTTTGAAAAGTACAGCGCCAATATCAATCATCTCAAATATTATAATCTGTGCTATTTTGCTTGCTGTGGGACTGTTATTATTGTTGAAAAAGCAACAACAAACTAAAGAGAAAAAAATTGGTGGTTGGGTTTGTATATCCATTTTAGATTTTTAGGGGCTATATCTAATTGGGTTTTCTCGTATGTAGTTTTCTAATGTGGTGAACATGATGATTAATAAAATGTATGCTACGATGGATAATGCTTGTAAAAAAGCAAGTGAGCTTACAGGAGTATCCGTTCGATTTCCAAAACCAAGTAAACGGTCACTAAGGATTAGCGCGGTTACAAATGGATTGATAGGAGTGGGCTTACATTATTCGGAGTTTTATCGCCGTATAAATGGACAATATTATTAGGTTCGTTAGGTATTACAGGTAGCATAACACAGGCATTAGCTTTCTTGGTTTACTATAAATACTATAAAAATCAATATAGTTAACTAGGATTTAAAGAAACAAAAAGACGGATAACTTTACATTGAATACTGTAAAGTCATCCACTATAACTAGTTAAGTTACCGCACTTTCCTGACGCTACCCCTAAATATAAGTAAAAAAACAAAAAGGCAGCCATCTGGTTACCTTTTTATTTATACCTGCCCCCAGAGAAAATATAGTTGGCAAGGTTATCATTCAATACGTAGTCCACTATGATAATCACAATCTAAATTCCATACCATCCTCAGCAATATGAAATCCTCTTTCTTCAATTAGCTTTCTTATTTGCCGATTCGAGTCAATGGCAGGGTTCGAATGATTTAGATGGGTAAAATAAATCTCTTTCTGGCCTACTAAATTTTGAAGCTTATCCATTGTTTCTGTCATGAGAGGGTGGGGGATTTCTCTGAAATCACGGCCAATTTTTTCAAGATCCTTTGTTGAATAGAATGTTCCATCAAGTAAACAAACGTCAACTTCACTGCATGCGTTGTAAATGTCCTGGCCCCATTCATCCCAGCGATCGATATCTGGAATGTAAAGGACTTTTTTATTTGGTCCTTCAATTTCAAAGGCAAAGGTTTCAGAGAATTCATTTCTATGTGGAACTTCAATTGGTTTAATCTTTACAAGCTGAGAAATGCGAAGGGTTTGTACATTGCTCAGTTCTAACACATTGATATACTTTAGATAAGTTAATTGGTTCCAAGGTGCATGGTTTTCTAATAATTGTTTCATTTTTCCACCTGCAAACACCGGTACACCAGCAGCACCAATTGCTTCACGACCTAAAAAAAGCAACCCCGGGTAATGACCTAAATGGGCATGGGTTAAAAAGATACTATCCATAAGCTGTCCTTGCATATTGTATTTTAATTGAAGCTTAGTCATTTGTTCTTTTAAATCAGGTGACGCATCTATTAAATGCCATCTTCCCTCATGAGGAAGAACAATAGCCAATGAGGCAGCAAGACGCCTAAACTTCGGATTGTTGATCGCCTCAGAACAGTTTTTGCAAAAGCAATTCGGATGTGGAAGTCCAGCATCTTGTGCTGTCCCCAATACATTTAAAATCACGTCATTCATAGTGAAATTTCCCCTTTATCTTTCAATAGCTTCTCATCTTCATGATAATTCTTCTTTGAAATCGTCCATCCAGTAAAGCCGAATATGATATTAATAAGCGGAACAAGGAAAACAAAGAAAGCATACGGAATAAATTGACCTGGGCTAACATCCAGAATGCTAGTCGCAAATACAGCAGGAACTCCCCATGGTACAAGGTTTATACCAACTGTACCGGCTGCTTCAACACAACGTGAAAGGTTTTTAGTATCTATACCCATATCCTTATATTTTTTTACGAATGTTCTCGCCGGTAAAATGATCGCCAAAAATTGTGCGCCACTTGCAAATGCTACAACAAATGTAGATAGAATGGTTGAACTGATTAAGGTCCCCGTTGTTTTTACCCTTCGCATCATTTTCCGTGTTAATTCTTCGAATGATCCTGTCTCTTCTAAAATACCTCCAAGAGCGGTAGCAATGATTAATAAAGCAATTGTACCCAACATGGACATTATTCCGCCACGATTTAGCAATGAATCTAATGCATCTGCACCTGATTCAACGGAATACCCACTTGTCATTACTTGAATAATATCTGATACAGAAGATCCCTGGACAAATATGGCAAGTACTCCACCAAGTAGGCTAACGCCCATTAATGCAGGAATTGCAGGAGTACGAATAATCATTAAAAAGATGGTTAGCACCGGCATAAGCAATAAAAGAGGATGAATCAAAAAAACATTGTCCAGACCGGTCTTGATTGTATCAATTACGTTCGTATCTGCACCATCGCTAGCAGCCGGGGAATTACTGACAATCCAATACATAAGGATTGATAAGAAAAATGCAGGCAGAGTATCCCAAAGCATGTGCTTAATGTGACTAAATAAATCTGTTTCAGCCATTGCAGGAGCGATATTCGTTGTGTCAGAAACGGGGGACAATTTATCTCCAAAATAGGCCCCTGAAATCACGGCACCTGCAACAAGTCCCGGAGCAAAGCCAAGTCCTTCTCCAATCACCATGAAAGCAAGTCCAATTGTAGCAATAGAAGTGAAAGAGCTTCCTAATGTAACAGAAACAATGCCAGTTACAAGGGCTACAATAGGGACAAATATTTCTGGCTTAATAATGGACAGTCCATAGTATATGATCGTTGGTATTACGCCGCTTGCAATCCATGAACCGACTATCATGCCAATAATAAGTAAAATAAACACTGCAGGTAATGCTCTGGCAACTCCATTAACCATCATTTTCTGAACCTCATCCCAGCTCCAGCCTGAACTCTTCGCAACGATTGCTGCCATAATTACCCCGATCATTAATGGAATATGCATACCTGCTTTCCAAACGAATATTGATAAAGCTGCAGAAATGATTAAAGCTAGTATAGGAAGGATTGCAATCCCCATAGTAATTTCTTTTTTCATCTTATGATTCTCCTTCTAAATGATTAAAAAATAAAAAAAGCCCCATCCCAAAAAAGGGACGGAAGCTCCGTGGTACCACCCTAGTTAACAGATTACTCTGTTCTCTTGTTTAGATAACGGCCGAAACCGGAAATTCAGCTCCCTAATTGTAATTCACTATACTTCTTGCCTGATTTTCACCGCTATCAGGTCTCTGCTTTCAAGAATTGTATTAGCTACTGTAATAGTTCAACGCTTTTATGCTTTTGTGCTTTTGTGTAATTAAGTATAAAGATATATTAGAAGAAGATTCTTCATTAGTCAATGATTTTTTCAATAAAAAACACAATATTATTTAGAAATGTAAAATTAAAAGTTGTTTCAGATCTTTGAGAGTACATTCTCTGAATCCCATATAATCCCGAATTTGGGCTCGGTGATATTTGATGGATCCCCCATCCCAATCATATTCTGGAAATAAATTGGCATGCGCGTGTAAAAAGATAATAAAGTTATATAGTTTAATAAGCCAAACAAGCATAACCCCGTTCTAAATTTAGGACGGGGTTAAAAAAGGATACGATTAGCTTCCCAAATGCGGTACTGCATCTTACCATTTTCTTTATAACGATCTGAATAAAAATCTCGAAGAATAAAGTGATAAACATCTTTTAGTGAATAGTTATTTGTTGGATCTAAGTCAATATCTTGGACATAAAAAAGTTAAGTCCCATTCCTTATGCTGCTCGGCATAATGTTTCTTCTTCATCTGGTGTTAAATAGTTTATTGCGCCATGAATTCGCTTTCGGTTGTACCAGCTTTCAATGTAAGTAAATAAGGCTACTTTTGCAGTTTCAAAGTCCAGATATCGGTTCCTATAAACCTCTTCTTTTTTCAATGTTGCATGAAATGATTCCATACATGCATTGTCATACGGACAACCTTTTCGACTAAATGATTGAATGAATCCATGTTGCTTTAACTGCTTTTGGAATGCTTCACTCGTATATTGTGTGCCTAAATCCGTATGCAAAATAACCCCTTCATTAGGGTCTTGATTTTGAATGGCATTGTCTAGTGCTTGTGTAACCAATTCAACCGTCATTTGTCGGGCAAAGTTATATCCTACGATTTTCTTAGAATGAAGGTCTAGCACTGAAGCTAAGTAACACCAGCCATCTTTATGTGTGTGAATATATATCAGCTACCCATTTCTCATTAATAGAGGTTGTTTGAAAATCCTGCTCTAATCTGTTTTCACGTTCTTCTATATGACCTTGAAATGATGCAGGACGATATTTTTTAACAATAATAGAACGAACTCCAGCCTGTTTCATTAAGCGTTGTACACGTTTGATGCTCACCTGAAATCCTTCTTTACGCAATAAGTAATGAATTTTAGGAGCTCCATAACGACCCTTACTTGCTTTATGGATTTCTCGGATACGTTTGGTTATTTCCTCATTTTCTATTTGATAGGCCGAAGGCATTTTATGGGCAGCTTGATAATAAGTACTTTTAGGCAACTTTAATACACGACACATGGTTTTAACAGGATAGTGTGCCTTTTCTTCATTGATATGTTCGATAATTTCTTGATCCATTACTTTTTCGCGAATATGGTCATAGCCTTTTTTAATATTTCTACCTCTTGTTTTAAACGTAAATTTTCTTTTTGAATAGCTGCGATTTCAGCGGGTGTTAATGACTCATTTCCCCCAATAGGAGAATGCACTTTAATCCATTTATAAATAGTTACTTCTGAGACACCATATTCGCTAGCAAGCTGGTTGACGGGAGTACCAGCACGATAAAGTTCAACAATCGTTTCTTTGAATTCTTGATTGTAACGTTTTTGTTTCATAACGGACACGTCCTCTCTTAATTTCTAGGATAAGGACTTAACTAAAATGTGTCCATACTTCTATACTAGCTCCATTAGCATTCCTGTAGAACGTTAATTATCAACTTTGAAAAAAATAGAGCCCCTCAGTAAGATATGAGTATAGACACCACTCTAAAACTCACATTCTAAGGAGGAAGCTCTAATATGAAGTTTAAAATGCAAGACAAACAAAATCAACTAATAGAAAGAATTTCAGATAAACATCTCGTTGTTGGGGTAGATATTGCACAAAAAACGCATGTTGCCCGAGCTGTGAATTTTCGTGGAATAGTGATTGGTGAACCCCTTACTTTTGAAAATAATGAAGAAGGGTTCGACAGTTTATTTCAGTGGATTAATAGGTTAAAAATTTCAAAAGGTTATAGTACCGAAATAGTTGGTATGGAACCGACTGGACATTACTGGTTAAACTTATCTAAATGGCTATACGATCAAGGTGTGGATGTAGTAACTGTAAATCCTCATCTTGTTAAAAGGAACAAAGAAAATCGTGATAACACCCAATCCAAAAGTGATAAGAAGGATGCCCTTGTGATTGCGGATATGGTCAAGAATGGATACTACTCCTTTATTCGCCCAACTTCGGAAGCATTTGAGGAACTTAGAGTACTAATGTCAAATCGAGACGTTATTGTTAAACGTCTTGTGAGCTCTGCGAATCAAATTAACCGATGGGTAGATGTTGTATTCCCTGAATTTCGGGAGGTTTTTAAAGATGTAAAAGGAAAAGGAGCCATTACGACTCTTCGCTTATTTCCAACACCAAAGGAACTGCGTTCCTTAGATGTCAAAGATATAGTAAATGGATGGAAATCATTAATGAAACGACAACCTGGCTTGAAGAAAGCTCAATTATTGATTAAGCTATCTAAGAATTCTGTAGGTACCACTCAAGCCTACGATGCTTATAAACTACACCTAAAAATGTTACTCGACGAATTTGATCTCGCCACAATCCAACTTGAAACAGTCGAAAAAGAAGTAAGTGAAGTACTTAAAAACATTACTTTTTCAGATAAATTACTTGGTATTAAAGGATTAACTGAAGTAACCCTAGGTGGCATTTTAGGTGAAACTGGCGACCTCAGTAAGTTCGCACATGGTAATTCTCTATTACGTCATGCAGGTCTACATCTAGTAGAGGCTAGCTCAGGTAAATGGAAAGGACAAATTGTAATTTCTAAACGAGGAAGGTCTCGTTTAAGGCGATATTTATTTCTAGCAACACTTAGTCTTGTGGCAAATAATCCTGAGTTTAAAGCTCTTCACTCTTATAATGTTGAGGTTAAAAAGATGAAGAAAATGAAGTCAATAATGAAACTTATTGGTAAGTTGGCAAGATTATTAGTTGGAGTGGCCCGGCGAAACGAGTCTTATTGTCCAGAAAAAGTATACCCATTAATACCAGCAGCATAACCCAATTATCTTCAGTTGAACACGACTAATAAAAATTGTTGAATATTGGCTTATTCGTAGGATCTCAAAGAAAGCACGGAGTACTGGAATACTTAAACAAAAGGGCATTGCGACCCATTCCGTTAGCAAAACCGGCCTCCACCCCTTGGATAGGCATGACGAAGGAATGAAAGGGCTTAGACCCGTTGAGACATGGGAGGGATAGCCTCCAGGGGCGGCGTGGAGTAAGCGTGCAGTATACTGGAAATAAGTGGGGTATTTGTTCTACTCCTCTATTCCCGCATGCATTCATGTAGCCCAAATATCTATAATTATTTCAATCATCCGTTATTGTTCTTACAAAGTGGTTTGAAATCCTGCGAATAAGCGAGCATTTGAGAGAAAACAGAATCTATCTGAGGGAGTTTAAGTACATTTCTTCACAATCTCACATAAATATCTGTATAATGATAATAAAGTTATTGAATATTGATTAATAAAAGCTAAGAGCCTTACTACATTCTACGTAGCAAGGCTCTTTAAAGTAGTTTCAAATTACTTCCATCTGTTTATATATTACTTAAAAAATGAATAATAAAGTTGTTTACTTCTTATTGAACTAACGTATCTTTTCGTTTAAGAGTAACTCTTCACAATTACTTGATATTATATAGGTGAATTGAAAGATAAATTAATATTTAGTTTAGTAGTTGTAAAAGTAGATTATTTATATGATTCTCTTATAATTTTTCAAAAAGGAGAGTTTATGAAAAAGATTATTGTTTTTATATTAATGATATTTATATTATTCTCAGGATTGGCAACACAAAGTTATGCGCTATCAGATTCGAAATCTGCGGCAATACAAGCGTTGCTAGATGATGCCCGTCGTATATCAGGTGTACCGGGAATGTCAATCTCAATACTTGCTGATGATGAAGTGTTCTACTTTTCTTCAGGGTATGCAGACCGTGAAAAGGGGTTGTCTGCAAGTGAAAATACACTCTATGAGTTAGCCTCGGTCAGTAAAGCTTTTACCGGTATGGGTATTATGCTGTTGGAAGAGCAAGGGCTGCTCTCAATGACTGACCCTGTCCAAAAATATTTACCTTGGTTTACTTTAAAGTATCAAGGGAAACCTGTTGATATGCAAAGTCTTACACTAAATAACTTTCTTCACCATACCAGTGGTCTAACAAATATTAGGCATACTCAAAATATTCCACAAGGCAATACACCGGATATGTTGCAAAAGACTGTGGAAATGCTCATAGATGCTGAATTGGCGTTCCCTCCCGGTGAACAGTATAACTATGGAACCGTTAATTATGACGTATTGGGTTTGGTTATTGAGATTGTCTCGCGACAAAGCTATGAAGATTTTATGAGGGAACAGGTATTTCAGCCGTTAGGTCTTCACCAGACGTATGTTTATAAAGAAGATGCTCAAGCCACTGGACAGTTGGCACAGGGCTACCGTTCTTCCTTTTTTATGACAACTCCATTTAAAGCTCCGGATTATGCTGGGAATAAACCAGCAGCCTACATCATTTCTAATACAAAAGATATGGCGCGTTGGATGGGCATACAGATGGGTATCGTGCAGGACATACCCGAAATATTTCACACGGTTATCGAAAAATCACATAGGGGTGATATGTCTGTTTCGGCTGTCAACGATATGTATTATGCGGCAGGCTGGTCGGTAAACGCCGACCAAACGATTATAGAACACACTGGGGGCAATCCAAATTTCAGAACCCAAGTAGCCATACTGCTAAATGAAAGAACAGCCATCTGCTTGCTGAGCAACAGCGCAAATACCAATATAAACCTGGTACTAAAAGTTAAAGATATATTAGACGGCAATCTAACTCAGTCATATGAAATAAGCGGCACACAGCTTTTGGATATCATTTTGTCGTCTATCACAATTATTCTTTGCCTATTGGCCGTTTTGCTAATTCTCTTAGGATTACGCAGAAGGAAAACGAATGAGCGGCAGCCAATGACAAAAAAGAGAATAATCGTAACAGTTATTTTCCTGCTCGCTACGATTGCCCAGGGTATACTGTGCTGTGCTTTCGATTGGTCAACGATACTTATTTGGCAAACATATAGCGTTCTTACAGCTTTGATTTCGTCAGCATTATTAACAGCAAGCATTACATGGTTTGTATACACTCACCGATAGAATACCTCGCTCCCAAGATAAGCATAATGTTAAGTAATTAAATTTCAATTTATCGGTATGCTTAATTTGAAAAACATAAGACACTTCGGTGTCTTTTTTAATTTCATCGACAATTTTCTCAGTCAAACCTAATTACTATTGCTTCCACTAACCTGCTCTGTTCGTGGAATAAGGATTTTTAAACAACTATATTATTTTTAAATGACTTTATTGTAAATTAAACATCTTTATTATTTCTGCACAATATCCAGTTTTGTTTAAAGTCTTATTCCATTAAATGGCCCTATAATGGAATAAGACCTAAATCGATTCATTCCTATGCTCAGTATTGAATTTAATTTCATTTTGATAATGTTTAAGATAAGCCCTCATCCATCAGCTTTCGAATAACAAGGTCACCTCCACTCTCTTTTTTCTTTTATTTTTTTCAAAACCCTTCTAATTGATAAAAAAACATTTCTAATTAATCTACTTTCAAATCCTTTAACGCATGATTCAAAAATACAGTAACATTTCGTTTTATACGTCTAGTGCGCTGGGATGATGAATCATTGTGTGCTTTTCACCAGTTTCAGAAGGAAGAAATGGTTGTAAACACCGATTATGATTCACGGTCTAACTAACGCGCAGTAATGATCCTGTACTTCATGACAATTAATATGAACGATTTCAAAGAAGGGTACGTCTTATCTATGGCCAATAAGAAAGGCTTGTAACTAAAAGGAGGAGTATGGATTGAAAAAAATTAAAAGTATGTTTTTCATAGTGGGGTTGTTTCTTTTCCCACTTACAACTTTTGCCGAAATGAAACAGCTTCCCTCAGGCTTAAAGGTGGATCAAGTTGAGGAGACAGTTGATCATATAATGGAGAAGTATATTGGAACGGAAATTCCTGGTGCAGCCCTAGCTATAGTAAAAGATGGTGAAGTCCTATTATTAAAGGGGTACGGATTGGCTGATATAGAGCAAAAGCTAGCGGTCGATCCGGAGAAAACGGTCTTTGAAGCCGGATCGGTATCTAAGCTATATACATGGAGTGCTGTTATGCAGCTAGTGGAGCAGGGTAAGTTAGATTTAAAAACAGATATTCGCGAATACTTACCTGAAAACTACCTTAACCTCACATTTCCAGATAAAGTGACTATGATGGATTTAATGAACCATACAGCTGGATTCGAGGATAAAGCAGATCAGCTGTTAACGACTGATCCAGAAAAAGTGATTCCACTAGAAAAATTTTTATCATCGGAATATTATCAACCAAAGCAAGTATTTAAACCAAGCACAGTTACAGCTTATTCAAACTATAGTACCTCGTTGGCAGGGTTAATTGTGGAACGTGTGTCAGGAAAGGGTTATGCCGATTATATGCAGGAAAATATTATTGAAAGGCTTGGAATGCCGCATTCAACCTTTGCAACAAACTATCTTGAGATTCCTAAAATCGCTGATTTTAAAGGGAAAAGCTATCGAAAAAATGGTGATCACTTTGAGACTGTTGATTGGGCATTTGTAAATGATACTCCAGCAGGTTCTTTAAATACCACGGCAGCGGACATGGCTCAATTTATGATCGCACAGCTTGGTTCGGAGAACACTTCATTATTCGAGCATATGAGCACTTTGGAAAAAATGCATGAACAAACATATCAAGTTCATGAGCTTTTACCAGGAAATGCTCATGGATTTTGGGAGCGATATAGTGGGGAGTATCGGTTACTTGAACATGGTGGGAATGTCATTGGGTATACCTCACAACTGACTCTTGTTCCGGAAGAAAAGTTTGGATATGTGCTACTAATGAATGTGGCGAATGAGATGACAGGATTAAGAGTTGATTTAGTTGATAAATTAATAGGAAAAAATGAATCTATTGAACATGGGGAAAATAGTGAGAATGACGAGGTTGTTCAAGGCACTTATCGAATGGCAAGGGGACTGTACACCAACTTTTTAAAGCTTTTACCGATTGTGAGCAATAGTGATGTCACTATTCAACAAAATCCTCAAGGAGGGATCAACTTTATATCGACGATGGCACCTGAGCCAATTCACTATATTGAAACAAGCCCACTGCTCTATGAACGTGCTGATGATACACTCACTTTATTAGATAAATCAGGCATAGATACAAGTCGAATCGCTTTTGACTTGGATGATAAAGGGAATGTGATAAAGATGTCACATGGAGTAATCAGTGATTACCTGCCTGTAAAACTAAAGGAGCGTGTGGACATAAACCTAGCTTTCATTTTGATTAGTGTAATAACGTTTATCCTCTATACAATCGTTTTCGCCGTTAGATGGGGAGTAAGGAAATTAAAGAAGAAAGAGAAAGGAAACTTGCATTGGGCTACGCCATTATTATCTGGTGCGGGACTCTTAGTAATAGTAAACAGCATCATCCTATTTAGTCGTTTTACGTCCGATCCATTTCAACCATTATCACAAATGCGTATTCATGTGTGGATAAATTGGTTATTCCCTATAATGACTGTAGTTTGTGCCTATTTCATCTTTAAACATTTTAAAAACAGTAAGATATTTGGTAAAATAACGCAATTACTTTTGCTTTTCGTTTGTTTTATTTTCAACTTATTTCTTCTCAATTTCTACTTAATTTAATCTATCAAAACCGGGCAGTGTTTGTCCGGTTTTTCAATAAATACGATGAGGATGCTTATGTTCCCACGTAAACAACATATTTTTAATGTTTAACTCCATAATGTAGTTCTACAAATTGATTGTATTTTTTGGTTCCTTTCAATGTAAGGTCTAATTGATAATCCCCCTCTTTAAATAACGGAATTCCTTTTCCAATTATAGTTGGGGCAACTGTTAAAATAATTTCATCAACTAATTTTTTTTCCACAAAAGATTGTAACAATTCTCCTCCACCAACAAGCCAAATGTTTCTTCCTTCTTGATTTTTCAATTTATTTGTAAAACGAACTATATCATCATTAATAAATTTGACATCTTCAGTATCTTCAATTGAAGACCTTGTAAAAACATAACATTTTTTATTTTTATATGGGAATTCCCCTGGTACGTGTCTTGTCATCCAATCATAAGTTTTTTTGCCCATTAAAACTGTGTCCACTGTCTCATAAAAATCTGAATATCCATTATCACCTTCACCTTCAACATTAAATAACCATTCTAAAGACTCATCTTTCGTAGCTATGTAACCATCTAAACTCATAGCAATAAACAGTACCAAATCACGTTTTTCACTCATAAATATCCCCCTGTAAATAATTACTGAACATACGTTCTTATATAGTATAACAATAATTTTTCCTTATTCAACTAGTCGAGTAGAAGGGAACCTCTCTACCTCTCGGTAGATTGTATTCCTCCCCCCTCACAGAACCGTGCTTGCGCAATTAACGCACACGGCTCCTCCTAATTATCATTCACATAATGTAGCTAGTTTCTTTTCTTAAGTCATATATGTTAACCTTAATTCTTGCATAAGGTAATGGGTATTTATTAAGAAAGAGTCTGAATTTATCCCAAGTAAATGATTTCCTTTGACTTCTTCTATTGAGCCATTTAAACAGTAAGTATCCGATTTTGTCTCTGAATTTATTTACACTTTGGGTATTATCCGTTATGCAATAATAATTGTAATAACCTACAAGAGAGCGTCTAAATCTATCAATAATTATATGAATATTTTTATTTCTATTAATCTTCAACCATTCTTTAGATTCTTTAAGTTTGCCTTGGACTTTCTTCCTGCTTGATTTCCGTTTCACTCGAAAGTTTCCTTGTTTACTTTTCCCACAATAGTGTGTAAAACCAAGGAAATCAAAGGTTGTAGGTTTACTATTTCCCTTTTGTTTTGCATCTTTCTCCGCAAACCTTCCAAAGGGAATAATTTTGGTTTTATCCTCAGCTATTTCTAAGTTAAATTTCTTTAATCTCATTTTTAATGATTGGAAGAATTGTTGAGCTTCACTTTTAGATTGAAAACAACAAACAAAATCATCTGCATATCTCACTATGAATGCTTGTCCTTTACACTGTTTTCTAACCCTTTTCTCGAACCAAAGGTCGAGGACATAGTGGAGATATACATTGGCTAATACTGGAGAAATCACTCCACCTTGCGGTGTGCCATTATCTGTCTTGTATTTCTTTCCTTCCTCCATATATCCACCTTTAAGAAACCTACCAATAATTCTAAGTAAGTTAGGGTCAGCGATTCTCAGTTTTAAGAACTCCATCATCCATGTGTGGTCAACGTTGTCAAAGAATCCTTTAATATCTACATCTACTACATAATTTACTGACCTCTTTTCAATATAGTGGTTCAGTATTTTCAAAGCATCGTGACAGTTACGATTTGGACGGAATCCAAATGAGCAGTCTAGAAAATCATTTTCATAGATGGTATTTAATATTTTCGTAATGCCTCTTTGTACAATCTTATCTTCATGTTCCGGTATTCCCAATGGTCTTTTCTTGTTTGAATTGAGCTTTGGAATATACATTCTCCTTACTGGAACAGGGCGATAACTTTTGCATTTAAGCCTATTAACTAAGTCTTCTATGTTTTCTTTTAGATTTTCATTGTATTGCTCTTTAGTTGTACCATTAACCCCAGTTGCCTTTTTGTTTGGTAACTCATGATGACATTGAATTAGTGATTGCTCATTTAATAAATGTGCAAGAGATGTAAATTTCATTTTAGGATCAGATTTTGCTAATTCTGCTATCCTTAGTAGTTTTGTTTCCATTTATTATACCTACCTCTGTGTGTAGTAAATGTGTCCCTAGTAAGGGTGATAACTGGTAGCTAGCCTTTCCTCCATCGGCATTACCCAACTTCATTGGTACTACGCTGCTATCCGACTCCCTACCAAGCGTTTGGCTTCCTAACTTATTATCGCTTGTACACCATACTTTTCTAAAAGAAGAGACCGGTAGGGTCTCCCGAGTTGCCGCATCATATCCATGTGTAACGTGCCAAGGTCTCTGACCCCAGAGAGGTTTCATTATTCTTGCCATTGCGAACAATGAAATATTGCTTTCTGCTGCAGGTAAAGCATCAGCCCTCTCGATTTACTAACTTTATGGGGCTCAATCCCTTCAACCATTTGGCTTTCGGCCCGTTACCTAACTGTCTACGCTTAAAGACTAAAGTTACCTTTAGCCCTCCAAGACTCGCTACGAGTGAATGGCTAGTTCTTGCTCGACGGGAATCCCACCCGCTATATGATACGACCTAGGCTCGGCCGCACACCTGCGACGTTAGCTTAAGTACAGCTCTTCACAATCTCCACTTTTCTATAAAGAGTTATTCTTTTGTGGAATAGAGTGACTTACATCTTTTAACAACATAATTATTTTTTAAATGACTTTATTGTAAATTAAACAACTTTATTATCTCTGACACTTACTTCTTAGATAGCGAAGGAGCTTTAAGGCCCTTTCAAAACACAACCTCATTATTCGGGCGGCAGCACAACAGCATCCAGGACAGCAAATAACGCTATCCAGGATGCTGTAAGTGTCGCTTCGGTATTAAATGCCCCGATAACAACCAGCTGTAGGAATAGCTACACCTGGTAAGTTCCTGTTCCATTTACCTTACGGCCATACCGAACGAGCCGAAAATCCTCAAAAGAATAAAGACAAAAATCTAAGAGCAAAAAAGGATAGCCGGTTCCCACCGTTTTTTTTATTTGTTTTCTCCTTTTCGCCCATTTGCATTCCGGATCGTATCATCACGCAGCGTTTCTAAGCTTCCAATCGGTCGGGACCCCGAACCCAACCGATTCCAAGCTAAGAAACGAGTCAATCGGGCAAAATAATCCCCTTTGGAAACTCCTGCTATTCGGAATGCAAATAGAAGGAGAAAAAATAAAAAAAGAGAAAAAAAGCATTCAAAAAACAACAAATTTTAGAGAAAAAAGAGCAAAAAAATGAACGTATATGAAATCGTTACTCAGAAGATTATTGAAAAATTAGAAGCCGGAGTGATCCCTTGGAGATTAATGTGAATGCAGTTAATTGGTTGACTCAAAAGCCGTATAGAGGGATAAATACAATGCTATTAGAACCTGGTGAATACGCAACTTTTAAACAAATAAAGGATGCTGGCGGCAGAGCGTATTGTACATCTCATTTTTATGGGATAAAGGTATAAAGGTTATTATTCTCTATGCTTGTTTATGTTTTTTCCCAATCTTACGGGAGAAATGGAACAGAAAGTACTTCTTACTAGACAACAATGATACTTATAAGATTACTCCAAAAGTCAAAGCAACGGTACTATCCAATTTGCGATTACAACGATAAGGTAATTTCGATATTAACCGAAGATCATTTTACTATTTTGTTTTGAAACCGACCAATCTGGTAAATCAATGAGCATACTTTCCTAAAATGGGAGAAAAACCATTTTAAGTACATCGTTTAAAAGATTTTTATCATAGTTGTTAAAAAGTTGATAACTATATGTTTTTATAGTTATACGAGGGATTTAATCTTTTAAGAAAAAGAGGGATTTAAAATGAAGAGCATGATAGAAGTTCAAAATG
This sequence comes from Cytobacillus solani, assembly GCF_006704205.1. Taxonomy (NCBI): domain Bacteria; kingdom Bacillati; phylum Bacillota; class Bacilli; order Caryophanales; family Bacillaceae; genus Cytobacillus; species Cytobacillus solani. The sequence goes on from NZ_CP041305.1 coordinate 1,691,443, forward strand.
TAAGTAAAACTTTAAACAAACGAAAGGTTATTCAAAATATGACTTTTAATGTTATGAAAGGAGATATATGTGGATTTATTGGTCCAAATGGAGCCGGTAAAACTACACTTATGAAAATGGCCACTGGACTAATAAAGCCCAGTGAAGGAGAAATTTTTATAAATGGGATTAATGTCCAAAGGGATAGAGAAAAAGCGCTGTTTGAAGTTGGAGCAATAATAGAAGTCCCAGTATTTTTTGAATATATAACTGGAAGAAAAAATCTTAGAAATCTTGCTAGATTAAATATTGGAATGGACCGTAAAGAACAGTTAAAAAAGGTTGAAGAAGTATTAGAACTTGTTGGACTAAAAGACAGGGGCAACGATCTGGTAAAAAATTACTCTTTAGGAATGAAACAAAGACTAGGTATTGCACAGTCGCTACTTAACAATCCGTCCATTGTTATTTTAGACGAACCTTCTAATGGGCTTGACCCCATTGGCATGAAAGACTTACGTGAATTAATACTCAGTCTTGCAAAAGAATTTGATATTACCTTTTTTATCTCTAGTCACCTTCTTGATGAGCTTCAAAAGATTTGTAATAAATATATATTTATTAAAGAAGGGTGTATTAAATGGATTGGGGATGCTAATAGCTTAGTAATTGATAAAGAAAAAGACTTGGAAGAAGTTTTTTTAGACTTTATGGAATAATTCCCCTTTTATCGAACAATAAATTGAAAAGTCCCGGAAACCTTTAATAAATATGAAACAAAGGAAGGTTTTAATGTTTAAATCATTAATTATATATGAATTTGAAAAGTTCTGGTTTAAAAAGATAAACATTGTTTGTCTTATTGCAATACTTATAGTTAATTTTTTATCACTGAAATTCGCATTACAATCTAACAAAGCAGCAGAAATGACAGATATTGTATTCAGTTCAAGTCTTAACTTTCACATAACTAGTTTACAAGAAATGCTTTTAACCGCCTTTAATGCAATTATAATAACGTTTTGTATTTTAAGCTTCCATGAAGAATATAGAAAAGGTAATTTAAGAATGACATTCATGAGAGGGATTTCGATACGAAAATTATATATAGCAAAATCCTTAGTAATGAATCTTAATATCCTTTTAACAATTTTAATTCACCTTATAATTTCTTTACTTATTGCTTTAATAATTCTTCCTAAAACAAGTTCTTCACCTTTGTATTTTAAAGAAGGACTATACACCATAAGTGATGTCGTATTTTTTTCCATTAGATACTACTTTTTAGCATATTTGAGTCTTTTAACTTTTGGAAGTATTATTGAAGTTTTATCAATTAAATGCAAATCAGTAGCCGGTGTTTTAGGGCTAAGTTTGGGATTTGTATTTCTTAATTTTATTTATATTTCTTACGTATCTTTCTTATTAAAAGACTATCCAATTAGTGACCCGATGGTACTAAAATATAATTCAATATCTCTTGTGTTTGTCCAAGCAAAAGGAGCAGCATATTTTGCTGCTGGATTTACAGATGTTTTTTTGTATAGCATGATTATCATTTATTTAATTTTCAAATCTTTATCATATTTAGCTTTTACAAATAAAAATTATTTAGAATAAAGGAGGACTATTTTATGTTGAGAATTATTTTATCAGAATTCGGGAGAATATTCTCTAAAAAAAGCACAAAGATTATATTCCTAATTACTGGTTTATTTCCGGTATTGATCTTCTACTTTTTTCAACAACGATGGGGTATAGACTATTATATAGTTAATGGAGTAAATTACTCATTAAACAATCTTAATTACCCAGTAACTCAAATGCTCGAATATAACTTTTTATTTCTTTTTATTATTTTACCATTATTTTTTAGCGAATCTTTAAGTTCCGAAATTGATTCTGGCGGGTACAAAATGATTCTACTTAGGCCGTTTAAAAAGTGGAAACTTTTAGTTGGCAAGTGGATTGTTTTAATGCTGACATATTTCAGTATGCTCTTGTGCGTATTTCTTATTAACTTCCTGATAGGAAACCTATTCCTGCCTCATGTGAAATTTACAAGTTATTACAATATCAATGAAAACCTAAACCCTTTTGATTCTATGGTTTATAATTTAAAATTCTATTTAATTATTTTAATAGTGCATCTAGCTGTTCTCTCTATAATTTCATTTTTAAGTATTGCTTTCAAAAAAACAATAATAGCCTTCTTTGGAAGCATAACATTAATGATTGGTGGTATGTATATATCCCTACCTTTACAAAATATTCTATTTAATACACCGGATGTTGCTTACTCTATTTTAGGAGGAACATATGAACTTTTAAATATGTTAATATTTATACTAGTTTCCTTTTCAATATTTGGCGTAGCTTTATGGATGTGGAATAAAAGAATTGGTAGTATTGCATAGAGTGCCTTATCTCAACCACTTTATAAACCCTCAGCGCGTTCATAATGGCAAACGCGCTTTTTTAGAATAATCAATCAGGCATTGATGTAAAGTAAGCTTGGGAAAATCAAACCAGATCCTTTTATTAATTAAGATGTCCCATCCGTAAATAGAAAAGGGAGGAAATATTAAATTGGGGGAACAAATACTTATTGTAGATGATAACGAAGAGATCATTTCGTTTTTAAAACCTGCTCTAGAAGTAGAGGGATATATTGTAGACCACGCTTTGAACGGAAAAGAAGCTTTACGAAAAATAAAGAAAGAGTTTGATATCATATTATTAGATGTTGGACTTCCTGACATAGATGGTTTCACAGTTTGTGAAAAGATAAAACAAGTTAACTCTTGCCCGGTTATTTTTTTAACAGCAAAAGGTCTTGAGCAAGAAAGGGTTAAGGGTTTCCTAGTAGGAGGGGTTGATTATATCGTCAAACCTTTTTCTTTGAAAGAACTAATACTCAGAGTAAAAGTACATATCAATCAATTAGATCGAAAATATGAGAGAACATTCATTAAATCAGGGGAAGTCGAAGTTGATATTTCAGCGAAGAGTATTAAGATAAACGAACAACTAATTGACGTTACTAAAAAGGAATATGAAATTATAGAACTTCTATCTACTCATCCAGGGCAAGTGTTTTCCAAAGAGAAAATATTCGAATTAATATGGGGATATACGAGCGATAGTGATATTACTACTATCACTGAGCATATCAGAAGAATTCGTTCTAAAATTTCCACGAATACATCCTTTGATAACTGTTATATAAAAACAGTATGGGGGGTCGGATATAAATGGGAAGATTGAAATACCTAAATAGAAATTTAAAATTAAAAACGCAGTTTCTTTTGTTTTTCATATTAAGTGCTTTAATAGCTGCTTTCCTAAGTATCATAATTGTCTCAATTTGTATTTTCTTATTTGAAGATCTCAAACAAGTCAACGAAATAAAGGATTATGTTAAATTAAATACTGAGAATGCCTTGGATCAGAACTACCAAAAGGAACTGAAACGCAGGATACCAGACGATTTTGATTATTGGCTTTTTATAACCGACGATAATATACCTTACACCTCCTCGTCTAATTCCATACCTACTGAACTATCTAATATTATACAAAATCGTCCTACAGAGGAGGTTAATGTAGCAACAGACGAAAACCGTATAATTTCTTATATACCATTACATAGTAAAAGTATAGATGGGGCCTTTATTTTAGAGTATAAAGATACGTTGTTTCTAAACTCAAAGCTCATTAATAAAATGATTAATAAAACAAGCTATTCAGCTTTTTTTAATCTTTTTGTATTTATCCCTATATTGATACTTTGCCCTTTTATTACGGCATTTATCTTTTCTTTATTGTTGGCTAGGAGCATTAATAAGCCTTTAAAAGAATTAATTAATGCTAGTGAAACAATTAAACAAGGTCGATTAGATTTTGTAATCAATACCTCCTACAACAATGAAATAGGACAAGTACTAAAATCGTTTGAAGAGATGAGAGAAACTCTTCAAGAGTCATTAAAAAAACAATGGACAATGGAAGAACAACGTAAAGACATGATTCTCTCTTTAACACATAATATTAAAACGCCCGTAACCATTCTTAATGGCCATTTAGAATTAATATCTAATTATGGACAAAATTTAACGAGTGCTCAAAAGAAAGAATCTATGGATGTTGTAGTTACTAACGCTGATAGGATACGGGTAATGATTAATCAGTTAAACGAGATTTGGGACTTGGAAAGAACCAACTTTTCATTGTTTATTCAAGATGTATCTTTATGTAAGTTTACAAAGGTAATAAAAGATAACTTTGATCAAATTTGTTCAAAGAAAAATATCGCTTTTGAAATCGTATCATCTATTCACAAAGAAGATACATTCAGCTTTGATCCCCTAAGAATGAATGAAGTATTTGAAAATATTATATCAAATTCCATTAAATTTACTAATAATGGGGAAATAAAATTTGAAGTAAAGAAAGAAGGAGATGGCATATGTTTTAAAATTTCCGACACCGGAACCGGGTTTAATGAGAAGGACCTTGAATACATATTCAATAAAGATTATAAAGGAGATGAAGGGGTTAAGTCTACCAGTAGCTCCGGGCTTGGTCTCTACATTTGTAAACTTATTGTAGAAAAACACAATGGAAAGATTAAAGCCTATAACAATTGTTCGGGCGGTGCAAGTATCGAGATTTTCTTGCCGTCTTTAATGAATAAAACTAAAATACAATCTCCCTCATATTTTTAGATGGGCTATTTTACAACGAATAAAAAGAATCCATTTTGATCAATCACTTTAATTAAAAAGGATTCTTTTTTTCTACCTATTTTGTTAAACAAACGCGCCCGATTCTTGAAGATCGTTCCATCATTATTACTAAAGAAAAAAAGCCCACCGTTGTTCAATAAGATTAAAAAGAGATTTAGTTACCAGTTCTATTAATAACAACGTCAGGGTGTGCTTTGTAAGTTTTTTACTTCCATAAACCTTTTTAAGTTATATACAAAAACCATGCTTTGACATCGTCTAAAGCATGGTAATTATTTTAATTAATTTAAAACTGCTAAGTTAATTTTTTTCGCTCATCTATTTATTGAATTCATTAACTGGAAGAAGTATTCAGGTTTATGAGTCTTATTTAGGTTATACCATGAATGTAATGTATCTGGTGCAAATACATCTAATTTTTTCAGTACTTCCATCGCAAATTCCAGAGGAGCTACTCCTGATGCAGTGACCAAATCCTCACCAGATACCACAGGTCCCATCTCATGAAATTCTTCGCCTTTATAATTAGGACAGACCATTTTAATGTACTCTAAGTTATTGCTTGTATGCTTTCTAGAATCTAGATATCCAATATTCGCTAGTCCCTCAGTTGCACCACAAATTGCAGCAACAATAGTCCCAAGCTTTAAAGCTTCGCCAGTTTTTTTCAAGATAGGTTGATGAATATCTTCTCTCCAAGTATTCCCTCCAGGTAAAACTAAAAGATCTTTACTCTCAAGAGTACATTCATCAAGGGAAATATCTGGTTTTATGCTCAGACCTCCCATCGTAGTAATAATTTCTTTATTAACTCCTACTGTAACTACTTTTAAAGGTGCTAAATCTTTTTTGAAAAATCTTCCTGAGTTTAGTTCAGCAATTAAATATCCATATTCCCAGTCTGACATTGTATTAAATACATAAAGATAAACTTTTTTTCTTTGCATCCATTAACACTCCAATTACAATTGATATAGCCTATTATAATATAACTTCCCTGACAGCTAACGTCAGGGAAGTTATCATACTTGATGAAATTTTATTAATTCCGACAGAACTTCAATAAGTCTTTTCTTAAGACTTACTGGCTCAATAACTTGAATAGATTTACCGTACGGTAAAAGTAAATAAGGTGCATATGTATGTATCATATTTTTTTCAAGAAGAAATACTGCTTGATTTGATGTCCGTTCTTGTAAATAATGTCCTAAAAACCAATGTTGGCAAATATCACCCAACGCCCTTGCGTTTCCATTAATAACCAAAGGAATAATCCCTTCCTTATCTTCTATAGTTGGAAGGAGGTTTTTCATAAAAAAGTCACGTGCTGAAAAATTTTCTGGCCGGTTAAACTTATTTTCGGTTAGCATTAGACTTTCAATTCGATCTACTCTAAAACTACGAATATCATTCCTAAGATGACAAAATCCAATCACATACCACTTATTATTCCAATAAATAATTCTGTACGGATCAACCAATCTATACTTTGATTGCTCTTCGCCACTTTTATGGTACAGAATTTTTGTAGAGTATCCATCAGCTACGGCCTGCTCCAACTCCTTCAAGAAAGGTTCCATAGAGAGGGAACTTAATCGACTTATTACTTCAAGACTGGTTAAATGTTGGTTTATCTTTGTTTCCTGCTCTTGATTTGAATATTTGCTTAGCTTTGAAATAGCCCTATTTAGTGCTTCACCTCCATAATATCCGGCTTCTTCTGCAAAAACAGCAGCGTGAAATAGTGAGGTTTGCTCCTCAAAATCAAAAAAAAGAGGAGCTTCAATAAAATTGTTCAATAAAGTGTATCCACCGTTATGTCCTGTGTCTGAAATTATAGGTACACCACTTGTTGAAAGTGTATCAATATAACGATACACAGTCCTTATATTCATCTCTAACTTTTCTGAAATTTGTTTTGCAGTAATTTTTTCACCTGAACTAAGCATCCATAGAATTGCCAGTATATTGTCAATTTTAGGCATATGAATCCACCTCTATATGGAATTTATTATCTATCTTATAAGTTTATTTTTTCCTTAATTGGTAATAAGTAAATTTTACAGTATTTATCATTAAAATTTAACTTATTTCCTTGAATTAAACTATTCTGTCTTGTTAGCATTCCTGTAGAACGTTAATTATCAACTTTGAAAAAAATAGAGCCCCTCAGTAAGATATGAGTATAGACACCACTCTAAAACTCACATTCTAAGGAGGAAGCTCTAATATGAAGTTTAAAATGCAAGACAAACAAAATCAACTAATAGAAAGAATTTCAGATAAACATCTCGTTGTTGGGGTAGATATTGCACAAAAAACGCATGTTGCCCGAGCTGTGAATTTTCGTGGAATAGTGATTGGTGAACCCCTTACTTTTGAAAATAATGAAGAAGGGTTCGACAGTTTATTTCAGTGGATTAATAGGTTAAAAATTTCAAAAGGTTATAGTACCGAAATAGTTGGTATGGAACCGACTGGACATTACTGGTTAAACTTATCTAAATGGCTATACGATCAAGGTGTGGATGTAGTAACTGTAAATCCTCATCTTGTTAAAAGGAACAAAGAAAATCGTGATAACACCCAATCCAAAAGTGATAAGAAGGATGCCCTTGTGATTGCGGATATGGTCAAGAATGGATACTACTCCTTTATTCGCCCAACTTCGGAAGCATTTGAGGAACTTAGAGTACTAATGTCAAATCGAGACGTTATTGTTAAACGTCTTGTGAGCTCTGCGAATCAAATTAACCGATGGGTAGATGTTGTATTCCCTGAATTTCGGGAGGTTTTTAAAGATGTAAAAGGAAAAGGAGCCATTACGACTCTTCGCTTATTTCCAACACCAAAGGAACTGCGTTCCTTAGATGTCAAAGATATAGTAAATGGATGGAAATCATTAATGAAACGACAACCTGGCTTGAAGAAAGCTCAATTATTGATTAAGCTATCTAAGAATTCTGTAGGTACCACTCAAGCCTACGATGCTTATAAACTACACCTAAAAATGTTACTCGACGAATTTGATCTCGCCACAATCCAACTTGAAACAGTCGAAAAAGAAGTAAGTGAAGTACTTAAAAACATTACTTTTTCAGATAAATTACTTGGTATTAAAGGATTAACTGAAGTAACCCTAGGTGGCATTTTAGGTGAAACTGGCGACCTCAGTAAGTTCGCACATGGTAATTCTCTATTACGTCATGCAGGTCTACATCTAGTAGAGGCTAGCTCAGGTAAATGGAAAGGACAAATTGTAATTTCTAAACGAGGAAGGTCTCGTTTAAGGCGATATTTATTTCTAGCAACACTTAGTCTTGTGGCAAATAATCCTGAGTTTAAAGCTCTTCACTCTTATAATGTTGAGGTTAAAAAGATGAAGAAAATGAAGTCAATAATGAAACTTATTGGTAAGTTGGCAAGATTATTAGTTGGAGTGGCCCGGCGAAACGAGTCTTATTGTCCAGAAAAAGTATACCCATTAATACCAGCAGCATAACCCAATTATCTTCAGTTGAACACGACTAATAAAAATTGTTGAATATTGGCTTATTCGTAGGATCTCAAAGAAAGCACGGAGTACTGGAATACTTAAACAAAAGGGCATTGCGACCCATTCCGTTAGCAAAACCGGCCTCCACCCCTTGGATAGGCATGACGAAGGAATGAAAGGGCTTAGACCCGTTGAGACATGGGAGGGATAGCCTCCAGGGGCGGCGTGGAGTAAGCGTGCAGTATACTGGAAATAAGTGGGGTATTTGTTCTACTCCTCTATTCCCGCATGCATTCATGTAGCCCAAATATCTATAATTATTTCAATCATCCGTTATTGTTCTTACAAAGTGGTTTGAAATCCTGCGAATAAGCGAGCATTTGAGAGAAAACAGAATCTATCTGAGGGAGTTTAAGTATAATTCTTTACAATCTATTTCCGATTTTTAGTATAACTCATCAACCGCGTTATTCAACAATCTGGCCCTTTAACTGAATAACAAATGAGCATCTATTAGCTGGTTTAATTGAATAACTTAAATTAGATTATTCTCGACCTGAAAACAGTAATTTCTATTTTCACTAACTCCCTCTAAGTATAAGTGTATTTCTTCACGAACTTGATTGAAAAGAAACACAGGATTTTTAACTACCCTGTGTTTTTAATTTCTATTCAATTGTGTAATTATAATCTTCAAAGTAATTATTGTCCGATTCCATTACAAAATAAATCATTGCAATCCGGCTTATCGTCATATCAACTTCTAAGTTCTATTAATTTAACCAATTTGTTTTTATTTCTTCGACAACTATTTCGGGGGAATCCCAGTGCAACATGTGAGTAGCATTGGGAATTTCTTTTACTAGCCCGTTTGTTTTTTCTATAAATGTTCTAACTACCTTTTCTCTATACCCATTCCAGCTATTAGGGAGCGTAGCTCTTAATAATATAATTGACAGTGGAAGATACTGGTATATATCCTCAGTTTCGTGTTTGTGCATTGCTTTGACTATACTATTAGCTGTTGTGCCTTTTATATTTAAATAAATCATACCATCCTTTTCTACTGCACGGTCCTTTGCTGCAATTTCTAATAAAGGAGACCATCTTTTATAAGCTTTCTTTTCAGTATTGATGAATTCGTCCCAATTAACAAAAACATACTCATTAAATGCTTTTTCATAACTTGCAGCATCATCATCCATCGTTTGACCTTTAAGTCTTTTTGTTTGGTAACCACCATCAATAAGAATGGTCCCTTTTATTTTTTCAGGATAGTTCACTAAGTAAAATAAAGATACAAAACTTCCCCAAGAGTGAGATAAGAAGTAAAATTGATCAATGTTAATAATTTTAAATAGTTCATTTAACCATGATATAAAATTAGGCATTTCGTATTCGTCTGGCGATTTGAATGACGTTGTTTGTCCATGTCCTGGTGCATCTATCGAAATAAATCTATATTCGTCTTTTAACTTTTCAGCAATTTCAATAAATGTAAGGGCAGTCCCACTAAGTCCATGGAGACAAAATATAATTGGCTTTTCTTTATTACCCCATTCCGTAATAAATACTTTCATTTCTCCATGATTGACGAAATATCTTTTCAAAATATCAGCTCCATATTTTTAGCTATTACTAAATATTCTTTTAAAACCTATATATTCCTTCTCTATCCATCCATGGAAGTTAAGATTATATCGAATGGAAAAAAGATATTTTTACTATTTTCTTATGAATGTAATGTTGGTTTGAAATAAAGTTTGGTTTAAAATAGCTCATAAACACTATTTTTACGTTAAATAAAAAGAACCCATTTTGAAAAATAGAATGATCAAAATGGGTTCTACAGTTTTGAGTACAGCTAGAATTTTTATAAAAAAGTTTAATAATTTCTTAATAAACTAAAGCTCCCCTTAGTTTATTAAGATAAAAGAACTGAGTAAAATCCACACTCAACTCTTTCGAAGGCATTCACGATGCCGTAATATTTAATAAATATTAACCATCTCAACTATTTTTTTCGTACAGCCTCAAATGTAATCAGTTGAGTTTCTTTTAACGGTCGTTTCTTGTAATTATATTCAGCAGAGCAAGTTATTTCAGAAAAACCAATACTTTCTAATATGAATTTGAATTCCTCAAGTCCATACCAACGCATTTTAAACTTTTGTAATTCTGTGTCCACTAACTTACCTTTTCTCCATTTTTCATATTTCAAGTGAGATAAGGTATATTGAGAAATCCAATTAATTTCAACGGATTTGTTTTCTAATAAAATACCTTCCTCTTCAGATAAAGAAAAAGTTGAAGTTGAGATTTCTCCTGTACGCCAACCATTTGGTATTTCAAGGTCGATTATTACTCGTCCCCCAGTAATCAGATGACTATAAAAACATTTTAGAGTTTCTTTAGCGTTCTCCAATGTCTCAATTAAACAAAAAGAACCTGTAGGTATGACAATCGCTTCATATTTTGAAGGTAATGAAAAATTACAAAGGTTACCTTCATATAAATTAGGATTTAATCCCCTTTCTCTACAACGTTCACGGCAAGAAGTTAACATTTGGGGTGAATAGTCAATGCCGTCAACAGTATAACCATTCTCAAGTAAAGGAATTAAAAAACGACCTGAACCCACTGCTGCTTCAAGTATCTTCCCCTTAGTACCTCTTAATCTTTCTAGATAATATTCAATGTCACCACGTACTGAATGGCCAACAGGTTTTGTAAAATCATAAAGCTCCGTACTTAGACTACTATAATAACTAAACAATTCAATTCCTCCGATTTTATATGCGGAAGAACTTATTTGGATTATTAATCCTTCCGCACCTCAAATTTGTTAGATGTATGGAAAGAACTGACTATCATAATGAATCACTCGCTTTCTATAAAATATAGTAGTAGTATACTCTTTGGAGTTAAATATTGCAAATATTTCCAAAACGATTGCTTTTCTATAAATGGTGCAACTTTATTTCAAACGGTATAACTTTCTTTAAAATGGTACGTCTTTTTTATAAACGGTATGACTTTATTTCAAATCTACACGTACCTCTATGAAGTTTTATTTCATCAGGTAGTAATTTAACTAAATTCGCTGAAAGTCCAACAGTATAAGCACAGCGAATTAAATCTTCTTTTGTTGTTTGATATGTTTGAAGTGCTGCTTGCCTTCTTTCGGTAATTGAATCATAGTCTGTATAATTCAAATAAAACTTATAATCGATAGTATTCAAAATCTCTCCCCCAAAATAAAAAAAACATTCGTTCGCTTATTTTAATTATAAGCAAACGAATGTTAAACTTCCATATTTAAACAACTTTATTATTTTTTAAACGACTTTAATATTTTTTAAACAACTTTATTATTTGTGAACAATTTTTGTTGGTTTGAAAGAAAGTTTGATTAAAAATACTTCGAAAACCTATATTTTACTATAAATTAAAGGAATCCATTTTGAAAAAAAGATTGATCAAAATAAATTGTTATCCAGCAGATTTAAGTTTCAGTTTTATAAAAAAGTTTGATCATTCCCAGATGGTGTTGCTCAAGAATCACACCTTTTAATGAAATAACTTTATTTCTGAAGCATAATTCATTAACTCATTAATTGTTTCTCTAGATTGTTGTTCAATATCACCCTTTAAAAACAACCTCAGCATACATGAATTCATCAATGACAATCTTTACACGTATATTTTCCCCGTCAAGCCAGCAAACATACCTATAGTTATTATCTTCATAAATTAAAGTGGATTATTTCACAAACACCTAAACAATATTTCAAAATGTAATTTAAATTAGAGTACATTTTATTTTTTGGAACAGCTCCCTATTATAATTAACAATCTAACATACAACTAATTTCGAACAGGTTCCCGAACATTAGAAGGTGGATACGAACGATTAGGACTTTCAATTAAAAACATTACCTTTTCTTTCAATTCTTTCAGATGAGCCCTTTTTTCATCTAACTCATCTTCGTAAATAACAAAGCTCTCATTTAGTGTCGATTTAATACAAAAACCTCGACTAGTATCATATTCTTCCGAGGTATGGGCTAACAAATTTCTTAAATCAATTTCAACCTCCCATTGTTCAAAAATCTTCTCGTGTACCCTTTTATAATATGGGGTTGTTTTGTTTTTTAGTCGGTGAAATAAATCTTTATACGATTTATTATCGTCTCCAACTGCATCAAGCTCCACTCTTAATAACCACTCTAATTCAGCATGTTCACACATATATAGACCGCGTATTGCATTCAATTCATCCCAACGACTAAGGCTTATTTTTACCGCACTCTCAAAATCTTGTTCTACTGTAACTGAACTTGCCAATGAAATAAACGTGAAATTAGAAAATAATTGAACCCTAGTTTCTCTAAGCTTAGCAATTATATCTTCTCGAATTTGGTCGTAATCATTGTTTGAATATAGAACAAAAAATTGTTTGAATAATCCTTGATTTCTAACCTCAATTAGATATTCTAGTCCTGTTTCATTATCGTCTAAATTATAGTCAGAAATAAAAAAGTCTACTCGCCTATTCTTGTTTGTTAATATGTCTTTAGCTTCTTCAAGATTGCTCACTTGTTCAATATGACTTTCATATCCCTTATTCTCAATAGCCGATTTTACGAATTTTAATCTTCTTTCATGTCCTCGATCCCCTGGTCTATCTTCTAACCAAATGACCTCCACAATTCTCCTCATTTTGGTTTCACCTCTACTTTAATTGCAAAATCTACAATATTTTGATGAGAACTTGCTGAAATATTCCATCCGAACTCTTCACAAATTTCTTTAACTAGGAACATTCCAATTCCTGTACCATTTTTCTTACTTGTGACACCTAAATCGAACATCATATCTACGGGTTTAATTTCTATAGGACCTGTATCAGAAATAAAATGTAACTCACTTGTCTGATCATGGAATTCTACTCTAATAAAGCTTGCATTTCTTTCTGCTGCATTAGTTATTAAATTATCTAACAATACTCCTAATTCAAATATTTCGACTTTAGACATATATGGAGTACTTCCAATATTAATTTGTATTTCCCCTCTGGATAACCGGATAGTCTCTAAATAACTTCGAACATAACTTTTTAAATCTATTGTTTGCTTACCTATAATGTCATAATTATTTAATCTCAAGAATTGCTGCTTAATAGTCGCTAACTTATCGGAATATTTTTTCAGATCTTTCAAATGCGGCAATATACGTATCCATTCTTTTGAATTTGAAAAATCACTAGCTAAGTCTTCAACAGTATAAATCAAATCATTACTTATAATTGTTAATTCATGAACTAGTAATTTTTGTCTTTTAGGATCACTTTCGCTCAATAAAATATCTTTCATATTATTTTGATTTTTTAAACTACTATTCTCTACTTTCAGCCCCGTATTTTCTTCATCTAATTTTTTTGATTTTTTTTCAGCTTGAATACGTGCCTCCGTCTCAGCTTCTTTGGCACGTCGTTCTTCTTCTTTTGCTTTTCTTTCAGCCTCTTTTGCTTTTCTTTCTTTTTCAAGTTTCATTTGTGAAAGAGTCTCAGCATCTGCTTTTACAACATTTGAAATTGCTAGTCTTTCTCTAATTAATCTACCTACTATAGGACTAACGATATCACTAAGAAGCTTAACCCTCTCATCTTCCATTAACAAGCCTTCACGATTGGTACTAGAAATATCAGGTAAAAAGTCATCATCTAGTATATCAAAAGAAATTTCTCCTTCTATATAATTTGCAAATGCTTGTGTGCTCCCCAATAATTCTAAAAAATTGTCGATAGCTAGTTTATCCCTTATGTAAAGTTTGAGTCTATTAGAGTTATAAACTCCGTTCTTCATAAACCTAGTATCATTTTTGTCAGCTTCATCCTTTTTGATTGTTGCGTGGATGCCTATCCACCCTTTTAATTCATATGGTCTTGTAACTCTTTCTCCATCTACCCCTATAAACTCCTTTTCACCTGCTATCTTATGTTTTTCAGATATTTTATCAGGTGTTAGAATAACTACTTCTCTTTCTTTTGCATTCAATGCTGCTATTTCTAAATCTGTTAAGTTACCTTCATTAATACGAGTTTTAATTGGGATAGATTTCTTTAACTCATAGCTCTTTAAACCTTCAGTAGTCTCAAAAAATCCGTAAAAATTATGAAAGGCAACTTCTTTCTTTACAGTTTGATACACAATGGATTCACCTAATTTAGTTACATAAGCAATTTCTAATTGTGCTCCTAAATCATCTAAAAGATAGTAGTCCGCAATTCTACTCTTTAAGCCTTCTAATTTTTTTTCAGCAAAATTTGTCATATCTACATTTGTCAATTTAATAAGCGTTCCATGTTGATAGTTGCTCCATATATATTCATTATCTATCGCTACATCTTCATTCCTAATTTTATCCAATTTAGGAATATCTGAGGCTTTGACATTTGTTGAATCCAAAACCCATGAAGATTCCACTCCATCTTTTTTAGTAACAATATAGTACTTTTTAGAAAGATATAATCCAGCAAGCTTTCCTACACCTTTCCTTCCTTTCACTTTATCTGATAAATTCTCGCCTGCTTCTCTTTTATTTCTACCTATCAATGCATATTTATTAAGCAAATCAGAGTAACTCATACCGCTACCATCATCAAAAATTTCAATTGTGGAGTTTTTTTTGTCAATAGAGTTAATATAAATTCGGACAGTTTTTGCTCCTGCATCTAAACCATTTGCAACTAACTCTGAAATGGCACTCCATTTATTTGTATACATTTGTTTCCCTAAAAGATTTAAGGCATAAAAAGAGAAATTAAAGTATATTTCATTACTATTACTCTCCATACTTTACTCCCTACCTATTAAGAAATTTTCATCAAAAAAATCTTTCAACTGCTGTGCTATGACCATAGCTAACAACGGAGGTACAGCATTACCAATCTGGCTATTAATACTTTTTATAGCACCAATAAACTGAAAGGTATCGGGAAAAGACTGTATCCTTGCCCCTTCTCTTGGTGTTAAAGCTCGATTTTGTATTGGATGTATACATCTTAACGAGGAGGGAGTAGTTAAATTATTTGTAATTGTTGAGCTTGGTCTATCCCACCATAACTTCCCGTAAGTATTATCATAACCAGAAGTCAAATAGTATTTTTGATCTAGCGCCCCTGATTCAACTAAACTATTAATATAGTTACGACCTTCTCCAGGTATAACCGCCTGCATTATTGTCAACATCTTTTCTCCATTAGTACCATTAACATGATTCATCAAATAATTACATTGATTTCTCATCAATCTTTGATAATTAGTATACGGAGCATTTTCATAAAGATGTTTAGTCTCCCCATTCCCTAAAGAAGGTAAATCTCCTATTGCATCCTCTAAAGTTAAAAATTCATTATCAATTTCAGGTGCAGGAAACTGCCAATCATGTACAATCTCTAGATCTTTTCTAATCCCTATTAAGAAAACTCTTTCTCTATTTTGTGGAATACCAAAATGTTTAGCATTTAAGACACTATCTTTTATCTCATAAGATAAATCAATACCGAAATCAGAAAAATCACTAAATGATTTTTTTATATCTTCTAAAACAGGAAGTTTCTCATCATTCTTCATCGACAATAGACCTGTAACATTCTCAAATAGAAAGACTTTTGGTTGTACAAATGTCAACACTCGTCTATATTCTTGATACATTTTTGCACGCTCGTCATATTGCCTCTTCCCAACCGTACTAAAGGACTGGCACGGTGGGCCCCCTATCACTAGATCTACATCAGTATAATCAATATTCTTTTCTTGTAAGTAAGATTCATTTATATCTGTTATGCTACAATTCAACATTGGAATTTCAGGAAAATTCAGTAAGAAAGCATCAGATGCATTTTTATTAATTTCATTGGCAAATAAAATATCAAACTCATTAGACTCTATAAAAGTATTATTTTCAATCCTATTTTTAAAGCCAAATGTCAAACCACCTGCCCCTGAAAATAAATCAACCACCCTAATCATCTATAAGCCCCCAATTTAATCTAATACCTAATATTTTAGCAAATTTCCGACAAAATTCACATAACCAATTATTCTAGCATATTTGACTCCGAATTATTTCTATTTGATAAATTAATACTGAGTCACTAATAAACAGTTTAATTATATATAAAAAGAGCAACTAGCTAAAAACTAGGTATTTCATGAAATACTGTTAAAAATATTTATCTACAAAGTGGACTCCAACTGTACTTTTCATCTTTTAATTCCACAATATCTAAATAAATGTTAGGACAAATTGATGAATAATGTCTTGCTGCCTTCGGGTAATCTCTAAATTTATTCATTCTCCCAAATAGAGTCCCTTTCTTTTCAAATTCTTTTACACGATTTCACTCGATAATTTCTTTCTCATTCAATATATATAATCTCTATCATAAAGTTTCATATTTGCTACTCCCGCCCAGTAATGTCTAGTAATGTAATTTGTTCAATAAAGCCTCTGCCCTATGCTGAACCCCTTTAGAACTGTGTTTAGCTTTCACTACTGCAATACCTTGATCTTCAATGCTTTTCAATGACTTACTTGTCCAGGTTCCACTATCATTCACAAGATTTATAAGCAGTCGATCATATATAGTTTTCCATTCACGAGTTACTAGCGATGATAGAATCAACATCGACAAAGAGCGATTTTCGCGTTCAATTTCTATAATGTTGAATTGTTTCCCATTCCCTAAATATATTTGGGCAATTACATACCGTCGCTTAGTGACATTATCACTCAATTTCGTAAATCTACGTTCACCGTGACCATCTGGCAACACATCCATAATTACTTGTATTGTTCTTATTATGGGATATTGTTCAAGTGCTTTGAGGACATTAATAAAATCTTGCAACTCTCCCTGCACCTGAATTTCATGTAGCATTTGATGCTCTAATCCTCGCTCAAGTTGTTGACCACCACTGTCTGCTGTAGATCGAATAGAATCATGATTAATATAGTATTTCTTTGTGTTTTCATCTTCCTTCATTCGTTGCTTGGTAGGGCTACCTTTAATACGCTCAATTCTAGGAACTAATGTATATTCATGTTTTAACTGATTCATTTGCACGAGATCAAAGTCTTCTGTAGAACCATCTAATTGTTCATCTAATGTAAAGCCCTCTTCATTGCCCTGTCTATTTAGAGAACGATAAGTGTATTTCTTTGCCTCATCGGATTTCTCTTGATCTTGTATTTCTGGATGTGAAATTGAAATATGTTGGTACGGGATATCTTTGTTTTTCACATTAACAATTTGTAATACTGTACACATGTTATTCTTCTCTTTTACACGAGCTGTTATTGTAATCGGTTGTGTAAAGCTCCATTCGAACCTCAAAGCCCTTTCTTGCAACCAAGTAAATGCTATACTTTCATATATCTGTCGTAGATCAGGGTTTGTCAGCAACCACACCAACTGGTAAATGAACGTTGGCTTTGTGTATTTCAATTCATATTGTGATGAAAAGCTAAGATGTATTTTATTAGGTTCGTATGTTTCTGTGAAGAACTGAGGAAATGAATTCGATTCGATCATGCGATATAAAAGAAAACCATTCGGAGCTAATATGCAACGCAATACTTCAACAACTGGTAAAATAACATTCTTTCCATTGAAAGTGAACACGAAACTACGGGAAGTTGCAGGATCACTGCTGCCTTGTATAGACCAAGGTCGTTCATGATATTTAACTTTATTAGGATAAATAGTCATATCTATCTCTTGTACACCTTCAGGGGCTTTACTTGCCGTTATGATGCCATCGGTATAAAAATGTTGAATTGCTAGGCATGGTAATGTACCCCAGTCCATTAATATACCTTCTGTACGACCTTGTGAGCGAAAATATGCTTTAATCATCATTTTATAATCATATGGGAATGGTTCACCAATCCATAGTAGTTGTGCTTTTTCACCTTTAGCAAAAGGCCAAGCAATTTTAACCTGTTGTTTGCTCATAACTTTCCACTTCCTGTTTTGTCCGTAAATATACTTCCAAATACGGTTTTATTTCATGAAAATGATGTGACTTCACAGCGCCAATACGCTGTACCTTCCATAATAAAACTGGTTCTTGCCTCTGTAATATTCGATCAATAATCTTACAACAACGTCTGATTTGGAATTGCTGAGTAGATTCCGTAGTTTCAGATAGAAGCTTTTTAGTCTGGGGGAGCTTATCAAGATGTTTATCCAAATTTGATAATATTCCAAGCCGTTTTCCAATAATCGAGATTGTAATTCGAACAGGTTTATCTAGTTCAATTAGCTCCTTGTAAAGCTTCTCCACTTTAGAGTGGTATTCTCGATCACGTGAGGCCCAATCGACAATTGCTAGATTATTCTTCTTCTCTCGAATTATAGGCAAGTGTTCGAACAGCCATTCTTTATCATGACGATACAAGTACATATATTCTTTTGGGAAACACTTACGAATTTGTGTTCTTGAATAAATTGGGCATTGTCGCATTCCTTTTAATAATTGTTTTCGATAAATTAGCAACATCGAAGGAATATCGTTTTCTGATAATCCTTCTATTTTTATCTCCAAAGAGAGATATTTTTTAACCGTTTTCGAATCTACACCAAGCATTTTAGCTAATGTTCTTGCACTGTGCGTCCCTTCGGCTTTCAATTCACGTAATTTTCCGTTCCAGACATCTCCAAACACTTTTATACGTCCAATACGATATTTATCTCCAGATAATCTATCAGGACCTTTTCTAGCATAAATAAAGCCACAAGAGCATTCAAACGTACCAATAGGTGCTTTTGATTTAAAATCTCTCGTAACATTTACTTCAGGAATCACACATTCCTTATAATGATTAGCTGCCTTATTTAAACAAGGCCATGGGCCACAACCGAAAGGACCTGTATCAGTTTCAACTTGTAAAAAAGAATCTACATCTTGTTCTAAGAAATAAAGCATAAGCAAATGACGGAAAGGATGTGAATGGCGTTTTAGATTGCGTGTAATGATCCTCAGCCAATTGTACTCATCATCAACATCGATTTCTGATTCATATTTAACTAAAAATCCTTTTGGAAACTTTGATTGAAATGCTTTGTATAGCTCATTCTGCCGAACTCGATTAGAAGTTGTTATTAATTTGCGCTCACGTAAAAGAACACGATATTTATGATTAATAGATTCTCTTGAAAATCGATCTATTGGGACTTGCAGCAATTGATAAGCCTTCTTTGCCAAAGCAATTTGAATAGCTTCGAACTCTTTTGGTTCAACTTCTTGAATCATTGATAAGTTCAGTGACCTTTTATCGAATCGAATAAATTCTATTCGACTCTGCTTTGAAGGATCTACAGGATACTTCTTTAATTTCAATTCATGATGCGCACAGAAATCAATTCCTTGTAGCTGATGCTCACGATGAATATAGGGTTCTCCATACTGATCAATATCATTAGCAGCACATTCTGGACAATAACAGAGCCAGTCTTTTTTACAAATACCTCCTGCGACCATCCCAAGTCTTATGTAAAGTCCTTTTCCATCTCCTTGAACATCATGTAGAAGTTCTTTCTGGCGGTTCTTAGAAAGAAAAGGAGCATAGAAAGGATAAATTGTATGCTTGGCTAATAGGCTCTCAACAGAATAGTTAGAGCCAAATTGCTCAACTAGTACAGAAAAATGGCTGCCAATCTCTACACTTGGTATCACAGTACGACTTTGAAATACTTCTTCCAATGTGTCCTTACAATCGATATTGCCACTATAAAAGTGATAACGAGCAATCGCTGAATACATCAATTCATCAGGATATGGGTTCGTAAAGAACGGTAGCATCCAAAATCCCCCTAGTTTTATTCGACATACTTCTATCATGTCGATCAATCTAGGTTTTTAGACACCTCATAACTTAATTTCTAATTTACTTATAGAATTCTTGTAGTGGACTTTTAATAAATCCTTTTAATTTCAACAATTCATAAGGGTGTTGTTTTTTTTCAATTGCTGCTGTTCTTAATGTTAACAATGGCAATAATTCTCCCTTTTGCATCTTTGATTCTTTATTTTTTTTCTTTTGTTGATTTATTGTAATAGCTTGTTGAATTGAATCTGTTTTTAATACATTTAAATCTGTATCAATCGGGTTATTTTCAACAATTTTGATTATAATTCGCTTAATATCACTCAATTCCAGATTATCAAAAATTCCTAGTGAGGCTACCTCCACAGTTAAATTTTCTATCGTATCCTGTCGCTTATATCCCAAAGTATTTTGTCGTTCTTTCATCGCCTTTTTGATTTTACCTTCATACTCTGTGTTTTGCTTATGGTTAATCATCAGATCATCTAGATTAATCATAATATCCTCGTACTTATACATCGCTTTTAAATCGTTTTTACGAATTGCATTAAGCATTGGTTGGATAATTTTCATATCCTCTTTTGCTGTTTTCTTCAGAACATGTGGAGTAATTCTTTCTTCTTCATTTGATTCATCAAATAAAGCTCGCTCCTGTGCTAAAATAAACAAGTTTACTGCAACCGAAGTTATCCCCTGACATTCCTCATAAAAAGTCTTTTTCACATCTTCAGTAAGTTCTGAGCGTGTTTTAAGACATTGTAATTCCCATAAAGTTTCTAAAAAGAAATCCCATTCCTCACTGTCCTCAGCCATACGATCCCAAATAATCGCACCGTCACTTGCTGCACGACGAGCTTGTCTGAAGTTACCTTTAAATAATTGCTGTGCCTTTGAAGTACCAATTAATACTGTGGGGATACCAACTGTATTTGATAGCGTAACAAAGAAATTCAGCATTTCCTCTTGGTCGTTCTTAGAATGTAAAAGGTGCTGAATTTCATCGATGACTAGCACACCAATACCATACATACTTGCTAATGAAGTCATATGTAAAAGCATTGTTGATGTAATACGATTTAAGTAGCCGTACTTCTCTAGGTAACGAGTTCCTAATAAGTCATCAATCGCTTTGAAAAAGCTTTTGCAAAGTGTTGATAAGCTGCCATCATATGGACAATCAATTTTAAGCCAAACAATTTGTGTACGATTAAAAGGCTGGCCTTTATACGTCTCATGCTTAATAACTTGAGGATACATAAGTAACAATCGTTCAATTGCTGTTGTTTTACCAATACCAGATATACCGATAATTGATAAACTATCTGCTGTAGAACGAATATAATTCAAGCGCTCATCAATATATTTATGAGCTTCTTCCTCATCTTCACGTAATTGGTGTAATACTCGAATACGTTCAAAAAACGTTTTCTCTAAAGGATTTCGAGCTAAGTAACCTCTACGTATTAGCGTAGAAAGTCTCCGTTCTACTTCAAAATGAATTGGTAAAGGCTGAATAAAGTTTTTCACACGTTTTAGCACATGATATCGGATATTCGTTTCACTTTGCTTTTCTTGCTGTGTAATACGTGGGGTCACCATAAATCGCTCTAGTACATTGTCTTCATCGAAAATACACGGAAGAGCCTCGATGAATGGATTGTTACTATACTCAGATAAAGCTTGTTCCCTATATGTTGCTTTCTCAAAATCACCTTTAAGGACAAGATTATTCGTCTTTTCCAAACTTCTCATCTCGCTTCTTCTTTAGTTTTTCCATTAGTCGCGAACTGGATTTTTTAGGTATGTCATCTTGCACTTTTTCTTTTGTTACAAAATCAATAACATCTGGTTGATCACTGACTACAGCTAGCGATAAATCAAACTTCTCCTCTACACGATTTAACTGTTTTTCCGTATGTTTGTTATCTCTTATCGAAACAATTTTTTCTTTCTTACTTGTCGGTTGATTGAATGATTGCTTTTTCTTCTTCTCTGCTTTTTTTATTATTTCATTCATCATGGCATCCATATTAATTGTTAGCTGTACTTGATGAGATCGTTCGATTTCTTCCAATTCACTACGTAGCTGTTGATAAAAAACGATTTCCTCTAAAAAGTCGTTTCGATACTGTTGGCTTGGCTCAAGTAATATACACGCTTCATAATCCATACCATTATCATGAGGAATATATATCTTCTCGACATTACGAGGATCATAAACAATTTCAATACTGCGATTTTTTAACTTCAAGTACCACTGTTCTTCAATTGCTTGTCGTGAACCATATAACAAGTTTTTAAACTTAATACCGGCTCTAGAAATTGTTGCCTTGCCACGTGGTAACACATTTAAGCGTAGAATATTACGATCGATTGTTCTTAATCGCCCTTTACGATTTTGAATGCCCCAGTTCCATAAATTAACCGGTGTTGGTACTAAACCGTCTGTAATCATTTCTTTTTCCATTGGATATTTATCAATGATTTTATGATTATGATGAAGGACTAGCGTAATAATTAATGTTGTGAATTCTTTAAGATTTAACGTAGCATCTAAACGATAATCTTGATCTCCACGTTCTCGATATTCCTTTTGAATTGCACCAGGAGCCTTCTGTTTTATCTTGCCGTTAAACGTACGAAATTTGCGCTCAACAATTCCTTTTAAATCTCCTCGGTATGCTGTCGTATTTTCTATTTTTATATTTAAGTTATTGATTAAATTTTCGACAGAATATCCTTCAAACTCTCCACGATCTGCAATAATAATTTCAGGTAAATGTTTTGTTGGCCATTGTTCCTCAGTAATCTCGATTCCATATTTCTTACAAAACTCCACCTTGTCTGCTACCATATTATCTAAAGCCATCATCGCTCCAATCCATGAAGGTCCTTCTAATCCAACATATAGTCCTGTTATTATTCGTGAATACACATCAATGACAGCATAAATAACAGGGCGACCAATGACTTTATTTACATCCAACGAGCTCACTAAATAAATATCTGCAATTGTAGCATCAATTTGAAAGCGAGTACCTGGACCATTTGTTTCTGATTTTGAATCACTTAAAATAGGACGATGCTTTAGTTCATATTCTTTAGCACTTTTACGGAACTGAATATCTTTCTTTGGATCTTCTATTTTCTTAAACCAATAGTAAAACTGATTGTAAGACGGAATTCGATTTGCTTCCCATACTCTGTATTTCATTTCACCATTTTCTTTATAACGGTCTGAATAAAAATCACGCAATATGAAATGATAGACATCTTTTAATGAGTAGTTGTTCGTTTTTCGGTAAAATTTATTAATGGCATGCTCAAACTGAAGCTTCACTTCGTCTGTTATATTAATGCCAGTTTGATAATCGCCACTAATGTTCACTCTACGTGGACGACCTGTTTTGGCTTCTTTCAAAGACTTGGCTTTACCCTTGCCACCAGAATTTGCATAGTCAGGTAACATGGCATTTTTATTCATACCACGCTGCCAATACCGACTAAGTAATTTTTTTATTTTCGTTTTTCCAAGTCCACTTGTCTTAACGATATCAGTAATTTTCTTTTCTCTTCCTTTTTTTCGTAGTAACTCACTTATATTAGGGAGGATATATTCTTCTACTGTTCGCCAATCTTCTTCACGTTTACGAATTTGAACTTCTGTAAGCTCATTATCTGGGATAGCTTTTGCAAAAGGATCACTTACAACAAGAAGTTCATCTTGATTCATCTCTGTCTGTAAGTTTAAATAAAGTTCCCTTTGGGGCATAGCACTTGTCGTATCAATATTAACTATATATACATAAGATTCTTCTATCTCAATAACACGTAATCTTCTTGAATCAGATACATATTGAAGCACTTGGTTAATCAATATCATCCGTATTTCACCTTCTTCAGATTGCTATCATCAATCGACTTAATGGTGATTGACTTTTCCAAATTTAAAGGCTCAATCATATCTATGATGATGATTTTTCGAGATAATAAATGATAAAACAACGTTACACCACTACCAAAAGGCAAATGCGTATCTGTATCAAATTCATTTGTGATTTTACGAATGCTTTCAGTAGTTCCTAATAACCTTTGCATTAAAGAAACAGATAAATCTTCAATATGCAGTGCACTCATTTCTCGAAATACATCATAATCTCGAATGTCATAGTAATCGTGGATATAACTAATGTTTCTCGCCAATGTTTTAGGTATTTCTTCTTCTGTTACAATGCCCCAATCAATTTCTTTTCGGTGCCAATACTCACGTTCAATCTCAAATTTTTCAAGTATACGCTCTTTTAATAATTCATCCCTCATTTTAATTGTATGAGCTACCTCAAATACGCTTTGTCCATTATTAATCGTTAATAAAAAATCCGTTGTCATCACAATCGGTTCTCCTGTTTTAGGGTCAGTAGGATGTTTAATACCTAACTCATCTGCAATAACAAGTGTTTCTTCCAATGGTAGTAAAGGGAATTGCTCACGAATATCAATAATAAAATCCGAAAATTCAGTTATATAAAAGTAGTTTCGTTCTAAATCTGATAAAAACTCATGCTGTCTGTTTGTCTTTATCCCTTTCAAGCGAGTAGATCTACCTAACGAAGACACATCTTGAATTTTTAACCATGGTTTATATTCTGAACCAATACCTGAGCCACGGCCCTCTTTTATCCATTTCTCAATTTTAGATGTTCTTTTTCTTTTTGACATAAAAACACCCCTTTAGACAATCATATCTAAAGGGGGTAAGCTTCGCAACTTTCTTATAAACATCGTGACTTTCTTCAAAACATCGCAACTTTCTTATAAACATCGTGACTTTATTTCAAAGCCACAATTTTTACAAAGCAACCCTTCCTGCCTACTCCACCGTTACACTCTTAGCCAGGTTTCTCGGCTTATCAACATCGCAGTCGCGGTGCAGTGCAGCATAGTAAGAAATAAGTTGTAGTGGTAAAACAGAGACAAGAGGTGTTAATAGTTCGTGCACTTCTGGAATGATGAAGGTATCGCCTTCAAATTCCAGTCCTTTCATGGAGATGATGCACGGGTTAGCGCCGCGGGCAACGACTTCTTTGACATTTCCGCGAATACCTAAATTAACAATTTCTTGTGTTGCTATTGCGATAACAGGGGTGCCTTCTTCGATTAAAGCGATTGTACCATGCTTTAGCTCTCCTCCAGCAAATCCTTCCGCTTGAATATAAGAGATTTCTTTTAGTTTTAGTGCACCTTCAAGGCCTACATAGAAATCGATGCCACGTCCGATGAAGAAGGCGTTGCGGGTAACTGTTAGAAACTCACGGGCAATTGATTCGAATTCTTCCTTTTCATCACAAAGCACTTCCATCGCATTGGCGATAATGCCTAACTCTCGGACAAGATTGAAATTCGGTTCCATGCCGCGGCTTTTTGCCGTTACTTCAGCTAAGATGACTAATACAGCTAGTTGTGCCGTGTAGGCTTTTGTTGAAGCAACGGCAATTTCAGGACCAGCATGCAGCAGCAAAGTATAATCCGCTTCACGTGACAGCGTAGAGCCTTGTACGTTTGTGATTGTAATGGCTTTATAACCCATTTCCTTTACCTGAACAAGAACGGCACGGCTGTCAGCTGTTTCCCCGCTTTGTGTGATAAAGATGAACAATGGTTTTTCAGAAAGCATAGGCATGTTGTAGCCAAATTCACTTGAGATGTGTACCTCTACAGGGATTTTTGCCAATCTTTCAATGAACTGCTTTCCAACAAGACCTGCATGATAAGAAGTACCTGCTGCAATGATGTAAATGCGGTCTGCCTCATTCATGGCAGTAATAATCTCCTGATCAATCGTTAACTCGCCATTGTCGTTTTGATATTTTTGAATAATTTTGCGCATCACTAAGGGCTGCTCATCAATTTCTTTAAGCATATAGTGAGGGTATGTGCCTTTTTCAATATCACTTGCATCAAGTTCGGCTGTATATGGCTCACGGGTAATAACATCCCCATTAAGATTTTTAATCGTCACTGCATTTCTTGTTACGATTACCATTTCTTTGTCCATCAGCTCTACATATTGATCTGTCACTTGCAGCATCGCCATCGCATCAGAAGCAACTACATTAAAGGAATCACCCAAACCTACTAAAAGCGGACTCTTGTTTTTTGCAACAAAGATTGCTTCTTCATTTTGGTCATCTAAAAGTGCAAGTGCATAGGATCCTTTTAATAGCTGAAGCGTTTTGCGGAACGCTTCTTCAGTACTTAGCCCTTCGCCAGCAAATACTTCAATTAGCTGAACAATGACCTCTGTATCTGTTTCGCTCGTAAAGTTCACATCCTGCAGGTATTCACGCTTTAAGATTTCATAGTTCTCAATGACACCATTATGAACAAGCGTAAAACGGCCTGATGCACTTTGATGAGGATGAGAGTTGATCGTGCTCGGTACCCCATGAGTAGCCCAGCGAGTGTGACCAATTCCAGTCTGGGCAAGCACATCAAAATCAACTGTATTACGTAAATCTGCTATACGGCCTTTTTCTTTAAAAACATGAACGCCTTTTTCATTGATTACAGCAATTCCTGCTGAGTCATAGCCTCTATATTCAAGCTTTTCTAAACCTCTAAGTAGAATTTCCTTCGTATCATTTAATCCAATATATCCTACGATTCCGCACATACTTCTTTTCCTCCTGATGAGAAGGGGCAAGAAGCCAATTAGGGCAGTCTTGCCCCTTATCTCTGTAGTTAAATTTAAATTCGTATGATGTCAGACAACTCCACCTGAACATACGATACTCTTTTTGCTTTGTAAATTAGCATTCCCTACTCTTTGTCCATTAAGTTACCCTAATGCTTTAAAGAAGAGATGACGGTTTGCTTTAACCGGGAGGCATCCGCCGATTGATCGATAAACCTCCTCCTCGTCAACTAATCCCCTCTATCCGATCGGAATTAGTCCAGGCGCTTCTATTCCATTCTATTATCCTACTGCCCACCTTTCTTTTTTTTAAACACTATTTTGTAAAAAAATTTACAAAGCACGATAATCATACAATATAGGCAGCAACTAGTCAACCAAAAACGAAAGAGGAGCTCCTTGAACACCCCTTTAAATAAAATATGCATAAGGGAGTCTTTTCGTTCCCTTATGCATTCTATATCTTATTCTTCGTCTAAACCCATTTCTTGCTTCACAACTGAGGCAATACGTTCAACATAGGCATTGCACAGCTCCTCTGTTGCCGCTTCCGCCATCACCCTCACAAGTGGCTCCGTTCCTGAAGGACGTACTAATATCCGCCCGTTTCCTTTCATTTCATGCTCAACTTCAGTAATAATCGCACGTACCTTCTCATTATCTGTTACATGATGTTTATCAGTCACTCGAATATTGACAAGCTTTTGTGGAAATTTTTGCATTTCCTTTGCCAGCTCAGATAATGGCTTCTTTGTCATTTTCATTATATTTACGAGCTGCAAACCTGATAAAAGTCCGTCCCCTGTTGTTACATAATCGAGGAAGATAATATGGCCAGACTGCTCACCGCCAAGATTGTAGCCGTTCTTCTTCATTTCTTCAACCACATATCTGTCTCCGACTGCGGTTTGAATGCTTTCAATTTCATTTGCTTCAAGTGCTTTGTAGAAACCAAGATTGCTCATAACAGTTGAAACAACTGTACTATGCTTCAATCGGCCTTGTTCCTTCAGATACTTTCCACAAATGTACATAATTTGGTCACCATCGACAATATCGCCATTCTCATCAATCGCAATCAGGCGATCTCCATCTCCATCAAAGGCCAGACCAATATCCGCTTCCCGTTCCTTCACAAATGCGGCAAGGGTTTCAGGATGTGTGGAACCGACTCCCTCATTAATATTCAACCCGTTAGGAGAAGCACCAATCATGGATAAATCCGCATCTAAATCTGCGAATAGATGGGATGCAAGTGATGATGTTGCTCCATGTGCGCAATCTAAAGCAATATGTATGCCTGAAAAATCCTCATCCACCGTCTGCTTTAAATATTGGAGGTATTTCTGTCCGCCTTCAAAATAATCATTTACTTGCCCAAGATCGCCTCCAACTGGTCTAGGCAGCTGATCTTCCTCCATATCCATTAAGCTTTCAATCTCAAGCTCCTGCTCATCTGAAAGCTTAAATCCGTCTGGACCGAAAAATTTAATCCCATTATCAGCAACAGGGTTGTGGGAGGCAGAAATCATCACTCCCGCTTCCGCACCAAGTGCCTTTGTTAAATAGGCAACACCTGGAGTCGAGAGAACACCTAAGCGCATAACCTCCGCACCAATGGATAGTAAGCCTGCCACTAAAGCCCCTTCAAGCATATGGCCTGAAATCCGTGTATCACGACCAATCAAAACCTTCGGGTGATTTTTATCCTTAGTTAAAATATATCCTCCACATCGACCTAATTTAAAGGCCAATTCAGGGGTTAATTCACTATTTGCGACCCCGCGTACTCCATCCGTACCGAAATATTTTCCCATACCTATTATCGCTCCTTCTTTCGTTTTTCTAGATTATACTTCCTTTTGAGTAATCGATATTTTTGCCGTTTCCGTCGCCAGCTTCCAATCAATATCCGTCGGACCTTTAACACTAATTTTTACTTCATGGTCCCCTTCACTTAAATTAGCTAAATCCAGAAAGACATTAAAGTCACTCGCCTGCAGCTCTGCAATCTTATCGCGTTTCCCTGTAACCGTTAAATTAGCCCCATTAGCTGGTGTCTGGAGGGAAGCCTCATATTCGCTGGCTAGTCCCGTTAGATGAATAGGGAGATTTGAGAACATCTTGTGTTCATCTGCCTCTTCATTATTTTTACTTGTTTCACTATTTTTTTCACTCGTCTTTATTGTTGTTTTAACAGTCGTTGGATTGACTTCTTTTATTTCATCCGAAATAATGACTGGCAAAGTGATTTCTGTATTTCCATTCACTTGGCTAAGATCCACTTCCACTCTTACATTTTCCGTTTTATCCAGCACCTCTTGACTGCCATAAATCTTTGCTTCGGTTACATCAAGTGAAATCGATTCAACAGAAATATTCTCTGGCGGACTTCCCTTTTCAACGATTTTAATTGGTACGACCTTACTCAAGCTTTTAACAGGGATAATTACATCCACCGTTTCCTGTTCGATGAATACATCTAACTTATTCATGTTCTTATCTAATACAAGAACTTGAGCTTCTCTTCTTACGGTTTCCCTAATCGGGTCTTTAATATTTACGGCCGCTTTTACATAGGTAATTCTTTCGATTACATCTTTCGCACCGGTTATCTTCACTTTCTTTGGCTCAGCCTCAGGTGCTTCTGAAATATAGCCATCTTCAACTAATGACTGATCAAATTCAACATCAACTTTATATTCCTTTGTAACCTTTTCTTGTATACTGACATTGACATATGCCGGATCAATGGTCACATCCAATTTATCCGAAATATCCCTAATTTTGATTGGTACCCTTTCTGTACCTATTTCGGCATCAGATAAATCCACATACACTTCAAAATTCCTTTGTACCTTTGCTGGCTGAAGGACATTTTTTGGTCCTTTTATTGTAAGTTCAACTGTATCTGGTACACCAGTGACAATTAAGTTCTCTGTATCATAATACGTCTTAACCGGAACATCAGATAGTACCTCTGTGTCTTGCTCTCCTGGAACATTTACATTCGATACATTTTTAATTGGATCATATACGGATTGGAAAAGCAGTAAGGCAAGGATTAAGGCAACTATTTTCATAAACCAGCGGGTATCAACAAGTTTATCGATAAATTTATCCATTTTTCTTCACCCTCCAGTTCCAACGTCCTGAAGAAGTTTGTTTTACATTATTTTTAGCGATTAGTTCATTCGTAAGCAATTCCTTGAATGCTTCTGATTTCAAATCCCTGTGCAGCTCGCCATTTTTCGTCAGCGAAACACTGCCGGTCTCTTCTGATACGATTACGGTTAAACTATCTGTTACTTCACTAATTCCAAGAGCAGCCCGATGTCGTGTTCCAAGCTCTTTTGAAATAAACGGGCTTTCTGACAAAGGCAAATAGCACGCAGCAGCAGCAACCGTATTCTTTTGTAAAATAACAGCTCCATCATGTAATGGAGTGTTAGGGATAAAGATATTTATTAGCAATTCAGAGGAGATTTTTGATTCAAGCGGAATACCTGTTTCAATATAATCACCCATTCCCGTTTCACGCTCTACGGAAATAAGCGCACCAATACGGCGCTTTGCCATATAATCAACAGCTTTAACAATCGCCTCTACCATTTTCTCCTGATCTTCGCCCTCCTGATTGCCACTTCTTGAGAAAAGGCGTCCTCGCCCTAATTGTTCAAGCGCTCTTCTTAGTTCAGGCTGGAAAATAATTGCAATTGCCAAAAATCCCCAAATAAGTACTTGTTCCATCATCCATCCTAATGTTTGCAGGTGGAAGGTATCGCTGATAATTTTCACGAGGAGTATAACGAATATTCCTTTTACTAATTGAACAGCTTTCGTCCCACGTACAATGGTAATAAGCTTATAGATGACGAACCATACAAGGAGAATGTCAACAGTATTAGCCAAAAATTTCAGTATAGAGAAATCTGAAAACAACGACATTGTCCTTCCTCCAAAAATATATTAATACAGTGCATGCGTCTTGCCCTTATTAAGGGAACTCTTCGGGCTTGAGCCAGACTGTTCAAAATACGATTAGTTCTATTCATTTCGTAACTTTCATATTATATCATTGAAAGCAATCCCATTCCAATGAGGAATATACTTGAAATAAAAAATAGGAACACTGCATACATGCAGTGTTCCTATTTTACTTTGCTGCTTCAGGTTCTTCTTGGTCAAAAATAGAAACCACCTCTGTTGCGGTCTTTTTGATGTGATACCACAGCCAATCAAAAATCGCATTCACTTCTTTAATTTCTCCTGTCACTTGACCAGCAGAAGCAAGGTACTTTTCTCCATTGATGACGGTAACATCGCCTTCAACCTGTCCCTCAATCTGGATTTTTCCATTTTTCACAGTCACATCGCCTTTAACAACTTCTCCTTTAGGGACAATGACGGTATCATTTTGGACGATAAGATTTGGCTGCTTGGATACTGAAAATTCATGATCCTGCTCCCATGAAGAAAATAAACTTCCTGCCATAAGCACGATGAATAAAGAAGCTGCCGTAAATAAAGGATGATGCCTGACCCAACGCTGAAAACCGACCTTACGTTTTTCCTTAGGCAATTTAGCCATCACCTTTGCAGTAAAATCCGATGGCACATTTATATGTGAAGTACTCTGAACAAGAGCAATGGTCTTTCGTAACTCATGAAAATGTGTTTGACACTCCTTACAGCTTTGGAGATGTGCTCTTAATTCTTGTTCATTTTCGGCTGAGATCTCTTCATCTAAATATTCATGCATATAAATGATCATTTCTGCTGGACACTTCAAAGTTCTCACCCTCTTTTATTATACATGCCGTAATTGGTTTCTTAATGCTTCTCTTCCTCTGTGTATTCTAGTCTTAACCGTACCTAAGGGCAAATCCAAAATCTTACTAATTTCATTTAAGGATAGCTCTTCAATATACTTTAATACAATAACAGTACGGTATTTTTCAGGAAGCTTAGAAATCTCCCTCTGGATGGTTTCCTGTAGCTCTAAGCTCTCTACATCGTCTTCAGGCAAGCTTGTATCTGATGCAATTTGTGAATACATTGTTAGTCCGTCTGTACCTGCCACCTCTGCATCTAAATAATAATCAGGCTTCTTCTTTCTGATCCGGTCGATACAAAGATTTGTTGCTATTCGATAAAGCCACGAAGAGAACTTTAGATTAATATTAAAGCTATGGATATTGACGTATGCCCTCAAAAAAGCCTCTTGAGCAATATCTTCCGCCTCATGCCTATTTCCTAGCATTCTGTAACAGATTTGAAATACCTTTTCTCCATATATTTCAACCACTTCTGCATAAGCATCCTGATCGCCTTTTAATACTTGTTTTATCCTTTTCTTTACGATTGCTTCCATTTTTTTACCTCCGCTCAACATGCGGCTAATCGACATTACGAATCGATAGCGGAAAAGGTTTCACTTTTTTTAAAAAAATACTCATTATATCTATATTAACAAATTTTTACTTACTTGGATGGTTTTTTTCCTATTGGTGTAAAAGAATATTAATTATAGAAGTTCAATTGAATGCCTAATAAAAAAACAAGAACATAATGTTCTTGCTTTCAACTATACTATAATAACTTTTCCCCAAATAGCGATCCCATTAAGGCTACAGCAACAGTTGCTGTTTTATTCTTATCATCGAGAATCGGATTTACTTCTACAAATTCAGCTGATGTAATAATCTCAGATTCAGCCAGCATCTCCATTGCTAAATGGCTTTCACGGTAGCTTATGCCTCCTAGTACCGGAGTTCCTACACCTGGTGCATCATTAGGATCAAGTCCATCTAAATCTAAAGAAAGATGTACACCATCCGTGTTTCCCTTTAAATAGGAAATCGCTTCTTCCATAACCTTCGTCATCCCAATGCGGTCAATCTCATGCATCGTATAAACCTTAATACCCTTCTCCTTAATCAAGGCTCGTTCCCCTTCATCTAATGAACGTGCGCCAATAATTACAATATTTTCAGGCTTAACCTTCGGTGCATATCCACCAACATTCGTTAATAACGGATGCCCCATTCCAAGGCTTACCGCAAGCGGCATCCCATGTATATTCCCAGTTGGCGATGTCTCTGCCGTATTTAAATCTCCATGTGCATCATACCAGATAACACCAAGATTATTATAATGCTTCGCTACCCCAGCTAGTGTTCCAATCGCAATACTATGATCTCCACCAAGAACTAATGGAAATGAACCTGCTTCAATTACCTGATCGACTTCCTTAGCAAGCATTTCTGACTTTTCTGCAATTAAATGCAAATTTCTAAGATTCGATTCTGGATCTATCTCTACTTCGGGTCTTCCAATAGCAATGTCCCCTCGATCATGAACTTCATCAAATAAATTTTTTAGCCTTTCATTTATACCAGCGTAACGGATAGCACTTGGCCCCATATCCACTCCGCGTCTCATTTGTCCCAAATCCATAGGCATCCCAATAATGGCAAGCTTCTTCATGAAAAGATTCTCCCTTCATCCCTGTATCTATCTCTATTTTAACCATATTAAAAGAAATGACTCAACTCGACAAAAGCATGTATATATATACGAAAAATGAGTAAGATTCTAAAAATTAATATAGTTAGTCACTTAAGTATGTAGCCTTTACACTGGGCTTCATGAATTTATTTCTGACCGTAATACGTTTTACAATGAATAAGAGAAAAAAGACCTAAAAGGATTCATTCCCTTAAGGTCTTTTCTTCATCATATAAATGAGCCATGAAGGACTCGAACCTTCGACCCTCTGATTAAAAGTCAGATGCTCTACCGACTGAGCTAATGGCTCAAAAATAATGGCTGGGCTAGCTGGATTCGAACCAACGCATGTCGCAGTCAAAGTGCGATGCCTTACCGCTTGGCTATAGCCCAATGATTCTAATATCATTTGCAAAAAGGACAATGATTATTCTTAAAAAATAAAAAGGACTAGTTTATTCTTGTCCATTTTTAATATTGCTATTAAAAATAATGGTGGAGGGGGACGGATTCGAACCGCCGAACCCGAAGGAGCGGATTTACAGTCCGCCGCGTTTAGCCACTTCGCTACCCCTCCGAAAGTTATAAAACATGCCGGCCAGAGGACTTGAACCCCCAACCTACTGATTACAAGTCAGTTGCTCTACCAATTGAGCTAGGCCGGCAAAATAAAATTAATGGTGGAGGATGACGGGATCGAACCGCCGACCCTCTGCTTGTAAGGCAGATGCTCTCCCAGCTGAGCTAATCCTCCGAAAATGGTGACCCCTACGGGATTCGAACCCGTGTTACCGCCGTGAAAGGGCGGTGTCTTAACCGCTTGACCAAGGGGCCATATAATTGATTATGGTAAGCTCCCAAGCGGGCTCGAACCGCTGACCTCTTCCTTACCATGGAAGTGCTCTACCTGCTGAGCTATGGAAGCATAAAAACTACCTGCTCAAATAGATCTTCAGAAAAAATGGCTCCGCAGGTAGGACTCGAACCTACGACCGATCGGTTAACAGCCGATAGCTCTACCACTGAGCTACTGCGGAATATTTAAAGCCTAGCGACGTCCTACTCTCACAAGGGGACAGCCCCTAACTACCATCGGCGCTGAGAAGCTTAACTTCCGTGTTCGGGATGGGAACGGGTGTGGCCTTCTCGCCATCGTCACTAGACCTATTTATGATGAGGTTTGTTCCCTCAAAACTAGATAATGCTAAAGAAGAAGTTGAGTAATCATTTTGTCCAGCTACGGCTCCTAACTTCTCGGTCGTTTCGATCCGCCCCTACAAATCCAAATGCGGGATTTGCATGGTCGGCTCTCCAACGCCTCTCGAAGTTGAACAGTCGCCTTCGCCTTTCATTTTGGTTAAGTCCTCGACCGATTAGTATTTGTCAGCTCCACGTGTCACCACGCTTCCACCTCAAACCTATCAACCTGATCATCTTTCAGGGGTCTTACTAGCTTGACGCTATGGGAAATCTCATCTCGAGGGGGGCTTCATGCTTAGATGCTTTCAGCACTTATCCCTTCCGCACATAGCTACCCAGCGATGCTCTTGGCAGAACAACTGGTACACCAGCGGTGCGTCCATCCCGGTCCTCTCGTACTAAGGACAGCTCCTCTCAAATTTCCTGCGCCCACGACGGATAGGGACCGAACTGTCTCACGACGTTCTGAACCCAGCTCGCGTACCGCTTTAATGGGCGAACAGCCCAACCCTTGGGACCGACTACAGCCCCAGGATGCGATGAGCCGACATCGAGGTGCCAAACCTCCCCGTCGATGTGGACTCTTGGGGGAGATAAGCCTGTTATCCCCGGGGTAGCTTTTATCCGTTGAGCGATGGCCCTTCCATGCGGAACCACCGGATCACTAAGCCCGACTTTCGTCCCTGCTCGACTTGTAGGTCTCGCAGTCAAGCTCCCTTATGCCTTTACACTCTTCGAATGATTTCCAACCATTCTGAGGGAACCTTTGGGCGCCTCCGTTACTTTTTAGGAGGCGACCGCCCCAGTCAAACTGCCCACCTGACACTGTCTCCTGCCCCGATCAGGGGCATGGGTTAGAATTTCAATACAGCCAGGGTAGTATCCCACCGATGCCTCCACCGAAGCTGGCGCTCCGGCTTCCAAGGCTCCTACCTATCCTGTACAAGCTGTACCGAAATTCAATATCAGGCTACAG
Organism: Cytobacillus solani; assembly: GCF_006704205.1. NCBI lineage: Bacteria > Bacillati > Bacillota > Bacilli > Caryophanales > Bacillaceae > Cytobacillus > Cytobacillus solani. The sequence goes on from NZ_CP041305.1 coordinate 1,726,944, forward strand.
TAAAGCTCCACGGGGTCTTTCCGTCCTGTCGCGGGTAACCTGCATCTTCACAGGTACTATAATTTCACCGAGTCTCTCGTTGAGACAGTGCCCAGATCGTTACGCCTTTCGTGCGGGTCGGAACTTACCCGACAAGGAATTTCGCTACCTTAGGACCGTTATAGTTACGGCCGCCGTTTACTGGGGCTTCAATTCAGAGCTTCGCGTAAGCTAACCCCTCCTCTTAACCTTCCAGCACCGGGCAGGCGTCAGCCCCTATACTTCGCCTTGCGGCTTCGCAGAGACCTGTGTTTTTGCTAAACAGTCGCCTGGGCCTATTCACTGCGGCTTTTCAGGGCTATTCACCCTAAAAAGCACCCCTTCTCCCGAAGTTACGGGGTCATTTTGCCGAGTTCCTTAACGAGAGTTCTCTCGCTCACCTTAGGATTCTCTCCTCGCCTACCTGTGTCGGTTTGCGGTACGGGCACCTTATCCTCACTAGAGGCTTTTCTTGGCAGTGTGGAATCAGGAACTTCGGTACTATATTTCCCTCGCTGTCACAGCTCAGCCTTCACGCAAACGGGATTTTCCTCGCTTGCAGCCTAACTGCTTAGACGCACATATCCAGCAGTGCGCTTACCCTATCCTCCTGCGTCCCCCCATTGCTCAAACGGAGTTTGGTGGTACAGGAATATCAACCTGTTGTCCATCGCCTACGCTTTTCAGCCTCGGCTTAGGTCCCGACTAACCCTGAGCGGACGAGCCTTCCTCAGGAAACCTTAGGCATTCGGTGGATGGGATTCTCACCCATCTTTCGCTACTCATACCGGCATTCTCACTTCTAAGCGCTCCACCAGTCCTTGCGGTCTAGCTTCAACGCCCTTAGAACGCTCTCCTACCACGGACATCGTAGATGTCCATCCACAGCTTCGGTGATACGTTTAGCCCCGGTACATTTTCGGCGCAGAGTCACTCGACCAGTGAGCTATTACGCACTCTTTAAATGGTGGCTGCTTCTAAGCCAACATCCTGGTTGTCTAAGCAACTCCACATCCTTTTCCACTTAACGTATACTTTGGGACCTTAGCTGGTGGTCTGGGCTGTTTCCCTCTTGACTACGGATCTTATCACTCGCAGTCTGACTCCCATGGATAAGTCTTTGGCATTCGGAGTTTGTCTGAATTCGGTAACCCGATGGGGGCCCCTAGTCCAAACAGTGCTCTACCTCCAAGACTCTTTCTACATGAGGCTAGCCCTAAAGCTATTTCGGAGAGAACCAGCTATCTCCAAGTTCGATTGGAATTTCTCCGCTACCCACACCTCATCCCCGCACTTTTCAACGTGCGTGGGTTCGGTCCTCCATTCAGTGTTACCTGAACTTCAACCTGGACATGGGTAGATCACCTGGTTTCGGGTCTACGACCACATACTCATTCGCCCTATTCAGACTCGCTTTCGCTGCGGCTCCGTCTATTCAACTTAACCTTGCATGTAATCGTAACTCGCCGGTTCATTCTACAAAAGGCACGCTATCACCCATTAACGGGCTCTAACTACTTGTAGGCACACGGTTTCAGGATCTCTTTCACTCCCCTTCCGGGGTGCTTTTCACCTTTCCCTCACGGTACTGGTTCACTATCGGTCACTAGGGAGTATTTAGCCTTGGGAGATGGTCCTCCCTGCTTCCGACGGGATTTCTCGTGTCCCGCCGTACTCAGGATCCACTCTGGAGGGAACGAAGTTTCAACTACAGGGCTTTTACCTTCTCTGGCCGGCCTTTCCAGACCTGTTCATTTACCTCGTTCCTTTGTAACTCCGTGTAGAGTGTCCTACAACCCCAAGAGGCAAGCCTCTTGGTTTGGGCTAATCCCGTTTCGCTCGCCGCTACTCAGGGAATCGCGTTTGCTTTCTCTTCCTCCGGGTACTTAGATGTTTCAGTTCCCCGGGTCTGCCTTCAATACCCTATGTATTCAGGTAAAGATTCTATCCCATTACGGATAGAGGGTTCCCCCATTCGGAAATCTCCGGATCAAAGCTTACTTACAGCTCCCCGAAGCATATCGGTGTTAGTCCCGTCCTTCATCGGCTCCTAGTGCCTAGGCATTCACCGTGCGCCCTTTCTAACTTAACCTACTTCGGTCAATGATCAACTGCGCATCTCGGCGTCAGCTCTCTCGCTGTGCTCCTCACGTACTGAGTACGTTCCGGTGCTCGCTCGGTCGCTTCCTTGATCTGCTTGTTGCTCATTGCCCTCATGGTTTACACTCTTACTTGGTTTTAAAAACTCAATATAAGAGAAAAAACTTACTTGGTTTTAAAAACTCAATATAAGAGAAAAAACTAAGATGGCGATTACTCGGTTATCTTCTTTATTGCATTATCTAGTTTTCAAAGAACAAGGCTACTGATTTCAATCACAACGTGATTAAGCTTCGTAGCTATTCATCATGCTGCCTTGCGACGAGCTGAGGTTTATCTTCCTCGAACTACTGCGGCGCAGGAGCAAAATAATATGAGAGATTACTCTCTCAAAACTGAACGAACAATGAAACGTCTTTTAATGAAGTTAGACTTCATTTCATCCTTAGAAAGGAGGTGATCCAGCCGCACCTTCCGATACGGCTACCTTGTTACGACTTCACCCCAATCATCTGTCCCACCTTAGGCGGCTGGCTCCTTGCGGTTACCCCACCGACTTCGGGTGTTACAAACTCTCGTGGTGTGACGGGCGGTGTGTACAAGGCCCGGGAACGTATTCACCGCGGCATGCTGATCCGCGATTACTAGCGATTCCGGCTTCATGCAGGCGAGTTGCAGCCTGCAATCCGAACTGAGAATGGTTTTATGGGATTGGCTAAACCTCGCGGTCTTGCAGCCCTTTGTACCATCCATTGTAGCACGTGTGTAGCCCAGGTCATAAGGGGCATGATGATTTGACGTCATCCCCACCTTCCTCCGGTTTGTCACCGGCAGTCACCTTAGAGTGCCCAACTGAATGCTGGCAACTAAGATCAAGGGTTGCGCTCGTTGCGGGACTTAACCCAACATCTCACGACACGAGCTGACGACAACCATGCACCACCTGTCACTCTGTCCCCCGAAGGGGAACGTCCTATCTCTAGGATTGTCAGAGGATGTCAAGACCTGGTAAGGTTCTTCGCGTTGCTTCGAATTAAACCACATGCTCCACCGCTTGTGCGGGCCCCCGTCAATTCCTTTGAGTTTCAGCCTTGCGGCCGTACTCCCCAGGCGGAGTGCTTAATGCGTTTGCTGCAGCACTAAAGGGCGGAAACCCTCTAACACTTAGCACTCATCGTTTACGGCGTGGACTACCAGGGTATCTAATCCTGTTCGCTCCCCACGCTTTCGCGCCTCAGTGTCAGTTACAGACCAGAAAGTCGCCTTCGCCACTGGTGTTCCTCCAAATCTCTACGCATTTCACCGCTACACTTGGAATTCCACTTTCCTCTTCTGCACTCAAGTCTCCCAGTTTCCAATGACCCTCCCCGGTTGAGCCGGGGGCTTTCACATCAGACTTAAGAAACCACCTGCGCGCGCTTTACGCCCAATAATTCCGGACAACGCTTGCCACCTACGTATTACCGCGGCTGCTGGCACGTAGTTAGCCGTGGCTTTCTGGTTAGGTACCGTCAAGGTACCGCCCTATTCGAACGGTACTTGTTCTTCCCTAACAACAGAGTTTTACGATCCGAAAACCTTCATCACTCACGCGGCGTTGCTCCGTCAGACTTTCGTCCATTGCGGAAGATTCCCTACTGCTGCCTCCCGTAGGAGTCTGGGCCGTGTCTCAGTCCCAGTGTGGCCGATCACCCTCTCAGGTCGGCTACGCATCGTCGCCTTGGTAAGCCGTTACCTCACCAACTAGCTAATGCGCCGCGGGCCCATCTGTAAGTGATAGCCGAAGCCATCTTTCAGCTTTTCTACATGAGTAGAAAAGGATTATCCGGTATTAGCTCCGGTTTCCCGAAGTTATCCCAGTCTTACAGGCAGGTTGCCCACGTGTTACTCACCCGTCCGCCGCTAATCTTTGGGAGCAAGCTCCCTCAGATTCGCTCGACTTGCATGTATTAGGCACGCCGCCAGCGTTCGTCCTGAGCCAGGATCAAACTCTCCAATAAAGAGTAAGATTAGCTCTTAAGTTTTAATACTTGAATTAACGTTGACGTTTTTTGTTCGTTCAGTTTTCAAAGAGCAATATCAATTCCGCTGCTTACAGCGACTTTATTAATATATCACCTTTCACTTTCGACGTCAACAACTTTTTTAAGTTATTTTCATTACGTCATTAGCGACGCTTATTAATATAACAGCTAAATAAAACTAAGTCAACAAAAATCAAAGAGTTTTTTTGAAAGTTTTATCCCTTTTGTTCCCTCTTCTGTCTATTTAGCATATATTTCAAGCATTCATTAGGTGCAGCCACTCTTTTGAATAACGAAAATAATATTTTATATCTCTCTTCCATTGCTCTTTTTACTATATGATCGATTCGTTCATCCTTCAAATCAAATAATATTTCATCCATTTCTCTTTTTATTAAATACTCTATTTCTTTTTGTTCTTTTTGATTGATTAACATTCCTAACATCCTATAACCCCTTTATTTCAGTTTGGTTTTTGTAGTATTTTCCATTTTATTTTTTTTATGAATTTGTTTTTCAAATCATTTTTGAAAATTACTTGCATAAGATTGAGACAAGAAGTATTTGGACGAGGTGAGAGGAATTATGAACTTCTTTTTTGTGCTTAACGGAAAAACGTTTAAACAGCTTGTTATCGTTGTAACAACCGCTTTTTTTGCTGCCTGGTTCCTTTACGTCGGAAACATTGTTCATCTGCCAGCTTTTTCAACAAAAGACGGGCCTAAAGCAATATACAAAGGTGAAAAAGATCTGGCACTCACATTTAATATCGGGTGGGGCGATGAAAAGGCAGAACCCATTCTCGATGTTCTTAAAAAGGAAAATGTGAAAGCTGCTACCTTTTTCCTTGCGGGATCATGGGCAGAACGTCACCCAGATCTTGTTGCTCGAATCGTTAAGGAAGGATATGAAATTGGAATACTTGGTTATAATTATGAAGACTATACCGAGCTTGAAGAACAGAAAATTAGGCAGGATATTGCGAAGGCTCAAGATGCATTTAAAAAGTTAAATGTAAAAGATATTAAGCTAATTCGAGCACCGACAGGACATTTTGATCAAAAAACATTAAAGGTAGCTGACAGACTCGGATATACGGTTGTACATTGGAGTCTTGATTCAAAGGATTGGACAAATCCCGGCATAGAGGTCATCGTCAAGAATGCGGCACAAGCAAAAAAGGGAGATATCCTGCTATTACACGCCTCAGATTCTGCGAAACAAACAGCAAAAGCTTTGCCTCAAATCATCCAAGGGATAAACAGCAAAAATTTAAAGTTTGTGTCCGTTTCTGAAATGATTGCGAATGCTGAAACAAATACAAGCGAAGTCAAATAATACAATAATATATTAACTAAGCAAAAAAGCCGTCCTTATTTGGCCGGCTTTTTTGCTACTTTTTGTCTTTGCTCTTGTGAAGCTTTATTAAGCTTTTGAAGAATAAGCAACTGGTACGCGTTACATACTAATAACGGAAATATCATTAGATATACCCAGCTTTCTTCATTTACTCGCAAAACTGGGACCCACTCGATTGTTGTTACAACAACCATAAAAAATACAGCAGGTATAAATGCTTCTTTACTTGTCATCTTAACTTTCATTGCTGCCACTGCCGCTCCAACAACAAGGATAAATGCTGCTACTCCAACATATGGCCAAATGCTGTCTCCTTCTTCAGCAAAAGTATTATAACGAAGGTAGACCAAATCAAATAAAACAAACAAGATTAGAATAACCTGAACTGCATTCCATAACGAATGGGATTTAAATATGCCAAGTCCAAAACGATGAACGGTTAAATAAGCAAAAAAACCTGCTTGGCTTAGAACACTGAAAATAAAACCTACTCCAATTAACCATATTAAAACAGATAATATTTCAAGAAGATCGAAAGATGTAAATATAGGTTCAAATTCATTCCAGCGCACAATAAAACCTACAACCCCAGTAGTTAATCCCCCAACTAACAGAGTTGTCATAAACAACTTTACCCAGTTCCGGCTAGTCAACTTATTTTTCCTCCATAGCATTTATTCAATCCCTTTTGATTGTACCAACGTAGCAATAAAAAATCTAGGTAAAGCAATTCAAGCGAATAATATTTGCTCATTTTCTTCATTCTAACATTAAGGACATCTCTGAAAGGAGCTTCTATATGTTAAAAATATTCCGTATACTCGTCCCTTCAATGCTAATTATGATGCTCGCAGGCTGTGGCTCAGGTGAAGCTGGCGGCAATAATTTGGATTATGAACAAACAAAGAAAATGATTGTGGATATACTAAAAACAGATGATGGCAAAAAAGCAATACAGGAGCTAATGGAAGATGACAAAATGAAGCAGAAGCTTGTAATGGACCAAACGGTTGTTTCAGAAACGATCGAAAGGACATTAACCTCGGATAAGGGAACAGAATTTTGGAAAAAGTCCTTTGAAGATCCTAAATTTGCTGAAAGCATTGCAAAAAGCATGAAAAAAGAAAATGAAAAGCTTTTAAAGGATCTAATGAAGGATCCTGAATACCGCGGAATGATGATAGAAGTTTTAAAAGATCCTGAATTAGAAAAAGAAGTCACTAATGTATTAAAAAGCAAGGAATATCGTGAACATTTGCAGACCGTTGTCACTGAAACATTTGAGAGTCCGCTCTTTAAGGCAAAAATCCAAGAAATTCTCCTAAAAGCCGCTAGTGAAGTAAAAAGCGGTGAAAAAGGAGGAGAAAGCGGAGAGCAAAGTGATAAAGAGCAAGGCGGTGATCAAGGTGGAGGCCAGAGTGGCCAAGGCGGCAGCTAATCCCAAGAAAAAAACCTCTTTTCACAAAGTGAAAAGAGGTTTTTTTATTTGCCTTCAAGAGAATAAACGACTTTCTGTGCAATTTCAGTATAAATTTTTCCCAACCTATGATCTTCTTGATATACAGAAGGAGCAAACTCCTTTTCATCCCAGTCTGGTTGTTGAAGAGGCAGCTGACCTAAAACGTCTGTTTTTAATTCTTCAGCAAGTTTCTGTCCTCCGCCTTGACCGAAGACATATTCCTTCTCACCCGTAAGCTTACTTTCAAAATAAGCCATGTTTTCAATAACACCTAAAATTTCATGTTCAGTTTTTATGGCCATCGCACCAGCTCGAGCAGCAACAAATGCAGCAGTTGGATGTGGAGTAGTAACAACGATTTCTTTACAAGCTGGAAGCATTGTATGAACATCCAGTGCCACATCACCTGTTCCAGGAGGTAAATCAAGTAATAAGTAATCAATGTCTCCCCATTCTACTTCATTGAAAAAGCTATTAAGCATTTTTCCAAGCATTGGGCCTCTCCATATAATTGGAGCATTGTCTTCAACAAAGAAACCCATAGAAATGACTTTTACACCAAAACGATCAACCGGAATAATCTTCTCTCCTCTTACAACAGGGCGTGTCGTAATCCCCATCATATCAGGCACACTAAATCCGTAAATATCAGCATCAATCAAGCCGACCTTTTTCCCTAATCGTGCTAATGAGACTGCAAGGTTCACCGAAACAGTAGATTTCCCAACTCCACCCTTTCCACTCGCAATCGCAATAAAGGTCGTCTTGCTATCAGGAGACAGCAACCCTTTATCTTCTTCTTTCACCGCTTGACGATACTGGGCTAATACAGATTCCGGCAGTTCACTAAACCGGATACCAACAGTTGCTGCACCTGCTTCCTTTAACAAATTCACAATTTGTGTTTGAAGCTGTAGCTGCTCAGCACTACCTGTTTTTGCAATTAATATCTTTACACTTACATGATTTTTATCTTCCTTGATTTTCACTTCATCAATGGCACCGAGTTCACCTAGTGTTTTATGTATAAATGGCTCTTGAACTCCACTTAAAACTTCTCTAATATTTTGTTCCGTTAACATACTAGCACCTGCCTTTATGAATTCGTTTCCATTAAAGTATAACATAATGTTAGTGCGCTACAGTTAATTCTATCACACCTTATCAAATTAAAACCAATACTCGTACTTCCTATAAATTTTCAATTAATCGGTTTCTTTAGAGCACAAAAAAAGATGCCTTTTAGCATCTTTTATTCCTCTTCCTTTAATTCTTTTTCATCGGAAAAATACCTGAGAATCCCCATATATATCGAGGCTGCTACTTTATTCTGGTATTGCTCTTTCTTCAAATTTTCTTTTTCAGCTGGATTGGATAAAAAGCCTACTTCCACTAAAGCGCCAGGAATTTCAGCGTTTTTTAAGATATATACATTATTTAATTTCTTTGCTTTTCGATTCGTGTTTTCTAAGTTTCGTCTTAGTTCATCCTGTATAAACTTTGCCGCCCTTGCGTTTTCATCTTTATGAGATGCATAGAAGGTCTGTGCGCCGCTCCAGCGTGAAGAAGGAATCGCATTTAAATGAATGCTCGCAAAAAACTCAGCCCCTGACGTATTAATCAGTTCGAGGCGCTTCTTTAAATCCTCTACTTTTCGTCTGCTATATCCTCTTGTGCCATCTGGAGCCAGGTCACGATCATCTTCTCTCGTTAAAATGACAAGCGCTCCCTGTTCTTGAAGATATTCTCTCACCTTCAGTGTCACATCAAGGGCAATTTCCTTCTCAAGTGCATCCTCGTCCCCTGCTCCGCCATCTGGACCACCATGACCTGGATCAAGTAAAATAATCTTCCCAGTTAACGGCAAATGCCATGATTCCCAAGAATCCTCTTCTGAAAAATCATATTGCAAAATTAAAAATAGGACGATAAGTCCAATGGCGAATGCCGCAGCTTTTAATTTTTTCATATTCCCTGTCAACCTCCCGCTCGTCCTCCATTAAAATATATGGGACAAGGTAAAGAGATAGAACTAGGAAACACAGTAGTTAGGAGCGAAATTAATGAAGACGGAGTTTATGTCTCCTTTGACCTTTTTGAAACCCCTCCATCCACCAGGTATTTACATATTCCTCACATAAGTAATAGAGAGATTCACTTATTATTCCTTCTTCCCCATGACCCCAATATAAGAGGAAGTTGTAAAGTGTATCTGAAAAATGCTGTATCTCGTATCGGCAACGATTTCTTACGTCTTCCGCAGGTTCGCCATATAATCCAAATCGGCTAAAATGAGCACCTAATAAATACGCTTCAATCGCTACATCATAGCAAGCTTCTTCAATCCCAGCATTCATCATAAGCCCAGATACAAATCTTGAGGATCCAAAATGATGCTGAACTTTTTCCTTTAATGCCTTTATAGAAATTTCCTTTAAAATGGACTTTTCATATTTAATTTGCTTTTCACGTTTCTTTTCTGCAAAGGTTGTAATTACATTCATGCCTTCCCACCTCTTAATGATAGTCTTTAACCGCAAAAGGAGAGACATACAAAAATGCAGACGCTTTTGTCTGCCAATTTTGTATAAATCCTTCAAAAAAATTCTTTATGTAATCATTTTTTGATTAAAAAGTAAAATTCCGCAATACAATCAATATGCTTGTCCTATTCAAAGTTTGATTCAATTCATACCTTATAGATGAAAGAGCTCTTTCAAAACTATTCGAAGGAGGAAAAACAAATGGCTGAAACTAGAGGATATGGAAATGGAAATGGCAGCACCTTTGTGCTAATTGTCATATTGTTCATATTGTTGATCATTATTGGCGCTGTATTTTAAAGGAATAGGAGCAGTATCAATCTAATAGCGATACGAGTTGCATCAAAATGAATGAGGCTGACTTATTAGGGGATATAATAAGTCAGCCTTTTTTTATTCATTTTCATTATTCTTATTTAATTCATATAGATCTCCCGCAATTTTTGCCATCTTTAACAGTTTTTCTAGATTAAAGCTATTGAGAAAACTAAAAGGATGTTTAGCTGGCTCTGATGGTTGAAATTCCTTAGTGGATTTAATGTTTTCTAACTTGTCGTTTATTTGGGTCATTTCAATTAATAATTTATTTACATTTTCACGTTGTATTTGTGTAGATTCGTTTATGCTTGAGATTTCATTGACTAGTCTAATCAATATTTCCTCATTTTGTGATGGAGCTTTTCCCACCTTTTCTCGACCTTGCATTTGTTCCATAATTAAATTTAATGCCTCTCCTTGCCTGACTAACTCCTTTAATAGTATTTCTTTATAATCGCCTTCGCTCATTCACATGAACCCCTTTCTTATTAATTGTAAGGACGCTTAACTTAGTATCAATCCATTGAACGAGTTTTCTATTTTTAAGCTTGTCCGGGTTATCATATGTTGAACAATGGCAAGTTGTATAGATAAAAGCTATGTCTCCTCACGAAAATTCTAATTTTATATAAAAAAGACCCCCAACCAAATTGGTTGAGAGTCTTTGAAAAGTTGATATTAACGTTTTGAGAACTGAGGTGCACGACGAGCGCCTTTAAGACCGTATTTTTTACGTTCTTTCATACGAGCGTCACGAGTTAATAGACCTGCAGCTTTTAGTGTTGGACGGTATCCTGGATCAGCTTGAAGTAACGCACGAGCGATACCGTGGCGAATTGCGCCAGCTTGACCAGTGTATCCTCCACCATTAACATTTACATGTACATTATAGCTGCCTTGTGTTTCAGTAGCTACAAGCGGTTGATTTACAACTGCACGCAATGCTGCAAATGGGATATAATCTTCAATTTCACGACCGTTGATAATAATTTGACCATCGCCTGGAACTAAACGAACTCGTGCAACGGAGCTCTTACGACGACCAGTACCAATATATTGAACCTGTGCCAAGTTAATAACCTCCCCTAAAAATTATCCACGAAGTTCGTAAACTTCAGGTTGTTGTGCTTGGTGCTTATGTTCAGCGCCAGCATATACGTGTAATTTCTTGAACATTTGACGACCAAGAGAATTCTTTGGAAGCATGCCTTTAATAGCAAGCTCTAACATTCTCTCAGGGTAGTTTGTACGCATTTCATTAGCAGTTCTAGTTTTTAAACCACCTGGGTGTAAGCTGTGACGGTAGTAAATCTTGTCAGTAAGCTTTTTACCAGTTAAGTGGATTTTTGAAGCATTAAGAATAATTACATGATCACCAGTATCAACATGTGGTGTATAAGTTGGTTTATGTTTACCACGTAGGATTGATGCAACTTCACTAGCAAGACGACCTAAAGTTTTGCCTTCAGCATCAACTACGTACCATTTACGCTCGATATTGTTTGCATTCGCCATAAACGTTGTACGCATCAATTTTCCCTCCTAAAATTTCCATTATTCATTCATTTGGTTTCATTTATCTTAGACACAATAAGTTCCGGGGCTTATCGTGGTTTTAATAACAATACCTTTGCTATGATACACTTTTCATCGACTAATGTCAATAAAATGTTACGCCAGGTTTAGTTGTTTTAATGTTTTTTTATAATGACACCTATTTTCACTTCAATAATGCACTTCCCATAAATACAAACCTTGTGCCGGCGCTGTTTTCCCTGCATATACACGATCCCTTTTTTCAAGTATATCTGGTATGGATCCGGGAGAAATATCACCTGCACCCACCCCTAGAAGCGTCCCCACTAAAATGCGAACCATATTATACAAAAAACCATTTCCGACGAAGCGGAAAATCAGCATATCTCCCTCTTCTACCACTTCTATCTTACGTATTTCACGTACCTTATCAACAACATCTGTTTTAGCTGAGCAAAAGCTTGTAAAGTCATGTTCTCCAATCAAAAAGGGGACAGCTTCATTAACTTTCTTAATATCTAAAGAATATGGATACTGATAAGCGTAATTTCGTTTAAATGGGCTGCGCTGCAAGGAACGATAAACGAAATAACGATATTCCTTCCCTTTTGCATCAAAACGGGCATGAAAATCATCGGCAGCCATTTCTGTATGAATGATGGCGATATCTTCCGGTAACAGCGTATTTAACGCAACCTCCCACTTTTCCAAAGGAATCTTAAGAGGGGAGTCAAAATGAATCACCTGCCCCCTTGCATGAACGCCAGCATCCGTTCTGCCCGAAGCACTAACCTTGACATCCATATCTTTATGAAGCTTTCTAAGCGCCTTCTCCACTTCACCTTGCACTGTCCGCTTATTTGGCTGGACTTGATAGCCAGCAAATTGTGTACCATCATAAGAAATTATACATTTATATCTTTGCATCACATTGCTCCATTACGTTCGAAATAGGACTAATAAAGCTGTTAAAATTCCAAGAAATACGAGCATTGAAGTATCCTTAATCCCCCAGCTAAGCTGCCTGTACTTCGTCCTGCCTTCTCCGCCTCTGTAGCCCCTTGCTTCCATCGCTGTAGCAAGCTCTTCTGCCCTTTTAAAGGAATTGACAAAAAGCGGGATCAATAGGGGGATAATCGCCTTCACTCTATCTTTAATCGGCCCGCTAGAGAAGTCGACTCCTCTAGCTGTTTGTGCCTTCATGATCTTATCTGTCTCTTGCATCAAGGTCGGTATAAAGCGAAGCGAAATGGACATCATGAGAGCAAGCTCATGTACAGGAAATTTTACTTTATTTAACGGATGAAGTAAGTTCTCTAATCCATCTGTTATTTCAATCGGCGTCGTCGTTAATGTAAGAATCGATGTCATCAATATAAGTAGGAAGAAGCGTAAGGATATGAAAATCCCCTGCCTTAAACCTTCTTCATAGATGGAGAACCAGCCAGCTTGAAATAAGAGTTCCCCTTCCTTTGTTAAAAACAAATGCAAGAGCAATGTAAAAAGTACAAGCCATAGTACAGGCTTCAGTCCCGATATAATAAACCGAAAGGGCACTTTAGATAAAGAAATCATTACCAATGTATAAATCGCTAATAATCCATATGTTAGGCTATTATTTGCGATAAAAACAATACAAACAAATAAAAAGATGATCACTAGCTTTGAACGCGGATCCATGCGGTGAATCAGCGATTGAGCAGGAACATAACGGCCAAAAATCATCTTCTCCATCATTTCTGCCCACCCCCCTTTAGTAAAGAGGCAATTTCCTTAGTTAGCATCTCCACAGTTAAACAAGTTTGCGAAAACTTTATATGAAAGGTTTCTTCGATTTTTTGCTGGAAGCGTACGACCTCAGGCACATCTAACCCAAGCTGCATCAAGCCTTCAGGAGAAGTGAAAATTTCCTCTGGCGTTCCTTTCTTATACACTTCCCCATTTTGCATAATAACAATGTGGTCTGCGTATTTAGAAGCATCCTCCATACTATGTGTGACTAGCACAGTCGATAGTTTTCTCTCAATATGAAGAGCATGGAACATATCCATAATTTCCTTTCTCCCGCGTGGATCAAGTCCTGCAGTCGGCTCGTCCAGTACGATAACATCTGGTTCCATTGCTAACACACCAGCAATGGCTACTCTGCGCATTTGACCGCCAGATAGGTCGAACGGGGATTTGCTCAATATCTCTTCAGAAAGTCCGACTTGTTTAATTGCTACCTTTGCCCTTCTCTGCGCTTCTTCCATCGTTACGCCAAAATTCATCGGTCCGAAGCAAATATCTTTTTCAACCGTTTCTTCAAACAATTGATGCTCTGGAAACTGAAAAACGATACCTACCTTCTGCCGTACTTCCTTTAAATTTTTTTGCTTTTTATCTGCCGTGACTTCTTTATCCCCAATGACAACTTTACCTGCAGTTGGCTTTAATAAGGCATTCAAATGCTGCAAGACCGTTGATTTCCCGGAGCCTGTATGGCCAATAATCGCTAGAAAGGTTCCTGATGGAATATTAATAGACACATCCTTAATGGCAAGGCGTTCAAAAGGGGTTTTAGCCTGATAACGGTATTCTACTTTTTGTAGTGAGATGTCCATAACTCTGCCACCAACTCTTCTTCTGATAAAAAATGCCTAGATAGTGAAACCCCTTGTTCCTTTAGAAGCTTACTCAATTTAACTGGGAATGGAATGTCCAAGCCAAGTTGAACAAGTTCTTCATCCAATTGAAATATTTCTTTCGGACTACCTTCCCGGTAAAGTTCCCCTTTATTCATTACAATGATCCGATCCGCCTTTACTGCCTCTTCTAAATCATGCGTAATCGAAATGACTGTCATATGGTGGTTCTCTTTTAACTCTCTAACCGTCTCCAAAACCTCTTCTCTACCTCTTGGATCAAGCATCGAGGTTGCTTCATCCAAAATAATAATCGAAGGTCTAAGTGCGATGACACCAGCAATAGCCACTCTTTGCTTCTGGCCACCGGATAGATGGTGCGGCTCTTGATCAAGAAATTGAGCCATTTTTACCTTTTCCAGCGAATACTTGACTCTTTCTAGCATTTCTTCTCGAACAATTCCGTTATTTTCTAAACCAAAAGCCACATCATCCTTTACAGTTGTTCCAACAAATTGGTTATCAGGATTTTGAAAGACCATACCAATCTTTTTTCTTATCTCCCATACTGATTCCTCTGTAAGAAGCATCCCATTCACCTTAATTGAACCTTCTTGAGGAAAGTGTAACCCATTTAATAGCTTAGCGAGGGTTGATTTACCAGAACCGTTATGACCGACTAATGCTAGCCATTCGCCCTCATATATATCAAAAGAAACATTTCTTAGTGCAAACCCAGTCTCTAAAGCATACTGAAATGAAATATTATCTAATTGAACTAGCTTTTCTTTACTCAAAGCAGCTCCTCCTCTCAACTTACTCTTCTCTATTCTAAACTGTTCTCCTAACCAATCAAAACAAATTTATAAATAAAAAACCCGCCATTTTTGGCGAGCTTCAATAGCAAAGACAGTAAATTTATCAAAAAAATATATTAAAAGACCATTACAAACAAGAAAAGCGCTAATTTCCAAATCTGCTATTCGAGCTTATAAAATGTCAATACTGTCCCTATTTAAGCCCATTCAACAGTATCCTATTTAAAAAAGCCCGCACCTTCCCGAAAAACAGGCCTCCACCTGCTTAGCGCTAAGACAAATATAAATCGGAAAGGTGCAAGAAGAGCTAGACGCGACATGATCTTAGAAAGCTTATGCATATGCATAAATCATACACCTGTAATTTGTGTATGAACGAATCATGCCCATCGTAACACTCACTTTGGCTACTTCCTTACAGAAGTTTGTTCTATTACAGAAAAAGGGCAAAGAACAAACTGTCCTGCCCTTCATCCGAATAGAAATTAAACTAACTCGATAATTACCATTGGTGCACCGTCACCGCGACGAGGTCCAAGTTTCATAATACGAGTATATCCACCTTGACGTTCTTCATAACGAGAAGCGATATCGCTGAATAATTTTTGAACTGCATCTTGCTTTGTTTCAGCGTTAGCTACCTCATTACGTACGAATGCAGCTGCTTGACGACGAGCATGCAAATCGCCACGTTTTCCAAGAGTGATCATTTTTTCAACAACTGAACGAAGTTCTTTCGCACGAGCTTCAGTTGTTTCAATACGCTCATTGATGATTAAATCTGTTGCTAAGTCACGTAGCATAGCTTTACGTTGAGAGCTAGTACGTCCTAACTTTCTGTATCCCATGAAAGTTTCCCTCCTTTGTTGAAGTCATTCTTAAGCCGATAAGCTACAAGAATTATGACAGGTTAACAAACGTTAACTAATCAATCATCTTTACGTAAGCCTAATCCAAGCTCTTCTAGTTTGTGTTTAACTTCCTCAAGAGACTTTCTGCCTAAGTTACGTACCTTCATCATATCTTCTTCCGTCTTATTAGCTAATTCTTGAACGGTATTGATACCAGCACGTTTTAAACAGTTATATGAACGAACAGAAAGATCTAGTTCTTCAATGGTCATCTCAAGTACTTTTTCTTTTTGATCTTCTTCTTTTTCAACCATGATTTCAGCATTTTGAGCTTCATCAGTTAATCCAACGAAAATATTCAAATGCTCAGTTAAGACTTTCGCACCAAGTGCAACAGCATCTTGTGGACCTGTACTTCCATCAGTCCAAACATCGAATGTTAACTTATCATAGTTAGTCATTTGTCCTACACGTGTATTTTCAACCTGATAAGACACACGTGAAACTGGTGTGTAAATAGAATCGATAGGAATAACACCAATCGGCTGATCTTCTCTTTTGTTCTGAACAGCTGGCGTATATCCACGGCCTCTTCTTGCAGTTAGACGCATGCGTAAATGACCATTAGCACCTAAAGTCGCAATGTGTAAATCAGAATTAAGGATTTCTACATCACTATCATGGGTAATGTCAGCAGCATGAACAACGCCTTCACCTTTTACATCAATTTCAAGAGTTTTCTCTTCATCAGAGTAAATTTTTAGTGCAAGTTTCTTAATGTTTAAAATGATAGATGTTACATCTTCTACGACGCCTTCAATTGTTGAGAACTCATGAAGTACCCCATCAATTTGAATCGATGTGACTGCGGCACCTGGGAGTGAGGATAAAAGGATACGACGTAAGGAGTTACCCAAAGTAGTACCATATCCACGCTCAAGCGGCTCTACGACGAACTTCCCGTACTTGGCATCATCGCTGATCTCAACCGTTTCGATTTTTGGTTTTTCTATTTCGATCATGAAAATATACCCTCCTTCAAAACGTCGAAACCCCGGTTAGCATACTAACCGAAATTCCCCCATGTATACGTTCCCGTTTTGTGCACAACAACTGGAATAATTATCCTGTATAAACATAAAACATTTACATCATATCCCATTATAGACAAGGATACAAATTCTATACAGAAAAATTAAACACGGCGGCGTTTTGGTGGGCGACATCCGTTATGTGGAACTGGAGTCACGTCTCTGATAGCAGTTACTTCAAGACCAGCAGCTTGTAGCGCACGAATAGCCGCTTCACGTCCTGCACCAGGTCCCTTAACAGTTACTTCAAGAGATTTCATTCCGTGTTCCATAGATGACTTCGCTGCAGTTTCTGCTGCCATTTGAGCTGCGAAAGGAGTAGATTTACGTGAACCTTTAAATCCTAGCGCACCAGCACTTGACCAAGAAAGTGCATTCCCATGAGCGTCAGTAATAGTTACAATTGTGTTATTAAAAGTAGAACGAATGTGTGCAACACCTTGTTCAATATTCTTTTTCACACGACGTTTACGTGTATTAGTTTTGCGTGCCATTTAAAGTACCTCCTTTACCGATTATTTCTTCTTGTTCGCTACAGTCTTACGAGGACCTTTGCGTGTGCGAGCGTTATTTTTAGTGTTTTGTCCGCGAACCGGTAAACCACGGCGATGACGTAGACCACGATAGCTTCCGATCTCCATTAAACGCTTAATGTTAAGTGAAACCTCACGACGAAGGTCACCTTCAACCTTTAGCTTATCGATGACTTCACGGATTTTATTTAACTCATCTTCTGTTAAATCACGAACACGAGTGTCTTCAGAAACACCAGCTTCTGCTAATACTTTCTGAGCAGTATTTTTACCAATCCCATAGATGTAAGTTAATGAGATTACTACACGTTTTTCACGTGGAATATCTACACCAGCAATACGTGCCATAAATTAGCGCACCTCCTTGTTATTAACCTTGTTTTTGTTTATGTTTAGGGTTTTCACAGATAACCATAACTTTTCCACGTCTGCGGATAACTTTGCACTTTTCGCAGATCGGTTTAACAGATGGTCTTACTTTCATTATCCTAACCTCCTTAATAGTACGGAGTGCAATGGTTATTTAAAACGATAAGTGATTCTTCCGCGAGTTAAATCATATGGAGATAGCTCCACAGTAACTTTATCTCCTGGTAAAATACGAATAAAATGCATGCGGATCTTACCAGAAACATGAGCCAACACCGTATGACCATTTTCTAATTCTACTTTAAACATGGCATTTGGCAAAGTATCAACCACTGTGCCTTCAATTTCAATTACATCGTCTTTCGCCATCAAACAGTCTCCTTTCTTTATTCAAATACGAACTCATTTATCTTTGCAAAAGCAAAGCTTGTTTTCCATCATTACACGCCGGATTTTTCGAGAAATATATTTGAAACTAACAACCTTATGATTATAGCACAGAAACGGAACAAAATTGAAATGATATATTTAAATACAAACAATTACACAATTGTAAGTATCTCATACCCATTTTCAGTAATGGTAATCGTATGTTCAAAATGAGCACACATTTTCCCGTCAATTGTTACGACTGTCCAGTTGTCAGTCAATGTTTTCACATATCGGCTTCCTGCATTCACCATTGGTTCAACAGCAAGTACCATACCCGGTTTTAGTCGTGGACCTTTGTTTGGGGGACCATAATGAGGAATTTGCGGGTCCTCATGTAAGTTCTGTCCTACTCCATGACCAACATACTCGCGTACAATGGAAAAACCATTCTGTTCCGCATATGTTTGAATAGCATGTGAGATGTTCGATAGACGCTCACCTGGCTTTGCTTCCTTAAGGCCAATAAACAATGACTCTTCTGTGACGTCAAGAAGACGCCTCGTTTCATCATCAATTGTACCTACAGGATAAGTCCAAGCAGAGTCACCATGATAACCGTTATATTTAGCACCAATATCTACGCTGATAATGTCGCCGTCTCTCAACACCCGACTACCAGGTATGCCATGAACAAGTTCATTATTTACTGAAGTACAAATGCTGCCAGAGAAGCCATTATAGCCTTTAAACGAAGGAATTGCATTCGCTTTACGAATAAATGTATCAGCGATATGATCTAATTCTTTTGTTGTTATTCCAGGAGCAATATGTTTTTTCAGTTCTTGGTGAGTCAATGCTACAATTTTGCCGGCCTCACGCATGATCTCAATTTCACGCGGCGTTTTGCAAATAATCATTCATGCAAGCCCCCGAGTAAACGATCCAGATCAGTAAATACTTTATCGATATCCTGCTGGCCATCAATATTGCGTAAATACCCTTTTGCTTCATAAAAATCAAGCAAAGGCTTTGTTTGTTTGATATTCACATCAAGTCGAGTCTTAACCGTAGCCTCATTATCATCCGCACGCTGATACAGTTCCCCGCCACAGCGATCACATTCATCCACTTTTGCTGGAGGATTAAATACAAGATGATACGTGGCACCACAATCTTTACAGATCCGGCGACCAGTCAAGCGCTCCATAAGAATATCTTGATCCACATCAATATTAATGACAAAATTAATTTTTTTATTCAATTCTGCAAGAATATTTTCAAGTGCGTCTGCTTGAGGAACCGTTCTTGGAAATCCATCAAGCAAGAAACCCTTCTCACAATCATCCTTGCTTAATCGTTCACGAACAATACCGATTGTCACTTCATCAGGAACAAGCTCGCCTTTGTCCATGAAAGATTTTGCTTTCAGGCCTAGTTCCGTTTCATCCTTAATGGCTGCACGAAACATATCACCTGTTGAAATATGAGGGATGCCATACTTGTCGACAATCTTCTCGGCTTGTGTACCTTTACCGGCACCGGGGAGCCCCATTAATACTAAATTCATATGAATTCCCCCTTAAATCTAATTGGCTTATAGGGAACCTTTTCATGTCCCCTAAAAACCAAATTATTTGATAAACCCTTTATAATGACGTTTAACAAGCTGTGATTCAAGCTGTTTCATCGTATCTAGCGCAACACCAACAACGATGAGCAAGCCTGTTCCTCCAATTTGAGCTGAATCTGGCAATCCTGCGATATTGATGAAGAACATCGGCAAAATTGAGATGGCTGTAAGAAAGAGAGCACCTACAATTGTTAAACGATACAAAACACGAGTCAAATATTCCTGCGTACTTTTCCCTGGTCTAATGCCTGGAATGTAACCGCCCTGCTTCTTCAAGTTATCAGCCACTTGTTCTGGATTCACTTGAATGAAAGCATAGAAATAAGTAAAAGCAATAATTAATGCACTATAGATGATCATTCCGACAGGTGTCGTATAATCAAATACTCTTTGAATCCACAAAGTGACATCATTTTGCTCTAAGAAACCGGCAACAGTTCTTGGCGTAATGATGAATGACATAGCAAAGATAACTGGAATAACCCCAGCTGCATTAACTTTTAATGGTAAGTGAGTGTTTTGACCACCAACTGGATTTCTCCCAGCTGTTACACGCTTGGCGTACTGAATTGGAATCTTTCTTAATGCCTGTTGGATGAAAATAGTACCAACAACAATAGCAACAACTGCAAGGAGAATTAATACAACAGTAACGATTTGAAGGAAAATTTGCTCTCCAGCATTTTCAAACTTCTGTGCATAGATCTGGTTAATAATTGACGGTATACCAGCTACGATACCAGCGAAAATGATAATGGAAATTCCATTTCCAACGCCCTTTTCAGTAATTTGTTCCCCTAACCACAATAGAAATGCAGTTCCAGCAGTTAGTACAGTTGCAATAAGAAGATAGGAAGCAATTCCAGGGTTTTCAATCAACTGACCATTTGCAAGGTTATTAAAACCATAAGACATACCAAGAGCTTGGATGAAACCAAGCACGATAGTAAAGTAGCGGGTAAACTGAGCTAATTTACGGCGTCCAACTTCTCCCTGCTTTGACCATTCCGTAAACTTTGGCACAACGTCCATTTGCAGTAACTGAATGATGATTGATGCCGTAATATATGGCATAATTCCCATCGCAAGTATCGAGAAGTTAAGAAGTGCACCACCGCCAAAAGTATTTAAAAGACCGAATGCATTTAATTCATCCTGGGCTTGTAAAAGGCCGGCATTCACACCTGGTACTGGTATGAAAGTACCGATGCGAAATACGACCAGCATTAAAAGGGTGTATATGATTTTTCTTCTTATATCACCCACGCGCATAAAATTGGAGATAGTCTGAAACATTAAATCACCTCAGTTTGACCGCCGGCAGCTTCAATCGCTTCCTTCGCAGCAGAGGAGAATTTATGAGCTTTAACTGTAAGCTTTTTCTCAACTTTGCCTTTAGCAAGAATTTTAATTCCTGCTTTTTCATTACTTACTACCCCAGTTTCGACAAGAAGAACTGGTGTTACTTCAGTTCCATCTTCAAAACGGTTTAGTGCATCAAGGTTCACTACTGCGTATTCCTTACGGTTAACATTCGTAAAACCACGTTTTGGTAAACGTCTGAATAAAGGTGTTTGACCACCCTCAAAACCAGGACGAACACCGCCACCTGAACGAGCGTTTTGACCTTTATGACCTTTACCAGCAGTTTTACCGTTACCAGAACCGATTCCTCGGCCCTTACGCTTACGTTCTTGACGTGAACCCTCTGCAGGCTTTAATTCATGAAGTTTCATGTTGGCACCTCCTTATTTTGTAGAAGAGTGAAATTTAGTTTTCTTTTACCGTAACAAGGTGAGCAACTTTGTTGATCATACCGCGAATAGCAGGATTATCTTGATGCTCAACTGTTTGGTGCATTTTGCGTAAACCAAGAGCTTTAACTGTTTCGCGTTGGTCTTGCGGACGACCAATCACGCTGCGAGTGAGGGTAATTTCTAGTTTATTCGCCATTTGATTTCCCTCCTTATCCTAACAGTTCTTCTACTGATTTTCCACGTAATTTAGCTACGTCCTCAGCACGTTTTAATTGTTGCAAACCATCCAATGTTGCACGAACCATGTTGATTGGTGTGTTTGTTCCTAAAGATTTAGAAAGGATATCACCAACACCAGCTAGTTCAAGCACCGCACGAACTGGTCCACCAGCAATAACACCAGTACCTTCATATGCAGGCTTTAAAAGAACTTCACCAGCACCAAAGTTTCCAATTACTTGGTGAGGAATGGATGTTCCAACCATTGGTACTTCGATTAAGTTTTTCTTCGCATCTTCAATCGCTTTACGAATTGCTTCAGGTACTTCTTGTGCTTTACCAGTACCAAAACCGACATGGCCGTTTTTGTCGCCCACTACTACAAGAGCAGAGAAACGGAAACGACGTCCACCTTTAACAACCTTCGCTACACGATTAACTGTAACTACGCGTTCTTCAAGTTCAAGTTTGTTTGGATCAATACGACGCATCTTTTTGTGTCCCTCCTTTATCTATTAAAATTCTAATCCATTTTCACGAGCCGCGTCAGCTAATGCTTTTACACGACCATGATAAAGGTATCCTCCGCGATCAAAAACGATAGTTTTAATACCCTTTTCTACTCCACGTTTTGCAACTAATTCTCCGACCTTAACTGCTGCATCAACGTTGCCTGTAGATTCTAGATTGATTTCTTTATCTAATGTAGAAGCACTTGCTAAAGTAACTCCCTTAACATCATCAACTAATTGAGCATAGATATGCTTATTAGAGCGGAACACATTTAAACGAGGACGAGCTTCAGTTCCAGAAAGCTTAGCACGTACACGGCCATGTCTTTTCTTACGAACTGCATTTTTGTCAGCCTTCGTAATCATTTAAGTCACTCCTTTCGTTTACTTATGCGGCATTACTTACCAGTTTTACCTTCTTTACGACGCACATATTCGCCTTCATAACGGATACCTTTTCCTTTGTAAGGCTCTGGAGGACGAACATCACGAATATTAGCTGCTAAAGCACCAACACGTTCTTTGCTGATTCCTTTAACGATAATCTTCGTATTTGATGGTACTTCAACCTCGATACCTTCTTCAGGTTCCATTTCAACAGGATGAGAGTAACCAACATTAAGGATAAGCTTCTTACCTTGTTTTTGAGCACGGTAACCGACACCAATAAGCTCAAGACCTTTTTCAAAGCCTTTAGAAACACCTTCAACCATGTTAGATAATAATGCACGAGTTGTACCATGGATTGTACGGTGTTCTTTTGATTCAGATGGACGAGAAACCGTTAATACGTTCTCCTCTACTTGAATCATCATATCAGGATGGAATGAACGAGTAAGTTCACCCTTTGGTCCTTTTACAGTAACTGTGTTTTTATCGTTAGTGATTGTAACGCCAGTTGGAATTTCAATCGGTTTTTTACCTATACGAGACATTTATTGCACCTCCATTCATTAAGAAACTCTTTTACCAAACGTATGCTAGTACTTCTCCGCCAACTTGTTTAGCGCGAGCTTCTTTATCTGTAAGAACTCCTTGAGAAGTAGAAACTAGTGCGATTCCAAGGCCGTTAAGTACACGTGGTACTTCGTCAGCTTTTGCGTATACACGAAGACCTGGTTTACTGATACGTTTAAGACCAGTAATTACACGCTCGTTGTTTGAGCCGTATTTTAAGAAAATGCGGATAATGCCTTGCTTATTGTCTTCGATAAACTCAACATCACGCACGAAACCTTCACGCTTAAGGATTTCAGCAACTTCTTTTTTAATATTAGAAGCAGGAACTTCTAATTTTTCGTGACGAACCATATTCGCATTACGGATGCGAGTAAGCAAGTCTGCAATTGGATCTGTCATGACCATTGTTTTTACCTCCTTCCCACACTTGGGTTTTTACCAGCTAGCTTTTTTCACGCCAGGAATTTGACCTTTATATGCTAATTCACGGAAACAAATACGACAAAGCTTAAATTTACGGTATACAGAATGTGGACGTCCGCAACGTTCGCAACGTGTGTATTCTTGTACCTTATGTTTAGGCGTGCGTTTTTGTTTCGCAATCATTGACTTTTTAGCCACGTTTTCGCCTCCCTCTATTTAGCGATTACTTTTGGAATGGCATTCCGAATTGAGTTAAAAGTTCACGAGCTTCTTCATCAGTATTAGCTGTAGTTACGATAACGATATCCATACCACGAACTTTGCTTACTTTATCGTAATCAATCTCAGGGAAGATTAATTGCTCTTTAACACCTAGAGTATAGTTTCCACGGCCGTCAAATGACTTCTTAGAAATCCCACGGAAGTCACGAACACGCGGAAGAGATACAGAGATTAATTTGTCGAAGAACTCATACATACGCTCTCCACGAAGTGTAACTTTCGCACCGATTGGCATACCTTCACGTAGACGGAAGCCAGCGATAGAGTTTTTTGCACGAGTTACTACTGGTTTTTGTCCAGTAATTAATGCTAATTCTTCCACCGCATTATCAAGTACTTTTGAGTTTTGAACAGCATCACCAACACCCATATTAATAACGATTTTATCAATTACAGGCACTTGCATTACTGATGTATAGTTAAACTTGCTCATTAGAGCAGGAGTAATTTCTTTTGTATATTTTTCTTTTAGGCGGTTCATTCATTGTACCTCCCTTCTTCTTTAAACTATTTATCTAGAACTTCACCGGATTTTGTTGCTACACGTACTTTTTTGCCATCAACCGTTTTATAGCCTACACGAGTTGGTTCACCAGACTTAGGGTCTACAGGCATAACGTTTGATACATGAATAGGAGCCTCTTGGTTAATGATTCCGCCCTGCGGATTCACTTGAGAAGGCTTAGAGTGTTTCTTAACAATGTTTACTCCTTCAACAAGAACTCGATCTTGTTTAGGGAACGCTGCAAGAATTACGCCCGTTTTGCCTTTATCTTTACCAGAGATGATCATAACTTTGTCACCTTTTTTCACATGCATCAGTAAGCACCTCCTTAAAGGCAATTTAGTTAGTATTATAATACTTCTGGAGCTAAAGAAACAATTTTCATGAAGTTGTTGTCACGTAGTTCACGAGCAACTGGTCCGAAGATACGAGTTCCACGAGGGCCCTTGTCATCACGAATAATTACACATGCGTTTTCATCAAAACGAATGTAAGTACCGTCATTACGGCGTACACCGCTCTTTGTACGAACAACTACTGCTTTAACAACATCACCTTTTTTAACAACGCCACCTGGTGTTGCTTGTTTCACTGTACAAACGATAATATCACCAATATTAGCTGTTTTGCGGCCAGAGCCACCAAGAACTTTGATTGTAAGTACTTCACGAGCACCAGAGTTGTCAGCAACTTTCAAACGTGATTCTTGTTGAATCATGAGTGTAACCTCCCTTCGGAATAAGCCTTTTTCCGAACAATTAGATAATAACTGCTTTTTCTACCACTTCTACAAGACGGAAGCGTTTTGTAGCTGAAAGCGGACGAGTTTCCATAATACGGACGATATCGCCAGTTTTTGCAAGATTTTGCTCATCATGAGCTTTGAATTTTTTAGAGTACTTAACGCGTTTACCATATAAAGGGTGTTTTTTGTAAGTTTCAACTAAGACAGTAACGGTCTTATCCATCTTATCTGAAACAACACGCCCAGTGTAAACTTTGCGTTGGTTGCGTTCACTCATTGTGCGAACCTCCTCTCAATATCACTTAGTAAAACCAATTTCTCTTTCACGAATAACAGTTTTCATACGAGCAATCGACTTACGTACTTCACGAATACGAGCTGTATTTTCAAGCTGTCCTGTCGCCAATTGAAAGCGAAGATTGAATAACTCTTCTTTTAATGATTTGACTTTTTGTTCAATTTCGGCAGTGGTAAGGTCACGAATATCATTAGCTTTCATTTGATTCACCACCAATTTCTTCTCGTTTTACAAACTTACACTTAACAGGAAGTTTGTGTGCTGCAAGACGTAAAGCTTCACGAGCGATCTCTTCAGAAACACCTGCGATTTCAAACATTACTTTACCAGGTTTTACAACTGCTACCCATCCTTCAGGAGCACCCTTACCGGAACCCATTCGGACTTCAAGAGGCTTCGCAGTGTATGGCTTATGCGGGAATATCTTAATCCAAACTTTACCGCCACGTTTCATGTAACGAGTCATCGCAATACGAGCTGATTCAATTTGACGGTTCGTAATCCAAGAAGCTTCTGTTGCTTGTAGACCGAATTCACCAAATGTTACTTCAGTACCGCCCTTTGCTTGACCGCGCATTTTTCCACGATGTTGACGACGATATTTTACGCGCTTTGGCAATAACATATTATTTGCCTCCTTCCCCAGTTTTCTTCTTAGTAGGAAGGACCTCTCCACGATAGATCCATACTTTTACGCCTAATTTACCGTAAGTTGTATCAGCTTCAGCTGTAGCATAATCGATATCAGCACGAAGAGTATGAAGTGGAACTGTTCCTTCGCTATAGCTTTCCGAACGTGCTATATCAGCACCGCCTAAACGGCCAGATACCATTGTTTTGATACCTTTAGCACCAGCACGCATTGCACGTTGAATCGTTTGTTTTTGAGCACGACGGAAAGAAACACGGTTTTCTAATTGACGAGCAATGTTTTCCGCTACTAATTTCGCGTCGATGTCAGCTTTTTTGATTTCAAGAATATTGATGTGTACACGTTTGCCAGTAAGTGAGTTAAGCGCCTTACGAAGTGCTTCTACCTCAGTACCACCTTTACCGATAACCATACCTGGCTTCGCAGTGTGAATAGTGATATTAAGACGATTTGCAGCACGTTCGATTTCCACTTTAGAAACAGAAGCATCATTTAGACGCTTTGTGATGTACTCACGTACTTTAAGGTCTTCGTGTAAAAGATCAGCATAGTCTTTGCCTGCGTACCATTTAGATTCCCAATCACGGATAACTCCGATACGCAAACCGACTGGATTTACTTTTTGACCCACTGATTACCCCTCCTTCTTTTCTGATAAAACGATAGTAATATGACTAGTACGTTTGTTGATTTGGCTTGCACGGCCTTGTGCACGAGGACGGAAACGTTTTAATGTTGGTCCTTCGTCAACAAATGCTTGAGTAACTACTAAATTATTAACGTCCATTTCGTAGTTGTGCTCAGCGTTGGCTAATGCAGATTTTAAAACCTTCTCTACGATTGGAGAAGCAGCTTTTGGCGTTAAGTTTAAAATCGCTACTGCTTCACCTACTTGCTTACCTCGAATTAAATCTACGACTAAACGAGCTTTACGAGGAGCAATACGAACTGTTCTTGCAACAGCTTTAGCTTGCATATGAATGCCCTCCTCTCATTAACGTCTTGTTTTCTTATCATCATTGCCATGGCCTTTGTATGCACGAGTTGGAGCAAATTCTCCAAGCTTGTGGCCTACCATGTCTTCAGTAACGTATACAGGCACATGTTTACGACCATCGTAAACAGCAATTGTGTGTCCGATGAATTGCGGGAAGATCGTAGAACGGCGAGACCAAGTTTTTACAACTTGTTTGCCCTCAGTTTCATTTAGCTTTTCGATCTTTGTCATTAAATGTTCATCAACAAAAGGTCCTTTTTTTAAGCTGCGACCCATGATTGAACCTCCCTTCGCGATTGTTCTACGGTCCGACTTTGGAACCGTAGTTCAATCCCGTTATTTTTTGCGGCGACGCACGATAAATTTATCTGATTTATTATTTTTCTTACGTGTTTTGTATCCAAGAGTTGGTTTACCCCATGGAGTCATTGGTGATTTACGTCCGATTGGTGAACGTCCTTCCCCACCACCGTGTGGGTGATCGTTAGGGTTCATTACAGAACCACGAACAGTTGGGCGTTTACCTAACCAGCGTGAACGTCCTGCTTTACCAATGTTGATAAGTTCGTGTTGTTCATTACCCACTTGACCAACAGTTGCACGGCAAGTAGCAAGAATCATACGAACCTCACCAGAGTTCAAACGAACAAGTACGTATTTGCCTTCTTTACCAAGAACCTGCGCAGAAGTACCTGCTGAACGTACTAATTGTCCACCTTTACCAGGTTTTAATTCAATGTTGTGGATAACTGTACCCACTGGAATGTTTGCAAGTGGTAGTGCATTACCCACTTTAATATCTGCTTCCGGTCCAGACATTACTTCCATGCCCACTTCTAAATTCTTAGGTGCAAGGATGTAACGCTTTTCTCCGTCAACGTAGTTAATTAATGCAATGTTTGCTGAACGGTTTGGATCATACTCGATTGTAGCAACGCGTCCTGGAATGCCATCTTTGTTACGTTTAAAATCGATTAAACGGTATTGACGCTTATGACCGCCACCTTGATGACGAACTGTTAACTTACCTTGGTTGTTACGGCCGCCTTTACGGTGTAAAGGAGCAAGTAATGACTTTTCTGGAGTGCTTGTAGTAATTTCAGCAAAGTCAGATGATGTCATATTACGTCGACCGTTTGTGGTAGGTTTATACTTTTTAATCGCCATTTCGTTTCCCTCCTTTTCTCGTCAATGTATTAAGCTTCGAAAAACTCGATTTCTTGACTATCAGTTGTTAATTTCACAATTGCTTTACGACGTTTGTTTGTGTAGCCGCCGAATTTACCCATACGCTTGAATTTACCTTTGTAATTCATGATGTTGACCTTATCAACTTTCACGCCAAAGATTGCTTCAACAGCATCCTTAACTTGAGTTTTATTGGCTTTAACATCAACCTCAAACGTATATTTCTTTTCAGCCATAAGATCAGTAGAACGTTCAGTGATTACGGGGCGCTTAATGATATCGCGTGCATCCATTATGCAAGCACCTCCTCTACTTTTTCAACCGCTGCCTTCGTCATGATTAACTTATCATGATTTAAAACATCCAACACATTGATTCCAGAAGCTGTTACAACTGTTACACCAGGGATGTTACGAGCAGATAGTGCTACATTTTCATCTAGGTCAGCTGTAACGATTAACGCTTTTGTATCAACAGAAAGTCCTTTAAGTACACCTTTAAAGTCTTTTGTTTTTGGAGTTTCGAAAGCAAGGTTTTCTAATACTAATACATTTTCACCTAATACTTTAGAAGATAATGCAGATTTAATAGCTAAGCGACGAACTTTTTTAGGAAGCTTGTAGCTATAGCTGCGTGGCACAGGACCAAATACAGTACCACCTCCGCGCCATTGTGGAGAACGGATAGAACCTTGACGTGCACGGCCTGTTCCTTTTTGGCGCCACGGCTTACGTCCACCGCCTGCTACTTCAGAACGAATTTTAGTTTTATGAGTTCCTTGACGTAAAGAAGCTCTTTGCATAACAACTGCTTCAAATAATACATGGTTGTTAGGCTCGATTCCAAATACTGTTTCATTAAGTTCGATTTCTCCAACCTTTGATCCAGCTTGGCTGTATAATGCTACTTTCGGCATTCTTTATTCCTCCTTTCCGACTTATTACTATGCTTTTACCGCACTTTTAATTTTTAGCATTGCTTTTTTAGCACCTGGTACATTTCCTTTAATAAGTAAAAGATTGCGTTCAACATCAACTTTTACAATTTCAAGGTTTTGAACAGTTACTTGATCTCCACCCATACGTCCAGGTAATAATTTACCCTTGAATACACGGTTTGGAGCTACAGGACCCATTGAACCTGGGCGACGGTGGTAACGAGAACCGTGAGCCATTGGTCCGCGAGATTGTCCGTGACGCTTAATAGCACCTTGGAAACCTTTACCCTTTGAGATTCCTGTTACATCAACAGTTTCACCTGCTGCAAAAATATCAACTTTGACTTCTTGACCAACTTCATAATCTCCTAAATTCACTCCACGTAATTCACGAACGAAGCGCTTAGGAGCAGTGTTAGCTTTTGCAACATGTCCTTTTTCAGGTTTGTTAGATAACTTTTCACGTTTATCTTCAAATCCAACTTGGATTGCTTCATAGCCATCAGTTTCAACTGATTTCTTTTGAAGAACAACGTTAGAAGCTGCCTCAACAACTGTTACCGGGATAAGTTCACCGTTTTCAGCAAACACTTGAGTCATACCAATCTTTCTTCCTAAGATTCCTTTGGTCATATCAGTCACACCTCCTAGATTGTTAGTTAAATTTATTCATTAAAGTTTAATTTCGATATCTACACCAGATGGTAAGTCTAAACGCATTAGCGAATCAACTGTTTGTGGTGTTGGGTTAATGATGTCGATTAGACGTTTATGCGTACGCATTTCGAATTGCTCACGAGAATCTTTATACTTATGAACCGCACGAAGGATTGTGTAAATAGACTTTTCAGTCGGTAGTGGAATCGGACCAGAAACAGCCGCACCAGAACGTTTTGCAGTCTCAACAATCTTTTCAGCAGATTGATCAAGGATTCTGTGATCATACGCTTTTAAACGAATACGAATTTTTTGTTTTGCCATTATTTTCCCTCCTTTTCGCCTATTTTCAAATAGACATTCTCAGTGAAAATTTCCCACACACTCGCCATGGCAAAGCGGCCGGGTGTGTCAGCAACCTTTCACATCATCGCAGTCAAAGACCAACATTGTCTATTATACAGAAATTAATAATGAAATGCAATAGCTTCACATAATTTCTTTTTGTTTTGCACACTTGTATTATTATAGCGGCAACATGGTACTTTTTCAAGTCTCTACGAATAAACCAATTATTTCAAATTAGCTTTTTCAATCGCTATGCAACTATAATTCTCTGTTTAAACTGAGTGCAATTATTATAGAAGAAACACGACTAAAATCAATCTTTCCCAATAAAAAAACCAGATGGATCGTCACCCATCTGGTTTTTGAGTTCAATTATTCAATGATTGTAGCAACAACGCCAGCGCCTACTGTACGTCCACCTTCACGAATTGAGAACTTAGTTCCTTCTTCGATAGCGATTGGAGCAATAAGCTCTACGTGCATTTCAATGTTGTCTCCAGGCATAACCATTTCTACGCCTTCAGGAAGGTTACAAATACCAGTTACGTCAGTTGTACGGAAGTAGAACTGAGGACGGTAGTTTGTGAAGAATGGAGTGTGACGTCCACCTTCTTCTTTTGATAATACATAAACTTCTGCTTTGAACTTTGTGTGAGGCTTGATTGTACCTGGCTTTGCAAGTACTTGACCACGTTGGATGTCTTCACGAGCAACACCACGAAGCAGAGCACCAATGTTGTCTCCAGCTTCTGCATAGTCAAGTAATTTACGGAACATTTCTACACCAGTTACTGTTGTAGATTTTGGTTCTTCTGTAAAACCAGTGATCTCGATAACATCTCCAACTTTAACTACTCCACGCTCAACACGGCCAGTAGCAACAGTTCCACGACCAGTGATTGAGAATACATCCTCAACTGGCATCATGAATGGCTTTTCAGTATCACGAGCTGGGTTTGGAACGTACTCATCAACAGCAGCCATAAGTTCGATAATTTTCTCTTCCCATTCAGCTTCACCTTCAAGAGCTTTAAGAGCTGAACCTTTAACAACTGGAATGTCATCGCCAGGGAATTCATATTCTGATAATAGATCACGAATTTCCATTTCAACTAATTCAAGAAGTTCTTCATCGTCTACCATGTCACATTTGTTCATGAACACAACAAGGTAAGGTACACCTACTTGACGAGAAAGAAGAATGTGCTCACGAGTTTGTGGCATTGGGCCATCAGCTGCAGATACTACTAGGATACCGCCGTCCATTTGAGCAGCACCAGTGATCATGTTTTTAACGTAGTCAGCATGTCCTGGGCAGTCAACGTGTGCATAGTGACGGTTAGCAGTTTCATACTCAACGTGAGAAGTAGAAATTGTAATTCCACGCTCTTTTTCTTCAGGAGCGTTGTCGATTTGATCGTAACCGCGTGCTTCACCGCCACCTGCTTTTGCAAGTACAGTAGTGATTGCAGCTGTTAATGTAGTTTTACCATGGTCAACGTGTCCGATTGTACCAATGTTAACATGGGGTTTTGAACGGTCGAATTTAGCTTTTGCCATTAGGAAAATCCTCCTTTAAATTATAAAAGTTAAGTATTTGGTGAGCTGCAAAAAGAATATTCTTTTTGCAGCAAAATTAGCCTACATTAGTAGTTATACTTGATAAATTAGGTAAAATCAATTATTCACCTTTATTTTTTTTGATGATTTCTTCTGAAATCGATTTTGGCACTTCTTCATAGTGATCAAAGTGCATTGAGAATACACCACGACCTTGCGTGCTTGAACGCAATGACGTTGCATAACCAAACATTTCAGAAAGTGGAACCATCGCACGAACAACTTGTGCATTACCACGAGCGTCCATACCTTCAACACGACCACGACGAGAAGTTACGTTACCCATAATATCACCTAAGTATTCCTCAGGGATAATTACTTCTACGCGCATGACTGGTTCAAGAATGACTGGGCTACATTTTGAAGCAGCATTTTTAAGAGCCATAGATGCAGCTATTTTAAACGCCATTTCTGATGAGTCAACATCATGGTATGAACCATCGAACAATCTTGCTTTAATATCTACTAATGGATAACCAGCAAGTACTCCTCTATCAAGAGCATCTTCAAGTCCAGCTTGAACTGCCGGGATGTATTCACGAGGAACAACCCCACCGACGATGCCGTTTTCGAATTCAAAGCCTTTTCCTTCTTCGTTTGGAGAGAACTCAATCCAAACGTGACCGAATTGTCCACGTCCACCAGATTGACGAGCAAATTTACCCTCAACTGAAGCAGACGCGCGGAAAGTTTCACGGTATGCAACTTGTGGTGCACCAACGTTAGCTTCCACTTTGAATTCACGTTTCATACGGTCAACAAGGATATCAAGGTGAAGCTCACCCATTCCAGCGATGATAACCTGGCCAGTTTCCTGATCAGTATGCGCACGGAAGGTTGGATCTTCTTCTTGTAATTTTTGAAGAGCAGTAGTCATCTTATCTTGGTCAGCCTTTGACTTAGGCTCGATAGATAATTGAATAACCGGCTCTGGGAATTCCATAGATTCAAGAATAACAAGATTCTTTTCATCACATAGACTATCTCCAGTTGTAGTGTCTTTAAGACCTACAGCTGCAGCGATATCTCCTGCATATACTGTTGAAATCTCTTCACGAGAGTTAGCGTGCATTTGAAGGATACGTCCTACACGTTCACGCTTACCTTTTGTAGAGTTTTGCACATATGAACCAGAGTTCAATGTTCCAGAATACACACGGAAGAATGTAAGTTTACCAACATAAGGGTCAGTCATAACTTTAAACGCAAGAGCTGCGAATGGCTCTTCGTCACTTGAATGACGTTCAATTTCTTCATCACTATCTGGAAGGGTACCCTTAATTGCAGGTACATCAAGTGGTGATGGAAGATAATCAATTACTGCGTCAAGCATTTTTTGAACACCTTTGTTCTTGAAAGCAGAACCACAGATTACTGGGTAGAATTCAACGTTTACAGTACCTTTACGAATAGCAGCCTTTAACTCTTCGTTAGAGATTTCTTCTCCGCCAAGATACTTTTCCATCAAATTCTCATCAAGTTCAGCTACCGCTTCAATTAATTTTTCACGGTATTCTTCAGCTTGATCCATGTATTCTGCAGGGATTTCACGCTCTTCAATGTCAGTTCCTAAATCATTACCATAGAATGTAGCTCTCATTTCGATTAAATCAATGATTCCTTCGAATTGATCTTCAGCTCCAATTGGTAACTGAATTGCAGCAGCATTCGCTTGCAGACGATCATGAAGAGTTTTTAATGAATAAAGGAAGTCCGCTCCAAGTTTGTCCATTTTATTAACGAACACAACACGCGGAACTCCGTATGTTGTAGCTTGACGCCAAACTGTTTCAGTTTGAGGCTCAACACCAGATTGAGCATCAAGTACAGCCACAGCTCCATCAAGTACACGAAGGGAACGTTCTACTTCAACTGTGAAGTCTACGTGTCCCGGTGTATCAATAATGTTTACACGGTGACCTTTCCATTGAGCAGTTGTTGCAGCAGAAGTGATTGTAATTCCACGTTCTTGCTCTTGCTCCATCCAGTCCATTTGTGAAGCACCTTCATGTGTTTCACCAATTTTATGGATCTTACCAGTGTAATAAAGTACACGCTCCGTTGTTGTTGTCTTACCGGCATCAATGTGAGCCATGATACCGATATTACGAGTGTTTTTCAAGGAGAACTCTCTTGCCATTGGGTCTTTCTCCTTCCTAGTATGAGTGTTATTTTAATTAATCTTTTAATCTTACCAGCGGTAGTGAGCAAACGCTTTGTTTGCTTCTGCCATTTTATGTGTATCTTCACGTTTCTTAACCGATGCACCAGTGTTGTTAGCTGCATCTAAGATTTCGTTAGCTAAACGCTCTTCCATCGTTTTTTCTCCACGAAGACGAGCATAGTTTACTAACCAACGAAGACCAAGAGTTGTACGGCGATCAGGACGCACCTCTACTGGTACTTGATAGTTTGCTCCACCTACACGGCGTGCTCTAACTTCAAGTACTGGCATGATGTTCTTAAGTGCTTGATCAAATACTTCCATCGGCTCTTTGCCAGTTCGCTCGCTAATGATATCAAATGCAGAATATAAAATAGCTTGTGATTTACCTCTTTTACCGTCGATCATCATTTTGTTGATAAGGCGGCTAACAAGCTTTGAATTATAAATCGGATCCGGCAATACGTCTCTTTTTGCTACAGGACCTTTACGTGGCATATTATTTCCTCCTTTCGGAAATTCTTTTTAATAATATTTTAGTTGATTATTTCTTAGGTGCTTTTGGTCTCTTCGCACCGTACTTAGAACGTCCTTGCATACGGTTTGCAACACCAGCTGTATCTAATGCTCCGCGTACGATGTGGTAACGTACCCCCGGTAAGTCTTTCACACGTCCGCCACGGATTAACACAACGCTGTGTTCTTGAAGGTTGTGTCCGATACCAGGAATGTAAGCATTAACCTCGATTCCGTTAGATAAACGAACACGCGCATATTTACGTAACGCTGAGTTTGGTTTTTTCGGTGTCATTGTACCAACACGAGTACATACACCGCGTTTTTGTGGTGAAGATACGTTAGTTTGTGCTTTCTTGAAGCTGTTATAGCCTTTGTTTAGTGCTGGTGATTTTGATTTGTCCTCTTTCGTTTGACGAGGTTTACGCACTAATTGGTTAATAGTAGGCATGTAATTGTCCTCCCTTCATTTTTGTTAAGCCCACACATCCAGGTGGTTCATTTTGTTGCAAAAAACAAAGTCTTCGCAGATATCTATCTACAAAAACAGTTTTTAATTAATTATTGCAATAGTTGCCGCACCTACATCTATCCCGCATGCTTTTCCAAGCTTTTTCATTGAATCAACATACAAAACCGGAACTAACGCTTCCTCTGCTGTATTTACAACTTTTGCTATGACTTTATAGTCTGCATCTTTTGCAACTACAACTTCTCTAACCGTTCCTTGATTTAGTGCTTTCACCGTTTGCTTTGTTCCTATTACGACATTTTTTGCCTGCAATACTTTTTCATAAGACATGAACGATATCCTCCAAAGTATTCGGTTAATAGGAGCACCTTTGCTATATTACCATTTTCGATTTCCTATGTCAACAATCATTCTGCTTTTATTCACAAGTTTATCGAAAAAAATTGGTGCTAGCCGATTGAACTAGCTAGCACCAAAGGAAATATCCTACTCTACTGTCACAGCATCTTCAGCTGCTTCTTCATTTGTGTATGGTTCAGCACGTCTATATCGCTGCATACCTGTACCAGCAGGGACTAATTTTCCAATAATTACATTTTCCTTTAACCCTAACAGTTCATCACGTTTTCCTTTAATTGCTGCATCTGTAAGAACTCTTGTTGTTTCTTGGAAAGATGCCGCAGATAAGAATGAATCTGTTTCAAGAGATGCTTTAGTAATACCGAGCAATACAGGACGGCCTGTTGCTGGTAATTTGCCTGCAAGAAGGGCTTTTTCATTCGCATCAGTAAATTGATGGATATCCAATAATGTACCAGGAAGTACATCTGTCTCTGCAGCATCAATTACACGAACTTTACGAAGCATTTGACGAACCATAACCTCAACGTGCTTGTCGCCAATTTCTACCCCTTGCATACGGTAAACCTTTTGTACTTCACGTAACAAGTATTCTTGTACTGCCGTTACATCTTTAACTCTGATTAACTCTTTCGGGTCAATAGAACCTTCTGTTAGTTCTTGACCGCGTTCCACATGGTCATTTACAGCTACTTTTAGACGAGATGTGTAAGGGGCGGTATACGTTCGTGATTCTACTTCACCTTGAACGACGATTTCCTGCTGTCGATCACGGCCTTCGTTTATACCAACAACCACACCTTCAATTTCAGTAATAACTGCCTGACCTTTAGGATTACGCGCTTCAAAAATCTCTTGAATACGCGGTAAACCTTGAGTAATATCGTCTCCCGCAACCCCACCGGTATGGAAAGTACGCATTGTTAACTGTGTACCCGGTTCACCGATAGATTGAGCAGCGATAATACCTACAGCTTCTCCTACCTCTACCTCTTGACCAGTTGCTAGGTTGCGGCCATAACATTTCTTACAAACACCATGTCGTGTATTACACGTAAACGCTGACCGAATCCAAACTTCTTCAATATTCGCATTGATAACCGTTTCAGCAAGATCCTCAGTAATTAGACCATTCTCTGGCACAATCACTTCATTCGTTTCAGGATGTTTGATTGATTTCCTAGCATAACGTCCGATTAGACGTTCCTCTAGCGTTTCAATCACTTCAGTCCCGTCCTTCAACGAGCTAATTTTCAAGCCGCGATCAGTTCCGCAATCATCTTCACGGACAATGACATCTTGCGCTACATCTACAAGACGACGCGTTAAGTAACCTGAGTCAGCCGTTTTCAACGCGGTATCTGCAAGACCTTTACGAGCACCGTGAGTGGAAATAAAGTACTCTAAAACCGTTAATCCTTCACGGAAACTTGATTTGATAGGCAATTCAATAATTCGTCCAGCCGGGTTGGCCATAAGTCCGCGCATACCAGCTAACTGAGTAAAGTTAGAGGCGTTACCACGGGCACCAGAGTCACTCATCATAAAGATTGGGTTTGATTTATCGAGTGATTTCATTAGTCTTTCTTGAATTACATCTTTCGCTGCACTCCAAATAGAAATAACACGATCGTAACGCTCATCTTCAGTGATAAGTCCACGTCTGAATTGCTTCATAACGTTATCAACTTTATTTTGGGCATCATGAATAATTTTTTCTTTCTCACCTAATACAACGATATCAGCTACACCAACTGTAATCCCAGCTTTAGTAGAATATTTGAATCCAAGGTCTTTCATACGGTCAAGCATTTTGGATGTTTCCGTAATTTTATATCGCTTGAATACTTCAGCAATAATATTCCCAAGGATTTTCTTCTTAAATGGATCTACAAGCGGCATTTCACGAATAACAGAAAGAACATCCGTTCCTTGCTCAACAAAATATTGCTTTGGTGTTTCCACCTCAAGATTTTGCCTTGTAGGTTCATTAATATAAGGGAATGATGTTGGTAAAATTTCGTTAAATATTAATTTCCCAACCGTTGTTATTAATAACTTTTTGTTTTCCTCTTCGGTAAAGGTTGGATTTTTTAAAGATCCAGCGTGAACTGCTACACGTGTGTGCAAATGCACATACCCATTTTGATAAGCAAGCAACGCTTCATTTATATCTTTAAAAATCATCCCTTCACCGACTGATCCGTCTCTTTCCATCGTTAAGTAATAGTTACCTAAAACCATATCCTGAGAAGGAGTAACAACCGGTTTTCCATCTTTCGGGTTCAAGATATTTTGAGCTGCAAGCATTAATAATCTAGCTTCTGCTTGTGCTTCTGATGAAAGCGGAACGTGAACAGCCATTTGGTCACCGTCAAAGTCAGCGTTATATGCTGTACACACAAGTGGATGAAGACGTATCGCGCGTCCTTCAACAATCGTTGGCTCAAATGCCTGAATACCCAGTCTGTGTAAAGTTGGTGCACGATTCAGAAGAACCGGATGCTCTTTAATAACACTTTCAAGAACGTCCCATACTTCAGGCTGCACTCTTTCGATTTTGCGTTTTGCAGATTTAATATTATGTGATAGACCCTTTTCAACTAATTCTTTCATAACGAATGGCTTAAATAGCTCTAATGCCATTTCTTTAGGGAGACCACACTGATACATTTTTAAATTTGGTCCGACAACAATAACCGAACGGCCAGAGTAGTCAACACGTTTACCTAAAAGGTTTTGACGGAAACGACCTTGCTTACCTTTTAGCATATGTGAAAGAGATTTTAACGGACGGTTACCTGGACCCGTAACTGGGCGTCCACGACGTCCATTATCGATTAATGCATCGACTGCTTCCTGAAGCATTCTCTTTTCGTTTTGTACGATAATGCTTGGTGCACCAAGATCTAATAAACGTTTTAAACGATTATTTCTGTTAATTACTCGACGGTAAAGATCATTAAGGTCTGAAGTTGCGAAACGGCCGCCATCAAGCTGTACCATTGGACGCAATTCTGGAGGAATTACCGGAAGAACATCAAGAATCATCCAAGATGGTTCATTGCCTGACCCACGGAATGCCTCTAGGACTTCTAAACGCTTAATTGCGCGTGTTCTTCGTTGTCCTTGGGCAGTTCTTAATTCTTCTTTTAAGATATCGACTTCTTTGTCAAGGTCAATATCAGAAAGGAGTTTTTTGATGGACTCAGCACCCATTGATGCTTGGAATTTATTCCCGTACTTTTCACGATACGCACGGTATTCTTTTTCTGAAAGCAACTGTTTCTTCTCAAGTGCAGTATCACCTGGCTCAGTCACTACATAAGAGGCAAAATAAATTACTTCTTCAAGTGCACGAGGAGACATATCAAGAACGAGTCCCATACGACTTGGAATTCCTTTAAAATACCAAATATGAGATACCGGAGCAGCCAGCTCGATGTGTCCCATTCTTTCACGACGAACCTTAGCACGGGTTACTTCAACACCGCATCGGTCACAAACTACACCTTTATAGCGAACTCTCTTATACTTTCCGCAATGACATTCCCAATCCTTCGTAGGACCAAAAATGCGCTCACAGAACAAACCATCTTTTTCTGGTTTTAATGTACGGTAATTAATTGTTTCCGGTTTTTTCACTTCACCATGTGACCATGAACGAATCTTATCTGGTGAAGCTAGACCGATTTTCATATACTCAAAATTGTTTACATCTAGCAAGGGGCCTACCTCCCTTTTGATCTCCGGGCTTTTCCCTTATTGCCCATATGTAGCAAACAGGGTGAAACTATATTACCCTTCAGCCTCCGTTACATATTGTAAACAGGGGCTGAAGGAGCAAAAAAATCGATTAATTCACTGTTTTTTAGAAGTTATTCCTTTGTAACAACTTCCTCTTGTTCAATATTTTGTGGTTCCGGAGCAATTGCTAAAGATTCAGCTTGCTGTACTTCTTCGTCATCCTCCGTATCACGCATTTCAATTTCTTCTTCATCGCCAGAAAGAATTTTTACATCCATTCCTAAGCTTTGAAGTTCTTTAATAAGTACCTTAAATGATTCCGGTACTCCCGGCTCTGGGACATTTTCACCCTTAACAATGGATTCGTATGTTTTCACACGTCCAACAACATCATCCGATTTAACAGTTAATATCTCTTGTAGTGTATATGCAGCACCATAAGCCTCTAATGCCCATACCTCCATCTCACCAAAACGCTGTCCGCCGAATTGTGCTTTACCACCCAACGGCTGCTGAGTTACAAGTGAGTATGGTCCAGTTGAACGGGCATGAAGTTTGTCAT
The DNA here is from genome assembly GCF_006704205.1 of Cytobacillus solani. NCBI lineage: Bacteria > Bacillati > Bacillota > Bacilli > Caryophanales > Bacillaceae > Cytobacillus > Cytobacillus solani. Next base: position 1,766,510 of record NZ_CP041305.1, read on the forward strand.
CAACCATGTGCGCAAGTTTGATCATATACATAACCCCAACTGATACACGGTTATCAAACGGTTCACCTGAACGTCCATCATATAGAACTGTTTTCGCATCGCGTGCCATTCCAGCTTCTTCAATCGTCGCCCAAACATCTTCCTCGCTCGCTCCATCAAAAACCGGAGAAGCTACATGAATACCAAGTGCTCTAGCAGCCATTCCCAGATGAAGCTCAAGCACCTGCCCAATATTCATACGAGATGGAACCCCTAGAGGATTTAACATGATGTCAACAGGTGTGCCATCCGGCATATAAGGCATATCTTCTTCCGGTAAAATCCGTGAGATAACCCCTTTGTTCCCATGTCGTCCAGCCATCTTATCTCCCTCAGAGATTTTACGCTTTTGAACAATATAAACACGAACTAATTGGTTTACTCCAGGTGGGAGTTCATCCCCATCTTCTCTGTTAAAGACTTTTACATCCAGAACGATACCGCCACCGCCATGAGGTACACGTAGTGAAGTATCACGTACTTCACGTGCTTTTTCACCAAAGATTGCATGAAGAAGTCTTTCCTCAGCAGTTAGCTCCGTTACTCCCTTAGGTGTAACTTTACCTACTAAGAGGTCTCCATCCTTCACTTCAGCACCCGTACGTATAATTCCACGCTCATCCAAGTTACGCAGGGCATCTTCTCCAACGTTCGGAATATCACGCGTAATTTCTTCAGGTCCAAGCTTTGTATCACGTGATTCAGATTCATATTCCTCAATATGAATTGAAGTATATACATCATCTTTTACAAGGCGCTCACTCATGATGATTGCATCCTCGTAGTTATAGCCATCCCATGTCATAAAGGCTACTAAAACATTGCGTCCAAGAGCTAATTCACCAAGCTCCATTGATGGTCCATCTGCAAGTATTTCACCTTTTGTTACACGGTTGCCAACAGCCACGATTGGGCGTTGATTATAGCAAGTTCCTTGATTAGAACGGATGAACTTGAGCAATTTATATTTATCAAGATCACCTTTTACTTCTTGGCCATCGATTGTGTTGATTCTGCGAACCCATACTTCACGGGCTTCTACATGTTCAACAATCCCCTCGTGCTTACAAATAACCGCAGCACCGGAATCCTTCCCTGAAACATATTCCATTCCAGTTCCAACACGAGGCGCTTGTGGCTGCATTAAAGGAACAGCCTGACGTTGCATGTTTGCTCCCATTAACGCACGGTTGGAGTCATCGTTTTCTAAGAAAGGAATACATGCTGTCGCAGCAGATACAACCTGCTTAGGTGATACATCCATATAGTCAACGCGATCACGGGCAACAACTGTATTTTCCCCTCTGAAACGAGCAACAACTTCTTCGTCAAGGAATGAACCATCATCATCAAGACGAACGTTCGCTTGCGCTACAACATAATTATCCTCTTCATCTGCAGTCAGATAATCAATGCGGCTAGTCACTTTGCCTGTTTCAGGATCAATTCGACGGAAAGGTGTCTCAATAAAGCCAAATCGATTTACTTTTGCAAATGATGATAAAGAGTTGATCAATCCAATGTTCGGACCCTCTGGTGTTTCGATTGGACACATCCGGCCATAGTGGGAGTAGTGTACGTCACGAACTTCCATACCAGCTCTTTCACGCGTTAAACCACCTGGTCCAAGAGCAGAAAGCCGGCGTTTATGCGTCAGCTCTGCAAGCGGGTTTGTTTGATCCATGAACTGAGATAACTGCGAACTGCCAAAGAATTCTTTAATCGATGCAATGACAGGACGAATATTAATCAGCTGCTGTGGAGTAATTGTGTTTGTATCCTGAATGGACATTCTCTCACGAACGACACGTTCCATTCTTGAAAGCCCAATACGGAATTGATTCTGAAGCAATTCACCTACAGAACGCAAACGACGATTTCCGAGGTGATCAATATCATCTGTAAGACCAACTGAATGCAGCAGGTTAAAGAAATAACTAATTGATGCAATAATATCAGCTGGAGAGATATTTTTCACAGCCTCTTCCACGTAAGCATTGCCAATTACATTAATGATCTTTTCCCCATCTTCATTTGGTGCATAAATTTTAATCGACTGGAGTGTAATATCTTCCTCCAGCACACCACCTACAAGACTCACCGATTTAAAGCCAATATTTTTTTCTAAATAAGGCAGGATTCGATCTAATGTACGGCGGTCAAGGGTAACGCCCTTCTCTGCAATAATTTCCCCTGTTTCCGGGTCAACAAGTGTTTCTGCAAGGCGTTGTCCAAATAATCTATTTTTAATATGAAGTTTTTTATTAATCTTATATCTACCAACATTCGCCAAATCATAGCGTTTTGGATCAAAGAATCTTGAAACCAATAAGCTTTTTGCATTCTCAACTGTTGGTGGCTCTCCAGGACGAAGACGCTCATAAATTTCTAATAACGCCTTGTCAGTTCCTTCGGTATTATCTTTTTCAAGCGTATTACGGATGTATTCATTGTCTCCAATCAAATCAATGATTTCTTGATCAGATCCGAACCCAAGTGCACGCAAAAGAACCGTAACGGGCAGTTTCCGAGTACGATCTATTCTAACGTATACGACATCCTTGGCATCTGTTTCATACTCAAGCCAAGCGCCGCGGTTCGGGATTACAGTTGCAGTAAAGCCTTTTTTCCCGTTTTTATCTAGTTTTCCACTAAAGTATACACTTGGAGAACGGACAAGCTGTGAAACGATAACACGCTCAGCTCCATTAATCACAAATGTACCTGTTTCTGTCATAAGCGGGAAGTCACCCATAAAGACATCCTGGTCTTTAACTTCGCCTGTTTCTTTGTTTACAAGACGCACTTTCACACGTAAAGGTGCAGAATATGTAACATCTCTTTCTTTCGATTCCGGAACGGAATATTTTGGTTCGCCAAGGCTGTAATCAATAAATTCAAGCGACAAATTACCAGTAAAGTCTTCAATCGGAGAAATGTCATGGAACATTTCACGTAAACCCTCATCAAGAAACCATTGATAAGAAGAGGTTTGGATTTCGATTAGATTTGGTAATTCTAAAACTTCACTGATTCGTGCGTAACTTCTACGTTGGCGGTGTCGTCCATACTGAACTAGTTGACCTGTCAACTGATTCACCCCTCAAATCAAGCGTTATTATTAGAAAAGCGGAAGTGCCTCGCTTAGGGACGACAAGCATAAGACAAGACGGCCTAAAGGTTGTTCTTTAACCTTTTGGTCGGATTGGCTTATGACTCGAGTCTCTAGGCACTGGAGCTAGACATCCTAACTTCAGGAAACTTGCCACTTTTCGGTTAGACAAAAAGAAAAAGGGTTTTAACTAAAAAACCACATTTCCACATTACGACAATTATTTTGTTATCATTCCCATTAACACCATTTTTATACAACTTTTGTGCATTTTAGTAATTAACCGGAATATAATATGTTGGCATTTTACAATACTATCATACGAAAAAAGTCAAGTCAATCTTTTTTTGCTTTTATAATAAAGTAGCCTTTTTTCTTCGCAACCGTCTCTACTTCTCCGTATATTTCGGACATTTTTTCAATTGCTGATGGAGCTCCTTGCTTTTTTTGAATAACAACCCAAAGCTCCCCACCAGGGAGCAGACAATCAAAACTTTGTTCAAATATATCATGAACAACTTTTTTTCCAGCACGGATTGGCGGATTTGTTAAAATTGCCGCAAACCGATTGCCCTTAACATTCTCTAATCGATCACTCTCATAAATGCAAACATTTTCAATTTCATTTAATTTTGCATTCTCCCCTGCAAGCGAAAGGGCTCGTTCATTTACATCAATCATATGCACAAGTCGATCCTTCATTTGTTTCGCCACAGATAACCCAATCGGTCCATATCCACAGCCAACATCAAGAATATTCCCATCTATCGCCGGTTCAGTAAATACTTCTATTAAAAGCCTAGACCCAAAGTCAACTTCCTTTTTAGAGAATACCCCATTATCTGTTTTAAACCGGAACGAAAAGTTATTGAGAGTGAAGCTCCAAAATTTCGGGTCACTTTCAACATTTTGTGTTTTGGAATAATAGTGTTCAGACAAGATAAAGTCACCTCCGTCGGAGAAAGAATTGTAGAAAGCTAAAGAGGTTTACAACCTTCTCATGCACGAAAAGAAATTTCATTGTTTCGGGTCAAAAAAAGCCCGCTATACAGCGGGCTTTTCAATATTTATATTACTTAACTTCAACGCCAGCTCCAACTTCTTCAAGTTTAGCTTTGATTTCTTCAGCTTCTTCTTTAGAAGCGCCTTCTTTAAGTGCTTTTGGAGTGTTATCAACAAGTTCTTTTGCTTCTTTAAGTCCAAGACCTGTGATTTCACGTACAACTTTGATAACTTTGATTTTTTGATCGCCTGCAGAAGCAAGGATTACATCAAAATCAGTTTTTTCTTCAACAGCGCCAGCAGCAGCTCCGCCCATAACAGCTACAGGAGCTGCAGCAGTTACACCAAATTCTTCTTCGATAGCTTTTACTAAGTCGTTTAATTCTAAAACAGTCATATTTTTAACTGCTTCAATGATTTGTTCTTTAGTCATGATAAAATTTCCTCCTTATATTTGGTTTGATTCTATTAGTTTAACGCTAACCTTAACTTACGCGCCTTGTTCTTCTTTTTGGTCTGCAACAGCTTTTGCAGCAAGAGCAAGATTGCGGATTGGTGCTTGAAGAACGCTGAGTAGCATAGAAAGTAAACCTTCGCGTGATGGAAGTTCTGCAAGAGCCTTCACTTCATCAACTGAAGCAACATTACCTTCAATTACACCCGCTTTAATTTCAAGCGCTTCATGTTTTTTCGCAAAATCATTAATGATTTTTGCTGGAGCAACTACATCTTCAGTACTGAATGCAACCGCATTAGGACCTGTTAACACTTCATTTAAGCCTGAAAGCTCAGCAGATTCAGCTGCACGGCGTGTTAATGAATTCTTGTATACTTTGAATTCTACACCAGCTTCACGAAGTTGCTTACGAAGTTCAGTTACTTCTGCAACAGTAAGACCACGATAATCAACAACAATCGTTGATACACTTGCTTTAAATTTATCAGCAATTTCTTCTACGATCTGTTTCTTTTGTTCGATAGCACTGCTCATCTTTACACCTCCTGTAGAAATTCTACATTTAAACCGTCCATAAAAAACCTCCACACCTTTGCAGACATGGAGGAAGTATACAATAGTTAATAAATCAATTAACTGTATCGTAATACCTCGGCAGGAAATTAAGCTTAAAGGCGCCTGCTGTCTACGGTAAAAATGTTATTTTATTTTCACAACAAAATACATAATACTAAATGTATATTTGTTTGTCAATTGTTATTATTTAACTGTTACAGTTGAAGGGTCTACTTTTACGCCAGGTCCCATAGTTGAAGTAACAGATACGTTCTTCATGTAAGTTCCTTTTGCAGCAGCAGGCTTAACTTTCATCATTGTATCGAAAATAGTGTTGAAGTTTTCAACAAGCTTTTCGTTTTCAAATGAAACTTTACCGATTGGCACGTGGATGTTACCAGCTTTATCAACACGGTATTCAACTTTACCAGCTTTAATTTCTTGAACAGCCTTCGTTACATCAAAAGTAACTGTGCCTGTCTTAGGGTTTGGCATTAAGCCTTTTGGTCCTAACACACGTCCAAGTTTACCAACTTCACCCATCATATCTGGTGTAGCAACGATTACATCGAAGTCAAACCAGCCTTGTTGGATTTTGTTGATGTAGTCCGCATCACCTACGAAATCTGCTCCTGCAGCTTCTGCTTCCTTCGCTTTTTCGCCTTTAGCAAAAACAAGGACACGCTGAGTTTTACCAGTACCGTTTGGAAGCACAACAGCCCCACGGATTTGCTGATCAGCTTTCTTAGGGTCTACTCCTAAACGGAATGCCACTTCTACAGTTGCATCGAATTTAGCGAAATTTGTTTTCTTCGCAAGTTCAATTGCTTCTCCAATTGGATAAGCCTTCATGCTATCTACAAGCTTAGCAGCTTCTAAATACTTTTTACCTTTTTTAGCCATTTTTATTTCCTCCTTGATTTGTGGTTTTAACGGAATAACCTCCCACGTAACAAAAGCATAAACGCTTCGTTAGCGCTATGAACTATTGTTAGACGCACAAAGGGTTGCGTGTGAAACCAAATTCAGCAACGCAACCCCGTTGAACAGCATACATGGATTAGTCTTCGATAACGATACCCATGCTGCGAGCAGTACCTTCAACCATACGCATTGCAGCTTCAACACTTGCAGCGTTTAGATCAGGCATTTTTGTTTCAGCAATCTCGCGTACCTTGTCACGCTTGACTGTTGCTACTTTATTACGGTTCGGTTCACCTGAACCAGACTCAATTCCAGCCGCTTTCTTAAGAAGAACTGCAGCAGGAGGAGTTTTCGTAATAAATGTAAATGAACGGTCTTCAAAAACCGTAATTTCAACAGGAATGATTAGACCAGCTTGTTCAGCTGTACGAGCGTTAAATTCCTTACAGAATCCCATGATATTCACACCGGCTTGACCTAGTGCAGGACCAACTGGCGGCGCAGGGTTTGCTTTACCTGCTGGAATTTGCAATTTAACAAGTTTGATTACTTTTTTAGCCACGAGACACACCTCCTTAAAGTCCGTGATGTGGTAATAGGGATATTCCCTCCCACTCAACTTATAGTCTTTATATAAAGATAAAGAACTCTAGCAATTGTCCGGTCTCATTGTCCGAGACATACTGACCTTTGAAATGTTACCACTTTTTAAAGATGATTTCAAGTTTTTTTCAAATAAGCAAGGATAACTTTTTATAGTTATAAAAAAGACATGCCATATTTTGAAGATTTCTCATTATTTTTTTATAATTTTTCAATCTGAGAAAAGTCCAGTTCGACTGGAGTATCACGGCCAAACATATTTACTAATACTTTAATCTTCGCCTTATCCTTATCAATATCTTCAATTGAACCTGTAAAGTTCGCAAATGGACCTTCTTTCACTTGAACTGTTTCTCCAAGTTCAAAATCGATATCTACTCGCTTTTCTTCCACGCCCATGCGCTTCAAAATAACGTTTACTTCTTCTGGTAATAACGGAGTTGGTTTAGAGCCAGATCCAGCTGAGCCAACAAATCCTGTTACACCTGGCGTATTGCGGACTACATACCAAGAATCATCAGTCATCACGATTTCAACTAATACATATCCAGGGAAAACTTTACGTTTAACAACCTTTTTCTTTCCATTTTTGAAATCTGTTTCTTCTTCTTCTGGCACAATCACACGAAAGATTTTATCTTGCATTGCCATTGATTCTACACGTTTCTCTAAGTTAGCCTTTACTTTGTTTTCATAACCCGAGTACGTATGAACAACATACCAATTCTTTTCCATTCAAGGGGACTCGTTCGTCCTTCCCTCCCTGTAATAATAAATTTTAGGCTTTTTTGTAGAGTATTTTTTACCAAATGAAAAAACCCGTTTCCGGGCTTTGCAAATGTTTCCTCTGTTATTCTCCATTATACCATGGACATAGAGGGGTTATTCAAGAATTAAACGAATCAGTTCAGAAATACCTAAATCAACTACAGCAAAGAACACAGCAAAGAACACGACTGTTGCAAGAACCGTCACTGTATAGCTTGTCAATTCTTTACGCTTTGGCCAGCTGACCTTCCTCATTTCACGGCCAACATCACGGAAAAACTTCAAGATGCGTTGCATGTCGTAACCCCCAACTCCAAGAGAAATATCCTTTTAAATTTTATCTATAGACCTTATTTTGTTTCGCGATGGGTAGTATGATTATTGCATGTTTTACAAAATTTTTTAAGTTCTAAACGGTCAGTTTCTTTGTTATTCATCGTTGAATAATTTCGAGAACCGCACTCAGCACAAGCTAGTGCCACTTTTTTCCTCATTCATTCCACCTACTAAATACTTCTACGTCCTTAAAACTTTAACACGGACGATAATTGATGTCAATAACAGCGAAAACTGGAAGAAAGAGTAGAATGTAATACTTGATCTGTTTACAAAGAAATTTCACGAACCTCCAGGTATCGCTCAAGCTTTCGCTTTACCCGCTGAAGGGCATTATCAATTGATTTAACATGACGGTTAAGTTCCTCTGAGATTTCCTGATAGGATTGACCATCTAAATAAAGCGCAAGTACCTTTCTTTCCAAATCACTCAGAAGCTCCGCCATTTTCACTTCAATATGATCGAATTCCTCCTGATTAATGATTAATTCTTCAGGATCCATTACCTTCGCACCAGAAATGACATCCATTAATGTCCGATCCGATTCCTCGTCATAAATCGGCTTGTCCAAAGATACGTAGGAATTCAACGGGATATGTTTTTGTCGGGTAGCTGTTTTGATAGCTGTAATAATTTGTCTAGTAATACATAGTTCAGCAAAGGCTTTGAAAGAGGAAAGCTTGTCCTCTTTGAAATCTCGAATCGCCTTATATAATCCAATCATTCCCTCTTGAACAATATCTTCTTTATCTGCACCAATCAAAAAATAGGATCTTGCTTTTGCACGAACGAAATTACGATACTTATGAATTAAATAATCTAATGCTTCACTTTCTCCACGATGTACTAAATAAACCAGTTCTTCGTCTTCTAGCTGTAAATACTCTAAATTACTTTCGTCGATTGCCTTTAAGTCAGTATCCACTCAGATCCCTCCGACCGCACAAACATAGATAGAAATATTATACAGTAGGCTTTTTTCCAGCGTCAACCGCTCATCGCTTTCCTCTGCGCCATTTTTCAAAAATTTCTGATACCTCATTGCTAAGCGGTATTCTAGAGAAAGGTCTTTCCTCTTGTATTTTTTTCACTTTTTTGTCTATTCTATTTTCAATATTGTTCATTTCATTTAATAATTCTCTTGATGATTTCCGCAATGCCCCTTGACCAAAGATCGCCCACTGTTCCGTATAATCTGAAGTAGCTACGTGAATTTGTGTTTTTATATTATTGAGACTGATTGCTAATTTTTCAATTCGTTCATCCGCTGTTTCATTTGTTCTTGTAAAAATTACTTCTACATTATGATTTTTATACTGTTTTTCTGTTCCCTTCACAAAATGGGCATCAAATACAACGATCACCCGATAACCAGAATATGCTCGGTATTCTGCCATTTTCTCTATTAAGCGATCTCTAGCTGCAGATAAATCCTTGTCTTTAAGTGCTCTTAGCTCGGGCCAAGCACCAATCACATTATAGCCATCGACAATTAGGATGTTCATCTTTATCCCTCTAGAGGGTGTCGTTTCCGGTGGACCTCATACATGAGGAGTGCTGCAGCAACAGATGCATTTAAAGAGGTTACATGGCCTGACATTGGTAAATGGATAAGAAAGTCACATTTATCACGAATGAGGCGTCCCATTCCTTTCCCTTCACTGCCGATCACTAAGCCTAATGGCAATGTTCCATCAAACTGCCGGTAATCCTCTCTGCCTTTTGCATCTGTTCCAGCTATCCATACACCTTTTTCTTTTAGTTCATCAATTGTCCTTGCCATATTTGTTACTCGGACAACAGGAATATGTTCAATTGCTCCCGTAGATGCCTTTGCAACTGTAGCAGTTAAACCGACAGCTCTTCTTTTGGGAATAATAATCCCGTGAGCTCCTACTGCATCAGCTGTTCTCATTATTGAACCTAAATTATGCGGATCCTCAATTTCATCCAATAGTAAAAAGAATGGGGCTTCATTTTTCTTTTCAGCTGCATGAAACAAATCGTCTATTTCAGCATATTGATATGCCGCAACTTGTGCGATAACCCCCTGATGGTTTCCTTCTGCTACTTGGTCCAGTTTTTTCTTCGGGACAAATTGAACAAATACATTTGACGCCTTAGCTAAACCTATAACCTGCTGCATTTGGCCGCCTTGGGAGCCTTCAGCGATCAAAATTTTATTAATATCTCTGCCTGATTTAAGCGCTTCAATAACAGGGTTTTTCCCCATAATGATATCTTCGTTCATTACACTGTTCCTCCTTTCTTATCCTCAACCATTTGAAAAGCAGCCACAATTATTTCTTCGAGCCTCTTTTGCTGATCCGATAAGTATAAATTGCCTATAAGCGATTCAAAAGCCGTACTATAACGATATGTTTGGACATCCGTGTTTTTTGGAACTGTACCTGATTTTGCATTTCTTCCTCTTTTAACAATAGCCAATTCTTCTTCCGTCAGAAACCCAGAATCAATAAATTGATGAACAATTTGCGATTGTGCTTTTGCTGACACATAATGGGTCGCCTCCTTATGAAGCTGATTTGGCCGTACCTTTCCATTTTGAAGCAGATGTCTGCGTACATATATTTCAAAGACAGCATCGCCCATATAGGCAAGGGCGAGACTGTTTAGCTGTTTTTCATCAATTTTATTATCATATTGAAGCATTGTTTAGCCTCTTTTCCATCTAATCCCTTGAGGTGTATCTTCTAGGATGATATTCATTTCCTTCAGCTTCTCGCGAATTTCATCGGCTAGTTGGAAGTTTCGTTCCTTCCTTGCCTGATTGCGCTGTTCAATCATTCGGTCAATTTCCTCATCCAATAGTTCTTCTTTCGGAAAATCTAGTGAAAGACCTAGAACGTGGAAAAGCTCTTCAAATTCCTTTGCAAAAGCAACAATTACTTGAACAGACGTATTTTTCTCCATCAAATAATAATTAGCTAATTTAGAAAGCTCAAAAAGAACGGAAATTCCATTTGCAGTATTAAAATCATCATCCATTGCTTTAATGAATTCTTCATGTAAGGCAATAATTTTTCCTAACCACTCTTCATTGTTGTCTGTAAGATTCACACTTGCTTCTTGGCGATGTTTTAAATTCTGATAAGATGTTCTAATTCGTTCCAAGGATGCTTTAGTACTTTCTAATAATTCTTCACTGTAATTAATCGGATTCCGGTAATGGACTGAAAGCATAAAGAATCGAAGAACCTGTGGGTCATGATTTTTGATAATGTCATGGACTAGCACGAAGTTACCAAGTGATTTCGACATTTTTTCATTATCAATATTGATATACCCATTATGCATCCAGTAACGAGCAAATGTCTTTCCATTTACTGCTTCTGATTGCGCAATCTCATTCTCATGGTGCGGGAAGGCCAAATCCTGTCCACCAGCATGAATATCAATCGTTTCACCTAAGTATTTCTTAGCCATCGCAGAGCATTCAATATGCCAGCCAGGTCTGCCCTTGCCCCATGGGCTATCCCAATAAATCTCGCCTTCTTTCGCGGCCTTCCAAAGAGCAAAATCAAGCGCATCATCCTTTTTTTCCCCTACGGCAATACGCGCACCAGAGCGCAGCTCGTCGATTGATTGATGGGATAGCTTACCATAACCGTCAAATTTCCGAGTATGGAAATACACATCCCCTTCAGATTCATAGGCAAATCCCTTTTCAATCAATGTTTCAATAAACTCAATAATAATGTCCATACTCTCCGTTACTCTTGGATGTGCATCAGCACGCTTGCAGCCAAGTGCGGAAACATCTTCGAAAAATGCGTCGATAAAACGTTCAGCAATCGTCGGAACATCCTCCCCAAGCTCCCTTGCAGCCCGGATTAATTTATCATCTACATCCGTAAAGTTGGAAATATATTTAATATCATATCCCCTATATTCAAAATATCTTCTAACCGTATCAAATACAATTGGCGGACGGGCATTTCCTATATGAATATAATTATAGACGGTCGGTCCGCACACATACATTTTTACCTTTCCTTCTTCCAAAGGGATAAAGGGCTCTTTTTTTCTTGTTAACGTATTATAAATATGAATGGTCATTAACTTGACTCCTTTCTTTCCTTAAACTTTCGATTTCGCTCTTTAATGCAGCTAGTTCATTTTCCATCTCTTTAAACCGGTCAGCAATCGGGTCAGGCAGATCACAATGGTTTAAGTCTTTACTTATTTTTACCCCATCCTGAACTTTCACTCGGCCCGGAATACCGACAACTGTTGAATTAGGGGGTACCTCGTGTAAGACAACCGAACCGGCCCCTACCTTTGAATTTTCTCCAATTGTTATTGATCCAAGCACCTTTGCTCCCGTTGCAATGAGGGCATTATCTTTAATTGTTGGGTGGCGTTTGCCCTTTTCTTTCCCTGTCCCTCCTAGTGTTACACCTTGAAAAACGGTGACATTATCACCAATCTCACACGTCTCCCCGATCACTACACCCATACCATGGTCAATAAAAAACCGCCTGCCTATTTTAGCACCTGGATGAATTTCAATTCCGGTAAAAAAACGACTAATTTGCGAGATAGCTCTCGCAAAGAAGAATAGCTTTCTTTTGAATAGGGCGTGAGCGATATGATGTGCCCAAATAGCGTGAAGTCCAGAATACGTTAATATTACTTCTAAATAGCTTCTTGCCGCAGGATCCTGTTCAAAAACAACCTCAATATCTTCTTTCATCCTCTTAAACATGCTGACTCCCCTCCTTTTAGAATCAAAATAATTGTTATAAAAATAGTTTTATCTAAATAATATTTTCCCGGGAAATTTTATATTTCCTAAATAGAAAAGCGTAAGCGCCTTGATCATCGCCGTACAAACTGGAGGGGCTCTTCCTTTCGATAAAGGAAACACGAAGAGCGATAGCGATTCGATGTTGACTTATCGTAGGGAGGAGACCCGAATTTTGATAGGCGATAGGCGCTGGAGCTAGACAATTCCCATACTCCCAAGTTACACCTCTTATCTAATAAATAAAAAAAGCGCCTCTGTCACATAGGACAGAGACGCTTTATGCGCGGTTCCACTCTGTTTAGACTTAACTAGTCTCAACTTTAACCTGTTAACGGAAGGAGTTCCGCTCATTTCTACTTAAAAAAGCATGGCCCTTACACATACACTCAGGCAGCTTAAATGTTCGAAACAAGACTCAGAGGGGCACTTCAGAACAATGAGGGGCTTAAACCACTTTCAGCCGATGATGGTTCTCTCTAAAAAGCATCATGATCCCTACTTTTCCTCTTCTACACTTTCATTTATTAAATTACTTATTACTATATTACATTTTAAGCAATATGTTAACCCAAAATACTCATTAATCTTGTTTTTACTTTTTCCCTTCCAAAAAGTTCGATTGCCTGTGGAAGATCTGGCCCATGCGTTTGTCCCGTGATTGCCACACGTATTGGCATAAAGAGTTTCTTTCCTTTATGACCCGTCGCCTTTTGTACAGCCTTCATTGCAGCTTTGATTTCTTCCGCCTTAAAGTCAATCATCTGCTCAATTTCATTTAAGAAAGCAGCAAGCACCTCAGGCACCTGTTCTTCATTAATAACCTCTTTTGCTTCTTCATCCAATACAGTCTCTTCTGCAAAGAAAATTTCCGTCAGCTCAATAATCTCAGCGCCATAACTCATCTTTTCTTGATATAACGCAATCAAGCCTCGCACCCATTGTTCTTCTGCTTCTGTTCTTTGCTCACTTACCAGACCAGCCTTCACAAGGTGTGGCAAAGCAATCGAAACAAGCCGATCGATATCTAGCTTTTTCACATACTGATTGTTCATCCATGTCAGCTTCTGTTTATCGAATAGAGCTGGTGATTTTGATAATCGATCCGCATCAAAGATATTAATAAACTCTTCTTTTGTGAAAAGCTCATCTTCTCCCGATGGTGACCATCCAAGCAGGGCAATAAAGTTAAAAAGGGCTTCAGGTAAATAGCCAAGCTCTTCATACTGCTCAATAAATTGGATGATAGACTCGTCACGCTTACTTAGCTTTTTACGGCTTTCATTCACAATCAATGTCATATGGCCGAATATTGGAGCTTCCCACCCAAGTGCTTCATAGATCATCAATTGCTTCGGCGTATTGGAAATATGGTCATCCCCTCTTAAAACATGGGAGATCTCCATTAAGTGATCATCTACCGTTACTGCAAAGTTATATGTCGGTGTTCCATCCTTTTTGACAATAACATGGTCGCCAATTCCATCCGCTTCAAAAGAAACATTCCCTTTGACCATATCAGTAAAAGTAAACACTTTTCCTTTTGGTACTAAGAAACGGATACTTGGCTGTCTGCCTTCGGCTTCTAATTTTGCACGTTCCTCTACTGTTAAATGGCGGCATTTTCCGGAATATGCAGGTGTATCGCCTTTTTCTACCTGTGCTTCGCGCTCTGCTTCAATTTCCTCTTCGGTACAGTAGCATTTATAGGCGTGTCCTTTATCAAGAAGCTCATTATAGTATTTCTCATAAATATCATTCCGTTCTGATTGGCGGTACGGACCGAAAGCACCTTCCGTATCAACGCTTTCATCCCAATCTATGCCAAGCCACTTTAAATACTTTAACTGGCTTTCTTCTCCACCTTCAATATTGCGCTTCTTATCTGTATCTTCAATACGGATAATAAATTTCCCGCCTTTATTACGAGCAAATAAATAATTGAATAATGCCGTACGAGCATTACCGATATGTAAATGTCCAGTTGGACTCGGGGCATAACGTACGCGAATATCGTTTGACATAATACTGTTGCCTCCTAAATAATCTTCTAGCTACTCATCTATTTTAGCACCCTGAATTTCTGTGATAAAGACTTATATCAATCAAAAATAGATTTCACTTTATTTCCTTTTTTGCAATAACACCGCTACCTGTGAAGCAATTCCTTCGCCTCGGCCTGTAAAACCCAGCTTCTCAGTTGTCGTTGCCTTCACATTAATATTTTCGTTATCTGTTTCTAGTAATTGTGCAATCCGCTCTCTCATTGGCTCAATATAGGGAGCCATTTTCGGCTTCTGAGCAATAATGGTACAATCTGCATTGACAAGCTCATATCCTTTTTCTTTAACAAGCTTCCAAACGTGTTCTAATAATTTTGCAGAGTCCGCATCTTTAAATGCTGGATCAGTATCTGGAAAATGCTTGCCGATGTCCCCTTCTCCGATCGCACCTAAGCAAGCATCAGCTACTGTATGCAATAAAACATCCGCGTCTGAATGGCCTAATAAGCCTTTTTCATATGGGATCTCAATTCCGCCAATAATTAGGGGGCGTCCTTCAGTTAATTGATGTACATCAAAGCCTTGTCCAATTCGAAACATTCGATTTGCTCCTTTATCTATAGTTTTACAACCGCTCTTGTCTTTTTCTGAGAATCGCTTCAGCAAAATACAGGTCCTCAGGGGTCGTTAGCTTAATATTGTCATAATTTCCTTTTACGATAACAATTTCCTGACCGAGGCGCTCTACTAAACTTGCATCATCGGTTCCAAGAAAATCATCTTGCTCTGCCTTCTTATAAGCATTCATCAAAATAGAAAAACGAAAAGCCTGCGGGGTTTGAACAGCCCACAAGCTCGTACGTTCGACCGTTTCAGCAACGATATTTCCAGCAGCTTTTTTTATTGTATCCTTTACAGGAACTGCTAAAATAGCAGCTCCTTTCTCCTTGGCAGCTTCCACTAATGGAAGGATGAGTTCCTTATCAATAAATGGCCGTGCGGCATCATGTACAAGTACGATTCCTTCTTGTTTTACATGCTTTAATGCATTAAATATACTATACTGTCTTTCTTTCCCTCCTGGGACAAGAGCAACTACCTTCGTAATATGATTTTCGGCAAGAATCGCTTTCAATGCCTTCTCCTCTTCCGGATTTATCGCAAGAAATATCCCCTTACATGATTCATCCTTCTGAAAAACATTTAATGTATGAATGAAGACAGGTAACCCATTAACCTCTAGCAAAATTTTATTTTTCCCTGCTTCCATTCTCTTTCCTTGACCAGCTGCAGGTATAATGACTTGATAAGCCATGTAAAACAAACCCCTATCTCTCTATAATGCTTTTTCTAATAGTTTCGGCTTTGCAAAGATCATCCGTCCAGCTGAGGTTTGCAGGACACTTGTTACTAAGACATCGATATGCTTGCCAATATAATCCCGGCCATCTTCAACAACAATCATCGTTCCATCATCCAGATAGGCAATTCCTTGATTTTGCTCTTTCCCATCCTTAATGACTTGAACTTTCATTTCTTCTCCTGGAAGAACAACAGGTTTCACAGCATTAGCCAGATCATTAATATTTAAGACGGCTACCCCCTGGAACTCACAAACTTTATTTAAGTTAAAGTCATTCGTTACGACCACACCATTTGTAATCTTCGCAAGTTTGACAAGCTTACTGTCTACTTCTTGAATCTCTTCAAAGTCACCTTCATAAATTTCTACTTTTATGGCAAGCTCTTTTTGAATCCGATTCAAAATGTCTAACCCTCTTCGTCCTCTATTACGCTTTAATACATCTGACGAATCAGCGATATGCTGTAATTCTTCAAGGACAAACTGCGGGATAACAATTGTTCCCTCTAGAAATCCAGTCTGGCAAATATCTGCAATTCTGCCATCAATAATGACACTTGTGTCTAATATTTTCAAGATGTTTTTAGCAGCTGCTTCAGGCTCCTCTTCATTTGCCTTTTTCTTTCGATTAGAAAACAAATTAAGAAGCTCATCACGTTTTTTAAATCCAACCTGAAACCCTAAATAACCAAATATAAGTGTTAATACAATTGGTGCAACCGTATTTAAAATAGGAACTTCGATGGCATTCAATGCATAACCAATCAAAAAGGCAACAATCAGCCCAAATACTAGGCCGATGCTTCCAAAAATAATATCAGTTATCGGTACCCGTACAAGCGATTCCTCTACCCATTTTACAAAGTTAACAACATAATCAACCGCCCAAAAAGAAATAAGATAAAAAATAATTGCACCTAACACCGCGGACATATAAGGATTATTTAACATGGTAATGTTATCGAGTGATATTAGTCTTAATAAATCAGGAATCAAAAATATCCCAAGCGTTACCCCAATAATAAGGAAGCATGCTTGAACAATACGTTTTAACATTCCTTCACCTCCTTTTAATCATTATTAACAAATTCCAAAAATTGAAACCTATAGAAAAGGGAAATTTCCTCAAGAAATTAAATTATATTAAAATAAGATAAGATAACCGATAATAGTCAATGCCACAGCCTAAGGTTAGCACCATTCGCAATCTAGTGTCAAATAAAACAACCAGACATTGTATCATACTGATTATTATAGTTCAATAGTCACTTTATAGCTGCCGATCTGCAAAAAACTGATTTTTTATCAATTTTAACCCATCTTTAATTTTCCTCGCTCTTACTTCTCCGATTCCCTCTACTTCATCCAATTCCTCTACAGATGCAGCAACAATGGCAGGCAAATCGCCAAAATGAACAATTAAATTCTCTATAATGACTGGCGGCAGCCGCGGGACTTTTGAAAGCATACGATAGCCACGCGGACATTTATATTCGTCCGTGTGAATATACCCGTTATACCCTAGCAATTTCAAAATAAGGGTATCCTCAAGAATTTTTCCAGTAGATAGTTCCTGTAATTTATCAAATAATTCGCCCGTTTGAACATCCTTAGATTGTGCATAGTCCTTTATAATTAATTCCGCTTCCCTTTCAATATCCAGCAAAATCTCATTCATCTGCAAGCGGATTAATCTACCTTCAATCCCCAATTCATTTAAATAAGCAAGCAATTCTGTCTTAATCCTCAATACCATTTCAATACTATGAAAAACATTGATGATATCACAATAGGTAACTAGCTCTTCAAACTCCAGCACACTTAAATTAGCAATGCTCTGTTCTAATACAACCTTATATTTTTCAAGTGTTTGCAGAGCAACATTTGCTTTCGACAAAATCACCGCAATATCCCTTAGTGCATAACGAAAATGCCCTTTATAAAGAGTAATGACATTTCTGCGCTGAGAAATAGCTATAACCAAGGATCCTGTTTGCTTCGCTACCCTTTCAGCTGTTCGATGACGCATCCCCGTTTCCGTGGATGAAATGCTAGGATCTGGGGCAAGTTGAGCATTTGCTATTAATATCTTATTCCCTTCCTCATTTAGAACAATTGCCCCATCCATTTTAGCTAACTCGTATAAATAGCTTGGCGAAAATGGAGAATTTATTTGAAATCCTCCATCAACGATATTTGTCATTTTCTCTTTATTCCCAAGAACGATTAATCCCCCAGTGTTTGCACGAAGGACATTATCAATTCCTTCTCTTATCGGCGTACCCGGAGCCATAAACTGCAGGATTTCACTCATCGTTTTTTCACCAAGCTTTTTCATATCCATCCTTTATCCTCCTAATGTCGCTTTTAATGCTTCACTAACAGAACCTACCCCTATTAGTTCTACTCCTTTTGGTCCCTTCCAGCCACCAAGATTATTAGATGGTAGAATGACTCGTTCAAAGCCAAGCTTTGCAGCTTCCTGAACCCGTTGCTCAATTCTTGAGACCCTTCTGACTTCACCAGTTAATCCAACTTCTCCAATAATACAATCCGTAGGTTTAGTTGGCTTATCACGAAAACTAGATGCAATACTGACAGCAATAGCTAAATCGATAGCAGGCTCATCTAGCTTTACTCCACCAGCTACCTTTAAATAAGCATCTTGGTTCTGCAGGAGCATCCCTACCCTTTTTTCTAGTACTGCCATTAGCAATGGCACACGGTTATGGTCAATTCCCGTTGCCATTCTTCTTGGATTTCCAAAGCTTGTTGGGGAAATAAGCGCCTGTATCTCCACGAGAACTGGACGTGTTCCTTCCATCGATGCAACAACAGTTGATCCTGCTGCACCTTGGGATCTTTCCTCTAGGAAAATTTCGGACGGATTTTCTACCTCTTCCAATCCAAACTCCTTCATTTCGAAAATTCCCATTTCATTTGTAGATCCAAACCTGTTTTTTACTGCTCGTAAAATACGATATGTATGGTGGCGTTCGCCCTCAAAATAAAGCACAGTATCAACCATATGCTCCAATAGTCTCGGTCCGGCTATAGAGCCTTCCTTTGTAACATGCCCAACTATGAAAATGGCAATTCCTTTTGTCTTCCCGATTCTCATTAACTCAGCCGTGCACTCCCTTACTTGAGAAACACTTCCAGGTGCTGAAGTAACCTCTGGATGAAAGATTGTTTGAATTGAATCAATGATTACAAAGCTTGGATTTACTTGATCGATTGTCCTGCTGATTTCTTCAAGACTTGTCTCCGAGTAGACTAATAAATTATCTGAAGAAACACCCAAACGGTCCGCTCTTAATTTCGTTTGACGCATGGATTCTTCTCCAGATATATACAAAACAGAGTGGTTTTTATTAGCAAGTTGGGATGAAACCTGCAGGAGAAGCGTAGATTTACCGATTCCAGGATCACCGCCGATTAACACAAGAGAACCTCTAACTACTCCTCCTCCAAGTACACGATTAAGTTCATTTAAATCTGTATATATTCTTGGCTCACTTACCGTCTCAATAGCGTTTATTGGCGTCGCCTTTGAGAGAATGGTCGATCCTGCGGAATGGGCAAATGCTCCCCTTCTTGAGGTAGCAGGCTTCTCTACTTCTTCGATCATTTTATTCCACTCGCCACAGCCCGGGCATTTCCCCATCCACTTTGGTGATTCATACCCGCATTCCTGGCACATAAACTTTGTTTTCCTTTTGGCCATAACCTTATTCTCCTTCTCTAATCAAACCTTTACCATTTATGTTCTAATTCTTCATTGGAAATATACCCAGAATTATATTATACGCTGTTTCGCACTTAGTAATTACAAAGAAGGTACACGATTATCCACGTGCACCTTCTTCTTTTATCTCATTCATTATTTTTGTATAGTGGCCGTAAGGTTTGATCCCCCTGTTTCTACAACAAACTCTCCATCACGGACATCAATAACAACCTTTTGACCTGTTAATACCGTTCCTTTAAGCAGCTCTTCTGACAAACGATCCTCGATATGTTTTTGAATCGCTCTGCGAAGCGGTCTTGCCCCATATTCAGGGTCATAGCCTTCGACAGAAATTTTCTCCTTCGCAGCATCAGTTAATTCAATATCGATATCCTGCTCTTTTAACCGTTTAGTCAATTGATCAGACATTAATGTAACAATTTCCTTTAAATGCTTTCTCTCTAGTGCATGGAAGACAATGATCTCATCAATACGATTGACGAACTCTGGACGGAACGCCTTTTTCATTTCCTCCATTACCTTCGATTTCATATCCTTGTAATCCTGTTCGCCATCTTGAATGTTGAATCCGACATATTTGTTGCGTTTTAATGCCTCTGCTCCAACATTGGAAGTCATAATTAAAACTGTATTACGGAAATCGACAGTTCTTCCTTTCGAATCAGTCAAACGGCCATCCTCTAATACTTGCAAAAGAATATTGAAAACATCTGGATGTGCCTTTTCAATTTCATCTAGCAGTACAACTGAATATGGCTTTCTGCGAACCTTTTCAGTTAACTGTCCGCCTTCTTCATATCCTACATATCCAGGAGGTGAACCTACCAATCTTGAAGTAGAGTGCTTCTCCATATACTCAGACATATCGATACGGATCATTGCATCTTCATCGCCAAACATTGCTTCAGCTAATGCACGGGCAAGCTCTGTCTTTCCGACCCCAGTTGGACCGAGGAAAACAAATGAGCCAATCGGACGCTTTGGATCCTTTAACCCAGCCCGCGCGCGGCGAACTGCTTTGGAGATCGCTTTAACTGCTTCTTCTTGACCAATCAGTCTTGAATGAAGGATCTCTTCTAAATTTAGAAGCTTCTGTGTTTCTGTTTCTGCCAATTTAGAAACAGGGATACCCGTCCAGCTAGATACAACGCTGGCAATATCTTCAACAGTTACTTCACTGTTCTCTTTGCCTTGTTTTTCCTTCCAAGATTTCTTTGTTTCCTCCAGCTGCTCACGAAGGCGCTGTTCTGTATCCCTTAAAGAGGCAGCTTTCTCAAATTCTTGGCTTTGTACAGCAGCATCCTTTTCTTTACGAACATCCTCAAGCTTTACTTCTAATTCCTTTAAATTAGGCGGTGTCGTGTAAGAGCGAAGACGCACTTTCGAACCTGCTTCATCGATAAGATCAATCGCCTTATCTGGAAGGAACCGATCTGAAATATAGCGATCTGATAGTTTTACAGCCGCATCAATGGCTGCATCAGTTATCGTTACACGGTGATGAGCTTCATAACGGTCTCTTAATCCCTGTAAAATTTGTACAGACTCATCAGCTGTCGGCTCATCAACCGTTATTGGCTGGAAGCGTCTTTCTAATGCTGCATCTTTTTCTATATATTTACGATATTCATCAAGTGTTGTTGCTCCAATACATTGCAATTCGCCACGGGCAAGTGAAGGTTTTAGGATATTAGAAGCATCAATTGCTCCCTCTGCTCCTCCTGCACCAATTAATGTGTGCAGCTCGTCAATGAATAAGATAATATTACCTGCTTGCCTGATTTCATCCATTACCTTTTTCAAACGATCTTCAAATTCTCCCCGGTATTTTGTTCCAGCAACAACCGTTCCCATATCAAGGGTCATGACCCTTTTATCACGAAGTGTCTCTGGGACCTCATTATTAATAATTTGCTGTGCCAGCCCTTCTGCTATTGCTGTCTTCCCAACACCAGGCTCACCAATTAACACTGGGTTATTCTTTGTCCGGCGGCTCAACACTTCTATTACACGCTGTATCTCTTTACTGCGTCCGATCACAGGGTCAAGGCTTCCTTCTTTGGCGATAGCCGTTAAATCTCTTGCTAAACCATCAAGCGTAGGTGTATTGGCATTAGCCGATGATCCGCCCTGGTGATTGCCAGATTCATTGCTTCCTAATAACTGCAGCACTTGCTGGCGTGCTTTATTAAGACTAACCCCAAGGTTATTAAGCACTCTTGCAGCTACACCCTCACCTTCACGAATAAGTCCAAGGAGGATATGCTCAGTCCCTACATAGGAGTGGCCTAATTTCCTCGCTTCATCCATTGAAAGTTCGATCACTTTTTTAGCTCTAGGTGTATAATGTGGCGTCTGGGTTGCATCCTGCCCCCTGCCAATTAAATTTTCCACTTCGTTTTGAATTTTATCCGAACCAAGTCCCAGCGCATAGAGGGCTTTAGCAGCAATGCCGTCCCCTTCTCGAACAAGACCTAGAAGAATATGCTCTGTTCCAATATTATTATGACCTAAACGAATGGCCTCCTCTTGTGCTAAAGCCAACACCTTCTGGGCTCTTTCTGTAAAACGACCGAACATCATATCAGTATCCTCCTATCTATTGATTCTCCATTTTTAATCTTTCTCTTATTAAGGAAGCCCTTCGGATATCCCGCTCATGAGGTCTTAATGGACCTCCAGCATATTGTTGGAGAAATCCAGGCTGTGTTAGAATCATAAGCTCATTTAAAATATTCTTAGAAATATCGCTTAAGTACCCCATGTCAATACCTAAACGAACATCTGATAAGCATCTTGCCGCTTCCTTTGATTCTATAATTCGTGAATTGGACAAAATCCCAAAAGAACGGAACACTCTGTCTTCTAATTGTATGTTTGAAGTTTTCTCTAATGCTTCCCTTGCCGATCTTTCCTGTGAAATGAGCTGACTCACTACACTCTTTAAATCCTCAACTATATCTATTTCTGATTTCCCAAGTGTCAACTGATTCGATACCTGAAAGATGTTTCCTAAAGCCTCGCTGCCCTCACCATAAATCCCTCTAACAACTAAACCCAATTGATTAATTGCTGGGATAATCCGATTGATTTGCTGAGTTAAAACAAGTCCAGGCAGATGCATCATTACTGAAGCCCTTAACCCAGTCCCTACATTCGTCGGACAGCTTGTTAAATAACCGATATTTTCATCAAATGCGTAATCAATCTTCTCCTCAAGCCAATCATCGATCTCATTAGCCATTTCCAATGCCTCTAAAAGTTGAAAACCCGGGAATAAGCATTGTATTCGGATGTGATCCTCTTCATTAATCATAATGCTTAATTCCTCATTTTCAGAGAGCAAACAAGCACCATAAGATGAGTTTTCTGCTAAATAAGGGCTAATTAAATGTTTTTCCATGAGTACTCTTTTTTGAAGCGGCTGAAGTTCATCCATTAACAATAGCTCCATATTCCCAAGCTTTGTAAAAGAAGAGTCATCCACCCTTTCTTTTATCTTATGAATGACTGACTTGGCCTCGTCATTGGAAAAAAGAATAGGAAACTTAAATTGGCTTATATTACGGGCTAATCTAATTCTTGAACTTAAGATAATGTCTGAATCTGGACCTTCAGCACTCATCCAGGAGCTGACAGCTTGATTAATAAAACGTTCTAAAGACAAGCTATTTCCCTCCCTCAAGATTTGTATTTAATTGGCTTTCCAGCAATCGTATCTCATCTCTAATTTCCGCGGCCTTTTCAAACTCTTCCCTAGAAATAGACTCTTTTAGCTGATACTTTAATTCCTCAATATTCTTTTTCAAATGTAGGCTTCCGCCGATTCTTGCCGGAATCTTCCCATTATGCGAAGAGTTTCCGCTATGCAATCTTCTAAGTATTGGCTTAAGCTGTTCCTCAAAAGCTTTGTAACAATGGGCACAGCCAAATCTTCCTATTTTAATAAATTGTTGAAAAGTCATAGAACATTGATCACATTGCAAAATAGTTTCATCTTCGAATGTATCCTGTTCTTTTTTTTTGACTGTAGGATCCATGTTCAATAAGCCAGCTAATAAATTATTAATGGAAAAACCAGTTGCACCGCTAAGCATGAACATATCACCCTTTTCCTGCGCGCATTTCTCGCATAAATGATATTCTGCCTTTTCAGCATTGACTATTTTTGTAAAGTGCAGCGTTGCAGGTCTTTGATTACATTCCTGGCATATCATGTTTTCACCTCTCCAGCTCGCTGTTTTATTTATATTTTAAAGTCGTAAGCATCGCTCTTAACATTCTTGCACGAAGTTCATCTCTATAAGGGAGATCAATATATAATACAGATCGGTCAATAACACTGAGCATGATTTTTGCCTCTCGCTTAGTAATAATTTCCTCTTCTATAAGTCGGAATATCACATCTTCCGCACTATTCTGTGTTAACCGGCCTTGAATTAAAGATAATATTTGTTCAATTACATGAGCATGATCATAAGATTGAACCTTCATTATTCGAATATATCCACCGCCGCCTCTTTTGCTTTCAACGACATAACCCTTTTCAATTGTAAATCTTGTATTGATGACATAATTAATCTGGGACGGTACACATTGGAATTTATCTGCAATTTCACTGCGTTTTATCTCAACGAGTTCTCTTTCGCTCAATTCTAAGACCTGCTTCAAATAATTCTCAATGATATCTGAAATATTTCTCATTACTCCTCCCCCCAATCTGACTTTGACTATATTTGACTTTAATTATACATAAGTATAAATGACGTTGCAATGAACAAGTATTATAATTTTCCCCCATTTTTTATTTCTCAAACCTATGAATGAACTGATAATTAGAATATAGAACACAAAAAAGAGCACCTTTACAGGTGCTCTTTCATTTGCCTAGCGACGTCCTACTCTCACAAGGGGACAGCCCCTAACTACCATCGGCGCTGAGAAGCTTAACTTCCGTGTTCGGGATGGGAACGGGTGTGGCCTTCTCGCCATCGTCACTAGACCTATTTATGATGAGGTTTGTTCCCTCAAAACTAGATAATGCTAAAGAAGAAGTTGAGTAATCATTTTGTCCAGCTACGGCTCCTAACTTCTCGGTCGCCTTCGCTTTTCATTTTGGTTAAGTCCTCGACCGATTAGTATTTGTCAGCTCCACGTGTCACCACGCTTCCACCTCAAACCTATCAACCTGATCATCTTTCAGGGGTCTTACTAGCTTGACGCTATGGGAAATCTCATCTCGAGGGGGGCTTCATGCTTAGATGCTTTCAGCACTTATCCCTTCCGCACATAGCTACCCAGCGATGCTCTTGGCAGAACAACTGGTACACCAGCGGTGCGTCCATCCCGGTCCTCTCGTACTAAGGACAGCTCCTCTCAAATTTCCTGCGCCCACGACGGATAGGGACCGAACTGTCTCACGACGTTCTGAACCCAGCTCGCGTACCGCTTTAATGGGCGAACAGCCCAACCCTTGGGACCGACTACAGCCCCAGGATGCGATGAGCCGACATCGAGGTGCCAAACCTCCCCGTCGATGTGGACTCTTGGGGGAGATAAGCCTGTTATCCCCGGGGTAGCTTTTATCCGTTGAGCGATGGCCCTTCCATGCGGAACCACCGGATCACTAAGCCCGACTTTCGTCCCTGCTCGACTTGTAGGTCTCGCAGTCAAGCTCCCTTATGCCTTTACACTCTTCGAATGATTTCCAACCATTCTGAGGGAACCTTTGGGCGCCTCCGTTACTTTTTAGGAGGCGACCGCCCCAGTCAAACTGCCCACCTGACACTGTCTCCTGCCCCGATCAGGGGCATGGGTTAGAATTTCAATACAGCCAGGGTAGTATCCCACCGATGCCTCCACCGAAGCTGGCGCTCCGGCTTCCAAGGCTCCTACCTATCCTGTACAAGCTGTACCGAAATTCAATATCAGGCTACAGTAAAGCTCCACGGGGTCTTTCCGTCCTGTCGCGGGTAACCTGCATCTTCACAGGTACTATAATTTCACCGAGTCTCTCGTTGAGACAGTGCCCAGATCGTTACGCCTTTCGTGCGGGTCGGAACTTACCCGACAAGGAATTTCGCTACCTTAGGACCGTTATAGTTACGGCCGCCGTTTACTGGGGCTTCAATTCAGAGCTTCGCGTAAGCTAACCCCTCCTCTTAACCTTCCAGCACCGGGCAGGCGTCAGCCCCTATACTTCGCCTTGCGGCTTCGCAGAGACCTGTGTTTTTGCTAAACAGTCGCCTGGGCCTATTCACTGCGGCTTTTCAGGGCTATTCACCCTAAAAAGCACCCCTTCTCCCGAAGTTACGGGGTCATTTTGCCGAGTTCCTTAACGAGAGTTCTCTCGCTCACCTTAGGATTCTCTCCTCGCCTACCTGTGTCGGTTTGCGGTACGGGCACCTTATCCTCACTAGAGGCTTTTCTTGGCAGTGTGGAATCAGGAACTTCGGTACTATATTTCCCTCGCTGTCACAGCTCAGCCTTCACGCAAACGGGATTTTCCTCGCTTGCAGCCTAACTGCTTAGACGCACATATCCAGCAGTGCGCTTACCCTATCCTCCTGCGTCCCCCCATTGCTCAAACGGAGTTTGGTGGTACAGGAATATCAACCTGTTGTCCATCGCCTACGCTTTTCAGCCTCGGCTTAGGTCCCGACTAACCCTGAGCGGACGAGCCTTCCTCAGGAAACCTTAGGCATTCGGTGGATGGGATTCTCACCCATCTTTCGCTACTCATACCGGCATTCTCACTTCTAAGCGCTCCACCAGTCCTTGCGGTCTAGCTTCAACGCCCTTAGAACGCTCTCCTACCACGGACATCGTAGATGTCCATCCACAGCTTCGGTGATACGTTTAGCCCCGGTACATTTTCGGCGCAGAGTCACTCGACCAGTGAGCTATTACGCACTCTTTAAATGGTGGCTGCTTCTAAGCCAACATCCTGGTTGTCTAAGCAACTCCACATCCTTTTCCACTTAACGTATACTTTGGGACCTTAGCTGGTGGTCTGGGCTGTTTCCCTCTTGACTACGGATCTTATCACTCGCAGTCTGACTCCCATGGATAAGTCTTTGGCATTCGGAGTTTGTCTGAATTCGGTAACCCGATGGGGGCCCCTAGTCCAAACAGTGCTCTACCTCCAAGACTCTTTCTACATGAGGCTAGCCCTAAAGCTATTTCGGAGAGAACCAGCTATCTCCAAGTTCGATTGGAATTTCTCCGCTACCCACACCTCATCCCCGCACTTTTCAACGTGCGTGGGTTCGGTCCTCCATTCAGTGTTACCTGAACTTCAACCTGGACATGGGTAGATCACCTGGTTTCGGGTCTACGACCACATACTCATTCGCCCTATTCAGACTCGCTTTCGCTGCGGCTCCGTCTATTCAACTTAACCTTGCATGTAATCGTAACTCGCCGGTTCATTCTACAAAAGGCACGCTATCACCCATTAACGGGCTCTAACTACTTGTAGGCACACGGTTTCAGGATCTCTTTCACTCCCCTTCCGGGGTGCTTTTCACCTTTCCCTCACGGTACTGGTTCACTATCGGTCACTAGGGAGTATTTAGCCTTGGGAGATGGTCCTCCCTGCTTCCGACGGGATTTCTCGTGTCCCGCCGTACTCAGGATCCACTCTGGAGGGAACGAAGTTTCAACTACAGGGCTTTTACCTTCTCTGGCCGGCCTTTCCAGACCTGTTCATTTACCTCGTTCCTTTGTAACTCCGTGTAGAGTGTCCTACAACCCCAAGAGGCAAGCCTCTTGGTTTGGGCTAATCCCGTTTCGCTCGCCGCTACTCAGGGAATCGCGTTTGCTTTCTCTTCCTCCGGGTACTTAGATGTTTCAGTTCCCCGGGTCTGCCTTCAATACCCTATGTATTCAGGTAAAGATTCTATCCCATTACGGATAGAGGGTTCCCCCATTCGGAAATCTCCGGATCAAAGCTTACTTACAGCTCCCCGAAGCATATCGGTGTTAGTCCCGTCCTTCATCGGCTCCTAGTGCCTAGGCATTCACCGTGCGCCCTTTCTAACTTAACCTACTTCGGTCAATGATCAACTGCGCATCTCGGCGTCAGCTCTCTCGCTGTGCTCCTCACGTACTGAGTACGTTCCGGTGCTCGCTCGGTCGCTTCCTTGATCTGCTTGTTGCTCATTGCCCTCATGGTTTACACTCTTACTTGGTTTTAAAAACTCAATATAAGAGAAAAAACTTACTTGGTTTTAAAAACTCAATATAAGAGAAAAAACTAAGATGGCGATTACTCGGTTATCTTCTTTATTGCATTATCTAGTTTTCAAAGAACAAGGCTACTGATTTCAATCACAACGTGATTAAGCTTCGTAGCTATTCATCATGCTGCCTTGCGACGAGCTGAGGTTTATCTTCCTCGAACTACTGCGGCGCAGGAGCAAAATAATATGAGAGATTACTCTCTCAAAACTGAACGAACAATGAAACGTCTTTTAATGAAGTTAGACTTCATTTCATCCTTAGAAAGGAGGTGATCCAGCCGCACCTTCCGATACGGCTACCTTGTTACGACTTCACCCCAATCATCTGTCCCACCTTAGGCGGCTGGCTCCTTGCGGTTACCCCACCGACTTCGGGTGTTACAAACTCTCGTGGTGTGACGGGCGGTGTGTACAAGGCCCGGGAACGTATTCACCGCGGCATGCTGATCCGCGATTACTAGCGATTCCGGCTTCATGCAGGCGAGTTGCAGCCTGCAATCCGAACTGAGAATGGTTTTATGGGATTGGCTAAACCTCGCGGTCTTGCAGCCCTTTGTACCATCCATTGTAGCACGTGTGTAGCCCAGGTCATAAGGGGCATGATGATTTGACGTCATCCCCACCTTCCTCCGGTTTGTCACCGGCAGTCACCTTAGAGTGCCCAACTGAATGCTGGCAACTAAGATCAAGGGTTGCGCTCGTTGCGGGACTTAACCCAACATCTCACGACACGAGCTGACGACAACCATGCACCACCTGTCACTCTGTCCCCCGAAGGGGAACGTCCTATCTCTAGGATTGTCAGAGGATGTCAAGACCTGGTAAGGTTCTTCGCGTTGCTTCGAATTAAACCACATGCTCCACCGCTTGTGCGGGCCCCCGTCAATTCCTTTGAGTTTCAGCCTTGCGGCCGTACTCCCCAGGCGGAGTGCTTAATGCGTTTGCTGCAGCACTAAAGGGCGGAAACCCTCTAACACTTAGCACTCATCGTTTACGGCGTGGACTACCAGGGTATCTAATCCTGTTCGCTCCCCACGCTTTCGCGCCTCAGTGTCAGTTACAGACCAGAAAGTCGCCTTCGCCACTGGTGTTCCTCCAAATCTCTACGCATTTCACCGCTACACTTGGAATTCCACTTTCCTCTTCTGCACTCAAGTCTCCCAGTTTCCAATGACCCTCCCCGGTTGAGCCGGGGGCTTTCACATCAGACTTAAGAAACCACCTGCGCGCGCTTTACGCCCAATAATTCCGGACAACGCTTGCCACCTACGTATTACCGCGGCTGCTGGCACGTAGTTAGCCGTGGCTTTCTGGTTAGGTACCGTCAAGGTACCGCCCTATTCGAACGGTACTTGTTCTTCCCTAACAACAGAGTTTTACGATCCGAAAACCTTCATCACTCACGCGGCGTTGCTCCGTCAGACTTTCGTCCATTGCGGAAGATTCCCTACTGCTGCCTCCCGTAGGAGTCTGGGCCGTGTCTCAGTCCCAGTGTGGCCGATCACCCTCTCAGGTCGGCTACGCATCGTCGCCTTGGTGAGCCGTTACCTCACCAACTAGCTAATGCGCCGCGGGCCCATCTGTAAGTGATAGCCGAAGCCATCTTTCAACTTTTCTACATGAGTAGAAAAGGATTATCCGGTATTAGCTCCGGTTTCCCGAAGTTATCCCAGTCTTACAGGCAGGTTGCCCACGTGTTACTCACCCGTCCGCCGCTAATCTTTGGGAGCAAGCTCCCTCAGATTCGCTCGACTTGCATGTATTAGGCACGCCGCCAGCGTTCGTCCTGAGCCAGGATCAAACTCTCCAATAAAGAGTAAGATTAGCTCTTAAGTTTTAATACTTGAATTAACGTTGACGTTTTTTGTTCGTTCAGTTTTCAAAGAGCAATGATTATTATTACTCTGCCGCTCAAGGCGACTTTTAAATACTACTATGTTTAAAATGTTAAGTCAATACCTTTTTTAACATTTTGGTGGAGCCTAGCGGGATCGAACCGCTGACCTCCTGCGTGCAAGGCAGGCGCTCTCCCAGCTGAGCTAAGGCCCCATAAAAATATGAATGGTCGGGAAGACAGGATTCGAACCTGCGACCCCTTGGTCCCAAACCAAGTGCTCTACCAAGCTGAGCTACTTCCCGTTTTTATGGCGCGCCCGAAAGGAGTCGAACCCATAACCTTCTGATCCGTAGTCAGACGCTCTATCCAATTGAGCTACGGGCGCTATTTTTTAAAGTGGTGCCGAGGACCGGAATCGAACCGGTACGGTAGTCACCTACCGCAGGATTTTAAGTCCTGTGCGTCTGCCAGTTCCGCCACCCCGGCAAATAATTGGAGCGGAAGACGGGATTCGAACCCGCGACCCCCACCTTGGCAAGGTGGTGTTCTACCACTGAACTACTTCCGCAAATAAAATGATGCGGGTGAAGGGAGTCGAACCCCCACGCCTTGCGGCGCTAGATCCTAAGTCTAGTGCGTCTGCCAGTTCCGCCACACCCGCATTATTTAAATGGTGAGCCATGAAGGACTCGAACCTTCGACCCTCTGATTAAAAGTCAGATGCTCTACCGACTGAGCTAATGGCTCTTTCTAGGAAACATGCCGGCCAGAGGACTTGAACCCCCAACCTACTGATTACAAGTCAGTTGCTCTACCAATTGAGCTAGGCCGGCATAATAAAAATATGGTGGAGGATGACGGGATCGAACCGCCGACCCTCTGCTTGTAAGGCAGATGCTCTCCCAGCTGAGCTAATCCTCCATTTTATAAAGCCTAGCGACGTCCTACTCTCACAAGGGGACAGCCCCTAACTACCATCGGCGCTGAGAAGCTTAACTTCCGTGTTCGGGATGGGAACGGGTGTGGCCTTCTCGCCATCGTCACTAGACCTATTTATGATGAGGTTTGTTCCCTCAAAACTAGATAATGCTAAAGAAGAAGTTGAGTAATCATTTTGTCCAGCTACGGCTCCTAACTTCTCGGTCGTTTCGATCCGCCCCTACAAATCCAAATGCGGGATTTGCATGGTCGGCTCTCCAACGCCTTTCGAAGTTGAACAGTCGCCTTCGCCTTTCATTTTGGTTAAGTCCTCGACCGATTAGTATTTGTCAGCTCCACGTGTCACCACGCTTCCACCTCAAACCTATCAACCTGATCATCTTTCAGGGGTCTTACTAGCTTGACGCTATGGGAAATCTCATCTCGAGGGGGGCTTCATGCTTAGATGCTTTCAGCACTTATCCCTTCCGCACATAGCTACCCAGCGATGCTCTTGGCAGAACAACTGGTACACCAGCGGTGCGTCCATCCCGGTCCTCTCGTACTAAGGACAGCTCCTCTCAAATTTCCTGCGCCCACGACGGATAGGGACCGAACTGTCTCACGACGTTCTGAACCCAGCTCGCGTACCGCTTTAATGGGCGAACAGCCCAACCCTTGGGACCGACTACAGCCCCAGGATGCGATGAGCCGACATCGAGGTGCCAAACCTCCCCGTCGATGTGGACTCTTGGGGGAGATAAGCCTGTTATCCCCGGGGTAGCTTTTATCCGTTGAGCGATGGCCCTTCCATGCGGAACCACCGGATCACTAAGCCCGACTTTCGTCCCTGCTCGACTTGTAGGTCTCGCAGTCAAGCTCCCTTATGCCTTTACACTCTTCGAATGATTTCCAACCATTCTGAGGGAACCTTTGGGCGCCTCCGTTACTTTTTAGGAGGCGACCGCCCCAGTCAAACTGCCCACCTGACACTGTCTCCTGCCCCGATCAGGGGCATGGGTTAGAATTTCAATACAGCCAGGGTAGTATCCCACCGATGCCTCCACCGAAGCTGGCGCTCCGGCTTCCAAGGCTCCTACCTATCCTGTACAAGCTGTACCGAAATTCAATATCAGGCTACAGTAAAGCTCCACGGGGTCTTTCCGTCCTGTCGCGGGTAACCTGCATCTTCACAGGTACTATAATTTCACCGAGTCTCTCGTTGAGACAGTGCCCAGATCGTTACGCCTTTCGTGCGGGTCGGAACTTACCCGACAAGGAATTTCGCTACCTTAGGACCGTTATAGTTACGGCCGCCGTTTACTGGGGCTTCAATTCAGAGCTTCGCGTAAGCTAACCCCTCCTCTTAACCTTCCAGCACCGGGCAGGCGTCAGCCCCTATACTTCGCCTTGCGGCTTCGCAGAGACCTGTGTTTTTGCTAAACAGTCGCCTGGGCCTATTCACTGCGGCTTTTCAGGGCTATTCACCCTAAAAAGCACCCCTTCTCCCGAAGTTACGGGGTCATTTTGCCGAGTTCCTTAACGAGAGTTCTCTCGCTCACCTTAGGATTCTCTCCTCGCCTACCTGTGTCGGTTTGCGGTACGGGCACCTTATCCTCACTAGAGGCTTTTCTTGGCAGTGTGGAATCAGGAACTTCGGTACTATATTTCCCTCGCTGTCACAGCTCAGCCTTCACGCAAACGGGATTTTCCTCGCTTGCAGCCTAACTGCTTAGACGCACATATCCAGCAGTGCGCTTACCCTATCCTCCTGCGTCCCCCCATTGCTCAAACGGAGTTTGGTGGTACAGGAATATCAACCTGTTGTCCATCGCCTACGCTTTTCAGCCTCGGCTTAGGTCCCGACTAACCCTGAGCGGACGAGCCTTCCTCAGGAAACCTTAGGCATTCGGTGGATGGGATTCTCACCCATCTTTCGCTACTCATACCGGCATTCTCACTTCTAAGCGCTCCACCAGTCCTTGCGGTCTAGCTTCAACGCCCTTAGAACGCTCTCCTACCACGGACATCGTAGATGTCCATCCACAGCTTCGGTGATACGTTTAGCCCCGGTACATTTTCGGCGCAGAGTCACTCGACCAGTGAGCTATTACGCACTCTTTAAATGGTGGCTGCTTCTAAGCCAACATCCTGGTTGTCTAAGCAACTCCACATCCTTTTCCACTTAACGTATACTTTGGGACCTTAGCTGGTGGTCTGGGCTGTTTCCCTCTTGACTACGGATCTTATCACTCGCAGTCTGACTCCCATGGATAAGTCTTTGGCATTCGGAGTTTGTCTGAATTCGGTAACCCGATGGGGGCCCCTAGTCCAAACAGTGCTCTACCTCCAAGACTCTTTCTACATGAGGCTAGCCCTAAAGCTATTTCGGAGAGAACCAGCTATCTCCAAGTTCGATTGGAATTTCTCCGCTACCCACACCTCATCCCCGCACTTTTCAACGTGCGTGGGTTCGGTCCTCCATTCAGTGTTACCTGAACTTCAACCTGGACATGGGTAGATCACCTGGTTTCGGGTCTACGACCACATACTCATTCGCCCTATTCAGACTCGCTTTCGCTGCGGCTCCGTCTATTCAACTTAACCTCGCATGTAATCGTAACTCGCCGGTTCATTCTACAAAAGGCACGCCATCACCCATAAACGGGCTCTGACTACTTGTAGGCACACGGTTTCAGGATCTCTTTCACTCCCCTTCCGGGGTGCTTTTCACCTTTCCCTCACGGTACTGGTTCACTATCGGTCACTAGGGAGTATTTAGCCTTGGGAGATGGTCCTCCCTGCTTCCGACGGGATTTCTCGTGTCCCGCCGTACTCAGGATCCACTCTGGAGGGAACGAAGTTTCAACTACAGGGCTTTTACCTTCTCTGGCCGGCCTTTCCAGACCTGTTCATTTACCTCGTTCCTTTGTAACTCCGTGTAGAGTGTCCTACAACCCCAAGAGGCAAGCCTCTTGGTTTGGGCTAATCCCGTTTCGCTCGCCGCTACTCAGGGAATCGCGTTTGCTTTCTCTTCCTCCGGGTACTTAGATGTTTCAGTTCCCCGGGTCTGCCTTCAATACCCTATGTATTCAGGTAAAGATTCTATCCCATTACGGATAGAGGGTTCCCCCATTCGGAAATCTCCGGATCAAAGCTTACTTACAGCTCCCCGAAGCATATCGGTGTTAGTCCCGTCCTTCATCGGCTCCTAGTGCCTAGGCATTCACCGTGCGCCCTTTCTAACTTAACCTACTTCGGTCAATGATCAACTGCGCATCTCGGCGTCAGCTCTCTCGCTGTGCTCCTCACGTACTGAGTACGTTCCGGTGCTCGCTCGGTCGCTTCCTTGATCTGCTTGTTGCTCATTGCCCTCATGGTTTACACTCTTACTTGGTTTTAAAAACTCAATATAAGAGAAAAAACTAAGATGGCGATTACTCGGTTATTCTTCTTTATTACATTATCTAGTTTTCAAAGAACAAAAAAGTTTCGAGAGAAAATTACTCTCTCAAAACTGAACGAACAATGAAACGTCTTTTAATGAAGTTAGACTTCATTTCATCCTTAGAAAGGAGGTGATCCAGCCGCACCTTCCGATACGGCTACCTTGTTACGACTTCACCCCAATCATCTGTCCCACCTTAGGCGGCTGGCTCCTTGCGGTTACCCCACCGACTTCGGGTGTTACAAACTCTCGTGGTGTGACGGGCGGTGTGTACAAGGCCCGGGAACGTATTCACCGCGGCATGCTGATCCGCGATTACTAGCGATTCCGGCTTCATGCAGGCGAGTTGCAGCCTGCAATCCGAACTGAGAATGGTTTTATGGGATTGGCTAAACCTCGCGGTCTTGCAGCCCTTTGTACCATCCATTGTAGCACGTGTGTAGCCCAGGTCATAAGGGGCATGATGATTTGACGTCATCCCCACCTTCCTCCGGTTTGTCACCGGCAGTCACCTTAGAGTGCCCAACTGAATGCTGGCAACTAAGATCAAGGGTTGCGCTCGTTGCGGGACTTAACCCAACATCTCACGACACGAGCTGACGACAACCATGCACCACCTGTCACTCTGTCCCCCGAAGGGGAACGTCCTATCTCTAGGATTGTCAGAGGATGTCAAGACCTGGTAAGGTTCTTCGCGTTGCTTCGAATTAAACCACATGCTCCACCGCTTGTGCGGGCCCCCGTCAATTCCTTTGAGTTTCAGCCTTGCGGCCGTACTCCCCAGGCGGAGTGCTTAATGCGTTTGCTGCAGCACTAAAGGGCGGAAACCCTCTAACACTTAGCACTCATCGTTTACGGCGTGGACTACCAGGGTATCTAATCCTGTTCGCTCCCCACGCTTTCGCGCCTCAGTGTCAGTTACAGACCAGAAAGTCGCCTTCGCCACTGGTGTTCCTCCAAATCTCTACGCATTTCACCGCTACACTTGGAATTCCACTTTCCTCTTCTGCACTCAAGTCTCCCAGTTTCCAATGACCCTCCCCGGTTGAGCCGGGGGCTTTCACATCAGACTTAAGAAACCACCTGCGCGCGCTTTACGCCCAATAATTCCGGACAACGCTTGCCACCTACGTATTACCGCGGCTGCTGGCACGTAGTTAGCCGTGGCTTTCTGGTTAGGTACCGTCAAGGTACCGCCCTATTCGAACGGTACTTGTTCTTCCCTAACAACAGAGTTTTACGATCCGAAAACCTTCATCACTCACGCGGCGTTGCTCCGTCAGACTTTCGTCCATTGCGGAAGATTCCCTACTGCTGCCTCCCGTAGGAGTCTGGGCCGTGTCTCAGTCCCAGTGTGGCCGATCACCCTCTCAGGTCGGCTACGCATCGTCGCCTTGGTGAGCCGTTACCTCACCAACTAGCTAATGCGCCGCGGGCCCATCTGTAAGTGATAGCCGAAGCCATCTTTCAGCTTTTCTACATGAGTAGAAAAGGATTATCCGGTATTAGCTCCGGTTTCCCGAAGTTATCCCAGTCTTACAGGCAGGTTGCCCACGTGTTACTCACCCGTCCGCCGCTAATCTTTGGGAGCAAGCTCCCTCAGATTCGCTCGACTTGCATGTATTAGGCACGCCGCCAGCGTTCGTCCTGAGCCAGGATCAAACTCTCCAATAAAGAGTAAGATTAGCTCTTAAGTTTTAAAACTTGAATTAACGTTGACGTTTTTTTGTTCGTTCAGTTTTCAAAGAGCAATGATTGTTATTACTCTGCCGCTCAAGGCGACTTTTAAATACTATCACATTCATTGTGTTTAAGTCAATAACTTTTTTAATTTCTTTTTTCAAAAGTTATCGTCTCGCAACAACAGATATTAATATACCACCATATTTACGCGGTTGCAATATGTTTTTTCGATATTTATCTTTAGAATTCAAAGAAAAAATATTCATATTATTTATTGAAATACAAAAAAGGTAAAGCACATAAAATATCATGCCTTACCTCTGATAAAGTTATTTAACGGTGACGCATTAACGGGAATAATAAGACATCTCTAATGGAAGGAGAATTTGTTAAAAGCATGACAAGGCGATCGATACCAATCCCAAGCCCTCCCGTTGGAGGCATTCCGTATTCTAATGCTTCAATGAAATCATCATCCATCATATGAGCTTCGTCATTACCTTGCTCACGTTCTTTGAGCTGAGCTTCAAAACGTTGTCTTTGATCAATAGGATCATTAAGTTCTGTGAATGCATTCGCATGCTCACGTGCAACAATAAATAGCTCAAACCGATCCGTAAACCTTGGATCTTCATCATTTTTCTTTGCAAGCGGAGAAATTTCAACAGGGTGTCCAAAAATGAATGTTGGCTGAATTAATTTCTCCTCTACTTTTTGCTCAAAAAATTCATTTACAATATGGCCATAAAGCATATGTTCAGTAATTTCTACCCCATGCTCTTTCGCTAATTGCTGCGCTTCTTCCTTGCTCATCTCTTTCCAGAAGTCTACCCCTGTGTATTCCTTAATCGCATCTACCATATGAAGTCTTTTCCACTCTGGTTTTAAGTCAACTTCATATTCTCCATATTGCACCGTAGTTGTTCCAAGTACTTCCTGTGCGATGTGTGCAATTAGGTTTTCAGTTAAGCTCATAATGTCGCGATAGTCAGCATATGCTTCATATAATTCAATCATCGTAAATTCCGGATTATGGCGTGTTGAAACACCTTCATTACGGAAGACACGGCCGATTTCATACACCTTCTCTAAGCCGCCAACAATCAAACGCTTCAAATGTAGTTCAATTGCGATACGCATGTACAGCTCCATATCAAGTGCATTATGGTGGGTAATAAACGGACGAGCTGAAGCTCCACCAGCAATTGAGTGCATCATTGGGGTTTCTACTTCTAAGTACCCTTGGCTATCTAGATAGCGGCGCATGGATTGGATAATCCGACTACGGTCAACGAATGTTTTTTTGCTTTCCTCGCTCATGATTAAATCCAAATAACGTTGACGGTATCGTTGCTCAACGTCCTTTAAACCATGGAATTTATCCGGGAGTGGTCGTAACGCTTTCGTTAAAAGTTCAAATTCCTGAACCTTTACAGAAAGTTCGCCTACTTTTGTTTTAAAAAGAGTTCCTGAAACGCCAACGATATCCCCAAGATCAACCGAGTCGAAAATTTCATATTTTTCATCACCAATTGCATCTTTACGAACATAGATTTGAATTTGTCCAGATAAATCCTGGATATGTGCAAAACCCGCTTTTCCTTTCCCGCGCTTTGTCATGATACGGCCTGCAAGTGCTACTGTTATATTTTTTTCTTCAATCTCTTCTTTTTCAAGTGCTTCATATTGTTCGATCAATTCCTTAGTTTGATGAGAACGATCAAAACGCTTTCCAAAAGGATCTAGTCCTTGATTGCGAAGGCTATTCATTTTTTCCCTTCTGACGATTAATTGGTCATTTAATTCTTCATGACTCTGGCTCACTTATATCATCTCCATTATTTTGTAAATCTTTTTTATGTAAAGCTTATGCACAATAAAAGATTTCTCACTTCTATTATTCTACACAATGTGGACCGGACAGACATCAATAATATGAATAAATAGAATAAAAACTGCCAGTAGGTCACTGGCAGTTCTCTTTCGTTCAAAAGTATTATAGATAAAGAAAATTCCAAAGTCAAACATCACCACTGTTATCCCGCTTGGATTTGACTCTGTTCCTTTTCCTCTACTTCTATTACAAGTGCATTTAACAATGTAACAAGATCTTCTCTTGTATGACACTCATTGATCGCATTTCGTGCTTTTGCATTTCCACGAATCCCTTTTAGGTACCAAGCAGCATGCTTACGCATCTCACGAACAGCTATATACTCGTTTTTCAAAGCGATTAAACGATCTAAATGAAGGATGCAAACATTAATTTTCTCCCGCACACCCGGCTCACCCATTAATTCCCCTGATTCTAGGTATTTAACTGTACGGTAAATCATCCATGGGTTCCCTAATGCAGCTCTACCAATCATGACACCATCACAGCCTGTTTCATCAAGCATACGTTTAGCATCTTGAGGCGTTTGCACATCTCCGTTTCCAATTAGTGGAATATTGATACTTTGCTTCACTTCACGAATAATATCCCAATTTGCATTTCCTTCATACATTTGTACACGTGTACGTCCATGCATCGCAACAGCCTTTCCGCCCGCACGTTCAACTGCCTGTGCATTACGAACAGCGTAAATATGGTCTTCATCCCATCCCATACGCATTTTAACGGTAACCGGTTTCTCAACTGCATCTGTTACAGCTGAGACCATTTCATAAATTTTATCTGGATCAAGCAGCCATTTCGCCCCTGCATCACATTTAGTGATTTTAGGTACAGGGCAGCCCATATTAATATCGATAATGTCCGCGTTTGTACTTTTATCAACAAATCTCGCCGCTTCAACCAATGTCTCTTTTTCACCGCCAAAAATTTGCAGGCTTAGCGGCTTTTCTCTTTCATCGATGTAAAGCATGTTCATTGTCTTTTCATTCTTAATAACGATGCCTTTATCACTGACCATTTCAGCACACACTAATCCAGCACCGAATTCTTTGACAGTAAGTCTAAAAGCTGAATTGCAAACTCCTGCCATTGGCGCAAGTACAACACGATTTTTTAATTCTATATCGCCAATTTTAAACATAGTAAACCTCCTAATTCGCAATAAGAAAGCGCCTTGTTGAGGTAGACAAGCATAAAACAAGTCTTTCAACCCAAGGCGCAGCAGCTAGAAATCTATCTAACCTAAAGTTACATCCCTTATTTAAGTAAATATCTATTCTCTATTTTCATCTGGGGGAGTTAAATCTTCAACGGTAATATTTAGCATGAAAGCAACCCGCCCTAAAAAGTCTGCAGCCGGCATTCTGTTCCCTCTTTCAATCTCTCCTAATATCGATACTGATACACCAAGCTCCTTGGCAAAGCTTTCCTGTGTAAAGCCTTTTAGTTTACGAAAAGCGCGAATACGTCTTCCCCATTTTTCCGCTTCCATATCCGTACTCCCTCTCTATCAGGTATATCCTCTAAACTTGCTTGAAGAGGCTTTTCCATCGTCGGAAGCTTGATGCTGGACTGAATCTCAAGTAGAGGGATCATAACAAAAGCTCTCTCTTGCATCCGAGGATGAGGAACTAATAACTTCTCTGTTTTAATATTTTCTTGATTATACAGTAAAATGTCAAGGTCTATCGTTCGAGGACCCCAGCGTATTTCCCTCTTTCTCCCAAGGTCCTTTTCGATAGCAAGGCACGCTTCCAACAATTGAATTGGGCTTAAAGCCGTGTTCACTTGTATGACCATATTTAAAAATTGCTCTTGATCCTCATACCCAACTGGATCCGTTTCATAAATGGATGAAGCATTCACTACATTCACATCTGGAAGAGAGTTCAACTCCTCGATCGCTTGCTTTAAATGCTCGAAACGGTTCCCAATGTTGGAGCCTAGTGCAATATACGCTTCATTATTCATTACATCCTGCTCCTTGTTACTTCAACCGCAACGGATTCATAATGTCCTGGAATAGGCGGATCTGGTTTAATTACCCTCACAGTCACTTGAGATATAGGTTCAAAACGGTCAAGCATTTCCCCGGCAATCTTTTCAGCAACTGCCTCGACAAGCTTATAAGGTTTTCCTTCAACAATCTCTTTGCAAACTTGATAGATTTCTCCATAATTAATTGAGTATTCGAGCTGATCCGTTTCCCCTGCTTTTTTTAAATTAGTTTCCACAGTTAAATCGACCATAAATCTTTGTCCTAGATGGGTTTCCTCAGGAAAAACCCCATGATATCCATAAAAAGCCATCTTATTTAAAATAATTTTATCCATGATAAACTCCCTTACCTACTAGTGCATCCATCATTTTTGCCATTCGAGCCATTTCTTTCACATCATGAATGCGCATAATGTGACATCCCTTCTGAATTCCATAACAAACAGTCGCCCCAGTCCCTTCCATCCGCTCATCAACAGGCAAGTCTAACACCCCGCCAATCATAGACTTTCGAGAGGTTCCAAGTAAAACAGGATATCCAAGGGATACTAGCTTGTCCAAATCTCTCATCATTTCTAGATTATAAGATAAGTCTTTAGCAAAGCCAATTCCCGGGTCTAAAATAATATTCTCATCCTTAACTCCAGCCTGCCTCACAAGCGAGATGCTTTCATACAGATCATTAACCACATCACGGTAAAAAGCGGAGTAATCTTGGTTTGCACGATTATGCATTAACACAATTGGAACTTGAAGTTCAGCAGCAACCCTCGGCATGTCCTCATCCGCTTTCGCACCCCAAATATCATTTATGATATGGGCTCCTGCCTTTATCGCTTCTTTTGCCACTTCAGCCTTATATGTATCTATTGAGATCGGTATATTTACTGCTTCTGAAACTGCCCGAATAATAGGAGTGACCCGCTCTATTTCTTCTTCAGCAGATACCTTAATAAATCCAGGTCTGGTAGATTCTCCTCCAATATCAATAATATCTGCCCCATCCTGTACCATTTGCATAGCCCGTTCCACCGCTTGGTCCAAGTGATTATACTTGCCCCCATCAGAAAAAGAATCAGGCGTAATATTTAAAATCCCCATAATTAGCGTCTTCTTGCTGTAATCCAATGAATAAGGACCACATTGAATAATTGTAGACATGTATTTTTACCTCCTTTTACCACTCATTCCTGCTCCACAAGTACCCGCTAAGGTTCTTATATTGCTTTTGAAGATCTTGTACAAAGCCGCCGTTATTGCCTGGCATCTCGCTCCCAGCAAATGAATAAATCGGAACAATTTCCTGGATGGAATTCGTAACGAAGATCTCATCTGCCTTTTTGGCTTCAGCCGTTTGAAAGAAACCTTCTTCAACAGCTATTCCATTCCTTTGGGCTAGCTTTATAATTAATTTTCTTGTAATCCCATTTAAAATGCCCGTTTCAATCGCCGGCGTATACAATACATTCTCTTTTAGCCAAAATAAATTCGAGACAATTCCTTCTGCTAAAAACCCTTCTTTGGTTAGAAAGATCCCTTCACATTCAGGCATATCCCCTATTTCCCTCTTTGCTAAAATATTATTTAAATAATGATGTGACTTTAAACGCTCCACACCTTCAGGGGTATTCCGATTCAAAGTTAATATAACCGCCTTTTTTTCCTGTCCGATCATTGATGGAGGCAGAGGCTTTGCAAAGATAATCAAATTGGGATAAAGATAAGGATCTGGCTGCAGTCCGATTTCCCCTACGCCCGCTGATACATTCAAACGGATGTAAGCATCAGTTAAACGATTTTTTGCTAAAAGCAGGCGCAGCGCACTCTGTATCTCCTCCCTCGAATAAGAAACTTTCATGTTAAGCACTTCTAAACTATTATTCAGCCTTTCCAGATGATCATCCAATAAAAAGGGATGTCCATCATAGACTCTGAATGTTTCAAAAAGACCCATTCCGTATAAGTATCCATGGTCAAACGGGGAGATAACAGCCTCTTCCTTCCCGACAATTTTTCCATTCATATAGATAAACATAGCCTAATCACCCCTTAATACTTCCATTTTTGAATAATAGCTTAGGAAGTTCTTGAGCAAATCCTTTCCTGCCGTTGTCATGATCGATTCTGGATGAAATTGAACACCTTCTACCGGCAGTTCCTTATGGCGAATGGCCATGATTTCACCTTCAGCCGTCCAGGCGGATACTTCGAGGCAAGAAGGCAGTGTTTCCTTCCTGACAATTAGGGAATGATATCTTGTTGCCGGAAAAGGATTGGGCAGCCCTTGGAAGATCGTTCTCCCATCATGATGCATATTAGATGTTTTTCCATGCATCAGCCGCTCTGCTTGAACGACCTCACCACCAAAAACCTGAGCAATTGATTGGTGCCCAAGGCAAACCCCGAAGATTGGTATATGACCAGCAAATGCCTTGATTGCTTCTATGCTAATACCCGCTTCATTCGGACTGCAAGGCCCAGGAGAAACCATTAAAAACTTTGGCTTTAATTCACAAATTTCTTCAATCGACGTTTCATCATTTCTTCTAACAACTAATTCTTCGCCTAGCTCACCTAGGTACTGAACGAGATTATATGTGAATGAATCATAGTTATCAATCATAAAAATCATCATTAATCACCTTTTTCCTGTTCTGCCATTTCTTTTGCCATCCATAAAGCAATAGCCTTTTTTAATGATTCTTTATATTCATTTACTGGGTTTGAATCAATGACAACACCTGCACCCGCCTGAACATGTGCAAACCCATCCTTCACTAGCATTGTTCGAATAATAATATTCAGCTCAAGATCTCCATTAAAATTAATCCATCCGAACGAACCTGTATAAGGTCCTCTCGTCACAGGTTCCAATTCCTCGATAATTTCCATTGTTCTTATCTTCGGAGCCCCTGTAATCGTCCCTCCGGGGAACACAGCATCAATTAAATCAAACCCATCTTTGCCATCAGCAAGTTCACCTCTTACATTTGACACAATATGCATGACATGAGAATACTTTTCGATCACCATAAACTCATCTACTTCAACAGACCCATATGTGCAGACACGGCCAAGATCATTTCTTTCTAAATCGACGAGCATCACATGTTCTGCCCGTTCCTTTTCATTTTCAATTAACTCATTTGCCAGTTCAAGATCTTCTGATTCATCTTTTCCGCGGGACCTTGTTCCTGCGATCGGCCGAGTGCTAACCTCTTTTCCCTTTTTCTTAATCAATAACTCTGGCGATGCACTGACAAGCTGATATTCAGGTGTTTGGATATATCCCATATATGGAGAGGGATTTAACTCCCTAAGCTTTTCATAAACATCCAGTGCTGGAAGGGAGATCGGCTGGCTTTGACGGACAGATAAGTTCACCTGAAAAACGTCACCCTGTGAAATGTAATGCTGTACACGCTGAACCGCCTGAATAAATATCTCCTCACTCATGGAGACTTCTTTTTGCGTGCTTATTTCAGTTGCGTTTTTTTGAATTTGGAAGAGCATATTCCGCTATCCATCGCCTCTTCCAATTTTCAGCTCTGTTTTCAACTTCTTCCCTCTCATCAGACTGCTCATATAGAAACATAAGCCACAAAACTTCAGCCTGATGATCGAACACAAACCATTCCTTAAAAACTAAAAAGTGAATATCAGGCATTTGCAAATCATCTCTTGCTAATTCCGGCAGTTTTTCAATATAACGGCCATAATCATAGCTAATT
Organism: Cytobacillus solani; assembly: GCF_006704205.1. Classification (NCBI taxonomy): domain Bacteria; kingdom Bacillati; phylum Bacillota; class Bacilli; order Caryophanales; family Bacillaceae; genus Cytobacillus; species Cytobacillus solani. The sequence continues at coordinate 1,809,947 of NZ_CP041305.1, forward strand.
AAACCGATTGCGCCACCCTGAAAATCAGGGAACTCCTCATACCTTTCTGCTTCATATTGACTGAGCCAGTCTTTAAACAAATGCAGCGGATTTCCTTCAAGGGTTTGTCTTCCTTCTTTATGTATTACTTCTAACTTTGAGTTTTTCCCGATTAAAACCGTTTCTGGATCAAAGGCTGCAATGCTGTAGCGTCCGCCGCGCCCGCTTTCCAATAATATATGATGCTCTTTCTCTAAGGAAATTTTGCGATATTGCGGAAAAAGACGATTATAAGTATAAGGAATCTTTTTTGCGTGTAAATGGTATTTTTTCATCGGAAGGCACCCCCATGTATTCTCTTTTTTCATCATACATGAAGAACGCCTCTCTTTCATTTTAATTTAGAAATTTTGAATAAATGGATAGGCGCTGGGGCTGAACGAAGAGGAACTCATCACAAAGTTTTCCATAACAGTGGTTTTTTCCTAATCAAAAAAAGCAACAGTCAAAAATGACCGTTGCCTTTTGCTGATTATTCCGTTTCAAATTGGTACAATGGAGTGCTTAAATAACGTTCTCCATTACTAGGAAGGATCGCAAGCACTTTCTTGCCCTTTCCAAGCTCTTTCGCAATCTTTAATGCAGCGAAAATAGCTGCTCCTGAAGAAATGCCTCCAAGAATCCCTTCTTCTTTTGCTGCACGGCGAGCATACTCAAATGCCTCATCATTCGTCACTTGGATCACTTCATTATAGATTTCTGTATTAAGAATATCTGGGACAAACCCAGCACCAATTCCTTGAATTTTGTGTGGACCCGGTTTTCCGCCTGATAAAACCGGAGAGTCTGTTGGTTCTACCGCATAAATTTTGATATTCTCATATTTTTCACGAAGAACTTCACCCGCTCCGGATATTGTACCGCCAGTTCCAATTCCTGAAATAAACGCATCTAGCTGGTCACCCATTTGTTCTGTAATTTCTTTTCCAGTTGTTTTCCGATGAATTTCTGGGTTAGCAGGATTTTGGAATTGTTGAGGCATGAAATAGCCATGCTCCTTTGCAAGCTCTCCCGCCTTGCGAATCGCTCCATTCATTCCCTCCGCTCCAGGTGTTAAAACAAGCTCCGCCCCATAAGCACGAAGGAGATTCCGTCGTTCCATACTCATTGTATCAGGCATAACTAATACCGCCTTATACCCTTTTGCAGCAGCAATCATCGCCAGGCCAATTCCTGTATTCCCGCTTGTCGGCTCAATGATGGTTACTCCTTCTTTTAATTCTCCACTTTCTTCTGCCGCTTCAATCATCGCAAGAGCAATACGATCCTTCACACTGCTCCCGGGATTCATATATTCTAATTTGACAAACACATCTGCACTATTCTCATCAACGATGCGATTAAGTTTCACAATTGGAGTCTGGCCTACTAATTCTGCAATCGAATTTGCTACACGTACCACTTGCCCCACCTCTTATTCCGAGTATTTTTATTGGTTTAATTAAAACTTACCAAGTAAAGCCTATAAAGTCAATTGTTTTGCAATGGAAAATTCAATTTTCAATTAAATTTCATACTTTCGCCTAATCTTTATTAACCTATCCCTAAAACCCAGAAAAAAACACGGACTTGGTCCGTGTTTCTTTTATTTTCCTAGTGAGCCTCAAGCTCTCCATAAAACCATTCAATATCCGTTTCATTCCATAGCGGCTTCGCAGAAACAGGGATTTCCATTTGCTCTAACGCAATCTGCCTTCTAATCTGATCTTTTACATCCTTATATTTGTACTCCTTGCCCTTAACAGCTTCATGAAGCATAACAATTGCATAGCTGTCCTCAAGCTTTATTGGTTTACTCCATTTACCCGGCTTTAGTTTTTTTATTATTTGAAGAAAGTCCTTTGAATAACGGTCGCTATCTTCATTTATGTAGCCAGCATCTCCGCCGAGATTAGCCGTAAACTCATCAATCGAGCGTTCCATTGCTAGCACTGCAAAGCTAGACCCTTGCTCCAACTCCTTCAGCGTTTGTTCCGCTGCTTTTTTTGTTTTGACTACAATTTTAGAAATATGATAGGAGTCAGGCAAATGAAACTGCTTTTTATTCTGATCGTAATAACTCTTCATTTCTTTTTCTGATACTTTAACATCCTTTGTTAAGATTTCTTCAAGCATCAAGCTGCTTTTTATTTGCTCACGCATTTTTTCCTCATCTGATGACTGGTAACCACCAGAGGAGCCATACATTGTTTTAATAACCATGAGTTCCCGTTCAACCGCTTGATCTGATATTTTTATATCGTACTTCTTCCCGGCAGTTTCTATGATTTTTTGGTCAACTAGTTCACTCAGTATTTCTTTTCCGTATCTAGACTCCATTTCATTCAGCCAATCTTGCCGTGTGATCTTTTCCTTTCCTACCTTTGCCACAACTTCACTGCTGCCTGTACTCCCTTTAGAAATTAAAAAAGCCACGGTCAAGCAATTAAGCAAAATGAGTCCAGCTATCACTATCCAAAGTTTCTCTCTTTTTAACCTCTCCTTCTTCACCTTAACCTCCCCCTAAAACTCCACCTTTTACTTCGCTTCTTGCTTAAACTTTTCTAATTCTTCCTTTGAATAATGGTACATTTCATTACAGAAGTGGCATTGTGCCTCTGCTTTGCCTTCTGTATCAATCATATCTTGAATTTCCTCTTTTCCAAGACTAGTGATTGCATCTGCAAACCTTTCCTTGGAGCAAGTACACGTGAATGCCACAGGTAACTTCTCAAGTATCTTCACATTTTCCTTCCCTAATAGCTCACTTAATAGTTCTTCTGGTGATAGCCCTTGTTGTATGAGTTTAGATACAGGAGGGATCTGTTTTAAGCGATTTTCAATATCTGTAATTGTTTCATCATCAGTTCCCGGCATAAGCTGCAAAATGAACCCACCAGCAGCAAGAATCGTATTATCAGGATTAACAAGTACTCCTACACCAACAGAAGATGGTGTTTGTTCCGAAGTAACAAAATAGTACGTGAAATCTTCTCCTAATTCACCAGATACAATTGGAACCTGACCTGTAAAATGCTCCCTCATCCCGATATCTTTCACAACAGTTAATGTCCCTGTTGTCCCGACTGCACGGCGAACATCGAGTTTCCCTTGTTCATTTAAATCAAAATGGGTTTGCGGATTCGTCACGTATCCCCTTACTTCCCCTTTTGAATTACTAACCACTAAGATAGGACCGATCGGACCGCCGCCCTCTATTTTAATTGTTATCTTTTCCTCACCTTTCAACATGGCACCCATCATCACACCAGCTGACATGGCTCTCCCTAATGCTGCAGAAGCTGTTGGCCAAGTTTGATGACGGCGCTGTGCCTCACCAACCGTTTCCGTTGTCCGAACAGCATATGCCCGGACTTGTCCATTATAAGCAAGTGCTTTAATTAAATAATCACTCATTTGTAAACCCCTTTCACTTGTCAATCTCTTGTTATTTATTTTAATGTCTCCATATTACGCTTATAAATAATCTGAAGGCCTTTTAAAGTTAAAAATGGATCAACAATATCAATAATCGTTGATTCTTTTGCAATTAAGCTTGCTAATCCACCGGTTGCGATAACGGTAGGATTTCCTTTTGCCTGATCCTTCATTCTCTTAACAATTCCTTCTACTTGACCAACATAACCAAATAAGATTCCTGCCTGCATCGCTGCCACCGTGTTCTTCCCAATAATATCATCGGGTCGTGCGATTTCAATTCTTGGCAGCTTGGCAGCTCTTGAATATAATGCCTCCGTCGAAATCCCAATTCCCGGGGCAATTGCACCGCCCATATATTGTTTATGCTCATTGACATAGCAATAGGTAGTCGCTGTTCCAAAATCAACAATAATAAGCGGACTGCCATAGTCATGAATGGCAGCAATAGCATTCACAATGCGGTCTGCTCCAACTTCTCTTGGGTTTTCATATTTAATATTTAACCCTGTTTTCATACCAGGGCCAACAATTAGCGGTTTTATATGAAAGTATTTATGACACATTCTTTCAAGTGCATTCATTATCGGTGGGACAACCGAAGAAATAATAATTCCATCTATATCAGCAAATTTCAACTCTACATGGTCAAACAGTGACTTAATCAGCATGCCATATTCATCTTCTGTTTTATTTCGGTTCGTTTCAATTCTCCAATGGTATTTCAGAGTATCTCCGTCATATACACCTAGAACCATATTTGTATTCCCTATATCAAATACGAATATCAATCTTCTCACCACTTTTTTTATAGTTAAATTCGACAATGTTTTCACTGAACACATCATAACATAACTCGGTTAGCAACGTGTAATCGGAATTAAATCGATGTAAATTTCGCGAAAAAAAAGCGCTCTGCTAGGAGCGCTTTTCCATTTATTCTTTTCGATCGTCCTTCGTTTCTTGCGGACTTTCTTCTCTAGAAGAAGCTGAATCTTCTTCTTTTGCCTCTGTCGTTTTTTCAGGAAGTTCTTCTTTATTGACGTTAATATTTACTTTAACATCTCCAGCAGATGCTTCATCTGTTTTGACAGGACGATCAGGTAATGTACCATGATCAATTAGATGCTTAATTTGTTCCGCATCGAGCGTTTCTACTTCTAGTAGCGTATTGGCAATTAAATCAAGTTTTTTGCGATTTTCAGTAAGTACCTTTTTCGCCTTTGCATAACAATCCTTAATTATACGCTGAATTTCTAAATCAATCTCATAGGCAATCGCATCAGAGTAATTCTGATCGTTATTGAAATCTCTTCCTAAGAAGACCTGACCGCCTTGGGATTGGCCAAACTGTAACGGACCGAGCTTATCGCTCATTCCAAATTCTGTTACCATTCTTCTAGCAATTCCTGTTGCACGCTGGAAGTCATTATGAGCGCCAGTACTTACTTCGCCAAACACAATTTCCTCTGCAACACGGCCACCAAGTAGACCGACAATTTTATCAAGAAGCTCTGGTTTTGTCATAAAGAAGCGATCTTCTTTCGGAAGCATAACAGCATATCCGCCAGCTTGCCCACGAGGGACAATCGTTACTTTATGAACCATTTCTGCTTCTTCAAGAACTACACCTATAACTGTATGACCCGCTTCATGGAAGGCAACGATGTTTCTTTCCTTTTTAGAAATCACACGGCTTTTCTTCGCAGGACCAGCAATTACACGGTCAGTTGCTTCGTCGATATCAGTCATATCAATTTTTTTCTTATCCCGACGAGCCGCAACAAGGGCTGCTTCATTCAATAAGTTTTCTAAATCAGCACCTGAGAATCCAGGAGTACGCTGTGCAATGGCTTTTAGATTAATACCTTCATCTAATGGCTTATTGCGGGCATGTACTTTAAGAACTGCTTCACGTCCAATAACATCTGGGCGATCAACTGTAATCTGACGGTCAAAACGTCCTGGACGAAGCAATGCTGGATCTAGAATATCCGGGCGGTTTGTTGCAGCAACAATAATAATTCCTTCGTTGGCGCCAAATCCATCCATTTCAACAAGCAATTGGTTAAGCGTTTGTTCACGTTCATCGTGACCGCCGCCTAAGCCAGCACCACGCTGGCGTCCAACCGCATCAATTTCATCAATAAATATAATACATGGTGCATTTTTCTTAGCATTTTCGAATAAATCACGTACACGTGATGCACCAACACCGACAAACATTTCAACGAAGTCTGAACCACTAATAGAGAAGAACGGGACACCAGCCTCACCAGCTGCAGCTCGCGCAAGCAACGTTTTACCTGTACCTGGAGGTCCTACAAGAAGCACACCTTTCGGAATTCTAGCTCCTAGTTCTGCAAACTTTCTCGGGTCTTTCAAAAATTCAACGACTTCAACAAGCTCTTGCTTTTCTTCATCCGCTCCTGCTACATCCTTAAAGCGGACTTTCTTTTTACTGTCATCATAGAGCTTTGCCTTACTTTTACCAAAGTTCATCACACGGCTTCCACCGCCCTGTGCTTGGTTTAGTAAGAAGAAGAACAAAATAAAAATAATGATGAAAGGGATAATTGAAGTGAAGAATGTAACCCATCCACTTGTTTCCTTAGCTGGCTGAAAATCCACCTCAGCGTTTTGTGCAGCAAGTGCATCAATTCGATCAAGTATCTTATCACTGTTTACAACATAAGTAACAAAATACTTGCCTTCTTCGTAGCCTTCAAGCTGGCCCTTTACTTCAAAAACGCCTCTCTCAGGCTGCATCGTAATGGATTTAATGTCACCATTTTCTAAATGTGTAACAAATTCATCATAAGAGACTTGTTTCGTTGGCTCATTGTTCCCATTAAAGAAACTAACGACGCCGATAATTACCAAAAATATTAATAAATAAAAGATGGTATTCCGGAAGATCCGATTCATCCTTTACCTCCTCCCACGGTAAACAAACTATAATGTATAGTATCATAGAAAATCGTGCCAATACAAGGATTTGCACTTGACAAAACTGGTTCACTTCTTCATGTAGAAAGGATCATTCTTGGATGTTTCTTCTTACAATTATTGACTTAATTATTATCACTATATACTTCAGGCTTTAGTACACCAATATATGGAAGGTTCCGGTATTTCTCAGCATAATCAAGACCATACCCAACAACAAACTCATCAGGAACGATAAATCCAACATAATCTGCTTTAATATCTGCCTTACGTCCTGTTGGTTTGTCCAGTAATGTAACAATTTTGATTGATTTTGCCTTGCGATAACGGAATAATTCAACTAAATAACTTAAAGTCAAACCACTGTCGATGATATCTTCAATAATTAAGATATCTCTGCCTTCAACAGATGTGTCAAGATCTTTAACAATTTTAACCTCACCCGATGAAACAGTTGACTTGCCATAGCTGGAAACATCCATAAAGTCCATTTCAAGATACGTATCGATTCGTTTTAACAAATCACCCATAAATGGCATAGCACCTTTTAAAACGCCAATAGCAAGGGGGAAATTATCTTTATACTCCTCAGTTAGCTCTGCAGCAAGGCCCTTAATTTTTTCTTGAATTTCTTCTTCTGTTATTAAAATTTTCTCGATATCATTTTTCATTTTCAGCGTGCCTCCTAGAAGAATCATTGCCTTATGTAAGTTAAAAGAATAAAGTTAGCATTCGACTGCTGCCCAGTTGAAGAATGAGATTTTTTTAATCCTGGCACCCACAAGATTTGGCCATTGCTGTCTGTTACAATTGGCCAAAAATTTCTTTCTTGCAAAGGCACTTTATAATCGATAAAAATATCTTTTACCTTCTTCGACCCTTGCATTCCTTTCAATGTCATACGGTCTCCATCTTTCCTCGTTCGAATAACAAGAGGAAGCAAAGAATCGTCCCGCTGTATAAGAAGGGAATTTGCTTGAATAGAACCTTCAGGACAGTTTGTAAATTCGAACATCATACAGCTGCCATTGGGTAATTCGACTTTTCCAGGCTCATTCATTTCAAAACGATAGGATTGTATTGGTTGAAGACGAAAAAGGAATTGACATTTCTCGTATGAACGCACAACTTTCAAACCGTTTGGGAAATGAAGTGTTCCGGATGGGTGGGGACTGCTCATTAATGCAAAAACATTCTCAATATGTAAGGCAGATAAAGATGTAGGTTTTTCCTTATAAAGATAGTTTAATATTAGTTGAATCCCTCTTCTTTGTAAAGGCATTGGCATTTCTCGAAATTCTTTAATATTTATTATTATTTCCCTAGTTGCCTTCTTTTCCATTACTTTATTCATTTTTTGGATCGTTAATTCCTGCAAAAAAGCTTCATCACTTTGAATTTCTTCGCTAAATCGCTGAAAATGCACATGAACATGGGGATTTTCCTTTTTTAAAAAGGGCATAACTTCCTTCCGAAACCGATTGCGGCTGTACATTCCCTTTTCATTACTTGGATCTCGGCGCGGATCAAGCTGATGGCTTATGCAATATTCTTCAATTTCCAATCGATTCAAGCATAGAAAAGGCCGAAGGATATATCCATTTCCAAACGGTCTGCTAAAAGCGATCCCCGCTCTTGCATCTCCTGAGCTTCCTCTGGTTAGCCTCATAAGAATCGTTTCTACCTGATCATCCCCATGGTGGCCGAGGGCAAGGTAGTCTGAATGATGCTTTTCCATCATTTGTTCATAAAATTGATATCTGCATTCTCTAGATGCAGCCTGAGCGCTTTTGCCTGTCTCTTCAATATAGTTAGGAACATCTATTCTCGTCATTTCAAAAGGGATGTTTCTTTCCTCACAAAATTGCTGAACAAATTGTGCTTCTGCATAAGATTCTTCGCCTCTAAACATATGATCCACATGAGCGGCAACAACTGATAAATCGAACGTTTGTTTCTTCCCCCACAAATAATGAAGCAGGGCCAGTGAGTCTGGTCCACCTGACACCCCAATTAAAAGTTTCTTATTATTTAACTCTATACCTTTTCGCTGTAAAAAAGCTTTGATCTTGGCATCCAGCATATACTTCTTCCTTATCATAAAAATATAATGTCTAAATATGTTCTTCTTGAAGCATAGCATAGATGACTTGCATGAAACTAATCATTTAATTTTTTATGTTAATTGACCATAAATATAGAACATATAGAGAAGAGAAATAATAATAAAAATTAAAGTGGTTTCAAAAAGACCGCTTCTTTTCTTTTTTTTAGTATACGTTTGCCTGCTTACACTTTTATTCGATTGTCTTGTTTGAGTTTGTGTTCTTTGGGGAGGGCGTGTTTTATGATTAGGGTGGGGCTGGTTAAACTGCAGCATCGCCGTCCTCATTTCCTTCGCACTTGAAAAGTTCCCTTTTAAGGCATGTATTAAGGTGCCTTCATATTTTTTGAGCTCATCTTTCCCCTTAATCATGACCTCAAGCTGTTTAAGGTCACCTGAGGTTTTATTGAATCGCTTTGGGTAAGAGATATTAATAAGGATCATAGCAACTGCAAAAAGATCGTAGCTCGGATCAGCCTTCCTCGATCCGAGTCCCCAATACCCTCGATCAAAGAATTCTGTGAACTCCTTAATTGCCCTTCCTTGAATAGTCGTTCCACCGACATCAATACAACGTATACGCGCTGGCGGCCCTGTTACGATCAAATTATCGGGCTTCAGGTCACCAAACACCCAGCCATTTTGATGAAGCGTATGCAAATCGTTTAAAAGCTGTAATATAAGCACTTCTACCCATACTCGCCCATTTTGCTGAATATAGGTTAATAAATCTGGACCTTGGATATATTCCATTACATAAAAGGAAATTTGCCCGCCCCTTTGCTGCCAGTCATCAACATCAAGTAAAGAAGGCCCGAGGGCAGACCCTTGGACCTTTGCAAAGGATTTTAGAACATTCACTTCACTAGTAATAGACATGCCATTATCACTCATTTTCAGCGCAACCGACTGATTGCGGAATTGAGCTAAGTAGACAATACCGTTTGCCCCAAATCCTAGTTCCTTTATAATTCTATATTGATTATGGTGCCATTTTCCTTCTATAAGTGTTCCTGGCTTTACATTAAACTGATTCTTCAAAGAATGATTCATCATCACGAGAGAACAAACTCCTTAATGATCGTTTTTTCTTAAAATAAGTTAATGCCTCACGAATGGCAGGGCCCGTTGGGGTGATTCCGCCAGTTGTTAATTTCCCAAATATACTTGTGAGCGAACCAAGATTCGGAGTCCAGTCCAGAACCTTTTCGACTTCTTTCTTTCTGGCCGGAAAGACGAATACGCTAAAATGATTATCACCTGAACGGGCATTTAAACTTAAGGAAAGATCGAGCAAGGCTTCTTTTACAGTCGGAAGCTTCTCTTTCATACTCGCACTCATATCCACTAGTATAAGCACTTCCAGCTCAACGGTTTCACCAAGCTCATCAACAACCTCCATCACTTCTCCTCTCTGGTCCGGCGGGAGATCCTCTACTTTTTTGCTGCCCCCTAGAATTTGCTGCAGCTCACGATTGACAACTCCCTGCAAGGTTTGTGTCATCGCCTTTCTCGTAACCATTTGAACGGTTTGTGATAGTTGCTTTGCATAAACAACCTGACTGACGCCTCCGCCTGACATCGCGATGCCCTCGATTTCATTCATTCCCTTTTCATCAATGACATCATGTTCCATCACACCGATGACATTCACTGTAATCCCCTGCTCTTTTGCTAACGCGGCCATCGCAATTGGGTCCTCTCCTTGATTCGAGCAGCCGTCCGTAATTAATAAAATCTGCTTCAATGTTCCCGTTTTCATAAAACGTCCCTCCTATACCTTCGTTGTTCTCATTTTCGACCGGTAAGAAGGGAAATATACATATATTATTAGCTATTAGGTTAAATTAACTAATTAGCCATTTTTCTTATTTTATGAACAGGAATGCTAGTCCACTTCGGTGTATTATGCTTGATCTTAGCAACAATGACCGTCATATCATCCTCAATAAAGCCAGATCTTGAACGAATAACCTCTTCCATGATCAAATCGGCTACCGCCTGCGGGTCCTCTGTTTTCAATTCAATAATTTTCCTCTTCATCCATAAATCAAAATTTTCTACATGCTTCGGTCCCTCAAAAATCCCATCACTCATCATAATTAATAAATCCCCTGCTTTTAGCTGTTCACTGACAACATCTACTTCAAACTCTTGTATAATTCCCATTGGTAGGTTACTAGCCTGTATTTTTATTACCTTATCTCCTCTCCTGATAAAGCTTGGTGCCGACCCAATCTTCAGAAATTCCGCCCCTGCATTTTGGAGGTCAATCATCGCTAAATCTAATGTTGAGAAAATCTCATCAGTCGTGCGCAATGATAAAACAGAATTTACCGACTTAATGGCTACCTTTTCTTCAATCCCTGATTGCAAGATCTTTTGAAGCAGCTGAAGTGTCTCTTTACTTTCCACATGTGCTCGTTCTCCGTTCCCCATCCCATCACTAATAGCAATGGCATACTTTCCACAGCCAAGCTCCATCGTAGAATAACTGTCACCGGAAAGAAATCCCCCGTCTTTAGCTGCATGAGCAACCGCACTTTCAACAGTAAAGGCTTTAGCAGAACGGAAAGTTACATGGCAGAAACCATTAGGAAAGGTTGAACAATCCTCTGAACTGACAACAATGGATTCTCCAAGGATATCCGATAGCATCGGCGCAATCAGTTTCTCACATTCTCCATGCCCGTTGCAGTAAGGAATAGTCATATCAATATCTACATTTCTCTGTTCCAAGCTGTAAATCTCCACTTGTTCAATCTGAATACCAAACTCTTGTAAGGCTTCTAAAATAAGCTCTTCCTGTTTATGATGATTTTCTCTTTCCCTTTGAATTTCCTTTGCAAAATCACCCATCACCTCTGATACACCTAGTAATTGTTCAGCTACCAATCTTCTGCTTTCCTGTACCTGTTTCTTTAGTTTTTGATTCGCATGGTAAAAGGTTAACTCCTGTTGGATTGTATCTGTTACCTTCTTCGAACGTGTACAATGCTTTTCCCACTCTCGTGATAGCTTCGGCGATAAATCGCCATGATTATCTTCCATTTCATTCATAATTTCTTTCATGTAGTCATATGTTGTATCAAAGTTTCTTGTCCAGCAATGATCCTTTTTAAAGCATGTTTGACATGTTTTTTCGGTAACATTGCTTAGAAAATAATCTAACTCACGTGCTCCTTCATCCTCTTTCCATTCTGATGGCTCATCATAGGATGAAAAACTTTTTGAAAGGGCTTGAAATACGTTTGAGAATTGTGCCACTCTTTGAGCTGTAACATCTCGCATTTTCCGCATATATTGCTGTTGTTCCGCAGCATGTTCAGTTGTGCCTGGAATATGTTTTGCAAGCTTCGTTAATAACGCTTGAGGTGTAAAAATAAACAAGAGAATAGCAGCCGCTGTCTCTAATAAAGTTTTATAAAGAGCGCCTCCTCCTTCACCATACATCCCAATTAAGAGAGTAGCTATTAAAAGACCTGCCGACACACCTATCTTTCTTCCATCTTTTAATAGACCACCAAGCAGACCCGCAAAAGCTAGCAAACTCATATGGTGGAAACTTGTTATATTGGCAAGACTAAATATTAATCCTGTTACAACGCCTACCGTAGAGCCTACTGTTGCACCGGCAACAAAGGCAAATAATAACACTAAATATCTTGACATAACATGCTCAATGGAAAGCCCATAAACAGTCCAGCCAATCGTACCAGTCATGACGGTAGCCAACATAATAATTAGGCAAACGATCTCCTCTATCTTTAACGATTGCTTTCGCTTGTTAACAGACAATAATGGGAGACTCTGAACAAAAATGAGTGTAAGAATAAAACCTAAGCTTGCTTCTACACCAGCCATCATTCCATCAAAAAGTGTAAGCTGCTTCGTTACTATAAAATCTTCCAATAGTTTTCCTGCAGTAATTGTAAAAAACACAAAAAACGGCAATGCCTTAATCTCATTAGTAAGCCATTTTTTTGCGATACGATAGGCAAGCAAAAATAAAAAGCTAATTCCAAATGCAGATACAGCATGAGAAATAGATAGGGTTGCAGCTCCTGCGATCAATCCTATAAGAGCAATCGGTGCCTTTTCCTTTCTTAAAAAGTACACAGCTGCGAAGAAAGGGAGGCTAAAAGGTGTCAGTTGGGCTAAAATCAGCGCTCTTCCAAGTAAAAAACCGATCAATAAAAGAAGATAGCCTTTTTTTAGAAAGACAGTCTCACACATCTGCTGAAATTTATTTAATCCTTTTGTAAACTCCCATTTAGGTTTAGTAAAATTCACTTCTCCAAGCGGTTGGACTACATTCCTTTCTACACTATTTGCCATTTTAACTACACTCCCCACTTTTTATCGTTGCAAATCATTATAAGTTTGAAACAGAAAGAAGTTTGTCAAAATGGTGGACAAGACCACTTTTTTCGTTCGACTTATTTCCCTGAAATATCTAATAAGTAAACAAAATGATCGAATGAATCACACATCCTATTCCACTTTTTCGATCTTTAAAGGCTCAAAAGGGAAAAAAAGGAGAGATATATGCTTCATTTGCCTTAATGCTAAAAAGATTGACGAAATGATCGTTTTCGATACGACATAATCCTATAAAAAATTTATTAGCTTATTGAGAAACCGTTAGAAAAAGGCACCCTTTAAATAAAAAAAAGACAAGTCTATTTCAGACTTGTCTTTTATCTATGGGAATCATAAACGATAAACCCTGCTATTTAGAATAATATATCAATTAAGCAGCAAGTTACCCTCGTCTAGCGCCTCTTCCCCCACGTTTTGATTCAGTATTGCGTTTTAAAGATGATAAACGATCTTCACTATCCTTTAAGAAACGAGCCATTTTAGATTCAAAGTTTTCTCGGGAAGGACGATTATCATTTGATCTGCCTTGACGTGGACGTTGAGAATGTGAATGTCCCCTTGACTCTCTTCTGTCGCCTCTTTCAGGACGCTCTGTTCTTTCAGGCCGGTCTTTAGCTTTTTTAATGGATAAACCGATCTTTCCATCCTTTTCGACATTAATGACTTTAACCTCTACTTGGTCACCGACCTTAAGATGTTCATTAATATCCTTTACATAATTGTCTGCAACTTCACTAATGTGTACCAGACCTGTTGAGCCTTCCGGTAACTCCACAAACGCTCCGAAATTTGTAATTCCTGTTACCTTACCCTGTAACTTGCTGCCCACTTCGATTGACATAAAAAGATATTGCCTCCTTGAGTTATATAAAAAAATCAAACTTACTGTATATTATACAGAATATGAAAAAAGAGTTCAATACAAGGTCTAATTAGTTGATTTTCCCTTTTTGTCATTTTTTTCCTTATTCTCAGGGATATTAAAAATGACTTCCCCATTTTCAGAAAGGAAATAATCCTTCCTCGCAAGCTTTGAGATGTATTCATCATCATTTAACTTCACAATTTCTTCTTCTAACATCACTTCTTGTTTCTTTAGTAAGGCTAACTCCTGATCAAGCTTCTTTTTTTCTGCCCTTTTTTCATCAAGAACAGAGGATTGCGAAACGAGTGTGGAGATCATGAAAACAGAAAGGACAGCTGCTCCTATAAAAAATACGGTTAATCTTCTAAATAGACGTTTTCTTTTTATATTCCCACTAATCTCGGCTACTTCTTGCTGTTTTGCATAGCTTGTCTGTATTTTTGCTACATTTCTTTTCTTGATGGCACCCACTTCGCACCCTCCCTTACTTTTTATTTTTATTCCACCTAGATATCCATCTAAGGAAGTAATTCTTTATTTGTTTAATAATTCCTGCCATTCTATTATAAATCTTATCGACTGTTTTTTTAATATGTTTCGGCAAAAGTTTCCAAATTAGCAAAAAAATCCACTTTACAGGCAGTAAAATGAGTTTCAATATTAATAATACTAGTTTTAATACTGCTTTTAACAGTGAAAAAAGACCCTTTTCTAATAAAATGAATAAAGAAATGATCGCAACAATTAATGCACGAATCGGTTTATAAATAACAAAATGAAATAATTTCAACAAAAAGCGGTAAAAATTGATGACCATTGTTATAAGAATTTCTAGCAAACGAAGGTAGATTCCCTTAAATAAACTCTGGTAGGCTGCAAATCCGCATAAAAGGGCAAGAAATATATACCCTCTTAGTTCACCCTTATTGGCTAAAAACAAAATGTAAAAAATCGCCAACCCTTGTACAATCCAAAAGAGGATATCGTTTATAAAGACGATTAGACGGTTTCGCTCTGTCCGCTTTAAAAAACGATTGTATGTATCAAGGGCGGCGCCAAAGACACAACCCATGCCAACCATAGCTAGCATGGTGATAAATTGGGTAGTTAATGTCATCGGAATAACTTGCTAAAGAATCCTTTAGCCTTATCTCCATGCTGATCATCCAGATAGACGAGATCAAAGATTTTCCCCTTAATCGAGACAACACCCTTATCTACATCTAAATTCTTCATTTGCAGATTCTGACCCTTTATCGCTAGAAAACCCATAACTGTATCTAACAGAAACTCTTCATTATCAAAGCTCTCAACCTGCTTAACTCCAGTAATATCTAACAGCCTTCTGCCTCGCATGATGACATCATGTTCCTGGACATTTGTTTTCGTTGTTGAATTTGTCTCATAATATTGACTCATTCATTCATCCCTCACATTCACAAAGTACAAGCTTTTTGTACATGTTTATGAATGAATGGAATGAAATAGAACAACGAAATGCGGAGGCGACTGTTTAGCCTTCCGATTCTACTTTCTCTTCTTTTATAATTGTATACATTTCTGCAGCGTCTTCTTTTCTTGTTGTTTCCTGTAAACGGTCGATTTTGACAGTCACTAATTTTTGGCCAAAGCGAACAACTAATTCATCTCCAACCTTTACGGTTGTACTCGCTTTTGCTTGTTGTCCATTAACTGAAATACGCCCTTGATCAGACACCTCTTTCGCTAACGTTCTTCTTTTAATTAACCGTGACACTTTTAAAAATTTATCTAATCTCATGCTAAACGCTCCTTTATTTACAAACCTTTTTCTTTCGCTTCATCCCAAAATTGATCAAGCTGTTCTAATGGAAAAGCTTCAAATCGCTTTCCACTTTCCTTTACCCGTTTTTCTACAAATGAAAATCGGCGTTTGAATTTTTGATTGGTCTGGTATAATGCTTCTTCCGGATTAATGTTATAAAACCTGGCAATATTGACAAAAGCAAAGAGTATGTCGCCGAATTCATTTGGCATTTTATCACTGTTATTCTCTGCTTCTAATTCAAATTCACGAATCTCCTCTTTTACTTTCTCCCAGGCTGGTCCTACTTCCTTCCAGTCGAAACCAACTTTTGCTGCTTTCTTTTGGATTTCCGCAGCCGCCATTAAATTAGGAAGAGACTTTCCTACTTGATCAAGGAGAGATTCTTCTGCTATTCCCTTTTCTTCTTTTTTTATAGCCTGCCAATTCTTCAATACATCTTCTTCGGTTTCTGCTGTTGAATGGCCAAATACATGCGGATGACGGCGAACCATTTTTTGAGATAACCCTTCAATGACGTCATCTATTGAGAAAAACCCATCATCCTCACCAATTTGGGCATGCAGGAGGACTTGAAGAAGGACATCACCAAGCTCTTCTATCAAATGATCGATATCGTCTTCATTTATCGCCTCAATGAGTTCATATGCCTCTTCGATTAAATACTTCTTTAAAGATTCATGTGTTTGCTTTTTATCCCATGGACACCCATTAGGCCCACGCAATTCAGCAATAATGTGACGGAGCTTTGTAAACCGTTTATATAGAATAGCTTCATCACTGACTGGCGGGACATAAACAGAAGTTAAATTATTTAACTCGACTTCCCGATCAAGTTCGTATAATGGAACCTTTTGAATCCGTTCGGATTGGCTCCCTGCTGCTGTCACAATATATATATCATAGTCATACGGGAGGATATCCATAAGTGTAAGCTTTACTTCTGAAGCAACAAATTGATCATACACCTGACCAATAATTACATGCTGTTTCACTTCCATTTCATCCTTCTTCAGACTTGTGCCATCTAGAAGCTGAAAGCCATCGATCGGGTCAATTTTTAACGCTTGAAATAGGGCATCAAGAAAGCTTTGTCCACCGCCAACTTCTATGTCCACACCTCTTTCAGGTGCTTTTTCGAGTAAAAGCTGTACGGTTTGTTCGGCCACAAGCGGATGACCAGGCACTGCATAAGTAATATTTCCCTTTGATAAAGCTTCATCAAGAAGAAAATGACAAATTTCCTCATATACTGCTTGAAATTGATCATGCTTTTCATAAACAGAATCAAAAGAAGTGAACACCAATCCCTCTTTTTCTAGTTCATTCACTACCGGATGCTCCTTCGTCCGCAAAAAAAGTGGATCCGCATTCTTTAATGCTCGATACACACCAAGTGGAAGCTGGTCCAAATCTCCTGCACCAAGCCCGAGTATACGAATTTTATTCATTTGTATCTTCAACTCCTATTTCTTTTTTGGCAGGAAAAACAATAGCTTGCTTCCAAACGGCAGCAGGGCAAGTTCCTCCTCTTTAAAGGTCCTCCCTTTTAAAACAATCCAAACATATATGATTGCACCTACAATTACAGCACTTACGGACTGAAGTCCTGCAAACAGACGATCATGATCAAAGGTTGGGAAAAGACCCGTTACATATATATAAATCTTTAAAACGATCACCATGACAAGTGCAGCTGCACTTACTACTAGGAAAGATCGCATACTCAAAATAGATGTTCTTAGTAACTTTCGAAGCCTGTATAACAATATAACCATGACCATACCTAATGTTAGACAGGATGCCAACGCTGCACCCATTGTATCAAACAACGGAACAAGGATCATATTCAAACCATATTTCACGCCAAACCCGCATAGAATAGCAAAAGCAGGGAAAAGAAAATTGCCTAACCCCTGAAGAATAGCGGTTGTGGTAATGATGATGGACGTAAATAAAATCAGCAAACATAATACCGCCAGCACTTCAGACCCATTACTATTTTCAAACAGCATTCTGTTAGTAGGTTCAATAATACTCCATAATCCAAATGTAGCACCCACTCCAATGAATAGACCGATTTGAATGGCAAGGCGGATTTTATCATGCATATATTCCATTTGTTCTTTCAACTTTTCACTCGTAATCATCGGAACGAGAGACAATGACATAGAAGTCGCAACAACCGTCCCAAGCTGTATTAACGGCTGTCCTCGGTCATATATCCCCTTTAATTCCTTTGCCCCTTCACTAGTTAAACCAGAAGAAAGGAGAATAGAATATAAATTCAATGAATCAGCCATTTGGATAAAAACAAGTAACATGCTGCTTATACAAACAGCAAAGCCTTGAAACAAGAGTGCATTTGCCAATCTCCTGCTTTCTTTCCAATTCACTTTCTCAATTGATAGGAATGTTCGTTTTCTTCTAGTCCAATAAAAAGCACCCAATAGGAGAATAGCTGTAATTCCACCGGTTACTGAACCAAGAACGGCCCCGCTTCCAACTATGTATAGGCTATACTCCTTTTTTGTCAGAATCCATGCTGTGAGCAAAATAGTAAGCACACGAACAAACTGTTCTCCAACTTGAGATATAGCGGTCGGAACCATATTTCCAGTTCCTTGAAAATAACCTCTAAGGACAGACACAATTGGAAAGATTAGAAAGACGAATGAAATCATTCGCAGCAATTGGGCAAGTCCTGGGTCACCCATTGATGCAGCGAGTCGCTCAGCTCCCCAATAAAGAATCGAAAAGCCAGAAAAACCAATTAGCATTAAAACAACTGCAGCAATGGCAAATAAACGATGTACTCCACTTTTCCCCTGTTTCACTGCCTGCTCTGCATAAAGCTTAGAGATAATAACCGGAAACCCATTCGTAGCTAATACTAATGCAACGCCATAGAATGGATATACCTGCTGATAAATATAAAATCCAACATCTCCAACAATATTTTGAAATGGTACGCGATACATCGCACTTAATATCTTTGTAATTAAAGCAGCAATTGTTAATATGAGCGCTCCTTTAAATAAATCTCTAGAATTCTTTTCGGGCCCCATAAGCCCAACTCCTCCCAAAACACAATCAGCAATAATTCAGAAGTATTATAACACAGAAATGCGGAGGTGCCTTGTTCACCCCCGACAAGCATAGGACAAGCCGGCTATATTAACTTTCTAAATAGATAAGGTCAGATCTAAGTGCTGATCCCGTCTGAAAAAAGAAAAAGGGCAGCATTTTGCTACCCCTTTTTCAAATATATTCTTTTGTAAATCTTGAACTAGGAAGCTAAGTACTTCTTAAGATTCCATTTGTCTTGCTAAGAAGCTCGCTGCGGTCTCCACCGCTTTTTGTTCTACATCACCTAAGGAGCCCTCTTTTGCATAAATAATGACTGCACCAATTGGATCCCCATTCGCAATAATCGGACCCATTGTATAAGCGGATAAATCCTCTGAATTCCCTTCAACCAAGGAGATATTACCAGACTGATTCATAATAACTGAACTGCGGTCTTCCATGGTTTTCTCAACTAGTTCGCTAACATTTTTGTTTAAATATTCCTTCTTCGAACCACCTGCAACAGCAATAAACGTATCTCTGTCACAAATTAAGACCGGATTGCCAAGACTGTCATACAATGCTTCTGCATACTCCTTCGCAAAATCACTAAGTTCACTGATTGGAGAGTATTTCTTTAGAATCACTTCTCCATCACGATCCACAAAAATTTCGAGTGGGTCTCCTTCACGAATACGTAATGTTCTGCGTATTTCCTTAGGAATAACTACACGACCTAAATCATCGATTCGACGAACAATGCCAGTTGCCTTCATCTAATGTTGCCTCACTTTCATCTGATGATTTTTGAAAAGCGGCTGCGCTAAAACAGCTGTCTAACTTAAGACGCACCTGCTTTTCCTTTAGCAATGCTTTAATTGGGAGAAAATGAATGCATCGCCATGTTTGAACTTAGTATCTTTCATCTGGAAAGTTATATACACGTTCAATTATTTTTTTCTCATGTAGGTAGTAGTAACCAAATTTGGTTAAACATTACATCGGGCTTTCTTATGAAATACCCTTATCCTAAGCAACTGAAACATTTTCTATGAAGTTGTTTGACTCTGTACCTCTTTTTTTGATCCATAAAGACCACGGACAATTTCAAAGGCAATATTCAACCATTCTCTAGTTTTCATCCCTTTAATATAAAGAACAGCCTTAAGTTTTTTCCCATCCATTCCAAGACCAACTGTTCGTCCATATTTACTTGTTACTTCAAAGATCTTCTGACCGTCAATTTGAGAACTTGCCTTTTCAGATAATAGTATTAAGACTTCATTCTTAGTCTGCTTAATCGTTTCAATTCCGATCATTTCTCCATAAACCTTCATTTCAGTCATTTGGAATAGATAAGATACTTCATCTGGATACTCACCAAACCGATCAAGCATTTCTTCATTTAATTCCTCTAGATCTTCCAATGAAGAAGCGCCTCTAAATCGTTTATACATTTCAATCTTTTGATGACCGTCATTAATATAAGCATCAGGAAGATAGGCATCTACTTCAAGGTCCACTTCTGTTCGCGGCTTAATCTCTTCATTCATATTGCCTTTTCGATCCTCAATCGCTTCTTTTAACATTTGAGAATATAAATCAAAACCAACCGAATCGATGAAGCCATGCTGCTCTGCCCCTAGCAGGTTTCCGGCTCCCCTAATCGATAAATCACGCATGGCAATCTTAAATCCGGATCCTAGCTCTGTAAATTCCTTTATGGCTTGAAGTCGTTTTTCTGCCACTTCTGTTAATACCTTATCCTTACGATAGGTGAAATAGGCATAGGCAACCCGATTCGAACGGCCAACCCTTCCTCTTAGCTGATAAAGCTGTGAGAGCCCCATTTTATCAGCATCATGGACAATCAAGGTATTCACATTCGGAATATCGACACCTGTTTCAATAATCGTTGTGCTCACAAGTACATCAGATTCTCCTGCAAGAAAGCTCAGCATGACCGATTCTAGTTCATTTTCTGTCATTTTCCCGTGGGCATAGGTCACCTTCGCATCTGGTACAAGCATAGAAATTTCTTCCGCTTTTCTTTCAATATCTTCGACTCTATTATAGAGAAAATACACTTGCCCATCTCTCGCAAGTTCTCTTTCAATCGCTTCACGAACGATTCCGCCATTATATTCCATGACATATGTCTGAATCGGAAAACGATTTTCAGGTGGTGTCTCAATAACAGACAGATCACGCACACCCAGCATGGACATGTGGAGAGTCCTCGGAATTGGCGTTGCTGTAAGCGTCAATACATCCACATTCGTCTTCAGCTGTTTAATTTTTTCTTTATGTGTCACACCGAAGCGCTGCTCTTCATCGACGATTAATAGACCTAAATCACGGTAGGAAATATCCTTTGATAAAATACGATGAGTACCAACTACAACGTCAACTGCACCAGACTTCAGCCCTTTTATCGTTTCTGTTTGCTGCTTTCTTGACCGAAAACGGCTCAAGAGGCCAATTTCAATCGGAAAGTCTTGAAACCTTTCCCTCATTGTTTCATAATGCTGCTGGGCAAGAATCGTAGTTGGAACAAGGATAGCCACTTGTTTTCCATCCGCAATTGCTTTAAAAGCAGCACGGATTGCCACCTCTGTCTTTCCGTAACCAACATCCCCGCAAAGCAATCGATCCATCGGCCGCTCTCTTTCCATATCCCGTTTAATCTCATGGATTGAACGGAGCTGGTCTTCTGTTTCTTGATAAGCAAATGCCGATTCAAATTCTCTTTGCATTTCTCCATCCGGACTAAAAGCATGTCCTTTCGAAGCTTCCCTTTCCGCATAAAGCTTAATAAGATCATCCGCAATATCCTGAACAGAGGATTCAACTTTCTTTTTAACCCGCTTCCAGTCATTACCGCCTAATTTATATATTTTTGGCTCTTTTGCCTCTGAGCCTACATATTTCTGAATAAGATCAATTTGCTCAACTGGAACATAAAGCTTATCACTGCCTTGATATCGTATATGAAGATAATCTTTATGAACACCATTGATTACTAGTGTTTCAATCCCTAAATATTTCCCAATTCCATGATTCACATGGACAACATAATCTCCAACTTTTAATTCTGAATAGCTTTTAATTCGTTCAGCATTTGAAAGTTTTTGGCGACGAGGCTGTTTTTTTGTCCGTTTATTAAAAAGCTCCTCTTCCGTGATCACTGCAAGCTTTTGAATCGGCAATTCAAATCCCGTATGAAGATTTCCTTCTACAATTTGAACTTTTCCAAGAAGAAGCGGCTGTTTTTCATCTATGAACAGCGTGTCAATTTCATAGTCTTCTAACACTCTTTGAAGCTTCCTTACCCGCTCTTCTCCAGGACCTACTAGAATAACGGTATATTTTGCTTTTTTCCATCGTTCCAGTTCACCTTTTAACACATTCATTTGACCGTGGAAATTCTGCATTTGCTTGCATGTTACATTAATAATATTTTCTGGACTTGTATTCGGGACGTGTCTTAAAAATAAGGACATATATATAACAGGCTGCTTCTTCTTATTTAGAAATCCTTTTAAATTATGGGATATTTTCACTTCATGGATAATTTGGCCTTCACTTAATAGACTTGTATACCATTCTGCTTCTTCCTTCTCCAAAGAGTCATTCATCTCTTGGACACGACTGATTTCATCAATAATAATAAGACCATTCTCAGGAAGATAATCTACTAAACTATTTCTTTCCTCATAGGCAAAGGAGAGGTACTTGAATAGTTGATCTGGTTTACTGCCCATTTTCAATTGTTCTAACTCAAAACCAATATTTTGTGCTAGCAGTGTCTTTGCCTTCTCATCTTTTATCTTTTTAAGACTTGATCCTAATCCTTTTTCAAGCTTTTCAATGATTTTACTAAAATGATCAGCTTGTAAAGGATATTCTGTTGCAGGTCCGATTGTCACATCTGATAGTTTCTCTTTTGAACGCTGATCCTCCAATGAAAAGGAACGAATCGAATCTACTTCTGTATCAAATAATTCAATCCGGATAGGGTCTGTTTCCGTTAAAGGATAAATATCAATAATTCCACCTCTTATACTGAATTCACCTGGGGATGAAACCATTCCAACCCGTGTATATCCCATTTGAACAAATTGAAGAAATTGATCTTCTAGAAGTTCATCGCCTACTTTTAATGTTAATTGGCAAGCATTCCAAAGAGATGCGGGTGGGAGGATTTTTCTCAGTCCTGCCATTGGGGCAATTAAAATTCCTTCTTTACTTTTGCTCCAATAGTTTAATACTTCTATTCGCTGTGCCTTTAATTCTGGACTAGCAATACTAATTTCTGCAGCGATTAATTCATTAGCTGGATATAAAAATACCTCTGATTCTCCAGCTAAATTAACAATATCCTCATATAATTTCTGTGCTTGAAGTAGGTTATGTGTAACAACAAGCATCGGCCTTCCTGTCTGTTCATAAACAGATGCTAGAAAAAGTGTACGAGCAGAACCGGATAAGCCAGATATTAGCTGCTCCCTCAGTCCTTCTTTTATACCAGACAAGACGGACCTTACATCATCTTGCTGACTTATCATATGTTTAAGCCCTATCATGGCTACCCTCCAATCTGAAATGCGCAAGCGGCTTGGTCAGACCCGACAAGCATAAGACAAGACGGCTAGAAGGTTGTTCTTTAACCTTCTGGACGGGTTGGCTTATGACTCGAGGGTCTAGCCGCTGAAGCTAGACAATCTGAAATGCGCAAGCGGCTTGTCAGTAGATTTTCACCGACAATTCACAATAATTAGAAATAGAAAAACGCTTTGGATGATGGTCCAAAGCCTATTATTGAATCAAGAAGTCATGTTCGTGATAATCAGGATTGCGCTCTAACAGTTCATGACAATCTTCACATATTGCTTTTACTTGAAGATCTCCTGACTGATCATACGAAATCATTTCCTGTCGTTCTGAATGATTTAATAGATGAAAACCTAGAGAGTCCGTATTTATCGCTGTATTTTCAATTGTTCCTATTTTTACTCCACAATGACGGCAATGATAATGTATAGCCACTCCCTGTCCCTCCCCGCAAAACGTTCAATACTATTAGTATGAACGCATTGTTATGAACTTATTCATTAGGGATACAGATGCATAGCATACAGTAACATTCATATATAAAGATATATTATTTTATGATACTAATAAAAAAATATGATGGATTACTGGTTATATTCATTCATAATATGTAGAAATGGCTTTGATATCCAATCCTCACAGGCATTTGTGCATTTTAGAATAACCTCACCCAATATTTCCTGCTCTTCTTTCGAAAATCTTCCTAGAACATAGTCTGGAACCTTCATTCCGCTTGGTGGTCTGTCAATCCCTACTCTTATTCTGTTAAACTCTTGTGTTCCCAAATGAGCAATGGTTGACTTTATACCATTATGACCGCCCGCACTGCCTTTTTGCCGCAATCTAATTTTCCCAACCGGTAAATCTAAATCATCATAAATAACGACAAGCTCTTCATCTTCTATTTGAAAATAATCCATTAAAGCAGCAATAGATTCTCCTGATAAATTCATATAGGTTAGAGGCTTTAATAGATATACTTTCTCCCCTTGCACATGGCCAACCCCATAGATTCCTTGAAATTTCCCCTGGTTTAAAGGAATATTCAATCGATCAGAAAGTGCATCAATAACTTCGAACCCAATATTATGCCGTGTCTTTTCATACTGCTTTCCTGGATTTCCCAGTCCAACAATTAGTTTCATCTTCCCACCATCTTTTTAAATATTGCCTAAAAAGAAGGGGCCGACCAATTATAGCAGGCCAGTCCCTTCCGTTCGGGCAAGGCTTTATCCCTTTTAGCCTTTATTCTTCACTGCTTTTCGTTTCTCTGCCTTCCTCATTATCAGGAGTTCCAGGCTCCTGCTCTTCACCGCTATTAATTTCTGCTTCCTGTCTAGGAGGTAGGATGGAGGCAACAACTTCCTCGTCGCCCTCGTTTATTGTATACCCGCTGTTCGTTTGAATATCAGCAATAGTAAGTGTTTCATTCACTTGAAGATTTGAAACATCGATGTCCACCGATTGAGGAATGTTATCTGGCGTAGCAGTGACAGTAAGCTCATGCATAGATTGCTGCAGCACACCGCCATCTTTAACGCCTGGTGCATCCCCAACAAGATTTATTCGCACATTAGCTGTTATTTCCTTAGACATATCTACTGCAAGAAAGTCAACATGGATTACTTCATGTTTAATCGGGTCTGCCTGATAATCACTTAATACTACATTATGTTTATTCCCGCCCAATTCTAATGAAATAACTCCATTTCTTCCTACTTTTCGGATGATCTTAGTAAAATCCGCTTCACTTACATAAATAGACTTACTGTCCAATTTTGCTCCATAGACTACAGCTGGAATATTTCCATCCTGGCGTATACGGGTTAAAGCAGATCCTCGAAATTCTTTTCTCTCCTGTGCTTGCAATACAGCTGTCATCAATTGATCCCCTTCCTCATTTTGTAATCTAAGACACTCTATATAAAAAATGCCCTAAAAGGAGGAAAACTAAACCTTCTGTTTCAAAATCAGCGCCATCAGCAGATGCAATAATAGCAGGCTTGCACTTATGCAGGCCTGCTTCTTTTTTAGGATAAGAAAGTATAATATTTCACGAATTGGAGAACTGCATAGCGCAAGCAGCCTAGGGCCTATTGACCTTCCCTTCCTTGCCTGCGTTAAGTCAAGCACGAATGCGCTATCGCTCTTCGTGTTTCCTATATCTCATCGGGAGCGTCCAGTCCATATGACGTTTGCGCCTTGCTTACTATTAATCGAAAAGCGTGCTTACAGACTGCTCTTCGTGAACGCGAATGATCGCTTCTCCAATTAAAGGCGCAACAGATAGCTCAACAATTTTGGCAATTTTCTTTTCTTCTGGTAAAGCAATTGAATTTGTAACCACTAATTCTTTAATATTTGAATTCTGAATTCTTTCAATTGCTGGACCTGATAATACTGGATGTGTACAACATGCATATACTTCAGATGCTCCATTTTCCATAAGCGCATTGGCAGCAAGGGTAATCGTTCCAGCTGTATCGATGATATCATCAATTAAAATGGCTACTTTCCCATCAATATTACCTACGATATTCATTACTTCAGCAACATTTGGCTTTGGACGGCGTTTGTCAATGATGGCAATCGGAGCCTTTAGACGCTCAGCCATTTTACGTGCACGTGTAACTCCACCATGATCCGGAGATACAATGACAACATCTCCATCCATTGCCTTCTTCTTAAAGTACTCAGATAAAATAGGCACACCCATTAAGTGATCAATTGGAATATCGAAGAATCCTTGAATTTGCGGTGCATGTAAATCAAGTGTAATCACACGTGTTGCTCCAGCTGTTTCAAGAAGATTAGCTGCTAATTTAGCAGTAATTGGTTCACGTGCTCTCGCCTTTCGATCCTGACGCGCATATCCATAATATGGCATAACGATGTTGATTGTCTTAGCTGAAGCGCGCTTTAAAGCATCGATCATAATTAAAAGTTCCATTAAGTGCTCATTTACAGGAGAGCTTGTTGATTGAATCACATATACATCACATCCGCGAATACTCTCTTCAATGTTGATTTGAATTTCTCCATCGCTAAAACGCTGTACTGAGCACTTCCCTAATTCTACTCCAATTACACTTGCAATTTCTTGTGCTAAGTCACGGTTTGAGTTAAGACTAAAAACTTTTAAATTAGGATCTAAATATTGGTTAGACATGTTGAGCCTCCATCGCATTATTTCTTTATGTTCAGTTTTCCCACATAATTCTCTTTATTCACTTGACGCGCTCTCGCAATTGACAACGCTTCCCCAGGTACATCCTCTGTGATTGTAGAACCAGCAGCTACATAAGCATTCTTGCCAATCGTTACAGGCGCTACAAGATTGGAATTACAGCCAACAAAAACGCCATCCTCAATCTTTGTCAAAAATTTATTTTTTCCATCGTAATTAACAGTGATTGTGCCACAGCCAATATTCACATCACGCCCAACCTCTGCATCACCAATATAGCTTAGATGTGAAGCTTTGCTTCCTTCACCCAAAACAGCCTTTTTCACTTCCACAAAGTTTCCAATTTTTACACTGCTGTGGATTTCTGATTTTGGACGAATATGGGCATAAGGACCAATTTGCACATCAATTCCTATTTGACTATCAAATGCGGCGGATTGACGTATGACGGTACGATCTCCTACTGTACAATCAGCAATTTCACTATGTGGACCAATCACACAATCAGAGCCGATTACCGTTTTTCCAGAAAGTGTTGTTCCTGGGTGCAAGATTGTATCCATTCCAATTATAACATCTGGACCGATATATGTATTTAATGGGTCAATAATTGTTACACCATTTTTCATGTGAAATTCATTGATCCGCTTTTTCATAAATCGCTCTGCTTCAGAAAGTGCTACACGGTCATTCACACCAAGCGTTTCTTCGAATTCATCCGTTTGATAAGCAGTAACGATTTCTTGATCATCTTTTAAAATTCCAATCACGTCAGGAAGATAGTATTCACCCTGTACATTATCATTGCTTACACGAGTAAGGGCACTAAATAAGGCGTTATTGTCAAAACAATAGGTTCCAGAATTAATTTCCTGAATTTCTCGCTCTGCCTCTGTTGCATCCTTATGTTCAACAATTTTTTCTACATACCCATTTTCATCACGAATAATGCGGCCATATCCAGAAGGATCATCCGCTAATACCGTTAGAACCGTAGCTTTCGCTTTCATCTTCTCATGGTGGTTAAGAAGTGCCTCCATTGTTTCATGCTTGATCAACGGCGTATCACCGCACACAACAATCGTTACTCCTTCTTTTCCTCCTAGGATATCTTTCGCCTGCATTACGGCATGAGCTGTCCCTAGCTGCTCTTTTTGCAAGGCATATACAATACTGTCACCAAGCTGAGATTGAACCAGTTCTGCTCCATGACCAATAATGGTAACCATTTTCTCTATATTAAGCTTTCCAACTTGGTCAACCACATGTTGAACCATTGGTTTACCGCAAACGGGATGAAGGACTTTATAAAGTTTTGATTTCATTCTTGTCCCTTGGCCCGCGGCTAATATAACCGCATAACGATTAGACATAAACGCTGCCTCCATTCCAAAATATATCTTCAACACGTCAAAAGCCATCACAACGATATCCTTTTTATCCATTAAAAATATATCTTAATTAGGACACTATTTCAAGGAATGAAAGAAACTACTTATATTTGTCAATTTAATGAACATTTTTTTGCAGGGAAGGTTTAGATGGAAACAAAAAGGGGGAATGATAGAAGAGTGGGCAGAAGTTTTTACTAACCGTTCATTCATTTTAAAAAAGAGATAAATAAAAAGAGCCATACTTTTGAAGTAGGCCCTTGATGTTTATTTGTTTAGGAAGCTCCAGCTTCTTCGAATTCAACTTCTAATTCACCTAAACGGTGGTATTCTGATAATACAGCTTCCTGAATTTTGCCTCTAGTTCCGGAGTTAATCGGATGAGCAATATCTCTAAATTCACCATCTGGAGTACGCTTGCTTGGCATTGCAACAAATAGACCGTTATTCCCATCAATCACTCGAATATCGTGAACAACAAATTCATGATCTAAAGTAATGGATGCAATAGCCCTCATCCGACCATCTGTATTAACACGGCGTAATCTTACGTCAGTTACTTCCATCCTGTTCACCACCTTTGCGAGAAGATACAAACCTAGTGTATAAATTCAACATGATTCTTGTTTCTCCTTCTTTAAGTTGAAAAAAATTTTCGAATTATTCAGTTGAAAGAGCAAGATGTCACATTTTCCCCTATATTCCCTCATTCATTATGACTAGTTTATTGTAATAATATACAAAATAATTTTAATTTATAAATAATTGGACCTATTAAAAACCATGCTCACTTAGCAAATAAAATAAAAAACAAGCTTATCAATCACGATAAGCCTGTTTTTTATTTTATTTAACTAGGGCAATTACTTCAATTTCAACTAATGCATCTTTCGGAAGTTTAGCTACCTCTACACAAGATCGAGCCGGTTTATGGGTATGGAAGTATTCCCCATACACTTCATTAATAGCAGCAAAGTCGTTCATACTCTGAATAAACACAGTCGCTTTTACAACAGTATCCAAGGAAGCTCCAGCTTCTTCAAGTACTGCTTGGAGGTTTTTAAATACTTGATGAGTTTGAGCCTTTACATCTCCCTCAACCATTACCCCTTCAGTTGTCAGTGGAATTTGTCCAGAGCTATAAAATAAATTATTTACAATGATTCCTTGAGAATAAGGACCGATTGCTGCAGGAGCCATGTTCGTTTGAATCGTCTTCATACTGATTTTCCCCCTTCTATAGATCTTTTGAAATAATTTCCTTCACCAACATTAATCTTTTTCTCTTTTACATCTACATCTGAAAGCCTAACAAGGGATATATATTCATCTACAAGCCGCTCTTCCGCTTTTTCCGCTTCAACTAATACGGCAATACCTGCGACATATGCCTTAAACTCTTCAAGCATACTAACCATCCCATTGACCGTCCCGCCTGCCTTCATAAAATCATCAACAATCAAAACTCTTGAGCCCTCTTCAAGGCTTCTCTTAGAGAGCAGCATCGTTTGAATTCGTTTGGCAGAACCTGATACATAGTTGATGCTTACAGTTGAGCCTTCAGTCACCTTACTGTCCCTTCTGACAATAACAACAGGAACATTTAAATAATTTGCCACTGCATAGGCTAAAGGAATGCCTTTTGTAGCAACAGTCATAACCACATCAATTTTTGTATCAGCATAAGCAGAAGCAAATAAACGGCCAGCACGCTGCACAATGGTTGGGTCTCCTAATATATCTGTCATATATAAATATCCACCAGGCAATAGCCTTTCAGGGCTTGCAATTAATTCACAAAGCTCTTTAATAAATGATCTTGCCTCTTCATCCGACACCTTTACATGGAACCGTACCCCGCCTGCAGCACCTGGCACTGTTTGCAGAGTACCAATATTTCTTTGTTCAAAGGTTTCCTTAATAATAGCTAAATCTTCACTAATGGAGGATTTAGCTGACCCATATCTTTCCGAAAAAAATGTTAAAGAAACTAATTGATGTGGATGTTCTAGTAAATAATTCGTCATGTCAATTAAACGTTCACTTCGACGAAATTTCATCATAGGACCCCCAGTGAAATCCGAATATTTTATCGATAATATACCACTATTATCCGGATTTAATCAAGCATATGTCTTTCACCAAGCATTCTGACTGCGAAAACTTGATCACAAAAACCTCTTAGTCCATTATAAATCCGTTGCATTCTAGAATCATGATGAACAAGTCCAAATACAGTCGGCCCACTGCCGCTCATCAATACTGCATCCGCTCCAAAACGCTTCATTTGCTCTTTAATTTGAGCGACTTCTGGATGTAAGGAAAATGTTACCTCTTCAAGAACATTGCCAACATGCCCACATACACCCTCATAATCCCCTTGTTCAATTGCTCGAATCATTTCTTTTGTTTTCGGATGGTGAATCCCATTTATATTAAGTCTGCGATACACATCCGCTGTTGAAACGCCAATAAATGGCTTAGCCAATATGACCCAGCAAGTCGGCGCAGCCGGAAGCTTCGTAATTACTTCCCCGCGACCGGTTGCAAGGGCTGTCCCTCCATATACACAGAAAGAGACGTCTGAGCCGATCTCTGCTCCTATTTCTGCAAGCTGATCAACCGAAAGTCCAAGCTTCCAAAGTTTATTAAGCCCTCTTAATACAGCAGCTGCATCACTGCTGCCGCCCGCAAGACCCGCTGCAACCGGTATAGTCTTTTCAATGGCAATCTCTACGCCACTCTTCACATGAAATCGTTCTTTTAATAGGAGTGCAGCCTGGTACGCCAGATTCCGCTGATCATCCGGAACAAATCGATTATGTGAAATAATTTTTATTTCATCTTGTTCTAATAAAGTTAATTCTAGGCGGTCCGCTAAGTCAATTGTTGTCATTATCATTTCAACTTCATGATAGCCATCTTGCCGTTTATGTAAAACATCTAATGATAAATTGATCTTCGCCGGTGCCTTCACCAAAAGCTTCACATTTCCACCTACTTTATATATTTCAACGACTCCATTTTTTGTCCTATTTTACCACAAAACAGCAAAAGTAAGACCTCTGATCTAACTTTCGTCACAAATTATTTGTTTCACGGAATTTTCAAAATAAAAAACCAGGGCAGATAACCCCGGTTTCACACAGTGTTTTCAATTTAGTTAATTAGTAAGCATGCGTAAAAGCCATAAAAGATTATTGGTTTTTCAGAAGACTTTGCTGGGCAATTTCAACTGCTCTTTTAACCATATTCCCTGCATCTCTAGCTGTTATGCCGCCCCATCCCTCTTTTTGGACGGTATCATAAAAGCCTAATTCCTTCGCAAGCTCCTCTTTAAATCCTTCTGACATAATCCCTCTTCTTCTGCCTATGATTAACATCCCCTTCTACACTGTGTATGTATAGTATGGGACAAAGTTTTGTTTTCATTAAAATACAAGGCTCACATTTTGTAAACGAAAAGAGCCGCTGATTTCTCAGCGACTCCATGTGAAGCAAAATCATCTATTAATTTAAAGCAACTTGTCCTGTTGTATCTTCATAGAATGTAATTTGAACCGTTTCTGTTAAGACATCTGCATAGCTGTAAGATACGCGTTCAAACGCATTTTCTTCCTGATCTAACTCAATAACAAATACGGATGGGTACGTTTCAGCTAAAACACCTGAACGCTCAATCGTCTTTCTCCGTCCGCCATTGGCCTTGAGTAATAGTCTTTTCCCAAGGTTTGAATCAAGAGCCTTTTTGATATCATTTAATGTTTTTCCCATTCGGTCCACCTCACTATGTTAAGTATATCACGTTGACACAATGGAGTCAAATTAAAAATATAAATTATAACAGGAAATAAAAAAGATTGTCAATATATTTTAATCCGCAATTTCTTCTATTTTTCAACATTTATAGGTTGCCCTTATACATATAGAAATATGTAAGCTTACTTCACATTCTCTTCATGTAAAAAAAATAAACCGTTTCATGAAGAACGGCTTACAAATCATGATTCAGTGTTTTGTTCTCTATTATAAGGCATACCTGTTCTCAATACCCCTCTTGTCTCTATTCCTCCTAATCCTTTTTCTCCGGTTAATGTATTTCTTAGAACATCCCAAACATTGATCCGCTCCATAAAGGGGGTAAAACTGATTTTTGCTACAATATAAACTGGATCAAGTGCATGGATGTTCACTCGATAAGGTGAACTTGCAAAATTTGCCCCTGCATGGATGATTGATTCGAAATGGGACTGACAAGCGCCTGCAAAAATAACAAGCTGGTCTAAATGAGGGATCTTCTTCCTTGCCTCCTTAACTGTTTGAACAAAATGTTTAGAATGTCGATAGGCATTAATATCTGCTTTTTTCCCCTTGGATTTTGAGTAGGAATCATGCCCTGTAATAACCAAAATATCTGGTCTGTAATAATCAATTAATTGTCCAATTTTGATTGGCATTTCCTTTTCATTGCAATGAATCCCTGTTACAGGAACACCGATTTTTTCGTATAAAGATAAGCACTTTTCCAAATAAGCTGGGTCACCGTCTAAATGCAGCACTCTTCCTGGTATCTGAAAATAATTATATGCCTTGCTGTACCCATCTGTAGCCTCATACTCTCGTCTTTGCTTAAGCAGATCTACATCCTGCTGAAATAACTGAAGAGATTGCTCCTCTCGTGTGTAGGATTCCTTCGCTTTCTTTTCCCTCATCGACTGGCTAACCGCAAGTAGATCCTCAAGTGGTGCATCAGCTATCAGCCGAATATCTTCCCCATATAAAATAGCGATCTTCTTGCCATTTTGTTCACGTATATCAATTACCCGAAACATAATATCACATTGATAAGAGACTCTGCCGACAATATCCATGATGTTTATGCTCACTGTTGTCACTCCATTTAGCCCTATACATATAAAGAGCGATCTATTCGAATATATTCCTCTCATAAAATATGCATACGTCCATAAACATGTGCGTTATCGCAGACAGCGGATGAAATAGAAGCTCAGCTATACCAAGAAAAGCGCAAGCGCCTTGGTGATCGCCGTACAAACTGGAAGGGCCGGTTCTTTCGATAAAGGAAACACGGTGAGCGAGAACGAACCGATGTTGACGCAATCGTTGCGGAGGGGACCTGAAGTTTGATAGGCGATAGGACGCTTGCGCTAGACAATTCTCTAACTCCAAAGTTATAAATTCTGATACTAAAAAAAGGCCTGCAACATGCAGACCTTAAGCAAAGATTGGAAATAGATGATCACTTAACCGGGCAAATTCTTCGATTGATAAAGTTTCTCCCCTTCTTCCGGGATCAATTTCCGCTTGTTTCAATGCAGAAAGAATCTCTTCCTTCTTCTGTTTTCCTTCTTGCAGCCCATTCGTAAGATTGTTTAGTAACGTTTTTCTTCTTTGTGCAAAGCTTATCCGTATTAATTGAAAAAAGAAGCCTTCATTGATTACTGATACCGCTGGTTCCTTCCTTTTCGTTAATCGAATGACTGCTGAGTCCACATTTGGCTGAGGAACAAAAACAGTTTTAGGAACAATCATTACTGTCTCAGCTTCCGTATAATATTGAATGGCAATCGAAAGGGAGCCATAATCCTTTGTTCCTGGCTTGGCAGCTATTCGATCAGCCACTTCCTTTTGGAGCATGCAAACAATCCCCCTAATCGGGAGCTTTTCTTCAAGCAGCTTCATTATGATTGGGGTTGTTACATAATAAGGGAGATTGGCCACAACCATTAAATCTGCTATCTCACCTAACTCCTTTTCAATGACCCCTTTTACATCCGCTTTTAATACATCTTCATGTATAACCTTCGTATTTGGATAGGGAGCTAGTGTTTCCTCTAAAATGGGCAATAGACGCTGATCAATTTCAAATGCGACTACCTTTTTGCTTCTTCTAGCAAGCTGCTCTGTTAAGGCACCGATTCCCGGTCCTATCTCAATGGCTGCTGAATCATCCGTTAGTTCTGCATGATCAACGATTCGCTTTAAAACATTCGTATCGATTAAAAAATTTTGTCCGAGACTTTTCTTAAAGGAAAATCCGTATTTTTCAAGAATATCCCTTGTCCTAATTGGTGTAGCAATATCTTTATGCATTGTCTTCCTCCTGACGTATAACTTGGATAGCAGCAGCAAATGAAGCCTTGCTAATCTGGAACATCATTAACCTCTTATGCAGCTGTTTCCCATTTGCAAAGCCAATTTTCAGCAACTTACCAAGCTTTTCTCTGCGCTCTCTCGCTCCCTCTCCACCGATAAGACCTGCCGTTATTAAATCCTCTTGCGTTATCTCCTCTACTGTCTCTTCATGCATCACGTGAGCAGCTTGAAGAGCCCTTCGGATTGTTTCAGGAGACGCATGTTCAACACCAACACCTTTTCCATGCTTATGAATAGCATCTTCCTTTTCGATAAAAGCATGCTTACAGCCTGGAACCTGCTCTTTAATCGTGTTGCGGATTTTTTGTCCTGGAAAATCCGGGTCAGTAAGGACAATAACCCCTCTTGTTTCTTGTGCAAGTTTTATTTTATCAATCGTTTCTAGATTAATTGCTGACCCATTTGTTTCAATTGTGTCAGCATCCAACGCTCTCTTTATAGCCGTTGTATCATCTTTTCCTTCGACAACTATAATTTCTTTAACTTTCATATTTCCTCCTTAAGACGACGAAAAGCGTAAGCGCCTTGACCATCGCCGAACAAACGCAGAAGGGCCGGTTCTTTCGATAATGGAAACACGAAGAGCGATAGCGCATTCATGTGCTTGACTTATCGTAGGGAGGGGACCAGAAGTTTGATAGGCGATAGGCGCTGCAGCTAGACAATTCTCTAATTCCAAAGTTATTCTTCTTATCTTTAAATAAAATATTTGATAAAAACCTGAAACATTTTTGTAATGTAAATCGTCTATATAGATGAACATTAAATAATGACTTTTATTATATATGAAAAATCCAAGAATGGAAAAAACAAAAAATGCAGAGGTTTTAAAAGCCCCTGCATCGTGAATAATACTATTAATTTAGAATTCTAATTTTAACCGTCTTACGGCCCCAACGGTAAGCTACAGCTTTAGATGAGAAGAATACGTCAATTTTGTTTCCTTTGATTGCGGATCCAGTATCAGCAGCTACAGCATAACCATAGCCCTCAACATATACCTTTGTTCCTAATGGAATAACTCTTGGATCCACTGCAATCACTTTTGCATTCGGATTGGCTCTTAGGTTAATGCCTGTTGCAGTATTCCCTGAACAGCCATTACAGTTCGCTGTATATGCCGTTGAAGAGACATATATTTCTTTGCCGCCTGATTCATTTCCTCGAGACACAACATAATTGACTGTCTTTGATCCAACAGCAACTACTTTATCTGTCTTTTCTCTGACCTTTTTCTCACTAATTAATTTTCTGGAAACCTCTTTGCCATTCTCTAAAACCACTTCAAACTCTTTGTTTAGAAGGCCTTCCTTCCCTTGTGTAACAACTTTCTCTGTCCCTTTATTCATGCTGCTGTCCTTTTTCGTTACAACAGCAAACTTTATTGGTTCTTCCACTACATCGGTGACCTTTTCTACTCGAATGACATGGATCACGTCATTTTCTTTGACTTTTTCTTCTGTTTTCGGTTCAACACGATCGAACTCTCCTAGTGTAATCCCCTGTTGTGATAAAAAGTCAGCGACCGTAGTCGAAGTTGACCATACCTGTTTCTTATTCCCGCCATCAGACAAAGTGATCGGAAATGCTGTATCTATTTCTATCTCTAAATGATCTTTTATTTTGTTTTCGAGATTTGGTTGAACTTTGTCATATTCAGATAAGGCAATCTTCTGTTCATTCAAAAGCTCTTCAACTGTTTCGGATACTGTCCAAATCGTTTTCTTCTCGTTGTCTTTTACAATGTGAACCTGTTTTGCCGGCTTCCAAACAATTTCTAAATTATTTTCCACCTTTGTGTCCCTTGCTGGAAACACATAATCCTCTGAGTGTAAAGAAATTTCTAGCTCTGCGAATAACTCACTTATTGTTGCCGCATGAGTTTTAATATTTTTTTCTTGCCCATCTAATGTGATTGCTACTGTTTTCTTAGTAGTTTCAAAGATTAAGAAGCCAAAAGACGCCGCAAAAACGAGGAAACTCGCAGTAATAATTGCTAATTTCTTTTTACTCAAAGACTTGGATAACAGGTTTTTCATGTTTTTGAATACGATGAAAAACGCCTCCTTTTCTCTCGGAGTGATTATATAGACTATCGAGCTTGCTGTCAACTCCTTGGTATTTGCCGTCACGTATGAATGTTACACAAAGGAGACAGACAGGTGTCTAACATTTAGTCGTAATCTTTCTTTCCAAGTAGAATAACCAGCCCCCTCTCAAACTTATTCCCTATTATGCAAAAACTTCAATAGAAAGGAAAGAGAGACTTATCGACATGGTTATCCTATGAGAGGAGAAGGAAATGTAGAACTTCTTAGAAATAGAAAAAAATAGGACAAGCTTTCTAAAAAAACGACAATTTTCCTTATCAGTTTATGCCGAATATTTTTTTGGCATTGGCTGTTGTTGCTTCAGCTACTTCTTCGAAAGAGATCCCTTTTATTTCTGCAATCTGCTCAGCAACTAACTTTACATAACTTGGCTCATTTCGCTTTCCCCGATATGGATGCGGAGCTAAATAAGGGCAATCTGTCTCAATAAGCAACTTTTCTAAAGGGATAGCTTCAGCGACTTCCTTTGGTTTTTTTGCATTTTTAAACGTAACTGGCCCTCCTAGGGAAATATAAAAATTCATCTCTACACATTCTTTTGCCGTCTCTGGACTTCCACTGAAGCAATGCATGATTCCCCCAACCTCTCTTGCCTCTTCTTCTTTTAGAATCTCAACAATGTCAGCCGTTGCATCCCGATTATGAATAACGATTGGCAATTTTACTTTTTTCGCTAGTTGAATTTGCCTTCTAAATACCTCTTTTTGAACATCCTTTGGAGATTTGTCCCAATGGTAATCAAGCCCCATTTCTCCAATTGCTACTACCTTTGGATGGCTCGCAAGCTCTTCGATCCACAGAAGGTCTTCATCCTTCATATCAATTGCATCAACAGGGTGCCAGCCAATACTTGCATAAATAAAATCATATTTCTCCACTAATTCCATTGCCTTTTCAATTGTCGGACGATCAAAACCAACAACGACCATTCGAGAAATTCCCTCTTTTAATGCCCTATTAATCACTTCTTCTAAATCTTCTTTATATTGATCCGCATTCAAATGCACATGTGTGTCAAATAACATCAAAATACTCCTTTTTATCAAAAATTATTTTTACATTACATTTTTATCATTTATTTAACAAATGCAAAAGTGCCTCTCTCCCCCATCGAATAGCAAAAGACATATCTCACGGGAGGGTGTTTTTTTACCTTTTCAGGAGGCTTGGTTTGATACCTTGAAGTCGACCAAAATGCGACGGTTCCATAAAATCTTTCCTTTTGCAAATTGCCGCTGCCACCAAAGCTTTTCTTATCCTGTCTAATTGTCGACACTAGTTTATCCTGTACGCCGTGGGTAGCGCTTAAACTAAAAGGTAACAAATAGTAATAAACTTTCTCTGCTATAACTCTTAAATTTAGTTGAAGCTATCTAAAAATAGTAAATTACATGCTTTTCTTCTTTATTATCCCAACATTCAATCAACAATAAGCTATTTTATAAAAGAAAAACATAGAAATGTTCGACGTAAAATGTTACACGTGAAACATTTCTATGTTATTCACTTTTTATTATTTTACCCTAGAACCTAAAGGAAGAGATTCTGCAATGGTTGCTAGTGATAATTCGCCATCCTTACTTCCTGCTAAAATCATTCCTTCGGAAAGCTCTCCGCGAAGTTTAACAGGCTTTAAGTTTGTAACACAAACCACTTTTCTGCCAACTAAATCTTCTGGTTTATAGAACTTCGCAATCCCTGAAACAACTTGGCGTTTTTCATATCCTAGGTCTAATTGGAGCTTCAGCAGCTTATCTGCCTTTTTCACCGGTTCCGCGTGTATGACTTCAGCTACCCGTAAATCTACCTTCATAAAGTCATCGATAGTGATTTCTTCGCTATCCGGTTTCACTTCTTCTTTTCCCTCTTCGACTTTAGGAGCAGAACCTTGCATCTTTGTTTTGATATATTCTACTTCATCTTTTAAATCTAGACGCGGGAATATTGGATCCCCCTTTGCAATCTTTGTTCCCTCTGGAATTAATCCAAACGACTCAAGGCTCTCCCAGGAAGTTAAAGCTTCTTCATTAATATTTAACTGGGTAAAAATTTCCCTCGGCGTTCTTGTTAAAAAAGGCTGCAATAGAATGGCAATTCTTCTTAATGATTCTGCCAAATGAACCATTACATTGCCTAGTTCTTCCACGTTGACTTCATCTTTTGCTAAAGCCCAAGGCTGTGTTTCGTCAATATACTTGTTTGTTTTGCTCACTAATTGCCATACTGCTGTTAACGCAACCGAAAATTCCATATTTTCCATTGCTTCTTCATATTTTGCTACCGTTTCTTTATTAACTTGAAGCAATTGCTGATCAAATGCGCCTGTCGAACCTTTATAAGTTGGGATTACGCCATCAAAGTACTTATCCACCATCGCTAATGTTCGATTTAATAAATTCCCTAAATCATTTGCAAGATCAAAGTTGATTCTTTCAACAAAGCCTTCTGGTGTAAATACACCATCGGAGCCGAAAGGAACTTCGCGCAATAAATAATAGCGTAAGGCATCTAATCCATATCGATCAATTAAGGTAACAGGGTCAACCACATTCCCTTTTGATTTGGACATTTTGCCATCCTTCATTAATAGCCATCCATGGCCAAATACCTTTTTAGGAAGCGGAAGATCTAACGCCATCAACATAATTGGCCAATAAATCGTATGGAAACGAATAATTTCTTTTCCTACTAAATGAACATCTGCAGGCCAATACTCTTTATACTTAGAATCATCATCTGTGCCATATCCAAGTGCAGTAATATAATTGGATAATGCATCAATCCAAACATAAATAACATGCTTTGGATTTCCAGGAACCTTAACTCCCCAGTCAAAGGTTGTTCTTGAAACAGCAAGGTCTTCTAATCCCGGTTTAATGAAGTTATTGATCATTTCGTTTTTGCGGGATTCAGGCTGAATGAATGAAGGGTTTTCTTCATAATATTGAAGTAATCTGTCTGCATATTTACTTACCTTGAAGAAATACGACTCCTCTTTCACCTTATTTACAGATCGTCCGCAATCTGGGCAATTCCCATTTTCAAGCTGACGTTCTGTGAAAAAAGATTCACATGGTGTACAATACCATCCTTCGTATTCCCCTAAATAAATATCCCCCTGCTCCAATAATTGAGCAAAGATCTTTTCAACCACTTGCTTATGCCTCGTTTGTGTTGTACGGATAAAGTCATCATAAGAAATATCAAGTTTCTTCCAAAGTTCCTGGATTCCCTCGACAATTTCATCTACATAACTTTGAGGTGTTACCCCCTTCTCTTCTGCCTTTTCCTGAATCTTTTGTCCATGTTCATCCGTTCCTGTAAGATACATAACCTCAAAGCCACGCATACGTTTATAACGTGCCATTGCATCTCCTGCAACTGTCGTATAGGCATGACCTATATGTAAATTGCCACTTGGGTAGTAAATAGGTGTAGTTAAATAAAAGGTTTTTACTTGTTCCTCCATGAAAATTCCCTCCCTAAAAAAAAACGTAAATACTGGTTAAAATCAACTCTCGAATTGAAAATAATATTTAACCATCTTTTAAAATTAGTCAAATAAAGACGTGAATGAAAATTAGTCAAGATATCGAAAAAAACGTATAGATTTTCAAGTCTCTATATTCGTCATCTTTACCTCTTATATCATCAAAATATACCTAATATTTAGCATTTGTGCAACAAAATGCACATATTATGCCATACAAATAACATTAAGTACGCCTTTATATACTTTTCCAATTATTATTTACATTTAAATATTTTAAATTATCCCTATAAAACTAGTTTTTTCTTCGAATACTATAATACATGTCGAAAAATAGCATTAGATTTTGTCGAATAATATTTATATGAAAGTGTATTCAAACTGTCATTTAAATCCTGTTAATAAATTGAAATTTAGAGGAAACCCACTTATATCAAGTGATTATTAGTAAGTATAAATTTACCAAATAAAATAGAAATAAATTAATTGACGTTTTTTGGAATGACTGGTATTATTGAGGTACAATTAATTTTGTCGAATTATGACGAATCAATGATAATTTAAAAAATAGAATTATATATTTTGGGAGGAGAATATTAAATGAAATCTACAGGTATTGTTCGTAAAGTTGATGAGCTTGGACGTGTGGTTATTCCTATAGAATTAAGACGTACATTAGATATTGCTGAGAAGGATGCACTTGAAATCTATGTGGATGATGAAAGAATCATCCTAAAAAAGTATAAGCCAAATATGACATGCCAAGTAACTGGAGAAGTTTCTGATGATAACCTTACTTTAGCTAACGGCAAGTTAATTGTTAGCCGTGAAGGTGCAGAGCAACTATTAAAAGAAATCCAAAATAGATTTGAATTAGTATAAGAAAAAAAGCTTCTCAAAATTTGAGGAGCTTTTTATTCTTTAATATGGTAAATATGGTAAACCTCTCTTTTACTCATCTGGCGATCACTAGCCGTTTGTTTAACAGCATCCTTGCTTGACATTCCATTGACCGTAATATAATGAGAAACATGATCCTCAATAGACATTTCTCCCCACCAGGCCTCTTCATCCTCGTTTTCTTCAGCTGAAGAACCTTCTATTATCAGGCAAAACTCTCCCCGGACTTCCTCATTTGTTGCCCAATTTATTACTTCTTTTACTGTTCCTCTGATAAACTCTTCATATTTCTTCGTTAATTCACGGCAAAGAACAATCCTTCTATCACCCATCTGTTCATCAATCAGTGTAAGTGTTTCTTTTAAGCGATGCGGCGCCTCATATAGGATTGTGGTTGCTGTAAATTTGGCAAGTTTTTCAAGCTCCTGCCTTTTTATCTTCTTTTGTCTGTTTAAAAAACCATAAAAATAAAAAGGCTGCGGGTTTAGGCCAGATGCAATCAGTGCGGTCAATGCTGCATTTGCACCTGGAAGAGGGACAACCGTTAATTGTTCAGCGGTCGCCGCTGCAACTAGCTCAAAACCTGGATCTGAGATCGTTGGCATCCCTGCATCACTCACAAGAGCAATCTTCGCGCCTGCCGTTAGTTTTTCCAACAGTTTTTGCCCGCTCACCTCTTTGTTATGCTCATGATAACTTATAACAGGTGTATCAATCTCAAAGTAATTGCAAAGCTTCTTCGTATTTCTTGTATCCTCCGCAGCAATAAAGTCCGATTCCTTCATTATTCTTATCGCCCGAAAGCTCATATCTTCAAGATTACCAATTGGGGTCGGAACCAAATACAAAATTCCCTTTTGCTCCTCATTATTAAAGCTCTTTTGCTGCCACATATATTCCACCTGATTCCTTTACTAGAAAGTCTTCTTTCTTTTTCCTGGTCCACTGCTTAAATTCATATTCTGCCTTTAATGCCTCGCTCTTATTATCATAAGCTTTTGAGAAGACCAGCTTTACCGGTCCTCTCCCTCTCGTATACTTGGCACCCTTG
This sequence comes from Cytobacillus solani, assembly GCF_006704205.1. Taxonomy (NCBI): domain Bacteria; kingdom Bacillati; phylum Bacillota; class Bacilli; order Caryophanales; family Bacillaceae; genus Cytobacillus; species Cytobacillus solani. Next base: position 1,851,498 of record NZ_CP041305.1, read on the forward strand.
CCTTCATTATGGAGCTTTACTCGTCTATCCAAATTATTAGTATAACCAGCATACAGACTATTATCTTTACAATGCAATACGTAAAAATAATGATGACTATTTTCCATATAAAATTTCCTTCAACTCTGAGGTATATTCATTTTCTTCATTATATACAATAAGCGGCGGCAATATTTTTAAATCAGGATTGCCATCTTTTGTTGCTTCAATCAGCAATGTGTTTGCTTCTTTTCCTTGCTTCGGGTAGACAAATTGAATTTTTTTCGGTTCCAGTCTATATTTTCTCATTAAAGTCATGATATCGAGAAATCTTGAAGGACGATGGACAAATGCCACTTTCCCACCCTGTCTTACTAACTGACTGGAAACCTGAATGGCATCCTCTAATGTACATAAGATTTCATGCCTCGCAATAGCTAAATGCTCATTCTCATTTCTTTCCTCCGCGGAGGGAGTAGGAAAATATGGAGGATTACAAGTAACAACATCAAACTTTCCATATCCTAACCTATTAGGCATTTCTTTTATATCCCCATGAATCATTTGTATACGTTCTTGAAGATTATTATACTCTATGCTCCTTTTCGCCATATCGTATAGTCTCTCCTGAATTTCAACACCCGTTATTATTCCTTTTGTTCTTGCACTTAAGAATAATGGAATCACACCATTTCCGCTGCATAGATCGATTATCATTCCCTTTTGAATAGGTACATACACAAATCTTGCTAATAATACAGCATCAAGTGAGAAAGAGAAGACTGATGGGCTTTGAATGATTCTCAAATCCTCTGCCAACAAATAGTCTAACCGTTCATCTCCTTGTAAAAAGTCCATTCGCTTGCCTCCAAAACGTATAAATTTCCATTCGAGTAAGAAAAGCGCATGCATCTTGATCATCCGCCTTACAAACTGATAAACCGCTGCGTTAAACAATTCTCCGTCTCGAAAATACACTTTCTTGTCTTTAAAAATAGCCTTCCTTTGATAGGAAGGCCATCATCATTATTTCTTATTTAGGAAGGATAAACAAAACAAGCAGTCTCCTTCTTTCCGCGGACTTCCAAAATGCAGGTTACAAATATGAAAGCCTTCTTGGTACAAACGGGCAAGGTTATCGTAGCCTTCCCCTATATCAATCAGCTTTTCAGCCGCTGACTCTACCTTCGCATTCGCTGTTTGACTCTTTTTACTTGGCTTTTCTACCTCATCTGTGTGCAATTCTAAATGTTGTCTTAGATGATTATTTTCCAGTTTTAAAGAATTATTCTCTTCAAGTATTTCTGCCAAATGCTGCTTTAACTCACCAAGCTGCTGATATAAATGTCCGATTTGGGCTTCCATACTACTTACTGAGTCAAAGATTTCTTTTTTATCCACGTGTTCCACCTCATTAATCTGTGGATTGAACTGATACAGCATCCTGTTTTAATATTTCATCATGTGTATATTCCAGCACTCGCTCCTGTGATGTCACATCGACCTGAAGCACTCGTTCAAGAATATTTAAGCCTACTACTTTTCCAGGTCCATCCGGCGTTTCGATCCATTCACCTACATCCGGCAACAGTTCTTTAGCCGCCTCATACTCATCATTCTCATATTTTAAGCAACACATTAATCTTCCGCATAGTCCTGAGATTTTTGTAGGGTTTAATGATAGATTTTGATCCTTCGCCATCTTAATTGATACGGGGTCAAAGTCGCCTAAAAAGGTAGAGCAGCATAGCATTCTTCCGCAGGGGCCAATTCCGCCGAGCATTTTTGCTTCATCTCTTACCCCTATTTGGCGCAGTTCAATCCTTGTCCGGAAAATGGCTGCCAAATCCTTAACTAATTCACGAAAATCTACTCTTCCGTCAGCAGTAAAGAAAAATATGACCTTATTACGATCGAATGTATATTCAACATCAACTAGTTTCATATCAAGTTGATGCGTACTTACCTTTTCACAGCAAACCTCATAGGCTTCCTTTGCTGCTTGTTTATTTTCTTCAACAATCATTCGATCTTTTTGATCCGCGATTCGGAGGACTTTTTTTAATGGAAGGACAACATCATGCTCATCAACCTTTTTCGGGGCTACCACTACCCTCCCATATTCCACTCCTCGAACGGTTTCAACAATTACAAAGTCATCCTTTACAATCATTAACCCACCGGGATCAAAATAATATATTTTCCCCGCTTTTTTAAAGCGGACTCCTACTACATCATACAAATGAAGACCCCTCCTGCAATTTCAATACAAGCTGTTCCATTAGCAGCTGCGGATTCATATTTGCTTGCAATTTCCTTTTTGCTTCTAAAATGGCTGTCATCTGCTCTGATATACGCCTGCTCGAGGATTGCAAGGCAAACTGCTCAAAGCGGATTTTTTCGTTTTGAAAAACAGCTTGATCCTGTTTGCCTAACTGAATATATAATAAATCCTTAAAAATAAGTAATAGTAGATCTAAACCATAATCCATTTGTTCTTTTTCTTTAAAGTGGAAAAACCATTCCTCCTGAAGGGTTACCATTGCTTCAAGCGGGTTTTTTTTAAGCACTTCATGTAATTTTAACACTATTTTTTGCGCTTGTACAAACCAATCATTTCGACTATATTCGAGTGCTTCATCTAAATTATTGGTAATCTGGGCAAGTATTGGCGCCGTAAAACGATCCACTCCATTTGTTGTAAGCGTTTCAATCATTTGATAAGAAGAAAGAGCCTTAAATGAAATAGTTTGACAGCGAGAAAGAATAGTAGGGAGTATTTGTTGGGACTGTTCTGTCATCAAAATGGCAATGGTGTGAGGATGTGGCTCTTCGAGAAATTTTAATAAACTATTTGCTGCATTTATTGTCATTCGGTCCGCATGTACAATCATGTATAATTTCTTATTTGATTCAACCCCTGTTTTGGAAAACTCCTCTTGCAGCGAGTGAATCTGAGTTTTCTTGATAGACTGGCCATCTGGTTCAACAACATGTACATCTGGATGGTTTCCGTTGTTGATTCTTTTACAGTTTAGGCAGGTTTCACATGGGATATAACCTTCTACAAGGGATTGGCAAAATACACTTTTGGCCAACAGCGTACTTGCCTCACGTTTTCCAGTCCCCTTCATTCCTTCGAATAAATAGGCATGGGCAAGCCGCCCCTTTAATATACTATTTTTTAACATTTTCAAAACGACAGGCTGTATTTCCTGAAGCTGTTCCCATGTTTTCGCCAATTCCATCACCACTTACGTATATATATTGATCAAAAGCCCTTTTATTTCACCGATTTTTCCTAATATATCTATAGAAGATTCTTCTTTTTTCATAACTTCCTCTGTTAATTCAACTAGCTTATTATCAATAGTTTCAACAACTCGTAAAGATCTCCCTTGGCCAAATTGATTCCAGCTATGGGACTGCTTTAGCTCCATCCCATAATCAACAGCCTCTTTCACAAAACGTTTTACTAATGTTTTAAATTTAGCTAAATCTTTAAAAGTTCTTGAACGTCCAAGCCGGTCTCCCGCTAAATTGATATCCTTTAGCAGCTGTTGCAGCTGCATATTTTGCATTTTCTGATCTTGCTTTTGAACTAGACCAGAAAACTTAGCTCCGCCATTAACTAAATGCTTTTGTTCTGGTCTAACTTTATCCACATTCAAACGAAGTTCTTGATTAATTTTCATCATAATCCTCCACGATACCTTTCTATCTAAAACTGGAGAAAATTTTCAATTGGCAATACAAATACGGTTGCACCGCCTACCTCCACCTCTACTGGATATGGCACATACGAATCTGCATTCCCTCCCATTGGAGAGATTGGGGCGACTAGCTGGTCTCTAGACTGACAATTTTCTTTTATTATTTGCAATGCTTTATCAACACGTATATCCTCTGTACCTATCATGAAAGTTGTATTTCCTGACTTTAGGAAACCACCTGTACTTGCCAATTTAGTCGCTCGAAAGTTATGATCCACCAATGCTTTTAATAATTTATTGCTGTCTTGATCTTGAATAACCGCTAATATAAGCTTCATATTTTCAGCCCCCTTCATTGTTCCATAATTATTCCTATCTACATTATACCAATTAATAAGGGAACAAACATATTTAATTCATTGTCGATAAATGGGAATTTTCTTGGACTATAAGAAAAGCGCAAGCACCTTGGTCATCGCCGTACAAACTGGAAGGACCGGTTCTTTCGATAAAGGAAACACGGTGAGCGAGAGCGAACCGATGTTGACTTATCGTACAGAGTGGGCCTGAAGTTTGATAGGCGATAGTGCGGAGCTAGACAATTCTCTAACTCCAAAGTTATACTTTCTTATCTTTTAAAAAAAGACTTTAAAGACTATTCTTTAAGGTCTTTTTCACTTTCTCGCTGAATAATCTCCTTAATTTTCCATTCTGCTTCTCTTAATACGGATTCAATCGGCTGAGCAGCATTAATTTTAACCATTCGCTCTGGATAGTCATTCATTAAATTAGCATATCCTTCTCGAACCTTATGGTGAAAATCAAGATCCTCTAAATCAAGACGATTAACTTCTCGATTCTTATGCTTGTTAATTCTTTCAAGTCCAATCTCTGGTTCAATATCAAAATACAATGTCAGCTTCGGCATCATATCCTCTATTGCAAAACGGTTAATGGAAAAAACTTCTTTAATACCTAACCCGCGAGCATAGCCCTGATAGGCCAAAGAACTATCAATAAACCGATCACATAAAACGATATATCCTTTTTCAAGAGCAGGGATAACCTTCTCAACTAGATGTTGTCTTCTCGCGGCTGCATACAATAAAGCTTCAGTTCGAGCATCCATTTGTGTATTTTTTTTATCCAGAATGACCCTTCGTATTTGTTCAGCTATTTCTATTCCTCCCGGTTCTCTTGTTAGGAGGATCCGATACCCTTCTTGCTCAAGTTTTTGGGAAAGCATTCCGATCACTGTTGTCTTACCTGCTCCCTCCGGTCCTTCTGCTGTAATAAAAATCCCTTTATTCATTTGTTAACCCCCATGATGATTTAGTATAGTAAATATAGTTAGGTTAAATATATAGTTAGTTTCCCTTCTTTTAGATCCCCATCACCTTGAAATCTAGCTCCGGACACTCTTAGTAATTTAATATGTTCGTTTGTTTCTTCGCTTATTATTTCCCCAGGAAATAATAATGGGATGCCAGGCGGGTATGGAACAATTAATTGTGCACATATTTTCCCAGTAGCTTCCTCAATCGGGATATTGACTTTTTCTAATCGTGCTTGTTCTTCTGCATTTAATGCTAATCTGGAAATATCAGGATTATTGTACGAACCTTTTCCTTTACCCATTTCATTATAAGTAATTGATTTCAATGCAGCTTGAAAGTGAGTAGTAATTTCCCTTATAGGATATTCCATTCTATCTTTTAATAATGGGAATACAAGAACAACATTATAAGGGTCAGCCATTTCTGTATATATCCCTTTACTTTCAAATAATTTTTGGAGGTCATACCCACTTAACGAGGTTGTTGATTGGATTGTTATCTTTAAAGGGTCACCCATCCCCCCCTTATATGTTAACACCCTGATTTCTTTTAGCTGCTGTAGCTCATTCCGAAATTCAGTTATCTTCTGCTGAAGTGATTCGGCATCCTTATCTGTAAATGTAGCTAAATAGTTTCTGGCTATATCTAAAGAAGCCATAATTGGATAGGAAGGGCTGCTAGATTGTAGAATCTGAAGAAATCCGCTTACGTGTACTGCTGAAAGAAGGTCACTATTAAAATGTAAATATGCTCCCATTGTCATTGCAGGAAGTGTTTTATGTGCCGATTGAACAACGATATCTGCATTTAGTTGTATGGCAGATGGCGGAAAATACTTTCCACCAATAAAATGAGCCCCATGTGCTTCATCAATCAAAACAGGAATACGTTGGCAATGAGCGACTTCTATAATCTCCTCTAATTCATTAACCATTCCATAATAATTAGGATATGTAAGAATGAGCGCCTTTGCATAAGGGTACATTTCTATAGCTTGTTTAACTATCCTTGCAGATACCCCTCCTGCCACACCCCAATCTTCATCAAAAACTGGAGCTAAAAAAACAGGATTCGCTTTTACAAGGCTGATCCCATTCAAAATGGATTTATGACAATTCCTTTGTACAAGAACCGTATCATCTTCCTTAACTGCTGTCATGATCATTGCGAGGTTTCCAACAGTCGAGCCATTCACTAAGAAAAAACTTTTTTTTACCCCATATAATTGAGCAAGAAGCTCTTCTGCTTCTTTAATCGCTCCTTCAGGAGAATGTAAATCATCTAAGCCAGTAATTTCCGTTGCATCAAGCCTAAGCAATTCTTTATAATAACTTCCGATCTCTCCTGTTATGAGCTTCCCATATTTGTGACCAGGCACATGAAATGACACTGGATTTTGCTCGGCATGCTTCTTTAACTTTTCGAATAAAGGCATTTTTTTTTGATTCATTTATAATCACCAATTATCTTTGTTAGAGTCCCATTTATTTTACCAAATAGCTGTTTGAAGTGATACTATTACCTTTATTCATTAATATTAAAAAGCAGTAAAAGAATTCCATAATAGACATACAACCAAATTATGTTTAAATCATACAATGGTTTATAAGTGGATTTATAGTTGAATTTTCTAAAGATTGTATACAACGATACAGAGACGGACAGACTAGGTGTATGGAGGTGGAGTAGTTGGGTATGCTAATGGCAAAGAAGCATATTGGGGAAGAGTGTGTCATATGCGAGCAAACAAAATGGAAAGGAATATATCTATACACTTCTTTTATTTGTACAGACTGCGAACATGACCTAATTTCTACAGATACAAGTAATCCTAAATATAAATACTTCTTAAAGCAATTAAGAAAAATAACAAATCCAGAAATTTTCTCTTGATGAGCTCCATTATGGGGCTTTTTATTTTCCCATCATTTTTTATAGAACACAAAAAGAGCACCTTTACAGGTGCTCTTTTCATTTGCCTAGCGACGTCCTACTCTCACAAGGGGACAGCCCCTAACTACCATTGGCGCTGAGAAGCTTAACTTCCGTGTTCGGGATGGGAACGGGTGTGGCCTTCTCGCCATCGTCACTAGACCTATTTATAATAAGGTTTGTTCCCTCAAAACTAGATAATGCTAAAGAAGAAGTAGAGTAATCATTTATGGTTAAGTCCTCGACCGATTAGTATTTGTCAGCTCCACGTGTCACCACGCTTCCACCTCAAACCTATCAACCTGATCATCTTTCAGGGGTCTTACTAGCTTGACGCTATGGGAAATCTCATCTCGAGGGGGGCTTCATGCTTAGATGCTTTCAGCACTTATCCCTTCCGCACATAGCTACCCAGCGATGCTCTTGGCAGAACAACTGGTACACCAGCGGTGCGTCCATCCCGGTCCTCTCGTACTAAGGACAGCTCCTCTCAAATTTCCTGCGCCCACGACGGATAGGGACCGAACTGTCTCACGACGTTCTGAACCCAGCTCGCGTACCGCTTTAATGGGCGAACAGCCCAACCCTTGGGACCGACTACAGCCCCAGGATGCGATGAGCCGACATCGAGGTGCCAAACCTCCCCGTCGATGTGGACTCTTGGGGGAGATAAGCCTGTTATCCCCGGGGTAGCTTTTATCCGTTGAGCGATGGCCCTTCCATGCGGAACCACCGGATCACTAAGCCCGACTTTCGTCCCTGCTCGACTTGTAGGTCTCGCAGTCAAGCTCCCTTATGCCTTTACACTCTTCGAATGATTTCCAACCATTCTGAGGGAACCTTTGGGCGCCTCCGTTACTTTTTAGGAGGCGACCGCCCCAGTCAAACTGCCCACCTGACACTGTCTCCTGCCCCGATCAGGGGCATGGGTTAGAATTTCAATACAGCCAGGGTAGTATCCCACCGATGCCTCCACCGAAGCTGGCGCTCCGGCTTCCAAGGCTCCTACCTATCCTGTACAAGCTGTACCGAAATTCAATATCAGGCTACAGTAAAGCTCCACGGGGTCTTTCCGTCCTGTCGCGGGTAACCTGCATCTTCACAGGTACTATAATTTCACCGAGTCTCTCGTTGAGACAGTGCCCAGATCGTTACGCCTTTCGTGCGGGTCGGAACTTACCCGACAAGGAATTTCGCTACCTTAGGACCGTTATAGTTACGGCCGCCGTTTACTGGGGCTTCAATTCAGAGCTTCGCGTAAGCTAACCCCTCCTCTTAACCTTCCAGCACCGGGCAGGCGTCAGCCCCTATACTTCGCCTTGCGGCTTCGCAGAGACCTGTGTTTTTGCTAAACAGTCGCCTGGGCCTATTCACTGCGGCTTTTCAGGGCTATTCACCCTAAAAAGCACCCCTTCTCCCGAAGTTACGGGGTCATTTTGCCGAGTTCCTTAACGAGAGTTCTCTCGCTCACCTTAGGATTCTCTCCTCGCCTACCTGTGTCGGTTTGCGGTACGGGCACCTTATCCTCGCTAGAGGCTTTTCTTGGCAGTGTGGAATCAGGAACTTCGGTACTATATTTCCCTCGCTGTCACAGCTCAGCCTTCACGCAAACGGGATTTTCCTCGCTTGCAGCCTAACTGCTTAGACGCACATATCCAGCAGTGCGCTTACCCTATCCTCCTGCGTCCCCCCATTGCTCAAACGGAGTTTGGTGGTACAGGAATATCAACCTGTTGTCCATCGCCTACGCTTTTCAGCCTCGGCTTAGGTCCCGACTAACCCTGAGCGGACGAGCCTTCCTCAGGAAACCTTAGGCATTCGGTGGATGGGATTCTCACCCATCTTTCGCTACTCATACCGGCATTCTCACTTCTAAGCGCTCCACCAGTCCTTGCGGTCTAGCTTCAACGCCCTTAGAACGCTCTCCTACCACGGACATCGTAGATGTCCATCCACAGCTTCGGTGATACGTTTAGCCCCGGTACATTTTCGGCGCAGAGTCACTCGACCAGTGAGCTATTACGCACTCTTTAAATGGTGGCTGCTTCTAAGCCAACATCCTGGTTGTCTAAGCAACTCCACATCCTTTTCCACTTAACGTATACTTTGGGACCTTAGCTGGTGGTCTGGGCTGTTTCCCTCTTGACTACGGATCTTATCACTCGCAGTCTGACTCCCATGGATAAGTCTTTGGCATTCGGAGTTTGTCTGAATTCGGTAACCCGATGGGGGCCCCTAGTCCAAACAGTGCTCTACCTCCAAGACTCTTTCTACATGAGGCTAGCCCTAAAGCTATTTCGGAGAGAACCAGCTATCTCCAAGTTCGATTGGAATTTCTCCGCTACCCACACCTCATCCCCGCACTTTTCAACGTGCGTGGGTTCGGTCCTCCATTCAGTGTTACCTGAACTTCAACCTGGACATGGGTAGATCACCTGGTTTCGGGTCTACGACCACATACTCATTCGCCCTATTCAGACTCGCTTTCGCTGCGGCTCCGTCTATTCAACTTAACCTTGCATGTAATCGTAACTCGCCGGTTCATTCTACAAAAGGCACGCTATCACCCATTAACGGGCTCTAACTACTTGTAGGCACACGGTTTCAGGATCTCTTTCACTCCCCTTCCGGGGTGCTTTTCACCTTTCCCTCACGGTACTGGTTCACTATCGGTCACTAGGGAGTATTTAGCCTTGGGAGATGGTCCTCCCTGCTTCCGACGGGATTTCTCGTGTCCCGCCGTACTCAGGATCCACTCTGGAGGGAACGAAGTTTCAACTACAGGGCTTTTACCTTCTCTGGCCGGCCTTTCCAGACCTGTTCATTTACCTCGTTCCTTTGTAACTCCGTGTAGAGTGTCCTACAACCCCAAGAGGCAAGCCTCTTGGTTTGGGCTAATCCCGTTTCGCTCGCCGCTACTCAGGGAATCGCGTTTGCTTTCTCTTCCTCCGGGTACTTAGATGTTTCAGTTCCCCGGGTCTGCCTTCAATACCCTATGTATTCAGGTAAAGATTCTATCCCATTACGGATAGAGGGTTCCCCCATTCGGAAATCTCCGGATCAAAGCTTACTTACAGCTCCCCGAAGCATATCGGTGTTAGTCCCGTCCTTCATCGGCTCCTAGTGCCTAGGCATTCACCGTGCGCCCTTTCTAACTTAACCTACTTCGGTCAATGATCAACTGCGCATCTCGGCGTCAGCTCGCTCGGTCGCTTCCTTGATCTGCTTGTTGCTCATTGCCCTCATGGTTTACACTCTTATTTTGTTTCTAAAACATTATAAGAGAAAAAACTAAGATGGCGATTACTCGGTTATCTTCTTTAATTGCATTATCTAGTTTTCAAGGAACAAAAAATAACGAACGGATTCGTTATGTTGGTGGAGCCTAGCGGGATCGAACCGCTGACCTCCTGCGTGCAAGGCAGGCGCTCTCCCAGCTGAGCTAAGGCCCCGTTATGAAATGGTGGGCCTAAATGGACTCGAACCATCGACCTCACGCTTATCAGGCGTGCGCTCTAACCAGCTGAGCTATAGGCCCATATAACGGAATTCGGTAAATGATAAGCGATGATTATTCGGTCACTATCTTGACCTGTTTGCTTCTCATTTCCCTCATTTTGATATTAAGTTAATAAAGAGATTGCTCTCTCAAAACTGAACGAACAATGAAACGTCTTTTAATGAAGTTAGACTTCATTTCATCCTTAGAAAGGAGGTGATCCAGCCGCACCTTCCGATACGGCTACCTTGTTACGACTTCACCCCAATCATCTGTCCCACCTTAGGCGGCTGGCTCCTTGCGGTTACCCCACCGACTTCGGGTGTTACAAACTCTCGTGGTGTGACGGGCGGTGTGTACAAGGCCCGGGAACGTATTCACCGCGGCATGCTGATCCGCGATTACTAGCGATTCCGGCTTCATGCAGGCGAGTTGCAGCCTGCAATCCGAACTGAGAATGGTTTTATGGGATTGGCTAAACCTCGCGGTCTTGCAGCCCTTTGTACCATCCATTGTAGCACGTGTGTAGCCCAGGTCATAAGGGGCATGATGATTTGACGTCATCCCCACCTTCCTCCGGTTTGTCACCGGCAGTCACCTTAGAGTGCCCAACTGAATGCTGGCAACTAAGATCAAGGGTTGCGCTCGTTGCGGGACTTAACCCAACATCTCACGACACGAGCTGACGACAACCATGCACCACCTGTCACTCTGTCCCCCGAAGGGGAACGTCCTATCTCTAGGATTGTCAGAGGATGTCAAGACCTGGTAAGGTTCTTCGCGTTGCTTCGAATTAAACCACATGCTCCACCGCTTGTGCGGGCCCCCGTCAATTCCTTTGAGTTTCAGCCTTGCGGCCGTACTCCCCAGGCGGAGTGCTTAATGCGTTTGCTGCAGCACTAAAGGGCGGAAACCCTCTAACACTTAGCACTCATCGTTTACGGCGTGGACTACCAGGGTATCTAATCCTGTTCGCTCCCCACGCTTTCGCGCCTCAGTGTCAGTTACAGACCAGAAAGTCGCCTTCGCCACTGGTGTTCCTCCAAATCTCTACGCATTTCACCGCTACACTTGGAATTCCACTTTCCTCTTCTGCACTCAAGTCTCCCAGTTTCCAATGACCCTCCCCGGTTGAGCCGGGGGCTTTCACATCAGACTTAAGAAACCACCTGCGCGCGCTTTACGCCCAATAATTCCGGACAACGCTTGCCACCTACGTATTACCGCGGCTGCTGGCACGTAGTTAGCCGTGGCTTTCTGGTTAGGTACCGTCAAGGTACCGCCCTATTCGAACGGTACTTGTTCTTCCCTAACAACAGAGTTTTACGATCCGAAAACCTTCATCACTCACGCGGCGTTGCTCCGTCAGACTTTCGTCCATTGCGGAAGATTCCCTACTGCTGCCTCCCGTAGGAGTCTGGGCCGTGTCTCAGTCCCAGTGTGGCCGATCACCCTCTCAGGTCGGCTACGCATCGTCGCCTTGGTGAGCCGTTACCTTACCAACTAGCTAATGCGCCGCGGGCCCATCTGTAAGTGATAGCCGAAGCCATCTTTCAGCTTTTCTACATGAGTAGAAAAGGATTATCCGGTATTAGCTCCGGTTTCCCGAAGTTATCCCAGTCTTACAGGCAGGTTGCCCACGTGTTACTCACCCGTCCGCCGCTAACCTTTGGGAGCAAGCTCCCTCAGATTCGCTCGACTTGCATGTATTAGGCACGCCGCCAGCGTTCGTCCTGAGCCAGGATCAAACTCTCCAATAAAGAGTAAGATTAGCTCTTAAGTTTTAATACTTGAATTAACGTTGACGTTTTTTGTTCGTTCAGTTTTCAAAGAACAACTTCTTTTTATTCGCAGTTAAGCGACTTAACAAATATATCATTTATCATTTCTAGTGTCAATAACTTTTTAAAGTTATTTCAACTATGTCGTGGTGACGACTTTTAATATATTACCACCTAGTAATTATACAGTCAATACTTTTTTTATAAAAAATTGGACAGCTCATTAAAAAATCAGCTGTCCATTAAATAACCCAGGTTTGAATAGCTACTAATGCAAATAAACCAGGAATCCCTAAAAAACCGGAAATAGAAGATGTAATGAGATTTATAGGTACGTGGATGCCAAATTGATTGCCGAACGCATTTAAAAAGAACAAAAAAAGTGCGCCAATAAGTAATTTAATTACGCCCTGTCCAATAAATCTTACTGGCTTTAGAGGGGCTCCAATAAATAAAAGTAAAATAATTAATCCTCCTAATATGGAGATTACTACAACAGGCTCCAACAAAAAGTCCTCCTCTCAAGATACTTGTACTTTCATATTATGATATGCAAGTACAAATAAGACCTAGAAAGAAGGACATGCTTATTTATTTTCTTATCGTTATCTTTCTTTTCCTCACTTCTTTAAAAAGAAAGAAATATTTCGCTTCAGCAATCTTTGCCTGGCTGATTGCTTCTGCGGACGGGTCGAAGCTTTTTTCTAGCAGCTGCCGCTGACTATTCCAAGAATTCTTCAAGTCATTCACTTTTTCTAATAGCTGATCATCAAATTCCTTCCGAAGCCAGCCTTTTTTGCGAAATAACATCTATTCCGCCTCCATCTATTCTTAAACTTCTCTTCTTCCTTCTAATGCTTTTGAAAGTGTCACCTCATCAGCGTATTCAAGATCTCCTCCAACTGGCAGACCATGGGCTATACGTGTGGCACGAATACCTGATGGCTTTAAGAGTCTCGAAATATACATCGCTGTTGCTTCTCCCTCAATATTAGGGTTTGTTGCAAGGATAACCTCTTGCACTGTATCATCTTGCAGTCTCTTTAAAAGACTTGGAATATTAATATCCTCTGGACCAATGCCATCCATCGGAGAGATAGCTCCTTGAAGAACATGGTACAAACCATGATATTCTTTCATTTTCTCCATTGCAATCACGTCTTTTGGATCTTGAACCACACAAATAACCGTTCGATCCCTCTTTTGATCCTCACATATATAGCAAGGATCTTGATCTGTGATATGACCGCAAACGGAGCAGTACGTTAAATTCCTTTTTGCATTGACTAAAGCCTTTGCAAAATCGAGTACAGTGTCTTCCTTCATACTTAGTACAAAAAAAGCCAGACGAGCGGCCGTTTTCGGGCCGATACCTGGCAATTTCATAAAGCTGTCAATCAGCTTTGATATCGGTTCAGGATAATGCATATCTATTCCTCCTAGAAAAGCGTAAGCGCCTTGGTCATCGCCGTACAAACGCAGAAGGGCCGGTTCTTTCGATAAAGGAGACACCATGAACGATAGCGAATAGATGTCGACTTATCGTAGGGAGCGGACCTAAAGTTTTGTAGGCGATAGGACGCTTGTGCTAGACAATTCAGTCTTAGAACATTCCTGGGAGATTCATCCCTTTAGTAAATTGACCCATTGTATTATTTGTTAATTCATCTGCCTTTTTCAAAGCATCATTAGTTGCAGCCAAAACAAGATCTTGAAGCATTTCAATATCTTCAGGGTCTACAACATCTTCCTTGATATTTACCTCAAGCACCTCTTTATGTCCGGAAACAACAACTGTAACCATTCCGCCTCCAGCTGTTCCTTCAATTCTTTCTTCACCTAGCTTTTCTTGAGCTTCTGCCATCTTTTTTTGCATTTTCTGCATTTGCTTCATCATATTTTGCATATTTCCCATTCCACGCATCGTCTTTTCCTCCAATAATTATTCTTTAATTTCTATTAAACCTTCTCCAAATAACTTCATAGCCTCTGAAATCAGAGGTTCTTCCTCCATCTGGTTTATACTACCATCAGATTCGCCATCGTGCTGTGTATGAAGGAAATCTTCCCTGATTTTTTGCCATTGTTCATCAGGGACCCCTGCAATGTGCATTCGCTTCCCTAATATCTCATGCATTATATTTGCTAATGTTTCTAAAAACTTTGCATTGTCCATCGCCATTTGGCAATGAATCTCATATTTAAATTTAATAATGAAGGCACTTTGAGATGCTGCTACAGGCTCCGCTTCATTCAATAAGGCTGCTTGTGATCGCATTTGATTATGAACAAGCCGATTGAGCATATCGCCCCACTGACTCTTGATAGCCTTCAAGTCATCTTTTGTCGCTTGCTTTAGTATTTCATTGATTTTACCAACGGGAACTTGAAATCCTTTTCTCGAGCTTCTTTGTGGTTTCTTTTGAACAACCGGTTGGGCTTCATCGTTCACAGTAAGCCCATTTCTTTTTAAATCGCTTATCTCTTGTTCAAGCTGGTTAATTCTATTCAGTAATGGTTGAATATCACCAGTTGGTGTTGCCTGTAATCCTCCTTCAAGCTGACAAAGTTTAACAATTGCAACTTCAAGGAAGATTCGTGGATGATTCGTCCACCGCATATCTTGTTGTGCCTTATTTAATACATCGATTAATTTATAAAGCTCTTCTGGTTTTACTTTTTCTGCAAGAGTCTGGAATTCATCATCAAGCATGACTCTTTCTAACGATTCTTCTAATCTTGGTGCAGCTTTAAAAAGCAGCATATCTCGATAATAAAGAATAAAATCCTCTATAAATCGGGCAGGATCTTTTCCATGAAAAAGCAGTTCCTCAAGATATTCCAAACCGGCTGCAGCATCCCTTTCAAGAACTGCATTTGCTAACTTATTAAGAAAACCTTGTGATACAGCACCTGTGACAGTTAAAGCATCTTCAACAGTTACCCGATCCTCGCTAAAGGAAATGGCTTGATCGAGTAGGCTTAATGCATCACGCATCCCGCCATCAGCCGCTCTAGCTACAATTTGAAGGGCTTGCCCATCACATTGAACACCAGTCTCCTCGACAATTAGCTGCATTCTGCCTACAATTGCCTGTGCCGTAATGCGTTTAAAGTCAAATCGCTGGCATCTAGAAATAATCGTAAGCGGGATCTTATGCGGCTCTGTAGTAGCCAAAATAAAAATGACATGCCTTGGAGGCTCTTCCAGTGTTTTTAACAGTGCGTTAAAGGCGCCAATGGAAAGCATATGTACTTCATCAACAATGTAGACCTTATATTTCACTGATGTCGGTGCATACTTCACCTTGTCGCGAATATCCCTTATTTCTTCTACACCATTGTTTGAAGCGGCATCGATTTCAATCACATCTGGAATCGAACCATCTGTAATTCCTTTACAAGATGCGCATTCATTGCACGGCTCATTCACCGGGGCCCTTTCACAGTTAACGGCTTTTGCTAAAATTTTCGCCGCACTTGTTTTTCCAGTTCCTCTTGGACCAGAAAATAAATAAGCATGCGATATTTTTTGCTGAAGCAGGGCGTTTTGCAATGTCTTCGTTACATGCTCCTGTCCAACAACATCTATAAAGCTTTGTGGCCGCCAAACGCGATATAAAGCCTGATAACTCATCGACACGCCCCCTTCCTGTGCACTCTCCAACCATTATAACGTATCCCTGTTCTTTTTTAAAAGGAAACAAATAAAAAACTCATCTCAAATGAGATGAGTTTCATTTATAATAGTTAAACTGCCGTGCACCTTCCGTCGACTGACGCCCATAAGCGTTACTTAAGCAGTTAGCTCGGCCCAGGCAACCCTGCGGCACATGAGAGTGTCCACTTAATGCTGCTTCCTTCCGGACCTGACATGGTTCATGGATTCCCATTGCGCAGGACCCAGGCGTCAACACCACTTACTTAAGGCAGGCCCTACAGGACATCAGCCTCGGGAAGGGATTCAGCCTCGCTAGAGCGGATTGCGAGTACAGGGCACCGCTACCTCCCCACCTAGCACGGCAAAGTTGAAACCATATTTAGGTGTCACCCGAGTGACACAATATAAGTATACTAATATCATTTGTAAAAATCAATGCCTAACCATTGTTAATTCCTTCATCTATCTCCAATTGCTTCTTTCGTTGTTTCTTTTCTTCTTTCTTACGCAAACGCAGTCCTTTAAAAAAAGCAGATAGAAGCTCGCCACATTCTTTTTCTAACACTCCAGATACGACTTCACTCTGATGATTAAACCGATCATCTTGAAGCAAATTCATAAATGTGCCTGCACATCCGCCTTTTGGATCCTTTGCACCATAAACTACCTTTTTTATTCGAGAAAGCATGATAGCTCCAGCACACATCGGGCAAGGTTCAAGTGTCACGTACAAAACGGCATCTTCTAGTCTCCATGTTCCAAGTGATTGACATGCTTGATCAATAGCCATCAGTTCTGCATGAGCAATCGAGCTTTGGTTATGTTCCCTTAAATTATGTGCACGTGCAATAATTTCCCCATTCAGCACAATAACTGAACCAATCGGAACTTCCATTATTTCTTGTGCTTTTTTAGCCTCTTTTATTGCTTCTATCATGTATGTTTCATTTTGGTCTACATTTTGCAGCATCCTTCTCATTCCTTTTGCTTATTCCTCTATAAATTATATCATTTCTTTTTTCTCTCATTCATAAAATGTTGTAATGACTATTTTCTGATCAGACCATTTATTCAATTGCTGCCCCATTCGGTTTAATCTAGGAGGGAATAACTTGCAAATTCATGTTGTTCAGCCAAACCAATCCTTATATGGGATTGCACAAGCCTATGGTTCGAGCGTTAGTGATATTGTAGAAGCCAATGAACTTCCGAATCCAAACAATCTTGTAATCGGTCAAACTCTTGTTATTCCAATTATTGGCCAATTTTACTGGGTCCAATCTGGTGATAGCTTATATTCAATTTCTAGAAAATTCGGCCTTTCTTTTCAACAGCTCGCTGCTGTTAACGGCATTTCTGTTAATCAGCCTCTTCAAATTGGGTTTCGGCTTTATATTCCTCCCCGCCCGAAAACAGAAGCAGAGTTCAATGCCTATGTAGAACCGAGAGGTACAACGGTTGCTCCTAATTTAGAAGCTAGTGCAAGAGAAGCTGCACCGCATTTAACATACTTAGCACCCTTCAGCTTCCAAGTGCTCCGTGATGGCTCACTGAAGGAACCACTTCTTAACAATTTCCCTGCTATTGCTCGTGCAAATAACAATGTATTAATGATGGTCATTACAAATCAGGAGAATGATCAATTCAATGCTGAACTTGGGCAAATTCTTTTAAACAATATGCCAATTCAAGAGCGATTTCTAAACAATATCGTAACTACAGCAAAGAAATACGGTTTTAGGGATATCCATTTTGACTTCGAGTTTCTGCGCCCAGAAGACAGGGAAGCGTATAATCAATTCCTTCGAAAAGCAAAAGCACGCTTCCAGCAAGAGGGGTGGCTGATTTCTACAGCTCTTGCACCTAAGACAAGAGCAGATCAGCCTGGAGAATGGTATGAAGCACATGATTACAGAGCACACGGAGAGATTGTCGACTTTGTTGTTATCATGACATATGAATGGGGGTATAGCGGGGGTCCAGCTATGGC
This sequence comes from Cytobacillus solani, assembly GCF_006704205.1. NCBI lineage: Bacteria > Bacillati > Bacillota > Bacilli > Caryophanales > Bacillaceae > Cytobacillus > Cytobacillus solani. Next base: position 1,869,390 of record NZ_CP041305.1, read on the forward strand.
TGTTTCTCCAATTGGACCAGTAAGAGATGTAATCGAGTATGCAATAAGTGAAATGCCTTCTACAAAAATTATGATGGGGCAAAATTTATACGGCTATAATTGGACACTGCCATTTGTGCAAGGTTCAATAGCTAGAGCAGTCAGTCCCCAGCAGGCAATTCAGATTGCAGCAAACAACAATGCAGCTATCCAATATGATTATACAGCCCAAGCACCATTTTTCCGCTATACAGACAGTGAAGGAAAGCAGCATGAAGTTTGGTTTGAAGATGCTAGGTCCATTCAAGCTAAATTTAATTTGGTGAAAGAACTCAACTTAAGAGGAATGAGCTATTGGAAGCTTGGTCTATCCTTTCCGCAAAACTGGCTCTTAATCACAGAAAATTTCAACGTGGTAAAGAGAGCTTAACAAAAATCACAATATTCTTCCCTACTAACAGCTGGCCATACGCACAGCTGTTTTTTTCATTGCCCTCACACATTGAAATTCCATATCCCTCCCACCTAATAGTGTGATAAAATATCTTTTGTGTCATTAATGAACGATAGAGTCCTAACGGATACAATTTTATTAGATAGAAAAGTAAAAAGCGAAAGAGTAGGAGGGCAATCTATGGGGGGAACACCTTTTATTACTGTAGAGGGGCCAATAGGTGTCGGAAAAACATCTCTTGCCAAAGAGATAGCCGAACAGTTTCAATTTGCATTATTAAAAGAAATTGTTGATGAGAATCCATTTTTAGGGAAATTTTATGAGGACATTGAAGAATGGAGTTTTCAAACAGAAATGTTTTTCCTTTGCAACCGATATAAACAGCTAGGTGATATAAACAATCACTTTTTAAATAAAAATAAATCTGTTGTTGCAGATTATCATATATTGAAAAATTTAATATTTGCTGGTCGTTCACTAAATACAGTCGAATACCAGAAATATTTAAAAATCTATGAAATATTAACAAGCGATATGCCTAAGCCAAATGTGGTCATATATTTGCATGCCAGCCTTGAAACACTCTTAACCCGCATTAAGCTTAGAGGACGAGAGATTGAAAAAAATATTAGCCCTTTATATTTAGAGCAATTATCCATTGACTATGATAATGCTATAAATGACTTTGAAGCAAAACACCCGGACATTCCAGTACTGCGATTCAATGGCGATCATCTGAATTTTGTAAAAAATAAAAATGACTTATCTTATATACTTGATACGCTATCCACATTATTGAAAAAGAGGAGCATTCAATCATGAATTTAAGAAATAAATATGAGATCCCGGCAAACTCAGTGATTACCATTGCTGGAACAGTTGGGGTCGGGAAATCTACCATGACAAATGCACTTGCCAAAGCCCTTAACTTTCGCACATCGTTTGAAAAGGTTGATACAAATCCTTACTTAGATAAATTTTACGCTGACTTTGACCGTTGGAGCTTCCATTTGCAAATTTACTTCCTTGCAGAGCGCTTTAAAGAACAGAAACGTATCTTTGAATACGGAGGAGGCTTTATTCAAGACCGATCCATCTATGAAGATACAGGCATTTTTGCTAAGATGCATTTTGAAAAAGGGACCATGTCAAAAACTGATTACGAAACATATACAAGCCTTTTCGACGCAATGGTTATGACGCCTTATTTTCCACATCCGGATCTCCTTATCTATCTTGAAGGTTCTTTGGACGATATCCTTTCTCGGATTCAAGAAAGAGGCCGTCCTATGGAACAGCAGACACCGATTGCCTATTGGGAAGAAATGCATCAGCGCTATGAAAACTGGATTAATACATTTAATGCATGCCCTGTACTAAGGCTTAATATTAATGATTATGATATTATCAATCATGAAGATTCAGTTGAACCCGTTGTCGAACGGATCTCAGACTTTTTACGGCAAACACAATTATTAAAAAAATAGTCGCCACTACTGGCGACTATTTGCTTTATTAAGCATAAAAAAGAATAAAAAAACCGTTACAGCTCTTGTAACGATTTTATCTCCAATTTATGCGCATGTTAGATGTCAATTTAAATGGAGGAGGAAAGGGGATTCGAACCCCTGCGCGGTTTGACCCGCCTGTCGGTTTTCAAGACCGATCCCTTCAGCCGGACTTGGGTATTCCTCCGTATCGACAAGAAATACTATATCATTAAATTAATACGAAGTCAACGTTATTTTTAATATATTTTCTGAGCGGGTTTGACCCGCTCAGAACTGATACTTACTCCGGTTTAATAACATCCCTGTTTCCCATATATGGACGTAATACTTCTGGAATAATTACACTTCCATCTGCCTGCTGATAATTTTCTAAAATAGCGGCAACCGTACGGCCGATCGCAAGGCCAGACCCATTCAATGTATGGACAGCTTCAGGCTTGCCCTTCGGCTCGCGGCGGAATCGAATATTCGCACGCCTTGCTTGGAATGCCTCAAAATTACTGCAAGAAGAAATCTCCCTATATGTGCCATAGCTTGGGATCCAAACCTCAATATCATACTTCTTAGCGGCAGTAAAGCCAAGATCACCTGTACACATGCGGAGCACACGATACGGAAGACCCAATAGCTGTAAAACCTTTTCGGCATTCTTGGTTAGCTTTTCCAATTCATCATAAGAATCTTCAGGTTTTACAAATTTCACAAGTTCTACTTTATTAAATTGATGCTGACGAATGAGCCCTCTCGTATCACGTCCAGCAGATCCTGCTTCAGAACGGAAACATGCACTAAATGCTGCATAATTAATAGGCAGATCCTCAGCACTTAAGATTTCATCCCGATGCATATTTGTAACTGGTACTTCGGCAGTTGGAATTAAGAAGTAGTCTTCATTTTCAATCAGGAATGCATCCTCTTCAAATTTTGGAAGCTGCCCTGTACCTGTCATACTTGCACGATTCACTAAGTATGGCGGCAAGACCTCCTTATATCCATGTTCTTCTGTATGAAGATCGAGCATGAAGTTGAACAATGCACGTTCCAATCGCGCCCCAAGCCCTTTGTAGAATACAAAGCGGCTTCCCGTTACTTTCCCTGCACGTTCAAAATCAAGAATTCCTAAATCATCGGCAACATCCCAATGTGGCTTTGGATCAAAATCAAACTCGCGAATTTCTCCCCATGTCCAAGCTTCCTCATTATCATCTTCAGTCTCCCCAACTGGTACACTTTCATGCGGAATATTTGGGATGCTTAGCATTAAATGCTCTAATACCTCTTCTACTTCCCTTAATTCATCGTCAAGCTTTTTTATTTCATCGCCTACTTCTCTCATCTCCGTGATTAAATGATCTGCATCCTGCTTCTCACGCTTTAAGACCGCCACTTGCTGTGAAACCTCATTTCTTTTACTCTTCAGCTGTTCTGCTTCTACAATTAATTCACGGCGTCTTCCATCAAGCTCTTCGAATTTTCCTAAATCCCCAAGATCCTCTCCACGGTGCTCTAGCTTCTTTTTCACTTCTTCAAAATTTGCTCTTAAATACTTAATGTCTAACATAAATAATTCCTCCTTTTTAAATAAAAAATCATCATGCCATTTTCGATAAAAACCCTAATTTAATTATCCGCAGCAACACAAAAAACTCCCGTCCCCAAAAAAGGGACGAGAGTTACCCGCGTTGCCACCCTAGTTGAAAGCATAAGCTTTCCACCTTAAAATAATAACGGTTTTAACCGAAAGTAATTACTAACCTAAAGCGGCTTTCCATACTTTACTCGAGGATGGATTCACAAGCAGCATTCACCGATTTCCACCAGCCATCGGCTCTCTAAAGAATGAATAACCTGTTACTATTTCCTCTCATTGCTTTGAACTATTAGAATTTAAGTAATTCATAATTTACTACAATTATAAACGATTTGCAACCATATTATTCAAATATTTACTTTTTTGCTTCTTTAACCATGTTAATAAAATAACCAGTTAAACGGTGATCATCCGTTAATTCGGGATGAAATGAACAGCCAAGAATATTTCCTTCACGGGCAGCCACAATACGCTCCTTATGCTTAGCTAGGATCTCCACATTTCCTCCAGCTTGTACAATATGCGGTGCGCGGATAAAGACGGCTTGAAAATCTTCTGCAACACCCGCAATATCTAAATCAGCTTCAAAGCTTTCTTTCTGACGTCCAAATGAATTTCTTTCGACCTTCACATCCATAACACCAATATGCGGTTCATCGTAACCGACAATATTTTTTGCTAATAAAATCAAGCCTGCACAAGTCCCAAACATTGGCTTGCCTAACTCAGCAAATTCTTTCAGACTCCTCATAAAGTCATATTTATCAATCAATTTACGCATTGTGGTGCTTTCTCCACCAGGGAGAATTAGACCGTCTATTTCATCCATTTGTTCTTTACGTTTAATGACAATAGCTTCTGCACCGCATGCCTCGATAGATATTACATGTTCCCTTACGGCACCTTGAAGGCCAAGAACTCCAATTTTAATCATTCAGTATTCTCTCCTTACCAGCCGCGCTCCTGCATACGAGCTTCCGGAGCTAATGATGAAATTTCAATCCCTTTCATTGGAGCCCCAAGCTCTTTTGAAAGCTCTGCAATCAATTTATAGTCTTGATAATGGGTAGTTGCTTCAACAATTGCTCGAGCAAATTTAGCTGGATTTTCTGATTTAAAAATACCTGACCCTACAAAGACTCCGTCTGCACCAAGCTGCATCATAAGAGCAGCATCAGCAGGGGTTGCTACGCCGCCTGCAGCAAAGTTAACGACTGGTAGACGCCCAAGGTTCTTAATTTCAAGAAGAAGCTCGTACGGTGCTCCTAGCAGCTTAGCTTCTGTCATAAGCTCATCTTCATTCATTCCTACAACCTTACGAACTTGTGCATTTACCTTACGAATATGGCGGACGGCTTCTACAATATTTCCAGTTCCTGGTTCACCTTTTGTACGAAGCATAGCTGCACCTTCACCGATACGGCGTGCAGCCTCACCTAGATCACGGCATCCACAAACAAAAGGAACAGTATATTCTCTTTTATTTAAATGGTACTCCTCATCTGCTGGAGTTAATACTTCACTTTCATCTATGTAATCTACACCCATAGCCTCAAGTACTCGCGCTTCTACAATGTGACCAATACGTGCCTTAGCCATAACTGGAATTGTGACTGCATTCATAACTTCCTCGACAATGCGAGGATCAGCCATTCTCGCTACGCCGCCTGCTGCACGAATATCTGATGGAACTCTTTCCAATGCCATTACTGCAACCGCACCAGCTTCTTCAGCAATTTTCGCTTGCTCGGCATTAACGACATCCATGATGACGCCGCCTTTTTGCATTTCTGCCATTCCTCTTTTTACTCGATCTGTTCCTGTCTTCATTGTGCTCCCCCTTTGTCTTATACCATCAGCCATGGATGGGTGATTCAATAAAAAAATGCGGGCAAGGAAAATATTTCATTAAATCAATCGGAATAATTACCTTTCCCTAATGAAAATAAACAACAAAAAGGGTTTCCTGTCAAGACAGGAAACCCTTTTTTTTAAAACCAGCCTTTTACTGTTGAAGAAATACTGCCCCAGACATTTCCGAAGAAGCTGCCTATTCCGCGCATCATCAGCACAAACCAGTTCGCTTTTTCAACATCATCAGCAGCGACAACATCGACTTGAATATTTTTTTGTCCATCTTCAGTTAAAAAGTTTAATGCTTGTCCATCTTCTGCTTTTATTGTTAATGTACCAATCTTTTCTCCCTTTTTGATTGGTGCTGTCAACTCACCTTTATCGTTTAGCTTCTTTTTATCTAAAACGAGCTTAGGCTTATAATTTTCTTTTTCTCCATTCTTCACAACCATTGTAATCGGTTCTTTTGTTTGAATCTTTACCTTATCCTCTTTCCCTTTAGTTACAGGTAACGTTTTTTTCCCTTTTACCTGATAATTTTCAGGATATAATTCTTCTTTACTATAGTTGCCAAAAGCATAATCAAACATTTTTCTTGTTTCATCAAAACGAACCTTTTTATTTGTGTGATTTCCCTTTTCATCTTTGGCATTCATGATCACGGTAATGTAGCGCGTACCATTTCTCTCCGCAGTGCCCGTGAAGCATAGCCCTGCAAAGTCAGTCGTTCCAGTCTTCAAACCATCTACACCCTCATAGCCATAAATAAGAGATGGAAGCATCCAATTCCAATTTTCCATTTGAATCATGTCATCCGTACCTTCACGGAATTTCATTTTTGGTGTGCTTGCAGTTTCAAGAACCTCTGGAAAATCACTAATCAAACGTGAAGCTAGCTTTGCTGTCGCTCTAGGAGACATAACGTTTTCATCTTCAAGATTTCCAGTATGGTGAAAACCTTTTAAATCTGAGTTGTTTAATCCTGTAGAGTTAACAAATTTATAATCCTGCAATCCTAACTGTTCTGCCTTTTTATTCATCATTTTAACGAAATTGGCTTCTGAACCAGCGATTGTCTCAGCAATCGCAATCGTTGCCCCATTTGCTGAATAAATTGTCATTGCTTGATATAATTCACGAATACTATATTTTCCATCTCTTCGTAATGGAACATTCGATAAACGCGGGTAATCTTGAGATACTTTATAAACGTATTCATTTACTGCGTATTCCTGATCCCACTTTACTCGTCCTTCTTTAATCGCTTCAAGCAGCAAATACTCAGTCATCATTTTTGTCATACTAGCAATGCCGAGTACTTGATCGGGATTTTTAGCATACAGCACTCTTCCTGTTTCTGCCTCTACTAAAATAGCACCATCTGCATTTATATTTAATATATCCTCTGCATGCGCTCTATTTAAACTCGGGAAAATTCCTAATACCATTATTAACACAAGGAAACTAGCAACATATTTACGATATTGTTTTATTTTCAATATAAAGCCCTCCAACATATTAGTACACTTTTGTTATTTTAACATAACTCACCCATAAAAAATAGGCAGATGAATTACCTATTTAGAAAAGCGGATGTGTCACGCATAGAGGCGTATGGACTGGAGGGTTCTAATCCAGTTGCGGCTCCTAGCTCGAGGCCATAAGATGGACTGCCTGTGGCAAAACATGCCACGCAGCAGTCCATCTTATGCTTATTGTGGCTAAACAGTCACCTCACTATTTGATGGTAAAAAAAACACAAAGAGCACGAATGTTCCATGTTTCTTAGTGTAGTGAAGAGTACTAGACGCTGAGCGCTCATACTCGTGCAATGCTATCAAGGCGTTCCTTGTAGAGCTAGATAGTTTCTTTTTTTTAATTACAAATAAAAAAGCAGAGAAGAAATTTCTCCCCTGCTTTCATATGATTACATTGAATAATTGGGTGCTTCTTTCGTAATTTGCACATCATGCGGGTGACTTTCTCTTAATCCTGCACCAGTCATTTTTACAAATTGAGCATTTTCCCTTAAATCTGTTAAGTCCTTTGTACCACAATATCCCATTCCTGAACGCAATCCGCCAACAAGTTGATAGATCGTGTCTGAAAGAGGGCCTTTGTAAGGCAGGCGGCCTTCAATTCCTTCTGGAACAAATTTCTTATTATCCTCTTGGAAGTAACGATCCTTAGAACCTTTTTCCATGGATGCAACAGATCCCATTCCACGATATACCTTAAAACGACGGCCTTGGAAGATTTCCGTTTCTCCAGGACTTTCTGATACACCAGCTAGTAAGCTTCCTAGCATTACCGCGTGTCCGCCTGCAGCAAGTGCCTTAACTACATCACCTGAGTACTTAATTCCGCCATCAGCAATAATTGTTTTTCCATGCTTCTTCGCTTCTGTTGCACAGTCATAAACAGCCGTTATCTGTGGAACACCTACACCTGCAACTACGCGTGTTGTACAAATGGAACCAGGACCAATTCCCACCTTTACAATATCAGCTCCTGCTTCAATCAAATCCTTTGTCCCTTCGGCAGTAGCGACATTCCCAGCGATAATAGCCAAATCAGGGTAGGTGCTGCGGATTTCACGAACTGTATCTAAAACACCTTTTGAGTGTCCATGAGCAGTATCAAGTACAATCACATCAACTTGAGATTTAACAAGCATCTCAACTCTTTTCATTGTATCCTTCGTAACACCAACAGCAGCTCCCACTAATAGACGCCCATGTTGATCTTTTGCAGAGTTAGGAAACTCAATGACTTTTTCTATATCTTTAATGGTAATTAACCCTTTTAGAATGCCATTATTATCTACTAAAGGTAGCTTTTCAATTTTATACTTTTGAAGAATTTTTTCAGCTTCAGCTAATGTTGTACCAACAGGAGCTGTAACTAAATTCTCTTTTGTCATTACATCTGAAATAATGATTGAGAAATCAGAGATAAAACGAAGATCACGATTTGTTAAGATACCAACAAGCTTTTGCTCTTCTTGATTGTTAACAATCGGAACACCGGAGATGCGGTATTTCCCCATCAAATGTTCTGCATCGAAAACTTGTTGTTCTGGGGTGAGGAAAAATGGGTCTGAGATAACGCCGCTTTCTGAACGTTTAACTTTATCTACCTGCTCAGCTTGCTGTTCAATGGACATATTTTTATGAATAATGCCAAGTCCGCCTTGACGAGCCATTGCAATTGCCATATCCGCTTCAGTAACTGTATCCATTCCTGCACTAATAATCGGGATGTTAAGCTTTACATTTTCCGTTAATTGGACACTTAAATTCACATCTCTTGGAAGAACCTCTGATTTGGAAGGAACAAGCAATACATCATCAAATGTTAAACCTTCTTTTACAAATTTACTTTCCCACATCTTTTTTACCCCCTAGACTCGAAAATATTATTAGTAGGTTATCAATTGGACAAAATACTGTCAAGATAACTTTAATATGTTAGACTTTTCTAATAATTACGGAGGGATATTTTTTATGTCTACATACACAAATTGGAACTCATTTCTTCCCTTTTTTTCGGCAAGCGCTACTCAAGACTATTTAAAGAACTGTTATCAGCAACGAAATCTTGAGAGGGCCGAAATTAATAGTTATGAAAAAAGCTATCCCTTTATATATTATCTTGAACATGGACAAATATATTACAAACAAGCAGAATTAGCCCCATTAATCATACAGCCAATCCTTCTTTTTTATGGATTTGTTCATTTAATCAAAGCATGTATATTAACAATTGATCCTAACTATCCTGAAACAACATCGGTTTTGGCACACGGTGTTTCCACAAGAAAAAAAAAGAAACAACAATACCACTTTTTTCAGGATGAAGTAAAGATTCAAAAAAGCGGGCTTTTTCCATACATGGCTGAGAAAATGTTTCACATGAAACAGTTAGAAGGGGAAAAAGCGACAATGGAAGAATTACTTATGCAAATACCTGAACTAAATTCATTCTTTTCTAGACTCGAAGGGAAAAATACTTTTTTACAAATAAATAAACAAAAAGATCTATTATCAATATCGAAATGTATTTTAGATGAATACCACATGACTGAATCTCGCTTTATTGAATACTGGAAAACAAAATCAATTTCAGAAATTATATTCGAGGATTCTAACGAAGATTTTATTAACTTTAAATATCCTCAATTACATATTGACAAAATTCTCCCTTTAAAATTTTCTTTAGAAGATAATCAACTTGCTTTTCCATTAAGACAAAGCGCATTAAACAACTTTCCTGAATTATTAATCCATTATTTACTATTATATAATTTAAGTATGATTGCACGCTATGAAACAGAATGGTGGAGTGAGACAATAAAAATAATGCCAAATCTTGATTATCCGTTTATTCTATCCTTTCTTAATATGACATCTAGGAAAGGTCCTTTCTTGATTTATCAATTTTTAATGAAAGAAAGACAACTATTGTATTAGCCTATTGAGTTTATACATGGATAGTCCTAGCTCTCGTAAATAACACAAAAAGAGCACCTTTACAGGTGCTCTTTCATTTGCCTAGCGACGTCCTACTCTCACAAGGGGACAGCCCCTAACTACCATTGGCGCTGAGAAGCTTAACTTCCGTGTTCGGGATGGGAACGGGTGTGGCCTTCTCGCCATCGTCACTAGACCTATATAAGATGAGGTTTGTTCCCTCAAAACTAGATAATGCTAAAGAAGAAGTTGAGTAATCATTTATGGTTAAGTCCTCGACCGATTAGTATTTGTCAGCTCCACGTGTCACCACGCTTCCACCTCAAACCTATCAACCTGATCATCTTTCAGGGGTCTTACTAGCTTGACGCTATGGGAAATCTCATCTCGAGGGGGGCTTCATGCTTAGATGCTTTCAGCACTTATCCCTTCCGCACATAGCTACCCAGCGATGCTCTTGGCAGAACAACTGGTACACCAGCGGTGCGTCCATCCCGGTCCTCTCGTACTAAGGACAGCTCCTCTCAAATTTCCTGCGCCCACGACGGATAGGGACCGAACTGTCTCACGACGTTCTGAACCCAGCTCGCGTACCGCTTTAATGGGCGAACAGCCCAACCCTTGGGACCGACTACAGCCCCAGGATGCGATGAGCCGACATCGAGGTGCCAAACCTCCCCGTCGATGTGGACTCTTGGGGGAGATAAGCCTGTTATCCCCGGGGTAGCTTTTATCCGTTGAGCGATGGCCCTTCCATGCGGAACCACCGGATCACTAAGCCCGACTTTCGTCCCTGCTCGACTTGTAGGTCTCGCAGTCAAGCTCCCTTATGCCTTTACACTCTTCGAATGATTTCCAACCATTCTGAGGGAACCTTTGGGCGCCTCCGTTACTTTTTAGGAGGCGACCGCCCCAGTCAAACTGCCCACCTGACACTGTCTCCTGCCCCGATCAGGGGCATGGGTTAGAATTTCAATACAGCCAGGGTAGTATCCCACCGATGCCTCCACCGAAGCTGGCGCTCCGGCTTCCAAGGCTCCTACCTATCCTGTACAAGCTGTACCGAAATTCAATATCAGGCTACAGTAAAGCTCCACGGGGTCTTTCCGTCCTGTCGCGGGTAACCTGCATCTTCACAGGTACTATAATTTCACCGAGTCTCTCGTTGAGACAGTGCCCAGATCGTTACGCCTTTCGTGCGGGTCGGAACTTACCCGACAAGGAATTTCGCTACCTTAGGACCGTTATAGTTACGGCCGCCGTTTACTGGGGCTTCAATTCAGAGCTTCGCGTAAGCTAACCCCTCCTCTTAACCTTCCAGCACCGGGCAGGCGTCAGCCCCTATACTTCGCCTTGCGGCTTCGCAGAGACCTGTGTTTTTGCTAAACAGTCGCCTGGGCCTATTCACTGCGGCTTTTCAGGGCTATTCACCCTAAAAAGCACCCCTTCTCCCGAAGTTACGGGGTCATTTTGCCGAGTTCCTTAACGAGAGTTCTCTCGCTCACCTTAGGATTCTCTCCTCGCCTACCTGTGTCGGTTTGCGGTACGGGCACCTTATCCTCGCTAGAGGCTTTTCTTGGCAGTGTGGAATCAGGAACTTCGGTACTATATTTCCCTCGCTGTCACAGCTCAGCCTTCACGCAAACGGGATTTTCCTCGCTTGCAGCCTAACTGCTTAGACGCACATATCCAGCAGTGCGCTTACCCTATCCTCCTGCGTCCCCCCATTGCTCAAACGGAGTTTGGTGGTACAGGAATATCAACCTGTTGTCCATCGCCTACGCTTTTCAGCCTCGGCTTAGGTCCCGACTAACCCTGAGCGGACGAGCCTTCCTCAGGAAACCTTAGGCATTCGGTGGATGGGATTCTCACCCATCTTTCGCTACTCATACCGGCATTCTCACTTCTAAGCGCTCCACCAGTCCTTGCGGTCTAGCTTCAACGCCCTTAGAACGCTCTCCTACCACGGACATCGTAGATGTCCATCCACAGCTTCGGTGATACGTTTAGCCCCGGTACATTTTCGGCGCAGAGTCACTCGACCAGTGAGCTATTACGCACTCTTTAAATGGTGGCTGCTTCTAAGCCAACATCCTGGTTGTCTAAGCAACTCCACATCCTTTTCCACTTAACGTATACTTTGGGACCTTAGCTGGTGGTCTGGGCTGTTTCCCTCTTGACTACGGATCTTATCACTCGCAGTCTGACTCCCATGGATAAGTCTTTGGCATTCGGAGTTTGTCTGAATTCGGTAACCCGATGGGGGCCCCTAGTCCAAACAGTGCTCTACCTCCAAGACTCTTTCTACATGAGGCTAGCCCTAAAGCTATTTCGGAGAGAACCAGCTATCTCCAAGTTCGATTGGAATTTCTCCGCTACCCACACCTCATCCCCGCACTTTTCAACGTGCGTGGGTTCGGTCCTCCATTCAGTGTTACCTGAACTTCAACCTGGACATGGGTAGATCACCTGGTTTCGGGTCTACGACCACATACTCATTCGCCCTATTCAGACTCGCTTTCGCTGCGGCTCCGTCTATTCAACTTAACCTTGCATGTAATCGTAACTCGCCGGTTCATTCTACAAAAGGCACGCTATCACCCATTAACGGGCTCTAACTACTTGTAGGCACACGGTTTCAGGATCTCTTTCACTCCCCTTCCGGGGTGCTTTTCACCTTTCCCTCACGGTACTGGTTCACTATCGGTCACTAGGGAGTATTTAGCCTTGGGAGATGGTCCTCCCTGCTTCCGACGGGATTTCTCGTGTCCCGCCGTACTCAGGATCCACTCTGGAGGGAACGAAGTTTCAACTACAGGGCTTTTACCTTCTCTGGCCGGCCTTTCCAGACCTGTTCATTTACCTCGTTCCTTTGTAACTCCGTGTAGAGTGTCCTACAACCCCAAGAGGCAAGCCTCTTGGTTTGGGCTAATCCCGTTTCGCTCGCCGCTACTCAGGGAATCGCGTTTGCTTTCTCTTCCTCCGGGTACTTAGATGTTTCAGTTCCCCGGGTCTGCCTTCAATACCCTATGTATTCAGGTAAAGATTCTATCCCATTACGGATAGAGGGTTCCCCCATTCGGAAATCTCCGGATCAAAGCTTACTTACAGCTCCCCGAAGCATATCGGTGTTAGTCCCGTCCTTCATCGGCTCCTAGTACCTAGGCATTCACCGTGCGCCCTTTCTAACTTAACCTACTTCGGTCAATGATCAACTGCGCATCTCGGCGTCAGCTCTCTCGCTGTGCTCCTCACGTACTGAGTACGTTCCGGTGCTCGCTCGGTCGCTTCCTTGATCTGCTTGTTGCTCATTGCCCTCATGGTTTACACTCTTATTTTGTTTCTAAAACATTATAAGAGAAAAAACTAAGATGGCGATTACTCGGTTATCTTCTTTAATTGCATTATCTAGTTTTCAAGGAACAAAAAATAACGAACGGATTCGTTATGTTGGTGGAGCCTAGCGGGATCGAACCGCTGACCTCCTGCGTGCAAGGCAGGCGCTCTCCCAGCTGAGCTAAGGCCCCGTTATGAAATGGTGGGCCTAAATGGACTCGAACCATCGACCTCACGCTTATCAGGCGTGCGCTCTAACCAGCTGAGCTATAGGCCCATATAACGGAATTCGGTAAATGATAAGCGATGATTATTCGGTCACTATCTTGACCTGTTTGCTTCTCATTTCCCTCATTTTGATATTAAGTTAATAAAGAGATTGCTCTCTCAAAACTGAACGAACAATGAAACGTCTTTTAATGAAGTTAGACTTCATTTCATCCTTAGAAAGGAGGTGATCCAGCCGCACCTTCCGATACGGCTACCTTGTTACGACTTCACCCCAATCATCTGTCCCACCTTAGGCGGCTGGCTCCTTGCGGTTACCCCACCGACTTCGGGTGTTACAAACTCTCGTGGTGTGACGGGCGGTGTGTACAAGGCCCGGGAACGTATTCACCGCGGCATGCTGATCCGCGATTACTAGCGATTCCGGCTTCATGCAGGCGAGTTGCAGCCTGCAATCCGAACTGAGAATGGTTTTATGGGATTGGCTAAACCTCGCGGTCTTGCAGCCCTTTGTACCATCCATTGTAGCACGTGTGTAGCCCAGGTCATAAGGGGCATGATGATTTGACGTCATCCCCACCTTCCTCCGGTTTGTCACCGGCAGTCACCTTAGAGTGCCCAACTGAATGCTGGCAACTAAGATCAAGGGTTGCGCTCGTTGCGGGACTTAACCCAACATCTCACGACACGAGCTGACGACAACCATGCACCACCTGTCACTCTGTCCCCCGAAGGGGAACGTCCTATCTCTAGGATTGTCAGAGGATGTCAAGACCTGGTAAGGTTCTTCGCGTTGCTTCGAATTAAACCACATGCTCCACCGCTTGTGCGGGCCCCCGTCAATTCCTTTGAGTTTCAGCCTTGCGGCCGTACTCCCCAGGCGGAGTGCTTAATGCGTTTGCTGCAGCACTAAAGGGCGGAAACCCTCTAACACTTAGCACTCATCGTTTACGGCGTGGACTACCAGGGTATCTAATCCTGTTCGCTCCCCACGCTTTCGCGCCTCAGTGTCAGTTACAGACCAGAAAGTCGCCTTCGCCACTGGTGTTCCTCCAAATCTCTACGCATTTCACCGCTACACTTGGAATTCCACTTTCCTCTTCTGCACTCAAGTCTCCCAGTTTCCAATGACCCTCCCCGGTTGAGCCGGGGGCTTTCACATCAGACTTAAGAAACCACCTGCGCGCGCTTTACGCCCAATAATTCCGGACAACGCTTGCCACCTACGTATTACCGCGGCTGCTGGCACGTAGTTAGCCGTGGCTTTCTGGTTAGGTACCGTCAAGGTACCGCCCTATTCGAACGGTACTTGTTCTTCCCTAACAACAGAGTTTTACGATCCGAAAACCTTCATCACTCACGCGGCGTTGCTCCGTCAGACTTTCGTCCATTGCGGAAGATTCCCTACTGCTGCCTCCCGTAGGAGTCTGGGCCGTGTCTCAGTCCCAGTGTGGCCGATCACCCTCTCAGGTCGGCTACGCATCGTCGCCTTGGTGAGCCGTTACCTCACCAACTAGCTAATGCGCCGCGGGCCCATCTGTAAGTGATAGCCGAAGCCATCTTTCAGCTTTTCTACATGAGTAGAAAAGGATTATCCGGTATTAGCTCCGGTTTCCCGAAGTTATCCCAGTCTTACAGGCAGGTTGCCCACGTGTTACTCACCCGTCCGCCGCTAATCTTTGGGAGCAAGCTCCCTCAGATTCGCTCGACTTGCATGTATTAGGCACGCCGCCAGCGTTCGTCCTGAGCCAGGATCAAACTCTCCAATAAAGAGTAAGATTAGCTCTTAAGTTTTAAAACTTGAATTAACGTTGACGTTTTTTTGTTCGTTCAGTTTTCAAAGAGCAATTCATTAATAACGCACTTCTTTTTTAGAAGCAACTTTATTAATATACCATATAGGTTTCTGTGAGTCAAGAAGATATTTTCCTCTTTTAAGGAAACTCGTCTCCTGCTGACTTGAATTATTATATCAATCTAATATTATTATTGCAAGCATTTTTTAGTAAATATAAAATAGACCGTGTAATTACGGCCTATTTTAGTACTTCCTCTATAAATAATTGGCGGTTTTTTTCTAAATGGATAATCTCATCCGTATTGCTAATTTTTACGAGTGGTCTCGTCGGGGACTTTTCTTCAATAAATAGAATTTCTGCTACTCGATCATCGGATAGCTTTACGCTGCTCCCGATTGAAAATGTCATAATACCTGATCCAATAGCTTGCATTGCAGTAATATCATATTTACCAAACATATCTTGAAGCATCATTTCTAACACTTTAAACGGCGATTGTTTTCGTCTGTATAAACGGCTGCATGTCATAGCATGGAACGTATCAGCAACACCAATGATTTTAGCAAAAATATTAATTTTATTATTCTTCTCTCCTAAAGGGTACCCGCTGCCATCTAATCTTTCATGATGCTGCAAGATACCAATTTTTGTGCTTTCCCTTAAAAGAGAGATATTCTGAACCATTTTGTACGAATAGGTCGTATGTTTTTTCATTTCCTCAAATTCCTGTTTGGTTAATGTAGATTTCTTATTTAAAATTGCTGGTTTAATTTTTGCCATTCCAGCATCAGATAAACATCCTCCAATAGCTAACTGAACAATATCCCCTTTATTCATTCTAAACTTTTTTCCTATAAACGCACTTATTAATCCAACTGCAACCGCATGTTGAAATAAATACTCATCTTGCGTTGATAGATGATGCAAGGAGAATAATTCAGATGGGGTTATTTCTGACTTCTCTACGAGAGGGATCATAATATTCCTAATTTTTGAAATATCAATAGGAAGACCTGCTTGCCAATTATTAAATTCTTTCTTATAATCCCTGACACCCATTAAAAATGAATCTTCTAAACTAGCCTCAATTATGGATGGGGCAATTTTTTGCTCATTTCCGTCATCATCCATAATTTCCTTCGGCAGAAATGGAGAGCCGTTAACCATCAATTTGTCTACAGGAACCTCTTTAATTAAAAAAGCTTTTAATATTTCAATTAATTCATTCGTAATAATCGTCTTTTTACTAATGATTGGGCGATTTGTCAGACTATATATATCTTCTGTTAAAATACACCCTTCTTGAAGTTCATTTATATTTACACGCATGTCTTCACACCTCAAATGTCATGAGTCCTTAATACTATTCTACTCCATTTTAATAAAAAAGAGGAACACTAAATTGTGTCCCTCCTGCTTATTATTATTCTTGCTCATTATTCCCATCATCTTCAAGGTTTGCATCAGCACTTTCAATTGGCTTTGTTAATTCTTCATCTGATTTATCCTCATCTTTTTCAACCTTCGTAACAGTAGCAACAAATTCATTCTGACTTTCATCTAAACGGATCAATCTTACCCCTTGGGTATTACGACCCATTGTTGAAATATCACTTACTGCCATACGAATAAGGACTCCACCCGTTGTAATTAACATTAAGTCTTCTTCTCCAGTTACAGCCCGCATGGAAACAAGATTGCCGTTTTTCTCGGTTATATTACATGTCTTGATTCCTTTTCCGCCTCTTCCTTGAACTCGATATTCTTCAGAAGGAGTACGTTTGCCATAACCATTCTTAGTCACAATTAATATTTGAGATTGTTCTTCTAAAACTTCCATTCCAACAACTTCATCATCGCCATTTAAACTAATTCCCTTCACACCTGTGGCTGTACGCCCCATTGAACGAACATCCGTTTCTGGGAATCGAATAAGCAATCCATTACTTGTTCCAATAATGATTTCCTTATTGCCATCTGTTAAGCGAACAGAAATTAATTCATCATCTTCTCTCAAATTCAATGCAATTAATCCATTGTTTCTAATATGGGCAAATGAGCTTAAAGGGGAACGCTTGGAAATCCCCATTTTTGTTGTAAAGAATAAGAACCAGTCATCAACAAATTCTTCTACCGGAATGATCGCATTCACCCATTCATCCTTCTCAATTCCAAGGAGATTGATGATCGGTATCCCTTTAGCTGTTCTGCTGAATTCTGGAATCTCATACCCTTTTGAACGATAAACCTTCCCCTTATTTGTAAAGAAAAGGATCGTATCATGGGTGCAAGTAGTAATTAAATGCTCGACAAAATCGTCCTCATTTGTTCCCATTCCTTGAATTCCGCGACCTCCGCGCTTTTGAGAACGATAAGTCGATACAGGCAGTCGCTTAATATAACCCTTATGAGTCAGTGTGATGGCAATATTCTCACGCGGAATAAGGTCTTCATCTTCAATTTGCTCAATTCCACCTGCAACAATTTCTGTGCGGCGCTCATCGTCAAATCGTTCCTTGATTTCAATTAATTCTTCACGGATAATATCCAATAGTTTTTCTTCATCCGCTAAAATAGCTTTAAGCTCACCAATTAGTTTAACTAAGTTAGCATATTCTTCTTCAATCTTTTCACGTTCTAATCCAGTCAAACGCTGAAGACGCATATCAAGAATCGCCTGTGCTTGCTTATCGGATAAATTAAACTTCGACATTAATCCTTCACGCGCGATATCTGTTGTTTGGGAACTGCGGATTAATGCAATGACTTCATCTAAATGATCCAGTGCAATGCGCAAACCTTCCAGAATATGTGCACGAGCTTCTGCTTTTCTTAATTCAAACTCTGTTCTGCGGCGAATAACAACCTTTTGGTGGTTTAAGTAATAAACTAAGCATTGTTTTAAGTTTAATACCTTAGGTTCCCCATCAACTAAAGCAAGTAAATTAATACCAAAACTTGTTTGTAAAGCTGTCTGCTTATATAAATTATTCAATAAAACATTAGCATTTGCATCTTTACGAACCTCAATAACAATTCTCATACCTTCGCGATCAGATTCATCCCGAAGGTCAGTAATGCCATCAATTTTTTTATCCCTTACAAGCTCCGCAATTCTTTCTATCAATTTTGCCTTGTTCACTTGATAAGGAATTTCATTGACAATAATGACTTCCTTGCCACTTGGCTTTTGCTCAATTTCTACCTTCGCTCTTAAAGTAATGGAGCCTCTTCCAGTTTCATAAGCTTTACGAATCCCGCTGCGCCCCAAAATAATACCAGCAGTTGGAAAATCCGGGCCTGGAATAATATCCATTAGCTCTTGAATGGTTATTTCAGGATCCTTACTTACTGCTAAGACACCGTCGATCACTTCTCCAAGCTGATGTGGCGGAATATTCGTTGCCATCCCTACCGCAATCCCTGAAGTTCCATTAACTAATAAGTTAGGAAAACGTGCGGGAAGAACAACTGGCTCTTTTTCTTCTCCATCATAGTTATCTTGATAATCAATCGTATCTTTATTAATATCTCGTAGAAGCTCCATTGAGATTTTAGACATCCGAGCTTCTGTGTAACGCATAGCTGCTGCAGAGTCCCCATCAATAGAACCAAAGTTTCCATGTCCATCCACGAGCATATATCGATAGTTAAAATCCTGTGCCATCCGGACCATTGTTTCATATACCGCTGAATCACCATGAGGATGGTATTTACCAATAACATCCCCAACAATACGAGCTGACTTTTTGTACGGCTTATCCGAGTGCATACCAAGGTCATGCATCGCATATAGAATACGACGGTGAACAGGCTTTAAACCGTCTCGAACATCGGGTAATGCACGAGATACAATAACACTCATCGCATAATCAAGAAATGACTCACGCATTTCTGTGCTTATATTTCTTTCTTTTACCTGAGACTTCGGAGTTTCGGCCATTTAAAGAACCTCCCTTTTAAGTGAAACTTCCAGCATGTTTACATGCTTATCATCTGGCGACTTCATGCCTTTTCTCTTGTATCGAGGCCGGGCAGTCACCTTCGCTTTTCTACTTGTCCAGCTGCGGCTCCTAGCTCCTCGAGGTCATAAGCCAATCTAGCTAGAAGGTTAAAGAACAACCTTCCAGCTAGCTCGTCTTATGCTTGTCGGAGCTGGGCAGTCGCCTTCACTTTTCTATGTAAAACCAGGATAGAATAATCTTGTATCTATCCTGGCATCCTATTATATATCTAGATTTTTTACATATAGTGCATTTTCTTCGATAAAGTGACGACGTGGTTCAACTTTATCGCCCATTAATATTTCAAATGTCTCATCAGCTTCAATCGCATCTTCTAGATTCACTTGCAATAACGTTCTTGTTTCAGGATTCATTGTTGTCTCCCAAAGCTGCCCAGGGTTCATTTCCCCCAAACCTTTATATCGCTGTACATTTGGCTTTGGCTGACTTGGCAACCTATTCATGATTTCCTCTAGCTGACGGTCATTGTATGCATATTCAATTTTCTTCCCTTGCTGCACCTTATATAACGGCGGCTGGGCAATGTAAATATACCCGGCTTCAATAATTTGTCTTAAATATCGGTAAAAGAAGGTTAATAATAAAGTACGAATATGAGCGCCATCGACATCCGCATCCGTCATAATGATAATTTTATGATATCTCGCTTTGGAAATATCAAAATCTTCTCCTATACCGGTGCCTGCCGCTGTAATCATCGCTCGTACTTCATTATTTGAAAGAATACGATCCAATCTTGCTTTTTCGACATTCAGGATTTTCCCTCTTAAAGGGAGAATCGCTTGGAAATGGCGATCTCGCCCCTGTTTAGCTGAACCGCCCGCTGAATCACCCTCAACAATATAAAGCTCAGATATGGAAGCATCTTTAGAAGAGCAGTCTGCCAATTTCCCAGGCAAGCTTGACACTTCAAGCGCGCTCTTTCTTCTCGTTAATTCACGTGCCTTCTTTGCTGCAAGTCTTGCACGTGCTGCCATAAGGCCCTTTTCCACAATTTTTCTGGCAACTGATGGATTTTCTAATAGAAACTTTTCAAGTGTTTCTGAAAAAATAGTATCTGTAATTGCTCTAACTTCAGAATTTCCAAGCTTAGTTTTTGTTTGTCCTTCAAATTGCGGGTCAGGATGCTTTATAGAGATAATTGCAGTTAATCCTTCACGTACATCTTCTCCCGAAAGATTCGCATCATTTTCTTTAAATATCCCATTTTTTCTAGCGTAGTCATTAATGACTCGGGTTAACGCAGTTTTAAACCCTACTTCATGCGTTCCGCCTTCATACGTGTTGATGTTATTAGCAAAGGAATGGATATTTCCAGTGAAACCGTCATTATACTGCATGGAAACCTCAACATTTATACCGTCACGATCCCCTTCAATATAAATCGGCTCTTCGTGAATAACATCCTTCGTACGATTCAAGTGTTCAACATATGACTTGATTCCACCTTCGTACATATATTCACTTTTTTTATTTTCTTCACGTTTATCTTCAATCGTAATCTTTAATCCGCGATTTAAGAAAGCGAGCTCACGAATACGATTAGCAAGTGTGTCATAATCATATTCAGTTGTTTCCGTGAAGATTTCACTATCTGGCGTGAAGTGAGTAGTTGTCCCGGTATGATCTGTTTCACCAATTACTTTAAGATCCGCACAAGGAACTCCTCTTTCAAATTTTATATAATGGATCTTGCCATCACGATGGACATACACTTCCAGTTCTGTGGAAAGGGCATTTACTACCGAAGCACCAACACCATGTAATCCACCTGATACTTTGTATCCGCCGCCGCCAAATTTCCCTCCAGCATGCAGAACGGTCATGATGACTTCAACAGCCGGGCGACCCATTTTTTCTTGAATACCTACAGGAATTCCCCGGCCATTATCCGTTACGGTTATACTATTATCCTTTTCGATGCACACATTAATTTCTGAACAATATCCGGCTAATGCTTCGTCAATACTGTTATCAACAATCTCCCATACAAGGTGATGAAGACCTTTAGCACTGGTAGAACCGATATACATTCCAGGACGCTTCCTTACTGCTTCAAGACCTTCTAATACCTGTATCTGATTCGCATCATAGGACTGTTCCTGTGCAGCCTTTTGCTCTATTGACACATCGATCACCTACACTTTCATTATGCATAACTTACAAATCAATCATCTATATAAAAGCTGACGTTTAATGTCAGGTTATTTTTTTACTAGCTTCTCAATTATTTAGTAATCGTGGGTAACTGAATGTTGCGTACGTCTTTTCAATGTTCCTGAAGCTAGTGAGGAAAAATAGACTTTCTTTGAAGTGATAACTACTGATTTAAAAGACCCTTTAGAAAGGTTTACAACAGAATCATTCTGGCATTCTAAAAACTCTTCTATATACTTAGAAGAGTTAACACTTTCTTTATCTAAAATCGCAATGATATCCTTTGAACGAACTAAAATATCTTCTCCGACATGGATATACAAACACTCACCTCATTGAATCTTAGTTATTCCGCCAGCTTTAACATTAAATGCAGCTGCTTCTTTTAATGTTTGGTGATCAATTCCATCGACACTCGTTGTTGTTACAAAGGTTTGCACTTTCCCTTGTATTGTATTTAATAAATGGGACTGACGGTAGTCATCCAATTCAGAAAGAACGTCGTCAAGAAGAAGAATCGGATACTCGCCAATTTCTGAATGAATGAGTTCAATCTCTGCTAGCTTTACAGATAAAGCTGTTGTCCTTTGTTGCCCTTGCGACCCAAATGTTTGGACATCTCGGCCATTAACAAAAAAAAGAAGATCATCCCGATGTGGCCCAAATAGAGTAGTTCCGCGTTCTATCTCTCTATTTTTTATTTTAGCAAATTTTCCCTCGTACACATTTATCATTTTCGACAATTCTAGCTGTTCTGATACATCTGCTGACGGCTTGTACTCTATTTTCAGCGTTTCAAGTCCTCTAGATATGCCCTCATGGATGGGCAGCGCCCATTTTTCAAGCATCCTCAAAAATTCAAAACGCTTAGATACAATCTTCACAGCTATCTGAATAAATTGCTCTGTCAAAATTTCAAGCATCGTATGATCGGATTGTTTCTTTATTTGCATCTGTTTTAAATAATGATTACGCTGTTGTAATGTTTTTTGGTACTGGCTGATATCATGTAAATAAACGGGGGACACTTGGCCAATTTCCATATCAATAAAACGGCGTCTTACTTGCGGACTGCCTTTTACAAGATGAAGGTCTTCGGGAGCAAA
Organism: Cytobacillus solani; assembly: GCF_006704205.1. Taxonomy (NCBI): domain Bacteria; kingdom Bacillati; phylum Bacillota; class Bacilli; order Caryophanales; family Bacillaceae; genus Cytobacillus; species Cytobacillus solani. The sequence goes on from NZ_CP041305.1 coordinate 1,891,902, forward strand.
CATGACAACGTTCATATTTCCTACATACTGACTTAACTTTTTCTGTTCAATATGGTTACATTTAGCCTTTTTCCCCTTTTTGGAAATGATCAATTGCATTGGCAATGAACCATAGTTTTTTTGTATCCGTCCTTCTATTTTAGCATATTCTTGATCCCAGCGTATAAGATCTTTATCATTTGATGTTCGATGAGACTTTGCCATGGCTAATACATAGATGGATTCCATCACATTTGTTTTCCCTTGCGCATTCTCGCCTAATATAACATTCACTTTATTTTCGAAGTGTACCTCTAACTCTTCATAATTACGATAATTTTTCAAAAGTAATTGCTCTATATGCATAGACGCTACATCCTTTTAGCTATTTAAAGCTTCGGTCAATTGCTTTTTGCTTAATGTTGAATTTTTTACTTATGGAATAATTTGTTAAATAATTTCAAAGGAACCATAATCAGGGATTTCGATTTTATCCCCTATACGAAGCTTTCTTCCTCTCCTTTGATCCTGCTCTCCATTAACGAATACCTCATATTCACTTAAAAACCACTTCGCCATTCCACCTGTTTGGATTACATCCGCAGCCTTCAGGAATTGCCCTAAGGCAATATATTCAGTACTAATTTTTATTTTCGTCATCATTTCACTCTTTCTGCATCTAAAAATAGCTTCTAATACTTTATTCTACTAAATAACTGATTAATATTCAAAGGTAACATAATTAAAATAAAAAGCTACCCGCAAACGCACGAGCAGCTTTTAATTATATTTTAATATGTTCGAACTGGCAGAATTAATTGAAGTATCGAATCATCATTGATTGGACGTATGACAAAAGGTCTCATCGCCCCTGTAAAACTTATCGTAATTTCTGATCCTTCCAGTGTTTTTAATGCATCCATCATAAATTTAGCACTGAAAGAAATTTTTAATTCTTCCCCTTCAATCGATTGGCTTTGAAGTTCTTCAACTACATTACCAATTTCAGGAGTGTTCGAAGAAATTTCAATAATTCCATCTTGAATAGTTGTAAATTTAACAACATTATTTCTTCCTTCTCTAGCAAGCAGGGAAGCACGGTCAATAGCATGTAAGAAATCCTTTGTATTGACGACAATATTCGTCTTGCTTTCATTTGGAATTAATTTAGAAGTATCTGGGTAATTCCCCTCTAATAATCTTGAGAAAAACAAGAGATTCTTTGCTTTAAATAAAACTTGGTTTTCTGTAATAACAATATCAATTAAATCATTGTTGTCATCTAAGATTTTACTTAGTTCACCTAAGCTTTTTCCTGGAATAACCACATTATAGCTTTCATCCGCTTCTGTTTCAATTCTTGCTTTTCGTAATGCTAGACGATGACTATCTGTTGCAACACAGGTTAATTCACCATTTCCAACCTTCCAGTTTACACCTGTCAAGATGGGGCGTGTTTCTGAGGTGGACACTGAGAATACTGTTTGTCTAATCATAGCTTTTAATAAATCTGTTGGGATTTTAAAGATATTTTCTTCTTTAATTTGCGGCAAATGTGGATATTCATCAGCATCCAAGCCGTTTAGCTTAAATTCAGATTTTCCTGAACGGATAACAGTTTGCAATTGATTCTCGACATGAATCTCAACTGTATCTGTAGGCAATTTTTTTACAATCTCACTAAAGAATTTCGCTTGGAGAACGATCGCTCCTGGTTGTTTAATTTCTGCAATTTCGTCTCCAGCATCTTCTTTTGGGATAAAGGATTCAATTGAAATATCTGAATCACTGCCTGTTAATGTCACTCCGTCTGTAGTCGCAACAATTTTGATTCCCGTTAAAATAGGGATTGTTGTTCTGCTTGTCACAGCTTTCATAACATCTTGAACACTTTGAACCAAACGATCCCGTTGGATTATGAATCTCATTTTTTTAATCCTCCGATATAATTTTTTTATGGTGTATATTTATATATTTTCTTTTAAAAAAATAATAGAAGTACTAGTAGGTCTTGTTGATATGTGGATAACTCTGTTTATTGAATGGAAACACAGCCTATCCACATGTGGACAGACTGTGTGTAAGCGGAATAGAGTTATTCACATTATACCTTTAGAATTTCATGAATTTCACGCAGCTGCTTCTGGAACTGAGTATCCGTTTGGACTAGTTTAGAAATTTTCTCATGTGCATGAATAACTGTTGTATGATCTCTTCCTCCGAATTCTTCTCCAATCTTAGGCAGTGAAAAATCCGTTAATTCTCTTGATAGATACATAGCAATTTGTCGAGGGAAAGCAACTGATTTCGTTCTTTTCTTTGCCTTAAAGTCCTCAAGCTTTACATTATAATGCTCTCCTACAACTCTCTGAATATCATGAATGGTAATTACTTTCGGCTTGGAGCTAGGAATGATATCTTTCAGCGCTTCAGCGGCTAAATCAGCATTAATATCTTTATTTATTAAGGAGGAGTAAGCTACAACTCGTATAAGTGCTCCTTCTAATTCACGGATATTGGAATCGATTTGATTGGCTATATACAGCATCACTTCATTCGGAATATCCAGTCCTTCAGCCTTAGCCTTTTTGCGGAGAATAGCAATTCTTGTTTCAAGATCTGGAGGAGTAATATCAGTAATAAGACCCCACTCAAATCGGGAACGAAGACGGTCTTCAAGTGTTGGAATTTCCTTTGGCGGCCGGTCACTTGAAATGACAATTTGTTTGCTTTCTTCGTGCAATGTATTAAAAGTATGGAAAAATTCCTCTTGTGTAGATTCTTTTCCGGCTAAAAATTGAATATCATCAATTAATAGAACATCAACTTTACGATATTTATTACGGAAATCAATCGCTTTATTATCACGAATGGAGTTAATAAATTCGTTTGTAAATTTTTCTGATGATAAATAAACAACCTTAGCAGACGGATTATGATCTAAAACATAGTGTCCAATTGCGTGCATTAGATGTGTCTTCCCTAATCCTACACCACCGTAAATAAATAAAGGGTTATAAGCTTTTGCTGGTGCTTCAGCTACAGCAAGAGAAGCCGCATGCGCAAACCGATTACCTGAACCAATAACAAAAGTATCAAATGTATTCTTCTGATTAAGCATAATGGAAGGTATTTCTGGCTGCTCTTCTTCCTTCTTTGCTCTTTTTGGCGGATTAGGAAGATCCATATCATTTTCCGTTTGATTTTGCGGGATAATAAACTTTACTCCTAATTCTTCTCCAGTTATTTCATAGACAATTTCTGAGATCAGTTTGGAGTAACGTTCTTCAAGCCAATCACGGGCAAAATCATTTGGAACAGTAATGACTAAAGTATCGCCTTGAAGGGCGTGAGCTTTTGTTGATTTTAACCATGTTTCATAACTTGGTTTGCTTATTTTCTTCTCGATCTTAGCAAGAGCATTATTCCAAAGATCCGATATATTCTCCAACCAATGTCCCTCCTTTTGCCTTTTTGTTAAAGCTGCTAAATTCTGCATTAAAAATATAGGTTATACAAGTTGTACAACCTATATTTAGTGGTTTATGGATCCTTCTTCATCCTTGTTAGCCTATTAAATTAAAATCAATCAAAATTAAAATGTGGAAAAATATATAATAAGGAAGTAAAGTAGGGTTTCGACAATATCCACTACTTGTGGACAACGTTTTACAAACCGTTCGAATAAACTGTCCACAACATATCCACAATCTGTGGATAAAGAAGTTATGCACAATAAATTATTAAGAGTGAAAACACAATTATGATAACAGATAATACTAGGAGGTGCAACGGTTTTTCAGATATTATCCACAAGCATAACATATTGGGTATAAAAATTGTCCACATGACAGGATTATGTGAAAAAGCTGTCAATATGTGTTGTGGATAATGAAAAAACTGTCGAAATTTTATCCACAAGGCGGTGTAGCTATATTCCCTTGAAGAAATTTACTTTATTAAAATATAAATTTTAGAGTGACAGATAGCAGAAAAAAGGGTAAACTCTCCTAGTAGATCTTTTCAAATTTTAAACAAAGATGTTCAACTACTTTAATCAAGAGTTGACAATTTTCTAGTAGCATCTTTATAATAGTTAAGACTGTCTTTAGCAGCTATTCCTCAGGGAGGTGTCATATAATGAAAAGAACTTACCAACCAAGTAAGCGTAAAAGAAGCAAAGTTCATGGATTCCGTAGTCGTATGAGTACGCCTAACGGACGTAACGTACTTGCTCGTCGTCGTCGTAAAGGAAGAAAAGTATTATCTGCTTAGACCACTGAAACGTCAGTGGTCTTTTTTTCCATAATCATAGAATTTGTATTGGATTAAAGGTGGTGTAAATGACGATGAAAAAAGAGTATCGTGTAAAAAAAAATAAAGAATTTCAAGAGGCCTTTAAGAAAGGAAAGTCATTTGCAAATCGCCAATTTATTGTCTATTCGTTAAAAAAGCCAGGGCAAGAGCATTTTCGAATTGGTCTTTCAGTTAGTAAAAAAATAGGGAATGCGGTCACGCGAAATAAGATAAAAAGATATATCCGCCAGGCCTTTCACGAAATGGAGAATGAAGTACATAGCCAATTTGATTATATTATTATCGCTAGAAAACCTGTTGCTGAGATGGGATTAGAGGAAATTAAAAAAAGTCTGACCCATGTATTAAAGCTTTCTAGGGTTTTGAAAAAACAAAAATCTGGCAATAATGTACAACAGAATTTTCGACCAAATAATAACTGATGAGCTTTAATGGCATGGTAATTTTAAAGACATGAGTTAGTAAAAATGTTAAAATATATGCAAGTCTGTGTTTTATGCATGGAAAAAAATAAATATAATTATTTTCTAAGCAGTTAGGAGGAAAAAACGTTTGAAAAAAAGAGTATTTCTGGTAATCGGCTTAATTTTCGTGATCGCATTATTATCGGGGTGTACGGAGATTAAACAGCCAATTACTTCAGAGAGTGAAGGCTTTTGGAATGAGTACATAGTGTATCCGCTTTCACTGTTTATCATTAAAGTTGCAGAATTTGCAGGTGGCAGCTTTGGATTATCCATCATCCTAGTTACAATTATCATTCGCTTATTCTTGCTGCCACTTATGATTAAACAGACGAAAAGCTCAAAAGCAATGCAGGCAATTCAACCTGAAATGCAAAAGCTAAGAGAGAAATACAGCTCGAAAGATCAAAAGACACAGCAAAAGCTGCAGCAGGAAACAATGGCTTTATTCCAGCAGCATGGTGTTAATCCGCTAGCGGGATGTTTTCCATTAATAATTCAAATGCCAATCTTAATTGGTTTTTATCATGCAATTACTCGTACGCGAGAAATTGCCGATCATAATTTCCTATGGTTTGATCTCGGTGCCCCTGATCCCATTTATTTATTGCCATTAATTGCAGGAGCAACAACATTTATTCAGCAAAAAATGATGATGGCTGGAACAGCGAATCAAAATCCGCAAATGGCAATGATGCTATGGTTGATGCCGATCATGATTATTGTCTTTGCGATTAACTTCCCAGCTGCTCTTTCATTATACTGGGTTGTAGGAAATATCTTTATGATTGTTCAAACGTATTTTATTAAAGGACCGGAGCTTAAGAATGCGAAGGCAACCGGTAATGCAGGAGGAGCAAAAAAGTGAAACAAGTAACTGCTACGGGGACTACAGTCGAGGAAGCAGTAAAGTCGGCACTCGCTCAATTACAAACGACAGAAGAGCGCGTAGAGATTACAATTGTTGATGAAGGAAAAAAAGGTGTTTTCGGTATTTTTGGCGCTAGACCTGCAATTGTGAAAGCTGTTTTGAAGCAAGATCCAATCGAGGAAGCAAAGAAGTTTTTGTTGGATATTAGTGAAAAAATGGGTGCTCCAATTGCGATAGAAGTTGTTGGCGAAGGACGAAATATCCAATTTGTTCTAACTGGAGAAAAGATTGCTCTTTTAATTGGAAAAAGGGGTCAAACGTTAAACTCGTTACAATATTTAACACAGCTTGTCATCAATCGATACTCAGATCAATATATAAATATTTTACTTGATGCAGAAGATTATCGAAAGAGACGTAACGATACCCTTACACAATTAGCCGAGCGTTTAGCACAAAAGGCGTTAAGAACAGGTCAAAATGTCGCATTAGAACCGATGCCTTCATACGAACGAAAAGTAATCCATGCAGCTCTAGCAGAAAATAAGCGAGTAAAAACATATTCAAGCGGCAATGACCCGCATCGTCATCTTGTTATTTCACCAATAAAGTAGAAAAGCGAAAGTGGCTTGGTCACCCCCGACAAGCATAAGACCAGTCGGCTGAAAGGTTGCCTTTTTAACCTTTTGGACGGATGGGCTTATGACCTCGAGGGGGTAGCCGCTGGAGCTAGACAAATAGAAAAGCTGCTGGAGATAGACAACAAAAGAAGCGGCTTTGACTCCCAATCAATGAATTGGGAGTTTTTTTTTGTGCCTATTTTTATATGAAATCGCCAGAATAGGAATTATCAAATGGTTTTATTGTTATTCACATGTGGATAAGTTAAAATAAAGCATAATAAATTTAATGTATGTGGATAAAAGGAATAGAGAATTTGAAAGACAAGACTTGTGGATAATTGTGATAAGGGGTACGCCATTCTTTTCTTAAAAATAGGCATGTGCTATTCTATTTATTTGGGATAAACGGATTTTGGTAAGGCAGTAAGTGAGGTGGATTTTAAATGGAATTTGATACAATTGCGGCTATTTCTACACCGATGGGTGAAGGAGCGATTGCCATTGTACGATTAAGTGGAGATCAGGCAATTGCTATTGCAGATAAATTATTCAAGGGGATAGGCGGAAAAAGGTTAAAAACAGTCTCCTCCCATACGATCCATTATGGTCAAATTATTGACCCAAAAACGGAACAAGTAGCGGAAGAAGTAATGGTATCCGTGATGAAGGGTCCAAAGACCTTTACGAAAGAGGATGTTGTTGAAATAAATTGTCACGGAGGCTTAGTTTCTGTTAATCGGGTGCTCCAGTTGTTATTAACGAATGGGGCAAGACTTGCAGAGCCTGGGGAATTTACAAAACGGGCATTTTTAAACGGGCGGATTGATTTATCTCAAGCCGAAGCGGTTATGGATTTAATTCGTGCTAAAACGGATCGTGCGATGAATTTAGCTTTAGGTCAAATGGAAGGGCGATTGTCGAAGCTTATTCGGAAGCTTCGTCAAGAAATATTAGAAACATTAGCTCACGTTGAAGTGAACATCGATTATCCTGAATATGATGATGTGGAGGAAATGTCACATCGAATGTTGTTAGAAAAGGGGTCCTATGTAAAAGAGGAGATTGAGAAACTGCTTCGTACTTCCCAGCAGGGGAAAATTTTGCGGGAAGGGCTTTCTACTGTTATCGTTGGTCGTCCTAATGTAGGGAAGTCCTCATTACTGAACAGTCTTGTGCATGAAAATAAGGCAATTGTTACGGATATTCCTGGTACAACAAGAGATGTAATTGAAGAGTATGTTAATGTTCGCGGGGTCCCGCTGCGATTATTAGATACTGCAGGGATTCGGGAAACAGAGGATATTGTGGAACGTATCGGTGTGGAAAGATCACGGCAAGTATTAAAAGAAGCGGATCTTATTTTACTCGTTCTAAATTACTCAGATGAATGTACGAAAGAAGATGAAAATTTATTTAAAGCAGTGGAAGGCATGGATGTTATCGTGATCGTTAATAAAACAGACTTGCCTCAAGTGATAGACATGGACCAAGTCCATAAACTTTCAAAAAACCACAAGCTTGTTACGACTTCTTTATTAGAAGATAAAGGTGTGGATGAATTAGAGGAAGCGATCGCCTCATTATTTTTTGAAGGCTCCATTGAGGCGGGGGATTTGACCTATGTATCCAATACCCGTCATATTGCCCTGCTAAATCAAGCTTTACATTCGATTGAAGAAGCGATACAGGCTGTCGAAATGGGCACACCTATTGATATTGTCCAAATCGATTTAACAAGAACATGGGAACTGCTCGGTGAAATTATTGGAGATAGTGTCCATGAGAGCCTTATCGACCAGCTGTTTTCGCAATTTTGTTTAGGTAAATAAAGGTCATTTCTAAAAGCTCGTTATTTTAAAAATAGATTTATGTTTTATGTTTGAAAAAAGCTTAGTTGATTGGAGTGGAAGGTGCGAGACTCCTGCTCAGAGTAGTGAGACAGGTGAGACCCCACAGGCACAAAAGTGCCGAGGAGGCTCACCGCCCCCCGCGGAAAGCGAGCAACCTGGAGCAGAAATCAACCTCTACCAATTATTTGTTAATTAGCTACAATGTTTACGAAAATAGATAAAGTAAAAGAAGTAATAAAGGAGGCAGCATCATGCCATATGAAGCAGGAAATTATGATGTCATCGTTGTCGGCGCAGGTCATGCAGGCTGTGAAGCTGGCCTTGCATCAGCACGTATTGGTGCAAAGACATTAGTTGTGACAATCAACTTAGATATGATTGCCTTTATGCCATGTAATCCATCAGTTGGCGGACCGGCTAAAGGAATAGTGGTTCGGGAAATTGACGCATTAGGTGGGGAAATGGGAAAGGTAATTGATAAAACCCATATTCAAATGCGAATGTTGAATACAGGTAAAGGACCAGCTGTCCGTGCCTTAAGAGCACAAGCAGATAAATTCATGTATCAGCACGAAATGAAGAAAATTCTTGAAGAAGAAGAGAACTTGACACTTATTCAAGGAATGGTCGAAAGATTAATTGTAGAAGATGGTGTTTGCAAAGGTGTAGTGACTCAAACGGGTGCAGTCTATACGTCTAAAACAGTTATTATTACAACAGGTACCTTCCTAAGAGGAGAAATCATTTTAGGGGAATTGAAATATTCAAGCGGTCCGAACAATCAACAGCCGTCAATTAAGCTTTCCGAACATCTTCAGGAGCTTGGCTTTGATTTAGTCCGATTTAAAACAGGTACACCTCCTCGAGTAAACAGTCAAACCATTGATTATAGCAAAACGGAAATTCAGCCTGGTGATGAAACACCAAGAGCTTTTTCATACGAGACTACAAAGTATATTACAGATCAGCTGCCATGCTGGTTAACGTATACGAGTGAAGAAACGCATCAGATTATCAATAGCAATCTTCATCGATCACCGATGTATTCAGGAATGATTCAAGGAAAAGGTCCGCGTTATTGTCCATCCATTGAAGATAAGGTTGTTCGTTTCAATGATAAGCCTCGTCATCAGATTTTCTTGGAGCCTGAAGGAAGAAATACACAGGAAGTATATGTTCAAGGTCTTTCTACGAGCTTACCTGAGGAAGTTCAGCATCGGCTAATTAGAAGTGTGCCTGGCTTAGAAAATGCACAAATGATGCGTGCTGGGTATGCTATTGAATACGATGCAATTGTGCCAACACAGCTATGGCCTACATTGGAAACAAAGCAAGTAAAAAACTTATTTACAGCTGGTCAAATTAATGGAACGTCAGGTTATGAAGAAGCAGCGGGACAAGGTCTAATGGCAGGAATGAATGCTGGTTTAAAAGCACTTGGAAAAGAAGAGGTTATTTTAAGCCGCTCGGATGCTTATATTGGCGTTATGATCGATGACCTTATCACAAAGGGAACATCTGAGCCGTACCGCCTGCTTACTTCACGTGCGGAATATCGTTTATTGCTGCGCCATGATAATGCCGACTTACGCTTAACAGAGCTTGGCTATTCAATTGGTCTTATTAAAGAAGAACGTTACCAAACATTCTTAGCAAAAAAGCAATCAATTGAAGGAGAAATTAAAAGACTTCAAAAAACAATGATTAAGCCAACTGCAGAAGTTCAAGAATTAATTCACAGTCTAGGCGGAAGTGAATTAAAGGATGGGATCAGGGCTTCTGATCTATTAAAACGCCCTGAAATGACGTATGAGCATATTCAAAAGCTTGTACCTAGTGAAGAGCTGCTAAATCCCGATGTTGAAGAACAAGCAGAAATTCAAATTAAGTATGAGGGATATATTGAAAAATCCCTTCAGCAAGTTGAGCGTTTAAAAAAGATGGAAGATAAGAAAATTCCAGAGAATATCGATTATGATGCAATTAACGGACTTGCCACAGAAGCGAAGCATAATTTAAAAGAAGTACAGCCTTTATCCATTGCACAGGCTTCAAGGATTTCTGGTGTAAATCCAGCAGATATTTCAATTTTGCTGATTTATATCGAGCAGGGGCGAATCGCAAGAGTTTCAAACGAATAGAGCGAGACAATTGGAAAGGACTAGGCGATGAATACAGAACAATTTATTGATATGCTGAGTGCGAAGGGGATATCACTTTCGCCTCAGCAGCTTCAGCAATATGAAACATATTATTCTACATTAGTGGAATGGAACGAAAAAATGAACTTAACGGCTATTACTGACAAGCCTGAGGTGTATTTAAAGCATTTTTATGATTCGATTACTGCTGCTTTTTATTTTGACTTCAAGCAGCCAATACATATTTGTGATGTAGGCGCCGGGGCAGGATTTCCAAGCTTGCCAATTAAAATTGCTTTTCCGGAACTGCATGTTACCATTGTCGATTCATTAAATAAACGAATTGGATTTTTAGAGCATCTCTCAAAGCAATTGGGCTTGAAGAATGTGCAATTTGTCCATGATCGTGCGGAAACCTTCGGCCAAAAAAAGGAGCATCGTGAAGCTTATGATGTAGTTACTGCACGTGCAGTAGCACGACTGTCCGTACTTAGTGAACTATGCTTGCCGCTTGTTAAAGTCGGTGGTACTTTCGTAGCTATGAAGGGGGCAAGTGCAAAAGAGGAATTGGATGCTGGGAAAAAGGCGATTGCTGTCCTAGGCGGTAAACTTGATCAATCCTATTCCTTCACACTTCCTCAAGAAGAAAGCGAACGGAATATTTTAATTATCAAAAAAGAAAAATCGACTCCGAAAAAGTACCCTAGAAAGCCAGGGACACCGAATAAAACACCAATTGAATAATGTTACTTTTTTCATAGAAATATGGCATAATGAATGGGTTAATACAATAGCTCTCTGTAAAAGTAAATATATTAGATAACTTAATGAGGAACAGAAATGTTCACAATTGCAGTGCGAAAAAACAAGTTAACATGGTTTTCGGAAGGACTTGTCATTTTTATAGAGAATATGTAATAGGGAGTTTCGTAAAGGTGGTGCAGGGTGATGAAGCATTCTTTCTCACGCTTTTTTGGCCTAGGCGAAAAGGGAGAACAAGTAGAAGCGGAAAAGATTGAAGAACAAGTGGATATAGAGAGGATTGGGGAATTTGAAGAGGTAAAGAAAATCCCCATTGACCTAATTGTTCCTAACCGTTTTCAGCCAAGAACGGTATTTGATGATGATCGAATTGAGGAACTGTCACGAACCATTCATACACACGGCATTATTCAACCGATTGTTGTAAGAGAATTCGAAAATGGCCAGTTTGAAATTATTGCTGGTGAACGTAGATGGCGAGCAATGAAAAAGCTTGGCTGGGATGAAGTTCCAGCTATTGTAAAAAATTTAAATGATACAGAAACAGCTTCTGTCGCATTAATAGAAAATCTTCAAAGAGAAGAATTATCCCCAATTGAAGAAGCTGTAGCATACGGAAAGCTGCTAGAATTGCATAATCTAACGCAAGAGGCATTAGCCCAGCGTTTAGGCAAAGGTCAGTCTACAGTTGCTAATAAACTTAGACTATTAAAGCTCCCTCAACCTGTTCAGGATGCCTTGTTAAGCAAGGCAATTACAGAACGTCATGCACGTTCTTTGATCCCACTAAAGAATCCTGAAAAACAAGTGAAATTGCTTGAAGAAATTATCGAAAAAAATCTAAATGTTAAGCAGACAGAGGATCGTGTCGTCAGGCTTCTTGAACAAAATAATTCAAAGCCTAAGCCGAAAAGAAAAGCTTTCAGTAAGGATATGCGAATTGCGGTCAATACAATTCGTCAATCGTTGTCAATGGTATCTGATAGTGGAATTAATCTAGATTCCAAAGAAGAGGAATTTGATGAGTTTTACCAAATCACAATAAAAATCCCGAAAAAGAAATAGCTTTCATACATTATTGATACGAATAAGTATATGGCCTGTGGGGTATGCGTTTAGAACTTTGATCGTTCTTTTGGATCACTTTCGAAAACGTGTGCACTACAGGCTTTTACACATCTACATTTTTCCTTCTCCATATTTTTAACAAAAAGAATATTCTCTATCCTTTTTCATGTTAAAATAGATTACGTGATTGCCATTTTCCGATAATGGCAGTTTATCCATTTTCAAACGTTGATATTTTTCATATATATATGCTTTAAAACCTTAATTAGAAGATGAAGGTAGGTGATATCGTGGGCAAAGTCATTGCAATTGCGAATCAAAAGGGCGGAGTCGGCAAAACGACTACTTCAGTAAATCTTGGTGCATGCTTGGCATACATAGGCAAGAAGGTCTTGATCGTTGATATTGATCCGCAAGGGAATGCTACGAGCGGTGTTGGGATTGAAAAAGCAGATGTTGAACAATGTATTTATGATGTGCTAGTAGATGATGTAGAAGCTTCTAAAGTGATTATGGCAACTTCTGTTGAAAATCTTTATGCGATTCCAGCGACCATTCAGTTAGCAGGTGCAGAAATTGAGTTAGTGCCGACGATTTCCAGAGAAGTGAGGTTAAAGAGGGCATTGGAAGAGATAAAGGAAGACTATGATTATATCATCATTGACTGTCCTCCCTCATTAGGTTTGCTTACACTAAACTCATTGACTGCTTCGGATGCAGTCATCATTCCAGTTCAGTGCGAATATTACGCATTGGAAGGATTAAGTCAGCTATTAAATACTGTCCGCCTCGTTCAAAAACACTTAAATCATGAATTGAAGATTGAGGGTGTTTTATTAACGATGCTTGATGCACGGACAAATTTAGGATTGCAAGTCATTGAAGAAGTGAAAAAGTATTTTCAAGATAAAGTGTATAAAACAATTATTCCTCGAAATATCCGTTTAAGTGAAGCACCAAGCCATGGTGAGCCAATTATTACGTATGATCCTAAATCCCGTGGAGCAGAAGTATATATCGATTTGGCAAAGGAAGTGGTTTCGAATGGCTAAAGGCTTAGGAAAAGGACTAAATGCTTTTTTTACAAACATGGAAACCGTGAAGGAAGAAACGGTTCAAGAGGTCCGAACGAAAGAGCTACGGCCCAATCCTTATCAGCCTCGAAAAGTATTTGACAAGGAAGCAATTGAAGAGCTTAAGCAATCAATTATAGAACATGGTATTCTTCAGCCAATCATTGTACGCAAAAGTATTAAAGGATATGAAATTGTTGTTGGTGAAAGACGTTTCCGAGCAGCAAAGGAAGCGAAGCTCGAAACGGTTCCTGTAGTTGTAAGAGAATTAAATGAACAGCAAATGATGGAGCTTGCTGTGTTAGAGAACTTACAGCGCGAGGATTTATCTCCAATTGAAGAAGGGGCAGCCTATCAGCTTTTAATGGAAAAGCTCAAGCTAACACAAGAGGAGCTGGCAAAGCGTCTTGGAAAAAGCAGGCCACACATTGCTAACCATATTCGACTGTTATCCCTTCCACCGAAAATACAGGCTCTTATTTCAGAAGGGGAAATTTCCATGGGGCATGGCCGGGCACTTTTAGGTTTAAGAAACAAGGACAAGATCCAGGCGGTTGTAGAAAAAACAATGAAGGATCACTTAAATGTCCGACAGCTTGAACAGCTTATTCAACAGCTGAATGATGTTCCACGTGAAACAAAGAAACCTGTTCAACAAAAGGATATTTTTATTAAAGAACGGGAGTCTTCCTTACGTGACCGATTTGGCACAACTGTTACGATTAAGCAATCAAAGAATAAAGGGAAAATTGAAATAGAGTTCTTTTCAAAGGAAGATTTAGAACGAATTATAGAATTGATAGAGAAGAAGTAATTCTTGTAAACCATCATATCGATGGTTTTTTCTTTGACGATTTTTCTTTAGAAAAAGCTTAAATTTAAAAAAAGGGTTGTAAAGAGTGCTCGATACATGATAGTGTATTTTAAAAATATTCGATTTTCTAAATAGACTGAATAAGGTGAAGAAGATGTTTCTACTAGGCACACTTGTCAACGGATTATTGATTATCATTGGAACATTAATAGGTAAGCGGCTTAATCGAATTCCTGAGAATATGAAGGGAACCGTCATGTATGCAATTGGGCTCGCTGTTATGGTTCTCGGTCTGCAAATGGGTTTAAAAGGTGAAAATTTTTTAATTGTAATCCTTAGTCTCGTTTTTGGTGCAGTAATTGGCGAATACTTTGCTTTAGAGGATAAATTGAACGCGCTCGGAAACTGGCTAGAAAAAAAGCTTGGTTCGAGTGATCAAGGCAGTATCTCACAGGGGTTTGTAACAGCTACCTTAATATTTGTCATCGGTGCCATGGCTATTATTGGTGCATTAGACAGCGGGATAAGAGGCGACCATGATGTTCTGTATACGAAATCAATTATTGATGGATTTACTGCATTAATATTAGCAACAACACTTGGGATTGGCGTTCTTTTCTCTGCGTTCCCTGTGGTTATTTATCAAGGACTAATTGCCCTTTTCGCCACGCAAATTGATCGGTTTGTACCAACAGAGCTAATGAATAGCTTTATTACGGAAATGACTGCTACAGGGGGAGTCATGATATTTGCTATAGGGTTGAATTTGGCAGGGATAACAAAAATTCGCGTGGCGAATTTACTCCCAGCTATTCTAGTAACAGGCTTAATTGTAACAATCGTTTATGTATATCGTTTGTATGTTTAGCAAATAGTGGAGAGGAACAGTTTCCTCTCCACTACTCGATTTATATCTTGCTGCCTTGAATGTCCTGTTCTTTGTCTGATTCCCATTTAAATGCAGAGATGATAGGATCGGACTCATATGTGAGGCTTGCTTTATAAATCCCGTTAGCAATCGTTTTAGCCATATTCAATACAAGATGAAGTCTTGTATTTTGCAAAACGAAAAACTCCATAAATCCGCTTACATTGACAATCCCTGTTATATGAATATGTCCGACTTCAGGAAGATCCTTATTTACACCTGCTCCAGGCTTTACAGGTCCTTCTCCTGCTTGAATGACTCCAACACTTTTTAAACGGCCTAAACAAGCATCAATTCCAATAATAAATGGGTTGAAATGCACCTTTTTAATTTCGTCCAATTTTTCAGCAAGATTGACTGCATGGACAGGATTTTCCAGTGTGCCATATACAAAAAAAGAGGATAGTCTTTTCTCTTCAAGCAATGTGCCGACAAGTGGTCCCAATGAATCACCGGTTGAGCGATCTGTCCCGATGCAGACAATGACAACTGGACGGCTAGTGACCCCAGCTGGCAATAGATGTTTAACTGCCTTTGCTAAATCTCCCGCCGCATTTGTCTCATCATATGGAATTCTCGCTGCACCGTCTTTTTTATCAAACAGATTATTTCGTAAATTCACTGGTTCCACCCCTTTTTCATAGATAAAAAAGCATATTCATAGGTGTTTTTATACACGCTTTTGATTAGTAGTAACAGTATACGGAAGATTTTAGTAATGTATACGTACCGATTAAATGAAAAATGGAATCCAGGTGAAAAGACCTGTGATTTATAAGAATATACAATTAATAGAAGGTAGCCTTTGATAATTTTGCTCATTTAAGCTTAAATAAAGTAAAAGAGCACTATGTTTGGGAGGGTTAGCAGTGGAGCAAAAGGAATTTAATTTAAATGATGTGGTTGAAATGAAAAAGGCACATCCATGCGGAACGAATCGCTGGAAAGTTATTCGGATGGGGGCAGATATCCGCATAAAATGTGAGGGATGTGCACATAGTGTGTTAATTCCCCGCAGAGAATTTGCACGTAAAATAAAAAAAATTCTTGTGAAAGGCGAGGAATAACATTCATCATGCATGGTTTTGGTGAGTGCTTGTCTTTTCCCCCTTATATCTCTATAATTGTGAAGGGTATTACCTGAATGAAACCATAGATTTTTAATAGATATTTTTTAATAGAGGAGTGGCAATAATGGCTTTAACAGCTGGGATTGTAGGATTGCCGAATGTTGGAAAGTCTACATTATTTAATGCAATTACCCAGGCGGGAGCAGAATCTGCAAACTATCCGTTCTGTACAATTGATCCGAATGTTGGAATCGTAGAGGTACCGGATGACCGCTTAAACAAATTAACAGAGCTTGTTCAACCTAAGAAAACAGTTCCTACTGCCTTTGAATTCACGGATATCGCTGGAATTGTAAAAGGGGCTAGTAAAGGTGAAGGACTAGGAAATAAATTCTTGTCACATATTCGTGAAGTTGACGCTATATGTCAAGTTGTCCGCTGCTTTGCAGATGATAATATTACACATGTATCTGGAAAAGTAAATCCGATTGATGATATCGAGATTATTAACTTAGAGTTAATCTTAGCTGACTTAGAGACAGTTGATAAGCGCATCGCCCGTGTAGGAAAAATGGCGAAGCAAAAAGATAAAGAATCCATGTTTGAAATGGAGATTCTTGAAAAATTAAAGGAAGCGTTCGAAGCAGACAAGCCTGCGCGTACGGTTGAATTTACAGAAGAGCAGATGAAGGTGGCAAAAGGACTTCATTTGCTAACGATTAAACCTGTTCTTTATGTAGCAAATGTTGGCGAAGAAGATGTAGCTGATCCTTCTTCTAACGAATATGTAAAACAAGTGAGAGATTTTGCTGAAAAAGATAATGCGGAGGTCATTGTTATTTGCGCAAAGATTGAATCAGAAATTGCTGAGCTTGAAGGAGAAGAAAAGGAAATGTTTCTTCAAGAGCTTGGAATTGAAGAATCAGGTCTTGATCAGTTGATTCGTGCTGCATATAGTCTGCTTGGCTTAGCTACTTATTTTACAGCAGGTGTGCAGGAGGTTCGTGCATGGACGTTCCGTCAAGGAATGAAGGCCCCTCAATGTGCAGGCGTAATCCATTCTGATTTTGAAAAGGGCTTTATTCGTGCAGAGACTGTTTCCTATGACGATTTATTAACGGCTGGAAGTATGACAGCAGCAAAAGAAGCCGGAAAAGTACGTTTAGAAGGAAAAGAATATATCGTTAAAGATGGCGATGTCATGCATTTCCGATTCAATGTTTAATAGTGAATGAACTCTAAAACACTGTAGAATTCTATCTGCAGTGTTTTTTTTATGGGTTCAATTTTAAGAAAATAAATAATTTGTAGAATATTAAATTTATATTTGTTGTGATTTTGTAAAACTAACATTTATTGGGGGTTTCTATGAGCGTAGCTAGAACATTTTTTAAAAATGTCGTTCTTTATGTATTGATCATTTTAGCCCTGATCTTGGTTGTATTGTTTCCGCGTAATCCTTCCATGGCTGTTAGTGGAAAAGCTATGACTGTGGAAATGGGATACAATTTTTCATGGAAAGAATATAAAAACAATATTTTCCAGTATTTCCGATCTGTCTGGATGGAAAAAAGTTTGGGAGATACACGCTATGAAAGAGTGACTGTAGAAGATGAGATTAAACGTTTTTTTCCAAATAGCTTAAAACTTATTATTCCTGCTTTCTTTTTAAGTCTTTGCTTAGGTATATGGAAGGGAGTTTTTGATTACAAAAATAAATTAAAGAGGAGAAACATATTTGGCAATGGATTGACATGGCTCCTGCAATCAATCCCTGATTTTTTCATTGTGGTTTGTCTTCAGTGGCTTGTCATCTTTATTTTTCCATCTTTACGTCTTTTTAGCCAGTTAAATTGGTATGGTTTTATCGTGCCTGCCCTATTAGTTTCCGTTTATCCGATGATGTATTTAGCTAGAATTACCTCAGCAGCTCTTTCGGATGAAGAGGGTCAATATTATATTCAAGTAGCAAAAGCTAAGGGAATTCCTATGAAAGATATCATTAACCGACATATTTTGCGCAATGGCTTAAAGAAAATTTTACCCCATATGACCTCATTGATGGTACATACTTTGTCAAGTCTTCTTATTGTTGAATATTTAATTGGATATGAAGGGATGGCTTATAGACTATTTACTGCACTTGACTTCAATCTATCCTTTAATATGGGCTCTTTAAATGGTTTTGAGCCAGGAGTCATTATTGGACTTGGTCTTTGCTTTTTGCTCATGGTCATCATGGCACAGGTGACAGGATTTATTATTAAGAGAAGTCTTCGGATTCCATAATGGGGTGGCTAAACTGAGAAATAACTATCTAATATTCGGAATCATTTTGGCGGGGATTTTAGCGTTTTTTACTATACTAGGACCTTTTCTTCCCTTTGTAGATAAAGAATTAAAGGGAGAGCGGATTACTTTTCCTGAACCAGGAAAAATCGAAATGGCACCTTTTCCGCCATCTGACAGGTTTCCTATTGGTTCAGACAGGGATGGCCGGGATTTATTAAGTTTGCTAGTAATAGGGGCAAAGGATACTTTCTTCCATATTTTTATGATTGTTATTATTCGATATTTAATTGCTATTCCTTTAGGCCTTCTTGGCTTGAAAAATAAAGGATTCTTTTCCTGGATCATTAAATGGTGGAATCAACTTTTTTCTAGTTTTCCAGTTGTGTTTACGACTGCTTTAATACTTTGTTTGCCCATTTTATTATTTAATGAGCAAAGATATTATTGGTCAATCCTTATTATTGCGCTTGTGGAGGTTGGAAGGGTAAGTTTCATTATCCAGCAGCAAGCTTATGTTCTTTCACAAAAAGCATTTATTGAGGCTGGAATTACAATTGGTGTCAAGCCAATTAGGATGATCATTTCTCATTATTTCCCGAACATCTTCCCAAGCATAGTAGTGAATTTTTTTATAGACGCAGGTCGTGTTGCGATATTAATTGGGCAACTAGCTATTATAAATATATTTATATCACAAGAGTTAATTCAGGTTAATTATGGTCAAAGCCAAATTTTTAATACAAGTGTGGACTGGGCAATCCTTATTAGGGAAGCACGAAAAGATGTGATTACAGCCATTTGGATTCCATTTTTCCCAATGCTATTGATTGTTCTATCAGCATTAACTTTTAATATCCTTGGAGAAGGACTACGTAAGCATTTTAATCGGCATATGCAATAAAGTGAGATGCAGATATGTGCAAAACAAGGTGTCCGGCTGCTCTTCATAAAAGTTTTTGTATGTATGTAGGGCTTTCATTGCAAAAAACAATCTAATATGCTATACTTTCATCTTGTGAGTAATGAATAATTGCTCCTTGCCCGTATAGTCGGGCCGTTTAGACCAAAAGGAGGTGAAAGTGATGAGAAAGTACGAAATTATGTACATCATCCGCCCAAACATTGAAGATGAGGCTAAGAAAGCTCTTATTGAGCGTTTTAACACAATCTTAACTGATAATGGTGCGGAATTGACTGATTCTAAAGAGTGGGGTAAGCGTCGTTTAGCTTATGAAATCAATGATTTCCGCGATGGCTACTACCAATTAATACATGTGAATGCAGAAGCGAAAGCTGTAGATGAATTCACACGTTTAGCTAAGATCAACGAAGACATTATCCGTCAAATCGTTGTTAAAGACGAAAAATAATAGATATATTTACTAAAATGTTCCATGTGGAACAATGGTTGGAAGGAGTTGATTCTAATGATGAACCGTGTTGTTCTTGTCGGACGTTTGACAAAGGATCCAGAATTGCGGTATACCCCAAATGGAGTGCCGGTTGCAACTTTTACTCTTGCAGTAAATCGTACGTTTACGAATCAGCAAGGTGAACGAGAAGCGGACTTTATTAACTGTGTGATTTGGAGAAAGCCAGCAGAGAACGTAGCAAACTTTTTGAAAAAGGGAAGTCTTGCAGGTGTTGATGGGCGAATTCAAACGCGTAGTTATGAAGGCCAAGACGGAAAGCGCGTATATGTGACTGAAGTTCAGGCTGAAAGTGTTCAATTCTTAGAACCGCGCAATAGTAATAAAGGCGAAGGCGCTGGCTATGGCTCTCCTAGGGAACAGGATTTCCCATTTGGGAACAACAACAATCAGAATCAACAACCGCAGTACAACCGAGATAATCAGGGATATACACGTGTAGACAAAGATCCATTTGCCAATGACGGCCAAATTGATATTTCAGATGATGATCTACCGTTCTAACAGACCGATTATTTTATAACACAATATAAAGGAGGGAAATAACCATGGCTATGGGAGGACGTAGAGGAGGACGTGCAAAACGTCGTAAAGTTTGCTTTTTCACTGCAAACGGAATCACTCACATCGATTATAAAGATGTGGATCTTCTAAAAAAATTCATTTCAGAACGCGGTAAAATTTTACCACGTCGTGTAACTGGTACGAACGCTAAATACCAACGTAAGTTAACAACAGCTATTAAGCGTGCACGTACTATGGCATTACTGCCATATGTTTCAGGTGAATAACTTTTAAAAAGACATCGAATGAATCGATGTCTTTTTTTATGTCCAAAATTCACAACATTGGTAATTATTTTATTATGAGATTTACTATAAAAGTAGTAAAAGTATGTTGAATTATGTCGAAATAATGACTGATTAGTTATATTGGATGGAGTAAGGGGAGAAGAAATACAGGAATAATATACTGGGTCTAAAGGGGCATTATCTAACTAAATTTCGAGCAAACGATAGCTAGAATTAAATTAAAAATGGGGGAAAAATCTTGTTGAAATCTATAAAAGGCAAGCTTATTTTACTGATTTCTGTATTATTTATTGCTGTTCTTACCGCGGTTGGTTTTTTTGTATATCAGCAAACAGATCAAGAAATTGAAAAAGATGTAGTTGGCCAAACAAAGAGTATTGTTGCGGAAATGAATAATTCACTTCATTTATTTCTTGAAAAACATTCAATAAATATGCAGTTTTTATCACAATCTGGACGTGTAATCGATTATGTTAAGACGCATGGGGACGAAAAGGTAAATATTGAACTTGAAAAGGATTTTACCAATTTCCTGGATAAGAATAACGATGTTACTTCAATTTATGTAGCAAGTGCGAATAAAGACTTAAATATCATTCCAAAGGCAGATTTAGGAGCGGATTTCGATCCAACTTCCCGGGATTGGTATAAAAAAGCTGCTGCAAACCCTGATCAGGTAGTTTGGAGTGAACCTTATGAGGATGCGGCTACAAAGGAATATGTCGTGACAGCCTCGTATGCAGTAAAAGAAGGATCTAAAGTAATTGGTGTCATGGGTCTGGATATTAAACTTACAGATGTAACAAATATGATTAGCTCAGTCCGTATAGGATACAATGGATACCCATTTGTTTTTTCTCAACAGGGAACAGCAATCGTCCACCCTACAGAAAGAAGCAATAACTTGATGGATCTTTCATTTATTAAAGAAATGTATGAACATCCAAAAGGTGATGGCGTCATCAATTATGTGTATGAAGGGGCAAATAAAAAGTTAGTTTTTGATACTGTTCCTGGAACAGACTGGAAGGTGGGCGCAGCCTATTCTGATAAAGACTTGATGGTGACAGCTATAAAAATTAGAAATAGTATTGTTCTTATTTCTGTAATTGGCATAATTATTGCAATTGTAATTACGTATTTTGTTGCTATTGGATTGACAAAGCCTCTTGGATTACTTAAGAAGGCATTTAATCAAGTATCGAACGGTAATTTGATGGTGAAGGTAAATGTAACTTCCAAGGATGAAATTGGCGAATTAAGCGGTCATTTTAACACCATGGTGGAAAATATGAAATCGATCCTGACCGCAGTCAATTTATCTGTTAATAATGTAAAAGAATCAGCAGAAAGTTTAAGTGCTGTTTCTGAAGAAACAAATGCTTCTAGTGAGGAAATGGCTGCCGCTATTAATGAAATTGCTAAAGGCGCTACGCAATCTGCAGCAGAAGCGGAATCTGCGAATCATTTGTCTAATCAGTTAAGCACTCAAATTAATGATATTAGCGAAAAAGCTTCTGAGATGACTTCACTAGCGGAAAAAGCAGATGGCATCAATCAATCGGGAATCAAACAGATTGGTCATTTAAAAGGATCATTTACGACATCTAGGGAATACCTTGGTTCCATGGAAGAAGTAATCACTGACCTAGAGAATAAAATTGAAAAGATTGAAAAGGTGATGACCACCATTACGGAAATAAGCTCGCAAACCAATTTATTAGCTTTAAATGCTAGTATTGAAGCTGCTCGTGCAGGTGAGCATGGAAAGGGCTTTGCTGTTGTAGCTGAAGAAGTAAGGAAGCTTGCAGAGCAATCAGTTATAGCTACAGATGAAGTAAAGCTGACTATTACTGATATCCAAAACGGTGCTTTACAAGCCGTTGAATCGATGAATAAGACGAAAGAAACCTTTAATCAGCAATCTGAAGTGGTAAGTGAAACGGAGCAAAACTTCCAAAACATTTCAGGGCTTGTTGAAAGAATGAGAAACTCCATCCTTTATATAAGCAATGAGATGATTCATCTTGCTGAAAGTAAAGAAGAAGTAGTAAGTGGCATTCATAGCATGGCTGCCATGGCTGAACAGGCAGCTGCATCTTGTGAGGAAGTAAGTGCTTCTACAGATGAACAGCTTCATGCACTTCAGTCAGTTGCTGCTTCAGCGGAACAATTAACGGAATTAAGTAATGAACTAAAAGATGTTGTTGAAAAGTTTAAAATTAATTAAAGTGAGAAAAGGGATATCATTGTATTGATATCCCTTTTCCATTAGAGCTAATTCATACTAAACCAAGCTGTGAAAACCACTCTGTGATTATATTTGTTCACCTGCAAAGTATCGCATGGTTGAATCTGACTATATTACTAGCTAAAATAGACTTTATGAGTGCCCATTTAGGGGGTGGAAATTTGAGAAATGCACATAAATTAACAGAAGGAGCACTTTGTTTAGCTGTTTTTGCTGTTTTAATTTTAATGACTATCTATATCCCAGTGTTAGGGATTGTTACGAACTTATTTTTAGCAGTCCCGTTTATCTTATTTGCGGCAAAGAATACACGGATCCATTCTTTAGTTTTTCTCATTGCTGCGATCATTCTGTCTATCTTAGTAGGGACGATTCTATCGATCCCGCTTACGCTTTCTTATGGACTAGCGGGTCTTGTTATCGGGGATTTTATTCAAGGGAAAAAGAGTAGAATGTCTACTTTTGTTGCTGCTACACTAGTCTTTTTAATTACATTATTAGTACAATATGGCGCATCGGTTGTCTTTTTTAAGCTGAATTTAATTGAAGAATTTATTCAGGTGATGAAAGAATCCATTGATCAATCAGTGGCCATTGTTGAGGCTCTGGGACAAAAGGTCGATGGAACTGTTTTGGATAATTTTGATGCATTTATTAAAATGATT
Source organism: Cytobacillus solani (assembly GCF_006704205.1). NCBI lineage: Bacteria > Bacillati > Bacillota > Bacilli > Caryophanales > Bacillaceae > Cytobacillus > Cytobacillus solani. The sequence continues at coordinate 1,915,312 of NZ_CP041305.1, forward strand.
GAGACCTTGACCCCAAGTTTGTTCGTTATGACCTCTATCGTTGCTGTTTTATTGATTGAGTCGGTTTCCCTTCCAATTGTTAAAAGATTTGGAGTGATCCCACAGGAAAGACCACCTTTAAGAGAGCTTACTTTGCCAAAAAGTATCCTTTGGTACTATTTGGTTATCATGCTTGCTTCGCTTATTTTAAAACCTGAAGAGGGAGATTATTGGTATTTAGCCTTGGCTAATCTTTCATTTATACTTCAGCTATGTATGGTTATTCAAGGGTTGGCATTTTTATTTTATATTTGTCATATGAAAGGCATATCCAAAGCAGTTCCTATCATTGCAGCAGTCTTCACATTCTTTCCCCCAATTCTCCTTCCTATTGTTAGGATATTAGGTATAATTGACTTAGGGTTTGAATTAAGGAAAAGGTTAGAAAACAAAAATTGATAAACGAGTGTTCAAAAGGAAAATTCATCTTTTGAAAAACATCTAACACTACTGTTAGGGAGCTGAAAAGAATGCCATCTTATTTAGAAAAGCGGTCCATTCGCTATCCGATTTTTGGGTTGATGGGCATAACAGTGGTGCTTCTCGGATTATTAGCGTATTATAACTGGCTTTTGAGTATATTGGGAGTTATTCTCTCCTTTCCTCCTTTTTATTATATTTTTAAAGTGGATGCAGTGCAGAGGAAGGAAACAGAGGAATACATAACCACTCTATCTTACCGGGTAAAAAAAGTCGGTGAAGAGGCTTTGATGGAAATGCCGATTGGGATCATGCTGATTAATGATGAATATTTCATTGAATGGACCAATCCCTTTTTAGCGTCATGCTTTGATGAAGATACGTTAGTGGGAAGATCGCTTTATGATGTTGGGGATTTACTCATACCCTTAATTAAGCAGGAAGTGGAAACAGAAATCATTACTCTGCATGATCGGAAATTTCGAGTCATTCTAAAACTTGAAGAACGGCTGTTATACTTTTTCGATGTGACAGAACAAACAGAAATTGAAAAAATGTATCAGGAAGAAAGAACTGTGCTATCAATTATCTTCTTGGATAATTACGATGATTTGACACAAGGAATGGATGATCAGACGAGAAGCAGCATGAACAATGTTGTGACTTCCATTTTAAATAAGTGGGCAGTCGATAATGGGGTATTCTTAAAGAGAGTATCATCAGAAAGATTCATTGCTGTCTATAATGAGCAAATTCTTCAGCAACTTGAAAAAGGGAAATTTACCATTCTTGATGAGGTAAGAGAAACAACCTCAAAGCACAATATCCCTTTAACTTTAAGTATTGGTGTGGGAACAGGCGTATCATCTCTTCCTGAACTTGGCGTTCTTGCCCAGTCCAGTCTGGATTTAGCACTTGGAAGGGGCGGAGATCAAGTTGCCATAAAGCAGACGAATGGAAAAGTGAAATTTTTCGGAGGGAAAACAAATCCAGTCGAAAAAAGGACGAGGGTTCGTGCCCGAGTTATTGCCCATGCATTGAAGGAATTAATTACTGAAAGTGATAAAGTAATTATTATGGGACATAGAAATCCGGACATGGACGCGATTGGGGCAGCGATTGGTATTCAAAAGATTGCCGAAATGAATAAGCGTGATGGGTATATTGTTGTGAATTTCCAGGAAATTGATACAGGAATCCAGCGATTAATGACGGAAATACAAAAGAAAGAAGAGTTATTTTCGAAGTTTATCAGTCCTGCACAAGCTCTGGAAATCGCGTCAGAGGATACTTTATTAGTAATCGTTGATACACATAAGCCTTCCATGGTGATTGAAGAAAAGCTTATTCATAGGCTTGAGCATGTTGTTGTTATTGACCATCATCGCCGTGCCGAGGAGTTTATTAAAAATCCTTTGCTTGTTTATATGGAGCCATACGCTTCTTCAACTGCGGAGCTTGTAACAGAGCTGCTTGAATATCAGCCAAAGAATGTAAAGGTTGAAATGCTTGAAGCAACTGCATTATTGGCGGGGATTATTGTGGATACGAAAAGCTTTTCATTAAGAACAGGTTCTCGGACGTTTGATGCAGCATCTTATTTGCGATCGCTTGGAGCGGATACTGTTCTTGTGCAGAAGTTTTTAAAAGAAGATGTAGAGACGTATATTAAACGCTCGAAAATTATTGAGAATGTATACTTTTATCGAGAGGGAATTGCCGTTGCAAAGGGGCAGCCTGATGAAGAGTATAGCCAGGTACTGATCGCGCAGACAGCTGATACCTTATTAACGATGGATGGAGTAATCGCCTCATTTGTTATCTCGAAAAGGTCAGAGTATACAGTGGGTGTGAGTGCGCGTTCGCTAGGCGATGTAAATGTTCAAGTCATAATGGAAAATCTGGAAGGCGGAGGGCATTTAACTAATGCAGCTACCCAGCTCTCAGATGTTTCATTAGATGAAGTGGAAGAACGTTTGCAAAATGTAATTGATGAATATATGGAAGGGAGAAAAAAGGTATGAAAGTTATATTTCTGAAAGACGTAAAAGGTAAAGGAAAAAAAGGCGAGGTAAAGAATGTTGCTGACGGGTATGCACAAAACTTTCTAATTAAACAAGGCTTAGCGGTAGAGGCAAATCAGGCAAATGTCAGCACATTAAATGCCCAAAAGAAAAAGGAAGAAAAACTTGCAGCTGAAGAGCTTGCAGATGCAAAGAAACTTAAGGAAGTAATGGATAAAATTACTTTAGAGTTCTCAACAAAAGCAGGTGAAGGCGGCCGTTTATTCGGTTCTATTACAAGCAAGCAGATTGCAGAAGAACTGCAAAAGGCTCATAATTTAAAAGTGGATAAGCGAAAAATTGAACTGCCTGATGCGATACGTACACTAGGCTATACAAAAGTGTCTGTCAAGCTTCACGCTGAAGTGACAGCTACTCTGAATGTTCATGTAAAAGAAGCAAACTAAATTTGGAAGTTCCATTTACACATAAACATGATAAAATAGAAGAGTTGAAAAAATGTGATCGGTTTTCGCTGATCACATTTTTTCTAGGTGTTTGTATGTATGACGATGCTTTATCTAAATGATAATTTTATAGATTTGATTAATAGACTTTAACTTTCAGTGCCTTGGTCAAGGCGCTTTTCGTATTTAGAATTATCCAGCTGCAGCGCCTAGCCCCTCGAGGTCATAAGTCAATCCTCTCAGAAAGGTAAAGAACACCTTTCCGGGAGGCTTGCCTTATGCTTGTCGGAGCTGAACACTAAGGAAAGCTCCTTTGAGTAATCCACGCAGGAACAATCTGCTTTTGATTGTTCCGAAGGCGCTTCCGCTTTTATATTAAGGAGGTTTTATAGATGAGTGATTTATATGCAGATCGTCTTCCGCCTCAAAACATTGAAGCGGAGCAGGCGGTTCTTGGTGCGATCTTCCTTGAACCATCTTCCCTCACATTAGCCTCTGAAATTCTAATTCCAGAGGATTTTTACCGTGCGGCTCATCAAAAGATCTTTAATGTCATGCTGAAGCTAAACGATCAAGGAAAAGCGGTTGATCTAGTTACGGTGACAGAAGAATTGAGTGCAGCTAAGCTTCTCGAAGATACTGGCGGGGTCAGTTATTTAAGTGAGCTCGCCGGGTCGGTCCCAACTGCGGCAAACATAGAATATTATGCAAAAATTGTCGAAGAGAAATCTTTGCTCCGCCGGCTTATTCGAACAGCAACTAGCATTGCGCAGGACGGATATGCACGTGAGGATGAGGTTGAGGTCTTACTTGGAGAAGCTGAAAAAAATATTCTTGAAGTAGCCCAGAGAAAAAATGCAGGAGCTTTTCATAATATAAAGGATGTTCTCGTACGTACCTACGATAATATTGAAGTGATGCATAACCGAAAAGGGGACATCACTGGAATTCCAACAGGTTTTGCTGAGCTTGATAAAATGACTGCAGGCTTTCAGCGCAACGATTTAATCATTGTCGGTGCCCGTCCTTCAGTTGGTAAGACGGCCTTTGCTTTAAATATTGCCCAGAATGTTGCAACAAAGACAGAAGAGAATGTCGCGATATTCAGTCTTGAGATGGGTGCTGAACAGCTTGTGATGCGTATGCTTTGTGCAGAAGGAAATATTGATGCGCAAAGACTTCGTACCGGATCACTTACAGATGATGATTGGGGCAAGCTGACGATGGCAATGGGAAGTTTGTCAAATGCGGGTATTTTCATTGATGATACACCAGGAGTCAGGATTACAGAGATTCGTTCAAAATGTCGCCGTTTAAAGCAAGAGCATGGTCTTGGGATGATCCTGATTGACTATTTGCAGCTGATTCTTGGCAGTGGACGTTCAGGAGAAAACCGCCAGCAGGAAGTTTCAGAGATTTCTCGTTCTTTAAAAGCGTTAGCACGTGAACTGCAGATTCCTGTTATCGCTCTATCTCAGCTTTCCCGTGGAGTCGAGCAGCGTCAAGATAAGCGGCCGATGATGTCAGATATCCGTGAATCAGGGAGTATTGAGCAGGATGCGGATATTGTGGCCTTTTTATATCGTGATGACTATTATGATAAGGAATCAGAGGATAAGAATATCATTGAAATTATTATTGCTAAACAGCGTAATGGCCCAGTAGGTACAGTACAATTAGCCTTTGTTAAAGAGTATAATAAATTCGTAAACTTAGAGAGGCGGTATGATGACTCAGCGATGCCGCCAGGGGCCTAGAGGAAGAGGACTAGTGTATATACTAGTCCTTTTTTATATATCAGAAGCATGTAAGCGATATAGTAACTTGGGCGGAAAATAATCTCACTATTTAGACGAACATATTTTCATATTTTCATATAAAATGTTCGTGTTTTGTTGACTTTTATCTGTAATACTTGATAAAATAGGAATGTTTGAAAGGGATATAAGGAATATTTGATTATGATTTTTAATGCGTATGTAAACTTACATTTTTAATAATGAATATCTCGGAGGTGCTTTTTATGTCATCAGTAGTTGTCGTTGGAACACAGTGGGGAGATGAAGGGAAAGGGAAAATTACCGATTTTCTTTCTGAAAATGCTGAGGTTATTGCTCGCTACCAAGGTGGAAACAATGCGGGACATACAATTAAGTTTAATGGAGAAACTTACAAGCTTCACTTAATTCCATCCGGAATTTTTTATAAGGATAAAGCATGTGTGATCGGAAACGGAATGGTTGTAGATCCGAAAGCGCTTATAAAAGAACTAGCTTATCTGCATGAAAAGGGAGTAACAACTGATAACCTCCGTATCAGCAACCGTGCTCATGTCATTCTGCCATATCATTTAAAATTAGATGAGGTGGAAGAAGAGAGCAAAGGTGCAAACAAAATTGGTACAACGAAAAAGGGAATTGGCCCTGCTTATATGGATAAAGCAGCACGAATCGGGATTCGAATTGCTGATTTATTAGACCGTGAAGTATTTGAAGAAAAGCTTGCACGTAATCTTGAAGAAAAAAATCGTCTGTTTGATCGAATTTATGAAACAGAAGGATTTAAAATCGAAGATATTTTAGATGAGTATTATGAATATGGACAGCAAATTAAGCACTATGTATGCGATACATCCGTAGTTCTTAATGATGCACTTGATGAAGGACGCAGAGTTCTATTTGAAGGGGCACAAGGAGTCATGCTTGATATTGATCAAGGAACATATCCATTTGTTACATCTTCAAACCCTGTTGCAGGTGGCGTAACTATCGGATCTGGTGTAGGTCCTTCAAAAATTAAGCATGTGGTAGGTGTTTCTAAAGCTTATACAACTCGTGTGGGTGATGGTCCATTCCCTACTGAGCTTGATAATGAAATTGGTCACCAAATTCGTGAGGTTGGCCGTGAATATGGAACAACTACTGGCAGACCTCGCCGTGTTGGCTGGTTTGATAGCGTTGTTGTGCGTCATGCTCGCCGAGTAAGTGGACTGACAGATCTTTCACTGAATTCCATTGATGTATTAACAGGAATTGAAACACTGAAAATCTGTGTAGCTTACCGCTACAAAGGAGAAGTTATCGAAGAATTTCCAGCAAGCTTGAAGGTACTAGCTGAATGTGAGCCAGTATATGAAGAGCTACAAGGCTGGACAGAGGATATTACAGGCTGCAAGACTTTAGATGAGCTTCCTGCCAATGCTCGTCATTACCTTGAGCGTGTATCTCAATTAACAGGCATTCCGCTTTCAATCTTCTCAGTTGGTCCAGACCGTACACAAACAAATGTTGTTAGAAGCCCTTGGCGCCAAAACTAATAGCAGAAGGAGCCCTGATCTTATCAGGGCTTTTTTGTTTTTAAGGAAAACCAAAAAAGTTATTGCATTAAACATAGTTTATATGATATTATAAAAAACGTCGTCATAATAATAGTTTTATTCCGAGCCATTAGCTCAGTCGGTAGAGCATCTGACTTTTAATCAGAGGGTCGAAGGTTCGAGTCCTTCATGGCTCACCATTTTTATAAATGGCCCCTTGGTCAAGCGGTTAAGACACCGCCCTTTCACGGCGGTAACACGGGTTCGAATCCCGTAGGGGTCATGGCACATGACAGTCAGTAAGCGGCTGGCAAGCACAGCCTCCTTGCTGACTGTCATATTTTATATACGGCTCAGTAGCTCAGTCGGTAGAGCAAAGGACTGAAAATCCTTGTGTCGGCGGTTCGATTCCGTCCTGAGCCATCAAAAAAATAACGGAAAAAAGGAGTATGATTCTATCATACTCCTTTTTTGTTACATAACTGTAACATTAAAACCATTTTCTTGAAGTTGAAAGGACTTTCTCTTTTTTTCTTATTGCTTTGCAGCTCCGATCAAGAAACATTCAAAAACCTCCATATATAGGCATTTTATACCTGTATATAAGATTTATTATTTCGACAATTCCTGCTAAGTTTTATGCTTTTACTTTCATTAATAGTAATAAAATGTCAACTATTATACATTTTTGTTACATTATGAAGTCTAGTTATCTAAGAAGTGGCTTTTATGATAAAGTAGAGAAGTGAAATTTTACAGGAATTAAAAAATAGTTACATAGCACTATATGAAAGTTTGTTTGGTACCGTAGTCTAGGAGGATGTAACATGCAAGATTCAATTAAAAAAATATTTTCGTTAAAGAATGATACATATAAGAAAATGACAACAGGATTTAAAAAGACAGCAGTTTCAGCAGTGGCTGTTGCTGCACTCTCGTTTGCGGGAGGTGCTTCTGCTTTAGCAAATGGTGAAAAGTTAACAACTGTTTATTATGTTTACATGAATGATAAATACATAGGAACTGTTTCCGATAAAAGCGTAATTGAAAATATTGTAAATGATAAATTGTCTGAGTCAAAAGATACATATCAGAATCTTAACCTATCTGTAGCGTCCGAGGTTACATATGTTCCGGAGCAGGTTTTTCATTCAAATGCTGCTACGAATAATTCAGAAGTAGCAGAACAAGTTGTTAAAGAAATTGGTGTAAAGGCTGACGCCTCAGCGTTAGTAATTGATGGCAATCCAGTTGCTTATGTTGAAAATGCAGAGATGGCAAAAACAGTATTAGACCAATTAAAGTTAAAATATGTATCCGAAGATCAATTGAAAGCTCTGGATGCACAAAAAGCTTCTAATCATACATTACCCCCATTAAAGGAAAATGAAACTCGTATAGTAGACGTTCGTTTATCAAAAGAAGTGACAGTTTCCAATGAACAAATTGAACCAGGGATAATATTATCTGTTGCAGATGCGATCAAGCTCCTTGATAAAGGTTCAGTAGAAGAAGTGAAATATAAAGTAAAAGAAGGGGATGTGCTTGGAGGAATTGCCCATGCGCATAACCTTGAAACAAAACAGCTGCTAGCCATTAATCCTGGGTTAACGGAGGATTCGCTTCTTCAAATTGATCAGGAAGTTAACGTTACTGTTTTGAAACCGTATGTACAAGTGGTAGTTGAAAAGGAAACCTTTACAAAGGAACAGGTTCCATTTGAAAAAGAGGTTGTGGAAGATTCTTCTATGTTTAAAGGTGATACAAAGGTTAAACAAGAAGGTAAAGACGGTATGCGGGCAGCAACCTATCATATTTCTGAACAGAATGGCCAAGTCATTACAAAGAAACTAGCAAAAGAAGAAGTTCTTCAAGAGCCGGTTAAACATATTGTGGTCAAAGGGACAAAAGTAGTCCCATCTCGTGGAGAAGGAAGCTTTATCTGGCCTGCTAATGGTGGATACATTTCCAGTAAGGTCGGACATCGCTGGGGCAGAATGCACAAGGGAATTGATATTGCCAGACCGAGCAATCGCACAATTAAGGCAGCCGATAATGGAGTGATCGTATCAGCAGGCTATGATGGAAGCTTTGGAAATAAGATTGTCATTGACCATAATAATGGCTATAAAACAATCTATGCTCATCTTTCATCGATAGATGTAAATGTAGGACAAACTGTTTCCAAAGGTTCAAAAATTGGTGTCATGGGCTCTACTGGAAATTCAACAGGTGTTCATCTGCATTTTGAAGTTCACAAAAATGGGGAAATACAAAATCCCTTAAATTATATTCGCTAATAAATTGACAGGAAAAAGTCTCTAGTGCTGCATACTAGAGATTTTTTGCTATTTCGTTTTGAAAAGAATGAATAGCAACTATGATCATACTGTAACATCTTTCTAATACGTGTATTCTCATTTATAAAATGGTAAAGTAAAAGTGAGAACATATATGAAAAAATTAAAATCTACTTCCTTCAAATAATCGATTGAAAAAGGAGCGCCATATGGAGAAAAAAATTCTTGTTGTAGACGATGAAAAACCAATTGCTGATATTTTGCAATTTAATTTAAAGAAAGAGGGCTATGAGGTTTTCTGTTCCTATGATGGAAACGATGCCCTGGACAAGGTGGAGGAAATAAAACCCGACCTTATTCTGCTTGATATTATGCTTCCACTAAGAGATGGGATTGAGGTTTGCCGAGAAGTTAGAAAAAAGTACGATATGCCAATTATTATGTTAACAGCAAAAGACTCTGAAATTGATAAGGTCATCGGGCTTGAGCTCGGGGCAGATGATTACGTAACAAAACCTTTTAGTACGAGAGAGCTGATCGCGCGTATTAAAGCGAACTTAAGACGTCACCAGCAAATAACTGCAAACGCGGTGGAGGAAGAGGAGTCAAATGAAATTACGGTAGGCTCGCTTACCATTCATCCGGATGCCTATATCGTTTCTAAACGCGGAGAGACGATCGAGCTGACACACCGTGAATTCGAGCTTCTACATTATTTGGCTAAGCATATTGGACAAGTAATGACAAGGGAGCATCTTTTGCAAACTGTTTGGGGCTATGATTATTATGGAGATGTCCGAACGGTTGACGTAACCGTTAGACGACTTCGGGAAAAAATTGAAGATAACCCAAGTCATCCTACCTGGATTGTTACGAGAAGAGGGGTAGGGTATTACTTGCGAAATCCTGAACAGGAGTAAGGAGCATCAATGAAAAAAGTTGGCTTTTTCCGTTCGATTCACCTTAAATTTGTCATTATATATGTCCTTTTAATTTTGATTGCCATGCAGATTATTGGTGTTTACTTTGTACGGCAATTAGAGTTTACATTGAAGGATAATTTTAAAACAACGATTCAAGACCGTGTGAATTTGCTTGCCTATTATCTTGAAGAACAAATGACGAAGGATCGTCTGCCTGATGATGAGACTACCAAAGAAGAAGACGTTTATAAATTATTGAGAGACTTTTACTCACCTGATATTACGGAAGTAACTGTCATTGACGATTCGTTGAGGATTCTTGGCACATCGGATCCGGATAATCAGGGTGTTGTTACGCAAAGGACAACAGACACGCTCATTAGGATGACACTTGCAACTGCCCAGCAATCAAGCGAGGATCGGATTGACCATAGGGGGAATCGTATCTGGGTATTAGTTACCCCAATTAAGCATCATGGGGAAGTAAAGGGTGCTATATATTCAGTTGCAAAAATAGAAAACGTCTTTCAGCAAATGAGACAAATCAATAATATTTTTATTACTGGTACAGCCATTGCACTTGCAATTACTGCTGTTTTAGGTGTTCTTTTGGCACAAACAATCACAAGGCCAATGTCAGATATGAGAAGGCAGGCACTTGCGATGACAAAAGGGAACTTTTCGCGCAAGGTTAAGGTTTACGGGTATGATGAAATTGGCCAGCTCGCAATGACATTTAATAACTTAACGAAAAAGCTGCAGGAAGCGCAGGCAACAACAGAAGGGGAACGACGAAAGCTGTCTTCTGTACTCTCCTATATGACGGATGGCGTGATTGCGACTGATCGGAAGGGACGTGTCATTTTAATAAATGAGCCTGCGGCAGAAATGCTGAATGTTTCACGTGAAACAGTCCTGTCCTCTCCAATTGTTCCACTTCTTGGTCTGGAGGAGGACTATACCTTCGATGAACTGCTTGCAGAACGAGATTCAGTTATTTTAGATTACAGTGAACCTACAAATACATTAATCTTACGGGCAAACTTTTCCGTTATCCAAAAGGAAACTGGATTTGTAAATGGCCTTATTACTGTGCTTCATGACATTACAGAGCAAGAGAAAATTGAGACGGAGCGCCGTGAATTTGTTGCAAATGTATCTCATGAACTAAGAACACCATTAACGACGATGAGAAGCTATTTAGAAGCGCTAGCTGATGGTGCGTGGCAGGATAAGGAGATTGCACCAAACTTTTTAGAAGTAACCCAAAATGAGACAGAACGGATGATTCGTCTTGTGAATGATTTGCTGCAATTATCAAAAATGGACAGCAAGGATTACCGTCTGACAAAAGAGTGGATCGATCTTATTTCCTTCTATAACCGGATTATCGATCGATTTGAATTAACGAAGAAACAAAATGTGATTTTTGACCGAAGACTACCTGATCAGGCAGCATTTGTTGAGATTGATGCGGACAAGCTTACACAGGTGCTGGATAATATCATATCCAATGCACTGAAGTATTCTCCAGAAGGTGGAAAGGTTACATTCCGTGTAGAAGAAAAGCTAGGTATGATAGTTGTGAGCGTTTCTGACCAAGGAGTGGGGATACCGAAGGAAAATATTGATAAAATATTTGACAGATTTTATCGAGTTGATAAAGCAAGAACTAGAAAATTGGGTGGTACAGGTCTTGGTCTGGCTATTGCTAAGGAAATGGTTGAAGCACATGGTGGTGAAATATGGGCAATGAGTAAAGAGGGGAAAGGAACATCGATATTTTTCAGCCTGCCTTATGATGCTCGTACTGAAGAGGATGATTGGGAATGACATATGAAAATATTAAATCAGTCATATTAGTCATTTTAGTCTGTTTTAGTATTTTATTAACATGGAGTATTTGGACATACCAGCCAAATTTAGAAGTGATTGAAAAGCAAAATACGGTTGAAAAAGTAGCGATAAGTGACAAAAAGGAAGTCGGAGAAATTGTTAGGCCTGATCGGATTATCTATCATCTTGATAAAGAGAGTCATTTCGGAACAGTTGATATAAATGAAATTAATAAGGTGATAGCTGAAATAAGCAGATGGAATTATGCTGATTTTGAGAATATTTCAGGTGGAATAGGCAATTACCCCTCCTTTATCCATAATTCAGGAAAAGCAGTTATTGAATTTCCAGACCTGATTCCAATTGATCTTTATCGGTCGATTATTGATATTAAAGATAAAAAACTGCCTCATTTTCAATTTGATCGTATTGTTATTGATATAGGTGCAACGCAGAAGGAACAAAGCTATGTCTATTTTATATCTTCTAAAGAAAAAAAGGCATATAGAAGCCATGTTGCTTCATCTTTCGTCCATAATTTTAATAATGCATTCTTTAAAAATGTGGAATACAATTTAAGTTATTCTTCCTATTTTCCATATAAAGTGTCTGAGGATCGAGTGCTCTTTTTGCTGTCTGATGAAACAAAAATGTTAAGCTATCAATATGTATCCAACCCATTAGACCCTGAAAAGTATAAGAACGCTTTATTTAAAGATCCAAGTGTGGTTCAGAAGAATTGGCAGTCTTCAGGTTCAGGGGTAGAGTTTAAGGATTATTCAAGTCTGATGAGAGTGGATGAGGATAAAAATACGCTTTCATATGTGAACCCGGTTGAGAGCAATGAGAGCCAGTTTCCTACAGATAATCTTTTGAAAAGAAGCATTGATTTTGTCAATGAACATGGTGGCTGGACAGGAAATTATCAATATGTGAAGATTGATGAATCAAATCATCGAGTATTGTTCCGCCTTTATGAGAATAATGGGTATCCCGTGTTTAGTGATGCGAATGGAATCTCCGAAATAAGCCATACTTGGGGACAAAACGAGATTCTGGAGTATTCCCGCAGTAATTTTTCGTTTGGCATTCAAACACCGGATGAATCTGAAACAACTCTGCGTTCTGGTCAAGAGGCATTAGAGTGGCTAGAGCAAATGGAAGGAGTTCATCTTAATCAGCTGCAGGATATGGTAATAGGGTATACGATGACAAAGGATTTACACACTCGATTAGTTTATCTTGAACCGGCTTGGTACTATCAATACAATGATATATGGAATAAAATTTCCTTCGAGGAAATAGGAGGGGGCAATCATGGATTGGAGTAAAATTAAAACAATCTTTATATTGACCTTTCTTGTACTCGATATCTATTTAATGTATGAGTTCTTTAAATTAAAGGATTCAAGTCAATATGAATTTATTGTGGAGCCATCATTTGATAAAAGACTGAAAGCTGATGAAATTGAGTATAATGATCTTCCGAAAAATATTCAAAAAGATAACTATTTAAGTGCTACGCCTAAAAACTTTACGAATGATGATGGATTGGATGATCCAAAGCTAAAAGGGCAGCAAGTAACGGTGAATGATGGCTTGGTCTTAACTGCCACCCTAGATAAGCCGTATGAGTTAAAGGATAAGTTAGATACGGCAGAGATTAATTCTTTTGTTAAAAACCATGTGATATATGGTGATCAGTATCGTTTCTGGGGAAAAGATGAAAACAAAATTACCTACTATCAGCAGTTTAAGGACAAAGTTTTCTATAAAAATATTAGCGGGGAATTGACGATATGGCTAAATGCTGAAAATGATATTGTTTCCTATCAGCAAACGATTTTAGAGAAAATTGAAGAGCTTTCAGAAAAGGAAAAAATAATCCAGCCGCTTAAAGCCATTGAAACATTATATGAAAAGGGCTCCTTAAAGCCGAAAAGCAAAATCTCAAAAGTCGAGTTAGGCTATGTAACCTTTCTTCATACTGGTACATCCCAGGTGCTGACACCTGCTTGGCGCTTTGTGATTAATGGGGAAGAGAATATATTTGTCCACGCGTACGAGGGGCAGATAATGCAATTAAACAATGAAGAGAAAAAAATAGTGGAGTGAGAGAATATGTCCTTGGAATTTAGCGTTCTCGCAAGCGGAAGTACGGGGAATGCGATCTATGTTGAGACAGAGGATCATTCATTTTTGGTTGATGCTGGTCTAAGCGGGAAACAGATGGAAGCCTTATTTCAAAAGATTGACCGGGATATGGGGAAGCTCTCAGGCATTTTAGTTACACATGAGCATAGTGATCATATTAAAGGTGTCGGAATTGTGGCTAGAAAATATAAATTACCTGTGTATGCAAACGAAAAAACATGGCAGGCAATGGATGGCTTAATTGGACAAGTACCTGTTGAGCAGAAGTTTGTTTTTAATATGGAAACCGTAAAGACATTCGGTTCTTTAGATATCGAATCATTCGGTGTTTCCCATGATGCGGCAGACCCGATGTTCTATGTTTTTCATCATGGGCAAAAGAAAGTGGTTATTATAACAGATACAGGCTATGTAAGTGATCGGATGAAGGGCCTTATTTCCAATGCGGATGCGTATGTATTCGAAAGTAATCATGATGTGCAGATGCTTAGAATGGGAAAGTATCCTTGGAGTATTAAACGAAGAATCTTAAGCGATGTTGGCCATGTCTCTAATGAGGATGCGGCGATTGCCATGAGTGAAGTAGCTGGGGATCGAACAAAGCGCATTTATTTGGCTCATTTAAGCCAGGACAATAATATGAAGGATTTAGCGAGAATGGCTGTTGCACAAACGCTTGAGGGCAGAGGGATTAGAGTAGGGGAGCAGTTTGACCTGTTTGATACAGACCCGAAAATTCCGACGGCATTAACAGCGGTTTAATAGAATGGGCATCGCTTAAGGCGATGCTCATTTTTTTTAACAAAATTCATCAAACTTATGAACAAAGTCGTAAGATTGAGTTTTACAATTGCTTTTTTCTTAGCTTATAAAAATTGAGGGAGTATAATAATGGGTAAGAAGGAAGAATAAATCTTAGGACTAATCATGACATTAAAGGTAAACATGTAGCTCTCTCATTTTTTAAATAGACGTGAAATGAAAGGACTGGTGCAAGGTGGGCTATTATGATCAAGATTATCAAAATCGATCCAATAAACAAAAAGGAAACAAAGGCGGGTATTTTTTAGCAAGCCTAGTAGGTGTGATTCTAGGAGCCATTCTTGTCATTATTGCAATCCCTAAGCTCGCAGATTACAATGTTTTGCCGTATTCAATCGAGCCGGATAACCAATTGGAAGAGGAAGCGGCGAATAATGAAAGTGCGAACGTTCCTACACAAAATGTATCCCTTAATGTCGTAACAGATGTAACGAAAGCCGTTGATAAAGCGGGGGATGCAGTCGTTAGTATTACAAATATCCAAGCAGCAGGCTTCTGGTCCAGAGAAGCTGGTGAAGATGGGGTGCCAGCTGGAACTGGTTCAGGTGTTATATATAAAAAGCAGGGGAAAAGTGCTTTCATCGTAACGAATCACCATGTGGTTGAAGGTGCCCAGCAGCTCGAGGTAAGTCTTGCAGATGGAACAAAAATACCGGCAAAGCTTGTTGGCAGTGATATTTGGACAGATCTAGCTGTATTGGAAGTGGACTCAAAGGATATTAAAACGGTTGCTGAATTTGGTGATTCAGGTGCATTGAAAACTGGGGAACCAGTCATCGCAATCGGAAATCCATTAGGCACATTTGAGGGCTCTGTCACACAAGGGATTATTTCTGGCTTAGAACGGACAGTACCAGTTGATATTGACCAAAATGGAACAGCTGATTGGCAGGCTGAGGTTCTACAAACAGATGCAGCCATTAACCCAGGGAATAGCGGTGGAGCCTTAATTAATATTAGTGGCCAAGTCATCGGCATTAATTCAATGAAAATTGCTGAGTCAGCGGTTGAAGGAATCGGATTGGCTATTCCAATCAATTATGCCCGGCCAATTATTGAGGACCTAGAGAAATTTGGGGAAGTAAGAAGACCATACATGGGTATTCAGTTAGCATCGGTAAGTGAAATCCCTGGCTACTATCAGCAAGAGGCATTAAAACTTCCTCGAGATGTGAAAGTAGGAGTTGCGATTACATCTGTTGAACCTAATTCACCTGCTGCTCAAGCAGGCTTAAAGGAAATGGATGTAATTGTTGAAATGGATGGCGAAGCAATAGGGGATGTCATTCAGCTTAGAAAGCATTTGTATAATCAGAAAAAAGTTGGCGATCAGATGAAAGTGAAGTTTTACCGAGCAGGTAAGCTTCAAGAAGCAACCATTAAACTGAGCGGTGAAACATTCTAATAACCAAGATAAAAGCAGGAAAGCACAATGAGGCTTTCCTGTTTTTTATTGGTTTGATATGATGAGATGTGGATAAGTAGAAAATGTGAATGGAATGAAAATTATCCACAATTCAAATAATAATCACAAGTGAAAATGAAGAAAGAAGGAATGCTTAAATGATTTACAGCTGCGAGGAACATGTTGATATAGCAATAGATACAGTGGTTGATGAGTACGAAACCTTTCCGCAATTATCAAAGATTTCAAAGGAAGAAGAGTTATCAACAACCTGTGAATATTGTCAAAATCACGCTGTATATCTTGTGGCGAACGAATGATCTCACACAAGATGTGGATAGAAAATGTGGATATGTGGATAACTAATGTGGATATCTTGTTTACAAAGTGAGGATGACCTGTGAATATCTCAATAATAACGGTTGGCAAGCTAAAAGAAAAATACTTAAAGCAAGGAATCGATGAATACTTAAAAAGATTATCGGCCTACGCTAAAATAGAAATCATCGAAGTCCCAGACGAAAAAGCCCCAGAAGAATTAAGCGATACTGAAATGATCCAAGTGAAACAAAAGGAAGGCGAGCGGATCCTATCAAAAATCCATCCAGACGCACATGTCATTGCTCTAGCGATTGAGGGGAAAATGAAAACATCAGAGGAGCTGGCTGATGGTCTGGATAAGTTAGCTACATATGGTAAAAGCAAAGTGACGTTTGTGATCGGAGGATCGCTAGGGCTGAGCTCTGAGGTCTTGCAGCGGGCGAATGAGAAACTGAGTTTTTCGAAAATGACCTTTCCACATCAGTTAATGAGGCTAATATTGGTGGAGCAGGTTTATCGGGCGTTTCGGATTTTGCGGGGAGAACCGTATCATAAGTAAATGAGGTTATTACCACAAATGCCGTTAGTTTATAAACTAACGGCATTTTAAATATCAAGGTAAACAAGTAATATGTACAATAACTCCCAATTCTTTACAAGTAGAAATAAATGAATAGAGCAACCATCATATCTGATACTAGTAAATTTTATGTATTAGCTAAGCATTCAATACTCTGTATTTATCATTTCTTTGTTTTAAAAGAATTAAAACAAAGAATATATCCTAAAATCAATGTGGGATACGAATTAAGGAAATGACTGTAATATTTAACAGAGAGAAGTTACTACTTCTTTACTACGTAAAATGGTAAAATTGGTAAAAAATGTTGTTATGGACCTATTTTATCGATACAATTGAGGAAGATGATTTATTCATATATTAACAAACTCTCAGATTGAGAATGAATAGGATTGATTACATGGATAAACTAAAAGACTCATTTGTTAAGCAGAGAGACATTAGTGGTCCACGTTCTTCAAATAGATTTGATTACCAAAAAGATTGGGCTATTTTAAAGATGATGGAAATGTATGGAGTTGAAGGGGATTTCTTATTAGTTATGGACTATTACGATGATGTTGTTATTTATGATTCAGCTACAGACCCTGAAAACAATTCCTTTTTTCAGATAAAAACTAGTTCAAAAAACTGGACTTTAAACTCTTTGACAAATAGAAAACCAGGAGCGTAAGGGCGGAGAGGAATATCAATTCAACAAGGTTTTCCATTTTCATAGTATGATTATGTTGAGAAAAGATAGAACACGCGGAAAGGCAGAAGACAATGAACGAATTGCAGAAAGAAGCGCTGGAAGAGATGAAAACGGCCATCAATAATTGGTTTGACGAACAGGAGAATCGAAAGAACGCAGAGGAAGTGGTCTTACGCACCACGCTGCAAGTAGGCATCTTTAACTTTGTCAAGCTGGATTATCGACCGGGCAGGACTAGGGTCGACAGTTCGAAATCTGTGGGGAGTGCCGCAGGCAAAAAGTCGATGAAAGCTTCACCCTTTACGCGGGAGCAGATATTGCATGAGATTCAGCCCCTGCTGGCGGAAATCGTAAGGAAGAGGCTGAACAAGCTGGAAACGTCGCCGTTGATCAACTACCGTTTTACCTTCCAAGGAACTTTCGCAACGATGGACGGGCTTGTGGAATTAACGGTGCTGGAAACTGTGTATGAAGCGAAAAAGAGGCAGCTTCTAGAGCAAATTCGGTCCTATATCGAGAAAAAACTGGAGAAGGACTCTTACCCGACAAAGCCGCTGGAAACTTTCTTTTTGGCGCGTCATCTGCTGAATCCGGATTTGTTCCCCGAACCGGAAGCCGCAAAGACGATCACCTTATTTGATCGGATTCAAGAGTTGAATAAAGAACGGGCTGAGGCTCTCGCGGAGCATCGAAGAGATATCATTAGAGGTTTGACCGGCTGGGCTGAGGATGTATTCCTGCCTCGTTACTATGATGTTACCCGTTCCGAATACGGGAGCAATGAGTATGTGATCAAGCCGGATGCTGTTCTTGAGAATAAGGATGAGCCAAATCAGCCTATTGACCTTCTGTTGTACGGCGCGGTAATGATTATTCGTTATGAGCCGAACTACAGCAAATTTAGGGGACTGACTTTTTTGGAGCTGGCGAAGCAGCTTGGCAGCGGCAAAGCCACACGTATGCTGAAGGAGGGCAGCGACAGCTTCTCTCAAGAAGACGTTCATATGCGCCATGAATTGGTCGAATGCAAGGCTAACGATGTTTTTTCCCTCTTCACCATCGTTATTCGCAAGGAAGAAGCCGGGGCGTATGAAGGGGCAATTTCGTTTATTCTCTCTTTGCTCAGAAAGGGCTTCCCGAAAAGCTACAAAATCAAGTTAAAATCTAGCGTGAGAGAGTATTTGCCCATCAAGGGGCTAGCCAAATCGGAAACGCATCGTTTTTTTGCGAATGCTCTGGCTTATTCCGAGCTGCATCCGTTATTGGAGGAATACGCTCGTGAGGCGATGGTAGAATTCGAATGGTATGAAGATGTGGATGACGAAAAAAGCGTCATGCCTGGCAGTTATGCTGTGTTCGGGCTGGGGCTTTCGTCCGAAGGGTACTTTCCGCTTGTTGAAGCTTACATAGACCTTGTAGATGATGAGCACCAGCTGGTGCATGACAAGTTCACAGCCGTTTTTGTCGAGACCTATGGTATAACGGAACGATCGACGCCCACCTTGATCTCCTGCCTGCTTCGTTCCCACGATTCGTTAAAGCTGAAAATTCAGCCGGAGCTGGAAAGTGAAGACAAGCTTACGCTATTAGTACAGCAAATAGAGACTTTGTCGGATGATGAGGCCGAACGGGTATTGTACCCGATCTGGGGCAAGGCGGAGAAGCTGGCTGCATTGGCTCGCAAGGCACAGGGAACGCGCAAGGAGCTGTTAATTCGTCTCTTAAAGGCGGCGGGTATAGCCTGACGATGGCTCGGCGATAGCGGCATTGATAAGTATGCTTTTGAGAGATTAAGCGTTAGTCAAAGCCTATGACCTCTTATAATAATAAAACGGTCTTATTTGGATAATTACAATGCTTAAAAGAAAGTGGGAGAAGAACATATACATAAACAAATGGTGGAGAGATTTAATTGGCGGGTCCGATGATTCACTGGCATTAATAGACTATTTAGAACAATTGGACTCAACGGATGTGACGCTCAATCAGATTTTAGAGGAATTGGGTTTCGATGAGCTCCTTTCTGAGGGGGACTTGGAGAACGGCGGAAGTATTGGATTTGATGTGAAAAGTGCTAACGGCACATTTCGAGCAGAAATTGATATTGCCTGCTCAGCTCTAATCGATCTTTCAGCTATTGTGTTGGAGTCTCATAAATCAGGCTATGTCGATTTGCATGATTTGGATGAGGCTAGGCAGCCATGCAAGCTTTATATAGATGCATCCATAGAAAAAAGGAACCTGCTGCGGGACGAATTGTACAAATTTTCCCGTAATCCGCTGGCTTACGAATTAGCCGAGCTTGTTCCGGTCGAGGATATGAGAGAGATTGCGGAAAAGGCGAAAATGATCGCGGATGAGCTGGTATAAGTTGCACATGTTTGTGATAAAGATCCTGTGAATATGGTTATGGGTCATTACTATAAAGATGGTTGCCGGTTAAGTGCCGTGGTGAATTTTCGCCGATAGACCAGTTACGGAGAACCGTACCATAAGTAAATGAGTTTTTTAGAAACTAAGGCGGGAATTTAAAAAATATATTAAAAAGGGAGAATGCGCAAGCATTCTCCCTTTTTATAGGGTGGAAAATGATAAATACATCATGTTTTTTCAAGAGGTTGATAATGATAACTTCTCAATCATTTACGAAAAATATGAAGTATACAAAAGTGTTTACACGTCTACATTTTGTAATCAGATTGTATGCAAAAGTGTTTACAAGTAAACAAACCTGTATACATCTTGTCGCTGTAGGATGTATACAGGTTTGTTGCTAAAGATTACGGAAATGTCTACAAATAGCCATAGTTTACGAAGTGTTTACAGTTGTATATCTTTTGGGTAAAGCTCATTGTAGAATCTAGTAATCTCTTATAGCCTTTTTAATAGTAAAGAAATAAATAAAAAGGAATGATTAAAGATGAACTCTAGAATTGCAGCTGTAGATGTTGGTAATGACTCCATTAAGGCCATTTTTGGTGAATTAGAGTACGAATTAAATATTCCTAATATTGTAGGAATAGACACAGAAGATCGTCCTGTGATTGGAATAGAAGAATTAAATAATAAAAATCCGCTAGAAGGAATACATATCAAGGTTCACTCCCCTGCATTGAAAGATAACAATGCCATCTACCGTGTAGGCCATTTGGCAACAAAAAGTGACAATGCAACAGAGCTAGATCCAGGAAGCGCTAAATCCGAAGAAGATCAAACATTGGTCATGCTTTTTGCCACTCTAGCATTAGATGCCGTAAATGAGGAGAATAGCAATACTTTCCCACGAGTAAAAAATGTTATCGATGCCAATTATACACTTGGAACTGGCCTCCCACTACGTGAAGTAAAGGAAGGTAAGGACGCTGGATACCGCTCCAAATTGGTTGGTTCCGTCCATCAGGTGGAATTCCTTGTTACTCCTAAATATCAAGGTTTAAAAGTGAATATTAAGTTTAATGAAGTAAAGATTTATCCCGAAGGGTTTGCCGCTTATATTAATCTTGTCATGGACAACCAGCTAAAAATCATTAATAAAGATTTAATTGATAAAAGAATAATCATTCAGGACATAGGGGGACTATCGACAGATATTGCTGTCATTAAGAATCGAAATGTTGATGATGATAAGGCACAAGGATTTAATCTAGGTGTATCGGAATCATTAGAGGCTATTAGAGAAGAAATCAGATCGAAACATGCCATCGAATTAGATAGCCGTCGTGATGTTGTCGAAATTATCACGAGAAAAAATGACCGGAATCATATTATGGTGAAGGGAAGTCGGACAAGTGTCCATGATATTACGGATCGGATCTTACTTGAACTAGCAAAAAAACAATATCGTCTATTACGAAATGTATGGCAGAAAAATTCACAAACAGAAATCTGCTATTTTGTTGGTGGGGGAGCGAATGTTTTAAAAGAATATATTAAAACATTGAATAATAATCTAGATGGGTATAATATTGATTTCTTTGAAGATGAGAAAGAGAGTATTTGGATGATGGCGAATGCTTACTATAAGCTTATTACTGATTTTGTGAGGAAGAGTGAAAAGTCTAAACCATCCCAAGAACCTGTGAAGAAATAATAGGGTGATGATATGAAAAGCTCTAGTTCAAAGGAGATTAAGAGAGGGCAAGCCATTTCATTTCGTATCCCTTCAGATACCCCTGATCATCTATTAGGGCATTTACAAAGGCTAAAGGAATTAGAAAGAAGGAATTTTTCGAGTAAGATTGCCGAGTTTGTGTTACAAGGGGTTGGACAATCTTTTTCGAAGGAACGGGAAACGATTACGGTTCCTCTTCCTCATAAATTAAGTAAATCACAACGAGATTGGTTAAAACATGAGCATTCGGAGGCCGTATTGGGTTCGATTGTTTACCAGCTTTTAACGGATCCCATTCGAACAACTGCCTTGCTTGCATCGTTAAATAGTAATTCTCTAGATATTAATGATGCCTTGTATTTGCAAGAAGAATTGCCGAACGAAGAGGTACCTGATACGGAAGCATCCTTAGCGAGTAACTATTTAAGTGCTTTTGAGGAAAAAGCTGATGCCGGAGATTTAAGTATAATGGATGATTTAAATACGTTTGATTGGCAAAAAGCAACAAAAGACAAATCGATAACAGCAGAAGAGCAACAGGCTGACATGGAAAATGATCTAGACAGTCTGTTAGGGGATTTTCTTAATAAAATGAATAAGTAGCATGAAAGAAAAGAGAAAAAATTGCAAATACAAAATAAACCTCATTAACAACTATAACGGGGAACCGTATCATAAGTAAATGAGTTTTTTTGTTATAACTATTTGCGGGAAGCTAAATAGACTGTTTCTACACTCTACACGTTCAGAGTTTATTTGAGGACTCGTATTAAAGAAAGGCAACTATCCCTTCTGATGTGACGCCCGAAAGTTAGAGTTTTATATTATGCAGCTAATTGGCTAGTATGGATACGGTATTGTACCGGACTCATACCTGCCAATTTTTGCTTTATCCGCTTGTTTAAATCCTTCACTATACTTAGCCATAGAAAAACACCTCAAAAATTAGATTTCACTCTAACTTTTGTATGGAGTATATTAATTCATGAAAGTAAAAAAAGATGTCTGGATTTAGGAGACATCCTTTTTGTATTATTTTATTTTGTATAGTTATCGAAGTAACCTTGAATATAGATTATGGGTGTTCCTTTGTCCCCACTACCCGAAGTCAAATCAGATAATGATCCAATTAGGTCTGTTAGTTTACGAGGTGTAGTACCTTGTGCCTCCATTGCACCAACTAGGTCTTCTTTTTTATTCTGGATGTATTCAGAAATAGCTTGTTTTAACTCTTCTCCATGAAGATGTGAGAAGTTGTTATCTGCCAAGTATTTCAATTTCACTTCGTTTGGAGTACCATTAAGTCCTTTAGTGTAAGCAGGTGACACTACTGGATCCGCAAGCTCCCAAATTTTACCGACTGGATCTTTAAATGCCCCATCACCATAAATCATTACTTCAACGGTTTTACCTGTTACTTCTTTGATTCTTGCTTGAATCTCATCAACAATTGGTTGACAATTGTTTGGAAATAGTTTTACGCTGTCTTCTGTTGCTTTGTTTGATCCAAGTAGACCAAAAGCTTCATTAAAGCCGCTATCATTGATTGATTCTGAAAGAATATCATCAAGTCCATATACTTTTTCAGCACCATGGTTTGTTAAGATCCGTTTTGTTCTGAAACGTGAGTGAATATCACAAGTTAATACCTTCTTTGTATAGTCTAAAATGGTTTTTGGGTTGTTTGAGAAAATAACCTCGCAAGTTACACCTTCAGCCTGAATCAGGGATTTATAGTATTCGATGTAATCAACACCTGTAAATGGATGTTGGATAAAACCGAAATGTTCACGGAACTGAGCTTCAGATAATACATCTGTCCATGGATTTATGCCTTTAATGTCTAGTTCGTCGATATCTACAAGGTGGTTCCCGACTTCATCAGATGGATAGCTTAACATTAAGACTATACTCTTTGCCCCTTTTGCTATCCCTCGTAAGCAGTTTGCAAATCGATTACGGCTAAGAATCGGAAAAATGATACCAATTGTTTCGTCACCGAATTTTGCTTTAATATCTGTTGCTATATCGTCAATTGTCGCATAGTTTCCTTGTGCACGAGCGACAATGGATTCAGTTACTGTTACAATATCACGATCCTCTATCGAAAAGCCTTCGATTTTTGCAGCATTTATTACTGTATCAACTACGATTTGTTCGATATTATCTCCTTTGTTAATGATAGGACCGCGAAGCCCACGAACTACTGTTCCAACGGCTCTTGTCAATTTAATCTCTCCTCTAATCGAGTACACTTTATATAGAATTATGTACTTATGTTTTAACGCTATGAGTTTACTATACCTTTCTAAAATGATATAAGTAAAATTAATATTTGTAATACCTGATATAAGGAGAACTTATATGATTGGAAAATTGGATTTATATCGTATATTTAACGTCGTTAGCCGAAATAAAAGTTTTTCTAAAGCAGCACAGGAATTATATATGACACAATCTGCGGTCAGTCAAGCTATTATGAAGCTTGAGAATGAATTAGAAATACAACTTTTCTATCGAACATCAAAGGGCATAGTATTGACAAATGAAGGAAAATTATTAAATGAGCATATTAATTCAGCTTTAGGAATGATCAACGTAGCAGAAGAAAAAATATTAGAATTTAAAACATTAAAGACTGGACAATTACGTATCGGGGTTGGAGATACCATCTCTCGCTATTTTTTATTACCTTATTTGGAAGAATTTCATGCAAGATACCCCGGAATCAAATTAAATATATTAAATGGAACCACAACAGAAATCTGTGATTTTATTAAATCTGGAAAGGCAGATATGGGGATATGCAATTTGCCAATCTATGACGACCACCTTCAAGTCATACCGTGTAAGGAGATTCAAGATATTTTTGTCTGTGGAGAAAAATTTAAAAAATTAACGAATAAACCGATTAGTTTAGAGTATTTAATGGGAATGCCACTAATTTTTTTAGAAAAGAAATCGAATTCACGAATGTTTGTGGAAAATTTCTTTAAAAAGAGGGGCTTTCATGTTTCACCAGTGTTTGAACTTGGGTCATATGATTTAGTTTTAGAATTCACAAAAATAAATTTAGGTATTTCTTGTGTCATAAAAGAGTTTTCAAGGTATTATTTAGAAAGAGAAGATTTATACGAGATAAGGCTGGAAGAGGAAATCCCCAAAAGGAGTATTGGCATATGCTATTTAAAAAATATTCCATTATCGCGTGCTGCGAAGAAGTTTGTAGAAAGTATAAATAACGTCTGAAGCAGTAAAAACTCATTTAGATGTATCAAGGTGAACCGCACCAGTAAATGAAGTTTTCGCAAAAAAAGTAACAGCACCTTCTAATTGGATGGAGAGGTGCTGTTTTATTATTTGAATGACTAGATGATTATTTGCTTCATGAATGGTTGTGTTTGTTCTTGCAATTTTGCTTACTTTAATATTCTCCTTTGATTACAAAAAACGAGCCCCGAATCGTTCCAGCTAGTTTAGACTTCTGCCTAGCAAACTTAAATTTTCCTTCTAATTCTTTTGGTACCTCCATCCCCTCAGAAAGCTTAAAACCAACAGCCCGCTTCTTTGGATCATTAACCGTATACATAACGTTGATCCCCAGACCATCCTCATAAAAGACGTAGGCAAATTTGATATCTTCCACTTGAAAACGTGACGTTTCTAAAGGTTTGGCAGCAAACACAATATCACGTTCTTCTTTCAAAATTTGGTTCACATAATCGAGGGTATCTGAGGACTCGCTAGCTGGTACAACCGTAAATTCATGCTTATATTTGTTCATAAAGTAACGGGCTTCATTAGCACGTAAACCAGCAAGCGCTTCAGCTGCTGGTGAAGACTCTAAACCAGCCGTAGATACATTTTTAAAATCAACGATATAGGACATTTCCATTCCTCCTATTATCTTTTTATTTCCTAACAACAGGAATCCACATTTCACCAAATAGTAAGCCGTTTTGCTGCCCCATCTCAACCGCTGCATTGGGCCCTCCAACATAAGCGACATTTTTTTCTTCTGGCAAAACTTGACCAAAGGCAATGCCAGTAAGCAGATTACTTAACTCTTCCGCTGTCTCAGCTTGCCCTTTAACAACGAGGTATTCCCCTTTAGGGAATTGAATCACTCTTGATGCTTCTGGCAGTGACTTTTCTGTCATGACGCCAGCATAATGCATCATCTTGTTATTCACCGCTTCGTTTACGACAAAGATGTAATCATTTGTGGCGATGGATTTTAATTTTTCAAGCCTTCCGTCCTCTTTAACTGCCTGCCAAAAGTCTGCCTTTTCCTTATTAATGCCGGCATAGTCTGTATAATCGCTCTTAAGTTCAGTCCCAATGCCTAATACAGTAAAGCTTTCTTTTTCTTCTAAAGTATAATTTGTCATTTTCAAAACCTTCCTTTTAAATTAAATTTATCAAATGATTTGTCTTTTCACTTGATGAGTTTATAATAGCTTTAAATCATGTCAAAAAATGATACTGTTTAGGAGGTCCCGATGAAAAAAGTTGAACGGATTAATATCATCATGCGGTATATCAATAACCGCGCCCATTTTACCATTTCTGAAATTATGCGGGAATTTAACATCTCTCGTTCGACAGCTATTAGAGATATCAAAGAAATTGAAGCCATGGGGATGCCGCTTGTCGCTGAAGTTGGAAGGGATGGGGGATATTTTGTCATGAGCAACTCTGTCCTGCCTACTGTTCGCTTTACTGATAATGAGATCAAAGCCCTTTTTATTGCATTTATGGCTACAAGAAATCAACAACTCCCCTATCTAAAGAGCCGTCAGTCTTTAGCTGAAAAGTTACTAGGCCTCATCTCAGAAAATCAGCAAGAGGACCTTGTTCTATTAAATCAAATCTTGCTTTTTGAAGGGACCAACCCTCATAATCCCGATTTACTTGATCTGTCAGACCTTCCCCATCCGATGTTAGAAAAACTCATTCAAATCATTCTGTTGGATAGCTATTTATTGATTACCATCAATGAAGAGAAAGCGATAAAGTCTTATTCAATTTATCTTCTGCACCTTTACCGTGAAAAAAGTCTTTGGCTGATTGAAGGCTTCGACTTAAAGGATGAAAAGAGGAGGATTTTTACTGTCGATAATCTCATCGATGTTAAACCAAACCCGACGAAAAAAAGAATAAGTAAAAAAAAGATTTTAGAAAAACTTAGTAATCAGGAAGAAATAGTCAATCTGATCCTTGAACTTGGTCCAAAAGCGATTGCCCAGTTCAAAAAATACCATCCTTTAAAAGTTTCCATTTCCTATACGAATCCTTACCAAACCACAGCCATTCTAAAGACTTTTATCCATGTTAATCATTCAGAAGAATTGACCGAAATAACAAATTGGCTGCTTTTCCTCGGTGGGGATATCAAGGTCAGGGAAATGCCGGAAGAAATCTTAGAAGTTTTACAGGGGAGATTACTCCTATACTGCCCATAAGTAGTGCCAGTTAAAACCACTAAAAATTATAAGTTTGACTAGTTGCCAGTCTTCCAAAGGCAATCTTTTTATTTATCAGATTATTCAAAAATAATGATATAATATTATCAGAGTCTATTCATTTTTCTATATCAAGGGTAAGAGGAATGACGCCTATCTTACAGTATTAACCAAATGGATAGATTGAACTTTATATATGCAAAGATTGTTAAACCCCTTAGATATGCGATTAATAAGGAGTGATTGCTTTGGAATTAAATGATGTGATATTTGGACACAGATCCATACGAGAATATGAAGATAGGGAAGTAAGTCAAGAACTGCTAGAGCAAATAATAGATGCAGGTATTCGTGCCTCATCAAGCGGAAATATGCAGTCTTATTCGATTATCGTCACAAAAGACAAAGAACTTAAGCGAAAGTTGTACACCGCACATATGGAACAATCGATGGTTGTTGATGCACCTATCCTATTAACCTTTTGTGCTGATTTTAATAGAATGAGAAAATGGCTTTCGCTCAATGATGCACCTGTCCATTTTGATAATTTTATGAGCTTTATGATCGGTGCTATTGATGCTTCTTTGGCAGCACAAAACTGTGCCTTAGCAGCAGAGAATGCTGGGCTAGGGATTTGTTATATGGGCTCAACGCTTGCAAATTGTGATCAAATTGGTGCACTGCTAAACTTACCGCCCAATGTCGTACCAGTTGTGGGTTATTCATTAGGCTATCCTGCAGAAAGCCCTGCTCCAAGAGATCGATTGCCAAGGCATGGACTTGTTCACTATGATCAGTATCGTGATTATTCAGATGAAGAAATTCTAGAGATCTACAAAGAAAGAAATGAAAAGGGATGGAAACGCTATATGGACATTCCTAGGCTAAAGGAAATGACAGAACGGCTGGGATTAAAGAATCTGGCTCAAGTCTATACAATTGCCAAATATACGCAAGAATCTCACATCGAGTTTTCACATACAGTGCTGAATTACTTGGAGAAGCAGAGCTTTATGAATAATAATGACAGAGAACCTAATCGTAAGTAAATGAGATTTTGATATAAAAAGGGAGCCAATGCGTTGTGCAGTATTGGCTCCCTTTTTTAGTCTTATCCCATTAGGATTGTGCCACTAGCCTTTATAAAAGGTTTTCTTGATGGAAATGATGTCCTGTTTGCAGAAAATTTTAGATATCCATCTGAACGTTCCTGCCGGGGTAGAAAGACAATTGCGGATTCATTTGGTTTTCTTTTGCCGTTCGTACGCTGGGTTTAAGTTTAAAAACCACTGTATGGCTCCCTAGAGAAGATCGATATTTCTCAACATGGGATTGTGAAAGGCTTTTATCGTAGTAGCCGGGTACGTACTTATCCAGCATGGCTTGCATTGCCGCGGTCGCTTCTGTTAAATCACTTACCTTTTCAAGTACTCCGAACAGCATCACACTCATGTAAGCAGTATCTGTCTTTGCAGGTATAGGGCTTACCATCGTTCCGTAATCTTCAGATACTGTGAAACAACAGTTGGGATTTGCATGAATCAAATTGATTTTTCTTCCTTTTGCGGCACCATGAAAATACAAAGCTTCATTCATCCAGACAAAATCCAAAGGAACCACATAAGGAAGCTCCCCATCCGTTAATCCAAGGTAACCCGTCCGTGCGTGGCTTAAAAACTGATCAATACGCTTTTCATCTGTACATATTAATTTTTCTTGGCGGATCTTATGCATTTTTCATCCCATCTTTCTTTATAAATGATAAAATCATTTTAAGAAATTTCTGTACATGATGAAAGCGGCAGAATTAAAAAGTTTAATAGGGACAGATGGAGGGTTACCAGTGGAAATTACCCCATTTTTACATAGAGAGCTGCCTGAGCCCTTATACAGTCAGTTGTATCATTGGATTAAGAAGGAAATTGAAGAGGGCAGGCTCTTGCCAGGAATGAAGATGCCATCCATCCGTCAGCTAACAGCTCATTTAAAGGTTAGCCGAAATACGGTTGAGGCAGCATATCAGCAGCTGCAATCAGAGGGATACCTCGAAAGTGTACCTAAAAGTGGAATATGGGTAGCTGAGATTGAGAAATCTCCACTGCATCCGAATGAGGTGGAGCATCCTATTAAGTTGGAATGTAAGCCTTCAAGCGAAGTCCTTGTGGATTTTGA
Source organism: Cytobacillus solani (assembly GCF_006704205.1). Classification (NCBI taxonomy): domain Bacteria; kingdom Bacillati; phylum Bacillota; class Bacilli; order Caryophanales; family Bacillaceae; genus Cytobacillus; species Cytobacillus solani. Next base: position 1,944,340 of record NZ_CP041305.1, read on the forward strand.
ATATGGAAATGTCGATCTTGAAAAATTCCCCTTGAAGCAGTGGAAGAAATGTCTTTCAGACGCAGTTGATCAAGAGAACAACTGGTTATTTGAGTATAGTGAAAAGCAAGGTGAGTTTGCATTGAGGAGGGAGATTTCAAACCATTTACTGCAATCCAGAGGTGTACGCTCTGCACCAGAACAGATTCTTATTACGGCTGGAACACAAACTTCTATGGCGTTGATCTGCCGGCTTTTGGCACTCCAGGGAAATACCGTGGCCATGGAAGAACCGGGTTACAGTGGCGTACGGTCTGTATTTGAAGACGAGAGATGCCATGTTGAACCCATGCCTCTTGAAAAGGACGGATTGTCAGTTGAGCATATTCAAACGAGCAGGGCAAAAGCCGTATATGTAACGCCTTCTCACCAATTTCCATTCGGTATGGTTTTGTCCATTTCGAAAAGAATGCGGTTGCTAAAATGGGCTTATCAATCTGAGGGATACATTATTGAGGATGATTATGACAGTGAGTTTCGTTACCGGGGACAGCCCATTCCTTCGCTGAAATCCCTGGATGAAGAAGAAAGGGTCATTTATTTAGGTACATTTTCTAAATCATTTCTTCCTTCAGTCCGGTTAAGTTATATTGTATTTCCACCTTCTCTAATGGGTCAATATTTACGAAAGTTCGCGGCTTATAACCAATCTGTCTCTCCTATAATTCAGAGGGCTATGGCTCTGTTCATGCAATCTGGAGAATTCGAAAGGCATATTCGAAGAATGCGCAAGCTGTATCAAAGAAAACATCAGGCTTTGCTAAGAAGTATTGAACAACATATGGGCACTAAAGTAAAAGTTGTTGGAGAAAAGTCAGGCTTGCATATCTTATTGAAACTAAAGGGTGTATCCACCTTAGAGCTAATCGAAAAGGGTCTGCAGAAGGGGGTCAAAGTTTATTCCCCGTTAAGTTTTTGGTTGAATCCAACCCCTGAAGGTCATTCCTATATTATGTTAGGATTTGGGGGATTATCAATTGAAGAAATTGAAAAGGGAATCAGTTTACTCGCTAGCTGCCTCCATGAAGAGGAGATAGGCGAGTCATAGACATATCATTACGCAAAGCCATGCTCATTATTGTACATTTTCTCATCTTCTTTTTTTCTTAGTATATGGAAAAGGAATAAGTGAGTTTAGACATATGACCTAAACCGATATAACCCAGATAACTTGAGTTGATAAGAGTTATCGTTATATTCCGACTGATTAGTGGCTCAAATCGGGAAATAAAATCCGCCTTTAGAATAGTTTCGAAGAACCGTACCGTAAGTAAATGAGGTTATCCTTATATGTTTTGTGAAAATATAAAAAAGCTGAGATTTATCTAAATTAGATAAATCTCAGCTTTTTTGAAGGATTGTGAAGTTAAAAAAATTGAAACAGCTTTGGAAGAACTAGACAAGAGATTTAAATAGAAATAAGAGCTCCCTTTCTAAGTTCTAGTTTTCGGTATATAAGTGCAATCAGCATGGCTGGCAGGGTACAAACAATCATTCCGATAAAGGCATATCTTGGCTCAATTTCGTATAAGTAGCCACCAAAGATTGTAAACACTGCAGTGCTCCAGCTAAGTGCAAGTGCTGAATACATGCCTTGTGCTTTTGGTATCTGTGCGTGTGGTATGTTGTTGATTAAGTATTTCATAAAGGCGTAATGCCCCATAGCAAACGAAAATGCATGTAAAGTTTGCGCGATACAGAAAACAAGTACATTTGGAAAGGCAAATATTAATATCCAACGAATGGAAGAACCAATTGCTGCAAATGTCAGTAAAGTGCCTACTGAAAATTTGTTAAAGCTTTTATCTGCAACTGAGAAGAATATGATTTCTGCAATCACGGCAATGTTAATAATGAGACCAATCAGGTATATGGGTGCATGGATATCCTGTAGGAAAATATATCCGTAGTTGTAATAAGTAGCATGTGCGGCTTGCAGTAAAATGACAATCATAAGTACCAAACTAAAGTGTTTGATCCGAAATAAATGGAACATGCCTGCTTTTTGTGTTTGGTCTACTTGCGGCTTTTTAGATAAAGTACTAGGGGCACTCATTAAACTAAGAAGCACAAATCCGATCATTCCAAGCAATAGTGCCCAGAAAATTACCTCATCTCCAAACATTCCTGTAAAAATGGTTAAAACTATGCCCACTGAGACAAACCCAATGGATCCCCATTGACGGCTTCTTCCATAGTGTCTTAATTGTTTGCTTTGTACAAGGATACTGGCAGCACTATCTAAAGCAGGCATCAGAGTAGGATAAAATATGTGTAAAACGATCGTTACTAATAGTAAGCCAGCAAAGGAGTTTACTGGAATATAACAAAGAATGGAGGCTAGGGTGCCAATTCCCGCCACTTTTAACAGGACTTTACTGCTAAATCTCTCTGATAAATATGGAAAGGCAAATAATGTGGACAGGCCTCTCGTAATTAAACCGAAGCTCATGATCAAGCTAGCTTGTGAGACAGTAATTCCTTTTGTATAAATCATCCACCCTGACCAATAAGGCAGAAAAATGCCCCATGTCATAAAAAAACTAAAAAAACGTGTACTCATCCAGCGCTGTGTATTCATTATTTTCCTCCTCATTGAATGCATGATATCATGGGATAAAATATGAATAATATGAGATATCTCATATTTCGAGGTGGAATATGGAAGTTTACAAAGGTGAGAAAAAAAGATTGTATTTGGAGAATAACTCAATCGCACATCTATTTTCATTTCAAGTAGAAGCATTTATAGAAGTTCACGAATACAGGCGGGATGAATGGATCATTCAAGAGGGCATGAGGCCGGACTTTTTATTTTATGTAATGGAAGGAAAAGCAAAAATATATGTAACACATCAGAATGGAAAAGTATCCTTAATTAATTTTATCAATGCTCATGATTATATTGGGGAAATGGAATTATTAAATGATGTGTATTATACAAAGGGGATTCAAGCATCAACGAAGATCATTTGTTTTGCGATTCCGTTTCATCGATATCGCACACAATTACTGGATGATGCAAAATTTCTCCGTGAAATGACTAAATTTTTAAGTGTAAAAGCTACACATATGGCAGCAAAGTATTCACAAAGTCTCGCTTTCCCGCTTGAAAACCGGCTAGCGGATTTTATTTTGCAAACAGCAGATGAAGGAATTTATAAAGAGAAACACGTAACAGTTTGTGATTATTTAGGTGTATCCTATCGGCACTTATTGCATGTACTTACACAATTTTGTGATAAAAATTATTTGCAAAAGGAAGGACGGAACTATCAAATTAAACAATCCCATTCCTTGAATGAACTTGCCGAAGTGTTGAAGAATAAATAACCATTTAGACAACAGGAGGTTGTTCAGTAACAAAATAGGAATTCGCGTATAATAGTAGTTTGTATAAGGAAATGATCTATACGCAAGATAATAAGGTAAATAATTCAAAATAAAAGAGGTTTAGTTATGTGCAGAGAAAGTTTTAAGGATTATAAATTAAGTAATGAAATAGTAGATGCGCTGGAAAGCTTAGAATATGAAAATCCAACAGCTGTTCAAAGTAAGGTTATCCCTCTTGTGTTAGAGAAAATGGATCTTGTCGTAAAATCACAAACAGGGAGTGGAAAGACTGCATCATACGGGATTCCCATTTGTGAATTAATTGATTGGAAGGAAAATAAACCGCAAGCGTTAATTTTGACACCAACAAGAGAACTTGCTGTTCAAGTGAAAGAGGATTTCATAAACATAGGCAGATTTAAACGAATAAAAGCTGCAGCTGTTTATGGAAAACAACCTTTTGCAATCCAAAAAACAGAATTAAAGCAAAAAACGCATGTAGTCGTCGGTACTCCGGGCCGCGTGTTAGATCATATTGAAAGAGGTACTCTACCTTTAGAACGAATTAACTATCTTGTTATAGATGAAGCTGACGAAATGTTAAACATGGGATTTATTGAACAAGTGGAAGCTATCATCAAAGAGTTACCACGAAAACGAGTGACAATGTTATTTTCAGCTACTATGCCGGAGAAGGTCAAAAACCTATCACTTAACTATATGAAAACACCTATCGATATTGAAATTAAGGTGACTGGACTCACAACTGATAAAATTGATCATTCTCTTTTTGAAGTGGAAGAAGACCATAAATTTTCTATGCTTAAAGATGTAACGATTGTTGAAAATCCAGATAGCTGCATAATCTTTTGTCGAACAAAAGATCGAGTAGATACTTTGTGTGATCAGTTAATGGATTTAGGTTATAGCTGCGATAAAATTCACGGCGGCATGGTACAAGAAGATCGGCTTGATGTGATGAATGACTTTAGAAGAGGAGAATTCCGCTATTTAATTGCTACGGATGTAGCCGCTAGAGGAATTGATATTGATAATATAACACATGTCATTAACTATGACCTTCCATTAGAGAAAGAAAGCTATGTCCATCGAACGGGAAGAACAGGAAGGGCAGGGCAAAAGGGGAAAGCTATCACTTTTGTTACACCATTTGAGGATAAGTTTTTAAGTGAAATTGAAGAATATATTGGTTTTGAGATTCCGAGCATGGCTGCTCCTTCAAAAGAGGAAGTCTCAAATAAGAAATCTGACTTTGAAGCAAAAATGAATGTTGAACCAACTATTAAAAAGGCAAAAGGTGAAAAAATAAATAAGCAAATTATGAAGTTGTACTTTAATGGTGGTAAGAAAAAGAAGCTTAGAGCAGTAGATTTTGTTGGAACGATTGCAAAAATTGAAGGAGTAACAGTAGAGGATATTGGTATCATTACAATATTAGATGCTGTTTCTTATGTTGAAATATTAAATGATAAAGGTCCGATTGTGTTGAAACGGATGAAAAACACAACCATAAAAGGTAAGTTGTTGAAAGTATATGAAGCTAATAAAAAGTGAAACGTTGGTGTGTGAAGTAACTAGGAGCAATCAGACAATCTGACTTTTTTCTTGTTAGTAACAATATTAGTAGATATCAAACAGAAAACCTCATTTAGAAATAATACGGTGAACCAAATCGTAAGTAAGTGAGACTTTAATATATCACATTGAAACAGTCTATGAATAAAAGTAGACTGTTTTTTATTTTTTACCCCTACTTCTCACTTCGCAACTCTCCTAATAAAAAACCTTAAGAAAATCTTAAGAAACCTATCCACTAGTTTCTAAGATTTTTTTATTAAGATAACCTCATTAGCAAAAGGCAAGACCATAAGTCAGTGGAGGCGAGTTCTTTGAATAATCACAATTCCTTGTTATTTTTACAATCCTTTATCCGTAAGCCAAAGGAAATCGGCAGTGTATGGCCAAGCTCAAGTTTTTTGGCTAGAAAAATGGTCCAGCAGGTGGCGTGGGAGGAAGTGGGTGCAGTAGCGGAGCTTGGTTCCGGTACAGGTGCGATTACAAAAGAAATCCAATCACATGTATCCAATAAAGCAGCTGTTCTTCTGTTTGAGAAGGATGGGGAAATGAGTGGGAACCTTCAGAAGGAATTCCCGGAATACTTGTGTTATCAGAATGCTGTTCAGTTACTAAATATAATGGACCAAAATGGTATTAAGCAATTAGACTGTGTTATTAGTGGACTGCCCTTCTTTAATTTTTCAACGGAACTACGTGAAAGATTACTAAAACAGGTGATTGATTCATTAAAGCCAGGGGGGTATTTCATTGCTTTTCAATATTCTTTACAAATGAAGAAACAGCTTTCTAGAGCTTTCAACATTGAGAGAATCCATTATGTCCCACTAAATTTCCCGCCAGCTTTTGTTTATGTTTGCAAAAAAATTAACTAAAAACGAATAATAGAGGGAGGAGCAGGACTTGTAGTTTATTTTAGGGGTGAATGTAGTGAACATATTGGTTTGTGACGATGATCAGGCAATTGTGGATGCGATAGGAATTTACTTAGAAAATGAGGGCTATACAATTTTCAAGGCTTTTAACGGTTTAGAAGCAATCGAAATAATCGATAATCAGGAAATTCATCTAGTTATTATGGATATTATGATGCCAAAGATGGATGGTATAAGAGCAACCATGAAGATTAGGGAAGAGAATAACATCCCGCTCATTATGCTTTCCGCTAAAACGGAGGATTACGACAAAATACTAGGATTAAATATAGGAGCAGATGACTATATTACGAAGCCCTTTAATCCTTTGGAGCTAATGGCAAGAGTTAAATCACAGCTAAGAAGGTACACAACTTTAGGAAGCCTTGAAACGAAGAGCAACGTTTATAAAACAGGTGGGCTCATGATTGATGATGAAAGTAAAATAATTACTGTTGATGGAGAGGCGGTTCAACTTACACCAGTGCAATACAAGATCTTAAAATTTTTAACTGCAAATGCAGGACGAGTGTTCTCTATCGAAGAGATTTACGAAAAGGTTTGGAATGAAACGGCCTTTAGCCCGGAAAACACAGTAACCGTTCATATAAGAAAAATTAGAGAAAAAATAGAAATCAATCCGAAAGAGCCAAAATATTTAAAGGTGGTGTGGGGAATTGGATATAAGGTTGAAAAAATATAGCCACTCAATGACAACAAAATTGATTGTCTTTATGATCATGCTTGCTTGTTTTTCAGGTGTTATGCAAGCAATTGCTAATTTAGTCTCTGTAAATGATGGCGATGTTGGAATCGTTTTTGAAGATAATTACTTCTTTAGCGAGTCTTATGTAAGAGAAAGTGAAAATCTCATAAGTGAACTCACAAGGCTGTTGGGAAAATATAAAAGTGAAGAAAATATTCTAAAGGGCGGAACAATTAATAAAGATGATCAAAGAATGGAAGAACAGAACTTATTTTCAGAATTTCAGATTGATTCCAAGAGTTATAATCCAAATTTAAGTGAAGCGGAAAATTACGAGAAGTTCAAGGTTGATTATGCCGATAAAATTTCTGAGTTAAAGGACCAAATGATAAAGAGGGATTTAAGAGAATTTCATTTCCTATTGAACAATATCGAAGAAGTTAAAGATCCTTTGTATTATGCCAGCGATGGTGTAAATGTTTATACGAATAGTACAATGAAAGATAAAGAACAATTTAAAGACTATCCATCTTACATGGTGTTTGAGGGGTATAAAAGCGATATTTATCCAAAAGAAATAGAGGCAAATAAATATTTAAATCGGATTACAATGGAATTGGATGAATGGGGCACTGAAAACCATGCAATGTATGTTGCTTTTCCAAAGAAGTTTTTAGATTCAAAAATAAATGAGTGGAAAGAAAAGAAAGTGAATTCCACAAAGGGCTTTTATTATTTACTAGGATTTTCAGCAGGCTTTATCCTATCCTTTTTATATCTGGCATTTGTGACCGGGAGAAAGTCCTTTAAGGACGAAGAGCTGCGTTTGTATGCAGTAGATAAATTATATATTGATTTGAACATCTTACTATGTATAGGACTTATAACACTTTGGGTATTAATACTTGATTTTTTGGAAATTCCAAACAACTTAAACTGGGTCATTCCAATCACGATTCCATTTTCCGCTGCTTGTTTTGTACTTATTTTATCAATGGTGAGACATGTTAAGAATAGAACATTGTTTAAGCATACCCTGATTTATCAAATAGTCAAAGGACTTGTTCAATTTGTAAGAAATGTCTATGATAGTGGAAATGTTGGGGTAAAAACAGTTCTGATTGTTATAGGGTATCCGCTATTAATTGCTTTAACATTTTTTATGTTTCCAATAACCATAGGGTTTGCTGCCTGGTTTGCTTTGAAGAAAGTTAAGTCTTTTAAGGCAATTAAAGATGGAGTAGAGAGAATAAAAAATGGAGAAATCCAACACAGTATCGAAATTGGTGGAAAGGGAGAGTTTGCAAATCTAGCTGCCAATATTAACAGCATTACCGATGGATTGAAAAATGCAGTAGAAAACGAACTAAAAAGTGAGCGGTTAAAAACAGAACTCATCACTAATGTATCCCATGACATACGAACACCGTTAACATCGATTATCACATATGTTGATTTACTGAAAAATGAAAAGGACCTATCAAAGATAGCGGAATATACAGAAGTACTGGATCAAAAATCTAAAAGGCTAAAGTTTCTAACGGACGATTTATTTGAAGCTGCTAAAGCTTCAAGCGGAAATATCCCAGTCCATCTTGAAAAGATTGATATTGAATCATTGATCACTCAGGGGCTTGGGGAAGTAAGTGAAAAGATTGAAGAGCTGAACTTAGAATTTAAGTTTAACCATCCAAATGCCAAAGTTTATGTGACTGCTGATGGGAAATTACTATGGAGGTCTATTGAAAACGTATTATCCAATATCTTTAAGTATGCTCTTAAAGGGTCAAGGGTTTATATCAATATCGAAGATTTAGGAAAAGATATCCTTCTTACCTTCAAGAATATTTCAGCTTATGAATTAAATATTTCAGCTGATGAATTAATGGAGCGTTTTAAAAGAGGCGATGAATCTAGATCTAGCCAAGGCAGTGGATTGGGCCTTTCCATTGCAAAAAGCCTAATTGATATACAGAAAGGGAAATTTATGATTCAAATTGATGGGGATTTATTTAAATCTATCATCTGTATCCCTAAGCATAGTAATGAGTGAGTCATTAATAAATAACATTTAGTTGGCTTGTTTCACGTGAAACAAATAGGATGTAAAGTAAAACTGCGGATTTCAAATGGATGATTTAATGTTCGGCAAAAAAGGGCCTAATTCATAAAATTAGGCCCTTTTTGGTATAAATAATTTAATACTATGAGCGATAAAGAACTGGGCTGTGTAATAGGTGGTCATAATTAGGACAGATGCATAGGGGATGTCGGATACAAAGCGATTCCACGCTAGTATCGAATCAGAGATAACGAATAAAATACTCCCAGCAATTGCCCACTTATTACCGGTCATAACGGCAGACCAAGCCATCGCAGAAATGATAATCGTATATACAATAACTGGAATGAATAAAGCACTATTGCCTTTTTCGATAAGAGATTCGGTAAGAATTAGACCAATAAAAATGGCATAGAAACTGATAGGAATAATGGTCAAAACACGGATGAGGGAAAAACGCCACTCCTTAAAGAACCCAATGATATAAAAAATATGACCTATTAAAAAGGCAGATAGTCCTATCAGGAACCAATGAAGTAAACCATCGCCAAACATACAAAACAATAGTCCCGCTAAAATAATCCAACCGGTGAAGGAGCGGTTTCCCCGAAATTGAAGAAACCCATAAGTAATGATTAACCACATTGGAATTAACTTGAAGAGAAGATTAAGAACAAGAGGTGCATCCGGAATAATAAAAATATATAATGCACTCGAGACTAAGATGAGTAATGGTAAAGACAACCGTTTCAATTCGTCACACCTTTCTATAAGTTAATTTTTATCAATATATTAGACTATTCTCCATTTAATACCAGACTCTTTGGACATCCTTGGAATTTATATCATTTATTTGAGAAAGCTTGCTTAGCAAATTTTTTTATACCTTCCACTTGACCTTAAAGTAACTTGAACCTGTAACATAGGATTAAAGGAGTGAGGGATTTGAGCAAACTCATGACAATACAGGATTTTTCCGAGAGAACGGGTATTTCCAAGAGTGCTTTGAGGTATTATGAGTCAAAAAATTTACTGCGTCCAGCAGGTAGGAACTCCAATGGGTATCGAGTATATTCTGAGACCCAAGTTGCAATCATTAAGCTAGTTTCCAGTTTACGTTTGGCTGATGTACCGATTAAGGACATCCAAGTATATCTAAAAGAGAAAGATGAAAATATACGAAAAAATATGATGGATGATTGGACTGTAATGATAAAGAAAAGGCTTGATATCTTGAATGTAAGTTTACGATATTTAGAAAGCGATTCTATGAATGATCAAATTTATTTGATCGAAAAAGCTGATGAAAATATCATATGGTTCTCAGCAGAGTCTGAAACTGGGAAATTCGGAGAACACTTTATAAAAAGAGGAAAAGAACTTGAAAAGTTAAATATTCCGATAAAAAGTTGTTATTTAAAATATCTATCGGGCAAAGACTTGATTAAAGCACATATAGGCTTTGGCGTACCATTCGGCATCCCAACAAGCGGATTATCTGAAGTTGAATTAGTAGAACACCTAGCTTCATGCATATATATTGCCTTGTCATTTAATGCTCCGATGACTGAAATACAAAATGGCTATTGGAAATTAATTAACTATGCAAACGAAAACAAATGGATTCCAACAGGTTCCATACTAGAATGGTATCGAGGGGATGACTTCTCAAATCTTGATTTATTAATGCCAGTCACTAAATTGGAAAAAGGGAGGATATAGTAAAATGTTTAAAAATGAAGAGCTGGCTGTTAGAATAGTAGAATTGAGAGGGGACTATTATCAAATTGGCTTGGAACAAGGCAAAGAATTAATGTCATTATCAAGCTTTCAACAAATAGACCATCTAAGGGAATTGACTACTAATTCTAATGTACAAAAGTCTAAGGAAATACTAGAGAATATTTCCCCGAAACTTTTTCAGGAACTGAGTGGCTTGGCAGAAGGATTAAATATGGAATTAGATAGTACAATAAAACTATTTAGTGGGTACGATGTAGTATTCCCAGAAATGGGGTGTACTACATTGGTAAACGACGGCTATTATGTACGTAATTATGATTTTAGCCCGGAAATGTACGATGCAAGACTTGTATTTATGAGGCCATTAAATGGCTATACTAGTGTAGGGTTTAGTCAGCAAGTAATCGGAAGACTTGATGGGATGAATGAAAAGGGGCTCGTTGTAGGGCTGCATTTTGTAAATAATGAACACAGGGACGAGGGCTTTATTGCAACGACCATTGTTAGAATGCTGCTTGAACAGTGTGCAAATATTGAGGAGGCAATAGCCTTCATCACTGATATCCCTCATGGTTATTGCTACAATTACTCCATTACAGATAAAAGTGGAAAAAGTATACTTGTAGAAGCTTCTCCACAACAACAGATCATAAATTTTGCAAATCCTCTAATATGTACGAATCATTTTGAATCAGAAATATTAAGAAGCAAAAACAGAATAAATATACAAGGCTCAGTAAAACGGAAGGAATATGTGAGTTCCTTACTAACTGGGGAGCTATCTCCAATGTCTGTTTATCATCATTTTAATGATTCAAGTTCCCCATTATTCTTTAAACACTATAAAGAGTACTTTGGTACGTTGCATACAGTTGTTTATTCGCCAAAGGACTTAAGCATCATAATTGGTGTTGGAGAGAATTGTAAACCGATAGTATTTTCTCTTAAAGAATTTATGGAGGGGAGATTGATTCTTCCTGAATATATGAAAGGGGCAATCAATCAAGTTTCCCTATAAGTAAAAAAAGGCTAAAGTACACTGACTAAAAAATGTGCACTTTAGTCTTTTTAAATTGAAATAGAATCCTTCAAAAAGGAAACTATATTCGATATGTTATAAAAGATTTGTTCATTAACGTATTCCTAGGAGATATTCCTTTTCTATTATTATTTCTCTTTATGATTTATCTGTCATTTCCTCATAGTAATAAGTATGAGATGAAAGGGCATACTAAAGCTTTTCCAGAAAAAAATAAACCTTGTTTTTTCGAAGGAAGATGATTATAGTAAAATGGTAATGACAACTGTCAAGACATCAGGGGGGTAAATATCGTGACAGAAAAGACTATTTCACAGAGAAAGCTTCTTGGCATCGCAGGACTCGGATGGATGTTTGATGCACTGGATGTTGGGATGCTTTCGTTTATTATTGCAGCACTGAAAGTAGAATGGGATTTGACACCAGAACAAATGGGGTGGATCGGAAGTGTGAACTCAATCGGGATGGCTGTTGGAGCGCTCGTTTTCGGTCTATGGGCAGATAAGATTGGCAGGAAGAATATATTTATTATTACCTTGTTATTATTTTCTATTGGTAGTGGTCTTTCTGCATTAACAACTACCCTTTTTGCTTTCTTAGTTCTACGCTTTTTTGTTGGCATGGGGCTCGGTGGAGAATTACCTGTCGCATCAACTCTCGTTTCAGAAAGTGTATCAGCGAAAGAACGCGGGCGAGTGGTTGTATTACTTGAAAGCTTTTGGGCATTTGGCTGGTTAATTGCAGCACTTATTTCATATTTTGTTATTCCGTTATTTGGCTGGAAAGTGGCTCTAATCCTTAGTGCTTTACCTGCTTTTTATGCCATTTATTTACGGTTGAATTTGCCTGATTCACCGGCATTTTCGCCAAAGAAAGCAGAGAAACGGTCCATTCTCCAAAACGTCCGGGAAGTTTGGTCGAAGAAATACGCACGCTCCACTTTCGTACTTTGGATTGTTTGGTTCACGGTCGTTTTTTCATACTATGGGATGTTTCTTTGGCTGCCAAGTGTCATGGTGATGAAAGGATTTAGTATGATTCAAAGTTTTGAATATGTATTGATCATGACTCTAGCTCAGCTGCCTGGCTATTTTTCAGCTGCCTGGCTCATTGAACGAATGGGAAGAAAGTTTGTGCTTGTCACTTATTTGCTAGGGACGGCAGGTTCAGCCCTTGTTTTCGGTCAGGCAGAAACAACTGCAGTCCTTATCGTGTCGGGTATCTTTTTATCATTCTTCAACCTTGGTGCATGGGGAGCTTTATATGCATACACCCCTGAACAATATCCGGTTGTCATTCGTGGGACAGGCGCTGGTATGGCTGCAGCAATTGGACGTGTTGGTGGGATTCTTGGACCGCTCCTTGTTGGCTCACTTGTTGCTGCAGGTCATTCCATTGGTTTCATTTTTGCACTGTTTTGCGCAAGTATTGTCGTCGGTGTGATTACACTTGCCTTTTTAGGGAAAGAAACACGGCAGACAGAATTAACCTAGAAGAAAGTGTCCAAAAGTTAAAAGATAGGTACCAAGTCTTTTACCTTGATTAAAGATTAACAATAAATTTTTCGTGAGAAGAATGTATATATTTTCATTCAGATTCAATTGGTAAATAATAACCATTCCCTTTAATACAGCATTTGGGGATAAGAGAAAACAACGAGATATTGACTATTCTAAAATAGTATTATAAAGTTAGGAACGTAATAATTTCATATAACAAATCCTCATCAACCGATGAGGTAGAGGTCGCAGTTTTTATCAGTAAGGCGGACGAGATGCAGGGACATCACTTGACTCCGTTTGAAAGGAAAAGCTGCCGAAGCGTGCTTGTTTCTCTGATTAAGCATGCTGGGGCTGTCTCCAAATAGGAACAGAACTGTCACGATTGGCCCTACCAGCCATTCGTGTTGGGCTATCTTTCGGAAGGTATGATGCGGGCTATTTTTAATGTCACCTGAATCTACTTCGGTGGCATTTTTTATTCCAAGCTCCTTCCAGATTAGACAAGCTGATGGGTCTTCAGTTAGGGCCTTGTGCTAGAAAAATTGAAGAAAAGGAGTAACATCGATGAAAACAGCAGAAGTAAGAAAAGATAAATTAAGTAAAGGTACAATTTCTTCCGAAAAAGAAAATACCGGCTTAAAACGCAGTTTAAAATCACGCCACTTGACAATGATTTCTCTAGGCGGAACCATTGGAACAGGTCTCTTTCTCGCTAGTGGCGGAGCAATCCACTCCGCTGGTCCCGGAGGAGCTATACTATCCTATCTTGTGATTGGGATTATGGTCTATTTCTTAATGACAGGTCTTGCGGAAATGGGTGCCTATATGCCTGTTGCAGGAAGCTTTAGCACGTATGCCACTAAGTTTGTCGACCCATCACTTGGATTTGCACTTGGCTGGAACTATTGGTATAACTGGGCGATAACTATTGCAGCAGAATTATCAGCCGTCACGATGATTATGAAGTTTTGGTTCCCTCATACGCCTTCCATTATTTGGAGTGCAGTATTCTTAGTAATCATGTTTTTATTAAACTATCTATCAGTAAAAGGCTTTGGTGAAACGGAGTATTGGTTCGCCTTAATTAAAGTGGTTACTGTAATCATTTTCATTATTATTGGTATTTTAATGATTTTTGGAATCTTAGGTGGTCAGGTAATTGGTTTTAAGAATTTTACGGTTGGAGATGCACCGTTTCATGGCGGCTTTATGACCATGCTTGGGATCTTTATGGCTGCTGGCTTCTCCTTTCAAGGCACAGAATTACTTGGTGTTGCTGCAGGTGAAACCGATAATCCTAGTAAAGCAATTCCAAGAGCTGTAAAATCAGTATTTTGGCGCATCCTTCTATTCTATATCCTAGCGATTTTTGTAATTGGTTTAATCATTCCTTATACAAATGAGAATCTTGCAAGCAGCGATGTAACGGTTAGCCCATTCACGATTGTTTTCCAAAAAGCAGGAATTGCTTTTGCTGCTTCCGTAATGAATGCAGTGATCTTAACAGCTGTGCTGTCTGCCGGTAACTCAGGCATGTACGCTTCCACACGTATGCTATGGAATTTGGCCCGTGAAGGGAAAGCACCTAAGTTTCTTGGAAAATTAAATAAAAGAGGTGTTCCTGTAAATGCTTTGATTATCACATCATTAGTCGGAACACTTGCATTCTTGGCTTCATTATTTGGTGATGGTACTGTATATGTTTGGCTGCTAAACGCTTCAGGGATGTCAGGGTTTATCGCATGGCTTGGAATTGCCATTTGTCACTATCGATTCCGCCGGGCATTTGTTGCTCAAGGAAAAGACTTAAACCTCTTGCCATACAAAGCAAAATTATTTCCATTTGGCCCAATTTTTGCCTTTGTGGTTTGTGGCTTTGTCGTACTAGGACAAAACTATTCGGCATTTCTAGGAGATCATATTGATTGGAACGGTATATTGGTTTCTTATATAGGATTACCTTTATTCCTTATTTTATGGCTTGGGTACAAATTTACGAAAAAGACAAAATTGATCCCGTTAAAGGATTGTGATTTATCAAATTGACTTTATTGCACGCAGCAAGCGTGCTTTTTTTTATGCTTTATATGTTTTAGTTATATAAAAAAACTTTAAGGTTGTCTTGGCTATCAATGGTGGCAAACAGAACATTTTTTACTTCAGTCTGATATAAACTTTTTAAATTAGAAACAACCCATTCTTCACTCTTTTGAATTTGTTTTAATTCCTTGAAGTTAATTTTCCCTTCTTTAATGATGGTCTTTGGAAAATCGAATGGCTGTGTTTCCATCTGAATCGATGAAGGGGTTAAAGGTTCGTATTTTGGATCCAAAAAAACAGAAAATTTCCCATCTGCCTCCCAAATGGCTAAGGCTACTTTCTTTACATCTTCTATTTTTTCTTCTCGTAATTCTTCTAATAACACATCTAGAGATATCCTTGCTTTTTTTAATCCGTTATAGATGATTTCTCCATTCTCAACAATGGTTATTGGTGCAGGGGTAATCAGTCTTCTAAACCATGCCCATTTCAGGATTGTAAAAATGCCTCCAAGATAGAAGACCACCAATACAATGGTTGTAATGATAGACCCTTTGAGACCTAGATTTTCATCAGATAGAGGGTGAGCAATAATGTTTCCGATGACTAATGCAATTGCAAAATCGAGAGGTCTTAACTGGGAGATGGCACGCTGGCCCAATACTCTCGTTACAATTAATAAAAAGAAAAAAGCAACAATAGCTCGAAGAATCCACTCAAAGCTGGTAAGCGTTTCTTGGCCTTGGAAAAAATCCATATAAGACACATCCCTTACAAAATACTATTACATAGTTTAACACTGATGTTATTTTAATAAACGGCAATTCATTTAAAGTAAAATGTAAAAAGAAACGGGAATAACGGAGTGTATCCATATGTATTTTTGGAGTGGTTTAAATAGGATTTATCACCAGTTAAAAACCAAGATGATTTCTCTACCCCTTATCTATTTTTAAATTAACAGACAAGGGGATCATTTCATTAATTAATGCTTAGTTTTTCTAAAGTATGAAAAGCTAAGTAGGCTTGGATCATTGGGAAGGTTTGTAGCCGTTTTTATCCTTGTAAATACCTTTAATCTTCTTGCCTTCTACAAATGAAGGTACATTTAGCTCTAGTAAATCGTAAATAGTAGGAGTGATATCTAAATTAGACATGGAGTTAATCTGTTTCCCTTTGTAAAAGTCTGTCCCGATAGCCATAAAAACAGGTCTTAGCATGTTTCTATCTGCATCTCCTCCATGTGTTCCTAATTCAATTGGCGGAGAGACATTTTTTACAAAGCCGCTGCCCATCACATAGCCTGGAGCCCCAATTAACACAACATCCCCTGAATTTTGATGGTCCAAAAGTGTTTTATTTGTATTTGTATTTTTCATTACTTTTTCATAAGGATGGATTTTTTGTTTG
This sequence comes from Cytobacillus solani, assembly GCF_006704205.1. NCBI lineage: Bacteria > Bacillati > Bacillota > Bacilli > Caryophanales > Bacillaceae > Cytobacillus > Cytobacillus solani. Next base: position 1,960,724 of record NZ_CP041305.1, read on the forward strand.
AAAAGGTGTTTCCAAAAATCTTTGACATGTTCTTGAACCTTATTGAATGAGAAGTTGTCCGTTTTAATGGCTGACATGATTGCTTTCATATCATATTGAATGACTTCTCCCTTTTTATATTTAATTTCTACTTCTTTAAAAGCTTGAATAATCTGGCTGCGGACACTTTCATATTCTTCTATAGGGACAATTCCATCTTTTTCACGGTTCTGTAAGTTAATGTATACGTGTGCGGCTGATCCGCTTGGAATAGCATACGCTTTTGATTCAGTAAAGTTGATTTTATTTTTTTGATCGACAGTTAATAACCCGGCATCTTTTAATACTTTGTTCGGTGATAGAGTAGAATGAGCAGGTTCCATCCCATGATCGGAGACTACAAACAAATAGTCATTATCGTTTAGGGACTTCAATGTTTCACCAACCACCTTGTCTGCTAACCGGTACGACCACTCGATATAGCTCATATATTGTTTTGACTTTTCAGGTGAGTATCCAGGCTGTCTGGGATCTATTAATAAATACTTATGTTGTTCATGATCAATCTGGGGGGTATAGAACATCAGTAAATCAGGATTGTATTTCTGTTTTATATAGAGAGCAACTTTTGTGACCCACATGACAAAACGTGTGCTTATCTCCTCATATTCTTTCCTCGTAATCCATCCCTTTTTAAGTGCTGTACCATCATCCTGAGCCGGATAAAACCCAAATTCCTCCTGTATCTCATCAGCAAATCCTTCAGGCCCGCTAATTAAGCTGGAAGTGACTTCTGTCCGATACAAAGAGATAGGAAGGGTATGATCTTGGTTATCTGCTTTCATTTTGAACCAAAAGCCAGCTTTTTGACGATCGTTTATCTGCAATGAAAGAGATCCCCATTGCTTTCCTTTTACAATCGAATCATTAGGATCTATTTTTTTATCCTGAGATAGTATAAAGGTGTCATAGTTTGGCTGTTGATCATCCGTTGAGTCAATCGCTAAAATGTGGATGAGCTGATCCCTTTCATTTTCTATTTTGATCGTGAGTTCCGCTTCTTGTAAAGGAGTGAAGCTTTTGGGAGGGTGAACCCATTCGGCAGCTTTTGTAAAGGTTAGTGATTCTAAATTGCTTGGAGACCATGTTTTTTCAAAGTAAATAGAATAATCACCCTGTTTTCCATCTTTAGGATTAGCCCCTGGAAAAGCAATGGTAGCGGTTGTTTTTCCTTGTTTTCTAGCCTCGACCCACAATGGAGGAACCTGAATTTCCTCTTGGAAACCGCTATCATCATTGCCTAAAGTTTTATTAGGTTCGTGCCAATGATTACTTACAATTCCGGTCTGGTTGGGTGCAGCTCCTGTGGCAATTGCTGCGTGTGAAGGCGCTGTAAGCGAAGGCGTAATAGTAGAGGGCTTTTTTGCCGAGACTCCGTTGTCTAGCAGCTGTTTGATATGAGGCAATTTATTCTCTTTCACATATTTTTTAGTATAGTCATTTTTCATTCCGTCAAAAGAGATAAGTATGACCTTTCTATTAGTTTCTTGATTTTCTGCCGCTCCAACTCTATTAATTGTGGTGAAAAGAAATAAATTAAGAATGATTATGACTGCAAATAAAGGCTTTCTCATTTTATTTATCCTTTCTGTTGGCTATTTCTCTTCAAAAGTAAAAGGCAGAAGGAAGCCCCTTCTGCCTGCTAACTATCCTAATATTCGCAACGATTCCCGAATAAATGCCGGTATGTCATCAGGCTGTCTGCTAGTGACTAGCTGATTCTGGCATACAACCACTTCTTTATCATGGAAATTTCCGCCGGCGTTCTTTAAATCAACTTGTATCGATTTATATCCGGTCACATCGCGTCCTTCGAGAGTTTCTGCGGTAATCAGCAGCTGTGGGCCGTGACAAATAGCTAATACAGGTTTTTTAGCATCCATAAATGCCTTGCTAAAGTGAACAAAACGCTCGTCTGCACGAAGAATATCTGGAGAAAAACCGCCTGGGATGAATAAGGCATCAAAGTCCTCAGGGGAAACATCACTAATACTTTTATCAATCATGATTTCACTGTGTCCTTGTTTCCCCTTTACTCTTTTTCCTTCTTCCATTTCAATTGTTGTTACTTCATATCCTTTTTCTTTAAACACTTTTACTGGTTCTGTGTATTCCGAATCCTCAAAATGGTCTGTTACTAAAACGGCAATTTTTTTACTCAATGCAATCAACTCCTTCATTAGTAAACTACCCTTTTTTACAAGGATGAAACTTTTTTAGCAGTTTCGAAATGCTAGTATCTCACCGATCCCAGAATCGGCCTTGGGCAATGCCTTTAATAAATGATTCAATCGTGGAGTCTGATAAATTGAAAACTCCTGCTCCCTCTAGTTTTACCCTGCTGGAATCTAATGCATGAGGATCACTAAGGGCAAGGGCTAATGGTTTATAGTGTTTAAAGGTTGTTTCTATAAATTCCAGCACAGGTGTCTGAATAAGAGATTCACTACTGATGACTAATACAGCATCAAAAAGGCAGGGGTCTGTTGTGTCATAAGTATCGGTCACTTTTAGGGAATCATCGAAACGAGAAACCTTTTTATCAATGATGCTATAATTTAAACGTTGGTTTGTTAATGTCTGAACCCATTTTGACAGAAGGGGCACATTGGGCTTCCCATTCAATACGATCGCGACATTTTTGGAATCGGGTTTGCAGATGGTATTGGCCATGCTGAGTGCGGGAGATTTTTTATCCGATTGGATTTCGAGATTTTCCTTAGGCAATGGCACTCCGATATTGTCAGCCACCGCTTGTGCTAATTGACGGTCAATATGATTCAAAAGGGCGACTGCATTAGCTTTCACCATATCTGACTTGCATTTTCCAAGTTCGAAGCTAAATGCGTCTTTTACATGCTGCTGTTCAAAGGAGGCCAGACTGTTAAAGAATAGTTTGGCCTGGGAGTAGAAATCTAGAAAGCTATCACTGCGGCCTCTAATTTTCTGTCCATCAATCTTTTCTTGATAATGCTCGTATCCTCCATGTTCGGCTGGAACGGGTGCTGGTTGATTGTCATTTAAACTGTTGCGGTGATAGCTGGTTTGGCCGTGATGGATCGTCATTTGGTGCATGCCCTCACGTTGATTGTTATGAAAAGGACACACAGGCTGATTGATTGGAATTTGATGAAAATTAGGACCGCCTAATCGCGATAATTGTGTGTCAGTATAGGAAAATAATCGGCCTTGCAAAAGAGGATCATTGGAAAAATCAATACCGGGTACAACATGTCCAGGGTGAAAGGCCGCTTGTTCTGTTTCAGCAAAGAAGTTGTCGACATTTCGGTTCAATGTCATTTTGCCGACTATTTTCACGGGAACCTCTTCTTCTGGCCATAGTTTCGTTGGATCTAAAATATCAAAATCAAATGCATGCTCCTTTTCTTCCGGTATCAACTGTAATCCAAGCTCCCATTCAGGATAATCCCCCTTTTCAATCGCTTCGTATAAATCTTGACGATGGAAATCAGGATTTTTCCCAGCTATCTTTTGGGCCTCATCCCAGACTAATGAGTGAACGCCTAGTACAGGCTTCCAGTGGAATTTCACAAAATGGGCTTGTCCTTCATCATTAATGAGCCGGAAGGTATGAACGCCAAAGCCTTCCATCATTCGGTAGCTGCGAGGAATGGCGCGATCACTCATGTGCCACATAACCATATGAGCCGATTCAGGATTCTGTGCAATAAAATCCCAAAAGGTATCATGAGCGCTGGCCCCTTGGGGGATTTCATTGTGTGGTTCTGGTTTGACCGCATGGACAAAATCAGGGAACTTAATCGCATCTTGAATAAAGAACACAGGCATATTGTTGCCGACTAAATCGTAATTGCCTTCATCCGTATAAAATTTAGTGGCAAATCCTCGCACGTCTCTTACGGTGTCATTAGATCCTCTTGATCCTTGCACGGTTGAGAAGCGTACAAAAACGGGGGTTGTTTTGGAGGGATTTGTAAGAAAATCTGCTTTCGTGTATGCCTCTAAGGATTCATAAAGCTGAAAAAAACCGTGTGCACCTACACCGCGTGCATGAACAATTCGTTCAGGAATCCGTTCATGGTCAAAATGGGTCATCTTCTCACGAAAATGAAAGTCCTCCATGAGTGTAGGACCTCTTAACCCAGCCTTTAAAGAAAATTCATCCTGTGCCATTTTTAATCCCTGGTTAGTCGTTAAGGCATGTTTCCCTTGATTATCATTGATGTATTGCTTTAATTGCTCAGTCTTTTTATTTTCCATTAGAATCCTCCTCCATATCATATAATTTTGTGCATACCCTTTTTATTAGGTTAAAAACATGTAAAATTATTTGGTTGAAGACATTTGAGGAAAAATAAAGAAGGGGCTAATAAAAGATCAGGTATCTGACCTTTATTAGCCCCTCTAATTTTTATTTTCTGCAGTATAAGCTATGATGTGTGCTAGTAATAAATCCATTTAAAACAAAGAAAAATCAGTTTTCAATTGAGGAAGCCTAATAAATGATGTCTATTGATAAAATAGTTTTGTCTGAAGAATATCTAGGGCACGCTCAATATCCTCTAAATCTTCTTTTGAAGCATGTTGTATTCGATCTAGAAAACGAGCCTCTATAGATGCAAATGCTTCGTTCATCATAATTTTTCCGTCATATGAGAGACAGATATATTGTTTTCGGCGATCCTCTGTATCTTCGATTTTTTCAATCAATCTTTTCTCACTTAATTTTCTAAGCTCTCGACTTGTGTTCGGCATAGACATATTCATACAATTGCTAATTTCGCTTGGAGTCACAGGCTGACTAACCGTAATATATTCAAGAATTTTGTATTGAACTTGAGTGATTGAATCTGACTTGGCATCTTGTGTTAATTCATATGTCACCCGATGAACTGAATTTGTAAATGATACTAGCTTATAAAAAAGAGCTGTTTTATCCATAATTCTCACCTCTTACAGACAAGATAACAAAAGTGTTGTCAAAATACAATTATCATTTGACAATGAAATTTGAAGAGTGCTATGATTTACTTATCAAATGATAAGTAAGAGGTGCACTATGAAGATGTTAATAATCTACACATATCCTCATCATAAAAGTTTAAATTTTGCATTTTTACAAAATGTGATCAATGGGAGTAAACAGAATCCTAATATTAAAGAGGTACAGGTTTTAGATTTATATGATGAGGGTTTTAACCCAATTCTAGTATTTAACGAGCAAAAACGAAGACGTGATATGCATACTGATCCTGCAATTGAAAAATATAGACAACAACTTACATGGGCAGACAAGATTGTCTTTATCTATCCAATGTGGTGGGGGAGACCTCCGGCGATGCTTTTGGGATATATCGATCAATTATTTGCCTCCAATTTTGCCTATAAAGATAAGAAGGGACTTTTCCCGGAAGGGCTTTTGAAAGGAAAATCCGTTGTATGTGTGTCCACCATGAAGGGGCCAACTCACTATCCATTTCTTTGGTTGAATAATGCACATAAAACTCTAATGAAAAGAGCATTATTTAACTTTGTTGGAATCAAGAAAGTGAAGTTCTTTGAATTTGGAAGTATGGAAAGTCCAAAGGGAAAACAAAAGAAGAAACTAGAAAAAATTTATAAGTATTTTAGTAAACTAGACCATTAAGAAAACCGAAAAATGTTTTATAAAGTGATTTTGATATATAAGAGGGTTGAGTCTATCGGAAAACTAACCCAAAACAAATCCATTCATGCTTCATCTTTTTTCTAAACCCTTTCTTACATCTTTGTTTAGAACTATAATATATCTTAAACAAAGAGTAAGGAGGGGTAAGATGGAAAGGGTCAACCAAGTAATTTGTGAGAAAAGGTCTTATTCTAGAGAGTTTAAATCTCATCAGCATGACTTTGGCCAACTTCTTTTTCCATTACAAGGCTCCTTAGAGATACAAACGAAGGGGCAAGAGATCATTCTGAATTCAGATTACTGTTTCTATCTTCCTCCCCAATTTGATCATAACTACCGATCCATGGACAGGAATGAATTTTTAATTTTAGACATCCCAATACAATATTTACCAGACAATACAAGCAGCATGTATATGCAGTTGGATAAACAGTGGACTTCTATCCGTTATTTGCTTTTAGAGGAGGCGAAGAGTCAGGAGAACAAAGCCTCTTTAGTAGACTTGACTAGATATGTGACCAACAAACTTCATCTCTCTAATACGCCATCTATTGACTATATTCATAAGCATTTTAAAGAGTCAATTAAGTTAGAAACTTTAGCCAAAATTGAACATTACCATCCAGTATATTATTCAGCATGGTTTAAGAAGAGAACGGGGAAAAGTCCAAAAGATTATATTTCTGAACTTCGTTTGAAAGAGGCTAAACATTTATTAATTTCAACAGTGTGGTCCATCACAAAGATTAGTGAGGAATTAGGCTTTGAGAATTCTTCATCGTTTACAAGATGGTTTGTTCGTTGCGAGGAAATAGCTCCACAAAAATATCGAAATCTTAATAATGGGTAAAAAGGATATTAAACTTGGTAAAGGAAATTTTTAAGAAATTTCCTATGATAAGTTTAATATCTTTTTTATTTTTTTGAGGTGGGAACAATGAAGGGAAATTTGTCTCCATTATTCATATTACTTGCAGCAATACTTTGGGGGACGACGGGGACAACTCAGGCACTTGCTCCAGAAACAGCCCACCCAATTGCGATTGGGGCTACTCGTCTAGCTGTAGGAGGAATGTTTTTAGTATTAATTGTTCTGCTAATAGGACAATTCGACTTTAAACATTGGCCAATCAAGACAACAGTATTGGCTTCATTAAGTATGGCGCTGTATCAGCCATTATTTTTCTCGGCCGTTTCGATTACGGGTGTGGCCATAGGGACAGTGGTAGCCATTGGCAGTGCCCCTATTTTATCAGGTCTCATCGAATGGCTATACTTAAAAATTCGTCCTTCTAAGGTTTGGTGGTGTTCTACTTTCCTATCAATAGTAGGTTGTCTATTGCTCTTTGGTAATAAAGAATCAGTAAATGCAGACCCTGTTGGGATAATAATGGCTCTCGGAGCTGGCTTATCGTTTGCAATTTATGCTCTGATCAGTAGAACTTTAGTTGAAAGCCATTCTTCATTATCAGTAGTAGCAGTCGTTTTCACTCTCAGTGCGGTCTTGTTATCCCCATTTTTATTTATTTTTGATATGTCTTGGATAATGAGTTTTCGAGGTGTTGGTGTAAGCCTGCAACTTGGCATTATGGCGACTGGGATTGCCTATTTCCTTTTTGCCAAAGGTCTTATCCATGTCTCTTCATCAACTGCCGTTACACTCACGTTAGCAGAACCATTAACAGCAGCATTATTAGGAGTTTTCATATTAGGAGAGTACTTAAATATAACTTCTTGGGGAGGGATTCTGTTCTTAATACTCGGAATCGGAATATTAATATGGCCGTTCAAAAGTTCTAGTAATGAAAAGGAACTTAGTATGATTCAGAAATGAGTAATATAGGAAATTGAAAAAAGGTGGTTCGTTTAGTATGGCAAAAATTGAAGACTTTTTAAAACTAGATATTCGTGTAGGTACCGTCATTCGTGCAACATCTTTTCCTGAAGCAAAAAAGCCTGCTATAAAACTAGAAATTGACTTTGGAGAAGAACTCGGCATAAAGCATTCTTCTGCTCAAATTACACGCAGATATAGCCCTGAACAACTTTGTGGACGACAAGTAGTAGGAGTCGTTAATTTTCCACCCATGCGTATTGCGGGGTATAAATCTGAGGTTTTGGTAATCGGTGGGGTACCGGAAGAGGGGGATGTCATTCTTTTAAAGCCTGATGAAATCATTAGGAATGGAACAAGAATATCATAAAAATATATAAGGAAAACTACCAGTGAATAACGAAAAATATAGCAAAAAGTAGTAAAGAAGAGAAATAAATGTCATTGACTAACAATATTTAGAAGATGGATTTCAATCAAAGAGACTGTCATTATTAGACGGTCTCTTTCATTTTTTAACAACATCTCTCTGTGCAAGCTAAAGAATGATTCCTGCCTAGACACGACATACCACTCGTGACATGTCGTATGTAGATTATTTTTTGTAGAATTTTAAAGAAAATTTAGGAAACCGGTTTCGATAAAGTAGTTGATTTTTCTGAATATTGGGTTTATAATCTGGATTGAAAGCGGTTTCTTCCGTATAAAAGACTAAATTTCTTCTGAAGTTTAGAAATCGGTTTCCGAATTATCTTGCAATAATTTCGTTTTAAGGATCAAATTTCAAATAAAGAAGGTGAATGATACAAAAAAAGGAAAATGATTATTTCAGTGGAGTTTTCAAATTTGCAAGTAATTATTGGCTAAAAAATAGTGGGGGGAATGAAAAGTGAGAAGCTTGAAAAAACTGGTCGCTATAGGATTATCGACAGCCCTGGCATTTACATTAGCAGCCTGTAATAACAATGAAAAGTCATCTTCTGATGATGTTGAAAACGGAGATAAACAAGTGACCTTAAACTTTTGGACGTTCGGTGCTACTGGCTATGAAGATTTAGCCAAAGAATACGAAAAAGAAAATCCGAATGTAAAAATAAAAGTACGAGCAGCTGAAACGGCAGAGCACCATGATGCATTATTTACGGCACTATCGGCTGGGAGCGGTGCCCCAGATATTTCAATGTTGGAAATTGACCAGTTAGACCGTTTTAAAGCAGCGCAAGATCGATTTGAAAACTTATATGACCTCGGAGCGAAGGATATTAAAGCTCAATACTTGGATTGGAAATGGAGTACTGGTGAAAACAATAATGGAGGTTTCTTAATTGGTTTACCGACGGATATTGGGCCGAAAGCTTTATACTACCGCATGGATGTGTTTGAAGAGGCGGGCCTGCCGACTGAACCAGATGAAGTAACAAATTTAATTAGTTCACCGAAGGCATTTGAAGAAGCAGGTTTAAAAGTAAAAGAACAAACGGGTAAACCGTTTATTGATAGTATTGAAATGGCATTCAGAGCTTATTTAGATGCTGCAGAAGAAACCTTTCTTAACCCTGAAGGAGAATTATTACTGGAAGAGGACGGCAATGCTGTCAAAAACGCCTATGACTATGCAGTTAAATTAAACGAGTTAGGCATTGTAGGGAAATTTGAAATGTGGTCGCCGGAATGGGCAAATGCAGTAAATAAAGGAGAATTTGCAGCAGAGCTAGGTGCAGGCTGGCTAAAAGGCTGGATGGAAGGCAATGCAACAGAAGCGATCGGTAAATGGAGAGTGGCTACATTGCCATCAGAATTTGCAGCAAACTGGGGTGGCTCTTTTATCGCCATTCCAAAGGAAACAAAAAATGCGAAGGAAGCGTATGAATTTGTTGAATGGTTAGTATCACCTGATAATCAATTGAAATCATTCCAAGCAAAGGGACTATTCCCATCTGCACCATCTGTTTATGACATGGGTGAGTTTAAGAATAATGAAGATGAGTTCTTTGGCGGGCAGGCAACAGCACCTGTTTTTGCAAAAGCTGCCCAAGATATCAATGGCGCCATTTATAAAGGGGAAAAATATTTCCCAGTTTACCAGGAAGTGTTGAATGCCTTAAAGAATGTCCAATCTAAAGGGGCAGATCCAGAAAAAGAGTGGACTGAAGCCATTAAGCGGGCGAAGGATTTATTAAATCGATAGGTTAATAGTACTTTAGAGGTGGATGTGGGGCTTAATAGCTTCACTTTCCGCCTATTGATCGGAAAAGAGGTGTGAAAATGCATGCTGAAAGTAATAAGGAAAAGGTGAGTAAGAAGGGAGGCGTAAGTGTCTATCAAGAGCCAAGGAAGGAAAAGGTAAAAAAGAAGCGATACAGGTCTGAGGAGAAAAAGGATATGATTTCAGGCTATTTGTATATTGCACCTTTCTTTATCATTTTTTCCCTTGTTGGTTTATATCCAGCCCTATTTAGCATATACTTAGGATTTCAAAAATGGAATGGTTTAAGTCCGATGGAGTTTGTTGGATTATCAAATTTTAAAATTGTTTTAACAGACCCTCTATTTTGGAAATCGGTTTATAATACAATTGTTATGGGGATTATGGGTACCGCCCCACAATTAGTTTTCGGAATCATTTTTGCTTTTTTGCTGAATCTAGCCTTTTTAAAATTTAAACATTTTTTCAGGGTAACGATTTTTATGCCGTATATTACTTCTATGGTAGCCGTAGCCCTTATTTTCAGTGTACTGTTTAGCGATCACGAGTCTTCGTTAGTCAACTATTTGTTAAGTTTGGCAGGTGTTGATCCGGTCAATTGGAGCAGTTCTGAATGGGGGACGAAAATTGCTATTTCAATCATGGTATTTTGGAGATGGGTAGGCTATAACACGATTATTTATCTTGCTGGTATCCAAAGCATTCCAAATGACTTGTATGAAGCAGCCACAATTGATGGAGCAAATAAATTTCAGCAGCTGATCTACATTACGATGCCGATGCTGAAACCATTTATTATTTTAACTGTATTTACCTCGACCGTTGGGGCTTTGCAGCTATTCTCTGAACCTACCGTCTTTTTAGGAAATAGTGCGTTTACAAGAGATGAGGCTATGACTATCGTTATGTATTTGTATCGGGATGCCTTTAAATTGCAATCCTTTGGTACAGCATCTGCAACGGCGATTATTCTCTTAGTGCTGATTACCGTATTTGCACTTATTAATACATCTTTAATTGCAGGGAATGGAAGGAAGAAGCGGGGTGAAAACGCATGAGTAAATTAGAAAAAAGGAGAAGCACCCCTGTTAGCAGAATCCTCATTTATGTACTTTTATCCATCGTGTCATTATTTTCATTGTTCCCATTTTATTGGATGTTTGTCATGGCAACGAGTCCTAGCTCTGCCTATAACTCCATTCCGCCAACAGTTACACCAGGAAGCTTTTTAGTCGACAACTTTAATAAGGTTCTGGATAAAATTGATTTCTTTCAAGCGATGTGGAACTCCTTTGTTGTTTGTTCGATTGTGACCATGGTCGTTTTATTTATTAGTTCATTAGCTGGATTTGCCTTTGCGAAGTTTAAATTTCGAGGGAAAAATATCTTCTTTACGGCCATTCTATTAACGATGATTATTCCGCCGCAATTAGGATTAATCCCACAGTACTTCTTAATATCCAAGGCGGGACTCCTCGATACATTGCCAGGTGTGATGATATTATTCTTCCTAAATCCGCTCGGTATTTTTCTAATGAGGCAGTATATCAGTGAATCTGTACCTGATGAGTTAATCGAAGCTGCGAAATTGGATGGGTGTTCCAACTTTAAAATTTATCGAAGCATTGTGCTTCCGATTATCCTTCCTGCATTTGCAACGCTAGGAATCATCGTCTTTTCTGCAGCATGGGGAGAGTTCCTCTGGCAGTTTACCGTCTTAAGGGATCCGGAAAAATATACAATTCAAGTAGCCTTAGCCCAATTGAGCAATACACAGAATGTCGATTTCGGAATGATTCTATCAGGTGTATTCTGGGCAACGGTGCCGCTTTTGATTATTTTCTTATTATTTAACCGTTTATTTATTTCAAGTATTACTGAAGGATCTGTGAAATAGGAATTTTTTGCAAAATATCTTTGTTATCTATTTAAAACTTTTAGGAATCTAGCAATGATTATCTATTATTTTGTGAGAAATAGAAGGGATTAGAGATGAATTTAACTATTAAAGATATAGCACAAATGGCAGGTGTTTCCCAAGGCACTGTTTCAAAAGTAATTAATAATTATGCAGGCGTTAGTGAGAAAACGAAGAAACAGGTAATGGATGTCATTACGAAAATGGGGTATGAGCCTAACTTTTCTGCTCGAACATTGGCAACAAAGAAGTCAAATCTTATCGGACTTATTTACGCCGGGAAAATTAATGTTGATATGACACACCCTTATTTCAATGAGGTGATCTCATCATTTAAAAAAAATATTGGTTTACTTGGTTATGATATTTTAATGTTTTCTAATGAGCTTTTTCAATCAGACAATGGGAGTTATTTAGCGAGATGCAAGCATTTTCATGTAGATGGCTGTTTGGTTATTGCTGGGGAGGAGGTTGAGGAGGCTGTCTTTGATTTAGCCAAGGAAGGATTCCCTTGCATCGGAATCGATATTGAACTTAATGGTCCGAAGTCTAGCTACATCATGACAGATAATATCGATTTATCAAGAAAAGTAGTTGAATTTTTTTATCTTAATTCTATAAAAAAGATTGGTTATATTGGAGGGAAATGGGATTCAACTATCTCTAATTTAAGAAATCAAGGATTCTTTGAGGCTATGAATCAATTTGGCTTAGACGTTCGCGAAGAGTGGATTCAGTATGGTGATTTCCATGAGAAAAGCGGATATGAGGCGATGAAGAAAATACTAGAAGGCAAGGAGTATCCTGAAGCCATTTTTGCCATCTCTGACTTAATGGCGCTTGGTGCATTAAGGGCGCTGAAGGAGGAGGGACTTCATGCTCCTCACGATATTCGCATAATTGGATGTGACGATATTGCTGCCTGCCGCTATAGTGACCCAAAACTTACTTCAGTTAAACAAGATAAAGAGAAATTTGGAAAATTATCAGCTTATATGCTGAATGACTTAATAAATGGAGAGTCACAATTAAAGCCTGTATTAATTGACTCTGAATTAATAATCCGTGAGTCATGTGGAACAAAACAGTGATAATTTCTATCCCGTTCTTAGTAAGATCTCATTGATAGACATTCCGCTTTAAAGGGTTGATAGGAGGTTGTTTGGTGAATTACTATGCGGTTCTAGATGTTGGAGGATCCTCTATTAAATATGCGCTTATGGATGAATCGGGGGAGTTTATTGAAAAATCCTCTGTTCCTACTCCTAAAGAGAGTCTTGAATTATTTGTGGATCAAGTACATTTAATTGTTAAGGAATATCAAAAAATTCACGAATTAAGAGGCATTGCCATTAGCATGCCAGGTGCAGTAAATGTTGATACAGGGTACATTGCTGGATTAAGTGCACTTCCGTATATCCATGGACCGAATATGAAGGAGCTTCTTCGGGAAAGAACCTATTTAACGGTTGAAATGGAAAATGATGCGAACTGTGCTGCATTAGCAGAAGGGTGGATTGGTGCTGCGAAGGATGTAATGGATTACCTTTGTCTTGTGATTGGCACCGGCATTGGCGGCGCAGTCGTTCTTAATAAAAATATTCGCCATGGGAAAAATCAATTTTGTGGAGAATTTGGCTATATGATTATGGAGGATTATCTCGAAAGGCCAGAAGGAGAAACATGGAGCTCACTAGCTGCAGTTGGCGGATTGATTAAGAGAGTAGCTAAGCGAAAAGGAGTGGACCCAGTTAGCCTAAATGGCAGAAGGGTGTTCGAATTGGCAAATAATGGGGATGAAGAAGTTGCAGATGAAATAGAAAGGTTTATGAAGCGACTAGCTGTTGGGATTTATAATCTTCAGTATATGCTTGATCCGGAGAAAATTTTGATTGGCGGAGCAATCAGCAGTCGCGAAGGTTTTGTTGAACAGATTAATGAAATCCTATCTCAGCTTAAACTTAATCAAAATGACTTAACGATTCACGTTGAAAGATGCCAGTTTGGCAATGATTCAAATTTAATTGGTGCTTTATACCATTTATTACAAAGACAATCCATTGGCGAGAAGAGAGAGGCCATTCCAAATGAATAAGGGGCGTGTAAAATGATACATCATCAAACATTTAAATGTTTCCCAAAGGATTTTTTGTGGGGAGCAGCATCTGCAGCCTATCAAGTGGAAGGTGCGTGGGATAAGGAAGGAAAAGGGATTTCAAATTGGGATCAGTTTGTCCGGATTCCAGGAAAGACGTATAAGGGAACAACAGGGGATGTAGCCGTAGACCACTATCATCGTTATTTGGAAGATGTGAGATTGATGGCGGAGATGGGATTAAAAGCCTATCGTTTTTCTGTCGCCTGGACCCGAATTTTTCCTAATGGACGTGGGAAAGTGAATGAAAAAGGAATAGAGTTTTATGATCATTTAATTAATGAATTAATTAAATATAACATTGAACCAATCTTAACTCTATATCACTGGGATTTGCCTCAGTCACTTCAGGAAGAATATGGGGGATGGGAATCAAGAAGAATTATTGAGGATTTTACAAATTATAGTGTTGAATTGTTTAAGCGTTTTGGTGATCGTGTGAAATATTGGGTTAGCTTAAATGAACAAAATATATTCACAAGCCACGGATATCTTCATGCCACACATCCGCCGGGGATGAATGATGAAAAATTATTCTATCAGGTCAATCATCACGCCAATCTCGCCAATGCTAGTGTCATTAAGGAGTTTCGCAAATATGTTCCTGATGGAAAGATTGGCCCTAGCTTTGCCTATTCGCCTGCATATGCCGCTTCCTCCAATCCGATAGATATCCTAGCAGCCGAAAATGCGGAAGAGTTAAATAGTTACTGGTGGATGGATATATATGCATGGGGGAAATATCCAAAAATGGCATGGAGCTATTTGGAGGAAAAGAGGATTGCGCCTATTATTGGAGAAGGGGATTTCGAATTACTGCAAGAGGGCAAGCCAGACTTTATGGGAGTAAACTATTATCAGTCAACAACCTTTGAAATCAATCCTTTAGAAGGCGGCGTCGGCGCTGGGAAAATGAATACAACAGGTAAAAAAGGGACATCAAAGGATTCGGGAATACCGGGATTATTTAAAACGACAGCCAATCCAAATGTAGAAAGGACGAATTGGGATTGGAATATTGATCCTCAAGGCTTACGAATTGCCTTGCGCAGAATAACGAGCCGTTATGATTTGCCGATATTGATTAGTGAAAATGGATTGGGAGAATATGATCAGGTTGAACAGGGGGATGTCATTCATGATGATTACCGCATTGAATACCTCCGCTCTCATATTATTGCCATCCAAGAGGCCATTTCAGATGGTGTCGATCTGTTCGGTTATTGCGTATGGTCCTTCACCGACCTGTTAAGCTGGTTAAATGGTTTCCAAAAACGCTATGGTTTTGTCTATGTGAATCAGCATGAGGAAGGAAATCACGACCTCCGCCGAATGAAGAAGAAAAGCTTTTTTTGGTATAAAGAGGTTATTGACTCTAATGGAGAAAAATTGTTCTAGTTAAGAACGGATTTAGACGTGATGTAAAGGGGGACAGGGCAATGGCGCCTGGAAAAGTCCGTTGGGGAATGATTGGCTGCGGGGATGTAACAGAAGTGAAAAGCGGACCTGCATTTCAGAAAGCTGCAAACTCTGAGCTAGTTGCTGTTATGAGGAGAACAGGAAAGGTAGCAGAAGATTATGCAAAGAGACACAATGTACGGAACTGGTACGATAATGCGGATGCACTTATTAACGATCCAGAAGTCGATGCGGTCTATATTGCAACACCTCCTAGTTCACATAAGGATTATACCATTAAAGCGGCAAAGGCCGGGAAGCCTGTTTATGTAGAAAAACCAATGGCACTTAATTTTGCAGAATGCAATGAAATGATTGCTGCATGCAAGGCTGCAAATGTTCCTTTATATGTTGCTTATTACCGAAGGGCACAGCCTAAATTTATTAAAATCAAAGAGTTATTAGAAAGCAATAAGATTGGCGATGTTCGTTTCGTATCAACTACACATTATCAAAAGGCTGCTGAAGATGTAAAAAACAAACATAATCCCCCATGGAGAATCAAACCTGAATTGTCTGGTGGGGGGCTGTTTTTTGATTTAGGCTGCCATACACTCGATATATTAGACTTTTTATTAGGGCCTATAAAGGATGTGCAAGGCTTCGCTTCCAATCAAGCAGGCTACTATCGGGCTGAGGATATTGTAACAGGTACCTACCAATTTGAATCTGGCATACATGGTGTAGGATCTTGGTGTTTTTCTGCTTATGAAGATGTAGAATTAAATGAGATCATTGGCAGTACAGGGAAAATAACCTTTTCTACTTTTGGTCCTGATCCGGTGTTGCTAACGACAGTATATGGAACGGAGCAATGGAGTTTTCCGCCATTCCAGCATGTTCATCAACCCCTTATTGAACGGATTGTAGCAGATTTAACAAGAGGTTTTAGTCAGACACCTAGTACAGGATTGACTGGTGCTAGAACGACATGGGTTATGGATAAATTGGTGAAAAGCTTCGGAAGTTAACTGGAAAATTTAAATGATTGGTAAAAAAAGTACCCGCTAAGTAGAATTCATGCGTTTCTACTTTACACGGGTACTTTGAATATTAGCTATTGAACGACCTTAATATAAAAGTAAATATCCTGCCCAAATTTCTCCGGCTCTGCTAGGAGCTGGTATCCATGTTTGACGGCTTCTTCCGGGACACTGCGAAAGGATTGCGGACAATCCGCAATAACCTGGAGAATCTCTCCAATTTTCATCGTTTTTAGCGCATCCAGCGCATAAATAACAGGATATGGTCAAGGTTCACCACGAATGTCTAATGTGTAGTTGACATCTATTATCTGGGACATGAATTATACCTCCTTGGTAACGTGAGACATCCGTTCCGTTTTTTGCTGTTTGATTCCTGTTCCGTAACGGAATCGTTTTTCCCACCAATTTGAGAATAAAAGCCAAGCAGCCAGCATGGCCATTGTTCCAAATAAGGCTCCCATCGGTCCCCATTGTTCAATTAAATTAACTTTTGGCCAATTTTCCACAAGGGCATGGTAAATGCCGAGATGATCCCAGCCATAGGCAAGCACTGTCGCACCAATAATATTACCAGCGCCGACTACCCAATATAATAATTGGCCTTCCATTGCCCGATACATCATTCCCGTTTCGCAGCCACCTGCAAGCACAATGCCAAACCCAAAGAGGAGGCCGCCAATCACTGTGCTGGGAGCAGCTACTTTGATAAGGGCGATAGAGCCGCTTTGAATATAGAAAAATGTAATGACAACGCTGATCATCATACCAACCGCAATAGCTTTTGACATCACGGCACGGCCACTGATCCACAAATCGCGAAAAGCAGAAGTGAAGCAAATTTGACCGCGTTCAATGAGTATACCAAACAAGGCTCCTGCAATACAAGCAACTGCAAGAAGGGTCTTACCTATTGCGAAAAAGTAAAAAATGATTGCTAGGTACAGAATAGCAAATACGAGACCTAAAATCGGCTGAATACTCTTTTTCTGAACATCCGTTGTTCCAACTGGGCTTATCCTGCCTTTTATCATGGTCGGTTTTCCTCGCCACCATTTCGTATTCACGACTTTGACACCAAAGTAGGTTCCGATGGCTGTGGTCACCATAAAGATCCATGCATGGAATGAGAATTGAGGTACGCCTGTGAAAAAAGCCGCTAAATTGCAGCCAAGAGCAAGGCGTGCACCAAACCCTGCGATGATTCCCCCAATGAATCCTTGGAATAACCTTCTCTTTTGTTTTGGTATGCGGATTTTAAAGCTGCTGCTTAGTAAAATCGAAATCATTGCGCCAATAAGCATCCCAATGACAATCCAGCCATCCGTTCGGCTAATGGGATTTCCTTCGAGACCTACTAGTTGGAAATATGCCCATTGCGATACATCAATGCCAAACCATTCTAAAATATGCCCGCCAAATCTGGTGAATTCCCCGGTAACCGCCCAAACCGTACCTGTAATTCCAAAATACAAAGCACTGACCAGGCCTGCAATGCCAATGGCGATGTATGGGTTCCAATACTCTTGGAAGACTTTCTTGTAAAGATTCATGGCATGTAACTCTCCCTTTTATAGAGACTATTGAAACAGTCCTTCAGATAATCATAATGAGAATGTTCCTATAGAATAGTCCTAAAATAATTGTGCAGAAAAAAATGCCTAGGGGTTTCCAGGCATACTTACTCTTAATGTAACTATTTTTATGTTACAAGGCAATTCAATTTATCGATAAGTTAGATCAATAATTATCGTAACTTTGAATATAAGAACAGCCTATAAAAATAAATAAGCTAGACAGAACATATCACTAATGACTTGTCCTATCTAGCTTATATTCTATTAATTTCGGATTAGATAATCAAATGCGCCTAAGGCAGCAGTAGCACCCGATCCCATCGATATAATGATTTGCTTATAAGCACTATCAGTACAGTCGCCTGCAGCAAATACGCCAGGAATATTCGTTGCCCCACGCTTGTCTACAATGATCTCACCGGTTCTAGTGCGGTCAACCGCATCACCTAACCATTCGGTACTTGGTACAAGACCGATTTGAACAAACACACCTTGCAATTCAACATGATGTTCTTCTTCTGTTGCACGGTCAATATACGTAATACCGTTAACCTTATCAGTTCCAGTAATTTCCTTTGTTTGCGCATTTTTTATAACTGTTACATTTGACAGGCTGTAAAGGCGGTCCTGCAATACAGAATCGGCTTTAAGCTCAGGTGCAAATTCAATAACAGTCACATGTTTTACAATGCCTGCAAGATCAATGGCTGCCTCGATGCCTGAGTTGCCGCCACCAATAACTGCAACGTGCTTTCCTTCAAATAATGGACCATCACAATGCGGGCAGTATGCCACACCTTTGTTCTTAAATTCAGCTTCACCTGGGACGCCGACATTACGCCAGCGAGCACCTGTTGAAAGGATGACTGTTTTACTTTTTAGAACAGCTCCGCTTTCTAGTTCTACTTCTATAAGGTCTTTCTTTTCTAAACGTTTTGCACGCTGTAAATTCATTACATCAATATCATATTCTTTTACATGTTCTTCAAGGCTTGCAGCAAGCTTAGGGCCCTCAGTATATTTAACACTAATAAAGTTTTCAATGCCAAGCGTATCCATAATCTGACCGCCAAAGCGCTCTGCTACAATACCTGTACGAATGCCTTTACGTGCTGTGTAAACGGCTGCACTAGCACCGGACGGACCTCCGCCAATAACAAGGACATCAAATGGATCCTTGTCAGAGAGTTCAGAAGGGTCTGGAGTGCTCCCCATTTTCGCAAGGATTTCCTCTAATGACATACGGCCGCTGCCAAAGACTTCTCCATTTAATAAAACAGTTGGTACTGCCATTACGTTCTTGCTTTCAACTTCTTCTTTGAAAGCAGCCCCGTCAATCATTGTATGTGTAATACCAGCGTTGAGAACACTCATTACGTTCAGTGCCTGTACAACATCAGGGCAGTTATGGCAGCTTAAGCTAACGTATGTTTCAAAGTGGTATTCGCCTTTAATACTTTTCACTTGATCGATTACTTTCTGATCGATCTTCGGAGCTCTTCCGCTTACCTGCAGTAAAGCTAACACTAAGGAAGTGAATTCATGTCCAAGCGGAATCCCGGCAAAAGTTACCCCAGTGTTCTCGCCAATACGATTGACGCTAAAGCTAGGTGTTCTTTCTAATGTTGTATTTTCAACCTTAATTTTAGCTGACATTGTTGCTAGTTCATCAACTAAGGTTAACATATCCTTTGATAATTCATCAGTTCCAGCACTGACTTTGAGCAGTATATCGTTTTCCAGCAATTGTAGATATTGATCGAGTTGTGCTTTAATATCAGCGTCTAGTATCATTTGAATCTTCTCCTTAAATTTTGCCTACAAGATCAAGGCTTGGCTTAAGTGTTGCAGAGCCTTCCTTCCATTTTGCCGGGCAAACTTCACCTGGATTGTTGCGAACATATTGTGCTGCTTTAATTTTGTTAATTAGTGTGCTTGCATCACGGCCAATGCCATCTGCATTAATTTCAACAGCTTGGATAATACCATCTGGGTCGATGATGAACGTACCGCGATCTGCTTGTCCTAATTCTTCAACTAATACGTCAAAGTTACGGGAAATAACATGTGCTGGGTCACCAATCATTGTATAAGTAATTTTGCCGATTGCTTCTGATGAATCGTGCCATGCTTTATGTGTAAAATGAGAATCTCTAGAAACAGAGAATACTTCAACTCCAAGTTCTTGAAGCGCTGGGTATTGCTCTTGAAGGTCTTCTAGCTCAGTAGGGCAAACGAATGTAAAGTCTGCTGGATAAAAACAAACAACACTCCATTGACCTTTGAAATCTGCTTCTGAAACCTCAAAAAATTCTCCATTTCTATATGCATGTGCGTTAAATGGTTTAACCTCTGATCCAATAAGTGACATAGTAAAAATTCCTCCTAAAGTTAGGTTTTAATGGTTATAGATAGTTTGTTCAATGGGGATTGAGAAAAGTTATCTATCTATAACAATTTCTTGTTTATATTAATTATTATATAGGCTTAATTATTAATGTCAACATAAATGCAATAATTATTTTAATTAAATAGTAATTTTACAACCAATGTACTTATTTATTCTGCTTTTTTCTATCAATAGGCAAGGGAATAATGATTTCAAAATACAATATTCCATTCTCATTTAGCGAAGAAGTTGGTAAATGGATGACGTTTCCATTCCACTTCAGTATAATTCAACTATAGAAGAACGATTAGGACGGTGAGAAAAGGGTGAAGAAGATAACCGTTGAAAACTTGGTTCGTGAGTTTGCCTTGAAAGTAGTAGCTGGTCAAAGTCAGCTTCAAAAAAAAATAACACAGTCGCGTGTGCACCGCCCGGGCTTGGAATTTGTAGGCCATTTTGATTTTTTTCCAACAGAACGAGTTCAGATTCTAGGAAAAAAGGAAATTACTTATCTGCATAAGTTAAGTAAAGAAGAACGTAAAGTCCGAATCGGAAACATTGTTCATTATCACCCTCCATGCTTTATTGTAACGGCTGGTGAAGAAGATATTACTTATTTAACCCACCATTGTGTCGAACAGGGTATTCCATTGTTAGTAGCAAAAAGATCTGAGGCCACTTCGGAGTTTATTCCTAGATTAGATGCGTATTTATTAAAGGAATTAGCTCCAGAAATTGCCGTACATGGAGTTTGTATGAACGTGTCTGGCATTGGCATCTTACTTCGTGGGAATTCGGGGGTTGGAAAAAGTGAAACGGCACACACATTAATACGCCGTGGACACCGTCTGGTTGCTGATGACGTCGTTGTTCTAAAAAAGCTTAGCCCACAAACAATATTAGGTACGCATGATGAGAAAACGAAGGAGTTTTTGGCTCTTCGAAGTATTGGCTTGCTGAATGTAGTTCGATTGTACGGTCGCAAGGCTTTTCAAGATGAGACACGAATAGCCCTTGATATTCATTTGACGAGATGGGAAAAAGATGCCCTGTATAATGAATTGGATCAGAAGTTTCATTATACAGACTACATGGGGGTTAAAATTCCATCTATTGAAATTCAGCTGCAGCCTGGAAGAGATGTGGCTGGGTTAATTGAAGCAGCGGCAAACAATTGGTATTTGAAGCAGCAAGGCTACAGCGCAGCAGAGGAGTTTATGAGCAGAGTGAGGGAGGATATCTCCGAAAAATGAATTGGTCATTTAAATCTTAAAGTCAGCAGTTAATATAAAAATATCCCGTCTAAGGCTATTTACAGTAGTTTGGTAGAAACTTTTGGACCATATCTCCAACTTTATACAGAGAACAAAAATACGAATAATATTATTTGTTTTTATAAATTGTTCGTGATTTTACGATTTATATCATTTTTTTAGGGTGTCAAAGTATTTTTTTAATCATTTACGAATGATTGTTAGTTGACTTCGTTTGATGGAGAAAATATTTACGTTTATAGAATTTTATTCGAAGTTCTTCCTATTCGCTCCTTTTCATTAATCTAGTAAAGAAATCGGCGCATGCGCCGATTTCTTGAAATTCACCTTAAAAACTGGCAGGTGATTATTTTAATGTAACTGTAAGCTTATATGGAGATGTGCTTGCTTTTCCGAAAGCTTCACTAACTTCGATATAATATTTACCTTTTTCTAATTCTGCGTTTGCTAATTCTTGGTCATTTGCACCATATTGGTCAAAGCTCTTAATCAATTTTCCTTTTGAGTTAAAGATTTTCAATACTCCATCAAGTGAACTTTCCATATTAAGAACCATTGAGACTCTAGATTTCTTGTTTAAGTCTAGGACGAAATGATCGATATCGCCAAATGGAACACCGGCATTCATATATCCTTGGCCTTCAAATTTAGTATTGTTTATTTTTTTCAATTTTAATGGCTTTTCAGGAACATGATTTGTCACTTTTCCATCCTCATCAGCTAATTGATCTTTTAAGCCAACTAACTTAACTTGATAAGGTTTAAGGTTTAGGGAAGAGAACATGGACTCGATAACGATGAAATAACCATTCCCCTTTTTGGCTTTAAAGGATGCTTCAATGTCCCCAGGAGAAAGATTAAATATACTTGCTCCAAAAGGAACGGCTGCTTTAATCTCGTTAGTATCAATTTTTTTGTTTCCGTTTGTATCTTCAATTAGTAAACCCGAGAAAATATGCTCATCTAGCAGGTCTTTAGGCAATTTATTTAATTCTTGAGCAGATAATTTTTTCTCTAAAATTTTTAAATCAATAATTTGATCTTTACCTGTATGTTTATAATAATAAAAATCTGTATCACCTTCATAAATGAAGTAGTTATCATAAACTTTTCCCTGCTGAATGGCAACTGCATTTTCGATGCTGTTATTGTCTAAATCCTTTTCAGGTGAGTTCGTTACTTTCTTAATTGATAGTGTATAAGGATCAGCAGAAATATTACCTGTAGCATTTTCTAGTTCAATGAAATACTGTGTATCTTTTTTTAAGGCAACATATGGAGATGGAGTGCCTGCCATTCCTAATAAGTCAAGAAGGCCTCCTCCACTTGACATGCTTTGATAAGGTATTAGCATTTTTGATTCTGAATCATACTCATAAATTGTCGTATTTATTTGTTGACCAGATCCTTTTTGTGCAAATAGACTATAAATGGAATCTTCAGAAGGGTTAATGGAATAATAGTCCTTATCCCCGGAAATTTGGAAAAATCCTTTTTGCTCTTTTTCTGTTAGTGGAATTGCATTTTTACGAATAGCCTCAGTTTGTATTTCAGAAAAGAAATCATCCTCTTCGCTCAATAGCTCATCGATCTTGTTTGCATGATCAGCAGTATCTTGTTCCTCCATATTTAATGGTAGACCATCTTCATCCTGAGGAAGCTGAACTTGTTCAATTTTTAAATTATAAGGATAAGCATTATAGTCAAAAGAAATTTCTTCTTCCGTTCCTTCTATACCCAATCCCTCACCTAAAAGAGAGCCAATATCAAAATCAAAGTCTAGCATATTCTCATTTGATACTGTTAATAAGTACTTAACTCCAGGCTCAGCTTGGAATGAAAGATGTTTTTCATTTCCTATTCCATTATCTTCGGCATTTGCGAGTAAAATGGGCTCTGTTTCTTCATCGTTAAGCATGGAAACAAAAAGGGAAGAATTTACACCAGGTATGCCATCTAATGATGTTGATAATATGGTTGGTTCAGCAACTTCGAAAGCAAAGTAATCATAATCAGGCATATTGTCTGTGTTAAAAAGTGTTAATGGTTCATTTTTTTGCTGCTTAGAAGAGTAAGGGAATGCTTTTACTTCGATAGGACTTTGGATTGAGTTAGAATTTGGTATTAATTGGGCGAATTTCTCCGCTTTAAAGGTATATGTAGATTTACCTGATTTACTATAATTTCCGTTTACATCAGTAATACCGATAACTAAAGTACCTTCATTCTCTGCACTAAATAAGTATGCTTCTTGCTCACCTGCTTTTGCCCTATTCATTTTTATTGGCTCGACAGTTTTTGCCTCAGAGCCTTTAGGATAAAAATAAAAATCCATTTTGTAGTCATAATTTTTAGCAGCATCTAATACGGTTTGAACATGCTGCCCGTTTTTAACAGGGATTTTATAATAATGTGATTCCTCTTGTGCAGTTAATTTTCCTTTTTCAATATTTTCACCTTGCTCTTTCAGAGGCTTTGCTGTATTAATTTGTTCAATGCCTTTCAGCTTTTTATACTTAGGAAGCTTTTTTATATCAAATTGTAAAGCTGCAACAGGGTTGATCAATCCATTTGCAAATATAGGATCATACCCTTTTTCACCTAAATCAGTTGCCGTATTTTCAATAATATATTCAATTTCATATGGTGTTAAATTCGGATATTTCGATTTTAATAGTGAAACAGTACCAGCTATGACAGGAGAAGCCATTGATGTTCCAGTTAATTGCATGAAAGTGTTGGGCTTATTGTCTGTATAAGCAGAACTATAAATATCTTCACCAGGAGCAACAATATCTACACTAGGGCCATAGTTAGATGACTCAGACAGCTGTTTTTTACTATTAATATTTCCTACACTAATTACACCTGGATAAGCTGCAGGATAGGAATACTCATCAGTAGATTCATTTCCAGCTGCTGCAACAACCGTAATACCAGCATCAATTGCTTTTTGGACAGCGTCAGCAGTAATTGGTGAACTAGAAGGACCACCAAGGCTCATATTAATGACATCTACTTTTTTCTCGATCGCATGCAAAATGCCTTGGGCAATTATGTAATCATTTGCAAATGGTTGTCCACCAAAAACATCAATTGGCAAGATTTTTGCATTCGGATTCACTCCGTGTCCACCAATGCCATTATTAGCTGTTGCTGCAATGATTCCAGCTACATGTGTACCGTGAAGATCAGGAATGCTTGATTTCGCTGGTGCTGCTGCATTATAAGGTGTTACAACTTGTGCTGATAAATCAGGATGTCGATAGTTAACACCAGCATCAATGACAGCAACCGTTACTTGATGCTTTCCAGCATATTTTAAAGCCTTATCAATATTTAATATTTGCAAATGATACATTTTATTTTTTTTCGGATCAACTTCACCAAATTTTTTATATTTGACACTTGGGGTGATGGATGTAATTTCTGCTTGCTTCTTATAAGTTTTTAAGACATCGCTTAATTTGCGTTTTTTCGGAACATAGACAACATCGTAGCCTAGTCCAGGAAACGAATTAATAACTTGAGTTCCTGCTTTTTTATGAATGTTTCTTGGGATAGCCTTGTTATATTTAATGATTAATGTGTCTACATCAAGGGTTTCATTACTTTTTTTGTTATTTTTATATGCTTCGAGTTTTAGCTCTGCTTCAGATTTAGCTAAGTTTTTTACGATGGCCTCTTTGCTCGCTGCAATACTGCTATAATCTTGATTATTTTCAGCAGCGCTAGCTAACGAAGGGACAACTAGTATAGCAGATGCAGCAACGGCTAGTGATTTTTTCCAAATGTTTCTCACGAGTGTTCCTCCTTCAGTTATGTAATACTAACATTTGTTTTGATTAAATGGTTTTTTAGAATGTTGAAGACAATAAGAATAATGATAGTTTTCTCTAGATTAATTTGAACTGCTTTATTAGAAAAATATTTTTATTATATTTAGTTGTTTATTGCTGAATTTCACCAGCCTTCTCTTTATCTTGCATACGAATGCCTTTTCAAAATTTTAAGATGCACTTTTCATTCCATTATTCTTTTTCTCCAGCGTGATACACTATTAATAATGCTTGCAATTAATAGAGCTTTATTCAAAAACCACTTATTCACGAATATGATGTAATACGTGTATAACTACTTAGTAGTTTCATAAAATAACAAGAATTACTATTAAATGGAAAATAAAAGTATTTTCTTAATATTTCAATTAGGAATTGTAACTAGTTATATCATTAATATATTCATCTCTTAATATTCCTGTTTTTCACAAATGGAAAGGCTGCCCACCTTTTACCAAATTTAAATAGTTTATTATTATCAGAAATTAGTAGATATTTTAATCTATTAATAATTATAATAGACTATGAGGTAGTTATATAATTAATACAGAGAAGGTGTGTTCCTAAGTGGCTCCAAGATTAGTTGCCACCTATGCAGCAATGCCTACATTTTTTGGCGAATATAGCGGATAAGGAAGGTTATTATGAGCAGCGTACAGAACAAAACAGACGTTATCTTAATTGGTGCCGGAATTATGAGCGCAACTTTAGGATCTTTACTGAAAGAATTAGCACCGGAATGGGAAATTAAAGTGTTTGAAAAACTTGCAAATGCTGGGGAAGAAAGCTCGAATGAGTGGAATAACGCGGGGACGGGTCATGCGGCACTGTGCGAGCTTAACTATACATCCGAAAAACCAGACGGATCGATAGACATTAGCAAAGCGATAAAGGTGAATGAGCAGTTTCAGCTTTCAAGACAGTATTGGGCATATCTTGTTAACAACAATCTGATTCATAATCCGCAAGACTTTATCATGCCAATCCCACATATGAGTTTAGTTCAAGGGGAAGAAAACGTATCCTATTTGAAAAAACGATTGGAAGCGCTGTCAAACAATCCTCTGTTTCAAGGTATGGAATTTTCTGATGATCCTGAAACACTGAAGAAATGGATTCCGCTTATCATGGAAGGCCGTACTTCGAATGAACCGATTGCGGCAACAAAGATTGACTCTGGAACGGACGTCAATTTTGGTGCATTAACACGCATGCTGTTTGACCACTTAACGAGAAACAGTGTTGAGATCAATTACAAGCATAGCGTGGAGGATATTAAACGTACGAACGACGGCTTGTGGGAAGTGAAAGTCCGTGATATTGATGGCGGCAAAACAGAATCTCATACAGCAAAATTCGTCTTTATTGGCGGGGGCGGTGGAAGTCTGCCTTTACTGCAAAAAACCGGTATTCCTGAATCAAAGCATATTGGCGGATTCCCGGTGAGCGGATTATTTATGGTTTGTAATAATCCAGAAATAATCGAACAGCATCATGCAAAAGTATACGGAAAGGCAAAAGTTGGAGCTCCTCCAATGTCTGTTCCGCATCTGGACACAAGATTTATTGATAATAAGAAATCATTGCTGTTTGGACCGTTTGCTGGCTTCACACCAAAGTTCCTTAAAACAGGTTCAAATTTAGACTTGATCGGTTCCGTAAAACCGAATAATGTCATTACAATGCTGGCAGCAGGTGTAAAAGAAATGGCATTGACCAAATATCTGATTCAGCAAGTGATGTTATCAAATGAAAAGCGCATGGAAGAATTACGCGAGTTTATTCCGAATGCAAAGCTTGAGGATTGGGATATCGTGGTAGCAGGTCAACGTGTACAAGTTATTAAAGATACAGATGCAGGTAAAGGAACGCTCCAATTTGGAACAGAAGTGGTTAGTGCTGCGGATGGATCTGTGGCTGCTCTTCTTGGCGCTTCTCCAGGTGCTTCTACTGCCGTACACGTAATGCTGGAGGTATTAGAAAGATGCTTCCCAGAGCATATGTTTAAATGGGAAGCAAAAATAAAGGAAATGATTCCTTCTTATGGCGTGTCACTAACGGAAAATCCTGAACTTTTCCAAGATATTCATACATCAACAGCACAGACGCTTGGTTTAAGCGAAAAGAGCGAAAAAGAATTGGTTTATAGTTAATTCTTTGGTTGCAGATACGCTGTATTGAAAAAATAGATTGTCCCTATGGGTATCTTAATACCTAATAGGGACAATTTTATTTTTACATAATAACAATGGTTTAAATAGCTGGTACTCTTCCGTTGTAATTTGCACTATTTTTCCTCTCTTCGTTTAAAATGATTTCTTCAGCTGCTTGTTTTCCGCTGCTAATGGCTCCTTCTGCCAGAATCGAGTGGGGAGAAGTCCAATCCCCTGCTATATATAATCCCGGAATTTCTGTTTTAGAACGATGAAGATTAAGCTCATCTCCTATTTGCGGTAAGCGCTGATTTACCGTAATGTCAGGGATAAAGCGTTTTGAAATGACATATTGCTGCCAGCCTGGCTGCAGTCTATCTAAAAATTGTTCAAGCTCGTTTTTTACACTTGGTCCATCAACATGTTCATTTGGATAATGATATTTAAATACATGCAGCACTGCATTCTTTGTATGATCAGAGAGGCGGGCGTAAGTGGAATGAACAGAATAATAGAGAGGGTCCGTGGTCCCCATAGCGAACAATTGCTTTGGAATAGGCAGCTGTGTTAAAGCGACATCTAATGTTGCCCCCTTTACAGGTGTTATTTGAGCAAAAAAATCCCTATTAGGAAGGCTCGCTTTTTCCCCTAACATATGAATAAGTTCGTTTGGACCAGTTGTACAAATCACATATTTTCCAAGAGTTTCTTCGCCATTGGATAGAGTAAATTTAAATTGGTCCTTTTTGGGGTCGCGTTCCATTTGTTCAACAA
Source organism: Cytobacillus solani (assembly GCF_006704205.1). Lineage (NCBI taxonomy): Bacteria > Bacillati > Bacillota > Bacilli > Caryophanales > Bacillaceae > Cytobacillus > Cytobacillus solani. Next base: position 1,988,973 of record NZ_CP041305.1, read on the forward strand.
GAGTATGTGAATGAACATGAACTCCGGAGACAATTGCTTTATTGTGAAGCTGGTCAATGATCGTCTGCCAGCCGTCATCAAGATATAGTACGCCTCCCATCGCATATTTTAAATGTGATACTGCTACTCTTGCGCTTATCTTTTCTGGAGCATGACAATAGGTGGCAAGTCTGCCAAGCGTATAAGGTAATGACTTAATAGTGTTTGATTTGGTCATTTGATGAACCCATTGTTGGAAAGTTTGGTTTGTTAATTTTTCAGGATCTGCACTCATGATTTTCAATATAACGGCAATCCACTCCATCCTCTCTTTCGAATGTAGAAATCTAGTTGTGAATAGTTCAAAAGGAGAAAATGGGGCAGTGTATTCAACATTGTTTTCAATTAATGTGCCGCCTAGTTTAGGGGATTTCCCATTAAGATGAATACCTAAATCTTCGAGAATGAACCTGGCTTTTCCTTTTTTATAAAGGGCATGAGGGCCAAGATTGAAATGCTGTCCATTCATCTTATTTGTTCTAGCCCTTCCGCCAACACTTTTTCCCTTTTCCAAAATTAAAATAGATAAATTCGTATTCATTAAATAGTTAGCTGCAACATAGCCTGCTAATCCACCGCCAACAATGACAATATCCCATGTTTGTGTCATATAATAACCTCCTTTTATTCTTTCATAACTCAAGACGATGAAGGGTGAATAGTTGTGACACTGTTTTAAAAAAATAGCAAAGGATTATATTATTGACATGATGTATATAACTTCACAAAATAGATATATTTATGTATAATAAATTTATCCTAGGTATTCATTTTAAAATGAATTTTTTGAAAAATAAGTATACGAGTTTTCTAAATGAAAGGGAGATTATAATGGGACGTTTATCTGGTAAAGTAGCGATTATTACGGGTGCAGCATTAGGTATGGGAGCAGCTGAGGCGAAGCTTTTTGCAGAAGAAGGAGCAAAGGTTGTTGCGACAGATATTAAAGATGATGTGCTGCAGGAAGTAATCAATGAAATCAAAGCAAGTGGCGGTGAAGCCATTGGCTTGAAGCACAATGTCGTTTCAGAAGAAGAGTGGAAGAACGTTATTCAAACAGCGGTTGATATGTACGGTAAAGTCGATATATTAGTTAATAATGCTGGAATAGCAAGTCCAAAAACAATGACACAAATGGAAATGGCTGAGTGGAATAAGGTTATGGATATTAACTTAAACGGTTGTGTCCTAGGAATGAAGTATGTGATTCCAGAAATGCAAAAGGCAGGCGGCGGATCCTTAATTAATATTTCCTCAATCGGTGGAATTGTTGGGATGGCTGGGTCAAGCCCATATACAGCTGCAAAAGGTGCATTACGCTCATTATCAAAATCAGCTGCTGTAGAATATGGCAAGGATAAAATTAGGGTGAATTCTGTTCATCCTGGTATTATTGAAACACCAATGACGGCTGACTCTTTCAAGGATGCACTGCCTTTCTATAAAACATTTACACAACTTCCTTATTTCGGACAACCTGAAGATGTTGCTTACGGTGTATTATTCCTTGCGTCGGATGAATCACGCTTTATGACAGGTGCAGAGCTTGTCATTGATGGTGGCTGGACAGCTCTATAATGTTTACATTAAAAATCCTCTCAAACTATGGGGCTGTTGACAAACTAATAGGATTTACCAATACCTGTGTAGAATTTAATTATTCTATACAGGTTTTGTATTGGGGGAATTTTTATGATGGGTCGTAAAGATGAATATCAAAGTAAACTAGAGTTTATTGATTTAAATACATTTGTTCCTTCAAATCATATTCTTCGCCAAATTAATGAAAAGATAGACTTCTCTTTTGTATATAACAAAATGGAAAAATATTATTCGAAACTCGGCAGGAAATCACTTGATCCTGTACTTTTATTTAAGATGTTACTCATTGGCTATCTTTATAATGTTGATTCAGAACGAGTGTTAGAACAAGAAGTCAATCTAAACATTGCTTATCGCTGGTTTTTAGGGCTTGATTTATCTGACACTGTACCTGATCACTCCACATTTAGTCAGAATCGACGAAGGAGATTTAAGGATAGTACTGTCTTTCAAGAAATTTTTGATTATATTATAGATCTTTGTATAGAGAATGGGTTAGTGACTGGTGAAGTCATTGTTACTGATTCTACCCATATTAAAGCTAGTGCTGCAAAGGGTAAGGCCGAAAAGGTAGTTGTAGAGAAAACACCTTCTCAATATTTGAATACCCTTGAAAAGGAAGCCAAAAAAATTGAAAAAGAGCTTGAGGATAAAAGAATTGAATCTGGGAAGAAGAAACGAGGCAGAAAATCAAAGAGTTCATCTACCGAAAAGATTTCTGTAATAAAAACGGACCCTGACTCTGGCTTATTAAATCGCCCTGGAAAGCCATCTGGTCCCCACTACTTAGCACATGCAAGTATTGATACAAAAAACGGAATCATAGTTGATATTCATCCGAGTGCTGGTAACATAAATGATTGTGAGCCTTTTATAGATAGATTAAATGTGATACAAGAAAAATTTGAATTAAACATTAAAAATGTGGCAGCTGATAAAGGATATGATAAAACTAAGATTCATCATGGCTTAAAAACATTGGAAATCACAGGTTATATTAGTCCCATAGGATATACTACACCTTTCGAAACAACGTCTTATAAGGAGTTTACCTATAACATTGACACTGATACGTATACTTGCCCCAATAAAAAAACACTTACGTTTACCCATTTAAGAAAAAAAGAAACTGATAATTATTTAAAAACGTATTCTGCTAAAAGTAAAGACTGTAAAGTCTGTCCATTTCGAGAATGTTGTTTTGGGGAAACAGCAAGTAAAAGAACGATTTCTCGACCAATTGCACATGAATTGTTGGAAGCAAATACTCAGAGGGCAAAAACTAGTGAATATAAAGCATTCCAAAAGCTCCGAAGAGTTTGGTGTGAAGGTTCCTTCGGAACATTGAAATCTAAGCATAACCTGTATAAAACATATAAGAGGGGCATTGAAAAAATTTCTGAACAATGCCTTTTTTCAGCGTTGGCATTAAATTTAAAAAGAATTATAAAGGTAATGAATTAAGACAAAAATTATAAAGAAAACTAATAAATATACTCTTAAAAAGAGAATGGGAAAGGAGCAAAGCTCTTTTCCCATTTTGTCAACAGCCCCAACTATTGAGAGGATTTTTTAATGAGTGATTAAGATCTGTCCTTCATTGGATTATGGATATAAGGTCCTTTAATAGATAGATTCATTAATTGAAAGGCAATTTCTTCCTCAGATAAATGCATCCCTTTTTCTATCCACCAAATGATTACTTCTAAAAAAGCAGATTCCACATATTTAATAATTAATTCTCGATTGGCTGTAAGATTTTGATCGTTAGGTTCCATTTGATTCATTCCTTCAGAAATAAACTCATGGATAAATGCTAATAGCCCTGAGGTCAAAGTAGGGATACGATTGGTTACGAGTAATGCTCTGTAGAAAGGGTAATTTTCACCTATTTGATGAAATAATTGTACAAAACTAGGATGAGGCTGATCTTCCAGGAAATCAAAATTACCTAGAAATGACACTTGTTTGCTCACCTTTTCATGTAAATCATTTAAGGTTTCATCTATACATTGGTTCATCAAATCAGTTTTGTCCTTATAATGAAGGTAGAAAGTCGCTCGTTTCACTGTTGCACGTTCCGAAATATCCGCAACAGTAATTTGTTCGAATTCCCTTTCTTCCATTAACTCAATAAAAGCGCGCTTCAATAAACTTTGTGTTCGAACCGCACGAGGGTCTTTTCTTTTTGTTGACATGGAATACTTTCCTTTACGAAAAAGTTTTGGATAAAATTCTTCATTAAGTTTATCATTAGTCTTTATAGATGGAAAGAACCGGAAAACTTTATTATAGAATTTGCCTTGTTAGGGTATATAAAGAATACAGATGTAAATGCAATTTTTACCGATAGAACCTATGCAGGCAAAAGAAATTACTCTGTGTAGTCGATAAAGACAGTGGTAATAGGGAAAGACGTGTATGAAGCCAGTTGAATAAAATGAAAATATTGTCAAAATGACACCCCTCTCTATTTAGGCTATAATAATAAAGTTCTAATCACCTTTCAAACAGTGGAAAGGGGTTTTTTTATGATTCATTTACATAAGGTTAGTAAAAGTTTTTCACATTTTCAGGTCATTAAATCGGCATCTTTAACGATCGATAAAGGTGAGATATATGGAATTATTGGGGCAAGTGGAGCGGGAAAATCGACTTTGCTGCGGCTAATGAATTTATTGGAAACACCGGACGAAGGCCAAGTAGAAGTGAATGGTCAAGATTTGACCAAATTGAACAGCAAAAAACTTCGACAAGCTCGACAATCGATCGGGATGATCTTTCAACATTTCAATTTAGTGGCGAATAAAACGGTTTACGACAATGTGGCTATTCCTTTAGAACTAGCAAAAGTTCCAAGACAAGAACGCCGCAACCGAGTAGTTGAGTGTCTTCAATTTGTTGGATTGGAGAGTTTATTGGATAAATTTCCTGCTGAATTAAGCGGAGGACAAAAGCAGCGGGTGGCTATTGCACGGGCATTAGCGAATCACCCGCAAGTTTTGTTGTGTGATGAGCCCACCTCCTCTCTTGATCCTAATACAACGGCTGAAATATTAGGTGTATTAGAAAATGTAAATAAAAGTCTCGGTGTGACGATTGTTATTGTCAGCCATGAGATGGAAGTGATTAAAAGTATATGTAATCGCGTAACTGTCATGGCAAATGGTGAAATCTATGACACGGTATCCATTGAACCAGAGGGGATCAAACAATTAAGTAAACGTCCAAATTGGTTTATCGAACAATTAATAAAGGATGGTGAGAAAAGCCATGCCTGAGATTTTAGTTCAATATCAAGCCGAGATTTGGACGGCAATCATCGAAACGTTCGTAATGGTTGGTGTCTCTATTGTTGCTGCTGTCCTAATAGGACTCCCAGTTGGGACGCTGCTATTTCTTTGCAGGAAAGGAAAAATACTTGAAAATCCATTCGTTTTTTCAGTTTTAAATTTATTAGTAAATACAATCCGTTCCTTTCCTTTTTTACTGCTTGTTGTTTTTTTAATTCCATTTACAAGATTAATTATTGGAACGGCGATTGGTACAGCAGCTGCAACTGTACCATTATCGATTATTGCGATTGCTCATTATTCACGTTTAGTCGAACAATCTTTATTGGACGTACCTAAAGGTGTGATGGAAGCGGCCATTTCGATGGGGGCTTCTGTTAAAGATATTATTTTTAAATTCCTTTTTGTTGAGGCTCGTTCTGGCCTTGTTCTTGGGTTAACTACATCCATTATTAGCTTTATTTCTTATTCAACGATAATGGGCGTAGTCGGAGGCGGCGGGATAGGAGACTTCGCCATTCGATACGGTTACCAGCAATTCAAAACAGATTTAATGATCTATATGATCGTTATTATGGTAATATTAGTACAGCTTATTCAATTTACTGGTACAACTGTATCTAGAATAATTGATAAAAGATAATAGTAAGGAGAAAAGACAAATGAAAAAGGTAATATTACTAGTAACGTTGTTTCTAATTCTTTTAACTGGCTGTGGCCAAGGGAATGAAACAAAGGAAAAGGACAGTAAAAAAACTGCAGCAGATAACGAAGAAGTAACATTAAAGGTAGCGTCATTAATTCCGCCAATGACGGAAATTCTTGATCTTGTTAAACCAAAGCTAGCGGAGGAAGGCATTAATCTAGAAATGGTTGTATTAGGTGATAACGTGCAGCCCAATACAGCATTAGCTGCAAAAGAAGTAGATGCAAACTTCTTCCAGCATGTTCCGTATATGGAAGAATTCAATAGAAACAATGATGCAGAGCTCGTTCCAATTGTCCCTATTTATTTTGCTAACTATGGGGTTTATGCAAAAGACTACAAGTCAATGGACGAACTGCCAGAGGGTTCCGTTATTGCCATTGCGAATGATGTTTCGAATATTGATCGTTCCCTATCTTTGCTGGCTCAGCATGGGGTAATTACTTTAAAAGAAAAAACAGGTCCCTATTATACACAAGCAGACATTACGGACAATCCTAAGAATTATAAATTCGAAGAGGTAGACTTGTTAATGCTAGCTCGAATGTATGATGATGCAGACGCAGTTGTTATGACACCTGCCTATGCTGCACCGCTTGGATTGACACCTAAAAGTGATGCGCTCCTTACAGAAGGAGTAGAAAATAACTTTGCCATTACTCTCGTAGCACGAAAAGACAATGCTGACTCAGAGGCAATCCAAAAGCTCGCCGAAGCGATGACAAGTACAGAGGTACGTGAGTTTTTAGAAAAAAATTATGACGAGACGGCTATTCCAGCGTTTAAATAGGATTTTTAAGGACCATTCGAGTTGTTATCTACAACGAGAATGGTTCTTTTTTATAGGGTCAGACAGGTTTAAGGGAAAAGCTGAACTAAGTCCGAAGTCAACCTGAGTTCAGACAGGTAGAAGAGGAAAAAGCTGAACTAAGTCCGAAGTCAACCTGAGTTCAGACAGGTTTAAGAAGAAATAGCTAAACCAAGTCCGAAATCACCCCAGGTTCAGACAGGTAGAAGAGGAAAAAGCTGAACTAAGTCCGAAGTCAACCTGAGTTCAGACAAGTACAAGAGGAAAAAGTGAACTAAGTCCGAAGTCAACACGAGTACAGACAGGTTTATGTGAAAAAAGTTGAACCAAGTCCGAAGTCGGCACGAGTTCAGACAAGTACAAGAGAAAAAAGCTGAACCGAGTCCGAAGTCCACCCGGATTCAGACAAGCTCAAGAAAAAAGGTCTCAATCAGTTCTGAAGGATTATATATGGGATTACTCACAAATTAACCATGACAAGGTTCTTATTCAAAATAAGTATCACTGGTAATTCCAAATGCAGTATAGTTTTTCTTTAAAATCCTGCTGATAGTTTTTTTATTTAAATCAACCTTACACCATTCATAAATGTTTTGGGTAGTAACCCGGTGATCTGGAAATAGGAGCTTAAATTCCTCCACATTTCGTAAAATAGCTGAGTCAATCTTTTCGTGTTCTCCACACTTTTCGCATACAAAGTGATATCTTTTTCTGCAGATCATGAAAGACTTACAACACCTACAATATATCCCCTTTTGAAGTTGCTCATAGGTATACTCTGGCAATTTCATAAATGGATTTATCGTTTGGTGTAACGAAACTAATCTTTGAGCTAGTTTTCTATGTCCATCATTCAGTTTAGAGGGTGTTTTATTTAAATCTTTTAAAAAACGATTTACCTGGGTTGGAAGAATAACCGGTTGGTCCATTGGGGCCTGATACAAAGTGAATTCAGAGTTCACAAAGATAACGGAGGCTTCAACGAGGTAATTTTGTTTGAGGTTTTGGAGTAATTGGCGGAAAAGAGTAGTACTTCTTTTTAACTGATCTACAGGGTTCTTATATTCACGTCTGGTTGTGATAGAATAAAGCTTGTCCGATTCGAAGTAACAATCCCCCTGATAATTTTTTATATCTAAAAAATGAATAACGCCCTGTGAAATAATCAAAGTATCAATTTGAAAATAGGAGTTGTTAACCTCAAGTAGTAAATCGTTTATGATATATCTTTCTTCTAGAAGGCTTTCGACAAGCTGATCAAATATTGTCTCCCCTTCATATCCCCTTTCAAGATTTATATAGTAGAGCTTTTCCTTTTCAGTTAATTCCATTCGTGTGTTTAAATAGCGCAATATCATTAATTCATCTGATTCTCCTCGAGCCTTAATTAACATAAGACCACTCCCCTTTCTTAACGTTTCTTTAATTATATTAAAAAATAGCGAGATTCCCTTAAGAGTATATGATTATTCAGTTAACATTTGTTCGTTTCGCAGATCCATAAATGGTAAACTCTCTGCCGTAGTAAAAGAAAGGATAAGTGATACCGCGATTTTTCACGTGCAAAAACTCTATATCGTGGATGAACGGTTAAGTTCGAGCAAACGGGTATTTTAAAAAAATAAAGCTGACGAGGCTATCTCCCCTTTGTCAGCTTTTCCAATTTAAAGAGTAAAGCGGGAGACTTGTTCGTCACTGATAATCAGCCCATCTACTTCTTGGAAACCTACCTTTTCGTAAACACGTTTTGCATGTACATTCGTTGGTTCATAGGACAGTGTAATCGTTTTGTGATGCTCCTCTTTTATATTCCTTATATCATCTATAACTAGTTTGACCGCTTCCTTTCCATATCCCAGCCCTTGATATTTATGATCAATCATTATCCGATAAATCCAGTACTCATGATCGTCTTCATCAATGCCATATAACGCGAAACCAATCATTTCCTTGTCATGATAGATTCCTTTTGCATGGAAGTTTTCTAGAAAGTTTAATTGAGCAAGGGATACAGCATTTGATGCCACAAACTTCACTTGATCTTCTCGGACGCGGAGTGAAATGGCTGTAATCCAATTGTCTTTCGTAATCGTATCTAAATGCAGCATGCTTCATCTCTCCTTTCATTAATTATACATAATTGTTAGTTAATTTGGATTAGTTGAATTACATTTTTATCTATAGGTCTTCCTTTTCAATTTTCAGTGACATAGGCTTAAGCAAAAAGATGATCATGCTTAAATTTTAGTGAACTTTGCAAAGTTGGGAGGTAGAAATTTACAATTCCCGAACAATTCAGTTGGAGCAAGGAAAGGGAAAATTAGAGATGAATAAAGACAAAGCAGGGAAAAAGCCGTTCAAAAGATTATGAAAAGAGGTATGTTAGCTGCAGCAGTACTTGTAATAGCTATCTCTATTACCGTTGCTGCGGCCCATAATACGGATTATTTCAAGATGCTTTTTGGTGTGTGAAAGGGATGAGTAGTAATCCCACAGATCAAGTGACCATTGATTAAAATGAAGGTAGAAGAAAGTATAAGTGGAGGGAAAAGCGTGATTATTATGGCTTCCTTTGAGAGAGGACAGATCTGCTTTTCCTGAAGACGCAGTCATCGCCACTCTAGAATTATACGTGAAAAATGGAGCAAGTTACATGGTTGATTAGCAAGTAACGGAGGATGGCAAGAAGCTTATAGTCATGTTTGGTATGAAGTAAAAAGTACTTTTGGGAAAACAGCCTTCATTGTTAAGCATAGGAAAACTTAATAATTTTTATAAATAAAGACCACCTTTCATTGATAGGTGGTCTTTCCTTGTTAATAGTTGAAGTTATTAAGAACATTGAAGTTGGTGGGAAAAGGATCTTGTACCCTTGTCTCACAGTAATTAAAGTGCTCGCAGTACAGCGCGTACTGGGCTGGCGTCTGCGCCTTCAATGGCAAGCGGCAAGGCAATGAGTTCATAATCGGCCGGCTCAATATTGGTTAGGACGATATTCTCTAAGATATATACACCGTTCTGATTCAATGAGTGGTGTGCCGTCATTGATTTACTGTCGACTGCATCCACAGATGGCCCGTCCGTTCCAAGCAGGCGAATTCCTTTCTCTTTGAGGAAAGGTCCGATGTTTTCTTTAAAGACTGTGAAGCTTTCGGGGAATTGCTTTATATTCCTTTTCCCGCTTGTTTTTAGAAGGAGCCGTTCGATCCCCTCCAGATTATAAGACTCCAACTCCTCTTTTCCAATAGCTTCGAGGCCCGTTACATCGATGACCCGTGCTTTTCCAACATATATATTCACATCTAACTCATGCACTTTCTCTCCGTTCCCATCGAAGTGATAGGGGGCATCGATATGTGTCCCTGTATGAACACCAGTATGGATTTGGCCAATATTCACTGACCCTGTTTGTTCCTTTGTGAAGCTTAACTTGAATGTAAATGGCAGATCTCCTGGCCAAACAGCTATGTCATTTGTGAGAGGCTGTGTAATATCGATCCATTTTTCTTCTTTCATAAAAGCACCACCTTGAGTCATTTTTTTCGCAGATTAACAGAATGTAAAACCCACTTTTAAGTTAAATGATGCCGAGCGTATTCAGGAATACAACAATGATCGTAATGGGTGCCACACATATCATTAGAAAGCGCCAAGCGGGATATAGCTTTGGTGCTGCTGTGCTGTTTAATTCAAATTCATGCTTAACAAGTGACTTATCCGCGCTATAGATGATGAAGAATGAAATCAGCAGGCTGCCGAATGGAAGCAGGATATTACTGACAAGGAAATCTGTCGCATCAAAAATGCTTTTTCCAAAAATCATTAAGTCGCTTAGACTGCTTGAAGATAAAGCGGCTGGAATGGCTGCTAGGAAAATAATGAGCCCAGAGATCCATGTCACCTTGCTTCTTGATCTTTTTCCATTTGCTGTAAAAGCGGCTACAATGATTTCATACAAACTAAAGGAGGAGGTCAATGTAGCAAATAAGAATAATAATAAGAATAGGCTCAAGAATACTTCGCCAAATGGGAGCTGAGAAAAAACGGACGGCAATACCATAAACAGTAATCCAGGTCCCTCTGCTGGCTCATAGCCGAAAGCAAATACGACTGGGAAGATGGCAAGTCCAGCTAATAAGGAAACGAAAATATTCATGCCGACAACCGCACTGGCAGAAGACGTTAAGCTTACATCCTTTTTTAAATAAGAGCTGTAGGTAACCATACAGGAAAATCCGACCGCTAATGAGAAGAATGACTGTCCCAGCGCATATAGAATGGATTCACCAGTTATTTTTGAAAAGTCGGGCGAGAGGAAGAACTTTACTCCTTCCAGTGCGCCTTCAAGAGTCAAGGCACGCACAACTAAAATAATAAAAAAGATGAATAATAGCGGCATCATATATTTATTTGCTTTTTCAATTCCGTTTGAGACACCAAGCGAAATGACGAGAACATTAATTAAAGAAAAAATAAGCAAGCCAAGAATCGTAATCCATGGGGTCCCAATGATCGAACCAAATAAATCAGGATAGCTTGCCCCATCAGCAATAATATTTCCGGGAATAGACAAACCACTATAAACAAGAACCCATCCGCCAACGACACTGTAAAAGGATAGGAGCAAAAAACAGCCGAGGACTCCTAGTCGGCCAACCCACACCCACAGGCTGTTTGGTGCCAAGTTCTTATACGCGCTGACCGCTTCTTTGCCTGATCCCCTGCCAATAATAAATTCAGAAATAAGCAGAGGCAGGCCGATTAGCAATGTAAATGCGACGAATAGGAGAAAGAAAGCGCCCCCGCCGCTCATTCCTGTTACATACGGAAACTTCCATATGGCGCCAAGACCAATAGCCGCCCCAGCAGACGACAAAATAAATCCAATCTTGGATGTCCACTGATCCTTATTTACCTCCACTTCACATCACCCTTTTCTAAATTAACGAAATAAACGTTAAAAATAATCACCGGTCCGTCTCACAGACCGGCGATAGGAGTTCAATTTTATCATAGATTATCGGACCGTTCGCCTCCTATCTCAAAACTTTTAGACCGGAAATGAATGGTCTGTTTACGGCCGAACGTCTTACTAACATTCGGGAAGGATGAAAATCGACTAGGAACCTTGCTGAATAAAGCTTATAGTTCTGTTCGTAAATCCCAAAGCTCTGGGAAGAATCGGTGATCAAGCACCTGCTTCAAATAATTCACCCCTGAAGAACCGCCAGTTCCTACTTTGAACCCGATAATTCGTTCTACTGTCTTCATATGGCGGAACCGCCACTGCTGAAGCCAATCTTCTATATCAACAAGCTTTTCGGCCAATTCGTATAAATCCCAGTATTGGTCGACATTGCGGTAAACCTCACGCCAAGCTGCGGCTACACTTGGGTCTCCTGCATATACATTCGAAAAGTCCCGATCGAGCAATTCTGGATTAATGTCAAAGCCTGCACGGGCTAATGCTTTAATCGAGACATCATAAATGCTTGGCGCCTGAAATGCAGTCTGAAGTGCTGCATGAACAGCAGGATCCTTCTCATAGATTTTTAGAATATGAGTGGACTTATAGCCAAGAGCAAATTCGATGAGTCTGTATTGGTAAGACTGGAAGCCAGAAGCCTTTCCAAGTGTGTCGCGGAATTGCAAATACTCAGCAGGTGTTAAGGTGGACAAAACATCCCAAGCTTGAATGATTTGCGTCTGGGTTTTAGAGACACGGGCAAGCTTTTTAAAGGCAGAATGCAGCTCATCTTGTTCAATTTCTTTAATTGCTGAGGAAAGCTCATGCAAAATAAGTTTCATCCAAAGCTCGCTTACCTGGTGGATAATGATGAACAGCATTTCATCATGATGGTCTGATAGTCGCCGTTGGCTTGTAAGAATTTTATCAAGATGCAAGTATTCCCCATATGTCATATTCTCTTTGAAATCTGTATGAATTCCTTTTTCTTTTTCAAGATTTTTATAAAGATCTGAGATGGATTTTGACATTGTGTTCTCCCCCTTTGGAGTTGAGTATCATGTATCATGGCTACTAGCGGCTGATGGAATCTATCGAGTGATTCTATTCTATTTTACGCAACTACATCGCGCTTGTTCTCAAATTTCTTATACTGCTCTTCTTCCATGATTTTTTTCAAAATCTGCACAACTTCCCGTACTTCTTCAAATGTATTGTATAAAGCAACAGGAGCAAGTCGAATGCCATTCGGTGTACGGAAGTCAGGAATGACCCCGTTATCTTTCAAAGCTTTACAAATGCGAGCTGCCTCTTCATGTTCAAGAAATACATGGCCGCCCCTTCGGACTGCATCAAGCGGGTTTCCAATCTTGAACCCAAAACAGCTTAATTCAATGTTAATGAGATCAAGCATATAATCGGTTAACTTTAAAGATTTTGTGCGGATTTTTTCTATTCCTGCATCAGCAAACATCGATAGAGAACCTAATAGCGGTGCTGCACTCAGTAAATTAGGCGTGCCCATTTGCATAGCTCCTGCAGTTGGTGCCGGAGTTAAGTCATGCTCCATGTCAAATTGTTTGTCCTTATCCGAACTAAACCAGCCTGCAAGCCCGGGATTAGCCCCAAAGTGCGTCTCGTTTACATAGATGCCGGCTACAGCTCCTGGTCCGCCATTTAAATGCTTATATGAGCACCAGAAGGCAAAATCTACGCCCCACTCACTTAATGAATGTGGAATGGAGCCAATGGAATGGCATAAATCAAAGGCAACTATGATCCCTCTTTTGTGTGCTTCCTCGGTTATCCGCTTCATATCTAGTATTTGGCCACTGCGGTAAAGAACGCCTGCAAGGACAATCAGTGCCACTTCGTCTGTCATTGCCTCAATAATATCCTCTTCACGGATTGTTAGCCCATCCCTGCTTTTCACTTGCACTAAATGTTCATCTGGATTGAGTCCGCGAATGTTCAGCTGGCTTTTTAAAGCATAAATATCGGTTGGAAAATTCAACTCATCTGCAAGAATCTTTGTTTTTTTTTCTTCCGGCTGATAAAAGGTAGAAAGGATTTGATGTAAATTAATTGTCGTGGAACCGGTTACAATTACTTCTTCAGGCTTTGCACCGATAAGTGGTGCTGTCATCTCCCCAAGCTTTTCAGGGAGATAGAACCACGGATTTTCCCCCTTTAGCCAGCCGTCAATGCCATAAGTCTTCCATGATTCAAGTACGTTATGAAGTGCTTGCTCAGCCCTTCTCGAAAGAAGTCCAAGAGAGTTCCCGTCAAAGTAAATGGTTCCTGTCTGCAGGTAAAATTCGTTTCGATACTGTTTTAGTTCATCCTCAGAATCAAGCTTTTGGGCATAGGCCTTTGTTAAAAACTCCTTTTCACTCATATGGACCAGCTCCCTTTCTTATGGAATGTTCTTTATAAAAATAGAATGAAGTATTTAATTGATATTATGTCAATGATATAATATCAATTAACAGATTGTAAAGAAAATACTTAAAATTTAGAATATGTTAAAAATTGTTAAGACGAGGTGAAATGAGTGAATCATGAAGACGGTTTATCCAAGAGACAGCAGAAGGCACTGCAAACCCGATTAAATCTACTGAATGCCGGTAAAGTCATTTTTCTAAAAGAAGGCTTTCAAAAAGCAACGATGACGGAGATTAATAAACGGGCAAATACTGGCTATGGTACGGCCTATGTGTATTTCAAAAATAAAGATGAGCTATTTGCTGAGCTAATGGAAAATATAGTAGAGAAAATGTATGATGTTGCAAGCATGCCCTTTGAGCCCACGACAGTGGAAGAAGCGTATTCGCAAATAAAAGCGCAGGTAAGATTATTCATCCAGGCGGCATTAGATGAACAAGAGACGATGAAGGTTATAAAGGAGGCCATCGGAATTTCAGAAATGGTAGAAAGAAAGTGGAGTCAGATTCGTGCCCGATTTATTGCTGAGATAACAAAGGATATTACTTTCGTTCAGACGGCCGGAATGGCTAACAAGGATATAGAAGCTTCTTTGATTGCTAGAGGCTGGTATTATATGAATGAACAGCTGATGTGGGATATCGTGCTTGGGGAGGTTGTAGAAGACCTCACTATTGTAGCTGAAAATCTAGCTTTACTTTATACAAGGGGCCTCTACAAAGTTAGGTAATCTTCAAAAATCAAAATAGAGCCTTACCAGAGCTTTCTGATAAGGCTCTATTCCTTTAGAGATTACTTCCTCCCAGCCGTCCAATTCATCCCCCATTTATGGGCACGGTCCATTTGCTTATGTCCATCATAGTATTCTACAAGCCTTTTAACATTGAAGGATTTGTTTTGGACATTTTCAATCATGGCGATGGCACACATAATCTTGCCATTTCGATGTTCGTCCATTTTTACAACAATGTCTTGTCCGTTCTGATACTTAAGGGTTACCACGCCATCAACTAGATTCGCCCCTTTTTGTTAACTGAATCATTTGTACCACTCCTAATATTGAATTTTAATAGACTGGATGCATACATAATCTTTCTAAAGTAAGATTGTAAGTGGGTAAATCTGATGCGAAGGTCGTGGTGTTCTTAGTTACGAGGTGTAAGAAAATGTATTATCACGTAGTTACCCCCATTTTACAAAAAATGATAGAAAATATATACCTTCGTGTGAAAACTTCTCTAGTGACAGGAAAAGGTATATCATTGAAGGAAAGAATAACTTGAACGGATTTATGGAACAAAAAGTAAAAAAAGCAGGTGCTATATGAACACATTGTTATTTGTCGTCATCATCCTAACAGCTTCCATCCTTCAAACAAGTACAGGTTTTGGTTTTTCCATATTGGCTACTCCCTTTCTTCTACTGCTCTTTGAACCAACTGAAGCGATCCAAATGAACTTACTATTATCGCTAGTGATTTCTATTGCTTTAATAAGGAAGGTTAGAAAGGATATTGATTTTGGAATCGTGAAAAGATTTGTGATCGGAAGTGGAATAGGCCTGCCAATAGGAATCATCATCTTTATGCTAATAGACATCAATAAGTTAAAGTTAGTCATAAGCCTTATTATTTTGGCATTAACCATTTTGCTTATCCTTAAGTTTCGCATGAAACAGGGGAAGAAGAGAGACCTAGCTGTTGGCGGACTTTCAGGTGCTCTTACAACGAGTATAGGCATGCCTGGACCGCCATTGTTGTTATACTTTTCAGGAACAGATACGCAAAAGGAAAAGCTGCGAGGGACTACGCTGGCATTTTATATGTTTATTTATTTGATCAGTTTAGTTATCCAGGTTATTTTTGCTGGGACGAATAAAACAGTCTGGGTATCAAGCGCTGCTGCACTTCCATTAGTATTTATCGGTTTGTATGTGGGGCAGCTTTTATTTAAAAGAATTAACCAGCAAATTTTTCGTATCTTCACGTATATTATTTTATTGTTTACTGGTGTTTATTTGTTTATTGAAAGTTTGCTATAACTTAAATCAAGAAATGATTAAAGGCAGTTCCTATTTTCATAGGTGCTGCCTTTTTTGCATACAGTAATAATTTATTTAAACTTCATGGGTGGTTGGGCTGGAGAGAAAAGATTGTGAAAACAAAATGTAATCGAGCGTTTTACATAAAGTGAACCTTTGAAAAGCAGCAATGAAACAACAAGTGATACAGGAATGCTTAAAGCGATAGGAAGATCAATGCCATGCCAAATACTCATTTTTATTTGTTCGAAACCGATGGTTCGTAGTATCCCGGCTATTATGGAGATTAGTGCACTCAACATCATTCCTAGATAAAGGACAGAAAGGACAGGGATTGTTAACGACAATAAGAAGGAAAGGATCGTTTTTTTTATATTCATGGATTCTCACTCCGTATAATCTGTTGGACTTTAGCATTCGGAGAGATGGTACAGCTTTTTGTATAGGTAAGTGTTTGAATATTGCACTGGCTGCCAACATCCACAACATCCCCCTCAACGATTTCCGCATCTGTATAGGCAAGCTGCAATTGTCTTCCTTTAATAAACTGGCAGATTAGTTTTTTCTTTAATGAAATGGACTTTCTATCCTTTTCTATAAACGCTGTATCTGTAATTAATCGGTTGATCCTGCTCTCACCTGATAATTTTAGCTGAAAGTGTTTTGTGTGAATTTCTTTTGCGGTAATCAGCCCAATGGAATCAAGGTGTTCTGAATGAAGCATTTGTTCAATGGTAAGCTTTCCTGAACTGGAAAGCTTCGCTGCACGCACATTTTTCATTTTTAAATTTCCGGCATTGATGATCTCTTTTACCTCGCAATTGCCTTTTATGACACATGATCCAGAGCTTTTTAACAGATCTGCTGCAACATGAGAATGAAAGGTACTAAAGCCATGAGTGGAGATCTCTTTGAGGTGGATTTCTTGGTGTAATGTAACAGAACCACGTATGTTCAATCGTTCGCAGTCTTTAGCTAATTCCTTGATATGACCGCTTGTCAGAGTGATGCTTCGGGGCTTTTGAGCCTTTTGGTTTTGCATTCCTTCACACCGCCTTATTTAATTAATATATATTTTAATAATTAAAATATATATTAATTAAAATACATTGATTGGTGATTTGTCAAGAAGGGATTAGATTAATCACCTATACTATCTGGTTGTATGAGGATATAAAAAGCTTTTTCCATAATTGGACAATAAAAAAAGGATTTCAATATAGATGAAATCCTTAAAAAATGGCACTCATTAATGAATTAACTTCTTTTAATATTTTTGCCATATCTGTTAGCTTCTCGGATGGGAATTTCAAAAAGATGGCATGGACTTTTTCTTCACCCATCCTCGTCAAGACCATTTTTACAACTCTGCGGTCTTCAGTTTCTCTTACACGCTGAACCACATTTAATTTTTCCAGTTTATCGCACATCGATGTAACAGCTCCAGGGGTTACATTAAAGAAATCAGCAATTTCAGTTGCTTTCATTCCATTATTGATTTTTAGCTGAAGCAGAAGTATAAGCTGATTCTGGGTGAGTGACTCCCCTTCTGATAGCAGGTTGACAAACATTTTAGACTTTTGTTGTATATCAAGCATTTCTTTCATAATGATTTCCACATTATGTATCTGTTCATTTTTTGCCATTGGATCACAGCCTAATATAGTATTTTACTTATTAAAATATATGGTAAGTATATAATTAATCTTTGCCAATGCCAATAGATCTTCCCAAGAGTACTACGTATAGATATTTATTTAACTGTCACTTTTTTCAATAAAGTAATCTTTTAGCTTTTGTTATTTACATACGATCTATTGACCTATAGATTATTCTGAAATAATTAATTCAGTGTTCGTATGTCTAAATTCATTAATTAAATCTTTATTAACGTTTTCATCCGTAATAATGTAATTAATTTGCTCAATAGGAGCTATTGCAATAGTGACATCTTTTCCGAACTTTGTACTATCGGCAGCAACGTATATTTCTTTGGAGCGTTCAATGATTTTTTTCCGGGTAAGAGCTTCTTCAACATTATAGTCGGAAATACCTCTTTCAAGCGTAATGCCGCTTGTACAAATAAATGCTTTCAATATATTTAATTCATTAAAATTAAATAAATAGTCAAAGGTTACAACAGATTGCTCATTTTTCCTTATCTTTCCGCCAATGATGATTAGTTCAACATCCGTATTCATCAGCTCGGTTATTACAGGAATGGAATTTGTTACGACAGTTAAGTTTTTCTTGTTTTTAATGTATTTTGCAATTTGATAAGTTGTTGAGCCGCTATCAATAAATATACAATCCCCGTCGTTAATCCATTCACTGCATGTTCTCGCAATGCTCTCTTTTTCTTCTAAGTGGCTAATCATCCGTTCATCGATCGCAGATTCACCAAATTTTGATTCTACTATCTTAACCCCACCATAAATCTTTTCAATTTTCCCTTGTTTCGTAAGGAGATTTAAATCTCTGCGAAGTGTATCAACGGAAACGTTTAGTTTATCCGTTAGTTCAGATATTTTAAGGACTTTTTTTATCGTTAATAAATCAATAATTTTTTTTTGCCTTTCAAGTGGAAACATATTTTCACCCATTTAAATTTAATTAGATGCAGCTATAGTAATTCCAGTTTACTGATAAATCTCGGCGTACTCAATAGATTTATATAAATGACAATAAGGAAAACAGCGAAAGTTAGTAACGATTTGGTATTAAGTTAGTAAAGATATTGGCAAAATTTACATAAACTATACAAAAATCTTTATTCAAATTTACATATCATTTTTATACTGAAGTTGTATTTAGGGAGGTGAGCCGTTTGCTGAAATTGCAAAATATAAGCAAACAATTCGATCAAAAGATCGTTTTAGAAAATATAAATCTTGAAATAAACACTGGCGAGATTGTTTCCCTACTAGGTCCAAGCGGAAGCGGAAAAACAACATTATTAAATATCATTCTCGGATTAACAAAAATGGATGAAGGAAAAATCATTTTTAATGGGCGGGATGTAAGCAATGTACCAATGAAGGACCGGGAATTTAATATTGTTTTCCAAGACTATGCACTTTTTCCTCATTTAAATGCCTATGAAAATATTGTTTATGGGTTAAGAAATAAGAAGGGAATGGTTTCTGAAAAGGAGCTTCAGGAATATATCGATTTCTTAGAATTAAAGCCGCATTTAACAAAGAAAATAGGGGAATTATCAGGCGGGCAAAAACAAAGAGTTGCTCTTGCAAGAACACTGGTAACAAAGCCGAAAATATTGCTATTAGATGAGCCGCTGAGCGCACTGGACGGGGTAATAAAGGAATCAATTAAACAGCGTATTCAATCCATTGCAAAAGAGTATAAGCTTACAACAATTATTGTTACGCATGATCCGGAAGAAGCTTTAACACTGTCTGATAAGGTATTAATTATTAATCGGGGGAATATTTCGCAGTTTGGTACTTCTAGGGAGATTATCAATCAGCCAAGTAATGATTTTGTAAAGGATTTTATTTTAAAACAGCTACAAATAAAGCGGCAAAATATATTCAATTTATTTGGTGAGAAGTATGCCTAATGTAAGACCAGAAATGCGCATCGTTTATTTCCTGTTAGCATTATTATTTGCTGGTTTTCTCCTATTGCCTCTGTCCGTGTTATTTATTCGATCCTTTGAAACGAGCAGCGGGTTTGATCTTTCCAATTATCTTTCGGTTCTGTCGAATAAAGAGATAATAGAGTCAATTGGAAATAGTTTCAAAGTTTCAAGTGCGACAGCGGTGATAACGACTATTCTAGCATTTACATTGGCTTATTCGATTAACTGTACGAGAATCTATCAGCCACTAAAAAGAGTGATTGGAACGGTAATTATTCTCCCGATGCTCCTGCCTACGATTACATATGGATTTGCTATTATGTATTCATTTGGAAACCAAGGGTTAATAACAAAGATAATCGGCCATGGATTTTTTGACATATACGGCTTTAATGGTTTATTAATCGGCTATGTGATCTATACATTGCCAGCTTCCTTTCTTCTTATTAATAATTCCTTTAAATATGTTGATAAGAAATTTATCATCGTTTCCAAGTTAATGGGTGATGGGACGTTAAGAAGCTTTTCGAATACGATTGTTCGTCCATTAATCGGAACCTTAGGAGGTGCCTTTGTTCTTTCCTTTATTTTAAGCTTTACAGATTTCGGAATCCCTGCATCAGTTGGGGGAACGTACTCTGTTGTTTCAACCCAACTGTATCAAGTAATGCTAGGGTCCATTCCTGACTTTAATCATGGGGCTGTCATTGCCGTTCTTATGTTATTACCAGCAGTGCTAGGCGTTTTTCTGTTATACTTCCTTGAAAAATTTAACTTTCAATACGAAAAGATTACCGACATAGAGTGGACGCAAAATAAATATCGGGATACTTTTCTAGCAATGATTTCATCGATCTTTTTATTAGGGATGCTGTCTATTTTTGCCGTTATGTTTATTGCGCCATTTCTTAATAGTTTTCCTTATAATCTATCGTTTACCTTTAAGCATATTTTGAATGTGTTTCAATCGGGTGATTTAGTAGCTGTTTATAAAAATTCATTTGTAGTTTCTATTTTAACAGCCATTATTGGCACTGTTATTGCCTACAGTTCTGCAATTCTAAATGTACGCACACAATTAAAAGGAAGAACAGCAATCGATATCGTTTCAATGATTACAAATACTGTTCCAGGTATGGTGCTTGGCTTATCGTATTTGCTTCTTTTTAATGGCAGTAGTTTAAAAGGAACATTTATCATCATCATCCTATGTAATATTGTTCACTATTTTACTACTCCCTATTTAATGGCCAAAAACTCTTTATCTAAAATGAATCGATCTTGGGAAACGACGGGAGAGTTACTTGGAGATAGCTGGATTAAGACCATTTATCGGGTCATTCTGCCAAACTCAGTATCTACTGTTATTGAGATGTTTAGTTACTATTTTATCAACTCAATGGTAACGATTAGTGGAATTATCTTTCTAGTTACAGCTCAAACTTCATTAGTTGCGAGCAAAATTAAAGAACTGCAGCATTTTGCAAAATTCAATGAAATATTTGTTTTATCTTTACTCATCTTTTTTACTAATCTATTAATCAAATTCCTTTGTGATTATTTGCAGAAAAGGCAAGTAGTAAATGGTAAAAAAATATATAGAAAAAGTGAGGCGGCATAATGATGAAAAAAATGATCCTGATTCTATTCGCTTTAGGTTTTGTGATTGCGTTAGCAGGTTGTAACAGTCAAAAAGAAGAGGAAGTCGTTATTTATACGAATGGGGATGAAGAAGCTGTTGCGGCAATGGAAAATGCCTTAAATAAGGCTGGCTATGAGGGAGAGTATGTTTTTCAATCGTTAGGAACGTCTGAATTAGGCGGGAAGTTAATAGCAGAGGGTAAGGAAATCGAAGCTGATTTAGTGACAATGAGTTCTTATTTTCTTGAAAGCTCACAAGAGGAGCATTCGATGTTTAAAGATTTAGCTTTTGATGCGAAGGCATTAGAGGAATATCCATCCTTCTATACGCCGATTTTATCCAATTCAGGTGCCATTTTTGTCAATACGGAAGTACTGAAGGAAAAAGGGCTGGAAGCACCAACATCTATTAAAGACTTAACAAAACCAGAATTTAAAGGATTAGTGTCTATTCCGAATATCGTTGATTCTTCAACAGGCTGGCTGTTAATCCAAGCGATTATAAGTGAGTACGGGGAACAAGAAGGAAAAACGATTCTTCACGAGTTGATTGCTAATGTGGGCCCACACTTAGAAAGCTCTGGCTCAGGTCCAATTAAAAAAGTCCAGGCTGGAGAAGTGGCGGCAGGTTTTGGACTTCGCCATCAAGCGGTCCAAGCAAAGGAATCAGGTGCACCGATTGATTATGTCGATCCAGTGGAAGGCAACTTTTCTCTTACCGAATCGATTGCTGTTATTGATAAAGAGGGTGAAACAACAGACTTAGCTATGAAGATGGCAGAGGTAATTATTAGCGATGCAAGGAAGGAATTATTGTCATCCTATCCGGTTGCTCTTTACAAAGGGGAGACAGTTGATGAGGTGAACAAGCCAGCTCATTCGATGACATTCGCCCAACCGTTAACAGTAAAGTTATTGGAACAGCACCAAGCATTTTTTAATTCAGCAAAATAATAATTGGAGTGTGAAGGAACATGCATAATTATAAGCTTTTGACACCGGGTCCGCTGACAACTTCTCGTACAGTGAAAGAGGAAATGCTTTATGACCGCTGCACTTGGGATGATGATTATAAAGGAATTACACAAAAGATTCGTATACAGCTGCTTGAATTAGCTGGTGTATCGCAGCAAGATTACTCGGTTGTGCTTATGCAAGGAAGCGGGACATTTGCGGTTGAATCTGTGATGACATCAGCCGTTTCGGATGAAGATAAGGTTCTCATTGTGACGAACGGTGCTTATGGAGAGCGGATTGTAAAAATCGCACACTATATAGGGCTTAATTACCGTGAATATCGTGCCGCCTATAATGAGTACCCAAATGAAGATGAAATTAAAGAGATTTTAGAAGAAGATCAAGCGATTACCCATTTGGTTATGGTTCATTGTGAAACAACGACAGGCATTTTAAATCCGATGGAGATGATATCGAGATTATCAAAGGAATACGACAAAACGTTAATCATCGATGCAATGAGTAGTTTTGGAGGGATAGATATAAATATTCCTGAACTTGGAATTGATTATCTAATTAGCAGTGCGAATAAATGTATTCAAGGGGTTCCGGGATTTGGCTTTGTTATTGCCAAACGGGATAAACTTGCAGCTTGTGAAGGAAATGCTCGGAGCTTATCATTAGATCTATTTGATCAATGGAAGGAAATGGACAAGGACGGGAAATGGCGATTTACATCCCCAACGCATGTTGTAGCTGCCTTTTCGAAAGCAATTGATGAATTGCTTGCAGAAGGCAGCATCCCAGCCAGACATCACCGCTACCAAAATAATAACCAAATTTTGCGGGATAGACTTGAAAGGATTGGCATTCACACGTATATTACAGCAGAAAAACAGTCACCGATCATTACAACCTTTCTTTTCCCAAGCGAACAATTCTGCTTTGAAGATTTCTATTTGTATGTGAAAGAACGAGGATTTGTCCTTTATCCAGGAAAGCTGACAGATGTGGATACATTCCGAATTGGCAATATTGGGGAAATTTATGAAGAAGATATAGAGGCATTATGTAATATTATTGAGGAATATCTGGAGGGATGCCAGCATGCATAAAGTTGAAGGGGTTATCTTAGATTGGGCTGGAACAACTGTTGATTTTGGATGTTTTGCTCCTGTAAATGTATTTATTGATATTTTTAAACATGCAGGCATTGATGTAACGATGGAAGAGGCAAGAGCACCCATGGGCATGCTAAAGATTGATCATATTCGTGAAATGCTAATGATGCCAAGGGTTTCCGGATTATGGGAAGCTAAGTTTGGGAGAAGATTCAATGAGCAAGATGTAGAGGATTTATATGCCGAATTTGAGCCTGCATTAATGTCCTCCTTAAAAGAATATACGGATCCCATTCCTAGGGTGGTAGAGACAGTACAAAAGTTGAAGGAGATGGGGCTGAAAGTTGGTTCGACAACAGGGTATACCCAATCAATGATGGATGTTGTTGTTCCTCATGCAGCTAGTAAAAGCTATAGTCCTGATTTCTATATAACTCCTGATGGAACAAATTCTCTTGGAAGACCGTATCCTTATATGATTTATCGTAATATGGAGGCATTGAAACTTTCTGCTGTGTGGAAGGTTATCAAAGTGGGTGATACGGTTTCAGATATTAAAGAAGGGGTTAATGCAGGGGTTTGGTCAGTTGGTGTCATTATAGGAAGCTCTGAACTAGGTTTAAGCTTAGATGAATTTAATGCTTTATCAAAGATAGACCAAGAAACAGCTATCGCTAAAACCGAACAAACCTTTATCCAAAATGGGGCCGATTTTACAATGAAATCAATAAGTGAATTGCCGCAGTTAGTCGAGAGGATTAACCACCTTATTGCAGAAGGGAAAAGACCATATACAAGAGTTGAAAAGATCGAGTAGATTTAGCATAGTACATTACATAAATTTCTATTTGACGTTTTCCGCTGCATTCTATATTATATTGAAAAGATACCCGAACTTGATCGGGAGAGGTTCATAGCTTATACCCTCTATAAAAAACTATGGATACATGACAATACGCCATGTCCATAATAGGACATGGCTTTTTTTGTTTTATCCTATTTGTTTGCAATAGAATGGTTGAACGAGCCTCTTTTGAAAAGTGTTGGGAAACATTTTACAAGGAGGCTTTTTTATGTCTGGACGCAAGCTGGAAGAAGGATTAAAGGATTTAACACTCTTAGGCAATCAGCAAACACAATATCGATCTGATTATGCACCTGAGGTATTGGAGGCGGTCGATAGCCTGCATTCTAATCGGGATTATTTTGTAAAATTTAACTGCCCGGAATTTACAAGCTTATGCCCCATAACAGGTCAGCCTGATTTTGCAACGATGTACATCTCGTACATCCCAGATAAGAAAATTGTGGAAAGTAAGTCTCTGAAGCTCTATTTATTCAGTTTCAGAAATCATGGTGATTTTCATGAGGATTGCGTCAACATTATCATGAACGATTTAATTAAATTACTAGATCCACGGTATATTGAGGTTTGGGGAAAATTCACACCGCGCGGGGGCATATCGATTGATCCATGGTGCAATTATGGGAGACCCGGCACGAAATATGAAGAGATGGCGAATCATCGGCTGATGAACCATGATCTCTATCCGGAAAAAGTAGATAATCGATAAGGCAGGTAAAGGACATGATTTTATATTTAAATGGTATATATGTCGGGCTTTTAATTTTGGCTAATATTGTGGCTGTTAAGCTATTTAGTATTGGGGACTTTGCGATCTTGCCAGCAGCTGTTATTATCTATATTTTTACGTATCCAATTATCGATGTGATTGTCGAGGTTTATGGAAAAAAGGAAGGGCAGAAGACAGTTCATGCTGGTTTGATCATGCAAGTTCTAGCCGTTCTATTTATGACAATTGCGATTCATTTGCCAGCAGCTCCCGTATTTAAAAACCAGGAGTCCTTCGAAACAATCCTAAACGGAAGCTTTCGAGTGATTACCGCGAGTCTAATTTCTTATGCGATTAGTCAAAATCTAGATGTTTTTGTATTTAATCGATTAAAGAGCAAGCATGGACAGAAAAAACTTTGGCTTCGTAATAATGCCTCCACCATGCTGAGTCAATTGGTCGATACAACTATTTTTATTACGATTGCTTTCTATGGAACAATGCCTGTTGCTATCCTAGGAAGCCTAATTCTAACCCAATATGTTTTTAAGTTTTTTGCATCGATTTTTGTTACTCCGCTTGTTTATTTATTGGTTCATCTTATTAGGAGACAAGAAACAACATCTATCGTTCAAAAGGAAATTTAATATTTTTGAGTGAAAAAATTAGTAGAAATAGTCCATTCCATATTGAACTGCACCCCCATTGCTAGATACATCTAAACGATTGGAGGTGCAGTTTTTCTATGACTAAATATTCATTTGAATTAAACCTAGAGGCTGTAATATCCTATTTAGAAGGGAACCGACGCTGCGTTTTATGCAGGAATCTGTCTTGCTTTTACCTGGGACAGTAAACCTGTCCACATGTCCCTACCATTCTGTATGAAAGATCCCTTCTCTGTCATTTCTTTCATAAGTGTGGGCACCGAAGTAGTCGCGTTGTGCCTGTAATAAGCTGGCATTAGATGTGCCTGTGCGATAGCTGTCATAGTAAGTGAGTGAGGCACTTAAGCAAGGGAATGAGATCCCAGAGTTAATGCCCTCGCAAAGTACTTTACGCAAGCCTGATTGATATGCCTTTGCTTTTTTAGCAAAATACGGTGCAATTAACAAATTCGCCAAATTTGGCTGAGACTGATATGTTTCACTAATGACATTGAGAAATTCTGCACGAATAATGCAGCCGCCACGGAAAATGAGGGCGATATCCTTTAAAGGTAAATCCCAGCCATACAGTTCAGAAGTCATTTTATATTGTGTAAACCCTTGTGTGTAGGCACAAACCTTTCCCATGTATAACGCTTGTCTAACATACTCAATCCAAACCTCTTTATCTAATGGCTGCTGATTCATATTTGGGTCAGCTAGGATGCTTTCTACAGTCAATCGTTCTTCTTTTAAAGAGGATAGATATCTTGAAAATAATGATTCCGTAATAATAGAAGAAGGGATTCCGTTATTAATCGCTTGAACACTTGTCCATTTTCCTGTTCCTTTTTGTCCTACTTTATCAAGAATGACATGGATGAGGGGCAATCCTGTTAATTCGTCTTTTTTTCTTAAAATGTCTGCAGTGATTTGGATTAAATAACTATTTAGTTCTCCTTGGTTCCATGTGTCGAAAATGTCTGCAATTTCATGAACGCTCAAATGGAGTCTGTCTTTTAAAAATGTATACGCTTCTGTAATTAATTGCATATCTGCATACTCGATCCCGTTATGTACCATTTTTACAAAGTGACCAGACCCTTTTGGACCAATATAAACACAGCATGGGGTGTTGTCCACTTGTGCTGCTATTTTTGTAAGAATGGGAGCCACTTTCTCATATACTTCTTTATCCCCGCCTGGCATGATAGAAGGTCCCTTTAAAGCACCGACTTCGCCACCGGAAATCCCAATTCCTAAATAGTCAATTCCTTTAGACTTCAGCTCATCGTATCTGCGTTCTGTATCGTCGTAATGAGAGTTCCCGCCGTCCATAATGATATCGCCTGCTTCAAGAACAGGCATTAATGAACGAATCACTGAATCAATCGGTTTGCCTGCTGTAACCATAAGAAAGATTTTTCTTGGCGTTTTTAATGACTGAACAAAGTCTTGGATTTCGTAGTATGGATGGATTCCCTGTCCTTCACTTTTTTGAACAAGCTGATCGGTTAAATCCCTCGTATAGTTATAAACGGCTACTTGTTCTCCTTTACTAGCCATGTTTAAAGCGAGATTACTGCCCATTAGCCTAAACCAATAATACCGATTGTATTGAACATTCTTCTGAGCTCCTTTTAACTTAGATTAATAGGCAGTAAAACTCCGATTTCAATCGAGAGGTTTTACTGCCTAGAAAGGATAAATTTATATTGCCTTTAGAAAAAAATTATACGAATAAGCTTAGGAGTAGAATGAATCCTAATCCAGCTACAGAAATAATCGTCTCAAGTAATGTCCATGTGGCAAACGTTTCCTTCATGCTTAATCCAAAATATTCTTTAAACATCCAGAAACCTGCATCGTTTACGTGGGAAGCAATTAAACTGCCCGCGCCTGTTGCAAGTACAACTAAAGCAAGGTTAGCATCAGATTGTCCTAACATTGGAATAACTAAACCAGCAGTTGTTAAAGCAGCAACTGTTGCAGAACCTAAGGAAATCCGTAAGATGGCTGCGATGATCCAAGCGAGTAAAATGGGTGATAGGGAAGTACCACCGAATAATTCAGCCACATAGTCACCTACACCGCCATCTATTAATACTTGTTTGAAGGCACCGCCGCCCCCAATAATTAACAGCATCATCCCAATTTGTGTAATAGCTGTGGTACATGATTCCATAACCGTTTTTATAGGAATTTTTCTTGCCAGACCCATTGTATAAACGGCAACTAATAAGGAAATCAGCATGGCGGTACCAGCTTCGCCAATAAACCGGATCGCAGCTAGAAAACTATTGTCTTCAAAGCCCATTGTCTTTTGAAGAAGAGTAATAATGGTTGAGATCGACATGAGGATAACTGGAAGTATAGCAGTAAAAACACTAATGCCAAATCCAGGAGTATCCTCCAGTTTGAACGTTTTTTGCTCTCCTAAGGAAGCAATATTACCTGTTTTTGTAAATGATGCAGGGACTATTTTTTTAGCAATTTTCGTAAAAATAGGTCCAGCTAAAATAACTGTTGGAAGAGCAATAATAAAACCGTAAAGCAATACTTCACCAATGTTTGCACTGTATTCACCAGCAATAACGGTTGGTCCCGGATGCGGCGGCAAGAAACCATGGGTGACAGATAAAGCGGCAGTCATCGGTATTCCAAGATACAAAATGGATACCTTTAATTCTCTTGAAATGGCAAAAACGATTGGAATTAATAAAACTAATCCCACTTCGAAAAATAATGCTACCCCAATAATGAATGAGGCAACAACGACAGCCCACTGAATATTTTTTTCTCCAAATTTGTTGACGAGGGTCATCGCAATTCGTTGGGCTCCTCCAGAATCAGCGATTAATTTCCCTAACATGGCCCCGAGTCCAAAGATTAATGCTAAATGGCCAAGCGTTCCTCCTAATCCTGCTTCAATCGTTTTAACAATTTCCTCTAGTGGCATTCCAAGGGCTAAAGCAACGCCAAAAGATACGATTATTAATGAAATAAAGGTGTTTAATTTTAGTCCCATTATTAAAATCAGTAATGCAATGATCCCAATGGCTACAATGAATAATGGCATGTTCGCCCCTCCTAATTATTTATTTGTGTCTATTAAGCCGCGTTGATAGCTGGCAATTTGTGTATATTCATTTGCTAATGCTCGAGAAAGGTTGATGAAAATCGGCAGTAATTGTCGATATTCTTTAACAGCTTCCTCATTTGGTGTGTGCTTAAAAGTGCTGCCAATCATTTCAGTTGCTACTTCAAATGACTGGATTGTGCCTGTCGCATAAAGCCCCAAAATGCAAGCACCTAAACAAGAGCTTTCATAGCTTTCAGGAACGACTACTTCAGATTCAAAGATATCAGACATCATCTGTCTCCAAACCTCAGATCTAGCAAAGCCGCCAGTTGCTTGAATTCGGGTAACAGGGCTATTCATACATTCCATTAAAGCCAAAAATACGGTATATAAATTGTAAATGACACCCTCTAATGCTGCACGTATCATATGTTCTTTCTTATGTGAAAGTGTGAGACCGAAAAATGAACCTCTCACATTCGGATTCCAAAGTGGTGCGCGTTCACCTGCAAGGTAAGGGTGAAATAATAATCCATCAGCACCTGGTCTAACACGCTGAGCGATCTTCGTTAATACCTCATAAGGATCAATACCTAGTCTTTTTGCTGTTTCAATTTCTGAAGAGGCAAATTCATCCCTTATCCAGCGGAGGATCATCCCCCCATTATTAACTGGTCCGCCAATTACCCAATGCTTTTCGGTGAGGCAATAGCAAAATATTCTGCCCTTTTCATCTGTTTGCGGCTTGTCAATAATCGTTCGAATGGCACCGCTTGTCCCTATTGTTACCGCAATCTCGCCTTTTCTTATTGCATTTACCCCTAGATTAGAAAGCACACCATCGCTTGCACCAATAATAAATGGGGTTTGCGGATTGATCCCAATCTGCTTTGCTAAATGAGGGTGACAGTTCTGAAATATTTTGGTTGTCGGTACAAGCATAGATAATTGGGCACATGTTACACCAGCAATTGCGAGAGCTTCCTCATCCCAATCCAGTGTTTTGAGATTCATCATGCCCATCGCTGAAGCAAGAGAGTAATCGACAACATATTGATCAAAGAACTTTTTAAAGATGTATTCTTTAATTCCAATATACTTTTTAACTTTGACAGCGATTTCAGGATGCTCATTCACAAGCCAAGCAATTTTTGTTAATGGTGACATGGGATGATTGGGTGTGCCTGTCCGTTTATATATTTCATGTCCATTCAACTCATCTTTTATTTTATGTGCCCATGCTTCGCTGCGATTATCTGCCCAAGTAATACAAGGGGTCAGTGGATGGTCATGTTCATCCATCGCAATGACACTATGCATGGCACTGCTAAATGAAATAAACGATAGCTTTTTTTGCGGATGCTTCTTCGTTATATTCGAAATAGCTTGTAAGAAAGCTTTGAAAATCTCTTCAGGGTCTTGTTCAGCTGTAGAAATATCCGGTGTGTAAAGGGGATAACCAATATTCTCTTGTTGAATGACCTCTCCCTTTTCAGTAAATAGAACAGCTTTCGTACTTGTCGTGCCGATGTCTATACCTAACATATAGTTACTCATCTTCTAGCTCGGCTCCTTTAGATAGCATTTGTTGAGACATCCATAAATCCTCTACCTTTCCTTGGACATCATCAAAGTTTTGGTGCAGGGATTTAATCATCAGCGTTCGATCTCTCGTTTTTATTGCTTCAATATACAGCTCATGATTTTCCAAAATCCGTGGGAAGTCTTCGTATTTTTCCTTAAAGCGAGCACGCATCGATAAAAGAATGAGGGATTCCATAACGGGTTTTAAATTATTCCAGATCATCAGCATATAGGAATGATTAATGGCACGAATAATTGTTTCATGGAATAAGACATCTTGATAAGAAAATTCATCAGCGTCTTGGAATTTGATGGCTACTTTCATCATTTCATGGATTTTGCTGAGCTCATTTACTAACTCATGAATATCCATTTTGACAAGTCGTTCAAACACAAACGTTTCTATTAGTAAACGTACATCGTAAATTTCTTCAATTTCTTTTTCTGTTAAGCCGATAACGACGGCACCCATTCTTTCTAATCGAATCATATTTTCCGAAGCAAGTATTTTTAATGCTTCACGAATGGGTGAGCGGCTCACAGCAAAATCAGCTGCTAATTTATTTTCAGAAAGGATGGTACCGCTTTCAATTAAGCCGGAAATAATTTGCATTCGAAGCTCACATGCTACACGATCACCAGCCGAAGCTTTAGAAAGCCATTTTCCTGGATAGAGAAATTCTTTGGGTTCAGTCATAAAATCACCTTCTTATTTTTAAGGTATACTTGTATACAAGTATTATAACTGAGATTTATAATTGTGCAAACGCTTTTAATTCGTCTGCTTCTATGCATATTTTGGAAATTTAATTGTTATATGTAATGAATAATGTAGAATTCCTGCCTGACGTTTTCCTTCATATTCTATGTTATATTGGCGAAAATACTCGAACTTGATCAAGAAAGGCTTATAGCTGATACCCTATAAAAAAACATGAAAACATGACAATACGCCTTGTCCATATTGGACACGGCGTATTGTCATGTTTTATTCTCTTTGTTTTCAATTGAATGGTTATGATTGATTAGAATAGGAGAGGAGCAATTTAAGGAGTTCTTTTCCTTGTTTTTGTTTGCAAAATGAATGTAATATGAACATAATTTTCATTTCTTATTAAAACATGTACGATCAAAATTCTTCCTCTTACTTTTTCTGAACAGCAATAAATACATCAATTTCATTATCGGAATCATCTGGCTTGTATCGTTCATCCCATCGTTCCATATCATATCTAATGGGTGCGTAGCCGTTTTCCCTTAGCCATTTCCCGTATAAGTAATCATAAGTTTTATACAATTCTGCTTCAGGTCCTTGATGAGTATAAGTGACATAGAAATTCTCCGGAATGGTGTGGAGAATGGCTCCTTCAGGGACATCAATTGCATTAGATACCTCATAGCCAATGATTTGTGTGAATTTATCCTCAAAGGCATTAAAGCCTTCCTTCATAGGATATAGCTGAACTAAATAGACGTGATTGCCGCATTTATTCAGAATGCTTCCGGCATTTTCTTGTAATCTAGCCAATGTTTTCTTTCCTAGATCTCCTTCTTCTATTTCCCGCAGATTTGCTTCAAATTGATAACCAATTACATGAAATGCTTCCTTTTTCATTACTTTTGGTTCCATCATGTGAAACTCTCCTTTCTCATTTACTATGATTCATTCTAAATAGCCGTACATATCTGTGATTTCAATTCTGCAAAAAGGGATTCGTATGTGGGGTCTAAGAGGTGAAAGGTAAAAAGCAGTTCCTATAAGATTAAATTTCTCTTTCTTTTTTTCTTTTCCTTCTATAAATGGGAAATATTGATTTTATAATTCTTTCAAATGTAACTATGAGGGATACCTTAAGGTCAGAGTCAAGGTTTGTTAATAAGGAATATTTAAGAGAAAATAGAGATGATATAATGATTAAAAAAAGTGCAATCAGGAGATTTCAATGGCTTTTTCAAAAAAATATGTAAGTAAGCATTTTTATCAAACGGATGGATTTATAGTAGCTATTATTGCTTTACTGACGTCAATTCTAAGTGAAGTGAAGGTAGTGCCCTTCGATGGAGAGGTTTTTCGTTTTGGTCTTGGAAGCATCACCTTTTTTCTGCTTATTCTTATTTGGCCTCCGGTTTCACTTATACGTACAGGGATTGTCACAGGGATAACCGTTGTTGGCTTTCGTTTAATCGAGGATTATTTTTTAAGTGATATATCTTTTTCGGTAAGTTTCCTTAGTCATTTGCCGGCCCTACTATTTTATTTTGTATTTGCACTTGGTTTACATACAATTAAAATCGAACGGTATAAAACATTTCCGCTTATTTTGGGAGCCTGGGCTTCCCTGTTTGAATTGATCGGAAACGTTTTAGAATACATCATGCGACATGGGCTGCTGCATCAAACGAATGATTTCAGGGATTGGATACTATTATTTGGAGTGGCATTGTTCCGCAGCTATTTTGCTGTAGGATTATACAGCTCCATTACGGTTTCAGAACAAAAGAAAAGAATGCAAGAGATGCTTGAGGTCGGATCTGAATTATATGGAGAAGTGCTCTACTTGCAGAAATCAATGAACCATATTGAGCAAATAACTGCTGAGAGCTTTGATTTATATCGAAAATTAAAAAAGCTTGAGCAGCACCCATTAAGTGTTCAGGCTCTTCGCATTGCGCAAGAAATCCATGAAGTGAAAAAGGATTCACAAAGGATTTTAGCCGGGCTTACGAAAGTAACGGGAAGAAAAAATAGTGACACTCTTTTTCTAGCAGATGTGCTGAACCTTGTCGTGATGGCAAATGAAAAATATAGTGAAATGTTAAAGAAAAAGATCACCTTTTATGTGAATTTATCTGCTGATTTTGAGACCAGTCAGCTTATTCCGCTTCTTGCTTTATTAAATAATCTGACTGCCAATGCGGTCGAATCGATAACGGAGACCGGGGAAATTCATTTTGATATAAAGGATGAGTCGACACATATTTGTTTTGTTATTAAAGATACAGGCAAAGGAATTGCGGAAGAGGATGTATCCATTATTTTTGAACCGGGGTATACAACAAAATTTGATGATGATGGTGTTGCTGCAACAGGGATTGGACTATCCCATGTCAGCGAAATTGTTCAAAAGTTAGAAGGGCAAATCCAAGTGGAGACTTCTACTAAGGGAACGGTTTTTCAAATTCGCATTCCAATAAAAAATGTACGAAAGTGAGTTGAATGATTCTGCGTTATTTCATTGTAGATGATGATCCAGCAAGCCGAACAATGCTGAAAAATATAATTATAGATGGAGATTTGGGAGTTGTCATAGGTGAAGCAGAAAGCGGTGCCTCTGGACTTCAAACCATCCTTACAATTAACCCGGATGTTGTTTTAATCGACTTACTAATGCCGGAGTTGGATGGAATTGAAACGATTGAGCTTTTGGGAAAGAAAGGGTTTAAGGGCCAATTTATTATGATTTCCCAGATTGAAAACAAAGAAATGGTAGGGGAGGCATATGAAAAAGGAATAGAGTTTTTTATTCATAAGCCAATCAATCGTGTGGAAGTGCAAAGTATCTTAAAGAAAACAGCAGAACAATTTCGGCTAAGAGGTTCGCTGCTAACGATTCAGGAATCATTAGCCAATATCGGATTGGTGAATCAAATGAAAAGGCAGCCAAGTGTAAAGGAAATTGTCTTAACGATTTTAAATGACATGGGAATCATTGGGGAAGCGGGAAGTGATGATATTATAGCGATCATTGAGTTTCTGATGAGCCAGGAACACAAGGTTTCTCAATTGCCGCCTTTAAAAGATTTATATGAGGCTGTATCTAAAAAACAAGGATTTGCTGATTCAGATATAAATAAAGAAAGTAAAGCAATGGAACAGCGAATTCGCAGAACACTTCTTACAGCAACGAATAATTTGGCTTCATTAGGGGCTATTGATTATACGAATCATGAGTTTGAATATTATGCCCCACGATACTTTGACTTTCAGGAAATAAGAAAACAAATGATATTTATCCAGGAAGGAAAAGAGGAGGTAGTAAGGATAAAAATTAATAGCAAAAAATTTCTTCAAGTGCTTTATCTTGAAACACTGGAAAAATACAACCAGAATTAGTTAAATAATGGCTCATTTTAAAATTATTAAAAAATATAATTGTCGGATTTTGTAGGATTGAGTAAGTCGCCCATAAAATTATTTTAATAAGCTATCTCAGCTAGAGAAAGCGTTTTCATTCGTATAAAAGGGGTGACTTCTTGATGAAGAAAAAGTTTAAATTTTCTTTGGCATATCAAATACTTACCGGTCTGGTACTGGGGATTATTATTGGAGCCATTTTCTACGGAAATCCTGCAGTAGAAACGTATTTACAGCCTATTGGTACGATTTTCCTTAATATGATCAAGATGATTGTTGTGCCAATCATTATTTCTACTTTAATTCTAGGTGTTGCTGGAACTGGAGATATCAAACAGCTAGGGAAGCTTGGCGGGAAAACACTGATCTATTTTGAAGTTGTTACAACGATTGCCATAATTGTTGGTGTATTGGCAGCAAATATTTTTCAGCCTGGTCATGGGATAGACATGTCGTCTCTTTCAAAGGGGAACATTGACCAATATGTTGAAACGACAGAAGAAGTACAAAGTGAAAGCCACGGGGTTTTGGATATCCTTGTCGACATCGTTCCAAGTAACGTGATTAAATCGATGTCTGAAGGCGATATGCTGCCGATTATTTTCTTTTCCGTGTTATTCGGTTTAGGGATTGCAGCCATTGGTGAAAAGGGGAAACCAGTGCTTGCATTCTTTGAGGGAATGGCAGAGGCGATGTTCTGGGTGACAAACATGATTATGAAGTTTGCCCCATTTGGCGTGTTTGCTTTAATTGGTGTAACGGTTTCTAAATTCGGATTGGAATCCTTACTTCCATTAGGAAAATTAATGATTCTCGTTTATGTAACGATGGCATTCTTCATTGTTGTTGTACTTGGCGGGATTGCGAAGCTGGTCGGCATTAATATTTTCCATCTGATCAAAGTATTGAAGGATGAGCTGTTATTAGCTTATTCAACTTCTAGTTCGGAAACTGTATTGCCTAAAGTCATTCAGAAGATGGAAAAATTCGGATGCCCGAAAGATATTGTTTCTTTTGTTGTTCCAACAGGTTATTCCTTTAACCTGGATGGGTCTACGCTATATCAGGCGCTAGCGGCACTGTTTATTGCGCAAATGTATAATATTGATTTAAGTATTACGCAGCAAATTACATTAATATTAGTATTGATGGTTACATCTAAAGGAATCGCTGGTGTACCAGGAGTATCTTTTGTTGTTTTACTAGCAACACTGGGAACAGTAGGAATTCCTTTAGAAGGTCTTGCATTTATTGCGGGAATTGACAGACTTCTTGATATGGCACGTACAGTCGTAAATGTGATCGGCAATGCACTGGCTACTGTTGTCATGTCTAAATGGGAAGGCCGATTTGACTCTAAGAAAAAGGTAGAGTACTACTCATCTATTAATCAACCAGAGGAAACGGTTCAAGCGTAGCTAAATTAACTCTTATAACTATAGGATTCTATTTAATTGTATAAACATAGTGAAAAGCTGATATTGACAATAAAGTAGTTTCCTGCAATAATAAAGTCAATTAAATATTGGTACCTTTAATTCAGTCCAGAGAGGCTGACAAGGACAGCGGAAGTTAACAATCATTCATGGGATGCGTATATAGGCAGCCTGTGTTTATTGTGAACGAAAGGGGTTTATTGTCAGATATGGCGATAAACCCTTTTTTGTTTTGTCCGAGCTTATTCGAGGACCAATTTCAACACAAAATTGGAGGAATATGCATGGAAAAGATAGATTTAGAGTTTTCACTACAGCCTGTACCAAAGGAACATCGAACGGGGTTTTGGAAGATTCTCGCTGTTATGCTTGGCTTTACATTCTTCTCAGCAAGTATGTGGTCTGGCGGAACGCTAGGGAACGGTCTATCATTTATCAATTTTATCTGGATTGTACTAGCAGGTAATTTAATTCTTGGAATCTATACAGGTGCATTAGCGCACATTGCGGCGAAAACTGGATTATCGACTCATTTGCTGACTAAATATGCTTTTGGTGAAAAAGGTTCCTATTTATCCTCTCTTTTGCTAGGTGTTACACAAGTCGGCTGGTTTGGTGTAGGAGTCGCCATGTTTGCCGTGCCGGTTCAAAAGGCAACAGGGCTTAATGTTTACTTTTTGATTATCGTTTCTGGAATTTTAATGACAATCACAGCGATATATGGAATTAAAGCACTAGCTATATTAGGAGTTGTTGCTGTACCTTCTATAGCTATTTTAGGAAGCTACTCTGTTTTAGAAGCTACTGAGACAGCTGGTGGAATTCAAGGTCTATTGGATTATCAGCCACTTGAAGCAATGGGACTGGCAACGGCTATAACCATTTGCATCGGCTCATTTATCAGTGGTGGGACACTTACTCCCGATTTTGCCCGGTTTGCAAAGACTGCACGCTCTGGGGTAGTTTCAACAGTTATTGCTTTCTTTCTCGGAAATTCATTAATGTTCTTATTTGGTGCAGTAGGAGCGATTGTCTATAATAAATCGGATATATCCGATGTGATGTTTTTACAAGGATTAATTATACCAGCTATTATTGTACTCGGTTTAAATATTTGGACGACAAATGAAAATGCTTTATATGCTTCAAGTTTAGGATTCGCCAATATCACAAAAATCTCTAAAAAGAAGATCGTTGTATTTAACGGGACAGTTGGGACAATCACAGCGATGTGGCTATATAATCACTTTGTTGGTTTTTTAACTATACTAGGATCTACCTTGCCTTCCATTGGAGCGATCGTATTAGTCGACTATTTCTTGTTAAAGCGTGGAAAGTATAAGCCGTTTAATGAAATGAAATTTAAAGCGGTGAATTGGCTTGCGATTATTGCATGGGTAGGCGGAGTGGCTGCAGCGAACTTGATTCCGGGCATCCCGCCGATTAATGGACTTTTAGGTACGGCGATTCTTTATGCTGTTTTAATGAAGTGTATCCCACAACATGAAGAAGTTGTGAACCATTTGGATATTAGAAAAGGCGGGGAAATAAATGATTATTAAACAAGCAAAGCTTAGAGGAAAAGATGGATTATGGAATATTGTTGTCCAAGACGGAAAGATAAGCAACGTGGCGCAAACCTTGGAAGAGGTTTCTGGTCATGAAATCCTTGATGTAGAGGGAGCTCTTGTTCTTCCTCCTTTTATTGAATCACATATCCATTTAGATACAACTTTAACGGCAGGTGAGCCGGAGTGGAATCAAAGCGGTACTTTGTTTGAAGGGATCCAAAGATGGTCACAAAGAAAAGAAACATTAACATTTGAAGATGTTAAGAAAAGATCGAAAACTGCGTTGAAATGGCAGATCGCTCAAGGAATACAGCATGTCCGTACACATGTAGATGTAACAGATCCAAAGCTTACAGCATTGAAAGCCATGCTTGAAGTGAAAGAGGAGATGGCTCCTTATATAGATATTCAATTAGTTGCTTTTCCGCAGGAGGGCATTCTTTCTTACCCAAACGGAGTTGAACTGCTAGAAGAGTCGTTGAAGATGGGAGCAGATGTAGTTGGAGGCATCCCTCATTTTGAATTTACTCGCGAATATGGAGTGGAATCATTAAAAAAGGCATTTGACCTAGCAGAAAAATATGATCGATTAGTGGATATTCATTGTGATGAAATCGATGATGAACAATCGCGTTTTGTTGAAGTGGTAGCAAAAGAGGCATATGAGCGTGGAATAGGTGCTCGTACAACAGCAAGCCATACAACAGCAATGGGTTCATATAATGATGCATACACATATAAGCTATTTAGATTATTAAAGCTATCGTCTATTAATTTTGTATCGAATCCACTTGTCAATATTCATCTACAAGGGCGATTTGATACATATCCGAAAAGAAGAGGCCTGACAAGAGTCAAAGAGCTTCAAGAGGCAGGGCTAAATATTTGTTTTGGTCATGATGATATTTTTGATCCATGGTATCCGCTTGGAACAGGCAATATGCTCCAAGTATTGCATATGGGGATTCATGCTTCACAATTAATGGGCTACGAACAAATTGTAAATTCGATTGATTTAATCACAAGTAATAGTGCGAAAACACTGCAAATCGAAGAAGTCTACGGAATAGAAGAAGGAAAACCAGCGAACTTTATCGTGCTATCTGCAGAAAACGAATATGAAGCAATTCGCAAGCAGGCAACAGTTAGATATTCCTTCAGAAACGGAAAAATAATCGCAGAAACAAAACCAAGTGAAACAAGCATAACACTCAACCAGTCAAAAGAAAGCGTAAATTTTAATAGATAATGGGACAGATGGACAGGTTCATTGTCCCAGCTGATTTTATAGAAACAAGGAATCTGTCAGAAAAATATTAAAGTAGCACATTTTTTACTTAATATATAACCCCCCAACCTAGTAATAGCTTGATTACCGGGTTGGGGGGCTTTTTTTCTATTTGTCTTAGGTTTCTTTTGAAATTATTTTAATCTAAATTTTAATAGTTTTACCTGCTACAAAGGATAAAATGATAGCAAAAAAATAATTATACAGAACTTAATGAAGCTATGCCTATCCAAAATAAAAATTTCATAGCAATTGCAACAACACCCAAAATAATCGATGCTATCGACATGCCTCTCTTTACTGACTTCATCATCCCTACACCACCAAAAATAATGGCTAATGCTCCTAGGATGTAAGGTAAAAATGGAATTATATTTAATACGACTCCGATAATACCTAACACTAATCCAGCAACGGCTAAACCATTACCTTCAGCCTTTTGCACTATAACTGTGTGTGTTTGTTCATTATTCATAATTTTCACTCCCTCCCGTTTTTAGAAATAAA
Organism: Cytobacillus solani; assembly: GCF_006704205.1. Lineage (NCBI taxonomy): Bacteria > Bacillati > Bacillota > Bacilli > Caryophanales > Bacillaceae > Cytobacillus > Cytobacillus solani. The sequence continues at coordinate 2,028,016 of NZ_CP041305.1, forward strand.
TATCTATATAGGGAAATTTTACTATATATATTATAAATCTAAAGATATTATGGATATATGTCAATAGAATTTAGAAAATTTAAAAATTACATACTATAATTAATATTACTTTATTATTTTTAAAGATGTTAGTTTAATAAAATTAGATAAATTTCTTTTAGAAAATTGGCTGCCATTCTCTCAATCTAGCACGATAATAAAATCCCCTCATTTTTTGCCCCAAATAATAACCTCTCATAATTCTATAAAAACTCATTATGAAGACTGGGAAATTAAAAGAATTTAGTGTAGAGTTTTTTTCCTAGCTCAGACCATAAGAGCAAGAATGAGGATGAAATGATTGCTGCCACATTGATAAAATGAAATACACAATAGTATCCTCTATAATTCCTCCTCTTTACCTAAGTGAGACAAATGTAATAAGCTTGAATTAGTCATGCTTTAGAGCGGGAGAGGATGTGAAGGGTTCTTCATATTGCCCATAATGGGAAAGGAGATCAATCGGTGGCTATTATCTGTCTTTCATTCGATGAAATGTGGGAGAAAATTATCGCCTGTGACCGAAAATATGACGGATTATTTTATACAGCCGTGAAAACGACCAAGATTTATTGCCGTCCTTCATGCAGATCTAGAAAACCAAAGAAAACGAATGTTTCCTTTTATTTGGATATCAATGAGGTTGAGCAAGCTGGTTTTCGTGCATGCAAGAGATGTCAGCCAGAAGTAGAGCATTCTCCGCATATTGGGCTGGTAAGAAAAACAATTACTTTTTTAGTGAATCATTATAAACAACAGCTTGTATTACAGGATATTGCCGATCATGTAGGTGTCAGTCCTTATTATCTTGAACGGCTATTTAAGCAGGAAACAGCTGAAACACCAAGAACCTATTTGGAAAAAATTCGAGTGGATAAAGCAGCGTATCTACTTATAAGCACAGATCAAACAAATCTAGAAATTTGCTATGAGGTTGGATTCCAAAGTCCATCTAATTTTTATCGGGTTTTTCGGCGGTTAAAAAGTTGTTCACCAAGTGAATATCGAGACCTTGATAGGTAAAGGAGACCGAATAAGTGAATTGGATGGACCATGAATACTATATTGAAATATATCCGCCACTTGAATTTAACTATAAAGAATGTTTAGTGTTTTTGTGCAGGTCAGATCAAGAGGTGCTGTACAGGGTGATGAATGGATTTTTATATAAGCTTATTAAAGTAGGAGAGGAATCCATTTTATTAAAAATAGGGTATGATCAACATGTGCTGTATGTTGAATTTCCGATAAGTCATCCATCTGAAAGTGCACGTAAAGAAGCAGCTATGTATGTATGGGAATGGTTTGATCTTGAACAGGATTTATCATCTTTTTATGAGGTAGCTTGTAAAAGTGAGGTTTTGCAGCCGCTTGTTCAAAAATATGCTGGGCTTCGGGTGGTATGTATGCCTGATTTGTTTGAAGCTCTTGCTTGGGCAATTATTGGACAGCAAATTAATTTACCCTTTGCTTATTCTTTAAAGAAACGGTTTGTAGAATCCTTTGGTGAAGGACTGTCATTTGAAGGCGAGCGATTTTGGTTATTTCCCTCATTTGAAAAAGTTGCAGAAATAGATGTTGAGGAATTGAAGAAGCTTCAATTTACTACTAGGAAGGCTGAGTATATCATTGGTGTTGCAAAGGCGATGTCAAATGGAGAAATAACAAAGGAAAGCATGCTAAAGAAACAAGATTTTCAGCAAGCGAAACAATCATTAATGGTGATTAGAGGCGTAGGAGCATGGACAGCAGACTATGTGCTGATGAAGTGCTTACACTATACGTGTGCCTTTCCAATCGCAGATGTCGGTCTGCATAATGCACTAAAGGAGCAAATGGGGCTTGAAAGAAAGCCGACAATAGAAGAAATTAATCAAATAGCAACAAATTGGGAAGGCTGGCAAGCATACGCAACATTTTACCTATGGAGGTCCTTATATGAATAATCAGCAAATGGAACGGAGGGACAGGTCCCTGAGTCCCGCTTTATATACACTAGACTACGAATCTCCGGTTGGAGTACTTGAAATAATAGGCAGTGACGAAGCAATTTATTCTATTTTGTTTTCTGATTCGGAGACACTAGTGAATTTCAAGAAAGCCGATACACCTAAAGTGTTGCTGGATTGCTATGAGCAGCTTGATGAATATTTTAACGGGAAGCGCCATGATTTTACTTTTCCTTATGTATTTGAGGGAACAGCCTTCCAAAAGGATGTTTGGAATGCGTTAACAACTATATCCTATGGGAAAACAGGCTCTTATAAAGATATAGCGGTTGAAATCGGAAATGAAAAAGCAATCAGAGCAGTTGGAAGTGCAAATGGAAAAAACAAATTAAGCATTGTCATCCCGTGTCATCGCATTATCGGCTCCAATGGAAAATTGACCGGCTATGCAGGCGGGTTATGGAGAAAAGAATGGCTGCTCCAGCATGAAAAATCTTTTAAGAAAGAATAATGTGGGTCAGAGGGGCAGGTCTCGTGTCCTAATTAAAATAGGAAGAGACAGTAAACTTGTCCCCATGTCCCTTATGCTGTGAAGTTTCCATCATAGCTTAGCATAATGGCTGATTTAACACCTTTCATGTCGGAAATATTATTGATGAAGCTTGTAGTTTATTTTATTTAGTATCAAAGGTTCATTCGTTTGCCATTATGGTAAAATGGTAAAATAGTAAAATTGAAAATGATATTGAAGGTTTAAACGAATGAAAGGCGGGAGCATCATTGGACATTAAACATATGCAGTATTTTATGGAGGTTACGCGTACTGGCAGCTTTACGAAAGCAGCAGAAAACCTGTACATTACTCAGCCCGCCCTGAGCAGAATTATCAAATCTTTGGAGGATGATGTGGGTGCGCACCTTTTCATCCGTTCCCGGAAAAAGCTGATGTTAACGGATGCTGGAAATGTTCTATTTAGACATGCACAAGTGATTGAAAAGCAGCTGCAGCTTTTGGAAACGGAGCTTGCTAGTATGATTAAATTAAGAAAAGGTCATATTCGTATAGGTCTGCCTACGATCGTCAACTCCTTCTTTTTTTCCAAGCTCATTGCGAGCTTTCATCAGGAGTATCCTGAGATTACATTCCAATTAGAAGAGGATGGATCCAAGCGGATTGAAGAAAAGATTATGAGTGGCACACTGGATTTTGGCGTCATTGTTTTGTCTGATAAAAATGATCGGCTAGATGATTATACATTTGTTAATGAGAAACTTACACTTGTTGTTCCTTCATCCCATCATTTAGTTGAGAAAAAGGAGGTAGCCTTGCATAAATTAAAAGATGAAGCGTTTATTATGTTTAACCAAGACTTTGAACTGAGAAATCTGATTCTTAAGGCATGCAAGGAGGCTAATTTCCAACCGAGAATTATATCAGAAACCTCGCAATTAGATTTTATTGAAGAATTGGTTGCCTCTAATTTGGGCATTACACTTCTGCCAGAAAGTACAAGCAAGGAACTGACAGCAGACGTCCAAACCATTGCGGTAACGAATCCAGTGATTGAATGGAATCTTGCTATTATTTGGAAAACGGATGAATATTTATCCCAAATAAATAAGGAATTTATTCATTTTGCAAAAGATAAACTATCCCACATCAAGAACAACATATGATGGTCGAATGATCGCCTTCTCCCATTTTGGAGAGGGCTTTTTTGTTTGGGGAAATGTACACGTTTACATAACATTTTCTTATAATTGGCATGTATGATTGGCATTGTACTTCGATTGAACACGGGTACTATAATGGTTTCTGTGATTAAAATGAATGCACAAAGGCTCATTCTTCAAATATGCAAGGATAGACAAGGAGATGGATATATGGAGCCAAAAAAGATTAAAGAAACACGCGTTGTTCAAACAGATCAGGTACTTATTAATGATTTAAATAATTATCATACATTATTCGGCGGCGTTCTTATGAAAAAGATGGATGCCTGTGCAACTCTTTCTGCCCGAAGACATTCGAGAGTGAAGGAATGTGTAACGGCATCAACAGACTCCGTACACTTTATTGAACCAATTCGGCAAAGTGATTCCGTTTGTATTGAATCATTTGTTACTCATACTGGAAAAAGCTCGATGGAAATTTTCTGCAAAGTAATTGCTGAGGATTTAGATACAGGTATTCGTAGGTTGGCAGCCACTGCCTTCCTTACCTTTGTTGCTTTGGACGAAAACAAAAGACCAGTGGAAGTGGCGAAAGTCGTGCCGGAATCTGAAGAAGAAAGGTATCTTTTTGAATCTGGAGAAGAACGGGCAAAAATCAGCAAATTGAAAAGACAGCAAAATATTGAACTTATCTCTAAACTTTCATTACAAAAGCCTTGGGATTAAGAGTAAAAGGAGAGATTTATATGCTGATCGCATCAAGCATTAATGAACTGCAAAGTGCAAAAGGGGCGATCGAAACATTAAAATCGACACAGCCGGCACTATTTCAAAAGTTTATGAATTCCATTCGTTTAACACATCAATTACAGTTTGGATTTCAATATATGGGCTGCCTCATTACAGAGGAAGACTCTAGCAGCTTCCGTCCAGCGTCTCAGGATGAGTATGTGCTATCTGTCTATCAGAGAGAAATTAAAGAATTAAAGGCAGACAGTAAATTTCACGACTTGAAGCAGCTGCTAGCAAGCTATAAACAAATCAGCTACGCAAATATTTGTAAGCTGGCAATGGGAACTGACCCGAAAACATTAGTTGGGCCGACTTATATTCGGTAAAGTCGTTATAGATATAGGCATTAATTTGCAAAAAAAGCTGTCATTACACAGACATAGCTCATGTGTGATGACAGCTTTTTTATAGTTTAAAAGTCAAAGTTATCTGGATCTGGACCAACTCGGTGATTTTGATTTAAATTATTTATTTGTTCCATATCTTCTTTTGTTAGTTCAAAATCAAATAGCATTGAGTTTTCAACAATTCGATGTTCCTTTGTAGATTTCGGAATGGTAACAACTCCATTTTGCAGATCCCATCTTAAGATGATTTGTGCAGTTGATTTGTTATACTTCCTTGCCATGTTCTCTAGAACGGGGTGATCTAATAATTGACCTTGCATTAATGCCAGATATTACACAGAAAATGTTGACTCAACAATTACGAGAGCTAGAAGCTGACGGAGTAATAAAGCGAATTGTCTATAATCAAGTTCCTCCAAAAGTAGAGAATGAGCTTAGTGAATACGGCTGGAGCTTGAAAGGAATATTAGACTCGCTATGTGCATGGGGAGAAAAACATATTACAAAAGTATACGGAGCTGCAACGGAGGAACAATTGGCATCAATACAAGAAATTACTGCTTCCTCTGCGGCGTTGGTTAAAATGGCTGAGGAACTGCAGAATATTGTTGTGCGGTTTAAAATTTAAATAGTTGAAGGATAGGCAAAACGAGATATTTTACCTATTTTTTATATTATAATAAGTTTTTCTTATCGGTTTTAATAAAAACTATTAAATTTATTTATGTTTATTGCAGGAATATACTTTTGATAAGGGGGCGTCAATATGGAGTATGTTGTTATTTTCTTTATTGGTATATGTGCAACAACCGTTGGTACGCTAGCAGGTGGTGGGGGTCTAATCAGTCTGCCGGCCATGCTGCTTATGGGAATACCTGTCCACTCAGCGATCGGTGCCAACAAAGTGTCGAATACGGTTAGTTCCTTTTCGAGTTTTTTTCATCTATATAAAAAAGGTGATCTTTCACTTAAAGAATCATTATGGATCATCCCCGTAAGTGTTTGCGGCGGAATAAGCGGCGGGTTTATGGCATCAAGAATTGCAGAAGAAAATATGTATATCGTGGCGATTATCTTACTTATTTTTGCTTTTATTACTTCATTTATCGGAAAAAAGGATTTTACTGGTGATGCTCAGCTGAAAATGAATAAAATAAGTATACCAGGTCTTTATGGAATTGGTATGTACGATGGTCTTTTCGGTCCGGGTCAAGGGACATTGATGCTTTATTTATTTGGGTATTTAAATATTTCTTATATTCGAGCGGTTGGCTTGGTTCGTCTTGCTACCTTTTCAAGCTGTTTTGGCGCAGCAATCACTTATATTGCAACAGGTAAAATCATTTGGCCCTTAACACTTGCACTTCTTTTCGGTTCTGTAGCAGGTGCTCAAATTGGCGTACGCATTGCTAAAAAGCTAAAGCCGAAGTATGTAAAACCCATTTTGAGAATAGTTACCATCGCTCTTATTGTTCAAATAGTTGTAAACAATGTTTTTTAGGGGCAAAGGGAAAAAAGAAAGAGCATTTGATATTTAAAAATAGAAGATGCTCTTTCTTTTTAATTAATTTTACCAGTAAATAATTTTGCACTCATTTTCTATTCTATTAAACTGAAGAATTCTATCCTGAAAATATACTTGACGGTAAAAATCAACTATATGGCCGATAATCTACTTCGATCTTGTCTTTCTCCTGGAAGGGAGAAAGCATAAATGCAGCTTTGAAGTCTGTTGTGCCTTTGTTTATGAGATAGTGAACTTTTTTTGGTTCGACATGGATCAGGTCGCCTTTTTTGCAATGGAATATTTCGTTTTCAATATGGATTTCGAGTTCTCCTTCGAGAATGAAAAAGTTTTCCTCCATTATATTGTGATAATGAGCAGGGAAATCTTGGCCGGGTTTTAAGACGACTACGCCGAAGTTCATGCGTGGTCCGCGTAATAAATATTTGGGACCATGGTCTCCGAATCGATATTCTCTTTCTTTCTCGTTCACAATTGTCATGAGCTTCACTCCGTATCAATTATTTTAAACCAGGGGCAATCCACATATTGTCTGTAAGTTTGTTGTCTGCTAACTCGAGTTGCTTTTTATAGACTTCCTTCCATTTCAAAAACAACTCTTCATACACTTCATTATTCTCTGGGGATGGATAATACGTTTTTTCAAATGTAATTACTTTTGAGATGGCGTCATTGAAGTTTTGATAGATTTTGGCACCGACTCCTGCACAGATAGCAGCACCTAGAGCGGTTGATTCTCTTATGACTGGGATTTTTAGTGGGGTGTTTAGGACGTCGCAAACGATCTGGCACCAGAGTTCGCTTTTGGATGCGCCGCCAGCAAAGACAATGGAATCTGGAGCAGTATTTGTAATGCTATTGACCAATTCAATATTTCCTTTTGTAACAAAGGCGGCATTTTCCATAATTGCTCTATAGAAGCTTGCTTTGTTAAATTTATCGGGGTCTAGTTTAAAGTTGATAAAGCTTGGAGCTGCATGCTTCCAAGATTTATAATTCATGATGTCAGAAAATGTACAAAGCATACCATAGCTACCGACAGGGATGTTGCGCGCGCGTTTTTCCATTTGGGAATAAATGCTCTCGCCAGTTTGAGTCTGGATGTATTGTTCAAGATCACAAAAGCTATCTCGAAACCATCTCATGACTAAGCCGGGGAAGAAGGAGATGGCTTCATATTGCCATGTATTCGGGACGGCGTGGCAGTTAATTCTAACCCTGCATTCTTCATCCATTCGAACATGATTGGTTGTGTATTCATATTGCCAGAAGCTTCCCCCGAATACAGCAGCATCCCCCTCATTGATCACACCAGCGCCAATACAGCCGAGTTGGGCATCACCACCACCAGCAACAACTAATGTATTAGTGCTTAGTCCTGTAAGCGCTGACATTTGTGCGGTGACATTCCCGATTACTGTTCCACTTTCATGGACAACTGGAAAAATATCATTTCTAAGATTTACTTGGTTTGCGATGTTAGGGTCCCAAACTCTTTGCTTCAGATCGAAAAGGCCCGTTGTACATCCGTTTGAAGGCTCTACTGACAACACACCAGATAAACGGTACGTAATCCAGTCATTCAGCATTGAGACATATTTAATTTGACGATAGGTCTCAGGGAGATTGTTTTTTACCCAGAGGATTCTTGGGATCGCTCCTAAGGAAAAGGTTTGACCGGAAATTTTATAAAGATTCGCTTCTAATGTGTCACTAATAAGATATAAGTTATTAACCTCATTATTGGAACGTGAATCGACGTTCGCGCATGCCCATAATTCATTACCGTTTTCATCGTATAAAACAATGGCTTCTCGCATGCTCGTAGTAGATAAGGCAATGATTTCTTTCGGATCGATATTACTAGTTGCAATTAATTCTTTAATTAAATCTGTAATGATGGTAATATTTTGAACAATGTCGAAATCCATTGAACCAGGATATCTCGGATCCTCTTTATGTGTCCATTCAGATTGCGTTACACCTAATTCCTGCCCCAAAGTATTAAATAAAATTACTCTTACACTGCCGGTTCCGGCATCAATAGCCATTAGGTATTTATCCATCATTCTCTACCCTTCGTATATTTATTTTTAAGTATAGGGGCAAAATTAACACAATATAGCGGACAGGCAAAATGATTGGTATGCAAAACTAGGGGCGTAAGTAGTGCACATGTCCGGTTGTGTTAATCATCCCTATCATAAACGAAAAGCTATTAAATCAAATTTTGAGCAACTAATTCATCTGTAATCAAGACATCGATGTATCCCCCTTTTAGCGCACCGATTATAGCATCCTTTTTGGCTAAACCTCCTGCTACGGCGACAACATTCTGTAGTGATTTTAGTACATCTATTTCTGTACTAATTAGCATACTATGAAAATCAAAATCTAGAATATTCCCATTAATGTCGTAAAACTGGCTTAATAAGTCCCCGACAGCGCCCTTTGATTTTAAAATCTCAAAATCATTGGTGTCCATGTAGCCTTCCTTAATTAATGTTGCTCGGTCATTTAAGGCGCCAATTCCGATAACGGTAATATTGGAATAGGGAATCATATCTAATATTTTTTTAACTTGCTTCTCCTCTAGTAAGTGACTGGCAATTTCTTTCGAAGATACAAGTAATGGAGAAGGTACTATGTAATGATTGTAATTTGGATTTGTATAATAGTCTGATCTTGTATCGATAGCAGTAGGCATGTAGAATTTCACACCTCCAGATAAGGATACGAATGTAACGTTATATTTAGTGGAAATTCGCAAGTGTCCTAGAGTCTTCGATACGGCTTCTCCGTAACCAATGCTAATCATTGTGTCACTTGTAATGCGATCTTCAATGTATTGAGCAGCAGCAATGGGAAGAGAGTCAGCATTGGTATCATGGGAAGTTGGGACAATGTAAATATCCTTCAAGTTGTATTTTTCTTTAATTTTATTTTGAAGCTCAATATTATCGAGGTTTTCTAAGTTGATTTTAAATTGAATGACATTATTAGTTTTTGCCTTTTCAAGGTATTTAATAACCTTCATTCTTGAAAGATTTAAAGACTCAGAGATTTCATTTTGCGTCTTTCCTTCAATATAATACTGCCACGCAATTTTTACGATTAAATCATTTTCATACATCATCATAATCACTCTTTTTATTTTATTTGTTTAACAAAATATTAATCTTAAAACATTTGTTGTTTATTAACTTTAATATATCAACAAATGTTTTGTTCGTCAATATTTGTATTTTGTAAATTCAATTAATTGAAAAAACAACGTAAATGCATGAGTAATAAGCGTTATCTTCTATTAATATATTTATATTATGTACTTAATATGAGGAAAATAAAATTGTTATAAGAATAATTAAAATATTTAAAATAAAAATAAAATGATGCTTGATTAATAAAATGTTTTAAATTATACTTTTTGTAACGTGGAGAAAGCGGTTTCAAAAATGCTGCATACATAGACAAAGTATGGAGGGTATTTTATGGGGGAAACGAAACGGTTAGTCAAATTGGATCATATTCAAAAGACATTCAACCAAAATAAGGTGTTAAAAGGTGTCTCGCTGGAAATTAACCAGTCAGAAGTTATCTCGATTATTGGTGGCAATGGAGCTGGGAAAAGTACGCTGATGAAAATACTTACAGGCGTTTATAAAGCAGATGAAGGCAGCATCGAAATCAATGGAGATAAACTAACAAATTATAATCCTTCCATCGCTCATGACAAAGGCATTTATCTCGTCCCTCAAGAACCTTTGCTATTCCCTAATATGACGATCGAACAAAACTTAACGATTGGCTTTCATAAGAAGAAGCAAGAAGTCAGAGAAGCAGCGAAAAAATTAATTGAACAATTAGGCTGGAATTTTGATTTAAGTCGATATGCCATTTCATTATCGATCGCTGAGCAGCAACAAGTTGAAATTATTAAAGGACTTTTAAGAGATTCGAAGGTTTTGATTCTAGATGAACCTACTTCTTCCTTAACCTTTGCTGAAACAGAGTCCTTATTTAAGTTAATAGAGCAGTTAAAGAATGCTGGCGTTGGAATCATCTATATTACTCATCGATTAGATGAAGTGTTTCAAATTTCAACACATGCAGTGATTTTACGAGATGGGAAAGTCACGTTGAAAGGCAAAATTAATGAATTTACAAAGGAAATGCTGATTCAAGGATTATTACCGATGGATAGTGAGAAAGATGGCAGTCATTCGTATGAGAAGTGTTCCGTCGATCGAATGAAAGAAGAAAAGATATTACGGGTGCAAGATTTGTGTGGGGACGGCTTCAAGAATATTAGCTTTGATGTATTTAAAGGAGAGGTTGTTGGGGTAGCGGGCCTCCTAGGAGCAGGGAGAACAGAAATTGCAGAGGCTATATACGGGATTACTCAAGTAAAGAGCGGAAAAGTCATTTTGAATGGGAAAGATATCACTCACTTTCGTGTTAAGGAAACAATTGAAAGTGGTATAGCCTATATTCCCGAGGATCGGTTTTTGAATGGGATTTTTTCGATCAGCTCAATCAGTAGTAATATGACGGCTCAGGTCATTAAGAAACAAAAATATTTTATTGATAAACAATTTGAAAAAAAGATTACAGATGAATATGTTAGCAGGCTAAGTATTAAAATTGGCAGCCAAGATGATGAGATTCGATCATTGTCTGGGGGAAATCAGCAGAAAGTTGTGATTGCAAGAATATTATCAATGAATCCGCAGCTGATAATTATGGATGAACCTACTAGAGGAATTGATGCTGCAGCTCGAAGTGATATTTATAACATAATTACTCAATTAAAGGAACAAGGATATTCGATATTACTTATTTCATCAGACTTAGAAGAAATTGAGCGTATAAGCGATCGAATCTATGTGATTTATCGTGGAACCTGTAATGTTTGTCTTGATTTGGAAGAGATTAATGCAACCAATGTGATGAGAGCAGCCTTTGGCACCTATAAAGGAAGTGAAAATTATGTCTAGGCTCATTAGTCTTGCAAAGCATCGGGAAATTAGAACGGTTATATTCTTAATTTTGCTATTTCTAATTGTAGGAATAGTTAATCCTGATTTTGTAACCGTAGCCAATATTGAGAATGCTGTAAAAAATAGCTTGCTATATATCGTGCTGGCTGCAGGAATAACATTTGTCTTACTAACAGGTGAGATTGATATCTCGGTTGGAGGGATATTAGGTCTGAGTGCTGCGGTTAGTGGAATGTTTTTGCGGGATGGTGGAAGTATTTTTCTAGCTATTCTCATAGCGATTGTGATTGGTGGGGTTATTGGGCTAATCAATGGCTTAGGGGTCACAAAGTTAAGAATCTCTTCCTTTATTATGACTTTAGGGATGCTGGAGATTGCTAGGGTTGTTCAAGTCATTTATACAAATGGGAAATGGGTTGAGAATCTCCCGAAAACATTTAAGGAAATATCACAGAGTAGTATTTTAGGCATTAATACACTTGGAGTCATTGTGATTATTGCTGTTATTCTCATTCACTTTTTCTTGGTAAATAGTAGAAAGGGGCGGTATTTCGCTGCTATTGGTGATAACCAGGATGGAGCAGTATTAATCGGAATACCTGTGAAGAGATACAAGGTTTTTGCTTTTGTTATTTCGGGGATTTGTGCCGCTGTTGCAGGACTGATCTTTGCGAGTCAAATTGGATTTATTTCTACAACTGCTGGCATAGGTATTGAGATGACTGTCATCGCAGCAGCAGTTCTCGGGGGAGTTTCCTTAAGTGGAGGAATCGGTTCCGTAATCGGGGCATCCGTTGGAGCAATTATTATGAGTTCGATTAATTCGGCTCTTGTATTTTTAAAGGTTCCCGCATTTTGGAATTCAGCTATTTCAGGCTTGCTCTTAATTCTGATCGTTGTGGCGGATGTCCTGATTGTACGTCGTGCGAATAAAAAGGCAAATAAAGAACGGCTAAATGCAAGAGTCTTGAACTATCAGGAGGGGGCGTAAGATAAGTATGTTGAAAAAAATACCCAAATGGAATCTCGTTCTCTTCCTTATCTTAATTGCGGAAATGATTATTTTTGGTTTAATGAATCCTAGATTTTGGAACATAAATGTTCTATTAAATAGTTTTAATGATTTCATCGGTATTGCCATTATTGCCTTTTTCGTTACATTCGTCATTATAACAGGCGGAATTGATATATCTGGTGGAGCGATTATTGGATTAACCTCTGTTGTCGTGGGGATTTTGTCACAGGTGGCAGGTTTAAATATTTGGGTTGCTGTCTTTTTAGCGATAGTAGTAGGTGGATTATGTGGTCTGTTAAATGGAATACTCATTGCCTATGCAAAAGTGCAAGCGATGGTTATTACTCTTGGAGGTATGCTTCTATACAGTGGTGTTGCACTCGTTTTGGTTGGGGTGTCAGGCGCAAGTACGTATGAAGGGATTTCAGGTTTTTCGCAAGGGTTTATTAATCTAGCGAATGGGAAGCTTTTCGGAATTCCGCATTCTGTTTTCATCTTCTTTGCCTTGTTGCTATTTGCATATATTCTGCTCCACCGGACGAGGTATGGAAGATATATCTATTTAACTGGGATTAACCAGAATTCAGCTGAGTACTCGGGGATTGATACAAGGAAAATCATTACGAGTACGTATGTATTATCAGGGCTGAGTGCAGGGGTTGCTGGGGTGATTCTTACCTCTTATTTAGGAAGTGCACGTGCGGATTTTGGCGCAGAATATTTAATGCCAATCCTCACTGCTGTTGTATTAGGAGGAACATTAATAACAGGTGGTAAAGGGGGTGTTATCGGTACTGCTCTTGCAAGCATCATCGTTGGTTTTTTAAAGCTCGGATTACAAATGGGGGGCATACAAACGCAATATATCGGATTAGCTACAGGGTTACTTTTGATTATCTCCGTTGCATTCTTAGGAGTTCCAGAATTTAAGTCCAATGTGAAACGATTAGTTACGATTAAAAAGGATAGAGGGGGCAAACTAAATGCGTAAATCAAAGTTTTTCAAAATATTAACCGGTGTGGCTCTTTCAACTCTTGTTTTAGCAGCTTGTAATAGTGAGGATGCTGGAAGCAATGCTAAAAAAGATCCTAGTGATATTGAAGTAGTATTTATCCCCAAGATGACGGGCAATGCTTTTTTCGAGTCTGGAAATGATGGTGCACAAGAAATGGCCGAAAAAGTCGGGTTTAAGGTGAAATATGATGGGGCACCTGAAGGAACCGTTGCCAACCAAGTGCAAATCATTAATAGTGCTGTAAATAGTGGGGCAGATGCGATTGCTGTTTCTTCAGTATCTTCGGACGGTCTAAATCAAGCTTTACAAAAAGCATTGGATGCGGGTATTAAAGTTGTTACATGGGATTCAGATGTGGATCCGAAATATCGAACTGTATATATAAACCAAGGGACACCAGATATTTTAGGTGCGATGCTCGTTGACATGGCTGCAGGTCAGCTTGCTAATCCGGATGATGCGCAAAAGGTTGCTTGGTTCTACTCAAGTCCAACGGTTCCTGACCAAAATTCATGGGTTGAATATGCAAACGAGTATATGAAAGAAAAATATCCAAAATGGGAAGTTGTGACAACACAATTTGGTGAAGGCAATGAGCAAAAGTCGTTACAAGTAGGGGAAAGTATTCTTGATACGTATCAAGACATTGATGTCATTATTTGTCCAGACTCTACCGCTCTTCCAGCAATGGCACAAGCAGCACAAAATAAAGGCTTAGATAAAAATGATGTCGCTATTACGGGATTTGCTTCTCCGAATTCAATGAGGCAATATATTGAAAACGATACAATCGAAAACCACGGTTTATGGGATGTAAAGGATCAAGGTGCCCTAGCGGTATATATAGCCTACCATTTAGCATTAGGCAAGGAACTGAAGGTTGGCGGCAGTGTAGAAGTGCCTGATCTTGGTGAAGTGAAGGTAGAGCCAAACTCTGTTCAGGGCTATGACTACGATGCGGAGGACTCAGGAATTATCGTACTGCCTGAACGAATTGTATTCACGAAAGCAAATACAGGAGAATATGATTTCTGATGATTATTATCTCGTTTTATTAATTTTAAAGTTTACTAGATAACTAGCGAGGAAAGGAAGATAAAAATGGCGGATAATATCGGTAACAAAGCAGCAAAAAACTTTGCAGAGAATGTCCCTTTTACGAATAATGGTAACTTCCACGTAAAGGGAGCTGCAAATTTAGATTGGGGAATGAAAGACAGATTATCGAGGATTTTTAACCCGAAAAGCGGAAAGACGGTCATGCTTGCATTTGATCATGGCTATTTTATGGGACCTACGTCTGGGCTAGAGCGCTTAGATATATTAATTCCTAAGCTAGCAAAATATGCGGATTGCTTAATGGGGACTCGCGGTGCAATTCGAAGCAGTGTACCGCCAAGCTTTAATAAATCGATTGCACTTAGAGCTTCTTCAGGTTCAAGTATATTACAAGACGATTTAAGTCGTGAATCAATGGTTGTTGATATAGAGGATGCCATTCGCATGAATGCAAGTGCAATCGCCATCCAAACATTTATTGGTGCTGCTGGACAGAAAGAAACAATTGAGCAATTAAATAAGGCGGTAAACCTTGGAACAAGATATTCAATTCCAACAATGGGTGTTGTAGCGGTAGGGAAGGAAATGGAACGTACAACTCAATTCTTCCTGTTAGCAACAAGAATGCTAGCTGAATTCGGAGCCTCCATCGTCAAAACATACTATTGTGACGATTTCGAAAAAGTTGTTTCAGCCTGTCCGGTGCCGTTAGTAGTGGCAGGAGGAAAGAAGATTCATGAAAAAGATGCGTTAACGCTAGCATATAGATCTATTCAAGGAGGCGCGGCAGGTGTAGATATGGGACGTAACATCTTCCAGTCAGAATATCCTGAAGAAATGATTCAAGCCGTAACAAAAGTCGTACACGAAGGCTTCACAGACTTAGAAGCATATGAGTATTTCTTAGATCTAACAAATGTAGGGACAGGTTCCTTGTCCCACAATTCATAATGCTGAACTAATTCATTCTAATAAAGCTTCTACTGAAATAAGGTAGAAGCTTCCCTTTTTTTAGTCTCGCAAAATTCATATTATTTAATGGAGGTATTCAAAATGGCAAAAGTTGCTTTCTTGTTAGCACCTGATTTTGAGGATTCCGAAATGAAAAATCCGTATGATGAAGTGAAAAAAGCAGGGCATGAGACGGTCATTATCGGCAATGCAAGGGGAGTGGAATGTGCTGGTAAGAAAAGAACCGTGACGTATGTAACTGAAATAGCTGCTTCTGAAGCAAATGCAGATGAGTTAGACGCTATTGTTATCCCAGGTGGGAGTGCGCCTGAAGAACTAAGAGTAAATCTGGATACCGTTCAACTTGTGAAACGTTTAAATGAAAAATCAAAGGTAATTGCAGGAATCTGCCACGGCCCACAAGTTATGATCAGTGCAGACATACTTAAAGGAAAAGAAAGCACGAGCTATATTGGTATTCGTGATGATGTTATCAATAGTGGAGCGGAATTTCTTGATGAAGAAGTCGTTGTTAGTGGGAATATCATCACATCCAGAACGCCAAAGGATGAGCCTGCTTTTATTCGAGAAATATTGAATAAATTACGTTAGGGGAGAGGACAGTGGGGACAGGTTCATTGTCCTACAACTGTCCCTTAATCTGTTAAATAGTTGTCTAGTGCCAAGCATCATCAGCACTCGGTCTAAGCTAATCCGTCTATAAGATTAACAAGCACAACTCTACAGTCGGTTCTATTTGGCCAATAGAACGGCGTCTTGTGCTTTTTTTGAATGGAGGTAACGATAAAGTGGAATTAGTTACAATGAAAGAGATGTTACACAAAGCTTTAAAGGAAGGTTATGCGGTTGGTCATTTTGACATTCATAATCTTGAGTGGACTCAAGCTGCTTTAAGTGCTGCTAAAGATGAAAACTCACCTATTATACTTGGAGTAACGGAAGAGGCAGTACGCTATTTCGGTGGATTTTCTGTAGCTGTCGCAATGGTGAGGGCATTACTATATGAAATGAATATAACTATTCCGGTTGCGCTTCACTTAGATCACGGTTCTAGCTTTGAAAACTGTAAAGCAGCTATTGATGCTGGGTTTACTTCGGTGATGATTGATGCATCCCACCATCCATTTGAAGAAAATGTAAAGATGACACAAATGGTCGTTGAATACGCTCATGAACGAGAAGTAACGGTTGAAGCTGAATTAGGCAGTATCGGAGGTTGTGAGGCAGGTGTTTCTGTTGTCTCAAAAAATTCAATTTATGCCAATTTAAATGAATGTGTGGAATTAGTAAAGCTAACGGGAATTGACGCTTTGGCTCCAGCGCTGGGTTCAGCCCATGGCCCCTACAAAGGTGACCCCAAATTAGGAATTCAAGAAATGATAGCGATTAGTGAAGCAACCCATATTCCGCTAGTTCTGCATGGCGGTTCTGGTCTTCCTGTTGAACAAATTAAGCAATCGATTGCCTCAGGTACAGCAAAAATTAATGTCAATGCAGATAACCATCTCGCGTTTACAAATACAATCCGAGATATTTTTAATCAAGATGCAGATATTTACTATTCTGACAATTATATAGCACTTGGTCGTGAAAAAGTAAAAGAAACGATCAAAAAGAAAATACACTTGTTTGGATCGGCTGGGAAGGCTTAGACGAAAAAATAAAAAGAGCATCTAATTATTAATAATAGCCAGATGCTCTTTTGAGCTGAAAAGTTATATCATAATAATTTATTATTAAATTTCTTTGCTAATTAATTCTTTAAAGAATACGATGTTTTCATCAAAATTTGGTATGGTTTTTCCATCTTCTGCTTGTTTGACTAAGCTTACGACTAAATCATTGAATGGAGTGCGTACGCTAAATTCTTTCCCTTTTGCAGATACAACGCCATTGATATAATCAATTTCAGTCTTTCTTTGCTTTTCGAGGTCTTGCAGCATGCTTGCTTTTAGAAGGGCTTGCGGCTCAAAAATTTTCTTAGCTAACCCGATGACATTTGATAGGTTGCTTTTGTCCTCATTTACTTTAAATACACCAACATGAATACCAGCTAGCTCTGTGAATTCAACACCTGATGCACTTCCTGCCTGTAATGTTTCATCAGCCAGCATTACGGCACTAGTTACAGCTGTCTCGTTTTTTAAAATGTCCCCATATGTACAGCCTAGGGCAGCTGACATGCCGCTCATTGCCACATTAACGAGTAATTTTGACCATTTGGTTCCTACTAGATTAGTAGAAATGACAGTGCCTCCAACTAAATTTAATACTTCTTTAATGTTGTGGATCCGATCCGTAATTGTTCCGTCTAATTCACCAATTTGAAAGGCATTGTTTTTAAAAGATTCCATAGCCGTTGTTAATTCAGATACACCAGGTTTTACCCAAGTCGCGCCAAATTCAACTGACCCGCCAATCACACGGTTTTTTCCTAATGAAGATACTAGTGATTCTTCTGGAACCCCGTTTTGCAGCGAAAGGACTATGCTATCCTCTGTTAAAAAGGGTTTTAAGTTAGCTAATACGTCTTTATTAAAAACTTGTTTGGTTAATAATAAAACAAGGTCGTATGCTCCGGTCATTTCTTTAGGCGTTATCGCCTGTACTGGAACATTTTCTTTAATTGTTCCAATGACGGAAGCGCCAGTTTCGTTTAGTGCCTTTACATGCTCCTCGTTTACATCGATTAATTCTACATGTTCTTTCCCTTTAGAAAGAAATGCACCAATGATTGTTCCTAAAGATCCAGCTCCCATAATTGCGATTCTCATAATTAAGTATCCTTTCTTATAAAACCTTCATTGATTATTTGTGATAATAGTACTTTTGTAATAAAAATTATATAGAAATAGAAATTATTATTTAAACAAATATTCCCTATATAGGAAATTTATATTAATATTAGATCAATACTACTATATTTTTCCTGAAAAATTGAGAGGGAGATCCTAATGAAACAACAAGATACCTATAATACACAAAGGGTGCATAAAGTAAATTTAGTGCTGTTAACAGCTCTAGTTTTTCTTATCGTCGTTCCGATTATTTTTGAAAGAGGCGTTGCTGATAGTGTAGGGATCATTATTGCAGGGGCTCTTGTTTTAATTTTATCGGCTGTAAACTACTTCTTACCAACACCTGAATATTTGAAGGGGCTTTTCTTTGCCCTGCTGCCGAACTTAGTTGTGGTAGCTCTATTTAACTTAGATGGTTTTGCTCTCAATAAGCATTATTTAATTTTATTAACGATTGCGATGGTCACTCTTTATTTAAAAAAGGAATTAATTCTTATATTTAGTTTAATCGTAAACGCAGCCTATATTTCCATGTGCATTTTCAATCCATCAGGGCTATTAGGAAGTGAACAGGGATTAAAGGCATTTATTACCGTATTTTTTATTATCAATGGAATTTTGTGTGCTTTCTTTTACATAACAAAATGGGGAAGAGAACTTATAGAGGAATCCTATAAAAAGGAACTTGAGGCAAAAAAATTATTAGAAAAATTAAAAGTTACGTTTTCTTCCATAGAAGAAGGTACAATAACATTAGAAGGCAATATCAATCATTTTAAGACAAATATAACAACGATTTATGATTCTAGTCATCATATTCTTGACTCTGTTCAGGAAATGGCTGCAGGGATTCAAGAGGAAGCGAACAATATCATTCATGTGAATGAATGGATGGGAACTTCGCTGTAAAGAGTTAATCATACGATTTCCATTTCCCAAGGGATTGTGGAAAAGTCAGATGAGATGAATGAGAAAGTCCAGGATGGCTGGAATAAGATCAGCCAAGTAACAGACCATATGGAAACAGTCAATTCTGCCATTAGCACGACTGCTTTAACAGTTACAGAACTGCAAGCAAGCCTTGAAACAGTGAATTCATTATTAGAAGGCATTAAACAGATTGCAGATCAGACCAATTTATTAGCACTCAACGCAGCCATTGAATCTGCTCGTGCAGGAGAACATGGAAAGGGCTTTGCGGTAGTAGCAGATGAGGTGCGCAAACTAGCGGAGCAAAGTGCAAATATTACTGTATCTATATCAGAAGTGACAAATACACTCTTCCATAAGTCCGAGGAAGCACAAGTAAAGTCTATTGAAGGGGAAAATGCAGTCGTGGAAGGGCAGCATTTATTACATGAGGTTTCATCCTTCTTTACTGAGATAAAAGATTCGTTCCAAGAGACAAATGCCGAACTTTCTAAGGGAATGGAAGAAATTAAATTAGCGACAGATAATTTTACCCATATTCAAGAACAAATTGAAAATACCGCTAATATTTCAGAAGAAAATTCGGCTTCCACTCAGGAAATAGTGGCAACACTAGAAGATGAACATCATCTAATTACTTCAATTAATGAAGTAGTAACCGGATTAAATCATGTAAGCTTACAATTAAAAGATATGGTAAATGGGGACAAAGGTTTTTCGGGCAATCAGTCAGGACAGTAAACTTGTCCCCTTATCCGAGAAAGGTGGATTTTGGTGGCAAAAACAATTGTAGAAAAACTAAACCTGCAAAAGTATAAAAAGGCAGCTATTTTAAATTTGCCAGAAGGAGCGGATTACTTAGCGGAATTAGCAGATTATGACAAAGAGCTTACTGATACATATGATCTTATCTTTGCATTTGTGCTGGATATGGAGTCTTTGCAGGAAGTTGTATACGACGTCATTAAAAACAATTACTTGAATAAAAATGGGTACATCTTCTTGGCTTATCCGAAAAAGGGCAATAAAGTATACCCAACTTATATCCATCGTGATGATTTGCTAGCAGGGTTAGGGGCAGATGAAGATGGCTATGTGGGCACAAGCAACATTAAATTTGCCCGTATGGTCGGGTTGGATGATGTCTTTACGGTTGTCGGCTTAAAAGAAGATTCCAAGGGTAAAAACAGTGTATCAACAAAAGCAAGCCAATGTGTGGACGATTATATTGAAATGATTCCTGAAGTAGAAAAGGATTTGCAAGATCATCCAGATTTACTTGCCTTCTATCAGTCACTCACCCCAGGATATCGAAAAGACTGGGCTCGCTATGTATATAGTGCGAAACAAGACGCAACCAAAGAAAAACGCCGTGAGGAAATGAAGCAAATTCTAGGAAAAGGCTTTAAGAGCAGGGAGTTGTATCGAGCAAATCAAAAGTAACCTACAGTTGAATAGCTTATGGAAATTACACAAAATGCTGCAAACATTAGCGGAAAGCAAATATGTCCGTTATTGTTTGCAGCTTTTTCAATTAGTAAGAACTAAAATTTATATACATAGATTCCAGAATGTGTATAATGTTACTAATTAAATATTTTTATTTTTCTAAAAATAAGGAGGGTCATATGAAAAATCAAAAGTGGATGGTATGGATTGTACTATTAATAGTGTTCTTTCTTAGTGCTTGTAATTCGAAAGAAAGTGGTTCCCAGGCAGTAGGGAGTGAAGAGGGAACAGAAAAAAATAGTCAAGAGCAAGTGCTGAAGGTAAATAATTTTACAGAGCCATCCTCTCTCAATCCTAGTTTGGCTACAGATGTTTGGTCATCCAACATCCTTCTGCAAACGTTTGAAGGGCTAACCCGTATTAACCAAAAGGGTGTGCCTGAAAATGCGATGGCAGAAGAAATTGCTGTATCTGATGATCTTCTGACATATACATTTACATTAAGAGATGATGCAAAGTGGTCAAACGGGGACCTGTTAACGATGCAAGATTTTGAATATGCTTGGAAATGGGTGTTAAATCCAGAGAATCTGTCACAATATGCTTATCAATTATTTTATATAAAAAATGCGGAGGCAGCCAATAAAGGTGAAGTATCTCTTGATGAGGTAGGAGTAAAAGCGATTGATGAAAAGACATTGGAAGTTACACTGGAAAATCCGACACCATTCTTTTTAGAGCTTACGGCTTTCTATACGTATTTTCCAGTTAACAGTAAAATCGCTGAAGGGAATCCAGATTGGGCTAAAGAGGCAAGTAAGAGTTATACCTCAAATGGACCCTTTAAGATGATGAAGTGGGAACATCAAAATCAAGTCATTCTTGAAAAAAATGAACATTATTGGGATAAGGAAAGTGTCAAATTAGAAAAAATCGAAATGGTGATGTTAAATGATTCGAATACGGAGCTTAACATGTTTAATTCTGATGAATTACATTGGGCGGGTGCTCCGACTGGCAGTTTGCCGCTTGAAGCCATCCCTGCCTTGCAGCAAGAGGGAGCTCTAGAGGCTGCACCTACAGCTGGTACGTATTGGTATGAATTTAACTTAAAGAAAAAACCCTTTAATAACGTGAAAATTAGAAAAGCGCTGTCTTATGCGATTGATCGCCAGTCTATTGTTGATAATATTACACAAAGCGCAGAAATCCCTGCAACCGCGATTGTTCCAAATTCAATGATTCCGGAAAATGAAACGGGCTATTTCAAGGATGGGGATATTGAACAAGCAAAAGCGCTTCTAGAAGAAGGGCTAAAAGAAGAAGGATATTCCGGTGTGGAGGAATTACCAGTCATTACTCTTTCTTATAATACGGATCCAGCCCAAGCCAAGATAGCGCAAGCCGTTCAAGATATGTGGAAAACAAATTTGGGAATAAATGTAGAGCTTAGTAATAAAGAATGGGCAGTTTATTATGAAGGAATCATCAATGGCGATTTCGAAGTAGCTCGAATGGGTTGGACAGGGGACTTTAATGATCCAATCAACTTCTTAGAAATATTTAAAACGGATGCTGGGAATAACCATACCGGTTGGATGAATAAAGAATATGCTTCTTTGCTAGATCAGTCGGCTCTTGAAACAGATCCAAGTAAACGAAAAGAAATATTCAAGCAAGCTGAAGCGATTATCATGGATGAAATGCCCGTTATTCCATTTTACTTCAAAACAAGTGTGTATGTGAAAAAGGATAATTTAAAGGGCGTATATGTCTCGGGATTAGGGAACGTCCAGTATAAGTGGGCATACTTTGAATAATGATCGATAAACGTTAGTTAAACATGAAAGCTGTCAGTTTGAGGGAATCCTTATTCCACTAAAGTTGGCGGCTTTTATTTATATAAAATAGGGGGTGCAAATTTGCATCCATATCATTTCAATGCGATTTCCCAACTGTAATTGCTTGGTATTTCCACAAGATATCTTCTATGAATGAAAGTTGACTTTTGGCACATTGAATGATGACGGCAACTTCAGGTATTTTTTTCGTTTTCTTCGATTGAGCTTTGCTTTTATTTGGAAAATAATATAAGGCATATCCAATGGTGAATCCAATAAGTGCACCAAGAAGACCGCAAATAATTGGTCCTAAATACAATGTAAATCCGACACTGGCACCAATAACTGCACACCCTGTAGCGCTTGCCATGCCAATTTCAAACGCATTGGAGTGGATATTTTGTGTTCTTCCTGAGATCTGAATGGGTGAAGGCTTATCGTCCATAAATACGACAAGGATTTGATCCCTAGAAATAGAGCTATTCTCTAATACAGTTAATGCTTGCTCTAATTCAATCGATTGTTCAAACATTCCAATAATGATCATAAGAATTACACCTGCTTATGGAAGATAAGAAAATCATCTTTCCTGTAACGATTTTTAAGATACTGACGTTGTGCGATACGATAAAGTTTATTGTGTTCAATCGTTGTAGTATAAGCATGAAAGATGGCTCCGCCCATTACAGAAGGCATAAATAATAACCAATGTTGCTGCAGAATTAAGTTTGATGCTTGGAGATTCCCAAGCATTAATTGTAAAAGAGACTCGTGAAGCTTTGAAAAGTATAGATAAATCCACCACCAAATCATTGCATAAAATGCTAATCCAAACCGGTGAATATATAGCTGCCCTAATCCCGGAAATAGAAAAGAATAAACAGCGCCAACGATTGGTTTTTTCCTATCTAAAAATTGAATTTCCAAAGGGAAAATGCCTATACGAGAGATTTGTTCATTTTTTAAGCAAGTTAAATCAAATACTTTATTTTGGTAAATGGCCAGGCGGTAACTATCCCAAATGGTTATCATATAAATAATCAGATAGCCAAATGCCCATTTAGGCTGAACAACTGATTGTGCAAGTTCAAACTTCCCGCAAAAGGAGTAAA
The DNA here is from genome assembly GCF_006704205.1 of Cytobacillus solani. Lineage (NCBI taxonomy): Bacteria > Bacillati > Bacillota > Bacilli > Caryophanales > Bacillaceae > Cytobacillus > Cytobacillus solani. Next base: position 2,051,534 of record NZ_CP041305.1, read on the forward strand.
TCATTGCATCATTAATGTGAGCAAACGTATTAATAAAAACCTCAGATAATGATAGTAAGGTTGCTCTTATGTAGTGGTTAAGAAAATAATGCCCAAAACCAGGAAAGACAGCAGACCACCAAGCAATCATAAGGGGACTTTGCTTTTGAAGATGCGTGATTCCAAATACACTCATTCTTGCAAGAGAAGGATCGTGTTCATTTATCATTATCAGAGCACCTCTTACGGAAATTACTTTACGCAGGTATACATAACATTTTTCAATTATTTACATTTTATTCAAGATAGGATCTCATGAATAATCTTTTATTAATCAGACTCGTAAGCAGAACCAGCAATAAGGACAAACCAATATAATATAAATGATCCCACCAAACAAGGCTTTGAAGGATTCCTGCAGTTAATAGCACCTGATTGACTATAAACATCAGGAAACCTGTTAAAGCATATTTTATCCACTTTGTTTTCCAGTTGATATGAATAATTAGGCAGTAATAAAGAGAATCGATTAAAAAGAATATGTCTGCAAAAGCAACGGTATCACGTTCCAGATATTCAAACCATCCAGGATTGTATATTCGATTTGAGAAAAAAATAATTGGCAGAATGTGGGCACTGCACGAAATAGAAACAATGGCTAAATAAAGAATCAAGTTCTGTTTAAATCTCCTTGGATGATTCAAAATCCATTGATAAATAATCTTTGCAGTAGCAAAGTAGAATGGCAATCCAAGCCCTGTAAATGCTAACCGCCACCAATTATGTGAATAGATTTGCAATTCTAGAAATAACCACTCAATACCGACAAATAAACCGGCAAAAAGGAAAATCCAAATCCAATTTAGATGAAAGGTTGCAATGAAGGTTGCAATAACTGGCAAAGCAAATGCATTTGAGGCAAAGGCGCCTAAGTTACTGTCATAAAAGGGATGACCTTTAACGAATTTAGGATAATATTCATAGCTTCCTAAAAAAGTAAAGATGACCGTTTCAATTATAAAGCCGAGTCCAATCATAGCTAATAAAAGGAACAGGGTTCCTGTATTTCTTTTTTTAAAAAGATTAAAAATAAAAATGGAAATACTAAAAACAATGAGAGCTAGAAACCAATATGAATTATACACACTGATCACTCCGATAAATCGAGAATATATATAATTTGTACAAATGCCTGAATAATATTCGGCATTGGAAACTGAATGCATATTAAGTTTGCAAAAGATAGTAGAGTTACAGTATGAAGTATACATAGAGATGAGGGGTTAAGAGGATGGCAAGAGAAATAACAGAACGAGTAGATATGTGTGATGAGAATGGCCGATTAGCCGAAAACAGCATCGGCTGGGCAAGGCAGCCGCTGTTTAATTGCAATGTGTCGGGAAGGTTCCTGCGGAAGAAAAAATGGAATTATTGGTGTGTAACAAGCCCAGAGTTCTTGTTTTCAGTCACAATTTCTCATTTGGATTATGCTGCTGTTTTATTTGTGTATGTGCTAGATTTACAGAGTCTTAGTTTTCAGGAGCAGACAGCCATTGTTCCATTTGGATTCGGCTGTAAAATGCCTGAAGAGGTGAATGCCTCCGTGAAATTTGAGGGAAAGCAAATGGCTATTTCATTTGAAGAAAAGGGAGATTCCACAAGTATACGTGTTCATTGCCCGCATTTTAGCGGAAGAAATAAGCCGTTAGTTGCAGAAGTACGAGTTGAACGTCCACGTGGGCATGAATCGATTAATGTCGTTGTGCCGTGGAGTGAAACACGATTTCAGTTTACGTCAAAACAAACAGCACTTCCTGCAGCTGGAACAGTTCATTGGAATAGGAAGGAATACATCTTTAATAACGAAAATGCCTTTGGATGCTTGGATTTTGGCAGGGGAGTCTGGCCCTATCATTCGACATGGAATTGGGCTCAAGCTGCGGGGATTGTCAATGGAAGATCAGTTGGCCTAAATTTCGGTGGTCAATGGACGGATGGAACTGGACAGACTGAGAATGGAATTGTGGTCGACAGAAAGCTAAGCAAAATCAATGAAGACATCAGTTGGGAATATGATAACAGCAATTATTTGAAGCCTTGGACATTGAAAACAGCTGAAACGGATCAAGTGTCTCTAACGTTTCAGCCATTGTTTGAGCGAAAAGCAGCAACGAACGCATGGGTTATTCGTTCCTCCGTTCACCAAATGATTGGTACATTTAACGGTTATATTCGAACGAATGATGGGGAAAAGATAATGATTGAATCCTTTGTAGGGTGGGCAGAGGATCATAAGGCAAGCTGGTGAGTTCAACGAATCTAGTTCTTTGGTAGCAAGTGCCAATTTTGATGAGTTGACAGAATAGGCTTACTACTGTAGGATAATGAATATAATTTAATAAGACCTCATCTTTGCTGATGAGGTAGAGGCGCGGTATTTAATAGTCTGTAGTGGAGCTTGAGAAGCTAGGATGCTAGAGAGAAGGAAATATCGCCGAAGCTTGTAATATTCTCAGTATTGCTTGCTGGGTCTGCAGTTAAGAACTGCAGGACTGTCTCAATGAACTTACCCGGTTTGTTGAGTTGTGCTATCTCATTTAGGGAAAGAAGAGGGATTTTGGGGCAAACTATAAACGTTGCGACCTGAGTTCATCTCAGGTCGCTTTTTGTTTTTAGTAAAATGCCTAAAGGCAAGAGGTCAAGCATATATTAGACTATTAAATCAAATAAATAGGGGGAAAATAGCATGAAGAAAAAACTATCATTATTTTTAGCGATATCTCTTTCAGCCATTATTCTATTAGCAGGCTGTGGAACAAGCGGTGATTCAGATAAGAAGACAGAAGGATCAGGATCATCATCAGAAAAAGATACCTTTAAAGTAGGACTTGAAGCTGGCTATGCACCATTCAATTGGACACAAATGGATGATTCAAACGGTGGCGTTAAAATCGATGGCAATGCAGAATACGCAGGCGGATATGATGTAGAAATCGCTAAGAAAATTGCTGAAGGGTTAGGCAAAGAGCTAGTGATTGTGAAAACAGAATGGGATGGACTTGTACCATCGCTAACTTCAGGAAAAATCGATGCGATTATTGCTGGGATGTCACCGACAGCAGAACGTAAAGAAACCATTGATTTCTCAGATAACTACTACAAATCGGATTTAATCATGGTTGTCAAAAAAGGCGGAAAGTATGAAGGTGCAACTTCGATCCAAGATTTCAAAGGAGCAAAGGTAACGGCACAGTTAAATACATTCCACTATTCAGTTATTGATCAAATTGATGGAGTGGAAAAAAAGCCAGCAATGGATAACTTTCCGGCTATGAGGGTAGCGCTAGAATCGGGTGTTATTGACGGATATGTTTCTGAACGTCCAGAGGGAGTTAGTGCATCAGCTGCAAATGATAACTTCGCGATGGTTGAATTCACTGAAGGATTTAAGACGTCTGAGGATGATACGGCTATCGCAGTTGGGATTGCAAAGGATAGTGAGCTAACAGCAAAAATTAACGAAATATTGGCTGGTATTTCTGAGGAAGAACGCATCAGTATTATGGATGCTGCAATTAAAAATCAGCCAGCGGCAGAATAATGGTTTGTGAAGCCGGCTGCATCAGCACAATGTAGTCGGCTTCCACGTTTAAGGGGAGGATACGAATGGATTTAAGTTTTGAATGGATTATAAAAATTATTGAAACAAACTGGCCGATGTTTCTGCGCGGAGCAGGCGTAACCCTCTTGATTGCATTGATCGGAACTATTTTTGGGGCATTGATCGGGTTATTGGCAGGCATCATCCGCACCATTCCAATACCTGAAAAAGGAGCGAAGAAAGGCTTCTTAAAATTCATTAACATCATCCTATCCGTGTATATAGAATTTTTCCGTGGCACACCGATGATTGTACAGGCAATGGTTATCTATTATGGTTCTGCTGCAGCATTTGGCTGGCAAATGAACCCGATTATTGCAGGGGTCGTTATTGTAGCAATCAACACAGGTGCATATATGGCTGAAATTGTCCGTGGGGGGATTATTTCAGTTGATACTGGACAATATGAAGCAGCCCAAGCCATTGGAATGAATCATGTTCAAACAATGACTCATGTAGTGATGCCACAGGTTATCCGCAATATTTTACCAGCAACAGGCAATCAATTTATCATTAATATAAAAGATACAGCGGTCCTAAGTGTCATTTCCGTTACTGAGTTATTCTTCCAAACGAAAACGGTGGCAGGCAATAACTTTAGATATTTCGAAGCATTCTTTATCGTATGTATCATTTATTTCATTTTGACATATGCAGTCACTTTAATTCTGCGCTACTTTGAAAGAAAGCTTGATGGTCCGGATAATTATATAGTCGTAGGCAATCAGGCTCAGATTGAAGCTGGAGAACATAAAGGGATCGGGCAATAATGGGGAAGGAGGAGAATGGTATGGAGACAGTCATTGATATTCAGCGTTTAAGTAAATCCTTTGGAAACCATGAAGTATTAAAAGATATTCATTTCTCAGTGAATAAAGGAGAAGTCGTCTGCATCATTGGTTCCTCAGGTTCAGGGAAATCCACACTTCTTCGCTGTGTCAATCTATTAGAAAAACCGAGCGGCGGAAAAATTATTTATCATGGTGAAAATATTCTCGATGATAAGCATGATATTCATGCCTATCGAAGAAGATTAGGAATGGTATTTCAGCAATTTAACTTATTTAATAATCATAACGTACTAGGCAATTGTGTAATCGGCCAAATGAAGGTATTAAAGCGCTCGAAGGAAGAAGCGGAAAAGGTAGCGCTGAAATACTTGAAAGTGGTTGGGATGGACAGGTTTGTGAATGCGAAGCCCAGACAGCTGTCTGGGGGGCAAAAGCAGCGGGTTGCTATCGCTAGAGCCCTTTCGATGGAACCAGATGTGCTGCTGTTCGATGAACCAACGTCTGCGCTTGATCCAGAGATGGTAGGAGAAGTTCTTAAGGTCATGAAAGAGCTTGCTGAGACAGGTCTGACGATGCTAATCGTTACGCATGAAATGGAATTTGCCAAAGAAGTATCTGACAGAGTGGTCTTTATGGACAAAGGGGTTATAGCAGAAGAAGGAAGCCCTGACCAGATTTTTAATCACCCAACTGGGGAACGTACGAGGGAGTTTTTAAAACGTACTTTGAGGGCAATCTAGGTTTTTAATAAAACTTATCAAACTATGTCAAATAATGTCGATATTAGGAGAAGAAAAATCATTCAGTAATGATGATTTTTCTTCTTTTTTTAATCTAGGAGAATGGTGGGAATGAGAAAAGTCATAGTATAGTAGAATGAATTGCGGTAAGATTTAGTAAAATCTTAAACCAAGTCTATAAAAATAGGTGATTGAGTTGAAAAAATTAAAATTAGGCATGAAGATCAATATGATGGTTCTGGCGATTATACTTTCGTTATCAACGATTATAGGAGTAGTTGTTAATCAAGAAATAACAAAGGGAATTAAGGGATTTGCGCTAGAAAAGGCAAAAGCGGATCTTACTTTAGCATATAAATATATAGATGTTAAATATCCGGGAGAATGGACAATTAAGAATGGACAGCTTTACAAGGGAAAAACCCTAATAAATGAAAATGATGATATGGTCGATGAAATCGGTGGCGATACTGAAGATACAGTGACGATTTTTCTAGGCGACACACGTGTATCGACTAATGTCATTAAAGATGGGAAACGTGCAATTGGAACACAAGTATCAAAAGAGGTCTCAGATGTTGTACTAAAAAACGGGGAACATTTCTATGGTGAAGCAAATGCTGCAGGACATATTTATCAGTCAGCTTATATGCCAATTAAAGATACTAACGGTGAGATTATAGGTATTTTTTACGTGGGTGCCTCACAAAATATTATTGACAGCATCCTATCTAGTTTCTTAGTCAAATTTATTACTATTCTTTGTTTAGTCATCGTTGTGTCAGCTCTTGTTACCTATTGGTTTACAAAAAGGATGAAAAAAAGGTTAGCCAAGATCACGGCGGCTCTTGAATTAGCAAGGGATGGGGATTTCACCTCTCAAATCAAGGATCATACGGGAGATGAATTAAACGATCTTTCTACTAGTTTCAATAGAATGGCTGACAACCTTAGACAAATGATGAATGAAGTGAATATGGCTTCCGAACAAGTTGCGGCTTCTTCTGACGAGTTAACGGCAAGTGCAGAGCAAACGAGCCAGGCAACGGAACTAATTACTGACACCATACAACATGTTGCGCAAGGAGCAGAACATTCAACAATAAGTGTACAAGAAAGTGCAGTAGCTTTGGAAGAGGTTTCAAAAGGGGTGCAATCTATGGCAGAAACAGCCTCTATTATATCTGAAGCTAGTTCTCAGGCAACACAGAAAGCGAAGGATGGCGGAGTGTATGTGAACAGAACTGTTCAACAGATTAATGCAATTAGCCATTCAGTAAACGAAAGTGGAGAAGTCTTTCAATCGTTGGATCAGCGCTCAAAAGAAATTGGTGAGATTACAAAAGTCATTTCAGGTATTGCTGACCAGACAAACTTGTTGGCACTAAATGCGGCAATTGAAGCTGCTAGAGCAGGAGAACATGGAAAAGGGTTTGCTGTGGTTGCTGATGAGGTTCGGAAATTAGCAGAGCAATCGCAGCAATCGTCCGCCCAAATTTCAGGCTTAATCGTTGAAATTCAACAGGACATGCTGCAATCCAACAAATCTATTGAGCAAGTAACGATGGATGTCAAGGCTGGGCTTGAGATTGTTGGACAAACAGAGGGTAGCTTTAAAGAAATTCTGCATTTTATGGACAGTCTTGCAGCGAAGATACATGATTTGGCAGCTACCGCAGAACAGGTCTCTGCAAGTGTTGAAGAAGTATCTGCAACGGTATCTAGCATTACACACATATCAGTAGGAACATCTGACCATTCCAAAAATGTGGCGGCATCTGCAGAAGAACAGCTTGCTTCTATGAAAGAAATATCCATATCCGCCCAATCATTATCCAAATTAGCGGAAGACTTACAAACTTTAATTAGTAAGTTTAAGATCTAGCGGAAAGTAATAATCGAATAAGATAAAAATGTGATTAGCTATCTGTTTTTATGGGTACAGGATATAGAATCACTTCTATTCAAAGAGGGGAAGAAGACACCAAATGCTGGTGAAATTCTTCTTCTTTTTGTTATGAGAAAAGTTTTTTGAATTGAAAACGCCTTCATTAAAAATCCTAATAAATATATAAGAAAACTAGAGTATAATGAGTTTTATTAAATATTAACAGGAGTAGTGACCATTGGAAAAACAAAATAGCAAATACAGATGGGCTGTCTTTGGCACAGTGTTGTTTACTTATTTTCTAATTGTTAGCCAAAGGACGGCCCCAGGACTAATTACAGATCAACTAATGAAGGACTTCGGTCTTACAGCTTCAACCATTGGATTACTGACAAGCATTCAATTTCTTGCATACGCAAGTCTGCAAATACCAATTGGGCTATTGTCTGATCGATATGGTCCTAATTTTTTCCTTATTATTGGAACCATTCTAAATGGCTTAGGGACAGTATTATATAGTTTAGCTCCAAATGAATTTTTCCTTCTCTTTGCTAGGTTATTAGTGGGACTTGGTGATGCAACCATTTGGGTCAACTTGGTTTTAATTTTAAGTCTGTGGTTTAAAGGAAATGAATTTGTTGGGTTGATTGGAATAGCTGGGATGGCGGGGAGTTTTGGATTTCTGCTGGCAACTGTGCCTTTTTCCTGGTGGATTACTTTATGGGGCTGGAGGGTTCCATTTTTATTAATAGGGATTATTCTATGTGTACTAGGAATCTTGCTTTATTTCATCCTTGTGAAAAAACCTAAACAACTCTTTAATGATTATCAGAAACAAAAGATAATCTCACCTAAAGAAGAACAAGTAAAGGAAAAGACATTATCGCTGCTACGCCGCATTCTTTCAAGCCGTCAAGCTTGGGCAACCTTCTTATGTCATTTTGGTGTTGTTGGCACATATGTTGGATTTATCGGTTCATGGGCTGTTCCATATGGGATGAATGTATATGATATGAATCGTTCAGATGCGAGCCAGCTTATTATGATCGGACTTATCGGAGCAATTATCGGCGCACCGATTACGAGCTGGATTGCAGGACGTATAGGTTCAATCAAAAAGCCTTATACAGTTATTCACTTCATTTCATTCTTATGCTGGACAGCCATTCTATTATTCGGGGGAGAGCCGCCCATTTTCATGCTTATCATTCTTTTCTTTATCATCGGATATTGCAACGGGGCAAATACGTTAACATTTGCTGTTGTCCGGCAATCATTTGATCGGAAAGAGGTTGGTCTAGCTTCTGGATTTGCGAATACAGGCGGTTTTTTAAGTGCAGTCCTTTTGCCCGGTATTTTTGGCAAAATACTCGATCATTTTCATGCTTCACCAATCCAAGTAGGCTATCATTACGCATTTATCATACCGGTTATTTTTTCTATGCTTGGTTTGGCCGGCGGGCTTTTGATTAAGGAGCAGCGCCAGGAAGAAAAGGAGTTCAATGTGTAAATTTGAATAAAATAATTTTCAATTGGAATTTCAATAATGTAGAATTTTGCTGAATCTTGTTGAATTATAAATTAGAATGAATTATCATAAGAATTAGAGGTTAAAAAGTCCTAAATAAAAAGTCCTACATAAATGAGTTTAAAGGCAAACTATTCGAAAGAATAGGACGCAAAGCTATGGGTCTAAGGTAGTGGTTTAGTGATAAGCAACTAACTATGACAGCCGGTTACCAAATTTTTGAATGGGTTATTTGAATTTTTGGCTATTCACGAATGAGGGAATAGCTTTTTTCTTTTGCCCTACTTTTTTATTTTGAGGTGATTTTTTTGAAGGTCGAGGAATTAATACAGGAAGTTAATAAAAATGTAGAACAATTAGATTTTGTCACAACCAGGAAATTAATTGAGGAGAATATAGAAGTTTTAAGCAAGCATAAGGTGCTATTGAAAAGCAATGCGAGAGAGCTGCTCAAATTGCTTACAGAACGGCTAGATGCGGGGTATGAACCTATTTCAAGGCAGGATATGGCTACGGTCATTGCCCTAAATTCATATGCAACGAAATTTGATATTCGATCCATGAAATTAATTGTAAAAGATAAAGCAAAATTGTTATTAAGAAGAGACGTTATTGAATACTTAAATAAAGATGCGAAAGTGCTATTAGAAGGTATGGGTGTGATCGAAAAAATTAGTTAAGATGACAACCCTTCAAATTAAATTGGAAGTTATCTGAGAAGCCCCTGAAATTATCTATTTTCAGGGGCTATTCTTATTTTTTCAACAATAAGTAAATAAAGTATGGCGCACCGATTAATGAAACCATAATGCCTGCTGATATCCCGTCTGGCTCAACTAAGTTACGCCCAACCGTATCAGCGAATAACAGAAGCCATCCGCCAATTAGAATGGAGATCGGGATAAATAATTGATTTCTCGGTCCTACCAAGGCTTTTGCTATATGTGGGGCCATCAGTCCGATAAATGTAATACCACCCGTCACTGAAACGGCCGCAGCGGCTAAAGCAACAGCTGTCAGAAGGAGAACGATACGCTCCTTTTCAATGGATACACCAACTCCAATGGCTACCGGTTCGTTTAATCCAAGGAGATTCAATCGGTTTGCCTTATACAAGGTAAAGGGAATGAGTATCACCAGCCAGGGAAGGATGGCCAAAATAAATGGCCAGTCAGTCCCCCAAATATTCCCTGCTAACCACTTAGCGATAAAATCGACTTTTTCCTGTTCCGCAGAAGAAATAAGGACAATCATCGCTCCAGAAAGCGCCATTGAAAATCCAACGCCAATTAAAACTAATCGGACTGGCTGGAGTCCAACTTTTCTATTATACGAAAAAATATAAATTACACTAGCAGTAATTAAAGCACCAATAAATGCGACAACAGGAAGCAGATAAACAAAGGAACCAGCATCAATCGGCAGAAATAGGAAGAAAATAGCAATCGCTACCCCTGCACCTGAATTAATTCCGATGATGCCAGGATCAGCAAGATCGTTCCGTGTAATGCCTTGCAAAATGGCTCCTGATAAAGCAAGTGCCATCCCAGCTAACAAAGTAATGATTATTCGTGGCAATCGAATGGAGAATAAGATAAACTCCTCTTTAAATGTACCCTGACCAAATAAAATAGGCATTAATCGGTTATAGGAGATGGATGAATACCCGAGCCCCATCCCAATAAAGATAGTAAGTAAAATCAGTGCAAGTAATACAAATAATAGAATTCGCTGTTTTTTTATTAATCCTGGCTGAATCATGAGAATGCTTTTCCTCCTTTACGTACAATGAACAGGAAGAAAGGTAAACCAATCATAGCAATAATGGCAATAATCGGTGTTTCATATGGTGAATTGATGGTACGACCAAGTGTATCCGCTAATAGCATAAAAGAAGCTCCGATAATCGCTGACATAGGTATAATAAACCGGTAATCCGTTCCAACTATTGCACGAACTATATGAGGAACCATTAATCCAATGAACACCATATTTCCAACAAGTGCAACAGCAGCACCGGCGAGCAGAATAATAACTATAAATAGGACAAGCTTAACCTGAGTGGTCTTTTGCCCTAATCCAACAGCTACCTCTTCATTTAGACTAAGAATCGTTAGTTGCCTTGAGAAGAAGAGAGAAACAATAATTCCTATTAAAATAAACGGAACGATTACTTGAAGCTGTGCCCAGGACGTTCCGATTAAACCACCGGCAGTCCACATGGATACATTCTTTGATATTTTAAAATATATTCCAACTCCTTCTGATAATGCATATAAAAAGGCAGATATAGCAGCCCCTGCTAATACAATGCGAAGAGGAGAGAAGCCTCCTTTTTTCATTGAGCCAATACCGAAAACCAAAATGGCCCCAATAGCTGCACCAATAAAGCAGGCGATCATGATCCCCAAGTAATTGGTTGAAGGGATGAAGGCAATCGAAATAGCTAGTGCCGCATTAGCCCCAGCTGTTAATCCAAGCAATCCTGGATCAGCAAGTGGATTTCTTGTGATCCCTTGCATAATAGCACCAGAAACAGCTAGCGCAGTACCAACAAAAACAGCTGCGATTTCACGAGGCAAGCGAATTTCACGTATGATCGAAATTTTATCACTGGTAGCATCGGAGGTTAGTGCTAACCATACATCTTTAACCGCAATATCTGCTGCGCCAAAAACACAAGCCATAACAAACATTCCTATAAAAACAAGGGTTCCAGCAGTAAGTTTAAATATAAATGGGATCGAACGTTGCTTTTCTTTCATTATTGAGTCCTCATCTTTTCTGTTCTTAGAATAAGGGAAAAGGAATTCTTTAGAAAAAGAATTCCTCAAAAAGATTTAGTTTCCTAAAAATGATTCCTTAAAGAAGGCAAGCTGTTTTTCAAGTGTAACTGGGTCAGTAAAGGAAGCACCATTCCCTTCCATTTCAAATACACGATTGTTTTTGACAGCAGGAATGTTTTTGTATGTTTCTGTTTCCTGGAATGAGCTATCGGCATCTGCATATTTACTGAAGACAATGTAGTCCCCGGCAAATTCTGGCAGTACCTCCGCTGATAATGTATAATACCCTTCTTTTAATGCCATTTCCTTTACTTTTTCAGGCATTTTTAGCTTCATAGATTGATATAAGATCTCAGTCCCACGTGCCCAGTTATCCCCAAAGACGTAAAGCTGTTTATCGTAGCCTTCGATGACAGTAACTGTTGCATCTTCACCAATTTTTGCTCGAATCTCTTCCCCAGCTGCTTCTGCTTGAGCTTTAAAGCCCTCTACCCATTCTTTTGCCTCGTTCTCTTTGTTTAAAAGCTTGCCAAGTTCTATATGCTGTGTGAGGTAATCTACTTTTCCCCATGTATATGTGACAGTAGGCGCGATTTCACTTAACTTATCGATGTTTTTACTAGTAGAACCAGCAATAATTAAATCAGGCTCTAATTCAATAATTTTCTCTAAGCTTTCATCTGAAACTTCTTCTACATCTTTTAACTCTTCTGCAAACGTTGGATTATTCTTAGACCACACGTCCACTCCAACAATGTTAACACCCAAACTAATGACATTTCCTGTGTACCCAGAAAGCAAAATAACTCTTTGTGGATTTGCAGGAACTTCGATTGGTCCATTTTCAGACTGATAAGTGATCGTGCCTGATTGTTCCTCTTTCGGTGCTTCAGCCTCTTTTTTATTTTTATCTTCTTTCACTTCAGATCCATTGCTGCAGGCACTAATAAGAAGCACCAGCAACAGTATAAACGGGACTAGTATTTTCTTCATTATTGTTTTCTCCTTTTACTAAATTATAAGTGATGCACATTGGTTTATTTGTACGAGGATCTTTTCCAATTTCAGCATCAATATTGAAAACTTTTTTAAGTACTTCATGATGAATGACATCTTCACAATGACCAGCTTTTACAACCTCGCCGTTTTTTAAGGCAATAATATAATCAGCAAATCGGGCAGCTTGATTTAAATCATGTAAAACCATGACAATTGTACGTTCCTGTTCTTTGTTTAGCTTTTGTAATAATTCTAGAACCTCTAGCTGATGGGCCATATCTAAATAGGTTGTAGGCTCATCAAGGAAGATGATTTCTGTTTCTTGTGCAAGGGCCATCGCGATCCATACACGCTGCCGTTGCCCGCCTGAAAGCGCATCCACAGGCCGGTATTTAAAGACAATCGTACCTGTCACATCAAGTGCCCAATCGATTACATCATAGTCTTTTTTGGTTAATCGGCCAAAACCTTTTTGATAAGGGAAGCGGCCATAAGAAACGAGTTCACCTACTGTTAACCCGTTTGCACTTTCGGGAGATTGGGGGAGAATGGCCATTTTCCTCGCCAGGATTTTCGTATTTTCTTTAGCGATATTTTCTCCATCCAACACAACAGTTCCTGATTGATGTGGAATAATTCTGGTTATAGCTTTTAGAAGGGTAGACTTCCCACAGCCATTTGATCCGATAATTGTTGTAATTTTTTTGTCTGGGATCTCAATGCTAAGGTTTTTTACAATTTTCTGTTCACCATAACCAATATTTATTTCATTTGTATACAGGCGAACCATTTGCCAACCTCCAATAAAATACGATAATTTTAGGATAGTGATAATGATTATCAATATCGTTTCTGAATCAAACTATAATTCTATTTTTTTCTGTTGTCAATCGTTATTTTTGTATTGCGAAAATAACGAAAAGGGGATATAGTTAAATGAGAATGATAATCAATAACATTTATGGTTTGGGGTGAGCGGAGATGGAACATCGGGAAATATACGATGTAACGGTAATTGGTGGAGGACCTGCAGGCCTTTATTCAACTTTTTATAGTGGATTGAGAGAAATGAAAACAAAGCTGATTGAATATCAGCCGCAATTAGGCGGAAAAATTCATGTATATCCAGAGAAAATGATATGGGATGTTGGAGGAATGACGCCAATTCCAGGTGCAAAGCTGATTGAACAACTTGTTGAGCAGGGGCTAACATTTAATCCAACCGTTGTTTTAAATGAAAAAGTACTCTCGATCACTCGTGATGAAGAAGAAGGCATATTCGTTTTATATGCTGCTTCAGATCAAAAGCACTATTCGAAAACAGTTATTGTTGCTGTTGGCGGGGGGATACTAAACCCGCTTAAGCTTGAGATTGAAGGGGCAGAAAGGTTTGAAGTATCAAATTTAAATTACACAATAAAGTCGTTAAAACGTTTTAAGGATAAAACAGTCATTATTTCAGGCGGAGGCAATTCAGCTGTTGATTGGGCAAATGAATTAGTGCCCATTGCGAAGAAAGTGTATGTAACCTGTAGAAAAGAGGCTTTAAAGGGGCATGAGGCACAGGTTTCCCAGTTATTGAGCAGCTCTGCTACATGTTTCTTCCATACAGAAATTACAAAGCTTATTGCTGATGCTAAGCATGAAGTAATTGAACGTGTTGAGCTTACAAATATGGAAACGGGTGAGGTCTCTTATTTGCCTATAGATGACGTCATTATTAATCATGGGTTTGAAAGAGATGCAGCATTGCTTGATAACAGTGAATTAAATATTGCCTTGGCAGATCAATATTATATATCAGGAAATTCAACTAGCGAATCTACTGTCCCAGGGCTTTATGCTGCTGGTGATATTTTAACATACGAAGGAAAAGTACATTTAATTGCAGGAGCATTCCAGGATGCAGTGAACGCAGTGAATAAAGCCAAGCAATTTATTGAACCTGATGCATATAAAGTTGGAATGGTCTCTTCGCATAATGATCTTTTTAAGAATCGCAATAAAGAACTAGTCAAGCAATTATTAAATTAATCGACTATTCATTCATATATTCTCTTCGAATAAAGTACTTCTATTAGGGAAATCTACATATGTACTTTTGATAAAAAGGAGAGATATAAATTGAAAAAGCGACAAAATGAAGTACAAGAGCATGAAAAAGTAATTGCTGCACAAAACCAAGCAGGACAATTCAATCAAACAGATACTGAGTTTTCTCTGGATGAAAATGTGCAGGCAGCAGTAGCTAAAAGTATACAGAACCAAGCGAAAAATCAGCAGCCAACCTATCAGCCAAACAAACCAATATAAATGGATATAGAATCTGACACTAAGATGGTGTCAGATTTTTTTGTTGGGTTTGGCGAATATAATCAGTGTGACGGCGAATATATCATTTTTTTGTCCAATATATCGAGGTGGACGGCGAATATATTAGTGACGATGGTATAATTAGACATAAAGTGCAAGCGATATAAAGGGAGAAGAAACCATGGAATTAATTTATCTCAATGAAATGCTTAGGGGGATGGAAATGAAAGAAGCGGACGTAATTAAACAATTAAAGTCACCACATACAAGATCCAGTCTACATGAAAATTTCAAAAATCTTGGGATAGAAAAAGGGATGGTTGTTATTGTCCATTCCTCATTAAGTGCATTTGGCTGGGTTTGTGGAGGAGCCATTTCTGTTGTTCAAGCATTAATGGATACGATTGGTTCTGAGGGAACCATTGTGATGCCAACGCAGACAGCAGATGTCTCTGATCCCTCTGAATGGCAAATGCCTCCTGTACCAAAGGAGTGGTGGCCGATTATCCGTGAACATATGCCAGCATATGATCCGCAAATAACACCTACAAGGGGAATGGGGAAAATTGTTGAGGTATTTAGAACCTTTCCAGGGGTAAAAAGGAGTTCACACCCAACGTATTCCTTTGCGGCATGGGGAAAAAATGCCGAGTATATCTTATCTGAGCAGCCATTAGAAGAAGGATTTGGCCCGAAGTCTCCTTTAGCAAAACTATATGAATTAGATGGGCATATCTTGTTATTAGGTGTGGGACATGACAGCAACACCTCTTTGCATTTTGCAGAACACGCCATCCCGGATAGAGAAAAGGCTAAAAAGGGAACGGCACTTGTTGAAAATAACGTGCGTGTCTGGAAAACATATGAAGAGATTGTGTATGATTCTGATTGTTTTGCTGATCTAGGGGAGGACTTTGAGAAGACATATGCAGTGAGAAAAGCAGCTATTGGCTCAGCCGAATGCAAGCTGATGAAACAGCAGCCAATCATTGACTTTGCGCGGGAGTGGATGAAAAAGAAGGATCGTTTATGATAGAAAAAGTCCAATTCACCATGATTGGACTTTTTCTATTTATTCTTTTTTTCCCAAACCGTGCATGATAAATTGAATGGTGCGCTCCGTTTCAAGTTCATCATCCCATTCCAGATGAGGGAACAGGACATAGCGAGATATTAAATAGCCAAGTATGGTAGTAATAGCTAGCCTCGCAACACTTTCTGGAGGCATTTCAATTAATTGTCCCTTTTCCTGATAGCCCTTAATGATAATGGAGACACGATCAAATATTTTTTTAGCAATTTGTTCTAGAAAGAGTTCTCTTAATTCTGGCTGAAAAGGGATCTCTTGAAGAAGGATTTTAATAACTGGCAGCAACTTTATTAAAACTTCTCTTCGATTTTCGATCGTCGCCTTCAAAAAGTCTTCCACCCGATCATATTGCCGGTCAAGCACTTTGTTAAAATCATTCACTACAAAAGGACCAATTAGGTTTGCCATAAGGGGGGCAACAATCGACATCAGCAGATCTTTTTTTGTCTTATAGTGCCGGAAAATCGTTCCTTCAGCTACCCCTGCCTTTTTGGCAATTTCACTCGTTGATGTGGCCGAATATCCCTTTTCTGAAAAGGATTCAATAGCGGCAACGATTATTTTTTTTTGTTTATCAGTTAATTTTTCCTCATCAAATAGCTGTTGGATCATCAATTCTTCTTCAGACATTGTTTACTCCTTTAAATTCCATTCTGCATACACTTATTTTAAATCATTTTAACGGAAATGGAAAAGTGAATAAACGGTTTAGATTTTTCGATACTTTTTTAGTGTAATGATATTTAGAATAATGAAGACAAGGGCAAAGCCTAATAGGACAAGCAAATCGAACAAGATGTCACTTAGTCCTAATCCTTTGTACATAACATCCACTAATGCATTGCCGGCGTAGTACATCGGCATTGCTTTTGCGATGATTTGAAGCCAGTCTGTCATGGCTTCGACAGGGAAGATTCCCGCGAAAAAGATTTGTGGAATGATTGCGATTGGGATAAACTGCATCATTTGAAATTCTGAATTTGCGAATGCTGATAGAAGGATGCCTAAAGACAGTGCAACTAAGGCGATTGTCAAATTAATTAAGATCACATTCCATAAGGACCCGACGAGCATGATGTCTAAAACTTTAACCGCATAAAAGACGACAATAATCGTTTGGATGATAGCAAATAATCCATATCCTAATAAATACCCAAAAACAATGTCTCTTCTTTGAATGGGTGTTGCCAGTAATCGGTCAAGAGTGCCAGTTGTCCGCTCACGCAATAGCGCAATCCCGGAAATAAGGAAGACGAAAAAGAAGACAAAGTAGCCGACTAATATCGGGCTTAACTGGTCAAAAAAGGTTGTTTCTTTATTGCCATATATATAAGCTGTATCAATCTCTGGTGCTTTTTTCTGTTCTAGCTTTTTTAGATCGCCAGGGACTTTATTCTGAATCTCTTGTATGAAAAGAGATAGTTTATTTGCCTGTTCCTTGGCGTTTTCAGCAGCAACTGCTTGTTGTACCTTCATTTTTAATACTTTTGCAGTAGAGGGATTTGCATTTAATAAGGTTAATTGAATGTCTTCATCTTCCATTTGAAGAACACCATCCAGCTCATCCTCGATCATGATTTTTTGTAAGTTATCTAGTTGGTCATACTGCAGAACAGTTACATCCATATTTCCCAATTGCTCAGTAAGTGGTTCATCGACATGATTGACACCAAGTCTTGGAGTGACCTCATTACTTGAAAGTAAATAATCGAGCAGAGTAAGAATCAGTAATGGGGCGATCATCATTAGGGCAAGCGCTCTTTTGTCACGTATCATTTGCTGGAAAATTCGCTTCACTAACGCTAATACTCTCATCCCTTTTTCCCTCCAGCTTTTAAGAATACTTCTTCTAGACTAGTAATGTTGTAATGTTCCTTTAACTCTGCTGGTGTCCCACTCGTGAGTATTTCCCCGTCCCTTACCATCGCGAGACGGTCACACTTTTCTGCTTCATCCATTACATGTGTTGTTACCAAAATCGTTTTTCCAGATGCCTTCAACCGGCGGATTTCTTTCCATATAGACTGTCTTAACTCAGGATCAATACCAACAGTAGGTTCGTCTAATATAAGTACTTGTGGGTCTTGAATTAAAGCAACAGCGAGGGATAATCGCCGTTTCATTCCGCCTGAATAATCCTGGATTCTCTTTTTTAGATGCGGAGTTAGATTAACTAAATTTGCTGCATAAGAAATTCTCTCTTTTTGCTCTTGTTTATTTAATTTAAACAGGGAAGCAAAGAAGGCAAGGTTTTCTTCACCCGTTAAATCCGTGTATAGGGCATCGGCTTGTGCCATATAGCCAATTTTCTGCAGCAGGTTTAAGTTTGGAACAGGGGTATCTAATACATGGATATGTCCTTCTGACGGACGGTCCATTCCAACAATCAACTTCACTAAGGTTGTTTTTCCCGAACCTGAAGGGCCGATTAGACCGTATATTTGTCCGGACTCCACCGTTAAACTAATCTTATTTAATACAGCCTTCTTGCCAAAGCTTTTGCAGACATCTTTAATAACAATAGTTGAAGCCATTTGTAAGCCTCCTTTTATAAAAGTGAGTGATTACTCACTTTTATTATAATCAAAACTAATTATAGGTCAATATAAGTTTGTAGGAATTATCATTCATGGCGCCCAAAATCAGGAGGGGAAAGCAAAACGGTAGCCAAGAAGTGTTCATGGCGCTCGAAAATAGGAGAAAAAATAAAACTGGTCGTCATGATCCATTCATGACGACCAAAATCAAAGGTAAAATGGCAAAACGAATTATTATAAGGCATTAGTTTGCTTCTACATGTCTCACTTTCACTCGATATACTTGATATAAAAGCAATGCAACAATCGACAGGATGATTCCAGAATAATAAGGCATCCCAATTGCTACGGAAAAGAGCCACCCGCCTAACGGAGGACCGGCGATTCTGCCGAGTGAATCGAATGAGGACAGAAGTCCGGTTGTGCTTCCATGTCCTGTTGTTGATTGTTTCGTTAACAGGGAGGAGACACTTGGGCGGATGAAGCCATTACCGATTCCAAATATCGTTAAATAAAGAGCGGCAGTTGCAAAATTATTAATGAATAGAATAAGGATAAATCCGATTGCCGAAATAATAATACCAAGCTGAATAACAAAGCCTTCGCCAAGCTTTTTAGTCAATCTTCCAACTAATCCGCCTTGTACAATCGCTGAGGCGAAGCCCATAATCATAAAAATATAGCCGAGCTTCACAGCACCTAATCCCGCCTTTTCAGAAGCGAAGTAAGCAAAGGTTGCTTCAAGGCCTGATAAGGATAAAGAAACGAACAACTGAAGGATAAACAGAATGGAAACAGGGCCATTGAAAGCCTTAAGTATGGATGTTTTCTTGCTTGTTTTACTCTTTCTATGTTCAGGTGTTAATGATTCTTTTAAAATACCCATAACAAAGAAAAATGTGAGTAAAGAGGAGGCGCCTGCGATATAGAAAGGAATATGTAAGCTTGCCTCAGAGAAGATTCCGCCTATTGCTGGACCAAAAATAAATCCAAGTCCTGTTGCAGCTCCGATGATCCCCATCCCTTTTCCGCGATCCTCTTCTGAAGTAATATCTGCCACATAAGCCATAACAGTTGGCATATTAGCAGAAGACAAGATCCCTCCAAGAATCCGGGCTACAAAAAGCATCCAAAGCTGTGTGGATACTGCCATTAATAAGAAAGAAAGAGAAAGCCCGAAGATTCCAATCATGATGACTGGTTTTCTGCCGATTCGATCAGAAACTCGACCCCACATTGGTGCAAAGAGAAGCTGCATAAGAGAATAAACAGCCATTAATAATCCTAATTCAGTTGGTGTGGCACCAATTTCTTCCGCATAAAATGGCATGACAGGAATGATAATGCCAAAGCCCACCATGACAAGGAACATGATAGCAAACAAGATAGGCAAAGCTTTTTTCGTTTCCAAAATTAAGTTCACTCCAGTTAAATAACTTTTTTCGAATGTCATGAAAATTATACCATTAGCATCATGTTAAATAAAAACGAAGCAAACTTTTTAACGCAAGAAGCAAATAATTGATTTAATTATCTAAAAAATCAGTTAATATATTAATAAATAAAAAAATGATCGGATGATAAAAAGGGGCTGTTAAAAATGAAATATGATGCAATCGTAGTAGGAGCAGGTCTTGCTGGTTTGGTAGCGACAGCTGAGATGGCAGATGCAGGTAAAAAAGTACTGCTAGTAGACCAAGAACCTGAAAGCTCACTTGGGGGGCAAGCATGGTGGTCTTTTGGCGGATTATTTCTTGTTGATTCACCAGAGCAGCGGAGATTAGGCATAAAAGATTCAAAAGAGCTGGCATGGCAGGATTGGTTAGGAACGGCTGGTTTTGACCGAGAGGATGACGAAGATTATTGGGGGAGAAAATGGGCTGAGGCGTATGTTGGTTTTGCAGCAGGGGAGAAGCGTGCATGGCTGTATGATATGGGTGTACGTTTTTTTCCAATTGTCGGCTGGGCCGAAAGGGGCGGTTATCTGGCAGAAGGACATGGGAACTCAGTACCCCGTTTCCATATTGTATGGGGGACAGGTCCAGGTCTAGTGGAACCATTTGAACGACGTGTAAAAGAGCATATGAAGAATGGGTTGGTTGAGTTTCGTCCGCGTCACCGGGTCGACCACCTATTAAATAGTGGTCCTTCAGTAGTTGGAATAAGCGGATCTGTTCTTGTGCCTAGTTCAGCAGCCCGCGGGGAAGCGAGCTCAAGAGAGGTAATCGGTGAGTTTGAATATCGTGCAAAGGCAGTGCTAATTACAAGCGGCGGTATTGGCGGGAATCATGACCTCATCCGCAAAAACTGGCCCAGCCGTCTTGGGAAGCCGCCAAAGAATATGCTGTCAGGTGTGCCTGCACATGTGGATGGCCGGATGCTGTCGATTACAGAAAAAGCAGGAGGTAGAATTGTTAACCGTGATCGCATGTGGCATTACACAGAAGGGATAAAGAATTGGGATCCTATTTGGGATAAGCATGGAATTCGAATTCTCCCAGGGCCATCGTCCATATGGCTGGATGCTAGAGGGAGGCGTTTTTCAGCCCCGAATTTTCCAGGGTTTGATACATTAGGAACTTTAGAGGCGATCCAAAAGACAGGATATAGCTATTCTTGGTTCATATTGACCCAGAGGATTATTGAACGTGAATTTGCCCTTTCTGGTTCAGAGCAAAACCCAGATTTAACAGGGAAAAGTATTAAAAAGGTATTATCTAGAGTTTTGCCTGGTGCTCCTGGTCCTGTCCAAGCATTTATGGATAAAGGAGAGGACTTCGTTATTGCCAATCATTTGTCTGATCTCATTGAAGGGATGAATAAACTAACAGACGAAAATTTGCTGGATTTTGCAGAGATTGAGCGGCAAATTAAGGCAAGAGATCGAGAAATCGATAATAAATTTACGAAGGACCTGCAAATTACTGCTCTTCGAGGTGCCCGCCAATATATAGGGGATAAATTAATTCGTGTAGCAGCTCCACATAAAATCCTTGATCCTAAAAATGGCCCTTTAATTGCTGTTCGGTTAAATATCGTTAGCCGAAAAACTTTAGGGGGGCTACAAACAGATTTATCGGGTCAAGTATTGAATGATGCAGGAGAAGCCATTCCAGGGCTGTATGCGGCAGGAGAGGTTTCTGGCTTTGGCGGAGGAGGAATTCATGGCTATCGCGCATTAGAGGGGACATTTGTCGGTGGGTGTCTTTTCTCTGGGCGGGAAGCTGGCCGCGCCATTGCATCAAAAGTGTGAAAGACAAAATAAGTCTAGTAGAAGTATAAAAAATGGGTTGTGCTGTGCGCACCACCCATTTTCTATTGTTATTTAAATTCAACGCGTGCTTCATAGCCAAGCTGTTGAAAGAAATGACTTAATACCTTTACTGCACTATCCTCTGCTTTCGTTAATAATCCGATATTTTCAGCTTCTTTTATAATCTCAGTCTGTGCTTTTGCAGCAAGGTCATACCCCTCGTCCCATTTCACTTCACTTCTAAACAGGCCTTCCTCAGAGTACGTTTGTACTTTGTCCATGTTAATAGATGGATCTTGGATCAATGCCGCATGCGGAAGAGTTAGTTTAATTTCTTTGTTTTCCTCATCAATTACAAAGTTTTCATCCGTAACTGATTGCAGATCAACACCAGCAAGTACTGTTGCAGGAACAATGAGAAGTACCGTCCTTTTTGTACCGGGGAAATTCACACTGATTTCTTTATTAAATAGTTTATTATCTTCTTCTTTGATCACTGTTGTGACAACAGCCTGTGCGGTAGCTAAGGTTGCCAATTCTTGAACGCCTTCAACAATATTAATTGTTTCGCTTTGGTAGGTGCTGCCAGTAAACAATTTTAAATAGGTAAACGCACCTAAGCTGCCTATTAAAAAAACGATAATAGCAATCAATAAAACTCGTAACTTAAAAGACTTGCCAAATGAGGGAAATGGGATAGAAGATCTTTTTCTCGTTCCCATCGCTATGGATGCTGCTGCTTCTCTGCTTCCAGCAAGGATTTCCTCCTTGGCTGCGCTCGTATCTTTTATATGTGCCATATGGATCCTCCTTGTCGAATATTGAAAATGGGCTATATATTATATACATTCGTTTTCTATGAAAAGTTTCTACTTCATTATAATTTATTTCCTTCCAATTGTGTGGGAAATGAAATAAGTGGCAGTAGAATCAATTTACAGCAAAAGAAATATCCAAAAATTTACCGTTGCATGAATACAAGAAATCATGTAATCTGTTACTTATTCAAATAGATCGTTTATATCTTCTTATCCAGAGAGATGGAGGGACTGGCCCGATGATATCTCGGCAGCGGAACTGTAGGAAACTAGAGTTGCTGTGCCAAATCCAGCAAGCAAATGTGCTTGAGAGATAAGAGGAGTGTTTTATAAATTCGTTTATAAGGCCTCTTCTTGCTGTGGTGAGAAGAGGTCTTTTGTTATGTTCGAAGGAAAATTTTACGGAGGTGCACTTTATGGAACTGGGTAAAAAAGGGAACCCGTGGGCGCTGCTGCCTTTCGTGGTCTTTTTAATATTATTTATTGGAACAGGAATTGTGACGGGAGATTTTTATAAGTTTCCTGTCATTGTTGCCATTGCAATCTCTGGTGCAGTTGCATTAGTAATGAATCGAAAGGAAACGTTCAGTAATAAAGTAGATATTTTCTGCAAAGGGGCAGGAAACTTAAATGTGATGCTTATGGTTATCATTTTCCTCCTAGCAGGAGCGTTTTCAGAAGTGGCTAAGGGGATGGGGGCAGTTGATTCGACAGTAAACTTTGCGCTTTCAGTCATCCCGCAAAACCTATTAATGGTCGGAATATTTATTATTGCCTGCTTTATTTCTCTTTCGATGGGAACATCGATGGGGACGATTGTTGCACTTGCTCCAATTGGAGTTGGAATAAGTGAGCAAACAGATATTTCATTGGCGCTTTCCATGGCGGCCGTTATTGGCGGATCTATGTTTGGTGATAATCTTTCCTTTATATCTGATACAACAATTACTGCTGTTCGTTCACAAAATACACAAATGAAGGATAAATTTAAAGTGAACTTCTGGATTGTCTTACCGGCAGCCATTGTGACATGTGTCATCCTAGGCATTGTGACAATGGGAGAAAATGCCGAAATTACGCAACATTCCTATCACTTAGTAAAAATTCTTCCATATGTTTTAGTCATTATTTTTGCCTTAATTGGGATGAATGTTTTTCTTGTCTTGGCATTAGGAATTGGATTAGCAGGAGTTGTTGGATTGGCGGATGGAAGCTATCAAATGATGCCATTGGTTCAAAAGGTTGGAGAAGGAATGGCTGGAATGTATGAGATTTCCTTTCTAGCTATTTTGATAGCTGGTATGGTAGAGGTAATTAAGCATAATGGCGGGATCGACTTTTTGCTTCATATAGTAACCCGAAATATCAAATCCAAAAAGGGAGCAGAGTTTGGCATTGCTGGACTTGTCGGACTAACTGATTTATCAACTGCCAATAATACGATTTCAATTTTGATTGCGGGACCGCTTGCCAAAAATATTGCCGATCAATATGAAATTGATCCGCGAAAATCGGCTAGTCTCTTAGATATTTTCTCATGCTGTGTACAGGGGTTAATTCCGTATGGAGCACAAATCCTAGTTGCTGCAGGTGTTGCTAGTATTTCACCAGTAAGCATTCTGCCTTTCTCTTATTATCCGATTCTAATAGGAGTTTGTGGTGTAGCAGCCATACTCATTGGCTATCCAAATTTTAAAAAAGAAAAAAGCGTTTGATATGTTATACTATTCTGAAAAGGGGGTAGTATAATGGAGAAAAAAGTAGTAAATGCTGTTCAAGATATTTATCCGGATGATTTTGCTTGGTGCTATGGCTGCGGCCGTCTGAATGAGGATGGGCATCATTTTCGCACAGGCTGGCAAGGGGAACAAACAATGACAGTCTATACACCAGAAAAAGAACATAAGGCCATTCCTGGCTTTGTTTATGGCGGATTAATTGCTTCACTCATTGACTGCCATGGAACAGGTTCTGCTTCATTAGCGCTCCATCGTAAAAATGGACATGAAGTAGGGGATGGTGCTGAGCCACCGCGTTTTGTTACAGCATCCTTGAAGGTTGACTTTGTGAAGCCAACTCCAGATGGTGTGCCATTAACAGCGATAGGGACAGTGACAGAAATCCATCCGAAGAAGTGGAAGGTCGATGTAGAGGTTTTTGCTAATGATGCGGTATGTGCTCGTGGAGAAGTGGTTGCTGTAGTTATGCCAAGTTCATTTAAAAAACAAGATTAATAATAGAGAGAGTATAAAAATCTAAAGGCTGTCTAAAAAGTCACTCATTCATGAACTTTTTAGACAGCCTATTTTTGCAAACAACTTATAATAAAGGTAATAATATTTCTACTCTCGTTCCATTGGAAGAGCTATCAATGTGTAGATTTCCTTTATGCTCTTCAATAATATTTTTACATATCATTAAGCCTAATCCTGTTCCTTGTTCTTTTGTTGTAAAAAAGGGTTCTCCAATTTTACTTAATAGGTGTTCTGGTATGCCGCTGCCCTGATCAATGATTTGTATCATAATCGTATCTGTGTGATGCTTACGGATTTCGATTGTTATTCTTCCGCCCTTTTCCATTGCTTCAATTGCATTTTTTAGGAAGTTGATAAACACTTGTTTTAATTGATTCTCATTGCACTTGATGAGCGGTAAGTTCGGTTCGATGCTTTTGATTAATTCAATGCTATTTAAATTGGATTGTGTTTTTAATAGTGTAATGACATGATTGATAATAACTTCTATATTCTTTCGTTCATATTTGATTTGCTGTGGTCTTGCAAGTACTAATAGCTCATTAAGAATGGTTTCAATTCGATTGATCTCTGAACTGATCACATCAAAATACATCTTATTGCCTTTCAGATCCTTCTCCATCATTTGAAAAAAACCTTTAATGGCGGTTAAAGGGTTTCTAACTTCATGAGCAATGCCCGCGGCTAATTGCCCGGCAATGGTAAGCTTTTCAGAATTAATGATTAAATCCTGCGTTTGTTTTCGTTCACTAATATCTCTCATTATGACATGAACCGCTGGATTGTCCTGGTAAATGGTAGGGATTGTTTTCAGTTCCACATCAATTACTTTCCCATCCATTCGAATAAATCGTTTTTCGATGGGTCCGATTGAACCATTATGCATATCACGCTGTTTTAAGCGTTGGTGGTCATCGGGGTGAACAAAATCATAGATGGGTCGTCCAACAATGTCACTCTTTCCCTTAAAACGAAGCATTTCAACACCTGTTTGATTAATGAAGAGGCAGCGTTCATCTCTTAAAATAATCACACCATCAGGGGACTCCTCTACAATGCGATGGTACCTATCTTCCCCTTCTCGCAGCTTTTCCTCTGTTCGCCTTCTGTTAGAAATGTCCTGAATTTGACTGATATAAAAAATAGGGTTTTGCTGCTCATCCCTTACTAAGGAGACGCTCATTAATGCCCATATTTCATACCCATCTTTATGTATGTAACGTCTTTCTGAATGGTAGGAATGCTCTTTCCCATTTAATAATAAATGAACTATATGTAAATCGTTTTCTGAGTCGTCTGGATGAGTGATATCAAATATTTTTAATTTTAGCATCTCCTGTTCTTCATAGCCAAGGATGCTGCATAGCGCTTGATTTACCTTTAATAGTTCGCCATCATTTGCTGCTATTAATGCCATTCCAATTGCAGAATTCTCAAAAGCCTGGATAAATAATTGCGGATGATCTAAAGTAATCTTTCCCAGCATTCATATGTACCCCTCATTTGTTGTTTTATGGCTATCAAAGTTAATTAGACAAGGATATGACAGATAAGCTACTATAATAAATATGTCAACTTCTATGATAGCACTTTTTCTTAGATATAAGTCAAAATTTTCAAAGTATACATATTAATTTTTAAGAGTATTTTCTCAATTATATTATTTTATAAAAATATATATTCCTTTCATAAAGGGGGGAACAACATGGCGCAAGGAAAGACAAATGCCATGCGTATTCTTGATTCAAAAAAGCTTTCCTATGAATTAATCACCTATGATAACCAGGATGGAAAAATTGATGGGCTGTCAGTGGCTGAAAAAATAAATCGGGATCCGAAATGGGTATATAAAACACTTGTTGCCTATGGAAGCAGTAACCAAGTATATGTATTTATTATTCCAGTAGGAGATGAGCTTGATTTAAAAAAGGCAGCAAAAGCTGCAGGTGAGAAGAAAATGGAAATGATCCCCGTTAAGGATATACAGAAGCTTACAGGCTATATTCGTGGAGGATGCTCACCTGTTGGGATGAAGAAGCAATATCCAGCATTTATTGCCGTACAGGCAATGGCATTGGAAAGAATGGTTGTCAGTGGAGGCAGAATTGGCTTGCAAATGGAAATGAATCCTGAGGACTTAATGAAGGCTATTCAGGGAAAACAAGCAGATATTTGTAAAACTGTATAGTGAAATTTTAGTATAGGATGCCTGCAAGATTTGTAGGCATTCTTTTTTTGAATTCAATGCAAATGCTCGATAAAGTACTCAAAATGCTAGATAAACCATGAGAATAGCTCGATAAAATAATCAAAATGCTAGATAAACTAAAAAACTAGCCCGATAAAGTTGAAAAATGCTCCATATGAAATTCTATTTAATTGGGCATTCACCCATGAACCCCATTTTGCATATCGTAAAGGTGAAAGCAAATCAGCTAAATACGGGAAAGGACGTGTAAAAGTGGCTGGAAAGATAAAAAATTACTTTGCCGGCGGAAATACAGCCCGTGGTTTTTATAGCTTGTATGAATCAAATCTGCAAGGACTTAATCGCATCTTTATATTAAAAGGCGGTCCTGGAACAGGAAAGTCCTCTTTAATGAAAGCAATTGGAACGGAATGGGCGGATAAGGACTATGATATAGAATATCTTCATTGTTCTTCAGATAATGACTCCATTGATGGAGTTTTGATTCCAGAACTAAGAGTAGGCATCGTCGATGGAACAGCCCCACATGTCATAGAGCCTAAAGCGCCTGGTGCGATTGAGGAATATGTGAATCTTGGAGAGGCATGGGATTCAAAGGCACTTGCTAATCAGAAGGAAAGTATTCTTAAAATTAACAATGAGGCTAGTAAATCATTTGAAGCTGCATATAGTACATTTGAAGAAGCATTAAAGATACATGATATTTGGGAAAATATTTATTTTGATCATATGGATTTTAGTAAGGCGGATCAGCTTACAAACAAGTTGATTGCTGATTTTTATGGAAATATCTATTTAAATAAGCAATCCGATGTGAGGCATCGATTCTTAGGAGCAGCAACACCAAAGGGTGCGGTGGACTTTGTCCCCAATTTAACAGAGGATTTGCCAAAGCGATATTTTATTAAAGGCCGAGCGGGAACAGGAAAATCAACCATGCTGAAAAAACTAGCTTCTGAGGCTGTAAATAGGGGACTGGATATTGAAATTTATCATTGTGGCTTCGATCCTCATAGCTTAGATATGTTAATTATACGTGAGCTTGGTATAGCGATATTTGATAGCACAAGCCCACATGAATATTTTCCAAGTCTGGCTGGGGATGAAATCATCGATACGTATGAGGAATTTGTCACTCCGGGAACGGATGAAATTTTTGCAGAACAAATTAATGAGATAAGCAAGCAGTATAAGGCAAGAATGAAAGAAGCGATCTCTTATCTGGCACAGGCAAAGGAACACCGTGATAAATTAGAAGCAATTTATATAGAAGCAATGGATTTTTCAGTCGTTGATCTCCTGAAAAACAATATCCGAAAAGAAATCTCCAATATGGTGCCAAGCACCAATCTTTGACAAATGGATGATTTAATATCGTTAGGATGGACACTAAATATATATTGAAATTAAATAGAAACAGTCAAACACACAAATAGGCTACTGGCATACATTAAATGGAATGCATGAAGAGAGGAGAATAAAATCAATGGATTATCGAAACTACCCTTATTCATTTCCTTATAATGTTGAAGGTCCAATAATGGATGAAAGAATTTTCCCTGGTGGAGGAGGGGGAATGCCAGGCTTCCCACCTGGATTTCCGCCAGGATTCCCGCCAGGGCAGGGCCAACCGGGTCAACAGCAAGGAGGAGGCCAGCAGGATGGACCACCCTCTTCGCCCCCGCCATCCTTTACACCACAAATGCAGCAGCAATCATCCTTTGGTACATTTGCAGTAGACCCAGGAGCTATTAGAGGTTGTTTACGCCGTTTTACTTACATCTGGCTTGAAAACGGACGGAGTTTTTGGTTTTTCCCAACATTTGTAGGAAGAACCTCAGTAGCTGGCTGGCGCTGGAGAGGTTTCCGCTGGGTATTTTATGGAACAGATCTCAACAGAATCCGTTCCTTTCAATGCTTTTAAACAAAAAGACGGACTTCTAAGGTCCGTCTTTTTGTCATAGTCTAGGAAATTATAAAATCGAATGTTGTGGATAACTTTGGAGAAAGGAAATTGTCTAGCTCCAGCGCCTATCGCCTATCAAACTTCAGGTCTCCTCCCTACGATAAGTCAACATCGGTTCGCTCACTCACCGTGTTTCCTTTATCTCAGTCGAAGCCCTTCCAATTTGTACGGCGATGATCAAGGCGCTTGCGCTTTTCTTATTAAAAGATAATATGGGCAGCCAATACAATGACCGGCAATGTAATGATCGTTCTTTCTAAAAAGATGATAAACAGATCTTTCAATGAAACCGGGATTTTCGAACCTAGTAAAAGTCCGCCAACCTCTGACATATAAATAAGCTGTGTAACAGATACAGCAGCAATAATAAAGCGGGTCATTTCACTCTCGATGGATGCACCAATGACCGATGGAAGAAACATATCGGCAAACCCGACAATTAATGTCTCAGACGCAGCCTTTGCTTCTGGAACCTGCATAATTTCAAGCAGCGGAATAAACGGGATGCCAAGAAATTTAAATATCGGTGTATACTCTGCAAGAATTAGTGCGATTGTACCGAGTGCCATAACAATGGGGGCTACACCCATCCACATATCAAGAATATTTTTAGATCCTTGCTCGAAGAATCTTTTAATGTTTTGATTCTCTTTTGCTTTATCAACAGCTTGGACAACGCCCCAGCTAAATGCTGTGTACCCTTTTGGAACGGATTCATCCAATTCCGTTTTTTTATCTCCGATGTACGTATCTGGCTTTCTTGAAAGTGGCGGAATTCTTGGACAAATAATTGCTGCCACTAATCCTGCTAAAGTTACAGTCAAATAAAACGGACCAAATAAATGACCTAAATTAACCTGAGAAATAACCACTAGGGCAAATGTAATGGAGACGACGGAGAACGTCGTACCAATAATCGCCGCTTCCCTCTTCGTATAATACCCCTCTTCGTACTGTTTGCTCGTAAGCAAGACACCAATTGTACCATCGCCAAGCCATGAAGCAATACAATCGATAGATGATCTTCCTGGAAGCTTAAAAATTGGGCGCATGACCTTTGTTAGCATGGAACCGAAAAATTCTAGAAGACCGTAGTCTAACAATAAAGGAAGAAACAAGCCGGCAAATAAAAATACAGAGAAAAGGACAGGAAGCAAATCATTTAGCAGCAAACCGCCCGTGTTTTCTGACCAAATAAACTCAGGGCCAATTTTAAAAAATGCGGCAATCACAAATAGAGTCCCGAGTATTCTTGCTCCAAACCAGACAGTCGGCACATTAAATAAACTATTGAAAAAAGGACGATTAATGATAAATGCCGGTTTGAAGAGTTTTGCGACAACTGTACCTAACAGCGTTAAAATAATGATGACAGTCATAATTGCTGGCAGATAGGCAGCAAGTACATCTTGAATCCACCCTGAAAGAATAGCAATAGGGATGGTAATCTCATCATTATATTTTAACGGAACGATAAATAGGCTAATCCCGATAAGGGAAGGAATAAGAAATTTTAATACATCTAAAGGAGTGACTTTCTTTCTAGTTGTGTCAATCAAAACAATCACCTTTGTTAGTTATATTTATAAGACAAAATTCATTTTAATTCATATTCATAGAAATGCCAACCTTTTTTATTTAGCTTCCACTGTTTCCCTTCTTTTATTTGCAGAAAATGTCATTCACACCTAATTAAATTGAATTATGTTAAAATATTTAAAAGTCAGACAAAAAGAGGTGGGAAGGTGCCCAAATTTCACGTTTACTGGATCTTTACGAAAAAAGCCTTTCTTCGTTCAGCCGTGTACCGGTTTGATGTTTGGTCAAGGTTAGGCTCTAATCTTATTTTCCTTCTCATGTGGGGTTCGATTTGGACTGCCCTTTATGCAGGAAGGGAAGAAGCAGGCGGCATCAGCTTTCAAGCTATGCTGACTTATATTGTTGTCAGCCAATTTTTGACTGGAGTGAATGGAGCCGGTACACCTTTATGGGAAATTCAGGAGAAGGTAAGAACAGGTGACATTGCTTTAGAACTAATGAGGCCCTTTAATGTTCCGTTAAGGTACCTATTCGCTGATTTTGGCAGTGTCACTTTCTATATTGTTACAGCTCTCTTGCCTATATATGCAATTTTATTTATTTTTATGGATTTTACGCTGCCAACGGATATAATCACTTGGGTAAGTTTTATTGCTGCAGCATTCATCGGTTTTTTAATTAGGTACTGCATTGAAATGTCCTTCGGTCTGCTCTCTTTCTTTTTAGTGGAGACAGGTGGAATTGAGGATATTTTTTACTTTGCAATGTCCCTGCTCTCAGGCTCTGTTATTCCGCTATGGTTTTTCCCAGAGTGGCTGGCAAAAATAGCTGCCTATCTGCCTTTCCAAGGAATCTATTACATACCCAATGCTATTTTTATCGGGGAAATTGCCGGAGGGGAAATCTTGCTTTCTATTGGCTTGCAGATTTTCTGGTTAATTATTTGCTATTTTCTATTAAGACTTGTTTGGAATAGAGCCTCACATAAAGTTGTTGTACAGGGAGGTTAACAAATGGCTGCAATTAAATATGTGAATCTCTACTTTAAGTTAATTTCAGCAGGAATTCGTGCACAAATGCAGTACCGGTTTGCATTTATCATGAGGATTATCGGTTTAATTACTGCTTATACGGGTACGGCAGTCACGATGTGGGTGATGCTCTATCAGTTTCAGGTGCTTGGTTCATGGACCTTTTTTGAAATGCTTTTTCTTTACGCGATTGCCATCCTCTCTTGGGGCTTTTGTGTCATCCTCTTTTTACATTTTCGCAGTCTGGATACATATATTCTAAACGGAACATTCGACCGCTTTTTGGTCAGACCGATTAATCCCTTTTTCCATTTCATGGCGATGAAGTTTGATATGGCCTCATTCGGGCAGTTTATTTTTAGTCTAATTATCTTTATTTGGGTGAGTCTTGAATTACATATTGAGTGGTCCAGCGGAAAAGTGCTGTTTTTACTCGCTTCCATTATTGGAGGCATTCTCATCCAGGGTGGCATGCTCGTATTGATTTCGGCGATAGCCTTTTGGACAACGAAATCTCAGCAGTTCTACTGGGTTGTGATGTATCCGGCAAGAAATTTAACAAATTATCCGCTAGTTATATATCCGAAAATTGTGCAATGGATAGCAGCGTTTGTAGTTCCATTTGGATTTGTAAACTATTTTCCTGCGGCAGTTATTTTAGAAAAAGGAACGCCATTTTTTCCTGTGAGTATCGGCTATTTTTCCCCACTAGTAGGTCTTGTATTCTTTATGATTGCCTATTGCGTTTGGATGCTCGGATTAAGCCGGTATAAGAGTACAGGCTCATAAGATTAGGAGGAAGTAAGGATGCCGATTATTGAAGTAGAGAATGTAAGAAAGGATTTCATGATTGCAAAAAGGGAAACAGGAATGATGGGAGCTTTAAAAAGCTTAATTAAGCGGGAATATATGAGGAAAGAGGCTGTTAAAGATATTAGTTTCTCCATTAATGAAGGAGAGATTGTAGGCTATATCGGTCCAAATGGGGCCGGAAAGTCCACAACCATAAAAATGCTAACCGGAATTCTCGTCCCTAGCTCCGGGAATGTTCTAGTTAATGGGCTTGTGCCATATGAAAATAGGCAGGAGAATGCGAAAAGTATTGGCGTTGTTTTCGGGCAGCGATCACAGCTATGGTGGGATTTGCCAACGATTGAATCCTTTGAACTATTGAAAGAAATCTATCAAGTGTCCAATCAGTGCTATAAGAAGAATATGGACACGTTTACAGAAATTCTTGGTCTGGATGAGTTTCTGAACACACCTGTAAGGCAATTATCCCTTGGACAAAGGATGCGGGCTGATATCGCAGCTTCATTACTGCATGATCCGCCTATTCTATTTCTTGATGAACCGACGATTGGCCTTGATGTGGTTGCAAAAGAGAAAATGCGGACATTCATTAAAGAAATTAATCATGAACGAAAAATTACTGTTATCCTGACGACACATGATATGGAGGATATTGAAAAGTTATGTGAGCGGATGATCCTGATTGATCATGGCATGAAGGTGTACGATGGAGAAATAGCCATGATAAAGGAAAGGTTCGGGAAAATCCGCACACTTATTGTTGATTTAGAAGAGTCTCTGCATAGTTTACAGCTATTGGGTGGAGAGGTATGTAAAGAGGAAGGAAACCGCTATTGGATTAAATTTAATCGTGATGAAGTATCAGCTTCCGAATTAATCGCCCAAATTACAAAGACTCATAGTGTGAAAGATTTAACCGTGGAAGAGCCTGCGATTGAATCCATTATTAGCCGAATCTATCAGGAGGGGTATAAGGATCTTCAGGTAAGTGCGAAAGTATAATAAAGGTAGAGGATGACAGCAAAAGATCTAAATTGACTGTCACCCTCATGTGTAAGAAAAATTATTAATGCATAACTTGTTCACCAAGCTGCTGCTCTGCCAGCTTCCTATACAATTCATGTGATTCAAGCAATTCATGATGTGATCCAGTACCTGTAATACGTCCGTCCTCGATTACTGCGATTTGGTCTGCTTCAA
Organism: Cytobacillus solani; assembly: GCF_006704205.1. Classification (NCBI taxonomy): domain Bacteria; kingdom Bacillati; phylum Bacillota; class Bacilli; order Caryophanales; family Bacillaceae; genus Cytobacillus; species Cytobacillus solani. Next base: position 2,084,930 of record NZ_CP041305.1, read on the forward strand.
CAATCGTCGATAAACGATGGGCGATGACAAGCGTAGTCCTTCCAGCCATTAATTGCTGTAATGCCTGTTGGACGAGATGCTCTGAGGCGCTGTCAAGATTAGAGGTGGCCTCATCTAGAAGGAGGATTTTGGGGTTGCGAATTAATGCCCTAGCGATAGCAATTCTTTGCCGCTGACCACCAGAAAGCTTCATTCCTCTCTCCCCAACTTCTGTTTCAAACCCTTTCGGCAGCCGCTCGATAAATTCTGCAGCGTTGGCAAGCTCAGCTGCTTGCTGGATTTCTTTATCCGATACTTGATGTTCGATTCCATAACAGATGTTTTCTCTTATTGTTCCTGACATAAGGGGACTTTCCTGTGAAACATAGCCAATCTGGCTTCTCCAAGAGTAGAGATTAAAGGCTGTAATATTCGTTTCGCCAAGGAGGATTTCACCTGATTCAGGCTTGTAAAATCGCTCAAGCAGTGCAAATAAAGTAGTTTTGCCGCTCCCGCTCGGTCCGACAAAAGCAGTTGTTTTTCCAGATGGAACGGTTAAGTTCATATTTTTAATAATTGGATTTTCCTTATAGGCGAATGAAAGATTATGAAAAGTAAGGTCCATTGCTGAATTTTCAACAGCGCGAGTTTGCAGTGATGTCTCTTTCTCAATGCCAAGAATCTCTTGAATTCGTTCCGTTGCCCCAACAGCCTTTTGAAAAGCGGTAAAAAAGGAGGCCATCTGTGTGAAGGGAACAACAATTTGAAACATGTAGATAATAATTGCCACAAGGGAGCCTGCTGAGAGGGCACCTGATGCTACTTGAACGCCTCCATAACCGATTAAAATGACGAGCACGAGCATCATGATAAACGTCATAAAAGGTGAAATGACTGCTTGAATTTTAGCCTCTCTTAAACCGAACTGGAAAAGATGCTGGATGCCTAAATTCCCTTTTCGTTTTTCTGTATTCTCTGCATGGTAGGCCTTCACAAGGCGAATATCCGCCAAAACACGCCCAAGGTTTCCTGAGAAATCGGCCATTTCATCTTGAGTAGACTTTGAAATTTTATACATTTTTTGTCCGAGCGGCATGATGATAACGATTGAAATGGGCACGGAGATAATCATAATAAGCGTCATTTTCCAATCAATTAATAGGAGGATGATGATGGAACCGATAATGGATATGAGCCCAGTTAAAAAAGTGATTAAATGCTGCGTGATAAGATTTTTGACAATATTGGTGTCCTGTGTCACTCTGCTCATCGTTTCACCTGATTGATGCTGGTCGAAAAACGGAATAGGAAGAGATAAGACTTGCTCCCATAGCCGTTTTCTTATGGATGCAACAATTGCTTCCCCGATATAAGTCATAAAGTAGAAGGAAAACCCGGAAGAAACGGTTTGGATAATAAAAGCTGCTGCCAGCAGGATAATTAACGAGGCCTCAAGAGCCGATGCTGCCAGCTGATCAACAAGTGCCTTTGTAAAAAGCGGAACAATTAAACCTGCTCCGGTCTCGATTAAGCTTAAAAATATGGCGAGAATAAAGATCCACTTTGGCGGGTTTGCTTCCTTTAATAATTGCCAAAATGCCTTCCAATTCGTGGAGGTTATCTCTTTATTAGCTGGTTTCGTTTCCATCAAATATCACACCTTTCCTTTTTAAATAAACCTCCATTGCTTTCCCAACCCATTCTTCTTCTTCCGGTGTAAATGGAGAGGGGAATAATTTAGGATCATCTTCAATTTCAACCTGTCTATTAATCAAATCTTGAATCAGCTCTAATGATCCTCCTAATACATCTTCCGCAATGTCCATATAGTCCTGAATTAATCCTTGTACTTTGTCACTTTCAGGATTTTGCCCAACTGCTTCCTTCATTTTAGTGAAAAGAAAAGCAGTTCTTGCATTTAACTCCTGTTGTTTTTCCTCCGATATGTTATATAAAACTTCTACTTTACTCTCGGGGATAAGCCCTTTTAGCCATTCTTTATGCTCATCCTCCATTTGGATATTATTAATTAACGATATAAAGATGGAGGAGTTAACCGTTCCTTGATCCTCCATAATATGAAGAGCATGGTCCAAGGCGCGGATGACGCGTTCAATATGCTCTTTTCTTTGCACCATTTCCTGTTTTTGAAAAGCAAGCGAGTCCTTTAAATCCCAATCCTTTAAATGGAGGAACTCACTAATTTTTTCTAAGGAATAGCCCAAAAATTTCAGTGCAACAATTTTTTGCAGTTGAATGATGTCATTATTCGAATAATATCTCCTCCCAGAAGGAGAGACTAAGGTAGGTTTAAGCAAATGAATCTCATCATAATAACGAAGGGCTCGGATGGTCGTTCCTGTTTTTTTTGCAAACTCACCAATGGAATATTTTTCAGCCATGATTATGCCTCCAATCTTCTTTCTACTATTATCATAAAACCTAACGTAACGGGAGAAGCAAGAAGAAATTTACATTTCATTCATCAATATTTTCAGAAAAGTGTTATAATAAAGAAGAGGGAGTGATGATTATGTGGTTTTTAGTCATTCTTTGTGTTTCTTTGCTTGGCATCGGGTTTCTTGTAGACTGGTGGAATAAAAAGAACGGAATAAGAAATTTTGATCCTGAAGAAAATGCGAAGCATGTTTCAGAATCTGAGAGAGCCTATATCGAATCCCATATGCATAATATAAAAAATGACCATAGTAATGGGCCGTTTTAATTTATCGGGCGTGACTGCTAAAAGCGGTGATGCCTTTTCTTATTAATAATGAATGTTTTATATCGTTTCTAGGTACAATGAAGGAATATGATGAAAAAGGGGTAAGTAGTTGATGCTACACGTATTAGTCGATTTATTTGAGCAAAACAGAGATCAGGAAAAAGCGATCCCCATGCAAAATTACATGAAAAATCATTTTCCGTTTCTCGGTATTAAAACAACAGAAAGAAGAAGCTTAGTGAAACAATTTTTTGAAGAAAGTGGAATCTTAAAGAACGATTTTCAGGCGGACTTTGTTCTTGCTTTATGGAAAAAGGATGAAAGGGAATATCAGTATGCTGCATTGGATTATATCGAGAGGTCAATGAAAAAGCTGGAGAAACGACATCTTCCTTTTTTAGAGCAGCTGATTACCTCTAAATCATGGTGGGATACGGTGGATGTCCTTGCCCCTAAACCCGTTGGATCGATTGCTTCCGAGCATCCGGAGGTCATTGAAGAGAGGATAGAAAATTGGGCTTATGGTGATCATTTATGGCTGCGCCGTTCAGCTATTCTCTTTCAGCTCAAATATAAAGCTCGTACAGATGAAGAGCTTTTATACCGCTATATTGTCCAAAATAAAGAGAGCAAGGAGTTCTTTATCCAAAAAGCGATTGGCTGGGCACTGCGGGAATACTCAAAAACAAATCCCGCTTCAGTAAGAATCTTTATTGAATCAACAGCCTTGCCTAATTTAAGTGTCAGGGAAGGAAGCAAATATATTTAATCTTTAAGTTAATACATTAAAAAGAAAAAGGTGAAAACATGATTAAATGCATTGCGATTGACATGGACGGAACGCTTTTAACAGCTGCTCAGCAGATAACGCCTGAAAACCTGGAAGCGATTCGCAGGGCCCAATCCAAAGGAGTAGAGGTGGTCATTGCAACAGGAAGATCGTATACAGAAGCTAGCTTTGTCTTAGATGCGGAAGGCTTAATATGTCCGATGATTTGTGTAAATGGAGCGGAAATACGATCGGCAAATAAAGAAATTGTTGCGACCAATTCATTAGAGAAATCGACAGCAAGAAAGATTACGGCCATTCTTGACAGGTATAGACTTTATTTTGAGGTATATACAAATAAAGGTACATTTACATTGGACGAGGAAAAGGCTGTTTCCATAATGGTTGACATTTATATGAGTGCAAACCCGGAAGCGGATGTCAATGAAGTAATGAAAGTCGCAGAGAAGAGAATAACAAAAGGACTTGTACATAAAGTGGAGAGCTATGATCTGCTTTTCAATAATGATGAACATCAAATCTATAAATTATTAGCCTTCTCTTTTGAACAAGATATCTTATCTGAGGCAAAGAGGGAGCTATTAAAGGTAGAAGGGTTAGCAATCTCTTCTTCCGGAGAGGAAAACTTAGAGCTGACAAGCATAAACGCCCAAAAAGGGATAGCACTTGAAAAGTTTGCACAAGCAAATGGGATTGACATGAAAGACACAATGGCTATTGGGGATAATTACAATGATCTTTCCATGTTTAATCTGGCTGGCTTATCCGTTGCAATGGGAAATGCAGATGAGGTGATTAAGGCACAGTGTGACAAAGTTACACTTACAAATGAGGAAAGCGGGGTCGCTAAGGCGATATGGGATGCTCTAGAAGGAGTAGAGGATTGAAGCGTGTATTAACAAGCCTGATTATTTTATTTGCTATCGTTGGTGCAGGCTGTTCACAAATAGAAGAGAAAGGACAAGAGGTGGATCAAGAGGCAAGTCTTCCCTATAAGGAGCCAAAAGTGATTGCAGATGGGCTGCAAATTCCTTGGTCAATTGATCAAAGTGAGGGCATCTTCTATCTGTCTGAAAGACCAGGGCATATTGTGAAAATAGAAGAAGAGAAAGCGGAACGTCAGAAGGTGGTTCTTGAGCAGCCGCTGGCAACTGCTGCAGAAGCAGGGCTTTTAGGCTTTGTATTGTCACCTGATTTTTCCAAAACAAAAGAAGCTTTTGCATACTATACGTATACAGACGGATCAGGACAGTTTAATCGAATCGTCCTTCTAAAGCAGGACAATGGAACTTGGAAGGAAACAAGGCTTCTACTGGACCAAATACCAAGTGGTCAGTTCCATCATGGAGGAAGAATTGAGATAGGACCGGATGGCAAGCTTTATGCCACAACTGGCGATGCATCCAACGAGCCAGAGATCGCGCAGGATATTCATTCCCTAGGCGGGAAAATCTTGAGAATGAACCTTGATGGATCTATTCCAGCAGACAATCCTATCCAGGATTCATATGTGTATACCTACGGACATCGAAATCCGCAAGGTCTGGCATGGACAAAGGACGGTATGTTATATGAAAGTGAGCATGGTCCCTCGGCAAATGATGAAGTGAATCTTATTCAACCGGGCCATAATTATGGCTGGCCGCTTATTAAAGGAAAAGAGAGCAAGGAAGGATTGGAGACGCCACTATTTACCTCAGGGGACAGCGCCACATGGGCACCTTCTGGCATGGCATTTTATGAAGGGAAGCTGTATGCTGCTGCTCTAAGAGGCAGTGCCGTGTTGGAGTTTGATTTAAAATCGAAGAAGATGAGAGAAGCCATTACAGGTCTTGGGCGGATTCGAGATGTATATATTAAGGATGGATTCCTATATTTTGTCAGCAATAATACAGATGGCCGCGGCACTCCGCTGGAAAAGGATGATAAGCTCTATCAAATTCCGCTAGCTGATCTATAGAGAAAAGGTCCGGTCTCATCCAGGCCTTTTCTGTTTTGATTCAATAGAATATTATTCTATTTTCAGGATCGTTCGAATAATTGGAGTGAGACCACTTACAATAAATTCAACAGCTATAACCATAACGATCAGTCCCATCAATCGCATTAAAATATTGTTTCCAGTTTCGCCTAAAAGATTATAAATACGCGTTGAGTTCAGTAAAATCAGATAGGTTGCAAAACAAACAATGGAAATAACAATGATTAAGATACCTTGAAAGACAATGCTTTCAGCTGTATCCATCATGAGGATGGCATTCGTAATCGCCCCCGGTCCGCAAATCATAGGGATGGCAAGTGGTGTAATGGAAATATCATTTGTATAGCTATTTACTTCTTTTTCACTGATTTTAGCCCGAACAAGTCTTGCTTGAAGCATGTCCTGCCCCATGAGAAAGAATATGACTCCGCCAACAACCTTTAGGCTGTTGATTGTAATTCCAAAAAATTTAAAAATTAGCTGCCCTGTTATTGCGAACAATACAAGAATAATAAAGGAAACAATCGTTGCTTTTCTTGCTGTTCGCTTCTTCATCTCTTTATCTAAATCAGCTGTCATTGAGAGATAAATAGGCATAACACCGAGAGGATTTATAAGAGTAAAGAATGAAGTAAACCCAAGTAAGGCAAAAGCAAAATACTCGTGCATAAAAACCTCCAAAATTTTAATAACATATGTGCTAGTATATCAATATTTGTAAAAAAGCTAAACACGAAGAGTAAGAGAAAACAAAAAGCCCTATCATTTTAGATAAGGCTTACACTCGTTTTTTATATGTCCACTGCTTGTGTGCGAGTAACTCAACATTGCCATATGCAGTGTCTGATATCGCTAAGGTGTTTCAATAGTTAAATTTAATGATTCCATTTGTGACATGTAGAGCTCTTCGTACTTCTTATCAGTTAAATAGGATATTTCTTGTTCTGCTGCATCTGGATTTTCCTTTTTAACATCTTCTTTTAGTATATTATATATTTCCTCTGTTAAAACTCTTTGTTTAAAGTAAGTATTTAATTGAGTATTATATTCGTCTGATGAGCTAGCTTCTATTAGCTTCTTAGCTAATTCTGCTTGATCTACTTTTTGAGTAAAGTCATCGATCTTTTTTTGTAAAACTTGTTCATCTACTTTTAAACCCTTTTCCTCTGCAAGAAGATACATGGAGTTCTGTTCAATCATTTTGGATAGATTGACATTATAATTATCATGATATTTGATTTGTTCATCCCAGTATTTAAGCTTGTCTTCCAATTCCTTACCTGTAAGGCTTTGCTGGTCTTGAAGTCGATTCAATTCAATCTCAACTTTACTCATTAACTCGAAAAATTTAAGATCAGCATATGTGTAAACCATTCCATTAATTGTAACAACCTTGTCTTCATTCGTTAGCTTTTCCATACTCACATCTTCGTTTCCGGTATCACTTTTTTTCTCTTCGCTCGGATTTGAGGCTGCATTTATCTGGCAGCCGGCAAGAAAGCTGCATACAATTAAAATCAGCAAGGTAGTGAATAATCTTTTTTTACACATGTTCCTCATTCCTCATCAACATCAAATATAATTGCTTTTTCAAAGGATTCCCCATCTTTATCCGCTTCAATATTGGCAATCCATTCGCCCGCCATCGGCAACTCTACACTTGATTCGTATAGCCCATTCCCTTTATCTTGAAGGTTCAAATGGATTTCGCCATGGTCCATTTTTGCCATTTCAAGATTAGCAATGATTTCTAATCCTTCTATTGGCTTTCCATCCTCAGAAACTTTAAATATAATAGGTGAATCCTTCTCCCCATTATACGTTGGGGGTGTATCTATAGAGAACTCATAATTAGAGCCAGAACTACAGCCTGTGAGAAGGATAAGCAATAGTGTCAATATAGAAAAAAGCTTCCTCATTTTTTTCCAACCTCCTGCAAATGGTTACTCATAAAGTCGTCAACTGTATATTTGATAATTGTTCCTTCATTTAGAAAGGCAACATTTGTACAAGTTTGTTTAATTTCATCCATATGATGTGAAGACATCAAGATGGTCTTACCTGATAATGATTTCAGAATATCTAGCACCTCTTTGCGGCCAATTGGATCCAGTCCACTTGTTGGCTCGTCTAGGATTAAAATATCTGTATCGTAATAAAGCATGACACCAAGACCAAGGCGTTGCAGCATTCCTTTTGAATATCCTTTAATTTGGTGATGTCGATCGTCCCATAAAGACACAAGTCTCAGCTTTTCTTCCATCTTTTTCTCGTCTATTTCCTTTGAACTAAGGGAAGCAAAGAAGCGCATGTTTTCTTCCCCTGTCAGATGCGGATAAAGATGGAACTTTTCAGGTAAATAGGAAACTATTTTTTTCCATTCTCCTTTTTTGTGGGAATATCCCCCTAATTGAATGGATCCTTTTTTCACGGGAAGCAGGCCAAGCATAGAATGGATCAAGGTGGATTTACCAGCTCCATTCCGACCTACTAAAGCGCAATGCTCATTTTTTTCTATGATTAAATTTATATTATTTAGTACATTCTTATCTTTATAGGATTGATAAAGCCCCGTTATTTCAATCATGATTTTTCCCCCTTGCTTCTAAGCAGTATAGACATCTCGAAGAAAATGACCATCCATAGGACAATATCAATTAGAAGGAATTTCCATGGTTGCATCCAAATCATTTTTTCCATTAATCTGGACATGTTATTTAAAGAGAATAGACCTAGTGACGTCTCTAAAAAGAGTTGAAGGGTATGGATTGGATCTAAAAAATATAACCAAGAAAAAAGTTTTACATTTTCATATGAAACAGAAGAGACATATTGCAAAAATACAAGATCAATAAGAAAGATAAAGAAAAACCAAGTGAAAATCACGGCGCCAATCAGCTGCATTTTTGTATTGCAAATACTGCCGAGGAACAGTCCAATTTGATTAAAAATGAGTAAAAGGACAATCACAGTTCCTAAAAAAAATAGAAAGCTAGCTAGGTGAAATTGAAGAAACCATTTCATGAAAATAGCTAGAACAAAATACCAGACAACAAAGACACTAATAATAACACAATGAATGGCGAGACTTTTTTTCAATAATAGGGTCCGATAGGATTCTTTCTTTGTTAAAAGAATCATCGAAGTTTTTAACTCTCTTTCTTGAAAAATAGAAAAGGCAGATAGAAAAAGGCCAAAAATCGGAATGAGATAAACATTCATACCGTGAAGAGAAAGGAGAAAGGCGTCAAATCCTAATGCATCTGGATATGAACGTGCCTCCACTAATAAAAAGATGGAGGTAAGTATTACCATTGCAAGTCCTAGCCATAAACCTTTTCCACGTGATTGTTCAAGCCACTCCTTCCAAATGTAATTCATTGTCAACGGCTCCTTTTCGAATTGTAAAATCGACCAATACCAACCAAAAGAATTGGAATGGAAAATAATAGCATCGGCACCCAAGTAGGTGAACGGCCTTTTTGCTTTGCTATTAATGGAAATTGATCTTCGACCATTACATCCTGAGTATTCATTACCTCATTAATCTTTTCATAGATACCAATGGAAGGGCTTTTCAGAAATAGATAAGCAAGCTCGTTTTCATCAATTAACTTATATAATGAGGATTTATACTCAATGGGTGAATCACCAATACCGTTTTGATCTAAATCAAAACCAGATTGTTCATTTCCCCAATAATTTCCGCGACCATTTTTGAACCAATGATTTGTAGCCTCTCCACCAACATTTAATACATGGGCTACATTTTGCTTGAAATGGTTATCTGTAAATACCTGATTGGTTGAGGAAGACCATAGTTCAATACCAATATCATTATGGAAAAATTTATTTCCAATAATTTGATTTTGATTCGATTGTTCTAAATAGATTCCTCGCTGGTTTAAATAAAATTCATTATTTTTAATGATATTATCTTCACTAGTTTGGATGATTAGCCCAAAAGACCTTGATCCTTGATTGAAAGAAAATTGATTTTCTTCTAAAATAATTCCTTGTGAGTGCATGATAGCTGCACCACCGGTATTTTTAATAAAGTGATTATTAATAAACTTGTTGTCATTTGAGTACATATAGTGGAGACCATAACGAGTCCTAGTAACAAGGGTATCTTTTACTTCAACTTGGTCTGCAAATTCAAAAAAAATGCCGTCTCTAGTTTGAGTAATAAAGGAATCTTGTATCATAATATCGGAAGATCGAATAAGTTGAATTCCATTCCCTTGACTACCAAGCTTTCCAGTTCCTTGCCCAGTCACTGAAACATTTTTTACTTCAGCGTGCCTCACCTTATTTAGAAATAAGCCATGGTAAACATCGTGAATAACAAGATTAATGAATTGATGGTGGTCTCCTTTAGCACGAATACCAGAAAACTCCTGATCTGAGCTTCTGTTTAAACTACCGTGCTCAATCGTCAAATTTTTCAATGTTACGTTTGAAGCATCTATTGTTATTACATTGCCTTTTCCATTTCCTCGTATGACTGTGTTTTCTTCACCGGTTATTGTTAGTGGTTTATTAATTTTAATATTTCCATCGTATTTTTTTCCTTCTAGTATTAACTCGCCATTTCTCGGTGTTTCATCTATTAATTGTTGTAAGGGAACATTGGCAGAGACGGGAGAATTGGTAAATATCCAGATGCCTATTGCAACAAATAATAAAACAAAATGCCTCATTTCTTTCGCTCCAACCATAAAGGAATAAGGGTGCAAATAAAAGCAGCACCAAGTATAAAGGCACCTGTTGTAAAGTAACTATTAGTTACAAAATTAGCAATGGTGTTTTCTCCGATAATTGGGGGGACAAAAGGATCTAATTCAATAGGTGCTTTCGGATCAAGCTCAGTACCAAATTTCTTGAGCCATCTCTTCATATCGTAAATACCAAGAATCCCTCCGATGGTAAATAAACCAATCCCAACATATAGTAGTTTCTTCTTCCGAAGGAATCCTATCATTAAGATAATGATAGCTAGGCCAATAACAAGATATTTCATATATGGTAATTCAGGAAAACTTTCATTGCTGAATTCCGTCATGCCAATATAGTGATTTAGACCATTAACAATATCGATATCTCCAGCTAATGTGTACGGATAAACAATAATATCGAGGCCTTCCGGATATTGCGGTGCAAAGAACTTCATACCCCACCAAGGGAAAAATAGGGAGGTAACTAAAAGGGCAGCAGCTATTATTAAACTAAGCATAGAACCAATTGATAATTTTTTAGACATGCCTTTCATCTCCTATATTTTGAACTTCCATTTTTCAAAGGTTCAAAATGGTGTCAAAGGTAGGAGGGTATTGTTCGTTATTTACCAATACCCTCCAAGAATAAATTATAGTTGATAATTACAATGCTTTATTTAGGTTCAACTAGTAAATATCCGCTCATTTCTTGGTGTAGCGCTGAACAGAAGTTTGTACAGTAAATAGGGAATGTACCTGCTTTGTCAGCTGTAAATTCCAATGTGTTTGTTTGTCCTGGCTGAACCTCGTAATTCAGGTTATAGTCCATAATACCGAACCCATGGGTTATATCTTGGTCAAGGTCAATGTTTGTCAAGTGGATAAAGACTTTATCACCTTGTTTCACAGTCAGTTCATCTGGACGTTTAGATTTAGCATCAAATATGAACTTTGAACGCATGGCAATCCCGTAAACATGGACTTCATTTCCTTTTCTTTCAATCCGTGTGTCTTCCTGGCTCCATACGGAATTAGGACGCTTCTCATCCTTTTCATAAATTGGTATTGTTTTAATTTTGTCTGCTTTAATAATTTGTGCATAATGTGGTTCAGGATCCACTGGATTGGTATAGACCAGTTCCATTTTGTCATTAGAAATATCGATTAATTCCATAGATTCTGGATGTGAAGGCCCTACTGATAAGAAAGCATCCTTTGCAATTTTATTTAATGATACAAGCCAGTTCCCATCTGGAGAAGCTGTATCCCCTTCAGCGGCAGAGGAGTGACCTGGTGAATAATGGACAGGAATTCGATCGATTACTTCCCCAGTGTCAATTTTCCACTTAATAACTTCTGAAGAAATAAACATTGTATTATAGGCATTTCCTTTGTCGTCATATTGGGTATGAAGAGGACCTAAAGCTCCTGGAGGATCAACCTCACGTTCCATCACCTTATCATATGGAAGAACAGGAATACCGAATTTCTCATCCGTAAAATCCTCATTTTTAACTGCTTCCATAGCTTTTTCAAAGGAGAAAACAGTCATTAGTGGAGCAAGTTTACCAGAAGCGATGAATCTTGTTCCATCAGGTGTAAAGTCCACTCCATGCGGAGACTTAGCTACTGGAATTGCATAAATTGATCCTTTAACTTTTGTTGGGTCAATCACTTTTGCACCGTTAATTTCCTCGAATTGGCCATCAGCAACCTTTTTCTCAAGTTCTTTCCAGTTAAGCAATACAATGTAGTCACGGTCATTTTGTGAAGCATTAATTTCTAAGTTAGTTGTTGCAAATTCAGTATTATACGTAGTCATGACAATCCAGTCGCCGGAAACCTTTTTACCGGCATCAGATAAATCGTAAGACCAAGGTGGAAGCATGATTTGGTAGCCTAAATCAAACTTCTTTGTTTCCTGGTCAAATTTAACCATTGAAACAATTCCTTTATATTTTTCTTCAAATTGGTCCAGAGATGCATAATCTCCTCCGAGAGGTCTAGAAAAGCGAGTAGGCATAACAATATATTCTGTATTTTGTGTTACAAATGTACCTGCATGAGGTCCACCCATATTAGGCATGCTCATAATATCTGCTGTATGAAATGTTTTTAAATCGACAGCAGCTATTCGGTTATTGGCCACGTCATTGGCAAATACAAACTTTCCATCATATTCAGCATCTGTTTCAGATATTGCTGGATGGTGGAAGTCACCCCAAGTAAAACCACCTAACATTTTCTTTGTGGCATCATCAAATCCATAACCTGTAGCTGGATCAGGAGTAAAAACTGGAACAGTCCGGAGTTTCCTCATTGACGGTACTCCATATACAAACAATTGACCAGAGTGTCCCCCTGATGAAAGCATATAGTAGTCATCGTGCTCACCATATGGAACGTAAACCTTTTCTGCATTCGTTTTGTTAGCGTTCTCATTGGTTGCTGATCCGGAAGGTCCTGATGAAAAATCCGCAAAAAATACTGTTGCTGCAAGGACGCCAGCAACTAAGCCGGTCGCAGCAGGAATCCAATTTTTCATTAATAATTGCACCGCCTTTTATTATTATATTTGTCTTTTGAGTCATCTAAGGTAATAGATATTATTCAGCTGCTTTTTTAAGTGCTTCTACAACTTGACTGATTTCTTCATCAGTTAATGGATTTCCGCCAATTACGCTAGACATAACTGCAGAAGTGGGTTCTTTTAAAAACTCAGCAAGTGGCTTGCCATGCTTGCCTTCAACATTATTAAATGCTTGTGTTAAATCAGGACCTGTTGCTCCACCCTCGAGATTTAATCCACTTACAGCATGACAGCCCAAGCATCCTTTTGCCTGAAGAATGTTATCATCAGAAACGGCTACTGTTTTATCTGTTTCTTCCGTTGCTTCCTCTGAGGATTTTGAGTCTTCCTTATCATTTACAGCTACTTCTGGCTGTGATTGACCAGGCGCTATAACATCAAATACTAAATAACCTAGCCCTAAGCCAATTAGAGCGCTAGTGACAAAAATAATTAAAGGTTTTTTCAATTGATTCCCCCCTTTTTTTTGTATGTTTTTCCTTATTATCCTAACGTTTGGAAAGGGGAGGGCTGTGTGATGAGATTCACACCTTAGCTATTCTGCTGTGGATGTTCTGTGACTGGGTAGTGAAGAATTTGTGACGATTGAAAACCAAAAGGATCAAAAAACTCCTTTAAACCATACATCTATTAATATAAAACCAGTATTGATGATTTTTTTTGAGAAAGTGGATGTAGAAGGATAATGTGAAAAATGTCACATGCAACAACTGTAAGCTTAGATAGAATAAATATAAATATGAAATACTTTATAAGGTGGGAAATGAACATGAACAACCCAAATACAGCTCAGCAGCCAGATATTGAAGAGTTTTTAGGTCAAATAGAAGTGTTTAAGAACCTCCCAAAGCAATCGGTCCAATTAATTGATAAACGGATTGTAAAAAAAGCGTATAAAAAAGGTGAGCAAATTATTTCTGAGTATGAAGAGGCTCAAGGTGTCTTCTTTGTTTATTCAGGTATTGTGAAGTTAACGAAGCAGGATGAACATGGGAATGAAATCATTACTTGTATTAAGAAAAAAGGCGAAATTTTCGCAGAAGCTTGTTTGTTTAATGCGGAGGGCATGTGCTACCCGGCAACAGCAACGATGATTCAAGAAGGGGAAGTATACTTTTTAAATACAGATGACTTGGAGCAAGAGCTTGCGCTATCCCCAGAAATGTCTGTCCAAATCATCCGATATATGAGTGAACAGCTTCGGGATATGACATCGATCTTAAGAGATATTGCCCTTCTAGATGTTTATATGAAAACGATTCGTACGCTCGAGCGGCTTGCTGAGAAATTTGGAGCAAATCGCTGCAATAAAATGTATATTGAGCTTCCTATTACAGTTCAAGAGTTCTCCACCTTAGTTGGCACATCACGAGAAAGTGTCAGCAGAGTATTTTCAAAGCTTAAAAAAGATGGAATTATCGAAATCAAAGGGAAAACTATTGTTATTACCGATTGGTGTAAATTCTGTTCTCTGTTTCATCAAAAATTATAATTCACTAAAACAGGATTCTAATTAGAAAGAATTCTGTTTTTTGTTATAATAAAGAAAAAAGGCTCGTACTTAATAGAGGTGTAAATATGGCTGATTTTCGTTCAAGTGCTATCATTCATAAACCAGTGAAGGAAGTATTTCAATATATGGCAGGCATGGAGAATGTCCATGAGGTGATGCCGCTTGTTGCTAAAATGGAAAAGTTAACAGAAGGAGAGATCGGGAAAGGAACAAAATTTAAGGAAACGCGAATAGTTAGAGGAAAGGAAATCTTTGCAGATGTTGAATATATTCAATATGAGGAGAACCATTCCTTTACTTCAAGAAGCAATTCAAATGGATTAATTGTTGAGTATAACTATGTTTTCCATGAAATTGAAGAAGGAACACAAGTGGAGCTTGAGGCATTTATTAAAACAAGCGGTTTGAGGATGAAATTAACAAGGCCGATGATTGTCAAGATGATTAAGCAAGAAGACGGCTACCAGCTTGAGAACTTAAAGAATATGCTAGAGTCAGAAATCAATGAAACGAGTGATTTGCAAATATAATTCTTGTTTTGCAAAAAAACAGGCGGATATGCAAATAAAAATGGCATTTTGCAAAAAAAGCAGTTTTTCGCAAATTTGAAGTGAAAAACTGCCTTTTTTATTAGAACTTATAGGTCCAAAAACGCTCATTATGAATTCGTGCCATCACTGCGGGGTCTTGGTTTTTTAACTGTTCTTCCATTTCTGCGGCCATCAGCTGTGTTTGTGAAACATGCGCTTTTATGGCAGCCACCTTTAAATCAGCAACTTCACTTACATTGTTAACAACGTCTGCTTGGCCGATTTCTTCCTCGCAGTTATTAGAGAAGGCAACACAATGAACCTTTGGCCGCTTGTTTTCAGGCATATCTTTTACAGCTTTAATGACAGCGGCACCGCATGCATCATGGTCAGGATGTACAGCATAGCCTGGATAAAAGGTAATAATTAAAGAAGGCTTTACTTCTTTAATAATTGATCCCATATGGGCTGCAAGTACAGCTTCATTTTCAAATTCTACTGTTTTATCACGATAACCTAGCATGCGTAAATCGTTGATTCCAAGGACATTTGCAGCATCCTGCAGCTCTTTTTTTCTTATGTGCGGCAAGGATTCCCTCGTAGCAAATGGAGGATTTCCCATGTTTCTCCCCATTTCCCCGAGTGTCAAGCAAGCATATGTTACAGGGACCCCGCTCTTCGTATAGGAGGCAATTGTTCCTGAAACACCAAATGCTTCGTCATCTGGGTGAGGGAAAACGACTAATACATGTCTTTCTTTTTCCATGTCGCATACTCCTTTCTTTCACTTTATGTTCCGGTAAGCTCTAAAATGGCTGTTCACTTAATTGCAAGGAGACGGCCAGTTTGCCGCTAAAGTCATGTCCTGCTAGTAGCAGCCTTCCTTTGTTATCCACTTCAAAATGAGTAATTCCTTCTGCATACACCCAGCCGAAGCTCATTTTGAGCCCAACACGAAAAGGTCCATTTCCAGTTATTTTCCCATGTTCATATTGTAAAAGCGCATTCCGTATGTATGCTCCTGAAGAGAAAAAGGACTCATCGAAATGAGAAGCATATGCCCCGTTTGTTGTTTCTAAATGGATATACACTTCCTTTTGGGCAAAGCGATCCAATTCTTTTTGTACCTGATCAATAATTACCGGTTCCATCCTAATCCACCTTCTTCGTACGTTATCCCTATTTCTATCTTGATTTCAATTTTTATTTTACTAAAAAAGGAATGGAAAAGCGAAATTCATGCTTAAAGAAAAGCGCAATCGCCTTGGTTATCGCCGTACAAACTGGAAGGGCCGGTTCTTTCGATAAAGGAGACACAATGAGTGATAGCGAATTGATGTCGACTTATCGTAGGGAGGGGACCTGAAGTTTGATAGGCGATGGAGCTAGACAATTCTCTAACTCTAGAGTGTTTTCTGATGCTTTTAAAAAAACAGAGCCGCTTGGCTCTGTTTATGAATTAAGCTGTTCTGCTTCCAAACGACCTGTACCAAAACGGCGATAAGCTCCATGCATCGTTGGTCCAACATATTCATTTAATTTAAACCCATGACTAATAGCTGCTGTAATGAAATCCTTTGCAATTTCCACTGCTTCTTCTACTGTTTTCCCTTTTGCTAATTCTGCAGTAATAGCTGATGAGTAAGTGCAGCCTGCACCATGCGTGTAAGTCGTTTCAATTCGTTCGCTTTCAAACAGTTTAAATTCTTTCCCGTCATATAGCAGATCTACCGCTTTTTCATGCTGCAATTTACTTCCGCCTTTAATAAGGACATACTTTGCACCAAGCTCATGAATTTTCACAGCCGCTTCTTTCATATCATCAACGGTTTTGATCGGTCCCGTTTGAGCCAATTGCCATGCTTCAAAGAGGTTAGGTGTAACAACCGTTGCACGTGGAACAAGAATCGTTCTTAATGCTTCAGCAGTTTCTGGGTGAAGCACCTCATCTTCCCCTTTACAAACTAATACGGGGTCAATGACAACCCGGTCTAATTTATTTTCGTCTATCACTTTAGCTGCAAGTTCAATAATTTCAACAGAACCGAGCATACCCGTTTTCATTGCATCTATTCCAGTTGATAGGACCGTTTCTATTTGCGTTTCTAATGTATCAAGGGCAATTGGAAAGACATTATGATTCCAGTTGTTTTTTGGATCCATTGTCACGATTGTAGTTAGAGCTGTCATTCCGTAAACGCCTAGTTCTTGGAATGTTTTTAGGTCAGCTTGGATGCCTGCGCCTCCGCTTGTGTCAGATCCAGCAATAGTTAAGACTTTTTTCATCGTCATTTGCAAATTCCTCCCTGAAGTATTGCTTCATTAAATAAGTTGGTATTGTTTTTTCTATTATAACAATAATCACTTTTTCGAGAAACTTTAAATCAAAAGTCTTTTATTCCCAATTGCTATTCTCTATTATAAACGTAGGTGATAAAAATGAGAAGAATTCTATACATAGAAGATGATTTAGAAATTGGCAGCTGGGTGCAGGAGGATCTAGAGCAGAGAGGATATAACGTCCAGTGGTTAAAAACAGGCGAAGGAGCCGAAAAAGCAGTTATCAATAGTGATCTTGTCATATTAGATGTTATGCTCCCTGGACTTGACGGATTTACAGTCGGACAGCGGCTTAAAAAAGAGGCGCCTTATGTCCCTATATTAATGCTCTCGGCTCGTACAGCTGTAGATGATAAGCTGCATGGCTTACAATTCGCAGATGATTATGTAACAAAGCCCTTTCACCCGGATGAACTGGCAGCAAGAATTGAGGTATTGCTAAGAAGGTCTGGTCTATCGGTTTCAAATGAGATAAGGCTCGGCCATATATGTGTGAATCTCTCCGAAAATACCATTGTTGATCAGCGGAATGGAGAGGAAATCATTTTAACTGGCAAGCAATATCAGATATTTATGCATTTTATAAAACATCCAAATCAGATTCTAACGAAAGAGCAGATCTATGAGTCTGTTTGGGGAGAGCAGTACATGGAAGGCGACAAGACATTGATGGTTCATATTCGCTATCTTCGTGAAAAAATAGAAAAAAACCCAGGCTCACCTGAAATAATAGAAACAATCAGGGGAATCGGCTATAGGGTGAAGCAATGAAATTGAAAAACTCATTATTGAATCAGTATCTATTAATTATCTTATTTGCCATCATGATCGTACCAATATCCTTTTTAGGTATTTCAATTCTATTTTTTAATTATCTTCCTACTGATGTGGAGCCGAGTAAATATCAAAATGGGACAGATTTAGAAGCGATGTGGCATGAGGAAGCACAAAGCCTAGCTGGTGCTTCCGATGATCAAATAAACGAAAAGCTGACAGAAATAAAAAAGGAGTATTCAGAGGCATCTATGTTTTGGGTGGATGAAACAGGGCAGACGAGGGAAAGGCTGCCTGAAAGCCTTTCTGTTCCACCTTCATGGTCACCAGCCTTAACGATTGATTATATGAAAAAAAACCGTGGATTAGAGGTTGACCCTTTTACAGTCGTGGCTTTAATCGGCAAGAAAAAAGATGAAGGGTTTATGATTCTCCAGGTCCCGCGTTCAGCCATGCTCTCTGCTGGACAGAGTTTACAAGAACGGTACAGCTATGCCATTATTCTGGCTGTAGTAGCTGTATTAGCAATCTTTATATTTATCTCGTGGATTTTCTTCTACAAAATTAGAAAGCGCCTTCTGCGGCTTCAGCAGGCCATGTCCAGTCCAGCAGAAAGCGGCATTCCAGATACAATAAGTGTTGAGAAAAGGGATGAAATAGGGCAGCTGGAAGTTTCATTTAATGAAATGATTCATCAGCTTGAAATTAGCCGGGTCCGTGAGAAGGAAGAAGAAATGCTTAGAAGACAGCTGATTGCGAATTTATCACATGATTTAAGAACGCCATTAACAACGATTAGAGGACATGCCTTTAGCTTAAAGAAAGAAGCATTGAGTGACAAAGGTAAAGAATCGCTCGATTTAATCGACAATAAAATTGGCTATCTTGGCCAGCTAATTGAAAACCTTCTTTCTTATACATTATTGACAACAGGAAAGTATCCGTATTATCCAGAGAGGACAGACATGGTTCGGTTAGTAAAGACATCTTTTGCGGCATGGTACCCTGTATTTGAAGGAGCAGGCTTTCAAATGGAGGTTGAGTTTCCAGAGACGACCTTTTATTGGGAAGTTGATCCCCAAAGGATGGAACGGGTGTTAGATAATTTTTATCAAAATATTTACCGGCATGCACGGAATGGCGCATATATTGGTGTGAAGATCGATGCTCATCTTCAGGAGATCTTCATTGAAGACCATGGTCCAGGGATGGGCGGGGAATCGATTGAAAAAGGAGCGGGAATCGGGCTTTCCATTGTATCTCTTATGCTGAAGGATATGAAGCTTAAATGGGAAACAGAAACAGGAGAGCATGGGACAATGATTAAAATTAGAAAAAGAAGTTGATGGCTGGCAGATAAAACGAAAAAAGAACTTACTTTTGAGCAGATGATTCTCAAAAATAGGTTCTTTTCTTTGTTAATTAAATATGTAAGGAGTTCTATTTATAATCAGCAATTGGGAATTCTTAAATAATCTCACATTTCTATGCATATAAATGCTTTGAGGTGGTTTTTATGACTAGGGATACAGGGAAATTTAGCTGGTCGAAACTTCCCGAGGGTGCAGAGGATGTTCTAGGTAAAGAGTTTTGGAATGATATTCAGCAGCTTTTCCCTAAAAAGGGACCACTTATTGATATGTATGAAACCGAACATGAAGGAATTATTCTTGTGGAATTACCAGGATTGCACTCTATTAATGATATAAAAATTAAGCTAAAAGACATGAATTTGGTTATTTTAGGCAATATTCCTGTTTTTTCGCTTAGCAGCAATGGGAAGGCAACTATAAAGGAAAGGTTTACAGGTCCCTTTGAAAGACAAATACCTCTTCCTTTTTCATTTATGGCAAAGAATGTCACTGCAAAGTATCAAAATGGTCTCCTTGTGATTAGGCTTGAAAAAGTGGTGAGTGAGCAATTAATTGATGTCCATTTCGAGTAATGAAGCGACGGAGGTGAAAAGAATGGCTCAGATTAAAATAAAGCAATTCGCGATTGGTCAAATCAAAGATTCTTCAGCTGTATTTTCTGGAAAAAATACACAGTATCGTTTTTCATCAGCCGCATACAAAGCAGAGGGAAATGGAACGATTCAGGGGAATCATAATCACATTTTTAATAATATTCATATGGTGAAAAATAATAAACCTACTTCAGAAAATGAGTGATTCCTTTGTTTTGGCATAAGCGGAGAAAAGATGATCTTTCTTACAAAGAACTGCAGAAGCAATTAGAGGATTTGCAGAAGAGGATCGATCGAATGAAGGAACATCAAAAGGCAGAATATCATTTTCATATTGATAGAGTAGATATTCATCAGCCTGTTCTTGATCAATTATCGTTTCACCTTGATCAAATTGATATAGAAGAATTGAGCGGTGCGCTCAATGTAGGGAATAATTTTGGCGTAAATATAGGAAATGAAAAAGAAAAGGGACAAAAGAACAAAAAGGAAAAACAATCTCAAGATAACAGTGTCTTCAAAACAACGAAAGAAGGCTATTCCATCTCTTTAAAAGACAAGGAGGCTAAGAATGACACTACTATCTCCTAACTTCTTTATTGGGACAATCCGAATTGGGACAGTAGAAGGTGCTTCATGTGTAAACTTCGGCAATAATGCTCCTTCGGGATTTGAAAGCTTTAAAAAACATAGTCAAGGCCTTGGGAGTATTAGTGGTGACGGGAATCATATTGAAGGCTTACGATCATTGTTAAATGACTCGGCCATTATGGATCTGCTAACCAGCCGGGATGAGAAGGATGTTCCAGATTGGGTAAAGGAGTTAATACAAGAAAAGATGAAAGGGGAGGACTAATGGTGTCCATCCCCTTTTTTTTTGTTACTCTGATTCATTTGGCTGGGCTCAGTGATAATAGGCATATCTATTAAATCATTATCGTAAACAACATTTATATTATTCATTAGGTGATTAAAGTCTCCTATCACCGTTCCCAATGCGCTGTTTTCTTTTGTTTGTGATTGCCAGTTTAATTGAATATTAGATCCTGTAAAAACACCAGAATTTTGGCTAATGCTATTAATTGAAATCGAATCAAAGACAATTTTCATGTAAATTCCTCAATACTGTATATTAGGCTGTGGATTGATCACTTCAGGAGTATTAATTGGAGTATCAACTAAATCGTTATCAAAATTAATATTCAGATTGCCTGTTGCAGCCGCCAATCCAAACTGCTGACCGGCAGCAAGATTATTTTTCCCTTGAAAAGACCAGTCCGCTTGGTTGTTTTGACCTGTTGCTACTGATGAGTTTTGATTGATTGTGTTTACTGCAATTTGGTTGAAAATGATGGATACAGGCATCGTCTTCCCCCTTTACGAAAAGCTGCGCCCTTGAATAATTTGTCAAAGGTGATCATACGTAAGCGGCATGATTTTTTAAATAAAGCATAATTGCTAAATATGGAGACTACTTATAGGTATCATATTCGCCTAATCGGGAAATGTGTTTAGTCCATTTGCATTCGAATATTTAAACGAATTTTAAACTTCATTGCCCTTCGTTTTAACCAAGGCTAGTTATGATGGGTATCGAGGTGATGAAGATGAGTGAATTAATTATTGAAACGAATCAATTGACGAAGAAATTTTCGAATAGGTATGCCGTGGAGAATATTGATCTCAAAATAAATAAAGGTGAGATCTATGGATTCCTTGGACCAAATGGTGCAGGGAAAACAACTACGATTCGGATGCTTCTTGGACTTGCTAAACCAACAAAGGGATCCATTCATATATTTGGAAAGAATATGAAAAAGGAAAAACTTAATGTGTTAAAAAAAGTAGGTTCTTTAGTCGAGTACCCATCCTATTATGGCCATTTAAATGCGTATGAGAATTTGGAGGCTCTGCGTATTCTGCTCGATGCGCCCAAATCGAGGATTAATGAAGTGCTTTCGATTGTCAGATTATCGAATGAAGCGAAAAGACCGGTGAAAGGATTTTCATTAGGAATGAAGCAAAGATTAGGGATTGCTGCGGCACTTTTAGGAAATCCTGAGCTGCTTATCTTGGATGAACCGACAAATGGACTCGATCCTTCGGGCATCCTGGAAATAAGAGAACTCATTAAAAGTATGCCAAAAGAGCATGGCATTACAATTCTCGTATCAAGCCACTTATTATCAGAAATGGACCAGATGGCAACGCAGGTAGGCATCATTTCAAAAGGAAAAATGATTTTTCAAGACTCCATTGAAGCGCTTAGGCAAAGAGCACAAAGCAAAATAGCTATCAAAGTTGATCAAACAGAACAAGCATGGAGAATGCTGCTTTCAAAAGGCAGGCAGGCAGAAATGGACAACAATCAAATATATTTGCCTCATACTTCGGATGAAGAGATTTCTACTGTGATTGGTGACCTCATTCATGATCGCTTCTCTGTGTACAGAGTCCAGGAGGAGAAAAAATCACTTGAAGATATTTTCCTGGAGCTTACTGGCGGGGAGGGGAGTTTGTAATGCTGAGCATTCTAGCCTCGGACTTTATTAAGATTAAAAGGAAGCTGATTTGGTTTTTGATATTTCTCGGGCCCTTCGGAGTTGTAGCACTTGAAGCCGTTAATTTTGGACTTCGGTATGACTATTTAACAAAGGTCCATGAAAAGGATTTATGGGCCGGTCTGATAGGAGAGGCAAAGTATTTAGCTATTCCTGCTCTCATGCTCGGGTTGACACTTATTGCCTCTATGATTTCGAACATTGAGCATCAGACAAATGCATGGAAGCAGCTTCTCGCATTGCCAGTTTCTAAACTGCGGGTTTTCACCGGGAAATTTGTGTTAACAGCCCTTTTGCTTTTCGTATCAAGCACGTTCCTATTCCTTGGGATCATTGTCCTTGGTTTCTTTCTTAAGTTTGGAACGGACGTCCCGTTTCTGTCCTTGCTTAAAATGGCTTACTTTCCTTATCTTGCTGCCATGCCTTTTATCGCGCTGCAAATCTGGCTTTCCATCACAATGAAAAATCAGGCCATTCCTTTGGTTATCGGAATTGTAGGTACGATTCTCTCATTGATGTCCTTTCGATTCCCAGATTGGATGCCTTGGAAATGGCCATCATTAAATAATGGCTGGGATGATCCATTGTATTCCGTCATTTTCGGTCTTGTTTGCGGATTAGCCATATACTTGATTGGTTTGCTTGATTTTGCAAGAAAGGATGTGAAGTAATGGGAAAGGTATTAAGGTCTGAGTTTTTAAAACTTAGAAAGTCAGCAATCTGGCTGTTAATTTTTATAAGCCCTGCTCTCTCATTCTTAGTTGGCCTTGGTGAATCTGTAGAAGATACACCTCACAAATGGGAGATGGCAATAACTTATATGGCATTTATACACGCACTTTTATTTTTGCCTTTACTCACAGGTGTTTTTTCTGCTTTTGTGTGCCGATATGAGCATATTGGAGGAGGCTGGAAGCAGCTGCTTGCTATGCCTGTTTCCCGCAGCAATGTTTATCTTGCGAAATTCCTGCTTGTTCTAGGTTTGCTTGCATTCACACAGCTGCTGTTTGCTTCAGGAGTACTGTTGGTTGGACAATTAAAAGGATTCGAAGAAGCCATTCCGTGGAAGACGATAGCGATAAGCTCATTAGGCGGCTGGATCGCTTGCCTTCCTCTTGCTGCTCTGCAAATATTCGTATCTGTTGCATGGTCCAGTTTTGCTGCTCCATTAGCCATTAATGTCATATTTACATTGCCAAATATGTTAGTAGTGAACTCAGAAAAGTTTGGTCCTTTTTATCCGTGGGCTCAGCCATTTTTAGCAATGGTGCCAACAGGACAGGATGGATTTGGTGCAATGAATGTAACGATGGAGACATTGCTGCTTGTCATTTTTGGGAGCTTTGTTCTATTTTTTCTATCAGGTTTTACTTATTTTCAAAGAAAAGAAATTTAGCATCCTTCCAATTTTGGAAGGATTTTTTTCTGTCTATGAAATAATAAATTTGGATGTTGTGGATAACTTTGCGACAGGTTTGTCTGCGTTCAGCTCCAGCGCCTACCCCCGACGTACAGGACGTACTAGTGTCGACAATGCGACAGGACAAGGAAAGCTTCGTCAGCGATGCATCGCACGACTAAAAGTGAAGCTTTTAGGAGGACGTCGCGTTTTTGTCGACCCCGTCTTGTGCTTGTCGGGGGTGATCAAGACGCTTGCGCATTTGTTCTAATTTGGAAAGGAGGATCATATTTTTCATTATTTATTCACAATAATTTTTAACAATATGGTGAACAAATGAACTGCTTTTTATTTGCCACTATTGAAACGTGATAAATGTTACTGCTGTTATTGCTTGTTCCATTTACTATATATTACGTATTAATAATAAATTTTCACATTAATCTCATATTTTAATCCTAGTTTTCGTGATAATTGTCGCAGAAGAGTTAGAACGGTTCTTCTTATAATAAAAAGGGAGATCACTCCGTACAATTGATATGGCCTGCGCTTCCTTTAGCAAAAGGGGTGGAAACGATGAATAAAAAGGGATGTCCTGAGGAGTATCCGATTACTCTCATAATAAATGGATATGAGGTAGCCGTTTTCCAGCTGACAAATCAAGATTTGGAGGACTGGGTATACGGCTATTTATTTTCAGAAGGAATGATTGATGGAGCAGAGGATATTCAGTCTATTACGAGTGAAGAAGACTCTGGAACACTTTCAGTCACTTTAAGGGAAGGGTTTAACCCCGAATTAATGTTTTCGAAGAAGAAGCACTATACCGCTGGCTGCGGAAGGGGAGTCACTTTCTTTTCTATGACAGATGTGAAGACATTTAATAAGGTGCAATCCAACAATACGTATCTATTAAGTTATATCTTGAAGAAGCGCAGTGAATTTGCTAAGAACTCTCCATTGTATGCAGAAACAGGAGGCATGCATGGTGCCTGCATTGTACATGCAGATGGGGAAATGGCAATTCGAGAGGATATCGGCAGACATAATGCAGTTGATAAAGTTATCGGACATGCCATCCGGACAAACTGTAAGCCTGAGGAGCTGGTTTTGCTAACCACAGGAAGGGTTTCTTATGAAATGCTTTCGAAAGCAGCAAAGTTTGGCTTTTCGGTTATCGGATCGAGAACCGCTGCGACAAAGCAGGCGATTCAGCTAGCGAAATTTCTAAATATTGAGGTAGTTGGCTATTTAAGAGGAAGAATGGCTATTTCATATACGTCATTCGGAAGGGTCATTAACGATTTGGAAGAAAAGACTGTGGGGGTTCATCCAAAATAATTGGGTTTAATATATGTTCTATTTATGGAAAAGAGGGGAAAATAGATGGAATTTACAAGAAGACAGTTTCTGAAATTGTCCGGGGCTGTGGCAGCGACTCTAGCGGTTGTTGAGCTTGGCTTCGACGATAAAGGAGCGAGAGCAAAAACAAGAGAGTTCAAGATTGCTGAACTCAAGCCTACACCAACCATTTGTCCTTATTGTGCGGTTGGCTGCGGAATTTTAGTTTATTCTAAAGGCGATGATGTGGTGTATACGGAGGGGGATCCGGACCATCCGATCAATGAAGGAAGCCTTTGCAGTAAAGGAACGACAGTAAGACAGGTGTATACAAGTGAAAAACGGATAACAAAGCCAATGTACCGTGCACCTGGCAGCGACAAGTGGAAAGAAGTAGATTGGGACTTTGCCCTTGAAAAGATAGCCAAAAATATTAAAGAAACACGGGACCGTACGTTTATCCATAAGGAAAAAGGACTGACAGTCAATAGAACAGATTCTATCGCCTATCTTGGCGGAGCTGCATTAGATAACGAAGAGTGTCATTTGCTGCAGAAATTGTTCCGTGCAGGGCTCGGGCTAACCTATATCGAACACCAGGCCCGAATATGACATAGTTCAACGGTTGCCGGTCTGGCACCTACATTTGGTCGTGGAGCAATGACAAACCACTGGAATGATCTTAAGCATGCCGATGTATTAATGATTATCGGTGCGAATCCCGCTGAAAATCATCCGATTAGCTTTAAATGGATTTTAAAGGCATTAGAAAAAGGCGGGAAGCTTATCTCTGTTGACCCGCGTTTTACAAGAACCTCACAAATGGCAAATGTGTATGGGCAGCTGCGTTCTGGGACAGATATTGCCTTCATTGGCGGAATGATCAACTATATTCTTGAAAACGAATTATTCCATAAAGAATATGTAGCCGCTTACACTAATGCCTCTTACATTGTCGAAGATACGTATTCGTTTAATGATGGAATGTTCAGCGGCTATGATAAAGGAAAGAGAAGCTACGATAAGACAAAGTGGGCTTTCAAAAAGGATAAAGAAGGAAAAACCCTTAAAGATCCAACATTGAAAGATCCGAAATGTGTATTCCAGCTGATGAAGAAACATTTTTCTCGTTATGATATTGACACAGTTATTGGCGTGACAGGTACTGCGAAAGAAACGTACCTAGACATTTGCAAAACATATGCATCTACAGGTGAAGTAGGTAAAGCAGGCACCATTCTATATGCAATGGGTGGAACACAGCATACGGTTGGAACGCAAAATATTCGTTCTTATGCGATACTTCAGCTGCTCCTTGGTAATATTGGGATTTCTGGCGGTGGTGTGAATGCATTGC
Source organism: Cytobacillus solani (assembly GCF_006704205.1). NCBI lineage: Bacteria > Bacillati > Bacillota > Bacilli > Caryophanales > Bacillaceae > Cytobacillus > Cytobacillus solani. The sequence continues at coordinate 2,111,494 of NZ_CP041305.1, forward strand.
GTGGGGAATCCAATGTTCAAGGTTCAACCGATTTCGGTCTTCTATATGATAATGTGCCAGGATACATGCAAGTACCAACAACAGCTGAAACCGATTTTACTTACCAAGGCTTCCTAGATCGCATTACTCCTAAAGAAGGCTATTGGGTGAATAAGCCGAAGTTTTATACAAGCATGATGAAATCCTTCTATGGGGACAATGCAACAAAAGGAAATGAATTCGGTTATCACTATTTACCTAAGCTTGCAGCAGGCAAAAACTATTCATTTATGCGATTGTTTGATGCGATGCATCGGAAAGAGCTTGAAGGTTTATTGTTATTTGGTTCAAACCCAGCAGTTGGCGGACCAAATGCTGGCAAAGAAATCGAGTCTCTCAGCAACCTAAAGTGGATGGTTGCAGTGGATCTTTTTGAAACAGAAACCTCTTCCTTCTGGCAAAAAGAAGCAGGGGCAGACCCAGCATCCATTCAGACAGAAGTCATTTTCCTTCCTGCAAGCGGATCTTTTGAAAAAGAGGGCTCGGTTACAAATTCAGGCCGCTGGATGCAGTACCGCTGGCAAGCGATTAAGCCAAAGGGTGAGTCGAAGGCAGATTTGGAAATTGTCCATATGCTTGCACGTCGCTTAAAGGAAATGTACAAAAATAGCTCAAATCCTGCAGATATGCCGATGAAGGCATTGACGTGGGACTACGGTGAAAGTGATCACCCTGATATTGATCTCGTATGCAGAGAAATAAATGGCTATGACATGAAAACAAAACAACAAGTAAAGAAATTTGGCGACTTAAAGGATGATGGTTCCACATGCAGTGGAAACTGGATCTATTGTGGTTTCTATCCTGAAAATGAAAACCTGTCAAAACGAAGAGACAATACAGATGAAGGAATGAGTAATTTCCTAAACTGGTCTTATGCATGGCCAGCAAACCGCCGTATTCTCTATAATCGTGCAAGTGCGGATTTAAACGGGAAGGCATGGAGCAAAACAAGAGTTGGCATTGAATGGAATGCTACTGAAGGGAAATGGAAGGGAAATGACGTTCCGGACTTCGTTGTCGATAAGGGGCCAAATGATCCAACTTTCATTGATCCTTTCATTATGATGGCAGGAGGAAAGGGAGCCCTATTTGCTTCCATTAATGAAGGACCACTTCCTGAACATTACGAGCCATATGAAAATCCGATGTCCAATTCATTCTCAAGTGTCCAGCTGAATCCAGCTGTACAATTTGGTGAAGAAGAAATGAATGCACAAGGGGATGTATCCAAGTTTCCAATTGTTGCAACAACATACCGTCTATCCGAACATTGGCAATCTGGGGCGATGACGCGGAGCCAGGAATGGCTGGCAGAGCTTGTTCCTCATATGTTCGTTGAGATTAGTGAGGAATTAGCAAAAGAGAAAGGCATTAACAATAAGGATAAAATCATTGTTTCATCCGCACGTGGTGAAATTAATGCTTACGCAATGGTTACGAAGCGTTTTAAACCATACAAATTAAAGGATAAAACGGTTCACCATATTGGTATGCCATGGCATTTCGGATATAAAGGCATTGTCACAGGCGGCTCAGCAAACCGCTTAACACCGCATATTGGAGATGCAAACTCAACAATACCAGAATACAAAGCATTCCTGTGCGATGTTAGGAGGGCGAAATAATGGCTGAAACAATTAAATTAGTTGATGTAACGAAATGTGATGGCTGTCGTGCATGTATGGTGTCATGTAAAAATTGGAATGATCTCCCTTCTGAAATGGAGGATTTCCACGGAAGCTATCAATCTCATGAAAAGATTACAGCAAATACATGGAATGTCTTAACATTTAACGAGCAAGAAAGAAAGGATGGCGGGCTTGATTGGCTCTTCCGCCATTCCTCCTGCTTGCATTGTACGGAAGCTGCATGTGAGAAAGCATGTCCTGAAAATGCAATTAGCCATACAGAATTTGGATCAGTTGTCGTTGATTATGATACATGTGTTGGCTGTGGCTACTGTGTGCAGGCATGTTCGTTTGATGCTATCAATCTCGCAACATATATAGATAAAAATGGAAAAGAGTTCAGAAAGGCACAGAAGTGTACGCAATGTACGGACCGTTTAGAGGAAGGGCTTCAGCCTGCGTGTGCAACTGCTTGTCATACGGGAGCTATTGTTTATGGGGATAAGGATGAACTTCTTTCTTCAGCTGAGGATCGTTTAGCGCAAATAAAGGAGCGTTACCCGAATGCAAATATATACAATCCACAAGGCATTAGCGGAACAAATACGGTGTATATCCTTGCTGATAAACCGACAACATACGGCTTACCGGAAAACCCTAAAGTGGCACTTTCTCAAATTGTTTGGAAGGACTATGCACAGCCAATTGGGAAAATGATGCTTGGTGCGACAACGATGGCCGTTATTGGTTCATTCATCGCAACCAATTTAAACAAGAAGAACCATTCCAGTGAAGGAGACCAGAGCCATGAATAAAAGTGGAAATCAAAAAACGGTTAAACGTTTTAATTTGGGCTTTAGAATTTCACACTGGGTAAATGCAGCAGCCTTCTTTGTTCTTTATATTTCAGCATTGCCAATGTATACCGAATTCTTTGACTGGCTTTACCCTGTTTTTGGCGGACCAGCAGGTGCAAGATTAGTGCATAGAATTGCCGCAGTCGCCTTTATGCTTCCACTGCCAATTATGATAATTTTTGATTGGAAGGGTTTTAGTAATTGGGCAAAAAATATCTTTTCATGGAAGAAGCATGACCTGCAATTCTTCCCCCAATTTATTAAAGAGTTTTTTGGAATGAAAGCAAAGGTCCCAAAGCAGGATTTCTTTAATGCTGGTGAAAAAATTAATTCCTGGTTAATGATTATTACAACGATTATGCTGATTTGTTCAGGACTTATCATGTGGTTCCCGCAGTATTTTCCATATGGAATCATCATGTGGGCATATCCAATGCATAGCATTGGTTTAGGTCTTGCTGCAGCTGTTGCCATTGGTCATATTTATATGTCTCTTGTTACCGCAAAACCTTCTATGAGAGGAATTATCAAGGGGGATGTATCGGAGGAATATGCGAAGGATCACCATGGCCGTTGGTATGATGAGCTTCAGGCGGCAAAACCGAAAAAGAAAAAACATGCATAACCGCTCATGCTTTGAACAATTGATAACCGAATAATAATAGAGAGGAGCTACCCTGGATAAAGGGTAGCCCTTCCTCTCTTCAATGAAAGTGGTGTTTTCGATGGCAAAAATGAATGTTCTTGATGAAAACTATGAAAAACTGCAACAGGAGATACAGTCATTAAATGAAAAATGGAGAGGAGAAATAGGTAATCTGCAAATAGAGGATATAACAGGGAACGGTTCACCCATCCTTCCTCAAGCAGAACTTTCAATTGATTTCAGCCAATATCAACGATTTATTGAAGAGCTTCTCCAGATGCTTGGTCAAAATAATGAGGGCATAATCCATACAGCAGATAAAATAAAAGCACTATTGACGTTAGATGTCTTACAAGCATGGTTTAAAGAAGCAATTGTTGTGAACCATTTCTACTTTAAAAACTATGCAGATGAAAATAACCTTCCTGATTGGCTTCCAATCTTTGTTGCTGAACAGGCTGCACGTCCTTTTTTACAAGAGGCAACCGCTCTATTGGAATCACAATTAAGGGGAATGAATCATGCCAATGGCTGCCCTTCCTGTGGTGAACCTGCACGCTTTGCCTTGCTCAACAAGAAAGGCAAGAAGGAGCTGACATGTCCAAGATGTCTTCATGCTTGGGAAGAAAAGAAAATTAGCTGTGCACACTGTGGATCAGAAGACGAGTTAGTGATCCTTAAAGTAGAGGGCGACGAAAGTGCGGAAATTCATGCATGCCATAAATGTAAAGGGTATACTAAAGTTATTGATAGCAGAAAAATGTTTAAAAAGGAATCTCCAACCCTATTAGATGTGAAAAGCATCCATCTCGATTATATTGCTCAAGAAAAGGGTTTTGGGGTTTCAGACGATTCGGGTATAGGGACTCACTAATTTTCAAAGCAGGTGAGAAAAATGAGGACTACAGGAATAATCATGGCGGGCGGCAAGTCAAGCAGGATGGGAAAAAATAAAGCTCTGTTAAAAATAGGCGAAAAAACGGTCATAGAACATATTGCTGCAGAGCTTGAAAAGACGGTTACGGATCTAATGATTGTGACCAATACAATTGAAGATTATCACTTTCTTAATCTTCCAATGGTTGAGGACGAGTGGAAGGGTATGGGGCCGCTTGCAGGCATTCATGCGGGACTAAAAGCCTCCAAAACAGATAAAAACCTTGTTGTTGCTTGTGATATGCCATTTGTATCTTCGAAGCTAGGAGAAATTTTGCTAGGTTTCTTAGATGATTTTGATGCGGCCGTGCCAAATATCTCGGAACAGCTTCATCCATTATTCGCAGCTTATCGTAAAAATGTTCATGAGGAAATCAGCCATTCCTTACAGAAACAGGAGCTGCGAATTAGACAATTTTTTCAAAAGATAAATACAAAAATTGTGTTAGAAGAAGATCTCCAAATGCTGCATTTCCCTTATCAAGATCATCATTTTTTTAACATGAACCATCCAGAGGAATTTGAGGAAGCTCTAAAGCTAGCAAATGGATATCCAAAAGAAAGCAGAGATTTATCATGAAATTTTTTCAAGTGAAATCGGTAGAAGAAACGTTTGATCTAATCAGCCACCATGTAAAACCATTAACTGAATATATAACCATTCCGCTCATTGAAGCGCTGCATTTCGTTTTAGCTGAAGATATCTATGCCCTTGAAAATGTTCCTGATTTTCGCCGCTCAACTGTTGATGGATATGCTGTTAAAGCAAAGGATACATTTGGATCATCCGAAAGTCTGCCGGGTTTTCTTGCTCTTGCAGGAGAAGTTCAAATGGGCGAAGTACCACCAAGAGCACTTCAAGCAGGGGAAGCGATGTATGTACCGACTGGAGGCATGCTCCCTGATGGCAGTGATGCGGTTGTAATGATTGAGCATTGTGAAGATTTGGCTGGATTAATCAATGTCTTCAAGCAGATCGCTCCAGGTGAAAATGTCATTTCTGTCGGAGAGGATATAAGCAAGGGAGCCCTTCTCTTAGATAAGGGGACGAAGCTTCGTTCTCAGGAGTTAGGTGCACTTGCCTCTCAAGGAATTACAGCAGTTTCCGTGATAAGAAAACCGGTTATCGGCTATCTGTCCTCAGGTGATGAAATTGTTCCAATTGAAACGAAAAATCTAGCTCCAGGCGAAATACGAGATATGAACGGGATGACAATTGGTGCCCTTGTGACTGAGTGGGGCTACAGCTTCCATTATGGAGGAATTGTCAAAGATAACCGCGAGGAGTTTGAACGAAGGGCAAAAGAATTATTAGCACGTACAGATTGTTTAATTGTATCTGGCGGCAGTTCAGTCGGCACGAAGGATTATTCAGTAGAAGTGATCCAATCGCTAGGAAAACCAGGAGTATTTGTGCATGGTGTATCTATTAAGCCGGGAAAGCCGACGATTTTATCTTTAGCGGATAACAAGCCTGTTATTGGTCTCCCAGGTCACCCAGCATCAGCTGTTATTATTTTCCACTTGTTCGGAAAGGCTATCTTAGAACAGCTGCACGGAGCTCGAACGAAGGAGAAACAGCTAACCTTTGCGAAGGTAACGAAGAATATTCCCTCATCACCAGGACGGACAGATTATGTGAGAGTACGATTATTTGAAGAGAATGATGATTGGTACGCTGAACCGATTATTGGAAAATCCGGTCTCATCTCTACCCTCGTTCAAAGTGATGGAATGATCGAGATCGCAGCAAGGCGAGAAGGTGTTCAAAAGGGAGAACTCGTTCCGGTAAGAATTTTTAGGTAGGGGGTGGAATTAGATGTCAACATTCCATTTCAAGAGGAAGGTATATTTACAGGACAAGCCACGGCATGAGGCAGTTCAACAAATGCTTGCCCATTTTGAATCCAAGCAAGAGATCGAATGGCTGGACAGCTCAAGTTCATTAGGAAGGGTATTAGCTGAGCCTGTTTTTGCAAACAGTTCCATGCCCCATTACCATGCGTCTGCGATGGATGGAATTGCTGTTATTGCAGAGGAAACCTTCTCAGCTCACGAGCAGCGACCGATTCAGTTAAAACGAAATGAAGATTTTGTATACGTTGATACAGGAAATGAAGTTCCTTCTCCTTTTGATGCTGTTATTATGATTGAGCAAGTAAATGAGCTTACTGAGGATACGATTGAGATTATTGAACCTGCTGTACCTTGGCAGCATATTCGGCCCATTGGAGAGGATATTGTACAGGAAGAAATGCTATTTCCTCAAGGTCATCTTATTCGGCCTGTGGATATCGGAGCCCTTCTTGCATCAAGAACGGTGACCGTTCCGGTAGTGAAAAAGCCGATCGTTACAATTATTCCAACAGGGAATGAGCTGGTTTCTCCAGCTGCCTCCATCTCTGCTGGCCAATTAATTGAATTTAATGGAACAGTTTTTGCTAATTATATTCATGAATGGGGTGGAGAACCACACCTGCACCCGATCGTGAAGGATGAACCGGAGGAATTACGGGTAGTTCTTTTGGAAGCTGTCAAACATTCTGATATTGTTGTTATCAACGCAGGCTCTTCGGCAGGATCAAAAGATTACACGGTTCACATGATTCAAGAGCTTGGAGAGGTTTTTACTCATGGAGTGGCAACCAGACCAGGTAAGCCTGTAATCATTGGGAAAATTGAAGATACAATCATCATTGGGGTTCCTGGCTATCCTGTTTCCGCTTATCTAGCGCTTGAATGGTTTGTCAGGCCACTAATTTATGAAGTATTGCAAACACCTGAGCCAGTAAGGCAAAAGCTGAAGGTGAAAGTTGGACGCCGCATTGTTGGGGCAATGGGGGCAGAGGATTTTATTCGGATGAACATTGGGTTTGTAGACGGTGAATATATTGCTAATCCACTCCCAAGAGCAGCTGGAGTAACCATGTCGTTAGTCCGGGCAGATGGGATTCTTGTTATTCCACCTACAAGCCTTGGATATGAACAAGGTGAGTACGCAGAAGTTGAATTGTATAGACCGTTAGAAGAAATTCAGCAATCCATCGTTTGTATTGGAAGTCATGATTTAACGATTGACCTCCTATCATCCCAATTGAAAAAAGTAAAAAGAGATTCAAGAATCATGTCCTCTCATGTCGGAAGCTTGGCAGGAATTATGGCAATTAAGAAGGGAGAGGCACATGTGGCCGGCATCCATCTTCTTGATCCAGAAACACTGGAATATAATCAATCCTATATTGAAAGATTTTTGGCAGATAAAGAGGTTGTTCTTTATCCATTTTTAAAACGAAAACAAGGCTGGCTAGTGCCGAAGGGCAATCCACTTGATATACAATCAATAAAAGATATTGTTCAAAAACAGGGACATTTTGTTAATCGTCAAAAAGGAGCGGGCACGAGAATCCTATTTGATATGCTCTTAAGAAAAGAAGGAATGGGTGCGGAAGCCATTATAGGCTATGATAGGGAAATGTTCTCCCATTTAAGTGTGGCGGCAGAGGTAAAAGGAAATCAGAATGCAGTTGGGCTAGGAATTTACCCTGCAGCAAATGCAATGGGCCTTGATTTTCTCCCTGTTGCAGATGAACACTATGATTTACTTATGACAAAGGAATTCTTCGAAAGTCAAAAGGGCAAGGATTTAATCGATGCGATTCAGTCGGAAGAGTTTATAGAAATAGTAGAAGGAATTGGCGGGTATCATCTAGAAAGGAAACCTAATCCGATCTACTTTAGCAAAAAGGAGTGATTAAATGAATTACGCAATCTCAAAGGAACCAATCCATGTTCAGGAAGTGATTGATAAGGTTGTGCAGCGTGAAGCAGGTGCGATTACTACCTTTATAGGGACAGTTCGCGAATTGACGCATGGAAAGAAAACACTATATTTAATATACGAAGCATACGAATCGATGGCTGTGAAAAAGCTCGAACAAATCGGAAATGAGATTAAAGAGCGCTGGCACGGATCAGAGGTGGCAATTACCCATCGAGTAGGGAAGCTGGATATAACAGATGTAGCCGTTGTCATTGCCGTTTCAACTCCCCATCGTGCAGATGCATATGAAGCGAATCGATATGCAATTGAGCGGATCAAGGAAATTGTACCAATTTGGAAAAAGGAACATTGGGAAGACGGACAAGAATGGATTGGAAATCAGCTTGAAACAGTTGCCTATCCAAAAGGAAAACCGGAGGAGAGTGACTTAAATGAATAAAATTTTGTTTTTTGCTCATTTACGTGATGCTGTCGGTGAAGAGTCAATCATGATGGATGCAAAAGGAAAAACGATAGCGGATCTGAAACAGATGGTTTTGGAAACTTATAAGTCGGTCAATCTTGAAAATGTAATGACTGCTATTAACGAGGAATTTGCTTCGGATGAGGATATCATTCATGAAGGAAATGAAATTGCCTTTATTCCTCCAGTCAGCGGTGGCTGATAAGGGGAAAAAGATGTCATTTTTATAAATAGTAAGAAACCATCTTTAAGTTAGAGAATTGTCTAGCTCCAGCGCCTACCCCCTCGAGGTCACAAGCCAAGCCTCCCAGAAAGGTAAAGAACACCTTTCCGTGAGGCTCGTCTTGTGCTTGTCGAGGGTGACCTAGGCGCTTCCGCATTTCTTACTGAAAGGAGTAACGCACATGGATGAAAGGTATTCAAGGCAAACCTTATTTTCACCAATTGGAAAAGCGGGACAAGAGAAAATTCGTTCAAAGCATGTATTGATGATAGGTGCTGGTGCGTTGGGTTCAGGCAATGCAGAAATATTAACAAGGGCAGGAGTAGGCAAGCTGACGATCGTTGATAGGGACTATGTAGAGGCTAGCAATCTTCAGCGTCAGCAGCTGTATACAGAGCGAGATGTAGAAGAAAAGCTGCCTAAAGCAGCAGCTGCTGAAAAACGACTGAGGAAGATTAATTCTGATGTAGAGATAGAGGCATTTATTACGGATGCAACACCTGAAAAGCTAGAGGAGCTCGTTCAAGGTGTGGACCTAATTATTGATGCAACAGATAATTTTGAAACGAGAATGGCGATCAATGATGTCTCACAAAAATATCAGATCCCTTGGATTTATGGGGCATGTGTAGGCAGTTTTGGCATGAGTCTTACAATTATTCCTGGGAAGACGCCCTGCTTAAATTGTATTCTGAAAAAGATCCCCATTCAGGGAATGACATGTGATACAGGTGGGATCATTGCTCCTACTGTTCAGATGGTTATTTCACACCAAGCAGCTGAAGCATTGAAAATCCTTGTTGAGGATTGGGAAGCTGTTCGTACTTCATTTATTAGCTTTGATCTTTGGAGAAATCAATATACGAGCATGAAGGTTTCGAAAGCGAAGGATGCAGGCTGTTTATCATGTGGGGAAAATAGAACCTATCCGTATTTAGATAGCGAGAATATGACAAAGTCGACTGTTCTTTGCGGAAGAGATACAGTACAGATTCGCCCGCCCGAACGGCAGAATATCCAGTTAAATGATTTATCCCAGCAATTAAAAGAACTTGGATACAAAGTGAAGGGGAACCCCTATTTACTATCTGTTGAGATAGATGAACAGCGTCTCGTTATTTTCAATGATGGACGTGCACTTATACATGGAACTAAAGATTTAACACAAGCAAAAACAATTTATCAGCGACTGCTAGGATAAAAGTAAAGCCCTGACTATACATCGGTCAGGGCTTTTTTTTCGTGTGAAAAAAACGTCGACTGGTTAATACTAACTAGTTTTTAAATGAGCGGAATAACTAGGTAGGCAGATACCAAAAAAGGTTTCTATACGACAAAATTCCCCAGGAAATGAGTTGTTTCACGTGAAACAGACAGTATTTGTCATCATACGAGATGTAGCAGAAGAAAAGTAATGATGGATCGAAAAAATCAGCCAGTTCATGTATAATGAATGTTGATTAAAAAGAGGAATGGGAAAAATGGAGAAAAACAGAATTGATTGTTTCAAATGTAAATTTTTCTATTTGTCTAGTTCCGGCTCCTAGTCCCTCGAGGTCATAAGCCAATCTGTCTAGAAGGTTAAAGAACAACCTTCCAGCCAGCTCGTCTTATGCTTGTCGGGGCAACCCAGTCGCCTCCACTTTTCAATATTACTTGGGACCAAAGGTTTCCAAAGGGCTGCAAAGCGTTCCAATTTAAAATAGCAAAGCTTCCATCAGTAGAAGTACTCCGTGCATCAGGTAAGCCTTGCTTACGCTTTGAAAAGAGAGTGAATAAAAAGTAATTAAAATAAAGCTATTTTCTAAAAGATTGTGTTAATTGTGTAAATGATAATTGCAAAAAAGATTAGTTGATTGGAGCGGAAGGTGCGAGACTCCTGCGGGAAGTGTGGGACAGGTGAGACCCCGCAGACGCTTTAGCGTCGAGGAGGCTCAGCGCCCACCCCGCGGAAAGGGAGCATCCTGGAGCGGAAATCAACCACTATGAACTATATAATAGTAGAAACAAAAGCTTGATAAAGTAGAGGTGAAAATGTTGAACATTTCCGTCCAGCAATTGCTAAGGAAAATCGAAGAGGAATTGCACGAAGCTAAAGGAAACATAAATGAAGCAAGAATAAGAGAAAGAATCTATTCGATTAAATCACTATGTGAGCTCATACTAGATGAACAGGTGCAGCTAGCTGCTCCAAAAAAAACATTTGTTCCTCAAGAACCAGTTCATCAGGCTCAGCCAGTTAGTATTCAGCACCCTAAACGTCTAGAGATAGAAGATGATGCAAATGGGGATTCATTGTTCGACTTTTAACAGGAAGAGAGGGAGTTAAAATGAAATTATTTATTATTCTTGGTGCCATTAATGCTTTTCTATCAGTTGCTCTAGGAGCATTCGGCGCGCACGGCCTAGAAAAAATGGTAGAACCAAAGTATTTGGAAATCTGGAAAACAGGAGTCACCTATCAAATGTTCCATGCGACGGGATTATTAGTAATAGGTGTCCTTCTAGGCAAACTGCCAGCAAGTGCTTTATTATCCTGGTCAGGCTGGATCATGCTAATTGGGATTATCTTTTTCTCTGGAAGCTTATACATACTGACGCTAACGAAAATTGGTGTTCTTGGTGCGATCACTCCAATTGGCGGTGTTTGTTTTTTAGTGGCATGGGTATTGTTAATCATCGCAGCAGTAAAGCATTTATAAGAAAAAAGAGCTTTGACATTTTGTGTCAAAGCTCTTTTTTTAATCACCTCGGACTGTATTGTGAAAGGCTTGGTGCTCCACCGAATGAAGGATATTCATACTCGATTTCTTCTTCAAACGTGACATAGTCTACGTAAACCATTGGAATTAAGTATCGCATGCCTGATTGCGGGTCACTTAAGATTACATGATCCCTGCCTGCAGCTTCGATTATGCCTTCGAATTTTTTGGCGTTCCACTCTCGATTATTTTCAAAGGTGGCATAAACCGTTGCAAGTTTCCCTTTGTTCAAACGTAGAATGTTTTCGATATAGGATTGCTCAATCGGAAGCATCCCTGGAACTTGAGGAGCTTGTGAGGGGGCACTGCCGCCTCCTGTTGTTGGAAATGGTACAGTTTGCATTTGCGGGTAGGCCATTGGCTGCACTCTATATGCAGGAGTAGCAGTTCCTCCTGTATATGGCTGCTGATACCCGTAGTATGGGTTGGCTGTGTACTGATTAAAGTTTTGACTCACACTTTTCCCTCCTAGAAATCAAAGTGAAACTTCATATAAAGCTCAGGAGAATATGGATTTAATAGACTAATGGAAAACGATATTGATGATAAATACTCACTAATTCATAGTATGTATAGGCATGTTTTTTTATGCTTTTTTCTTTGTAAGAAAATTGTTTTAGTATACACGCAGTAAAGCCGAAAAAAACCTCCTTCGCATGATTGCAAAGGAGGTAAAATAAAGATTTATTAATTTATGTGTAATAGCTGTGCAATACGATCTTCCTCAAGAAGATTACCTACGAAGAATGAACCGAATTCTCCATACCTTGCACTTACTTCATCAAAACGCATTTCGTATACAAGCTTCTTAAATTGAAGGGCATCATCAGAGAATAAAGTAACACCCCACTCATAATCGTCGAAGCCTACAGATCCAGTAATAATTTGTTTTACTTTTCCAGCGTATTGGCGGCCAATCATACCGTGGCTGCGCATCATATTACGGCGATCTTCCATAGGAAGCATATACCAGTTATCATTTCCTTGACGGCGCTTATCCATTGGATAGAAGCAAACATGCTTGGATTTAGGCAGAATAGGATACAGACGTGCCAATATTTCTGGACTTTGGTATGGATCCTGATCTGAAGGTAAATAGTTGCTTAATTCAACAATGGAAACATAAGAGAATGTAGGTACAGTATACTCTGCTAGTTTCGTTTTATTGAATTCATTTTCAATTTCATTTATTTCCTCAAGTGTTGGTCTTAAAATCATCAGCATAAAGTCAGCCTTTTGGCCAACCACTGTGTATAATGCATGGCTTCCCTTTTTCTCGCTTTGAGTTGTGTTCCACTTATCTAAAAGGGATAAAAACTCATGGATAGCTGCTTGGCGCTCATCACTTGACAACATCTTCCATGATGTCCAATCGATTACACGGAAGTCATGTAAACTATACCAGCCTTCAAGCGTTTTTGCTGCTTCACTCATTACTATCACTCCTAATATGTATATGTGCGAATAATCACACCATAACTATATCATAGTTTCTCCAAATGATAAGGGAATAAAACTTGTAAAAATGATGGATATTGATTAATATGACAGATTTGTGGATATTTTGTTACAAGAGGCTAATATTAAGGGACGTTCATGTTTATAAATGAGTAATAACTGGAAAATACATAAGAAAAGCGCAAGCGCCTTGGTCATCGCCGCACAAACTGGAAGGGCCGCGACTGAGATATAGGAAACACGGTGAGCGAGAGCGAACCGATGTTGACTTATCGTAGGGAGGGGACCTGAAGTTTGATAGGCGATAGGCGCTGGAGCTAGACAATTCTCTAACTCCAAAGTTATACTTTCTTATCTTTTAAGAAAAGACATTGTAAATGTGATAAAACCAACTTGAAATTTTACTATAGTAACGTATTCTAGAAGGGGAAGCTGTACGGATTAAATGGAGAATCTTAAGTGAATACATACAATTGAAAAGTAGGAGGAGCTCTTATGAGTGATTTATTTTCAGTCTTGAAAGAGAAAGTGAATGGGAAGGGTTTAAAGATTGTTTTTCCAGAAGGAATGGATGAGCGGATTTTGGTAGCGGCAGGCAGATTAGCTGCTGAAAAAATGATTATACCGATTTTAATCGGAAATGTTCAATCGATTGAGGCAAAGGCGAAGGATTTGAATGTTTCTTTAGAATCTGCAGAAATTTATGATCCAAGCCACTATGAAAAAATGGATGAGCTTGTCGCTTCTTTTATTGAGAGAAGAAAAGGGAAAGCGACGGAAGAAGATGCCCGAAAGATTTTACTAGATGAAAACTATTTTGGGACCATGCTCGTATACACGAATAAAGCAGATGGCTTAGTGAGCGGTGCTGCCCATTCAACAGCAGATACAGTACGGCCGGCACTTCAAATTATCAAAACAAAGGCAGGCGTTGGCAAAACTTCAGGTGTTTTTATTATGGTACGAGAAGATGAAAGGTATATTTTTGCAGACTGTGCAATCAATATTTCACCTGATAGCCAGGACTTGGCAGAAATTGCGATTGAAAGTGCAAAAACAGCAAAAATGTTCGATAATGAACCACGTGTAGCAATGCTGAGCTTTTCAACAAAGGGTTCCGCAAAGTCGCCAGAAACAGAGAAGGTCACCGCTGCTGTTCAGGAAGCGAAATTACGTGATCCACAGCTGATTTTGGATGGAGAGTTCCAATTTGATGCGGCATTTGTTCCTTCTGTTGCAAAGAAGAAGGCGCCGGACTCTCCGCTCCAAGGCGATGCCAATGTATTTATTTTCCCAAGTCTGGAGGCTGGAAATATTGGCTATAAAATTGCCCAGCGCCTTGGTAATTTTGAAGCAGTTGGGCCGATTTTACAAGGCTTAAACCGCCCGGTAAATGACCTGTCCCGCGGATGCAATGAAGAGGATGTTTATAAGCTGGCTTTAATTACAGCTGCGCAGGCGTTAAATCAATAGATTGATGAAGAGCTAGTCTATGCCTAGCTCTTTTTTTCTGTAAAATCTGTTGGTATAATTGGGTTTGGCGAATAAACAGCTTCATTTGGCGAATAAAATTTAATTTTGTCCAATATAAGGTAGGGTTTGTCCAATATACTGCAGTTTTGGCGAATAAAATACAGAAATTGTCCAATAAATGATTAGTGTAAGATAAATTAGGTTAGGGGAATACCATAGATGAAAGATATATTACAGCAAGAGCAATGGAGAGTTATTGATGAATCGGTTTTGGCTAAACATTTGCCTGCACTGCATTCATTTGGAATAGATGATACGCTATGTGCATCTGTTGGAGGCGGAATGGTTCCAGCGACGGCTCGAAGCTGGGTGCATGAAAAGACAATTGTATTAGGCATCCAAGATACAAGACTCCCTTTTTTGGAAGAAGGCATTGATTTTCTAAAAAACGAAGGCTATCAGGTCATTGTCAGAAACTCTGGCGGGTTAGCAGTAGTGCTGGATGAAGGTGTGTTAAATATTTCACTGATCTTTCCAGAAGGGGAGAAAGGCATTGATATTAACCGCGGCTATGATGCGATGTGGATGCTGATTAAAGAAATGTTTTCAGATTTTAAAGCAGACATTGAGGCAAAGGAGATTGTTGGTTCTTATTGTCCGGGGAGCTATGATCTTAGCATTGGCGGTAAAAAATTTGCTGGGATTTCTCAAAGGCGGCTCCGCGGTGGGGTAGCTGTACAAATTTATCTTTGTGTAGATGGAAGCGGAAGTGGCAGAGCTAAGTTAATCGAACAATTTTATCAAACAGCGAGAAAGAATACAGATACAAAATTTCAATATCCTACGATTAAACCGTCAGTTATGGCGTCCTTGTCTGAGTTATTGAATACAACTCTAACAGTGCAGGATGTCATGTTCCGGTTTTTAACTAGTTTGAAAAACAGATGTAATCATTTATTCACCGGTGGGCTTACAGAAGAAGAACGAAAACTATATGAAGCTTATTACGATCGCGTCGTCCAGCGGAATGAAAAAATACTCGGTGATAACAAATAACGAAAAGCCGTACCTTATAAAGGGGTTACGGCTTTTCTTAATCGAGGCATGCGGCCTTCCTTCTCCTATTACTGTATAAGTCGTCCACGTGACAAGTGAATGACCTCTTTCTATATATCCGTCTAGCTACAGTGCCTACCCCCTCTTGGGTCTAAGCTGAATCCTCCCAGAAAGGTAAAGGACACCTTTCCGAGAGGCTCGTCTTATGCTTGCCGGGGGTAGTCAAGGCACTTCCGCTTTAGGGATTACTCCGCGACCTTTTCTAAATTCCCGTTTCGGTCCATTTTAAATTTGGTTGCAGGTCTTTCCTCTTCATCAAAGAGTACAAGTTTGCGAGCGCGGTTCATAATTTTCATTAAGGTCTCGTAATCTTCTTGAATGGTTACGGTGTTTTGCTCTAACTGGCCAATTTTTCCCTCTAGTTCTTCGTTTCGGCTCTTAATCTGTGCATTTTCACGTTTTAATCTTTCATTCTCATTTCTTAAAATATCCAATTGAATACTCGAGTGTTTTAAAGATTGTAAGTATGAAATAACACGATCGAGATTGATTTCAGAACTGACAGGATAATTTTGGACTTCATTATAGACTGGCGTTGGCCTTGTTTCAATTATTTCTTCAGCATACTCTTCAATATAATCTTCATTTGCTGAAACAGGCTCTGGCAATGAAATAGTAGTAGTTTCCATTTCATTTAATTCCGGTACTGGCGGTGAATATAGCAGCTTTTTCTTTCCGCCTTGATCTTTTCCAAGGATTCGCTGTCTTTGCTTCCGCTGCTTCTTAGCAAGCTGGAGTGCTTTCTCATATTGATGTCTAACGACAGCATTCCAACGAAATCCGCAGGCTGCAGAAGTGCGATCGAGCTTGTCTCCAACCTCTTCAAAGGCGTTTAATTGTGTGCTGCCCTCTCTTACATGTCTTAATACAGTTTCGGCTAGTAATAAATCATTTTCATCTGTCCATGCATCTTGACGAACTTTCATTTCCTCAACTCCCAATTTAATTTTGCATTTTTTTAAAACCTTAGTTTAAGGATGGACAACTTTGGGCGAATTTATACAAATTGGATTAAAAGGATAGTAGATTTTTATAAAAACAATAGATAGGTATGATAAAATAGAACTTGTGATTTGCTTGAAGCAGCGTTAGAAAAATTTAAAAAATTCCATATTGCTAGTGGGATAAAACGGCTTGCAAAGAAAAAGGTTAAGCTGTAAAATACAGCATGAGCCAAGTGAATAAGAGTAACTAGCATCGGAAAAACTTATAGATACTATGCTAGACCGCAGAAAGGGTTGTAATATAGATGGCAAACGAATTTCGTGTTTGCGATGATTGTCTAGGCGTAAACTTAAAAACATTAATTCCTCTTTTAAAAGAAATAGATCCAGAGGCAAAGATAGAAATAGGTTGTCAATCCTATTGTGGGCCAGGCAGAAAGAAAACATTCGCATTTGTAAATAATCGTCCGTTAGCCGGTTTAACGGAAGAAGAATTAAAGGAAAAAATTAATAAAAAGCTGAAGAAGTAAAAATCACCTTTGAAGAGTGTCCTAAGGTGATTTTTTGTTTTCGAGGAATTTATATAATTGGATATTGTAGCTAGCCTTTATTCAAAGGCGCTTGCGCTTTTCTTGTTGTCGAATATAGCTGAAATATCAGAAAATGTGTAGTGAATTGCGTTTGAAATCGAGATATAATAGAGAGAAGTTGGAAAATCGGAGGTAAAAGATGGCCTATTCGATGGAGAAGCTACGTGAAGAAAAGGTGTTTAAGGATCCTGTTCATCGGTATGTTCATGTGAGGGATCGGGTAATCTGGGATTTAATAGGCACGAAGGAGTTCCAGCGGCTAAGAAGGATTAAGCAGCTTGGAACAACCTATTTAACCTTTCATGGGGCCGAACATAGCCGTTTTAATCATTCGCTCGGTGTTTACGAGATTGTCAGGCGGATTGCAGATGATGTATTTATTGGAAGGCCGGAATGGAATGAAGATGACCGCCTCCTCTCTTTATGTGCTGCACTTCTTCACGATTTAGGACATGGTCCTTTTTCGCATTCTTTTGAGAAAGTCTTTGATTTGGATCATGAATATTTTACAAGAGCTATCATTCTCGGAGAAACGGAAGTTAACCAGGTGTTATCAAGGGTAGGAAAGGATTTTCCTATAAAGGTAGCTGAGGTTATCGCGAAAACATCAAAAAATAAGCTAGTAGTCAGCCTCATCTCCAGTCAGATTGATGCAGATCGGATGGATTATCTGCAAAGAGATGCTTATTTTACAGGGGTTAGCTACGGTCATTTTGACATGGAACGAATCCTGCGTGTCATGCAGCCGAGAGAGGATCAAGTGGTCATTAAGCAAAGCGGAATGCATGCTGTTGAGGATTACATAATGAGCCGATATCAAATGTATTGGCAAGTATATTTCCATCCAGTAACCCGAAGCGCAGAAGTGATTTTGACGAAAATTTTGCATCGGGCCAAATACTTGCATGAGCATGGATATTCCTTTAAATCACAGCCGATTCATTTTTATTCAATGTTTAATGGGGAACTAACATTAGAAGATTATATTAAGCTTGATGAAGCCATTATTCTTTATTACTTTCAAATGTGGCAGGAGGAGGAAGATCCAATCCTTCGAGATCTATGCTGCCGCTTTATGAACCGTAATTTATATAAGTACGCGGAATTTGAGCCTGCAAAGGAATATAAGAAGCTTGCAGAGCTTTCTGTCCTTTTTGAGAAGGCAGGGATTGACCCGGACTACTATCTTGTTGTCGATTCGTCATCAGATTTGCCGTATGATTTCTACCGCCCAGGTGAAGAGGAAGAGCGGCTCCCCATTCAATTATTAATGAAAAACAAAGAAATTCGAGAGCTTTCCAGGGAATCAGAGATTGTAGATGCGATCTCGGGGAAAAGAAGAACCGACCATAAATTGTATTATCCAGCGGATTTGCTCCAGGATGATTCGACCGAGCCGCTGATTAAGAAGCAAATTCGAAAGCTATTGGAAATAGAATAGAGATTTTAAAGTTAAGATATGGGACTAAACGGAGTAGGAGATGAAGAGCTTGTTAAAAGATCATGCCAAAATCATTCATGCGATTGCCGCTTCGGAGGAAATTATCGGACGAAAAAAACTGCAGAAGATAGTGTATATCGCAAAAAAGCTGGCTTTCCCCTTTCAGGAGCGATTCCAATTTCATTTTTACGGCCCTTATTCAGAGGAGTTAACATTAAGAGTAGAAGAGCTTTGCAATATGGGTTTTTTAGATGAAGTGAAGGAGAAGAAGGGCGGATACTATCAGTACCGATATACATTAACGGAAAATGGCAAGGAATTTTTAAGCCTGAATGAAGTGTCTATGCCGAATCTTCAAGAATGTTTAACAGATATGAACAATCAAAATGCCAGATTTCTTGAGCTTGTTTCAACGGTGTTGTATTTTGACACCCTTCCGAAAGAAGAAGTAAAAGAAAAGATCTTTACGTTAAAAAGCAAGCAGCGCTACACGGATGAAGAAGTAGAAACTGCTTATCAATATATTGCCAATTTAAGAGAAAAAGCCGGGCATTAATGCTCGGCTTTACTTATCGCTCAAACGTTCTCCACCTACAGCATAATGATTCTTTGTCATTTCTTCAATAAAGACAACGATCTTTTCCTTCGGTGCTCCAGTTGTCTCGTTCACTGCTGCTGTTACTTTTTCTACAAGTGCTTTCTTTTGCTCCTCAGTGCGTCCCTCTAGCATCTTTACCGTTACATATGGCATGAATATCATCTCCTTTTAAAATGAGTTAAAATGAGTTTTTCATATTTCGGAAAAATGTGCAAGTAGTGCAGTGGTGTCTATCTTTCACTTTCAGAGCAAAGTCGTGTATACTTTTAAATAATGTATAAGGGGAAATTCATTCCCTAGATAGGATCTCCAGTTTGAAAGAGGGGTTTGGTGTTTGGAACAATTTCTAGCCTTTTCACTTAGAGAAATTCCATATGTTGCGATTACGTTAATGATCGCTTTCACGGTCCATGAGTTTGCCCATGCGTTTGTGGCTTATAAATTTGGCGATTCAACCGCACAAAGGCAGGGAAGATTGACGTTAAATCCAATTCAGCATCTAGACCCAATCGGAACAATATTAATCTTTATTGCAGGCTTCGGGTGGGCAAGACCCGTGCCGGTAAATCGCTTTTTCTTTAAAAATCCAAGACTTGCGGGAATCATGGTTTCGATTGCCGGGCCGATAAGTAATCTGCTAATGGCCATTTTAGGCTTTATAATATTGTTTGCTCTGCTTGGAATGGGTGCTGCAGCTGGTCTGCCAACGTTTGTACCGGAGTTTTTAAATATTTTTATCCAGCTTAACTTAGTTTTATTTGTTTTTAATTTATTGCCGTTTCCGCCATTGGACGGGTATCGAATAGTTGAGGACTTGGCACCGGCGCATATACGTCCGAAGCTTACACAATTTGAAGCATATGGCTCTGTCATTTTTCTGATACTTGTTATCACACCGCTTGATCAATACACAATTCAGCCGATCTTTAGAACGGTCTTGCCTATCCTATCTAATGGATTAGGTGATTTCTTTTACCAATTATTTATCGCAGATTAACGGGCTGTAAGACCCCCTTAAGAAGTTTAGGAAACAAGAGATTCTAAGTAGGGGATCTAACAGTCTGTAAATGCCGATTGGTTCAACTAACAATCAGCGGGGGATGAAGGAAAACCCCACTGATTGAGTTTCACTTTATGTAAGGAGGAATACCTTTGGAAGAGAAAAAAAAGAAAGATATTGGGTTTAATATTATCAAAAATGATCCGACAGAGGGGCATGGAGGATTTGGTTCAGGCTCATTAAGCCTAGACAATGTATCTCCCGTCATTATTGATGTGGATGCTGGAGAAGCATCGATAGAGGTTGGGGCGATGCATGCCCGCAGCCCTGTGGAAAAGGGGATAAAATTCTTAAAAAGCAAAGAAGAGGTTCCGAATGGAAAACCTTATTGGCTTGTTTGGGTGACGATTGACCGCAAGGAAGATGGCCCGTACTATGCGGGTGTAACAGCTTGCGAGATGACAGTAGACAGGGGAATCCGCAGAGGATACAAGTCCTTGCCAGAGCATGTTAATCGGATGGATAAATCCATTAAAAAACATATTATCGTTGATCATATGGATGCTAAATCAAAGGCAATTCTTACTGAGTTTTTGCAGAATCATAATCTTGGGATGTGGGATCGCTCTATACAACAGCTCAAAGACGATTTGCAAGCAAATTAATCGAAATAGCGCATGAATTTTGACGAAATTGTGACAGTTTACTGACTTAAATTTTTAACTACTTGCCCAAATCCAATAAAATAAGTAAACTTATAAACAGTGTGTAGACACTTTATAAAAACTAGGACACGAAAAAACTCGGGGGAATTCCTCCGAGTTTTTTCACTTATATTTGCGGAGAAATTATTCTTGAATAATTTCTCTTAAATTTATATGTCCACTCCATAAAGACAAATATTGCACGATACTGTTACCAGTCAAATAATTTTTTATACCAAGGTTTTTTGGCCACTTTTTCCTTTTTGCTAGGTTTTTCCTCTGAGTAAGGCAAATGGTCTGTACAATATTCGGTTGGTTCGGTGCCGCTGACATAGTACGTAAATCGCTTGATTGGGCAATCGTCTGTTGCAAGCTTTCCATTCGCAGGATTCACATAAACTCCTACTGTCCCTTTCGGCTGCTTAAAGCTTTTGGAAGGCTTTCCTTTATGAGCATCCTCCATGAAGCGGGCCCAAATATTCTTCGCGTAGGATTTATCTGCAGAAAGTGTAATCGCCTTTCCTTTATCATATCCAGTCCAAACAGCAGAGACGAGCTGAGGGGAAAAGCCAATCATCCAGCTATCCGTGTCTGTTGTTCCAGATTTCCCAGCATATGTGCGTGAAATATCATTTATGATTGTACTCCCTGTCACACTAGTGTAGCCATTTAGTTTCCGATCAAAAATCCCTGTCATCATTTGTGTCATTACAAAGGCAGATTCAGGCTTTAAAATCGGAATGGACTGCTTGTCATTCTCATAAATCACTTTTCCGCGATGATCTTCAACTCGTGTAATCATAACAGGTGAAACCTTTTTTCCACCGTTTGCCAGGATGCTATAGGCACTTGCCATTTCAATGACTCTTACTCCGGATGTCCCTAGGGCTAATGATGGGACGTCAGCCATCTTTGTTGTAAGTCCGAATTTTTTTGCTGTATCGACAAGTGTGTTTTCGCCTAAAAATAAATGTGTTTTCACAGCAAAAATATTATCGGATAGAGCCAGTGCCTGAGCCATTGTAATATCACCGTCTGCATACTGGCTATTAAAGTTCTTTGGTGAGTAGTCAGGTCTCCCATCATCAAAACGAAAGGTTGTCTGCTCACTGCGCATGACAGTGGAAGGGGTAAAACCCTTTTCAAGCGCCGCATAATATAGAAGCGGTTTTATGGTGGATCCAGGCTGGCGAACCGCCTGTACAGCCCGGTTAAAGGGGCTCTCTTCATAACTTCTTCCACCAACCATCGCTTTGACATAGCCGTTTTTAGGATCCATCGCAACGAGTCCTGTTTGGATCTCTGATTCCTTAGAGATCAATCTCTTAACCGTTTGTTCAGCAATTTCCTGTTGTTTTAAATCAATGGTTGTGTATACTTTTAATCCGCCAAGCTCAATGACCCGATCATCTAAATTCAGCTCTGTTCTTAATATATGCCGAACCGTATCCTGAAAATAAGGTGCTGTCTTTGTTTTTGTGTGGAGATGCTTTCCAACGAAAGTGAGCTGTTCA
Organism: Cytobacillus solani; assembly: GCF_006704205.1. NCBI lineage: Bacteria > Bacillati > Bacillota > Bacilli > Caryophanales > Bacillaceae > Cytobacillus > Cytobacillus solani. The sequence goes on from NZ_CP041305.1 coordinate 2,133,670, forward strand.
TTTAAAGCCTCATCTACTTCAGTTTTGTGAATGAGTTTGTTCTCAACCATTGTTTGTAAAATAAGCTTTTGGCGGCTCTTGGCATTTTCCATTGAGTTGAACGGGGAGTAAATGCCTGCCCCTTTTGGTATACCAGCAAGCATTGCTGCCTCTCCGAGAGTTAACTCACCAGCTTTTTTTCCAAAGTAGTATTGGCTTGCTGCTTCAGCTCCATAAGCGCCATGTCCATAATAAATCGTATTTAAATAGCCTTCTAAAATTTCCTTCTTCGTATAATTCATTTCAAGACGAATCGTATAAAAGGCCTCGAGCATTTTTCGCTTCCATGTTTTTTCATGTGCCAGGAATAAATTACGGGCATATTGCTGACTAATGGTGCTCGCGCCTTGAACCTTGGCCATTGCTTTGATATCTGCAATTAAAGCACCGACAATCCGTTTATAATCAAACCCATGATGGGAATAAAATTTGCGATCCTCTATAGAGATGGTAGCGTCGATTAAATGCGGGCTGATTTGGTCAAGTTCAACCCAATAACGCTTTTGGCCATTATGGCTCTCTCCGATCACAGTTCCGTCATCGGAATAAAATAAAGTTGACTGCGGAACAGCAAGTGGCGGGGGACCCAGTATTTTTGCGTAGAGCAATATACCTGCACCAATAAGCACGGTTAATGCGAGTCCAATTAAGCTAATAATGAAGATTGCTCGAAAATATTTACCTGCTTTTCTAAATCGCTGGTTTGTCATTATCTCCATTTCGGTGCCTCCCCCTTTCTGGGCTAACCTAAAGAATTACGGTAAAATAACCTAAAAATCACATCTATTTATCTAGTATTGAAGAAACAGTGGGATTTTAAACATTTTTATCAAATACATGTAACTTTTTCTTGCATTTTCGCTAGATTCATCTATACTTTTTCTCATGTTTGTAATTATGGCGTTTGGGAATTATAAGAAAAGTGCAAGGCATTGATCATTGCTATACAAAATGTGGGGGCACCAACTGAGATAAAGGAAACATGGTGAGCGCGGGCGCATCGATGTTGACTTCTTGCAGGGTGGAAACCTGAAGTTGATAGGCGATAGTCTGCTGCTTGCGCTCGCCTTATTCTTTTTACATTAAATACACGTCATTTTTTTGATGGAAGGGATGATTCTAAAATGGGACTATGGTTTACTGAGAAACAAACAGAGAATTTCGGAATTACAATGAAAATTAAGCAGACTTTACATACAGAGCAAACAGATTTTCAAATGCTTGAAATGGTTGAAACAGAAGAATGGGGAAATATGCTTTTGCTTGATGGCATGGTTATGACTTCTGTAAAGGATGAATTTGTTTACCATGAAATGGTGGCGCATGTGCCATTGTTTACACACCCAAATCCTGAAAACGTCCTTGTAGTAGGCGGAGGAGATGGCGGTGTTATTCGTGAGGTGCTTAAGCATCCTAGCGTGAAAAAGGCAACGCTCGTTGATATCGATGGAAAAGTAATCGAGTATTCTAAGAAATTTTTGCCGGAAATTGCTGGCATGCTGGATGATCCGCGTGTAGATGTCCAAGTTGGAGACGGCTTCATGCATATTGCTGAAAGTGAAAATGAATACGATGTCATTATGGTTGACTCAACTGAGCCAGTGGGTCCTGCTGTTAACTTGTTTACAAAAGGATTCTACGCAGGAATCTCTAAAGCGCTAAAGGAAGATGGCATCTTTGTTGCTCAATCAGACAACCCTTGGTTTAAGGCTGACTTAATCCGCAATGTCCAAAAAGATGTAAAGGAAATCTTTCCAATCACAAATCTATATGTGGCAAATATTCCTACTTATCCAAGTGGCATGTGGGCTTTCACAATTGGTTCAAAAAAATATGATCCATTAGCAGTTAGTGAAGAACGCTTCCATGAGATTGAAACAAAGTATTATACGAAGGAACTTCATAAAGCCGCATTTGTTTTGCCGAAATTTGTACAAGATTTAGTGAAGTAACCTAGATTTGCAATAATAATTGTAATTTCACAATTAAAATTGAGATTTTGCAAAAATAAGGTTAATTTCGCAAATAAAAGTGGATCTTTCGCAAATAAATTCATTTTTTTGCAAATTAGACTTGAAAGGAGCTTCATGCTCCAAATACATACGAACGAGGGATGACAGTTATGCGTTTTGATGAAGCATACTCAGGCAATGTTTTTATAAAAAGCCATCCGAATTACGAAGAAAGTGAAGCTGTTTTATATGGAATGCCAATGGATTGGACGGTCAGCTATCGTCCGGGCTCCCGCTTTGGCCCTGCACGTATACGCGAAGTATCCATTGGTCTTGAAGAGTACAGTGCTTATTTAGATCGTGAATTAGAAGAAGTAAAATACTTTGATGCAGGCGATATTCCGCTTCCGTTCGGAAACCCGCAAAGAAGTCTGGACTTAATCGAGGAATTTATTGATAAGCTTTTAGCAGAAAATAAGTTTCCATTAGGGATGGGCGGCGAGCATCTAGTCTCTTGGCCTGTAATGAAAGCGATGTATAAAAAATATCCAGATCTTGCGATTATCCATATGGATGCACACACAGATTTGCGTGAGAATTATGAAGGGGAGCCATTATCTCATTCAACACCTATTCGCAAGGTGGCTGAATTAATTGGACCTCAGAATGTTTATTCATTCGGCATCCGCTCTGGTATGAAGGAAGAGTTCCAATGGGCAAAAGAAGTGGGCATGCACATTTCAAAGTTTGAAGTGCTTGAGCCTCTAAAAGAAGTGCTGCCAAAATTATCCGGACGACCTGTGTATGTCACGATCGACATTGATGTACTCGATCCTGCGCATGCACCAGGTACGGGAACAGTTGATGCAGGAGGCATTACATCTAAAGAGCTGCTAGCCTCCATCCATGAAATTGCCCGTTCGGAAATTAATGTAGTAGGAGCAGATCTTGTAGAAGTTGCCCCAATCTATGACCCGTCAGAACAAACGGCAAATACAGCAAGCAAGCTAATCCGCGAAATGATCCTTGGCTGGGTTAAATAATAAAGCACTTTTCTAAAAGATTGTTGTATAAAACTAGTTGTGTAATTGAAAAAATTGGTTGATTAGAGCGGAAATCAACTTTTGCCAACTATGTGTTATTTAGCAACAATGTTAAAACAAAAACGGAGACCCGCTGTCTCCGTTTTTTTCCGTGAAATAAGAAAGTATAGCTTTGGAGTTAGAGAATTGTCTAGCTACGGCTGCTAGGGGCTCGAGGTCATAAGCCAACTCGTCAAGAAGGCTAAAGAGCAGTCTTCCTGCCGATTCGTCTTATGCTTGTCGCCCCTGGGCAAGCCGCCTCCGCATTTCGGATTGTCTAGCGCAAGCGCCTATCGCCTATCAAACTTCAGGTCCCCTCCCGACGATAAGTCGACATCAATTCGCTCTGCTTATTGTGTCTCCTTTATCTCGGTCGCGGCCCTTCCGGTTTGTACGGCGATAACCAAGGCGCTTGCGCTTTTCTTATTCAACTAGCACCTGTTATCGTTTTCTACTATAATGAAATGAAAAGGATGTGTAGCCAACCAGTGGAGCAAGTGCCTGTGAAAATTAAGGTAAAAACGGATATACGTGATGGGAGCAGTAAGGATACTTTTGAACTTACAGCTTTTGGACAATACTACAAAAAGGAAAATGCCCGTTTTCTGCAATATAATGAGGAAATGGAAGAAGGCACCGTAAAGACTATTATTAAAATTTCAGATCAGGATGGTCTAATTTTGCGAAGTGGTGCAGTGAAAATGAGGCTTCCTTTTCAAATGAATAAAAAGCTAAGAGGCAGCTATGATACGCCGTATGGGGTATTTGAAACGGCTACTTTAACAAAAAGGCTTGACCATCAGTTTGATGAACAGACAGACATTGGATCAATTGATCTTTTATATGAAATGAGCATACAAGGTGCACATTCAGGTACATATCATTTAGTCATAACATTTCAAAAGGAGGAAGAAAAATGAATAGTGTTGAGCAAATGCAGAATAAATTAAAACAAGAAATCAAAGATGCTGTTCTAAAAGCGAATTTAGCAGCTGAAGAACAAATTCCGGACGTTATCCTAGAAGTGCCGAAGGATAAATCACATGGGGATTATTCAACAAATATGGCCATGCAGCTGGCACGTGTTGCAAAAAAGGCGCCTAGACAAATAGCAGAAGCATTAATCGAGAATTTTGATGCTTCCAAAGCGTCCATTAAAAAAATTGAAATGGCTGGACCGGGGTTTATTAATTTTCACATGGATAATAGCTACTTAACAAATTTAATTCCAACGATTCTTGAAGCAGGGGATCGATATGGGGAAACAAATATCGGCGGCAAGCAAAAGGTTCAAGTGGAGTTTGTGTCTGCAAACCCTACCGGTGACCTTCATCTTGGACATGCTCGCGGAGCGGCAGTTGGCGACTCTTTATGCAACATCTTAGCAAAGGCCGGCTATGACGTTTCTCGCGAATATTATATTAATGACGCGGGCAACCAGATTAATAATCTGGCATGGTCTGTTGAAGCTCGTTATTTCCAAGCACTTGGCATGGAAAAAGAAATGCCGGCAGATGGATACCATGGGGAAGATATTATTGGCATCGGCAAAAAGCTTGCCGAGGAATATGGCGATAAGTATGTTCATGCAGACGAAAAGGAGCGCTTTGACTTTTTCCGTGCATACGGGTTAAAGGTTGAAATGGCCAAGCTAAAGGCTGATCTTGAAGATTTCCGTGTCCCATTTGATGTCTGGTATTCTGAAACGTCTCTTTATGAAAATGGGAAAATTGATAAGGCATTAGCAGCATTGAAGGATAATGGCCATATTTTTGAAGATGGTGGAGCGACATGGTTCCGTTCAACTACTTTTGGCGATGATAAAGACCGTGTTCTTATTAAAAATGACGGCTCTTACACTTATTTAACACCAGATATTGCTTACCATAAGGATAAGCTTGAGCGCGGATTTGAACAGCTGATTAATATTTGGGGTGCAGACCATCACGGCTATATCCCTCGTATGAAGGCAGCGATCGAGGCACTTGGCTATAATCGTGAGGCATTAGAGGTAGAAATTATCCAGCTCGTTCATTTATATAAAAACGGCGAAAAAATGAAGATGAGCAAACGCACAGGGAAAGCTGTAACAATGCGTGATCTTGTTGAAGAGGTAGGACTTGATGCAACTCGTTATTTCTTTGCAATGAGAAGCGCAGATACGCACATGGACTTTGATTTAGACTTAGCTGTTTCTCAATCTAATGAAAACCCTGTATATTATGCGCAGTATGCACATGCGCGTATTTCAAGCATTTTACGCCAAGGAGAAGAACAAGGAATGACTGTCGACAGACAGGCTGATTTCTCTCTTATTTCTTCTGAGAAGGAAATGGATGTCCTGAAAAAATTAGGCGAATTCCCGCAAGCAGTTGGAGAAGCAGCTGCGAAGCGGTTGCCGCACAGAATTACAAACTATATTTTTGAACTAGCATCTACTTTCCACAGCTTCTATAATGCTGAAAAAGTATTAGATGCAGATCATCCTGAACGAACAAAAGCACGCTTAGCACTAATTAAGGCAGTTCAAACGTCTTTGAAAAATGCTCTTGCTTTAATCGGTGTGTCTGCTCCGGAAAAAATGTAATCGAAAAAGCTGACTCGCGGGAGTCAGCTTTTTTGCGATTTTCAATTATAAGAGTGGTGCAAAAAGCCTGGCTGCCCATTCTTTGATATTGCGCCTCCGATTTAATTCTGTTAGGGATAATTGTCTGGAATCCTGAATATCTTTTTTAATGACAGCCTGTACTTTTTTTATGAAAGGCTGATCATAAATATAACAGTTAATTTCATAGTTGATAAAAAGGCTGCGCCTATCGAAGTTTGCTGTGCCAATATCGCAAACCTCATCATCGATAATGATTGTTTTGGCATGATAAAAGCCAGTTTGAAATTCATAAACGGCAGCGCCATTTTCAAGAAGTTTCCTTAAAGATGGATAGGAAGCCTCTTTTACAAGGATATGATCTGAAATTTTTGGAACAAGGATGGTTAATGCAATTCCCCTTTCCTGCGCTGCGATTAAGTCATTAAATAATCTTTCACTAGGAATAAAATAGGGTGTACCAATGAAAATTTTTGTTTTTGCTCTATTAATTAAAGAAGAAAAGGTGTCTTCCAAAAAGGCACCTTTTGACGGAATAATCTGATGCTGAATCTTTCCAGTATGCAATGCAGGAAAATAAGCGTTATTTGCTAATAGATTTGTGTTCGTCTCTTTATGCCAGTCGACCAAAAATTCCTTCTGCAGATCAGCAGCACCTTCACCGGCCATTTTTAAATGATAGTCGCGCCAAGGGCTTAATTTTGGATCTAAATTAATATACTCCTTGCCAATATTGAATCCGCCAATATATCCAATTTTCCCATCAATAATCGTGATCTTTCGGTGATTTCTAGCTTGGAATGTATAGAAAAGGTAGGGCAGCTTAGGTGTATGGGCAAAGGAAAAATGAATCCCATGCCTTTTTAGTGATTCAATTGTTTTTTTCTTAATCGGGAAGCTCCCCATTCGATCAAGAAGCAAACGGACTTCTACTCCTTCATCCGCCTTTTTCTTTAATATGCTTAGAAATTCTTTACTGATTTTGTCGTCCTTTACAATGTAAAAGAGGATGTGGATATGATGTGTTGCCTTTTTTAGCTCGGAAAAATAGTCGGCAAATAGCTCTTGCCCCTGAGTGAAAATATCGATATTGCTTACTCGAAAAGGGGAGTCTACTCGTTTTAAGCCTTGTAACTGTTTTTTTCTCCCGAGGGTGAAATCAAGTGAAAGCCAAAGAGCAATTATTAGTAAAATAGCTGCTACTGTCAATATGATCGTCATTGCTGCGTGCTCCCCAGATATATGTTACCAATTATTATCTCCATGTCCATGCATTCTATAATTATTTTTGTAGAAAAAGCAAAAACTGGTTGACTGAATGCTCATTCATTATATAATAGATACAAGTAATAATATCTGAAAATTTAATTGTATTAAAAATTTTCGACTAATATGTATATTAGGAATCCAAGAAAGGAGCGCTTTATATATGAATGGGTTATTATGGATTAACTTAATCGCATTTCTCCTTGTAACCGCTTACGCTATTAGCTTGTTTGTCTATGTGATTAAGACAAGAATGGCGTATATCAAGCTCGGTAAGAAGGTTGACTTCGATAATAATGTGAAAGAGCGGCTCGGAAAAATCTGGGTGAATGTCTTTGGGCAGAAAAAGCTTATGAAGGATAAGAAAAGTGGAGCGATCCATGTTATGTTTTTCTACGGCTTTATTCTTGTTCAATTCGGTGCGATTGATTTTATCATTAAAGGGATCAAGCCAGGAGCTCATTTGCCGCTTGGGCCATTATATCCAGCCTTTACCTTTTTTCAGGAAATTGTCACGTTAACGATTTTAGTAGCGGTTGTTTGGGCGTTCTATCGCCGATATATTGAAAAGCTTGTCCGATTGAAAAGAGGCTTTAAATCAGGTCTTGTTTTAATTTTTATCGGTGGGTTAATGCTATCCGTTCTACTTGGAAACGGCATGGGTATGATCTGGCATGGACATGAAGGTGTATGGACAGAGCCAGTTGCATCTTTAATCGCCGGAGCATTCTCCTGGATGGGAGAAACAGCCTCTGTCGTCGTTTTCTACATCTCTTGGTGGATTCACTTGCTATTCCTGCTTGCATTCCTAGTATACGTTCCACAGGGCAAGCATGCTCACTTAATTGCTGGACCAGCAAATGTGTACTTTAACCGTTTAGAAAATCCAGGAAAATTAACAAAGATTGACTTTGAAGATGAATCACAGGAATCGTTTGGTGTTGGAAAAATTGAAGATTTCAACCAGCTGCAAATGATTGACTTCTATGCATGTGTGGAGTGCGGACGCTGTACAAATATGTGTCCAGCAACAGGCACAGGCAAGATGCTATCACCGATGGACCTAATTCTTAAGCTTCGCGATCATTTAACAAACCACGGGGCGGCTGTTACATCTAAACAGCCGTGGGTGCCGACATTTGCATTTTCAAATACAACAGGCAATCAGCTTGCATTAGCAGCGTCAGGTAAAGGAGCGCAAGAGGCTGCAGCAGGACTTGCCTACAGCCCAAGCTTAATTGGCGATGTGATTACGGAAGAAGAAATCTGGGCATGTACAACTTGCCGAAACTGTGAAGACCAATGTCCAGTAATGAATGAACATGTGGATAAAATTATTGACCTTCGCCGTTATCTAGTTTTAACAGAAGGAAAAATGGATGCAGATGCACAGCGCGCCATGACAAATATTGAACGCCAGGGCAATCCTTGGGGACTTAACCGCAAGGAAAAAGAAAACTGGAGAGAAGCACGCGAGGATGTATATGTACCAACAGTGAAGGAATTGAAAAAATCCGGAGAAGAATTCGAATACCTCTTCTGGGTTGGCGCAATGGGCTCATTTGATAACCGCAGCCAAAAAATTGCCCTTTCCTTTGCAAAATTAATGAATGAAGCAGGCGTTAAGTTTGCGATTTTAGGAAATAAAGAAAAGAACTCTGGTGATACACCAAGGCGTCTTGGAAATGAATTTTTATTCCAGGAGCTTGCAACGAAAAATATCGAAGAGTTTGAGAAAAATGAAGTGAAGAAGATCGTTACAATCGATCCGCATGCATACAATATTTTCAAAAATGAATATCCTGATTTCGGATTAGAAGCTGAAGTGTACCATCATACAGAAATTCTTTACGATCTTGTTAAAAAGGGCAGACTGAAGCCGCAGTATGCCGTAAACGAAACGATTACCTTCCATGACTCCTGTTACTTAGGACGCTATAACGAAGTGTATGATCCGCCTCGTGAGATCCTAAAAGCGATTCCAGGCGTCAAGCTTGTAGAGATGGAGAGAAGCCGTGAAACAGCGATGTGCTGTGGAGCAGGGGGCGGCTTAATGTGGATGGAGGAAGAAACTGGTCATCGCATTAATGTCTCACGGACAGAGCAAGCATTGGCGGTTAATCCAGGTATCATCAGCTCTGGCTGTCCATATTGCTTAACGATGCTTTCTGATGGGACAAAGGCGAAGGAAGTAGAAGAAAAAGTAGGTACGTACGACGTAGCTGAAATTCTAGAGAAATCCGTCATTGGCGAACAGCAAACACTCGTATCCTAATAAATAATCAAGAGAAATTGAAACACAGCATCATTCATAAATATAATTTTATGAATTTTGGGTAAAGTGTTTCAATTTCTGCTATTTTTAAAGTAAAATAGAATAATAAGATAAAGCGCTTACAATTCTTGAAATGGAATATGTAAATTTTTTTATATCTGTTTCGAGCGAGCGTTCAGTCATTTAACTAGTCCACTAATTGAAACTTCAGCTATGAACAACTTCAAAGACAATTACTTTTTCATCTCAATATTTTAATACTTTTTAACAATTGAATTAAAGGAGCGATTCGAATGGGGAAGACCGTAATAGTAGGCGGGGCAAGAACGCCTTTTGGAAAATTTGCAGGCGGATTAAGCAGCTTTTCAGCATCTGATCTTGGCGGCATTGCAGTAAAAGAGGCCTTAAATCGCGCGGGTGTGAAGCCTGAAGAAGTTGGCGAAGTGATTCTGGGTACTGTTCTCCAAGGGGGGCAAGGTCAAATCCCATCGCGGCAGGCAGCACGAAAAGCTGGATTGCCATGGGAAGTGAAGACGGAAACAGTAAATAAAGTCTGTGCCTCAGGTATGCGCAGTGTGACACTCGGTGACCAAATTATTCGCTTAGGGGATGAAGAGGTCATTGTTGCAGGCGGAATGGAATCGATGAGCAATGCGCCGTATTTCTTGCCGAATGCTCGCTGGGGGTTGCGAATGGGAGATGCACAAGTTAAGGACCTGATGACACATGATGGCCTAAGCTGCAGCTTTACCGGTGTCCACATGGGTACGTTTGGCAATGAGGTAGCAGAGGAGCTTGAAATTAGCAGGGAAGAGCAGGATCGCTGGGCATTAAGGAGCCATGAACGGACTGTTGCAGCGATGGAGTCTGGAAAACTAGCAGAGGAGATCGTTCCTGTTGAGGTTCCGCAACGAAAGGGCGAACCGATTATTATAGCAGAGGATGAGTCACCTCGAAAGGATACCTCTCTTGAAAAGTTAGCTAAGCTTCGTTCAGCCTTTGGTCAAGGCGGAACAATCACAGCGGGGAATGCACCAGGTGTGAATGATGGGGCAGCAGCACTCGTATTGATGAGTGAGGAACGTGCGGAGCGTGAAGGAAGAAAGCCGGAAGCGGTTATTCTAGGGCATGCGGCCATTGCAGTAGAAGCAAAGGATTTTCCGAAAACACCAGGGCTAGTGATTAATGAGCTTCTTCGGAAAACTGGAAAATCTGTTGAAGATATCGATTTATTCGAAATCAATGAGGCATTTGCAGCCGTGGCATTAACGAGCGGAAAAATTGCAAACTTAGATGAAAGCAAAGTCAACGTGAATGGCGGTGCGGTTGCCCTTGGTCATCCAATTGGTGCGAGCGGGGCGCGAATCATTCTAACATTAATGCATGAATTGAAAAGACGCGGCGGCGGGGTAGGCATTGCGGCTATCTGCAGCGGCGGCGGCCAAGGCGATGCGATTATGATTGAAGTACCAAAACACTAGGTCGTATCCTAACCTCTTGAAAAAAATTTAGTTTCTATTATCTGAAATCTATGTATATTGCTTAAATTTAAAATACACTATTCAACGAATAAATTGGGGGAGCAGAGAAAATGAACGTACAAAAAATCATGGTAATCGGTGCTGGCCAAATGGGATCAGGGATTGCACAAGTATGTGCCCAAGCAGGATACAGTGTTTTATTAAATGATCTGAAACAGGAATTTGTAGACCGCGGACTGAGTGTCATTAAGAAGAACCTCAATCGACAAGTAGAGAAAGAGCGGATCACAGCTCAGCAAATGGAAGAGATTTTGAATCATCTTACACCTTCAACTGAATTAACGGATGCAAAAGATGTTGACCTGATCATTGAGGCAGCAGTTGAAAATATGGAAATCAAAACGAAGATTTTCGGTCAGCTGGATGAAATTGCCCCAGCACATGCGATTTTAGCAAGCAATACCTCTTCCTTGCCCATTACAGAAATTGCAGCAGCGACAAAACGTCCTGAACAAGTGATCGGCATGCATTTTATGAACCCAGTTCCGGTGATGAAGCTTGTTGAAATCATCCGTGGATTGGCTACTGCTGATGAAGTCTATCAAACAATCGAAGATATCACAAAGACTTTAAAAAAGGTTCCTGTAGAAGTCAACGACTTCCCAGGGTTTGTCTCTAACAGAGTGTTAATGCCAATGATTAATGAAGCTATTTTCACCTTATATGAAGGAGTTGCAACGAAGGAAGCCATTGATGAGGTCATGAAGCTCGGCATGAATCATCCAATGGGGCCATTAACTCTGGCTGACTTCATCGGACTCGATACTTGCCTGTATATTATGGAAACCCTTCATGAAGGCTTCGGCGATGATAAATACCGTCCATGCCCGCTGTTAAGGAAGTATGTCAAAGCAGGCTGGCTTGGAAAGAAAACAGGCAGAGGCTTTTACGAATACGAATAGAGGTTTTAAGAAGGGTAAGAAAGTATAACTTTGAGACAGAGAGTTGTCTAGCGCAAGCGGACTATCGCCTATCAAACTTCAGGTCTCCTCCCTACGATAAGTCAACATCGGTCCGCTACCGCAAACCGTGTTTTCCTTTATCTCAGTCGGGGCCCTTCCAGTTTGTACAGCGATGACCAAGGCGCTTGCGCTTTTCTATAAACACCGAAGAATGAAGTCCGGAGGGGAAAGAAATGAACCTAAGATTTACTGAAGAGCAGGAAATGATGAGAAAAATGGTGCGTGACTTTGCACAAACAGAAATTGCGCCATTTGTTGAAAAAATGGAGCAGGGAGAGTTCCCGCGTGAGATTCTGCGTAAAATGGGAGAGCTAGGATTGATGGGGATTCCGATTCCTGAGCAATACGGCGGATCTGAAATGGATTTTACTTCGTATATCATTGCGATTCATGAGCTTTCAAAAGTAAGTGCGACTGTAGGCGTGATTTTATCTGTTCATACATCTGTTGGGACGAACCCAATCGTTTATTTTGGAACAGAAGAACAAAAGCAAAAGTACGTGCCAAAGCTGGCATCAGGTGAATATCTTGGCGCGTTCTGTTTAACTGAGCCGAGTGCAGGGTCGGACGCAGGAGGCTTAAAATCAAAAGCGCGTAAAGATGGCGAACATTATATCATCAATGGTTCCAAAGTATTTATTACAAACGGCGGGGAAGCAGATATTTATATCGTTTTCGCTTCAACCAATCCTGAGCTTGGCAGCAAGGGAATTTCAGCGTTCATCGTTGAAAAAGACACGCCTGGTCTTGTGATCGGGAAAGATGAACATAAAATGGGACTGCATGGATCAAGAACGCTGCAGTTAAGCTTTGAAGATATGCGTGTTCCAGCAGAAAACCTTCTTGGTGAAGAAGGGCAAGGATTTAAAATTGCGATGGCTAACCTTGACGTCGGCCGCATCGGAATTGCCGCACAGGCGCTTGGAATCGCAGAGGCAGCACTCGAGGCTGCAACAGGGTACGCGAAGGAACGTGTTCAATTTGGCAAGCCAATTGCTGCTCAGCAAGGTATTGGGTTTAAGCTGGCAGATATGGCGACTGCGGTGGAAGCTGCGAAGCTATTAATCTACCGTGCGGCAGACCTTCGCCAAAGAGGGGTCAAATGCGGGAAAGAAGCGTCAATGGCCAAGCTTTATGCCTCAAGAACAGCGGTGGAAGTAACGACAGATGCCATTCAGGTATTTGGCGGCTACGGCTATACAGAGGATTACCCAGTTGAACGTTATTTCCGTGATGCAAAAATTACTGAAATTTATGAGGGAACAAGCGAAATTCAACGAATTGTTATTAGCAAACAGCTGTAAAACAAATACCATCATTAATGGAGGATAAGTGAGATGAACTTTCAATTAACTGAAGAACATGAAATGATCCGAAAAATGGTACGTGATTTTGCGAAAAATGAAGTAGCTCCAACAGCAGCTGAGCGTGATGAGGAAGAGCGTTTTGACCGTGAGATTTTCGATAAAATGGCTGAGCTTGGTTTAACAGGGATTCCATGGCCTGAAGAGTACGGAGGCATTGGCAGTGATTATTTAGCGTATTGTATTGCTGTTGAAGAGCTTTCAAGAGTCTGTGCCTCAACAGGCGTGACATTATCTGCACATACTTCTCTTGCAGGCTGGCCAATTTATAAGTTCGGCAGTGAAGAGCAAAAGCAAAAATACTTAAAACCGATGGCCCAAGGAGAGAAAATTGGCGGCTACGGCTTAACAGAGCCTGGGAGCGGTTCAGATGCAGGCGGTATGAAAACGACTGCTCGTCTTGAAGGGGATCACTATATTTTAAATGGCTCGAAAATTTTTATTACAAATGGCGGAATTGCTGATATTTACGTTGTATTTGCGCTAACAGATCCGTCTTCAAAGCATAAGGGAACAACAGCATTCATTATTGAATCAGACTTCGAAGGATTCTCAGTCGGCAAAAAGGAGAAAAAGCTAGGCATTCGTTCTTCACCAACAACAGAAATCATTTTTGATAACTGCAAGGTACCAGTTGAAAATGTGCTAGGTGAAGTAGGAGAAGGCTTCAAAATTGCAATGATGACGCTTGATGGCGGACGCAACGGAATTGCAGCTCAGGCAGTCGGAATTGCGCAAGGTGCTCTAGATGCTTCGATTGAATATGCAAAGGAGCGCGTGCAATTCGGAAAGCCGATTGCAGCTCAGCAAGGCATTGGTTTTAAGCTGGCAGATATGGCTACAAGTGTGGAAGCTTCAAGGCTATTAACCTATCAAGCAGCATGGCTTGAATCTGAAGGCTTGCCGTATGGAAAAGAGTCAGCCATGTCTAAGTTGCTTGCAGGAGATACGGCAATGAAGGTAACGACAGATGCCGTGCAAATTTTCGGCGGCTATGGCTATACAAAGGATTATCCAGTTGAGCGCTTTATGCGAGATGCAAAAATCACTCAGATTTATGAAGGAACACAAGAAATTCAGCGTCTCGTTATTTCTCGCATGCTGACGAAATAAGGCTTGCATATAGAGTTTAAAAGCGGGGTTTCCTCGAAGATCTAGATCGTCTTAGTCTGCTAAACCTGCTGAAAACTTGCCCTAAAGGCATACTCGAAATTGGGGATTGATAAAGGCGGTAGGTAAAGTGAAAAAACGTGAAGTACAAGCGTCTGTGAAAGACGAACGGCTCGTTAAAAAGAGGCGGGATCAAATGATTAAAGGTGCGGTAACCCTTTTTATTCAAAAAGGGTTCCATCGCACAACAACAAGGGAAATTGCTAAGGCTTCCGGTTTTAGCATCGGCACATTATATGAGTACATCCGAACGAAGGAAGATGTCTTATATCTTGTGTGTGACAGCATTTATGATCAGGTAAGCGAACGCCTTCAGGAAGACCTTGATACAAACCGGGGAACACTAGAAAGCTTAAGGCTTGGCATTGCGGGATATTTCCGGGTGGTTGATGAGATGCAGGATGAGGTGCTCGTCATGTATCAGGAAGTGAAGTCGTTATCAAAAGATGCCTTGCCTTATGTCCTGAAGAAAGAACTTGAAATGGTCGAAATGTTCGAACAGGTCATTAATGGCTGTGTAGAAAATGGAGAATTAGATCTAACGGAGGAGCAGGTCAAAATGATTGCTCATAATATCTTTGTCCAAGGGCAAATGTGGGCCTTCCGCCGCTGGTCATTGAAAAAAATCTACACAATCGATGATTACATTAAGCTGCAAACTGATTTGCTTTTTCAAGGAATCATTGTTGAGAAATCAAAGCAAATTTAGGGGATTGCACGATAAATAAGGGGACTTGCTAGATAAACTATTCCAATTGCTAGATAAACTATTCCAATTGCTAGATAAATGAACAAAGCTGTTAGATAAACCATAAAAAATGCTCGATAAGCAATCAATCTAATAGAGGGGGAGAAGAATGAGTAATCCAGAAGTTTATAAACCAAAGAATCATATTCGTTTTGTTACAGCTTCCAGTCTTTTTGATGGTCATGATGCCTCCATAAATATTATGAGAAGAATTATTCAGGCAAGTGGTGCAGAGGTTATTCATCTTGGACATAACCGTTCAGTTGAAGAAGTGGTAAATGCAGCCATTCAAGAGGATGTTCAGGGGATCGCGATTTCTTCCTACCAAGGAGGGCATGTTGAATACTTTAAATATATGTACGATCTTTTAAAGGAAAAAGGCGCGCCGCACATCCGAATTTATGGTGGTGGGGGCGGCGTTATTATTCCGAAAGAAATAAAGGAGCTTCATGAATACGGAATTGCAAAAATCTTTTCTCCTGAAGATGGGCGCCAAAATGGGCTTCAAGGCATGATCAACGTGATGCTTGAGGAATGTGACTTCACAACATTCCATACAGAAGCAACGGAGCAAATTGAAAAACTCCAAGATGGGCAGGTGAATGCCATAGCGAAGCTCATTACGCTGGCAGAGCACCATGTCAGCATGGAAAAAGAAACGGCAGCCGCGCTTGATTCAGTAATGGAAAAGGTAAAAACATTAGAGAAATCTGTTCCGGTTCTTGGGATTACCGGTACTGGAGGAGCAGGAAAAAGCTCATTAACTGATGAATTAATTCGTCGTTTTATCAATGAAATTCCGGAAAAGAAGGTTGCAATCCTATCTGTTGATCCGACGAAACAGAAAACAGGCGGCGCTCTTCTAGGTGACCGTATTCGAATGAATGCGATTTTTAATCCTCGTGTATATATGCGCAGTTTAGCGACAAGACAATCAAAAAGTGAGCTTTCACTTGCTATTAAGGATGCCATTTCTGTTGTTAAAGCGGCAGGATTTGATCTCATCGTTGTTGAAACAAGCGGAATAGGGCAAGGGGATGCTGAAATAACTGAAATTTGCGACGTTTCAATGTATGTTATGACGAGTGAATTCGGTGCCCCATCCCAGCTTGAAAAAATCGATATGATTGATTATGCCGATTTAATTGTCATTAACAAATTCGAACGAAAAGGCTCAGAGGATGCGAGACGGCAAGTTCAGAAGCAATATCAAAGAAGCCATATGCTGTTTGAAAAAGACATGGATGAAATGCCGGTATACGGAACGATTGCCAGTCAATTCAATGATCCGGGAACAAATGCTGTTTTTGCAGCTTTAATCGAAAAGATCAATGAAAAGTCTGGAACAGATTGGAAAACCTCGTTTTCTAAAAATGCACATGTCGAAAAACAAAACGTTATTATCCCGAATGAGCAGCGTTACTATTTAAGAGAAGTTTCTGAAGCTGTTCGCAATTATCATAAGAAGGCAAATGAACAGGCAGAGCTTGCCCGCAAGCTATTCCAGCTCGAAGGAGCAATACTTGCCATTCGTGAGCAGGATGCAAACGAGGAAGTTCTTGCATCGTTAGAAAAGGTGAAAGCAAACACTGAAGCAAAGCTCACACCAGAAACGATAAAAATTCTTGACGGCTGGGAAGACTTAACGAAGAAGTATACAGGCGAACAGTTTGTTACAAAAATACGTGACAAAGAAATCGTAACGATTTTAAAGACGAAAAGCCTATCAGGTCTTTCAATTCCAAAGGTCGCATTGCCGAAATATAAGGATTATGGAGAAATTATCCGTTGGGTGTATAGAGAAAATGTGCCGGGTTCATTCCCGTACACGGCTGGGGTTTTCCCGTTCAAGCGTGAGGGAGAAGATCCGAAAAGGCAATTTGCTGGCGAAGGGACACCAGAAAGAACGAATCGCCGTTTCCACTATTTATCAAAGGATGATTCGGCTAAGCGTTTAAGCACAGCTTTCGACTCGGTTACGCTTTATGGAGAAGATCCGGATTACCGTCCAGATATTTACGGAAAAGTAGGGGAAAGTGGAGTCAGCATTTGTACGTTAGATGATATGAAAAAGCTTTATGCAGGTTTTGACCTCTGTCATCCATCCACATCTGTTTCGATGACAATCAATGGGCCGGCGCCGATTATTCTTGCGATGTTTATGAATACAGCGATTGAACAGCAAATCGAAGCGAAGGAACAAGAGCTTGGCCGGATCTTAACGGAAGCGGAATTTGCAGAAGTAAGGGCACTCACATTACAAACAGTTAGGGGAACCGTTCAAGCAGATATTTTAAAAGAAGACCAAGGTCAGAATACATGTATTTTCTCTACCGAATTTGCTCTTCGGATGATGGGGGATATTCAGCAATACTTCATTGACCAAAAGGTTCGCAATTATTATTCTGTATCGATCTCCGGTTACCATATTGCAGAAGCAGGAGCAAATCCAATTTCACAGCTTGCATTCACACTTGCAAACGGCTTTACGTATGTAGAGTATTATTTAAGCAGAGGAATGGATATTAATGATTTCGCGCCGAATTTATCGTTCTTCTTCTCAAATGGACTGGATCCTGAATATACGGTGCTAGGCCGCGTGGCACGCCGCATTTGGGCTACGGTAATGAGAGATAAGTATGGAGCAAATGAGCGAAGCCAAAAGCTGAAGTACCATATTCAAACATCAGGCCGCTCGCTCCATGCGCAGGAAATTGATTTCAATGATATTCGTACAACATTGCAGGCATTAATGGCTCTTCATGATAACTGTAATTCCTTGCATACGAATGCGTACGATGAGGCGATTACAACTCCGACTGAGGAATCCGTCCGCCGTGCAATGGCGATTCAGATGATTATTACGAAGGAGCATGGATTAACGAAGAATGAAAACCCGCTGCAAGGGGCATTTATTATTGATGAATTAACAGATCTTGTTGAGGAGCAGGTGCTTCAAGAATTTGAACGGATCAATGATCGCGGCGGTGTGCTCGGTGCAATGGAAACACAGTACCAGCGCGGGAAAATCCAAGACGAATCGATGTATTATGAAATGCGAAAGCATACAGGTGAGCTGCCGATTATCGGCGTCAATACGTATTTAAATCCAAATCCTCCTTCAGAGGAAGATATGAACAATATGGAGCTGGCAAGGGCAACGAAGGAAGAAAAGGAAACACAAATCCAGAATTTGCGCAGCTTCCAGGAAAGAAGCAAAGAGAAAACAGAGGATGCGCTAACACGATTGAAGAAAACAGCGGTCAGCGGCGGAAATATTTTTGCTGAACTGATGGAAACGGTTAAAGTAGCAAGCCTTGGCCAAATTACCAGAGCTCTTTATGAAGTTGGGGGTCAGTACAGAAGGAATATGTAATATTAAATAAGAGATCGGGAGGAAATCGGCGTTACAGCCGATTTCCTTTTGTCTAGCAGGCTTGTCTTATGCTTGGCGGGACTAACCAGTCACTTTCACTTATTGTTTACAAAAAAATTCATTCCTTACTTATACTTTCCGACGGGAATTCGATATAATCGAATATAGTTAAGTGTATACTTCACAGATTTGAAAGAGCAGGGTGTGAAATAAGTGAAACGGATTTTTGTTTTTATTGGACTATTAGGGGTTTGTATTGGAACAGTCTATCTATATCAAAGGCAATTAGGGGCAATCCCGTTTTTATTAATATCCATTTATTTCTTTATTTTAGCCTACAAACAGCTCTCAAAAAAAACGAATCATAGTGACGATGAAGAAAAAGAGAAGAAAAACAACAGATATAGCTAGCATAAACAGAAAAATTTTGTTTATAATGAAGAATATGCATTTTAGAGCATGCGAATGAAAGCAGAAATAATACGTTTCTTAACTATTTTTTTGTTTATTTTTCCCTTCAGAGGAAAGTGCTGAAGGTGTTACATAGAGAAAGGACGTGCGAATATTGAGTTTACAAGAATACTCGAAAGAACAATTGCAAGAAATGTCTTTAATTGAAATCGCATATGAGTTATTAAAGGGAAGAAAAGAAGCTTTGCCTTTCAAGGTAATCATGGATGAACTTACAAATCTTCTTGAGCTTACAGACGAACAAGTTAAGGCAAAAATTGCGCAATTCTATACAGATTTAAATATTGATGGTCGTTTCTTAGGCCTAGGAGATAACACTTGGGGTCTCCGTGTTTGGTATCCAATTGATCAAGTGGAAGAAGAAGTCGTTACAGATATTAAGCCTAAGAAGAAAAAGGCGAAAAAGGCTTCTGATGATGATTTAGACCTTGAAGATTTTGATGAACTAGACGAAGATGATATTGATTATGATGATATTGACGATTTAGATGAAGAAGATTTACTTGATGAAGATGATGATGACGATCTGATTGAAGATGAAGAGGATTTAGATGAAGATCTTCTTGAAAAAGATGAAGAATTTGATATTGATGATGAAGAAGAAGAATTAGAAGATGACGAGCTTGATCTTGATGAGGAGGAAGAAGAAGATTTATAATCTTGACTTTTTCCTAGCAGGCTTGTAGAATCATTTTTGGGCTCCTTTTAAAAAGGAACGATTCATTATACACGTACAGCGCTCCCTTACTTTTAATAAGTAAGCGGAGCGCTTTTTATTTTTTTATTGCATCGCTAGACCCTCTAACATCAAGCCGGTGATCCGGTCTGAATGATTTCTTTAATTATGTCTTTAAATAAAGGCAAATTTGTACAAACTGATACCTAAGGGGGAATTATGATGACAAAGTATATTTTTGTGACAGGCGGCGTAGTGTCGTCACTAGGAAAGGGTATTGTAGCAGCATCACTTGGAAGACTGTTGAAAAACAGAGGTTTAACGGTAACGATTCAAAAATTTGATCCCTATATAAATGTAGATCCAGGGACAATGAGTCCATACCAGCATGGTGAAGTTTTCGTTACGGGTGATGGAGCAGAAACGGATTTGGACTTAGGGCACTATGAACGCTTTGTTGACATCAATGTAACTAAATACAGCAGTGTGACAACAGGTAAGATCTATTCAACCGTGCTTCGGAAGGAACGCCGCGGGGATTATAATGGCGGTACAGTTCAAGTGATTCCGCATATTACGAATGAAATTAAAGATCGGGTATTCCGCGCTGGCCATGAAACAAATTCAGATGTGGTCATTACTGAAATTGGCGGTACAGTAGGAGACATTGAATCGCTTCCATTCTTAGAAGCCATCCGTCAGATTAAAAGTGATGTGGGCCGTGACAATGTAATGTATGTTCACTGTACATTAGTGCCGTATATTAAGGCTGCTGGAGAAATGAAAACAAAGCCGACACAGCATAGTGTAAAAGAACTAAGAAGCTTAGGCATCCAGCCAAATGTCATTGTTGTTCGTACAGAAATGCCGATCTCTCAAGATATGAAGGATAAGCTTGCTCTATTCTGTGATATTGATAAAGATGCAGTAATTGAATGCCGTGATGCGGACACATTATATTCCATTCCGTTAGCTCTTCAGGATCAGAATCTTGATAAAATTGTTTGTGACCATTTGAAGCTAGACTGCGGAGAAGCAGACATGACCGAATGGAAACAGCTAGTTGATAAAGTTACTCATTTATCGAAGACAACAAGAATTGCTCTTGTTGGTAAATATGTTGAACTGCAAGATGCATATATTTCTGTAGTTGAGGCATTGAAGCATGCAGGGTATGCACATGACTCAGATATTGAAGTGGACTGGATTAATGCGGAAGAGGTTACTGAAAGCAATGTGGCAGATATACTGAAGGATGCAGATGGCGTACTAGTACCAGGCGGATTCGGTGATCGTGGAATCGAAGGGAAAATTCTTGCGATCCAATATGCACGGGAACAGAAAAAGCCATTCCTTGGGATTTGCTTAGGTATGCAGCTTGCATCGATTGAATTTGCAAGAAATGTGCTAAACCTTAAAGGAGCACATTCAGCGGAAATTGATCCAACAACAGAGCATGCGATTATTGATCTTCTTCCAGAGCAAAAGGATATAGAGGATCTTGGGGGAACGTTACGACTTGGATTGCAAGCTTGTAAATTAATCGAAGAGACGAAGGCTTACGACGCGTATCAGGATGAAGTTGTGTACGAACGTCATCGTCATCGCTACGAGTTCAATAATCATTATCGTCAAGAAATGGAAGAAGCAGGATTTGTATTCTCTGGGACAAGCCCTGACGGACGCCTAGTCGAAATTATTGAAATTAAAGACCATCCATGGTTCGTGGCATCCCAATTCCATCCGGAATTTATTTCAAGACCAAATCGTCCACAGCCATTATTCCGTGAATTTGTCGGTGCAGCATTACAATTCAGCGAAAAGTAATGGAAAAACCCCCGCTAATTTGGCGGGGGTTTCTATTTGGTCGATAAATCATTGAAAGTGGCCCGTAAACTGCAGAAAGTGGCCGATAAACTAGTAAAAGTGGCCCGTAAAATTAGAGAAGTGGCTTATAAAAACGAACAAGGTGAAATTTCTTTCTTATGAATTACTCATATTCTGCAAGGATTTCCTCAATGGTGAAGCGGATTCCATAATAAACAAACAAAGCAGCCATTGATGCTGGAAAGCCAAAGCGGTTTCCTTCCTCATCAGGCAGAAGCCCTTTTGTAAGAGATAAATTAATATGAACATCAGCTAGATTGACTAAGTTTTCACCTTCTTCAGATACAACGGTGGAGATAGCAACAAAAGGAATCTGCTTTTCTGCTAAAAATTTTCCTGCTTTGACTGCCTCTTCATCTGTTGAATATCTGGAAACAATTAAAAATCTGTCGGTTTCGGAAATGTCATCAAAGTTATCATCAGTATTCCATATGACTCCCTTTTTTAAGGGCTCCTGACTTTCTGTTGCTTCATAAGCAACGGCCTTCATTTCATTTGCTGCAAATATGTATAACTTTCCGCTTCCGATGACAGCTTGTGCAAGCAAGCGTGCACTGTCCTCCATTGCCAATTCTTCGTTATCCTGTATTCTTTTAAACAACCCAGAAAGCTGGGTAGAAAACATTTTTAGCATCTTCTCTCTCCTTAAAATTGTTTCATTGTAAATCATGTCTATTATAAGGGAATGTAGAGAAAAAGGTAAAATTATGGCTGGGAATAAAAAAACAGGCAGGAATTGACAGGAATGGAGTAGAATTATAGGAAGGGGAGTAATTGGATAGCCAGCAGGACATCATAGGATAGAAAGAAAGAACAATCGTTATTAACGAAGGGAAGAGGTGGCTTAATGAAGGGGAAAATCTTAATTGTTGATGATCAATTTGGAATTCGGATTTTACTGAATGAGGTATTACAGAAGGAAGGGTACGATACATACCAGGCAGCAAATGGCATTCAGGCACTCGAAATTGTCTCAAAGCATTCACCTGATTTAGTTTTGCTTGATATGAAAATACCAGGAATGGACGGTATTGAAATATTGAAGCGAATGAGAGTCATCGATAAAGAAATTCGCGTAATTATTATGACAGCATACGGAGAATTAGATATGATTCAGGAAGCGAAGGATCTAGGTGCCCTTACCCATTTTGCAAAGCCTTTCGATATTGATGACATTCGTTCAGCTGTTAAGGAATATTTGCCATTATCAAATACTTTATAAGAAGCCCATGTAAATGAGGCTTCTTTTCTCTGTATTAAAATAGTAACAAACAAAAATCATACATTAATAGCAATTCTTTTTCTGTTTTGGTATGATACAAATGAATTCCAAAGGATACGCTAATCTTTACGCGCGGACATCTGTACATATTCGATTCATATGAAGGAAAGACTTTAATAAGAATCCGCGCAAATAAACCGTTTATTTTAAGGAGGAAAAAAAGATGCCTTTAGTTTCAATGACTGATATGCTTAATAAAGGTAAAGCCGAGGGCTATGCAGTAGGTCAATTTAACTTAAACAATCTTGAGTTTACTCAAGCGATTCTTCTAGCAGCAGAGGAGGAAAAATCTCCAGTTATTCTTGGTGTCTCTGAAGGTGCTGCCCGTTACATGGGTGGATTTAAAACGGTTGTCAAAATGGTAGAAGGCTTACTTGAAGATTATAAAATTACCGTTCCAGTTGCGATTCACTTAGATCATGGATCAAGCTATGATAAATGTAAGGAAGCGATTGATGCAGGTTTCACATCTGTCATGATAGATGCTTCACATGACCCTTTTGAGGAAAATATCGCAACTACTTCAAAGGTAGTTGAATATGCACACGCAAAAGGAGTATCTGTTGAAGCGGAATTAGGCACGGTTGGCGGGCAGGAAGATGATGTCGTTGCTGATGGCGTTATTTATGCAGATGCAAAAGAGTGTGATGAACTTGTTAAGCGTACGAAAATTGATTGCTTAGCTCCTGCACTAGGTTCCGTTCATGGCCCATACAAAGGGGAGCCAAATCTAGGCTTTGCTGAGATGGAGGAAATCGGAAATCTGACAGGTGTTCCTCTCGTTCTTCATGGCGGAACAGGCATTCCAACAAAGGATATTCAAAAAGCGATCTCTTTAGGTACAGCAAAAATTAATGTAAATACTGAGAATCAAATCGCTTCTGCGAAAACGGTTCGTGAAGTTCTAGCCGCGAATCCAAATATGTATGATCCACGCAAATATTTAGGACCAGCACGCGATAAAATCAAGGAAACAGTCATTGGGAAAATGCGTGAATTCGGTTCTTCTGGCAAAGCTTAATAACATCTATTTGAAGTGGAAACCGCCTCTTAATTAGCAGGCGGTTTCCATTCATTTGTCATCTTTTTTGAAGACTTTTTTCTAAAAGGTTATTGTTGGAAAAAAGCTTGGTTGATTGTAGCGAAAGGCATGAGACTCCTGCGGGAAGTGTGGGACAGCTGAGACCCCACAGGAGCGTAAGCGACGAGGAGGCTCAGCGCCCACCCCGCGGAAAGCGAGTACCAGTAGCGAAAATCAACTTCTACCACAAACATTGTATTTAGCAACAACAACGTTTGTGAAAACCGCCTTTTTGAAATTTTAATAACAGGAGGAATTACTAATGAAATTTTTTATTGATACAGCAAATATGGAAGAAATTAAAGAAGCGTTCTCTTTAGGTGTAGTTGCAGGTGTCACAACCAATCCATCCCTCGTAGCAAAGGAAAAAAATGTTTCTTTTGAGGATCGTCTACGTGAAATTACGGCACTTGTCCCAGGTTCAGTAAGCGCTGAGGTCATCGCACTTGATGCAGAAGGAATGATCAAGGAAGGAAAGGAGTTAGCAGCGATTGCCCCTAATATTACAATTAAAGTGCCAATGACTCCAGATGGGTTAAAAGCTGTTCATGCTTTTTCAAAAGAAGGCATTAAAACAAACGTAACACTTATCTTTAGTGCGAACCAAGCATTGCTTGCAGCAAGAGCGGGTGCTACATATGTTTCTCCGTTCGTTGGAAGACTGGATGATATCGGTCATAACGGACTTGACCTTATTTCCACAATCGCAGAAATTTTTGCGATTCACGATATCTCAACA
This sequence comes from Cytobacillus solani, assembly GCF_006704205.1. Taxonomy (NCBI): domain Bacteria; kingdom Bacillati; phylum Bacillota; class Bacilli; order Caryophanales; family Bacillaceae; genus Cytobacillus; species Cytobacillus solani. The sequence continues at coordinate 2,158,186 of NZ_CP041305.1, forward strand.
GAAATTATTGCCGCATCTATTAGACATCCACAGCATGTAACAGATGCAGCCTTAAGAGGGGCGCATATTGCAACCGTTCCTTACAAAGTAATCCAGCAATTATTCAACCATCCGTTGACAGATAAGGGCATTGAAGCCTTTCTAGCAGATTGGAATGCCCGTTCATAAAAAGACTAGTTTATGAACGCTTCATTTTAGGGGGAAAAGTGTATTTTTCTGGGTCTTTAGGCTTAATTTAAACTTTTTTGCATATCGATACATGAGAATTATTTTTTCGTGTAAACTAGATGATGTGGATATTGTCGGTATACGTTAAAAACGATTAGTAATTTTATCCATTTGTTCGTTGAAGATAACTCATTACCATGGAACTATTGCATAATTAGAATAAGCCTATTTACTTGATTTAATAAACACGCACAGTGTTTTCTTACACATACGGCTTAGAAGGGAGTTAATAATGGAAAAGCTTATGATTGCAGGCGGTTATCCTTTAAAAGGAACGGTTCGGATTAGCGGGGCGAAAAATAGTGCAGTGGCTTTAATACCGGCTACGATACTGGCTGATTCGCCCGTCACGATTGAAGGGCTGCCAAATATTTCGGATGTTCAAATTTTAAAGGGACTGCTTGAGGAACTTGGGGGGACAGTCAGCTTTAATGAAAGTGATATGACTGTCGATCCATCTTCTATGATTTCCATGCCTTTGCCGAATGGAAAAGTAAAAAAACTGCGTGCCTCTTATTATTTAATGGGTGCTATGCTTGGCCGGTTCAAGAAAGCAGTCATTGGTCTTCCTGGCGGCTGTCATCTTGGACCAAGACCGATTGATCAGCACATAAAAGGCTTTGAAGCCCTTGGAGCAAAGGTCACAAACGAGCAGGGTGCCATTTACTTGCGGGCGGATGAACTTATTGGAGCAAGAATTTATCTTGATGTCGTTAGTGTTGGTGCAACCATCAATATTATGCTTGCTGCTGTAAGAGCAAAAGGCAGAACGATTATTGAAAATGCGGCTAAGGAGCCGGAAATTATTGATGTTGCCACATTGTTAACGAATATGGGTGCAAAAATTAAGGGTGCTGGTACGGATGTTATTCGGATTGATGGAGTTGACCAGCTCCATGGCTGCCAGCATACCATTATTCCTGATCGTATTGAGGCGGGAACGTACATGATTCTTGGAGCGTCAGTAGGCGAAGGGGTTTTAATTGATAATGTTATTCCTCAGCACCTTGAGTCATTGATTGCCAAGCTTCGGGAAATGGGTGTCAAAATTGAAGCAGGGGATGATCAAGTCTTTGTCGGACCGGCAGATCAAATGAAAGCGGTAGATATTAAAACACTTGTCTATCCTGGTTTCCCAACAGATCTTCAGCAGCCAATTACAACGTTGTTAACGAATGCAGTTGGGACAAGCATGGTAACCGATACGATTTATAGTGCCCGTTTTAAGCATATAGATGAATTAAGAAGAATGAATGGGAACATTAAGGTTGAAGGCCGATCAGCCATTATACATGGCCCGGTTAAGCTTCAAGGAGCAAAAGTGAAGGCAACTGATCTGCGTGCAGGTGCTGCTTTGGTCATTGCTGGCTTAATGGCTGAAGGAGTAACAGAAGTAACGGGAGTCGAGCATATTGACCGTGGATACAGCCATCTAGTTGAAAAATTAAATGGCCTTGGAGCAACCATTTGGCGTGAAAATTTAACACAAGAAGAGCAAGAGCAAATCAAAAATGCATAATTATAAATGCGGAGCTGGACAACAGATATAGAATACAGCAAAGAGGTTGAGGGGGAATTAAAGATGGAACGCAGTTTAACAATGGAGCTTGTCCGTGTAACTGAGGGTGCTGCCCTAGCATCTGCCCGTTGGATGGGGAGAGGGAAAAAGGATGAGGCAGATGATGCAGCAACTTCTGCTATGCGCGATGTCTTTGATACGGTTCCGATGAAAGGAACGGTTGTTATTGGGGAAGGGGAAATGGATGAAGCACCAATGCTTTATATTGGAGAAAAGCTTGGTACTGGCTATGGTCCCCGTGTAGATGTTGCTGTCGATCCACTTGAAGGAACAAATATTGTTGCATCTGGCGGATGGAATGCTTTAGCCGTTTTGGCTATTGCTGATCATGGCAATTTGCTTCATGCACCTGATATGTATATGGACAAAATTGCTGTAGGTCCAGAAGCAGTAGGCCAAATTGATATTAATGCCTCAGTTATTGATAATCTGAAAGCTGTCGCAAAGGCAAAGAATAAAGATATTTCAGATGTTGTCGCAACCGTATTAAATCGTCCGAGACATGATTATATTATCAGCCAGCTTCGTGAAGCAGGAGCAAGAATTAAGCTGATTAATGATGGCGATGTAGCTGGTGCGATTAACACAGCTTTTGATCATACAGGTGTAGACATTTTGTTTGGTTCTGGCGGAGCTCCTGAAGGTGTATTAGCAGCGGTAGCTTTAAAATGCCTTGGTGGAGAAATCCAAGGAAAGCTTATTCCGCAAAATGATACTGAAATTGAGCGCTGTCAGAAAATGGGGCTAGATATTAATAAGGTTCTTCTTATGGAAGATCTAGTTAAAGGCGATGATGCGATTTTTGCTGCTACTGGTGTAACCGATGGCGAGCTTTTACGCGGTGTTCAATTTAAAGGCTCTTACGGATCCACTCATTCAATCGTCATGCGTGCAAAATCAGGAACAGTACGTTTTATCGAAGGCCGTCATAGCCTTAAGAAAAAACCGAATCTTGTTATTCGTTAATCGATATAAGAAAAGCGGAAGCGCCTTGGTCATCGCCGTACAAACTGGAAGGACCGCGAATGAGATAAAGGAAACACGGTGAGCGAGAGCGAACCGATGTTGACGCAATCGTTGCGGAGGGGGCCTGAAGTTTGATAGGTGATAAGACGCTTGCGCTAGACAATTCTCTAACTCTAAAGTTATACTTTCTTATCTTTTAAAAAAAGGTCTGGCGAAGAGCCAGACCTATCATTTCATTACCCCTTCCTTATTTCTTCAATCAAAATTTAGTTGTGAAACCTCTTATAAAGGGGTAAAATAGAAATTGTTTTTCAAGTAGTAGAGGAATCCTCAAAAAATGACCATTCAACTTAGTTAATGATAGAAATATAGCTCCTTTTCCGGATCTATCCTCGGTTCTTTAATTACTTTTAGTAGAATTCATTACCTCAGGTAGAAAAGCGCAAGCGCCTTGTTCATCGCCGTACAAACTGGAAGGGACACGACTGAGATAAAGGAGACACAATGAGAGAAGCGAATTGATGTCGACTTATCGCAGGGAGGGGACCTGAAGTTTGATAGGCAATAGGCGCTGGAGCTAGACAATTCTCTAATTCCAAAGTTATACAATCTTATCTTTAAACAAAATCCCTTTTTCCTTTCCATAGTGATGGTTTTATTTGTGCGTATATCGAAAAAGAGATTGAAAATTCAAAAGTGTGGTGTCTATATGGGATTAAATATTTCAAGTTTAGAAAATATGAAGCTAAAAGAGCTTTATGAGCTTGCTCGTGAATATAAAGTATCTTATTACAGTAAATTATCAAAAAAGGAATTAATATTTGCCATTTTAAAGGCCCGAGCTGAAAAGGAAGGATACTTCTTTATGGAAGGTGTCCTTGAAATCATTCAGTCAGAAGGCTTTGGATTTTTGCGTCCAATCAACTATTCACCAAGCTCCGAGGACATCTATATATCGGCATCTCAGATCCGCCGCTTCGATTTAAGAAATGGAGATAAAGTTTCTGGTAAAGTTCGTCCTCCAAAAGAAAATGAACGATATTTTGGTCTTCTTCAAGTAGAAGCTGTCAATGGGGATGACCCAGAAACGGCAAAGGAACGTGTCCATTTCCCTGGATTAACGCCTTTATATCCAGATTTGCAGATGAAGCTTGAAACAACGCCTAAGCATCTATCCACTCGAATTATGGACGTGCTTGCACCTGTTGGATTTGGTCAGCGCGGATTGATTGTTGCTCCGCCAAAGGCAGGTAAAACGATGCTCTTAAAAGAGATTGCCAACAGTATTACCACGAATCACCCAGACGTTGAGTTAATCGTTTTATTAATTGATGAGCGTCCAGAAGAAGTAACAGATATTGAGCGATCTGTTGCAGGTGATGTGGTTAGCTCAACATTTGACGAGGTTCCTGAAAACCATATTAAAGTGGCCGAGCTTGTGCTTGAACGCGCGATGCGTCTTGTTGAACATAAGCGAGATGTAGTCATTTTGATGGACAGTATTACTAGGTTAGCAAGAGCGTATAACCTGGTAATCCCACCTAGCGGAAGAACATTATCAGGGGGGATTGACCCAGCAGCCTTCCACCGTCCGAAGCGTTTCTTCGGTGCGGCCCGTAATATTGAAGAAGGCGGAAGCTTAACCATTCTAGCTACAGCTCTAGTCGACACAGGTTCTCGTATGGACGATGTCATCTATGAAGAATTTAAAGGGACAGGGAATATGGAGCTTCATCTGGATCGTTCACTTGCTGAACGCAGAATTTTCCCTGCTATTGATATTCGCCGTTCAGGAACACGTAAAGAGGAGCTTCTCATTCAAAAGGATCATCTGGACAAGCTTTGGGCTATTAGAAAATCAATGTCTGATTCGCCTGATTTTGCTGAGAAGTTCTTGCGTAAGCTAAGACAGACTAAATCAAATGAAGAATTTTTTGCTAACCTCTCAGAGGAAATGAAGGCAAAGAAAAACGGGATTAAGTAATAACATAGGGTAATTTCCAAACCAATTATTTCCCTTTCCTAGGAAACAAGAAATCAAATATTGCAAAATAGGTTTGGCCTTGTTATAATAATTCCAGTGTGTTTTTAGGTTATACGGCATCGACATGATTGCCCGTACTATATACTCTGTTTCAGTATGATTCAGGGCGGAAGGAGATGAAAAGAATGAAAGCAGGAATTCATCCAAATTACAATAAAGCAATGGTGAAATGTGCTTGCGGTAACGAGTTCGAAACAGGTTCTGTTCAAAAAGAGATCCGTGTTGAAACTTGTTCTGAATGCCATCCATTCTATACAGGACGTCAAAAATTCGCTGAAGCTGGCGGACGTGTTGATCGTTTCAATAAAAAATACGGCATTAAGCAACAATAATAACAACCAAAACAGGCAAGTTTTCTTTCTTGCCTGTTTTTTATTGCCCTTTCATACTTTAGAAAAGCACAAGCGCTTTGATCATCGCCGTACAAACGCAGAAGGGCTCCGACTGAGATAAAGGAAACACGGTAAGCGTAAGCGAACCGATGTTGACGCAATCGTTGCGGAGGGGACCTGAAGTTTGATAGGCGATAGGCGCTGGAGCTAGACAATCCGAAATGCGGAGGCGGCTTGCTCAGGGGCGACAAGCATAAGACGAATCGGCAGGAAGGCTGCTCTTTAGCCTTCTTGACGAGTTGGCTTATGACCTCGAGCCCCTAGCCGCCGTAGCTAGACAATTCTCTAACTCCAAAGTTATACTTTCCTATCTCATAATAATGTCTTTTGACAGTGTCATTTTAGGATACTTAGAGATAATATATAATGCAACATTGTAAGGAGGAGAGGCCGTTCATGTATGTGATGAAGCATCATGGGTGGGTAGAAGTCATTTGTGGGAGCATGTTCTCTGGTAAATCGGAAGAACTAATCCGCCGTGTGCGCAGAGCTCAATTTGCTAAACAAAAAATTGTAGTATTTAAACCGCAAATAGACAATCGCTACAGTGACGAAGAAGTCGTTTCCCATAATGGGACTGCTTTTACAGCAATCCCCATTTCCCACTCAACCGATATTTTTCAACATATTAATTCCGAAGTAGATGTGATTGCTATTGATGAAGTCCAGTTTTTTGATTCAGAGGTTGTGAAGGTGATTCAGCACTTAGCTAATAGCGGTCATCGAGTGATTGCAGCCGGTCTTGATCAGGATTTCCGCGGAGAGCCATTTGGCCAGATGCCAGCATTGATGGCTATTGCTGAATTGGTTACGAAGCTGCAGGCTGTTTGTGCGGTATGCGGATCGCCAGCAAGCCGCACTCAACGCTTGATTAATGGCAAACCAGCTTCCTATGATGATCCCGTAATTTTAGTTGGTGCCTCCGAAGCGTACGAGCCTCGCTGCCGTCACCATCACGAGGTTCCGAAATCTCCTAGTCTCAGCTACGGGAAGGAAACATCCACTTCCATTTCATAATGCAAATACATTTTACGTTCTGTCTGAATGAGTTCAGGCAGTTTTTTTATGGCAAAAAATGAGCTTTGGCTGATAAAGTGATAAAATTCCCTGATAAACCACACAATTTGTCTGATAAAAATAATTTGCAGTTATATTTTAGCTCGAGCAGCTTCCAAAAAATATTGCTTAAAAACCAAAATGCGATATATTAGTTATATGTAAAACTGACATAAATTTTTAACATTAGAGGTGAAATGAATTGCGTCCGATTATTTTAGGCGTGTTTGCTGCTTTCTTTTTTGCTTTTACTTTTATTTTGAATCGGTCAATGGAGCTATCGGGAGGCAGCTGGATTTGGAGTGCTTCGCTTCGCTATTTATTTATGGTCCCCTTTCTTCTTATTCTTGTTATGTGGCGAAGAAATTTGAAGCCACTTTTGCTTGAGATGAAAAGAAATCCGGGTATTTGGTTTTTGTGGAGCATTATTGGCTTTGGTTTATTCTATGCGCCATTAAGTTTTGCAGCTGCTTATGGGCCTGGCTGGCTTGTTGCAGGGACATGGCAAATAACCATTGTTTCGGGGGCTTTGCTTTCTCCTTTATTTTTCGAGACTAGGCAAACGGAAAGTGGTCCAGTGAGGATTCGAAGCAAAATACCGATTGTTGGCTTGATGATGTCTATCCTCATCTTAATAGGTGTAGGAGTCATGCAAATAGAGCATGCGGGTCATTTATCGGCAAAAGCAATTATTTGGGGTGTCCTGCCGGTAATCATTGCTTCCTTTGCTTATCCGCTTGGGAATCGGAAAATGATGGAGGTATGTCAAAATCGATTGGATGCCTATCAGCGCGTTTTGGGGATGACGTTAGCAAGTTTGCCCTTCTGGCTTCTTCTTTCTGTTTATGGCGCTGCAACGGTCGGTATGCCTAGTATGGGACAAACGATTCAATCGCTACTGGTCGCAGTTTGTTCAGGTGTGATGGCAACTGTCCTCTTTTTCAAAGCAACTGACTTGGTGAAGGGGAATATGCCTAAATTGGCTGCAGTTGAAGCAACCCAGTCATTTGAAGTATTGTTTGCCATATCCGGTGAATGGCTGATATTATCTGCACCGCTGCCTTCCTATTTGTCATGGATTGGTATGCTTCTTGTCATTATTGGCATGGTTTCGCATAGCTATGTTTCACAAAGAGAGATTCCGATTAAGCTACCAATCGTAAAATATAAGTCAGTTTAATTGGAATTGACTTTATATAGTACTGATTGATATATTGGTTTCATGAAAACAATAAAAACGATTGAACGACCAGCATTAAGAGATCAAGTGTATGATTCATTAAAAAAAGCGATTATTACTTTGGAGCTGGAACCGGGTCAGCGCATTAAAGATAAGGATTTGGCAGCTGAATTTGGCGTCAGCCGAACCCCTGTTAGAGAGGCGCTTAAAAGACTCGAAGATGAAGGGCTTGTTGAGTCGCTGCCAGGTTCTCAAACGCGAATTACAGAAATTCATTTAGAGGAGGCGAAAAACGCATTCACTGTTGTGGCTGCTTTGCAAAGTTTAGCGGCACGGCTTGCAGTTCCCATCATTTCTGATGAAGACATTCAATTAATGGAAGAAAGCAACATGGAATTGCGTAAAGCATTAGAGAAAAAAGATGTGATTCAAGCAGTGGAAGCAGATGATCAATTTCATGCTGTTTTGCTAAAGGCTTCAAGAAATGATGAAATTGAACGGGCGTTGGATCGAATCATTTCAAAGGTGAGGAGGCTGGAGTTTTCAAAATTCAGCTCAGTTGATGCAGAACAATCACTTGAGGAGCATAAAGCAATTATACTCGCATGCCAAAAGAAGGATTACATCCTGGCTAGCTCTTTAGTGGAGGAAAACTGGCTAAGTTTAGGAAGAATTCTTGTTGGTGATGCTGAACACAAAAAAAATAATGAGTAGTGGAGAGTGTAACGAAGGTTATGCTCTTTTTTATTCAGCTTATTTAAATACAGAATAATCTGATTAGTATATTGACCATTAATCCAAAATGCGATATATTGGTTTTAAGAAAGAGCCTATTTCTAGATCCTTTCATTCATAGATCATCCTCCCAACTTGATAGAATCATAGGTTCTTTACAGGTTCAGTGATAGAAAAACACTTTTTTCAATGGATATTTTTTAAAGAACATGATTGAGGAGGAATGTAGAATGAGTTCTGTGACGAAAGCGGCTGAAAACTATGAAATTCATGATTCCAAGGTGTTAGACTGGGCAAAGGATCTAATTGAAAAAAGCTCTTCCCCTCGTTTAATTCAGAAAGAGATCATCAATGCTGTCGATCGAAATGCGATTTGGAGAGGTGAGGAATGTCTCAATTTATTGGCTCCGGAAGCGCCAACGAGTCCGACGGTTCGGCAATTGCTTGCATCTGAGGTAGGCACACGGGCTGCCGAAGGGCATATTGGACCGACACAAAGATGGTTTTCCGGTACGAAATACATTGATGAAATTGAATCTCTCTGTGTGGAGCTTCTGAAAAAAGTATTTAAAAGCAAGTATGCGGATCATCGCTTAGTTGCAAGTATGATTGGGAATATGACCGTGTATGCAGCCTTAACGAAGCCGGGGGATACTATTTTAACCATTGCACAGCCATTTGGCGGTCACTCCAGTAACCGGTATGATGGTCCGGCGGGGATTCGCGGTTTGAATATTTACGATGTTCCAATGGATCCAATTGACTTAGTCGTAAATATCGATGAGTTTGCAAAGGTTGCTAGAGAAGTAAAACCGCGGTTAGTAACACTTGGTGCTTCGATGACGTTATTTCCGTTTCCGCTAAAGGAAATGTCTGAAATTGTGAGTGAATGGGGTGGGAAGATTTTCTTTGATGGTGCCCACCAGCTTGGACTCATTGGCGGTGGACAGTTCCAAGATCCGCTAAATGAGGGTGCATGCATTATGACTGGTTCCGCCGGAAAAACATTTAGCGGTCCACAAAGCGGAATCATTGTCTGGAATGATCCAGAATTAACACAGCCTGTTTGTGATACGATTTTCCCTGCGCTTGCTGCGACACATCAAGTAAACCGTGTAGCTGCTTTAGCGGCATCTGCTGCAGAATTTTTAGCTTTTGGCAACGAGTATATGGCACAAATAGTTGCGAACGCAAAGGCGTTAGCAAAAGCATTGTATGATCGAGGCATTTCTGTACTTGGTTCTCATAAAGGTTTTACAGAGACACATCAAGTGATTCTTGATGTGAAACGTTTTGGCGGCGGTTTAGAGGTGGCCCACAAACTTGCGAAAGCCAATATTATTACGAATAAAAATTTGATTCCTAGTGACAAGCCTGAGGACTGGGATTATCCGAGTGGTTTACGGATTGGAACAATTGAAATTACTCGTTTGGGAATGAAGGAAGCTGAAATGGACATCATCGCTGACTACATCGTTAGTGTCTTAGAAGGAAGAGATACAGTCGAGGATATTCGAAAACGTGTGATTGAAATGCGGTCTGGATACCAAAAGATTCATTATTGCTTTGATTAAAACATTTTTAGTGAGACCTTCTGAGTAATCGGAAGGTTTTTTTCTGTTCTGGAAGGTGAAATGCTTGATAAATGAAGTCAATTGCTAGATAAACTTGAAAAAATGCTCGTAAAACTAGAAAAGGTACTCGATAAAATGAAAAAGTTGCTCGATAACCTTTTCACAAGTAACCAATGCCTTTCTTAATTTGTTTTTGACTGCATCTTTCACCTATACTATAATTAGAATGTTATGGATTTGTGTATAAATGAACAAAAATAACTTACTTTATATAGACTGCCCGGAAATTACATCCGAGGATTAATGGAAAAATTGAGGTGAAATGCTGTGTTTGATCGTCTTCAATCAGTGGAGGACCGCTATGAAAGATTAAATGAGCTTTTGAGTGATCCGGATATTGTAAATGATCCAAAAAAATTACGTGAATATTCGAAAGAACAATCAGATATACAAGAGACTGTTGAGGTGTATCGTGAATATAAAGAGGTACGCGAACAGCAGCAAGATGCGAAAGCTATGCTTGAGGAAAAATTAGATGCAGATATGCGTGAAATGGTAAAGGAAGAGTTGGGTGAGCTTGAAGAGAAGGTAGAGGATCTTGAAGCCCGTCTGAAGATTCTTCTCATTCCGAAAGACCCGAATGATGATAAAAACGTAATTATGGAAATCCGTGGAGCTGCGGGCGGAGATGAAGCTGCTCTATTCGCTGGCGATTTATACCGTATGTACAGCCGTTTTGCAGAGATGCAAGGCTGGAAAACAGAAGTAATTGATGCGAACACGACAGGTGTTGGCGGATATAAAGAGATCATTTTCATGATTAACGGAAATGGCGCTTATTCAAAATTAAAATTTGAAAATGGTGCGCACCGAGTACAGCGTGTCCCAGAAACCGAGTCAGGTGGCCGTATTCATACGTCAACAGCGACTGTTGCTGTTCTTCCTGAAGCGGAAGAAGTGGAAATTGAAATTCATGACAAGGACATCCGTGTTGATACATTTGCTTCTAGCGGACCAGGAGGACAAAGTGTAAATACAACCATGTCAGCTGTCCGTCTGACTCACTTGCCGACAGGAACGGTTGTTTCATGTCAGGATGAAAAATCACAAATTAAGAATAAAGAAAAGGCAATGAAAGTATTGCGTGCCCGTGTATACGATAAATTCCAGCAGGAAGCACAGGCAGAATATGACCAAGTTCGTAAATCAGCTGTTGGTACAGGGGACCGTTCTGAACGGATCCGTACGTATAACTTCCCGCAAAACCGTGTAACCGATCACCGCATTGGCTTAACGATTCAAAAGCTAGACCAAATTCTTTCAGGAAAGCTAGATGAAGTGATCGATGCATTAATTCTTGAAGAACAATCTGCGAAGCTTGAAAGTGCTTCTAATGAGTAATGAAGCAATGAAAGTGTATGAAGCCCTCCATTGGGCTTCTTCTTTTTTAAAAGAAAAAAGTCGGGATGAAAATGCGGGAGAATTATTGCTACAGCATTATATGGGGATGAACCGAGCAAGCTTCTTGGCGAGTCTGCGTGATGAACTGGATGCGAATGTTTTTGAGGATTTTAAGAAGGGTGTTTTTCTCCATGCGGAGGGGAAGCCAATTCAATATATTATTGGCTATGAAGAATTTTATGGCCGCAGCTTTCAGGTCAACGAGGATGTTCTAATTCCACGGCCGGAAACGGAAGAGTTGGTTTTTGGCGCACTAAAGCGGATGGATAGACTATTTGGCGAGCGGAAGGCACTTGAAATAGCCGATATTGGAACAGGCAGCGGTGCGATTGCCATTACGCTGAAGCTTGAAAAAACAGATTTACAAGTGATAGCGACTGATATTTATGAACCAACACTAGCTTTAGCAGCAGAAAATGCAAAAGCGCTTGGAGCGGACATTCAATTTGTTGAAGGGGATCTCCTAGAGCCGTTAATGACCAGTGGAAAAAAGTTCGATGTTGTGATCTCGAATCCTCCGTATATTCCAATCCGTGATATGGAGTGGATGTCAGAGGTCGTCTGGGAGCATGAACCCCATCGCGCATTGTTTGCTGGTACAGATGGCCTTGATATATACAAAAGGTTAATCGAATCACTGCCTGAAGTATTAAAAAATGAGGCGCTAGTCGGTTTTGAAGTCGGGGCGGGGCAAAGCAGGGCAGTTGCCGAATTACTTGAGCAAGCTTTTCCACAGGCAGATATAGAAATTGTTCACGACATAAACGGAAAAGACCGAATTGTCTTCGCTGCTATCCGGTGTTAGGCACTGCTCGTGGACGAAAACTGTAGTTTGTCCCGTACATGAGACCGAATGGACTTAAAATAAAAAAGTGCCCTCTGTGGAAGAGCGAATATACTGGATTTGCTCTTCTGCGGTGCCAGGGACTTTTTTAAATTTTAATAGTTTAAGATTCTGTCATTTTGTCCACACTGGGTTAGTGAAGGGGCGGTGTCAGAATTGAAAACAAAAATGATCGTGAATTTATATATTATTATTCTATGCTTAGGAACGATAGCAAGTTTATATATACCGAAAAACGAGGTGGTGGCGGATGAGCCGCTTGTCATACCGAATGAGGCCATTAGGCTGCGGATTCTAGCAAATAGTGATAGTGAATCTGATCAGGCAATTAAAAGGCTTGTCAGGGATGCAGTCAATGCAGAAATTACAAAGTGGGTAGCGGAATTAACGTCAATTGAAGAGGCACGTAATTTAATTCGCTCACGTCTGCCTGAGATTCAGAAAATAGCAGAAAGTGTAGTAGAAAAGGAACAATCATCTCAGTCTGTGAAAGCTAAATTTGGAAAGGTAGACTTTCCTACAAAACTTTATGGACAATTCCTTTATCCAGCCGGGGAGTATGAAGCCATCTTAATCACTCTTGGAGAAGGAAATGGAGCCAACTGGTGGTGTGTATTATTTCCGCCGTTATGCTTTCTGGACTTTTCAAACGGTGTCGCTGTAAGCGATGGCTTTGAAGGAGAAGAAGCAGAAAAGATCAGCGCTGAAACAGAGGTAAAGGCAGAGAATAAGATAGAAACAGAAACAGTAGAAATAACAGAAGAGGAAAAGGAAGAGCCTGAACCAGAACTAGTAAAAGAAGAAATAGAAGAGGAAGAACCTCCTGTATATGCAGAAGAAGACGAACAGCCAGTAGAAGTGAAGTTTTTCATAAAAGAGCTTTGGGACAATCTATTTAGCTGAAAGCCTTGGCAAGTGCAAGGCTTTTTTTCTTTTAAAGCAGTTCTACTTTCTCTATTTTTCCATATTCATAGAAATAGAATATGAAAAATGGGGTGGGTCGAAATGGAGACTATCATTCGCTGCGCACAAACAGAGGATATTGCGAGATTGGAAATATTTTTAGAAGAGGCAGGATTAAGCAAGGATGGTGTGCAAGCATCAATTGACTATTTTTTACTAATGGAGAATCAAATAGGGGAAATGAAAGCCACACTAGGGATTGAACCGCTCGGAAAAGTGGGTCTGCTTCGTTCGCTTGCGATGCGGCCGGATTGCACGGAAAAAGATTTATTTCTTCTTTTTGAGCAAATCTTCATTTTAGCAAGAGATAGACAGTTAAATACACTCTATTTAGCCTCCAATAAAAAGAGCTCAATCGAAATTTTCCGCTTGATTGGATTTACCGAGGAAATAATAGAAAACTTACCTGAGGAGCTTTTTCAGTCTGAACATGTAAAACATATTTTAACTGTGGACAACTCCTTCTTTTTGAAATTATCCATCTAAATTGTGGGTATCTTTCCAAAGTTATTCACAAAAACGCTCAATCTATCCACAATTTGTGGATAATACTTGAGTTATCCTCTATCTTCTTTTATACTTTCAAAAGTAAACAACAGAAAAAATCACGGGAAATAAAGGAATAACCCCTTCTAATTTTCGTGATTAATGAAGGTGGAGCTGAATGAATACAAAACGATGGTCGGTGGATAAATATGTGGATGATCAAGATAGTTATCCACAAATCTCACAGGCTGCCGATCTTTTAATAAACAATGAAGTGGTCGCCTTTCCAACTGAAACAGTGTACGGTTTAGGTGGAAATGCAGAAAATGATGAGGCAGTCGCAAAAATTTTCGCTGCAAAAGGGAGACCGAGTGATAATCCGCTTATTATCCACATTGCTAAAGAAGAGCAGCTGAATGCTTTTGTTGAAAAAATACCTGAGAAAGCTGCACAATTAATGAAGCAGTTTTGGCCAGGTCCATTAACCCTGATTTTTAAAAATAAAGCGGGATCACTTTCAGATAAAGCAACAGCTGGCTTATCCACAGTTGCGGTCCGAATGCCAGATCATCCAGTGGCGTTAGCGATTATAAGTGCAGCAGGGCTTCCTGTTGCAGCTCCTAGTGCCAATCGGTCTGGAAGGCCAAGTCCAACAACAGCTGAGCATGTATGGGAGGATTTGAACGGAAAGATCGCTGGGCTAGTTGACGGTGGACCAACCGGAGTAGGAGTTGAATCGACTGTAGTTGATTGCACAGAATTCATTCCTGTTATCTTAAGACCTGGCGGTGTAACGAAGGAGCAGCTTGAAGCGGTGATTGGTGAGGTAAGCGTTGATCCAGCACTTGTGGATAAAGGTGAGGCTCCGAAATCTCCGGGAATGAAATATCGCCATTATGCACCAGATGCGCCGCTTACTCTTGTGAATGGGACAAGGGAGTATATCCAGGAGCTTGTGGATAAAAAGAAAGCTGAAGGTTTATCTGTGGGTATTTTAACAACTGAGGAGAATCTGGGTTTTTACAGGGCCGATTATGTGATTGCCTGTGGAAAACGGGCTGACTTGAATTCGGTTGCAAGTTCTCTATATGATGTGTTAAGGAAATTTAATAATACAAATGCCGATGTGCTTTTTAGTGAAATGTTTCCACAGGAGGGTGTGGGGCATGCGATTATGAACCGCCTAATGAAGGCGGCTGGTCACCGTGTGATAAATAGCTGAGCCGTTCCTATTGAAGGAGCGGTTCTTTTCATACACCTGGAAATGATCTAATCTGATATTGTTAATATCTTTGTTGATTTCTGCCTTGAACGGCTTTTCATTTAACGGTGATTATTCTTCTAAAATCCTTTGGACGTGCATATGCTGAATTAGCAAGTCCAAGGGGGAGGAAGAATGGGAGAAATGTTTGGTGTAATATTCACACTGACCTTAATGGCATTTGCCTTAGCAATGGATGCCTTTTCAGTCGGTCTAGGGATGGGGATGTTTAAGCTTCGCCTTAGGCAAATTTTCAAAATCGGTATGATCATAGGTTTTTTCCATATTTGGATGCCTCTCTTAGGGATGATAGCCGGCAAGTTTTTATCCAATAAATTTGGAGAGTTTGCTACCTATGTAGGTGGGGGCTTGCTTCTTCTATTAGGAATTCAAATGATCTGGTCAGGATTTAAAAAAGAAGATACTAGTATGATCACTCCAGTTGGCTGGGGTTTAATTCTATTTGGCTTTACTGTTAGCCTAGACAGCTTTTCCGTTGGGTTAACTCTAGGTATTTATGGGGCACAAACAGTCCTAGTACTCGCGTGCTTCGGCATTACAGCAACCATTCTTACATGGCTTGGCTTACTCATTGGCAGAAAGGTACAAGGGTGGTTGGGATCATACAGTGAAGCCCTTGGCGGCAGCATCCTCCTCGCTTTTGGAATTAAACTGCTTATAGGTTAACAAGTGTGACGAGTGGTGCTTGGCAATGCTCGTGGACAAATTGCGCAGATGTTTGTGTGTGAGATGGACAGTCCAGAAACACGTAGTCAGCTTGTTTTTGTCGAATATTCTTTGTTAAGAAGGGGAAAACGGCTCCCTTTCTTTTTTTGTAATGGACTAATAAAATTTTTGTCGAAGAACACTATTGAATCTGGGAGTTTTGACTTATAATGGTGGAAAGGAGGCACACCTATGACTCGCGTTTTATTTGTTTGTACAGGAAATACGTGTCGGAGCCCGATGGCTGAGGCCATTTTGAAAAGCAAGAATCTCCCAGGAATTGAAGTGAAATCCGCTGGTGTGTATGCAATGGATGGGAGTGCAGCATCGGAAAATACAAGAAAAGTCCTAGCGGAGCATGGAATTGTGTTTGATTCCCATCAGGCGTCGATGCTAAATGATGAGCTAGTGAGTTGGACGAGCTACATTATCACGATGACAGCAAGCCATAAAGCGGCAGTGATCAGTATGTTTCCAGATGCTGCAGGGAAAATCTTTACCTTAAAGGAATTTGCAATTGGAAATAGCAAGAGTGATATTGCTGATCCTTTTGGCGGGCCAATTGAACAATACAGACACACTTATAATGAAATGAATGACATGATGATAAAAATAATTCAACGGCTACAAACAGAAAACAGGTAAGTAGGGGGACAATAATGGAGGAGAAACATAAATATAAATTTGGTTTGAGAAAGAAACTTGTACTGTTTATTACTACATTGGCAATTATTACTTATACAACAAGTGCTTTCTTTATTTACTTTTTATACCCGCTGATCCAGGAATCCCTTCCATTTGGGGAAGTTTGGTTTACGATCATCACGCTTAGCCTTGGAATTATTTGGTCAGGGATCTTAGCCTTTTTCGCAGCCGGCTTTATTGTGAAGCCTTTACAAAAGTTAGAAAAAATGGCTTTAAAAGCAGCTCAAGGCAATATTCAAGAAGATGTAGAACTAGCAAAATCAGACGATGAAATTCGTTCGCTTGGAAAGGCCTTCAATGATATGCTTTCAAACTTGAGGGAAATGGTTCATCAAATCGATGAGAATTTCCGTGAAACAAATGATAAAGTCATTGCTATTTCAAAGGAATCTTCCTTTGCAGCAGATCAAGTCGATTCGATTTCGCGAACAATCAACGAAATATCTATTGGAGCTGACAACTCAGCCATTTCGATTCAATCAACAGCCGAATCGGTTGAAGATGTCATTCGAATTGCCGAAGAGGTGCAAGAAAAGGCTAAAGCATCTGAATTAGTTTCCACAGAAATGGTTCAGGATCTTTATAATTCTAAGAAGATCATTCATGACCTTATTTCAGGAATTGAAAATCTGGCCAAGGAAAACCAGCAATCTCTTCAAACAGTCCAACGCTTAGAAGAAAATGCAGCAAAGGTTGAACAAATCATCCAGCTTGTTGGTGATATAGCAGCGCAAACGAACTTGCTCGCTTTAAATGCTTCAATTGAAGCAGCACGTGCGGGTGAACACGGAAAAGGCTTTGCCGTTGTTGCCGAAGAAGTCCGCAAGCTTGCAGATGAAAGTGCCACGGCTGTACAAGGCATTTCGGAATTAATTAAAAACATTCAGGGAGAAGTCCAGAATGTCGTGCGCCAAATTTCAGAGCAGGTCGACACGGCAAACAATGAAGCGAAAAAAGGTACGGAAACAAATAAAGTCATTGAAGAAATGACAAAAACCGTGAATGAAATGGCTGAATCTGTTTCAACGATAACGATCTTAGTAGATCGTCAAATGGAAAGCATTCAGCATACTTCCACACAATCACAGGAAGTAGCAGCCATTGCCGAAGAAACATCTGCAGGTGCCCAAGAGGTGGCAACAGCAACCGAACAGCAGACAAAAGTCATGGCCAATGTAGAATGTCTTGCAAATGAGCTCAAAGGCCAAGCGGAAAAATTGAAAAATACCATCACGAGATTTCAGATTTAATTGAAAGCAGCCTTCGTTCATGAAGGCTTTTTTCTTTATAACTTAAATTTTCGGTCAGCCTTTACAAGTCAATCCCTCTTTATAATATTTGCTTTTTGTGCCAAAATAAGAGCAGGTTATAAAAGTTAGGTTTATTTTAGGAGGATTAAAGATGAAAGTAGCGATTGCATCAGACCATGGCGGAGTAAATATTCGCGAGGAAATAAAAGATTTAATGAAAGAAATGGGTATTGAATTTGAAGACTTTGGCTGTGAATGCGAAACGTCTGTAGATTACCCTGATTATGCCCTTCCTGTTGCGGAGAAGGTGGCAAACGGAGAATTTGATAAAGGCATTTTGATTTGCGGAACAGGCATCGGCATGAGCATTGCGGCTAACAAGGTAAAAGGCATTCGCTGTGCGCTCGTTCATGATCTTTTCAGTGCAAAAGCAACACGTGAGCATAATGACAGCAATATGCTTGCTATGGGCGAACGTGTCATTGGACCAGGACTGGCGAGGGAAATCGCGAAGGTTTGGCTGACAACGGATTATGAAGGCGGACGCCATGAAAATCGTGTTGGAAAAATTAAAGAATACGAAAACAAATAGAAACAAAGCTTCCGAGAAAGGGTGAGCCTTTATGACGGAATCCATTCAAACATGGGAAGAACAGCTGCGCACGATTCTCCGTGAATTTGCGGATCAAGTTCAGCTGACAGACAAGCATCTTTTTGTTGTTGGCTGCAGTACGAGTGAAGTGGCTGGAAAGAAAATTGGCACAGCAGGTACGGAGCAAGTGGCAGAAATGATTTTTACCCAGCTGAAAAAATATCAGGAGCAAACAGGTGTTGCTCTTGCCTTCCAATGCTGTGAACATCTAAACAGGGCGTTAGTTGTTGAACGAAAAACTGCGGAAGAAAGAAAGCTCTCCGAAGTAAGTGTTATCCCTGTAAGAAAAGCGGGCGGTGCAATGGCCACTTATGCGTTTGAACACTTTAAGGACCCCGTTATGGTTGAACATATCGCTGCTGATGCAGGAGTGGATATCGGGGATACATTTATCGGTATGCACTTAAAGCATGTCGCTGTCCCGATAAGAACCTCACAGAAATGTATGGGGGAAGCACATGTGACATTGGCAAAAACAAGGCCCAAACTTATTGGCGGTGCTCGCGCTGTGTATGAAAGAAGCCAAGCAAATGAGTCATGCAGATAGTAAAAGCCTTTGCAAAACGCAATGGCTTTTCCTTTTGGATGAGAAAACCGCTTACGATTGTTTCTATTCTTCTTTTCATTACAAAAACATGATAAGATATAATAGAATTTTCAAAATAGGACGTTACATATCTATTGAAAAGAGTTTAGTCGAAAAGGGAGGATTCTATAATGAAGCATTTAGCACAACAGGATGAACAAGTTTTTCAATCGATTCAAGATGAGTTAGGACGTCAAAGAACGAAGATTGAATTAATTGCTTCTGAAAACTTTGTCAGTGAAGCGGTAATGGAAGCACAAGGATCTGTGCTGACGAATAAATATGCTGAAGGCTATCCAGGCAGACGCTATTACGGCGGATGTGAACACGTGGATGTCGTAGAGAACCTGGCTCGTGATCGTGCGAAGCAAATTTTTGGTGCTGAACATGTAAATGTACAGCCTCATTCAGGTGCACAAGCGAATATGGCTGTTTACTTTACAATTTTAGAACAAGGCGATACGGTCCTTGGTATGAATCTTTCCCATGGCGGTCATTTAACACATGGAAGCCCTGTTAACTTTAGTGGCATTCAATATAACTTTGTTGAGTATGGTGTCGATGAAAAGACACATTTGATTGATTACGATGTGGTTCTTGAAAAGGCCCGTGAGCATCAACCGAAATTGATTGTTGCTGGAGCAAGCGCATACCCGCGTGCAATTGACTTCAAACGTTTCCGTGAGATTGCCGATGAAGTCGGTGCGTATTTAATGGTCGATATGGCTCATATCGCAGGTCTAGTTGCAGCTGGTCTTCATCAGAATCCAGTTCCTTATGCAGATTTCGTAACTACAACCACACATAAAACACTTCGTGGTCCACGAGGCGGAATGATTCTTTGTAAAGAAGAATACGCGAAGAAAATTGACAAGTCGATTTTCCCTGGGATCCAAGGCGGTCCATTAATGCATGTCATTGCTGCAAAAGCGGTTGCATTTGGTGAAGCGCTTCAGGATGATTTCAAAGGTTATGCAGGAGAAATAATTGCCAATGCGAAGCATCTGGCAGAAGGTCTTCAGAAGGAAGGAATTGACCTTGTTTCTGGTGGTACTGATAATCATTTATTGCTCGTTGATCTTCGTTCACTTGGCTTAACTGGAAAAGTTGCTGAAAAAGTGCTAGATGAAGTGGGCATCACAGTAAATAAAAATACAATTCCTTTCGATCCGGAAAGTCCATTTGTAACTAGCGGCATTCGTATCGGGACAGCTGCGGTTACATCTCGCGGCTTCGGTGCAAAGGAAATGGAAGAAATCGCTTCTATCATTGCCTTTACATTGAAAAATCATGAAGATGAAGGCAAGCTTGAAGAGGCAACCAAGCGTGTCGAAGCATTAACAAGCAACTTTACTTTATATCCTGAAAGATAGTCTTTACAAGCTGCTCTTCGAAAAGAAGGGCAGTTTTTTTTATTGAAAAATTTTAGTAGATAAAGCAGAGCAAAGGTCAAATGCTCGATAAAACAAAAAAGCTGCTTGATAAAATGATTGAAATGCTAGACAAAACATGAAAGTTGGTAGATAAATGACAGAGACTGCTAGATAAGGTGAATCCAAATGATGATTTGCCTGATGATACACGATAAAAGTAAACGAACCAAAAAACTTTTAACGAATCTCAAACTTTTTACACTGATAGTTGCCCTGATTATTTTTTTTCTGTAAAATTAGACGAAGTGTTAGAACGAACCATTTTACATATTGAAAAGGAGAGAATGTTCATGGCAAAGGTATACGTATTTGATCACCCACTTATTCAGCATAAACTTACATATATTCGTGATAAAGCAACAGGAACGAAGGAATTCCGCGAGCTTGTTGATGAGGTTGCTACATTAATGGCATTCGAAATTACAAGAGATATGCCGCTTGAGGAAACTGAAATTGATACACCAGTAAGCCGTACAAAGTCAAAAATTCTGGCTGGGAAAAAAATGGGGATTATTCCAATCCTCCGTGCGGGAATTGGAATGGTCGATGGGATATTAAAGTTGATTCCAGCAGCAAAGGTTGGCCATATCGGACTTTATCGTGATCCTGAGACATTGAAGCCAATCGAATATTATGTAAAGCTTCCAAGTGATGTGGAAGAAAGAGATTTCATCGTTGTTGACCCAATGCTTGCAACAGGCGGTTCTGCAGTGGAAGCAATCAATTCTTTGAAAAAGCGCGGAGGCAAACATATTAAATTCATGTGCCTAGTTGCTGCTCCAGAAGGAGTGAAAGCACTGCAAGAGGCACACCCGGATGTAGATATTTACATTGCTGCGCTTGATGAAAAGCTGAATGATCATGGCTATATCGTGCCAGGACTTGGTGATGCTGGCGATCGTTTATTCGGGACAAAATAATTCTAGGTGATATCTGTATCACTTTAATAAAAGAAGGCTGACCTGATTTTGGGTTAGCCTTTCTTTATTTTTACATCTTCACATATTCCCTCGTTAAATGGAAAACCCTATTACAAAAAAGGGTGCTTTCTATGAAAAAAATCATCTTGTTTTTAACCGTCATCCTCATATGCCTATCTCAGTCAGCGGTATCCGCACGAACCTTAAATCACCCGCAAATTCCAATGGAGTCATCGGACAAGGAGAAAGTTGCTATTGTTGTTTTATCAGAAGAAAAAAGTGAGGAAGAAATAATGAAGCTCGTTCGTTCAATCCCTCATTTACAGCTAAGGCATATTTATAAATACGCTCTAAATGGCTTTTCGGTAAAGGGGAGGCAGGCAGAAATTGAGCAAATATCAAACAAAGTGAATACCTCACTCATCTCTCCGGTTAATACGTATAAGGTTCATGCAGAAGAGAGTATAAAAATGATTGGCGGAGAGGAGGTTCGCGGACTTTTTGATCAAAAAAATCAGCGATTAACAGGAAAAGGAGTGAAAGTTGGGATCATTGATACTGGAATCGACTACACCCACCCAGATTTAAGAGTCAACTATGGCGGCGGGCATGATTTAGTGGATGGAGATGATGATCCGATGGAAACGAATGCTGCTGATGGTGAAGGCACGTTGCACGGGACTCATGTGGCTGGCATTATCGCGGCAAATGGGAAAATTCAAGGAGTAGCTCCGGATGCAACAATTATAGCTTATCGTGCGCTTGGTCCCGGAGGCAGCGGGACAACGGAACAGGTCATTGCCGCAATTGATCAAGCGATTAAGGATAGAGTCGATATATTAAACCTATCACTTGGCAACAACGTGAACGGTCCAGATTTGCCAATAAGCATGGCATTAAATAAAGCGGTAGATAAAGGGATTACAGCAGTTACTTCCTCCGGCAATTCCGGTCCGAATTATTGGACGGTCGGTTCACCAGGTACGGCTTCAAAGGCAATATCCGTTGGTGCTTCAACACCGTCCATAAATATTCCTTTCTTGGAGGTGTCGGGTCAGAAGCTCAGGCTAGAGCCGCTTCAGGGATCGGTTGATTGGGAACTCAATCAATCGAATGAAATGGTTTTTGCTGGATTAGGCAAAAAGGACGAACTGAAGGAAGTTAAAGGAAAAATCGTTCTTGTAGAAAGAGGAGAGCTTACCTTTACAGAAAAGGGGATAAATGCATTCGAAGCAGGCGCAAAAGCAGTCATTATTTACAATAATACGAAGGGGAACTTTTTCGGGAATTTAGAAAGAGAACTGCCTATTCCGGTAACTGCTTTATCAAAAACGAAAGGGGAGCAGTTAAGAAAGAAGCTCTCCAAAGATAAGATTTTTGCAAGGACCTATATAATAGAAGAAAAGGATATTCTTGCCGATTTCAGCTCTCGTGGTCCTGTAACATCTACATGGGAAATCAAACCAGACATCGTTGCACCAGGAGTCGCTATCAATAGTACGGTACCAGGCGGATATTTGCCGCTGCAAGGAACGAGTATGGCAGCTCCGCATGTAGCAGGAGCTAGTGCACTTATCAAGCAAGCACATCCTGATTGGGGTCCAGACAAAATTAAAGCAGCCCTTATGAATACAGCAAAACCGCTCCTAAACAAAAAGGGAAAGCCGTACCGAGCGTATGAACAGGGAGCAGGAAGAATCCAAATGGAAAAGGCATTAAAATCAAATTCTCTTGTCATGCCTGCCTCATTACAGTTTGGCAAGTTTCAACTAGCTGATCGTATGCACGAACATAATGGATATATAACGGTAGAAAATATTGGTGATTCCCCCCTGTCGTACTCATTTTCTATTCCGCATGCTGAAAATGGTCTAAGCTGGACGCTTCCTCTTTCTTTCTATTTAAAGCCAGGAGAAAAAAAGCGGCTGGAGCTGAAGCTTGCTGTCGACCCAAATGTATTCAAAAAAAAGGTGTATGATGGAACCATAAGATTAAAAGCTGGATCACAAGAAATCAATATTCCATATATCTATGTTCTTGAGGAACCAAATTATCCAAGAGTCATGGGGTTTGGAGTTGGAAAGGGAGACAAGCCTGATACGTACCGTTATGAGGTCTATCTGCCGGGAGGAGCGGAGGAATTCGGCATTGCAATGTTTGATGCAGATAGCCTGCGTTTTATTGATTTTCTTGATTGGAAAAGAGGGGTAGGAAAAGGGCAGCTGCTGCAGGAGATTAAAAGAGATCAGCTCCCAGAGCCAGGCCTTTATAAAATTAAGGTGTTTGCGAAAAAAGCGGGGAGAGAGGATGCGGTTGAATCCTATTTGTATATATTACCAAATGGTGAAATGGAATCATCATCTATCCATTTGCTTAAGTAAAATTGAAAAAAATCTATTAAAATGAAGGATTTTTCTACTGTATGAAAAACCTTCAAATACTTGATAAAAGGGGTGTAGCAGAACTTCACCCCTTTTTCAATAGGTAAGATTCAAATTATTATGAAAATAGTGTGAACACACTTTCTTTCCCTTGATATATATGACTTTTTTCATTTTAAATGCATTGACATTGACAAGCCCCTATTGTATGCTTACAAAGGGTATAATATGATAGGGTTTTCATAATATTTGGGCAGTCATTATTCCCACGTCTGCATGTTGCTAATAGTAATTAGTAACACCTCAAAACCCACTTACCATTCACCTCAAAGTGAGGGAGAATGCGTTTAATGAGCATCAAAAGACCGCAACCCATACAAAGCAGTCCATCAATTTTTTACAGGAGAATAAATCATAATGCCAGAATTAAAAGCTACCTATGTGAGACAACGAAAATACATATTTTTATTGTTGTCAATTTATGTTCTTGGCTGGGGATTTACTTCTTACCAATCTATCTTTTTAGGATTAGTATTGGGTACTTCCTGTAGTTTGTTTAACTTGTGGCTTCTAGCAAGGAAAACAGAGCAATTTGGCAATGCGGTCGCAAACGGTGAGAAGATACGCTCACTCGGAATGGTTTCCAGAATGGCAATGGCAGTACTTGCTGTGTTTGTTGCAATGGAATATCCCGAGAAGGTCCATCTGATCAGTGTAGTAATTGGATTAATGACTTCATATGTTGTCATTATGATAGATTTTTTTCTTCAAACTTTTCATTTACGTAAATAGCGGGGAAGAGAGGTGAATATTAATGCATCATGGAGCTCCTTTACGTGAGTTTATGGGCTTAACTTTTAACTTAGGGAATATTATGATGATTACGATTGCCAGCGCAGTTGTATTTATTATAGCTGTTCTCGCTACTAGGAAATTAGCCATGAAACCTACAGGGATGCAAAATATACTCGAATGGGTAATGGATTTTGTTAAAGGCATTATTAACAGTTCGATGGATTGGAAGGATGGCGGACGATTCCATCTGCTTGCTTTAACGTTGATTATGTATATTTTTGTTTCCAATATGCTTGGTCTGCCATTTTCAATCACTTATAACGGGGAACTCTGGTGGAAATCACCAACAGCTGATCCCGCAATTACATTGACTTTGTCTCTAATGGTACTAGCCTTAACGCATTTCTTTGGGATTAAGGCAAAAGGAGCAGGCGGTTATGGACGTGAATTTCTTAAGCCATTTTGGATCATGTCTCCAATTAAGATTGTTGAGGAATTTGCCAATGCCCTCACATTAGGTCTGCGTCTTTATGGAAATATTTATGCTGGAGAAATTCTCCTTTCATTATTAGTTGGTACTCTAGCTGCTGGCAGCTGGGCCGGCAAATTTGCTGCAATCATTCCAACGGTTGCTTGGCAAGGATTCTCGATCTTTATCGGTGGAATCCAAGCGTTTATCTTCTGTATGTTATCTATGGTTTATATGGCACACAAAGTGAGCCGAGACCATTAATATATACCCTGTTCAATTTTGAACAAAACACAAATAAAAAAATTAATTATACAATTCAAGGAGGAAATTTAGAATGGGTCTATTAGCAGCAGCAATCGCAGTAGGTTTAGCAGCACTAGGTGCTGGTATCGGTAACGGTCTTATCATTTCAAGAACAGTTGAAGGGATGGCTCGTCAGCCTGAAGCTCGTGGAATGCTACAAACAACAATGTTTATTGGTGTAGGTTTAGTAGAGGTACTACCAATCATCGCAGTAGTTATCGCGTTCATGGTTGTTGGACAGTAACTCCTAGTTTAAACAATTTGAAAATGGCGAAGATCATTCGATGAGGACCTTCGCCATTCCTTTATGTCTTAAATATGAAAAATCTAAGTTTTATATAAATGAAACATCGTTTTTGCATTTCTTATAGCTCTTGAAGGGAGTGAATCGAGGGTGTTATCAAACAGTTTAGTATTAGGTGCATCAACCGGTTTTAACAGTGGAGATATGATTTATCAGTTGATTGCGTTTATTATTTTATTACTTTTGCTTAAAAAGTTCGCATGGGGTCCGTTAATGGGCATCATGAAAGAACGTGAAGAACATATTGCAAATGAAATCGAATCGGCTGAACAAAGCCGTACAGAAGCGAAAAAGCTTTTAGAAGAGCAAAGAAACCTTCTAAAAGAAGCGCGCAACGATGCGCAAGGCTTAATTGAAAGTGCGAAGAAGCAAGGCGATGTACAGCGTGAGGAAATCATTGCTGCTGCACGTGCGGAATCTGAGCGTATTAAGCAATCTGCTAAGGTTGAGATCGAACAGCAGAAAGAACAGGCAGTTGCAGCTATTCGCGAACAAGTGGCTTCACTATCTGTATTAATTGCTTCCAAGGTGATTGAGAAGGAATTAAGTGCAGAGGATCAAGAGAAGCTTATTAACGAATACATTCAAGAGGCAGGAGAAGAGCGATGACGGGCTCTATAGTAGCAAAGCGCTATGCGTTAGCTCTTTTCCAGCTTGCAAATGAACATCAGCTTCTTGACCAAATGGAAGAAGAGCTTCGTGCAGTGAAAAAAGTAATGAATGAAACTTCCGAATTACAGGCAGTGCTTAAGTCTCCTAAGCTTTCAATTGAAAAAAAGAAGGAGATTCTAAAGGATGCATTTGCATCTGTAAATACATTCGTTTTAAATACGTTAATGCTTTTAATTGAACGCCATCGAGAAGATGAAATCTCGGATGTGGCGGATCACTTTGTAAATATGGCAAATGATGCAAGAGGCATTGCAGAGGCGAAGGTCTACTCGATCCGCCCGTTAACAGACGCGGAACGTGAAGCGCTGTCTTCATCATTTGCAGAAAAGGTTGGCAAGAAATCACTTCGCATTGACAATATCGTAGATACTAATTTACTCGGCGGCATCAAGCTTCGAATCGGAAACCGGATTTTCGACGGCAGCTTGCGCGGTAAGCTAGATCGTCTGGAACGTCAATTATTAGGATAAGATTCGTAGATAGGGGTGAAACTCATGAGCATCAAAGCTGAAGAAATCAGTGCGCTGATAAAAAAGCAAATCGAAAACTATCAGTCGGAAATTCAAGTGAGTGATGTAGGTACAGTTATCCAAGTTGGTGACGGTATCGCTCGTGCTCATGGCCTCGACAATGTCATGGCTGGAGAGCTTCTTGAATTTTCAAACGGCGTTATGGGTATGGCGCAAAACCTTGAAGAAAATAACGTCGGTATTATCATTTTAGGACCTTTCACAGAAATTCGTGAAGGGGATGAGGTACGCCGTACAGGACGTATCATGGAAGTTCCTGTTGGGGAAGAGTTAATCGGTCGTGTTGTAAACCCATTAGGACAGCCAGTGGATGGAATGGGCCCAATCAATACAACAAAAACGCGCCCGATTGAAAGCCCGGCTTTTGGTGTTATGGATCGTAAATCTGTACACGAGCCACTTCAAACGGGAATTAAAGCGATTGACGCTCTTGTGCCAATCGGACGCGGACAACGTGAGTTAATCATCGGTGACCGTCAAACTGGTAAAACATCCGTTGCTATCGATACAATCTTGAACCAAAAGGGTCAAGATATGATTTGTATCTATGTTGCAATCGGACAAAAAGAATCAACGGTTCGTGGACTAGTTGAAACGTTACGTAAAAATGGTGCAATGGATTACACAATTGTTGTAACAGCTTCTGCATCACAACCTGCTCCATTGTTATACTTAGCACCATATGCTGGGGTTTCAATGGGAGAAGAATTTATGTTAAATGGAAAGCACGTATTAGTAGTCTATGATGACTTAACAAAGCAAGCTGCTGCATACCGTGAACTTTCCTTATTATTACGCCGTCCTCCAGGTCGTGAAGCATATCCAGGGGATGTATTCTACTTACACAGCCGCCTTTTAGAGCGTGCTGCTAAGTTAAGTGACGCAAAAGGTGCAGGTTCAATCACCGCATTGCCATTTATTGAAACGCAAGCAGGTGACGTTTCTGCATATATCCCAACAAACGTTATCTCTATCACAGATGGACAGATCTTCTTGCAGTCTGACCTTTTCTTCTCTGGAGTACGTCCAGCGATCAACGCAGGTCTTTCTGTTTCACGTGTAGGGGGTTCAGCGCAAATTAAAGCGATGAAAAAGGTATCTGGTACATTGCGTCTAGACCTTGCTTCATACCGTGAGCTAGAAGCGTTTGCTCAATTCGGTTCTGATCTTGATAAAGCTACTCAAGCAAAACTTAACCGTGGTGCTCGTACAGTAGAAGTATTAAAACAGGATCTAAATAAACCATTAAAAGTTGAAAAGCAAGTTGCGATTCTTTATGCATTAACTCGTGGCTTCCTTGATGATATTCCTGTACAGGATATTCGTCGTTTCGAATCAGAATACCTTTCTTGGTTAGACCACAACCGCAAAGATTTGTTAGACCATATCGCTACAACGAAGGAACTTCCTTCTGATGATGATATGGCTGCTGCGATCAACGAATTCAAAAAATCTTTCGCAGTTTCCGAATAATTGGGGTCTGACAAACTTTGAAAAAAGGTGGTGAGAACCTGTGGCATCATTAAGAGATATAAAGAATAAGATAACTTCCACTAAGAAAACGAGTCAAATTACGAAAGCGATGGAAATGGTATCTGCATCTAATTTTAACCGTGCGGAGATGAATGCGAAAAAGTTCGTTCCTTACATGGATAAAATTCAAGAGGTTACTGCATCCATTGCTTTAGGCAGTAAAGATGCAACGCATCCGATGTTAAGCTCTCGCCCTGTCAAAAAGACAGCTTATTTAGTCATTACTGCTGAGCGTGGTCTTGCAGGTGCATTTAACAGTAACGTTTTGCGTTTAGCATTCCAAACGATTCAGAAGCGCCACAAATCAAAAGATGAGTATGTGGTTATCGCTTTAGGGAAGATGGGCCGCGAATTCTTCATGAAACGTGACATGAACGTTATTCTCGACATTACTGGAATAGCTGATCAACCAACATTTGCTGATATTAAAGATACTGTAAATAAAACAGTGAATATGTTTGCTGATGGAGCATTTGATGAGCTATACATGTACTACAATCACTTTGTCAGTGCAATCCAACAGGATGTTACAGAGAAGAAAGTTCTTCCACTAACCGATATTGCGACATCTAACAAACTAACATCTTATGAATTTGAACCATCTGCAGAAGAGATTTTAAATGTATTATTACCTCAGTATGCAGAGAGTTTAATTTATGGAGCACTTCTAGACAGTAAAGCTAGTGAGCATGCTGCTAGAATGAGCGCGATGAAAAGTGCAACTGACAACGCGAAAGAGCTTATTGACTCATACAGCCTAAGCTACAACCGTGCTCGTCAGGCTGCAATTACACAAGAAATTACCGAAATCGTCGGCGGAGCAGCCGCGTTGGAATAATTTGAAATGCGAAAAGTGCCTGGGTCAGCCCCGACAAGCATAAGACGAGCCGGCATGAAGGTTGTTCTTTAATCTTCTTGTCGGATTGGCTTAGACCCAAGAGGGGCTAGGCGCTGAAGCTAGACAAAAATTAAATAAATACAAGGGATGAGGACCAAGTCGGTCCCTTGCCCTTTTGTATGTTGAATTGAACGTTAGGAGGGAAAAAGATGAACAAAGGACGCGTTCTTCAAGTTATGGGTCCAGTTGTTGACGTAAAGTTCGAAAGCGGACAACTTCCTGAGATCTATAATGCATTGACAATCGTAAATAAAGCGCGTAATGAATCTGAAGTTGACATCAACTTAACCCTTGAAGTTGCCCTTCATTTAGGTGATGATACAGTTCGTACCATTGCAATGTCATCTACTGACGGTTTAACACGTGGTAGTGAAGTAATTGATACTGGTGCACCAATTTCTGTACCTGTTGGTGATGTTACACTTGGCCGTGTATTTAACGTATTAGGTGAAACAATCGACTTAGATCCGGCACTATCTGCTGATGCTCGCCGCGACTCTATCCATAGAGAAGCACCAAATTTTGAGCAGCTTTCAACAGAGGTAGAAATTCTTGAAACTGGAATTAAAGTAGTAGACTTGCTTGCTCCATATATTAAAGGTGGAAAAATCGGTCTATTTGGTGGTGCCGGTGTAGGTAAAACCGTTTTAATCCAGGAATTAATCAATAACATCGCTCAAGAGCACGGCGGTATTTCCGTATTCGCTGGTGTAGGTGAGCGTACACGTGAAGGTAACGACCTTTATCATGAAATGACAGATTCAGGCGTTATTAAGAAAACAGCGATGGTATTCGGTCAGATGAACGAGCCGCCAGGTGCACGTATGCGTGTTGCTTTGACAGGTTTGACAATGGCAGAATATTTCCGTGATGACCAAGGACAGGACGTTCTTTTCTTCATGGATAACATCTTCCGTTTCACTCAAGCAGGTTCAGAAGTATCAGCGCTACTTGGCCGTATGCCTTCTGCCGTTGGTTACCAGCCAACTCTTGCTACTGAAATGGGTAAACTGCAAGAACGTATCACATCTACTAACGTAGGTTCTGTTACTTCTATCCAAGCGATTTATGTACCAGCCGATGACTATACGGATCCGGCTCCGGCTACTACTTTCGCTCACTTAGATGCAACAACAAACCTTGAGCGTAAGCTTTCTGAGATGGGTATCTATCCTGCGGTGGATCCACTTGCTTCAACTTCTCGTGCACTGTCACCGGAAATCGTTGGCGAAGAGCACTACGCAGTAGCTCGTGAAGTACAGTCAACATTACAGCGTTATAAAGAATTACAAGATATTATCGCAATTTTAGGTATGGATGAGCTTTCTGATGAAGATAAGCTTGTTGTACAGCGTGCGCGTCGTATCCAAGTATTCTTATCTCAAAACTTCCACGTGGCTGAACAGTTCACTGGCCAGCCAGGTTCATACGTACCGGTTAAAGAAACAGTTAAAGGCTTTAAAGAAATTCTTGAAGGTAAATATGATCACCTTCCAGAAGATGCATTCCGTCTAGTCGGCCGCATTGAAGACGTGATTGAGAATGCAAAACGTATGGGTGTAGAAGTCTAATCTCGGACCAGGAGGGTAAAAAATGAAGACGATTAAAGTCAGTGTTGTTACTCCCGATGGCCCGGTGTATGAATCAGATGTGGAAATGGTAAGTACAAAGGCCGAGAGCGGTGAGCTCGGAATTTTACCAGGGCACATTCCAATGGTTGCACCGTTACAGATTGGAGCCGTTCGTTTAAAAACGCAAGGAAAAACAGACATCGTAGCAGTAAGTGGCGGATTTGTAGAAGTTCGTCCAGACAAAGTATCTATTTTAGCGCAATCTGCTGAACAAGCAGATGAAATTGATGTAGATCGTGCTCTTCGTGCGAAAGAACGTGCGGAAAAGCGTCTGAACGATCAGAAACGTGAAAGCGTCGACTTCAAACGTGCTGAACTAGCTCTACAGCGCGCACTAAACCGTATTAATGTTTCAGAAAGACAATTTTAATCATAGAGGACACCTCCCAGTTGTACTGGGGGGTGTTTTTTTGTGGAAAATCATAGATTGGATTGACCGGAATATGAGAGGAAATGACCGGAATAATGAAATTTTGGCCGGAATACAGAGGGAAGTGACCGGATTAAGTATAAGTTTGACCGGATTACATAGAAATGAACGATAACTGGATGATGAAAGTAGATAATTCTGAGGTTCAGATCAAATACACTTGGTTGAAGTTTTATTCTTGGAATACAAATAGTATTTCCTGAAGAATTTTCTGGAAATATCTCTAATATGTGAAGTGGCCCGAAAAAATAGGAAAGTGGCCGATAAATGAGGAAAAGTGGCCCGTAAAATAGAAAAAGTGACCGATAAAGGGACTTTGGCAAACTTTTAACTATAAATATATATACATTATCAAAACAACTTCTTATTTTTAAGGAAATGAATAGATTTATTTTAAGAGACATTCTGTCCAATAAAAATAATGAAGATTTGTTGACAAATCTCACTGACAGAAAGATGAATTTGACCTTTAATGGTAAATGGAATGGGGAGGAATTAGAGATTAGTAGGTAAAGAGGATAGGTGGATTCACAATATTGCCATTTTGTTGTGTGTTCGGGGAATGTGTTGGGCTTTGAGTGTAAGGGATGAAAATCCTCTAGGGCTGTGTTCCAGCTTACAAAAGTGCTGATAGTATTAGACTAGTAATAATGCAGATGTCAGTTCGCATTTGTGCTAACTTGTGGATGGATTCGGGGAAGTGAGTTTAGGAGCTTTGCGCAAATGCTCAGGGTGGAGGGGATGGGTAGACATCTAGGATGGAAGATGGAAACCTTCTAGGGGCTGACGCCCCAACTCACAAGAGTGCTGATAGTATAAGACTAGTAATAATGCAGATGTCAGTTCGCATTTGTACCATCTTGGGGAGAGTATTCGGGGGAGTGATTCAGGGAGATGGTACAAATGCTCAGCGGGGAGGGATATGTGTCGACATCCGGGTGTGTTAGATGGAAAATCTCTCACCCGGATGTGCTGCCGCACCTCCGGCTTCAGCTGCCGCTGAAGCTTGCCAAACAAAGCTTTTTCCGCTTTTTGAGAGCGAGCTCTCAAACGCTGCAAAAGCTTTGTTTGGCAGGTGAGGGATTTTCCAATAATATACTAGGGCTTGTCGACACTTATTTGGAAGAGTGCTATAATGGTTACGGTTACAAATATTGAAGAATTAAAAATTTTACAACATTGGAGGGGATAGACATGGAAATGCTAAATTTATATCAAAATAACTATTTGATCGTGTTTGTATTCCTATGTCTGGGGATTTTGTTACCTGTGGTGGCGTTGTTTTTAGGGAAGCTTTTGCGTCCTTATAAACCGTATGATTCGAAGTACACCACGTATGAGAGTGGACTTGAACCATTTAGTGATTCAAGGGTACAGTTCAATGTGCGCTATTATATTTTTGCCCTTATGTTTGTTATTTTTGATGTGGAGACAGTGTTTTTGTATCCTTGGGCTGTTGCATATGAAAAACTCGGAATCTTTGCATTAATTGAAATGTTGATTTTTGTATTTATGCTTGTCATCGGGCTTATTTATGCTTGGAAGAAGAAGGTGTTGAAATGGATCTAAGAATCGAAAACATCCCTGAAGAGGATATGCAAGAGATACAAAGAACGGTATTTATGTCAACGCTTGAACAAATTAAAGCATGGTCTCGCAGCAACTCGTTATGGCCTATGACTTTCGGGCTTGCTTGTTGTGCGATTGAAATGATGCAGGCAAGTAATGCACACTATGACTTAGAACGCTTCGGTACATTCTATCGCAATTCCCCTCGCCAATCAGATGTTATGATCGTATCAGGTACAGTAACAAAGAAAATGGCGCCAATTCTTCGCAGGTTATATGATCAAATGCCAGAACCCAAGTGGGTCATTGCTATGGGCTCTTGTGCAACAGCTGGTGGACCTTATGTGAAATCTTACTCAGTTGTAAAAGGGGTCGATCAAATTGTACCTGTTGATGTATACATACCTGGATGTCCACCAAATCCAGCTGCTTTAATATATGGAATTAATAAATTGAAAGAAAAGATCCGTTACGAGGCTAAGACTGGGAAGAAGGTGATCTAACCCATGAGCGGTGAAAAAGATTTAGAACAGCTAAAAAAAGAGGCTGCCGCGAAGGCGAAGGCTGCCGCACTAGCGAAAATGAAGGCTAAAGAACTGGGTGAAGAGAAGGAAGAGGCACCGTCAGAAGACCTTGATATAGCCAAGCAAAAAGCTGCCGCTGCAGCGAAAGCAAAGGCCGCCGCACTAGCGAAAATGAAGGCGAAGGAACAAGGCGAAGAGAAGGAAGAGGCACCGTCAGAAGACCTTGATATAGCCAAGCAAAAAGCTGCTGCCGCAGCAAAGGCAAAGGCTGCCGCACTAGCGAAAATGAAGGCGAAGGAACAAGGCGAAGAGAAGGAAGAGGCACCGTCAGAAGACCTTGATATAGCCAAGCAAAAAGCTGCTGCCGCAGCAAAGGCAAAGGCTGCCGCACTAGCGAAAATGAAGGCGAAGGAACAAGGCGAAGAGAAAGAAGAAGCGCCAACTGAAGACCTTGATATAGCCAAGCAAAAAGCTGCTGCTGCTGCCAAAGCAAAGGCTGCCGCCGCAGCGAAAGCGAAAGCTGCTGCTCAGGCAAATCAATCAAGTGAGGCTGGAGATGACGCGAAGGCGAAAGCCGCTGCCGCTGCCAAAGCAAAGGCCGCCGCAGCAGCCAAAGCAAAAGCAGCAGCATTGGCAAAACAATCAGGTGAATCTGGTGGGGATGACGAAAAGGCGAAAGCGATAGCTGCCGCGAAAGCAAAAGCAGCAGCAGCCGCGAAAGCAAAGGCCGCAGCATCAGCAAAAGCTGGAGGCGCAGCAGGAGACGATGAAAAAGCAAAAGCGATTGCAGCCGCCAAGGCAAAAGCCGCAGCTGCAGCAGCAGCCAAAGCGAAGGCTGGTGGTGGAACCGTAAAGGCTGAACCAGCAGAAGAAGCGAAGCCATCACCAAATCAGCCATATCTTGATAAATATATTAGAGTCATAGAAGAGCATCTTGGAAATGATCATATAGAAGATTATTATATTAATAATCTATCAAAGGATGTTCCAACCCTTGTAGCAAAGCCAGAAAGCTATTATAAAATTGCAGAGTTTTTGAAATATAACGAGCAATTAGGCTTTGATTATTTATCAGAGCTGCATGGAACGGATTTTGAAACACATATGGAAGTGTATGTTCATTTATATTCATATAAAAATAGTCAATCCGTTGCATTAAAAGTAAAGATTGACCGTGATGGACCAACGATTGATTCATTGCAGCCGCTTTGGGAAGGTGCGAATTGGCCAGAGTGTGAGGCATATGATTTACTGGGCATTAAGTTTAACAATCATCCGAACTTGCACCGCATTATGCTTGGTGAAGAATGGGTTGGCCATCCACTAAGGAAAGACTATGAACCGTATGATGTGGAGGTGTAACCAATGTTGCGAACAGAAGAAATGCTTTTGAACGTAGGACCTCAGCATCCAAGTACGCACGGTGTTTTTCGTCTCGTCTTAAAAATTGATGGAGAAA
Source organism: Cytobacillus solani (assembly GCF_006704205.1). NCBI lineage: Bacteria > Bacillati > Bacillota > Bacilli > Caryophanales > Bacillaceae > Cytobacillus > Cytobacillus solani. The sequence goes on from NZ_CP041305.1 coordinate 2,192,728, forward strand.
CCATTGTAGAGGCAAAGCCAGTCATCGGCTACCTTCACCGCGGAACAGAAAAGCTGGCAGAAGATCTTCAATATACACAAATCATCCCTTATACTGACCGGATGGACTACGTTTCAGCGATGACGAATAACTATGTAATTTGCCATGCGGTTGAAACGATGATGGATATTAAAGTACCTGAGAGAGCCGAGTATTTACGTGTCATTGCAATGGAACTTGGCCGGGTAGCAAGCCACCTTGTCTGGTTTGGTACGTACTTGCTTGATCTTGGGGCAACGAGTCCACTTCTATACGCTTTCCGTGAAAGGGAAATGATCATCAATATGCTGAATGAGCTATCAGGCGCTCGGCTAACATTTAATTACATGCGTGTTGGCGGAGTCAAATGGGATGCGCCAGAAGGCTGGATTGATAAAGTAAGAGAGTTCGTCCCTTATATGCATGAACAATTAAAGGGCTATCATACGCTCGTAACAGGAAACGAAATCTTTATGAACCGTGTAAAAGGAATTGGGACATACACGAAGGAAGACGCACTTAACTATTCCCTTAGTGGAGCCAATCTTCGCTGTACAGGAGTCAAATGGGATCTGCGTAAAAATGAACCTTACTCCATTTATGATCGGTTTGATTTTGATGTGGTTACCCGTGAAACAGGGGATGCATGGGCGCGTTATCATGTTCGCCTTGATGAAATTGAGGAATCATTGAAAATTTTAGAACAAGCGTGTGAACAGTTCCCTGCTGAAGGGGAGATTTTAGCGAAGGTGCCAAAGATCATTAAAGCACCTAAAGGAGAGGCCTTTGTACGAATTGAGTCTCCTCGAGGAGAAATCGGCTGTTATATCGCAAGTGATGGAAAAAAAGAACCATATCGCCTGAAATTTAGACGACCATCATTCTATAATCTCCAAATTCTCCCTAAGCTATTAGAGGGAGAGACAATTGCAAACTTAATTTCCATTCTAGGAGCGGTTGATATCATCCTAGGGGAGGTGGATGGCTAATGGTTGAAGATTTATTGCATTCCCAGCCGGAGATCTTAAACTTTGGGATTTTCTTTTTACTCGCAACCGTATTGCTTTTAGTCATTTTGGGATTCGTAACCTATGCGATCCTAGCAGAGCGGAAGGTTATGGGATTTATGCAGCTTCGCCAAGGTCCGAACCAAGTGGGCGGACGCTGGGGATTATTGCAAACTGTTGCTGACGTTTTAAAGCTTCTGCTAAAAGAAGATACGATTCCAAAGCTTGCTGATAAACCATTATTTATAATTGCACCAGTTATCGCATTTGCACCATCATTTATAGTTATTGCAGCAATTCCGTTTACAGATAAATTGCAATTTGCAGATTTAAATATTGGATTGCTTTACTATATCGCCATTTCAGGTTTGACGACGATTGGAATGGTTACCGGTGGATGGGCTTCCAACAATAAATATGCCCTACTCGGGGGGATGCGTGCAGCTGCACAGATGATTTCCTATGAAATCCCGCTTGTGATGTCAGTGCTCGGCGTTATTCTTTTAACAGGCAGTTTAAACCTAAATGATATTGTGGCTGCGCAAGAGAATGTATGGTATATCCTGCTTCAGCCCGTTGCATTCATTGTCTTTATCATTGCTTCAGTGGCTGAGTTAAACCGTGTCCCATTCGATCTTCCTGAATCCGAAAACGAACTTGTAGCCGGGTTCCATGTTGAATATTCCGGATTCCGTTGGGCATTTTTCATGCTTGCTGAATATGTGTATATGTTTGCGATGGCATCATTAACAACTGTTTTATTTTTAGGAGGATGGCTTCCGCTATTCTCATTCCTAGACTTTATTCCAGGTGCCGTCTGGTTTGCGCTTAAGTTCATGTTTGTCGTCTTTCTATTAATTTGGTTCCGAAGCACGTTTCCGCGTATTCGTGCAGATAAGTTAATGGAGTTTGCCTGGAAAATACTTTTACCAATCGCATTAGCGAATATTTTCCTAACAGCCATCATCAAGGAAATTTTTAAACTGTTATAGGAAAAGCGGTAACGCCTTGGTCATCGCCGTATAAACGCAGAAGGTCCGGTTCTTTCGATAAAGGAAACACGGTGAGCGAGAGCGAACCGATGTTGACGCAATCGTTGCGGAGGGTGCCTGAAGTTTGATAGGCGATAGGACGCTTGCGCTAGACAATTCTCTAACTCCAAAGTTATTACTTTCTTATCTTAAAAAAAGCTTACTTTAACCGCAAGGGGTGAAAAACATGCTTGGATTTGGATTAGCAAAAGGCTTAAAGTATACCCTGAAAAATTTAACGAAAGAAAAACCAACCTATGAATATCCGAATGAGCCACTCCCATTGCCAGACCGATTTCGGGGAATTCAAAAGTTCTATCCGGAAAAATGCATCGTTTGTAATCAATGTGCGAATATTTGCCCGACCGATTGCATCCAGCTGACAGGGAAAAAACACCCGGATCCGAACAAAAAGGGAAAAATTATTGATACGTATGATATTAACTTTGAAATTTGTATTCTTTGCGACCTGTGTACGGAGGTTTGTCCGACAGAGGCAATCATTATGTCAAATAACTTTGAACTCGCTGAGTATAGCCGTGATGAGCTATTTAAAAATCTCGAATGGCTGGATGAAAATGACGAGAATATACGGAAGGTGAATAAAGCATGACGTTATCAGGTGAATTTTTCGCGTTTATTTCACTCGCTTTAGTTGCAGTAGTCGGCGGCGTGCTCTTATTAAACCTTACCAAGGTCGTGCACATGGTCCTTGCACTCGTTTTTACATTTGTCAGCATCGCGGGAATCTTTATCCTGCTGTCAGCTGAATTTCTTGCGGCCGTTCAAATACTCATCTATTCTGGGGCGATTACAATCATTATGCTCTTTGGAATCATGTTAACCCGTCATGATGATACGAAAGAACCGAAGACAGGCCTTCTGCGAAAGCTGCTTCTTTTCTTAGGGATTCTCGGCTTTGCATTCGCCTTTTACATCGGAATTTATAATCTTGATTTTGGTGAAGTGTCAACCACATTACATGAGAACAACACAGAACAGATTGGGATCGCGCTTTATTCAAAATATATTATTCCATTTGAATTAACATCTGTCTTGCTGCTCGCTGCGCTTGTTGGAGCGATTGTGCTGTCAAAGAATGATCAGGAGAAGGAGGCGAAGAAGGAATGAGTTCAGTTCCACTTTCAGCCTACTTGGCGCTGGGTTTAATTCTATTTTGTATCGGTTTATATGGTGCACTAACAAAGAGAAACATCATCATTGTTCTTATTTCGATTGAGCTAATGCTTAATGCGGCGAACATTAACTTAGTAGCGTTCAGTAAATTCGGTGTGATGCCATCTATTACAGGACAAATCTTTGCACTTTTCGTCATGGCTGTTGCCGCTGCAGAAGTTGCTGTTGGGGTAGCAATACTGATTGCCTTATACCGTAATCGAAATACCGTTAACATTGATGAAGTGAACACATTGAAACACTAGAGGATGAAGCAAGTCTTTATAAAGTGAGTTCAAATTGAGGCTGAAAATAGAAATCACAGGCCGATTTCCGCTAATCTAGCCTCTGACCTCTAGTAATCTAACACGTTGGCTCTAGGACTATACAAAACTATAAACGTGTTCAAAAAGGGGATTGTGATATTGATGGAGAATGCATGGATCATACCGCTTTTCCCGCTTTTATCGTTTTTGTTCCTTATCTTTTTTGGCAAACGACTGAAGGAAGCAAGTGCATACATAGGAATCCTGCTCTCGCTTGCATCGTTCGTTTACTCCTTATTGGTGCTGTTCGAAAGATTTACATCACCCACACATAAGGCAGAGTCGGTTTGGCTGACGATAGGGGATGTTCAGTTAACAGCGGGTTTTGAAGTCAATCAATTAAATGCATTAATGCTTGTAATCGTATCGCTAGTGAGTTTCCTTGTACATACGTATTCAAAGGGATATATGCACGGTGATGAACGATTCCATGTGTACTACGCTTACTTAGGATTATTTACATTTGCAATGCTAGGCTTAGTGCTTTCGCCAAACCTTCTGCAAACGTATATTTTCTGGGAGCTTGTCGGTTTAGGTTCATTCTTGCTAATCGGCTTCTACTTTTATAAAGAAGAAGCGAAGAAGGCAGCCAAAAAGGCGTTTATTATGACGCGTATTGGAGACGTAGGTCTTTTAATTGGAATGATTCTATTATTCTGGCAGGTTGGAAGTTTCGAATATGATGAAATTTTTGCTGCGGTTGAAGCTGGAGCAGTTTCTTCAACCATGATTACATTAACTGCCATTTTAATTTTTATTGGTGCTGTGGGGAAGTCAGGTCAATTCCCGCTTCATACATGGCTGCCGGATGCGATGGAAGGTCCAACGCCAGTTTCTGCTTTAATCCACGCCGCAACGATGGTTGCAGCAGGGGTTTATTTAGTGGCATCCCTGTTCCCGCTCTTTACGGCAAGCGAGACAGCGCTAATGACGGTGGCGATTATTGGGGCATTCACTGCGATCTTTGCAGCAAGCATTGGTCTTGTTCAGAAGGATATTAAGAGAGTGCTTGCGTATTCAACTGTCAGCCAGCTAGGCTACATGATGCTTGCACTTGGATCTGCCGGCTATGTTGCTGGTGTGTTCCACCTTATGACACACGCTTTCTTTAAAGCCTTGCTATTCCTTGCGGCAGGTAGCGTTATTCACGCTGTTCATACGCAGGATATTGAAAAAATGGGCGGTTTATGGAAAAAGCTTCGTGTAACAGGTCCGTTATTTTTGATAGGAACATTAGCAATCAGCGGTGTCCCTTTATTTTCAGGATTCTTTAGTAAGGATGAAATTCTAATTGCAGCTTGGGCACATGGGAATACGGTGTTATTCTGGCTAGCGGTTATTGCTGCTTTCTTCACCGCATTCTATATGTTCCGTCTCTTCTTTATGGTATTTTCCGGTGAATCCCGCAGTGACATGAAGCATGTGAAGGAGTCACCAAGTGTGATGACTGTACCGATGATGGTTCTTGCTATCCTTGCTGTTGTAGCAGGGTATGTTAATACACCTTGGTTTGGGACATTTCTTGGAGATTGGCTAACAGAAGGAAATCCTGCTCTTGGGCATGGGCATATCGAAGGTCCGTCGTGGATTATGATTGTTGCAACAGTCGTTTCTTTATTAGGTATTTTCCTAGCTTGGCTAATTTACAGCAAGCGGTCACTATCACGTGATTGGCTCGGTGCTTCGACACTATATACGATTCTATATAATAAATATTATATCGATGAATTGTATGAATTAACGGTTTTAAAAGTAACGAAAGGACTCAGCCTGATTCTGCGTTTCATTGAAACATTCATCGTTGAGGGCATAGTCAAAGGGGTTTCAGGAGCGGTTTCTGGACTTGGACACTTAGGCTCAAGATTCCAGAGTGGACAGATCCAAAGATATGGTGCCGTCGCATTTGTCGGCTTAGCGATCTTAATTGTCGTATTTGCTGTAACAGGGGGGTATTTGAAATGAACTTTGCTTATTTATCCATCTTAGTTTTCTCCCCTTTACTCGGTATAATCGCTTTATTATTTGTTCCGAAAGCAAAGGAATCTGTCATTAAAACGGTTGGGTTCCTTGCAACTCTTCCGGCGCTCGTGCTGTCCTTGATGGCATATTTCCAATATCGATCAGGAAGTTCACTTGAGCGTTTAGATGAAATGGTCAACTGGATTCAATTTGGTAATCCAAATAGATTAGGCGAATTGTTTTCTATTAAATATGAATTAGGTGTTGATGGATTCTCGCTGATTATGCTTGTGTTAACAGCCATCCTGTCTACACTAGCAGCGATTGCTTCCATGTATATTAAGAAAGAATGGAAAGGCTACTTTATGCTATTCCTTCTTTTAGAGGTTGGAATGCTTGGCGTTTTTGCTGCTGAAAACTTAATTCTGTTCTTTATCTTTTTCGAAATTACACTTATTCCGACGTTCTTCCTTATTGGGAAGTGGGGCTATTTTGAAAAGGAAAAAGCAGCATTTAGCTTCTTAATTTATAATGGGTTAGGCTCGGCTGTACTGCTCATTGTCATCATGGTGCTGTTTGCACGTACAGGGACATCGAATATAGAAGCGCTAACTTCCATTCTTGCCGCTGACAGCTCTAACCTTGTTTTGTCAGAAGGTGGAAAAATGGGCTTGCTAATTGCTATGCTGATTGCATTTGGAGTTAAGCTGCCAATCTTCCCGCTGCATAGCTGGATGGTACGCGTTCACGTTCAAGCATCTCCATCTGTCGTAATGCTTCACGCAGGGATTCTCTTAAAAATTGGTGCATACGGGATTATTCGCTTCGGTATGGGCATTTTCCCTGAACAATTCCAGGATCTTGCCGTATTAATCGCAGTTCTTGGTGTAGTCAACCTGCTTTACGGAGCATTCCTTGCACTTGTTCAAACAGATTTCAAAATGGTACTTGCTTATTCATCTATTTCCCATATGGGGATTGTCTTAATTGGTTTAGGCGCTTTAAATGAGGCAGGGATTCAAGGAGCGATTTTCCAAGTAGTTTCACATGGATTAATTGCTGCGCTGCTATTCTTCCTTGTCGGTGTATTCTATGAGCGTCTGCAAACATCTAATATTCCTAACCTTGGCGGCTTGGCAAAGGGAATGCCGATTACGGCAGGTTTCCTGCTTGCAGGGGCAATGGCTTCGCTAGGAATGCCAGGAATGTCAGGCTTTGTGAGTGAATTCATGGCTTTCCTCGGATTATTTAAGGAAATGCCGGTTTTAGCTGCTGTGGGTGCGTTTGGTATCATCCTAACAGCTGTCTATCTGCTGCGTGCGGTTCTTGGGATTACTTATGGCAAGGCTCACCGGGAGTTTGCTGGAATTACTGATCTCAGGAAAGCGGAATGGGTTCCTGCTTTAGTTCTACTAGGGATTATTGTCTTAATTGGCGTATATCCAAGTGTTTTAACTGAACCGCTCACATCTACACTTGAAACTATCATGCTTGGGATTGGAGGGTGATGAAGGATGGATCTCGAAACATTACTATCATTTAAATGGAGCATCATGACACCTGAGTTCATCATCCTCGGTGTAATTACGTTACTTTCATTATTAGATTTATTTATGGCAAAGAGCGTGAATCGAAAGCTGCTTGGCTGGCTCGGCTTAGCTGGGATTCTCGGAGCGCTTATATCGTTGCTTAGCCTAATGGGCAATGGCCCTGAAACAATTCTCTATGATACATTCCGTTTGGACTCTTTTGCGATTGCGTTTAAGCTGCTATTGTTAATCGGAGCTGCGTTAGTCTTCCTGATTGCGATCAGCTATGAGCCAAAGGAAGGGCTAAATGAATATAGAGGAGAATTCTATTACTTATTCCTAGCCGCCTTGCTTGGTGCGATGATGATGTCCTCTAGTGGCGATTTAATTACATTGTTTATCGGGCTTGAGCTTCTCTCGATTTCTTCTTATATTCTTGCAGGGATTCGAAAGAAACATAGTGGCTCGAATGAGTCCGCGATGAAATATGTCGTGAATGGCGGAATTTCTACATCCATTACGATTTTTGGAATGAGCTATGTTTATGGCCTAACTGGAACGACAAACTTGCTTGATATGGCTCGTCATGTGATTACATTAGCTGATTCACAGCATATATATCTTTTAGGGCTTGCGTTCTTTATGATTTTCGTTGGTCTTTCCTTTAAAGTGGCAACGGCACCGTTCCATATGTGGGCACCAGATGTGTACCAGGGAGCACCAACACCAGTTACGGCATTCTTGAGTGTTGTTTCGAAAACAGCAGGATTTATTTTGATCGTCCGTATTTTAATGGTGATTTTCTATAACATCCCGACTGAAGGACCGGGTTCGATGCCGCTTCTTATCAAGGTTCAGGATTATATCGCCTTCCTTGCAGCAGCAACAATGATTATTGGGAACGTGGTTGCATTAAGGCAGAAGAACATTAAGCGATTATTTGCTTATTCTAGTATTGCACAAGCAGGTTACTTGCTTGTAGTTGTAGCTTCCATGTCTGCGTTCTTGTTTGATACGCTGTGGTTCTATTTAGGGGCATACTTGTTCATGAACTTAGGTGCATTCGCGATTATCCAGCTGATCACACAGAAAACAGGTTCTGAGGACATTGCAGAATTTGCCGGTTTGTATCGAAAAGCGCCGATTTTGGCGATTGCAATGGCCGTTTTTATCCTGTCATTAGCGGGGATTCCAGGAACAGCCGGCTTTATCGGGAAACTAAACATTTTCATGGGTGCCCTCGTTGTTGAACCAGCACACTATGTGCTTGTATCCATCATGATTGCGACCACGGTTGTCTCGTATTTCTACTACTTTGGCGTTATGGTCCAGATGTTCTTTAGACCAGCGGCCAATGATGAAGTGAAATTTAAGCTTCCTGCAGGACTAGGCGTTGTTATCGGTGTCTGTGTATTCGCAACAATTCTGTTCGGAGTAGCACCAAACATTGCTCTTGATTTCTTGCAAGGGAACTTCAATCAGTTCAGCGATTTTTTTCAATAAAATAAGCTAAACAGAAAAGCGGAAGCGCCTTGGTCACCCCCGACAAGCACAAGACGAGCCTCACGGAAAGGTGTTCTTTACCTTTCTGGAGGAATGGCTTGGGACCTCGAGGGGGTAGGTGCAGGAGCTAGATAATCTGAACAAAGGGTTATAACAAAGGGGTATAATAAAAAGTGGAAGAGGGTGGAATCGTATAGATTTCACCCTCTTTTTGCATGAATCTGGCTGCAGGACGGAAATAATGCATTTTAATATTTGTTCATTGCGCTCATAGGTTCCCTTGTAACTTAGTAAGATAACGTTTTGTCATAATACCTAGAAGAACCTCGACAAGGATTGCAAAAAATACAATGACAAATACTTGATCTGAAAAACGATCAAACAACACACCATATAAGGACTGACCAATTGGATAAGAACACATCACGATTGTTGCAACAACCGCGCTTACTTTTCCTAGCATTTCATTTGGTGTCTCTGTTTGGATAAATGTTTGTGCAAAAATGGTGAAAATCCCTACTGATGCCAAGCATAAAAAAGTACTTATACAAATAACAATATAAGCAATCATTGGCTGTATTTGTAGACCTGATACAATTGCTATGGGTAATAGCATGACTCCTCCTAATATGATGAAAACATGAGAATTATGAATGCTATACTTTTTACCTACTAATCCAATAGAAAGGCCTGCTCCAATCGATCCGATTGCCAAGAAGCTTTCAGCAAAACCGTATAGTTGTGAACTTAGACCAAGCTGCACTTTTATAATATAAGGCAAGCCGATCATAATCATTGAGGAAAAAAACAAATTAATTGATGCAACCACTAGTAAAATCTTAAATAAAACTTGATTATCTTTACTAATAAATGTTAATGCCAGCTTTAAATCCACAATTACTGTATTTATTACTTTTCCATTTGATGCTTGTTTAATAAAAGGGATACGTATAAATACTTCTAAGAGTGATGAAATAAAGAATGCAATTGCGCTAACTATTACGATTACCTTTAAATCTAAAAATCCATACAGCATTCCACCTAAAATCGGTCCTAAGAAATTAGCAAGGGCATTTACTTGGACAACCACTCCATTTGCTTGCAGCAAATGATTGCTATCTACCAATACAGGAATACTTGATTGAACAGCTGGTTGATACATAGACTGAATAATGGAGAGAATAATCATCACACCTGCCACTATGTAGACAATTTGGTTGCTCCCTAATTGTGTAAGAAACAAGATACACACTAATGAAGTGATAATATCCAAACATATCATGATATTCCTGCGATTGACCCGATCTGCTAGCACGCCACCAAAAGGTGATAATAAGATTGTAGGAATCATTGATACCGCAAGGATACTTCCAAAAGCTGCAGCTGAACCAGTCACATCCAAAATATACAGTGATAGAGAAAAACGCAGAATAGAATTGCCGAATAAAGAAATAATTTGACCAATAATCAATAGCGTAAAATCTTTTTTAAATAGTGTACTTTGTTTCATTAAAATTTCTTCCCTTCGTATAAAAACAAATACAACAAACCAACCGACGGTATGTTTGAATTAAATAATATACTGCCTTCTTAAAGGCAGCTCATTATTTAAATATGTTTTTCAGATAATTATTCATTGCATTTAAAACATCTTCGTCTATAAACGGAATACCCATAAGTTCAGTAAGTTCTTTTAAATACAAAATTTTACGTTCTAAATCTGTTTCATTTCCTTGACCTATCATTGGACTTAGCCAAACGTTATTTAATAATAAGATAACTTCACTCGCACTTTTGCTATCCGATATAGAAATTGAGCCATCTTTTTTTCCTTCTTCGATTAGCTCTTGTAAGATTGGTACACCATGTTTTAGCGTACCATTCAATAAGATACTAACGAATTTAGGGTTTTCCGTTAAAGATATAGCCATTTTATCAAACTGCTGCTTTTCAAGATTCTCAAATTCAGTACAGATGATCTTTTTTAGTTTCTGCAATCCATTTAAATGGTTAAGATTTTTGAATTTTTCAATTGAATTTGGATAATAGAAACCCTTATCACCAATTGCATGCAAGATGTCTTCCTTTGATTTGAAGTGATGATAAATAGCGCCTTTACTCATGCCCAATTCATTTATAATATCTTGAATTGTTGTTTGTTCATAACCCTTTTCTAAAAATAATCGATACGAAATTGAAAGGATTTGTTCAATGGTTTTTTCAGGATATTTATTTCGAGCCATGTTTCCTCCTTTATACATACCAATGGTATGTATAAAGGGTAACACTTCGAAAATTATAAGTCAAATACATTTCAATACATGAAAAACGGATGCAGGTTGGAAATTCAATATGACACACAGGCGGAAAGTGAATGAAGTGCAGGAAGAAATTTATGTACGGACACCAAAAAATCAGACAATATGAAAGAGATTTGGCCATTTTCCGATCTCTTTTTTGCGTTATTTTCATTGGTGAATATATAACCTTGAAAAATCCCTCCATATTTGAAAGTACCTGTCGGTAGATGAAGGATGAAAAACATCGGATTTTTGTAACGATACAATGATGGAATTCGCCTAATACATGGGACAGGATTTCAATGCTGAACGATAAAATGTGCTAATATGGAAACTGGGTGCTGGCTGCAAGCATACTCATTTTGAAAGGAGTGTTTTTATGATTTCTGGCTTTGGACAGCAGGCATTAATTAGCATTCTATCCCATTTAGCATTTATTGCACTTGCATGGTGGGCTTTACAGGCATTGCGCATTGACCAAATTTTAAAGCCAAATCGCGTATTCCAAGCAAGAGTATTATACATATTATTATCAATTGTGATTGGATCATCTGTAAGCAATTTCTTCCTTGATTATCTCCTATGGTCCCAACAGCTTCCGCTTATTCTGCAAATCGTCTATTAAGGAGAGAATCCATCGAGAAATCAACTTGCTTGCCAGATTTCTCCCGATACCATAAATATAGGCCTTCGTACATGTTTTCATTTTGGCTATTATTAAGTACAATTCTATTTGTTATGCTTATTTTCAACGATGAATGATCAGGAAGTAATCCCAATTTATTCAATGATGAATATAATAACGAAACCAGTTTTTTTCATCAAGAAAAATGTATATGGTTGACTGGTCTGTAAAGAAAAATCCTTCCCAGTGAACCTAAATCGCTTTTGTCAAAAAGTGACGACTTTTCCTGCGTATGCTCCTCTTCTCCTTGGTAACAATTGTAGTAAGGGGAGGAGTTACCATTGAAAAAAACAAAAAAGATTTTAGCAATAGTTGTTCTTATTGGTTTTATGTTAGTAAATATTGGGAATAAAACGACAGTAGCAGTTGGGGAGCTTGACTTGTTGAAAATAGCGTCCGTTTTACAGGACGAGAATATTTTAATCACTGAATGGTCTTTACATGCGAGAGAAAAAATGGAAATGCTCGATAAGGTGGAAATTAAGGATTATACTAAAGAGCTGAAGCAGCAATTTCCTAACTGGGAATGGTCAGTACAAACAAGCAAAGGTCATTCTGAAGCTGTTGCCGTTTTAAAACATGGAAGTGAAACAGAAACAATAAAAATTCTATCTACCCCCATAAAAGACCACTTTCAAACGTATGTGATTTATGAGGTGAAAGGACAAGGGTGGGACCAAAAGGCAGAGGAATCCTTATCAAAAAGAATGACCGACAGAATAACTGACATATTTCGAGGAAATGCCACAACTTTCTCTTGTATCAAAGGCGAATTCAATGATAAAATAGATAAGACTTTGCCATTGGAAATAAAGCATTTATTAGCTGTTTTTAAAGCAAAGGAAGTCGAGGCATTAAAGGAAGATGCCTTTATTGCTAGCTCAGCCTATTCGACAATGTTTTCAGAATCTGTTGAAGCTGGCGAAAAAGAAATGAATGTACAACTAGGAATACGAAATCAAGGAATGGGCGGAAAGACTACCATTGTAGTTGGCACACCTATTATAACGATTGAATATTAATATAGAGAAAATGGACGCGGAGGGGAATACACTTTGGAAAAAATCATCGTCCGCGGCGGCAATAGGCTAAGCGGTACTGTCAAAGTAGAAGGAGCAAAGAATGCTGTCTTACCGGTTATCGCCGCAACACTATTAGCAAGTGATGGGAAAAGCGTAATTCGTGATGTACCTACACTCTCCGATGTATATACGATTAATGAAGTATTACGCTATTTAAACGCTGAAGTTGCGTTTAAAGATAACACCGTTACTGTAAATGCATCCCGAGAGTTAAGTGTTGAAGCGCCTTTTGAATATGTACGCAAAATGCGTGCTTCCGTTTTAGTTATGGGCTCATTATTAGCGCGTAATGGCCGTGCACGAGTAGCATTACCTGGCGGATGTGCCATTGGTTCTCGCCCGATTGATCAGCATTTAAAGGGCTTTGAAGCAATGGGTGCGACTGTTAAGGTCGGCAATGGCTTTATTGAAGCAGAGGCTGCTGGTGGACGCCTGCACGGAGCGAAAATATATCTTGATTTCCCAAGCGTAGGAGCTACTGAAAATATTATGATGGCTGCTACTCTTGCAAAAGGAACAACTATTTTAGAAAATGTTGCAAAGGAACCAGAAATTGTTGACCTTGCAAACTTCCTGAATAAAATGGGTGCAAAAGTTAGAGGTGCTGGAACAGGTACAATTCGCATTGAAGGTGTCGATGTATTATTTGGTGCAGACCACAATATTATTCCTGACCGTATTGAAGCGGGAACCTTTATGGTTGCAGCTGCAATTACTGGAGGAGATGTGCTTGTACAAGGAGCAGTTCCAGAACATTCGACTTCTTTAATTGCAAAGATGGAAGAAATGGGCGTTATTTTTATCGAAGAAGCAGAAGGTATCCGTGTTTTAGGACCAGATAAGTTAAAAGCAGTCGATATTAAAACCATGCCTCATCCAGGCTTTCCAACAGATATGCAATCCCAAATGATGGCATTATTACTGCATGCAAACGGCACAAGTGTCATTACAGAAACAGTATTCGAAAATCGTTTCATGCATGTGGAAGAATTCCGCCGTATGAATGCTGATGTTAAAATCGAAGGACGCTCCGTAATTATGAATGGTCCATCTAACTTACAAGGAGCGGAAGTAGCCGCAACGGATCTCCGTGCTGCAGCTGCATTAATTCTAACAGGATTAGTAGCTGACGGGGTCACTCGTGTGACGGAATTAAAGCATTTAGACCGTGGCTATGTCAACTTCCATCAAAAGCTTGCTGCATTAGGTGCAGATATTGAACGAATTTCAGAAAAAGAAGAAACCGTTGTAAATGAAGAAGCATATATTACAGATATGAATGCTTAATTTTTAATAAAAACGCATTATTCACCTGTCAGACTTCTGACTAGTTGAGCAATGCGTTTTTTATTTATATGCATCTTAAACGTGCTTGCGAGAAGCATTTGGGACTTATCAAGCAACATTTCATACTTATCATACAAATCGAACATTTCCCGAAAGTTATCAAGCATTTCCCAATAGTTATCAAGCATCTTCTGAGATATATCGAGCATTCCGACGTATCAGGCCCCATATAAAAAATATCTAGCACAATAGTAGGCTTATTGAGTATTTCCCCAAATTTATCGAGCATTTCCCGTTTACGAAGTGTTTTTCCACTTCAACCGTCATTTCATATCCTTCTAAAATTTTGTCATAATCGCTTGTCCAATCCCATAAGAATGAAATGAAGACGGACTCATTGGGAGTCTTAAGATTACATTCCTATGGAGGCTTAAATCATGAACACACCAAAATTCAAACTTTTCATCGTACTAGGCGCATTATTGTTTGTCATCACACTTATGATTCCATCCTTAGTCGTGCTTCCTTTCACAGAGGATCAAGCAACCGGAAAACTTGGGGAGCAGCTAAAAAAGGGGGAAAGCCCAGCGGAAACAAAGGTCACGTCTTCTGGTCCAGCCGTTGAAGTAGCCGTTTTCCAAATGCAGAAGAAGCAAACAGTAACACTTCCTCTTGAAGAATATATTGTTGGTGTCGTTGCATCTGAGATGCCGAGAGAATTTGAGAAAGAAGCCTTAAAAGCACAGGCTTTGGCTGCCAGAACCTATATTGTCAATCAAATGCTAAAGGAAAGTAAAACGGAGCTGCCAGGCGGAGCACTTGTAACCGATACAATTCAGCACCAAGTATATAAGGATGATGCCGAGCTAAGAAGGATTTTCAAAGATGATTATAGTTGGGCGATAAAGAAAATTAGAGAAGCTGTGAGCGAAACGAGCGGACAAATTATCACCTATAATGGTTCCCCCATTGATGCGAGTTTCTTTTCAACTAGCAATGGCTATACAGAAAATCCAGAAGAAGTATGGCAAATGCCGCTCCCTTATTTAAAAAGTGTGGAAAGCCCATGGGATCTTAATTCCCCAAAATTCGATGGCCAAAAGGTATTGACTGTTTCAGAATTCGAGCAGAAGCTTGGTGTTAAGCTGCCAAATAACAGCACAATTGGAAACGTAACAGAAAGAACAGCTGGCAAGCGCGTAGGCGAGGTGGAAATCAACGGGAAAACGATCAAAGGGAAGGATATCCGGGATACCCTTGGATTAAAGTCTACGGACTTCACCTGGGAGCGCAAAGGGGACAAAATTATTATTAACACAAAGGGAAATGGCCATGGAGTCGGAATGAGCCAATACGGAGCGAATGGGATGGCTGCAGAGGGCAAAAGCTACAAGGATATTATTGCTCATTATTATCAAGGAGTAGAGGTAACTGCATCCGATAATATTCTAACAAAAGTACTCGCCAAACAATAGAACGATCCACTCAGTATGTAACTGGAATAAGAGAGTTATCGCATCATAAAGCGATAACTCTCTTTTTATGCTTTTTTTAGAAAATGAAGGAAGGCTGCAATCTTTGAGAAGCGCTTATGAAAGGAAGCGCGGTCAATGAAATACCAGCAAATGGCGACACCGGTTACATCTTTGACAACATCTATAAATGTTGCAGACCGGGCAGGCACAAAAGATTGATGAATCTCATCTGTAATCCCATACAGGCAGGCAATGACGGCGCAAACGAGATTGATCTTTTTAGAAAAAGGAATCTTTGTTGTATGCATCGCAAAGACGAATAATAAATAAAGAATGGCGAATTCGATTAAATGCATGGATTCCTTAATAAAGCTGTCAAGTGATAAGTCGGGAAGCTCAACCACTGCATTAGCTGGGAAGCTTGAGAGCGTCCAAATGATCCCCATATATAAAAAGGGAAGAATTCTGAAAATCCATTTCCACATGTTAAAAACTCCTTTTAAAAAATAATTTATCTTTCATGAATAATTTCCTCGCGCTTATCAAAAAATAATCTAAAAAATTTTTTTCTCCACGTGTATATATTTCTTCTATTCTGTTCAGAATGATTGCTGAGGTGATGATAATGAGAGAGGAAGAAAAGAAACGATCTTCTCAAAATTCCAGCTTTAAGCGCTTTTTCAAAAAGCGTTGGGCATTCCCAGCTATCTACATTGTAAGTGCAGCAATCATTCTAAGTGCGGTCCTTTGGTATCAGAACAGCAATAGCGCGAAGAATCAAGATGACTTTGATTATAATGCGACTGATGTTCCAGGAAAAAATATCAATGAACCAGCTGTTGAAGTAAACCGTCAAATGGAAAACTTCATGATGCCTGTAAAAGAGGCTGATTCGCCAGTCATTCAAAGACATTTCTATGATATGAATGGCAAGGCAGAAGAACAAGAAGCAGCTCTCGTATTCTACAATAACAGTTACCATCAAAATACTGGTGTAGATATTGGCATTGAGAGCGGCGAAACATTTGATGTTATTGCAGCACTAAGCGGTACCGTAACGAAAGTAGCTGAAGATGTACTATTGGGAAATGTCATTGAAATTGAACATGACAATGGAATTGTAACACAATATCAGTCTGTTACAGAGATGAATGTTGAGGTTGGCGATCAAGTTAAACAAGGACAAGTTCTTGCAAAAGCAGGAGAAAGCATGTTTGATGAAGAAGCAGGTGTACATGTACACTTTGAAATTCGCAAAGATGGTGTTCCTGTAAATCCGCATAATTACTTCCAAAAGCCATTAAGCTCTCTACAAGAGGACACTTCATCAGATAAAGCGAATGCAGCTGATGAAGAAAAGGCAGAAGAGGACAAAGCTTCAGATGAGCAATCAACTGAAGATGGAAAGTCACTTGAGGAAGATCAACCATTAGAAGATGACAAGTCACTTGAAGAGGATCAATCATCAGAAGAAAATGCTGGTGATAAAGAAAAGGATTCAAGTGAAAAAGACAAAACAGAAGATGGCACAAAACAAGATAAAAAAGAATCTGCAGATGCATAAGAAAAGCGCAAGCGCCTTGGTCATCGCCGTACAAACTGGAAGGACCGCGAATGAGATAAAGGAAACACGGTGAGCGAGAGCGAACCGATGTTGACTTATCGTGGAGGGGGCCTGAAGTTTGATAGGCGATAGGACGCTTGCGCTAGACAATTCTCTAACTCCAAAGTTATACTTTCTTATCTCGAAAGAGAAACCCGCCAAATGGCGGGTTTTTTGCTTATAGTTTAAATTGGTTGACGATCATTCTAAGCTCATCAGCCATTTGGCTAAGGACAGTCGTAGAGGATGAAATTTCCTCCATGGTTGCATTTTGTTCTTCTGCAGCAGCAGCAACATTTTGGGACCGTTCAGAAGCTTCATTTGATAAATGGGCTACTTCATCCATCGTTTGCTGCATATTTTGTGTGCTTGCATTGACCTGTTCAATTACAGCGGAAATTTCCTCTGTTTGAGCGGAAACCTCGCTAACCATTCGGGCAATTTCCTGGAAGCTGGATTGGGTGGTCTTAGCCATTTCAATGCCATTTTCCACATTTTGAAGGGATTCCTCCATCGCTAGATTGGCCTCCATGACTTCCTGACGAATGACACCGATCAAGCTGCTGATTTCACCAGCTGCTCCATTTGACTGCTCTGCTAGCTTGCGAACCTCATCAGCTACTACCGCAAATCCTTTTCCATGTTCTCCAGCTCGTGCTGCTTCAATGGCTGCATTAAGTGCGAGCAGGTTTGTTTGATTCGTAATATCTGTAATCAACGTGACAATTCGTTCAATTTCCTTTGATTTTTGCTCAAGGGAGTTAACGATTTGCGCTGTTGCTGTTGAAGAACGCTGAATATCAACCATCTTATCCATAGTATTATCCATGATTGATGTTCCTTCAACCGTTGCTTCTGTTGTTTCAACGGCCAGGTTAGATACATTACCAACAGATTGAGAGGCTTGATTCATCCCTTTGCCTATTTCCTCGATCACTTTCCGGCTCGTATGGGTGCTCTCTAATTGGACGGATGAGCCCTCTGATATTTCCATAATTGCTTCTGTTACTTGTTGAAGAGAGTTTGATGTTTCTTCAGCACTTGCAGCTAATTCCTCTGAAGTCGAAGCAACTAGACCGACATTTGAGTCGATATTATGAACAATTTTTAGTAATTTATCGAGCATTTGGTTAAAGCTTTCTGCCATCTCACCAATTTCATCCCGATTCTTAATCTTTAATTCTCCAACGGTTAGATCGCCTGTCGCCATTAATGTAAATTTCTCAGCCAGTTTTACGATTGGTTTTTGGATGAGACGTAAGATGAAAATGATCATAGTAATGACGAAAAGAATTGAAATAAATACTAATATTATCATGACAATAGTGTTATTTTTGTATAAATGTATCCCTTGATCTTCAATTTCTGATGCATGTTTTTCGTGCATTGAAATTAGCTCATCGATATCTTTATCCATTGCATCATACAAGACCTGTGCATCATAAAATTGTAATACGGCACTTTCAGTTTGGTTTTGGGTTTTAAGTTCTTTTGCTTTATCTGTTGTCTGTAAGAATGTTTCCCATTTTTTTCGAAGACTTTGACCGATTGCCTTGGCCTCTTCACTTTTTAAGCTTTGTTCCTCATACTCATCGAACATTTGATCAATGTTTACTTTAAGCTCATCCATTTGCTTTAAAAATTTATTGATATATTCCGGGTCGCTCGATAATAAATATTTTTGAGCGGTTGATAAATAGCGCTCTGTTGTAAAATTGATATCGCCAATTTGTCTAATTCCAGGAATAACCTCTGTATTAATAAACTTTGCATTTTCATTCAATCTTGAAGAGGTGACAAATGATGAGGCGCAAATCACACCAATTAATACTAAAAAGGCACCAAAGATAATAACAATTTTCTTGCGGATGGACCATTTCATTCCTGCATTCTCCTTCACTTGATGAATGTGATTTTATGTTGACTATTTATTCGAGACACTTTAGCGAATGATCTTTAAAGTATTTCGACAAAAATCGCTATAAATTTCTTGAACTAATCATAATACGAAATATTTAAATTGGAAAGGCATTTTTTTTAAGAAAAGTCAAATGAAGAGGTCTGACCTCCTTCGACAAATTTCTTGGGAAATACCCTTTTTTCGTCCTATTCCTTCACTTTGTATAAAAATAAAGGTAGTAGGAGATTTCGATGTATTGCTCAAATTTTCAAAAAATTATTTAGATACCTTGTCCCTATTGTGTTTTTGATGCATATATAAGCAACCAAGCTAATAGACTGATACTAACCTTACAAAGAGAGTGTTTGAGGTGAGGAGTCGTTTGCGAAATAATAATGTATGTGCTCGGGACATGTTTATTCATAGCAAGTTCAGAAAGTATTGGCTTTCTGCCGCATGGAGGAAAAGGCGAATTGATTTTATACAAATGAAAACGTGCGGAATGGTGTAGCGGTCAAAGCGAAAAGCGAGTCTCATTTCACACTTCTCACATCCAATTTAGGGAGGGCGAGTGGTGTGCACGATTACATCAAAGAGAGAACTATCAAGATTGGAAAGTATATCGTGGAGACGAGAAAAACGGTTCGCGTTATCGCGAAGGAGTTTGGCGTATCCAAAAGTACAGTCCATAAAGATCTAACGGAAAGACTTCCTGAAATTAATCCCGAATTAGCCGTCGAGGTTAAAGAAATCCTAGATTATCATAAATCAATCCGCCATTTACGAGGGGGAGAAGCAACAAAAATGAAGTACAAAAAGGAGGAGTTAGAAGGCGAGCCCATCAAGTAATTTATGTGAATACAATCATCATAAAAAAGAAGCTAGAGATAAGGGCAATTGGCAATGGGCTAATTGCTTTTATTATTGAAAAGACTACTGTTAGAAGTATGGCAAATCATTTAAATCATCCCTTGTGCCTCTCCTTCCGACAAAAACTAGCAAAAATCCCAACAATTTTTGACAAATCATTATTTAAATCACAGTGAGTGTGGTAGAATATAAAATTAGGATAGAACTTGGTTCGTATAATCAAATGAGCATCTATGAAGCAACAAATAATAAAGCGAAGTTCGCTAAAAATAGCTTAAACATAAGAGATTGTGCTTGGCTGGTTTTCTTTAAAAAGCAGACGCCTTGCGCTTTTCTTATGAGCCAGGGCGGACGAGAAAGGCCAAAAGTGCAAGGAGGAAAGAGTAGGAATGTTTGCGAGGGATATTGGTATTGACTTAGGAACGGCTAACGTGCTTATTCACGTAAAGGGCCGAGGCATTGTATTGAATGAGCCATCTGTTGTAGCAATCGACAGAAACAATAATAAAGTTTTAGCTGTTGGTGAAGAGGCACGCCGCATGGTCGGGCGTACACCTGGAAATATTGCAGCTATTCGTCCATTAAAGGACGGCGTAATTGCAGATTTTGATGTGACAGAAGCGATGTTAAAGCATTTTATTAATAAATTAAATGTGAAAGGCTTTTTATCAAAGCCACGCATTTTAATTTGCTGTCCAACAAACATTACGAGTGTGGAGCAAAAGGCAATTAAAGAAGCGGCTGAAAAAAGCGGCGGCAAAAAAATCTATTTAGAAGAAGAACCGAAAGTAGCAGCAATCGGTGCCGGTATGGATATTTTCCAGCCTAGCGGAAATATGGTTGTTGATATTGGCGGAGGTACAACGGACGTAGCCGTATTATCAATGGGTGATATTGTTACCTCTTCATCCATAAAAATGGCTGGAGACACCTTTGATAGTGAAATCCTTCAATATATTAAACGTGAATACAAGCTTCTGATCGGGGAAAGAACAGCTGAAAATATTAAAATAAATATTGGAACGGTATTCCCAGGCTCAAGAAGCGAAGAAATGGAAATTCGCGGCCGTGACATGGTATCAGGTCTTCCAAGAACGATTACAGTGCGTTCAGAAGAAATTGAACTTGCACTAAGAGAATCGGTTGCTGTCATCGTTCAGGCTGCAAAAAGCGTCCTAGAACGCACACCGCCTGAACTTTCTGCAGATATCATTGACCGCGGTGTGATTCTAACAGGAGGCGGTGCATTGCTTCATGGCATCGATACACTGCTTGCTGAAGAATTAAAGGTTCCTGTCTTAATTGCTGAGAACCCAATGGACTGTGTGGCTATTGGAACCGGTATCATGCTTGACAACATCGATAAGCTTCCTCGTAGAAAGCTCGGATAATAAAGAGATAGCCTGCCTTCTATGGCAGGCTATTTTCGATGAAGGAAATGAAGTTTGGTTCTAGTGTAAAAATTGTTAGTAGATGGATGCTTCATGCCAGGAAATATGGATTGCTTCTGAGCGTTTTTGCATAAATCTCCTATTTCATACTATTTCCTGTAAAAATATAATGTATATTTTCTGTTTTTTTTTTATAATAGAGGTAGTGTCTAAAAATAGATTTGCGAATAGGCGATTCATTTACATATTTAATCGATTAATATAATGAGGTGAACATTTATGTTCAGAGGTTTTTATACCGTTGCGTCTGGGATGCTTGCACAGCAAAGAAGGACGGAAATGTTGACGAATAATATGGCAAATGCCAATACACCTGGCTTTAAAGAAGATCAATCATCATTAAGAGCATTTCCTGAAATGCTTTTGCAGCGGATGGATGATCAAGGCGTTAATATTCCAACTCAAAAAGGGCTCAATCTTCCTTTTAATAAAAGAATTGGCTCTCTTAGTACTGGTGTCTACATGCAGGAGGCGATTCCTGCATTTAAGCAGGGGGATTTAAAGGAAACAGGACTTGGGACAGATATGGCGCTTTTAGACGTCTTTATGCCTGAGAATGGCTCTGTATTTTTTTCCGTTGCTGGTCCAAATGGGGAAACACAGTATACAAGAAATGGAAACTTTACTGTAGATGGGCAAGGCTTTTTAACGACTGCAAGCGGCTTGCAAGTGTTAAATGACGCTGGAAACCCAATCCAGCTAACAAGTGATCAGTTCACAGTCAATGAAAATGGTGTGCTTTCTGGTGAGGGCGGCGTAACAGCAAGACTTGGCATTGGATTTTCGGCTGATGCAAACCGTCTGATCAAGCTTGGAGACGGGCTGTATCAAACGGAGGATGGAAATGCCTTAGCGAATGCTTATAATGAGCCTAACGCACAATTTAAGCTGCAGCAAGGCTTTATCGAGCGTTCCAATGTGGATGTGAGCAGAACGATGACAGATATGATGACTGCTTACCGTGCCTTTGAAGCTAATCAAAAGGTTTTGCAAGCATATGATAAAAGTATGGAGAAAGCCGCAAATGAAGTAGGCAGAATCGGCTAATTTGACTAGTGGAAAGGAGGAAGTGCAATGAATAGAACAATGATTACAGCGACGAATACGCTTTCTCAATTGCAGAAGCAGATGGATATTGTCAGCAATAATATGGCAAACATTGATACAACTGGCTATAAGCGCAGAGAGGCAAGCTTTACCGATCTTTTGTTTCAGCAATTTAATAATCAGCATAATGCGAATGCAGAAGGAAACCGTTTGACGCCAAATGGGATCAGACAAGGGGTTGGGGCAAAGCTTGCTCAATCAAAAATAGTCATGTCGCAAGGAAGCATCAAAAATACCGACCGTGCGCTTGATGCGGCATTCACAAAGGAAGGCCAATATTTCCGTGTGCTCGAGCAAAGTGAAAACGGTTCGGCGATTCGCTATACGCGTGATGGTGCTTTCTACCTGACGCCGCTGTCAGATACGGAAACCATGCTTGTAACGGGGAATGGCTATCCGGTTTTGGATGAAAATAATAATCCGATTACGATCAACGGACAAGTAAATGATTACGAAATAACGACAAATGGGCGTTTGATTGCGAAAATGGAAAATGGCGGGACGAGTGAATTCAATCTTGGTGTCGTTCAAGTGAATAAACCGCAATTCCTTGAGCAAAAAGGCGGCAATCTTCTGGGTCTGCCAGAAAATATGGCTGAATTAAATGTACCTGTGAATGAAATCTTGACTGAGCTGAACGGTCCGATGCGTAATCAAGTCTCAATTCAGCAACGTGCACTGGAACAGTCAAATGTAGATATGTCCAGAGAAATGACCGATCTCATTAACCTCCAGCGCGCCTATCAATTCCAGTCTAGATCCGTTTCAATTGCAGATCAAATGATGGGATTAGTGAACGGAATTCGTTAATCTGCGATAAAGGGGAAAAACAAAATGTCGATAAACAACAATAATCAAGAAGCAGCGAAAACGCGTGAGCAGTTTAAAAAAGAGAGTAACCCCCAACCGGCGAAAGTGCGCAGACGTCGTATACGAGTGCGTATTCTACCGATCTGGCTGCGGATTATCATTGTTGCGGCTTTAATTTTCCTAAGTCTCATTGCTGGTGCGGCCGTCGGATACGGTGTTATTGGGAATGGCGAAGCAAAGGATATATTTAAGAAATCAACGTGGACGCATATTGTTGATTTAATTGAAAAAGAATAAAGGAAAACTAGGTGAGGGGCATGGTGCCTCTCTTTTTTTATGTGAATCATAACAGCCAGGACCCTCCAGCCTATACATACACGGTTTTTTTTAGTAAAATGAAAATAAGATATAACCTATTACTAGTAGGAGGTACTAAAATGCTGGATATTAAGCAAATTAAAGAAATCATTCCCCATCGCTATCCTTTTTTGCTTGTTGATAAGATTCTTGAGGTAGAGGAAGGCCAGAAAGCGATTGGAATCAAAAATGTGACGGCTAATGAGGAATTTTTCAACGGCCACTTTCCGGAGTATCCTGTTATGCCAGGTGTGCTTATTGTTGAGGCGTTGGCACAGGTTGGCGCTGTTGCTATGCTGCTTAAAGAAGAAAACCGTGGCCGTCTTGGTTTTTTAGGCGGGATTGATAAATGCAGATTTAAAAGACAAGTTGTCCCTGGTGATCAGCTGCGTTTAGAAGTTGAAATCATTCGTGTAAAAGGGCCAATCGGCAAAGGGAAGGCTGTCGCTACAGTTGACGGAGAACTCGTCTGTGAAGCGGAAATTACATTTGCATTAAAATAATGATTGAACCTAAGAAAAACCAGAATATACCATGAGATAAAGCCGGCCTATCAAAGGGCTGGCTTTATTTTTTATGCAAGTTGCTGCGTATTTTGGGAACATTAACAGAAGACCACTATAAAAGAGGTCACCAAAAAACATGTAAGGAAGGAGTTTTTCTCATGAATAAAAAGTTATTAAGCATTATTGGAGGATCCCTGCTTACGGCAATGCTGCTAACAGGTTGTGCGAACAACGACCAAGAGCCGCCTCCAGAGGATAACAATATCAATGAGCCAGGAGTCAATGACAACAATGGAAACGGCACGGATACAAATTTAAATAATGACAATGGCTTAAACAATGATAATAATGATGTAAACACAGATAATGATGGGGACATCATGCAAGATAATAATGAACCTGGTGAAGATTTAATTGAAGATAATTTAGATCAAAATGATAAAGATAACAAAGACAGATAATAAAAAGGGACAGGGGAGACCTGTCCTTTTTTATTTCTCTTTAGCTAGTGTCAATTTTGGCTTGCTATGCATCATTTGATTAAACTCATTAAGAAGCTTTTCCCCAGAAAGTCCCTGGGTAATTAATTTCTTCAAAACAATTTCTGCATAGTCATAATTTGTTTTCTTTAAATGTCCCTTTAGAAGAATGCTTATATGATCTTCGATGTGTTTGATCGTAACAATTTTTGTTTGAAAGGCAGCTGGGCTGTTTTCTTTTTTCGTAATAACGACTTGAACAATCAAATCCTCGTCCTGTTTGGCAAGCTTCTGGAAATAGTCATCATACGAAATGTTGATATAGGCCTCAATCAGCCAAGTGCTTTGAGTATTTTCTTGACTAATGATTAACCCATCTTCTAGCTCGATATCTACCAATTGGTCATCCTCGACTATCTGCAGCGAGATCAGCTTAAATGTTTTCATCCTCTTCCTCCTGTTTCAGACTCGTTTTTACGGACACCCTCAACTAACTCATACCCAAATTATAACATAGCTGAAGATAGAAACGGAAACCGCATCCATGTCGAAAAATATAGTCGGAAATAATCGAAATAAGGTTATAACTGATAATAAATGCCAGGATATAGGTATATATACCTAAAAGAGGTGTTTCTGTGTTTCTTCCCCAGTCAAAATTGTATTTTCGTGCTTTTACGCGTGTATCGCATAGCGGTTATGATAGGGCTAACTTTATAGAAAGGAGAATGGGCAGATGATTAATCAAGTAACACTCGTTGGCAGGTTAACCAAGGACCCCGAGCTGAAACGGACAGCGGAAGGAACCCCCGTTACAAATGTGACCCTTGCTGTTAATCGTCATTATCGAAATCAGCAAGGGGAAATTGATGCAGACTTTGTTCAATGCACACTTTGGAGAAAGGTAGCAGAGAATACCTCAAGATACTGCCGAAAAGGCTCCCTAGTTGGAATTACCGGCAGAATACAGACAAGTCATTATGAAAATCAAGCAGGTAAACGAGTCTACGTAACTGAAGTATGGGCAGATAGTGTCAAGTTTCTTGATCAAAAAAAGCCGGATGAAGCGTATGCACCAGCAGGGAGAGAGGTGTAGCATTCTTGGAAAAGGAAATCGAATGCTTAGTGGAAGCCCTCATTACAATGCTTGGAAAATCAAATAAAAGAGTCAATGATTTAACTAGTCGCGTCGAACAGCTGGAGGAAATTATCCATGAATCCGTTTTACAGGATGACAAATCAGAGCCAATAAAGGAGGTGCATGCAGCATTTACTAACTAAACTTCTCAAAAATGTTCACCGTAATTTTCTATTCCCAATACCCTCTATATAAAAATTCAATTCAACTCCTCGAATTCCCTCATTCTTTCCGGTACAAATGTGCCGGACTTTTTCATTTAATAGGAGGGTGAGGTGGGGTACCGTCTTTGTTGATTTTTTCTCTATCGCCGAGCATCAAAGATCTTTATTTATTGGTGACCGCAAATCCGAAATTTTCACTTTCATGGTAACCAAAGGCCGTCATTGGTGACCGCAAAGCCAAAATTTTCACTTTCATGGTAACCAAAGGCCGTCATTGGTGACCGCAAATCCGATATTTTCTCTTTCATGGTAACCAAAGGCCGTCATTGGTGACCGCAAATCCGAAATTTTCCCTTTCATGGTAACCAAAGGCCGTCATTGGTGACCGCAAATCCGAAATTTTCCCTTTCATGGTAACCAAAGGCCGTCATTGGTGACCGCAAATCCGAAATTTTCCCTTTCATGGTAACCAAAGGCCGTCATTGGTGACCGCAAATCCGAAATTTTCCCTTTCATGGTAACCAAAGGCCGTTATTGGTGACCGCAAATCCGAAATTTTCCCTTTCACGGAAACGAAAAGCCCTCATTGGTGACCGCAAATCCGATATTTACTCATTTACGGTAACCAATACTCCTCATTTCTTACCGCCCTTAAAAATAGCCACTAAAACAATGTTTAGTGGCTAAGCATTATGATAAATAGACAAGATCTCGCAGTTCATCCGTAGAAAGCTCGGTAATCCAGCTTTCACTTTGGATGATTTGGTCGTTCAAGGATTGTTTTTTCTCAAGCATGGCATCAATTTTTTCCTCGAGTGTGCCTGTACAGATCATCTTATG
Organism: Cytobacillus solani; assembly: GCF_006704205.1. NCBI lineage: Bacteria > Bacillati > Bacillota > Bacilli > Caryophanales > Bacillaceae > Cytobacillus > Cytobacillus solani. The sequence goes on from NZ_CP041305.1 coordinate 2,219,331, forward strand.
GACATGAACAAAGCGTTTTTGCCCAATGCGGTAGGCTCTGTCTGTTGCTTGATTTTCAACGGCAGGATTCCACCAGCGATCATAGTGGATCACGTGATTGGCGGCGGTTAAATTCAAGCCGGTTCCTCCAGCCTTCAATGATAAAAGGAAGATAGGAAATTGGTGCTCCTGGAACTGAGCAATCATCCGATCCCGTTCATTTTTCGGCACACTGCCATTCAAGAATGGAACATCCACTCCGAATTTCTTCTTCACCATGTTGCGGATGATGTTGCCCATTTCAATATATTGCGTGAAAATGAGACAGCTTTCTCCTTGTTCAAGGACAGAATCAAGCAGTTCACTCAGCTTTTCAAGTTTTGCTGAGCGTGCAATCATATTCGCTGGTCTCTCCTCTTTTAAGTAGAGGGCCGGGTGGTTGCAAAGCTGCTTCAAGCGGCTCAGCATTTGCAGAATCAATCCCCTGCGCTCAAAGGCAGACAACTGCTCAATCTGTGCAAAGGTGTCCTTCACAAGCTGCTCATACAAGGAGGCTTGCTCAGGTGTTAACGGACAATACTCCTTCTGCTCAAGTTTATCAGGCAGATTGAGTGCAACCTCTTCATCCTTTTTCGTCCGGCGAAGCAGGAAGGGACGAATGAAAGCCTGAAGCTGCTGAACCTTCTCTACATCATCGTCCTTTTCAATGGGCAGAACGAAGCGCTTTTGGAATTGGCCGAGGCTGCCAAGATAGCCGTGGTTTGTAAAGTCGAAAATGGACCATAGCTCGGACAGGCGATTTTCCATCGGTGTGCCGGTTAGGGCAATATGATGTTTCCCCTTTAATTTCCTTACTGCTCTGGACTGCTTCGTCTGAGCATTCTTGATGTTCTGCGCCTCATCGATGCTAATCGAGCTCCATTCGATGCGTTCGAAATCCTCCACATCTAGATGGGTTAGCCCATAGGAGGTGAGAACGACATCCGAGGCCATTACTTGTTTAGAAAATACCTCTTCTTTTAGCCGATTCCCGCCATAATGGAGATAGACGTTCAGATTAGGTGCAAAACGTTCAATCTCTTTTTGCCAGTTGCCCAATACCGAAGTGGGGCAAATAATTAGCGCAGGACCGCTGTCTGTTTCCGTCTCTTTTACCTTTAAAAGATAACTGATCAGCTGAATCGTTTTCCCAAGCCCCATATCATCTGCCAAACAGGCGCCAAACCCGTACTTCCGCAAAAAGAAGAGCCAGCTCATGCCGAGCTTCTGATAGGGACGGAGATCGCCTTGGAAATCAGCGGGTGCTTCCTCAAGCGGAATGTCCTTTATGTCGCGAAGCTGCTTCACCATTTGCTTCCATTGACGATTCAGTTCGATTTGAATTTTCGCGAAGGCTTGCGGGTTTTCGAGTTCATCCGTTTCGGCCTCTTCATCCTGAAGGAGCTCCTGTTCGATTAAATCGCGTACATGCAGGCCTTCCTTTTCTGCTTTTTTCATTAAATCTTGAATTTGCCGCACAAAATTGGGGTCAAGCTTAATCCAGCGCCCGCGAATATAGACAAGACGACGCTTTTCTTCAACCATACTGTTGAATTCATCCTCTGACAGGTCTACTCCGTTCATGGAAATGCGCCAGTCATAATCAAGCATTGCTTGGAGGCCCACGAAGGATGGACGATGGTTCGATTGGCCTTTTACCCGTGCTTTTACTTTCAGACTGGCATTTTGCATCGCTTGCCACCAGGATGGCAATAGGATTTCAACGCCAAGGGAGAGCAGGGTTTCACTCGCTTCTGTTAAAAATGTCCATGCTTCCTCTTCTGTTAGCCTGCTGGCAAGCCCTTTTTCACCGGCAAGCCAAGGGAATACGCTGATCCAGCGCTGCAGTTCTTTTTCAATCGCTTCCTCATGTTTCTTCCAGCCACGCGGGTAGTTGGCATAGTCATTCCGATCAACAAGCAAATCAGGCTGTTTTTTTCCGCGAAGGAAAATGCTGAGGTCCCATTGGTCATATATTTCCGCAGGCTCTTCTAATTTGAGCCCGATAGTAAAAGGTACATCGCTTTCCTTGAGGCCAATCCATTCCTGCCAGCTTTCCTCGTCAAAATAGGCAGCAAGATCACGAGGGGAGAGCTGATCATTTCGAAGTGCCTTAAGTTTTTCACCGAAGACAGCCCTCGTCTCGCTTTTTCGCTCCAAATAGGCATCCAATGAATGATGATACCAATTCTGGATAAAGTCTTTAACGGGCGTTTCATCAATGATTTGCTCCCAGAAGGAGGATGCGAATTCATTCATCACCCGATCAGGCAATGCCCAGCGAAATTCTTCCTTTTCCCAAGAAGCAAAATCCGGAATCCATTCTTTTTCAGTGATGGCTTCATAAATCGGCAGTGCCGCGGCTAAGCAAATTTGCGCCATCTCATCCCAGTCCCACTCAATCAATTGATTGAACTGCTCCCGGGCAAACAAGGTAACAAGCTGCCAGCCGTTGATGGGAAGGTCTTTTCCGTCAACAATTTCCTTCTCATTAAAAAGCGTTCCATAGAAGCTTTCTTCATGATGATGAAAGAGAAGCCGAATCCAAGCTTCAGGTGCAAGGAACTGCCCCTCTTCATTTTGGGCAGATAGATAATAGAGATCTGTGTTGATATTCCGTACGGCAATGGTTATATGTCTAGTTTTAAGCATCAATCAGCTTACCCCTTTTACATTCTTCTTGAAAGGCGCGTAGTCGTTTCGTTTTTTCAAGCAGTGCTTCCAAGTAGTACGCCCAGTCGTCCTGCCGCTTTAACTTTTTGTACAAGGTGCGGAGCTTTTTCATCTTTCGGACTGCTTGGCGGTAATTATCTCTGCCTTTTTGTGCAATATGATCTTGTACAGATTGATGATAGAGCGGCAAAAGCAAGTGAGGATGCTGCTTTTCAAGTGCTTTGAGCCGATCGCTTTGCAGCCTATCGATATCAAGACCCATATAGGCTTGTAAATCGGTCCAGCGATCAAATGCCTCATTGTCAAAAAGAAGATATTCATATTCGTTATAGCTGTATGGCAGCATTTCCATCAAGGCTTTTTCATAAAGATCCTGCCGGTTTGCTTCGATGCAATATGGTTGGATCGTCTTGATTGTATGTCTTGTATAGCTCATCTTTTCATAATAGTCCTTGGGTAAAGACAGATAATCCTTTAATTTTTTAATATACACCTCGATAAAAGGCGCGACCCGTTTCCAGTCCTTTTGCGCAGTGAGGAGCTCAATCCAATATGTGATAAATGGGGTCATCCATTTATCCGGTAGAGCCAATTGTTCCAGAATGATGTCATCCTCTTTTTGCAGAAAATGAAGATGAATCATACCGATAAGCAAGGGATGGCTTTTTTCCTCAACTGCCCTTAATTTCTTAAGTTCCTCCTGACACCAGTCCTTCTTCTTGAAAAACTTCGTCCATAGGATGCGGTACAAGTGAATCCGTTCAAATTCAAGCGGGAATTCAGCCGTAATGAGCCCAGAGGAATCCTCTTTCAGCTTCTCAATGAAATCATCAAAAGCAAAAGGCAGGGAATGAACGGAAAGGGAGTGAATGACGTCGACTACATCATCCGCTATTTCATAGAAAAGCTGTTTATAATAGCGATGAATCATTTCTGCAGAATGCCCATATTTCATGCTTAACCCCATCAGCTTTTTAAAAGAAAATACATGTCCGACAAGGAAATAGAGGAGCTTCCATTCCTGCTCATAGGGGGCATTTGCCTTCATTCTTCGGGTATACACCTTGTAAAGCTCGGTAATCACGTATGGCTTTGGTTCGCCGTTCCCTTCCAAAATCGTGTGAAAGCTTTCGTCGAATGCCGCAATCCACCTGTCATAATTGGGCTTCAGCCGCCCAGCTGTCTGCAATAAATCCTTGGCTTTCTGAATGCCCAGCTGTTTAGCAATCTTTTTTTCCCGCAGCGGCTTCCGCCATTCCTCCACCCAAGTGCTAACACTTCTCGCATGGGAAAGAAGCTGGAAAAAGACAGCCAGCTGATGGCGGCAAAATTCATCGGCTGGACAAGAGCACGTACTTAATTGGATAAAATTAAGGTTTAACTGAACCTTCGCTGGCGTTACATCCTGCACCGTCGCAGTAATTTCATCTCCATCAAAACGCAGCTGATAAACGAGCCCCTGCCGAAACAGCATCAGCCCTTTCTGAATGAGGCGCTCATGCTCGGGATTCTCTGCACGCAGTAACTCCATCAATTCATTCGCTGCAAACTGCAAAGGCTCATGGAAACGCTCAGGTATTGCAGTCATAGATAAACCTCCTCACCGATTGCCTCTGTCACACTCCGTTATGGAGAATCGCGAGTGACATCAGGCACAAAAGCATATTCCTTAATTATAACATTTCTTAGGAGGGTTCGCACGGGAGTATGGAAGTGGGAAATCACTGTGGGGAAATTGAATCAGAGGAGAGCGATGATGCCTGAGGAAGGGAGAATAGGTGTGAAGCGGTAACCAGAGGAGAGTGATGATGCCCGATGAAGTAGAAAAGAGAGTAACCGCGGTAACAAGAGGATGCTACATGTGCCCGAGAAAGAAGAAAAGAGAGTGTTCGCGGTAACAAGAAGATGCCACATGTGCCTGAGAAAGAAGAAAAGAGAGTGACCACGGTAACAAGAAGATTCCACATGTGCCCGAGAAAGTAGCAAAGAGAGTGTCCGCGGTAACAAGAAGATGCCACATGTGCCCAAGAAAGAAGAAAAGAGAGTGTTCCCGGTAACAAGAGGAAGCTACATGTGCCCGAGAAAGAAGAAAAGAGAGTGTTCGCGGTAACAAGAGGAAGCTAAATGTGCCTGAGAACCAAATTCCTCATGTACCCTCAAATAATAAAGGATTTTCCAATATCCATATAGAATTTTTTCTGATAGCATCTTATCTAAAAAGGAAGAAAACTATGAAACTAGACCGTCTTTTAACGATGACGATGATTTTAATAAACCGAAAAAAGGTAACAGCACAGGAGTTTGCTAAAGCTTTTGGCGTCTCAGTAAGGACCATTTATCGGGATGTGGACACGCTCAGTCAAGCGGGAATTCCTGTCGTAAGTTATCAAGGAGTGAATGGAGGAATTAGTTTAATAGAGGGGTACCGTATGGATAAGCAGGTGCTGACAGAAGGGGAGCTGGCATCCATTTCTATCGCTTTAAAAAGCGTGCTTACCTCTTACCAGGATCCGCATGCGGAAGCCGTTCTTGAAAAAATTACGGGGATTGCTGAAGAATCGGTCAAAAATACTTCGGATTATCTCTTCATTGATTATAGTCCGTGGGGGACAACTCCATTTTTGAAGGAAAAAATGACAACGATCAAACAGGCAATTGAATCTTCAACCTGTATAACTTTTACATACGGAAACGCTGGAGGAAAACAATCCGTTCGGACGGTTGAGCCCCATACACTTGTTGAAAAAGGGAGATCCTGGTATGTCTACGGCTATTGTCAATTAAGAGAGGCCTTTCGGCTTTTTAAAATTGCCAGGATGAAAGAGGTAAAGGGCTGCCAAGTTACGTTTGTCCGCAGAGAAATAGATTTGACTGAGCGTCCATGGGACAAGGAATGGAATGCGCCAGAAAATACGGTTGCACTAATGCTGGCGTTTCAACCTGAACATCGGTTAATGATTGAGGAAATGTTCGGCATCGAGGCGATTGAGGACGGTGCTTCGATTATAAAAGTTGACATTCCTGAGGACGAGTGGCTATACGGATTTATCCTCAGCTTTGGCAATAAGGTAGAGGTGCTGGAGCCTCTTCATATAAGGGAAATAGTAACAATACGAGCAAAAGAAATTTTAGAAAAATATTTGTAAATATGACAAACAGCTGTCAGGTTTCCCTTGGTATAGTGAGTACAAACAATTGAAAGGTGTGTTTTTGATGAATGCTGTTTATTGCCAAAGCTGTGGAATGCCGATGAATGAGGAAAAAATATTTGGTACGGAGAAGGATGAAGGAAGAAGCAGGGAGTATTGTGTTTACTGCTATGAAAAGGGCGAATTCAAACAGCCAAACATGACGGTTGAGGACATGATTGATCTTTGTGTTCCTTTTATGAAAGAGGATGGAAAAAGTGAAGAGGAAGCTCGGACGATTCTGACGAACTTCTTGCCAACATTAAAAAGATGGAGCGGCAACAGTAAGATGAATGAACCAGTCATTATAGAAAAAGAGGCGTTTACCATCATTGGCATGACGTCAAGAACGTCGAATGCCAATGAAATGACGATGGACGCAAAAATCCCGCAAATGTGGGAGAAGTATTATCAGCAAAAAATATATGAGCAAATTCCAAACCCTGAGGGAGCCATTACATATGGTCTTTATTCTGACTACCTTGATGGGGTGAATGGTGAATACAGTATGACAATCGGACTGCAAGGAAGTGCGGATTCATCATTGCCTGAGGGACTCGTTGCGAAAACCATACCAGCTGCCAAATATGTTGTCTTCACAACCGAAAAAGGACCTATCGCGCAAATCGTCATTAAAGCATGGCAGCAAATTTGGGCATGGTTTGAGCAATCTGACTTTACAAGAGCCTATACAGGTGATTTCGAAGTATATGATGAAAGATGTGCAAACCCGCTTGAGGCTCAAGTTGATATCTATATTGCGATAAAACAATAATCGCGGTCAGCAGGAATATATCTGCGAACATGAGTAAAATATCTGCGAAATTAACAATATATCTATGAAATATGGATATATCTACGAAATTTCCAGTTTATCGATTTTTCGACAAAATAAGAAAGGAGGTATGCCAATTGCAACTGGAAAAACAGAACATCTTATTGCATTACGAACAATCCATCCAATGGGTAAAAGGGCTAGAACAATTATCCGAGGAGCAATGGAGAACACCAATTAAAGAAGGAAAGTGGAGCGTTGCGGAAATCATCGGCCATCTGATACCGTGGGATATGTTTATTATAAAAGATCGAATGCCATACTTCTTCAAGGATATCGATTTGCCGAAAGGTCCGGATGCTCAAGCGCTCAATGATCAAGCAGCCTCTGAAAGCAGGGTGCGAACAAAAGAAGAAACGATTGAGCGGTTTGCAGCTACCAGAAAAACACTACTATCTGCTTTACAAGAGATGAATGACGACCTTTGGTCCAAGGAGCTAATCATTGGCAAGTCTACGCTATCCCTTGCAGCCTATTTTCAAGGAATGGTCGAGCATGACAATCATCATTTTGAACAAATAAAAAATGTCATTTAATAGAAAAACTGGAGCCGTGTCTGTACGCATGGGCTCTCTTTTTCTATTTATTCCTATTGCCAGCTTCCTCCTCACAAGTATAAATAATATTTTCCCCATTAATAATGTCGAAAATAGGGAGATCCTGTTGTTTTTTGCGTAATCTCTCATTCTATTAAAATGCTGATAAATAGTATTCAACTCGATTAATCATTTCGTACTAAGAGAATGATTTTACTTGGAAAAACTAGATAGGTATATAGGCAGGGATTTCTATTTCATTATACTAATTTCTATTCGTCAAACAGAAAGATATATGAAAAGATAAACCCATTCTTCCTGAAAACAGTGGCTCTTCCTGCAGAAAAATGGATAGATTTGTATTATTATTTCAATTTACAAAATATTTAATTATATCAATAATAGAGTCATATTAAAAATGACTAGGAGGAATACGATGAATCGTAAATTAGTAGCTTTATTTGCAGCAGCGGGTTTGGTTTTATCCAGTGGAACCGTCCACGCGGCAACGATTGTCAGTCCAAGCACGCAATATGAGGTTGTATTAGAAAATAAGCTTCTGAAGAAGATCAGTGCGGACAATATGTATAAAACAATTGAATTGTTATCTAAGCAACCTAGGGAAGCTGGAACAGAAGGAGAGCTTAAAGCCGTCAAATACATAGAGGGAGAATTTAAGAAGCTAGGCTACAAAACAGAAATTCAGCCATTTCCAATTTACGATTTCAAGACCAATCATGTAAAAGTGAAAATTGGCGACACCGATCTAGGTGGAACCACTCACGCATTTAGCGGCAGTGCGAGCGGAAAAGTAACTGCTCCACTAGTGTATGTAGGGAAGGCAACACCTGAGGAAGTTGGGGATGTAAAAGGAAAGATTGTATTAGCAGAACGTGGAGACATCGCTTTCGTTGATAAGATTAAGAATGTCCTTGAAAAAGGGGCAGTCGGTGTCCTGATGTACAATAATTCGGATGAAGGCAATACATTCGGACAAGCTGCAGAGGGGCAAAATATTCCGGCAGTTGCTATTACCAAAGCGGAAGGACTGAAGCTAGTTGACCAGTTGAAGGCTAAAGAGCTTTCCGTAACTTTGGATGTAGACATTGAAAAAATTGAGAAGACTTCCTACAATGTAATCGCCACAAAACCAGCAACGGAGAAGAAAAATACAGGACAAATCGTAACAGTTGGTGCACACCATGATTCAGTGCCTGGTGGACCAGGTGCGAATGATGATGCATCAGGAGTTTCTGCTGTCCTTGAATTAGCAAGACTGTTTGCGAAGGAAAAAACAGATACAGAAATTCGCTTCCTTACATTTGGTTCTGAGGAAAGAGGGCTAGTCGGCTCGTCTTACTATGCGTCTAAACTTCCGAAGGCAGATGTTGAAAAAATGGTTGCGCACTTCCAAATGGATATGATTGGCGGCCGTGATGCCGGAGGAGATAACGAAGCTGGCGGATTAATCATGTATACAATTGACGGCAAGAAAAATCTCGTGACTGACTTAGGGGCAACGTCAAGCTATCATCTTTTTAATGAGGTTCTTCCGTATGGACAGCTTGGCCGAAGCGACCATCAACCATTCCATGACCTAGGAATCCCATCAGCTCTATTTATTCATTCACCAGTCGAGCCTTGGTACCACCAGCCGACAGACACACTAGATAAAATTGATAAGAAAAAACTCCTTCAAGTAGCGAAAATCGTAGGCTCATCTGTTTACCATATTACAGACCCTAAGACACCTGGGATCATTAAATACTATTTTGAAGATCGCGCTGTAGATTAATAGAGTGTTCATGGGCGGTGCCAGGCACCGCCCGTGGATATTTGAGTGAAGTTCGGACAGGTTAGGGGGATTCAAGAGCAAAGAAGTCCGAACTTGGAATGACTTCGGACAGGTTAGGAGGATTCAAGGTTAAAGTTGTCTGAACTTGAGTGGAGTTCGGACAGGTTAGGTGGCTTCAAGAGCAAAGTTGTCCGAACTTGGGAGAACTTCGGACAGGTTAAGAGGATTCAAGAGCAAAGAAGTCTGAACTTGGGATGAGATCGGACAGGTTAGGAGGATACAAGAGCAAAGAAGTCCGAACTTGGGATGAGTTCAGACAGGTTAGGAGGATTCAAGAGCAAAGAAGTCCGAACTTGGAATGAGTTTGGACAGGTTGAGAGGATTCAAGGTTAAAGTTGTCCGAACTTGGGATGAGTTCGGACAGGTTAGGGGGACTCAAGAGCAAAGAAGTCCGAACTTGGAATGAGTTCGGACAGGTTAGGAGGATTCAAGAGCAAAGAAGTCCGAACTTGGAATGACTTCAGACAGGTTAGGTGGGATTCAAGAGCAAAGGAGTCTGAACTTGGGATGAGATCGGACAGGTTAGGAGAATTCAAGAGCAAAGGAGTCCGAACTTGTGATGAGTTCGGACAGGTTAGGAGGATTCAAGAGCAAAGGAGTCCGAATTTGAGAGAACTTCAGACAGATTAGGAGAATTTAAGGTTAAAGTTGTCTGAACTTGAGTCAACTTCGGACAAATTAAGAAAAAACAAAGTCAATTGTGTCCGAATTGGTGAGCTCTTTGGTAAAAAGTTTAATGTAACTCTCTTTTTCTAGTTCATTCTTCATGAACGGTGGCTAGTGTTGCTCATGGATATTGCATGTGTGATTGTGTACGTGGAAAGTATGTCAATCAGGCATCTCAACTTTATTAATATTTTTTTATTTAAAGAGAAACTAATAGAATCAATAATGTATAATAATAGAGAAATACCTTCCTCCGCTAACACTCCAGCTATTCCTCACCAGTACGACATCTCATAGGCAATCAGAAATATGGCACTTTTCCAAGATGATCAAGATCGAGCGTATGATCTATTTCTTTCATCATCAGGTACGAAAAAAGGATAAAAATATCCCGGGGAAACGAGTGACCTTCCTTTATTTTGTTTTGCAATAATGTTGGAACTCGTTCATTCGAAAAAATACAAATAAGGAGATACAATTATGGCATCAACCGTACAAAGCTTTACCACGACAGGTATCCAAGGACATCTCATAGAAGTCGAAACCGACACACTTATTGGCTTGCCGACCGTATCCATCGTTGGTCTCGCCGACAAAGCTGTAAAGGAAGCGAAGGAGCGATTGGAAGCCGCCATCAAAAATGCTGGCTATAAGTTCCCGCCGCAAAAAATCGTATTCAACCTAGCACCATCAGATATGAAAAAGACCGGCACCCATTTTGACCTCCCCATGGCAATAGGCCTTTTACTCCAAACGAATCAAATCCATCCAGTCTCGCTTTCCAAAACAGGACTAATCGGCGAGTTATCCCTCAATGGCTTTATTCGCCCTGTTTCAGGCATTCTTCCAATGGTCGTAAAAGCGAAAGAGTGTCAATTAAAAAGAATAATTCTCGCAAAGGAAAATGTACAGGAAGCCCAGATCATTAAAGGAATAGAAATAATCGGCTGTAATACACTGAAAGAAGCCATTCATTTCCTCAATGGAAAACAGCCCCCTCCCGCAATAGAAATAATTAATCCACCAAGCGCAAATGAATATTCAGTTGATTTCAAAGATGTAAAAGGTCTCCATTCACTTGTTGATTACATTAGTATCTCTGCGGCAGGCGGTCATAACTTTCTCATGGTCGGGCCACCGGGGTGCGGCAAGTCCATGATTGCCAAGCGGATCCCAACCATCCTCCCCAACATGATAGAAAATGAATCACTCGAAGTCATGAAAATATACAGTGTAGCCAATTTGCTAAAAGATAAAAGCAGCCTCATCACGAAGCGCCCCTTTCGATCTCCGCACCATAACGCCTCAACAAACGCACTCATCGGCGGTGGAACGTATGCATTGCCCGGTGAGATTTCCCTTGCTCATAATGGAGTCTTGTTTTTAGATGAAATCGCCGAGTTTAGTAAAAAGGCATTGGATTCGCTAAGACAGCCGCTTGAAGATCATGCAGTCACCATCTCAAGAGTTTGGGGCTCAAACACATTTCCAGCCAATTTCATGCTTATTGGTGCCATGAACCCTTGCCCATGTGGGTATTACGGACAGGAGAAATGCCGCTGTACAGACTACGAAATCATAAAATATCGTCAAAAGCTTTCCGGCCCCATTATGGATCGAATGGATATTCAAAAATATGTGGGCACAGTTGACTTTTTTAATGAGGAGGACGAGGGGATAAGCTCAGCAGACATTCGAACCCGAGTGGAAAAAGCAAGATCTATTCAACAGAAACGATACGAAGCGCTTCCTGATATTAACTGCAATGCACTGCTAACCCCTGCACTCATCAATCAATTTTGCCCGCTTGACAGGGAATGTACAAAATTGCTGCAGCAAGTATATCACCGCTTTCGGTATAGCGGCCGATCCCTGCATATATTCATTAAAGTCGCACGTACAATTGCAGATCTAGAGGGGGAGGAGAAAATACAAATTCACCACCTGAAGAAAAGCCTTTTAAGCCGGGATATTGAAAAAGAAACAACATTCATAGGAGGATGATGATGGACATTTATTGGATATGGCTAAGTCGATTAAAGCATGTAGGACCCGTCCTGCAAAAACAGATAATCAAGCATTTCCCATCGCCCAAGGCTGTTTTTGAAGCAACTGAGGATGACCTTACAGTGGTGTCCAAAATGACAAAAACTGCAATGAAATCGATCCTCATAAACCGGGGTCTAAAAGATGCAGAGAATATCTTGAAAACAGCAGAAAAAAGCGGGGTAAGCCTGCTTCCTTTTACGAGTGAACACTACCCAAAATTCGCCCGCGAGAGCAAGCAATCACCAATTATTCTCTATTACAAAGGAGAACTCCAGCCGCTCCACACCACGGTTGGAGTTGTTGGCGCGAGAAGATGCTCGCCCTATGGAAGGAAAATCGCCAAACAAATAGGAGAGGAACTAGCAGCGATAAATATTCCTGTTATCAGTGGCTTTGCTAAAGGAATTGACAGCTACGCACAAATTGCCTGCAGCCGAAAAGGAGGATACACAATTGCTTTCCTTGGCTGCGGTCCGGATGTTTGCTACCCTCCAGAGCACAAGATACTTTATCAGCAAATCCTTGAAAATGGCGGTGCCTTTCTCTCGCAGTATCCGCCTGGAACACTGCCATCCCCTAAATATTTCCTCGCAAGAAATGCTCTAATCAGCGCTTGGTCCACAGAGCTTGTCATTGTGGAGGCTAGTGAACGAAGCGGTGCTCTCTGGACAGCAGACTTTGCCATCAAGAACAATAAACCTGTCTATACTGTTCCCAACCGGATTGACTCCCAAGAAGGGATAGGCACAAACCGTCTCCTTGCTCACGGGATCCCGCCGTACCTTGGGATTCAAAGCCTGCAAGCACACAAAGAAAAACGAGAACACAGCAAACATCACCCAGCGACCGTAATCCCCGAATCCCCCATTCTCCAGCTCCTTTCAGACTCTCCCGCTACCATTCAGCAACTATCCAAGCAAATAAACCTCGACGTCACCGAAATCATGGACCAGCTGGTCGAATTAGAACTGGAAAAGAAAATTATCGTTAGGGGAAATGTGGTTTATCTGGTGTGAGGGTTCAATGTGACTAAAAATCTGCTAAATGCAATTGAAAGTTCATACGGTATGAGACGGGAAATTGTTATATAATGTAAATTATTAATAGAGGAAACTAATTTTATCTGAAATCCACGTAAAGGCGGCGATTACATATGAGTCAGACTCCGAAATTAACATTACCAAAGGAACTGGAAGTCTATCGAAAGCAAATCGAAGGTACAATAAAACCTTTTGTTAAAATTTCTGCATCCAAAAGACGAACAACCCTTTTTCAGAGTAAGTTTGCAGGCGACCCCTATCTTCCAAAAACAACAGAACATCCAAAGGATGCGAATAATAAACCAATGAAATTGTTAGCACAGATAAATTATGAGGAAATCCCTGTCCTAAAGGAAATGCCAACGCAAGGGATCTTACAATTTTTTATCTCAGCTGAGGATGATGTGATGGGATTAGACTTTGACCATATGACAAGCCAAAGAAATTTTAAACTATTATTTCACCCGCATATTGAGAGAGACGAATCATTATTAATTAGCGACTTCTCCTATATGTATGATCTTAATACAGATTATTTTCCAATTCAGCATGAATTAGCCCTTACGTTTAGTGTAGATTACGAACCAGTATCCATTGAACATTATAAAATAGATGAGTTACTTGAGACGGTAGATTTAAACCTTGAGGTAAGTGATGGGGAAGATGTAAAAGAACTTTGGGAAATTTATTCTGATACATTCCTAGGGGATGGCCACAAAATGGGGGGATATCCTTTCTTTACACAAGGGGACCCTAGAGATAGTCAAAAACGTTATGTCGACCACGAGATTCTTTTACTTCAAATAGATAGTGATGATGATCATGGGATCATGTGGGGAGACAGTGGCGTTGCAAACTTTTTCATTCGAAAAGAAGATTTGCTTAACTTGAATTTTTCAAACGTTATCTATAATTGGGATTGCTATTAAAAAAACATAACATCCCCTAACAGAGTGCATAGAATGATTTTATAAATCTGAAAGGGGTTGAAGGAAGATGTATGATGTCCCTTATATATACCCAAATCCATATCATGTTCACTTACCAATGGACATCCATGGAAGAAGTCTTGCTTACTGGAATGTTCCCAACGGGGTGAATCGTAATACGCAATGGCTTCCCGTTCAGTCACCAGTAGAAAGGAATCGTATTGAATTAAAGGATTATGGATCAGCACCATTTGTGGTGAATATCAACAAGGCTGCCAAGCAAAATCGTGCATATCGTACAGCTTTATGGACAGGAAGGCATTTGCAAGTTACGTTGATGAGTCTTAAAGCTGGTGAAGACATTGGATTGGAAATGCATCCAAACCTTGATCAATTTCTGCGGATTGAACAAGGGCAGGGGATTGTTCATATGGGGAATCGGAAAGATCATTTATATTATAGGAAAAAAGTCAATGATGATGATGCCATCATGATCCCTGCTGGAACATGGCATAATGTTACAAATACAGGGAATGTCCCGCTGAAACTATACTCGATTTATGCACCTCCCCAACATCCATGGGGTACAGTTCATATGACAAAAGCAAATGCAATGGCAGCGGAGCATGGGCATTAAATCTCTTCGGTGCAGCGATGGAAAGTGATCCTTTGCATCGCTGCACGTTGAATATAGCTTTTTTATATTGAAGAAGTAGTTTTGTAAAGTGTACAGGCATCATACCAATAATGGGGGGATCATAATGGCAAGATTTATTGATGATTTGGCTGGAGCAATCTATGATGTTTTTAAGTTTTTAATTACTAGTCTTTGCTATCTACTCGCTGGAATGCTCATTGTCGGAATCCCACTCTATCTAATTGCATTTGTATTTAAAATGATTGGTTAAGCGGGAAGAGGAAGGAATCAATACAATATTTGAAAAGAGGAACTCGCATGGAGAAGATAGCAAAGAAATATCTAAAAATATATCATAATCCAGCAGAGACCAATGATGTTTATACATATGTAGACTGGGAAGATTATATAAACCACCAATTTGAAATATACACAAAGATTGATAAAAGAAGAAAAGATGCGGATATAACTATATATTTAGCTTTAATAAAAAATCCATATTTATTGGGATTGTCTGAGGCTTTTCAGAGTAATGATTATGAGTTATTGAATCATACCATTTACCATTACAGCAAACATAGATTACTAGATATGAAAGCTGGCGGTTATGATCATTGTCTATATTTCTGGAATGTGATGGATAGCATGGCCTGCAATTATAAAGAGGCAGTCGAGAAATGTTTTCCTGAGGAATTGGGGCTATGCAAGAATGGATACCCTTTTTATGTCGTTGCCAGTAATTTGCTCATGTCATTATGGTATAAAAATCAGCAATGGATGGAATTTGCTTATCCTGCAGGAGAAAAATTTTTGAATCAAAAGAAGGGTTTATGGGAAAAAGCAATCGTTTCCTATCTAATGGCCCTATCGAATAAGGATATGGAGAAAGCAACGGAAGCATTGAGTGATGTATGTAAACATTCCACAAGGATTGACCGTCCAAAAATATATAAATGCTTTTGCACAGAAGCGCATGGGCTGTACCAGATAGCCAGGTATCTATTATCAGAAGAAGATTTCAATCGAATCGAAATGCCGGCTAATGATAATTTTTGCAAGGGATTAATCTCGTGGCAGAGAAAACATAATTACCCGGAAAAGGGGAAAATGATCGTGCATTATCCGGAAGCGCTTGACGTGATGAATCATATTTTAGACCTGCCATTGCCACGGTGTATTTTAATGGGAAGTGGTAGCAGGAAAACAATAGACACAGAACAAATGAAAAAGAACTTGATTGCGGAGTTTGCGGGCGTTGATTCATGAAGAATGAACGCTGTTTTTCGTTGTAATTACTGAGCTTCATGACACAGGTTAGATCAGGAAGGTATTTACAAAAATCAGCTGTAGAGGGAGAGGGTGAAAAATGGAGGATATTCAATTTCTTATTTCAAAGTGGAAACAAATACTGCAAAAATTAGAGAAGAATAACGGCAAAGTCCGCCAAATTCAAATTGGTAAAAAGGCAACGATGCAGGAGATAGAGGCGAAAGAAAAGGTGTTAGGGTGTCAATTACCTCCTTCATATAAATACATAGTACATAATATCGGAAAATCACTTTCCTTTTATTACTCATTTTCTGAGGATACAATGATTCCCAGTGAATTTAGGGAAATATTTTCTGGAGAGATCAATTGGAATATCGACTTCCTTCAGAATTTAAATATAGCTGACGAACTACTGGAGGATGAAGAAGATGATGGGGGAACACTTAGAGGGAAGTTGGAGTTTTCCCACGCTGGAAATGGAGATATTTACGCATTTGATATGTCTGTTGACAGTGCGGAAAAACCAGTTATTTATTGGGACCATGAAGAAGACACGATTACTTATATTGCCGATTCATTTATCGATTATTTACTTAGGATTACTGAACTTGGGTGTATCGGCAGTGAAAAGTGGCAGTTTGAATATTTTCTAAGCGATTCTGGATTGGACACTGCAAGTCCAGCAGCCGTTAAGTGGAAGCAGTGGTTTGAGACATTTTCAGAGACAACCTTAGAAGATGTGAAAAATAATATGGAACAGCTAGCAGCATTTGTTGTTTATCGAGAGAAATTAGATGAAGAAACAATCACCTTACTCCAGAGATTTGATAGAAATGAGTTGTTTCAGTTCCTTCTAAAAAAATTGCATAAAGAAGGGGCATTTAAAGATCAGAAGCTAATATGTGGGATGATCGGACGAGTTTTAGGATTATACGCCGAAACATGGGTTAGCAGCATATGGGAAGATAAACCAGATCATATAGATACAAGATTACGTTCGTACCTAACAGCAATGTGTACAAGTAAGGATAAAGGATTACTGCTAGTATTTAATTTTCTTGAATCATCTAATAAAAAGATAACGGGGTATGAAGCACTTTCCCATCTTGGTGATTTTCATTCGAGGGATGTGATTTCCTGGATGGAGAACGATGTGAAATTTCCTGTGACAGAAGGCTGGGACGAATTATTTCTAAGATCAAACTTTTCATGGGACGATTTAAAAAGGTGGACCTCCTTAGAGGAGAAGCATGAAGTAACTGTCATTCACGCATTAGAAAAATATGTCCATGAGAAGTCCGCAAATAATGAATTTTCTTATGTTATATCAGGTCTCCCATCAAAATCGGAACTTATTGATTTTCTAGTTGAACTACGTAAGAGACAAGTGTTAAAAAAAAGGATCCTTCCTATTGAAAATGTTATACAAAACATAGATATTTTTTATTGAGATTTGAATTTGAGGGTATTCATTTATTCGAAAAATAACTTGAACAGATAGGAGGTTCCCCATGCAGCCACTCATCATCGAAAAAGCTCCACCAAGCATAATAGTCAAATTGAGCACAAGTCCAAGCAGGATTCCCCAAGAGATAAGCAACAACCATGATCGCTTTTGGAATGAACAAATAAGCAAAAATCCTGCACTTAGAAATGGAGAAGCCTTCGCTATTACAGATATTAGACAAACACCCGAGAAACTAGAAATCACCGTTGTGAAAACCGACTACAAACACTATTTATACACAATGCACCATCCCACGTGTGACTATCCGTGTAAAGTCATCTATTCCTGCGCATCGGTCATTACGAAAGACAACCATTTGGCTTTCGGCAGAATGAATCAAACGACCTCTACCCCTGGGCGTCTGCAATTCACGGGTGGCGGACTGGATGAATCGGATTTAAGAGATTCCAAATTTAATATGGAAGATAATATTAGCAGAGAATTAAAAGAGGAGATGGGGCTGGACATTCACTCGCCAGTTGTTCGTTCGTTTAGACCTAAATTCTTAAAGCATAAAGGCTCGCACGACTTTTGGGCAGTTATCTATGAATTATCGGTAGATTTTACAGCGAATGAACTGCATGATTATTTCTTAAATCATAACCAACATATAATAGAAAATGGGCAGCAGCCTGAGTTTGATAAGTTCCTGTTCGTTCCATTAGAAAAAGAAGCCGTAGAAGCTTTTATCCAAAATGAAAAAGCCCCTATGGTTGACTATTTAGCTGAGACACTCTTAAAATATACAGAAAAATAGGCACTCATGTTCAAGGGATTACTAAGTGACATTCCACAGAAAAGAGAGCCGATCCTGATCGACTCTCTGAATCTATTATTAACTGGGATTCGGTTTTTATCCCGTTTATTTAATTGTAACCACCGTTTTCAATGGGATATGCTGGAATAGCCATTGGACATCAGCGTTTTTCAGTCGAATGCAGCCTAAACTGACGTAGCCTCCAATGGAGGATGGATCGTTCGTTCCATGGATCCCATATTTTGTTCCCTTTGTTCCTGGTACGTCAAGACCAAGCCAATGACTGCCAAACGGATTCTTTGGATCGCCCCCAGGGATATCCTTTGGGCTATACCATGGTTTTTCAATTTTGTTAACAATTCTATACGTTCCTTCAGGTGTGAGTGATGAGTTTTTCCCTGTCCCAACTGAAAAAGTCTTTATCGCTTTCTTGTCTTGATAAACCACAAGCTTATTTGTTTTTTTCGTAATAACGATGCTGTACACGCCTGTTGCTTTCTCTTTATCTTTATTTTCTGACAATTTTTGTAATACAAAAGGACCTGGGATCTGCACCGTCTCCCCATATTTCAATTGATCGGGATTTTTGATTCCGTTAAAATTGGCTAATGACACACGATAGGAAGCGCTTCCATAATATTTTCTCGAAATGCTTGCAAGTGTTTCGCCTTTACTCACCTTATGATCAAACATAAACTCAGGATTCGGTATATTAAGCTTCATCCCTGAACGAATCTCTTTTGCGGGATCAGTAATCCCGTTATAAGAAGAAATCTTATTCTGAAACTGACTGCTTGAAAAATAGAGCATAGTAATACTAAAAAGAGTCTCATTCTTCTTCACTTCATGTTCGATCACACGAATGTCTTCCTTCTTCTTCCCTTCACGTTGGATCACACGAATGTCTTCTTTCTTTTTCCCTTCACGTTGGATCACATGTATGTCTTCTTTCTTCTTCACTTCATTTTGACATGTACATTTCTTCTCAGCTTTTGTCTGTATTGCATCCACCTTTATTTCAGTTTTTAATTCCTGTCCTAATTCTGATAATTTTTGGGGTGGCGTTTTCTGTGGCGAAGCTAAAACTTCCTCTTGATTTGCAAGCTTCTCTTTTGGTTTCACTACTTGAATAAGCTGATCAGCCATTGTGCTTGATTGAATAGCTGGTACTGCTGCGAAGAGACCTATCAATAATAAAAGCATGAAAAAAATAAAAGTAAAGCGTCTTTTTCTTTGTCTGCTAGCCCTAATTCGCTTAGACCGAGAGAGCTGCCCTTTCTGAACATCCATCTTACTCGACATGTTTCTTCCCCTCACACTAAAATTCTACAAAATCTCCCAAATTATAGCTTGTTATGAAAGAAAATAAAGCAAAAATAATAAAAATAGGACCACGAAAATAACAAATCACTCCTATTTAACCAAAATATGGACAAAATATAGCGGAATATTAGCTAAAATGAACCTCTTTTACCTGCAACCTTTTACCCAGCAGGACAAATGGACAGGTACCCTAGGGTTATAAATATTCCAAATATAGTAAACTGGTTAACTTCTAAAAAATATTCAGAAGGAACTGCTCACAACCAAGCAGGTAAATACCGGTCTGCTGGTTATTCCTTCGTACATATAGGCTTGTTCAGTTCATCAGACCGGCAATTCATTTTTATTATTTACTGGAACAAGGTTCCTGTCCCCTTGTCTCTCCGCCATCCCTGTCCTATTGCCAAAAAGCCTATGAATCTGGCAATAAGTAGTCTAAAATATAGCTAACGGTGCCTGTCACCGCGTGATTCGACAAACTAAGGGAGGTGCCTGTATTCGATGTTAAAAAAGTATTTTAGCTTTTTACTAGTTTTCTTGCTTCTATCGAATGTAACAGCTGTTTCTGCGGCTGAGCCGATAGATGAGATACGTGCATTAATAAAGGATTATTACATAGAGGATGTACCGAATTCTGTGCTGGCGAAACCGACTGCCAAGGAAATTACAAAGCATTTGGATCCTTATTCTGCCTACATGACAGCCGAGGAGTTTGCTAAATTCTCCAATGGAATTGAGCAGCAGCTTGTAGGTGTAGGGATTGTGCTGGAAGAGGATATTAAAGGGATAAAGGTACTATCCGTAATCCAGGGCGGACCAGCGGATCGAGCGGGTATGCAAGCTGGAGATATTATTGTTAGCGCCAATGGGATTAGCCTAGCCGGCAAATCTGTTCAAAATGCGATTTCAATTATTAGCGGAAAAGAAAACACAACGGTGACGTTAAACTATATTTCGGTTGATACGAACAGCATAGTAACAAAGACGATAACAAGAGAATTAATTAAGCTGCCGAACGTCGAGTATAAAATGCTCGGAGGCGACATCGGCTATGTTCGTTTAAACAGCTTCGCCCAAGAATCAACGAAGGAAATCGTTCGCGCGATTGAAAAATTAAGCGGGGCAAAGGGCTGGATTTTCGACCTTCGCAACAATGGCGGAGGCTATGTTTCGGCTGCCCAGGAAATTGCCGGTCTCTTTCCAAATGTAAAAAACGCGTTCCAGCTGCGCTATAAAACAGAAAAACCAGAAATTTACGCAGCCATTCCACAAAAAGTAAAGTTTACAGAACCAACGCATATCCTAATCAATGAGTATAGCGCAAGTGCATCAGAAATGGTTTCCGTCTCTGTCAAAGAGCAAAAAGGAGCAACCATATACGGGCAAACATCCTTTGGAAAGGGATCAATGCAAACATTATTCCCGTTAAGTGACAACAGTTTGTTAAAATTAACAACCGCACGCTTCTATTCACCGAACGGCACGCCTGTTCATGAGGTAGGCGTGACACCAAATGTTGAAACGGCGGTAGGGGAAGAATTAACAATCTCCCATAGAGATCAATTAATCGCCAAATATAAAGGGTACCAGAAGCTTCCAATGCTCAAGGATGTCCCAGTTACTAAGACATTTACCGTTGAAATGAATATGAAAATGAACTGGTCTGCACTCAAGTCTGAGGATGTTCAGCTGATCCAGCTAGGCGGGAGCGAGGTTCCAGTTGATGTGAAAGTTGCCAACGATTATAAAATGACGATCACACCGAAGGCAAAGCTGCAAGCCAAAGGACATTATATGCTTCTCATCCATCCAAAATGGACAAGCAAAAATGCCAAGCAGATGCAAAAGGGCATTTACCTTGAGGTGACAGTGAAGTAGGAGGAAAGGAGCGCGAATTTGTGCTCTTTTTTCTTGCTAGTTACGCGCATTAATAGCATATCAAGTGATCTTTGCAAATCTCTTAGAGTTCTTTATTAAGAAATTTATCCTATCAAACTATTTCAAATTCTATAATTATAATGTATAATCGGGAATATAAATGAATTATATCTCTTTATCGAACTTATTTTTTTACATAAATTGTTCTATATAAAGAACATAAGGGGAGGTTTGGAATAATAGTGGAACCAAGATTCATGAGACAAAAAAGCAAGCTCAAGAAGCAAAAAAGAAGACTGTTTCGGATATTTACATCGAGTGTCGCGATTTCCTCTCTTTTATTAGGCACGGCAAGGATGACAGGCCCTACATATGGAGCATTTACCTCTATACAGGACCAGGAAATTGGGGTTCAGGCTTGTTTCATTTTCCCAAAGGAGATTGAAAAGCGACGAGATCTTACATATGAGTGGAAGGAAGAAGCGATCGTACTGATGCAGGAGATATTAGCAAAAGCAGGCGAAATCGATGTCGCGGGCATGACGGAAAAAATCGACGGGATGATCAAAGCGGAAGAGGAAGATGGCACCGAAGCACCGCCAGCAGTTTCATTCGACACTACAACGATCGAAGGACTGCAAGCGCAGCAGGAAAGCCTGCGAGCAGAAATTGCGGCTATTCAACTGACAATTGCGGAAAATGAACAAAAGGTTGCGGACTTAGGGGCATTGATTAGTGAAATACAAGAGATGCAAACAAAGCTGCAAGAGGTTCTTGCTAATGACTTCCCGAAAGGAGAACAGAAGGCGCAGGAGAACCTTAAGAAAATGGAAGAAACCCTTGAATTTATTCGAGGGATTGTACAACTTGCCATTGAACAATGTAATTATGATCCAGAGTTCTTTGAGCTAATCCTCACACAAATCGAAGGCTTCAAAGAGGAGCTGATCCTATTTATGGAGGAATTTGCAGAAGGCAAAATTTTAACAGAAGAACAAGTCAAACAGCTAGACATGAAAATGGAAGAAGTAAATAAAGCCATGGAAGCCCTTCGTCAGCAAAATACAGACTTGTTAGCTAAAATCACCGAAATCGAAAGCACCATTGCCGCCATTGACCAGCAAATCATTGCCTTCCAAGAAATCCAAAAGAAAAAGGATGCCCTTAGAGAAGGCGCAGCACGAATCATTCAAAAGCTTAATGATTCAAAGAACTTAACACCTGAACAAGTTCAATACTTAATGGATAAGTTAGCAGAAATCAAGGCTGCCCTGGATAATAAGGATTTAACGGCAGATATTAGCGGGTTAGATCAAGCGATCGCTGACATAGAGAAAGAAATGAGCCAACTTGAGGAAATCCAAGTGCAAAAGAAAGGCTTAAAGGAAGGAACAATCCTACTAATTCAAAAGATCACTGAATCAACCACTCTATCAGAGGAGCAAAAACAAGCCCTTCTTGAAAAATTAACAGGACTGAATTCAGCCATTGATAGTGGAGATCTAACTGCTGGAACTGGTGAATTCGAGAAAGCCCTTGCAGAAATTGAAAAGGAAATGAAGCAAAAAGAAGATGAGGCAAAGCTCGAGCAAGAAAAGCTTGAAAAAGAAAAACTGGAGAAAGAACAGCAGGAACAACAAGAGGAAGAAGTCGCTGAAGAACAGCCGCAAAATCCAAATTCAAAAGAAGGCATTGATGCACTCAAGAAGCAAATTACCGAATCAGCGACACTAACGGATGAACAAAAACAGGAGCTGCTTGATAAATTGGCAGAACTTGATGCTGCAATCGGGGAAAAGCCATCTGACGGCACAAGCGACCTCGAACAAGCCCTTTCCGAAATCGAAAAAGAAATGAAACAAAAGGAAGAGGAAGCGAAGGAGGAACAAGAGGAGAAAGAAAAGTCCGAAGAGGAAAAGAAAGAAGGGGAAACTGAAGAAGGCAAAGAGAATCCTACTAAAGAAGAAAATCCAAATGATCCAGAAAAACCTGATCCAGAAAAGCCAGCAAAAGAAGATGTAAAGAAACCAGGAGAAGAAAAGCCTGTAAAAGATAACGAAAAAGAACAAACGCCAAGCCCACAGGCTGCTCCTAAACGAGAACAGCCAGTGAAAGAACGCAGCGACAATAATCACTTAATAAACAAGCTGTTAAATAGCGGAGCAGTCCAGCCACAGATCAATAAACCAGAAGCGCCAAATAAAAACTTATCGATTGAGAATACAAGGCTAGATATGAGAACGGAAGAATCCACGGTCGAACCAGAGTAAGAAGGAAAAGGTGACAATATAATTAAAATGACAAAGAGCTCCGGATGCATAGGCAACCGGAGCTCTTTGTCAGGATAAAGCTTGTTAATAATCATATAATAAGCATAAAAAAGGCCAGCACTCATAACATTGAGTACTAGCAAAATGATGCTGCAGCTTTTGCTGCCCAGTTAGGTAAGCACTAGCCATTGGAAAAATCCGTTGCCAGTGTCCATCTAATAGACGTTGTTAGTATCAAAAAAGTTTCATTCAATTTTAAGAATTTTAAATGGTGCATCCTTTGAGACATCTTTTTCAGAGGAATCCTCTGTTTGTTCTTCAGCATTTGCAGCTTTCTCGCTATTTTCTGTCGCTTCGGTACCTGTTTCAGCTTCTGCTTTTCCTGAAGAATCACCCTTTTCGATGCTTGCCTCTTTACGGGAATCCTCTCCAAGATCAGAAAAAAGCATCGGCCAAATAATTAGGTTTGCGATGATCAGTGAAAAGATCATGGTATTACGGAGGGCTTTCTTCATCATTACGGAATGACAACCTCCTTCGTTTCGAGCACCTTGCCAGACATGCTGTACCCTTTAACGGTAATCTTTTCTCCAGATTTTAGCCCAGGCTTATAAAGCACAAATAAATTGTTGCCTTTATATTCAAACTCATCGCTGCCAGCCTTCACCTTTGTCACATAATCGCTCACCTGTACACTGATTTCATCAAAATGTGAATGCTTCTTCGTCTGAACCTTTACTAGATTCTTTTCAGGTGTTTTCGAGCTAGTGCTGTACTTAGAATTAGAGCTAGGTTTCGAGTTCGATCCGGAACTGGACGTTTTCCCTGATGAGGAAGTAGGCTGCTTAGCATTGGTAACCGTCTTTTCGTTGGAGCTCTTGCTCTCCTTTGAAGCAGTCCCAATTTTAAAAGGCAAAACCGTATGCTCATTCAGAAATTGATTGCTGCCGGATTTTACATTCCCTTTAACATATAAGTAATAAGTAACTTCTTTTTTATAAGGAGACTCAGGTGTAATTGTTACTTTTCTTTCATCCTTTGATAGGCTAAGCTTTGCTTTTACCTGTCGTTTCTTATCATCTTTAATAAGGAAGTTTTGCTTTTTAAAGGTTCCTTTATTAATCGGCTGTGAGAAGGTAATCGTCCAGCTTTTCATCGGATCCTGAATGGCTCGTTCGTTGAGCGTAACCTCTTTAATTGAAGCTTGCCCCTGCAGTATTCCAGGAAAGACAATAAGACTGCAAACCATCATGAAGAGGATAGTAATCTTCTTCATTTATCTATCCTCAACCTGAACTTTAATATCTTGCATCAAGCTTTCAGACAGCAAATCAGAAAACAAGCTTTCTTTTGACAGCAGCTCATGGAACGTATAGCCATTTCCAGCCGTCTTATATTTATAGGATTCTTTAAAAGAAGTAATTGCTTTGCCATCCTCGGCAGCAAACTTAATAATCTTCGAATCTATTGTTTGCTGGGCATTGTTTAAAACAGTCACTCTTACATCGTAAAAGTCAGGAATATTTGAGAACCCAATGTCAAATGTAAATTGGTTCTTCGATGCCTTCGTACCAGTTACTTTGCTCGCATATCCCTTTTGAAGGATATTATCATTTTTCATTATATCGACATGAACACTCGCGACGTCTTCACTTTTTGTATTAATATCAATATTCGTAATGCCGTTAAAGGATGCTTGATCCCCTTTTAAGGAACCTGTTTTTTTATGAATCACAGAAATCTCATTAATATAGCGTTTTGGAGCAAAAGCTTTAATTTGTCTAGGCGCATATGTATCAAGCATATTCATTAATCGGCCTTCATTAACAACCATTAATTCATAGAAATCGATATAGTTGGTTTGGAACGTATAAGACAGATGCTGATTGTATGTACCATTCTGTAGATCAACAGCAGGTCCGTTGAACTGAACCATGTATTCTTTGTTGAATCCGAGTGATTTCTCAGGAAGAATATGTAATGCTTCTCCATCTTTCTTAACGGTTTTTATCGGGAAATCATAATACGTTCCGTTGCTCTTCTCAAATAGTTTAATATACTGTGAGGAAATCCCGCGTATATCACTGTTGAAATAAATGCGTATATCCGTATCAATCGGAACATTCTGTTCGTTAGCTGCAGGACTTGTATGATCAATCCTTGGAGCAGCAGCTGCTGAGACCGATTGATTCAAAGCAGGCATTAATATGGAAAGGAGCAGTATGAAAGCAACGCCTATCCCCTTCAGTTTCTTCATAATACAAACCACCTTCATTGATAATAATTCTTTAGTCTTACTATACAACGAAATTCGACATTTCTCTATCCCTAAATAGGAAAAAGCCGCCAAATTTGGCGGCTTTTCCTGAACGCTGGAGCGAAGGTTAGTACGTTTGTACTATACAAGTTAAAGAAAGCATCCATTAGGGAGAAAACCTTCTTAATGATAGTGTACCAAATAATACCGAAAAGTACATGAAAAATTTTCTAATATAGACAAATTTTTATTGAACAGGCATAATCCTGAATTGACTGAATAGAATGATAAAGTGTGCATTCCTCTAGAAAACAGTAAATATATTACAGAATTAATAAAAATATGATAAAAAATGTAGAAATTTAGCAAGGTTTATATTATCATATGAAATATAAACCAAAGTTGGGAAGTCTGTCTTCGTTTACCTATAAAAATATATATTGGTAACTATTGCATTAAAGTTAATAGTTTGATATACTTTTTTACTAGTTAGGTAAGTGATGGATATAGAGGAAAACACAACCATTGGTTTATTCATTGCTAACAAATAAAAAAAGCACTACATAGTACGAAGGGAGAATACAAGTTTATGAAAAAGAAAGCTATTAAAATCGCAGCTTCAACAGCTGTGGCAGCTTCAGCATTCGTAGCTGCAGCACCAGTTAATAAAGCTGATGCAGCTGTAAATGTTGATCAATTAGTTAAATCTGCAGAGGCTTCTGCAAAAGTTCTACAATGGTCTATCTCAACAGAGGGTACTGCTAATTTTGTTGATCGTCCATACGCTCAATATAATGCAGCTAAGAAAACAAATGCTGCTGCTAAAGCTGCAATTGCAAAATTATCTGCTTCTGAAAAGGTTGTTTATGAAGCACGCCTTTTAGATTCTGACATTCAAATCAAGCGCGCTCAAGCTTACATTGATGCTCTTACTTCTGGTGAGAAAATCCGTGACAAGCAAGCTGCTCTAGACAAAGCTATCAAAGCTGCAGATCTTAAATCAGTTCAATCAAGCTACCACGTATTAACTGCTGAGATCCGTAAACAAGCTGAATTATTATACCGTGTTTATGGTCAATCTACTCGTGATGGCATCTTAAAAACTTTCAAAGCGCCTGCTGAAAGCTTATACAGAAGTGTTGTTAACGAAGTAACAGTACTTGATCACACTGCTTTAGTAGATAAGTATACAAAAGAAAAGAATTTTGATAAAGCTGTAGACCATGTTGCTAAAGCTGAATATGCGTTGAAAGACGTTAAGTTATTCAAAACTGAATTGACTAAGAATTTGAATGATGTTGTGGATGCACTTCCGTTAGATGTTGTTTCTGTATCAAGAGTTGATTCAACAACTGTTCAAGTGAAATTCACAAAAGCGTTAGATGTTGCGCCAGTAGCTCATTTCACTTTTGATAAAGGGCTAATTGTTTCTTCTACAAAATTAAGCGATGATAAGAGAACCGTAACTTTAACAGTATCTGGTGAAAAAGCTAATGAAACATATACGCTTTCTTATAAAGGAGAAGCTAAAAAATCATATACTTCACCAAAAGATAATACAACTGGACCAATTGTTGGACCAAAAGAAACTGCTAGAGTAGATGCTGGAAAATATCGTGAATATACATTTAACATCAAAAACACTGATGGAAGACCATACACTCATGATGTTAAAGTGAAAATTCTTGATGCTAATGATACTGCTGCAGCAGCGGGAGTTCTTAAGTCAGTTAATGGAAATACTAACCTAGCTCCAGACACTGATGGATCTGTTACTGTTAAACCATCTGCTGAAGGAAAAGTAACAGTAATTATTACTAGCGTAGATGCAACAACTGGAGGAACTTTCTATCCAGAAATCACGAAAACTACAACAGGTGATGTTGAAACTGGTGGAAAAACAATTTTCCTAGTAGATGATGTGGCAGATACAACTACAACGGGAGCTAATAATGTTGTTGATTATGTAGATGCAACAAATGATTTCTTTGCAATTGACACAAACAAATTCACTTTCAAGAAAACTGATATTTTACAAGTAAAAGGAATCACTGTTTCTTATGATGAATTTAAAAAGGCACTAACTGCATATTCAAAAGTAGCGGTTAGCTATAATCCTAAAACAACAAACATCTTTAATATTACTGAACCATTAACTGTATCAGTAATTAAAGTAACAAACCCATCAAATGGTGAGTCTGCACGTGTTAAATCAGCTGAATACTTTGATTTACGTGGTGCTGGTCAAGCAGGTAAAGAAGTAAGGGTTTTTGCTGCTGATGGTACAACTCTTGTAGATAAAGCAACTGTTGGTTCAAATGGAGTATGGGAAGTACGCGTATATCCAAAAAATAAGGATTTGACTAAGTACGTAGTTGAGCAATATGAAGGTTCTAGTGATACTTCTGCTCCAACTGCAGGTGCTAAGAAAACTGTAAAAATTTATGCAGGTTCTTTTGATGTAATTGATGTCAAAAATGAAACTAACACTGGAGCACTTGCTGTAAATGAGGAACTTACATTTACATTCTCTTCATATGGAACTGGAAATGACGAGTATAAAGATTCTGCAGTTGTAGCGAATAATACAGCACTTACTTTCACAGATGATAATTTCAAAACTATTACATTTACTGTTGGTAGTGGTGGAACTCAAATTGTTAAAAACAATGCAAATCAAGTAAAAGTAAAACTAGGAAATCCAACAAAAGTTGACTCTGGTTTTGATTCAGCTAAAACACCTAAGTTAACTCAAATGACTAATGTAAAATCAAAAGATGGTATATCTTTGAGCTTAAGTTCTTCACTTGACATTAAATAATATTAGAGAAATATATGTCATTCTCTTAATGACACGTTGAAAAGCTCTGTAGAGAGAAATCTCTTTACAGAGCTTTTCTTTATTATAGAACCGATGTTAATTATTATCTGAACATCCTTTTTTTGAAAAGTTTATCTCTTATGTAAGGATTGGTTAGAAAGATAAAACATGAAAAGAGAGCAAAAGAGAGAAAGTGTCTGTGGGTTGCGATCTTAAAGTATATAATATAAATTCGGATTTACCTTTAGGAATCAGTGCTGGTATGCTTTGGTTCCTTTTCCTTCTCATCATCTCGAAGTGTCTCAGATTGGTGGAAGGCTGTTAAGAAAAAGAACTTGACAGCCTTCCACCAATCTGAAGTAGTGTTATCAAGACGATAAGGAGAAAATCTGGCATATATGCCCTTTAATTAACTCGCTCTGGCATAATGAGCTGGTGTGCTGTAATTTTAAGCGCCTTGAATTTGTCTGTGATTATAATTGCAAATATAATCATAAATTACCTTTCCTTATAGGACTTTTGTTAAATATGTGGAATTGATTATTAAGCATGTTTTAGAAATGTTAATTTAAAAATGTACAATAATGCTTGAATAAATATGTACAAAGTTGATGTTGAGTTACATTACATACTAATCTTGGGGTGATTAGTATGTACATATCGATGAATCTTGATATCAATTTTAAGATTAAAAGTCTGTTAGATTTACCAAAATTCAAACAATTAATGGAGTACATGAATATGAAAATTAACAAAAGTAAATTAGCTGAAGAATTAGGTGTGTATCGGAGGACAATAGATAAATACTTAAATGGCTTTGTGCCAAAAAAGAAACGAGATAAGCCTTCTAAGATTGATGAATACTATGAGATAATAGCTGCTCTCCTTTGGTAGGATTCCAAACAAGTATTTTACTTTCGTCGAGTGCTTTGGCAATATTTAAAGGACAATCATGGATTGGAGTGTGGCGTCTCAACTTATCGAGCTATATAGCACGAACACCTAAATTTAATGTTTACTTTGTGGAGAACAAGCGTATTCCTTCTCCTAAGGGGACAGTTCGTTATGAAACTCCACCTGGAAAGCAAGCTCAATTAAATTGGAAAGAAAACATTCTATTTGAGACAAAAGATGGTGAACAGGTAGAGATCAATGTAGCTGCACTAATTCTTTTTAATTCAAGGGTCCGTGCTTTTCATTTGAGTCTTTCAAAATCACAAAGTACCTTGTTTTCATTTTTAACAGAAGCTTTTGAAGCCTTTGGTGGTGTGCCGGCTGAAATCCTTTCGGATAATATGAAAACGGTAATGGATAAGGCTAGAACGGAACACTCCCCTGGTAAAGTGAATACAAAATTTGAGCAGTTTGCGAAAGACTTTGGGTTTAAAGTGCGAGATTGTATCGTCGGTAGACCGAGGGTATAAGGAAAATAGAGGCAACAATGAAGCTGTAAGATGAAATACATGCCTATCAAGGACAATTCATATTAGAGGAATTACATCAGTTTATACAGGATTAAGCCAACCGAATTAATCATCAGGTCCATCAAGGAACAGGGGATATTCCAATCTTAGAGTTTAAAAAAGAAAGGAACCACTTACTCCAGCTACCAACTGAGAAAGTAAGAGATTCCTATTGCATCAAGCATACACTTGTAAAAGTCAATGCATCCAACATAATCTCCTACAAATCAAACTAGTAAACTCTGTACCACCAGAATTCAAGGAAAGAAGGCAGGCTTACAGGTGTACGATGAACACTTGTGGATTTATTATAACATGAAACTCGTTGCACAACATCCAATAAGTAACGCTAAGCTAAATTATCAAGAGGCGCAATATAAAGCAAGCTTGGCTGCTTCAGCCCCTCATTATCCTGAAATCGATGATTTAGCCAAAAAAAATCTAGCGACAATTGGAGAGGTGTTTAAGTAATGAATCCTTCTACTAATTATCAGCAGTTATTAAGAAATTTAAAGTATCTAAAGTTAAAACAAATGAGCTTGTATTTAAATGAAGTTGTTGATTTTGGTGTAAAGAATCAGATGTCGTTTATCGATACGTTAATTAAATTTACAAATTATGAAATTGATGTGCGTGAACAAATTATGACGCAATCCATGGTAAAGGTCGCAGGATTTCCACATTTAAAAGAAATAAAGGATTTCGATTTTACCTTTCAAACGTCTATAAACCAGCGGCAAATTCTTGATTTCCTAACCTTGCGTTTTATTGAGCAAAATGAAAATATCGTATTCTTAGGACCAGGTGGTGTTGGTAAAACCCACTTGGTCCCTGAAATAGGGACTGCGGCAGCAAAGAAACGAACAAGCACCTACTTTATTAAGTGTCACGAATTGATACAAAATTTAAAGTGTGCTCGACTAGAAAACCGCCTAGAAGACCGTTTAAAGCATTACACTAAATATAAAGTATTAATCATTGATGATATCGGCTATCTGCCTATTGATCAAGAAGAAGCAAAACTGTTCTTCCAATTAATTGATATGCGATATGAGAGGCGTAATACCATATTAACAACAAATGTGAACTTTAGGGCATGGGATGAAGTTTTTCAGGAGCCTAAGCTAGCAAATGCAAGATTAGACCGTATTTTGCATCATGCGATAGTTGTAACGATGGTGGTAGATTCCTACCGATTAAAGAATCATTTCGCAAAAGAAAATGAGTGATTTTGTACATCCTTATCCAAGTGAAAATGTACATACTTGTGTTGACATTTATACTTAAGTAAAGCTTTTATTTTACGGTGTCCATAACGAAAATGATTCTCCTCACAAAGAGACATGATTAGTTCCTCTATAGGATTCATTGAGGCTTTGCCATATTTTTTCTTCCAGCGATAATAAGTCGATTTTGATATTTCCAAAATGGCTAATATACTGATGATAGGGTACATGGAACATAGATCATCTACAACTTTTAAGACTATCTCCGGCTCCATCTTCTTTCGATCTCTTGGTACTTTTTTAGAATTTCCAACTGTGTCTCTAATTGTTTGTTCCTTCTTCTTAATTCCTCCACTTCACTTAATCCGTCTGGTCCCTTGCCGTATGTATACTGTTTGCCAACAGGATGAGTTTGTGAAATATTATTAATGCCTAGCTGATCCATAATAGTGTGGTTGTTTACTCCTTTTTGCTTTAACTCGATTACTTTCCACTTAATTTCCTCTGGATAATGAACTCTAGTCCCCATAAGAAAAACACCTCCAAAATCGTATTAGTAATAAATACGACTCAGGGGGGTGTTTTTTCCTTGTCTCAATTTACTGGGTCACTCTATTATTTCTACAGACTTTTTTATTCATTCATTTGAGCACGAAAACCTGGCCTAGTGTCCGTTTAAAACTAAACGAATTTATATTGTTCTATGCCAAGTGTTCACAAAAGCCTAACCTCTACATTAATTAATTTTTTTCACTGTACCAGTCTTTAATGCATTTTCTGCTGCATCCCTAATAGATTCTGAATCTTTTGATTGAATGGTAATTTCTCCAGTAGTGAATAGACCCTCTGATACAGAATTGATAGTCATTACCCTCGAATTAGCAACCTTTTCTAATTGGTATTCATTTTGATCCAGAAGACGGTCTCCAACTTTGATTTCGAAACATGTGTACCCGTTATCGTATAGTGTAATATTTTCAGAAAATGTTAGTTTAATATTTTTATTGGCATCCAGAACGGCTGCAGTTAAAAGGGGTTGAGTATTATCTGTTAGCAGAATATTTGCTGAATAGGAATTCATCACATTATCAGAAAGATCCTTTACACCTGTTACGGAAAGTTTATAATTCTTAGTAGATGTAATCTTGCCTTCAGGCAGCGTAATTGTAACGAGCCTTTTGTCGTTGCTCATTGTAAAAGTTGTATCCGCAGGTAAATAGTTTCCATCATAAGTATAGTTTCTATAATATGTTGCGGAATCTTCTTTTACTGCTTCACTGAAATAGGCTAGGAATTGTCCGTTTACGGATGATTTATCTAATTGAACTGTTGGCTTGATTGAATCCAACTTTTTGGTAATAGTAGTAATGAATGCACGATTGTCATTTTGTGAAATCGTATTATCTTTTACCGCTCCATCTTCAACGGTTATACGATAGTCTCCGTCAGGTAAACCTTTAGCATCAAGTATCATCTTTTTATCCACATTTGATTTAGCAATTGTTTTAACAACATTACTTTTAGAATCATAAATTGTAATATTTTTGATTACTGGTGATCCGGTTTTTAAGGTTTTATTAAAAGTAATTAGGATTTCATCTGTTTTAGCATCGTAAGTTGAACTTACAAACTGCGGCGGATTCAAATCCTTCGCAAGACTGACAGAGCGATCAATTGTGGACCCTGTATTATTGTCAAGATCCTTAAATGCTTTTACCTGCACAGTTAACCAAACGGAGTTTTCGTTTGTTCCATAAACACTTGCAGGAAGCTCAATGTCAAACTTTGTTTTTTGTCCATTAGAGACATCCTTTACAGTCGTTGGTCTAATGGTTGTGTTGCCCTTTGTAATGACAAGGTTAGATGCGGTGAACGCTTCTAATGTTTCTGTAAATTCTACTGTAAGTGTTTTCTCGTCCTTCACCTGTAAAGTTCTGACTCCTGGCGCAACCGAATCGGCTGTTGGATTATACATAAAGTTGCTGCGATACGTATCCATTGTATTAGGCGTATAGACAACTACATCCTTTGCACCTGAAACAACGATAGAATAGGATCTTCCTTTTCGAAGGCCAATACGATCAAGCTCTGCTTTAGGTACAGTGACTGTATCTGTGTCACTATAAACAGAGTTTGCTGTAACAGATTTTCCATCAACAGTGATGCTTAGGGATGACCCCGAATTAATGATTTCCGAGAACTTAATTTCCACATTGCCATTTGTTTGAGTGGTTATTGTTGAAACGGTTGGCTTTTGCTTATCTGAAAAAGTGAAAGATGAAGTGTAATCAGCTGTGCTTAATGTCTCATAGTTCGCTGACTGAATATTCTTCTTTACAGTTACAGTATAGGATGTACTTGTATAAAGCGGATCATATAGTTCAATGACTGCCGTCTTTTTGTCATTTGTAAGTATTACATTTTTAATCGTTCTGCCTGAAACAGAGTAATTCGATGTATTTTCAGCCCCATTTGTTCCGGAGCCAGATAGCATGGCTTTGTTAAATTCGACTCTAATACGTTTAGGTTCTGCTGCACTAACGTTTTCTACTTTAGGAACGTAAGATGTTTCTAAAGCGTTTAAGCGATCCGTTAAGTATTTCTTAATAACTGTATTGTTGATATATTTTAAATAGCTTTTTGCCTCTTGAATATGTTTGTTGGCTTTAACGGAGTTCTTATCTGCTAATGCTTTTTGTGCAAAATCGAGTTCCATTTTTACGGTTACAGGATATTTGGAAGCGTCCCGAACCTTTTCAGCTGATTGCTTATAATGCGAGCGTATGAGATCACGTGTCGTTTGCCCATATACACGATCAAGCAGAATTGCCTGTTTGCGGATCTCATTGGAAAGCTCATGGTATGCCTTCTCTGTCTGATCATTAATGATATCAAGATCCTGCTGATAAGCTAAAGTTTGTTGTTTTTCCTTAATTTTCTCGCCCGCAGTGATCGCATCGATATAGTACATCGTGCGAGTGATATGCAATTTTACATTTTGATCTAGGTCTGCTAAATATCTGTTCTTCTGGGCAGCTGGTAAAGTATTTACCGCTTTTAAAGCTTTGTCATACGCAGACTTGGCAGCATTATAAGCAGCCCATGGACGAGTCTTGCCATCGGCAGTTCCCTCAATGGATATGGCCCATTTTAATACAGTCCCCGCATCTTTTGCAGTCTTTACTAGCTTTTCTGCTTCGCTGACAGAAGCAGCTTCAATGGATGGTGCTGTAACGAAGGCAGAAGCAGCGATCGCGGAAGCACTTAAAATTTTCAACGTTCTTTTTTTACTCATACAATTATCCCCTAACATGAAATTTGTAGTAATACATCCAACATATTCCTATTGTAAGAGATTATATGAATGCTGTCATCTTCTGAGTATAGTAGTTTTGCAGGAAATTCATTTTTTTAACCTCGTAAGCTATAAAGCCAGAATCTTTACATTACTTATACTCTTTTAGGGGAGGAAAATCATACCTATTCGCGCAATTTTTGTTATAATGGAAAAGAAGGGAGAAGATTGGATGAAGAGAAAGATATTAACGTTAGTCACTATTTTCCCGCTTTTCTTATCGCTTGGACAGCCGAGTGTTTTTGCGGAGGAGATTGATGCTGGAACGCCAGTAGAGCAAGAAGATATTGAAAATATTGAGGATCAAGAGACACCGGAAACAGAGATCAATGAAGATGAGGTAGAAGTAGTTGAAGAGATCAATAAGAACATTAGCTTAGTTGGTCCGCAGGTGTTTCAGACATCTGCTTTAACTGCAGCTGCAGGTTCGGATGAACTTGGAAATTCGTATATGTATTTTGTTATGCATGGAACGCCATCAGCCTTGGCTGTTGTCGATTTGAATACGAATGAATTGAAGCATACATATACACTGTCTAAGTCGACAAGTGCTTGGGGATTAGACGTGGATGAGGATGGAACCGTTTGGGTTGGTGGAACGACTGATGGAAATGTATATAGCTATAACCCAAATACGGATGAATTTCATGATCATGGAAATATGCTTACATTGCCTAAGGATACAGCGATTCAAGATATTGATGTTGTAGACGGAATTGTATTTGGTTCAACAGCATATGGCGGTTCTGTATTTAAATACGATTCTTCCACTGGAGAACTAGAGAATTTTGGCCAGGCTTTATATAAGAAGGAATTTGCTAAGTCCATTGCCTATGATCAAGAGGCAGACGTTTTATACGTAGGTGTTGGTTCAAAAGCAGACTTAGTAAAAATCGAATTAAAAACAAAGAAGAAAACAGCGTTTCTTCCGAATGAATATAAAGATGATAAATATGTGAGAGATATCAAATTCATTGGAGATAAGATTTTTGCACGAATGGATCCGTCCAATCGGTTAGTAGCTTTTGATAAAGAAACCTTAGAAGTGACAGATGAAATCGAATTAAACTCGAGAACCGTATCATTGATTTCTCCAACAGAAGAGGCTATTTATTATTCGAAAGAAAATAGTCTATACAAGTATGACCTAAATACGAAAGAGCATATAAACCTGAATGTTTC
Source organism: Cytobacillus solani (assembly GCF_006704205.1). Taxonomy (NCBI): domain Bacteria; kingdom Bacillati; phylum Bacillota; class Bacilli; order Caryophanales; family Bacillaceae; genus Cytobacillus; species Cytobacillus solani. The sequence goes on from NZ_CP041305.1 coordinate 2,255,065, forward strand.
TTTACTCAAAGGAACAGAATTGCTAAATCTAGATTTTGCTGAATTAAATGATCCGAACTATCCTGGAACTACGTTAGTAGGTCTTATTGATAATGCGGGGAACGTTTTTAAGTATAATTTAGAAACAGGTTATAACGAGATTACAAAGATGGAACTGCCAGCGCAGCCAGTTACTTTATACACAATGATTCAAGATGAAAAACGGGAAAATATCTTTATCAATGGATATATGTCAGGCGGCTTAGCCATCTATAATCCTAAGACGAATCAATCTACACTTCATAAAGATATTAGCCAAATTGAATCGATGACAATTATGGGAGATAAGCTATATATTGGAGCTTACCCAAGAGCTAGAGTGCTTGAGCTTGATTTAACGAAGCCATGGGGTCCGATGAATCCAAGAGAGATTATGCGACTTGGGGAGTTTGGACAAGAAAGATCTACTGCCATTACTGCTGTACCAAAACTGGGTAAAGTATTCGTAGGAACTTATCCAGAAACAAGCATCGGCGGGGGAGCATTGGCGATCTATGATTTGAAAGAGAACAAGCAAGAAGTCTATGAAAATTACATCTATAATCAGAGCCTTGTGTCATTCCTACATCATGATGGATATATTTATGGCGGAACTTCGATTCATGCGAACTACCAAGTAAATGAACGTGGTGCAAGATTCTTCCGTTTCAAACCTGATTGGCCGGAAGAAAAGGAATACATTCACCTGCCGATAGAAGCCAGCATGATTACTAGCATCATCGCAGATAAGAACGGCACAATCTGGGCAATGGCTGATGGGACACTGGTTTCCTACAATCCAGAAACAAAGGAAATTAAAACAAAGCAGATCTTAGAATTAATTTCTGGCCGCTTCCGTAACGCGAAGATTATTGAAGGCATCGACGGAAATATCTATGGAACAGTAGAAGGAAGATTATTTAAAGCGGATCCGAAGACTTTAGATATTGAAATCCTCGTAAAAGAAGGGGCAAACGAAATTGCTCAGGATGCTGAAGGAAATCTGTATTACAGAAATCAAGCAGATTTGTGGAAGTATACATTCCCAACTGAAGAAGTAGAAAAGAAATAGACCTTAAAAATCAACCTAGCATATAGGTTGATTTTTTTTGTTATAAATAATAGAAGAAACTAGTAATCTACTTGAATACTTTTCCTTTGTATCCAATTTTACTAGTTTGAAGGAAAATTTTTGTCATTTAACTAATTTTAGAGATGATTTATGATTATAAACGTGGGGGCGACAAGGACATACAAATGCCTACATACTTATGAATTATCAATCTTATAAACATTCTTCTAGGGGGATTTTACATTGAATAAAAAGAAAGCAATTAAAGTACTAGGTGCATCAGCAATCGCTGCATCCGCATTCGTAGCAACATCTCCATCAAGTGCAGACGCTGCATCAGTAAGCCAAGTACAATCTTTAGTAAAAAAAGCTAAAGATGCTGGTACAGTTTTAAAATGGGCAATCTCAACTGAAGGCTCTGCTGATGGAACAACTCGTCCATGGGCACAATACAATGCTGCTAAAGCTGCTCGTGATAAAGCAGTAGCTGCAATTAACACATTACCAGCTTCTCAAAAAGCTGGATACCTTGCCGACATAGAACAAAATGTAAACCTTCACATTAACCGTACAATGTCTTACATTGATGCCATCACTGCTGGTGAAAAAATCAATGTGAAAAAAGCTGCTCTTGAAGCACAAATCTCTAAAGGGCTTATCGACGACAAGACTGAAGCTGCATACCATGCACTTTCTACTGAAATTCGTAAGCAAGCAATCCTATTAGACCGTGTTTACGGACAAACGACACGTGACGAAATCCGTGCAAACTACAAAAAAGCGGCTGAAACTGTACGTGACAGCGTGAAATACGAAGTATCTGCAAAAATCGAATTAGACTTAGCTAAAAAAGCTCTTGCTGCAAATGATGCTGCAACAGCTGAAAAGCACTTAACTGAAGCTGCTAAGTACATGAAAGATGTTAAAAATGCAGCAATGAAGGCAGCTCTTGTAAAAACTTTTGACGAGTTAGAAGCTCAAATGACTCCTGAAGTTAAATCAGTAACTGCAATCAATGGAAAGCAATTAGTAGTAAAATTCAATACAGCATTAGCAAAAGGTACGACTGAGGCACAATTATTAGCTGCTCTTTCATTAGAAACGAAAGCTGATTCAGCTGCTACTTTGTCTGAAGATAGAAAGACTGTTACTTATACTTTAGACAGCACTGAAGTTAAAAATGCAAAACTAACTGTTAAAGCTCTTGATACAGATAAAAAAGCTGCTGATCATACTGTCATTAAAACAGCTGAATACAATGCTGTATTCTCATTTGAAGATGTAGTAGCTCCAGAAGTAGCTGATAAAAAATTCAATTACACTTCTGCAACTTCTGCTGATTTAACATTAAAATTCTCTGAAGAGTTATCTTCTTTTGGAACGATCTCTGTAAATGGTGCTCAAGTTACTCCAGCTCCTGCAGATATCGATTTAGCTAAAGGTGAAGTTGTCCTACGTGGTTTAGAAGTAGGAAAATCATATACAATTGACGTTGTAGGTGCAACAGATGCTGCTGTGAAAACAAACAAGGCAGAGCATATTACTCTATCTTTAACAGTTCCAGCTCAACAAGTTGATTCAACAATTCCAACTGTATCTACTTCAACAAATGGAAATAAATTAGCTTTAACTTTCTCTGAAGAAGTAACAAAAGGTAGTGTATCTATTGGCGGCGTTGCTGTTGCAGCTAATGATATTACAACAACTGACAACAAAACATTTATTGTGGATGTTCAAAAAGCTAATGCTGGTGCATTCTTCGCTAACAATGCTAACTTCTTTACTTCAGAAGTTGTAATTAACGGATTTGCTGATAAAGCATCAACTCCAAATACAATGAAAGAAGTTAAATTCAATTCTACATTTACTGCTGATAACACTGCTGCATCATTAGTTCGTGCAGAAGCAAAAGCAGATGGAAAATTAGTGCTTGAATTTAACGAAGAAGTATCTGCTGCAAGTCTTTCAGCTCTAACAGTTAAGTCAATTGATGGAATTTTCCAAAGCAACACGAACCTAACTGTAGATTCTGCAATCAACCCAACTGTTGATGGAGAAGTTGTAAAGAACAAGCTTGAGCTAACACTAGCTGCTGGTACACAACTTGCAACTGGCAAGAACTATGTACTTGAAGTAGCTGCAGATAAAGTAGCTGACAGCTATGCGAACAAAAACGATAAAGCTATTACTTTAAATGTTGTAAGACCTGAAACAGCTGAACAACAAGCAGGTAAAGTAGTAACAACTACGATCAGTGAGGACAAAAATGTTATTTCTGTAGTATTTGCTAACACACATGCAAATGGAATGACTGATTCCGTTCTTTCTCCAGCTAACTACACTGTTGGCGGAAAAGCTCTTCCAGCAAACACAGATATTAAGTTTGTAGACAACAAGAACAAAGTAATGATTACATTACCAGAAGGATTTGTAACAGTGAACGGAACATTTACTTTTGCTGCTTCAAACTTAACGGATGCTTATGGAAATACTTTAGCTGATGGAGAAAATACAGCTCAAGTTGATTTAACTGAAAACATCGCTCCTACTGTAAACACAGCATTAACAGTAAACAGCAGCAATGAAGCAGTAGTTAGCTTCTCTGAATCAGTTGTTTCAACTGATATCGATGGCGATGCTACATTCTTCGAAGGTATTTCTGTAAAAGTTAACGGCTCTACTGCTGCATTTACACCAGCAGTAAACAACGGCAAGTTAACAGTTAAATTAACGAATGCGATCACACTTACAGATAAAGTAACAGTAGAATTTAAAGATGCTGAATTAACAGATGTTAATGGAAACCAAGTGAAGAATGGTTCTGCATCTAACTAATAATTAATTGTATGATCCATGAACACATTTGTATGTGAGTGGGTATTATAGAAGGAGAGCTACCGTAATATGCGGTAGCTCTTTTTTTTTACTAGTCTCTTGGGGCGGTTCCTTTTTTGATGCGCAGAAAATTGTATTTAAATCAAATATGCAATCTATTGTTTTGGTACTATATACATATATAAATAATCCATTTCTGCAAAATATGAGTAAATAGACTAATAGGATTGATTAATATGTTAATAGTATTTACACCAAGATAGCAAAGGAGACTTCCAATGACGGTTTGGCTAAAATCAGCAATTAGTGATTTTGATGTAAGCTCTGCAATTGAAGAGGTTGGGTACATCGATTGGGGAACGAATCATCATATTTTTGCTGGTGATATTGTTTATATTTATATGGGAAGACCAACACAAAAAATTTCATATAAGACAGAATGTGTGAAAGATGATCTAACAGAGAAGGAGTTAACAGATTATAGTCAGTTCTATCGCGTTCCATTATCGTCTTCAGCTGTTTCTAATCGAGTATCAAAAAAGTATATTCGTTTAAAGCCTTTAATCAATTTAGAAAGTTGTCTAGGTGAGGAGCTTTCTTTAAATGAACTTGTTGCAAAAGGGATGGCAAAATCTTATGTACGAGATACGAGAAAATTAGAGAATAAGCCGGATCTATTAAAATACATATATGAAGTAGAAGAAAAGCTAGAGATGGATTCGATAGATTCATTGGTACCGAAAGGGACACCAACTACAGTTGCAGAACGTATCGTGAAAACAAGAGTTGGACAAGGACTATTTAAGCAAAAGCTGTTATTGGAATCTCAGGAATGCTGTATCTGTGGCCTTACTGACATGAGTTTATTAATAGCTAGTCATATAAAGCCATGGAAAGACTGTACATCAAATGAGAGATTGGATAAGCATAACGGACTTCTGCTTTGTCCCGCTCATGATGCTCTGTTTGATAAGGGCTATATTACTTTTAATAACAATGGGAAAGTGGTTATTTCCTCAAGACTGGATGAAACAACGAAAAGGTTAATGAATATTGAATCGAGCAGTAAAATAAAACTATCCAAAAATAATAAGAAGTACATGGCGTTTCATCGAAGTAAGATTTTTAAATGACAAATTAGAGGTAAATAGCATTCAAAAAACTTCGTGTGGAGGTTTTGTCATTGGAGAAAATAGAAATTACAGAGAAGGAATTAGTTGATTGGGCTGATAGCTTTTCTCCGAAAAATAATAAATGGATTGTCGCTAACTTTCCGAAAAGAAGTCCTAGGGAATTTTAGAAAAGACGATCAATTTTTTAAGGAAATAAGTAAAGATTGTGGGATTTATTATTTTGTTAAGGAAAACAAGGTTAAATATGTGGGACAAAGTATAAATTAAAATCCCCTTTCTATAATCATAAGGATTCAAACGAGGCTTATTGTTTCGATTTTTATATTGTTACTGATAGTAAAAAGCCATTAGTTGTTGCCGATTTGGAGCTATTAGTAGAATACTTTAGAAGAATTTTAATTCTAGCAAAAAAGAATAAAGGTTGATTTTAATACTGCAGATATTAGCTGCAATATTACATAAAAGGACTGGGCGTTTGCAAGAAAGAGCAACCGCCTAGTCTTCGGTCATAGAAAAAGCAGTTATCGGATTAGGACTTTTTCTAAGGGTAAAAATAATCCACCATCTTGTATCCTAATCCACTGTCTTTTCTATTGCTAAGAATAAAAAATCTCATATCTTTGTCATATCTTCTAGCTGTTCGGCTTGCTTAATTTTACAATTAAAGGATGCAAGTTTGTCTTTGATGAGTTTTGTTCTGCCATTGCTGTATATGATGAAGGTTTGGCGGTTGAGGCTGCTTGTTCTTTTGATGTGAACGGGGTTGTACCAGACGCACTCACTATGCTTAGATGATAGGGTAGGAAACAAGACAATTCGATCAATTGGGTTGACTAAGATGGGGCAAATATAGATATTGCCCAGCAGACTTCTAGCTGTCTTCGTGGCGCCCTTTAAATCATATCCAACGCATATAATGTTGTCATTGATAATTTCAAGAGGTGATTTGTCGACGATGAAGGTTCTTCCTGTTTCTGTGACGAGGGTGCACAGCTTTCCGTTGCGGTCATAATAACCTGTCATTTCCATGAAATGTTTGTTGATGGTATAGCGGCTTTCCATAAACAAGCGAATCGACTCCTTTATGTAAAATATTCACTACTCCATTTGAACATTTGACCAATTGGGATCCTTTTCACGAATCCGAGCTCTTTCTGCATCCATCTCAATTTCCTTCAAAAATTCAGAAGGCTCCATTCCTAAGGCTACGGCTAGGGAGCTAATTGTACTCAAAAGAGGCTCTTGCTGATTATTTTCCAGTAAACTAATTGTTCGTGTATCAAGGCCACTTTCCTCGGCGAGATCCTCCTGTGTCAGTAATTTGGACTTCCTTAGCTTCTTTAAAGTTTCACCAATATATTTTAGATTCCAGATTTCCATGATAAACCTCCTTTCTATGATTATTAGATAATATTAAGGTGAAATCTTACAGATATAGGACTGCATAAATGTTGGGTAAGGTAAACTTTTCTATTATTCATAATATCCAAAATTTGTTTAAAAACTAGGTGTTAATCCCTATGGTATGCGGTTTCTAAATGGAGCTGGGTTATGGAAAATAAATTGTTACATTCTCATGAACAATTATCTTTTCACGTAAAAAATAATAAGGATAGTCGAATTTTGCTTGTACAAACCACCATCATATGAAAACACACAGGGAAAGCGAAGTTGTATATAAATAGTTTATATGAGGAAGCAGGAAAAGGTTGTGATATTAGCCTCCTGATTCCTAAAAAACTTACAATACCTTATTTTCTTTGATTGCTTTTCTTAGCTTATCCGTGGCAGCTGTTCTCCAATTTTTCACGGCCGATAATGAAACCTTCTCCATTGCGGCTATTTCCTTCACATTGAATCCCTTTAGGCATGTATAAAGAACCCATTTCGTCTGATTCTCAGTCAGGGATCCAGCCTGGCAATAGGAGAGGAGAATGTCTTCTTCCAATGGGCAGAGGCTGAACTCATCTTCTACGTAATCCAGGAACTCCTCGTTTACTGGACATGTATTCTCCATGTGCCTATTCGATTGATTCATTTCTGTGAGTAGCCTTCCCTTGATAAAGGTGTAAGCATAATTGGTGAAGTTCCCTTTCTCTGGATCAAATCGTTCATATGCCTCCCATAATGCAATAAGACCAATCTGGAAGAACTCATCCTTGTTCATAAAAATATTTAGGGACGAAATAATTTTGTAAATCATCGGTGTATATTGCTTCTTGACCTGTTCAAAGCTTTCCATCATGAATCCCTTCAGAAAGCGCGCTTTGCTCGTGTATTCCCGGGTTATCTACACCATAATGGAATGCTGAATCTTCAGCGAACAGGTTAAAGTCTAATTTTAACCAGGAAAAAGTGGGAAGGATGAAAAATTGGCATCAAAAGAGAAAATTGACCGAAAAAATAAGATGTTAGGACGAAATTGAATCAATCGCTATATTTCTTTCTAAAAATCAATTCCTCTTGCCCCTGTCCGGTAGAAAAGCCCAGATCAAATAACTCATCAAAATAGAGCTCCTCTAATTTCTTATTTAAGATTCCATAGAAGTAAGCAATAGGGTTTGCTACCCTATTGGCTGACTTCATTTTCCGAATCAGCTGCTTAAAGGAATGGATCGCTAAAGAAGTTATCAGGTCAGTTTCACTCTCCCTGTTATGTCGGTAAGCGGCGATGGTCGTCATTCTCCAAAATTCTTCAATCTCCTTGGCGACAGGAAAGAAGCATTTCATCAGTTGGACGAATGCACGAGGAACTCGGTCACTTGTATAGGTATGGTCAAGTTCAGTCTCTTTACGTTTATTTTTATCTTTAATTATTGTTTTAGAAAGATTGATAGCTTTATTAAGGGAGTTCATTTTTTCCTCTTTAGGTGGTTCACTGCTGGGAAAACAATTAAATACATACAAATTACTAGACTGTGACCCATTTCTTCTTTCTGTTTCATAAATCGTTAGGATGCCTAACGCTGACACCTTGGCAACCATTCGTTTAAACGTAGATCGGGAAATCCCGTTTCCGCCATACTCTTCATGAATGGCTTTTAACAAGGTACCGATTTTCGCATTACATACACCCGGCACTTTCGCAGCGAAGCGGATGAGCCGCTTCAGCCCAACTAGTTCTCCTTTCGTAAGCTGGTCCTTATGTACAGCCAGCCACATTTCGATATGCGTATTAAACTCCTGAAGATTCCTAAATTGTGAAAACGACTTAAACTGTTCTACATTGCCTGATTTTAAATTCATCTCTATGCACCACCCTTTTATTGCTATATATCTATTTGGGTGGAAATGGGACAGGATGAGTGCTCATTATTTTTAGACAAGGAAATTTTATTAGCGGGCATGCTGAAGCGCTTGCATTAAAAAGGGACTATAAAAAGATGATGAAATTATTAGAACATGCACAATTGAAGCGTCCAGATTACTATGCATTACAAGATAGTATCGATATGATCGATAGACTATTGAATATGAGGATGTCCTTGGCAAAGTTAGTGAAAATATAAAAAGGACTCAATTTCAATGAAGTTTATGCAACTGTAGTTGCTATTGTATCTGATGAGGAACGAAAAAACGGCTCAACCATTTTAAGCAAATACAAAGCCACTTATGAAATTCGCTATGAAAATGATCAGCTGAAACTGATATCTGGGAAGGCGGAGAAGATTAATTAGGGGGTACGATGTATTGTTTTGTTGAGCAAGACTTAAGGGAAATAGGACAGGTGAACTAAAGAAAAGGCTCTGGAAATATTCAGAAGCCTTTTCAACTATTGTTATTCATCGAGATAGCTTTATTCAAAAATATAACCAATCACATCCAACGCCTGTTCAACTGTCTCTACTGTTACATTTGCCTTATTGGAAAGTTCCTTTAACGGGTGGATTAATGATTCCGGTCGAATGATAATGGTTGGTTTATTCAACGTTATTGCTGTTGTGGCATCCATCGCTGTATTCCATTGTTTATACTTTTCGCCAAACAATGCAATCACGATATCGGCCTTCTGCATTAATACTTGTGTTCGGAAATTGTTTATATCAGATGCTGCATCATCCTTATAAAGGTTGCTAGGTTGTTTCCCTAGAATCTCTTCACCGATATTATCTGACCGGTCATGGTTTGTTTGAGGTGCCACAAATATTAACGGAAGATTTTTCGCCTTTGCTTTTTTCTCTAATTCCTCTCTCCAATTATCATGAATCTGTCCAGCTAAATAAACGGTTAATTCCATTAATATCCCTCCAAGTGCAATTAGTCTACTCTATCTTATAAAACTTTGTTGGAATTTTCAAAAATTAATGTGTGGTAGGAACTGCTATCTCCGTCAAGATGAGTATGATGAAGGCCCAATCTTGTTCAGAAAACAAAGAGATTGTCTTTCATCGCAGCAATGAAGGCCCCATTTTAGTCGGAAAACAAGGAAAGTGTCCTTCATCGGGGTAATGAAAGCCCAAACATGGTCGGAAACCAATGGAAGAGTCCTTCATCAGGTGAATGAAAGCCCAAACTAAGTCGGAAACCAAATGAAGAGTCCTTCATCGGTTCAAAGAAAGCCCAAACTTTTAAGCGAACAGTTTGGGTTTGGTGAACAAGAACAATTGAATCAGCAAAAATCTCTAATCCCTGTAGATGGATCTACAGGTTTTTTGTATTTTTATAACCTTATACGGAATCAATGATTTTCGTAGTATATGTTCGCCATATAATAATACTTGCTTTCAAATAATCAGAAACTTATAAAAAATCATAAAAATGTATTTACAATATTTTTTGTCATGGTATTATTATAAAAACGTTACAAAATTTAGAATAGTGGTTCTATAATCGAACCACAAAGGGTGTGTGAATTTGAGCTCGAAAACAGTTAGTAAGGCCCTTAGTATATTGGATGCATTTACTGCTGAAACCCCATCATGGGGATTGAGGGATCTTGCGAGATATTTAGATATGAGTCATACGATTGTTCATCGTATTCTCTCAACATTTGAGGAGAAGGGATATGTTGTTCAAAATACCGAAACAAACAAATATGAATTAGGGATCAAATTTATGGAGCTGGGCAATGTGGTTGAAGAAAATCTGAAGATATCCGAGATGATTCAGCCCATTATGAAGCGGATTGCTTTAGGGACAGGGGAAAGTGTAGTCTTGACCATTATTGATAATGAAGAAGGTCTATACCTGAAAATCGTTGAGAGTGAAAAAAGTGTTCGTTTTTCGGAATCGGTTGGAAAGAGAAGTCCCTTGTATATTGGTGCTTCACACAAAGTGATTCTAGCGCATCTTCCCCCAGACATTCAGAGCAAAATTATCGATCATGGGATAGAAAATAAAGCTAGACAGATTAATACAAAAGAAAGCTTCCAAGTTTTACTTGAATTTATTAAAAAGCAAGGCTGGTTCTATACATCCAGTGAAACGTTTGAGGAAGTGGCTGCTGTATCTATTCCTTTATTTGATAAAAAGAATAATATTCTAGGCTCTTTATCAGTTGCTGGCCCAGACTATCGTTTAACAGATGAACAGGCAAAGAAAATTCTTCCTATACTGAAAGAATATCAAGAAAATATGAATTTCATTTTAAGCAAAGTCTTTTTTCCATCTAGAAGAAATTATTTAATGAATAAACTATCTTAATGGAGAGGAGGGAGTTAGTTGGATAAGATTCTTGAAGTGAAAAGTCTTGTCACAGGTTATCAAGGGAAGGATGGGTTTGTAAGAGCTGTAGATGGTGTTTCTTTCGATATTAATAGAGGAGAGACCATTTGTATTGTAGGTGAATCAGGCAGTGGGAAAAGTGTAACATCCATGAGTATTATGCGGCTAGTAGAATATGAGAATGGAAGAATCATCGAGGGCGAAATTAAATTCAATGGCGAGGAACTGACGACCAAAAATACCGAGGAAATGAGAAGGATAAGAGGATCGAAAATATCGATGATCTTTCAGGAACCTCTAACTGCACTTAACCCTGTTTTTACAATCGGCAAACAAATTACAGAAGCCATTCTTTTTCATCACCCGATAAGTAAAAAGGAGGCTTGGCAGCGAGCGGAAGAACTTGTTCGTCTTGTAGGAATATCAGATCCTCAGGCTCGCTTGAAGCAATATCCACATGAATTATCAGGCGGGATGAGGCAGAGGGTAATGATTGCCATTGCTTTAGCTTCTGAACCGGACCTTCTCATTGCTGATGAACCAACAACTGCCTTAGATGTTACCATTGAGGCGCAAATACTAGAGCTTTTACGGAAATTACGTCAAGAACGTAATATGTCCATCCTGCTCATTACTCACGATATTGGTGTTGCTGCCGAAATGGCCGACCGAATTATCATTATGTATGCAGGAAAAGTGATGGAAATTGCTAAAACAAAGGATATTTTTGATCAGCCACTCCACCCGTATTCAAAAGGACTGCTGGAGTCCGTTCCAAAGATGAACGGAGAACGCGGGGTACCTTTAAAATCAATTAAAGGATCAATTCCTAGTTTAAATGAAATTCCAAGCGGCTGCCGTTTTTCTCCACGCTGTCCATTTGCAACAGATAAATGCCATACAGAAGAACCGCTTTTAGAAATGAGAGGGGAAAGACAAGTTGCATGCTGGCATGTAGATTATCTGATCGAAAATAGTTTACTTCAAATTGAAGAAGAAGGGGGTGTATCTATTGAATCCTAATCAAAAGAGCTATTCTTCTGACAACTCAGAACCACTTCTAAGAATTGAAAATTTGAAAAAACACTTTCCAATCAAAGGAGGCGGTTATTTTAGGAAAGAAAAAAAGGCAGTGCTGGCTGTTGATGATGTGTCCTTTACGATTTATAAAGGGGAGACATTAGGTTTAGTCGGTGAGTCAGGCTGCGGGAAATCAACACTTGGCAGAAACATTTTGAGGCTGCAGGAGCCAACAGAGGGTCAGGTTTTCTTTAATAATACGAATATCTTATTACATAACAAACATGAACTTAGAAAACTGCGAAAACAGATGCAAATTATCTATCAGGATCCTTTTGGCTCGTTGAATCCTCGCTTTACAATAGGACAAATTATAGGCGAAATGTATGAAATCCATGGCATTGCGAAAGGAGCTGAAAAGGAAAAGAAAGTAAAGGAAATGCTTGAATTAGTTGGACTGGATCCTAGCCGTTACAATAGCTATCCGCATGAATTTTCTGGGGGGCAGCGGCAAAGAGTTGGCATTGCAAGAGCGCTTGCGCTAAATCCGACATTTGTTGTAGCAGATGAACCAGTCTCTGCACTTGATGTGTCAGTTCAATCACAAGTAATCAATTTATTGATGAAGCTTAAAAAGGAATTAGGCCTTACCTTACTTTTTATCGCACATGGTTTAAATGTTGTTAGACATATATCAGATCGTGTAGGTGTCATGTATTTAGGAAAACTTGTTGAGCTGTCAGAAACGGATAATATCTTCGAGAGTCCAGCCCATCCGTATACAGCAGCACTGTTATCAACAGTCCCTGAAGCAGATCCACGATTGAAAAAAGAGCGAATAGTTTTAAAAGGAGAAGTCCCTTCTCCAGCTAGTCCTCCATCTGGTTGTCGTTTTCGAACAAGATGTCCACTTGCAGCAGAACGATGCAAGAATGAAATGCCGCCATTAGTAGAAGTACGCAGTAAACACCACGTCGCTTGCCATTACCCACTAGAAGAAGGACAAACACTAAAAGAAGCCATTGCTTCTAGAAAAGAAGGACAATTGTCCATTTAATTATCTGAATGTTTTTTTAAACGGAATAATCAGTCTAAAAATAAAAAATAAGGAGTTTTTAAACATGACACAAACAACTAAGCAAGGAAACAAGAAAATGTATGACGGATACAAATCTTTTCAGTATTTAGAAGCTGGTGTGGATTATAAAGAGTATAAATTATCGAAAGAAAATGATCGAGTGGAACCTTACGTTTATCCTGTCTCGGCAGATGAAGAAGAAACCGTTCAAGAAATATTAGAACAGGATTATATCGTTTCCATGCATGAACATACATTTGTTATGCCAGAGAATTTACAAGAGTTCTATGAATTTAGACGTCAAGGACGTGATTGGACAGGCTTTGAAGCGCTTAGCCAATCCGGATTGGATGTTATATTCGAAAACTTCATGGATGGAACAGCGATGATTACTTCTCAGGCAGGATGGAAATGGTCAGATGTCATTCATGATTTGGGTATTCGTTTTAGTGATATTGCTCATCAAGACATGGTCATTAAAGCAGAGCGCATCTCGGATTTATATCGCGCGAAAAAGGAAGGGAAAATTGCCTTTGTTGGGGCATTGGAGTCTTCAACAATGATTGAAAACGAACTCGATCGATTAGATGTTTTATATGGGTTTGGGATCCGTACGATGGGGATTGTTTACTCTGAAGCCAATCAATTAGGAGCAGGTTTAAGAGAACCGAATGATGGTGGTTTAACTGTATTTGGTAAGCAGGCTGTTCGTCGGATGAATAAGCTTGGAATTACGATTGACGTGTCACATGCAGGGGATAAGACATCATTAGATACGATCGAGGCGAGTGAAAAGCCTGTCACAATTAACCATGCAGGGGCTCGTGCGCTCTGGAATACAAAACGCTTAAAACCTGATGATGTGATTAAAGCTTGTGCGGAAAAAGGCGGGGTTATTGCGATTGAAGCTGCTCCACATTCAACGATTACACATAATCACCCAGCACATAATATCGAATCATTCATGGAGCATTTTGAGTACACTGCCAATTTAGTGGGGATCGACCATGTGGCTTTTGGCCCTGATACATTATTTGGGGATCACGTAGGTGTTCACGATCTCTTAGCTGGTCAGCTTTCCATCAAGAGTGCTCAAATGGCAAATCTGCAAAAGGTTGAGTATGTGAAAGGGCTTGAAAACCCAGCTGAATGCTTCCCTAATATTGTTCGCTGGTTAGTGAAGAAAGGCTATAGCCGTGAAGAGATTCGTAAAGTTGTTGGCGGAAATATCTTCCGTGTGTTGGAGGCTACTTGGGCAAAATAATTTAATTTGAGAGGGTAGATAATCATGAAGAAAAGCAAATGGAAATTTTTAAGTACCCTATTGCTCTCCGTTATTCTTCTTGCTGCATGCTCCTACGGAGGAGAAAGTACAACTACAAGTGGAGAAAAAGAAAATGGAAGCAGTTCGGCGAGTGGACCTAAGAAAGGTGGAAAGGTCTCCATTCCGATTGTAGCAGATCCGACATTTAACCCCTGGCATCCGAACGCATACGCAGAATCAAATGTCATCAACAGAGTATTATTCTCAGGGTTAACACAGCCAGGAAAGGATTTAGCACCTTCACCTGACTTAGCCACAAAATGGGAGGCATCAGAAGACGGCCTTGAATGGACCTTCTATTTAAGGGACGATGTTCTTTGGCATGACGGGGAAAAATTCACGGCAGAGGATGTTGCCTATACGTTTAATGAAATTGTATTAAACAAAGAGTTAGGGGCAAATAATGCATCTTACTTCCAAAAGGTAAAAGAGGTTCAAGTAGTGGATGACTTCACAGTAAAGTTTATGATGGAGAGTCCAGTAGCGGCTTTACCAGCTTATTTAAGCTTTAATACAGAGATTGTTCCGAAGCATATCTTTGAAGGGAATGATCCTTGGGAATTAACCTCTTTTAATAAGAAGACCCCTGTCGGAACCGGTTCATTTAAGCTAAAGAGCTATACTTCTGGTCAAAGTGTTGTTCTCGAACGCAATGAAGATTTTTATGGAGAAACTGCACTTCTTGACGAAGTGGAGTATAAAGTTCTTGCTGATGCCAATACACATGTTGCCCAAATTTTAAGTGGCGAGCTCTCCATTTTTGCTTTAGATGATTTGGCTGCACTTGACCGAATTGAGAAGGCAAAAGGTGTAACTGTTGAGGGAAGAGAGACTACCCGCTTCTTCTGGCTTATCGTGAATCAGCAAATTGAAAAATATCAGGATGTACGGGTTAGACAAGCACTCCTTCATGCCATTGACCGTCAAAACATCATTGATACCGTGCTTAAAGGATATGGAACAATTGCCGATGCGGGGATTGCCCCCGCATTGAAGGAATATTACACCGATGATGTTACGCGATATGAGTATGATCCGGAACGTGCGAAAGAACTTCTTGCTGAAGCAGGTTGGGAAGACACAGATGGGGATGGCATTGTCGATAAAGATGGAGAGCCATTTAAAATTGACTTCGAAATAGGGATTCAAGGTGACTTGGAGGCTGTTTCCCAAATGGTCCAGCAATATCTCGTGAAAGTTGGCCTGGATGTTAAATTAAATGCGATGGAATGGAATGCGATGGTCCAGGATGTCGTTGTTAATCGAGATTATGAAATGAGCTTAAACTGGTGGAGATATCCTGCTGATCCAGATTTATCAGCTTATATGCATTCAAATAGTATTAAGGGAATGAATATTCCTGCTTATCAGAATCCAGAGTTGGATAAGTTACTTGATGCGGGTGCACAAGCGAGTGATGTGGAGGATCGTAAAGGAATTTATACGGATGCGCAGAAATTAATGGCGGATGAACTGCCATATATGTTCCTTTGGTACCCGCAAGAAGCGCAAGTACGCGTTGATAAACTTAAAGGGGTTCCAGAACTTGCATTTGGGGATGCTCTTCATTATATCCATGAGTGGTATATCGAAGAATAGTGAATAGGATATGGAAGTGTGTGAACAACACACTTCCATTCCACTAACAAGGAAAGGAAGGAGGAGATGAAGTGCTCAGATTTTTGCTTAATCGATTGGGACAAAGTGTAGTTTTATTACTTATCGTGACAGTCATCACCTTTTTTCTAATTAACCTTGCCCCCGGTGGACCAGCAAGCACGATGAGAATGGAAGCATCTCCGGAAGAGCGTCAAGCAATGATTGAGAAATTAGGATTGGATCAGCCAATATATATACGCTACATAGACTGGATTACAAATGCGGTTCAAGGCGATCTTGGAATATCCTTCACTTCGAGTGAGCCTGTTATTCAGCGAATTTCAGAAAGACTGCCTTATACAATTGAATTAACGGTTTTCACAATCGTTATTTCTGTTATTATTGGCATTCTTTTGGGAGTATTATCAGCTATAAAACGAGGAAAAGCACAGGACCATATCATAAATTTTATGAGTGTCATAGGCTTGTCTGTTCCAGCATTTTGGCTAGGGCTTATGCTAATCTTGCTATTTTCAATTACCCTTGGCTGGCTGCCTTCATCAGGTGTTGGATCTCGTGGGGCAGATTTTGATTTATGGGGCTGGATCTCTCATTTAATTTTGCCTGTCCTTATTTTAACCACGACCGTACTCCCAAATATTGTTCGATTTACACGCTCATCCATGCTTGAAGTAATCTCTCAAAACTATATTCGAACGGTTCGGGCAAAGGGAGCGAAGGAATCAATTGTCTTATATGTTCATGCTTTGCGTAATGCTTTAATACCAGTCGTTACAATAATAGGTGTTCTTATTCCCCGTCTTTTAAGTGGCGCCGTCATTACTGAAGCTATTTTTGGATGGACAGGAATTGGAACGTTAATTATTGAAGCAGCGAGAGGAAGGGATTATCCTCTTGTGATGGGTGTTACGGTCATGATTACGATTGTAGTTGTTGTGTGTAACTTATTTGTTGATCTTGTTTATTCTCGAATTGATCCAAGAGTGAAAAATGTATAAATAGATCTGGGGAGGTGAGATGGAATGGAGGCTTCTACTCAAACGAATGTAACGAGCGGAGCAGCGGTAAAAGTCAAAAAAAAGAATACGTTACTCAATCGATTGCTTCAAAATAAAGTTGCCTATTTTTCATTTTGGTTTTTGATTATATTACACATCATCGTATTTATTGGACCTTTAGTCTGGACTGTGAATCCAGAAGAGTTACAGGAGATTGGTGCCTTAGCTAGCTGGTCATTACAGCATCCATTCGGAACAGATGACCTTGGCCGTGATGTATTTGCTAGAATGCTTCATGGGGGAAGAGTGACATTGCTTGTTGGTTTAGCAGCCATGCTATTCTCTTTATTTATTGGCACCTTTGTCGGAGCATGTGCTGGATTTTTTGGGAAGTTTGTAGAAGCTGTGTTTATGAGAATTACAGAGGCAATGATGGCGATTCCGAATTTTTTCTTTGTTCTTGTCGCCTTAACTGTACTTGGTACAAGTCCATTTATGGTCATTGTGGTCATTGCTTTATCTAGCTGGATGGAAATTGCGAGGGTTGTATACGGGGAGACTCTGAAATGGAAAGAGTATGAATTTGTTGAGGCAGCTAATGCATCTGGTGCAAAGTCGATGAGAATTTTAACAAGATACATTATTCCTCAAATTATTCCTTCTATTATTGTATCAGGAACCTTAACAATTGCCGCAGCTATTCTAACGGAGAGTGCCATCAGTTATTTAGGACTGGGAATACAGCCTCCGACTCCAACATGGGGCAATATGCTGCAAAATTCACAGCAATATATTTGGACGGCACCTGTACTTGGGATTTTACCAGGGGCTGCCATTACCATCGCAGTGCTTGCTTATAATTTCTTAGGAGATGGCCTACGCGATGCACTTGATCCACGATTTGTTAAAAAATAATGAAAGGAGCTACGACAATGTTTATTACGATTAACGATAACGAGCTTTACTATGAAATTCATGGGAATCCTGATGGAGAGACTATTTTTTTTATCCATGGAGCTCCTGGTTTAAGTGATTGCCGTGGGGATATTAAAGCTTTTTCCCCGCTCGGTGATACATACCGTCTTGTATTTATGGATATGCGGGGATCTGGCCGATCAGGGGGAAACCCGCCATTTACGCATGAACAATGGGCAGCAGATATCGAAGAAATGAGGAAAACCTTAGTTGGCGGTCCAATTAAGATTCTAGGTGGATCCTATGGAGGATTTCTAACGCTTGAGTATGCGCTGCGCTATCCGGAAAATGTTACTCATGTGTTATTACGTGATACGGCTGCCAATAGTGAATTTGATCATCTTTCTGTTGACCGGGCTTTAGAGAGTCATTTGCCAGGGATAACAGAGCAGGGCATTCGCCGGCTATTCGATGGGAAAGTAGGATCGAATGAAGAACTAAAGGAGATGTTTACAGCTATTCAACCGCTTTATACGGTCGAATTTGACGCAGAAGCAGTCAAAGCACGTTTGGATTCTATCTATTATCGCTATGAGACGCATAATTTTGCTTTTCGCTATAATAAACCAGCGTTTAATTTAGTTCCAGATTTGCACCAAATATCTGTTCCCACATTAGTGACTGTAGGCAGACATGACTGGATTACACCAGTAGTTTGCTCAGAGCTCATTGCTGAGAAGGTACCTAATTCAAAACTCGTTATCTTTGAAAATAGCGGACACTCCCCTCAGCAAGAGGAAAATGAGGCATATTTAAAGTTAGTTCGTGAATTCCTTCATGCGGATCTTTAATGAAGAATCAGCTTTGACCTAATCATTCATGGATATTTCATTAATAGACAAGTCTTCGTTTTCTCTTAGATGTTTGATATAATTTACATCTGGCACTGCTAGCATCCTTTCAATTCTCCACCTGTTATGATCTCGACAATCAAACAGTAGAGGTTATTTTTGGAGCAGGCAAGCCTTTTTTTATGCAGCTAGGTTCTGCACATAATCTCTGCAAAACTCTGTCCTTTTTTTTGCAATAAACAGATATAAAGGGAAACTTTCACGCTCAGTACAATGAAACGAAAAAAAGAGGGACTGACTGTTTCCTAAAAGTAAAAGTCCCTCTTACCTATTTCTATGTTGGGGGTTGTCACCTAAACTACGTGATTATGGTTACAACTTTACAATATTTCTTTCTCTTGACTGATAATCGTAAATTCCTACAAATATAGATGCTTTGTTTGAATTCTTAGTTACATCAAAAGTGATGTAGTTTCCTTCATTTCCATTTCCATAGGCGAAAATCAACAAATATTGATAGATCTTACTGGTCTTTTCTCTCGCAAATATATCGCGGTCGCGTTGCACCCATCCTTTGTGGATTTGTACGTTCGTTTTGATTGAAACATCTGTAATTTTGTCAATTTCTAATTCAAAAGTGTGCTCATTTCTTTCGAAAACAATCTTATCATTACATCTATAAACGAACGTATTAGTACCCGTATTTATTGGGAGACCTGACACATGTTTTAACTTTAAACATACATCAGCACCTAGTTCTTTTATTCTTGCTTTTGAACCAGGTGTTAATTTTTTTCTTTCCCTTCTAAGTTCTATTTCCCTCTGAAGAGATTGGTTATTGTTATAGGATAGGAGTTTTTTTATTAAAAAGGATTCAAGTATGACCAAAAAAACCAAAAAAACTAAAACTATTGCATAGTCACCTGCTTGGTAACTGATCATGTTAATAAAAACACCCGATACAAATATCACAAGATACAAGCCAACAAGTACAGTACCTATTAAATACAAATTCCTTTTCAATAGCATCCTCACTTGACCTCTTTTCCTTATAGTTTTTTTACAAATGTTGAAATGGTAATTTCTCTTCACTTCGCTATTTAGTTTTCATGTGTTTACTAACGCATGTAAATAATATTCAAAATCTGATTTTCTTCTACTTAGAGTTCGGGTTTATTCCCTTTAAAAACATGTAGCTCGCTTAATATGTTGTCTATTAAAAATAGTTCAGGTAAATATAGTTTTAAAATTTTGAACTGAGTATTTTTGATTAACGTCACTCCACTTTAAAAGTAACTCCAGTACTTCCATTGTAAAGGAATTTATTGTTGTCTGAACAAGAATTTCCTAATTTTGCTAGTGTTTTTTATGTGATTATTACATAGTTATTGAAAAGTTTGTTTTAATGGGAACATTGACTATTAAAGCGAAAAATATATGATGGACAGTTGGATTTCAAAATCTAGTGATGAATAGAAGAATTAAGAGATATTCTATAGATTTTATTGTCATTTGTACCGATTTATAAATTATAAAGGCTGTCTTATCACTTAAAAAATACATTAAGTTCAATAAAACTGCGGGGGAATAAATGTAGAAATCTACAAACTTGGCCTAAACTCAGCTAGCTGTGAAATAAAGGACAGTTTCCCTGTTCCTCTATTCAAGGGGAATCAGTTGAAAACTAAGCAACATTTGCGGAACCATTCCCATGTTTTTTGCATGTTCTCTGGACAATCCTCATATGGATAAATGAGTGTTTTTTGTCTGAAAATATGGGGTGGTCGAAATGTTTGCTCGAATTGCTGCTGTTGTGCTTGGAGGCATGCTGCTGGGGATTGGGATTAATGGTTTCTTAGTTCCGCATCATTTACTGGATGGTGGAATTATCGGCCTTGCCCTAATTTTGCATTATTATTTTGATTTTCAAGCTGGACTGTGGTCGGCATTGTTAAGTGTCCCTCTTATTCTCTATGCATGGGCGAAAGATAGACCCCAGTTTCATGGCAGTGTTTACGGGATGATCGTGACTGCGATTTTTATTGATATATTGGCCCCTATTCAATTTTCCCTGCCGATCTGGGCGAGTGCTATTTTAGGAGGGGTGATTTGCGGAATTGGAGTTGGATTGATGCTCCGTAATAAGACTAGCACTGGGGGCACTGACTTGATCGCTTATTTCATAGCCCAAAAAACGCCGATAAATATTGGACTGCTTATCGTTTTAATGGATGTTTTCATTGTCGGACTAGGATCTCAGGTATTGGGCCTACAGAGTGTTTTGTTTTCCGGCATCACCATATTAACTGCGGGTGTCTGTGCGAATATCTGTTATGAAGGATTATAGAAACACCTGGGGTGGTTCGATAGTGTTAATCAATCGTTTGATTAATTGGGAAAGGCTGTTGTGAAGAGTTAGCCGAAAATATAATTTTATTAATAATTAACACAGCTGACCGATATATTAATTGTAAAATAATTTACAAAAATGGAGGTCATCTACAGCATGAAAAAACACATAATAGTATCTCTATTGATGGCTACAGGATTCCTATTATCAACCGTATCAATAACCGAGGCATCAACAAAAGTGATGTGGGGGAAAATGGAGCTGAGACCCGGACAAATTGGGAAAGTGACGATTTTAACAGATACGGCCATATGGAAGGTTAAAGGTGGGGTCCTGTCAGAAGACAGAAAACTAAAGAAGGGTCAAGTATATAGAGTTTATCGTTATGTAGATGTCGAAGACGGTTTGTATAGTGTGGGAGATGGAGACTTTGTCTTTTCCGGTGTGGTAAAGTATGAAACCCCATCTAAAGCGAAGCTAGCCCTTTTAAAGAAAAAAACACAGCGTTAGGTATTGAATTGTAGCTAAGGGGTTTATCTCTTAGCTCTTTTTTATAGGTTTGGATTATTGTTGTGTAATCAGAAACTGCTTTGTCATGATGTGAAGCTCTTATTCTATAATCAGCTCAAGTTCAGACAAGATCCGAAGAAAAAGGCATGCTGGAGTCCGAAGGTGGATCAAGTTCAGACAAGATCCGTAGAAAAGGGCATGTTGGAGTCCGAAGGTGGATCAAGTTCAGACAAGATCCGTAGAAAAGGGCACGCTCGAGTCCGAAGTCAGTTCAAGTTCAGACAAGATCTGGAGAAAAAGGCATGCTGGAGTCCGAAGTCAGTTCAAGTTCAGACAAGATCAGGTGAAAAAAGGAGACCTGAGTCCGAAGGTGGTTCAAGTTCAGACAAGATCCGAAGAAAAAGGCACGCTGGTGTCCGAAGGTGGTTCAAGTTCAGACAAGATCCGTAGAAAAAGGGACGCTCGAGTCCGAAGGTGGTTCAAGTTCAGACAAGATCCGAAGAAAAGGGCACGCTCGAGTCCGAAGTCAGCTCAAGTTCAGACAAGATCCGTAGAAAAGGGCATGTTGGAGTCCGAAGATGGTCCAAGTACAGACAAGATCCGAAGAAAAAGGCATGCTGGAGTCCGAAGTCAGTTCAAGTTCAGACAAGATCCGAAGAAAAAGGCATGCTGGAGTCTAAAGTTAGCTCAAGTTCAGACAAGATCCGTAGAAAAAGGCACGCTCGAGTCCGAAGGTGCACCGAAATTAAACTACCCACATCCAATTCCTCACAAATGCTGTAAAAATAGTAATGCGTACTTGATCAAATTCTACTTAAAACCCAAAGTACACAGTCGCGTTTCCTCTTTATTTTAACCACTAAAAGAAGTTGCTAAAAACCCACCCTTGAATTACCATTTAATTAGGAATAAAAAACCAATATGAGGTGAGCCATTATGCCAAAACGCGCATTAATTAATATTGACTACACAGAAGATTTCGTCGCAACTAATGGAGCTTTAACATGTGGAGAGCCGGGGCAGGCACTAGAAGATAAAATAGTCGATTTAACGAAGGAATTTATCTCAAAAGGGGACTTTACTGTATTTGCTGTTGATGTCCATGAGGAAGGAGACCCCTTTCATCCAGAAACCAAGCTATTTCCTCCACATAATATCCGACATACAAGTGGCAGAGATTTGTATGGTGCACTAAAAGAACTGTATGAAACGAATGAAGGATTGGAAAATGTATACTTTATGGATAAAACAAGATATTCGGCATTTGCCGGAACGGACCTAGAAATGAAATTACGTGAGCGTGGAATTGAAGAGATTCATTTAGTAGGGGTTTGTACCGATATTTGTGTTCTCCACACAGCGGTAGATGCTTATAACAAAGGGTTTAAAATGGTTGTTCATAAAGAGGCAGTTGCATCCTTTAATCAAGCAGGGCATGAGTGGGCTTTAAGCCATTTTGAAGGATCGCTTGGAGCAACGGTTATTTAGTTTTATATAGTGCTAGGCAATGCTTGAAAAATGTAAGAATAAGTTAATCCTAAATACAAAGCCATAACAGGGGTGAAGCAGTGAAGAAACTATTGTTATTGCCATTTATGCTTTTGCTGCTAATGGGATGCAATGTTAACGATGGTAAATTGACATTTTCAGAGATTAATCCAGAAAAAGCAAGTGCCACAGTGAAAGACTTTATTACTCAGATGGAAATAAATGAAGATGGAACAGGGAATGGGATTTATATACTTAATGTTAAGAAGGATAAGTTTTATTTGTTTTTAAGCCAGGAATTTCTTGATAAAGGGAAGAGCTTTGGTTCAATCGATGTGAAAGAAGAAGAGGACACACTTACTATTTATTTGAATGAGCGCTCTGATAAAGGGCAGGAAAATCAAGTGATGCAAAAATTATACGAAATTCACCGACCGAAAGACTACGAGTTCCTTCGTGTATTTAAAAATGGCGAAGAAACACATATCCAAACTGTAGGGGCCTAATTGTCTGGCGCTAATCGTGGAGAAAGACCTTACAGATCTGAATGTACCATAGCTAAGGAGATTTCTCTTAGCTTTTTTTGGCTACAAATGTTCGTCTATCTTAAGAGAATGAACAGCGTGACAGGGAGCTTTTCTCCAATCTTGTTACCTATATCAAAGAAGAGATGAAATTTGAACATGCTCACATATCTATGTTTTATACGGATAAGGATTTTTAATAGAAGTGGATGTCATA
Source organism: Cytobacillus solani (assembly GCF_006704205.1). NCBI lineage: Bacteria > Bacillati > Bacillota > Bacilli > Caryophanales > Bacillaceae > Cytobacillus > Cytobacillus solani. The sequence continues at coordinate 2,278,682 of NZ_CP041305.1, forward strand.
ATGAAAAAGGATCAACCTTCCCATCAGGAAGATTGATCCTTTTTCATGTAGATTAATAGAATCTCTTAAACCCATCAAAATGCTTCTGATAGTAAGCATCACTAAGCTTCGTAATCATTACACCTTTGGATGTGCTGGCATGAATAAACTGGTTATCGCCCATGTAAATGCCCATATGGGAAATTCCTGGTTTATACGTATTTTCAAAGAAGACTAGGTCCCCAGGCTGTGGAGTATCCACATAATAGGAACGGCTATAATAGCCCTCAGAAGAAAGGCGATTAATGGTTTTCCCCGCTTTGTTAAATACATAATAAATAAATCCGCTGCAATCAAAGGCATTCACGCTAGCCCCGCCATATAGGTAAGGAGTACCGATGAGCTTGATTGCCTCATCTAATAAAGGCATACCCGTATTCGTTACTTGCTCGTTAGCCTCGGGCTTTTGCTCAGTTGCAGGTTGCTTTCCTTGGCCGTTGACTGCCAATGATTGACCAACATAAATTAAATCAGATTTTAAGTTGTTTAAGGTTTGCAGCTGCTGAACCGTTGTTCCGAATTGAGAAGCGATTCGTGATAGGCTATCGCCGCTTTTTACTATGTATGCTGTCTGATTACTATTTCCAGAAGGGGCAGGAGTGGGTGCAGGTGCTGGTAAGGATTCTTCCACCACAGGTTCTTTCGATGGAGCTGTAGAAGAAGCAGATACCTTCAAACTTTGCCCTGGATAAATAATGTCTGATTTTAAGCTATTCCACGCAATGAGATCAGTTAATTTGATTCCATGCTTCGCAGCAATTTTGCTAAGATTGTCACCTTGAACGACTGTGTAGGCTTGTACAGTTTGAGTCAGAGCGGAAGCGGCTGCTGCTGTTTTCGGAGCAGTGGGGGCAACGGCTTTCGCAACCTTTAGCGTTTGGTTATTAGCTAAGAAATCTGTTGTTAGATTGTTTAAAGATTTAAGCTCACCAATTGTCGTATTGTGCTTTTTAGCAATGCTAGAAAGGGTATCCCCCTTTTGTACCGTGTAGGTAGAAGCAAAGGCACTCGTTGTAAAGCTTGCTGATAATAGAGCAGCAGTTGCAAAAGTTGCGACTTTTTTCTTCATTCTTCTCTCAACCCTCCCAAAATAATCTATATTATGCATATTCTATCATACAAAACGACACCTGACACCATCAGCGGACAAAATTTACTAGTTTGTATGAATATAGTGGACATAATTTGCTGGTTTGTATGTGTACAGTGGACATTTTTAAGAAGGTAGTAAATTTGCGGGACAGAGGGGATAGGGAATCTGCCCCATTTTTTCCCTGGGAAAGATTGCAGCTATCTTATAAAAATCGAACACACCTATTAATCAAACGTTTGATTAGTAGGTGTGTTCGTATGTATTGCTTATAAAGTAAGCATTCAATAAAAGAGAACTGCTTTTATCTTTTTTACATAACCTCTGAATCCACAAGGATGTAAATGTTGTATAATAATAAAGAGGAGGTGAGAAAAAATGAACGAAGAAAAAATTGAAAGTATGTTATCTCAATTAATTACAATGGTAGGAACCATGCATTCAGATCAGCTGGAGATGAAGCAGGATCAGCAAGAGATGAAACAGGACATACAAGGAATAAAACAGGATTATCAAGAGATGAAGCAAGACATGCAAGAAATGAAACGGGACCAGCAAGAGATGAAGCAAGACATGCAAGAAATGAAACAAGACCAACAAGGAATCCATTTTAAAATAGAAAAGATGGAAACGAAAAGTGAAGAGCGTCATCAAGAAATATTGGCCCGTTTCAAAGTGCTGGAAAATGACCAAGATTTTATATGGGAGAAAACGGCACGGAATGAAAGGGATCTGGCTAACATAAAACGACAATTAAGTTAGTAAGAACAATATTTTTCCTCATTGTTTTCCACGAAATTATTTTTTCTTCTATAGAAATGAACTCCATCTTTATCGCATTCTGCAAACAAACACATGGATAATTCATAAAAAAGGTAAACAAAAGGAGAGCCGATCCAGTCAAGATTGCTCTCCTTTATATATGGCTTAAGACTTTTACTCCTGCGACTTCTTCAGCCTTCCAGCCTTCTTAGCGGCATCACGAAGAAGAAATTCTATATGGCTATTTACGCTTCTAAAATCATCAGCAGCCCACTTTTGCAAAATCTCATACAGTTCAGGGTCTAAACGTAATGGAAAACTTTTTTTCTTAGACATAGAGCCCACTCATTAATATAGTGTCCCCGTATTAATAACAGGCTGGGCTGGTTTTTCTGCTACAATGGCTACCAATAAATTATTAACCATTTGGACTTTGCGCTCATCATCTAACTCAATTGTTTTATCCGCTTCTAACTGTCTAATCGCCATTTGTGCCATTCCAACAGCACCTTCAACGATTTTTTGTCGAGCTGAAATAATGGCTGATGCCTGTTGGCGCTGCAGCATCGCTTGGGCAATCTCTGTTGAGTAAGCAAGGTGTGTTAATCTTGCTTCAATCACTTCAACCCCAGCAACATTCAGTCTGTCTTGTAAATCAGCTGTCAATTCATTGGAAACCTCTTCTGCATTCCCTCTTAATGTAAGATCAGCATCTTCAAACGTATCATAAGGATATTTCGTTGCCACATGGCGAATGGCTGTTTCACTTTGAATCTCAACAAATTCCTCATAATTGTCTACATCAAACACAGCTTTAGCCGAATCGACAACTTTGAAAACAATGACCGCAGCAATCTCAATCGGATTTCCTTCCACATCGTTTACCTTTAAGCGCTTGCTATTAAAGTTTCGAACCCTTAATGACACATTGCGACGCAGTGAAAGCGGCACAGTCAAGTATAGTCCATTGTTGCGAATCGAACCTAAATACTTACCGAAAAAAGTAACGACAGCTGCCTGATTTGGCTGAACAATTGTAATTCCGCTTGCCAAAAGGACAGCTACAACAAGTAATGGAATGGCAACGACAAATAGCTCTTGGCTAATTAAAAGCCATACACCAAGTCCAAGCAGCACGATGACTGATAAAATCCCAATAAAACCATTAACCTGAAAGACGTTTTTTTCTTTCATTTTAATCACTCCTCTCAATATCTAACTTATATTATTATGATATCACTTTTAGGAAATATTGTAAAATGTTTTTTCTGAAAAATAGATGTTAAGTAATGAAAGCTAGGACTTTAATAGACAATAAATTTTAGATAAATCCATCATTTTGCCTATTTTTTAAAATAGTATAAAAATTCATAATATTCTATTGACTTCCATTGAAGGCAAGACCTATACTTTTAAAAGAAGTGTTGGCTTCAAAAAATACCAATGAAGAAGTTAAAACATCAATCAAAGGAGGCAGAGTTTATTGAAGGATCAAGAGGAATTCATCGAGGATAGCAGGTTTGCTCAATGTGATAAGGAAATGCGGGTGACGATGTGGTTATTTGTGATTAACATTCTTCTTGTAGGTGGGGTATCCCTATGGATTGGCCTTAACAAACCAGCAGCTTCCATGAGTTATATTCTTGGCTTTCCCGCTTGGTTTTTTTGGGGTGGACTTGTAGGGAATGTGATTTTCTGTATTCTTCCTTATTTTATGGTGAAGTTTTTTTACAAGGATATGTCTATTGAAGCAGAGGATGAAAGGTAGGTGACGGTTTAATGAAATGGGATGTTCTTATACCGATATGTCTTGCTTTAATTGTTACCTTTGCAATCGGGATTGTACTGCATAAGCGTTTAAAGGTCAAGAATGCAAACTTTCAGGAGGATTACTTCATTGGCGGCAGATCTCTCGGACCGTTAGTATTAACATTTACTCTCCTAGCATCGGCTGCAAGTGCGGGTACATTTATAGGATCGCCAGGTGTTGCTTATAATTCCGGTTTTAGCTGGATTCTTATTCTCCTGACGCAAGTAGGGATGGGTGTATATATTTTAGGAATACTCGGGAAAAAATTTGCCATTGTGGCAAGAAAGATTAATGCAGTTACATTAACAGACTTTTTTAAAGAAAGGTACCAAAGTAGAGCAGTCGTGCTGGGGAGCTCGATTGGGATTATTATTTTTATCAGTGCGTATATGGTTGCCCAATTTGTAGGGGGAGCGCGGATTTTAGAATCCATTACAGGATTGCCTTATAAAACGGGGTTAATGATTTTTGGTCTGGCTGTTGTTCTTTATACAGTATATGGCGGGTTTAGGGCTGTCGCAATAACGGATGCCATTCAGGGGATCATTATGATTTTAGGCGGAGTCTTGCTTTGGATCTTCTTTTTTATTAAGACAGAGGGTTTTAGCGGATTAATTGGACAACTCGTAACAGAACATCCAGAAATGGTAGAATTGCCTGGACCATCAGGGGCAACACCGTTAATGCTGTTTTCTTATTTTATGCTCTTTGGGATTGCTGCCATTGGGCTGCCGCATGCATCTGTCAGAGGAATGACCTTTAAAAATACGGAATCCATGCATAAATCAATTATTTACAGCGGGCTTATCATGGCGCTTTTTACCATTTTCTTTGCCACTCTTGGTCCATTTGTAAAAGTATTATATCCGAATTTATCCGTACCTGATATGGCGTTGCCGACACTTATCCTGGATATCATGCCTGGATGGGTGGCGGGAATCGTATTATCAGCTCCGCTCGCTGCCATTATGTCGACGGTCAACTCCATGCTGCTTGTAACTAGCGCCTCCGTTGTAAAGGATATTTATTTGAATTATATTAACCCGAAAGCCAGTGAAAGAAAGATTGCTAAACTATCATATTTTACGACTCTTATTATTGGTGTTGGCGTTGTATTATTCGCCTTAACGCCTCCAGACTATTTGCAATTTATTGTGGTGTATGCAATAGGCGGGCTTGAAGCAACTTTCTTTGCTCCAATTGTATTCGGTCTTTATTGGAAGAGAGCGACCACATGGGGTGCGATTATTTCGATGTATGCAGGCTTAATAAGCTATATCTTGCTCGGAGAATTATTTCCAAACCCATTTGGGATGCAAACAATTGTTACTTCGACAGCTGTTTCAATCTTTTTAATGATTGCTGTCAGTTACTTATCAAAAAGACCATCACAGGAAGTCATTATTAAATTCTGGGGTTCGCAAAGGGCTGCAGCAAATAGTGGGAATAGGTCTATAAGCTAGTTCTTATTTTCTTTAGAGAAAAATCAACCTATTAGGAGGATGCTATATGTTTGATACGATTATTAAAGGTGGACAGATCTATGATGGAACGGAAAATCCTTGGACGAAATCAGATATTGGTATTAAAGACGGTGTGATAAGTAAAATTGGCGATTTAAGCCTAAAAGAGGCAAAGCAAGTAATTCATGCAGAAAAACTAGCTGTAAGTCCAGGGTTTATTGATACGCATGTGCATTCTGATCTGCTTTGCATTAAACCAGAGATTCATAAAATTAAAGTCTTACAGGGAGTCACAACAGAATTGTTCGGGCAGGATGGGATCTCGGTTGCCCCCGTATCGGAAGCAACAAAACCGCTCTGGCAGAAGCAATTAAAAGGATTGAATGGAGATATTGGTGATTGGCCGTGGAATACGATTGAAGAGTACCTTCAGTTTTTGGAAGATACAGATATAGCGGGGAATGCCACCTATCTTGTCCCGCATGGAGCTGTCCGGACATTGGTGATGGGGTTTGAAGGGCGAAATGCCACGAAAGAAGAAATGGCAAAAATGAGAGAGCTTGTAGAAGAAGGCATGAAACAAGGGGCTGTTGGGTTATCATCAGGTCTTGTCTATCCGCCTAACGTTTTCTCCTGCAAAGAGGAATTAATAGAGATCTGTAAAGGAGCAGCAAAATATGATGGATGTTTTGTTGTTCACATTCGTAATGAGAGCAATCAATCACTAGAGGCATTAGAGGAAGTTATTGATGTGGCTAGACAATCTGGGGTACGGTTACATGTGTCCCATTTTAAAGTAGCTGGGAAGATCAATCGTTCAAAATATGAGAAAGCCCTAGACAGAATGGACGAGGCGAGAAAAGAAGGAATCGAAGTAACCTTTGATCAATATCCGTATACTGCAGGATCTACTGTTTTTCATGCTATCTTACCTCCTTGGATGCATTCTGGCGGAACAGCTGAACTGCTGGAGAAGTTAAAGGATGCTGATATACAGGCACGTATTAAAGAGGATCTTAGGAATAACACTGATTATGAAAACTGGGTGCTAAACTGCGGATGGGAAAATATTACACTCACCTCTGTTTCCACTGAAAAAAATCGCTGGGTTGAAGGAAAGAATATGGTTGAGATTGCAAATTTACTAGAAGTTGAACCAGCTGATGCAGCATTTAAGCTTCTTCTAGAGGAAAACGCTGGGATCACCATGCTAATCCACTGGGGGGAGGAAGAGGTAATTACTGGAGGAATGCAGCATCCTTTACAAATTGTAGGTTCTGATGGGATTTTTGGAGGGAAGCCACATCCACGACTATATGGTACGTATCCAAGAGTATTAGGCTATTTTGTAAGAGACAAACAAGCCCTTACGCTTGAACAGGCCATTCGAAAAATGACAGGGGCCCCAGCACAATTGCTTCGTCTGAAAAATCGGGGTTTGCTGAAAGAAGGATATGCAGCAGATATTGTTATATTCGATCCGCAAACGATTAAAGATAATGCCACATATGAGGAGCCCTTACAAGAACCATCAGGCATTCATTATGTATTTGTAAACGGGCAATTGGCTGTTGAAGAGGGAAAATACTTAGGAGTAACCGCTGGTCAAGTGATAAGACGAGAGTCTGAATATGCTACAAACGTTTCAATATAAAGAGCTCACAGACCTGGAATGTTTATAGCAAGTAGTGGTTAGGCTATTAAAATCATGATGTTGTTATGAGACGTTATTGGATAAAGGCTCTGCAGAGAAAATCTCTGCAGAGCCTTATTTTTTATTTCTTCAAATGGTTAAAAACTAGTATTAATAGGTAATTCAGATTCAGACAATGTATTCAACGTAGCAACGATAACGATTTTTCCTTTATCAAGCTCTTCTTCATATTGCTCAGCTTCTGCTGAAGTTAAACCGAGATTTTCAAAATGGCTTCGAAGCTCATTTCCTCGTGACTTAAATATGTTTGCAACGGTGTCCATCATTCCTTTTTCCTCTAAATCCATGCTTTGAGTAAGTGTATCATCCGTTAATTCTTTGGAGTAATCTTTATCATGTGCAAAAATATATATTTGTTCCTTCGAATATCCTTCAGCAGCTAGTTGAGATATTTTTTCCTGAACATCCAGAACATTATTGGCAACAAGTACTTTACGCATAACTATCATCCTCCAAAATTATTTTTTATTATTCAGTTGTCTTCTATGTACTTACCTTTTTTGATAGATTTGAAACATTTTTCATAGAATAAAGAGTGTCTAAATTAAATTTAATAAAAATAAAATATAATACTTGAAAGTAATATAATTAACAATATAATTAAAGTAATAAAGTCGTATTTTGTATAAATACGGCAAAAAAGTGATTATCAAGAGATTGAATGGAAGGGTGTGAATGAATGAAAAGAAAATTTTTATTAGCTGTTGTTATGGGAATCTTATTATTTTTAAACGGAAATGAACTGAAGCATATCGCTGCAGCAGATAGAAGTTCAACGATCGAAAGGTATGTGGGGGAAATTCGGCTATTTCCATATAGAGATTTTCGAATGATGGAAGATGGCTGGGAAGAGTTAAATGGTCTGCAGAAGGTGCAGCAATTTAACCCAGATTTATATTCAGTCATTGGAACAACATTTGGCGGAGATGACTTCTCCTATTTTTTGCCTGATTTAAGGGGAGCAAATCCATTGCCAAATATAAATTATATGATTTCGATGAAGGGATCATTGCCAGGTTCGGCTGATATTCAATCCTATGCAGGGATGATGCTATATCCTGGAAAATTAAATAATGAGTTCACTGAAGCGAATGGGGATGGAAATACACCTGACCTTCGGAATGCGAGCCCACTTCCAGGCATAAAGTACTTTTATACGGATGACCAGAATGACTCGAATGTGTATATAGGAGAAATTCGTCTCTTTAAGAAGGAAGATATGAAAGATACAAAAGGCTGGCTGCGATGTGATGGTGCAGAGCTGAAGATAGAAGAGCATATCGCATTATATTCACTTATTGGAGATAGATTTGGCGGAAGAAAAGGTCAATACATGAATATTCCTAATTTAATAGATGCAGAACCCTCAGCAGATGTTTCTTATTACATCTCAATAAATGGGAAATTTCCGGGAGACAAATAAATGAAAATACTAGGGAATCGGACACATTTAATAGAGAAATTAGTAACAAAAGCAGTACTTCTAGGGCTGTTCTTAGCGTGTATCCTCCTATCTGTTCATCTGCCGGCAGCAATGGCAAGCACAGAAAATATTGCTAAGGGAAAACCAGTTGAGGCGAGTAGCTTTGTGGCTCCTTACAGCCCTGAAAGAGTTGTAGATGATCATACCCATTATACAAGCCGATGGTATGCTTCCGGAGAAGAAACCTACTGGATTAAGGTGGATTTACAATACTCTTCCATAATAACTGGCTGGGAGCTAACTAATTTAATGACCGATGATCTTATGAATAACGGGCTCATTGTAAGCCCAGCTGACTTTAAGCTTGAAGCAAGTACAGACGGTGTGAACTGGTCAGAAATTGATCGGATGAATGGCAATACGAAGGCGAATCATACCAAGACATTTCCGGCGACTAGAGCCCGATATGTAAAGCTAACGATCACAAAAGGGAACAATGTGAATCATTTATGGACATCGATTAAAGAATTAAAAATATTTGGCACGCAGGAAATTGATCTCCCTAAAATTGATGTGGGGAAAGGGAAAATATTAAATACTTCACAAAAATTCCAGTATAGCTTGGATTCATCTAATGGGTTAGATGGGGAGTGGATTGATGCAAAAGAGGGAGAAACAACAGGGCTCGTTTTTAAACCAGGAAAAGTGTTTATTCGTGAGAAAGCGAATCCTCTATCACACAAGCTTCTTATAGATATACCTGAGCCAAGCAACCCTCCAAATGTCATCTTAGAAGAAGGTGGCGGAGAAGATGATTATGTACTAAAAAATGCAACGGAACAGATGGAATATAGTCTTGATCAAGGGAAAAGCTGGTCTAAAGTGACAGCTGAATTAGCTGCGGGTGCTGAGAAGATCAAGCTTTATTCGGATACGGATGGTGTTATGGTAAGAGTAGCCGCGACTGAAAAGACGCTCGCTTCTAAAACAAATCAATTATTTTCAGCGGGAAAAGCAACTATTTCATCCAATATTCCATTAGTAGAAAATACATTAGACCAAAGTGAAATTACTGTTCAATTAAGTGGAGATTCTTTTAAAAGTCAAGAACTAAGTAGTGATGATTTTGAACTCATTGACGGCCCAGCTGGTTTAATAGTGGAAAGTATTCGGAAGATGGATAATAGGACAGTAACGCTGCTGTTATCCTTTAATGGAACTGATATTAGTCAGGACCATCAATTAAAAGTGAAGGTTTTAGAAACAGCAACAATATCAGGTCAAGAGTTACTCTCAGTTAACTCCTTGATAGTTACTGCTTTCCAGACATCAAGTTCAGTTACGCTATCCCAAGATGAAGAGATATGGGAGGGAGAGGAAGACGGAAAGAGCATCATCGTTTCAGTAGAAGGCAATCTGTTTATGAATACTCTAAATGCAGCAAATTGGAAGGTTCTGAATTTGCCTCTGGGTGTTTCCGTTGATCAAATTATTAGAGTAGGCCCTCATTCTGCCAACATAGTTCTCAAAGGGCAATCTATTCAAGACTATCCAGGTGATATTCAAAATGTAAGTGTTAGTATAGCAGGTGAGGAATTTATTCATCCGATTGTCGGAGATAAACTTATTGCAAGCAGTGGGTTTTTGCTTAGAAGTATCATCGATTACTCTAAGCAAATTGAAAAAATTGAATTCGATCAGATGGCATATAAGCTTCTAAAGGATCAAACTGTTCAGCTTCATGTGTTTGCAGTGGAACAAAGTGGTGATAGGAGAGACATCACAAGATTTGTTAAATTTCTTGTGCAGCCGATCGATGGGGGAAATATATTGGTTGATTCTGAGGGATTGCTAAAAGGGATAACTGCCGGGAAAGCAAAGATGGTCGCATCGTTTGGTTTGCAGTCAGCCATTATTGATGTGGAAATTACTGAACTGATTCCAGATCCTGATCCAAAGCCAGATCCCGGTCCAAAGCCAGGTCCTAATCCAAACCCAACTCCAGAAGATAAATATATAAATATTGTCTCACCAACCGATGGCAACGAAAGAGTATCGACTGAGATAAATGGAAACAAGCTTTTGCTTAATAAAAAAGACATACCCGCATTAAGAAACAAAAAAATCGTTATTGAAAACTCTATAGCTAATGGAGATATGTTAATCATTCGTTATGCACTTGCTGAAAAAACTGCAAATGAAATGGATGCCCCAGTAATCATAGAGCTGAAAGAACAAGTGAAAAAAGTTGTTGTTCTCTATGATGATCAGCCCTATGAATATTTCCAGCCTAGCTTCAATGTTTCTCAAGATCGCCAATGGATGATTGAAATGAATATTCCTATTGATCCAAAATCAGTGAACAATGATAGTCTATCGATTATAAATTCAAAGGGAGAGGCTATTCAATTGACGTTTAAGGTTAGTGATAATAATAAGGTAATTACCCTTATACCAGGTGAATTATTTAGAAGCGGAGAAATATACATCTTAACATTAAGTCAGGAGCTAAAAACACCTGCCAGCAAACCATTAAAAGTTCCAGTAAGAATGGTATTTACAGTGCAGTAATGCTCCGTTAAATCATAAAATGATCTGTTAATAGAATTAAAGGAACAGAAAAGGAGAGTGGATCCCTAGACCACTCTCCTTTTAAATTTTATTAAAAAATATTAACGTAATCCTAAACTAGTCTCAAATAAAAAAGTTCTCCGAATTAAATCTATCATAGTTATCTCTTCTTTTTTTAAATTCTTCTATATCAATAACGGATACCCCTGCAACAATGGTATTAACGAGTGAGAAAACAGCAGGTGCTGAATCAATTGTCGACCTTGGCGAAAGGCCGATTGGGAATAGAACATCTGAATGCTCCGAAAGCGGCGAAAGGTCCGAGTCCGTAATGCCGATGACAAATGCCCCTTGTTTTTTTGCTGCCTCTGCTAACTTGAGAGTGGAAGGTGTATAGCGGTGAAAGGCAATAGCAATTAGCGTGCTCTCGCTATCGAGCTTTGTGATTAAATGGTTGATATCATCAATGCCCGGCTGAATAAGCTGGGAGTTCCCACGAACAATATTAAGTGTAAAGGAAAGCCAATGAGCTACGGCAAAGGAGGTCCTCATGCCAGTGACTAAAACCTTGTTGGATTGATAAATTCTGTCTACCGCGAGCTGAAGGTCCTCCTCCTTTATATTTTCTTTCATTTCCTGAATATGTGCTTGGTGCTGCTGAAAGTTCTGTGCAAAAAAATTAGGTTTATTGACTAATTCCTCTTTCCCTGCTTGATATTCATGCAGGCTGCTCTTCTGGAAAATTAAAAAGCTTCGAACCTCATTTTGCAGTTCACTATAGCCGCTATACTCTAATGAGTAACAGAACCGAATAACGGTTGTCTCACTTACGCCAACTTCTTGTCCTAGTTGACTTGCTGATTTCATGGCGAGAGCTTGTGGGTTATCTAGTACATATTTCCCTACTTTTTTCATTCCCGCTGATAAAGAAGAATACTTGTTTTTTATTCTTTCTTTAAAGTTGATCATATAAATGACTCCTTCAGGACGATTCATCAATTACATTTACGATGACTTTTAATAGTATGAGCCCTATTTAAACATCGAGCTTTTCTTTTACATTACCATTTTCAACGGATAACTGGCAATCAAGATTTCAATAATAATAATTATTGCAAATTGACAGAATATATGATAAATTTGTCCAAAGTATAAACTTCATAGTGTTCAAATTAGAAGTATAGGCTTTATTTTTAAAGAGTCAAGGGTGATATTCTTCTTTATTTGGTCACTGGATGTTAGAGAAATGGAATATCAATAAGGGGGTCTAGAAATGAAGAAAATAAGTTTACTATGTTTAATGTTACTTTTGTCATTTACCTTAATGGCTTGTTCTGCAGAGGAGTCGGGGACAGATGATAAAGGCGGGGAGGCTGCGGTAGGAGGAGAACTGCAGGTTGCTTATAATGCACAGCCCCCAACACTTGATCCGTTGTTAACGACAGCTGTAGCAACAAGAGATGTAATGAGACATGTCTATGAGACGTTGGTAACGGTTAATCAAAAATTTGAAGTGAAACCGATGCTGGCAAAGTCTTATGAAGTAAGTGAGGACGGCAAGATAATTACTTTTGAATTAAGAGACGGTATCAAATTTCATAACGGGGAAGAGATGCTTCCTGAGGATGTTGTTGCCTCCATGAACCGATGGAAGGAGTCAACAACACTTGGCAAATCGTATTTTGCTGATGCAGTCTTCTCTTCTTCAGGTGAAAAAACAGTCGTTTTAGAAATGAAGCAGCCCTTGTCTACAGCCTTAGCGATGCTTGCTGATCCAGGCCAGGCAGCGATTATTACGCCAAAGGAAATCAATGAAGCTGCTACTGAACAGGGCATTACCGAGTATATAGGGACTGGCCCATATAAGTTCGTCGAATGGAAAACAGATCAATATGTTCATTTGGATAAATTCACAGATTACCAATCACTAGATTCAGAGAGCAGTGGCTTGGCTGGGAAAAAGGAAGGCTTTGTTGATGATATTTATTTCCAATTTGTAACCGATGCTTCCACTCGTTTATCAGGGATTCAAACAGGAGAATATGACATTGCGAATGCGATTCCGTTTGATAATGCGGAGCAATTGGAAGCGAATGAAGATGTTGTTAACCACATTGACCACAATGGATTTAATGGATTGGTATTTAATAAGAAGGCAGGCTTCTTTGCAGATGTAATTGCACGTCAAGCTGTGAATGCTGCTTTGGATGAAGAAGAAATTTTAATGGCTTCGTTTACAAATGAAAACTTCTATGAATTAGAGCATGGGCTAATGATTAAAGACCAAGTTGAATGGTACAGCGAAGCGGGAAAGGATCAATACAACCAAAATGATCCGGAGAAAGCAAAGCAATTATTAGAAGAAGCTGGCTATAACGGAGAAGAGATTGTCATTCTGGCAAGTAGAGATTATGAGGATCACTACAATGCAGCCGTTGTCGTTCAGCAGCAGCTTGAGAAAATAGGGATGAAAACGAAGCTGGATGTTTATGATTGGGCGACAGTCCTGCAAAGACGTGCAGATGAGAAAGCCTATGATATTTTCGTAACGGGCTTTCCGACAGAGCCTATTCCTGCGAAATATGTATTCTTAGATTCTGCTAATCAATGGCCGGGATGGACGAATAGTCCTGAAATGGATCAATTGCTAGATCAAATTAATACAGCCTCTTCACAAGAGGAAGCACAAGAATATTTTGCACAGCTTCAAGAGGAATTCTACAACTACTTGCCAATGATTAAATTTGGCAATAAGACAACGATTACTTCTACTCGTTCGAACATCGAAGGGATGGGCTTCTTGCAAGGCGTTACCTTGTGGAATGTGCAGAAAAAGTAACTAGATTTATAGAGGGGTGAGTTACCTGTGAAAGGATATATTCTAAAACGGCTATTATCGCTTATACCAGTGCTTTTTGTAGTAGCTGTTGTTGTGTTTCTGATTATCCATATCACTCCTGGTGATCCGGCTTCGGTTATGCTGGGTCCGGAAGCGAGTCCGCGTGAGGTAGCCGAGCTGCGCGAGGAGCTCGGCCTCAACCTCCCTCTGTACCAGCAATTTACGAGTTGGCTTGCTGGAGTCGTGCAGGGTGATTTTGGATGGTCCATATTTATGAACGAGCCTGTGCTTCAATCATTTTTCTCCCATTTAGGCCCAACACTGTCTCTAGCGATTTTCGCACAATTGCTTGCGGTAGTGCTCGCTATTCCATTTGGTGTTATAGCGGCAAAAAGAAGAGGCACGATCATTGACCAGACGTTTATGGGTGGATCGCTAATCGGCATATCTGTCCCAAGTTTTTTATTAGGACTTTTATTAATTCTCCTCTTTGCCGTTCAATTGCGATGGCTGCCTGTAGCAGGCTATAAACCATTAAATGCTGGCTTTTTCCTGCATATACGGTATTTAATCCTGCCTGCGATTGCCTTAGGTGCCATGCAGGCTGCACTTATTGCCCGTATGACAAGATCATCGATGCTCGATATCCTTAACGCTAATTACATAAAAACAGCGCGTTCAAAGGGTTTAAAGGAAAAAATCATCATTTATAAGCATGCTTTAAGAAATGCGTTTATACCAATTTTAACAGTCATCGGACAAACGTTTGGAACGCTGGTAGCAGGAGCGGCGGTTGTTGAAACAGTTTTCAATATTCCGGGCATCGGCCAGTTAATTGTTAACTCTGTTGAACGGCGTGATTTTGCTGTTATTCAAGGGACCATCCTTCTTGTGGCGATTAGCTATGTATTAATTAATCTTGTTGTTGACTTGCTATACGGGGTGATAGACCCACGCGTTCGTCTAAATCGAAAATAGAAAGGAGGCGCTCATTATGCAAACAACAGTGGTGAGGGAACAGGAACTATCCCAAGTGAAAAGTCATATAAAGAAAGAACGCAGGCAGTTGCTAATAAGGCGTTTCCTTTCCAATAAACTAGCGGTTACTGGAAGTGTCATCATTGTCATTATTTTGTTATTCACTTTTGTCGGTCCATTGCTTGCCTCTTATGATCCATATGAATTGGAGGCAAAGCAGCGGCTATTGGAGCCTAGTGATGCACATGTTTTTGGTACAGATAATTACGGACGAGATTTATTCAGCCGGGTTGCATATGGGGCGAAAGTATCGATAGGCGTAGGGTTCTTCGTTGCCATTATTACTTCAATCCTAGGGATGATTATTGGTCTTTATGCAGCATACTATCGCTCGCTGGATAATATTTTAATGAGGCTATGCGATGGGCTCATGGCTTTTCCCGCCATTTTACTAGCGATTGCCATCATGGCTGCATTAGGGCCAAGAGTGGAGAATGTCATTATTGCTCTAAGCATCGTATTTACACCATATGTTGCTCGGACGGTCCGCTCCTCCGCGCTTGTCATTAAAGAACAAACATATATCGAAGCATTAAAAGCACAGGGGGCAGGAGCAACAAGAATTATTTGGGTGAATATTGCTCCAAATGTCATTTCTCCTTTAGTTGTTCAAGCCACATTTATCTTCGCAGATTCGATCATTACGGAAGCAGCTTTGAGTTTTCTAGGTGCAGGAATCCCAGCACCTGCCCCAAGCTGGGGGAATCTTTTATATGATGGAAAAATGGTGATTTTTAATGCGTGGTGGATGACCGTTTTCCCTGGAATCGCCATCATGCTTACTGTATTTGGTCTTAACCTGTTTGGGGATGGTCTTCGTGACCTATTAGACCCTCATAATAATAAAGCGAAAAAATAACGGGAGAGGAGGGGGAACGATCATGGAAACGAAACTTTTGGAAGTAAAAAATTTAAAAACACATTTCAATACGGAGCGTGGGCGTGTCACTGCAGTTGATGGGGTATTCTTCACTGTGTATGCTGGAGAAACAGTTGGTGTGGTAGGGGAATCCGGGTGCGGAAAGAGTGTAACAGCAGAGTCCATTCTTCGCTTGCTTGATGAGAAATCAACAGAGTACGAAGGGGAAATCCTATACAAAGGAAAGAATTTGTTAACCTCTACTATTAATGACATGCAGTCTGTAAGGGGAAATGATATTTCGATGATCTTTCAGGATCCGATGAGCTCATTAAATCCTGTATACACAGTGGGGAATCAGATTGTTGAATCCATTATGCTTCACCAGAATGTAAATAAGAAAGAGGCTTATGAAAAGGCAACAGAAATGCTGAGGTTAACAGGCATTCCCTCACCAGAGAAAAGAATTCACGAATACCCACACGAGTTATCTGGCGGGATGAGACAGCGGGTAATGATCGCGATGGCTCTGTCCTGCCAGCCCAAGCTGCTTATTGCTGATGAACCAACAACAGCTCTGGATGTCACTACACAATCACAAATTCTGGATTTGATAAATGAATTAAAAGTGAAGTTTAACATGGGTACGGTCATGATAACGCACGATTTAGGGGTAGTTGCAGAAGTTTGTACAAAGGTAGTTGTGATGTATTTAGGACAAGTCATTGAAGAATCGGATGTTCGATCATTGTTTTCTTCCCCTTATCATCCCTATACGGATGGGCTACTTAAATCAATCCCGCAATTAACTGGGGATCGCTCTAAAAAACTGCATGTCATCGAAGGGAAGGTTCCTACTCTGCATCAAATTCCAAAAGGCTGCCGATTTGCTCCTCGATGCGCATTTGCAAATGAAAAATGCCATGATGAGATGCCTGAACTTGTACAAGCAGATACTAGCCGTAAAGTTAGGTGCTGGCATTACAAGGAAATATTCCAGGTGGGGGAGGAGAATCCATATGTCAGTGCAGCAGATTCCTATTGAACAGCCACTTTTAGAGGTGAGAAATCTAAAAAAATACTTCCCTGTAACGAATTCACTTGGCAAGGTGACAGGACATGTACAAGCGGTAAATGATGTTTCTTTCCATATGAGAAAGGGCGAAACCTATGGCTTAGTAGGTGAATCGGGGTGCGGGAAAAGTACAACTGGACGAACAGTTCTGCGCTTGATTGAACCTACAGAAGGAGAAACGCTATATAAAGGAGAGAATATTTATCAGCTTAAGGGAAGAAAGCTTCTAGATATGCGCCGGGAATTACAAATGGTCTTTCAGGATCCCTATTCTTCTCTTAATCCAAGAAAAAGAATTGGCCATATTTTAGAAGAAACATTGAAAATCCATCGCATCGGCAGTAAACAAGAAAGGATGGACCGAGTGATGGACATGTTAAATAAGGTTGGCTTCCAATCTGAGCAATATTTCCGCTATCCGCATGAATTTTCAGGTGGTCAAAGACAGCGAATTGGGATTGCGAGGGCATTGATGGTTGACCCGAGTTTGATTATTTGTGATGAGCCTGTATCAGCACTAGATGTTTCCATCCAGTCACAAGTGCTGAATCTTTTGGAAGAAATTCAGGATGAATTTAATTTAGCGTATCTGTTTGTTTCCCATGATTTAAGTGTGGTTCGCCATATAGCCGATCGCATAGGAGTAATGTATTTAGGGCAAATGGTGGAGGAAGCCCCGACAGATGAGTTATTTGCTCAACCGCTGCATCCGTATACACAGGCTTTGTTATCAGCTGTTCCGCTGCCAAATCCAATGATTAAGAGGGAGCGGATTACACTAAAAGGAGAAGTGCCATCCCCGATTAATCCGCCATCAGGATGCGTATTTCATACTAGGTGTCAGCATGCAACCGAGATTTGTAAGAAGAATGTCCCTGTTAAAAGGGATGTTGCACCAAACCATGCTGTCGCATGTCATCTTTATGAATAGGCTAACGGCAGGTCAAGGGAAGATTCTAAAATGAATAAAGAAAATAGAATAGCATAGCTAAGGAGGAAGTAGCATGCTAGAAACTTTAGATAATAGCAAACTGAAAGTCCAAATCTTTGAGATTTTTGATTATCTCCATCAACACCCAGAGGTTAGCTGGAAAGAATATAAAACGACTCAATATCTTGCTAATTTGCTAGAAGCATTTGGCTGTAAGGTTACTACATTTGCAGACTGTACAGGAGTAGTAGCGGAAATCGGAGAAGGAGACTTCACGGTTGGCCTTCGTGCAGATATGGATTCCTTATGGCAGGAGGTAGACGGGATCTGGCAGGCAAATCATTCCTGTGGACATGATGCCCACATGACAATGGGATTGGGTGTCATGATGATGCTGAAGAAAATGGATGTTAAGCTTCCAGGCAAAGTGAAATTTATCTTTCAGCCAGCTGAAGAAAAGGGGAATGGCGCATTAAAAATGCTTGAGAAAAAAGTAATGGATGATGTTGATTACTTATTCGGTGTACATTTGAGACCGGAATTGGAGGTTCCAAATGGGAAGGCCGCACCAGCTATTGTCCATGGGGCAGGGCAATTTATTACAGGTAAAATTATCGGGGAAGACAGTCATGGAGGCCGTCCTCATTTAGGAGCGA
Source organism: Cytobacillus solani (assembly GCF_006704205.1). Classification (NCBI taxonomy): domain Bacteria; kingdom Bacillati; phylum Bacillota; class Bacilli; order Caryophanales; family Bacillaceae; genus Cytobacillus; species Cytobacillus solani. The sequence continues at coordinate 2,296,952 of NZ_CP041305.1, forward strand.
ATGCCATTGAGGTTGGATCCGCTTTAGTTGAGCAGATGAAAGGGATTTATCTAGATCCGATGATTCCCTATTCGATCAAGATGACCAAGTTTATCGCTGGTGGAGATAATGGCAATATTATCCCGGGTTCCGCTCAGTTTGGTCTTGACTTGCGCGCACAGTCTAATAAGGTGATGGAACAGCTAGTGGAAAAGCTGGAGAAAATCATCGGGAACCTTTCAGACCTTTACCAAGTTAGCATTACATATAAGACCGAGGGGGAAATCGTAGCAGCTCAAGTCAATGAGGAAGCCCAATCCATCATGGCTGAAGCAATTAAGGAAGTCATCGGAGAAGAGAATTTAGTTCCTCCTAGTGTCACATCTGGCGGGGAGGATTTTCACTTTTATAGTGTAAAGCGTCCTGAATTGAAAGCAACAATGCTTGGACTTGGCTGTGGACTAAAACCAGGATTGCATCATCCTCATATGACCTTTGACCACGACGCTTTATTAACTGGAATTGAAATATTAACCCGATCCTTACTTAAAACTTTTGAAAAAAATGGTTTGGGATTAAAAGGTAACTAAAAATACAGTAGATTCATAGCACACAAGGAGGATTCATTATGAAAATTGATAAGGTGAAATTAGAACGTTTAAAGATGCCCCTGCTGTCCCCGTTTCAAACAAGCTTTGGGACGGAGACAGAAAAGGAATATATTCTTGTAAGTGTTTATGGGGATGGCCATGTTGGATATGCAGAAAGTGTTGCAATGGAGTCGCCTGCTTATAATGAGGAGACCATTGATACAGTCTGGCATGTGGCAGAACAGTTTATCATTCCTCAGATTTTAAAGGCAGAGCTCGAATCCCCTGCTGATTTTTCGAAGTTGTTTTCTTGGATCCGCAGAAATAACATGGCCAAGTCAGCGATTGAGGGTGCTCTGTGGGATTTATACGCCAAACAAAATGGGATTTCCCTCTCAAAAGCACTCGGAGGGGAAAAAGAAGAAATCGAAGTAGGCGTTAGTATTGGAATAGAGCCAACGGTGGAAGGGCTATTAAAGAAGGTGGAAGGCTTTTTAGCGGAGGGCTATAAGAAGATTAAAGTGAAAATTAAGCCTGGTATCGATGTTGACAGGATCAAAGCGATCCGAGAGACTTTTGGCTATGAAGTCCCTTTAATGGCTGATGCCAACTCTGCTTATACACTCGATGACATCGATACGTTAAAAGAATTAGATCAGTATGGACTCATCATGATTGAACAGCCGCTTGCACATGATGATATTGTCGATCATGCCAAACTACAAAGGGAATTACAAACCCCGATTTGTTTAGATGAGAGTATCCATTCTGTAGAGGATGCCAGAAAAGCAATTGAGCTTGGCAGCTGTAAAATCATTAATATTAAAGTTGGCCGTGTAGGCGGACTTACGGAAGCGAAGAAAATTCATGACCTTTGTCAATCACATGGTATACCGGTATGGTGCGGTGGAATGCTGGAGGCTGGAGTAGGACGAGCACATAATATCGCTATTGCTTCCTTATCAAACTTCATCATTCCAGGAGATACATCTGCCTCTAAAAGATATTGGGCCGAAGACATTGTTGAGCCAGAAGTAACCCTAAGCAAACCAGGAATAGTAGCCGTTCCAAAAGGAGCTGGTATTGGGTATTCACTCGTTCAGGGGAAAGTCGATAAGTATCTAATAGATGCTAAGGTCTATAGATAGAGTATGCTTTGAAAATCTAAATATCACCTCAAAAAACTGCCGCATTGCGAGCAGTTTTTTTATTTAGGTTCTGTTACAACAGAATGGTGATTTTACTGTGTTTGAAAAATAAACGGAAAAATTCCGCTTAAATTGGGAAATACCTATATTTCCTTAAAAATAAGGGGAGTTTTTCCGGTTATAGTATCTAAATCGTTGGATTTTGTCTGAATTAGAGCAGTTAATCGGAATATCTCCGCTTATATCTGCTTCTCAAGCTTCCTCTTTATATATTAACCGGAAATTCTCCGCCTATGAATTCCTGTACCATACACGAAAATCAACAATGTATAGTAACGGTGATATTTATCACACTTTTTCCGAAAAAACTATTGCAAACTTTCAGACATTTAATTAAAATTAAAATAATTCAAAAAATGAAATTGCATTTCACAAAATGAAACCGTTAGGAGTGTCATAATGGTTCAAAAAGTTTTAGAAGTGGAAGAATTGAAGGTTGGGATTAAGGACGAGGATGGCGGAAAGATCGCTATCGTGAATGGAATAAACTTTCACCTGCATAAGGGGGAAACGCTCGGAATTGTTGGAGAATCGGGATGTGGGAAAAGTATGACGTCTCTATCGTTAATGGGCTTGTTGCCTGCTGGTGTGGAGAGACATGGTGGGGATATTCGATTAGGGAATCTGAATTTTAATAGCTTTAACAAGAAAGATTGGCGGCAAATCCGCGGGAAAAAGATTGCGATGATCTTTCAGGAACCGATGAGCTCTCTTAATCCGGTCTATACAGTCGGTGCTCAAATAAATGAAATGATTCTGAACCATGAAAGAGTTTCGAAGAAGGAAGCTAGAAACCGCGCTCTTGAAATGCTAAAGCTTGTAGGAATTCCTAGACCGGAACAAGTATTGAATGAATATCCGCATCAGCTGTCAGGCGGAATGCGTCAAAGAGTCATGATTGCGATAGCCCTTTCTTGTAATCCAGAGGTTCTTATTGCGGACGAGCCTACCACTGCTCTTGATGTAACCATTCAGGCGCAAATTCTGGAATTGATGAAGAAGATCCAGGATCAGCTTCATATGTCCATTGTACTGATCACCCATGATCTTGGAGTTGTTGCGGAAATGTGTGACCGGGTGATTGTCATGTATGCAGGGGAGATTGTAGAAGAATCATTGGTCGTTGATCTTTTTGATCAGCCAAGCCACCCGTATACGAAAGGTTTATTAGCTTCATTGCCAGACATTCAAGAACAAAAGGAATATCTTTCTTCCATATCGGGTGTTGTTCCAGCTCCGGGAAAAATGCCTGTGGGCTGCCGCTTTGCCCCTCGCTGCTCCTTTGCACATGAACGGTGCAAGGAAGTTCCGCCTCTATTTGAAATGGAAAATGGATCTAGAGTAAAATGCTGGCTTTATGAAGATGGTGAGACGGAGGTGGCTGCGAAGTGAAGGAAAGAGAAAACGTATTGCTAAAGGTTGATAATCTAAAAAAATACTTTCCTATCAAAGGTGGAGTTTTCGGCAATAAAACAATGAAGCAAGTAAAGGCAGTGGATGGCGTTTCCTTTGAAGTGATGGAGGGAGAGACATTCGGAATCGTGGGGGAGTCGGGCTGCGGAAAGAGTACAGCTGGCAGAACGATTCTTAGATTGCTTGAGCCAACTGAAGGAAGCATCTACTTTCAAGGCAAAAATATAGCTGAACTAAATCCAAATGAAATGAGAAGGTTAAGAAAGGATATCCAAATTGTCTTTCAGGATCCGTTCGCTTCATTAAATCCCCGAATGAAAGTTAGAGATATTATTGAAGAGCCGCTTATCAACTTTGGTGTAAGTGATCGAAGAGAGAGGGAAAAAAGGGTGCTCGAAGTAGCCGATCAGGTTGGCTTAACGGCTGCACAGCTTTCGCGTTTCCCGCATGAGTTTTCGGGTGGACAGCGGCAGCGGATTGGCATCGCAAGAGCACTCATTTCGAAGCCAAAACTAATTATTGCGGACGAGCCTGTATCCGCACTCGATGTATCCATTCAGTCGCAAGTACTAAATTTAATGAGAGATTTACAAAAGGAATTTGGACTTACATATATATTCATATCCCATGACTTAAGTGTAGTGAAGCATTTTTGTGATCGGATAGGGGTCATGTATTTAGGGAAAATGGTGGAAATTGCTGATAAGAACAGCCTGTATGATGAGCCTCTGCATCCATATGCCGAAGCCTTGCTTTCTGCACTGCCTAGTCCTCATCCATTGCAAATGAAAAATCGAATCATTTTAAAAGGAGATGTACCAAGTCCTTCGAATCCACCAAGCGGATGTACATTCCATCCTCGATGTTCTTCTTGCATGGATATTTGTAAAACCGAAAGGCCATCATTACAGGTAATTCGAGATAACCATGCCGTATCCTGTCACCTATATGATAGTCCGGAAAAACTTGCAGTCGCAGCGGGAGAATTAAAATGAGTAAAACATTAGAAAAAGCGTTAAGTTTACTAGATTATTTTACAGAAGAAAAGCCTTACTGGCGATTAGATGAAATTTCAAAGCATTCAGGCATTCCAAAAGCAACGGCATTCCGCTTATTAAGAGGATTTGCTGAGATGGGTTATTTACAGCGTATGACATTTCAGCAGGATGGATTAGTTGTCGATGGAGAGAGCTATGGATTAGGCCTTAAATTTCTTGAAATGGGGGAACGGGTGGCTGCAAGATTTGAGATTCGCCGCGTTGCTCTTCCATTTATGAAGAAGCTTCAGGAAACCTTTAATGAAGCTGTGCAGCTTGTCATTCGCGATCAGCATGAAGGTGTTTATATTGAAAAGGTTGAAAGTACAAGACCTGTCCGTCTTTATACAAAGGTTGGCCGCCATGCACCCTTATATGCGGGAGCGTGCACACGGACGCTTCTCTCCTTTTTGCCGGATGAGATGGTGCAGGAAGTGCTAAAAGCGCCCTTAACCATTTATGCAAGTCAAACACCAAAGTCGAAAGAGGAAGTTCTAACATTAATTGAACAAACAAGAAAAGAAGGGTTTGCTTATAGCGATTCTGAGCTTGAGGAAGGGACGGTTTCAATTGCTGTCCCCATCTATGATCGGTTTGGAGCAGTTCCTTATTCGATCAGCATCGCGGGATTTTCAACCTCATTGCCAAGGGACAAAGTCCATCATATAGTAGGCGCGCTTTGGGAGGCGGCGGCAGGCATTTCAAAAGAAATTGGCTGCAGCCAGCCATATCCATATGGAGAAAAAATAGAAACGAAACAATAACAGGGGGGAAACAAGTTGATGAAAAAGAAGCTATCGTCATTATTGGCACTTCTAGTGATCTTTACACTCATATTATCCGCATGCTCGGGCGGCGGGAAGGAAAAGGCGAGTACAGAATCAGGAAAAGGCAGCGAGGAAAACCCTGTGAAAGACCGCGGCAATGAAATTGTTATCGGTGTTTCAGGTGATCCGCAAAACTGGGATCCGATTGATACGTTCCTATTAGATTGGAGTACGGTCGCTACCTCGGTATTTGAAGGGCTCGTCGATCGTACAATTGATTTGGAACTGCAGCCTGGTCTTGCGGAAAGCTGGGAGTATTTAGATGATAAAACATTGCAATTTAAGCTTCGCCAAGGGGTTACCTTCCATAATGGCGAGCCATTTAACGCGGAGGCAGTAAAATTCACATTTGACCGTCTACTAGGGGCAGAAGGTCAAAAGGGTCCGCAATATTCCAATTATACGTCCATTGAAAGCGTTGAAGTAGTAGACGAATTTACGATAAACATGAAATTAAATACGCCGGATCCGGTCCTTTTAACGAAGCTTGCAGGGTACGGAGCTGTGATTGTACCGCCTAAATATGTAGCGGAAAAAGGGGATGAGCATTTTAACAACAACCCTGTCGGTACAGGTCCGTTCAAAATGACTGGCTATAAACGTGACCAGGAAATCGTCTTAGAAAAAAATCCTGAATACTGGAAAGAAGGATTGCCAAAGCTTGATAAGGTTGTCTATAAAGTCATCCCAGAAGCATCTACAAGATTAGCAGAATTACAAACTGGCAAAATTGACATTATGAAGCGTGTAGAAGTGTCACAGGCTGAAACAGTAAAAGAATCTGGCTTCCTTGAATTGCAGGAAGTAGGAACACCAACAGCATTCTCTTTACGCTTTGATGTTGCCAAGAAGCCATTTGATAGCAAGGAAGTAAGACAAGCAATCAACTATGCAGTTGATAAAGAAGCGATTATTAACGAAATTCTTGGCGGCTATGGGAAGCCAATTAGCACATTCCAAAGTGAGCTTTCCTTCGGGAACAATCCGGACTTAGAGCCGTATCCGTATGATCCGGAAAAAGCGAAGGAATTATTGAAAAAGGCTGGTGTGAAAGAGGGAACAGCAGTTGACCTATTCATCCCTGGGAATGATGGCAACTTTAAAGAAATTGCACAGGCTGTTTCCTTCTATTTAGAGGAAGTAGGCATCAAGGTGAACATTAACACAGCAGACAGTACGACATTAACTTCAGACTTAATTCCAAATGCAAAAGCTGGCCATATGTATCGTCAGGGCTGGGGTGGATGGACACTGGACTTCGATAATACAGCTTACTTAATGTATTACGAAGGAGAACAATGGAATCCTTCATTCAAAAATGAAAAGGTTGAAGAGCTTCTTAATAAGCAGCGTGCAAGTGTTGATCCAGAAGAGCGTAAAGCAATCTTCAAGGAGCTGACTGAATTGCTGTATGACTTAGCTCCTGAGTTGAATCTCTATTCCGCTGTTGATTTATATGCAGTCAATAAACGAGTTCAAAACTTCCAGCCGCCACATGAAGATCGTATGCGACTAGAAGAAGTGATGGTGAAGTAAAGACATCGGCATAAAGAGATAGTATGAACCTCATGCTATCTCTTTCTTTTAAATATAACTGCTCTCTATTTGCGCCGAGGGCTTATGTTTACAGGATAAAGAGCCTTGCGCTTTTCTAAGGGGGGAACCAAATGATTGCTTATATTATTCGAAGATTGCTTCATACTATTTTAGTTGTTTTTGCTATTTCGTTAATCATCTTTTTTTCTGTCCGGTTAACGGGAGATCCTGTTTCTGTTATGTTTCAGGCAGGGGAACCAACAAAGGAAGCGATAGCAGAAGTAAGGAAAAACCTCGGATTAGATGAACCATTGTATGTACAATACGGCATCTTTCTAAAGGGTCTCATCACCTTTGATTTTGGAGAATCGTTTAGAAGCGGAATGCCTGTCATGGACTTAATCAAAGAAAAACTGGGAGCCACATTAGCTCTAGCCTTTGGGGGAATGGCCGTAGCAATCATGATTGCCTTTCCGGTAGGGATTGTATCAGCGGTTAAGCGAGGAACAGGAGTAGACTTCTTTGGGCGGATTTTTTCATTAATTGGCATTTCCTTTCCTAACTTTTGGCTAGGGATTATGCTTATTCTAATTTTCGCTGTCAATTTAAAATGGCTGCCATCTTCGGGTTTTGAAAGCTTCAAGCATCTGATACTTCCATCCATCACGCTCGGGATGATTTTATCTGGGATATTGGCAAGACTTGTTCGATCTTCGATGCTTGAGGTTATGAATCAGCAATACATATCGACAGCGAAGTCAAAAGGAATTAGTGATTTTGCCGTGATTATCAAGCATGCATTCCGAAATGCGTTATTGCCTACTGTTACATTCCTTGGATTGCAGTTTGGTGCGTTACTCGGCGGGACGGTCATTGTGGAACAAATTTTTTCTTGGCCGGGGATTGGACGTTTGATTATTGATGCGATCAATCAGCGGGATTACCCGGTGATTCAGGGTGGCGTTATCTTCCTTGCCGTTATCATGGTCGCCGTTAACTTAGTTATTGATTTAAGCTATACGCTTATTGATCCGAGAATCAAAATCGGGGGGAGCCGATCATGACATCTTTACAGCTCGAACAATCACCACAGCAAATCAGTCAGCAAAAGCCTTCTTTCCTAAAGAGAATCTGGCGTTTTATTAAGAAGAATCCCGCGGGTGTTGCGGGGATGATTCTCGTATTGTTAAGTATTTCTGCCGCTCTTTTTTCCCAATGGATTGCTCCATTTGATCCTTCAAAGGCGAGTCTAACCTCTCGTCTCGCGCCTCCATCCTGGGCAGATGAAACGGGTGAATCTGTTTTCTTCCTTGGTGCCGATCAGGTAGGGCGTGATTTGTTCAGCCGAATCATATATGGGGCGAAAATTTCATTGATGGTTGGTTTTTTTGGCGTTTTAATCTCATTAGTTATTGGTACCGTACTTGGCCTAGTAGCTGGTTATTTTGGAAAATGGCTCGATGATTTTATCATGCGTGTGGCTGATATTCAATTAGCCTTTCCATTTATCTTATTTGCGATTGTGATTATGAGTGTGCTCGGTACGGGGATATGGAAGATTATTATTATTCTCGGTTTAACGTACTGGGTTGGTTTTGCCCGCTTGATTCGAGGAGAAGTCATTTCTCTGAAAGAGCAGGAATACATTCATGCAGCAAAAGCCATTGGCGGCACCACCTTTACGATTATTCGAAAACATATTTTACCGAATGTAATGTCTTCCATCCTTGTTCTTGGCACCATGTATATTGCTGAATTTATTCTATTGGAAGCTTCATTAACCTTTCTAGGCTTAGGGGTGGATCCAACGATTCCGTCATGGGGAGGCATGCTTGCAGATAGCCGGAACTATGTGACAACCGCCTGGTGGACAGCGACGTTCCCTGGGATTGCCATTATGCTGACGGTTTTAGGATTTAATTTATTGGGCGATTGGCTGCGGGATAAATTTGATCCAAATATGAAATTGTAGGTGAATGCAGGTGGAAAACATTTTCTCGATTTGGACGAAAGATGGCCTATTGCGTGATAAAAATGGGGACGGCGTCATCGATGGCACAAATGTATGGATTGATCTGCCGGATTACTTAGCACCTGAAGGATTGATCGACTTTTGTGCCCGCTTAGGATTTGAAACGACTTCCTTATCATTCTGTTTCTTTGAACCGAGCGAGGAAGCGGTGAAGCTGTGCTTTGTGCACTCTGAAGCAGCTACGGATATTAGATTGGAAAATAATCAGCTAATGATCCGTTACCAAAGTGAACAGGAGCTGTCGGATCTGCTAAAGCTTCTAGCTGCGATGGATCTGGAACAGGCAGGCACAAAAAGCGATGTGATTGAATTAAGAGATGGCAGGCTGTATGCAGGGCAGCTGTCCATTCCAACGATTGATTATCCAAATGATCTTGCTGCTGCCGTGCCTGAAATAAATAACTTAAGTGATTTATGGAGTTTTTCAGGGATTGGAAAAAGCAACGAAGCCTCACCTGCAAAGCTTTTTCATATGAATATAGGCGTAGAGAAGTCATTAATGACGGCTGGGCTTTTGCGTGAGATATGTTATTTTGCTGCAAGAAGCGCCATGTATTCAACAGAAATTGTATTTCCGGTGACAGGGAATAAGGAAGCGAGCCTACAGTTAGAAGTGCTAGAAGGCGATGACCCTATTTTGGAGCTCGTGAAACCAAATGTCTTGCAGCTTAGAGGAAGAAAAGAAAATATGGCAGCTGCCGCCTATCAGCTTGCAAGGGCTAAGCATTGGAGTGAAGGCGGAGTATTTGGGTACTGGGAGCAGAAACATCAATTATCGCAAAAAAAGGAACCTCCGCTTCTATTTGAAATGCAATGGTCAGATGAGAAAGAAGTAGATGTCGCTTTTGACCATTTGAAAAGAGAAGAGGATCTGGCAGGTACGGATATTGAAATCTTTTTATCAGAACCGGCTGAGGTCCGCAGAAGGCTCGAAGAAGAATGGCGAGCAATCTTTCCGCAAGTCCATTCCTTGACCATTCGCTCCGCATTTAAAGCAGGCTTGCACTGGCTGATGGAAGAAATGATTCCCAGTCTGCAGCCCTATAAAGAAATTGAAATAAAAGTACGAGAAGAAGCTGGTGAAAAGGGACTTGAGCTGCCGATTCGCTGGATTCAAGAGCTATATCCTGCCGATCGATTGATCGAAGAGGAAATAGGTTTGAAGGCAGATTTAGTGACATACAAATTAGAGGGGAATCTCTCTCATACATATGAATTGTATGGACTGGATGAACAAGGGGAAAAGCACTTTATTAGCTCTTTAGATGTTCCTGTATCAAGACTGCCATACATTGACGGCAAGCATGATGTTTATCCGGCTTCAAGTGCTGTTCGCATTCGGAAAAATGGAGTGGAAGAAGAGCAATTAATTCAAACGGATAGAGAACGATTTTACCGTTTTTATGCAGATAAGGTACTGCCAAAGCTTAGAGACGCTATATCTGATTACCATCCAGGCCAGGGGCATACAAGACCGTTATTTGACCGCATCGAAATCGATGTGTGGATGAGTGAGGAGGAAATTAAGCTTCAAGTGGATGAGGAACGGGTTTCTGCACTAGAGGCTTTGCATGAAGATCTATACTTTAATACATTGGATTATTTTGCTTATTTAGGTGAGGAGCTTGAAGGCAAACCATTTGATGCACCCGGCGGTGTCCATCCTTTTATGCATGTGAGGGTGGGGGAAAAGCCGGAAGCACGAATTCGGGTCTATGGATGGGAAGATAAACAAAGTGAGAATTGGGTAACAACCGCCATTTTGTTTAATGAAGCAGGGGATTTTTCTAAAGCAGCGCTGACAAATGACGGGGAGGAAATCGCTCTTTCGATAGAAGCATCTGAAAAGCCTGACAGGCATCTCCATCCAGATGTGAATGAGTGGCTAAATAAACATCCTTCCTATCGGGTGTTATATCCAGATCATTCTTATCGGGGACATGCGATACCGATTATTGAATGCTTCCTGGATACAGGTGAAGAATATGATTCTCCTTTAAAAATGACCTTGTTTAAGAAAACGATTTTCATTGAGGCAGGACATCATTCAAACGAAGTGTCAAGTACACCTGCTATTCTGCAGTTGCTAGAGCGAGCTTGCGAACGCTCTGATCATTTGCTGAAGGAAATGAATATTGTCCTCCTTCCATTAGCCAACCCGGATGGCTATGAATTAATGACAAAGCTTACAAAAGAACATCCGGAATGGAAGCATCATGCCGCAAGATATAATGCAGTTGGATTGGAATATTCATTTGTCCGTTTTCAGGAAACGGTATTTGGCGAGGCAAATATCTATCCTGAGGTTCTTCGGAGATGGGCGCCAGATATCATAGTTGACGATCATGGGATTCCGTCTCATGAGTGGGTTCAGCCTTTTGCTGGCTACAACAGTCCGCCGCGCTTTCCGGTATCATATTTTCTCCCAAGTGCAAAGATTTATGGGATTGGAAGACTATCTACCGGAGCTTTCCGTACAAGGCATGAGGAAAATTTAGATGCAATTGTTAACGAGATAAGCCAAGCAATTAGAGGGACGGAAATAGAAAAGGAAAATAGCTATTGGAAACAACGATTTAGAAAGTATGGAAACGAATGGCTTCCAGAAGTGTTTCCGATTGAAGAAGCACCAGGTATTCATTTTTATAGGCAGCCAACCGTTGCACCTAGCTATTCGACACTTGGCGTTTCAAGATATCCAGAATGGATCGGAGCAGAAATTATTTCGGAGGCGGCAGATGAGGTTGTGTACGGGGACGTTCTACAGAGCTGTGTAGAAGCGCATATTGTCTTTGATTTAGCGATATTGGATGTACTTCAAAGGGCGAGGATTGATGTAAAGCGTCAAACTGTGAATGGACTGTCCTATGAACGAGCTCGTCCAATTCAACTTTTATAAGGGGGTATTACGATGAAGACTTTATTATTAACCGGATTCGAACCATTTTTAAAATTTACCATTAATCCAACGATGCGCATTGTGGAAGAACTGAACGGGCAAGTAGTTGGAGATTATAAGATTCATAGTGAAATCCTTTCGGTCGATTTTAAGAAATCGGGTGCACAGCTTTTAGAGCATTTGAAAACTGTTCAGCCGGATGCCCTTGTTTCCTTAGGGCTTGCAGGTGGCCGCTTTAAAATGACTCCCGAACGAATCGCGATTAATGTAAACGATGGAGAGCCTGATAATAGCGGCAATGTGCCGGTGGATGAGACTATTGAGGAGCTGGGAGCGGATGGCTATATGTCCACCCTTCCCATCAGAAAAATGGTTAATCGATTAACGGAAGCGGGACTGCCTGCAGAAGTTTCAAATACAGCTGGTACCTATTTATACAATAACGTGATGTATCAAGGGCTCCACTATGCGAAAAGGCTAAATAAGCGCATGCCTGCTGGGTTTATACATATTCCAGCCTCTCATGAACTTGCCATTGAGCACGGGAAAATTCCAAGCTGGTCCCATGAAGACTTAACAAAAGGAATTCTTACTTGCATTAAAGCTTTGTCAGAAGATGAATAAACCATATGAACAGCTTCCAGAAGCAATGATAACTGGTGAGAACAGCTTACGCTTTAGCTTTGGCAGCAGAGTAGAAAAAGGCACTTATTATAAGGTGCGGAAGTTCTGCAAGATAGTCGAACAGCATTCAGGTCCTTACTTTCAGGAAATCGTGCCAAGCTTTCATACGGTTACGGTTTATTTTAACAAGGAATTAAAAGAACCGAATGAAATGATTGAACGTCTATTGACTAAGTGGATGCATGGTAAAGAAGAAGAGGCAGAACCGGTGGAACGAAAGCTGCGTATTCCTGTTTGCTATGATGATAAATTTAGTTTAGATATGGACCGAGTAACAAGTCATACGGGACTAACACGGGAAGAAGTGATTTCCCTTCATGCCGGGCATACATATACGGTTTATATGATAGGGTTTCTACCTGGTTTTCCATATTTGGGCAAGCTTCATGAAAGGCTGGCAACGCCTAGATTACCTACACCAAGAGATAAGGTCTCAAGGGGGACTGTAGGGATTGGAGGCAGCCAAACAGGGATATATTCATTGGATTGTCCTGGAGGCTGGAATATCATTGGAAAAACACCGCTTGATCTATACTTGCCAGAAAGGAAAGAGCCATTTTTCTTTCAGGCAGGGGATCAGCTAGAATTTCAGCCAGTTACGCTAGGAGAATTTCATGAAATAAGCAAAGAATTAGCTAGTGAACCAGAGGAAATCAAGCGATTTATCGCAGATTAACGGGCTGTAAGACCCCCACTTCAAGAAGTTGAGGGAACAGAAAAATTCTAAGTGGGGGATCTAACAGCCCGTAAATGCCCGATTGGTTCAACTAACAATCAGTGGGGGATGAAGGCCGACTAAGAACGCCACGTCCTGTGGCAACGTCGGCACTAGCACGTCCTGTACGTCGGAAAACCCCCACTGATTGAGTTTCACTTTATCTTGGAGTAGACACGAGAGGGATTTTACCTAGCAGAAGTACAAATTTTCATGCAAAATAACGGTAGACGGATCGTATTTTTCACTTACAAGGAGGTGCCGTTATGCGAATTGATTTAAACGCAGATATAGGAGAAAGCTTTGGAGCGTATACAATTGGAGAAGATCAAGCGCTTTTCCAGCACATAACATCCGCCAATATTGCTTGTGGGTTTCATGCAGGCGATTTTAATGTCATAAAGGAGACGGTGAAGAGTGCAAAAAACTTTGGAGTAGCTATTGGAGCCCATCCAGGATATCCAGATTTGCAAGGGTTTGGACGCAGGGAGCTGCAGATGACCGCACGAGAAATTTATAATTGTGTTGTTTATCAAATCGGGGCTTTAAAAATATTTTGTGAGATTCATGGGGCACCGCTTCAGCATGTGAAGCCTCATGGCGCACTTTATAATGCAGCAGCGGAAAAGAGTGAAGTGGCCGAAGCGATTGCAGAAGCAGTCTATGACTCTATTCCTGAAGCATATTTATTCGGGCTATGTAATAGTGAACTTATTCATGCTGGGCAGAAGATTGGCTTAAAAACTGCTTCAGAAGCTTTTGCGGATAGGCGCTATACGGATGAAGGCCGGCTATGTTCAAGACTTCTGCAAGATGCTGTATTAAAATCCTTTGATGACATTCTCGGCCAGGTGAAGGAAATTGTAATAAACGGACGGGTTAGAACGCAGTCTGGACAGTTGTTATCCTTACAGGCGGATACGATTTGCTTTCATGGCGATGGAAAAAATGCCGCCCTCTATACATCGAAGATTCGAAAATTATTGGAAGATGCCGGCGTTCTCGTTCGTTCAGTAGGAAAGCCGATATGATTCCGCTATTTAAGGTGAAGAAAGCAGGTGTCTATGGATCAATGCAGGACATGGGCCGCACAGGTTTTCGGCGGTTTGGTGTACCTGTATCTGGTGCGATGGATTTCCATGCTTTTCAATTAGGCAATTATATTTTAGGGAATGATGCTAAAAGCCCTGCACTTGAGCTTTTTTTAGGCGGGGTAGAGTTAGAAATATTGAATGATCATCGAATGGTCATTTCAGGAGCCGATCTAGGGGCAAAATTAGATGGCCAGCCAGTTCCAAACTGGAAAACCTTCAATATCTATCAGGGGCAAACGTTAAGTTTTACGAGGCCTATGCAAGGGAGCATCGCTTATGTCATGCCAGAAGGAGGCTTTCTATCTGAAGAACTTTTAGGCAGTTCGTCTGTTTATCCAAAGGGGAAGCTGGGCTCGCCATTGAAAAAAGAGATGATTCTATTTGCTAGACAAGAGCAATCAATGAAATTTCACAGAGGGCTTTGTCAAAGTGAAATTCCTGAATATTCTGCGGATCTGAAGGTGAAGCTTTGGCCGAGCCCGCATCTGAACCGTTTTCACCCGGATAGTTTAAATGAATTCTTTCAATCCACCTATCAAATAAAAGGCGGAGACCGAATGGGGTATCTTCTTGAAGGAAACCCTCTACGATTTATAAATGGAAGCGATATCTTATCTGAAGCCACTCAATTCGGAACGATTCAAGTACCGAATAGCGGACAGCCGATTATTCTAATGGCAGATGCCCAAACAATTGGCGGGTACGCAACCATTGGAAAAATAGCCAAAGAGGATCTTTGGAAGGTAGTCCAGTTAAGAAGAGGGGGAAAGGTGAGATTCGAAGAGTTGGCAAGATGAAAAAGAAACTCCTATTAGAAGTCTGTTCGCTGTAAGGAACAAGTAAAGGCTTCTAAAATAGGAGTTTTTGAGTTTCGGAGGGATTGTTTTAAAGATTGCGTCAGTAACTGGGACATTGAACTTGTCCCACTGCCCCGAAAGGAAGATTATAAATAGGGTAGCTAATGAAGGACTTATAAAACTGATTTATTCTAGCATGTTGATTTGTTCTATTAATTTTATAATCTCAGCAGTTTCCTCAAGAGGCACTGGTGATAAACCAGTATTAAAAAACTCCACGATTTCCACTAATAAATTTGCATAATAAGGTCGTTCATCCTGCCAAAGATCGAATGTTTCTGCACGATCTTTATAGTGAATAACGCCTCCAAAACGGTTATGCCAATCATAATCTCCCCGCAAGATTACTTGGCGGCTGTCAGAAAATGATAACGTTACCCACTCATATTTTTCATCAAATTTCTCTTTTTTGATCATATGAATATCCGTTCCAAAAAGCGTTATGATCATTTCGATCAAATGAATCCCATACCAAAAATATCCAGGCATAGCAGTCTGCTGCGGCAATGGACCATATATGTATGCACTAATGAAACCGCTGGAATCTATATTTTTGATAGACTGAGCATAACGCAAAGAGGAAGAGCTCATGATCGGGGTTTGATGGTTTTCACTGAGCTCCATCACTGTTTTCATTTCATCACTGCTCATGACAATAGGCTTATCAATGAATACCGGCTTCTTGTATTGAACAATATTCTTTAACCAAGACAGGTGATTCCGGCCATCGACTGTTGCTAATAGAACAGCATCCACGCTTCTCATGAACACATCTATATCTTCAACAATCTTTACGCTGTATTTGTTCTCAACAATATTCTTATAGTGTTGAAAGCGGTCCCTGCTAATGGACAGATCCTTAGAAAAGATTGGGAGAGCATGTGTGATTCTTCCACCCTCTACATGGTTTGGATCACTTGTATCGTTCAGCAATCGAGTGAAAATTTCACTATGAGATGTGTCTAACCCAATTAATCCAATTCTCATCTTCACTACTCCTCATTAGTAATTATCGAAAAAACTTGACGTGGGCGCCCCCTTGTTGTGAGCTTTTCTGTACCTGCTACTTCAACAATATGAATGTCTAACCAAGCCTGTAGAATGCGATGGGCACTTCTAATTGTAATTCCTAGCATATTGGCAACATCCTGAGCCGTAAACTCATTGAGCCGATTTCGTTTAATCATCGCTAATGCCTTTTCTAAATGGACCGCATTGATTCCTGATTTCTCAGCTAAATCAAGAAGCTTCGCATCTGTTACAGAAAGCGGGTAAGTAATAGGGGAAATAAGATCAATCGGTCCAAAGACTTTCCGGTCTTCGCGAACAATGAACCCGCATTGCCCGCCATAATCCTGTGCCTGATAAAGAGCAAATCGAGCATTTTTGCCGGATTCAATCGCTGTTGACCCGAACCCTATTCCGATGGATAGATTCATATTCAGCGACTTTTTCATTTCATTTAATAATGGCAAGGATTTGTAGCCTTCGGTAATTCGTTCAAATGTTCCACGATTCGTAACAAATATATATTCAGCGTCATTTAGGGCTGTTAAATAGGCATCAAATTGCTCTGCAAAATTTAATAAAGTTTTATAAATATCATGAATCCGTTTTTGTAATTGTTTTTCTGTAGCAAAATCCTTCATTAAAGTGGATTGGTCCACATAAATTCTGCCAAAGACAATCTGTGTTTCCTTTTCCTTTCGCTGAGTTGTTGACAGCAGGAGTCGTTCTAAAATGACAATAATATCTTCTTCTGTTGGCTTCAGCCATTCATTGGTAATCCCAAGCTGGCTTAATTTTTCACTTATTAGCATTAGACTCGTTATAACAGCACTATTTGGATTGTTTTCAACAACTGATAGATGGTGTTCAACTACCTCATCTACATTATCTGCGTGGACTAATTCATTAAAATGGGTATATGTGAATGATTCCTGGAGTGATTGTTTCGTAATCTCGATATATGGAACTTGAATTCCGTCAAAACTTATATGTGACAAGGATTGTTTTTTGTTTAGTAAATAGAGGGCACGATATAACCCCGAACCTTTCAAAGGAACATAGAAGGATGGAAGCTGTACTGGAATCTCCATTCTTGCAGTTAAATAAGGGGCCCTGCCCGAATAGAGTAAACAATCTACCTGTCCTCGAAGCTCCTTAGTAAATACAGATGCATCACTTAACTGATCGGAGAGACGGAAAATAGGTGTCATCGATGGAAAGAGATCAAAGCATCTTTGGAAAAATTCCTTTATCCAAAGTGGACCAATCACTCCAACTTTAATATGTACGTCCAATTCATCCACTCCTTTTTGCTTATCAAAAAAGGCACACCCGAAAGAATGTGCCTTTTCTATTCATTATACATGAGCTTCATGGGATAAAGCGAAACTTCCATCAGTGGGGGTCTTACTGCCCGTTAATCTGTGATAAAAAGGATTTAATAAAAGAGTCATCGTTGAGCTCTGGATATGCGGCTGTGACTCGGCTAATCTCTTCACTTTGTCCATCGCTCAGTACTTCATGATCGGCTAAACACCAATTTCCTTGAAGCAGACCTTGTCTTCTTAACACTTCATTAATCCCTGAAATGCTTCCTTTAAATTGATGGGCTGTATCAAAAAATGCTGCATTTGCATCTGTCACTTTTTGGGCAATTGTCAGCCATTTTAAATCAATGATTTCTTTTCTTTTTGCTTCTTTTATAGCGTTAAATAATTGAACAGCACTTCTCGTCCAAACAGACCAATGACCAAGTAATCCTCCAACTATTGTCTTTTTCACTTCTTGATTGTTTATATTGAATGCATAAGTCGTCAGTAAATCAATGACAATATTATCATCATTCCCAGTATAGAGCGCGATTTCATCTCTTCGCTTTGATTCACAAACGGCTCTTACAACATCTAGCGTTTGATAACGATTGAAAGGAGCCATTTTAATTGCAAGGACATTTTTAATATTGGCAAATTCTGTCCAAAAATGGTAGCTGAATACTCTTCCTCCAACTGCAGGCTGTAAATAGAAGCCAAAAACTGGAATGATTTCAGCGATCAATTCCGTCCGTTTAAGCAAGTCGGCCTCTGTGTAATGATTTAAACCGCCATTGCTTAATAAAACCAGGTCATAGCCTAAATTCCTAGCTATCTTTGCTTCTTTAACCGCCTGCTCGGTTGGTCCGCAGACCCCCGCAATTTTTAGAAAAGGACGATTAATCTTTGCCATTTCCACTTCTTCAGAGGCTATTCTCAGCACATCTTCGAAAAGGCTGAACTTAGGATCACGTATTTCAAATTGTGTTGTATGAACTCCGACCGCAATTCCATCCACGCCTGCTTCAAGATAATAACGGGTTAATCTCCTTTGAGAGGCCTCATCTAATTTCTTCTGTTCGGTTAATGCTAACGGATGTGCAGGGATGAATGCACCATCATGCAGTAATGTCCACTTTTCAGGTGAAAGTCCCATCAATATTGCCCCTTCCTTTCCTGAAAATGGGTAGGTTTGTTAATTGTTTCTCCATTATTCATGACCCAATTCGCTGTCCAATCGAGCATTTCATGAATGGATACACTTGGATAGCCGAATAATTGGTGCGCCTTTCCGGCATTATTTAGCAGGGCTGTTTCTTGCTCCTGGCCTTTAAATACAGGTTCTTTTCCAAATCTTTTACTAAATTGCTTTGCAATCCAACGTACAGGCAGTGTTTCAGGACCAGTTACATTTAAGAGAGTTGGAGGAGAGCTTGCAATCGATAGGGAGCGAATTGCGTATTCATTAGCGTCTCCTTGCCATATGACATTGACGTGCCCCATTGACAAGTCGATAGAAGTAGAATGATAGACCGCTTTTGCAATTTCAAGAAGGACCCCATATCGCATATCAATTGCGTAATTTAAACGAAAAATCGTAAGTGGCGTCTGATCTCTGTAAGAAAAATAGGTTAATACTCTTTCACGGCCCAAGGATGATTGACCATATTCTCCAACGGGACCTACTGGATGGGATTCATCGCATCCGCCTTTGTTCACAGGAACGAGTGGATAGACATTTCCTGTAGAGAAGGCAACAATGCGAGAGCCGCTGAAATGTTCAGCTATCCTTCCGGGTAGATACGTATTCATCGCCCAAGTATAATGTTCATTTCCAGCCGTTCCAAATTTGTTTCCGGCCATGTAGATAACATTGGGCAGCTTCGGCAAAGCAGCTAGCTGTTCTTCATTCATTAAATCAGCAGTAATTGTTTCAATGCCCGCTTCCTCTAATTCTTCCTTTAGATTTCCAGAAGAAAACCTTGAAACACCGACTACTTTTTTATCGATTCCAGCTTCGTCAATTGCTCGCTTGGCTTTCTTTGCAAGTGTGGGACCCATTTTTCCTCCCACCCCGACAATTAAAATATCTCCTTCCACTTTCCTTATGTCTTCTATTAAACCTTTGGACGGTTTGGTCATTAATTCTTCTAATTGCTGTACATTTTGCATGAAATACAACTCCTTAATGTTTAAGAAAGAAAGATATTTTTGAAATTATTAAATGCTAGGTAAAGTAAAACGAGTAAACCAATCATTCCAAATAGATTACTAGTTAATTTGTTTTTCAAGGATCCCATAATTTTCTCATCGTTTGCGACAACTAAAATACAAATGGCGATAAACGGAACGATAAAAATGGTTACAGCTTGTGCGAATACGATAAGATTTACAGGTGCAGATCCGAAAATAACGGCAACAATTGAACCAAATAAGATTACTCCAACAATGGCAAATTTCACTTTCATATTTGAGAGCTTGCTTCCAAAGCCCAATCCGTCTGCTAGCATCGAACCGCCAATTGTCGCATTCCCTATAAGAGATGAGTAGGAGGCGCCCATTAGACCAATCATAAATACAACAGTTGCCCAAGAACCAAACAGGGGTTCAAGAGATGCCCCCATTTCTGAAGCATCGTTCACCACTAGACCTTGGGGCTTTAATACAGCTGATGCAACAACCATAATTAAGAATGAAATGAATCCTAAAATAAAAATCCCTAAATACGACTCGCGTGTGCTGCTTTTCGCATCTTTAATTGTCCAGCCTTTTTCTTGAACTAAATAAGATTGGTAGACTGCACCGACGATTGAGAAACTCGTTGCAAAAAGGGCAATGACTAAGCCAATACTTCCTGAAGGCATCGTTGGTATAAATCCGCTGAAAATATCTGCGAATGATGGTTTGACTGCGATAAAGGTAATTAAAAATGCCCCAAGCATAACTAAAACAAGGCCAAGCATAAGCTTTTCTAAAATCGCGTAAAACTGTTTTGTAAATAGTAAGGCAATGGCAAGGATGGACATGATAACGATCCATATAGTTGAATGAATACCTGTCAGGGCTTTCATTGCAATTCCTGTACCAATTGAATTACCTGCTTGGAAAGAGGCCGTCACTAAAAAGGCACCTACACCTATTAGAACGGATGCAATTTTCCCCCATTTATTCAGCATTACCTTTATGAAGCTTCGATTGGCAGCAAGCCCAATCCGTGTGCTCATTTCTGTGTAGCACATCATAAAGATAATCGCTGCAAAAATTGCCCAAACGAGTTCAGTGCCATATATTGCCCCAATTTTTGACGACAGCGTCACACTTCCTGGACCTAAAACTAAGGCAGAAGTAATAAAAGCAGGACCAAGATATTTTAAAATGCTCTTCTTTCTTCCATTTACATGAACGCTAGGTGTTTCCCCTTCATTCTCCAATTTCATTAAACTCGCCTCCTTTTTCGTTGTCTGAATCTTCTATATAATCATAAAACATGAAAGCTTTAATTGACATGTCTTTAATATGTCTTTAATTTGCTAGCAAGAGAGATATGTCCTTTGTCCTAAATTTAAATAAATTTATTTTTATAAAATATTGACTTTTTTCAGATAAATAGGTAAATTATGATTACACCATGAACAAATTCTCTGTATTGCACAAATGTGCATTTGAAGATAGAAGGGGGTTTCTATGGATAAGGAAAGGTTAAGATTACTAGTGAAAATTTGCCATCTCTATTATCAGGATGGGATGAATCAGCAACAAATTGCTTCGAGGTACGGAATTTCACGATCTCAAGTTAGCAGGTATTTAGCAGTTGCAAAAACGGAAGGGATTGTGGAAATCACGATTCGAAATCCGTTTAGTGATGAGTCTGTATTAGAGAATAAGCTGATGCAGCAATATAATTTGCGGGATGTAATCGTAGTTGATACGACTGATGCAGATGATGCTCTTGCAGATATGTTAATGGGAAAGGCAGCGGCTGCATTTTTTGAAAACGCTATCAAGGAAAAAGATGTAGTTGGAGTAATGGCCGGTAAATCGATAACCGCGCTAGCCAGAGAAGTAAGTGATCCGCAAAAATCCAATATTCATTTTGTGCCATTAGTAGGCGGCTGGGGTTCTGAGGGAACTGAATGGCATTCGAATATTAACTCTTCCTTGCTCGCTAAAAATACAAAGAATTCCTATTCTGTATTACACGCTCCAGCAGTCGTCCGTTCAGAGGAGGCAAAAAAGACGCTTCTCCAAGAGCCAGAGATTGCAAAACTTATAGCCTTCTATTCTCGTGTAAATGTTGCATTAGTCGGTATCGGACAAATCTCAAAAGAGGCAACACATGTAAAATCAACAAATATGACTGATAAAGAGCTTTTAGCACTTGAGAAAGACGGGGTAGTGGCAAGTATAGCTACAACATTCATCGATGCGGAGGGAAAACAGGTCAACACTTCTTTCTCGGAGCGAATGATCGGGATTAGCGGATTAGATTTAAAAGAGGTACCACTTGTTTTAGGAGTTGCACGCGGAGAGGTCAAAGCCAAGGGAATTGAGGCGGCACTAAAAGGCGGATGGCTCGACGTTTTAGTCACTGATATGGAAACTGCAAAAATAATAATAGAAGAATCATAGGGGGTTAATGTATGAAAAGGCTATTAATTATCATAACTGCATTTGTGTTATTAGTAACATTAAGTGCATGTGGTGGAGAAAAATCAGGGGGATCAAGTGAAGATGGAAAGAAAGTCGCTATCTTAACACCATTCCTATCATCGGTTACAACGAAACAAATGGTTGATACGTTAGAAAGCCTTGCGACTAAAAAGGGCTGGTCAACAAACACGATTGATACAAATGGTGATGTTGGTGCATTAGCTTCACGTATGGAAGATGTCATTTCTTCTAATGTTGATGCGATTGTGTTAGTAAGTACAGATCCTAATCAAGTGAAATCTCAAATTCAAATGGCTAAGGAAAAAGGTATTCATGTCTTTGGAAGTGATGCGAGCTATATCGACGGAATGACGTTAAATGCAACTAGTGATAATGCGGAAATGTCTAAATTAATTACCGAGTATTTAGTTGAGCAAATTGGTGAAGAGGGCAACTTAATCGTCTTTACTCATCGCCCGCATCCTGGTGTTTTGAAGCGTACAGAAGTACTAGACGAAATGTTAAAGAAATATCCAAATATTCATGTGATTACTGAACAAGAAATTAAGGTGCCGGGTCCGATTGAAAATGCACGTCAACAAATGGAAAATTTGCTTCTTGCTAACAAGGAAGAAGGATCTATTACTGCTGTTTGGGCTGGATGGGACGAGCCTGCAATTGGTGCGGCTCAAGCGATAGAAGCAGCTGGCAGAGAAGATATTATCGTTACTGGCATTGATGGAAATAGCCAAGCAATTGTCATGATCGAGACAGGAGCGCCAATTAAAGCGACAGTTAGACAAAACTTCGAAGGAATGGCAGATATCGTTATTGAACAAATGGAAAAAGTCTTTAATGGGCAAGAAGTAGATAGTACGGAAATGTATGCTCCAGCAGAATTAATAAAAGAAAAATAGACACTTAGGAAGGGCGGGAATAGGATGGCGTTACTTCAAATCGATAAAATATCCAAAGTGTTTGGAACGAATAAAGCGCTAAATAATATTACTTTGTCTATAAATGCCGGTGAAGTACACGCCTTAGTAGGAGAAAATGGAGCTGGTAAATCAACACTTATAAAAATTTTAACTGGGGTTTATTTTCCAAGTGAAGGCAGCCTCCATTGGCAAACCAAACCAGTGAAAATAGGGAGTCCAAAGGAAGCGCATGATCTCGGAATTAACGTCATTCATCAGGATCGCCAACTTATTTCTTACTTTACTGGTCTAGAAAATCTTTATCTTAATACGAAGTATCCTAAAAATGGCTTAGGAATTAATTGGTCAGTGATGCATAAGGAAGCAACTGCATTATTAAATAAATGGGGAATGAATATTCCCCTAAAAAAAACGGTATCGGAGATGACGCCATCGGAGAGGACCATGTTAGAAATTGCCCGTGCGATGATGTCAAATTCAAAGATGCTGTTATTAGACGAACCAACAGCTTCCCTAACAGATAAGGAATCGGAGCTATTGTTTCAATTTATAGATCGATTGCGAAAAGAAGGCGTAGCCATTATCTATATTTCACATCGACTTGAAGAGGTCATACAATTATCCGATCGAGTCACAGTGTTAATGGGTGGAAAACAAATCATTACTTTGCCAAAAGAAGAGGTAACACAGGAGCGCTTGATTCATTATATGACAGATGGTCAAGCCACAATCGGAAAAAGCAATCGGTCAAAACCTGCAATCGGAAAATCTCTATTAAGTGTAAAGAACCTTCGCACGTCAGATCAGATCGTCAAACAAGTAAGTTTGGAATTACACGAGGGAGAAATTTTAGGTGTGTATGGCTTGGCGGGTGCAGGACGAA
The DNA here is from genome assembly GCF_006704205.1 of Cytobacillus solani. Classification (NCBI taxonomy): domain Bacteria; kingdom Bacillati; phylum Bacillota; class Bacilli; order Caryophanales; family Bacillaceae; genus Cytobacillus; species Cytobacillus solani. The sequence goes on from NZ_CP041305.1 coordinate 2,320,612, forward strand.
CAGAAACAATGGAAGCAATCTATGGCTTGCGCAAGATAGAGGCGGGTACAATTGCTTTTTACCAGCAGCTTGTTACGAATCCAAGCCCAGCTTATGCCATTGAAAACGGGGTCGTCTTAATACCGGAAAATCGGCATGAAGATGCGTTAATTATGGGGAATTCCATCTCTGAAAATATGTCTCTGCCCATATTAAGTAAGCTCACAAAGGGCGGGGTTGTTCAAAAGAAAGAAGAAGAACAATTGGTAGATAGAGAGATGAAAAGATTCCAAGTGAAGGCAGTAAATAAATTTCAGACAGTTGGAGAGTTAAGCGGAGGAAATCAGCAAAAGGTTGTTTTTGCAAAGGCATTATTGTCAGAACCATCCATCTATATTTGTGATGAGCCGACACAAGCAGTAGACATTATGACAAGAAAGGATATACATCAATTTTTACGAGACCAAGTGTCTGAAAATAAAGGTGTTATCTATGTATCCTCCGATTTACATGAGGTATTAGAAATCAGTGATCGAATCATTGTATTTAGTGAAGGGAAGACGGTGGCTGATTTACCAAATGAAAATATTAAACCAGATGATATATTGGAAATTTGCTATCGTTTTCAGAAGGAGGTTGTCAGCGAATGATTGCTCAGACAGAAAAGAGTCCAAATAAGATTTTTAACAAGAGTGTTCTTAGCTCCTATGGAACCATAATTGCGGGGATATTAATCATTATTATTTTTAGCGTCTTAAGTCCTTCTTCATTTGCAACTGTCGATAATTTTATTAATATCACCCGTCAAATATCGCTGCTCGTTGTCATTGCAGTTGGGGCAACCTTGGTCATGTCCGTGAATGAATTTGATTTATCCATTGGGGCAATTGCTAGTTTAGGCGGTGTAGTTTCTGCCAAATTAGCAACAGAAGGTGTGCCTATTATTCTGTGTATTCTTATACCTGTTCTTGTTGGTTTTTTAGTAGGTCTTATTAATGGATCAATCATTACTCATTTTAATGTATTATCATTTGTTACAACTCTGGCAATGGGGACCGTAATTGGCGGTTTTACATTTTGGTTTACAGGGGGATCTACCATATTTGAAAATATTCCCCAAGGTTTTAAATGGATTGGACAAACGGGTATAGCAGGGATTCCGATGTTATCCATTATTATGCTTGTCCTTGTTCTTGTGTTTTGGTTTTTGATGACACAAATGTCTGTTGGGCGCCGTTTTTATGCCATTGGCGGCAATGAAAAGGCCTCAAAAGTTTCAGGAATCCCGATAAAAAAGTATAAAACATTTGCTTTTGCCTTATGTGGCATGTTGGCTGCTCTAACAGGGGCCTTGCTTGCTTCACGTCTGGGATCTGCTCATCCAACCGGCGGAGACGGCTACTTTTTAAATGCGTATGCTGCCGTTTTTCTAGGGATGACAGTCGTTAGAAGTGGAATTCCTAATATATTCGGTACATTATTTGGCGCCGCGGTACTAGGTATACTAGCAAATGGTTTAACCATATTGGAAATCCCTACTTTTCTGCAAAACGTAATTACGGGAATGATCATTATTATTGCATTAATAATTCAAAAGTTAGGCCGTGAAAACACATGATTACATCACAAGAGAATTTTTTTAATAGAGTAAAGAATGATAAACACCCCTTTTTGACAGGCTACTTTGTGGGTGGGGATCCGGATGTAGGCTCCGCTCTTGCTTATATAAAACAGGCGGTAGCAAATGGAGTTGATGCAGTTGAAGTGGGGATTCCAAGTGAGAATCCATACTTAGAGGGGGAAGTCATTAAAAGATCACATGCCAGGGCCTATTCTAATTTCCATAAAAAGGATCAAATACTCCCTTTCTTTAAAAGACTTCGATTGGAAATTAATGTACCTATATGGGTAATGGGATACTACGAAGATGTAATTAAATCTGGCCTTTATATAGATTTATCAATCTATCAAATCATTGATGGCCTTATTATTCCAGATTTGCCTTTGGATGAAGTGATTGGCCTTCGTAAAGAGTTAAATAAGTTTAATGTTTCAGTTATCCCGGTGATTAACAACGGCATGGAAGATTGCGAGCTGGAAATTGCTTTAAAAGGAGCAGACTTGGTGTATTGTCAAATTCATCAAGGGAAGACAGGGACAAATATAACGAATCTTAATGAATTGCCTCAATTTTATCATAAAATACGCAGTCAAACGGAAGCAGCACTAATGGCTGGATTTGGTGTGAAGAATGCTCTTCTCGCTGAGCAAGTATGGAATTGTGGATTCGAGGGTGTTGTCGTCGGAAGCGAAATTGTGAGAATGGTAGAAATGCAGGATAAAGAACAATTTGTTCATTTCATTCAAGGACTTTCTAGTGCAAAGTAGAAAAAGGATGTGTAATTATGCACTATATTGCAGCTTTTGACTTAGGAACAACTGCGATTAAAGGTGTTTTATTAAGCCAAGAAGGGAAAATTTTCGCAGAACACTCATTTAACATCCATACAAGCTTAGGTGAAAATAACGAGATAGAACAGAACCCTGAGGAATGGTGGGAAGGTGTTCAATCGATTACTCATGAGTGGTTTTCTGTACATGGTGTTTCTTCACAGTCCATTAAGGCTATTACGTTTAGCGGTCAAATGGAAGATGTTATTTTGATTAAAGAAGGAGAAAATACAACAAGTGCTATTCTTTATTCAGATAATCGAGCAAACATAGAGGCTGAAGAAATTAATAAGAAACTGCCAGGTTTATATGAGTTGACCGGAAATAGAATTACGTCTTCATCTCCGATTTCGAAATTACTTTGGCTGAAAAAGAATAGCATAAGCAATAGTGATAAAAGGATACATGTTGTATTTAGTGCAAAAGATTATATTATCTATAAATTAACTGGTTCAGTTGTAACAGATTATACAACAGCAGCAACATCTGGTTTTATGAATATTGAATCAAGAAAATGGGAAACGCAACTTTTAAGCAGCTTAGACATTGAGCAATTCATGTTGCCTGAGCTTACTTCTTCAGAACAAGAGGTTGGTCAGGTTTCAGCATTTGGTGCAAATGAAACGGGGTTTTGCCTACATACACCTGTACTCTGTGGAGCGGGAGATGCTGGAGCGAGCACTCTTGGTGCAGGAGCCATTTCTGAGGGAGATTGTTATATGTATTTAGGCACAACAGGCTGGATTGCTGTTCCTTCGAAGGATCATTCGCCTAAGGACCATGGAATATTTACTCTCGCACATATCATCCAAGAGTTGAATATATCCATCGCCCCTTTATTAAATGTAGGAAATGTGCACCGTTGGGCGGTGGAGGCGTTTATTCAATCAGGAAATTATGCTGATTTTGAAGATGAAGTTCAGAAATCACCTCCAGGCTCAAATCATTTATTATTTTTACCGTATGTTCATGGAGAGAGATGCCCTGTACAAGATAGTGAAGCAAAGGGTGCATTTTGGGGCATTGGCCCTAAGACAAAGAAATCTGATTTTGCCAGAGCTGTTTTAGAAGGCATCTGTTTCTCTTTATTTCAAATTATGCAAATGTTGATGCAAAAGAATATTGGCAGCATTACCCTCATTGGCGGCGGTGCAAGAAGTCATTCATGGTGCCAGCTCTTAGCTGACCTAACGAATAAAACGGTAAGAGTACCGGCAAACAGTGAATATTTACCATCCATTGGCATTGCGGCAACCGCATTTCAATCCTTAGGGTGGGTTGAGGATTATAAAGAATTTGTTGATCAATATATTATTTCTTCCCAGTCAAAGTTATATGTGCCTAATAAAAGAAATAATGAAATATACAAGGATCAATATAAAATATATTTGAAATTGTACGAGTCAATGAAAAAGATCTATCAGTGAGGGACAAAGCTTTGTCCCTCTATTCTATTAGCTCCCCTAAAACTGAATCCAAACTAGAAAATATAAATCCTAACTGCTTTCCTTTATTCGTATTAATCGACCAAGATCCAGGCAGGGAATACCGAGATGCATTTTCTTTCGTTATTATGTTAGTAATGATTGCTTTATTACTTGTTTGTTTCTCTATTTTACCTACTAATTCAAGTAATGAAATATCCTCCTCACAGCCTGGATTAATTGGGCCTGTGAAAGAAGATGCCCCCATTTCATATAAAAACTGAGCAGCTTCTCCAGAGTGAATGAAGCTGTATCTCGCTTTGGGATTCGCCATTCCTATAGGTTCATTCTTTTTCACCTTATCTACATGGAATTTTAATCTCTCTGTATAGTCATCTGGTCCGATAACAATAGGAAACCGGATTGCTGCTATAAACTAACCTTTTGCCAAAAAATTGTGTGCCCCCTAAAATAAGAACGTGATCCATGGAAGTTCCCTCACTTATCTATCTGAATTTTATAAGTTATCACTAGTATTCTATTGTTATAGGAAATTTCCCTTTTCAGTATGAAAATAATGTATAAATAAAAATAACCTGCTTTCTTGTGAAGGAGTAAGCAGGTTATTTTTTTATGTTTTCGTATTCTTTTTTAAGCCAAATTATCCCCCCGCGCATCCGTTCAAACAGGAATTGTAATCGTAAAAGTAGTGCCTTTTCCTTTTTCGCTTTCGACTTTAATTTGGGCTTTCAGTTTATGGATGATGCTGTGAACCATAAGCATGCCAAGGCCTGTCCCTTCAACTTTAGTAGAGTAGTAGGGCTTGCCAATATTGGATATTTCCTCAGCGGTCATGCCGTTTCCTGTATCTTTAATGGTAATAAGGATGTTCCTTTTGTGCTCTGAAACTTCAATAGAAAGAATGCCGCCTTTCTCTTTCATTGCTTCAATGCCGTTTTTATACAAATTGATTAGGCACTGCTGCATTTGGCTTTTATCAAATTTCTTTGACAATGAATTATGGAAAGTAAGTTGTATATCGACATTATGCATGCGAGCGTAAGGAATCAGTATGTTTTTGACATACGCTGTTTCTTCTTTTAAATCAGAAAGCACCATGTTTTCAGATTGGGGTTTGGAGAAGGCTAGAAAATCACTCACAATTTGTTCGGCTCGATTTAATTCTTGTAAAGAAAATTCTACATATGATTTCTCCTTTGACGAGATTGATTCCGATTTGCTTAACAGCTGCAGAAAACCGCTCGTTACCGTAAGTGGATTTCTGATTTCATGGGCAACACTTGCTGATAATTCGCTGATTAGATGGTATCTTTCTGACTGAAAAAAGGCTTCGCGTGCTTTCAGGTTCGCAATGATTTTTTCTAGCAGGCACATTAGAATAACAGTCATGATTACTTGGGCCATTAGTGCATGAATGGATAAAATCCAAAACTCTTCGTTTAATGATGTCTGAAAACTTAAAGTCGTCAAGTAGAAGCTGATCGTAATAAAAGAAACGGTTGTTGCAAAATAAATTCGATACCGAGGTAATAGCCTGATAAACTTTCGGCTGCATAAGGATACAAGCACAAAAACTAGGGTTGAAAAAAGCAAGGATTGAAAGATGCCATCGCCACCGATATAGAAACGATAGGCATTGAGAACGATATAAATGAAGAAAGCATTTTTGTATCCACCATAAAGGACAGCAAGGATGAAAGGCACCAATCGTAAATCAAAAATAAATCCACTATCTAAATAAATTGGAAAGGTCATACAAAGAAGCATTGAAATGGATGCAAGAATAATGAGTATATACTTACTATAATAAAAGTTCTTATTTTCAAAAAAAATAAGATAGGCTAGAACGGGAATAAGTAAGAAAAGAAAATTTATTAATAAAGTTTCAATCAAATTTGAACGTCCTCCTAAAACGATATGCTATTTATTCTAACATAAATGAATAGAAAGCTTGATACCATTCCTTCCATGAAGGATCTGATCTTCTATCCAAAATAGTATCGAAGCATTTTGTAAAATGTTAGAATAGGAATAATTACATATAGAAAATGAATCACTTTATTGAATAGGATTGACATTCGTATGATATATAAAGAAGTAATCCATCACCGAAACGTAATTCTTTTTAGTTTGATTGTTGTATTTTATTTTGTACAAGTTTCTATAAATATCTCGATTGAGGGGATTGCTAGTGTGTTTCCGCCAGTTATCCTGTTTTTTATTGCTGCGTCTATACTGCTGCTGTTTATTATTAAAAAGATCAACCCCGTTTTAACTATGTATACGTTCGTCATATTTACTTATCTTTATTTCTTTTTTCTGCTGACGGATTCACCTTATTTAATTAACTATTTATTCATGTGGCTAGGTCTTCCTTTAAGTGCAGTTTACCAAAATTATCGAGCAGTACTGCTTGCAGGGATAGGTTCCTTGCTTCTTACGTTTTATGCATTCTTTTCTTTTCGAAATGAGATTTTTCCGAATGTGGCTAGCGGAGATTTTGTTTTCTTCCTGATTTTCGGATTATTTCTGATGGGATTCTTATTATTGTTTATTAAGGCGACCCTTCTTCTATGGAAGCGGACGGAAGAATCTAGTAGTAAGTTGAACCATGTGCTGCAGCAAACGAACATTATTGCATGGTCATATGATCGATCCACTGATCGATTATCTCTATCCAATCACCTGCCTAACCTGCCGGAACTATCAGATACACTAGAGATTAGCGGCAAGCTGATGATTGAAAATTACATACATTCAGAGGATAGCAGCATTCTTAAGCATGCATTTTCTGAGATTGAGAAAGGGAAAGCTCGCACAGTTGAATATCGAATTGTAAACAGCAAAGGGGACGTCACATGGCTGCAATGCAGAGGTGTGTCTTTCATGAATGAAACAGAACGAGAGGCAAAGATAGAAGGGATCTTAATCGATATTACGAAACAAAAACAGATGGAAGAACAGATAAAAAAGCTAGCTTATTATGATTCATTAACAGGTGCAGCAAATAGGTATAAGCTTAAGAAATGTTTTGAAAGCCTGCAAAAGATGGGGAGAACATTAGCGATTCTTTTTATTGATATGAACTCCTTTAAGCAGGTAAACGATACGTATGGTCATGATGCTGGTGATCGTTTGCTTCAAAAGGTTTCAGCGCGAATACAAGGGGAGATTGCTGAAATGGATTTATTATGCCGGCTGGGTGGAGATGAGTTTGTCATCTTATTATCTAATGTGGATGATGCCATGGCAAATGCAGCCATCACCCGAATTCATGCGGCAATGAATCGTCCGTTTGAAGTAGATGGCGTATCGATTCGTGTCTCAGCAAGTGTTGGCAGGTCAATGATTATGGAAGCTAATCAGGCTCATCTGGATAAGATGCTGCAGCAGGCTGATGCAGAGATGTATTTGGTTAAGGGTCATGAGTAAAATTAAAAAAGGAAAGTTCTTAAAGAATTCTCTTTATAGAACTTTCCTTTTTATTTATTGACTTCTGCTTTTACATATTTTTTCGGTTACTAGCAGGTCATTCTGCTATAAAGGCTGGAACCCCCAAATCACTGATTGGCTCCATAGCTAATTAGGTTTGTGAATATGCGATAGCCACCAGGTACTTGGCCTTGAATTTGCCGATAGAATACGAGGTTCGTATAAAGATAGGTCCCTTTCCCGTGTTTGGCCATCAGGATGCCGCCATCGAAAGGATCTTCATTTGGATCGCCCATGCTGACGAATGTTTCGTAGCTGCTGTCCCATTTCATTGGGTAATATAATCCTCTTTCTTGAACCCAGTTTTCCCAATCACTATCAGTAATTTTATTCGGATAGTTGAATAAAGAGGATTCTGGATTTAGGACAGTGACTTTTGCATTTTCGTCTGTCACTCTCCACTTAATGGATGGGTTTCCGATGGTTAATGGATAAGGGGCGGTCTTTTGAGCATCCCATCCATCATTTGGTTTATGGTATTGAACGACTAAGTGACCGCCATTTTCGACATATTTATGGAGACGATCGTTGTTTTTGACTAGGTCTTCTCTTGAGAGGTATGCACGAATCCCAGTCACGATCGTATCGTATTGACTAAGATCGCCTGTTGCCAAATCCTCTTCAGTAAGCTTTGTAATGTTGAATCCTGTATTAGTTAGATAGTCTGCTACTTTATCGAAACCACTATCTATATAACCAATTTTCAATTGATCATTCTTTAACAGTTCAAACGCCACACCATTTACTTGTGCAGGATACATATAATAAAACGTTCCGATGTGATCGTAGCTGATTTCCTGAACGGTTGAATCAAATGTTTGACCGTTTGCAGCTGCTTCAGCACGAATGGCAAAGCTGCCATCTTGAATATCGGAAGGAGGTGTCAGCTTGAATGCAACCTCTTTTTCCTCTAATTGAGCAGTAAAGGCAACCTCTTTTTTGCTAGGAGAAACCTTCCATCCTTCTGGTACGATTAATGAAACAGAGGAAGTGTTTTTTCCATCTAAGTAGTTTTTGACTTTAACTGTTACTGGAATTTCTTCCTGAACATCCGCTGAATTTACGACAATGTCTTCTGGAGATAACGTGATGCCGACATCAGGCAAGACGGCAATGGTTTCTTTCAGTTCATTGATTTGACTAGTTTGCGTACCATTAAATTCATACTGAACTTTCGTGCGGATGACTGAATCAAGGTAAGCATGATAGTATTCTGCATCTTTAGGCACCTGTACTTCATAATTTAGTTCAACTTTTTTACCAGGGTCTAAGTCTTTAGGGGAATTGGATTTGGAAACCTTCCAATTTTTCGGTACAACTAATTCAGCTGCTACCTTTTTTACTTTCTTATTCCCGTTATTTTGAATGCTCACCTTGACAGTTGTTTTTTGCCCTTTTGTAAGAATGTTTGTTTCTGGGCTGGTTTCAACAGATAATTCTGAGGCTTTCACGCTTGCCGTTTGTAATTGCTCTTCTTTTAACGAAAGCTTATGAAGCAAGTCAGACTTTACTTGTGGGTCAAGCTTTGCTTTTTCTGTTTTCTTTTGGATTTGTCGAACGTCCTTAAGTGCTTTTTGGGTTTTTTCAAATACTTGATCATTGCTAGGATACGCAGAGATGATGGAGTCTAGTGATTCTTGAAGTTTTGTGAAATGTACTTGCAGGTCTTTTTCTTGTTTTGGGAGTTTTTGAGCCCACTCTTTAAAGTTGTAAGGGATCCCTGCAAACAGATTGCTGCTGCCATTTGTATCAACAGCACTCTTTAATAATTCCAGATGAACTTGTCTTGGCTCAGCAGGGATGTCACTGCCCATGCCCTGGCTTTTATGCATATAGCGGGATTCCTCTCCCAATTGAGGATAAGTCATTTTATAAATTGGATCATACTTTCCAATTTCAATAGAGGTTGTCGCAGTATCCTTTGATTCAGCAGGCAAGTATAACTTTTTAACCTGCCAGACGGATAATCCCTCTTTAAGCTGTTCTGGAAAAATAGCTGGATTTGCCGCATCTTTAAATGCCTTTTCGCTTAATATTTCCATTGCGCGATGGTGCCCGTGCTGTGTATCAACATTTCTGAAAGATGGCATGACGATATCAGGCTGATACGTTCGAATGAAGCGAATCAATCGTTCATAGGTGAGATTCTGTCCCCAGTTTTCTAATGTTTCATCAGGGGTTTTCGAAAATCCAAAATCATAAATAGGGTCAGAAGTTGTCTCGCTAAGATGGTAGGCCTTTACACCAGTGATCTTTGCTGCCTCAATCATTTCTCTGGATCGAATAATCCCGAGTCCATTGTCTAGTTCACTTCCGATTTCGTTTTGCCCGCCCTCCCCGCGGTTAGCAATTAGACTTGAGGTTTTGATGCCAAGTCCTCTTGATAAATAAGCGAGAAAGTCGCTTCTCTCGTCATCCGGATGTGCCCCAGTGTTGACAAAAGTGACAGTAGTTCCAAGAGGCTTAACAGCATTCCAAAGTTCTACATCAGGTTCCTGTGTTTCAGTTGCGTGACTCGCAATGGGCCATAAAGAAACAATTAACAGAAAAGAAAGTAACCAGCTAAAATACTTTTTCAATTTTGAAACCCCTTTCATATTTAGATAAAAAACAAAGCGGGAAAATATCCTCCTTTCTCTATATTATCTCGTAGGTTAGTTAATTCAATTAACTAACTGCACGGATAATCTCCATTAATAGTACCTGTATCTAAGTGCGTTTGTAAATATCTATATATTCAGAAAATTAAATTAGTAACATCTACCTATATATTTGGTGTAGAACAACTATTTTAAAATATATTTATTAAAAAAATTACAAAAATTTGTTGTAAATGATTATCCACTATTGTATATTTTAGTTAATTAATAAAACTTACTAACCATAACGATTAAGGCCGTGATGTCATGAGTAGTAAAAGAAATTCCACTCCGTTGAAAACAACGAACAAAAAAGTAGTGCTTCAATGTATTAAAGAAAATCAGCCTATTTCTCGTGCGGAGATTGCATCCAAGCTTCAAATAAGCAAACCGACCGTTTCTCTGCTAGTAGATGAACTGGTTCAGGAAAACTGGGTATTGGAAAAGGGAATAGGGATGGCTTCTTCGCAAGGTGGGAGAAGACCGATTCAGCTTTGTTTTAATGAAAAGGCTGGATATGTGATTGGGACGGATATTGGCGGGACGAAAGTCAAAACTGTCATATGTGATCTGATCGGTAATATTATATGTTCAAGCAGCTTCAAAACAAATCACTATTTACAAACGGGTTTGCTGAAACAAATTCATAAAGAAATAAACGGTATGATTCAGACGTATCAGCTTGATTCAAGTAAAATGCTCGGGATGGGGGTAGGAATCCCTGGCATCACTGAACCAACCAATGGTGTCGTAGTTGAAGCACCGAGTATTAACTGGGTCCGTTATCCATTTATTACCGAAGCTAAGCGTTATTTCTCGTTCCCGATATTTGTCGATAACGATGTGAATGTAGCAGCTCTAGGAGAGCAATGGCTAGGGAATGGGAGATCAAAAGATAATATTCTTTTTATCGCTGTTGGAACAGGTATCGGCAGCGGAATAATTATTCACAATCAGCTATACCGCGGCTCTTCATGTGCAGCAGGGGAAATGGGGTATATGGTTACTGATAAAAATGATATGAGAAATGAATTTAAACCTATATTCCATCGATATGGATACTTGGAAAGCGTTGCTGGGGGGAAAGCGATCGGTGAAAGATTGACTAAGCTTATCCGGCAAAAGCAAGACCATCCAATGTTTGAGGAAGCTAGTAAATCAGAATTGACAGGTGAAATAGCCTTTACATTAGCAAAAGAAGGCGATGAAGCGGCACGGCTGGTTGTGGATGACGCGATTGAACATTTAGCCTATGGAATCATCAATGCTGCCAGCTTGCTAAATCCAGAGGTCATTATATTGGGTGGCGGTGTCTTTAAATCATCGGATTATATTTTACCTAGATTGCGAGAAATTGTGTATCAATATCTTCCTAGTTCAGTAGAATTAAACACCTCACAGTTAGGGGAGAATGCTGAAGTGCTAGGAGCGGTTTCATTATTCTTGCGAGAATTTGAAAGCGTTTTAAACTAGGGGAAACGCAAATAGGCATTTAATTACTTGGTTCTAAAGCGGGTTTATATGGCTTCAACATCTAGAACAGAGAATAATTTCTAAGCCTGCTTTAAGGATAAATTAATCTATTTTAAGGGGGTTCATCATGTTTAGGAAGAATCGTTTATTTGTTTTTTTAATTGTCGCACTCATGCTAATAATGTCCGCATGCAGTAATTCTACAGGTGGGGGCAATGAAAGCAGTGGAGAAAAAGAAAACAATTCAGGCGGGGAAAAGGCGGCAGAAAACAGCGGAAAGTTAGTCATCTACACGGCTCGTGATCAAACGATCGTCGACCAAGTTGTAGGGATGTTTAATGAAAAGTACCCTGATATTCAAGTAGATGTCCTTACAATGGGTGCGCAGCAAGTTCTTGAACGTATTCGTGGAGAAAAGTCGAACCCTCAAGCCGATTTTTGGTGGGGCGGTACACAATCTGCCTTTATGACAGGTGCTGCTGAAGATTTATTAGAACCATTTAAGCCGAGCTTTGATGCGAGCATTCTGCCAGAGCATAAAGACAAAGACGGACGCTGGTATGGTGAGATGCTTTTACCGGAAGTGATTATGATCAACTCAGATATGCTTTCAAAAGAAGAAGCTCCCCAAGATTGGGATGACCTGCTTGATCCAAAGTGGAAGGATCAGATTATCATCCGTGGCGTACTTGCTTCGGGAACGATGAGAACGATATATTCAGCAATGATTCACGAGCAAGGAGCGGATAATCCAGAGGCAGGCTACGAGTGGCTAAGCAAGCTTGATGCGAATACAAAAGAATATGCCCAAGATCCTACTAATCTGTACTTAAAGCTAGCTCGTCAGGAAGGTTCCATCTCCTTATGGAATTTACAGGATATTCTTTTACAAAAAAACGAGCATAACCAGCCATTTGATTTTGTTTACCCAGAGAGTGGAGCACCTATTCTTGTAGATGCAGTTGGTCTTGTTAAAGGTGCAAAGAATCTTGAAAATGCAAAAGTATTCTACGAGTTCCTTTTTGACCCTGAAACCCGTGCAACGTTAGCGGAGGACTTGTATCAAATTCCTACCCGTACGGACATTGATAAGGATCAAATGCCTGATTGGTTTAAGGATATTGAGCTGAAATCATTAGATCTAGACTGGGGAGTCATGGCAGAAAAAGAAGCTGAGTGGATGCAGCATTGGGATGAAAATATTAAAGGCAAAAATTAATAGTCTATTTTAAAAGGGGTGAAGAATCTTTTCACCCCCTTTTATCTACATAGCGAGGTGGTTTTGGTGAAAAGTGTACGACTTGATAATGTGAGCAAAATGTTTGGAACAGCTAAAGGGGTAGAACATGTGGCAATTGATGTAAAGCCGGGTGAGTTTTTCACCTTTTTAGGGCCTTCAGGATGTGGGAAAACAACGACACTCCGAATGATCGCAGGCTTTTACTACCCAACGAAGGGAAAGATCTTTTTTGATAACCGGGATGTAACGACCCTTCAGCCGAATAAAAGAAATATTGGGATGGTATTTCAAAACTATGCCCTGTTCCCGCATATGACGGTTTTTGAAAATATTGCTTTTGGACTTGAGGTTCGTAAATTATCGAAATCAGTCATCAAAGAAAAAGTGGAAAGAGCACAAAAACTCGTCCATCTAGATAAATATGGAAATAGAAAGATTAATGAACTCTCAGGCGGCCAGCAGCAGCGTGTGGCTTTAGCACGTGCTCTAGTGATCGAACCGGATATTTTATTATTGGATGAACCTTTATCAAATTTGGATGCAAAATTACGTGAAGAAACAAGATTGGAAATTAAACGGCTTCAAGTGGAATTGGGCGTAACTACGATTTATGTTACTCATGATCAAACGGAAGCGATGACAATGTCTGATCGGATAATGGTCATGAAAGAAGGCGTCGTTCAACAGATCGGCAGTCCGCAAGAAATTTATAATAAGCCTGCGAATCATTTTGTTGCATCGTTTATTGGAGAATCGAACATGCTCGAAGGTGAAGTGACAGAGATACGCGGAACAGCGGTGAAGGTGAAAGTAGATAGTGATCTGCACGTAGAAGGAGTCTTAGACACAGAGGCTGATCAGCCAAAACTAGAAGTAGGAAAGAAAGTGAAACTTTCCATTCGTCCAGAGGCCATATTTGAAGGTCAAGGCCCAAATCAATTACACGGAACGATTCAATTAGTTGAATTTACTGGGGTTAGTATTAATTATCTTGTTAAGGTGGGTTCATCCATTTTAAAGGTCATGATTATTAATAAAGGAAATCAAATTCTTAAACGAGGAGATTCCATTTCTCTTTATGTACCAGAAAAGGGTGTTTACTTTATAAATGAGTAGTTTTCTTTATGGAACTTATTCAAGCGAATAGAAGGTGAAAACATGAATACGAATCAAACAGCTTCACAGCAGGAGAGCCGGTGGTCAAGACTTACACAATCTAAATATTTCATCTATATCTTAATCTCCCCTCTTTTCTTAGTGCTCTTAGCCTACGTAATCTATCCTTTTTATCAAACGTTTATTCAAAGTGTGGTAGGTACCGAAGGAGCTGGAATCGGAAACTATAAACGTTTCTTTAGTCTGGAAAGTACAGCCAACCTTGAGGCGCTTTGGACTAGTATCTATATTTCAGTCATTAGTGTGATTACTTGTGCGATTGTCGGTGTGACAATGGCCTTCCTAATAGAAAGGTATGAGTTTCCGGGGAGGAAAATTCTGTCCATTCTCGTGCTTGTTCCTATGGCCTTGCCGCCTTTGGTGGGAGTATTATCATTTACTTTCTTATATGGAGAAAGCGGGATCATTCCAAGATCTCTTCAAGCATTATTTAATCTTGAGTCCGTTCCCTTCTCATTAAAAGGCATTACAGGGGTCATTGTTGTTCATACCTTTACAATGTATACATATTTTTACCTGACTGCGTCGGCAGCCATTAAAGGGCTTGATCCTTCTTTAGAAGAAGCAGCTACAAGCTTAGGGTCTGGAAGAATACGTATTTGGGTAAAAGTCATTCTTCCGATGTTAACACCAGCGATGGTTGCTTCCTCATTACTCGTGTTTATGATTGCGATGGCTTCTTATACAGCTCCATTAATGTTTGGGGTAGAGAGAACGATGACGATGCAAATCTATTTATCTCGAACGAATGGAAATTTAGATATGGCTGCTACTCAATCGACTATTCTCTCGATTGTTTCCATCTCCTTCTTAATTATGATGAGATGGTACCAAGGAAGACGTAACTTTCAGAATCAAAGTAAAGGGATTAGTGTCCATCGGACAGAGCTGCGTACACCTTTTATGAAATACCTTTCTATGTTTCTATCCTTTATCGGGGTCATTATTCTCATGCTGCCGATTCTTGTACTCGTACTTATCTCTTTCTCGGTGGATGGAGAATGGACGATTCAAATTATTCCGCCAGCCTACACACTCGATCATTACATTGCGTTGTTTACCGATGAACGAACGTGGCGCCCAATCTGGAACAGCTTACAAATGAGTTTTGTTGCAACCATTGGAAATATTCTTTTCGGGGTTGCTGCAGCCTATGCCATGATCCGAACAAGGTTTAAAGGAAAGGCTCTCCTCGATATTTTAATTATGATTCCATGGGCTCTTCCTGGAACAGTTGTCGCAGTTAATTTAATTGCTGCTTTCAGTGAGCCATCTGTATTTAGCTTTAATCAAGTATTAATCGGTACATTCTGGATTTTGCCGCTCGCTTATTTTGTTCGGCATTTGCCGCTTATTTTCCGGTCGACCTCGGCAGCGCTTATGCAGATGGATCAGTCGGTGGAGGAAGCTGCTCGAAGCTTAGGTGCCAACTGGTGGTATACGTTTAGAAGAGTGGTTGTGCCAATGGCTTTTTCTGGGATATTAGCAGGAACCTTGTTGGCAATGGTTCAAGGACTGGGTGAATTTGTTGCTTCTATTCTTATATATAGCACCTCGACCATGCCGCTTTCTGTTGCTATTTTTCAAAAGATGTATGCATTCCAATTTGGAACTGCCTGTGCATACGGCGTGCTGCAAATTTTGTTAATCATTTTTGTCTTGTTTATTTCTCAGAAATTAACAAATGGGAAGGCAGGAGCTGTTATTTAGGAGGAGGTTTTATCATTGAAGGCTAGTGAAATTCATGGAAGAGATCTCGAATTATTAGAAAATGCCGCATTTGCTGTTGTACCTCTTGGAAGTTTCGAATATCATGGTCCCCATTCTCCTTTAGGAACGGATATTTTTTTGGCAGATGGATTCGCGGAAAAAATTGACCCGAACTTAGGAGGGGTCACTCTTCCAACGATTCCTTTTACAGCATGTCCGGGAAAAACATCTAAATATGCAGGCACGATCTCGATTAGACCAGGCATTTTTCAAGAGTATTTAATTGATCTTACATTAGGAGCTATCAGTCAGGGAATTAAAAAAATTCTGCTTCTAAATGCACATGATGGGAATATGGGGATTTCGAGAACCGTTGCGGAATATGTAACTGGCCTGCATAAGGATGTAAGCTTTCTGCTGATTAATTGGTGGCAAATGGTTGAGATCGATGCTGCTGAGGAAATTGGTTTTAAAGGTACAAGCGGGAGGGGGCATGGGGGCCCATATGAAATGTCTGCTGTAAAAGCTTTCCGTCCAGACCTAGTAACGGTAAGGAAAGAAGATGAAGAATTTATTGGTGCTGCCCCACTCTCCAGCTTTCCTTATATTCTTGTGGAAGGAACACCAAAATCATGGGATGGCTATACAGGTCTCATTCAACAAACATCAGAGGAAGCTGGAAAGAAAATTGTAGATAAAGCAACAATTCATATGAATGAGCTGATAAGAAACTGGTTAGATCAATAAATTTGCAGGAAAGGGCTGTTTGCTGTGAAAGCATCGCTTAGAGAACGAATGATTGATAAAGAAGGCACTCACTTTCCATCTAAGACCTATACTTCTATGGTGTTAGAGCCAGCTTATAATGAGGCAAAGAAACACTTTATCGATTCAATGGTTGATATTCATTTTGCCCATTTAATTATGCTTGTTGAAGAGGGATTAGTCGAGAAAGAAGAAGCAAAAAAGATTGCTAAAGCTGTTTCCAGCTTAAATACAGAAGAGATAAAGACCGGGAACTACAATCCGCAATTTGAAGATTTGTTTTTTCAGGTAGAACATGACTTAATTGAAGATGCCGGTGATATTGCGGGTAATTTGCATATTGCCAGGAGCCGAAATGACATGGGCATTGCGATTTACCGAATGACGCTAAGGAAAAAGATTTTGACCTTATTGGAGAAAGCCCTCACACTGCGAGAAGCTCTAATTGAACTTTCTGATGAGCATAAACATACGATTATGATTGGATACACTCATACGCAGCAAGCACAGCCTACTACACTCGCTCATTATTTTAATGCGATGACGGATATGCTGACTCGTGATATTAAGCGGCTGCGGGCTGCTTATGAGACCGTGAACCGAAGCAGTATGGGAGCGGCAGCGTTAACTACTTCGGGATTTGCTATTAACCGGGAGCGTGTGAAAGAGCTGCTAGGGTTTGAAGGCATGATTGATAATGCATGGGATGCCGTTGCCGGAGCAGATTATATTGCGGAAGTAGCTACGTCTGTTCAGCTTTCAGCCTTGAATTTGGGACGGTCTATTCAGGACTTCCTGTTATGGGGAACACAAGAATTCGGAGCCTTTATCCTTTCAGCACCTTACGTACAAATTAGTTCCATTATGCCTCAAAAAAGAAACCCTGTGTCTATCGAGCATATGCGGGCACTTTTATCCAGTGTTGCCGGCGATTGTCAAACCGTCCTTCTTATGCTGCATAATACGCCATTTGGGGATATTGTCGATACGGAAGACGATATGCAGCCATATATTTGGAAGTCCATGGAGACGTTAGGCGGCGTCTATGAACTATTATCTTCTGTTTTATTAACAATGGAAGTAGATAAGGAAAACCTTTTAAAACGTGCAAAAGAGAGCTTTGCGAATGTAACAGAACTGGCTGATACGATGGTGAGAGCGGATGGGCTTTCATTTCGCCAAGCGCACCACGTAGTAAGCTCTACAGTAAAGGAATTAATGAAAAACGGAAATAAGTCTCTTGAAGCTCTTACTCTTGATCTATTAAATGCCCAATCAAAATTAATTGTTGGGAAACCTTCTACTTTGACAAAAGAGGAATTATCAGAATGCCTAAGCCCAGAATATTTTGTTCAAATTCGTACATTGCAAGGAGGTCCAAGCCCAAGCAGATTAGAGAAAACGATTAAAGTCCGATTGGCTGAACAGACGGATTTGTCAAACTGGCTTATTGATAGGAACGAGCAATTACGAGTATCAAAAGAAAACGTAACAGCCATTATTAAAGAATGGAATATTGTCAATGAATGATCAGTCTTTTCATCTTCTTGCTGTTGATGGAGGGGGAACGAAGACACTAGCTGTGATAACGGATAGTACAGGTTCGATTCTCGGAGAGGGCAAGGCAGGTGCTTCTAATTATCAGGTGATTGGGAAGGAACTGGCTATAAAGGCGCTTGTTACATCTATCCAGGAAGCGTTAGTTGAAGTTGCCGCACGGAATAGCGGTCCAGTTCAGTTTGAGAAAACGGTGTTTGCACTCGCAGGAATTGATACGACAAATGATGAGGTAGAGGTAAGAGAGATTGTAGAAGAAACCATTAAGCAGCTGGGGTTAGCTACTCATATGCTGTTAGTTGAGAATGATTGCTTATCTGCTTTATTAGGTGCTACACAGAATAAGGCTGGTGCTCTTTTAATCTCTGGAACAGGATCGATCGTATTTGCTCATGACGGCCGCGGGAGCTTTTTTCGAACGGGGGGCTGGGGATATAGAGTTGGAGATGAGGGCAGTGGCTATTGGATTGGGAAGGAAGCGATTCGATCCGTTTTGAAGATGAATGATGGAAGAGAAAAAGAGACGATCCTATCAAAGCTAATATTACAGAAGTTTGGCTTTAATAAAGTAGAGGACCTTTATAATTGGGTTTATAGTCCATCTTATTGTGTTGACGATGTAGGTGCGCTTACTACTTTAGTGGAAGAGGCGTATAAAATGGGTGATGAAGTGAGTAAAGGCATATTAGACGATGCTGCATCCGAACTAACCCTTCTATTAGAAACCACAATTGATAAAGCGGGAATTGCAAGGGAAGAATTCCAGCTAATTCTACAAGGTGGTGTGATTCAAAACAATCTCTATATTAGGAATCGTGTACTAGACTGCCTGAAAAGAAAAGCTGAGAGAGTAAAAGTTATTGATACCGATCAAAAGCCGATTACCTTTATCATTAAACGGGGCTTAAATCTTTAGGGGGGAATCCCCTTTTTTTTTATCTTTAAATGAACCATTTCCCATTCTCAATCGTATTAAATAAGTAGACTAAGTTAAATGGGAGGAATGGAAATGGCGAAAAAGGCAATGAAATCGATTAGCATGCTTATGCTAGCAGGATCACTCGGACTCACGGGAGCTGCAGGCAGTTTAACCATCTCTGAACATCATGTATCGGCACAAGAAGTGAAAAATGAAATGAACTATGAAAATCAGGCAAAGGAATTTCTAATGTCTGTAAAAGCAAAAAAATGGGATGCTGCTTATACCCAATTAAGTCATAATCTTCAATCTGCTGTATCGAAAGAGACTCTTTCCTCATTATGGACACAGCTCTCGACTCCATACGGTGAAGTGAAAGAAACTTCATTTGAAGATGTAAAAGATGATGGGGTACATAAGAAAGTTACGTTTATTGTTAAAGCGGAACAAGGTTCTTATAAACAAGTGATAAAGTTTAATAGGGAAGGGAAGATAGATGATTTCTTGTTTGATGTCATCTCATCGCCTGGAAGCTTCCTAAATCCAGCGTATAATCACCCTGAAAACTATACAGAAAAACAAGTAGTTATCGGTGAGGGAAAGTATGCCTTACCTGGGGTACTGACGGTCCCTAAAGGAAAAGGGCCATTCCCGGTTGTTGTTCTCGTTCACGGATCCGGTCCGAATGATATGGATGAGACGATGACGGTCTTCAAGCCTTTCCGTGATATCGCTGCCGGTCTTGCCAATGACGGAATTGCTGTATTGCGCTATGACAAACGAACAAGAGCTCATACGGTTAAGGCGGGAATGGAACCGAAATTCTCCATTCAAGAGGAAACCGTCATTGATGCAAACCTTGCAGTTGATAAACTGAAGTCACTCCCTGAGATTGACTCGAAGAATATCTTCGTTTTGGGGCATAGCCAAGGTGCGTTCGCCCTGCCATTAATAGTGGAAAATGATAAGAAAAAAGATATTAAAGGGGTTATTGGTGTTGCTGGACCTGCAGGGAAATTTCATGATCTGATGCTGTGGCAAATGGAGGAGCAATTGAAGCTCGCTGAAAAAATGCAGGCACCAAAGGAGCAAATCAATGCTTTAAAAGAGACGCTATCAACCTATCAAAAGCAATTTGGAATTTTAAAGGATCCGAAGCATACGAAGGAAAATATCCCAGCTGATTTTCTATTACAGCCTGGTTATTGGTGGTTTGATCTGCGTGACTATGTCCCAACAGAGTTAGCAAAGAAGCAGGATATTCCAACCTTGCTATTACAGGGAGGAAAGGATCTTCAAGTTCCTGCCTCAGAATTTGAAGCATGGAAATCTGCCTTAAAAAACCGCGATAATGTGGATTATAAATTATACCCAAATATGTTCCACACACTAGTTGATTATCCTGGTGAGCCGAACTGGATGACGGAATATATGACACCAGGAAATGTCCCGCAGTCATTCCTATCCGATATTGCTGGGTGGGTGACAACAGGCAGCATTAAATCTGATGAAGATAAACCGGAACCAAAGCCTGAGGAGCAGAAGCCGGCACCAAAGGTTTATTGGGATGGCTTGTTAATGAAAAAAGGACAAATTGGCAAGATTGAAGTGGTGAAGCCTATTAATCTTTGGAAACGTGAAGGGGATAAGCTTACATTTGTAAAAGTGCTAAAGCCTGGGGAACAATATCGAGTATATAAATACGATGACAAGTTCGGTGGGCAATATGGGCTTGGGGATAATCACTATATTACTAACATGAAGGGCTATGTGAACTATAAAACCCCATCAAAAGCGAAATTAAAGGAACTTCAATAAATAATAGAAAAGATCCCGAATCGATCATATGAGATTCGGGATCTTTTCTATTTGTTTATTTAACTTGCCGCACCTTCCACATTCGGACGGTTATTCTCTTTAATGAATAATACAGAAATCGTACCGATGACTAAAAGAACTCCTGCGAAATAGAATCCAGCATTCAATGTACCTGTGACATCTGTAAGGAATCCAGTAATATATGGAGCCAATATGGATCCGCACATGCCGATAAAGTTATAGAAACCAAATGCAGTACTTAATGCATGTTTTGGAGCGTTATCAGCTACGACCGCAACAAGCACTGGGTTCGTACTAATTTTACCGAAAATACCGTAACCGATTAAAGCTGCGTATAATACCCACATACTATCAAATGCAACGATTGAAACAATAGCAATAATAGAAAGTGGAAGCATCACTAGCAAGACTGGACGGCGTTTTCCCATTCTATCAGCAATCCAGCTAAAAAGAATGGATCCTGGAATGGCTGCCCATGGAACGAGTGAAGAAACAACGGCAACCTCTGTTCCATCAATTCCTCTTGCATGCTGCAAGTAATATGGAATCCAAGTAACAACTACGAAGAATGCATAAATCGCACAGAAGATAGTAATGTATGCAAAAACTAAGTTTCTGCTAAAAAGCTCTTTCATTTTAAGCTTTGGTTTCGCTTCTCCAGCTGTAACGCCTGCAGTGGTTTTTGGTTTGTCTTTAATGACCCACCACATAGCCAGACCAATAAGGACTACTGGGATGGCGATGACATAGAATGGAGCTCTCCAGCTCATGCCAAGTGTGCCAACTGTGTAACTAGAAATAAAGTATCCAGCTGATAAACCAAAGGCCATTCCACTGTTAATAATCGCACTTCCTAAAGTAATATGCTTTTTTGGAATCGCTTCAGATGATAAGCCATACTGTGGGCCATAATAGAAGCCTTGGAAGATCCCAACTAACAGCCAAGCAATCATGAATAGTGTAAACGAAGGCATCATACCTGTTACTGCTGCCATAATACCGAAAAGAATCACACCAGGAACAAGGACTTTTTTCTTTCCAATCTTATCTCCTAGTATTCCAGATGGTACATTTAGTCCCGCATATCCAATGAAGAAAATACTGCTGATTAAACCTAGTTGTGCAGCAGATAAACTAAACTCTGCTTGGATATTGTCCATGACCGGGTTAAGAATGGCACGCGTTGCATATAGTGCAACCCAGCCTAGAAAGAATACAATCGTGATTTTAACCCAATACGGAATCCCGCCCTTAGATACAGGTACCGGCTCATCTTGATTCAAAACTTTAGCCATTTTCTTTTCCTCCCAATTTAGATTTATTTGTATGGATCTTAAGTAAAAAAATAATATTTCAACCTCATCCAAACTATAGGATAAAAAGCATTGCAGTCGAATAAAAATGAAAGGGTTTACATTGCAAAAAGATTAAAATGTGATGAAAAGTCAATTAGAAAAGCGCAAGCGCCTTGGTCATCGCCGTACAAACTGGAAGGACCGGTTCTTTCGATAAAGGAGACACAATGAGTGGAGCGAAAGGATGTCGACTTATCGTAGGGAGGGGACCTGAAGTTTGATAGGCGATAGGACGCTTGCGCTAGACAATTCTCTAACTCCAAAGTTATACATTCTTATCTTGTAAAAAAAAACCGTACTGCTTATTAGCAATACGGTCTTAAAGCCTATTCTTGTGGAACACTCCTCAGCATATAACCAAGTCCAGGATAGGTAACAATATATTCCTCTTTATTCTGCAGATGCTCTTTTACTTTTCTACGGATTCGTGCAATGCCCACACGTAAATATTCGATGTCATCTCGATATTGCGGTCCCCAAACTTCTGAAAGCAATATTTCATGCTGGACAACTTTATCAAGGTTAAGAGCTAAAATTTCCATTACCGAATATTCGGTTTGTGTGAGCTTAAACTCCTCATCCTTAATCCAGCATCGCTTACTTCCAAGATCAATAGCTAAGACCCCAGTGCGAATAATCGGTGTGGCCACCGACTGCGGATCAGCAAAGCTGGCCTGGGTCCTTCTTAACACGGCATTCACACGTGCAAAGAGTTCATCTAATGAAAACGGCTTTGTTAAATAATCATCTGCTCCAACATTTAATCCCTGTACTTTATCCTTGGCGTTACTTCTAGCAGTAAGCATAATAACAGGTACATTCGAAAACTTTCGCAGCTTCTCCAATACATAAAAGCCGTCCTGACCTGGCATCATGATATCGAGCAAAATTAAATCAGGGGAAATTAGATCGAATTTCTCAAATAATTCTTCTCCTGAGCTAACAGTAGATACCTCGTATCCGATGGATTTTAAGTTTGCAGAAATAAATCGCAGAATTTTCGGTTCATCATCAACGATACAAATCTTTTGATTTTTCATCTATGTCCCTCCCTCTTTTATTGGGAAAATATAAGATAAATGTACTTCCTTTTCCAGACTCACTAATCGCTTCGATTTTCCCTTCATGTGCTTCCATAATTCCAACACATATCGCAAGACCAAGGCCTGTCCCGCCTGTCCGCCTTGTTGCTGTTACATCAACCTGATAAAAATGATTAAATATTTTCGTCATATGATCTTCTGAGATGCCAATTCCATTGTCAGAAACGGCTATAGTTACATCATTCTCTGCTATATCTAACGTAATATCAATTTCCTTTAAGCTCGCATCATTATAGCGCAGACCATTTGTAATTAAATTAACTAACACTTGTTGAACGCGAATCTTATCCGCATAGAAGGTAAAATCTTTTCCAAGCTTATTATGGAAATGAAAGCTTGCATCTTCACGTAAGGCAAGAGGAATTTGCTCCATTGATTTTTCAATAAGATAGCTTGCCCGGACCATATTACGCTCCACGTACATCGTTCCTGATTCAATCTTTGAGATGTCCATCCAGTCATTGACTAAATGAAGAATCCTTTCAATATCTTCATGCACACCCTCTAACAGCTCCTGCTGAAAATCCGGTTCCCATTCAACTTCAGGACGCAGCAATGTTTCCACACTGCCCTTAATATTTGTAATCGGTGTTTTAAATTCATGAGAGGTAAGGGAGATTAAATTATTTTTTAATGTATCAATTTCCTCTTCCTTCGTGATATCACGTAATAATAAGCCTTCGCCAATCACGTCCTCATCGAGCATGACAGAGAATTTATGAAGAATATAATATTTAGGCTTCTTTTGCCGAGCCTTATACTCTAATTTTAATTCCTTCTTTTTATTAGCAAAGAAGGCGGACAGCTCTTCAGGGTCAACATCAAATATGTTGATAAATTGTCGATAAACATCATTAAAGCTGACTAATTCCTTCTCTTTACCCATTTTAACGGTAGAAAGAAAGAACTCATTCACATATTCAACCTCTTTTTGGTTATTGACAAGCATTAATCCTTCCGACATGCTTTCCAATACCGCAGCTAACACAGCATGTTTATTGCGGATTTGTTCAAATAGGAACTTATTTTGCAGCATGACTGCTAAGGAGCTCGCAAAAGTCCGGAGAAATTCCTGCTGGCTCGCTGTCATTGATTGCTTGTTCATAAGATCAACAATTAAGAAGCCTTTATTGTTTTTTTCAATCTGAATCGGTTCGATGTACTGCTGTTCGCCTACAATATTTTTGCTCAGATATTGCAGTAAATTTTGCTTCGTATGAATCGTATTCGTTGTAACTGCTAAATCATGGAAAAACACATGGATGGAATAATCCATGAAAGGCTCTATTTCTTTTAAACAATGCTGAATAAAATGAGCTAAATCCTTATTAGAAGAAACAGAGGTAATTAATTTGTTTACTGCCTTCAGCTCTAAGTTTTTATTCTTCAACGTAGTCGTTCGCTCTTCAACTCTCGCTTCAAGCTCTTTGTTTAATTCGATTAATTCCGTGCGGTTTTTTTCTACTTCATCAATCATATGATTGAAATAATAGAATAGCTCTTCCATTTCTTGAGGACCTTGAATTTTCTTCTTTACCGTTGCTTCCTCCTTGATGCCCTTTGTATAGTCCTTTATATAATTTAATAAATATCTTATCGTCCGTTCTAAGCGATCCGTTAAGTAAAGGCTGACAATCACCATGATAAGGGCTGTAATAAGGAGGAAAACGATAATTAAGAGAATGGCATTTTTATAGGTTGAAGTAATGGCATCTGTTGGCTTACTTACCCATACAACCCAATCAAGATGGTTTATTTTCTCATAAGTAACGTAGACATCTTCATGCAGATTATCCAGTTCAAAATAGCTGCTTCCGCTTTTATTCTGCTGTTCTTTAATATATTGAACAATAGCAGACTCGCTCAGATTCACTAACTCTCTTCTCGTATCGACTTCAGGGTGAACGACGACGTTTTTCTCTTGGTCAATGACCACTGCATATCCGCCATCCCCAAAGGTGCGATTTTTAATATGCTCACCTAATGCATTTAAATCTAGAGCTCCAAGTACATAACCAACTAGTTCGCCTTCATCATCCAGGATCGGGGAAACGATAGCGACTAGCAAAATATCTGTCCCGCCTCTCCCGTGATAAACTGGGGAAATGACTGTTTCCTTTGTTTTCAATAATTCCTTATAATAATAGCGATCACTGAAATTATGATTTTTCCTTTTAACCCCGTCTGTATAGGATTCAGGGTAAAAAACAATCGATTGTCCTTTGCTATCCCCAACGTACATATTGACAAAACCGGGATAGTTCGTTTTTATATCCTTCAATTGTTTTTGAATGCCAGGAATATCATTATTTAAAAAGGGCTCTTTCACATTCAGCGCTTCTGTTTGAATGGCTTTTTTATAGTCTAATACATAATTGTCAATATAATCTGCGAGATATTTCGCCGTCTGTGCTTGGTATCTCTGATTCTCATTAATTAAAGATGATAATTGATAAATTTGAAAAACGCCTAGGATGGCGATTGAAAAAAAGGCAATGATTAAAAATGAATAAATAAGTTCTTTTTTTAAGGAGCGTGCCTTTCTCATGATTGGCCTCCTCTATTGATTGGATGAGAAAAATGGTATCTGTGCTAGCTTATAATAAAAATTTAGCATGAACAGATACCATATTATATAATAATTTTAAATTATTTTGTAATTTGTGTGCCAGCTTTTCCTTCCATGGCAAGGTCTGCTTGATCTAGTGAACAAATAATGGCTCTTCCACCCAGCTCAGCAAATTGAATAGCAGCCTCCATTTTTGGCCCCATGCTTCCAGCTGAGAATTGCCCTTCTTCCACATATTGCTTTGCTTCTTCAAGGGTAATATGTGTTAATGCCTTTTGATCAGGCTTGCCGTAGTTTACATACACATTTTGCACGTCAGTTAAAATCATGAAAGCATCTGCCTTTACCTCTTCTGCTAATTTAAAGGCACTGCGGTCCTTATCGATTACAGCTTCAATTCCAGTAAGGGCTCCATCCTCGTTCTTTACGACCGGGATTCCTCCTCCGCCGGCAGAAATAACAATCGTATTTGCATCCGTTAATTGTTTAATTGTTTCAGAGCCTAGAATAGACTTCGGCATTGGAGAAGGAACGACACGTCTCCAGCCTCGTCCAGCATCTTCTTTTACGATCCAGTTCTTTTCCTCAGCTAATTGCTTTGCTTCTTCTTCCGTGAAAAAGACACCGATTGGTTTGGAAGGATCTTGGAAAGCTGGATCATCGGCTGATACTTCTGTTTGTGTCAGCATGCTGACAACAGAATGATTTAAGCCGAGCTTGTGTAATTCGTTTTTCAATGTTTGATCCATCATATAGCCGATGAATCCTTGTGATTCTGCACTGCACACATCTAATGGGAAAGGAGGAACGATGTCCTTCGCTTCTTCATTTTGGCGCAGAATGTTGCCTACTTGCGGACCATTCCCGTGTGTAACAATGACATTATGGCCATTTTCTACGATACGGGCAATGATTTCACTGCTTTTACGTACATTTTCTAATTGATTTTCATAGGTTGCTTCTTGCTTCGGTTGTAAGATTGCATTTCCACCTAGTGCAATGACTACTTTTTCTGCCATCTATTATTTCCTCCAATTTTTCATTGTTAATAATCCGATTAATAGCCCGAATGCTGTATCTATTCCAGAGCTATGACCAACGGTAAGTAATTGCGAAAGATGAGATTCTACATCTGCCTGCTTATCCTTTTCTGCTAAACTATTTAAGATATTTATAATAGTAGAGCTGAACTCGCCTTTTAATGCATAGAGCAGATACTCTCTGGCAATATCTGTAGTAACGGATTCATGCTGAAGAATGCCTTGAATCGTTTGCAGAAAAAGCGGGCTGCATATGCCAGTAATTGCATGAATGGCTAGTAAACCAACAAGATGGTCATCTCCTGATGGGGTCAGGCCTCTTCCTCTGCCTAAGAAAAAGCGTATAACTCTGTCTATTTCAGATGGATCATGGGAAGAGAGCGCCTCCATTAAACGGTAAACTTCATTTGCAGAAGTAGAGCATTTCTCTTTTTGAATACGAAGGTATTCTAGAAGAAATTGTTCAATATCAAGATCTAATCCTGTTTTTTCTCCTTCAACAGCTAGGACTTTTATGAATGTTTCTAGGTGTTGAGTGGATATCTCTTTCTCCGTAAAATGAATATTGTTTGAGTAGGGTGCTCCTTTTGTAAAACTAATTGCTATATGAATATTTTCGAACGTCATCTGCTTTGTTTCTTCATCCCAATGGACAGCAGCTGGCATTTGAATAGAAGCCAGCAATTTCTGAATGGCTTCCTTTTGAAGATGAATGCCAAAGGGAAGCTTCCCGTTTTTATCTGTACCGATAAAAAACAAACGCTTGCCCATCCGAATGTTCAGCCCATTTTGAAATAGGCTATGAACAGATCCACTCGGGTTTTCTATAAGGAAGAGAGGAATAGTCCGTTCATATTCCTCTGCATACATTGTTTGAGATTTTAGCATCGGCTCATTAGATGAGGCCTAATTTAACCGCATATGCTTCAAGCGCTTTCTCGAAGCATTCCTTCGGAGCACGAACTGTTCCCGCACCAACCTGTCCAACACCTGCTTGTTTATGAGCAATTCCTGTATTAATGACAGGCTCAATTCCTGTTTCAACGACTTTACGTGCATCTATTCCGAGGCAAGCCCCTTGGAAATCCCATGTTGGAATCGTAAAGTTGCTGTTTTGATCGATACAAATTTCCATCATATCGTTGCTTGTTGTAAGTGCATCACTGAAGCCGCCAGCACCAACGAAGCGTGTTACACCAGGAGCCGCAATCATTGCCATCCCGCCGACACCAAATGTTTCGGTAATCGCACTATCCCCAATATCCGGGTTTGCATCATCTTGAGAATAGCCAGTGAAAAACAGTCCTTGTGGTGTATTAACTGGAGCAGTAAACCATTCATCGCCCATTCCGCTAATACGAATACCAAAGTCCTTCCCGTTACGGCACATCGCTGTAACAACTGTACCTTCTTCAATTTTTCTTGCACCATCAAGGACAGCTTTACTAGTTGCCATCGCAATATTTAAGAAGAATTGATCCGTATCAGCTAAGAACTTAATAACATCCTTTAAGTCCTTGTTATCGATATCTTCTACTTGCACAATATATGGACTGATTTCTTTAAGGAAGATTAGGGATGCTGCGATATTCCGCTGGTGGAACTCGTCACCCATAGTGATGGCCTTAGCAATCATTACATTTAAATTTAGTCCGTTATCTGTTAGCTTTAATGCCTTTGAAAGGGTTGGCCCTAATACATTTTTCTGCCACTTTAAGCGATTGATTACTTCTTCAGAGTAAGCGCCGAAACGAAGTACTTTACCGATTCCTTCGTTCATGATGCAGTAAGCTTCATTTCCTTCTGAACGATTTTCTACGACAAATACCGGCATATTCGCAGAGGTGATCCCACCCATTGGACCAACTGCATTTACATGATGGCAAGGAATAAAGGTCACTTCGCCATTTTTAAGCATTTGTTTAGCTTCTTCCTCTGTGTTAGCCCAGCCTTCAAAAAGGGCAGCACCGATACACGAACCTTGCATGGGTCCCGTCATATCTTCCCATTTAATAGGTGGTCCAGCATGCAAAAGTACTTTTCCTTCAGTTAATTCTTTGATTTTATCCTTAGCTGGAACGACATCCACAAGGAATGGCGCAGATCCAGAAATCTTTTCAATTACCGCTCTGTTTGCTTCATCCATTGAATTGTATTTCATGTGAAATCCTCCTCGTATATTTAATAGGTATTGTCTAGCTCCAGCGCCTATCGCCTATCAAACTTCAGGTCCCCTCCCTACGATAAGTCGACATCAATTCGCTTCACTCATTGTGTCTCCTTTATCTCAGTCGGGGCCCTTCCAGTTTGTACGGCGGTGAACAAGGCGCTTGCGCTTTTCTTATTTTAAAAGAGCCAAGATTTTTCTCATTTTTTCGTTTCCGCCAGCAATTGGTCTCCAGTCAAACTGAACGACACGGCCACCATACGCTGTGATGGAATCAGTAAAGCTCTTTAAGCCTACATTGATGACACTTGGTTTATTGTTCACTAATGCTTCCATTTCTTTAGATACGGTTAAATCGAATGCCTTTGCTGGTGCTTTTGCATCCACATGAGCTTTCTGCACATCTTTTACCTTTAAGCCTACGATTGCTAGAGCTGTTCTTACCGCTTCGTTATTGCTGTCCTTCACGATGATGCCTGCTTCAGCAAGCTTTTTCTTTTGAGCTTGGTAATCTTGCGGATCCGTTTCTGTTCCACAAACAGAAGCGACTACATGCAATGTACGGCCTTCATTATGCGCGTGAGAAACGGCTTTTTGAATCGATGGTAAAAGGGCACTCGCCATATCATCATGTGAGCCATAGCCAAGTACGAAATCAAGAAGGATGACTGCTGTTTGTTCGTCAGCTCCAGCCTCATCAATAAATCTAGCTCTCGTCTCAGGGTCGATCATTGGATGCGGTTTTCCTTGTGTATATTTGTCATCGCCAAGGTCCACAACGATGTGGCCATCTTTCTTTAAGACATAGCCATCTTCGTTTGTTATGGCTGATCCTAATCCTAATGCATCAGAAATTAATACGGCCGCTTCTGACGCTAATGTTCCACCTGAGAATAGTCCTTTAATTGTTCTTTGGCTTGGTTTTAAGTCTGTATTAGCTGCTTCAAAATTGCCTTGATTGTAATCGGCTTTGATTTCGTTTCCTTTTGCTAAGTCAACAGCAATGCGAGCTGTTTCTTCTAGCGTGTATGCTTGGTATACATTTCCTTCATGCTGAGTTGGCTTTTCGCCTAGGAAAATCGTAACGACAGGCTTTGAAACGCTATGAAGCAAATCAACAACTTCATTACGTACTTCTTTTGCAGGCGGCTTAGAAATAACAACAATGATATCTGTTTGCTGGTGATTTTCTAATGCGCGGATTCCGTCCATCATTGTGATGGCGCCAACAGGTTCCTTCAAATCGCGGCCGCCCGTACCAATCGCATGGCTAACCCCTTCGCCAAGACGGTCAATAATCGCTGTTACCTCTTGAATCCCAGTTCCTGATGCACCAACAATTCCGATGCGTCCTTTTTTAACAACGTTCGCAAATGCAATGGGAACGCCATCCAATATTCCTGTTCCACAATCTGGCCCCATGACAAGCAAGCCTTTTTCATGTGCCTTTTTCTTTAGTCTTACTTCATCTTCAATTGGCATATTGTCACTGAAAATGAACGTATGCAAACCTAAGTCCAATGCTTTTTCAGCTTCTTCAGCCGCATATTGGCCAGGGACGGAAATTAAAGCTAATGTCGCATCAGGCAATGCTTTTTTTGCTCGATCCCATGTGCGGACCGTTTCAAAATCGTTTCCTTTGTTACTGATGGATTGGTCTTTCAAGTATTGCTCAACCTTTTCCAATACCTCACTCATTTTATTCTCATCATCTGTATCAACCACAATGGCCATATCATTCGATTCTGCTGTTTCCAGCTCTTCTGAATACAAGCCAGCAGTTTTAAAGATATCTTTATTCGCTGGTGTTCCCATCATGATTTGAGCCTTGTTGACACCTTCAATCGTAGAGATTGAATTTGTTAATAACATTAGATTAATAGAGTCTTGATACGAGTTCTTTTTTACAATCGTATAAATCACTTGTTATCACCTCGGTTTTATTTTTCGGTTTGCTGCATTTGAACAAAGTAGATTCTTTAGAAAGGCCCTCTATCGTGTGAAAGATCCATGCTGCAAAAAAGGTTCAGTTGACTGGAGCAGAAGTCAACCTCTACCCAACCCTATTTTTAAAAAGAGCCTTCGGTAAATAAATAAACAATAACTTAACCTCAGTTGCATTATAGGAAATCAGGCATAACAATCGAATAAAATTGAAAGGGTTTACATTGCAAAAACATTAAAGATTTACTCCATTCATTTGTTTCTACCATCGATGTACTATAATTAAAAACGTTAACGAGTAAATGAAAGGAAGGATATGTAATGAAAACAACATTTATATATAAGGAAGTAGATGGCTGTAAAATCAAAGGGGATTTTTATTCCATTGAAGAGAAGCATGCGCCACTCGTTGTTTATATTCATGGGGGAGGCTTAATCTTTGGAACAAGAACGGATATGAAAGAGGAACAAATAAATCTTTATTTACAGGCAGGCTATCACGTATGCACAATTGATTACCGTTTAGCACCTGAATCCAAGCTGCCAGCCATTAAAGAAGATATTGAGGATGTTCTAATTTGGTTAAAAGATCGAGGAGTAAATCAGTTCAATTTTGATCCTGAACGAATAGCCGTAATCGGCAGTTCAGCGGGGGGTTATCTCGCATTATTATCTGGTACTTTTCAAGTTCGCCCGAAAGCGATTGTTTCTTTTTATGGCTACGGGGATATTGCTGGGGATTGGTATCGAAAGCCTAGTCCTTATTTTTCAAAAATGACAACTGTTCCAGAAGTTCTTGTACAACAGCTCATTCAAAAGCAGCCCATATCTGAAGGACCAATCGAACGCCGCTTCGCTATTTACTTATACTGTCGTCAGCAAGGACAATGGGTCGACTATTTAACCAATAAGAACGAAGAGACACTCGATCCTTTTTGTCCATTAAAAAAAATAGATGAAAACTATCCGCCAACGCTCCTTTTGCACGGAGATGCCGATGAGGATGTTCCTTACGAACAGTCCGTATCCATGAGCGAGGCACTTAACAAGGCAGGTATTACAAATAAGTTCATTACAATTAAAAACGGCAAGCATTCATTTGATGAGGATATGGGAGATCCCGTTGTTGCTGAAGCGTTTGAGGAAGTCCTTAGATTTTTAAAGGAGAGGCTGTAAAATATAATTAAATTTTCAGTCTATTAGGTATTTGCTTGTTAGTATAATGGTATAATATGGGTAACTAACCTAAGGGGGAAGGGGGAGTTTCCGCTGATCAATAAAACAAGAATTTTTATTAGCTCCGCTTATGAAGAGGATCTTAAAGGGCCAAGGAAGTTGATCAAAAAGCATCTCGAAGAAAGTGGACATGAAGTACCGATTTTTGAAGACGGGGACTTTGGCACTTGGGAGAAGGATACACTTAAACAGTGTCAGGACGTTGTCAAATCCAGTGATGTGTTTGTTTTGCTGATTAATAAGAAATCAGGTGCCAGTCGAAGGCTGTTGCGTGGTAATGTAACGCCAACCTATCTTGAATATAAAGCTGCGCTGTTAGAGAAAAAGCATATCCTTGTTTTTGTATCGCCTGAGATCAAAAATAATTTTAAGCTGCTGCAAAAGGAATTTAAGAATTTATATGATATTTATTTAAGGGACCATCACCGGCTGCCTGGGTCTCCGTTTGACCCGCTAAAAGACTGGATGCAAGAACAATTAAAGCAGGATGGAATCGCGAAAAGCCTGCTGGAAATTGCTGATCTATTTGTATGGGCGTTCCTCTATGATATTTATTCAAATGGAAAATGGCTTTATGATTTTAATATCTCCCGTTCTGAAAAAGAGGCAAGCACAATTTCAGCGATGCTCAGCACGTCACTAAGGTCCGTTGTTGGTCTCATAGAAGAAAGGGATCAATTGGAGGAGCTTAAAGGACAAGCATCTTTCTTGTTAAATTATGCAGATTATACACTAATTATGCTGGATAAAAGAAATTCAATCGTGCAAAATACGAAAAGAGAATGGTCTAATTTTTTAAAAAGCGGTTTGCTGTTTCTTGATGAACCGAGGGCGATTGTGCAAACGCCGGATACAAACCCGATCCACGTGAACACGGTTTCTGAATGCTTAGCAGCTTCCCTTTATAAATATGATGGAACTTACTTAAAGCGAATGGCTGAATGTGGTGACATAACAGCACCTGACTTTTTCGATTTGACCGAATCGGAGGATGTATTTGTTGTTGAAGCATATAATAATCAAGAACGACTAATTGCCTTTTTAGAAGAAAAACAGACACTCTATATCACCGAACCAATAGGTGAATATGTGCTCTGCCTTCATTTTACGTTCATCGATTGGTGGTCTAAAGAACAAGTTCGCGCATATTCAGATGAGATTGAATATGCTATAATAAACGAAAGTGGCTATTTCTTTCAATTTTTGATTATGCTGATAGGAGGGACAAAATGAGCAAAGAACGAGTAAGTTATCATAGCTCTGGCACCATTGTTTCTAGACGTTCCCCGGCAGGAAAAGTCATCCAGAAAAATAAAGGGAAAATCTTAGGCCCACGCAGCTTCAGTGATTCCGTAGCCAACAACATTGATACATTAAATAAAGTATTAAAAGAATCAGATAAAATCATGCCTCGTCCAACGAGAATGTTTAGAAATGCATAAATTGTAGAGAAGATCATCTTCCCTGCAATTTTTTTTGTATAGTTTTGACTGAATTAGAAGTAGAAAGCCGTAACGAGAGTCTGATGCTGGTTTAAGTTCAGACACTTTTAGGAGGAGAAGACTGGAAGAAGTCCGAAGTTACCTTAAGTTCAGACAAGATCAGGAGAAAAATCCGGAAGAAGTCCGAAGTAAGCTCAAGTTCAGACAAGATCAGGAGAAAAATCCGGAAGAAGTCCGAAGTTAGCTCAAGTTCAGACAAGATCAGGAGAAAAATCCGGAAGAAGTCCGAAGTTAGCTTAAGTTCAGACAAGATCAGGGGAAAAATCCGGAAGAAGTCCGAAGTAAGCTCAAGTTCAGACAAGATCAGGAGAAAAATCCGGAAGAAGTCCGAAGTTAGCTCAAGTTCAGACAAGATCAGGAGAAAAATCCGGAAGAAGTCCGAAGTTAGCTTAAGTTCAGACAAGATCAGGGGAAAAATCCGGAAGAAGTCCGAAGTAAGCTCAAGTTCAGACAAGATCAGGAGAAAAATCCGGAAGAAGTCCGAAGTTAGCTCAAGTTCAGACAAGATCAGGAGAAAAATCCGGAAGAAGTCCGAAGTTAGCTTAAGTTCAGACAAGATCAGGAGGAAAAGCCGGATGGAGTCCGAAGCTAGCTCAAGTTCAGACAAGATCAGGAGGAAAATCCGGAAGAAGTCCGAAGTTAGCTTAAGTTCAGACAAGATCTGGAGAAAAAGCTCGATCAAGTCCGAAGTTAGCACAAGTTCAGACAAGATCAGGAGAAAAAGCTAGATCAAGTCAGAAGTAAGCTTATGTGCAGAAAGAATCAGGAGAAGGGGGAGACATGTGTCCTCAATAGGAAGAAAAGTAGAAACGCGGTAACCTAAAAGAGGAAGCTCACAATGATAGTAAAATAAACACTAATTAGTCATGACTCCTAATACTCATTCATCTTTCTATCCTTCTCTGCTTCATTCAAATACTCAAACAGCCCAATAGGATTTCCCCAGGGGTCTGAAAATGTTGCCCATTTTACAGGAACTTCTGGTCTTTCATATATTTTAAAGTGAGCGATATTTAATTCTTTCACTAATCGCTCTCGCTCAGCTTCTATATTCACAACACCCAGTCTAAGAGGACCGCTGCTTTTGGCTGGAATTCCTACAGCCACTTGAAGCCAGCATCTTGAAATAAGCTCCCACTCTGCAAAACCCTCATGTGGAACAAAATCAGGCTCTCGTCCTAATAATGTTTGATACCACCATTCTCCTTTAACCATTTCGGTTACACGCACCTGAAAAGTCACTTCATATATCAGCTGTATCATCCCCTATAAATACATCTCCTTTAAGAACGATCCCATGTTCTATATATATTTTTAATAAAGTCAGAGCTTCTCCCCAGCCAGAAGCACAGCCAATACATGCATCGATTCTTTAATTGAATTTAAATACCCATTCTCTTCAAGGATTACTATAGTTCCTTCCTTAAATGGATGCAAATTGAATTTCACGGTTGTTTGGCTTTCTCCGGGGCACCATTGAAAAATAAAAGACTCATAAGAGATGGCTTCGACTATTTTTCCGGCATCTTCAATCACTTTATCCCCATTAACCGTCCATCTTAGCCGGATTTCACCCGTTTCATCCTTGTTCCACGCAATGGTTGTCCGATCTGTAAACCAAGCATTCCAACCATCAGCGGTTGTTAACGTATGGAACACTTTCGCTGGCTTCGACTTAATATACGTTTGATGCTTAATCACAGGCATCATAACAACTAGCTAGAAAACTCGACGATTTCAATTTGATTTCCTGCAGGATCCTTGATAATCGTATACCGGCCAGGCGGGCATGGCTGGGGCTCATCAAAGAGAATCGATACTCCTTTAGCTTTTAGTTCATCAATATCTTTATCAAGGTTCTCCGAAACAATTCCTAATAAAACACTTTGGCGTGTCTCTGCATCAAAAGGCTCTGTTTCCTCTAATACGATTGGGATTTCATTATGCACTAAACTAACTAGCTTATCCCCGTAATACTTTGACACCTCGAAAGTTAACACCTTTGTATAAAATTCAACTGCTTTCTTAATGTCGTCCACCTTCACGGTTAGCACACACACTTGATTTAACAAAATGATCCCTCCTAGCATTTGATATCCTTAATTTAACAAAAAAATAATGAAAAATTTCTTCAAGTTTGCTTTGTTTTTTTCTTTTTCAAATAATAGCTGGGGGAGATTTATTAAGATCGGTGGATCATAGGGCAAAGGATCTCTAAGCCTTATCTTTACTTCTGCCTCTGTCCTTTCTGTTACTTCAATTACATGATCCGACTTTCCCCGTAAGGATTTATCTAAAAGAAAGTAGTCTTTTGGATGAAAACTCAGAGGAAGTGCTGCCGCTAAAACATAGTAGGTTCCTAATGGCACAGCGGAGAACACGCAGTTTGTTTGATTATGGGTAATGGCTGTTCCAGCTACAGGTCTTTGGTCTGGGATCGGGCGCGGGAAGAGGCCGATAAAAATAAGGCCTTTAAAGCCTTTCGGAAATTCTAGGTGACATGAAATAACAGGAGGAGTTAATTTTATGGCTTCAAGCTTGTCCTGACGCTCAAAGTGGTTAATAAATTGGTGCAAGTCATCTGTCCTCAACTGGAATTGCTTTGGGGACAGACCGACAAATTGTTTGAATTTCGTGCTGAACGTTCCTATGCTTCTAAATCCAATTAAAAGCAGTGTTTTTAATATCGATGACGAGGAAGCATCTACCAGTATTTTCTTCCCCGCCTCGATACGTAAGGCAGATAAATAATGTCGTGGCGATATTCCTGTGATTCCTTTAAACACTCTCGAAAAGTGATAGGGGCTATACCCAACGAGAGAAGCTAGCTCTTCTGAAGTGATTTCTTCCTCTAAATGCTTCTTCATATATTCAATTGCAGTAACTACTGTTCTAGACTGATCATTCGAATTTGGCAATGTATTCACCTATTTTTATGCGGCTTATTTTTCAGAAAAAAGCGATTCTCTTTATGGAAGAATCGCTGAATACTTCTATCCTTCTTTATACCCATCATAGATGGCATCCCAATCAAAAGGTCTGGCCATTCGATTTTCGATATTGTCTAATGGCTTAAAGCCATATTGGGTATAAAGAGAATGCGCATCCCTCGTGGCGAGGTGGAAGTTTGTTCCTTTCAAATGAGGAT
This sequence comes from Cytobacillus solani, assembly GCF_006704205.1. Lineage (NCBI taxonomy): Bacteria > Bacillati > Bacillota > Bacilli > Caryophanales > Bacillaceae > Cytobacillus > Cytobacillus solani. Next base: position 2,357,361 of record NZ_CP041305.1, read on the forward strand.
GCTCGGTAATGACACTCATGAGCCACTTGCTTAATCCTTTTCCTCTATATTCAGGAAGGATGAATACATCCCCTAGCCATGAAAATCGAACAAGATCGGAGACGACACGCGCAAAACCAATCTGTTTTGGCGAACCAGTGGTGGGGTCTCCTTCATAAACGCCATAACAAAGAATCGAATGTTCAATGGCTGCAATGACCAATTCTTTCGAAATTCCTTTAAGCCAATAGGACTCCTCACTAAGGAAATGATGGATAACGTCAATATCTAAATAGTTTTTATTCGAACTTATAAAAAAGTCGCCGTTCCTTATCAATTCTGCTTGTCTATTTGCCAACACTTCGTTCCCCCTATGTTAAAATCTTATATTTATATTTATACAACTAACTATTATAATTTTCAAATAATTTAAGCAGGGGAAAGGGGATTCCTTCAATAGGCTAGGTAATTAGAAAATTCACAGCTCTAAAAATTAATCAAACGTTTGAATAAGGTAAAACGACCAGGGATTATTCATCCGAGAGGATCGTTTCATCCTATTTTTCACTTCATTTTCCATTATAGCATTTCACTTTAACAGTCCCAATTACGATTTGCCTATAGTAAAATAGATCTAACAACAATAGAATAGGAGAAAAATAATGATGAAAAAGTCGGTCTTATTTCTTATTTTAGCCTGTGTATTTCTAGTATTTTCGCAAGCTGGCTCTGTCTTAGCTGATTCGTCCTACCAAATTTCAAAGGTAGGAAAACCAATTACAAATAGCACCGCCATCACGGCAGCTTCGGGCAATGATGCGAAAGGAAATGCATATATGTATATTCTTTTGCAAGGTGAACCTGCACAGCTCGTTGTATTTAATCTTTTTAATAAAAAGATAGTTGATCAAAAGGCGTTAACTGGTTCATCTAGCGGCTGGGCGGTTGAAGTAGATGGAAAAGGAGAGGTCTGGATTGGCGGAACGCCTTCTAATAAACTTTATAAGTATAATCCAAATCAAAAAAAGCTAACCGATCTTGGAAAAGCAACGAGTGGAAGTACATCAATCCATGATATCGAAGTAGATCATCATGGGAATGTGTATGGAAGCACGTCTTATGAAGGCGGCTTATTTAAACATAGCAATGGAAAGTTTCAAAATCTTGGACAAGCGGCAAGCGGAAAAACAATTGGGCGCAGCTTAGCCTATTATCCAGGAACAAACACGATGTTTGTTGGAGTTGGAGCAAATGCTGATTTGATTGCTTGGAATCTTTCAACCAATGCAAAAAGTCTATCCTGCCTCCGCAATATAAAAACGCAACCTCTGTTTATGATTTAGATCAGGCTGGGGGTGTGCTGTTTGCCAAGCTTGAAAACAAACATACCATTCTTATGTTCGATGCGAAAACATATAAGTTTAAAGGGGAGCTGACAGCAAAATCACGAGGAGTTTCAAAGCTTGCACCTAACGGGAATGATGTTTACTATACAAACGATTATCACTTTCAAAAAATGGACTTGCAGACAGGGAAGGTAACGGCTTCACGTAAAGCATTGCAGGGAACAGAAGCCGTTTCCCTTGATTTTGTGAAAAAAGGATCGAAGACCTACCTTGCAGGCTTACTAGGAAATACGGGCACTTTCTTTACGTATGATGTGGCTAGTGAAGAGCTGGTTGTTGATCGCTTTGTACTGCCGGAAGCAGGCGTTCCTATTTACAATCTAGCAGCAGGACCAGACGGCAATATTTATACAAGCAGCTATGTATCTGAGAAGATGGGCGTCTACCATCCACAGTCAAAAACATTTTCATCGATCCCGAGGGTCGGACAAGTGGAAAGTTTTGCGACAGTAAATGGAAGATTTTATCTAGGTGTTTATCCAGCAGGTATCATTTCAGAGTTGAAAGCACCATCGTCACCAACACAATTGTTTACGATTGGCAACGGACAAAACCGGCCGGTGGCGATGACTGGGGCAAAAGGAACAAACTACTTATTTATTGGAACCCATCCGAAAAGTGGCGAAATTGGCGGCAGTCTAACCATTTATGACACAATTACGCGAAACCATTCGGTCAGAAGAAATATTGTGAAGGATCAAAGTGTAATCTCACTAACTGCGCACCAATCATACGTCTATGGGAGCACGTCCATATTCAGCGGAAAAAACTTGGAAGGCAAACAAAATGCAGTCCTTTTTAGGATGAAGAGCACATCTCCAGCAGGGAAAATTGAAATTTTGCCATTAGGGATAAAAAATCCGCGCATGATTCATGCGTTAGTTTCAGATACAAAGAAGATTTATGGCTTATCAGATGGCAACTTCTTTTCTTACGATCCGCAAACGAAGAAAACACAAACGGTTAATATTGTGAAAAATACGAGCGGACGTTTTAATAATGGAACGCTTGTCATAGGAAATGATGGGTTGATTTATGGAACAGTTGAAGGGACGTTATTTAGCGTTCATCCAGGGACTTTCAAAAAGGAAATACTGAAAAGCACAGGAGCTGAACGGCTTACCAAAGGGGCAGATGGAGTCATCTACTTCACAAGCAAAGATGAACTTTTTTCTTTAAAAACACATCAAAAAGTCATGTGGGGAAAAACAGAACTTGTAAAGGGACAAATTGGAAAAGCAACCATGAAACAAGCTGCAACACTTTGGAAACGGAATGATGACGGAACCTTAGAAAAGGCACGTACACTTAAAGCAGGTGAAGAATTCCGCGTCTATCGCTATCTTGCCGAGAAAAATGGGCTCTACGGAGTGGGCGGTGGATTATTTATTGAAAAAAGCACCTCCAGCGTCTTATATGAAACACCTTCAAAAAGTAAATTAGCATTGCTAAAGTAGGGGCAAAAAGAAAAGGGAGCAGATTACATATCTGTCCCCTTTTTTATTAAAAGATATGAAAGTATAACTTTGGTGTTAGAGAATAGTCTAGCACAAGCGTCCAATCGCCTATCAAACTTCAGGCCCCCTCCGCAACGATTGCGTCAACATCGGTTCGCTCTCGCTCACCGTGTTTTCTTTATCGAAAGAACCGGTCCTTCTGCGTTTGTACGGCGATGACCAAGGCGCTTGTGCTTTTCTTATTTAAAAACCGAATAAGGTATTTTCACTTCCGGCATCCCAGCTGCATAGGCGGCCACTTCATATTCGAAGAATTTCACTACGACCCCATTATCGTAAAAGTAAAAAGGGCGATTATTATCGATAGTGATTGAAGAAAGCGAGTCAGTAAAGATCATTCCTATTTTTTTATTTTGATTGAGCAGGTCAGCTTTTGCGTAATTTTTCATTTTTGTTAAGGCGCTGCTGCTCTTAGCTGTGCTCGTTAAGGAAATTTGGTTTCCAGTCAGCATATCGAAATTATATGCTTTCACTGTTGACATTCCATGAGCACCGCCTGTATACATGTAATCGTAAATAAGAATGCTAAGCAGGTTATTTTTATTATATTTTACTTCATAACTTACATCATATTCATAGGAAAACCTATACTCTTCATCCGCAGGAACATCGTAGCCGTGTTCATTATAATAATCCTCACGATGGGCAAACTCATCCTCTTCTAATTTTAATAAGGATGTATAAGAAGCATCCATGTGATTTTTTATAGCCGTGTTAATCTTTTTCTGAGCCTCACTGCTGATCAAGCCTTCAACTTGCGGATAATTAAATGACCCCTCAAATGTTTGTTTAGAAAGAGTAACACCTAACGCCTGGAGTTTTACTTTAGAAGGAGTTTCATATTTAACAGCTGAAGATTTCTTAATAAAAGCTCCGCCACCAACACCATAAAGACCTCCGAAATCACTTTTAAATGTATAGACGCGGTATTCTTCCCCTTTTTTAAGCTTTCGAATTTCTACTAAGCTTTTTTGATCTTTACTGTATGTCCATAGCTGAGAATTATTTAATAATGTGGCTTTTCCTATTTGTCCCTTCTTCAGCTCTGTTTTCCCCCACATCACACTTGCTTGTGCAGAACCGATAGGCAGCATAGATAGAGAGAGAACAAATACAAATAATAGACCGAGTAATTTTTTCTTCATTCCAAAACCTCCCATTAAATATATTCTTAATATACTAGGGAAGTTTTTTTTATACAATCAAAAAGGGAAAGGGTATACAGCTGTAGTTCACATATCATGAAAAAAGGGTGGGACAAGGAATCTGACCCTCTGTTCCCTTGAAGGCATAAAAAAAGAATTAGCCTTCGGAAGATCCGATGACTAATTCAAAGTTAGGTAAGCACGCCGGAAAAGTAAACTCATTTGTTTACACATGCTAGCGTACAGTTACTATTGTATACTAGCAACTCGAATCTGTGAATGTGGAAATTATGGAAGTTATTTGTGATATTGTTGAAAATTGTATTAAAATGTCATAAATTGTTGATTTATTAGGCTTTAATTATAGGTATAACGTACTAATTTTACATTCTATTAACACGAGATTAATATTTATAAGATATAATAGAATTGAATTTTCAAAAAACAGGAGGTAAGTCATGCGAAGGTTTAAAAAAGGTTTTGCTGTTATTGTCTCTTCTTTAGTCGTATGGTCCGGATTTGGCGGACAGTTCACTGCACTTGCAGATAGTACTTCGGCTAGTGCCGCAACAAAGAAAATCACAATTTTGCATACAAATGATACCCATGGCCGTGTGGAAGAAGGCGATGGAATGGGATTTGCAAAGATTTCTGCGCTTGTGAAGCAATTTGAGAGTGAGAATCCAAACACTTTGCTGCTTGATGCAGGGGATACTTTGCATGGAACGACATTTGCTACTGTGAGCAAAGGCGATAGTATTACAGAAGTCATGAATACGGTCGGCTATGACGGAATGGCTGCTGGTAACCATGATTTTAACTATGGGTACAAGAGATTGCTAGAATTAGAAAAGAAAGTTAATTTTCCTGTATTAAGTGCAAACGTTCGTCAGGAAGATGGAACAAACTTATTAAAACCGTATGAAATTAAAGAAGTAGACGGCATTAAACTAGGCATCTTTGGCTTATCTACACCGGAAACACATTACAAAACACATCCAAAAAACGTTGAGGGATTAACGTTCACTGATCCTGTAAAAGAAGCACAGGCAATGGTGAAGGAATTAAAATCCCAAAATGTTGATATGATTATTGCTGTGACTCACTTAGGAATTGATGAGTCAAGTACAGAAACATCTATTAAAGTGGCAAAAGGTGCTCCTGGCATCGACCTCATTGTTGATGGACATAGTCATTCCACTCTTGTCGAAGGGCTAAAAGGAGAAAATGATACACTGATAGTAAGTACAGGTGAATATACGAAAAATCTAGGTGTTGTTGAATTAACATTTGAAGATAAGAAATTAACGAAAAAAGCGGCACGTTTGATCTCGAAAGAAGAAGCAGCGAATGTGAAGCCTGATCCAGCTGTTGAAAAAGTGATTAAAGATATTCAAACAGCACAAAAAGAAATTTTGTCAGAAGTAATTGGCAAAACAGATGTACAGTTAGATGGAGAGCGTGAACAAGTCCGTGTAGGCGGAACCAATCTTGGGAATTTAATTACAGATGCAATGGTAGATATGACTGGTGCGGATATGGCTGTAACAAATGGCGGCGGAATCCGTGCATCGATCAAAAAGGGAGACATTACGAAAGAGGATGTTATCACTGTTCTGCCGTTTGGCAACTATATCGTGACAAAGGAATTAACGGGTGCTCAGATTAAAGCTGGCATTGAAAACGGGGTAAATGCTTACCCAGAATCAAAAGGTGCATTCCCGCATGTTTCTGGTTTAACTTTTGCTATTGATCCTGCTCAAGCAGTTGGTCACCGAGTGCATTCAATGAAGATTAAAGGGCAGCCAGTTGATATGAATAAGAAGTACTTAGTCGCAACAAATGATTTTATGGCTGCTGGCGGAGATGAGTATACTTCATTCAAGGATAGCCCGATCGCAAACGAATTCCCTGCTTTAGATGAGGCATTAATTGCTTATATTCAAAAATTAGGCTCTGTGAACGAAAAGTATGAAGCTCGTATTGTTGAGAAAGCCATTGAAAAAGAAGAAGTAAAACCAACACCAACACCAACACCAGTACCAACTAAGAACGTTTACTGGGATGGTCTATTAATGAAGAAAGGCCAAATTGGCCGTGTCACAATTGAAAAACCAATCAACCTTTGGAAGCGCGATGCAAATAACAAGCTTACTTTTGTTCGTGTCCTGAAGCCTGGTGAGCAATACAGAGTATATAACCAAGATAAACTTTACTTTGGTCAATATGGAGTAGGTGATGGACATTACATCACAAACATCAAAGGACTAGTAAAATATGAAACACCTTCTAAAAAGAAACTAGCTGAATTGAATAAGTAATTCTGCTACTAGAAGCAGAGAGATGTCCATCTCTCTGTTTTTATCTAAAGATAAGAACGTATAACTTTGGAATTAGAGAATTGTCTAGCTCCAGCGCCTATCACCTATCAAACTTCAGGACCCCTCCCTACGATAAGTCGACATCAATTCGCTTCTCTCATTGTGTCTCCTTTATCTCAGTCGTGCCCCTTCCAGTTTGTACGGCGATGATCAAGGCGCTTGCGCTTTTCTAATTCTAGTATTGAAAAACACCTTTACGGTCATTTAATTTTACGAGAAAATAGAAAGTAAGTATGAAGATTAGAAATGATCATCTAGAAAACAATCGTAAGGGAGAAAGAAATGAAAAAAGTTTATTTATTGCTGTTTGTTTTATTTATGAGTCTGATTCCAACTGTATCTGCAAAAGCTGCTAGTGAAAAAGTAGCCATAGAAGGGAATTCTATATTAACAGCGAAGCAAATGGGGGATTTTGTCTTACTGAAAAAGCCAGATCCTAAGTTAACGACTGTCGATATTTATAGATTAGCAGATTTATATTTGTCGATTGGACGGATGGAAGGAATTCGCGGAGATATAGCTTTTGCGCAAGCCATTCATGAAACGGGATTTTTCCAATATGGCAACGATGTGTTACCTGAGCAAAACAATTATTCTGGCATTGGTGCGGTTGGCGGCGGAGCACAAGGAGCTTTTTTCAATACGCCTGAGGAAGGTGTGCGTGCACAAATCCAGCATTTAAAGGCATATGCGAACAATGAACCGCTTGTAACTGAGAAAATTGACCCTCGATTTGATTATGTAAAGCGAGGAATTGCACCTTATTGGACAGATTTAAATAATCGCTGGGCTGTTCCTGGGAATGGATACGGCGAAAAAGTTTTAAGTATTTTTGATGAGATGAAGCAAATTAACTTAGCGATTCCAAATGTAAGCAGTGAGTGGACATCGAAGCTTCCGGCAGCATCCGTGTATTTGAAAGCAGATATGCCGCTTATTAGCCCGGATGGGAAAACAGAAAAGATCTTGAAAAAGGGTTTTTCCTACAAAGTATTCGGTACGTTAGGCAACAATTATAATCTGGGCGGCAATTATGTCATCGCTGCCAATAGCAGCAAGATGAGTGTTTATATTGGCCGATTGCATATTAAGAGCAAAAATATCGATTTATATAAGCCGGATGGCAATGTTCACCGTAAAATGATTCCTGGTGAAATCGTTAAAGTATTTAGCTATGATGAAAAGGCATACTATGTCGGTGGCGGTTATTATATTAAAAAAGGCACAGATGTTTCTTTTTACAAAGGGACGATTCAAATAAAAGCGGACAGTCCGCTAATAGATGCATCAGGTAATACAGCTAAAACACTGAAAAAAGGACAAGTATTTAGAGTATATGCCATCAATGGGAACAAGCTAGACCTAGGCGGGGGCTACTACCTAAATTATGACAAAATAAAACACGTCTATGCAAACAACTAACTGGGTGCCAGGCAAGCTTCCTGAACAAAATAGTTATGAAAGGAGATTCACATCTTAATAGAGATGGATGAATCTCTTTTTTTTATTGGTGTATATCATAACTTGTGAACAATTTCCTAATTTCGTCAATTTTAGGGTTTAAAATGGGAATTGAGACAATATGTGGGTTAAAATAGAAGTAGAATTCGTTTGGAGGTACAGCTTATGGTCTATTACGTGCAACTTATTAAGGGGTTGCTGCATCCAAGTAATTTCTCCTATCAAATGGAGAAAGCTGAAGAAATAAGAGGGCTTTGGAAAAAGGTTGTATTCCTCATTTTATCAAGTATTCTTATATCTGCTATTGCTGGTTACTACGGTGTAGGATTGGACATTCTAGCAAAAGAAATTACAGGAATACCTCAGCAGGAGCTTGAGGCAAAGAAGGTAATAGCAGGAATCGGGAAGGTTATATGGGGAGCGGGCTTTGCGGCATTTGTCCTCTTCGGCTGGTCAATTATTCTGTGGGCTTTAATGGACCTTCCATATAAGAAATTGGTTGTTATTCAATTATTTGTGCTCATTATTTTACTGCTTGAGAAAGCTGTCCTGCTCCCTTTCAATGTTTCACTAGGGATCAGTTCTGAATTCTCTCCATTTGGGTTAGGTGTAATGGCTAGATATATTACATCGAATATGATTGTCGTATATCTCTTATCACATATCTCAATTTTTAAAATATGGGTGATTATTTTCCAATATGTATGCATAAAGAGGATGAGTGAAAAGAACCCTAAGGTTATTTTCATTCTAATTGTTTGTGTAAATTTATTCTTTTGGTTAATTTCAACGCTATTATCCTATTTGAAAATTGAAAGTCTTATATAAACAGGTGGTGATTACTTGAGAAAGCACATCAAAAAGCTGCTGGTAGGGGCTGGAATTCTATTCATTTCCGGGAATATCTACCTCATTTTGAAAGATCAATCAAAGATTGAGCGGTCCGCATTTGTTGATCAATATTCAGCAGCCAAAAAAGAGGATATCAAAGAAATGCTTCATAAGGAAGGTGTTGTTTCACCATCTGATAATTACCATTATTACTATGATGAAAAAATGGGCTCTTTTAAACAGTTTTTTGTGAAAAAAGGAGAAGAGGTAACAATAGGGACTCCTTTGTATGAATATATTTCGGCTGATATTGAGGCAGATCGTGTCCGAATGGAAGCCGAAATTACTAAGATAGAAAACCAGATTTCAGCTATAGAAGATCATATTTCAGAGCTTACCCGCTATAGAGATTCGTTAATGTTTGAGGATGAAGAGAAGGCGGAAGGACGAGCAATTATACATAGCGTCGAGCAGGATATATATGATAAAGAATTACAGGCAGAAATGTTAGGGAAAGCAGCTGAAAAGTATGAACAGGAATTAGAAGCGCTTCAGGCAAGCGAGGGGAAATTAACCGTTGTTAGTGAGTATGAGGGCATTGTTAGCGATGTGAATGTCGGCTTAGAAAATCCGCTGATAACAATCAATTCTCTGACTCCTACGATTCAAGGCAGCTTTAATGAAGAGGAACGGCTTCAGGCAGAAGCTGGAATGACGGCTATCCTTTCCTCTAAGTTAATGAAGAATACATGGAAGGGGACATTACAAGAGGCAGATAATCTTCCAGCTGAACATGCTTCTGAAAAGAAGAAAAGCTACTATCCATTTACGATTCAATTGGATGAAGAGGCACCTCCAGATTTACTTCAAGGGTCTCATGTGAACATAAGACTTATAACAAAGGAGGTGAACGGAGCAATAATGGTTCCAAAGGAGTCCATTGTGAGGAATAAGAAGAAATCCTTTGTCTGGCTTATTACAGCAAGCGGAAGGCTAGAGCAAAGAGAAATTAAAACTGGCATGCAATCCGGTTATCAAGTCCAGGTCAAAAAAGGAATCGACGCTGGTGAAATAATTGTCAGTCATTCCAATTCTGTTCAAAAAGAAGAGGGGCCATCCATTATCACCCCACTTCATCCTTCCAAACTAGAACTCTCTTCAATGAAAGCAATCGAAAAAAAACAAATAGCTAGATATATAGCAAAAGGAATCCTTTCGCGCTAACGGTGTTCACAAGCGGATCTATTTGTACATATTGTGCAGACCCCATGTTTAATGGACACCACGAAGTATCTGCCTGTCGAAATTAGTAAAAAGTTTGAATAGGATAACGCTTGCTATTATTTGGTAATTATTAGTAAGATAAAGGGAGTACAGAAAATAGGGGGATACTATGAAAAAATGGGTTAGAAATGCCTTATCGGTTACAGTAGGGCTTGGCTTAATTTCTACTAATCTAGCAGCAGGAACGTCAGCCTATGCCGAAAAAAAATCAGCGGATGTAGCAGCGATACACGTAAGTAATCCACAGCTTCAGAAAAAGCTGGACTTGGCCAATGAAAAGGCTTTAAGTGAGGATACGATTGTTATTAAATATTCGAAACCGCTTACTCAAGCAGAGCATCGGATAGCAGGCGGAACATTGCTTAAGAACTTCCCTACTCTTAACTACGCGGTTGTTAAAGTAAATAACAAAAAGAATCTTCAAAAGGTAATGGGAAAATATAAAGGATTTGCGCATGTAAATTCAGTGAATCCAAGTGCACTGTACAAGCCCTTAAATGTAAAAGATCCAAAAGTGTCTGAGCAGTACTATATTGATATGCTAAATCTGAATAAAGCTCACCAGCTGGCAGGGAAGAATAAGGTTACAGTTGCTGTCATTGACCAAGGTGTAGACATGCAGCACCCAGAGTTGAAAGGGAAGCTGCTGCCAGGCTATAACGCAGTAAATCCGATGAATCAAGGAACTCCTGATTTCCACGGAACACATGTGACGGGAATTATCGCCGGCAATAAAAATAATGGCATTGGCGGCTTTGGCGTAAATCCAAATGTAAACATTCTTCCAATTGATGTCTTTGATCGCGGGTATGGAGCATATGACTATGCGATTGCAGATGGAATTTTACACGCGGTGGATAAGGGTGCCAAGGTAATCAATATGAGCTTAGGCGGACCAATGAAATCGCCAGTCATCGAGGAAGCAATCAAAAAAGCATTAGAAAAAAATATTACCATCGTTGCAGCAGCAGGAAATGATGGGGCTGCAGTAGTTAATTATCCAGCTGCATACGAGGGAGTTATTAGCGTCGGATCAGTGAACAAAGAAAAGAAACTATCAGACTTCTCCTCATATGGACCATCAGTTGATGTGGTTGCACCTGGAGATGAAGTGTACAGCACGCTCTATGATTATGAAAAGAAGTCAAGCTTTGTTAAAATGAGCGGTACTTCAATGGCTTCTCCAATGGTAGCAGGTGTTGCTTCGTTGCTTTTATCAAAAAATCCAAAATTAACACCAATGCAGGTGGAGTATATTTTAGAGCATACAACAGAGGATTTAGGAGATAAAGGGTTTGACGTTAAATACGGAAATGGACTCGTTAACCCGGTTGCCGCGCTTAATTTTGATATGAAGAAACTGCCAAATTTAACAAACAAAGATTTGACAGTTAAGGAAATTCTAGAAAAGGCTGAAGAAGTAGACTTAGCGAAAACTTCTATTATCAATGGTGTCATTACAAAACCATTTGAAGAAAAATGGTACCAAACAGAGGTGAAGGCTGGGGAGTACATTCAATTCTCTCTAGAGGGTGCAAAGCAATTTGACTACAAACTCCTTATCAACTCACCTGACGGCAAAGAAAAAGTTGATGTCAATAAAGTGCTGGATGGAAAAACAGAAGGCAAGCTTTATAAGGTTCCGGCCTCAGGAAAGCTCACCTTTGCTGTGAAAGATGTGAATGGAAGCTATGATGATTCGAAAAGTCAGCAATCCAAGTACAATCTCTCCGTGAAAAAATATACAGAGCTGCCAAAGGATGAATCTACACTTGAAGCACCGATTGATCTGAAGCTGCCGTATAAATCCGGAAAGGAAAACTTTACTTTGATCGGTGAAGAGGGCGACGATGATTATTACCGTTTCTCTGTTGAAGAGGAGCAAGTCATTCGTGTTGACCTTTCAGGTATTCCAGGGGTAGATACAAGTATAAGTGTTTACGAGAAATGGCTTCCAACTGAAACAGCTGAAGGGGATGTGCAAGATATAGAGATGCCTGAGATGCCAGCTGAATTCCCTGAAGAACCAACCTACTATGGGAATAATAAAGGCAAGGGTGAAGGCGAAACATTATCCTTTACTGCCAATCCTGAAACTGAATTATTAATTAAAGTTTCGAACAAAGAGAGCAACTATTTCGGCATTTTTGATTTCTTTATGAATATGGGCATGATTGAAGAAGAGCAAAGCCCTGAATCTTCAGCAATCCCTTATCAGCTAAATGTGGAAGGGAAGGTTCTTCCTCCAGATGAGGATTCATTGCCAGTATTTTTCTCTGAGGAAGAGGAAATGAGCATGCTTGAAAAACAGCTGGGGCTTATTTCAACGACTCCAGAAAATGAGGAATTTGATTATGTCCAAATGATTAAGGACGGGGCACTGCCTTATAAAATGGGTGATTCCGCAACAGGATATCTTCAATCACTAGAGGATGAAGATTGGTTCAGCCTTACGCCAGAAGAGAATGGAATCTATGAGTTCCTTTTATCTGATAAGGATGCTTCCGTTCCAATGCTAGGAATCTATCAAGTGAAGGAAGAGAAGGACCAAAACGGAGAAGAGTACTCCTATGTTGAAGCGATTGGTACGAATGAATATTCGTTCTGGCTAAATGGGGAACTTGGTACTTCCGTGTATACAGGATTAAAGAAGAATGAAACGTATTATGTGAAAGTAAATACGAATTACTATAATGGCAGTATTTCATTTGATCCTTATAAGTTCACTTCCAAGCTTGTTGTGAAAAATCCACAGGATAAATATGAGGACAATGATAAGCCAGAAAATGTGAAGAATCTTGCTTCGAATGTGATCGAAGGAAACTTTGCTATGCCAAATGACCAAGATGTCTTCTATTTTGAAAGCAAACAAAATGATATTTATGGTATTACATTGGAAAGAAAGAAAGTTAGTGAGAAATTTAAATCCCAGTATCCGAAAGAACTGCTGGATCCGTTCTATGGTGTTTTAGTAGTCGTAGAGGATAAGAATAAAAACCGTAAATTGGATGATGAGGAAATTGCCAACTCGCAATATATTCAAAAGGGTGCGTCTGAAGGAAAAACTTTTGGTTCCTTCAAAGCTGAAAAAGGCAAGAACTACATTATCACAGCTTCTGCCTATTTCGAGGGCTTTAACCCATTCTCATTAATCCCATACGTATTAACGCTTAATCCGGTTAATAAAAACGATGAGGATAAAGGTTCAGTTGTGAAGAATAACATCCCATCTAAGCCGCTAAAACTAAATGCAAAGTCTGCTAAGCATCTGCAAGCAACTGGTCATTTAAATGCGGGGGTTCCTTATGGAGATGAAGATTGGTACGAATTGAAACTAGACAAAAATACAAAAGGAACCATTGAACTAGCTACAGGCATTGAGGTAGATGGGGTTATTTCCCTCTATAAAAATGGCAAGCTTGTTTCAACAGCCGATTACTATCTAGCAGGGGATAAGGAAGTTCTAAGCTTTGACCTTAGCAAAGGTACCTACCATATTAAGGTGCGTGATTCATTCGGCAATACCACTTTAAATCCGTACACATTAAATGTTTATAAAAATTAATATAATGTGATTCAAGTTGAAATGGTTGCCTGTGGGGTATTCGTTCAGAATCGTAATCCTTCTTTGGATTGCTGGCTGAGCGTGTGCCCCGCAGGCTTTTCAGCTAGTGTTTTTTGACAGAAAAGTCTCTATCTTTTTCCCAGGAATCGACATACAATAAAGATACGAGCTGGAGGGATATCATTTGAAAAAACTAGTTTTTATATTTGCTGTATTCATCCTTTTTCTATCGATACATCCCGAGGATTCCAAGGCTGCGACTGTGTATTGGGATGGAGTCGAGCTGAAAAAGGGACAAATTGGGCGTGTCACAGTAGTCAAACCTATTAATCTTTGGAAAAGAACAGAGGACGGTCTTCAATTTATAAGATTGCTTCAGCCTGGTGAGAAGTATCGCGTATACCGAATGGACGAGCTTTATGGCGGCCAATATGGGGTTGGAGGAGATGCCTACATTACGAAAGTGAAGGGGCATGTTATTTATGAAACGCCATCAGCTACTAAGCGCAAACTATTAGATTGTGATCAGAAATGCCTTGTTGAAAACATAGTAACTCTTCCGAAAGAAGATTATGATAGGACAGCTGTTGAGCAAGTGAAAGAGCGATTAGGGCATTTGCCAGAACCTATTTTAATGCAGCTTATTGATCATCAAATACATATCGTTCTAGTAAATGGTCCGATTACTGATACAGCGGAATATGCCCACCTAAAAGGTGTTGCCCCAAGAGGCTGGGAGGATACGAATAAAACATGGGATGATGTTCCTGGAGTCGGCGGTGGAAAAGCGGTCGTCGTTCGAATAGGGTATAGTGAAAAGGGAAGTGGACATGGTTCCATTAATTTAGAACTGCATGAGCTAGCACATTCTGTTGATAGTATACTGAAGAAGCATGTATCCTCTTCTGATGCTTTCAATGCGATTTGGAATATGGAAAAAGGAAGATTGTTCCTGAATGAGAAGTATTTCCTTAATTATCGTGAGGAATACTTTGCAGAAGCATTTGCGCTATATTATCGGGATGATAATTCCAGAGCAAAATTGCAAAGGATGGCACCGCTAACCTATCAATTTATTGAAAGTTTAATTTAGCAAAAAGCCTGTGGAGCAGCCCTCAGGCTTTTTGCTATTTTATTGGCCGATGGCCCGAAAACAAGATGAGTGGCTGATAAACTAGGAAAGTGGCCCGAAAACAAGAGGAAGTGGCTGATAAACTAGGAAAGTGGCTCGAAAACAAGAGGAAGTGGCCGATAAATTAGGAAAGTGACCCGAAAACTAGTGAAAGTGGCCGATAAACTAAAAATTTGACCGGAAAACAGCACAAAGGACCGAAAAACGAACAAATTCTTCAGATTAATAGCTACATATCAAATAATGTCAGTTCCAATCTCTTCTTTTTTAGTTCAAAAGTCGTTTTATCCAGTTATTTGTCCAATTATCTGGGAAAATGTCATATAATAATAGAATAGTATATAGAAGGAGAGGGAAAATGACGAAAAAGTGGATAGTTAAGTTAGCAGTAGTTGTTGCATTGATATTTGGTTTAAGCTCTCAGGCTTCAGCAAGCGAGCCGAAAGTTTATTGGGATGGACTTCTTATGGTTAAAGGCCAAGTGGGGAAAATAAAAGTGATTAAGCCTATTAATCTATGGAAAAGAGATGGAAATAAGCTTGTGTTTGAACGGGTATTAAAGCCTGGTGAGCAATATCGTGTGTATCGCTATGACAATCTCTTTGGGGGCCAATATGGACTCGGAGGCGGTTATTATATTACGAAAATGGCAGGGTATGTTGACTACCGAACACCATCTAAGAAAAAGCTGGCAGAGCTTGAAACTGCATATAGTGGCGGTGGAACAACAACGAAGCCAATAGGAAATCTTTCGATCGGAAAAGTGACACAGCAGCAATCAAAGAAGATCGCTCCTGGTGTAACAGAAACAGAGCTTTCAGTAACGAGCAACAGAGGAAAGCAGAAAATTTATACAGTTGAGTATGACGGAAAGACAGAGAAGATTAGTTTAGAAACGGCTTTGGCAAAAGGGCAATTATACGGATTTGAACCTGTATCAAAACAAGCAAATAATGCCCAAACGCCAGAGAAACATGTAGTAGCGGGTATCAACGGTGACTACTTTGATAAAAATGGTCATCCAGTAGATCTAATGATACAAAAAGGCGAAATTGTTGCTACGAGTCAGACGCCATTAAATGAATTAGCTGTTTTCGGTGTAACAAAAGAGGGCAAGCCATTAATAGGCAATCCACAATTGAAAATTTCTGTTCAAGTAAATGGACAGAATGCGTATTGGATTAATTCTGTTAATAGAACTAGATCGGCCAACCATCTTGTACTTTATACACCAGCTTTTGCAAGCTCTACACGTACAAATAATCTTGGAACAGAAGTGGTTGTCAAAACGGAGTTTGGTCAATTAAACGGACATAGTGTGTTAACAGGCACAGTTGTTAGAGTGGTGGAGAATGTAGGAGATGAGCAGCTAAACAGCGGGGAATTTGTGCTTTCTGGCCACAATTTCGGCAGTGATTACTTAAAAACAATTTCCGTTGGGGACAAAGTTGAAGTAAAGGCGGATTTTGGGTCAAATGATTGGAACCAAGTGGTGGAAGCGTTAAGCGGCCGTTACCACTTAGTGAAAAATGGATCAGTTGTTAAGCAGACTGTTGCAGGTGTTCACCCAAGATCGGCAATTGGAATTAAAGCAGATGGCGGAATTGTCACGGTCGTTGTTGATGGGCGTAATGCTCTTCACAGTGTAGGTCTTTCCTTAGCGGAAATGGCTACTGTCATGAAGGATCTTGGTGCTGTTCAAGCATTTACCTTTGATGGCGGCGGATCTTCTACAATGGTTATAAGAGATCATGGGAATGATTCCGTTTCAGTAGTGAACAAGCCTTCAGATGGGGCAGAGCGTTCCGTATCCAATTCCTTATTATTTATCAGTCAATGGATGAAGGGACCTCTTAATCAGCTTGTCGTCAATCCGAAGGAGCTTACTTTGTTTGCAGGTGCTACATATAAGGAGTTAGGCATTACTGTTAAAGGAATGGATCAATTCTATAATGCGGTTCCTGTTTCACAAGTAGCATATAGCTCTCCAGCATTGAAGAAAAATGCAGATGGCAGCTATACAGCTTCCACTTCTTTAAGCAATAGTGAGATGACTGTTTCATCTGGTAATATTAGCAGCAAGATTAAAGTGAATATAATTAATACGCTTGATAGCATCCAAGTGGATGAAAAGGATGTCATTGTTGAAAACAACACGATTTATAAAATTCAGCCGAAGGGCATTTATAAAGGCAAGACAGTGATTACCGATCCTGCATTGTTCAAATGGAGTGTATCACCAGCGAGTCTAGGTACAATTAATAATAAAGGCGAATTTAAAGCTGGATCCGCAAAAGGAACAGGTACGATTACTATATCCCATGGGAAAGTTTCAGCAAAAATTGCCGTAACAGTTGGAACACCTGAACCAATTCTTATTGATGGCTTTGAAAACGGAGTAGCAAACTATAAGGCATCTGGAGCAAGATATAAGAGTGTGAACTTAATCCAGGATCCTTTAAGCAAAACGGGAAAATCATCAGCGAAGCTAAGCTATGACTTTACAGGTACTTCAGGGACATCAGGCGCTTATATCGATGCTATTAAACCGATCGCTATAAAAGGCAACCCGAAAAAAATTGGCATGTGGGTTTACGGGGATGGCAAAGGGCATTGGCTAAGAATGCAGCTGAAGGACGGCAGCGGCCAAGAGATTCAGCTTGATTTTACAAAGAATTTAAATTGGACTGGCTGGAAGTATATCGAAGCAGCTGTTCCACAAAATATCAAAACACCATTAGTCATTGAAGCTCCAGTGCGTTACATGGAAACAAATGATGCAAATAAAAATAGCGGTGCCATTTTTATTGACCAAATTCAAGCTGTTTACAAATAAATAAAGAATGGATAAGAGGCCAAATTTCTCCCTGATTTTTTATTTTGATTTGGGGAATTTGGCCCTTGTTATGATTGCACTTTACAAAAAATGTTATTTGTATTGGTTTGATTTGTCATTTATGATATGGTACGCTAGTACAAGCAATTCTATTTTGTGCTCTTTTATGGGATAATTTATAGAAACCCTTTTCGTTGGAGGGAAAAGAATGTCAATGGGTTCGAATAATATGGAACAAGTAAGAAAGCAGTTTGAAAAAGATCCTCCCAAAATTATTGGGGGTTATAAAAGGCAAGGCTGGGCTCAAAAGGCTCTAGATAAAACCGAGAATGAAGATATCGAACAAGAGAAAAAAGGTTTTATTACAGCAAAAGCAATTCTTGAAGCAAAGGATGGCAGCTATTATCCGGCCTTTTTATTAATTGATACGAAGAAAAGCGGAAAAATTAAAGATGCTTTTTTTCTTTCTGAGGCACAGGAGCAATTTAATCTCATTCCATTAGAATTAGCTTTAGAGTTTATGGACAAAGACGCAAGTGACTTAATGCCTTTTCGATATAGAACACTCGGAAAAGTTAAAGGGGATCAATTCCAAAAAAATTGGCCAGACTTTTCGTAAACCTTCTTACATGGTAAGAAGGTTTATTTTTTGTTATAGTAAACGTAATTTTTCATAAAAATGGGATAATATGGCTAGTTCTTTAGTAGAGTCTTTCAAAATCACCCAAATTGTAACATCCCTGTAATATAACAAGAATTATTTAATAGATTTGAAATGATAAATTACCTGAAAATAATGTAAAATCATACTTGTAGCGATAATATACGACATTCTTCTTATTTTCGGGAGGTTTAAATGAAGATTTTAGCGAAAGTAGTCATTACGGGGGCATTGCTTCTTCCGGCAGTGTTCGGAGCAGGCAGCGCAAGTGCATCTAGTACGGATGATCTAGTAGAATATAGCAAGAAATTCATTGGAACTCCTTATGTTTGGGCAGGAGAATCACCAAAAGGCTTTGATTGTTCAGGATATATTACATACATATATGAAAATTTTAATGTGAATAATTTACCTAGAAGTTCTGCAGACCAATATAATGTTGGCGAAACTGTTGCTAAATCAGATTTAAAGCCAGGGGATGCTGTTTTCTTTAATACATCTGGATCTGGCGTATCCCATGCAGGGATCTATATTGGCGACAATAACTTTATTCATGCATCAACTTCTGACGGCGTTAGAATCAATAGTTTAGACGATAAATATTGGAAAAATAAGTACGTAGGTGCGAAACGATTCACAAACTTTGATGCTCCACCACCGCCGCCGGGAGAGTTCAAAGGACTTGAAGTAAAGTCTGGTCAAATAGGTGTAGTAGAAATTAAAAAGTCTATTAATCTATGGAAACGTGATAGCAATGACAAATTAGTTGTTGAAAGAGTACTTAAAGCTGGAGAAAAATATCGCGTGTATACATATGATGATAAGCATGGCGGTCAGTACGGGCTTGGCGATAATATGTACATAACGAAAATGGATACACATATTGAGTACTTTTCATTGTAAGAAAAGAAGAGGTCTGAAGCTTAGCTTCAGGCCTCTTCTTTCATATTAACAGCTGCATTTTGAGGAACATAAGTCTTCCATTTAGATAGATCTAGATTTTCCTTTGTTATCGCTGATTCTGGGAAAACAAAGGTCCATGGTTTGCATGTTTGGCTCTTGATTTCAAGGTTATTTAATTGAAACCCAGCCTGGGCAACAGCTTCTCCGGAAGCATCTTCGAATACTAGTGGCAGGTTTTCAATCGTAATGCTGCGGTTGCTTGCATTGCGGATTAGTAATGTGGCAGCCAATCCTCTTCCTTCGATCATTTTTGCCTCTAGTCCCATGAAATTAACTTCTCCTTCACGTAAAGGCGGAAGGTTCTTTACAATGTCTTCTAAATGTTGTTTCTGCTCGTCACTAAAGGCTTCTTTCCAGCTATCCTCAAGATCGAGTGGAAGAACGTCTGGAGCTTTTTGCTTCAGTTCAAAAACAACCTTCCAATTATTTTTAGGAATTTCATCTACGAGTTTATTATCGTTTTCGAATAAGAATCTCCATGGTCTGCAAGAGTTAGGAGGCAATTCACCGAATAAGTCCATTTCAAAGCTCTTTCTAGCTAATCGTTCATTATCGCCATTCACAATAACTAAGTCAATTACCTCGAAGCTTACAGGCTTAGGAAGGGAGCTTCTTAAGAAAGCGGTGATAACGAACCCGCCATCATATTCGTATAAATTAATGCCATTAATGGCAATTTGGTTTGGCTGAAGCGTTGGCAATTTTTGATGGTTATATTGGAACACATATTTTTCTTGCACGCTCAAGTCCCATTCTGGGTGATAAGAAAGCTCTGTTTTTATTCCTTCTTCATTATCTGTTGCGCGAATATCTAATGATTTATTTTCCTCTTGCCCGTTTACATCTTTATTTCCCTTATTAAAAATCCCCATAAGTCGTTCAGTCCCCTTTTAAAAGGAATAAGGCGAGTTTTTGTAGAATCGCCTTATTCTTATCTTTATTGTTTCTCCTCACTAGGAAGAAAATGCTGAATGATCATTCTTGTTTGCTTGCTTGCTTGAGCATCTAATTCGGCTAAGAAATGCTTGAACTCCTCGAAGCCTTCCAGCTCGTATAGGCGGTACGGATCCTCTTGGCCATAGCCGCGAATATTGAAGCCTTCTCTTAATTGCATCATCATTTCCATATGAACAACCCATGAACGATCTAAATTTTGCAGATATAATAATTTAACCTGCGATTGGAAATCTTCATTTGCTTCAAGATTCTTTATTTCATTCATATAATTCTCATATAATTGGTCGATCTTTTCTCGAATTCCCTCTTTTTCAAGATCGAGTAATTCAGAGGCTTGGAATGGCAGCTCACCGAAAACAAGTGTCAGTTCTTCATGCAAACCATCTGCTACTGAATTTTCTGTAATGAGTTCAGCAGGGCAATAGGTTTCAAAGATGTTATTAAGATGATTTTGTAAAGAGTTGTTGATCAAATCTACTGAATTCGTATTTGCTAGTAGTGCATCACGTTTTTCATAAACGATTTTCCGTTGTTGGTTAACGACATCATCTAGCTTCAATAGATGATTTCTAGCAGAGAAATGACCGCCTTCTACAATGGATTGAACTTTAAGCACAAATTTCACTGGATTTGGTGAAATGATAAGGCCAGTTTCATCCGTTTTCATTTTCTTTTTCCACCTATCCATCTCTTCTTTATCATAACTATTAAAGATATCATCTTCAATGGATATGATAAATTGAGTAGAGCCTGGGTCTCCTTGTCTTCCAGCTCTTCCTCTCAGCTGCATATCAATTCTTTCACTTTCATGGAGCTCTGTGCCGATTATATGCAAGCCGCCAAGCTCTCTGACAGCAGGGTCCAAGATAATATCCGTTCCGCGTCCGGCCATGTTTGTAGAAAGCATGACTTGATTTTTTTGTCCGGCTTGAGAGATGATGTTTGCTTCATCTTCTTCCGTTTTTGCATTAAGAATTCTATGCTTGATTCCAGCCTTTTCTAGATAGCCTGAAAGCTTTTCTGACTGTTCGATGGAGGTTGTCCCAATTAAAACTGGACGGCCAATTTTATTATTTTTGGCTACCTCTTCGACGATTTTTGCAACCTTTGCTTCATAGTCTTTATAAACTAATGGCTCATCATCTATACGAGCATTCGGTTTATTTGTTGGTACTGAAACCACACGAAGACTATATGTTTCAAAAAATTCCTTTTTCGAAGGTGCTGCACTACCGGTCATTCCGGATAGGATTTTATAGATCCTGAAATAGTTTTGGACAGTGATGGATGCTTGTGTCTGGTTCTCATCCTTAACAGTGACGCCTTCTTTTGCCTCAATTGCTTGGTGAAGTCCATCGCTAAAGGTCCGGCCTTCCATGATTCTTCCTGTAAATTGATCGACAAGCATGATTTCATCGTTTTTAACAATGTAATCCACATCTTTTCTCATGACGACATGTGCCCGTAACGATTGCATAATGTTATGAAGAAGCTCGCGGTGTTCTGCATCATATAAATTTTTCAAGCCAAAAGCTTGTTCGAATTCATTTGCTCCATTATCTGTTAAAACAATTTGCTTTGTTTCAGGATAGAATTCATATTGGTTGCCGTCTTCAAAATTCTTTACAATTTCAGAGGTAATATAGAATAATTCAGTCGCAATATCTGATTTGCTGGCAATGATGAGCGGAGTTCTTGCTTCATCAATTAAAATGCTGTCTACTTCATCAACAATTGCGTAATGTAAAGGTCTTTGAACACGTTCTTCAAAGCTTGCTGTCATATTATCGCGCAAAAGATCAAACCCGAATTCCGTACCTGTGCCATAAGTAATATCTGCGTTATATGCTTCTCTTTTCTCGGTTTCAGAGATTTGAGAAATATTTAACCCAACTGTTAAGCCGAGAAAATTAAACAGTTTTCCCATCTGCTCATAGTCACGAGTTGCTAAGTATTCGTTCGCTGTAATCACGTGTACCCCTTTGCCTTCCAGTGCTCTTAAGTAACTAGGGAGGGTAGCAACGAGTGTTTTACCTTCGCCCGTTCGCATTTCAGCAATCCCGCCTTCAAGAAGGACTAATCCTCCAAGCAGCTGTACATCATAATGGCGGAGACCAAGTACCCGTTTAGAGGCTTCTCTCAC
Organism: Cytobacillus solani; assembly: GCF_006704205.1. Lineage (NCBI taxonomy): Bacteria > Bacillati > Bacillota > Bacilli > Caryophanales > Bacillaceae > Cytobacillus > Cytobacillus solani. Next base: position 2,379,622 of record NZ_CP041305.1, read on the forward strand.
TGTAGCGAAAGCTTCTTCTTTTAAATCAAGAACAGATACGCCTTCTGCAACCTTCTCTTTTAAATATTGAGTAGCCTCCTTAAGCTCCTCATCGCTTAGAGCAGAAATCTTTTCTTCTAAATCATTTATATTTGTGACATGTTTATATAAGCGTTTAAGCTCCGCAGAATCTTCATTAAATATGCGCTTCATTAACGATAGCATGCTGTTCTCTCCTAAAATTTAGTAAAAGTAGTTCTATTTTTTATAAGATTAATAGCCGTTTCGGCTTCTACATTTTTCCCTATCTAATTATAACATATAATGTAGTATAATATAATTTGGAAGGGAAGCCGCAGTTAATTTTTGACAGATTCTATTATTCTTCTTTATTTGAAACTTTTTTCGATAATATTCGTCAACTTTAGAGGAAACTTCCATTTAAGGTCGAAAACTAATAAAGACTTTATTGTAAAAGAGGTGATACTATTAACAAGTAATTGCTATACCTTACAAGAGAATATTTTTAAAAATGAAATTAATTGAATTCTTTTTGATATATGTTAGTATAAATCTGGCTGCATAAATTCAAAAACTAAAGGTGATATCATTGGATATTAAATTTTTAGCTGCATTTATTGCGGCTTTAGTGACGTCCTTGCTAATAACTCCCTTGGTCATTAAGTTTGCACTGAAAATTGGTGCAACTGATAAACCGAATCATCGGAAAGTCCATTCAAAAATTATGCCTAGACTTGGTGGTTTGGCTGTCTTTGCTGGAGTGATTGCAGGCTATTATGTGGGCGGTCTCTATAATGAAAAGATAACTGGGATTTCAGTAGGTGCGATTATTATTGTTATTACTGGCGTCCTTGATGATAAGTATGAACTCTCAGCAAAATATAAGCTAATCGGTCAATTGCTTGCTGCAGCTGCTGTTGTAGGAAGCGGCTTGACGATAGATCATCTGACCATTCCATTTATCGGTACGTTTGATGTTGGTTTTTGGACATATCCGATTACGGTCTTCTGGATTGTTGCTATTACGAATGCCATTAACTTAATTGATGGCCTTGATGGCCTTTCTGCAGGGATTTCTGCGATTGTTATTGCAACCATTGCTTTTATGGCCGGAATTGCAGGAAAGCCGCTCATTTTGATGCTATCTCTTATTTTATTGGGAAGCACATTAGGATTTCTGTTCCACAATTTTCATCCCGCAAAAATATTTATGGGTGATACGGGAGCGCTGTTTTTAGGTTACGCCATTTCCATTCTGTCATTACTCGGTTTGTATAAGAGTGTAACCCTATTTAGTTTTATTGTTCCAATCATCATCCTTGGTGTGCCTGTTTTCGACACGACCTTTGCGATTATTCGACGGATTGTAAATAAAAAGCCGATTTCAGCTCCTGACAAATCGCATTTACATCATCGTCTCCTTGCCCTTGGTTTGTCTCATCGGAAAACAGTGCTATGCATTTACGGATTTGGAATTATTTTTAGCATTAGTGCTATACTATTTTCAACAGCAACACTATGGGTTAGTATTTTTATCATCTTCGGATTATTGCTGATCCTCGAGGTGCTCGCAGAAACAATTGGCTTAGTACACGAGAAGTATCAGCCTGTTATCAAAATATATCGAAAAGTTACTGGCAGACAATAACATTAGGCCGTTTGTGGACGACTCGCAAACGGCCTTTTTAGAAAAATGATTTGTCTAGCTGCAGCATTTATGTTCGAAATTTGTCATTTTACAACAGTGTTAAATAGCAATTTTTATCCCTTTTTATGTTAAAATGATTTAGTATTTCATCTAGGAAGTTGGAGGAAATGAATATGAAAATTCCTATGTTAGATTTAAGTGAACAATATCAAACGTTAAAGAACGAAATGCTTACTGCTTTAGATCAAGTGATGAGCTCTTCTCATTTTATTTTAGGCGATAATGTGAAGAAGCTGGAAGCAGATGTGGCAGCGTATAGTCATGTTCAGCATGGAATTGGTGTAGCAAACGGTAGTGATGCCATACATATTGCTTTACAAGCAGCAGGAGTAAAATCAGGTGATGAAGTAATTACAACACCATTTACTTTCTTTGCTACTGGCGGTTCGATTGTTCGTGCTGGAGCTACTCCGGTTTATATTGATATCGACCCAGTAACATTTAATCTTGATCCAAAGAAAATCGAAGCAGCCATTACTGAAAAAACAAAAGCAATTATTCCTGTTCATCTATATGGGCAAACAGCTGATATGGAAGAAATTTGTGCGATTGCTGATAAGCATCAACTTGCGGTAATCGGTGATGCTGCACAAGCAATTGGTGCTAAGCATAAAGGGAAAACAGTTGCAGAATATGGTACGGCTGCAACATACAGCTTTTTCCCAACAAAGAACCTGGGAGCATACGGAGATGCGGGCATGGTTGTTACAAATGATGACCAAGTAGCAGAAAACAGCCGTGTCATCCGTGTTCACGGAAGCAAGCCGAAATATTATCACCATGTATTAGGCTATAACAGCCGTTTGGATGAGATGCAAGCTGCTGTTTTAAACGTGAAATTCCCGCATTTAGATAAATGGAGCGAGCTGAGAAGAGAAAGAGCAGCTATTTACACACATCTTCTTAATGAGCAATTAGGGGACTTAGTAAAAACGCCGGTTGAAAAAGAAGGCAATTACCATGTATTCCACCAATACACGATCCGTGTAGATAAGCGTGATGAATTACAGGCTTTCTTAAAAGAACAAGGTGTGCAAACAATGATTTACTATCCGCTGCCACTCCATGTACAGCCTGTTTTTAAAGATCTAGGCTATAAAGAAGGAGATATGCCAGAATCAGAAAAGGCAGCTAAAGAGGCATTGTCATTGCCAATGTTCCCTGAACTGAAACAAGAACAACAAGAATATGTAGTAGCGAAAATCGCGGAGTTTTTCAAAAAATAAAAAATAAAATGGAACGTCGCCGAGCAGGGGGCGTTTCTTTACTTGCTTTTTTCGCAATAATAAGCAGTTTCTATAATTTTAAAAGGAATGGTGGTCTTTTTGGCAGAACAAAAAAGATTTGCGTTATATGAATACTTAGTTTTCTTTTGGAAGAAGAAAATTTTCTTCCTTATTATCCCCCTACTGTTTACATTATTAGGATTCGGTGCTTCTTATTTAATCCCTAAGGATGGCAAATACGTAGGGAGTGCAACTGTTTTTACAGGTTCTATTAAGCAAAAGGCATTAACAAATCCATCGAATGTGGTTGCTACTTATGGCAAAGATGTTCATGGGGTCATTGATGCGTATGTTTCTAGTGAAAGCTATGTAAAAATCAAAATTTTTGATGATAATGAAGAGCGTCTTAAAAAGGATCTTCAAAAGATGGCAGCTGGCATTGAGCAGGGACTTGTTGACAGCTATGATCTAAGATATCAAACGACAGAAGATATTATAAAAAATAATGAAACAACCTTTGAGCAATTAAATGATGTGATAACAGTTAGCAGTGAAAGACTTGAACGTGAAGATTTAACAATTGAAGAAACGGAAGACATTACTAGCCTGCTTGAAAAATCTGAGGCAGATGCTGCAAAGGCCAAAACGTCTATTCAAAGCATGAAAACAGATTTAGCCTTTTTTGAAAAGCCGGGCATTGTTTCTCAAGAAGTAGGCCCAACAAACACGTATAAATTAGAACTGACATTAGCAGGACTTGTTTTGGGGATTATTGCTGCAATCCTTATTCTGATGCTATGGAAATATATAAATGATGCTAGGAGATTCTATAAAAATGATTAATTTTGCCGTTGTTGGTATGGGTCATATTGCAAACAAGCATATTGAAGCAATTGAAAAGGCTGAAAATGCGAATCTGTTTGCAATATGCGATACGAACCCTGCACGTTTAGTAATTGATAACGAAGATGTAAAGAAATATACGGACTTAGCTCAAATGCTTGAGGAGAATCCGGATATTGATGTTGTTAATATTTGTGTCCCTTCAGGGTTACATGCACGCTTAACGAAGATTGTTGCAGAGCATAAAAGACATATTATTGTTGAAAAGCCAATGTCACTTAAGCAGCAAGATGCTGAGGATATGATTAAATATGCGAATGAAAATGGCGTCAAGCTTGCTGTTGTTCATCCGAACCGTTTTAGACCTGCCATTCAAAAGCTAAGAGAGCAGATGGATGCAGGCTCATTCGGGAAATTAAGCCATGCAAATGCAACCGTTCGCTGGAATCGCAATCAGGCATACTATGATCAAGCTGAATGGCGGGGTACGAAGGAATTTGACGGCGGTGTTCTTATGAACCAAGCGATTCATGACCTTGACTTAATGCTATGGTTAATGGGGCCGGTGGAATCGGTACAGGCGATGGCGGCTACTCGCTTACGCAAAATTGAAACCGAAGATGTCGCAGCAGCTGTTGTTCAATTTAAGAATGGAGCGCTTGGTGTCATCGAAGCAGCGACGACAATTTATCCGAAGAACCTAGAAGAATCCCTTGCTATTTTTGGAGAAACGGCATCAGTGAAAATTAGCGGCAGAAACGCTAATTTTATTGAAACATGGGATATCGAAGGGGTAACGGAAGAGGAAGCGGACAAAATAAAAAATGAGATTCAAGCAGATCCTTTTGGCAAACCAGGGCATCAATGCATCATCGAAGATATGGTGCTTGCTGTAAAAGAAAATCGTAACCCAATTGTAACTGGAGAAGACGGTCTTGCTCCTGTAAAATTAATATTGGCCATATTAGAATCAGCAGAAACTGGCAAAAAAGTCGTTCTATAAAAGGAGAAAGAAAGATGAACGTATATACATCATTAATTAATAAAATTGAAAATAAAGAAGCTGTTATTGGTGTTGTTGGCTTAGGTTATGTGGGTCTTCCGCTTGCAGTTGAAAAAGCAAAAGCTGGCTATAAGGTTATCGGCTTTGACGTACAGGCAGCACGTGTAGAGCAAGTGAATATGGGAATTAACTATATCGGCGATGTGGTTGATCAAGAATTAGCAGACATGATTAAGGATGGCCGTTTAGTCGCAACAACTGATTATGCGCGTATCCAAGAAGTAGATGCCGTGGCAATCTGTGTGCCAACTCCGCTTGATATTTATCAGCAGCCAGATACTTCTTATGTAGAAAGCTCATCTAAAGAAATTGCTAAATATGCACATGAAGGCATGCTTGTTGTATTAGAATCGACTACTTACCCAGGAACAACAGAGGAAATTGTCAAGCCTGCGCTTGAAGAAAAAGGCCTTAAAACAGGCGAAACTGTATTTGTTGCTTATTCTCCAGAGCGTGTGGATCCAGGTAATAAGCAATTCAAAACGAAAAATACTCCGAAAGTAGTTGGCGGAATTACTGAGAATTGTACGAAAGTGGCAGCAGCCCTTTACAGAAGTGTTCTTGAAGGCGATGTACATGAAGTATCCTCTCCGGCAGTTGCTGAAATGGAGAAAATTTTCGAAAATACATTCCGTCACATTAACATTGCATTGGCAAACGAAATGGCCATTCTTTGTGAAAAAATGGGCATTGATGTATGGGAAGTAATTGATGCAGCTAAGACAAAGCCATACGGATTTATGGCGTTCTATCCAGGTCCAGGCTTAGGCGGACACTGTATTCCAATCGATCCATTCTACTTAACATGGAAGGCTCGTGAATATAACTACCATACACGACTAATCGAACTTGCTGGCGAAATTAACAACAGCATGCCTGAATATGTCATCACACGTGCAATGCAAACATTGAATGAGGATGGCAAAGCACTTCGTGGAGCAAAGGTGGCTGTTCTTGGTGTTGCATACAAAAAGGACATTGATGATGTAAGGGAATCTCCAGTTCTTAAAATTGTTGAGCTGTTGGAGCATCACGGTGCAGATTATACAGTAGTAGATCCTTATGTGAAGTCATTCAGATCATGCAATCAAAAGATTGAAACGGTTGAATTGTCTAAAGAGCTTTTAAATGAGGCAGATCTTGTTTTAGTAACAACTGATCATACAGATTTTGATTACGAAATGATCGCGAAGGAAAGCAAGGTTATTTTTGATACGCGTAATGCACTAAAGGATATTGCGAAGCCGAATAAATACATTAAATTATAATATATAGAGCAAGATTTGGAGATTCCAGTCAAATTAGTTGGGAATCCGGTCAACTCTCTGTTTATCCGGTCAAAATTTCATTATTCCGGTCAATTTTAAGGTAAAGGGAGACTTTCTTATGAATTTTATTGATCCTTCCGCTATAGTAGATGAAACGGCAAAGGTCGGTTATTTTTCCGTTATTGAAAAAGATGTAAAAATCGGTAAAAACGTTATCGTTGGTAACCGCGTAACGATTCATGAGGGGACAACGATTGGGGATAACACGACTATTGCAGACGGTGCCGTTGTTGGAAAGCCGCCAAAGCCAGCAAAAACAAGCACGGTTAAGCTATCTGATTCCATTCCTGCTCTGGAAATTGGTGAAGAAGTAACTATTGGTGCCAATTGCGTTATTTATCGTGGAGCGAAAATTGGCTCAAGTACATTAATTGCAGACCTGGCAAGTGTAAGAGAAAACGTAGAAATTGGGAATTTTGTTATCGTCGGCAGAGGCGTAACGGTTGAAAACTTTGTGAAAATTGGCGATCGCACAAAAATCCAATCCAACTCATATATTACTGCTTACACAACATTGGAAGAGAAAGTGTTTATCGCTCCTTGTGTCACAACGACAAACGATAATTTCATGGGCCGTACGGAAGAACGTTTTGACAAGATTAAAGGGGCACATGTAAAAAAAGGCGCTCGTGTTGGTGGAGCATCGATTATTCTTCCGGGGATCATCGTTGAAGAGGAAACATTTGTTGCCGCTGGTGCTTTAGTAACAAAGAATACGGAAGCAAAGACTTTAGTTAAAGGTGTTCCTGCTAAATTCGTCAAGATGGTAGACGAGCGGGAACTGTTATAGGGTGTTCGCCCAAATTAAGCGTTTAGGAGCGGATTCGCTCCTTTACGCATTTATGAACGTAGGAACGAAGCTAATAGCCTTTATTATGCTTCCGATATATACATCCTTTCTGCCAGATCCTGCACAATACGGGGTTTTGGATTATTTAGATCGAGTCACGTCCATGCTGACCTTCGTTGTTATTTTCGGAACAGATTCCGCACTTGCCTTTTATTACTTTGATACAGAGGATAAGAAGAAAAGGCTGGATTATGTCCGCTCGGTCATGACCTTTAGAATGCTGATAGTTTTAATAATTGCAATCGTATTTCTAGTCGGTGGAGAGTGGCTGGCACAGCTTCTATTAAAAGATGCTGCCCTATATTATTTGTTCTACATTGCAATTGGGGTTTTGGCTTTAGATACAGTAATTGCCCTAATTTTAACAGTTCTTCGTTATGACTTTTTCACGAAAAAGGTTGTAACTTTTACGATTTTAAAGATGCTTCTAATTGCATTATTCTCTTATGGATTTTTAGCCTATGTTAGCCCAACAATCGATGGCATTTTGTATGGAAGGCTAATAAGTGTGGCTATCGTTGCTCTTTTATTGATTAAGCCGTTAATCAAATTTATTAAATTTACATTTAATAAAAAACTTTTGAAAGAAATTCTTGTTTACGCTGCACCACTAGTTCCGGCTTCTCTGGCCTTTTGGGTTATTGTTAATGCAAACTCTTTTCTGCTAGAAAGGTTTACCTCGTTTCACGAAGTTGGTATTTACGGGGCAGCGGTTAAGTTTGCATCTTTAATAACACTCCTCACCAGTGGGGTACAAATGGCTTGGAGACCGTTCTCCATGTCGCTTAAGGATAGAAATGATAGCCCTGTTTTATTTGCAAAGTTGTATTATGGTATTCTGTTACTAGGGACAATCGGTGTTTTAGCAGTCGCTACATTAATGCCTTGGATCATCCAAATGTTAAATACCAACTATCATGAAGCTTATCAATATGTTGCGGTCTTATCTGCTGTTACCTTCTTGAATTTTTTCTATATGATTATTTCAGTCGGTATCTTTTTCTCGAAACAAACAAAGATTATTTCGTATGCATTCGGAATCGCAGCAGTTGTCAATGTTATTTTGAATGTGGCGTTGATACCATCCTTTTCGATCTGGGGAAGCGTCGCAGCTTATTTGATTTCTTATCTGATCGCGATTACGTATATTTTCTTTAAAAGCCAAAAACTTTATCATGTTCCGGTGTCATTTGGCAAAATGACCTTTTTATTTATGTTCTCACTGGTAGCAGTGATGGCAATCGTTTATATTCAGGAGAGCAGTATTTTGGATTGGAATATTGTATTTGCTTGGATCGGGTATGTGGTCGTTGTTCTGCTTTCACGGATTGATAAAGATCTATTGCGGAAAAAATCTGCTGCAAATTGAAAATAGGAAGGTCTGTGGGATACGTGTCCGAAAATGATTCAATGAACGAATAGATACGCGTACCCCACAGGCAATTCCATATATTTAAATGACATAACCTAACGAAAAAATAGGTGATTTATTTGCTGAAAGTAATTATTCAAAACAGTACTCTTATAAAAGAATTAACCTTCCCATTTGGCCAAGTATATTTTGGCGGCTATCTTCTTTACAAAGGGAAGTGTTATCAAGCCGAGGATCTTCACAATATTCTTGATGAAGAGGGGTTCTTCCTAAGTGAGCTAAATGAAATACAAGGTGAATTTGTCTTCATACAAGCTGGTCAGAGTGAAGTGACGGCGATTGTTGATCGGAAGCGGAGCATACCACTTTTTTATTATAAAGATGGCTCAGACTGGATTGTAACAGATAAAATTAGTCAAAAACCGGACCAGGTATTCAATCAAACAGCCGTGAAGGAATTTTTATTAACTGGTTTTACCGCAAATGAAAAGACACTTTACGATGGAGTTCATCAAGTTGAAGCTGGTTCATACATTCAGATCCAAGAAGATGGGAAGATTAGAAGCAAAGAGTATTACCAATTTTACCATCAGCCTGTTGAGAAGGACTTAGAGCAATTTAGTTCAGAACTAAAAAATGTTTTTCATCAAGTGTTCGAAGACCTCATTGTCCGTTTAAAGAATAAAGTTCCGATTCTGCCTCTTAGCGGCGGCTATGATTCAAGAATTATCGCCTTATTGCTAAAGGAGTATGGGCTGGAAGATATCGCTTCCTTTACATACGGAAAAAGGGAAAATAAAGAGGCGCTTGTTAGTAAAGATATTGCTGATCGCCTCGGGCTAAAATGGGACTTTGTTGAATACAAGAAGGATGATTGGCATAGCTGGTATCATTCAGCTGAGTGGAGGCAGTATGTGGATTTTGCTGTGAATGGTTCTTCGATGGCTCACCTTCAGGATTGGCCAGCCGTAAGAAAAATCGTTAGCAAGCAGGATCGAGATTATGTGTTCATTCCAGGCCACTCAGGTGATTTCGTTGCAGGAAGCCATTTAGCTTATGAAATCACGGAGGATCGTGCGTTTTCGGCAGATGACGTCGTTCAATTTACCCTTAATAAGCATCATAAGCTTTGGGAAATGGAAAAGGGGCTGCATGAATCTGCTGGGGATGTACTAGCAGAAATCAAACGGTCATTTGGAGACTTGCCATTCCAAACAAATGAGCAGGCGAGTGCTCTATTTGAATACTGGGATTGGAAAGAAAGACAGGCAAAGTTTATTATTAACTCTGTCAGAGTGTATGAGTTTTATGAAAAGGGCTGGGAGATTCCATTATGGGATGATCGGTTAATGGAATTTTTCAAAACCGTTCCTGTCGACCTTCGTTTCAAGAAATACTTATACGATTACACTCTTCATCAAGTGTACCCAGATTATTTTCCAAAGCCAGAAAAGCCAGCAGGCAAGGAAACGTCTTTAAAACAAAAGTATGGTGTCTTTTACAAAACAGCGAAAAAGATCTATAACAAGAAAAAGCTTTATCAAAAGTATTATACAGAGCCGATGGAATGGTACGGCATTTATAAAAGCTATCCTGAATACCTCAGGGCTTTGTCCTTTAAATATGATCGCTTGAAATATTCGCAGCCGTATAATATTAACTCATTTTTAGCAAAAGACTATATTCAAAGCTTGAAAGGTGAATTGAAATGAAAATATTAACGATTCTAGGCGCAAGACCGCAATTTATTAAAGCTGCTCCAGTATCAAGGGTATTACGAAAGCATATGGAGGAAAAGATCATCCACACAGGCCAGCACTATGATGCTAATATGTCTGATATTTTCTTCGAAGAGCTGCATATTCCGAAGCCTGATTATCATCTAGGTGTTGGATCAGGCAACCATGGGAAGCAAACAGGTGAAATGCTTGCGAAAATTGAAGAGATTGTTCTAAATGAACAGCCTGATTATTTAATGGTCTATGGTGATACAAATTCAACATTGGCAGGCGCATTGGTGGCTGCTAAATTGCATGTTCCTGTCATTCATATTGAAGCAGGTCTTAGAAGCTTTAATAAAAAAATGCCGGAAGAAATTAATCGTATTATGACAGACCATGTATCAGAATATTTATTTTGCCCGACAGACACGGCAATTGAAAACTTAACAACTGAAAACATTACTCACAATGTATTTAATATTGGGGATGTGATGTATGATGCCGTGCTTTATAATCGTGAGCTGGCAAAGGAAAAGTCGAATATCCTAGCGGAAGCTGGGTTAACGGCAAAAAATTACCACTTAATTACGATTCACAGAGCGGAAAATACAGATGATATCGAGAATATGAAAAACATCTTAGATGCTTTTTCAAAAATTGAAGAAGTAAAGGTATGGCCGATTCACCCGAGAACGAAGCATAAATTGGCTGATTACGGCTTAAACTTAGGCGATGTCCCTAATTTAAAAGTAATTGATCCTGTTGGTTACCTAGACATGCTGACGCTTGAGGCGAATGCAAAGAAAATCGTGACAGACTCTGGCGGCGTACAAAAAGAGGCTTATTTCATGAAGGTTCCGTGCGTAACGATCCGTGAGCAAACAGAATGGGTTGAAACGCTTAGTGGAGACGCGAATATCTTAACTGGAACAGATACGGAGAAAATCTTAGCTGCTGTGCAAAAAGAGGTTAACCCAGAATATAAAGAAGTATTTGGTGATGGACAAGCCTCTGAAAAAATTGTTGATTTAATCAGCAAAAAGTAGGTGCTGACGAATGTTAGCTATTATTATTTGGCTGGCTGTTCTAACGATTTCAGTCATCCTATTTAAAAAAGTATCTGGGAGCTTGTCACTGTTTAAGCCAAATCTTAATTCTTTAATCTTTTATTATTCCTTGTTTGTTTCCTGTTATATTGGCAGCTTATTAATTGCTCTTGATATCGACCATTATTACATGATTAATAAACTCGACCATGAAGTTTATCGGTATATCGGTTTTGGAGCCGTTTCTTTCGTCATGATTATGCTGCCGCTTTCGATGTTCATCGTCAGCAAGCTTGCAGGCTTTGATGCAAAGAAGGAATTTAATCATTACTTGAAAAAGCCAGTGGAGAATACGTTTACGGAGAAAAATGAGTTCTACCTTATCTTTCTCGGTCTCTCGCTCATTAGTATGCTTGCGGTTGCTTATACTCTATTGAAGACAAGTCAGGTTCCTATTTTGGAGCTGTTAAAAGGGAACTTATCTGATCTGGGCCAACTTCGAATTGATGCAGCAAGGAATTTTCACGGCAAAGTATTAATAAGAAATATTTTTGCGATTGCATTGACCCCTTTGCTGTCCTTAATCGCTTATGTATATACTGTAAAGACAAGACAATTGAAATGGGGATTATTATTCCTGCCTCTTTTCGCCTGTGCGGTCTTAATCAGTGTGTATGATCTATCAAAATCACCGATTATTTTTTACATCATTATGTTTATTTTTGTACAGCTATATGTTGGGAAGCTCGTGCTTAACCGCAGGAAAATTAATAAGTATATCATTAGTGGAGCTGTATTAATCATTTTGATGTACGTGTTTATTCAAGGAGTAAATGATTTAAGTTCCTTCCTGTCCTACTCATCTGGACCAATTGGAAGAATTATTTTAGCTCAAATTGCACCTACCTTCCTGCATTTAAATATTTTTGGGGAGTCGATCCCATTTTTAAATGGCAGCAGTCTCCCATCCATTTTAATCGGCTGGTTCGATATCGAACAGGTGCGTTCGGCTAGACTAGTCATGGCAAACGCGTTTCCTAACCGGATTGAAGACGGGACAGGCGGTGTGCTGAATACGCTTTTCATTGCGGAGGCGTATGCTAATTTCGGCTATTTAGGGATTTTATTCGGGACGATTTATGTCGGCGTACTTATCCAGCTGCTGTATATTATTTTTATCAGGCTTCCGAAAAACCCGGTGTTTTTATGCTTGTTTATTTACTTTTCCATTAACATTCCTCGGACATTAGTAGGTGGATTTGCTGATTTTCTCTTCAATCCAATTTGGATATTTATCACTTGCTTATTCGCTGGAATTCTATTGTTTATAAGAATTCGTTTGGATTTGTTTTCCTTCTTTTTCAAGAAGAAAGCGAGAAACGAGCTATAAGGAGAAAAAATGATGAAATCAGTTTTACTATACTATCCATTTGAGGTAGCCGAGAATGCGAATAGCGGTTCAAAGCTTCGCCCGAAGGAAATTCATAAGGCCTTTCAGCAATGGGGAAGCCGGGAAGGTGTAAATATTCTCTTGCTGTCAGGGAACTCAGCTGAAAGGGAGTCCTTATTTGAGCAATGGAAGGCAGAAGGGAAGCTGGATGATCTTTGGTTCTGCTATATGGAGAACCAAACGATTCCTTTTTGGCTGACCGATAAAGGACATATTCCGAAGAAGCCTTTTATTGATACGAAGGTCATGAAATTTTTAAAACAGCGCCATGTGCCTGTCGGTGTTTTTTACCGTGATGTGTATTGGAAGTTTGATGAGCTTTATCCATTAAAGGGTGCGAAGAAAGCGATTATGAAGACCATCTACCGAATGGAAGAGAATTTCTATAATAAATATTGTGACGTTATTTTCTTGCCTAGCGATGCAATGGGGAAGTTTGTGGATATTAACAGGGAGAAAGTCTCCCTCCCTCCAGGCGGAAAAGAGAGCCAAATCGTTCGAAATGAACGAGTGAACGAAAAGGCTCAAGGGCTATATGTCGGCGGGATTAATAATGAAGATTACGGATTGTTTCTCTTGCTAGATGCACTTCAACTAGCAAATAAAGAAGGCTCTATTTGTGAATTAACGGTTGTTTGCCGTGAGGACGAGTATAAGGGATTGCCTGAGGAAAAGAAGGCACGTTTGCAGGAAATGAATGTAGCGGTAAAGCATGTGAGCGGAGAAGCATTAAATGCTCTTTATCGTGAAATGGACTTTGCCTTTATTCCGAGATATCGCAGTACGTATAATGATTTCTCCGTCCCGGTCAAGCTTGTTGAATACCTTTCTAATGAGCTTCCAGTCATCGCCACATATTGTCAGGCCCAACAAGAAATAATAGAGACAGATGACTATGGCATTATTTGTGAAGACAACTCCACAGCTATGGCAAAGGCAATCGAAAATATGGCAAAAGATGCTGAGCATTATCGAGAAAATATTCAAAAAACGTTCTTGCAAAAGCATTCATGGCTTGCAAGAGTGGAAAAAATAAAGAGCACCCTAATCAAATAATTTGCACGACTTGTGGACAAAACGAGGTGTTTTGTCTTTGTAGGGTGTACATTTTAATGAACGACTTTCTGAGGAGGACATATGAAAGTTTTAATTTTGGCTCCAAGTAAATCGATACACACACATAAGTGGGCCTTGTTTTATAAAGATAAGGAGATCGATGTGAAGGTTGTAACGTTTTTCGATCATTATTCTGCGGAAAATGCGAAAGAAGTAGATACGATTACTCTTCCTAAGCTTTTACCAGGGAAGCTATCTTATATTTCAAGCGTTTTCGCACTGAAAAAAATCTTAAAACAATTCAAACCTGATATTCTGCACGCTCACTATGTGTCAAGCTATGGATTTATTGGCGCATTGGCAAATTACAAGCCTTATTATGTTTCTGTTTGGGGAAGAGATATTTTCCAATTTCCTCAGCAAGGCAGTGTGAATCGAAAAATTGTTGATTACACATTATCGAAGACTGATGTTGTTTGTTCTACAAGTCATATCATGGCTAAAGAAACAAATAAGTATACAGATAAAAAGGTTTTTGTCACTCCATTCGGTGTGGATCTGAATAAATTCAAGCCAATACCCGGGTTGAGATCAGACGATCAAATTACGATAGGTACGGTTAAGGCGTTATCAGATAAATATGGCATTGGGGATTTAATTAAAGCCTTTGCCACGATTTACTCCAGCAAGAAAAATGCCCAGCTGCTAATTGTTGGAGATGGGCCGCAACGAAGTGAATATGAACAATTAACAAAAGAGCTGAAAATTGATCATGTCACTACTTTTACGGGCAGAGTACCAAATGACAAAGTACCTGAATACATAAATAAAATGGATGTGTTCGGGGTTCCTTCTACAGAGGACAGTGAAAGCTTTGGGGTTGCTGCAGTAGAATCGATGGCATGCGGTGTTCCTGTCGTTGTTTCTAATGTCGGCGGCCTGCCTGAGGTTGTTCTCGAGGGCAAGACAGGGTATGTAGTGCCAAAAGAAAATCCGGAAGAATTAGCGAAAGCGATTCTATCTTTAGTAGAAGATAAAGAAAAAAGCCAAGCGATGGGTCTTGCGGGCATTGACCATGTAAAGGCAAATTATAACTGGGTTGATAACGCGAATGGCATGCTTAAGCTTTATGACCAAACCTTGAAAAAGGGGATGAAATCATGATTAAAAAGGCAGTTATTCCTGCGGCAGGCTTAGGGACAAGATTTTTGCCTGCGACAAAGGCACAGCCAAAGGAAATGCTTCCGATTGTAGATAAGCCAACGATTCAATACATTATTGAAGAAGCGGTTGAGTCGGGAATCGAAGATATCATTATTGTAACAGGAAGAAGTAAACGAGCGATTGAGGATCATTTTGATAAATCCGTCGAGCTAGAATTGCTTCTTGAGAGAACAGGTAAGCATGAGATGCTCGAGATCGTTGAGAATATTTCTAACCTCGTTGATATTCACTATGTAAGACAAAAGGAGCCACTAGGCTTAGGCCATGCGGTCCTATGTGCGAAGAAATTTATTGGCAATGAACCTTTTGCTGTATTGCTTGGCGATGACATTGTCGATAGTGAGGTTCCTGCGTTAAAGCAAATGATTGATCAATATAATGAGGTTCATTCAAGCATTCTTGGCTGTAATGAGGTTCCTCGTTCAGAAGTGAATAAGTATGGAATTGTGAATTACTCAGAAAATACAGGGGATCTTTTCAAGGTGGAAAGTTTAGTTGAAAAGCCTGCTATTGAAGAAGCGCCATCCACACAGGCGATTGTTGGACGATACATTTTATCGCCAGCGATTTTTGATTTGCTTGAACAGGTACAGCCTGATAAAAAAGGCGAAATCCAGCTCACAGATGCAATTGATCGATTGCTTGGACAGGAATCGATTTATTCTTATATCATCCAAGGCAACCGCTATGATGTCGGAGATAAGTTTGGATTTTTACAAGCGTCCATCGATTTCGCATTGAAGCGTCCGGATCTTAAAGATAAGCTAGAAGCTTATATTAAACAAATTCATGTTAAGTAATGGAGATGGGAAAATGAGAGTGATTTATCTATGCCAGCATTTTCCCCCTGAAACAGGTGCCCCTCAAATTCGAGTATACGAAGTAAGTAAAGAGCTAATTAGCAGAGGTCATCAGGTGGAAGTATTAACAGCATTTCCTCATCATCCTCATGGAATTATTCCAGAGGAGTATAAAGGAAAATTCTATATGTATGAGGATTGGGATGGGATTCCTGTTCACCGTTCATGGATTTACCCATCTCCGAAAGGAAGCTTCTGGAAGCGGCTTGCTTCTTATTTTTCCTTTACACTCAGTGCGTTTTATTCGCTCATGAAGGCAAAACCGACCGATGTGATCATTTGTAATTCGCCACCGCTTTTTCTCGGCATCACCGGTTATCTCGGGGCTAAAATGAAACGGGCTAAATTTGTCTTCAACGTAGCGGATATTTGGCCAGAATCTGCAGTTGAATTAGGGATTTTAAAAAATAAATCGTTTATCCGCTTAGCGGAGTGGCTTGAAAAATTTCTTTATAAAAAGTCGTGGAAAATTGCGACTGCAACTGAAGGAATTAAGGATTATATGATCCGTAAAGGGAAAGACGATTCAGATGTTTTCCTACTTCCGAATGGCGTGAATACGGAGACATTCAAGCCGATTCCAAAAGATGAGAGCTTGTTAAGTGAGATTGGCATACAAGGGAAAAAGGTATTTATGTATGCTGGAGCACTCGGTTATGCACAGGGATTAGATTCGGTATTGGAAGCGGCTCTCTTGTTATTGGACAAGCAGCAAGATGTCCACTTTCTTTTTGTTGGTGATGGCCAAGAGCGCGAGAAGCTTGTAAAAATGAAAGAAGACTTAGGGCTGGAAAATGTGACGTTTTATGGATCCGTTCCCGTTTCTGAAATGCCAAGAATGTTTTCAATTGCCGACTTTAGTGTCGTTTCCTTAAGAAATATTGAGCTTTTCAAAGGAGCAAGACCTTCGAAGATTTTCCCTGCCATTTCCTCAGGCGTTCCCGTACTTTATTGCGGAGATGGGGAGAGCGCAGCAATTCTTGAAGAATACAATTGCGGAAAAATTGCTCCTCCAGAGAATCCTGAAGGAATCGCAAATGCGATTTCAGAGTTAATGACGATATCTGATGATGAATATCAAGCGATGAGTGAAAATGGTCGTAAGCTTGCGATCGAACAATATTCATGGAAAAGCATTGTAGATGAAATTCTAGATAACATAGAAATCAAGGAAAAAAAGAAAGCCAATTCCTAGGTAGGAATTGGCTTTCTTCTTGCTGGAGGGCATGTTAGTGGGGGAAGGAGAAGGAGAGGGGTGCAGACATGTGCCCGCGAAAGCCAGAAACTCGAAAGCACGGTAACAAGAGAAAGGAACATGTGCCCGCGAAAGCCAGAAACTCGAAGACACGGTAACAAGAGAAGGCAACATGTGCCCGCGAAAGCCAGAAACTCGAAGACACGGTAACAAGAGAAGGCAACATGTGCCCGCGAAAGCCAGAAACTCGAAGACACGGTAACAAGAGAAGGCAACATGTGCCCGCGAAAGCCAAAAACTCGAAGACACGGTAACAAGAGAAGGCAACATGTGCCCGCGGAAGCCAGAAACTCGAAGGCACGGTAACAAGAGAAGGCAACAAGTGCCCGCGGAAGCCAGAAACTTGAAGGCATGGTAACAAGAGAAGGCAACAAGTGCCCGCGAAAGCCAGAAACTCGAAGACACGGTTACAAAAGAAGACGCTCGTTTGTCTATAAAGTGAAGTAAGGGAATTCCATCTTCTAATATGAAACAGAAAACGCCTGGAGTGATTTCTCATTCTCCAAGCGCTTTTGCCTTTATTTTGAAACCGTTGTTCCTTGGAAATAGTGGGTAAGGATTTGTACAGCAGTCCAGCCCTTTTCTGCATAGCCACGTGCGCCGTATTGGCTCATTCCAATTCGGTGTCCCCAGCCTTTTCCATTAAGGGTTACAGAGGTAATGCCTGTTCCGCCTTCATTAGAAACAACCCCACCAGCAGTTTGGATCGATACCTTTGAATCTGAAAGGGAAACTTCGCCATTTGCCGTTTGCACCTTTTGTCCTTTTAGATCCTTAATGGTTTCAGTGCCGTTAGCTGTTTGAACAGATAGCTCCGTTGGTGAGCCATTTACCTGAATATCAAACCAGTTTGAGTATAATTGATTATAAAGGTTTGCATCGGGCAGAGGGAATAGTTTACGAATCACTGCTTCATTTCCAGTGACTGTTTTATCGCCTGCAGAAGTCTTCAGTGTTACTCCGCGAACTTCGCCGTTTGCGCCTGTTTTAGCTAAGGTGATATCAAGGATTTGGGCTGATTCAGCAAATCCGAATGATTTTAACACTTGTGCAGCCGTAAATGTTTCACTCCAGCTGCTGTATGGAGAATTTTCATATGGATCTTCAACAGATACTAAATAAGGAAAATCGGATTGTCTAGAGTTCCATACATCTCCAACATTTGCCGTTCGGCCGCCGCTTGTTGAAAAGAAGAAGGTTTGAATCGGTTTGCCATTATATTTAACTAAAAGCCCTTCTGTTTCTTTAATGGCGGCATTTGTCCGAGCATCCTCTCCAGAATACCCTCGGTATACCTGGCTTGCCGCAGTCGTTGTTAGCATAATTGAATTTGCCGCATAGCTTCGAGCAGAAATGGCTTGTGCCTTTAAAGCCTCTTTATGCCAGGAAGCAGGCATTTCGCTAGGAACTACACCCTTTAAATAGTCTTCCATATCAAGAATATTAATGACTTCTATTTTACTGCCGTTTGGTTTCAAAAAGAAACTGCCGCGGTAAGTCACCCCATTGCTTACTCTTGCTAGAGATAGACTACTGCTGATCTGCTCTTGAACATCAAAACCTTTAGCAGAGCTTTCGGTAAAGCCAGTGTAGCTTACAGTTACTCCAGCGCTATCCTTTTTAACACTAATCGTCGTGTTTGGCGGTACTTGCGTAACATTTCCTGTATCTTTATTGCTAAGCTGATATGAGCCGTTTAAAGAGAGAGTCACATTTGCATTTAAAAGAATCGATACATTTACTTTGGTTGGGTAGTTTACTAGTTCTGCTGCTTTCGAGTCAGTTGGTAAATAGACTAGTAGCAATAGTAGACTAGCAAAAATGGAAATAAATTTCTTCAATTTATTTCACCTCGCTAAGATTGCCGATTACCCATCCTTTGATTCCGCCAGCTGTTTGAACATTATGCCAAACCTCGCCAGCAGCATTTGTGAAGGAGGAAATGTATTTTAACGTTGTCCCTTTTGGAATCACTTGAAGGGATGCATAGCTTGTCGTCGCTCCTTTACGCAAATTCACATCTCCAAATGTCACGACGGTTTTCTCTGCATTCGCTGGCTTTTCAACAGAAACGTCTCCAGAAAATACCCATCCTTTTAACGTAGAAGAAAGTTCAACACGATACCAAAGACCTGTTGCAGATTTATGTGAATCAATAACCTTCAATGAAGAGCCACTTGCTCTAGTAGCAACTACTTTATAGTCTTTTGTTGCTCCAGAATGAATGTTAACTGTTCCCTTAGCATAAACAGCTGAAGGCAGCTCTCCAGTAACTGGTGGAGTAACAGGCGGTGGTGTTGTCCCCGGCTGAGAAATTTGAGCTTTCAGATTATTTATTTCCTGCTGCTGTGAGGAAATCTTTGATTCTAGTTCGGAAATCTTCGTTTTCATTGGATTTAATTGAGAAGTCACCCAATCAACACTTGCTAATACAACGTTACTTGAGGCTTTCATTACTTGAGGAGTCGAAATAACCGCACCCGCTCCGAGGCCCAGCGTTAACACACCTGCTGCCATTAACTTTTTTGATCGATTCATCTTTTTTCCTCCTTTTATATAAAAAACAAAAACTATTAGTCCTAAAAAAGGATAACTCTGAAAAATGAGACATTCGTCCATGAAAAAAATTTGGGTAACTAATAAAAATTACCCAAATTTATATTCCTATAGTAGATTAGCATAAATATTCGTTATGGAAAATAGTTTACAAGTATTTAGAAATTGTTAAAGTATTCCTCGAGCCCATTGGTAATTCCAACCGCTGCTTTTTTGCGGAAATCGCTAGAATTCAGCAATTTTTCTTCTTTCGGATTAGAAATGAAAGCGAGTTCTACTAAAATACTTGGCAGGTCATTCATACGGTTTACATAGAAGTTTTGTTCCTTAACGCCTCGATTATAAGTGCTAAGTGAAGAAATCATACTTTTTTGAACGGCGCTACCTAATGTTTTGCTTCGCGGTCCGTTAAAATTAACCGTTGAATTATAATAAGTTGTTGACCCATTAGATGATGCAGAGAAGGAATCTGCATGAACGCTAATGAATGCATCTGCAGTCGATTTGTTGGCAATTGCTGTTCGCTCAGCTAATTCTAGGAAAACATCAGTGCTGCGAGTAAGGATGACAGTTGCTCCGTATTTTTCTATTTCCTCTTTAAGAGCTAATGCAGTTGCTAGAACAACATCCTTTTCTTTTATTCCAGAAGGACCTACTGCCCCAGAATCCTTTCCGCCATGACCAGCATCGACGATAATTGTTTTTCCTTTCATACCGAATGGAACAATTTTAATAGATAGCTTGTCATTATAATTTCTCATCGTAAAGGAGTATCCTGGTTCAAACGTTATCACGACTGATTTTTCAGCCCCTGAAGCGAAGGTTTCGACGGATTGAATTCCAGGAATTTTTCCAGAAGGCAGCTCAACATCTGTTAATCCTCCTGTCAGCTTTAAGCGATTGGAAGACAGTGTTGTGTAAGAAACGGAAAAATTACTCGCTTTTTTCCAGTTTAAGTATTGATCTCCACCCGAAGTAGTTACTGTTGGCGATAATAGCTTCTTAGATACTAATTGAAAGGAAGCCATATCAGAGCTTAGAACCCATCCCTTTTTTCCAGAAGAGCTCAAAATATTGATCCATTGCTGGCCAAGAGAGTTCTTGAACTCACCAAGGATTGTTATTGTCGTATTCTTTTTCAGAACTTCTACCACTTTATATTGAGTGGATGCACCTGAACGCAGATTCGTATTTGATGTACTGACCGTGTACTTTGAACCAACAGCATATGTATTAGTAGTCTGTGTTGAAACAATCGTTTCACTGATCCATGCTAATTGATTGGAGCTTGTCAGTACTTGATACCATAAGTGGCCATCTGAACCCTTTTCAGATTTTACTGCTTTTAAAAGTGTTCCTTTTGTTGCCTGATCCATAATTGAATAGCTCGTGGATGGACCGCTCCTTAAATTAGCTACATCGGCAGTTACATACAAATCAAGATTCAATGATTCAGACGTACTAACTGATTCTGCTGGAATCCAGCCCGCTAATGAAGCATTTACCTCTACTCTTAGCCAAGCTGTACCGTCTGTATGGGTAAAGTGATCGATAACTTTTACTTTCTGGTTTAATGAAAGCTTGTAGACGGATGCGTAAGAGGTAGTTGCTCCTTTTCTGACATCCAGCCCATTTTGCCCGCTATAAACATAGCTGCCAATATCGGGGAGATCCGTTGTTTCAGACCCTGGAGGGCTTGGCGGATTAGCAGTTGAATCAAAGGCATCCCCATGAATCCAGCCTTTTACGGATCCTAGATCAGCACGGTACCATGTTTCTCCAGCTGCATTTTTAAACGTATCAATAATGTTTACTTTTTGATTCTGATAAACATATGTAACGATGCTGTATGAATCAGTTGCCCCTTTTCGAACCGGAGCCTTTGCCGCATAAATTGTTTTGACTTCTGTACTTGGAGGAGCAGGCTTATAATCATTAGATGGTGCGACATAATCTTGGATTACCCAGCCTTTTACGGAGCCAAGCTCAATCCGATACCAAAGTTCCCCTTTGCTGTTTGTAAAGCTATCAATCACTTTGACTACTGTGTTTTTTGAAAGTTTTGTGACTACTTGATAAGAAGTAGTAGCGCCCTTCCGAATGTTTACATTATTTTCAGTAATTAAAGCGTTCTTACCTGTTTGAATCATACTGCTGTTTATTTGTTCTACTAACGTATTTGCCGGTGTATCAAGGCTTTCTGCTTGTACGATGGCAGGAAAGAGAGCAGCAGTAGCAAGAACAGAAGAAGCAATCAGTTTTTTCAAAATTTTTTCCCTCCGTCGACAAAATTATATTTCCGTATCTTATTCTAGCGAACTTTGTCTAATGTTCCAACTATAAATACTAAATATAGTTATTTATTATTAGAAAAATATAGATAGCAATGGATGTAGAGGGGGTATTCTGGAGATTTTATACAAAAAAAGCCTGTGGCACGTTTTCACGTTTACACAGGCTTGTATTATATTAATCTAGTATTCTTCGTTATCCGTATCTTGTTCTGATTGCGAATTTTGAGAAGGCTGGTCATTTGTTCTTACTGTTTTCTTCGTATTTGTTAAGCTGTCATTTAATATTGTGCTTACTTCATCAATAGAGTCATCATCAGGAATATAATAATAAACGCCATTAATGTATTCATCTTCGCCTTCTATTGTTAAGTTCTGAATTTCTGTATTCTTTATTTTGCTATATAGTTTTATGAAATTTGCAAATTTAGACGGGGGAATGTTTGTTTTTACATTCTCTCCTAAGTCACCTAATATATCATTAATTTTTGTAATCGTACCGAAGGATGTTCCTTTATCAATAATGGCCTTGATTACTTCCTTCTGTCTTTCGTTTCGGCCTTTATCCCCTTGTGGATCCTTTTTTCTCATTCTTACATAGGCAAGAGCTTCATTCCCATTTAGATCCATTGGACCTTCATAAAAGGTTTTCCACTTTAAGCTGCCTGTAAGCTGTGATTTAAATGTAAATGGAACATTTACTTCCACTCCGCCAAGTGTGTCAACGATATCTTCAAATCCGTCAAAGTTCGTCGTAATATAATAATCAATTGGCACATCTAGCAGCTCATCAATCGTTTCAATTGTTGATTCAACGCCGCCGTAGCTAAAGGACTCAGTAATTTTTGTTTTCTTTCCAGCCGCCGGAACCATAATTCGTGTGTCACGAGGAATACTTAACATGGATACTTCTTCTGTAATTGGATTAACGGTTACAAGCAGAAGTACATCTGATCGCTGTCCGCCACCTTGTTCTTCAATTCCTAATAATAGGATATTAAAAGGCTCTTTCGTAATCTTAACCTCTTCTGTTCGATGATTTTCTACTTTTTCACGATCAATTTCTTGGTAAATATTATCAGTAGCCTTTTTTGCGTGGTAAGCAATATCAAATGCAAAATACGATCCGCCACCAACTAAAAGGAGCAGGATTAAAAGGACAAAGGTGCGCCAAAAACGCTTCTTCTTGCTTTTTCTCCTATTTGACCTAAGATTAGACATTTTATCCCCACTTTTTGTTTTAATAGTAAAGAAACTTTAGTGACTGTATTCTTTGTATGTTCTATTTGTTACATTAAAAAAGACACATATTGCAGGCTGGCTTTGTTAAACGCAAGTAAATCAATAGTTAATTTTACCGAAATTATCAGTAATCGTAAATATAATTATTTTTCCACGTCTTCTTCCAAATATAACAAGGCGCCTTCTGTAATTTCTCCCTGTCCATTCGTTAGCTCAATCATCCATTCTGTAAAGGCAGCTGTTTGTTCTTCCTCCACAAATGTTTCGATCTCTACCGTATCTAAATAATGGATTTCCTTAAGCGCATAGATAGAGGAGCGAAGTTCGTTTTCGAGCTTTCCAAGCCAAGTATAGTCCACCTTCGTATGCATAACCTGCATGAGCTTTCTTTCAACAATCCCAGTTGCATCAATGCCTTCTGAGGTAGATTTCCCATAAGCACGAATAAGGCCGCCTGCTCCAAGCTTGATTCCTCCGAAGTACCGAGTAATGACAACAACCGTATCTTTCAATTGCTTTTTCTTGAGTACTTCAAGGATGGGAACGCCTGCGGTTCCGCTCGGTTCACCATCATCATTTGCTTTTTGGATCTGATCATTTTCTCCAATCATATAGGCAGAGCAATTATGTGTGGCATCCCAATTTTGTTTTTTTATTTTTTGGATAAATTCTTGTGCTTCTTCTTCCGATTCCGCTCTTTCAACATAAGCGATAAATCGCGATTTTTGGATGATGATTTCGTGTTCTCCGTAACCTTTTACAGTATAGTAACGGGGCAGCATATAACCGCTCCTTTCCAATCTAATTCGCCTTTCTTCATTATAATTCGACAAGTTGTAAAACTTCAATTATAAGCTGAATGTAATGAAACTTTAATATTGTAAAAAAGTCTCCGTGTTATAATAACAATATTCAAATGGTAGGAACCTTCTATAAATAAGTTATTCACTGAATATAGTTGGCTAATAAAGATAATTTATGGTCATATTATAGGATATAAGTCATATGTATGAAACATAATACTAAGTCTTTTTACGGAATTTTGCCCATTTTAGCCTGTTTTTAAGTGTTCAGAGATAGTATAACAAGCCATTTCAAGCTAGAATAAAAGGGATTAGTGGAAGAAATTTGTTTAAAAGTAGGTCTATGCTGGGTAGAAGAGAAGCATTTACAGTACATAAGCTTTTTTCATAAGCTATACAGTCCATAGGTCGCTAAGCGTATGCTTTTCGATTGGAGGATATTTAATGAGCAAAAAAAAGAAACTTGATACAAAGACGCTTGATTTAATATTAGAAAAAATGATTGACACGGTTGACATTAGCAAGAACGAAATTTTTCGTATTGGTGAGCAATGCCGCAAGGATCATATGACTTTAAGTGATGAGCTTAAAGCAATGAAGGAGCAAGTTGCGAAGACCATTAGCGAAGGGGACAGGCTCGATGTTCAAACGCGTTTTGCGAGAAAACGTCTTTCTGAAGTAAGCATGCACTTTAAGGATTATACTGAAGCGGAAGTACGAGATGCATATGAAAAAGCTCATCAGCTGCAAATGAATTATTCCATGAACCAGCAAATAGAAAAGCAGCTTCGGGATCGACGCGATGATATTGAAAGAAGGCTTATTGGCTTACAGGAAACGATTGAGCGTGCAGAACATCTCATTTCCCAAATTACGGTCGTTATGAATTATTTAACAAGCGATCTCCAGCAAGTTGGTGAAATGCTCGAGGATGCCAAGATGAAACAAGACTTCGGGTTGAAAATCATCGCTGCGCAAGAAGAAGAGCGAAAACGTGTATCTAGGGAAATTCATGACGGTCCAGCGCAAATGATGGCAAATGTCATGATGCGTTCGGATTTAATTGAACGAGTATACCGGGAAAGAGGCAGCAATGAAGCATTCAAGGAAATTCGCGACCTGAAAAAAATGGTCCGAAATGCACTATATGAAGTGCGGAGGATTATTTATGACCTGCGTCCGATGGCTCTTGACGATTTAGGCTTAGTTCCGACCCTCAAAAAATACTTGCAGACAACCGAAGAATATCATAAGAAAACAAAAATTGTCTTTGCAAATTTAAAAGAAGAAAAGAGACTCCCAGCAAATTATGAAGTGGCTCTATTTCGACTCATCCAAGAATCTGTACAGAATGCGATTAAACATGCTCGGCCATCAGAAATACAAGTGAAGCTTGAAATCGATAAGTCCAAAGTTTCTGCTATCATTAAAGATGATGGGATCGGCTTTGATACCTCTCAGAAAAAGACAAATTCCTTTGGCTTGATCGGCATGAGAGAAAGGGTCGAGCTATTAGAAGGCGAGCTGTCCATTGATTCAAAAATAGGAAAAGGGACAGTTGTTCTCATTCAGGTTCCTATTATTTGTGACTCGAATAATTGAGGATAGTAGAGGGGAACGGAATAATTATTTCGCAAAGATAGTAGCAAATTTTAAAGAGAAATAAGAAATTACTTAGATAAAATCTATGTGAAGAATGTAGGAGGGGAAAAAATGACTACAAAGATTGTCATAATTGATGACCACCAATTATTTAGAGAAGGCGTAAAACGCATTTTAGATTTTGAAAAATCGTTTGAGGTAGTAGCTGAAGGGGATGATGGAAGTGAAGCTCTTTCCATCGTTGAACAGCACCAACCAGACGTCATTATTATGGATATTAATATGCCGAGTACAAATGGTGTTGAGGCTACACGCCAGCTGATTGAAAAATTCCCTGAATCAAAGGTGATTATTCTTTCCATTCATGATGATGAAAATTATGTTTCGCATGCATTGAAGACAGGCGCAAGCGGCTATCTATTGAAGGAAATGGATGCAGACGCATTAATTGAAGCTGTCAAAGTAGTAGCCGATGGCGGTTCATACTTACATCCAAAGGTAACCCATAATCTTGTAAATGAATACCGCAGACTTGCGTTAGAGGAAGCAGGACAAGGTCAATCTCACATGCCGCGCGTAGAAATTCGCCGTCCGCTTCATCTGCTAACTCGCCGCGAATGCGAAGTACTCCAGCTGCTAGCAGATGGAAAAAGCAACCGTGGAATTGGTGAAGCCATCTTCATTAGTGAAAAAACGGTTAAAAACCACGTCAGCAATATTTTACAAAAAATGAACGTAAACGACCGTACACAAGCCGTAGTTGTCGCAATTAAAAATGGCTGGGTAGAAGTTCGGTAGTACGTTATTGAGAAAAGAGCTGTTGCATAAAAATGCAAGGGCTCTTTTTTATGTGAGTGGATTGGGTTTATATGAGTAAATTTACTATATTAGGCTTTGGACAGGATTGGCGATTTTAAGGGTAATCGATTCCGAATTAAAGCCGAGTTCAGACAGGATTGGTTAAGATAAGAGAGAGCGAGTCTGAACAAGAGTCAAGTTCGGACAGTTTAGGTGAAAACAAGAGAGATCGAGTCTGAACAAGAGTTGAGTTCGGACAAGTTTGCTGAAGATAAGAGAGATCGAGTCTGAACAAGAGTTGAGTTCGGACAAGATTGATGAAATAAAGAGAGATCGAGTCTGAACAAGAGCCAGGTTCGGACAGGTTTAGTGAAATCATGAGTAATCAAGTCCCTACCTGAGTCCATTTTATAGATCCCTACAAAAGAGAATGTACTCACGATAAAATCAATACTACTTATTCTTAAAAAAACATAATCATTTTAACACTCCGGTTGCGAGAGTTTGTAATATACTTCTTATTTCGGAGCCTCTTTTCCGTGCACAGTGAATCATAAATAATACTTCTTCGATTTCCTGTGGAGTAGAAACCTCAGTGAGCCAATCCGCTAATTCCTCTCCAGTAATTGAATATTTAATTGTAGAAATTCTAATCGATTTATAAGCTTTTAGTATATTTTTGAATGCATGAATATTTCTCCTATGGTCTGTGCCACGGTAATACGAATTTGAATAGGCCCTCTTGTGCATATAGAACCCCACCCTATAATAAATAATCCTCGTACTATTTTGCCTGCAATGTAGAGAGGACATACCCGAACTCACTAGAAATGTACAATTCATGACACTTACTTTATACCTGTTTACAAAATAGGTGTTTTTAACCAAAATAGGAATAAATACATAAAGGAGCGAGTGGATATGTCTAGTTTAGAAAAACTGCCAGATCTATTATTAGTCGAGACGTACTATAAAGCTGTTGCGATTGATCTTGAACCGAAATTTATTGAATTTCTATTATTTGAAATTAATAAAAGAGGCTTAGAGGTTTATTACGAAAAACAATTGAATTGATCCTGTATCTATAATTCTCCAAAAGTAAGCTTCAGTTACTCTACATGATTTATACCCATTTTCACAGTACTATTAACGTTATTCTTCTCGAACGTTTCCACACATGATAAAAATTCTCTCTCTTCAGCCTAATCCCGTCAAATCCACCCCAAATTTAATGCATTTCCTTTCAATTTCATATAAAATGGGAAATAGAAAATGAATAAGGATGGTATCCCAAATATGAAAACGGCAGTAGTCACGGATAGTACAGCCTATATCCCAAAGGAACTACGGGAAAAATTAAATATATATATGATTCCACTTAGTGTAATTTTTGGAAATGAAACATATCAGGAAGAAATCGATATAAGTGCTTCTGACTTCTATGAGGAAGTAAAGCATAAAGAACTCCCGACGACCTCTCAGCCTCCAGTTGGACAGTTTGTAGAGCTTTTTGAAAAGCTATCAAAGGAATATGATGCTGTTATCAGCGTTCACTTATCAAGCGGGATTAGCGGTACATTCCAAGGTGCGGTCACTGCTGGAGGGATGGCGGAAGGAATTGAAGTCTTTCCATTTGATTCTGAAATCAGCTGTATGGTGCAAGGCTTTTATGTGCTGGAAGCAGCGGAAATGGCTGCAGAAGGTCATTTACCACAGGAAATAATGGCGCGGCTAGAAGAAATGAAGCATTCGATTCGCGCATATTTTATGGTCGATGATCTATCCCATTTACAGCGCGGCGGACGTCTTTCAAGTGCTCAAGCACTTATCGGCAGCTTGCTTCAAGTAAAACCGCTTCTCCATTTTGAAGAGAAGGTCATTGTCCCATTTGAAAAAATCCGCACACGCAAAAAGGCAATGAAACGAATCGTCGAACTCCTTGAAGAGGATGCCAAAAGCGGTGCCCCTTATCGAGCAGCAATTATTCATGCCAATCGAGAAGCAGAGGCAAACGAATGGAAAGCCGAGCTTGAAGCCCAATTCCCAAATGTTGAATTTATGATCAGCTACTTCGGTCCCGTCATCGGTACCCATCTTGGTGAGGGTTCGATGGGACTAGGTTGGGTAAAGAAGAAATAAACGTTCCCTGACTTGCAAAAAAAGTTACTTCGGGGGAACGAAAAGGACCCGATATACGCATTACACAGAATACACGGTAACAAATAGAGTAAAAGCGTGACTGAAAGTAACGAAAAAGGATTCATACAGGAACGATTAGAATTGAAATGTGCCCGTTACTAGTCAAAAAGGCTTAATGAGGTAACAAAAAATAACTAACAGAGGTATTCGGATCGTATGCCGGGTGCCTCTAATACTACTGAGGTGATCCTTTGCGATTTGCCATCGTCCATTCGAAACTCCTTCCCGATAAACTCCTTTATTCCCCTGAAAAAACATACCCAATCTCATCAATTGATCATATTCCCGTTCAGCAGACGAATTTAAGCTACTCCTACAATATATTGCTACAACAACAGCTAGCAGGCAAACAGCTTTTGCTCGATGATCTTGCCATTCCCCTCGAAGAAATCCAAGAACATTACGAAAATGGTTACCTCATCTACCGGAAAGGGATCTCAATAGAAAAAAATAAACCTATCTGCAATCGCTGCGGCAACAAAGATAAACATTTTTTCGCTCACTTTCCATGTGCCCGATGCGGCGAACAGTGCCTATATTGCCGTAAGTGCATAATGATGGGGAGGATCAGTGCATGCACCCCATTAATCAGCTGGACAGGACCGACTATACAAGTAGAAATCCATAGTCCGCAGCTCTCTTGGAACGGTTCCCTATCCGAAGGACAGCAAGTGGCCTCTGAACGAGTTGT
The DNA here is from genome assembly GCF_006704205.1 of Cytobacillus solani. Classification (NCBI taxonomy): domain Bacteria; kingdom Bacillati; phylum Bacillota; class Bacilli; order Caryophanales; family Bacillaceae; genus Cytobacillus; species Cytobacillus solani. The sequence goes on from NZ_CP041305.1 coordinate 2,408,806, forward strand.
ACAGGCAATTAATGAAAACAAAGAGCTCCTCGTTTGGGCAGTGTGCGGGGCAGGGAAAACCGAAGTGCTTTTTCAAGGCATAGATGATGCGCTTACCGCTGGAAAAAGAGTGTGTCTTGCAACGCCAAGAACAGATGTGGTACTTGAGTTAACTCCTCGTCTAAAAAGTGTTTTCCCGAACATCCAGGTTGCTTCCCTCTATGGTGGGAGTGAAGACCGCCATTTGAATGCCTCCTTAACGATTACAACAACCCACCAGCTTCTTAGATTCTACCAAGCCTTTGATACTGTCATTCTCGATGAAGTTGATGCCTTTCCCTATTCTGTTGAGGAATCTCTCCAATACGCCGTCCATCAAGCGCGAAAGCAGTCATCGTCCATGATCTACCTTACTGCTACCCCAAATGAAAAATGGCAAACCGAATGCCTTCAAGGAAAAAAGGACTTTGCAACAATTCCTGCCCGCTACCATCGTCATCCTTTACCAGTGCCGCATTTTCAATGGTGTGGGAACTGGGAAAAGGGGCTAAAAAAGAATCGCCTTCCCCCAACCATCGTTCAATGGGTAAAAAAGCGTCTGGACTCTAACAAGCAATGCCTCCTATTCATTCCTAAAATCGATAAAATGGAAAAAATCCTTCCGCTCATCCGATCGCTCCATCCGAAAATAGAGGCGGTCCATGCGGAAGATCCAAATCGGAAGGATAAAGTAATCGCGATGCGGAACAAGGAAATCCCCGTGCTCCTCACCACAACGATTTTAGAAAGAGGAGTAACTTTCCCCAATATTGATGTGGCCGTACTAGGTGCAGAGGACCGTATTTTTACTGAAAGTGCCCTCGTTCAAATTGCCGGCCGCGTGGGCAGGAGTGCACAGTTCCCAAGCGGCGAGATCACTTTTTTTCATTATGGTAAAACAAATGCAATGATTCGTGCGAAAAATCAAATCTTAAAAATGAACGAAGAAGCTCGAAAGAAAGGACTGATTGATTATTGAACACTGTCTTGTTTGCTTTTCAGAAATGATGCCGCAAATGGGCTGGACTACGTTATTTTCAAAAGAAGAATCAAGCTACATGTGTACGGAATGCTACGCGAAATTTGAAAAAATTGAAGGAGAAACCTGTAAGAGCTGTGATCGTCCTTTAGTGGAAATAGAACCACAATTTAAAGCGGGGAATCGGTGCTTAGATTGCATCCGTTGGGAGGAGGATCACGAATGGGCAGGTACGCTTGAGAGAAACCATTCACTTGTCCATTACAACGATTTTGCCAAAGAAGTGATTGCACGCTTCAAATATCGTGGGGATTATTTGCTTTCGTATCTATTTGTTCCGTTAATCAAGAAAAAGCTCCAATTGATCTCTTTTGATGCAATCGTTCCGATCCCGTTAAGCGAGGATCGACTCTATGAAAGAGGATTCAATCAATCAGAAGCTATAATTTTAGCTTGTGGCTATCAGCCAAACAATCTCCTCACTAGAATTCATTCAGAAAAGCAATCAAAGAAATCCCGCTCAGAGCGCATTCACCTTTCACAAGTTTTTCAAACAAAGATCAACATTCCAAATAAAAAAATCCTCCTCATTGACGATATATATACTACAGGTTCTACACTTAGACATGCCGCGAAAGTCCTTAAAGAAGCAGGCGCCCAATCAATAACCTCGCTGACAATAGCAAGAGGATAACAGAATTTCGGAAATCTGCCATTTTCTAATTTCCGGCATTCAGGCTATAATTGTGGAAAAAGAGATCTTAAAGATAATAAGGAGGAGCCAGCGTGTCTGAACTGACAAACTGTCCAAACTGTAATGACATATTCGTAAAAAACCAATTCCGTGAAATCTGCCAAAATTGCTGGAAAGAGGAAGAAAAGGCATACGAAACGGTCTACCAATTCATCCGCAAACGTGAAAACCGTGCGGCAACAATGGAACAAGTAGTAAGCGCAACCGGAGTAGAAGAAGAGCTAATCCTAAAGTTCATTAAAACAGGACGTCTCAAATTAACACAATTTCCAAACCTTGGATACCCATGTGACAAATGCGGAGCGATTATTCGTACAGGAAAGCTTTGTGATCATTGTTCAGAAATTCTTCGAAAAGAGCTAGATGTTTTCGCAATGGAAGAAGAGCGTAGATTGGAAATTGAGAGAAGAGAAAAGAATGCAACTTATTTTGCGATGGATGAGAAGATTAAAGGGAGAAATTAACATTGAACTAATTACCTGTGAGAAATGTGGGCAGATTGTGATTCATCAAATGAATCGATCATCTGAACGTGTGTCTTACAGGTTTTTTATTTCAGGAAATTTTATTAGCTAGTTCAAATTAAGCAAAGGGACATTCATTTCAATAGGTATTTAGAAGTAATTTCAGCTAACTTAAAAATAATATTTAAAAACTTTACACTTTTACCGATAATAACTATATAGAAATTCGCTCGGAGTGAAAGTGAGGGATATCAATGAAAATCAATAACTTTGGCACTTCAGGTGTAAACCCATATAAACGCCAAATGAATAAACTTGATAATATAGCAAAAACAACAGCAAACGCAACAGATAAAATAGAAATCTCAACAACAGCAAAAGAAATGCAGCAAGTCACCCAATATGCGGTCAACCGCCAAACAAAGGTAGATGAACTGAAAATACAAGTAGAGAACGGCAACTATAAGATCAACCCAAATGAGGTCGCAAAAAGCATCCTCAATTTCTATAAAAGATAAGGATTGGAGGGGAAACACATGTCCGCCGAATTGTTATACGCATCCATGGAAAAGCTGTGCAAGCTTCATAAAAGCCTCTATGAGCTCGCAGTGAACAAAACAGACATCATCAAAACCGGGGACATGGATGCCCTAAACCAATTGTTAAAAGACGAACAATCCCATATCGCGGCCATTGATCAAATGGAGAAAGAACGCCAAAAAGCCGCAAAGGCTCTTGCGCCTCACATCGATCAACCGACAGTTACAGATTGTATGGATCGTCTTTCAACTGCTGAACAGGACAAGATTACAGACATTGCCAATGAACTCGTCCAACAAGTCCTTCATTTAAAGGAACAAAACAATCTCAATCAGCAGCTCATTCATAATTCTCTGCAATTCGTCAATGTTTCTATGAATTTATTGCGTCCGCAGCCTGAAAATATAAACTATGGACCACCTAAAAAAAATAAAAAGTCTTCCGAAAAAAGCGCCCAAGGGATGTTTAATTCGAAAGCATAACAGAACGGAGGAACAATCATGCGCCCAACTTTTATGGGACTTGAAACAGCCCGCCGAGGTATGTTCACTCAGCAAAGTGCTTTATATATAACAGGACATAATATTTCAAATGCGAATACACCAGGATTTTCTAGACAACGGGTTAATTTTCAGCCAACTATTCCATATCCAGGTAATGGGATAAATCGTCCGTACTTGCCTGGGCAAATGGGGACAGGTGTCGAAGCAGGAAGTATTCAGAGAATCCGTGACAGCTTTATTGATGCTAGATACAGAAGTGAAAGTAATCAATTAGGATATTACGGAGCAAGATCTGATGCGCTGACTCGAATGGAAGATGTAATGAACGAGCCTACATCAGAAGGACTATCAGCAGCAATGGACAACTTCTGGAATTCCCTGCAAACATTAGGAACGAACCCGAATGAGAGCGGTGCGAGAGAAAGTGTCTTAGCGCAAGGAAATGCGATGGCAGATACTTTTAATTATCTCTCTACTACCCTTAATTCTATTCGTGACGATCTAAAGCAGAGTATTAGTGTAAATGTTGATAAAATAAATACTTTAGCTTATCAGATCAATGAAATTAATAAACAAATAGGTCAGGTGGAACCACATGGAGATCTTCCGAATGACTTATACGATGAAAGAGACCGACTAGTCGATGAACTTTCACAATTAGTGAATATCAAAGTGACAAATCAGCAAAGTGGAGGAATCCCATCACCAATTGCTGAAGGAACTTATAAAATAGAAATTCTGGATCATTCAGGGAAAAGCTTAGGGACGTTAGTTGATAAGAATACAATTGGCGGGGAACCAAATAAGATATCCTACAAAATGAATAATGATGGTTATGTTGAATCCTTATCAATCGGAAATGGCTCACCAGTAAAAGTAGAGGATTTCTCAAAAGGAACCCTAAGATCAGATATAGAGGCTTATGGGTATGTGGATAAAAGCGGGAAACAAGTGGGTACATATCCTGATATGGTAGATCAGCTTGATAAATTGGCTTTTGCCTTAATTAAGGAATACAATCATGTCCATAGAAGCGGAATTGATCTTGATGGGAATAGTGGGAAAAACTTCTTCCAGGATCTTTCAAGTTATAAAGGGGCAGCTGGTAAAATTTCAGTAGCACTCACAAACCCGAATGAAATCGCTGCTTCCCTCAATGGAAAAGGAAATGGGGATAATGCTTATAAAGTGGCTGAAGTACTCAGAAAGGATCTTTCTGAGTTTGAAGCACAGATTAAAGATTCCGCAGGCAACTTAATTAATTTAAAAGATTTCGCTCAAAATGATTTGAAAATGACAGGAAATATTAAGTCCTTCTATGGTGGGCTAATTACCTCCCTAGGTGTCAAAACACGGGAAGCAAATGTCTTAACTAATAATACTTTGACACTATTAGAGTCAGTAGATAGACAGCGGCAATCAGTTTCTGGTGTTTCACTTGATGAGGAAATGTCAAATTTAATTAGATTCCAGCATGCGTATAATGCATCTGCTAGAAATATCACAGTTTTAGACGAAATGTTAGACAAAATCATTAATGGCATGGGTACAGTCGGAAGGTAGGGATAAATAAATGCGTGTAACACAATCGATGCTTACTAATAATATGCTGCGAAACTTAACAAGTAGTTACCATAAACTCGGTAAATATCAAGAACAGCTAAGTTCTCAAAAGAAAATTTCAAGGCCTTCCGATGATCCAGTTGTTGTATTTAAAGGCATTTCTTATAGAACAAGTGTAAATGATGTTTCACAATACCAAAGAAATATGTCTGAGGTAAATGTATGGCTGGAAAATACAGAAGACGCACTTGAAAAGGCTGGTTCATCAATTCATCGGTTAACTGATTTAGTCACACAAGCAAACACTGGAACAGTAACTGATGACGATAGAAAGAAAATCGAAGATGAAATAGAGGAAATAAAAAAGCAGCTCGTTTCCATTGCTAATACGAAAATATCAGGGAAATATATATTTAATGGTTCGGATATTTATAATGCTCCTGTCAACTATGATGGGACGAACGTAACAATGAAATATAATAACGATGCTGTAAATATTGAAGTTTCTGCAGGTATTAAACTCCAAGTAAACTATTTAGGATCAAATGTATTTGGTGACGAGAAAAGTGGCATGTTTGCGGATTTGGAAGCTTTGCAGAATGATTTAAAAAATGGAAATGACCCAGACTTAGGAAAATTCATTGATGCATTTCAAAGTCATTTAAATACAGTTACATCTGCTAGATCAAGTATCGGTGCCTCGATGAACCGTGTAGATATGATTCAAAATCGCTTAGATTCTCAAGAAATCATTGCGACTAAGACAATGTCAGAGAATGAAGATATTGATGTGGAAAAAGTCATTTTAAACCTGCAAACCCAACAAAGTATTCATAGAGCAGCCCTAAGCGTTGGTTCAAGTATCATTCAGCCGAGTTTAGTTGACTTCTTAAGGTAAAAATAAAGCTATCTATATAGATAGCTTTTCTTTTTAGGGAGAGAATAATATGCAAATACCACAAATTCGTATAGAATCACAGGCTGGTAAAATTGGTTTGAATATTAATAAACCCATTCAATCGATTGAACAGCCTCAAGCTGATTTGAGCATAGAACAGCCTCCTGCCGAAATGACAATAAACCGTCAGCCTGGCAGATTAACAATTGATCAAACTCTAGCAAGAGAAAACCTAGACCTTAAATCAGTTTTTAAAAGAAATGATGAAAATGCTCAGCTTGGATACCAAACCTTAATGGAATATATAAGTAAAACTGTTCAAGAAGGCGATGAGCTAATGAAAATAGAAAATGGCGGGCAGCCGCTGATAGATCAGGTTGTAAGAGCAATGGATCGCGAGTCCGTATTTAATACTGGCAATACCCCTTCTCAAGACAGTGTACAAATAGACTATGCACCTGCAAAGGTTGAAATAGAATGGAATCGAAATAAACCTAATATTCAGGTTCAACTGAATAAGCCTATTCATGATTATACGCCTGGTAATGTAGAGGTTTTTATGCAACAATACCCATCATTAAATATAGACTTTACAATCTAAAGACTGTGGGGAGATAAAAGTGAATATCAAAACAAGGTATCATGAAGAAATTGAGGTAAGCAAAGAGGATATTATTTACTTTGGAAGCGGAATACCAGGATTTCCAGAAGATAAGGAATTCATCAACCTTCCTCTAGGAATGGACTCGTCTTTCAGTATCCTCCAATCAATAAACAATGAAGAACTTGGCTTTGTGATCGCTGAACCTTTCTCCTTCTTCAAGGAGTATGAATTTGATTTAGATGAATCGGTTATTACTCAACTGAAGATTAAGGACAAAACAGATATCATTATCTATTCAATTGTTACACTCGGTGATTCATTAGCCACATCAACCGTTAATCTGCAAGCCCCTATTATCATTAATAAAAGAGAAAGCTTAGGGAAGCAAGCCATTCTAAACACTGATAAATATCATACAAAGCATGTATTAGCAACAAAAAAACAAATGGGTCAGGAGGGGTAACGATGCTAGTTCTCACAAGAAGAAGAAACGAAAGTGTTATCCTGAATGAAAACATTGAAATAACAATACTAGAGATTGATGGAGATCAAGTGAAGGTTGGTATAAAGGCTCCGAAAGAAGTCGAAATTCTTCGTAAAGAGATAATGGTAAAAATTGAAGAAGAAAATATGAACGCATTAAAAGGAAATCATGATTTGAAAAAATTTTTTTAAAAGAAAAACAAAAAAGGTGTAAAAACTTCGAGAACCCTGTCGATATAATAAATAGTTACATAGGAAATAAGTCGGCCGACGAAATACTATGTCAAACTAACCACATGGAAGTGGGAACTTTCAAACTCAAGGAGGAAATTCAAAATGAGAATTAACCACAATATTTCAGCGATGAACACTCATCGTCAATTATCTTACAACAACAATGCTTCAGCTAAATCAATGGAAAAATTATCTTCAGGATACCGCATCAACCGTGCAGCTGACGATGCAGCAGGCCTTGCAATCTCTGAAAAAATGCGTAACCAAATCCGTGGATTAGACCAAGCATCTGCTAACTCACAAGATGCAATTTCTTTAATCCAAACTGCTGAAGGTGCATTAAACGAAACTCACGCAATGCTTCAACGTATGGCTGAATTAACTACTAAAGCAGCTAACGAAACTTTAACTACTTCTGATACTGCTAAAATTCAAGAAGAGATTACTGAATTAACAGAACAAATTGGTGCTATTGCTGAACAAACAAAGTTCAATACTAAGAATATCTTAAATTCATCATCTTCATTAACATTCCAAGTAGGTGCAAACTCAGGTGAAACTATTAAGTTAGACTTGGTAGATGCTACTGTTACTGCTCTTAAGCTTGATGCTGCTGGCGGTATTAAAGACCTAGTAAGTGATGTAACATCAACTGTTGATGGAAGCTTAAACGGTGTTGCAAAAGGTAACTTAGATATTATCCAAAATGCTATTAACACAGTTTCACAAAACCGCTCTAACCTAGGTGCTGTTCAAAACCGTTTAGAGCACACTATTAACAACCTAGGAACAACTTCTGAAAACTTACAAGCTGCTGAATCTCGTATTCGTGACGTAGATATGGCTAAAGAAATGATGACTATGACTAAGAACAACATTCTTACTCAAGCTGCTCAAGCTATGCTTGCACAAGCTAACCAACAGCCACAAGGAGTTCTTCAACTTCTTCGTTAATATTCTAAAGAATAAAAGAGATCTTAGAATTCCTAAGATCTCTTTTTTTTTAGGTAAAATACCCCTGTCCTTAATGTTTTTAATTAAAAGTCGATAATAGTAATAGAACTTTAGAATTTAAAAGGTGGCTATCATGGGTAAAAATACTATATCACTATGTATGATTGTTAAAGATGAAGAAACGTACTTAAGAAGGTGTTTGAATAGTGTTAGAAATCAAGTGGATGAAATCATAATAGTTGATACTGGTTCAACAGATTTAACTATAGACATTGCAGGAGAATTTGGGGCTAGCATTTTTACTTATAAGTGGGACAATGACTTTGCCTCAGCAAGGAATTTCTCTTTAGATAAGGCACAATCTGAGTATGTTATAGTACTTGATGCTGATGAATATTTAGATGAGAAAACAAACCTACAAAAGGAAATCGAAAAGCGAAAAGATTTTTATATCATAAATTTTAGGAATTATATGGATGGGGGCTATGTATCAAAACATCAAGCAATTCGATTATTTAAAAATAATATCAACCTAAGATATTATGGGAAAATTCATGAGCACTTAAATATTGATGCATTTAAGAATTTAACTAATGATTTTGCTGACTTTGTTATCCATCATGATGGCTATAAAAAAGAAACCTATGATAAAAAGAATAAGTTTGAACGAAATTTAAAGATTTTAGAAAAGGAAGTAAAAGATACACCTACTGGGTATAATATGTATCATTTAGGTACGCAGTATAGAATAGATGGCGATTATGCCAAAGCGTTAGATTTGTTTAGAAAAGCTTATCCACTAAGTAAAACCCAGATTTATTTACCCTATCTTCTTTATCTTATGGGAGATTGCTTATTACAGTTAGGTAGGTATAAAGAGGGGATTAATCTAATTAAAGATTCTATCGAAATATTTCCAAAGTATACTGGTTACTATTATTTAATAGGATTAATCTATGAACAACTAGACTATTTAAAGGAAGCAGAGAGGGCATTTGAGAGATGTCTTGAATTGGGAGAGGTTGAGGACTTGCAATCTTTAGAAGGTGTTGGAAGTTACTTTGCTCATATTAAATTATCAGAAGTACATCAAAAACAAGGTAATTTAATAAAGGCACTAGAATCATCATTCTCTGCATTGGAATTTAATAAGAATTTTCCACCTGCACTCTCACAGTATATTTCTGTATTAAAGTCTGCTGGCATTAATGAAAGTGATATAAAAGAAAATTTGATAAAGTCTTACCCAATCAATGATGTTAAGAAATTAGAGATTCTTACTGGTGTCTTATATGCTCATAGAAATAAACTCCTTCAGTTTTATATTGATGAGTTTAACATAAATGTAAATAAATCAGTTTTAGCAATTGCAGCCCTTTATAATAATGAATATGAGAAAGCTTATAAATATTGGAATGAAGAAGAAATATTAGATAAGAGTAATTTTAGTGATATCGTTACATTGCTGGTAGTTCAAAAAAACCAAGACTTGTTGGAGAAATTATTAAAGGCAATGAATCTTAATAAAAAAGAAAAGAAGGTGATGTCTTCTATAGTGGATGGAAAGGGAGAGATATTAAATTATTTTCCGGATACATTATTTGAAACTATAAAAGATGCATGTATAAATTTACTAACAATAGAAGAAGAGGCAGTTTTTTTAGATTTATTAAAAAGGTTAAATTTAAATGTACAAGAAAAAGAGCAATTAGTAAGATCAATATTAAATAAAGGCTATCTAGAGGTAGCTATATATTTAATAAATGAAGAATTAAAAATAAATAATACAAATTATGAATTAATTGGATTGCTAGGAGATGCATATGCTAGGCAAAATAAATATAAGGAAGCACTTGGTCTTTATACTCAGTTGATTGAAAAAATAGGAGATTATTCTTCTTATAATAGATTATTTTGCTTATATGAAAAGATTAATTACAGTGATGGACTACCCATGTTAAAAATTCAAATGAACAGAATCTTGGAAACTGAATTAGGGGTTAATATAATGACCTAGCTAATGTCTTGATTAGAAACAATGTGAAAAAGTTAATATTAATTAGTTCTCCTTATTTAATGGGTTTTTAGAATAGCTAAAACCTGAAATAAGGAGATTTTTTTTATTTAGGAGGGAACTGCAAAGTTTAAAAAATTATTTCCCAATTAATTGAAATCTCTATATGAAGTTAAGAACCAATAAAAAGTGCCGATAATAGTATAGAAGTATTTCGACTTTTTTTGTCGAATAATGCGGATTGAAAATGGATGAGGTGGATATATTGCTTACGAGCATAATCATACTAACTTACAATAATTTAGAATACACAAAACAATGTTTAGAAAGTATAAGAAAGTATACAGATCGAGATACTTATGAATTAATCATAATTGATAATAATTCTGTGGATGATACTAAAGAATGGTTATTAAAGCAAGATGACATAAGAGTAATAATAAACAAGGAGAATCTTGGCTTTCCTAGAGGCTGCAATCAAGGTATTGGAATAGCTAAAGGGGAAAATATTCTACTATTAAATAATGACGTCATTGTAACTGAGAATTGGCTAAGTAATATGGTTAATAGTCTGTATAGTGAGGACAGAATCGGTGCAGTTGGTCCAGTTACCAATTCTGCAGCATATTACACTGCAATCCCGGTAGAATACTCCAATTTAAATGAAATGCACAATTTTGCACAAAGATTTAATAAGTCTGATTCCGAAAAATGGGAAGAAAGATTGAAATTAATCGGCTATTGCATGCTTATTAAAAGAGAAGTGGTTGACAAAATTGGACTTTTAGACGAAAGATTTACCCCTGGGAATTTTGAGGATGATGATTACTCTGTTAGAATTCGACAAGCGGGTTATAAGCTACTGTTATGTAAAGATACATTTATTCATCATTATGGAAGTGTTTCATGGAAAGAAAATATTTCTGGATATGGAGAATTATTATCTGAGAATGAGAAAAAGTTCATGGGGAAATGGGGAACAAATTCTTCTTCCTATATAATTCATCATGATCTAATTTCAAAATTACCTTTCCATGAAGAGGCTGAATTTAAAATTCTTCATATTGGATGTAAAAGCGGCGGAACATTACTTAAAATTAAGGATAAATTTAAACATGCATCCCTTTATGGTATGGAAACTAATAAATATGAAGTTAGCGAAGTGGAACGAATTGCTAACATAATAAAAGAAGATGAACCACTTTCAAGAGCTTATTCAAGGGAATATTTTGATGCTATCCTTATTACTGATTTCAAACAATATGTACCAAGTAATTTACTAAAAGAAGTAAAAAGGTGCTTGAAAAAAAATGGAATATTACTAGCGAAAATGCGTAACGTTTCAAGTTATTCAAATATCTCGAAGTTGATTTTGGCAGAAAATCCATACAATTTCCATGAAGTTTATTTTTCTAGAAGTGATATTAGAGAACTATTTGATAAAGAGTATTATTATCAATTTGAAAATGAACAAGAGGAATTAAATAATGAAAGGCTAGACTTTATTCAAACTTTAATGCAAATGGGATCTAAGGAGATAGCCGATTTTGCAGTGCAAAATTTTTTAGTTAAAGCTAGTTTCAAAGATGAAGAAATAAAGCAATTTGTTATAGATATTTATGAGAATAAAGATATTGAAACAAACTTAGAAAAGTTACTCTGTTATGACGATGATGTAATTATTGGTGTTATTAATGAGATGAACAATCCTGAAGAAGTGCTAAATGTTTTAGCTATATCTATCTATTCCTATCAACAATTTGAACGTGTTCTTCCTTATTTGGAAGCTGCCTTTAAATTAGATTCTAAAAGCAGTGATACGATTTATAATATTGCTTTTATCCTACACTCATTTGGGGAAAATAATTCTGCAGCAGAATTTCTCGAACTACTAGAGAATATGGATAATGAAGCTTTAACATTATATAAACAAATTACTGAAAAAATAAGATTTAACCAACAAGAATTAATCATGCTTTTGAGAAGAATCGAATATGAGATTGATTTAGAACAAAGTATTCAAACACTTATTAAAGTATTATTAGATCCAAATATAACTACAAATGAAATAATTATGATTATCGAAAATAATATCATTCAAAAAGTTAAAGTGTTAAATATAATTGGTATTACATGTTACGAACAAGGGTTTTATGAGGATATATTAGTCTATCTAAATAAATCATATGACATTGATAAAAATAATGACCAAACCTTATATAATCTTGGTTTTTTTCTCCATAAGTTAGGTGAGAATAAATCTGCGTTAAATTATTTGGTGAAAATTCAACATATTGACAAAGAAATAGAACTGTTAATAAGTGAGGTTCAAAAAATACTACAAGTAAATATTATAGGAGATTATTCTTAAAATGGATGAACAAAAAATTGCCTTTATATATTGCTACAATGATGAAAAGTTGCTTAATGAATCTATTCATTATATCCATTCACTTACTATTCCAGTAGGCTATGAAATAGAAATTATCCCAGTTGAAAGTGCATCTAGCATGACAGCAGGATATAATTTCGCTATGAAACAAACTGATGCGAAATATAAAGTATTTCTTCATCAAGATGTATTTATTATTAATCGGGATTTTATAAGCGATATTTTAAAGATTTTTCAGCATAATATAAAAATTGGTCTTTTAGGAATGGTGGGTGCAAAGGAATTACCAACTAACGGTATTTGGTGGGAAGCACAAGAGAAATATGGGAAAGTTTACGATAGTCATACTGGAATAGTGGAATTACTCTCATTTAATGAACCTACCAATGATGTTGAGTATGTCCAAGCTATTGATGGATTGATAATGGTAACACAATATGATATTCCTTGGCGTGAAGATATCTTTAACGGGTGGCATTTTTACGACATTTCACATAGCGTAGAATTTGCAATAAATGGTTATAAAGTAGCTGTTCCAAAGCAAAAGGAGCCTTGGTGTATTCATGATTGCGGCATCGTTAATGTAAAGAATGGATTCTTAGAAAATAAAGAATTATTTTTGAAAGAGTATTGTAAATTTCTTTATGAGCAACAACCATTAGTAAGCATTCTAATACCTGCTTATAATAGACCTAAGTATTTAGAAGAGGCTCTAAAAAGTGTAATAAATCAAACATACAAAAAAATTGAAATTATTATTTGTGATGATAGTACAGATGAGAATGTTAAAAACATGATACAACCCTATTTAAGTAAATATCCTAATATTAAGTATTATAAAAATGAGGAGAATCTCTTTGTATTAAATTGGAATAAATGTTTTGAACTTTCTAAGGGTAAATACATAAATTACCTGATGGATGATGATTTATTTCATCCAAGGAAAATTGAAAAAATGGTTAATTATTTTCAAAAACACAAAAATCTAAGTGTAGTAACTTCATACAGAGAAATAATTGACGAACATGGGAGTATCTTACCTCCATTCGAAACTACCAGAAGGCTATTTAATGAGGATACTATTATTGATGGTATTGAACTGGGTAATTTTATTTTAAAAAACAGTTTAAACGTAATTGGTGAACCAACCACCGCAATGTTTAAAAGAAGTGACTTAGTAGAGAAATTTGGTTTCTATAAAGGAAAAATGTATGATGTGATTAATGATTTAGCTACTTGGATCTCCTTACTATGTAGGGGAAATGTTATGTATATTACAGAGCCATTAAGCTATTTTAGACAACATTCTGGGCAAAATCAAAAGTCATTTAGGTTAATTGAAAATTCAATATCTCAACATCTTAGACTAATAATTGATTCAAGAAATGATGGATTTCTATCAAATGACGAAGATTATAAATATGCATTATCAAATCAATTAAAGAATAATGGAGATTTATTTATGAAGTTTATACAGAGTGGTAATATTGAAACTTTAAAAGATAAAAAGATTGTAGATTCTTTATTTATATTATTGAATGAATTAAAAAAGTAATTGGTTACCTTAGAGGAAGTGCACATTTTGAAAATAATCAATAATGAAAATAAAAATAATATCCATAAAAAACTTAATAAAAATATTTCAGTCCAAATTGAAGAATTAGCTATTCTCCTTAAAAAGAAGAATGCGGATAAAAAAGAAAATAGACTTGCGGTTATAGATACCCAATTTCCTTGGATGAAAAGTGGGTTTCGTTATTGGGAAAATCTAGAGATTTATAAACAACTACCTAATACATTGTTTTTTGCAGTTAATCCATATATCGATGATTTTCCCGCAAATGTTTTTCATATATCTGAGTTTCCAAACTTAGTGGAAAGCGAAGGGATTACGCATGTATATTCCGTGTTTTTAAACCTTACACTAAGTCTACTTGGTGAAACGAGAACTTCGAATGGTATAGAAATTCCAGGCGCAATTTCTGGTATAAATATAGAGCCATTAATGAAATTTCATGATATTAAACTTTGTTCAACGATATATCCTGGAGGCGGATTGGATCCTACAACTCCAAAAGAATTCTTAAGAATAATTAATGAAAATTGTTATAGAGTATTTACTAATGCAGAAGAAGTATTAAAAGAGATCCCAAAGGCAATCCTTACTCCAGTTATTGTTAATACTGATTTTTATTCATATAAACCAAGAAGATATATAAAAGAAAATAAGATTATTATTACATTCTGTGCTAATAAAGGTGAAAGAAAAGGGTTTCCTAATCTTGTTAATGCATTTAATCGGTTAGAAGAAAAATTTCATTTAAATATTATAGGTGATTGGAAAAATGAGTTATATTTGCTAACTAATATGAATTATACATATTACGGGCCGCAAAATCCGGAGATAATAAGGGATATTTATTGGAATTCACATGTTTTTATCAATTGTAGTTACCATGATATTTATGCATTAGATGGATTTCCTACAACTGCGGCAGTAGATGCTATGTCTACGGGGTGCTTGTTGATAACTACTAATTCACGTGAGGATTCCTTTTTTTTGAAGTCCGGATTAGACTATATTCTAATTAACGTAAATGATCCTGATGAGTTAATTGAAAAATTAGAGTGGGTTGCGCAAAACTTCAATGATGCACTAAGAATAGCAGATAATGGTGCTGTTTCAATAAGAGAGCAATTTAACAATAAGAAAAATGTAAAAAAGAAACTGTCATTTATTATGCAATAATTAGTTTTTTAATTAAATATTTTTTCTATGCATTATTTTGTAGTTCTTAGTAAACCTAGGTGGCGTAAAAATAATATGATGTGATTCATTTTATTAAAGAGCAGAATCCTCACTATTCATTCTATTTAGGCCATTATACCATTTACGCTCAGGAGACAGTTTTGTTTGCTAAACCATTATTAGGATGATTAAGACTATGGTTATGGAATGATAGGAGGGTTTTATGAGCTTTTATACGAGTGAAGAGTTAAAAAAGATTGGCTTTAAAAATTTTGGAGAAAATATTAAAATTAGTAAAAAATGCAGTATCTATTCACCAGAATCTATTGAAATAGGAAATAACGTTAGAATTGATGATTTTTGTTTATTATCAGGTGGAGAAAAAGGTATTAAAATAGGATCAAATATACATATTGCTGCTTTTAGTGCAATTTATGGTGAAGGTGGAGTACTACTTGAAGACTTCTGTACTCTATCATCAAGAGTTATTCTTTATAGTCTTACGGATGATTATTCTGGTTTAAGTATGACAAATCCCACTGTACCAAAGGAATACACAGGTGTAATAAAAGCACCGATTACGATAAGTAAGCATGTAATAATTGGAACAAACTCTACAGTATTACCGAATGTTGTAATTGGAGAGGGAAGTGCGATTGGCGCCCATAGTCTTGTTACAAAGAACATAAATTCATGGGGGATATATGCTGGTATCCCTGCAAAAAAGATAAAAGATAGAAGCAAGGTATTATTGAATAAAGAGTTAAAAATGCTAAAAATGAAATAATTAAGTACAAAAAATAATAAGATAAAAAGAATATTTATAACGAAAATCTTAATAATTTGATCTAGAGTGTTGATAGAGAGAGGTATGAATATGGAGGTTATTCCTTTTCTTAAGCCAAATGTAGTGAAAAAAGAATCTTATTTACAATATCTTTCTAAAATAGATGAAAATAAAATATATACAAACTATGGACCGCTTAATAGTCAGTTTGAGGAAAGAATTCTAGAGGAATACTTTAAAGGAAAAGGAAAAGTAACTACGGTAAATAATGCAACAATGGGTCTTATTTTAAGTATTAATGAGCTTAAGCGTCCTCAAGCTAAGTATGCTATTATGCCTAGTTTTACTTTCTCAGCGACTCCGTTATCTGCGATGTGGTGTGGATTAGAGCCTTATTTTGTCGATATTGATAAGGAAACGTGGTTGATGGATGAGGAGAAATTAGGGGAAGCATTAAAATTACTTGGAGATCAAGTAGCAATTGTAGTTCCTTATGCAACTTTTGGTTCTTACCTAAATTTAACTTTTTACAATTATATTCAAGAGTCTGGAATTCCTGTAGTAATTGACGCAGCACCTTGCTTTGGAACTACATTTGAAAATAATCATATCGGAGAAAATTTTTATGGTTCAATAGTATTTAGTTTCCATGCGACTAAATCATTTGGAATTGGAGAAGGTGGTTTAGTATACAGCCGAAATACTGATTTGATACAAAGTATTAGAAAAGCATCAAATTTCGGGTATTATGGTACACGTGAGTCTACTAGTTTAGGTATTAATTCAAAGCTTTCGGAATATCATGCTGCGATTGGGTTAGCGACACTTGATATATACCAAGAAAAAATTCAAAAAAGGCAGCAAGTTTTTGAATATTATTTAGAAGAAATTAATAACTACGGTTTGCTTGAAAAAGGATGGGAGATTCAAAAAACAGTAGGATCTATTCCATATCAATTTTTTTCAATTCTATGTCCTAAAGGTGAAAAGAATAGAGAGTATATTGAAAAACTAGAACAAAACTCTATAAATGCTGTTTCATATTATAATCCTTCTTGTCATCAGCAACAGCAATTTAAAAACTATCTTCATTTAGAATTAACAGTAACAAATGATATATCCAAAAGAATTCTAAGTCTTCCTTTTTGGGAAAACATGGATAAAAATGTGGTGAAACGGGTAATCAAAGCTTTAATATCTTAGAAATATGGTATATTTGGAGGAACTTATATGAAAGGCATAATCCTAGCAGGAGGTACAGGCTCTCGCCTGTACCCCTTAACAAAAGTAACAAATAAACATTTACTTCCAGTAGGGAAATACCCTATGATCTACCATGCTATTTTCAAATTAGTAGAAGCAGATATTAAAGATATTTTAATAGTAACAGGAAAAGAGCATATGGGAGACGTTGTGAATCTATTAGGCAGTGGTTCAGATTTTGGTGTTACTTTTACATATAAAGTCCAAGATCAGGCTGGCGGAATTGCACAAGCTCTTAGTCTTTGTGAAACTTTTGTTGGAACGGATAATATGACTGTGATCCTTGGAGATAATGTGTTTTCAGATAATATCACTGAATATGTACAAAAGTATAAACAGCAAAAGAACGGGGCGAAAATCTTAATAAAAGAAGTTACAGATCCACATAGGTTTGGTGTTCCCGAGTTAGATGGCTCTCTTATTAAAAGTATAGAAGAAAAACCAAAAGATCCAAAAAGTAATTATGCAGTAACGGGGATATATATGTTTGATTCCTCTGTATTTGATATTGTACGAGGTCTTAAGCCTTCTAATCGAGGAGAGCTGGAGATTACGGATGTTAACAATGCCTACATTGAAAAGGAGTCTCTTACTTTTGATGTTTTGTCAGGCTGGTGGACAGATGCAGGTACACACCAGTCTCTAGCTAAGGCAAATGAGCTTGCAGCAGGAACTGATCTAGGTGAGAATTTTAATGTACATATGAAGCTATAAGGGAGTTTAATATGGAGGTAATTAATACTAAATTTTCTGATGTGAAAATTCTTTGTCCAAAAGTTCACGGTGATCATCGAGGATTTTTTATGGAGTCCTTTAACGAATCAGTACTGGGAAAAATGGGATTAAATTATAAGTTTGTTCAAGACAATCAATCTTTATCTAAAGAATCTGGAACCATTAGGGGATTGCATTATCAGTTATCTTCAAAGTCTCAAACAAAGTTAGTGCGTGTACTGAGTGGAGCTGTCTATGACGTTGTATTAGATATACGAAGGAATTCACCAACTTTTGGACAATGGGAAGGATTTATTTTGTCAGAATATAATTTTCGGCAATTACTTGTTCCAAAAGGGTTTGCTCATGGATTTTGTACACTTGTTCCAAATACTCAAATTCTTTATAAGGTGGATGAATATTATTCACCTGAACACGATCGTGGGATTCTTTGGAACGACCCGGAATTAAATATTTCTTGGCCAACTTCGAACCCGATTTTATCAAAAAAGGATGAGGTTTTGCCAGTGCTGAAAAAAGCAGAAATAAACTTTTAAGGGGATAGATAAGTGAATATTCTAGTAACAGGTGGAGCGGGGTTTATTGGGAGTAATTTTGTTAGATACATGCTGGATACTTATCCAGATTATCAAATTATTAATTATGACCTTTTGACTTACGCAGGTAACTTAGAGAACCTTAAAGAGTATGAAAATCGAGAGAATTATTCTTTTATAAAAGGAGATATCCGGAACACAGAACTTCTTCAATATGTTGTTAAAAGGCATTGTGTAAATGTCATTATTAATTTTGCAGCTGAATCTCATGTGGATAGAAGTATTTCAGATCCAGGAATTTTTGTAAAAACAAATGTTTTAGGAACTCAAGTTCTTTTGGATGTGGCAAAAGAAAATAACATAATGAAATACGTTCAAATTTCAACAGATGAAGTATATGGTTCTTTAGGAGAAGATGGATTTTTTACCGAAACGACACCGCTTTCACCTAATAGTCCTTATTCAGCAAGTAAGGCAAGTTCTGATTTATTGGTACAGGCCTACCATGAGACTTACGGAATGAATGTTAACATCACAAGATGTTCTAATAATTACGGCCCATTTCATTTTCCGGAAAAATTAATTCCTCTGATGATCACGAACGCATTGGAGGGGAGAAATCTGCCGGTATATGGAGACGGAAAAAATATACGTGACTGGCTTCATGTTTCTGATCATTGCTCGGCGATAGATTTGGTCTTGCATAATGGAAAGCCAGGGGAAGTATATAATATTGGCGGTCATAATGAGAAACAAAATATTGATGTTATTAAAGAAATATTAAATATTTTGGAGAAACCGCATAGTTTGATCCAATTCATTGAAGATCGAGCAGGTCATGATCGAAGATACGCAATTGATGCGACGAAAATAAGAGATGATCTTGGCTGGAAACCCGCTTATGATTTTGAGAAGGGATTACTTGAAACAGTAAACTGGTACTTAAATAATAAAGCATGGTGGAGTAGAATAAAATCAGGTGAATACCAACGCTACTATGAAACTCAATATGGTGCTTTGCTATGAGTAAAGGAAAGGTCTTGATCACTGGTGGTACAGGCCAATTAGGTTCAGATATTGGGGAGTTGTTGCTTAAACAGCGATATCAAGTATATTCCTTTTCAAAGAAAGAACTAGATGTATCGAACTATGAACAGGTTGAAAAGACCATCAATGAAATAAAGCCTGATATAGTGATTCATTCTGCTGCATATACAAAGGTAGACTTAGCAGAGGATAATCAGGATACCGCATATTTAGTCAACGCTATAGGAACAAGAAATATTGCTATAGCATGTGAGGATATACAAGCTAAGTTGGTCTATATTAGTACGGATTATGTTTTTGATGGGAACAAACAGGGAAGATACAATGAGTTTGATCCTCCTACCCCCATTAATGTTTATGGAAGTTCAAAATTAGCTGGTGAACATATGGTTAAGGACTTTCATAGTCAATATTTCATTGTTCGTACTTCATGGCTTTATGGGGAAAATGGAAACAATTTTGTTAAAACCATGTTAAACCTTGCTGAAAACGGCAGACAGATTAACGTTGTAAATGACCAATCTGGTTCCCCTACTTGGACAGTAGATGTCGCTATCAAAGTTTCCGAGCTGATAAAAACAAAATTATACGGTATTTACCATGTTACAAACTCAAGTGAATGCACATGGTTTGAATTTGCATCGAAAATATTTGAATTGGCTCAAAAAAGGGTAGAGTTAGTACCTATTAGTTCGGAAGAGTTTGTTCAAAAAGCAAATCGGCCTAAAAACTCTGTGTTAGATCATATGGGATTAAGGTTAAATAATTTTTCCGAGATGAGGCATTGGGGAGATGCGTTGGAAGATTATTTTTTAAGAACCTCGCAAAAGACAACTGATGAAAAATAGTAGAAGATATAAGGTGTGAACTGTAAACACTTTTTCATCTTAACAATTTTAGTATCAGTAGATGATAACTTAATTTTTTTCGAGTACTCCTTTATCTCTATTTATTTAATTTGGCTGTGGAGCAATTATCCACAGCTTTTATATTTTTTATCACACTGAAGTTTTAGGCTAATTGAATGATAACTCTTTTTTCATATATTCAAATATTATAATCCAAGTCGATATTAAAAGAAGTTAGTCATATTAGAGGAGAACAAAATGCCAAACATTTCTTTAGTTATGATCGTAAAAGATGAATCGGAACACTTAAATACCTGTTTAGAGTCTGTTAAAGATTATGTAAATGAAATCATTATCGTAGATACGGGATCTACAGATCATACGATAGAAATTGCAAAGACACATGGTGCAACAGTCTATGAATATACTTGGACCAATGATTTTGCTGCTGCCCGCAATTTTGCATTATCTAAATCAACGTCAGAGTGGAACTTAATTCTTGATGCTGATGAGCAGATTACCAATTGGGACAAAGACAAAGTAAATAAATTGCTCCAAAATGATCATTTTATCGGGAAAATTAATATTAAAAGCAATTTTAAGCAAAACAATGAAGAGCGTTATTCACAAATATATATTTCACGTTTGCTTCCAAAGGGAGCTTATTATTCTGGGAAAATACATGAGCAGGTGATGTCTAAGCTGCCGCGGGTTGAGCTACCTATTGATGTATTCCATACAGGTTATTTTCAAACGGATAAATCAGAGCGGAATCTTATCCTTTTAAAGGAAGAGCTTTCTAATAATCCGAAGAATGCTTATATCTTATATCAGCTTGCTCGACAATATAAAACAATGAATCTCTATCAGGAAGCAGCCCATTTTTTTAAGGAAAGTTATCAGGCGGCAGATCGATCAGAGGGTTACTTCACAGATTTGGTTGTCAATTATATTTATACATTAATTGAATTGAAGCAATACTACTCTGCTTTTGAAATTATTGACCAAATGAATGTACCTTTAGGGAATAGTCCTGATTATCAGTTTGTGTGCGGGATCTTTTATATGAATTTTGTGTTAAGCGATACGGCTAGGAATATTGATTTTCTTCCTCTTATTGAAAGGTCCTACCTTATCTGTCTTGCATTAGGAAATCAGAATGAAAGAGAAATTGTATTAGGTACAGGCTCCTTCCTTTCGGCATATAATTTAGGAGTTTATTATGAGATGTTTAATCAAAAGGAAAAAGCAAAAGAATTCTATGAAATTTCTGCTGCCTATCATTATTTACCTGCACAAAGCAGATTATTGTCTCTATAAATGTAAATAATTTGATGAAATATCCGATGTAATAAGTAGAACAATTACTAGGGGGATTAAGATGGGCTCTGTTGATTCAATTTCCAGAACTTCTGTAGATAATATTAGCTTTGAAAGTAATAAATCTATTAAAGTGCAGGAACAACCAACATACATCTTAGAACAGCATCATGAGAATACTGCAGAAACAGCTATTCAAGAAAAAGATTTAGAGCAAGTAGTTTCAGATATAAACCAAGTATTAGGAAATACTCATACTTCTTTGAAGTATATGTACCATGAAAAATTGCAGACGTATTATGTTACTTTAATCAATGATCAAACAAAGGAAACGGTAAGAGAAATACCGCCAAAGAAGCTATTAGATATGTATGCTTCAATGAGAGAATATTTTGGGTTGTTTGTTGATAACAAAATATAATGGAGGGTGTCCTAAATGGTTAATAACACGATGAGAATTACAGGATTCGCATCTGGACTTGATACAGATACGATAATTAGGGACTTAATGAAAGCGGAGCGTGCTCCACTGGATAAATTATTTCAAAAAAAGGAATGGATGTCGTGGCAGCGTGACGCTTATCGAGATGTGAATCTTGAGCTTAGTGCTTTTCAAAAAAAGGTTGATAAACTACGGTTTTCTTCGGATTTTAATGGCTTTAAAGCTACTTCTTCAAATACAGCAAATGCATTAGTTTCCGCGAAAGGTAATGCGATACAAGGTTCTTACGATTTGAAAATTGAGCAATTAGCTGAGGTAGCAAAAATAAAATCAGGTTCTGCAATTAAAAAAGGTGATGGGACTGCTGTAAAAGCTACTGATAAAGTGTTGGCAGCAGGAGAGACCTCATCCTTTGAAATTAAGACGGCTAAGGGAACAGCAATCATTAATGTTACTGATGAAGATACTTTTGCATCTTTGGCAACCAAGATTGGATCGGCTACCGAATCTGGAAAGTCTTTAGAATTAAGGGCTTCCTTTGATGAGGTAACATCAAGCTTTGTCATTTCTACGAAGGAAATGGGGAAGGATCAAAAGATAGAAATTACTCACCAAACAGGTACGTCAGATGTTGCATCACTAGTATTTAATGGAGGAACCATTTCTGCAGCACCTGCGACACCAACTATTTATAGTGCAGATGGCAAGAATGCCAAAATCACCTTTGATGGAACGGTTATTGATAACTTAACATCAAATAAAGCAACCGTCTATGGTGTGGAATTGACGCTATTAAAAGCTGATCCGACAGCAACAACTACAATCAATGTTGAATCAGATACAGATGCCATTTTTACCAAAATCAAAGATTTTGTCGATAGTTATAACTCAATGATTGATAGTCTTAATTCTAAAGTCAAAACTCATCGTAATCGTGAGTACCAGCCCTTAACGGAGGAACAAAGAGAAAGTCTATCTGAAAAAGAGGCTGAGAAATGGGATGAAAAGGCAAAAGAAGGGTTATTGTATAATGATCAAATTATCAGGGATACGTTAACAACACTTAGAGGTAAAATGTATAATTCTGTTTCAGGAATACCTAATGGTCAACTAAGAATGTTATCCGAAATAGGTATTCAGTCAGCCTATATGTCTAAGGATGGCAAGCTAGAAATTAATGAAGATAAGTTAAAAGAGGCGATTGCTAACAACCCTGATGAAATCTCAAACCTATTTACCAGTGAAGATGGAATTGCCACGAGAATATATAAAGAAGTAGGCAGTTCGATTGAAAAATTAAACAAAAAGGCAGGCCGCCCAAATACAGCGACCACTCTTGATATAAGTACACTTGGAGACTCAATCAAAGATGTTACTACTCAAATGAAAACATGGGAAGATAAGCTGAAATTAATTGAAAATCGTTATTGGAAACAGTTTACGGCAATGGAGCAAGCGATTAGCAAGATGAATGCACAAAGCAGCTCTATTGTAGGAATGCTGGGACAATAGACTAGAATTACTTACGTGTTAACTTTTAGGAGGATATTTAAACATGCAAAAACAATACGAAGCATATCAACAGAATTCTGTTTTAACTGCTTCTCCTGGTGAATTGACACTGATGTTATACAATGGTTGCCTGAAATTTTTAAATCAAGCCAAAAAAGCGGTTCAAGAAAAAAATATTGAAGCTAAACATACAAATCTTTCAAAAGCACAAAATATCATTTCAGAGTTAATGGTTACTTTAAACTTTGATTATGATATTGCTAAAGATATGAGAAAATTATATGACTATATGAATCGGAGATTAATTGAGGCTAATATTAAGAATGATACTGATATTATAAGTGAAGTAGAAGAGTTGGTAACAGAGTTCCGTGACACTTGGAAGGAAGCATTGATTATTAACCGGAAGAAACAATATAGTACAAGCGGGCTTGTTTGATGGAAGTCATTGAAAAGCTATACGAGATTACTAAACAGTTACAGTTGACTGCTTCTAATGGAAATCAAGGAGACAGAGAGAAGCAAATTGAAGAGTTAGAAGCGTACCTTGAAACACGTGGGAAACTGTTAGATAGTGTAGATCAATCTCTATTAACTAATGATGATAAACAAAAATTGAGAGAAATTCTTTCCATAAGTGAAGATGTAATAAAGCAAATGGGGAAGATTAAGACATCTATTCAGCAAAATATTATTAATACGAAGAAAGGGAAGTCTGCCTTTAAAGGATATAACGACCCTTATGCATCTGCCTCATTCGATGGTCATTATTTTGATAGGAAAAAATAAGGTCGAAGAATAAAAAATATAATAAATTTGTTTAAAACCTGCTTTGAAAAAAGCAGGTTTTTGTTATTAAAACATCAGGTGCTTTTAATGATTTAGAAAATTTTGTAGCTCAATTTAAACAAGATGCCAAACCCCTTTTTACAAATGGGAAAATTAATTTAGCCAATCCAGATACTATTATAAAAGCACAGCTAAACTCAGCTGTGCTTTTAAATCTTTATATCAATAAATTGTGAGAATGGAGAAGGTTGTTGTATTTCACGTATTCTTTTTGAAGGATCTTCCAATACATCTAAAATCCTTTCTTTTATGGCAGTCTCTGCTATTTGTTTATTGATGACAACAAATTGTGAGACTGGTCCTTCTCCAACACCGCCGATAATCGCCATTTGAAACCCTCCTATTTATTGTGAATAAAATATATATTCACCGTAAGGTTTCAATTCTCCTTCATTTATTTGGTAATTATATCCATCAATAAATTGAAGCATTACTCAATTTATTTAATTAAGATTAATATTTTTTTAATTAATAATTTTCCCTGATTAAGTTATATTAATTAATATCTTTGTTAATTAGATAGATACATATAATGAAATCTATGAAGTTCATAAAAATATAAGCTTAGTTATACGCGAACCTCATGCCCTTCGCCAATTAGACTCTCAATCCTCACTCCAGCTTCCCTCCGCAAATCTACGTACTCCTCTCCAACCTTCACCAACGGCTGGTAAGGCTCGTTCTCATGAATAAAGACAATCTGCGCTTCATTCCCATTGCTCAATCTCACCTTTTGCAATAGGTTTTGCCTCATAATGTATCGGACAAACGGAATGACAATTGCCGGGTTTAGCTCATTTTTTTGTGCTTTTTCAATTAGTTCGTACACACCTGCAAAATGCGGTTTCTTTTCCCCATTATCATGAATATTCATATACACGGCGTTAAAGCAATCTGCAACGGAAACAATTTGCACGAAATAAGGGATGTCCTTCTCCTTTAGTTGCCCTGGATACCCCACTCCGTTTATTCTTTCATGATGATGAAGAGCAGCCAATGGAATAAGCGAATTGATATAAGGAATCGAGTTTAATAGTTTATGTCCAATCTCTGTATGCTTTTGAATCTCTTCATTATCAACAGAATTTGTATTTTTATAAATATTTTTGTCTACTCCTAGCATGCCAATTTCGTGAAGTAGCCCCATATCTGCAAGTAGGAGGCAATCTTTCTTCTTATAGCCTAATAGTTTGCCGATAATACTTGAGAGAATTCCGACATTTATACTATGTTGATACAGCTGTTCATCTTTTTTTCCTTCTGTTTGCAGGACTTTTAGAATGGAAACATCACAGAGTGATAGTTCAATAAGTGGATGAAAGCGCTCTCTTAATAGAACGATATTAATTTCCTTACTTCTGTAGAAGCTTTGGAATGTATCTTTTATATAGGCTTGAATCGTTTGGTACGGTTTTTCACTTGGTGATATTTTCTTAATGTTTTCGTTAAGATCTACTGATACGGTCTTGCCAAATCTATACTTTTGCAGCAAAAGGATATGAACTTCTTTTAAGATCGTTCCCTTTTTCAATAATAAGATGCCTTGCTCCGAGAAAATGTCTTCGCCAAGTGCACTTCCTACCAAATCGAATGATATTTGTGCTTGATCCATGATTGATCCCCCTAAACCTGTAGTTAACAGAAAAACTCCCCAAAAATTATCTTGTTTATGTCCTAAATTTATCATTTTACTAAAGGGAAATATACTAAAATTAACCTATTTTGTAAAAATGGGTAAAGTGTCCTGTATAAATTGTCCTATTGTTGACAATTTTAGAATTCATGGGTATATTAGCCAATGGATGAAATTTATTACTATGTGTATATAATTGTTGTAAAGGTGATAAAAATGAACACTCCAGATATGAATCATAATAATATAGGGAAAAAAGCCATATTAACAAAGTATGATTATCACAAAAATTGTTTAATAAGGGAAATAAACGCAGTAAAATCTATTAAAATACCAACACAAAACTATTCTATTAATCATACTGATTTAGCGGATTGGATTATTGATGTTTCATCTCCTAAGGAACTTGAGATGCTTCTTAGTGAGATCAGAATTGTGAAAAAACGAACAAATAATATTAAACCATTCTTAGCAATCATTGCAGTTGGGTTAGTAAACAAGGCTGAGTAAGGAAAATTAGTGAACCCACCAACTACATGCAGAAGTAGGTTCGTTTTTTTAGAAAAAGGTCAATTTTAATGAAAATAGCTTATCAAATGCCATTAATCGTTTGAAGACACTATCAAGGTTAAAAAAATGCAATCGAACAAGGCGGAGCAGTTCGAATCTGATTTCCCGTAAGTTTTTGAAAGTAGTATGGACGATTAGTAAGAAAGAACTAATTGATTAAAAAAGATGTGTTGATCAATAATGCAAACTGTTTTCCACTCCACAGCGTTTGTAAACAGCAATACTACAAATTTTGTCATTGTTGTTTGTGAAAGGGGATAAGCTTTCAACGACGATACCTGGGGTATGTATAATTTTTTCTCCGTAACAATATGTAGACAATTGAAATATAATAATATCGGGCTATGACTTGTTATTATCATAAATGTTTAAATCAATGGGTGAGGTCAGTACAAGGACGTCTGGTGTACAAGTATCTTCTAGTTTGTTAGAAAAATGCTTAGATATTTACTAAAGCCTAACTATGGGTGCTGCAACCATAGCGTACCGAACCCCTTTATTGATCTCAACTCGATCTTCTTAAAGCTGTAAGAGTCGAGCGGCTCTGTTGCTTTTTCCTTTTGAAAGATATATTACTCCTGCTTAACGAGTATTGTCTAATATTAAATATCAGATAGTTAGAAACAATTAAACAATTCAGAGCAAAAGTATATCCTTCACCATTCCGACAAATTTCTCAAACTTTTTTCATGTACTAGCAGGAGATTTATGGGGTAAAATAGAAATGTAAGTATATAGTCTTTTTATTAAGGCTAAGTGTCTTTAACAAAGAAGCCGGATAGGCTGAAGAGAAGGCGCGCAGTATTCGTATAATGAAAAGGAGGAGTTCGCTTATGAATTTTAACATTCGTGGTGAAAACATTGAGGTAACTCCAGCAATTAGAGAATATGTAGAGAAGAAAATTGCAAAATTGGAGCGGTATTTTACCGAGTCTCCAGATGCAACCGTACATGTGAATTTAAAAACGTACCAAGATAAAACCTCCAAAGTAGAAGTAACAATTCCAATGCCGAATCTTGTCCTTCGTGCAGAGGAAGTTCATGATGATATGTATGCAGCTATTGACTTGATTACTGATAAATTAGAACGCCAAATTCGCAAGCATAAAACGAAGGTAAATCGTAAATTCCGTGAAAAAGGGAATGTGCCAGATATGTTTGTTACGCTTGATGAATCTGAAAGAGCATCAATGGATGAAGACCAGGAGCTCGAAGTTGTCCGTCAAAAAAGCTTTGATCTAAAGCCAATGGACAGTGAAGAGGCTATTCTGCAAATGAATATGCTTGGCCACAATTTCTATGTATTCACAAATGCAGAAACTAGCTTAACAAACGTTGTTTATAAGCGGAAAGATGGCCGTTATGGTCTAATTGAAGCACAATAATAAGGAAACCCCGCTGTCAAAAGCGGGGTTTTTCTGACTCTATGATTATGTCCGCTGATCAGAATCAGAAAGAATCTGAGCGGGTTGAATTTGAATCCTTGGCGGATTTTTTACCTCTGAAGTGATTGCTGACGTAAATGTTGTTTCGAGTATACTTCAAAAAGTAAAGATTACTAGCCATTTTTGTAATGCTGGGTTTTCAATTACGTATTTTCTCCTCTTTTTGTATGATTTTGATAAAAGTAAGAGGGAGATTTTACACTGCAAATTCCTCCTTTCTAATAAGTGGGTTTCTTCATTTTGTCTTTGCGTGTTTTTCATCGATTCTTTTCTCGATTTTTTCCATTTGAATCTTGTCCTTTAATAACTCTTCTTTGTTCTTCTTCGTTAATTCTTCAAGTGAAAATCGGATCTTTTTATTCATGTGAATTCCTCCATTATTGTATAGGTACTGACCTTGCATGTTGTGGATTGTGAGCCCTTGATGGATGCTTTTCTCCAACAATATTTATTTCAACAAGCCTAATAAAAAAGACCTTTACCACGATGGGTAAAGGTCATAAATAAAGACCTCTACCGCTTGGTAAAGGTCTGGCTAACAATTTTTAGGCTGCCAACAATGCCGAGAGCTAGTGCTCTGAAATGACGACAATGCTGTAAAAGCTACTCCCCTTTAGGAGAACAACTATTTAATTAATATTATTATATAAACGGAAGTTGAAAATGTCAAGGATAGCAGTTTTATATTTTAATTCGTGTGGCAAACTAATAGTTAATTTGTTAGAAGCTATAGTGATAGAATAGATTAAAAACAGATCAATAGGGATAAGGAGAAAGCTGTTATATGTCTACTTTAAAAGTTAGCCGGAATGAACCATGTCCGTGCGGAAGCGGGAAGAAGTATAAAAAATGCTGTGGGAGCAAGGATACGGTTCTTATTACAGATGTGATTGATCATGAAGTGTTAGAGCTGCATAAGGAAGCGGAAATTTTTGCGATCCAACAGTTTGGTGATGAAATAGCGAATGATTTTGAAGACTTGCTTCATTCGCTGGAGGATGCAGATGCTGGAGATGCGGATTTCTATGAATTTTTGCACCCTTTTTGGTTTCTAGTATTTGAACCGATGGAAGATGGCAAAACCATTATGCAGAAGTTTATTGAGCATAAACTTCGCAAAGTTTCACGCACAAGAGTGAAGGCCATTCTGGAATCTTGGCAGGAAGGCTATGCTGTTGCTGGTATAGTGAAAGAATATCATATCGATAGCCTTATAATAGAAGATACATTGACAGGAAAAGAGTACCCTGTTGTTCTATTTGAGCATTCGCGAGATTACGAGGAAGGCGTATTCGCTTTTGCAATTTTGCATCGCTATGAAGACAAATTTACTGTTTTTCCAACTCTATTTGAACTTTCTATAGAGCATACAGCCGATTTTGAAGTCTTTATTGAAAATGAATTTATGAATTCAGGATATGATAGTCCAGAGGAATTTCTAGCAGACAACTTCCTTGAAATGATGCATGAGACACCAAAGGCGGGAGTAACGCTTGATCTTCAAGGTTTTGAATGGCCAAGCGACGGAGCTAAGCAGGTAGCCGAAATGTTTGAAAAGGATATGAAAGCGGCGGGAGAACTTAGCTGGATCATCCATATAGGCGTTATGCTTTGGATGGAATATTGCAAGCAAACCAATAAAAATATTCAGAAGCCTGTAAATTATGTGGCGGCCCTTCGTTATCTCGTTACTACTTTAGCACCGACAAAAGTTGAGCTAACACAGAAACAGATCGGAGACATGTATGGATTGCCAGCTAATCGAGTATCTAGCTATTATAGTGACATTTACTTTGTTGTAGAGAATTACATAGGGGCAATGATTGAACGGGATCAGAAGAAGCAAAGCCATGCACTGGAAGCGGAATTACAAGAGGTGTTAAAAGAAATTGAAGAAAATCAGTTGGAAAGTATGGAGGAAATAAATGACTTTTTGCAAGCAAGATTAGACAGCCCTAATCCCAGAAAGAACAAGAGTCAAGGCACGAAAGAAGAGGCACAAGAGCTAATATACGCAGCCCTTGAATCTAATGGGCCAGAAAGATACAGACTAGCTCAGAAAGCCTTGGAATTAGACCCTTCCCATGCAGACGGATATACAATTTTAGCTGAACAGACTGATTCTCTGCAAACTGCTGCCCAGCTTTTTGAAAAGAGTATGCGCATTGGCCGCGATGAGCTTGGTGAAGCATTTTTTCATGAGAATAAAGGGTACTTCTGGGGGCTAATCGAAACAAGACCATTTATGCGTGCAGCAATGAATTATGCAGCATTTTTACAAAAAATTGGTGATTTAACAGCAGCAATTACTCAGTACGAGGAGCTGCTGGAATTAAATCCGGCTGACAATCAGGGTATCAGCTATATGCTATTTATTGCCTATTGTGATGATGAACAATTTCGAAAAGCTTCTGAACTCTTGAAGAGATATCCGGAAGATAGTGCACAAGATGCGTATAATCAAACATTAATCGAGATTTTATCAAATGGTTTAACAGATAAAGCCAATCAACTATTTCTTGCTGCCAAAAAGGTAAATAAGTATGTCGTTGATTTATTAACAGGTAAAAAGAAGCTCCCAGCAGACATTCCTGATTATTACAGCTTCGGTGACAAAAATGAAGCCGCAGTCTATGTGAGTGAGCATCAGCATCTTTGGAATAGAGTTCCTAAGTTGAAGGAATGGCTTAGTAACTAGACGGAGAGCATGGATGCTCTTCGTTTTTTTATGAAAAATAATGAGGTGGCCCATAAAATGAGAAAGTTGCCTATAAATTAGGTGAAGTGGCCCGTAAATCATTGAAAGTGGCCGATAAAATGAAAATCTGGCTTGTAACATGAAGATTTAACAGATGTGGTGATAAAAACTATAATCTAGGCAGGATTATTTCTATGTAAAAACGAATATTGTGTTGAACTTTAAAAAGGAGAGATCAAATTGATTGTAAAAGAACGTACAATTCCTATCAGAATCCAAAAAAATGAAGCACTTTTAAGAAGAATACCGGAAAATCATTGGAAAAGAGCTGAAATTGCATCAGATCTCGCCAAACGTTGGGCTGGTTTCAGAGGCGAACAAGCATTAGACTTTCCTTTAAGCAAGCTCCCTGAAAAAGACTATATGATATTCCACGGCATACGACTCTCGAATGGAAAACACTTCTTTCAAATCGATACTTTAATCCTCACATCCTTTTTCGCGCTCATTCTTGAAGTGAAAAACTATTCAGGAAGACTTTACTTTGATCCCTTACTTGACCAGCTTATACAAACCAACTCAAACGGGGAAATTAAAGGCTACGCCAATCCCATTGAACAAGCTCGCCAACAATGGACAGAGCTGAGAAAATGGCTGAACAAACGCAATATTTCCATTCCAATCGACTTTCTGATTATTATTAGTAAGCCCTCAACCATCATTCAAACTGCCCCCGGAAATATGAAAATGATGCAAAAAGTCCTTCACGTTCAATTTTTATTAAAGGAAATTGAAAAAATAAGATTATCTTATAAGAACGAAATCCTCACTCCAAAAGAGCTCAAGAAAATCTGCCGAATCCTATTAAAAGAGTATAAAGAAGAAATATTTGATGTTCTTCCTTTTTATAACATATCAAAAAGCGAAATAACCACTGGAGCACTTTGTGAGAAATGCCAATCTACATCCCCAATGGAAAGACACTACGGAACCTGGTTTTGCCCTAAATGCAAATCAAAGGATAAAAATGCCCACATACTTGCGGTCAATGATTATTTCCTGCTTAACAATAATTCCCCCATTTCTAACAGTCAATTTCGAGATTTCCTCCACCTTTCCTCCGCAAGTATTGCAAAAAAGTTACTCATTTCAATGGACTTGCCATTTAAAGGCCAACTTAAGGGGAGAGTCTATTTTCCAAAAGGCAAAACTTCCTCCCCACCCTCATAAGTTGTCACCCCCTAGTGAAAGTGGTAATATTAATAGGAATAATATGAGATTTCATGGGAGATTTTTACCAAAATCTTCTCCTATCCAATATAAAGGAGCGTTTTAAATGCTTGGGATTTTAAATAAGGTGTTTGATCAAAATAAACGCGAACTAAAACGACTCACAAAAATTGCAGAGCAAATTGAAGCACTTGCGGCTGATACGGAAAAATTAACGGATGATGAGTTACGCGGCAAAAC
Source organism: Cytobacillus solani (assembly GCF_006704205.1). NCBI lineage: Bacteria > Bacillati > Bacillota > Bacilli > Caryophanales > Bacillaceae > Cytobacillus > Cytobacillus solani. Next base: position 2,441,110 of record NZ_CP041305.1, read on the forward strand.
AGACGAATTCAAAGCACGCTATCAAAAAGGTGAAACGTTAGATGACTTGCTTGTTGAAGCATTTGCTGTTGTGCGTGAAGGTGCAAAGCGTGTGCTTGGATTGTATCCATACCCGGTGCAATTAATGGGGGAGCTTCCCTTCATGATGGAAACATCTCCGAAATGAAAACAGGGGAAGGTAAAACGCTTACGGCGACAATGCCAGTATACTTAAATGCTATTTCTGGTAAAGGCGTTCACGTTGTTACTGTCAACGAATACCTTGCTAGCCGTGATGCTACTGAGATGGGTCAGCTGTATGAATTTTTAGGACTAACAGTTGGTTTGAACTTAAATGGACTCACAAAGGAAGAAAAGCAAGCCGCTTATGCAGCGGATATTACGTATAGCACGAACAATGAATTAGGCTTTGACTATCTTCGCGACAATATGGTTCTTTATAAAGAGCAAAAGGTTCAGCGCCCGCTTTTCTATGCGGTAATCGATGAGGTGGACTCCATTCTAATCGATGAAGCGCGGACACCGCTAATTATTTCAGGAACAGCGCAAAAGTCGACAGCCCTTTATATTCAGGCCAATGGGTTTGTTCGTACATTGAAAAAAGAAGAAGATTACACATATGACGAAAAAACAAAAGGGGTTCAGCTAACAGAAGAAGGGATGACAAAAGCGGAACGTGCTTTTGGGATTGAGAACCTTTTCGATATTTCCCATGTCACATTGAACCATCATATTACGCAAGCATTAAAGGCGCATTCAAGTATGCATCTTGATGTGGATTACGTTGTTCAAGAGGGCGAAATTGTCATCGTTGACCAATTTACTGGCCGTTTGATGAAGGGCCGCCGTTATAGTGACGGTCTGCATCAGGCAATTGAAGCAAAAGAAGGGCTAGAAATTCAAAATGAAAGCATGACCCTTGCAACAATTACATTCCAGAACTACTTCCGTATGTATGAAAAGCTGGCTGGGATGACTGGTACAGCGAAAACAGAGGAAGAGGAATTCCGCAATATTTACAATATGAATGTTATTGTCATTCCAACCAATCGTCCGATTGCCCGTGATGACCGTGCGGATTTAATTTATTCATCGATGGATGGAAAGTTCCGTGCAGTTGTTGAGGATATTGCTGAGCGCCATAAAAAAGGCCAGCCCGTACTTGTTGGTACGGTTGCGATTGAAACATCAGAGGTTATTTCAAAATATTTAACGAAAAAAGGTGTACACCATAATGTCCTAAATGCCAAGAACCATGGCCGAGAAGCAGAAATTATTCTCGATGCCGGTAAAAAAGGTGCGGTCACGATTGCAACGAACATGGCTGGCCGTGGTACAGACATTAAGCTTGGTGAGGGTGTCAAAGAATTAGGTGGACTAGCTGTAATTGGTACGGAACGCCATGAGAGCAGACGGATAGATAACCAGCTTCGCGGACGTTCAGGCCGTCAGGGAGATCCCGGGATTACGCAATTCTATCTTTCAATGGAAGATGAATTGATGCGCCGCTTCGGTTCAGATAATATGAAATCGATGATGGAGCGTCTTGGTATGGATGATTCCCAGCCAATTCAGAGTAAAATGGTTTCAAAAGCAGTTGAGTCTGCTCAGAAGCGAGTAGAAGGCAATAACTTTGATGCACGTAAACAGCTTCTTTCCTATGATGATGTTCTTCGTCAGCAGCGTGAAATCCTTTACGGACAGCGTAATGAAGTGTTGGAATCAGAAAATCTTCGCGAAATCGTTGAGAAAATGCTGATGACATCACTCGAGCGCAATGTTCATGCTTTCGCACCGGCTAACGGTGACGAGGAGGAGTGGAATCTTCCAGGTCTGATCGACTATGTGAATGGAAACCTGCTGCATGAGGGAGATATTACGGTTGATGATCTTAGAGGCAAGGATACAGAAGAGATCATTGAAGCTATTTTTGCAAAGGTTAAAGCACGCTACGATGAAAAAGAAGAGCTTCTTCAGCCTGAACAAATGCGTGAATTTGAAAAGGTTATCGTTCTTCGTGCGGTGGATACGAAGTGGATTGACCATATTGATGCAATGGATCAGCTCCGTCAGGGGATTCATCTTCGTGCATACGGACAAATCAACCCGCTTCAAGAATATCAGCAGGAAGGCTTTGCGATGTTCGAAAATATGATTGCCGCAGTCGAGGAAGATGTGGCAAAATACATCATGAAGGCTGAAATCCGCAACAATTTAGAACGTCAAGAAGTAGCAAAAGGCCAAGCGGTCAACCCGAAGGAAGATGGGGAAAAGGTGAAGAAAAAGCCAGTTGTAAAACAGCTGGATGTTGGCCGAAATGATCCATGTATTTGTGGAAGCGGCAAAAAGTATAAAAACTGCTGCGGAATTGGATAATCTAAAAGAGCCCGGCAAGCTGTTCACTGAATAGCTTTGCCGGTGTTTTTTTCTTTTTAGGTGTGATTTTATTTGTTGTAACAGTATAATAATAAATGGCTGAGTGAACACAGTATAAAAGCAGCTCAAAAATTATAAGAGGTGAAAGCATGGAATTAGCAGATATTCGGAATGAATTAGAGAAAATGGCTAAACGATTAGCGGACTTTAGGGGGTCTCTTTGACTTAGAGAACAAAGAGGCACGTATTGCGGAGCTTGATGACACAATGCTCCATCCAGGATTTTGGGATGACCAGCAAAAGGCACAAGTGGTCATTGGAGAGCTCAATGGGCTGAAGGATCAAGTTCATGAGCTTTATGATTTGAATGAAACATTTGAAAACCTTGAATTAACGTACGAGCTTGTGAAGGAAGAAGCAGACGCTGAGCTTCAAGCCGAATTAGAGGAAGAATTAAAGGATTTGGCCAAGCGTCTGAATGAGTTTGAACTGCAGCTTCTTTTAAGCGAGCCTTATGATAAAAACAATGCGATTCTTGAACTTCATCCAGGAGCTGGTGGAACTGAGTCACAAGATTGGGGCTCCATGCTTCTGCGTATGTACACGAGATGGGCAGAGAAAAAAGGCTTCAAAGTAGAAACACTTGACTATCTTCCAGGGGATGAAGCTGGGATAAAAAGCGTAACACTAGGTATTAAAGGTCATAACGCATATGGCTATTTAAAGGCAGAAAAAGGTGTACATCGCCTTGTGCGCATTTCGCCATTTGATTCTTCAGGCCGCCGTCATACGTCGTTTGTGTCATGTGAAGTGATGCCAGAATTTAATGATGAGATCGAAATTGATATCCGCACAGAAGACTTGAAAATAGATACCTACCGTGCAAGTGGTGCGGGCGGACAGCATATCAACACAACGGATTCAGCTGTTCGGATTACCCATACACCAACAGGAGTGGTCGTTACTTGTCAAACCGAGCGCTCGCAAATTAAAAACCGTGATCGTGCGATGAAAATGCTTCAAGCAAAGCTTTATCAACGAAAAATTGAAGAGCAGGAGCAGCAATTAGCAGAAATTCGCGGAGAACAAAAAGAAATCGGCTGGGGCAGCCAAATCCGTTCCTACGTTTTCCATCCGTATTCCATGGTGAAGGATCACCGGACGAGCACAGAAAGTGGAAACACACAAGCGGTTATGGACGGAGAACTTGATCCGTTTATTGATGCATACCTTCGTTCAAAATTAAGCTAAGTATGAGAAATAAAAGCCTTTACTCGGTCTTATAGATCGGCAAAGGCTTTTTTTTATTGTAAATAACGGTGTTTGCCAGTTTAAGTTGAGGGGGTACTAGACGTGGATTCTTTTCTATAGCTGATTAATTTCTGTTTTGTGAACCCCGGTTTTTTACTCAGGTGTTTAATATCAATTTTTTGTTCCAGTTTATTCATTCGATCCTATTCGAAAAGTTTCCTCGTGCTGATCAAGTTCTGTTTCTATATGCTTAAAATGACTTTTAAATTCTGTTGCATGGTTATTGACCGTTTCCTCCAAACTATAAAGGCTGTTTTCGACATTCTCAAAACGGTCATCAACATTGTCTAATCTGTTATTTCTTTATCGATGGAATCAAAACGCTTCATGGTGTCCTTGCAGATGCTGTAAAATCTCATTTAGAATTTTCTCCATACTCTCACCTTCTTTTACAACATTACACCACGGATTTGTACACACAATTCTCATCTTTGTTCATAGATAATAGCAAATATCCACAACCTAAGATTAAGCTATTTACCCCTTTAACACAGCACACTATTGGCATTTACAGTTAAATGGCTCCATGCTATACTCACTGTCGGTATATGTCGAAAGTCATGATGTTATTCGGTGAAATTCGCGGTAGTGGCTCCCACTACAAAGGAGAAGAATGATGCAAAAAAAGAAGCGAGAGATTGCCTTTCATACAAAAAGAGAAATGCTGAAAGAGTATATTTATGTACTTATTGGTGCAGCTATTGTAGCGATTACTTTCAATGTATTCTTACTGCCAAATCGAGTGGCTTCGGGCGGAGTAAGTGGGATTAGCACGATCTTAGATGCGGTTGTTGGGTGGGAGCCTGCGTATGTGCAGTGGGCCTTTAATATCCCTCTCTTTATTGCTGGGGTTGTCTTCCTTGGCAAGCAGTTTGGAGCTAAAACATTGGTTGGAACCATATTTTTGCCGTTTGTTGTTTTTCTAACAAAGGATTTTGAAGCGTGGACAAATGATCCTTTGCTTGCTTCATTATTCGGCGGAATCGGTGTCGGTCTTGGCCTTGGTGTTGTTTTTAGGGGAAGGGCCTCAACGGGTGGAACAGACCTTGCAGCACAAATTATTAACAAATATACTGGACTCTCGTTAGGTACATGTGTGGCGATTATTGATGGACTTATCGTACTTACTGCAGCCATTGTGTTCGATATCGAAAGAGGACTATATGCCTTACTTGCCTTGTTTGTTACTAGCAAAACAATCGATCTCGTTCAAGTAGGCTTTGGCAGAACAAAAATGACAATGATAATAACAGAAAAACAAGCGGAAGTTCGTGAAGGAATATTGAATAAAATTGATAGAGGTGTGACAAAACTAACAGCATACGGTGGTTATACTGATAATGAGCGTCCAATTCTCATGTGTGTCGTTGATCAAACGGAGTTCACAAAATTGAAACAATTGGTCAAAAGCATTGATCCGACTGCATTTATCATTGTTACCGATGCATCTGAGGTACTTGGAGAGGGTTTCAATCGCGCTTAATGTTGGTATAATATAACTGTGATATGTAATATTACCAGAGGGGGATTTTAAGTGAAAAAGAAGCTTCTAGCATTACTTTTAGGGTCTTCTCTAGTTCTTGCTCTTGCTGCTTGTGGCGGCGGGGATGACGACGCATCGAAAGAGAAGGACACAGGTACAACAGGCGGCGAAACAACAACAGCTGATGCTGGCGATGCCGAAAAGCTTTACAATCAAAAGTGCTCAAGCTGCCATGGCGGCAATCTTGAAGGTGGCGTAGGCCCTGCTCTTGAAAAGGCTGGTTCAACTCATTCTAAGGAAGATATTGAATCAATCATTGCTAATGGACAAGGTGCAATGCCAGCTGGATTGCTTAGCGGTGATGAAGCATCACAAGTTGCTGAATGGTTAGCTGCTAAAAAGTAATAGTAAATTATTTTTACAAGAAACGTTCTGTTTATCGCAGAACGTTTTTTCTGTTTGCTAAGATAAGAAAGTATTACTATTGAATTAAGAACTGTCTAGCGCAAGCGTCCTATCGCCTATCAAACTTCAGGTCTCCTCCCTACGAATAAGTCAACATCGGTTCGCTGACGCTAACCGTGTTTCCTTTATCGAAAGGAAGATCCCTTCCAGTTTGTACGGCGATGAACAAGGCGCTTCCGCTTTTCTTTCTTTGAAAAGAAACTGTAATAATTTTTCAGGTATTTTTAATGATTGTAGATGTTATAATGAAAGCTGAATGAAAATAAAGTTGGTTTTTATCCTTTTTTGTCTGGAAGTTGTCGTTTTTTGACGAAATAATAGATTCGCTTAAATATAATTACTTTAAATGAAAAGATATTGATTCGTGAGTCGAAACTGCGTAATCAATTTATATAAACAGAATAGATATTGGGTGTGATAGAAATGATAGAAATGAAGGATGTATTTAAGAAATATCCAAACGGAGTAGTTGCTGCAAATGGCATTGACGTATCGATCAAGGCAGGAGAGTTTGTTTATGTGGTTGGTCCGAGTGGTGCTGGTAAATCAACATTTATTAAAATGATGTATAGAGAAGAAAAACCATCTAGTGGAACAATTATGATTAATGGGATCAATCTTGCAAAATTAAAAACAAGCAAGGTTCCTCTACTTAGACGTAATATCGGCGTGGTTTTTCAGGATTTTAAATTACTTCCAACACTAACTGTCTATGAAAATGTAGCCTTTGCCCTAGAAGTAACTGAAGAACAGCCGAAGTATATAAAAAAGCAGGTCATGGAGACACTAGATCTTGTTAATTTAAAGCATAAAGCACGGATGCTGCCAACTGAATTATCGGGGGGAGAGCAGCAGCGCGTCTCGATTGCCCGCTCAATCGTGAACTCACCGAAAGTAGTAATAGCGGACGAGCCGACGGGAAATCTTGATCCTGAAACATCATGGGAAATTATGAATATTTTTGATGAAATTAATACTAGAGGAACAACAGTCCTTATGGCAACACATAATAAAGAAATTGTTAATAAAATTAAACATCGCGTGATCGCAATAGAGGGTGGAAGAATTGTCCGTGACGAGCAAAGGGGGGACTATGGCTATGAAAGCTAGAACCTTAAGCCGTCATTTAAAAGAAAGTGTAAAAAGTCTCGGAAGAAATGGCTGGATGACGTTTGCATCAGCAAGTGCGGTTACTGTCACGCTTATTTTAGTCGGGGTATTTTTCGTCATTATGATGAATCTTAACAAAGTAGCAACAACGCTTGAACAGGAAGTAGAAGTTCGTGTTCATATTGATGTAGCAGCGAATAAAGAAGATCAAAAGGCTTTGGAAAAGAAGATTCAAGGCATTTCGGAAGTCAAATCCGTTCGTTTTTCTCCAAAGGATGAGGAGCTCGATAACCTCATTGAAAGTTTTGGTGAAGAAGGAGAGGCGTATAAGCTTTTTGAGCAGGACAACCCGTTAAATGATGTATTAGTTGTGAAAACAAAAGATCCGGAAGATGTCATGAAGGTTGCCGAAAAAATAGAAAAAATGGAATATGCTGCGAAGGTGAAGTATGGACAGGGGGAAGTTGAAAAACTATTCTCTTTCCTAAATGGAGCAAGAAATGTGGGGCTTGTTCTGATTGTAGGTTTGCTGTTTACAGCTATGTTCTTAATCTCAAATACAATCAAAATCACAATCGTATCTAGAAGAAGAGAAATTGAGATTATGAGATTAGTAGGAGCGACAAACGGGTTCATTCGTTGGCCGTTCTTCCTTGAAGGCTTATGGCTTGGCGTACTTGGGTCCATTCTGCCAATCACGCTTATTGCCATATCGTATAACTATGTTTATGACTATCTGGCACCGAAACTGCAAGGAAACTTTATGGAGATCCTTGAGTTTAGTCCATTCGTATATCAGGTTTCTGGATTATTACTCCTTATGGGCGCATTAATTGGTGTCTGGGGCAGTATGATGTCCGTACGTAAATTTCTAAAAATATAAAAAAAAAGGAAGGAGCTAAGCTTCTTTCTTTTTTTTGTACGAAAAAATATGAAATGCTAGATAAAACCGAAGACTTGCTAGATAAATTGAAAAATCTGCTAGATAAAATCAAAGACTTACTCGATAACTTTAATGAAATACTAGATAAAACCGCCAACCAGCTAAAATAACTTAAATCTCCCCAAACAAACATCTCTATAGCAAAAAAAATCTCATAACCCGTCCCATTTTTTCATATATTGAATTAGCATCCCTAAAAAAGGTGAATCAGGCAAATTGTAGAAGGATTAAAAATCGGTATACATCGAAGGAAAGGAAGATGGGGATGAACAGAAAGTGGATTGTGCTGCTTATGACGGGATCTCTCTTGACGGGAGCGGGTGGTACATATGCTGGAATGCAATGGGTAAATAAAAGTAACCCTAAGGTAAGCGTTGAAAATCAAACAGCCCCTACAGCGGAAGGCAAAACCCCCATTTCTGCAGGGGATTTAGAGAAGGTAGAAAAGGCCTATCATTTAATATTAAATAGCTATGTTGAAAAAGTGGAGGAGGAGCAGCTGGTAGAAGGTGCCATTCAAGGAATGCTTTCCACGCTCTCAGACAAATATTCAGTGTATATGGACAAGGAAACGGTGGAACAATTCAACGAGTCACTTGAATCCTCTTTTGAAGGAATCGGAGCTGAAGTAAGCATGGACGATGGAAAGGTTGTCATTGTCGCTCCATTTAAGGATTCTCCAGCGGAAAAAGCGGGTCTCAAACCAAGAGATCAAATTTTAAAGATTGATGGAGAAAGTATAGATGGACTTGACTTGTTTGAGGCGACATTAAAAATTAGAGGAGAAAAAGGGACAAAAGTTAAGCTGGAAATTGCTCGTCAAGGATTGACTGATCCTCTAGTTGTTGAAGTTAAACGGGATGAGATTCCGCAAATGACTGTTTATTCCGATTTAAAAAGACAAAATGGAAAAGCGATTGGCTATATAGAGATCACCTCTTTTTCAGAGGATACAGCGGCAGAATTTGAAAAAAATCTTAGAGGTTTAGAGAAAAAAGGGCTTGAGGGGTTAGTCATTGATGTTCGTGGAAATCCAGGAGGCTATCTGGAGGCAGTTCAAGAAATTTTGAAAGGGCTTGTGACAAATGAAAAGCCAATGATTCAAATTGAACGTCGAAATGGAGAGAAAAAGAGATATTTCTCGAGCTTAACGGAAGAAAAAGACTATCCCATTGCGGTCTTAATTGATAAAGGAAGTGCATCTGCTTCTGAAATCTTAGCAGGTGCGTTAAATGAGGCGGAAGGATACCCGCTGATTGGAGAAAAAACATTTGGAAAAGGAACGGTTCAGCAACCAGTGCCAATGGGGGATGGAAGCAATATTAAGCTGACATTATTTAAGTGGCTAACACCAGATGGAAATTGGATTCACGATAAAGGGATCCAACCAACACTTAAAGTCATGCAGCCGGCCATTTTTAATACGCATCCACTGCAATTGGAAGAGACATTGATACAGGACATGAACAATGAGCAGGTAAAAAATGCACAGGAAATGCTGGATGGGCTAGGCTTTTCTCCGGGGAGAAAAGATGGCTATTTCAGTGAAGCTACTATTATTGCTGTTAAGGCATTTCAAAAGCATTCAGGTCTTAACGCCACCGGAACGATCGATCAAAAAACGGCTGCTGCATTAGAAAAGGCAATCATTGACGAAATGAAAAAAGAAGAGAATGACATCCAGCTCCAAACGGCTCTAAGATTTCTAGCCAGATAGTATTGTAGATTTTCACGCGTAGACAATAGTTTATTTAGGTATTTACAAATAATTCCGCGATCAACATATGAAATAACAGGAGGAGCAATCTTCCTGTTATTTTTATTGTGCTAAAACTGTATAGGAATTTGTCAAATTCGTGAAAAGTAGAAAAATAAGTAAATTGTTGTATTTATAGTTTTGATAATAAATTATAATTAGATATAACTAATTATAATTAGATATATTTAATTATAACTGATTATAATAGTGAACATCTTTTCTATTCATCTTGGTTATTTTAACCATTTTGCTAGATTACTATGGGAGGGTCTTTTATGTGGGAGTTATATGACAAACTAATCGCGGAAATAAGCGAGGAAGAAAGGGTTGAGGAAGTAATTGCAGGGCTTTCTTGGACTGCTACGCGTTCGAAGGCGATGGGATTAGCAATGAGCTTCCCTCGTCCTTTGGAATTATCACAATTGCCAGGGACATGCATGGGACAATCAGTGAAGAGCTTAGCTGAAAGAATAAAATCTTGGAATTCCTTGGAGGCTGCTATCGGTTTAAGTGCAATCAATTCTGTCAGGAATTGCCGTGAAACCATTGCCGACATGGAAAATAAGGGATATAAGCAATTGCAATCTGGCAGTGCGTTTGATCTCTTCGCGGACAAAATAAGAGGGAAAAAAGTGGCTGTGATAGGACACTTTCCCGATGTTTGTGAGTTGTCGAAGCATTGTCAGCTTTCAGTGTTGGAGCGGAATCCGCAAATGGGGGATCTACCTGATCCTGCAGCAGAATATATTCTATCCGAACAAGATTATGTGTTTATGACATCTTCAACTCTTATTAATAAAACAACACCTCGATTACTGGAGCTTTCAAAAAATGCTGTGACCATTATGTTAGGACCCAGCACACCATTTTCAACAGCTCTATTTGAGATGGGGGTTGATATAATTAGTGGTTTAGTTGTTGAGGAAGAGGACTTTGTTCTCCGCTGTATTAAGGAAGGCGGAGGGGTGCGCAGCTTCCGAAATGCTGTTCAATACATAAACATTTCAAAAAGCGATGGAAGAATATTTTGACTATAAGGTGTGTGGCGAAATGAAAACCGTTAATGAATTAATAGAAGCAGCTGCAAGTTACCATGGACACCTTTGTGCCGGTCAAATTCTTGGAGTCAGAATGGGGATGGCGGGATTAAAATGGTTAGGCATGGAGGATTTACATAAGAATAAGAGTCTAATTGTTTATGTTGAAACAGACCGATGTGCGGCAGATGCCATTCAAACGGTAACAGGCTGTAAATTAGGAAAAAGAACGTTAAAGCACATAGATTATGGCAAGATGGCAGCGACCTTTTTAGATATTAACAAAAACAAAGCAGTAAGAATATTCGTACCTGCTAATGTTCGTGAGCTTGCAAAGAAATATGTTAATAATAGAGATAACCCATATTTAGAAGCATATAAGATGATGCCAGATAACGAGTTATTAGCATTTGAAGAGGTCGTTGTAGATTTTCGTCCAGAGGATCTGCCGGGAAAGCCGTTGAGGAGAATTATTTGTGATAAGTGTGGAGAAGAAGTGAATGATGGGCGTGAGGTGGCCGTTGATTTAAAAGTATATTGTAAACCTTGCTACTCAAAACCCTATTATCAGGTTATTCGCCGCTGAGGATAAACTAGGAGGCAGTCATGGGCGAGTTAAGTAGAGCATCTTATATTAGAGAGTATCGGGGAAAGCTTTTTATTTTAGCTATCTTTCTTATTTGTTGTTTCATATTATCTTTCGCCCTTGGAAGATATCCAGTCGGGCCGTTAGAACTGTTTAAGGTTTTCGCTTCAAAGGTTATTCCATTTGAACCATCTTGGACTATTGAGGTAGAAACAGTCATTTTTCAAATACGTCTTCCGAGGATTTTAGCAGCTGTTATGATCGGGGCTGCCTTATCTTGTGCAGGGGCAGCATATCAGGGATTATTTCAAAATCCGATGGTCTCACCTGACCTATTAGGTGCATCTGCAGGAGCAGGATTTGGTGCAGCACTAGCCATCCTTCTTGGCTTAAGTAAATACAGTATTGCCCTATCGGCATTTTTCTTTGGGATGCTGACAGTTTTCTTAGTATGGATAATCAGTTCACGTGTAAAGAATAACCCGTCACTCAGTCTTATTCTAACAGGTATAATGGTAGGTTCTTTATTCTCTGCTGGTCTTTCTTTCATTAAACTCATAGCAGACCCGAATAATGAACTCCCTGCCATTACCTATTGGCTAATGGGAAGTTTATCATCGATACGCCAGCAAGACTTACTGCTATGTGCAATCCCTATATTGTTGGGATTAATTCCATTAATGTTTTTGCGATGGAAAATAAATGTTATGACAATGGGCGAGGAAGAGGCGCAAACAATGGGGGTGAATACGAAAGTCATTCGTATTCTCGTTATTGCATGTGCCACTTTGGCAACAACAGCAAGTGTATCTGTTAGTGGAATGATTGGTTGGGTTGGTCTTGTCATTCCTCATTTTACACGCATGATAGTTGGTTCTGATTATCGTGTTTTAATTCCAGCATCCATGCTGCTTGGAGCAAGCTTCTTATTAATTGTTGATAATTTCTCAAGGCTATTAGCTACACAGGAGATTCCATTAGGCATATTAACAGCTTTCGTTGGAGCCCCATTTTTTATGTATTTGATCTTACGAGAGGGTAATAGACGATGATAATAGAAGTGAAGGAACTAAGCTTTAATTATAAGCAAAGAAAAATATTGGATAACATCACCTTCTCTGCCCATTCTAAAAACCTGATATGTGTCCTTGGTCCAAATGGTGTTGGGAAAAGTACATTATTCCGCTGCATGCTCGGACTAACAAAAGGGTATCAAGGTGAGATCTTGATAGAAGGGAGGAATATTAAAAAGATGCGAATAGCGGAGCTTGCAAAGAAGATTGCTTACATTCCGCAATCTCATCATCCAACTTTCAACTTTACTGTTTTAAATACAGTATTAATGGGCCGAACGATCCATCTTAAAGGTGTTTCCAATCCGAATATAGAGGATGAAAAGGAAGCGCTGCACGCATTGGATATGCTTGGAATTTCTCATTTGCGTAACCGTGGATATGCAGAAATCAGCGGGGGTGAAAGACAATTAGCATTAATTGCCCGTGCCATTGTGCAAAAGGCAAAGATTCTTGTGATGGATGAGCCGACAGCCAATCTTGATTATGGGAATCAAATTCGTGTGATGATGCATGTAAAGAAACTTGCGCAAGAGGGGTATATTGTCATTTTATCAACACATAATCCAGAACATGCTTTTTTATATGGAACAAAGGTACTATTGATGTTCAATGGGGAGATTATTCAAAGCGGCTGCCCGAAAGAAATAGTGACAGAGGCATTGCTTGAGCAATTATATGGCGTACATGTAAAGCTCGAGGACATCAAGACAGAGGCTGGAGATGTCCGAGTTATTGTTCCGAATCTAATGAATAGACAAACTTAATAGTTCCTAAGTTAAATAGGAATTCAATATGGAGGAAGCGTTTAATGAATCAAGTTAGAAAAATGAGTTTATTATTTTTAGTAATTATATTTGTAATTGGAGGAATGGCTGGCTGTAACTCAAACAATTCTGCCAAAAAAGCAGCAAATGAGGAAAATCAAGAAATTCAAGAGAAGGCAAAACAGCCAGAAGAACAAACTACACGTAAATTTACTGATTCTGTTGGACGAGAAGTTGAAATTCCGGCTAATATAACAAAAATTGCCCCATCTGGACCTTTAGCTCAAATGGTATTATATTCAATTGCACCTAAAAAGTTAATAGGCTGGGCGAGAAAACCTGGGGAGGCTGAAGCAAAATATTTTGATCAAAAGATATTAAATCTTCCTACATTTGGCATGTTTTACGGGGACACGTTTAATTTAGAGGCATTAATTGCAGCGAAGCCAGATGTCATTATTGATATTGGGGAAGCGAAGAAAACGGTTAAAGAGGATATGGATGAAATCCAAAAGAGCACAGGCATCCCTACTATATTTGTTGAAGCAAAATTAGATACCATTCCTCAATCTTATCAAATTTTAGGTGATATTCTAAATGAAAAGGAACAGGCAGAGGCACTTTCGTCTTATAGTGAAGCTGCGATAAATGATGCAAAGGAAATTTCCTCTTCAATTCCAGAGAAGGAGATTGTCACTCTATTTTATGGAATAGGTGACAATGGATTGAATACGAATGGAAAAGGCTCTTTCCATGCAGAAATATTTGACTTTGTAGGTGTAGAAAATGTAGCCGTATTGGATCAAGCAGCAAGCAAAGGAGGAGGAAATGAAGTCTCAATGGAACAGCTGCTGTTTTGGCAGCCAGAAGTCATTATTTTTGCACCTGATAGTGTTTATGAAGAGGTTACAGCAGGTGACCCATTATGGAAAGATTTAAAAGCAGTTCAAACTGGTAAAATCTATGAAGTTCCAGAAGGACCGTATAATTGGCTAGGCTTTCCGCCATCCGTTAACCGAGTATTAGGAATGAAGTGGCTAGGAAATCTCATTTATCCTAATTTATATACATACGATATGATTAAAGAAACAAAAGAATTTTATCGTATGTTCTATCATTATGATTTAACGGATGAAGAAGCAGGCGAACTCCTTTCCCGCTCAACATTAAAATAATCTAAGAGATAGCAAGAGATATCTTCTTGCCATTTTTTGCACGTGAAGAAAGTAGAAATCTTCAGCAAAAAGTTTATTCGACGTTATCAAAAACATAAGGAAATAAGTATAGGTGCAGCTGCACCTCTGTCTTCGTTTTTTCAAGACTCGCCAATCGGCGAGTTTTCTTTATTTATTTCATCTTGCAATAGGTTTTGTGTGGACATTTTGGTAGAATAAAGAGTAATAGATATTGGAAATATCGAATATTTCTTATGGAAATTTATTAATAGAGGTTGGTGGCTATGGTGGCTCAAGAATGGCTGATTGAAATCGCAAAGGGAGCGGGTAAGTTTTTTCTTCATCCTGTATTCTATTATCTCTTCTTTTTAGCTGCTATTTTAGGCGTTTCCCGGGTGAAACGAGAGAGGGGCAATTTTCATGTTCGAGCGGAGAATGCATACTTTGAGTTGAGACAGCTCCTTCCGCTAGGTTTATTCATTGGAGTTGTATTGTCTCTGATTTCAATTGCGGCAGGTCTTGTTATTCCGCTGGAAACCATTGTCTTTACAGCGATATTAACCATATTGTGGAGTTTCACAACAAAGATTCGCTGGATGGCACCCGCTTATACGTTAGGGTTTGCCTTTTTTGCAACAATCTTTGCGGTCGAACAAGAATGGCCGCTTCCATCTATCTTCACATCTATTTCTGATGCGAAGCCATCTGTTTTTCCAGCAATCGCTGTCCTTTTAGCCTTGCTATTGATTGGGGAAGGAATTCTTATTTTCAAAAATGCGCGAAAGGGAACCTCTCCTAAGCTAATAAAAAGCAAAAGAGGCCAAAGGGTTGGGATCCATGAGGTAAAACGGCTATGGATGATCCCACTGTTTTTGGTCATTCCAGGTGAAGTACTTAAGAGTCCTTTTGAATGGTGGCCCGTTTTCTCAATAGCTGGGCATTCGTATTCTATCCTTCTAGTCCCGTTTGCTATCGGCTTTTTCCAGCAAATTCAAGGAAATCTTCCAAGCAATGCGATAAAGGCAACTGGGAAAAAAGTGATTTGGCTTGGCTCGATTATCTTACTCTTATCCATTGCCGGCTATTGGTCGCCAATTGCTTCGATTGCGGTCGTAACCATTGCGATTGTTAGCAGGGAGATTATTACATTAAGACAGAGAATGGCAGACGAAAATCGTCCTTTCTTTTTTTCGAAAAGAAATCATGGTGTGATGGTTTTAGGGATTATTCCGCAATCTCCAGCTAGTTCTATGGGATTAAAGGTTGGAGAGATAGTTACGAAGGTGAATGGGATTCATGTCCATGACAAAATCGGCTTCTATGAAGCCCTTCTGAAAAACCGTGCCCATTGTAAGCTGGAAGTGCTTGATACAAATGGACAAATTCGCTTTGCCCAGCGTGCTTTATATGAAGGCGATCATCATGAGCTTGGCATCCTTTTTGTGCAGGAGGAGAGGAATAGGGGCAGTGAAGCAGTTTAACTGTAAATCTTCATAAACTTCCGGAATGAAGGCATATTTATCCGGAAAGGAATTCAAAATTTTTCGGAATGGATTAGCCCCTTTAATTTCTTATTTCAATTGTAAATTCAAAATAGGGTGAGGAGATAGTATCTATGGTACAAGAAACTAATCGTTCTACTAGATTGTTATTACTAGCTCCCCCATATACTTATGAAAGTTTTGAAGGTTATATATTGAGATTAACTCATGAAAATAATTATGATTCCTCAGTTTGGATTTACCAACTTATAAAGCAAGTGGGAAAAAACAAATACACTACTAAGCAATCTTCTTTAAATGAAAAAATCAATTCGCTCAGTATGATAGGATTAAAACACGAAGAAATTCAAATTTTAAACTGGGGTTTAGAATATGATAATGTAGTTTCTACATTTTATCGCCAAAGTTTTAAATGTAAAATTTGTCCTCTTTGTTTGAATGAAAATGGTTATTATAGTGAGTTGTGGAATTATCTTTTTGTTACTTCATGTCCAAAGCATAAATGTTTACTGGTAGTAAATTGTCAAAAGTGTGATCGATACTTAACATGGAGCAGAGGACACCTATTTAAATGTGGGTGTGGATTTGATATTAGGAAGAGTAAAATTATTAATAGTAATGAGGCTAATAATGAGTTTTCATCATTAGTCTCAACAAAGCTTTATAATAATGCTATTTTTACGAATGAGGTTAATCCACTTTACAATATTAATAATGAAAATATTTTTAGATTAATAAATTTCTTTGCTATGAGAGTATTTAGAAATGGAAAATCCATTAGGAAATTACCTCTTACTAAAATGGAAAATGAGGAAATAGATCGGATTGTAAGTGATGTTTTTAACATTTTTACCGATTGGCCAAATAACTATTTTCTATTCTTGGATTCTATAGAAAATGATGTTAAAAAAGGGGTTGTACGAAAATTCGGTTCCTTCTATCGTAATATTTTGGAAAATTATAATGACTTTCCTTTTCTATTAGATGCGTTTAAATACTATTTAATTCTAAATAAAAGTAAGTATATATCAGTAAACTATCTTAAGTTAATTAATCAGGATAAAAGCCTTAGAACAGATTTGACAGGAACCCAGGCAGCAGAATTTCTTGGCATGAAAGTCACAACAATTAAAAAGCTTCTAAAAAACGGCGTCTTAAAAGGGATTGAAAAAAGAATAAGCAGTAAACACAACATGAGCTTGATTGATATCGATAGTATAATGGTGCTGAAAGAAAAATTGAAAAGTTGGTATTCTGTAAACAAAACTAAAGAAATCCTTAATTTAAGTGAGACACTGTTATATGATTTCTTGGAGTTACTGGAATTTATTGAAGTTCCCCAAAAAAATGGAGCAGTTAGAAGATATTTTAATCCAGATAGTGTAAATGGTTTATTAAAACAAATTGATAGTATGATTATTTATAGTCAAAATGAAAAATTATTATCACTTGATTATTCAGTAAAACTTTTGAATTCAATTACTAAAAGCTATAGTTATCTTGATATTATCAAAGATATTCTAAATAAGAATTTAATTCCAAGAGGGAAAGAATCTTCTATAGTTGGAATCAGAAGTTATCTATTAAAGGAGTACGAAGTCTTAAATTTTGGACATAGAGAACTTAAACGACAAAATAAGGATACATATTCAGTTAAAGAAACAGCAACTTTGATAAATTTTAAAAGTTCTGATATGTGGTCTTTATTTAACAGGGGATTTATAAAGAAAGTGGATAACTCCAAATCTGCAAGGATACATAAAGAGGAAATTGAAAGATTTAACAAAACATATATAGATTTAAAAAATATAAAAAAACAATATGATTTTCCTTTTGAACCAACATTAAATAACTTACAAAAGCGTGGCATTCAGCCTGTGATGGGTCCTAAATATGATGGTGGTAGAAAATACTTATTCCTAAAGGAATCAATTGAAGGGCTGGCTAAGGTTAAGTAATTAAAACAGAGTTCAAGTTATGATTTTTTAAAAAAATCCGTAAGACTCCATTAAGGTTAGGATTTACATTATAATGTATAAAATTACGGATGGAAAAAGACTTATGATACATACAAATTTATTATAAAGTGACGTTGATAAAACATAGCCTTACTAAATTCGCTTTCTATTTAAATTTAGAATGCAATAAACTAGATATAGAAAATAGATGATCAAAAATAAAACTAATGTAAAAAAATATCAATAATCTTACTGGGCATTTAATATAACCTTTACCAAATTTGATTGAATTCAAAAATGGAAACATGTGCTTTGGAAAATATATAATTACCCAATCTAATTGGTGGTTTTTCGAATGAAATGGATAAATAACGTAACTCTAAAAGCAAATAAGCCTTGAAACAAGTTTTTTCGATTATTTCAAGCTGAATACCTTAATATTGTAAAAAAAAGAGTATTGACGAATAAAGTCAATTTTCTAGATATATATTTTGCCAAAAGGCATAAACTAATGCACATTTCGAGTAGAAAAAGGATTAGTTAATGGGCTAATCCTTTAAAAGTATTTAAAATAACAATAATTCATGATGCTGCTTTAGCATATGAAGTGGATAAGGATGATTCACAAACGATTCAAATGTAACCGTGATGTTTCTCAATAAATGAACCGCATAAGCCATTTGGTCTTTGTTGACTTCCTTTCCCTTGATGGATTGGAATTGAAGCTTAATTGGGACACGGTTGACATACATCTTATTGTAATCTAATTTACTCATGAAACTATTAGCTTTTGTATCAGTTGGCATCTTTGCGGCTATCGATACATATCCATCGTTGGTACGTGCTAAATAGGTTCCCTTTGATGGAAGTTCATTATTTTTAAAGTAAGATACATACGGTACATTCGATGTATTAAATTCATATGTCATGAAAGTAAACCCTCGTTCACTATCGTTTGCTGTACATAAGTGCTTCTCAAAGATAACAATCGGTTCAGCATTTTCTATTGATTGAATACAACCTCTCCAAAACAATGAGAAGTTTCGTTTATCTCGTTGAACTAACCTCCGTTGATGACTAAGAGTAAGATAGGTCAATGATTCCTCTAATGTAAGCCAATTCGATTGCTCATATTTAACGTGCATCATTCCTTGATGGTACCGAGCAATAGTGTAAATAAATCTTTTAGCCCGTCCATGGCCGATTTCTAACACATAAGGCATATAGAATACATAGTGATTTAATACCGCTTCAGAGGATTGAATATGTTGGTTTAAAAACCCTTTGGTGGCTAAGATGTCTTGGATTGATTTAAGTAATCTATTAGATAAATTGACATCCTTTCCATAAAAGCATTGCGTCAACATATTTCTTTCCAAGAACCCTAATTTCACTGATTGTTTGGGGTCAGTATGAGCGTTGTAGCTTTCATACTCGCCTATCTCTACTAACGCATGTGAAATAGCAGGAGAAGGTGAAATAAGGGCTTTAAAACGTTCTATTCGCTTTAGGGTGGCATCCCGGTATTCATTGAAGGACGAGCATTCTAATGGACCAAACAACGTTGAGTCCCACTTATGGTAGATAAATTCAATCGCAAAGTCTTGTAAGAAACTTTCATCTGAACGAGAAATGACATCAAATCGATTTTCCTGTTGTGAAGATGGCTCAACCTTATAGTTAGAACCACCATTTTGTTTTTCTCTTGAAAATAACGTTTCAATTGCTGCTTTTACTTCTTCTTGTATCATAGTTCGAGTGGAATACACATGAATGGGAATCACTTGATCCCACAAATGTTCTTTTTGTGTATTACTTACATCTACTCTAATGTGTCCACCTTTATAAGAGGTACTTACATTTGGTGCCTCCCAATCCTCTTCTCTTAATTTTTTGAGTGGATGTAAGAGGGGAAGTGTAGGAAAAATAGATTGTATCATCAAAAATAGATTGTAATGGTCAACTGTATTTAAGCCCACTTCTAGGTAATTACCATTCTTATTTTTATCTTCTGCAACATAAGGAATTAAGACCATTGTATTGGATGAATCTTGATATTGGTCAAGAGATGATAAAATCGTTTCTAATGGATCTAATTCTAAGCGGTTTCGTTTTAACCATTCTATTGTTGCACGTTCATGAGTGAATCGAGCCGATTGTCCGCTTTTCGCAATGGATAACCGCAGCATGTGAGGTGATTTCCATATTGGATTTACCACATAAAAGGAACGGTCATCGTACGATTTCTTTTTTGAATTGTAATGGAACCGCTTCTTAGGGTGTAGTCCCACCAGCCAACGACGTAATGAAAAATACACATGAACGTGCCAATCGTCGACGGAACGAACCACTTCAAGACGACCAACAATAGAAGCTTTTAATGGGGTTTTGGCATCTTCTTTTGATAAGGCAAGTGGATGGGATACCACTTCATATCCGCTTCCATTATGCGTTTTGTACCAAACAGTAGGGTAAGATGCATCGTTTCCTACTTGCTTAAAAGATGCAGGAATACCTGTTTCGATCATCCGAGTGGCTAGATACCCTTTCATAAATGCGGGAAAGGTACGAGTATCATGAAATAAAGATGCTACATCTACTTCCCAATAGGGCATTTTCGCTTGTTTCACTTCGGAAGGGATAAGCAACAGTGATTCTTCATCCTCTTCTAAACATCCCTCAATCCAGCGGTAAAACTCCCAATAGAGAAATTCCACTTCTTCTAAAGAGGTAAGTGAAAGATACATCCACGGTTCTGCTCCTTGCAACGAAGCAGAAGAAAGATGAATGGAGATAATAGAAGGATAACGACCTTCGATCATGGTTCGGAATTCTCCGAATTTGAAACGACTTTGATATTCGAAACTAAATGTATGCAAAAACGAAACCATTTCAACTGGTAAATAAATGGCAAACACCGATTGATCTTCAAATGCATCAGTTTTTAGAATAAATCCATGCGGTTGAATTAAATTCTTAGTAGTAGTAAGTGTCATACCTATTCCTTTCTGACAAAACCCTCTGCTCATGTTGAACAGAGGGGTCTATCCATTAATAATTTTTTGTATATGAATGATAAGTCGGTGTAAGAGCTTCTTCTAAACTTTCGATGAATGGTTGGTATAACTTATCTATAATCATATCATCACGTTGAGTGAGAATGTTGTTCCATTCTTCTAGCAAGTTATTATTCTTTTTATTTAAAGCTTCTGTTCTTCGATTGTACGAGAATTTTGCATCTACATAATGAACTCGTGCATCTGTATTTCCACGTAAAGTACGGCCAATCATCTGCCAAACATTGACGAACGTATACCAGGAAATGATCTCACGAATTTCTTCTTCTAAGGTGTCAAAAGCTTCTTCACTAGCAATGAGTTTTTCAAAAATTTCATTGGAGCGTTTCACCACATGTTGAATGCCATCTCCGAAGTACTTTTTATATCTTGCCGCTTCATCAACTAGAGCAGGTAGGTAACCATTCAAGATCGAAATGGCATTGGATACATTTTGTGTCACAAGGTACGGTCGAACCATAAACATGACCGAGCCGAAGTAAGAATAAAAGCTATTTTTCTTTAGAATGTTGTAGCCACGATTAATCGATTGGAGTGGTACGACTAATACATCAATGTCTTTATCCGCAGCATAAATTACTTCATCTCGTAAGATGTTTTCATTGGCTGAATGTTTAGTAATTGCCTGAACTTTATCTTGCAAAAAAGGAATTAACGCTTGATACACCCATTGAGCTTGAACATACGAATTGACCACTAGTAGAACTTTACGTCCTTTATTAATATCGTTTTCGTCAATTTGCCAATGATACAATTCTTGACGGATTAGGGGTACCATCTGTTGAGTTAATCGTTTCAATTGAATTTCTTTTTGTTCTTCCGAAACCCCCGAAATGAAAATCGGCTCATTCTCGTGATCCACAAACACATGAGAAAATTGTTCAATCGTCGAAGGGATTTCTATTTTAGATTCCAATAAATACGATATGGGTACATCTACATGGTAATGTGTGGAACCTACCGCATAACTTGTTCCTGACAAAAAGACAACACTCGTTTCTTGTTTATCACGATGTTGGTATAAAGTCCCCCAATTCGTTAATGAAGAACGACCTACTCCTAAGTATTGATAAACTTCAAAGGTACCATATTGTTGGTCTTTTGAACTCTCTTTGAAATAATATTGAAATCGTCTCATCGTAAGGGCATCGGGAATAAATGGCAAATATTTATAAATGTGTTGGTAAGTTACTTCAATAAACTCATCAAGATTACTATTGGTACGAATTTCAACGTAATCCTTTAATTCTAAAATGTTATAGAAACAAGTATCAAAGACATAAAAATACAGATAAAGCATGAACTTGGCTACATCATCTTCTTCTAGGATGGGTTGATTGATTCCATTTATATTTGGAAATACATGCTGTATTAAGAAAGTACGAATGACGCTCATTTCCATTTCGAATTTCTCTGCTTCTTTTCCTTCATATCTTGAATCCATTTTTATGGTTTCAACCTCATTTATTTGTGAGATAACCAATTTGAGATACTCTTCTGGATTAAAACGTTCTTGATGGAAAAACCATTGGAATAATTCGTTTTTCATGACATCTTCATCTTTGGGTAACTCGAACCATTTTCGAGTGACATTTGAAAGTAAAAGTTGCGGTGAAAAGGTGCGTTTTTTTAAGAATTTACGAACGGATTCTTTGTTTTGGATAAGTCCGAAAATAAGGTTTTTCGAACGATTGGCCAAATCTATATAATGAGCAAATCGACGGATGTTCGTATCATTTTGGATTTTTTGATTTTGGTCCAATAGTGCAAACGCGGTTTGGCGTAACTTTTCAAAGCTTTGTTCATGATTTCCGAAAAGTTTATTCGCTGTATTATACATCGCGTCAAAGGTATCTTGTATTCCATCCGCTTCATCTACGTAAATGACATCTAAATACATATTCATTAAATCATAATAGGTTTTATGATGAGGATTCATAAACGTATACGGAGCTGATTGTTGAATAGCAGCCGATGTCCCAATCCATACATCCGCCTCAGAGAGCTGGCGGTCAGCTTCAAACATCCCACAGGTTAAATAAAGTGGACATAGATACTTCTCTTTATTTTTGGATTCAGAAATTTGAAGTTTGGTACATGGATATTCTTTTAAAGGGATGGTTGGATCAGCATTTTTAGAGAAGGAATCCACAATGCAAACCCCACCAAAAAAGCTCAAAACGTAATTTAAAGCTAGTTCTGATAGAATGTGTTTATCTTCATCGGCCGTACGTGTGATTTTTTGAATGAACTGTTGTAAATGACTATCCATATTGTTTTTTCCAATAATCGGTACGGCTTTTATTCCTGTTAAATATAAATCATATACCCATTTCAACGTATCCGCTGTATTCATGGTGACAATTCCGCACTTATTGCCCTGTTGGACCAAACGGAATGTTTCTAAGTGAATAAACGTGGTTTTACCCGCTCCGACAAGTCCGGCGATACCGACTTGTGTATCATACTCTAAGGATTTTTTTGTTGAGTCTGTAGAATAAAGCGTGACATTTTTCTGTCGGTCTTGCCAATAAGTTGTATTGGTTTCTATTTTCCCTAGTGTTGCTGCCACTTCCATCCGTTTACGGTCCATGTCTTTTGCTACTTCATCCCAATGAGTATCACACTCTAAAGATAAAGTGAGTGTAGAACGTGGTTGTTTTTGTCGGCCATGAATTAAGAGGTGTGAACCTTCATTTAAAACTGAATTATCAAACTCTAGCCAATGAGATGGCATCCGATTAGGTTTGTTTCCAGCCAAATTATAGGTTTGATCAAAAACTTGCTGGTAATGTAAGGTAGTATAATACCCTTTTTTTTCATCGTTTTTATAACTTCGGAAAAACGAGATGGGCGTTGCACTCGTAGTAAATTCAGGAATAACAGGCTCTCGCACAATATGAGAGAACGTAAGCATTTTATCAAATAAGTTGAAGCGCTCTTGAATCACTGAGGGAATTTGTCGCTGTAACTGATCCTCATTCGGATCTACATTTTCCACGTCTTCGTATGCTCGAAGTAGAGTAGAGAAAGTTAGATAGCGATTAAATTTATATTTCCATGTTGTTTTAGATGAACGCTTTTTAAAGTAAACACGTAGTACTTGAACTTGTTCAAAATCAAGAGGTTCTGGAATTAATGTATCTATCCCCATAAACATAGAATAAACATTTGATGCGGTTAAGGGAATATTAGGGTAATTTTTTTGAAACGCATAACATGATAACTCGACTTCTGCTAACATCGTAAAGTCGGCATCGTCAATCACTGCTGTATCAAGTTGCTTCCATTCATCTTTAAAAGGTTGGAGGAACTCTCCCTGGGTTTTATATAAATAACGAAACATCGATAAGAGTTTAGGCATGATGTACCTCTCTATTCGTAATCTTTTTAACAATTTCTTTGAATCTCATGACACGTAAAGTAAGAGGGACCTGTTTATTAATGAAATCCACATATGCTTTTGATTTATGATCAGGTACCGCAATAATTGTTGTATGTGACTCATGATACTTTCCTTGACTCAATTCCTCTTCTAATTTGGACAATAGGTCATGGGAGATTCTGTAGTTTTTTACATCGATTAAGAAGGTATCTTCTTGAACCTTCACTTCTAAATCCCCATATCGCTCTAAATTTGGATATAGCTCCACCACTGCACCTTTTTTCTCTAGTCGTGTTTTTAATTCCATTTCCCATAAACCCGATATGACAGTTGAGAATTGTACTGCTTTTTTTGTACGAAACTCGGCATCTTGAAATAAAGACCCCATTGTATCGGAGACATCAAATTGTTTCTCACATTCTTCTGTTAAACAACGATAATGACTATCGGTAATTTTAGTCATTGTCCAACCACATCGCGGGCACAGAAGATAATGGTAGTTTCTAATAGGTTCATAACATTCTTCTAGGTAATTGGAAAGTTGAGTATCTAACAATCCCTTCATCATAAACTGCTTTAATTCCTGCTCATTTAGTACAGGATGTTCTTGAATAAACAACCGAAATTTAGTATAGAGTTTTTGGGCGTTATCTAGTTGATGTTGATATTGACGACAATAGTGTAAGGCTTTAGCCACTCCGCTACTTTGGAATTCAAATAATGATTCCTTCTCGGAATAGATATAATGACAATCATCGGTTAATCCATACGTATCTAAAAAACGAAAATTCTCTAAACCTAAGTTTTTTAATTCTTTTTTCGTAAAGATTCCTTCTCCCCATTCAGATAAAGGAAGTTGAAACAAGGTTAAGAGTTTTTGATAATTGTTTGGGAACAATTCACGATTACGGTAATCTATTCCACTGCCGATAAAACGACGCTCGGTACTTAAATATCTTTTTATTATTTCTGTATGTATTCGTTTTAATGGGGGGAACGTCGGTAATTCCGAGGGATTGCGTTCTAAATATTGTAGCGTTTCGGTTACTTCTAATACGAATTCAATTAAGTTTTTATTGAAATAATCCATACAAATTATCCTTTCAGCCATCTTAATTTACTTTTTATAGCAAAAATGGGTATAGTATTCAAAAAGCATTATATCATTAAAATGAATAGATTTAAGAAGTTATAAAGTACTAGACGTAAAAATAGTCTTACCTATGTGTTATTGATAGTGAGAGAAAAGGGGGAAAGAAAAGTACAATCCATCATTCGAAACGATGATTTCAACACATACTGAATTTAAGATTGACTTAGAATGGTTAATGATTTACCTGATCTAGTTGCTGTGTAGTACAACGATACAGTTCATTAAAAAAGAATATTTCACAAGTGGCACTTTTTTCTTAGATAGTAAAACATTTATTTCTAAAGCTAAAAATAATTCTTTAAAAGACAACGTTCTAATTCAAAATGAAGCTTCATGAATTGAAGGCCCGTTGACGAAAGGTCCATTTACTTGAGTTCTCCATTCTTTAATAACAATCAAAAGAAGAACACTTAAAGAAAATAATAGTGAAAAGACCGTCGACAAGGTATTGGAAAAGAAGTCAACAACCCAATCTAAAAATGTTGGTTCAAGCATTAATGGATTTATATTATGAAAAACGACACTAGAACATTCCACACAACTTGGAGAGCTTTTTTATCGTAAAATAGTAGCCTAATTTGTCCCTTTTTGTAATAATTGGAATTAATGACATTGATAGAGATTGGAGTAATGATAATTGATAAGCAAACGGACAATCCATACCTTTTATGACTTATTAACAGGCTATGGAACACTTGCAACCATACAAAAGCTCTTTGAATGTGAATACATTTTTGAAGCTGAAAATTATGTCTCCACTTTAAGTGGGCAAAGACGTTCACTTGCTGACTCTTACGTTTCTTCACTTGATTTAAAAAATCCTAGTGACTTGCGAAAATTGTTCAATGTAATAGAAATGTTTTATCTCGAAAATGAAGAAAACGAGTATTTTCAAAATGATACTACTCGGAAGCAATTTTTTAAATTGTTGGAACGTGACGGCTATACTTTTGTAAATGGAAAAGTTCAATATGAAAACACAACATATATTCCAAAAGAGCTTGAAAGCTTTACTGGGGAGTATAATATCGAACACGTTGAAAATGATTGGAAGAGAGCGTTAAGTCAAGCAAAGTCTGATCCAGAAGACGCAATCACTGCAACCAGAGCAATGGTTGAAAGTACGTTGAAATGGATACTGGACGACATTGAAGAAGAATATAAAGAAACGGACAATCTAAGTCAATTATACAAGAAGGTTGCTCAATTGCTAAACTTGTCTCCAGACCAACATGGAGCGGAAATTTTCAAACAAATACTAGGTTCAATAAATGGAGTTGTAACAGGACTTGGAGCCTTGAGAAATGCTTATGGAGACTCACACGGAAAAGGAAAAGTGTATTACAAACCAAGCGAGCGACACGCAAAATTTGCCATCAATTTAAGTGGAACACTTTGTATTTATCTTATAGAAACCTACATGATTAGTAGAAAGATCCCTTTTACTAAGTGAGCAAAATAAGGTGGGAATTTATGGCAGCAAAAGACGAACATTTAGCTCTCAGTTCTGGAATTGGACTAGCAGGATTGGCTGTTTCAAATTTTTGGGATTATAGTGCAGAAGCATTTTCTTGTTTCAAAGACGAAATTTTTGAGAGTATTGTTAAACCAAATAAATTGACGGCAGTTCATCACTATTTGTTTTTCTTTCAGGACATTGAAGATGAATTGGACAAAATTTATAAAAACGTAGACGATTTACAATGGATTTATAATTTTATGATAAGAACTCTTGAAGGAGTAAACTTGCAACCGAACATACCAACTCCAGACTTTGCTGGTTGTAGCGACGAATATCATGAAAAATGTAATTGTAGAGAAATCGTTGAGCAGCTAATGGAATATATAAATGAACACCAAGACAAAATTGATGAACTAATCGTTCACGCTGCGTTTCAATTCATTTTTCAAGATAGAAAGTTCTTGCATGATTTTCATTTGGAGCTTTCTGCATTTATACAAGAATACATGGAAGAAATCGAGGAACAATTTCCAGAGTATGTTACTAATAAGAAACGGATAAAACGAGTTTATTTCCCAAAATGGTTGACCGACGCTGTTTTTTATCGAGACAAAGGAACTTGTTCAAATCCAGAATGTCGTTGTGACCTTTCTAACTTGATCAGAACACAAAACACAAAGCATATTGACCATATTGTTCCTTTGGACTTGTATGGCAGCAACGACGCTTCAAACTTTCAATTGTTGTGTGAACCGTGTAATACTTCAAAAGGAGCAAGGTCAACAGCAAGTAGTTCAGTAAATGCACCATATTGGAATATAGAAAAACAAAGTAAAGTGTAAGGAGTGGAGAACGTATGAGCGAACAACTTCAAGTAAATGTGTGGTTATCTAAACATAAAAGAGAGCGATACATTTTCATTTATTAAAAATTACAAGAAAAGTTTGCTACTGCAATGGAAACCCTTTTCAATGATATTGAAGGTTCTGCAAACAAATACAAAGAGAAAATGGTTGAAGAATATGGGACAGCTTACAATTATGAAGTAGTTGATCCTAGCGACATATTTGAAAATATCGAAATGGAAACTTACGAATTTTATAAATCTGAAAAACTCATGGAATATAATTTCCACTTGTCGTTGTTGGCTACAACATACCAGATTTTTGAACAACAATTGAGAGGTTTTATCTACTCGGAGCTAAACCATAGAATGAGCCCGATAAGAACAAAAGATGGATTTTCAAAGTTTAGTTTTAATATGGGTCAATTAAAAGAAGCATACGAATTTTTAAATTACGATTTGACAAAGACTTGTCAATGGGAAACTGTTGAACTATTAGCTGATCTTGTAAATACATACAAGCATGGTGACGGACGTTCTGCTACTAGGTTATATAATAAGAACCCAGACTTGTTCTTAAAAGGTTACTTCGGTGACGAGAGACTCATGGACGTTGAACTAACAACCAATGCTGAGATTGTTTTCGATATTGAGAAAGTTGGTTTTGATAAGTTCACCAAGGTTATTATTGAGTTTTGGGAGGACTTTCCTGAACACTTAAGTCCAGTTGTCGAAGTTGATTAAACGGAAGACTAAAATCTAAATTTTTTTGATTAAAGTGCCTGATCCCCGATTCAGTCAAGTATTACTGCACTGGGGGGCAGGTATTTTTTCAAAATTAATTAGCTTCTTACTGGGTTAAAAGTTCTGATAGGGACAATCGGTTCTTGTGCTAAAAGGGGGGGATGTTGAACAAGGGTTGGCATTTATAGCTGTATCTTTTGTTGCACAGTACAAAGACTGTTCAATAGAAGAGGTTATTCGGCAATCGGGCGCGTAAACGAAGAAGGATTAACGCTATTTCTATTAAAGTTATTGTATTAATGGGAAGTTTTGTGCAGGAACGACATTTAGTGAAACTTTGCATTTACTGTATTCGTAATATTGAATAAAAGGGGGTTGTACAAGTGAACGACACAATTTGTTATAATCTTCTATCTTATTTATTCCTTTGAATATTCATAGTATAAATCCAAAAATTAATATAATGGGGTAGGAACTTGTGTTGAATAATGTTGACGATTTTATTCAGATGTTAAGTTTAGGTACTGATTCAGAATTAGAATTGAATGCTATGAAAGAAAAAAAAGTTGTTTACAGAAAGCAATTAGGCAGATTACTAAGTCAAAGTAGAAAGAATGCCAAAGAAGTAAAGTGCTTTTATTGTGGTGAAAGATGTAGTAGCTTTTGTAATTCACATTCTATACCTGCTTATTTTCTGAGAAACATTGCTGTAGAGGGAGACATATACAATAATAATAAATTAGTAAGTTTACCATTATTAGATAATGATAATGGTGTAAACCAGTCGGGAACTTTTCAATTAATTTGTCGAGAATGTGATAGTAAAATCTTTAGTGATTATGAGAATCCAGATAATTATAAAGATGTACCGACAGCAAAAATGATTTCTCAGATTGCTATGAAAAATTATTTAAAAAGTATAAGTAAGAGAAAGTTTGAAATTGCATTATATGATAACATGTACGAAAGCTTTGGGCTTCGGTATGAACTTTATAAACAGAAGCAGATAATAAATAATTTAGATTTAAAGGAATATACTGAAGATTTTAATCGAGCAAAGAAGATAGATAAAAAAGGATGGGATAATGAGTATTACTTAATTTATCATCAAAAAGTAGATTATGTTGTTCCAATGGCTTTCCAAAGTAATGTTGCATTAATGATAGACATTGAAGGGGGTATTATTAATGATATATATAATGATTCTCCCGATTATAGAATTAAAGCTATCCATATATGTGTGTTCCCACTAGAGAATTCAAGTGTCATTATGATGTTTATTGATTCAAAAGATAACAAGAGATACAGAGCATTTTATAAGCAATTTAGAAAATTGTCTGTTAAAGATAAATTAGCTGCAATAAACTATATAATATTTAACTATTCCGAAGATGTATTTATTAACAAAGAGGTTAATGATGATATATTGAAACATAAGGGATTAATAGATGCAAGTAGAAAATCATTTGATGTATTAACAACGAATCCAAATGTTGATACTGCATTAGTTGGAAGTAATGTGGATTTTTCAAATATGAATGAAATCCCCAATTTACTCTTGGAAGAGTTTAAAATTCGATAATATATCAGATTACCTTTGTAGTTGTATTTCTAAAATTATTGAGTTGAAAGATGTATGCATGAACACAACATATTGCAAGTTTGTGAACAATTGCTCTTAAACTAATCGGGCTATAGTTTAATACGGAGTGTAAGACACCTATATAGATATAGGTGCCTACTGAAATATTTATTGATTACAAATTTTCCGGTTAATAATCAAATAACATCAGATATGGCTTCTTATAAACAAAAGTCTTTTTCCATCATTAAATTTAGGGCCCGATACAGAAATAAGCTTACCAAGAGTATACTTCTTAGTAGCTTGTTTTACAGTGAGGTTGAGTTTAAATGCAAGTTCTAATGTTGTAATGAACCTCTCGTGAAACTCCAGAAAATTTTTGAAGGGAATGCCGTTGATAGTATGATTATTAATCCGTCCTAATCTGCCTTTACTTATCCAGTATTGTACATCTGATTGTTTAACACCTAAAATAAACGTTGCATCTCTATACGAAATAACTTTCGATTTTTTACTAAGCCTAAAGATTTCTTCTTTGATTTGATAATATGTGTCCTTTTTATCAAGTAGGGAATCACTGAGTTTGTATTTATATTCAAATTTTAAAGAACCGTTTAACATTTTTTTAATCAGAAAGTTTGCTTTATCTGGGCCTATCCATTCAGCTACATGATTAAAAGTGATAGGGTTACTTATATTCGTAGTAGATGCTTGCTTAAGCTTTTTCTTTAAAGTATTGATAGAATTCTTAGGAATTACCCAGTTATATACACTACCTGATTTAAAGTAAAAGGCACGATCTATAAGTCCAGCATTCAATATTGCAAAGGTAGCCTTTGCACTTGTTCCCCAAATTGCTCTCAATTCCTCTTTATTGTAACTTTTTTCAAATTTATCCATGAAAATATCCAACTCAACTTTATCAATAACTATAATTGAAGAATTAAGAACATTTATTTTCTGTGATTTAACTTGAGGCGAATTTACAATACCTCCGTTAAATTTTGGATATAAGAATCTTACTTCATCAGATCTTACATATTGATTTCCTGCCAAATTCCCCTTTTTAATAGCTACGTAATTTGTAAAAGCTTTAGAAACTTCCCATAATGGTGTGTTAATAATTCTTGGAATTCCGTACTTAATAAAGCTTTGAAGTGAGCGAGCGCTGCTTATTTCAGAGTTCCTTATAAATATTTCAAATTCATTTGGCCAATTTGTAATTATGTTAAAAACATAAGTAAATAAACATGCTGTTTGTTCTACGGTACGGAAATTTTTCAAATGATTTCTCTCAAGTACTGTTCCTTCATAGTTCAAATTGTACTTAAAGATAGATAGATCGACTCTCGGAATCAATTTTGCGGCCCATAGGGCTAAGAAATCCAAAGTTTCTATAAATGTACCATGATTATTTATCCACGGATGGGAAAATGATAAACTATCTTTTTCGAGGAGATGATCTATTACTTGCTGATACTCGATAAATTTATTAGGAAAATTCAATTTTAATGGTGAATTTGATAGAATATTGTTACAATTTAAACATTTATCAAGTATAATAGATTTTGCATTCGGGATATTTTTGCATATATAGCAACGATCATTTAACATTACGCTATGTTCTGTACACATAATTGAATGGCAACTTATCCAAGACTTTCTTTGGTAAACCCCATCTTTAAGGCACAATGGACAGAAGCGAGTTTTCTTATATAGAAACACTGTGTTTTTTGACTCATTGCGAACATCTATATGATACCTCTCAAAATACTTACATACCGTTAAATCTTCAGCTTCTTCAAGAGTTAACCCTAGAAATTTGGCAACAAATTTTAGTTTATCTCCTTTTAACCGATTGACCTCTTCAGGCTTAAGATAAATTGATATTTCCCTAAGAATCAGCTCAAATATCCAATCTAAGTTACCCATCTCGTGTTCTATTGCAACCCTGTAAATAAAACTTAATAACGTTTCTTGTGGATAAGGTTTTGGAAAAAAAAGCAACATATAATCACCTGGTTTTTTTACTATTATTTTCAATGTTGGAAAATATTATTAAATTCGAGGTGTTGTTTAATGAAAGTAGCAAGGAAAATCAAAGCTAGCAATAAACTTAGCATTCGTGGAAAGCATAATAGCACAAAAATGCACCGGATGATTCCATGGGAAAGTACACTTGAAAGAGATTTTATTAAGCTTCTTGATTTTGATCCCACAGTTATAAATTTCAGATTCCAACCTGAAAGAATTGATTATGTGTATCAGGGGAAAAAGCTGAAATATTACCCTGATTTCCTTGTTGTTAAAAATGACATGAAAAAGTACCTTTACGAGGTAAAGGCAGAAGATAAGATTAACGATGAAAAGAATAAAATTAAGTTTCAAGTGGGACTCAAATACTGTGGTGCAAGAAATATGAAGTATTTGGTCGTCACTGAAAAGGACATTCGTAAAGGTTTTTTAATAGAGAACCTTGATATTTTGACAGAGGTTAGGCCAGACTCTGTTTGCAGAAAAGTACAGCAAGTAATAATTAGAGTATTAGAAGAAATGAACGGTCGAACTAGTATAGGAAGTTTGAAAGAAATCATCACATATTTTGATGAATCAGAAGTAGAAAATAACGTATTTTATTTGATCTACACCCATCAAGTATTAACGGACTTGATTACACACTTAATTAACGATGAATCAATAATAGAAAGGATAGGTACTTAATGTCTGGTTATTATTTCTCGCCGGGTTCTAGATTTTTAATTAAGGACAATGAATTTATAGTGAGGAAAGAGCTAGAGGTTGATTATGAATTAGAAAATTTGAATTATCAACAAATAGAGTTATGGAGAAAAGATGACCTATTAAAACATTGGTGGGATGGGACTTTAGTCTTCAGAATAAATGAGGCGGAAAAGAAATACATCCGTGTGCAAAATTTCAATGATTTAGATGAAAAATCAAAAAACGAAGCTATCAGAAGATATAAGATATTAGAACCCGTCATAAAAGGGGAAATTTCACCTTCTGAAATCAAGAGTTACATTGAAGGGCTTAATGGACAAGTTAAGAAATCAGCCTTTTATGAATGGAAAAAGAGATGGGAAAGTACTGAAGACATAAGAGCACTTGTTGCATTCAAATCTGGACCAAAAGGCCCTAGGATATCAAAAGAAAAACAAGAAATTCTAGATGGAGCAATCAATCATTACTTGGAAAATTATATATATGAAGGACTTGACTATACATACGAAGATATATTTTCAGAATGCGCTTTAAGGATTGATGAAGAAAATCTGAATAAAGAAGCACATGAAAAACTAACTTATGTTTCACGTTCAAAAGTAAGAAGACGGTTTATGGAGCTGGTTGATATCTACAAAATGGATTTGCCCAAAAAAGGAACCGTGTTAGCGAAACTGAAAAGAGATGGAACAAAGAAAGAAGTAATAGCAACTAGACCACTACAAAGGGTCGAGATAGACTGGACACCTGTTGATTTGATGTTAGTAGATCCAGCGGATCTTAAAGCCAAAAGGCCAAATTTAATATATGCGGTTGATAAGTGTACAGGTATGCCAATGGGTTTTTTTGTTACGTTTAAACCTGTTGATAGCAGTGCATTAAAACAATGTTTAATCCACATAATTATGCCTAAAATTTATTTAAAAGATTTATATCCATTTGTTGAAAAGGAATGGATTGCTCATGCAATTCCTCATACTATAGTTGTTGATAATGCGAGTGTTAATGATTCTTATGAATTTGAAGAGGGTTGTTATCAAGTAGGAGTTAAAGAAGTTCAGTTTTGCAAAATAGATGCAGGTTATCAAAAGGGAACAATTGAAAGAGCTTTTAGAAGATTGAACACAACGTATATACATAATCAGAAGGGGACTACTTTTTCAAACTTTATTGAAAAGGGTAGATATGATGCACAGAAAAATGCTTGTATAACAATACAAGGTTTTATCTATATGGCACACCTTGCTATGGTTGATATAGTTGCCAATAGTTATGATACAAGACGAGGAAATTCTCCTCATAATCTTTGGGTTCAAGGGATAGAAAAAAACCCACATCTTATGTTACAGATTCCTAGAAGTATTGAATCATTAAAAATATTGCTAATGAGTGGTTCGGAATTAAGAAAAATACATCAGCAAGGGGTAGTTATTGAGAATGAATACTATTATAGTCCTGAGTTAATGGAGCTGAAGAATCTCTTTGAAAAACTCAATCGAGAAGATGAGAAAGTACGAGTTAGATACGATACAAGCGATATGAGAAAGGTATACGTGTACGATCCAATTAATAATAAATATATTAAGGCAGAGTTTACTGGATTAAAGAGAAAAAAGATAAACATTGACTTACCTGTTCCGCTTATAGCATTGGAATTGGATTCAAAGAGGAAAATTGAAATAAAAAAGTCTTTTAGTCCAAGTGACAGAGCAAAAGTTAAACGCAAAATGAAATTAATACAAGAACGAGATGAAAAGCAAATTAAAAAGTGGAAAAGAAATAAGGATGAGGTAGTAAATCAGACTTCTGATTTTATCTTAGAGACAGTGCTTAAGCCAGTTGATCAAATAACATCTAAGCCTGTTATAACTACAGAAACAAATGTAGAAGTTCCATTAGTAAATGATGAAATCAGAATTGTTGATAACGTTCCTGAAGACAAACGAAACAATAAGAAGAAATCTGAACCTAGAGTTGACAAAGAGAAGGATTGGTATATTGAATACGAGGATACAGATGATGAAGATCTTCCAAGTTGGGAGGCTACTATGATAAAAGATAAAAAGGAGATGACTTCATATGAATGAGCAACTTCCCTTTAAAAGATTAAATGGAATTCCAGCAAGCAAAGAGGATGTGAGAAATAGAAGAGAGCATGTAAAGAGAATCGTGATAGCACATCCCAATTATAGTGATTTACTTACTGAGATAGAAGAAGTACACTACTATTCAAAAGGTTCAGTGAAACCAGACTCATTATTTTTGTCCGGAGAGGCTGGAGTTGGAAAATCTACACTCTTGGAGGATTATACTAGCCGTTTCCCGAGAGATATAGTTAACAACAATACTGTCATTCCTGTACTATACTCCACGTTGCCAGTTGGTGCAACACCAAAAACGGTTGCAGCTAGACTACTATATTCTTTAGGGGATCCTGCGTATGATAAGGGGACTGAAATTAGTCAAACGAGCAGGTTGTTGAATTTTATTAAGAAATGTAAAGTTGAACTGATAATAATAGATGAATTTCAGCATCTATTAGATAGGGACACAAAACACATCCTCAATAAGGCTTCAGAGTGGGTTAAATCTTTTTGTGATGAAGCTGGAGTACCGATAATATTATGCGGTTTTCCAGAATCAAAGAAAATATTTAAGTTTAACTCACAACTTGATCGACGATTCCTAACTAAACTTAGTATGGAAGGCTTCAGATATTATACAAAAGAAGAGCAAATCGAATTTAGAGCGTTCCTAAAAAGTATAGATGAGCAATTACCATTTATAGATAGATCATCTCTAGCATCCAAACAATTAGCAGATAAATTTTTCTATGCAACTAATGGTATTCCTTCACATGTAAATAAGATTTTGTATGAGGCAACAGGACTTGCTGCAAAGAGTGGAAATGACTCAATTGATGAAAATCATTTATACGATGCGTTTAACAAAATTGAATTCACTACACGTCCATTTGTCACGAATCCGTTTACCGTAAAGAACTTCAATATAGTTGAAGCCTTTGAACTAGAGAAACTAAGAAGTAAAGATGCGAATTAGGAAGGAATAAACCACCATAACTAAAGTTGAAAATCACCGTAAAGATACGTATAGTCTTGCTTATTTCGCAGAGAATTAGTAATTGGGTAATTCTCTGCTTCTTTGTGAAGTAGTTATTGGCTGATTAGGAACTTTTCGAACTTACAAAAAGGGAGAAAGACTTAGGGACGTGGATGTTGATTCCTTACTTTATATAAAATTTTATTAATTGATTAAAAATTCAATCGAAAAAATCATATTAAAGAAAAACTTGGAACTGTATTCTTGAAGAGATTTATAAGGATTGTGAAAGTGAAAGCTCTATTATTTGAGATAGGAAAGGACCAATACCGGTCCTTTTTGCATTTACATGTAAAAACTGAATTGAATGTTTCATTAAGACTTCTTAAAATTTCTTTAGTAAATATAGGAAAAATGGGGAGATTTGTCGAATTGATAATTATGTAAATCTTTTGCTTAAGGAGAACCTTTATGGAAAAATGAAGAATTTCTTATGAATGGCTGAATATCTAGACTTTAAAGAAAAATAATATTCGGAAGACAAGCATATGGACCTAATTGCTGACATTATGGCAATGGCCAATTCCCGTCATGAAGGAGACAAATTCATCATTATTGGGGTAAAGGATAGACCGGAAGGAAGGGATAAGAGATGTATCTACATAGTTTGAAATTATGGAACTGGCGGAAATTTTCAGTAGGTGAAGATGGAAACCCTGGGATGGAAGTTGAATTTAAGGAAGGGCTAAATATTTTAGTTGGTGAAAATGATTCAGGAAAAACTGCAATTATCGACGCCATCAAAATAATTCTAGGAACAAACAGTCATGATATTAATTGGGTGACAGAACAAGACTTTCATAAAGATAGTACCTCATTAAAAATTGAATGTACATTTAAAAAGTTAAGTCCACAAGAAGAAGCGTACTTTTATGAATGGCTATCACTTCAATCACAAACTTCTGAACTTCGCATTGTAATGGAAGCAGAGATTTATGAAGATATTAATAAACAGAAGAAAATTAAAAGAAGCGTAAAAGCAGGTCCGGAAAATTTAGAAGTGGGTATGGAAGATACTGTTCGACAATTATTAACAGTGACATATCTTAAGCCCTTACGAGATGCTGCGACTGAATTAAGCCCAGGTACACGTTCTCGAGTAGCTCAAGTAGTAAAAAGCTTAGGAGATTTTTCAGATGATAGCACAGAAAAACAAAAGATTGTTGATAGTTTTACAAATGCTTTTGATGAATTAAAGAGAGTACTAAATGAACCGGTGTTGAGTAAAATTGGACTAACTGTTAATGAATTCTTTGAGGAGAATAATAAGAAAGAACCTGAGATAAAGAACAGGGAAATGAATTTCTCAGAGATTTTAAGAAAGTTAGAATTGAACTTAGGAGAGATTGGAACTGGCTTAGGAAGCTCCAACTTATTATTTATGGCTGTTGAATTATTGTTGCTCAGTGAAACAGAAGTAGGACCAAAAATTGCTTTGATAGAAGAGATAGAGGCCCATATTCATCCACAAGCACAACTACGAGTTATTAAACACTTCGAAAAAAATGCTGATGAATCAGGTATGCAATATATCTTCACATCCCATAGCCCAGTGTTAGCAGCTTCTATATCCTTAGAAAATATTATTTTTATCTTTAATCAACAAGCTTTTCCGATGAACAAAGGCCAAACAAAATTAGAAGCAGATGACTATGAATTTTTAGAAAGGTTTTTAGATGCAACTAAAGCTAATTTATTTTTTGCTAGAGGCGTCATCTTTGTAGAAGGTGATGCAGAGAACTTGTTATTACCATCTATTGCAGAGGTCATTGACCGACCCTTGCATAAATATGGTGTTTCAATTATTAATGTTGGCAATTTGGCATTTAAACGATATTCATCCATCTTTATTAGAGATGATGTTAATAACCCAATGAATTTTCCAGTTTCTATAATAACCGATTTAGATTTAAAACCAGTTGAGTATTATGAAGAACCTTGTTATTTAAAAGTAGATAGAGAATTAAATAGGAAAATCGCTGACTTTTATGAAAGTGGACAATTAAAAAGTCAACTAGAAGAAAACATATATGTTCAGATGAAGGATGTAATAAGCAAGTCTAAAACAATTTATGGTGAAAAAATAAGAGCTGAATTCTCAGGGGCAGAACTGAAGCAAAAGTTTAAAGAAATAGGTATAAGTATAGAATCATTGTTGCAAACTGTAGAGCCAAATTTTAATGAATGTAAAATAGGTAAAGAGAATGAAATTAAAGAAAGATACTTCAATAATGTGGAACAAACAAAAGTATATATCTCTCAACCATGGACGTTAGAGCACTCTATAGCACATAGTGATTTAAGGGAAGAATTTGAAGATATTTTACTAAAATGTCACTATGTCCAAGAATCAAACAGACAGGAACAAAAGCAAATATGGGAAGCGATAGTAGACCCCGTTGAAAGGGCCACGAAAGTTTATTCTTTTTTATTGAAAAAGGAAGTTTCTAAGTCTATAGTAGCTCAACAATTTGCGAAATTCCTGATAGACAATAAAGAATCTTTAAAAGATAGATTATTACAAGATCAAGTATTGAAGCACTTAATAGATGCAATCAAACATGTAACAGGAGGAGAGAACGTTGCAGTTTGATGAATTAGAATATGAACTTGTCGAGAGAATTTTATTGGGTGATGGAAGATTTAATAGTTTGCAAAGAGAGTTTATTGAATTGTTCGAAACAAAAACGATTGTAGCGGGGCCAGGTGCAGGAAAAACAACTGCACTGGCTGCAAAAATAGTATTATTACTAAGATGCCTAAAAAAAATTGGGAGTAAAGAAGGCGTTTGTATTATTACATATACAAATGTGGCTGTTAATGAGATCAATACTACACTTCAAAAAGCGGGTATCGCGAGCATCTCTCATCCTCATTTTATTGGTACAATACACGAGTTTTTTAATAGGTATTGTGTGCTACCATTTTTTAAAAAAGAGTACAATCATAACACTTTATTTTTTGATGACCAATCTTTTAATGATTTAGAGTTTTATAAAAGATTTCTAACTAGAAGATATTCTTTTATGCAGGATGGCGCAAGGGCATTTATAGCTGGGAAAATTTATGAAAGCACTCTTTACTTTGATAGTTCTCGGGGCTGTATAGATATAGAAAACACCAGCGGATGGGAAAAGTTTGAAAAATATAGGGCTGATGCTTTAGAATCAAAATTCTTACGTAAAAAGCAAGGTTTTTTAGAGTACGATGACACTTTTTTGTTTTCCAAATTATTTTTGACTGACTCACATTATAGAGAATTGCTTAGAAATCGCTTTAAATATATATTTATCGACGAATTTCAAGATACAACTCCTACAGGAATTGACTTATTGAGAGGAATATTTAATTCACAAGATAACATAATGCAAATAATTGGAGATCCTTATCAAACAATCATGTATGGACAACCAATGCCTGAAATTGATGAGAAACAGATTTTTCAATTAAATGTAACAAATCGCTTTGGAAAAGAAATCTCAAAACCTTTGAATTTAATAATGCCTACAGTAAATATTCAAACACCTGAGGAAAAAGTTTCTTTTGCACCAATTATTCTATTGTATGAAGAAGAGAATCAAATATATACAGCATATAAAAAGATTATTACAGAGTACGAACAACAGTCTCAGCCTTTTAAAGACTCTAAAAAGAGCGATAAAGTTTTAGTTTGGAATAAGAGATGGACCTCTAGAATAAAGCCAGGAATAATGTATAGCAATAAGAAGTCTAAGGAGTTAGAGACAATAAGTGTTCACTTAAAACGTTTAGTAATCGAATTTGTATGTAAAAAGATTAGAAACGACAGTGAAAGCATTACTGAATTGAAAAAATGGGTTAAAAACCATAATAGAATAATGGAGTTAAATAAAATATTATTAGATCTCATAAAACTAGGGATTAATGCTGAAAGAAAGCAGCGACTAAAAGTGTTTATAAATGATCTACTACAGGAAAAGGGAGTAACAAGAATTAACATTACGAACTCAATATTTCATGAAATTGAAGATATATTAAATTGTTCGGATAGTAGAGTAGATGGAATTGAACAAACAGAGAACGATGTATTTACCATACATTCTGTAAAAGGTGAAACCTTACGTTCAGCTCTACTTGTAAATTTTGATGAAGGTCCTCTCACGGATATACTTTTTCATAGATATGGGATTCTCAGTGATATTGGTTATAGATATACAGACCACAATTTATTATATGTAGCAATTAGTAGAGTTACACATCTATTTGTATATGCACTCCATAAGGATCTTTGTACTGAAGAAGTACGTGAGAAAATGAAAGGAGAATGGATAATAAAGGAATGTTAGTTTGAAATTCATGGTAGTTAATTCTAACACGCCTAAACAAGAAAAAGATAATTTTTATATTTATGAAAAATCCATAATACAATTACCTAAATACTTATTCTTTTAGAGATAAAAGTATATAGGAAAGAAGTAAGTTTGAAATTCAAAAATTCTTTCTTGGAATTTATGGGAGGTTACTTATAATATCAAATTCATCGGTCTTTGAACCATGACCAATAAAAGAAATTTAAGTTACAAAAGTAGTAAGAAAAAATAAACGTTACAGATAATATAAATTCAATCATTTATATAATAGGGTTTTTTGTAGAAAGTACGATACCAGTATTAATAGAAAGAATAATATTTTTATAAGGGCAGCGTTACAAAATGAAAACTAATAAATATAATGATTTCATAAGATCTTTGTTTGAAGACCCAAGTTCGTTCTATTCTGCAACAGATTTGAACGAAGAACTTTGTAATAAATTCAACATAAGCAATAACTATTCAAGACAGTTAGTACGAAGAGCAACCCAAAATAATATTATTAAATCAAGTATGCCTTTTAGCTTCAGTAAAGGACAATATTTCTATATGCATCCATCTAGTTCCTTAAACTTAGCAACAATTAAAGAGATTTCTAAACAATATAGAAAGCCGTT
Source organism: Cytobacillus solani (assembly GCF_006704205.1). Classification (NCBI taxonomy): domain Bacteria; kingdom Bacillati; phylum Bacillota; class Bacilli; order Caryophanales; family Bacillaceae; genus Cytobacillus; species Cytobacillus solani. The sequence goes on from NZ_CP041305.1 coordinate 2,481,730, forward strand.
ATTCAGGCTACTTTCACTATTGGAAATCAACGAAGGAATTGTCTCTATGTACGAAGCTATCAAAATAACATCTACTCCTATTAGCAACTTTGAGAAATACAAAACGGTTTCGTTAAAGGAAGATTTAAAAAGGTTAGTCAGCTATGACTTTATTACAATAAAGACTTTAGCTACTGGTGAACGGTTTATTATTAAAAGTTCTGAAGTTGCGGTTTGTGATGAGCTGATTTCTAAGCATCAAGAAAAGATGAGAGAAGATACAATTTTAATTGTAGATATATTACGTTGGTTCTCGGACCATGGTTTTATTTCGGAACGCCCAATTTACAGAAGTAAAGATAACCCTAGTCAGGGCGCTGTATTTAATGATTTCCTTTTTGATTTTCATTCTTTTACAAAAACAACTGGATTCCATTTTGGCGATTTAAATAAAGAAGATTCAAGTTCTATCGTTGTCGCCGATATTTTACTTTATAGAACCTATTCAGACATTGATTTACAATCGTTTTATGAACGTATTCAATTAATTAGGAACAGTACTAAGCCAGAAAATGGTCCGAGAAAAGTAGTGCCAATAATTGTTTACATGGATATTGAAGATGAGACAAAAAAACAATTAAAAAAGCTGCATATTCTTAATTTTTCGTTGGAATCTTTACTAGGATTTAAGGTGCGAAGCATTCTCAATAACATTCAATCTTTAAGAAGATTAATACAGGACAACTTTCACTTGTCGGAAATCGATAGTGTGAAAATTATTCAGACGGTACAAGAGTCACTTGATACAATTGAAGAAAGTGGTCAAAATGAGAACTTGCAAAATATTAAAGGCGATCTATTTGAAACACTAATGTTTACTATCTTTACAAACCTATTCCCAAAGGATTATGTCGAGCATTCTGTATATATAAAAAATCCTGATGAACCCACTAAGCAACCGTATGAATACGATCTTGTAATTAAAACCAGGAACGAAATAATAATAGTAGAACTAAAGGGCTTCAAGATTTCAACTATTATTAATCTGGGATCGAAGGATGAAAAGAATACTATACAGTGGTTCTTCGGAAAAACCTATCCAATTGCTAAAAAACATTTCTTAAAAAGCAGTGGATTGGAAAAACACCAAATAAAAGCCTGTTACATTACTAGTGCGAATTTTTCTGATGAAGCAAAAGAAAAACTAGAAGAGTTTAATAATACAAGGGTGAAACCCACTAACTTTGATTGCTTTTATGATCGTAAGAAACTGCTTAAACTTCTGAAAAAACATGATGGTCTAGCTGATATTAGAGAGACAACTGGTTTTATAAAGACACTTGAAAAATATTATCTTATTGAAAAGAGATAGAGTTTTAGAGGGAAGGGAGCATTTTTATGAATAATCTTAAGAATTTACATTTTAATCATACTCCTTCTATGTCAGAAACCTTTCATTCCTAAAATTTGAATGGATGTTTTTTTCAGTTAAGTATGACAGAACGCACTAATTTTTTCCGCTCGATTATGAATAGAAATACAAACTACAAGGGAAAGAAAAACCTTATTCCGGAAGTAAATGAAAAAAATCAAAATTAAATGGTGACAGTCTCAACACTAGATTCCGGAGGTTAATGAAAAATTACATTAACGCAAGAGATTTATTCAGTCAAGTAAATTGGAAGATGGAAACCATAGAGACAAGAACATAATTTATCAATGGGAATAAAACAGATGCGAGCCAGCATCTGTTTTTTTTATAACAACTGCCTATTTGGCTTATCAGTTAGTTTTACCGAAGTGTGCATCGAATTTACCTCTAAAAATTTCCAGTAGAGAAAAAAACCGTAAAAAAACAATCGACAAAAAATGTTAAATATCTGTACTATTAAAATAAGAAATTAGTAAATAGGAGAACAGGTGAATAGAAAACTTAAAGAGCAGGGAGAAGAGACTATGAAGCATCGGCTATTACTTGTTGATGATGATCTTTCGATTAGTGAAATGGTAAAAAGCTATTTAACCAAGGAAGGCTTTGATGTGTCAATCGCATGTAATGGGGAAGATGGAGTATCAATGTTTATGAAAGAAGCATTTGATCTTATCTTAATTGACATCATGATGCCGAAGTTAGATGGAATTGAAGCAATCAAGATCATTCGAGAAAAAAGCTCGATTCCAATATTAATAATGTCTGCGAAAGACAGTGATATTGATAAAGCGTTAGGGCTGGGCTTCGGTGCAGATGATTATATAGCCAAACCGTTTTCTTTGCTAGAGCTGTCAGCAAGAATAAAAGCAGCCATCCGGCGGGCAACAAAGTATTCTAATTATGAAGATTGTGGAGAAAGTAAGAATGAAATTACATTTGGTGAATTGAGAGTAGACATAAACAATTACTCTGTTTTTAAAGGGAAACAAGAGCTTAAGCTTACAGCAAAGGAATTTGAGCTGTTAAAACTATTTATTACAAATCAAAAGCGTGTATTTACAAAAGAACAACTTTACAACCTCGTTTGGAATGATGACTATTTCGGTGATGAAAACGTGATTAATGTCCATATCCGAAGGCTAAGGGAAAAAATAGAAGATGATCCATCCGAATCAAAGTATATCAAAACGCTTTGGGGTATTGGCTACAAGTGGGATGGCCGATAATATGGCAATCTTTTTACTTATTATCATCCTAATTTTATGTTTAATCACCTTTGTTCAATATAATACGAATAAAATGAGGAGTAAGAATTTAAAGCAAATCCAAAGAAAATTACATGACATTACATCCAATTCTACTAATGAAAAAGTACTGCTTTTCACGGACGATAAAGAACTTATTGCCCTTGTAAATGAATTAAATCAGCTGTTAGACGTTAATCTAAACGCATTAGCCAATTATAAAAAATCTGAGCAATCGATAAAAAAGATGATTTCTAATATTTCTCATGATTTAAAGACGCCATTGACGGTTGTATTAGGCTACATCGAAATGATCCAACTAGATAGTGAAATGAACGAGGAGGAGAGGAGCCTTATATTATCTAAGGTTCATAAAAAAACAATTGAAGTAATTGATCTGATCCATAAGTTTTTCGATTTGGCCAAATTGGAAGCTGAAGATAAACATATTTCGATGACAAGAGTACATATGAATGAGATTTGCAGAAAAAACATATTAGATTATTATGATGTTTTAACAGCTAAAGGGTTTACTGTCCATATTGAAATTCCTGATTCTCCGATCTATGCATTGGGTAATTTGGAAGTTCTTGATCGAATTTTAAATAACCTCATTTCGAATGCTATTCAGCATGGGAAAGATGGAAGGACGATTGGTTTATCGTTACGAAATGAAGAGGAGCTTGTTTATGTAGATATTTGGGACAGAGGAAAAGGTATAAATGAGCTGTATAAAGATCGAGTGTTTGAAAGAATGTACACTCTTGAGGATTCGAGGAATAAATTTTATCAAGGAAGTGGATTAGGTCTTACCATTACTAAGAGGTTAGTTGAGAAATTGGGTGGATCCATTCAGCTGAGCAGTATACCTTATGAGAAAACAGTTTTTTCTTTTACATTAAAACGAATGACATATTAAGGAGAACTCGTTTCGGAAGTTAACGACGAGTTCTCTTTATTTGAACTTAAGAAAATTGTAAGAATTGCGTAAGGAAAAAGTGAATTCTGTTCCTTAATCTAAAAGTAAGAAATGAATTTGTAGCCATGCATGAATAATGCTCCCCATCTTCACTACAGCTTATGGCAATAGATAGGACACTGAAAAAATGAAAGGAGATTCAAAAATGACCTACATTGTAAGAACTACACAATTAACAAAGACGTATATGGGTAAAGAAGTTGTATCGAATGTCAATATGAATATTAAAAAAGGAGAAATCTATGGTTTTCTTGGACCGAATGGAGCGGGGAAAACAACGATCATGAGGATGATTACAAATCTGGTAAAACCGACGGGTGGAGAAATTGAGCTATTTGGTGAAAAACTAACGAATCACTCCTATCATCTTTTAGGAAGGATGGGAACGATTATTGAGTACCCAATCTTTTATGAAAAGCTTACAGCAAAGAAAAACTTGGAGCTTCATTGTGAGTATATGGGGTTTCATGAAAGCAAGGCCATTGATGAAGCACTGGATCTTGTACATTTAAAAAATGTTGATGATAAGTTAGTGAAGGACTTCTCTCTTGGTATGAAACAAAGACTTGGCATTGCTAGAGCTATTGTTACGAAACCGGAATTGCTTATCTTGGATGAACCGATTAATGGGCTGGATCCTGTTGGAATAAAGGAAATTCGAGACCTGTTCAAATTATTAAGTGCGGAATATGGGGTAACTATCTTAGTTTCTAGTCATATTTTAGGGGAGATTGAACAAATAGCAGATACAATTGGAGTAATTAACCAAGGGAAGTTAATAGAGGAAGTAGCGATGGAACAGATTCGTGAAAAGAATACCGAATTTATTGAGTTTGTAACGAATGATTGCAGAAAATCCGTATTTGTATTAGAGCATATATTAAAGATTACTAATTTTAGAGTCATTGATAATCGTTTAATTAGAGTGTATGATTCCTCCGTACCACAAAGTGAAATAACAAAAACATTCGTTTTGAATGATATTGTCATTGAATCTATCCATAAGAAGAATAGTTCGTTAGAAGACCATTTCTTAACGCTGTTGAACGGAGGTGGAATCAGTGCTTAAATTAATTAAATTGGAAATGAAAAAGTATAAAATGGGAGGATATGTACGAAGCTCACTCATTACAAATGTTATTATACTAGGAGTCATTTGCCTTATTAGCTATGTGGAAAAGTTGGAGGGCACAAGAGTTTTCGAAGATTATGCTATGGCATTGCAACTGATCGAAACACTCATCAGAGCAACATTTATTATATTTGCAGCGGTACTTATTTCAAGATTAGTCATTAATGAATATAAAAACAAATCGATAACAGTCCTTTTTATGTATCCAATTAACCGCAAATCTCTTATAATAGCGAAACTGCTAATTGTTGTTATTTTTACGTTCGTAAATATAGTAGCAGCTAACATTTTTGTAGGTGGCGGGTTTTATTTGGTAGACCAATTTGCTCAAATGGTCCCTGATCAGCTTACATTATCAGGCTTAGGAAAACATTCGGCAAGTGTTGTAATGAATGCTTTAGCAGCAAGCTGTATGAGTCTTATTCCTCTCTACTTTGGGATGAGAAAGTTCTCCGGATCTACTACGATCATATCTTCCATTTTTATAGTATTAATTGTCTGTCAGAATATGAATGGTTTTACCTTAAACTCCATTGTCCTTATACCGATTTCACTCGCTGTAATTGGAGCCATTACTGCTTATTTAGCCATACGTAATATAGAAAATAAAGACGTGATTCATTAATGAATCGTAGTTAAGTACCTAGTCAGCCCATGAAAAATCATGGGCTTTGTTTATGCAGGTCAATAAAGGGAAATGGACGTTGGAACAAAGTTAATATTATATACCTTGTTTGAAAATCTAAGGTAAGACCTTTTTTTAAAAAAAAAGACTAATAGTATTGAGACTCCTGTCAGATTAAGGTAACATGTATATTTGTTAATAGATTCCTATTAATGTATATTTTTTACTAGAGAGGAGAGAATGATAATGAAAAAAATATTTAAGAGTGTTGCTATGCTTGTCATGGCTGTATTCCTCGTTTCATCATTTTCAGTCAGTTCAGCATTTGCTGCATCGGACAGTGCAAAGAACTGTGTTCCTAAAAAGGTTATGTGGGGGAAAACGGAACTTAAGAGTGGCCAATTAGGAAAGGTTACTATCTTAAAAGAAACAAAGTTATACTCTTTAAAAGACAATAAGCTAGTAGCTGATAAAGCACTCCCTGTTAAAGGTGAGTATAGAGTTTATTCTTTTAAAAATGTTTCTACCAGTGATATTTATGGCGTTGGCGGCGGCAAGTATATCAAAAAAGATAGCTCTATTAAATACGAAACTCCTTCCAAGCGAAAGCTAGCAGAGCTCAAAGCGGCTAGCTGTAAGACGGAACAGGTTGCTGAAAATGAGGGCGGATTCTTCTGGAAGGCAGAGAAGAATGGCAATACGGTTTATATGCTAGGTTCCATACATTTGGGAATCGAAGAATTTTATCCGTTAAATTCAAAAATAATGAAAGCATTCAATGAATCCAAATATTTAGCTGTAGAAGCAGATATCCTTAACTTAAATCCTCTTGAATTCCAACAGACCATCCTTGAAAAGGCAGTCTATGAAGACGGTTCAACGATTGAGGATCATATCTCAAAGGAACTTTACAAGAAACTAACAGATACCTTTGTTAGCTATGGTGGAGATATGAACGAGATCAAGCATTTAAAACCTTGGTATTTAAGCATGAGTTTAGATAGTTTAAAAACAATGGATCCTAAATATAAAGCTGAATTAGGAATTGATCATTATTTCTTGTCTAATGCAGGTAATAAAAAGGTCATTGAGTTAGAGGGAGCAGAATTCCAAATCAACATGCTGTCTGGATTCTCAGAAGATGTACAAATCAAGTTACTTGAAGACTCTTTAAAAACTGATAATGCTAATGATGGACTAGCACCGCTTATAAAGGCATGGCAAACGAGCGATGATGCTGCCATTGAAAAATTACTATTTAGCGTTCCTGATAATAGCCCAGAATACAAAGCCTATATGACTGAAATGTTTGATAACAGAAATGTGGGGATGGCGAATAAAATTGAAAAGTATCTAACAGGTACTTCAAAAGGAACATATTTTGTCGTCGTGGGTGCTGGACATTACTTTGGTGATATGAGTATCATCAAGCTACTTGAAAATAAAGGATTAAAGATTGAAAAACTTCAATAGAACATTTTTTAAATGAGAGCTGCCACCTGAAGGTTAGCACTTGATGAATACAGATAATAGCCGCTGCCTAATAAAGGCAGCGGTTTTGTTACATAAAGGGAATGTATTATAATAGTAATTAACAGTCAAAAAAAATTCACATTTTTTAATGAAATACCTCTTTACATACTATACGGGGGTATAATATAATAAGCGCAAGGGGGAAAACCATATGGGTTTCGATCTAGAAAAAGATGCAATGCTGTCAGAAGAAGAAAACTGCTGTTCAAGCGGGAGTGAAAGAAAGAGCCATCATTCTGATAAGGTGAAAAGTAATCTTGTCACACGATTAAACCGTATAGAAGGACAAATCCGCGGAATAAAAGGCTTAATCGAAAGAGACACTTATTGTGATGATGTGATCACGCAAATTTCTGCGACGCAATCAGCGTTGAATAGTGTTGCAAAAATTCTTCTTGAAGGGCATTTAAAGGGCTGTGTGGTTGATCGCCTTCAAGAGGGAGATACGGAAGTATTAGATGAAGTTCTTGTAACCATTCATAAATTGATGAAAAAATAAGGAGTGTTAAAGATGGAAAAAGTAACTCTAAATGTAGCAGGCATGTCATGTGGACATTGTGTGAAAGCAATCGAAGGAAGCGTAGGCGAATTAGCAGGTGTTTCTAAGGTTAACGTTCAACTTGAAAATGGAACAGTAGATGTTGAGTATTCTTCAACAGAAGTATCATTAGATAAAATTAAAGAAACGATTGATGATCAAGGATATGATGTAAACTAATATTTTGCGTTCTAGCCGTGCTAAAGTTTAGCACGCTCTCTTTTTCAAAAAAATATACCCTATATAGGTATAGGAGGCTTAAAGAAATGAGTGAAAAAGTGGTTGAAAGTCAGTTTCAAATTACCGGAATGACCTGTGCAGCATGTGCAACACGAATTGAAAAGAGTCTAAATAAAATGGAAGGTGTGTCAGATGCGAATGTGAACCTGGCACTCGAAAAGGCATCAGTAAAATTTGATGCTGCAAAGATGGGGCCAGCTGATATTCAGGAAAAAATCAGAGCGCTTGGCTATGATGTGATCACGGAAAAGGTTGAACTCGTTCTAACTGGAATGACTTGTGCAGCATGTGCGACTCGCATCGAGAAAGGTCTAAATAAAATGGATGGGATTATAAGCGCGAACGTGAACCTTGCCTTAGAAAAGGCAGCGGTTGAGTTTAATCCGTCCATCGTATCACCAGCTGAGATGACACAAAAGGTAGAAAAACTTGGCTATGGAGCAAGTGTGAAAAGTGAGGATAATGAGAAAGGAACGGTCGACCATCGATTAAAAGAAATCGAAAAGCAGCAAGGGAAATTTATTTTTTCCCTGATCCTATCCTTGCCGCTTTTATGGGCAATGGCTGGTCACTTTAGCTTTACCTCTTTCATATACGTACCTGAAGCATTTATGAATCCGTGGGTGCAAATGGCACTTGCCACACCTGTACAATTTTATATTGGTAAGCAGTTTTATGTAGGCGCATATAAGGCGTTAAGAAATAAGAGTGCAAATATGGATGTGCTTGTTGCATTAGGGACATCAGCTGCTTATTTTTACAGCTTATATTTATCTTTAAAAACAATTGGCAGCGGTGCGCATCCGGAAGGACTTTATTTTGAAACAAGTGCAGTGCTTATTACATTAATTATTCTTGGTAAAGTTTTTGAGGCAAAAGCGAAAGGCCGTTCTTCAGAAGCAATCAAGAAACTTATGGGTCTGCAGGCAAAAACAGCAACTGTCATTCGAGAAGAAAAAGAAATGGAAATCCCGCTAGAGGAAGTAGTTGCTGGAGACATTATTCTAGTAAAGCCAGGAGAGAAAATTCCAGTCGATGGCGAAATTCTTGAAGGCCAGTCTGCCCTTGATGAGTCAATGATAACAGGAGAAAGTGTTCCAGTTGATAAAACGGTTGGGGATAGAGTTATTGGCGCAACATTAAACAAAAATGGATTTATTAAAATAAAAGCAACAAAGGTAGGGAAAGAGACAGCTCTTGCCCAAATTATTAAAGTGGTAGAAGAAGCACAAGGTTCAAAAGCGCCGATCCAGCGTCTAGCGGATTCTATTTCCGGTGTCTTTGTACCAATTGTTGTAGGAATTGCTGTCATCACATTTTTCGTGTGGTACTTGTTTGTTGCACCAGATGACTTTGCAGAAGCACTCGAGAAATTAATTGCCGTCCTTGTTATTGCATGTCCATGTGCACTCGGTCTTGCTACACCAACATCTATTATGGCAGGATCTGGCCGGGCTGCAGAATATGGTGTTCTTTTTAAAGGTGGAGAGCATCTTGAAATGACGCATCGAATTAATACAGTGATTTTAGACAAAACAGGTACAATCACAAATGGAGCACCAGTATTAACGGATGTCATCACAAAACTAGAAGAAGCGGAATTTTTAACATTAGTCGGTTCAGCAGAAAAGCAATCTGAACACCCGCTTGCACAGGCAATCGTTGAAGGAATTCAGGAGAAAAACATCACTCTTACCCACCCTAGTGCGTTTGAGGCAATCCCAGGCTACGGAATTAAAGCCCTCGTTGATGGGAAAGAAGTGCTAGCCGGCACACGACGTTTAATGAAAAAATTCAATATTGAAATAGAACATGTGTCAGACGATATGCTTACTATTGAAAAGCAAGGAAAAACAGCGATGTTAGTAGCAATCGATGGTGCATTCGCAGGAATTGTTGCTGTTGCCGATACAATAAAAGAAACATCAACCGAAGCCATTAGCCGTTTAAAGGATTTGGGACTTGAAGTAATTATGATTACAGGCGACAACGAGCAAACGGCACAAGCGATTGCGAAGCTTGCTGGGGTCGACCGTGTAATCGCAGAGGTTCTCCCTGAAGGAAAAGCAGAAGAAGTGAAGAAGCTTCAGCAGCAAGGGAAGAAAGTCGCAATGGTAGGAGACGGAATTAACGATGCACCAGCGTTAGCAGTGGCTGATATTGGAATGGCAATCGGAACAGGAACGGACGTTGCGATGGAAGCAGCTGATATCACCTTAATTAGAGGCGATTTAAACAGCATTGCCGATGCCATCTTTATGAGTAAGAAAACGATCCGCAATATTAAGCAGAATCTATTCTGGGCCTTTGGCTACAACACGCTTGGCATTCCGATTGCAGCTCTAGGATTTCTGGCACCATGGCTTGCGGGAGCAGCAATGGCCTTCAGTTCAGTTTCTGTTGTCCTCAATGCCCTTCGTCTACAACGAGTAAAATTATAAGGGAGAGATTCATATGAAAAAATGGGCGCTTTCAGCAATCGTTTATCTGTTAATTGTCGTAGGCGGATACTACTCCTATACGGCGATTGCTGGATCACCAGCTGATGATCCAGGTCATTCTGATACGGAGCAGCATGAAAAATAAGATGAAATAGGGTTTTCATTTGGAGATAAGGAATAGATGGTTTAAAAAGATCCCCACGGCTGCTCTAAACAGCTGTGGGGATCTTTTTTAATTAGGTTTTATCCTAAGTCTGAAAATAAAAATAATTAAGTTTTTAATGATTTACACGACAGATAGAACACTCTATAATCAAAGGAATGGCGTTTAACAAATAAAGAAAGTGAGGGGTAATGAAGGAAAGTATATGTTGTTCTAAGACTTCTACAGCATTGGCTCTATGATAAAAGAAGCAGGGGTGAGAGAGCAGTGAAAATAGCCTATTTCCAGCTGGCATTATCAATGGCTTTTGTAGGCGCAAATGTTGCGGTTGGCAAAATAATTGTTGAGGATGTCCCGATCTTTCTTTTTTCCGAAACAAGATTCCTGATTGCTTTACTTTTTTTAGTTCCAATGATGTTGATCAGCCGGCCGCAAGCGGTGAAGTTGCAGAAAAGTCACTGGGGCTATTTAATTTTGCAGTCATTTTTTGGTGTTTTCTTGTTTAGTGTTCTCATGCTTTATGGGGTACGTTTTACATCTGCTACAGCTGCAGGAATTATTACGAGTACCGTTCCGGCGATAATCGCTCTTCTGTCATTTTTCTTTTTAAGAGAAAGAATGTCTGCTCCACAGGCTATTTCTATTTGTCTTGCAGTCTTAGGGATATCAATTATTACCTTTCAGACGAACTCATCAACTTTAGAAAGCCCCTTATTTTTACTTGGAAATGTACTTGTCTTTGGTGCCGTTATTTCAGAAGCCTTGTTTACCATATTTGCCAAAAAGCTATCAGCTGTGTTGACGCCGATTCAAATGGCTACAGGAGTGAACATCATAGGCTTTATTTTCTTTCTTCCTTTTTCGATAAAGGAAGCGATCACTTTCAATTTCATAGATTTAGAACCGACTGTATACTTGCTTATCGTTTATTATGCAATCACTGCCAGTGTGCTTTCATTCGTTCTTTGGTATAAAGGAGTTGCAAAGGTAAGCGCTAATATAGCGGGAATCTTTACAGGGTTTATTCCAATAACGGCAACATTGGTAGGCATTGGTTTATTAAAAGAACCTTTTGGTCTGAATCAACTGATTGGAATCATGTGTGTGTTAGGAGCAATATATCTTGGAACAAGAGGAACAGAAACAAAGGAAATGGATCAATCCTCTCAACATTCAAAAACGTATCATTGATCATTGCATTCATAAATTTCGAAAAAGTAGTTGACTTTTTATTTTATTGAATGTAAAGTATATTTCAAGTTAACCAAATCGAATATGTGAAGTACTTCTTATCAAGAGAGGTTGAGGGACTGGCCCTACGACACCTCGGCAACGGACTTATTGTACCGTGCCAATTCCAGCAAGCATGTCTTGATAGATAAGAAGAGGCGCAAACGTTGAATTCTGTCCTCTTCTTTTTAAGAAGAGGTTTTTTGTTGTAAACAACAAAGGAGGAATTCGAGTTTTTTTGTGTAATAATCATAGTTTTCGCATTGGAATAATAAAAATAAAATATACATTCTTATCGAGAGAGGCAGAGGGACTGGCCCGATGAAGCCTCGGCAGCGGATTCCATTTTGGAATCTATGCCAAATCCAGCAAGCGAAAAGCTTGAGAGATAAGAAGAGACCCCCTGCCCTTTATTTGTGAATAAAGGAATGCCCTCTTCTTGTTTTCAGGAAGAGGGATTTTTATTTCCTTTTTTTCATAAAGGACTGGGGCACGCAATTAAAAAGGATCAAAAGTTTGCCTGCACACCCACAGGCAATTCCAAGTATAAAGGTGTCAGTCACCGGAAGGAGAGAACAAAATGATTGAATTTCAAAATTTGAAAAAGGTGTATACCAGCGGCGGACAGCAGGTTGCGGCACTGAATGGAATTGATTTAACAATCAATAAAGGGGAGATTTTCGGTGTAATCGGGTTTAGCGGAGCGGGAAAAAGCTCGCTTATCCGCTGTGTCAATTGGCTCGAGCAGCCTACATCTGGCCGTGTGATTGTGGATGGATATGATCTGACAGCTTTATCAGCAAAGGAAATCCGTGAGGTAAAAAGAAATATCGGGATGGTCTTTCAGCATTTCAATCTCCTAAACTCAAAAACGGTGTTTGCGAATGTGGCCATGCCATTAATTCTAGCAAAGGTGCCAAAAGAGGAAATGAAGAAAAGAGTGAATGAGCTATTAGAGTTTGTAGGTTTGTCAGACAAAGCGAATAATTATCCAGATCAGCTATCAGGCGGGCAGAAGCAGCGGATCGGTATTGCAAGGGCACTCGCTACAAAGCCTTCGATTCTCTTATGTGATGAGGCAACTTCTGCACTTGATCCGCAAACAACAAGCTCGATCCTGGAGCTGTTGAAAAAAATAAATCGAGAATATAACATTACGATTCTCATTATCACCCATGAGATGGCAGTCATCCGAGAAATTTGTGATCGGGTTGCAGTTATTGAAGCGGGGAAGATCATTGAGGAAGGGACTGTTTTCAATGTCTTTTCGTCACCGAAAACAGAGACGGCAAGAAACTTTGTCAGCTCTGTCATGAATGACCAAATTCCTGATTCCATTAAAGAGATTGTTGAGAAAAATGAAGGACTTCAAAAGATTTTCCGAATCAATTTTATCGGCAATTCAGCAGGCCAGCCGCTGCTCTCACAGCTGGCGAAGAAGTTTGACATTCACATCAATGTTCTTTTTGGAAATATTACCGAGCTGCAAGGCACGCCTTTCGGGAATTTGATCGTTGAATTTCAAGGGGCAGAGAGTGAAATCAACCGGGCATTAATGTTTATCAGCCAAGAGAAAGTAACAGTAAAGGAAGTGAAAGCACATGCTAGTTAATTCAGACCAAATTATTGAAGCGCTTATTGAAACAATTCAGATGGTGGCATTTTCTCTATTATTCTCAGCTGTTCTCGGTCTGCCGCTAGGGATTCTTCTTGTCGTAACAAGAAAGGGGCATCTGCTGGAAAATCTGCCAGTTTTCAATGTAATCAACGGAATTATTAATATTTTCCGCTCAGTGCCATTCATTATTCTAATGGTGGCAATCATTCCGGTAACAAGATTGATTGTAGGCACATCGATTGGAACAGCGGCAGCAGTCGTTCCACTCGTATTTTACGCTGGTCCATATATTGCCAGATTAATAGAAAATTCCTTGCTTGAAGTAGACCCAGGTGTCCTTGAAGCAGCTCAGGCGATGGGAGCAACACCGGCGCAAATCATTTTCAAATTTCTCATCCCAGAGGCGCTTAGCTCTTTAGTATTAGCCTTTACGATTGCAACAATTGGTTTAGTAGGAGCTTCTGCAATGGCTGGAGCTGTTGGCGGGGGAGGACTTGGTGATTTAGCTATTACATATGGCTATCAGCGGTTCGACACAATGGTTATGCTGATCACAGTAGGTATTTTAGTCGTAATGGTTCAAGGGCTGCAAACCTTTGGCAATATATTATCAAAAAGAATTCGCAGACGATAATCAGGAGGATGACAACAATGAAAAAGTTATTTTTAGCATTCATTATTTTAACACTGGCCGTTTTTAGTACAGCGTGCTCAAGCGAAACAAGCGGAAAAGAAAAAACCGTAAAAGTGAAGATTGGTGTAAGCGGATCAGATAACCGCATTTGGGACTTCGTAGCAGAAAAGGCAGCAAAGGAAGGCATTGAAGTAGAAATAATCAGTTTCTCTGACTATGTACAGCCGAACATTGCCCTAGCTGAAGGCGAGCTTGATGCCAATGCATTCCAAACCGTTGCGTACTTTGACTCTTTTATAAAGGAACATAATTTAGATTTAGTGCCAATTGCCACGACAGTTCTTGCACCAATGGGAATTTATTCTGAAAAATATAAGTCTATTGATGAAATTCCTGAGGGAGGAAAAATAGCGGTACCAAATGATGTATCCAATATGGGAAGAGCGCTGCTTCTTCTTCAAGAAGCTGGCCTGATTAAGCTGACAGACGATTACGATGGCAACGGATCATTAGATAAAATCGTTGAAAATCCTAAAAATCTTGAAATTGTCGAAATGGTTGCAGCACAAACACCGCGTGTTCTCCCAGATGTAGCAGCTTCCGTCATTAATAACGGAATTGCAGTTGACGCAGGATTCAATCCAACGAAGGACTCCATTTACCATGAGAGTGCTACCGCTACTCCATATGTCAATATCATTGCCACACGAGCAGAAGACAAGGACAAGAAACATCTAAAGAGATTGGCTGAGCTTTATCAAGAGGATGATGTAGCTGAATTTATCGAAAAAGAATACAAAGGAAATTCCATTCCAACATTTATTCCGTTAAGCGATATTGGCTGGTAATGGATTTAAATAAAAAACATTAGGGAGGAAATAATCATGTCAACACCATTAAAAACAATCGATGAGTTAAAAATAGCAATTAACGAGAATGTGGAAAGCAATAAGGAGCTTTATATTTCAGCTAGTCATCAAATTCATGCAAAGCCTGAAATCGGAAATGAAGAGTATTTTGCTTCAGGACTGCTGATTGACATTCTTGAGAAAGAAGGATTTGAGGTGGAAAAGGCAGTAGCTGGACACCATACTTCTTTCCTTGCTCGTAAAAAATCCTTCTTAGAAGGACCGGCTATCGCATTTCTAGCTGAGTATGATGCGCTACCTGGTCTTGGTCATGCATGTGGCCATAACATCATTGGAACAACGAGTGTTGGAGCTGCGATCGCATTAAGCAAGGCATTAGATGAAACTGGAGGAGAGGTTGTTGTATTAGGGACTCCTGCCGAAGAAGGTGGTCCAAATGGAAGTGCAAAAGGAAGCTTTGTAAAGCATGGGCTATTAGAAGGGATTGATGCCGCATTAATGATCCATCCATCTAATCAAACAAGGCTGACGAGCACATCACTAGCTGTCGATCCGCTTGACTTTGAGTTTATTGGCAAGCCAGCACATGCAGCAGCTGCTCCACACGAAGGCATTAATGCACTTGATGCGGTTATCCAGCTATTCAATGGAGTCAATGCGTTACGTCAACAGTTAAAGGATGATGTCCGCATTCATGGGATTATTACAGACGGCGGAGACGCGCCGAATATTATTCCTGAATATGCGAAAGCAAGATTCTTTATCCGTGCAGCAACAAGAGCACATTTAAATGAAGTAACAAAGAAGGTAAAGGCTATTGCTGAAGGTGCAGCACTAGCGACGGGTGCTACGCTTAATATCATCGCTTTCCAAAATGAAGTTGATAATCTTCTATTAAATAGGAAGTTTGATGAAGTATTTCATCGCATCATCGAGGAATTAGGGGAAACAGTTATTTTAGATGATAAGGATGGCATTGGTTCAACAGATGCTGGAAACATCAGTCAAGTAGTACCGACAATCCACCCGTATATTAAAATTGGTGCAGATGATCTCGTTGGTCATACAGTTCCGTTTAGAGAGGCAGCTGCTTCTAAAAAGGGAGATGAAGCATTAATTACTGGAGCGAAGGCACTTGCTTTAACTGGACTGGAATTAATAATCAACTCTGAATTATTAACAGCGATCAAAGACGAATTTAATGAAAGAAAAGCTGCTGAGGACAAATAGGGGTATTTTGAGAACAAGCTCATTAGAGAGGTCTAAGAGATAAAATCGATAGGAGCTGTCTCATGGTATTGAAGAGAAAAAGAGGCCACGTATAAAGAGTATGGAGCCCGATTTTTTAAAAAAGAGGAAAAAGAAGTCACATAAGAAGCATGCATCCTGATTTTTCAAGAAAAAAGGATCTTTCGATTGGACAGAATCCCCCAAAAAGCGAAAGAAATCGTCTCATAGAAGGATTCTATAAGATCAACTCTGATTTAAACCCAAACAGAAAATCCAAAGAAACAGAGGGTGTCCCGATAGTAAATTCAGGACACCCTTCTTCAGTACATAGAAAAACAGTTCCATTTAAGTAACCACTACACTAAAACGATGCACAAAAAATACACTACTACATTTTTACCATAACAAGTTATTTTCGCATCTGCTCTTGTGCCATGCGTACAAGCTCTTTTACCATGTTTCCGCCAATTTCGCCGCCGACTTTTCCTGCTTCTTTTGAAGTTAGACTGCCGTTATACCCCTTTTGAAGCGGAACACCAACTTCATTTGCTACCCCATATTTCACATGATCGGGATTATCTTGGTCAATAGGGTATCCTTTGTTTTTCATTACTTGATTTTTTAACTGATCCAACGCTCCCCGTGATTCTGGAACGAGCGGACGCCGCTTTCTTCTAGCCATCGTAAGTATGCCTCCCTGAAATGTTATATGATTATCATGTGGTGAAAGGTATAGAATCATTCGGTTAAATCGGTGGTGTATGTTACCAAAATAAGCTATTCTATTGGTAGGTGAAATTAGTAAAAGAAGGTGTAATGATTGGGATTAAAATTTTTATCGGCCCTGCTGATTCCAGGTTTGCTAGTAGTGCTGTTTACAAGGGTAGCATATAATCATGTGATTGGCCTTGTCCTGACGGTAGCATTAATTGCAGCTTCTGTTTATAAAGGCTACACAGATTCATTTTGGCTTATTGTCGTTGACGCCTTTTCTTTGACGGTTGGATTTTGGTATTCACAGCGGATGAAAAAGAATTTTCAGAGAAAATCCTAGATAAAACATATGGTAGACCTGTCGGCGCTTCTTCGACAGGTTTTTTAATTGGAATAAATGAAACATAAAAGTTAATCAAACGTTTGATTAACTTTGCTTCGACTAAATCCCTCTTGATTCGTGCGAAATAGTAGTCATTTAGCTTAATTAAAGCTCATATTTCTTGGGAAATTGTCGAGAAAAAATCCATTCTTTCTATGTAAAACAAGAATGATTGAGAACTAATCAAACGTTTGATTCATTACATTTCAGCAATATGAACCTATTTTCGATAAAATCCCTTCTGGAATATTTAACTAACTGAAAAATAAAACGAATATTCGTTCGCATATTGCTGGTTTGTATGAACAGTTTTGTGGTAGAATGTATATAAGAATAAAGTTAAAAAATGACAAATCAGCAACAGCCAGCCCTTACACATTCAAGCTGATTGATAATAGAGAAAAGTATAAATGAACTGGAGGCTTTTTAGTGAAGGACCAATTTAAACTAGTCTCAAAGTATTCTCCGCAAGGCGATCAGCCTGAGGCAATCAGAAAAATTGTTGAAGGAATCCAAGCGGGAAAACGCCATCAAACGCTTTTAGGGGCGACAGGAACAGGAAAGACATTCACAATTTCAAATGTGATTAAAGAAGTCAATCGGCCAACTTTGATTATTGCGCACAATAAAACATTGGCTGGTCAGCTTTATAGTGAATTTAAAGAGTTTTTTCCTGATAACGCGGTAGAATACTTTGTCAGTTATTACGATTATTTTCAGCCGGAGGCGTATGTTCCATCCACTGATACTTTTATAGAAAAAGACTCGAGTGTGAACGATGAAATTGATAAACTGCGCCACTCTGCGACATCCTCCTTATTTGAACGTCGAGATGTCATTATTATAGCCAGTGTTTCCTGTATTTATGGATTGGGATCACCGGAAGAGTATAGGGAGCTTGTTCTATCTCTTCGCACAGGGATGGAAATTGAAAGAAATCAATTGCTGCGGAAGCTAGTGGACATTCAATATGAACGAAATGACATTAACTTTCAGCGTGGAGCATTTCGTGTTCGTGGCGATGTGGTGGAAATATTCCCTGCTTCGAAGGACGAGCACTGTTTGCGTGTGGAATTTTTCGGGGATGAAATTGAACGGATACGTGAAGTCGATGCACTGACCGGAGAAATTATTGGCGAAAGAGAACATGTTGCTATTTTTCCTGCATCTCACTTCGTAACCCGTGAGGAAAAAATGCTCGTAGCCATTCAAAATATCGAAAAGGAATTGGAAGAACGGTTAGCAGATTTGCGTGACAATAACAGGCTGCTTGAAGCTCAGCGTTTAGAACAGAGAACTCGTTATGATCTCGAAATGATGAGAGAGATGGGCTTTTGTTCAGGGATTGAGAACTATTCCAGGCATTTAACATTAAGGCCACCAGGGTCAACTCCATATACACTGCTGGACTATTTTCCAAAGGATTTGCTTATCGTCATTGATGAGTCCCATGTGACGCTTCCGCAAATACGCGGAATGTACAATGGAGACCAAGCACGGAAATCTGTCCTTGTTGAACATGGCTTCCGTCTTCCATCAGCATTAGATAACCGTCCGTTAATGTTTCCTGAGTTTGAGAAACATATCGATCAAATTGTTTATGTTTCTGCAACCCCTGGACCATACGAGCTTGAACATACTCCAGAAATGATTGAGCAAATTATCCGTCCAACGGGGCTGCTTGATCCAACGATCGATGTCCGTCCGATAGAAGGACAAATTGATGACCTGATTGGTGAAATCCAAGATCGAATTAAGCGCAATGAGCGTGTGCTGATTACTACTTTGACGAAAAAAATGTCTGAAGACTTGACCGACTATTTAAAGGAAATCGGCATTAAAGTTCAATACTTGCATTCTGAGGTAAAAACATTAGAGCGGATTGAAATCATCCGTGAGCTTCGTCTTGGAACGTACGATGTTCTAGTCGGAATCAATCTTTTAAGAGAAGGTCTTGATATTCCGGAGGTTTCTTTAGTAGCGATTCTAGATGCTGACAAGGAAGGCTTCCTTCGTTCGGAGCGTTCCCTTATTCAGACGATTGGACGTGCAGCCCGAAATGCAAATGGGCATGTCATCATGTATGCGGATAAAATCACTAATTCTATGGAATTAGCACTTAGTGAGACGAAACGGCGCCGCACAATGCAGGAGGAACACAATCTGAAACATGGAATCACACCGCAGACGATTCAAAAAGATATTCGCGAAGTTATACGTGCCACTCATGCAGCTGAGGAACAAGAAGAATATAAGGCTTCATCCCAAATCGGCAAGCTGAATAAGAAAGAACGAGAAAAATTAATTGTAAATATGGAAAAAGAAATGAAGGAAGCGGCGAAAGCACTCAATTTCGAACGTGCTGCCGAGCTTCGTGATTTATTATTAGAATTGAAAGCGGAAGGATGACGTACAAATGGCGATGGAAAAATTAATAGTAAAAGGCGCCAGAGCCCATAATTTAAAAAATATTGATGTCACCATTCCAAGAGATAAGCTTGTTGTTTTAACGGGGCTTTCCGGTTCTGGAAAGTCCTCGCTTGCTTTCGATACAATCTATGCGGAAGGGCAGCGCAGATATGTGGAATCTTTATCCGCCTATGCTCGTCAATTTCTTGGACAAATGGACAAGCCAGATGTCGATGCAATTGAAGGGCTGTCTCCGGCGATATCTATAGATCAGAAAACAACAAGCAGAAACCCTCGTTCTACAGTGGGAACAGTGACAGAAATATATGATTATTTGCGGCTCTTGTATGCAAGGGTTGGCCGCCCAACATGTCCAGTACATGATATTGAAATCTCATCACAAACAGTTGAGCAAATGGTTGACCGGATTCTTGAATATCCGGAACGGACGAAGCTGCAAATCCTTGCACCACTTGTTTCTGGCCGAAAAGGAACACATGTGAAAATTCTTGAGGATGTCAAGAAGCAAGGATTTGTCCGTGTGCGTATTGATGGTGACATGTATGATCTTGGAGAAGAGATTGAACTTGAAAAAAATAAGAAGCATTCTATTGAAGTAGTTATCGACCGAATTGTAGTCAAAGACGGCATTGCCGCACGTCTTGCAGACTCAATGGAAACAGCTTTAAAGCTTGGTGATGGAAAAGTACTAATCGATGTAATTGGCGAGGAAGAGCTGTTATTCAGTGAAAATCATGCTTGCCCACATTGCGATTTTTCTATTGGGGAGCTTGAGCCGCGAATGTTTTCCTTTAATAGTCCATTCGGTGCTTGTCCTGAATGTGACGGGCTTGGATCCAAGCTTGAAGTGGATGTAGACCTCGTCATTCCGAATCGAGATCTATCATTAAAACAGCATGCCATTGCACCATGGGAGCCAACAAGCTCACAATATTATCCACAGCTGCTTGAAGCTGTCTGCACTCATTATGGAATCGACATGGATATCCCTGTTAAGGATATTCCTTCTCATCTCTTTGATAAGGTTTTATATGGCTCAAACGGAGAAAAAATCTTCTTTCATTACGAAAATGACTTTGGTCAAGTTAGAGAAACGACGATTGAATTTGAGGGTGTTATACGAAATGTAGAGCGAAGATTTAAAGAAACGAGCTCTGACTATATTCGTGAGCAAATGGAGAAGTACATGGCTCAGCATGATTGCCCAACATGTAAGGGCTATCGTCTGAAAAAGGAAACGCTTGCCGTACTCATTTCAGGTCAGCATATCGGGAAAATAACGGAATTATCAATTAATGAAGCATATAAATTTTTCGATCGTCTATCATTAACGGAAAAAGAGATGAAAATAGCAAATCTCATTTTCCGTGAAATTAAGGAGCGTCTTGGCTTTTTAGTAAATGTCGGACTAGATTATTTAACTTTAAGCCGTGCGGCAGGCACTCTGTCAGGCGGGGAAGCTCAGCGGATTCGGTTGGCAACCCAGATTGGTTCAAGACTGACTGGCGTCCTTTATATTCTTGATGAACCCTCCATTGGCCTCCATCAGCGGGATAATGACCGTTTGATTGAAACGCTTAAAAATATGCGTGATATCGGAAATACATTAATTGTTGTTGAGCATGATGAAGATACGATGCTTGCTGCTGACTATTTAATTGATATTGGCCCTGGGGCAGGCGTTCATGGCGGAGAAATTATTTCAGCAGGAACACCAAATGAAGTTATGGAAGACCCAAATTCGTTAACAGGCCAATACCTTGCCGGAAAGAAATATATCCCGCTTCCGATTGAACGCCGTAAAAATGATGGGCGATTTATAGAAATAAAAGGTGCAAAAGAGAATAATCTTAAAAATGTAAACGTAAAATTTCCATTAGGCACATTTATTGCCGTCACTGGAGTATCAGGCTCAGGGAAAAGTACGCTTATAAATGAAATTTTGCATAAGTCACTGGCACAAAAGCTCAATAGAGCAAAAAGTAAACCTGGTGAGCATAAAGAGATTAAAGGCATTGAGCAATTAGAAAAAGTCATTGATATTGACCAGTCGCCGATTGGAAGAACACCGCGCTCGAATCCAGCCACATACACAGGTGTATTTGATGATATTCGTGATCTTTTTTCAACGACAAATGAAGCGAAGGTTCGAGGATATAAAAAGGGCCGTTTTAGCTTTAATGTGAAAGGCGGACGCTGTGAAGCATGCCGCGGCGATGGAATTATCAAAATCGAAATGCATTTCTTGCCTGATGTATATGTGCCATGTGAAGTATGCCATGGAAAACGCTACAACAGAGAAACGCTTGAAGTGAAGTACAAAGGAAAAAGCATTGCGGAGATTTTAGATATGACTGTTGAGGATGCAGTTGAATTTTTCGAAAACGTTCCAAAGATTAGCCGTAAACTTCAGACAATCTATGATGTTGGGCTGGGGTATATAAAGCTTGGACAGCCTGCCACAACTCTTTCAGGAGGGGAAGCACAGCGTGTAAAGCTTGCTTCTGAGCTGCACCGACGATCAAACGGAAAATCATTTTATATTCTTGATGAGCCGACAACCGGCTTACATGTCGATGATATTTCCAGATTGCTTATCGTTCTTCAGCGCCTAGTAGAAAACGGAGACACCGTCCTTGTGATTGAACATAACCTCGATGTAATTAAAACGGCAGACTTTATTGTTGACCTTGGACCAGAAGGCGGGAATAAAGGTGGTACAATCGTCGCAACTGGCACACCAGAAAAAATAGCCGAAATACCTGAGTCCTATACAGGAAAGTATCTAAAACCAATTTTAGAACGTGACCGCTTAAGAATGAAAACAGAAATAGAAGAAAAAGAAGCCAGTGTAACAAATGTGTAATGTTAAAGAAGCAGTATGATATGTACGAAGCAGTACTATGTACTGCTTTTTTTGAATAAAATTTATCTAAAAATTTGAAACCATTGCTTAACAATTTTCGTATATAAAAGAAAACGGCTGGAGGAGATTGGTATGCAAGAGGAACGTTTAAGAATATTAAAGATGATTGAAGATGGCAAGCTGACTGTAGAGGAAGCGTTATTATTATTGGAAGGTCTTGATCAATCCAATAAAGTGGCTAAAGAGAAACAGGATGACCTTTTCCCAGACCTTTCAACAGTTAAATTTGAAGAGGCAAAAAAGGAAGATCCGCTTAATTACAAATTCCAGTCAGCAAAAGATAAAATTATCGACTTTGTTGATCAAGCTTATAAAAAAATTAAGGATTTTGATCTTGACTTTAATTTTGGCAAATCCATTGATATTTCACATATCTTCGAGCAAGCAAACGTGGATTTGAAGGAAATAGATATTGATCTTGCCAACGGGATGGTAAAGGTGCTTCCATGGGAACAAAATAATGTTCGCATCGATTGTCAAGCAAAGATTTATCGGGTGGAGACACAGGATGAGGCGAGAAGAAAATTCTTAAATGAAGTCGTCTTTATGATTGACAGTCAAAGGCTGCGGTTTTCAACCCAGCAAAAATGGATGAAGATTGATGCCGTTATTTACATCCCTCAAACAGAGTATGATAATATAAAAATTCGCATGTTCAATGGATCGATTGAAAGCGAACATTTAACTGCTGCGAGCTATAAAGCCAAAACGGCAAATGGGAAGATTACACTTAATGATATAAAGGGGAACTATGCGGAAGCAGAGACTTCGAATGGACAAATTTTAGTTCAAAGGAGTATCGTTGGTGAACTTGAAGCAGAGACGCTAAATGGGGCGATCACTCTTGATGGTGAATATCGAAAAGTGGATTTACAATCTTTCAATGGAGATATCTTCTGTGCATTCACAGGTGGTGTCTGTGAATTTATAAATGCTAAAGCTGCTACTGGCGGCATCGAGCTGCAAATTCCTCATCAAGCATCAGCGGTAGAGGGAGAACTGAAAACGAATCTTGGCGGTTTTAATGTGAATCTTGAAGGAATTCAAGTAGTAGAGGAAAAAAGCGATGTGATCCAAAAAGTGATGCGCTTTAACTCATTAAATAATCCTGATCATGCCCTAAGGATTATCGCAGAAACAAAAACAGGATCCATTCATGTGAAAAAGGTAAAATCAGAAGTATTTTAAAATGATTACTTCGAATGAAATGGTGAAGACTAATACCTAGAAAAAAGGAAATCAACTTGTCCTGGTTCCTTAATTCACACCGCCAGAACAGAGGTGTAAAGTAAATGAGATGGTTGATCGGCATTTTAATTAATGCCATCCTATTTGTGGCGATTGCCGGATTTTCAGAAGAATCCTTTTATGTATCGAGCTTTGGAGCAGCAATTGGAGCAAGCTTTATTCTTTCCATATTAAATATTCTAGTTCGTCCGATATTAATTATCCTAACGCTGCCAGTCACTTTAGTGACACTTGGATTATTTCTATTTGTCATTAATGCGATCACATTGCAAATTACGGATAACATTATGGGCAGCTCCTTCGAAATTGCTAGCTTTGGCACAGCACTGCTTGTAGCAGTTATCATGGCAATTGCGAATATAATTATTCAAAAGGTTGTTTTTGAGCCGGCAAAGGATAAATAATGAATAGTCATCAGCAATTTAAGTAATCGACAAAAAGCCAGCACGATGATTCGTGCTGGCTTCTTCTATTCGAATAGTACATAGGCGGGATAACCAAGTTTAACCAATTTATCGCAGATTAACGGGCTGTAAGACCTCCACTTCAAGAAGTTTCTGGAAAAAAATTCTAAGTGGGGGATCTAACAGCCCGTAAATGCCCGATTGGTTCAACTAACAATCAGTTTGGGGATGAAGGAAAACCCCCACTGATTGAGTTTCACTTTATCCGCAAGCTTGTCCGCATGTTTTTATCATTGAATGTTCCTACTTGAACCTTGTATTGACCTTTCTTCATGGAGATGGATGTTTCGAGGGGCTTGTCCCAAAGTCTATCTTCGTCTTCAAACTGAAATGATCTACAATCCCTTTGACAATGGCTTCCGCGCAAGTTTTTCGAAATGTGTCTGAACGCAAGTGCTTAACTTCCTCACGATTTGTCATAAAACCGCATTCGACTAAAACGGCGGACATCGTTGTTTCTCTTAAGACATGGAAATTAGCCTCCTTCAAACCACGATCCTTTAACCCTGTGGAAATGACTAAATTTTTATGGATTTTTTGTGCCAGCTCAGTTGTTTTCTTCGGTCTAATTGGATGGACATAGGTTTCGATTCCATTTGCATCATTCCAGCTTGAGCCAAAGGCATTCGCATGAATAGATACATAGCAATCAACCTTTAGTCGGTTTGCCTGGTCTGTCCGTACTTTAAGCGGAATGTCCTGTTTGTCTGAGTGGGCAAAATATACTGTCACATCCTGATAGTTTTCAAGAAGAACCTTTGCATAATTAGCAACACCCCGATTAAATTCATATTCCCGCATGCCATCTGGACTCCGCTTCCCAGCAGTTGTATACCCATGGCCTGCATCCAGCATCATTTTCATTCTCCCGCTCCTTCCAATAGAAATGGTCTATTGTAATTTATGATAAATCTTCTCTAGTAAATAAAATCTAGTTATCTTT
Organism: Cytobacillus solani; assembly: GCF_006704205.1. Taxonomy (NCBI): domain Bacteria; kingdom Bacillati; phylum Bacillota; class Bacilli; order Caryophanales; family Bacillaceae; genus Cytobacillus; species Cytobacillus solani. Next base: position 2,506,724 of record NZ_CP041305.1, read on the forward strand.
AACATATGAGTAGAGCTAAGAAAAGGACATGTATAATAAAGAAAAAAGGCATATTTATGAATCGATTCATTTGGTTCTGAGGTAAAAAGTGCTAAAATGAAATGAAACTGCCATAATAAAAATTGAAGCAACTTCCTTGCGAAGGAGGAAATATAGTGCCTAAAGTTTGTACAAAAGATATTATCGAAAAATTTGAACTTGAATTGATAAGCGGCGAAGAAGGAATCAATCGCCCGATTGTCACAACTGACCTATCAAGACCTGGTATTGAACTTGCAGGATACTTTAATTTTTATCCAGCTGAAAGAATTCAGTTAATTGGAAAGACAGAGCTAACATTTACCGAAAGATTAAATGATATGGACCGCCAAGACCGCTTCGAACGTTTATGCACAGATATCACTCCCGCTATAATTATCTCAAGGGGGATGGAAGTGCCGAATGATTTAGTGGAAGCATCGGAAAGAGAATCTGTTCCACTTTTAAGAACGAAGCAAAAAACGACTCGATTTTCGAGCTTACTTACAAACTACCTGGAAAGTAAGCTGGCTCCGACAACAGCTGTTCATGGTGTGCTCGTAGATGTCTATGGCATTGGTGTACTCATTACGGGAAAGAGCGGTGTAGGTAAAAGTGAAACCGCGTTGGAGCTTGTAAAACGGGGTCATCGTCTAGTCGCCGATGATTGTGTGGAAATTAGGCAGGAAGATGAAAATACACTAGTTGGAACATCTCCAGAGCTGATTGAACATTTGCTGGAGATTCGTGGGCTTGGGATTATTAATGTCATGACATTATTTGGTGCTGGTGCGGTGAGAAGCTATAAACGAATTTCTGTTGTGATGGATTTAGAGCTATGGGATCAAAACAAACAATATGATCGCCTCGGACTGGATGAGGAAAAAATGAAAATTATTGATATGGATTTGCCGAAGCTGACAATCCCCGTTCGCCCTGGCCGAAACCTAGCTGTCATCATTGAAGTAGCAGCTATGAACTTCCGCTTAAAGAGAATGGGCGTCAATGCAGCTGAGCAATTCTCAAACCGCCTTGCAGACGTCATCGAAGACAGTGAATAACGAAGACTTAGCAAAAATAACATATGTACCGCAAAAATAAAGAGACATTTGCAAAAAAAAACGCGATATCGCAAAAATAAAGAGGAATTTGCAAAAAAAACGCAGATATCGCAAAAATAAAGAGAAACTTGCAAAAAAGATCCAGATTCCGAAAAAAGACTTGCAAATAGTTTTTGGAATAGTTATATGTAACCTGTTATTATGCATTAAAATAGAAAAAAATGAAAGATTGAAAGGAGCAGTGATTATGGAAGCTACTATTCAACCCCTTGACCCGATCGCCATATCCCTTGGGCCCATCAATATTCGCTGGTACGGACTTATTATCGGTATCGGAATTGCTTTAGCCCTCATGATTGTCATGCGCGAAGGGGAAAGAAGAGGGATTAAAAAGGAGTTAATTGCTGATTTAATGCTTTGGGCAATTCCGATTGCCATTATTTCAGCACGCATCTATTATGTAATTTTTCAATGGGATTACTATGCCCAGAATCCTGGTGAGATTATTAAAATTTGGGAAGGTGGCATCGCTATCCACGGTGCTTTGATCGGATCCGTCATAACAGCGGTTGTCTTTGCGAAAAAGAGAGGCGTTTCCTTCTGGAAAATTGCTGATATTACAGCGCCGAGCATCATTCTAGGCCAGGCAATTGGCCGGTGGGGAAACTTTATGAACCAGGAGGCACATGGCGGAGAAGTGACACGGGCATTTCTAGAAAACCTTCATCTCCCAGAGTTCATCATTAATCAAATGTACATAAACGGTACGTATTATCACCCTACCTTTTTATATGAATCGGTTTGGAATATTGTTGGTTTTATTATTCTCATTCTATTAAGAAGAGTTAATTTGCGCCGCGGGGAGCTTTTCCTCACATACGTAATCTGGTATTCAATTGGGCGTTTCTTTATTGAAGGAATGCGAACAGACAGTTTATGGCTAATTGAAGGACAATTAAGAATGGCACAAACCATTTCGATTGTACTGCTAATTGGCGCAGTCATTCTCCTGATTTTAAGAAGAATGAAGGGGTATGCAGATGCCCGTTATTTAGATAAAAGTGTTTAACTTTACTAGCTAGCAAAACTACATAGAGAGGGGAAGAGACATGCTGGTCGAATCGTCCAAAAAGGGGATCATGGTTGGCTTAAAGACGACCTGGACGTTAGGAAAGGTCATCTTTCCCGTTACTTTAATCGTTGCATTGCTGCAGCATACACCTGTGCTGCCATGGGTGATCAAGCTAATCACACCGCTTATGAATCTAATTGGCTTGTCAGGGGATACAGCCATTCCGCTTGTTTTAGGGAACATCTTGAATCTTTACGCGGGAATTGGAGCGATATTGACGCTTGATTTGACTGTAAAAGAGGTATTTATCGTTGCAGTCATGCTTTCCTTCTCACATAATATGATTATTGAATCGAGCGTAGCCGTAAAAGTGGGTGTGAAGCTTTGGATTGGTATCGCAGTGAGAATGGGGCTGGCGCTCATCTCTGCAATTGTGATTAATCTCGTATGGCACGGGGGATCTGAAATAGCTAAGTACGGAATGATTCCGGCAAAAGAAGAAGAAGTTACAGGCTGGCTTGCTATTTTACTTGATGCGTTGCAAAAGGCTGGCCTAGGGATCTTTCAACTGGCAATCATTGTCATTCCGCTTATGATCGTGATCCAAATACTAAAGGATTTAAAGTGGCTTGCTGTTTTTTCAAAATGGATGGCACCGGTAACAAGAATGCTAGGGATGAAAGAAAATACATCAACAACACTTGCAGCTGGTTTATTGTTTGGTCTTGCATTTGGGGCTGGTGTCATGATCCAGGCAGTGAAAGAGGACGGAGTCAGCAAAAAGGATGTAACCATTGCATTTATCTTTCTTGTTGCCTGCCATGCGGTTGTTGAGGATACGCTGATTTTTATTCCATTAGGCATTCCAGTATTGCCGCTTTTACTCATCCGCTTAGGTGTAGCGATCCTCTTAACATTGATTGTCGCATTTATTTGGAACCGCACAGATATGGCCAAAAGAAAGGAAGCAACATATGAGCACACAAGTTAATACCGTTTTATTCGATTTAGATGGAACATTAATTGATACGAATGAATTAATCATCTCCTCTTTTTTGCATACGTTAGGGAAATATTATCCTGATCGTTACAAGCGGGAGGATGTTATTCCTTTTCTTGGTCCAACACTTACGGAAACGTTTGAATCGATTGCACCTGAGAAGGTAGAGGAAATGATTAAGGTATACAGAGAGTTTAATCTCGGTAATCATGATCTGCTTGTGAAGGAATTTGATGGGGTATTTGAAACCATTCGTTCATTGAAGGAAGCCGGCTTCAAAATAGGCATCGTCACGACAAAGGTGTTAATGGTCGTTGAAAAAGGCTTAAAGCTAACAAAGCTGGATCAGTTCTTTGATGTGATTGTTGCATTGGATCATGTGAAAATGCCAAAGCCAGATCCAGAACCGATTCTAAAGGCGCTAGAGCTTCTAGGCTCAAAGCCGGAAGAGGCAATCATGGTGGGCGATAACTCCCATGATATTCTCGGCGGGAAAAATGCAGGCACGAAAACAGCTGGGGTTGCCTGGAGTGCGAAGGGGAAAGAATTCTTACATCAATTTAATCCAGATTATATGCTTGGAAACATGGCAGATTTACTTGATATTCTTGAGGTCGGAGAAAAATGAGGAAGACCGAAAGATTTCCGGTAGAGGGGGCCAACTCCCTTTGGCATGTGTATAAGACGGTGCCATTTTGGAAAGTGGTCAAGAACTTTGTTGTGATTCAGCTGGCAAGATATACGCCCTTTTTAGGGATGAAAAATTGGCTATACCGGACCTTCCTGCGAATGAAGGTAGGCGAACAAACATCTTTTGCCCTTATGGTCATGCTCGATGTCATGTTTCCCGAAAAAATAAGTGTGGGCCGCAATACGGTAATTGGCTACAACACGACAATATTAGCACATGAATATCTAATTAAAGAATATCGCCTTGGACCAGTTGACATTGGCAGTGAGGTAATGATTGGTGCCAATACAACAATCCTCCCCGGTGTATCCATTGGGGACGGTGCTATTGTATCTGCTGGCACGCTCGTACATAAAGATGTCCCGCCCGGCTGCTTTGTCGGTGGAAATCCAATGCGGGTGATATATACAAAAGAAGAAATGGCTAAAAGATGGGCAGACGATCCCATCTACGGCAAGGAAAAAGAATAATTTTGAGTCCTGCATTTTGCAGGGCTCTTTTTTTGTGCTGACAAGAAGAAAACTGTCCAGCCTTAAAAAATTTCCTTAGCATTAGTGTAAATATTTGAGTCCGGATCAAGTTATCGAGCAAATTTATTGATTTATCTAGCAGTTTGAACGGTTTATCTAGCAACTTATAAAAGTTATCTAGCAGCATTATAAGTTTATCTAGCATTTCCCCACGATCCTGAACACTGAGTCCTATTTTCAGAATTATTTGTTGACGGAAATAGAAGACAGCGTTAAAATACATATATCTTTAATTTACTACCATATTAGCGAACTAAAGGATTTAGAGGTGAATGTCATTGACCCGCTTATTTATGTTTGAGAAACCGTTAGGGATGAGAGATACATTACCCGTTTTATTTGAGCGAAAGCAAAAGATCAGATCATCCATTGAAAAAGAAATGAAGAACTGGGGCTATCAGTTTATGGGGACGCCAACACTCGAATATTATGATACGGTTGGCGCAGCGTCCGCCACACTAGATCAGCAGATATTCAAGCTCCTTGATCAGCAGGGTCAAACACTTGTTATGCGCCCGGATATGACAGCGCCTATTGCACGTGTTGCTGCATCAAAACTATTAAAAAATGATCTTCCGATTCGTTTAGCCTATTCTGCAAATGTATTCCGCGCCCAGCAGAGGGAGGCTGGACGCCCAGCTGAATTTGAGCAAATTGGTGTGGAGTGCATCGGGGATTCTACAGTTAGTGCGGATGGAGAAGGAATTGCCTTAATGATTCATTCATTACTAGCCGCTGGATTAGAAGATTTTCGCCTCTCCATTGGGCATATCGGATTTGTGCAGACATTTTTCCGGCAGATTTTAGGCACGGAAGAAAGAGTAAAAGCATTAACAAGATATTTATATGGAAAAAATTATGTAGGCTATCGGGAGCATGTAAATGAATTAGCTCTATCATCTATAGATAAACAAAGATTGCTAGAATTCTTAACTCTGAAAGGCCGGAGTCAAATCATTGAAAAGGCTTTTGATCTGCTTGAAAATGACATAGGAAAAAGAGCAGTAACCGAGCTGCAGCAGCTGTGGGACATCATATCTGACTTTGGACTAGATGGAAAAGTGACCTTCGACCTCACATTGGTAAGCCATATGAGCTACTATACAGGAATCGTATTTGAGGTATATGCCGGAAACGTTGGCTTTCCAATCGGCAACGGGGGAAGGTACGATTTATTGCTGCAGAAATTCGGAAAGCAGACGGGGGCAACTGGATTTGCCATTCGAATGGATCGACTTTTAGAAGCGTTAGAAGTCGATGAGGAGGAATTAGAACGCACCTCCTGTGTATTATTTAGCTCGGAGCGAAGAAGGGAAGCTTTTGACTACGCACAAAAGCAAAGGAAACTAGGAAATAAAGTCGTTCTGCAGGATATAAGCGGAGTTAAGGATATCGATGCCTGCACAAGCCGATACGTAGATATTACCTTTCTAGTCGGAAAAGCAGGAAAGGAGGCTGCGCTAAAATGAATAATTTCTTAACGATTGCCATGCCAAAGGGGCGAATATTTGAGGATGCCGTCCAATTGCTCAAAAAGGCTGGCTTTCAATTGCCGCCAGAATTCGATGATTCTCGGAAATTGATCCTTGAAGTGCCAGAAGAAAAGTTCCGCTTTATTTTAGCTAAGCCGATGGATGTCCCTACCTATGTAGAGCATGGGGTGGCTGACCTAGGGATTGCAGGGAAAGATGTCATGCTAGAGGAAGAGCGGGATGTTTATGAATTGCTGGATTTAAAAATAAGTGCCTGCTATCTTGCTGTCGCTGGCTTGCCTGACACAAAAATTAATGACGTAGCGCCAAAGGTGGCAACGAAATATCCACATGTTGCAGCCGCTTATTTTCGAGAACAAGGAGAGCAGGTTGAAATTATTAAGCTGAATGGATCGATTGAGCTTGCTCCCCTCATTGGGCTTGCCGATCGAATTGTCGATATTGTTTCAACAGGGAGAACGTTAAAGGAAAATGGATTGGTCGAGTATGAGCGGATGGTGGAAATCACCTCCAGACTGATTGTGAATCCAGTTAGCTTTCGACTGAAGGATGAGCGCATTAACGAGCTTGTCGAACGGCTAAGCAAGTTAAAGACTGGAGGGATTGGGAATGAGAATTTTAAAAGCGAGTGATCAGCCTTCGATTAAAAGGTCAGTCGATTGTGGAACAGACGAACAGCGAGCGACCGTCAAAACGATTATCGAGTCGGTTCGAAAAGGAGGGGATCAATCATTAAAAGCCTATTCATTCAAATTTGATGGCGTATCCCTAGAGAACATTTCCGTAACAGAGGAAGAAAAAATGGAGGCATACAAGAAATTTGATGAACAGAACCTTGCTGTTATTAGAGAAGCTGCCGCTAACATCCGCTTATTTCATGAAAAGCAGCTGCGGACTTCTTGGATGACAACCGATGAAAACGGCACAATTCTTGGACAGAAGGTGACACCACTTGATTCTGTCGGTCTGTATGTACCAGGGGGGACGGCAGCCTATCCATCATCCGTCTTAATGAATGTCATACCTGCGAAGGTAGCTGGAGTTAAGCGCATTGTCATTACTTCTCCTCCCGATAAAAAAACAGGGAAGCTGCCGCCAGCAGTTCTTGTAGCCGCTCAAGAGGCAGGGGCAGAGGAAATTTATAAAGTTGGCGGGGCACAGGCGATAGCGGCCCTCGCTTACGGAACAGAGACGATTGCTCCTGTCGATAAAATTACAGGACCTGGGAATATTTATGTGGCTTTGGCAAAAAGAGAAGTGTTCGGTGATGTTGATATTGATATGATCGCGGGACCAAGTGAAATAGCCATTCTTGCTGATGACACAGCTAAACCGAATGAAGTGGCAGCAGATCTATTGTCTCAAGCGGAGCATGACCGGTTATCGTGCAGTGTGCTCGTCACGCCTTCAGAAGCTCTAGCTGCCGCGGTTGCCTATGAGGTGGAAAAACAATTAGCTACCCTTCCTCGACAGGAAATCGCTAGGGAATCGATTGAAAACTATGGAGCAATCTATGTAACCGATTCAATGGAGGAGGCTGTTCAAACGGTCAATCTTCTTGCCCCCGAGCATTTAGAAATCATCACGGAACATGCGATGTCGTTAGTAGGACAGATTAGACATGCTGGTGCGATTTTTATTGGACGTTATAGTCCTGAACCGGTTGGCGACTATTTTGCCGGACCAAATCATGTATTGCCAACGAATGGCACAGCTCGCTTTTCTAGCCCGCTAAATGTGGAAGATTTTCAAAAGAAATCAAGTATTGTTTATTACAGTGAAAAGGCATTGAAGGATCATGGCGGAAAAATTGCTGCATTTGCAAGGCTTGAAGGACTCGAAGCCCATGCACGTGCGATTGAAGCAAGGTTAAAGGAGTGAAATCATGGCCAGAGTTTCTGAGATTAAGAGAATTACAAATGAAACAGAAATTAAGCTCTCGTTAAATATAGATGGAGAAGGCACAAGCACGCTCGAAACGGGCGTACCATTTTTAACCCATATGCTTGATTTATTCGCTAAACACGGGCAGTTTGATTTAACTATTCATGCGAATGGGGATACAGAGGTAGATGATCATCATACAACAGAGGATATCGGTATTTGTCTTGGACAGGTGCTGAAGGAAGCACTTGGAGATAAAAGGGGCATCAAGCGTTATGGGAATGCATTTGTCCCGATGGATGAGGCACTTGCCCAAGTAGTTGTTGATTTAAGCAATCGTCCACATTTAGAATTCCGCGCCGAGCTTCCGAATGCGAAGGTAGGAACATTCGATACGGAGCTTGTTCATGAATTTCTTTGGAAACTTGCACTTGAAGCAAGGATGAATCTCCATGTGATCGTTCACTATGGAAAGAACACGCATCATATTATTGAAGCCATTTTTAAAGCTCTTGCACGGGCATTAGATGAAGCAACAACCATCGATCCAAGAATTAAAGGAGTTCCATCTACGAAAGGGATGTTATAAAATGATCGGCATCATTGATTATGGCATGGGTAACTTGTTTAGTGTGAGCAAGGCTCTAGAAAGACTAGATGTGCCTTACTTTGTTTCGGAAAAAGCAGAAGAGCTGATGAAGGCGAATGGATTAATCCTGCCAGGAGTTGGCTCCTTTAAGGATGCAATGGAGCGGTTAAATGAGACTGGCTTATCAGCCATGATTAAAGAATTTGTGGGATTAGGAAAGCCTCTCCTTGGCATTTGTTTAGGGATGCAGCTTTTGTTTGAAGGAAGCAAAGAAAATGGAGAGACAATTGGCTTAGGGCTACTAACTGGCTATGTTGAAAAATTTCCGGGAGTAACAGCGGATGGCGGACGATATAAAGTGCCGCATATGGGGTGGAATCAGTTAGAATGGACGCAATCTTCTTTGATTTTGCAGCAAGTGGAAGAGGATTATGCATATTTTGTTCATTCTTATTATGTTGATCGTATGGACAAGGATATTTTACTAGGCAAATGTTCTTATAATGTGGAAGTACCCGCCGTTGTTGGCAATGGAAATCTATTCGGCATGCAGTTTCATCCGGAGAAGAGCAGCAAACTGGGCATGAAGCTTTTACGTAATTTTACAGAACTCGCAAGGGAAAGGGTGACTACATGATGAACTTTACTATTTTTCCAGCGATTGATATGAGAGGCGGGAAATGTGTCCGTCTGCAGCAGGGGAACTATGACCAGGAGACTGTGTATGGGGATTCCCCATTTGAAATGGCTAGAAGTTTTGCGAGCGAAGGGGCAAGCTGGATTCATATGGTCGACCTTGACGGAGCGAAAGATGGAAAAAGAGTAAATGATTCCTTTGTAGTCAAAGCTGCAAATGAATTAACATCCAATATTCAGATTGGCGGGGGCGTCCGAGCAGAAGCGGATATCGCTCATTATTTAGAAAATGGGATTGCCCGCGTCATACTTGGAAGCATCGCTGTCTCTGATCCTTCATTTGCGATTGAAATGATTCGAAAATATGGGGCCCAGATTGCGGTAGGGCTAGATGCGAAAAACGGCTATATCGCAACGGATGGCTGGCTTCATACATCAAAGGTGAAAGCGATCGAATTTGGGAAACGCTTTGCTGATGCAGGTGCAGAAACCTTTATATTTACCGATATTGCCACAGATGGAATGCTTTCAGGACCAAATGTGGAAGCGGTATGGCAGCTGGCACAAGAAACCGAGAAACATGTAATTGCTTCAGGCGGAGTTAGCAGTCTGGAGGATTTAGCTGAACTTCAGAAATTCCGGAATGATGGTGTGATCGGCGCTATTGTTGGAAAGGCGATTTATGAAGGGCGCTTCTCCGTATCGGAAGCATTAAATGAGGTGAATGTGTCATGCTAACGAAGCGTATTATTCCATGCCTGGATGTAAAGGATGGACGAGTCGTGAAGGGAATTCAATTTGTACAGCTGCAAGATGCAGGTGACCCTGTTCAAATGGCTCGATTTTATGATGAGCAAGGGGCTGACGAGCTTGTCTTTCTAGATATTTCAGCATCTGTAGAAGGTAGGAAAACAATGCTCGAAGTTGTTCAAGCGGTCGCAGCTGAATTGGCTATTCCTTTTACAGTTGGTGGAGGAATCAACTCATTAGAGGATATGAAGGGAATTTTAAGAGCGGGTGCGGATAAAGTTTCATTAAATACGGCCGCCGTAAAAAATCCTAATTTAATTACAGAAGGCGCGAATTTCTTTGGTTCCCAATGCATCGTTGTGGCAATTGATGCGAAGTATGATTCAGAACTGGGATCATGGCGTGTCTATACGCATGGGGGGCGAACACCAACTGATCTAGATGTAATCAAGTGGGCAAGGAAAGCGGTCGAGCTTGGAGCGGGTGAGATACTCCTTACAAGCATGGACTCAGATGGAGAGAAAAGTGGCTTTAATATCGAGTTAACACTAGCAGTGAGCAAGGCTGTATCCATTCCTGTGATTGCATCTGGCGGAGCAGGGTGTGCCGAACATTTTTTAGACGTTTTTACAAAGGGAAAAGCGGACGCAGCTCTTGCAGCATCGATTTTTCATTATAAAGAGACATCTGTTGCCGAAGTAAAAACATTTTTAAAAGAAAAAGAGGTGCTTGTCCGATGAAGGTTCAGTTTGATGAAAAGGGGCTTGTTCCGGCAATTGTTCAGGATGCACGTACGAAAGAAGTACTTACCCTTGCTTATATGAATGAAGAATCGCTTGAAAAGTCGATAGAAACAGGGGAAACATGGTTCTTCAGCCGTTCGCGGCAAGAGCTCTGGCATAAAGGAGCAACAAGCGGCAATACCCAAAAAATCATTGAAATGAAAGTGGACTGCGATCAAGACGCGATTGTTGTGCTGGTCGAACCAGCTGGACCAGCCTGTCATACAGGAGAAATCAGCTGCTTTTCTGATCCGATGATTCTCTTCAAGCTTGAACAAATCATTAAAGATCGTGAAAAAAACCGGCCAGAAGGTGCCTATACAACCTACTTATTTGAAGAAGGTCTCGATAAAATTCTAAAAAAAGTAGGAGAAGAGTCTGCTGAAGTTATTATTGCTGCTAAAAATCGAGACAAAGAAGAGCTCAAATGGGAAGCAGCAGATTTGATTTATCATTTACTTGTTTTGTTACGAGAGCAGGACCTGCCGTTTCATGAAATTTTGAAAGTCCTGGAAAAAAGACATGAACCGAAACCGGCCGAGTAATGGCCGGTTTTATCGTAAATGCTAGATAAAATTAGAAAATTGCTAGATAACCAGATCGAAATGTTAGATAAATCAAGAAAATTACACGATAACCAGATTGAAATGTTAGATAAACTAAAAAAGTTGCTTGATAAATCGTGTAGATTGCTCGATAAAGACGTCCGAGACCCGAAATGCTAGATAAACTAAGAAAATTACTCGATAACCAGATCGAAATGCTAGATAAATCAAGAAAATTACTCGATAAGTCGAGATAAAAAAACTTAAGCAGCACAATCATTACCTAGATACATCAAATTGTAACAACTTCCAAGAGAATCCCCCATTCTAATGCAGGATTTCCCCCGACAAAAAAAGAAGTAAGCTTCCAAGCATAAAAGGAGGGAGCAAATTGATTATAAAAGAACGAACGATACCGATTAGAATACAAAAGAACGAAGCCCTATTAAGAAGGCTTCCAAAAGATCATATAAAAAGACAAGAAATGGAAGAAGATCTGCGAAAGCGTTGGGCGGGTTATCGAGGAGAGCAAGCGGTTGATTACTATTTAGGGAAACTGCCGGATAAAAATTTTCTAATCTTTCATGGCATTCGGCTCTCCAATGGAGAATACTTCTTCCAAATAGATACACTCATTCTTACCCCATATTTTGCCCTGATTCTTGAAATAAAGAACTATTCAGGTACTCTATATTTTGACCCAACATTTAATCAATGGATCCAAACGACACAAATGGGTGAAAAAGGGTATCCATGTCCAATTGAACAAGCCAACCAACAGAAACAAGGATTGAAAAAGTGGCTGGAAGCACGTAATATTTCAATTCCCATTGATTTCCTCATAATTATAAGCAAGCCTTCGACCATTCTTAAAACTGCACATGTGAACACGCCTATCCTTCAGAAGGTTTTACATGTTCAATTTATCCTAGATAAAATTCAGAAAATGAAATATAAGGACCCACTTTTAAATACTAAAGAATTAAAAAGAATTTCCCGCCTTATGTTAAAAGAGCACAAACCAGAAACATTAGATATTCTTACATTTTATAAAATCCATCCAACTGAAATAATAACAGGAGTCATCTGCAGCAATTGCATGTCAATCCAAATGACTAAATGTTATGGAAGTTGGATCTGCCCAGAATGCAAGCAAAAAGATCCACATGCACACGTTCGTGCAGTCGATGATTACTTCCTCTTATTTAATGATTCTCCCCTATCCAATCAGAAATTTCGTGACTTTCTTCATTTAACTTCTCCTTATATTGCCAATCGCCTGTTGTTATCCATGAATTTGCCTTTTACCGGTTCAAGAAAGGACAGGCTTTATCATTCGTCCGAGACTAGGTAAGTGTCAAATATTCCTCAATCCCTTCTCCATAAGGTTGCTCATGTGATATACTACTTGAGTTGATTAAGAAAGATGGAGGATTTCATGAGCAAAGACTCTAAAGCAAGACAACCAAAAGGAAAATTACTAACATTTAACCCGACCGGTGAGTATTATTTCGCAAAAGGACTAAAGGCTTACCATAAAAGGGATCTATATAAAGCAAAAAAATATATACAGCGAGCGATGCAGCTAGAGCCTGGAGAACCGATGATTGTTTGTCAATTGGCCATTATTTTTTCGGAATTAGGTGATTACCAGGAGGCAAACACGCTTCTTCACACGATTCTGGAGGAATTGGATGCGGACATGGTGGAATGCCACTATTTTCTCGCAAACAATTATGCCCATTTAGGCTTCTTCAAGGATGCCTATCATCATGCCAATTTATATTTGGAGTTGGATGAGGATGGGGAATTTGTCGATCACACGATGGATTTACTTGAATTGCTGACAATGGAAGCAGAAGAGATGGATGAAGATTTATATGATCAGGACGATCTCATTACTAAGCAAGAGCATGCACGGGAATTGCTTGAATCTGGACACTTTCCAAAGGCGGTAGAACTGCTCAATTCGGTGATTGACGAGTATCCTGAATACTGGTCTGCCTATAACAATCTTGCCCTTGCCTATTTTTATCTTGGTGAAAACCAAAAGGCTGCAGATATTTTAGAAAAGGTGTTTCAAGAAAACCCTGGCAACTTGCACGCCCTATGCAATAAGCTCGTATTTGCGTTTTACCAGCATGATATGCCTGAAGTCAAAGCATTAAAGGACATGTTGAAAAAGATTAAGCCGATTTCAATAGAGCATCAATTTAAGCTTGGAGCCACTTTTGCTTTAACAGGTGAATATGATGAAGCTTTTTCATTGCTGCGCAGCCTTCAGAAAAAAGGATTTGATGGAGATGGCACCTTTTTCTATTGGCTTTCCTATTCAGCGTACTACACTGGAAGGGAGGCTATTGCTCAATCTGCATGGAAAAAAGCGATCCAATTGAATCCCGAAAAAGAAGGGAACGAGCCATGGAATGAGGATAAGACTGTCCTTGATGGCTTTGAGAACCATCATGCATCGATTCTGAAAAAATTGGAAAGCGATTATATTGAGGAACGCCTTTTTGCTTTATTCTTAACTTCCGTGTCAGCGGGAAAAGATGAGATCTTGACATCAAGAGAAATAAAGCATAATCAAAGGTTCTCACATTTAGAGCGGGAATATTTATCATTTTTACGGACAAAAGAAGAAATGTCCGGGCAAACTCTACATGAAACTGCCCTTCTTCTTTATCAAAATTATCATCCAATCGGCACAGTAGAAGCAGGCTTGTTTTTAATGTGGTTTGCTGTCTTTGTTAAATTGGACAGCAGTCTATCGGTCAAAAATAATAAGGCATGGGCAGCTGCAGTGGAATATGTATGGATGAAAATGAGAGAAGAAAAGGTTTCTCAGCAGCAAATGGCTGGAAAATATGGAGTTTCCTCATCTACATTACAAAAATATGTAAAAATGGTGAAAAATCTCCTTTCTTGAGCAAATACTTGGACGGAATCATCTTATTTTTATAGGATATGAGTAGATGGTCATAATAGAATAAAGATCCCTTTTCTTAGGAGTGAAATAACATGACGGAAGAGAAAATTTATGATGTCATTATCGCAGGTGCCGGTCCAGCTGGAATGACTGCCGCTGTTTATACATCTCGGGCAAATTTATCAACGTTAATGGTCGAGCGCGGCGTTCCTGGCGGACAAATGGCTAATACGGAAGAAGTAGAAAACTATCCAGGCTTTGATCATATTTTAGGACCTGATTTATCAACGAAAATGTTCGAGCATGCGAAGAAATTCGGTGCGGAATACGCATATGGCGATATCAAGGAAATTATTGACGGCGAAGAGTACAAAACAGTTGTAGCAGGATCCAAGCAATATAAAGCTCGTGCTGTTATCATTACGACTGGAGCTGAGTACAAGAAGCTTGGTGCACCAGGAGAGAAGGAACTAGGCGGCCGCGGAGTTTCCTATTGTGCAGTTTGTGACGGAGCCTTCTTTAAAGGAAAAGAACTAGTTGTCATTGGCGGCGGAGATTCAGCAGTAGAAGAAGGTGTGTACTTGACTCGTTTCGCATCAAAAGTAACGATCGTACATCGCCGTGATGAGCTACGTGCCCAAGCAATCTTGCAGCAGCGCGCATTTGATAATGAAAAAATTGATTTCATTTGGAATCATACAGTTAAGCAAATCAACGATAAAGACGGCAAGGTTGGCAGTGTAACGCTTGTATCAACCGAAACAGGTGAAGAGCAAGAGTACAAAACAGATGGTGTCTTCGTATACATTGGAATGATTCCATTATCCAAGCCATTTGCAAGCCTTGGTATTACAAATGAAAATGGCTATATCGAGACAAATGAGCAAATGGAAACGAAAGTCCCTGGCATCTTTGCTGCTGGTGACATTCGCGAAAAGATGCTTCGCCAAATTGTCACTGCAACTGGAGATGGAAGCATCGCAGCTCAAAGCGCTCAACATTATATCGAAGAATTAAAAGAAAGCATGAAAGCGAAAGCATAATCAGAAATGCGGAAACGCCTTGATCACCTCCGACATGCACAAGACAATCCTAACGGAAAGGTGTTCTTTACCTTTCTGGGAGGAGTGGCTTGTGACCTCGAGGGGGTAGGCGTTGGAGCTAGACAGTTATATAATATAAAGGAGTTTTCCTTATTTTGTCTGTAAAAAGCCGCATACCAATTGTGCGGCTTTTCTTTTTCTAAAACTTTCTTCATCGGAAATAATATTTACAAAAAGTAATTCTCTTTTAATTTTCCTGTAACAATCGTGCAATAAAATTGAGGTATTCTAATAATAGAAATTGACCCCCTTTTAAAGATATAATCCTTTGTAAAGCGCAGTGTATCTGTGCTTTTTTTTTGTCTAAAAATAATGGGAATATTTTCATTTGAATAAATAATTGTGTGTACGATAGATCCTTTTGTAAGAATCTTCAATTCGTTGTGGGTGTTTAACAAAAATAGTATAATAAAAGGAATAAGCAGACGGGATGGAAGGCAGGTGCATAGAAGTTGCAGCGAGTCACTAACTGTGTATTGTTGAAAGATGATCAAGTATTGCTTTTGCAAAAACCGAGTCGAGGCTGGTGGGTAGCTCCTGGAGGAAAAATGGAGCCTGGAGAATCAGTTAGAGATTCATGTATCCGAGAATTCAGAGAGGAAACGGGGGTATACTTGCGCAATCCGAATATAAAGGGGATCTTTACCTTTATTATGAAAGAGGGCGAAAAAGTTCTTTCTGAATGGATGATGTTCACCTTTTTAGCGACAGAGGCTGATGGACTGAACCTAGATGAGTCGGAAGAAGGGAAAATTCTGTGGCACCCATTTGAGGAAATCAAGAACCTTCCAATGGCTGCAGGTGACTATCATATTCTCGAATACATGATTCATGGAAAAGGAATGATTTATGGTACGTTCACTTATACACCAAATTTTGAACTACTAAGCTATAGATTAGATCCGAGTTAAAGCCTCGGCGAGCCTAAAGATTTTCAGAGGAATGGTATCGAGCTAGTGATTCATTCCGGGCGCAAATACGCCAAGGCGATTTTGTTATACAGGGGGAAAATAAAAATGAGTACAGGCGCAGTGAATGAAACGCAAATGGTCATTATTACGGGGATGTCAGGTGCTGGAAAGACAGTTGCCATTCAAAGCTTTGAAGATCTAGGATTCTTCTGTGTGGATAACCTGCCGCCAACACTCTTGCCTAAATTCCTTGAATTGATGAAGGAATCGGGGAATAAGATGAATAAGGTTGCATTAGTCATGGACCTTAGGGGACGTGAATTCTTTGACCATTTGTTCAAAGCACTTGATGACCTTTCAGAGACTTCATGGATCACACCGCAAATTCTTTTCTTAGATGCGGATGATTCTACGTTAGTTAGAAGGTATAAGGAGACGAGGCGGTTTCACCCACTCGCTCCATCTGGTCTTCCTCTTGAAGGAATTAAGCTTGAACGTGAGCTTTTAGAGGAATTAAAAGGAAGAGCACAGCTCATTTATAATACAACACGATTAAAACCAAGAGAACTTCGTGAAAAAATACTTACGGAATTCTCAGTAAATAAGTCAACTTTATTTACTGTCAACGTGATGTCCTTTGGTTTTAAACATGGATTGCCGATTGATGCTGACCTTGTTTTTGATGTGCGATTTCTTCCAAATCCTCACTATATTGAACATATGCGGCCAAAAACGGGATTGGATGAAGAAGTCTCTACCTATGTATTAAAGTGGTCAGAAACACAGAAGTTTCTTGAAAAGGTAACAGAGCTCCTTAGCTTTATGCTTCCTCATTATAAAAGAGAAGGGAAAGCGCAGCTCGTTATTGCTATCGGATGTACGGGCGGCCAGCATCGTTCAGTAGCCTTGACTGAATATATTGGGGAGTACTTCAAGAACGAGTATCATACCCGAATTACGCATCGTGATATTAAGGGGAGAAGGGAAAAAGAGAAATGAAAAACAGACAGCCAAGAATTGTCATCATCGGAGGGGGAACAGGATTGCCTGTTCTATTAAGAGGACTGAAGCAGTATCCTGTTGATATAACTGCTATAGTAACTGTTGCTGATGATGGAGGCAGTTCAGGGAGACTGAGAAATGATTTACACATTCCTCCTCCCGGTGATATACGCAATGTTTTGGCAGCACTGTCTGATGTGGAGCCACTAATCGAAGAAATGTTTCAGCATCGTTTTAAGACGTCGAATGAACTTTCAGGTCATTCGCTGGGAAATTTAATTCTTGCAGCCATGACCTCGATTACGGGGAATTTCGTTCATGCGATTCAGGAAATGAGTAAAGTATTGAACGTAAGAGGGAAGGTCTTGCCCGCTGCGAATCAAAGTGTCGTTCTACATGCGGAGATGGAAGACGGGACAGTCGTTTCTGGAGAATCCAAGATTCCTTACTCCGGGAAAAAAATTAAGAAAGTATTTTTAACACCTAAGCATATTAAACCTCTTCCTGAAACGATTTCTGCAATAAGGAAGGCCGATTTAATCATCATTGGCCCAGGAAGTTTATATACGAGTATTTTACCAAATCTTCTCGTGCCAAAGCTCGGGCATGAGGTTTGCCGCGCCAAGGCAAAAACGGTATATATTTGCAATCTTATGACCCAGGCGGGAGAAACATTTAACTATACAGCAAGCGACCATGTAAAAGCGATTTATGATCACATGAGCTGTGCGTTTATGAACACGATTCTTGTCAATAGTGAGGATATCCCTGACGATATTCAGGAGCGATACAGTGAAGAAATGTCAAAGCCGGTAATCTTTGATACAGAACGCCTTCAGGACTTAGGTCTGGAAGTGATTCCTGGAGAAATCGCGAGTGAAAAAGACGGTGTGATTCGTCATGATACAAAAGTGGTCGCAGAAATGTTATATTCATTACTTATAGATGAAATGAAAAAACGAAATAACAATTAGATGGTTTAGCGGAGATGCGCTTTTCTATCTGTCTAGCTGCAGCGCCTAGGGGCTCGAGGTCATAAGTCAATCCGTCCAGAAGGTTAAAGAACAACCTTCCAGCCGGCTCGCCTTATGCTTGTCGCCGATAAGCGGGCGCCCTGCGCTTTCCTAATAAGGGTGGTGAGAATATGTCTTTCGCTTCGGAAACGAAAAAGGAATTAACGAATCTGGAGGCAAAGGATTGCTGTGGAAAAGCGGAATTATCAGCGCTTATACGGATGAATGGCTCGCTTTCATTTTCCAACAGAAAATTAATCGTTGATATTCAAACAGAAAATGCAGCGATAGCAAGAAGAATTTATATCCTGATTAAAAAAAATTATCATGTACAAGTAGAACTGCTCGTTCGAAAGAAAATGAGGCTGAAAAAGAATAATGTCTATATTGTTCGCTTATCAGAGAAAGCCAGTGAAATTCTGGACGACTTAAAAATAATAAGCGAGGGCTTTGTTTTTACACACAATATTTCGGAAGCATTGATTAAAAAGAAATGTTGTAAGCGCTCTTATCTTCGTGGTGCTTTTCTGGCCGGGGGATCTGTTAATAACCCAGAAACTTCATCGTATCATTTAGAAATTTCTTCACTTTATAAGGAGCATAACGACTCTTTATGTGAATTGATGAATACATTTAATTTAAATAGTAAAACGCTTGAGCGAAAAAAAGGCTTCATTACGTATTTAAAGGAAGCTGAAAAAATTACCGAGTTTTTGAGTGTCATTGGTGCTCATAATGCATTGCTTCGATTTGAAGATATACGGATTGTCCGTGATATGAGAAATTCAGTGAACCGACTTGTCAATTGTGAAACAGCGAACTTAAATAAAACGATTGGTGCAGCCATACGTCAGGTCGAAAATATACGATTTATTGATGAAACAGTTGGCCTTCATATTTTGCCAGATAAGCTAAGGGAAATTGCTGAGCTGCGGGTAGCCTACCAGGATGTTACGTTAAAAGAGCTTGGTGAAATGGTTTCAGGAGGAAATATAAGTAAATCAGGTATTAATCATCGTTTAAGAAAAATAGATGAAATTGCTGATAAACTGCGAGCAGGGGAATCGCTTTAAAAAAATTATGATTCGATATGGGAGGAAAGGAAGAAATGTTGGAAAAACAGGTTGAAGTAAAATTAAAAACAGGATTGCAGGCACGGCCTGCCGCACTTTTTGTGCAGGAAGCCAATCGATTTTCATCGGATGTCTTTCTTGAGAAAGATGGAAAAAAAGTAAATGCTAAAAGCATCATGGGCTTGATGAGCCTTGCTGTTAGCTCAGGGTCAGTCATTACGTTAATTGTAGACGGTAAGGATGAAGCAGAAGCACTTGAAGAACTGTCTAAGTATATTCAAAAGGAAAATTAATCGAAATTGCAAAGAGTCTGGAGCTTTATTCCAGGCTTTTTTTTCGGATAAAATGCAAAATGCTCGATAAAATAAAAAATCTGCTTGATAAAATGAAAAGCATCTTCATGAAAGGAATGATAAAAAAACACATGAGATTTCGCAAACGAAATCTCATGTGTTCTCAATTATCAAACCTATTTTACTTCTCTTTCTTATCTGCAGCAGGTTTGCGTGTAATAATTTTATCAACTAATCCGTATTCTAATGCTTTTTCAGCAGTCATGAAGTTGTCACGATCTGTATCTCTCGCAATCACTTCAAGTGGCTGACCAGTACGTTCGGAAAGAATTGTGTTTAGCTTATCACGAAGGAAGAGAATGCGTTTAGCAGCAATTTCAATTTCAGTTGCTTGCCCTTGAGCTCCACCTAGTGGTTGGTGAATCATTACTTCACTGTTTGGAAGAACGTAACGCTTGCCTTTTTCACCAGCTGCAAGCAGGAATGCACCCATAGAAGCAGCCATACCTGTACAAATCGTTGATACATCTGCTTTAATGTACTGCATTGTATCATAGATCGCCATACCAGCAGTAATGCTTCCGCCTGGGCTGTTAATGTATAATGTAATATCTTTCTCAGGGTTTTCAGCTTCCAAGAATAATAATTGTGCAACAATCGAGTTGGCAACATTATCATCGATCGCACTTCCAAGCATGATAATACGATCTTTTAATAGACGGGAGTAAATATCGTAAGCGCGCTCTCCACGGTTTGTTTGTTCAATAACTGTAGGGATTAGGTTCATCTCATTATTCCTCCTTTAATTAAGTAAGGGTAACATACAAATGCCATATATTTTTCCATTGATGTATGTAATCTCATGATACACTGTTGGTCAATAAAGGTCAAACAATACACTTCCACAAAACAGGATTATTATTCGACATCTTCCTTCTAATATATATATCCGTTTCCATCATTCCCGCTCTTCCGGTTTTTAAACAAAAGATTCCTTGCAAAGTTTGAAAAAATCGCATATAATCTATATTTGTAACGCAAATGCATATTACACAATGCCCTCGTGGTGCAACGGATAGCACGTGAGATTCCGGTTCTTAAGATGTGGGTTCGATTCCTGCCGAGGGCGCTAAATTATTGATAAATATGGGTTTTTCAAGTATTTCGGTTGAGAGTGTCCAACTTTTGTCCGAATACATTGAAAAACCCATCTTTTATTTCACTCAATTTTCTCTAACCAAGCACTCATAAAATGATTAACTTTTTCATTGCTAAGTTGCTCAGAACGCTTGGACATATGGCCATAAGTATTTAATAAAATTGTTTTATCTGTATCTACAAGACGTTCACCAATATAATTTATATCTGCAATTCCAGATTCCAACAAAATAGCTTCATGAGTATGCCTAAACATATGCGGAGTAACATGCATTAGTTCGTGTCGCCTACATAACGTTCTAAGCATATCAGCGTAGTTTGGCGTTTTTACCAATTCTCCTAAAAATTTAGGTTTCTCCTTCATTTTCATAACCCACTCAGAGCGAATTCTATTCCATTCTTTTAATCTCTCAATAGTAAAGTCATCAAGTACAATCACTCGTTCCCCACTTTTCCCTGTCTTGGTAGTTGGTTTTACAACATATACCTCAGACACCCTAAAAAGTGTTTTATCGATATTTAATGTATTAGCGTCCAAATCTATATCATTTAACGTAAGTTCGCAAATCTCCCCAATACGGGCTCCTGTAGCGACTAAAAGATGAAGTAGTGAGGATATTCAACTAGCCAGTCCTTTTTAGCATGCTGGATTAATTCAAGATATTGTTCTAACTCAAGAAAATGGCAGATAGGATCACATTTGATTCACAAGCAGAGTCCATCTACTAAAACTAACTAAAATACTTAAAACACGCTAACCATATCAAAGTCTTTAAGCTTCAACCAAGACATTTGCTTCAGGAAGGGTTTAAAAAAATGGAAAGACATAAAGCCCCATTTATTAAAAAGCTGACTTTGAAGTGACAAAACTGGATGGCAGTACTCAAATAATTGTTGTAAAAGGTGCAATCACAAAAGAATTTGCAATCAAACAAAATCTTTTTGAACTAAAGTACATGGATTCAATTACTCTTTTGAAATATGAATATGGTCAATTTGTGGAGGTGTAAAGAGTAATCCGATGAATGCCAAGCACTTTAAAGCTCCAGGAGCACATTAGTAAATTTACGATCGATAAAGAACTAGCAGCATATCTTTTCCAATCAAGGAGAGGGCAGGACCGAATACACAGGGTTCAGGCCTGGAAGATACTTAACGCAAGAAGTAGGGCTTGAAGAGATAGGCACTCACACATTGAGGAAGACGTTCGGATATCATTTTTACAAGCAATATAAGGATGTGGCTGCGCTGCAGGAGATATTTAATCATAGCAGTCCGGCAGTTGCGGTGAGATATATAGGTATTACGCAGGATATCATCGACGAAAAGGTGTATGGGTTTAGTTTATAGACTTTGTATTATGTTTCCTAAAAACAATCCATTCTTTATGAAGAGATTCTAGTAACTTTATTTTTTCTTCAGCAATTCTATAATTCTCATTTGTATTACGATCACGATTGATATTAAGAAAATAAAAACAAATGACACTCCAAAAATGGCTGTTGGATCAATGAGAACAAGCAGTTCCGAACTGGTTTATATCATAATTATAACAGTTTGGAGGAAGTGCATATTATGAATTATTATTGAGTTTACTGTTGAGAAAATAGAATCAATTGGATATCCAATCAACTCTTTAGTTTTTGATACTTACAAATTTCGAATCCTGCATTAAAAATTGAAATTACCATAATGAAGAAAAATAGGATTTGAATAAACGAGTTAGCAGACCAATATCCTATGAAGTTCATAAAAACCAGAATTAAAAACAACAGGGCTGTAGTAACAGAAATTATAGATCGAAGTTTGTTATTCATAAAATGCTCCTCACAAATCAAATATGTAAACAATATATAATGTAAAGTTAACATAAATAAACGAGGATTTAAACCTAAAATTTAACAAAAAGACTTATGAAACAAAAGAATTATTATGTTTCCAATTTATTAAATGAAAAAACAGACTAAATTAGTCTGTTTACAAAAAAGTACTCCATATAGCCTTAAAAAAGATTCCTAGTCCACCTAAGAATACACCTAAACAAGCTAAACTCAATGGGGATCCCCATTTAATTTCTGGCATAGATTTAACCTCATTTCCTTGTAGTTCCAGTTGTAGTTATAGGAAATTATACCATAATTTTCATAATAGGGAAGTTGTTTGTAAAAGAATTATTAAGTTTATTAGGTTAGGAGGGAGTTTATTTGGAGAAAAAGAACGTTTAGAAGGATTGATGACAGCAATTTTTGAATCTACTCGCCAACAAAGGCTATGGAATTTACGATCGAGTCGATATTGATATGGATGATTTCATGTTTTTACATCGTTTGGCTGAAAAAACAAATCAACTGCAGAAGGAAATTTCTCATTGGAAAAAGGCATTCGATAATGAAAATAAAATTGCTGGTCATCTCCAGAAGAAAGTTGAACGCTTAGAAAAGGAACTTAGATCGTATCAAGAAATTGCCGATATAAGTGAAATCGGAATTGCAGGAGCTGAAAGAAATTAATAATTTAGCAATTTGTTAAAAGAAAGGATTATAACATTGCATCATATTAAGGTAAAAGAGTGCAAAAGGTGGTTAAAATAACTAGTCTAGACAGAAATTCAACCATCAACCTAACTCCTTTCAAATTCAGTATTTCAATAATCTAATAATAAATTTTGATTATTTACCTAGTATATCTGAACTGTAAATTCATTGTTAATTATCATGAAGCAAATTGTTAGATGAATCGATCGTCTACTTAATAAGCATTATGTTGTGCGCCCATAAGGGCAGATAAGAATTCGCTGTGTGGCAACAGCGTAGGTTAAAATTCACAATCTATACCTATCATCAATCATCTTATCCGAAAGGGAAACCAGACGGGGAGTGTAGCATGGTGAATAATGCCATAAGTTGGCGAGATTCTACGTCACGACTGAATGGCTAGATGAAATATGTAAATAAGGAAGAAAGCTATACTGCTTGAATGATAGTCTAAGGACGATGATGCTTGCGCATGAAGAATGGAATCTGAAACTTCATGAGAATATGGGGGAGGTGTTGGAACACTGCACCAAACCAAGTGAATCATATTCTTCCATCTACCATCAGTAGAAACAGACGAAAGTCACTTCCGACATTACAATAAGCTATGTTTTTATCTGTCTAAATGGGGATTACCTAAGTTGGAAAGCCTTTTGAGGCTATGATAGTTGTATCTGAATATCCAATAGGGTAACGGAGTTTCCGTAGTAGTCTGAGATAGGGAAAGCCTATTACATGGCGAAGGGAAACAGTTTGTCGAGTTTGATACGAAAATGGGTCAATGCGGGAGGCATTATGAGAAATCCGATATTAGTGTTAAACACTCTATCTTCCAAAGCGAAAATAAAAGGATATCAATTTGAACGCTTGTATAGGAATCTATACAATCCTGAATTTTTTCTCAAAGCTTATGGGAAAATATATGCCAAAACAGGGAATATGACTGCTGGTTCTGATGGAAAGACAGTTGATGGTATGAGCATTGAAAGAATTGAACGTATTATCGAGAGCCTAAGAAATCAAACCTATAGTCCAGTGCCTGCAAAACGTGTGTATATTCCCAAGAGTAACGGAGGAAAAAGACCTCTAGGAATTCCGTCTTTTGAAGATAAGCTTGTTCAAGAGGTAGTTAGAAACTTATTAGAAGAGATATATGAACCTGCTTTTTCACCCAATTCACATGGATTTAGACCAAGAAGAAGCTGTCACACAGCACTTCTACAATGTAAAAATACTTTAACACATACAAAGTGGTTTGTAGAAGGTGACATCAAAGGATTCTTTGATAATATTGACCACCATATTTTAATAAACATTCTTCGCAAAAGAATAAAGGACGAAAAGTTTATTAATCTAATATGGAAGTTCTTAAAAGCTGGCTATCTTGAGGATTGGAAATTTCACCAAACATACAGTGGAACCCCACAAGGTGGGATAATCAGCCCAATATTATCTAATATCTATTTAAACGAATTGGACATTTATATCGAGGAATATAAAGCTTCCTTCGATAAAGGAACCAAAAGAGCAGCTAATAAGGAGTACATGAAAATAAGCAAAAAAATACATGAACTCAAGAAAACACTTCACAACGAATGGCAAAATCTTACGGAAGAAAATAGGTTTAATTACAAACAGGAAATCAAAAACCTGTACAACTTACGAGGTACTATGCGGAGAACGGTTCAGAATGACCCTAATTTCCGAAGAATACAGTACGTAAGATATGCCGATGATTTCCTTATAGGAATTATAGGAAGTAAACAGGACGCCGAAAAGGTTAAGGAAGACCTAACAAGATATCTAAAGGAAAAGCTTAACTTAGAGCTATCACAAGAGAAAACCCTAATTACCCATAACAAGAAGAAAGCACGTTTCTTAGGATATGACATCATGATTTCGCAGGATGAATCCCTCAAAGGAGGTACTTTCAAGGGACAGAAAATTACTCGCAAATCTGCAAAAGGTAAATGCTATCTCAGTCTACCTAGAGAGAAATGGATTAACAAATTATTATCTCTAGGTGCGCTTAGAGTGTCCTTCGGACATATCTGGAAGCCAATACACCGTACCTACTTAAGTAATCTTGAAGATATTGAAATAATCAGTACGTACAACAGCGAAATTGAAGGACTATATAATTATTACAGAATGGCTTTCAATGTTAGCAATCTTCATAGCTATTATTATGTAATGAAATTTAGCTTTCTTAGAACAATGGCTCAGAAATATAAGTCATCGGTAGGTAAAATGGCTAGTAAATACAGAGTTCATAAGGATTTGGGTGTAAAATTTGAAACCAAACAGGGTGTTAAAATCCGACTATTTTATAGCAAAGGTTTTAAATACAACCTATCCGTTTTAAGAGAAGAAGGAATGGATTTTAGAGAGCAAACAGCTATGTACGGTGGAAGGACTAGCTTAGTAGAGCGCCTACTTGCGAATAAATGTGAATGGTGCGGAGCTGAGAACGTACCCATCGAAGTTCACCATGTGAGGAAAATAAAAGACCTTAAAGGCAAAAAGTTATGGGAGCAAAATATGATAGCGAGAAGAAGAAAAACCATGACACTGTGTAAAGAGTGCCATGTAGACTTACACGCTGGAAGACTAGATTGACAAATGGAGAGCCGTATACATCGAGAGGTGTACGTACGGTTCGGAGGAGAGCGTTTGGAAACCTATCATAGCAATATGACAAGGCGCTGGGCGCTTATCCTACGCCGAGCAAGCGACTAGCATCCACCATTGCCATGTGAACAAGGTATGTTTTATCCATAGCTCCAACCTAAGATCTGTTAATTGGTTAGAAACTTTATCAATTTTTCCCCCTAATTGGTCCAATGTTAACACCACTTCATAATTTTTAATAATAGAGTACCCATGGAAAAAAATTTATGATATCGGTTTAAAAAATGTGATAAGTTATATATTTTTTGTCGTAATACGATTTTTAAAATGAACAAAATGATAGTATTGATTCCTTTTAGGTATAATATTAGTCGATTGATATTTCATATGGTGCTAAGCGAGTATGTTTAATCAATTTTACTGTTGGACCATAAGGAAGTTGATATGTTAAACGGTCATTTCTAGTTGAAACATGATGTCCAGTTGAAGGCTCTATATCGAATGTAATCTTATGATAAAGCCACGGAAGCCATTAACTCTTTTAGTCTCAATTACATCAACTTTCCAAAGTTCAATCTCTGGAGAGAACGTTGTGAAAATACCGCTCTGGGATAATTTTATGAGAGTATGGTGGAAATATGGAGAAACTTTTCAATTTGTAACAGCATTATTGCAGGAGCAGTCCAATTCCTATATGGGAATTGGACTATTTTATTGACTATTTTACTTGTTTTAGCCATTCTTGATTTTATAAGTGGAATGGCTGCTGGCTTTGTTTAAGGAAATTTAAAAAACAAAGTGGGCATGATTGGGATTGTAAGGAAAGTTTTCATCTTTGTAATGGTAGCTGTTGCGCATTTAATAGATCTATTGCTAATTGAAAGCGGTTTAGAAACAAAAGCATTGGTAATGACTATGGTTATTGTGTTTTACGCAGTAAACGAGATTTTATCAATAACAGAAAATGCAGGACGGATTGGTCTTCCAGTGCCAGAGCAAATTAAGAGTGCAATCGTTGTCCTTAAAAGGAAAGGATGATAGAAAATGACAAAGAAATTAATCGTTGATATTTCTC
Source organism: Cytobacillus solani (assembly GCF_006704205.1). Lineage (NCBI taxonomy): Bacteria > Bacillati > Bacillota > Bacilli > Caryophanales > Bacillaceae > Cytobacillus > Cytobacillus solani. Next base: position 2,533,497 of record NZ_CP041305.1, read on the forward strand.
ATCATCAACCTAATAGTAAAATCAATTGGGAGCAGGCTGCCAAAGAGGTTGCGCTATTTGTTATTCGTACACAATATGGCACCTCTACGATTGATCGAGAGTATAAAAAGCACGTTGCTTCTTGCAAGCAGTATGGGATTCCATTTGGACATTATATTTACACGCTATTTAAAGATAAGAATGATGCTATCCGTGAAGCAAAAGACTTCCTAAGTAGATGCGACAAAGATGCAAAATTTTTAGTTGTTGATGTAGAGGTACAGACCACAAAAACAAAAGCTGAAATGGCTCCAGCTACTCAAGTATTTATTGACTATTTAAAGGCTAACGATAGCAGACCAGTTGGGTTATATACTGGACACCATTTTTACAAGCCATATGGCATGGATAAAGTAAAAGCAGACTTCCTGTGGATTCCACGTTATGGCAAAAATGACGGAACCCCATCCAAAAAGCCTGATTACGCTTGCGACCTATGGCAATACACTGAAAAGGGTCGTGTGAACTGGTATGGAGGATATTTAGATCTGAACCAATTAAACGGTAGTAGATCATTGGAGTGGTTTATTGGAGTTGAAAGTATGCCACCAGCTCCTACAGAAAAACTAATGTGGGGTAAAACTGAATTTAAAAAGGGGCAAATTGGTCGTGTAACAATCCTCAAACCAATAAATTTATGGATTGATAATGAAGAAGGGAAGCTTGAAATGGTGCGTATCTTAAAACCTGATGATCAGTTTAGGGTATATGGATATCGTGATAAATATGGCGGGCAGTATGATGTTGGCGGGGGACATTGGGTCACAAAGATGGATGGTTATATCAAGTATGAGACTCCATCTAAAGCTTTGTTAGCCCAGGCAGCAGAAGTTTATAGTTGAATACAAAAAGCCCATCTCAAACGAAATGGGCTTTTTATGTCTTACTTAAGAAAAGCGCCCGATCGTAATATAAGTTTAACCAGTTTTTACTGGTTGAACTTTTTTTATTTGGTTTTATTATAGCGGTAGTCGGAGTAGAACGTAGCGCCCGTGGGACTCGATCCCGTCCGCAAAACTGTTCACTCCCTACTTGTATAAGCATGTTTCAGGCTGGTTGGGACAATGATCCCGTTTAACAAGCGAACCTATGACAGTACAAGCAGCCTAGGGACAACCGACTAATCTTAATTTCCAAGGAGGAGATGATGATGAATCCAGTAGTTGGGCTGGATGTTTCTAAGGGGGAAAGTCAGGTACAAGCATTCTTAGATAAGGGACAGCCTTTTCGTAAAAGTTTTAGTGTAAAACATACAGTGGAGGGCTTTGAGAATTTATTAGGATTCTTAAAAGAGATTGAAAGAGTAGCTGATGGTAAGCAACCTTCGGTTATTTTAGAATCAACAGGACATTACCACTCTCCTGTTATTCAATTTTTGGAGGAACAGCAATATGTTTATATTATTGTGAATCCCCTTATCTCTCATCGTGCAAGGAGTACAAGTTTAAGAAAGGTAAAAACAGACGCTGTCGATGCCTATCTTCTTTGCGAACTATACTACAAAGAAGAAGTTGAGCCGTATAAAAAAAGAGGTATACAACTCTTAAACCTTCGTAATCTGACAAGGCAACAAGAGACAATTTCAAGTATCTCTGCACAAACCAAGGTACAGCTTCTAACAGTGCTAGATCAAATATTCCCTGAATATAGAGGTGTCTTTGGTAATTTATATTCAAAAGTCTCATTACAGACTCTTTTCTTATTTCCTACTTCTGAACATGTACTAAATACTACCGAATCCGTTTTAACTGAAAAGATTGTATCGTTATGTACCAGACGTTCAGAAAAGTGGGTAAAAGAAAAAGCACAAAAGCTTATTGAGGCTGCAGGACGAAATCCATTTCAAAACAATTTGTATGAAAGCCATATATTTAACCTAAAGATGTTTATTACCATTGTTCTTCAATATCAAGAGCATCTATCACAACTAGAAACTGAAATAGATGCCCTCGCTAAAGAAATTGAAGAATATAAGATTATCCAATCTATCCCTGGTATTGGAGAAAAGATTGCGGCAACAATCATTTCCGAAATTGGAGGAATAGATCGGTTTAATCATCCTAAAAAGTTAGTTGCCTTTGCAGGAATAGATCCTAGTGTTTACTCTTCTGGAAGGTTTACAGCGACCAACAATCGCATAACTAAAAGAGGATCCAGAAGGTTAAGGCAAGCATTATATATGGCTGTGTACTGTGGAATTCGAGATGCACGTAAACAAAAGAAGAGCGATACCGTTATACCTCGAAACAAAAGATTAAGAGAGTTTTACGATAAAAAACGCGATGAAGGTAAATCCTATAGAGTAGCAATAATTGCTTGTACTAATAAGCTTTTACACTTGATTTATGCACTATTAAAGAACAAAACTACTTTCCAAGAGTTAACTTAAAAACTATATTTAACAACATAAAACAAAACCTTCCAATAATGAAATTCAGGAAGGCTATTTGGCATACTCATCTTTAGTATATCATCTAATTTTTCATTTTTTTATTGAAAAATGTTGACAACTATTAGCTGGTTTTGTTGAAGATGGACTCTGATCAGTAGAATTTGGGGTTTCAACCAATTCAAAGGATACTTTTTGGCCATGTTTTAGAAATCTGAATCCATCAGGAAACCTTTCCGTATCAAGTAATATAGAACTGAAATTAAGAAAAGAATCGCTGATTGGTGAGTCTATTATAAACAAGTGAAAGCAACAACTATTATAAAGTGCTTTTCGGCTTCTTGATTGATAATTTTTTTAATATGCTCCTTCCAGCTAACAACGCAAAATATAAAGAAATTGTGACTAGTAATATTGCATAAAAGTCTCGTCTAGCAAGGTAAGTTGTAGAGTGAAGACCTTTTATAAGTAAGTGAGCAAACAGGTAGGAGATAGGCAATAGAATAATTTTTTCTAGTCCATTTCTTATTTTTTCGTTCTTACGGAATATGGCCAATCCAATTCCACAAATAAGTAAAAATACTATAGCAAACAACACATAGTAGCTTAAAACTAGCCGAGGTAACGTAATGACAGAACCATCCGTTATTGGATCTCCATAAATTAAAATATTTTCACTTCCATCGGTATTGTAATAATAGATTGAAGCGACCGTTTCTCCATTCGGGTTTAAGACAGTATTTTCTAGGTTGTTTTTGCTTATTTTCTGGTGCCAGATCGTTTCCCATGTAGTTATATCATAGACATAACCTGAATTGTCTGCTACTGGATATTGTTCTACATGGAATCCAGAGACTTCTTCACTAAATTTCAAAAGTACAGTTCCGTCATCCTTCTTAATGATTGAAACCGCATTTTCATTATAAGAAATGTATGCTGGCGCTGTCAGATAAGCCATTGTAACCACTGCAAAAACCAATGTTACCATGACTGAAAGAATAATCGTTAGCAGCTTTTCCCTTCGCAATGTATTTTGTATGTTTCTTAAGGGAGCTATATCGGTATCTACTGGCAGTTCTTCAAGAGTCCTCATTTCTTCAAGTCGTTTTTTGCAGTTTTCACAAGAAGCTATATGTTCTTCAACTATATCTCTAGTATCTTGACTTGCCATATTCTCGACATATAACGGCAGTATATCCCTAATCATATTACAGCTAATTTTCATTGATAATCCCCCAATCGCGCTTTAATCTTTTCTCTAGCACGGTGATAAGTAACACAAGCCCAATTATCACTTTTTGCAAACAATTTGCCAATTTGCTTAAATGACAGTTCTCCAAATACACGGAGCGTAAAGACCTTTTTATATGGCTCTTTTAAATTCTGGATAATTTCATGTACCTTCATAGACGCTTCTGAAGTGGTTATTTCTTGTTCTACATTGTCTCCACTAGCTGGTTCTGGAACCGACTCAAAATCTACAAAGCTTTTTTTCTTACGCAAATAAGAGTAATAACTGTTTTTGGCAATTTGGCATAACCAAACACGGATATCACTATCCCCTCTGAAACTGTCTAGCGATGTTAATGCCTTCATAAAAGTTTCCGAAGTGACATCTTCAGCGATATGCTTATCGCCAGATAAACTATACACATATAAAAATACATCTTTAAAGTATGTATTATAAATATCCTCAAGCTGTGTCACCATCTCACCTCCTTACATATAAGACGCGATAAACTCAAATATCTTACAAAAATATAAGAAAAACCGAACAAAGTACGCCCGATCCTTTTTTCTTCTACCATAATTATTGGGTCCTGTAGTCGATACTTCTTCCCATGTATTCCTTTATAATATTCAGGGACCATTTCTCCTCCACATTGTTCACAATGAAATCGGTTTAGTTTAAGTGAAATATATACAATCTTTATACTAACTAATATCTTATTACCAAGCGATCTTCAACAATCTGGCCCGTTCGTATTATAAGGTCAATCAGAAAAGAAAATATTTCTGGTTGACCATTTTTTATATCGATATATGATTACGGTAGCCGAGGTAGAACGTAAGCGCCCTTGGGACTTGATCCCATCCGTTAAACAGTTCACCCCCTACTTGTAGAAACTTGATTGAGGCTGGTTGGGACAATGATCTCGTATAACAAGCGAAGCTATGATACTACATGGAGGAATAGGGGTTACCGGTTAATCGATTTTCAGGAGGAGATAAATGATGAATCCAGTCATAGGTCTGGATGTGGCAAAAGGTGAAAGTCAGGTTCAGGCATTTTTGGATAAAAAGCAACCGTACAAAAAGAGCTTCAAAGTAGCTCATACTCTTGAAGGGTTAAGTAATCTTCTTGATTTTATTAGAGAAGTAGAAGATATATCAGGGGGGCGTCCTCCTATTGTGTTAGAATCCACTGGACATTATCACACACCAATTGTCCAGTATTTCGAGGTCAGAGGATATTTGTTAATTATCGTGAATCCTCTCCTATCGTATCGGGCTAAGAGTTCTAGTTTACGCAAGGTAAAGACTGATATCATAGACGCTTATCACCTCTGCGAGCTGTACTATAAAGAGGACTTAGAGCCTTATAAACAAAGAGGAATCCAGCTCTTAAACCTTCGTAATCTTACAAGACACGAAAATATTACAGGCATGTTTGTACAAACCAAACTGCAATTTCAGGCAGTTCTCGATCAAGTATTTCCTGAATACAATGGAGTTTTCGGAGCCTTATATTCGGATGTTTCTTTACTAACTTTACAGGCATTTCCCACTTCAGAGGAAGTTTTGGAAGCAAGCAAAGAAACCATCGCTAACAAAATAAAAGAGTTCTGTAAAAGTCGTTCACAACAATGGGCAAACAGTCAGGCAGAAAAACTAATGGCTGCCGCAGCACAAAACCCATTTCAGAAAACTTTATATCATAGTCTTTCTTTAAGTTTGAACATGTATATTAATATGCTTCTTGAATACAAAAAACATCTATCTGTAGCTTTGAAATAAAGACGTACTGTTTATAAAAAAGATGTACCGTTTTAAAGAAAGTCATACCGTTTATAAAAATGATGAGTCGGAATTATCTACACTTCAGTTTTTCTTATTGAACTAACACGGCAGGTTAGCTTAATAAATATCAGATTTTGAATAGTTAATTTTAAATTTAGAAATATGTTATTATTTCACATAAGAGTATATTGCTTTAAATAATTTTAAAAGAACTTTGGAGGAACAATATGAATATAAAGTTAGCTACGCTAGAGCAAGTTAATCAAATAGAAATTTTATATCAAGAGCTTTTTTTAAAAATGTCAAACTTTCAGCCCAAATATATAAAGCCTGCAAAGCAGGATGTAGAGTTTATAAGGAAAACAATCAATGAAAAGGATTCGGATATTTTATTAGCTGAAATTGATAACTGTACTATAGGTTTTTTACTTATTCAAGAACTAATCACACCATCATATACGTGTTTGGTTGAACACAAATACGCATTTATTCCAGATATAATTGTTGGAACCAAATATCAATCTCAAGGAATTGGTTCAGCTTTGTTATTAGAAGCAAAAAAATGGGCTGAAAATCGAAATTTAGATTACTTAGAGTTGAATGTACTGTCTGAAAATATTGGTGCTATTACTTTATATGAAAAGCAAGGATTTATAGATGTGAGCCATACAATGCGCTATGAATTTAATTGAAAAGACATAGGGAGTATTAGTGTGTTAAGAAACTAATTAATTCTGTTCAGTAATTGGGTCGTATTGTTAAAAATCAGAAGGAATTTTTGAGAAGGAAGTTGAAATTAATGATATTCTTCAACTAACGGGGGCTTTTGTTGAAGAAGGAACAAAAAATGATCAAACTTTTTTATAAAAGAATCTTTCAATTTAACACTAGAAGAGCATGTTTTGATTAATCTTTTTTTCAAAACATGCTCTTTTCTTTTGTTCGTTTATCAAGGTTAATAACATTTTTTTAATTAAACTTTATTTCAAAGCTACACTATCCACGCTTGAAGACGAGATAGATGCTTTAGCAAAGCATATTGAAGAGTGTAAGATTATCCGGTCCATCCCCGGCATCGGTGAAAAAATCGCTGCCACGATTATTTCTGAGATTGGGGAAATTGATCGGTTTAATCATCCTAAGAAACTAGTAGCATTTGCCGGAATCGATCCGAGTATCTTTGAATCTGGTACATTCAAAGGTACTTTAAATCGAATTACCAAAAGAGGCTCTAGCAGACTAAGACAGGCCTTGTATATGGCAGTTAAATGTGCCATTCGAGATTGTCGCAAGCAGAAAACGACAGATGAAATTATTCCCCGTAATAAGCGATTACGAGAGTATTACGATAAGAAACGTGAAGAAGGAAAACCCTTTAAAGTAGCTGTGATATAAATATTTCTATATTAATTGGTATAACTTAATCCTTAGAGTAATGCTCAAGGGTTTCAAAAGGATAAGCGTTTGTCCAATGATAAGGTTGTAAGTTTTCTAATGTTACAAACTTCAAGCAATTATCTGGAGTTGTAACGCCTACTTTTACATCTGTCCCCCAAAATCTAAGTCTTTCTTGACAAACACCACAAGGTGAAAGTACTTTAAATGGACTATTTTCGTCATCTCTTACTACACATAAGCAATGTGATACACAAGAATTAAATTTATGTGCTTCACACATTGCTCCAACCTCAATGCATAAATCAACGCTACTATTTGCTGTTTCTATAGAGACACTTGTTAAAAATTTACCATCATCAGTATGAATTACTGCTACACCACCCCAACCTGTAGGATATCTCTTGGTTATAAATTCCGTCGCTATATTATACATTTCCGTCTCTATACTTTTTACTTGGTTCATACTCTCACTCTCCGATTTATATGTTTATGGTAATTATAAGATAATTATCATTGTTACGCTAACCTCTTCGTATGCTCTATAACCCTTACTCCATTAAATGGCCCGAATGTTGAACAAAGCTAATGACGATTTTTCCACTAAACTGCTGTGTTAGATAAACAATCCAAATTAATGAGCCCTTCCGGTTGGAGGGGCTATATACAAATATTTTATTCTCCATTCATTATCTTAACTAGTCGTAAATTCTTTTTAGACGGGGTTTCGTATATAACCTTTGAAGTGTCTTTTTGAATGAACATACCTACCAGTGCATCTTTTAAACTCTGTACATGTTCTGGTAGCATCATGACAGTCAACTTTATAGTTTCACGGTCTTTTTTCATTAATTCCATCTCCTTTTCGTATATTATATGCGAACGTTAGTTCTTTATTCAACTTGAAACCGAATGAACGTTCGTATAAAATGATGGTAAAGGAGGTCAGATTGATGAGAAGTTTACTATTAAAGGCGGCAGCAAGTGGGGCATTATTAGAAATGATTTACCAGGACTGTAAGGGGAATATTAGCCAGCGAAAAATTAAGGTGTTATCAGTAAACGAGGAGTCATTTAAAGCCTATTGCTATATTCGGAAACAGCAGAGAACCTTTAAAATAAGTAACATCTTATCAGTCGGGCAAGTAAACAGCCTAAGTAGAGGGGCATAATTATGGCTAAAGTTAAGAGAAAACGACCAACAAGGGATGAATTCGAGTTAGAGGAGATTGGAAATACACTTGTAGAGGCATATGATGAAAAAACAGAAGTAATTTTAGATGTTTGGGAAAAAGGAACCGTTCAGGGGAATATTATAAAAATGGATAGCCGCACAAAATTAATTTATATCGAAAAGGATTCAAAGGTTACTAAAGTTCCTTTTATGGACATAATGAAAGTTTCGGTATTATAAAGTGGAGCTCCTCTCATTTGAGAAGAGCTTTATTTATTCCACCAAATCTCCCCAGAGATTTTTCTCTGTACCGTTAGTGCTCTTGCGATTCGTAGCAGACGTAGTCTTCATCTCCAACAAACTCCACCATTTATTGAGATCGATTACAAACAAACCATGGCAAAAAACATTCAAAAAGTCAAAAGATATACAAAGTTATCCACATATAATCCACAATTTGCACTTATTTGGGTGACAAATCCACCTTATCGAAAGAAAAAGCTTTAGCAGCTATGTGAAGGTCTGAAAAACCAAATCTACCTATGGGAGGACTTAAAATGAGTGTTCAGACAATGTCGATTAAGGAATTCATGGCTGGGAACAGTATAAATAGAAGGAAACAGAAAAAGGCTGGTAAATTGGTTAGAAGAATCGGTACATCTATTGCGATGCAGGATTGGGTTCGTTTCCTGCAGAGGGCGCTACTTTAATTTAGAAATATCATAGCGAAAAGCCGTAAGCCCAAACGTTTCATGGGTTTACGGCTTTTTTTCAGCTACAAGCCCGTAGGCCTCTTTCTCCATTAAAACTAGTTCAGTACATATTTTTTGCGTACGATAGATGTTAGAATTAATCGGCAATCTAGCAGTTTTCTAAACTTAGTTTCCGTGAGAATTTCAATATTCCTTCCTGCTTCAATTAGCTCATAAGCTTTTCTTTCCTTTGAGCTTAATCCGCTGCTTCCAACAAGTAAATGATCCTGTTTTCCAACGACAAGATAATTTGTTTTAGAACTTACTCCACTTTTAATGATTCCTCCTAGGTTAACTACTCTTTGCATGGCTTCCTCACGATCCATTGTTAATTCACCAGTAAAAACAAAATTTTTACTATAAAAAGGGTGGTGAATATCAAAATCGTTAGTAGATGGAATCATGTCTTTTGTGGATATTTTGGCGAAATTCTTTTTTCTCTTCTTAAATTCCGTTTGAATCTTTAATTCTGAGAATCGTTTTATCGGTATTGAACTATAGGTACTAATATAGGTATGGATGGATTTCCTTCTTTTTGTTTCCATGCATTTTAAAACTAATTCCGCACATGCTCTCGCATCATCTAAGGCGTTGTGGTGATTATTAAGAGTTATGCCAAACCTTTCTGCACGGTCTTTTAATGAGCTGCCGATACCTTCCCCACTACACGCGCGAGTACTTATTGGAATACTGCACACATAGTCGAATTCAGGAACTTCAATTGAATAGGTTTTCAAGCAATTTCTCAATACATTCATATCGAACTGAGCATTATGTGCGACAAATAAACTCTCATTATGAAAATAATGGCTAATCTCCCCCCACACTTCATCAAATTTTGGTGCGTTCTTTAAATCATCAAAAGAAAGACCATGTATTTTTGACATCTCTTGATCGAGTTCGAGGGTAGGAGGCTGAATCAGATAATACTTTTCGTCAATGATTTTATTGTTCTGGATGAATACCATTCCTAAAGAGCATGCACTGTTCATATGGTTATTGGCTATTTCAAAATCAATCGTTATGAAATCCATTTGGCTTCCCCCTTTTAGTTTAAAAAATAATTAAAGTTATAATAATCCCACATGGATTTAGAAAATGACAGGACAAGATTTAAACTTATCATAGTTGAAATAAAAAGTTAAAATGAATGGCTTGTATGCTTAAATCATTGAAGAATCTTCTCTATTATTATAAAGTGATTGAAGCATTCACTTCATCCCTTTTTTGTTTTGAACAGTACTGCAAGACTTCCCTATGACAATATTTTTCCATACAACATTCCTTCCCGTTATTGTAAAATGAACACGAGGGGGGATTAAGATGAACTTACAAGCAGGGTTATGGCAGCAGCAGACTTTAAAGCTAACGATGACGCAAGAGCTTACTCAGGCGATTGCCTTGCTGCAATATAATACACAGGAGCTTTCTGCATTTTTAGAGAATAAAGCTTTGGAAAACCCCTTATTGCAGATTGAGCCTGGCAATGTGCAAGCCATGGACCCCCGGAAGGATCGAGTGAAGCCAACTCGCAAGAAAGTGGATAAAGATAAGCAAAACTGGATTGAACAGATTGGGGAAACGGTGACTTATCTAGATGAATATTTAAAGTCACAGGTAGATCTCAATCGATTAACTATAAATGGAAAAAAAGTATTTGACTATTTAATTGAGTGTATCGATGAAAACGGTTACTTTCGTGCAGAGGTAAGTGAAGTAGCCGCTCATTTTAAACTATCGGACGAAGAAGTCTATGAACATCTTAAACTATTGCAAGGATTAGAGCCCGCTGGGATCGGTGCCCGGAATTTGCAAGAATGCCTCTTATTGCAATTACGGCGCTGTGAGAAGAGGAATGTACTCGCAGAAGAAATCATAGAAAAGCATTTCCTTCCTTTTGCTGAAAAGAAATGGAAGGATATATCAAAATTGCTCAATGTAAAATTGAATGAGATTCAAGAGGTATTCGATTTCATTCAAACATTAAATCCAAGACCAGCTTCCTCCTTTCAACACGAAAAATCTGCTTACATAGTGCCAGATGTTGTGATTAAGTGGGATGGGGAATCCTTTACAGTAAGTATATTTGATGAGGCATTGCCGAAAATTAGCTTTAACAGCGCGTACTATGAAAAGTTCTCGTCTAACAATGATAAGTCAGTCAATCGCTTTATTCAGGAAAATCAGCAGGATTATCAATGGATCATGAAGAGCATTGAGCAAAGAAAAGAAACATTAACAAAGGTTTCTTTGAAGATAGTAGAAAAACAGCGGGACTTTTTTATGAATGGACCTGCATACTTACGACCAATGACAATGAAGGAGATTGCGGACGAACTTGAAATTCATGAGTCAACGGTCAGTCGTGCCGTTAGAGAGAAGTATGCGCAAACCCCTTTTGGAACGTACGAATTAAGATCCTTCTTCTCAAGCACGATAAAGACTACATCAGATGAGAATACCTCATCCAAGCAAGTAAAGACGATCATTAGCCAATTGGTAGAAGGCGAAAACAAACAAAAGCCATTATCTGATCAGGAAATCGTTCATTTGTTAAAAGAGCAAGAGGGGATGGTTGTTTCGCGTAGAACAATTGCGAAATACCGGGATCAGCTCGGTATTCCTTCTTCATCAAAACGAAAACGCTATGAATGAAGGGAGAATAGCAATGAACAAAAGTACACTTGTGCTCTATACACGCAGCCGTTGTTCATTATGTGATAAAGCGAAAAAGATCATCCTAGAATTACAGGAAGAATGGGATTTTATTCTGGAAGAAATTGATATTGATACGAGCGATGAATTAACTGAAAAATATGGAATCATGATTCCGGTTGTTGAAATCGATGGAGAAGAAATTCAATTCGGACAAATTGATCATCTAACCATTAGTGAAGCGTTTTCAGAAAAAAGTAAATCTTTTTAATTGAATTCACTTATTACTCCTGTTAAAATGTAGTTATAGCAGGAGTGATTTTTTTTGCTTCAATCGGGACATAATATGTCTACGGGGGACAAAAAATGTCCAGGAGGATAAAATCAATGGATTCATTAATTGATGTTCAAAAAAGATTATTGCCTGATTTATTAACCATTATGCAAAAGCGCTATCATATTCTTCACTACATTGGGCTAATGGAACCTGTTGGGAGAAGGAGCTTAAGTCTCAGTTTAGGCTTAACGGAAAGGGTATTAAGAAGTGAGGTTGAATTTTTAAAAGACCAAAATCTGATTGCCTCTTCAACCGCAGGGATGAGCTTGACTTCTGATGGTAAAGATTTACTTGATAAATTAAGCGCTGTCATTAGAGAAATCTCAGGAATTAGTGCCATGGAGGAGAATCTGCAGCGTAAGCTTGGCATTCAGAAGGTCATCATCGTCTCTGGTGATTGTGATGATTCACCATGGGTGAAAACGGAATTGGGCAGAGCTGCTGCCAATCGGATGAAGTCCAATCTTACAGGGGAAAATATTATTGCTGTAACAGGCGGCTCAACTATTGCAGCCGTGGCAGATATGTTAACCCCATTAGACGCTTCGCAAAGCTGTCTTTTTGTCCCCGCAAGAGGCGGAATAGGTGAGGATGTAAAAAATCAAGCCAACTCCATCTGTGCGGCAATGGCTGACCGGACGGATTCCAAGCATCGTGTCCTGTATATCCCAGATCAAGTGAGCCAGGAGATGTATGAATCCATTATTAAGGAACGGGAAATTAGCGAAGTTCTGAAAATGATCAAGTCAGCAAGCATGGTTTTACATGGGATTGGAGACGCTATTACAATGGCAGAACGCCGAAAATCAAGCAGCGAAGATCTAGCAAAAATTAAAGGTGCACAGGCAGAAGGGGAAGCTTTCGGCTATTATTTCAATAAAAATGGCGAGGTCGTTCATAAAGTTCAAACGATTGGACTCCAGCTGCAGGATCTTTCTGCTATTCCGGATGTCATTGCAGTTGCAGGAGGAAAAACGAAGGCAAAGGCGATTGCCGCTTATATGAAACAAGCACCGCAATCAACCGTACTCGTAACGGATGAAGGTGCAGCAAAATGTTTATTAAAAGGGTAAATACCCTTTTTCAATACAATTTTATCCGACAAGGGAGGAAGTTAAAATGGCAGTAAAAGTTGGTATTAATGGATTTGGAAGAATTGGTCGTGTAGTTTTTCGTGCAGCATTAAAGAACCCTAATATAGAGATTGTCGCAGTAAATGATTTAACAGATGCAAACATGCTTGCACATCTTTTAAAATATGATTCTGTGCATGGAACATTAAATGAAAATGTATCTGTTGATGGAGATTATCTTGTAGTTGGCGGACATAAAGTAAAAGTAATCGCAGAACGTGATCCTGCTCAGCTTGGATGGGGAGACTTAGGTGTTGAAGTGGTTATTGAATCAACAGGTCGTTTTACGAAGCGTGAAGATGCAGCGAAGCATTTAGAAGCGGGGGCAAAGAAAGTCATTATTTCTGCACCTGCTACGAATGAGGATATTACAGTAGTTATGGGTGTAAACCATGAAAGCTATGATCCTGCAAACCACCATGTCATTTCAAATGCGTCATGTACAACAAACTGTCTTGCACCTTTTGCTAAAGTTCTGAATGATAAGTTTGGCATCAAGCGTGGAATGATGACAACGATCCACTCTTATACAAATGATCAGCAAATTCTTGACTTGCCGCATAAAGATTATCGTCGTGCACGTGCGGCAGCGGAGAATATCATTCCAACGACAACTGGGGCTGCCAAAGCTGTTTCCCTTGTGTTGCCTGAGTTAAAGGGCAAATTAAACGGTGGAGCTGTACGTGTACCAACTCCAAACGTTTCTTTAGTTGATTTAGTTGCTGAGCTTGAAAAAGAAGTAACAGCTGAAGATGTAAACGCAGCATTTAAAGCAGCGGCTGAAGGAGAATTAAAAGGCATTTTAGCATATAGCGAGGAGCCATTAGTTTCTAGTGATTACAATGGAGATCCTGCATCATCTACGATCGATGCCCTTTCTACAATGATTATGGAAGGCAATATGGTAAAAGTCATTTCTTGGTATGACAACGAAAGCGGCTATTCTAATCGCGTTATAGATCTTGTAGATTATATCGCACAAAAAGGCTTTTAAAATCTTAATAAAATTCCTTGGAAAGTTTTAAACATATTGGAAATTGAAAGTGCAAACGTCTATAATGATATATGGTAAAGGGGAGCGGGGAACAAACCCCTCTCCTTTTTCTATGAAGAGTTTTCGCAATTATTTTTGCATTGGTGTAAGCCTAAGCAAGTACTACTTATTTGTAAACATGTGGGGGTCATTTTGCGATGAACAAAAAAAGCGTTAAAGATGTGGATTTAAAAGGGAAAAAGGTATTTTGCCGTGTGGATTTCAATGTACCGATGAAAGATGGCAAAGTGACTGATGAAACACGAATCCGCGCTGCACTGCCAACGATTCAATACTTAACAGACCAAGGAGCAAAAGTAATTCTAGCCAGTCATCTTGGACGTCCAAAGGGACAGGCAGTCGAGGAATTGCGCCTGACACCGGTCGCAGCTCGTTTGTCTGAGCTTCTTGGAAAAGAAGTGAAAAAAGCAGATGAAGCATATGGAGATGCGGTTAAAGAAATGATAGGAACAATGAACGAGGGAGATGTCATGCTTCTTGAAAATGTTCGTTTCTATCCTGGCGAGGAAAAAAATGATCCTGAGCTAGCGAAGGCTTTTGCTGAATTAGCCGATCTTTATGTGAACGATGCGTTCGGAGCAGCACACCGTGCCCATGCTTCAACAGAGGGAATTGCTCATTATCTTCCAGCTGTATCAGGACTTTTAATGGAGAAGGAGCTAGAGGTGTTAGGAAAAGCTCTATCTAATCCAGAGCGCCCATTTACAGCGATTATTGGCGGGGCAAAAGTAAAGGATAAAATTGGCGTGATTGAAAATCTGCTTGATAAGGTAGATAACTTAATCATTGGCGGCGGCTTGGCTTATACGTTCGTAAAGGCAAATGGACATGAAATAGGAAAATCACTTTTAGAAGAAGATAAAATAGATTTAGCAAAATCATTTATGAAGAAAGCGCAAGAAAAGGGAGTTAACTTCTATATGCCAGTTGACGCTGTCATTGCTGATGACTTCTCCGTGGAAGCAAACACAAAAACGGTTGCAATTGAGGAAATTCCAGCCGATTGGCAAGCGCTTGATATCGGACCGAAAACGGCTGAAATTTACAGCGATGTGATCCAAAATTCAAAGCTAGTCATCTGGAATGGACCGATGGGTGTGTTTGAATGGGATAAATTTGCTGGCGGAACAAGGGCTGTGGCTGAAGCATTAGCAGAAGCTAACGATACATATTCCGTCATTGGCGGCGGGGACTCTGCAGCAGCTGTAGAAAAATTCTATCTTGCAGACCGCATGAGCCATATTTCCACGGGCGGCGGTGCTTCCCTAGAGTTTATGGAAGGCAAGGCTTTACCTGGTGTAGTTGCGTTGAATGATAAATAGAAAAGCGGAAGCGGCTTGTTAGCCCGACAAGCATAAGACGGGTCCAAGTAGAAGGCGTTCTTTGCCTTCAACTTGGGAACGGCTTATGACCTCGAGGGTCTAGGCGCTGGAGCTGGACAGAGAAAAGCGGAAGCGGCTTGATCAGGGGCGACAAGCATAAGGCAGTCCAGCAGGAAGGTTGTACTTTAACCTTCTTGATGGAATGACTAATGACCTCGAGGGTCTAGGCGCTGGAGCTGGACAGAGAAAAGCGAAATAAAAATATTGCATGAAAGGATGTACCATTATGCGTAAACCAATCATTGCAGGAAACTGGAAAATGCATAAAACCCTTCCGGAGGCGAGAGCATTTTTAGGAGAAATTAAAGGCTCAATTCCAGATGTGGATAAAGTTGAAACGGTTATATGTGCCCCAGCTTTATTTTTGGAGCGCTTAGTAGGCTCTAATGTAGGTATTGGTGCACAAAATATGCATTTTGAAGAAAGCGGTGCTTTTACAGGGGAGATCAGTCCTGTGGCACTAGAAGATATTGGTGTAAAATATGTGATTCTCGGTCATTCTGAACGCCGTGAAATGTTTAATGAAACAGATGATGCAGTGAACAAAAAAACATTGGCAGCTTTCAAGCACAACCTAACTCCGATTGTATGCTGTGGAGAAACGCTTGAACAACGGGAGAACGGCGAAACAATGGCATTTGTAGGCTCACAAATAGAAAAGGCATTGCAAGGCTTAACTGAGGAACAAGTGAAACAAACGGTTATTGCGTATGAACCAATCTGGGCAATTGGCACAGGAAAATCTTCTACTGCTGAAGATGCAAATGAAGTATGTGCACATATTCGCCAAGTGGTGAAGGAGCAATTTTCTCAAGCTGCAGCAGATGCTGTCCGAATTCAATATGGCGGCAGTGTGAAGCCTGGAAATATTAAAGAATATATGTCTCAGCCTGATATCGATGGCGCTTTAGTAGGAGGCGCTAGCTTAGAAGCACAATCGTTCCTGCAATTATTGGAGGCAGGGCAATATGAGTAAATCACCTGTTGCATTAATCATCCTAGATGGCTTCGGGTTAAGAAATGAGCAAAAGGGAAATGCAGTATCTCATGCGAAGAAGCCAAACTTTGACCGTTATTGGAATGAGTTTCCTCATGCGACCTTAACAGCTTGCGGGGAAGCGGTCGGTTTGCCTGAAGGACAAATGGGGAATTCAGAGGTTGGACACCTGAATATTGGTGCTGGTCGTGTGGTTTATCAAAGCCTGACAAGAGTAAATGTGGCGATTCGTGAAGGCAAGTTTGAGAAGAATGAAACCTTTTTAAAGGCTATTAACCATGTAAAAGAAAATGGGACAAATCTTCATTTGATGGGCTTACTTTCAGATGGAGGCGTCCACAGCCATATTAATCACCTTTATGCGCTGCTTCATTTAGCGGCAGAAGAGGGCGTTAAAAACGTCTATGTTCATGGGTTTTTAGATGGACGGGATGTGGGACCACAAACGGCTGAAGGGTATATAAAAGCAGCTGAGGAAAAAATGAAGGAATATGGTGTCGGTGAATTTGCGACGATTTCTGGCCGTTACTACTCTATGGATCGGGATAAGCGATGGGAGCGTGTAGAAAAATCATACCGCTCGATGGTTTACGGGGATGGACCAACCTATTCGAATGCGAGTGATTTAGTAGAGGATAACTATCGGCATGGGATTTTTGATGAGTTCGTCATTCCATCAGTAATTACTAGAGAAAATGGGGAGCCTGTTGCAACCATTCAGGATAATGATGCTGTTATTTTCTATAACTTCCGACCGGATCGGGCAATCCAAATATCAAACACGTTTACAAATAAAGATTTCCGTTCGTTCGATAGAGGGTCAAAGCATCCTGATCACCTATTTTTCGTTTGCTTGACTCATTTTAGTGAAACGGTTGATGGCTATGTGGCGTTTGAACCAAGCAATTTGGATAATACACTTGGCGAGGTACTGTCCCAAAATGACTTAAAACAGCTGCGAATTGCAGAAACTGAGAAATATCCGCATGTCACCTTTTTTATGAGCGGGGGACGTGAAGCGGAATTTCCAGGTGAAAAGCGGATTTTAATCAACTCCCCAAAGGTCGCTACATATGATTTAAAGCCAGAAATGAGTGCATACGAAGTGACGGATGCCTTACTAAAGGAAATCGAAGCGGACCAGCAGGATGCGATTATTCTTAACTTTGCTAATCCTGATATGGTCGGCCATTCTGGGATGCTTGAGCCTACCATTAAGGCGGTAGAGACTGTTGACGAATGCCTTGGGAAAATTGTTGATCTCATCGTTAAAAAAGGTGGAAAAGCAATTATTACTGCTGACCACGGGAATGCGGATGAAGTTGTTACGTTAGAAGGGCAGCCGATGACCGCCCATACGACCAATCCGGTACCTGTGATTATTACGGAAAATGGTGTAAAACTTCGAGAAGACGGCATTCTTGGTGATCTTGCCCCAACCGTGCTGGATCTTCTTGGACTTGAAAAACCAGCTGAAATGACAGGAACAACATTAATAAAAAAATAAGTTGAATTTAAAGGAGAGAATAAATATGCCATTTATCCAACATGTATATGCTCGTGAAGTTTTAGATTCTCGCGGAAACCCAACAGTTGAAGTAGAAGTGTTAACAGAATCAGGATTCTTTGGCCGTGCAATGGTTCCATCTGGTGCATCAACTGGTGAATACGAAGCAGTTGAGCTTCGTGATGGCGACAAGTCACGCTACCTTGGAAAAGGTGTTCAAAAAGCAGTAGACAACGTAAATAACTTAATTGCTGACGTTGTAATCGGTATGGATGTAACGGATCAAGTCGGCATCGACCGCACGATGATCGAATTAGATGGAACAGAAAACAAAGGCAAACTTGGTGCCAATGCAATCCTTGGTGTTTCAATGGCGTGTGCACATGCAGCTGCTGAGTCTGTAGGTCTTCCTTTGTACCGTTACCTTGGCGGATTCAATGCGAAGCAGCTTCCAACACCAATGATGAACATTATTAATGGTGGATCTCATGCTGATAATAACGTGGATTTCCAAGAATTCATGATTATGCCTGTAGGCGCGCCTACTTTTAAAGAAGCGATCCGCATGGGTGCGGAAGTATTCCATTCTTTGAAGAAAGTTTTATCTGGCAAAGGCTTGAATACAGCTGTAGGTGATGAAGGCGGATTCGCTCCAAACCTTGGTTCAAACCGTGAAGCATTAGAGGTTATTATTGAGGCAATTTCCAATGCTGGCTACGAAGCGGGCAAAGACATTTACCTTGCAATGGATGTTGCTTCATCCGAGTTCTTTAACAAAGAAACTGGCAAATACGATCTTGCAGGTGAAGGCCGCACAGGCTTAACTTCAGAAGATATGGTTAACTTCTACGAAGAGCTTGTGAATGAATTCCCGATCATCTCGATTGAAGACGGCTTAGATGAAAACGACTGGGAGGGCCACAAGCTTCTTACTGAACGGATCGGCGGAAAAGTACAGCTTGTTGGGGATGACCTATTCGTTACAAATACAAAGAAATTAGCACAGGGAATTGAGCAAGGCGTTGGCAACTCAATCCTTATCAAAGTAAACCAAATCGGTACGTTAACAGAAACATTTGATGCCATCGAAATGGCGAAGCGTGCAGGCTATACGGCTGTCGTTTCTCATCGTTCTGGTGAAACAGAAGATGCAACTATTGCTGACATCGCTGTTGCAACAAATGCAGGCCAAATCAAGACAGGATCTATGTCCCGTACTGATCGTATCGCAAAATACAACCAGCTTCTTCGCATCGAGGATGAGCTTGGGGATTTAGCGGTTTATGATGGATTGAAGTCTTTCTATAATTTGAAGAAATAAGTTTGTCAGGGCGGCCATTGTGGCCGCCCCTTTTGGTGGTTTGGCGAATATAATTGGGGTAACGGCGAAGATATTTCATTTTTGTCCAATATAATGTGGCTGACGGCGAATATATCATTTTTTTGTCCAATAAAATCAATCTGACGGCGAATATCTCACTGAGGATGGTATACTCTCCCTTTGTTAGCCCCTGAACTTGGCAGATTCATTCGCATAAGCAGCTTGGATGCCATATCTACGGATGATAAATGAGTAAATTCACGAAATTGCTTGTTAGACATCGTTGAATTTAATGAGAGAAAGTAATCTTTTACTGCCTCAACATGTGCATTTTTATCAAAACACCCACATTTTTCACAAAACCATTTTTTCCGTAAGCGAACCATCCCAAATGATAGGCAATTTGGACACTGCACCCCTGTTTTCACATCTGATTTAGTCAATACGTATTTCTGTGAAATATTCTGATCACTTGGAACATGGCTTTTTAAAAGCAATTTACACAGTTTCCGCAAGTGCTTCATTTCAATTACATCTTTTTTATACGCCTTTCCAATTTCATTTAGACGATCTAGCAGATTATATCCATGCACGATCCTTTTCAAAAGTGATTGACTGCGAGAATTGGTTTTTAAAATGGTTGAGGGGCTGCTGAAAGCAACTAAATAATCGATGGGAATCTGAGAGTAGCCATAACTGTTGAGAAATGTGCTTAATTGCTGCTGATGCCATTTGGTTTGAGAAATGGGATTTTGGAAGCCCTCTTCTTTATCATTAGCTGTGCGAATAAGTTGGTTAAACGAATCTTCAAGAAGCAGTGTACCGTAGAAATTCTTGCATTCGAGGATAAAAGCTAGATGGCGGCTGAGGACTAGATAATCGATTTGAAAATGGTGAGGACCATTAGGAAGACACAAATCATGAAAAATAAAGTAATCTTTATCCGGGAGGAAATCTAAGTAGTAGGATAATGCTCGTTCCCCGTTATAACCAGCTAATCTTTTTCTTAAATCCTCCTTTATCTCGGCATATTTGGCATGATCTATAGGTATACGCCGCATTAATGCCTCCAATTTTAAAATGCTGCTTGGTTTCGATAACTCTTTTACAATCAAAATAATCACTCCTTTCCCGATAAATTCGATCTCGAGTAGAACCATTCCTTCTACGAACTATGACCAAATTCTGAATTCTATTGCCAATAAAACACAACTATGATAAAATTAGTGATACTGTAAAAGGTTCGTTTCAGGAGGTGGGCTTTTATGCATGCACTATTAATCACGCTATTGGTTATTGTATCTGTCGGACTTATTGTTGTCGTACTTCTGCAGTCAGGTAAAAGTGCTGGTTTATCCGGTGCCATTTCTGGGGGAGCAGAACAGCTTTTTGGAAAACAAAAAGCACGCGGGCTGGATCTGATTCTTCACCGTATTACAATTGTTCTTGCAGTCCTATTCTTTATTTTAACTATTGGAGTATCCTATTTCGCGTTATAAAAAATTGCCTGGCCTTCATTAGGTCAGGTTTTTTTCGTTTGCTTTGTTAAAAATAACTATTAATCAAACGTTTGATTAAACGAATTTTACATAAAAAGGGGTATCATATAGATGAAAATTGTTACACCGAAGCCGTTTACTTTTGGTAATGGGAAGCGAGCGGTGCTGTTGCTGCACGGTTTTACAGGAAATACAGCGGATGTACGCATGATGGGCCGTTTTTTAGAAGGGAAAGGCTATACATGCCATGCACCGCAATACAAAGGGCATGGTGTGCCGCCAGAGGAGCTTGTTCATACGGGGCCAGAAGACTGGTGGAAAGACGTCATGGATGGCTATGAATACTTGAAAAATAAGGGTCATCAAGAAATTGCTGTGGCAGGACTATCATTGGGAGGCGTATTTTCCTTGAAATTAGGTTACACTGTACCTGTTAAGGGAATTATCCCCATGTGTGCACCGATGCATATTAAGAGTGAAGAAGTGATGTATGAAGGGATTCTTCAGTATGCCCAACAATATAAGCAGCTAGAAGGGAAAACTGAGGTGCAAATAGAACAAGAGATGGCTGAATTTCAAAAAACACCGATGAATACATTAAAAGCACTTCAAGAATTAATTGCTGATGTTCGCAATCATGTGGATATGATTTATTCTCCAACTTTCGTTGTTCAAGCAAGAGAGGATCATATGATCAATACGGACAGCGCGAACATTATTTATAATGAAGTGGAGTCAGATTTGAAAGAAATCAAATGGTTTGAGGAATCAGGACACGTAATTACGCTTGATAAAGAACGAGATCAGCTTCATGAAGATGTGTTTCAGTTTTTAGAAAAGCTAGATTGGGAAGAATAGAAGAAAAGGAGGGGATATTGAATGGAAAATAATATCCAACAAATTATAGATAAGCTCCTGTACTATATGAAGGATGAGGCTTATAAGCCGCTTACCGTACAGGAAATGGAATCCGCATTTGGAATTGAGGATTCTTCCGATTTTAAAGATTTTGTAAAAGCGCTTGTGATGATGGAGGAAAAAGGTCTCGTTGTACGAACAAGAAGCAATCGGTACGGCCTGCCAGAGAAGATGAATCTCATACGCGGGAAGTTAACTGGGCATGCTAAAGGCTTTGCCTTTGTCATTCCAGATGAGCCGGGAATGGATGATATTTTTATCCCGCCAAATGAAACGAATAACGCGATGCACGGAGATATCGTTCTTGCACGTGTTAGTTCAGAGACATCTGGCCAGAGACGAGAAGGCACTGTTATACGCGTTTTAGAGCGTGGAATCACGCAGATTGTCGGGACATATACAGAAAGTAAAAATTTTGGATTTGTGCTTCCTGATGATAAGAAATTCACCAGTGATATATTCATCCCGAAAGCAGCTTCTCTTGGCGCAGTTGAAGGTCATAAAGTAGTCGTTAAGCTGACAACTTATCCGGAAGGAAGAAAAAGTGCAGAAGGGGAAGTCGTACAAATCCTCGGTCATAAAAACGATCCAGGTGTTGATATTCTTTCTGTTATCCATAAGCATGGTCTGCCAATGGAGTTTCCGGATGAAGTACTTGAACAGGCAACAAACACGCCTGAAACAATTGATCCAAATGATCTGGCAAACCGCCGGGATTTAAGGGATCAAACAATCGTCACGATTGATGGGGCAGACGCTAAGGATTTGGATGACGCTGTTACTGTCACGAAGCTTGAAAATGGCAACTACAAACTTGGTGTACATATCGCAGATGTTACCCATTATGTTCGTGAGGATTCACCGATTGACCGTGAAGCAGAAGAGCGCGCAACAAGTATTTATTTAGTTGATCGCGTTATTCCAATGATTCCTCATCGCTTGTCCAATGGGATCTGCTCATTGAATCCGAAGGTTGACAGGCTAACACTTTCATGTGAAATGGAAATAGCTCCTAGTGGAGAGTTCGTTTCGCATGAAATTTTCCAAAGTGTGATTAAAACAACGGAGCGAATGACTTATTCGGATGTGAATAAAATTCTCGAGGACCAAGATGAGGAGCTCATGAACCGTTATGAGCCACTTGTACCAATGTTTCAGTTAATGGAAGAGCTCGCACAAATTTTACGAAATAAGCGAATGAAGCGTGGAGCGATTGACTTCGATTTTAAAGAGGCAAAAGTGATTGTTGATGAGGAAGGCAAGCCAAATGATGTTGTTATTCGTGAACGTTCAGTTGCTGAAAGGTTAATCGAAGAATTCATGCTAGCAGCAAATGAAACGGTAGCCGAGCATTTTCATTGGATGGAGGTACCATTCATCTATCGAATCCACGAAGATCCGAAGGAAGATAAGCTAAGAAGATTCTTCGAGTTTATCATCAATTTCGGGTATATCGTAAGAGGGACAGCGAATTCTGTCCATCCGCGTGCCTTGCAGGAAATTATTGAGGAAGTCCAGGGCAAGCCAGAGGAAATGGTTGTTTCGACGGTTATGCTTCGCTCTATGCAACAGGCAAAATACGATCCAGAAAGCTTGGGTCACTTTGGATTATCAACAGAATTTTATACACATTTCACATCGCCGATCCGTCGGTACCCAGATTTAATTGTGCACCGATTGATCCGTACGTATTTAATTGAAGGCAAGCTCGACCAAGCTACAAGGGAAAAATGGAATGCACAGCTTCCTGATATTGCTGAGCACTCTTCAAATATGGAGCGGAGAGCAGTCGAGGCAGAACGGGAAACGGATGAGCTGAAAAAAGCCGAATACATGGAAGATAAAATTGGCGAGGAATACGACGGGATGATTAGCTCTGTGACAAACTTTGGAATGTTTGTTGAGCTGCCGAATACAATTGAAGGTCTCATCCACGTAAGCTATATGACCGATGATTATTATCGTTACGATGAGCGCCATCTAGCGATGATTGGCGAACGGACGGGCAACGTGTTCCGCATTGGTGATGAAATTACTGTCCGTGTTGTAAAAGTGAATAAAGAAGAGCGCTCAATTGACTTTGAAATTGTCGGCATGAAAGGAACACGCAGACAAGAAACAAGTGATAAACCAAAGATTTTCCGAACAGGCAGCAGTGAGCGCAAGCCACGTAAAGGCAAATCCGAACAAAGTGCAGGAAGTCGTAATCGTACAGACTCTGGCGCTAGCGATGGAAAGAAAAAGCCAAAAAAGAGTAGAAAGTATTACGAAAATGCGCCAAAGGCAAAGCGAAAAAATAAGAAACGCTAACTAGTGCAGCTTTGGCCAAATCACGAAAATGGATTTGGCCAAACTTTTGGATAGGGTCAGCTAGAGTAAACAATGTGTGGAAATAAGTGGATGCAGTGAATTAGAGCCCTTATGTGGTAATAAAAGTAAAATCAGGTCACTATAATGATGGTTAGAGCCTGTAAATGGGTAAAAAAGGTAAATGAGGGCATGAAAGTGGAGTTTAGAGCCTGGGAGTGGGTTAATTTGGTAAATGTCGGTTCCAAAGCAAAAGAAAGAGCTTAAATATGGAAGTAAAAGTAAAAATGGGTCACTAAAACAAGTTTTTATAGAATAAATAGGAAATGATAGCTGAGAAGAGAGCAGTCTTTGTCTTATGTGGGAAAGGCTCTTCATTGAGCAGTCTCTATTTTTTTGGTACAATATAGAAAACGTATTCTATCTGACAGCCCCCAAAAGTACTGACAGATTAGAAGAAGTAAGGGGGAATTGCAATGCCAAAAGGCGCAGGGAAAATGATCGCGCAAAATAAAAAAGCTTATCATGACTTTTCAATAGAAGAAACCTACGAAGCTGGAATTGTCCTGCAGGGAACAGAAATTAAATCAATTAGACAAGGGAAAGTTAATTTGAAAGATTCCTATGCAAGAATTGAAAAAGGGGAAGTTTTTTTAATTGGGATGCACGTCAGTCCATATGAGCAGGGCAACCGCTACAACCATGATCCGCTTCGAGAAAGAAAACTGCTTCTGCATAATAAAGAAATTAGCAAACTAATTGGAGAAACGAAAGAAATTGGCTACTCACTTGTCCCATTAAAGCTTTATTTGAAAAATGGATACGCAAAGGTTTTAATCGGTCTCGCAAAAGGGAAAAAGAAATACGACAAGCGTGAGGATCTGAAAAAGAAAGAAGCCAAACGTGAAGTGGAGCGTGCTTTCAGAGAAAGACAAAAAATGTAATTACAAAAATTTACAATTGAATTTGTAGTTATATATGCTATAATAATAATTGTCAAAGCGAGTGACATTAACAATCTTTAGCTCAGCTACTTGAGTATTCCGGATGTCGTCAGCGTGCAGAATGAGATTCGACGCAGACCTATTACAATGGGGACGCTACGGATTCGACAGGGATAGTTCGAGCTTAGGTTGCGAGTCGAGGGGATCGGCCTCGTTAAAACGTCAAAGCCTATAACTGGCAAACAACAAAACAACTTCGCTTTAGCTGCTTAATAGCGCTTAGCGGTTCGTCCCTCCATTGCCCATGTGGTAGGGTAACGGACTCACTCTAAGTGGGCTACGCCGGATTCCACCGTCTGAGGAAGAAGGAAGAGAACAACCAGACTAGCTGACTGGACGCCTGTCGATAGGCAGAAGGGTTCAGCGAATCATGAATATGTCGACTACACTCGTAGAAGCTTAAGTGCCGATGTTTCTGGACGAGGGTTCGACTCCCTCCGTCTCCACCAAATACATATTTGGTGGTTTTTTATTTTGTGTGATGTGACGTAAAGCATAAGTTTTCCGTTTGGAAAGCTTATGCTTTATTTTTTTTTAGGAAAGTTTATGCTTAATTCTTTAAAACAAAAGGTTAAGTTAGACTGCTCACTTTAAAAACTCTATACATATGGTTATTTTTAAAAAATTAAATAATAGTTAGAAAAATTAACTTATCTTAATTTAAAGCGAAAGCCTTGTAATTCTAAAGTCTTCTTTGATAAATGATCTATTTCAGTTTCTATTTCAAAAAGTTATTTGTAAATAATTATATACAGCATTATTATATTTTTATATTCATTTGGACATCTTAATAATAATCATATGATTTTTGAAAGCGGTGAATATTATGATTCTGTTTAGAAAAGAACGAGGTGATTATGCTTCGGACTCAGACCGACGCGGTGATGATTTATAATTCTGTCTGGGCAAGTAATCAATACGAAGTTTAAGAGCCATGGAGAGTTCCTATGG
The DNA here is from genome assembly GCF_006704205.1 of Cytobacillus solani. Classification (NCBI taxonomy): domain Bacteria; kingdom Bacillati; phylum Bacillota; class Bacilli; order Caryophanales; family Bacillaceae; genus Cytobacillus; species Cytobacillus solani. The sequence goes on from NZ_CP041305.1 coordinate 2,559,332, forward strand.
ACATAACTTTATATTACAAAGTTAAATTATAAAACAAACTAAAAAGAAATTGAAAACAGAAAATAGAAAATAGGAGCTATCGTATCATACAACAGTTTCCTTTACGTGACATCCTTTGTACAATTCCTCTTGATTCAAGAACGTGTCGATATTGTTTCATTAGATAGTGCCAGCCTTGATCGGAATGCATTAGTAGCTGGTGGTCTTCTGCTAAGCGTTCGAAAGCTTGATCTAACATTTCTGAAACAAGAGAATACGTTGGTCTAGAGCCAATTGTATACGTAATAATTTCTCCGTTAAACAAGTCTAATACAGAAGGTTTCCTACAGGTTTAAGGGGTTCTCCAGCAAAAAAAAGGGAAAGTGGTAAAACTTTAAGTGCATCTAATTCAAGTGTTGAGGCCGGTGCGGTACTATCTTCAGCAATAATAATTAAAGGGCAATATTGATTCTAGAAAGTTCAATGAGTTAAGGTGAGAGAAGAAGAGTTAAAGGTCAATCAACGAATACAAAACAAAAAATATTATTTAAGTTTAAGCACTTCATGTTAAGTCTATATTTTATAGCACATATAAAAATGAATACGGATAAAACAAAAATTTCAAATTGTTTTATTCGTATTCAAAATTATTGTAAAAATATTAAGCGAACAGAATTGTTTTAAATTTATTTGGAAAATCATTTGAGGGTAAGGATTCACATATTTTATAAACATTTGGATCAAAACCTTCTGTTCCCATATGTGGAAAACAATCTGGCGAAAATACTTTAACAACTTTCATTCTTTGATTAGTAGGATTATCAACAAAAGTTGCATATACATTTACGTTGAATTTCTCAACAAAGTTTTTGACAGAATTAAATAATGGAAACTTGTTATAATGATTTTTATATAAGGAAATCTCAAATTTTTCAGTTGTATCGTTAAGTAAAAAATCATATTCTTTTTTGAAACTATCAATCGATGTGTTATAAAAATTTTGCATAAAAACATTGTCGCTTTTTATTTTGTTACCGATACTTTGATTTTTGCTTGATTCAAAAATCATCATGAATTCATTTACGCATCCTTCAATGGACTTTTCAATATCAAAACTTGCATTACAAGCTATTGAAAAAGCATTATCATGAAACCCAATCGCACAAACTACATATACATCTTCTACTATAGATATATTAAATAATTTAAATTTTTCTAGAGTCTGACTTAATACATTTATGCGATTATACAACTTTGAGGTAGGAAGGTCATTTAATGAAATACTTTTTGGTACTAACCTACTTAACCATAAATAGATTAGTGATTGTCTTTCTATAAACTCTAAGTAACCATTTTCTATGGCATCTTTACTAAACCAGTGAGCTGCATATCCACAAGAATCTGAAAAAGAGTTTTTTAATTCATCTATATTTACATTTCGAAAAATAGGTAAATCAAAGTTTAAAAAAATACTTTTTGCTGGGACCGAAATAATATCGCTATTATATAGACTAAATGCTTTTACTTTTGGATTCTGTGGTTCTTGAGGATCAGTATTAAAACTTTTAATAGAGGCTAATCTTTCTGAATACTCCCCAATGGCAGCTTTCAATATTTTACGTTTCTTTAAACCGTATGAAAACCCTGTGATACCGGAATGCAACGAAGTTGTTCTAATATCACAAACAATTGGATTCCCTAAATATTTATTTTGTCTGATAAAAAACGTTGGTGAAAGTAAGTGATTTATATTAGTGTTTTGTGACATGATAACCTCCTAGATAATTGGGCAATCAGGAACGATACTAAAGTCTTCTTCCTTTAATTTAAGGTATTTTTTATTTATATCCTTATTCAAATCTATATATTTTTTAATTGGGATATGGGTGTATAAACTTTCTGAATAGACTTTAGCAATTATTAAATTATTATCTACAGACTGTAAAAGAATAGATACCTTCAGATCTTTTATCCATTTAGGTAGATTGTTTACGACATAACCCAATTTTTCTTTGGCGGATAAATCAAAATTAGTGTAAATTGTTGAAGATGTTTCTTCCAAATGGATAAAGTCCTCTATATAATTTTGGGTTTCTTCTTCGAATTGAAATGTTAAAGCTATATCATCATACTCCTGGTATTTATTAAAAAAATATACATGCTCATTATATTTTCCTAAAAAATACGCTTCTGATAAAGCTTTGTTAATCGCTTCATCTAAATTAAAACTTGAGCCTACACCGAATTTATATTTTAGTAATGAATATCTGGGATCACATTTTATTATTGCCACAACAATAAACAAAGGGAAGAATGTACTTTGTAAGAATAAATGGATACCAGAGTTTTCAAATAATAAGTAATCTTTATAAATTGATGAAAATTGGTTATGCTTTATTTTTTTAGTGTCTTTTCCATACCAAAGTAAAAAAACACTATTTTTTTCTAATAGTTCACTTACAGCATTAAAGACCGCGATTTTTCCATTCGAATGTGTAGCTGTTCCTGTTGTATCGATATGAGGTGGTGTTTCACGATATTTAGTATATTCAATAGGTAATGTTTGAACTTCTTTTCTTAAAATATCGTATACAATTGATTTCGTTCCGTCACCTTTTAATTCCTTTGCACCCTTCATTAAGGCCCTTCGTTCAATAGATTCTGAAAATGCTTTCTTTACACTAAGACCTTTTTCTTCTGAAACTGCACCGCAATGATAAGGTGCCATATACCCATCTTTATCTACAAATGTACCGATCAAGGATTTTGCTTGATATAGTTTTTTATTGATAAATTTTTTATTTGTAAACCCATATCTATCGCCCTTGGATATTTCAAATATCATTTTTTCTTTCCAAACCATTGGAGCATAACTATTGGTGATAATCTTGGGCTTACACCTATTACTTTCGATAAGGCATTATCGTTAAAGGATGATGAACAATAATCTCCTAACTCTTCCTCTATTGTCTGTAATATAGAAGTTCTAAAGCTTTGAGAAGCTAAACCTACTTCAATAAGCGCATGCCTATATCCTCTATAACCATACTTGGTCACAGCTCTTTTCATATCTACTACATAGGCAATTAGAAAGTCAGAAGCTTTTTTATCTACAAATTTTAGAAATTGCTTTTCTGTTACATCATCTAGCCCTTTTATTCTTAACAGACTACATTCTGCTGGGTCAAATACATAACATCCACTCTGGATTACTTTTTCTCCCATTATTGGTTTAAAAGTAATGAATATTGGAATAACTGGATATAAACCACCAGCTGATGGGTATCTTTTGGTTGGGATTCCTTCAGCGCGACCAAATGATTGATATAAAAGATTAGTTAATAAATCTTGAGATAAATTCCAGGATTCATTAAATTCCCTATGACTGTAAGATGTATCGCGGTGGTTTTTTTCCAGATTAAGTACTATTTTGTCTTCATAATACTCTGGTAAAGCATCTGTATGTTCAATAAGCTTTAACCATTTGAGCATAACCTCATTACAATCCCAATCTTCACCAATTTTCCAAGTTGACCTTTGATGAAATTTTAATACGTCATTAAGTTTTTTTGAGGAAAGAATCTGATCTTCCATATAATTCAGTTCTATATTTTTTTTTATTTCCTTGTAATTTGTCCCGTAGTTAGAATTCGGTTCTATGACATTATTAATTAGAGTTTCATTCATAACAGTCACACATCTCCCAAAATAAAGATGAATCTTCATAAATTTTTAGGTCTTTTAAATTTAAAACAGTACAATTAGTGAACTCTTCAGGATGCATATTTGTTACTTGAAGGTCATTCAAATATCTATGAACTTTATTTAAAAGAAGCCTTACAATATTAACTTTCATTAATCCAGAAAGTGGAGAAGAAATAGCGAATTTTGGATCTTCATCATATAATAAACTAACCATTTGTTGATATGTAATACTGTCACTTTCTTGTGTAAATGATTGTGACATAATATATCCCATATGACAGTTATGGCAAGGAATACCCCAAGTAGGAGAGTATAGGGCATCTATGTAATAATTCCCATTATAAATGTAACTTAAGATAAGCTTTGAATCTTCCTGCTGCTGTCTTTCGTTAATAATTTTTATTTTATCTCTATCGTATGAAGCAAGAAATACTATTAATAACTCATCTTCTTCAGCTTTAGGCATATCCTGAACTTCATATAATTCAATGCTTAAAGCATGTGAATAATCTTCACGTAGGGATTCGAGTAATGATTTTTTAACAATGTCATCATCAGCTATAATTGAGATTTTTTTAATATTCAATGAAACTTCTTTTTTTTCCGTTAAAATGAAATAATTCTTTAAGAACAAAATAACTTCATCAGTATCATCAGAAAAAATATTATTTAATTCATCGTAACTTGTTGTACGCTTCTTTTGTTCCTCCCAAATCTTTAATAAGTTTATTAGCCCGTCGTCAGTTACTTTAACAATACTTTCTTGATTTTGAACTATGGCTGAATTATCTGGAGCATCGTAAAGTAAAAAATTTGCAATATTAAACGTAAGAGGCATTTGAAAGCACATCCTTTTGAATTTTTAATATATTTCATTGATGTTAAATTGCTAAAAAGACATACTATCTGCATTCGATATCAATTTGGATAGCATGTCTTTTTAAAAATAAAGATTGCAAGTCATTTTTTGGAATAAAATATAAAACTAAATTTAGGTCTTACTAATTAAATGCCGACTTTTTTCATTGAAGTTGAACCACAGCCACCACAGGTCACATGACACAAATAGCATGCAATACAGTTTCCACAGCCTGTGCACGCACAGGCACCACCACCTCCAGATCCTGGCTCATTATTGCTTCTAACTTGTTCTTGTGTTAAAGAGCCTATTCCAAATTTACTACTAATGTTTTTTCCAGATAGTTGAACTCTGTTTTTTGCATTAAATGGTTGTACTTCTACTTCTTCACTCATCCAATTTCCCCCTCAAACATAGAATATAGTATAATTTTTCCAAAAAAATAACAGGCAATTCTCATAATAGTAGAATATTTAGATAATTTCAATAGTTTTATTATTATAAAAAAAAAAAATAGAAAAAAATGTCATAAAATTATAACATTTTGATCCTTGACATGAAGTTGAACTTTGAAATCAATCACAAAAGGGGTGTATTATATTTGAGGGTAAAAAGCGATTTAGCGAGACTTTTGATGGGTGTGAATTGGACACTTTTAGTCGATAATGATTAAAAAACTGATGAAATATTGTAGGGTTTACAACATTTATTATAATATTTGCAAAAGTATTGACTTACATTTGTGGCGATAAACAGTTTTAATGTATTATATTGTAAATGTCCTGAAATTAAACGAAAGGAGGTGAGAGAATGCCATTATGGATAGTGTTAGTAGGAATTTGCTCTTTCTTCCTTGGTATGGGAGTTTGTATTGATTATTTCAATAAGAAGAACGGACGAACTTTAAATACCAAAATGTTACGTGAAAACACAAAAGACAATTTAGGTAGCAGCAGCGCATTTATGTAATACCAATATATTTTCTATAATCCTGAAGTAACTTTTATTTAAGTTACATTCAGGATTTTTTTAGTGAAATTTAAAAATCTGTCTATATGTGTTCCTGGACTGAAATCAAAAGTACATAATTGATATTTTTAAAAACTTTTTCCTATGTAAGATTTATTGAGATGTATGAATATTCAAATGATTTATTCTTTACATAATATTGGAAATCAAATACAATTAAAGGAATAGTAGAATAATATTGGAAATACATTGTTTTAAGGCGACATAGAAAAAAGTAATTATACTAGAAATCTGTGGATGAGTTTTAAAAAGTAACTAACTATATTTATCATGAGCCAATCTTGTAGCTGAATAGATAGTTTATACATATTTGCTATAACTTGCACAGGAAAATGTGATTGTGTTTCTTCTGAGGATAATGCACTCAATAAGTTTATAATCAGAAAATTCATATGCAAACAGAAGAGTCGGCCTATTACTTGTTATGTGTAACAATTTAAAGTTATATATTGTTAAACATAACTATGAGGAGGAGAAAGATGAGTAAAGAAAAAAATATAACATTAATCCTTTCCTGTTTTACTCATTAGCGGATAGCTCGGCTGTAGTTCAAACAAGTGAAGGATTAACAACAATTTCAGATGAGAATAAAGAGACTCTTATCTAAATTTGAGGATAACAAAAAAAGGATAATTAGTAATTCAAGGCTAAAACAATATTTGATGATGAAACAGATGAAGTAATAAACTTTTTAAATGCTTTTAAAATCATTGAAGAGAAAAAGGAAATAAGGGTAAATATTGAAGGTATCAATATCTATTCGAATCATGAAAAGGTAAATAAACTTGTTTTTGTAACACTTGAAAATACATATAAAGATATTTAAGTGTTAAAGAATACACAATAGATGACTTTAAAAACCAGTAAAACCAAAAAACTACTTATTGTGTTTCTTAATCCATACGATATGAAAACAGTGGGTTTACTAAGTGAATGGCAAAAGAAAAATCTTGAGTCCATTAAATAGGACGAAGGGAGAATACAAATTGAAGTACTTTGCGACCCTTCTTTTTCTAGTCTTTGGATGTATAGCATGTTCAAACCAAAATGAACTTACCCATAAAGAAAAAGAAATAGATACCCAAAAAGAGAATGATAGATTAATTATAAAAAGTGGAAACATTGAGTATGAACTTCACAATACGAGTATTTTATCAAAAGATCAAACAATGAAATTAACTGATGAAATAATTGATAGTACTGAAATTATTCTAAACACAGTAAAAACCGATTATAAACCTTCTGAAAAAATATATGTATATTTACAAAATGGTCAAGGTATTTCTGCTGGTTTTAGGAATAATATTAAACTTTTCTCTGTTAATGAAGAAAAATATCCTTTAGTTCATGAGCTAACTCATACTTTACTAGGTTACGGTGAAAATTTTAACTCGGTAGCAGGGTATATTACACAAGAAGGATTAGGGGTATATATGCAAACTGAATATGGAAAGCCTAGTTTCCCTAATTATGGTTTATCAGAACATAAGCTAATGAAATATCTTATTAATTCTGATAGAGATATTCCTTTGTTTAAGTTAATTGAAGATGAATACTATAGCGAAATCTTTAGACCTTCAGGTGGTTCGCCACAAGACAATGCTCTTAAATGGCTAAGTTATATTCATGCAGGTTCTTTCGTTAAATATGTAATAGATGAATATGGGAATGAAAAATTCGAAAAAGTTTACAATAAACCGAATTTAACTAAAAAAATTAAAGATACATATGGCATTTCTATAGAAAGGTTAGAAAAAGAATGGATTAATTACATTTTAGAAAGTGAAAGTGATTTAACGACAGAAGATAAAAAGATGATTGATGGTTTTTATTTACTAAGCTCTCATATGAAATCTATTGATGAACAAATTTTCATGAGGTAGAAATTAAAGATTTATAAAATATCATTTCGAGTGTTGCATTTGTTATATGCTCAAAACGTTAAAAGACATATTATTAAATTTACTGTAGGTGTGTAATTTGCTAATAAAAGAATTTGCAAAAAAAAATAAAGGTAAAATTTCTTTTGTTTTATTTTTAGGCATAATATCAACTTTACTATTTCTTTTAATCCCGATTGCTAATAAAAATATTATAGATAATGGAATTCCAAGTAATGAAAAGAGTGTTTTATTATTATCAGTAGGTCTGTTCTTTATATCTCTTATTTCTGCAGAAGTTCTTCAAGCTTTAAAACGAGTGATGGTTACATATTTAGAGAATAGTTATAGCCTTTTTTTGCGTCAAAAGATTCATGTAAAAGTAAGGAATTTAGAAGTACTTAATACATTCTCGAATGGGTCGCTCATTTCTCATCATATTAACGATATTAATTTAATTAAGCAAAAACTACGCAAGTATTTTGATAATATTATTAATTTTATCCAGATAATCTCTATTTTTGTGTTAGTTTCTCTTATTAATATAAAGTTTTTATTCATTGTTATTTTAATAATTCCAATTTATGCTTTGCTGCCAAAAGTTTTAGGTAAGAAAATAACAGAACAATCTTCGATAGTACAAAAGTGTTTAGAACAAATAACTGAGGTATTAAACAATAGCTATAAAATATCTAAAGAAATTAGGATATTTCAAAAGGAAGACTGGGACTATAAGAGGACTGAAAATAAACTTAGAAGTATCATCGCCCCAGTTGTTAAACTCGATATTCTCAATAATCTATTTGTAGTTGGCCAACTTTTATACTCAGTTTTTCTATGTACGCTTTTTTACTTTGCTGCCATTATGGTTCAACAAAATCTTATTTCAATCGGTACGCTTTTTGCACTTACAAGTTATATCGGATTCGTAGCAGGCCCTGTACAGGCCATTGTTTATAATTTTGGAACATTGAAAAGTATTGATGCTTCAGAGGCTAGGATTAATGTTGTTCTCAATAGTAAGGAGAGAATGAAACATAAAGAGAAAAAAATCTTATCAAATGATATAAACATTAAATTTTCAGAAGTGAAATTAAATTTTGGAGAAAAGTTAGTTTTTAAAAATATCTCATTTGAAGTTAGTAATGGGAGCTTTGTTGGTATTATCGGAAAGAGTGGATGTGGAAAAACCAGTATTCTTAACATCATCGCAAAATTATGTAAACAAACAGAAGGCAAAGTTCTTATTAACAATACAGATATTAAATCAATAGGGGATACAGAATATTATGGGTATATAAAATATGTTTTTCAAGAAGGTAATTTTATTGAGGGGTCGTTGCGAGAAAATCTATTCATTGATAGTGATGATATAGCCAAAGAATCATTTGCTAATAAATTAATTGAAGATTTTGAACTTGATTTCTTATCTAATAATTTTGAATTCAAATTGGAGAATGGTGGAGACAATTTATCTGGTGGTCAAAAGCAGAGACTTGCCTTGATAAGAGCTCTTATAAGTGAGCCTCCTATTTTATTATTGGATGAGGTAACCAGCGCACTCGATAGCGAATTGTCTATGAAGGTTCTATCAATTATTAAAGAATTAAGGAAAGAAAAAATTACTATATTTGTAACCCATAGTAGAGAATTATTAAAAAACTCTAATTTGGTTTTTCGAATGGAGAATGGAAACCTAGAAGTTCTATCAACTTTTGAATCTTCATTATTAGCGTATTAATTCATATTCACCTTAGATGAAGAAGGTGTCTTGAAACCCTTGATACTCTAAAGCTTAAATTTATGAAATTAATTCAATTATTTAAAAATAACTTTTTGTCCTGATTTGTGAACAAAATGTCGAAAATTCAGAATGTTAATTCTGCAAAATATGTAGTATTGTAATATATGTACCAACTATACCAAATATTGTAATAAAAGGAGATTTAGTTATGAAAAAAAGAATAATGCTAGTAATAGGACTATGTTTACTTTTTATTAGTACTACTGCTTATGCAGCAAGTGGACTTGTACAAAACACAGCTGCTTTAACTGCTTCATATTCCACTGCGGGTGGTCAGCCTCATTATTTAGTTAATGGAACATCAACAACTGTTGAAAAAAATTTGGCTGCCGGAAATGTAAGAGAAATCAATGCACAACTGTCCCTATATCGAAATGGAGTTGCTTTAAAGAGTGATACTAAATATGAATATAAGACTACAAAAGCAACACAATCATTAACTAATAATGAGTATACAGGGAATATCAATTATAAGGTATACACATATGGGCAAGCAACTTACTCAGATGGGGGATTTAGTCAAGATTCTGACACTCGAACAATTACTGTTAGCACTGTACAATAAAAAACTAGTGGTGCAGTGATTTGAAGAATTTATCATTAAGGGTTTTTGGACCTGAGCTCATGTTTTATATTGTTTGCTAATAATGTTATTACTGAAATAAGTGTTGTGGAATCAAAAATCGATATTACAAACATTACTGCATCATCTAATCAGGTGAAGTGAAGTATTCCGCTTTGACCAGATCTTCAACGTATGCCAGCCGTTGATGTTTTATCTACCATATATTGTAATAATGTGAGAAAAACATGTGAAGCAAAATCCGAAAAAGATAAGAGCACCGTTTCAATTAGTAAAAAAGTGCCTGGTTCTAGGTTTAACGTATCAGGGACATGGGAGATATATAGTAAACACTGGGATAGTTCATCAGACAGCATTCTTACTGTCGACAATGTTTATTTGTTTCCAAATTAAAGGAGGTAATCAAACATGAAAAAAGGTTTAATTTTAACTACAGGTTTAGCTTTATTATTAATAGGTGCAAGTGTTGGGTCTGCAAGTGAGAAAGGATTCTATATTTTTGAAAAACCATCTAATACTGAAGAACAGAAAATACAAGAAGAAATTGATAAAGCTAATGAGCAATTTATATCTGATGTCAATCAAGATATTCAAAGTTCTTTAAAATTGGACTTAGAGGGTTATGAGCAAATAGACGTTGATCTTATATTTGAGGATGAAGAGTACTTGAATCTGGCAAATATAGTCATGAGCATTATGACAGTACAAGAAGAAGGGGATATTATACCTATTGTTTATAAAAATAATAATGATGTTCTGATTCTTGAAAAGAAAGCTGATAGTACAAATTTCGTACACCAATTTAAGTTGAATAATGAAAAAAATGAATGGGAAAAGGTTCAAATTGAAAAAGGTAAAGGAAGAAATATTATTCATCCAATTGAGAGTTTAAATATCCCGCCAACTGAGAGTGAAAAATAATTTCTTTGCTAAATAGAAAAGGGGAGTGAAAATTTTCACTCTCTTTTTTAAATAAGAAATAAAAATTATCTAATGATAAAGTATAGAAAATATTTCATATGTTTGCAATGCTATAATTATTATCAAATCGATTATTTATATAGACAAATTTAACCTTTTTCGGATACCTTGAAATCGATATAAATGAAAGCGAGATTGAGTTAAGGAAGAGGATTGAAAAAATGAAAACAATCAAAGTATGTATCAATTTTCTTTTCTTCAACTTAATGGTGCTTTAATTTAACCGGGGGTGCTGCAGCGACTCTTTTTCTGGTTCAACTAAAGGGGCAGTTTTTTTCAAGAAGACTGATAGGAAATGATAAGGTCTTGTTGTTTTCATTTAATCGAATTATTTCGTGAACCCTGTGTTTCTACATTTGAAAAAACCATGTTAAATGCATTGACTTGTCTCGTCGCCCAAGAGGTAGTTGATTATGGAATTAAAGTAAAAATAAAAAGCTCAAAGCATATTTTTTATGCTTCGAGCTTTTTATTTTGATTAACTAAGATTTAGAAATGATATTTTTAAGTATTTCTAAATCCCTTTTTAATATTAAATTTCAATATTCAATATCATTATTAAAGAAACTTAAGTTAGTTTGATTATTAGATAATGGGCCTTTGACCCAGAGATAAATAGTTGTTAAAGAAATTAAATAATCTCCACTTGAATGTTTTACTGCCTAAACAAACACCGATTAATTTCAGAGAAACGCTGATTATCTTGGATAAATTACCTTGTATTTACAAATATATATAAATAAATGAGGTGTTACAGTTTATGAAGGGTCATTTATTGAATGATAGAAGTGTTTTATACAATATAGAACCTTTTGGAATAGGTACATCAGAAGTAGAGAGCTTTACTAGTTATTTAATGCGAGTAGCATATGAACACAATGTTTCTATTGGTCATTTAATTAATAAATTGGTAGCAGCCTATTTAAATAAGGAATATTTAGAAAGGAGTAGTATTTTTGGGGGGAATCGTTTTTATGAAGGAGCAAAGACGATAAATGGTTATATGGAAAATTCAAAAGATATAGTTGGAGTTATGGAAATGATTACATCTAGAAGTGATTTATCTAACCTTACATTGTCCAGATGGAAGGATTTTATCCCATTAAGGAATCTTTTAAAAGATACCCTTACGTGGTGCCCAGAATGTATTCAAAGTTGGATGCAAAGTGGTCAACATATTTATTATCCGTTAATTTGGTACATCAAAAGTGTAAGGGTTTGTTTAAAACATAGCTGTTTTTTAGTTGAAGTATGTCCAGCTTGTAATAAGAGGGTCGATATATTACGACGACAAATGATAGGTGGATATTGCTCAAATTGTTTTACTTCATTAGCTCAATTTGGAGTAATAGAAAAACTGGATCTAGAAGAATTAAAATGGCAAACGTTTGTTGTACAAAATATAAAGGAATTACTAAAGATAGATATTAGCAACCTTAAAAATCCACGTGATCAAATAATTGATCAGTTGAATTTAGTTTATAGAAAGATTTTTTCGGAAGACATTGTATATTTTTCGAATTATCTCAATACTCCTAAAAGCACTTTGCGATATTGGTTATCAGGGCAGAATTTTCCGTGTATAGAAAATTTAATAAAAATTCTCTTTAAAGTAAACATGAACATTTCAAATGTTTTATTTGAAGTTGAAAAAAATATGATGATTACTCAACCTATTATTTTGGAATACAGGCATGAAAAAATTTATAAGGAAATAAGAAGACCACTAAAATATGACGTAATTGAGGAGAAGTTTAAAGAACTTCTAACTAGTGTACCACCAGTCTCGATGAATATTGCTGCGAAAAAAATTGGACATGACAAGCGTGTTTTATATAAAAATTTCCCCGATTATTGTAAGCAAATTTCAAAGAAATATAATGACTTTGTTAAAGAAAAGTCTAGGCAAAGGATTGAAATGTTAAAAGAAGAAATAAAAAAGTCCTTTATCTCATTAAAAAATGAGGGAATCTATCCTAGCCGAAGGAAAATTGAGGAAAAAGTTAATAAAAGAGGAGTTCTTAAAGAAAAAATTCTGCAAGAGTATTGGAAATACTTATTAAGATCAAGTGGATTTCACGATTAAAATCAAATGGAAAATTAAATGACGGGATGACACATTAAAATTAAATAAAAAAATTTATAAAAAAAATCAAAATAACTATTAACATTCTAGATCAATATGGCTATTATCTCTCGTGAAAAGAAATAAGTAATATAGACAAGAAATGGAGGGATTATTTATGATGAGTCCCGAAGAATTTGAGGGATGGGCTCAAAATCTTAAGTTGACTGATGAGATTAAAAAAGAAATTCAAAGAATTAGACAATCCCCCCCTTCAAGGAGAGTTGGTGGGGGGAGATATAATGTTAGTGGCAGATATAGTAGTAAGAAAATGGGAGTAACAATACAGTTTGAGAGTCACAAGGTTGAATTACCTGCAATTTATATGCTTGAATTTGATGAAAATGTTCTTGAGTATTATGATCAGCCTCCACAACTGAAATTAACATACTACAAAAATAAAAATGGAAGAAAAATGGCGTACTTTTACACTCCTGACTTTTTTGTAATTAAACGAGATAAGGCGTATTGGGTGGAGTGGAAGACTGAAGAAGAACTAATTAAGCGGTCACAAGAAAAACATGATAGATATTTTAAAGATAATGGACAATGGATCTTTGAGCCCGGTAACAATTATGCAAATGAACGAGGTTTAGAGTTTTTGGTTCATTCATCAGGGGATATCAATTGGAAGCTTCAACGAAACCTTACATTTTTAGAAGATTATATTGTAAATGAGTATGTTTCAGAAAATACAAAAGTTTCCCTTATAAAAGAGGTAATATTATCATCACCCGGCTTGTCTCTATTAGAACTCATCCAAAGTGCAGAGGGTCGATATTCTTCCGATGATATATATGCCTTAATAGCTAAAAATATTATATATATGGATTTATATAATTCAATAATAACTGAACCAGAAAATGTAAAGGTCTATTTGAATAAAGAACAAAGCAAGGGTTTTACTATAGTTGAGCATTTAAAAAGACAAGATAGAAAAACAAATAAGATTGAATTGAAAAGTGGAAATAAGATCCTTTGGGGAGAACAGACTTGGACTATTCTGAATTATGATCAAAGCAATAAAAAGGTTTTTTTATATTCCCATATAGATAATAATAATTTAATCCTACCAATTGACATATTTGAGGGGTATATAAGAGAAGGGTATATCAAAGGAATTGATAATGATGATTTAAATGAAGAAAATAATTTGAAAAGCATGATTGCTCAGGCAACTGAATCTGATTTTACTATTGCAAATGAAAGGTACGAGGTAGTAGTTGAAGCTTTAAAGGGGAGAAAATATAAACTCGATAATGTAACCGATAGAACAGTAAGGAACTGGGTTAAAAAATATAGAGATGCAGAAGAGCTATATGGAAATGGTTACGTTGGCTTGTTACCAACTACAAAAAAGAAAGGAAATCGTGAATCTAAGCTTCCAATTGAAACCCTAAATTTAATGAACGAAGTGATATCTGAAAGTTATGAAACGATAAACATGAAAACAGCAAGAGCTGTTTACGGTGAATTACTTGTTAAGTGTGAGGAATTAAATTTATATGAACCATCTTATCCAACTTTTTGTAAAGCAATAAATAAACGTAATATATATGATTTGGAACTAAAGAGAAAGGGAAGACGTGCTGCATATAAATATGTAGAATTTTATGCTGAATTAGAATTCACTACTCCAAGACATGGGGAACGAATATTTGAAACAGCACATATTGATCACACTGAGTTAGATATTGAATTAGATATAAATAAAAAGGAAACTAAAAGACCTTGGTGTACCTTTATGATTGATGCTTTTTCAAGAAGAGTACTTGCATTTTATTTATCTTTTGAAACTCCTTCATATAGAACATGTATGATGGTTATTAGGGAATGTGTAAGGAAGTATAACCGTTTACCAAATTATATAGTGGTTGATGGTGGTAAAGAATTCAAAGGAATATATTTTGAATCACTTCTTGCCTTATATGGTGTTCATAAGAAAGAGAGACCAGCTGCAAAAGCAAGATTTGGTAATGTGGTTGAACGTTTATTTGGTATAGCAAATAAACTGTTCATTCATAATCTTACAGGTAACACACAAATTATGAAAAATGTGCGTCAGGTAACAAAATCAGTAAATCCAAAAAATCACGCTGTTTGGACATTGGATAGTTTGAACGACAGACTTGAAAGTTGGATTATTGAAGTTTACGACAACTTAGAAAATCCATCCCTAAATCAAAGTCCTAAAGAAGCTTTTGAGGAATCAATTGTCATATCCGGTGGCCGTAATAATACTTACATTCCATATGATGAAACTTTTATTTTAATGACCTTACCTTCTGTAACTAGAAGGACACGAAAGGTGCATCCGGGTCAAGGGATAAAGTTAGCATATGGGTATTATTGGAGTGAAACGTTTAGAAATCCAAAGGTTGAAAATTCAATTGTAGAGGTAAGATATGACCCTTTTAATATCGGGATAGCATATGCCTTTATAAATAATGAGTGGGAAAAATGTAAATCCGAGCAATATTTAATTTTTAATGGGAAGACTGAAAAACAACTTAATTTAATAACTGAAGAACTTAGACTAAAGAAGAAACTACGTTCATCAAATAGTTCAATAGCTGCAAAGATAATAGCTAGATTTATCTTGGAATCAGAAGATATTGAAGCAAAACTAGGTCTGGAAAAATATAACCCTATAGATCAGAAACCTGACTTAAAGGTTGTAAACAAGAATCCAGAATATGATCAAAATACTGTGGAAAATATACAATCTAATTCAGAAGATATTGATCAAGAAGAATTAGAGGTTTATGGAGAGTTGCTATTATGAACAAACACGATAGGTTATTTGAAAAGGAACTCTTAACAAAATCAAAAGAGGAACGAAGGGATTTTTTTGATAATTATACTATTTCGCATCCTAAAATGGAGTTAATATTAAAAGATTTAAAAAAGGAGATAAATACAGGAGTATGTAATGTCATTTTAGTGGTTGGACCCTCTGGTGTAGGAAAATCAAGATTGTTTATGCAAACATTAAAATCAGTATATTATGAAATGGAAGAGCAACTTGAGTTAGACAAAAGCATAATACCTATTAGCGGCATAGAATTACCAAATCCAGACCTGGGTAAATTTAATTGGAAAGATTTTTACTATAGAGTTCTTACTGGGTTAAATGAGCCATTAATTGATTTTAAGATAGATGTTCAAAATTACATTAAAGGAAAACAGAACAATAAAGCAAGACCAGTCCATTCCCTGACCGCACCGGAACTAAGAAGATCAATAGAGAATGCCTTTTATTATAGAAAAACGAAGGCACTACTTATTGATGAGGCGCAGCATTTCTTTAAAATAAGTACTGGTCAAGGAATAGAAAGGCAATTTAACTCGATAAAGTCATTAGCTAATATGGCAAATACAAAAATAGTATTATTTGGAACTTATCATTTAAACTCTGTAATAAATTTGGATGGTCAACTTTCTAGAAGGGTTAAGGAAATCAACTTTTCGAGATATGATTACAAAGATAAAAAAGATATTAAAATGTTCCGAAGTGTATTATATACTTTTCAGAAAATGCTGCCGGTTGAAGAAGAACCCAACTTAGTAAATTTCCATGAATACATCTATGAAAACTGTGTAGGTTGTGTTGGGATTCTAAAAAATTGGTTGCAAAGATGTCTTTTATATGCCCTTGAAAATGAAGAGAGTACCATTACTTTTGAAAATTTAGAGAAGAACGCATTGCAAACCCAAAAACTTCTTACTTTAGCAGAAGAGGCTATAAATGGTGAGTCGGACTTTATTGAAAAAGAGGAAGAAAGAGATAAACTGAAATCCTTATTGGGGACTAAAAATAAAGAAAAAAGTGATACAAAGAGAAAAGGGAGCAGTAAACCAGGAATTCGTAATCCTGTACGTAATGTTGTTGGATAAACTTAAATTTAATTTGACCTAATTGGAAATTGAGTGGATGGTTGCTTTAATAATATCTACTCAATTTTTCTTATATTTTGTCTCTTTTAGCTTTTATGATTGTTTATTAAATAAAAAATTTATTATCTAGGGGTATTGGTGTAATGGTTATTGATATTAATAGATTAAGAGATACCGAGAGTGGAATTGATAATTATTTTTCATCAAGGAGTATATTGTACAGTGTAGAGCCAATAGGTGTAGGGACGCCATATGTGGAAGGTCTTGCAAGCTATATATCCAGATTAGCAATTAATCATAATGTGAGCATGTCTGTATTGATTACAGAGGTAATCACTCAAAATATTAATATTGTATATCTTAAAAATGAGCAAAATAAAGGATCAATCCTAAGTGATACAAATAGATTTATTAATGAGAACAGTCTGATTACTTTGGAGTTTACAAATACAATAGCAAAGTTAACTAATAGGAGAGATATTCATTATTTAACGATGATTAATTGGAAGGGGATCTTTAATAATAATATCCGCGAAACTAGTAGGAAATGGTGTCCTTCCTGCCTAAACCAAATGCTTTTCAAATCGGAGGTTGTTTATGAGCCCTTACTTTGGTGTTTAAGTGATATAAAAAAATGTGATATCCATGAAAATAGATTAGAAAATAAATGTCCTAGTTGCAAAAGAGAATTACCCTTTATTCATAGCAGATTAGAAGTAGGACGATGTCAATATTGTAGGGCGTGGTTAGGAGATACAGGTGATTCTAGTGTGAAAGATCCACTTTCAGATAAAGAGAAATTTATCAACTTAAATTATATGCAATTAATTGAAACGGGACCTAGCCTTGAATATTACCCAACTAAAGGTTCCTTTGGTTACAGATTAAATCAGATAAAAACTTCTTTAGGTTTTAAAAGTACAGCTGAGTTTGCTGAGTATTTAGGGTTTCCACAAACAACTGTATGGGGATGGATAAATAATAAATATGTTCCTACTCATGAGAATTTGTTAAAAACCGCTAGAAAACTCAATACTACCATTTACGATATATTTTATAATAAAGAGATTAAAATAAAATTAGATATGAATATATATGGAAATAGGGAAAGAAAGAGAAGCATTCCATTAGGCGAGATCGAATACTTTCTAAAAAACAACATTAATTCTAAAGAACCTAAAAGTCTAATGAGAATTGCAAAAGAAGAGGGATTTTCCGCCGATACTGCTAAGGCTAATTTACCTTTGTTATGTGAGATATTAAGAAATCATTTTGAAACTTATAAAAAGCAACAACAATTAAAGATACAAAAGGAAATAGAAACGAAACTAAATCAGTGTTTGAGAGAGGAAATACCAATTAGTCTTAAGCAATTCTCCATAAAATATGAGGTTACACTAAGATCGGCAAGAAAATATGCCCCAGATCTGTGCAAAAAAGTTGTTTTTAGATATAAGGAACACACCTCCAAGTTGAAAGATGAGAGAGTAAAAAATATTACCAATGAAATTAGACATATAGTTTTTGATTTACATCAAAAAGGCATTAAACCAAGCATATGGAATGTCCAAAAGGAGATGAAAAGTACATGTGTATTCTTGGAAGATGAAGTAAAAGGGGCATTTAAAGAAATTGTTTCATCATTAGGGTATAAGTTTTAATAATACTTATTTAAATTTAAATATACTTTTAAAAATCAAATAAAGGATAAAGATTCCTATTACATAAAAATAAAGCATAAGTTTTCCGAAAAGTATTTAAATATTGATGATTTACTCGATTTAAAAAAATATAAACAAAAACGAAGCTGAAAATATGCTTTGTGATAATCTTGAAGTCATGTGGCTCTAAGCGTGGAAAGCTTATGCTTTATTCAATGGAAAAGTTATAGTTTACGTCACATGTGTTGTGACGTAAAGCATAAGTTTTCCGTTTGGAAAGCTTATGCTTTATTTTTTTTTAGGAAATTTTATGCTTTATTGGTATTATCAACAGAACACAAATTTACAATGTTAAGGTCTCAAACTAGCATTAGCTTACCTTTTTATTGTCAAAAATTTCTATTTAGTTTCAACAGTATTATTATCATTTCACTAATTTTTTAATCGATTTGTTGAAGGTGTTTAAAAACACTAATCATATTATTCAATTAAAGGGCCATTTAATGGAGGAGGAATATCAGGAAAATTGAACACTATGGAAATAATAGTTTCTGATTTTTTTGAATAAAAAGGTATCTAATTGCAAATGAAGAATACTTAGTGTTAGATAAATATCGTTAGAAAGGTAGAACATAATGGCTGAAACTTATGTGTATCATGTAGTTACCGAAATACCTATGAAGCTTGGACAAATAATATTTTTTGATAATAATCATTATAATGGTGTTTATAATCGGGTTATGGCTTGTAAAGACATATTAGATGGCAAAAAGCCTAATGATAACTTTACCAAATTTATAAATTCAAATTTGGAATATTGGAAGGTTAGAGCATACAGAGAATTAGCATTGGAAAAGGTTAGAAAAGAAAAATATCCAAACTATCCTTCTAGAATGTCATGTTTATACACCTCCAAAACTTTATCAGATGCAGAAATGTGGGCTAATTCTTTTATAAATGGTGGTAGAAAGGTTTATCAAATAGTTAAATTACGAACAGATGGTAAGGTATTTGATGGTGATGCGTATAACGTATTTGACGGAACTGATAATGCTGAAGAAAATGAAAGAAATGCAAATTGCTATTGGAGTAATAAACCTAATAAATTTGGTAAAGAACAATTAATTGAAACGTTAGTAGATGGCAATATAGAAGTCGTAGAAATAGTAAAGGAATTTCCCAAAACGGGCGCTTTACAGTAAGAATTACGCTCTCTGTTTATGATAAAGAATAAGAGTGATAATTAGTGAGTAAAACAGTTACTTTTTCATTTAAAAGTACCAAATATGAAGGAACAGAGTCAAAAGAGACATTTACTTTTGAAAATTTAGGTATTGCCGAGGATATGGATGTTAAATCAATAAAAGTAGAAATAGAAAGAATTTTTCAGGCTTGGGTTTGGGATAAACTTAATATTTCTTAAAGTATAGTTATCGATGAGGAAAACGTACATAGTGCAGATGATAGTCAGTAACAAAGAGAAATTACTGTAGTTTTGTAAAAAAGACTAATCATTTAAAATAAAATCTGATTATTAAAAATTAAGATTGATCATTAATAATAAAGTTTGATTAAAAACCCTGTGTTGATATGAAAAATTTTTCTTTTTCAACAATCGGGCCATTTAATTGAATAAGACTTAAAACAAAATTGTATATTTATAGGTAGCTCTTTGTAGCGAAAAAATTACTAATATGGAATATATTTACATGATTATTTGGGAGGTTTATGTGCAGAGATAATAAAGTTGTTTAATTTACAATAAAGTCACTTAAAAAATAATATAGTTGTTTAAAAATCCTTCTTCCACCATAGAAGCTGATTAGTTGAAGAAGGATTCCTTCTAATATATGGAGAATTATTTGTTAATAGCAAAATTAAAGGATGGATATAAGAGAGGACTATATGAGTATATACAAAACACAATCTGGAAGAGAAATGTCACTAAAGCTTTATGATGCTCAATTGAAGAAATTGGATTATTCATGTAAGGATATTTACGTTCATACTCGTTTTGGAAGAACACATATCATTGAAACTGGCAATCTATCGGGAGAACCATTGTTAGTATTTCATGGTGGGAATAGTACGACTGCCTATAATTTACTAATGTACAGATTCCTGCTTAAGGATTTTCACATCTATGCGGTTGATATTATTGGCCACCCTGGAAAAAGTGATGAAGTTAATCTCTCTCATAGCAATTATGATTATGGAAAGTGGGCAAGTTATGTTATTTCAGGGCTTGGATTTGATAAAATAGCATGTTTTGGGGTTTCGTTTGGAGGCGGAGTTTTGGCAAAACTGATGTGTATCGCACCTGAAGCAGTAAAAAAATCCGTATTAATTGTACCATCAGGTATTAATAATGCCTTTCCAATCAGTACTGTGAAAATGATGATACCACTACTCAAATAT
The DNA here is from genome assembly GCF_006704205.1 of Cytobacillus solani. NCBI lineage: Bacteria > Bacillati > Bacillota > Bacilli > Caryophanales > Bacillaceae > Cytobacillus > Cytobacillus solani. The sequence continues at coordinate 2,580,253 of NZ_CP041305.1, forward strand.
AAACTAACAAAGAAAGAAAAATATATAAAAGAAACAGCTTTATTTATGGCTATTAAAGAAGAAATTCTTGATAAAGATACTTTGGATATGGTGAAAGATAGTTTTGATCATGTAAAAACAAAAGTAGGGATGCCGTCCAATGTGAGTGAAAAATTAATGCAACAGTGTAAAGCACCGACACTTATTATGGCAGGTGAAAAAGACTGTTTATTTCCATCGAAAAAAGTATTACCAAGAGCAAAAAGAATCATACCAAATAACACGGCTCATATGCTAAAAGGGTGTGGACACATGCATATGATGTCAGAGCGTGAAAAGAAAATGATCGTTGATTTCTTAAGTGCTTAGTAACTTTAAAGTACTTTATTATTCATTTTTGAATGTAAATACATTTATATGAATAGAAATTAAACAACTTTAAGGAGCCTTACTACAATAAAATGTAGCAAGGCTCGTATCTTTTAAAACAAAATTAAATAACTTTATTATCACTAAACAGTTTAAGAAAATGGATGTTAAGTCTCTTACTATAAGCAAAGTAGGGATGAAGTAGCACATCGTTTTTTTTGTAGAAATCCTCTTCCTGAATATGGGCCACTGGCACCTAGTGAGGAAGAACTAAATTTAATTGGGGATGTTACAAATTTAAAGGTATTAGAAATTGGTTGTGGAAATGGGCATTCCATACAATATATGGACCAACGGAATGCAGGTGAATTATGGGGATTAGATCTGTCAAATAAACAGATTGATGCAGCAAAAAACATTATTAAAAAATTGTAATTCACCGGTAAAGTTATTTGAATCGCCAATGGAGGATAATCCAGGTTACCGACTAATTATTTTTACATTTTTTTCTATATGGGATACTGCCGACAAAACGTGCATTTTGTTCGCTAAAAAGAAGAATTAGGATATTTTATATTGCCTTCTTGTTTAGGGTCCTGATTAAAAAACATATCAATTAACATTTGTAAACGTTAAATAACTCTCGCTTTATCATGTAACTGACCAAAAATATAAAAGAATTATCTTATCAAAATAATTACATCCAAGGGCAACCAACAATAACTATTGTTTTTGCCTTTTTTTAATAGACTTAGCAAAAATAGTTCTTGACTCCCAATGTTTATTTCAAATATTCTAACTAACTAAGACTTAAGACGAGCAGCTTATAAAAAACGAAAAGTGTACAGTAAGAAAATCTTATTGAAATTTTTTTGGTATTTGTTGACAAGAATGTTTTAATACATTTAAATAGTAGGTAACACAATAACTACTAAAAGAAAGGGGTATTATGGAAAATATTTATAAGGAACTTCAAAACTTAGGATTTTCCCAGTATGAATGTAAAGCTTATATAGGTTTACTAAAAAATTCGCCAATTACAGGTTACGAAGTAAGTAAACGTACAGGTGTACCGCGTTCAACGATTTATGAAGTTTTAGGTAAATTGCTTGATAAGAGAGCTATCTATACAGTTCCTTCAGAGCCTGTTAAATACTCACCAGTACCGGCTAAAGAGTTGATCAACCGTTTGAGGAAAACTTTTGAAACTTCCTTTGACTATTTGGAAAAAGAATTAACTTCTCTAGAAAGCGAACGGGAAACGGATGTTATCTGGCGAATTCGCGGAAATGATCATGTAATAGAAGAAATGTTAGCCATCATTAACCATGCAAAAGACGAATTATGGCTATCAATTTGGGAGCCTGAAGTCCCGGAAATAAAAAAGGCGATCGATCGGAAGGTAGCGGAAGGGGTCAATGTGTTTACCATCCTGTTCGGATCTCCAAAAACTCAGCTAGGATTGACCTATCATCACAATTACATGCCTCCGGATATTGTTCAAGAACGGATGGGAGGACATCTAAGTGTTGCTGCACGTGATGGTGAGGAGGTTGTGATCGCGAATTTTACGGAAACTGCCTCTCCTTGGGCCGTAAAAACAAAAGATCCGGCACTTGTACTAGTTGCAATTGAATACATTAGACATGACATAATGATTGAGGAAATTACGAAGGAGCTTGGTCCAGATAAGTTGGATGCACTTTGGCGTAGAAATCAAGACCTCATTCAAGTAGTAACAGGTAAACGGTTCGAGTCATCATGAACCGTATTTTCATCTATTATTAATAGTAGTTAGTATAGTAACCCCTAAAGGAGATGATTAAATGAATACACGTGAACTTTATTTGGACGACAGTTATTTAACCTCTTGCACTGCGAATGTAGTGAAACTGGAAGGAGAGAAGGTATCACTTGATCGAACAGTTTTCTATCCGACCGGAGGAGGGCAAGAATATGATACTGGACTGCTCATACAAGGGGGGCAAACATTCGAGGTTTACCAAGTTAAAAATGAAAAAGGCGAGATTATCCATTATGTGAAAAACGCTGATCAGCTAAAATATGGGGAAATAAAAGCAGAAATTGATTGGGAACGAAGGCAAGGGTTGATGAAACATCACTCCTTATTGCATATTCTGGGAGCGGTCGTATACAAGAAATACAATGCTTTATGTACTGGGAATAAAATATATCCAGATCGAGCAAGGATCGACTTTAATAACCTTCACGATTTATCCGATGAAGAGTATCAAGAAATAGTAAATGAAACGAATAAAATTATAAAAGAAAACCACCCCGTGGCAATTCGATATGTATCTAGAATGGAGGCAGAAAATATCCCTGGTTTAATTAAAACAGCTATTAACTTACTGCCAGCTTCAGTTACAAGAATTCGCTTAATTTCCATTGATTCCATAGATGAGCAAGCTTGCGGGGGGACACATGTTTCAAATACTGGAGAGATAGGGGAAATGGCCCTATTGAAAGTGAGTTCCAAAGGGAAAAACAATAAACGACTGGAAGTTGCTCTCGTTACTCCTGGTTGAGGTTAAACAATTTTATATAATTTGCTCTATAGGGAGGATTAAGGTTGAAACTTAAAGAAGAAGTTGTTTATTTAAGTGGTGAAGAGAGTTTCCTAAAAGGGGTGAAAGATTGCTTACCGACTGTTCTTGGTTATTTAAGTATAGGGTTTGCAGCAGGCGTTGTACAAAAAACAGCAGGCCTAAGTATAATCGAAATTACACTCATGTCTTTACTTCTCTATGCCGGATCAGCTCAGTTTATTGCTGCCGGGATGTTGGTTTCGGGAGCTCCAATCATGTCGATCATATTGACGATATTTATTGTCAACCTTAGATATCTCTTATTGAGTGCAGCACTTGCACCCCATTTTCGCCACCTGGGGACATGGAAAAATACCTTACATGGATTTCTATTAACAGATGAAACGTTTGGTGTAGCCACAAGTTATCTTTCTGATAAGAAATACGCAAGCAACAGATGGATGCTGGGATTAAATCTAACAGCCTATCTGAACTGGACATTAGCAAATGTATTAGGAGGATTATTTGGAAAATGGATACCGAATCCAGAGGAATTCGGGCTCGATTTTGCCTTGCCGGCGATGTTTATCGGACTGCTCGTATTACAGATAGTCAGTCGTTCTGAATTCCGGATAGATCTCCTTGTTGTGACAGGGGCTATTCTATTTACTATATGCACAAGCTTTATCTTTTCAACGGGAATTAATGTTATTTTGGCAACGGTTGCAGCCGCTGCTTTAGGGATGGTGATGGACAAATGGAAATCCGCCCAGAAGTCTTCTTAATTATCATTGGAGGAGCATTAGTGACTTTGATACCCCGCGTTTTCCCTCTAGTCTTCCTAAGTAAAATAAATATACCCGATTGGGGATTGCATTGGTTGAGACACATACCAGTCGCTATTATGGCTTCATTGATAGCTGAGGAATTATTGCCTTTAGGTGAAAAGAGCGGATGGGAACCGATGCGACTTTTGGCAGCAGTTGTATCCCTCATAATTGCCATTTTCACCCGAAGTCTTTTGTTGACAGTAGGGTCTGGTGTTGTCACTTTGTTCTTATTATACAAGTTTTTTTAAGCAGTGAAATCAGCTGAAGCGACAAAAGAATTTAAGAAACATAATGCCCTAAAAGAAGAATTGCTCCCACACATTTCACCTTTAGGCTGGGCACATATTAATCTTCTTGGAGAATATAAGTTTGATTCATATAGGTTACCAGCTAATATGCTGAGACCCTTAAATAAAAATTAATCTATAACAGGGGTAGCGTCAGGAAACCGCATTTATCTTAACCATCCATAACGGATGACTTTACAGTATTCAATGTGAGAGGGGACTAAATAATAATGACTAAAAATAAAATTCAGGTGAAAGTAAGAAGTTGATTGATTCTGAACAGGTAGCAGAATTTATGAACAACCTTGTACATCCACTTAAAGAAGAAATAGAAGAGGTTCGAAAAATCATTTTAAGCACTGATGATAAAATTACAGAACATATTAAATGGAACGACCCTAGTTTCTGTTATGAAGGTGAAGATCGAATTACATTTAATCTTAATGGAAAAGGATTTATTCGACTCATATTTCATTGTGGGGCTAAGGTAAAAGAACGAAAGACCAATGAGCCTCTGATTTCAGATCCTAGTGGTGTATTAGAATGGATAGCAGCTGACAGAGTTATGATGAAATTTACTGATAAAAATGACATTAAATCTAAAGAAGAAAAACTTAAAGAAGTAATAACAATGTGGCTCAAAGTAATTTAAGATAACAGAAAATTTAAGTAATTTTCGGAATGATCCCATATTTTGTTATTCAATTAAAGGGTGCAATACTTCAAGTAGGAGATTGCTCCTTTTTTATTTAACTAAAGGGGCAGCATTCCTGTAATAACTGAAAATGAGATTTGTACGAAAAATGACCTCTTGATAAGATGAATATGTCCTGAGCTGGCCAGCTAAAAAGGACAAAACATCATTCGGAGGTCATACAATGAATTATAACCAAAATCATAAAATAGCTCAAATTACTTCTAAAACCTTGATAATTGGAATTGATATTGCCAAACATCATCATGTAGCTAGAGCACAAGATTATCGAGGAATAGAACTTGGTTCTACTTGCTTTTTTGATAATACACAAGAAGGTTTTAGCACCTTTATGGAGTGGATTAATCAATTAAAAGAGATCTATAAAATGGAATCTGTTATAACTGGAATGGAGCCTACAGGACATTATTGGCTAAACTTAGCTCATATTTTAAAAGAAAAACATATTAAGTTCGTGACGGTTAATCCCCTACATGTCAAGCATAGTAAGGAATTAGATGATAACTCGCCAACTAAAAATGATGTAAAAGACGCAAAAGTCATTGCACAGCTAGTCAAAGATGGTAGATACGCTGAACCAACCATACCACAAGGTGTTTTCGCAGAACTTCGTGTGGCTAAAAATTACGTGATCTATTAAGTATAGACTTACAGATCGTGCAAGGACAGGTCCATAACTGGATTGATCGCTACTTTCCAGAGTTCTTTGACGTTTTTAAAAGTTGGGAAGGAAAGGCAGCTCTTCACTTACTAAAATTTGATGCGTTACCTCATGAATTAGTGAAATACTCAGACGAAGAATTACTCATCTATTTAAGGCAAGAAGTGAAACGAAGTATAGGGATGAAGAAGATTCAAGCTCTAAAAGAAGCTGCCAATCGCTCGATTGGTATACGTCAGGGTGTCATGATGGCCAAAATGGAACTAAGAACATTAATTCAAAAATATGAACTCATTCAAGCCAAGTTCGAAGAACTTGATCATTCACTGGATACCTTACTTCAAGATATACCAGGAGTGAACCAGATGTTAGAGATTACAGGAATTGGACGAGATACAGTGGCAGGTTTTTACGCTGAAGTAGGTGATTTAAGTGAATATAATCATCCTCGTCAAATAACCAAATTAGCTGGACTCAGCCTAAAAGAAAATACATCAGGTAAGCATAAAGGGAAGACCAAGATTACGAAACGTGGTCGGAAGAAATTACGGGCATTATTATTTCGCGCATCTATGATCCTAGTAGCGAAGAATAAAGCCTTTAAAGCTCTTCATCATTACTACACAACGAGATCAGAAAATCCGTTGAAAAAGATGCAGTCTTTAATAGCTTTATGTAATAAACTCATACGAATTCTCTTTTCTATTGGCAAGAAACAGTTTGTGTTTCAGGAAGAAAAGATGTTGAAGGATATTCCCCATATGCACTCAGTTATCGATGTACAAATAGCAGCTTAATATTCTATAAAATTTACTTTTAATTAATAGATTGAATGATTGAGCAAACAAAATCAGCATAGGATTAGTCGGCAAAGCAACTAACGTAAGGACATAGATCCTGTGGGGCAGCATGACCGACATCCACCTTATGGAAAGGTTGAACGAAGGAATGTAGGAGCGAAGACTTTGTGAGACTTGGGAGGGTTGACCCCCATAAGATATGTGGACATCCATTGGTGCGTACATACCTATTCTTCCAACTTTTTGAAAATAAACGAAAGTTGGCTAGTTTCTTACGCTCTTTTTCTTCATAAACTGCTTATTTGTTTTCTTTTCATACTCATCAAAACTATTATCTTTAACAAGTTGTATAGGAATATTAAGAAAAATGGCGAATACAAGAGATAATTGTTTGTTTATTGAGGGAGTTTAGTTGAAGAAGACATAGATCTTTCTTAACTACAAAAAAGAGGCTTCTCAAGTTCAGCGAACTAATGAGAAGTCATACCAGAGTCACCTATACCTATTATTTTAATCTTCGCTTTCTAATATTCCATTTCACACACTAAGTTTCCCCTTAATACCTCATTTTCTTCCTAAACGCACCAATCGCAATCACATATAAAACCACTGTATATCCAACTACCCATATTAAAGGAACCAACATCTCACCGTAATCCCCCTGTAGAGCCAATCTTGTTACTTCCACAGCATGAACAAATGGAAGTACACTCGCAACATTCTCAAATACTCCACCAATCATGTCTAATGTGAACCATGTACCACTTAACCATGTTGCGATATTAACAAACAAAGCGAATATGCCACCTACCTGTTTATCAGTAAAAAATGTTCCGAGCATTAATCCAAACCCTAAATAAAGAAGCGCATTAACTAAAAGTACTGCTATAGCTACTATCACATTCCAATCAAACTTTAAATCTAAGAAATACGCCGTAATAAAACAAACTACTATTTGCATCATAGCAATTAAAATTAGTGGGATTGTATAACCAATAATATAGTCAGAAGGTCTTAATGGCGAAACAAATATCCGCATTAAAAATGAGCTTCCCTTGTCTTTTCCAATTAGCATACCTGAAAATAAAGTCAAAAATGCAAAACTAAACACAATGACACCAGGAGTGAGATTTTCAATTTTATATAGCTCCATTGGCATATTTTGTTGCATAATCGTGAATAACCACATAACGACGACAGGTAGTCCGATTCCAAACAATATGGTTAATGGATCACGTATTATTTCCTTTTGATTTCTCGATGCAAATGCTAAAAACCTCATTTAACTCCCTCCTCTGTTAAAATTAAGAAAATATCTTCCAAACTTTTCATACTATGTTGTTTTTTTAATTCACTTGCAGTGCCTAATGCTTGCAATCTCCCTTGGTGCATAATACCGATGCGATCCGCTAAAGCTTCTGCCTCATCCAAGTAGTGGGTTGTCAACACTACAGTAACCTTCCCTTTTAGAGTCTCTAACACTTTCCAAAGCTCACGGCGTGCACGAACATCTAACCCAAGTGTTGGCTCATCTAAAAATAAAATCTTAGGTTTGGAAATAAGCGCCATCGCAATACTTAATCTGCGCTGCCAGCCACCTGACAATGTTTTTGCTTTAGTTTTAGCCTTATCCAATAAACTAAATTCCATCATCATCTCATGCGACATCTTTCTTGCTTTTTCTTTTCCACTACCATAAATCCTTGCAATGAATTCTAGGTTTTCCCGCACTGTTAGGTTCGGTGCTACTGCGGTTTCCTGTGGTGACACATTTATATTTTGCTTGACGGCTTCAGGTGAGGTAATAATACTATCTCCCAATAAAAAAGCATCTCCTTCAGTGGGGATTAGCATACACGATAGCATTTTAATAGTTGTTGTTTTTCCGGCACCATTTGACCCAAGCAAAGCAAAAAATTCACCATTATCTATTTCCAAAGATAAATGGTCCACAACCATTTTATCTTTGTATGCCTTCTTTAGATTTTTTAATTCTATAGACATTTATCTTCCTCCTATCTCCTTACTTTTTAGAATTGCATTAATTCGTTCAATATCCTTTCTTGAGATTGATAGTTGAATCCAGTACGTTATGACGTAAACTCCTACAAAATTAGCTAGTAAAATGAACCAGCTCATAGGAGTCTGTGGTGTCCAGCACAGTATAACAACAGTTAGCCACACTGCACCTGTTGTAAAAAAATGGGTCATATACTGTTTCATTAATCCCCAATGGTCTATGTTAAAAATGAACGAACCTAGGGCTAGTGCAACACCAATGAACCCTGTTAAAATAAATTGTGTTAATACAGCTGTCAACTCCGTATCAAATAACTCACTGAATTCATCTGATACAGGTATAAACGCACCTTTTCCTAAAAATAAGGAAATGATAATCTGTGTGATTTGTCCCAAAAAGACACCAATAATAAAACCTATACATACTCTACCTAGAAGCCTTTTTACCATCTCTTCCACCTCAAATCCCCAACTGTTTTTTAATTTTTGATACATACCGACGAGATGCGAATGTTTTAATATCGCTCTTCAGCAAAACACCTATTGTTCCGGTAAGGCTAATATCCAAACTAACAATCTGATTACGATTAATTAGTTCCGATTGGGAAATCCGAATAAATTGGTTCAATGCTAATTTTTCTTCCAACTCATACAGTCGCATACGAATGGAATATGTATCATGATTTGTTTGTACATAGACCTTTTTGTTTTCCGAGTAAATTCGAATGATCTCATCCGCTTCAACAATGATTGCTTCTTCCTCAGAAAACACCGTTAGTTTTTGGTTTTTTGATATCTTTTTCATCACGCTTTTCACTTCATCGGTTATTTTATCGGTGATAATAATGACTTTAGGTTCTTTATAGGCTGAATCAATTTTCACTTCTATTTCCATAATTAATATCCTTTCCCTACTGTAAAATGCTTTTTCTAGACAGTAAATAGATTTAAGACATTCGGTCAATATAGAGTGACAAACGGTTATTTCTTATACTAAAAAATTTAACAAAATCTATTAAATATTAATATATCGTAAAAGATACATTGATTGGTGTCTATCTACATGCAACAAAAAGAAGGCTTCTCAAAAGTTCACTGATCTAATGAGAAGCTTTCCCAGGGTCTCTTTTCACCTTTTCCCCGTACTATTTCCAAATCGATTGCTAGAGTTTAGATAAAATCTTTAGTATCAATTATCTCAATACCATTTGACTGAGTCATGTTCAAATTAATATATATTACCCAGAAGTAATGAAGGACTTCGAGAAAAAAAGCATAGAAAACATTTTCAACGAAGAAAGAAATTACACTTATTATTATATAAGAGCATTAGAGGGAGTTAGATTATATTATGAAAAAAATGAGGATACTGGTGAAAAGATGAAAAAGAACCTATTAAATAAGGCTTCCCAAAGGGATAAATTTCGCTATTCTTATTCAACTATTGGTGCTTTAGTTGAATAAAACATAGGTTATTAAATGACTCTATTGTTATATTTTTTAGTATAGTGAAGTATCTTAGATCAAAAATTAAACAACTATATATAACCCCCATCCTAAATTTAATACGTGGTTATGCTTGTTAAACTTTTAAAATTAAATAACTTTATTGTCTTTTTTCAGAAGGACTTAAAATGAATGTACAGACGATGTCGATTAAGGATTTCATGGCTAGGAACAATATAATATAGAAGGAAACAGAAAAAGGTTGGTAAATTGGTTAGAAGAATTAGTACATCTATCGCAGTACCAGTGATTATGGCAGAGCCACCATTCACAGCTACTACAGAGGTGGTACTAGCCACAGCGAAAGAATGGATGGGGCAACATACACTATCACCATTAGCACATGTGTTGGATCCGGTAGTGGATATATTAGTTGCACTAGCCTTCTCTGTTGCTAGTTTGGTAATTGTAGATGCATGTTTTCTATTTATGTTTGGAAGTGCGGAAAGAGCATGGACCATAATTCAAAATGCTGGATTAGGTTATGTACTAATTCAAGTATCCCCTTTAATTTTGAACGTATTAAAATAGGTTGGTAACGCAGTGTAAAATAATTGAAAATTAAATTCGTCAACAAATACCAAATTTTAATATTTAGATAAAATAAAAAACCCTTAGAATTGGAGATTGTGAAGAAATACACTTAAGCTAACGGTGCAGGTTAGTTGAATAAGGAATATCTATAGAAATGTAAGATTACATGGTAAAATAGCGAAAAGAGGCTGTGTCAAATATGGATATTTCTTTAACCAATAAGATTAATATAAGATTTTAAGAAAGCCCATTTTAGTAAATTTAAAATAAAGTTTGCTAAAGATAAGTTCAATTTGGATTTAAAAGATATAAGGGGGAAAAGAAATGCAAATACTATTAATTCGACACGGAGAATCGGAAGCAGATATTTTAAACGTACATGAAGGAAGAGCTGATTTTGAATTAACGGAAAGAGGTAGAAGGCAAGTGGGAAGTTTAGCACAAAAAGTAAAAAATAATTTCCCACCAGATTTTATATGGGCAAGTACGTTAAAAAGAGCACGCGAAACCGCTGAAAAGTTAGGAGAAACTATTGGGTGCCCAGTGCAATTGGAAGAAGAATTAATGGAATTTAATAATGGTGTACAAGCTGGATTATCCTTTGAAGAAGCGAAAAAGTATCCAGAGCCAAAATTTTTTCATGATCGTTTTGAAAATGGAGAATCATTCATAGAATTTCGAATGAGGATTGAAACGATATTTTCTAAGATTGTGACAGAAAATAAATATGAACGAATTGCGATTGTTGCTCATGGCGGGGTAATTAATAATATATTACGTGCTTTTTTCCAAATGCCAATCAACATGGATTATTATTTTAAAATCGGAGATACAGGAATTAGTTTAATTGAACTTACTGATAAGGAAAAGGTAATTCACTTTATAAATGATACGAATCATTTAGAGAATATATAGGATAACTTTGTTAAAAATTTTGTTCAATCTTTTTTATAAAAAATACGATATTAAATCAATAAAACCCCACCTTTGAAGTGACCCCTAAAAGTTAGACACGGTTATTTCATTAGGCAGCTTGGGTAAAATGAGTTCGGTATTGCACCGGACTCATTTTAAATTTTGCCTTTATTCGCTTTGTATTATAGTAATCGATGTATTTTTCTAATTCTATTTTAAAATGCTCTACACTTTCAAATTCTCTCAAGTAGAGGAACTCAGATTTCATAATACCAAAGAAATTCTCCATTACAGAGTTGTCGTAACAGTTTCCTTTACGAGACATACTCTGGATGATCCCTCTCGATTCAAGTGTGTGGCGATATTGCTTCATTTGATAAAATGCCAGCCTTGATCAAAATGCAGAAGTAGCTGGTGGTTCTCAGGCAAATGTTCTAACATATTTGAAACAAGGGAAAGGTTGGTCTAGAACCAATTGTGTACGTAATTATTTCCCCATTAAATAAATCTAAAACAGGCGATAGATAAAGTTTCTCACCGAATAATTTAAATTCTGTAATGTCTGTTACCCACTTTTCATTTGGAGCATCTGCCGTAAAATTACGGTCTAAAATATTCGGCGCAATTTTACCAACTGAACCTTTATAAGGTTTGTATTTTTTCATACGTACGATACACTTTAACCCCAATTCTTTCATAATACGTTGAACCTTCTTGTGATTCACTCTTTTTCCACGATTCGCAAGCTCATCACAAACACGGCGATAGCCATAACGCCCTTCATGTTCTTCATAAATTGCCTTTATTTCCACTTTTAGATCGGCATCTTTATCTGGACGATTCAAACGTTTCACTAAATCATAATAAGTGCTACGTGGAATGCAAGCGAGCTTTACGAGTGCTTTCACCGGATATTTATGCCTTAATTCATAGACTACTTGCGCTTTGTCTTGTTTGGTGATTTTTCCTTGTTTTGAACTAAGGCACTCAACTTTTTTAAATACTCATTTTCCATTTCCAATTGTTTAATACGTGCTTCCAGCGCTTCAGTATAGCCTTCAACTGGTGCTTGTTTTGATAGTTTATTGAATTCATTTTTCATGGATGGACGCCCCTTTTTCCTTGATTGAAGGGCATCTAATCCTTGAGATTCATATTGCTTTCTCCAAACACTATTTGTTGAAGGGGCAGGTATTTTAAAAATCGCTGCCGTCTCGTTTAAGGATGTACCATTTTCAATCATAAAATTAAGTACATTTAGTTTAAACTGTGAGGTGTAATTTGTACATGGATTAATAAAAGCATTAACCCCATTGTATTCATATTGTTTAACCCATTTAATGATTGCTTTATGATCAGTCCCTAGAGATTTGGCTATTTTATTAAAACTTTCATTCCCATTTAAGTAGCGCTTAACTGCTTGTAATTTTTCTTCGGCAGAATATTTAGTCATAAAAAAAACTACACCTCCAATTGTTAGATGATGTCTAACAATCGGGGTGCAGTTCACGTTTAGAACAATCTTTTTTTCAAAACGGTGGGGTTTTTATAACGTAAATCAACGTTTGCAGCATTCTTTTAATCAAATTTTATTTCAAAGCTACATTAAAAAGTATTTACTTTCATATGTAATTCATTTACATTAAATAAATAAATGTTTATTTATTTAATGTATTGTGAGTGATGATGAATGGCAAGAACAGTCAACAATCAACAGCGACTAGAGAAGCGAAATGTCATATTAAAAGAAGCAAAAAGGCAATTTCCAAGAGAGGGGTTTTCTAAGACTACTCTTTCTAGTATAGGGCAGGCAATAGGTATTAATCCTGCTACGATTTTACTGTATTTTCCTAACAAGAAGGACTTGTTTGAGTATACCGTTAAAGAAGCATTTCAGGAGACCAGAAGAGGACAACTTTATTTACCAGAGAGTTTAGAACTGTCAGAACAATTAGAGCAGATGGTGAGGCATCACGTGAGGCAATATCGTGAAGATCCATCAAACCTACGAATTTTACAATATCTGTTTTCCCAATCTGGTAGGTTTCCAGAGTTAGAGCAAGAAGCAGTTTCCATCACTTATGAGTTTGTGGAGAGAATGACTGGATTGTTGAAGAAGCGCTCTAGATTAAATGAAACCGAACAAGAACTTCGCAATAAAACGTGGGCTTATTTATCTTTCCTAAGTGGATTTACGATGATTATGCTTGAGCCTGAAAAATATCCATTATGGGAAGGGATTGTAAAACAAGGAGTTAAGCTAATTGAAACATAAAGGAGTTAAAGAAACATGATCCATAACGAAGTCAAGAAAGTAATGACGCTATATAGTAGCAGGTTGAACGAAATGTTTCCAAATCAAGTTCTTGGAGTCTATTTATATGGCTCAACTGTTATAGGTGCCTTTCATCCTGAAAGCAGTGATATTGATTTTGTTACAGTTTTTAGTCGGGAATTGACAGGCGAAGGGTTAATAAAACTATTGCACCTTCATAAGGAGGTTAAAGCTAAAAGTCCATTGGTCAAAAAGTTTGAATGTGAGTACTTATCTTTGGATGAGCAGAATCAATTACAGTTACATAAATCTTTCCCGTTTTTTGAGGGTACAAAGTGTAAGGGAAAAAGAAAGCTTATGAAAATTGCGGTTTATCAGCTTGTCCATGATTCATATGCTGTTTACGGTCCGAATTTTTCTACTTATTACTCAAATATAGATTGGAAGGATGTTATGCAGGAGATGGAGTACAATCTTAACTACTATATAGCGAGTAAAGCTTCCCGAAGCTATTTGTTTTTATTCGATTTTTGGATTGAGTTCATTGTATTAACCTTATGTCGAGTGTACTATACATTGAAAACAGGAAAGATTACATCAAAGGAACTGGCCTGTGCAGAAGTGATCAAGGACTTTGATTTAAGGTATTCTGACATTCTTCATGAGGCACTTAGAATTAGAGGGAGAGTTCAAGCCAAGTCCAATTATAAAAATCGATGGGAACGAAAGAATGCAACGATCCATTTTATAAATTCTTTAAGAGAGTATTGTAATCAAGCTTTTTTATCTAGATAAATATGGAATTGATCCCGCTTTTTTTCACAAAAGGCAATTTCATTAATCCTGCTGCTTTAACTAAAGGGCCAGCATTCCTGTAATAAGTGAAAATCAAGCTTGTGTAGGGATCGCTTCGGAGATCTTTCTTATTGTAGAAAAGAGTCAGGTGTGCGGCCGAGCCTAGGTCGTATCATATAGCGGGTGGGATTCCCGCCGAGTAAGAACTAGCCATTCGCTCGTAGCGAGTCTTGGAGGACTAAAGGTAACTCTAGTCTTTAAGCGTAGACAGTTAGGTAGCGGGCCGAAAGCCAAATGGTTGAAGGGATGGAGCTCCATAAACTTTAGTAAACCGAGAGGGCTGATGCTTTACCTGCAGCAGAAAGCTACATTTAATCCTTCGTCAAAAGCTAGACGGATTAAACCTCTCTGGAGTCAGAGACCTTGGCACGTTACACATTGATATGATACGGCAACTCGGGAGACCCTATAGGTCTTTTCTTGTTAGAAGAGTATGGTGTACAAGCGATACAAAGTAAGGAAACCAAACGCCGATATAGGGAGTCGGATAGCAGCGTAGTACCAATGAAGTTGGGTAATGCCGATGGAGGAAAGGCTAGCTACCAGTTATCACCCTTACTGGGGACACATTAACTACACTCAGAGGTAGGAATAACAATGGAAACAAGACTAGTAAGGATAGCAGAATTAGCAATATCTGAACCTAAAAGATTAGCTATATCTGTGAATGGTAACTAGGAGGAGCCGTGTGCGTTAATTGCGCAAGCTCGGTTCTCTTCTACTCGACTAGTGAAAGAAGCAGCAAAGGGGCTTTATCCTTATTTCATAGACATTCCATATTTATATTGATAGAATAATCAGAAATATATTAGAGGTGGAATAAAATTTGAAGAAAATAATAGGATGCCTACACGCACATTATTCAAATATTGAGTATATCGAAAACGCACTCTCCCCATATGACATTGAATTAATACATTTTGTTGACCCCGCATTAATGGTTCGAGTGACAACTGATGAGAACTTCAAAGAAGCTGATGCTCAAAATAAAGTTAAGGAGCAAATAGAGTGGATCGCCCAAAGTAATGTTGATGCTATTCTCATTACTTGCACAAACTATATAGCAATTTTACAGGAAGAACAACTCTCAATATCAGTGCCTATTATCAAAATTGATGAACCCTACTTTGAATATATCTGTAATATAGAGCAACCTCAGATAATCCTATTTACAAATCCTGCAACAGTTAATGGGACTATGGAGAGACTCAATCAATATGCTTACAAACATCAAAAATCTCTAGATATAGAGGTAATTGTCATTAATAATACTTTTGAATTGATAATGCAAGGTCTAAAACAAGAATATAATCAAGAAATTTCTAAGTTATTGAATACAATTATTAAAGAAGATAAGATTATCTCCGTCGCTCAATTATCAATGGTTGATGCTTCCAAGGAAGTAGAGTGTATGACATCTAAGTCTATAATTAATCCTTTGGATACATTAATTTCTTCCATTGTTAATAAGATCGAAATGGACAAGAAATCATTGGTATTATAATTTATCCTTATTGAAGTAACGAAGCAGCATTCCTGTAATGATGAAAATGAATGTTGAATATAAAACGTCTCAAACCATTGATATCACTGGTTTTGAGACGTTTTTTTAACTGTTTAAAAGCTGCGCAAAACTTCCATTAACACTAATTGCCCATCGTAAACCCCTTATTGAACAACGGGAGGTCAGTTGGATAAGTTATAACTTGCCTTATGGGGACGGGTGAATTTTAGAGAAATGTTAAAAATAACCTAAGTAGGAGGTGAGAAATTGAAAAAACAATATTTTGTTCAATTCTCAGACGATAGTATAAAAGACGATTTTGCCCTTCCAAAAGATATGTTTAAATCAATGGATGTCGGAATTAGAGACATAGATACGGACTTTCTTTATACATTGGTTCAAAATATGTTCAGCTTTCCTGTATTCTTTGTGCTGGAATCTGTGATTTTTGAACATATTGAAAAGATTATTTTGGAAAGGAATATCCCTTACTATAAGTTTGCTTCGGACGGTATTATTATCAAAATTGATTCGGTTGACACACTAGAAGTGATTTGTAGTAGTACGGTTGATTTAGTTTTAAATGGATTGAGCGTGTTTATTTTCTTTGGACAAGGACTTTCTGAAGGGAATTTAGTCCCAACAAGAAACTGGGATAAACCTATTGAATTTAAAAATCTAGATTTTGAAAAGGTCGATACATTTATTGATGTACACGAGGTTGGACTCACTATATTTAGTAAGAATGACAAATACAACTCCCCTAAAAAAATTACACACTTTATATCAGAAGCCTACTCGCTTGATTTGGAGAACAGCGATATTTAATTAGCTTAAATAAGAACAAAATCAAGGACCTTGATTGAGGTCCTCAATTTATACTAGCTTATATCAACAATATTATTTAACAGAGCTTTTTATTAAAGGGCCATTTTCTTGAATAAGCAGGACTTCTTATTAAAATATCGAAATAGTTTTAAACAAGGAGTAAAAAAGGAGATGAAAGTATGAGAGTAGGCATTATAGGAGGTGGTTTCGGCTTAAGAATTCAAGCACCTATAATCAAAGTCCATCCTTCTATGGACGTGTCGGCTGTTTGTACAATGAACCGGCATCAATTGCCAAATGAAATATTAAGTTGGGAACCCCCCCCAAAACATTATCTAGACTGGGCTCAAATGTTAAATAAAGAGAAGATGGATATTTTATTTGTGAGTTCTATGCCAATACATCATTATGAAATAGTTAAATATGCAATAAAAAAGGGAATAAATATTGTGTGTGAAAAGCCATTTACTATGAATAGTAACGAATCAAGAGAGTTACTAAATCTTGCCACGGAAAATAATGTTAAGATTTTAATTGATTTTGAATGGAGATACTTACCTATTCGTCAGAAAGTAAAAGAAATAATTGAGAAAAACCATATTGGTAAAGTTCTTCACTTTGAATATCATATTTCATCCCCTCGATACCAATATCTCCAAAATAATAAATTAGGTTGGTTGGGAGAAAAACAGAAGTTTGGAGGAATGTTAGGGGCATTAGGAACACATATGATTGATTGTTTGAGTTGGTTAGTAAAGGACGAAATAGAAGATTTGAGTGGTTTTGTATATACGCACGTTCCACAAGCTGTAGGCGAACATAGAGAAGCAGATGATGCTTTCTTTATACACGGTAAAATGAAAGGTAACTCCACTTTTTCCATTCAATTAATATCAGGAATTAATCACTCATTTGGAGCAAATTTAAGAGTTTTCGGAAGTTTAGGAACAGTAACCTTACATAATGATCAAGAACTTTATTTTGGAAAAACAAACGAAAAATTAAATGAAATAAATGTTATAAAACCAGAAATACCAGCTCACCAATTATCAGGAGAGGCAATTGCTTATTTTCCAGCCTTTTATCCATTTTTAGAAAAAGTTTATGAATATATGGCTTTCGAAAAGTTGGATCAAGATCTTCCTACAATCGTGGACGGGCATAAAAATCAAGTTATTCTAGATAAAGTTTTAGCAAATTAATGATTTCCTTATTCCACAAAACCAGCTAATAGTTGTCAACATTTTTCAATAAAAAAATGAAAAATTAGATGATATACTAAAGATGAGTATGCCAAATAGCCTTCCTGAATTTCATTATTGGAAGGTTTTGTTTTATGTTGTTAAATATAGTTTTTAAGTTAACTCTTGGAAAGTAGTTTTGTTCTTTAATAGTGCATAAATCAAGTGTAAAAGCTTATTAGTACAAGCAATTATTGCTACTCTATAGGATTTACCTTCATCGCGTTTTTTATCGTAAAACTCTCTTAATCTTTTGTTTCGAGGTATAACGGTATCGCTCTTCTTTTGTTTACGTGCATCTCGAATTCCACAGTACACAGCCATATATAATGCTTGCCTTAACCTTCTGGATCCTCTTTTAGTTATGCGATTGTTGGTCGCTGTAAACCTTCCAGAAGAGTAAACACTAGGATCTATTCCTGCAAAGGCAACTAACTTTTTAGGATGATTAAACCGATCTATTCCTCCAATTTCGGAAATGATTGTTGCCGCAATCTTTTCTCCAATACCAGGGATAGATTGGATAATCTTATATTCTTCAATTTCTTTAGCGAGGGCATCTATTTCAGTTTCTAGTTGTGATAGATGCTCTTGATATTGAAGAACAATGGTAATAAACATCTTTAGGTTAAATATATGGCTTTCATACAAATTGTTTTGAAATGGATTTCGTCCTGCAGCCTCAATAAGCTTTTGTGCTTTTTCTTTTACCCACTTTTCTGAACGTCTGGTACATAACGATACAATCTTTTCAGTTAAAACGGATTCGGTAGTATTTAGTACATGTTCAGAAGTAGGAAATAAGAAAAGAGTCTGTAATGAGACTTTTGAATATAAATTACCAAAGACACCTCTATATTCAGGGAATATTTGATCTAGCACTGTTAGAAGCTGTACCTTGGTTTGTGCAGAGATACTTGAAATTGTCTCTTGTTGCCTTGTCAGATTACGAAGGTTTAAGAGTTGTATACCTCTTTTTTTATACGGCTCAACTTCTTCTTTGTAGTATAGTTCGCAAAGAAGATAGGCATCGACAGCGTCTGTTTTTACCTTTCTTAAACTTGTACTCCTTGCACGATGAGAGATAAGGGGATTCACAATAATATAAACATATTGCTGTTCCTCCAAAAATTGAATAACAGGAGAGTGGTAATGTCCTGTTGATTCTAAAATAACCGAAGGTTGCTTACCATCAGCTACTCTTTCAATCTCTTTTAAGAATCCTAATAAATTCTCAAAGCCCTCCACTGTATGTTTTACACTAAAACTTTTACGAAAAGGCTGTCCCTTATCTAAGAATGCTTGTACCTGACTTTCCCCCTTAGAAACATCCAGCCCAACTACTGGATTCATCATCATCTCCTCCTTGGAAATTAAGATTAGTCGGTTGTCCCTAGGCTGCTTGTACTGTCATAGGTTCGCTTGTTAAACGGGATCATTGTCCCAACCAGCCTGAAACATGCTTATACAAGTAGGGAGTGAACAGTTTTGCGGACGGGATCGAGTCCCACGGGCGCTACGTTCTACTCCGACTACCGCTATAATAAAACCAAATAAAAAAAGTTCAACCAGTAAAAACTGGTTAAACTTATATTACGATCGGGCGCTTTAATGGAGGAAATATCATAGAAATTAATGCGTATTAGTTGTGCATGCTTTAGTACAAAGAAAATTTTGTTTAACGTTTACTCAAATTGCTTCAGATTCACTATTTCTAAACAATAAAAGAGTCTTGTGTAGTGGTTATTCATTAGTGAATATATCCTTGCCTAAAATAATTTAATGAATATTATGATTGCCTGAAATAGAAAAAAACTATTATTGTAGAGGTCATATTATTTTAAGAATAAAAGTTATAGGAAGAGCGTTATCCTTAAACCTTAGAGCACCATGGTCTGGCAATAATATGGTTCATAACTTGGCAAAATTATGGTTCAAGTCACATTTGTTTCTGGCATTTAACTAATGTATGTTTTGGCAGTATATTTATTAATATTCTTGAATTATTTTTCAAAAACAACAAACTGTATAAACACTTACATCTATACATAGCTTTTGAAGTTGCTCTTATTCAACGAACGGGCCATTTAATATGGAAATTGATAATCTTCTCTTAAATATAAAAAGGTTAGAAAAAAGGAGAAATAAACGTGAAGTCTCTGAAATTAAGTGAAAAGGAGATAGAATTAATTTCTACCCCTTTTTGCTTAATTTTTTAAAAATATCATCTACTTTGAAATTACTTCTGCATATCCTTCTTAGAAAGACGGTAGGTAGCCATCCAAAATATAAGAGCCAAAGCACTGACAGAGATACCGAATACACATACACCTTTCCAGCCATAATTTGCGTATATGTTGGTTGAAATTATGGAACCCGTGGCACTGCCAACAGAATAAAAAACCATGTATGCAGCAGTAAGCCGACTTCTTGCTTCAGAACGGACTGTAAAAATCATACTCTGATTGGTGACATGAACTGCTTGTACAGCAAGGTCAAGAAGGATAATGCCAATAATTAATACGAGAATTGAATAGTTAATAAAGTAAATAAAGAACCATGATGCTATTAGTAACACTAATGCTACAAACGTTGTAAGTTCTCCTAATCCTCGATCAGCCAGTCGCCCAGCCCGTGCTGCAGCTAATGCTCCAGAAACTCCAGCCAGACCAAATGCTCCAATAGCAGTATGTGAAAATGAGTAAGGTGGAGAACTTAACGGTAACACCAATGAAGTCCAAAAAGTACTAAAAACAGTAAAAATCAAAAGTGCCAATATCCCACGAATAAGAAGAATCCTTTCTTGAACAAATAACATTAGAACGGAATGTAACAACTTTGGGTAGGTTAGAGATGGACGCTTGTAAACCGTACCCGGAAGTTCTTTGTGTAATAAGCCAATCAAAATCAGAATTAATACAGCTGAAGAAAGGTAGACAGAACGCCAACCTCCAAGATCAGCCATTATGCCAGCAAACGTCCTTGCCAGTAAGATGCCAATGACAACTCCACTTGTAACGAAACCAACTACTCGTCCACGCTCAGCAGGAACAGCCAACGTTGATGCATATGCGACTAGAGTTTGTGTAATAGTGGCAAGCAAACCTACCACTGCAATACCAATGAAAAACACTATACTGGTAGGAGCTATACCAACAACAACTAACGCAACAGCTAACATTAACATTTGACCCATAATCACATGTCGTTGGTTTAATAAATCACCCAGAGGGACCAATAACAGCAGTCCTAATGCATAACAAATCTGAGTAATTGTAATTACGATTCCAATGGTCGATGGGGTAATAATGAATTCAGTAGCTATTGAGTCGAGTAATGGATGGGCGAAATAGATGTTAGCAACAGCCATACCACAAGCTATCGCTATTAATAGTTCTGTATATCTAGACAATGTTGAATTGGATGCTATTTGTAACTCATCCGTTTTTGTAGCAAACTCTTCAGTAAATTTTATATTTTTATCGTTACTATCCAATTTAGTATATCTCCTTTCATTAATTTTACCGATGAGTATAATATACTGAACGGTAAAAAATGATTCTTTTTAAGCATAATCTTAACTTATTTAGGTGTCAAGTTAGTTTTGAACATTATTTATTGTTCATCAAAGAGTTTGGAAATTAACATATGAGGTTATATGCATAACCTTAATTATTTTAATTGGAGTTAAATGAAAAAAACATTCAATATTGACAAAAAGAATATAAATGAATAAAATCAAAATATACCAATTGGTATAATATGAGGAGGTTCTGATATGATTGGAAATGGAAAATTTGATAAGGACGTAGCGATTGATGAACTGAATCAAACAATAGATATAAATGAATTGAGAGATGAAGCATCTTTAAAAAGAACGCCTTCATCAATACAGACTAACGAACAGATTATAAAAAGTTTTTTTGAAGTTGTAAGATCGGGTAACAAACCTGAACAAGCCGAAACCTTCATGGCAAAAGAGGTAAAGGCTCATCAAATGAATTCAGAAAGTATGGTGACGATAATAAGATCACCCAAGAATTATGCAGAACATATAAAAGAAATGTTGGATATATGGGGAAACTTTAAAATTGAAATTCAAGAACTTCTTTCTCAAAATCAGAAGGTTTATGTTAGATGGAAACAGATTGGAATGCATATTGCAGAATATGAGGGCTACCCTCCTACAAATAAAGAAGTTATTGAAATAGGTAGTGCCGTATACCAACTAGAAAAACAAAAAATAGTGGAGTATTGGATTCAAGTGGACAGACTTGCAGTCATTGAGCAGATAAAACGAAATCAAAAATAAGATTGCTATCAGTAAAGAAATTTAGTTTTTTGCGAAGGAGGATTTATCATGGTTCGACAACGTGAATTTGATAAAGAAAAAGCATTGGACGATGCTATGGAACTTTTTTGGGAGAAGGGATACGCTGCCACATCGATTAGTGATTTAACAGCCACTATGGGTATACAACGACCTAGTTTATACGCAACTTTTGGAGACAAAGAGAAACTGTTTGAAGCTGCTTTGCGTAAATATACAAATTTGCATGCCTCCCTCATTAGAAAAAAACTACAAAACACTACATCTGTGAAGGAAGCATTTCGTAATCTATTTGAAGAAATGATAGAAGAAGAGTACAAGAACAAAGTAAGTAAGGGCTGCTTTTGTATTAATACAATTGTAGAGCTTGCCCCACACGATGAAAAATTTGAAATACTTACGAGGGAGCATGAAATGTATCTTTCAGTCATATTTCAAGAAACCCTTCTAAAAGGTATTAAATCAGGTGAGTTAGAAAGCAACCTAGATGTTAAAGCCTTAGCTCAGACATTAGTTGTTGCATTAATTGGAGTTACTGTTTTATTGAAATCTCATCCGGAGCGATCATTCGTAGATAAATCTGTAACTTTAATATTATCGTTAATAAAATAAATGGAAGAAAGTTCGAATAAATGGAGCTATAGCTTTAATAAGCATTTTTCCAAAAAAAGATTAAAAGAAAGAAAACTGGAGCCAAAAAACCTAAATAATATATTCCGCAATCGGGTCATTTTCTGGATTAACATCTAGAAAATGTGAATGTTTGTACTGAAATTAATCTGGTAGGTTAGTAAAAGAAGTCTGCAACAAGTGATAATATTAATAATAGATAAATTAGTAACAAGGAGATGTGCGTATAAGTGGATAGTAGTAAAGCTATAAGGTTGGAGAAATTTTCTATTGGTTTACCCAAAATAATGAAGTACAGGAGCGATAAAGAAATAAATACAGGAATTTGTAAACATACAACTGAAGAAGCTCTCTAAAAAAAGAAGGATTCCTTGGAGATGGAGTTGCGGATTTACGATATCATGGGGGTCCCGACCGTGCCGTATGTGTATATCCCTATGAGCATTATTCACTCTGGGAAAAAGAATTTAAGAAACCATTTCCCCATCAAACTTTGGTGAGAATTTAACCGTAACAAATATGCTTGAAGAGGTAGAAAATGATCATTCTTTTTTTATACAAACCAATCTTAAATCTGCTGAAAAAGAATCCATTCTGATCAATCTTTTTTCAAAATGGATTCTTTTTATTTATCGTAAAATGCTGGTTTGTGAGTTACTTTTAATCAATCTTTTTTCAAAATCAACATTAGAAGTTGTGTTTTTATTTTTAAAAAGATTAACACCACGCCAGAAGAATAGAATGCTCAGTATTGAAATGAGAGCCATTGTTAGAAAAAAAGCAGTTCCGCTAAATTGCTTTAACATAAAGCCTCCGAGCATTGGCCCGATAAAACTTCCTAAAGAGTTAAAGCTCTGTGCTCCATAATACGTTCCCCGCAATGCTTTTGGCGTAATTTGATCAATAAGTGTATACTCTGCCGGTATCACAAGTACTTCCCCTAGAGTAAAAATAATCGTCGAAATAACGAACATAACCGCATTCCCGGAAAAAGCAAACAATAACATGCCAAAAGCTGTAAAAATACATCCGATTATTATTGTAAATAATGGTGTTCGTTTTTCTGCCCATCTTGTTATTGGATATTGCATGGAAATGACTCCAACGCTGTTTGCAATCAAGATGATAGCAAACAATTGAACACCATTCGTGAAATCATTTTCCAAATATTGTGATACAGTAACCGACCATTGTCCATGTACTACCATGCAAATGATTCCTCCAATAACAAAGTAGAGGAGGATAGTGTCTGAGCGCAGTACACTTAAAGATTTCCTTAAAGTTATCTTTTCTGTATCTTGAGCCTCTATTTGTTTAATACCAAATCGTTTCAATAATATATGAAGAAGAATAGTGAATCCTAAATATAGACATGCTGCAATAAGAAAGGGAACTTCATTTGCAGACAGTGCAAGATAAGCTCCGATTATTGGGCCAATTGCAAAACCGAGGTTGTTAACTACATATCGAAGGGAAAAGACGCGAACTCGTTTATCCGCATCGGTGACATCTCCCATTAGTGCCTTAGCGACTGGCGTAAAGAATGAGTTGCTTAACCCTATTAAGATCACTAATATGATGAGAAAAATTGGTGTTTCAGCAAAAACAAAGCCCAAAAAAGAAAACGATGATAATAAAAGGGATGCAAGCAATACCTTCCTTCTCCCTATCCTATCTGACACAATACCTGCTATGAATCCTCCAAACGTTGCCGCAAGAGGACCAGCCCCAACAGTAAGTCCTATGACTACAGGATCCATATGAAGTTCTTTCACCAAATAGATAGGCAAAAATAACAGACTCATTGATTGAGCAAGCGCGATTAAAAACGTACCAAAAAGAAGTGTATGTACGATTGGATGATATTGTTTTAAGAACAGATTGGCTTTATTCATGTTATACTCCACCGTCATTGTTCCTAATATAAGCATTGATCAGGTTTTGCATTTGCTCTAGTCCTTCCTCACGCAGACTGTATTGGTGAATAAACTTACTTCCAAAATAGTGAGTCCTGATCAATCCTGCCCTTCTTAAAATGGACAAATGGTGGTTGGTAGTGCTTTTTGCGAGTCCAATATAATTTTGAATGGCCGAAAAATTTTGCATTCCGGAATGCAAAAATCGCAGTATTTTTAAACGATTCTCATCAGCTAAAGCATGGGTAACAAATGTTAACTCCCAAGGCAGTTCGTTAGCATCATTTGCTGCAGATTTTACTGGATATAGACAAGTGCACATAGATTCGAAGTAATCGAGTATCGTTGCTGGACGGCAATGATATTGCGGAATGAGAAAAACGGTTTTTAACATTTCATTTGGTTCAATTCTAATTCCATTTGTCGCTTCTTCAATTAAATTAATAGATGATACTTTAGAAATCAGGTTCCGTTTTTGTCTTGCATCATCCTTTAATTGTTCAATAATTCTAGGATCAATGTGCTGAAAGTACTGTACATCCCACTCTGATAATAGGTATACCATTCGATCACGCAGTTCTTTTAAATTACCAGGTATATTGTTAATCCAGGGAGCCAATCGTTCATATAAATCACCAGGTGGCTGGTCTTGAAGCCATTTGATAAATTCTTTTGGAGTTCTCTCCCCAGGGCATTGCCAAACTAATAAATTGATTCGATGCAATACTTCTAATCGGTCATCTTCCAGCTCAGCTGCGAAATGAGGATGAAGTTCTGTTTTAACGGAATTATGCCAGTCTT
The DNA here is from genome assembly GCF_006704205.1 of Cytobacillus solani. Classification (NCBI taxonomy): domain Bacteria; kingdom Bacillati; phylum Bacillota; class Bacilli; order Caryophanales; family Bacillaceae; genus Cytobacillus; species Cytobacillus solani. Next base: position 2,605,797 of record NZ_CP041305.1, read on the forward strand.
TACTGAGGGAGAAATTGCGATGCTGTTTGAAATTGATGTAGTGATACAAGCTTGTAATAAGTTCGTTAACAGGTGAAAAATCTACAATTACTTGAAAAGACATAAAGTTCTACCTCCTTGGAACAATAATCAGTTCGATGTTTATGGAACAAATTTTATATATAATAACATAAGAAGAATAAAATTGTAAATGTTATATTTCTAGAATATAGTTTTTTTAATTGGTGGTTAAAAGAAAACCTGATGATCATAAAATGACCTCAGGTTTTTCTTTTTGCATACTTAAAAACACATTTCAATAAGTTGAAATTGGACTAAGCCCGTAAGTATATTTGACAACACTGATTCTATGCATGCAAGCTTCTGATGGTATTTTATACATTGACAAATGTGTTTTAAGGGAGTGCTGAAGTGTTTTAGCACGCACCGTATAAGCCTCACTTACTTGCGTCAGAAAGAGAAATTGAACATCTTAGTGAAGCTTGTCATACTTCTTTGGAGAATGCGTTATTTGAATTTATGTATTCGACAGGCTGCCGTATTGGAGAAGTTATAAAATTGAATCGTGATGATATTAGTTTTTTAACGAATTCAGTTATTGTTCATGGGAAGGCGATTAAGAAAGGGGAGTGTACTTTAATACCCGTTGCTACATTTGGTTAAAAAGATATCAAGATGAGCGAGATGATGAGGATTCTGATTGTTTATTACGGAAAGAAGGCCAAACAGGCGTATGAGTATTGATAATCTGAGATATATTATCAAACGCATATCAAATCGAGCTGGGATAAAAAAGTATACATCCTTATCAATTACGACACAGCTATGCTACACATATGATTAACAATGGTACGCCACTTGAAGTGATTCAGAGCTTACTTGGTCATGTGCGATTGCTGAACAAGGCAGTCGCTTTTTGTGTTATTTGCGCAGGAAGGTTTTATATAGAATAATAATATTAAGGTAGTAGAGGTTTCAGATTATACGCGGGAAAATAAACCTTCCCTTTATTGGTAATCCGACACGATTCCTATTGTTTTTGCTTTTTCTGATTTTTAATGAAAAAGTAGTTGACGTTGAAAATTAATTTATGATAAAATTAAAAATTTGATAAAAAATAATATATATGTTAAGGTTAAGAAGGTTACCATATATGGAGGTGGATTATTTGTTTCAAATTGGCGATAACATTGTTTATCCAATGCACGGAGTAGGTATAATTAAAGCCATAGAAGAAAAGGAAATCTCAGGGGAAAAACAACAGTATTATGTCATAAAAATGTTAATCGGTAATATGCAAGTCATGATTCCTACGGGTAAAATGTTGAGTTCAAGTATACGCCCTGTTACTGACATAATTGCATTAAAACACATCATACACATTTTTCATCATGGAGAATCAGATAGATTACTGCCGTGGAAACAAAGGTATAAAGTGAACACGGACAAAATAAAAACGGGTAAAATACAAGAATGTACTGAAGTTGTACGTGATTTAATGCGTATGAAGAAAGAAAAAGCACTTAATGCAAGCGAAAAAAAAATGTTAGATAACGCACATCAATTTTTGATTAGTGAACTGGGATTAATTAAAGGGATTACTGAAAATCAAATAAAAAGTTTCTGTTAAGATTAATTTAAGATAATGTATTACATCTCCCGAAAATATCCTGAATTTTTTGGGAATATGTTTATTATTAAAAGTAAATCTTTTCAAAGACATTCAACTTCTCCAACTCACCTTTAAAGCATTAACCTCTTTTGTTATTTCTACAATCTAATCCATTTTTATTATTTAAATTTCTTTTACGAACGTTTGAAGTTTCATCAAATAACTCGATAAAATAGTCACTTGATTTTTGCAATCCTGATTCACACTGGCACGGACAAGGAGCCGTAAGGATGAAAGAGAGGTAGGGCTTTCATTGTTTTAGGTATACAATATATTATTTAAGTCATTATTTCTAGAAGAAAAAACAATCAATTTCACCTCTATCTTTAAGAATTTTTTACATCTACTGAGACAGTGAATAGTAATTGTTTATCTTCTTTACGTAAAAGAGAAAAACGAATTGGTAACACCATATGGTCAACTACAAAAATGGTTTCCAGACCAGGAAACCATTTTTTATTTTAGTTACATAACAATAGTAAAGATTACTGGGACAGGTCCCTTGTCCCATGAGACTACTTGTCCAATACTCTATCCCTAGCAACTTTTCTCGAACGAGTGAGTTGCCATCTAGAAGAACAAAGGAACCACCCACTCTCCACAAGAAGAGACTAAAAAAGGTCACGTATTAATAGATCCAATAGCAGCTTTTTCTTGTTCCTGTTAAAGGAGATATTATTGATGACCCAGATTTTGATTTAAGAATTCATAATGGATATGAGGTTGTAAAAGTTACCCTAAATTATGAGACAAATGAATGCTATGTATCCCTACATCCACTTGCAATTGAATTAGAAGAAATTAGTATCAATGACTATATAGGAAAATTTGTAGCACATGAATGGCGTATTGTTTCAAAAGATGAATTATTAACCTGCTAAAAGAGAAAGATTCACCGCATACTACTTCATGTTATTGAAGTAACGAAGCAGTATAGTATAAGAGAATGAAGATATAAATACTCCAAAAGTCGTAGGATAGTTCAAACTATTCTCCGTCGTAGACTCCTTTACTAAATTGTATGCTAAACCTAATAAAAGGAGGGTAAATAGATGATTAGAGGATTATATGAAGCACATTTACCAGTAAGTACTTTAAAAAAGTCGATTGAATTCTACAAAGGCTTAGGCTTAAAGTTAGCAATAAGGTATGAAAAGATAGCGTTTTTTTGGATAGTAGAGAATAATAGCTGGATTGGTTTATGGGAAAGTGACCAAGGTGTTAATACAAAATATCATCCATCCTTAAGACATATAGCGTTTAAGGTAGATTTTGAGGATTTAAAAAATGCAAAGCAATGGTTAAAAGAACGGGGCATTGATATACGTGAAGAGTTCGGTTTTAAACCTACTGAACCAATTGTAATGCCAGATCAAGCCCATGCTATGGTGTATTTTCATGACCCAGATGAAAATTCATTGGAATTTATCTGTAAACTCCCTGCAGAGCCTGAGAACAAGCCAGATATGTACTTAAGTGAGTGGAAAAAACTTAAAGGCATTAATTAAACTACTTTAAGAGATCCATAAAAAGGATGTTATATAATGCACTAAAAGCAGAAGGGTATTTATGTTCAAAATCAGCTACCATACAGGAAAGCTTTTTTGTTCAACAAACGCGGCATTTAGTGAAAGAAAAATTCTAAAAGAAATTAATAGAACTTAAAGATTAGAAAAGAGTTTTGAACAATCTAATTAATGATGAGAGGGATTATGATGGCATTTAGAATTGAGTTTTTTGTAAACGATATTGAGAAATCAGTAGTGTTCTATCAAAATATTTTAAGACTGAAATTATTACAACAGGGAGAAAACAGCGCGAGTTTTATTAGTGATGAATCTCATCTTCTTTTAACATCATTTGATGTTTTAGAGGACAATCATTATTTTAAAAAACATAACTTCGCTAAGCTTGGTGGTGGTGTAGAATTTATAATTATAACGGATCAAGTTGAAGAGTTATATAAAAGTATAAAACAAAAAAAACCCAATTCAATTGAATCAGATTTAAAACAACAAACTTGGGGGATGGTCGATTTTAGAGTCATTGATCCTGATGGTTATTATATAAGGGTATCCTCAAAAAGAAAATAATAGCATTAAGATTTTATTTATTAATTTCAATAAATAACTTTTTATAAAATAATCGTGGCAGTTGAAAAAGGTAAAGTTTGTGATGGAATTCACTATAAACTATAGGGTGCGTTAGTTCAATCAGAATTAGCATTGAGATTATATTTTAGTTATTCCATTAAAGGGCGCAATTCTGCAGCAAGAATTCGCTCTTTCTTCATGGAAAGTGCCATTATCTGGAATGGAAGAAGGGTTTATTCGCGAGTGAATCGAAACAATTAAAGGGTATTGATTAACGATTTGGAGGATTGCAATGAAAAAAGGAATAATACGACCACTGGTTATTTGTATATTTCAAAAAGACGATTCCATCCTTGTTGCAGAGGGCTATGATTCAGTAAAAGGTGATTATTATTACCGTCCTATAGGAGGAGGAATTGAATACGGAGAAAAAAGCGCAGAAGCTTTAATAAGAGAGGTACAAGAAGAAATTGAAACTGATATTTTTAATCTCAAATATTTGGGGACTCTTGAAAATATCTTTACTTTTAACGGGGAAGTAGGACATGAGATTGTACAGGTATACGATGCATCATTTGTTGATTTCTCTTTTTATACCGAGGACTTGTTTGAAGGTAAGGAAGATGACGGGAAAATATTTAAAATTATGCGTTTGCCTATAAGTAAGTTTCAAAACGGTGAATTACGACTTGTTCCTGATGGCCTTTTAGATTTGATCAAACAGAACAACAGAATTGTTAAGTCACGTAATTAGCAGAAACGGAAAGCTTTAGTTAAAAATATTAATTTATTCCATTATCGGACGCTTTCCTAGAATAAGGAAAGTTTTTTTCGTTAAAGGGGCAGATTTTTGAACACATTTGCAGAAATATTTGTAACTTTTATGGGGAAATAATTCAACAATAGAATTTAAAATTACCTAGACCGAATCAAAGTAAAGGAAAGAAGGAGAGCTCTTTTGGGTATACATTTAAAATAAGTTGGACAGCATTACCCCCTTAGATTTTATTAGTCTAAAGGGGGGATTTTTGTATAAAATGCAGCTGCGAGAATAATAATAGATTATTTATATCGGATATCCTCCGCTACTATAGATAATCTCTCAAAATCTAGAATTTTTATTTTTTCATTGTTTCTTTCGATTATTTTTTCATCTTCCCAGCGTTTTAAAACTCGGTTTACATGCCGGTTAGTTGTGCCAATTAGATTGGCGATATGATGATTGTTCTCAACTATTAAGTATCCATCATAGGTATTCTCGGTATGTGTTGTACATAAATATGCAGCAAGTTTTATACTAACGGAAGATAAGGCATTTACACGAGATAATGTTGTACAAGTTTTTAATTTAAACGTTAACTCTTTTAATAATAGTTCAGTAAAGGCAGGGTCTTTTTTTAGAGATTGTTCATATAGCTCAGTTGGAACAAATATAAATGTACATGCTTCAGTAGCATGGCAATTAGATTGAATGTCACAATGCTGAAAAATTTCAATATCTCCTAATATAGAAGGAGGTGTACAGCGACGAAGCAATAATTCTTTTCCATTTATCTCAGGGTTTGATACATAGTAAGAACCATTAATTAAAAAATAAATGCCTTTAACTTTCTCGCCAACGGTCAAAATTGATTCATCTTTTTTAAATGAAAGGACTTGAATTGCGATTTTGTCTTTTTCGGATAATGAGTATTGGTAGATGTTTTTAAATTGTTGAACGGCAGTTTTCATAAAAGGGACACCTGTCCTTTCAAAAGATCATTATCCTTTATTATACTCGAATTAAGGAGTGATGAAGAAATGAATTTTGTATTTGATATAGATGGTACCCTTTGTTTTGATGGAAAAACAATTGAATTAGATATTCAAGAAGCAATTGAACAATTAATTGTTGCTGGACATAAAGTGATATTTGCTTCTGCAAGACCAATCCGTGACCTGCGCCCTGTCTTACCGGGAAAGTTTCATCATTTTCAATTAATTGGTGGGAATGGAGCCTTTACAAGTTTTGAAGGGAAAATAGAATGTGTGTCTTTTGATGAAGATACCAAAATTGAATTATATAGTTTTATTGAGAAATATAACTGTTCATATTTGGCGGATAGCGATTGGGATTTTGCATATACAGGGGAACAAGGTCATCCTATTTATCATCATATCAATCAAGTCGATGCAAAAAACATTCAGTTAAAGGAACTGAACAATCTTTCTAAGCTTGTGTTATTTAATGTAGAGGATTCTTTATTGAAGGAACTAGCTACTTTACCAGTGTCCATTACACGATATAAGAGCGAAGATATTTATGATATTAGTCCTCATGGTATTAATAAGGTGAGAGGCATACATAATTTCGGTATACGTGATTTTATTGCTTTTGGTAATGACCAAAATGATAAATGCTTATTTGAACAAGCAATACATAGTGTATGCGTTGGAACTCAAGATGTAAAAAAATATGCAAGTGAAGTGATTTATAAAGAGGATGTAGCAAAAAGAATTAGAAATTTTTTGAGGCAGGATATACCTTGTGTATAAATTAATCAAACTTTGTACTATCGTATTCAAATTAACCAAGCTTATAAAGTTGATTGTTATTCAACAATCGGGCGCATTAATTAAATACGAATTTATTTTAAATAAGGCTTTATATCCAAGATTTTATACATAACTTGTATATAAAGCCTTGATTGCTATTCAAAAAACATACTGCCGTAAACAACATTTTTTAATATTAGTGAATTCTTAATAAGTCATTTTTTATTACAATTTCTCAAGAATAAAACATTCTTATATGGTTTCTTTTTGTATATTCTTAAGTGAATATATCTTTGCCTAAAATAAATTTGTGAAGATTATAATTGCCAAGAATACAAAAACTATTATTGAAGGTGTTATTTTTCTTTTTTGAAAGAAAAGTTAGTCGAACATCGGTGTTTTAAATCCTTAGAGCCCCATAGCTTGGCAATAGAATGATTCACAACTAGCAATAAAATGGTTCATTTCACAATTTTGTGATTTAAAGGGTATGATTTCTTATTTGACAGCATTATATTTAATACAGCGGGCAGTTTTATCTATTATGATGCTAGTCATGCTGGAAATAAAGGCACTTCCGATAATATCAGATGGATAATGATGTCCTACCCAAATACGTGAGAAGCCCGTCAAAACAGATAGAACCAACATGATTGAACCAAGAACACGGTCATATAGAAAGATAGAAGTTGATATAGCAAATACAAGCAGAGTATGTTTACTTGGAAATGAAGAACCCATTTTTGAAGGAATAAGTATCCCGACTTGGCTTTTCATAAACGGACGTGGTTTAAAATAAAATAACTTAATCAAAATGTTAATTAATAAAGTAATCCCCGCTGATATCACCGCATTACAAGACGCTTTTTTGTAAGAGTCATTTCTAAACCACATGTAAATCAATACAAAAATAAACACATAACGAATTTTTTTTGATATCAAAATCATCAGAAAATCAATTGGAAAACAACGTCCAGAAAGCTGATTAATCGACTTAAATACTTTGTAGTTCATTAAAGATCCTCTCCTTACTTTGTAGATAAAAGGTGGGGGTATTCATTCACTATTTGTATGGTAATAATCGATTTTCACGTACATGGATATATATTTGGTATCAAATGAGGAAGTATCTAAGCAAATAATAAAAATGGGTATTCCAGAAAAGCATCCTAACGGTACAGGCATGCCAGAATACTTCCGATTAGTTCGGCCGCCATCGCAGAAGCAATCTTTGCTGCCACTTCGGACAACAACTTCATTTTTAACTCTCATTCTAAGAGGTCCAATATCCATTTTTTTAAATCAACAATACGTAAATTATCTATGCTTTTATTGGTTCCTGTAACAATAATAGGAGTAAGAGAGTCATTTTTATGCATCGAACCATGGGCACCTCCACCTGTATGTTCAGGAGAACTTTCTCCAATAAATTCATAACCAGGTTTGGCATCTACTATTAGAAACTCTCCTTTTTGTGAATGTAATGCACCGTACAATCTAGCTAATCCATCAGGATAATCACCATACTTTATTTGATTGTTATTTTTTATAGTCAAATCAAGAATTGAGCTATTTCCTTTTATAGACCAAGTTTGATTATAAGCATCTTTAAAAGCTCCTTCGGGTTTGAATTGAAATACCCCATCCTTATCCCATGACTTCACTTGAATCATGTTGTTTTCCTTCCATGCAATCCATGCGATACGTTCATCTGCTAACAACCTACTTGCAATATCTTGCAGAGAAAAATCTTCACTGATCTTATAAATATATGCCATTCGTTCATTTGCTGTAATAACAAGTTCATCATTATTACGTACAGGCTCATTAAGTTTTAAAATATTGTAGTTCGAAAGAGCTTCTCTTAAATCAATTAAAGCTTCATTTTTGTTTTTTTTAACTGAAGATTGCTTGCTGTCTCCGATGATAATCCAAATCATATTTTCTAGCGCACTTTCCCAAGTTGGAAAAACATTTAATATTTCTTGTAAATTCTTATCAAGTTCTTCAATGCCTTCAGTCGTCTTAGGTCCTTTTCTATGAACTTCATGATCATTTACTGGAAAGTACATGATCGTGAATTCGGGAAGTATGTTCTTTTCTAAAAGATATTTTAATTCTTGCGCTGCAAATGCATCATTAAGCCCTAACCGATTTAATAAATGTATATTTTTTTCGTCTTGACGAATAAATGCACCCACTGACAATCGCTTCGGTCCAAAGGTTTTGTATGTATTCGGCAATGCAGTAGTCTTCGCTAAGACCTTTGGAATCTTCAGCGTGTGCTCATAATTTCTGCGATAAATGATAGAGTTAATAGAAGCTGTTTGTTTTCCCCTTTTGTCTAATACTTCGTGAATGGTCTCCACATTAGGGCTGAGGTCCACATTATTAAATTGGTACAATGAGTCTTCAGTAAACTGAGTAACCCCAATCTTCATCATTTCGAAAAGACCATTTCCATAATTTATAGTACGTTTTTCATCTCCGTCATACCATACAAGACCTGGAATTTTATGTTTATCAGGGTAAGTACCGGTTATTAATGAGCTGTCAATTGTAACTGACATTGTTGGATAGGAGCTGACTAAGTATTTATTATATTGGCCATGTTTTACAAAAAAATCCAAGGCAGGTGCCTTCTTCTCTTCAATCACTTTCTTTAAAGGTTCATCCATTAATGAATCAATGATAAGAAGAACAATTTTAGGGGAGGTTTTGTTATTCATTTGAATAGCCATAGGGTTATTTTGATCTTCGTTATTTTTATAAGCAGAGCAGCCAATTAATAGGATGGAAAGAAATACGATAAAAATTGAGCGAAACCCCATCATCATTCCACCTTCATATGTATATTTTCATATGTTCTTTATTTTCTACGATTTCTTTCATTTCTATGAATTATTATTTACGGTGAATAAGGTATATCGTTAACAAACAATTCGAAAAAGATTTTTTCTTTATCTTATAGTCGGAGTTTATTGGAAGAGGTATTAGTTTATTAAAACCAGAATATATTTATAGCACTCTAGACTAAGGGTAAGGTGGTATTGGAATGGATAAAAGAGTTCTATTTGACTTTGAAATTGAGTTTACTAATGGGGGAGGAGTTCAAGGGCAGGAATTCCGCCTTGATATTGATGGAGAGGACATATCTGACGAAGAGTTAGCTAGGTATATTGTAGAAGATATGAGGTTGCTAATGGTTGGCAAAGTAAGGATTCTTAACAAGAAAATTATTAACGAAAAACATAAACGAAGACCTGCTGATGAGAAATAATATTTTTTGAAGTGTAAGCCGCCAAACTTAAGTGACTTTTCTTTTTATGGGCGATTTTTTTAAAATTTATAATACTAAAGAGAAACATTTCTGTAATTACTCAAACCTATTTTTGTAATGCAATATGAAATAATCAAACATTATTATAATAAATTGTTATTATCAAATAGAAAACCGTTATTTTGAACTATCCTTTTTCAAAATAACGGCTTTATTAATTATTGCTAATATAAGGAATTCAAATGGGGTTTAATCAATCTTTATTTTACAGCTATAGTAACGGGACAGTTTTCTTTAACTAGGATAAAATAAAATGTGGTAAAATATGGTTATAGCATTAGGGATACGGTTATTGATTTTAGAATTACGTTGTAAGTTTATACACAATTAAAGGGGAATTAAGATGAAAATACGTTTAGTGAAAGGGTCAGACTACTATGTAATATCTCCACTAATCAATAAGTGGTGGGGAGGAAGGCAAATGTCAGATATGTTACCGAAATTATTCTTTGACCATTTTACAAATACAAGTTTCGTTGTTGAAAAGGAAGGAGAAATTGTAGGTTTCCTAATCGGCTTCCTTTCTCAATCTTATTCTAATGAGGCGTATATTCACTTTATTGGAGTTCACCCTGATTATAGAAGACATAACATCGGAAAAAAATTATACAACGAATTTTTTAATAAAGTTAAACAAAATGGTTGCAAAATTGTCCGTTGTGTAACGTCTCCTGTCAACAAAGTTTCGATTGCTTATCATACTAAGATGGGGTTTGTAATTGAAAAGGGAGATAAAACAATTAATGGTGTTTCCGTCAATACTGATTATGATGGACCAAATCAAGATAGAGTATTATTTGTGAAAGAGTTAGTTTAATTAATAAACCTTCTTATTCTATTAAATGGCTCGATACTTCAATAAAGAATATTGCTTTTTTCTTTTTCCATTAACGAAGCAGGTTTGTTAAAGAACCGAAACATTCCTATCTTTATAAAAAGCTGAAACTCTATATTAAGGTTTAGAAGTGATTATAAAATTTTATACTTAAATAACAAGGCAGAATACTAACAGAAGGAGAAATAGACTTATGCCAGAAAAAAATGATTCATTTCGTGAAATGAATTTAAAAGATAAGACGGCAACAGTTGCAGGAATAACATTGCTCATTATCCTTGTGTTAGGTTTTGTATTGGGACTTTATTTCTTTGGACTGGCAGGGATTTTTAAACTGCTCGGTGTTCATTATAAATCTATTTGGTCATTGGTTGTTTTTGTTGTCAGTTTTTTTATTCTAGGCATCATTTTCGAATTGTTTTCCAAAACAATTTTTAAGCTGTCCGTCCGAAATATAACAAGGGAAATATGGGTCTTTTTCATCCGAATCAGTTTTGAAGTCACAACAAACTGGCTAGTCTTGTTTACAGTGGATGAGTTTATGCATAGTATTACACTTTCATGGAAAACAGAGATAATTATTGCATTGTTAATTGCCCTAATTGAAATTGCTTTTGATAGTGATAAGGATTAAGCTGCCAATAGTGATTGACTTGTATCTTTCCTATCTTGATGGTTAGCTAGCATTTATTTGGTATAGATAGTTTCCTTGTATTGAAAATAACGGAAGTTTAGTGAAAGAAAAATTAATTATTTATAAGATGGAGATCATACTTTAATTATTCCATTATCAGGCACTTCAATGAAATAACTATAGGGCACATATTATACATGAATAATATGTGCCCTTTTTTATTTTTTAATTTAGGTCTTCATAAAAGAATAATTAAATGGATACTTTTTACTATAATAAACAGGTTTGTATGGTGTTTTCGATTAAACTTTTTTCAAAGCACCAACTATGTGTCCTTCCTCCTCTTGTTTTGGCAAAATTGGGTGATTAGACTTGGAGAAAACTAAAACTACAAAAGCTATGAGAGGATAAGACAAAAACTTAAAAAGATGTAAGTTAATAAAAATGATTGATCATTTGGCCAATATTTTAGTTACTCTTAATATAATTCTCCTTACTATTGAAAATAGGATTTTTATGATCCGGAAGGTACCATTCAGTAGCAATAGCTATCTGCTGTTCGCTAAAGAGCTTTTTTAACTCTTCCATAAAGACTCCCCTGGTCATGTCACAGGAGGGACTGCTTTGAATGCCTAGAATACCAGTGATTTGATAGTCGCATTTTTTGTATTCCGTCAATTGTTCGAGAACTGGCAATAAAATTTTTCGACAGTGCTGACGATATTCTTCATTATCATATTCCTCATAAGTCATAGATGGACGTTCTAATCCTAAAAATGTGAATTCGGGACAGGGCAGCTGTATAACCCCTAGTCCTTCCTTTTGAATCCAATCTAATACTGTAGGGATTGCACCAAAACTCCGTGCTTCCCCTTCTATGACCGTGTTTTGATTAAAAATGCAATGGGATACGAGCAGAATTTTTTTATTACGCTGCATGGCGGTCATTTCCTTTATATATTTTTTGGAACATTGGTAATTTGATAACGATAAACATGACTAATAAACAAGTAATAATTTTATCTACAAAGTTGCCGGTGATTCTTGATATAAAGGTAGAAGCAAAAATACTTTCACCAGCAGCTCTCATCCATAAAACGATAACATCCATCCCGCTTCCATCTAAACCGCCAAAGACAGCTACAGCAATAGGGGTTCCTATTAGTGGTGCAATAATAGAAAGAAGAATTCCTGTTATAAGTGCAATATACCATTTGGTGAAATTGAATTTTCTTGCCATGAGTCCAACTACAATTGCAATTGCAACATTAACTAATCCGAAAAAGAAAGCTGTTGGGCTTGTTGTAACCCCCAAAACAACATTTGTTAACAAACCGGTTAAAGCCCCCCACCAAGGCCCAAATAGAACGGCCATTAATACTGTTCCGATTGTATCAAGAAATAAAAGTGGGATTTTCATAGCTGAAATAATTGTTCCTAATATAACATTCATAGCAATACATAAAGCACCATAATTTAAAATAACAGTTTTTCTATTACTCATATAAACTTCCTTTCTAATTCTATTGATAAGCAACTAATTAATATCACTTTAACTAAAAAGTTAGAATGACATTTATCACAAATGTGTTATTTATCGAAAATAACTATTAGTTATTATCGATTTTATAGATAAAACAAATAATGATTCACGTCCTGTAATTCCAATCGTTTTTATGAAAAACAATATTTCATTCGTTAGAAGAGAAATTCCCAAAAAGGAAGGGCACTTGGTAAAATAGTTATTTTATAACATGAAATTATATAGAAGAGTCATCTTTCTGTTTATGCAGTAATAGAAAAGGAGTTAGGAAGAGTCATCGGCGCAGCTGGATTTAATGTCCTAACAACATTAAATGAAGTTGAATTAATTTTTCATTTTGCGAAAAATGCGTGGGGGAAAGGTTAGGCCAGAGAAGCTGCAGCAGCATGTGTTCATTTTGCGAAAATGAACCCGAAAGTAATGAAAATTTACGCCTCAGCTGATCCAAAAAATACAGGTTCATTGAAAATCTTAGAGAAAATTGGATTTAAGTATAAAGGAATGAAATGGTTTGAGGATACGAACCAGGAAGAGGCATATTATGAAATCCAGGTAAGTTAGAAAAAGGGTTGTCTGCAATTATTAAATTGGGGCAGCCTTTTTTCAATGTAAGTATGAATGAAAAATAAACTCATAGTGCCAATAAAAATACTTATGATAAACGATACGAGTGCAGGTAGTTTTTTTTATAAAAGAGGCGATAAGTAAAGTAAAAGAAGAGCTGCTTAGACTAATGTATAAATGGATCTAAAACCAAAAAAAGAAAAGGAAAAATGAAATTTTCATAATTATTACATATATTCCACACATTTATTAGATACACTCACAAAGTGAACCAGCATGAAAGCGAGGATAGTAATGAAATGAAAAGAATGATTTTTACAATGTTTCTCCTCGTTTTAGGGTTTTGCTTGCCTGATGGAGCCGAAGCAGCAAGTACATTGCAATCTAAAATTGATGCAGCCTCAAAGGGTACTACTATTGAAATAAGGGAGGGGGAGTATAACGAAACAGTGAATATTTCTAAGCCCATAACCTTAATAGGAAAGGGGAAAGTCCTGCTGCGCTCTTGTGAGGAAGAGCCGGTCATTGCCATTAGTGGTGAGGGAGTTATTCTCAAAAATATCAAAGTAGAGCACTGCGGTGATAGAAAAGAAGACATGGCTGTTTTTGTAACTGGTTCTAACCATATTTTAGAGGGAATTGATATTGAAACAAGAGGTGCGGGAATAAAACTTGATCGTGCAGCTGACGTGAAGATAGAAGATAGTAAGATTGTTGGCGAAAAGCAAGGAAATGGAATTGATTTATGGAAATCCTTTAGAAACACCATAACAAATATAAAAATTTCTAATGTGGCTGACGGAATTTATTTAGAACAAAGCGAAGAGAATATATTGTTCCAAAATACGATTCAAAATTCACGTTATGGGATGCATCTTATGTTTTCAGACGATAACTTACTTAATGAAAATGTATCTAAAGCTAACTCAACTGGTGCAATGTTGATGGAATCAAATCGAACCGTTGTAAGTAATAACAAGTTGTCCTTTAATAACAATAGTGTTCATGCTCAAGGACTATTACTTTATATGGTTTCTGACACAATGGTAACCGGAAATACAATTATTTCAAATCGAGTAGGTATATATATAGAAGAAGCTGAACGTAATCAAATAGATAATAATACGATTATGGATAATTTTGTAGGGATACAGTTTGAAGATGCAAATGGGAATACGGCTGAAAGGAATACCTTTGTTGGAAATGTTAATAACGCTCAGGCGATAGAAAGTCTTGAGCTCATCATCGTAAAGGGAAAAGCAAAAGAGATCCGGCTTCTAAGCAATAAACTGACGAGTTTAAAAGGTGTCGAATATGGGAAATTTACAGTGGCACCAGTTGACCATGTGTAAACTGACTTCCTCGATAAACAAATAATATTAAAAGCTTGTTGTCTTCTATTAAAAATAATAAGTGCCTGTAACTGCCTGTTATTTGTAGATATCCACTTAGCAAATGACAGGCAGTACGGGCACGTTTTTTTTTATATTATGGTTTCTAACTATTTAATCATTCTTATATACAGTTTTTATAATTCTGGCAAATGGGTATTTCTGTCATAATCATGTTCCATATACTAATCCTCCGCCGTGTATATAGATAATCGTTTTTTCCTTTCTATTTGTTTTAGATCTTATAAATGTTGCTTCTAAGGCAAGAGTTTGAATTTTTCCATATTTTATTGTCATTTTATTGTACATAAAATGGACAGAGTTTCCGTTATAAAGTTGTATCTATAAACTCAAGTAGTCGCAAGCCAATATTAATTTGCAAAAGTTCCTCGGGATTCTCAAAATTAATATTAGCTAGTTTTATAAGCCGTTCAATTCGGTATTTTGCCGTCTTTGGGTGAATGAATAACTCCTCTGCAGTCGTTTTGAAGTTTTGGTTATGATCTAGAAAAACCCTTAATGTCTTATTAAGTTCTGGTTTGGTTTTTTGAATTTCTAATATTTTTTCAGGTACAAATTTTATTAATTCATCAATATTATTTGTTTCCAAAAATAATTGGAAGATTCCTAAGTCCTTGTAGGACACGATTTTATTTTTTTGGCCAGTTAGTTTTAATATCTTTAAAATGTTGTTTGCTTGTTTATTTGCCAAGTGTAAATCAGTTACATTTGATTTGTTGCTGATTCCTATATTAAAGGATAATTGTGAATAATAGGATAAGGAAGTAAAAGAGTTGATGGCTACAGTTATTTTTTCGGAAAATCCTTGATCGTTATCTGAATTACAAATGAGAAAGATAATCTTATCCTTTTTTACCAAACTTACAAATTTGCTCCAACGGATTGAGATATAATTCGATAGGGTATTTAAAATAGATTCAGAATCTTCTCGTTTTACTTTTTTTCTGCTGCTCTCCACCGAAAGGTCAAATATGACGAGATGGATATTGTCTTTCTTGCTAAGATTCAGGAAATGCAATATCTCTGCTAATTCTTCCTCTGTTTGATATCGTGCATAGATTAAATCATTAATGATCTCATTTAAATGACTGAGATTTTGCTGCTGCAATGCATACTTCTTTAGCAGTTCCATTTGAAGAGAACTTACTGTATTTTCTATAGCCATAAAATCATCTTCAGTCGTCTTTTGATTTAATTCATGGATGATTAATCGATAAACATCTGTTCCTAGTGAAGGGATTTCTACCGATAATTGGGAATAGTGTTGAGCTGTAAGATCTGTATGAGAAACTACTTGTCTTTGATATTCAAAATTAGTATAGCGTTTTTTGGCCAGCTTGGTCGATTTACTTACATGAAAGTCACCTAATTCTAGATTTATACTTCTGTATATAATGGAATTATTTTTAAAAAGACTGACAGGATTAGGGATGAGATCCTCTAATAAAGCAAGTATATCTTTTAATCGTGGCTCTCTGAGTGCCATATTCGTGAATTGATTGCTAATCATGTAATAGCGGTCTAGCAGAACTTTATTTTTATTAATTAACGTTTCCATGACACTCAAAATAATGGCTTCGTACCGTGTTTCTTTTTGGATTTTTATCAGGGGGATTTGATTCACATTGCATTCCTCAATGAAATGTGCTGGAATCTTCTTTACTAAACGATCTAATTTAACAATGAAAGCTGCGATCCCTATCGTATTCGCTTTTATAAAAAAATTTTTCGTTTCAGTCAATGAAAGATTTTCAAGCGCAAAGAAACTAGTTAAGCATACTTGTCCAAAGTTCCCCCAAGCTTCAATATCAGGAGCTTCCATAACCATTATCCCAGTCACTTCTTTTTGCAAGCCTTTCATTCCCGCAATTAGCTCGGATTCATATAAAGACTCAAAGTCAAGTATATCTCTAACTGTTAAGGTCATATCTTTACCTCCCATCGAACGTAGAAGTAGTTTTTTATATACTAAACTAAATAAATATAAAAGGAAACTTTTTATCTTTAAATAATAAAAATAGCATTCCATAAATTTAGTCCCTTTGAGATAAAATATACTCCTGACTCTATACATAGCGGATAAAGACGAATGTAATTGACAACGTTTACAATGAAGTTGGGTCATCATAATGAAATCACTCCCTAAAGTTTAGACTTTCCCCCGGATATTTCGTCATACTTTGAGAGTGGTGGTTATAACAATTGATCGATTGTAAACACTGCTTAAGCACTTAGTTTATGATCGATCTCGTATTTACTTCATTCCCTAGATATATACCATTCTAAAAAGAACGGAGGTTTTAGATAGAAAGAAGAAAATAAGCAAGCAATAGTAAGAAATCTTTCATTATGATGAAATTAATATTCTGAACCTTTTTCTTACTCTGTAAAGAAAATATATTTCAGTGGATTAAACAATCAGTTATTATTCTTATCAAACATTAAGAATGGAGGTCTCCAAATGGCATTTAAAAAGCGTAATCTTTATTCAATAACAGCAGCCATCCTATTTATGCTGATATCTGGATATCAAGTATTTGCAGCAGGAGTAGATGAAGTTAAAATTCCAACTCCTACTGGTTTTCAGGCGATTTTAGTCATTGTTCCAATCATTTTGATTATTGTACTTTTATTCATGAAGGTGGACATGCTGGTTGCTGGTTTTGCTGGCGGTGCATTAGCCATGTTAATAGGTGGCATTGGGATTGCACAGGCCAACGAAGAGTTTTTAAAGACCATACCACAAATGCTTTCTAATACTGTTCCAGTTGTAAACTCAGCCATTGCTATGGCTGTATTCGCATCTGGCGGGTATACTGCAGCGTTAAATCTAGTTCGACGTAAAATTGGCAACAAGAATGAGTACATGGCTGCCTTTATTGTCATTCTACAAGCTGCTGCAACGTATATGTCTGGTGTTGGCGGCGGTACGGCTATGGTAATTGCGCCATTAGCGTTTGCAGCCGTAGGTGCAATTCCTGAATTGATTGCAGCTATGTCTATAGCTACAGCTGTAGCATTTACGACTTCACCAGCATCTCTTGAATCAAGCGTTGTCTCTAAGTTATCTGGTATTCCAGTTGCTGAGTACGTTGGAACAATGAGATGGGTTACATTGCTATTTGCAGTGATCGCAGTAGTGTTAGCTTTCTATGGCGCGAAGAAGAGGGGCAGCTTGTTCGTCAGCGAAGAAAGTGAAGAATATGCTGCGATGAGCAATGGTCAATTATTTAAAATTACGATTCCTGCGATTTTCATGCTATTAGCGATTATTGTCGGACCATTTATTAATAAGGCGTTAGACTATTCACTCATTAACCCTCTTGTTTATACAATTGGTACTGTCGCATTAATTTTCATTTGTACTAAATTTAACTTAAACCAGACTACAAATTCTTTAATTGATGGATCTATTTATATTCTTACGAGATTATTTCAAGTCGGTATTTTCCTAGCGTTTATCAACCTTATTAGTAATACTGGAGCATTCCAAGTTATTGCTAGTGCGGCTGGAAATGCTCCAACTGCATTAGTTGTTCCTGCTGCTGTGTTAGCGGGTGTTTTAATTGGGATCCCTGCGGGAGCATTTGTTGGTTCTATCCTAGGATTAGTCCTGCCGATCGCTGTTTCATTAGGTTTCTCACCTTTAGCAATAGGCTTTGTCACAATTGGTGTTGGATTGGGAAGTCAATTAAGTTTTGTTAACATAACCATGCAAGCATTATCTGCTGGTTTCAAACTTCCTATTATAGAAGTAGTAAAAGGCAATGGTAAATGGGTTGGATCTGCAATAGCATTACTTCTTGTATTATCATTTATTTTATCTTAATAACCTTAAAATGGAGGGAATTAATATGGATATCTTAATCAAAAAGGCACGACTTGAAGAAGGTGCAGAGTTACAAGATGTAGCAATTAAAGATGGCAAAATAGCAGCTATTGGGCATGCGATTGATGCAGATGCGAAGCAAGTAATCGAAGCAAATGGCAAGGTATTGGTTCCTGGATTTATTGAAGGGCATATTCACTTGGACAAAGCATTAATTGCTGACCGCCTTCCAAATAAATCTGGAACATTAAAGGAAGCCATTGAGGTTACTGCAAAGTTAAAACCAACATTTACAAAAGAAGATATATTAGATCGTGCACAACGTACA
Source organism: Cytobacillus solani (assembly GCF_006704205.1). Lineage (NCBI taxonomy): Bacteria > Bacillati > Bacillota > Bacilli > Caryophanales > Bacillaceae > Cytobacillus > Cytobacillus solani. Next base: position 2,624,582 of record NZ_CP041305.1, read on the forward strand.
ATTGAAATGTTAATCGTAAACGGTACAACTCATATTCGTACTCATGCTGAATTTGATCCTTCACAAGGCTTCACAGGATTTGAAGCGATCATGGAATTAAAGGAAAAATATAAGAGTTTTATCGATATGCAAGTTGTTGCATTCCCGCAAGAAGGAATTTTTAAAGCACCAGGAACAGAAGAAATGATGTTTCAGGCAATGGAAGCCGGTGCAGATGTAGTGGGGGGAATTCCATATAATGATTCTCCTGCAAAAGAACATATTGATTTGGTATTTGAAATTGCTAAAAAATATGGCAAACCAATTGATTTTCACCAAGACTTCAAAGACGATCCAGAAGGGATGACAATTGAATATATTTGTGAAAAAACAATTGCTGAAGGTTATGAAGGACAAGTTTCACTAGGTCACGTAACGGCATTAGGAGCAGTTCCTAAAAAACAATTAGAACCAATTATTGAAGGTCTAGCCAAAGCCCAAATTAGTATTATGTCTTTACCAGCTACTGATTTGCATATGGGTGGACGTAATGATGAATATAATGTTAGACGCGGTCTTACGCCAATTCGTGCGTTACGTGATGGTGGAGTAAATATGTGTATCGCTACAAATAATATTCGTAATGCGTTTACTCCTTATGGAACAGGCGATCTTGTTCAAACAGCCATGCTAGCCATTCCTACAGCACACTTGGGAGGTGCAGCAGATTTACCGACTGTTTTACCAATGATCACAACGAACCCAGCTAAGGCTCTTGGTATAAAAGATTATGGGATTGAAGTTGGACACACTGCTAACCTTGTTTTACTAGATACAGAATCTGTTACAAACGCGATCATCGATCTGCCAACACGATTGTTCGTTATTAAAAATGGACGAGTTACAGTAAAGACTGAAAAGATTGTAACAGTTTATCGATAATAAAATGACGAGTCCCTATTTGTTGCCTGAACATTTAGGGGCTTTTTTTACACTCAAGCCTTTTCATTTAAATTTCAATGAATCTATTACAGCAAGTTTTTATCTATAAGAGATAACATACGATTGTCTATTTTATCTTCATGTAGCGATGGAAACACTTACAGTCAACTTTATAATTAATACGAGAAAAGGAAAGGGGAATATTTTTATGCTGCACACAATTATTAAAGAAAATAGTTATCAAGATTCCATCAATTTGATGTTATTAACGAATTCTGTTAATGGTTTAGACGGAGTAAATAAAAGTTCCATCATGATGGGAACGGACGCAAATAAAGATATTTTTAGAAATTCCGGATTACTTACACCTGAAGCAGAATCTGCAAAAGGGAATGATATGGTAATTGTTGTTGATACAGATGACGATGCTGTTATGAATCTGGTATTAGCAGAAACGGATCGTTTTCTAAATGACCTATCTGTAACAAAAGAGTCAGGCGGATTAAAGAGTGTGAAAAATTGGAAGGATGCCCTAGAAGCACTTCCTGATGCAAACTTAGCCCTATTCTCTATCCCTGGAGAATACGCTGCGGATGAAATTGAAAAAGCACTAGACTATAATCTTAATGTTTTCTCTTTCAGTGATAATATTTCTATTGCTGATGAAGTAAGACTTAAGAAAAAAGCGCATGAAAAAGGTCTATTGCTAATGGGACCTGACTGTGGAACAGGTATTATTTCAGGTATTCCAATGGCGTTTACAAATGTAGTAAACAAAGGAAATATAGGTATTGTTGGAGCTTCGGGAACAGGTATTCAAGAAGTAACAGCTATGATAGACAAATTAGGCGGCGGTGTTGTTCACGCAATCGGGACAGGCGGCCGTGATTTAAGTGATAAAGTGGGAGCAATTACAGTGAAGGATGCCATTGTTGGCCTAGAGCATCATGACGCCACTGAAGTGATTGTGGTCATTTCTAAGCCACCTGCTCCACAGGTAAGAAACGAAGTTGTCCAATTGCTTCACGATGTAAGCAAGCCGGTGGTAGCGATTTTCCTTGGAGAAAAACCTGATCACCACGAAGGCAGTGTGTACCTTGCACACACATTAGAGGAAACAGCAAGAATCGCTGTGGATCTGGCGAACGGACAGTCTGTGAAATCAAATTATTACGAGCCTGCTGCTCATCATGTAGAAAATCCTCTGCCAGCGGGTAAGACAGTCAAAGGACTATATTCAGGCGGTACATTAGCTGCAGAAGCAGGTATGTTAATTTCTGAATCATTAGAATTAGGCGGATTGGTTAAAGAAGAGGGATTTATCTTAAAGTCTCATGGTTTTGAAGTCATGGACCTTGGAGATGACATCTACACACAAGGTAAACCACATCCGATGATGGACCCTGAAGTTAGAATGAACAAAATTAAAGAATATTCAGTAGATCCTTCTACTGGCGTGATTCTGCTAGATTGTGTATTAGGATATGGAAGTCATCCAGATATGGCACAAGCATTAGCTCCGGCAATTAAAGAAGCCATTGCAGTGGCTAAAGCAGGTGGAAGAGACTTGCATTTTGTAGGGACTGTTGTAGGGACAAAACAGGATCCACAGGACTTCAATCAAGCTGTTGCAACATTAGAAGAAGCAGGTGTTATTGTTGAAGAGAGCAATGCAAAAGCTGTTCAATTAGCACTTAAATTTATGGGTAAAGAATTAGTTGAAGCAGATAAGCAAGTGATTCCTTACAGCAAAGAGAAAAATCCTTTACCTGCACTTAGCTCAGCTGTTGATGAAATGCTAAATACGATGCCTCGGGTAATCAATGTTGGTCTTGAAAGCTTTAATGAACCAATTATTAAATATGGTGGTCAAAGTCTTCAATTCAATTGGAAGCCTGTTGCAGGAGGAAATAAGAAGTTAATCAAGATCTTAAATGCTTTACGTAAAAAAGAAGAAGAAATCAATGCTTCAAATGAAAAGGTGATTGATAGAATCAAGAATTCTCAACCATTCCTTGTAGATGTAGTATCTGCAAAATCAGTTATTCCAGAACTAAATGGAAAAGTATTGCTTCATGCAGGCCCACCAATTACTTGGGATGAAATGACTGGTCCAATGCAAGGTTCATGTATCGGGGCATCATTATTTGAAGGCTGGGCATCTACGGAAGAAGAAGCAAGAAAACAACTTGAATCTGGAGAAGTTACTTTCATGCCATGTCATCATGTTCATGCTGTTGGACCGATGGGCGGTATTACTTCAGCGAATATGGCTGTGCTAGTTGTAGAAAACAAAGTAGATGGCACGGTTGGTTACTGCACAATGAACGAAGGAATCGGTAAAGTTCTGCGTTTCGGAGCATATTCCCAAGAAGTAGTCGATCGCCTACACTGGATGGCAAATGTTTTAGGACCAGTTTTAAGTCAAGCTATAAAACTTAAAGGTGACGGAATCAACCTAAATGTTATGATTGCAAAGGCCATTACAATGGGAGACGAATTCCATCAAAGAAACATTGCGGGATCTCTAGTATTCCTAAAAGAAATCAGTCCTTCTATTGTTAAGCTGGATATTGAAGACAGCACGAAGGAAGAAGTGATTCAATTCTTGGCAGATACGGATCAGTTCTTCTTAAATATCATGATGGCGACAAGTAAAGCAATCATGGACCATGCGAGAAAGATAGAAAGTGGTACAGTTGTTACCACATTAACTAGAAACGGTAAAAACTTTGGTGTTCGTATTAGCGGAATGGGGGATCAATGGTTTACTGCCCCTGTTAACACACCAAAAGGATTATATTTTACAGGATACTCAGAAGAAGATGGAAATCCTGATATCGGTGATAGCGCCATTACTGAAACAGTCGGCGTCGGCGGTATGGCAATGGTAGCTGCACCAGGTGTTACTAGATTTGTTGGTGCTGGCGGCTTTGAGGATGCATTAAGGGTATCTAATGAAATGGCGGAAATCAGTATTTCACATAACCCTAACTGGAGTATTCCAACTTGGGACTTCAAGGGAACTTGTTTAGGAATTGATATAAGAAAAGTTGTGGAAACAGGCATTACACCAATCATTAATACCGGTATTGCCCATAAAAAAGCTGGAGTAGGACAAATCGGTGCTGGAACAGTAAGAGCTCCTCTAGCATGTTTTGAAAAAGCGTTAGAAGCGTATGCAGAAAAACTAGGAATCACAGTTGAATAATGATTTCTAATTCCTTAGAAATTGAATATGGGGTAAAGAGCAATTATTTACCCCATATTTTATATGAAAATTCTGTTGGGAACATTCACAGTGTTTTTCAAACCAGCTTTAATCTTGTATTTCATGACCAATTAGTGCATGTCGGGTCTTTAGGGACACCAGTGTCCGCATTTGGGGTCAATATTCCGGGAAACAGCCTTCAACAGCTGTTAAACAGAATTTCAGCAGGAAATTCTGTTCGATATGAAGATGGAAAAATCATGATTGATACATCAAATCATGAGGTGAAGATCAAACTGGATAAGCTTTCGGAAGTAGATTTGCGGTTAAGTCATCTTCCAATCGATAGGGTGGATGTAAAAAACAATGAAATATTTAGACTAATCAATCAAATTGACTTCCTTGGGGATTCAGGTGTTATTCAATCTGCCAAAGAATTATCCTTGCTAAATGAATTCATCTCTGCACAGTCAGATCATAAGAAGGTTATCAAAGTCATTATAGAACATTTTTTTGGCAGAGGAATTGGTTTGACTCCAAGCGGTGATGATTTTATTTCCGGTCTGATTATGGTAGAGTCATGCTTTTCAGATGATTCATCTTGTAGAGAAGAGCTGAGTGAGTTCTTAAGTAGGCATTCTTCAACCACTGATGTTAGTCGCAGTTACTACCAATGCCTGCTGAATGGCTATGTTAGTGAAAGTTTTAAGCATTTACTAAACAATTTATCTGGAACGGTTGAAATTGCTAAAGCCAGAAGACTTGTGAAAAACGTAACAAACTACGGTCATACTTCAGGGATCGATACTTTATTTGGTATCCAAGTCGCATTAAAGAAGCTGATGCAGAAATAAAAATTTGAGGAGTGTTATATAGATGGGAAAAAAAATCGTCGTTGCACTAGGCGGGAATGCAATCTTAACTGATGACCCCACTGCACTGGGACAACAAAAGGTATTAAAGGAAACAGCTGAAAAACTAGTAGCATTAGTAAAGCAAGGACATGAATTAGTAATCAGTCATGGAAATGGACCACAAGTTGGAAACTTGTTAAACCAGCAAATGACTGCTGACTCTGAAATAAATCCTGCATTGCCATTAGATTCCTGTGTTGCCATGACTCAAGGCAGTATTGGATTTTGGCTGCAAAATGCTATGAATGAAGCGCTTAAAGAGGAAAATATTGATAAACAGACGGCTTCAATTATTACTCAATGCTTAGTTGATAAAGATGATCCTGCTTTTATGAATCCTACAAAACCAGTTGGGCCTTTTTTAACAGAAGAGGAAGCAAAAACCGTTGCGGAAAAAGATGGGTCCGTTTATATAGAAGATGCTGGCAGAGGATGGCGTAAGGTAGTTGCTTCACCAAAGCCGCTTGAAATTATTGAATACCCGATAGTAGAAAACCTTGTGAAAAATGGATTTATTACAATTTCAGCCGGCGGCGGCGGAATTCCAGTTATTAAAACAGAAGAAGGAATCAAAGGTGTTGAAGCAGTAATTGATAAGGATTTCGCTGCGGCAAAACTAGCTGAACTTGTGAAGGCAGATTACTTGATTATTCTTACTGGTGTTGATTATGTGTTTATTAACTATGGTAAAGAAAATCAGAAAAAACTTGAGGACGTTACTCTTACTGAATTGAAGGAATATATCAATCAAAATCAGTTTGCAGCAGGAAGTATGCTGCCAAAAGTTGAAGCTGTTGTTAATTTCTTGGAAAATAGTCCAAATGCAAAGGCAGTTATTACTTCATTAGATAATATCGCAAATCTCAAAGATGAGCTAACTGGGACAGTCGTAAAGAATAACAATTATTTAGAGAATGCCATTTAGTTTGTCATACTATAATAAGAGTTCTAAAAGTAGAGTAGTAGTTTAGAAATGAATTTTTTATCATGCTTTTTTATGGGACTGGAGAAATATCTAATTGTGTAGTCTCCAGTTCTTTTTCTTTACAAAAATATTTAAAGTAAAAGCCGCTAAATAGATTGTAAATCTGAAAAAAATAAATTAATATGATCCAGACACTCTTATAAGATCTAGGAGAAAAAATATGAAAATAAGAATGAACATAACCACTCAGATTATTCTAGCGACTATTCTTGGCGTATTATTTGGTGGATTCTTCGGAAAATTCATGACATCCATTGATGTCTTTGGAAATATATTTTTACGGTTGATTCAAATGTCCATTGTTTTATTAGTCATGGGACAGATTATTGAAGCAGTTGGTGGGTTAAATCCAAGGAAATTAGGAAAATTAGGATTTAAAACGGTCATTGTTTTTATCACTTCATCTTTCCTGGCTGCCTTATTTGGTATGGTAATAGGAGTGTTATTTAAAATAGGGAAAGGAATTGATTCCACTCTACTCTCGGACAATCCACTGCCAGAAATGGGTACAGCAAGCTCTATAGAAGATACGATTCTTAATTTTTTTCCTACAAATATAATTAACTCTATGGCGCAAGGATCGATTGTTCAAGTTATTATTTTTGCCATCATTTTTGGACTGGCATTAAGTTATGTCAGGTTAGATGACAAAGAAAACAAAATATTTCAAGGAACAGTACAGTTTAATTCAGTCATCTTAAAATTGGTTACCTTAATTATGAAGATTGCACCAGTGGGAATATTTTTTATAATAGCCTCTACTATCGGAAATATGGGTTTGCAAGTTTTACTTCCATTGGCAAAGTACTTATTAATTTATTGTTTGGCCACTTTTATATTTCTATTTATGTGGTTTCTATTTGTTTCCTTATACTGTAAAGTAAGTATGGTTAAATTAATCAAGAATATGGCTCCAATGTCTATTATGGCTTTAACTACTACATCTTCTGCTGTTACTCTGCCAATTGCTTTAAAGGATGCGAAGGAGAAACTTGGAATAAGTGAAAGAATTACAAAATTAGTCCTTCCATTAGGAATGTCACTCAATAGTAACGGGTCAGCTATGCATATGGCAATTACATTAGTCACAATTTCACAGATTGCTGGAATTTCATATTCAGGTGGAGAATACTTTTATCTTGTTATTTTAGCAACATTAGCTTCCCTCGCAAATGCTGTAGTACCAGGTGCGGGATTAGTATCATTGTCTATTGTCGTTCCACAATTGGGATTGCCAATTGAGAGTATCGCCCTATTTGCTGGAGTAGAATGGTTTGTTGGCATGCTGCGCACGATTTTAAATGTTGATTCAGATACTTTAAGCGCATTTATTATTGCTAAAAGTGAAAATGAAATCGATTATAAAATTTTCAATCAATAAATGGCTTAATTTAAACGTTTATCATTCTAAGTAATTTATTGATTTCCATACTATAAAAGGCAGGTACCGACTCTTTATTAGGCTAAGGAAAATATATTCTCGCCTGAAAGTTAAAGAAATGAGCGTTACGTCATAAATTTAACATCTACATAAAAAATGTGGATGTTTTTTTTTGTTGACCTTAACGATTTATGATGCATCTCAATATTTTTGTACAAAAAATGTAAAAAGGCATTTACTAAAATAATAGGGGCAAATGTGTAATTTGTTAATGTTAAATATATCTAGACATCAATCCCACTTATTATTCCCAATCACGTTTAATTGAAAGAAAAAGAAAATAATATAAAAATGAATAGAAAGAATATTCAAATGGATGGCGAAAATTATTCAAAAGTGGATGGGTCAATTCCTTTTCATTTATTTTATACTGATTACTTAAATGTAGTGGAAGTAAATCATTTTTTATAGAGGTGGACGATGACGATGAAAATATTAATTGCCTTTGTCTTTATTATTTTGATAATCGCCTTGGTTGGGACTTTAATGGTAACGCGGAAGACGGATGAAAAATATAGCGAAACGACGAAAAAAAATACGATTAATTTAACGTTCATATATGTTGCGGTTATTTTTTTGTCTATTATCGCCCTTGGTGTGTACATTAGCTTTTTCGCTTAAAGGAGTTCGCTGCAACATTATATGGATCAGGAGAATTCAATACGTGATCTAATTATCGTTATAATAGATAAAAGTAACGAAAATTAGATCACAATTTTGAATGAAAAGAGATGGAATGAAATGGACTGGAATCTTGATCGAAAGTCTAAAAAACCGATATATAAACAAATTGCTGAATATATTGAAAATGGAATTGCTGATGGGACCTTTCCGCCAGATAAACCTCTTCCATCGGAGAGATACTTAGCGAAAGAGCTAAATATCAATAGGAGTACAGTTGTAGCTGCATATGATGAGATTGAATCAAATGGTTTAGTTCAACGAATTCGCGGAAGTGGCACGATGATAAGTCAGGATATATGGGGGATAACAAAAAAACGTATCCCTAGTTGGAACAGATACATAGAAGCCGGTTCATTTTTGCCAAATTTGCCGCTCACCCAAAGAATACGTAAAGAGATGGAAGAGCAGAAACTAATCAATTTAGCGAGCGGTGAATTATCAGAGGATCTCTTTCCGACGAATGCATTAAGGGAGATTACGTCCACTCGCTCTTTTATCGGCCGGTTAGGTTATGATCATCCTCAGGGGAATGCAGGATTAAGGACGACTATTGCAAAGCATGTGAAGGAGTTCCGGGAGATTGAAACAAATCCCTCCTCTATTCTAATTACTTCTGGGGCACAACAAGCTTTACATCTAGTCGTTCAATGTTTGTTAAAGCCTGGGGATGCTGTGTTAATAGAAGACCCATCCTATCATTACAATCTTCCGATATTTCAAACAGCAGGTATAAAAACGTACTATTTACCGGTTAATGATCAGGGGATAGACACTGATGAGTTAATAGCGTTACATAAAAAACATCGCATTAGAATGATATTTTTAAATCCAGCTTTTCAAAATCCAACAGGCACTTTACTAAAAACGAGTCAGCAGAAAGCTATTTTGGAAATATCCTCTGAACATGGAATACCTGTAGTGGAAGATGATCCGTATAGTTTAACGTCTTTTAACGGCGAAGGAGTTTCAACATTAAAGTCGATGGATACGCATGGAAATGTCCTATATATTAGTTCTTTATCGAAGGTTGTTGCTTCGGGTCTTAGAATTGGCTGGATTATTGGTCCAAGATCGGTAATAGAAAGATTATCTGATGCCAAACAGCAAATTGATTTTGGACATGCGAGCTTTACTCAATGGATCGCTAACGATTTTTTAGAATCCGCACATTTTCATTCGCATATTCAGAAATTAGTGAAGGAATTAGAGAAGCGGCGGAATCAAATTGTCTCTAGCCTTAATTACTATTTAAAAGATCAAGTGGAATATACGATTCCTCAAGGTGGAATCCATATTTGGTGTAAATTAAAAAGAGACGTTGATGAAATGAAGTTATTGGAACATGCGATTAATCGGGGAGTCATTTACGTACCTGGAGTTACAATGGGATCCCGAAAAGGGTATGTGCGATTCACTTTTGCAAGAGAAAATGAGAAGGCTATCGATGAAGGAATCAAGCGCTTTGCAGGTGCACTAAATGCTGCCAAATAAAAAGAGAATCATGATTGCGTTCATGATTCTCTTTTTTTACTATATATTCTTTATTAATATATCATCAATAACCATATTTCTAGTTCTATTCTGTTTGTCTCATACAATATTCCATTGCCTGGTTAATCCATTGCTGTTCATCTTCTGTGAATGGGGAAGGGGTCATGTTTTCAAGTTCCTGAATATCGAGTTCTTCGACGTTTGCATCAGCTAGTTTTTGAATCAAATCTTCACCAAGAAATGCAAAAGATGCTTCAATATATGTTTTAATCATTTCTTGTACTTTTGGATCCTCAACAGGTTTGCCGTAAAGCTGTTTTACTTCCTTAGCTAATTGAATAAAGGTTTGATCTAAGGTGGTTTTCTCTTCTTCCGTTTTTTTCGACAATTCTTCTACAATATCCGCTTGCATGTGCCGTTCCATCCATTCCTTTTGTATATATTCTGTTTGCATGCTATGGATGAGGCTGAATAAGATGGCACTATCTACTTCCCCTTCTTCCTCTAGTAACTTAGTAATTCTCTTAATTGCCGCCATTGATAGTTCGATTTTTTCTTTTTCTTTTTCTAATGCTTGTAAATGGAGAGATAACGTTTCATTTAAATCATTAGTAAAACTCGATTCATGTAATAAGTGAAGGATTTTATCCAGACTATACCCAAGAAACTTTAGACTTACGATTTTCTGCAAGGTGAGGATATCTTGGTGATTGTAAATGCGATGTCCTGACGTTGGATTCTTTTCTGGCTGTAAAAGACCGATTTCGTCATAGTAATGCAAAGTACGAATGGAGATTCCTGTTTTTTCTGAAAATTCACCTATGGAAAACTTATTATTTTCTTTCATCTAAATTCCTCCCATAAAAAAGTATAGGTTCATTATAAAACCTGACGTGGCTGTAGGTTCAAGTGGGAAAGTGAAACAAGAATCAATTTAATGTTTCACTTAGCCGAAGCAAGCACTTTTAATCACAATTAGTGCTTTGCCATTCCATCCACTGAGAAAAAAATATTAATTGCCCTTAAAGTATGAAACTAGTTTTCACCTATAGAAATGTTAGTTAGAAGATTTATTAATTGACTTTATATAAAAATATAGAATAAAATAGGAAAAAAATTTAATTAAAGTACTGTAATTACAGTACATTGATTAAAGTATTATTAATGCAATCAATAGCAAATGGTGCCACGATTACACGTGAAATGATGTACATGCCATATGAATGGATGAGCTACATTTCACCAATGTATTACTCAGTACAGGCATACTTCGCAAATCTATACGGCAGTGTTAGTCCAAGTCCCTATATTTGGTCAATGGCTGCAGTTGGTGCAGTTGCGATGTTCATTAATATTGCTATCGTCACCTTTTTGCATAAACCAATGCCAGTTGAGGAAGTAGAGGTAAAGACCGAAACAGAAGATGTAAAGAATACAGCTGAAGTCACAGCTTAGTTTTGCTAAAATAAGAGGAAACTCTTCTTGAAGGAGCATAGAGTATGTCCATTCAAATTTTTATATTGAGCAAACTGATGGAGGATAATAATTATCCATATAAATTAAAAAAACAGCTTTCAGAGCCTATTCCCTTGGATGAATTAGGCGGGCTGACAGAAAGTAAACTGTACTATCATTTTGCTTCATTAGCTAAAAAAGGTTTAATTGAGCCGGTTGAAATTATAAAAGAAGAGCACCGGCCAGATAAGCAAGTATTTGCGATTACGGATAAAGGTCGTGAAGCACTTCCGAAATTAATCTACAAAATGTTTGAACAGGCAGAAGGCATTAAGGATATGGTCGTTGGCTTAGCAAACATGAAATATGTGGATCGTGATCAAGTAGTAGAAATACTGGAAAAAAAATTAAAAACTATCAAGGATGGCTGGGAGAGAATTAGTCATTTTGAGCAGGTGAAGACAGGCAAGGAGTCCGAGACAATAAGAGAGTTTTTGAGCGGCTATCTTTCAACTAAAACAGAGCACACAATAGAATGGCTTGAAAGATTAATTATTCACATTAAACAAGGGGAAATATAATGGCGATCGTACAACCGAATGTAGTGAAATGAGCCGAAGTGCGTATCTAATAATTATCTTTATAAAAATAGAAGCTATGTGAAAACTACTATTCACATAGCTTTTGTCTGTCTTATTATGTCACTTGATGTGTGAGGAAAAAAACGTAAATCAATCAGTTAATTCGGCTCCACATGAACATGTACATCATAAACCCCGTAATCCTTCATCATGACTTTTTCAACATGGGTAGTGATATCATGCGCTTCTTTAATATCCAATGTGGAATTTACAAGAATGACAACATCTATGACCTCATTATTCCCGTAATATCTTCCTTTAATTTCTTTTATTCCTTTCACGCCATCTACTTTTGTGATTACTTCCTGATAGAGTTGAATTTTCTTTTCATCAAATCCATCTGAAAGCTCATGAGAAGCTTGTTTAAAGATGTCCCAGGCTGTTTTGCAAATTAATAGTCCGACAATAATAGCAGTTATTGTATCCAGCAAGGGCATCTTTAATTGAGACCCGAGTATGCCTACGGCTGTTCCTATACTCACCCACGCATCTGAAAGGTTATCTTTTGCCGCTGCCATAACGGCTTTGCTATTAATTTGATTAGCTAACCTTTTGTTGTAAAGGTACACAACATACATAGCTAGTGCAGAAAAAATACCTACATAAGCCGCCATAATATCGGGTGTTTCTTTTTCTCCTTGAAACATAGAGGTGATCGCATCGATCAACACTTCCAGACCTACTGCAGCCATAATAAATGAGGCAACCATTGAGGCAATCGTTTCACTTTTCCAATGTCCATACCGATGATCTTTATCAGGCGGTCTTTGTGATAACTTCAGTCCGATGAGTACGGCAATCGATGCAATGATATCGGTTGTATTGTTAAGCCCATCTGCTTTTAGAGCAGCAGAGCCACTCATATAGGCAATGACTAATTTTATGATAGAAAGGCAGATATAAGCGAGAATACTAATGATTGCCCCGCGTTCTCCTAATTTTAGATCTTTATATTTTTGCTCTTCCATTTTCTTTGCCCCCCATTAACCCTTGACCATGATACAACTTAAAATAGGGGTGGGTCTAGAGCAACCTTTTTGTACTATTTTATATAAGTAAGTGAGAGGCAAGTAAGTTGCGTTTGGGAAAAATCTATATGGTAAAAAATAATTGCAATATGCAAATTATTAATATATATTTATAATTATTAGAATGTTGGTATTTATTGGGGGGATATGATGACAATTGTAAGAGAGGCCACTTCAACGGATTTATTATCGATCGTATCTATTTACAATGAAGGGATCGAAGACAGAATAGCAACATTAGAAACAGAGACAAAGGACTTACCTTACATGCAAGAGTGGTTTGATAAGCATAAAAATCGCTATAAAGTACTTGTAGCTGAATATGAAGGCAATATTATCGGCTGGTCCTCGTTAAACCAATATAATAACAGATGTGCCTATGCGGGCGTGGCAGATTTGTCTGTTTATGTTGCCCGTACCTTCAGGGGGAAAGGGATTGGGAATATGCTGTTAACAGCCATCGAAAAGTGCGCAAAAGAAAATCATTTTCATAAGATCGTCCTCTTTACTTTCCCTTTCAATCAGCTGGGGCAAAGTTTATATCAGAAAAAAGGCTATCTTGAAGTTGGTGTGTTCAAAAACCAAGGTATACTTGATGGAAAATACGTTGATGTAATGGCTATGGAAAAATTATTAAAGTAAAAATTGATTAGAGGTGATAGGAAGTGGAAAATCTTCGTGAATTATTTCAGATTATGACGAGACGTTTTGGATTTTTAGATAAAAACTGCTGCAGTGTTGGCGGAGTAAATGTTTCAATTATTCATAGCCATATTTTATACGAGATCGATAAACAGCATCATCCCTCTATTCAGCAAGTGGCAGAAACATTAGGGACAGATATTACGACGTTTAGCCGGCAAATCCAAGCTTTAGTTAAAATGAATTTAGTAAAAAAGACACCACATCCAGATGATAAAAGAGTTTATATTCTTTCCTTAACTGTTGAAGGAAAATATGTTGCAACTACAATTGATCAGCAGATGAAAACATATTTGAATGATGTATTCTCACATATGAATGAATTTGAAAAAGAAACAGTCATTCGTTCCATTAAACTATTAAATGAGGCGATGGCGAAAACAAGTAATTGCTGTACGACCCCAATGAGGTAAACCCTCATGATTTAATACTTGCATTTTGCAAATAATAAATAATAGGATTGCACTTGCCAGAGGTTATTTTTAGCAGAAAAAGAAATGAGCATTTTTTAACTTGGAATCATAAGGCTTAAAAATAAATCAAGCGAAATGAGGAGAATTACGATGTCAAATGTCATTCATACACAAGGATGCTGTTCCACACAAACATCACCTTTTATCACTAAAACTGTAAAAAATGATAAATTACCAGTCGCCATAATAGGTGCAGGCCCTGTAGGCTTAGCGGCTGCAGCTCATTTAGCCAGTCGCGGAGAGTCTTTTATTTTGCTAGAGGCGGGGAGTCAGGTTGGAGCAAATATTTTAACTTGGGGACATATTCGATTATTCTCTCCATGGCGTTATAACGTTGATAAAGCTGCAAAGAGCTTGCTGGAACAGAATAATTGGACATATCCTGATTCAGAAAAATTGCCAACAGGAAAAGAACTTGTTGAACAATACTTAAAGCCACTTGCCAATCTTCCTGAAATCCAGCCATATATTCAGCTGCAGACAAAGGTATTATCGGTTGGAAAAAAAGATATCGACAAAATGAAAACGCTGAATCGGGAAAATGTGCCCTTTGTCATCTATACAGAGTCAAATGGAACATATAAAATTTTTGAAGCTAGAGCTGTTATTGATGCAACGGGAACATGGGGGAATCCGAACCCTGCGAACTCAAGTGGTGTATGGCTTAAGGAGGAGAAATCACTCCATGAACAAATATTTTATGGAATCCCAGATGTATTAGGGAATGAAGAGAAACGGTATGGAAATAAACGTGTAGCAGTTGTAGGCGGTGGACATTCAGCGATTAATACATTACTGGATTTAGCAGAGCTTACAAAGAGGTACCCTGAGACTGAAATTTATTGGATCATGAGAAAACAACTTGTTGAAGATGCCTATGGCGGGGAAGAAAAGGATGCACTAGCTGCACGCGGTGAATTAGGTAGTCGTATCCATCGTTTAGTTGATAGGCAGAAAGTAAAAGTGATTACTTCTTTCCGAATTCAGGAGGTTAGAAAATCCCAAAAAGGAATGGAGATTACAGGTATTAAGAATGGCGAGGATAGTATTCTGAAAGGAATAGAAGAAGTCATCGTAAATACAGGCAGCAGACCAAATTTATCAATCTTAAGTGAAGTAAGAGTTTCAATGGATCCAGCTGTAGAAAGTGTGGAAGCTTTAGCACCACTTATTGATCCGAATATTCATAGCTGTGGCACTGTTCGCCCGCATGGAGAAAAAGAGCTCCGCCAGCCCGACAAGGATTTCTATATCGTTGGTGCGAAAAGCTATGGACGTGCTCCAACATTCCTAATGGTGACAGGATATGAACAGGTAAGATCAGTTGTAGCCTATCTTTGCGGGGATCTGTCGTCTGCAGAAAAAGTAGAACTTGATTTGCCTGAAACGGGTGTGTGTAGTGTAAGCTTTAATAAGAAAACAGTTTGTTGTGATGATTCATGTTCATGTAATTAATAAAAAGGGAAGCTTTGGCTTCCCTACCACAATCGCTAATTGTAATGAAAATTACCAATTAGCGATTGTTACTAAAATTGAAATACATAAAACCGGTATCCCAACTAAAGCGGAAGCAACGGTTATTAGCTTTCTTACTCGATGCCCATTTTTAAAAATTTTCTCCAATACTAAGTAAATCAGTATCCCGATGAACCCCCCTAGAGAATTTAAAATAAGGTCATCAATATCACTTGCACCAATAGCGAATAAATATTGAATGATTTCTGCCCCTAAGGACAAACCACAAATGATTAAAAATGTTTTAATCACTTTCCTTTTAAAAATCATCAGATAAATCCCTGCAGGAACAAACATAAGTATATTTCCCCACACGTTAACATCTACCCATTTGGTGCGGATTCCATCATCAACATGTATATAACTGCGGATGGTTTCAAAAGGGATAAGATTTACGCTTCTATAGCTGCCCCTTGATAAAAATAGCAAATCTATTAATAAAAATAGATAAAAAATGAGCATTGTCCAAAATAAAAATGGATATATTCCTTTTTTCATAGTTAAACTCCTTCTAGAATCTTTACCCTTTAACTTAATAGACGAGTGGAAATAGGTGAAACCCTACAAGGAAGTATTCATATTTTCTGTCACATTTTCGCCATAATTTTATAAGCAAGGTGTGATTGTCATCATAAGTAATGAGAATCATTATCAATTACAATTCTAAATGAAAACTATTATCATTTAGGGGATTGATCATACTCGACAAAAAAATACTAGGGGAATGCTATGAACGTACTACTAGAGTTTGATTCTGTGTCGGTTAGGTTTTGCGAGGAGGAGGTAATTGAAAATCTATCTTTTTCTTTGAGACAAGGGGAATTGATTGCATTATTAGGCCCTTCTGGCTGTGGGAAAACAACGATATTAAATATTACTTCAGGCTTGATAAACGAAACTGGAGGGAAGGTTAGCGTTCATGCTAAAAAGTTTGGTTATGTATTTCAAGAGCCAAGATTACTGCCATGGCGAACAGTTATAGATAATATTTTATTTGTTATGAAGGAAAAAAATAAAACAGTCAAAAAGCTGAAGGCAATTGAAATATTAAGAATGGTTAGATTGGATCATGTTGCTGACTATTATCCTTCTAAATTATCGGGAGGCATGAAACAGCGTGTCTCAATCGCTCGTGCACTAGCAACCCATCCTGAACTTATATTAATGGATGAACCGTTCTCCGCACTTGATCCAAAATTAAAAAATGAACTTCAGCAAGATGTCATTCAATTAATTGATGAAAATCATATCGGAATCATCTATGTCACACATGATCCGTTGGAGGCACTGAGACTGGCTGACCGAATTTTAGTACTGTCAAGTCAAGGCTGCTCAATCATACATGAAATGAAAGTGGCGAAAAAAAGAAATGAAAGAGACTACGAATTTTTATCACAAGTTGAACTAGAACTCAGGAAATGGGTTGGTGGGATTTAACGTGGAAAAACTATATAAGAACAACATTCATTATCTACTCGTATTCTTCTTAATAATCACAGTATTTTTAACAGGATGTTCACAATCAACTGAAAAAGAGTCAGCTGCTCCAGCAAATGAGGAGCCAGGTAAGCAAGAAGATGCAGCAGAGAAGTTAAGTGAACTAACCATACAAGCACCATTAGGAATCTCAATTGCTGCACCTATTTACAAAGTGGTGGATGATAATCATTTGCAGGAATATACGAATCAATTAAATTATATGTCTTGGAAGAATCCAGATGAGCTTCGTGCACGAATTAGTGCCAATCAAGCAGATATATCAGCTGTCCCAACATATGTTGGAGCCAATTTATATAATCGTGGGATGGACGTAAAGCTGATGAATGTGTTAATTTGGGGTATTTTGTATGTAGTAGGTCCAAATGGTGAACAAGTGAGCTGGGAGCAATTAGAAGGGCAAACCATTCATGTTCCTTTCAAAGGCGATATGCCAGATTTAGTTTTTCAATATTTATTAAATAAAAATGGCATTGATCCAACAAAGGACATAAAGATAGAGTATGTTTCGTCCCCGCAAGAAATTGTTCAGCTTATGATTGCAGATAAAGCAAAATATGCAGTTGTTCCAGAACATGTAGCCACATTATCTGTTGTAAAGGGGAAACAGGAAGGAAAGAACCTTGCAAAGATTATGAATTTGCAGGAGGAATGGAAAAAAGCAACGGGAAGGGATTCTTTTATCCCACAAGCTGGTATCCTCGTCTCCAATTCATTAATTGAGGAACAGCCTGAATTGGTAGAGGAAATACAAAATCAATTTGAACAAAGTGTTCAATTTATTAATGAAAATCCGTCAGAAGCTGCAGCGATTATTAATAAAATGAATGAGGATGTACCAAAGCCGATTATTGAGCAGGTCATTCCTTCGTTAAATTTACAATTTGTTTCAGCAAAAGATGCAAAAGACGATTTAGAGTTTTTCTTTAATGAGATTTCAACGCTTTCTCCTGAAATTATTGGGGGGAAACTGCCGGATGCAGGCTTCTATTACGAAAAGTAAAAAACGATTCATTCGAACCTTAGTTATCTTACTATTACTTTGTATTTGGCAAGTATGCTCTTATTTTTTGCCTAGTATATTATTGCCTTCACCTATCGAAACGTATGATGAATTTGTAAAATTAATCATTAATGGGGAATTAATTAGCCAGCTAGCTCAGTCTGGCTTCAGAATACTTATAGGGCTAGCGATTGGCATCATCATTGCCATTTCTAGTGGATTAATTGCAGGAAAGTTTGAAGTTGTCTATGAAATCTTTCGTCCAATTTATTCTATGATTATGGGCTTGCCGCCGATTATTGTCGTTGTATTAGCAATGGTTTGGTTTGGAACAAGCTCGACTGTCCCCATTTTTGTTGTGAGCGTGCTCGTTTTTCCTGTCATTTATTTAAATACGGCAGATGGCTGGCGAAATATTGATAAGCAATTACTTGAGATGGGGGCCATTTACAAAACCTCGCCCCTTCAAAATTTAAAGCACATTATTCTGCCAGGACTGGCTGTCCCGATTATCTCAGCGCTTTCATTAGCGGCTGGTTCAGCTGTACGAATTACAATTATGGCAGAATTATTAGGTTCTAATTCGGGGATAGGCTATTCCCTTGCATTGGCAAGAGTAAATATTAACACAGCGAAAGTATTTGCTTGGACGATTATTTGTATATTAATTATACTTATCCTTGATCATTTTGTGCTTAATCCAGTAAAAAATTATGTACTTAGATGGAATAAACAAGGGACTTAAACTTTTTAAAGCTAATCTAACACAATATTAAGTGGCTGTTAGATTAGCTTTTCTATTATAATGTTCCTTTCCCAGCCCATTTATATCCAACGCCCCAAACCGTTAACAAGTGATTATCAGCAGGAAATCCGGCTTTTCGAAGCTTTTCTCGTAAATTTCGGACGTGAGAGTCGATGGTCCGGTCTTCGGTTGAAACTTCGTATCCCCAAATAGAAGTAATTAAATGCTCCCTCGTAAAAACCTTATTTTGGTTCGTTAGAAATAAGCTCATCATTGCAAATTCCTTAGGTGTTAATAATACCTCCACCCCATTATACAGGAGCTCATAAGAGTTTTGATCAAGAAAGAGACCGCGATAAGAGATTTTTCCCGTTTCATTTTTTTGTCTCCTTAAAACGGCTTCAATCCTTGCGATTAGCACATCTTCGTCAAATGGCTTAGAAATATAGTCATCCGCCCCATTATTTAATCCTTTTACAACATCCGTTTTATCACTCATAGCCGTTAGCATAATGATAGGGGTGTCCCACGTTTGTCTGATTTTCTCACATGCATCTAATCCATTCATTTCAGGCATCATAATGTCTAAAAGAATTAAATCAACCGGATGTGTTTCTAAATAGTTTATTGCCTCACGGGCAGATTCTTTTTTAATACAATGATACCCGATAGGAGACAAGTATAAAGATAATAAATCAAGCATCATTGGTTCATCATCGACGAGTAAAAGCGTCTTCATCGTTTCAGTTCTCCTTTAAAGATTAGTTCTACCTCGGTTCCTGCATTTTCTTTGCTTTTCACAAGTATTTCAGCCCCATGCGCCTGAACAAGTTCTTTTACAATTGCCAGCCCCAGTCCCGTGCCGCCTAAAGAGCGTGTTCTTGATTTTTCCACCCGATAAAAACGATTAAAGATGAGTGGAATCTCCTTTTCTGGAATGCCTTTTCCGTTATCTTGGATAGAAATATGAATTGATTTTTTATGTTGCCAAGCCTTTAGTTTGATGTCTGCTCCTGCTTGAGAATACTTGATGGAATTGTCTAGTAAATTGAGTATAATCTGTTCAAGTCTCAAAGGATCTGCTTGTATAAATATTTTTTGCGGGCATTGCAGTGTGAAATTTATGCCTTTCTCTTGAAAAGCAAGGGATAGCTTCTGCTCCATTTTTGTAAAGAACGGCCTTAAATCGATACGTTCTTTTTGGATGGCAAATGAATTTTGGTCAATTTTTGCTAGATCAAATAATTCTTTGATTAATACAGATAATCGATTTGTTTCTTCCACAATAATATTTAAATATTTTTCTCTTACTTCATCAGGAAGTTTTCGTTTCTGAACGATATCTGCGTATCCTTTGATATACGTTAAGGGCGTTCTCAGTTCATGGGAAATACTAGCCAGGAACTCATTTCTTTCTTGTTTTAAATAGTTTAAATCTCTAGCTAATAATTCGATGGATTTTGCTAAATCACCTAACTCATCATCAGAGGCTATAGGTAAAGAAACTGAAAACTGGCCTTTACTCAATTGCGATGTGGCTTCTTTCATTTTTAGAAGCGGCTTTGTGATTCCTTTTGAAAGAAAGATGATAATAATAATGGTCAGACATACGGAGATCCATCCAGCTAAAAGAAAGTGCTCATTTAATCCTTGTATGAGCGAATGTACAGATGCCGTGTTTTCAAACATGAAGACATAGGCTGTCAGCTGTCCATTAACTTCAACAGGACTAATGGTAGCAATATAAGGTTCATCTTTCCAGTTGTCTTCAACGATTTGCCCCTCAGCTGTAATTGGGGAAGATGGTATTTTCAAGTATTTCTTTAAAGACGCAATTTCGGATGAGGAATTGAGCACCTTTCCATTTTTATTGGTGATAATTACATCAGTCATTGATTCGGATTCCATTAAAACAACGTGATCAATGGTTTCTTTATCGAAATGCTTTTCAAGGATGGCTCTATGTGAATTTCCCCTTGCTTGCAGTGCTTTAAGTTCTTCTTCCACTCTAGATTCAGCAATGCCCATATGTAAAAAGAAAAACATGACAGTGATCAATCCAAATATAATCAAGAAAAACAATATCCCAAGCTTTATAGAGAGTTTCTTCAATCTACTCACCTAATTTCAATCAATTACTTTTATTCTACTCTAAAGTTGTGAAGAATTTATGCAGAGGTAGTGGTGGACATGAAAATCACTGGATTTTTATTAGATTTAAAAAGCGCATTCGTGAGGGAATGCGCTTTTCTTATGATAATTATTAGTAGTTCTATCATTACATACGTGAATGAACTTTCTCTCCTTGCACCCAGACTTCACGGATGTTTTCTGGCCGGACCAAGTACATAATTTTCTGAAAGACATCAAATAAATCCTCATTTGCACTATAGATAGGAAGCTTTGCAGATGCGACAGTTGTATCGATAATTTGTACATCCCAAGCATAGTTTTCTTCTAAGCGTCCAATGGGTAAGCTCAGGCTTTCTCCGCCGCCAGCAGTAGCGAAAAAGAAGGCTTCATTCATTGTGATTCGTGAATTTGGCAATCCGCGTTTTTCAGCAGGCAACGCTGGGTTCACGCCATCATCTAACATTCTGGAAGATATAACAGCTTGTCTGGCATTATCGAATAGACTAGGTGAATAACCTCCAGATACGTCAGATCCTAAACCAATTTCAACACCCTTTGCATGTAAATGGGCGATGGGGATGACACTATTGGCAAAGTAGGCATTGGAGATTGGACAATGACTAACAGCAGTGCCTGTTTTCGCAAATAATTCTGCATCATCGTCATTTAAGAAATTACAGTGTGCCATGACTGACTTCTCTCGTAATAGACCAAAATCATGTAAAGCAAATGCGTCATTTTTATCGTAACGATCTTGAACATAGGTATGTGCCCAATCGCTTTCACTGCAGTGTGATTGGATGTATGTATCATGCTTTGCAGCTAGTTCGCCTAATCCCTTTAAAGCTTCATCCGTACAGCTTGGAATAAACCGCGGTGTAACTACAGGGTATACCCCTTGTTTCACTGATTTTGCCAATTCGTTAACGGCTAGGATAAATTCTTCTGTATCTGCTAATGCTGTTTGCGTATCTGCATCACGATAATAATCTGGGTTTTGTTCAGGATGATCCATGACAACTTTTCCTACTAAACCGCGCTGTCCTTTTTCAGCACATAGTTTTGCCAGCAGCAAACTAGCTTCTTTATGAACGGTTGCAAAATAAAGTGCGGTAGTTGTTCCATTTGTTAGGAGGGTAGTAACCACATCTTCGTAGATTTTTTTTGCGAAATGTATATCCGAAAATTTCGACTCAAGCGGGAAGGTATACGTGTTTAACCAATCATAGAGCGGAAGATCTAAGGCTGTTCCAGATTGGGCCCATTGCGGTGCATGAACGTGTAAATCGATAAATCCAGGAAAGAAATATTGACCTTCAGCTAAATGATGGAATTGTTCTGTATCTGAGTAAGAATCTATTAATATTTGATAGCCTTCTTCTTCTGGTGCAACAATTTTTTCAATCATGCCATCAGTATTAATACAGAATAAATGATCTTTTAATATTTTTACTTCCTTTGGTGAGCTGCTAGAAAAAGCAGTTCCTTGAAAAACTTGCGTGTATGAAATCATAGTTATCCTCTTCCTTTGCTAAACGTAAATTCGATCATTTGATGAGAAACCGATAAAACTGCCACCTCGAATAAGCTGGTTGAGGATACCAATACCCAAACCTTTTAAAAGGAATGGCAGCTTGTACCCTAAAAGTATAACCTAATTATTCACATTCCTTAAATATTAAAAGTGTATAAAGGTGGCAAAGGCTGAAGTACTCCTGAATGCATATGGCAGATAAACTCCTAATCATTAAATTTCTAAGCTCTTTGATTTCTTCCTTATCACAGCCATTCCTAATATAAATAAGGGAATGAACGTCTGCATGATTGGAAATAAAAACGGGAAAACAGTTATATCTATATGATTGTTTACCATTAAATTGGGCACTGCCCAAAAACTAACTTCTACTATTAAAATGCCAATCGGCCAAACAATCGGTTTATAATCAGATAATTTTAGCCATTGAGCTGTTGTTAAAATTGTAACATAGTAGAAAACAGTAATTTTTATAAATGTTCCTAATATCCATATCGCAATGATAATAGGTTCGATACTTTCAATGAAATCTCCAAGGTTTACTAATTGAGTGGCTGATAAAAAAGGGTAAATGTAAAATTCAGTATTTTGATTTAGAATAAACAGAACTGTAATGTTTGTTATTATAAAAGTGACTAAAATTAAAAGAACAGTAAGGATACCCCATTTCATCCCCTTAGAATCTGATAAGGAGGGGAGGAGAAACACAATTAGGAATAGCTCGCCAAACCATATTTGAGGTATAATTGCCCCTTTTAAAGAGGGAAGGAGTCCATTTTCTAATATCGGAAAAATATTTGAAGGTTCTAATTGCGGAAGTAATAAAAAAATAATAATAAATACCGAAAAGACAAAAATCGGAAAAAATAATTGGGCAACTCTCCCAATTACTTCTATCCCGGCAATGACTGTAAATGCCGAAAGTAAAAGCATTGTAATCATAATGACACTCACAGGTGTTTTTATAAAGAATACCTTTATAAATTCTGCATAGGTTCTAGTAATTTGCCCGGATGCAATGAGAAAGAAAGTAAAATATAGAAAACCGAGAAGTTTTGTAGCAAGCGTGCCAATTGTATGCTCACATATTTGAAAAAATGATTGCCGTGGGAATCGTTTTGATAAGTGAATCACAATGATAACTGTAAAAAAGCCGATGATCGAAGCCCAAATAGGAGAAAGCCATAAGTCTTTCTTTGCAAATTTGGCGGTAATTGAAGGAACTGTAAGAATAGCTGTTGCTATAATTGTCAAATACATCATCATCCCCATTTGCAAGGAGGAAATTCTCCCTTTGTCCATAATCTCACTCCTTTCATCAAAAAATTATATCTTCACTGGTTTTACCTTTTTCTTAATACTAGAAATGGCTAATAATAGTAATGGAATGAAAGTTTGCATTATTATGCCAAGAAAAGGAGAGACGGTTTCATCATGATGATTGATAACCATTAAATTTGGTAAAGACCAGAAGCTTAATTGTACGATTAGAATGCCGAGTGGCCAAACGATTGGTTTATAGCCAGTTAGATTTAGCCATTGTCCGATCCCTAACGCAGTCACATAATAAAAAACAGTTATTTTTACAAACGAGCCCAAAATCCATAAAGCAATGATGATTGGATCCATATTTTCGATGAAATCACCTAAATTAACAAATCTAGTAGCTTTTAAAAAGGGGTAAATGGAACCGGCTATGTTTTGTCCTAAGATGAAAAGAACAATTAAATTTGCTGTTACAAAGGTGAACAACACCATAAATATCGTAATCATTCCCCATTTCCTTCCCTTACTTTGATCTGATAAAAATGGAAAGAGAAATATGATTAGGAAAAATTCACCAAACCAAATTTGAGGGATGATGGCACCTTTTAAGGAAGGGAGGATTCCGTCTTCCATAATAGGCAATAGATAACTTAAATTTAGTTTAGGAATTAATAAAATAATAATAATAAAAATAGAAAAGAAAAAAATAGGGAAAAAAATCTGTGATACTCTTCCAATTACTTCTAACCCTCCAATGACGGTAAAAGCGGCAAGAACGGTCATTGAAATAACAATGACACTTATTGGTGTTTGAGGTAAATACACAGTTAATATAAAATCTGCGTAGCTTCTAATAATTTGCCCCGTAACATAAGCTAAAAAGCAAACATAAATAAATCCTACTAGCTTACCTATATAAAGCCCTGCTGTATGTTCACATATTTGAAAAAATGATTGCTGCGGATAGTTTTTAGACAACCTCATAACAATAAATAAGGTCATAAATCCAACAAGTGAGGCCCAGATTGGAGAAAGCCATAAATCTTGTTTAGCATACTTCGCAGTTATTCCGGGAACTGTTAAAATCGCAGTGGACATTATTGTTAAATACATGATCATCCCCATTTGCAAAGAGGAAATCTTGCCCTTCTCCATTCCTAAACCTCCAATCACAAGAAATCAAAAACAATTAAATTTATAGACTTTCCATGAAATTGCCAAATGGTTGAAATATACTTTCAAGCAGTGTGACTGGTCCTGGTAAGTTGGGAAGATCAAAAAGGGAAAGAGCTCCAGCTATTATAAGTAAAATAAAAAAGGTGATCCTATCTTTTTTAGGATAAGTTTTTATTGTTTTCCACTCATATAAAATGATGACCCCAATAATTATCAGGACACAAAAGAATATTCCCCATTTCACTATTTTTTCACCTCATCCTTAGGCAGCCCGCTAGGAGTACTTGTATATCCAGGTCTGCGAATATTGGCATTAACATCCACACTTACTTCTATTTGGGGGAATATCTCATTCCATCGGTTTTTCACCTTTTTCCATTCCTTTGGATAATGGTGATGAAATTCTGTCGCAAAATCAATAATATCAATATTAAATTCTTTCTGAAGCGGATCGATTGCTGCTTCAATCCGATGTTTTATATTTTTTCCAAAATCAATTTCTAACCTCTTAATTGTTTCAGGATCCATTAAATTTAGCTTGGTTTCATTTTGAACCACATCTCCTTCTGCTTGTACTTTAATCGTCATTTTCCATTTATCTTTTGATATCCTTGGCTTTAGTTTGACATCAGATTGTACTGGACTAACTGATATCTCTTCCTCTTCATTCCCAGCTTTAAAGGAAATGGTGCTATATTTTAGCATATTTTTTATCCACATGATTCCACGTGTTTCATATTCTCCTATCGTGCCGATCATTTTATCTTTCGAAAATATAGCGGAACCTGAAATATAAGGTATCGATTCATTTTCTGTTTTCCCTTTATTTGGAGGGTAAACTTTTATAAGCGGAAGCACAGCGTTTTGGGCATCACTTGTCAACATTAAATCCAAGTCCTTCATTGTTACAGGAAGTCCAATTTTGAAATCTAATAGCTCTTTAAGTACCTCTCCGGAATATCGTTCTAAAGGGGGCAGTAACTGAAGAACCTTTTCTGTATCAGCTTTACTAACAAACATAAATGCTCTGCCGCGTGGCTCCGGATGGCGCACTAAGAAATCGAACTGCTCCCGAATTCCGTTTTCAGCGAGTCCCATACCAAAAATGAAAACTTTGCATTGCCCCCAAAAGATTGTTCGAGGCAGCACCATTTGAAGTTTCGAAACAGCATCTGCCAAATTGCTGCCAATACCTGTCCGAATTAATGTCAAATCTCCTCCGCCTGTCCCCAAGCCGCCGCCGCCACTGAGTGCCCGAGGGATAAATACTTGCGCGGTAACTTTAATCTGATTATCCTCTGTTAGGTCTATTGCTGTCGCAGTTATGATAGCTATATCATTGACTTCTACGCGATCCCAGCAGCCGCTGAGCATAAAAATACTTAGAAAAAAAGAAAGAGATAGGAAAAAACGCTTCATATTATATTTTCTCCTTTGTAAATAAAATTAGGCTATTCTCCTCCTTTAGTAGGATCAGGTTTTAAACCAGGAGATTGACGATGTTTGTTATAATCACCCGTTAAATGAGGACGCGTATTAAGCTTCCACCATGGGGATCTTATCAATGTATCTTTCAGTTCCGTACCTTTTAATGGAGCTAAAGGACTTAAATAAGGAACACCAAAAGAACGAATGGTTGATAAATGAACAACGATTGCAATAATCCCCATCATAACTCCGAGAAGACCTAATGCCCCAGCCAAAAAAATAATGGGGAAGCGCAGGATTCGAAATCCGATGCCCATCGCATATCGTGGAATCATGAATGAGGCAATGCCAGTAATAGCTACCACAATAACCATGGGTGCTGATACAAGTCCCGCTTGGACAGCAGCTTGTCCAATAACCAAAGCACCAACAATACTGACAGCCGCCCCAACTTGTTTCGGCAATCGAATCCCCGCTTCTCTTAAAGCTTCGAAGGTAACCTCCATCATGAGGGCCTCTACAAGGGCAGGAAAGGGAACGGCTTCTCGTGAAGCAGCTACACTTAGCAATAGAGCTGTAGGGACCATTTCATGATGAAAAGTTAAAATAGCGACATATAGAGATGGGAGCAACAGTGAGATAACTAGAAATAAATAACGAAGCCAACGAACAGCCGTACTAACTAGAAAGCGTTGATAATAATCTTCATGTGATTGCAAAAGCGAAAAAAATGTAGTTGGGACGACTATAACAAATGGTGTCCCATCAACTAGAATAGCAACCCTTCCTTCCAGCAAATTGGAACAAACAACATCCGGACGCTCCGTACTTAATATTTGCGGAAAAGGGGAGTAGGGATTATCTTCTATTAATTCTTCAATATATCCACTTTCCAAAATCCCATCGATTTTAATCCGTTCTAAGCGATTGTGTACCTCTTCTATAAGATTGTGATTAGCAATCCCCTCTATATAAGAAATAACAATCTTCGTTTTTGTAAGCTGACCGATAAATAATTCCTGCATTTTAAGAGAAGGACTTTTGATAATCCGTCGTAATTGAGATGTACTTACATTAATTGTTTCCGTAAAACCTTCTCTTGGCCCTTTAATTCCTACTTCAGCAGACGGCTCTCCAATTCCGCGTTTTTCCCATTTTGCTAGACAGAAGGAATATCCAGTATTAATTCCATCACTTAGCAGCAGAGGATTCCCTGTGGAAATAGAATCAATGCATTTGGAAAGGGAGGTGAACTTTTGTATGTTGGTAACAGGAATTTTATTTTCGAGCATATTCATTATTTCGTTTGTATTTTTTACAGTTGTGTTCATCAATGGCTGAAGGATTTGTTCATCTGTTTCTTCCACATTTGCCAGCCCATCGATATATATGAAATAAGCTTGAAACATTCCTCCAATTAAAAATGGCCGAATCACAATATCCGAACAATTAGTATACATGGAACGAAAATACTTGATATTTTCCTCAACTTTGTTTGACAGAGAAATTTGGACGTCCAATGGTTCTGTTTGAACATCTGCTTGTGACTGATTTTCTTTTCTTTTTTTTAGTAGATTTTTTAGGTGACGTACCAACCATATTTCCCCCTATGGAAAATTCCCTTTTAATGACAGGCTTTCTTAGTTATCCCATAAATTCTTCTAAGTTATGCATGTGATTAAATAATGAAGAAACTTAGGGTGGAGGGGAATAAGGAGAATAATGTATACCTAGAATCAAAAAAAACTGTAGATATCTCTACAGTTTTTTAAACATATTTTACTTTTTTATCAAATCATACGTCACACACATCGGCTTTCCTGTTCTCGGATCACGGCTGATTTCTGCGTCGATATGAAAGACTTTCTGCAATATATCCTTCTTCATAACCTCATCACTTGTTCCCGCTTTAATAAGATTGCCATCCTTTAAAGCAATCATGTTATGGGAAAAGCGAGCGGCATGGTTTAAGTCATGTAAAACCATGATAATGGTTCGATTCTGTGATTCGTTTAAGTTTTTCAGCAACTCCAAAACTTCTAATTGATGGGCCATGTCAAGATAGGTGGTAGGCTCATCCAAGAAGATAATCTCGGTTTCCTGTGCTAGTGCCATGGCAATCCAAACACGCTGTCTTTGACCGCCTGATAGGGAATCTACAGTCCGAAATTTGTAATCAAATGTATTTGTTACTTGTAAAGCCCAATCGATGACTTCATAATCTGCCTGTGATAATTTTCCGAACCCTTTTTGATAAGGAAATCTTCCATATGAAACGAGCTCGCCTACCGTTAGACCGGTTGCACTATCTTGGGTTTGCGGCAAGATAGCCATTTTTTGTGCTAGTTTTTTTGTGTTTTCCTTTGCAATGGATTGCCCGTCTAATAAAATACTTCCTTTAGAGTGGGGGATAATACGTGTAATTGCTTTTAGCAAAGTGGATTTTCCACAGCCGTTTGGGCCGATGATGGTCGTAATTTCATTGCTATTAAACTGTATATTCATTTGGTTAACGATGATATTTTCTTGATAACCGACAGATAAGTCTTTCGTTAATAGACGATTCATGCCAAAGCCTTCCTTCATGAATTCTTTTCATTCATTATTGAGTTGTATCTAAATTCATCTTATACTAGTTGATAATGAGAATCAATCATAAATAGACATTAGGGAGTGGGGACTGCAACCATGGAGATATTTGATGTAACCATAATTGGCGGCGGACCAGCAGGTTTGTATGCAGCTTTTTATAGTGGATTAAGAGAGCTAAAAGTAAAAATTATTGAGGGACAGCCTTATTTTGGCGGGAAGATGCAATTATATCCAGATAAAGTTGTATGGGATGTTGGGGGACAGCCGCCTACTTTAGCTTGCAAGCTTTTAGATCAAATTATTCGCCAAGGCTTAACATTTAATCCCACTCTCTGCCTGAATGAAAAAATAACGAGTATTGAAAAACAGGAAGATGTATTTATTGCGCGTTCAGATAAAGGAGAGCATTTTTCTAAAACGATTATCCTGGCCATTGGCGGTGGGATGTTCTCCCCGCAAAGGCTGACGATTTTTGAAAATCACCTTGAAAATGTGCATTACACATTAAAGGCTCCAAGCTTTTATAAGGATAAAAGAATTACCGTTTCTGGTAAAGGGATATCAGTATTTGATTGGGCAAATGCGTTGGCAGATGTTGCTCAAAAGGTAACGATTATCATTTCTGAGGGTCAGGAAAAAATTCCTGCAGAGCTTCTCAAACAGTTAACAGAGAAAGCAGTTGACATTTTTGATCACTCTACGATTGCTCATGCAGAAATGAATGATAATAACCGTATTATATCTTTGCGATGTGATAGTAAGGAAAAAAGCACAACACATCAAGTGGATGAAGTGCTGATTAATTTAGGCTATGACAGGGATTTTACATTACTCAGAAATTGCCAGCTTCCAATCCAAACAGTAGAAAACAGCTATATTGATGGACAGCCAAATGGGACAACCTCTGTGCCCGGCTTATTTGCGATTGGTGATATTATTAAGCATAACGCAAAACTAAATTTAATCACTGGTGCCTTTCAAGATGCAGCTAATACAGTAAATGAATTGACGCAATTTATCGATCCAAAGGCACGCAAAACAGCGATGGTCTCAACTCATAATACTGTGTTTAAGGAGAGAAACAAAGAGATCCGCCGAAAACTAAACTAACTAATAAGGGCTATCACAATGAATGTGATAGCCCTTTATCAATTATTTTACGATGCTTTTTAAAATGTTATCGATCATTTGTTCATTTGCAATTGCACCAGTGTACAACCAGCTTTCGTCAGGAGAGAATTCGTATACATTGCCTGCCTTAACTGCAGGAACACTCTTCCATAATGCATCGCTTAAGGAAGCAGATCCGCTTGCTGCATCACTGTTAATAAGGAATAGGTGATCTGCATCAAGTTCAACTAACTTTTCTAAAGAAATCGCATTCCAGTTGCTTTCTCCACTAGCTGAAATTTCTTTCACGACTTCTGGCACCTTTAATCCTAAATCCTCGTACATGACTGCACCGCTTGATAAGTTTTCACTAACGACGAAGAATTTTCCGCCTACTAGCCAAATTGCCGCAACAGAAGGATTCCCGACTTTATCTTCTATTTCTTTCTTTGCTTCCGCAGCTTTTGCTTCATAATTTTCTAATACTTTCTTTGCTTCTTCTTCCTTGCCAAATACTTCACCTACACGAAGAAGCTCATCACGCCAGTCATTGTTTACCTCTGTACCGATTACATATGTAGGGGCTATTTTGCTATATTGTTCGTATTTTCCGCCTTCAACCATACTAGCAGAATCCATAATAATTAAATCGGGTGAAAGCTCTTGAACCGCTTCAAATGGCAGATCGTGAGGGATTGTAGGGATTCCTTTTAAATCACCTTGTAAATAGCCTTGGATGCTAGCTCCATCCTTTACACTCCATTGAGCGACAGGCTTGATTCCTAATGCGACTAAATTATCTTCAAGATACGATGCAAGCACACGCTCAGGATTAGCCGGAATAACCACTTCATTGCCCATCGCGTCAGTTAATGTCCGTTCAGCTGCAGTCTCTTTATTTGTATCTTGCTGTTCCATTTTTTCTTGAGAGGATTGATCCGTGTTCTTGTCACCATTTCCGCAAGCTGTAAGTGACAATGCAACAAGTCCAGCACCCATTAACTGAATGAATTTCCTTTTACTTATTATATTACTCATTGGAATCCTCCTAAAATTATGTTAAAATACAATTGTTAATTATTAATTGATAACGATTATCGATTTCAATTAAAATATAAAACCATCAACTTGTCAATAATATTTATGAATTAAATGTGGACAATATTTGAAGGAAGAAGCTTACATATTATGAGTCAAAGAGAAAAAAACCATTCTGAATTAGTTAAAAATAAGATACATAGTAATCGATTACTTGGATCGCTCATCGTATTGGGTGGTTCGATTTTGCTTTTATTTTCAGTCATCGCATCCATTCATTTTGGGGCAGCAGATCTTAGCTATCACACCGTTTGGAACGCGTTGTTTGATTTTGACATTGAAAATTCCTCACATGTCATTATTAGAGAATTACGGCTTCCGCGTGCGATTGCGGCTGTCATTGTTGGTGCAGCACTGGCAGCTTCGGGTGCGATTATGCAGGGTATGACGAGAAATCCACTCGCTTCCCCCTCGATTATGGGTGTAACATCGGGATCCTCTTTTCTGATTGCCATTGCTTTCGCGCTCTTTCCAGCGATTTCTTATTCTGGCTTAATTACATTTTCATTTATTGGTGCAGGTCTGGGAGCTGCTTTGGTGTTTGGGATTTCTTCTTTATCCAAAGGGGGAGTGACTCCTGTAAAGCTTGCGCTTGCCGGATCAGCAATCACATCATTGCTTAGTGCATTATCAACAGCCATTGGGATTAAATACAATGTGTCGAAGGACATAAGTTATTGGTATGCTGGGGGTGTATCTGGCGTACAGATGCAGCAATTAATGTATGTCCTTCCTTTTGTTGCTGGAGGATTAATCCTTGCATTACTCATCTCTCGTTCCATTTCCATTTTAAGCTTGGGTGAGGAGATTGCGAAAGGTTTAGGCCAGAATACAAGAATCATTAAACTACTAGGAACGGTAGCAGTTTTATTTTTAACAGGGGCTGCTGTTTCTATTGCTGGAATGATTGGATTTGTCGGTCTTGTCATCCCGCATATTACCCGTTTTTTAGTCGGGGTAGATTATCGGTGGATCATTCCTTGCTCAGCTATTCTTGGGGGGATTTTGTTAGTTGTTGCCGATATTGTCGGACGGATGGTAAATGCTCCTTTTGAAACACCAGTCGGTGCGGTAACTGCGTTAATCGGTGTGCCGTTCTTCCTTTACTTAGCTCGTAAAGAAGGGAGAGGACTATAATGCAATTATCGAAAGATCAGCATAAATTTAAAATCCTCATGATTGTAACAAGTATTTTAATAGTCATTGTTTTTCTTCTTAGTATAAATGCAGGCTATCTTAAAATTCCCTTGAATGAAGTTTTTGCTACACTTATTGGTCAAGGGACATCGAAAAATGAACTGACGATATTTGATTTCCGCCTCCCAAGAATTATCATGGCCCTTCTAGTCGGGATGGGAATTGCTGTTTCAGGCGCAATTCTCCAAGGCATTTCACAAAATCCGCTTGCAGATCCAGGCATTCTTGGCATCAATTCTGGGGCAGGATTTGCTGTTGTCTTATATATGTTTTTCTTTCAAGGAACGGCATTTTTTACAGGGATGCTATCGATCTTTATCATGCCGCTGACTGCATTAGCAGGGGCATTTATCGCAGCATTAATGATTTACTTGCTCTCCTGGAAAAATGGAACAGTGACACCTGTTCGATTATTATTAGTTGGGATCGGAATAAATGCTGCCTTTGGTGCAGGATTGATCATTTTCCAAATGAAAATGGATTCGATTGATTTTATGAAAGCCATCATATGGATCTCAGGGACCATTTGGGGAACGAACTGGACCTATGTATGGGCGCTTTTGCCTTGGCTGCTCATTCTTATTCCGTTTGCAGTATATAAGGCTAGATTTTTAGATGTATTGCGCTTGGGTGATCCTATTGCCATAGGGGTCGGTGTTCGAATAGAGAAAGAGAGAGTAATCTTACTGCTTGTCGCTGTCGCTCTAGCTGGTGCCAGTGTATCAGTAGGAGGCGGTATTACTTTCTTAGGGTTAATCGCTCCGCATATTGCAAGGCGTCTCATTGGTGCAAGACATACAAAGATTATCCCGCTAACTGCGGTAATTGGTGCATTATTGCTGCTCACAGCTGATACGCTGGGCAGAGTCGTTATGGCACCAATGGAATTGCCAGTGGGTTTAGTTGTATCTATTTTAGGTGCACCCTATTTCATTTATTTATTAGTGAAAACAGTGTAGGACGTTCAGAAAGTAAATCTTTCTGAACGTTTTTTTTGTAGGTTTTGTCGAAAAATCGATATTTCGGAAATTTCGTAGATACTAAGAAAATAACGGATTACAAGAAATTCATTTGAGTAAGTGAAATGTTAATATTCACTCCCTGAAATTTTTATTGGTTATTTTCATCTTCGGAAGTTTCGTTGTTATCTTCCTCATGTTTATTTTCGTCATTATCTAATTGTTCAGTGAGTTTTTCTTGTACTTGCTCTTGTACAGTTTTAATTTTTTCTTCTAATTCAATCAGCATATTTTGCTTTCTTTCGATGTTCACTCCTATATTGTTGTCTTGTTTAATTTCGCTTTTAAGTATATTTTTTTGACCCTCTTTGGGGCAGAGGGAGCCCACTTTTTATTTAATGCTTCATTGTAAAATGAAATTTTCACAGCGATTCTCTCCTTTCTTTTATTATATCGGTAAAATCCGGTATATCTGAAAATGTTTTATACTAAAGGGCGATATCAAATTTGATTATAGATTATCAATCTTACTTTCAAATACTTGAACTATATTTTAAATGGCACTAACTTTTAAAAAGCAACATTAGAAAATCCCCTATTCGGGAATGAATAGGGGGAGAGTTGTATCAGCTAATCCTTTTTGATAAATAAAAAGCCGATAAACATGGTTTATCGGCTCAACAATTAATTAGCTGTCTCTTTCTTGCTATCTTTATCTTTCTCAAACAAAACAATTAGTCCAGGCAATAAAACCCCTCTGACTAAGAATGTATCTAGTAGAATCCCGACTGCGACAATGAATCCAAATACAAATAATAATTGGACGGGTTGTGTCATTAAGACAGCAAAGGTCGCAGCAAGGATAATTCCTGCTGAAGAAATGACCCCTCCGGTATTGGCAACAGCAATTTCTATAGCTTCCTTGACAGAATGCTTTCTTCGCTCTTCTTGGAATCTAGATATTAAAATAATATTGTAGTCAATGCCAAGCGCAATTAAGAACACAAAGGCATAAAGTGGAACACGGTTACTAATGGTGCCAATATCAAAGATTAGATCGGTTAAGAACATGCCTAAGCCTAAAGCGGCAAGGAAGGAAACGAGAATCGTGCCCATCATATAAATTGGCATTTTAATCGATTTCGTCAACACAATTAGCATGACAAAGATTAATATGGTTTCTAGGAGAACAATCAGAAGGACATCCTTATTATTAACAGACCGATCATCCACTTTAGTGGCTGTTTCCCCTGCGAAGTAAAGTTCTCCGGCAAGATTGCTGTCAGCCACGATCTGTTTCGCATCCGCTATCATCGTTTCCAATGCATCGATTGTCTTAACGGAATATGGACTTTCCTCAAAGGTAAGGCTGTAATTAATGGCCTTATTATCTTCAGTTTTTCCGTTTATTCGAACATTGCTGACAAGCGGCTGATCCATAAGTTCAGCTTTTAATGCTTCTTGCTGCTCAGCACTAACCTCATCTTTTGCTTCGAATAATACGGTTGTCGGAGCCAAATCGCCCTTTTCAAACTTTTTCTCTAAAATTTCATAGCCCATCCTGGATTGCATATCTTCAGGGAAAGACTTCATTGTATCGAATTCATATTTGAGATTAAACATATTGCTTGCAGATAAAAGGAGAAAGGCTCCAATGACTACTACGGATAATCCAGGTTTTTTCACGACAAAACGGCCAATTTTACTCCAAATGGAATTCGTTTTGACTTTTGTATCCCCCACTCGCGGAATTTTAGGCCAGAATGACTTTCTTCCGAATAGGGTAAACAATGCTGGGACAAGGGTAATGGACGCCAGCATGATAATCGCCATGGTTGTGGCAAAGGTCGGAGCAAAGTTGCGATAATCTCCTAGTCCTGCAAAAAATAATACGAGCATGGCAGCTAATACGGTTCCGCCAGAGAAGAAGACAGGCATACCCGTTTCTCTCATCGCTGCCTTCATCGAGCTAAACTTATCTTCATGTACCTTTAGCTCTTCACGATAACGAGAAAAGACAAATAAGGAATAATCAATGACCGCAGCAAATAAAAGAATCGATGCAATTGATATGGTTTGATTACTAATATCTAATCCTGCTTTTCCCATTATGCCGAGTGTTTGCATGACAATTTCATAAACGAAGACAGCGGCTAACAGCGGGATTAGCGCTAATAACGGTGAACGGTAGATAACAATCAATAGGATAAGAATCAATCCTACCGTTGATAAAATCAGGACAACATCTGCTCTTGAAAATAAATCAAGCGAGTCTGTAGCAATTCCTGCAGGTCCTGTCACATATAAGGTTAAATCAGATGATTCTTTTACAATAACCTGAATGGACTCTAATGAAGCTTTTAGTTCTTTCGTCTCTAAGGAAGAGTCAAATGTTAATGGAATTAAAGCAGTTGTCTTATCTTCTGAGAAAAATCCAGCTGCAGCTTGAGGCGGCAAGGCAGATAGAGGAATCACTTGCTCGACTCCTTCAATATCTTCACTCTCAATTTTATCTAAGAGCTCAGCCAACTGTGTAAGTTCCACTTCTCCGTCTTTAGACTGAAAGACAAGAATAGCTGGAGTACCATCATTGTCTTTAAAGTACTCATCTACCTTGGTTTGCGCAATAACAGATTGGGCATCTTCAGGCAGGGAGGCAATTCTTGAAACTTCATAATTCTTTACATTTGGGGCAAATACGGCTAGCGATATTGTGGCCACTAACCAAATAGATAAAGTGATCCACATTCCCTTTTTCGTTGTGACACGGTCCGTAATGGCTTGTAAAATTGATTTCATATGTTTACTCCTTTCATATTTTATATAGAAAAGGTGACAGTTGTGTCACTTTGATAAAAATAAAAATTACACGATTGTCACTGTCATTATCTTTTAAAAGTGACACGAGTGTCAATTAATTATTTGTGAACATTCCGTGACTGATAATTTCTTTAATGGATGTGACCCATTCGGAATGTGGAATTCCGAAATGATTAGGAATGGCAATCGTTTGAAAAATAAACCCGAGAATTAATCCATCAGCAATATGAGCTTTTAATTTCTTCTCATGTTTGCCTAAGTTAATAAAACTCTGCAAGTGTGTATACATCTCTAAATGGAGCTTATCTAAATGAGCCTTATTTTCTCTCACCTTTTCATTCACGTTTACAGGAATTTGCACAGCGATTTTTATCAGCTGCTGAACCTCAGGCATGTCAAAGATAAGGTTCATAAGGAAATCAAACTGCGCCTCAAATCCTTCACAGTGTTCAATTTTTTGTAAATCAGTTAAAAATTGATTCAATTCAGTAATCATATAGTCGGTAATTAATTCTTC
This sequence comes from Cytobacillus solani, assembly GCF_006704205.1. NCBI lineage: Bacteria > Bacillati > Bacillota > Bacilli > Caryophanales > Bacillaceae > Cytobacillus > Cytobacillus solani. The sequence goes on from NZ_CP041305.1 coordinate 2,661,118, forward strand.
TTTATTCTCATAGTACTTGTACAATGCTCCTCTTGAAACTTTCAATCGATCTGCTAGCAAACTAAAGGTAAATCCTTCATAGCCATGAATAAGAAGAAGCTCTTTTGCTGCTGAAAATAACTCATCCATTGAAAACTTTCGCTCACGTGCCATTTGCTCACCTCCATCCTTATTATAGTAAAATACTGTAGATACACAAACGTATTGTATCTTGTTTCTAATAAATATTAAAATTAGAAGAGGTTCAACAGAAAACTAGGTGAGCATTTCAATATGGAGAAGCAGTTGAAATGTATTCGTTTACTAAAAAAACAAAAAATTCCAAAAATAATATTGACTCAGCAAATGCTTCGTAAGATAATAATACTCATGAGTAATATAAAATATTTACAGCATGGAGATGTCACTAATGGGCCAAAGAGGGAGAAAAAAGGGATCGAATGGAGAACAGAGCAGAGCACTCCTGTTAAGTATCGCTGCAAATGAGTTTGCAGAGCATGGTTACCATGATACGAAGGTTAGTTCTATTGTAAAAAGGGCTGGTTTGACTCAGCCAACCTTCTATCTATATTTTCAAAATAAAGAAGCGATATTTCAAGAATTAGTCGAATTGTTTAGAGAAAGCTTATTTAGTCTCACAAGGAAAAGCCGCCTGGAACCTGGAATCGAATTAGCTTCTTTATCTGAACGGATTGCATATGGTCTAGCAGGAATTTTTTCCTTCTTCAAGGAAAATCCTGATTTAACGAAAATTGGGTTCTATGAATCTGCCATTGCCGAAGAGATAAAAAAGGAGCTTGCTATACAAATTGAAGAAAATCTTACATCGGAAGTAGAGAATGGCTACTTTAGTCAGGCTATTGATATGTGTATTTTTGCAGAAAGTCTTGTTGGAATCATTGAACGCTTGACTGTTACTAAATTATTGCCTGGTTTAAAGGGACCGAATAGTCTTGCCGAAGAGATTGTTGATATATTCTTGAACGGAATCATTAACAAGAATAGCTGAGGAAAACGATCATAGGGGTTGAGAGTTGGATGAATTCGATGAAGAACGTGCAGCATAAAGAGCTAGACAAAGAATGGATTGCTCTTATTCTTCAGGCGAAGCAGCTGGGGCTTACTACGGAGGAAGTACGGGCATTTATTCTAGGAACAGAAGCAAAGTTAATGAAAAAGATAGAACAAAAGTGACCATATTTTTTTGTAAAATAATAGGTGGTATAAGATAAAGTATAAAGGGCGGTAAATGTATGAGATTCAAGAGAGATGAGGGCTTCCGTTTTTCATTTGGTACACCAATTGCTGCTTTTTTTTCGATTGATGAAATGAATGGAATTAAAGTTGGAACTTCAGAAGGTGAGGCAAGGCTGATTGATTTAAGTCCCAATGGGATGAAATTAAACACTTCAATTGATATCCCGATGTCAAATCGAGAGGATGTAAAGATTACTGCCAGATTCAAATTCTCTCAATTAGAACACTGCATACACGGGAAAATCATATGGAAGCAAAAGGCAATCAATAGTTTTTTTTATGGTATTCAATTTTCATTGGATGAACAAGAGCGAGAAGAAATGATTAGAGATCTAAAGCATTTTGCAAAACAGCAATATAACAAAAACAACACCACTTATTAAAATAACAGCAAATTCCCTATGTCTAAAGTCACAGGGAGATTTGGCAATAAAACACCAATTGTCTAACTGAAAGGAATCTTATATGATGAAGGCGGTGAAATAAAAGGAGTGGTTAAGTGACATACATAGGATTATATAATGATGAGCTTGTCCTTTTATCGATATTCATTGCCATCATTTCTTCATATGCCTCATTTAATATTTTCTCCCGAATCCCCCAATCAAAGGGGAGTAATCAGCTATTTTGGTTAATGACGGGTTCTTATATATTGGGCTTAGGAATATGGACAACCCACTTTATTGGCATGCTTAGCTTTGATATGCATGCTCCTGTTACTTATCATTTAAAGCTGAATGCATTTACTTTACTTTTGGGGATGGCTGTTTCTTTCATTTGTTTCTATATTGCTACTCATTCAGAGAAGAAATTTTCTTCTCTTTTCATTTGTACATTAATTCTTGGAATTGGAATCATTGTTATACACTATATTGGCATGGAATCCATGCATACAAATGTGGTCATGAGTTATCATTATTTCTTTATTATTTTGTCCATGCTCATCGCTTTAGTCACAACAGGGGCTGCCCTTTTTCTATTCTTTCGTAAAAAAATGAACAATCAGAGGGTGTTAAAGCTTTCAGTCAGTTCCATCATATTAGGAAGCGGGATTATTGGTACGCATTACACGGCGATGCACGCTGTCACGCTAAACGGAGATCCTACTTCGTATGAAGATGAGAATATGACGCATTTTGACTATGCACCCTATCAAATCTCAACCGAGGCTTTAGGCTATGGACTTGCGATCGCTGTCATGCTTATAATTGCTGTCGTTATTTCTTTAGCTTATTTTGATAAAAATAAAGCAGAAAGGCTTCATAAGCTATCAAATGCTCACTATAAATCACTTGTTGAACACAATCCGGATTTAGTTTTCAGTGTGAATGTCAATGGAGTCATTACGAATGTAAATCCAAAAGGAATTGAGATGTTAGAGGAAAGCCGCGAGAACATTATTGCTAGAAATCTATTTTCCTATTTTCATGATGCTGATAGAGAGAGGGTTAAGCATCATTTTTATCATTTGCAGGACAAGAACCAAAGTGATTTTGAAGTGCTGATCAAAAATGGAAAAGACAAATGGATTCCCATTGTTATTACCTTTGTTCCGATTATTGTTGATAAAAAACTTATTGGGATCTTTGTGGTGGCAAGGGATAATTCGGAATTAATCAAATACAAGGAACAGATGAAGAAAGCTCAAAGGGAATTAATAGAGACAATACAAAAGCAGCAAGGGTTAATTTTTAAGTTTATTAAACTTGAAAATCGTTTTATTCATACACTATGTGATGGTGAATTACTTTACAGAGTAGGTCTAACTCCAGATAAGGTAATTGGAAAGGAACTTCATCATTTTCTTTCTTTAAATGAAGCTGAAAAAAGTCTACAGGCATATAAGAAAGCTTGGGATGGGGAAATTACTAAGTTTGAGGCAAATACAAACGGGATTGACTATTATATCTATCTAAGTCCTGTATTTCGAGATGGTGAAGTAATCGAAGTGATTGGTTCAGGTATGGATATAACGGAGCGGAAAAGGGCTGAGAAAATTCAGCAGGACAATGAAAAATGGTACCGAAATATATTAAATATGATGAGTGAGGCTGTGCTCGTCTATGGAGCAGATGATCAGCATATTGGTTTAAACGATAGTGTTTATCAAATATTTAACTTAAAAAAAGAGGATTTTGAGAAGCAAACAATCCATCAGCATACGCTGTCACTCGTAAAGGAGGATGGCTCTCCTTTACCGAATGAAAAGCTTCCGATCCGTATTACACTTGAAACTGGAAAGACGATAACGGGAGAAATCATCGGGATCAAAAAGAAGCATCGAACGAGCTGGTATTCAATCAATACAAAACTAATTAACTCAGCAAACCGAAATGATATTCCAAGAGTACTGATGACGATGTCAGATATCTCTGCACTAAAAAAACAGCAAATTAAATTAAGAGAGTCTCAGGCATTACGAAAGACTCTTATCGATAGTTTGCCGATCGGTGTTTTAGTAGTTGATAATGATTGGAATATTGCGGCCCTGAACCGGCCATTTTGCCAAATATTTAAGATTGAAGAGCCAATAAAGAATATTATTGGGAGTAACAAATCATCATGTTATCAATATATCTATTCGAATTTGAAAAATAATGAGGATAATATTTTGGACATATTATCTGCTGGTGAAGCGACTGTTGATGAAATTGAAATGGATGATAACCGAATGATTAAAAGAAGTTATTTTCCTTTTATTATAGATGAAGAAATTAAGGGGCATTTATTGACATTTGAAGATATCACGGAACGGAAATTAATGGAACAAGGCTTGATTAAGGCAAAGGAGGAAGCAATCAAGGCTAATTTAGCAAAATCCGAATTTCTTTCAAAAATGAGTCATGAGCTTCGTACACCATTAAATGGAATATTAGGGTTTTCTCAATTATTAGAAATAGACGAACAGCTAAGTGAGCAGCAGCAAAAGTTTGTTCAGGAAATATTAAAGGGTGGAAGACATCTATTAGATTTAATTAATGAAATATTGGATCTCTCAAGAATCGAAGCAGGAAAGTTTAAAATTACAAATGAAACAGTAAATTTAAGTATGCTGATTGATGATTGTCTAAATCTATTAGTTCCAGCAGCCAATAAAAAAGGCATTAAAATCAAGAAAATTAAAGATTGTGATGACAGATATGTATTTATAGATGAAGTTCGCTTTAGACAGATCCTATTAAATTTATTGGAAAATGCAATTAAGTATAATAATAAAAATGGTGAAATTACGATATCATGTGACTATAATGAGGGACTTCTGATTATTCACGTAATCGATAATGGGATTGGCATTCCGAAGGAAGAGCAGCAGCGAATCTTCGAGCCTTTTTACCGCTTAGACCATCATCATACGATTGAAGGAGCGGGAATCGGTCTTGCGCTTGTTAAGCAGCTTGTTGATTTAATGGGTGGAAAAATGGGTGTTTATAGTCAAGTTGGCGAAGGCAGTGATTTTTGGTTTAGTCTCCCAATTGAAAAAACAAGCGTGATTGAATCAAAGAAAGGCTCTGATTTTCAATACAGATCCCTAGCAAGAGACGAAAACTATCAAATTTTATATATTGAAGATATTTCCTCTAATCGGGAGCTTGTATCAGAAATTCTCTTGAATGAACAGGGAATTACCTTACTCGCAGCCGAAACGGGTAAAAAGGGACTAGAAATTGCTTGTGAAAAAGAGCTAGATTTAATCCTATTGGATATACATCTCCCTGATATGAATGGACTTGATGTGTTGGACCAGTTAAAAGCAGATCCTAAAACAAATTACATTCCAGTTATTGCATTAAGTTCAAATGCGATGCTAAACGATATTAGCAAAGCGATGGATAAAGGAGTTAAGGAGTATATAACAAAGCCTATTCAAGTTTCTACATTCCTTGAGACAATTTCAAAATATTTGTAAGAGGATAAATTACCTAATAACTAGCACACAAAAACGCTTGGGGCACTTTAGTATTTCATAGTACCCCAAGCATTTTAAGTTATGGATTTACACTCTCTGCTTGGTTAGTCTGTCTAGCGTAAATTTTTTTTATTGCAAATCTTGCTATTGACTGAGCAATTTGGTTTGCTGTATGGCAAAATCAATAAGATTTGCTATTAAAGAGTATTAATAATTTTTTTGTATCTTCGCTCAACACTGATGGCACTGCGGTTCATTAACATGCCGATTTCTTTGTATTTATACCCTTGAGAACGCAATTCTAAAAGCCTGTAGTCTTCTTTTGTTGTCCATGTTTGATACGTTCTTTTCTTTGTTATGCATTTATCCTTCATACGCTCCTCTGCCACCCAGTCAGGTTCAGGCAGAAGGGTTTGTGGTTCTATGTTTGAAAATTGTACTTTCTCTTTATGAAGAGCAGCCCAATTCCAAAAGTCGGAGGGGTCAATAAAATAAAATTTTCTAGATTGCCTAGTAATCTTCTGGGAAAAGGGCAATCCGTGTTTTTTTGTCCACCCTCTTACAGTAGCCCGATCTACTTTTAATATTGCAGCTAATTCCCCTACTGTAACAAGACCCGTATGCTGTCTCGTATTAGATATTTTTAGCCTTGTCATCTTTACACGAATAGATTCATATGAACGCTCTAGCTTTTGGGCAATTGTAGATACTTTATACATTCCGATGTTATCTTCCAGAAAAAGGAGCTCATCATCTGACCAAATCTTACGCACGTAGTAGCCTCCTCATTTAGATAGTTTCTGGTTTTCCTAATAGATAGCCTTGAGCAAAAGGGATATTCAAGGCGATTGCCTGTGCTAAATCTTTATTTTTCTCCACCCCTTCTAAAATTAGCTCCATTTTTTGCTTTGAATATTGAAGCAGAAGGGCCACCATTTGCTGCTTTTCTTTCGATTTATGGAGATTATTTGCAAAGTAGCGATCAAGCTTAATAAATTGCGGAGAAAACTCGATGATTTTACGTAAGGATGCCCCGCCTTTTCCAATGTCATCTATGGCAATACGAAAGCCATACTCCTTAATAATTGCTATTTTCTCTTTAAATTCAGATAGATCCCATATAGAATCTTCCTTATCTGTTTCACTAAGTTCGAAAACAACCTTTTCTTCAATATGAGGGAAGTTTTTTTGCAATTGATGAATAAAGTTTTCAAAGTTTTTATGTAGAATTGTTGAGGGATAGATATTAATAAACAACAATTCCTCTTTTAAGCGATCGATAGGAAAGCAGCTTATGGCATGTCGGATTGCCTTAGTGTCCAATTCATATAAACAGCCGTTTTCTCTGGCTAATTCGAATGCTTTTTCGATATTCCCGTTGCAAAATCCATTTGGAAATCTTAGAAGTGCTTCATAGCCAAATACTTTCCAATGGTTTAAATTCCACATAGGCTGATAAACACTTTCAATGCTTTGATTCTCTATACGTGCTAACATATCAATGCTCATTTTTTATCCCTCAATTTCCAATGCCATCTTGTTGTTAAATAATATAATTAATGTAACTTTTATCCCATGCTCTGTCGAACGCTTAAAAAGCATGAAGAGTAGAGAAAGGGACTGTTTGGACTATTTTCAAGACAGGTTAAAACAAATTAAAGACATCTTACGGTATTAATTTACAAAAGACTTCAAAATGGTGGTTATAAATACCTATTTTTTTGGGGGGAGTTGTGGATTGGACAATTCGTGACATGCCTGATATTCTATTTGGATGTGTACAAGTCATAAAGGAATAGTATTATTTATATTTGAAAACGATAAAGCATATATGCAGGTCTTAATAGGGGATGAGCATGGAGAAATTTAAAGTAATTATTGCAGATGATGATCACCCTTCAAGAATGATATTGATGCATTTTATCCAGCTCCTCCCGGAATACGAGGTTGTTCAGGAAGCATCAAATGGAGAAGAATTCATTCAATTCGTAATGAAGGAAGAGCCAGAAATTGTTCTTGTGGATATTCATATGCCTGGTTTAAATGGAATGGAAGCGGTTAAGATTTGCAAAGAAAGGCTGCCAGCTTTACAGGTCATTTTCACAACGGGTTATGATGAATTCGCCGTGGAAGCATTTAATATTTCGGCAGCGGACTATATTGTAAAGCCAATAGAGCGTACAAGGTTATTTATAGCTTTGGAAAAGGCTAAAAAACTTATTCAGTTGAATAGCGGTCCAAATCAATTAAAGAAAACGGTAAACAAGCTAGCAATTAAATCAAATAATACCTTTCTATATCTTTCAGTGGATGATATTCTTTATGCAGAAAAAGAAGGGCGAAAAACGATTCTTCATACGAAAAACAGCTATTTCGAAACATCTGAATCCCTCCAAGAGCTTGAAGGGAAGCTGCCAAATCAATTCTACAAAACCCATCGATCTTTTTTAGTTAACTTAAAAAAAATAACAAAGATTGTATCGTCCGGTGAAACGTATTTAGCCTATTTCAATTGCACAGAAAAGATTGCTTATATTTCTAAGCTGAAAATAAACGACGTCCATCGATCAATGGGAACTTAAAGGGCACTGCAATCCTAATAGGAGAGCAGGCCCTTTTTTTAAAACTTCTGCTTGGTAAAGTTCATTCATTTCATTATTGCTCGAGTATCCAGAGGAAGAACCATTCGTGAATTTATTATTGGCGTGTTATTGCTCCCTGCTCTTGTTAGTTTTTTCTGGTTTGCTGTATTTGGGACTTCATCCATTGAGGTACAACATGCAGGAAATGTTGATTTAACCAAATATGCTACAGAAGAAGTTTTATTTGCTGTCTTTAGCGAATTTCCTTGGTCAATGTCTTTGTCAATCTTAGCCATCTTCCTTATTGGTATTTTTTTTATTACGTCGGCTGATTCAGCGTTTTTTCTTATTGACAAAAAAAGCATCCTTTTAGTAAAGTTAAATTCGTTAATAGTTAATGAGTTGAACAATTAAACAGTAGAATTAGTTTAATCGAGGTGAAGGATAACGTTGTTAGAGAATATACAAGAGCTTATTGATCAATATATCGATTTGTCTTTTTCTGTTCATCGAAAAGGAGAATCGCTCATTAGGGATCAAATCGGCAGTGATCTTACAAATGATCAGCATTATATATTGAGGTATATCAGTCAAACTGAATCATGCACCTCATCGGAATTAGCTGAAGAATTTGATGTGAAAAAGAGTGCCATAACAGCCATTATCAACCGAATGTGGGAGAAGGGGTTGATTCAGAGAACACGTGATGAGAAGGATCGCAGAGTGGTTTATCTTACATTAACGGAAAAAGGAAATCAGCTGTATGTAAATTGTGAGGAACGGATTTATAAGCTTGTAGAATCTTTTATTAAAAAGTTTGATCCTAAGGAAATTAAGCAATTTCTTGAGACATACAAAAAATTAAACCAAATACTAATAGAGAGTAAAGACTACAAGGTGGAGGAATAGGGATGCATCAAATTATAAAAAATAAGTGGATAGTCATCGTTGCCTGGATCGTTATTGCTGGTGGTCTATTTATGGTTGCGCCAAACATGGCTGAGCTTGTCCGTGAAAAAGGACAGATTACTGTTCCTGATGAATACTCTTCCGCGCTTGCAGGGGAAATAATGGCAGATGTAGCCAAGCAAGAGGGCGGAGGAGATGAAACCCAAGTTGCATTAGTTTTTCATAATGAAAAAAAACTAACAGCAGAAGATATGAAGGAAGCGGAAAAAGCGATCCGCATTCTTGAAAAAGACAAGGATTTAGGAATAAATGAAATCCTAACCCATTTCAATGAAAAGTCTTTAAAGGAACAGCTAGTTTCAGAGGATGGAAAGTCGATTCTTACCTCCATCACCCTTAACTGGAATGACCGCGAACCAAGTGAAGTAAATGATGCTTTATATAAAGCCATAAAAGATATAAAAGTGGATCACTATTATACTAGTGAATGGCAGATAAATGAAGATCTAATGGCAAGTTCTGAAGAGGGATTAAAGAAAACAGAGGGAATTACTGTTGTCTTTATCTTAGCTGTATTATTGCTCGTGTTTAGATCTGTTATTGCTCCAATTATTCCTTTAGTGACGGTTGGATTATCATATCTGGCTTCACAGTCGATTGTTTCATTTTTAGTCGATCGGTTTGATTTTCCGCTCTCCAATTACACGCAAATTTTCTTAGTAGCTGTATTATTTGGGATCGGTACGGATTACTGTATTTTATTGCTTAGCCGCTTTAAAGAAGAATTATCACAACGGGAAAGTGTTGCTGAAGCAATTGTTGCAACCTACCGCAATGCAGGGCGCACCGTATTCTTTAGTGGTGTAGCAGTAATGATCGGGTTTGCAGCGATCGGATTTTCTCAGTTTATTTTATATCAATCGGCTGCAGCAGTGGCAGTAGGTGTAGCTTTATTACTTGTAGCCTTATTTACAGTTGTTCCATTTTTCATGGCAGTCTTAGGACCAAAGCTCTTCTGGCCGTCGAAAAGCAAAGCAGAGCATGGGGAAAGCAAGATTTGGGGTGCAGTTGGAAGATTTTCATTGGCTCGTCCTTTCATTGCTTTGCTCATTGTAGCTGCAGTTTGTGTCCCATTCCTAGTCACTTATGATGGAGAGCTATCTTACAACTCATTAGAAGAAATTAGCGGAGATGTTAATTCAATTAAAGCATTCAATGCGATTGCTGATAGCTTTGGACCAGGTGAATCCATGCCAACACAGGTCGTTATTAAAAATGATGAGGAAATGGATTCCGCTGAATATATCGGATTAGCTGAAAAGATTAGTAAAGAGCTGGAAAAGATTGATCTAGTTGACACCGTACGTTCAGTTACAAGGCCAACAGGTGAGCCGATCGAGGACTTCTTTGTTGCGAAGCAGGCTGAGACACTTGAAGAGGGCTTAGGTGAGGGAAAAGAAGGAATCGATAAGATTAGTGAGGGCTTAAACGAGGCTGGCACCGAATTATCTAAATCAGAGCCAGAATTAAAGAAGGCTACAAATGGGATTAATGACTTAATTTCAGGAACGAGTGAACTTCAATTAGGATTAAAAGAAATTCAAACAAATCTAGCGAAGATTGAAAACGGAATTCGTCAAGGGACAAAAGGTTCTGATGATATTAAAGCAGGTTTAGCCCAGTCTAAAAAAGGTGCAGAGGATTTACTTGCCGGTTATAAAGAACTCCTTGGAGGATATCAAAACATACACGGGAACTTACAAACGATTACAGCAAATTATCAAAAAGTGAGTCAAGGATTGACGGCTTTATCTGCGGGAATTGCACAGGCAAATGACGGGATGTATGGTTATTTGGAAAATAAGTATACAGACTTATCAGCTGATGACCAATATCAAAAGATGAAGCAAACGATATCGGGAGAACAAGGTCTGCTTAAACAGCTTAGTGGGTTGTCTGCCAATATAAATGAATTAAATACAGGGCTTGCTAAAGTAACTGAAGGAATGGCTGGAGCCAATACCGGATTTGAAAAAGCAATGGGCGGCCAAGGTGGTTTGGCGTCAGGTCTGGAACAATTAATTAAAGGTATTGAGGCACAGCAAGCTGGATTTAATCAGCTAGCCAATGGGCAAGGACAGATTATTAAAAATATGCCAAAGGTAACAAATGGATTAAATAGTGTGAATGATGGGCAGAAACAGCTTCTTGCAGGCTTTGGCGATCTTGGCGGCCAAATCGGCCAGCTAACAGATGGGCTGGACCAAAGTGCAGAAGGATTGAATAAAGTTTCTGAGGGATTAGAATCTGCACAGGATTACCTTGCTGGATTGTCTAAATCCGAAAATATGGATGGTTTTTACTTGCCGTCAGAAGTATTGGAAAGTGAAGTCTTTGCCCAAGTATTTGATACGTATATGTCAAAAGACCGTAAAGTGATGACGGTTGATGTTATCTTTAAAGCGAACCCGTATTCTAATGAGGCAATTAATCAGGTTGATGAAATAAAAGATGCTGTTGTAAGAGCAACAAAGGATACGAAGTTAGAGAACGCAGTGGTAGCAGTAGGCGGAATTACGAGCACGAACGCTGATTTAAGCAAAATGTCTGATCAAGACTATTCTCGTACAGTTGTTCTAATGCTCGTCGGAATTTCGATTATTTTGGTATTCCTATTCCGTTCCATTATTATGCCTGTCTATATTATTGGTTCTTTAATTCTGACTTATTTTACATCCATGGCAATCAATGAAGCTATTTATGTCAATATTTTTGGCTATACAGGCATAAGCTGGGCGGTTCCGTTCTTTGGATTTGTTATACTTGTTGCCCTTGGGGTCGATTATAGCATCTTCTTAATGGATCGATTTAATGAGTACAAAGATCTTTCTGTGGCAGAGGCCATGCTAATTGCTATGAAAAAAATGGGAACAGTCATTATTTCGGCTGCGGTCATTTTAGGGGGAACATTTGCTGCGATGATGCCATCTGGCATGCTATCACTGCTGCAAATTGCTTCAATCGTAATTGTTGGTTTATTCTTATATGCATTTATCATGCTCCCGCTGTTTATTCCAGTGATGGTGAAAAACTTCGGAGCAGCCAACTGGTGGCCGTTTAAAAGAAGTACTAATGAATAAAAGAAAACCGGATGGGTATCTTCATCCGGTTTTTCTTAATATTAATATTTAATAAATTTTAACCATTCCGCTTGTAATATTTACATCGATAGAATGTTTTCCAGAACCTATCATACCTTCAATCTTATTTTTCTCAACGACTTTATCAGTAAGTGGGAGGTCACAATCGATATAGCCGCTGCTCATTTCCCCGTTAAGCTTGAAATTGGCATCGTCAGGAAGATCAAGCTTAATTTGCCCTGAGCTTGCCCTTAATTGAATATCATTTACAAGCTTATTCAATTGAACGTCTAGCTGCCCCGATGTAACTTCTGCTTCAAGCTCCCCTTGGTAATTGTCTATTTTTATTTTCCCGGAACTCATATCAATCCTACCGGAGTCAGTAATTAGTGTATCAATGTCAATCATGCCAGAAGAACCTTTATGGATAAATTCTTTTGTGCTTACGTTTGTTAGGTCAACCTTTCCAGAACTCATATTTATTCTCAGTTGTTCAAGTTCGGTTGAAGGACCCTCAAAATTCAAATAGCCAGATCCTACATCGATTGCCATATTGCGGTTAAAGTCTTCAGGAATGTAAATATATAGCTCTGGTGTGTGGTTAAAAATCTTGAAGCCATCGAACCATTTGCGGCTATACTCAACCTTAATTTTGTCCCCATTTCTCTTTACATCTACTGCACCTTTGCCATCGAGATCTGCTTTAATATCATTTCTTTTTTCAGGGATGATTGTAGCCTTTACAGAGGATAGGTTAATTTCAACCATCTTAATATTATCTGCTGTTGCTGAAGTTGTCTCGTCTTTTGCGAATGGCAGCCAGCTTCTAATATTTGAAGTGAGTAATACATAGAGGCCAATCAAAATAATAAAAATGAGAAATATTCTTTTCAATGATATCCCAACTTTCCTTTGCAATCATTTTTGTTACACTTATTGTATGACATAGAAATGATGAAAACATTGAGCCACAGCACGAATTGTCTCTAAGACTAGAGGCTTATTCGGGACAGGGGATCAGGTTCCAATTTTATTGTAATCGAAAAAAAAAAATTATAAAAACTTTTTGCAGAGTACGAAGTCTAATACATAGAACGAACATGGGGAGGGCATGATGTGAGCTTTGAAGAAGTTGTACAGAAGGCCATTCGAGGGGATGACCAGTCCTTTCTTGCAGCCATCCAAACGGTGAAAATAGATTTGTATAAAACTGCGTTAGCTTATTTGCGGAAGGAAGAGGATGCATTGGAAGCTATACAGGAAGTAACCTTCCGTGCTTATAAGGGGTTGAAAGACCTTAAAGTGCCAGGCTACTTCAAAACATGGATCATTCGAATTATGATTAATTATTGCAATGATACATTAAAAAAGCAGAGGAGAATCATTTTGAATGAAGAACTGCTGCTTGCAGAAGGCGAGGCAGAAGATCATACACTTCTAGAGATCGAAGAAGCGATGCAAAGATTGGATGAACGCTCCCGCGAAATTATTACGTTGAAATATTTTCATGATCTAAAAATAAAAGATATTGCACTAACACTAGATTGCCCTGAAGGAACGGTAAAAACATGGCTGTTTAAGGCTTTAAAATCTTTGCGGAAAAATCTGGATGAAAAGGGGGGAGTCTCTCATGTTTGAAAAGGAAGAAAAGAACCTTTCCGAATTGAAAAAAATGTATGAAGACCTGCCATTTCCAGAGGATAAAATTGATGAAGCAATTCTTTCAGGCTTTAAAAAAGCAAAAGAGAAGCCCGAGGTTATAAATAAACCCCGTCAGAAAAAGTGGCTTTTATCCGGATTAATAGCTGCTGTTTTTATAATCGGCTTTCTCACAAGTATTCGAGTTTCTCCTGTTTTTGCAAGTTATGTTTCAAGTATTCCTGGCATGGAAAAATTAGTTGAGCTAATTAGTGATAATAAAGGATTAATGCTGGCGGTTGAGAATGAATATGTACAAGAAATCAATACGGCGCAAGAAAAAAATGGTTTGAAGGTGACGTTTGATTCGGTAATAGCCGATGAAAAAGGAATGGTGATTTTCCAGACAATCGAAGCAAAAAAGAAACAAGAAAAATTCTACGTGAACGATTTAAAGCTTGAATCAGCTGATGGGACTGAACTGCAGTTAGGCAGTTATAGCTATGGTGCCCATAAGCCACATGGTGAACTGAGAACAACGGAAATGGCAACAATGGATTTCTTTTTTGAGGAGCCCTTGAAAACAAAGGAGTTTACTCTTACTTTTACCGTTGAAACAAATGATTATGAAGAAGACTTCCAGTTTCAGTTTACATTGGAAAAGCCGTTAAAAGCAACAAAGTCAATTGAAATGAACAAAACGATTTTAATTGAAGGACAGAAAATAACCATCAAAAATATTAAGATTTATCCTTTGCGGGTGGCAGTGCATGTTGTGATGGATCCGGAAAATAGCAAGAGAATTTTTACATTTGAGGATATTCGCTTGGTGGATGAAAATGGAGAAGCATGGACGAAAATTGCAAATGGGTTTACTGCCAGTCAACTAAATGATAATGAACATATTCTTTATTTACAAAGCAATTATTTTAAAGAGCCTAAAGAGTTATACCTTGTGATGAATAAACTGCAGGCTGTTGATCAAGAGGATGCTTATGTAAAGGTAGATATAGACAATGAGAAAATCATTAATCAGCCAAAGGGGAATATGCTGACAAATTTGAAGGTCGAAAATGGGAGAATTTCTTTTATATTGAATACGGAAAAGGAATTTAATCATTCTCTCTTTGTTTCGATGAGAGAAGCGGATGGAAAAGAAATCGATAGCAGCTCTTTTTATTGGACAGGAGATAATAATGGAAAGAGAGAGATTGGGGTAGAATTTCCACCCGGTTCGTATAAAAATCCACTAGAGCTTAAACTGTCAGCTTTTCCTGCTTGGATCGAAGGAGATGTGAAAATAAAGGTGAAATGAACAAGACCCGGCTTTCGCAGCGAAAGCCGGGCCTTTATTCATCATTCGTTTTTGCATGCTGATCCTTATTCCTTTTGTTCCCCTTACTATTATCTCCACTCACTTCTGATTGATTGCCCCTAGGCGAACTTTGATTGTGGCTCCCTTTATTATCCTTTTTCGTCATCATTACTCCCCCTTTCATTTTTCATAGTTATTCTTCTTCTGCTCGATGTATTTTATGTATGGATCAAGTAGTAATAAGAACAGGATTGGAAAAGATAAGAAGGAAAGAATATTTCTTTTGACAGAACCGTGCACATACACTAATATTATTAATACCAATAAAACTTATAGGAATTGAGGGGTTAAAAGTGAGAAAGTTTTCATTATTAGCACTATTATTTAGTTTTGTATTAGTGATTTCCGCTTGCGGTACAAATAAAGCAAATCCGGAATCTGAAGGCAACAATGCAGAAAAACAAGAGACACAAACTGAAGATCTGATGGCAAAAGTAAAGGATGAAGGAAAACTGGTAGTTGGAACAGAAGGCACATACCCTCCATTTACGTTTCATGATGATAAAGGGGAATTAACCGGGTTCGATGTGGAAATTGTAAAAGAGGTTGCGAAGCGCCTAGGAGTTGAGCCGGTATTTATGGAAACACAATGGGATGCAATGTTTGCCGGCTTAGATTCAAAGCGTTTTGATCTGGTTGCGAACCAGGTGGGAATTCGTCCAGACCGTCAGGAGAAATATGACTTTTCTGATCCGTATATTACCTCTGCAGGTGTATTGATTAAGCATGTGGATAATGAAGCTGTTACGAGTTTTGAAAATATTGAAGGATTAAAGGCAGCACAATCGATGACAAGCAATTACGCGGATATCGCAAAATCTCATGGGGCAGAAATAGTTGGTGTTGAAGGCTTTAACCAAGCGATTGAATTAATTAACTCCAAACGAGCAGATGTAACTATTAATGATAATCTTTCTTTTCTGGATTTTAAAAAGCATAAGCCAGATGCACCGGTCGAAATTGCAGCAACTTTAGATGATGCTTCCCAAAGCGGCTTAATGTTTAGAAAAGGAAGTGAGACGCTTATTAATGAAGTGAATAAAGCATTGAAAGAAATGATAGAGGATGGAACGTATTTAGAAATCTCAGAGAAATGGTTTGGTGAAGATGTTCTTAAATAGTATAATTGCTGATCCAGAGCGCGTTTCACGGCTCATAGATATTGCTCAAAGTTCCCTTCAGCCTTTGCTGAAGGGAGCCATTTTATATACGATTCCCTTAACGCTCATTACGTTTGTTTGTGGACTTATTTTGGCTGTTTTAACGGCTCTTGCACGTATATCTTCAGTTAAGCCGCTGCAAATCATTGCGAGGATTTATGTATCAGCGATTAGAGGAACCCCGTTACTTGTGCAATTATTTATTATTTTTTATGGGCTGCCTACGATCGGTGTTGTGATCGATCCATTTCCTTCTGCAGTGATCGGCTTTTCATTAAATGTAGGAGCGTATGCGTCTGAAATAATTCGTGCAGCTATTTTATCTATACCTAAAGGACAATGGGAAGCAGGATATTCAATCGGGATGTCCTATCCTCAAACACTGAAGCGCATCATTCTTCCGCAAGCTTCGCGGGTTTCATTGCCGCCGCTGTCGAATACCTTTATTAGTCTAGTGAAGGATACGTCTTTAGCAGCTATGATTTTAGTAACAGAAATGTTTAGAAGAGCACAAGAAATTGCCGCAACCAATTATGAGTTCCTGCTTCTCTATTTAGAAGTTGCCCTCATCTACTGGGTCATTTGCTTTATTCTATCTATTGTTCAAGGCAGATTGGAAAAGAGAATGGACCGGTTTGTTTCGTAAATATCAGCAATGCTAGATAAATCGGGGAAATTGCTAGATAAATCGAAGAAGTTGCTCGATATTTCGGAAACAGTGCTCGATAAACCTGAGCAATTGCTAGATAAACAAAAAATTAGCTCAATAAATTAAAATACGACAGAAAATCGCAGGCGATACCGTATCATAACAGATGTTTGACCTTTTTTGCGATAAAGGAGTATTCAAATGATTAGTATTAAAGGGTTACACAAACGATTTGATCAGCTTGAAGTATTAAAAGGAATAGATTTAGAAGTAGAAAAGGGAAAGGTTGTTGTTGTGATTGGTCCCTCAGGATCAGGTAAAACGACGCTTCTTAGATGCCTAAATATATTAGAAACGCCAACCTCCGGATCAATAGAAATCGAAGATCAAACTTTGGATTTTTCCAGTTCGGTATCTAAAAAAGCCATTCCTCCATTTCGCCGCCTGACAGGAATGGTATTTCAAAGCTATAATCTATTTCCTCACATGACTGCTCTTGAAAATGTGATGGAAGGACCAATTACAGTTAAGAAAGAATCCAAGGAAGCTGTTAGAAAAAAAGCAGAACAGCTTTTATCTAAAGTTGGTTTAGGAGATAAGCTTGATTATTATCCATTCCAATTATCGGGTGGGCAGCAGCAGCGTGTAGGCATTGCCAGGGCGCTAGCGATGGAGCCTAAAGTCATGCTCTTCGATGAGCCAACATCTGCGTTAGACCCAGAACTCGTCGGCGAAGTGCTGAAAGTAATGAAGGACCTTGCAAATGAAGGAATGACGATGATTGTTGTTACACATGAAATGCGGTTTGCGAGAGAAGCAGCAGATGAAGTCATTTTCATGGATGGCGGATTTATAGTGGAACGAGGAAAGCCGGAGGATATGTTTACTTCTCCAAAAGAAGAAAGAACCAAACAGTTTTTGAGATTAATTCAATAAGAGAAATCCTCGCTGTAGACGCAGCGAGGATTTTTTTCTATACAATCTAACCTTTCGAAGAAATATCCGATTCTGCTAGATTGTAGTAGTCATATTCATCTTTAATAAAATGTATAACGGTTAAAAGGATGCCGATAATGAAGCAGATAACTGTTATACTGGATAATCCGAGTAGGATATACACGATAAGTGTTGAAAGAATCGTTAAGAGAAAGCCGGTAAGCGGAGCTTTAAGAGGAATGCCCATTTCTAATCCTTGCCTCCAATCAAATAAAGAAACAGCATATTTGAATCTATGCTGTTTCTTTATTCAATATGCAGACTCATATCATGAATGAATGGAGAGGCATATTGATTGGGATTATTCAATACATTAGCGGTTGAGCCGATTTGTACAATGTGACCGTCCATTAGAATAGCCAATCGGTCACACATAAATTGGATCTCTGTAACATCATGGCTGACAAAAATTGTTGTTGTTTTCGTTTGTTTGATGATCGCTTTAAAATCTTTCAACAGCTTCACTTTAGTCGGGTAATCAAGAGCTGTGAATGGTTCATCTAAATAGAGTACTTCAGGGTCAAGAATTAAAGCCCTTGCTAAATTGACTCTTTGTGCCTCGCCACCAGACAGCTGATGAGCATTTTTCTTGGCAAGGTGGGAAATGCCGAATTGTTCAAGCCAGAAATCAACCTTTTGTTTAATCTGTGACCTAGGCACCTTTCGGATTTTTAATCCGGCGGCAACGTTTTGGAATACAGTTGTATCAAAAATTAAGGTTTGCTGCAGAACAACTGCCCATTTCCTTCTTTGTTCTAATGGGATTCTGCTAATGGGCAATTCTGCATTTTTGTAATAAAGCTTTCCACCAGTCGGGGCTTGCAGGCAGGATAAGATTTTAATAAGTGTGCTCTTCCCTGCTCCATTTGGCCCCATCATTCCAAGGATTTCTCCTTGTGTAATAGAAAGTGATGGAACAGAGAGAATCGTTCGATCCTTATTCGTATATTGAATATTTTCTAGACGGATCATTGGATTCATCGCACTCTGTTCCTTTGCTGTAAATTTGTTAAAAGGAAGGTGATTATAAAGGCTAAGCTCATTAATAGGAAAGAGAGAGCTAATGCGACATCGAAGTTTCCTTTCGATACTTCCATGACGATGGAGGTGGTTAATATCCGCGTTTCGCCTCGAATATTCCCTCCGACCATCATGGCGGCCCCCACTTCAGCAATCACGCGGCCGAATCCCGCAATAACTGCAGCAAGAATGGCAATTTTGACTTCTCTTACTAACAATCGTACGGTTTGAAGCCGTGTGGCACCAAGAGCTTTAATTTGTAATAGCATTTTTTCATCCATTTGCTGAAAGGCACTGCAAGTAAGTCCAATGATGATGGGAAGTGAAACGAGAATTTGCGCCATGATAATGGCAAATGGACTATATAATAGAGAGAATGACCCTAAAGGGCCTGAACGCCATAATAACATCGTAATCCAAAGTCCAGCTACAACTGGAGGGAGCCCCATTCCGATATTAATCAAGATGAGGACAAACCTTCTGCCTGGGAAAGATGTCAGACCTAATATGACACCAGCAGGTATTCCAATGAATGTACTGATTAAGACGGCTGTTAAGGATACCCTTAAGGTTAGCCAAGTAATCTCAAAGATTTCAGGATCACCTGAAATCAGCATTTCTATTGCTTTTTTCAAACCCTCTATTAAAAGATCCATAATCATTCCAGCTTTCTAACATGTGTCTACACCAAGTGGACAAAACTAGTAAATTTGTACACGGTTGGTTTCTTGCACCCTATTCTGTGTATGGGAAGAATAGGGGTTCGCCATATTCTTCTTGGCCGAATTCTTCGATGACTTTTTGTGTTTCTTCATTGATCATGAAATCAACAAACTTTTCTGCGCCTTCACTAAATACTTTGTCATGCTTCTCAGGGTTTATCTGCATCACATGGTAAATATTTAACAAGTCTTCATCGCCTTCAACAAGGATTTCTAAATCTAAGCTTTCCTTTTGTGCTAAGTATGTTGCTCGATCAGTAATGACATATCCTTGTTTTTCAGCAGCTACTTGAAGGGTATTACCCATTCCTTGTCCCGTTTCTGCATAGCTAGTATTATCCCCAGGTGTAAGTTCAAGTGACTTCCAAATATCTAACTCTTTTTTATGTGTGCCGGAATCATCTCCTCTAGAAATGAAGACAGCTCCATCATTAAATAGCTTTTGGAATGCTTCTCCTACTTCCATTCCTTTTATACCTGCTGGATCATTAGCCGGACCAACGAGAATGAAATCATTGTACATGACACGTTTCCGATTGATGGCATCTCCACTGTCAACAAGCTCTTGTTCTGAATCGGGTGCGTGAACAAGAAGCACATCAGCCTCTCCCTTTTTTCCCATTTCTAACGCTTGCCCCGTACCAACTGCAATCGGCTGTACATTTGTATTACTTTCTTCTTCAAACATTGGAATTAATACATCAAGCAAGCCGCTATCCTGGGTGCTTGTCGTTGTTGCTAATATTAAATCCTTAACCTCTTCAGCTGCTTTTGGCTGTTCTTCTTGTTTGCTGCTTGTCTCATCTGTCGAATTTGAGCATGCTGTCATCATGAAAATGAGCATTGCGATCAAACTGAGTGAGAAAATTTGTTTTAACTTCATTTCGTTTTCCTCCAAACTTTTGTTTCATACATGATTTGTCCTAGCTCTGAACCGTCATAGCCTTCATTGCTGCTGATGCTTTCTTTAAAATCGGTCAGCTGCAGAATATCGATTAAGTGCTCCATTGCATTCTCGTTCTTATTCGTCCATCTGAGCACGAGATCAAATTTTTCCTTTGCGATCGGAATAAAGTGTAAATCCAGCTTATTTGCAGCAGAACGAATGCCAAAAGTTGCGTCTGCTATTCCACCGCTAATATAGGAAGCAGTCGCTAAATGATTCCATTCCTCAAGTTCATAGCCGACAATATCAAAAGGATTAATATTTTCATCTGCTAACAGTGAGTCAAATAGAAAGCGGGTTCCTGCACCCTTTTGACGATTCACAAAACGAATATTTTTCCTCGTAAGGTCTTTAATGCTAAGAATGCCTTTCGGATTTCCCTTTGCAGTAATTAAGCCTTGCTCTCTTCCCGCAAGCCGCAATACGGTAATTCTTTCATGAATGAAGAGCTGCCGGATAAAAGGGAGATTATATTCTTTTGATGTAGGATCTAACAAATGCATTGCCGCGATGTCACAGTTTCCTTTGTAAAGCATCATTAAGCCTTCGAGACTTCCGATATAGGTTGGCTGAATGGTGAGTGCAGGTGATTGGCCCGTTATATACTTGATGAGCTGTTCAATTAAAAAATCGTGGCTGCCTGCAATATGTAATAACTGCTCTTGAAAGGGAGTGTTTGCTGATTCAAGAGCAGGAGATGGTCTGCCAGCATCCTTAAATCTATTAATCTCACTTTCCACAACCCTCATTTTATTTCCCACTTTAAAAGCATGGAGCTCTCCGCGTTTAATCAGCTCATAAACCGTATTTTTGGAAATCTTAAACATTTTTGCAATTTCATCTGGCGTATAAGTCTTTTCGTGTATCATAATCACCCTCCCTTGCTCCTTTAATAAAATACAGAATTTATGGATAATCCACTGTGATTTATGTTATGTTTTATCAAGTTTTGTTGACTTTTGTATGATGTTGTCACAATTTGTTCAAAATGTTTAGAGGACTAATAGCGTCTATTTCATTCTTTTAACACAACTCCCATGTATAGTTACGTTAGTAAAGATAGTCATTTAAAAAGAAAGAAGGAATTAACTTGAAAAAAACAATCTTTGCCATTTTTATGGCCTTTATATTTTTAGCAGGGTGTGGGCAAACAAGTGAAGATCATACAAGCGGAAAGAAAGAAGAAGCTCCGGCACCAATCGATGCGGTAATCGAATTGCCCGAAAAAGGAGAGCCGAATGCAGAAGTTGCTATTGCTGTAACGGTTTCACAGGGAAAGAAACCAGTTGAAGATGCGAGTGAAGTGAAATTTGAAATTTGGAAGGAAGGCAAAAAGGATGCAAGTGAAAAGGTAGAAGCCAAGCATTCTGAGAATGGCAAGTATACGATTACCTATACATTTTTAGAAGATGGACTCTATCACGTTCAATCCCATGTAACTGCAAGAGACATGCATACAATGCCAACGGAGACAATCCAGATTGGCAAAGTTGAGGAAGGTCTACATGAGCATAGCGAAGATGCAGCTGAAGAGGGGCATCACCATCATGGAGAAGTTGAAATTCAGTTAGAAAAGCCGGAAGTAATCAAAGCAAAAGGTCAAACTCCGTTGGCTGTTCTTTTGGAAAAAGATGATAGCCCTCTTACAGATGCAAGGGTTCGATTAGAAATTACACAGCAAGGTTCGAATCCAGCTTGGGTAGATATGGAGGAAGCGACTGATGGAGAATATAAATCTGATTACCAATTCCCTTCTGGCGGAACATATACAATAACAATTCATGTTCAAAATGATGCTGGACTTCATGAACATACAGAGGTTGAAGTAACAGTTGAATAAATAGAGAAAAAGCGCATCTTATGGTGCGTTTTTTTCTGCATCTATGTGCCTGACAAACATTTTTCAATCAAGCTATAAAAGCTTTCTTCTCGCCAATTCTTCCACATAGTTTTAAAATAAAGTTAGACAGATAGAAAAGCAGGTGGGGGAAAATGACGAATACACATTTACACTTTAATACTGGCATTGGCAGACAGAAGCCGAATAGTATTCGCAATAAAGAGCAAAGCTGCCCTTTTTGTGCAAGAGATCAGCTGACAGATTTAATAGCAGTTGACGGTCCAATTATTTTATTAAAAAATAAATTTCCTGTTTTAGAAGATACGTATCAAACCGTTTTGATAGAAACGGATCAATGTGATGGGGAACTATCTATGTATCCAGAGGAACATTTACTAAAGCTGATTCGTTTTGGTTTAACCCATTGGCTAGGAATGACACAATCTGGTGAATTTCAATCGGTCATATTCTTCAAAAATCATGGTCCATTATCCGGAGGAACGATCGCACATCCTCATATGCAAATTATTGGATTAAACCATCTAAATTATCAAGAAAAGGTTCAAGCGAGTGATTTTGAGGGAATAACAATCGCTGAGAAGAATGGGACGATATTTTCGATTTCTACCGCTCCAAGAGTGGGCTTCTATGAGTTTAATGTGAAGCTAGGGGATATTCAAGATATTCAAGCATTTGCTATTTATATTCAAACAGCCGCCCATTATATTTTGCATGCCTTTCCTTTTAGCTGCAGCAGCTATAATTTATTTTTTTACGAATGGAATGGGCAAATTTATGCAAAAATTGTTCCGAGATTTATTACAACCCCGTTATTCATTGGGTATTTTATCCCGCAAGTTCCAAATAATATAGAATGGATGAGAAATGACGTTCAGGAGAAATATTTCAGAAAATAAAAATGTTGATTAGAAATTATCACCATTCACATTTTCATAGTTGAGATTTGCTCCTGTAAAAAATATAATTGAACTTTGGACAAAGGAGAGAGTCCATAGCTGGACCCGTCTTTTTATGATCTTTTATTAACGGGAGAACGATATGACTTCAAATAAAACAGCATCACCCCCTCGGCTTGATTTTGGGTTAATATTAATCTTATTTTTATTATTTTTGGTTAGCTGCATTTCGATTTATAGTGCCCAGACGACAGGACAATATAAAGAGAATTTTCTCTTAAAGCAAATAGTTTGGTATATGGTAGGCACAGGCATTATCGCAGCAGTCATCACATTGGATTCAGATCAGCTAAAAAAAATATCTTGGTATGCGTATGGCTTTGGATTATTCCTGCTCGGTTTTTTAATTGTAGCTCCAAGCGGTATCGCCCCTGTCATCAATGGGGCAAAGGCATGGTTCAGGGTGCCTGGCATGGGGTCGCTCCAGCCATCCGAGCTTGTTAAAGTTTTTATCATTCTGGCGCTTGCGAAGGTCATTGATGATCATCATCAAAAGAATCGGATTAAAACAATACAAACGGATCTTTGGCTGCTCGTGAAAATCGGGCTATTCACGATGCTGCCGCTTTTACTAGTAATGCAGCAGCCGGATCTTGGAACGGGTCTCGTGTTCATTGCCATCATGCTCGGAATGATTTTTATTTCCGGCATTACGTGGAAACTGCTTGCACCTATTTTCTGCACAGGTATTACCCTGATCTCTGTTATTTTCTATTTTGTACTCTGGCAGCCTGATATTTTAGAGAAATATCTAGGCGTAAAGGAATATCAATTCGCCAGGATCTACTCATGGATCGATCCTTATAATTATCAGAGTTCGACAGGGTTTCAATTAACGAGATCTCTTCTTGCCATTGGTTCAGGAGAAACAACTGGAAAAGGCTATGGAACGAGGGAAGTTTATTTACCGGAGAGTCATACTGACTTCATTTTCAGCATTGTTGGCGAAGAATTTGGTTTTATTGGGGCAAGCATTTTAGTTAGTTTGTTCTTCTTACTCATTTATCATATTACGAGGGTGGGGATGGAAACAAAAAATAATTTCTATACTTACATTTGTAT
Organism: Cytobacillus solani; assembly: GCF_006704205.1. Taxonomy (NCBI): domain Bacteria; kingdom Bacillati; phylum Bacillota; class Bacilli; order Caryophanales; family Bacillaceae; genus Cytobacillus; species Cytobacillus solani. The sequence goes on from NZ_CP041305.1 coordinate 2,685,298, forward strand.
AGGTGTTATTAGCATGATTACCTTTCACGTTTTTCAAAATATTGGAATGACCATCGGCTTGCTGCCGATTACAGGTATTCCGCTGCCATTTATCAGCTACGGCGGCAGCTCTTTGATGGGGAATATGCTAGCAATGAGTTTAATCTTTTCAATCAGTTATCATCATAAAAAATATATGTTCTCAAACAATGATTAAAGAGCGGCGCCTAAAGCAGGCTCCGCTCTTATTCAACTACGCCAGTTTCTACAATATTCACATCTGTTTTGATCTTAAAGGTTAGTCTCTTATAATCCTCTTCCCACTTTTTAAAGTCATAGCCTCTAATTTGTTTTCTATGATAAAAGCCGAAACCAATGGGGTCAATACCCTGTTCTTGAAATTGTTTTACTAAACTTAAGCATTCTTTATTTACCTCTTTTTCGAGTGCCTTCTCTACTTCTTTCACGATTTGTGGTGTGATTTTATCACCGGTATATTCTGGGATTACCCCTTTTATTTTGATATGAATCACTACTTGAGAAGGGTATTTTTTTGATAGTTTTATTTTACGTTTGGAAGCGATACTTTTAATTTCTGCTTCTTTGTCTATTCCTAAATCCACTTTAAAACTGCCATTGCTATGCCTATCTGCAAGCAGTTTAAAGAAAAACATTTTCTCTGTTGGCAGGACATGGACTTCCCGATCCTTTTTAAATAGACTTAATCCACTAATTTCTACTTCTTTGTTATTTATTTGGCGTAATTCTGGAAGGTATGGATCCTTTCCTTTTGTATAATAATCTCGTATAAAGATGTGTAGGTTTGTTTCTGGAAGATCCCTATACCTCATATTATGTTCAATCAGGTTATTCAGATAGTCTGAGTTTCCGCGTGGACCGTATTCCCCTTTTAAAATTTGCAAAGCACTCCCTGACGATGTTGCTAGGAAATTTCTTGCACCAATGCTGGGATCTCTCTGATAGTTATCAACGAAATCTATAATACCTCTATCAGCAAGCTTATCACCAAAAATGGTCACCATTAATCCGCCAAGGTGAAGGGGTTCGGAAGATTGTCTTTGGATGTTTAAAAGAAGATCTCTTCTTAAATTTGCTGTTGCTGTAAACGTCTTATTCTCTGTTGATTGATCAGGAAGGTATTCTTGAATAAGGACGGTGCCAATAAATGTATCATCTTCGAGTTCATCGAATGCAGAAGCAGCTTCAATATTAATATCATCTATAATCGATTTTGGGACACAACCAGTAGTAAATAACATCAAAAAGATAGGGATAAAGAATAGTTTTTTCATTTTTTTTTCACCTTCTTAACAATTAAGACCATAACAAGCAAGAGGGGGATGTAGAGAAAGGTAAAGATGAATCCTGCTTTTCCTGTGTAATCATTGATAAGTCCTACTTGTTCGCGTGTATCAATAAAATTAATCACAATTAAATTGGTAATGGAGATTAAAAAAACTCCTTTTTTCTGCTGTAAATTAAATATTCTTTTTAGCAGTCTTGAGGCAACCCATAAAGAAATACAAAAGTTCGGAAGAATGACTAAACTCCATGTAGCGATGCCAATATATTCAAAGCGTTCAACAAATGGCATTTGTACAATTTTCCACATTGTCAATGTTGCCCATATGGATTTTCTCAGCTGTTCTTCTGAAAAAAAAGAGAGTGTCAACATCATTAATCCCGTGTATAGAAGAGTTGTTGTCAATATAGCTAGATGTGCCCATTTTTTTGACTTTTGCGGGTTCTTAATGAATGGATAAAAGAATAAAACAATTTCGAACCCAATGAAGGTGAGCGACATATGATAGGACCCCAATAAGATATCTTTAAAGGAGTTATCCAATATGGGCAATAGATGTTCAAAATTGGCAAACTTTAAATTGAATCCAAATATAAGAAATAAATAGGCAGGTAACACAATGCCGAAAAAGGCAATGCCTACCACTGTTCGGAATCCTCCATAAATGATGTAGATACAGAGAAGCAAATAAGCTAGCGTAAACCAGAAAATGCTCATCGTTGGAAACATCCAAACTTGGATGACCTCAAGATAGGAGCGCAGGATGGTTAAAGAATAGGTGAAAAAATAAAAAACAAAAAACGTGCTTAAAAGCTTCCCAATAAAATTTCCTGCTACGTATATATGTGCAGTGACGAGGTCACCATCAACCGTTTCCATAATTTTGTACATCATCCAGACAATAATATGGATTAATGACCCAGCGATTAGAACCGATATCCATGCATCTTCATTAGCATATTGAGCAATCAGCCGCTGATATCCGAGAACGCCAATTCCAATTTGCATCGAAGTGATCATATAGAACACAAGAAATGGAGATATCTTAAATCTATCCTCAATTGGCAGATTAGGCATTATGTGTCACCTCCAAGCCTATTCATCAATATCCTTCTTTTCCGTCGCTTTCTTTTTATTGTAACGGGTGCGATTTTTTGTTCTTAAAAAAAGTGGACGCAGTGTTTGTTTATTAAATGGAAGTCTGATAAAAGCATCCTTTAAGTCTGTTGCCCTAGGCGGGTAAAATGGCTCTAAAAAGGGCCGTCCTAAGGAAGTCAGGCGAATTAAATGGGTTAGCATAATACAGAAGGCGAATACAATGCCAAGTAAACCCCAAAGCTCTGCGAAAATGAGAAAGGGGAAGCGCAATAGACGGATCGTGTTGCCCATTTTATATACGGGTGTTGTAAAGGAAGCGAGCGCGGCTAGGGCGACAATAATAAGAAGAACATTACTTGTTAACCCTGCCTCAACAGATGCTGTCCCGATTACAATTCCTCCAACGATACCGATAGTCTGTCCGACTTTTGTCGGGAGCCTTGCTCCCGCTTCTCTTAAGAGTTCAATCGTCAATTCAAGAAATAAAGCTTCAAGTATTGGAGGCAATGGAATTTGTCTCCTTGAAGTAACGAGGGTTCCTAATAAATCTTTTGGAATTAATTCATAATGATAAGAAAGAACTGCGACATAAATGGGCGTAACGAGTAAGGAGAATAATACTGCACATCCCCTTATTAATCTGAAAAAGGAAGCTAATATCCAATTTAAAAAGTAATCCTCAAATGAACTGAAGAATTCAATTAAAGTGGTTGGTGCAATCAGAACATGCGGTGAACCGTCAACAACAATCGCAATTTTCCCCTCAGCTAAAATGCCTGCAATCCTGTCGGGACGTTCTGTATCTAATAATTGCGGAAAAGGAGAGTTGGAATTATCGCTAATTAACTGAACGATATAGGAACTATCCGTAATTGCATCAAATTCAACCTCACTTATTCGCTGTTTTACTGTATTTATATTATCTTCGTTTGTAATCCCTTCCATATATAAGACAGCAACCTTTGTTTGTGATAAGCTGCCTAGGGTGTATTCCTCGATAATTAGCTCTTTTACAGGCAATCGCTTCCTAATTAAGTTTAAATTTTGTCCTAGGGATTCAACGAATGCCTCTTTTGGTCCAATGACAGAGAACTCGATTTCAGGAGGACTTAAGCTGCGGACAATCTCTTTTTGGGTTGCAATAAATGCAAAATGCTCTGGTTCAGAATCAATTGTCAGCATAATATACCCATTGAGTATTTTTTTATCAATTACCGTTTGATCATTAGATATTTCTACATCAGCGGATGGTACAGTCTTTTTAATATCCTCAAGCGTTTTCAGCTCTCCTTCTAATAAATAGGGGAGGACGCCTTGTTGGATGATTTGCTCATCTACTAATGTAGCTATGAAGGTAAGGCAAAAGTGAACATTACTCTTTTGATTTATATAATTAGATCTGGTAAAGTCATTCGACTTTTCTAATGTTTTTTCCCAGTCTGCTTTATTTGGTTTCGTTTCATTTTGTTTTTTATTTAACCATCTTTTCATTCATGATCACCGTCAGTTTTGGCATTACAATTATTGTTACCGTAATTGGAAAAGTTATGAATCGTACCCAAAAAAGATAGGAGAATAAATGAAAATAAAAAAGAGCCCGCAGTATCTGCGGGCAGGATTATCATTATTTTAGAAAGTATTTCTCGATATCATCTAGCATTAAGTTTGCAGCCTTTACTCCGCCAGCAGTATTCCAAATGATGTCATCTACTTTCTGGATTTTTCCTTCTTTAACAACGTTTAAATTTTTGAATAATGGATCGTCAAGCCATTCCTTTTCAAGATTGCTTGCTTCACCGTCACCTGTTTCGTAAGTAAAGTAGAAAAGTACGTCTCCCTCCATTGCTGGGATTCGTTCTTTCGTTGCATTTGTTTCTGCGAAGTCATCAACATTTTGACTTTCAGGACGGGCAAAGCCGATTTGGTCTAATATTACGCCAGAGAAGGTATCTTTATGGTAGATTCGGACGTCCCCAGCTATAAAGCGGACCATAGATATTTTTTGATTGACTTTATCTCCTAGTTTCTCTTTTAAATCTGCAATCCTCTGATTGTAGTTATCAATGACCTTTTGCCCTTCTTCTTCCTTATTTAATGCTTTGGCATATAGTTTGAAATTTTCTTGCCAGTCTCCACGTAGTGTTTCTGCGAATACAGTTGGGGCAATTTTACTTAGCTGTTCATATATTTTTTCCTGACGGATTTTGTTTCCGATGATTAAATCTGGTTGAAGTCCTGCAATCGCCTCTACATTCACTTCACTCTCTGTACCAACAACCTGAACATCTGTTAGCTCATCAGCAATATGCGGATACCATGGGTCACCTGTCCATGATTGAACGGCTCCGACCGGTTTTACGTCAAGAGCTAGAAGTGCCTCTGTACCTTCATTTGTTAGAATAACGACTTTCTTGGGTGTATCTTTAATTGTGGTTGAACCCATCGCATGTTCAACTGTGTAGCCTGAATCCCCAGCAGTATTTTTATCGTTATTCTTTTCTGCTTTTTCATCATTATTATTTCCACATGCTGCTAATAGGAGCAGGGACATAATCGAAATAATAGCTACTAAAAATTTAATGTTTTTCAATGTTGGAACCTCCTAATTCATTATACCGATGATAATGATTTTCAATTACTAATTTATCATAATTTCCCTTCGCAAATATGTCAATCATTTAATTGAAAATGATTTTCAAACTCATTGACATGTAGTTTTCCTTCTAATAGACTTGAGAAAGGGAATACATTTATTTTTAGATAGGAACGGTTTCGCTATGTTATTAAAATCAAATTTGCAAAAATGGAGCGGCTTATTGTTTGCTGTGATCCTCTTATTACTATTAATGTGTGTAAGTATTGTATATGGCTATACAGATACAACCTGGAAGATGGCGATTGATGCATTTACATCCTTTGATGGGTCAAATGAACATCTCATTATCCAATCAGTCAGGCTGCCTCGAGCGCTTATTGCTGCTGCAGTTGGAGCAAGCCTAGCAATTGCAGGTGTCTTATTACAAACAATAACGAAAAATCCACTGGCAGCACCTGAGATTTTTGGGATTAATGCTGGTGCTGGTTTTGCGGTTGTCATAACTGTTACACTCTTTTCTTTGAGCAATCTTCAGGTTTTTACATGGATTTCTTTTCTTGGGGCAGCTGTTTCTTTTATTCTTGTTTATATTATTGGATCTATTGGCAGGGATGGGTTAACCCCGATGAAGCTAACATTAGCAGGAGCGGCTATGAGTGCTATGTTTGCATCGATGACTCAGGGATTTCTTGTCATTAATGAAACGGCACTTGAACAGGTTCTCTTCTGGTTAGCCGGTTCTGTATCTGGTCGTAAGCTGGAAACTCTTCTTTCTGTTCTTCCATACTTAATAATAGGATGGGGCTTAGCCCTGCTCATTTCTAATAAGCTAAATATCCTATCAATGGGTGAAGATGTTGCAAAGGGTCTGGGATTAAAGACTGGCATGCTAAAGATATGGTCCGGGCTGATTATCGTCCTTTTATCTGGAGGAGCAGTAGCGGTAGCAGGTCCAATTGCTTTTATAGGAATTGTCATCCCCCATATCACACGTGCAGTTGTAGGAATTGACCACCGCTGGGTGATTCCATTTTCAGCTCTCTTTGGCGGAATGCTGCTTCTTATAGCTGACACTGCTTCTCGGTTTATTATTATGCCGCAGGAAGTGCCGGTTGGTGTAATGACAGCTGTTATCGGAACTCCTTTTTTTGTATATATCGCAAGAAAGGGGTTCAATAAATAATGAGGAAATATCAAAATTTTCGTGTTTTTAAAGAGAAAGTTTCTTTTTTAGTTGATCGAAAAGCGTTAACAGTTGTTATCTTATTATTACTCGTTATGGCTGGTGTATTCATCTTTAGTACAGGAACTGGTGAGATGAGGATTAGCCCAATAAATGTAGTGAAAGTTTTCTTTGGAGGCGGCTCAGATATGGAACAGCTTGTTGTCCAATCTTTCCGTTTACCAAGAATTATCGTGTCATTAATGGTTGGAATCGGTCTGGCGGTAGCAGGTGGAATTCTTCAAGGAATTATACGGAATCCGCTCGCTTCTCCGGATATTTTAGGGATTACAGGCGGGGCATCCGTAGCAGTTGTTGGCTTCTTAGCTATTTTTAGTGATGAAAGCAATGCTTTAACTGTGAGTATCCAATGGCTTCCGGTCGCGGCTTTTGCTGGAGCGACTATCATTGCATTTCTTGTTTACTTCCTGTCATGGAAGGATGGCGTTTCACCGATTCGTTTAGTTTTGATTGGAATTGGCATTTACAGCTTAATGAAAGCATTGACTACACTTATGATGCTTCTAGGTCCAATCTATCAAGCGAGTCAAGCGAATATTTGGATTACAGGTACCGTGTACGGATCAAACTGGAGTAATGTAGCTATATTAGTTCCGTGGATTTTAGTATTGTGTGTTGTGGCATTCATATTAGCTAGAAATATAAATATCCAGGAACTTGGTGACGATATTGCCACTGGAGTAGGAAGCAATGTTCAACGATATAGATTTCTTCTTCTTATGGTTAGCACCGCTTTAATCGGTGGTTCAGTAGCATTTGCTGGGGGAATTGGCTTTGTTGGCTTAATGGCACCCCATATGGCTAGAAGGCTGGTAGGATCCTCTTTCGGGGCACTGCTTCCAGCATCAGCATTAATCGGTGGAATTCTTGTGATGATCGCCGATTTGATCGGTCGGACACTGTTTTCTCCGCTTGAGATTCCTGCAGGTGTATTTACAGCCAGCATAGGTGCACCATACTTTATTTACCTTCTTTTTAAAACAAGAAATGGGTAAAAATATTTTTGATGAATGATAAAAAAATGAAGCTACTAGAAAAAATAGAAAAGTTGTTAATTAAAATATGAAACTGCAAAAAGGAGAGGGCAGACGATGAATACAAACCAAGCGATTTCAACAAAACAATTAACACTGTCATATGGGGACACCACAATCATAAATGAGCTTGATTTGGAAATTCCTAAAGGGGAAATCACTGTTTTTATCGGTGGAAATGGCTGTGGGAAATCAACTTTACTTCGCTCTATTGCTCGTCTCCTTAAGCCTAAATCAGGTGCAGTGTTATTGGATGGGGAAGCTATTGCCAAGTTATCGACGAAAGATGTAGCGAGAAAAATGGCGATTCTTCCACAATCACCTTCTGCGCCAGAAGGATTAACGGTGCTTCAACTTGTCAAGCAGGGAAGATATCCCTATCAAACATGGCTAAAACAATGGACATCTGAAGATGAAGAAAAGGTGAATAATGCATTAGAAGCAACTGGGCTTATGAAATTAAAAGATAGAGCCGTGGATTCGCTCTCAGGCGGACAGCGGCAACGAGCTTGGATCGCAATGACGCTTGCTCAAGATACAGATACAATCCTTCTTGATGAACCGACAACCTATTTGGACATGACCCATCAAATTGAAATACTCGATTTATTGTTTGAGCTAAATGAAAAAGAGCAAAGAACGATTGTGATGGTGCTGCATGATTTAAACCTTGCTTGTCGCTATGCGCATAACGTTGTTGCGATTAAAGATCAAAAGATCTATGCTCAAGGAAAACCAGAGGTTGTCATAAATTGCAGTTTGGTGAAAAATGTGTTTGAAATGGAATGTGAGGTTACGGTTGATCCTCTATTTGGGACACCATTATGTATTCCTTATGGAAAGGGACGTTGTATCTTAAAGCAGGAAAGGCTTTCTAGGAATGGGTAATATACTTTCCGACTACCAGAGAAGTGAACTTAAGCAGTTTCGTGTAACAACTAATAGAAATTCATCAGCGCTTTCGGTGCAAATAGACAACCTCCTTGACGAACAATCAATGAGACAATACCTTAGACAGCTTGGCAAACATATTGGTGCTGCAAATGATAAAGTAACTGCATCCATATTTATAAAACGATATGCACTTCTTGCGGTTGCTTATTTATATACAATGACTTTGAAAAATGCGAAGCTCAATATTTCTTTCGAGAATGTCTCGTTTGAAACAGATGAACAAGACGAATTATGGCTGCCCAACTTTTACTTTAATGACTTTCATATGGAAACATTGATAGAAAATCGAGAAAAATGGCGAGAAACATGCGTGCATTCCTTATTCAATAACCATCTATATCCAATTTTTGATTGCCTTTCAAGAGTAACGAAAGTATCCAAATTAATACTATGGGAAAATATCTCCATATATATTTTTTGGTTATATGAAACCATTTTACAAAGGGAAGAATTGACTGAGGAAGTTATTCTTCGTTCAAAGGAAGACTTTCAATATCTTCTTTTTCAGGCTCCTGGTTCATTATTTGGCGGCTATAACGAAAATCCGCTAAAGAAATATTATAATGAGCGTATATATATAGAAGAATATGAAAAAGAGGTTAGACCGAGAAATACTTGCTGTTATTCTTACTTAACAAGATCGAAGAAACGCTGTACATCATGCCCGCAGGTTTGTGAAGTACTTCCGAGTGAAATGCAAAGAAGGGATGAGCAATCGGATGAATGAGGAATTGAAGGTACAAATGGATGGATTGTTAGAAAAGTATACAGAGCTGCTGTTTGGTGAAACGAGTCCGGAGCTGAAGGAGCAAGTTCATGCATGGGTTCTCTATTCTCATATTGCTAAAACGATGCCTCCGCTTGTTCAACATTGGAACAGTACATATCCTGATGCGAAGGAAGATATGAGAAAGCTGATTGCAGAAATTAAAGCCCTTAATGAACAATATAGAAATAAAAAATAATATTATTGTAATCATAAAAGCCGTTTCCTAAATTCACAGGAACGGCTTTTATGACAAGTTCTTTTATTATTTCTTATATTGATTATTTTGGCTGTTCACCTTTCCGCCGCCATCTGCCTCAACTGTTGGTCCAGCGTCTCCTTTTACACTAGCTGCGCTAACCCCTGCTTTGGAAGGGTTCTTCTTTCTTCGTGCCATTCACTCTTCACCTCCACTTTTAGCCTATCCAAAATAAGAGAAACAAATTTACAATAATAATTTTTTAAAAATTTCCTAATTTCAGTTAGGAAATGATTGCGTAAATTTTTCAAATATTTTATAGTTATAGATAACAGGACTCATTCGAGCAATTTTTTTTGACAGAAAAATGAATGAGTATTCATTCAAAATGGCAAAAGGGGGAAAAGAAGTTGATCCAGCAAATTAAGAAAGCTGCAGTTCTTGGATCTGGTGTCATGGGCTCAGGCATTGCTGCCCACTTAGCAAACATTGGAATTCCAACTTTATTATTGGATATTGTACCTCGGGAATTAACGGATGCAGAAAAAACAAAGGGATTAACCCTTGAGGATAAAGCAGTCCGCAATCGCATAAGCGAATCAGGAAAACAAAAGTTATTAAAGCAAAAGCCGGCACCGCTTACTTCTAAAAAGAATCTCGCATTAATCGAAGCAGGAAATTTTGATGATGATATGGAGCGCCTAAAGGATGTAGATTGGGTTATTGAGGTCGTTGTTGAAAACCTCAATATTAAAAAACAAGTTTTTGAAAAAGTAGACCAATATCGTAAGAAGGGCAGCATCATTAGCTCTAATACCTCCGGAATTTCTGTAGAAGCGATGGCGGAAGGACGGTCTGAAGATTTCCAAGAACATTTCCTTGGAACACATTTCTTCAATCCACCGCGTTATTTAAAGCTATTAGAAGTGATTCCTACGAAACATACAAACCCAGCTGTTCTATCTTTCATGAAGCAATTTGGAGAAGATGTCCTTGGCAAAGGGGTTGTTGAAGCAAAGGATACACCTAACTTCATCGCTAACCGGATTGGAACGTATGGACTACTGGTCACTGTTCAAGAAATGCTTAAAGGCGGCTACAGTGTTGGGGAAGTAGATTCCATTACAGGTCCAATGATTGGCCGCCCGAAAAGTGCTACCTTCAGAACACTTGATGTTGTTGGTCTTGATACTTTTGCTCACGTAGCAAATAACGTATATGAGCAGGTTGATGGTAAAGAAAAGGAAGTGTTTGAAGTTCCGGCATTCATGAAGGCGATGCTTGACAAAGGATGGCTTGGAAGTAAGTCAGGGCAAGGGTTCTTTTTGAAACAAGGGAAAGAAATACTAGAGCTGGATCCGCAAAGTTTAGAATATGGTCCGCGCAAAAAGCTGAAAACAGCTGCAACTGAGTTAAGCAAGCAGGAAAAAGGCACGGCAAACAAAATGAAAGCGCTTGTTTACGCTGATGACCGTGCAGGCCATTTATTATGGAATATATTAAGTCCAGTGCTCATTTATTCAGCACAATTGCTCGGTGATATTGCCGATGATGTGGTTGCAATCGACCGTGCGATGAAATGGGGATTCGGCTGGGAGCTAGGTCCATTTGAATCATGGGATGCGATCGGCCTAGAAAAATCAGTTAAGAAAATGGAAGAAGCAGGCCTTGAAGTTCCAGCTTGGATTAAAGAGATGATCGAAAAAGGATTCACTTCTTTCTACAAAGAAGAGGACGGGGACTTATTCTTCTATGACAACGGCGAATATATGCAAATCCAAGAAAACCCAAAGGTTATTAACTTAAAGCGCCTGAAAAAGAAACATGGTGTTATAAAAAAGAATAGCGGTGCAAGCCTTATTGACCTCGGTGATGGTGTAGCACTTCTTGAATTCCACTCTAAGAGTAATGCGCTAGGTTTAGATATCATTCAAATGATTAACTTTGCTGTTGATGAAGTGGAAAAAAATTATAAGGGACTTGTCATCGGCAACCAAGGAAAGAACTTCAGTGTTGGTGCAAACTTAGCGATGATCTTAATGGAAGCACAGGATGACAATATTTACGAGCTTGATATGGTTGTTCGTCACTTCCAGCAAGGTATGATGAAAATCAAATACAGTTCTAAACCTGTGGTTGCAGCACCATTTGGTATGACGCTTGGCGGAGGCTCAGAGGTTTGTCTTCCTACTGCACATATTCAGGCAGCTAGTGAAACTTATATGGGTCTAGTTGAAGTAGGTGTAGGTCTTATCCCTGGCGGTGGCGGAAACAAGGAGCTTTATATAAAGCATCTTAACTCCATGCCAAGCGGGGTAGAATTCGACCTTCAAAAAGTGGCGAATAAAGTATTTGAATCCATTGCGATGGCGAAGGTTTCTACTTCTGGAGAAGAAGCGCGTGATAATAACTTCTTAAACTTTGCTGACGGTATTAGTGTTAATGGCGACCATCAGCTTTATGATGCGAAGCAAGCTGTTCTTTCACTCTATGAAAACGGCTATAAGTCTCCGGTTCGTAAGAAAATACCGGTTGTCGGAGAAACAGGCTATGCAACTCTGCTTCTAGGTGCACAAGCCATGATGTATTCCGGTTATATTTCTGAACATGATTTAAAAATTGCGAAGAAGCTTGCCTATGTTATTGCAGGTGGGAAAGTACCTTATGGCACGGAAGTGGATGAACAATACTTGTTAGATTTAGAGAGAGAAGCATTCCTAAGCCTTGTTGCTGATCCGAAATCACAACAGCGTATGCAGCATATGCTGTTGAAAGGAAAACCGTTACGCAATTAATAGCTTGATAGAGTTAGAGAATTAATTTTGGCGCAGTAGGAAAGAGAGGGAACGAAATGAGAGAAGCGGTAATCGTTGCAGGTGCTCGTACTCCGGTCGGCAAAGCAAAAAAAGGCACATTAGCAAATGTAAGACCGGATGATTTAGGTGCCCTTGTCGTTCAAGAAACGTTAAAGCGTGCAGGGAATTATGAAGGCAATATCGATGATTTAATTATTGGCTGTGCGATGCCTGAAGCAGAGCAAGGGTTAAATATGGCCCGTAATATTGGGGCATTGGCTGGTCTGCCATACACGGTTCCAGCTATTACAATTAATCGTTATTGTTCTTCAGGGTTAAATGCCATTGCCTATGCTGCTGAAAAAATTATGATCGGCCATGCAGATACAATCATTGCAGGTGGAGCTGAATCAATGAGCCTTGTACCAATGATGGGGCATGTGACTCGTCCAAATGCGAAGCTGGCTGAAACAGCTCCGGAATATTATATGGGAATGGGGCATACAGCAGAGGAAGTTGCAAAAAAGTATGGAATCTCACGTGAGGATCAAGATGCTTTTGCTGTAAGAAGCCATCAAAAAGCGGCTAAAGCGATTGCAGAGGGAAAGTTTGCCGATGAAATTGTGCCGGTAGATGTAACTTTGAGATCTGTTGGCAAAGATTATAAATTGGTGGAAAAGACCATTCAATTTAGCCAGGATGAAGGGGTTCGTGCGAACTCAACTGTAGAAGCACTTGCAAAGCTCCGTCCGGCATTTTCAGTGACGGGTTCAGTAACAGCAGGAAATTCTTCACAAACAAGTGATGGAGCTGCAGCTGTTATGGTCATGGATCGTGAAAAGGCAGAGTCGACAGGCTTGAAGCCAATGGCAAAGTTCAGATCCTTTGCTGTTGGTGGTGTGCCACCTGAAGTAATGGGAATTGGACCGATTGTTGCCATTCCAAAAGCGCTTAAGCTTGCAGGATTGGAGCTTTCTGATATTGGCTTATTTGAGTTAAATGAAGCGTTTGCCTCACAATCGATCCAGATTATTCGTGAGCTTGGTCTTGATGAAGAAAAGGTTAATGTAAACGGTGGAGCGATTGCACTTGGCCACCCGCTGGGATGTACAGGCGCAAAACTTACTTTATCCCTAATTCATGAGATGAAGCGCCAGAATCAGCAATTTGGAGTAGTTACGATGTGTATCGGCGGCGGAATGGGTGCTGCTGGGGTATTTGAATTACTTTAAATATTTATAAATAAATACTCTTTTTTAAAAGATAACAGCTTTTGACCCAGATGTGTGAATTGACACTTTTGGAAAAAAAGTTTGGTTGACTGGAGCGGAAGGTGCGAGACTCCTGCGGGAAGTGTGGGACAGGTGAGACCCCACAGGAGCGTGAGCGACGAGGAGGCTCACCGCCCACCCCGCGGAAAGCGAGCATCCTGGAGCAGAAGTCAACCTTTAACCAACTATGTTTTAATTTGCAACATTGTTTGTGAAACGGCCTAAAAACGGGAGCCATTCGCGGTTCCTCTTATAACAGAATGGAGGAAGAAAAAATGACTAACAATACAGATAATATTATTAAAGGCGGAAGCTTTTTAATTGAAGATGTAACGTATGAGCAAGTGTTTACTCCAGAGGATTATACTGATGAACATAAAATGATTGCGAAAACAACAGAAGACTATGTTGTAAACGAAGTTTTGCCGCAAGTTCCATATTTAGAAAAGCATGAATTTGAACGTTCGGTAAAATTATTGCAGCAGGCTGGGGAACTTGGACTATTAGGTGTGGATGTCCCAGAAGAATATGGCGGTCTTGGCTTAGATAAAGTGAGTTCAGCATTAATCGCTGAAAAAATGTCTATTGCTGGCGGATTCTCGATTACACATGGCGCACATGTTGGTATCGGCTCTTTACCAATTGTCCTTTTCGGAAATGAAGAACAAAAGCAAAAATATCTTCCTGCTTTAGCGACAGGTGAAAAAATTGCTGCTTATGCATTAACTGAGCCTAGCTCTGGATCCGATGCGTTAGGGGCAAAAACAGTAGCAAAATTAAATGCAGCTGGAACGCATTATGTATTAAATGGCGAAAAGCAATGGATTACAAACGCAGGCTTTGCTGATGTATTCGTTGTTTATGCAAAAATTGATGGTGATAAATTCTCTGCTTTCATTGTTGAAAAGGAATTCCCTGGCGTTTCAACTGGTGCTGAAGAGGAGAAAATGGGAATCAAGAGTTCATCCACTCGAACATTAATTCTTCAAGATGCAGAAGTTCCGGTTGAGAACTTGCTTGGGGAAATCGGCCGCGGACATATCATTGCTTTTAACATTTTAAATATTGGCCGTTACAAATTAGGAGTTGGTGCACTTGGTGCTTCAAAACGTGCATTGGAAATTACCATTCCATATACAAATCAGCGTCAACAATTTAAAACACCAATCTCTTCTTTTAACTTAACAAAAGAGAAGCTATCTACAATGGCTTCAAAAACATATGCAGCAGAAAGTGCCATCTATCGTACAGTTGGTTTGTTCGAGGATCGTATGAGTAAGCTTTCTGATGAAGAAGCAAAAACGGGTAAAGCAGTAGCCCAATCAATTGCTGAATATGCGATTGAATGTTCTTTAGGTAAATTCTTTAATACGGAAGTCCTTGATTATGTTGTTGACGAAGGTGTTCAATTGCATGGCGGCTACGGCTTCATGGAAGAATATGAAATCGCACGTGCTTACCGTGATTCCCGTATTAACCGTATTTTCGAAGGAACAAATGAAATTAACCGCTTATTAGTACCTGGCACATTCATGCGTAAAGCATTTAAAGGTGAGCTTCCATTATTCGAAAAAGCAATGGCGCTGCAGGAAGAGCTTATGATGATGATGCCAGAAGAGCCTGGTGATGCTCCATTAGCTCAAGAAAAATATTTAGTGAGGAATGCGAAGAAAATTGGCTTGCTTGCTGCAGGCTTAGCTGCTCAAAAATACGGCAAAGCATTAGACCAAGAGCAAGAGGTATTAGTGAATATTGCCGACATCGTTTCTAATGCATATGCAATGGAATCAGCTGTTCTTCGTACGGAAAAAGCAATTGAAAAAGAAGGGGTGGAAAAGAGCAAACAAAAGCTTCTTTATACACAAATCTTCTGTCAAGAAGCATTCAACAAAATTGAACAAGATGCGAAGGAAACACTTGTTGCTGTTGAATCTGGCGATACACTGCGTATGATGCTTTCATCTTTACGTAAATTTACTCGCCATACACCAATTAACGTAATTGCGAAGAAGCGTGAAGCATCAGAAAAACTAATTGATGCAGAGAAATTTGTTCTATAATTATTTTATAAAAATGCGGCTCCCTTCATTAATGGAGGGAGCTTTTGAATGCGGTATTAATAAAATGCTAGATAAAATTGATTAGCAGCTAGATAAATACAAAAGAATGCCCGATAAAATGGAATAGATGCTAGATAAACTCAAAAAGTTACTCGATAGAATTAACATCCTGCATTTTTTCCTAAAAATCTTCGTGTAAATAGAAGGATAAAAGAGAATTTTGTCGAATTATCATCTGGAGTCATCCGTTATGAAATATACTATAATTATGATAGTATTTATTTAAAGACAGTTCCTTTATTTTTAAAATGGGACATGATAATCTAGGTGGTGGGACAGTGAGTCTAACTTTTTATTGGTACCCGAAATGCGGGACATGCCGAAAAGCTAAGAAATGGCTCGATGACCATAATTTAGCTTATGAAGCAATACATATTGCAGATAATCCGCCTTCTGCTGACTCCTTAAGAAACTTGTATGAAAAAAGCGGCTTAGAAATTAAGAAGTTCTTTAATACAAGCGGTCAGAAGTACCGTGAGCTCGGCTTAAAAGATCAAGTTAAATCATCAACAGATGATGAGCTGCTTAATCTTTTGGCATCCGACGGAATGCTTATTAAACGTCCGATTTTAACGGATGGGAATAAAGTGACGGTTGGCTTTAAGGAAGAGGATTATGAAAAAACATGGCTTGCGTAAGATTGCCATGATGGAAAAGAGATCGATACTACGATCATAGTTTGAAATAAAAAAATGGAGGGATTTGGAATGAACACACCAAAGGAATTACGTTATTCAGAAGAGCATGAGTGGGTAAAAACAGAAGGTGAGCAGGTTCGTATTGGGATTACTGACTTTGCTCAATCTGAGCTTGGAGACATCGTTTTCGTTGAGCTTCCAGAGGTAGGAGACATCGTTTCTGCAGACGAGCCATTTGGAAGTGTAGAATCAGTTAAAACGGTATCTGAGCTTTATGCACCAATCAGCGGAAAAGTTGTTGCTATTAACGAGGATTTAAGCGACAGCCCTGAATTTGTTAATGAATCTCCATACGAGAAAGCATGGATGATTGTAGTTGAACCATCTGATGCAGGTGAAATTGATAACTTAATGACTGCAGAACAATACGAAGAAATGGTTAAAGAAGACTAATAAAATGGGAGGTGCTGCATATGCGGTACCTCCCTTTATTTGGTTTTTTTATTTCTTTAGAAAGGGAAACACTATAACCAATAGAACGAGAGAGGATGGTTATTGTGGTATTAAAGAATAATAAAATTGATATTACAGATCGTGTGGTTGGAAAGTTGAAGGATGGAGAAATTGAACTATATTTAGAAAATGAAAGAATAGGGAGTATTCGTCTGCCTCAAGAGCCTGCCATTCAGATGGACCATCATTTTGAAACAGATAGGCAAAAGATTTACCAGCATGTAACAACGACAGAAAGTCCGCAAGCATGTTATACAGATTGCGACGAGGGTGGCTGGTGTTAGTATGAACAGCGGGAACGTTTCCGCTGTTTATTTATTTTATTTAGCTGAGATGAATGGATATAATGGATGAATAAGAGTAAGCCTATTTACTATAGTATTTTTACTTAGCAGGAGTTGAACACCATTATCTCGAATATTGAATATGGTATGATAAAGTTACACATATCAATTGGATTTTGCTTTCTAACATATTAGGCTTATCCCAAAACTCCAACTCAGGTTCAGGTGATGAATATGAATGAAACATTTCCAGAGAAGGTTATTATTGTAGAGGGTACTTCGGATAAAAGAAAGGTGAAAGCAATCGTAAGTGAGCCTGTCGAGATTATTTGTACAAATGGAACCATCAGCCTGACTAAGCTTGATGAGTTAATTGAAATGCTGCTTGATAAGGATGTATTTATTTTGGTTGATGCAGATGATGCAGGTGAAAAGCTTCGGAAACAATTTAAAAGAGAATTTCCGGAAGCTGAGCATCTGTATATTGACCGGATGTATCGGGAAGTAGCAACCGCACCTGAGCACCATTTAGCAACTGTGTTATTGGGTGCCAATATTGATGTAAATATGGAGTTTTTAGATAGAGGATGATTTGTTTTGCAGGAATGGTCACGGAAAATGATAAGTGAGGCATTAGCAGGAGATCAGGTAAGCTTGATTTACTTATACACTCCATTATGTGGAACCTGCCAGGTGGCAGGGAAAATGATGACGGTAATAAAGGAGCTTTTGCCAAATCTCCCAATTGGAAAAACGGATTTAAATTATATGCCAGATGTAGCCGAAAAGTGGGAGATCGAAAGCGTTCCATGCTTGCTTATTTTTAAAAATGGAATGCTTGAAGAAAAAGTGTATGCTTTTCAGTCGGTTCCATATTTATTAAACAAAATAAAGAGCTTGATCTAAAAGAGTTAGGTGGCAAACACCTAACTCTTTTTTTTATTTTCGAAATTCTCGAACTAATATATTTACAAAACCTTCCTTGAGGGATTATTATATTTAGGGATGCGAAATATTGGTGGAGCAGGTGTGAAAATGGCGTTTTATCAAGAATGGGCCAGCCAAATTAAAGGGTATAATCGCAATATTCGGCTAGCGTTTATGGCAAATATCTTTACGCAAATCGGCTTTGGCATCTTTATGGTTATTTATAATTTCTATATCAGGGAATTAGGCTATAATGAGCAAATTAACGGGCAAGTGATATCGATGACCGCGCTTGCGACAGCTATCGCACTCGTACCGGCAGGTGTCTTCAGTGATCGAATTGGAAGAAGAAAAGCGATGCTATATGGGGCTGCAGCAACCGGACTTGTCTTACTATCTAGAAGTGTAATCGAAGCTCAATCCTTATTAGTACTAGCTGCTTTTGCAACTGGCTTGGCGACTGCTTTCTTTCAGGTTTCGGGGATTCCTTGGCTAGCAGAAAATTCAAAGCCTGAACAAAGGGTTCATTTATTTAGTATTCATTTTGCTGTCATGACAGGGGCAAATGTCATTGGAAACTTAGGCGGCGGCATATTAACTGATTTATTTTCCATAATGACAACAGAATTAAATAGTATTCGTTTTACCCTGCTGATTGGAAGCATTATCTTCCTAATAGGCATTATTCCAGTTACAAAATTTAATGAACAACGTGATCCGAGAAAGAACAGAAGGGACAAGAAAACCGTTTCAGTAAAACCCATTTTTAATAAAAATGAGCATGTAAAAATTATCTTTCTATTTGCATTCGCGCAGCTGTTAATTGGTGTCGGTGCCGGATTAGTCATTCCATATTTAAATTTATATTTTGCTGATCGTTTTTCAGCTTCTAATTCAGCAATCGGCTTGATCATTTCAATGGGCCAAGCGGCAACGGCAATTGCAATGATTATTGGACCAATGGTTGTTAGGAAGTTTGGTGAAGTGAAGGCGGTTGTTATCCTTCAACTATCCTCCTTGCCGTTTCTGCTAATGACAGCATATACGGAAAGTCTTTGGCTGGCAGCAATCGGCTTTTTATTCCGGCAAGCCCTTATGAATGCTGGAAATCCAATTCAAATGTCACTAATGATGTCGAAGGTTGGAGATTCGATGAAGGGGTTGGCAAATTCGGTTAACCAGATGGTTTTTAATTTAGGATGGGCCATCATGGGACCTGTATCCACGGGGATTGTCATAAAATACGGTGCATACTGGGGGTATGCAGTCGTATTTACTATTACTGCCTCTTTATACTTGGTAGGATCTGTGTACTTCTTTATCGTCTTTCGAAACTATAATAAGACAAACTCAGCTGTTAAAGTGGCAAAAACGGTCTGAAAAATAAATTAAATGACATATTTCTCAGGAAATGTTCCATAGTTAATGTCGAACGAATCATGCAGGAATCTTTAGTGAATGGAAGAAATAGTATTGTAAGACAAATGGATGAAAAGCCTGCTGTCTATCCGTTTAACCTGGGGTGAGGGCATGAAGGAAGTGACTGCTGCATTTATTCATGAGGTAAAAACAAAAGGGCATTTAGCTGTGTTTTTAAAGGGTGTTACGTTCACTTTATGTATTCGGACAAAGGATAAAATCCTATGTATTCGATTTCAGAATGGGGATGTGAAAATTTGCACTCCTGAACCTACTGATACTTATGATGTACTTATTACTGGCACGGAGGAGAGGATTTGCTCGATCTTAATGGGAAATGAAAAATTAAGAAGTGCAATACGAGCGAAAAATATACTTGTAGATTCTACTTTCAGAAGACTCCTCTTTCTAGAATCATTATTTCTTCTTTCAAAGCAGCGTGTAAGTTAAGTTATAAATAAATTCAAAATTCCACTTGACCTTTAAATTATCAATATGTTATTATTGGAATTAATTAACTGACTGAAAAAACTGAATATTCTTATCAAGAGAGGCGGAGGGACTGGCCCGACGAAGCCCGGCAACCGGTAATTTACACGGTGCTAATTCCAGCAGAGCATGATTGCTCTGGAAGATAAGAAGAGATGATATCAACCCTCTTCTTGTGAAGAGGGTTTTTTTCAGCTCTTCTTTTAAATGGGGTTGTTGTCTTTTAAGTCAGTGATTCTATTGTGATTGCATATCAGAGGATAATGCCTGACCTTCATGCACATAAAAAAGGAGAGATGAAAAATGAGTGGAAAACAAAGAAACTATCGTTTGGAAACAATTGGTGTACATGGCGGGTTACAGCCTGATCCTGTAACAGGTGCAAGGGCTGTACCAATCTATCAAAACAATGCTTACCAATTTAAAAATACTGAGCATGCAGCAAATCTTTTTGGGTTAAAGGAATCCGGATATATTTATACGAGGATTCATAATCCAACAGTAACCGTATTTGAAGAGAGAGTTGCTTTGTTAGAAGGCGGTGTAGGTGCACTAGCCGTTTCAAGTGGGATGGCGGCAATTACGTTAGCAATTCTTAACCTTGCTCAGGCAGGCGATGAGATTGTTGCAGCATCTAACCTGTATGGAGGAACCTACAATCTCTTTGCTGTAACTCTTCCAAAATACGGAATACATGTAAAGCTAGTCGATCCAGAAAATCCAGAAAACTTCAGAGAAGCGATAACAGAAAAAACGAAAGCGGTTTTCGCAGAAACGATCGGCAACCCAAGTCTAAAAGTGCTTGATATTGAAAAAGTAGCTGAGATTGCTCATGAGAATGGGATTCCTCTTCTAATTGACAATACATTTGCCACTCCATATCTTTGCAGACCAATTGAACATGGAGCAGATATTGTCATTCACTCCGCTACAAAATGGCTGTTAGGTAATGGGACGACATTGGGAGGAATTATTGTAGATGGCGGTAAATTCGATTGGAATTCACCAAAATTCCCTGGATTTACAGAACCGGATTCCAGTTATCATGATCTTGTTTATAGCGAGGCACTTGGACCGGTTGCGTACATTACAAAAGCTAGGGTTCAGCTGCTGAGGGATTTAGGACCTGCATTGAGTCCGCAGAATGCATTCCAATTTACACTTGGATTAGAAACGCTGCATGTGCGAATGAAAGAGCATATAGCAAATACGAAAAGAATCATAGAATATTTAGAGGCACATCCTGCTATTAATTGGATTCTATATCCTGGAAGTGAAAATCACCCTGATAAACCGTTAGCAGATAAGTATCTGCCTAAAGGTGCTGGCTCTGTTGTGGTCTTTGGTATATCCGGAGGAAGAAAAGCTGGAGCGAGTTTAATAAATAATTTGGAGCTATGGGCTCATGTAGCAAATGTAGGAGATGCTAAGAGTTTGATCATTCATCCAGCCAGCACGACACATCAGCAATTAGATGAACAAGGGTTAAAAGCTGCAGGTGTACCAGAGGATTTAATTCGTATTTCGGTTGGAATTGAAAATGCAGAGGATTTAATTGATGACTTAGAGCAAGCCATTGAGTCTGCAACAGGGATTACATCGTTAACTTCTAAGGCATAAGCTTTGACATATCTTAGTTTTTTGAAAGTTGGATAAAAATACTATCTTTTAAAAATACTAAATTATAATTTAAATCGTTGACACCCTCAATAAATCCGTGATACGATAATTTTCGTAAATGTAATCACTACTAATTTAAAGTGTTAATTGAATATAGATGTTACGCTCTTATCAAGAGAGGTGGAGGGAAGTGCCCTTTGAAGCCCGGCAACCGTCATGAAAATGAAATGGTGCCAATTCACACAAAGCAAAGCTTGCTTTGGGAGATGAGAGAAAGGACAATAATTATTTTATGCCTTTCTGCTCATTGTCAGAAAGGCATTTTTCTTTTCCAAAAGAAAAATACTAGAATGAGCGCATATATATTAAGGCTTTTAAAAGTGATAAGCAAAATTGGATTTAAAGAGGGTGTGCAGCATGACGATGATTTCAATCAAAAAGGTACAAAAAATATACCCTTCCCAAAAAGGTCAGGTAAAAGCTGTAGATAATGTTAATCTTGAGATTAACGAGGGAGAGATCTTCGGTGTCATTGGCTATAGCGGAGCAGGAAAAAGCACGTTAATCCGAATGTTAAATGGTCTTGAACTGCCGACCGAGGGAACAGTGGTTGTCGCAAATAATGAAGTATCTAAAATTAAGGGTAGCAAGCTAAGAAGGGCACGGCAAGAAATCAGCATGATCTTTCAGCATTTCAATCTGCTATGGTCAAGGACAGTCAGACAGAACATTTCGTTTCCGCTTGAAATCGCAGGTGTGTCAAAGAGGGAAAGAGCGAAACGTGTCGACGAATTAATTAAGCTTGTTGGTCTCGAAGGAAGAGAGGATGCGTATCCCTCACAATTAAGCGGAGGACAAAAACAAAGAGTCGGAATTGCAAGAGCACTTGCGAATAATCCGAAAGTACTTTTATGCGATGAAGCTACCTCCGCGCTAGACCCGCAAACAACAGATGCCATACTTGATTTACTCGTAGATATTAATAGGCGTCTTGGGTTAACGATAGTCCTAATTACACACGAAATGCATGTTATCCGTAAAATCTGTCATAGAGTTGCGGTAATGGAAGACGGAAAAGTAGTTGAAATGGGGCCGGTACTGGATGTGTTTAAAAACCCGCAAGAAGAAATTACAAAGCGTTTTGTTCAACAGGTGACGGAACCGGAGGAAACAAAAGAGACGATTGATCATTTACTTGATCTATATCCACACGGACGTGTCGTACAGCTTGGATTTGTTGGAGAGTCAGCAGAACAGCCACTTATTACCAATCTTATTCGAAATTTTCAGGTGACAGTTAATATTCTTCAAGGGAAAATATCGCAAACACAAAGCGGCTCATATGGGACTTTATTCATTCATATCGATGGGGAAAAAGAGGAATTAGCTAGAGCGATCGAATATATCCATTCCCAGCATGTTGGAGTGGAGGTGATTACGAATGCTTAATGAATGGTTTCCAAATGTAAAATGGGAGACGATGTGGGAGGCCACAAAAGAGACTCTTTACATGACAAGCATTTCAGTATTAGCCACATTTATTATAGGTGCTTTATTAGGCTTACTGCTCTTCTTAACATCTAAAGGTAATATATGGGAAAACGCTGTGATTAATAAAGTTATAGCAGCATTTGTTAATATTTTCAGATCGATTCCTTTCATTATATTAATCGTTTTATTAATTCCATTTACCACATTTTTAGTAGGTACAATGATTGGAGAAGATGCAGCCCTGCCGGCATTAATTATTGGTGCAGCTCCCTTTTATGCTCGAATGGTTGAAATCGGTTTGAGAGAAATTGATAAAGGTGTAATTGAAGCAGCTAAATCAATGGGGGCAAAAACAAGCACGATTATCTGGAAAGTTCTTTTGCCAGAATCAATGCCAGCTCTCGTATCAGGGATTACCGTAACGGCGATTGCCTTAGTGGGCTATACGGCAATGGCTGGTGCGATTGGTGCAGGAGGACTAGGTAATCTTGCCTATCTCGAAGGATTCCAAAGAACTAGACCCGATGTTACGTTAGTAGCAACAATCATCATTCTTATAATTGTATTTATCATCCAATTTATTGGTGACTTTATAACATCTAAATTAGATAAACGATAAGGAGAGGTCAAAAATGAAGAAATGGTTACCATTTGTTTTCGCACTAGCAGTTGCTTTATTCCTTACTGCATGCGGAACATCAGAAGAAAAAGGCAGTGAAAATGGTGGAGCAAGTGAAGGAAATAAAAGTGAAGAAACATCTAAACTAACTGTAGGTGCGTCTAACATTCCTCATGCTGAGATTCTTGAGGAAGCGAAGCCAATTCTGAAAGAAAAAGGAATTGAATTGGAAATTGTTACTTTCCAAGATTATATCCTTCCTAACAAAGCGTTAGAGACAAAGGAATTGGATGCTAATTACTTCCAACATATTCCATATTTAGAGCTTCAAATCGAAGAGAATGGATATGACTTTGTTAATGCAGGTGGAATTCATATTGAACCGATGGCTGTATATTCTAAGAAATATAAGTCTATTGCTGACCTGCCTGAAGGAGCACATATTATTCTAAGTAACTCAGTCGCTGAGCATGGTCGAATTCTATCAATCCTTGAAAAAGAAGGCTTAATTAAACTTAAGGATGGCGTAGAGAAATCGAAAGCAACACTTGAAGACGTAGTTGAGAATCCAAAAAATGTAGAATTTGATGCAAATTACGAACCAAAGCTGCTTACGCAAATTTTCAATAATAATGAGGGTGACGTTGTAGTCATCAACTCAAACTATGCAATTGATGTAGGACTTAACCCAGTTGAAGATTCAATTGCAATTGAAGCAAATGAATCTCCGTATGCAAACATTATTACTGTACGCAATGGAGATGAAACGAAGGAATCAATCAAAACACTTGTAGAAGTTTTACATTCAAAAGAAATCCAAGATTTCATCGTTGAAAAATATAAAGGTGCAGTGATCCCTGTATCTGAATAAACGAATAGAAGAAAGCAGGCATTTCTAATGCCTGCTTTTTAATATTTAAAGAATTTTGCACCATTTGTAAGCATGATATAAATGAAAGCGTTTTAAAGGTAATAATTCAATTTTCTGCATTTAATTTCAGCTAATTTCGTCATTGTCTTACATCCAGTGGAGATGTTAAAATTTGAACGTAAATTAAATCGCACAGACGAAAGGATTGGTTTTTATTAACCAGCTACAGTTGAATTACACAAGCGATATGGAAAAGGCAATGCACGGAGCCCATGGTGTAGGGTATGAAACATACAGCAGGAAGCATGAGGTTCGAATGAAGGTCGAAAAAAGACGCCAGGAAGAACATATTAAATGTCAGCAAATGATTGCTAATTTAGAAAAGAAGGTTCATTCCTAAAGCTGCACTATATAATAATGAAGGAAAAGGGAATTCAGTATATATATATTGCTGATTCCTTTTTTTATTTGTTCAGCTTCTCGTCACCACGAAGCAAGCTGTTTCTGCTTTTCTTTTTGCATGAAAGCTCTTATGGTATTATTATACTGAATATTCATGTATTCTTAATAGGTGGACAAGTTATAAAGGATGATTCTCAATTAAATTAATTTTATTACATGAAAAAATGTACTATGGTTAGAATAAATAGGTAAATGATTAGGATTGTATTTTCGGCAAAAGATAGGAAAGACACAAGGTTTAAAGCACTTTATTATTTTTGTATAAAAATGCTGTGAATGGGCTGAAAGAGTTGCTAACAGATTTCATTTGTTATAAGATTGGAATGAGAATAAAATGAGAATAGAAGGTTGCGGCATGGCCGTAATATAAATCTTCTTTTATTGATGGAGGTATAGTAATGGCAGGTTCTAAATTAACAATTAAAGATCTTCATGTTTCTATTGAAGACAAAGAAATATTAAAAGGTGTTAATCTTGAAATTAAGGGCGGAGAAATCCATGCGATCATGGGACCGAATGGAACAGGGAAGTCAACCCTTTCATCAGCTATCATGGGCCATCCTAAATATGAAGTAACAAGCGGAAGTGTTACTTTAGATGGGGAAGATGTATTGGAAATGGAAGTTGACGAGCGTGCACGTGCTGGTCTATTTCTTGCTATGCAATACCCAAGTGAAATTACTGGTGTAACAAATGCGGATTTCTTGCGTTCAGCAATTAATAGCCGCCTTGAAGAAGGAAATGAAATTTCATTAATGAAATTTATCCGTAAGATGGATAGCAAAATGGATTTCCTTGAGATGGATCAAGATATGGCTCAACGCTATTTGAATGAAGGATTCTCAGGCGGGGAGAAGAAGCGTAATGAGATTCTTCAGCTTATGATGATCGAACCAAAGATTGCTATTCTAGATGAAATTGATTCAGGTCTTGATATTGACGCATTAAAGGTTGTTTCAAAAGGAATTAACGAAATGCGTGGAGAAGAGTTTGGCTGCTTAATTATCACTCACTATCAACGTTTATTAAACTACATTACTCCTGACCATGTACACGTAATGATGCAAGGACGCATTGTGAAGTCTGGCGGTCCTGAACTAGCACAGCGCCTAGAGTCAGAAGGATATGACTGGATTAAGAAAGAGCTCGGTATTGAAGACGAAACAGTTGGCCAAGAAGCGTAATTTGTTAGGAGGATCATTATGTCAACAGAAACAAAGTTACCGTTTGATAAGGAATATTTAAGTTCCTTTTCAAAAGAAATGGGCGAGCCGGCTTGGCTAACAGAGCTTCGTTTAAGCGCAATAGCAAATGCTGAGAATTTGCCAATGCCAAAGCCTGATAAAACTAAGATTGATAAATGGAACTTTACACAGTTCAATAAGCATATTGTTAGCAGCGAGGATTTCTCTTCATTAAATGAGCTTTCTGAAGAAGTGAAGACATTAATTGACTTAGAAGCTGCTGATCAAAACTTATATATACAACGCAATAACAGACCATCTTACTTATCCGTATCAAAAGATATTCAGTCCAAGGGAGTTATTTTTACTGATATCTTTACAGCGGCAAGAGAGCATGGAGATCTGCTTCAAAAATATTTCATGCAAGATGGTGTGAAGGTGGATGAGCATCGTTTAACTGCTCTTCACGCTGCATTAGTAAACGGTGGAATTTTCTTATATGTTCCCAAAAACGTTGAAGTAGCAGAACCCATTCAGGCTGTATTTATTCATGACAACGAAGAAGCTGCTCTTTTTAATCATGTGATTGTTGTCGCTGAAGACAATAGTTCGGTTACTTATGTTGAAAACTATGTTTCTACAATGGACACTGCAAATGGCGTATTCAATATTGTGACTGAAGTACTTGCGAAAGCAAATGCAAAAGTACAATATGGAGCGGTTGATACCCTTGCGAAGGGACTTACTGGCTATGTGAATCGCCGCGGGATAGCTGATAGAGATGCTCGCATTGAATGGGCGCTTGGCTTAATGAATGACAGCAATACCATTTATGAAAACGTAACAAACTTAATTGGTGATGGATCTTATGGGGATACAAAAACAGTTGTTGTAGGCCGTGGGGAACAAACACAAAACTTCACAACAAGCATCGTACACTTTGGTAAGAATACGGAAGGGTATATTCTTAAGCACGGTGTTATGAAGGACGCTGCTACATCTATCTTTAATGGAATTGGTAAAATCGAGCACGGCGCTTCTAAGTCAAATGCTGAACAAGAATCACGTGTTCTTATGCTTAGTGAAAAAGCACGCGGAGATGCGAATCCAATTCTATTAATTGATGAGGACGATGTAACTGCAGGCCATGCTGCCTCTGTTGGACGTGTCGACCCGCTGCAGTTGTACTACTTAATGAGCCGAGGCATTCCAAAGACAGAAGCTGAGCGACTTGTTATTCATGGATTCCTTGCTCCAGTTGTAAACGCACTTCCTATTGAAGGAGTAAAAAAACAGCTTACGTCCGTTATTGAAAGGAAAGTAAAATAATGGATATTCATGATATTCGTCAACTGTTTCCAATCCTTCATCAGGAAGTCAATGGGAAGCCGCTCGTATACCTAGACAGTGCAGCAACATCCCAAAAGCCAATTCAGGTTATTGAGGCAATAGATACGTATTATCGTGAAATAAATTCGAATGTTCACCGTGGAGTCCACACACTCGGTACAAGGGCTACGGATGGATATGAGGGTGCAAGAGAAAAGGTACGCAAATTTATTAACGCTAAGTCTACAGAAGAAATTATTTTTACTAGAGGGACAACAACGGCTTTGAATACTGTTGCGGCTAGCTACGCAAGGGCAAACCTCCATGAAGGAGATGAAATCGTCATTTCTTATATGGAGCATCACAGCAATATTATCCCTTGGCAGCAAGTAGCTAAGCAAACAGGCGCCGTTTTAAAATACTTGCCTCTACAGGAGGATGGAACAATTTCTCTTGATGATGTAAGAGAAACCGTGAATTCTGACACGAAAATTGTTTCTATTATGCAAGTATCAAATGTGCTGGGTGTTGTAAATCCTATTAAGGATATCGCAAAAATTGCCCATGAAAATGGAGCGATTATGGTCGTTGATGGTGCGCAAAGCACACCGCATTTAAAAGTAGATGTCCAAGATTTAGATTGTGATTTCTTTGCTTTTTCGGGCCATAAGATGTGCGGGCCGACTGGCATTGGCGTATTATATGGTAGGAAACAGCTTCTTGAAAATATGGAGCCGATCGAATTTGGCGGAGAAATGATTGATTTTGTAGGTTTATACGAATCTACTTGGAAGGAGCTTCCTTGGAAGTTTGAGGGGGGCACACCGATCATTGCAGGTGCTATTGGCTTAGGTGCTGCGATCGATTTCTTAGAAGAAGTTGGCTTAGATCAAATTGAAGCTCATGAACATAGACTGGCTGCATACGCGATAGAAAAAATGTCTGCTGTTGAGGGATTAACAATTTTTGGACCGAAGGAAGCAGCTAAACGTGCGGGATTAGTCACGTTTAATCTTGATGATGTCCATCCTCATGATGTAGCAACTGTATTGGATGCTGAAGGAATCGCTGTTCGTGCGGGTCATCATTGTGCACAGCCGCTAATGAAATGGTTGAAGCAATCAGCCACCGCACGGGCAAGCTTCTATCTGTACAATACAGAAGAAGAGATTGATAAGCTTGTAAGTGGGCTTCTCAAAACAAAGGAGTATTTCAGCGATGTCTTCTAACAATTTAGATACTCTCTATCGGCAAGTAATTATGGACCATTATAAAAATCCCCGCAATAAAGGGGTGCTTGAAGATGACAGCTTAACGATTAATATGAATAACCCAACATGTGGGGACCGCATTCAATTAACGTTAAAGCTTGAAGGTGACAAGGTTGTGGATGCGAAATTTGAAGGAGAAGGCTGTTCGATTTCGATGTCCTCCGCCTCCATGATGACTCAAGCGATTAAAGGAAGAAATATTGAAGATGCCTTAAAGCTTTCGGAGGTTTTTTCACTGATCATGCAGGGAAAAGACTATGAAGACGATATTGATCTTGGAGATATTGAAGCATTGCAGGGCGTTGCAAAATTCCCGGCTAGAATTAAATGTGCAACGTTAGCATGGAAGGCTATGGAAAAGGGATTAAAGGAAGAATAAAGCTTTAATTAAATGCTTTAAGCAGATCCTAGCCGATAAATTATAGTTGATTGGACCTTTAAGGACCAATCGCAAATGAATGGAGGAATACGACGATGGCAAAAAAGATGCCGGAAATTGGCGATTATAAATATGGTTTTGCCGATAAGGACGTTTCCATTTTCCGATCAAAACGCGGTTTAACGAAAGAGATTGTTGAAGAGATTTCAAAAATGAAGCAAGAGCCACAATGGATGCTTGACTTCCGTTTAAAATCATTGGAGCATTTCTACAACATGCCTATGCCGCAATGGGGCGGAGATTTAGCGTCATTAAACTTTGATGAAATCACATATTATGTAAAACCATCTGAAAAGACAGAGAAATCATGGGATGAAGTACCTGAGGAAATTAAACAAACGTTTGATAAGCTTGGGATTCCAGAAGCTGAGCAAAAGTATTTAGCTGGGGTATCCGCTCAATACGAATCAGAGGTTGTTTATCATAATATGCAGGAAGACCTTGAAGCACAAGGAATCGTATTTAAGGATACAGATTCCGCTTTACGTGAGAACGAAGAGCTTTTCCGTGAGCATTGGGCAAAAGTAATTCCGCCGACAGATAATAAATTTGCTGCACTAAACTCCGCGGTTTGGTCAGGCGGTTCATTCATCTATGTTCCAAAAGGAATTAAAGTAGAAACACCATTACAAGCATACTTCCGTATCAACTCTGAGAATATGGGCCAATTTGAGCGTACATTAATCATTGTTGATGAAGGTGCACATGTACACTATGTCGAAGGATGTACGGCTCCTGTTTACACAACAAACTCCCTTCACAGTGCAGTTGTTGAAATCATCATTAAAAAGGATGCATATTGCCGCTATACAACGATCCAAAACTGGGCAAACAACGTATACAACCTTGTTACAAAGCGTGCAGTTTGTGAAGCCAACGCAACAATGGAATGGATTGACGGAAATATTGGATCAAAATTAACAATGAAGTATCCAGCCGTTATTTTAAAAGGAGAAGGCGCTCGTGGAATGACACTTTCGATTGCGATTGCAGGTAAAGGTCAGCACCAGGATGCTGGAGCAAAAATGATTCATCTAGCACCAAATACGTCTTCTACCATTGTATCAAAATCTATTTCTAAGCACGGCGGAAAGGTAACATACCGCGGAATCGTCCAATTTGGCCGTAAAGCGGATGGTGCTCGTGCAAATATTGAGTGTGATACGTTAATCATGGATAATCAATCAACATCAGATACGATTCCATATAACGAAATCATGAACGACAACATCTCATTAGAGCATGAAGCTAAGGTTTCCAAAGTATCAGAAGAGCAATTATTCTATCTAATGAGCCGCGGAATCTCTGAACAAGAAGCAACTGAAATGATCGTAATGGGCTTCATCGAACCATTTACGAAGGAACTTCCGATGGAATATGCGGTGGAAATGAACCGTTTAATCAAGTTCGAGATGGAAGGTTCAATCGGTTAATAGATAGTTAAAAATTAAACCACTCACTATTTTGGTGAGTGGTTTAATTTTATAAAACAGTGTACAGAGATAGCAATTGGCTATATCCCATAGCCACCTTCTATGGGATACTTTTGTACTTATGACCACAGCTATTGTCCCATATCCCTTTTCTATATAAAATGTAGGAGTGTTTTCTCTTATGTTTGCACCTATAAAGGATCCTTTTACCATTGGATGAGAGTAGTTTTTACATTTAACTTACAGAAAACAATTGGAGGTGTGCTGATTGATTCTAATTGGAGTAACTGGATGGGGTGACCACGATACCCTATATACAAATCCGATTTCACCAGGTGAAAAGTTAAGGTCGTATGCGAGCCACTTTCCAACAGTCGAAGTGGATGCTTCCTTTTATGCTGTCCAGCCAAAACGGAATGCGGAAAAGTGGATGAAAGACACTCCTGACTCCTTTCAATTTATTGTGAAAGCGTATCAAGGAATGACTGGGCATGAAAGAGGAGAAATTCCATTCCAGGATAAAGGTGAAATGTTTGCTGCTTTTAAGGATTCCTTAGAGCCTTATAGGAATAAACTTACTATGGTGCTTTTTCAATTTCCGCCATGGTTTGATTGCAAAAAGCAAAATGTAGATTATTTACGTTGGTGTAAAGCACAAATGGGCGATATACCATGTGCATTAGAATTCCGGAACCAATCATGGTTCCATCCTGCATTTAAGGATAAAACCATCCACTTTATGAAAGAGGAAGGATGGATTCATAGTATTTGTGATGAGCCACAGGCAGGCACAGGCTCTATTCCGATTGTGCTGGAACCGACGCACGAAGAAAAGGTTTTAGTGAGGTTTCACGGTCGTAATATTCATGGCTGGCAAAAGAAAAATGCTGATAATTGGCGAGAGGTTAGATATTTGTATCGATACAACGAGAGTGAACTTGCTGAATGGGCAGAATGGTTAAAGGTACTAGAAAAAAAGTGCAAAACGGTATATGCAGTTTTTAACAATAATTCAGGCGGCGACGCTGCTGACAATGCGAAACAGCTCATACAAATGTTAAATATTGAGTATAATGACCTTGCCCCTAGACAATTGGAGTTATTTTAAAATTCATTACACGCATTTCCATCCACTAGCATATTTTGATAGAGAGGGAAAGGAGTGTTTGATTTATGATTGACTTGAAACCTGTTGATATAAAGGGGCATACATTCCTATGCGTCTCCGTGGAATTGCCGAAAACAAATTTACTTGTAGTAACAAATGATAAAGGATATATTATGTGTGGGGCACTTGATGTCTCATTACTTAATGAGAAATTAAAGGATCGGAAAGTAATTGCTGGCAGGGCAGTGGGAGTAAAAACCATCGAACAGCTGCTTGAAGCACCATTGGAATCCGTCACGTATGAAGCGGAGTCGTTGGGCATTCATCGAGGAATGATAGGGAAAGAGGCTTTACTAAAAATGGTATAAAGGCATGCCAATGGAGCTGTTCACAAGATTTTGTGAAATAGACTTCAATTGGCTGCCTTTTTTGTTTTCTAATTTCAATATTTTTCGACATAATTAGAGTCTTACCTGTCACTTTTTAGCGAAAAAGGTTATTATAGTTAAAGGTGATAATGAATGAGAACGACATTGGAAAAACTTCGGAAATGTTATAGGAGTAATTTATGCGATTAGTGACAACCTCATCCGTAGAAGCTGGTACAATACTTGCGAAGACCATTTATAATGAAACAGGACAAATCTTGCTTAGTGAAGGTGTTGAGCTGAAGGAGAGTATGATTCAGCGCTTAAATTCATTAGGAATTAGTTATATTTTTATAAAGGATAGTCAAACGGATGATATTGAATACAAAGGAACACTATCCGATCCTATCCGAAGAAAAGCAATTCAAACAATAAATTCGACTTTTTTGGAGATCCAAAAGGATTCAAGTATATCCAGTTCATTTGTAGTTGAAAAGGCATCAAGACGTCTATCCGAATTGATTCGGTTTCTTATGACTGAGTTAGGAAGCAATAAAGAACTATTGAACTTACTTTCAGATGCTTATACATACGATAACTATATCTTCACCCATTCGTTAAATGTCACGTTATACTCATTAGCGCTTGGATTGGAGCTGAAACTTACGCCAAAGGAATTAGAAACATTAGGTTTAGGTGCTATTTTCCATGATATTGGAAAACTGCAGGTGCCGATAGATGTTTTGTTAAAACCAGGAAGATTAACGGAAGAAGAGTATGTTGCAATTAAAGAGCATGCGGAAGCTGGTTTTCAAATTTTAAGGAAGGTACAAACCATACCTCTCTTAGTTGCGCATTGTGCTTATCAGCATCACGAGCGTATTGATGGTTCGGGCTATCCTAGAGGAATTACTGGAAAAGACATTCACTTTTTTGGAAAAATCATTGCTGTTGCTGATGTATTTGATGCAGTAACATCGAATCGTGTCTATCGGAAAGCGATGCTGCCGCATGAAGGCTTAGAAATTCTATATGCAGGTTCTGGAACCTTATTTGAACAGAAAATTGTAGAAGCCTTTCGATTAGCTGTTGCCATCTATCCGGTCGGGATAACGGTAGAGTTAAATGATGGACGAAAAGGAATTGTTACAGGGCAAAATATAGGTTTAGGGGATCGTCCGATTATAAGAATTATGGAGCATAAAGGGGAACAAGTTCCACCATATGAATTAGATTTAAAAATTGAACTAAATGTGGTCATAGCGGAATGTGACACAGCCTTTTAATGCGTACAAAAGTTTAGAAAGATTTCATTAATAAAGAGTATTTTTTATTACGAAAATAGAATGGATACCTTCATTTTTATTATAGAACTTGTCACTAATCTATTATTCTGGTATAGTAATAAACAATTGAATAAACCTTATCATATCCGATGGGGTAGAGGTGCAGAATTTAAGAGTAAGCTGTGTGAGGATGACAACAAGGATCACAGCCTAAAGGGAATTTTGCCGAAGTAAATGAATTTGTGTCAACAATCATTTGCTGGGGTTACTTTGAATAAGGGTAATACTGTCATTATGAAGGACAAGCAGGAAATCTGCTTTACTAAGCCTTCATATTGGGGAGCTACAGGTCGTGATGGAGAATCTTATTACTTATAAGAGTAATGATAGATCACCTCTATCGTTACTCTTTTTTATTTTTTCTATCATTTATTGCATTAATTGGTACGATTCTAACATCAGATAATATAACGGAGTATTCAGCGTTCTCTGCATTTATGCAAATAATCCCGATGAATCTATATGTCTGGGCTACATTAGCAATGGTGTTCATTGTCGCATTCAAAGGGTTAGAAATTGGACCAATGAAAGTGCACGAACGGCATGCTGTAAAGGAAGGGGTGGTAGCAGACCCTACAAAGCCAGCTGCCGGGGAATTGAAAGATGATCTGCCGACAAGCACGAAAGGATCTGTTGGCGACTTGCTATGGTCAATCATTGCTCTTATTGTTGGAACAGTTGGAGCTATGCTTTGGACAGGAATTGCAGGGACCGAAGGAAGCGTGACAGTCTTAACAATTTTTGAAAATACAGATGTGACAAAATCACTCATTCTTGGTGGACTATTTGGATTAATTGTTACATTAGGATTTTTTATCCGCCAAGTCTTTGTTTTAAAGGGAGTGGGTGGACAAGTATTAGGATGGGGAGTTTGGGCAGGAACGAAATCGATGCTTCCGGCTGTGTACATTCTTCTATTTGCATGGGTGATTGCTGATTTAATCGGGCGTCTAGAAACTGGTAAATATTTAGCAGGTATTGCTGAGCGTACGAATTTAAATCCTTCATTTCTTCCCTTAATCCTCCTTGATTTTATAATAATAGCTGGCAGACGTTCGAAAGCCGAGTGGCAGAATATGCAAGTAGAATAAAAGAAAAGGGCTTTCTCTTGATGAGAGGGCCTTTTTATTGTTAAAAAAATAATGATAAGATATATTTTGAATAATTATAATTTTGCTAAAATATTGCTTTGACAGATTAATCTAAAAATATTATACTGTTTTTAGATTATATCAATTAGTCAGATAATACTAGGATTCATCATTATTTTTTTATTAGAAGGAAGAACTGACTATTTGCAGGGGGTAGATGTGAAAGGCAAACTGGTAAATGGACAGACAAAAAAACCTCAATACGATCTAAATGTTCAGAACAATCAGAAATAAAAGGGGGAGTAGAGATGTTTTTTAGAAAGAAAATTACTTCAGTACTTATGGCTTCGGCCTTGGTAGCCGGAGTATTAGCTGGCTGCGGCGGGGAAAAGGCTGGTACAGAGGGTTCAAAAGACTCTGGCGGAGGCGGAGATACAATTAAAATCGGTGCAAACCTGGAGCTATCAGGAGCTGTTGCTTCTTATGGGCAGGGGATTGCCGAAGGAATTGATCTTGCTGTTGAAGAGATTAATAATAGCGGCGGTGTAGACGGCAAGAAAATAGAAATCATTAAAGTAGATAATAAATCAGATGCTGCTGAAGCGACAAACGCTGCTATTAAATTGACAAACCAAGATAAAGTAACAGCTATCATTGGCGCAGCTACTAGTGGAAATTCAGTGGCACAAGCACAAATTGCCAACGATAATAAAACCATTCTACTATCTCCATCTGGAACTAGCCCGAACGTAACAGTTGGAACGAATGGAAAAGTAAATGAATTTGTATTCCGGACTTCTTTTATTGATCCATTCCAAGGAACTGTTGCAGCTAATTTTGCAGCCGGAGATTTAAATATTAAAAATGCAGCAATCTATGCGGATAATGCAAGTGATTATGCAAAAGGTCTAGCTGCATCTTTTAAGGAAACGTTCGAGGCTGCTGGCGGAAAAGTAGTTTCTGAAGAATCTTATGTAGCAAAAGATACAGATTTCCGTTCAACATTAACTCGTATCAAGTCAGCTAACCCTGAATTTATTTTTATCCCTGGCTATTATGAAGAAGTAGGCTTGATTATTAAGCAAGCACGTGAAATGGGCATTACGGTTCCTTTTATGGGCGCTGATGGCTGGGATTCTCCAATTCTTGTTGATTTAGCTGGTGCCGAAGCGTTAAATAACACATTCCTTACAAACCATTATTCAGCACAAGATCCAGATGAAACAATTCAAAAGTTTGTAACAAGCTTCTCAAAAAAATATTCTGGAAAGTCTCCTGATGCATTTAATGCTCTTGGCTATGATTCTGTTTATTTCTTAGTAGATGCAATGAAACGTGCGGGCGATACATCTGATGCAACAAAAATTAAGGATGCTCTTGCAGAAACAAAAGATTTATCTCTTGTAACTGGTGTCGTAACTGTTGACGAATTTCACAACCCAATTAAATCAGCTACTGTTTTAGAACATAAAGATGGGAAGCAAGTCTTCAAGTCTAAAGTGAATCCGTAAGATAGGGCTGGAGAAATGGGGGGATAATGTATCCTCCCATTTCCAATTTAAAGAGAGGAATTCCTGAAGTAAGACAGTTGTCCAGCTTCAGCGCCTAGCGCCTATTGGGCTTCCCTTCCCCTCCTACGATAAGTCAACATCGAATCGCTATCGCTCTTCGTGTTTCCTTTATCTCGTCGGGGACGGTCCAGCCCATACGGCGCTAAGCAAGGCGCTTACGCTTTTCTATTAAGGAGTGAATGAATATGGAATGGATACAGCAATTAATAAATGGTATTTCACTCGGGAGTATCTATGCGCTAATCGCATTAGGGTATACGATGGTATACGGAATAATTAAATTGATTAACTTTGCTCATGGCGAGGTTTTTATGATTGGAGCATTTGTAGGGTTTTATGCAATTGCTGGATGGGGTTTAGGCTTTTTTCCAGCATTACTATTAGCGATGGCCGTCTGTGCCATATTCGGTGTGCTAATAGAGCGTATTGCATACAGAAGACTTCGGAATGCGACTCGAATAGCTGCTTTAATTACAGCAATTGGATTATCTCTCCTCATTCAATATGTCGTGATCTATTTTCGGGGGGCACAGCCAGAAGCTTATCCAGATGCGTTGTCTAACAAAACGTTTGACTTATTTGGGGTGCAAATTAGCAGCCAATCGATTTTGATTCTTTCAGTTTCAATTGTCTTAATGATTTTATTGCAATTTATTGTCCACCGGACAAAAATTGGAAAGGCCATGCGTGCGGTTTCTCATGATATGGACGCTGCTCGTTTGATGGGGATTAATGTTAACACAACCATTTCAGCTACCTTTGCTATAGGCTCTGCTTTAGCGGGAGCAGCGGGTGTATTTTTTGGTGTATATTATACGAAAATTGAACCATTAATGGGGATTATTCCAGGCTTGAAAGCATTCGTTGCAGCTGTGCTAGGGGGAATAGGAATTATTCCAGGGGCAATGGTTGGAGGTCTAGTGCTTGGGGTGGTAGAAACGATTGTTAGTGCATTAGGCTATTCACTTTGGAGAGATGCTGCAGCATTTATCATTCTTATATTAATTCTTTTATTTAGACCGTCAGGCATCTTCGGTAAAAATGCAAGAGAGAAAGTGTAGGTGAGGAAGTCTATGAAAAAGGTAAAAGGATTTTGGCTCTTTCTAATTTTATCAATTGTGCTTTATGTAACGGTTCAACTACTCATCAACGCCGGTATCTTAAATCAATTCTATTCCAATACACTCATCTTTATTGGCATTAATATCATCTTAGCAGTCAGCCTTCATCTAGTCATTGGAATTACGGGGCAATTTTCTATCGGACATGCTGGATTTTTAGCAGTAGGGGCATATATTTCCGCCATATTCACAATGAAATTACAGCTTCCGTTCCCGATTGCGATTTTGGTGGGAGGGATTATTGCTGCATTAGCTGGTCTTATTGTCGGGATTCCCAGCCTGCGTTTAAAAGGCGATTACTTAGCTATTGCCACCCTAGGTTTTGCGGAAATTATTCGGATTGTTTTCTTGAATATTGACTATGTCGGTGGAGCGGCAGGTATGCAGGTTTCTCATTTAACCAATTGGACATATACGTTCATTTGTCTATTTATTACGATTGTAGTCATTATGAACTTTACAAATTCTAGACATGGACGTGCATGTATATCTGTTAGAGAAAATGAAATTGCAGCAGATGCAATGGGCATTAATACTGTATATTATAAAGTTATTGCCTTTGCCTTAGGCTCCTTTTTTGCCGGAATTGCTGGGGGACTGTATGCGCATAACTTCTATATTATCCAGCCAACAAACTTTGGCTTCTTAAAGTCATTTGATATCTTAATTTATGTTGTACTAGGTGGCCTCGGCAGCCTTTCAGGAGCAGTAATTTCTGCTATCCTGCTTACGCTTGTTTCAACCTTTTTACAGGACTATCCTGAAACACGAATGATCATCTACAGCCTGGTGCTCGTTATCGTTATGCTTTATCGCCCACAAGGTTTGATGGGAACACGGGAGATTACAGATATTTTTGGAAAATGGAAAAGCGTAAAGAGTGTGAAAGGAGGCAGTTAGTATGGGGAGTATGCCTTTGCTACAAGTGAGAAATACCGGCATTCAGTTTGGAGGACTGAAGGCTGTTTCGAATGTGAATATGGAAATCCATCGGGGAGAGCTTATTGGGTTAATTGGACCAAATGGAGCGGGAAAAACAACATGCTTTAATTTACTGACAGGTGTATATGTACCAACTGAAGGGTCGATTGAATTTGATGGACAAAAACTGAATGGATTAGCTCCTTATCAGGTTACAAGGAAAGGAATTAGCCGTACATTTCAAAATATCCGCCTTTTCAATGAGCTATCTGTGCTTGATAATGTGAAAGTGGCTTATCATTCCTTAGCTAAGCACTCAATAATAAGTTCGATCTTACGCCTTCCTTCACACTTTTCTGGTGAAAAAGAGATGGAGGAAAAGTCGATTGAATTTCTGAAAATTTTTAACTTAGATAAATATAAAGATGAAGCAGCGAAAAATTTACCTTATGGCCAGCAGCGAAGACTGGAAATTGCGAGAGCTTTAGCAGCGGGACCACGCCTCTTATTGCTTGATGAGCCAGCTGCGGGTATGAATCCGCAAGAAACACATGAATTAATGGAATTAATTGCATTTGTTCGTAAAAAATTTGATTTAACGATTCTTTTAATTGAACATGATATGAATCTAGTTATGGGAATTTGTGAAAGAATTTATGTGTTAGACCATGGACAGCTTATAGCACAGGGAACCCCTGAAGACATTCGCAACCATCCGAAAGTTATCGAAGCGTACCTTGGAGAGGAGGTTACGAACTCCCATGCTTAAAGTGGATCAATTAGATGTTTTTTATGGCAATATTCATGCGCTGAAGGGTGTTTCTTTAGACGTACAAGAGGGGGAAATTGTGACATTAATAGGGGCGAATGGAGCAGGAAAAAGTACACTTTTGAAAACCTTGTCTGGTCTGCTTAAACCTAAGAATGGAACGATTCAATATTTAAGTAATACGATAGCAGGGAAACCTGCTCAGGAAATTGTAAAAGCTGGGATCTCTCATGTTCCTGAAGGAAGACGAGTATTTTCTAATATGACTGTTGAGGAAAATCTAGAACTAGGGGCCTTTTTAAGAAAGGACTCGAAGGAAATTCAAAAAGATATTCAAAAGGTATACACAACATTTCCTCGTTTACTTGAACGCCGTAAGCAATTATCCGGCACACTTTCTGGCGGAGAACAGCAAATGCTAGCGATGGGAAGAGCAATCATGGCAAAGCCAAAGCTCTTATTATTAGATGAACCTTCAATGGGGCTAGCGCCTCTCATGGTAAAAACTATTTTTGAAATTATTGAGGATATTAATCGTGGCGGAACAACCATCCTCCTAGTTGAACAAAATGCTCATATGGCTTTATCTGTTGCAAATCGTGCATATGTCATTGAAACGGGACGAGTAACTGTTTCTGGCACTGCTGCTGAACTCCAAGCAAGTGAAGAAATAAAAAATGCCTACCTTGGCGGACATTAAAAAGGGAGAAGCCCTTATCGGGGCTTCTCCTATTTTGCGATTATTTCTTCCGTGCTTTTAACCGTTCTTGCCTTTCCCATAAACGTAAATGTGGAAAAGGATCATAGGACCATTCTGTATAGCCATTATCTTTATACATGCCATAATGAAGATGGGGAGGAAATTTCCCTGATGTTCCAGGAGGACCATATCCCGAATTGCCGACTCCGCCAATTAACATGCCAGGTTCTACGATTTGTCCAAGCTTTAAATCTTTGGCAAATCCACTTAAATGAGCGAAATAATGATAGTTGTTATTAATATCACGAATTCCGATTCTCCAGCCTCCAAACCGGTTCCAGCCTTTCATTTCTATAATGCCATAAGCAGTTGCCCGTACTGGAACCCCATAATCAGCAAAAATATCTGTTCCTTCATGGGACCTTCTGCCGCCCCAGCCTCTTGCAGCGCCCCACGTATTTTTGTAGCTATAATTGCTTCTAAGCGGGACTGGAAACGCATGGTCATCAAGATCTAGCCGTCCGTATTGTTTATAGATTTTAGCCTTGCCAATAATCAGGCTAACTGTTTTGTCTCGCTTGTAATAATCCCATAAACCGATTTTTAAATTGTCATGATCTGTCCCATATGATAAAAGGTACTTGGCAAAAGCAAAAAGTACATCTGAATCATTAGAAAGGACAGCTTTTCCATCCCCATCTCCATCCATGCCTAACCCATTAAAGAATTGGATGGAGAGCGGATTGTCATCATTAGGATTAGGATTTAACGGTCCAGCCCACATTTCGGGTTTGAAATAAATGCCTGTAATTCCTTCAGCCTTTGGTATATCCCTTCTAGCTTGTCTTACAT
Source organism: Cytobacillus solani (assembly GCF_006704205.1). Lineage (NCBI taxonomy): Bacteria > Bacillati > Bacillota > Bacilli > Caryophanales > Bacillaceae > Cytobacillus > Cytobacillus solani. The sequence goes on from NZ_CP041305.1 coordinate 2,725,513, forward strand.
TCCGTTCGTATTGGTCAATTGCAGCAAGATAGTACCAAGGAATATTTGTTACGGATTCCATCCTTTTGTATAATTCCATCCGCAATTCATAGTCATTATTTTGATTTGTTTGCGCGTGCCCGGTTAAATTAGGCAAGAATAGAATGGATAAAGCAAAAATACTAATGAGAAAAAGTCGCACAATATTCCTCCCTTCTTTTTACTGCCTTCCAGAAATAGAAGTATTACATTTTTTGTATTTGGGAACTGTCTAGCTCCAGCGCCTATTGGACTTTCTTCCCCCTCCTATGATAAGTCAAGCATGAATGCGCTACCGCTCTTCGTGTTTCCTTTATCTCGTTGGGTGTGGTCCAGTCCATACGGTCCTAAGCAAGGCGCTTGCACTTTTCTTATAATGTTCTTACTTAGTTTGTGAGATTTCAAAAATTTCATCTATATCAATTATTGGTAATCCTCTTGACTTCGACTTGTCCTTGTCTTTTTCATATGATAAAGTGACATCAGGGAATTCATAGAAAGCTGAAGGTTCCTGGTTTTATTTTGATGCAATTTTTTTCATATAATGGGGTGGGAATATGAGCAAACAAGAAGAATATTTACGTAAGCCAGAATGGCTGAAAATAAAATTAAACACGAATGAAAATTATACGGGCTTAAAGAAAATGATGCGTGAAAAAGGACTGCATACTGTATGTGAGGAAGCCAAATGTCCAAATATCCATGAATGTTGGGCAGTTAGAAGAACAGCTACATTTATGATTCTTGGCGATACTTGTACAAGAGCATGCCGTTTTTGTGCTGTCAAAACGGGGTTGCCAACAGAGCTTGATTTACAGGAGCCAGAAAGAGTGGCAGACTCTGTTGCATTAATGAATTTAAAACATGCAGTTGTTACGGCTGTTGCTAGAGATGATTTAAAGGATGGCGGAGCTGCTGTCTTTGCTGAAACAGTAAGGGCAATCCGTAGAAAAAGTCCATTTACGACAATTGAAGTTCTTCCTTCAGATATGGGTGGGGTACTCGAAAATTTACAAATACTGATGGACGCACGCCCAGATATCCTAAACCATAATATTGAAACAGTTGAAAGATTGACACCAAGAGTTAGAGCACGTGCAAAATATGACCGCTCATTAGAATTTTTACGCCGTGCAAAAGAGCTGCAGCCTGATATCCCAACTAAGTCGAGCTTAATGATTGGACTTGGAGAAACGAAGGAAGAAATTATCGAAACAATGGATGCACTCCGAGCAAATCATGTTGACATTATGACAATTGGTCAGTATTTGCAGCCTTCGAAGAAGCATTTGAAGGTGCAAAAGTATTATCATCCGGATGAATTTAACGAGTTTAAGGAAATTGCATTGAGCAAAGGCTTCAGCCATTGTGAAGCAGGTCCACTCGTTCGCTCTTCCTACCATGCAGATGAACAAGTCAATGCGGCAGCCCAACGAAAACAGGCATTAGGGGAACAGGAAGTAAAAGAAGCATAAGAATATAAAAGAGTTCAGCTAATTGTCGGCTGAACTCTTTTTAAACTGGAATGACCTGATGCAAGAAGCCACAGAATGCTGAGTCCCTCTAGTTTGTACGGCGATGACCAATGCGCTTGTGCATTTCATAAGGGGGGCTAGGAGCCGCAGCTAGATTGCGGAGCCCTTCCAGTTTGTACGGCGATAATCAAGGCGCTTGTGCATTTCTATTTTCCTTGAGGTGATTTTTTCATATCTTTAATTAGCCTATCGATCCCATGATGGGCAGTTCGACTATCTGAGTCCAATGTTGAGTAGCTTTCAACAAATTGCCTTAAAGCTGTATTATCACTAACATAGATTTTATACCAGCTTGGAACTACAGACATCGCCATTTTTTTCACTTGATCTGCAGTAGCGTTTCGATCTTTTGTATCAGTGGCATAGACAATTAAAACTTCCTGGTCGGTAACAAGTGTAGAAACATCATCGACATTAGGAACCTCTGTGCAAAATTTCCCAATGGTATCTGCTGTTTTTTCACGGTCAATCATTTCATAATGATCATATGATACATTCTCTCCAAGCACGGGGCTCCGTTGATGCCTTACATAGCCAAAATCTTCACTTTTATTGGTTGACCCATTATTTCTGTTATAAATATCAGCGCGCTGATCATTCACATTGATTGTATTGCCGCTTTTTTCATAGAGCCTATCCTGTGCCATTTGATTACTATTGTTTTGACATGCAGTTAAAGCAGCAAGGGCACAAATGCTTGAAATGACTAGTGTCTTTTTTATGTGAAACACCTCCTCATTTATAGAATAGCCAAGCAATTATTTTTTTCTCTTAGTAATTGATGGGGAATCAGTTATAATTTAATTAATGATGAGCGCTTACGCTTTTCAAGTGAGGTGAAAATTTTGATTTGTATTAACAATGTTTGTTATGAAGTAATAGAAGATAATCGAGATGGATTTAATGAAGAGGCATTTCGTGGAAGATACAGCGAGATTTTGACGAGATACGATTATATCGTAGGTGATTGGGGATATGGTCAGCTGAGGCTGAGAGGCTTTTTTGATGATCAAAATCAGAAAGCAACCTTTGATACGAAAATTAGTACATTGACGGAATATTTATATGAATTCTGTAATTTTGGCTGTGCTTATTTCGTTGCGAAGAAAGTAGAAAAGTAAAAAGATGTATAGAGCAGAGACAATTGGAAATATCCTTTGTCTCTGCCTTACTTTAAATGAAAGAATATCTTTTGAGTCAGAGATGTCTAGCGCAAGCGTCCTATCGCCTATCAAACTTCAGGTCCCCTCGGCAACGATTGCGTCAGCATCGGTTCGCTTACGCTCACCGTATTTCCTTTATCGAAAGAACCGGCCCTTCTGCATTTGTACGGCGATGATCAAGGCGCTTGCGCTTTTTTTATTTCTGGTAATCTGAATAAGGTGGCTGAATACTCTTGTTAGGATCGTCATGTGGCGGGTGTGCCCCCTCCATTTGTCGGGGCATGTCTTCATGCAAAGTTTTGTTTTCGAAAGTAAATGCACTATACTTCCGTTGTTCTGGAAGCCAAGGAGTACTTTTATTTTCAACCGCTTCATATTTATTGATCGGGGAGCCGTAGGGTCCTTCTGGGTATTCTTCAGCGGTTAGGAAATTTCTCTGGGATTCTACATTTGAAAAGTCCGTATAGATTCTTTGCTTTTTATCATCCATAGAAAATCACCTCAGAAACGTATTCAATAAAATAAAGGAGAACCTTATGTAAAGGTTCTCCTTTATTATTTGTGCTACCCATTGGATTCATTCAAAAGTCTATACTAACTCCATTAGGAAGGAGCGCAATTCCTCTGCATCTTCCTCATTGAGGTTAAATGCATACTCCAAATATCCTTCTTCCTTTAAGTCATCATCACCGATGATTGCAAATCGATTTCCTTGAATATCAAGAACGATTTGTTTTCCATAATAACGATCTGATTGAATGATGGCCAAGTCAAAGCGTTGGTTTTCTCCCATAAAGCTAACAAATCTTGTTTTCGTATTTACGATATCATCATATAAAAAAAAGCGCTCAGACATAGATAAGTTCTCCTTTTTGCCTATATTCTATTACTAATAGTAACCCACCTTCCTTTTAGAATAAAGGGTATTTCCCATTTGCTAATTTTATTTCCATAAATCTTTCTAGTTACGGAAAAATAAACTACTTTTATGATAAAATAAAAACATGTAGAATACAGCACCGAAAGAGGAATGAAGCGAATGGTCCATCGATGCAATGAAAAGACAGCAACCTTTGGCAAATGGATGAAAATTTTCCTTCCATTACATAAGATGCGTGATTATCCCCCACAGTTTATTATTCGAGATCCTATTACAAGCGGGGTAAAAAGAGCTTTTAGAAGTGGCTATGAAGTGGCAATTGTTGTTTTCAATATTAATAATCTAAGGGATCTTCCAAATCACCTTGGACAACAGGGATATTTGAAATTTATTTCTTGTTTAAAGAAAACCTTTTGGGAGGTTATTAAACAAGAAATCGAGGAAGAGGATATCATTGCTCTTCATGATTATTCTAGCGATGGACTAACATTATTTTTATCGATTGATCATAACCGCTACAGTGTAACTGAAATTGACAAAAGAATGAAAAAGATTTTGCGGGAATCTGAAAAGAATATGTATGTGGAAATGCCTGCTGCTAAACCGACGATTGATACAGGTTACATGTTTATAGAAAAGAAGCATTATTCTATTCAGGAAGCGATTTTAAAGGCTCAACAGCAGGCTTTGGCAATGGCCGAGAAGCGAGTACGTTCAGAATTCAATGATATGCTGTATTCAGTTAATAAAATTATTGCTCAAAAGGATATTCGAATGCTTGCACAGCCTATCATTAATGTGGCTACAGGGGAAGTGAAGGCATGGGAAATGCTAACAAGAGGACCAAAGGGGACAGGATTAGAAAGTCCACTCCAGCTTTTTTCTGTGGCAAAACAAACTGGATTGCTGTATGACCTTGAAATGATTGTTTTTGAGAAGATTTTAGAGCAAATTAATGCAACTGGATGCACTCAGGATATTTTTATTAACTTCACACCGATTTCTCTAGGCAATGAACGGTTTATTAGAGATATTAAAAAGATGCTGGCAAAAAATAAAAATATACCTCCTAGGCAGCTTACATTAGAAATTACGGAACGGGACTCGATCGATGGGATGGAGAACTTTCTCTACAATATTAAGGTATTAAGAACATTAGGGTTCCGGATTGCTGTAGATGATACGGGTGCAGGATATGCAAGTCTTCATTCCATTAGTGAAATTATGCCGGATATTATCAAAATAGATCGTTCGGTCATACAGGATATTGATAAAAATTCGGTTAAGGAATCCATGCTGCAAGGACTGCTCTTAATAGCACGAGAGGCAGGTTCACTAGTTGTCGCTGAAGGAATTGAAAATAAAGATGAGGCATCGGTCCTTTCAAGGAATAAGGTTGACTTAGCACAAGGGTATTATTACTCTCGCCCGACAGCACTTATTCAAGGCCTCAAATCATCATAATTGAAGAAGGGTGAAACGTATGTATTTTGTTGACAGGGAAAAGATTGAAACAACACTTGTGTTTTTAGAACAGCAATTTTTCCTTTTCGAGCAAATAAAAAATTGGGATTCACCGATTGAAAAAGCAGCAATGGAGCGAGTAAGTCATTTAATGATTGAAGCCATTCTTGACGTGGGAAATTCAATGATTGATGGGTTTATTATGCGTGACCCTGGAAGTTACGAAGATATTGTTGATATTTTAGACGATGAAAAGGTTATTCATAAGGAATTGAGCGTTAGCTGTAAACAAATCATTAAGTATCGAAAAATGCTAGTACAGGATTATACCGATATTAATCATTCGGAAGTCGCTGAGGTGTTTGCAAAACAATTGCCTGTTATTAAGCAATTCCCAGCGAGTGTAAGGGCATACTTATTGAATGAATTAGGGCCGGTTTCAGCCTTTCGAAATTAAAAGAATAAGCCGAAAAGGCCGGATGTTATCCGGCCTTTTTCTAATGATTGTTATACGAATTGGTGATGATAAAGTCAGGAGTGATGGAAATGAAAAAATATAAAGGGTATTTAATTGATTTGGATGGTACGATGTATCGGGGTACAGAGCTTATCAAAGAAGCAGCAAACTTTGTAAATGAACTGATCAAGTTGGATTTGCCTTATCTCTTTGTCACGAATAATTCTTCAAGGACTCCACAGCAGGTTGCTGATAAGCTTTGTTCGTTCTCGATTCCCGCTACATCAAAGCAAATATTTACAACGAGTATGGCAACGGCGAATTACGTTTACGAACAAAAGAATGATGCCTCCGTCTATGTGATTGGGGAGGAAGGCATTCGTACAGCATTAGCAGACAAAGGATTAACATTTGCAGAAGAGAATGCTGATTATGTTGTCGTAGGGATTGATCGCTCAATTAATTATGAAAAGCTCGCTACTGCATGTTTAGCCGTTCGGAATGGGGCAGCCTTTATTTCAACAAATGGAGATATTGCTATTCCGACGGAAAGAGGTCTTTTACCTGGTAATGGTTCTTTAACGTCCGTGATAACCGTATCGACACAAACAAAACCGATATTTATTGGGAAACCCGAATCGATTATTATGGAACAAGCGTTACAGGTGCTTGGTACAAAGAAATCGGAAACGCTGATGGTGGGAGATAATTATGATACTGACATACTAGCAGGGATGAATGCAGGAATGGACACGCTGCTTGTTCATACAGGTGTCACAACGAAGGAGCTCCTTTCAAACTACGAAAAAAAGCCGACATATGTAGTCGAGTCGCTTCATCAATGGAAATTTTTATAGATAAAAACCAAATGCGTAAGCGTCATTGGAACAATCAAATTACCGATTATTCCTGTGATGAATTCATGAACGTGGACAACTCATCATAACGTTATCGACTAGATTTGTAATTGATTGTATAACGAAAAAGGATGGAGAATGATCTTCTCCATCCTTTATTTTGTCCCTTGTGCACGATGCGCTAAACGGCTGGAAGCAGCTGCAGCGATTGCCCCTACAATATCATCTAAAAAAGTATGGCACTTTCCAGAGCTTTTATCATTTAAATCCTTTAAAATACCAGGTTTTAATTTATCGATATAGCCAAAGTTTGTAAATCCGATCGATCCATATACATTCACAATAGATAGTGCTAAGATTTCATCCACCCCATATAGACCTTCATCAATTTCAATGACATGCTGCAATGGTTCAAGCAGCTTCTTTTCTTCAGCAAGCATATCAAGCTGAATGCCAGTTAGAACAGCATTTTGTACCTCCCTTTTAGAAAGGACGCGTTCAACATTCTCGATGCAAACTTCCATTTGCAAATCGGGATGATACTTCTCTTGTAGAAAATAGACTAAATCGGCAATATCTTGAATTTCTACTCCGCGGTCATGTAGCCATTTTCTCGCTGTTAGTTCAATTGGATCAACTGATTTTTCTTCATTCATCGGCTCCACCTATTTTCTATAATATTTTCCTTAAATATATACGATCTTACATGGAATTATGCTATCTTAGTCTTCTTGGAAATATCTACCCTTTCATCATATCCGAGGTTCTCCATCTTAATCAAGAAAAGATCAAGTTTTGCTTTCGTCATTCATATATATGACCTAAGATGCCTGAAAAAAGAGGTGGAGAGATGTTAAACCATATGCTTGAAAAACAATATGGAATTCAGTTTGATGAAGAAATTCGTGTTGGTAAATATCATGCATGCAGAAAACAAGGGCAAATCTATTTAATTGTCCCTGTAGAAGGATATGAGGCGGACGAATTAACCGAATTAGAAATGCTAGCTGACCACTTAGCAAGAAACGGTGAAAAATATTGCAGCACTTTTTTAAAAACAACAGAGGGACAACAAATAAGCGAGTGGGAGAATCAGAAATATTGTGTATTAAAAAATGAGCATATTCAGAATCGCAAGGTCAATCGTTTTGGAAGAAGATTAGCTAAGTTCCACTACAGGGGGCGGTCTGTTTCATTCTCAGTGAATAAATTAAGCCGAATTGGCCAGTGGAAGCAATTATGGGAAATGAGGCTGGACCAAATGGAAAAGGTTTGGAATGATATGCTCTTTCAGCAGCCTGATAATGATTTTGAACGGATGTTTTTAGAATCATTTCCTTACTATATGGGCATAGCTGAAAATTCGATTCAATACCTAGTAGATACTGAACTGGATGATGAACCTTCATTCATGGATAGCGGGACGGTCTGTCATAACCGATTCACAGATGTGACGTGGGGAAATTCCTATTATATCAAGAATCCATTTGATTGGGTTTTTGACCATTCCTCAAGAGATCTTGCTGAGTGGACGAGAGAAAAGTATTTCCATAACATCAAAACATATGAGCCAGAGATGCGAAAGTTTATTACTGATTATCAAAGCATAGCCCCATTATCTTCGTTTTCATGGCGGCTTTATTATGCACGTATCCTTTTTCCGCTTCATTACTTCTCTTGTGTTGAATCGTATTATGGAACAGAATCAGAACAAGAGAAAAAGCTCCTTGAGGAAAGTCTTCACAAGTTTCTGCAGCAATCAGATGATCATGAGCGGTTTTTAGGACGTTTTTACGAATTTGCTGAAGTCCCAGTCCAAAAGTGGAAGATCCCTTTAGTGGGTTGGCTAAAAAAGTAAGCCTGAACATTCGTGCACCTTTCTCAAAAAAGGTGTATTTTTTTCTACTTTAAATAGATTATAGTACATTTCATCAGAATAATAAGAAAAAACTATTGTAATAACTTGGAATCAGCACTATAATGTCTACTATATAAATACAAATGTACATATACAAAGAACAACGGTGGCTGAACGAGAGGGGAATTAAAATGGAAGAAATATCAATTGGATTATTAGGTTTAGGAACTGTCGGATCAGGTGTAGTGAAAATCATTGAGAATCATCAAGATAAGCTTATTCATCAAGTAGGCTGTCCCGTTAAAGTAAAAAAGATCCTTGTGAAGGATTTAAATAAAGAGCGAGCTGTTCAAGTGGAACAGGCACGATTAACTACTAATCCTGATGAAGTTTTAAATGATCCGGAAATTGATGTCATTATTGAAGTCATGGGCGGAATTGATGAAACGAAAAAGTACTTAAAACAAGCATTGCTCAATCGGAAAAATATTGTTACAGCCAATAAAGATTTAATGGCTTTACATGGTGCGGAGCTTCTAACCATTGCTTCAGAAAATGGCTGTGATCTGTTTTATGAGGCAAGTGTAGCTGGAGGAATCCCAATCTTAAGAAGCCTTGTCGATGGTCTGGCCTCTGACCGAATCACAAAGATGATGGGAATTGTAAATGGAACAACTAATTTTATCTTAACGAAGATGGCAAAGTTCGGAAGTGCCTATGAAGAAGTGCTTAAGGAAGCACAGGAGCTCGGCTATGCAGAAGCAGATCCAACAGCAGATGTTGAAGGGCTGGATGCAGCAAGAAAAATGGCGATCCTATCTACACTTGGATTTTCGATGAAAATTGATTTGGATGATGTAAAGGTAAAAGGAATTACAGGAATTACAGAAAATGATTTAGAGTATGCGAAGCAGCTTGGCTATACAATGAAGCTGATCGGTATTGCTCATAGGGAAGGAGAAAAAGTTGAGATCAGTGTTCAGCCTACTCTATTAGTAGAATCACATCCGCTCGCATCAGTCCAGGACGAATTTAATGCTGTTTATGTTTATGGGGAAGCTGTTGGGGAAACGATGTTTTACGGGCCAGGGGCAGGCAGTTTGCCGACTGCTACTGCTGTTGTTTCAGACCTTGTAGGCGTAATGAAAAATATGCGTTTAGGCGTAACTGGAAAAAGTGCGGTTATCCCTCAATATAAAAAACTGCTAAAGGAACCAGGAGAAATATATTCTAAATACTTTTTACGCCTGCATGTGAAAGATGAGGTTGGTGTTTTTGCTGATATTACTTCTATCTTCTCAGAGCACGGGGTCAGCTTCGAAAAGATCCTCCAGCTGCCTTTAAAGAAACAGGGAATTGCAGAAATTGTTCTTGTTACCCATCAAGCTTCTTTGCAAGATTACGAGGATAGTCTAGTTAAATTAAGAGATTTGCATGCCGTACAGACAATTAAAAGTTCATACCGGGTGGAAGGGAGTGCAAATGTATGAGATGGGAAGGTCTATTAAAAGCTTATAAAGAGTATTTACCAATAAATGAGCATACGCCATTACTTACATTAAATGAAGGGAATACACCTCTCATCCGGCTTAATAAGCTATCTGATGAATGGGGGATAGACCTGTATGTCAAAACGGAAGGTGCCAATCCAACTGGTTCATTTAAGGATAGAGGAATGGTTATGGCCGTCGCGAAGGCAAAGGAAGAAGGCAGTGACACCATTATTTGTGCTTCAACCGGCAATACGTCAGCGGCGGCAGCAGCTTATGCAGCAAGGGCGGGTTTAAGATGCATCATCGTTATTCCAGAGGGGAAAATAGCGATGGGGAAGCTTGCGCAGGCCGTCATCTATGGGGCTGAGATTATTTCTATAGAAGGAAACTTCGATGAGGCATTGGCAATGGTTAGAAGGATTAGTGAAGTAGAACCTATTACTCTAGTAAATTCAGTTAATCCATACCGTTTAGAGGGGCAAAAAACTGCTGCATTTGAAATTTGTGATCAATTAGGGCAGGCACCGGATATTCTTGCCCTCCCTGTCGGAAATGCAGGAAATATTAGTGCTTACTGGAAAGGATTCAAAGACTATCATGCAGTAAAAAATACAGGATTGCCGCGCATGCATGGGTTTGAGGCAGAAGGAGCAGCGGCGATTGTGCACAATCGAATCTTTGAAAATCCAGAAACAGTGGCAACAGCGATCCGAATCGGAAATCCTGCTAGCTGGCATTTAGCAACAGCTGCATTACATGAGTCCGAAGGGAAAATCGATGAAGTGTGCGATGAGGAGATCTTGTATATGTATAGAAAATTAGCCTCATCAGAAGGCCTCTTTGCTGAACCTGCTTCTTGTGCATCACTTGCAGGGATCTATAAACAGCTCCGTCACGGGGAAATCCCGCATAAATCAAGAGTTGTTGCTATTTTGACAGGAAATGGACTTAAAGATCCGAATATTGCAATGGAATGCAGTCCTGTTAAACCTGTTTGTCTGCCAAATGATGAGTTTGCAGTTTCGGAGCATATTAAGGGAGTTGTCCATGTATGAGCGAAGGTGAAATGCTCATCATTAAAGTTCCTGGAAGCTCAGCAAATTTAGGGCCGGGCTTTGATTCCATTGGTTTAGCATTGAATGTGTATTTAACATTAGAAGTAGAGAAGGCGAAAGAATGGGAGGTTGTTCCTCTTTCTGAAGAGTTGAATATTTTTCCAAAGGATGAAATGAATTATATTTTTCAAATTGCCATAGAAACTGCTGAGAAACATAATAAAAAGCTGCCAGCTTGCCGGATTAAAGTAAAAAGTGATATTCCTCTTGCAAGAGGGCTTGGTTCTAGTGCGGCCGCCATTGTCGCAGGAATTGAGTTAGCCGATGCGCTCTGTAAACTCCATCTGACTCAACAAGAAAAATTGGAATGGGCTTCTAAGATTGAAGGACATCCAGATAATGTTGGTGCCAGCCTATTAGGCGGGCTGGTTGTAGGCTGTCAGTTTGAGGATGAAGTGAGTATTGAATCCTTTCATCACCTTGAAATCGATATTGTTGCAGTGATTCCAAGGGAAGAGCTCTTAACAAAGGATTCAAGGGGGGTACTGCCACAAACCTTTTTATATGAAAATGCTGTACAAGCTGGGGCGATTGGGAATGTGATGATTGCTGCTCTGCTAAATGGCAATTATAAGCAGGTCGGAAAAATGATGAAGGCTGACCGATACCATCATCCATATCGAAAAGAAATAGTGCCGCATTTGCAAGTAATTGAAGAGCTGGCACCAGACTTCGGAGCATTCGGAGTAGCTTTAAGCGGTGCAGGACCAACGATATTATGCTTGGCGGAAAAGGGGGCAGGCATCGATTTGGCAAAGAGGCTGGCACATGCACTGCCAGAGATGGAATACCGTTATTTAAACATTGAACAAGCTGGAAGCAAGGTGTATGTTTCAAATAAAAAGCGATGTCTCAAATGACATCGCTTTTAGTATTAAAAAACTTGTTCTACTTCTGTAACGCCAGGTACTTCTTCTAAAAGAGCGCGTTCGATTCCAGCTTTTAATGTGATCGTTGAGCTTGGGCATGAGCCGCAAGCACCAAGCAGACGTAGCTTAACGATCCCATCCTCTACATCAACTAATTCACAGTCTCCTCCATCACGTAGAAGGAATGGACGCAATTTATCTAATACTTCTTGAACTTGCTCAAGCATAGCTGTTTGTTCTGCCATTTGTATCTACCCCTTTCTTATTAATTATTATAATCATTCTCACTGCAAAAATCTATTTTAAGACGCGGATTTCCACTAAATGTGAAATTACTTAGGTTTCTATTATTATAATATTGTAAAATAGGATTAAGGATACATTTTTAAATAAGGGGGAAAAGAAATGAAACGAGAGGTTGAAATAAATGTATATGGGGCTGAGCAGCTATGTCCAAGCTGTGTGAACCTTCCTTCTTCAAAAGAAACATATGAATGGCTACAAGCAGCTTTGGAAAGAAAATATCCTCACCAGCCGTTTAAGATTACGTATGTAGATATTCATAATCCGCCTGATGATAATGAGAAAAGAAGCTTTGCCGAAAGGGTTATTGAGGAGGATATGTTTTACCCTGTTGTCTTAATAGAGGATCAGTTAGTTGGTGAGGGCAACCCCAGATTGAAAACGATTTATGCGGAAATGGAAAAACATGGGTACACCGCAGAATGAAAAAATGGAGCATCCTTTATTGGGATGCTCCTTACTTAGAGAATAAGATGATTCTTTATTTAAAGAATTGTCTAGCTGCAGCCCACAGTGTACTTCGGTCTTCCTCCCTACGATAAGTCAAGTACGAATGCGCTATCGCTCTTCGTGCTTCCTATATCTCAGTCGATAGCCCTCACAGTCCATATGTCGCTAAGCAGGGGCCTTCCGCTTTTCGTTATCCTCGATGGTTTTTATACATCCATAAAATTCCGGATTTGATCATTCTGGCAACTCGGCCAGTAATTGGTCTCTCTGCAACGACACCGAATCCGTGTTTTTTTCCAAGTGAACCAAGAACCCCTTTTAACTTAATCGTTGGCATTTCTTCGGGTAATTCTTCACCTTTCCAACGTTTTAATAGAATTTGTACAATTTGCTCTGCCTGTCCTTCTGCAAGCTGGGCACTTGGAGCATGAGGAAGACTTGCACAATCGCCGACAACATAGACATGCTCATCTGTTGGAAGATTATGGTGCTTTGTCAAAACGACGCGTCCTTGTGAATCTTTTTCAACCTTCATTTCCCGAACGACTTTATTCGGCTGAATCCCTGCAGTCCAAACGATTGCATCACAGGAAATTGGCTCATCATGATTAAAAAGAGTATTTTCCTCTACACGTGTAATATTGGAGTGGCTGACAATTTCAACACTATGACTATCAAACCAATTTTCAACATACTCGCTTAGTCTCTCTGGGAAGGCAGATAAAATGTGACTTCCACGATCAAATAATTTAATTTTTAAATCTGGACGGCTTTCATGAAGCTCTGAAGCGATCTCTACTCCGCTTAATCCAGCACCGACGATTGCTACAACTGATCCTGGGGTTAAATTATTCAATGCTTGATAAGTGGCACGGGATTTTTCGATCGTTTGGATGCTGTACGTATGAACATCTGCACCTGGTACATTGTGGTATTTATCTTCACATCCAAGACCTATAATTAAATCGTCATAAGAAACAGAATTTTCTCCCTGCAATTGCACCTGTCTATTCTCAATATCTACGCCAGTAATCTCTCCAAACTTAATTGTTAATCGTGGATGTTCAGGATATGCCACACGAACATGCTGGTCTGAAATGGTCCCAGCGGCTAAGGCGTAATACTCCGTTTTTAAACAATGATATGGAACACGGTCAATAAGCGTAATGGATACATCTTCTGGAAGATGATTTGGCAAAAGTCTGGCTAACACTCTCATCCCTCCATAGCCTCCGCCAAGGATAACAAGATTCTTCATTTTACATTCCCCTTTAAGTTAACTCTAAAGTAGTGATTTTTCTGAAAAATAACTTTAAAAAATTAAAAAAACTTTCTTTAAATATAAATATCTAATACCCTTTATTCATAGAAAGTATAACGAAATTGTGACAAAATCACAACAGCTATAGGGTGAAACTTGACAAAACAAGTCAGTAAATAGTAATTGTGCTCAAGTGTTGAGGGGATATTAAAGTAAAAACAATTGCGGAAAAATATGAAAAAAGGTAGCATTATCATGACTGCAAATATGAACGGGTCCATGGAGGACTCATCAATTACTCATAGAATAAACGTTTATATAGATGGCAATTTAGGTAAGAGGTGATCGAAGTGATAAAGCCAATCATAGAGTTTTGTATCAGCAATCTGGCAAGCGGTTCACAAAAGGCTTTAGAAACCTTAGAAAAGGATTATGATCTTGATGTCATTGAGTATGGCTGTCTTGGCTATTGTGGAAAGTGTGCAAATTCTCTTTTTGCACTTGTAAACGGAGAACCAGTAACAGGTGAAACACCAGAAGAACTGGTAAAAAATATATATCAATTTATAGAGGATAATCCGATGTTTTAATGGGCATTGGTTCCCGGAATGAGTGGGATGAGTAGAAAAGAGTACTCAATAAGGTGTATTGGTTTCTGAAATGAGCTGGAAAAGAGTAAAAGAGTAGTCAATAAGGTGCATTGGTTCCCGAAATGAACGGGAAAAGAGCAAAAGAGTAGTCAATAAGGTGTATTGGTTCCTGAAATGAGCCGGAAAAGAGCAAAAGAGTTGTCAATAAGGTGCATTGGTTCCCGAAATCAGCAGAGAAAGTAAAAAGTTGTACTCAATAGGTGAATAAAACGATCTTATAACAAAAAGCCACACCGATTTCAAGTGAAATTAGGTGTGGCTTTCTTTTAACTGATGTTTTCTGTAAGTTTTGCCGATTTTTGTTCTTCACGTATATCATACCAGCGCTCTTTTGCCATATCGATAATTCCAGATTCAACTGTCCGATTTTGCTGTTCGATTACCTTTGAAAAATACTTTACTGCTTGATCAGTTTGGTGGGTTCTTCGTGCTAATTCACCAATTAAATATAGGATCCTCACTTCCGAAACTTGTGTCCCCTTAAAATCATCTTCCATATATGATTGTAAATAAGCATCCATAGCAAGCTTCATAAAACGCTTCTCTTGGTCCGTATTTTCTAAAAGACGGTATAACCATGCGAGTCTCATGTAAGTACCTGCAACGACAATTTGCTTTTCTTTTTTCAATAAACTGCAATAAATCGCTAGTTTATATGTTTTTATTGCATCGGAAACCCTTCTCTTCTGTCCAAAATCATGTGGAACCCATTGAGAGCATACCTTTGAATGAATTTCTTCAACTGCACCTTGAGGAAAATAGGGAGTGAAATCATCTGTTGAGGAAAATCCGCAATGTGGACAGACATTTACATGATATAAAATAGGATTGATCTCATCAGAGGCATAGATTGGGCAAAAATCAGTATCGTAGCTTGTCACTTTAATAAATCTTGAACGTAGTTTTTTCGTTGTAAAGGTTTTTTTGCACATTCTGCATTCACACTTTTTGTCATAGATGGGTTCAATTTGTGTCACTGAGATCGCCTCCTAGGTACAAAGATTTATTGTTTGTTAAATGGACTATCGTTCATTATTACTATAATTATACTCTATTCAGGAAGAAAAGCACGAAGTTTGTTGCTGAAAAATGATTGGTTCTCATTAGTTGAGGATGAGAGACTTAGTGTATATACTATTAATAAGATGGATTTAATTTTTATTAATAAGTGCAAGGAGGGAAATATAAAATGAGTGAAATCGTTATTTTAACAGAAGCAGCTGCTCTGCAAATAAAAGAAATGATGAAAGCGAATGAGGAGGAAAATGCTTCTTTGCGTGTTTCAGTAAAGGGCGGAGGATGCAGCGGTTTATCATATGGTATGGGATTTGCACATGAAGTAAAAGAAAACGATACCCAATTTGAACAGCATGGAATTCAAATCGTTGTAAACAAAGAGGATGCACCTATTCTGCAAGGGACGAAAATTGATTATAAAGAATCTATGATGGGCGGCGGATTTACAATTGATAATCCAAACGCGATTGCATCTTGTGGCTGCGGATCATCATTCCGTACAGCAACTGCGGCTGGAACTCCAGAAGAGTGTTAATTGGATCAAAACCTAAAGAATTGGCTGATAAATGTACAGACTGATAAATTTCACAATCATACTAACTTTCAGCATGCTAAAATGTAAAAGGTATCCAAAAGTGAAATTTTGGATACCTTTTTTCATTAATTAAACATCGATGAACTGTGCAATGGCTGGATTTTAGCCTTTGGATCGATGTAAGCCTTTGCATTATTTACAGCAGTAGGTGCTTCTCCAAAGCCGCAGGCAATAAGCTTCACTTTTCCGTCATATGTACAAATATCTCCAGCAGCATAAATGCCAGGAATGTTTGTTTCCATTTTTGAATTCACGACAATGGAATTCTTTTCGATTTCTAGTCCCCATTCTTTAATTGGGCCAAGTGAAGAAACGAAACCATAGTTGCAAATCACTGCATCTACATCCAGCGTTACTTCTTCTTTATCATTTACACCTTCAAGGACAACACCAGTTATGCCATTGTCATCCCCGATTAATTCAGCAGGAATGTACGGTGTTTTAATTTCTACTTTTGAGTTATTTAGATTTTCCACACTATGTTCATGAGCACGGAATTTATCACGTCTGTGAATGATTGTTACTTTTTCAGCAATTGGCTCTAGCATTAATGCCCAGTCAACTGCAGAATCTCCTC
Source organism: Cytobacillus solani (assembly GCF_006704205.1). Lineage (NCBI taxonomy): Bacteria > Bacillati > Bacillota > Bacilli > Caryophanales > Bacillaceae > Cytobacillus > Cytobacillus solani. The sequence goes on from NZ_CP041305.1 coordinate 2,742,075, forward strand.
CGCCAAATACAACGACCTTTTTCCCTGCAAACTGGTTTAAATCGTCGATGAAATAATGAAGGTTCTTGCCCTCATATTGTACAGCACTATCAAGCTCTAGGCGACGAGGTTGGAACGCACCATTTCCAGCTGTGATGACAACTGTTTTTGTATAATGGATTTCTTTATTTGTAGTCAGTTTAAAAATACCGTCATCTTGCTTTTCAAGCTTTTCCACTGATTGTTCTAATGAAGTAGTGGGCTCGAATTTTGCCATTTGTTCCTTTAGATTATTTATTAGTTCTTGTGCACGTACCTTAGGAAAACCTGCAACATCATATATGTATTTTTCAGGATAAAGGGCTGATAATTGACCACCAAGCTGTGGCAAGCTTTCGATAATTTTTACAGAAGCTTGTCTCATTCCCCCGTAGAAAGCAGTGAATAACCCTACAGGTCCTCCACCAATAATAGTTATATCATACACTTTTTGATCTTCGTTCACTCCATATCCCCCCATTAATAAAGTACACATTCCATCATAAATAATAACATAAATTAATATAAAGCTCACTCTTTGGAAAAAATATTATGAAAAGGTTAAATACTCTAAACATATCCTTGAGGATGAAAAACTAGAAAAGGCGTGGAAACACAAGGGAAATACGTATATACTAAATACATTTTTAAGCTTTTTGGCTTGAAAATCAATTGGAAAAAGCATAATATGTAATGTGAGTATATTGTTAATATTTTATGACATTTTTTCAACATTTTTTTGTCTATTTTAGTGAATAACATCACAAACTATTATCACTAAAAGTACAGCGGTTTCTAAAAATGAACAGTAGAAAATACTAAAAAAGGTGGAAGATACACGTTGAGAAAGGCAAAGATTGTAATTTTAGGAGCAGGTTACGGTGGACTAATGACTGCAACTCGTTTACAAAAAGCAGTCGGAACAAATGAAGCTGAAATCGTATTAGTGAATAAGAATAGCTACCACTATGAAACAACTTGGTTACATGAGGCATCTGCAGGTACTTTACACCATGACCGCGTTAGATATGATATAAAAAATGTAATTGACACGAATAAGGTAGACTTTATTCAAGGCACAGCAGTTGAAATTAAGACTGAGGATAAAAAGGTCATTTTAGAAAATGGTGAAATCGATTATGACTTTTTAGTCGTAGCTTTAGGTGGAGAGTCTGAAACATTTGGCATTAAGGGATTAAAAGAATATGCTTTCTCCATTGTAAATGTAAATGCCGCTCGTCAAATTCGAGAGCATATTGAATATCAATTTGCTACTTATAATACAGAAGAAGAGAAAAAGGATGAGCGCTTAACCATTGTTGTTGGTGGCGCTGGATTTACAGGAATTGAATTCCTTGGAGAACTAGGAAACAGAATTCCAGAACTTTGCAAAGAGTACGATGTTGATTTCCAAAAGGTAAAAGTCATTTGTGTAGAAGCAGCACCAATGGTACTGCCAGGATTTGATCCGGAGCTTGTGAATTATGCGGTTGCCTATTTAGAAAAGAAGGGTGTCGAATTCCGTATTGGCACAGCGATTAAGGAAGCCACTCCAGAAGGAATCATTGTTGGAAAAGGGGAAGAGGAAGTCGAAGAAATTAAGGCAGGTACAGTTGTATGGGCTGCTGGTATTCGTGGGAATTCAATCATTGAAAAATCAGGCTTCGAGGCTATGCGTGGACGTGTAAAGGTTCATTCAGATTTACGAGCTCCTGGACATGATCATGTATTTATCATTGGCGACTCTTCCTTAGTCATTAATGAGGAAATCAATCGCCCTTATCCGCCGACTGCGCAGATTGCTATGCAGCAAGGAGAGACTTGTGCTAGAAATCTTGTTGCTTTAATTCGCAATAAATCTGATTTAGAAACGTTTAAGCCAGATATTAAAGGAACAGTATGTTCCCTTGGTGAAGATGATGCAATTGGGGTAGCGTTTGGTAAGAAAATGATTGGGACTAAAGCTTCGTTTATGAAGAAAATGATTGATAATCGTGCATTGTACATGATTGGCGGTCCTTCACTTGTATTGAAAAAAGGAAAATTTAATATTTTATAATAGAACTTTAAAAGGGTCAGGCTTCTAGCCAGACCCTTTTGTTTTTATTTTTTGATATTTCGTAAAATTTAAAGAATGAATGAGGAAATTTAAGATAATCCAGATTGTATGCGTTACCAGTGGAGATTTTTCGCGAAATTTAGAGCTTTTCAAATTCTATTATTCTTGGTATATTATCAGAAAATTCAGTTACAAAAAGGAGATGGAGAAAATGAAAACAAAGAACTATGAAAAATCAAATGGATGTACGTACTGCTCAGGAAAAGGATATTTTCAGCTTCTCCTTGGCGGTTCAGAAACTTGCACATGCTGCAGTGGATCTGGAAAGAAAAAAGAATCGTAAAATTAGTTGCTCCGCCAATGGCGGAGTTTTCTTTTCTATGGGGGAGCTCCCCCTATTTTTATTGACTCCCATTTGCACATTCAGTACACTAAATATTGATGTGTAAAGGGAGGAACAAAACGATGGAAATGACTATTTTCGTATTGCCTATTTCAATGCTGCTCTTTTTTGTCCTGTTTTTTGGGATTGGTTTTATTTTAAATATGCTATTAAGAATGTCTTGGATTATGGCTATTGTCTATCCGATTATTGCTATCTTCATTATTGATAAAGTTCGATTTATAGAATATTTTTCTAATAGTAAAGAGTCATTTGCAAGTCTAGGTTCTGAATTAACCCAGCTCGCCACTGCTGATATTCTCATTTTATTGAGTGGTCTTGCAGGTGCAATTGGAGCGGGTATTACGATAAAAATCCTCCGTAAAAAAGGATATCAAATGTTTTAAACTCAAAATCTCTGCCCATAAGGGGCTGTTGACAAAATGGGAAAAGAGCTTTGCTCCTTTCCCATTCTCTTTTTAAGAGTATATTTATTAGTTTTCTTTATAATTTTTGTCTTAATTCATTACCTTTATAATTCTTTTTAAATTTAATGCCAACGCTGAAAAAAGGCATTGTTCAGAAATTTTTTCAATGCCCCTCTTATATGTTTTATACAGGTTATGCTTAGATTTCAATGTTCCGAAGGAACCTTCACACCAAACTCTTCGGAGCTTTTGGAATGCTTTATATTCACTAGTTTTTGCCCTCTGAGTATTTGCTTCCAACAATTCATGTGCAATTGGTCGAGAAATCGTTCTTTTACTTGCTGTTTCCCCAAAACAACATTCTCGAAATGGACAGACTTTACAGTCTTTACTTTTAGCAGAATACGTTTTTAAATAATTATCAGTTTCTTTTTTTCTTAAATGGGTAAACGTAAGTGTTTTTTTATTGGGGCAAGTATACGTATCAGTGTCAATGTTATAGGTAAACTCCTTATAAGACGTTGTTTCGAAAGGTGTAGTATATCCTATGGGACTAATATAACCTGTGATTTCCAATGTTTTTAAGCCATGATGAATCTTAGTTTTATCATATCCTTTATCAGCTGCCACATTTTTAATGTTTAATTCAAATTTTTCTTGTATCACATTTAATCTATCTATAAAAGGCTCACAATCATTTATGTTACCAGCACTCGGATGAATATCAACTATGATTCCGTTTTTTGTATCAATACTTGCATGTGCTAAGTAGTGGGGACCAGATGGCTTTCCAGGGCGATTTAATAAGCCAGAGTCAGGGTCCGTTTTTATTACAGAAATCTTTTCGGTAGATGAACTCTTTGATTTTCTGCCTCGTTTCTTCTTCCCAGATTCAATTCTTTTATCCTCAAGCTCTTTTTCAATTTTTTTGGCTTCCTTTTCAAGGGTATTCAAATATTGAGAAGGTGTTTTCTCTACAACTACCTTTTCGGCCTTACCCTTTGCAGCACTAGCTTTAATATGGGTAGAATCAGTAACAATGACTTCACCAGTCACTAACCCATTCTCTATACAAAGATCTATAATATAATCAAAAATTTCTTGAAAGACAGTACTATCCTTAAATCTCCTTCGTCGATTCTGACTAAATGTGGAGTGATCAGGTACAGTGTCAGATAAATCAAGCCCTAAAAACCAGCGATAAGCAATGTTTAGATTGACTTCTTGTTCTAACACTCGTTCTGAATCAACATTATAAAGATAGCCAATGAGTAACATCTTAAATAAAAGTACAGGATCAAGTGATTTCCTGCCGAGTTTCGAATAATATTTTTCCATTTTGTTATATACAAAAGAGAAGTCTATCTTTTCATTAATTTGGCGAAGAATATGATTTGAAGGAACAAATGTATTTAAATCAATAAACTCTAGTTTACTTTGATATTCATCTTTACGACCCATCATAAAAATTCCCCCAATACAAAACCTGTATAGAATAATTAAATTCTACACAGGTATTGGTAAATCCTATTAGTTTGTCAACAGCCCCCATAAGCAGAGGTTTTTTATTTTATTTAAAATTTTGTAAATTAGTAGCTGTTTTCTTGGAAACAAAGGGTTTTTTATCAGGAAAAGGATAGATTTATTGTTCTTCTTTCCACATTATTTATTCCTTTCATGAATATTTCTTTAAATCTTGGGAAATGAATATTCTTGGGAGGAGTGAAATTATAAATGAGAAGAATAAAAAATTGGACAAGACGAATAATAATGTCAACTCTATTCATTGCGGCATTTTTAACGACTTTCCAGTCTATTTCGGGAGTGGAGGCAAGATCTCTTGTAAATTATTTAAGTAGTGAAGAGATGGGCACAAACGAACAGTCTGATCAAAATCATTTTGACCATACATTAAAAAAGGTTGGAGTAGCTTTTAAATTTTTAAAACGATTTGTGAATGGTGATTTGCAAATTTCATCGAGCAAGGAAGTGTCAGGACATTCGCCGACCTTAGAGGAAGCAATTGATTGGACGCAGTATCCAATCAAGACAGTTGTGGCAACAGGCTATACTGCTTATTATGAATCAACCGGCAAGCATCCTGGTCATCCAAGCTTTGGGATTACATATTCAGGGGTAAAGGTAAAGAGGGATTTGTATTCCACGGTTGCTGCAGATTTAAATGTTTTTCCGATTGGAACGATTCTTTTTGTACCTGGATATGGGTATGGGGTTGTTGCTGATAAAGGTGGAGCGATTAAGGGAAATAAAGTAGATCTCTATTATGAGACAGTTGAAGATGTATACAATAATTGGGGCAAAAAAACATTGGATGTCTATGTTGTCGAAATGGGTGACGGCACCTTAACAGAAGAGGAGCTTCATGCATTGAATGAGAATGAATCCATGCAAGTTTTCCGCCAGCAATATACGAAATCCGAACAGGAATAAGTGTTTCTGCTCTATATGAATGAAAATAATTTAGATGAAAAAACAGGTAACCCGGTTAAAATAGGTACCTGTTTTTTATGTTCTATCTAATGAAGTACGAAATGAAGACCTAATGTTAAAAGAATGCCTGTCAGTCCTCCGAAAAAAACTTCGATTGGTTTATGACCGAGAAGCTCCTTCAATTCTCTCCTTTTTTCCTGTTCGGCTTTCTTCTGCCAAACCTTGGCCTCTTCAATTAAACGATTGAAATCGGATACTAATTGATTTAAGACAATGGCTTGTTCCCCTGCTTGCCGGCGTACGCCCGTTGCATCAAACATCGTGATGATGGCAAAAACGGCTGACACGGCAAATAAAGCGGAATCTAGACCAGTTTCTAAAGCAACACCAGTGGAAAGAGCGGTTACGGCAGCAGAGTGAGAACTTGGCATCCCTCCAGTGCTTGTCAAGAGTGCCCAATTAAGTTTTCTGTAGGCAATGAAATGAATTGGAACTTTGACAAATTGAGCAAAGAAGATGGCTGCAATGGCAGCCCATAAGGGGAAATTCATTAATAATTCCATGTGGAAACCACCTTTATCGCAGATCATAACGAACCTTATTGAAGGCAGATTACGTTGATCCAATTAATAAAATAAGTGCTCAACTTCTATCCCGTTTGTTAAGATGATAATAATAATTTAAAGAGAGTGCAATTCTTTTTTTATAAAGTTATTGTTAACGAGTACGAGGGAGGCATTCAATTGGAGGAGTATCCGCTTGAGTATTATGAGTTTTTTGTGAAGTTTAATGAAGGGGATTACTATACTTGCCATGACCTTCTGGAAGAGATGTGGATGACCGATAAAGGGAATTTATTTTTCAAAGGATTGCTGCAAATGAGTGTAGCTATCTATCATTATGAATATGGAAATGTGAAGGGGGCGAGATTGATGATGGGAGCCGCCAATGAATATTTGCAGGCTTACCGTCCAAAGCATTGGGGGCTTGATCTGGAGCATGTATACTCATTTATTGAAAAGGCTTTAGTGATCTTTCCGGGAAAAATTGATCGAGTCCCCTTTGAGGAAGTAAATACGCTTCCGAAATTGCCAGAATTAATTTTATTTCTAGAAGATTAGCTAGTCGAAATTGTTTCCTGTTTCCTGATATAATGAAAGCAACTTTATGGGGGTGACAAAATGTTTACTGTAAAAAGAGAAATCAATTTTTCGAATGAACATGAATGTTTGATCATTGGTTTATTTGAGAAACCAAACAAATTTGATGGCGTTCTTGCACAACTAGATCAGCAATTTGAAGGACAATTAACGGAGCTCGTCAAAAGCAAGGACCTTTCAGCAAAGAAAAAAGCAGTAACAAAAGTACATACATTTGGACGTATGGGTGCGAAGAGATTATATGTTGTTGGTCTTGGCCGTGAAAAGGATTACTCCTTTGATGTGTTGCGGGAAGCACTTGGAAAGACCTTTAAGGTTGTTAAGTCTTCTACGATTCAGGAAGCTGCTGTTTATCTAGATTCTTTCCTAAATGAAAATGTGGATGCACTAGATGCAGCACATGCGGTTAGTGAGGCTTTCGCTTTATCTACCTATCGTTTCGCAGGATATAAGCAAAAATCGAATGAACCAGCAAAGAATATTGAAGATATGACTGTTTATAGTGAAGTAGCGGATGAAGAGGATGTAAAAGCTTCGTTAACAGTTGGCTATGCACATGGAAAAGGAACAAACTCAGCTCGTACACTTGTGAACCTGCCGGGAAATATGCTTACCGCTACAGACATGGCTAATTATGCGAAAGAGCTAGCATCTAAGTATGATTTCGAAGCGGAAATTCTTGAAAAAGAAGATATGCTAAAGCTAGGGATGGGCGCCTTACTTGCTGTAAACCAAGGGTCTACTGAACCGCCAAAAATGATTGTCCTGAAGTATCAAGGAAAAGAAGAATGGAAGGACGTTATTGGTTTAGTTGGCAAAGGCATTACCTTTGATACTGGCGGCTATTCTATTAAGTCAAAGGACGGCATTGTCGGAATGAAAACCGATATGGGAGGAGCCGCGGCTGTTCTTGGAGCGATGGAGATTATCGGTGAATTAAAACCTGAGCAGAATGTTGTCGCAGTTATTCCTTCTACTGACAATATGGTTAGCGGGAACGCATTTAAACCAGATGATGTGATTACATCAATGAGCGGCAAAACGATTGAAGTATTGAATACAGATGCGGAAGGACGGCTTGTGCTTGCTGATGCAGTTACATATGCGAAGCATCATGGAGCAAATTATTTAGTGGATGTAGCCACTTTAACTGGCGGGGTAATCGTGGCGCTTGGAACGGAAACGACTGGTGCGTTAACGAATAATGAGGCATTATGGGAGCAGGTCCTAGAGGCATCCTATGAGGCTGGAGAGCCAATTTGGCGTTTGCCTTTATTTGAAAAAGACAAACAAAGAGTTAGAAGCAGTAAAATCGCAGATTTAAACAATTCACCTGGCCGTGAAGGTCATGCCATCATGGGTGGCGCTTTTGTCGGTGAATTTGCAGAGGATACCCCTTGGGTACACTTGGATATTGCAGGAACATCTACAACTCGCAAGGAGCATGACCTTGGACCAGCAGGAGCAACTGGAGTAATGGTCCGTACACTCGCCTTGTTTGTAGAAAGATTTGAAACTGAATCGAATTAAGTTTAAAGCTTCGGAATAATTTTCCGAAGCTTTTTTTTGATACAAGTTGACAAAAAGCGATAGGATATGATAATTTTATACTCATATTTTAGTTCTCTACCAATTTACCAAAGTAAAGTAAGATTATGAGAGAGGGTTATCATCATGAATGCAGTCATCATAGCAGTTTTTGTTATGCTTGTATTAAGTCTTTTACGCGTAAATGTCGTTTTATCTTTAATTGCAGGAGCGCTAGTCGGTGGTTTAACTGGAGGCTTAAGTATAAATCAAACAATTGAGGTCTTCTCAAATGGGCTTGGAGGAAGTGCTGAGGTAGCATTAAGCTATGCCTTGTTAGGAGGATTTGCCATTGCTATATCAACCACAGGCCTGCCGAATTTACTAGTGGAGTGGATTCTTCAGAAGGTTGGAAGAGAAGGAGATTCCAAAGGAAAGAAACTTTCTAAAGCACTGATTGTCTTATCTATTTTAATCATGGCTTGTTTTTCCCAAAATGTGATTCCGATTCATATTGCTTTTATCCCTATTCTCATTCCGCCTTTATTAAGGGTAATGAATGAATTAGGTATTGACCGCCGCTTGATCGCTTCAGTCTTGACCTTTGGTTTAACGGCACCTTATATTTTGCTTCCAGCAGGTTTTGGACAGATTTTTCACGAAATCCTAGCAGACAACATGAAAAGCAGTGGATTGGCCGTTGACTTGAGTGATATTCCCAAAGCCATGCTGATCCCAACAGCTGGACTTGTAGTCGGACTGCTAGTTGCTATATTTATATCATACCGAAAGACAAGAAACTATCAGCAAAGTAAAATAGAGGAAATAGAAAAGGCAGGATACTCAAAAGCAGGGATTATTTTCTCTATCATTGCTATTATTGCTGCACTTCTTGTTCAAATTAAGCTCGATTCCATGATTTTTGGGGCATTAACTGGAATTCTTGTTATTTATATAAGCGGTGCGGTGAAATGGCGTGAAGCAGATCAGCTGTTAACAGAAGGGATGAAAATGATGGCCTTCATTGGTTTCGTTATGCTGTCAGCCTTTGGATTTGCTGATGTGCTTAAAGAAACTGGAGATGTAGAAAGCCTCGTAAAACAGTCTGCGGCAATTATTGGCGGAAGCAAATCACTTGCTGCGCTCCTTATGTTAATTGTCGGTCTTATTGTAACGATGGGAATTGGTTCATCCTTTTCAACGATTCCAATCATTGCAACGATTTTTGTTCCGCTTGCGCTTGAAATAGGCTTTAGTCCAATGGCTACGATTGCGTTAGTTGGAACTGCTGCAGCACTAGGAGATGCGGGTTCGCCAGCATCTGACAGTACATTAGGACCTACAGCCGGATTAAATGTAGACGGCCAGCATAATCATATTTGGGATACCTGTGTGCCAACATTCCTTCATTATAATATCCCGTTAATCCTCTTTGGATGGCTGGCCGCAATGATTCTTTAATTTTTTAACATGCAGCTCCTATAAATGGGAGCTGTATTTCTTTTTTTAAAATTTCAATGGATGAGGGATTTAGAAGCCAAATAAAGAGGTAATAAGATTTTTCCTTTTGCTTTTCTTCCTTGGTAATTCCTTATCGAAAACGAATACATGATCGGATGGGATATGCTGATTCTCCTTATTTATCCCTTCTTCAAGGCATTGTATTCTCTTATTTAACATCTCTACCTCAGCTTGCAGCTCCTCAATTTCCCGCCGATGCTGTAAAAGCTGATAGGATACAACATCATCCGCCTTTTTATTTAGTCTTTGCTCGAACTCGTTCATTCTTGCTAGAAGTTTCTCAGAAAATGGATCATTTCCGGCTGATTTTACTACACCGGTACGCGTCTTTTTTCGTTCTACCGTTACATCCTGAATCATGACCCCCTTTTTTAGCTGTTCCTGAACTTGTTTTAGCAGCTGAATATCCTCGTCTGTAAATGAATAATGCCCGAGTTCATTCCTTTCCATTTGGAGCTCCAGCTGCTTCACCCATCGTTGGATTGTGCTTGATGAAACCCCTAATAACTTTGCGACAGCACTTGTATTCATCCTGAAACCTCCTTAAGCTTCCCTTTTAATAGTGGATTCTCTGAGTTAAAAGCAGATTCCTTCCCGTATGACAAAACAAGTTTCTTTTCGGCAAAGAAAGAGGATTTATTACAAGTTTTTTCCGGCTCATTATTCAAAAAGAAAAGCCATACAAAAAAGTATGGCAAAAGGAATGAATCGGTCTTTACTATTTTTTAATCAAAGCTAAAAAAGTCTTTAAACACAATTGCTGCATATCCCAAATACCCATGAAGAGTTTGATTGGCAGTGGCAGGTATCTTAGGGGTTAACAAATAAAACATACGCATCCTCCTTTTTTAAAATGCTTTCCCCTGCTGATTCATGTCATCATCAGCAGGGGAAGTCACATGAAACCTTTCATATCATCTAATTGGAGCGGTCAGACAGCCACTTGTCTAAATAACCTGGTGCTTTGCCTTCTTTTGCAAGACTCCCGTGGCCTCCTTCGAGAATATGGAAGGATTTATCTATACTTGAAACATGGTCGACGATCGGCAGGATTTGTTCGATTGGAATCAGTCGATCATGACTAGCGCCTACTGCCATTAAATTCGCTGTAATATTTTCTAGTTTAGCTGGTTGATCTCCAATTACTAGATTCCCATTGATAAGTTTATTTTCTTTCTCAAAGTCAACTGCCATCTGCTTTAATGCTGCAGCAGATAAAGGGATGTGACTGTTGGTCCAATAATTAAAGCGACTCCATTTTAAATTTCGCTCTTCATCGTCTGCATGGCTTAAAAGAGAAAGATAAGGAGAGTAAGAGATGGGTACTGTAGCTAGCCGCATCCCCCTTTTAACATATGCGGGAGGGATAATTCCCCAAGCATCTAATATTGGATTAAGATTGATCTCTCCATTTTGGAGCATTTTTACGCCTTCACTGAAAATAGGCATGACACTAAAATCAATCGGAGCAACAGAAATAATAAGATTTTTAATTGGTTCATCGGCAATGGTTGCATAGATAGCAGCAAACGTACCGCCCATACAAAAGCCCATTAATGTGATTTCTGACGCGTTTGAATGGAGCAGTGCTCGTTGAACGCCTTTTTTTATATAGCGAAGAATGTAATCATCCACTGTCAAATCTTTATCTTCATATCCAGGTATTCCGAAATCAAGGAGATACACCTCGTACCCGCTAGAGGTAAAAGCTTCGATTAAGCTATATTTAGGACCAAGATCAAGAATAAATGGTTGATTAATAAGTGAGTAAATCAAAAAAAGCGGTACCTTATATTTTTTATTTTCTGAAGGATAATACCAAAGAGTGGCTTTGTTTTTCTTCCAGATGGCAGTTCGTGGTGTCAGTCCAACCTCAGGTTCTAAGGCAGAAATCGTTTTGATAAAGCCCGTCCATCTATTTATTTTTGGAGTACTCATATTTTTCCCTCTCCCATCTATTTGAGGAAGAAAAGGAAGGACTATTTACAATTGTGTCCTTAAATTCTTCAAAGGACCGGTTTAATTGCGTGACTTGCTCTTCTAATAAATCCAATTTCTCTTCGGCTTGGATAAATAATTTTGTTGTGTTGGCTACGTCGTTTTTTGTTGGAAAATTAAAGGGGATCGATAAGGTTTCGACTGTTTGCTGCAGCTTGCTTATGGAAGCAGCTACAAGCCGTGATTGATTATTCACTGCTTTTAGAATGGATGGTTGATTAAGTGCATCATGAATGGAGTTGTTTAGACCCAACTCTACCTTCAGACCTAATTTCTTGACAGCATTTAGTATTTCTTGCGTGTGGTTTGTAGTCATTATATACGCTCCTTTCTTAGTAACTATCGTTAAGCGGGGCGCTTCCGCTTTTTTATATTCCTGATATCAGCCCGCCATCAATGACGAGTACTTGACCAGTTATATAGTCAGAAGCATTTGAGGATAGGAAAAGGGCTGCTCCTTTAATATCCTGATCAGTGCCAAAGCGACCAGCAGGTATTCTTTTTAAGATAATATGGCTTGTTTGATCAAATGCCTTTGTTTTTTTACTAGGAAAAAATCCTGGAGCAATGGCATTCACTTGAATATTATGCTGTGCTAGCTTTATTGCTAAATCTTTCGTTAATGCATTGACAGCGCCTTTACTTGTACTATAAGCAATAGCATCTAGGAAAGCAGGATTCGTTCCTTTGATTCCAGTTATGGATGAAATATTGATAATTTTCCCATTTCCTTGCTGAGCCATTATTTTGCCCGCTGCCTGCGAAAATAGGAACATTCCTTTCAAATTCACATTCATGACTTTATCCCATTGATCAGCCGTTATTTCTAGTGTAGGAGCAATCCAAGAGGTGCCGCTATTGTTAATAAGAATATCAATCGTGCCAAAGTGCTGAACCGTTTGATCTATTACAGCTTGAATATCCGCTTGGTTTGTAATATCGCATGTTATTGCTAACGATTGTACGCCTTTTTTCACTAGCTGCTCACTAATCTTTTGACAGTCTTCTAGATTTCTAGAGCAGATGACTACATTTGCCCCTGCCTCTGCTAGTGCATTGGCCATTTGTTCCCCAAGCCCTTTTCCTCCGCCTGTTACAATGGCCGTTCTATTCTGTAAATGAAATAAATCCATTACATCCAAATGATATCCCTCCTTATAATTAGTTTTCGAGTAAATGTCTTCGTTATAGTATAGACAAGCATAAGAAGAAGGGTGTCAAAAATGAATCGTTTGCCCGGAAATACCGCGCTTTGAATGGCTTGTCAAACAATTATGTGGATTTTGAAAATAAAGAGGATTGGTGTTGATTATTCTAATTCTTATCATTATACTTAGGGTAGTTTTGATAATAAAAGAGTTGTATAGAAAGGGGAAAATACAATGATTATCGGAGTACCTAAGGAAATAAAGAATAATGAGAACCGTGTGGCAGCAACCCCTGCTAGCGTGTATACATTAGTTCGTGCAGGACATCAAGTTTTAGTAGAAACAGATGCTGGCCTTGGAAGCGGTTTCACTAATGAGGATTACAAGGAAGTTGGAGCAGAAATCGTCTCTACAGCAAAAGAGGCTTGGGCTGCAGAAATGGTTATGAAGGTAAAAGAGCCGCTTGAATCCGAATATACATATTTCCGTGAAGGCCTAGTGCTTTTCACATACTTACACTTAGCTGCAGAGCCTGAATTAGCAAAGGCTTTAGTTGAAAAGGGTGTTACGGCAATTGCATATGAAACAGTGGAAGTCAATCGTACATTGCCATTGCTTACACCTATGAGTGAAGTAGCTGGCCGTATGGCTACTCAAATTGGCGCACAATTCTTACAAAAAACAAATGGCGGCAAAGGAATTTTGCTAGCTGGTGTTCCTGGCGTTTCACGCGGCAAGGTAACGATTGTCGGAGGCGGTGTTGTTGGTATTAATGCGGCTAAAATGGCAATCGGCTTAGGAGCTGATGTGACAATTATTGATTTAAGCCCAGAACGTCTTCGCCAACTTGATGATATTTTTGGAAACAGCATTCAAACCTTAATGTCTAATCCATTCAATATTGCTGAAGCAGTGAAGGAAAGTGATCTTGTTGTTGGCGCTGTCCTTATTCCAGGAGCTAAGGCACCGAAGCTTGTTACAGAAGAAATGGTTAAAACGATGTCTCCTGGCTCTGTCGTAATTGATGTGGCTGTTGACCAAGGTGGAATTTTTGAAACAGTAGATCATATTACAACACATGATAACCCAACATATGAAAAGCATGGGGTTGTTCACTATGCAGTTGCGAACATGCCTGGTGCCGTTCCAAGAACATCTACAATTGCATTAACAAATGTAACGATTCCTTATGCATTGCAAATTGCAAATAAAGGTGTCAAGAAAGCAATTGATGAAAATCCTGCATTAAAGCTTGGTGTGAATGTTGTAAACGGCAGCATCACATATGAGGCAGTTGCAAGAGATCTTGGATATGATTATGTAACAGTGGACTTGGCATTTGAAAATGCTGCAGCAGCAAAATAATTGAAGATTCCCTTTGGCAAACTGTCAAAGGGATTTTTTGTGAGATCATCGATTGACATTTGAAACAAATATTTATATAATTTCAAAAAAATAGTTAAACATTGATGAGGAATAGTAAAATGTGCACTGTTTATTATAGAGAGGGAGCCAATTGCTGAAAGGGTCCTATAAGCAGCCATTTGAACCTGTCTCTGAGTTCTGTATCATTTAAAGATTACAGCGGGTTTACATCCCGTTATCATGTATGAGTGTAAAGCTTTGCTTTAAATTAGGGTGGTACCGCCAAGTGATTGGTCCCTATTTTATCGTAAAGCTTTTTTATTTTACGGCTGTATTAAAGCTGCATGTTGATAATTGTACTGGTTGATTGTAACGAAAGGCGCGAGACTCCTGCGGGAGATGTAGGACAGGTGAGACCCCGCAGGAGCGTATGCGACGAGGAGGCTCACCGCCTATCTCGCGGAAAGCGAGTGCCTGTAGCGAAAATCAGCAGCCATGTTTAACACAGCCTATTTTATAAGAAATTGAGGTGGATTAAGTGGGAAAAGAGTTTGTAAAAGATATTACGGCAATGGAAGTCGATTTTGCCCAGTGGTATACAGATGTTGTTACAAAAGCAGATTTGATTGATTATTCAAGTGTACGCGGTTCAATGATTATCCGCCCCTATGGATATGCTTTATGGGAAAATATCAAAAATGAGTTAGATGATCGAATCAAAGAAACAGGGCATGAAAATGTCTATATGCCACTGTTTATCCCTGAGAGTCTTCTTCAAAAGGAAAAGGATCATATCGAGGGGTTCGCTCCAGAAGTGGCATGGGTAACGCATGGCGGGGAAGAGGAATTAGCAGAACGATGGTGTGTAAGACCAACATCTGAGGTATTATTCTGTGAGCACTATAAAAACATTATTCACTCATATCGCGATTTGCCAAAACTGTACAACCAGTGGGCAAATGTGGTGAGATGGGAGAAAACGACACGTCCGTTCTTACGTACGCTAGAGTTCTTATGGCAAGAGGGGCATACGTGCCATGCGACAGATGAGGAAGCTCATGAAGAAACGGTTAGAATGCTTGATGTGTATGCGGATGTTTGTGAAAATGTGCTTGCTATCCCGGTTGTGAAAGGGCAAAAAACGGATAAAGAGAAATTTGCCGGGGCGAAATACACGTATACAATTGAAAGCCTGATGCATGATGGAAAAGCATTGCAGTCAGGTACTTCACACCATTTAGGTGATGGGTTTGCAAAGGCTTTTGGCATTCAGTTTACAGATCAAGAGGGGAAATTGCAGTATGTACAGCAAACATCATGGGGCTTTACGACACGTATTATTGGCGCAATGATTATGGTTCATGGAGATGACAGAGGACTAGTTATTCCTCCAAAGGCAGCCCCAACTCAACTGATGATTGTTCCTATTGCCCAACATAAGGAAGGGGTTCTTGATTACGCATATGGCTTGAAAGAAACATTAGCCCGTATTGCCCGTGTCGATATTGATGCAAGTGATAAAAAGCCAGGATGGAAATTTAATGAATATGAAATGAAAGGTGTTCCATTACGACTTGAAGTTGGTCCAAAGGATATGGAAAAGCAGCAAGTCGTTTTGGTAAGAAGGGATACAGGAGAAAAGATCTTTGTACCTACTGATCATTTGGAAGCAAAGATTACTGAAATTCTCGATGATATTCAGAGACAACTATTTGAAAAGGCAAAAGAACTTCGTGAAGAAAAAACGTATGTGGCCCTAAATCATGGGGAATTGAAAGAAACATTCGCGCAAAAGACAGGATTTGTTAAAGCAATGTGGTGTGGCGACAGAAGCTGTGAGGATCAGATAAAAGAAGAAACAGGTGCAACCTCAAGATGCATGCCTTTCAATCAAGAAGCTGTTTCAACAGAATGTGTATGCTGTGGAAAAGAAGCGGAGAAATTAGTTTACTGGGCTAAAGCGTATTAATAACTGGGGAACCTCTAAAGGGAAACTGCTCAATATGTATAAAAGCCCACTCAAATCGGGTAAAAAAAGCATATGAAGTAGTGTAGGAATAAATATTAGGAGGTTACCCAGATGTATAATATTAGAAGAGGCCCACATCCAGGGGATACAAGGTTCTTTTTTGCCGGTCCATTGGTTGGTGGATTATTTGGAGGGTTAATAGGTGGCTTTGCTGGAGCAGCAATCGCTAGACCTCGTCCATTTTACGGGCCTGTGCCATATTATGGACCGCCCCCATTTTATGGACCTTATCCTGCCCCCGCTCCATATGGATATGGTGGCTTCGGAAACCCATATTATTAAAAGAGGAAAGGAAAAAAGCTCTCTTACAAGCGGGAGAGCTTTTTTTGTCTTGAAAAAGTATTGTCTAGCGCAAGGGTCCTATCGCCTATCAAAATTCAGGTCTCCTCCCTACGATAAGTCAACATCGGTTAACTCCCCTTATCGTGTTTCCTTTATCGTGCCGTTGTCCCCTCCAGTTTGTAAGAACGATGATCAATGCGCTTGAGCTTTTCTTATGACCATCGTAATTTAAGTGTCAATTTACAACAGTCATTATAATCTTTACCTGAATCAAAATGTAGGTTCAGTCCGTCTGGCGTGTAAGTAACTTTTGGAATCACTTTAATTCCTGTTGATTTAATCAATTGTTCGACTTTCTCCATTTTTGATTGCTGCGCAGCAGTCATCAAATCAAATGAGAACTTTTTGGATTTAGCCATTTCTGCTAGTAAATGACTCGCTTCTTTCATAATAATTGCCATGTCCTTTGCTGAGGTCATAAACATTCCTGGATCAACATTTTGATATTGTCTATAAGTATTGTGCGGGGAATAATAATAGTTGCAATAAGGATAAAAGGGTGGATAGCTTAGTTTGCAAGGATAGAAATATCGGGGGGTCATGGTTAGCCTCCCCTTTCCGTTATAAATTCACATCATTTTCCTATTTATGAAATCAATATATGCAGATTGGGCTTTTTCTGTGTTTTTACAATCATTATCTTTTAAAGTGGTAAGAATATTCTGTTATAGTAGTAAATAAAGAGAATGGAAAGGAGAAAAGAAGCATGAATATAGAAAATACACTTATAAGTGCTCTTGGAATAGAAATTACTACCCTTGAAAAGGGAAAGGTTGTGGCAACGATGCCTGTTGATGATCGGACAAGGCAGCCCTTCGGCTTGCTGCATGGAGGAGCTTCAGTTGCTTTAGCAGAAACAGTCGCAAGCATCGGTGCTTTTGAGCTCGTGGATAAGGCAACGGAATCGGTTGCCGGACTGGAGATTAATGCCAACCATGTAAGAGGAAAGCGGGAGGGAATGGTGACTGCCACTGCAACCGTCCTTCATCAAGGAAGAACAACTATGGTATGGGATATAAAAGTAGTTGATGAAGAAGAAAAGCTAATTTGTGTTTCAAGATGTACCATGGCTGTGATTAAAAGAAAATAGGCAAAAGGGACTGATCTATGAAGATTAGTCCCTTTTATCTCTTTTCGTTCTCTATTATTGTTTTTTCTGTACTGGGGTTGTTTCTTTCAGCTTTAAGTCATCCTGTACACTCTTGTCCCAAAGCTTAACACCGGAATTATAAGCGGCACGGCTGATTAGGTGACCGGCAACTGGAGAGGTGACGAAGATAAATACAATCCCAAGAATGACCCGTGAATTCACTTGACCTTCTTCCATATAAAAGTAAAGAAACGTGCCAAGTAAAACTGCCAACACTCCTAAGGTTGCGGCCTTTGAAGCAGCATGGTTTCTCGTATACACATCAGGAAGTCTAAGTACACCAAATGCCGCAACAAGGCTTAGGAAGGCACCAATAAGTATTAATGCTACAATGATAATTTTAAAGATCTCGATCACGTTCTAGAGCAACCCCTTTTTCTAAATATTTGGAGAATGCTACTGTTCCAATAAAAGAGAGAATCCCAAGCAGTAAGATAACCTCTAGAAAAGCGTTTGTATCTAAGAAAATGGACACGAGTGCAACAATCGCAACGAGATTAATTCCTATCGCGTCAAGTGCAACAATTCGATCAGGCATGGAAGGCCCTTTAATGAGCCTGTATATTAATCCTAGAATAGCAATCGACATGCAAAGGATCGCAATTTTAACAGCTATTAAAATCATTATCGGCTCACCTCCATAATGGCTTTCTCGAATGTATTTTTGATGGAATCAATCGCTTCCTGCGCATCATCCATATCGATGGTATGGATATAAAGAATTTTATTATCTTCAGAGACATCGACTACAAGTGTCCCTGGTGTTAATGTAATTAAATTTGCCAAAATGGTAATTTCCCAATCCTTTTCCAAAACGGTTGGCAGTGCAAAAATGCCAGGTTTAATATCAAGCTTTGGTTTTAATACTAGTTTTAAAACGCTGATATTTGAAAGGATTAGCTCTTTTATGAAGAGAAGTCCTAAACTAATAATGGCAATGACTCTTCCCAAATAGAAGCGAGAGCTAAAAAACCGTCTAAAAGTGAAGAGAATAACCATACCGAATAAATATCCTTTTAAAAAGGCAACTGGCTCGTATGACAGAGTGAAAAACATCCATAGAAAACCGAGAAACACATTTAATAAAATTTGAAAGGCCATACTTACCACTCCTTTAAGACTGCATCAATATAAATACTCGGATTAGCAAGTGTTTCGGCAGCCTGTGAGATATAAGGGAAGATAAATTCAGAACCTGCCCCATACAATACCGAAATTGTCACGAGAATAACGGGTGCAATTAAGAGCTTTCGTACAGGTACCTTGTCTTCCCCTTTATAATCCTGCGGAGTTCCCCAGAAACCATTAATAAAGATCTTCATGATAGAAAATAATACGAGTAAGCTTGAGGTAAGGACGATACCAGCTCCCCAATAATGCTCGCTTTCGAATCCGCCTTTGACGATCAAGACCTTGCCAACAAACCCGCTAAACGGAGGAATTCCTGCAAGAACAAGTGCAGCAAGGAAGAATGTCCAGCCAAGTCCAGGGTATCGTTTAATCAACCCGCTAATCTTTCTTAAATCGCTCGTTCCGGTAATGGCAATAATAATGCCAATTAATAAGAAAAGACCTGCTTTGATTATCATATCGTGGATAAGATAAAATACGGAGCCAGCGATAGAATCTGGAGTCATAACAGAAACCCCGAAAAGAATCACACCAATAGCAACGATGATATTATATATGATAATTTTTTTAATATCTGAGAAAGCAATGGCCCCTATAACACCAACGATAATCGTGATAATCGTTAGAATCATTAGCAGCTGATGGGTATAGCCTGTATCATGTATGAAAAATAATGTATAGGTCCTCATAATCGCATAGACCCCGACTTTCGTCAGCAATGCACCAAACAAAGCCATAACCGGTGCTGGTGGAGCGTAGTACGATCCAGGCAGCCAGAAGTATAACGGGAATATACCTCCTTTTAATCCAAAAACGATTAAAAATAGAACAGCTATGACTGTAATGATTCCGGATTGGCCAAGCTCATTTAGACGAACTGAAATATGAGCCATATTTAACGTTCCAACAATAGAGTATAGATAAGCAACGGCAATCACAAATAAAGCAGATGAAATGACATTGACTAAAATATACTTAATTGTTTCACGCAATTGAATTTTTGTTCCTCCAAGAACAAGCAAAACATAGGAGGCCATAAGTAAAACCTCAAAGAATACAAACAGGTTAAAGATATCTCCTGTTGTAAAAGCCCCAATTACCCCAACAATTAGAAAGTTCAATGCAGGGTAATAAAAATACCTTTCCCTTTCAATGCCGATTGATCGAAAAGAATAGATGACACTTGTTAAAGCAATAATTGTTGTCGTTAAAACAAGTAGAGCTGAAATCATGTCCGAAACAAGTGTAATTCCAAAGGGAGCCTGCCAGCTAGAAACATCTAATGTTAGAATTCCATCATTTCTTACTTTTTGCACAAGCAAAAACGCAATAATAACGTTAAAGAAAGCTGAAAAAGCAGCAATCCATCGCTGTATGACAACATTCTTAGCAAAGAAGATTAAAAGGATTCCTGTAAGAAATGGAATTAGCAGCGGTAAAATCAAAAAGTTAATCATTTCCTTCATTCCCTCTCAATCTCTCTGTATTATCAGTGCCAAGCTCTTTATATGCCCGGTAGGCAAGCACTAAGAAGAAAGCAGTGACACCAAAGCTAATGACAATAGCAGTTAGGATCAATGCTTGTGGAATTGGATCCGTATAAGAACTTGCTTCCTCACCAAGTAGCGGGACAGTTCCTCGCTTTAAGCCTCCCATTGTCAAAATCAGGAGGTGTGCACCATGACTGAGTAAGCCCGTGCCAATAATGATCCGCAATAAACTTTTTGAAAGCATTAAATAGGTTGCAGACATGAATAATATGCCGATTACAAAAGCCATTACTATTTCCATTATTCATCCTCCCCAATCGTTTGAATAATGGTCATTGTTACACCGACAACAACTAAAAAAACCCCAAGATCAAATATTGTTGCTGTATGTAGAGCTGTATCGCCCAATATCGGTAAATCTACATGACCAAAGGCATGAGTAAGGAGAGGAACATTGAATAATAATGCGCCTGCTGCCGTTCCGCCCGCAAAAAGCAGTCCTGTTGCAGCCATATAGATATAATTAACAGGTAATATTAGACTAACTGTCTTCATATCAAATGCCAACATCAGTAAGATGATTGCCCCTGATGTGAGCAAGCCCCCAACAAAGCCGCCACCAGGTGTGTAATGACCAGCAAAAAAGATATGAAAAGAGAAAAGAATAATGATAAACAAGACAACTTTTGTTGTTGTTTGTAAAATAAGGTCATTTGTTTTCATTTTTCTTTTTTCCTCCCATTCGTAATTTAATCATTGCAAAAATCCCTAAAGCTGCAATCGTCAATACGGTAATTTCAAACAATGTATCAAAGCCGCGGAAGTCTACAAGAATGACGTTAACCATGTTTTTGCCTGCAGCCTCTGTATATGTGTTT
Source organism: Cytobacillus solani (assembly GCF_006704205.1). Lineage (NCBI taxonomy): Bacteria > Bacillati > Bacillota > Bacilli > Caryophanales > Bacillaceae > Cytobacillus > Cytobacillus solani. Next base: position 2,763,152 of record NZ_CP041305.1, read on the forward strand.
TCTACATAGTATTCAGCAATTGAATCGAATACTTTATTGCTGTGTGCGGATAAAGCAATTACTGTCACAATCGCTCCAACACCAATAGAGATGATGGCATTTGTAAGTTTGAATCTATTTCTTTCTTCATTCCTATTCTTTGGCAGGTGATAGAAACATAGGAGGAATAAAGCAACCGAAATCGTTTCAATAACGAGCTGTGTGAGTGCCAAATCAGGTGCACGGAATAGTACATAAAACAATGACACTGTATAACCGACTGCCCCTAAAAGGATAATCGCGGTCATCCTTGATTTTACAAATAAGATACTTATGGAACCGATCACAACAGCCAAAGCAAGCAATACTTCATAAAAACCTATGGATGAAATATTACTCGTATCAAATGTAAATGCATTTTTTACAGCGATTGTTGTCGCTAGGATAAAAATGAAAAATGCAAAAATATAAACGAGATAAGAACGAATCGAACCATTCATATACGTTTTTGTTAATTTATTTGAAGCATGTTGGATCATCTCTAATCCACTATCATACAATCGATTAAATGTTAGCTTCTTCGGGAAGATGTTGTATACTTTTCTCCATTTTGGCAGTGTAAGGAATAGAAGAATTCCTAAAGCAATCACACCGATTGTCATGAATAATTCAGGTTTAAATCCATGCCAGAAGCTAATATGAACATCAATATCATTATTTGGCAAAATAGATTCCAGTGCCGGTGAGATGATGCTGTTTGAAAGAATGTTAGGGAAGAACCCGATAATAATCACAAGTGAGGCAAGAACGATCGGAGATATTAACATGCCCATCGGTGCTTCATGAGGTTTCTTCTCTAATTTTTCTGGCTGATATTTTCCTGTAAAAGTTTTAAATACAAGGATCATACTGTAAATAAAAGTAAATACACTAGCAATCCAAGCGATAACAGGGAAGAGCATGCCCCATGTTTCAAAGTTGAATATATTAAGCTCTGTGACACGGATCATTCCTGTAAAGAACATTTCCTTACTTAAAAATCCATTGAATGGCGGCAGCCCTGCCATTGAAAATGTTCCGATAATGGCTAATGTGAAGGTAATGGGCATAAAATTCATCAAGCCGCCAAGTTTGCGGATGTCTCTTGTTCCTGTTTCATGGTCGACAATTCCGACTACCATAAATAGACTGCCTTTGAAAGTGGCATGGTTAAATAGATGAAAGACAGCCGCTGCAGTTGCTGCACCGAAAAAACTATTGTCGATATCATCAAAATGAAGGGCAGCAGCACCGAGTCCGAGAAGGGACATAATCATCCCAAGCTGACTGACGGTTGAAAAAGCGAGAATCGCTTTTAGGTCTGTCTGTTTCACTGCATTAAAGGAACCCCAGAACAATGTGACAATCCCAAAGCCAGCAACAAGCCATAGCCAAAGTCCTTCAGAAGCAAAAACAGGTGTCATTCGAGCGACTAAATAAATACCAGCTTTAACCATTGTCGCTGAGTGCAGGTAGGCACTGACAGGTGTTGGTGCTTCCATTGCATCAGGCAGCCAGATGTGAAAAGGAAACTGAGCTGATTTTGTAAATGCGCCTAGCAATATACAAACTAATGCTGGGATAAATAATGGGCTTGTTGAAATAGCAGCTGCTTGGTCAATAATCTCGGAAATATTGAATGATCCCGTCATGATATAGAGAAGAATGATTCCTCCAAGCATAGACAAGCCGCCAAACACGGTAATAAGCATAGATTTCTGTGCACCGTATCGAGACTTTTCTCGATCATACCAAAAGCCGATTAACAAAAAGGATGAGAAGCTTGTGAATTCCCAGAATGTATACAATACGATTAAGTTATCTGATAAGACAACTCCTAGCATTGCACCCATAAATAATAGTAAGTATACATAGAAGGTATTAAGCTTTTCTTTATCCTTTGCTAAGTAATAAATTGAATACAATACCACTAAAGAGCCGATACCTGTAATCAGTAAGGCAAATAACAGACCTAATCCATCTACTTTTGCGATAAAGTCAACCCCAAGAGCAGGTATCCAAGGTACGGATTCGGTTATTGTCTGATGGGTAGAAGTGATAGATATAAACGATAGAAAATAACTGAATAGCAGGATGGGCAGTGGAAGAACGAACCAGCCCGTATGTACTTTCCTAAAGAGCTTGTACAAAATAGGAATGAAGATGGCAAGTAAAAATGGTGAAAGAATTGCCAGATGCAGCAAAGACAAATCATAACCCCCTTATAAAGTTTGCGATAATACTCCTATTATTCTTCTACATAAAAGGCAGCAGTATCACATATAGTTTGAAATTATTGTACTAGTTCCTATAGTAATAACTGAAAAACAGCTATAAATAGTAATTATGTTTAGTAGTGGGAGAAGGTTTGTGTTAAAAACTTACTATCTTGGGGTGGTTAAAGCTTGATGTCGATTAAAAACATAGAATAGGTACCATCATTTATTTATATAAAAAGGGTGACGGCATATCCTTTGTCAGGATTTTCGTCACCCTTTCATTTGCGCCTATTATCCAAACCCTGGTTATCCGAAAATAAGAATGACAATAAAATATACTACCATTGTAATTAAACCAACTGGAACGCCAAAACGAGCCCATTCCTTGCTGGTAATATTCAATTTTCCGGCAGCAATAATATTCGGGATATTTCCAGGGATAAGCATTCCACCACTAATAATTAGTCCTAACAAAATGGCTTTAATTGTCGGTGCATCCATGGATGGACTGATTTCAGCAGCAGCAAGTGTAGCATTATCCAATACTGCAGAAATCATATTAATCCAATAAAGTACATATGGGCTTAGATCAAGCAAGTATTTTTCAATAAATGGTTCAAAGCCTGATCCAAGTAACGTTAAGCCCATTACGAATAAATAAATTTTTACTGAACGAATAATAATTTCTTTATAACTTTCTTTTTGAAGACCAGCATTCAGACCGTTATCACTTTCTTTCGGGTTAACCAGGATAGCAGCAAGGATTCCGAAAATAGCAACAGCTGGAATAACATCTGAACCAATTAATTTAATTAAATAGAAGAAGTCTTCATTTAATTTACTGATTGTTATTGTTGCAAGCGGTTCGCCAATCGGTGTTAATGCAGCACCAAGCCCAATTGAGAAACAAGCTAAAACTACAAGGCGAATTTCAGACTTGCGGTCAAGACGCAACACACTAACTATTACGACAAGAACAATGGCAGCAATAATAGCTGTAATTATACTGGAGATAAGTCCAAGAATAATAACGACAAGTGCTAAAAATAATCGGAAAGGAATGGCTTTGCTTATTCCGAGTATCCCTTTTTCCATTGGCGTTTGACACCATCTAAATAATAAGCCAGCAATAAGCACAGCTAATGTGATATGTATAGGGTCTTCAAGTGCTTTTATAAATAACTCCCCGTCAAGCACTTGACTAATCATTGCAGCTGCAATACCCATTATAAATAAGAACACTTCTAAATTATGTTCTACAGCTTTAACTGTAAATGGCAAAAATAAAACTAGTGCCAATATAATAGTTAATCCTAAAATCATGATGTCCCAGGTCCTTTTCTATTTTTATTTATATTATATCATGTAAATTCGGGAAATCTTCAATGATTTTGTTTTTTCTATCATCTTCAATGCTGATTAATAAATAGGTAGAAACACGTAAATTTATAGAAAAAAATTTTTGAGATTTATCAGTTGTCAAGTTATAAAAGGATGTTTTTTGGTAAGAAAGGGTTAAAAATAGTAAATTTTTGTGAAAAATTGAAAAGTTTTTCTATAATAAAGTACGTATAATCATTCATCTTTTTATACACCCTTATCAATAGGAGGTGTGCGATGATAAAAAAGAAAATTATGATTTCTATTTTGATTTTTTCAATCCTATTCTCTTATGCTTGGGTGCTAGATCTGAATGGAAAGCGTGATTTTTACTTGTCAGAGGCTGAAGGAATAGTTGAAGTCTTTGATGGTGAGATCATTCCAATAAGAAGTGCACCTGAAGTTGAAGTGGTAGAAAAACAGAAGGTGAAGGCATTTGGACCGCGTGAATACATTAGAATACAATCATCATGATAAAAAAGGATGAGACTGCTCATCCTTTTTTAGGTGAATTTATTCTCTGTATTGTATTTATTCAACGCTTCCGTAATAATAAAAACTTGATATGACAAAATTTAAATGAGGATATAAAATGAAAAACACCTATTTTATGAGTTATTTTCCGCTGCTTTCCATCATTTTGTTTAGTCTGTCCCTGTCAATAAATATTGAGATGGTCTTGTTGGATTTTCTTAAGTCAGCAGGGATTTATGAAGGGATGCGAGAATTTTTTTCAGATGCCGGAATCAAATTTGCTCTTTTAGCACTATTAATGATCCTATTTTTTTGTCTATATGCTGCGTTAAAATTGTTAGCTGATACGATAAATGAAGTCTCTCTATTATTTTTTTCAAAGGATTCTGAAGGAGAGAGTTTGAAGAAAATTCGAGGCGGAGCAATTATTTATTTTATTGGAAGCTTCATTTCGCTATTGTTAATGAGTACTTTAATAGGAATTCTGGCTGTTTTTGCTGTAACGACAGGGGTTTATTTTTGCTATTTTGTATATAAAATAAGTTCCTCCCTCTCCGTTCTAGGATTGGTTGGAGTGATCTTTTTTCAAGTGCTCACATGGTCATCCTTAGTGATCGGTGTCATCTATTTATCATTGAAGGTCTATAACAGCGTAATAGCAAGTTTACCGATTTAAAGAGGAATCGAAAGAGGGCTCCGATTCCTTTCAAATCTACTAATCTGTCATAATATCCTTCCAAATAAGCTGCTGTGGGGCTGCAGATTGAATGGACTTCATGTTTTCCGGCTTATCCTTTCCAATCCAGACCCCTGCAGTATACTGATCGGTTAGACCAATAAACCAATAGTCTTTATAATCATTTGTTGTCCCAGTTTTTCCGCCGGCATACCCATTTGAAAGATTAATCTTCTTTGCGGTTCCAGATTGAATCGTTTTTTTCATTAATTGTCTTATTTTATCAGTCGTTGCTTTGCTCCAAACCTCCACTTGGCTGTCTTTCCAGCTATACAGTACTTTTCCATCCATGGTTGTTACTTTTTTTATCGCCCTTGGTGGCTGATAATATCCATTGTTTGCAAAAGTGGTATACGCAGCAGTGAGTTCAAGTGGTGTCACGCCAAAGGATAACCCGCCAAGAGCAGAGGATAGTATATGATCTGATGATGTCACTTTGCTAAATTGAAAGTTTGCTAGGTCCTTAAATCCATTCTCGACACCAATTGAATCCAATAGTCTAACGGCAGGTGTATTATAAGAGTAGATAAATGCTCTTTCTAAAGAGACATTTCCATACACGCCGCCTCCATAGTTCTTTGGACAATACCCATTTTTACAATAAGGACCTGCATTTACCTTTTTTTGAAGGGATGCATTTGTTCGCTCAAGATACGGGCCATATACAAGCAGCGGTTTTATCGCAGAACCTGGCTGTCTATATGCCTGGTAGCTTCTGTTAAAATTATATTTCTGATACTGTTTTCCTCCAACAAGAGCAACAACTTGGTGTTTTTCATGGTCGATAACAACAGCTGCTCCTTCTATATCATTATATGGAAGTCTATTCTTTACAGATTCCTTTGCTTTTTCCTGTATGGCAGGGTCAAGCGCTGTTTCGATAATAATTCCTGAAGCTATCACATTCTCGACACGTTTTCTAAGCTTCTCCTCGATCTTTCTCTTCTCTTGTTCAGCTGCTGATACTAGCTTTTTATTGAATCCTTCTTGCTGAGCGATTAAATCACTAAGCTCTGCTTCGACATATGTTACGTAATCTGGATATAAGTCGATCTGTTCTCTGCGATTCAGAAGGATCGGCTCATTTTTAATTTCCTCCGCTTCCGCCAAGCTAATCAATTGTTGTTGACTTAATTGATCGATTAGCCGTTCTTGGCGTTCTTTTGTTCTGTCAAAGTGTTTGAAGGGATTATACATAGATGGATTATTTGGAATCGATGCTAAAAAAGAAAGCTCAGCCTTCGAAAGCTCTTTCGTTTGTTTTTGAAAGTAAAACTGAGAGGCCGCCTCGATTCCATACACGCTATTATGGAAATAAATCGCATTAATATAGAGCTCAAGTATTTCTTCCTTCGAATAATTGCGCTCAATTTCATAGGCATATAATAGCTCACTAAGCTTCCGGTTATACGATTTTTCAGTATTTAAGTAAAGGTTCCTCGCAAGCTGCTGAGTAATGGTGCTCGCCCCTTGTTTAATATCGTTCGAATGCATATTTATGGCAAGCGCCCTTCCGATTGCTGGTAAATCAAATCCGGGATGGTCATAGAAATGCTGATCTTCTGAGACAACAAATAGCTCTTTAAGAAAAAGCGGAATGTCTGCTGAATCAAGGTTGATCCGATTATCAGGCTGAGAAATTTCAGAAATAACCGCACCATCGGAAGCTCTAATAAAGCTTGTCTGCGGCAATGTAATTTCTTTCATATGAATCTTTTTTTCCAATACTTCATGAAAGCCTTGAACTTGGTTTATTTCCGAACCAGCTACAAAAACAACCGTCATGAAGATGGATAGCAAAGCAGCGATTAAGATATATCCCGTTAACATGCGCAACTGCCTCACGTTCCTTTCATTATCACTATATATAATAATATTCGGATGGAATAGGGAAAAGGTTAATGTTTATTTTTTACGTTTGTTTCCTTTAGAAAATCTGTAGAAAAATAAAATTACACAGAAAAATTAAAATCTTCCGTGGTATAATTAATAAAATATGTTCGTAGCAATTTTTTTATGAAAGCAGGTGAGATAATGGAGGATGAGCATCGCTATTTATTTATCGATTTTGAATTTACCATGCCGGATAGAAGCAGCCGATATAAAGGATTTTATCCGGAAATCATTGAAGCAGGAGTTGTTGCTGTTAAGAATGATCAAGTAAATGAACAATTTTCATCATATATTTCTCCCATTCGTTTCCCGATATTATCTGACCGCTGTAAATCCTTTCTTCGAATATCGCAGCAACAGGTCGATCAGGGAATATCACTTTATGAATTAGTGAAAAAATTGAAGGATGTAAGCAATAATAATCCATGCACAATTATTACATGGGGAAATATGGATATGAGGGTACTGCGGAATAATTGTCAGCATGCAGGCATTCCTTTCCCGTTTAAAGGGAAGGAAATAGACTTATCGATGGAATATAAACGTTTCTTTGGAGATCAGAACCAGACGGGTCTATGGAAGGCAGTCCAAGAGTATGGAAAAGAAGGGACTGGCAAGCATCATCGTGCATTAGATGATGCGATGACAACATACAATATTTTTAGATTAGTAGAAAAGGATAAGCGATATTTAGAAAAACCTGAACCGACAACAATTGGTGATCGGGTTGACTTTTCTAAGCTTCTAAATAAATTTGCATAAAAAAGCCAAATCGCTATGTATCGATTTGGCTTTTATTCGTTGAATTTTATTTAAAATAATCCTTTTCCAATGATGCAATGTTCTTAAGGCTTTGTTCCGCCCAAGGAGATGAAACGCCTTCTAGCTCCTGTTTCATTTTTTCTAATGCTTGTCTTAATGAATCATTATAATCGGGAATTTCTTCTTCAAAATGCTTAACCATTTTCATTGGCACATTTGTTTGTTCTCTAAAGGCTAATGCTCTGCGTTCATGAAAAAATATCGCATCTCCATCCTTTGGACTATGCAGATCTCCTTGCATTGGATGTTTCGCTACCGCAAGTACTCTTACTAAATAATGCTGTGGGCGAATTTCTGTTACTTCACCAATATATGTTCCTGATTTATAGTGAGCTCTTACTCGGTCACCAACCTTAAATTCTTCCATGCTGTATCCTCCTCATTCCTTCTATTAAAGGATCCAATTATATCCTTATTATGACTTACTTTAGTGGAAAAACAAAGTGCAAACCGTTATAGTAGTGATATTAATATGATATAATAAAGTATTAAACCACTGTTTTTCGATAGAAAGGGCGAATGGAATGTTAGAATGGACTGTATTGTCTTTGTTTTTATACTTTCCTGAAGATAAGTCTGAATATCTCCCTGCTGCTATTAGTCTAGGGATATTTGCGATTGCTGCTTTTTTCACGTTTAGATTCATTGTTCGAATCTCCAAAAAAGAGGCTTTGAAGGCGAAGGAGCTAGAGGAAAGATTACAGCATCAGATAAATAATAGCGGTGAGAACAGTTAAAAACAGCTGTTCTTTTTTTTGTCTTGCTCCACCCCCCTCCCCCGGAGTTTCCGTTTTTCCTGTTTATCAAAGGATGATCTTGGAAACACTAAGGGCAAATTGTCTTATGGAGGATTTAAGCTCATGAAAAAAGCGTGGTTACTCATCCCTATTCTACTCCTTACAGGGTGTGCAGAAGAAAATATAAGAAACTTAGATGTTGAGATGTTTAATGCTGTAGGCGACTCTTTAGGCAAGATAAAGTTAGAAGAACAGGCATCAGGAGTAAAGATGAAGGTTGATTTGAAGGGGCTTTCTCCTGGGGAGCATGCCATTCATATCCATGAAACAAGAAAATGTGAGCCACCTGATTTTAAGTCAGCAGGCAACCACTTTAATCCAGAAGATAAGGAACATGGTCTTCTTCATCCAAAGGGTGCGCATGCCGGGGATCTCCCTAATCTAATTGTCGAAGATGACGGGAAAGTTAAAGCAGAACTTATGGCTCCACAAGTGACATTAAAAGAAAATAAAAAATCTTTATTAACAAAAGAGGGAACATCCATAGTTATCCATGAATCAGCCGATGACGGCATGACTCAGCCAGCAGGGGATTCAGGTGCACGTATTGCTTGCGGTTCGATTTTAAAAGATAAAGATTCAAAAGGTCAGAAAAAGGCACAGGATGATTAGAAATAACAAGTTACTAATGTTGTTTAAGCAAAGTATTGGTTGTTTACAAGCAAAGTAAAAGAGAGTTCGGTAGTCAATAAGGGTATTTACGCTCGAAACCGCAAATTCCAAAGGAATATGGTCGCCAATAAGGTTAATTGGCGACCATATTTATTTCAAATGTATATGACTCCTTATTCAAATGCTTTTTTCAGTCTTTCTAACCCTTCTAACACAACTTCTTTTGGACAAGCGATGTTCATTCGAACAAATCCTTCTCCCCCCGGACCATACTTTGTTCCCGGCTCTAATGCTAATTTTCCTTTTATTAATAACTGGTCTTTGATTTCATCATCACTTAATTGAAGTGCTTGACAGTTAAGCCAAATAAGATAGCTGCCTTCTGGCTCCATAACTGATATGCCTGGGATGTGCGCATCTATGTATTCTTTCACTGTTTTAACGTTTTCTTTTAAATAGGCTAACAGTTCTTCCAACCATTGTTCACCAGATCGGTAGGCAGCCTCCATTCCAATAATTCCAAAAGTGGATAAACTGAAAAATCCTTGCCTTTCTTGTACGTCTTTAAAGGCTTTACGAAGCTGTTTATTGGGAATAATTACAGCTGAGGCTTGGAGTCCAGCTAGATTAAATGTTTTACTAGGTGCGATACAAGTGACGGTTATTTCTTTGAATGTTTCGTCTAATGAGGCAATAGGTACGTGCTTATTCTTTAAAATTAAATCAGAATGAATTTCATCAGAAAGAATAAGACAATTGTATTGATGGCAGAGCTCGCCAACCCTTGTTAATTCTTCTTTTGTCCATACTCTGCCGCTTGGGTTATGCGGATTGCAAAGCAGAAAAAGTTTTACGCCATCCTTCAGATGATCTTCAAATACGGTAAAGTCGATTTCGTAGCGGTTATTAATTAATTTCAATGGGGTGTTCACGAGTTTTCGCTTATTTTTTTCAATCATTTCAAAGAAAGGGGTGTAGACAGGTGATTGCAGCATAACTTTATCTCCTGGTGCGGTAAAGGCTTCGATGGCGATGGAGATGGTTGGAACGACTCCAGTGCTGTAAAGAACCCAAGAATGGTTAATTTCCCAGCCGTGTCTTTTATTGAGCCATTGTTGGATCGCTTCTGTGGTGGAAGGAGGGGAAAATGTGTAGCCGTATATTCCATGATCTACTCTAGCTTGAATTGCTTCCTTCACTTCATTTGGCGGCGAAAAGTCCATATCCGCAACCCACATCGGCAATACATCATCTGCTCCAAAGATTTGCTTCGTCAATCCCCATTTAACGGAAGAAGTGTGTTCTCGATTCATTTTTTGATTAAAATCGTACATATTCATTTCGTCCCCGCCTTTTCATTTTTTTCCTCTTTACTCTATAATAAAGGATGCAATTAAAAAGTAAAATAAAAGGTGATCATGATGCAAATTCAAGATATAAACATACAGCTTGTATGCACGCTAGATGAATGGGACCCGTTTCAAATTGGGGAAGGCAATTATGATACGGAAATAGCTGATGTTGTTCAGGCTGTTCATGATTTGGATGATATGGAAAAACTTGCAAGAAAAATCCAAGCAATCTACGAATTTTCATTTGAGCAAGTGATCCCACTAAGAGCCTGTAAAGAAATAGCCGAAAAGCTAATCGTAATCAAAAATAGTGCTTCTTGCCAATTATAATAATATCGAGTAAAAATCACCCTTTCAGGAACAAATAAGGGTGATTTTTATTTATATTCATTTACGAAATTTTTTATATGAAATAGAACCTCTTCTGGTTTTTCTTCAGGAACAAGATGGCCGGTTTCTTTTAACACGATCAGTTTGGAATTTTTTAAATCCTTGTGCAGCTGCTTTCCAATGTGTAATGGAACAACTTTATCATGTTCACCCCAAATTAATAGACAAGGTGTATGAATTTCATGAAGCTTTTCATTAGGCAGATCGCCTTCACGGTCCCGAATCATTCTCGTCAAAGCATGAAAGATACGATCCTCTAGGAACGGTTCTAAATAGCCTTTTTCCATTTCCTTATCTATTTTTGAATGGTCATAAACGACATTTCTTAAGTTCTTTTCAACCCCTGATTTTTCAAGATAACGCTTAATAAATAGATGGAAAAAAGGAAGATAGCTCGACATAATAAGAGAACGCTTTGATTTTTGGAGATAAGCCGAGCTGCACAATAAGACACATTGGGCTATGAGATCAGGTCGTAAGTAAGCGATATTTAAGGCGATCTGCCCTCCCATAGAATGTCCAATAATTATAATGTCTTTCAATTGAAGGCTTTCACACAGCTTGATGATTGTCATCGAATGATTTTCGTACGAATAAATGTAGCTCGTGGACTTCCCGCTTTTACCAAATGGGGGCAGGTCAACGGAAATCACACTGAACTCAGTTTTTAAAAGTGGAATAAGGTGTCTGAAGCTAAAGGTAGAAGAAAGAAAGCCATGCAGCAAAACAACGGTCTTTTTTGAATGGGCATGAAGATAAGACTCGTAATAAATTTCATTTCCATTAAGGGTGATTAGATTGCTGTCCATCTTTCCATTCCTCCTTCTATGCTCACAAATAGTATGCTGGAAATTTTGTGTAGAAACAATAAAAAAGGGACAAACCATTTTGGATTGTCCGTTCAAAAAAGGGGGGAATACTAGAAAGCTTATAAGATAAGGATAACCAGGTTTCACTTTTTTATACATGGGTTAAATCCTTTTTTTTAAAACATAATTAAAGAATTCGCGCACAAAATAGAATAACGCCATATATAAATAACTTTTGAAAAAAAAGCCCATCTATGATATAATTTTTAATTGCGAATAAAAACGAAAAATAATATAAAATTTAGGAGTGTTTTCATGTCTGAAAAAATCGAAGTAGGAAGTGTTATTACAGGAAAGGTAACTGGAGTTCAACCTTACGGTGCGTTTGTAGCTTTAGATGAAAATACACAAGGACTTGTTCATATCTCAGAGGTAACTCATGGATTCGTAAAAGATATTAATGAATTTCTTAAAGTTGGCGATGAAGTGAATGTAAAGGTTTTATCTATAGATGAAGAAGCAGGTAAAATTGGTTTATCTATCCGTGCAACAGAGGAAGCACCTGCTGTTGAAGAAAAGGTGAAAAAGCCTCGCAAACGTCAAGCAGCACCAATTAAAGTGGAAAATGATACGGCACAAGGATTCAACACACTTAAAGATAAGCTTCAAGAGTGGATTAATCAGTCTCAGGCTTAATGAATAAATAAAATCCTCTGTCATTTGTGACAGAGGATTTTTATTTTAAGATAAGAAAATATAACTTTGGAATTAGTAAATTGTCTAGCGCAAGTGCCCTATCGCCTATCAAACCCTCCCTACGATAAGTTGACATTCATTCGCTTCTCTCATTGTGTTCCTTTATCTCAGTCGTGTCCCTTCCGATTTGTACTGCGATGATCAACGCGCTTCCGCATTTCTTTTAATTCATATTTTTTTAATCGGTACTGAAGGTTTTGTCTGCTCATGCCTAGGGATTTTGCAGCTTGGGTAATATTGTAACTGTGGAATGTTAACACCTTCTGCAAATAGTTCGATTCTATTTCCTCTAAATATTGATCTAATGGTTTTATATCGTTACGGCTTTCAATAGAAATAGGTTGATCCTTAGTATCTGCTTTAAATTGAGGTTTGTTGCGGAAATGGATTGGTAAGTGTGAATATGTAATCGTTTCTTCATAATCAATCAAGTTCATCGCTCCCTCAATCACGTGCTCAAGCTCTCGGACATTTCCAGGCCATTCATATTGATAGAAGCTATTCTGTACTTTCTCGTCAACTTCTTTGACCATCATTCCGAATAACTGATTATATTTTTCTATAAAAATCTGAACAAGGTCAGGGATATCCTTTTTTCTGTCTCGTAAGGGAGGGATAAATAGAGAAACAACACTTAGTCTGTAATATAAGTCTTTGCGGAGCCTGCCTCCTGAAATAGCGTCTATTGGATCCTCGTTGATGGTGGCGATTATTCTGACGTCAATTTTCCGATCTTTCGTGTCCCCGATTCGTCGAACTGTTTTTTCCTGTATAGAGCGAAGAAGCTTTGCCTGCAGGGCGGGATTAAGTGAGTTAATTTCATCTAACAGTAATGTCCCGCCTTCTGCTTGTTCGAATAAACCAGGCCGTTCGATGGCTCCAGTAAATGCCCCTTTTTTTGTCCCGAAGAGCAAACCCTCAATTAAGTTATCTGGAAGTGCTGCGCAATTTTGTGAAATATATGGTCTAGCAGAGCGGGTGCTGCCATTATGAATACTTTGGGCAAAAAGCTCTTTTCCGGTTCCTGTCTCTCCAATAATAAGGATGGATGAATTTGTCCTTGTTGCTCTCTTGCTTGCTTCGATTACATCTTTGATTTCATGGCTGCTCCCAATGATGCTATCAAAGGTGTAGCGTGTATCACTTTTCTTGTTCATATTTTCTCTAATCAGTTTTTCCAGCTTTGTAACATCACGAGCAATTTCAATGGCGCCAATTCGCAGTCCCTCTTCAATTATTGGAAAGGTATTATTAATTGTCGTTATTTCCTGCCCGCGGTTATTGAAATACGTTTGCTTTTCATTGATGATTGTCTCCCCTTTGGTAAGGGCTTTTAAAAGTGTACTGTGCTCATTTTGATGAAAAGAAAAGACATCTAAGAGGTCTTTATCAAGAACGTCTTCGAACTTCATCCCCTCTATTTCGGCCATTTTCTTGTTATAGATAATGGTCTTCCCGTCCTGATTGACTGCGTGAATACCAATATCGATTTCTTTAAGAATTTTATCAAACAATTTATCCTTCAAATGGTCTGAAGTGAAGTTTTTATTGCTCATGATGATCCCTCCTTCACGTTCCTTTTCTACAAGTGTATAAAGAGAATGGAAGGGGTGCAATATATTTTTGCACTAATTATTTTATTTCTGCAAATTTACTTTGCGGGTATAAAGAGAAAATACAGAGTACATAACGTTTTTTTATTTGGCACACTTCTTGCAATAATTGTTTTATTGAAAATGATAGAGGGGGATGGAAACGTGGTACAACCATACAAACATGAACCATTTACAAATTTTAAATTGGAAGAAAATCATCAAGCCTATTTAACTGGTTTAAAAACAGTTGAAAGCTATTTAGGGAAAGATTACGATCTAGTGATCGATGGAGAGCGCATCTCTACCGAAGATAAAATTGTTTCTTACAATCCTGCAAATAAAACAGAAGTGATTGGCTGTGTATCAAAAGCAAACCGTGATCTTGCTGAAAAAGCGATGCAAGCTGCAGTTGAAGCATTTAAAACGTGGAAAAAAGTAAAAGCAGAAACACGTGCGGACGTTTTATTCAAAGCGGCTGCTATCATTCGCCGCCGGAAGCATGAGTTCTCTGCCCTTTTAACAAAAGAAGCAGGAAAGCCTTGGAATGAAGCGGATGCAGATACAGCGGAAGCGATTGATTTCCTTGAATTCTATGCGCGACAAATGCTAAACATTAAAGACGGAGTGCCTGTAAACAGCCGTCCAAATGAATATAACCGTTATGACTATATTCCTTTAGGAGTAGGTATCATTATTTCTCCTTGGAACTTCCCGCTTGCGATTATGGCTGGAACAACGGTTGCCGCAATCGTAGCAGGGAATACTGTTCTTCTAAAACCAGCTTCAACAACACCAGTTGTTGCTGCGAAATTCGTTGAAGTGATGGAAGAAGCAGGTCTTCCAAAAGGCGTTCTAAACTTTGTACCTGGAAGCGGTGCAGAAGTTGGGGATTACCTAGTAGACCATAAGGATACACGTTTCATTAGCTTTACAGGATCTCGTGATGTTGGTCTTCGTATTTTCGAACGTGCATCTAAATTAAGCGAAGGCCAAGTTTGGATGAAGCGTGTCATTGCAGAAATGGGCGGAAAAGACACAATTGTTGTTGATAAGGAAGCAGATCTTGAGCTAGCTGCTACTTCGATCGTTGCTTCTGCATTTGGCTTCTCTGGGCAAAAATGCTCCGCATGCTCTCGTGCTGTAATCGTAGAAGATGTGTACGATCAAGTGTTAAATCGTGCCGTTGAATTAACAAATGAATTAACACAAGGAGATCCAACTGATTCGAATAACTACATGGCTACAGTAATAGACCAAAGTGCATATAATAAAATCATGAGCTACATCGAAATTGGCAAAAAAGAAGGAAAGTTAATGACAGGTGGAGAAGGAGACGACTCTAAAGGCTACTTCATAAAGCCAACTATTTTCGCAGACCTTGATCCAGAAGCTCGCATCATGAAAGAAGAAATCTTTGGCCCTGTCGTTGGATTTACAAAAGCGAAAGATTTCGATCATGCGATTGAAATTGCGAACAACACAGAATATGGTCTAACAGGAGCAGTTATCACAAATAATCGTAAGAATATCGAAAAAGCACGTGAAGATTTCCATGTCGGTAACCTTTACTTTAACCGTGGATGTACAGGTGCAATCGTTGGATACCAGCCATTTGGCGGCTTCAATATGTCAGGAACAGATTCAAAAGCAGGCGGGCCTGACTACATCCAGCTTCACATGCAGGCGAAAACAACTTCTGAGATGTACTAATAGATAAGGTTCCCTGAAAAGGGTACACTAATTTTGAGTGTTTATTATGTAATTAAATGACTCTTTTTGGTGATTTAGGTTACAATGAATGAGTATTTAATTGAAAATGGGGGAATGGTTCTTCATGGCTCAAACGACACAAACAAGTAGTTTAATTGAACAAACTGAAAAATATGGGGCAAACAATTATCATCCGCTGCCAATCGTTATTTCTAAGGCAGAAGGAGTTTGGGTTGAGGATCCTGAAGGCAATAAATATATGGACATGTTAAGTGCCTACTCAGCTGTAAACCAAGGGCACCGTCATCCTAAAATTATTGCTGCATTAAAGGAACAAGCAGACCGGGTGACACTTACTTCACGAGCTTTCCATAACGACCAGCTTGGTCCATGGTATGAAATGGTTTGTAAGCTGACAAATAAAGAGATGGCCCTTCCGATGAACACAGGAGCAGAAGCAGTTGAAACAGCGATTAAAGCTGCACGTCGCTGGGCATATGATGTAAAAGGAGTAGCAGAAAACCAAGCAGAGATCATTGCTTGTATCGGGAACTTCCATGGCCGTACAATGACGGCAGTCTCGCTATCTTCAGATGAAGAATACAAGCGTGGTTTTGGACCAATGCTGCCAGGAATTAAATTAATTCCTTATGGTGATTTAGAAGCATTGAAAAATGCTATTACTGAAAACACTGCTGCTTTCTTAATCGAACCGATTCAAGGAGAAGCAGGTATCGTTATTCCTCCTGAGGGCTTCTTAAAGAAAGCGTATGAGGCATGTAAAGAAAATAATGTGTTATTCATAGCTGATGAAATCCAAGCAGGTCTTGCTCGTTCAGGAAAAATGTTTGCTTGTGAATGGGAAGATGTAGATCCTGATATGTATATTTTAGGTAAGGCACTTGGCGGAGGTGTTTTCCCAATCTCATGTGTTGTTGCCAATAAAGAAGTTCTTGGCGTATTCAACCCGGGATCGCATGGCTCTACATTCGGAGGAAACCCGATGGCGTGTGCAGTTTCGATTGCGTCAATTGATGTTCTTGTGGAGGAAAAGCTTGCAGAACGTTCGCTTAAGCTTGGGGATTACTTCAAAGCAAAATTAAAAGAAATTAACAATCCTATCATAAAAGACGTTCGCGGCCGTGGTCTATTTATCGGTGTAGAACTAACAGAACCAGCACGCAAATATTGTGAAGCATTGAAAGAAGAAGGTCTATTATGTAAAGAAACTCATGATACCGTGATTCGTTTTGCTCCACCATTAGTAATTAGCGAAGAGGATTTAGATTGGGCAATTGAGCGAATTAAAAAAGTATTAAGCTAATATAGAGCAAAAAATCCTTGCACATGATGATGTGCAAGGATTTTTATTTATTCAAGGCTTTTCGACAGAACTTCTAGAATCTCTAATGATATAATAAGCCGAATAGAGGGGATAATATGATACGAAAAGGAGAGAGTAAATGTGCAAAATTTTACCTTTTGGAATCCGACCAAATTAATTTTTGGCAAAGATCAGATTGAGCAATTACATAAAGAAATTCCGCAATACGGGAATAAAGTTTTAGTTGTATATGGTGGAGGAAGCATTAAACGAAATGGTCTGTATGACAAAGTAATGGCTGAATTGAAGGGGATGGATGCAGAGGTTTTTGAACTTTCTGGGGTCGAACCAAATCCGCGAATTTCAACCGTCAGAAAGGGTGTTGAAATTTGTAAAGAACAAGGAATAGACTTCCTATTAGCTGTTGGCGGCGGAAGTGTTATTGATTGTACAAAGGCAATTGCAGCTGGAGCAAAGTATGCTGGGGATGCATGGGATTTAGTCATTAAAAAAGCTGTTGCAACAGAGGCACTGCCATTCGGAACCGTCTTAACATTGGCTGCTACTGGTTCTGAGATGAACTCAGGGTCAGTTATCACCAATTGGGAAACAAATGAAAAATATGGTTGGGGAAGCCCTGCTGTTTTTCCAAAGTTCTCGATTTTGGATCCAGTTCATACATATACTGTTCCGAAGGATCAAACGATATATGGCATTGTTGATATGATGTCACACGTTCTTGAACATTACTTCCATTTAGCAGAGAATACGGAGTTTCAGGATCGTATGTGCGAATCATTACTGATTACTGTTATGGAAACTGCACCGAAGCTTCTTTCTGACCTTGAAAATTATGAGTATCGTGCAACCATTCTATATGCAGGTACGATGGCACTAAATGGCATTTTAAACATGGGGTATCGCGGGGACTGGGCAACTCATAATATTGAGCATGCTGTTTCTGCTGTTTACGACATTCCGCATGGCGGAGGTCTAGCTATTCTGTTCCCGAATTGGATGAAGCATAATCTTCATGTAAAGCCAGAAAGATTTAAACAGCTGGCAGTCCGAGTTTTCGGGGTTGATCCTACGGGAAAATCGAATGAAGAAGCAGCTTTAGAAGGAATTGAAAAGCTTCGTGAATTCTGGACTGAAATTGGAGCACCTTCAAGGCTGGCGGACTATGGCATTGATGAAAGCAAGCTTCAGCTAATGGCAGACAAAGCTACGGTGAATGGTGAGTTTGGCAACTTTGCGAAATTAAACAATCGAGATGTTATGGAAATTTACAAGATATCCTTGTAATGAATTTTTGAGAAAATGGAGGATCATACATGTCACATATTCGTTTTGATTATTCAAATGCTCTTCGATTTTTTGGTGAACATGAGATTACATATCTACAGGATGCTGTCAAAGTTTCACATCATTCTCTTCATGAGCAAACAGGAGCTGGAAATGACTATTTAGGATGGATTGATTTACCGGTTCATTACGATAAAGAAGAATTCACTCGGATACAAAAATCAGCAGAGAAAATAAAGAGTGATTCTGATATTTTATTAGTAATTGGAATAGGCGGATCATACTTAGGTGCCCGTGCAGCAATCGAAATGCTTACCCATCATTTTTATAATGTGCTTTCAAAGGAAAAGCGGAACACTCCTCAAGTGATATTTGTCGGAAATAATATTAGTTCAAGTTATATGAAAGATGTGATTGATCTTCTTGACGGGAAGGACTTTTCAATCAATGTCATTTCAAAATCAGGTACAACTACGGAACCAGCAATTGCTTTCCGTATTTTCCGACAGCTGCTAGAAAAAAAATACGGCAAGGAAGAAGCGCGAAATCGAATATACGCAACAACGGATAAGGCAAGAGGGGCTTTAAAAACGTTAGCAATGGATGAAGGCTATGAAACGTTTGTCATTCCTGATGATGTTGGCGGGCGCTATTCTGTCTTAACTGCTGTAGGATTATTGCCGATTGCTGTAAGTGGTGCAGATATTGGGCAAATAATGGAGGGTGCAGCACAAGCGTGTGAGGAATACAGTCAATCTGAGCTTCTTGAGAATGCTGCTTATCAGTATGCAGCTGTCCGGAATATTTTGTACAACAAAGGAAAAACCATTGAAATGCTTATAAATTATGAGCCAGGTCTTCAATATTTTGCAGAATGGTGGAAGCAATTGTTTGGAGAAAGTGAAGGGAAGGACCAAAAAGGAATCTATCCGTCATCAGCAAACTTCTCAACGGATCTTCATTCAATGGGGCAATATGTCCAAGAGGGAAGACGTGATCTTTTCGAGACGGTCATTAAAGTGGAAGAACCGCGACATGAATTATTTATCGAAGAAGCTGAAAATGATTTAGATGGGTTGAACTATCTTGCTGGCAAAAGTGTGGATTTCGTCAATAACAAAGCATTTGAAGGAACAATGCTTGCTCATACAGATGGCGGTGTGCCAAATTTAATCATTACGATTCCTAAATTAGACTCATTTACGTTCGGCCATCTTGTATATTTCTTTGAAAAAGCTTGTGCAATGAGCGGATATTTATTGGGAGTGAACCCTTTTGATCAGCCTGGAGTGGAAGCGTATAAAGTTAATATGTTTGCCCTACTGGGAAAGCCGGGTTTTGAGGAGAAAAAAGCAGAATTAGAAAAACGTCTTAAATAAAAGTAAGAGTGTCATCAAATACCGATGACGCTCTTATTTAATTGTCATTCATAATAACAATAAGCTGATCCTGATGAATGATTGTAAAGGGGTGGGGAGGGTTTAATAGTGTTTCCTCTCCTCTTTTTATCCCTAGTAAAAGGATTCCTTCTTTCATAAGCAGGTGGCTTAAATCCATAAAGTTCATATTAACGACTTCAGGAACGGCTGGCTTAAAAGTTAAGTTTCGCTTATCAAGCTGGTTCAATAAATCTAAAAAGGATGTAACTAGTTGTTGAGATGAGATACTATTAATCATTACATAACTAGTAAGGATGTTCGTTTGTACAATTTCATCTGCTCCAGCTCTTTTGGCATTAGCTACCTGTTCAGATGTTAAGATTTCTACGATGCATTGAATTTTGGGGTTCAGCCCCTTTACTGCCAACAGTGTTAAAATGGACCCCATATCTGCATGCAGTTCACCTTTGTTTGGGTCTGCGGTAATAATTACCTTTACTGCATCAAATATGTTCGCCTTAATAAGAACTTCGTCTAGATTCGATCGTCCCTGAATAAAATGGACATTCATAGTGGGTAAGGGGTTCTTATCCAAGGATTCATCGATCAAAGCAATCGAGATGTTTTTATTGTTTGTGCAAAGCGTGTGTAGAATTCCGCGGGTTCGTTCATTCCAGCCGATCACAATAATATGATCTTTCCCTTTGAAATCCGCTTTTCCCTCCAAAAATTCATTTTGCTTTGTGACTGCAGCGGTTGCTAAACTGGCGAAATAAGTGGCTAAAAAACCAGCACCTGTTAAGATGAGGGCCATACCGGCTAGCCTTCCCGGCACAGATTTGGGGACAAAGTCTCCATAACCAACTGTAGAAGCGGTAATAATAGCCCACCATACCCCTTCGAAAATGGTTGGGAATTGTTCGGGCTCTAATAAATGAACGAATGATCCAAATGAAATAATTACGATAAGAGCAATAATAAGAACTCTCAAAAAAAGTGGCAGTCGCACAAAGGTATTGAAGAAATTATATGACATGTTTTACACCTCTATAATAATTAGCGTAATCCGCTATCCCTAATTATGGACGAAAGGAAAGGGTTTCATAATTGATAAGGAAAATTCATCGATAAAACAAAAATAGCTTCATTCATTCACGATTCGATTGTGAATGAATGAAGCTATTTTTTATGACATGTTTTTAGGAAAAATGCAAAAGATGAAGGTATATTAATCGATCTAGCTTTTGGCTGGATTTTAGAGTTTCAATACTATCAATTCCAGTTTTGTGAGCGGTAAGTATCATTTCCTCTCTAATTTTATTAATGCGTCGTAGTACTAATTGTTCAAGGGTAATCTTGTTCATTTAACCATTCTCCTATTAAATATCTTCTCTTACTTGTATTATAGGAGATATTTCTTATTCCGAAATAGGTTCGACAAAAGTTCTAAGAATAAGACAAAAAAGCCTATTTTTTTGGGAGAATACCTCTTAAAGGCGATCATCATCCTCCTAATTTATGAATAAAGATAAATAGACTCTGTCTATTAAATTTCCGCTCGGAAAATTATATAAGAGGGGATGTTGACTTCTTTTTGAAATTATATTAATATAATAAATCTAATGAGGTTCATAGGAACAAAGAGTTTATATTTATTTTATGATCTCCTATTAAATGTTGACAGATAACGTTTTACAAAGTATAATAGGTTCTTGTTACTGGACTTGGTTGAAATTATTTCAAAAAAGTAATTGACTACATTGAAATAGAATGATAGAATATAGTCCTACCTTAACAAATAGTTCTTTGAAAACTAAACAAAGCAAAAACGTCAACGTTAATTCTTATTTTAAAGAAAGATAAGAAACGAGCAGGTCAAGGAAACGACTGAGTGAGCACCGGATTGTACGAGGGTACATGAGGAGCGGAGCGAGGGAGTTGACGAAGAGATGCGAAGTTTATTATCTTTCGTCGAGCTAATCTTACTCTTTATTGGAGAGTTTGATCCTGGCTCAGGACGAACGCTGGCGGCGTGCCTAATACATGCAAGTCGAGCGAATCTGAGGGAGCTTGCTCCCAAAGATTAGCGGCGGACGGGTGAGTAACACGTGGGCAACCTGCCTGTAAGACTGGGATAACTTCGGGAAACCGGAGCTAATACCGGATAATCCTTTTCTACTCATGTAGAAAAGCTGAAAGATGGCTTCGGCTATCACTTACAGATGGGCCCGCGGCGCATTAGCTAGTTGGTGAGGTAACGGCTCACCAAGGCGACGATGCGTAGCCGACCTGAGAGGGTGATCGGCCACACTGGGACTGAGACACGGCCCAGACTCCTACGGGAGGCAGCAGTAGGGAATCTTCCGCAATGGACGAAAGTCTGACGGAGCAACGCCGCGTGAGTGATGAAGGTTTTCGGATCGTAAAACTCTGTTGTTAGGGAAGAACAAGTACCGTTCGAATAGGGCGGTACCTTGACGGTACCTAACCAGAAAGCCACGGCTAACTACGTGCCAGCAGCCGCGGTAATACGTAGGTGGCAAGCGTTGTCCGGAATTATTGGGCGTAAAGCGCGCGCAGGTGGTTTCTTAAGTCTGATGTGAAAGCCCCCGGCTCAACCGGGGAGGGTCATTGGAAACTGGGAGACTTGAGTGCAGAAGAGGAAAGTGGAATTCCAAGTGTAGCGGTGAAATGCGTAGAGATTTGGAGGAACACCAGTGGCGAAGGCGACTTTCTGGTCTGTAACTGACACTGAGGCGCGAAAGCGTGGGGAGCGAACAGGATTAGATACCCTGGTAGTCCACGCCGTAAACGATGAGTGCTAAGTGTTAGAGGGTTTCCGCCCTTTAGTGCTGCAGCAAACGCATTAAGCACTCCGCCTGGGGAGTACGGCCGCAAGGCTGAAACTCAAAGGAATTGACGGGGGCCCGCACAAGCGGTGGAGCATGTGGTTTAATTCGAAGCAACGCGAAGAACCTTACCAGGTCTTGACATCCTCTGACAATCCTAGAGATAGGACGTTCCCCTTCGGGGGACAGAGTGACAGGTGGTGCATGGTTGTCGTCAGCTCGTGTCGTGAGATGTTGGGTTAAGTCCCGCAACGAGCGCAACCCTTGATCTTAGTTGCCAGCATTCAGTTGGGCACTCTAAGGTGACTGCCGGTGACAAACCGGAGGAAGGTGGGGATGACGTCAAATCATCATGCCCCTTATGACCTGGGCTACACACGTGCTACAATGGATGGTACAAAGGGCTGCAAGACCGCGAGGTTTAGCCAATCCCATAAAACCATTCTCAGTTCGGATTGCAGGCTGCAACTCGCCTGCATGAAGCCGGAATCGCTAGTAATCGCGGATCAGCATGCCGCGGTGAATACGTTCCCGGGCCTTGTACACACCGCCCGTCACACCACGAGAGTTTGTAACACCCGAAGTCGGTGGGGTAACCGCAAGGAGCCAGCCGCCTAAGGTGGGACAGATGATTGGGGTGAAGTCGTAACAAGGTAGCCGTATCGGAAGGTGCGGCTGGATCACCTCCTTTCTAAGGATGAAATGAAGTCTATCTTCATTAAAAGACGTTTCTTGCTTTGTTTAGTTTTGAGAGAACTAACTCTCAAAACTTGTTCCTTGAAAACTAGATAACAAATTGACAAGACATCATAAAAGTAAGTTCTTTTTTAAACAAACTTAGGTTTTCTTTCTTATTTATAAGATTGTGAACCGTGAGGGAAATGAGAAGCGAACAGGTCGAGGAATCGAGCGAGGAAGCACCGGAACGTACGTAGTGTGTACGTGAGGATGCTGACGAACGAAGATGACGAAGAGATGTGAAGCTTATCGTTGACCGAACTAGGTTAAGTTAGAAAGGGCGCACGGTGAATGCCTAGGCACTAGGAGCCGATGAAGGACGGGACTAACACCGATATGCTTCGGGGAGCTGTAAGTAAGCTTTGATCCGGAGATTTCCGAATGGGGGAACCCTCTATCCGTAATGGGATAGAATCTTTACCTGAATACATAGGGTATTGAAGGCAGACCCGGGGAACTGAAACATCTAAGTACCCGGAGGAAGAGAAAGCAAACGCGATTCCCTGAGTAGCGGCGAGCGAAACGGGATTAGCCCAAACCAAGAGGCTTGCCTCTTGGGGTTGTAGGACACTCTATACGGAGTTACAAAGGAACGAGGTAAATGAACAGGTCTGGAAAGGCCGGCCAGAGAAGGTAAAAGCCCTGTAGTTGAAACTTCGTTCCCTCCAGAGTGGATCCTGAGTACGGCGGGACACGAGAAATCCCGTCGGAAGCAGGGAGGACCATCTCCCAAGGCTAAATACTCCCTAGTGACCGATAGTGAACCAGTACCGTGAGGGAAAGGTGAAAAGCACCCCGGAAGGGGAGTGAAAGAGATCCTGAAACCGTGTGCCTACAAGTAGTCAGAGCCCGTTTATGGGTGATGGCGTGCCTTTTGTAGAATGAACCGGCGAGTTACGATTACATGCGAGGTTAAGTTGAATAGACGGAGCCGCAGCGAAAGCGAGTCTGAATAGGGCGAATGAGTATGTGGTCGTAGACCCGAAACCAGGTGATCTACCCATGTCCAGGTTGAAGTTCAGGTAACACTGAATGGAGGACCGAACCCACGCACGTTGAAAAGTGCGGGGATGAGGTGTGGGTAGCGGAGAAATTCCAATCGAACTTGGAGATAGCTGGTTCTCTCCGAAATAGCTTTAGGGCTAGCCTCATGTAGAAAGAGTCTTGGAGGTAGAGCACTGTTTGGACTAGGGGCCCCCATCGGGTTACCGAATTCAGACAAACTCCGAATGCCAAAGACTTATCCATGGGAGTCAGACTGCGAGTGATAAGATCCGTAGTCAAGAGGGAAACAGCCCAGACCACCAGCTAAGGTCCCAAAGTATACGTTAAGTGGAAAAGGATGTGGAGTTGCTTAGACAACCAGGATGTTGGCTTAGAAGCAGCCACCATTTAAAGAGTGCGTAATAGCTCACTGGTCGAGTGACTCTGCGCCGAAAATGTACCGGGGCTAAACGTATCACCGAAGCTGTGGATGGACATCTACGATGTCCGTGGTAGGAGAGCGTTCTAAGGGCGTTGAAGCTAGACCGCAAGGACTGGTGGAGCGCTTAGAAGTGAGAATGCCGGTATGAGTAGCGAAAGATGGGTGAGAATCCCATCCACCGAATGCCTAAGGTTTCCTGAGGAAGGCTCGTCCGCTCAGGGTTAGTCGGGACCTAAGCCGAGGCTGAAAAGCGTAGGCGATGGACAACAGGTTGATATTCCTGTACCACCAAACTCCGTTTGAGCAATGGGGGGACGCAGGAGGATAGGGTAAGCGCACTGCTGGATATGTGCGTCTAAGCAGTTAGGCTGCAAGCGAGGAAAATCCCGTTTGCGTGAAGGCTGAGCTGTGACAGCGAGGGAAATATAGTACCGAAGTTCCTGATTCCACACTGCCAAGAAAAGCCTCTAGTGAGGATAAGGTGCCCGTACCGCAAACCGACACAGGTAGGCGAGGAGAGAATCCTAAGGTGAGCGAGAGAACTCTCGTTAAGGAACTCGGCAAAATGACCCCGTAACTTCGGGAGAAGGGGTGCTTTTTAGGGTGAATAGCCCTGAAAAGCCGCAGTGAATAGGCCCAGGCGACTGTTTAGCAAAAACACAGGTCTCTGCGAAGCCGCAAGGCGAAGTATAGGGGCTGACGCCTGCCCGGTGCTGGAAGGTTAAGAGGAGGGGTTAGCTTACGCGAAGCTCTGAATTGAAGCCCCAGTAAACGGCGGCCGTAACTATAACGGTCCTAAGGTAGCGAAATTCCTTGTCGGGTAAGTTCCGACCCGCACGAAAGGCGTAACGATCTGGGCACTGTCTCAACGAGAGACTCGGTGAAATTATAGTACCTGTGAAGATGCAGGTTACCCGCGACAGGACGGAAAGACCCCGTGGAGCTTTACTGTAGCCTGATATTGAATTTCGGTACAGCTTGTACAGGATAGGTAGGAGCCTTGGAAGCCGGAGCGCCAGCTTCGGTGGAGGCATCGGTGGGATACTACCCTGGCTGTATTGAAATTCTAACCCATGCCCCTGATCGGGGCAGGAGACAGTGTCAGGTGGGCAGTTTGACTGGGGCGGTCGCCTCCTAAAAAGTAACGGAGGCGCCCAAAGGTTCCCTCAGAATGGTTGGAAATCATTCGAAGAGTGTAAAGGCATAAGGGAGCTTGACTGCGAGACCTACAAGTCGAGCAGGGACGAAAGTCGGGCTTAGTGATCCGGTGGTTCCGCATGGAAGGGCCATCGCTCAACGGATAAAAGCTACCCCGGGGATAACAGGCTTATCTCCCCCAAGAGTCCACATCGACGGGGAGGTTTGGCACCTCGATGTCGGCTCATCGCATCCTGGGGCTGTAGTCGGTCCCAAGGGTTGGGCTGTTCGCCCATTAAAGCGGTACGCGAGCTGGGTTCAGAACGTCGTGAGACAGTTCGGTCCCTATCCGTCGTGGGCGCAGGAAATTTGAGAGGAGCTGTCCTTAGTACGAGAGGACCGGGATGGACGCACCGCTGGTGTACCAGTTGTTCTGCCAAGAGCATCGCTGGGTAGCTATGTGCGGAAGGGATAAGTGCTGAAAGCATCTAAGCATGAAGCCCCCCTCGAGATGAGATTTCCCATAGCGTCAAGCTAGTAAGACCCCTGAAAGATGATCAGGTTGATAGGTTTGAGGTGGAAGCGTGGTGACACGTGGAGCTGACAAATACTAATCGGTCGAGGACTTAACCAAAAACGAAAAGCGGAAGCGTCTCGCTCAGAAATGAGTGGACTGGAGACTCCGACGAAGAAGCGTTCTTTGCTTCTGTGGGAGGAGTTGAAGTACGCGAATTTCTAGACGCTGTAGCTGGACAAAAATGATGTATGTTATTTGTTATCTAGTTTTGAAGGAATAATCCTTTAACTAAAAATAGTCTGGTGGCGATAGCGAGAAGGTCACACCCGTTCCCATCCCGAACACGGTAGTTAAGCTTCTCAGCGCCAATGGTAGTTAGGGGCTGTCCCCTTGTGAGAGTAGGACGCCGCCAGGCAAAAAGGGTATGCCAAAACAATTTTGGTATACTCTTTTTTTATTATCTAACTATTGAACATTCATATATAACAAATAGATTTCTATTTTTCTACAGCATAAACTTCTGTTGTTCCTAATTGTTTTCTCTCAAAATGTTACTTCTTGCAGTACTTCTAATTTCTCACCTTTATTATGTAAATAAGAGATTGCAATAAATAATAATAAGCGCACGATATGAAAGCTGCACCAGTTCGTAATAGGTGAAAAAAGAAGATAGCTATATCGGTACAAAGGTATCCTACTGATATTTATAATTAGAAGGAATTTTAAGAATATATTTATTTCTTAAATATTATTATTAAATTATAGTATTTCCCCATTGGTAACTTGCGTCGAATATAGAAGAGGTTGGTATTGGAATTGATTTAATTATTTTTGATTAATATTTCAATATTATTTAGTGATATTTTGAATAATGCTACTATTTCCTTTTATGTTCACAAGGATAGTGGTTATATGATAACATCAAAAATGTTTTGTAAATAGTTATTGTGGGAACCATTAAAAGGAAATAAAAGCGCATATTAGTTAGATAGGAGTGAGGTACACATGAATACGATAGACCAGTTTCAATGTGAAAATATGGAACTCTTAATGGAAATATTTGATCATAAAGTTAGTTTAAAAGAAGTCTATAATCTAAAGGGACCAGCTAGTTCAGATTATATTTCTCTTTCCATCAAATTAAATCTACTTATTAAAGAATATTTTGAAGAAAAAACTTTAAATCTAATAAGTATGTCCAAGGATGAACTAATTGAAGTTTGGAAACAAAAAGGATTTAAACATCTTGATACGATTGAAGCAAGTCAAAAGCTTGATGAAATAATAATAAAATATCAAAAGCTGAAACATTTTGGGTAGAAAGTATAAAATATCCTAATATTTCCTCTCGCTATTCTGTGTTACTAGAATAGTTTTTTTTAGGATTTATGAAAGCAAAATTGTTATAAAGCAGAAAGGGGAAAAAATTCATAGGTTAAATGATATAGTCAAATTTTCGCTAGCTGATACTTATCAAAAAAATTCATCTTCCCTTCCATTTGTAGTATCATTAATTCTATGAATGAAGGGAAGTGTGGATTATGAAATTCATCAAATTCTTAGTAATAACGATTGTATTATTAGGAGCGATTGGGTATGCAGTCTATTATTTTGGAACGAATATGGCTTCAGAAAAGATAATGGAAACGGTAACGACAGAGTTAGAAAACAGCGGTGAGATGGAAGAAATAAAGAAGACAATAGAAAATGATCCAGAATTAAAAGCTTATTTAGAAGAAGCAAAAACAGCAAATACCGAGGATCTGCCATTTGCAACAAAAGAAGAAGCAACAAGAGCACTTATTAGCAAAGTTGGGATTACTGAACTTAATGATATACGTGTGAAAGTGCAAGAGGGATCCATGTCTAAGGAAGAAGTGCTTGAGAATATAGAAGGAAAGTTAACAGAAGATGAAATATTAGCATTGAAGGTTATTGCGTATAAAGAGTTGTATGGTGAATGATGGAAAGAGCCCAATTTTTAGGGCTCTTATTTTTGATTGTTTGTAATTGAAATCTAGTGCAGGGGAAATTTAAATGAGTGAGTTCACCTTATAAGCAGAAAATGTTAGTTGACTATTCATTCTTTTTAAAAAAAATGATATTTTTTTGATATAATGTCCTTTAAAGTAGTATAAATAGTTTGAAACCTGGAGACTGAGAAAGGGGCTGCATATGGAAACTTTATCATGCCAAGCGGGAATCATGTATGATTTTAATAAAACACACAAGCCTATCAAGTCTGTTGCATCTGGTACAACGATAGTCTGCCATTATATGAAGTCACTATGCTTATGAGTGCGGCTGGGCAAGTAGAAGTCTGTCAAATCGTAGACCCGTTAATGACAGCACGGTTGGTAGTTCCTAAGTGGTTGTTGCAGCAGCTAAATGTTGAAATGATTTAGTGGGACAGGAATCCTGTCCCATATTTTTTATAAAAATAAAAAACCTAAAGAAATAATAACACCGCTTACGATAAGTGTCAGGACACAGTACCCCATAATATCCTTTGCTTTTAGACCTGCAATTGCTAGTGCAGGCAAAGCCCAAAATGGCTGAATCAAGTTTGTCCAAGCATCCCCCCATGCAACGGCCATTGCTGCTTTTGGAATGGAAACATCGAGTGCAATAGCTGCATCCAGTACGACCGGTGCTTGAACTGCCCATTGGCCTCCTCCAGAAGGAATGAAAATATTAATTAAACCAGCACTTAAGAAGGTGAATAACGGAAATGTGAATTCATTAGATATCGATATGAACCCATTAGCAATAACTGCAGCTAATCCAGACGCTGTCATCATTCCGATAATACCTGCATAAAAAGGAAATTGGACAATGATCCCGCTTGCACCTTTTACTGCATTCATAACCGCTTCTAAAAAATGCTTTGGCGTCCCATGGAAAAGAATGCCTAAGAATAAGAATAAGAAATTAACAATATCAAGATTCAGTTTAAAACCGTTTTGAGCAAAATAGTAGAATAAAAACACGAGCCCAAATAGACCAATTAACAGAGAGAGTATACGGCTATTTTCTAGCCGTTCTGCAGGTGTCATGGCCCCCCTTTCAATAGCAGCAGCTTGAATATCATCTTGTAATAAGGCAGGATCTACAGTTACTGTTTCTTCCTTAGAAGGCATCATTAGCCGATTAACCAGTGGAAGAGCTAAAAATAATGCAATAACAATGGCGAGATTAAAACCGGAAAAAATCGTTTCACTAGTTGGAATAATTCCAATCAAGTCCTGTGAAAAGTGCCCTTCTGTCGCAATGGTTAAAGGAGTTGAGCCTGAAATGCCCCCATGCCAAATTACAAAACCAGAGTAAGCACTTGCAATTAAAAGCCGATAATCTACCTCTCTTACTTTTTTCGCTAATTCTTTTGCGAATAAAGCTCCAATGACAAGACCAAATCCCCAATTTATCCAGCTAGCAATAAGAGAGACAACCGTTACAATGATCACTGCCTGGCCAGGTGATTTAGCTGTAGATGCTAGTGCACCTAATCCCTTTTTAAAAATTCTGCTGCTTGCAAGCACATGCCCTGTTACTAAAACAAGAACCATTTGCATGGTAAAGACAAGCAATCCCCAAAATCCATTCCCCCAGTGCTGAATCATCTGATAAGGCCCGCTATCGGTGAATATAATGCCAAGCGTAAACACAACAAAAGTTAGAATAATGACAAATAAAAATGGATCAGGCAAGTATCGCTGCATGACACGATTGAAAAATGATACAAGAGCTTTCATTCATTTTCTCCCTTCTAGTTATTTTAAAACTATTATTTATTATTTCTATAATATTCTTTATTTTCCTTCAATTAATTCAGAATAATAACTTTTACCATCATGTAAATAAGGAAAATAAGTGAGCTTTTCCAGGGAGTTCATTAAAGCAAAACCAAGGATTCTACTAGGTATAACGGCTTATAAAACTATATACAAAGGAATTTTTTTCTAGTAAAATATGTGTGGAAAAGTATTGAAGGAGAATGAGGATGTCAATTAAAGAGTTACAGATAGAAACATTAAGAAAGAAAAATAGAATTACACTGATTATGTTAATCATTTCAGTTGTTCTAGGTGTGGTTGTTGAAGCAAGTTTAGGAAAAACACTGCAGCTTATTTTGACAATCGCTATAGGTGGAGCGGTCCTATGCTCCATTATCGCATTTTTACATCTATCCAAACGATTAACGAAACAAATCGCTTATTTAGCGATAGTTGGATTAACTATTATTCTTGGAATGATCATATTAATTAGTCCCTCTGAGAATAATCTATCACTCATTTACTATTTATTAGTATGTTCGGCCCTGTATATGAATATTGTTCTTTACCTAATGGGAACAGCTTTTGGTGTGGGATTATTGACCTTTGCCTTTGCTTTAAATGGCGAGCTCTATTCCTCTGATATTTCCACTTATTTATTGCTATTTTCTCTTGCTGTCATTGTGTTGTTTTTTCAACAAAAAATTATGGGGAAGCTTGAAGCGGATCTTGGAAAGATGCAGACATCTGCGGAAGAAAAGTTGGAAAATGAATCTAAACATCGCATAATTCTAGAGGAAAACTCACAAATCATAACTAGTAATATGCAGATGGTAGAAGAACAATCAGAATCAGAAAAACAAATGACGATAGAACTTAATGTTGCGTTGCAGGAGATTGCTTCAGGTACACAGTCGCAAGGGAACGCTATCACCAATATTATGAATTCAATTGAACGTACTGCTAAACAAGTAGATTCAATGAATGAACGTGTGCTGCAAATTAATGAATCGACTGATCAAATGACAGGTCAAATAGAAGAAGGCCGCTCACAATCTCAAATAATGAATGATCAGATGCAGGAATTTAAACGTTTTATTGAATTGATGGAGAAAGATATGAACCAATTAAGTGAAAATATTGAGTCATCCCTGAGCTCTATCCAAGCTATTCAAGGAATAACTGCACAAACGAATTTGCTTGCTTTGAACGCATCGATTGAAGCTGCCAGAGCTGGAGAAGCTGGAAAAGGTTTTTCCGTTGTAGCAGAAGAAATTCGCAAGCTTGCGGAAACCTCAGATAAAACAGCCGTTCAAATTTCGACTACTTTAAATCAAGTGCATATAAACAATCAAGAAACACAGAACCAAATGAATCTCGTATCTAGTAAAATGGATGAAAATATTCAAGGAACGGTGAAGAATCAATCGATCTTTGAATCAATTCAGTATTCCATTCAACACCTTCAACAAGAAGTTCAATCATTTAGCGGTGTTGCCAAAAATATTGATCAAGAAACAGATGCGATAGAAGTAGCAGTAAATGAATTTGCTTCTATATTAGAAGAAGCTTCCTCCTCCATGGAAGAGATTTCTGCAACTGTTCAATCCCAAACCAATAACAAAGAACAACTATCACGCTTAATTCAAGAAACGAATCTTGCTACACAAAACCTTTCGAATCTTTTAAAGTGAGCTCGGTAGTTGGCCATTAAAAAGGAGTCAAAAACCATGTCATAACGACGTGGTTTTTTGACCTTATGGATTATTAGAGGCTCGGTTCCCTGCACATTACGCCACTTTATTAGAAAACATTCCGGCACTAAAATAAGATGCAGTTATGAATAAATAGATGATAATTGTTGTTATCGTTACACTAATAGAAGTTGTAGAAATAACCCCAATTAAAATAGCAAGCAGTGCTAATAAAGCTATTAATGTCGTAAAAGGAAAAGAGCGAACAGGATAGGGAGCTTTATGTGTCTGTTTAATCCGAGATTTCAAATGTGCCATCGCAATAATGATCCAAATACATAAGACAGTATACCCTAGAGACCCCATTAAATAGTTAAAAGTCTTGCTCCCGGCAAATAGAGAAATGAGCACTCCAATATATAGCGAAGAGGTACAGGCTAAAATCGAATAAACAGGGACTTTCTTTTTAGAAACCTTTGAAAATAGTTTAGGAATATTTCCATCTACTGCTTGTGTATAAAGCACCCTTGACGATGAATATAGCCCAGAATTCATTGAAGAAATAACAGCTAACAAGATAATGGCGTTCATAATGTGATCTGCATATGGAATTCCTATCAAGTTAAACACTGTCACAAACGGGCTCTCAGGAACGTCATTCACTTGATTCCAGGGGATCAGGCTCACAATTACAAAAAACGGCAATATATAGAAAGCAATAATCCGTGTTAATGTGCCTTTCACAGCTTTCGGTATCGCCTTTTCTGGATTTTTTACTTCTGCTAAAGTAACACCTATCATTTCAGTACCGCCATATGAATAAATGACTACCAGCATGGCCATAATTAATCCTTGCATGCCATTAGGGAAAAACCCATCGTGTTTGGTCAGATTAGAAAATCCTATCGCGGCATGATCTTGAAATGGTACAAATAAAATGATTAAGCCAAATATGATAAATAATACGATTGCACTGATTTTTAATAGGGCAAGCCAGTACTCTGTTTCAGCAAATAGCTTTACTGAAAATAAGTTTACTAAGGTCACAATAGCAGAGACGATTAAAGCAAGTGTCCAAACGGGTACCCCTGGGAGCCAGTACTGTATAAATATAGCTGCTACCACTGATTCTGCTGCAATATTTAACACCCACATTTTCCAATAAATCCAGTCAAGAAAATGAGCTGCATAATTGCCTAAAAATGGTTGAATTAAATCACGAAATGTTCGGGCTTGTTTGTTTTTTATTGCCATTTCCGCAAGTCCACGCATAATAAAAAATAAGATAATTCCTCCAATAAGATAAGCAACAATTACAGCTGGGCCTGCCATATCGATGGCTGTACTGCTTCCTTTAAATAATCCTGCACCGATTGCTCCTCCCAATGCCATCATCATAATATGGCGTGATGTCATCGTTCGCTTTAAATTCTCTTGTCTGCCATCCATTCTTTCAAACCCCCTACTCTTAGTTGTAAGCATATAAAAAAGCCTATCATCTCTTAAAAGAGACGATAGGCTTTAGGCCAACCGCGGTACCACTCTTATTGACTCCTTTTATTATTGAGTCCAGCTTAGCGCAAAGTATATCTTGCGAAACCTTTTAACGCAGGTTAATCGTTAGAACCTAGATAAACATATCGTATTTCGGCTCAACCACTCCCAGGCGAGTTCAAAGTGTCATGTGACTGCGTTCCACCAACCCGCAGCTCTCTGCTCATCATGAACAATCTTCTACTATTCCTAATCATAGTGTTTGTTATTTTAATATGCGACGTTATTGGTAAAATAATATATTGCTATAATATACAAGCTGAAATACTTCATGTCAATGAATAAAATGATTTTTCTAATAAGTAGTGAGGGAAAATAACTTCTATCATTGCAGGATCTAGCCGTATGAGAATAGTACAATCTACTTTTGAGAAATTTAAATAATATCACGATATTTGAGGAGATATCCCTATTTGGAGATAAGTATGGTTTAAATAAAGAATAGATTGAATATTTGTTTATTGTTACTTTTGTATTATAAATCGGGTTTAATATATATGGTATAATTAACAATAAATGACTAGTTTTAGGAGGCGGTTAGATGGTGAATTACTTGATAGGTGATATTCTTAAATCCTTCCGTGAATACAAAAAATTATCCATTTCAGAGCTATCTGACGGTATATGTACAGAAGATGAACTTATTTCTTTTGAAAAAGATAAAGCATACCCGCGTCTGGATACTGTTTATAAATTAGCAGATAGACTAAATATGGATGTTTCATATTTTTTCAATGTAGTTTCTGAAACTAGAATAAATTATTCAACAGCAGTAATACAGCTAATAGAAAAATATAAAAGAGAACGTAATTATCATGCAATAGATAATATTGTACATCAAGAAATGGGCAATCCCTTGTTTAGCCCTCCGTTACTTGCTCAGTACATTAAATGGCATGAAGGAATTTGTGTTTTTTATATTGAAAAAGATTTAATTAAAGCAGAAAGTATTTTAAATGAAGCCATTTCAATTACAAATCCAAATAGAATTAATCTGACGGAAAGAGAAACGGAAATACTGAATAGTATCGCGATACTATATTATGAGAATAATGATTTTCACAGTGCTCTTCCGATCTATTTAGAAGCTCAAACTAATTTAGATAAACTTCCGCATATTCTTAATTCAAAGGTGAAAATAAGAGTATTATTTGGTTTATCTCAAGTATTTACTAAATTAGGGTATTATGAAGAGTCAATAAAGTATTGTCAAAAAGGAATTGACCTTTGTATAAATGAAGAGTCATTGTACTGTTTTAATGAGTTTCACTATCAAATGGGTGATAACTATATTAAATTAGGAGAAAATGAAAGTGGTAAAAAGTATCTGGAGGAATGTTTGCACTTATTAAAATTAGAAAATAAAACAAGATTATTAGAAATTATGGAGAAAGAAGTGGAAAAATTATCAATAAATTGCTAATATTAGTATTAGTAAGAAAATACAGAAAAGGGTGGTGAAATTATGAAAAAGATTTTTGTAAAGAGTCTATTAACTTTAGGAATCTTATGTGTGGGGCTTTTGGGCACAGGTGCTGCTGCTTTTGCTGATTATCCTCCACAACATAGTATTAGCTCTGTAATCAAACCTTTTGACTATCCCCCACAACATTAAACTTTGAATTAGTATGATTACCGAACAAAAAGATTCCCGCCAAACTTATTTGTTTAGTGGGAATCTTTTTTCTTTTGGTTATGATATATTTTATTGTTGATAAATAGATAAAATCACTGAAGTATAGGGATTTTAATGTGGAAAAATGAAGAAAGCTTAGATGGAGCCTTAAACTTTGTTTTAGGCTGGAAAAAACTTTCGGACAGATGTTCATATTTGTCTAGGTATGTTGTTGTAAAGGTAAATGAATGCATATTTGTGACAAAGGTTTTCGTTGGATGAGACTTATGAGTGAAATGGTTCGTGAGCTCATTCAAACAAGGAGATAATTGATATAATCCATACCCCTATCACAAGTAGAAAAAACCACCAACCCATAAATTTTAGGAACTTTTTTAGAAAAGGCTTCTCAGAAAATTTATCTGAAAAGGAACTCACTTTTAAAACTCCTTCAGGATGCTTCAGCAGCATATAAGAAAAAGTGCCGAAAATTAAAGTGAATATTATTGCGATTACAAACATTTCCATTAGAAACAAATCCCTCCTTTTAACATATTTTATTATTTTAGAAGAAAATTTTATAAATAATCTTTAAGCTTTGAATAACTTTAATTGGTGTTCAGTGTAATGTAAAGTACGATGATTAGGTAAATTTTAACGATATTTATATGACTGTCTTATACAAATATTTAACAATTTATTTCTATATTATATAGAAATATTAAGATATTAATAGTAAAATCTTCATTATATGTAAATATTAGGAGTGATTTAACTTTGAAAAAAATTGTTGGCTTATTGACAGTGCTGCTTTTGATCGTCGTTTTATTTTCGCCTTTGGAAAGTGCTCATGCTGAAAAAATAATTGTTAAATGGGGGAAAATTACGCTCAAGGAAGGGCATATAGGGAAAGTAATAATCAACAAGGATACTCCACTATATAAATTTGATAAAGAAAATAAACTAACTACTGTGCGTACCTTAAAGAAGGGCGAGGAATACGGAGTCTATTCTAAAAAAACGGATAAAACTCATGGTATCTTATATGGCCTTGGATCAAGTCAATTTGTAAAGGACTCGAAATCAATCACTTATCAAACACCCTCTAAAGAAAAGAAAGAACTAGTAGGAAAAGAAAGAATTTGGCTAAGAAACCCTGATTTTTATGAAAACAACAAAGGGGAAATTGTAGACTTGAAAAATTTACAAGAAGCCATTTTAATAAGTTCGGAAAAAAATCCTGAGCTTAGCACCTTAAATATTAAAATTAAAATCGAAGATAAATATTTTACATATCAATACGTAGACGAGACGTTTATTGAAGCAAGTTATATAACAAAGAATCCATTTAATACATTCAAATTTTCCGATACAGTGTGGAATCTTATCAAAAATGAAAAGGTACAGACAGGGATGACAATGGAACAAGTATTATTGTCCTGGGGGTACCCAGACGATGTAAATAGCTATGACTCAGATTATATTGCATTAGAACAGTGGGTGTATGGGGATATACTAGACGGTGCCGCTATTTACCTGTACTTTGATAATGGCATCGTAACATCATGGCAGGAGTTCTAATCATTATTGATCTTCTACTAGGTTGTAATTATTCATGTTAACTCTAAGATCCTTTTGGTTAAAAAGAATATTGCTTATGTGGCCGCGATGTATGCGGCTATTTTTTATTATTCTAACAGTTCCTC
Organism: Cytobacillus solani; assembly: GCF_006704205.1. NCBI lineage: Bacteria > Bacillati > Bacillota > Bacilli > Caryophanales > Bacillaceae > Cytobacillus > Cytobacillus solani. The sequence continues at coordinate 2,799,732 of NZ_CP041305.1, forward strand.
AGTGAGACTGATCTAACTTAAACCAACTTTTGATATAAAATCAAGTAATTATCATTCAATTCAAACATAATAGTAAGAATATCCTAGAGGAGTTTCCCTAATTTGTATCATTAATTAAATGGTAAATTATGCTATTCTGCAATTATCAAATAGAATTGGAGGTAATAGACATGAAAAAGCATATTGCTATATTGTTGATTTTATTGCTAGCAATCTCTACTCAAGCTTTTGCATCATCGCATAACTATATTCTAACAAATGATGAGAAAGTCGAAGTTATCGAAAAGACGAAAGTGACTGATGCCAATGAAGTTTCAATGGAAACAGAGTTACAACTAGCCAATCATGATTCAAGAGAAAAACTAGAACCTGAAAGATTGGAGGAAATATCAATTAGTCTTGATGATGATGATTCGTCAATTGTTGATAAACTCTGCTGGGTATGTACAAAATATGTACATAGCGAAGATCCAAAGTTCTATGTTTGTGTTGATGGATATTGGAGTAAATATTGCAGAATTCAATAAAAGGAAAAATCGGCTCAGCTTATCGCTTTGCCGATTTTTTAGATTGGCTTTGTAATATAATGATTTAATGAATGGACATACTCTAAAAATACTTTGCTTTTTTCTTTTGGAACATAATAATATTTATCTTTGTTCAGTTCTCTTAAATATACTTCTCCCTTTTCTTCCCAAACCTTAATTTTTAAAAGATCAGGTCCTTGCAGTGTAATCAACAAGTCATAAGATGGATCAGTTATAGGTTTAATCTTGCTTATTTCTGCATTTTTTAGCATTTCAAACACAATTTCACTCCAATTGTCGTCTTTTATTATAAACGTATTTTTCTGATTCTCCTCTTCACCTGGTAAAAAAGAAGTACCTAGCTTTGAAGATGCCAATCCCATTTGGACAATTTCTTTCCCTTCAATACTTGCCATTAAGCTAGTACGATTATTGAGATTTGTTGCGGTAAATATAATAAACACAAATAGAAAACAAGCGGCGAGCGAGACCATACCTGTTAAAATTTTTGGAAATACTCGTCTCTTTGTGTCAGATTCCCTGCTTATCTCGCATTTAATTTTTTGGAAAGTTTGCTGTTTTTGACGGCTTGAACGAGGAATTTCATTTAGCTCCTGAAAGGAGAGCTCACTTTCAGATAACTTCTTCATTGTTTTCCCTCCTTTTTATCAATTCCTTTTTTAAAGCAGCTATGGCTCTTGAAGTTGTTATTTTTACTCTGTTTTCATTCCAGTTTAATATTTCAGCTGTTTCTTTTATGGAAAACTCTTTTATTTTCCTAAGAATAAGCACTTCCTGATAACTTAGTTTTAAATGACGGATGGCCTCGTATAAAATGGTTATTCTTTCACCTTTCATAACAATCTCTAACGGCGTCTGTTGATTTGACTCAAATTGATACTTTTCTATTGAAAAAAAAGTTAACAAACGCTTCTTCCTTAAATAGTCAATCGTCACATTTCTGGAAATGCGGAAAAGCCATGTAAATAAATGAGATTTGCCATTAAATTGATCCAAATTTCTGTAAGCCTTAATAAAGGTATCCTGAGTTAAATCTTCAGCCACCTCTCTGTCATTTACAAGGAGGTATATATAACTGAAAATTTTATCACTATATTCTTGGTATAGTTTTTCAAAAGTATCTACAGAAATTTTTTCCATTTCACCCGCTCCCCTCAAGCATATTGTTAGACGAATAAGATTGAAAAAGGAAAACACAATATGAACAGATTTTTTTTTGAAAGCATGACCCTCGAAGTCACATAGTAAACCCTCTTAGAAAGGCAAGGAATTTTGATTCATGATGCTTGTCTTATTCTATGCCAGAGGGTAAACAAGATGATTCCACTTTTCGTATGTAATATTGTCTACCATACCAATCGGTAGAAATTTTTCCTAGTACCTTTTTTCCTTATATTCATGAAGAGAAGGTGAGTTTATTTCTATTTTCCTATACATGTTGAGAAAGTAGGAAATTGGATTCTTTTTTCATTAAAATTTGTAACTAAAACTTTAAGTCTGTTACTTTTAGTTTTCAAAGGCATTAATTTTTATTTTCAAAAAAGTTACATATCTTATTAACTATTTCAATTAAATTTTTTCTAATAAATGTTTCGATAGGTCAAAAGACTTGGTGTCTAAAGCTCCCTTTCGTAATAACCATGAGACTTTTATGAAAAAATACCTCTACATTCCTTCTTCTCATTTTTTATGATACAAAACTCAAATTATAGATTTTCTATTGGAAAGAGAGCATTTTCAGCTAAGTAGAATGATATTTAGCTGAATCTTTTAGACTAAATGTCTCTTTTACTCCTAATACATTCCTCTCATTTTAAACTGGTACACTTTTCCTTCGTGTGTATTCGACAACTTTCTTTTTTTTTATTAGCTAAAGTTTCAGTAACAAGGGGTCCTTTCCCGCAACTGGAGGTGGTTATTTTCTAACAGGAAAAAGTGTTTATTAACTGCAATTAAACAAATTGATGAGGAGGAATTTTTGTGGGAAAAAAAAGAAAAGTACGATTCCGTTTGCTGTCTATCCTGTCGGTCGCGTTTTTAATTCTCCCACTCATGTTTCCTAATATGGGGCATGCAGAAGGAAAGAGTTCACCGCACACTTCTCTAAAGAAATCATCGCTAGAATCGACCAAAAGCAAAATTAGCAGCAGATTACAAGATGAATTCGATAAACAGGATCAAGTTACATTCTTAATTAAATTTAAGGAACAATCTGATCCTGCAGCTGCGGCAAAAAAGGCTGAAAAGAATGCATTAAATCAAAATCTTACTCCTGCAAAAGCTAAATACATGAAGCGATCAGCAGTCCTTTCCGCATTAAGATCAACAGCTATTGAAACTCAAGGATCTGTAGCAGATTTCCTCCACAAGCAAGAAAAAGAAGGCAAAGCTAAAGAAATTCAATCCTTCTATATTGTCAATGCTATCGCAGTTACAGCAACAAAAGATGTTATGGAACAAGTTGCTGCCTTCCCAGAAGTAGAAAAAGTTCTTCCAAACGAAATTAGACAACTTCATATCCCAGAAAAAGTTGCAGAAAAACCATCTATGCAGCTTGGAAAGGAACCAAAAGCGAATACAAATGCAATTGAGTGGAACATCGAACGTGTTGGTGCACCAGCTGTTTGGGAAATGGGTATTGATGGTTCAGGCACAGTTGTTGCTTCCATTGATACAGGTGTACAGTGGGATCATCCAGCATTAAAAGAAAAATATCGCGGCTATAATCCAGCCAATCCAAATTCGCCTACACATGAATTTAACTGGTTCGATGCTACTGCAGGAAGAGCAGCAGCATATGATGATCAAGGTCATGGAACACATGTAACGGGTACAATGGTGGGAAGTGAACCAAATGGTGCGAATCAAATCGGGGTCGCTCCTGGTGCAAAATGGATTGCCGTTAAAGCGTTTACAGCGAGTGGCGGATCAGATAGTGATCTACTAGCTGCTGGTGAATGGATATTAGCACCAAAAGATGCTGCGGGAAATCCACATCCTGAACAAGCGCCGGATGTTGTTAATAACTCATGGGGTGGAGGTCCAGGGCTTGATGAATGGTACCGTCCAATGGTTCAGGCTTGGCGCGCAGCGGAAATCTTCCCTGAATTCTCAGCAGGAAATACTAGAGCAGGAAATCCTGGTGGACCGGGTTCTATTGCCAACCCAGCTAACTATCCAGAATCATATGCTACAGGTGCAACAGACATAAATAATGGACTAGGAAGCTTCTCGCTTCAAGGCCCATCTCCATATGGAGAAATCAAGCCTGATATTTCTGCACCAGGTGTAAATATTCGCTCATCTGTCCCTGGAAGCATCTATGAAGGCGGCTGGAATGGAACTTCTATGGCAGGACCGCATGTTTCGGCAGTTGCGGCATTGCTTCGACAAGTTGATTCAAGCCTAACAGTGGAAGAAATCGAAGAGATTTTAATGACAACAGCTACACCGTTAACGAATGGAACATATCCGACATCACCAAATAACGGTTTCGGATCAGGTCTCGTTAATGCTTTCGATGCGGTTTCCTCTGTTATTTCCGGTCTTGGAAAAATCAAAGGGCAAGTGGCAAAAGAAGGCAATGATGATGAAGCACCACAAGTGGAACATCATGCACCTCAGGAAACATACGCAGGAATGGACCTGCCTCTAGAACTGAAGGCAACTGACAATGTTAGTGTATTGAATGTTGTCCTCGAATACTTAAAATCGGATGGCAGCTGGGCGACTGTCCAAGCAAGCAGAGTTTCTGGAGATTACCAAGATGGAACATATACGGCAGCCATTCCTGGTGATGATATTGCTGTTCCTTCTGTATCATACAAATGGAAAGTCAATGATTTCGGTGGAAACGAAGTTGGAACAGATACGTACCAAGTTTCCGTTAAGCCTGGCATCACTGTGGGCTATTCTCAAGATTTTGAATCAGAACCAATTGGCTGGACATCATACGGAGTAAAAAACAGCTGGCAATGGGGAGTGCCAACTTCTGGACCAAGCAAGGCCGCATCTGGTGAAAAGGTGTTTGCTACTAACCTCGCAGGAAACTATGATGCCAGTGCAAATATGACTTTAGTTATGCCGCCAATTGATCTTCCAGAAGGTAACGCATTCTTACAATTTAAACAATGGCATAACCTCGAAAGAAACTATGATTATGGCCATGTTTTTGTCTCTACTGACATGGAAAACTGGACGCAAAAGCTTCGCGTGAATGATATCACAGCTGATTGGATTAACGGTGAAGTAGATTTAAGCGAATATGCAGGCCAAAGAATCTATGTAGGTTTTAACGTAACAACTGATGGTTCTGTAGTTAGACCAGGCTGGTACATTGATGATGTTCAGCTTGCTAACACACCGCTTCAGGCTACTAATAAAGCACAGCTTGGCACGACAAAATCAGATACTGCTAAAAATGACTCGAAAGCCACATTAAAGGATGAAAAAGTCGATCCAAACAAAATTGAACCTAAGAAGGATGCGATCGTAAAGGACGAAGGCAGCCAAAAACAGCCTGCACCGGCACTTCTTCCATTAACAGCTGAGGTAAGTATTTTAGAATCTGGCAGATCTGTGTTTACTAAACCTCAAGATGGAACATATGAATTTACACATGCATCAGGCAGTTTTACTGTTCAGGCGGAAGCATATGGCTATCGCTCACAATCTCAGACTGTAAATGTGCCGCAAGATGGTGAAGTAACTGCAAACTTTGTCCTTGAAGAAATCCCACAAGGAACTGTGACTGGAACTGTTACAAACGAAGCTACTGGGGAGCCAATTTCAAATGCAACGCTTCTTTTAGTTGAGGATGCTGCTGTTCAGCCAGTAGAAACAAATGCAAACGGTGAATATTCATTAACAGCTTATGAAGGTACGTATACATTAAAAGTGATGGCACCTTCATACTATAGTCAAGAAATCGAGGTTACGATTAGCGAAGGCACAATTGAACAAAACGTACAGTTAAAGCCATTTATCGGATACCCTGGTGAAATTGGCTATGATGACGGAACAGCCGAAAATGCCCGTGCATTCTACGATGCCGGAAATGGCTGGGCGGTTAAAATGAGTCTAGCAGCAGGACAGGAAAGTGCCATGGTTACTGGTGGATTATTTCGTTTCTGGGATACGGAATGGCCAGTTCCAGGAGGTACTGCATTCAAGGTTGAAGTCTATGATGCAAGCGGTCCAGATGGAGCCCCTGGTAAAAAACTTGCCGGACCATTTGATGCAACTGCTCTAAGAAACGGTGAATGGACACATGTGGATTTAAGCGAGCATGGAATCATGGTAAACGGTGATTTCTACATGGTTTACATTCAAAGTGCAATTAATACAAGTTCTCCTGGCTTAGCGACAGATGAAAATGGACCAAATGCGAAGCGGAGCTGGCAGCTAGTTGGTGGAGCTTGGACTCCTTCTCCAGAAGAGGAAGGGAATTATATGATCCGTTCCACAGTTAACTATGAAGTGACAGCACCAGTTATTACCTCTCCTAAAGACGGAGACTATACAAAAGAAGGTACAGTGAAGGTCGAAGGTACAACTTCACCGGCAGCAACCGTTAAGATTTTCAATAAAGGTGAAGAGATTGCCACTACTGAAGCAACAGAGGCAGGAACCTTCTCAGCAGACGTTTCATTGACAGAAGGAGAGAATATCCTTACTGCAAAAGTTACAACAGAGTTAGGATCAACCGACGCTTCTAATCCTGTAAAAATCATTTTCGACCAAACCAATCCTGAACTAGAAATTATTTCACCAGAAGATAAGTCGCAATCGAATAAGGAAACTGTCACAGTGGAAGGAACGGTTTCTGATGAGCATTTAGACTCTGTTAAAGTAAATGGGCAAGATGCGAAAATGACAGACGGAAAATTCTCTCTTCGCATCCTGTTAAATGAAGGGGAAAACATTATTACTGTTGCAGCTCAGGATAAAGCTGGAAACACAGTTGAGAAAACAGTAACCGTTCATGCTGTTTACACTGCTCCAGCAATTGAAAACCTTCTTCCAACTGAAGATAAAGAATTGAAGAAGGGTGAGTCTGTTAAAATTGAGTTTGATAGTGCACCGGGGCTAAAAGCAACCTTTGCTATTAGAATGCCTTTAACAAATGCGGGTGATATCGCAAATGCAACTGAGCTCCCTATGATGGAAACTGCTCCAGGACATTATGTAGGTTACTATACAGCCACTTCAAATGTAAAAGCGGCCGGAGCTGAAATCGAAGTGAAAGTATCTGATGACTTTGGCAACGAAACACGTAAAGTCGCTGATGGCAAGCTGTATATTAATGAGAAAAAGAAGGAAGAAGATAACAAAGATGACAACAAAGAAGAAAAAGATCCTGATAAAAATGAAGAAAAAAACGGAGATAGCCTTAATTAAGTAATCTTCGTCAGGCCCATTCATCTGTAATGGGCCTGTTTTATTGTGAAAATGAAAAAACTCTGAGATGCACTATGGCTCTAAGAGTTTTTTATGCAGCATTAAGAACTCCTGGGAAAATGAATACTATTTTTTGGAAAGCTTAGCTAGTATTAATCTGTTTTGGTTCATTAAAATGCTACTGAATACTGTTGTTGCGATTATTCCTAGCAAAGAGAAAAAAATAATAACAGCAAATTTATTTTCCATAAAAACCTCCAGTTAATTTTATTGATAATTTGCCACTAATATAAATGATTTATTCTATGCGTAATTATGTATATAAAAAAGAGCCTTTAAGGCTCAGAAGCAAACTGGATGGCAAAAAAATTTATTGTACAAGTTTATTATATGAAGTATTTTGAATAATGATTGGGACGAGAAATAATGCAAATAAATAAATTATGCAGGAACTACTACTTCTAGTCCCCGCAAAGAGGGAATTGAGAATACTTATCAAACTGGAGGTTGCGAAAATAGCAAGAGAGCGAAAGATTTGCTCTCCCTTAGACTTTACCAGAATTCCCAACAATAAGTATTAGGAGACTACAAGCATTAGGTTGATCCCAAAGAGGATGGATTTTTAACACTTTTTGCATTAAATATAGGTGATAAAAGCAATACAAGAGAAATTCTTAACAATATTGAAATAAAATCTGATTTAGCGATTGTTATTGATTTATTGGATGATGAGGATCATATTGTTGGGGAGTATTCAGTCTCAAAAGAAGATGCTATAAAAATTAATAAAAGATTAGGTCATGAACTTGATTGGAAACAAAATGATAGAAAAAGAACCCACTTAGGTTCCTTTTAAAAAAAAATTTCCTTTTCGTTAATACCCAGTATCTTGGCAGTTAATTTAATACTAATTGCTTCTAATTCTTCAGCATTAAGATCATCATTTGTACTATTCATTGAATGGGTATCCATTTTCTTTTCTGAATCAGTTTGACAGGACTCTTTATTATTATCATTGTTTTTATTCATAGAAGGCTCTGTATCAGACTTAGGTATTTTTGCATCTATATTACCTAAAGCTTTCATTATTTTTTTTTCATTACTTAATTTTATCATTAACAAAAGCATATCTTTAAAATCATTCTTCTCATCTATATTAAAGTTATTTTGTTTTTGGATATTAGTTTTCATTACAGATCGATTTAGATTAGTGGGTAAAACAGCAAAACTATTTCTTTGAATATTCATTTGATATCCCTCCCCTGTGGATTATTATAACTCATTAGTAAAATTATAACAAAAATTTATTAAGTAAACATAAGGTAGGTTTGTTTTTTAATAGACTAAATGGAAACACAATGACCAAACTCTTTATTAGCACATTTATATGATTATCAACCAAACTCTGACCATATTAATTGTTATTGACTATTTTCTGATTCCCATAATAAAAGATAGAATAGGAATGCTTATTTGATTAAAGATACACGAATGAGTTTTTTCCTGCTTTAAAAAATGGAAAAAATTTTCGTTTATACAATAATTCACCTAAAGAATAGTAGCCTTTTTCCGATAAGAAAATTATGATGACCCAATTCATTGAAGTTTAGAACAAGATAGAAAATTGAAAGAGGAGATATCAGCATGAAATCAATCAAGTTTAAGCTTATTAGCATCTCGCTATTGTTACTTGCTATACCAAGTTTAATCATTAGTTTAGTTAGCTATGAAAATTCAAAAGACAGTTTAGAAGCGTCGGGAAAAATGATTCTAAAAAATAGTGTAGAATCTGCCATACAATTAATAAATGAATTAAATGAAGAAGTTGAGCATGGGGAATTAACTTTGGAGGAAGCTCAAGAAAAGGCTAAGGAAATACTAATCGGACCGAAAAGAAGTGATGGGACTAGGGAGATTGTAAATCCAGTAGATATAGGAGAATATGGGTATTTGTATGCTATTGATATGAATGGCGTACAGGTTGCTAGTCCCTCTGTTGAAGGTCAAAACAATTGGGATAATAAAGATAAGAATGGGAAGCTATTTATTCAGGAGAAGATAAAGAAAGCTAAGTCAGGTGGTGGATTTACAACGTTTTATTTTGTGCTCCCAAATAATAAAGATCAAGTTGCTGAAAAAATATCATACTCTAAGTTGGAACCACATTGGGGATGGGCTGTTTCAGCAGGAGCATATAAGATGGACTTTAATAAACCAGCGAATGAATTATTAAATATTTTAGCAATTACACTTAGTTTAGCTTTAATAATTGGAACGATTATTGCTTTATTATTCGCTAAGCACTTGGCAACACCTCTTACAAAGCTTTCAAAAAAGGTCAACGATGTGGCAGATGGAAATTTATCTGTTTCATTAGATGAGTTGAAGCGAAAAGATGAAATAGGCTCGCTAAACAAAAGTTTTAATGAGATGGTTTTACATTTAAAAAATTTGATTGGGAATGTAGAAAATTCGATTACCGAAATTCAAGGGACCTCCTTAAATTTAACAGCAGTTGCCGAAGAAACGACAGCTTCAGGAGACGAAATTGCTAGAGCAATTGATGAAGTTTCACGAGGTTCTGTTCAGCAGGCTTCTGATGCTGATGATACGAATCAAATGACTACTAAATTTGCGAATCAAATCGTAGTTGTGCATGAAAAAAATAACCATATGTTAGAGTCCTCTCAAGATATGCAGCTTGCCAATGAAAAAGGACTAGAGAATATCCAGTTCCTTAAAGAAAAATCCGGACAAACATCAGAGTTAATCAATCATGTTCAACGTGTCATCATCAGTTTAATTAATAAAGTGAAAGAAATCGAAAATATTGTAGGAGCCATAAATGATATTTCTAACCAAACCAATTTATTAGCCCTCAATGCTAGTATTGAAGCAGCTAGAGCGGGAGAACATGGAAAAGGTTTTGCAGTTGTTGCTGAAGAAGTTAGAAAGCTGGCAGAACAAACATCAGAAGCGACGCTTAAAGTAAGAGAATCCTTGAATGGTATTGAAACTGAAACGCACTTAGTAAACGAAGAAATGGATAAAACATTATTAATCGTAAATGAACAAAATCAAGCCGTGAATAGTACGGAATCTGCATTCAATCATATCGAATCTTCCGTATATAATATTATAACTGCGATTTCTGAGACAGCATCAGGTGTAGAAGCTCTCATGGATGCAAAGGATCTGATTGCAAAATCGGTTGAAAGTATTGCAGCTATTAGTGAGGAAACCGCTGCTTCAGCAGAGCAAGTGACTTCTTCTGTTGATGAACAGCAAAAAGCCATTCAAGTAGTAACTCAGTCTGCAACAAAATTATCAGATGAAATTAATGATCTAAAGCAAGCTATAGACAAATTTGTTCTGTAAAATATACGAATGTAAATAAATATTATCGTTTTTTAATATTACAGCGTTAATAACTTATCAAAGAAAAGAAAGTGAAAAATCCTAAGCTTCATTAGGATTTTTCACTTTTTTGCATTTTCTATAAAAATCTTACTAACATGAGTATTTTCATTTAGGAACCAAAGAAATAGTTTATTAATTGCCGCGATACCATGAAGGATGTCTCCAATAGGTCACTAAAGACCAAAGACATTCTCATACTCCATTAAGAGCTCATAGACATGAATGGAATAAAGTAAGTGCAACCTATCCAGTACCACCAGCACAAATTTAGGAGATTGAAACTAGTTTTTTAATGATTCAGCTGCCGATCAAGGGATTTTTTTTATTTTTGGTTTTTATAATCATCTTGTTTTCGTTTTAATAGTCTTTTCCAGTTCCGTTAAATTAGGCTTATGTATCAGTAACAATACCCATCTATTGTACATAATCTGTTGATGAATTCTAATATTCAATGTATTCATCTGGTATACAGTTCTTTTTTCGATTTAACTTGGCTGTTCCCGTTTCAAGTTGCGGTATCCCTTATTAATTTGTTTGAGGAGGAAAAAAAATGAATAATTTCCAAAGTGAACTTCAAATGTTGAATGTTGGCGATTTCCAAGCGACTCAGGCAGTCCCTTGGGATCAAAATCAGTACTATACCGATCAGGATCGACAATTCATTGGTTTAGGATTTGGTTTTGGCCGATGCTTTAGTTGTTTTAGCTGTTTTAACTGTTTTAACTGTTTTAACTGCTTTAGTTGCTTCCGTTGCTTTAACTGCTTTAGTTGTTCTAGTTGCTCACGCTGCTCCAGATGCGGCGGGGGCCGTTGTGGTGGCGGTGGTCGCTGCGGTGGTGGCGGCAGCTAAGCCGGTTAATAGTTTAGTTTTCTATTTGAGAAGATCCCTGCATTGTTGCAGGGGTCATTCTCTATAAGTTAAGACATAACGGACAAATTGCAGTACATACGATGTTAGTGGCAGGATATTGAACATTTATGTTCACAAGCGGTAAGGAGGAGAAAGATGACAAATTTGAACCCTTCTATGCGTATGAAAGTGAAAAGGGACACGTTTTATCTCCCTGAACCAAACAGAGGTGTGTATTTTCGAAACAACTTAAGTTCATTCCGTATCGAAGGCAGTGGGATCGATCAATGGGTTGAGAAGTTGTTGCCGATGCTCAATGGGGAGTATACGTTAGAGCAGTTGACTAACGGATTGCCTGGCCCATACCGGGATCGGGTATATGAAATTGCAGAAGTGCTGTATGCGAATGGGTATGTCCGAGATTTAAGCCAGGACCTTCCGCATCAATTGTCGGATGATCATATTAAAAAGCATGCATCTCAAATTGAATTTGTGGATAATTTAGTTGGTTCTGGGGCGGCACGTTTTCAAGTTTTCCGTCAGGCCAAAGTGCTGGCAGTTGGTTCGGGTCCTATTTTAAATTCATTGGTTTCTTCGTTGATTGAATCGGGTTTGACTAAGATCCAAGTACTAATCACAGACAAGGTTCCGACCAATAGACAGAGGTTAAAAGAACTCGTGGAACATGTACGAAAAATAGACCCAGAGGTTGACTTAGAGGAAGTTCCGCGAAAGAAGGAGGGTTGGCGAGAAATAGTGAAGCCCTTTGATTCGATTTTGTATGTGAGTCAGGAGGGAGAACTAGAGGAACTTAGACATCTTCATACAGTTTGCAGGGAAGAGAAGAAAATGTTTCTTTCTGCTATATGCCTGCAGCAGGTAGGTTTAGCAGGTCCATTAGTACATCCAAATTCCGAGGTGTGTTGGGAGACAGCATGGCGCCGTTTACACCATTCTGTATTATTCAAAAATAAGCAACTCCCTCCCTTCTCTGCCATTCCGGGATCGTTGTTAGCCAATGTGATCGTATTTGAAATGTTTAAAGAGGTTACAGGAGTCATGGAATTGGAACAGAGGAATAAGATTTTTCTTCTGGATTTGGATACATTGGAGGGAAACTGGCATTCACTTTTGCCTCATCCACTGGTAACAAGCGGTAATTCTGCTGAATGGGTTGAAGATGTCGAAAGCCGGCTGCAAATAGGCTTAAAGAAAGTTGAGCCAGGTAAATTACTTCTTTATTTCAACCAATTGACGTCAGAAGAATCTGGGATCTTCCATATTTGGGAGGAGGGAGATTTAAAGCAGCTTCCGTTAGCTCAGTGCCGCGTTCAGGCAGTTGACCCGTTGTCGGAGGGTCCGGCTGAGTTGATGCAAGACATTGTCTGTTCAGGTTTGACTCATGAGGAGGCACGAAGAGAAGCAGGACTAACTGGGATTGAAATGTATATATCCCGAATGGTCAGTTTGATCGTTAATACTCTGCCAATAAATAAAAATGTTGAAGGAGGTTTAGTAGTACCGGAGGAAATGGTCGGGGTTGGAGCTGGTGAATCGTTTGTGGAAGGTGTTGGCCGTGGGTTGCAAAAGTGTTTGGCAGAGGAGCTTAGCAAGCAACAACTTAATCAGAAGTATTGTGTTTCTCGAGTACAGTTGAGTTTTATAGAAGATGAGAGATGCAGGTTCTATTTAGAGGCACTGACTACGATGCGGGGAGCGCCAATTATCGCAACAGGAAAGGAAGTATCCGGTTTTCCTGTAGTCTGGGTAGGTACGAAAGATGGATGGTATGGCAGTGCAGATTTAAATATAACAATGGCGTTACGGAAGGCATTACAGCAGGCACTTATCAAAGTGCAAAACAAAGCAGACTCCTCTAATGAACTAGCCTGTGAGGAAACGTCCGTACTTTTGGAAGAAAAGATGCCGGTTAGTCTTAGCATTCCTGCGTATGAAGAGAGGATACAAGCGGACCTCCTACAGGGAGCTATGGAAATATTGGAACGGAATGGCAAACGGGTCTTAGTATTCGAATTAGGACTTGAACCTGTTTTTAAAGAGCAACTAGACGGAGTGTTTGGTGTTTTGCTGCTAGAGGAGGAATCACATTGAGTGCCTTCGTTTTGGTTGTCGGAGAGGGGGTACTGGCGGACCTTGTAAGCGAGGAACTGTCAGCACACCAACTAGTTATTCGTAAGACCAATTTTGAGGAAGGAGTTCCAAAAATTACTGACTTCGCCCTTGTTTTGGATGATGGTTGGGAACCCTCTGTTCATCAAAAGGCGGAAGAAGTGTTACGAAAGACTGGTACTCCCTGGTTAAGAGGCTTCATTTCATTTGGAGAGGGTGTAGTTGGTCCGCTCGTACGACCAGGTGCAGCAGGTTGCTCTCAATGTGCGGACATGAGGCGTCTCATGGGAGGACGTGACCGCACAGAGATGTGGGAGGTGCAAAAGAGGCTTGCTGTGGCCGGAGGAATGGAAAGTGACCCGTGGGCTTCAAGTACCGGACTTTTGCAAATGGCTCACCTGATTGGGAGTGAGGTACAGAATATATTACAAGGTGATAAGGCTTATTCGGAAGGTAAGGTGTATCTAATTGATTTGAAAACACTGAAGAGTTCCTTGCATACTTTTCTACCCGACCCGTTGTGTTCGGTCTGTGGTCGATTACCCGACGATTCACAAACATTAGCCAAAATTTCACTGCAGCCAAGTCTGAAAATCAGCTCCAGCAGTTTCCGCTGCCGTCCATTGGATGAGATGAAAAAAGTTATTGTCAAAGACTATCTGGATAATCGTACTGGCCTTTTGAATAGTAAAATGTATGACCTAGTGACTCCATTTGCTGATGCGAGTGTCAATCTGCCTATGTTTACCGGAGACGAGGGAACAGCTGGCCGGACTCATTCATACGCAGAAAGCGTGTTGACAGCCATCTTAGAGGGATTGGAGCGGCACTGTGGTTTGGAGCCACGTGGGAAACGGACAGTAATCCATGATAGTTTTCGTAACCTGGAAAATCAAGCGCTCAATCCATTGAAGGTAGGAGTACACGCAAAGGAACAATATGAGCAGCCTGGTTATCCATTTAAATCGTTTGATCCTGCCCGTTCTATTAATTGGGTGTGGGGTTATTCGCTGTTAGAAGAGCGTCCAATTCTGGTTCCAGAGCTCCTTGCCTATTACAGTGTTGGATGCGGGTCACACGGTTTTATCTATGAAACTTCCAATGGATGTGCACTAGGAGGAAGTTTAGAGGAGGCCATTTTCTACGGAATTATGGAAGTGGTCGAGCGTGATTCATTCCTTATGACTTGGTACGCGAAGCTAAACCTTCCACGACTGGATCCTTTTACAGCTGACGACCTGGAGTTGGAATTAATGGTCGAACGGATGCGAGCAGTCGCTGGGTATGATTTGTATTTGTATAACTCCACGATGGAACACGGTATTCCAAGTATTTGGGCAATGGCTAAAAACAGAAAGGAAAAGGGATTGAATCTCATCTGTGCTGCCGGAGCTCATCTGGATCCGGTACGGGCGGTGAAAAGCGCGGTTCACGAGCTTGCTGGCATGATGCTGAACCTTGATGAAAAATTTGAGGCGAACCAGGAGGAGTATGAAAGAATGCTGCATGATTCTTCCCTAGTTCGGCAGATGGATGACCACGGAATGCTATACGGTTTGCCGCAAGCAGAAAAGCGCTTAAGCTTTTTGCTTGACGACAATGGCCCAATGCGAACTTTTAAGGAGGAGTTTATGTGGAAGTCGAATCATACGGATCTTACCGATGATTTGCAAGACATCCTTCATGTGTTCCGTCAGTTAAACCTTGATGTAATTATAATAGACCAGACGACACCGGAAACGAGACGAAACGGATTGTATTGCGTAAAAGTACTGATTCCGGGGATGCTGCCGATGACATTCGGGCACCACCTTACCCGCCTGACAGGGCTTGAAAGGGTACTCCGCGTCCCTATGGAGCTTGGGTATACGAATAAACCATTGAGACCAGAACAACTCAATCCACATCCGCATCCGTTTCCTTAAGCAGTGATTAGGAGGTAGAGAATGAGTCTGGAAAAATTTCTGCACAATCTGCATTTTGATATTGATAAAGCAAATCAGCCGAACTGGGAAGCGGATTGGGAGGATGCACCGCTTGCATATAAACTCTACAGTGGATTACCGGTTGTTCCATTGTCTGCGGAAGTACCGCTGACGCTTACGGGAGGAGAACCTCCGGCTAGACTGGATCTTAATAGAGTTGGTCATTTTCTCTGGTATGTATTCGGTTTTACTCAATTGAGCCAATCAGTCTTTCCGATGGATTCCACAGAGCAAGATTCCTACCCTTTGCAGTCGTATCGGCGGTTTGCTCCTTCTGGTGGAGCGTTGTACCCTAACGAATTGTACGTGTATTTGAAAGTAGAGGGACTCCTTGATGGAGTTTATCATTATGATGCAGCACACCATAGCCTGGTATTGCTGCGGGAAGGGAATTTTGATTCCTATATAGCAAGAGCTCTGGGCAATCGGTGTGACATCTCCTCGTGTTTTGGTATTGTCTTTGTGTCGACAAGGTTCTGGAAAAATTTCTTTAAATACAACAATTTTGCGTACCGACTCCAAGGATTGGATGCGGGTGTGCTGATTGGACAGTTAATGGAGGTAGCGAAACGGTTTGGCTTCGCCTCAGGGGTGTACTTTCAATTTCTTGATACCGCAATCAATCATCTTCTTGGATTATCCGAACAGGAGGAGAGCGTATATAGTGTAATCCCACTTTCGGTGGAAACCACTAACTGGTCTACTAACGGAAGGGGACTATACGAAAATGTTATATCGGAGGAATTGAGACAAGAGCTGCCAGCGATTCACCCAGAACATTTCGAGCGGTCACTTAGTGTCAGAGAATATCCGATGATAACTGCGATGAACGAAGCTTCTAAGCTGAATTCCACATGGGCATTTCGGGTGATGGAGGGGAGGGGAATTGCGGAACGTGTGGATCCCGCAGTGGTATTACCTCATATAGAGCCTCTGTCGTATGATCTGGCCGAGGCCTGCGGAAACCGATTTTCTCCCGACATGGATTTCGTTTTGGGAATGGTGAGTCAACAACAACTGGCCGCCCTTCTCCTAGAAGCTACAGCTTCTTTTTCATACCGAAATGATTTAGATGAAGCATATAGGAGTTCCTTCCCTCGTGTAACAATTTACAGCTGTTTATATAATGTTGAAGGTATTTCAAATGGGGCGTACTATTATGACAGTACAGAACACATGTTAAGAGAAATTTGCCCAGGAGACCATCGACTCCATTTGCAGACTGGAATGTCTCTGGATAATGTGAATTTGCTCCAAGTACCACTTTGCCTGCATGTGGCTGGTGACAAAGAATTCTATAAAAAAGAACTAGGATACAGGGGATATCGAATCCAACAGATGGAAGCAGGCATGCTCGTGCAACGATTGCTTTTGGCCGCTTCAGCTCTCGGGATGGGAGGGCACCCGCTTCTTGGATTTGACGCGAATTTAAGTGATGAACTCTATAAAATGGATCAACAAGGAAAGACCAGCCTAATCCAAATCCCAATTGGTCCCTATCGATCTCGTCCTTGGCTGAGGGGAAGTTTGCACAGCTAATTCACTTCAAACGCATCAACCCTTTTCCCGTACCATCTCAAGTTTCTCCATTAATACTAAATGTTCTAAAATAAGTCGGAAATGCGGAGTGAAAATAGCAAAAATTTTACTTCGGCGACAACTTGATAATCACAAAAAAATAGAAGAGTAAAAAAAGAAAAAACCCTTGCTTTGTAGAGTGACCCAGTAAATTGAGACAAGGAAAAAACACCCCCTGTATCGTATTTAGTTAGTAACTAATCGATACTTCTGAAGGGTGTTTTTTATATGGGAAAGAAGGTACATTATCCAATCAACACCTAAGTACGGAAATAAAAAAACAATGGTAGATGGGATCACGTATGATTCACGGGCAGAAGCCATTTATTACAACCAATTAAAGTGGAAAAAGCATGCAAAGCAAATTAAGGATTTCAAGTTGCAGCCAAGGTACCTACTTCAAGATAGTTTCAAAAAGAATGGAAAAACTTATCGGAAGATTGAGTATATTGCAGACTTTGAAGTAACTAACCTAGATGGCAGTACCCAAATAATTGATAAAAAAGGTGTAATCACAAAGGAATTCGCAATCAAGCAAAAACTTTTTGAACTAAAGTACATGGATTCAATTACTCTCTTGAAATATAAAAATGTCCAATTTGTGGAGGTGTATTTAAGATCAATAACGAACTACAGCAACATATCAGCAAGTTTACGATTGATAAGAACACAGCAGCATATCTTTTCCAGTCAAGAAGAGGTCAGGACCGCATACACAGGGTTCAGGCATGGAAGATTCTCAATGCTGCAGCTCAAGAGGTTGGTATAAGTGAGATAGGTACTCACACCCTTAGAAAGACGTTTGGATATCACTTTTACCAAAAGTACAAGGATGTCGCGGTCTTACAGCAGATATTTAACCATAGTAGTCCTGCGGTGACAATGAGGTATATCGGGATTAACCAGGACATTATGGATGAAGCTGTTGATGGGTTTAGTTTATAGATTTTGTATTATGTTTATTAACATTGAAAGTTAAAAAGCGCTAAGAAATTTAGCGCTCCAAACAAGAATCAAGGTCCACAAATTTTGTGGTTGCCAACATGACTTCCACATGCTGCTGAAGCACCAGAAGTAAAAGCAGTAGAAGATAACAATATTCCTAATGCGATAGCTATGTAAAATAGTTTTTTCTTCATAGTTTCACCCCTTTTCAATTACTAACTAATTATAACAAATGTTGGTAATAAATCAGGGTGAATATTTCGTAAAAATCAGACAATAAAGTGTATTAATCGACACAGTAGTTAGGAGGAATGAAGGTGCGTGAGATAAAATTTGATGCAATCTATAAGCCGACTGGCGAACACTTTAATCCTATTTGAATTAATTTTAATGACAATACAGTGGTAGGGAATTTTGACGGTCAACAGGGGGACTGGTGCCACTTTTCTTTAGATGGTAAATATGGCGATGTGATTTTAAGGCAGTACTCAGGCCTAAGAGACAAGAACGGCAAGGAGATTTATGAGGGGGATATAATCAAAAAGAAGTTTAAAGACAGAGAAATCGGGGAGTTCTATGCAATCGGTCAAGTGGTTTTTGGGAAATGGTATGCAGGATTTACCGTTCCATATAATTACCACGGTTATAACAAATTAGAACGATTGAGCAGCAGTGAAGATAAAGATGGTTGGGTTGTTGCTAATCGTGATATGGAAGTCATCGGAAACATTTACGAAAATCCGGAGTTAATCAACTCTTGAATTAAGATGTTTCAAAAAAAAGAAAATGCACTCTTAGTTGAATGCATTTTCTAATCTTAAGCTTTTAAGTCAATTGACTTACCTAAAGTCGGATGAGATGCTTCTAACATTTTAATTAATTCAGCACTATTTTGCTCTGTAGACTCCATGACTTTTTTTGTCAGAGCAATGCTAACATTTTGTTTAAGTGTAGCTTGATTCATTCCAATTGATAATGCTGCAATATCCAAAATATTCACCTCTTTTTAATATATCGGATAGGTTTCGAGAAATTAAATAAGCAAAGTGTTGTGCGCCCATAAGGGCAGATAAGAATTCGCTGTGTGGCAACAGCGTAGGTTAAAATTCACAATCTATACCTATCATCAATCATCTTATCCGAAAGGGAAACCAGACGGGGAGTGTAGCATGGTGAATAATGCCATAAGTTGGCGAGATTCTACGTCACGACTGAATGGCTAGATGAAATATGTAAATAAGGAAGAAAGCTATACTGCTTGAATGATAGTCTAAGGACGATGATGCTTGCGCATGAAGAATGGAATCTGAAACTTCATGAGAATATGGGGGAGGTGTTGGAACACTGCACCAAACCAAGTGAATCATATTCTTCCATCTACCATCAGTAGAAACAGACGAAAGTCACTTCCGACATTACAATAAGCTATGTTTTTATCTGTCTAAATGGGGATTACCTAAGTTGGAAAGCCTTTTGAGGCTATGATAGTTGTATCTGAATATCCAATAGGGTAACGGAGTTTCCGTAGTAGTCTGAGATAGGGAAAGCCTATTACATGGCGAAGGGAAACAGTTTGTCGAGTTTGATACGAAAATGGGTCAATGCGGGAGGCATTATGAGAAATCCGATATTAGTGTTAAACACTCTATCTTCCAAAGCGAAAATAAAAGGATATCAATTTGAACGCTTGTATAGGAATCTATACAATCCTGAATTTTTTCTCAAAGCTTATGGGAAAATATATGCCAAAACAGGGAATATGACTGCTGGTTCTGATGGAAAGACAGTTGATGGTATGAGCATTGAAAGAATTGAACGTATTATCGAGAGCCTAAGAAATCAAACCTATAGTCCAGTGCCTGCAAAACGTGTGTATATTCCCAAGAGTAACGGAGGAAAAAGACCTCTAGGAATTCCGTCTTTTGAAGATAAGCTTGTTCAAGAGGTAGTTAGAAACTTATTGGAAGAGATATATGAACCTGCTTTTTCACCCAATTCACATGGATTTAGACCAAGAAGAAGCTGTCACACAGCACTTCTACAATGTAAAAATACTTTAACACATACAAAGTGGTTTGTAGAAGGTGACATCAAAGGATTCTTTGATAATATTGACCACCATATTTTAATAAACATTCTTCGCAAAAGAATAAAGGACGAAAAGTTTATTAATCTAATATGGAAGTTCTTAAAAGCTGGCTATCTTGAGGATTGGAAATTTCACCAAACATACAGTGGAACCCCACAAGGTGGGATAATCAGCCCAATATTATCTAATATCTATTTAAACGAATTGGACATTTATATCGAGGAATATAAAGCTTCCTTCGATAAAGGAACCAAAAGAGCAGCTAATAAGGAGTACATGAAAATAAGCAAAAAAATACATGAACTCAAGAAAACACTTCACAACGAATGGCAAAATCTTACGGAAGAAAATAGGTTTAATTACAAACAGGAAATCAAAAACCTGTACAACTTACGAGGTACTATGCGGAGAACGGTTCAGAATGACCCTAATTTCCGAAGAATACAGTACGTAAGATATGCCGATGATTTCCTTATAGGAATTATAGGAAGTAAACAGGACGCCGAAAAGGTTAAGGAAGACCTAACAAGATATCTAAAGGAAAAGCTTAACTTAGAGCTATCACAAGAGAAAACCCTAATTACCCATAACAAGAAGAAAGCACGTTTCTTAGGATATGACATCATGATTTCGCAGGATGAATCCCTCAAAGGAGGTACTTTCAAGGGACAGAAAATTACTCGCAAATCTGCAAAAGGTAAATGCTATCTCAGTCTACCTAGAGAGAAATGGATTAACAAATTATTATCTCTAGGTGCGCTTAGAGTGTCCTTCGGACATATCTGGAAGCCAATACACCGTACCTACTTAAGTAATCTTGAAGATATTGAAATAATCAGTACGTACAACAGCGAACTTGAAGGACTATATAATTATTACAGAATGGCTTTCAATGTTAGCAATCTTCATAGCTATTATTATGTAATGAAATTTAGCTTTCTTAGAACAATGGCTCAGAAATATAAGTCATCGGTAGGTAAAATGGCTAGTAAATACAGAGTTCATAAGGATTTGGGTGTAAAATTTGAAACCAAACAGGGTGTTAAAATCCGACTATTTTATAGCAAAGGTTTTAAATACAACCTATCCGTTTTAAGAGAAGAAGGAATGGATTTTAGAGAGCAAACAGCTATGTACGGTGGAAGGACTAGCTTAGTAGAGCGCCTGCTTGCGAATAAATGTGAATGGTGCGGAGCTGAGAACGTACCCATCGAAGTTCACCATGTGAGGAAAATAAAAGACCTTAAAGGCAAAAAGTTATGGGAGCAAAATATGATAGCGAGAAGAAGAAAAACCATGACACTGTGTAAAGAGTGCCATGTAGACTTACACGCTGGAAGACTAGATTGACAAATGGAGAGCCGTATACATCGAGAGGTGTACGTACGGTTCGGAGGAGAGCGTTTGGAAACCTATCATAGCAATATGACAAGGCGCTGGGCGCTTATCCTACCATTAGACGAAAACTGCGAAGTGAAATGGCAGAATCAGGAAAAGGTAGTTAGTTGTACAAGTTTAACAGTTGTCCAATCCCAGCCATACTCACAAACATAATATATTTATAAGATTAAAATTTTATGAGGTGATTTTCAATGGATAATAATAACCAACCTTTTCAGGGTTGCTGTCCACTTAGTCCGGGTTCAAAACCGCCAAAGCTGCCAAGATTAATTGGTCCTCCAGGTCCACCGGGACCTCAAGGTATTCAAGGTCCTCAAGGTATTCAAGGCCCAGGAGTTACTCCTGCATTCGGTTCATTGTATGGGGATATTACAATTAGAGAAGTTATGTTTGGTGGACTAATAGAGTTTGATCCACCTGCTGGACCTAGTTTAAATACAGTGCCAGATCCCGCAACGAATACTATTGCTATCCAAATAAATGGTGTTTATGAAATTAGCGCGGACATCACTGTATTGCTAGAATCCGGAGAATCCGTTGGATTCTGGATTGAAGGCAGTTCTACAGGAATGATTGTAGGATCCAGATTCGATACCTTTATTAGCAACATACAAGGAGATATTATTATGAATACCACGATAGGAAGGACAGTTCAAACAAATTTAATTGCAGGAGAAACGGTGTTTATAAGGGCCGTATCTGAGGCTGGTAGTGCTCGATATAGATCTGCGTCGTTTACTGTAAATCGTATCGGACCATAAATATGGTCATTGAGAAAGAGATTAGTTAAACCTATAAAGAACCCAAAAATATTATTTAAAGTTTGGTTAGGGTTGTCACATTCCGAGTATTTAGCGAAACAAAATGACAGATCAGTTTATGTGAATTAATAAAACCTACGCATAAACGGAGTAAATGCGTAGGTTTAGGTGAAGTGTATTATTTTAAATTTTAGCAGCCCAAATTTCGATTTCTATCTTTATTTCTGGTAACCCTAATTTTACAATATAACCAATTGTCATTGCAGGATAATTGGTTCCAAATAATTTTTCCCACTTAGAATCAAAATATTGCCAATCAATATTTTCAGTAGCCCAAATATTAACCTTGATAATATTATCAGGAGATAAATTATCAGATTGTAATACTTTTTGTATATTTTCAAAAGTATTCCCAATTTGTTCGTTCATATCATCTGGAATTAAACCATTTTTGTCAATTCCTATTTGACCAGATGTCACATAAAGTTCTGCATTTCTTGGTATTTTGGTGATATGAGTATATTTCCCAACTGGTTCAGGAATCCCAACAGGATTGTTTCTAATAATTTTTTCAACGTTCATTTAATTACCTCACTATTTTGTATTACTGCTGTGTACCTCAAAGTCATTTTTGGACACACTTCACCCCTTAAAATGACTTCTAGAAAAAAACAGCAGTTGAGTACCCATATCCAATTGATAAAGAGCTTAGCGACTTTTTCTTCATATGATCTGGGATACTCCTTTCTTTACTTAATAAGGTAATTTATTAGAAATAAGTATAAACTATATCAGATTATTAATACAATATTTAAGTTTGTACAAGATAGGATTTGTTTTCTTCATCAGCCAACGAGCAGGATTATTAAATTGACAGAAAGAAACTTTGTGTTAAGTACGTTAAAAGAGGCATTAAATAAACGTCGACCAAAAAATGTCCTTTTGCATAGTGATCAAGGATCGGTATATACCTCCTATGCTTATCAAAATTTCGCAAAAGAAAAAGGCATTATCACAAGCATGTCTCGCAAAGGAAACTGCCATGATAACGCCGTAATCGAATCCTTTCACTCCTCGCTAAAGTCGGAAGGATTCAAAGACCATAGAAGATCTTCTAACACTAATATTAAAGTAATAGAGATTGTGAATCAATATATGTGTTACTATAACGAAAAACGAATACAGGCAAAATTAAACTACCTGGCTCCAATCGAATACGGACGACAGGTAGCATAGGTGTTTTTTTAAAGTCCCATATTCGCGGGTCAGCTCAATACACAAGGGTTTTTCGTATGTGGAACATAGGGGACTCGAACCCCTGACCTCTACGCTGTCAGCGGGATTCAAGTAAATAAACTGGGTTAAATGAGATAAATGTAGATTAATTAAGTCTTGTATATCAAGGGTTTGATGGCTACTAAAAGAAATCTAGGACAATCTAGATAAAATAAAAAAATTAAGTCTGTGCACACATTCGTGCACACTTTTCTCTTGAAGGTAATGTTGAAGAAAGGAATTATGACAGCAATCCATTTTTCTTATTGAGCTAACCATTTAAAAAGATCAACTAGAACTTTTTTGGTTGAACTAAGTGATCTTATTGTGGATTGTGGCATTGTAAAAAAGCTTGTCATAATTAAGTATGATCGTTTATAAAAAATATGGATCAAAATATTGTATTAATTATACAGAATTCACTTTTTTACTTTTGTAGATGCTCAGAATTCCCTAGCATGTTACTCAATTAAAGGGCCAGATTGTTGAATAACACCTTTAAAATGAACTGGATATTTATGTTAATATTAGTTGGGAATGTAAGAAATGAACTTAAATTAACGTGGCAGTTTAATTGAAGATGGCATTAGTAACTTATGGTAAAGTAAAGTTTGAATATTCATGAAATAGGATAAGGGAGACGAATATGAAAACAACTAATTACACCAAAATCGCTGAAAAGTATGATAAAAACCAATACAGAAGCAATGAGATTCGATTACGATTTAAAGGAATACATTGAAAACAATAGTAAATCTGAATATCATGTATTAGATTTATCCTGCGGAACAGGTCTTTTCTTGGCAAAACAAATAAATTATTTTGAAGAACTCAACATAAAGTGGTATGGACTGGACTTATCAGAACAAATGTTGAATAAGGCTAATGAAAAGGTGCAAAATGTAAAATTTGTTAAAGCTGATGTAGTGGATATGCCTTATGTTTCAGAGACTTTTGATTTTATTTCAAATAACTATGCCTTCCATCATTATAGCGATAAAGGACAAGCATTAAATGAGATTTATCGTGTTTTAAATAAAGGCGGTATCTATAAATTACATAATATCGCAATTCATAATATGCCTAAATGGTGGGTTTATCACTACTTTCCAACTGCTTATTTTGAAGATTTAAAGAGATATTGGCAGAAGGAGGTTATCTTTAGTGAGCTTAACTCAAGAGGCTTAGAAGTAATTCTAAAGGTTGAGTATAGGATGGAAAATATAAGGGTAATGGATTACCTCAGTTACGCTGAAAATAGAGTATTTCCGTACTTACTTTAATTAATGATAAGGACTATGAGGAAGGATTAGAAAGAATGAGATACGATTTAAAAAATAATCCTGCCAAAACTATTGTAAATGATTTTGCTGAAATGTTTTGTATCGCTAAAAAAATATAGTTTCCTTCTACTGCAAACGTGGAAAACGTAGTACCTTACTTGAGAAAGGAAATGGTGAATCCCGTGGGGGATCTCTTGGAGGGAGGAGTGATCTTTGCATAAGAAGATAAGCTATTCACGGAAGGAAGAATAACAATGCTTTTGAATCAAATCCTGTCACGGGAGAATAGCTTCTAGCATTAAAGCGAGTAGAAAAGAATAAAGGAAGCCATGGTGTGGATGAGATGCCCGTACAAAGCCTGTCCGTAGAGTCGAAATTCCGAAACCTGATGGCGGCGTTCGGTTACTAGGTATTCCAGCCGTGACAGACCGTTTGATACAACAAGCAATCGCCCAAGTGTTATCGAAGATATATGACCCAATGTTCCCGCACATAGTTATGGTTTTCGGCCAAATCGAAGTAGTCATGATGCGATGTGGAAAGCAAAAGAATATCAAAGAAGGTTACAGATGGGTAGTAGATATGGACCTGGAAAAGTTCTTTGACAAGGTTAACCATGACAGACTTATGAGTACATTAACGAAAAGAATCGACGATAAACCATTATGAAGCTTAGTTCTTGATATGGCTGGTCACAACCTACAAATCGAACAAACTGATGTATTTAATGCATTAGTTCATAACTGGTTAAACAGACTTGAATCGGAAGTCTACTAATTAAAGAAGGAGAATGGAAAAAGGACTGATTTCTCTTGATAAAGCCTGTTCAACGGGAAATTTTGCTTCAAATAAATTAAATCAAGTGATCGTTGAGACCCTTGATTTAATTTATACCTAACTTTCTGCCAATTCCTTCCTATTCGGAGCATGTGGTGGTTCTTCCATCCATCCCCTTTCTATTAAAATTTCGGTGCCCTCCTTCCCATACTGCAATATTTCAGGAATTAGTTTTGAATATTCAGTAGCAAGGTCTATACGTGCTGATGTAGCTAATGCATGACCAATATAGGTTATTCCTTGCGTATTGAGTATAGTTACAAGGTTCATGATGAGCTTTTCTGAAAAAGGAGATACCGTAGAAGTTGATACTTCTGAGTTAACCATTATAGTTCCAAGCAGATCTTCCTTGATTAAAGTATGGTTAAGGAAATGGATTTGCTTTTGAGCTAATTCTTTTCCTTTTATCTAAAATTTTTTTATTTGTTTATCCTTTACAACTTGAATAAATCCGGTGAGTAAGACTAAAGCAAAATAATTCCTTTCAATGTTAAAAAATATTTCAGATAGTTCAAGAACATTTAAAGGGCGTTTCTTTTCGAACCACTTGGATAAAAATGTTTCTTTCTTTTTAACGAATTCAACTTTGTCGGGATAAGGAATCATTGTTGGGCGATCGTATATCCCTTTAGAAAGCATTAGATTTACTGATGTATTATAAAGATCCAATGTGGAAGTTAAACACTTAGAGAAGAAGGAGCGAATATCTTCGCGGGCAACATTAGAAATTAGCATACTATAGGTCATTAAACCCATACGGCTCATCCCGTAAACGTAGCTTACAGGAAATAAATCAAAAAACAAAGGTGGAGCTGAAAGATCAATGTCTTCATCGGAAAATCCGTTAGGAATAGGGAAATTCTCCTTTTCAAAAATATTCTTGATTTCATCAATATGTTTTTGTGATATATCTAATGTTAGTTTAATTATGGGTTTAACTTCTTCATTGTTAGACTGTTGCAGGAAATGCTTAGAGAGACAGATTGACAAGCTATCGTTTAAATAAGTAGCCCATAATCCTGCAATTTCTGTTGATGATAAACCTACAGTATGTTTTGTATTCATTTAAAATCTCCTCTTAAAACTGGATTTTCTAATTTAAGTATTACTCATACCAAAACAACTTATTCTTCAATTCATATTTCTGCAGAATAAGCGAAAGAAAGAAAAGTTACGTTCTGACCTTCGAGCTCAATATGCAATTCTTGAAATTGATGAGACGGGGATTGCTGAAGTGAGATTTAAAAAATTTTCCTATGGTGTAAAAAAGAAATTAAAAAACGCTATTAGTAATAAACTTGCTTATATTGACTTATAACGAGAAATGCTTGAGACAGGAAAACGATAAAAGTAAAAAATGGGATTTGGGAGTGGGTAAGGCACTTCTTATTGCGATAATAATAGCTTTTATTATTCGAGCTTTTTTTTACACACATTGTAGTTGATCTTCTTCAATGGAACCCACTTTACAAGACCAAGATCGTATGATTGTAACAAAAATTGGAGAACCGAATAGATCTATTATAGGGCACTATCCTTGAACAAGGATAAGTGCCTATTTTTATTTTAGTGTCAGATTGTTGGATAACATTTTCAAATGTTGGTCTAAGTTTAATGCAGGTCCGAAAGGCTCCAGGATAAACTTAAACTATAATTAAACTTTCCTTAAATAAGATTTTAAAAAAGAGATATAAAATGTTAAATAGTTATTGAAAAAAAACGGTATATCTGATATTACTACTTATTACAGAAAGAGGCGGAAATAGTGAGAACATGGAAAAAGGTAAGATTTTGGCTTTTTATAAGAAATGTTTTATTAATTGTTACAGCGATATTTTGTATTTGGATTATATTTAATCAGATTATGATTGCATATGAACAAAATAAATATCTTCCGTTAGGTCAATTAGTTGAGGTGGACGGTGAGAAAATGCATGTATATACAAAGGGGGAAGGTAAAAACACCATAGTCTTATTAAGTGGCGCCGGTACCGCAGCACCTGCATTGGATTATGAACCTTTAATGAATGAAATGGCGAAGAATAATAGAATAGTAGTGGTAGAGACTTTCGGATACGGATGGAGTGATACCACCAATAAGGAACGAACAGTTGAAAACATCGTAGAGGAAATAAGAGAAGCACTTAATAAAGCCAATATAGAAGGACCATACATATTAATGCCCCACTCCGTTTCTGGCATTTACAGTATGTATTATGCCAATAAATACCCTAATGAAATTAAAGCCATCATAGGAATTGATTGCACTTTGCCTCAAGTGGTGGAGTATTTTAACGAATCTGTCCCAACCATGCCTCAATATTTGAGCATGTTAGCCCCCACTGGAATTGCAAGGTTAGCAGTATATATGAATCCAGAGGAGTACCTTCCAAATGCGAATAAAGGGATTTATTCTGATGAAAATTTAAAGATAACTAAAAGTATTTCTGCCTGGAAATTAGGTAACAAAAATATAGTTGATGAAGTTAATGAAATAAATCATAATATCGAAAAAACGATTGAAATGTCATTTCCTCCAGAGATCCCTGTTATGATATTTACTGAGAAAGATGACAAAGTGACGGAAGATGGGAAAACCATTTTATCTTTTTATCGGACGCAATTAAGCCATGTACCTTCTAATAAGCTCATTGTCCTAGAGGGACATCACTATCTACATTGGTCTCATTCTGAGGAAATAAGCCAAAACGTTAATGATTTTTTAAATGCTTTTTAATGAGTTGAATGTTTAAATATTATTATTGGGTAAGTTTAGGTTGAAAAAATATTATTAAAAAAGGACAATTCCTATTTTTATGGTGTTGTCCTTTATTCTGACTTACTTACTTTTCAAAGCAGCTGCAAAGAGGGGATCATTTTACTGTAATGGTCGATAGTATACGAGCCATGTCTTGAGGAGACTCTTTCCTGCCACATTCTAACCACTACTAAATCGCCCTGATATGGGCAGATGCAATATAAGATGCTAAATAAATCTTCTTCCCTAATAATTGAATTTGGCCTCTCCTTAAATATTGTTTTCCACAAGAAGTTCTTTATTCTTGATTGAAAAGTTAAATTTCCTTTTGGACCAAACATAGCTTTCATAAATCCGTGATTTTTATTTATATACTCAAGCATTGAAATTGCAAATGGGTTTGGTGCTAGAGTTGGTTTATTGGATTCAACTGCCGCCATAAGTCCTGGAAAGTTTTGTTTAGCCATTCGGGTCGGATCAAATAATGAAATTGTAAATTAAATTCGATGTTAAAAAATGTTTAATTTTAGAGATAAGTTATTCGACAATCGGGCGCTATCCTTGAATTAAGTGTAGTGCTCATTTTCCATTTAAGGGCCAGTTTCATGTATGATAAATAATACTTTGGGTTACACTCAGGTCCAAAACCTTCAGATGAACAAAATGTCCAAGCATACCATAAAGGTCGGTATCAAGCAGCCAGGGAAATCGAGATAGAAAATCATAATGAAAAATTAGGTTGAATATTATCGACGATATGAGTGACACAAATTTCTTCTTTTGATTTGGCTGTTCCTGATAAAATAATCTTATTTGATGAAAATAATTACTGCTTAAGAGGAAAAAGCTTCACTCAATTGAGAAGCTTTATACATGAATTTGTCATGATGTTTTATATCACATGTACTATTATTGAGTAAAATGGTGTAGTAGA
The DNA here is from genome assembly GCF_006704205.1 of Cytobacillus solani. Taxonomy (NCBI): domain Bacteria; kingdom Bacillati; phylum Bacillota; class Bacilli; order Caryophanales; family Bacillaceae; genus Cytobacillus; species Cytobacillus solani. The sequence goes on from NZ_CP041305.1 coordinate 2,828,925, forward strand.
GTATTTCTATTCTATAAATTCCATTAGTAGATTTGTAAAAAAACGTAAGGAAAAAGATCGGATTTTGTTAACACAATCTTTATTAAGCTATAAATATATCTTCATACTGGTTCAACATTCCTTTCCTAGAATATATTTGAATACATATTTTTTAGATAGGAGATGGAGAAAATGAGCAAAAAATTATTAATTGGTACTGGGGTGGCCTTTTCGTTGTTATTCAGTCCATTCAGTCAGGCGTTTGCAGAAGAACCAACAGTGGGCGAAAGAAAGCAAGTGGATAATGTAGCACACCGTGGTGCAACAGGGTACGCACCTGAAAATACAATTGCTGGTTTTGATCTAGCAGTTGAGATGAAAGCCGATTATATTGAAATCGATGTTCAAAGAAGTAAAGATGGTGAAATAGTAGTAATCCATGATACAACAGTAGATCGTACAACAGATGGAACGGGAAAAGTAGGGGATTTAACATTTGAACAGCTTAGAAGTCTTGATGCAGGTAGTTGGAAAGGGGAACAATTTGCAGGAGAACCAATTCCAACATTTGAAGAGATTCTTGATCGTTACCATGGAAAAGTTGGAATTTTAATAGAATTAAAAGCCCCAGAGCTTTACCCTGGTATTGAAAAACAAGTGGCAGAAGCATTAAAAGAACGAAATCTCGATAAACCGCAAAATGAAAAAATCATTATTCAATCTTTTAACTTTGAATCGATGAAAAAAATGGACCAGCTTCTTCCTAAAGTTCCAATCGGTGTATTAACTTCTAACCTTAAAGATACAACAACGGAAGCTTTACAAGAATTTTCAACCTATGCGGATTGGTTTAACCCAAGCTATGGAATTGTGACAGAAGAATTAGTGAATCAAGTTCACTCTCTTGGTATGCAAATTGGATCATGGACGGTACGAAGTCAAGAAGCAGCAGACTTTCTATTCGATATGAAGGTTGACGCGATCATCACTGATTATCCGGATTATGTAGATCCTAGAAATTAATATTTTTGTAAAAGGGTTTAAGAAAAGGGGTAGTTGCTACTCCTTTTTGGATTCTTGATGTTGTTTTTTTATGCAGAAATTTACTTAATGTAAAGAGTGGTTTAGTTAAACAAGGATAAGGTAGCAAATCATAATCATTATCTTGATCTTCGACAATCGGGCGCTTGTGCGGCTGAGCAAGGTCGTATCATATAACGGGTGGGATTCCCGTCGAGTAAGAACTAGCCATTCGCTCGTAACGAGTCTTGGAGGACTAAAGGTAACTTTAGTTTTTAAGCGTAGACAGTGAGGTGGCGGGCCGAAAGCCTAATGGTTGAAGGGATTGAGCTCCATAATGATTGTAGTTCGAGAGGGCTGATGCTTTAAGCGCTGCAGAAAGCTACATTTTATCTTTCGTTAAAGGCAAGAATGATAAAACCTCTCTGGAGTCATAGACCTTAGCACGTCATACATTGATATGATACGGCAACTCAGGAGACCCTACCGGTCTTTTCTTTTCTTTTTTTTTTAGAAGAGTATGGTGTACAAGCGATAAAAAGCAAGGAAACCAAATGCCGTTGTAGGGAGTCGGATAGCAGCGTAGTACCAATGAAGTTGGGTAATGCCGATGGAGGAAAGGCTGCTACCTAATTATCACCCTTACTAGAGACACATTTACTACACACAGAGGTAGGTATTTTAAATGGAAACAAAACTACTAAGGATAGCAGAATTAGCAAAGTCTGATCCTAAAATAAAGTTTACATCTCTTGCACATCTATTAAACAAGCAAGCACTAGCTCAATGTCATCATGAACTACCCAATAGGAAAGCAACAGGGATTAACGGTACAGCTAAGGAGCAGTACGGTGAAAATTTAGAAGAAAATATAGAGGTGTTAGTAAGTAGACTTAAAAGCAAAAGTTATCGTCCTGTTCCAGTCAGGAGAATGTATATTCCAAAGCTCAATTCAAACAAGAAAAGACCATTAGGAATACCGGAACACGAAGACAAGATTGTTCAAAAAGGCATTACCAAGATACTAAACACCATCTACGAAAATGATTTTCTAGACTGTTCCTTTGGGTTTCGTCCAAACCGTTGTTGCCATGATGCTTTGAAAATACTGAACTTCTATATTGAAAAGAGATCAGTAAATTATGTAGTAGATGTTGATATTAAAGGATTCTTTGACAACGTTGACCACAAATGGATGATGGAGTTCTTAAAACTGCGAATTGCAGACCCTAACTTACTAAGAATAATTGGCAGGTTTCTTAAAGGTGGATATATGGAGGAAGGAAAGAAATACAAAACAGACAATGGCACACCGCAAGGTGGTGTCATATCTCCGATATTAGCCAATGTGTATCTCCATTATGTTCTCGACCTATGGTTTGAGAAAAAGGTCAAGAAACAATGCAACGGACAGGCATATATAGTAAGGTATGCAGATGATTTTGTGTGCTGTTTTCAATATCAGAGCGAAGCTCAGGAGTTCTTCCAATCATTAAAACTTAGATTAAAGAAATTTAATTTGGAAATTGCTGAGGATAAAACCAAAATTATTCCCTTTGGACGGTTTGCGGAGAAATATGCAAAACAAAAGGGGAATAGTAAACCAGCGACCTTTGATTTCTTAGGCTTTACACACTATTGCGGGGAAAGTAAACAAGGGAAATTTTGGGTGAAACGGAAATCGAGTAGAAAAAAAGTCCAAAATAAATTAAAAGAATCTAAAGAATGGATGAAGAAGAATAGAAATAAGAATATCCATATAATCATGGATAGATTTCGACGCTCGCTTATCGGTTATTACAACTATTATTGCATCACTGATAATAGCCTAAATGTCAGCAACTTCAAGTGCAAAATTGAGGAACTACTGTTTAAATGGCTCAATAGAAGAAGTCAAAGGAAATCCTTTACATGGGACAAATTCAGACTATTTCTTGATAAATATCCACTACCTTCACCAAAAATTAAAGTGAATATATACAATTTAAGAAAAGAGATTAGCTACATTCTGTGAATGATGACTAGGAGGAGCCGTGTGCATTAATAGTGCAAGCACGGTTCTGTGAGGGTCTGGAGCACAATTTACCGTAAGGTAAAAAGGCTCCATTCTACTCGACTTCTGAAATAGGAAAGCGCCTTTGTTCATGAAAAGGGCCATTTAACGGAATAAAAGACTAAGTTTCAATTACAACATAATTTAGAAAAACTGGGGTAGAAAGTAACCTATAAGAAATGGGGTGTTAAAATGAATTTGTTACTTTGGATAACGGTTGGTTTTATCGTAGTAGGACTTTTTGTCCTTATGTCAATGAAAAAAAGCATGGAGGAAAGAGTTGCTTTAGCAATAGAAAACAAGGACGGTATGGAAGGCAAACAGACATCAACTAAACCCGTTGTTTGGTGGATAGTAGGAGCCACGGTGTGGGGATTAGCAAGTATGTTATTAATTGTGTGGTCTTTTTCTTTTTATGTATAAATGATGGATGCAATGTAGATAGGCTGAGGGTAAATAATTCATTTTTGTTATAGTCCATATTTAAGCAAACGGGCGCGTTTATTTAGGAACGCGTCTTTTTTATTAAAGGGCCAGATTGTTGAATAAACCCATTATATATATGTTATTAAGCTAAATAGCAGGATGTTGAGTAAAGGTGTAGAATTTGGATATTTGTAATAGTTTTCTGATTGGAGAGAAATACTTTTTTCAAGATATTAAGAGATAAAAAATCATATTTCATGGATTTTGTTTTGATGAATTAAAGGTTGGATTTTATTGAAAGTAGAAGTGCCCATACGAGTAAAGGAGACTAATTTAGATGGATAACAGTATCGAGTATGCTGAGTTTGAGTGGGTTAAAAAAATGATTATGTGTAATTTTAAGAACTTGAAAATTAATCATATAATGCCACTTGGTGAGGGCTGGATGAGTCGTGCCTATCTGATCAATCATGAGATAGTATTTCGATTTCCAAAGGAAAAAGACGGATCTATTGATACAGAAAAAGAAATAAAGGCGTTACCAAGCCTAAAAAAACATATTTCTCTAAAAATACCGGAATTTATTTATTGTGGGAAACAAGATAATGGTTATCCCTTTGTCGGCTACAGATTATTGCCAGGAGTGCCTATGGATGAACAACTATTTTGCTCATTACCATCAGAAACAAAGGACAAAATCGCCCATCAAATCGCCGAGTTTATGGATCAAATCAGTTCATTCTGTGTTGAACAGGCGAAAAACTTAAATATACCTGAAACGAATTTCTATCAATATTACTTAGAGAATTTCAATGAGGTGAAGAAAAAAGCCTTTACTAAAATCAATCAAGATATGCAAACATATATTGCTTTTCGATTCGAAACATACCTAGAAGATAAAAACCATTTCAGATATTCACCTAAGCTCCTTCATGCTGATTTATCGATGGACCATTTATTATTTGATCTAAAGAGGCAAGAAATAACTGGAATCATCGACTTTGGTGACATGAAGATTGGTGACCCTGATTATGAATATTTATATTTGTTGGAAGAGTGTGGGGAAACATTTACTAAAAAAGTGATGGAACTGAGAGAGGAAGAAAACGTTCAACATAAGGACGAAAAGCTCTCTTTTTTCCTGACAGCTGATAACGTGGCACTATTATTAGAAGGACTAAATAGAAATGATAGGGAGATGTTTGAAGAAGCAGTAGAACTCATTCAGTGTGAAATGAATACAAACCACAAAGGATGACCGTAATTATATACGAGTTTTTCTTCAAATGAAGAAAAATGATATTGTGTGAATACGAAAACGACGATAAAGTGCAATAAATTTGAATCTGTTAAGGGCGTAATTCTGCTGCCTGATCTGACCCCTGTCAAGTTGACACAAAAAATAAGCGCAGTTAAACAGCCTGACTTCTATATTCGATAGGAGTCAGGCTGTTTAGCTTGTTTTGAAACCTTTCGTGGTTATAAAAGAGAATGTAGTCTTTAATAGCCCTTCTAACCTCTTGTGAAGTTTTAAAAGAATGCAGGTTAAAACATTCTGTTTTTAAATGACTAAAGAAATTTTCCATACTAGCGTTATCCCAACAGTTGCCCTTTCTAGACATACTAGCTTTCATTTTATTTCTTGTAAGTAGCTGATTATAGTTATGGGACGTGTATTGGTATCCTTGATCACTATGGAGAAGGATTCCCTTTACATTCTTTCCTTTTATGGCTTTTTTTAGAGTATCCAAGACTAGTTTATAATCATTGCGTCTACTAATTTGGTACGCAACAACTTCGTTATTATATAGGTCTTTGATGGCAGACAAGTATAGTTTCTGTCCATTGAAAATGAGGTACGTAATATCAGTTACCCACTTTTCATTAGGGCGAGAAGCGTAAAAATCTCTATTTAAATAATTATTCGAAATAAGATAGGGTTCTTTCTTTCCGTAATAAATTCGTTTCTTCCTGATAATGGCTTTAATACCTAGTTCACTTAGTAACCGTTGAACTTTTTTGTGATTAATGTGAATATCATAGGTCCTCTTTAACCAAATTTGTATTCTTCTATAGCCATAGATGCCCTTATATTTCTGATGGCATTCTATTATTTTCTGCTTTAGCATCTCATCCTCTATCTGCCTTTCCGAAGGAAATGCTTTACGCTTTACCCAATTGTAGTATCCACTTCTTGATACTTTAGCCAGATGGCAGAGCAGCTGTATAGAATGATTTGATAAATCATCAATGATTTGAAATAGAATACTAGGTTCTAAATCAAGTCCCCCTTTCACATCTTTAAAAGCTTTTTTAATAGTTCGTTCTCAGCTTCTAATCGCTTGATTTTCTTTTGAGGATTTTCAATAGTAGATGAAGAGACTTTATCAGACCCACTTTTTCTTCCGCGTTTCTCTCTAAGACCAACAATTCCATCTACATTAAACTGTTTAACCCACCGTTGTATGTTTTTTCGATGAATGTTTAATTCTCTGGAAACAGCTGAATAATTCTTCTTTTGATGATATAAATCCACCGCTTTTTTCTTAAACGATATATCATAAGTCTCTGCTTTTTTCTCCATAAAAAATCCCCCCTCCTAGTAGACAGATTAATGCGCCTTTTTAAATGTGTCTACTATAAGGGGAGCATACCATATCACTGGCTAACCTTTTTTATAGGTTCTTATTATAACGGCAGTCGGGATGGAATGTAGCCCCACGGGACTTGATCCTGGGTGCAAGACGTTTCATCTTCTATTTTTTATAAGCCTGTTTCAGACTGATTGGGGAAAACGAACCCGTTTTGCCGAGTAACTTATTACCATGTTAATGCACACCTTTACCAAAAAAAACAGTATTTTTGTAACACCATTTCATCTTTGCGGTCTGGAGCAGTAACCCTGTCACTAGGCCTATTAAGTATCAAATATTATTGACGAGACAACCATTTTTTTATACAAGGACAAAACATATTTTGTTAATTATCTTGTTGACAAAGAACTGCTTATTAGTTAAACTCCTTTTGTACTCACGTTCAAAAAAATAAACAAAAGTTCATTTAACACATTTATTAACAGGTAGTTATTTAAAAAGGCTGTTATATTAGTGTCTTAATGATGGGGGCTATCATGGCTGTTTTAAACCGAACTAACAATTTTGTCACATCCCTACTTATGTACAACTTTTCTTAGTTGCCTGGTATCGACTACTGAATTTTTCTTTATTTAATTTAAAATCCTTGTGACCAATAATCATTCGATTCATTTTTACTGACTATGGAAACCAACATCAAGGTTTAATGATGGTTCCCCTCATGAATTGTTGCTTTGAAGGAGATTTTTTTGAAAGTAAATTAGTAGGAAGAAATGTCCCCATCGAAATTTACCTACTAAGAGAAAAGGGGAGTTTATTTTGAGGATTTTAGAAATTTTAGTTATTTTCTTTTCTATCGTTTTACTCTTAAGCATGTTTTTATTCAAAAATGAAAAGCGAAATGCGATTATAATAGGCCTCGCTATACTTTATCTTATTGTGGCTCTGCAAATAATTATTGAAGGATATCGATGGCAAATGCTTTTGGGGTATATCGCACCATTAATTTTAACTTTAACAAATTTGCTTTTTGCTATTACCAAAAGCAAAAAAAAGTATTGGAAGTGGGGGATAAGTAGTTTTTCAATTGTTTACATTGTTGTTATGGTAGGATTACCTCTTCTATTTCCTATCTTTTCATTTGAAAAACCAACAGGGGAATACTTTATAGGTACCAAATCTTATCACATAATTGATAAGAATAGGAAAGAAGTGCGTTCTTCAGATAAAGGTAAACATAGAGAACTAATGATCCAAATTTGGTACCCAAGTAAAGAAGCAAATTCCCTTCAATCTGAGCCGTATATTGAAGAAGTAAAGGCAATAACAGCTGGAATTGAACGTGCACTCTCATTTCCGGCTTGGACTTTAAGTCATCTAAATCTTGTTAAAGCTCATGCTCAAAAAAATTTGGGGATTTCCAACGATAATAACAATTTTCCAATACTTATTTTTTCTCATGGAATGACAGGTTTTCGGAAGCAAAATACCTTTCAAATAGAGGAACTTGTAAGCCACGGCTATATTGTCGTTGGGATTGATCACGTTTTCGATGCTGCAGCTACAGTATTTCCAAATGGTAAAGAGGTCTTGTTGGAACCAAATAATTTATCAGGCTTCGAAAGTCTTGATCAGCACATGAAAATTTGGACAGAAGACGTATCGTTTGTCTTAGATACATTAGAAGAGTGGAACAGTGACAAAGATATGGGGTTTTTTCTTAATGGTAAGTTAAATATGGAGAAAATAGGCATGTTTGGTCACTCTTATGGTGGTGCTGCAGCTGCCCAAATGTTGTTAAAAGATTCACGTATTAAAGTAGCCTTGAACATGGATGGAGTCTTGTATGGGGAACCAATCCCAACAGTTGGATTTTCAAAACCTTACATGCAAATGAATGCAGAAAAAAGTATCGATAAGTCCATTTTTGACGCTTCCTTAGATGCTGCCATTTCACTTAGTGGGAGATCACGATCTTCCTATGAATCGTTTTGGAAAGAAAGTCAGGAAAGACGGGAAAATGCCTCGAAGGGTAAAGGATTTACAATGGTTATTTCCAACACATCTCATATGAGCTACACAGACTTCCATCTATTCTCGCCTCTTCTGTGTAATAAAGGTGAGGACATTCGAAAAGTACACAAAATTATTAACGAACTTAGCTTAGCCTTTTTTGATGAGTTCCTCTTAGAAAAAGGAAGTGGTCTTATCTTGGAAAAAGCAAATAATTATCCTGAAATAGGTCTACTCTCTTCAATAGAATGAAAACCAAGTCAAAAAGGTGGATATATAAATGAACAATCAAAATCCATTGAAATTTGAATATTTATGCTCATTTAAAAAAAGATTAGAGCTTTTGCCTAATATTACATTTCATAATATGTAAATACAACCCAAGGAAAAACGATCGGGATTCGACTAGGATAAACCGCTGTAGGGTTTTCGGTTAATGTATGGGAGGCAATGGACAATGAGTAGGGAAGGTAGGAAGGCATTTATTATGTGGTTGCGTGAGTTGGACAGCAGTGAGTTGATTCGGTTGTATCATACAAAGGAGGACTATATAGAAGATGAGTTGAGTGCCTATTGTGCGGATCAGTTGTTACGCTGTGGTTACAATTGGTAGATGGTCTGGGAGATGGGCCCGAGTTTATTCTCGAATGTGGAGAAAAGTCAAATCCACTATTAGTTCTGCTTCACAGAACCTATAGCTGAATCTATCGTGGGAAATTCATACAATTACCTCTCTACAACATCGTGGAGAGGTAATTGTATTCATATACAATACATAAAATATCATATTCAATGATGAACAAAGTAAAAGGGAGTCTCGCTTTTGGAAGTGTTGAATGATTATTGTAAGGTAAAAAAAGAAAAATGTAATAGTGTAATTTTCGGATAATTTTATTAATATTAGCTTTTAATTTCAATATGTCAACAAAGTTATGTGAAAGAACTTTGTTGATACTTTGACCGAAATATGACATTTACTTTTTTAATGAGTTATATATTTTTTTGTTTTTTAATGATGTTAAATACTTCATTAAATAGGTGTTCATAACTTGATTGAGAGGAAGATAGTATTTTTAATTGACGAATAGCTCCTTCACAAACACCCCATCTTATATATGAGTTTTGAGTTTCATCCAAAATAAAACTAATTATTTCTTTTTCTTCTTGTGAAAATTCATAATCATTTATCACTTTATTAAGTAATCTTTGGATTTTACTCTTAGCTTTTTCTTGATTGTCAACTGCATTAGGCGATTTATATGGAAAGAGAATTTGATTAGTTCGCTTTGTTATTTCAATGTTTTTCTCTAAACGTAAAATATTGTAATCTAAAATATCAGAACTATTAATATTCAGCTTCATTTGATCAGAATACCTAAATTGATAACCTAATCCTCCAATAAAATGGGTGGATAAATCCATCGCGCTTTCTACTATTTCATTCCCATAAACCTCTATTAAGCGTTCTGCTAGCCAATTCAGCTCTTTATAATGGCTCTCCGCCATATATTTCTGTAATCCCTCATCATTTTCCCCCAAAGAAATATTATATAACTCTGAAATTTTCTCAGTCCCATAAATGGAGTGTTTTACTCGAAGCTGAGAATAAAAAATTTGTTTATCATAAAGATTTCCTTCTTGTAACAACATGTTTTGCTGCTCTTCAACTTTTGCATCAACTTTTTGAATAATATAAAGAATTAATTGTGATTTCGAAGAGAAGTAATTATAAAATGTACCTTTGGAAACTTTTGATTGTTCCAAAATATCCTGGATTGCAGTTTCATGATAGCCTTTTGTTCGAAACAACTGTTTTGCTACTTCAATGATTTTCTCTTTTTTACTCATAAATTGTTATCTCCTCAAAAAATTATTGACATCTTTATTATACCATATTATCATAAAAATAAACTTGAGTACAAAAAAATATACATTGGTTTATTTTGAGTGAGAGGAATGTAAAAAAACATGGAAAAAATACAAACGCAACCAGTTGATATTAATGGAAATCACTTTAAACGAGCTGGATTTGTACTTGTTTTAATGGTTGGAACATTTTTAACCATTATTAATCAAACCTTATTGGTCACCGCTTTACCAAAAATTATGAGCGATTTAGATATCAGTGCTAGTAATGCACAATGGCTTATCACTACATTTATGTTAATCAGTGGCATAATGATTCCTACTTCTGCATTTTTGTTAAATACAATAACCAATAGAAACTTATTTTTTGCGGCAATGGTTAGTTTTGCAATAGGTACTGTAATTTGTGCACTAAGTACGACATTTAACACACTTCTCGTAGGGCGTATCATTCAAGCTATTGGTTCAGGATTAATGATTCCTTTAATGCAAACGCTAATGTTTTTAGTATATCCAGCTGAACGGCGAGGGGAAGCCATGGGGTTAGTAGGAATTGTTATAGCGTTTTCTCCTGCAATTGCTCCTACTGTATCAGGTTGGATTGTTGATTATTATAATTGGCGTTACTTATTTTATATAATTCTTCCAATTGTTGTGCTTAATTTGTTGCTAGCATTCTTCTATATGAAAAACATTATAAATTTAACTAAGCCGAAGGTTGATTTTTTCTCTATTTTGCTTAGTAGCTTAGGTTTGGGTTCACTTCTCTATGGGATAAGTGTTGCAGGAAATGAAGGGTGGCAAAATATGAATACATGGATTTCTTGCGTAATAGGTATTGTAGTAATAATACTATTTTCCCGTCGTCAATTTAAATTAGCACAAGCATTTTTGGAGTTAAGAGTATTTAAAAGTAGAACTTTTACTTTGTCTACAATTATTGTAGCTATTATTTTTATGACAATGATTGGTTCAGAAATTCTATTACCTATTTATACACAATCAATAAAAGGATTTTCAGCACTTCAATCAGGGCTAATATTACTTCCTGGCGCACTTGTTTTAGGTGTTATCTCACCAATTGCAGGGAAATTATTTGATAAGTATGGTGTCAAGAAAATGTCAATGATTGGCATGTTTATTTTAGCTGTAGCAACATTCCCTTTCTTATTGCTTACTAAGGATACAGCTACTTGGTGGATTGTTTGTCTTTATTCATTAAGGATGTTAGGTATGGGATTTGTAATGATGCCTTTAGCTACAGCGGGGATAAATGCATTGTCTAATGATTTAATAAGTCACGGATCTGCGATTAATAATACTGTTCGTCAAGTGTTTGCTTCACTTGGAGCTGCAATAATGGTAGGGGTTATGTCAGCTACAGTTACTAGATATTCAAATGATTATGAGGGCATTTCTTTATCATCATTGCTGAAGGGACTTAATAATGGCTTTATGTCTGCTTTCATTTTAATAGTGATTGCATTTATATTATGCATTTTTATAAAATCACCAATATATACAAAAAAGGAAGAATAATATCATTCTTGCTAAGAAAAAATTGCCCGAAAGAAGACTTAAATGTTACTGAACTTAAAATGGCTGGAGGCATATGCTCTTTAGAAGTAGCAGAAAGAATATTTTTTTTAAAGAGATATGAAATTTACAATGGATAATGTTTGTGAATGAAGCAGAATTCTGTAAAAAATATTGTACCTATACTTTAATAGTAAAGAGCAACTTTCTTCGAAATTATAAAAAGGGATATAAACTTTTTTAGTATGATGTGAGAAGAATCCATGAGGATAAAAATTTGAAATGTAATAGATGAGCATCATCTGTAGTCTCATAGCGGCTCTAATATCAAAAATATTATTCGGTAAAAAATGGAGGAAGTAGTCCGATAAAAAAATTTGGCTGTTTTCGTAAACTTTGTTGTTTTTGAGTAGTAAAAATAGTGGGCTATAATAAAATATATAAATGAAGTATTCAATAGTTGTTTAATAGTATGAAAGAAAGGAGTGGAGCCTAATGAGAAATATTATTCCGCCATTGTTAGCCTATTTGATTGTTTGTGTGATTGCAGTCTTAATTCCTGCATCAGAAGGCTATAATACGGTAGGTTGGAAATTGTTTGTTGGACAGATTTATGCAATTCCAGTTTTAATCGTTGTAGCTTTGGTCACGTTTTATGTGAACAAAAAACTTTCACACAAAAAAAAATAAACTCAATGGATAGTAATTAGTAATTGCTATCCATTTTTAATACCCTCACGCTATACCCCTTAAAGAATTGAGTTCAAATATGGGGAAATAACTGGAGTGATTTAGACCTTGGTATGGAAAAATTTGAAGATGTAGCAAAGAGAGGAATTAAATTTATAGAAGAAATAAATCGTGTATATAGAGGTAAAAGGGTTTTAGTAGTGAGCCACGGGGCTTTAATTGGTCTGACACTACAGCATTTGCTACCCGAAAGATTTCCAACAACTTATATTGAAAATACTTCTCTTACAATTCTTAAGAATATTGAAGGTAATTGGAATTGCAATCTTTATAATTGTACATTACATCTGAAATAATTCCATTATTAAACAAAATGGAGCTTATCTTCAATATACCAATATGAATGTTGTTCCATAATCGGGCGAATTACTTGAACAGCCGGGCTGCAATAGCAGGCTGTTTGTTTATTTAACGAAAGGGAGTTTAGTTGAACAAATCCCACAAAATCCCACAAAATGATAAAATAGGAATATGAGTTCTATTTTGATTGTACTGTCAATCTTATGGGGAGGAAAATAAAATACATGAAACATAAAATTGCTTTACTAGCAGATGTCCATGGAAATGCAAGTGCTTTAAAAGCAGTTGTCGAAGATTCGGTCAAAGAAAGTGTCACTGACTATTGGTTTTTAGGAGATTTAATCATGCCCGGGCCCGGAGCAAATGATTTGTTTGAAATATTAGATAGTATTAAAGTTACTGCTTATGTTAAAGGAAACTGGGAAGACAGCTTCCTTGACGTACTCAATAAAAAGATTGATTTTGATAACGCTACTGATATCTATGTTTCTAGGTTAGTTCAGTACCAGTGTGAAAATTTGGATAAAAACCATATTAATCTTATTAAGAATTTACCAGTACACCTAACAAAACAAGTTAATAATCTATCTATCAGTATTAGTCATAATCTACAAAATAAAAATTATGGAGGAGAGTTATGGCCTACTAATAATCAGAAAAGTTTTGATCAGTTATTTGAGCATGATTACGATATTGCGATTTATGCTCATACCCATCACCAATTGTTACGCTATAGTAGCAATGATCAATTGATTATTAACCCAGGAACTATTGGACAGCCTTTTTACAGATGGGACAAGTTATGTTCTGACCTACGTGCTCAATATGGGATTCTTGAAATTGACGAGACAGGGATTGCTGAGGTGAGATTTAAAAAAATTTCCTATGATGTAGAAAAGGAATTAAAAAACGCTAGCAGTAATAAACTTCCTTATATTAACTTATATCGAGAAATGCTCGAGACAGGAAAAACTCATACCCATGATATTGAATTATTACAAAAGCTCAATAATAGATTTAATTATAAAGATGAAATAAATAATTTTTTTGAAAAAAACTACTGGTAATTTAAAAGAATAAAATGAACCTTCTTCAACTTACGAGTGCGTTTAGTTTAACAATACATGTACTTATGATCTTCCACAATCGGGTGCTTGTGCGGCTGAGCAAGGTCGTATCATATAACGGGTGGGATTCCCGTCGAGAAAAACTAGCCATTCGCTCGTAACGAGTCTTGGAGGACTAAAGGTAACTTTAGTTTTTAAGCGTAGACAGTGAGGTGGCGGGCCGAAAGCCTAATGGTTGAAGGGATTGAGTTCCATAATGATTGTAGTTCGAGAGGGCTGATGCTTTAAGCGCTGCAGAAAGCTACATTTTATCTTTCGTTAAAGGCAAGAATGATAAAACCTCTCTGGAGTCATAGACCTTGGCACGTCATACATTGATATGATATGGCAACTCAGGAGACCCTACCGGTCTTTTCTTTTTTTTAGAAGAGTATGGTGTACAAGCGATAAAAAGCAAGGAAACCAAATGCCGTTGTAGGGAGTCGGATAGCAGCGTAGTACCAATGAAGTTGGGTAACACCGATGGAGGAAAGGCTGCTACCTAATTATCACCCTTACTAGAGACACATTTACTACACACAGAGGTAGGTATTTTAAATGGAAACAAAACTACTAAGGATAGCAGAATTAGCAAAGTCTGATCCTAAAATAAAGTTTACATCTCTTGCACATCTATTAAACAAGCAAGCACTAGCTCAATGTCATCATGAACTACCCAATAGGAAAGCAACAGGGATTAACGGTACAACTAAGGAGCAGTACGGTGAAAATTTAGAAGAAAATATAGAGGTGTTAGTAAGTAGACTTAAAAGCAAAAGTTATCGTCCTGTTCCAGTCAGGAGAATGTATATTCCAAAGCTCAATTCAAACAAGAAAAGACCATTAGGAATACCGGAACACGAAGACAAGATTGTTCAAAAAAGGCATTACCAAGATACTAAACACCATCTACGAAAATGATTTTCTAGACTGTTCCTTTGGGTTTCGTCCAAACCGTTGTTGCCATGATGCTTTGAAAATACTGAACTTCTATATTGAAAAGAGATCAGTAAATTATGTAGTAGATGTTGATATTAAAGGATTCTTTGACAACGTTGACCACAAATGGATGATGGAGTTCTTAAAACTGCGAATTGCAGACCCTAACTTACTAAGAATAATTGGCAGGTTTCTTAAAGGTGGATATATGGAGGAAGGAAAGAAATACAAAACAGACAATGGCACACCGCAAGGTGGTGTCATATCTCCGATATTAGCCAATGTGTATCTCCATTATATTCTCGACCTATGGTTTGAGAAAAAGGTCAAGAAACAATGCAACGGACAGGCATATATAGTAAGGTATGCAGATGATTTTGTGTGCTGTTTTCAATATCAGAGCGAAGCTCAGGAGTTCTTCCAATCATTAAAACTTAGATTAAAGAAATTTAATTTGGAAATTGCTGAGGATAAAACCAAAATTATTCCCTTTGGACGGTTTGCGGAGAAATATGCAAAACAAAAGGGGAATAGTAAACCAGCGACCTTTGATTTCTTAGGCTTTACACACTATTGCGGGGAAAGTAAACAAGGGAAATTTTGGGTGAAACGGAAATCGAGTAGAAAAAAAGTCCAAAATAAATTAAAAGAATCTAAAGAATGGATGAAGAAGAATAGAAATAAGAATATCCATATAATCATAGATAGATTTCGACGCTCGCTTATCGGTTATTACAACTATTATTGCATCACTGATAATAGCCTAAATGTCAGCAACTTCAAGTGCAAAATTGAGGAACTACTGTTTAAATGGCTCAATAGAAGAAGTCAAAGGAAATCCTTTACATGGGACAAATTCAGACTATTTCTTGATAAATATCCACTACCTTCACCAAAAATTAAAGTGAATATATACAATTTAAGAAAAGAGATTAGCTACATTCTGTGAATGATGACTAGGAGGAGCCGTGTGCATTAATAGTGCAAGCACGGTTCTGTGAGGGTCTGGAGCACAATTTACCGTAAGGTAAAAAGGCTCCATTCTACTCGACTTCTTGAAGAAGGCGTTCTTTTTATATCGGAGCATTTTCTTCAATAACATTTGATAAAGAAATATCTTCATAAGAAATGAGAATTATACTATTTGCTATTTCATGATATGTTTGTTACTCTTAGGAAGAATTATTTTTGTTCTTTTTTCAGATTGAGAATAGATTTTGTTTTTCGTCTAAGGTATTTGAGCAAGGATAGTAACACAATGTGTGAGGCTCACACGAGGAGGCAACAATTATGGAACAAGGTAAAGTTAAGTGGTTTAATGCAGAAAAAGGTTTTGGATTCATCGAGCGTGAAGCAGGAGAAGACGTATTCGTACATTTCTCAGCAATCCAGAGCGAAGGTTTCAAATCTTTAGACGAAGGTCAAAGTGTAACTTTTGAAGTTGAACAAGGTCAACGTGGCCCACAAGCTACAAACGTTCAAAAAGCTTAAATAATATCAAGTGGCAGACCCTAAATGAAGGGTCTGTTTTTTATTTGTACTAAGGGACAGTAGGGTTGCCAATTCCAGATGATAAACGGAACAAGAGACTTTATCAACAGAATGAAAGCCCTATTCAATAAATGAATAGGGCTTATGCAACAATCATGAAACACAATCAGTAATAGTACAAATGGTAGACCAAGTATAACACACTGTAGTAGTAAACCCTAATTTAACATTTTTATGTCGGTTTAAAACATAGTTGTACTGTTTATAAAAAAGATGCACCGTTTTCAAGTTATCCTCTTTTTATTGCATAGTATTTGCGTACTGTTCTGCAAAATGGCACAGTATTCCGCCTGCTACCTTCGTTTCGTCCTCTTCATCCTTAACAAAGAAATTAATCTCCATTAAGTGCTCAGGTATGTGCTGCGTATTAAATTTGGATAACATATTATGAATTTTAATTCAGCTATTTTATGCTAATTCCATTGACTCTCACCAGAGTTTAGTCTTATTATATTTATATTGACTCAATTCATTATAAATAGTCATTAAAGGAGAAGAGCATATGCCAAAGATCATAAGTGAGCAGGAGAAAGAGCAAATCAAAAATGCAATGTATGTCAAAGGAATAGAGCTCATTCGTAAGAAAGGCATGAAGCGAGTTACGGTTGACGATATTGCAGCAGCTGTGCAAATAGCCAAAGGTTCCTTCTATACCTATTATCCTTCCAAGGAAGAATTTCTCTACCACATTTTGAAGCAAAATGAGCAAGCTTTATTTGACAGAATTCTTGAAATCGGAGCTAGCTCGGGGCATTTTAAGGACAAGATTACCCATGCACTTCATGAAATTTACTTGGCACCAGATAGCCTTGCACTTTATGTTCAGCCATCAGACCTGGAATATTTGTTGCGCAAACTTCCAGATCCTATTAACAGAAAGGAACAGGATAAATCCAAAACTAATTTTCAGCGTACAATGAATGGATTGGGAATAGAGGATGCTCAATGTGATTATAGCGTACTAGCGAATTTAATGGACGGCTTGCATTTTATTGCATCTAATCAGAACCAATACGGTGAACAAGGAAGAGCACAAGCATTAAGAATTCTTGTAGATGCAATTGCAGAATATCTAAGCAAGTGTAAGCAGAATAGCTAGAGGAGGCATTCATATGAATCAATTTCTAATTATTTCCATAGTAGCTATTGCCTGTATCAGTATGGCGATTTATTGGTTTCTCTACACTAAGAAGCGTGCAGCATCCTGTCAAATCCATACACCAAACGGAATTGATGAGGGAGAGTATGTGACGATCGGTGGAATCCAGCAGTTTTTATATCATCGTGGTGAAAATAAGGATCATCCCGTCCTCTTATTCCTGCACGGAGGTCCTGGCAGTCCGATGCTTCCTTTTGCCCAAGACTTTCAGTTTCCTTGGGAAGATAAAGTAACCGTCGTTCACTGGGAACAGCGAAACAGCGGTAAAACCTTCTTTGCGAATGATTCCCAGAAAGTCACGCCGACAACAACGATTGAACAAGCATTTCAGGATACATATGAAGTTGTGAGCTATTTACAAAAGAAATATAACAAAGAGCGAATCCTTCTGCTTAGTCATTCATGGGGTTCTATCTTAGGGAGTCTATTCACCTTGCAGTTTCCGCAGATGGTTCAAGCCTATATTGGAGTTGGACAAGTTGTAAATATGATTGAAAACGAACGAATTGGCTACGAGAAAGCATTGGAATGCAGCAGTCAAGTAGGAAACCAGAAAGATATTAGCACCTTACAGGCTTTAAGCCCTTATCCCGAGCCCCAGTTTAGTGATGCCATGATCAAGAAGCTTATGAAACTCCGTAAGTTGCAAGGTAAGTATAAGCTTGCGATGCAACCATCACTCCAACTAGTCACGAGCGTACTATGTTCTCCCTTTTACTCGTTCAAAGATATTAAATACATGTTAATGAGCGATGTACTAGAAATAAAACAGCGTGCTATTTTGGAATCTTTGTTTAAGTCCTATGATCTGAATATGGTAACTTCAGACTATCAAGTTCCAGTATTTTATATCCATGGCGAGGATGACTGGCAAACGCCTTATTCTCTCGCTCGCACATACTTTGATCAAATCAAGGCGCCAATGAAACAATTTTACTCAATACCAAATGCTGGACATGTGACAATGCTTGATCAGAAGGAGCTATTCAACGAAGCTTTATTCGACATTATCGATCAAATCAAACATTAATTTCCAAAGCCATTCCATCATACGCCACCATGATGGAATGGGACTCATATATCTCAACCAAGTCAGTATGCAAAAGCTGCGCATTAAGTGTCTAATGTGAAAAACATATCTCTCTAAAATGATCAAACTTTTTTATGAAAGATTTGGTTGTATCCCGAAAAAAGAATCTATTTTGATCAACCTTTTTTCAAATTAGAGTTTTGGAAGTTACTGTTAGATATGGGTTGAGGGATATTTTTTAATTAATCTTTATTCCAAAGCTACACTAAATGAGCTTAGATATTTTGGGTTATAAGATGGGATTTATATATTCCCTTTTCTTTTTGCTATCAATTCATGAAAATCAATAATTAATCCAGATTTCATCATAATATCTACTGCAAGGATTCCATTAAACTCAGATAATAATAAGCGTAATAGATAAAAGAAGCATTATCACAGCATTAATGGCCATCAGTGGGCTATGCTTTGCACGGAATAGGTGGGCATGTATTGCGCCAATCATCAAAATAGTAAAAAGAACAGCTGCAAATATCAACATTCTTTGAAACCAAAATGCTGCTAATAATCCTAATACACCTGTAAATTCTAATGTAGCAATGACAAACATAAACCACATAGGATACCTATACTCATTCCAATGCTGCACCATCATTGGTTTACGTAAAAATTTGATGGCCGCAGAAAATGCAAACATACATACTAAAATAACCTTAGTAATAATTAAAAGTATCTCCAATTAATAAACACTCCTTAAACAAAAAATTGAAAACTTTTCACTTAAAATTACTATAATTGATAATGTAATAATAATCTGTAGTCTAACCTACCAATTAACGTATTAGGGGGGAATTTGGTGGACAAAATTAAATACTTATCGAGAATCAATTTATTCCAAGATTTGGATATGAAAGAATTACAGCAAATGGAATCCATTGCTCCAATCCTTGTAACTAAGAAAGGTACTTTAATTACCGCTCCCAACAAGAGTCAAAAACGATTGTATTTAATAAAATGTGGGAAAGTGCGTATGTATACCATAACTAACAACGGAAAAGAACTTACGATTGATGTATTAGGAGTGGGACATATATTTGGGGAAATTAGCCTGTTTGCCCCTGGGTCCCACCTTATATACGCTAAAGCTATAGAGGATTCTGTTATTTGTTCAATAGACAAGGTCCAGTTTGAACAAATTATAATAGAAAAACCAGATATTGCACTAAAGATAATAAAAATCCTATCCACTCGTTTAAAGGAAATGGAAGAGATGCTGGAGCTAATGGCATATGGGAGCGTACGAAACAAGCTGCTTTTTCTATTAAACAGATTAACAGAAAAATTTGGGGAACCTTTAAACGAGCATGCTGGTGTGGGACCTGAGTGGATTCAATTAGGGGTGAAGGTTACACATCAAGAGTTAGCTAGCATGATGGGAAGCATTCGTGAAACTGTAACAGAATTATTAAATGAGTTAACTTCTGAAGGAGTGGTAAACAGAACAAGTACTCGTGGTTTTTTTATCATTCATCGTCAACGATTAAAGGAAACCATTGAAAGTACTATGTAAGAGAGAGACAACCGTTGTTCTAATACACCTACCACAGGAGTTGAACGAATCAGTAAAAGATCCAATTATTGAGTTTATCAAATTAGGAAAAACTATTAAAAAAGAGTCTAGGGATTGATACAAATAGCTGAACTGCCCCTAATTGTTAGGTGTGTCTAACTTTAGGGTGCAGTTCATTCTTAAATCTTAAAATTTGCAAAAGCATATATACTTAGTAAGAAAATCTCATGTTTCAGCATAATAAAACCTCATTTACGTATGATACGGTTCCTCACTATTTATACTAAATTACATCATCAACATCTGGCTTTTTGTACAGAGATAATAAAGTTGATTAAAAAATGCCAGTCATGTTATTCAACAAAACCAGCCAATAGTTGTCAACATTTTTCAATAAAAACTCAAAAAAATTCATGTTATACTAAATTTGTGCACGCCAAATAACCTTCCAAATAATATGTTTGGAAAGTATTGGTGTACATGGTTAAATATGTTGATTAAGCTAAATCTTGGAATATAGATTTGTTTTTTAATAGTGCATAAATCCAATGTAAGAGTTTATTAGCAATTAAGGCTACTTTATATGGCTTTCCTTCTTCGCGTTTCTTATCATAAAAAGCACGTAATCGCTTGTTGCGTGGGATGATTTCATCCGTTGTTTTTTGTTTGCGACAGTCACGAATGGCACATTTAACAGCCATATATAGAGTTTGCCTTAGCCTACTAGAACCTCTTTTAGTAATTCGATTTTGAGTACCTTTGAAGGTTCCAGATTCAAAGACAGTAGGATCAATGCCTGCAAAGGCAACTAGTTTCTTAGGGTGATTATACCTTTCGATTTCCCCAATTTCAGAAATAATTGTGGCAGCGATTTTTTCACCTACCCCGGGGATTGAACGGATAATCTCATATTCTTCAATACTTTTCGCTAAAGCATCTATCTCATCTTCAAGCATGGATAGATGTTTTTTGTATTCAAGAAGCATTTTAATATACATATCTAGGCTTAGGATTAGACTAAAATACAAATTCTTCTGAAATGGGTTTTGTGCTGCGGCGGCTAGTAATTTCTCGGCCTGTTTTTTTGCCCATTGCAGTGAACGAGTGTTACAGAATTCTTTTATTTTAGTTGTTAATGTTTCATTATCAGCTTTCAAAACCTCTTCTGAAGTAGGAAATGCTTGTAAAGTTAGTAAAGAAACATCTGAGTATAAACTTCTAAAAACCTTACTGTATTCAGGAAATACTTGATCTAAAACTGCCTGAAATTGGAGTTTGGTTTGCACACTATCTCTGTAATATTATCATGCTGTCTTGTAAGATTGCGTAAATTTAATAACTGAATACCTCGCTTTTTATATGGCTCTAAATCCTCTTTATAGTACAGCTCGCAGAGGTGATTGGCGTCTATAATATCTGTTTTTACTTTACGTAAACTAGAATTCTTTGCTTTATAAGATATGAGTGAATTTACGATAATAATTAAATAACCCCTGTCCTCAAAATATTGAACAACTGGTTTGTGATAGTGTCCTGTTGATTCCATCACAAGAGGGGGACGTTCTCCTGAAATATCTTCTATCTCTTTAATAAAATCTAATAAACTAGCTAACCCATCAAGGTCATGTTTTACTTTGAAACTTTTCTTGTAGGGCTTCTTTCTTTCCAACTATGCTTGAACCTGACTTTCACCTTTTGCTACATCCAGACCAATGACTGGATTCATTCAAATTCCTCCTCCAAAAATAATTGCCGGTAGCCCCTAATTCCTTCCTGTAGTGTCATAGCTTCGCTTGTTATACGAGATCTTAGTCCCAACCAGCCTCAAACATGTTTCTACAAGTAGGGGGTGAACTGTTTTGCGGACGGGATCATGGTCCCACGGGCCATACGTTCTACCCCGGCTACAGTAATCATATATCGATATAAAAAATGCTCAACCAGAAATATCTGGCTGACCTTATAATACGAAGGGCCATATAATTGAACAAGCAATTTATAACATCTTTATAGCGGAAATACCTAAAGGTAAATGAAATACATTGCAAAAAGCCGATGTTTCTTCTAACTGAACCTTGGCTTTTATAATTTATGATAACAAACTTAGTGTTATTTTTAATTATTAAACAAAAGACCATAGATTGCCTAATACTTTAAGGGCTGGAAATATATTATTGACTAATCGTAGTGGTAAGTATACTATATCAATGATAATAATAGATCCTCGTTAGGTGAGGCTCCTATACAAACATAGGCTACTGCCCGGAAACATCGAAAGATGCCAATGGGTAGAACAGGAACTGCCGAATTAAGGCTTTTCATAAGGTAGCTAAGGATTTTTCCTTTACGTTGTATAGTGCCAAAGCTCTACTGTGGGGGAGAAGTATAAGTGCTTTTTTATGTACGCTTATCAAACCCTCTAGGAATCTATCTAGAGGTTTTTTTTATTTTTGAAAGGGGGGAACAATTTACATTGGATAGTCATAGTGAGAGGTGTCGATTATATATAACTTGTATCAATATTCTGTACAGTGAGACTGCAAATCTTAGGTATCTCCAGCATGTTCCCCCTACTTTAGCTTGTATTTATCAACTTATGTAGGACATGTAAATTTAAGAAATACCTATTTAACATGTTAGCGTAACATGGTTGTTTTCGATTTAGCAGCGATCCCTGTTTTCAGGAAAAAATTTTTTTAATAAAAAAATTGTTAATAGATCGAAAGGATGAGAAAACCATGTTTAAAATCCTCTATCTACCTTGTCATTCATATCTTCGCTTGTTATACGGGGATCTCCATGTCCCAACCAGCCTAATCATGTTTTAACAAGTAGAGGGCGAACAGTTTAATTGTCGGGATCAAGTCCCACGGGCGCGAACGTTCTACCCCGGCTACTATCAATCTATAAATTGAATAAAAAATAGTCAACCAGATTTCTCTGATTGACCTTATAATACGATAGGGTGCTTTAGTGGAAAAAGTAGCACCAAAATAATCAAATTTTTTTATAAAAAAGAGTTCTTAAAAATAAAAGAAAGATATCGTATTGATCAATCTTTATTCAAAACGATATCTTTTTATATGCAGTGAAATCAAGAGTTTAGAGTGATTTTTAATCAAACTTTATTCTAAATCAACACAGACAAGCAGAATTTGAATCATTCTGCTTGTTTGTGTCTGTAGACAACTGTCCCTTACTCTACATAATTTATAAGGCTAAGGTCATTTTTAGCCCTCTTTCACGTTGACTATTCATAATAGGGGCAATCCAGTTGATTGGCCCACTTCAGTCTCTTCAGTCAATCGGCATTGGATATCCAGGGAACGGCTGAAAAAGCGAATGATACAAGCAAGTGATAGACTTAAGTTTCACTGGGGACTGTTGCTGTAAAGCGGCTGCGATTCTTTCTATTTCCGGAATACCGGACCACTTCTCGCGTCCTTCCGATCTATTCCCCATTTGTTGGGATTGGTTGTGTCCGGGATGCGGTTCTCCAGAATGGCCTGATAATGGTGAGTTGTTTCTTCCAAATGGGCGACGCGCTGCTTGGCTTCTTCGAGCTGAACAAGTGCCATTTCTTTATACTCCTTCATAAGTGCAAAGCGCTGCGGAACGGTCGAATCACCTTCGAGGCAGAGGTCGACGTACGTTTTGATGTTTTCAATCTGCATCCCGGTCTGCTTGAGGCATTTGATGCCATAGAGCCAGTTGATTGATTCTTCGTCGAACAACCGAATATTGTTTTTATTGCGCTGTACGCTCGGCACCAGGCCTTTATCCGTGTAAAAGCGCACGGCGTGCTCGGTGAGTCCCGTCATCAGGGCAGCTTCTTTAACCGTATGCATGTGAAATCCTCCTAGGAAAAATTTGTTGAAAAAATGGATTGACTTCGTGTAACACGAAGGTGATAGGTTTATTATAATGCAAATCGGCCGTTGGCGAAACCCCCGCTGCGCATCCCGATTCCTGGGATGCGCGGTCGTTTGTTGTTTTAAATTTGAACAATGGGAGGAGGAATTACGATGCAAACTTAACTTTGAAATAACGGAGTAAAAATGCCGATCATCGGATCCGGTTTCTACCAAGTCGTCGATGCTGAAGAATGCGAAAATGCGGTATATGAAGCGTGTTGGCCGGTTACCTAAACTTGGATATTTTGTTTTTCAAGCAATTCATATCACCATATGTATCAATAAACGTTTAAGGAGTGATTTTTTTGTCTAACACTTGGAAAATATACATGTTAGCAATTATCAGTTTTATAGTGGGTACATCTGTGTATGTCGTGGCAGGAATTTCGGATAAAATTGCGGATTCACTAGATGTTTCTTTGACAGCAGCGGGTCAGCTCGTTACAGTTTTCTCACTCGCCTATGCGATTTGTACCCCGATCATACTGGTTTTAACGGCAAAGTGGGGTAGAAGAAAGCTAATAATGTATTCATTAGGACTATTTGTAGTGGCAAATATACTGTCTTTTCTTTCCCCAAATTATGGAATACTGATTGTTGCCCGCATGATCATGGGTATTGGTGCTGGATTAGCTATTGTAACTGTACTGATAATTTCTACCAAAATTGCTCCGCCAGGTAAGCGAGCTAGTGCGATTGCAATAATAACTATGGGATTAACGAGTTCCTTAATCATTGGAGTACCTATTGGTAGGATAATGACAAATGCATTTGGATGGCAATCTATATTTGGAGGAATTGCCCTTCTTGGATTAATTGCGATGGTTGTTATATACCTTACTATTCCGGATATAGAAGGTGATAAACCTGTATCCTTACTTCAGCAGCTAGCTCTATTTAAAAAACGTAAAGTTATCCTTGGTTTATCAATCACCCTTTTCTGGCTTGGAGGATATTCGATTGCATATACTTATCTTTCTCCTTATCTGCTAAATGTATCAGGAATAAGTGACAAATTCCTTAGTACAGCTTTACTTGTTTTTGGAATTGCCAGTCTTATTGGTTCGAAGTTTGGCGGATTCAGTACGGATCGTTGGGGTATTCCATTTACACTTACTAGCACTATGACGCTGCATATCGTTATGCTTATTCTATTGTCACTCTTAACGAATTCAGTGGTCGGGGTTATGATCGTATTAATAATATGGTCGTTTTCAGCGTGGGCCACTGCACCGACACAGCAATATCTCTTGGCGACAATTGAGCCTGAATCGTCAGCTATATTGCTTGGACTTAATCAGTCCATAATGCAATTAGCGATGGCTGCAGGTGCAGGTATTGGCGGCATTGCTGTTGGAAGTGTGTCACTAGCTGCCGTTACTTGGTTCGGTGCATTGGGAGTTGCGATAGCCATAGCGATTACCCTTATCCTTTCGAGCTCATTGTCAAAAAAAGAGGCGCAGGATAATAGTTTAAAGAACGCCAATACCTAGGATGCTAATGGGCTGACATCCGATACTATTAGTGGCAACCAGAACGGCGGACGGGGACCCATCCCCCGCGCCTTCGACTATGAGGTCCCAATTATTATTCAGCGGCCGGTCGCACATTCGGATCGTGTTGTCGCATAGTACGGGCTGTATATCAATTGTGGCTCCATATGTATGTCGTACAAACATGTATAGCCTATCGGAATTTCCTGAGGCTCCGAAAGAATAGTCGCTCCAATATGCCGCAAACCATGGAGGAAGCGACCAATTTAATAACCTTCGCATTATCCACAAAGATGGGGTAGTACTAACGAAGCTGTCACTACCCGCAATAAGGAATAGATGTAGTATTATAAAAAAATTGATTATTTAATACAAAGTTCGATTATTTAAAATAAAGATTGATAATTTATAATAAAGTTGATTAAAAATCCTGTGTTGATGGGGCTGTTGACAAAATGGGAAAAGAGCTTTGCTCCTTTCCCATTTTCTTTTTAAGAGTATATTTATTAGTTTTCTTTATAATTTTTGTCTTAATTCATTACCTTTATAATTCTTTTTAAATTTAATGCCAACGCTGAAAAAAGGCATTGTTCAGAAATTTTTTCAATGCCCCTCTTATATGTTTTATACAGGTTATGCTTAGATTTCAATGTTCCGAAGGAACCTTCACACCAAACTCTTCGGAGCTTTTGGAATGCTTTATATTCACTAGTTTTTGCCCTCTGAGTATTTGCTTCCAACAATTCATGTGCAATTGGTCGAGAAATCGTTCTTTTACTTGCTGTTTCCCCAAAACAACATTCTCGAAATGGACAGACTTTACAGTCTTTACTTTTAGCAGAATACGTTTTTAAATAATTATCAGTTTCTTTTTTTCTTAAATGGGTAAACGTAAGTGTTTTTTTATTGGGGCAAGTATACGTATCAGTGTCAATGTTGTAGGTAAACTCCTTATAAGACGTTGTATCGAAAGGTGTAGTATATCCTATGGGACTAATATAACCTGTGATTTCCAATGTTTTTAAGCCATGATGAATCTTAGTTTTATCATATCCTTTATCAGCTGCCACATTTTTAATGTTTAATTCAAATTTTTCTTGTATCACATTTAATCTATCTATAAAAGGCTCACAATCATTTATGTTACCAGCACTCGGATGAATATCAACTATGATTCCGTTTTTTGTATCAATACTTGCATGTGCTAAGTAGTGGGGACCAGATGGCTTTCCAGGGCGATTTAATAAGCCAGAGTCAGGGTCCGTTTTTATTACAGAAATCTTTTCGGTAGATGAACTCTTTGATTTTCTGCCTCGTTTCTTCTTCCCAGATTCAATTCTTTTATCCTCAAGCTCTTTTTCAATTTTTTTGGCTTCCTTTTCAAGGGTATTCAAATAGTGAGAAGGTGTTTTCTCTACAACTACCTTTTCAGCCTTATCCTTTGCAGCACTAGCTTTAATATGGGTAGAATCAGTAACAATGACTTCACCAGTAACTAACCCATTCTCTATACAAAGATCTATAATATAATCAAAAATTTCTTGAAAGACAGTACTATCCTTAAATCTCCTTCGTCGATTCTGACTAAATGTGGAGTGATCAGGTACAGTGTCAGATAAATCAAGCCCTAAAAACCAGCGATAAGCAATGTTTAGATTGACTTCTTGTTCTAACACTCGTTCTGAATCAACATTATAAAGATAGCCAATGAGTAACATCTTAAATAAAAGTACAGGATCAAGTGATTTCCTGCCAAGTTTCGAATAATATTTTTCCATTTTGTTATATACAAAAGAGAAGTCTATCTTTTCATTAATTTGGCGAAGAATATGATTTGAAGGAACAAATGTATTTAAATCAATAAACTCTAGTTTACTTTGATATTCATCTTTACGACCCATCATAAAAATTCCCCCAATAAAAAACCTGTATAGAATAATTAAATTCTACACAGGTATTGGTAAATCCTATTAGTTTGTCAACAGCCCCTGATATGCAGGATTTTTTCTCATACCACAAACGGTCCAGTTTGTCAAGTTAATCATATTAAAAATTTAAATAGCAAAATATAAGAAAAGCAACATGCGTAATGATATAGTATTATGAGTTTATACAATTCTAAAATCCAAATAGAGAGATAGTTAATCCGTAAAATCATTCTATTCATTCACAGTACTTTTAATGGAGTTGTCACTGGCGACCCACGCGAGGACAAAACCAACTTCATGGTCAGGACAACTGACGCCAGCATGGAGGAAGGTTCTGGGTATCTATTAAATACGTTCGATACAGCTGATACCATTTTGCTTGGCCGCGGAACCTACGAAGACCTCTCTAGAAAGTGGCCGTCTATTAATGACTGGCCAAATATCAGCGATGTAGGTTCACGCCTGGGTGAAAAGATAAACAACGCCCACAAACTAGTTGTAACCTGCGACCGCCCACTCGACGAACTAAAATGGGGAGAATTTGAAGCTCCAAAACAATTGACTGGCAGTAATATTGAAGAGCAAATTAAGGACCTAAGTAACGGTAACGGTGGCGATATGGTTATTTTAAGTAGTCCAACGCTCGTGCGATCACCTGCAAACGCAAATCTTATTGACGAATATAAAGTACTCGTGCACCCGGTGGTGGTAAACGTAGGCGAGCGTTTGTTTGACAATCTTAAGGAACAGAAGGACTTCCATCTAGTGGACGTCACACTTACGGATGGTTCCCTCTTGGTAACCTACGAACCTGCTAAAGATTAGCTCAACCAGGCAGATCATTACTGTCAATGACAACAAAGTGTCTTTACTAATTTAAAATATTTTAATACTGGGTGCTATATGTGAAGTAGGTTAGGTTTAACACTACATATAAATTCAATTTGTTAATATAGAATTTAAGCAGCATATAAATGGGCTTCAATATAGTGAGGTCCATTTTTCTTGTGTGGCTAACGGGGCTGCTTTCATTAAATCACTGAAGGTATGTTAGAGATTTGAATAAATTACTTAAACAATAAGGCTGCAAATGTTAAATAAACAAGAAGAAAAAGCAACAGAACTGTTTGCTGCTCAGTACAACGATACTATTCAATAGAGGATCGATAAAAAGGAAATATTATACAGATAGTTTACCATAAATAGCTAAAGAAGAATATAGAAAAAATGCTTGTGTATCATTTGATTACACAAGCATGCATAGGGGGAGTAATTAGCCATTTAAGTAACATGATGCACTAATTTTTCCGATTAATACTTTTAATTAATAGTAAAGGGGTTAATAGAAATAGAGTAAAAGTTAGTGCTGCCCTAATATACAGATTCTCAAAAAGGAATGTAATTAAAGCTAAACCTACAGTGTAGATTATAAATAATATAAGAATTACATAGCTTTTTTCAATCTAATCATCCTTTACTAGTACAATCTTTATATTGCCCAAGGGTAACTATCTACAAATTGCATTTTTGATCCCGTTGCACCTACCCTTTTAAAAACAAATGATCTTCCTCTTTCAATTTTACCTACAGCAAAACCCATAATAGTACCAACTATCGCACTTGCATAAGGACCAACAATAGGAATAGCTGCTAATACAGCAGCAAGTACTCCTACTCCGCCAATAGAAACCCATTGTAAAGTTTCTTTTGTTAACCCTACCTCCAAGTAAGTTCCATCAGCTAAATCATACATTTGAGCATAGTTTTTCCCACCATCTGAACTTTGAATGGACATTTTGTTATCTTCAAGACTAGGCATTGTCACCACTATTGATAAAATTTATTTATAAAGCCAGCTGGACTTTATCACAAATTTGAAAGATTAATGTTCAAATGGTAATTCAAGGGTGGTAACAACTTCATGATTACTATTTTCTGTTGATACAAAGTTAAGAGATAAGAGCAATCCAAAAGAAAAGATTGTAAGCATTATTCTTCTCTTTCTTCCAAATACCTTCTTAATTGGATGTTTTATCTAATAATATTCTATAACATTATTAGTTATTTGTTTTCTCGACATTCTCTCAAAATACTTATGAAACTACTATAATTTGCCTGTTAATTACATAATTCAAGTCAGGTTATGAAAATAAGAATATTTAAAAGATTAGTTTACTCAATTTGATTCACAAACAAATTGGAGGAAAGCTCAATGAATAATAATAGGATTGGATATGAATTAAGAAAATTACGTAAGAAAATGAAAATTACTCAATCAGAATTATGCAAAGGTATTTGTCATCAATCTATGTTAAGTAAAATAGAGAAAGGTGAAACCTATACATCCGCACCTATTTTATTTAATCTCTCTCAAAAGTTACACGTTGATATGGAATATTTCTTTGTAGATTCCAAGTTCGAAAACTATGATTACATTAAAGAAACCATTAATACAATTCGATTAGCAATAGGAAATAAAGATTATGAAACGGTTAAAGAGCTTGTAATACTAGAAGAAAAAAATCCTGATTTTCAAGCTCATGTTGTATTGAAACAATTTTTACTGTGGCATAAGGGAATTGTTTTACATTATGTTGATAAAAATCCATCATTAGCAATTAGGGAATTGGAGAAAGCACTTATATTAAGTAAACCCATGTCAAAAATTTTTTATATGTATTCAGATAGAGAATTTGAAATTATTAATACTCTTTCTGTTATCCATTCAGAAATTAATGAACATTAAACCGCACTAAACTACTTCGAAAATGCCAGGCTTATTTTAAAAAATCATACCTTAAAAGATGAAAAAATATTGATTCGAATTGAATATAATATGGCAAAAGTATTAACAAGACTTAAACGGTATAGGGATTCAAATAACTTGTGCGAGGAAGGAATTAAAAAATGTATCGAGATTAGCAGTATGTATTTATATGGAGAATTAACTTACCAAATCGGATATAACTATGAGTTAATCGGTAATCGAAAGACAGCGATAAAATTCTATCAAGAGTCATTAGAGATATTTAAAATAAGAACAAATAACCATTTCAATGAATACATAAAAAATAGGATTCAAAATCTTTCATAGAAAATAAAATACCTTTTACAGCAATCCAAATACCCTTTTAAAAATAAAATAGCCAAAAGGAAACAACCACTTTTTGGCTAAATATAATAATAAACTTAGTTATCCTTTTTATTAATATAAATTTTGTAATCATTTTGTACTATACTCAATTAAATGATAAGCTCTAGCTGACCATTGTTATTAATATTCACACGTTCAAAGGTATTTTCAATTGTCTGTTTGAAACTGGTACTAACCCTCATGAAGGAATTAGCAATTTTGTTAGCAATTGCACGAATTCTGGATTCCATCAATACTTTGACCTCTAATTCGCCCCCGACCACTGGTACATATAAATTAAGAAAAAAATAAGTCAATGCTTGAGTAATTCAGATCACCGGCTTTTTTATAAACAATACATACTTATAGTGACAAGGCGAAGTGGTAAAGATATGGAACGTGAGGGATTTCAGAATATGCTTAAAGCTATTCGTGAAGGTGATACCCTTTACATTAAATCTATTGATCGCTTAGGTCGTAACAAGGCACAAATTAAAGATTACTTAGAGTATTTCAAGAAAGAAGGTATTAGAGTTAAAATAATTGACCTCCCCACTATTATGCAGGATGACCAAAAGGTCAAGAATGGGTTATTGATATGATAAACAACATCATCATTGAAGTATATACTTCTATTGCAGAGCAAGAACGTGAGACATTGCTAACACGTCAAGCAGAAGGAATAGCGGAAGCAAAGACAAAAGGTAAGCACTTAGGTAGACCAGTGTTAGAACTACCTAAAGAGTGGGATAAACTTTATAAGCAATGGAAGGAAAAAGAGATTAAGGCTGTTGAATTTATGAAGTTAGTAGAAATGAAGAAGCCAGCATTTTATAAGAAGGTAAAAGAATACGAAGCTAGTCTCAAAAAAAGTTCAGGTCTATCTCTAGCCCCTTCCCTTATAATAAAATGAATTAGGAATAAATAGTAAATAGATTTTGGATGAATTGAAAGTGAATAAATAGTAATAGTTTGAAAGGTAGTCAATTAAAAGACTACCTTTTTGTATTAATAATTTTTATATTTCGAACAATTCCTCATGACAAAGCGGTAACATTTAACTATATGCGTGACTTTAGTAAAGGAGGGATTATTTTGTATAAGAAAGTTTTTATTATTTATTTTCATTTTATTATTACTAGCATCTTGTTCCAAAAATCAGCAAAAAACTTCAAATAATATAAATAACAATCAAACAAATGAGGAAGCAACTGTGTTGGTAAGGTTTTGTTAATCAAAGAATCTTATTATGATGCTGTGGTTGAAGATATAGAAGATCTTAAAGCAGAAGTGAATAAACTAAATTTCTAGTTGCAGATGTGAAGAATGGGTGACGAGCTTGGTGAAAATTGGGTAGATGATGATGGGGTTCTTTATGGAGTATGTTACGAAAACAGGGGCGAAGATTAAGTGAACTAAAGTGATAGATGTGTTTCGCTAAATGAAATAAAAGAGTAAACATGTAACTTAAAAAGCAGACACTACTATGAGTGCCTGCATAGAAGGGATTCTAAATACTTTCAAACTGAGGATATGGCTGTGAAATATAGTATTCAATTTTATTGGATTTGTCCAAGATTAATAAAAAATATGCTTGTTCACTAAATACATTAAGAATTTGTTTATAGGGCAAGGTGCGTTGTAGGTTGATTATCTTAGGATTTTTTGGGTCTTGCTCTGTAGAGCTAGATATAGGGGTAAAAAAAGATAGCTCATTATTCTATAATACCCAAAAACAAAAAATAAACACTGTTCAAAGAACTCATATGAAAAGTATTATGTGATAAGAGATTTGTCTTGCGTGGTAAAAAATCCACATATTTTAAATGTGGTGTTATTTCTAAAAGTAGAGAGTTATCTCTCCCACAAACTTGTCGTATCAATAGGTACTATTTCTAGTCCATCTACCCGTTTATGTATAATAGGGTTTTTAAAAGGGTCATAAATCTTATTGTTAGTCGAAAAACGAGCACGTACATCAACACCTAAAATACTTTTAATATTTTTATTAAAAGACAATTATTTCATCTCCTTGAAATATTATCAAATTTATTATTTGTTCAAGGTAACTAAAAAATTCGGGAACTGTTAGTAATTATTATCTTAATTAGTTAACTTAATTACCTTTTTAAAAATTTAATAAGAATTGCTATTTGCATTTGGACTGGAATCTAATAATTAGTTCATCTAATATCTGACTAAATTTTATCGTCATAGGATCTGTCAAACCTTTCTTTAAACCAGTTTTTATAAGGGCAATTCTATAAAGATGAATCTCTTTCATAAGTTCACAACAGGAACGACACATTATTCTCCTCCTTAAAAGTTAAAAGTAAAGTAATTAGACAATTATTTCAGAAAAAGGGTAATAATTGAACTACTTCGACAATAAAAGATTGTAATCGACAGAAAATGTGTTTTCGAAAAAACAAGAATAATCTAATTAATATAGGAGGGAATAGTAAATGGCAAATAAACAGGGAATGAAAATAAAGTCACTGTATTAAAGAATGAGGATATAGAAAAGTTGCCAGTTCCGCAAAGAGCGAATTTACGAGAAGCACACGAAATAATTGTGAAAAATAGATTAGTCGAAGGTAAGCGCGGATTACCAAAGTATATTGTAATCAATACAGATGAAGTTATTGAGATTTTGAAACGTCACGGTCATTGGGGTTAATCAACTTAATAAGATAAAATACTACCTTGTTGTTAAAAGGTAGTTTAAGCAGATATAACAAAAGATTTACTCATCAATAATAACGGATCACTTACTTGCTTTCTCAGAATGTTTGTTTCGGTAGAACCATTTGTAGTGCAAACGTGATATGTAGTTATTTGTAAAAATAGTGATAAAACTCCAATACCAGGACCATTTTTTATATTTAATAAGCCTAGTGTATTTTACAGCGATCACTTCTAGCAAAGTTATTATTGATGGATATAAAGCGTTATATAAAATCCTTATTATAAATTTACTTTTTTCTGGGTAATGGAGATTATACAAAACACAAAGGGCAGGATAAATAAAGTACTCAAAATCAAAACTTGATTTAATACCTTTTTTAAAGAAAAGGCGATAAGGATATTTTATCAATCCTTTTTCAACTACTATCAGACGAAATAACCAAGTTATTAATTGTTAAAAAGAAATATAACTTGTGCTTCACGTATTCTTTCTTTTGGTACAAATCGAACTAACAATATGGAAGTAATAATCCATGCAGAAATAAGTATAGTTTTGTCTTTTTTATATGCCATTGTGTTATCAGTCCCCATATAAAATAATAATTATTATTTACAAAATTTGGTTTTTATGTAAAAAAAAGAGGAAAATTTTAAAGTAGCTAATTAAGCAATAAGTTAACTAGGGGGAACATATGACGGGTTTTATTGCAAAGCAACCAAACGGATTATATTGTCATTTTTCTTCAATAGTTGATTGTCCTACTCATTACAATATGTCCAGAGAAGATTATCTAAGTAATGTTACAAGAAATGTCAGAAATAGGGATGAAGGGGAGATTATTTTACGAGACCATCTTTATCCTATTACTGAAGTGATTGATCGGTTTATTCCAAGGAATATGACTCAAACTGAATTCGATAAGTGGGTAGTGGATGTAAGTTCTCCATATGACGGAACAGGTTTTAAATGTACTTAATGATAGATGTGTATAAAAAAACAAAGTCCATGAGGATTTGGGAAATGGACTTTGTTCTTAGAAAATTATTTATTTTCAGGTGTTTGTAAGTGTAGTGGCGGTGGGATTAACCAACCTTTTTCCTTGTTAAGTTTTAAGAATTTTGCACCTAGAAGAGCTTTTGCTGTGTGAAATTGACCGAACATTAAGGCGATATCTTCACGAATGTATTGTCCAATTATTTGGCTACATGCTACAAGACCAGCAGCAATATCTTTTGAAATTGAAGCACTAATTTCAGGATCTGCAAATCTTGCTCCTACAGGGATACTTTCGAGATCAGCTGTTGGACGATCTGGGGGTGTAGGAGGGAGTCCTACTCCATTTACTTTCAGAAGCTCTTCGGTTTGGCTAATTTCCTGTTTTAAACCTTGAATTGCCTCTTCAATAAGTTTTTTGAGGTCATCATCACCTGTGTGATTAGCAAAGATTTGGTAGCCAGCATGAAGACCTTTAGCTACAGATAAGTAGCTCCAAGCACCAAAGACTTCACCATAATGCATAGGTTCATTTTGAGGGTTACCGCTTAGAATTCCCATGAAAACACTCCTTAAATTGAAAGACATTATTAGCTTTCTCCTTTTTGTTGGATATTCATATCCACAAGGATTAGTTTTCAACGGTAATTAAAAAATATACCAAAATTTGTTTGATTAGAAATTAATAAACACAAGGTAGGGGGAGTTGCATAGTGACTGAGGAAGAAATAGAAAATGCGAATGGTGATTGCGATTGCCCTCATAAACTATGGTGCCATACACCAAGACAATTCCTTCAATCTGAATGGAGAAAAAGGAATCCTAAATTAGCGATTAAAGATTGTGATTTTTATAGAATGATTGAAGAAAAATTGAAACAATAGGGGGAGTTAATTATGAGTGAAAAGTGGACATTCAATACTGATAAAGATTATTGGGATTTTGGCAGCTATGATTCTAGAAAAGAAGCGATAGAGCAAGGGCGTATTGTTATTAAAGGCGAAGACCCTGACTACTTTTGCGAAAACTCACATTTCAGTGTCGGAAAAATTGTTCCAGTCGCAATGAAGTCAATTGATGCAGAAAATATGATATTGGAACCAATCGCTGAGGATTTATATGGTGATCACGAACAAGGTGGAGTAATATCTCCGTTATTAGCCAATGTGTATCTCCATTATGTACTCGACTTATGGTTTGAGAAAGAGGGCTAGAAACAATGCAAGGGCCAGGAAGAAAGTCCAAGGTAAACTAAAAGAGTCTAAAGAATGGCTCAAGAAGAATAGAAATAAAGATATTCATATGATCATGGACAGATTTAGACGCTCGCTTATAGGTTATTACAACTATTATTGCATAACTGATAATACTCAAAATGTTAGCAACTTCAAAGACAAAATTGAGAACTTACTGTTTAAATGGCTCAATAGAAGAAGTCAAAGGAAATCCTTTACATGGGATAAATTCAGACTATTTCTTGATAAATATCCACTACCTTCTCCAAGAATTAAAGTGAATATATATGATCTAAGAAAAGAGATTAGCTACATTCTGTGAACGATGACTAGGAGGAGCCGTGTGCATTAATAGTGCAAGCACGGTTCTGTGAGGGGATGGAGTACAATTTACCGTAAGGTAGAAAGGCTCTATTCTACTCGACTTCTAAAATAAGGAAAGCGTCTTTCTTCAAAGGTTGGATTTTATTGAAGTAGAAGTCCCCATACTAGTAAAGGAGACTAATTAAGATGGATAACAGTATCGAGTATGCTGGGTTTGAGTGGGTTAAAAAAATGATTATGAGTAATTTTAAGAACTTGAAAATTAATCATATAATGCAACTTGGTGAGGGCTGGATGAGTCGTGCCTATCTGATCAATCATGAGATAGTATTTCGATTTCCAAAGGAAAAAGATGGAGCTATTGATACAGAAAAAGAAATAAAGGCGTTACCAAGCCTAAAAAAACATATTTCTCTAAAAATACCGGAATTTATTTATTGTGGGAAACAAGATAATGGTTATCCCTTTGTCGGCTACAGATTATTGTCAGGAGAGCCTATGGATGAACAGCTATTTTGCTCATTACCATTAGAAACAAAGAACAAAATCGCTCATCAAATCGCCGAGTTTATGGATCAGATCAGTTCATTCTGTGTTGAACAGGCGAAAAATTTAAATATACCTGAAACGAATTTCTATCAATATTACTTAGAGACTTTCAATGAGGTGAAGGAAAAAGCCTTTACTAAAATCAATCAAGATATGCAAACATATATTGCTTTTCGATTCGAAACATATCTAGAAGATAAAAACCATTTCAGATATTCACCTAAGCTCCTTCATGCTGATTTATCGATGGACCATTTATTATTTGATCTAAAGAGGCAAGAAATAACTGGAATCATCGATTTTGGTAACATGAAGATTGGTGACCCTGATTATGAATATTTATATTTGTTGGAAGAGTATGGAGAAACTTTTACTAAAAAAGTGATGGAACTGAGAGAGGAAGAAAACGTTCAACATAAGGACGAAAAGCTCTCTTTTTTCCTGACAGCTGATAACGTGGCACTATTATTAGTAGGACTAAAAAGAAATGATAGAGAGATGTTTGAAGAAGCAGTAGAGCTCATTCAGTGTGAAATGAATACAAACCACAAAGGATGACCGTAATTATATACGAATTTTTCTTCAAATGAAGAAAAAAGATATTGTGTGAATACGAGAACGACGATAAAGTGCAATAAATTTGAATCTGTTATTCAACAAAACCAGCTAATAGTTGTCAACATTTTTCAATAAAAAAATGAAAAATTAGATGATATACTAAAGATGAGTATGCCAAATAACCTTCCTGATTTTCATTATTGGAAGGTTTTGTTTTATGTTGTTAAATATAGTTTTTAAGCTAACTCTTGGAAGATGGTTTTGTTCTTTAAAAGTGCATAAATCAAGTGTAAAAGCTTATTAGCACAAGCAATTATTGCTACTCCTATAGGGTTTACCTTCATCGCGTTTTTTATCGTAAAACTCTCTTAATCTTTTGTTTCGAGGTATAACGGTATCGCTCGTCTTTTGTTTACGGGCATCTCGAATTCCACAGTATACAGCCATATATAATGCTTGCCTTAACCTTCTAGATCCTCTTTTAGTTATGCGATTGTTGGTCGCTGTAAACCTTCCAGAAGAGTAAACACTAGGATCTATTCCTGCAAAGGCAACTAACTTTTTAGGATGATTAAACCGATCTATTCCTCCAATTTCGGAAATGTTTGTTGCCGCAATCTTTTCTCCGATACCAGGGATAGATTGGATAATCTTATATTCTTCAATTTCTTTAGCGAGGGCATCTATTTCAGTTTCTAGTTGTGATAGATGCTCTTGATATTGAAGAACAATGGTAATAAACATCTTTAGGTTAAAAATATGGCTTTCATACAAATTGGTTTGAAAAGGATTTCGTAGTGCAACCTCAATAAGCTTTTGTGCTTTTTCTTTTGCCCACTTTTCTGAACGTCTGGTACATAACGATACAATCTTGTCAGTTAATACGGATTCAGTAGTATTTAGTACATGTTCAGAAGTAGGAAATAAGGAGAGAGTCTGTAAAGAGACTTTTGAATATAAATTACCAAAGACACCTCTATATTCAGGAAATACCTGATCTAACACTGTTAGAAGCTGTATCTTGGTTTGTGTAGAGATACTTGAAATTGTCTCTTGTTGCCTTGTAAGATTACGAAGGTTTAAGAGTTGAATACCTCTTTTCTTATACGGTTCAATTTCTTCTTTGTAGTATAGTTCGCAAAGAAGATAGGCATCGACAGCGTCTGTTTTTACCTTTCTTAAACTTGTGCTCCTTGCTCGATGAGAGATAAGGGGATTCACAATAATATAAACATATTGCTGTTCCTCCAAAAATTGAATAACAGGAGAGTGGTAATGTCCTGTTGATTCTAATATAACCGAAGGTTGCTTACCATCAGCTACTCTTTCAATCTCTTTTAAGAATCCTAATAAATTCTCAAAGCCCTCCACTGTATGTTTTATACTAAAACTTTTACGAAAAGGCTGACCCTTATCCAAGAATGCTTGTACCTGACTTTCCCCCTTAGAAACATCCAGCCCCACTACTGGATTCATCATCATCTCCTCCTTGGAAATTAAGATTAGTCGGTTGTCCCTAGGGCTGCTTGTACTGTCATAGGTTCGCTTGTTAAACGGGATCATTGTCCCAACCAGCCTGAAACATGCTTATACAAGTAGGGAGTGAACAGTTTTGCGGACGGGATCAAGTCCCACGGGCGCTACGTTCTACTCCGACTACCGCTATAATAAAACTAAATAAAAAAAATTCAACCAGTAAAAACTGGTTAAACTTATATTACGATCGGACGTGAATCTGCAGCAGGAATTATGCTATTTCTTTATGAATTTGGCCAGATTGTTTATTAACACCTTTTAAGAAAAATAGGTATTTATGTTTCTCTTTTGCTACAGAAAGTAATTTGTACTATCTAGTGTACCTTTAAAATAAAGATTGAACAAAAATACCATGAAAACCCAGATTTTACGATAAATAAAAAGAATCCATTTTGAAAAAAGATTGATCAAAATGGATTCTTACCAAGTAGATTTAAGTTTAGTTTTTATAAAAAAGTTCAATCTCTTTCGAGGTGCCTAAAGTTTATTTTCGACTGGGCTTATAAATGATATAGTGACCCCTATTACGTAGCGTGAGGGTTAAGCATTTATCTTTTTTAAAGCGGTGCAACTTTTTAAAGCATAGCTACATTATTCAAAACACCGCATCTTTTTTATAAAGTAAGGGTAAGCTTATTAAAAGCATAACAATCCCTAGTGCTAAAAAATATAGTGGCATCGCAAGGACTGTTCCGTTATGGAAAACGCTCATTCCATAGATTATAGCGCTAACGAGTAAATAATAACCTAAGCTAAATATCGCACCTGCAGAACCAATGACGTCTTGAAAGTCAATGAGCGCTAAGCTTAAACAGTTTGGTAAAGCGGTACCTGTACCAAATAAAATAATGAACACACTAACAATCATGGTTAGCATTTGTAATGAAATCGGTAAAAAATGTACCGAAGTAGCGAGCAATGTACCGATAAGCATAATGGCTAACCCGCGTACGATAATCTTTTCAGGTTTTGTGTGGCTAACGAGTCGTTTAGATAGCATTGCACCTGCGATAGAAGCTAGCGCAACGATAATGCCTAAAAAACCATACATCGCACTTGTTAGTGTAAAGTATTGCGTAAAAATAAACGGTGCTTCGGTATAATAGCTAAATAATACACCGTTAATACCGCCAATTAATACGCCGTAGCGCCATAGACGCGCATTTGTAATCATGCGCTTTACTATTGGTCGTAGAGGCTTCATTTCGATTGTAGCAAGCGCTGTTTCAGGTAAGCGTAAAAACGCATAGTAAAATACAATTGCGCTCATAGCGACTAACACCAAAAATACGACTTTAAAACCAAAATAATAATCGGTAAAGCCACCGATTAACGGGCCAATGGCAGGTGTGAAGGCAAGGGCAGCTGAAATTTGAGCGAACAATTTATGGCGCTCAACGCCAGAAAAGCTTTCGCGTAAAATTGTTTGTGTCACGACAGAGCCAACACTTGCACCAAACGCTTGAATAAAGCGCGCAACTAATAAAACCACCATTTCATTTGCTACTAAACAAAGTACGTTACCAACTAAATATAAAAACAGCCCATAAAGCATTGCCTTGCGACGACCGATTTTATCGGATAAACGCCCAAAGAAAAATACCCCGAAGGCAAAAGCGATAAAGTACACACTCATCGTAAGCTGTGCATCACTCATAGAAGTCTCAAACGCTTCTGCGATAGAAGGTAATGATGGGCTAAAAATAGTTTCACTAATTTGTGGGAAGCCTACTAATACAATCAGTAATAATAAGCTAGGTGTTTTGTTTCCGATGTTTTTCTTCAAAATAATCCTCTCCTAGATATTTATAGGTTTGAAAGAAAAACATCGTAGCTTGGGAAATGGCGGCTTCACGAGTTTAATTTTTTCTAAATCACTCATGAATTCACTTCCTTCTAATTAAAAATACATAGAATATTATACAATCCAAAGGGGTGAAATGGTACAACTTATTTATAAACGGTATAACTTTGTTTAAAACAGTACATCTTTTTAATAAACGGTACGACTTTATTTCAAACCTACATCTACGTTTGCCCTCATTAATAAGTTTAGATTTTGCTATCAAGTAATCTGTTTCTGTAGAGTAAAAGACTTTTAAATAAGAAGTGTTCATATTAAAACCACTTAAAACTTCTCCTTTTAACTTTTAATGCTTTGTTCAGTGAACATTTTCATACCTTTTCTCAGCAATAAACTCCTCAATTAAAAATCTTACTAACATAAAAAACCACTCCTCATTAGAATATAGAGTAGTGGTTAGCAAAGTTTTAATTAGTTAGCTATTAAGGCTACTACACAAAATACTTCTTAATAAGCTACAAAACGTTGATATAATAGCCTGTATGGAGCATAGGGGGCTCGAACCCCTGACCTCAGCAGCCACGCCAGTTAAAGAAAATTGCTTATGCATTGACTGAGTGGAAATTAAAAACAGTAGTGGAAGCGCACGAAGAACGTGGATGGGTGCAGGCAAGTGAATTTAAAAAGCACGGATATGGCCTTGGATGCTTAATGATCTGGGGCAAAGATAGGGAAGTGCAGCTATGAACTGTCCGGTATGTAATCGCCCGTTAAAGAGCAAAAAAAGTCTATCTAAGGGAATCGGTCCAGTATGCGAAATTAAAGTGAAAAAGTTGGAAAATAGTCCTCCAGAGGGTCAAATAACAATTGATGAACTACTTGATAAGCAGTCAGTAAAGGATGAAATTTATGCAAAGGATGTCGCATAAGCAATATCGCAAAAAGAAACAATCAACACCTAAGTACGGAAATAAAAAAACAGTGGTAGATGGGATCACATTTGATTCACAAGCAGAGTCCATCTACTACAACCAACTAAAATACTTAAAACATACTAAGCAAATTAAGGATTTCAAGTTACAGCCAAGGTACCTACTTCAAGATAGTTTCAAAAAGAACGGAAAGACTTATCGGAAGATTGAGTATATTGCAGACTTTGAGATTACTAATTTGGACGGTAGTACTCAAATAATTGATATAAAAGGTGCAATCACAAAGGAATTTGCAATCAAGCAAAAGCTTTTTGAACTAAAGTACATGGATTCAATTACTCTCTTGAAATATAAAAATGGTCAATTTGTGGAGGTGTAAAGAACAATCCGATGAATGCCCAACACTTTAAAGAGTTGATTAATTCAGTTTGTAAGACCACTAATTTTCCAAAATATAAGGTTGCTATTTTTATGGGTATTGCCATACAGACTATTAATAAATGGGAATGTGAAGGTGTTCCAGTTCGGATAAAACCATATGTAATGTCTGTGTTAAGAAAAGTCTTATTTGCGAAAAAGAGTGAGATTCACAAAATTAAATAAGGAGTGAGAACGTTGAAAACCGTTCAGCCAATACGTGACATTGCAATGATTGCGGCTATGAAAGATGTTCTGATGAAACAACATTATCGCAACTATTTCTTGTTTGTATTAGGCATTAACACTGGACTACGCATTAGTGACCTTCTCGCATTAAGAGTAGGAGATGTAAGGGGTAAAAGCCATATCATCATTACTGAGCAGAAAACAGGGAAGTTAAAACGGTTTAAGATCAATAACGAGCTCCAGCAGCATATCAGCAAGTTTACGATTAACAAGAATACGGCAACATATCTTTTCCAGTCAAGAAGGGGTCAAGATCGCATACACAGGGTTCAGGCATGGAAGATACTCAACGCCGCAGCTCAAGAGGTCGGATTGAGTGAGATAGGTACTCACACCCTTAGAAAGACATTTGGATATCACTTTTACCAAAAGTACAAGGACGTCGCGGTCTTACAGCAGATATTTAACCATAGTAGTCCTGCGGTGACAATGAGGTATATCGGGATTAACCAGGACATTATGGATGAAGCTGTTGATGGGTTTAGTTTATAGATTTTGTATTATGTTTCTTATAAATTGGAGGGAATTAAAATGATCAAAGTTGTTATTCGGCATGTTGCTTGGGAAGAGGGAGTCGAAATTGGAGAGTTTCCACCAAGTGAAATTAAAAGCTTAGTAAAGTTGGTAGAAGAGTTTGGCATATTTACTGAAGAAGGGAATGAGGATTTATTAGACTATTCTTATGAAAGTTCTAGACTAGATATAGATCAACAATTTTTTGAAATTGCTGTAAGTTAGAGAGTATTCATAAAATTCAATAAAATGAAAGATTTATATTGAGGATTAGAATACTAAAGTTCATTGCTATCACAAGTATCTCCATGAAACGCATAACTGTTTTAGCACCTCTTCCATTATGATATTAAAATTTGAACTGTCTTTTTGTTTTCTAAACTAGCTCAGAATATTTATCTATATGAGTGTATCAATATAACTTAACAAGATTCTGACTACTACCTTAACTTTTCATTAACAATTATTGTAATAGGTAAATCAGGAGTAAGGTTCTTGTGTTAAGATATTTTTGGAGAATTTTGGATAAAGACACTATACTTTTTATTTTGGAGGCGAATAAATTGTATTTACATATGTTAACGTATCTTTTCCCTTTGTGCTTTCTGCTGTATCAAATTATTATAGATTTTGTTCCACTTTTTCCGTTCAATGATGTTCAATCAAGGGATAAGAGACTTCGAAAATTTGAGGTATTAGGAAATTATCCACCAGTTCTACTTATTACATTTTGTTTTTACTTCAACCACAGTATTAGTCTATGGATTGGCTATGTCCTTGTTTTAATTACTATGCTCATGCATGTATTTACATGGTGGATACCGTATTTATTCGGATTTCCAAATTCCGTTCGGTCAGACTACCAAAAATATTTCTCTAGAACATACAAGTTCTTACCACCTATAAAAAATCATATTATCCCTGATGCTGAGCATGTTGGTGTGGGACTATTATTACTTATCATTATTATTGTTCAGAGCATATACATGTTTTGGGTGTAATTGCTAACAAACATTTAGTTTTGAAAAATTAGAGGGGAGTCGTAGAAAAAACGATATCGTTCTGATTTTCTAGATAAGTGATTATATATTAATACTTTTTTAAATAAAGAGCTCTAGGATCTATCATTTTTCCTCAACAGTCTGAAACGTTCTTTTCGGTTTAATGATTACACTGCATATAATAAATCCCTTATATGAAACTAAAGAGTAAAAATGTAAATTAAAAAAAAGAGCCATTTACGGCTCGGAAGC
Source organism: Cytobacillus solani (assembly GCF_006704205.1). NCBI lineage: Bacteria > Bacillati > Bacillota > Bacilli > Caryophanales > Bacillaceae > Cytobacillus > Cytobacillus solani. The sequence goes on from NZ_CP041305.1 coordinate 2,872,337, forward strand.
AAACTGATTGGCAAAGGATATTCTGTTCAGATTATTATATGTAGTTTTCCAAGAAGTGATTAAGGACAAGCTGGCAGAAAATTTTTGTACAAGGCAAGCTTTGTTGTTAAAGGATTTGGGTAATTGCTGACTTGCCTTGTTGAGCTAGTTATAGGGGATTGATAGATAGCTCATTAATTTAAAATACCCAAAATCTAAAAAAGAAATACAGTTAGAAAAATAATATTGAAACAACTTAAGCAAAGGTATTCGTAAAAAGTTTATGAAATTATTTATAACTACAATAACACCCTCAATTGGGTGCTATCGGAAAGGTGTGAATTTTAATGACACACCATAATAATATGCGCAAAAAGGAATAAATGTGTAGGCGATTTTGAAAACATGTTAAGCAGCGAGTTGTGCGCCCATAAGGGCAGCTAAAAATTCACTGTTTGGCAACAGTGTAGGTTAAAATTCACAGTTTAAAACCTATCATCACCCACCTTATCCGAAAAGGAAACTGGACGGGGAGTGTAGCATGGTGTGGAAAGCCGTAAGTTGACTAGTGTCTAAGTCACGACTGAATGGCTAGATGAAAATTGTAAACAAGGAAGAAAGCTAAACTGCTTGAACGATAGTCTAAGAGCGATGATGCTTGCGTGTAGCGAAAGGATACTGAAACGCTATATGGGTAAAGGCGAAATAATGAAACTCGGTATGGAGCCAAGTGAATTTTATCCACTCAACTGCCATAAGCAGAAACAGACGAAAGTCGCTTCCGACATTACAAAAGCTATGTTTTTATCTGTCTAAATGGGGATTACCTAAGTTGGAAAGCCTTTTGAGGCTATGATAGTTGTATCTGAATATCCAATAGGGTAACGGAGTTTCCGTAGTAGTCCGAGATAGGGAAAGCCTATTACATGGCAAAGGGAAACAGCTTGTCTAGTTTAATACAACAAAGGTTAATGCGTGAGGCATTATAAAAATCTTTAATAAGTATTAAACACTTCAAATTGATTGACAAGTGGAGAGCCGTATACATTGAGAGGTGTACGTACGGTTCGGAGGAGAGCGTTTGGAAACCTATCATAGTAATATGACAAGGCGCTGGGCGCTTATCCTACTAGTAGTTGACTGAAAAAGAGTTATAAGGAGGAAATCGTATTGGATGCGAAAAAAATGAGTGAACTATTGGAAGGATATGAACAAAAAGCATATGCAGAAGGATTTGGGCAAGATTGGCTTACTGACGTAGGTGAAAATCTTAAAATTTATATGATAGATTGCCAAAACAACGGGGTACAACCAAGCTTTGAAGGTCTAATGAAATGGATTACTGATTTACATGTTAAGGCAATGGCTTAACGAAACTGGATGATAGACCAATTAATTTAAATTGAACAAGGCAGAGTTGAATGAAATATTGGTTAGATTCCCGCCTTATTCATAACTTAATTCTAAATCCTTAAAACATTAGTATTGAATCCAACAATTATGATCCCTACACTCTAAAGGATTTACTTCACCGGCAGCTGAAGCAGGAGAAACAATTGATACCGTAAGTATGGAAACTAACCCAAGTCTCACAAACCATTTTTTCATGATTTCACCCCCTTTGTATAAATCTGTAATTATATTAACAGGAAAAGGAAGTTAGATATAGTTAATTATGTATATTCTGAAAAAACGGTTATTTATTACTATAAGTAAATAAAAGATAGATCAGTTGATAAGGAGGAAAGAGGATGTTAAAAGTTGTAATTCGACATATTGATGAAGAAGAAGGAAAAGCATTAGGTGAGTTTTCTCCTGAAAGAGTAGACGCATTGGTTGAATTAGTGAAGACCTATGGAGTATGGGAAAATGGTTCAGAACAAGAAGAAAAGTATGAGTATTGCGATTCACAATTCGAAGTGTCAACTGGCGTTTTTGAAATCATATACCAGTAAATAAACACAAGGTAGGGAAGATGATTACGAAGAACCTTCCCCTTTATGTGAATCTAGAGCGTAATTACACCTATGTTAATACTAAATCAGTTTACGCTTTTTTACTTCTGATTCAAGTGTCATTAATAGAGTTTCAGTTTCGTGTTGATTAGTATTTTTACTAGATTCCCGATATCTAAGAACGCTTCTATACATGTTAAGAACAACTATATCTGAAAATTCTTTGATATATTCAGTAATCTTCATATTTAAACTACCTCCTTCCTTACGGGGAAGGTTCCTCGAAGATCATTATAAAGGTAGTGGAAGTCTAAAAATGAAGTAGGAGACTATTTAAAATCAGACCAGTTGGAGGCGTTAGACGGATTTGTTAAAGAGCATTTTAAAGGTAACCCAGTGGTTTTGGTTACACCGAAATATTAAGAAACAAACGGTAGGTTCTGTATAAATGTAATAGTCGTCCAATCCTTATTATACTCACAAACATATTTTATAAGATGAAATGTTTATGAGGTGATTGATATGGCTCACAATAACCAACCTTTTCAGGGGTGCTGTCCACTTAGTCCGGGTTCAAAACCGCCAAAGCTGCCAAGATTAATTGGTCCTCCTGGTCCACCAGGACCACAGGGAATACCGGGACCACAGGGAATACCGGGAATACCGGGACCACAGGGAATACAAGGTATTCAAGGTATTCAAGGTCCTGCTGGACCAGGATCGACTCTTTTTGTTACTGGTGAACAAGGGGGTTCTGTTGAAATACCCCCTGACGTTGATGATTTTTTTATTATGGATGTACAAGTAACTACGACTGAAGCTAATCAAAGGGTTAAATTAGATGCTACAGTGACCACTAATGTTACAGCTATTCCAGCCGCTACAAGCATAGAATATGGTTTGACTTATAATTTGATTAGAGACCCATCTGACACATTAACAGTTACCTTTCAGCAAGGAAACTACGTAAGAACACCAGGAGCTACTCTAGCCAGATTTTATCAGTGGCACCCTAACTTTACTTACGTCGATGTGCCTGGTGCTGCAGGTAACTATACCTATCGAGTTTCAGTTACTGATAATTTTGATCGTGTTGGTGTATCAGCTATAAATGCTATTAACCTCGGGCTCACTGCAACTGTTTTTCCTCCTGCGTAAGTTTTGAGACAAGTTTAAATTATATTAACTGCAAAGCTGTGAAGATAATCTACAAGTTGTAGTGGCTGATAAAACGGTGATGAAATAAATTATTATAAATATTTAACGGGGATTTAGTGAAACACAAGATAGAAAGTGTTAATTTGCAGTTACTATATTTTCCGATTAATCTAATATCGGGTGATAAAAAATGAAAAGTGAAAAAGATATCATTACGGAGCTAGAAGATTATATTTTTGAAAAAACAGAGGAATTACATGAAGAAGTTAGAGAGATAAAAAGGAGTTTTAAAGGTAATTCAGATAAATGTCTTGAAGATTATGTCTATATTAATAACTATGGAGAAATTCATGCATATGTAAAGATTTATAGCCTGCTACAAAAAATGAAAAAAGATAATGATTAAAAAAGTGAGGAGAAAAGTTAAATACTCTTCTTCATCCCACAATTACGGCACTCTCTAATTAATTTACCTTCACTAACGGAACTTTTGAAGTGTCCTTTATCACAATTGTCACAACGACCACTATTTTTATCTGGATATTCATTCATATCATAAATGATAGATGAATCAAATTCTTTTTCTATGATGATCCCGCCTTTAATCAAAATAAAAAAGCCAGGACTCCTCCTGACCAACCCACTCAAATTATACCATGGGAGGGGTCCATTTGAAAGAAGCTGCCAGGCTTATAAACGTATCAGAATTAATTCGTGATTATCGCATGATGAAAAGAGAGATTGAACGCCTCCAGAGAATTATATATGGCCAATCGGTACCAATGCGCGCTTGGGGAGTAGCACAATATGGAATTGAAGCTACATTACCAAAAGGTTCATCTGGTAAAAGTCAGGTTGAATTAAGAGATATGGATATTAGAGAACAAAAGCAAGTTGCAAGATTAGAAGAATATCAAAGAAGAGTTTATGCAATTGAAAGTGCTGGTGATTACTTAGACAGAGAAATCCTTAAATTAGTGTATGATTGCATGCTTAGTGGAATGACAAGGCAAGAGATAGCCATTCACCTTGAAATCTCACGTGATTCAGTATGACAAGCTTCGTTCCGACATAAAGGCGCAAATCGGCACAAATACGACTTTTTCCAAACTTTTGCATGGCGAAAAATGCGCAGTGTAAAATGGGAGGCAGGATCGGCGCGGAAAATTTCTCGCTGTCTGTTAAACTATTCTCCCTTCTTGAGCTCCACTCTTGCGGTGGAGTTTTTTTATTTCTCGAAAATAGGTGATGCACATGAAAATTGCTGATCATCTTTCTTCTGCAGACTTACATCAAGTGAATAACTTCAAGAATAAAGATAAATCCTCTAAAAATAAATCAAATGAACGATTATCTAGTCGTGACCTTGCTGAGTTGATGGGTACTAATCGACCCACTTATAAAAGGGTACGTGGTGCAATTAGAAATAAGTAAATTTGTTGCAGGAATTTGCTCAAATCTCCCGAAATATGTATGTAAAAAGGAGATGAGGCAATGGAGCAGGTTATTGAAAAATTGATTTGCTCGAATTGCAGCATAGAGATTACAGATGAGCGTGAGTACTTAGATAATGACGGGGTGTGTGATGACTGTTACAGCATACCCATAAAGAAAAAGCTTAAATTAAAATTGTGAAGGAAAATATCTCCTTTTGTCGAAATATGTACCTTTAGAAGGAGTGGTAAATAATATGTCAAGCTTTGATATTGCGCAAATATGTTTAAATGGACATGTAATAAATGATACCTATGTAAAGTATCCTGAAACTAACCAGAAATATTGCGATAAATGCGGTGAAAAAACAATTATATCTTGTCAAAACTGTCATACTGATATACGCGGGTATCAATATTTTGAGAATGTAATCAGAATGAGTATGGTAGAACCACCAAGTTTTTGCCACGAGTGTGGAAAACCGTATCCTTGGACAGAAGAAAAAATGGCAGCTGCTATGGAATTAGCTGATTTATTAGATGAGCTAACCGAACAAGAAAAAGACGATTTAAAAAAATCATTAGACGAACTTGTTAAGGATGGACCAAGAACCGTAGTTGCAGCAACAAAATTTAAACGTATTCTATCCAAGACTGGACCAGAAATAGCAACCGGCTTTAAAGATATTTTGGTTGCTGTAGTAAGTGAGACAGTAAAAAAATCTATTTGGGGTTAGTTATTTGCGACTTTAATATTTTCAGATTAAGGAGGAACATTAATGAAAGATCCAGGTGGCGGAGGTTATAAAACATCAATGGACCCAGGTACAGGTGGGCATTAATTATTGAAGCACTCATTTTTATGGGTGCTTTTTATGTTAATAGGAAAATAGTTGCGGGAACATAGCTCCTTATGTCGAAATGAGTGGATAGGAGGAGTGGTTATGAATATTAAGTCAGTAAAATTTAACAATCAATCTTCGAGGCTTTACCTTTTATTCATGAAAGCGAAGGGGATTATACATTTCAAGTAGAATTAATAATAACAGAAGTGGTAGCCCTAAAATATGAAAACGAAAAAGAGATTGAAGTATTTATTGAGTCTACTGATTTTAAAGATTTATCTTTTTTAATGACAATTGATCATATCACAGAGGTTGGAAATGCGGAGTTACCAGAAATATTTTTAAGTGGACCAAGTATAAACCCTGATGAATTTAAGGATTTTAAGATTGTTAATTGGGACACACCAATAGATGAATTTCCACGTTTAAAAAAAGAAGTAACAATTGAAGAAGTGAGGGCAGTTGAAATGCCTTCAAGAGAAGTTGAAATTACTGCAGAACTTCCGATAGATCTTGCTGAATGGCTTGAATGGAATAAGCATGACGATGATTTGTTAAAGGAATTTTTATACATGTACAAAACGAAAGCATCCAAATAATTGGGTGCTTTTTCTTTTGCCCAAAACAACTCAAATATCCGGGGGTGGCAGGTGATGTAGTGTGGCTGAAAAGTATATTCTAGCTGAGAAAGATTATATTAAAGGCATGAAATACAAGGACATTGCTGAAAAATATGAGGTGTCCATCAATACTGTAAAGTCATGGAAAAAACGATATAGTTGGAATCGGGATAGGGGTGTACCCAAAGAAAAAAGTGTTCACACAAAAAAGAGGGGAGCGCCAAAAGGGAATATCAATGCAAAAGGAAATACAGGTGGGGCACCTAAAAAGAATCAAAACGCTGTTACTCACGGCTTCTTCTCAAAGTTTCTACCAGCTGAAACCTTAGAAATCATTAAAAGTATGCAGGAGCGTTCCCCAGCTGATCTTATTTATGATCAAATTGAAATACAGTTTGCAGCCATTATTCGAGCTCAACAGAACTACAGCAAGGTAGCATGTGAGGGGATCCAATCCTAAATCAACAGCTGCTACACTTGCATAAAAACTTTTCATATCGATACATAAGATTTGTCGCTCGGGAAATTGAGAGTAGTCAATCATGATGTATTACCTCACTCTGGTTGTATGTTAACTAAATTTTTAAAAGGAATGTGATGAAAATAACCTTTAGCATCTTGAACAATAATTTGGCTTTTCATGCTGTTTATATAGTGGACATTTCCAGTAATTATATTTGTGAAACCATTTTCAAAAACTTCAATGTTCAATGATTCATTGGATTCCATTGCTTCACAAATAATCAGTTCAAATTCATCTATTGCTTGTTCGTCTAATTCAGGTTGTTCGATTCTATGTTCATCTACCAGTGCATCTTTCAAGCTCTGCACATGCTCTGGCAGCATCATTGCAGTCCACTTTATAGTTCCACGGTCTTTTATCATTAATTCCATCTCCTTTTCATATATTATATGCGAACATTAGTTCTTTATTCAACTTGAAATCGAATGAATGTTCGTATAAAATAAAAGTAAAGGAGGTCAGATTGATGAAAAGTTTATTATTAAAGGCGGCAGCAAGTGGCGCATTATTAGAAATGATATACCAGGACTGTAAGGGAAATATTAGCCAGCGTAGAATTAAGGTGTTATCAGTAAATGAGGAGTCATTAAAAGCCTATTGCTATATCCGAAAACAGCAGAGGACCTTTAAAATAACTAACATCTTATCAGTCGGGCCAGTAGGAAACCTAAGGAGAGGTGCATAACAGTGGCTAAAATTAAGAGAAAACGACCAACAAGGGATGAATTCGAGTTAGAGGAGATTGGAAATACACTTGTAGAGGCAAATGATGAAAAATCAGAAGTAATTTTAGATGTTTGGAAAAAAGGGACCGTTCAGGGGAATATTATAAAAATGGATAGTCGTACAAGATTAATTCATATCGATAAGGATTCAAAGGTTACTAAAGTTCCGTTTATGGACATAATGAAAGTTTCTGTATTATAAAGTGAAGCTCCTCTCATTTGAGAAGAGCTTAATTTATTCCACCAAATTTCGCCGTGAATTTTCCACTGTATCATTTAGTGACCTTTCGATTCATAGCAGATGCAACATTCATCTCCAATAACCTCCATAACGTTATTGAAAATTGATTACAAACAATCCAAGGCAAAAATTTTCAAAATATCAAAAGATATAAAAAGTTATCCACATATAATCCACAGTTTGCACTTATTCGGGTGACAAACACACCTTATCGGAAGAAAAAGCTTCAGAAGATATGTGAAGGTGTGAAAAACCCAATCTGCCTATAGGAGGTGTAAAGATTATTAAGTTGTAAAATTAACAATAGAGTCGTTTAAAAAGTTAATAAATATGAATCATTCTATTCCACAATAGGGCCAGGTTTGTTCAATAAGAACTCACAAAAGGAAGAGCATTTACTGTAAAATAAGATTAGACGTATTAATGTCTAATAAAAATGTAATGCAAAAAAAATTGAGATGATGCACATTTATATTATTACACGACAAAAATAAAAATATATGGAGGTTAGTAATGTTATTTATGATATTTGGGGTTATTGCAATAGTAGCAACTTTTATAAATCTTTATATGTATAAAGTAGGAAAGGATTATAAGCTTGCTATGGCGATAGGATTATCATTTACAGCATTAACACTTTGTGCAGAATACAGTCTTGTATCGGTGTGGGTAGAAGTGAAAGATTGGGCAGCTTTAGAGGATGTAGTACCTGGTATGGAAAGAGCATTATGGTTTTTGACAATTGTTTCTATCTTACTAAATATAGCACCTATACTTTTAGAACGAAAAGGTAAGAAATAATGACTTATTGTCACATCATTTATATAATACGCAATTAATGTGTAAGTCTTTATGTATAACTAACGTGAGCTTTAGTTCAATAACGATCTTCAACAATCGGGCGCGATTGTTGAATAAAACATAGATTTTTAAATGACCATGATTCAAAATGCAGGACTTGGTTATGTGCTTATTCAAGTTTCTCCATTAATATTAAATGTATTAAAGCAAGTTGAAAATGCGGTGTAAAAATAGCAAAAATTATATTTCGTCAACAATTCGTCAACAAATACAAAATTTTTATGTTTAGATAAAATAAAAAACCCTTAGAACCTATGTGGCTCTAAGGGTTTAGTTATGGAGCATAGGGGGCTCGAACCCCTGACCTCTACGCTGCCAGCGAAGTTCTTTAGTATTATTTAATCACTTTTAAGTTTAATAAATCCCTTTAAATCAATGTTTTCTGTTGTTTAATCCTAGTGGGTTTTATCTAATTATAAATAATTTGTTACCGATTTTGTTCCCAATTTATAATTATATGCGACTACCTAGAAGTTAAGACCATCTAGTTTAGATGTTACTTGTTTTTGCATTGATGGTAATAAATGGCTATAAATTGAAAGCGTAACTTTAATGTCTGAATGCCCTAACCTATCTGAAATTAATTTGATATTTTCGCCCATTTCTAAAAGCATTGTTGCGTGACTATGACGGAGCCCGTGAAAAGAAATACTAGGAACACCCGAAGCTTTAATTAATGGCTTGAATGATCTATTTAATATATTAGAGGGATTGTAAGGAGTGCCGATAGTTGTACAAACTACCAAATCGTTATCCACATATCCATCACCATGTTTTTCTTTTTCTGATTCAATTAACATCTTATGTTCTTTTAGTTTCTCAATCGTTTTATTATTAATAATAATTTTTCTATTACCAGCTTCGGTTTTAGCACCTTCATAAAATTCTTTTGCATCATGAGAAAGAACTTGTGCAATTGTTATTTCATTTTTTTCAAAGTCTATATCTTTCCAACGTAAACCGAGCAATTCTCCTTGTCTGCACCCTGTCATTAATGCCAAGTAGTATAGAATATACAATCTGTCATCTTCAGCATGTTTTAAGAAAATCTCCATCTCTTCTTTAGTCCAGACTTTAAGCTCTTCCTTCGAATCTTTCTTTTTAGGTAAAGTAGCACCTTTGGCAACATTTTTAGGAATTAATCCACTCATAACAGCATATTCCAAAGAAGCCTTTACGATATCCATTGCACGCTTAATAGTGGAAGGTGCGTATCCAATTTGCTTAACCTGATCTTGTTTGTCTTTAATGGGATGAGTATGCATTTTTTCGATGAAATTTTCTACGTGCTTTAATTTTAGATTACCTAACGTTACTTTATTATCAAAGAAAGGAATTATATACTTGTCTATATAGATACGTGTTGTTTTTGCACTTCTAGGAATACTCTTCTTTTTAATTTCGTACCAATCATTAATAAATTTTACGAAGGATTCTTTAGACGGTTCAATATACGTCCCTTTATTAACTTCATTTTCTGCTTCAATAAGAGCAGCCTTTGCTTCACCTTTAGTTTTAAAGCCTCGTTTCTTTTTCTGTTTTCTTTTACCATTTTCATCATAAATAGTTAGCATATAGTACCATTTTTTAGAATCTGGATCTTTATGAACTGAACCAGCCATCCTCTTCTCCCCCCCCCTTAAAATGGCGGTCTTTCACCAATCCATCCCTTTTCTATGAGCGATTTATCATATTCTTCTTTAATTAATTCTATAATTCTTTCCTTGCTATCTTCACTAAATTCAGTAAGGTCACGTTTAAAGAGATTGGTAAAAAAAACATAATCCTCTCTACTCTTACTCAATGTCATTACCATTGTGTGTAAATTGTTAATCACACCTGTAAAAGTGTCCAAATTCTTATCAATAAAAAAAGTTAATTCTTTATTAATCTCTTCATTCTTTTTGTGTAAACCATGCTCTATTGATTCAAGCCATTCCATTTCTCGCTCATACTGCTCAATTTGCATCTCAAGTAAGTGTTCTTGGTAATCAGGGTCTTGTGCATTTTCAATTTGTTGTCTAGTCCAAGCTTCTTCCGCTTCAATTTGATCTGGGGTCGAAATGTTATAGGTACTAAATAAAAAATCGTCTATATACTCCCTTCTGTGACCTAAATGCTTAAATATTTCAACCAATGTTTTAGGATCAGGATTTTTAATTAGTCCTCTTTCAAGTTGGGATATATAAGTTGGTGCTTTTTCAATTAATCTAGATAATTCCCTTGATCCAATTCCTCTCTTTGTTCTTAATGCTTTAATATCTCTTGCTAAATTGGGCTCATTCATACTTTACCTCCACTACTTTCTACTATACCTATGTGTAAATTCTATCACGCTACAATTTACATGACAACATCGTAAATTAATTAACAATATTTCGCTTTATCTATTTACATGCTACATATTACATGCTACAATCAATTTACACCAAGTGAAAGGAGGGGATTTAGTGACAACTGATATTCTAAATAAAGAAGTGTTGGATGTTGAAGATATTCAGAAATACCTTGGTATTAGTCGAAATTCAGCATACAACCTAGTAGCTTCAGGTGAACTATATGCAGTTAAGATTGGTCGTAGATGGAAGATTTCTAGAAAAGTACTATTGAACTGGCTACAAGGAAATGATCGGAAATAAATACATATATTAAGAATTTCGTAGATTTACATACTTATAGCATTACATAATCTAAATATTTTCTGGAGGTACTGCCATATGCAACAAAGTAGTTATGCTAATGACATTATAAATTTACAAAGAGTCATGATTTTAAGTTTATTTATTTTACAAGAGAACCTAGAGGAGCAGTACCTTTCATATTTAAATCGTCTGCAGATAAATGAAGAATTGTCTGATTTTAGTCTAGTTATCCAAGAAACAATCGAAGAATACAAATAGATACAGCAAGTAATATTTGATCTTATATGTGTTCCCCGTATTTTGTTAATAATAATCAATATCGGAATGGATTTATTGAATTCGTCACACAGTCAGCTCTGTCAATTTAATTGAAAGGAGGTGAAGAGGATGTTAAGAACATTGGTATTTATATAAATTATAGAAAAAGATAAGGAACATTAGCACAAGTGGAGGGGAATCAAAATGACAGTACATATGCCAAAAAAGGAATATTACGCATTAAAAACAGAAAAAAAATATGAAATCACAAATGAATTAATATTTGAAGTTGCCCGATACAAACTTTATTACATGCTTAATAATGCCCATAATCGACCAAAAAGGCGAGAAGAATATAAAAATGTTAAATACAAGCTAGGAGAATTTAGAGATGGCATGACTAACCTTTTGAAATACAGACCTGAACTTTATGAAAAGTATTTGAGTTTGATTAAAACATATCTAGAACATGAACTTAATGGTGATTTTGCTCCTACTATACACAGATTACAACAGCATTACGAGTGGGATGCAATTGATATATTGACATCGAAAGAGCATAAGGAATTAGATAATTCTAAAGAAACAATAGTATCAATTGAAAACATCTTTATAAAATCAACTAGCAAAAGTAAAAAGAGAAAAAATTTAAAATTAGCATTACCGTTAAAGAAACAATTTCCTTCCGTAGTTAAAGCTGCTGAATATTTGCAGAATGAATATAACCTTACAAATAACATGATACAAAAAATGATTGATACTGGAGAAAAAATAAATACTAAAAATAGCAGAATAGAAATTTATAAAACGGAGAATCAAATAAAAGTTTTACAAATGAAGATAAATCGAATGGATCAGAGCGATGAAAAGTTATTAGAAAAATTTCCTCAGATACTAAAAATAGTAGAACAATTAAAAGAAATTAGTAGGTGGGAAGGATCAAACTTTTTTAGTTTATTCTTAAAATCAATACCTACCCGTACAATATATAAGATTGATTAAATAACTTCTTGTATTACGTCTTAAATGTTCTTAAAATTTTGGGTTAGTGTAATTAATTATTGTTAAGTTAATGGCTTTGTAGATAAAAAAACTAAATGAAAGGTTGATACAGTGTTCGATAAAGTAAAGAGTAGAACTAGAATTCACATTGAATTGGGTAAGTTTGAACAGTTAAAAAATGAAGGTACATACATAGTAGACATAAAGAGAAATATTAATGCAGATACTGGAGAATTAACATATTCCGTTTCAATTTTAAATCATTCAATTCCTTACATTAGATATTACTTTCCATCGCAGACATTAGTAATTGAGGTATCAGTTCCCCGATATTTATTCGGAGATAATGTACATATGGTCAAAAATGCAAGTGACATAGATTTATTTTTTAACAAATTACATAATGACTTTAAGGAATTACTTAACATAAGCATTGATCGGAATGATTGGATAGCAGCTAATCGTTTTGACGTCTCATATAATTTGGACATAAGTAAAACAGGATTTTTAATTGATGAATGGATAATACATACTTCTCAACAATCCATTCCTTATAAGAAAAATAAGACTGTACACTATGAAAATGACGATAAGCTCACAGGTGTAACATTTAAAGCTAGTGCCACTTCACATGACAAGGTTCATTTCTATAATAAGCATGCAGAAGTTAAGCAAAACAAATATTATCGAGATAAAGAAGATATCCTGCAACGTGCAGAAGGTATGCTTAGAATTGAAATAGTTACTTCTCCATATGAAAGAGATAAGTATTCTTCCAGTAAATTACTAAGTGACTATTTAACAAAGGATTTTTTCGTTTACATAATGCAAAAATATAAAATTAATGAGATATTACATAAAAAATTCGAACAGGAAATTGATGAAGAAACATTTTCCTATCACTGGTTAAAACAGCACATGAAGGTATACCAGATTGAAACCATGTTAGGGTATATAAAAATTCAAAATGATTTGGAAGAATTGGCAAGGTCACTTTATAGTAAGTCCACTTATGATAATCGAATACGAGAGTTTAATAAGTTTCAAAAACTTCTAGATCAGCAAAGAGAAACAAAGCCAATTCAGATAGATTTTAAGAATTTAGCATAGAATTACATACCATAAGAAATCTAGCAAGTTTTATTAATACATATCAGAAATACATATACTTATTGATTTTCAATCGAGAGAGCCGAAGATAGGTCTATTCGTTTCCTCACTATAACTTATAAAAATAAACTAAATATAAAGGAGAATAAATATGAGCAAATTAACTTTGAAAAATGTAGAAATGGATAATAAGAAATTTGATACAAAGAAAGAGATCACTTTCCCAGATGGACATACTTTAAGTATTTATAAATACTTCTCATTTGAAAAGATCAGTAAAGTATTTGACAGTATGACTAAAATGAGCGAGGAAGCGAAGGCTGTAAGGGGAGTAGATTTGAATAAGTTTCAATTATTAGATTTCATTTCTTTATTATTAATTGAACACTTTACAGACTTAAAGTTCTCAAATAATCTCAGGAACAAATTTAAAGAGTATGATTTACTTCTTAACTCCGATTACTATCCTTTAATTTTAAAGGGATTTGATAAAGCTGAAATTGAAAAGTTTTACTCTTATTTTACTGATAAGCTCCAAATGGCACAAACGATGATATCACAAGGGCAAGAAATGAAGAAACAAATTAACGAGATTAATTCTAAGAAAGATACGCTTTTCCCACAATTAGAAGGTGCTAAAAATGAACAAGTTGCAACTAATTAATTATCTTGAAGAATCAAAACATAATAATCTAAGTTCGGGGACAAAAGTCTCCGTTCTTCCTGATTATTTTAGGCAGCAATTACTTGCGGATAAGGTAAATGAAATTATCCAAGAGTTAAATATTCAAGGTTTTCTATTCCATGCTACAACTATGACTGGTGCTATCGGTATCCATGAATCAGGAATGATTATTCCTAGAAAGAATTATGTTGCTGATGCACTTAAAGAGAATGGTGGATTAAGGTATCGTGCTAATACTATCACGGATGGTACACCTGAAAATATGTCCATGGGAGAAAACATTTTTTCATTATCAAATGTCATCGAAGAACTTAAAGGTGAAGTAGGAAGTGAAGAAAAAGTTTTAGATTATGAGAGGAAAATACATGTACTTAGTCAACTTATAGATGAAAATTGTAAGATATACTTTCATGATTTACCAAATTTCACTTTTAAATGGGATGCTACTAGTATAAACCTAAATGACGAAGGGTCAGTTTTAATTTGTATCAATCCTTCAAAGGTAAACCATCGGAAGAAATACTTTTATTTTGAGTATGTAGAGGATATTAAAATTCACGATAATAGCATTGTATATTACTTAGATGATGATTCCGAGCAATACATAAAAGATTACGTCAAAAACAATGCATATTATCAAACTTATGAGATTGTGGCATATGAACCGATACCAATCGAAGATATAGATTATCTCATTGTATTTAACAAACAGGATACGGTGTTTTTAATTAAAAATAATGGAAATGGTGAATATCAATTAATAAAGGAGTTAGGACATGAAGAGAACTTTAGTAATTAGCGATATTCACGGATGTTATGATGAGTTTGTAAAATTATTATATTTAGCCAAATACAGCCCAAGTGAAGATCAACTCATCTTATTAGGGGATTATATCGACAGGGGTAAGGATAGTAAGAAAGTTATTGAAAAGGTTATGGAGTTAGTTTCAAATGGAGCGATTGCACTTAGAGGGAATCATGATGATTGGTTATTGTGTTTTTTAGCAGACCCTGAAATGACAACCAGCTATCTTGCTGAAGGTGTTGGAGGATTCAATACGTTAATCAGCTACTTAGGATTAGATTACTTAAAAAAAGAAAGTAAAATTCAAAGTGTAGTAAAACGAATGAAAAAGGAATATAACTCACATATTCAATTCCTTTTAAATCTTCCATACTATCACGAAACAAAGGATTACATTTTCGTTCATGCTGGTATTAACCCTTTTATATCAGACTGGAAAACTGACATAAGCAACTTAAGTTGGATTAGATGGGATTTTATAAATAGTCCTATTAGGAATGTAGTTCAGACAGTGGTATTTGGACATACAACATGCAGGACTATTCATAACAGTAATGAAATTTGGTTATCTGATGATAAGATCGGGATTGATGGTGCTTGTTGTTTTGGTGGTCAATTAAATTGTTTAGAGATAACAGATAAGGAAATAAATCAATATCATGTAAGTAATGATAATTGGGAAGGGCTGAATGGTTCTCCAATGCCTAGATTGTCAGCGGTTTAGTTTGAGAGGTTCTTTATGAACTTCTCTTTTTTTGTATTATATTTGATAATCATTCTCATTATATGTGATGTAAATGAATATCACTGTTATTGACGATACGATAACCAATAAATCGACCTAAATCCTTTGTTTTCAAGGCTTCTATCGTGATTAGTGTCTTAAGTACGATACACCATATATCGCCCCTAAAAGCCAGTAATCATGCGGTTTAGAGCTATTTTCGCAATGGTTCACGATGCACTATATATAAAGACGAGAACCAGTACGAGTTAATACACTAATTCCATACGATAGTACCAATGTTTTTTCTTTATGTTTTCAAAGGTGTCTATACCCTCTATTAAGTCAGGATGTAAGGTAATGCAATCATAATGAGTAAGTGTATTGATAAAGTCTCTTTTGATTAAATCATTATCTTTTAAAGCTTCATTACAAATACCACGGCAGATATTCATTTTATCTCTCCTTTGTATTCCTAATATATATATAAGAGCGAGAAGCGGTACGAGTCTATAAACCTACACCATAATAGACTATAGAAACACCCCTTTATTATTAGTATATTTAATATGAAAATAATCCTTTATAAACGTCTACAAACAAATTGACCTTTATATACGTTTTGTGTATACTTAGATTATAAGATGAACAGGGAGGAAAAAAGGGTGGGAATTGATTTTGGATATATGAGAGTAAGTACAAAGGAGCAGCATTTGGATAGACAGTATTCTGCATTAAAGCAATATGTCACGAATGAAAAATACATATATAACGACAAAGCAAGTGGTAAGGATATGGAGCGTGAAGGGTTTCAGAGCATGCTTAAAGCTCTACGGGAAGGTGATACACTTTATATTAAATCAATTGACCGTTTAGGTCGCAATAAGGTACAGATTAAGGATTACTTAGAGTATTTCAAGAAAGAAGGTATTAGAGTTAAAATAATTGACCTCCCCACTACTATGCAGGATATACCAGACGGTCAAGAATGGGTTATTGATATGATAAACAACATCATTATTGAAGTATACACTTCTATTGCAGAGCAAGAACGTGAAACATTATTATCGCGTCAAGCAGAAGGAATAGCAGAAGCAAAAGCAAAAGGTAAGCACTTAGGAAGACCAGTGTTAGAACTACCCAAAGAATGGGATAAACTTTATAAGCAATGGAAGGAAAAAGAGATTAAGGCTGTTGAATTTATGAAGTTAGTTGAAATGAAAAAGCCAACATTTTATAAGAAGGTAAAAGAATATGAAGCTAGTCTCTAAAAAGATCAAGTCCATCTCTATTCTCTTTTCCCTTATAATAAAATGAATTAGGAATAAGTAAATAATAGATATTGGATGAATTGAAATTGAATAAATAGAAATAGTTTGAAGGGTAGTCAATTAAGAGACTACCTTTTTGTGTTAATAATTTTTATATTTTGAATAATTTCTCATGATATAGTGGTAAAATTTAACTATATGTGACTTTAGGTACAGGAGGGATTATTTTGTCTAAGAAAGTTTTATTATTTATTTTCATTTTAATATTACTAGCATCTTGTTCCAACAATCAGCAAGAAACTTTAAATGAAATAAATAACAATCAAACAAATGAGGAAGCAACACTAGAAGAAGAAATAGGAAAACAAAGGGAATTAACATCTGAAGAATTAGAGCTTACTGAACTAATTATTAATAAGAAATATGATGAAGTTGCTAGAGAGTGTATCGGATTTGAAAACCAAACTCAAAAGGACTTTTATAAATTAGCAAGTGCATTTAGAGTGTATCAAAATTATAATAAAGATACTGAAAGTGTTTTACCTGTCAGTTTTGAGAGTGTAATAGAAGACCTTGATAAAATTACATTTATTCCACCTCAGTTATCTAAAGAAGTGAAGAATTTAAGGGATTGGGCTATATGGAAAGTTAATTATTTTAACAAGAAGGCAAAACAAGAAAACTCCAAAGGTAAAATCGGAATCGGTATGACACAAGAAGAAGTAATTGAAAGTATCGGTAAACCAACAGATATAAATAAAACAGTAACTGCCAATGGAACTTCAGAACAATGGGTCTATCCAAATTATGTTTATCTTTATTTTGAAGATGGAATTTTAACATCCTATCAAAAATGAAAATATTACAATTCTAAAAGCAGGGTTTTATCCCTGTTTTTTTATACGCCAATTAGAAAGCACAAGAGAGCAATACAGGCGTTCAATGAGTTCCTTATAAATATGGAATTGAATTAAGTAAGACAATCAGAATCGAGAGTTAGTCTTATTAGAATGGATTTAAAGATAATAAAAGAGGGTTTTTATACGAAATAACAAAAAGGTAGTGAGGGGGGGATAATTACATTTACCAGTTATTCTCTATTTCTGTATAGATGCGTAGCACTCTGAGTCATCGAGAATTGTTAATAAAATCACGATAGGATATTAAACCGAGAGCGCTGAGGCACTAAGGAAAATTGTAATGTGTGATAATAAGTTTAATGAATACTCAGAATGATCACAATGTAGACCAGTTAATAAATAAGTTAAAACAGGTTAGGAATAACTGTGAATGTCTTTTAAGGAACAGGGGATTATAAGATAATTATACTTATATAAACAATTTTGTTTAAAAGGAATAAGGTCATAGTGATTATGACCTGAAACATTAACTATTTCCCAAATGAAGGCAGCTGATGCGATCTTATAGTATAGGTTTTTGACTATGTTCATATTAAAAAATATCTCTTTCATGTGGAAATTACTCATCATCATAATATCTAAATAATCCTTTTCTCGTTAACTGTTCTATTGCTTCATCTTTAAAAGGTATGTCACCTTCTATTCTAAATAAAACAGTTTTATCCAACTTATAATTACAATTATCCTTATTTCCATTTAGTCTTTTTTCTATAATTTTTTTATTGAAATCCTCAAATTTCTTTTTACTTACATATCTTCCAAATGCCTTATAATCTTCTAGTGTACAGTTATTAACTTTCATAAAATGTTGAATGAGTTCATTCATTTCTTCTCTATTTACCACAGATGAAGTTCTACCAAAGTGTTGAAATGAATGACATTTGTAGCAGACTAGCTTTAAGTCTTTTAGAAATACTAGTAATTCATCTTGAGAATATTCCTCAATTTCATGTACTTGTAATTTCCTTGTTTGTTCCTCTTCTTTAATCTGTAAACCACAAATTGAACAAGTATTATTATGAATTCTTAAAACTTCATTTCTTATTTTTTTCCAAAGGGTAGAAGTCAGAGCTTTCCTAACTGTATGACCATGATAAGCTGAAGGCTTCCAATCAATAGTTAACTTGAAGTTGCTAAAGTCTGTTTTCATATAACACCCACTAAGATAAATTAATTAATAAAACAAAATATTTTATTGGTTGCTCCTCATATACACTGGTAAAAACTTTTCTACTTCACCAGCATTAAATGTATATTCTTCGTTATCCTTTAATGCCTTTCTGGCTTCAATATAATCTTTACTTGTTGTACTCGGAGACTCCTCATATATCTTAGACAGTTGAAGGAATAATTTGTCTCTGCATTCTAATAATTGTTGATCATTAATTATTTGATCTTTATAATCTGTTATTAACATTAAATATTTATCTCGCATAAAAAGAAATTGACTAGCACTAACCTTGTGAGAATATAAATCCTCTCTGTCTGAGGAGCAAAGGTCATAAATAGAGAATCCAGTAGCCACTAATGCTAGACCAATAATACCAAGATTAAAGTAAATTGAAAAATTCGGATGAGTAGTAATTATAGGAGAGAAAACATCTGAAAGTGAACTAATAACCCCAGCAGAAGTCAAAGATAATAAGAAGATTTGAATAATCTTGATTGTTTTTATCTTCTTATTCAATCTTTCAATTGCTCTTTCGTGAGTTTTATGAGAATAAACCACTCTACCATATAACTCTAAAATATTATTAAAATTATTATTCATATCATTACCTCATTTACAATATTACCAAACAATTTTTCAGATGCGTGTTTTTTGTCTGTGTAGTTGGTAGCTTGGATTAGTTTTAGCAGCTCACTTGCAGCCACTAATGCTTTATCCTCAAATTGAAATTTATTTCTTGCTATCACATCTCCACTTCCATACAATATCCAATACTTGATATCTCTTTGGTTTACGAGATGTAATAAATAAAAACCAAAATATATCTCCAGTGTAAAAAAAATTTTTTCACGATTATTAATCATAAAATCAATAGCTAGATTATCAATTAAAATTCCAGAAATCTCAACTTGGTTAGCCTCTTTCCATGCTCTGGTAAGTCTACAAATATCCTTTATCCATCCATCTGTGGCTTTATTTACTAAATTAATTGCTTCAATTTCTTTTACTGGATCACATTGCTTCCATGCTCCGTTTTTATTTGAATCTGGATAAGTTATTTTTCCATCAATAACAAAAGAGGGAACTATTTCAAATTTAATGCCATCACTAAATTCAACTACTACTACTTGCCCATCACCTTTTTTTAATGTTCTTGAATATGTGCTATCTAAGGCTCTTTTTACATCTTGAAGCAATGCTGACTGTCCATTTTGACTATAATTAGTAAATCGTTGATATTCATGAATAGGGAGTTTAACTATTATATCTACATCACTAAAACCTTTAATTGCAGTACCTCTTCCGTATGAACCTACATATCTACAATTTTTTGAATCTGATTGGATTCCCCAATAGTATTCATTTAACACTTTGACAATTCTATGATATCTATAGGAAATTACTTCATGATTATTTGTTTTTAAATGATATGATAACTTCTTTAAATCCATATTAACTCCCTTAATAAAAGTAAATTTTATATTTCTAATCCATTATTTCTTTCACGAACTGTAAAGAACTCAAAGTATTGACTAATCTAAAATAATCTTTTTTAGTCCACTGTTCAGGATTATCTCTTCCATGTAATATCCAATTCCTATTAATAATATCAGGTCGATCTTCTGAAAAATCTTTACTCAAAAACAAGGAGTCTTGTAAAAAGTGAAATATAGAATATAATATTATTGCGTCAATTTGACTGCTCTTGGTTTTAAAGTCACGCTTCCAATATTTAATTAGTTTCTTCCCAATAAGATTGCTATTAGCAATACTACTTATCTCTCCCTCGATTACTAACATTAGATTGGGTATAGCTACTTTAAATAGCCCTGAGTCATAACAAGTAAAACATTCTTTTAATAGGTCAATCCATTTTTTTTCGATATTTCCAATTATTGAATTCTTTACATTTTTATAAAATACATCCCCTAATTCTTCATCTTTATAAGTGTAGTAATTATAAAAATAAGAATCTACTTGATTCATATTTGCGTCAACTAATTCACCGTTTAAGTAATCGCCAATACTCATCTCGCTAGTAAGTGTCCATCCAAATTTAGAATTACTTTTGGTTATTTTGCAGATTCTTTCATAATTGATTTCTGGAATATTTATTACAGGTAATTCGATTTTGGGTAACTCAAATGGAGGTAACTCGATTTTAGGTAACTTAATTTCAGCTAATTTGAGACTTGTTGCCGCTACAGTATCAACCCTTTCTTTTATAAGAGTCTTAATACCTAATGATAATTCAGAAAAGGTTTTGTGTAATCTCTCAATATCAAGCTCTTTATCATTGAGTTTATTATCAAATTCAAATTTTTTCACACACTAACACCTTTCAGTTTAATAAACTAAAAATTATTTTATCTTTTTTACTCTAACTCTACTATTCATGCCTTCAACTTCTAAATAATAAGTGCTTCCCTCTTGATACACTTTTACGTTTGGGCTATGCATGTATCTATATTGGTATTGATACTCGTCTTGTTTATAAGCTCTTCCATTTACAAGTTCAAATACTGTTTCCCTATCTTTATATCCCTGAAAAGAACCCTTAATACGACTCTCATAAACTAACACAGTGACCCCTCCAGTAAATATTTAACCTAAATCTATCTTAACATTTATGGTTATTATATCCAAAATTAATATATTTAACCGAGATACAACATATATTTTTGAATAATATCCAATCAATTCTATTTTTATGATAATATTTTACTATAAATTATAGGAGGTTGTTTAATGGAAGAGGTTATAGAGATTCCACCAAACCGAGATAATAAGAAAAAGCAAACAAAAGTTGCTATTATTTTAATTATTACCCTTTTGCTAATTATTGGTGGAGTAGTTGGTTGGATAAAATATAAGCAAGTTCAACAAGAAAAGAAAAAAGAAGAATATGCAAATTTAATAGCAGAAACATCAGTTGAAATGTATTTCGAGTTCTTATTATCAAGTTTAATAGTATCTTCATATTCAGATGTTTGGAGAAATGCTATTGATAATAGAAATGATTTTAATGAAAAATTAAGAGATTTTCGTGATGATATATCAAAAGATGGTTTATTAGAGGATAGAGAAAAAGGTAGAGATAAAATACGAGAAAATATGAAATTGTTACAAGACACGCCAAAAGAATATTTGGATTCATATATTGTTTTAAAACAACTATACGGGGTTTATACAAAAATGGTTGATCAATCATTATCTCCAACAGGTTCTCTAATTGAATTTAATAGAAAAACAAATGATTTAGCAAGTCAATTTGAACAACAACAAGAAGAATTATTAATTACAATTCCTGCTGATATTAAAAAGTTAAGAGAAAAATACGAAGAAGATAAAAAGAAGGAAGAAAAGGAAGAGAAATTATAAGGAGGAAATATCCCCCTTGTTTTGTATTGAGTAGATAGAAGAGAGATGTGGGTTAATAAAAATTAATGTAAGGAGTGGCTGAGAAGTCACTCTTTTTTTCTGTTATATCTATTAAAACTTTAAAAAATAATAGATTTCATGAATAACTCTACCATTATTGAATATTCTATAGAAAGGAAAATAGGAATAGGGAGGAAACTAAATGATTACAGAAATAATCAGAGAAGATTTCCAGAAGCTTTAACACCAAGTCACGTGCAACAAATTTTAAAAATTGGCAGAAGACAAACATACGAATTACTTGAGAAACCACCATTCCATGTTGTTAAAGTTGGAAGGTTATATAAAATTTCAAAGAAGGCATTTTTTAAGTGGTTTGATGGAGAGTGATTAATAAAACAATTTATAAAGGAGAAATTTAGGTGAACCAAAACAATTTAATTAAAAATGAATTGCCAGAGGTACTTACACCAAAACATATTCAGGAAATCCTAGGAATTGGCAGAAGAACAACATATGAAATGATGGAAAACCCTCCGTTTCATGTAGCAAAAGTGGGAAAACTTTATAAGGTTTCTAAGAAAACATTTTTTAACTGGCTTGATGGTGACCAATGAACAAACTAAATAAACAAACAATTGAAGATTATAAACTAATTGTTGAGTATTCCGATGAACCTGACGCACCTAGTTTAGAGGATATAACGTTGAGTGACGAGTTTAAAGATATCGTGAGGAAGATATTATTAAGATGAATAATAATGTAAAAAGGAATAAGGGGGGAAGGATGGCAACTGGAGATGAAATCATAAAGGTTATAAATAGGAAGAAATACGATATTGTCATCGTTAAACAAGATAATTTAGAGAAGGATTTAACTGAATACTATAAACTTGTAGCGAAGTTACTGTATAATCTGGCTATAAACCAGTGAGATAATATTTACGAGTTGTTTAAAGGGGATGTTTTGATATCCATCTTTTTTTTTATACATAAACAAGAACGTTTGTTCTATAATATATTTCGAGGAGTGATTATTATGTCTATTCGCGATCGAGGTAAAATTAAATGGTTACCTGCTAGTTTCATGCCATTACAATTTAAAATGATTCGGGAAATGTATAAGGAAGATGAGATGCAAAATAAACCAGAAATCGATGTCTATGAAATAGGGGTCTTAGAAAATAAAATTCACCATGCGATGGAGTATGCACAGTTCGTAAATGTGAAAGTGCGGAGAGATGGATTTTTCCACGATTATCAGGGACGAGTTTGTAGGTTGGATGAAATTAGGAAGGATATCTATTTAAAGAATAATGAAGGTCATGCTGAAAAGATAAAATTTATTGATATAAAAGAGCTAGATATTATTTAAAGGTAAGTTGAAATGAATTAATAAATCACCAGTCAATTAAGATTGGTGATTTTCTTTTGTAGATATAAACTCCACAACTTCTTCAATTGGGCAATCTAAATATTCACAAATACTCATAATTACAGACAAAGCAACGTTTTCCCCTTTAGACATTTTAGCTAAGGTCGCTGGAGAAATTTTCAAATCTCTTTTTAAATCTGTCTTTGTTTTATCTTTTTTTATTAAAGTAATTTCTAACGGCTTATAGCTTGGTTTAAGACCCATAAATTAATCTCTCTCCCCATTATTTCCTTATATCTATTATATTACAAATAAACAATTAGTTCTATAATGAATATTTTAAGTTCAACTTATTGAATTTTATTTTCATGAAAGTGTTGACTGTTATTAAATTAAAATGTATATTTAGTTCAAGAAGTTGAATTATTAATTTTTGAAAATAAACTAAAAGGAGTGTGACATGGAAAGTATCAAAGTTATATACAAATTGATTAATGAAGGTTTATAAGATTGGCATTCGTTTTGTACTAAAAAATTATAAGGGGAGAGATTTAAATGTTAGCATGTCAAAAGGAAGCAATTAATTTTTTCGAGGTTGGGGAAAAAGCATATGGAGTTTTGAACATGATTGAATCTTTAGTAAAAACTAATGATGATTTACATGAGATAATATCTGAAGCAATTGTAAAAAATGAACATAGATCATTCTTTGTTCTAAATAGCATTCATAAAAAAAGGCTTCTCAATAGCTCAATAACTGAGCAAATATTTATTGATACATTTAACACTGATCGGAGGAAAGCACTTGAAGATCTCTTTATAGAAAAAATTCCTCAATGGCAAGTTGATAAATTGGAAGAATATGATTTAACACCCTCACAAATTTATAAATTACATAAGTGTAATATTGGAAAAAGATTTTTAGGATTACTTCAAGATTCTACATATGAAATTATCGAAGAAGATGAAGAAGGAGCAGCCATTCGCCACAAATGGGATGCTCCAAATGGTAAATATACCGTGACAGCGAATATCTACCCTAATGAAATTGTAGCATCTGTATTCGTCCATTTAAAAGGAAGAAGTACAAAATTAAACTATAATTATCTATGTGAAGTAGATAAAAAGAAGTTACCGAAATATGTTACCAGACAATGTGAAGAAATTAAGAAGCTGTTAGAAGAAAGATAAAAAATAGGAGCATTGTTCCCGAATTGTTCCCAGTAACGATATAAAGCCACCTCTCATTTACGAAAAATGGCTTTATATCAATATGGAGCATAGGGGGCTCGAACCCCTGACCTCTACGCTGCCAGCGTAGCGCTCTCCCAGCTGAGCTAATGCCCCGGATAATGATGGATACAAGAAAATTATAACTACAACCATGGTTTTTGGCAAGGGGATTTTACTGCTGAATACATATTCATTGATCACTTTTCTTATACAAAAATATTTGTTGTAACAATGTACAGACGGATAGATTTATGGCATAAATATTGCATAATTAAATTATGAAAATTAGAAAAGTTCATTTGCTATAAGGAAAAAATAAAAGTCGGGGGATGATCATATGAATGAACAATATCAGAGCAGATTAACGGCGTTAGCAAATTATTTGTATACTCTAGATGTAGATTTAGCAATAATTAAAGAACCAAAAAACGTATTCTATTATACAGGCTTTTATTCTGATCCACATGAAAGATTTATTGCATTGGTAATTGATCTTAAAAAGCAAAGCCAATACTTATTTGTACCGTCTTTAGATTTGGAAATAGCTGAAGGAGTTTCGTATGTTAAACGCATTGTACCTATTTCAGATGAGGTCAATCCCTACAAAGTATTAAAGGAAACGATAGGTGAAGGAGTTAAAACGATTGGATTAGAGACAAAAGTGATTTCATTATTTCAGCAGGAACAGCTACATAATAGCTTCCAAAACTTCCGATACGTAAATATTGGCGATTTCATTGCTTCACAAAGAATGAGAAAAACAAAAGAAGAATGCGGTAAGGTCCAGCATGCTATTCATGTGATTGAAAAAGTAATGGAAGAGGGAATTAAAAAGGTGAAGGCGGGTATGACAGAGCAGGAATTGACAGCAGAACTTGAGTATCTAATGAGAAAGTTTGGCGCTGAGGGTCCTGCGTTTTCTTCTATTATACTCTCTGGAGCGAAATCGGCATTGCCACATGGGCGTCCTGATAGTAAGACGATAAATAGAGGTGATTTTTTACTAATTGATATGGGTGTCATTGCTGATGGATATTGTTCAGATATTACAAGAACGTTCGTAGTGGGAGAAGAAACAGTGAAGCAGCGAGAAATTTACGATATTGTTCGCAAGGCGACTCAAGCAGGTGTGGAAGCAGCAAGAGCGGGTATCCCAATTAGGCAAATTGATATTGCAGCCCGAAAAGTCATAAAAGAGGCGGGGTATGGTCAATACTTTAATAATCGTGTAGGGCACGGCCTCGGAATCGACGTACATGAAGAGCCTTCCGTTCATGGAAATAATGACTTAATCGTTGAAAGAGGAATTCTCTTTACTGTTGAACCGGGTATTTATATTCCAGGCTATGGCGGTGTCCGCATTGAGGAAAATGTATATATTGATGAAGATGGACATGGAAAGCTTCTAACATCCTTTCCGACTGAATTAATGCGAATCGGCTAAATCGTATGTGGGGTAATGCATTTACTACCCTGGTTGTAGAGAAGCCCTCAATTCTAGGATCTTATACATAGTTCTAGCTGAGAGTTCTTATAATTTTTGAGTATACTTCCTAATTAATACCATAAAATAACTTCAAAATCATAAATGTAACAAAATTTGGGGGTATTGTTTTGGGGATTTTTAGGGAAACAAAGAAAAACACCTTAACTGCTGCTGAAGTTTCTGCTCTTTGGCTTCAGTACATGGGTGACAGTATGGCAATATGTATGTACAAATATTTTCTTAAAATTGTAGAGGACGAAGAGATTAAACAGATTATAGAGCGGTCATTGCAGTTGGCTGAGAGTCATATCGCAAAAATTCCGAAAATATTAAAGAGTGCAAACTTCCAGGTTCCTATAGGATTTACAGAGAAGGATGTGAATCTTAAAGCCCCACGTCTGTTTTCTGACCAGTATATCCTGTTTTACTCGTACATTATGACGATACATGGGTTAACTGCATATAGCTTAGCGGTAACAAATACAGAACGAAAAGATATTCAAGATTATTTCTTTGAATGTACAGTAACATCTAAAGAATTGTTTCAACAAATAGTGGCATTGTCGAAAACCCACCCCAATTTCTCAAGTGTTCCAGGCATACCATCTTCTGCTGGAGGGGAATTTATTGAATCTGCAGGGATCATTTCTAACTTGATTGGAGACAAAAGACCACTCAATAGTTCAGAACTTAGTACTATTTTCTTTAATTCAAAGAAAACAGGATTTATTATGTCGCTAAGTCTCGCTTTCAGTCAGGTGGCGAAGCTGGAAGAAGTACGTAATTTTATGCTGAAAAATGTTAAATTAGCAGAGAAAGATGTACAAAGCTTTGACTCTATATTACAACAAGAACATTTGCCCGTACCTGAGAGATGGGATGCTGAAATTACAGAAGTAACAGTAAGTCCTTTTTCAGACAAATTGCTTATGTTTCACGCAGCATTTTTAGTAAATGCAGCTCTTTCTTACTATGGTGCGGCATTAGGTTCCAGCTTTCGCTCGGATATTATTCTAAATTACTATACCGTATTTAATCATGCCATGGAGGCAGGTATGATGTGTTACAAAATTATGGTTAAACATGGGTGGATGGAGAAACAGCCAGAAGCAATTGATAGGAAGTCCCTTGCACAAGGTCCGGAAAAATAAACGCAAACTCTTATTGTAAGAAGGCGCATCTTAATAAAAGATCGCCTTTTTTAATTGAACTATAGGAACAACATTGTTATGAACCGTGTCTAATTGTGCTTTTTATTGAAGTAAAATAGGTTTATAAAATAATCAGTCTGGAGAGAATCTTAGATTTGTTGAAACTTTGGAAAAGATAAAATGTGTTACAGTCTGTGCAAATGGGCTGATATGATCAATGAATTCCTCTGCTTTAGAAAATGTTTCAAAATGCATTTTTAACATATAACAAGCATTTCCAGCAATACGGTAACAAAATTCCACGTTTGGAAGTTTTTCAATATGCCTTTTAAAGGATGTATAATCCCCATTTTTTACAGTTGCCTCTATTATGCATTGGATAGGCTGACCTAATGTTTCATAATCAATTTCTAATGTATATTTTTTTATCAATCCAAATGATTCCATCTGTCGGACTCGCTCAGTTACAGATGGGGAAGATAAATTAACCCTTCTTCCAAGCTCACTCATTGATAAACGACTATTATTTTGTAATTCATCTAATATTTTTTTATCAGTATCATCAATTTTCATTTTTTTTAGTGAATCCTCCATTATTCATTAAATTTCACGGAAATTATCTTACTTTTCGTTATGAATTTAATTAAAAATAGTAATTTTGTCTTCTATAATTAATATAACGAGGAGGTGCTTTTATGGCAAGGATTGTAGAATCAAATTTTGGGAAAACATCATTTCAAAGATTGTTAGGACATAATAAAGAGGTAATGGATGCATGGGTATCCTTAGGAGATGTATTAGAAAAGGATGGACGGCTCTCTGCTGCATTAAAGGAGCAGGTCAGACGAACTTTAGCACAAAGTAACGGATGTGAGTATTGTAAAGCGAAAGGAAAACCAGAGCCAGATAAGTTTAACGAAAAAATATCTATGGCAGTAGGCTTTGCTGAAGTATTTTTAAAGATGAGGGGAGAAATGGAGGAGTCAACGTTTAAAATACTGAAGGAATGTTTCAGTGAAGAGGAAATAAGTGAACTATGTGCATTTATTGCCTTTAGCAGTGCTTCACAGTATTTTGGTGCATTGATGAAATTAGAAGCTTAATAGACTTCTTTTATAACGAATATAACAGGGGCTGACTTAGTTAGTCCCTTCCTTAATTGAGGTTGTTGTACGCAGTTGCAATAGATCGTTGAAAACAGAAAAGAAAATTGACTATTAAATAAATGAATTATATAATTTGGTTGGTTAACCAATTAAAAGAGGTGACTTATGAGTAAGGAAGATAAGAAAAAACGCATAATTGAAGCAGCTTATATCATTTTTGCTAAGAAGGGCTATATAAATGCTTCAATTAAAGATATTGCTAATGAAGCAAACGTAGCTCCAGGACTAGTACATTATTATTTTGAAAATAAACTAGAAGTACTGCTCTCTGTTCAAAAACATGTTCAAGATCAGTACCATCAACTGTATAAAAATAAAGATGTAAGTTCTTTATCACTACATAATGCTTTAGAAGAGATAAAAACAAGGGCAGAAACAGACCCAGACTGGTATCGGTGGCGGTACGAAATCTATTCACTCGGACTAAAGAGTAACGAATTGCAATTAGAAGCAGCAAAGATTTTGAAAGAGGGGAGAGATAGTTTATCTGTACCGATAAGAAAACTTGGCAAAAGCAATGGAGATCCTGAAATATTTGCAAGCATACTTTTAGCCTGTTTTGATGGTCTGGCTCTTCAAAAGATTATCGATCCAACATTTGATTCGGAAAAAGCTTATCAATTACTAGAAGGTTTATTTGAAGTCTATTTGAAGAAATAGACTTCAAATTTTAAGGTTTAATTGGTTGGTTAACCAAACAATTTATATCGAATAGAGAGGAAATGGAAAGTGAAAAGATTATTATTCGCATTTGTATGTTTCATTCTTGTTTTTCCATTACATACGAATGCAGACAGTCAAAAACAAAATGAATTAATTGAAAAGTATATGGAAAAAGCATTAGATGAATATCAAATTCCAGGCGCATCGCTTGCAATTGTTCGAGAAGGACATGTTTGGTTCCAAAAAAGTTGGGGGATACAGGGAAATGGTGATCCTGTAACGGAAGACACGCTGTTTACAATAGGTTCAGTTAGTAAACCTTTAACGAGTCTTGCTATTATGAAGTTAGTAGAGAAAGGAATGATTGAGCTTGATCAGGAAATTGATTATTATCTTCCATCCTTTCAATACAATGTAAAAGGGTATGATAAAAAAATTACTATCAGAAACTTACTTACCCATACGAGTGGAATTAGCTCTTATGATGGGTTGAAAATAGCAGATCAAAATTTAAGAGGGAAAGAAGCAATAAGTGAAGCGGTAAAGAAACTAAATAATGTAAAACTTAATTATGAACCCGGTTCAGTTCATCAATATAGTGCAGCAAATTATCTACTTTTAGGAAGAATTATAGAAAAAATTACAGGTGAGACATTTTCTGAATTTATGGATACCGAAATCTATACGAGTTTTGGTATGAATCGAACCGTATCAAGCTTTGAAGAAGCTTCAAAACTTGGTTATCAACCGGGATATCATTCATTCTTTGGAAAGCCAATAAAAAGTAACATGATCTATGATGACAGCGGTGCATCGTATGGATATACTGCATCCTCAGCTGATGATATGGCTAAGTATTTATTATTCTTGTTAGATAGTGAGGATTTATTATCAGATGAATTATTTAAGGAGTACATTTCTCCTCAAGTTCATAGAAAAGATGAGATGTATTATGGTCTAGGATGGAGAATTTCTACTGACGATGAGGATCCTTATATTTTTCATGGAGGAGAAACACCTGATTCAAGAGCTGAATTGTATATTAATCATAAGAATGATTATGGATTTATTTTGCTGACGAATAAGAATGATATTTCTGAAACGATGTCTACTCTTTCAATGAGGGAAGGAATTAAAACAATTATGGAAAGGGGACAGATGCCGGAATTAATTAAGATGAATTATCAAATGCAATGGATTCCGTTATTATTAACGATTCTGTTTGCCTTTTGTGGAAGTTTGAGCTTGTACCGTTTGAAGAAGAAAACGAGCTTTCATTATATGTCATGGAATATAGCTGGATTTTCCCTTCTTCTTTGCTCATTTGTTTTAATTCCAATAGTAACCTATTTATTTGATGCTCCTTGGTATACTATTTATCATTATTCATTCATAACGGCAATATTTATATTAAGTTCCGTTGGGGTTCTTGCTATTTATGGATTCTTAATTATTGTAATGGCATACAAGAGGAAACAAGAAATGAAATGAACTAATTCTTGCTACTCTTGAGGTTCCATTTTGCTGAACTTTGATTTGGAGAAAGAGGTTTCTTTAAATTAGAGGGTTTAAATATTGCCGTTTTTTTGAAAAAGAATGATTTTTTTATCAAGAAATATAGAAAGATTGATTGTATTGTTTATTAGACAATGCAGAGTCAGCTATTCTTCGTCATGGAGGATGGCTTTTCTTTATTTTAATGTAGCTTCAAAAATGATAGAGACACTTTTATTATTAAATGAGTAAATCTATGAAACAAGGAATCATCAATAGATGAAGAGAATATTTATATTTATCAAACTTAATTTGGAGGGGAGTAGAGCATGAGACAAATTATCGCGCTTGGTGGCGGGGGATTTTCTATGGAACCAGAGAATCCTTTACTAGATTTATATATTTTAAATCAGTCTGGTAAAACAAATCCGAAAATCTGTTATGTTCCTACTGCAACGGGAGATTCAGATATATGTATAAAAAGGTTTTATGAGTTTTTTGAAAAACAAAAGTGCCAGCCTTCACATCTGTCCTTGTTTAAACCACCTACAAGAGATATAGAGGGATTTGTATTAGAAAAAGATATCATCTATGTTGGTGGCCATTCATTATATTGGGGAAGAGGTTAGCAAAATAGTAAGCTCGAGACCAAACGCTAAGGCATATAAAGTCTGCTTTGATAAGGAAATCAAAGAAATTGAACTTGAAACGGAATACTTAGGATCTTATTAACCCATTGAGTGCGATGCTTTTTACTTAAATATCATTTAGGGGAACAAAATATTTGGTAAAGATAATGGGAGGCAATGATGACTCTTGAAAAGGGGATTTATATTCTAACAGGGATAATGGCTTCAGGAAAATCTACAATTGCACAAATGTTATCTGAACAATTTGAGAAGAGTGTTCACGTGCGTGGAGATATTTTTCGAAAGATGATTGTAAAAGGGAATATTAATATGACTCCAGAGCATTCTCAAAGTGCGGTAGAACAATTGAAACTCCGTTATAAAATGGCTGCACAAATAGCAGATATGTACTATAAATCAGGTTTCTCAGTTGTTGTGCAGGACACTTATTTGGGAAAAGAGGTAGTTTCTTTTCTTGAAGCATTCGAATCAAAGCCAGTTTACTATATTACGCTTAATCCAACTATTGAGGCAATTATTGAAAGAGAAAAGAAGCGGAATAAGACGGGCTATACAGTTTGGGAGGTTGAACCTCTATATAGCGTATTAATAAATGATAATCCTAGAATTGGGCTTTGGGTAGATACCTCCAATATGACGCCTGAAGAAACATTGTCAGAGATCATTAAATGTATACAAACTGAAGGACGCATTAAATAAATGTTTAGCAGTTTGTTATTTTTTTACTAAATGAAAGGAAAGAGGTCATTAAATGAAAATCAGTAAACAAAATGCAGAACATTACACATGGGGAGATAATTGTGATGGCTGGCATTTAGTGAAGAATAAAGATTTAAGTGTTATTCACGAACGAATGCCCGTTAACACTTCGGAAGTAAGACATTATCATAATTATGCACGTCAATTTTTCTTTGTTTTATCTGGTACTGCAACTATAGAAATAAGCGGGAAACGAATAATATTGAGTCGTGAAGAAGGTATAGAGGTACCACCTTTAGTACCGCATCAAATGCTAAATGAATCAAAACATGATGTAGAATTCATTGTGATATCGCAGCCTACTAGTAAAGACGATAGAATCTTAACGAATAAATAAACAGCTTTCTAAACTACAGGTGGGTTTTTTAATACTTGTGAATGCTTTTAACTATCGAAGAAGGATTAAGAACAAACAGATAAAGGAATGGTGAAGATAGGGATGGAAAAAGAGTTAGATAATGCTATTGATTTACGGAAGAGTGGATATTACAAAGAATCTAACGAAATACTTGTGAAATTGGCAGATGTGTTTCCCGAAAATGCGTCGGTTAACTATCAATGTGCTTGGAGTTTTGATTTATTAGGAGAAGAAGTGAAAGCCGTTCCTTTCTACGAAAATGCAATCAAGTTAGGGCTATCTTCAAAGGAATTGGAAGGGGCCTTATTGGGATTAGGCAGTACATATCGAACATTAGGAGAATATGAAAAGTCAAAAATCACCTTTCTAAAAGGAATCGAATTATTTCCTAATAATAGAGCAATTCAAACGTTCTATTCGATGACCTTATATAATTTGAATCAACATAGTAAAGCGATGGAGTTGTTGCTAAAATGTTTAACAGATACGACAAAAGACGCTGAAATTATTAGTTATAAAAAAGCAATTGATTTCTATTCGGATAAATTAGACGAAATTTGGACGTAGGTTGTGAAAAAAGTAGAAATATTCTACTTTCTGTAAAAAAGATAGATGAAAGCAGATTTTTTCTCTGTTCATCCATCCTTTTTTTTTATCCAAGCTTTTCCTCAGTATGCAACCTTGCAGGGTTTGCATAAAGCTGTTCCCAGAGATCGTACATTTTTCTTCTCCCGCTTTCAATGTCAGGATAAAATTGAATGGCAGCTTGTTTGCGAAGCAAATGGACATTTTTTACGGATTGATTCAACTGCTCGACAATGGCTGTACCGCCTTTACCAGCATGTTTAGCAATCGAATAGCCAGCAATTGTTCCTTGGGCCATCGCAATTTTCCCGCTTTCGATGCCTGTAATATTACCAGCAACAAACAGACCTTCAAGCGGGGTTTCCATCGTTTCTGAATGGTGGGGCACATGTCCGCCAAGTTCAGGAATGTATTGGAATGGGCAGCCTGAAACGGCAGCGAGTTCAGCAAGCGGATACAAACCACCTGCGATACAAACGAAATCAGCTTCATATACAGTTTCCGTACCGGGAATAATATTTCCGTTCGCATCCGTATCGGCTACACGTACACCTTCTACTTGTTCAGTTCCAATAACTTCTAAAGCAGCTTTGCGAAGAAGCAAGGGGGTGCCATTTACCTTAACTCCGCTTTTAGGAAAAAACCTCATTCCTGTCTTACGGAACCAATCATTTTTCATGAAGCGGCTACCCATCCGTAAAAGAGGGGATGGAGCTAGATGTGCGGCATTTAGTAGCGACTTCATGACTTCCTCTGGTTCTCCTGCCTTCCCGCTTAACGGGCTTTTTTCTGGCAGAACAATCCGATTAACATGAATGCCAGCTAGTTGCAGCTCATTTAAAATCGCAAAGGCTAGTATATTCGCCCCGATAATAATCCCCTTTTTTCCAACTTGAACCCGGTGAACATTGGTCATTACTTGAGCAGCGCCTATGGACATTACGCCGGGCAGAGTCCACCCCGGTAGAGGAATGGGATACTCAGCCGCTCCTGTTGCTGCTAATACAAATGGAGCGGTTAATGTTCCAATGCTTGTATGCACATTCCAAAGATCATCATCTTTTTCTAAGTTATAGACGGAAACGCCGCTGCGGATGTCAACTGATTGTTTAAGCGCTTCTTGATGAAGCCTTTCTGATTCTTTAATCCCATTCCACCATTCACCGGATAGTTCCTGATGAAGTTGTCCAATTAATCTGCCGCCAGGCTTTATAAACTCATCAATGACCATCACTTTTAAGCCAGAAGAGGCACAGGTAATGGCTCCAGCTAATCCTGCTGGCCCTGCGCCAATGACGATTACGTCAATCATTGCTGCTCCACCATCCTTTTTACGATATTAGGATGCTGCTTACCGCTTGCAATCACCATGCATTGTTCGACAACTGTTAAGCAAGCTCGTACATTTGCTTGGTCATTCACTGTTACACGGCATTCCATGCAATGACCGATATTGCAGTAAAATCCGCGCGGTGTGCCGCTCTCCTCGTGAATCCGTAATGTTCTGATGCCGTTGGCTAAAAGAGCGGCTGCGATGGTTTCGTTTTCTAGAGCTTCATAAGTTTTCCCATCAAACGTAAACGGAATGGCTTTTCTATCGTCTAATTTTCCTAATATCGGGTGATCTAATAGTCTAGTCATTTTTTTCACCAACAGTTCCAAACGATACCGGGCGAACAGGCGGCTGGTATTTTAGTGGAATATCGCTTCTGGAAAAATTTGAAAGGACATCAATAATGATTCGATCTAATGGAATTCTGCATGTTCGGCCCCCGCAAAAACCCATCCCTGCTCTTGTGCGTAATTTTAATTCCCTCGCTGTGCATTGATATTCTTCTGCTGTAGTCCGAAGCTGCCCATAAGTAACTTCCTCGCACCGGCAGACGACAATTGCTTCATTGCTGTTCATTTGGAATCCTCCTCTATTTTCTTACTATAAAAATACTATGCAAAAAACGTACCAAAATAGAGGAGCAGGATTAATTAATTCCAAGACGCTTTAAACGATTATATAAAGTTGCTCTTGTAATGCCGAGCTTTTTGGCACATTCTAGCTTATTGCCATTTGACATTAGCAGAGCTTTTTCAAGCACTTTTTTCTCATGCTGGTCCATTACCTCTTGCAATGGGAAAATGATGTTATCTATCTCATTCGAGTTGTACTGTTCAGGTACTTTATCTATATCGTTATAACTATGCTGTGAATGGAACGGCAAATAGTCCTTTCTAATGACTCCATCTGTCGCAAAGACGACGAGACGTTCAACAACGTTGCGAAGCTCCCGTATATTCCCTGGCCAGTCATAGCACAGCAATTCCTGCATGACTTCTTGTGAGAACTGATGAATAGGCCGTTGATAGAGCATTGAGAAATCGTTTAAAAAATAATGCGTTAATTCAAATATATCTTCCCGCCTTTCTCTTAATGGAGGAATATGTATGCTTACGACATTGAGGCGGTAATATAAATCTTCCCGAAATTGACCTTCATTCATCAAATCCTTTAATTCTCTATTTGTAGCAGCAATCACTCGGAAATTTGTTTCAATTTCCTTTTCCCCGCCAACCCGGTAAAATTTCCTTTCTTGAAGTACCCGCAACAGCTTTACCTGCATTTCAAGTGGCAATTCACCAATTTCATCTAGAAACAGGGTACCGCCTTTGGCTAATTCAATTTTTCCTTTCTTCCCTTTTTGGTCTGCACCTGAGAAGGCCCCTCGTTCATAGCCGAAGAATTCACTTTCAAATAAGGATGCTGGGATCGCGCCGCAATTTATCGAAATAAATGGTGCATTTTCCTTTTCACTTGCTTCATGGATGGCTTTTGCAAATACCTCTTTGCCGACCCCGCTTTCGCCTAGTATTAGGACGGTTGATTTCACTGAGCACACTTTTTTAGCAAGCTGTACTGTTCTTTGCAAGGCTGAACTATTTCCTTTAATTAAATTAAATGGATCAGATGAATGCTTATACTTTGCGACCTCTTGCTCTAAACGATGGACCTCTGTAGACATATTAAATAACTTCTCGTTTAATACCACTTGATTCGTTATATCTGTTTCAGAAACGACTGCACCGATAATTCGATTATTAAAATAAACAGGATTGGAGTTGATAAGGACAAATAAATCGGAACGAGGCTGATGATGCTGAGCAGTAATTTTTTTTCCTTTATATAAGGATTGTAAGATTTCAAGGTCTTTAGGCTCAAAGAAATTAGTGATTGGTTTGCCGATAATTTCTCTTTGTTTAACTGAAAAAATCTTTTCCGCCCCTTCTGTCCATGTCTGTACATGCTCATTATCATCAATAACGGTGACTGAAGCATCGATTGTTCGTATAACAGTCTCATAGAATGCTTTTAGCTGATTATAAGAATTATGAAGGAAATGGATCATTTGTGGTGCAGTGATACAGCCTATTGGTCTATTATTTGCATCCAAAATAACCATCTTGGAGCCATTTTTAGCGGATTGTACTAAAGAATCAAAGGGGTCATTAATACTGATAATCGGGCTTGGTGTTTCAGATCTTCCTACAAAGAATTCTCCGTTTTTCTCTGTTATACATTCGTTGAAAGACCAGTCGATTAATTTTTTTTCGATGATTTCTTTGATCGGTGGCAAAGAAAACATACAGATCTCCTCCTTGAAGTGTAAAAGAAAATATACACTGTATAAAATATTGTACATTATTTTATCAAATTTTTAGAAAATTACTTGTGAATGAAAGGCGATTTTTCGAGGATTTTTAAAATAGGAGGGGGATGTTTTGAAAAAAAGCCTGTTGGCACATTATTTGCAATAGATACATTAGGCAGCAAAGTGAAGGGAGATTGTAGATGTGAATCATTGTGATGTATTAGTCATTGGCGGTGGAATAATAGGCTGTTCAATTGCCTATTATACTTCCAAATCTGGTATCGACGTAACGATCCTTGAAAAAGGAGAATTTGTCAGCGGAACATCTTCCAGGTGTGACGGAAACATTCTTGCTATCGATAAAGATCCAGGGTTTGATAGTCAAATGTCATTAGTTAGTCAGAAATTAGTAGCTGATTTAAGTAAGGAATTAGCTCATATGTTCGAATATCGTGCACCTGGCAGCATTCTTGTTTGCGAGACAGAAGAAGAGATGGAGGCTGCGCAGAAATGGGTGAACCGCCAAAAAGAAGCGGGCCTGCCATTTCGTATGCTTGACCGACAAGACATCCGGCAGGAATCTAAATTCTTTGCGGATGATTTATTAGGGGGACTTGAATGTGCAACTGATTCTACAGTTAACCCGTATCTTCTTGCTTTTTCATTGCTTGATGCCGCTAAGAAATTCGGGGCAAAGGCATATAAGCAAACCGAAGTTCAATCAATGAAAAAAGAAGAAAATGGCTCTTTTACTGTAGAAACATCAAAAGGGGTTTTTACGGCTAAACATGTTGTGAATGCAGCAGGAATATGGGCTCCTTATTTAGGAGAGATGCTAGACCTATCCATCCCGATTCAACCAAGAAAAGGCCATATTATCGTAGCATCCAGGCAGCAGCATGTTGGTTCTAGAAAGGTCATGGAGTTTGGTTACTTAATTTCTAAATTTGGTGGTCAGCGTCATGTAGATCCTTTGACTGAAAAGTACGGGGTTGCACTTGTTTTTGAACCAACGGAAAGTCAAAACTTTCTGATAGGCAGCAGCAGGGAGTTTGTTGGATTTAATACAAAAGTGAATAACGAGGTGATGAAATGCATCGCAAATCGAGCAATCCGATTTTATCCGAAAATGGCTGACATGATGGTGATTCGTTCATATGCGGGCTTGCGGCCGTGGACAGAAGATCATTTGCCAATTGTCTCAAGGGTCCAACATATTCCTAACTATTATATTGCAGCCGGTCATGAGGGGGATGGCATTAGCCTTGCCGCTGTGACAGGGAAAGTGATAGAAGAGCTTATTAATGAGAAGGAAACTTGTATTCCAGTTGAACCGCTGAGCTTTAACCGGTTTACAGAAAGGGTGTTGGCGAGATGAGAGCAGATAGAGTCTTTACAACCATCGATACACATACAGGAGGCAATCCAACAAGGACAGTCATTAGTGGTCTTCCAGAATTAAAGGGAGAAACTATGTCTGAAAAAATGCTTCATATGAAAAGAGAGTATGACTGGATTCGTAAATTATTAATGAATGAACCAAGAGGACATGATGTCATGTCTGGGGCATTATTGACCGATCCTTGTCATCCTGATGCTGATATAGGTGTGATCTATATTGAAACTGGCGGTTATTTGCCGATGTGCGGACATGACACAATTGGTGTTTGTACTGCGTTAGTGGAGTCTGGGTTAATTCCCATTCAGGAGCCTATTACTACAATCAGCTTGGACACACCTGCTGGACTGGTAGAAGCGGATATCACTGTTGAAAATGGCAAAGCCAAAGAGGTGTCTTTCTGCAATATCCCAGCTTTTCTATTAAAGAGTGTTTCTGTAGATGTGGAGGGGATCGGGAGTGTAGAGGCAGATATTGCTTATGGAGGCAACTTCTATGCCATTATCAATGCAAAATCGGTCGGACTAGATTTAGTACCAGAGAACGCATCAACAATTATTGAAAAAGCAATCTTCATAAGAAATACGATTAACGAAGCAACAGAGATTGTTCACCCGGAACATTCATTTATACGTGGGTTGACGCATATAGAATTTTTCACCGATCCGGTACATGAAGATGCGGATGTGAAAAATACAGTCATTGTTCCTCCAGGTGGAATTGACCGTTCGCCATGCGGAACGGGAACATCGGCTAAATTGGCAACGCTTTATTCCAAGCAAGAAATTAGTGTCGGAGAAGAATTTGTCCATGAAAGCATTGTTGGCTCACTATTCCGTGGCCGTGTTCTTGAAGAGACAGATGTAAATGGAGTGCCGGCAGTCGTGACGCGAATTGCTGGGTCAGCCTGGCTCATGGGCATGCACAAATTCTTTTATAACGAAGATGATCCGCTTAAAGAAGGATTTCTCCTCATACCCCCAATGGAGGAACATGAAATGGAGGACGTGAAATGAAGATTCAAAAGGCATATACCGCAACAGATGTCCATGTAGCCGGAGAAGCTTTTCGTATTATTAAAGATGCACCACTCAGTTATTATCCGAGCTTGCAGCAATTAGATGAGCAATTTCCTCATGTATATGCTGATGAGATTAAGCTATTACTGAATGAACCCCGTGGATTTGCTGGTTTAAACGGTTGTTTAATTGTTCCCCCGTTTAGCCGTGAGGCAGATGCAGCAGTTGTATTTTTTACCCATGAAGGAACGGTACCATTTCAATATGGTGGAGCAATTGCAGTGATTACTGCTTTATTGGAATGTGGTCATTTGTCTCAAAAAAAATCGAATGAATATAAACTGGAAACAGTAAGCGGTGTCATTTCTGTTCGAGCAGTGGTAGAAAAGGATGAGGTTATTTCAGTGGAGCTAGTAAGCAATCCCTGCACAATTATTCAAATGAATATTCCTTATAAAGATACAAATTATTCCCTTGTACAAGCAGATCAATTATATGCCATTTTCAAAAAAAGTGATGTTCCTTTTGAGCTCCAAATGGAAGATCTGTCTGAAGTGCAAAAATGGGGGCAGGAAGTGAATACAGCTCTTGATTCGAACCAATCGATTAAAGGAGTAGTTTTACTCGATGATTTATTAATGCCAAATGGACGAATCAAAACGGTTACCTTCCGAAAAGATAACTTCATTGTCCGTTCGCCAGGGTTCGGCACAGCTGCAGCATGTTATGCAAGCTTACTTTTTAACGGTGAATTTACGATGAAACAACCGTTTGAAAATGAAAGTATTTTTAACAGCTTCATAACCGTTCAATTAGCCAACCAATCAGAGGACGGCTATCAGTTTGCATTCACGAGCCGTGGATTTATTACTGGGATGCAGACATATGTTTTAGATCAGGAAGATCCGCTGGCTGCAGGGTTTTTATTAAAGTAAGTGCTCCGAAGTAGTATTTACTAACAAATGGAGGAACGGGCAGCTTCCTTTACGAAGCTATCTGTTCTCTTTTATAAAGTTGAAATAGCTTTATTTTTTTGATTACATTAATCTGAAAATTCTTATGATTCTTTAAAATCAAAGGGGGTATTCGATGGAACAAATGGTAGATTGGGCAGTTGGGCAGGTATGGAGTCTTGGATTAGTCGTTTTTGCACTTGGAGCCGGATTATTTTTCTCGATAGCTACACGTTTTGTGCAGATTAGATATTTTAAAGAAATGATTAAATTGCTGTTTGAGGGAAAGAGTTCTGAAACTGGTGTATCATCTTTTCAGGCATTTTGTATGGCACTTGCAGGCCGTGTGGGAATTGGAAATATAGCGGGTGTTGCTACAGCTATTGCATTTGGTGGTCCTGGAGCCGTTTTCTGGATGTGGATCATGGCTTTATTAGGGGGAGCGAGTGCCTTTATTGAATCCACTCTAGCCCAAGTTTATAAAATCAAAGAAGGAGACCAATATCGCGGCGGCACCCCTTACTTTATTGAAAAAGGGTTAAGGATAAAATGGTTTGCCTCGTTGGTCGCGATAGTTGTTACTCTCTGTTACGGAATATTAGTACCTGGTATTCAGGCAAATACAATAGCGGTTGGATTTGAAAATACAGCAGGCATTCATAAGAGTATGACTGGAATCGTTTTAGTTCTTTTACTTGGAATCATTATTTTCGGAGGGGTAAAGCGAATTGCAAATGTAGCAGAAAAAGTTGTTCCTTTTATGGCATTAGGGTATGTGATTGTAACCTTTATTATATTATTTGCAAATGCTGCTGAGGTTCCCGCGATGTTCGCCCTCATTATCACAAGTGCTTTCGGAACAAATGAATTATTTGGAGGAATTGTCGGTGCTGCAATTGCCTGGGGAGTAAAACGAGCGGTATTTTCTAATGTGGCTGGTGTCGGTGAAGGAACATATAGTTCTGCTGCAGCAGAAGTTTCCCATCCAGCAAAGCAAGGGCTTGTACAAGGGTTTTCCGTTTATATCGATACGATCGTTGTCTGTACAGCAACAGCGCTAATGATTCTTATTACAGGTATGTATAGCATTACGCCTGAAGGGCAAGAACCAATTGTTGATAAAATGGCAGGCATTGAAGCTGGTCCCATTTGGACTCAGGAGGCTGTAGAAAGTATTTTACCGGGATTTGGCTCTTTATTCGTATCTATTGCGATCTTCTTCTTTGCCTTTACTACCTTAATGGCCTACTACTATATCGCCGAAACAACACTTGTCTTTCTTGATAAAAAACTAAAAATGAATTGGCTAAAAATAATTTTGAAAATCGTATTTTTAGGAATGGTCTACTTTGGAAGCGTTGAATCAGCATCATTATTATGGGCACTTGGAGATCTAGGATTTGGAAGCATGGCTTGGCTAAACCTCATAGCGATTTTGCTTTTAACTAAGCCAGCAATCAAAGTATTTAAGGACTATGAAACTCAGAAAAGGGCAGGTCTGGATCCGGTTTTTGATCCAATTAAAGTTGGAATTAAAGGGGCGGATTTCTGGGAAGAGAAATGCAAAGAAGAGAGTGCTTTCAATAATAATCAGTCTGTTGGATAAAAACTTAATCTCTCATAAATGGGCAGCTTCAATATAGAGGCTGTCTATTTTAATTATTCATTAATCCAAAATTAAGAAAGGGAACACTGGAAAAAAATTTATACATTTTCAAAAAAATATACATAATCATGTCAAATTATTTTGACACCAAAACACTGAGCAGTCTGAAAAAAGATATTTTCTGAATCTTTTTGTAATTCAACTAATGTTGGAATAAAAATTGCATTACTTTAAATATATCCCAATATGGTCAGTATCCCTAGGGGGGAGGTGGAAAATGATGGGCCGATATATTTTTGGAAGATTAGGCTATATGCTAGTTACATTTTTGATTATTGCCACGTTTACGTTCTTCTTAATGCAGACATTGCCAGGGTCCCCATTTAATGATGAAAGGCTATCTGAGTCACAAAAAGAAAAACTTTATGAGAGATATGGATTGGATGAACCTGCTCCTATTCAATATGTAAAGTACATGGCCAATATTTTTAAAGGGGATTTAGGGGTTTCCTTTCAATATGACGGCAGACCAGTTTCAGACATTATAGGGGAACGGATTGGAGCATCAGCCGTCTTGGGGGCTCAATCATTAATTATTGGATGTATGGTGGGAATAATTCTTGGGATTATTGCTGCGATAAGACACAATACAGCGATTGACTATGCTGCCATGGTAATAGCAGTTATCGGATTATCTGTTCCAAACTTTGTGTTTGCCGGATTATTGCAATACTGGGTTGGGGTTAAACTGCAATGGCTGCCAGTCGCGTTTTGGGAAGGTTTTGAATACTCCATATTACCAACGATTTCGTTATCTGTTTTTGTTATTGCGACAATTGCTAGATTTATGCGGACAGAAATGCTTGAAGTATTAGGGCAGGATTATATTGTAACAGCTAAGGCAAAAGGGTTAAATCAATTTGCGGTCGTGATGAGGCATGGGCTTCGAAATGCTGCTATACCAATCATAACAATACTGGGTCCAATGACAGTTTCGCTTTTAACCGGCACATTGGTTATCGAAAAGATTTTTAGTGTTCCAGGACTTGGGGAGCAATTTGTTAAATCGATTATGACAAATGATT
Source organism: Cytobacillus solani (assembly GCF_006704205.1). NCBI lineage: Bacteria > Bacillati > Bacillota > Bacilli > Caryophanales > Bacillaceae > Cytobacillus > Cytobacillus solani. The sequence continues at coordinate 2,915,268 of NZ_CP041305.1, forward strand.
TTCCGGTAATTATGGGTGTGACATTATTCTATAGCATCTTATTTATTGGTGTTGTTCTAATTGTTGATATTTTATATGGAGTCATTGATCCAAGGATAAGATTATCTGGGGGGACAAAACAATGAGTATAAACGAGAAAGAAATCACAGATGATCTGTTCCTGCCAGCTGATTCAGAAAATGGTACAGAGGCAATTTCTCGTCCAACTATTACGTATTGGGCTGAAGTGTGGAAGCGCTTTCGCAAGAATAAAGCAGCATTCATAGGACTTATATTGATTTCTATTATTCTAGCTTTAGCCATATTTGGTCCTTATGCGAATGAGCATGGCTATGATGAACAAAATCTAACTAGAGCTAATCTACCGCCAAAGATACCAATTCTTGAACAAGTTTCTTGGCTAGGTGTAAGTGGAACAGACATTCAAGGCATAGACCGTTATAAAGAAAGCGGGATTACCGAATACTTCTGGTTCGGTACAGATAATTTAGGAAGGGACTTGTGGACACGCGTTTGGGAAGGAACCCGTATTTCATTATATATTGCTATTTTAGCAGCATTAATTGATTTAATCATCGGAGTTGTTTATGGTGGAATATCAGCCTATTACGGTGGTCGGATTGATAATATCATGCAAAGAATTGTTGAAATATTAGTAGGTATCCCAAGTCTAATTGTCGTTATTTTACTTATTTTAGTTTTGCAGCCAGGGATCATTTCTATTACTTTAGCAATGGTTATTACAGGCTGGGTGGGAATGGCTAGGATTGTACGGGGACAAATCCTAAAGCTTAAAGAACAAGAATATGTATTAGCTTCCAGAACACTTGGAGCAAAGGATAGAAGATTAATTTGGAAGCATTTAATTCCAAATACAATGGGTCCCATAATTATTACAACTATGTTTACGATCCCGACAGCTATTTTCACAGAGGCATTTTTAAGTTTTATCGGTCTAGGGCTTCAGCCTCCTATCGCTTCTTTAGGAACATTAATAAATGATGGATACAAATTATTGCGGATTTATCCGCATATGCTTGCATTTTCTTCAATAATTATCAGCTTGATCATGATTAGCTTTAATTTGATAGGAGATGGTCTGCGAGACGCCTTGGACCCTAAAATGCGTAAATAGGAGGATGAATACGTGGAAAAAATACTGGAAGTGAAAGATTTACAAGTATCCTTTGATACGTATGCGGGGGAAGTAAAGGCGGTAAGAGGAGTTTCATTCCATCTTAATAAAGGTGAAATACTTGCCATCGTTGGGGAGTCTGGATCTGGAAAGTCAGTTACATCTAAAAGCTTGATGAAACTTATTCCTAATCCTCCGGGGAGAATAACAGGTGGAGAAATTATTTTTAAAGGGGATAATTTGGTCAATTTTACAGAAAAACAGATGCAAAAAATTCGCGGATCTGATATTTCAATGATCTTTCAAGATCCGATGACTTCGCTTAACCCGACAATGACTGTAGGAAATCAAATAATAGAGAGTATTATTAAGCACCAAAAACAATCAAAGCATCAAGCAAAAGATAAAGCGATTAAGTTGTTAGAGATGGTGGGAATTCCTAATCCAGAGAAAAGATTATCCTCTTATCCACATCAATTCTCTGGTGGGATGAGACAAAGGGTTGTTATTGCAATGGCCATCTCTTGTAATCCAAAGGTATTAATTGCCGATGAGCCAACAACCGCACTCGATGTAACAATTCAAGCACAAATTCTGGAGCTTTTAAGAAATTTACAGAAAAGAATGGAGACATCCATTATCTTTATTACCCATGATTTAGGTGTTGTAGCTAACATAGCTGATAGGGTCGCCGTTATGTATGCTGGAAAAATTGTTGAGATTGGGAAAGTGGAAGAGATTTTCTATAATCCACAGCATCCATATACGTGGGGGCTGTTAGGAGCGATGCCAAACTTAAATGAGGATTCGGAGGAGCTTATTACAATTCCTGGTTCGCCTCCAAATCTATTAAATCCACCTAATGGGGATGCATTTGCTGAACGTAATCAATATGCGATGAAAATTGATTATCAGCTAGAGCCCCCTATGTTTAAGGTTTCTGAGACGCATTTTGCAGCAACTTGGCTATTGCATGAAAAGTCACCCAAGATTATACCTCCGGATACTCTAAGAAAACATAGACAAGTTAGTGCGATTGAAAAACAAAAAGATCGTTTAGCTAAAAAAAGAGAGAAGCTTCTTGAAGTAAAAAATTTAAAGCAATATTTTTCTTCAGGATCAAATGTTGTTAAAGCAGTAGATGGGATCAATTTCGATATTTATAAAGGTGAAACCTTTGGGCTTGTTGGAGAATCTGGCTGTGGGAAATCAACAACAGGTCGGACCATTATCCGTCTATATGAGGCCACAGATGGGGAAGTTCTATATAACAATGTAAATATCCATGATAAGAGAGTGTCAGGGGATTTACAAAAATTAAATCAAAATATCCAAATGATTTTTCAGGATCCCTATTCATCTCTAAATCCAAGGCAAACAGTTGCGGATATTATTGCAGAAGGGATGGATATTCATGGGCTTGCATCTAGTAAGAAGGAAAGATTGGGAAAGGTATATGAATTACTAGAAACCGTAGGATTGAATCGGGAACATGCCAATCGGTATCCACATGAATTTAGTGGAGGACAGCGTCAGAGAATAGGAATTGCCAGAGCGTTAGCAGTTGACCCTGAATTTATTATTGCGGACGAGCCAATTTCTGCTTTAGATGTATCTATTCAAGCACAGGTTGTTAATTTAATGAAAAAGCTGCAAAAGGAAAAGGGACTCACCTATCTCTTTATTGCCCACGACCTTTCTATGGTGAAATACATTAGCGACCGTATAGGAGTTATGTATAAAGGAAAAATTGTTGAATTGGCAGAAAGTGAAGAACTTTACCAAAATCCATTACATGCTTATACAAAATCGCTACTTTCAGCCATTCCATTGCCAGATCCAGATACGGAAAAAATACGTAAGAGAATAAAATTTGATGAGAGCCTTTTCTGGAATGGAGAGGGAGAGGAGCCTATTTTAAGGGAAGTAAAGGAAGGGCATTGGGTTTCATGTACAGAGCAAGACTTTCAAAGTATTAAGAAACAATTTAATGCTGTTTAATCAGTCAGAATAATGAGGAATCAACAAGGGGGAGAATCAGATTACTAAACTATCAATTAGAATCATCTTTATTTCTCTAGTCATCTCATCTTGTGGTTCCTTTTTTTCATCCAATGAGAAATGGATAGATTTCATCAATCTATTATTTTTTATAGGACTCCTATTACTAATGATAGGAGGCGTCCTATTTGTATTAAAAGGCGGAATGTATACTGGAATCATTTATAGTTTCCGCCGGTTTTACAAGAGTATTTCGAAAATGGAAGAGTATGTTTCTGAACAGACGGGAGATCCAACTGAAAGACAAATTAAAAGTAGTTTGATTGATTTATATACGTACCCAATCATTATTTCTGGAGCTTCGTTGTTTTTCTTCACTTTAATTGCATCAATTATTTAACAGCTGATTCGTATATGTATAAGGTCTGAAGGCAGGAAATTTAATAATTAGGAGCGATACGTTATGGAAAGACTTGAAAAATTAAGATCTATTTTTGATAAACATGGAATTGATGGGATGCTTATTACAAATGATCAGAATCGCAGGTATATGACCGGATTTACGGGTACTGCAGGTTTAGTCCTCATTACTAAGGAAGAAGCATTTTTAGTTGTAGATTTCCGGTATGCAGCGCAAGCAAATGAACAGGCAAAAGATTACACTGTCATTGAAGTAAGTACAAAGGCAAATCTACTCGAAGAAATTGTTCAGCAAGTTGCGCGTTTAAATATAGGAAAGCTTGGATTCGAACAAGTTCATGTGAGCTACTATTCTTATTCTGAATACAAAGACAAGTTAAGTATTGAATTAGTTCCTTTGACAGGTGTCATTGAGAAACTTCGGATGATTAAGAATGAGAAAGAAATTAAGACTATTAGAACGGCAGCAGAAATTGCAGATGCTGCATTTACACATATTCAAGAGTTTATCAGACCAGGTAGAACAGAAATTGAAGTTTCAAATGAATTAGAGTTTTATATGAGAAAGCAGGGAGCTATATCTTCAGCATTTGACACGATTGTTGCATCAGGTCATCGTTCAGCATTTCCCCACGGTGTTGCAAGCCATAAAGTTATTGAGAAAGGGGATATGGTGACACTTGATTTCGGTGCGTATTACGAGGGGTACCGATCAGATATAACAAGAACACTAGCAATCGATGAACCAAAAGAAGAGCTAAAGGAAATCTACTATATTGTCCTTGAGTCTCTATCAACAGCACTATCAAGTATTAAACCGGGGATAACAGGTAAAGAGGCTGATGCTTACTCAAGAGATTTTATAACTGAGAAAGGCTATGGAAAACAATATGGGCATGGATCTGGACATGGAATTGGTTTAGATATACATGAGGAGCCATTTAAGAATGTGAATTGCCAGATTAAGCTAGAGCCTGGGATGGTTTTAACTGTTGAGCCAGGTATTTATATTCCGAATCTTGGCGGTGTTCGAATTGAAGATGATATTTTAATCACTCGTGATGGAAATGAAGTTCTAACGAAGTCGGCAAAAGATCTAATCATTTTGTAGAAAAGAATAAAGGGGGAAATTTTATGAAAATGAACCGTATCATCTTGATTTTGATGCTTTTTGTTAGTTCTTTGTTGGCAGGATGTTATGGAGGGGAAAGCAAAAAAACAACGAATGGGGAAAGGGAAGAAAGCAGTTCAGATGGAAATTCAGCAGAACAAGTGTTAAATCTTGTTGAAGGTGGAGAGCTTCCGACTCTTGATACACTTGGATTGTTTGATGCGCTGTCAAGCAGAACAATGAATAATATATTTGAAGGTCTTTACAGATTGGATGATTCCCATGCACCGATACCAGGGATGGCAGAGAGTCATGAATTAAGTGAGGATGGAAAGGTTTACACCTTTCATATTCGTTCAGATGTGAAATGGAGTAATGGTACACCCGTTACAGCTAAGGATTTCGAGTATGCATGGAAAAAGGCAATTAATCCTGAAACACTATCAACGTATTCCTATTTGTTTAATGATATAAAGAATGCTGCTGCTATACAGGATTCTGAAAATAGTTTGTTTGGAAAGGTCGAAGAATTTGGCATTAAGGCGATTGATGATCATACCTTCCAGGTTGAATTAGATCATCCGGTCCCATATTTTTTAAGTCTTATCACTTATCCAGTGTTCTTCCCGCAAAATAAGGAATTTGCTGAATCTCAAGGAGATAAATATGCATTAGAGGTTGAAAATCTTATTTATAACGGGCCTTTCGTTTTAGATTCCTGGGAGCATGAGGTCGGCTGGGTTTATAAGAAAAATCCAGACTATTGGGATGCTGATACAGTAAAGCTAGATACGATTAATGTAAAAGTCGTAAAAGAAGCGGCAACGAGAGTCAATTTATATGATACTGGAAAAATCGATTTAACAGAAATTACTTCTGAATTTATTGACCAATATGCGAGTACTCCAGATTACAGTACATTGCTTAAGCCAGAAGTGTTCTTTATCCGGATGAATCAAAATAATAAATATTTGGCTAATGTCAATATTCGCAAAGCCATTGATATGGGCTGGGATAAAAAAGCTGCAGCGGAAAGTCTATTAAATAATGGGTCAGTTCCAGCTACCTATTTAGTGCCTAAGGATTTTGCTTTTGATGAAAGCGGAAAGGACTTCCGGGCAAAATATCAAGGTTTTAATGAAGAAGGGGTAGAGAAAGCAAAAGAATATTGGGAGAAGGGGTTAAAAGAGCTTGGAGTAGAAAAAATGGAGTTAGAGTTTTTAAGCTATGATAGTGAGGAAAGAAAACGTGTCAGTGAATATTTTAAAAATCAATTAGAGACTAATTTACCTGGATTAACTATAACAATTAATCAGCAGCCAAATAAGCAAAAGCTGGAGCTTGAATCAAGCATGCAATATGACCTTACTTATTCAGGCTGGGGACCTGACTTCCAAGATCCAATTACATTTATTGACCTCTATTTGTCAGATGGTTCATATAACTGGTCAAATTATGTTAATGAGAATTTCGATCGTCTCGTAATGGAAGCAAAAACGAATCCTACCGACACGGCTAAACGCTGGGAAAACATGCAAGAAGCTGAGAGAATCCTAATAGAAGAGGATGCAGCGATTTCTCCTATGTATCAGTCTGGCCTTGCCCAGCTTAAAAAGCCTTATGTTAAGGGATATATCGCACATCCTTTTGGTGTATTTGCTTCATATAAGTGGACATATATTGAGGGGAAATAAATAAACGAGAAACCCCTGTTCCTTATACGAATAAAGTTGCTTACTGACAGTTGAGTGTGAAGCCCGTCAAAACAGGACGGGCTTTGTTAGTTCAGCTCATACTCTCCACCTCAACACTCTTAACCCCTTTTAATTGTGAAACGCTGTAATAAACATCGGTGATGCTTTTCTTCTGATTAACAGTCACAATGAGTTGTATGAGATGCTTTTTTTCTTCTAAATCTTTAATACGGACTCGTTTAATTGATATTTTTAATTCTTTGATTGCTGAAAGGATATCCTTAATACTTTCTTTTTCCGTTACTTTAAGTTGGAGGGTAATTTCTTTTTCTCTTAATTTTCTTGGACCAACAAGTGTGATAACAAATGGAATAAATTCAACACTAATAATTAGCAAGGCAACCCCTGCCATGGCTTCGATATAGAAGCCAGCACCGACAGCAATGCCAATCCCTGCTGCTCCCCAAATTAATGCAGCCGTGGTAAGGCCGGAAATGCTGTCATTTCCTCTTCTTAAAATCACCCCGGCTCCTAAAAATCCGATACCTGATACGATTTGAGCAGCGAGTCGTAACGGATCCATCGTAATGTTAATTCCTTCTTTTCCAGGAAACGCATATGCTGACTCGATTGATACAATCGTTAATAAACAGCTTACAATAGAGATAACAAGGCTTGTTTTTAATCCAACAGGTTTTCTCTTCAGTTCGCGTTCGATGCCAATAACGAGACCAAGAAAAGCGGATATCCCTAATTTTATTAAAATTTCCAATTCTAAATTGCTCATGACATCCCCGCTTTATAAATTTTTTGAAAAGGAATAAAGGCGTATCTGGCAGTTGATACATTCCATTGTATACCCAAATATTAAATTGTTTTATGAAAATAGCATTAAATAGATAGGATTTTATTAAATCATAGAAAAAAGTATTTGGAAGATATACAATAGAATAAAATTTACAGCATAATGAAACAAGGAGAATACAGAATGTCAGGCACAAAAGTAAATCCTTATGCGGTTTTGGCCATAGGTGTCATTTCCGTTTCTACTTCAGCTATCCTCGTCAAAGTATCAACTGCTCCATCTGGAGTGATTGCGTTTTATCGGATGTTTTTTTCTGTTCTATTTATGTTACCGGTATTCCTAATAAAATATGTTCCCGAGCTGCGGCTTATTACAAGACGGGATTGGATCTTCTCATTCGTAGCTGGCGTTTTCTTAGCATTTCACTTTATCCTTTGGTTTGAATCATTAAATTACACATCTGTCGCAAGCTCGACCGTGCTGGTGACATTGCAGCCGTTGTTTGCTTTTATTGGGACTTACTTTTTCTTTAAAGAAAAGTTTTCTTGGAAAGCAATTTTGAGCGGGCTAGTTGCAGTTATTGGCAGTGTCATTATAAGCTGGGGTGATTTTAAAATTAGCGGATCTGCCCTTTTTGGAGATTTCCTGGCTTTAATTGCATGTGCGTTAGTGACAGCATATTTAATGTTTGGTCAATCTGTAAGAAAGAGATTATCATTAATTACTTATACATTTGTTGTATACAGCATTAGCGCAATTACACTTTTCATCTATGTTCTTATAAGACAGGAACCTTTAGTTCCTTATGCTGCCAGTGATTGGGTCTATTTTATTCTTTTAGCACTAGTTCCTAATTTACTTGGCCATACATTATTTAATTGGTCGTTAAAATGGCTCAGTACATCAACGATTTCTATGGCCATATTATTCGAACCAGTTGGTGCAGCGATATTAGCTTATTACATACTACAGGAAGCTGTCGTTTGGACACAAGCCCTTGGAGGAGCCATCGTTATTGGTGGAGTTTCATTATTTTTATTAGATGAGCGCAGAATCCGATTGAAGGAAATGAAGAAAAATATGATTGGAGGAGTAAAGGATGGGAATTGAAACGGCTTTTTTAGATTTTCCTCTACTAGAGACCGATAGACTATTACTACGTGAAATTCGTTTGAGTGATGCACCCAATATGTACAGTTATTTTTCAAAAGACGAAGTGACAGAATACTATGATTTAGAATCGTTTACTTCTGAAAAACAAGCAGAGGATCTTATTCATAGATTTCATCAAAGATATTCAGAACGAAAGCAGATTCGCTGGGCTATCACATTAAAGGATAATGATCAGTTAATCGGGACGTGCGGGTTTCATGCGATTGAAGAAGAGCATTACAAGGCTGAAATAGGTTATGAACTGCACCCTAATTTTTGGGGGCAAGGGATAATGACCGAAGTGATTACCGCAGTCATCCATTATGGATTCAACAACATGCTCCTTAACAGAATAGAAGCTTTTTATGATCCAAGGAATGGATCGTCAGGGAGAGTCTTGGAAAAAAACGGTTTTATATTTGAGGGAGTATTAAAAAAGCGGTATTTTGAAAAAGGAAAATTTGTAGATGCTGCTATTTCTGCGATATTAAAGGATAAAATTCGCTAGATCACTGTATATTTAATATAAATTAGTAAAGCTTGAGGGTATTCTTTTATCCTCAAGCTTTTTTAGCAAGTTTTTTTATTTGGGATATTATTCTTTAAGACCCCCACTTCTTGAAGTGGAAGTAAGGATTTTATATAAAAACATGAGTAAAGCCTGCAAATACAAATGCAGCTGTTACTGATAATATGAAAGTTCCTCCATATACTTTTTCTTCTGAGTTAGCTATTTTTATTCCCTCTATATATGAATAGGAGAATAAAAATACTGCCATTAGTACAGACAGGTAGAGTGCAGTTGTTTCCAGTAGGAATCACACCTTTCCAAAAGATAGAGTTAGTAGATAATATGCATGAACTAGTATTCCTATACCATTCTTACTTAAGAGAAAGGGTGTGATTGCTGCGGCTTTTTATCTTTTTATGTGGATAAGTAGGATAATGATATCCACAGCCTGTGAATAAAACAGTGGATTACTTTTCTTTTTCATATTTTTATTGTTAATAACTTTGTGAATATAAATGTTTTTACTCGATAGGAGTAACCATCTCGGTAAAAGAAACTTTTTAGAAAGTTAATTAACATTCATTTAGATATGTTGTCATCCCTCTTAAGAAGCGCTTCTTTTAAAATGTGTGCATTGTTATGAAGTGAGTCCTTTGCAGCGTATAGGAGAGTAATTTTTCTTGTTAAAGCGATTTGATATATTTCTTCAAAGCATTTAGACATGATAGGGTCTGTTTTAAGTTCCTCAAGATACTTGATTCGAAATTCTTCATATAGTGTAGTTCTGTGACCAAACCATTTTCGGAGTTCATGGCTGGGTGCTAATTCTTTTGCCCACACTGTCAATTTTGCTTTCTCTTTAGAAATGCCTCTTGGCCATAGACGATCGACTAAGATGCGACACCCATCCATTTGATCATAAGGCTCATAAATTCTTTTCAATATAATCTGCACCATTACTTACCTCCAAAAATTTAATGAAAATGTGAGTTAGTTCTTATTAGTATATTTCATATACATGAATCAGGAAAAGAAAGTCTTATCCCTTTATTATTAAAAAGGGATAAGAAATAAAAATTATATTGCAAACATTTTTTGGACATGTTATATTAATTTTCGTCCTTACAAAACAACATGATTAACAAATAATAAAGTTTTAAAAAGTTATTGACTAAAAACAAGGACGTGTGTTATATTAATAAAGTCGCTTCTGAGCGACCTTAAGAAATAACGTCATTGCTCTTTGAAAACTGAACGAACAAAAAAACGTCAACGTTTAATTCAAGTTTTAAAACTTAAGAGCTAATCTTACTCTTTATTGGAGAGTTTGATCCTGGCTCAGGACGAACGCTGGCGGCGTGCCTAATACATGCAAGTCGAGCGAATCTGAGGGAGCTTGCTCCCAAAGATTAGCGGCGGACGGGTGAGTAACACGTGGGCAACCTGCCTGTAAGACTGGGATAACTTCGGGAAACCGGAGCTAATACCGGATAATCCTTTTCTACTCATGTAGAAAAGCTGAAAGATGGCTTCGGCTATCACTTACAGATGGGCCCGCGGCGCATTAGCTAGTTGGTGAGGTAACGGCTCACCAAGGCGACGATGCGTAGCCGACCTGAGAGGGTGATCGGCCACACTGGGACTGAGACACGGCCCAGACTCCTACGGGAGGCAGCAGTAGGGAATCTTCCGCAATGGACGAAAGTCTGACGGAGCAACGCCGCGTGAGTGATGAAGGTTTTCGGATCGTAAAACTCTGTTGTTAGGGAAGAACAAGTACCGTTCGAATAGGGCGGTACCTTGACGGTACCTAACCAGAAAGCCACGGCTAACTACGTGCCAGCAGCCGCGGTAATACGTAGGTGGCAAGCGTTGTCCGGAATTATTGGGCGTAAAGCGCGCGCAGGTGGTTTCTTAAGTCTGATGTGAAAGCCCCCGGCTCAACCGGGGAGGGTCATTGGAAACTGGGAGACTTGAGTGCAGAAGAGGAAAGTGGAATTCCAAGTGTAGCGGTGAAATGCGTAGAGATTTGGAGGAACACCAGTGGCGAAGGCGACTTTCTGGTCTGTAACTGACACTGAGGCGCGAAAGCGTGGGGAGCGAACAGGATTAGATACCCTGGTAGTCCACGCCGTAAACGATGAGTGCTAAGTGTTAGAGGGTTTCCGCCCTTTAGTGCTGCAGCAAACGCATTAAGCACTCCGCCTGGGGAGTACGGCCGCAAGGCTGAAACTCAAAGGAATTGACGGGGGCCCGCACAAGCGGTGGAGCATGTGGTTTAATTCGAAGCAACGCGAAGAACCTTACCAGGTCTTGACATCCTCTGACAATCCTAGAGATAGGACGTTCCCCTTCGGGGGACAGAGTGACAGGTGGTGCATGGTTGTCGTCAGCTCGTGTCGTGAGATGTTGGGTTAAGTCCCGCAACGAGCGCAACCCTTGATCTTAGTTGCCAGCATTCAGTTGGGCACTCTAAGGTGACTGCCGGTGACAAACCGGAGGAAGGTGGGGATGACGTCAAATCATCATGCCCCTTATGACCTGGGCTACACACGTGCTACAATGGATGGTACAAAGGGCTGCAAGACCGCGAGGTTTAGCCAATCCCATAAAACCATTCTCAGTTCGGATTGCAGGCTGCAACTCGCCTGCATGAAGCCGGAATCGCTAGTAATCGCGGATCAGCATGCCGCGGTGAATACGTTCCCGGGCCTTGTACACACCGCCCGTCACACCACGAGAGTTTGTAACACCCGAAGTCGGTGGGGTAACCGCAAGGAGCCAGCCGCCTAAGGTGGGACAGATGATTGGGGTGAAGTCGTAACAAGGTAGCCGTATCGGAAGGTGCGGCTGGATCACCTCCTTTCTAAGGATGAAATGAAGTCTAACTTCATTAAAAGACGTTTCATTGTTCGTTCAGTTTTGAGAGAGTGATTTTCTCTCGAAACTTTTTTGTTCTTTGAAAACTAGATAATGTAATAAAGAAGAATAACCGAGTAATCGCCATCTTAGTTTTTTCTCTTATAATGTTTTAGAAACAAAATAAGAGTACAAACCATGAGGGCAATGAGAAGCAAGTAGTTCAAGGAAACGATTGAGGAAACACCGGAGCGTGCGTAGTTGGCACGTGAGGATGTTGACGATTGAGTTGACGCAGAAATACGCAGCTTATCATTGACCGAAGTAGGTTAAGTTAGAAAGGGCGCACGGTGAATGCCTAGGCACTAGGAGCCGATGAAGGACGGGACTAACACCGATATGCTTCGGGGAGCTGTAAGTAAGCTTTGATCCGGAGATTTCCGAATGGGGGAACCCTCTATCCGTAATGGGATAGAATCTTTACCTGAATACATAGGGTATTGAAGGCAGACCCGGGGAACTGAAACATCTAAGTACCCGGAGGAAGAGAAAGCAAACGCGATTCCCTGAGTAGCGGCGAGCGAAACGGGATTAGCCCAAACCAAGAGGCTTGCCTCTTGGGGTTGTAGGACACTCTACACGGAGTTACAAAGGAACGAGGTAAATGAACAGGTCTGGAAAGGCCGGCCAGAGAAGGTAAAAGCCCTGTAGTTGAAACTTCGTTCCCTCCAGAGTGGATCCTGAGTACGGCGGGACACGAGAAATCCCGTCGGAAGCAGGGAGGACCATCTCCCAAGGCTAAATACTCCCTAGTGACCGATAGTGAACCAGTACCGTGAGGGAAAGGTGAAAAGCACCCCGGAAGGGGAGTGAAAGAGATCCTGAAACCGTGTGCCTACAAGTAGTTAGAGCCCGTTAATGGGTGATAGCGTGCCTTTTGTAGAATGAACCGGCGAGTTACGATTACATGCGAGGTTAAGTTGAATAGACGGAGCCGCAGCGAAAGCGAGTCTGAATAGGGCGAATGAGTATGTGGTCGTAGACCCGAAACCAGGTGATCTACCCATGTCCAGGTTGAAGTTCAGGTAACACTGAATGGAGGACCGAACCCACGCACGTTGAAAAGTGCGGGGATGAGGTGTGGGTAGCGGAGAAATTCCAATCGAACTTGGAGATAGCTGGTTCTCTCCGAAATAGCTTTAGGGCTAGCCTCATGTAGAAAGAGTCTTGGAGGTAGAGCACTGTTTGGACTAGGGGCCCCCATCGGGTTACCGAATTCAGACAAACTCCGAATGCCAAAGACTTATCCATGGGAGTCAGACTGCGAGTGATAAGATCCGTAGTCAAGAGGGAAACAGCCCAGACCACCAGCTAAGGTCCCAAAGTATACGTTAAGTGGAAAAGGATGTGGAGTTGCTTAGACAACCAGGATGTTGGCTTAGAAGCAGCCACCATTTAAAGAGTGCGTAATAGCTCACTGGTCGAGTGACTCTGCGCCGAAAATGTACCGGGGCTAAACGTATCACCGAAGCTGTGGATGGACATCTGCGATGTCCGTGGTAGGAGAGCGTTCTAAGGGCGTTGAAGCTAGACCGCAAGGACTGGTGGAGCGCTTAGAAGTGAGAATGCCGGTATGAGTAGCGAAAGATGGGTGAGAATCCCATCCACCGAATGCCTAAGGTTTCCTGAGGAAGGCTCGTCCGCTCAGGGTTAGTCGGGACCTAAGCCGAGGCTGAAAAGCGTAGGCGATGGACAACAGGTTGATATTCCTGTACCACCAAACTCCGTTTGAGCAATGGGGGGACGCAGGAGGATAGGGTAAGCGCACTGCTGGATATGTGCGTCTAAGCAGTTAGGCTGCAAGCGAGGAAAATCCCGTTTGCGTGAAGGCTGAGCTGTGACAGCGAGGGAAATATAGTACCGAAGTTCCTGATTCCACACTGCCAAGAAAAGCCTCTAGCGATGGATTTGGGTGCCCGTACCGCAAACCGACACAGGTAGGCGAGGAGAGAATCCTAAGGTGAGCGAGAGAACTCTCGTTAAGGAACTCGGCAAAATGACCCCGTAACTTCGGGAGAAGGGGTGCTTTTTAGGGTGAATAGCCCTGAAAAGCCGCAGTGAATAGGCCCAGGCGACTGTTTAGCAAAAACACAGGTCTCTGCGAAGCCGCAAGGCGAAGTATAGGGGCTGACGCCTGCCCGGTGCTGGAAGGTTAAGAGGAGGGGTTAGCTTACGCGAAGCTCTGAATTGAAGCCCCAGTAAACGGCGGCCGTAACTATAACGGTCCTAAGGTAGCGAAATTCCTTGTCGGGTAAGTTCCGACCCGCACGAAAGGCGTAACGATCTGGGCACTGTCTCAACGAGAGACTCGGTGAAATTATAGTACCTGTGAAGATGCAGGTTACCCGCGACAGGACGGAAAGACCCCGTGGAGCTTTACTGTAGCCTGATATTGAATTTCGGTACAGCTTGTACAGGATAGGTAGGAGCCTTGGAAGCCGGAGCGCCAGCTTCGGTGGAGGCATCGGTGGGATACTACCCTGGCTGTATTGAAATTCTAACCCATGCCCCTGATCGGGGCAGGAGACAGTGTCAGGTGGGCAGTTTGACTGGGGCGGTCGCCTCCTAAAAAGTAACGGAGGCGCCCAAAGGTTCCCTCAGAATGGTTGGAAATCATTCGAAGAGTGTAAAGGCATAAGGGAGCTTGACTGCGAGACCTACAAGTCGAGCAGGGACGAAAGTCGGGCTTAGTGATCCGGTGGTTCCGCATGGAAGGGCCATCGCTCAACGGATAAAAGCTACCCCGGGGATAACAGGCTTATCTCCCCCAAGAGTCCACATCGACGGGGAGGTTTGGCACCTCGATGTCGGCTCATCGCATCCTGGGGCTGTAGTCGGTCCCAAGGGTTGGGCTGTTCGCCCATTAAAGCGGTACGCGAGCTGGGTTCAGAACGTCGTGAGACAGTTCGGTCCCTATCCGTCGTGGGCGCAGGAAATTTGAGAGGAGCTGTCCTTAGTACGAGAGGACCGGGATGGACGCACCGCTGGTGTACCAGTTGTTCTGCCAAGAGCATCGCTGGGTAGCTATGTGCGGAAGGGATAAGTGCTGAAAGCATCTAAGCATGAAGCCCCCCTCGAGATGAGATTTCCCATAGCGTCAAGCTAGTAAGACCCCTGAAAGATGATCAGGTTGATAGGTTTGAGGTGGAAGCGTGGTGACACGTGGAGCTGACAAATACTAATCGGTCGAGGACTTAACCATAAATGATTACTCTACTTCTTCTTTAACATTATCTAGTTTTGAGAGAATAAATTTCAATTTTTCTCTTGAAAAAATTAAAAAAGACGTTATAATAAAACTTGTCTTCAAAAAAGTTTGGTGGCGATAGCGAGAAGGTCACACCCGTTCCCATCCCGAACACGGCAGTTAAGCTTCTCAGCGCCAATGGTAGTTAGGGGCTGTCCCCTTGTGAGAGTAGGACGCCGCCAAGCTTTAATAATGGAGGATTAGCTCAGCTGGGAGAGCATCTGCCTTACAAGCAGAGGGTCGGCGGTTCGATCCCGTCATCCTCCACCATTACTTTATTATGCCGGCCTAGCTCAATTGGTAGAGCAACTGACTTGTAATCAGTAGGTTGGGGGTTCAAGTCCTCTGGCCGGCATGTTTCCTAGAAAGAGCCATTAGCTCAGTCGGTAGAGCATCTGACTTTTAATCAGAGGGTCGAAGGTTCGAGTCCTTCATGGCTCACCATTTAAATAATGCGGGTGTGGCGGAACTGGCAGACGCACTAGACTTAGGATCTAGCGCCGCAAGGCGTGGGGGTTCGACTCCCTTCACCCGCATCATTTTTATCTGCGGAAGTAGTTCAGTGGTAGAACACCACCTTGCCAAGGTGGGGGTCGCGGGTTCGAATCCCGTCTTCCGCTCCAATTACTTGCCGGGGTGGCGGAACTGGCAGACGCACAGGACTTAAAATCCTGCGGTAGGTGACTACCGTACCGGTTCGATTCCGGTCCTCGGCACCACTTTAAAAAATAGCGCCCGTAGCTCAATTGGATAGAGCGTCTGACTACGGATCAGAAGGTTATGGGTTCGACTCCTTTCGGGCGCGCCATTTAAAAACGGGAAGTAGCTCAGCTTGGTAGAGCACTTGGTTTGGGACCAAGGGGTCGCAGGTTCGAATCCTGTCTTCCCGACCATTCATATTTTATGGGGCCTTAGCTCAGCTGGGAGAGCGCCTGCCTTGCACGCAGGAGGTCAGCGGTTCGATCCCGCTAGGCTCCACCATAACTCTTATAACTATATTTTGGCGGTGTAGCTCAGCTGGCTAGAGCGTACGGTTCATACCCGTGAGGTCGGGGGTTCGATCCCCTCCGCCGCTACCAAAATATTTAGGATTGCATTTAGGACCTTTAGCTCAGCTGGTTAGAGCAGACGGCTCATAACCGTCCGGTCGTAGGTTCGAGTCCTACAAGGTCCACCATATTTATTATTCGGAGGAATACCCAAGTCCGGCTGAAGGGATCGGTCTTGAAAACCGACAGGCGGGTCAAACCGCGCAGGGGTTCGAATCCCCTTTCCTCCTCCATTTAATTTAATAATACTATCGCGGGGTGGAGCAGTTCGGTAGCTCGTCGGGCTCATAACCCGAAGGTCGCAGGTTCAAATCCTGTCCCCGCAATATGGTCCGGTAGTTCAGTTGGTTAGAATGCCTGCCTGTCACGCAGGAGGTCGCGGGTTCGAGTCCCGTCCGGACCGCCATTTTTAAAATAATACATAACGTGGCTCAGTAGCTCAGTCGGTAGAGCAAAGGACTGAAAATCCTTGTGTCGGCGGTTCGATTCCGTCCTGAGCCACCATTTAGTATATTGCGGGTGTAGTTTAGTGGTAAAACCACAGCCTTCCAAGCTGTTGTCGAGGGTTCGATTCCCTTCACCCGCTCCATTATTTATAATATAATGGGCCTATAGCTCAGCTGGTTAGAGCGCACGCCTGATAAGCGTGAGGTCGATGGTTCGAGTCCATTTAGGCCCACCATGAATGATTTATTATTCCGCAGTAGCTCAGTGGTAGAGCTATCGGCTGTTAACCGATCGGTCGTAGGTTCGAGTCCTACCTGCGGAGCCATCATATGGGGAAGTACTCAAGAGGCTGAAGAGGCGCCCCTGCTAAGGGTGTAGGTCGGGTAACCGGCGCGAGGGTTCAAATCCCTCCTTCTCCGCCATATGCTGGCCCCTTGGTCAAGCGGTTAAGACACCGCCCTTTCACGGCGGTAACACGGGTTCGAATCCCGTAGGGGTCATAAGAAAAAGCTGTCAACTATAAGTTGGCAGCTTTTTTTTCGTCTAGCAGGTAATTTGAATAGAATTTCAAAAAGACCAAACGCTCGATAAAATTCGGCAAGTGCTAGATAAGACAAAAAAGTTGCTCGATAAATTCGGAAACATGCTAGGTAAAATAAGATAGTTGCTTGAAAATGTCCGAAACCTCCCATATTCAATCGAAAAATGTGCGGAACATTCAGTGTGCAGCTAGATTTATAACGAACATATGCTAATGAATATAAAAAGATCTTTTTTTGGCAGCAAATAGCTAATCAAACTTTACTTCTCTTTCCTCTAGCTTTCTTCCTGGATTGTTCAAGTCAATATCAGAAGTAATTCCAGTAGATGGCCCTCTAAATAAATCTCCTACTGCAAGTATTTTTCCATCAGGCGCTTCGAATAAAGGCGTTTTTACTTCATTTTTAGTTGCTTCATTAATTAAGTACTCTTCCTCTTTATTGCTCAATACAGTATTCCACCTTTCAAAAATTACTTTTCTTAGTTTGTCTAGTGTTAGTTGATTTTATGTCGAAATCAGATGAATGGATCAGAATCCTACCGCTTTATATCAATTTACTTCACTTATTGTCAATAAATTTAGAAAGTATTTACAAGGTTATTATTATAATCAAACGAATATATTCATGGAGGTCTACAAATAGCTTTATGGGAGAAGGGGTGTAATGAATACTGTAACTGATTATGAAATGCATTTATTTCATGAAGGAACATTATATGAGAGTTATCGTCTCTTTGGTGCGCACTTGATTAAGGAAAATGAAAGAATAAATACTCGTTTTTGTGTTTGGGCACCAAACGCTCAATCTGTCAGATTAGTTGGAAATTTTAATAACTGGAATGGAGAACGCTTTCAGTTACATAGAGTAAATAATGAAGGGATATGGAGCATTCTTATTAAAGGGGATATGCAAGGATGCATATATAAATATGAAGTCATTACACAAGATGGCAGAAGGATATTAAAAGCTGATCCTTTTAGCTTTTTTTCAGAGGTCAGGCCGAGAACTGCCTCCATTGTATACTCGTTAGAAGGCTATGATTGGAAGGACTGTGAGTGGATAAAGAAAAGGCAGGAAAGGAATCACCTTGCAGAACCAATGGCAATCTATGAAGTACATATTGGTTCGTGGAGGAAACATAAGGATGAGTCCTATTTATCCTATAAGGAACTAGCTGTGGAATTAATCCCATATGTAAAGGAGCTTGGATTCACTCATATTGAGTTATTGCCATTAACTGAGCATCCGCTCGACGAATCATGGGGTTATCAGGGGACTGGATACTATTCAGTAACAAGCAGGTATGGAACACCAAAGGAATTTATGCATTTCATTGATCAATGTCATCAACACAACATAGGGGTCATACTAGATTGGGTTCCCGGTCACTTTTGTAAGGATGAGCATGGATTATTTCAATTTGATGGTTCATTTTTATATGAATATGAAAGACCTGTTGACCGAGAAAATGCAGTATGGGGGACAGCAAATTTTGATTTAGGAAAAAAAGAAGTTCAAAGTTTCCTTATTTCGAATGCACGATTTTGGATGGAGTATTACCATATTGATGGTCTTCGGATCGATGCCGTTGCTAATATTCTATACTGGCCAAATCGCTATGGGGAGAACAATCCATATGGAACCCATTTTTTAAAAACGCTGAATCAAACAATATTATTATATGATTCTTCTTTTTTGTTGACGGCAGAAGATTCTACGGCATGGCCGGGCGTAACTTATCCAGTGCAATATGGCGGGCTTGGTTTCAATTATAAATGGAATATGGGGTGGATGAACGACATTCTTATGTATATGGAAGCATCTCCAGAACAGCGAAAATATCTTCATGGAAAAATCACGTTTTCACTGCTCTATGCATTTAAAGAGAACTTTGTCCTTCCGCTTTCTCATGATGAAGTGGTTCATGGAAAAAAATCACTTTTGAATAAAATGCCAGGCGATTACTGGCAAAAATTTGCCCAATATCGCCTGCTGCTAGGCCTAATGATGGCACATCCGGGGAAAAAATTACTGTTCATGGGATTCGAGCTTGGCCAGTTCGATGAATGGAAGGATCAATCACAATTAGATTGGAATTTGCTTGAATATGAAATGCATCGAAAGTTAAATGCATATGTTAAAGAACTTCTAGCGATGTATCACTGTTCCAAACCGCTTCATGAATTAGATTCCCTAAGTAAGGGCTTTGAATGGATTGATGTACATAATCATCAGCAATCGATCTTCTCTTTTATCCGGAAAGAAAAAGAGGAAGAAGAGCATCTTGTTGTTGTATGTAATTTCACGGAGCGTGTTTACCATGATTATCAGATTGGCGTACCGCAACAAGGTTCCTATCAAGAAATATTTAATAGCGATCACGATAAGTTTGGCGGGTCTCATTTGATTAATACGGGCCAGTTGCAAACAGAAAATATGGAATTCCATGGAAAGCCATCCTCTTTGAAAATGACCATTCCACCATTTGGAATATCAATATTACGTCCTATAAAGCATCGAAAGGAGAGAAATGAAAATGGGCAAGAAAAAGTGCATAGCCATGCTATTAGCTGGAGGAAAAGGAAGCCGGCTTCACTCATTGACAAAGAATTTAGCTAAGCCTGCAGTTCCATTTGGAGGAAAATATCGAATTATCGATTTTACTTTGAGCAATTGCACGAATTCGGGTATTGATACGGTCGGTGTTCTTACTCAATATCAGCCTCTTGTTTTGAATTCCTATATTGGAATTGGCAGTGCATGGGATTTAGACAGAAGAAATGGCGGAGTGACGGTTCTTCCGCCGTACAGTGAGTCTTCTGAAGTGAAGTGGTATAACGGAACAGCAAGTGCTATTTATCAAAATTTAAATTTTATCATGCAGTATGATCCTGAATATGTATTGGTATTGTCAGGTGACCATATTTATAAAATGGATTATGAGCGTATGCTGGAATATCATTTCAAAAAACAGGCGGATGTTTCGATTTCTGTCATTGAAGTCCCCTGGGAAGAAGCAAACAGGTTCGGCATTATGAACACAGATGCGGAGATGAGAATTACGGATTTCGTAGAAAAGCCAGAGGCTCCAAAAAACAACCTTGCTTCCATGGGGATCTATATATTTAATTGGCCCGTATTAAAGGAGTATTTAGAGAAGGATAATGGAGATTCTACTTCAAGCCATGATTTCGGTAAAGATGTGATCCCGATGCTGTTAAAGGAAAATAGGAAGTTAGTTGCCTATCCATTTAAGGGATACTGGAAGGATGTAGGCACAGTACAAAGTTTATGGGAAGCAAATATGGATCTATTGGATGAAAAATGTGAATTGAACTTATTTGATTATGACTGGCGTATTTATTCTGTTAACCCGAATCACCCGCCTCAATATATTTCACCTATCGCAAAAGTAGAAGAGTCTTTAATCAATGAAGGATGCATCATTGAGGGGGATATTGAGAGGTCTGTCCTTTTCCAAGGGGTAACTGTCGGAAAGGGTTCAATTATACGTGAAACGGTTGTCATGCCTAATGCACAAATTGGTCAAAATGTTTTTATTGAAAATGCCATTATACCAACGAATATGGTTGTACCAGATGGAACAGTTGTAAGGAAATCGGATGAAATTATACTCCTAACAGACGAAATGCTCGAGGAGATAATGCAGATTAAGAGAATTGTCTAGTATGTTTGTCGAGGCCTAAGTCTAATAAGGAGGAACCGAAATTGAATAAACGTGTCCTTGGTGTAATTGATGCGACTACTTATCATGAGGGGCTTAAGGAGCTTATGATCCATAGATCACTTGCAGCTATTCCTTTTGCGGGAAGATATCGTCTCATCGATTTTGTTCTATCGAACATGGTGAATGCCAATATTGAAAGTGTAGCGATCTTTCCAAAATTTCAATACCGTTCCTTAATGGATCATCTAGGTTCAGGTAAAGATTGGGATTTAAATAGAAAGAGAGATGGGCTGTTTTTTTTTCCATCATCCATTATAGAAGGAATACGCAGGGGGATCGGATCTTTCAGTCATTTTGCTGCAAATATGGATTATTTCCAACGCAGTAAACAGGAGTATGCATTAATTACTAATTGCTTTACTGTTTCTAATATGGATTTCAAGCCAGTATTGGATAAACATATACAAACCGGCTGTGATATTACGGAAATATATCATTTAGGAAAGTCAATGCAAATGTATCTAGTTAAAACAGCATTCCTTATTGACCTTATTCAGACAAGGGAAAAGACAGGATATACCTGCATGAGTGATGTGGTCACAGATATTTATCATACCTATCGAATATGCCGTTATGACTATCATGGATATGCAGCCATGATTGATTCTATAGAGTCTTATTTTGCAGCAAGTATGGAGCTTCTTACTCCTGAAGTATGGAATAAGCTTTTTCAAAAGGATCACCCGATTTTTACAAAAGTAAAGGATGAACCGCCAACCCGTTATTTAAGGGGCGCATCCGTCCATCATTCAATCATAGCCAATGGGTGTCAAATTGAGGGAGTTGTCGAAAATAGTATTATTTCTCGCGCGGTCAAAATTGGGAGAGGAGCAGTAGTGAAAAATAGCATTATCATGCAGAAGAGCCAGATTGGCGATCATTGTGTATTGGATTCGGTGATCATAGATAAGGACGTCAGAATTGAGACAGGAACGGTTATGACAGGCTCGAGAACGTCACCCAATGTGATTCGCAAAGGTACTGGTCAAGGAGCGCTGATGAATATATGAAGATATTATTTGCCATTTCTGAATGTGTTCCTTTTGCAAAGTCTGGAGGGCTTGCAGATGTGGCGGGGGCATTGCCAAAGGAATTAGTAAGACAAGGGATAGATATAAGAGTAATCATGCCTAAATACGGGTCAATAGAAAATAACTTAAAGGCACGTATGGAAAAGAAGGCTGAATACACTGTAGAAGTAGGGTGGAGAAATCAATATTGCGGAATTGAAGAATTAGAATTTCAAGGGGTTAGCTATTACTTTGTAGACAATGAGTATTATTTTATGCGTGAAGATTTATACGGCTATTTTGATGATGGCGAACGATTTGCTTTTTTTAACAAGGCTGTATTAGATTCTCTTCCACATATTCATTTTCAGCCGGATATCATTCATTGTCATGATTGGCATACAGGTATGATCCCTTTTCTTTTAAAAATGGAGTACAAGGAGAAAGAGGGCTATCAATCTATTCAAACAGTATTTACAATTCATAATTTGCTATTTCAGGGGATCATGCCGAGAGATTCACTTAAAGAATTATTTGGGTTACAAGAAAAATATGATCATGTAGATTATTTGGAGTTTTATGGATGCATCAGTTATCTGAAGGGGGCAATCATTGCTGCAGATAAAATTACAACGGTTAGCCCTACATATAAAAATGAGATTCAAACGAGTGTTTATGGAGAAAAACTTCATGAGTTATTGCAAAGCAGGTCAAATGATTTAGAAGGGATCCTAAATGGAATCGATCTGGAGCTATATAATCCAGAAAGAGATCCCTTTCTGTTGAAAAATTATAGTAAGAAAGATGTAACAGACAAACGAGTGAATAAATTGCATTTGCAGGAACTATTGGGCTTGCCAATTAAAGAGAAAACGCCACTTATTGCGATGATCACAAGGCTTACGAAACAGAAAGGAATCGATCTTGTCCGGCATGTATTTCGTGAATTGATAGCAGAAGACATTCAACTCATCATTCTTGGTACTGGTGACCATGAATACGAGCATTTTTTTCAGCAAATGGAAGCAGCCTATCCACATAAATGTAAAGCATATATCGAGTTTGACGAAGGACTTGCACATAAAGTATATGCAGGTGCAGATTTATTTCTTATGCCATCCCAGTTTGAGCCTTGCGGACTTGGCCAGATGATTGCTATGAGGTATGGAGCAGTTCCAATCGTAAGGGAAACAGGCGGATTAAATGATACGGTTTTATCTTTTAATGAACAAAGTGGGGAAGGAAATGGCTTTACATTCAGTCAGTATAATGCCCATGATATGCTTTTTACAATTGAGAGGGCACTTAGTTTTTATCGGGATGAAGCATGCTGGAGAAACATTGTGCAAAATGCGATGGCAATGGATTACAGCTGGGCACAATCGGCAATAAAGTATAAACAGCTATATTCGGAGCTCGTCTCAAGGAGTGAGATTCATGTTTACAAATAAAGAAGAGTTTAAAGAGAATTTCCTAAAAAAACTTGAGATGATGTGTGGGAAGAGCTTTGGTGAGAGTACGAAACGAGATCATTACTTTACACTTGGCAATATGGTTAGAGAGTATGTTAGCACGAATTGGATTAATACGAATGAGCGTTATCGAACGGCAAGGGAAAAGCAAGTTTATTATTTATCCATTGAATTTCTGCTTGGACGGCTGCTCCATCATAATTTATTAAATTTGGGCCTTGTGGATGTGGTCAAGAAAGGGCTCGAGGATTTAGGAATCGACCTGTATGAACTTGAAGAAATAGAACCTGACGCAGGTCTTGGAAATGGAGGACTTGGAAGACTTGCGGCTTGCTTTATGGACTCGTTAGCGTCATTAAATTTTCCAGGGCATGGCTGTGGAATCCGTTATAAGCATGGTTTGTTTGAGCAGAAAATTGTTGATGGCTATCAGGTAGAGCTTCCAGAACAGTGGCTTCGGCATGGGCATGTATGGGAAGTAAGGAGAGCAGATTTAGCGATTGAGGTTCCGTTTTGGGGAAATGTTGAGACGAAGATGGAAAATGGAAAATTGGTTTTTCGTCATGAACATACAGAAAAGATTACCGCAGTGCCATACGATCTGCCAATTGCAGGGTTTCAAACGGAAACGGTAAATACGCTCAGGCTTTGGAATGCAGAACCTTCTCCATATCCTATTCATCAGGATATTTTAACGTATAAGCGGGAAACCGAGTCAGTGTCTGAATTTCTTTATCCAGATGATACACATGATAGAGGAAAAATTCTGCGGTTAAAGCAGCAATATTTTCTCGTTTCAGCAAGTATCCGGTCGATTATTCGGTCCTTTCGAAAACAAGTTGGCGACTTATATTCACTTCCTCAACATATAGCGATTCATATTAATGATACACATCCAGTGCTGGCTATACCAGAGCTAATGAGGGTTTTGCTTGATGAGGAGGACATGAGCTGGGATGATGCGTGGGAAATCACAATAAATACGATATCCTATACCAATCATACAACCTTATCCGAAGCACTTGAAAAATGGCCCGTCCGAATTTTCCAGCCATTATTGCCGCGTATTTACATGATAGTGGAAGAAATCAATGAACGCTTTTGCCGTTTGCTCTGGGATCAGTATCCTGGTGACTGGCAGCATATTGAGCGTATGGCTATTATCGCTCATCATGAGATTAAAATGGCCCATCTAGCACTTGTAGGCAGTTATAGTGTCAATGGGGTAGCCGCACTTCATACAGAAATTTTAAAAATAAGAGAAATGAACAATTTTTATCAAATCTTCCCACAAAAATTCAATAATAAAACAAATGGAATTACCCATAGAAGATGGCTGTTAAAAGCGAATCCTCTCCTTGCGAAATTAATTACAGAAGGTATTGGGGATAAGTGGATTCGTGAACCTGAGCATTTATGTATGCTTGCGCAATTCAAAGAGGATTTCTCATTTCTTGAGCAGCTATCAAGAGTTAAACAGCATAATAAACGAAGGCTTGCTGATAGGATTACGATGCAAACAGGAATGTCTATAAATACTGAATCGATATTTGATATTCAAGTGAAGCGTCTGCATGCTTACAAAAGACAGCTTTTAAATATTCTTCATGTGATGTATTTATATAATAGGCTAAAGGAAGATTCAACCTTTCAAATGCACCCACGCACGTTTATTTTTGGTGCGAAGGCATCCCCTGGTTATTATTATGCAAAGAAAATTATTAAATTAATTCATACGGTAGCTGATAAGGTAAACAAGGATGTACGCACAAATGAACGACTTAAGGTTGTTTTCCTTGAAAATTACCGAGTATCACTTGCAGAAGAGATATTCCCATCTGCAGATATAAGTGAGCAAATATCAACGGCTAGTAAAGAAGCATCTGGAACTGGGAATATGAAGTTTATGATGAATGGGGCGATTACCGTTGGGACACTTGATGGAGCCAATATTGAAATGAAGGAAAAGGCGGGGGCTGACAATATATTTATTTTTGGGCTCCCTGCAGAGCAAGTATTAAATTATGATCAAAATGGCGGCTATCACTCAATGGAATATTATTATCATGATAAGCGAATCCGACAAGTAATGGATCAGCTAACAAATGGTTTTTTCCCGGATTCAGATAATGAGTTTGAACCCATTTTTGATTCCTTGCTCATCGAGAATGATCAATATTTTGTCCTAAGGGACTTCGATTCATATTCGGCTATACAAGCACAGGCCGGCAAGGTTTATGAAAATCAAAATCAATGGAGAAAAATGAGCTTAATGAATATTGCAGAATCTGGCTATTTTTCTAGTGATCGTACCATTAAAGAGTACGCAAAAGATATTTGGAATATAAATCCAGGTCACTATTAACTTCTAGAAATAGGCAAAGTACAGCATCGAAAAGCTCCACCAGATTTAGTGATTTCAGAGATATCTACTTCTACAACTTTGTACCCTCTCGATAGGAGCTTTTTATTCACATTTTTATTTATTGGCATACTAAAAACTTTATTATTGCCAATAGAAAGGACATTGGCGGAATGGGTGAGCAGTTCTTCTTTTGTCATTTCAATTAAATCGTAACGTGATTTTAAAAGCTTGACTTGTTCACTTTTCACTTCACTTGAACAGATTAAAGCCTCTTTTGATGACAATATATTAAAAACATAATCGAGATGAAGGAATTCATCATTAAAAGGAACAGGAATGACTTCATGGTGGGGCAAAATTTCTTGCATATGATTGACGGCCTGCATATCCGTCCGTGTACTGATTCCAACATAGACTGTTTCTCTGTCGATGATAACATCACCGCCTTCGATGTTGCAGCCAATTAGTTGTTGAAAGGGGATATTTTCCAAATCCAACCGTTGTTTAAGCAGGGTTTCTTCGTTTTGACGATGATAGGTTTGTATTTCGGTAACATAGATCGTATCGCCGATCGTAAAACCAATATCACGAGTGAACACTTGATCTGGAAATTTTTTGTCTGGCGGAAGAAGAATTACATCTACACCGTGGCTTTCTAGAGCACTAACAAAATGTTTATGCTGTTTTATGGCAAGATCAATATTAATTGATACATTTTTAAATACCTTATGGTTAGGATCATTTATGGACATATAGGTTGGTTCACATAAGACAACTTTTTGAAGGGTACTGTATTCGGTATGACAGAAAATATTGCGCTTTACGGCCATATATTGATCCTCCTGATAGGCTTTAAAAGAAATTTACACCCTTACAGGATGAAAGTGGCGTATAAGGTTTAGTATGAGCGTTAATGGTAAAATCATGACGGAAAGAAAAAAGCCTTTGCTTGAAGGCAAAGGCTTTCGTGTTTTTTTAGATGAAATAACCAATAAAAAGACCAATGGATAATAAGAATCCGAAGATCGTATTTGTTTGTGCAGTTGCTTTCATGGCAGGCATCATTTGAATCGGAATTGTTTTTCCGATAAATCCCTTTGTCGCTTTAATCGCTTTCGGTGCACTTAGTACAACGATAGCAAGCCATGGAGAGATAATATTTAACGCAATTAGGATGAAAACCCATGCATAGGAAACAGTAAACATTCCAGCAAGTAATTTAATAGCCGCTTTTCTGCCGATTAAAATAGCTAGTGTTTTCCGGCCAAATTCCTTGTCACCATCTAAATCACGGATATTATTAGAAAGCATTATGGCTCCAACTAGAATAAAAATTGGAATTGATACTAAAACGCTTGTAGAAGTCACGGTACCAGTTTGAATAAAGAATGAAATCAGGATTATAATCATTCCCATAAAGAACCCAGATACGATTTCCCCAAAAGGCGTATGAGCGATTGGCAGTGGACCACCCGTATATAAATAGCCAATTAGCATACAGAAGAGGCCAACAAGCGCAAGCCACCAGCTGCTGCTGCTGCAAATATAAATTCCTAAAAGTAGAGCGATACCGTAAAGAGAAAGGGCTACACTCAGAATGGTTTTTGGCTTAATGCCTTCACGGACAATCGCCCCGCCGATTCCGTGTGAATCTTCCGTATCCAGTCCTCTTACATAATCATAGTATTCATTAAACATATTTGTTGCAGCTTGAATAAGTAAGCTTGCAATTAACATCGCCAGAAATAATCCAAAATGAAGATCTGTTTCGTACATAGCTAATGCTGTTCCAAGCAAGACAGGTACGAAAGATGCGGTTAGTGTGTGTGGTCTTGTTTGCTGCCACCAAACCTTCCAGGTTTTCTTCGAATTAGAAGGCTGAACATTCATATGCGTCTGTGGTTGCATCTAACTCTCCCCTTGTTATCTATATTTAAGTAACAACTCATTTTAACTTTATCAAACCTATTTATTATATCGAACAACTCCTGCTTCTGTCAAAATGCATGGTGCAAACTTTTATCTTTTAATAGTTGGTTTTGCTCAAATTCTTTGGTTTATGATAGAAGAGAAAAACAGTCACGAGTGAGTACGATCATTGACATTTGAATGATAAGAAGTGTATGTTAAAATTAGCTTAGACGATGGATAACAGCTATAGGCTGTTGTTGGAGGGATTTTTTTGGTTACGATACTAGAAACGGAACTAAAAGAAGGAATCCTGAAAGCGATTGAGAGGGCAAAGGCCTTATCTAAACCAGTTTTAGTAAGTGAAGTGCAGGAAATTAATCATATAGAACCTCTTACTTTTTTCGCAGCAGGACACGAGCCTTTTTTAGGGGAGCGTTTTTTCTGGAAAGACCCAGCCGATGAAACTTTTATAATCGGACTTGGAATATGCAAGCAAATTCAATCGGATCAGGCGGCTGACCGCTTTTTTCTTGTGGAAGAAGAATGGAAAAACTTTATTGAGGATGCGATTATCGATAATCCATTTCAACTGAATGGAATCGGTCCTTTAATGTTCGGAGGATTTTCATTTGATCCGTATAAAGAGAAAACAAGATTGTGGTCTAAATATTCAGACTCTCTTTTTCATATTCCAAAATTTATGTACAGTGAAATAAATGGACGCACCTTTTTTACAACGAATATTGTATGCACACAGCATGATGATCTATCTCTTGCAGAGGCTGTACAAAAGGAAAGAAGAACACTATTTACAGCACTTGCAGATGACATTTTTCAAGAAAAATATGAACTCATAAATGAAGACGAGATCAATCCTGAAAAATGGAAGGATACCGTAGCAGAAGTTGTAAATGAACTGAAACAAGGAGAGTTAAATAAAGTTGTCCTTGCAAGAGAAACAAGATTGCATTTTAGCCAATCCATTCAGTTAGAACAAGTTTTGATGAATTTATTTAAACTACAGCGTGAAAGCTTTATTTTTGCATTTGAATCGAATGGGGATTGCTTTATCGGTGCTTCGCCTGAACGTCTGGTGAAAAAAAGTGGGGCAAGCTTTTTCACCACCTGTCTTGCAGGTTCAATAGCAAGAGGGAAAACAGAAGAGGAAGACCGGGTATTGGGTGATACATTGTTAGCAGATCCGAAAAATATCATTGAGCATGAATATGTTGTACGGATGATAAAAGCGGCAATGGAAGAGGTATGTGAAGAAGTCACTATGCCGAGTAAGACTCAACTGCTGAAAACGAGAGATATTCAGCATCTTTACACCCCAGTAACGGGAAAGGCAAAAAAAGATACTTCCTTGCTTCTATTAGTTGACCGATTGCATCCGACACCTGCCTTGGGAGGACTGCCGAAAGAGAAGGCAGTCGAGAAGATAAGGGAAGTGGAGGAACTGGATCGTGGCTTTTATGGTGCCCCATTAGGCTGGGTGGACTATAAAGGAAATGGGGAATTCGCAGTATCGATCAGATCGGGACTAATTCAAGGAGACGAGGCTTCGCTCTTTGCAGGCTGTGGTGTTGTTGAGGATTCCAACCCAGAAAGTGAATATGTGGAAACGAAGATTAAATTTCGACCGATGCTAACGGCACTTGGGGGGAGTAATTAATGAATCATCAAGAAGCTTTAACCTCTTATATTGCAGCATTTGTATCCGAATTATATAAGAATGGGGTAGAGGACGTAGTTGTAAGCCCTGGTTCTAGGTCTACCCCGATGGCAATGGTAATGGCAGAACATCCTGAACTTCGTGTACATGTTCATGTAGACGAACGTTCCGCTGCCTTTTTTGCATTAGGTATCGCAAAGGCTTCCAAAAAGCCAGTAGCTATTTTATGTACATCAGGCACAGCTGCTGCTAACTATTTTCCAGCAATTGTAGAGGCGAATATAGCAAGGGTTCCATTAATCGTTATGACTGCTGATCGTCCGCATGAATTAAGGGATGTAGGAGCTCCACAAGCAATTGACCAAATTCATTTATATGGCAACCATGTTAAATGGTTTGTAGAGATGGCATTGCCGGAAAATTCTACAGAAATTACTCGGTATGCGCGTACAGTTTGTGCGAGAGCAGCAAGTACTGCCCTTCGAGCCCCAGCGGGACCTGTTCACTTGAATTTTCCGTTTAGAGAACCATTAATTCCACAATTGGACCGAGAAGATTTATTTGAACCACGTGAGCGTTCTAACGGGTATGTGAAGATTCAGTCTGGTGAATTGACTTTAAGTAATGAGCAATACAAGGAAATAGCTGAAAGTATCAGCACATACAAAAAAGGTATGATTGTTTGTGGATCGCTTGAGTCTGATGGGTTTGCTGAAGCTGTAACAAGTCTTGCTAAGAAGCTGCAGTATCCTATTCTTGCAGATCCACTTTCTCAATTGAGAAGTGGAAAACATGACGGAACATATATTATTGATACATATGATACATTTTTAAAAAATGAGGATGCAAAGGATGTTTTAAAGCCAGATCTCATCATCAGGTTTGGTGCTATGCCAGTATCTAAGCCGTTAACCATTTTCCTTAAAGAAAATTATGATGTCCGGCAGTTTGTAGTTGATGGCGGCGGCGGATGGCGTGATCCTGGCATGGTATCCTCTGAGATGATCTATAGTGAAGAATCATTGTTTTGTAAATCGGTCAGCACTTTTATTAGTCCAGTGGAAGATACTAGCTATTTTGCACAGTGGGAAGAAATTAATCAATTAACACGCCGTGAATTAGCAGCCATCAGCGAGCTGGACGTATTAAGTGAAGGCAAGCTATTCTATCAATTAGCTGAAAAGCTTCCTGATGGAGCAACATTATTTGTTGGCAATAGCATGCCTATACGTGATTTAGACACCTTTTTCCATTTTAATAACAAGTCGATTCGAATCATGGCGAATCGAGGAGCAAATGGCATTGATGGGGTTATTTCAACGGCTTTAGGGGCAGGAACCTGTTCACAGCCACTTTATTTAGTTCTAGGGGACTTAACCTTTTTCCATGATTTAAATGGGTTAATTGCTGCGAAGCAGTTTGGCATCAATATTCATATTCTATTAATTAATAATAATGGGGGAGGAATTTTTTCATTTCTGCCACAAGCAAGCCATCCAAAGAACTTTGAAAAATTGTTTGGCACTCCATTAGATTTGCAATTTGAGCATGTAGTAAAAATGTACGGGGGACAGTATGAGTTGATTTCTAATTGGACACATTTTACAACTGTCCTTCAATCAGAAGTGTCTGGTTTAAGAGTGACGGAGATTACCACAAATAGAGACCGGAATATCTTGGAGCATCGCGAATTATGGGATGCGGTTTCCCGGGAAATAGGTCGATTACTGGATGACAAATGCTGATGAATTTTGACATTGATGGACTTACCTATTATGTAGACGTATGGGAGACCGCTCATAATCAAAGAGAAACAGTATCTATTGGGAATAAACCTTTAGTTTTGCTGCATGGTTTTACAGGGAATGCAAGCTCTTGGAGAAAACTAAAGCCTCATTTTGAGGGGATCACGAATGTATTTGCCATTGATATTGTAGGTCATGGGAAAACAGATGCTCCTGAGGATGTTTCTAGATATACGATCGAATCAGCAGCAAGGGATATTGATTTGATCTTTGAACAAATGGGGATTGAACAAACCAATATTTTAGGCTATTCAATGGGAGGCAGACTTGCGTTAACGTTTGCGCTTAAATACCCAAATAGAGTAGAAAAGTTAATTCTAGAGAGCGCTTCTCCTGGTCTTGAAGAAGAGGAGCAGCGGGCAGCAAGGCGAATCCAAGATGAGAAGCTTGCGATACGAATTCTGGAGGAGGGTATCCCTTCCTTTATTGACTATTGGGAGAACATTCCTCTGTTTGGCACTCAAAAAAGATTAGCAGAAAATATTCAAGAAGAAATCCGTAATCAGCGTCTAACAAATTCTCAGATTGGAATAGTTAACAGCCTTAAAGGAATGGGAACGGGTTCTCAGCCTTCGTGGTGGAATCAGTTAGATGAGCTTTCCATGCCTGTTCTTTTGCTTACAGGAAATCTAGATGAAAAATTTTGTCAGATTGCTGATAGGATGCAAGGAATCATGAAGAATGCGCGCAGAATAACGATTTCTGAGTGTGGCCATGCAATACATGTGGAGAAACCAAAAATATTTGGTACAATAGTAAGTGAATTCTTGTCGAATGAAAAAGGACAGGCTTTAAGCCCCTTTTTAATGAGGGAAGATATACATACAAAGGAGGATTCAGTTATGTCAGCAGTAGAATGGATTGCGGGAAAACAGTATGAAGAAATTATTTATGAAACATACAATGGGATTGCAAAGATAACAATCAATCGTCCTGAAAAACATAATGCGTTCACACCAAGAACCGTTATGGAATTGATTGATGCATTTGCTTATGCACGTGATGATGCAAATGTTGGAGTTATCATCTTAACGGGTGCAGGAGACCGCGCATTTTGTTCAGGTGGAGACCAGTCTGTTCGTGGACATGGTGGATATGTGGGTGATGACCAAATCCCTCGCTTGAATGTCCTTGATTTACAGCGTTTAATTCGTGTAATTCCAAAACCAGTTGTTGCAATGGTTAAAGGGTATGCGATAGGTGGAGGACATGTATTACATATCGTTTGTGATTTAACAATTGCTGCAGATAATGCTGTATTTGGCCAAACAGGGCCAAAAGTTGGCAGCTTTGATGCAGGCTATGGTTCCGGTTATTTAGCTAGAATTGTTGGTCATAAAAAAGCTCGTGAAATTTGGTACTTATGCCGTCAGTATAATGCACAGGAAGCATTAGATATGGGTCTGGTAAACACTGTTGTTCCTCTTGACCAAGTCGAGGAAGAAACAATTAAATGGTGTGAAGAAATGCTTGAAAAAAGCCCAACTGCTCTTCGCTTCTTAAAAGCTGCATTTAATGCGGATACAGATGGACTTGCAGGCATTCAGCAATTTGCTGGAGATGCTACATTACTTTACTATACTACAGATGAAGCAAAAGAAGGCCGCGATGCATTCAAAGAGAAGCGCAAGCCTGATTTTGGTCAATTCCCACGTTTCCCTTAATGAAAAAATAAAACTTTATTGCAGCTTGATGGTTATGCCATCAGGCTGTTTTTATCTAGATACGACCTTTTAGACATAAAAATGCTTATTTGCAAAATAAAGCAGTTTTTTGCAGTATATATTGGATTTCAAGAATGAGGTGTACAAATGGCAAATCAAGTGATGCCAAATCTTTTATTAAAGAGAGCCTTCCTCACACCTGACAGGCCTGCTATTCAGTTTAAGAACGAAACATACTCTTTTAAAGAAGTGTATGAGAAATCTTATCAGATTGCCGGTCAATTAATCCACCTTGGCTTAACAAAGGGTGATTATGCTGGTGTTTTACTAAGTAATCATGCGGAGACAGCATTTATATATTTAGCATTTCAGTTGCTTGATATCAAAGCAGTTATTTTAAATAATCGGTTAACAGCTGAAGAAATAGCCTGGCAATTAACCGATTCAAAGGCAGTCGTTTTAATAACGGAGACAGCCTTTGCCTGCAAGTACGAAGAAATATATAAAGCATTGCCAGAGTTGACAGTTACTTCAAAAGAAGAGCTGTTTTCAGCAGATTTTATTGAACCAATTATTACAGAGGAAATCAACCTTGATGATGTGTGTACAGTTATGTATACATCTGGAACGACAGGACATCCAAAGGGCGTGCTGCAAACATACGGAAATCATTGGTGGAGCGCGGTTGGTTCTGCCCTTAACCTTGGACTTTCTGAAAAAGACTGTTGGCTATGCGTTGTTCCAATGTTTCATATTAGCGGGTATTCGATTCTTATTCGGAGCATCGTCTATGGCATGAGAATGGTGATTCAGGATACATTCAATGAAAAAGAAATTATTAAAGCGATTCAAAATGAAAAAGTAACGATTATGTCTGTTGTGAGCACGATGCTTATTCGTATCGAGGCAGAGCTAGGAGATAACAAATTGCCCGAAGAATTTCGCTGTATGCTATTAGGAGGCGGACCGGCATCCAAAACATTACTTGAAAACTGTATGGTGAAGGGAATACCAGTATTCCAGACGTATGGTATGACAGAGACCGCCTCTCAAATCGTGACGCTTTCACCAGAGTATAGCTTAAGTAAATTAGGCTCTGCAGGGAAACCCCTCTTTCCCTCTCAATTAAAAATTATGGATCCAAATGGGGAAGAAGCAAGGGGTAAAACAGCAGGCGAAATTATAGTTAAAGGACCAAATGTAACGATAGGGTATTTGAATCGGGAGGAAGAGTCATCTGAAAAAATCGTTAATGGCTGGTTTTCAACTGGAGATATTGGATATTTAGATGAAGATGGATTCTTGTATGTTCTGGATCGCCGTTCCGATTTAATTATTTCAGGCGGAGAAAATGTATATCCTGCTGAAGTTGAAGGTGTGCTTACTTCCCATCCAGACATAGTGGATGCAGGTGTAATAGGCGTGGAAGATGAAAACTGGGGGGAAGTCCCTATAGCTTTCCTAACAACAAAAACAGAGATAGATAAAGATAAGATTTCCACGTTTTGCCTGCAGAAATTAGCAAAATATAAAGTACCAAAACAATTATACATCATCGATCAAATCCCAAGAAATGCTGCTAAGAAAATTTTACGTAGAGAGCTTCGGCAGTATTTGAAGGAATTAAAAAGACAGGATTGCAACTAATATGCAAATCCTGTCTTTTCTTAAAAGTGACTATTACCGGTGAAATTTAAGAATATTCTGGTTCAAAGGTTTTACAATCAGTTTCACGGCTATTTTCTGCCGTATCCCCTTTGTGGCTGACTACGTAAATTTGTTCAGCTCCACATTTATTCCCTTTTTCCCAGAATGTACAATTATTGACCTCACATAAAACATCTTTTGCCACTTCGCTTCACTCCTCTATGTGCAGAACATGCGCATGCACCGATTCGATAAAAAACGCAGGTGGTGTCTTTCCACCTATTTTAGCTTGTGACTGATTGCTGCTATGGATTCATTCCAATTGAAGGTTGAACTGGTAATTAGTTATTTAATGCAGTTTTTAGCGCCTCTAAGTTCGTTTTCATAATAGAAAAATAGGTACTCTCATTACTTATATCTTCATCAGTTAAAACAGATAGATTATGAAGTATGAGCGGCTCTGCGCCAAGCTCATTCTTAATAATTTCTGTGAGCTTAGAGCTAACATTTTGTTCAAAGAATACGTATTTTAACTGATGTTTCTTTCCTTCAGCTATGATCTTTTCAAGATCCTTTTGGGTTGGTTCATTCGCAGAGTTTAAGCCTGAAACACTAATTTGGTGTATGCCATAGCGCTGCTCCCAATAGCCGAATGCTGAGTGGGATACGATGATTTCTTTATGCTTTGCATCATGGATGGTTTGTTCAAAGTCTTCATTTAATTGGTCAAGTTCATCTGCTACTAAACGATAATTGGCTTCAAATTCTTCTTTATGTTCTGGCATTTTATCAGTTAAAGCAGTTTTGATAGTTGCTGCTAAATCCTTCGAATATAATGGATCGATCCATACATGCGGGTCAATATCTCCATGATGATGGCCATCATCTTCATGACTGTGTTCATCCTCTTCATGGGCTTGAACCTCGTCAAAATGAATATTTTCCCCTGCTCCGATCATCGTTACATCTTCGTTTTTTAACGTTTTTTTAGCCTTTTCTACGAATCCTTCTAAACCAAGACCGACAAATATAAACAGGTCAGCATCTGCTAGCTTAGTCATATCTTTTTGTGTAGGCTCGAACGAATGCTCATCTGCTCCAGGCGGATAAATAGTCTTTGTTTCAACATATTCCCCACCGATTCGGTCAGTAAAATATTGCAATGGATAAACAGTTGTATAAACGGAAAGTTTACTGCTATCTTTTTGCTCATCCTTTGATTCGTTTGTACAAGCAGTTAAGAGCATACTAATTATTAGTATAAAAACAAAAATAATCTTTTTCATATTTTCCCCTTTCTAACTCATTAAATCGTATTAATTACGATTTAATGAAGAAAAAAATAACTTTTTGCCATAAATATCAAGATAATCCGTAATCATTACGATTCCCAAAAGTAATTCTACAAAAAAAAATCGTGAAAATCAAGTATTAAATTTGTTTGTATGAAAAGTATTTTGTATCCTTATAATGTAGAAATAAAAATAAGTAAGGAGTAAAGCATATGAAACTACTTGATGAAATATTAGAATTTAACAATGAATTTGTGGAAGAAAAAAAATATGTAGAATTTGCAACAACAAAGCTGCCGAATAAACGAATGGTTGTACTAACATGCATGGATACACGTTTAGTGGAACTCCTGCCAAGAGCCTTGAATGTAAAAAATGGCGATATAAAGCTTGTTAAAAATGCAGGGGCACTTGTTACTCACCCGTTTGGAAGTATTATGAGGAGCTTGCTTGTAGCCGTTTATGAGCTTCAGGCTGATGAGGTATTAATCATCGGTCACCATGATTGCGGGATGAGCGGGATGAAGCCAGATGGTATTATGGAACATATGAGAAAAAGAGGAAAATCTGAAGCAGCACTGGATACAATTACATATTCGGGTGTAGATGTGAGAGAATGGCTTAAAGGCTTCGATAACGTAGAAGAGAGTGTTGCTCATAGTGTTTCTATGGTGAAAAAGCATCCGCTTATGCCAAACGATGTCCCTGTTCATGGGTTGGTTATTCACCCTAGTACAGGGAAATTAGATTTAGTAGTAAATGGATACGAAGACTAATTTTCCTTTATCTTTGGTGATTTCTCTGGTACTGGATCAAAACCACCGGGATGAAACGGATGACATTTTACGATTCTTTTAATGGCTAGCCATCCTCCTTTAAGTGCGCCAAAGCGTTTTACTGATTCTAACCCATAATGAGAGCAAGTTGGGTAGAATCGGCATGTTGGAGGTTTTAGCGGGGAGATAACAATTTGATAAAAGCGAATGACTCCAATCATTAATTGTTTCAGCATGTTTATCAGTCCAATCTTTTTTCTAAAGGAATCTCAAGTAAAAGATAGCATACAATGATGTAATAGTCGAAAAATAAATTCCTTATTTTGTTGATGAAATTACTCGGGATTTAAGTTACAATAATAGGAGAATCGAAAAAGGAGTGGACATACATGCCTTCAGTTGAAAGCTTTGAATTAGACCATAATGCCGTTAAAGCACCTTATGTTAGACATTGCGGAGTTCATAAAGTCGGAACAGATGGGGTTGTAAATAAGTTTGATATTCGTTTTTGCCAGCCGAATAAACAAGCAATGAAGCCTGATGCGATTCATACATTAGAACATCTTCTTGCTTTCAATATTCGTACGTATTCGGAAAAATATGATCACTTTGATATCATTGACATCTCTCCAATGGGCTGTCAGACAGGCTTCTACTTAGTTGTAAGCGGAGAGCCGACTGTAGGGGAAATCATTGACTTGCTCGATGAAACAATGAAAGCTGCAGTTGAAATTACAGATATCCCAGCTGCTAATGAAAAGCAGTGCGGCCAAGCTAAGCTTCATGATTTAGATGGGGCGAAACGTTTAATGCGGTTCTGGCTTGAGCAGTCAAAGGAAGAATTGAAGCAAGTTTTTGCATAAAAAGTCGAAAAACCGGACTATTGCAGTCCGGTTTTCTTTATGATGTTTTTTTATCATCTTCTTGTTCAAAGGTATTTTCATTCGTATATGGATTTTCATCTATTGTATCAACCGTATGCTTGTACGTATACGCTTTAGAGGTTGTAATAACAGAAAGAAAAATAACAATTGCAATAATAATTACCGAAATAGCTAGAATGGCAACCATGATCAAACCTCCTTTTACTATACATAGTGTAACATGAAAACGGTTTGATTTACTTATGCTACAATAAAAATATTCTTGTGTTTAGCTCGTCCTATCTCAGGGTACTATAAAAATGGGAGGATGATAATATGAGTGAAAATTTAATCCAATCAGTGAATAGGCAAGTTGCAAACTGGACGATCTTGTATGTAAAGCTTCATAACTACCATTGGTATATCAAAGGAAGACACTTCTTTACTTTGCACGAGAAATTTGAGGAGCTATACAACGAAGCCAATCAGCATATAGATGAATTGGCAGAGAGAATTCTATCCCTTGAGGGTAGCCCTGTTGCAACAATGAAAGAATGTTTAGAAATGGCATCTATCGAAGAGGCGACTGGAAAAGAAAAAGAGGAAGACATGGTTAAATCCATTTGTGCAGATTTTGTTAAAATGGCAGACGAGCTGCAAGAAGGCATTCAGTTAGCAGAAGAAGCAAATGATGAAGGCACCGGTGATATGCTTATTGCCATTAAGCAAAGTCTAAAGAAGCATATTTGGATGTTAAAGGCATACTTAGGTTAGGGCATAATAAAAAGATGGTTCAATATAGGGCAATCAGCCTTTATGAACCATCCTTTTTTATGTATAAAATATAATTTTTTAGTGAATATTTCGCTGCTGCAGATTCGGATTGCGGGGCTGTCTGTAGTCTTCACTCGCAAACTTTCCTTTTAAGCTTTCAATTAAATAAATTCCCATTAAGTTGTACAGTTCCTGGTTATTTAACTCGTTAATCATACCCAATAAATCCTCTCGGTTCATTTCCTCTAAAAAAGCGAAAGCAAGCATGTCAATATCCTCTTCGTCTCCAGTAAGCTTATTCCGATAAAGTTCATAAAGCTCATCAATAATTTTCATTCTTACACCTCCAGCCTTCGTTTTTATTTCTTTTATTGTATACTTTTTTAATACCCTTGATGATAAAAATTAATCGCTTACGCATAGTTTTTTTCTAAGATTAAATGTAGTATATGTAATTTTCATCAGAATGATCGTAAATTCGCATATTTTTAATCGAAATGTGGGAAACGATAAGTAATGACAAAAAGGGGCTGAACAGGATGGAACAAAATAAAAAAACGTATTATATAACTATTGCACATGGACAAATCTCACAAAGTGCAACAGATTCCCCATGGGATTTCAAAATTGAAGCGACAGATAATGAAATTCATACGTTACGGGAGTATTTTAATCAGAATTATGGAACAGAATGGGCGGGATTTTGGCGAGCCCATGTCCCATTTATAGAATACCATAATGATAAGTCAAATGATGAGTATGACAGTAAAATCAAGAAGGTATACGGATTGATTTATCAGCTCGGGGACGAAGAAGCAAAAGAACATATTGAAAATATGGGGATATTGAATGAAGAAATTCAATAATGGAGCTGAAAAAAGGAAATCGGCTAATTGCCGATTTCCTTTAAATTACATACCCATTTCTACAGCCGAATCAATTACTTCTTGAGGAACAGTGATCGCTTCAACGCTGTTGTAGTTTGAATATTGTCCGTTCATTTTTTGCTTCATGGCGATGGTTTGGCCTTCGATCGTCATTTCTAAATCCATATCCATATTTAATTCAACTGGATAAAATGTCTTTTTGTCGACAAGGATTTCATATTCAACAGCATTAATTTTCATCCCGCTTAGCGCGTCTTCCGCCGACATTTCAGGCGGCAATTGCTGAACAGCTGTTTCTTTAATGAAATCATTAAACTTTTCTCCAGATGCCTTTAATTTAAGTATATAGTTATTTGAATCTTGCTCAAAAGTAAAATCTTCCATGAATTGCTGTAATTTCTTTAGCTCTTCCCCTGGATTGGATTGCTGACCCGACATTTGCAGGAATGTATCGGTCATTTCCTGCGGGAACTTCATCCATTGACTAGTTGAAGGTTCATAGAAAAACATTCCAGCCTCTGAAAAATAGCTTTCTGTTTCAAAGCTTTCTGCTTCTTCTCCCATTGACATTTTCATTTTTTGATAGTAAGCCATTGGCTCGGTAACGATGTTCATATCGATGACCGAGTTTGTTTGGACATTCAGTTCACCTTGATCAGTCATATCCTGAGTTAAATCCATTTTTACAGAAAAGCTTTTTAAGCCTTCTGAAGCTTCTGTGGATTTATTCAATACTTCTTCAAGTGTCAGTTCCGATGCTTTTTCCTCGGTTTTCTCAGTTGATGAAGCTTTTTCATTTTCTTTTGCGGGCTCATCCACAGGCTTGGCTGTTTGATTACAAGCGGCTAACATAAATACTAATAAGAAGCCTGCAAGAATGGAAAGTGATTTTTTCAAAATAAGCACTCCTTTAATATTAATGAAATAAGAAAAACTTTACATAAATTATAACAGGTGTGGTTTCTCTTACCCTCTAATTCTACGATAAAAAAATAGGTAAAGTTTCAAAATATTGTAATTTGATACTTTTATCATATAAGAAAAATATGGAAGATGTCATTAGTCACAATTTTTTTTTCGCTGTATAATAGCTGTATGAATGAAGAGTGAAAGGAGGAATTCGATGGAAACATTTATTGATGCAAATGGTGGAGTAGTCAAATTTTCATTTAACTCACATGCGTTTAATAAAAAGCCGGAGCACGTCCTTGTAATATGCAAAAAAGGCAAGGGATGGCTGCTAACGAACCATAAAAAAAGAGGGCTGGAATTTCCAGGAGGAAAGCTTGAAAAAGGGGAGACATTGGAAGAGGCGGCGCGCCGAGAAGTACTGGAGGAAACAGGAGCTACTCTAAAGCAGCTGGAACGTATCGGTGAGTATGAGGTGTCTTTGAATGAAAAGACTTTTGTTAAAGCTATATTCTATGGGGAAGTAGAAGAGATTGGCGAAAATCTGCATTATTATGAAACAGAAGGACCCGTACTTATTGAAGGAAATATATTAGATTTAAGGTGGGGGGACGAATACAGCTTTATTATGAAAGACGAAGTGGTCGAAAGGAGTATTCTAAGAATAGAGGGATAGGGGCAGAAAGGGTGAATTCAATGCTGCATATCAATCCGGATTCATTTATCCTAATACCAGCGTTTGCGACGATCCATTGCGAGCCGAACTGGAAATGGAGGAAACGAAATAAACCACTTCCTAACTATGATTTGTTTTATGTTTGGAGTGGAAAAGGGACTGTGGTGCTTAATGGGAAATTATATGATGTACATAAAGGAAGCTGTTTTTTATTTAAGCCAGGTGATTGGACGACGGCTACCCATGATCCGCAAAATCCGTTAGTGTTGAGCTATATTCATTTTGACTTAGAGGGAACCCCAGTATTGATGCCAAAAACCTACCGGATTGTTCAAGACCCTATCCCCTTTGAATCCCTGCTAACACGTTATATTCGTTTATTTTTGGTGAAAACCTTCGGAGCCGAAATTGAGGCAAAGCTAATCCTAAAGCAATTAATGATTCACTTATTAAGGGAAGAGCGGGAAATAGATAAGCAGCTGGAGCATTCAAGCAACGATCTTTTAGAGACGATTCGAGAGATCGCAAACTTTATCCAGCAGCATCCGGGTGATCCGCACTCAATCGAAAGTTTAGCAATGCGGGCCAATCTTTCTCCACGCTATTTTTCCCAGAAATTCAAAGAGATTATTGGACATACGGTTAGAAATTACATTATTCATTCTCGGATTAATCGAGCAGAGCACTTGCTTCATAACATGGGGATGACAGTAACAGAAGCAGCAAATGCTCTCGGCTATAATGATCTTCATTTTTTCAGCAGACAATTTAAAAAGTATACAGGGAAGAATCCTTCCGATATACGTTAAAAGCTAGACTCGTTTAATAGTTGGATTTTGATAATGCCTTTTTCATTGAGAAGGTTGTTGAATCGGCTGACAAATAAATGTGAGAAGGTGTTTTAAAGTGTTCGCTAAAGCACAAGAACTAGATTCAATCGAGAGTTATATAGATTCACCAGAAAAGCTAAAAAAGCTTTATAGACGAGTGTTGTTCATTGTGAGTCTATCACAAATCTTTGGTGGGGCAGGGCTTGCCGCAGGAGTTACTGTAGGTGCCCTATTGGCACAACAAATGCTAGGAACTGATGCTTTTGCAGGAGTCCCTGTAGCCTTACTTACTTTAGGATCTGCAGGAGCAGCTTTTATCATAGGAAAACTTTCTCAACGATTTGGACGCCGTACAGGTTTATCGACAGGTTTTATTGTAGGGGGAATCGGTGCAATTGGAGTTGTGATTGCTGCCATGGTGAATAGTATAATTTTATTATTTGCGTCTCTGCTGATCTATGGTGCGGGAACTGCGGCAAATTTACAAGCTCGTTATGCAGGGACCGATTTAGCAAATAAGAAACAAAGAGGAACTGCTATTAGTACGACGATGGTTATGACAACATTTGGGGCGGTTGCAGG
This sequence comes from Cytobacillus solani, assembly GCF_006704205.1. NCBI lineage: Bacteria > Bacillati > Bacillota > Bacilli > Caryophanales > Bacillaceae > Cytobacillus > Cytobacillus solani. The sequence goes on from NZ_CP041305.1 coordinate 2,957,187, forward strand.
TCCGAACCTAGTAGAAGTTATGGGTGAATTTGCTAGTCTCATTGGTGTTCCGTCTCTTGCAGGTCCATTTATATTATCAGCTGCTGCGTTTATTTTAGCAGGTCTCGTTCTTTTTATTATGCTGCGTCCTGACCCATTATTTATTGCAAACAAGATAGCAGCTTATAACCAAGAAGATGAACATGTAAATAAAACGGATTCCTTTGATAAATCAATAAATAGAAGAGGAATAATGGTAGGTGCCACGGTTATGGTTCTTACTCAAATTGTAATGGTTGCAATTATGACTATGACACCGGTACATATGAAACATCATGGTCATGATCTAGCTGAAGTAGGAATTGTTATTGGTTTTCACATAGGTGCAATGTATCTTCCCTCACTTATCACAGGCGTACTTGTAGATAAAGCAGGGCGAACATCTATGAGCATAGCTGCGGGCATTATATTGTTATTCGCTGGTTTATTAGCAGCATTCGCACCAAGTGATTCAATGATTCTATTAGTAATTGCTCTAACTTTACTTGGATTAGGGTGGAACTTTGGCTTAATAAGTGGGACTGCTCAAATAGTTGATTCAACAGAGCCTTCAATACGTGCGAAAACCCAAGGTACACTTGATGTTTTTATTGCATTAGCAGGAGCTTCCGGCGGTGCACTTTCGGGAATGGTGGTAGCTAATACCAGTTATGCAACGTTATCTTTGAGTGGAGGACTTTTATCTTTAGTTCTCATACCTGTTGTGATATGGTCCCGTAAAGCCAAGGCGTAATAGAGTTATAATGGTATTCTTTTATATTTAACTTATTATGAGGAAACGATTATCTTGCTGAGGTGAATAGGTTGGTTCGAACGGCTTTAGTTACAGTTACCCATGATCCACATGGGAGAAACGTCAGGCTTTTTCAAGAGTTCAAAGATCTGTTGGAAGATGTTTATTCCGAGCTTTTTATTACCGTAAGTGAGGAATCATCAATTAATCTAATGGATGTGTTAAAAAATAGTAAATTCAAAACAAAGAAAATCCCCAAATTAGGTGCAGCTTACGCAAGGAGAGAGGCTGTTAAGTTTGGTCTATCTGGAACAAGCCAGTACTTTCATTATTGCGATTTTGATAGGTTATTAACCTGGGTACAGAATCACTCGATTGAATTAAGAAAAATTGTAAGTTTACTCCCTCAATTTGATTATTTAATTTTAGGCAGAACAGAAAGAGCATTTAATACTCACCCAATTGAGTGGATAGAAACGGAAAAAATTACTAATAAGATTTTCTCTATAGAGCTTGGGAAAGAAGTGGACATTACTGCTGGTTCTTGTGGGTTCTCGAGAGAGGCTGGGAACTATATAAAGGACTACTCTAAAGAAAAAATGACAGATGCAGAATGGGCTATGATTGTACATAGAATCGCAAACTTAGAGGTTAAGTATCTCCCAGTGGAAGGATTGGAATATCAAGAGGATATAAATAGTATCAATGGACGTGTAACTGATTCGGAAGCATGGTTAAGTCGTTTAAAGTTAAGTTTCATAATAAGTGAGACAGCATGTAAAGTAGGGAAATATAAATAATTTATTATAGTGTTTACCAATCTGTACTGAACAAATAAAGGGCTAGAGAGCGTTGATCCAAGAAGGATTTACGCTCTTTTTCATAGAAGCTACTATACAAGGATATATGTAGTTTATAAGAAAGTAGTATATTATTAACCGAATGAGAGGTAGATTAAATGATTTCACACCGATTGCTTACACAAGAAGCTATAGTTCAATTAATCGATCAAGTTGATAAGGATCAGCACTTACTTTTTTACAGCTATTTAACACAACGAAAGGAAAAAGCCCAATTTATTGGTCAATATGCAGATAATCAGTTGACTGCTGTCTTAGCTTATCTAAGGGAGCTATCTTTTCCCGCCTTTTCCTTTTATCGAATCAATCATCAAGAAGTTTTCTTCCCAGAACTAATTGTTTTTACAAGATCTACTATTAAACTTGATAAAAATGCTATTTGCGGGATTATTCTATGTCAACGTGACCTTCAGCTTTTTCAGTCCTTTGGTCTCATTACAGGTATCCCGCGGCGTTTTTTTACAATGAAACATATAGATCAATCGAAGCTGCTCGAATCGAGCATGACTCAACTAGTTAAGGAGAATGAGTTTTCCAAGGTGATTGCTTTTTTACAAAAGGGAGAAATGAAGTTTTTTACAAGAAGTGAATTAGAGCGGTGTCCTTTCCTCGGAATAAAGGATGGTGGAGAATTCATTGCAATAGGTGGTTTTCATTTCTATGATCCTCAGCTTGTAGAGCTTGGGAACATTGTTACTAGACCAGACCACAGAGGGAATGGCCTTGCGAAGCTTGTAACGAGTGAACTTACACACATAGGCAAACAACTTTCATCAGATGTTTATCTCGGTGTATTAGCAGAGAACTTGCCTGCTGTACATATATATGAAAGTCTTGGTTTTCAAACAACAGCTGAGCTATCATTGTGGATTTTACAATGTCTTTGTCATAAAATTTCTTCCTTCTCCTATGTATAGTCTTGTTAGCAAGGAACACTGACTGGAGCAATAATGAAATTTCATTCCTCCTGTAGACTCACTGAATGCGTCTATTTGTCCTACCATTATCCAATTCCCTTCCCTTCAAGCTTTATGTAAAACATACAGCTTATCTCTGCTTTATCAATTAGTTAGCTAGCTAACTAATTGATAATGAATATCTATTCTCTTTTTTTTATGTGTAAAAAAGTGCAAATATTTAATTAATGGGTGTAAATCCAAATGGCCATTGAAATGATAAGATGTATCATAACATTTTAGATTAGCAGACCTACATTGGAGGATTCATAATGACAACCGATTATATTCAGCAGCTGTTTGCAGACCGTATAGGCGGATCGCGATTTGGATTGAAAGAGGAAATATATAAATTCGAAAAGATTAAACGAGCAAAAAGAGAAGCCATTCAAGCGAATCCTCATATGGAGTTGATTGATTTAGGAGTAGGTGAACCTGATGCCATGGCGGATGACAGGGTCATTCAAAAATTGACAGAGGAAGCAGGCAAGCCCGAAAATCGCTTTTATGCAGATAACGGCATCGCTGAGTTTAAGCAAGCGGCTGCTTCTTATATGGAAAAGGTATTTGGTGTTTATCATCTTAATCCGGAAACTGAAATTAACCATGTGATCGGTTCAAAGTCGGCATTAGCCATGCTGCCGACAGCTTTTATTAACCAAGGAGATCTTATACTAATGCCTTCTCCTTGTTATCCAATATTAGCTACCCATACAAAGTACTGTGGTGGGGATGTCGTTCAGCTGCCTCTTACGGAAGAAAATTTGTTTCTTCCAAAGCTAGACACATTGAGTGATAGTGTTCTAGAAAAGGCGAAGCTTTTGTATTTAAACTACCCGAATAATCCGACTGGAGCGACTGCAACTGCAGCATTTTTTGAAGAAGTTGTTCAATTTGCAAAGAAGCATAAGCTTATTGTTGTGCATGATGCCGCTTATTCAGCACTTGTTTTTGAAGGGGAAAAGCCGCTTAGCTTTCTCTCCGTACCAGGGGCAAAGGAAGTTGGCATTGAGCTTCATTCCTTGTCAAAATCTTTCAATATGACAGGATGGCGTATCGGTTTTATCTCAGGAAATGAAAAGCTTGTAAAGGCGTTTGCGACAGTTAAGGATAACAATGATTCCGGTCAATTCATCGCCATTCAGAAAGCGGCTGCCTATGCTCTTGCGCATCCGGAAATTACCATCCAAACTGCTGAAAAATATTCACGGAGGCATGAATTATTGGCAAATGCACTGGTTGCATGTGGCTTTAATGCGGAGAAGCCGAGGGGATCATTTTTCTTATATACGAGGGCGCCGAAAGCAGTGGCAGATGGTCCATCATTTCAATCGGCAGAGGAGTTTAGCCAATATTTAATACGAGAGCATTTAATCTCTACTGTTCCATGGGATGAGGCAGGTCAATATGTACGATTTTCAGTTACCTTCCAAGCAAATGGGATCGAGGAAGAGCTACGAGTAATCGAAGAGATTGCAGTTAGATTAAGGCGAGATACATTCATCTTTTGAAAGGAGGACCCTTATGCAATTTACGAAAATGCATGGATTGGGGAATAATTATATTTTTTTTAACCTATTGGATATGCCAATGGAAGATCAAGACTTTGAACTGCTTGCTAGAACAGTCTCTAATGTAAATACCGGAATCGGATCAGATGGCATGATCTTAATTTGTCCTTCTGAAATGGCTGATTTTAAAATGAGGATATTTAATGAAGATGGTTCAGAAGGGAAGAATTGTGGAAATGGCCTGCGATGTGTAGCGAAGTATCTCTTCGACCACATGTATGCAACAAGCACTGATTTTTCAATTGAAACGTTAGGCGGAATTGTTCATGTCAAGGTGGAACCGGATAAAAAACGGATTGTCCGATCGGTGACCATTGATATGGGAAAGCCAAAACTGACTAAAGGAATGATTCCGATGAAAGGAGACCCAGAAGCACAGACGATAAATGAACTCCTTACAATTGGCAAGCATAGTTTTCCTGTGACATGTGTTTCGATGGGCAATCCACATGCGATTCTATTTGTTGATAATATAGACACTTTTCCATTAGAAGAAGTCGGCCCTGAAATTGAATACTCCGATTTATTCCCTGAACGAGTGAACTTAGGTATTGTCCACGTGAAAAGCCGCCAAGAGATCTATTACCGTGTATGGGAGAGAGGCTCGGGGCTAACAATGGCATGCGGCACAGGTGCGTGTGCAGCTGTTGTTGCCGCCACATTAAATCACTTGGTAGATCAATATATTCCAATAACCGTTCATCTCCCAGGAGGGCAACTGACAATAAGCTTGGATGAAAATGACCATGTTTGGAAAAAGGGGGAAGCTGCCTATATTTGCCATGGTGAATTAGTTATGGAGAGGTAATCAAACAAGTGAAAAAATTTAGTAGTAAAACAAATTGAATCCAGTTCTCCTATGAAAAAGTAAAAAGGACATCAATAGCCCCTATTGAGTTCAGTTTTCCTGTAAAAAAAGCAAAAAAGGTTATCAATAGCCTCTATTGAGTTCAGTTTTCCTATAAAAAAGGCTAAAAAGGACATCAATAGCCCCTATTGAGTTCAGTTTTCCTGTAAAAAAAGCAAAAAAGGTTATCAATAGCCTCTATTGAGTTCAGTTTTCCTGTGAAAATAGCAAAAAGGTTATCAATACCCCAAATGATTCCAGTTTTTCTTATAAAATACTAAAAAAGGTCACCAATAATATTATTATTTTGCAAAAGGGAGGAATTTAGATGACAAAGTCTTATAGCAAAGACGAAATTATGAAAGTTGCCAAAGAGGAAAATGTTCGATACATCCGTTTACAGTTTACTGATTTATTCGGAACGATAAAAAATGTGGAAATTCCAATCAGCCAGCTTTCAAAGGCATTGGATAATAAAATGATGTTTGATGGCTCGTCAATCGAAGGATTTGTCCGTATCGAAGAGTCAGATATGTATTTATATCCTGATCTAGACACATTTGTTATTTTTCCATGGACAGCTGAAAAAGGAAAGGTTGCCCGATTGATCTGCGATATTTATCATCCAGATGGCACCCCTTTTGAAGGAGACCCCCGCAGTAATTTAAAACGTATTTTAAATGAAATGAGAGAATTAGGATTTACGGATTTTAATGTTGGACCAGAGCCGGAATTTTTCTTATTTAAACTAGATGGAAATGGCCAGCCTACGCTGGAGCTGAATGATCAAGGCGGATATTTTGATTTGGCACCAACCGATCTTGGCGAAAACTGCCGTCGTGACATCGTTATAGAGTTAGAAGAAATGGGCTTTGAAATCGAGGCTTCCCATCATGAAGTAGCACCCGGGCAGCATGAAATTGATTTTAAATATCAGAATGCATTAAAGGCATGTGATGATATTCAAACATTTAAGCTTGTTGTGAAAACTATTGCCCGCAAGCATGGCCTACATGCAACATTTATGCCTAAGCCGTTGTTTGGAGTCAACGGATCTGGAATGCATAGTAATCTTTCCTTGTTTAAGGAAGGGGAGAATGCTTTCTATGAGAAGAGTGGTTCGTTAGAGTTAAGTGAGACAGCGAGACAGTTTATTGCAGGTATTTTAAAACATGCCCCTAATTTTACAGCAATTACAAATCCGACAGTTAATTCGTATAAAAGGCTAGTGCCTGGCTATGAGGCACCGTGTTATGTCGCGTGGTCAGCGAGAAATAGAAGCCCGCTTATACGCATCCCAGCATCCCGTGGAATGAGTACCCGTGTAGAAGTAAGAAGTGTGGATCCTGCTGCTAATCCGTACTTGGCAATGGCCGTTTTATTAGCTGCAGGACTGGATGGAATAAAAAATAGTTTAACTCCTCCTGAGCCGGTGGATAGAAACATCTACATTATGTCTAAAGAAGAACGGATTGAAAATGGCATCGTGGATTTGCCGTCTACTTTAGCACATGCACTTGAAAATTTAAAATCAGATGAAGTAATAACAAGTGCGCTAGGTGTGCATCTTTTTGAACATTTTATTGAAGCGAAAGAAATCGAGTGGGATATGTTCCGTACGCAGGTCCATCCATGGGAGCGGGAACAGTACATTTTACAATATTAATAGCCAAAAAATAACGAAAGAGTGTGATAATCTGTGTGTGGAATAACAGGATGGATTAATTGGCATCGAGATTTGACAAAAGAAGAATTCATCGTGGAAAAGATGGCGCAAACCTTAGCAAAGCGCGGTCCAGATGCTTCGAGTGTCTGGAGCGCACGCCATGCCACATTTGGACATAAACGGCTTATCGTTGTTGATCCTGAAGGTGGCGTACAGCCGATGACTAAAACAAAAAACGGAAACACATATACAATCGTATATAATGGGGAGCTTTATAATACGGAGGACATTCGAAAAGAGTTAATTCAGCGTGGCCACTCATTTAAAAGCCATTCTGATACGGAAGTTTTTTTAACATCTTACATGGAGTGGGCAGAGGGCTGCATAGTCCATTTAAATGGAATCTTTGCCTTTGCTGTATGGGACCATAGGCAGGAGAAGCTTTTCATGGCGAGAGATCGACTAGGTGTGAAACCTCTTTTTTATAAGGAAGAGCATGGTTCATTATTATTTGGTTCAGAGTTAAAAGCCATTTTGGCTCATCCTAATGTGAAAGCGGAAGTCGATAGGGAAGGACTTCAGGAAGTGTTCGGATTAGGTCCGTCAAAGACTCCTGGTCATGGGGTTTTTAGGGGAATCAAGGAACTTCGCCCCGCCCATGCCCTTACATTTACGAGAGATGGCATGAAAATTTGGCGCTATTGGAATGTAGAAAGCAAGAGACACCAGCATTCATTAGATGATACCGTAGACCAAGTAAGATTTTTAGTGAAGGATGCTGTTGAACGCCAGTTGGTTGCAGATGTGCCTGTTTGCACTTTTTTATCAGGCGGTATTGATTCAAGCGCCCTCAGTGCCTTTGCTTCTGCTTATTTTAAAAAGGAAGGAAGGGGTTCACTCCATACGTATTCGATTGATTATGATCGCAACAGTGAGTATTTCAAAGCAAGTACGTTTCAGCCTGATCAGGATGGTCCATGGATTCAAAGGATGCAGAAGCATTTGGGCTCGATCCATCACTCAGCAATCATTGATAATGAACAGCTTGCTGACCGTTTGGAGGATGCTGTCCGGATGAGAGATTTGCCAGGCATGGCAGATGTCGACTCTTCTCTTCTTTGGTTTTGTGAGCAAATAAAACAGGATTTCACTGTTGCTTTGTCAGGCGAATGTGCAGATGAAATATTTGGAGGATACCCTTGGTTTTATAGAGAAGAATTGCTTCATACAAATGGGTTTCCATGGATGAGGTCGCATGCTGAAAGAGAGCAGCTGCTTCTTCCGAAATGGCAGGAAAAACTTGATTTGCAAAGCTATGTGAAGGATCGCTACAACGAAACAGTTGCAGAAACGCCGCTATTAGATGGAGAATCGTCAGTAGAAGCTCGCCGCCGGGAAATGTTTTATTTAAACATGGTCTGGTTTATGCAAACATTGCTTGATCGTAAAGATCGTATGAGCATGGGGGCAAGCTTAGAGGTGCGGGTGCCATTTGCTGATCATCGCATTGTTGAATATGCCTGGAATATCCCCTGGGACATGAAAATGCTAAATGGCCGTGAAAAAGGGATATTACGAAAGGCTTTAGAAGGGGTGCTTCCAAATGAAGTGCTATACAGGAAAAAGAGTCCATACCCAAAAACCTATCATCCACAATATATGAAACTCGTAAAAAATCGTCTAACAACTATCCTCAACAACAAAACATCTCCAATCCTAGAACTAGTCTCAAAGCAAAAAGTCCAAGATATTATTGATTCAGACGGATCCTCATTCAAAGTTCCGTGGTATGGTCAGCTAATGACTGGCCCTCAGCTCATCGCACATCTAGCGCAAATCAATATGTGGCTTGATCATTATAAAATTAATATTATTGATAACTAAAAAATGGGTCGTAAGAAAAGTGTGATCTACTTTTCTTACGACCCATTCTTAATTAATTTTCTTTCTAATAGTTCAACCAGTTGATACATAATTGTTGCACATACGGCAATCACAAGCAAAGAAAGCATGACAAGTGTGAAATTAAATACTTGGAATCCATAGATGATCATGTATCCAAGACCCTTTGAGGCGACAAGGAATTCACCAACAATGACACCGACCCAGGATAAGCCGACATTGACTTTGAGTGTGGAGATGATGACAGGGAATGAAGCAGGTAAAATGGCTTCCTTGAAAATTTGAAATCGGGTTGCACCAAAGGTTTGCAATACTTTAATATAGTTTGGATCGACTTCTTTAAATGAAGTATAGACAACAATTGTTGTGATGATGATGGAGATGATTGCCCCCATTGCCACGATGGATGTAAAGCTCGGACCTAGTGCTACGATCAAAATCGGGCCAAGTGCTACTTTAGGCATCGAGTTTAAGACGACTAAATAGGGATCCGCTATTTTTGAAAGCAGCGGTGACCACCAAAGGATGGCTGCAAGCAAGGTACCCAGTACAGTTCCTAAAATAAAACCAAATATAGTTTCAAAAAGGGTATAGCTTAAATCTACAAATAAGGTTCCGTCTTGTACTTTTGCAAGGAAGAGCTCCCATACTTTGGAGGGGGAACTAAAGATTAACGGATCAATCCATTGCAGCCTGCTAGCAATCTCCCATCCAGAAAAAAAGACTAGAAAAATAATAAGCTGGTAAAAACGGACCCATTTCTTTTCACGCTTTAACGATTGAAGATATCTACGGTGCCCCTGTTCAATGTTTGTTTGCGGGTTCAAGAGATTCCAGCTCCTTCCAGACAGTTTGAAAGATACTTGAATAAGCTTCATGGTTCCGTGCATTGAATGGAGTTGCTTCCCTTAATTCATCAGGCATAATAAACGTTTTATGAATCTGTCCTGGACTGGAAGAGAAGAGGAAAATTCGATCGCTCATCGCAATGGCTTCTCCAATATCATGGGTGACTAGAATCGCAGTTTTTCCAAACGATTTTAACGTATTTGAGACGAGATCCTCTAGCTTTAGCTTTGTTTGATAATCAAGTGCTGAGAAAGGTTCATCAAGCATGAGCAGCTTCGGCTCGGTTGCTAATGTTCTTACTAATGCAACACGCTGTCTCATTCCGCCTGATAGTTGTTTTGGATATTGTTTCTCAACTCCTTTTAGTCCCATTTTCTCAAGTAAGGTGAGCGCGTAATCTCTATTTGAATCATTAAGACTGCCATCAATTTTAAACCCTAATAAGATATTTTCTTCGATTGTTTTCCATGGAAAAAGATAATCCTGCTGGAGCATGTAGCCAATATTTTTGCTTGCCTCTTGAACATCCTTTCCCTCTAATGTAATCGCTCCTGCAGTCGGCTCAAGCAAACCGGCAATAATCGAAAGCAGGGTTGTTTTTCCGCATCCGCTTGGACCGAGGAAGGAAACAAATTCTCCCTCCCCGATCTCAAGGGAAATATCTGAGAGGGCCGTTGTGGCAGAGGTTTTTGTAAAATACGTATGGTGAATTTCCTGTAAACTTAAGAAATCCATTGGAGCCCTCCTTACTATCCTTTTTTTCATCATTTTTAACCTTGGTTTAGGAACGAAAAGCGAGTAATCATACCTGTTATTGAGTAAAAAGCAGATACACGGGAATGAATAGGAGTTACTTCATTACACCTTTAGCAATTTTTGTATTGACAAGTGTTTCATAGTCAATTCGTTCTGGAAGCTCGCCAGCCTCCTCCATGACATCTTGCAGGTTATTCCAGCCCTCTTCATTTAATATTGGATTTGTTGCAAAGGAGCCTTGATTTTTATACCGTTCAACAACCATTTCAATTGTTTCAATATTTGTGTTGTCAAAATAGCCTTTAATTGCATCAGCGATTTCTTCTGCACTATGTGTGTCAACCCATTGTTGAGCCTTATAAATAGCTCGTGTAAACTTTTCAACTGTTTCTTTCTTTTCTTTAATGGTGCTTTCTTTTGTCATAAATGTCGTGTATGGAAGGTTCCCAGATTCCTCACCGAATGAGGCAACGATGTAACCTTTTCCTTCTTGTTCAAACACACTGGCTGTTGGTTCGAAAAGCTGGACAAATTCACCAGTCCCTGAGGCAAATGCTGGAGCGATATTTGCAAAATCAACATTTTGGATTAAATCTAAATCTTGATGTGGATCGATGCCATGTTTCTTCAGAACGAATTCACCAACCATTTGCGGCATGCCGCCTTTGCGCTGCCCAAGGAAGATTGCTCCTTTTAATTGTTCCCAAGAAAAATTGTCTATTTTTTCACGAGAAACAAGAAATGTTCCATCTGTTTGAGTGAGTGCCGCAAAGTTGATAACAGGATCATTTGAGCCTTGTGCATAAACATAGATAGATGTTTCAGAGCCTACAAGGGCTATGTCGATACTATCTGACAATAATGCTGTCATGGTCTTATCTCCGCCAGCAGTAGTGGTCAGTTCGACATTCAGACCCTCCTCTTCAAAAAAACCCTTTTCAAGTGCAACATATTGCGGCGCATAGAAAATGGATCTTGTTACTTCTCCGATACGAATATTTTGAACCTTATCTTTTCCACAGGCTGCAAGGGGTATAATAAGAATGGCAATTAAAACAAGGGAAAAACTAACTTTTAGCCATTTTTTCATCGCTCAAACCTCCATTAATCACAAGATATATCAGCTTCAAAGCCTACATTATCGTATGAGGGTGCAAAAAATGTGTGAATGCCTAGAAAAACTTTTTATTTATAGATTTATTAGGGAAATCCGGTCAATATAATGATATTCCGGTCAGATTTAGGAATAATCCGGTCAAAATTACAATAATCCGGTCAGATTAAGAATGAATCCGGTCAATTGCAAGAATAGGAGATGAACTATAGATGGACCAAATCATACATAAGGAAAGGTTTCCATCACCTAACCCTGGCATCGAGTTATCTATCGTTACCTATCGATCAGATGGTTTAAAAGTAAAGGGGCTTTTAGCTGAGCCAAAAGGAAATGAAATCTATGATGGTTTTCTTTACTTACGCGGTGGTATCAAAAATGTTGGGAAAGTGAGGCCGGGACGTATTGTTCAGTTTGCTTCAGAGGGTTTTATTGTCTTTGCGCCATTTTACCGGGGAAATCAAGAAGGGGAAGGCAACGAGGATTTTGCTGGCGATGATCGAGAGGATGCCTTTTCAGCTTTTAGACTTTTGCAATCTCATCCAAGGGTAAAAGGTGCACATATTTTTGGCTTTTCTAGAGGCGGTGTCATGGCACTATTGACAGCCATTCAATTTCCTGAGGCAAAGTCAATGGTGACCTGGGGCGGAGTCAGTGATATGTTTCTAACATATGCAGAGAGAGAGGATTTACGACGAATGATGAAAAGGGTGATCGGTGGGACACCAACGAAGTTTCCGGAGCGGTACGAGTATCGAACGCCACTTTTTCAAATAGAGAGGCTACAGTCTCCCGTATTAATAATCCATGGGGAAAAAGATGAAAATGTCTCAGCCGAACATGCCTATCGTTTAGAGAAAAGATTAAAGGCACTAAACAAAAAAGTAGAAAGCTGGTATTTTCAAGGATTTACTCATTACTTTCCACCCGCAATTAATCGAAAGGTCGTCCAGGATTTAACGAATTGGATGAAGAAGCAGTAAGAAGTTGAAAAAGGAATTGCCATTTAAGGCAATTCCTTTTTTCGGGGAATGAAGCTGAATTTACAACATCGATATATAGAGTATATTAAGCGGTTGGACCGCCTTTTTCTTCAATTTCAGATGGAACGTTTGAGAACTTCTTGAAGTTTTCACGGAACTTAGCTGCAAGTTCTTTCGCTTTTACTTCATAGGCTGCTTGATTGTCCCAAGTTTTGTTTGGCTGGAGCACTTCATCTGGTACACCAGGTACATGCAGTGGAATTTCTAGGCCAAAAATTTCATCCTTAATGGTTTCTACATTGTTCAATTCGCCTTCTAGAGCAGATTGAACCATTGCACGAGTATATGGAAGCTTCATACGATTTCCAACCCCATATTCGCCGCCAGTCCAGCCTGTATTCACAAGGTATACCTTTGCATTATGCTCATCGATTTTCTTACCAAGCATTTCAGCATATTCAGTCGCTGCACGAGGCAAGAATGGTGAACCAAAGCATGTAGAGAAGGTTGCTTCTGGTGAAGTCACTCCACGCTCTGTACCAGCAAGCTTAGATGTATAACCGCTAAGGAAATGGTACATTGCTTGCTCTTTCGTTAATTTAGAGATAGGAGGAAGGACGCCAAAGGCATCAGCCGTTAAAAATATAATCGTATTAGGGTGTCCAGCAATACTTGGATCTACAATATTATCAATCGCTTGGATTGGGTAGGCAGCACGAGTATTTTCAGTTAATGTGTTGTCATCATAGTCGGCCACTCGGCTCTCGCTATTAATAACTACGTTTTCTAGCACTGCACCAAAACGGATTGCATCAAAAATTTGTGGTTCTTTCTCACGAGTAAGGTTGATGCATTTCGCATAGCATCCACCTTCAATATTGAAAACACCGTTTGGAGACCATCCGTGTTCATCATCACCGATTAAACGACGATTTGGATCTGCTGATAAAGTTGTTTTTCCAGTTCCAGAAAGACCGAAGAACAGAGCAACATCCCCTTCAAGTCCAACGTTAGCAGAACAATGCATAGGGAGAATTCCGTTTTCTGGAAGCAGATAATTCATGATAGAGAATATTGATTTCTTGATTTCACCAGCATATTCAGTTCCGCCAATTAATACCGTACGTTTTTCAAAAGAAACAATAATAAAGGTTTCAGATGCAGTTCCATCAACAGCAGGGTCCGCTTTAAAGTTTGGTGCGGATATAACTGTGAATTCTGCTTGGTGATCCAATAATTCTTCATCTGTAGGGCGAATGAATAGCTGATGTGCAAATAAGTTATGCCAAGCGTACTCGTTAATGACTTGGATTGGCAGTCTATGTTTTTTATCAGCGCCTGCAAATCCTTTAAAAACAAACACTTCGTCTTTTTCTTGTAAGTAGCTTAACACTTTATTATATAAATTAGAGAATACTTCTTCAGAAATTGGCTGGTTCACACTTCCCCAATCAACTGTATCTAATGTTGAAGCTTCTTTCACAATATACTTATCTTTAGGCGAACGGCCTGTATATTTGCCAGTTGTTGCAGCAACAGCTCCAGTTGATGTCAGTGATCCTTCATTACGGTTCAATACCTTTTCAACAAGCTGAGGGACAGACAATTGAATTTGAATATTATTACCTTTTAGTAAATCAATCAATTTATTTGGAATGCTAACAGAATTCATCTGATGAATACCTTCCTTTATCCAGGATTATTTTTGAAAGTGATTACATCTCCTAATTAGTATAACACATTTAGATGATTAATCTATACTATTAAGAAATTTTTCTTTAAATTAATAAAAATGTCACAATTGGTTTTAAGCCAATGTAAGAAGGACACTTGAAAAAACAGGAAGAACTCCTTCCATATATGTTAAAATCGTAATAACAAAACATAAATGGGATGATCTTATGAAATCGACTGCATTATACGATGGAACATGCTCGTTATGCAAGGAATCTAAGCGAATTTTTTGTAAGCTTGACTGGTTTCGTCAAATCGAATGGGTTTCATTACAGGAATATGAAAAAAATGAACATCCACTTTCGTTTGATAAAGCTAGTTTGCGAAAAGAACTTCATATTATTACATCCAATGGTCATGTGTTAAAAGGCTTTTACGCAATAAGATATTTGTTTCTTCGTCTCCCTATGTTCTACCTTTTAGGAGCTTTTTTATATATCCCATTTTCCTATTTAATTGGAAATCCAGTGTATCAATGGATTGCAAAAAATCGCCACAAATTTTTAAAAGGAAAATGTGAAGATGGAAGTTGTTCATTATAGTATAGGTTATTAATGAAAAAACAAGAATTTTATACAGATAGTTATTGACATGAATTCATTTTATACGTTATGATTTTACCTTGAACGGATACTCTCTTATCCCGAGCTGGCGGAGGGACAGGCCCAATGAAGCCCAGCAACCTGTTAAAGATTTTTTTTAGCAAAGGTGCTAACCTGACGCAAGGACTTAGGGCCTTGAACGATAAGAGTGAAAGGCGCGAATCGATTTGTTTTCAACCTTTTCACATATGAAAAGGTTTTTTTGTACTTTATGAACTTTTAATTATGGATTAAAGTATAATAAAAACGAAGGCTTTCGCCATAACAACTTGGCGATAAGCAAAGTTTTTATAATGCAAATTTGATGGACGGCTTTTGGTTTTTTGAGTTTTTTAATATGACTGTGTTTAAGTGTTAAAGGGGCATATTAATAAAAACTCCCTGTTTATTTCATACTACTTAGGGAATGAGTTCCGTATCAACCTAAGGTTGCTTTCTGCTAAGTAATCTTGCCTATTATATAAATAAGGAGGAATCCAGATGTCAACAAAGCGTCGTTTGTTTACTTCTGAATCAGTTACTGAAGGCCATCCGGATAAAATTTGTGATCAAATTTCTGATGCGATTTTGGATGCCATTTTAGCAAAGGATGCGAATGCACGTGTTGCTGCAGAAACTTCTGTAACAACAGGTCTCGTTCTGGTAGCTGGTGAAATTACTACTTCTACGTATGTAGATATTCCGAAGATTGTACGTGAAACGGTGAAAGAGATTGGCTATACACGTGCAAAATACGGTTTCGATGCGGAAACTTGTGCGGTATTAACATCGATTGATGAGCAATCTGCGGATATTGCGATGGGTGTTGACCAAGCACTTGAAGCACGTGAAGGTTCAATGAGTGATGAAGAAATCGAAGCAATCGGTGCAGGAGATCAAGGCTTGATGTTTGGTTATGCTTGTAACGAAACAAAAGAGCTTATGCCGCTGCCAATTTCATTAGCACATAAATTATCCCGTCGTTTAACAGAAGTGCGTAAAGAAGATATTCTTCCGTACCTCCGTCCAGATGGTAAAACGCAAGTAACAGTAGAATATGATGAAAATAACAAACCTGTTCGTATTGATACGATTGTTATTTCAACTCAGCACCACCCTGAGATTAGCCTTGAGCAAATTCAACGTAATCTGAAGGAGCATGTGATTAACCCCGTTGTTCCGAAAGAGCTAATTGATGAAAATACAAAGTATTTTATTAACCCAACAGGCCGTTTCGTTATTGGCGGACCTCAAGGGGATGCTGGTTTAACTGGTCGTAAAATTATTGTTGATACTTACGGCGGATATGCTCGCCATGGCGGTGGTGCATTCTCTGGTAAGGATCCTACAAAGGTTGACCGTTCAGCTGCTTATGCTGCGCGTTATGTGGCGAAAAATATTGTAGCCGCAGAATTAGCAGATAAAGTAGAAGTTCAGCTAGCTTATGCAATTGGCGTTGCGCAGCCAGTTTCCATTTCTGTCGATACATTTGGTACTGGAAAAGTTAGCGAGGATGTATTGGTTGATCTTGTTCGCAAACATTTTGACCTTCGTCCAGCTGGTATTATCAATATGCTTAACCTACGTCGCCCTATTTATAAGCAAACAGCTGCATATGGCCACTTTGGCCGTACAGATGTGGACCTTCCTTGGGAACGTACGGATAAAGCAGAAGCTTTACGAGCAGAAGCAACAAAATAATATAGAAAACAGGAACTGCATTTTGCGGTTCCTGTTTTTTTGTGTGTTTTGAAACCTGAAATATCAAATAAAGGTTGAAAAGGATGCAGAATATAGAATGGAACCTGGAATATCCAAATATAGGAAAATCCAGTCGAAAAAAAGAGAATAGGAACCCCCTTGATGACGATATACATAATTATAATTAAAATAGGAAATATTAAATCATTATATGCCATTTATTTTTGAAGAGCTTTGTAATAATGCCCCTTTTCGGCATATTCTCTGCTTATGCGTTCCATTTCCTTTATATCTTCTTGTGTTAATTCACGAATCACTTTTGCAGGTCTGCCAAACGCAAGTGTGTTCGGTGGGATTTTCTTTCCTTGAGGAACAAGGCTCCCTGCCCCGATAAATGCCCCTTCGCCAATTTCAGCTTGATCTAGTACAATAGAGCCCATCCCAATGAGAGCTTTTTTCCGAATAATGCAGCTATGAAGAATAACTTGGTGACCGATAGTTACTTCATCTTCAAGAATTAATGGATTGTTTGGGCTTTGATGGAGGACAGAATTGTCTTGAATATTTACCTTTTTTCCAATAATTGTAGGAGCCACATCGCCTCTAATAACAGTATTAAACCAGACACTTGAATTTTCTCCTATCTCTACATCTCCAGTAATTGTTGTGAAATCAGCAATAAATGCAGAATCAGCAATTTTCGGCATTTTATCTTTATAAGGATAAATCATTTGTAACGCCCCTTATATTCGTATTTACAATTTATTCTAACATAGGTAGATGAGACAAAAAGGAACTTGTAAACTCAAATTGCTGAAAAAAATGATTTAAATGAAAAATAACGGGATAAAATGTGATGAATTCCGGTTTCTAAGCTATAATTTAGAAAGAATGGTTTTTCGCTTCAACATAAGGTTTAGGAGGAAATATGATGTGGAAATGGGAAGCTGAAGGAGAGGCTAAAGCGGTCATTGTAATGGTTCATGGTGCGATGGAGCATCATCGCCGCTATGGGTGGCTTATAGAAAAATGGCGATTATCAGGTTTTCATGTCATTATGGGAGATCTTCCTGGCCAAGGGATGACAACAAGATCAAGCAGGGGCCATATCGAATCATTTGATGAGTATCTTTCCGAAGTGAAGGATTGGATTCAAACAGCCTATCAGTTTGATTTACCTGTTTTCCTTTTTGGTCATAGTATGGGTGGATTAATTTCCATTCGCCTGCTTCAGGAGGAAAAAATGAATCTAGCTGGAGTGATCCTGTCTTCTCCATGTCTTGGATTAATTAAAAAACCTTCTAAGTTGATTGATATTCTTTCGATCGGGCTTAATCTGATTATTCCAAGCTTAAGAATGGATTCGGGACTTACTGTAGATATGGCAACGAGCAATCAGGATGTTCGTGATGCGGATGCGAATGATGCTTTGTATGTAAAGAAAGTGTCTGTTAGATGGTATCGAGAACTACTGAATGCGATTAAACTAGGATTTGAAAAGCTTGAAAAGATACAAGATGTTCCGCTGCTTGTTATGCAGGGTGGGGATGACTTGATTGTCAATAAGAAAACAGTGAGCGAATGGTTTAATCTTGCCCCTTTTTCCGAAAAGCGGTATAAAGAATGGCCTAAATTTTATCATGAAATATTTAATGAGTCTGACCGGGAAGATGTATTTGAATATGCAAAGGATTTTGTTTCCAGTCAATTAAAGGCAATTGGTTATATTGAGAATTAAGAAGAAATTGTCTAGCGCAAGCATCCTATCGCTGGCATACAGGATATACTAGTGTCGACAATGCGATAGGATAAGGAGAACTTCGGCAGCGGCATATCAAACTGACCAAAAGGAAAGCTTATTGGGTAACGTCACGCTTTTATCGACCTCGAGGTCACAAGCCAATCTGGCAAGGAGGTCAAAGAACAATGCCAGTTTGACTTGTGCTTGTCGGGGGTGAGCACTAAGGACCCCTACTTAGTGTAATGATCGCAAGAACAATCAGTTTTTGATTGTTCTGAAGCCGCTTGCATATTTCTTTAAGGAGTGAATTTATGAGCGTTCCTTCCATGCCAATTAGTTTAATGTCTAAAGTCTATCGAAGGGTCTTGCCATTAGTTCATAAGGAATTAAACTATTGGAAAGAAAGAGCTGAGGAGATTCCAGATCAGGAGTTAAGGAAGCAGGCATTGGCAAGCATTGAACATAAAACCTTTCATTGTGAGGGCGGTTCGATTATGGCATTAATGGCAAAAGAAAAATTTCCATTAGCCATTAAGTTTATTGTTGCGTACCAAACAATTAGCGATTACTTAGATAATTTATGTGACCGCAGCACATCTCTCAATGCGGAAGATTTTTCGGCTCTTCATGAGTCTATGATGGATGCACTAACTCTTGATGCAAAACCGAAGAATTACTATCGCTTTCGCATGGAGCAGGAGGATGGCAACTACTTAGCTGACCTTGCAGCTACCTGCAGGAATGTACTTTCAGAAGTTCGAGACTATAAAGAAATTAAGAATTATCTGTTCGAGTTATGTCGGTATTATTGTGATTTGCAAATCCACAAGCATGTGAAAGTTGATGAGCGGGTTCCACGCTTGCAAGAATGGTTTCAACAATGTAAAGGTAGAATTCCTGAAATGGAATGGTATGAGTTTTCTGCGTGTTCTGGATCCACATTAGGAATCTTCTGCCTCATTTCGTATGCAATGAGGGATGACTTTGAAATAGGGTATGCTGAAAATATCCGCAATGGCTATTTTCCTTACATACAGGGTCTGCATATTCTTTTGGATTATTTCATTGATCAGGAAGAAGATCTTGCAGGCGGGGATTTAAACTTTTGTTTTTATTATGAGAACGAGGAAAAGCTATTTAATCGGTTAAAACATTTTGTCATTGAAGCGGACAAGCATACGGAGCAGCTTCCGCATAAACGGTTTCATCAGTTAATTAATCGTGGTCTGCTCGGTATTTATTTATCAGATAAAAAAGTAAGAAAACAAAAGAATGTCAAGAAACTTGCAAGGAGCATGATAAAAACGGGTGGAGGAATTAGCTATTTCTTCTACTGGAACGGAAGGGTATATCGTGCCATGCAAAATTGGATTCCTGCCTCTTTTAAGAGAGTGTTATTACGTTAAAAAACCTGCAAAAATTTTGCAGGTTTTTTGATTCTATTACCGTTTTTCAATCGCAATAATAAATGGTGGATTGTTCTCCTGATTAATAAATTGATACTGCAATACATGAGCAGCCTTTTGATCCAAATGTTTCACAAATGGAAGAAGTGCATCTCTTTCTATTGCTCCTTCTTGATGTCCATGGTAAATGACAAGCACAATGATGCTCTCAGGAGCCATAATTTCAAGCAGCTGCTTTATGGCAGAGATTGTTGTCGAAGGAGTTGTAACAATCGATTTGTCCCCTCCAGGCAGGTAGCCTAAATTAAAAATAGCTGCTTTTATTTTTCCATGGTGAGATTCTGGAATACTGGTAAGAATATGTTCATGCCCTTTATGAAACAAGGTAACTCTATCTGCAAGCTGCTCATCCAACAAACGTTTTTGCGTATTCGAAACAGCCTCTTCCTGAATATCAAATCCAAAAACCATTCCAGATTCACCAATCAAATGAGCTAGGAATAGTGTATCATGCCCATTGCCAAGCGTGGCATCAACAACGCAGTTACCATGAGATACAGTTTTTTCAATCAATTGCCGGGCAAAAGGCAAAATTCCATCAAGCTTCATGCTTGAATCTCCACTTGACTTGGCTTATAAAACTTACCCTGCCAGCTGTTTCTTCGTTTTAACTCTGCATCAATCGCGTTAAGGACTTCCCACTTATTTACGCTCCACATTGGTCCAACCATTAACTCAATTGGACCATCACCTGTAATGCGGTGAATAATCATTTCTGGTGGTAAAATTTCTAATTGGTCGCAAACTAGGCTTACATAGTTTTCAAACGATAAGAACTCAAGCATTCCCTTTTCATATTGCTTGACCATTGGTGTTCCTTTTAAAAGGTGAAGCAGGTGAATTTTGATTCCTTGTACATCAAGCTTTGCTACTTCTTTCGCGGTTTCCATCATCATTTCTGGCGTTTCGAGCGGGAGGCCGTTAATGATATGTGTACAAACGCGAATGCCATGCTTTCGAAGCTTTTCTACTCCTTCAACATAGCATTTGTAATCATGTGCCCGGTTAATTAGAAGAGCGGTCCTTTCATGAACCGTCTGCAGCCCAAGCTCCACCCATAAATAAGTTCGTTCATTTAGCTCAGCTAAATATTCAACGACATCATCTGGAAGACAATCAGGTCTTGTCGCAATGGATAAACCGACAACACCTTCCTGCTGCAGCACTCTTTCATACATATCTCTCAACACTTCAACAGGTGCGTGTGTATTTGTGAATGCCTGGAAATAGGCCATATATTTGCCATCTTTCCATTTATGATGCATTTTTTCTTTAATTTCATTAAATTGTGTTTCTAGATCATCTGCCCGGTTGCCGGCGTAGTCCCCTGATCCTGCAGCACTGCAGAATGTACAGCCACCATGTGCAACTGTACCGTCCCGATTCGGGCAATCAAAGCCGCCGTCAAGTGCAACCTTAAATACTTTATGGCCAAATTCATTCCGTAAATGGTAATTCCATGTATGGTAACGTTTGTCATCAGCGGCAAACGGAAAAGGATTTGTCTGAGCCATTCAGAAACCTCCTATAAGTAAGTCATATCGAAAATACTGCATAAAAATAATCATAACATGAAGTAATACTGATAGCCAAAGTAAATTGTTTCAAGTTATATTGCCAGCAATTTATATAATAGGAAGCGAAAATATGAACAAACTAATGGATGAAGCCTGAAGCTTCTTAAAAACCCATTCTGAAGTAGGAGGGGAATAGATGGCAACTCGTGAATCGATGGATAAGCTTATTCAACAATGCGAGGATGCGATTCGCTTTGCACATGATCAGTATGAAGAGGGGAGACTGCAGGCGCATTATAATGATGAAGGGTATACAAATGCGCTTCAATCTCTTGAGAATGCTTATAATGACTTAGCTAAGATGGCACTTAGCGCGAATGCACAGCAGCGAGAGCAGCTTCATCGAATGAGGCTCCAATTGCAGCAGCTTCAGAACCAGATGATAATTCTTCCGCATGATTAGGAGGGAATGGAATGGTGAAAAAACGTTCAAAGCAGAATAACCCTGAACAGAAAACGAAAAATGGCGTAAATAGCAATGATTTAGAATTAGGCAGTGATTTTGATTTAGTTAAGCAGGCAAAGAAAATGTATGAAAAAAAAGGACAGCCAGTTACATCCAAATTCCATCCTGAATAAGAATAATAAATGCCCTGATGCGATCTTATGCATCAGGGTTTTTAATTAGTGAATTTTCCTCGTTCACAAAGTGGTAAAGAACTTACAGATATAACGTGCTTAAAGTCACAGATGAACAGCCTTATAAAATGGTTTAAATAAGGTAAGCAAATAAAGAGGGTCTCGATGGATTAAAAGAATAGACTTTACTTCAAGTTGTGTCGGTTCTTTTCTAAAAGTATACATGTGAAATTATTCACAAAATGTTCATAATATGAGTTTCCCATCGGAAAGGGTGTCAAATGATGAAAAAAACAATCTTGACTTGGATAGGGATGATGATTTTCCTTGTTAGTTTACCAAGCTACACAGGAGCTGAAAATCAAGCCTCTATCCTCAAGATGGAAGAGTTAAAGGTTCAAGTTATGCCAGAGTATGCTAATCATCCAAAGGATAAAGAAAAAAGTCATCCTTCTTTATTGATTGGTTATCATGGCACGTTAATCAATCCGACAGATCGACCCGTTAAAGGAGAAATTGAGATCCCTCTTCCAATGGACGAGGATGAATTCCGAATAGGATTTGTCGCAGATTATAATCGAGATTTAACAGAGCTGAATGAAATCGAATATGAAATGGATAAAAAAAATCGAACAATCTCGTGGAAAACAAGCGAAGATATACGGCCAAATGAGCCATACAAATTTGTCGTTGAATATT
This sequence comes from Cytobacillus solani, assembly GCF_006704205.1. Classification (NCBI taxonomy): domain Bacteria; kingdom Bacillati; phylum Bacillota; class Bacilli; order Caryophanales; family Bacillaceae; genus Cytobacillus; species Cytobacillus solani. Next base: position 2,979,541 of record NZ_CP041305.1, read on the forward strand.
ATACAAACCAATTAATTGGTAACAAGGAAACAAAGAAATTATCGTATCAATTTAAAAGTTTTGCTGATATTGGTCTCGTCAGTATGGTTTTTCTAGAACCATTGAAATCTGAGAGCTTTCAATTAACTCCCGCAGCTGATTCCCACCAAGAAAATGGATATGGGATGAATATGTTCTTATACCAGATTCAAGGAATGAAGCCCGATGTGACCAAAGAATTTCAGCTTGAGTATAAGCGGTCAGAAACAAAAACAACAATGGAAATTATGGAAGAGATGACAGGAAATTCGGAGCATGCAGAAAAAGCAATGCAGAAAAATGAAACGCTGCCAATGTGGTTAATTCTTACTGTTGTTGGGGGTGTAAGTGCAATCGCTGCAATCCTGCTTATTTTCCTCATGAAGAGGAAAAAAGGGTCTCATCCGATTCACAATAAACAATCAGGTGAGATACAGAAAGATGAAAAAGCGAAAAAATCGCGTTTACGAGCAATGCTTTTAGAAGGGAGTATTTCTCAACAAGAATACGATGAATTGCTAAAAAAACTAGGGGGATAAAAAATGTCTAAAAACAAAAAAATTATCTTTGGTTTGTCACTCTTTGCCGTTGCGATTATGATTATGTTTTTTTCTACCATGCCGAGTGCAGGAAGCAAGGAGATTTCCATTGAGGAATTGCTTACTGATAACTATAAGGATGAGTACGTTTTGACTCAAGGACTTCTAAAACAAGATTCGGTCAAATGGGATGCGGATAAGATTGAGTTGACCTTCGAAATTGTTGATGAAGAAAGCAGTGCAACCCTTCCTATTATTTATAAGGGAGTTAAACCAGATAATTTTTCAGATGATGTCATTGTGATTGTTGAAGGGTTTATAAAGGATAATGGAGTGTTTGAAGCAGAAAAGGTTCAGACGAAATGCCCTTCAAAGTATGAAGGGGAAGATACAGAAAACTATGACATGGAAATGCATAAAAACATGAACGAAAATAAGCAGGATGAATAAGACAGGCGGGTGACAACAACATGTATCTAATCGGCAATATCGCTCTTATACTGGGAATCGTCATTTCGTTATACTCGTTAGCAGCAAATATTATCGGGATGAAAAAAAATAATAGAAAATGGTTGGAAAGTGCTAGGGGAGGAATCCTATCCCTTGCTTTTGTAACGAGTATATCTGCTTTTCTGCTTTTCTATATTCTTGGTACGAGCCAATTTCAATTCAAATATGTTGCAGCCTACACAAATAATCAGCTGCCGCTTGTTTATAAGCTTGCCGCTTTTTGGGCAGGAAACGCAGGATCCTTATTGCTATGGGCATTTTTATTAAGTATATATGCTGCCATCATCGTGTTAAGTAAGAAAAAGCAAAACAATATGATTCCGTATGTTTCCAATGTTTTGCTGTTAAATATTCTGTTTTTCTATATTGTAATGGTCTTTAATGCAAATCCATTCGAGATGACAGATACGATTCCGGCTGATGGCAAGGGGCTGAATCCAATGCTCCAAAATCCTGGAATGGTCATTCATCCTGTCACTTTATATATGGGATACGTCGGACTAGCCGTGCCATTTGCTTATGCCATTGCCGCATTGCTAATGAAGAACATGGATTCAGGATGGATAAAATTAACAAGAAGATGGACACTTACAGCCTGGCTCTTTCTAACAATCGGCAATATTGTCGGCGGATGGTGGGCCTATCTTGAACTTGGCTGGGGCGGCTATTGGGCATGGGATCCAGTAGAAAATGCATCCTTCCTTCCTTGGTTGACGGTTTCTGCTTTTCTGCATTCGGTTATGATTCAAGAAAGAAAAAATATGCTTAGAACATGGAATTTAAGCTTAATTATCTTGTCCTATATTCTCTCTCTCTTTGGGACATTCCTTGTACGAAGCGGGATTTTAACAAGTGTTCATGCCTTTGGTGATAGTAATCTAGGAACCTATTTCTTAATTTTTATGGCTTTTATGATGATCTTTGCTATTTATGTTGTTATAACTCGTTATCAGCTGATTAAAAAGGAAAGCAAGCCAATTGAAGCTTATTTTTCAAAGGAAAGCAGTTTCTTATTAAATAACTTCATATTAGTTGCTGCGGCATTTGCTGTTTTCTTTGGAACGATGTATCCGCTAATTTCTGAAACATTAACGGGAACGAAAGTAAATGTGGGTGCCCCATATTTTAATAAAGTGATGGCGCCCATTATGCTTGCCCTCTTGCTTTTAATGGCCATTTGTCCACTTATTTCGTGGCAAAAGGCTGTCTTTGAGCGGTTTCTCAAAAATACACTTGCACCAATAATCGTAGCTCTTCTATTTGCAGGAGCTCTTGTAGCAATGGGTGTAAAAGGAATATATGCCATTATTGGTCTAACGGTTACTGTATTTATGTTTAATGTACATCTAGCCGAGTTTTGGCGTGGTGTGAGAGCAAGGAGAAAGGCAACGAAAGAAGGATTCTTAAAAGCTGCTTTCCAATTAACAAGGAAAAATCAGCGAAGATATGGCGGTTACATCGTTCATATCGGGATTGCAGTTATTGCAGTTGGAGTCATTTCTTCTAATGCTTACTCTGAAGAGGTAATGAAAACGGTAAATCAAGGTGAAAGCTTTAAAGTCGGAAATTACGAGCTTACCTTTAATGAGCTGACTGAGACGGAAGAAAGAGGCAATGGAATTGTTGCAGCAGATATTGATGTTAAATATAAAGGCAAAAGCAATGGAACTATCCATCCAGAGAAAATATTCTATGGAACATGGCCGGAGCCTTCTTCAGAAGTAGCAATAAAAACGAATTGGAAAGAGGACTTATATGTTGTGCTCAGCTCATGGGAAAGCAAAGAGAAAGTGACTGTTGTTGTGAAAATTAATCCCTTTGTCAGCTGGATTTGGGCAGGAGGAATTTTGATGATGATCGGAACAGCCATTGCGCTTATTGGAGGAAAGACTTCATCCTTCTTTAGAGTGAATGGCCGGCAGGCAGGTGTTCAGTCATGAAAGAATTAACAAGGAGGAGAATGATAAAATGCTCACTCGCTATGATAGCATCTATCATTCTGATTGACCTAGGTTTTAATGAAAAAAGAGTAAAGGCAAATACAAAGTTTGATTATAATTCCAAGGAATTCCAATCTATTATTAATCAGTTAGATATGCAGGGACACGCAGATCATGATATTTCTACTTGTTCCATTAAAAAAGTCTATTATGAGGAAGTTATTGAGGCATTAAATCAGGGACAGTCTGAAAGGAAGATCCTGCAATCCTATATTGATGAATATGGTCAGGCGGCACTCCGTACCCCTGCAACAGATAGCAGCGGCATCATTGCTTGGATAACTCCTGCACTCGGATTTTTATTAGGAGCCATTGTAGTTGGTTTCGGCATTAAGAAATTAACGTATAAACAAGGTGGAAAGGAAACAGTACCTATAGTCTGTGACGAAATGACTGAAATGGAAAGAGAAATTGTTGAAATTACCTTTGAAGAAGAGCGGAAAAAGCACTTTTGAACAAAAGGAGAAATCACTATGGATTACATTTTTTTACTCCTCGGATCAATGATCGTTATTACCTGTTTTTACTTTATTGTTTCTCCCTTTTTTAATAAAGGTGAAGAAAACTATAGCAATTCAGGAGTAAGGGAAACAGAAATGCCTGTAGAAATGATCTATGCAGCAGTAAATGAACTGGAAATGGACTTTCTAATGAAGAAGTTGACCCAAGATGATTTTGAGAGGATGAAGAAACAGTATCATACACTTGCAGCTAGTTATTTAAAATCAGAGACAAAACAAAATAGAATCCAGCCAAAGGGAAACAGAGATATGGATATTGTTGATCGTGAAATTCTAAAAGAACTGAACAAAATACGGAAACAAAAAAAGGGATAAGGGGTGATTGAAATGCCGCCGTTTCACCCGGATTGGCTTGTTAACTTTTGGCTGGGAACACCTTTTCTCAATATGTTTGACCCGCATGCAGTACTAATATTTCTAATAGTTGTTACTGTCATGATTGTGTTTATTCAAAGAAAAAACCACACCTATAAACAAGAGTTTGCTGCTGATGAAAATCAATTTCAACTGCTCTTAAAGAAGAAGTCGGTAATTGAAGATCAAATGGCCTTGCTGGATAAACAAAAGATGCAGGGAGAGATAGGTGAAGATCAATATATCGATCGAAAGAATGAATATGAGCTTCATCTGAATAATGTCAAAAGTGAGCTGATTCGATTTACTTGATGAAGCCCCACCTATAAAAAATGTATACATTTTGAACTTGGATTACTGTCTAGCTCCAGCGCCTAATGGACTTCCCACTTCCTCCTGCGATAAGTCAAGCACGAATGCGCGATCGCTCTTCGTGTTTCCTTTATCTCGTCGGAGGCGGTCCAGTCCATACGTCGCTAAGCAAGGCGCTTGCGCTTTTCTCATGATCCTTTTACAGAAAGAGTTGGATTATATGCTTGAGCTAAAAGAAATCACAAAAATAATTGGTGACAAGATTATCTTAAGAAATTTTTCTCTGGCCTTATCTCCGGGAGAGAGTGTTGCTGTGATCGGACCAAACGGAGCTGGGAAGAGCACATTTTTTAAGCTTGCCGCTGGTCTGATGCAGCCAACAAGTGGAGAAATTCTTCTAAACGGTGAGCAAATAAAGAAGAAAACTCATCTTTTGAAAAAGAGAATCGGCTATCTCGGACATGAGTCTTTTTTATACAACTCTTTGACACCGCTAGAAAATTTACGATTCTACGGTAAGTTATACAAAGTAAAAAATATCGAGGAGAAGGGAATGGAGCTGCTTAAAGCAGTTGGACTGCATTATTTTAAAGATATACCTATTCGTTCCTTTTCAAGGGGAATGATCCAGCGATTGGCCATTGCCCGAGTTCTTCTTGCAGAACCTGAATTCCTGCTTCTAGATGAACCGCATACCGGATTGGATCAAGAAGCAGTCTCACTGCTAAATCAATTAATGAAAGAGAGACAGAAACAAGGGATTTCGATCCTATTAATCTCTCATGATTTCGAACAGGTGATAAATGTATGTGATCGGGTGCTTATATTGAATAAAGGAAGGGTGATTAGTGATAGGAATATTGACCCTCAATTAGAATTGATGTCATTTAAGAAATGGTATGAAGCGGCGGTGATCGGGAAATGAAGATTATTCTTGCGGATGCCTTAACGATAGCAGCGAAAGACTTACGGAATGAATTGAAGTCGAAACAGACCATTGGAATGATGATTATCTTTTCAAGTTTAGTCATCCTGATTTTCAGCTTTGCATTTGATCCAACGAATAATACAGTAAAAGCGATTATTCCAGGCCTGATTTGGGTGATTACGATTTTTTCTGGCTTGCTCGGGCTGAATCGCTCATTCATATCGGAGCAGGAGAATGATAGCTTAACAGGATTGAGAGTGGCACCTATTGACCCATCTAGTATTTTTCTAGGTAAGGTGGTAGCTAACCTAGTTCTCGTTATTATCGTTCAATTGATAAGCATCCCTATTTTATTTTTATTATTTGATTACCGGTTTCATGGCGAGATGATTTGGTTTCTATTAATAGTCCTTACAGCCACTATTGGATTCATCGTGATCGGAACGTTTCTTGCGGCACTTGCTGCAAATGCAAAAAATAGTGAAATGCTGCTGCCAGTTTTATTATTGCCGCTGCTAAGTCCATTAATGATTGGCGCCGTTCAGGCAACAAAAATTGTGCTAGAGCAAGAAGGAATGAAGGATGCCGTTTCATGGCTTCAGCTTATGGCTGCGTATGATTTATTGTTTTTTGCAGCCTGCTTTTTCTTATTTGAATACTTAATGGAGGGATCTTAAATGAAGCAACCGTCTGCGTTTGTCGATCGAATGCTGTATATACTTCTCGTGCCAGCTATGTTTGTTTCTTTATATTTAATTTTTATTTGGTCGCCTATTGAAAAACAAATGGGTGCCTCCCAGAAAATATTTTATTTCCATGTCAGTACAGCGTGGGTCGCATTCCTCGCATTCTTTGTTGTTGGCTATTATTGTGTCTTAACTTTAAAAAAACCGACAGAATCCCGTTTTATTAAGGCAGGAATTTCTGCTGAAATAGGTGTAGTTTTTACAACGATTACTCTATTAACAGGGATGATTTGGGGGAAGTCAGCCTGGAATACTTGGTGGACATGGGAGCCCCGATTAGTAACTGTTCTTATTCTGTTATTCATCTATATTGCCTATTTATTTGTACGAAAAATGGAGGGCACTTGGGAAAAAATTGCGAAGCTTTCCGCTGTTTTTGGAATTATTGGGTGTATCAATGTACCGATTGTATTTATGGCCATTCGCTGGTGGAATACAAAACTTCACCCAGTCGTTTTCGGTGAAGGGAAAAACCAGAGTGGCGGAGGTGTAGAGCCTGATATGCTTGTAACTTTATTATTCTGTATTGGTACGATCACCTTGCTCTATTTATTCATGATGCGGAAAGGCATTGAAATTGAAAAAATGCGTCTTACTGTAAGAAAAGCAAAATCAAAAGTGATTGAAAAATTAGCTAGTTAAATAGGGGGAGAACAATATGAGTTATTTATTTATGGCTTACACAATTATTTGGGCTTTACTTGCAGGATATATATTCATTCTAGGCAAACGCCAAAAGGATTTGAAAAAAGAGCTTAAAGTTCTTGAAGATTGGAAATCAGAACAATAAAAGCAGGTGAAGCCGAATGAGAAAAAGGGTAATTCCAATTATCGTACTAGCAATTGTTGCAGGTGTCCTTGGAATCCTCATTAACGGGATGAGTGGGAAAGCATCTGCGAGTCCTGGTGATGAGGCAATAGATTTTCAGTTAAGGGATATCGAAGGAAAAGAATATCAGTTATCTGACCGCAAAGGGAAAATTGTTGTTTTAAACTTTTTTGCTACTTGGTGCCAGCCTTGTATAGATGAAGCGCCTGAGCTTGAAGCTTTTGGGGCTGAATATGAAGGAGCTGAGCTTTATATCATCGCAAAAGGTGAAACAAAAAAAAGAATAGAAAAGTACATGAAGGAATCAAATTCTAAGTTAACTTATTTACTCGATACGAAAGAAGAAATCTCGAAGGAATATAATGTCATTGGGCAGCCAGAAACGATCATAATCGATGAAAATGGCGTCATTTTTGAAAGATTCTCAGGACCGACAACGAAGAAAAACTTGATAGAAATTATTGAAAGTATTCACTAACCCTTGGGTTAAAATGCTAAATCAGCATTTTAATATATGCTTTTGCATTATTTTTTAGAGGAGGTGAAAAAGATGAGAAAAATGCTTAAAAAGTTATTGGCCATTGATAAGAGATTATTAATATTTATTGGATTATTTGCAGGGATCGTTCTTTCAGTTGTTACGGTGAAAACTTTTGCTTATACAGACTCGCCTGAATTCTGTCAAAGCTGTCACATCATGACAAGTGCACATGATACCTTTGCAGATTCGACTCATGCGACTCTTGCATGCAGTGACTGCCACTTGCCTCATGATACGTTAGCGAATAAGCTCGTATTTAAAGCAAAGTCTGGCCTTGGTCACGTATATTACAACACGTTAGGAGCTGAAAAGATTCCAAATGTGTTAATAGCAACAGAAGGGTCAACTGATGCTATTAATCAGAACTGTATTGATTGCCATGAGAGTACATTGGATAATGTTTCTCACGACGCAAAGGACAGCTGTTCAAGCTGCCATCAGGCAATCCCGCATGGCAATGGCTTTAAAACAGAAGATTATTTTAAACCGCCTAAATCAGGTGAGCTTTTAGAAAACAAAGGAGGTACGATGAACAATGGCTAGGACTTATCGATGGTTATTACTTTCCCTGGCTGCTGTCATACTGATAATTACAGGCTGTTCAAGCTCTGATGCCACGACTGCTGCAGAAGATGCGAAGACTGGATTATCAAAAGATGAAATCAGCAATGAGGCGTTTAAAGATTTATTCCCGCTTCAATATGACAGTTATCAGAAAAATGCAGAGGATACAAAGGATACAAAATATAGCGGATCAGTCAAACGTAGTAAGTTCGATCCGGATAAAGAACCATATTTGCCTGTTCTTTTTAATGGGTATGGATTTGCAACAGACTATAATGAAGACCGCGGGCATATTTATGCGAACGAGGATATACGTACAACAGCTCGGATAACTGACAAATCTATCGGTTCCTGTTTAACATGTAAATCGACCGCAGTTCCACATATGATTGAAGAAATGGGCGATGACTATTGGGGAAGTAGCTTCAATGATGTCATTTGGCCAAAGGCAGAGTCTATGGGCCATTCCCCTATTGGGTGTTCAGACTGTCATGATCCAGAAACAATGGATCTTCGCATTACTCGTCCAAGCTTTACTAAAGGAATGGAAGCGCAAGGAATTGATACTTCCAAAGCAACAAAGAATGATATGAGAAACTATGTTTGTGCACAATGCCATGTGGAGTACCATTTTGCAGCAGAAAATAGTGAAGTAACTTTCCCATGGGAAAATGGATTTAAACCGGAAGACATGTATCAATATTATGAAACAACAGCCAAAGAGAATGGGTTTAAACAAGACTTTATTCATAATGTATCTGGAACGCCAATCGTAAAAGCACAGCATCCGGATTTTGAGACACATATAGAAGGACCTCACGGACAGGCAGGCGTCACATGTGCTGACTGCCATATGCCATATGAACGTGTAGACGGCAAGAAGAAAATCAGTTCTCACTGGTGGCAATCACCACTTAAAACAATGGATCAGTCATGTGCTACATGCCATAGTGACCGTGAACTTGAAGATCTGGAAAAGCGTGTAGCTGAAATTCAAGATACACATATGGAAGGTTTGCATAAAGCAGAGGATATCTCAATAAGTTCGCATTATTATGTAAATAAAATGATTACTTCCGGGGTAAGTGAAGAGAAAATAAAAGAAGCTCAAGAACATATCCGTAAAGGGCAATGGTTCTGGGATATTGTCGCTGCCGAAAGTGGAGCAGGTTTCCATAACCCGCAAGGTGGAATGAAAGCTTTAAGAGTTTCAAGTGATGAATCGAATAAAGCGATCCAAATTGCTACTGAAGAGCTTGTTAAAAAAGGTGTCAATATCGAAGAATTAAAAGAAGAGATTGAAAAAGTGAAGAAGGCTGTTTCTGAAGAAAAAGATAATGCTAAAAAGAAAGTGCATGCGACCAACAGCTACTTTCCTGCTCAGCAGCCTCCTCCAAAATAGAGAATAAAGTAAGCTATGAAAACACTGTACAATTAAGTTTGTACGGTGTTTTCTTTATTGTGTCAAAATGTTGAATAAGTGTCAATTAACTCACTCCATTTTCTAAATAATTCACAATTGAAGTTTTCTGAATTTTTATATTTAAATAGCAGGCGAAATACTTATTGCAAGGACAATAAAAAAGAAATAAAATTTACTTTGGAATACGAAATAAAGAGAATTTTAAGTTCACATATAAAAGAATAATGAACAAATTTTAAGATAGAATTATCTTGGTGAAAGCGACCTAATTAAGGCGCTTTTTAGTCTTTCTATGAAAGGAGCGTTCTTTTTCATGCCACGTGTTTTATGGCTTTTAGTTATTGGGATGGCAGTGAATGTAACAGGCTCTTCTTTTTTATGGCCTTTAAACACCATTTACATTCACGACCATCTTGGAAAATCATTGTCAGTAGCAGGAATTGTGCTTATGTTAAACTCTGGAGCGACTGTTGTCGGAAATTTATTTGGAGGAGCACTTTTTGATAAAATTGGCGGTTATAAATCTGTCCTGCTCGGAATTGGAATCTCGTTATTCTCCCTAATTGGTTTAACCTTTTGGCATGGCTGGCCAATGTATGTTATCTTTTTAACGATTGCTGGTTTTGGAGCAGGAATTGTCTTTCCATCGATGTTTGCGATGGCAGGCTCTGTTTGGAAAGAAGGAGGAAGAAAAGCCTTTAATGCGATGTATGTCGCGCAAAATTTAGGGGTTGCAGTAGGTGCTGCACTTGGAGGGTTTGTTGCTTCTTATTCCTTTCAGCTGATCTTTTTAGCGAATACACTTATGTATGTAATCTTTCTTCTTATTGCCGTTTTAGGTTATCGAAAGATTAATACCATTTCAGTTTCACAAAGTTCCGTTTTAAAAGAAAATACCGGTGTAAAAAACCATACAAAATTATATGCCTTATTAATTCTTTGTCTTGGGTATTTACTGTGTTGGGTTGGATATGTTCAGTGGCAGACGACAATCGCAGCTTTCACACAGGAGTTAAATATTACATTAAAACAATATAGCTTCCTTTGGACAGTTAATGGCGCATTGATCGTACTTGGTCAGCCGCTAGTCAATATCTTTGTGAAGCGAATTAAGTCACTCAAAACACAAATTAATATAGGAATTATTATTTTTATAGGTTCATTTGCACTGACAGCAGGGGCAAAAGAGTTCCCAATCTTTCTTACAGCAATGATTATTTTAACGATTGGTGAAATGTTTATTTGGCCAGCCGTCCCAACAGTTGCTAATGATTTGGCACCAAAGGGAAGAGACGGCTTTTATCAAGGGATCGTAAACAGTACAGCAACTGGGGGAAGAATGATAGGACCATTGCTTGGAGGGGTTTTAGTCGATGTTTACGGAACTTCCATGTTATTTACAGTTCTCATTATTCTTCTTGTCATATCAATTTTTACTACTTTGATTTATGATCGGAAAATTAAAGAAAAGAAGCAATTGGCACATGCGTCTTAATATATGAAAGCAGCGGATTTCAACAGAAGGAGTCCGCTGCTTTTTTTATTTTGGGAAAGTAGAACTGATAAAGTTCAAAGAAGCCTATGATTCTCAAAAAAGAGAAAAAAGCAATTCAGCGGTAATTAAAGAAGTTATATGTTTTTTTGTTGAAATGCTGTTGTACAAATAGCACTTCATTGAAATAGCTCTTTATTCGTATCCACCTTGCTGGATAGGAATGAAGAAATCTTGAAATTGCTTCTTCGGAAAAAATGACTAGATAATCCAAATGAACACCAGAATGCTGTTTTAAGTCATACAAAAGTGCATGCGGAATGGTATAGTAATCTTTTATTTGCAAAGGGTTAAGCTTTATCGCAGAAATATGGTGTTCATTTAAATAAGTTTGCAAAGCATGTTTCTGTACCTCAATACTCTGCTCTCTAGTAAGGTCTTCAGCTTGCCATAGCTCATTGATTATATAAATTCCCTTCATTTAAATTCACCCCATTGATTTGATTACTATTGTTATGGGCAAAAAATGGCCAGTAAATACTTCTTAACGATAAATTATCGGAAAAGTATGATAATATAGTAAGAAATTATTTTTGATAAGGGGATTTGGATGAGAAGTGCGTTATTAGATATACCAATTGATATTGTAGAGACCATTGTGGAAAATGCTTTTGGCTGGCTTGTCGTTGTTGATAAAGAGGGCAAGATCATTTATATAAATAAAAATTATTGTGATTTTCTAGAAGTAGAGCGAGATACAGTGATTGGTGTACATGTTTCCAAGGTAATAGAAAACTCACGGATGCATATCGTTGCTGCAACGGGAAAAGAAGAAATTGCAGATCTCCAGTACATAAGAGGAAACTATATGATTGCTAATCGAATTCCAATTGTTTCAAATAATTTTGTGGTTGGCGCATTTGGTACTGTTTTTTTTCGGGATACAAAGGAATGGATGAAAATGAACAGTCATGTAAAAAGTATGCTGACGAAAATTCAAAGCTATATACAAGACATTGACCGCAGTGTGAAATATAGCTTAGATGATCTTCTTGGCAATTCGAAGCAAATTCAGAGCTTAAAAGATAAAGTAAAGATGATTGCTGCAAGTGACATATCTGTTTTAATTCGCGGAGAAAGCGGGACAGGAAAGGAATTATTTGCCCATAGTATTCATCAATTAAGCAACAGAAGTCATCAGCCTTTTGTGAAGATAAATTGTGGAGCCATTCCAGAGCATCTTTTGGAATCAGAATTATTTGGTTATGAGGAAGGTGCTTTTACTGGAGCTAGAAAAGGAGGAAAGAAGGGAAAGTTTCAATTAGCAGATGGAGGGACATTATTTTTAGATGAAATTGGTGATATGCCAATCAATATGCAAGTAAAGCTATTAAGAGCTTTACAGGAGGGGGAAGTGGAGAGTGTAGGATCAACTGAACCTGTTCATATTGATGTAAGAATTATTGCTGCTACGAATCGCCCGCTTGAAAAGATGATGGAAGAGAAAAGATTCAGAGAAGATTTGTTTTATCGAATAAATGTTGTGCCATTCATGATTCCCCCTTTGCGTGAGCGAATGGAAGATGTTCCTATTTTAATGGATTATTTTATAAAAAAAATTACGAAGAAGTCAGGAAAAAGAATTATGTCCATAGACGAGGATGTTATTGAAAGGTTTCAGCAATATAGCTGGCCAGGCAATATTAGAGAACTGGAGAATGTCATTGAAGCAGCTATTCATCTGACAAACAATGAAGTGATTACATTGGAATCCCTTCCAGATTATTTGAAGGAATCCTCGCTTTTTCCTGTAGGTAAAAAGAAATTAAAGGAAATCATCGAAGAGACGGAAAGGCGAATATTACTTCAAAGCCTGGCAAAATACAATAACAATAAACTTGAAGCAGCAAAGGCTCTGGGGATTAGTAAATCATCACTTTATGAAAAATTGAAAAAATATGGGATTGATCATTCGTAGTCCAGAATTTTGGAAGGTGTTCCAGAATTCTGGACTTTCTTTTTCCTCTTCAATCAACATGGGCTTCTATGAAACTAATTAAAATATTAATCACTCGAAGTCCAGTTTTCTGGAAAAAAGTTCACAAAATTTTCAAATATGATTGTTCCATATAGTTTTTATTTTTGGCACGCTACTTGCAATAAACCAGAAGGAGGAACATTTTGAACCTTGCCAGAAAGTTATTTCAAAATGTAATCGTTTACAAAAAGGGGGCTGAAATAAAGGCAAAAAAGTATGCAGTGAATGTAAGCATCAAACTCACAAAAAAGGAGGAACAAAAAATGCTTAGCATGATCGGATTAATCGGTGGATTGGCATTATTAATATTTTTAACAATGCGCGGAATGAACCTTCTTGTCGTAGGTCCATTGTCAGCCATATTTGTTGCCGTATTTAGCGGGATGCCGTTATTTCCGCAGCTGGCTGGGGAGGGAGAGGCAAATCTGGTTGGCAATTATATGTCAGGGTTCTCGGGGTTTGTTACCTCTTGGTATTTAATGTTTTTATTAGGTGCTATTTTTGGAAAAGTAATGGAGGATAGCGGAGCAGCGGATAGTGTTTCCAAGCTGATTGTTGATAAGCTTGGAATGAAGTATGCGGTTCTGGCCATTGTCGTTTCCTGTGCCTTTTTAACCTATGGCGGTGTCAGCTTATTCGTTGTTGCCTTTTCAGTTTATCCAATGGCATTAAGCTTATTTAAGCAAGCAAACTTGCCGAGAAGATTTATTCCAGCTGCACTTGCCTTCGGATCGGTCACATTTACGATGACCTCTGCTGGGTCCCCAGAAATTCAAAACTGGATTCCAATTGAATATCTTGGTACAACGCCATATGCCGGTCTGGAAGTTAGTATAATTGTTGCGGTCTTTATGATGATTTTTGGCTATTGGTGGCTGAAGAGAATGATTACTAAAGCAGTACAAAGAGGAGAAACATTTGTAGCAAGAGAAAAAGATCCTGTGACAGTAGATAAAAACTTGCCAAACCCGCTTATGGGGGCAATCCCATTAATTGTAGTACTCATTATTTCATTCATTTTCCATGATTCTCTTAAGCAATCGGCGTTAATCATTGCTTTATTAGGCGGGGTAATTGCAACCTATCTACTAAATCGCAGGTATTTCAAAGACTTCTGGAATGCTGTTTCTGAGGGAACGCTAGGAGCATTAATCGCAATTGGAAATACAGCAGCAGTTGTTGGTTTTGGCGGTGTGGCTAAGGCAGTACCTGCGTTTGAAACAGCAGTGGATTTTATGACCAACATCCCCGGAAGTCCGCTAATTGGGGCAGCAATCGCCGTGAGTGTAATTGCAGGAATGACTGGATCTGCCTCTGGAGGACAGGTCATCGCACTTCCGCTATTAGCACCACATTATATGGATATGGGGGTAAATCCGGAAGCGCTTCACAGAGTCGCTGCGATTTCGTCCGGTGCACTGGATTCACTGCCTCATAATGGATATGTTGTGACAACGGTTCGTTCCATTTGTGGAGAAAGCCATCAGGATGCCTATGGTGCAGTTGGAGCTCTCACAGTTATCGTACCAGCGATAGGCGTTGTTCTTGCAATTATACTATTCTCTTTCGGACTTGGTATCTAAGTCTAGGAGTTTCTATTTTTAGCATCGTTTTTCGAAAGGAGTTTATTTATGGTTCAGACAAAGGTAGTTTTTATAACCGGAGCGGCACAAGGCATTGGTTATGAGATTGGAAAAAGGTTTGCAGGGAATGGGGCAGCAATTGTCTTAACAGATATCCAAGAAGAATCTGTGAAACTAGCTGCTGGAAAATTGCAGGATGAAGGCTACGAAGCGATCGGATTAAAATGTGATGTTACTTCAGAAAAAGAAATGGAATGTTGTATACAAGAAACAGTTCGGCATTTTGGAAGCCTGGATGTTCTTATAAACAATGCAGGGCTTCAGCATGTATCGCTGATTGAAGATTTTCCAACAGAAAAGTTCGAATTCCTTATTAAAGTTATGCTGACGGCTCCATTTATTGCAATGAAACATGTCTTACCAATAATGAAGCAACAGCAGTTTGGACGGATCATTAATATGGCATCGATTAATGGATTAATAGGCTTTGCTGGGAAGGCAGCCTATAATAGTGCGAAGCATGGGGTGATTGGGTTAACAAAAGTAGCCGCATTAGAAACTGCTGAGCAAGGAATTACTATCAATGCCTTGTGTCCTGGCTATATTGACACACCTCTTGTTCGAAATCAGCTTAGCGATCTTGCAGCAATAAGGAATATACCAATTGAAAAGGCGCTTGAAGAAGTCATCTTCCCGTTAGTTCCACAAAGAAGGCTGTTAACTGTTGAAGAGATTGCTGACTATGCTATATTCTTGTCGGGGGAATCCGCAAGAGGTATTACAGGGCAGGCAATTGTTATTGATGGGGGATATACAGTTCAGTAAGGTATAAGAGGACAGTTATTTACTGTCCTCATTTTAATATATGATTAAAGGAACACCTTCTCATTTCTAAGCATACACTATCTATTACACTTCCCGTCAGGATGAGCCCCCTTGCATCTTGGCGGGAAATTTTATACAATAGCAATAAAATATTAACTATCTGCCACGATAAGGAGCAGTAGTGGTGTTGAATCCTTTTAGAGAGCTGACGGTAGGTGCAAGTCAGCAGGAAGCCATCATGAACTCGCCTTTGAGCAGCAAGTGTGAAGTAGTAGTAATGCTTGCCGTTTTCCGCGTTAAGGATGAATGAAGCGAATGACTTTTGTCATTAATGTGGGTGGTACCGCGGGAGATTCATACATAATCCTCTCGTCCCTATTTTGGGATGAGAGGTTTTTTTATTACTTATTTTAGGGAGGAAAAGACAATGAGCTTCAATCACCAGAAGATTGAAAAGAAGTGGCAAACCGTCTGGGAAGACAATAAAACCTTTAAGACGAGTGAAGATAAAGGGAAAAATAAATTCTACGCACTAGATATGTTTCCATACCCATCCGGTGCAGGTCTTCATGTAGGACACCCGGAAGGCTATACAGCAACAGATATTCTTTCCCGCATGAAGCGGATGCAGGGCTTTAATGTTCTTCATCCAATGGGATGGGATGCATTTGGGTTGCCAGCTGAGCAGTATGCATTAGATACAGGCAATGATCCGGCTGAATTTACGGCGCAAAATATTAATACTTTCCGCCGTCAAATTAAAGCATTAGGTTTTTCATATGACTGGGATCGCGAAGTGAATACGACTGATCCGGAATATTACAAATGGACACAATGGATTTTCTTAAAGCTTTATGAAAAAGGGCTTGCTTATATTGATGAAGTAGCGGTTAACTGGTGCCCAGCACTTGGTACCGTACTTGCCAATGAAGAAGTAATTGATGGAAAAAGTGAGCGCGGCGGACATCCAGTTGTTCGTAAACCAATGAGACAGTGGATGTTGAAAATTACAGCGTATGCTGACCGCTTACTTGAAGACCTAGATTTATTGGATTGGCCAGAAAGCCTTAAGGATATGCAGCGCAACTGGATTGGACGCTCAGAAGGCGCAGAAGTGACTTTCCAAATTGAAGGACACGAAGGAACATTCACTGTATTTACAACTCGCCCAGATACTCTTTTTGGTGCAACATATGCGGTGCTAGCTCCAGAGCATGCTTTAGTCAATACAATTACAACAGATGGCCAGAGAGAAGCTGTTGATGCTTATATTGAAAAAATCCAAAGCAAAAGTGATCTTGAAAGAACAGATTTGGCAAAAGAAAAGACAGGTGTTTTCACTGGTGCCTATGCAGTAAATCCAGTAAATGGTGAGAAGATGCCAATTTGGATCGCTGATTATGTATTAGCTAGCTACGGAACAGGTGCAATCATGGCAGTACCAGGACATGATGAGCGTGATTATGAGTTCGCAAAGCAATTTGACCTTCCAATTATTGAGGTGGTTGCCGGTGGAGATGTTCAAAAAGAGGCATACACAGGTGATGGTGAGCATGTAAACTCAGGCTTCTTGAATGGAATGAACAAGGAAGATGCAATTGAAAAGATGATTGCGTGGCTTGAAGAAAAGGAAATCGGTACGAAGAAGGTAACTTATCGTCTTCGCGATTGGCTATTTAGCCGCCAGCGTTACTGGGGTGAACCGATTCCTATCATTCATTGGGAGGACGGCACTTCGTCAGCTGTTCCTGAAGACCAGCTTCCATTAATCCTTCCAAAGACAACAGAAATTAAGCCTTCTGGTACAGGGGAATCTCCACTTGCGAATATTGAAGAGTGGGTAAATGTTGTTGATCCGGAAACTGGCAAAAAGGGCCGCAGGGAAACGAATACAATGCCGCAATGGGCAGGTAGCTGCTGGTATTATTTACGCTATATCGATCCGAAAAATCCAGAAGCACTTGCAGATGCAGAAAAACTAAAGGAATGGCTTCCGGTTGATATTTATATCGGCGGAGCAGAGCATGCGGTGCTTCACCTTTTATATGCACGCTTCTGGCACAAGGTTCTATATGATATCGGTGTGGTTCATACGAAGGAGCCTTTCCAAAAGTTATTTAACCAAGGGATGATTCTTGGTGAAGGTAATGAAAAAATGAGTAAGTCAAAAGGGAATGTTGTAAACCCTGACGATATTATTGACAGCCACGGCGCTGATACGCTTCGCTTATATGAAATGTTCATGGGACCATTAGATGCTTCGATTGCTTGGTCAACAAATGGATTAGATGGATCCAGAAGATTCTTAGACCGTGTTTGGCGTTTATTGGTTGAGGAGAATGGCGAGTTAAATCCGAAAATCCAAGTAGTTGAAGATGCTGGTGACTTAGAGAAGATCTATCATCAAACGGTGAAAAAGGTGACAGAGGATTATGAAGGATTACGTTTTAATACAGCGATTTCACAGTTAATGGTCTTTATTAATGAAGCGTATAAATCAACAGTTCTTCCGAAGCATTTTATAGAAGGGTTTGTAAAAATGCTATCACCAATCACACCACACGTGGCAGAAGAACTATGGGAAAAACTTGGCCATAGCGGAACAATTGCTTATGAAGCATGGCCAGCATTTGATGAAGCGAAACTAGTGGATGATGAAGTTGAAATTGTTATTCAGATTAACGGCAAAGTAAAGGCAAAGCTTCGTGTTCCATCTGATGCCCAAAAAGATGCACTTGAAAAAATCGCCATGGACGATGACAAAGTGAAAGAGCAAATTGATGGGAAAACCATTCGTAAAGTTATTGCAGTACCTGGAAAGTTAGTTAATATAGTGGCTAATTAAAAAAGCAAGGGCAACTATTCAGCATCCTCCGATTGTGTTTTCGGAGGATGTTTTTTACAATAGGGAGATAATTAAATTTAGAAGGGATTTTTTCAATGGAATCAATCGAAATCATTACAACAGATGAATTAGAGGAAAAAATAGATGCAGGTGAAAAGCTGGAGCTTGTAGATGTAAGAGAAGATGAAGAGGTAGCACAAGGGATAATACCTGGTGCTAAACATATCCGCATGATGACCATTCCAGAAAACCTGGATTACTTTGATAAAGACAAGGAATACATTTTTATTTGCCGATCCGGCGGAAGAAGCGAGAACGTCTGTTATTACATGCAAGATCAAGGCTTCAAGGTTAGAAATATGATTGGCGGCATGCTAAATTGGTCTGGGGAAACTGTAAAGCCTGAAAAGTAAGCCGACGACATAATAAAAGAGCAGACAGCTAGGTATAAAGCTGTCTGTTTTTTTGCTTAAACAGAATTCTTTTCTAAGCTTTTCAAATTCTCAATAAATAGTTTTGCAGCTAATGATAAAGTTTTGTTTTTATGATAAACAAGATAAAAAAACCTTTCATCATGAAAGTCCTTAATTTCATACATATGAATTAAATTGGCAGAAGCAAATTCTTGTGCAGCTATTTCTGAAATAATGGAGATTCCTATATTTTGTTTAACAAACTGGATTAAACTATTGCCAGAATCTGTATGGACAACAGTGTGTAAATGTTCCTTTGAAATCTTTTTCTTTTCTAAAAACTTATTTATTAATGACCTTGTACCAGAATCTGAGCTTCTCATAATCAGCGGATACTTAATGATTTCCTCTAAAGAAACAGGGCCATTAAATTCCTGTTCATTTGAAGTAATTAATACTAATTTTTCTTTTTGAAGAGGAAGGTAGCAAAGCTTATCATTCTCATATTTTTCTCCTAGGATTCCAATATCAACAGATCGATTGAGGACATGTTCTACGACCTTTTTTGATGAGGATTCTGAGATATGAAAAGAAATATTCGGATGAACATGATTGAAATGTTTGATTATATTTGGAATGATAAAGGAGCCAGGAACAGAGCTTGTCGCGATTTTTACAATTCCGCGAAAGTCCATCATTTCCCTCTTTAGATCAAGCAATGCCTCATCTTTTAATAGTAAAATTTTTTGTGCCCAATGATGTAATTGTTCCCCATGCGGTGTTAGTATTGTATCTCTTCCATCCCGGTCAAAAAGCTTAAGGTTTAAACTTTTCTCTAATGCCTTAATATGTGAACTAACTGTCGATTGACTTAAAAAAACGTCATCGGCAGCTTTCGAAAAATTTTTATGCTCGACAACCTTTGTAAAAACAAATAATTGGTGCATATCCATTTTCTGCACCTCCAATCTCATTGATAATATCGATTGAATACTATATATGATATCAATTAATTGTATTTATATAAGAATACCATTTCTATCTAAGATAGGGGTGTGGAGTTTTGTCCAAAATTAAAAACTTTATACGAAATAGAGGAAAAATGATTAATAATAGGAAGAGAGAATTGGAAAGGAACATTTACTAACGTTTATTAGGTTCTTGCAGAATCTTAAACGACTAAATATAGACTATTCTGTTAATAATGATTCTAAAACGCTAGAAAGGGTGAGGGGTCTTTGATTCAGGTTAAATTATTTGATCAAGAGCATGAGAAAGATCTCGAGTTGGAAATGAATCGTTTTTTACAGAAAATAGAAGAGAAAAAGCTGCTCGATATTAAATATAATGTAGCCGCTGTTCATGAGGATGAAGATGAACAGATTTACTGTTTTTCAGCAATGATTATTTATCGAGCCTGAATGGGTTGCGGTCACTTTTTGTGATCTTTAATTTTTTGGGGTGTGTCCTAAAATGGGTATTTTTGCAAAAAGAAGTCACGTGAAAAGATTTACGTGCTCGAATATGGTAATTAATGCAAAAAGAGGTCCACATAAAAAGATATACGTGCCCGAATGCGGTAATTAATGCAAAAAGAGGTCCACATAAAAAGATATACGTGCCCGAATATGGAAATTAATGTAAAAAAAGGTCACATAAAAAGATATACGTGCCCGAATGTGGTAATTAATGCAAAAAGAGGTCACATAAAAAGATATACGTGCCCGAGTATGGTAATTAATATAAAAAGAGGTCACATAAAATTTTTATGTGACCGCAAAAATCATCATTCTTGTAAATACTTCTGTGCAATCGCTACATTTATTTTTGGCTCCGCGCTGCTAAGGCTGCATTTATTCCTGCAAGCCTTCCCGTGACAAGTGCAGAGGTGATATTATATCCGCCTGTGTAGCCATGGATATCAAGAATTTCCCCACAGAAAAACAATCCATCCATTAATTTAGATGCCATTGTTTGCGGCTCAATCTCTTTAACAGAAACACCCCCGCCAGTAACAAACGCTTTATCTAATGGCAGTGTTCCATTGACATGAAATTGAAACTTCTTACAGCTGCTTACAAAACTTCGCAGCTTTTCGTTTGAAATCATTGCACCTTGAGTGGGAGGATCTATTTCACATTGCTCAAGAAGGAACAATAAATATCTTTCAGGCAAAAAGCCTTTTAACAGGTTTTTAATGCTTTTCTTTGGTTCATCTTTAATAAGCTTATATATTTCTTGTAGTAACGGTTCTTCTTTTTTATCAGGGATGGCATCAAGACTCATAGTAACCTCACGTAAGTCCCACTTTTTCATTGCCTTGACGACAAATTGGCTGCAACGTAAAACGGCTGGACCACTGACACCAAAGTGGGTGAAAATCATATCCATCCTATGTGTAATCAAAGGCTTTCCTTTCGGATTCAATACACTAAGCGCTACATTTCTCAAAGATAAACCTTGCAAAGTTTTCTCTTTAATAAAAGGTTCTGCGGATGTGACTGGAACTTCCGTTGGAAATAAATCCGTTACCGTATGACCGCCCTTTTTCGCCCATGCATACCCATCTCCAGTAGATCCTGTATGTGGCACAGACTTTCCTCCGACAGCAATGACAACAGAATCAGCCTCGTACACTTGTCCATTCTTCAGTTCGACGGAATGGACTTTTCCGTTCTTATAATGAACATCGTTAATCGGGCTGTTCGTTTTAATATCTACCCTTAAATCTTTTAATCTCGAAAGCAAGGCATCTACAACCGATTGTGCCTTATCTGTAACAGGAAACATTCTCCCGTGATCTTCTTCTTTGAGTTGAATCCCAAGTTTCTCAAAAAACTTAATAATATCCTCATTGCTGAAAAGTGAAAAGGCACTGTACAAAAAACGGCCATTTCCTGGGATATGCTTAATAATTTCATCAACAGGCAGCCTGTTCGTGACATTGCACCTTCCCCCGCCTGAAATGGCAAGCTTTCTTCCTAGCTTGTCCCCTTTATCAATAAGGAGAACTTTTGCTTTGTTTTCAGCCGCGCCAATGGCTGCCATCAAACCTGAAGGGCCTCCGCCAATCACTATTACATCATACTTCATTTCGTCACCAACTTATTTCATCCTTAATTTACTTAACAATTATAAACGATTCGTAATGAAATACATAATATGCACAAAATTTCTTGAGTTTGAACTTTACTAATTAGAATGATTCTCTATCTATTCGAAAAGACGATACATATTCATCGATACTATAGATAGATTGAATTTATTTTGTAAAACGTATTCATTATAATTGGGAGGAAAGCGCTTTTATTTATTAGAGGTTCCAAGTCTATTTTCTTCTTTTTTATCATTAATCGTATAAAAAGGTGGTGTCAAATGGAAAGTCACATTTCAGTAGATGTCACTTATGATGCCGGCCCGACTGGGTGTGGAGAGCTAATAATGAATTTATTCCTTACGATGAGGAAAATGGCAGAGGGGGAAATCATTAAAGTGATCTCGTATGACCCTGGTGCACGTGAAGATTTGCCTGCATGGTGCCGAATGCAGCACCATACATTGATAAACCGTCTCGATGAAGGGAATATCAGCCATTATTTTATTAAAAAAGGAAAGTAGCTTAGACCAATTATCTAATCTAGTAAACTAAATTTTGGGAGGAATCATCATGTCAGGAAAATTCGCAGTGAGTATTACAAGTGCTAAAAATGATACAGATAAAGCAACGGTTGGGTTTGTAGTAGCCAATGCTGCCGTTGCATCTGGTCAGGAAACAGTTGTCTTTTTAAATGTTGAAGGTGCATTTCTAGCTGAAAAGGGATATGCAGAAGATATTCATGAAGAAGGCTTTGCGCCATTAAAGCAATTAATGGATCAATTTGTTGAAGCGGGAGGAATCATTTGGGTATGCAGTCCTTGTTACAAAAAGAGAGGGCTATCAGAGGATAATTTAATAGAAGGAGCAACAATCGTCGGAGGAGCTAGATTAGTAGAATTCCTAACACAAGGTGCAGCTTCGATTACATATTAATTTTTCCGTTAGGGGGCAGCTCTCATGTTAAATCCTCATGCCGTTTGCGATGGTGGAGACCTTGATTGCGGGTCAGGTTTGTTATTAATTATTAATAAGAGTATGAGTCCTCTTGATCCCGGACAAGTTTTGGAAATTAGAAGCAGAGAAAGAACGGTTGCTGATGATTTACCAGCATGGTGCCGAATGGTCAAGCATGAATTTATCGGATCAGAACCAGGTGAGAATACGGTTAGGTATTTTGTACGAAAAGGTCAAAGCAAATCAGCATTAGAGAGCGATCTTGCGGCTGCGAAAGGGTACAAATGGAATGTTCGTGTGCAAGGGGAGAAGGATTTAAAGGCTAAAGTATTTGCAAGAAATCACCATTTTTACTCAGGTCAGCCAGCAGAATTTAGTGCTCGTGTGGATGCTCCTAGTTCAATCGATTATTTCATTGCTTCCCTTGCTTCATGCTTAACAGTTGGCTTCAAAGCGCATGCATCTAGAAGGAATGTCGTTGTTGATCAAATCGAGCTTTCGCTTAAAGGTTCCATCGAAAATATTTTATCTCATATGGAAATTGAAGAAAACGGGAGTCCGAGCATACAGCAGATTTCAGGTACATGCTATGTATCGTCAGCAGCGGATGAAGATTTGTTGAAAGAGATTTGGCAAATTACTTTAAATAAATCACCTATCTATCAAACGTTGAAAAAAGCAGTTGAAATCAAACTGACCTTTTCAATTGTATATTAGGAGGAAATACGATGGAATCAACACTCTTTCCTACATCTGTCATTGGCAGCTGGCCTAGGTCGGTTGAAGTGCAGAAGGCGATGAGAGAAAAAAGAGCAGGCAGAATGACAGATGAGGCATTTCAAGCGGTTGCGGATCAAGCGGTTATTGAATGCCTCCGTCTGCAAGAAGAAGCAGGCATAGATATTGTATCTGATGGCGAGCAAAGAAGAGATAATTATATTTCGTTTGTTGCTGAGCATTTACATAATGTGAAAATGCTAACAGTCTCTGAATTGCTAGAATACATTGATGATAAAGCAAGTTTTGAAGAAATTCTCGGTACGCTTGATGTTCCTGCATTTTCCCTATCTAATCCTGCAGCAGCAGGGAAAATCAGCCGAAAAAAACCGCTTGCATTAAATGACTTTCGTTTTTTAAAGAAGCATACGGATAGAAAAATAAAAGTAACGCTTCCTGGTCCCTATTTATTAACAAGATCCATGTGGGTTGAAGGGCTATCGGAAGAAGCTTATCCAACGAAAGAAGACTTAGCAATCGATATTGTAAGCGTTTTAAGAGAAGAATTGGAAGATCTGATTGCCGAAGGCGTCGATTTTGTGCAATTCGATGAACCTGTACTGACTGAGCTCGTATTTACACAAAAGAATGCCAATCGCACATTTATGTGTGGAGCTTTGACTGCAAAAGCGGATGCAGAGGTGGAAATTGAGTTTGCTCTAGGGTTAATGAATCAAGTGATGGAAGGCATGCGAGGCAGAGGAACAAAATTAGGAGTCCATATTTGCCGCGGGAATTGGAGCAGAGAAGACGATATCCTTCTAAGAGGTCCATATTTCCCGCTTATCCCTTATTTATCAAGGGTAAATGTTGATCAGCTCGTTCTTGAGTATGCGACACCAAGAGCAGGGGAAATCGAGGCAATAAAGGAGTTCACTCATGCTGAAATTGGATTTGGAATTGTGAATCCACGAACGGAAGAAATTGAAACGGAAGAAGAAATTGTTGAGAAGGTCAATCAATTATTAAAGCTTATGCCGGCTAATCAAATCTATTTAAATCCAGATTGCGGGTTTGGAACCTTTGCCCAAAGACCGATGAATAGTGAAGTGATTGCTATTCAAAAGCTCGAGGTAATGAGTAAGGCCGCAAATTTATTAAGAGGGCAAATTAAATTAGCAAGTCTGTGATTATCAGGAGGGGAATTGGATGAGCAAAAAACTTACATTCAAATTAGATGTCACTGGTTCTGGAATGAGGACAGATGCTACGAATGGCAAACATATAATAAGCATTGATGAACCAGTATCTTTTGGGGGAAAAGATTCTGCGCCTGATCCAATGTCTACAATGTTAGCCGCCCTTGCAGCTTGTGAGAATGTAATGGTACAGATAATTTCAAAAGAAATGAATATCCAAATAGAGGATATATCATTTAAAGTCGAAGGAGAACTTGATCCTAGCGGGTTAATGGGAAATTTAGATGTAAAACCATACTTCGAAAAAGTGAAGGTAGAGGCTTTCTTGAAAACATCAGCCTCCCAAGAGCAAGTGGATGAATTACAAAAAAAAGTGGATCAAAGATGCCCTATATACCGAACAATAAAGGATGCTGGAATTCCAATTGAGAATTTATGGGTAAAAAACTGAATAGTATTACATAAAAAAGCCAATTGTTTCATTGGCTTTTTTTACGTTCAAAGTACTTTAACTGCAGAAAACACCATTTTCGTCAGCTCTAAGTAGAAATCCTGTAAGAAGAAGAGTAGAATACAAATAGTGTGCAAAAAAAATTGTGATTATTATTTACATAATTAAATTTTCCGATAGAATTATCTTTTGCTACGATAACTTAATGGTGGAACTTACACAGCTAGGGCTTCTTAAATAAGAGGACTTTAACTGTTAATGTTCAGCGCTTTTTTGAAGGGGAATGGGGTTCTATGTCATCAAAGCTTTTAAGGGGTACTTTTATAATGACCCTAGCGACGATCATTTCAAAAGTACTCGGGTTATTTTATGTGATTCCTTTTTATCATATTGTAGGGGAAGAAGGAAATGCGCTTTATTCCTTCGCCTATATTCCTTATACAATCTTCATTAGTTTAGCAACAGCAGGCATACCTGCCGCGGTTTCAAAATTTATTTCGAAATACAATGCATTAGAGGAATATGCCGTAGGGAGAAAGCTATTTAAATCAGGGCTAGTTGTGATGTTTTGTACGGGAACGATATCCTTTCTATTCCTATATTTTCTAGCTCCATCGTTAGCTGATTTTATTATTCCTGATAATGTGGATACGAGTGTGAAGGATGTAGCGACTGTTATCAGAGCTGTAAGCTTTGCGCTTATTGTTGTTCCTTTTATGAGTTTGATTCGCGGCTTTTTTCAGGGACACCAATCCATGGGACCTTCGGCTTTATCACAGGTCATTGAACAAATTGTACGTATTGTGTTTGTTCTTGCAGGTGCTTTTATTGTTTTATATATCATGAAAGGCAGTCTTGTTCAGGCAGTAAGTGTAGCCACCTTTGCCGCATGTATTGGTGCAATCGGTGGTCTAGGAGCACTTTTATGGTATTGGTATAAAAGAAAGCCTTATTTGGATGGCCTTTTATTGAATGACAAAGGCACAATGGACATTTCTTTAAAGGATATGTACAAAGAAATCGTTGTGTATGCCGCGCCTTTTATTTTTGTAGGCTTATCCGGTTCGCTTTTCCAATTTATTGATCAGCTCACTTTTATCCGGACGATGGCGGAAATTGGCTTAGCCGATCAGGCGGTATCATCCTTTGCCGTATTAAACTTCCAGACGCATAAGCTTGTCATTATTCCTGTGTCTTTGGCTACTGCTTTTTCTTTAACACTCGTTCCGAGTATTACGAAAGCATTTGTTGAGAGCGATCGTACTAGTTTAAATTATCAATTGAATCAAGCATTTCAGGTGCTATTATTTCTAACTCTTCCGGCAGTTGTAGGACTTTCGTTATTAGCAGAGCCTATTTTTACATTGTTTTACGATCCGAGCGAGCTTGGAACTGAAGTGCTTAGAACGTATGCGCCTGTAGCAATTCTTTTTGCTTATTTCTTAGTAACCGCTGCGATTTTACAAGGAATCAATGAACAGCGTTATACGGTACTTAGCTTGCTTGTTGGATTATTGCTTAAATTGAGCTTAAATATCCCTCTTATCAAGATGATGGAAACACAGGGAGCTGTTGTGGCCACTGCTATAGGCTATACAGCTGCTATCTTGATTAATTTAATTGTAATAAAAACGTATGCTAAGTATCCATTTCGACTTGTGCTCAGAAGAGGAATTTTGATTGTTATTTTCACAGCGCTGATGTTTGCAGGTGCGGGAATCACGTATAAGCTTCTTACGCTTTTCTTAACACCGACAACTAATTTACAAGCCTTCATTATCGTAGTCATTTGTGCAGCGGTGGGTGCAGGAGTTTACTTCTATTTAAGCTTTAAAACAAAACTTGTTTACTTCTTATTTGGACAAAAGGTCGATCGGCTATTGAAGAAGGTCAGGTTGCGCGGATAATGTGAAAACATTTCAAGTATCCTGCAAATCAGCAATAAAAGAGGTGATGATATGAGAATTGATAAAATGCTTGCTAATTTAGGCTTTGGAAGCCGGAAGGATGTAAAACAGCTTTTGAAGAGCGGGGCTGTTGAAGTCAATGAGCAGAAGGTGAAGGATGCCAGCAAGCATGTGGATCCTAATAAGGATGTTGTAACAATCAATGGAGAAGAAGTGGTGTATAAAGAGTTCATCTATTTAATGTTGAACAAGCCACAAGGAGTCATTTCCGCTACTGAGGATTCGCAGCATGAAACGGTTTTAGATATATTGGAGCCAGAAGACTTAGTATTCTCGCCTTTTCCAGTTGGGCGGCTTGATAAAGATACTGAAGGGCTGCTGCTGTTAACGAATGACGGTCAGCTTGCCCACCGCCTCTTATCTCCAAAAAAGCATGTGCCGAAAACTTATTTTGCTGTTATAAACAGTGAAGTAACTGAAGAGGATATTGCTGCTTTTAAAAAGGGCGTTATTTTGGATGATGGGTATGAAACAAAACCAGGGGAATTGAAGATCATTAAATCCGGTCTCACATCAGATATTGAACTCACAATTACTGAAGGGAAATTTCATCAAGTGAAAAGAATGTTTGAGGCGGTTGGGAAGCGCGTCATTTATTTACAAAGGATTTCGATGGGGCCGCTGCAGCTAGATGAAACACTGGAGCTTGGTGAATACCGGGAATTAACAGAGGAAGAACTAGAAAGCTTAATGGAATATGAGGTCAAATAAAAATCGCCTAGCTTGGCGATTTTTTTCATCCTATTTTTTTTGTTAACAATCGAATCTGGGATCATCACTTCAGACATCAGACCTCATATGAGATCAGTGCACGAAAGGAAACTTATGATGACATCTTTACCTTCTTTTTTGTAGTCGTCCATTTTCCTCGACTGGGGCTTTTTACTAAGTCGTTGTAAACAAGAACGTTTAAATCTCTCTGAATGGTGCGAGGAGTAATACCAAATTCCTCTACAAGCTCTCCCGTTGTTACAGTTCCACGCTTATTAATAAACATGTAGACGGATTTGATACGGTTTAACATCCGGTTAGTTGAAGGTTTCAAAAAACCACTCCCTATCCTTTTTTCAAACCAATGGCAAATTCCTGCAACTGACAGTTCATTGAAGAACCTTTGTCCTTCAAGCATATGTAGTTTTCTTTTCCTCAGCCAACTCCTTTGCAAATATCAGATGTTTTTTCAAGAGATGTCAATCTTACCTTCATTGTACTCCTATTTTTTGATAATTTCTACTTTATTAAAGAATTTCCACCATATTCATGAACTTTTCCTTTCTCTTTATTAAAATCTTAGTATATCCTATGGTCTTTCATGGGTGTATTGTAAAAAATTCTAAAAACAATTTTTCTCCTGATTCCAAAAGAATACTTTCCGAAAAAAGTAAACCTTTTCCACTTCTCATTCGTACAAATTAGATAGGAGGAGTATCAGATGACTTTATTAAATGTAGACATTAAATCAGCAGGCTATGACAAGGAAAAGGAAATTATCCATAATATTCATTTCAATGTTAAAGAAGGAGAGCTAATTGGATTAATTGGACCTAATGGCGCTGGAAAGAGCACGACAATTAAAACGATTCTTGGATTATTGGAAAACAAAGAGGGGGAAATTTCTTTTAGGGAGAATACAAAATATTCTTATGTACCGGAAAGACCCATTTTCTATGATGAGCTGACATTATGGGAGCATCTTGATTTTATCGCAGCAGTGGAGGCTCTCCCTGATAAGGAATACAAGGAGAAAGCAAAAGATTTTCTTGAGCAGTACAAGCTAACGGAACATGCGCATGAATATCCTGGCAAGTATTCAAAGGGCATGCAGCAAAAAGCCATGCTGATCTTAGCGATGATTACAAGTCCAAAGGTATATATTATTGATGAGCCATTTATTGGGCTCGATCCGAACGCGATGAAGCTTTTTTTAAAGTTAATTGAAACGGAACAAAAGCGGGGGGCAGGAATATTGATGTCCACGCATGTATTAGATACAGCGGAAAAGGTATGTGATCGGTTCTTAATGATCCATAATGGGCAGCTGCAAGCAGCTGGTACACTCAAGGATATTCGAGAACAGTGTAATCTTCCTGATGGTTCCCTGTATGACTGCTTTCATTTAGTAGCTGAGGGTAATCCGGATGAGTAGTTGGAAACTTTTTCGTGACCGATACATAAGAGATCGAAAATATCAGTATGGGGTTATCCGGTCAATTGCCGATTGGACAATCATTGTATATCTTATTATTCCAGCCATTTTATTTATAATCTTTCGATACCGCTCTTGGTGGGTGGAGCTGCCAAGATGGATAGAATCCATTCCGTTTATCCTTGTATTCATGCTTATTTATCTTTTGTCCTGGAATGGAAGCATTCGTACATATGTTGAAGAAGCAGACAAAGTATTTCTCATAAAAATGCAGTCAATCTTTTTTGGGATGAAAAAATGGGGATATATATACTCTCTCTTTTCCCAATCGCTAGTAACAGCAATTACATTTCTTATTCTGCTGCCGTTCTTAAGTAATCATTTCTTTCTTAGCTGGCAGAAAATAGGTGCATTACTTTTTTTCTTTATTGCATTAAAAGCGCTAATTATGCTCGTAAAATATCATTTGAAGAAAATAGACAAAAGGTTTAAAAAATTAGTGCTTAGTTTTCTATTTTTTGCTGCCTTAAGCTGGATTAGTCAGCTGATCTATATCCTTTGGGATAAAGGTGCCTTGTTTCTCGTTTGCTTATGCGGAATCGTCTTTCTGACAGCTTCCATTTATTTCAGCTTAAAGTCAATCCAGAAATTATCTGCAATCGATCATGAAATAGATATGGGCCGAGCGGATAAGACGAAAAATATTGAGCTTATTTTCATACTTTCAAATGAAATTGAAAAACCAATTGTTTCGAAAAGAACAAAGCCGCTTCTATTCCGCCGTTCAAAGCGAATTTTAAAAAAGCGAGTACCGGCAAATGGATTTATTGAGTTGTTTTTAAAGGTTTTTCTAAGAAACCGCTCGTATGTAATAAGCTATTTTCAAATTATTTCCGTTGGAACCGTTGCAATCGTACTCATTCCACCTCTCTGGATAAAAATAATCATATTCTTCGGTTTTCTTATCATGATGAATTCATGGCTTTCACTTGTTTGGGATAAAATTGCACCATCCAATCCACTAAGTAAAAAATTCAGTGAAACAGACTTCTATTTTAAGGCACGGAAAAGGGCTGTTTTGTTCTTATTTATGACAGCGATCACCCTTCTAGCCGTTTTTGTAGTATGTTGGCATATTATACTGTCTCAATTCGGCATGCCATTTGGTTTGTTCCGAAGGTAGGAAAGTATTTTTATTTATTTGTGATAGGTGTATGATGGTGCATAAGGAAAAATGAATTGATATAATTTTAAATAGATTTAATTTTTTTCTTACACTGGAGGATTAGTAATGAACGTGATTGATTGGCAAAAAGAAGTGGAACAAAGACAAGACGCACTGATTGAAGATGCAAAAAAGCTTCTGCAAATAAAAAGTGTATTGGACGAAGATCAAGCAACAGAAGATGCTCCATTAGGGGAAGGGGTAAAGGAAGCGTTAGATTTCATGCTTCAGCTTGGCGAGAAAGATGGGTTTATACCTAAGAACGTTGGAAACCTTGCAGGACATTTAGAATTTGGACAAGGTGAGGAAATTGTCGGGATTCTTTGTCATGTGGATGTCGTACCAGAAGGAGATGGCTGGTCAAGTGATCCGTATGGTGCCGAAATCCGCGATGGCAAAATATTTGCAAGAGGAGCCATTGATGATAAAGGCCCAACGATGGCTGCTTATTATGCGATGAAGATTGTGAAGGAGCTTGAACTGCCACTAAATAAGCGTGTACGCATGATCATTGGAACGGATGAGGAAAGTGATTGGCGTTGTGTAGATCATTACTTTGAACATGAGGAAATGCCGGCAATGGGATTCGCACCAGATGCTGATTTCCCTATCATCTATGCAGAAAAAGGGATAGCTGATTTCGACCTTGTCCAAAGTGGAGAAGGTTCTACGTACGATGGAGAAATAAAGGCAGCTGTGCTCTCTTTCGAATCTGGCAGAAGATATAATATGGTTCCAGACTTTGCAAAGGCTTCACTTGAAGTGAATAATGAGCCAACAGAGATCGTGCAAATGTATGCTGATTTTCTTAAACAGAATGAACTGCCTGGAAAATACTACATTGAAAACGGTGTATTAATTCTTGAGGCGGAAGGGGTTTCTGCCCACGGAATGGAGCCGAAAAATGGAAAAAATGCAGGTCTCTACATGGCTAAGTTTTTATCAGAATTGAAAATTGACTCGAAGGCAAGTCACTATTTTCAGTTTGCGACTACATATTTCTATGATGAGTCAAGAGGTAAGAAGCTTGGTATCGCCTATTCAGACGACATTACAGGTGACTTAACAATCAATGTAGGAAAGCTTTCCTATACACAGGAGAATGGCGGTCGACTTGGATTAAATGTTCGCTACCCTGTTACGAATCATATGGATGATACAAAAGGCAGACTTGAAGGTTTACTAAAAGAAGAAAACTTTATAATTGAAAACTTTACTGACTCAAAGCCTCATCACGTGGCTGAGGAAGATTTTCTCATTCAAACGTTAAAGAGTGTATATGAGGAACAAACAGGGGAGAAGGCTGAACTGCTTTCAATTGGCGGAGGAACATATGCCCGTTCCTTGAAGTCTGGTGTGGCATTCGGTCCGCTGTTCCCTGGAAGAGAGGACATTGCCCATCAAAAGGATGAATATATGTATATTGAAGACATGCTAAGAGCAACAGCCATTTATGCACAGGCTATATATGAACTTGCAAAATAAAAATATACAAGCAGGGAGTCAAGGGAAAATGACATACGTTATAGTAAATGGAGAGTTCATTAACCGTTCGGAAGCAAAAATAGATATTGAAGATCGCGGCTACCAATTTGGGGATGGCGTTTACGAGGTGATCCGTGTATATAACGGGAAAATGTTTACAGGTACGGAGCATCTTGAACGCCTTATTGATAGCGGCAAGAAGATTGGTATGGATATTCCTTATACAGTTTCTGAAATAAAGCAACAGCTTGAAAGCTTAATTGATAAAAATAGGCTTAATTTAGGAACCTTGTACTTGCAGGTGACACGAGGAATAGCCCCAAGAAATCATGCATTTCCTTCAAATGATGTTTCTCCAACCTTTGTTGCGTATTCAAAGGAAGTGGGGAGACCTGTTGAAAATATGAAAACAGGGGTAAAGACGATTCTGAACGCGGATATCCGTTGGCTTCTATGTGATATTAAAAGTTTGAATCTACTAGGTAATTTAATGGCAAAACAAAAAGCGGTGGAGGCAGGCTGCTTTGAAGCAATCCAGCACCGTGATGGAGTAGTAACCGAAGGAAGCTTATCGAATATTTCAATAATCAAAAATGGAAAAGTAATCACACACCCTGCTGACAATTTAATTCTTAACGGGATAACAAGACAGAAGGTTTTGGAAATATGCAGGAATAATGATATTCCTTCTTCTGAGACCCCTTTCACAGTTGATGATCTAAAGAGTGCGGATGAAGTTTTCCTTTCAGGAACAACAGTTGAAATTACACCAATTGTTGAAATCGAGGGAGAAAAAGTGGGGAATGGCAGCCTGGGTCCAATTACGGAGCATTTACAGGCACTTTTTGTTAAAGAAATTGAAAAGGAATGCGGCACCATTAGCTAAAAAATTTTTGGAAAAAAGTAAGCAATGTTCATATGAAATCATTGCTTGCTTTTTTCTGTCTGGACCAATATTCATCATTACTGCTGAATAGAGTAGAACCTGTCTCCAACTTCTGCTAAAATAAGTGCAAATGTTGGTTAATTAATGGAGGATGAAAATGGATCGGAAAGCTCATTTTTTCTTTGCTGTTAGCTTACCAGAGGAAGTAAAGAAGGAATTAAATAATCTCTGCTTAACTATAAAGGAAAAGCTTCCTTTTCAGCGTTGGGTTCACCAAGAGGATTATCATATCACATTGGCCTTTCTAGGTGTTGCATCAGAGGACAAGCTTAAGGAAGCTACAAAGCTGGTTTTTAAACAGTTAAATGGACAAAGCTCCTTTCCTCTTCATATTAATCAGCTTGGTGTGTTTGGGAAAAAGGATTCACCAAGAATATTTTGGGCAGATACAGCGAAAGAGGAGCAATTAACGAAGATTCGTGAACTCGTATTTTCTGCTTGCCTAGAGGCTGGATTTGAATTAGAGACTAGGGCCTATAAGCCACATATTACTTTAGCAAGAAAATGGACTGGAAGTAATCCATTCGAGGAGTACTGTTTGAAACAAAATAATCCTTTCATAAACGCACCTCTTACTTTTCAAGCAAAGGAAGTTGTTCTGTATCAAACACATATTGATCGATTCCCCAAATACGAAAAAATAGCAGCATACCCGCTGCTAGAAGAATAAATGAATACTAGAGACATGATGAGGCAGGCAAGATAAATGGGACAGTTAATTAAAATGCAAGATTACGTTTCACGGTATGAACAGAATATTTATTTATATCCATCCCGCTATGTCAGGCTTAAAAAGCATCAATGGGAAAAGTTGAAAGCTGCGTGGGATAATAATGATGATTCTTTTTTTATGAACCATTCGCAGGAAGAAAATCCTGATTGGCTTGAAGAAGAGAAAAAACCTTTAATAGATAAGCTAAAAGGGCTATGGAAGCTAGGGAAGAAGGATAATGAAGAGGAAGATTTGTTAAACCTAGATCAAATGGATCATAACAACGATGAAAGTGGAGACGAAGCAATTCTTCAATTCAAAACAAACTTTACCTATCGTCCTGATTCAGTGGAGGAATTAAAGCATCAATTCCTGGATCAATTATTCCGCTTTCAAATGAAATGGGCGAGCTCTACTTTGACTGAAAAATCGTTTGTGGATAAACGATTTTATTTTGATGAGAGATTAAAGTTCTTTCTTCAACGATTTCCTGATACGTTTCTCGTTCTCTATTTACCGCTTTTTTTGTTGAAAAAGGCACCAGTGGAGGTAGAAACAATTATTTTAAGTCCGACAGGCGTCTGGTGTATTAGTCTTCTAGAGGAAGAAGACTCTTCCGTTTTTATCGGATCAAAAGAACGCTTCTGGGTGAAACGGGTGAATGGCGAAGAGAAAAAGGTGTTGAATCCATTATTAGCATTAAATCGAACAGCGAAAATTGTTCACCAAATATTCCGCATGAATGAAATCGATTTGCCGATACATAAGGCGGTTCTTTGCAGAAATGGATACATTGACCATCCTGCAGTTCCCTTTGATGTCCAAATGATTGAAAAAAGAAATTATGAGGAATGGTTTAAAAGCATGAGAAATCTTCGTTCTCCGCTGAAACATGTACAGCTTAAAGCAGCCCAAAGCTTATTGCAATATTGCCAAACGACATCAATTAGAAGGCTTGAATGGGAGATTTCTGAAGAAGAATAATTAGACAAAGTCTATATAGAAGGTAGAATAATGTGATGAAAAAGCTCTATTTTATCATTAATCCTCAGGCGAAAAATGGCCGTTGTCAAAAGGTTTGGAGAAAACTAGAAAAAATACTTGATGAACAAAATATTTCATACGAGGCTTTTTTTACAGCGTATCACGGCCATGGAAAAGAAATTGTTCAGTTGATTTCCGAAAAAGAGACAGGGAAAAAAGTAGTCATCGTTGTTGTTGGAGGAGACGGAACAATGCACGAAGTGGTGAATGGGGCAGTGGTTAACAAGCATATCCAGCTTGCATATATTCCTGGTGGTTCTGGTAATGACTTTTCTAGAGGATTTGGCATTCCAAGAAATCCAGTTGCTGCGCTCTACCATCTCTTGAGACAATTGAAGGAAGAAGCCTCACTAATTGATTTAGGGAGGATAACGAATAAAGATGAAGAATACATCTATTTTGTCAATAATATGGGTGTTGGACTGGATGCTCATATTGCAAGGAAAGTAAATCTTTCAAAAATTAAAAAGCTGTTAAACCGTGTTTCTCTAGGAAAGCTAGTCTATGTTTATTTTTTGCTAAAAAGTGTATTTACCTATCAACGATCATCCATTGAAATAATTATAGATGGGAAAAAAATTGCGTTTGATTCCACTTGGTTTGTAACTGTTTCAAATCAGCCTTTTTTTGGCGGAGGAATGAAAATATCCCCTAATGCCTCCCCTTTTGATGGTCAGCTAAATATTACTGTTGTCCATAATTTATCAAGATTGAAGCTCTTATTTGTATTTATTACTGTTTTTTGGGGAGGACATGTTGCATTCAAGGAAGTGGAGACGTTTACTGGTAGTGAGATTAGAATTTCTTCTCCTGATTCGATACAGGCTCATGCAGATGGTGAGGATATCGGCTGTACTCCATTGACAACCATTACTTGCCGAAGATTCCTTCCAATCCTTTCAAAGGCAAGTGGAATGGAATAAATACATGAAATTGGAGGTAAGATCATGAAAGCGATTAATCGAAAATTTTCTGCTTACTTAGATGACATGCAAATCATTACGATCTTACTTCCTAAAGATTATTTCGGAGGGAGCTCTTCAAAATTTTCTATTAGAAAAATGAATAGGAATGAGTATGTTCTTCTGACAATTATGAATCGAATACCGTTAGAAAAAAGCGTTAAATATACTTGTCAGATAGAAGAAAAACTAGTAATTGGTGAACAATATTGGGTAATTGATGAGCATGGTGAAAAAACAGACTTGCAAATAGGCGCTGTCATTCGCACAGCTGCTTTTGATAAAGAGTTTTTCTATGATGGCCTACTAGGTTCTTTTTATCATTCAGATCACACGTTATTCAAGCTGTGGGCGCCTACTGCAACAAAGGTGAAATTAAAATTGCTCCCAACAGATACATCAAAGAGTGAAATATTTCATTCGATGATGAGAAAGGAGAAAGGTGTATGGCACGTAACTGTAAAAGGAGATCTTGAATGCTATTATTATTCCTTTCAAGTCTTTGTAAATTTAGAATGGAGAGAGGCAGCGGATCCTTATGCTACGTCGGTTAGCCTCAATGGAGAATATGCTGCTGTCATTGATCTGAACAAAACAAAAATGACAAAACCCCCCCTTCCCCTTTTCAAACAACCTACTGATGCGATTATCTACGAAACACACATAAGGGACTTAACCATCCATTCAAATAGCGGAATCATAAATAAAGGTACGTATCTTGGTGCTGCAGAGCTGAATACTGTGGCGATAGACGGAACGCCAACAGGGCTCTCCTATATACAGGAACTCGGTATCACGCATATTGAATTTCTTCCAATTAATGATTTTGAGGGGATTGATGAAAGAAAGGATACGGATGAATACAATTGGGGTTATAATCCATTGCATTTTAATGCACCTGATGGCAGCTTTTCCACAGCCCCTTCTAATCCATATGCAAGAGTTAAAGAATTGAAAGCAATGATACATGCGGTCCATACACAAGGAATAAGGGTAATAATGGATGTTGTTTATAATCACGTATATATTCGAGAGTGCTCATCTTTTGAAAACATTGTTCCCGGCTACTATTTTCGTCATGATGAATTTGGAATGCCTTCCAATGGAACAGGCGTAGGCAATGATTTTGCTTCAGAACGGCTGATGGGAAGAAAATTTATTATTGATTCGGTTATGTTTTGGCTGAAAGAATACGAAATAGATGGCTTTCGATTTGACTTGATGGGGATTTTGGACATTGAAACAATGAACGAAATCCGGAAAGCAGTTGATTCATTTGATCCTTCCATTCTTATTATTGGAGAAGGCTGGGATTTGGATACACCAATTTCCGCTGATAAGAAGGCTTGTATTCGCAACCAAGAAAGTCTTCCGAGAATTGGCCAGTTTAATGATTGGTTCAGGGATACGGTTAAAGGGAGTACATTTCATTTAGATGATAAAGGCTATGCATTTGGAAATGTCCATTATTATGAGGCAGCTAAACAAGTTCTTGCCGGAAGTATTGGTATGGAAAAAACTGAGGCTGGATTATTCCACTCCCCTGTTCAGTCGGTCAATTACGTAGAATCACATGATAACCACACATTATGGGATAAATTAGCGGTCTGTTCCGCGTCTCTAAGTAAGGGAACAAGGCAAAAGCAGCATAGACTTGCAACAGTAATGGTGCTGCTTTCACAAGGAATTCCCTTTTTGCATAGCGGGCAGGAGTTTTTTCGAACGAAGAAAGGGGAAGGAAATAGTTATCAATCATCCGATGAAATAAATCAGCTTGATTGGGATCGAAAATCCTTTTTTGCTGCAAATGTAATCTATCTTCGTGAAATAATTCGGATTCGCAAGTCACATGGCGCCTTTCGGTTCTCTAATCAGAAGCACATACGTGAGCATATGTGTTTTCTTCCGGCTGAGGAGCCAGTAATTGGATTTTTTTTAAATGATGTTGATGAATATGGGGATTGGGCAAAGATTATTGTATTTTTTAATCCTTCCTTCTCACAAAAAACTGTCGAGCTTCCGGATGGGCTATGGCTGGTACTTGCGGATGACCAAACTGCGAATGTGAAGCCAAAAAGGAAGCTAGAAAAAAATACGCTAGAGTTGCCTCCTATATGTTCGTACGTCCTTGTAAGCAAGTGAAAAATAAATAAG
Organism: Cytobacillus solani; assembly: GCF_006704205.1. Taxonomy (NCBI): domain Bacteria; kingdom Bacillati; phylum Bacillota; class Bacilli; order Caryophanales; family Bacillaceae; genus Cytobacillus; species Cytobacillus solani. Next base: position 3,017,081 of record NZ_CP041305.1, read on the forward strand.
CTTGACGTTAAAAGCATGAAAGAGATAAAATTTATAAAGATAGCTATTGGGAGATCGTAAAGCGATAGCTATCTTTATTTTTTGAAATGAAAAGTTATTTGAAATAGATTGTCTAGCGTAAGCAGCTTATCCTAGATGCAAAGGGCTATTTACCCTTGTTGATGAGCTAGGCGCTTGCGCTTTTCTACTAAGCAGGTGAACAATTTTGGAATATATATTAGGACAAGAGTGGGAGATTGTTCCCGCGGGTGGGGCGACAGGTGAAGCCTTTTTTGCTAAGCATGATGGGCAGCAGCTGTTTCTGAAACGGAACACATCTCCATTTCTTGCTGTACTATCCGCTGAGGGAATTGTTCCTAAGCTTATTTGGACAAAGAGACTGGAAAATGGGGACGTTATCACTGCCCAGCAATGGGAAAGTGGAAGAGAACTTAAGCAAGCAGACATGAACAATGAACGAGTCGCTAGGCTGCTGAAAAAGATCCATGGCTCTAAGCCTTTACTAAGCATGCTCGAAAGACTAGGGAAATCCCCTCTAACCGCGGAAATTATCCTTCAAATCATTGAAGAAGATTTGGATGCTGAGTTAAGGAATATGGATGTAATTGTCCAATCAATCGAGTTTTTAAAGAAGGAAATCGATCATATTCATTGTGAAGAGATGACCGTATGCCATTGTGATGTCAATCATAACAACTGGCTGCTGGCAGAAAACAACCAGTTGTATTTAATTGATTGGGATGGAGCAATGATAGCTGATCCTGCCATTGATCTTGGCATGCTATTGTATTGGTATATTCCGAAACAAGAATGGGATGAATGGATTAATCGGTACGGTTTAACACTGACAGATGATTTACTGTTACGTATGAAATGGTATGTAATCGCACAAACGATTAATTCCATTCAATGGCATAAAGGCAAAAACAGGTTTAAGGAAATGGATAAATGGATCCAGTTCCTTACAGACCTTCATAGATCCTATGAAAATTGATTAATTGAATCTACCCATCCAGACAATTCTTGCTGATGCATTTCGATATGATTGTCCAATTGAGAAGAGTTAATTCCATTCTGACTGTAATTATATATTTCTTCTAAAACTGCTTTTGCACTTTGGTCTACATTCGGACTGCTAATTAATGATTTAACTAATCGTTCAAGCTGCTCACATTCTGATACTGATCCGTAACAATCTGTTTGATGGTTGCTTAATATATCTTTTAATAAATTTAGCTGATCCTGCTGATTAATTGGCATGATCGACACCCTTTCAACTATAATAAAAGGAATTCACCTTAGGTTGTGAGTTCCTTTTTCGATTTATACATGTTTCACCAAGAAGCAGTCATGTTACCAGTCATTTTTTTGCTAATCAGAATTTATATCCATAAATTCTGAATGCATAAGAAAAACTAAGGCATTCGCCGAAAAATTTAGCGAATGTCAAGTTTTTCTAATTGCATCACTGCCAATTGCATGATAATGTTTGAGCGATATAACTTTTATAGGAGTGTAAGTATGAGACAAAGAAATAAACCATGGGCAAAGGAAAAGCTTGCTGAGTATCCGCAATATGTCATTCAATCTCCTGATCAATGGAAGGGGAAATGGCATGAAGTATTTGAAAAAAATCAGCCGCTTCATATAGAAATTGGAACTGGGAAGGGCCGTTTTATTAGCGGAATGGCGAAGGCGAATCCTGATATTAACTATATTGGAATTGAGTTACAAGACAGCGTGATTGTTACCGCCCTTGACCATATTATTGAAGCTGAATTACCAAATGTAAAACTTATGAATGTTAATGCAAATGATCTCCATACTTTTTTTGAAAAAGGAGAAGTGGATAGAGTTTATTTGAATTTCTCAGATCCTTGGCCAAAATCACGTCATGCTAAGCGGAGATTAACTTACAAAACCTTTCTTAAAACATATGAGGAGATCCTAGTTGATCAAGGGGAAATTCATTTTAAAACAGATAATCAAGGACTATTTGAATATTCTCTAACTAGCTTCTCTGAATATGGGCTGCTATTGAAGTATGTAAGTCTTGACCTTCACAATAGTAATTTTGATGGGAATATTATGACTGAATACGAAGAGAAGTTCTCTAATAAAGGAAATCGTATTTATCGTTGTGAAGTTCAATATAGATAAAGTTAAGCTTATCCAATTGGATAAGCTTATTTTTTTCGAATGATCAGGTACTTACGAAAAAGGGAATTAATAAGTAGTGTAGGAAGCAAATTCTCTGATAACAGCTAGTTTGTTTTAATCGACAGTTTACTTAAAATAATATGTTATAATTAGTGATAATACAGAAAATTATGTATATTCATCTTGGAAATATAAAAATGGAAGGAATAGTATATATTATGATGGCTGAAAATGAAGTTTTGTTTGAAGAGAACCATGGGGCTGGATGGGTCATACTAAATCGTCCTAAAGCTTTAAATGCACTATCCCTTCAGATGGTTAAAGATATTTATAACCAACTAATGGTGTGGGCTCATAATGAAAGCATTTCATTGGTTTGTGTAAAGAGTCAAAGTGAAAAGTCATTTTGTTCAGGTGGAGATGTCCGGGCTATATATGAAAGTGTAAAACTGAATTCTGATAGTATGGTCCCTAAAGAATATTTTACAACTGAGTATAAAATGGACTTGCTCATTCATGAATATAACAAGCCTGTAATAGTATTTATGGATGGTATTGTAATGGGAGGAGGCGTGGGTCTCTCTGTTGGCGCTCGATTTAGAGTAATCACAGAAAGAACGAAATGGGCAATGCCTGAAATGAATATTGGTTTTTTTCCTGATGTAGGGGCGAATTATTTTCTTAATCAAATGCCCGGTAGAATTGGATTATATCTCGCATTAACAGCAAAGATAATTTTGAAAGGGGATATTCTATCTACAGATATGGCAGATTATTATCTTGATAGTAGTAGATTGATGGAAGTAGAGGAGTTTATAAAGGCACATGTATGGAAACCGGAAAATGTAGAGGAAAAACTAGTTGAATTTTTAGAAAGTATTTGTGTGAGATCTCATGAATTACCTCATAACTTGAATGTGGAAAAAATTAATCAGTATTTTCAATATGAAACGATAGAACAAATAATAAATTCATTAGATGAGGGTGCTAGTAATGGAGATGATTGGGCGTTAGAAACGAAGAACACTCTTCTTAAGAAATCACCTACATCATTAAAAGTAACTCTAGAATTAATGAAGAGAGGGAAAAGAAAAACCCTTAGGGAGAGCTTTGCAATGGATACTGAAGTTGCTCTAAATTTTTTACATACTAAAGATTTCTTCGAAGGAGTCCGGGCAGTATTGGTGGATAAAAATCATATGCCAAAATGGAACCCAGATTCTTTTAATGAAATTAGTGATGAAAGTATTGACCAATTCTTTCAAGTTGATTGGAAAAATGGATGTAATCCGTTTAATAGCCCCAACGATAATTAGTAGAGATGATGCTGCTAATAAAGGAGAGGTTATATGAAGTTAGAAAAACATTTGCTGTCTATTTTGGAATCACTCCATGATGCAGTTATTGTTATTGTAAAGGATAGTACAATCGTTTTTGTAAATAAAGCTTATTCTGAACAATTTCAAGTACCTGCCAAAAAAATTATTGGCAGAAAGCTAAAGGAAATAGAAGGGGATTCTCGGATTTTAGAAGTTTTAAAAAGCGGTAAATCCTTGATCAATGATTGCAGTTACGTCCATTCTCTAAAAAAGGATGTGTGTGCAAATATCACACCATTAATTGAGAATGGAGAAATGATTGGTGTGGTTACAATCATGAAGGATATTACAGAATTAACTAAAGTTCAGGATGAATTAACAAAATATAAACGGGATTTGTCCTATCTCCAAGAGCAATTAGATAGAAGATATTTCTATAAGCTTGAAAGTAAATCAAGCGTAATGCAAAAAGCCGTTCAGTTATCAAAGCAAGTGGCCGATACGGATGCATCTGTTATTCTTTATGGGGAAAGTGGAACAGGTAAAGAAATCTTCGCAAATTCTATTCACGAAGCTAGCAAAAGAAATAATAAACCATATATCGCTATTAATATTGCTTCAATACCCGATTCTTTATTTGAAAGTGAAATGTTCGGGTATGAAGATGGATCATTTACCGGTTCTAGGAAAGGTGGAAAAAAGGGACTTCTTGAAATGGCAAGTGGCGGGACTCTCCTTCTAGATGAAATTGGAGAAATGTCATTAAATTCGCAAGCGAAGATTCTTAGAGTTATCCAAGAGCGAAAATTTCAAAAAGTGGGCGGAACTAAGCTCTATTCGATTGATGTAAGAATCATATGTGCAACCCACCGAAATTTAAAAGATATGATTAAAGCTGGACAGTTTAGAGAGGATTTATATTATCGAATTAATGTTGTTCCAATCCATATTCCACCTCTACGGAATAGAAAGGAAGATTTGCCTTTTTTATCAAATACAATTCTCAATGAGTTATGTTTAAAATATAGCAAGCATGTAAGAATGAGTGAAGAAGTACTGCGGATTATGGAACAGTATGAGTGGCCAGGAAATGTCAGAGAATTAGTCAATGTATTAGAAAGAATGCTTGTCGTTTGTACAAAACAATTTTTTGAATCAGACGATCTCCCAGAATATTTCTTCTTAGATAGACATCCTTCATCAATTAATTCTAATAATAAAATTAGCCCATCTATCGTTTCGCCCTTATTTACGACCAAATTAGACGTTCTTTTAGAAAAAATGGAGAGAGAACATATTGAGTTTATTATAAAAAATACCCGAAATCGAACCGAAGCAATTCAGAAACTAGGGATAAGCAGAAAATCCTTTTATACTAAACTGAAAAAATATCAAATTGAATAAGGAAATTAAATAGTTTCCTTCCCTTGTTACATTTTATTATTAGTACAATTAATTGTGGCATGAAATTTGCATTAAATTATAATAATTTTGACAAGGAGGAAAAACAAATGAAAGTTGATATTCAAAGAATGAAAGCTGAACAAGCCAAAATTATCTATCAAGAAACAGCTGGATTAGCTATTATCACTATACACAGGCCCCAAAAAAGAAATGCATTAACCGCAAAGATGTGGAAATATTTAACTGAAATAGGACAAAAGATTTTGCAAAATCCCAAAAATAAGGTTGTGATTTTAAGGGGAGCAGGGGAACAATTTACAGCTGGTTCAGATATTAAAGAGTTTCATCAAATGTCACTAGAAGAAGCTGAAAACTCTTTTATCCTAATGGAAGAGGCTATTTCAACATTTGAGAATTTACCAATTCCGACAATAGGCGTTATTAATGGGCCAGCGATGGGAGCTGGTCTTGAGTTGGCCTTAGCATGTGATTTACGGATTGGTTCCGGTAGATCCCGATTAGGTATTCCTGTAGGAAAATTGGGAATTACATTAAACAATAAATTTGCACAACGCCTAGTTAATTTAATTGGCCCAAGTCTAACGAAGGATTTGGTGTATACAGGACGAGTATTAAAAGCGGAAGAAGCATATCGTTTAGGAATGCTAAATTACTTGGTGAATGATGACATTTTAGATCGTTATTCAATTAGAATGGGTAAGCTGGTAGCCTCTCAAGCACCTTCTTCATTACTAGCTGTCAAGCAATCTGTAAGTCAATGTGTGAATAGTGTACCAGAATTATGGAAGGGGACGACGCCTTTTGTAGATAATTATGATTTTCCGGAAGGAGTAGCTGCGTTTGTTGAAAAACGAATCCCACGTTTTTCTCGACGCTCAATTTCAAATTAAAGGATTTTACAATCTTCCCCTGCTCAGTTTTATGTCGAATGCTACACCTGTTTTTTTAAGGAAGCTCATCTTCTTAGAGGGCTTCCTTTCTCTATTTTGATAACTGAAATATTGATTGCGTATAGTTCAATATTCATATGGTCAAGAAAATGTTGATAAATTTCCATTTGCAGAGCTGTTAATTTCTCAAGAATATTATTATGAATAGGAAAACTAATGGATACGTTTAAATTTAGTGTTGGGAGTCCTTGTAAATGGATTGAAACGGATTCGTAATTCACAAATTCTTTAAAGTTAACACAAATATATTCAACAAGTTGCTTAAAAACCTTTTTATGGATTTTAATAGTTCCATGATGAAAATCAGGATAAACGATTGTTGTTTCTCCAATTCTTTCTTCCTTAGTTGAAAAAACCTCCATTCCTTTATAAATTAATTTCTTAAAGAAATTTTGATCAACTTGCTTATATGGTATAGGTATCACATGCTTTCCCTCTGTCTTTCTTACATATTGTGCTATTTTTATTTCACTAGATGAACGTATGTTTTCAACATAATAATAATGTTTAATTTCACTTAACTCCAAGCGTTTGGCTATTAAATTTGCCATCTTATCTGAAGTTCCAATGATTAGGATTTTGCCGATAAAATGACTATGAATGGCTTGTTGAACCTCTTTCTTATGCTGATCATCAAAAAAAGTAGCTCTTTTTACTGCTGAAATATAATTCTTTTCGAATTTCGCAGATGAACCAGCAATCTTTTGCCCATTCAATATTAAGAGGCCATCATCAATGATTGCTGGGATTCTTTTTTTGTACGCAAAAGATAAGGCACTGGTACTTTTCCCTGTCCCACTTGACCCACTTAATGCATAAACTTCCATAATGTTCACTCCCTGATTTATATTTGTTTACGGTGAATAGTTTAAATAAATTGAAAGTAGTTGACATTCTCTTTTACTCATTATAAAGTAAGGGACAAGTTTAATAAATTGAATATTTTAAATATTTTCTTATCAAGAGAGGTTGAGGGACTGGCCCAATGACACCTCGGCAACGGACTTATTGTACCGTGCCAAATCCAGCAAGCATCGCTTGAGAGATAAGAAGAGGTGTTACTAGTAGTTTTTCCCTCTTCTTTGCAATGAAGGGGGTTTTTTTATTGTTTCTTCTGAATAACAAGTGTGTCAAATAGAAACAAAGTTGTGTCATTTGGAAACAGTTATTGCAAACATTTAAATATTGATAATGGGGATAGATGATTTAATTTCACTTTATTTTAGATAAATAAACGTTTAGTTTTTGGCACGATAATTGCAAGTTTAAATTTGAAGGTCAAGAAAAATTAGGAGTGATGAATATGGGAAAAGTCAGGTATGAAAAGAAAGATAATATTGGGATTATTACTATCGATTCCCCCCCTGTGAATTCCTTAGATCGTGATGTTTTTAATGATTTAGAAGAAGTTGTTCTGCAAATTGGAGATTGTGTGAGAGTTGTTATTATCGAAGGTGCTGGCACAAAAGCATTTGTAGCTGGTGCGGATATTAAAGAATTTCCTGGATTAACATCAGAAGCAGGGGAAGCACTTTGTTTGAGGGGGCAGGCAGTATTTAATCGAATAGCTAATCTTACACAACCTGTGATTGCTGCCATTGATGGATTCACATTAGGTGGAGGTCTAGAGCTTGCGCTTGCTTGTGATATTCGTATTGCTTCTAATCACTCACAATTTGGTCTCCCAGAAGTAAAGCTTGGAATTATTCCTGGGTATGGAGGTACACAAAGACTGCCACGGCTGATTGGACAAGGAATGGCGAAGAGGTTAATTTTTTCTGGTGAGTTCATTTCTGCTGAAACAGCTTATAATTACGGCCTCATTGAGGAGGTAACAGAGGACAATGTATTATCTAAAGCGATTGAGCTAGCAAATATTATCGCTTCAAGAGGACCTATCGCTGTACAAAAGGCGAAGGAAGCAATCAATATGGGAGCGGAAGTGTCTTTAAATGAAGGTCAACAACTAGAAGCGAAATTATTTGGAGATATATGTTTAACAGATGATAAGGAAGAAGGCGTAGTTGCATTTTTGAAAAAAAGAGAGCCATCATTTACAGGAAATTAAGGAGGAGAATCATATGAAAACAATAGGTGTAATTGGCTTTGGAACAATGGGATCGGGTATTTCTCAAGTATGTGTTGAGGCTGGGTACGAAGTAATTGCAATAGAACAGGAAAAGGCATATTTTGATCGAGGCTTAAAACAAATAGGTAAAAATTGGAACAGAGCTATTGAAAAAGGAAGAGCCAATAAAGAAACAATAGATGGATACGAACAATTATTAAGTACTTCTACTGAGTGGGAAAGCATTGCAGAAGCTGATTTCATCATTGAAGCAGTAAGTGAAGACATGGAGCTAAAAAAGGAAATCTTCAGGAGAATTGATCAAATAGTTAATGAGAAAGCAATTATTGTAAGTAATACATCTGGATTGAGTATTACAGAAATTGCAAGTGTAATGAAAGATCCTGGTAGAGTAATGGGATTCCACTTTTTTAATCCAGTACCAGTAATGAAATTGGTAGAACTCATAAAAGGATATGATACAACTGAAGAAACCTATCAAAGGTCAAAAGAGCTGGTGGAATCCCTTGGGAAGGAGGCTGTTGCTGTCAAGGAATCACCATTGTTCGCAGTTAATCGTATTTTGGTCCCTATGATTAATGAGGCAATTTTTGTGTTACAGGAAGGTGTAGCTAGTGCTGATGATATTGATAAAGGGATGAGGCTAGGTGCGAACCATCCAATCGGGCCGCTTGCCCTAGCCGATTTAATTGGGTTAGATACTTTATTATTTGTTCAGGATTCATTATATGAAGAAACACAGGATTCAAAATATCGAGCAGCGCCGCTACTTAGAAAATTAGTTCGAGCGGGGCATTTAGGTAGAAAAACGGGAAAAGGATTTTATGAATATTAAGAGTTTGATAATGGTAGAGGTAGATTAAAAGTTGAGTATTGAACAAAGGAGGAATAGAGATGACAACAACGGTCGGAGAAATAATAGAATGGTCGGCACATAATTATCCTGATAAATCAGCTCTTATTTATAAAGAGAAAAATCAGCACTTTACTTTTAAAGAATTAAATAAAAAAATTAATCAATTTGCCAACTCATTAGCAGAACTGGGTGTACAGAAGGGAGATGTTGTTTCTACTTTTCTCTATAACAATAGTGAATTTATTATTGCATTATTTGCTTCGGCAAAACTTGGAGCTGTTTTTAATCCAATTAATTATCGTTTAACAGCAAATGAACTTTATTTTATTTTAAACAACGCCGGTTCTAAGGTGCTTTTGTTTGAAAAAGAAGTGGCAGAAACTGTGAAAGAGACAATTCAATTAGGAATCAAAGTTGAACAGTTTATATATACGGATAAGGATGTTCCGATCGGTTCAATTGATTTTTACAAGATGTTAGAAAAATGTAATGAGACAGCGCCAGATGTTCATGTAACTGAAAATGATACTTATATCATGATGTACACGAGTGGAACAACCGGCCGCCCTAAAGGGGTAATCCATAAACATCGAGACATGGTTCATCATAATTTTTTAATGATTGAATGTATGAAATTGAATAAAAATGATATTGGATTTTCAGTCGCACCCTTAAATCATACAGCGGAGCTACATACATCATTTCTTCCAAGAGTAATGGTGGGGGCAACTACTATTATCATGCATCATTTTGAAGCAGAAAAGGTGCTAAGGACAATTGATGAAGAAAAAGTAACACATATCTTTGCGGCACCAACGATGGTGAATATGCTGCTAAATGTTGCGAATTTTGATGCATTTGATTTATCCTCTCTCAGATTATTGGGTTACGGGGGAGCATCAATGGCTCCAGTATTAATCAGGAGATTTCAAGAGAAAACAAATGCAGATCTGGTGCAGATGTTTGGTACAACAGAAATGGGACCTGTGATGAGCGTTTTGTATCCAGACGAACAATTGAACAAAGCAGGGTCAGCTGGAAAAGCAATACTTACCCATCAAATAAAGATTGGCCGTATTGAGGAGAATGGCAGACCTACAAATCCAGAAAATGAATGTTTGGTTGGAGAGATTGGTGAAATCTTAGTCAAAGGTCCATGTATGATGAAAGAATACTATTGCCGTCCAGAATCAACTGAAAAGGCACTTGCTTACGGCTGGTATCATACAGGGGATATGGGCTATGTAGATTCTGATGGCTATATATGGATTAAAGACCGCATGGATTATATGATCAACACTGGAGCTGAGAATGTATATCCGCGAGAAGTGGAGGATCAAATACTTGAGCATCCAGAGGTATTAGAAGTAGCGGTAATTGGGAAAAGCGATCCAATCTGGGGTGAAACAGTTGTTGCGTTCGTAGTCAAAAAACCAGGAAGTAATATAACGAAACAAACAATTGATAGGTTTTTAGTTGAAGGAAAAAAAATAGCAAAATATAAGAGGCCACGAGAATATTACTTTGTGGAAAGTCTCCCGAAAACTACAAGCGGAAAAATGCAAAAGTTTGTCCTTACAAAACAGCTTTCGGAATATAGCGAGGAGGGAGTTCAATGAACGCCGAAAAAATCGTATTTAATAATTTTGATTTATCTGAAGACCATCTTCAAATTAAACAGGAAATTCACCGTTTAGCACAGGAACGGATTAAACCAAGAGCAATTGAGATTGATGAGAATGCTGAATATCCAATGGATATTTTGCACCTTCTTTCGGAATATGGATATATTGGTGCAAATATGCCTGAAGAATATGGTGGATTGGGGCTTGATTTACTTAGTTTTTGCTTGATTGTCGAGGAAATTTCCCGCGTTTGTGCCTCTTCTTCACAGGTGGCTGTTGTACAAGAATTAGGCTCATTGCCAATTATTATCGGTGGAAATGATGCTTTGAAAAAAAGATTCCTTCCAGATTTAGCGACTGGACAAAAGATTGCGGCTTACGCTTTGACAGAACCAGATGCAGGATCTGATGTAAAGAGTTTAAAAACTCGTGCTGAGCGAGATGGGGACTCCTATATTTTAAATGGGCAAAAGATGTTTATTAGCAATGGTGGCGTAGCAGATGTATATTCTGTTTTTGCACAGACGGCTAAAGGAATTACAGCATTTGTAGTAGAGAAGGATACCCCTGGCTTTGTTGTAGGAAAGCTGGAGAAAAAGATGGGAATCAAAGGATCACCAACAGCCCAACTATATTTTGATAATTGTAGAATTCCTATAGAAAATAGGATTGGTGATGAGGGAGATGGCTGGATGATCGCCATGAAAACCTTTGATAAGTCTAGACCTACTGTTGCTGCACAAGCTCTGGGAATTGCCCAAGGAGCATACGATGCTGCATTAGAATATGTACAAGAAAGGGAACAGTTTGGGAAAAATATTTCTTCATTTCAAGCGGTTCAATTCATGCTTGCAGATATGGCAACACAGATAGAAGCTGCACGTGGTCTTGTGTATAAAGCTGCTTCGAAAGTGAACGAACTTACAGCTACTGGGAAAAACCCGGAATTGACACAAGCATCCTCAATGGCAAAAATGTTTGCTGCAGACGTTGCAATGAAGGTGACGACAGATGCTGTTCAGCTTCTAGGTGGATATGGATTTATTCAAGAGTACCATGTTGAGAGAATGATGAGAGATGCAAAAATCACACAGATTTATGAGGGAACAAATCAAATTCAGAGAGTTATTATTGCAAGAACAATTTTAGGAGGTAAATAATGGGGAATTTAAAACTACTATTTATTCATGGTGCAGGGGGAACAAGGAGCAAATGGAGATCACTTAAGAATTTTTCATCTTCGGTATATGAAGTAATAGATCTGCCTGCACATGGAGATAACGAGTTTAATATTATTTCCTCTATTCAAGATTATGCTGCTTATATTGATCAATCTATTCAAGAAGATACGATCGTGGTCGGGCACTCAATGGGGGGCTTAATTGCCATTGAATTAGCTGCGCGAAACAAAAAAGTGAAAGGATTAGTTCTTGTAGCAAGCTTCTATGAACTACCAGTACACCCAAAAATACTTGATAAACTGGCCGATGGTGAATTCCCAGAATCTCTATTTCATGCATCGTATAGTAAAGAGGTGAGTGAATCACTTCTAGAAGAGGAAAGACAAGAGTTGGACTTAGTGCCAATAGAAATCACTCATGCTGATTTTCAAGCATGTACTGAGTATTTGGAGGGAAGGGCAGTATTATCATCTCTAAAAATTCCAATATGTGCTATCTTAGGCAGTCAAGATAAGCTATTGCCTAGGGGGGCAGGAGATTTACTAAGGAATATTAAACCTGATATGCACATTTTAGAGATTGAGGGTTCAGGTCATTATGTAATGCTGGAAAAGCAAGAGGAATTTCATAATGCACTAAATGAGTTTGTACAAATAGTTGAGAAACAAACAGTATAAATGCAAATAATGCTTTAAACATAGAAATCAACATGAGAAAAGAGGAGTTTTAACTTAAAAACGAATTGCAATATGAAGGGGTGGGAAGATGGGTCTATATAAAAAGAGGAAAGATGGCAGTGAGCAACCTTCAATGCTAGGACCATTAAAGTTAAGGTTGCCATTTATTCATTATAAACTTGAATATCCTGATTGGATTCAAGGTGCAATATTATGTGTAGTTCCAATGGGCATAACAGCTGTAATGATGGATGTGCTAGGTATTCCGTTTGAATTGGCGATTGCCTTCGTCGTTATTAATAACTTTCTTTATCTTCTCCATACTCATTTCGGTGATCCCTCAATTGCAGGGTGGATTACAGCGGGAATACCGCTGTACGTTGGGTTTCTGGTTGGTTTTCCAGAAGGGGATGCAAGAATTCTTGCATTAATAGCACTTCAATTAACAGTGGCTCTTATTTTTTTAATAATGGGACTATTTAAAGGGGCAGACATCTTAGTTAAACGGCTGCCTACTTCACTAAAAGCTGGTATTTTGCTAGGAGCTGGGTTTGCTGCCATTTATGGAGAGTTTTCAGCAAATGGCCGTGTTTGGACAATGCCAGTTACCATCCTGTTGGGTGCAGCGTTTGGATTTTTTATGATGTTTTCTAGAACAGCTGCACCACTTAGGGAAAAATATTCATTTTTTCGGTATATAGCTCAATTTGGAATAGCAATCCCTTTTGCAGTATCATATATTTTTGGTTTGGTGATCGGCGAAGTAGCTGCCCCAAATATTTCTTGGAACTTAGTACCACTCCCAATAGGAGAAATCATTGCTAATTATAGTATTTTCGGAGTAGGTTTTCCACCTTTTGAATATTTTTTGAAAGCGCTACCGTTAGCGATTGCAGCCTATATTATTGCTTTTGGTGATATATTAGTTGTCAGTTCCCTTCTAAATAACGCAAATGAAGTTCGGAAGGATGAAAGAATTGTATTTAGTGCTAGCAGAAATAGTATTATTGTTTCAATTCGTAATTTTATTGAAGGGATATTTATGCCTTATTTACCTTTATCCGGTCCGCAATGGACTGCTGGACAGGTGCTTGTTGTAAATAGGTTTATGAGTAATGGCCGAAGTCAGGTGGACAGCTATTGGGGAGGAGCTACAGGGATTTTTTGGGGAATGAGTATTGCGTTAATGCTTGGACCAGTTGTTTCGATCTTTCAGCCTGGAATCAATATTGGAATGGCACTGACAATGCTCATACAAGGGTATTTATGCGGCTACCTAGCAATGGACGTATTAAAAGAGAAAGGCACCCTAGAGAAAGGAATTGCAGTAATTGTAGGAGCGGTACTAGCAACACAAGGTGCTGCGTGGGGGCTTGGTGTTGGAATTGTATTATGGCTTCTACTTGAGAGAAATTGGTTTAAGGATGAAGATAAAAAGGTAAATGAAACAAGGATAGCATAATAAATTGCGGACGAATAATTCAGAATGTTATGATAAAAAGAGGGGTTACTCTCTCTTTTTTTATTATCTTGAAAGTATAACTTTTAGATTAGACAATTGTCTAACACTACTGCTTCTCTTATAAGGAGGTTTTTAATTTGCTTTATATTGATGGTAAATGGACTGAATCAGAATCGAAAAATAGTTTCCCTGTTTTTAATCCGGCAGATGGCCAGGAAATTAATAAAGTGGCAGACGGAAATAGAAACGATACAAAAAAGGCGATTGAAGCGGCTGCATCAAGTTTTCGTAATTGGTCGCGACTTACCGCTTATGAACGTTCTAGTTATTTATACAGAGCATATGAAATCATGATGAAGCGGAAAGAGGAACTTGCTCAATTAATGACATTAGAGCAAGGAAAGCCATTGAAATCTTCACGTAATGAAGTTCAATATGCTGCAGATTTTCTTTTATGGTATGCAGAAGAGGCAAAACGTGTTTATGGCGAAGTGATTCCTTCATCAAGAAGGGATCAGAGATTTATTTCAATCCGAAAGGCAATAGGGGTGGTGGGTGCAATCACTCCATGGAATTACCCTGTCTCTATGATAACTCGGAAAATTGCTCCGGCTCTTGCTGCGGGCTGTACAATTGTTTTAAAACCTGCAGAAGAAACACCTTTGTGTGCGATGGAAGTATTTAAAGTTTTTGACGATGCCGGGATTCCAAATGGGGTAGTAAATTTAATTTCCTCAACAAATGCTGAAATGGTAGGTAATGAATTATTAACTAATCCTGCAGTTAAAAAGATAACATTTACTGGATCAACTGAGGTAGGTAAGTTTATTGCTGAAAAAGCAGCAAGGAATGTAAAAAGAGTTTCTATGGAACTAGGGGGCCATGCGCCATTTATCGTTTATGAGGATGCAGATCCTGTCCATTCTGCAAAAGGAGTAGCACTAGTGAAGTTTCTAAATGCGGGGCAGGCATGCATTAGCCCAAATAGGATATTTGTACATCGCTCAATTGCTGAAGAATTTACAAATACACTTATTGATAGAGTCAGAAAATTAAGGGCAGGGAATGGTTTGGAGGAAGGTATTAGTATCGGTCCTCTTGTAAATGAAGCAGCGATTGAGAAAGTTGATGGACAAGTAAGGGATGCAGTGGAAAGGGGCGCAACGTTAGAATTAGGTGGATATAGACTGAAAGAAAATGGGTTAGACAAAGGAGTTTTTTATGCACCAACGATATTATCGGGGGTTCATAAAGATATGAGAATTTTTCGAGAAGAAACATTTGGCCCAGTTGCTCCTATTAGTATTTTTGACAATAGTGAAGAAGTAATAGAGATGGCTAATGATACACATTACGGTCTTGCTGCATATGTTTACACGAAAGATATTTCGAAAGCGATGAGAGCATTTGAGGAATTAAACTTTGGTATAATTGGTATTAATGACATTAACCCTACCGCTGCTTCAGCACCTTTCGGGGGAATGAATGAAAGTGGATTGGGAAGAGAAGGTGGTAAGGAAGGGATCGAAGAGTATCTTGAAACAAAACTAGGAGGATTTTCGATCTAGCTTTACATGCCAATTCATCTTACAAAGATAAATTAAAGGAAATAAAAATATATTGAATTGTTTTCCTTTAATTAGGAGAAATCACATCTCGTGGAGCAAGGCTGGTTTTTCTGCGAGATGTGATTTTAGAAAGTGTAAATGAAGAAAATATCAGAGTTGAATCATTTGGAAAAAATAATTGATGTAATGTAAAAAAGCGAAATAGACCTCTAATACTATTCTTGTTTTGTGTTAATGTATGGATTTAATGGTAACTGGCGCTAATTTTCTTTTAGCTGAGCTTGTAAGCATCAAG
Organism: Cytobacillus solani; assembly: GCF_006704205.1. Classification (NCBI taxonomy): domain Bacteria; kingdom Bacillati; phylum Bacillota; class Bacilli; order Caryophanales; family Bacillaceae; genus Cytobacillus; species Cytobacillus solani. The sequence goes on from NZ_CP041305.1 coordinate 3,032,688, forward strand.
AATGATTCCTGTGCCAGCATCTGCAATAAATTCAAATTGCTCCTGTGTTTCACCGATTTTTCTTGATATGCCTCCCCGATATATTTCGTATGCTAAATGCCCTTTTTTATAGGGTTCCTTCGTCATTTGGATCCATGAACCGCTGATCGGTCCATTTTTCTTGAATGCGTCCTTTGCATTGGACAATGCTCTTTCAGGAGAGACAGATGTTTTTTGTGCAAGCAGCTCCCTTGCTGCATATCCACTCGCTAATCCGACTCCAACACCTAATAAAAATGATTTCCAGTTCATATGACACACCTCCATAAAGTAATATTCATGCCAATCTTTCTAAGCTTCTTAACCATCTTACCAAAAATTACGGGATGTTAAAAATTGAATTAGTGGCAAGTGCTGTGAAAGTTCTGTAAAATAAAAGAATACATAATATTATTCTAATTCAAGGAGAAAAAAGATGAACGAAAAAACATTGCAGCTCTTCAAAACATTAACCGAACTGCCTGGTGCACCGGGAAATGAGCATTTTGTCCGTAATTTTATGCGTGAGCAGCTTAGCCAATATGCAGATGAAGTAGTTCAGGATAAGCTAGGCGGTATTTTTGGTGTGAAAAAAGGAGACGAAAATGGACCAACAATTATGGTGGCAGGCCATATGGATGAAGTTGGTTTTATGGTTACTTCCATTACAGAGAACGGGATGATTCGTTTTCAAACACTTGGCGGATGGTGGAGCCAAGTGCTGCTAGCACAAAGGGTACAAATTATGACAGATAATGGACCAGTGATAGGCGTAATTGGTTCTATTCCACCACACCTCTTAGATGAAGCAAAACGCAGCAAGCCGATGGAAATTAGTAATATGCTGATTGATATTGGTGCGGATGATCGCGAGGATGCGAAAAAAATAGGTATTAAGCCAGGACAGCAAATTGTCCCTAATTGTCCGTTTACACCGATGGCAAATGAGAAGAAAATTCTTGCAAAAGCTTGGGATAACCGTTATGGCTGCGGACTAGCAATTGAATTGCTAGAAGAAGTGAAGGATATTCAACTTCCGAACATTCTTTATTCCGGAGCTACGGTTCAAGAAGAGGTTGGACTAAGAGGAGCGCAAACGGCGGCTAACATGATCAATCCTGATCTCTTCTTTGCAATGGATGCAAGCCCTGCGAATGATATGTCAGGAGATAAAAATGAGTTTGGTCAATTAGGAAAAGGAACGCTTCTAAGAATTCTTGACCGTTCAATGGTAACTCATCGCGGAATGAGAGAATTTGTCTTAGATACAGCAGAATCAAATAAGATTCCTTACCAATACTTCGTTTCCCAAGGTGGTACAGATGCGGGCCGTGTACATGTTTCTAATGAAGGAGTCCCTAGTGCAGTAATAGGGATTTGCTCCCGCTATATTCATACACATGCTTCAATCATTCATATTGATGATTATGCGGCTGCTAAAGAATTAATTGTTAAGCTAGTGAAGGCATGTGACCGTACAACAGTTGAAACCATTCGACAAAACAGCTAAGCTTTTGGGAGGCAACATGAGGTTGCCTCTTTTTTATTTCTGTAAAAAGGAGTTAAGTTTCATGAAAATCATTATTGGATCAAAAAATCCTGCGAAGATAAAGGCAGTTAAAGGTGCATTTCAAAGGTATGAAGCAGAGTATATAACTTTAGATATTCCATCTGGGGTGAATGATCAACCTTTTTCAGATGAAGAAACAATTAAGGGTGCGGTTAATCGGGCTTACGGAGCGTTAGAGGCAGGAAATGGTGAAATCGGTATTGGGCTTGAAGGTGGCGTGCAAGACACTGAATATGGCTTGTTTTTATGTAACTGGGGCGCACTAGCTGTGAAAGGGGAACCGCCAATTATAGCTGGGGGAGCAAGAATTCCACTGCCTGATGCTGTTGCAGCACAACTAGTAGCAGGTAAGGAACTTGGTCCTGTGATGGATGCTTTTACAAATAAAAATGATATTAGGAAAAAAGAAGGAGCAATCGGTGTTTTTACTGATGGGGAGATTAGCCGATCTGACATGTTCTCACATGTAATGAAGCTATTGATCGGGCAGTATGAATACCGGAAAAAATGACGGAATAAGTGATTTGTTTTTACCCTTTTTCTAGTATATTAATTACGATAAGCCTGATCATTCAAAATGAAGGGTTGTCAGACTATTAGGAAGAAATGTATGATAGAAAAGGATGATGGATTTCCCAGCAAGGAGGAAAATAGTATGAGAAACATATCAAAAGCTGCCTTGCTCTTATTTACTGTCGTTTTACTGCTAAGTGCTTGTTCTGCTTCTTTAAAAGAAGAGCAAAAAGCTGCTAAGGATGCTGTAAATGAGGCATTCAAAGGTACACCAACAGAAACTAACAACAAAAATGAAGATATTGCGTTTTATCTGCCTTTTGGTGTAGAAGTGAAAGAAACATCGCCTAATAATATCATCTTAAAAAATGGCTCAAAAACCTATATTCTTTTCTATAATCAGCATGAGGGTCCAGAAAGTAAAGTGGTATATGAAGCGACAATGAAGCAAAAAAAATATGATTTAAACGAAATTTATGAAAAAGATCAGCATTTTGGGTTTTTACTAATTAAGAATACGGATAAAAATATGAATGAAATGACTATTGGTGTCGGCGGTGTAAAAATTACTTCACAATCAAAAACAAAACAATTAACATCTGATGCCGCAATTATGAGTGAAATTGTAAATTCTGTTACGATGAAATAAAATAAAGCGAAGGGGTCACACTCCTTTCGCTTTATTTATTTTCATTGATTTAGAATTTTGTTATGATCAGAATAGATGAGGAAAATAGGATGGATGTTATTTGAAGATAAAACTGTCCAAATAGGAGGAAGGAAATATGAAAAAGCTTGAATCAATGGAGCAGTTTGAACAATTAAAAGACAATGGAAAACATATCTTTATGTTTTCCGCAGATTGGTGTCCGGATTGCCGCATCATTGAACCGATTTTGCCAGAAATTGAAGCAAAATATCAAGAATACACGTTTATTTATGTTGATCGGGATCAGTTTATTGATTTGTGTATTCAGCTTGAGGTATTTGGAATCCCAAGCTTTATTGGCTTTAAAGATGGGCAGGAAACTGGACGCTTTGTCAGCAAGGATCGTAAAACCCAAGAAGAAATTGAGAATTTTATTGATGGCCTAAGCAAATAAGATTCGTTAAATCTCCTATCCTTTCAAATGTGGGGGTCACACGTTAAAAAAATGTATAAATTTTCAGCTGGAAGTCTATTCGACGTAGCGGAAAATTTCAGGAATTAAGTATAAGCGCAACTACGCCTCTGTCTTTGCCTTTTCAGGGCTCGCCAATCGGCGAGTCTTCTTTAAATACAATAAAGTTGAAATAGCTCCTTTAAGGAGGGACTTATATGAAAATGGATAGTATAAAAATGAAGAAGGAATTAGAAAAACGATTAACAAATTCCAATCGATCCTTTTCTTTCGACAAGAAGAAAGATGAACTGAGGATTGAAAATAAACAAACAGGTAAAGGGATTACGATATCTCTGCCAGGAATCATCGCCAAATGGGAATTACAAAAGGAAAAGGCGATTGATGAAGTGGTTTATTATGTAGAAGAAGGACTTCAAGCGATGGAAGGAGATATTCAGCTTTCAGGGCAGGAGAAAAACATCTTTCCAGTTATCCGTTCAACCTCATTTCCATCTGAATCTGAAGAAGGGGTACCCTTCTTATTTGATGAACATACAGCGGAAACTAGAATCTATTATGCGCTTGATTTAGGCACAACTTACCGGCTAATCGATAGGAAACTCATAGAAAAAGAAGGCTGGGTTCCCGAAAGAATCAAGGAAACGGCATTATTTAATGTACGCTCTCTTTCTACTGAAATGAAAAGTGATGAGGTTGCAGGCAATACGTATTACTTTCTAAATAAAAATGACGGCTATGATGCGAGCAGAATATTAAACGAGCCATTTATTAAAAAGATGGAGCAGAAAATTGAAGGTTCCATGGCAGTAGCTGTTCCTCATCAGGATGTATTAATCATTGCTGATATTAAGAATGAGACTGGGTATGATATTCTTGCTGAGTTAACAATGAGCTTTTTTGCAAGCGGACGTGTGCCGATTACGGCATTATCCTTTGTCTATGAAAATGGATCATTCGAACCAATTTTTATCCTCGGGAAAAATCGAAAAAAATAAATACAAATACTTATAAGAGGATCACTCCAAGTGGTCCTTTTTGTCTTATTTCTTTTTTTTCTCCAAATTTCGCGAAATACTGCTAAAATAAGATAGATAGAATGAAAGAAAGAGTTGGTATACATTGAGTTTGTTTAAGAAGTTTTTTCAAATGTTTAAGAATGAGGAAGAAGAATATAAAGAAGATGAAAGTCAAGAATACGTGGATTACGAGCATGTAAACAGACAATATGAAACGCCAAAAGAGATTGATGCAAAAATCGTGTATCAATATCCAAAAGGTCAATTTCGCTTCCCGTTAATTCCTGATGAGCCAAAGAATAGAGAGCCAAGAGTTAGACAGGCAAATAAAAGAGAGCCGTTGAAAAAACGAGCAGAACAACAATCCTTCCCTACCCCTAATCCACCGTCTAAAAAGACGAAAGAGAAGGAAGAACCTGTAAAAAAGAGAGGCCCATTTCGACCAACAGAAATTCCTTCTCCGATATACGGATTTGACCGCCCAAAAATGAAAACTAGACTTGCGGAACATGAGAACCTAGAACCAATTGAGTACGAATTAAGCGATGCTCCTAAAATGGAAGAAGCATATGTAGTAGAAGAAATAGATGTATGTGAAACAAATGATCGATCTATTCATCCACAGGATGCAGCTGAAAATAAAATAGATCCTTTTTCAAATCATGAGGAAGTTCATGTGGAAACATTATTGGAAGAGCCTGAGCTAGCTATGGAAGAGATCTATCCTATTTCTAGAGAAGTTGAATTTGCTGAAGAATCGGAGGAAGTGACAGACGATAGTAGTCAATTCCTCGAAAGTCAAGAGAGCATTGACGAAGAACCGGAACCAGTTTCTTCAGCAAGAAAGCATATTCCATTTAATGTAATCATGTTAAACCAAGATAAAAAAAATCTTACTGAAAAATTAACTCCTTTCAAATCTGGTTTAGAAGCTAAACGGCCTTTTGTACCGAAGGAAGCTCCGGTTCTGCCTGTCGATAAACCAATGATTCAGGATCAACCGATCAGTCAGAATGAAGAAATTTCCTATTATGAATTTCCATCAAGAACACTGCTTACTGCTCCTATCTATCAGGAGGAATCATTTGAATGGATACAAGAACAGGAGCAGTTATTGAATTCTACGTTAAAAAACTTTAATGTTCATGCGAAAGTAGTTAATATTACGCAAGGACCATCCGTAACGAGGTATGAAGTCCAGCCTGAACCTGGTGTAAAGGTGAACAAAATCACAAATCTTTCAGATGATATTAAGTTAAGCCTTGCTGCAAGGGACATTAGGATTGAAGCCCCAATTCCTGGCAAGCATACAATTGGAATTGAAGTGCCAAATAAGAAAAGCAGACCTGTATATATAAGTGAAATTATTAATAGTCCTGAATTTCGTGATAGTGCTTCGCCTTTAACAGCAGTACTTGGTTTAGATATTGCCGGCAATCCAATTGTAACAGACTTACGTAAAATGCCTCATGGATTAATTGCAGGAGCAACAGGCTCAGGAAAAAGTGTTTGTATCAATTCCATTTTAGTCAGCCTTTTATATAAGGCAACGCCTGATGAATTAAAGTTAATCCTCATAGATCCAAAAATGGTTGAATTAGCACCGTATAACCGCATCCCCCATTTAGTTAGTCCGGTTATTACAGATGTGAAAGCTGCAACTGCTGCCTTAAAATGGGCTGTCGAAGAAATGGAACGGCGCTATGAGTTATTTGCTCATGCAGGTGTAAGGGATATCAACCGCTTTAATGAACTGGCAATGGAACACAAACGCTATGCTGATAAGCTTCCATTCATGGTTATTATTATTGATGAGCTTGCAGATTTAATGATGATGTCACCAGCAGATGTGGAGGAAGCCATTTGCCGAATTGCACAAAAGGCAAGGGCATGTGGCATTCATTTGATCATCGCTACACAAAGACCATCCGTTGATGTAATTACAGGCTTAATCAAAGCAAATGTTCCAACTAGAATTGCTTTTTCTGTATCATCACAAATTGATTCACGGACGATTATTGATATAAGCGGAGCTGAAAAATTGCTTGGCCGAGGAGATATGTTATTTTTGGAAAATGGCAGCTCTAAACCTGTTCGTCTGCAGGGTACTTATGTGTCTGATAATGAAATCGACGATGTCGTTGCACATGTTAGAAAAGAAAGAGAGCCTGAATATTTATTTGAACAGGAAGAATTATTGAAAAAGGCACAAATGATTGAAGAAGAGGATGAGCTTTTTTATGAAGCCTGTGAATTTGTTGTGGATCAAGGCTCAGCCTCGACCTCAAGTCTGCAAAGAAGGTTTAAAATCGGCTATAATCGAGCAGCACGGTTAATCGATATGATGGAAAAACAAGGAATGATCTCTGAAGCACGCGGAAGCAAGCCGCGTGATGTTCTAATTACTGAAGCTGATCTTGAATCAGTCCAAGGTACTAGTACAATAAATTAATCCATGGTATTCTTTACTTGCATGTTTAAAATACTAAGAATAAATATTTGTTATTTACTGAGGAGCTTTTAGAAATGAAAGAAATTGAGTTAAAACTTCAAGGGGAAATCAAACGTCTTACAAACCAGACATTTAAATTCGATGAGCGTGTGAAAGACGGCTGGTTTTCCGCTGTATATTTTTTAAAGACGAGAGAGATCGTGAATAAATATAAGAAGGATAACATTGTCACGATGCAGTTTTTTCAAAAAAATCATGCAGTATTATGCGGGACAGATGAAGTTATTGCACTTCTTAAAACTTTTGCTGATAATCCGGATGAACTTGAAATATATTCTTTAAAGGATGGCGACAAAATATCACCATTCGAAACAGTATTAACCATTACAGGTCAATATCAAACGTTTGGCTACCTCGAAGGGGTCATTGACGGGATTCTTTCGAGACGGACGTCTGTCGCAACAAACGTATACAACGTCGTTAAGGCGGCGAGTGCTTCAGGAAAGCAGAAGCAAGTGATTTTCATGGGTGACCGCGACGATCACTATATTACTCAGGCGGGGGATGGATATGCAGCCCATATTGGAGGGGCAACAGCACAAGCAACTCATGCAATGAATGAGTGGTGGGGAAAACAAGGCATGGGAACGATGCCTCATGCACTTATCCAACTATTCAATGGAGATATTGTAGCTGCTACGAAAGCCTATCAAGAAACCTTCCCTGAAGATGACCTAGTTGCTTTAGTTGATTACAATAATGATGTAATTACGGATTCTCTTAAGGTTGCGAGAACATTTGGTAAGGATTTAAAGGGAGTGCGCTTAGATACTTCACGGACATTGATCGATCAATACTTCTTACGAAATCAGCATCTGCTAGGGACGTTTGACCCTAGGGGTGTAAATGCAGAATTAGTATTCGCCCTTAGAAATGCTTTGGATAAAGAAGGATTTACCCATGTGAAAATTGTTGTAAGTGGCGGATTTAATGAATCACGAATTCAAGAATTTGAGGAAAATGGTGTCCCAGTTGATACCTATGGTGTTGGAAGCAGTTTGTTGAAGATTAATATTGGGTTTACAGGTGATAATGTATTAATTAATGGAAAACATGCAGCTAAAGCAGGCAGGCGGTACCGTCCAAACCCAAGACTAGAAAAAGTGGAATAAATAGAAAAAACAGCAGGTATAGGAACAATCAACAAGTGGATTGTTCCTAGCTTTTACTTGAAAGTAAAAAAGGATTACTTTTTAATCCTTTTTATTACATAGTTATTAACGATAAATAATGGTATAATATTTGAATATGAATTTTAATTGGATAATTTATCGCAGATTAACGGGCTGTAAGACCCCTACTTTAAGAAGTTGTGGGAACAAAAATTCTAAGTGGGGGATCAACAGCCCGTAAATACCCGACGACGGACAGGATGTCCTAGTCAGGCGAAGGCCACAGGACGTGGCGTTTCTGAGCGTGATTGGTTCAACTATCAATTAGTGGGGGATGAAGAAAACCCCCACTGATTGAAGTTTCACTTTATTGTTCTTTTAAATTTGTTCTGCTTAAAAAGCATGTCCTAGATTGGGATGTGCGCAAAACTAGATAAATGTCATATACTGTTTTACAGATATACGATGGTTGGAGGTTCTTTTTATGACTATTTACCATTTCGTAGGTATTAAGGGGTCTGGAATGAGTGCCTTGGCTCAAGTTCTCCATGATATGAATTTTCAGGTTCAAGGCTCAGACTATGAAAAACATTTCTTTACTCAACTCGCCCTTGAGCAATCTGGAATAAAGATCCTTCCCTTTCAAAAGGAGAATATACAGCCAGGTATGACGATTATTGCCGGGAATGCCTTTCCGGATACTCATGAAGAAATACAAGAAGCGATGAAGATAGGCTTGCCAATTATACGTTACCATCGCTTTCTAGGTGACTTTATGAATAACTTTACGAGTATCGCCATCACTGGTGCACACGGGAAAACGTCAACTACAGGCTTGCTTGCACATGTAATGAAAGGTGCTAAGCCAACTTCATTCCTTATTGGAGACGGTACAGGAAGAGGAGAAGAGAACGCGGAGTATTTCGTTTTCGAGGCATGCGAATATAGAAGACATTTCTTGTCATATTTCCCTGATTATGCAATTATGACAAATATTGATTTTGATCACCCAGATTACTTTGCTAATATTGACGATGTATTTTCGGCTTTCCAGGAAATGTCATGGCAAGTAAATAAGGGTATTTTTGCATGTGGAGATGATGAACATCTGCAAAAAATTCAAGCAAAAGTCCCCGTCCTTTTTTATGGATTTGGTGAGGAAAATGATTTTCAAGCACGGAATATCGTGAAAACAACAGAAGGAACAACATTTGATGTTTTTGTTAGAAATACTTTTTTCGAAACGTTCTCCATTCGTTCCTTTGGGGATCATAACATCCTAAATTCACTGGCAGTCATTGCTATTTGTCACTATGAGGAAATCGATTCACGCATTGTTCAGGAATATCTTCAATCTTTTGAAGGGGTAAAAAGAAGATTTTCTGAAAAAGAGATTGGAACGCAAGTTATCATAGATGATTATGCACACCATCCGACAGAAATTAAAGCGACAATCGATGCGGCCAGACAAAAGTATCCTGAACGTGAGATTGTTAGTGTTTTTCAGCCACATACATTTACAAGAACACAAACCTTCCTTGATGATTTTGCTGATAGTTTAAATTTAGCGGATAAAGTTTATCTATGTGAAATCTTCGGGTCTGCACGGGAAGTTCATGGACAGCTTTCCATTGAGGATTTAAAAGCAAAAGTTCCTAATGCGGAAATTTTGCTAGAAGAAGAAACAGCTATTTTAAAAACATATGATAATGCCGTTATTATTTTTATGGGGGCAGGAGATATTCAGAAGTTTCAGGAAGCCTATGAAAAACAGCTTTAAAAAAAGATGCAGCTAAATTAAGCTGCATCTTTTTTTGTACACGTGCATTTCATTATTTAAGGTTCTCAGGATTTAGTGCCTCTAGCTCTGGGATAACGAAACGGCCGTCCTTACGGATAAGGCGATCGTCAAAATAGATTTCACCGCCGCCATAATCAGGGCGCTGAATATTGACCATATCCCAATGAATATTTGATTTGTTTCCATTATATGCATCATCATATGCCTGGCCTGGAGTAAAGTGGAAGCTGCCATCAATTTTTTCATCGAATAGGATATCCTGCATTGGATGTTGGATAAAAGGATTTACGCCAATGGCGAATTCGCCAATATAACGGGCACCTTCATCTGTATTGAATATTTTATTAATTCTTTTACTATCATTTGCTACTGCTTCAACAATCTTTCCATCCTTAAAGGTTAATTTCACATTTTCAAATGTGAAGCCTTGATATGGAGAAGGAGTATTATATGTGATCACTCCATTCACCGAATCACGAACAGGTGCCGTGTAAACCTCTCCGTCAGGTATATTCATTTGCCCCGAGCATTTAATTGCTGGAATATCCTTGATTGAGAATGTTAAGTCTGTTCCAGGCCCTGTGATTTTAACTTTGTCAGTATTGTTCATTAATTCAACTAGATTGTCCATTGCTTGATCCATTTTGCCATAGTCAAGATTACATACTTTGAAGTAGAAATCTTCGAAAGCTTCAGTACTCATCTTAGCCAGCTGTGCCATTGAAGAATTTGGGTATCTAAGAACAACCCATTTGGTTTTTGGTACGCGAATGTCACTGTGGACTTTTCTGCCAATCGTTGAACCTTGAATTCTCATTTTTTCATCTGGCACATCCGCATGCTCATTAATGTTATCGCCTGATCTAAGACCTATGTATGCATCCATTTTACTCATTACATTTGCTTCAAAATCTGCCATCATATTAAATTGTTCTTCCTGTGCTCCTAATAATAGAGCACGGTCCACTTGATGATCTTTCAGTGAAACAAATGGATAGCCGCCAGCCGCATATGCTTCTTTAACTAGCGCTGTTACAAGCTCTCTTTGCAGCCCAAAGTTTTCAATAAGAACCTTTTCACCCTTTTGCAGGCGCACTGAATAGTTTATTAAATTTTTTGCGAGTGTTTCAATTCGAGGATCTTTCATTGTTATCCCTCCGAATAAGTATTAGTATGTCACCATACTATTGTACCCGAAATAACCATTTTTGTTTATTTAAACCCTTCAGATATGATAAATTTATATTTGTAATGGAAAATGTCGAAAGCAAAAGAAGGTATGTGCACGGTAGTATGGAAATGTATTAAGGAAAAAAAGGTTTATGTCGAACGAAATAGGGTAGAAAGATAGTAGTAATATTCCATTTGGAGGTGCTTTTATTGCAAATTATATTATATTTGAGTATAGCGGTTATTGCGATTGCATTTTTAATTCTTGTTATTTATTTATCTAAAACATTAAAATCTTTACAGGTAACACTAGATAGTGTGTCGAAGACATTAGTAGGGTTAGAAAAACAATTAGATGGGGTAACAAGAGAAACAACCGAACTTTTACATAAAACCAATGCACTTGCAGAGGATATACAGCATAAGTCAAAAAGCTTGAATAGTGTAGTTGTTGCGGTTAAAGATGTAGGAGATACCGTTCGCAGTTTTAATGGTTCGATCCAAAAGGTCACTACCTCTGTGAATAGTCAATTTGAAGAAAATAAGGACAAGATTGCTGCAGTGGTTCAGTGGAGTCAGATTTTTCTCGAAATGAAGGATAAATGGAAAATGAGAAAACAAAACGAAAAGTCTATAGTGGAGGACGAACAAGTCCTTCAGAAGAAAAGGGTTAGAGGAAGAAACTAAAGGAGGAGTAATGAATATGGGTAGTCAAGAACGAATCCAAAATGATCAAAATCAGTTGAAATCAGAAGAAAGTATAAACACAAAAGATTTTTTGATTGGCGCTTTAATCGGTGGGATCGTCGGTGCTGCCACAGCACTTTTCCTGGCGCCTAAATCTGGTAAAGAATTAAGAAGTAATATGAACGATCAGGCGATTGTTCTGAAAGCAAAAACAGGTCAAATACGTGAAACTGCAGTTGCGAAGGGAACAGAATTGGCAAGTGCAGCAAAGGAAAAAACAAGTGCCATTACAAATACAGTCTCCAAGCAGAGTGCAGAAATCATGAATAAGGTAAAGAATTTGAAGGCTGGAGATGAATCGCAGGCTCATGCTGAGGAAAGGAATACAGGACATATCCCTTTGCCTGCACATGACTCTGAAATTCAAAAGAGACTGGAAGAAACGAAGAAAGCTTTCGACGAAACAGAGGAAAAGGTTCGTCAATAAATGGAAATTTGTATTAGAAACGGTGAAGTGGTAAGTGAGCTTCACCGTTATTTGTAACGGAGGGATTACAGTGGAAAGAATAAATGAAAATGCAGCATTCGATAAGAAAATTGGAGAAGAGGATTTGTTTCTTCTCTTCAAGCATAGCTCGACATGTCCAATTAGCCAGGCTGCTTATGAGGAATATGAAACATTTGCAAATGAAAATATGAAGGTAAAGACGTATTATCTTGTTGTACAAGAGGATCGTCCTCTTTCCAATCATATTGCTGAAAGCTTTCAGATTAAACATGAATCACCGCAAGCGATTCTCTTTAAAAAGAGTGAACCGGTTTGGCATGCATCTCATTGGAAAATTACAAATGATTCACTAGCAAAAGCAATGAAGGAAAATGAATAACAAAAAACATCCATTTTTTTAAATGGATGTTTTTTGTTTAGATGGCCAGACAATTGTCAGGTCATCCCCTGGCTCAAGCCTGCTATGAAATGTTGCCTGTTCCCCGTTTTTTAATAAAACAAAGTTCCCATTAGCCTGTGCGGGCATTTCAATATCGACATGACCAAATAAATCCTGAAATAGGAAAGGTTCTAGCTTACGATGCTCAATTACAATATGATCTCCATCCTGGATGGGATCATTTTCTGCCAGAATCGTATTATTTCTTCTAATGATAGAAATAGGCTTGTGAAGATGGATGTTTTCCCCATTAAATGAGATGGGAATCGTATGTGACAGCATAATTTGTTTTACTTCAGCTAATTCCTTAATTGTTGGCATCATTTTTTTCTCTATGATAATATGGTCTTTATGCTCATAGCTGTTATGTAGCTTAACCTCTATGCCATTTCGATAAACCTTGCCTGAGAACGATGGGATAAATGTTTCTTTTTCATTTATTTTCACTCTGAATGGTCGAGACTCTATTATATATTCATGTAAATTTAGTGAGGTAAGCAGGTCTTCAATCGACTCTGGAATTTTGCATTCAATTACATCACGATCTTCAACAAAGTTGTCAGCTGAAACAACCTTTCTATTACAGGTAATGATCGCTTCTATCGAATAATCGTTTTCGTTTATCATTACTTCTCTTTTTGGAATTTCATCGATTAAATCTTTTATTTGTAATTCTGCCCTCTGGCCATCCTTCCCTTTTTCAATATGGAGCTGGTCTCCATTTTCGATTTCGCTGTCTAAAGAACTAACTTGCCCATTAAGCAGTATGACTGGTGCATCCCCATGACCGCCAGGAATGGTAATATTTTGCCCATTTAAAGTAACAATAAGAGCTAAGCCTGGTTTTCCATATAGCTTATTCATCTTTATTCCAGCAGCAAGCAGACAATCACCTACAGTCAGTTTTTTGACTTCGAATAATCGGACAGGCTGTTCATTCACATAAACCGTTTTGTATTGAACAGGTGAGTGATGCGCAGCGATGGCGATCCCGATTGGTGTTACAAGCTCTGGTCCTTGAGCAATATGATCAGCGATTGTTAATGAGCGAATGGCATCGATTCCCCTAATTGCAACCCTGTTTTCAGGGAGATTTAGTTTCTCAGCGACCCTTTTTGGCAGTTCGGGAGTGAGACTGCCGCCGCCGACGAGCATAACTGCTTTAGGGGGTTTGTTATTGTTCAATTCGAATATTTCATTGCAAATAGAAGAGGCAAGCCGATCAAGTACAGGGGAAATTTGTGACACAAGATCTTCTTTTCTCACTTCAGTTTCAAATCCTAGTATATCTGTAACTGTTATTGTATCATTCTTATATAATTCTCTTTTCGCTTCCTCTGCAAAGGGGAAATCTAAGAGCAATTGGTCGCTAATTGCTTCAGTTATTTCGTCACCAGCAACAGGAACCATTCCATAAGCAATGACTGTTCCTAGATCTGTTATGGCAATATCCGATGTCCCAGCACCAATATCAACTAATGCAACATTTAGTCGGCGCATAGAAGGAGGAATTAATACATGAATAGCTGCAATTGGCTCAAGTGTTAATGCTTCCATTTCAAGACCGGCTCTGTGAAGGGCTGATAGCAGCGATTCAACAACAACCTTTGGCAAGAATGTAGCAATAATTTCAACTGAAGCTTCTTTCCCTTGCTGATCGATTAAATTGCCGATCTCTTCGCCATCGAGACGGTAATAAAGAACAGAATAGCCAACACAATAATAATAATAGGTTTGTTCGGACTCATGTTTCTCTGCGACAACAGATTGAGCTTGTTGGACTGCCGAAAGTTCAAGGTGGAGAATATCCTGGTTCTTAATAAGCGGTTTGCCATTAATATCGATCGTTACTTTTGAACGTTCTGTTTTTAACGCTCTGCCGGCAGCAGCAACACAAACTTTTTTAAGTGGACCGTGTTTTTCCTCGAGCTGTTGTTTAATTTCAGAAATGATCTTTGATACGGATAGGACATCATGTATTTGTCCATCTAGCATTGCTCGTTCTGTATGCTCATTAACTAAACTGTCTACAACATGGTAGTGCCCATCCTGTTCTTCTAAGATAATACCAATCACAGAACGTGTGCCAATATCTAATGCGAAAAGCTTTTTATGTTTTTGCAAAGGAAAACACCTTCTTCATAGTTCATTTGTTACTTTATTGCTTAAAAGCGTTTAATTGATAAAGAAATTATTAGTGACATACTCAGATAATTCATATATAATAACTCTAATTATTTAAAATGTAACATATAATATCGGGTCGATAAAGAAGAAAAGCGTAAGCGCCTTAATCATCGCTGTATAAACTGGAGGAGACTTGAAGTTTGATTAGCGATAGGTGCTTGCACTAGACAATTATCAAAGTAACACTCTTTTTCTGACTCAACATTTAAAAATGGAAAGGAAGGGATTGTAATGAGTAAGGAACTTGATCAACTACGTAATCGTGTGGACGAACTAAACCTACAGCTTTTATCATTAATTAATGAAAGAGCCAAGCTTGTTCAGGAAATTGGAAAGGCGAAGGAAACACAGGGGGTTTATCGTTATGATCCTGTCCGTGAGAGAAAAATGCTTGATCAGATTAAGGAGCATAATGATGGGCCATTTGAAAACTCAACCATTGAACATGTATTTAAGGAAATTTTCAAAGCTGGATTAGAGCTTCAAGAGGATGATCACCGCAAAGCTCTATTAGTTTCTAGAAAAAAGAAACCTGAAAACACGATTGTTGAACTTAAAGGAGAAAGAATAGGTGATGGGAAACCTCATTTAGTCTTTGGTCCATGTGCGGTGGAATCCTATGAACAAGTAGCGACTGTTGCAAATGCTGTAAGAGCAAAGGGGCTTAAGCTTTTACGTGGAGGAGCCTTTAAACCTAGAACATCTCCTTATGATTTCCAAGGTCTTGGATTAGAAGGCTTAAAAATATTAAAAAGAATTGGCGATGAGTTTGACCTAGCTGTTATTAGTGAGATTGTTAGCCCTGCTGACATTGAAGTAGCAGTGGACTATCTAGATGTCATTCAAATAGGCGCAAGAAACATGCAAAACTTTGAACTGTTGAAGGCAGCCGGAGCAGTAAATAAGCCAATCCTTTTAAAACGGGGGATTTCTGCTACAATTGAAGAGTTCATAAATGCGGCTGAGTATATTATGGCTCAAGGCAATGGACAAATTATTCTTTGTGAACGTGGAATTCGAACGTATGAACGTGCAACAAGAAATACACTAGATATTTCTGCTGTCCCAATTTTGAAGAAAGAAACCCATTTACCAGTATTGGTTGATGTCACGCATTCTACTGGAAGAAGAGACTTGCTTCTCCCTACAGCTAAGGCAGCTTTAGCAATTGGTGCTGATGGAGTAATGGCTGAGGTTCATCCGGATCCAGCAGTAGCGTTATCAGATAATGCACAACAAATGGATTTAAAGCAATTTGATGAATTTATGAACGAACTTCGATCATTCGCCTTTGCCAGAGTTTAATAGTGAAAGCCTTCTGCATCGTGTAGAAGGCTTTTTATTGTGTATTTTTTATAAAAAAACAAGTCTTTACATTGCGGCTTGTCAATTACTGTCGTATGATTGAATACATAATTATACATATATTTTTAATCAGATTCCAAGAGAATGAGTAGGTTGCTGCAGCTTGCAGTAAACTATGATAAACCATATGGATCGTTATTAGAATAAGGAGTGAAAATTTATGAATGTAACAATATATGATGTGGCAAGAGAAGCCAATGTATCAATGGCAACTGTTTCAAGGGTTGTTAATGGGAATCCTAACGTGAAGCCAGCTACCCGAAAGAAAGTATTGGAGGTAATTGAAAAACTAGGTTATCGTCCAAATGCTGTTGCTCGCGGTCTTGCCAGTAAAAAAACAACAACTGTAGGTGTAATTATTCCGGATATTTCAAGTACATTTTTTGCTGAGCTTGCCAGAGGAATTGAAGATATCGCAACAATGTACAAATATAATATTATTCTTAGCAATTCAGATCAAAACTTGGATAAAGAACTGCATTTATTAAATACAATGCTTGGAAAACAAGTGGATGGAATTGTTTTTATGGGAGGAAATATTACTCCAGAACTTGTTGAGGAATTTGAAAAATCTCCTGTACCGATTGTACTTGCAGGTTCTATTGAAGAAAGTGAGAAAATCCCGTCAGTAAATATTAACTACGAACAAGCCACATTTGATGCGATTCATTCCTTTATCGAAAAGGGACATAAGGAAATTGCAATCGCTATCGGTCCCTTAGTAGAGCCAATTAACCGGGATAAAAAATTAGCAGGATATAAACGGGCACTTGCTGAAGCCGGAATTGAATACAATGAAGACTTCGTGGTAGAAGGGGATTATACATATGATTCCGGAATAGAAGTATTTGAAAAGCTTCTTGAACAAAGTAAGAAACCAACTGCGATCTTTTCAGGATCGGATGAAATGGCCTTAGGCGTTGTTCATGGAGCAGAGGATAGAGGCTTCAAAATCCCCGAGGATTTTGAAGTAATTAGTTCGGATAATACTCGTTTATCATTAATGGTAAGACCACAGCTCACTACTGTTGTGCAGCCTTTATACGATATTGGTGCAGTTGCAATGAGACTCCTTACAAAATTAATGAATAAAGAAGAAATCTCTGATCATATTATTGTTCTTCCTCATCGAATCGAACAGCGAAACTCAACTAAATAATAAAAAAGCAGATAACACATTATTTTTAAATGATCGGGAGAGGGAATATGAAAAGGTTTGATGCGTTAACACCTATTGGTTTAATCGTTGGTTTGGGGATGCTTATTTTTGGGGTTATTACAAACGGTGGAATGAGTGGATTTCTTTCGTTTATTGACCCTGCTTCTATGTTAATTGTAGTGGGCGGTCTACTCGCTGGACTGCTTGTCAGCTTCCCGTTAAAGGATATGAAGCATATGTTCACTGTCATTAGGCATGGCTTTTCACATAATGAGCAAAACTTAAGCGGATTAATTAAGACATTTGTTCATCTATCTGACCGTGCACGGCGAGAGGGATTATTATCTTTAGAGACACAATTGGATGAGGTTAATGATCCTTTCATACGCAAGGGGATTTTACTTGCAGTTGATGGAATTGAGCCAGATGTTATTAACGATATTATGAATGCAGAAATAGTGGCTATGGAAGAAAGACATAGAAAAGGTAGAAGTATACTTGAAAAGGCTGGGGAATATGCTCCTGCATGGGGGATGATCGGAACACTGATTGGACTAGTCCTTATGTTAAAAAGTCTGAATGATCCATCCTCTTTAGGACCTAATATGGCAATTGCTTTATTAACTACTTTATATGGAACATTGTTAGCTAATTTATTTTTCCTGCCGTTAGCTTCTAAGCTTGCTTTAAAGACAGAACAAGAGGTATTTTTTAAGCAAATCATTATTGAAGGAGTTATCGGCGTGCAATCTGGCCAGAATCCTAAACTATTAGAAGAGAAATTAAGTGCCTTTCTATCCTCTAAAGAGAGAAAAGAAGCGATTCAAGCTATGAATTCAGGGGAGGCTCTGAATGATGAAGCTTAAGAGAAGGACAGCTGGGCAAGCGAAAGGCGCCCCGGCCTGGATGGTCACATTCTCTGATTTAGTTACACTCATATTAGTTTTCTTTATTTTGCTGTTTTCAATGTCCCAAATTGATATGATTAAGTTTAAAGCAATTACTGAATCATTCCAGGAGCATTTTTTTGACTTCTACCCTTCAATGATCCCGCTGGAAAACCCAGCTGCCGTGGAGACGGAATTGCCGGAGAATAATGAAGAGAAAGATATGTCCGAGGAATCCTTACAGAATTTATTAACTGAAGTACAAAACTACCTGGACAAAAATGGCTTGGAGGATGTAATTATTGCCAACCGGACGGAACGTGGAGTCGTACTTGTATTGCAAGAGCAGGTTCTATTTGATCCGGGGCAAGCGACCCTTCTTGGGGATTCACATGCCTTTTTAACTAAAGTAGGCGAGCTTTTGGTGAAGCTGCCTAATTTAGTTAAGGTAGAAGGCCATACAGATGATATTCCAATGAGTTCTTTTAGATATCCATCCAATTGGGAGCTTTCAGCTGCACGTGCCAGCAGTGTAATAAATTATCTGATAGCTAATCATCAGCTTGATAGCCGCCGATTTATTGCAGTTGGCTATGCGGATACAAGACCAGTTATTTCTAATGATAGTCCGGAAAATCGTCAGAAAAATCGCCGGGTAGAAATAATTATTTCAGATCCAAAATATAGTGAAGATGATCTAGCTTCATAATAAAAAGGACCAATGCGGTCCTTTTTATTGTCTAGCTCCAGCGCCTATCGCCTATCAAACTTCAGGCCCCCTCCCTGCGATAAGTCAACATCGGTTCGCTTTCGCTTACCGTGTTTCCTTTATCTCAGTCGCGGTCCTTCCAGTTTGTACGGCGATGATCAAGGCGCTTGCGCTTTTCTTATATCGATTCTGTTTTTTTCTGATTCCTAATTGGGTACAGTGCTTTATCTAATGTTTGTTTATTTTTTTCGGTTATTTCTAATTTGCGAGGAATCGGCTTGTACATATCTTCCGGATCATCCCAGCTTACTGGAAGCGGGATAGGTGCTTGATCCTGCCATCCATTGATCCATTCGGATGGCAAACTGCCATAACAATTTGAGTTTTCAGTCATTTCTAGCCAGATTAGTGCCCAAGCTCTTGGAACGACACGCCATATGTCATAGCCGCCTCCTCCAACAGCTATCCATCTTCCATCGCAATACTGATGGGCAATTTCATGAGCCAACTTTGGAATTTCACGATAAATGTTCATAGTTGCTGATAAATGGGTAAGGGGATCATGAAAATGTGAATCAGCACCGTTTTGAGTAAGGATGACATCGGGTTTGAAAAATTCAGCTACCTCCCTAATGGATGTGCGATATACATCAAGCCAAGATTCATCTTCAGTAAATGCATCTAGCGGAATATTAAAAGAATATCCGTATCCTTTTCCCTGTCCTCTTTCATTTACATTTCCGGTCCCAGGAAATAAATATCTGCCGGTTTCATGGATGGAAAGTGTACAAACATTCGGATCATCATAAAAGGACCACTGGACACCATCTCCATGATGGGCATCTGTATCGATATAGAGCACTCTTGCTTTATATTTTTCTTGCATATACTTAATAGCAACTGAACTGTCATTGTACACACAAAAGCCGGATGCCTTCCCTCGAAAACCATGGTGCAGACCGCCGCCTAAATGTAGGGCATGTCTTGCATGCCCGTTCATTACCAAGTCAACTGCCGTTAGTGTTCCTCCTACGAGTAATGAACTAGCTTCATGCATATTTTGAAAAATTGGAACATCTTCTGTGCCAAGTCCATAATTATCTGCTTGTTCAGCAGACAGCTGGCCGCTTCCTGCGAGCTTGACTGCATGAATATATCTAGGGTCATGAATTAATTCCAGCTCGTCGTCTGTCGCAGGACGCGGAGGTATGAGATGATCGTCCCGAATAGCTTGCAAATGTTGAAGCAAATCAAGTGTTAATTTGATTCTTATTTGATTAAAGGGATGATTTGTATTGAATTTGTAGCTCAGCAAATCCTCTGAATAAATAAAAACTGAATCCTGCATCATGATGACATCCCTGGATAATTGGGCCATAGAACTTGAAGACCAGCATTTTTTAAATCCTCTATTAATGAAAGAGGGTTCATTGTTTGAAGTCTTATGACAATAATTTTATATTTTTCATCACTTTTATCAGGGTAGACGAGGACACTTTGAATATTTGCATTTTTATTCCTAATTACAGATGAAATTTCATGGAGCATTCCTGTTTTGTTTGGAACACGTACCTCAATTTGAGATCCTGGCTGGTGTGCTCCAGTCAATTCAACTAACGTTCGAAGCAAATCTGTTTCTGTTACTATCCCAATTAATTTTTTATTGTTTATTATAGGCAGGCAGCCAATCCGATGCTCATATATAATGGCGGAGATTTCTTCAACAAAGTCAAGCGGGTGCCCGGTAATTACATCAGTTTTCATGATCATTTTCAGTGGATTTTGTAATCCAGCTTTAAACTTCTCTGTTTCAAATATGGACGGTGTTGCATCACGAATATCTCTATCTGTGACTAGGCCAACTAAATGTTGTTCAATATTTATAATTGGAAGGTGACGAATTTTCTTCTCACCCATTAATCGAATAGCATCTGCTATACTATCATTCTCAAATAATGAAATAACGTCCTTCTTCATAATTTCTTCAACAATCACTTACGACCCCTCCATTCTAAAAATGATTGTAAATCTAGTACATAAATCGGTTCATGAAACGGAGACGGTCAAACCGCTGAACGGAGTCTAAATCGACTCTTTTGCCAATTTTGGCCATTAAACAATTAGCGGGATGTGAACTGATCTCAGGATCATCTGTTGCATACCAAACAAGACCGCCAGCATTCATCATTTTCTCCATTATTTTTCGGTATTCCCATACATTTAACCCTGTGCCTTTTAGGTCCCAGTGCCAATAATATTCGGTAGTGATGGTAATATAATCTTCCATTGCGTCATCCATCATAGAAACCTTCAATAAGTTTTTACCTGTTCCAGATCCTCTGAACTCAGGTATGACCTCAATTGCCCCTAGCTCAATTAAATTTTCCATTTGCCCCTCAGACCATCTTTCTAGTGGATCAGGGTACACATAAGTAACGTAACCGATAATCATATCTCTGCTTCGAGCAACAATTATTCTTCCTTCAGGAAGACCGGCAATTTCAATAAGTGCTTTTTTTTGCTGTTCTGATGGACGAAAAGCTGTTAAATCTTTATGAAACTCGTATCCCATTAATTTTTCAGGTGAGATAGGACCTTCGATAAGCACTGGTCCCCTTGGAGTCTTAATTTCTTTCGCATTATACGTTTTTCGATGTTCCATTTATACACCGCCTATAAATATGATTATGAGTAATTCTATTATACATAATATCTTGTATTTTTAAGCGCTTTCAAATGATTTTCCATTGTATTCAGATTTTTTTGTGACAATTATGGATCTATTCTACTAAGTTAATAAAAAATTGGCGAGACAATATTTTTAAAATTGAGAATTGATTGAACTTATACTATAATAGTAAACAATTAAGAAATGCAAGAGCGCCCTGCTTACTCTTGAATATTCTTTCTTACATATGAAATGGGAAGGGCTGAAGTTTTATTTTTATTTAAAGGGGGATTTTTTTATGAAAGTGGAAGCGTTGCCAGCAACTAAAGGGGACTATAATCTTAAAAATTATGATGATCTGTACAACAACTTTGATTGGAAGGTTGTTGAGAAAGAATTTTCTTGGAATAAAACGGGCCGTGTCAATATGGCCTATGAGGCAATTGACCGGCATGCAGAAACCTACAGAAAAAATAAGATTGCCCTTTATTTCAGGGACGGCTTAAGGAAAGAAAAATATACGTTTAAAGAAATGAAGGAGTTTTCGAATAAAGCAGGAAATGCTTTGAAAGCATATGGAGATGTCGAAAAAGGAGATAGGGTCTTTATCTTTATGCCTCGTTCCCCAGAGTTGTATTTTGCTGCTTTAGGCGCAATAAAGCTTGGTGCAATTGTAGGGCCATTATTTGAAGCATTCATGGAGGGAGCTGTACGTGACAGATTAGAGGATAGTGAAGCAAAGGTTCTGATCACGACACCAGATCTATTAAAGCGTGTTCCTGTCGATGAGCTTCCATCATTAAAAACTATTTTCCTAGTAGGAGAAAATATTGTTGAGGACGGACCATATGTAGATTTTAATAAACGATCTGCAGAAGCAAGCAATAAGCTTTCAATTGAGTGGGTAGAGCGGACAGATGGTCTTATTCTTCATTATACTTCTGGCTCCACAGGAAAGCCAAAAGGGGTTCTTCACGTTCATAATGCAATGATTCAGCATTATCAAACAGCCAAATGGGTGCTCGATTTACAAGAGGATGATATTTACTGGTGTACAGCCGATCCGGGTTGGGTTACCGGCACATCCTATGGGATGTTTGGGCCATGGTTAGCGGGAGCATCAAATGTAATTATCGGGGGAAGATTTAATCCCGAATCATGGTATAAAATGATTGAAGAATATGGTGTTTCCGTCTGGTATAGTGCGCCTACTGCATTTAGAATGCTAATGGGTGCTGGAGATGAAATCGTTAAGAGATTCGATCTGAGCACTCTTCGACATGTTGTGAGTGTCGGGGAGCCACTGAATCCAGAGGTCGTTAAATGGGGGATGAAGGTATTCCATTTAAGAATTCATGATACATGGTGGATGACAGAAACTGGCGGGCTGTTAATCTGTAATTATCCATGTCTGGAAATTAAACCTGGATCTATGGGGAAACCAATTCCTGGAGTAGTTGCTGCAATTGTGGATGATCAAGGGAATGAGCTGCCTCCATATCGCATGGGAAACTTAGCTATTAAAAAGGGCTGGCCAGCGATGATGCATACGATCTGGAATAATAAACAAAAATATGAATCTTACTTCATGCCTGGTGATTGGTATGTCTCTGGTGATTCTGCCTACATGGATGAAGCAGGCTATTTCTGGTTCCAGGGACGGGTAGATGATGTTATTATGACCTCAGGTGAGCGGGTTGGCCCATTTGAAGTAGAAAGTAAGCTGCTGGAGCATCCAGCTGTTGCAGAGGCTGGTGTCATCGGCAAGCCAGACCCTGTAAGAGGAGAAATTATTAAAGCATTTATTGCGTTGCTGGATGGTCATGAACCATCGGAGGAATTAATTGAGGATATTCGCCAATTTGTGAAAAAAGGGCTTGCAGCCCATGCTGCACCACGCGAAATTGAATTTCGTGATAAACTGCCAAAAACAAGAAGTGGAAAGATAATGCGCCGGGTATTAAAGGCATGGGAGCTGGATCTTCCGACTGGCGATCTTTCGACAATGGAAGACTAATTAATTGTGAATAAATATAAAAAGAACCGCGACCAAAATGGTCCGGTTCTTTTTCATTTATTCCTCTTAAAAGATTATTCGTTTTTCGGAGGAGGAGGCTCTGTGCCTTCCTCATGATCTCCATTTTCATCACCATCACCAGGCGCCGTGCCGGAACCATCAGGATTTTTATTCTCGCCTTCACCAGAGGGATCCTTTGGTTTTTCCTCTACTGGAGGTGTAGTTACCTCTTGTTCTTTTTCTGGCGGCTTTCCAAGCTGAATGATATTGGATGGAGGAGATTCTTTGCCTGCAATATCAACTGCAGTTATATAATATTCGCCATTCGCTGCACTAAATGATAACGAATGCCCAGCGGAAATACTGCTTACTTTCTTTGCTCCGCCTTCTGTCTTTTGGTAGACACGGTATCCGATTACATCTCCTTCAGGGTGTTTGCTCCATGTAATAAGGGAATCTTTTCCGCTGATACTTGGTGCACCAGGATTTTTACCATTTTCCGATAGCTTTGACTCTGCAACAAGAAGATTTCCCCATCTGTCTAATCTAGGTATTAATTTTGTCGTATCCTTTATTGGGATTCCATATTTATCCTCAAAGTATTTTGGACTTAATAAAACGCCAGAGGATGTAAACTCTTCAGGAGTACTCGCCAATGCCATATAGCGATTTTCCCCTATTTGAACATATCTTCCATCCGCAAAGCTGTCATCAGAGCCGGAAGGGACAAATTTTGCGTTATACCAATCTGATTCAACGAGACCGGCTTTTGAACAAGCATCTGTTGGAAGAAGACCAGATGCTGCACAATAGGATCTGTGGACGATTCCTCCAGGCATTTGGAATTGTTTTTCAGGGTCCACTATACTTGGGGCTACATCATAAGCAGCATTCATTAAGTGTGCCCATAAATAAATAGTACGCGGACTATGGTGAATCCCTTTGTAACGAAGCTCTAATGCCTTTGGTGTATCATATCCAGTCCAGACACCGAAGCTAACGTTTGGATTGACAGCTACAAACCAAGTATCCTTTAAATCCTGGCCTGTTCCAGTTTTTCCAGCCCAATCTGAGCTGAACTTTAACCGGCTTTTTAACGAATTAGCTGTCCCGCTTTTCACAACATCTCTCATCATATCAATGGTTAACCAAGCGGTTTGTGGGCTAAATACTTCAACTGGTTTTGCCTCATGCTGATAAAGAATATTTCCGGAATTATCAACGATTTTTTCAATGATATAACTATCAATAAATTTTCCGCCATTGGCAAATGTACCGAAAGCATTGACGTTTTCTTCAACAGTGACACCGTTTGTTATCCCTCCAAGAGCGAGAGAAGGATTTTGATAGTCGCTTTCTATAACGGATGTGAAACCCATTTTCTCTAGATATTGTGCTGGACGTTGATTCATAATTGTTTTGTACGTCAGCATGGCTGGTACATTATAAGACATCTTTAATGCATGGCGGGCTGACACTAATCCGCTGTAACGCTTATCATAGTTGGTCGGATAAGGAACACCCGGCTTAGCAGGATTAAGGTACACAGGGACATCAGGTATGACTGTCCCTGGTGCAACAGCACCAAGCTCCAGAGCGGGAGCATAAACAACTAATGGTTTCATTGTCGAACCGTTCGGTCTTAATGTATCAGTAGCATGGTTTAGCTGCTTTGTTTCATAATCTCTTCCTCCAACAAAAGAAAGGATCTTTCCGGTACTGTTTTCAATCAGAACCGCACCAAGTTGAACAGGTTCAATTACTTCTTTCGTTTCTCCGGTTTCTGGATCTTTGACCATTTCTACTTTATCACTGCCATAGTATTGATAGCTATCTTTAGCCGCTTGCATGGCATCATATATTTCCTTGTTTATCGTCGTATGAATTTGATAGCCATTCTGCCTTAAATTTCGGTCAGCGAGAATTTTGTACTCATTTTTAAGCTCACTATCCTCGTTTAAATCCACTTCATCATAGCCATCTTTTTCCGCTAAAATAAGAGACATTACTTCTACTGCACGTTTTTCGATTTCCATTGTTAAATATGGATATTTTTCAACTGAACTTTCAACACGTGGGATGAAATCCTTCGTAATATCATAGGCAACTGCCTCATTATATTGTTTCTGATCTATTCTTCCATCATCAAACATTCTTTGCAGAACGGTTTTCATCCTTGTTAATCCAGGCTCCATCCCTTCTGGGGACTTTAGTTCTCCCCCTTGTGTATAAGGGGTATAACCGAATGGACTTTGCGGAAGACCTGCAATAAACGCCGCTTGTGGAAGGTTTAATTCCTTTGCATTCACGCCAAATAACCCTTTTGATGCTGACTGGACACCAGCAATGTTTCTGCCAGAGGAGTTTCTTCCGAATGTTGAAACATTTAAGTAGGCTTCTAAAATTTCTTTCTTATCAAAGAATTTTTCAAGACGAAGAGCAAGCAGGATTTCCTTCGCTTTCCGTTCAAAAGATACTTCATTTGTTAACAATTGATTCTTAATTAATTGCTGTGTGAGCGTACTTCCTCCAGATTGGACAGAGGAATTTGTAACTTCTTGGAAAATGGCACGCATAATAGCTTTAGGCACGACGCCATCATGCTCATAAAAATATTCATCTTCCGTAGCGATGACAGCATCAATGATGTGCTGGGAAACATCTTCTAGTTTGACTTCTTCACGCTCTAAATCGGTCCGAAGCTTACCGAGATATACATTATCAGAAAAATATAATTCGGATGTTTCTTCATAGTTGTAAATATCCTTTTTCATGTTTTCATATGGCCGTATTTGCTCATCTTTCACGAGAGAGGCAAAATAGCCAGCACCAACGCCGCCAGCAAACGATCCCCCAAGAACGATTAAGATAATGAATAACAAGACAAGATTCCATGTTACTTGTAAGGTAATGCTGGCACCCTTCGTCGTTTTTTTATTTGTAAAAATAGAAAGCCATGATTTCAATTTATCCAAAAGGTTCCGGTTTTCTTTCATTCAATCATCCCCCTAAAATCACATACATTATAGCATAAACTGGCATACTATTATCTCAAGGTTCGCTTTTTTTCAGAAATTCCCTTCTTTTCTTTGTCGAAAGAAATGAGTGTTAAGTTTCAATATTTAAGTATATTTCATTGTTACTCATGTTGACATTTGATTGGTGTATATGATAAAAATGATGCTATATCCTAAAAAAATATTTTATAAGCATTGACGGGATTCTAAGTAGTGCTTCTATCTCTGTTTCAGAAAGCTGACGGCTGCTGCGAGTCAGTACATGTAGAAGGATGAATTACCTCCCTGAGCTTTCACTGTCAACTTGCATTCGCAATAGTAGCGGTGGACGGTAATCCGTTATCATGTAAGAGTGGAGGATTTATATGTCCTCAATTTGGGTGGTACCGCGCAAATAAATATGCGTCCCTGCATTTAAGCAGGGGCGCTTTTTTGTTTTTAGGAAAGATTCATGCATTAAAAAATATAAGTGGAGGTACTTTATATGAATTTACTTGAAGATTTGCAATGGAGAGGCATTGTCTACCAGCAAACAGATGCAGAGGGAATGAAGGAAACGCTTGAAAAGGAGAAAATATCCTTATACTGCGGAATGGATCCAACCGGTGACAGCATGCATATTGGACACCTGCTGCCATTCCTTACATTAAGAAGATTTCAAAACCATGGCCACCGCCCGATTGTTCTTGTTGGCGGTGCGACAGGATTAATTGGTGACCCAAAAGCAACAGAAGAAAGAACCTTGCAAACGATTGAAACTGTTCAGCATAATGTTCAATGTTTAACTGAACAACTTAAAACAATTTTTGATTTTGACGGTGAGAATGGTGCGATCATGGTAAATAACTATGATTGGACGTCAGAGATGAATATGATTACATTCCTAAGAGATTACGGGAAGCATATCGGAATCAATTATATGCTGGCAAAGGACACGATAGCGAGCCGGTTAGAAACGGGAATCTCGTTCACAGAATTTGCTTATACGATTATGCAAGGAATGGATTTCAAGCATTTATACGAGAATCATCAGTGTAAATTGCAAATTGGCGGCAGTGACCAATGGGGAAATATTACGACTGGTCTTGAGCTTATCCGCAAAATGGTTGGGGAAGGCTCAAAAGCATACGGCATGACAATCCCGCTTGTGACAAAAGCAGATGGAACGAAATTCGGCAAGACAGAAAGTGGAGCAGTTTGGTTAGATCCCGAGAAAACAACTCCTTATGAGTTCTACCAATTCTGGATTAATGCTGCAGATGCCGATGTGATTAAATATTTAAAATACTTCACATTCCTTTCTAAAGAAGAGATTGAAGCACTAGAACAATCTGTTCAAGAAGAGGCACATCTTCGCAAAGCACAAAAAGCGCTTGCTGAGGAAATGACTCGTATGATTCACGGGGAAGAAGCATTAAATCAGGCGATAAAAATCTCTGAGGCGCTTTTCAGTGGAGAGATTAGAAATCTTTCAGCCTCTGAAATTAAACAAGGATTTAAAGATGTTCCATCTTATGAGCATACAACAGGTGAAGAGATCAATATCGTTGAACTTCTTGTTGAGGCTAAAATTTCCCCGTCCAAACGCCAAGCGCGGGAAGATGTTGGAAATGGGGCTGTTTATGTGAATGGAGAACGTGTAACAGAACTTGAATATGTTCTTTCTGAAAAGGACCGGATTGAGGGGCAATTTACTGTCATTCGACGCGGGAAAAAGAAATATTTCTTAATTAAATACTAATTAGTAAAGCCTTCCTTTAGTGGAGGGCTTTATTTATGAAAAAAAGACCCGCCGATAACGGCAGGTCCATTAGAAAAACTATTAACGAGAATAGAATTCTACGATTAGTGATTCGTTAATTTCAGCAGGAAGTTCAGAACGCTCAGGTAAACGAGTGAAAGTTCCTTCTAATTTATCAGCATCGAAAGTTACGAAGTCAGGAACGAAGTTGTTTACTTCGATTGCTTCTTTAACGATGTCAAGATTGCGAGATTTTTCGCGAAGTGTAATTGTTTGACCAGGTGCTACGCGGTATGATGGGATATCAACACGACGTCCATCAACCATGATGTGTCCGTGGTTTACAATTTGACGAGCTTGGCGACGAGTACGAGCAAGACCTAAACGATAAACTACGTTATCAAGACGTGATTCTAAAAGAATCATGAAGTTTTCACCGTGCTTACCAGCCATTTTGCCAGCTTTATCAAATAAGTTACGGAATTGGCGCTCATTTACACCATACATATGACGAAGCTTTTGCTTCTCTTGTAATTGTAATCCGTACTCAGATAATTTTTTGCGTTGGTTTGGACCATGTTGTCCAGGAGCGTAAGGACGCTTTTCTAATTCTTTACCAGTACCGCTTAGTGAAATACCAAGACGACGTGATAATTTCCAGCTTGGGCCAGTATAACGAGCCATGAATGACTCCTCCTTTAATGTTTTTATTTTGTAAAATAAAAACAGATGCACGCAACTTTCATGTCCATTTTGTTTTCATGTACCTTCGCCCCAGCAGCAGGGGGTTACACAGTACCCCATCATCGCAATTTACGTGATAAATTCGATTGAGGAACAAAATGAGAGCATCAAGGCGCTCACATAGGCTGCAATATTTTACACAAAGAGTATTATATAATTATTTAGGATTAAAAGTCAAGGTGTATTTCCTCGTGTGAAAAAGTGAGTATCAAACTTTTTTACTATTCCCCACTTTAAATATGATATAATAACTATAGATGTGAACATATAATAAAGAGTGGTTTTATATGAAAGAATCGTTGAAAGAAAAACGTATCCGGTTTGTATTAATCGGTTTTTTTGTTTTTTTAGTTATTTGCGGGTTTTTATACCGCTTTGAAATGCGGGAAACTAGAGATAACGACTATTCTCCTTTAGCCCTTGTTTTAAAAAAAAGTGCTGATATGAATGACAATCCAAATATAGTTCTATATGAATATAAAAACAGCAAACATATATTAGCTGCCTATGAAATTGAAAGAATGAATAGGTATAAGTTTAATACGCTGCATGTAATTGAATTGGAAGAAGCCCCCGAACAAATTTCGCCTGACAGGACAGCTGAAGGAATATGGGTTAAAGCTAATAGGAAGTGGACGTATTATTCACAAAGTTTACATGAAGAAGATAGACCACCTGAGAATAGAATAACGGATTCTTCTTCTGGAACCCCTTACAGCTATGATGACAAGAAAGCAATTTTAACTATTAATAACAATCATTCTATCGTCTTGGAGAAAGGTGAGAAGCCAACAGGATTATTATCTTTATCCTATGATGGATCGGTATGGCTCGTCATTACAGAAAGAAATATAAAAATAGCTGCGATTGATACGAAATAGACAAAAATATGCGAGAAATTTCAGATAAATATATATATAATAGATTATGAAAGAATATGCAATTTTCGTTTCGTAGCAATAGGGAATAGTTATTACTAATAGGTGATGATTAAAGATGGAACAGCTTGAACAAAAATTGATAATGAAATTAAAAAGTCATTTTTTAGATATCATGGATATAGAAAATGGCTTATTACATTTTGATAAAATTTTAAAATCCATGCTTCATTTGATAAAAGATTTAACTGGAGCTACGGACGCTACTTTTTTCAGCGTGAATGAGTGGAACAAGCAATTACTAATGGAAGCATCAACCATTATAGATAAAAAGCCATCTGTCATTCCACCTTCCTTATCGGATTTAAATTGCCAAAGAACAGTCATAAGACAAGTGCTTCCTGGATTTGAAGAATATAATCTTATTCTGCTATTTAAAATGAATCAAGGCTGTGTTGCGCTAAAAGGAGATAATCAAACCTTCAGCCAATTTTCTGATGAAATCCTTGAAAAAATAAGTGGAGAATGTGCGCGATTTTTACATACTGCCCGATATTTCGTGAAAACAATTTTAGAAGAAAGAAGATATAAGCAGCTCTATCGAGTAACGGAGAAATTCCATTCCTCTATGAATATGGATGACGTATTGGGAGAAATCATCAATACATTACAGGAAGTGTACCCAACCTTTACTTATTATCTTCTCCTATCACATGATAATAATAAGCTTGAAGATTTGCCGATTAAGGATTTAGAATATGATAGTGAAAATATTGCTGCCATGCAGGCATATGTAACAGGTGTCCCTCAATTTGAAGATTCCCTTCAAGAAAAAAGGTCGGTGTTGTATGCACCTCTAAAAGGAAAGCAGGGAGTATACGGGGTGCTGCAGGTGATCGCTCCGAATACAATTGTCTTTCCAACTAATGAGGTTGAGTTCATCACCTTATTGGCAAATACAGCAGGGACAGCACTCGAAAATGCGCAGCTTTATCAGCAATCAAAGCGCTTAATTAAGGATCTTCAGCTAATTAATGAAACGTCCCATCGACTTAACTCGAATTTACGATTAACTGAAACGATGGCATTTATTACTGAACAGATTATTCAATCATTCAATGCAGAAGAAGTCGGATTTATTTTGTTTTCGAAGGATTATAAAGAATTAAAAGTATTACAAGGAAGTACCGGCTTTTTTCAGCATATAGATGCGATACCTTATATTGAATTTATAAAAGGCAAAGTAGAAGTTGATGAAGAAGCACTTTTTATAGGGGACTTTAATTTAGAAGACGAAAGTAAACCTGCATACTATAAGTCAATTATGGCGGTCCCTATGACTCAGTCAGGCGTCCTTAAGGGCATCGCACTAGTTATGCATCATTCACCATACCATTTCTCTTTTGAAACGTTTAAACTGCTGCAATCACTTGTACACCATTCTACACTTGCAGTTACTAACTCAATACTAAGAGAAGAGCTTGAGAAAATGGTTGTCACAGACCACTTAACAAAACTATATTCTCGAAGCTATCTGGATGACAAAATTCACCAATCCATGAATGAAGACCATGAGGGAACTTTCATGATGATTGATATTGACAATTTTAAATTGATAAATGATACGTTTGGCCATCAAGTTGGTGACGATGTAATCATTCAGGTTGCTAACCTCATTAATGCAAACATAAGAGGTTCAGATATTGGTGCAAGATGGGGCGGCGAAGAGCTGGCAATTTACTTGCCAGGTGTATCTTTAACAGCTGGCCTAGTAATAGCAGAAAGGCTTGTAAAAAGAGTATCTGAAAGCACAGAGCCACAAGTGACGATTTCATGTGGTGTTTCACATTGGAATAGAGGACGTCATGATTCATACCCAACATTATTTAAGCGCGCTGATAAAGCGCTTTATATAGCAAAGCAGTCTGGCAAAAATAAGGTCATTGTTCAAGAACATGAAGATCGTAGTAAATAAGACTGGGCCAATCGCTCTGAAAGTGATTGGTCCTTATTTTTTGTAATAGAAATTATATAATCGGATGATGTGTTCATGATAACGAGTAGATCTGCGTTCAGCTCTACAAGGAATGCTTCGACAATGATTACATGCACGAGTAATAAGCGGTTGCTTATAGGAGTAGCGTCTACCCTCAACGTAAAGGACGTACTAGTGTCACAATGCAATTTTGATCAATTCTTCCAAAAAGGTAAAGGACAACCTTTCCGAGAGGCTCATCGTGTGCTTGTCGGGTATGATCAAGGCGCTTACACACTTGTTCTTACAAATTACTTTCCAAATAGTTGGAATTATCATATGATAATAACGTAAATATTTTTTTGTGAATAATTGAAAGCGTTTACAAAGAGGGGGATATGAATAATGACAGAAACCAATCCAACAAAAATTGAAACAAAAGTTATTCATGAAGGATATAATTCGGAAAAATATAGTGGCAGTTTGGCACCGCCCTTATTTCAAACATCAACCTTTACATTCGAAACAGCTGAGCAAGGAGAAAGACGCTTTGCTGGAGAAGAAGAAGGCTATATATACTCAAGACTTGGCAATCCAACAGTGACCATGCTTGAGGAAAGAATGGCTGCTCTAGAAAATGGAGAAGCAGCTCTAGCGTTTAGTTCGGGGATGGCAGGTGTGTCAGCCATCCTGCTTGGATTAACGAAAACAGGTGATCATATTTTATGCTCACAAGGAGTATATGGCTGCACCTTTGGATTATTAGAGATGATGAATGAAAAATATAATATTAGCCACGATTTTTCGGCTATGGAATCAAGAGAGCAATTATTACAAGCAATTCGTCCAGAAACAGTTTGTATTTATGTGGAAACACCTATTAACCCTACAATGAAACTAGTAGATTTACAAATGATTGCGGAAGTTGGAAGAGATAAAGGAATCCCGGTTGTGGTGGATAATACCTTCTGTTCCCCATACTTGCAAAACCCAATCACGCTTGGATGTGATGTCGTTATCCATAGTGCGACGAAATATATATGCGGCCATGGCGATGTGATCGCAGGCATAGCCGTTGGAAAAAAAGAGTTCATTGGGAGAATAGCGCTCACAACACAGAAGGATATCGGAGGTGTCATTTCTCCATTTGATGCCTGGCTTTTGCTTCGTGGGTTAAAAACGCTGGCGGTAAGAATGGATCGTCATTGTGAGAATGCTGAAAAGCTAGCTGGTTTTCTAATAAGCCATCCGAAAGTAGCCAAGGTATTTTATCCTGGGGATGAACAAAATCCAGATTTTCCGATTGCACAAAAGCAAATGAGGAAGCCTGGTGGATTAATTTCCTTTACGCTAAACGGAAATAAGACAACAGCACAAGCACTTATGAATGAACTTAATCTCATTAAAATTGCCGTCAGCCTTGGAGATGCAGAAACATTAATTCAGCACCCAGCAACGATGACACATGCAGTAGTACCGAAAGAATCCAGAGAGAGAATGGGAATTGATGATACACTCCTCAGATTATCCGTAGGTCTGGAGTCTTGGGAGGATATACGAAGCGATCTAGAGGAAGCATTAAACAAAATTTAACGAAAAGAGGGGGCAGTGATTAAAAATCATTGCCTCTTATGGCTAATCAGAATGTATATCCATACATTCTGAACGTATAAAAAAACTAAGACATTTGCCGAAAGGCCTGGCGAATGTCTTAGTTTTTACTAGAGAAATGAATCTATAGAAACTTTATTAAAACATCAACAAACTCTTCTAATTTCTGCTGGTCAAGCTCGTCGAAACGGTTTTTTTCAGGTGAATCAATATCTAAAACGCCGATCAGCTGGCCATTTTTCATAAGCGGAACAACAATCTCTGATTGCGATGAAGCATCACAGGCGATGTGCCCAGGGAACAGATTTACATCCTCCACACGTATAGTTTCTGCTAATTTAGCAGAAGTTCCGCAAACTCCTCTTCCGAGAGGAATCCTAACACAAGCAGGAAGTCCTTGAAAGGGACCTAGTACAAGTTCCTTGTCCTCGAGCAGATAAAATCCCACCCAGTTGATCCGATCTAGAAAAAGATTTAAAAGGGCTGATGCATTACTTAAATTGGCTATTCGGTTCGACTCGCCTTCCATTAATGCAGCTAGCTGTTTTATGACTAAAGTGTAATTTTCCTCACGAGTCCCTTTATAGGCTTCGACATTAAACATATAAAAATCACCTAACTTTCTAAAATATTATTTAGATTATAGCAAAACTAGAAGAAATAGGTGAAACTTTGTCGAGAATTATATAAAGGAAAAGGCTAATTTAACAAGAATGTCTATATAATAACGAATATTGTTGAACTATTTTGCGATAAAAATGGCGACTTAAGATTATCAAGGCCCCGGATAAAATGTGAAAGTGGTGGTTGTATGAAAGGGAATGCCAAAGAAGCAATTGTTCGTGCATCAATTAATTTGTTTAATGTGAATGGGTTTCATGGAACATCTATTAGGGATATTGCGAAAAAAGCCAAGGTAAATCCAGCTAATATTGCCTACTATTTTGATAGTAAGCATGGTTTGCTAGAGCATTGTTTTACAATCTTTTTTGAGAGATACGTGAAGGAGATAGAAAACGGATATGGATTCCTTGAACAAGGAGCAGCCCTTTCTTTAAAAAAAATAGTGGAGAACATCATGATATATCAGTTTGAAAATATTCATTTAACGAGATTAATTTTGCGGGAAATATCATTGGATACGCAAATTGTACGTGAGATTATGTCTACTTATTTAATGAAGGAAAGATTTTATATTAATAAAGTAATTGAGCGAGGAATGAAAGCAAAGGAGTTTCGCCATTCAATGCCTGATTACATTACTTTACAGCTTAAAGGTCTTTTGAACATGCCGTTTTTAAATACACATTATATGAATGAAGTGCTTCATGTTCGTCCGAATGAGCGGTATTTTGCTGAGAAGTATTTAATAGAGGTTTATAAATGGATTGATGGTGTACTATGTCAAAGCGAATACGACAGAGCCTATTTAGCAGTGAATTAAATGTGGAAAAGGAATCCGCTATTGGTTCCCCTTCCACAATGGCATCATACTAAGGCCTTGTCCCAGTTCCTTCATTTGATGTGCATCAGAACCGTAAACGAGGGGGATTTTCAGGTTTATCGCTTCTTCAGCTACCCAGTCAGGGGGATATGCCTCTTTACAGAGGGGCTTGGAAAATCCAGCTCCGTTATAGTCAATTTCATAGCCTTTAATCTTGATAGCCTTTAATATTTCCATTATTTCATTTGTAAAAGCCTTTTTTACAGGATACTTTTTTTGGAATTTTTTCACTAATGTCATATGTCCAATACGCTTTGGTTTATATGGACCTAAATTACAATTAATAGATTGGAGCAAGGTTTTGAAATAAGCGCGATATACGTTCTCAGTAGCTCCGTATACTTCAACCATTTGGCCGAAAGCTTCCGGTGAATAATCAAGGCAAGCATACTGGCTTCCAAATTTTAAAAAATGAACAGAGAGGATCGCATCATCTAAATATTTGCCGTATTGATCAAGCAGTTGTGTAGTCTCCTGTTCAAAGCCTTCGATAAAATCAACCTCCAGCCCCGTATTAATTTTTATTTTTCCACTGTAAAGAGACTTAACCTTGTTAATCTTGTCAAAATAGCTTTCCAATTGTTCAATGTCCATTGAACTGTCTTGTTCAGGGGTAGGATCAATAAATCCTGGTGGCAATGGGGCGTGCTCAGTAAAAGAAATTTCTTGAAAACCTAATGAAAGAGCCTTTTCGACATATGCTTCTAATGTATCCTTCGTGCCATGTGGACAAAATGGGGTATGGATATGGCCATCTTTTATCATATATCTTTCCACCTGCCTTAAATAAGTTGATAAAAACGAAGTGAAATATTTGAAAATTTGTACAATAAAAAGATAAAATGTTTAAGTGAATATGCTTTTTCACAATAATTTAGATAAAAAAATGAAATAAATAGTCAAAAAATGTCGTTTACATGGTATCATAAAAACATTGAACTGAACATGATAATAAATATTTACATAGATCATCATATATTGGCTCGGAACAGAACAGGGGGCTTTAAAAAGTGGAATGGATTATTGGCGTTATCGTCATTCTTATCGGCTTATTTTTAACAGGATTTATATTAAAGAAAAAATACTTTAAAGAAATTGATCGGCTTGAAGCATGGAAGATGGATATTGTGAATCGCCCTGTTCTCGAAGAAATGTCAAAGGTAAAGCAATTGAATATGACAGGCCAAACAGAGGAGTTATTTGAGCGCTGGCGAACAGAATGGGATGATATTGTTACAGCACAATTGCCAAATGTTGAAGAGTATTTATTTGATGCCGAGGAATTTATCGATAAATATCGTTTTAATAAAGCAAAGCAAGTACAGGGAGAAATTGATAAGTACTTAACAGAAATTGAAGAGAACATAAAGAAATTATTAAATGAACTAAATGATCTCGTAGGCAGTGAGGAGAAAAACAGAACGGAAATTGAAGAACTAAAAGACATCTACCGTGAGAATAAAAAAACACTGCTTGCCCACCGTCATACATATGGAAAAGCAGCAGATATACTTGAAAAGCAATTAGATGAGTCATTTGCGAAGTTTCAAGATTTTAATGAGAAAACAGAGAGCGGAAACTATTTAGAAGCAAGAGAGATTGTTTTAACCATACAGGCAGAATTAGATCATGTGAAAGAGAAAATGGAAGTCATCCCGAGTTTTATGGTTGAATGCTTCTCGAAAATTCCTGCACAACTAAAAGAATTAAAAGATGGGTATAAAGATATGCTAGAGCAAGGATTTATTCTTGATCATATTCAGTTAGAGAAAGAAACAGAGAGGTTAGAAGAATCCATCAAGGGCTATGCGATATTGATTGAACAGACAGAAATTACGGATGTTCAAAAAGGAATCAGTGACGTGAAAGATAGTATTGATTTATTATACGATCTTCTTGAAGAGGAAGTACATTCAAGGCATTTTATTGACAAACAAGATGAAGTAACTAGAAATATGCTGTTTACAAACAGGGAAATTAATAAACAATTGAAGAATGAGCTTGAAATCGTTCGTCAAAGCTATCATGTATCAGATAAGGATATAGAAGTTCAGACACAGCTCGAAAAAAGATTAACACAGCTTGTTAAAAGGTTCGAAGTGCTTGAACATAAAATTGTCAGTCAAACGACTGCACACTCTATCCTAAAAGCAGAACTTGACGAAATTAGAAGTCAGCTTGAAGAAGTGGAGGATGAACATGCTTCATTTGCTGAAAAGCTGCAGATGCTCAGAAAAGATGAAATGAGTGCCCGAGAAAAGGTAAAGGAACTCAGAAAGAAAATGGCTGAAACGGTTAGACGTGTTTCAAAAAGCAATGTCCCAGGCTTGCCGCAGGATTATAAATATTTAATGCAGGACGCAAAAGAAAGTATTGAAAATGTAATCGCCAAGCTCGAGGAGCAGCCGCTAAATATTCAAACAATCCAGCAGTATTTAGAAGTAGCTGTGTTAACAGTAGAAAAAGTAGTTAACACAACAGATGAAATGATTGAAACGATCGTTCTTGTGGAAAAGGTCATTCAATATGGGAATAGATATCGAAGCAGATACCCGTCTGTTGAAAAAGGATTACTTGAAGCGGAAAGCTTATTTAGAGGATATGATTACAGAACAGCATTGGAGCAAGCGGCAACTACTATAGAAGAAATTGATCCAGGTGCAATAAAAAGAATAGAAGAATTAACAAGTGAACAGTAAGCAAAGAGTCCGCCAATTTAGTTTAGGCGGACTCTTTTTTGTATATTTTACTCTATTTAAAAAAGGAATTGGCCAAAACCAATTCTTTTCATTTCATTTTCACTTAGTTACTTGTTGGAACAGTTTTCTTTGATTCTCCAGCTGCAAGAGCGATACAATAGCCGACGATTGCACCAACGATTGCTGGAACTAACCAGCCGATGCCTTGGCTAAAGAATGGAAGGACACTTAGTACATCTGTAGCAGCAGAGATATTCAATCCAGCAGCATTTAAACCATCTACAAGACCTACTAGACCTGTTGGAATTAATGCACAAATATAAACTAATGAGTAGCCATTAAATAAATTATGGACAAATGACAGTAAGATTAGAACGATAGCTAAAGGATAGATAAACACTAATACTGGTACAGAGAAACTGATTAGCTGTGTTAATCCTACATTCGCAATAACTGCACTAAATAGGGAGAAAACAAGAACGAACGTTTTATAAGAAATCTTAGGCATTAGCTTATTAAAATATTGTGCACATGATGAAATTAAACCGATCGCAGTTGTTAAACAAGCAAATAGAATAGCTAAACCAAGCACAACAGCTCCAAATGATCCGAACAAGTGGTTAGCTGCAGCTGAAAGAAGTGATCCTCCATTTTCATGGATACCAATAGCATCAGGGCTTGTAGAACCGATATAAGCTAAAGATAAATAAACAAGTCCAAGACCTACTACTGCAATTAATGCAGCTTTTATACAAAGTTTTGATATTGATTTTTTGCTTGTTACGCCTAATCCTTTAATTGAAGCAATAACCATTCCGCCGAATACAAGAGAAGCGATGGCATCCATTGTTAAATACCCTTCAATAAACCCCTTGAAAAATGGACCTTCCGCATAAGGACCAACTGGTGCTTTCGGTTCTCCCAGTGGCGTAATAAAGCTTTTTATAACGAATAAAGCAAGAACTGTTAATAATGCGGGTGTCAATAGCTTACCAATTGTATCAACAAGTTTTGTAGGATTCATAGACAGCCAAGCACAGATAGCAAAATATATAACAGAAAATATTAAAAGTCCTAATCCGTTTGGTGTTGATCCTTCAGATAAAAATGGCAATACACCGATTTCAAAAGCAACTGTTCCAGTACGCGGGATAGCGAAAAGCGGTCCGATTACTAGAAATAAAACAACTGTAAATATAACAGCGTAAACAGGGTGAACTCTATTTGCTAATGTTTCTAAATCACCAACCTTGGCAATTGCGATTACTCCCAGCAATGGCAAGCCAACACCAGTGATTAAGAATCCAAAGATGGCAGTCCAGACACTCGTTCCGGCATCCTGTCCCAGAAATGGAGGGAAAATCATATTCCCGGCACCGAAAAACATTGCGAATAACATAAGTCCAATTGCTAAAATTTGTTTTCCTGATAAATTTGTATTCATTATTATTCCTCCTGCTGCATTTACAAAATTTTATGAAAATTTAGATTGAAATAATGAAAGAATTATTCTTAATTATATTAAGGAAATAATTCGCTAAATAAATTTACATCCATTCTTTTTTCCTCCAAGTAAATAATGACAAAATTTTGTGACAATTTATTTTAAAAAATTATTTAAGAATACTAAAATTATTATGATTATATATTAAGGTGAAGATTCTGTAAATTGTAATTATAAAAAAAATAACTTCCTTTTTTTTGAAACAGGAGCAATTTTATGAATTGCCCCTGTAATTTTGTGAGTGATTAAATCAGTTAGATTGTACTGTCTTTTTTGATTCACCAGTAGCTAATGCGATAACATAGCCAACTAAAGCTCCAGCAATAGCCGGTACAATCCAGCCGATTCCTTGATCAAATAGCGGAAGGAAGCTTAGTGCATCTGTTAGAGCAGTAACATTTAATCCTGCAGTTTTTAAACCGTCAATAAGGCTAATAATGCCGGTTGGAATTAAAGCAACAATATAAACTAATGAAGAACCTTTAAAGAAATTATGGAAAAATGATAAAACGATTAATACTATCGCTAATGGATAAATAATAACCAATACTGGAACAGAAAAAGCAATAAGCTGTGTTAAGCCGATATTAGCAATAATCATACTAAAGATTGAGAAAATTAAAACGATGGTTTTATAAGAAAATCGCGGCATAAGCTTATTAAAATAAGTTGCACAAGCTGAAACGAGACCGATTGACGTTGTTAAACAAGCAAATACAATAGCTAGTGCAAGAATAATGGAACCGAATGATCCGAATAAATGGTCAGCCGCTTTTGAAAGCAGTGCTCCGCCATTTTCTTGAATTCCTATAGCATCTGGTGCAGTTGAACCAATATAAGCTAGTGATATATAAACAAGAGCAAGGCCAGCTGCGGCAATTAAACCAGCTTGAACACAAATCTTTGTAATTGACTTCTTATTTGAAACCCCTAATCCCTGAATAGAACTAATTACAATAATACCGAAAACTAGTGCAGCAATCGTATCCATCGTTAAATAGCCTTCAACAAATCCTTTAAAGAAAGGACCATCAACATAAGGACCTGTTGGAGCTTGTGGATCACCTAGTGGTGTAATAAGTGCCTTAATAACAATTACTGCTAAAATAATTAATAGCGCTGGTGTTAATATTTTTCCAATCGTATCTACTAATTTTGTTGGATTCATTGCAAGCCATGCTGTGATGGCAAAGAAGACAACAGAAAATATCGCGAGCGGCAATGGACTATTGACAGCGTTTTCAGATAAAAACGGAATTACTCCAATTTCATATGAAACGGTTCCGGTACGTGGAATAGCAAACAGCGGTCCAATAACTAAATACATGACAACTGTAAAGATCACTCCATATACTGGATGAACGCGGCTTGCCATTGTTTGTACATCACCAACTCTTGCAATCGCGATGATGGCCAAAAGCGGCAGCCCAACACCAGTGATTAAAAATCCAATAATTGCAGTCCACACATGTGTACCTGCATCTTGTCCTAGAAATGGAGGGAAAATCATGTTTCCTGCTCCGAAAAATAGTGCAAATAACATGAGCCCAACGGCCATGATTTGCTTTGCTGATAAATTTGTATTCATACTTCATCCCCCTGAATCAGTACCCTAAATATTTTGAACATTTTACATAGTAACATAGTTGTTAAAAAAATTGTCGAATATTATAAAAGTCTTAATTTTAAATATATTGAGATAATAATATCTAGGCAATTTTCCTTGCTTATTCTAGTATAATTATTCCCGAATATAAAGAGTTTTATTGAATTTTTATTTGATGTGATTTTCCTAATAAATGATGCGCATGAATAAAATTAAATAATAAAAATAACATTTCTCAATTCAATTATCTAGTATTTGTGGAATTTACTTATTTAACTACTGCAACATTTATGGTATGATTTAAAGTTGGCAATACGTTTTGTATGGAAGGAGAAGACAATGATCTACTTGGATAATAGTGCAACAACCAAACCATATCGAGAAGTATTGGAGTCATTTAACAAAGTATCCACAGAATATTTTGGTAATCCCTCCTCCTTACATGGTCTTGGAGGGGATGCAGAAAAGCTCCTTTCGCAGGCAAGAGAACAAATCGCTAAGCTTTTAAAGGCGCAAGCAAAAGAAATCCTCTTCACTTCTGGGGGAACTGAGAGTAACAATATTGCTATTAAAGGTACAGCCCTCATGTATAGAGGGAGGGGCCGTCATATAATAACGACAGAAATCGAACATCCTTCAGTGAAAGAATCAATGGAACAGCTAAAAGCACTTGGATTTCGAATTACTTATATTCCAGTAGACAGCAATGGGACAGTAAGTGTAACTGATATTGAAAAGGCTATTTCACAAGAAACCATTTTAGTATCTGTTATGCATGTGAATAATGAAACAGGGTCTATCCAGCCAATCAAAGAGATTGGTCAGCTAATCAAGCAGTATTCAAAAATCATTTTTCATGTGGATTATGTTCAAGGAATTGGAAAAGTGCCTCTTCAATTCCATGATTGCCAAATCGATTTATGTACGTTTTCCGGCCATAAATTTCATGGATTAAAGGGGACTGGTGCACTTTTTGTTCGTCAAGGAGTAAAGATTTCTCCATTATTTTCTGGCGGAGGACAAGAGTGGCAGCAAAGAAGCGGGACCGAAAATGTCGCCGGGATCGTTGCAATGGCAAAAGCGTTAAGATTAACATTGCTAAATCAGGAAAACAGTGTAGCTGAGATGAAGAAAATAAGGGATTTTATTCGGTTAGAATTGGAAAAAATAGATGGGATAAAGATTCATACGCCAGTTCTCCATTGTGCACCACATATCATAAATTTCTCTATTCATGGCTTTAAAGCGGAAGTGTTCGTTCATGCACTTGAGGAAAAGGGAATTTATGTCTCAACGACGAGTGCATGCTCTTCTAAGATAAAAAAGGCAAGCAGTACACTTCTTGCAATGGGAGTTCCAGAAGAGGAAGCGCTTAGCTCCATTCGGGTGAGTCTATCCTATGAGAATACAATGGAAGAAGCAATCCAGTTTATTGAAACGGTAAATGAAGCTATAAATAGGCTAAGAAAGGTTATGAATTAATATGAATTATGATCGCATTCTTATTCGTTATGGAGAACTATCGACAAAAGGAAAAAATCGAAAAGTATTTATCCATAAATTAAAACGGAATATTAAACGAGTTTTACGAAACTTTGAAAAGATTAACATTGAAGCGGACAGAGAGCGAATGTTTATTCTTTTAAATGGAGAAAACGGCCTTGAAATTATTGAGCTGCTGAAGAATGTCTTTGGTATTCAGTCCTTTAGTCCAGCAATAAAAACGGATAAAGAGCTTGAAAATATGAAAAATGCTGCTCTTGATTTGTTTAAAAAGATCCATCAGGCTGGAGAAACATTCAAAATTACGACAAAAAGATCAGATAAAA
This sequence comes from Cytobacillus solani, assembly GCF_006704205.1. NCBI lineage: Bacteria > Bacillati > Bacillota > Bacilli > Caryophanales > Bacillaceae > Cytobacillus > Cytobacillus solani. Next base: position 3,075,258 of record NZ_CP041305.1, read on the forward strand.
CCTATTATTTAGATACGAATGAAATCAATCAAATATTTGGTGCTCATTTGTTGAAAAATATCCCTGAACTAAAGGTAGATGTGAAAAAGCCAGATATCAATCTTCAAATTGAAATTAGAGAAAAAGCTGTTTACTTTTCATGTGAAAATATTCCTGGGGCTGGCGGTCTTCCAGTAGGCTCAAGCGGTAAAGGGATGCTTATGTTATCAGGTGGGATTGATAGTCCAGTTGCAGGATTTTTATCAATGAAAAGAGGGGTTGAGATTGAAGCTGTCCATTTCTATAGCCCGCCTTTTACAAGTGAACGCTCCAAACAGAAAGTGATCGACTTAACAGAAAAACTGGCAAATATAAGTGGTGCAGTTAAACTTCATATTGTTCCTTTTACTGAAATTCAACAGCTTATCGCGAAGCAGGTCCCTGAGAATTACTCGATGACGACGACAAGACGGTTAATGCTCCGTATTACAGATGAGATTAGAAGAAAAAATGATGGATTGGCAATTATTACTGGTGAAAGTCTAGGACAAGTTGCCAGCCAAACACTTGAAAGTATGTATGCAATTAATGATGTCACAAATACGCCTATTTTAAGACCGTTAATTACAATGGATAAATCTGAAATCATTGATATTTCAAGAGCCATTGATACATTTGAGATTTCTAATCGGCCTTATGAGGATTGCTGTACGGTATTTGTTCCAGCATCACCAAAAACAAAACCAAAAAAAGAAAAGGTTCAATACTTTGAAAGTTATATTGAGTTCGAACCGCTCATTAGCAAAGCAGTTGAAAATACAGAAACAATAGCAATTGCTCCAAAAGCAGCTGAGCAAGACGGGTTTGGAGATTTATTTTAATAAAGTTTCCGCTGGCTCGCTCTGGTTTTCCAAGCATTAATTACCAGTAAATATTTGAATATGGCCATGTGATTTTACACATTCTATACTCACAAGGAGGTGAACATCACATGGCAAACAACAACAGCAACTCAAATCAACTTTTAGTTCCTGGGGTACAACAAGCTCTAGACCAAATGAAATACGAAATTGCTTCTGAGTTCGGCGTGAACTTAGGTGCAGATACTACTTCTCGTGCTAACGGTTCAGTTGGTGGAGAAATTACGAAGCGTTTAGTTCAAACTGCTCAACAACAAATGGCTGGTTTTGGACGATAATTTAAAAAATAAATAATATGGCTACAAGGAGCAGGATTCACTTCCTGCTCCTTATTTGTATTATGCGAAAATATATAATTTAAAATTTTTGGATAATTTAGTATAATAATTTTTAATGATAACCATCTTTGTATAGACATTCGTTCGACTTACTTTTAGGGGGAGATATGATGAAACGAGAAGATCTATTGGCACCGGAAAAGTATAATCTAGTTGCTGAAATGGAGCGGTTTGCAGAAGATACTAGCAGGTTGGCAATCAGATGGGAAGATGAACAGGGTGAGAAAAAAGAAGTTACATATAGTGATTTATTAAAAAATGCAAATAAAATTAGCAATGTTTTTGCGAAATATGGTTTAGAAAAAGGGGATGTCGTTCTTGTTATCGTTCCGCGATTAATTGAAGCTTATCAGGCATATATTGCTGCTCTTAAGGCAGGATTAGTTGTTATTCCAAGCTCAGAAATGCTCCGCTCAAAAGATCTTCAGTATCGAATTACACATGGAGATGTAAAGGGGATTGTCAGTTATTATCCTTATGTAAACCAATTTTCACAAATAGAAGAGGCTGAATCTTTGCCGAAATTCGTTATCGGCGGCCAATCAGAGAATTGGATCGATTTAAATAGTGAGATGGATCATGCGTCTAATGAATTTTCAATTGCAGATACGAACCAAGAGGACATGGCGTTTCTTTCTTATACGTCAGGTACAACAGGAAACCCAAAAGGAGTCGTGCATACTCATGGTTGGGCTTTTGCACATCTTCGTACAGCCGCGCCAAACTGGTTATGTATTGAAGAGGGTGATACCGTTTGGGCAACGGCAGGGCCAGGATGGCAAAAGTGGATATGGAGTCCATTCCTATCTGTTCTTGGTTCGGGAGCAACTGGATTCGTGTATAATGGCAAATTCGAGCCGGAAAAATATTTACAGCTTTTAGGAGATTACAATGTAAATGTTCTATGCTGTACACCGACAGAGTACCGCATAATGGCTAAAGCGGACAATCTCCATGAATACAATCTTCCTAATCTTCGCAGTGCTGTATCAGCGGGTGAACCGTTGAATCGTGAGGTTATCGATATTTTTAAGAAAAACTTTAATGTAGATGTTCGCGATGGCTATGGACAAACGGAAAATACTTTGCTTGTTGGTGTGACAAAAGGAATGGCACTGAAGTCTGGTTCAATGGGGAAACCAACCCCTGGTAATCGTGTGGAAATTATTAACGAAGATGGAAAACCGTGTAGCGTTAATGTTGTAGGTGATATCGCTGTACATATCGAAACACCAGCTTTATTTAAAAACTACTACAAAGATCCGGAAAGAACGGCGATGCAATTCCGTGGGGATTATTATGTAACAGGAGACAAAGCGAAAATGGATGAGGAGGGCTACTTCTGGTTTGAAGGGAGGGGTGATGATATTATCATCAGTTCAGGCTATACGATTGGCCCGTTTGAAGTGGAAGATGCCCTTGTTAAGCATCCTTCAGTTAAGGAATGTGCAGTTGTTGCAAGTCCAGACGAAGTGCGCGGCTACATTGTTAAAGCTTTTGTAGTATTGCGTGAAGGCGTGGATGAAAAGGATCCTGATTTGATAAAGAATCTTCAGGATCATGTCAAGGAGCTTACTGCCCCATATAAATATCCACGCAAAATTGAATTTTTAGCTGAGCTGCCAAAGACTACTTCAGGGAAAATTCGTCGGGTAGAGCTTAGGAAAAAGGAAATGGAAACAGCTGCGCAAAAATAAAAGAGGCATATGGATGCAGGCGTGTAATCGCCTGCATTTTTGATATGATAAAAATGAAGAATTGAGGGAGGAATTTTCTTTGGGAACTTTATGGTATGGGGGAAATATTTATACACTGCAAGAAGCAAATCATCAAGTAGAAGCCGTCTTTACGTGTGCAGACAAAATTGTAGAGATTGGATCGATTCAATCCCTTGAGGAAAAGTATGGAAATGAAATTGTGAGCAGGATGGATTTACAAGGGCGAACAATGCTTCCGGGATTTACTGATAGTCATATGCATTTAATTGGGCATGGAGAAAGGTTAATTCGCTTGGATTTGTCTAACTGTCTTTCGAAGGAATCGGTTTTTCAAGCAGTGCAGCAATATGCAGAATCTCTTGAAGAGGGTGAATGGCTAATAGGCGAAGGCTGGAATGAAAACTTATGGAAGAAATCCGATCCTATTGTTGCAGCGGAGTTAGATGGCCTGGTGCCTGATCATCCTGTTATATTAAAACGGGTTTGCCGCCATGCTCTTGTTGTTAATTCACTTGCTTTAAAGGCTGCTTCCATTAACGAAAATACAGAAAATCCTCCTGGTGGTGTCATTGAAAAGGATGAGTTAGGCAAGCCAAATGGATTGTTAAAGGATCAGGCGCAGGAATTGGTATTTGATGTACTTCCTGAGGTATCTGAAGCCTATTTAAAAAAAGCTCTTCGTGCAGCAATAAAAGATGCCTATAAACTTGGATTCATAGGTGCACATACGGAAGACTTAAATTACTATGGAGGCTATGAAAAGACTTTCCGTGCTTTCAAGCAAGTGATTGAGGAAGAGGGCAAGCTATTCCGTGCACATCTTCTTGTCCATCATGAGGTTGTTGATGAAATGAAAAATGCGGGGCAGCACTTTTTAAGCGGCGATGACTGGATTGAATTCGGAGCAATGAAAATTTTTGCTGATGGAGCATTAGGTGGTAGAACGGCATTGCTAAGTCACCCCTATGCAGATGATCCGTCTACATCAGGAATAGCCATTTTATCACAGCAGCAATTGGATGACCTTATAAAAAAGGCAAGGGAATTCAAGCTGCCAGTTGCCATCCATGCCATTGGAGACTTGGCGTTCGAAATGGCACTGAACGCAATCGAAAAGTATCCTATAACCGGGGAAGGAAGAGACCGGCTCATCCATGCTCAGATTCTGAGGAAAGAACTAATTGACCGATCGAAGAACTTACCCCTTATTCTTGACATTCAGCCAAGATTTCTTGCTTCAGATTTTCCATGGGTTATCGATCGTATTGGAGAGGAGCATATGAATTATTGTTATGCTTGGAAAACATTGCTTAATGAAGGGCCACCTTGTGCGGGAGGATCAGATGCCCCGATCGAACCATTAAACCCGTTCTTAGGCATTCATGCTGCAGTAACAAGGACGAATATCAATGATCCTGAGAAAAAAGTTTATTATCAAAGTGAAGCTTTAACAATTTATGAAGCAGTTTGCTTATTTACAAAAGGCAGTGCTTACGCTGCCAGTCATGAAAATGATCGAGGTGTAATAAAGGAAGGCTTTTTAGCCGATTTCACTATTTTAGAAGAAGATATCTTTAAAGTGACTCCAGATGAAATTGCTGACATAGCGGTTGCTCAAACGGTAATCGGCGGACAGATTGTTTTCGATTCAAAAACGAATACGAGCGAATCTCCTATTCAGTAATTTTATTAGAAAAAATAAACATTGTCAGCATCTTACAATTCAGCCTATAATATAAATATTTCGATAATAGAAAGAATTGAGGCTAGTGAAGATGAAAAACAATGAAGGACAAATGGGGATTATTTATGCAGGCTTTTCGTACTTTTTATGGGGATTATTGCCGATTTATTGGAAGCTTGTACAACATGTGAGTGCAGATGAAATTTTGGCTAATCGAATTTTTTGGTCCTTTTTCTTTATGGTAGCGGTCCTGCTCTTTACTAAGAAATGGGGGGCGTTTACCCAAACGCTTATTCATTTTCGCTCCAATAAAAAACAATTAGCAGCGCTTGTTATTGCCTCACTTTTTGTTAGCTGCAATTGGTTTATCTACATATGGGCGGTTAACTCTGGTCATTTAATTGAAGCAAGTCTCGGTTATTATATTAACCCGTTAGTCAGTGTGATCCTTGGGATGATTGTTTTTAGAGAAAAGCTGTCATTGGCACAGTATACATCATTTGGTATGGCTTTAGTCGGTGTGCTAATATTAACAATTTCGTATGGACAGTTCCCTTGGATATCCCTTTTTCTTGCATTAACATTTGGATTATACGGTTTAGTGAAAAAAATGGTAACAGTAGATTCTGCAATTGGTTTAACATTAGAAACACTTGTTGTTGCACCATTTGCGTTTATTTACATGATTATTCTATTTGTGAATGGTTCCCATTCATTTTTAGCTGTATCAACTGGTACTGATTTATTATTGATAGGTGCTGGGGCAGCAACAGCAGTACCCCTTCTTTATTTTGCAAAAGGAGCACAGAAGATTCCTATGTCAACGCTTGGATTTTTACAATTTATTGCGCCAACCTTGACATTAATTCTAGGGGTCTTTATTTATCATGAACATTTCTCTAACATTCACTTAATCTCGTTTTTATTTATCTGGACAGCTATTTCGATCTATTCTCTTACAAAAACAAAGTTATTTACCCAGCTTGAAGCAAAGTGGAGGAAAGGGAAAAGTGTTGGAATATAAACAGTAAATTCTCTTAACGAAAGCGAACAAGAAGGAGTCATTAAAGTGATGGAAAAAATGAAGATGCAGTCAGCTGAGCAATTACTCAATTTATTAAATGATCTCGTTTCGATTGGCAGTATTTCTTTATCAGAGGCAGAAATACAATTCCCATTAAGAGTCGAGCATCATTTAAAGCAAGTCCCTTATTTCTCGACTCATCCTTCCTATATCAAGAACCATTTAATGATGGATGGGAGATCCTTTTTAACTGCATTATATAAACATGAAGAAGCAGTTAAAACAGTTGTTATGATAAGCCATTTTGATGTTGTCAATGTTGAAGATTATGGGGATTTGAACCATCTTGCTTTTCAGCCTGTTGAGCTGACGGAGGCACTTTTTAATCGGGCAGATGAACTGCCAGAGGACGCGAGAGAAGATTTGGAAAGTAGGGAGTGGCTTTTTGGACGAGGAACAATGGATATGAAATGTGGACTTGTTCAGCATATTTCCTTGCTGGAAAGAGCTTCAATGGAGCAATGGAAGCTTAATTTATTATTACTAACGGTTCCTGATGAAGAGGTCAATTCTGTTGGGATGAGGGAAGCCGTTCCGAAACTGTTGGAGCTTGCAGAGGAGCATAAGCTAAACTACTCGCTCTTTTTAAACTCTGAGCCAATGTTTGCGTTAGAACCGAACGATAAAAATCATTATTTTTACACCGGAACTATTGGGAAAATCATGCCTGCGGCGCTATGCTTTGGAAAGGAGACCCATGTAGGGGAACCTCTTTCAGGTTTGAATGCTGCTTGGATGACATCCGTGCTCACACAAGAGATTGAATGGAATGAAAGACTATGTGAAACTGTAAATGGTCAAATGAGCCCTCCGCCGACATTGTTATGGCAGCGGGATTTAAAAAAGGACTATACAACGCAAATCCCTCATCGGTCTGTTAGTCTTTATAATCTTTTATTAATGAAAAGAAATGCTGCAGATGTCATGGAAGAGATGAAAGACATTGCTGAAGCAGCAGCAAATAAGATGGAACATTTTATGAAGGAAAAATATCGCACCTTTCAGGTTGATTTAAGTCAGCCTCCAAGTATTCGTGTATTATTATTTGAAGAATTAAAAGAATATGCTTGTAAGAAATTAGGGAATGAGTTTATTTCAGTTCTAGAGCAGTCCATAGTCACACAAACAATAGGCGATAGCAGGGAACAATCCATTCAAGTTGTTGATCAATTAGCGATGCTTTGCCAAGAGCTTGGCCCAATGATTATTTTGTTCTATGCCCCTCCCTACTATCCAGCCATTAATACTGCTGATCATCCGATCATACAAGAGCTTTCTGACTCGATCGTTCATTATTCAACTGAGAAGCTTGGGTTTGAATTAATGCCGGTTGATTATTTCAATGGAATATGTGATTTGAGCTATGCTGGCCTTCAAGGAGAACTTGCGGATATGCACCGGTTTGATACGAATTTGCCTGGAGGCCGGGTGCTATACTCTATTCCGTTTCAGGACATGTCAAAGTTAACTGCCCCTGTCATTAACGTTGGTCCTATAGGCAGAGATGCCCATAAAAAAACAGAGCGGCTCCATATGCCATTTGCATTCGAACAGCTACCGAAACTATTAACTCATCTTTTGTTAACACATATAGAACAGTAAGAAGGTAACAATGTAAATACTTAGAGTTTAGCATGAATATAGAAGTGTAAAGAGCAGAAAAATTCAAACGGATTCTTCTGCTCTTTCGTATTATGAAGGACAAAGAGTGACTAGTTAACGAGAGGAAAGTCGTTCATCAAAGGTATGAAGGCCCTAACTCAATTAGAAAACAGGAGTACGGCCCTTCATTAGGGGGATTTCAAGATGCTTGTGCTTTTCTTATAAAAACGTCCTCTTCACTTTCTCCCAGAATGAGTTATCCTTCAGCTTTACAGTTTTAATTTTCTTGTCACTAAGTTTTATATCTATTTTCTTCACATGTTGAATGCTTAATGCCTCATTATCCATCCCCATGGATGGATGGTCATTTCCGTCCTGTACAACTTCCAATGTAAGCTTTCGCTCCCCGCTTAGAATAAAGGAGGATCCAAGTGTTCGATAGCGGTTATTATTTAACGAAGCCATTTCACTTACTTGCAGACAAGGAAGCAGCGGATCAACCACAGATCCCCTTAATGATTTATTGTATGCAGTGCTTCCTGTTGGAGTAGCTACAACCATGCCGTCTCCTCGGAATGTTTCGAAATGAAGGTCGTCAATATACACATCTAATAAAAAGGTTTTAATAATCGCAGATCGGATGCTAAATTCATTTAAGCAATGAAAGGATGTTTGATCGTCTACAGTGATTTCGATGGTCGGGTAGCGGCGAACTTCAATTTGCTCCTTTGTCATTGCTTCGATCATTTTTGGCTGGTCATCTAAATGGAAGTCACAGTATAGACTAAGGCTTCCAGTTGTAGAAATTCCTGCATATAAACAATCATCCCGAAACCCCGTTTTCCTTACTGCCTGCAAAAATGCACCATCCCCGCCAATACTGACAATAATGTTAGCCTTTTTAAAATCAGAAATAATATTGAAATCATATCTAGTAGCAAGCTCATAAAGGGGTTTCACCTTTTCCAGCATCTCCGCATCCTTCTTATGATAAAAAAATAAATTTCGACGAACGGACATAGCGATTCCTCCAGACGATGGGTATTGCACGTAAGTTTTACCCATATTATTAATTTTTTGGTATGATAATGGTTGTCGAAATCAGTTTACACGTTTTTGAAACATTTTAAAAGTGAATCACGTAAAGACTATTGGACAATAAGGAGGATGATTAGATGAATGGAAAACGATGGGCTGCATTAGCCATCGCAGCAGCAATATTTGTATTCTCAGTAATTACAAATATTGCAACAGGAATTATGTATAGTGATGTAGAAGGTTCTATAACTGAATTATTTGCTGGCAGTGATGCCGCATTTATGGAAGAAGTAGTGGAAGAGGGCAGTGAATTGAAAAAGATTGCTGTGCTCGACGTGAATGGAACGATCCAGGACACAGGTGAAGCGACATCTCTTTTTGCATCTGGCGGCTATAACCATAAAGGATTTATGGACAGGCTAGAGCAAGTAAAAGAAGATGACACAGTAAAGGCTGTCATTATTCAAGTGAACACTCCAGGAGGCGGAGTTGTTGAAAGCGCACAAATTCATGACAAAATAAAAGAAATTCAAGCAGAAACAAAAAAGCCAATTTATATTTCAATGGGCTCTATGGCTGCATCTGGCGGCTATTATATTTCTGCGCCAGCAGATAAAATCTTTGCAAGCCCGGAAACGTTAACCGGATCCCTCGGTGTCATTATGCAAGGAGTCAATTATGCTGGTCTTGCTGAAAAATATGGGGTTGATTTCGTTACAATCAAAAGCGGTCCTTACAAAGACATTATGAGTCCATCAAGAGAAATGACAGAGGAGGAGAAACAAATTCTTCAATCGATGATTAATAATTCCTATGAAGGATTTGTGAAGGTCATTTCTGAAGGCCGTAATATTCCAGCAGCAAAAGTGAAAGAAATTGCTGATGGAAGAATATATGATGGCCGACAAGCACTAGAACTAAATTTAATTGACGGGTTTGGATATGTAGAAGATGTGATTGATGTCTTAAAGAAAGATCATAAATTAAAAGGAGCAAAGGTAGTTAAATATACGGACAACCTTGGCTTCGGCTCTTTATTTAGTATGGGAGCGCAAAAAATAATGGGGCAAGATATCGAAATGGCAGGCTTGATGAAGATGCTATCACAGCCTAATTCTCCAAGACTGATGTATCTATATGCGGAATAGGAGGTGTAAAGATGACTTCAAATGAAACGAATGAAAAGGATCTAAGAAATAGTGAGATGATAATCAATGATCAAACTATTGAAATGGAAGATCCGGTTTTGATTAAAGACACCTCTTCTAAACCACAGCTTTCTAGAGAAAATGGCCATTTAATCGGCAATCATATTCCTGTTAGATTTGCTGGATTCTGGATGCGCTTTTGGGCGTATTTACTTGATTTAATTGTCATCGGCAGTATTGAGCGATTGATTGTCAATCCAGTATTCAGACTGCTTGATATTTCATTAAATGAGTTTAGCATCTTTGCACCAATCTCGATTGTGACAGCCATTATCTTCTATGCGTATTTTGTGTTAATGACACGATTCTTTAATCAAACATTAGGGAAGATGGTATTTGGTATTAAGGTTGTTGATTTGGAGGGGAATCACTTGTCATGGCGCACCATTCTATTTAGAGAATGGATTGGACGATTTATATCCGCCACGCTTGTTGTTGGTTATATAATCGTTGCATTTTTGCCAAAAAAGCAAGGATTACATGATTTGTTTTCAGATACAACGGTTGTTCATGAAAAATAGCAATAAACCTGCCGGCAGGCAGGTTTATTTTTTGTGTAATCGGAAATACTATTAGGCTGAAAGGTTGTGAAGTAATTGAAATGGCTGCTCATCACCTTAAGCGTTCTTATTCTATTAATTATTAGTGTCATTCTAACGAAAGTAAAAATTCTCCTTTATTATTATCACAACAATGATAATGACCATTTAAAAATTGAGTTTAAAGCATGGTTTGGATTAATCAAGTATAAAAAGGAAATTCCCCTTATTAAAATTGATGATAATTCCCCAACCATTGTGACAAAGGAAAAGAAAACTGCTGGACCTTTAGGGAGTACGGAGAAGAAAGATACGAAACAATATTCAGCCGCAGACCTATTGAATAGTATTCAAGATGCTAAAGAGCTTCTAACACATGTTGTTTCACTCCATCGGATTGTTAAAAGTTTCTTAAAGAAAATTTCTATTAAGGAATTCTCGTGGCATACGATGGTCGGGATTGGAGATGCAGCTTATACAGGTATGCTTACAGGTGCTTTTTGGGCGTTAAAAGGGAGTGTAATTGGGCTTATTAGTCACTATATGAAATTAAAGGCTGCTCCTACTATAACAATCACTCCGCAATTTCAATTTGCCGTATCACAAACGATAATTACATGTATTTTTCAATTTCGAATCGGACATGCTATGGTAGCAGGTATCAAATTAATTAAATATTGGAAAGGCGGAAGGGCTGCTTTTAAAACAAAGCCTTTATCTGCCTTATCCAATGATAAAACTAAAACAGTATAGAAGGGGAGGCTTTCGTTATGTCTGACCATCCAATTCAAGGGCTAATGACGACTGCTATGGAAAATCTGAAGGAAATGATCGATGTTAACACGATCATTGGTGATCCTGTTGAAACACCTGATGGCAGCGTGATACTAACTGTTTCAAAAGTAGGTTTTGGGTTTGCTGCTGGAGGAAGCGAATTTAAACTTGATAGTCAATCAAGCAGCGGCGGGCAAGGGCAATCAGGCGGACATCCATTTGGCGGAGGGAGCGGAGGCGGTGTTTCCATCACTCCAATTGCATTCCTCATTGTTAATTCGAAAGAAGTAAAAATGGTGCATTTGGATGAAAGTACGCATTTATATGAGAAAATTCTTGATCTAGCTCCTCAGGCGGTAGATAAAATTCAGCAGATGTTTAATAGTAAAAATAGCAATAACAATAATCAAGGCAGTAATCAGTCTGCGAGCAATAAACAAGGTTATGATGGGGCGAAGCATGAGTTAGATATTTAATGCAAAGGGTTAACTTTCCGAGGATGGAAAGTTAACTTTTTTCATGCTTTTCTAAACTTAACCTTTGCAAAAAGGATGCTGAAAAGATATATTTACAATGTACATATATGAGTTTAAGGAGGATGAGTGTAGTGGCATCAATTACATTTAAAGGAAACCCAGTTACGTTATTAGGTAATGAAGTAAAGGTTGGGAAGAAAGCTCCTGATTTTAAAGTTCTTGCAAATGATTTAACCGAAGTAACTTTAGCAGATTCAAAAGGGCAAGTACGATTAATTAGTGTTGTTCCTTCCATTGATACAGGCGTTTGCGATGCGCAGACTCGTCGATTCAATGAAGAAGCTTCTAAATTAGGAAATGTTAAAATCCTTACTGTAAGTGTGGATTTACCATTTGCGCAGAAACGCTGGTGTGCTGCAGCTGGAATTGAAAATGTTCAAACGGTTTCAGATCATCGCGATTTATCTTTTGGTGAAGCATATGGAGTTGCTATTCAAGAGCTTCGTCTTTTAGCACGTGCAGTTTTTGTTGTTGATTCAAACGATACAGTAACATATGCAGAATATGTGAGCGAAGCAACAGATCATCCAAACTATGAAGCAGCAATCGAAGCAGCAAAACAAGCGAAGTAATAAAGTAAGCCCCGGGTCAATATCCGGGGCGTTTTTTCTTAAACTTGAGATATCAATCAATCCACTTTAAAATAGGACAATAGAATACGAACGGGAGGATTTTGGAATGAGCGTAGTACCGGTAGAAGAATTATTTACCGTTTTTAATGAAACAGCGATGATTATTCAAGAAGAGTTAGCATGTACATATTTAGAGGCATTAGCTGAAACAGGAGAGAATATTTTCCAGGGGAGTATTCTGCAAAGAGATGAATTGAGTGAATTGACGATTAAAAGATTAACAAAAAGTTATGACTCGATCCATTTAAATCGCTTCTCTAATGAAGAAATTCGAAAATCATTCCAGCTAGCTATCCTTAAGGGCATGAAAGAGATTGTCCAGCATAATCATCAAATGACTCCTGATGCCGTCGGGATGCTGGTTGGTTATTTAGTTGATAAATTTGTACACGATCAGTCTTTTCGACTTCTCGATCCGGCAGTTGGAACGGGTAACTTATTAACGACTGTTATTAATCAGCAGCAATCGAAGGCAGTAGAGGCGATTGGACTTGATATTGATGATATCCTAATTAAGTTAAGCTATGTAAATGCGAATTTACAGCAGCACCCAATCCAATTTTTTAATCAGGATAGTCTGGAACCTTTATTTATAGAAGAAGCAGATGTAGTTGTCAGCGATTTGCCTGTTGGTTATTACCCTAATGATCTAAGGGCAGCTGATTATGAAATGAAAGCAGAAAAAGGGCATACATATGCACATCATCTGTTCATTGAGCAGAGCATGAGACATGTGAAAGCAGGCGGCTACCTATTTTTTATTGTACCGAATGGGATTTTTGAGAGTGAGCAAGCTCCAATGCTTCATGAATACATAAAGAAGTATGGAATTATTCAAGGCCTATTGCAGCTTCCCCTTAGTTTATTCAAAAATAAAAACGCTGCGAAAAGCATCTTTATTCTCCAAAAAAAGGGAGAGGGAGTAAAGCCGCCAAAGCAGGTACTTCTCGTCAATCTGCCTAGCTTATCGAAAACAGCCGAAGTAGAAAAAATCCTAAGTAAAATTGATGGATGGTATAAAGAAAATAAATAAATACTCGAGAAGCCGATTTGGATTTCGGCTTCTTTTTATATAGGAGAAGGAAATATAACTTTTAGTAGAGTTGTCTAGCGCAAGCGACCTATCCCCTATCAAAATTCAGGTCTCCTCCCTACGATAAGTCAACACCGGTTCGCTCACTCTCACCGTGTTTCCTTTATCTCAGTCATTAGCTGGATTGGAAGCCCTTCCAGTTTGTACGTTGATGACCATGGCGCTTCCGCATTTCTTAATTCTGAAATATTTTATTTTAATGTGAAAATGAAAACATTTGCAGATCAATCTTGAAAAGTTCGGCTGACAATGTTTAAATGAGGAATTGAGAGATATTAATGATGTCCGTTGTACAAAATAAGATTGTACTGTTAGTGATGTTGTTAAGTAAAAGGAGCGGTAGAATGATGGCAAAGATTATTGCAATTAACGCCGGCAGTTCCTCATTAAAGTTTCAATTATTTGAAATGCCAAGTGAGGAAGTGATTACAAAAGGTTTAATTGAACGGATAGGCTTAAACGATTCAATCTTTAATATAGTAGCAAATGGGGAAAAAATAAAAGAGACATTAGATATTCCTAATCATGAAGTAGCAGTTAAGCTTTTACTAGAAAAATTAACAGGTTTAGGAATTATTCAATCACTTAATGAAATTGAAGGAATCGGTCATCGTGTTGTACATGGCGGGGAAGAGTTTACAGATTCTGTTCTTATTACTGATGATGTTTTAGCAAAAATTGAAGCATTATCTGAGCTAGCCCCACTACATAATCCAGCGAATATTACGGGGATTAAAGCATTTCAGCAAGTGCTGCCTAATGTACCGGCAGTAGCTGTATTTGATACAGCATTTCATCAAACGATGCCTGCAAGCTCATTTCTTTATAGTTTGCCATATGAATATTATAAGAAATATGGGATTCGTAAATATGGCTTCCACGGTACCTCCCATAAATATGTGTCACAGCGTGCAGCAGAAATGCTCGGACGTCCATTGGATCAATTGCGCTTAATTTCCTGCCATTTGGGTAACGGAGCAAGTATTGCAGCGATTGAAGGCGGAAAATCAATTGATACATCCATGGGATTTACCCCGCTTGCGGGTGTGACAATGGGAACCCGTTCAGGGAATATTGACCCTGCATTAATTCCTTTTATCATGGAAAAAACGAATCAAACAGCGGATGAAGTATTGGATGTTTTGAATAAAAAGAGCGGAATGCTTGCAGTATCTGGATTCTCAAGTGATTTGCGCGATATTGAGGTCCAAGCATCTGAAGGAAATGAACGCGCAAAATTAGCACTCGAAGTGTTCGCGGGAAGAATTCATAAATATATCGGCTCTTATGCAGCTAAAATGTACGGTGTAGACGCCATTATCTTCACAGCAGGAATTGGAGAAAATAGCGATGTTATTCGTGCACGAGTCCTTCAAGGTCTTGAGTTCATGGGCGTATATTTTGACCCTTCACTTAACAAAGTGCGTGGGGAAGAAGCATTTGTTAACTATCCGCATTCACCAGTTAAAGTCATGATCATCCCTACGGATGAAGAAGTCATGATTGCTAGAGATGTTGTGAGATTGTCGAAATAATTTGTTGCCACAGCTTTTATGAGCTGTGGTATTTTTGTAGTTGGATTAGGGGGTTGTCCAATATATTAGCTCCTTTGGCGAATAAAAAAGAATTTTGTCCAATATAGTTATTTTTTGTCTAATAAATCGTCTGTTTTGTCCAATAAATTTATGAGATAGAAAATACCATCCCATTAGACATTTCTTCGTAAAGAATTCACCATTTCAACTGTGCTATAATTTAGCAAAAGAGGTAGGAGATGGAGGAATTCATTATGGCATTGTCTGAGCGGGATAAACGGGTTTTAACTGAAATTCAAGAATGGGAAATGAAATTATATAGCTATGAGCCCAATGATTTTGAATTGACGTATGAAAAATACTTGGAAAAATCGTTTTCATTGCTGCCAAAACACATTCAGGACCAGTTCTTTTCAACTCTTGATAACTGGCTATTCCACCTACATGCACTTATTCAAGGATCAAATATGCAATTAGACGCAAAAGAACGGATATTAACAGCCGGTCGTGTGTTTAATCCGGAGTTAGTATCAATTGAAGATTTGAGTCATTTACGAATGGATCAGCTTCAATACATCGCTGATCAGCAAATAGCCCGGCATCGGCTTTATTCCTTTGCCCAGGGAGGAATGGCGGGAACGGGCAGTTCACTTATGCTTGGTGCAGATATTCCAGCAATTGCCGTAATTAATTTAAGAGTAGTTCAGCTAATTGCAATGACCTATGGAATAGAAGTGAATACGCCTTATGAAATGATGACTTCCCTAAAGGTTTTCCATGCTTCTACCCTACCAGCGCGCATGCAAAGCGGGGCATGGGATGAACTAATGAGTGAACTTCAAAGCCAAGAGGAATATTATTTTTATGAAGGCAAGGAAGAACTGGCTGATGTGACCTGGATTGAGCAGCCTGCCAAACAATTATTAAAAGGATTAGCTATTTTTATTTTTCGCAAAAAAACAATTCAAGGCATTCCATTCATCAGTATGGCTATTGGCGCCAGTGCAAATTACCAGCTGACAAGAAAAGTAACAGAATTCGCCCACAAATATTACCAGTATAGATACTTACATATGAAAGAAGGGAAAAATGAATGAGTACACATGAGCATAAAATGGAGGCGCCAAAACAGGTTGCCTGTAAGGTGATTACTGTAAGTGATACAAGAGATAAGGTTACAGACAAAAGCGGGAAGCTAATGATCGATTTATTAGAAGGAGCAGGACATCATGTACGAAGCTATTGCATTGTTAAGGATGAAGCGGATGAGCTCCGTACAGAGGTACTTAAAGGGTGTAGTGATCCGGAAATAGATGTCGTACTTACAAATGGCGGAACGGGCATTGCCCTAAGAGATATCACGATTGAAACAGTAAAGGCATTATTTGATAAGGAAATTAGCGGGTTTGGTGAGCTTTTCCGCATGCTCAGCTATCAAGAAGATATTGGTTCTGCAGCGATTTTATCGCGTGCCGTAGCAGGGACCATTAAAGACAAAGCAGTCTTCTCAACACCAGGCTCATCAGGTGCAGTGAAGTTAGCGATGAACAAGCTGATTTTGCCAGAGCTTGGACATGTGGTAAGAGAGTTGAAAAAAGATTTATAAGGTTCTCTATCATTTTGAAGGGAAGCAGGGGAATGAACCGCTATAAATAAATATGAGCCTAAATCATACGATTTTATAAAAAAATGGTCTAAAAAATCCTTTCTTCATTATAGAAAGGATTTTTATTTTCTACATATGAATCTTTTCTGAAATATCCTGATGAGTACGGTACCATAGCCATAGATCATTAATAATGGATGCAAGTTCCGCAATTTCGCTGTTTAACTCGCAAGATTTATTAAAGTTTTCTTCATTTGAAAGCAGAGCTTGTTTCGAATTGATATGGTCTTCTAATTCTGCAATTCTGTCTGGAATTCTGCCTCTGATTTTCTCCCAGTGAAATAAAACGGCTTGCTGTATCTCTTTTGAATAATCATCCCAATCCTGATGAAAATAAGGGATAGGAATACCTAGTCGTTCATTATATAAAAAATAATCCACGATTAACATCCTCCAGCAATAGGTTGCTTATATTCTACTATACTATGAACATTCCTTCCACGTATTGCTAGCCTGAATAAAACAGAATAAATAAATTATTATACATTTTGATGAATAACTATTGATTTATATTTGAAATATGGTATCTTATAACATATAAATGAATAAAAACAAACAACGATGAATAATTATTCGTAATTAGAGGAGGAAAAATTTCATGTCAAATCCAAAAGTTGTACTAGCCTATTCAGGCGGATTAGATACTTCAGTTGCTATTAAATGGTTGGGAGATCAAGGATATTCAGTGGTAGCCTGCTGTTTAGATGTTGGGGAAGGAAAGGATCTTAACTTTATCCAAGAAAAAGCGTTAACGGTCGGTGCTGTTCAATCGTATGTGATTGATGCGAAAGAAGAGTTTGCGAGTGAATATGCATTAATGGCCATGCAAGCACATGCATTATATGAAAATAAGTATCCATTAATCTCTGCACTTTCAAGACCGCTAATTGCAAAAAAACTTGTTGAAGTTGCTGAAAAAGAAGGAGCGGTAGCTGTAGCGCATGGCTGTACAGGGAAAGGAAATGACCAAGTGCGCTTTGAAGTGGCTATTCAAGCCTTAAATCCAGACCTTGAAGTATTAGCACCTGTCCGTGAGTGGAGCTGGTCACGTGAAGAAGAAATTGAATATGCAAAGCAAAAGAATATTCCTATTCCTATTAATCTAGATTCTCCATTTTCGATCGATCAAAATTTATGGGGAAGAAGCAATGAGTGCGGTATTTTAGAGGATCCATGGGCTGCACCGCCAGAGGAAGCATATGAGCTTACAGCAAGCCTGGAGAATACACCGAATACGCCAGATATCATAGAAATTGGCTTCGAAAAAGGAGTTCCTGTTAGCTTAGATGGGAAAAACTACTCATTGGCAGAGCTTATTTTAGAATTAAATACAATAGCTGGAAAGCATGGTGTTGGCCGTGTGGACCACGTTGAAAATCGCTTAGTAGGGATTAAGTCACGTGAAGTATATGAATGTCCGGGAGCGATGACTTTAATTAAAGCACATAAAGAATTAGAAGATTTAACTTTAGTAAAAGAAGTCGCACATTTCAAACCAGTGATTGAGAAGAAAATTGCAGAACTTATCTATGAAGGACTATGGTTCTCTCCACTGCAAAATGCTTTGGCAGCCTTCCTTCAAGAAACGCAAACTTTTGTTACTGGAACAGTAAGAGTAAAACTATTTAAAGGCCATGCCATTATAGAAGGAAGAAAATCTCCGTATTCTTTATATGATGAAAAGCTTGCTACTTATACATCTGAGGACGAATTTGATCATAATGCTGCTGTTGGATTCATTAAGCTTTGGGGGCTGCCAACAAAGGTGCAAAGCATTGTTCAAAAGAATAAGAAGGTGACAGTGTGAAAAAACTATGGGGCGGCAGATTTACAAAATCAGCAGAAGAATGGGTCGATGAATTTGGCGCCTCCATTTCGTTTGACCAAGAATTAATAATGGAAGATATTGAAGGAAGCCTTGCACATGTATCGATGCTAGCTAAAAGTGGAATTATTTCTGATGAAGAGGCAAGCACGATTATAGATGGACTGAAGCAGCTTAGGAAAAAGGCAGAAAATGATGAGCTTTCTTATTCGGTTAAATTGGAGGATATTCACTTAAATCTTGAAAGCTATTTAACTGAACTGGTTGGTCCAGTTGGCGGCAAGCTGCATACAGCCAGAAGCAGAAATGACCAAGTGGCAACGGATATGCATCTATACTTGCGGAAGCAGGTTAAAGTGATTATTGAACTAATTCAGGAAATGCAGGAAGCTCTAATTGATCAAGCAGAAATGAATATTGAGACGGTCATGCCTGGCTATACACATCTTCAGAGAGCACAGCCTATTTCATTTGCTCATCACCTTATGGCCTATTTTTGGATGCTTGAAAGAGATAAAGAACGTTTCAGCGAAAGTATGAAGCGAATTAATCTCTCTCCATTGGGTGCTGGAGCACTAGCAGGAACGACATTCCCGATTGATCGATATGTAACGGCTGATTTGCTTGGATTTGAGGGCATTTACGAAAACAGCCTTGATGCTGTTTCTGATCGGGATTTCATTCTCGAATTTTTATCGAATTCATCTACGTTAATGATGCACCTGTCTAGATTAAGCGAGGAATTTATCCTTTGGTCCAGTCAGGAGTTTAAGTTTATTGAACTGGATGACAGTTTTGCAACGGGAAGCAGTATCATGCCGCAAAAGAAAAACCCGGATATGGCAGAGCTTATCCGCGGGAAAACTGGCAGGGTTTATGGAAACTTGATGGGGCTATTAACAGTTCTTAAAGGTCTGCCTTTAGCCTATAATAAGGATATGCAAGAGGATAAAGAAGGTATGTTTGATACAGTGAAAACCGTAGCAGGTTCACTCAAAATCTTTGCTGGTATGATTCAAACAATGAAGGTGAACAAGGACCATATGGAAAAAGCAACGAAAACAGACTTTTCTAATGCGACTGAGCTTGCTGATTATCTTTCAGATAAAGGCATTCCGTTCAGAGAAGCTCATGAAATTGTTGGGAAACTTGTGTTGACATGTGTCCAGCAAGGCTGTTATCTTGGTGACTTGCCATTAGCAGAATATCAAAAGGCAAATCCACTATTTGAAGAAGATATTTATGTGGTGTTAGACCCAGTTACTGCTGTGAAGAGAAGAAATAGTGCAGGTGGAACTGGATTTAAACAAGTTGCCATTGCGCTCGAGAAAGCAAAAGCATTGGTAAATAACAAACTAGAAATTTAATAGCAAGTCAAAAAAAGAGCTGATCCAATTGGGTCAGCTCTCTATTGTGCTGCGATCTTATTTTATTTAATCTTCTTTATTCGTCCGAACTACTAACACATCACAAGGAGCATAGCGGGTAATATTTTCTGATACGCTGCCGATTAGGAAACGTTCAACTGCATTCATCCCTGTAGCACCACAAATTATTAGGTCCACTTCATGCTTCTTTGCAAGATCCTTTGGAATTTTAATTTTCGGAGAACCGTAATCAATGACGAAATCTACCTGTGTAACACCAGCTTCTTCAGCTTCGCTTTTGTATTTTTCCATTAATTCTTTTGCGAACATATTTGCTCTTTCAGCAATAGTGCGGTCATATGCCTCTACGGTTGCAAACGTGCGAGTATCAATAATATGAGCAAGCAAAATATGTGCATCATTTCTTTTTGCGATTTCAATTGCCTTCTTAAATGCCCATTCTGCCTCTGTTGAACCATCTACAGCCACTAAAATATTTTTATATTTCATTCCCATATCAATCTCCTCCTTTACCTTTATTATACAGTAAGAATAAGGGTATATCTGTAGCAATAAATCGAACAATAAAAAAGTCAGTTCAATTTATGAATAAAAGGAGAGAATACCCCATGAATAAACGGGAACCTAACAGCCAATCAAATTTATTCTTCGATGAGGAAGGAACAAATGCAATCAGCGAGCAAATTATGGATGTTTATAATAGTGGAGTAATTGACCAATCAAATGCTAATTTTGATTTGGATGCAGGACAAGAAGGATCAGAAGGAGAACATTAATTTCCTAAAAACATAAAAAAAGCTGTCATGCGTATGACAGCTTTTTTTAAATTAACTAATGATTTGAAGCTCTTTTGGAAATTTCGTTAAGATTTCTACCCCGTTTTTTGTTACAGCTAAATCATCCTCAATTCGAACGCCGGCAACTTTAGGAACATATATCCCTGGTTCGATTGTAAATACCATTCCCTCTTCAAGTAAAAGCGAGTTTGTTTCTGTTAAGGATGGATACTCGTGAACACTTATACCTAAGCCATGTCCAAGACGGTGCGGAAAATATTCGCCATATCCTGCTTCAGCAATAATGTTTCTAGCGGTCAGATCCACTTCTGAACAAGCAATGCCTGGCTTACTTGCCTCAACTGCAGCAAGCTGTGCTTTTAAAACTGTATCATAGATTTCTTTTTGCTTGTCATTAATGTCTCCGAAAGCAACTGTTCTTGTAATATCAGAGCAATAACCGTTCCAAACGACTCCTAAATCAAATAGAACGAGATCACCTTTTTGAATCTTCGTCATACCTGGCGTACCATGCGGAGAGGCCCCATTCGCACCAGTTAATACCATGGTAGAGAACGACATTTCATTCACGCCTTTTTTCTTTAAGGCAAATTCAATGGCTGCCAGCACATCGAGCTCCGTCTTGTCTTCCTTGATTTCTGCACATCCCGTTTCAATGGCAAAATCAGCTAAAGCACATGCCTCACGAATGATTTCAAGCTCTTTCTCATCCTTCACCATCCGCAGCTTTCTTAGCTTTTCTTCAGCAGATACAAATGTAGCCCCATTGAAAAGACTAGAAATCGCTTCGTAGCGTTCAACATTCATATGTTCTTTTTCAATCGCTACTTTAGAAACCTTTGATACGCGTGCTTCGATTGCCTTATGTATAAACTCCCAAGGATTTTCAATATCGCTATAACCGATAATTTCTTGATCCCAGCCAGCATTTTTTGCATCTGGTTTTTCCATTGCCGGACATACAAGGAATGGCTCTTCCTCTTGAAAAACGGCTAAGCCGAGAAGCCTTTCATGAGGATCACTCAAAAAGCCGCTAAAATAAAATACATTTTCAGGTGCTGTAACGAAACAAACCTGTACATCGTTTTCTTTCATCCAATCAGATAGCTTCTTTAATCGTGTGTTCACGGATTTAACCCCCTAATTGTTTATGCCTATATAAAAAGAGTAGCAACTAACGAATAAAAAGTAAACTTTTAGAACTGTCTGCAAAAGGGAATGACATTTAAAGGCAGGAGAAAATGAATACTTCGTTGAAGTTAACTACCGTAATAGAAGAATGGAAAGGGGAATAAAAATGAAGGTATCCTATCATGGACATTCTGTTGTTAAAGTTGAAACAAACGGGAAGACAATTTTATTTGACCCATTTATTATTGGCAATGATTTAACTGACTTAAAAGTGGATGAATTGAAGCCAGATGTCATTATCGTCACGCATGGGCATGGCGATCATCTCGGTGATACGATTGAATTAGCTAAGAAAAATAATTCATTAGTTATTGCCAATTTTGAACTTGCTACTTATTTAAGCTGGCAAGGGCTGAATACTCATGGGATGAGTATCGGCGGTGCATATGAATTTGATTTCGGCAAGGTTAAACTGACACCAGCTTTTCATGGGACAGGTTTGGTGACAGAAAATAATGAAATAATTTACCTTGGTATGCCTGCTGGTGTGCTTCTAACTATCGAGGGCAAAACGATTTATCATGCAGGGGATACCGGATTATTTATGGATATGAGACTGATTGGTGATCGTCACCCGATTGATCTTGCCTTCCTCCCGATTGGCGATAATTTCACCATGGGTCCTGAAGATGCAGCATATGCTGCTAAAATTTTAGGGGCCAAAAAGGTTGTCCCTATTCACTTCAATACCTTCCCGCCAATAAAGCAGGATCCGCATCAATTTGTACAAATGCTTGATGAAGGCGTTGGTCAAGTATTGAATGCAGGAGAAACAATTGAATTATAACGGAAAAGCACAGCTAAATAAGAGCTGTGCTTTTTTCAATACATGAATTCGGCCTGTCCGCATAAATATTAGAGAAGAAGTTTGAGGAGGAATGTTAATGAATAAAAATCGGTATTTGCTTTGCTTGTTAGTTTGTGGCCTTCTCCTTTATTATGCTGCACCGAGGCTTGATGTGTTCAGTGAGGGATTGGCAGGGGTATTCGCGATTTCCTGGCTGGCATTTGCTCTCGTTGTGATTGCAGGGAATTTGACTGCATTGCTTTATTCACCAAAGAATACAACAGCAAATATAAAAACAAGAGGGAAAATGACGGAGAAAAAGAGGGCACGCTCCTTCTAGTTCTAAATAAATATTATTGATGACATTTTCACATCGAATTGTATTTAAGGCGTTTTTAACCTTATAATGAAAATATAGGAATTATATAAAAAGGGTGAACGTCTTGGCTACGAAGCATGAACAAATTTTACAATATATCGATGGATTGCCTGTTGGGGAGAAAATATCAGTTAGACAGATCGCCAAGGCACTGACAGTAAGTGAAGGAACTGCATACAGAGCCATTAAAGAGGCTGAAAATAAGGGGTATGTCAGCACGATTGAACGTGTGGGGACGATTCGAATTGAACGGAAGAAGAAAGAGAATATTGAAAAGCTTACATTTGCAGAGGTTGTAAATATCGTAGATGGTCAAGTATTAGGCGGAAGAGATGGCTTGCATAAAACGTTAAATAAGTTTGTCATCGGTGCGATGAAGCTCGAGGCGATGATGAGATATACAGATGCTGGTAGTCTGTTGATTGTAGGCAATCGTACACAGGTACACGAATTTGCCCTAAAAGCTGGCGCTGCCGTTCTCATAACTGGAGGCTTTGATACAGATGATAGTGTCAAGAAATTGGCAGACGAACTGCAGCTTCCAATTATTTCTAGCAGTTATGATACATTTACGGTTGCAACGATGATTAATCGTGCAATCTATGATCAGTTAATCAAAAAGGAGATTGTTCTTGTAGAGGATATTCTGACACCTGTGGAAGAAACGATTTGTGTGAAAACGACAGATAAGATCTATGATTGGCTAAAATATAATCGAGAAACACAGCATAGCAGATTTCCGGTTATTGATAAAAATTCAAAAGTTGTTGGCATGGTTACCTCAAAGGATATTATGGGACATGATCCAAATACGCCGATTGATAAAATCATGACAAAAAATCCAATGACAGTGGGTAGAAAGACAAGTGTAGCTTCATCCTCTCATATGATGGTTTGGGAAGGAATCGAGGTGCTTCCGGTTGTTGATGATTCGAATAGAATTGAAGGAATTATCAGCAGACAGGATGTACTAAAGGCTCTTCAAATGATTCAGCGTCAGCCCCAAGTTGGTGAGACTATCGATGACATTGTTACCAATCAGCTTGTACTTACAAGCGGGAAGACAAAAGGGGAAGATATATACGGTTGTGATGTGACACCGCAGATGACCAATCATCTAGGAACCATCTCATACGGTGTATTTACTACGATTGTTTCTGAGGCAGCTAGCAGGGTGTTAAGAAATTATAAAAAAGGGGATTTAGTCGTAGAGAATATGACTATCTATTTCCTTAAGCCTGTTCAAATTGAAAGCACCCTAGCTATTTATCCGAAAGTACTCGAAGTCGGAAGAAAATTCGGTAAGGTAGATGTTGAAGTTTTCAATGAGGGCATTCTAGTTGGGAAAGCAATGATGATGTGTCAGCTGATTGAGAGATAATTAAATCAACATTGCGTGATGCAAAAAGTAAAAGACGTTCCTAATTGGAGCGTCTTTAGCAATAAGAAAATTATGCTTCTTGTGCTTCCTTTGCTGCAAGCGGCAAATAATATTTATAGGCTTTAAAGCCAGCATATATGCTGAAGCCGCCTATCAGGATAAAAATACCAGCTACGATATATGTTACCGTGTTTCCGTTTAAGAACAACTGGTTTACACCGAATAGAGCAACAAAAAGACCAAGGGCGATACTTGATTTAGCTGAAATCCACTTTCTTTCTGCTGGTTTCTTACTGCGGACATATTTCACTTTATAAACCAAATAAAAAGCAAGTGAGATAACGATTAATATAACTAAAACAGGCATTTTATTCCCTCCAAGATTCGACAATCTCTTATTATTTTAACGGGAAACAGGAGAAAATGCTATCTTTAGCCTCATGTTTCTTTTCTTTTTTTGACAGAAAAGTTTAAAATTGAATTATCTAATGAATATAAATAAAGGAGCAAAAAATGAAGGAGAAAATTTTAGAGGTTATTAAACAATATGAAACAATTATTATTCACCGGCATGTACGACCTGATCCGGATGCATACGGTTCACAGGGGGGACTCGCAGAAATTCTGAAAGCATCCTTCCCAGAAAAAAATATTTTTACAGTTGGTAAAGAGGAAGAGACACTAAACTTCTTGCGCAGATTGGATGAAATTTCTGATGAGACATATAAAGGTGCTCTAGTAATTGTATGTGATACGGCAAACGCTGAACGAATTTGTGATACTCGTTATCACTTAGGAGATAAACTTATTAAAATTGATCACCATC
This sequence comes from Cytobacillus solani, assembly GCF_006704205.1. Taxonomy (NCBI): domain Bacteria; kingdom Bacillati; phylum Bacillota; class Bacilli; order Caryophanales; family Bacillaceae; genus Cytobacillus; species Cytobacillus solani. Next base: position 3,100,178 of record NZ_CP041305.1, read on the forward strand.
CAAATGTAGATGCATATGGAGATATGATGTGGGTGGATACAGATGCGAGTTCTGTCAGTGAGATGATTTATGAATTTTACCTTGCGGGTAAAGCGAATGGGTTAAAAATGTCTGATGAAGCGGCAAGGCTATTGTTCGCCGGTATTGTAGGAGATACAGGCCGCTTCCTTTTTCCAAGTACATCAGAAAAAACATTTACATACGCAGGAGAGTTAATCCATTATAATTTCTCACGAACGGAGCTATTTGATAAAATGTATGAATTATCTCCGAATGTCGTAAAATTAAATGGCTATGTCCTTCAAAATTTTGAAATGAAACAAAATGGTGCAGCTGCCATGGTATTAAGGAAGGAATTGTTGGAAGAATTTCAAGTGAAAGCTTCTGAAGCTTCCCTTCTTGTCGGCGCATTAGGCAATATTGCCGGAATAAAAGCTTGGGTGTTCTTTATTGAAGAAGAGGACCAAATTCGTGTGAGACTACGTTCAAAAGGTCCGATTATTAATGATATCGCAAGAAATTATAATGGCGGGGGCCATCCGCTTGCTGCAGGAGCCTCCATTTATTCTTGGGATAACATGGATGCAGTAATCAAAGAGCTAGAAGAAACTTGTAAGAACTAGAGATTGCCCTGTTTATCGCTGACTAACGAGCTGGTAAGCTCCCTAAAAGTAGAGAGAACTAAGAATTTTATGTGGGGGTTGAAGGAACCCCCACACTAATTGAAGTTTCACTGAAGGCCAGACTAACTATATTTGCCAATCTATCTAACTTAATCTAGCATAATATCTATCTGAATGAACAGCGTTGTATAGATCACCATCTTCTTTACCTCAAGCTTATAGCGTTTTTCATTAACCTTTATCGTTTTATTCTCGATAATTCTTTCTATTAGCTCTCTGCTCTTATAGACGGTATCAATGTCTTTCGCCTTCATGTTTAAAATGTCCTCTTTAATTTGTTCTTCTATTTCAAACATACTAAAGGAGTCTAATTTATATTTCTCACTGTTTCCTATTTTTACTTTAATATCTTGTACCGTCAGCAGTTCACGATTCTTTTTATTAAGTGCTTTAAATTCTTCCTGCCATATTTCTTTTTCCTTTTTCAATTCAGCAATTTCATCTTCCTGATTTTTTATTTCTTTGCTATATTTCTCCTGCCACTCACCAAAAATATACAAAAATACAAACCAGCTGATCATCCCGCCAATAGCTATGCCTGCTAAAAAACGCTGCCAGACAGGCTGTCGATAATGAGGCGGAATTCTCATGAAATATGCTCCTGTGTCAGCCAGTTAATTAGCAATGCACCTGTTTGTGCACCGCCAAACGCAGATAAAATAAGCAGGAACTGTTTGAAAATATCCTTTGTTTCTCCTTGCAGGACTCCTTTTTCAAAGCTGTACAATGTATCAAATGTACCCCCAATCGCAGCGATAATTGCCCATATTCGAATGATATTTGAGATTCGATAGGCTTCTGTTAAAGGAGGCTTCCCGGTAAGAAAAGCGGAAAGGCTTCCAATAATGGAACCGCCAATTAGCACACCGAGTGCAATGAAATAACTATCAAATAATGTCGCGAAAAAAGGCTGGATCTTCATAACATCCTTCCTTACTGGAGATTTATTCGTTGGAAAGATAAACCGATTACTTCATCATATGGACAAACCGTTCATAATATGTTTATTTGTTTTATCCTTTTTGTATCCGGTAAAAAAGAGAACGTATTTTCTTTTTTTATGGATGCGTCTTATAATAGAACAAGTAGAAGAAATAAGGGTGTGAGAAATGTGTCATTTATTCACCTTCATGTATATAGTGCATATAGCTTGCTGACAAGTACGGCCACGGTTGACCAGTTAGTAGCCGATGCGAAACGAAAAGGGTTCGGCTCACTTGCATTAACCGATCGAAACGTCATGTACGGAACCGTTGCTTTTTATAAAGAATGTTTAAAGCAATCGATCAAACCAATTTTGGGATTGACGGTTGATGTGATTAGTGAACAATCCACAGATATGTCATTTCCAATTGTTCTCCTAGCCAAAAATCAAGTAGGGTTTCAAAATCTATTAAAAATAACCAGTGTTGTGCAAACGAAATCTCCTGAAGGAATTCCGATGAAATGGTTAAAAGCATATTCTGCTGGTTTAATAGCTATCAGTCCAGGAATGGAAGGAGAAATTGAATACTATTTGGTTCATGACGAATATGAAAAGGCAAAAAATACAGCAGCCAAGTATCTACAAATTTTTGAAAAGAATCAATTTTATCTTTCGCTGCAAAAACATAGCATAGATGCTGAGAAGAAAATCCTTACGCATATTGTAACGATCGCTAATGAAATGAACATACAGCTAGCCGCTTCTAATCAGGTTTATTATTTATCTAAGGAAGATGCCTTTGCACAAGAATGCTTATTAGCAATTAAAAATGGTGTGAAGCTACAGGATGATGATTGGGAAAGGCTGAAGAGTGATGAATATTACTTGAAAAATGCTCAAGAAATGGTTGAGTTATTTGCGGAGTATCCAGATGCACTGGAAAATACTATCAATATCGCCGAGCAATGTAATGTCATGCTGGAGCTTCATCAGCAAAATTTGCCAAAATATCCGGTTGAAAAGGATCAAACGGCAGATCAGCTTCTTGAAGAATTGTGCTGGGAAGGGTTTAAGGAAAGGTACCGTCATGCGACAGAAGTGCATTATGAGCGATTAAAATATGAGCTGCAAATTATTAAAAAGATGAAGTTTAGTGATTACTTCTTAATTGTCTGGGACTTCATGAAGTTTTCAAAGAAGAGCGGGATTTTGACAGGACCTGGACGGGGCTCTGCAGCTGGATCGATGGTTGCGTTTGTTTTACATATAACTGACGTAGACCCAATAGAATATCAGCTTTTATTCGAAAGATTCCTGAATCCTGAACGAATCTCTATGCCTGATATTGATATAGATTTTCCTGATCATCGCAGAGACGAAGTAATTAAATATGTTTCTGAGAAATATGGGGAGCTTCATGTCGCACAAATCATTACGTTTGGGACACTGGCAGCAAAAGCAGCCTTGCGTGATGTCGGCAGAGCTTTCGGGTTAAATCCAAAGGAACTTGATAGTCTATCAAGAAGAATCCCCTCCAAGACTGGTATCACTTTAAAAGCTGCGTATAAAGAGTCGAACACGTTAAGAATGTTTATCGAAGAATCAAGCTTAAATCGAAGGCTGTTCGAAACAGCACTTAAGCTTGAAGGGTTGCCACGACATACTTCCACACATGCTGCTGGCGTTGTCATTAGTGAAAAACCACTAGTCAGTATGATTCCAATACAAAGCGGACATGAAAATGTATATTTGACACAATATTCGATGGAGCATCTTGAAGATGTAGGCTTATTAAAAATGGATTTTCTTGGGCTGCGTAATTTAACATTAATTGAAAATATTTTAATGTCTATTCAAAAAAAGACAGGCAAGAAGCTCGAAATGAATTCCATTCCGCTTCATGATAAAGCTACCTTTGATTTATTAAGCCGTGCGGAAACAACAGGTGTTTTTCAGCTCGAATCAGAAGGAATGAGAAAAGTATTAAAAAAACTTTGCCCGAACAGTTTTGAAGATATAGTAGCAGTAAATGCTTTATACCGACCTGGACCAATGGAAAACATCCCTTTTTTCATTGAGAGAAAGCATGGGATGAAAAAGGTTGAATATCCACATCCAGATCTCATTCCGATTCTTGAAAATACGTATGGTGTCATTATCTATCAGGAGCAAATTATGCAAATAGCTGCTAAAATGGCAGGGTTTACACTTGGCGAGGCTGATATGCTGCGGCGTGCCGTAAGTAAGAAACAAAAGGAAGTGCTTGATCGGGAACGGGGACATTTCGTTGGCGGTGCACTGGAAAACGGATACAACGAGAAAACAGCGAATGAAATATATGATTTAATTGTCCGTTTTGCAAACTATGGCTTCAACCGAAGCCACGCTGTTGCGTATAGTTTAATTTCCTATCAGCTAGCCTACTTAAAAGCGCACTATCCGCTGTATTTTATGGCCGCTCTGCTAACGTCAGCTATCGGAAATGAGGGAAAAGTCTCTCAATATATTAGAGAACTGAAACAAATGAATCTTAAGATTTTGTCTCCTTCTGTTAATAGCAGCGGCTATTCATTTTTAGTAGAAAAGGAAGCCATTAGATATAGCTTAGCTGCGATTAAAGGGATTGGAGCAGCGGTACTGAAAGAGATTTTTCAAGCAAGGAAAAATAAAAAATTTCATGATCTGTTTGATTTTTGCATTCGAGTCTCATCCAAAGCAGCTAACCGAAATATTATAGAGGCGCTCATTCATTCAGGAAGCTTTGATGAATTTGGGGAAGACCGCGCTGTATTGCTTGCAACGATTGATGCGGCCATCGATCATGCTCAATTAATGAAAACAGATGATGAGCATTTTGATTTTCTTTCTGAAGCTGACTTTTTTCCAAAGCCAATATATACAAAGGTTGACCCGATCCCAGCAAAGGAAAAACTTGCTTTCGAAAAAGAGGTTCTAGGATTTTTTCTATCCAATCATCCTGTTTCCATTTATACGGAGAAATTGACCGTTTTAAGTGCGGCCCCTCTATTTGAATTGCAGCCTTCCATTAAAAGGGGAAGGGCGGTTGTCTATCTAACAGAAGTGAAGAAAATCCGTACGAAAAAAGGGGTGCCGATGGCGTTTTTATCAATTAGTGATGAAACGGACGAGTTGGAAGCCGTGGTATTTCCAGACGTGTTTAATCGTTTTTCCCATTTTATAAAACAGGGAAATATCCTTTTTATCGAAGGGAAGATCGAAACAAGAGAAGGGAACCGTCAATTTATCATTCAATCAATGGATGAAGTTCATGCAGCAATCGAAAAGGAAGAAAATAAAGAGCCGACTTTATATTTGAAAATAACAAAAGAGCATGAAAGTGCAGAATTACTTTATGGATTAAAAAGTTTATTCAAACAAAATGAAGGAAAAAATCAAGTTGTCATATTCTATGAAAGCTCGAATAAAAGCCTTCGATTAGGTGAGGAGGATCTGGTAAATCCGTCAGCAAACTTTATTGAAAAGCTAAAGGAAATACTAGGTGAAAATAATGTCGTCCTCAAACGCTAGTACTTTACAACATCAACATTTATGGTATATTTGTTAAGAAACGACTGGTCTGACCACTGTACTAGAAGTGAAATATGTGCAGGGCAGGGGCAGAATTAAAAGAGAAAGATTACCTTGAATTTTATCGTTTAATGACTATGTCCATGTTGTTAATATAAGGAGTGAATATTAGATGACTTTACGTGAAGAAGCACTTCATATGCATAGAATGAACAAAGGGAAATTAGAATCAAAGTCTAAGGTAGAAGTGAAAAATGCCGCAGATTTAAGCTTAGCTTATTCCCCAGGTGTTGCCGAGCCGTGTAAGGAGATCTATGATAAGCCGGAAACGGTATATGAGTATACAATGAAGGGAAATATGGTAGCTGTTGTTTCAGACGGTACGGCGGTGCTTGGTCTAGGTAACATTGGCCCTGAAGCAGCACTTCCAGTAATGGAAGGAAAGGCAGTTCTTTTTAAAAGCTTTGCGGGGGTAGATGCATTTCCAATTTGCTTGAATACAACAGATGTTGATAAAATCGTCGAAACGGTTAAATTGCTTGAACCAACTTTCGGTGGAGTCAATCTTGAAGATATTGCTGCCCCAAGATGTTTTGAAATTGAAGAACGTCTAAAAAAAGAAGCAAACATTCCAGTTTTTCACGATGATCAGCATGGAACGGCGATTGTAACTGTTGCTGGTCTAGTAAATGCGTTAAAGATTGTCGGAAAGAAAATGAATGAAATTCGTGTAGTTGCTAATGGTGCAGGAGCTGCAGGAATCGCAATTATTAAGCTTTTATACACGTATGGAGTGCGCGATATTATCATGTGCGATCGAAAAGGGGCTATTTACGAAGGACGTCCTGAAGGAATGAATGATATAAAAAATGAAGTAGCAAAATATACAAATCGGGATAATGCAAAAGGAAGCCTTGCAGACGCCATTAAAGGTGCAGATGTATTTATCGGTGTTTCAGCTGCTGGCTCATTAACTGCAGAAATGGTTCAAACAATGAATCAGGATCCGATTATTTTTGCAATGGCTAACCCAACACCTGAAATCATGCCAGAGGAAGCAAAATCAGCAGGAGCCTCTGTCATCGGAACGGGAAGATCTGATTTTCCTAACCAAGTGAATAATGTTCTTGCATTCCCAGGGATTTTCCGCGGTGCTTTAGATGTTAGAGCAACACATATCAATGAAAAAATGAAAATTGCAGCTGTCGAGGCAATTGCAAGCTTAGTAAAAGATGAGGAATTACATGCTGACTATGTTATTCCTGCTCCATTTGATCCCAGAGTAGCGCCTGAAGTTGCGGCAGCAGTGGCAAAAGCAGCTATGGAAACAGGCGTTGCACGGATTAAAGTGGATCCAGATGAAATTAAAGAAAAAACAAGAAAACTATCTGTTATTGGGAAAAGTGAGTGATCCATTAACGTGAGTCAGTCTCGAAAAGACACAAAGATTTATGTTGAAATTGTAAATGAGCTTAGGCTTATGATTGAAAGAAAAAACTTAAAGCCTGGTGATAAATTACCTTCTGAACGTGAACTGTCTGAGCGCCTAAATGTTGGGCGCTCATCCGTTCGTGAAGCACTAAGGGCTCTTGAACTTCTGGGTCTCATTGAGACGAGAAGAGGGGAAGGAACATATATCCGTGATTATGGCGGACATCAGCTCGTTCAGTTATTAAGTACATTTATTCTTCAGGATGAGAATGCAAAAAGAGATATTATTGAAACAAAATATTTAATTGAGTTAGACTGCTTATGGCTGAATCTTCATAAGTCGTCAGATGGTCAGCTTCAAGAATTTAAAAGCTGGGCTGAGACAGCTCATTACACAGATGATGAATTCTTTTTAAAGGTCGTTCGATTAACTGAAAATCATTTATTCCTTAGAATGTGGATTATTTTAAAAGATTATTATAATTCCTTGCAGCTAGATCAAATAGCTACATCAAAAGAAGAATATGTTCAATTAATCGACATGTTGATAACAAGGAATGAATCGTTGATTAGAAACGCATATAAATCATTGAGAAAATTGTCGAAGAATTAACGACAATTTTTTGCACATTTTGTAGCGGTTTTATTTTATATTGAATAGAATAGACGAGCCACTCTTGATTTGAACAATGTATTTTCAGGGGTATTATTTTTTGAAAAGGTGGTCTGACCACTTAAAATATGAACGAACGTTACAGGGAGGTTTCACTTTGCTAAAAGTTTTTACAAAATCAAAAAAGAAAAAATATGCCACAATCCCTTCGGAAATGGCAAAGCAGGATGTTCCCGAAGGAATTATGACAAAATGTCCTAATTGTAAAAAAATCATGTATACAAAAGAACTTGTCAAAAATTTAAAGGTATGTTTTCATTGCCAATACCATCATTCAATGAACTCAAAAGAGCGTTTGGCTAGCTTCCTTGATGAAAATAGTTTTGAAGAATTGAATGCTGGTATGATCTCAGAGAATCCATTGAACTTTCCAGATTATCTTGAAAAGCTGGAAAAGGACAGAAAGAAAACGGAAATTAATGAAGCTGTTGTAACAGGAATAGGGACAGTTGATGGTCAAACGATCGTTGTCGCAGTGATGGATTCAACCTTCCGAATGGGAAGTATGGGATCTGTTGTAGGAGAAAAAATTACACTGGCCATTGAAAAAGCAGATGAGTTATCCGTTCCTTTTATCATTTTTACTGCCTCTGGCGGCGCAAGAATGCAAGAAGGAGTCCTTAGCCTAATGCAAATGGCCAAAACAAGTGTTGCGTTAAAAAGATTTAGTGATAATGGCGGATTAATTATCTCCATTATGACTCATCCGACTACTGGAGGCGTATCTGCAAGCTTCGCTTCTCTTGGTGACTATAATTTAGCTGAACCGGGTGCGTTAATTGGTTTTGCAGGTAGAAGAATTATCGAACAAACGATACGAGAAGAATTACCTGAGGATTTCCAGACATCTGAGTTTCTGATGAAGCATGGGCAATTGGATGCAGTGATTTCAAGAATTGAGCTGAAAGAAAAGATTGCTACTATATTATCTATACATCAACAAGGCGGTGACCTCGAATGGTAGGGGAGCTTGAATTTGAAAAACCGGTGATTGAACTTAGAAAAAAAATAGCCGAACTTAAGGAATTTACGATGAATGCGGATGTTGATCTATCTTCTGAAATAGAAAAGCTGGAAGCTCGATTAGAAAAATTAGAAGCAGATATTTATGATCATATGAAGCCTTGGGATCGGGTGCAAATTGCTCGTCATCCTGGACGCCCGACTACTTTAGAGTATATCTCCCTTCTTTTTACTGATTTCTTTGAATGTCATGGAGATCGGACGTATGGCGATGATGAGGCAATCGTTGGGGGAATTGCCAAATATAGAGGATTACCTGTTACGGTAATTGGTCATCAAAGAGGAAAGGATACGAAAGAAAATATCCGCAGAAACTTTGGAATGCCACATCCGGAAGGGTATCGAAAAGCGTTAAGACTTATGAAACAGGCGGATAAGTTTAGAAGGCCAATCATTTGCTTTATCGATACGAAGGGAGCCTATCCTGGAAAAGCAGCAGAGGAGCGTGGGCAGAGTGAAGCAATCGCACGCAACCTATTTGAAATGGCCAGTTTAAAAGTACCCGTTATCTGTATTGTAATCGGAGAAGGCGGAAGTGGCGGAGCACTAGCTTTAGGGGTTGGCAACCATATTCATATGCTGGAAAACTCCACATACTCGGTCATCTCACCTGAGGGGGCGGCTGCGATTTTATGGAAGGATGCTGGACAAGCAAAGAGAGCGGCTGAAAGCATGAAAATCACTGCACCTGACTTGAAGGAATTAGGAATTGTTGATGAAATTATTCCAGAAGTTAAAGGTGGAGCACATAAAGATGTAAAGGCCCAGGCGGAAAAAATGGATACTATTCTTCATAAATCACTTAAGGAGCTTCGCAGCTTGAGTGAGGAAAAGTTAGTCTCGCATCGATATGATAAATACAAATCAATTGGTGAGCACTCCGTTATAAAGGAGTTTATCGGTGTAAATTAAAAGCGTGCTTGAAGCATGCTTTTCTTTTGTGGTAAAGAGTTAGAATTGTTTGTATTCTTTAATTTGATCACTGATTTTTGCACCTTTTTTATAGATTGCTTTCATTAAGTTGTGATAGCTGATTCTTCATGGTATTTTAATAGGGAGAAGAAAAATATACCTATTCGCTTATGAATGGCATGCCTGTTCTAAGTGGAAAAATAATACTGCTTGTTTTGATTATAATAAGATGGTATGAATGATCAAATGAATAGGATTGATCTGTGAAGTGCCTACATCAGTAATTGGGAAATTTTTTCGAGGTGATCCATTTGAAAAGAATTGGCGTACTGACAAGCGGGGGAGATTCTCCCGGTATGAACGCGGCCGTTCGGGCAGTTGTTCGGAAGGCAATCTATCATAATGTAGAAATTTATGGAATATTTGGCGGATATGCAGGCTTAATCAGCGGAAATATTAAAAAGCTTGAGCTTGGTTCAGTTGGAGACATCATCCACCGAGGAGGTACGATTCTTTATTCGGCGAGATGCGAAGAATTTAGAACGAAGGAAGGTCAGCAAAAAGGAATCGAGCAATTAAAAAAACATGGAATTGAAGGTCTAGTTGTCATCGGTGGTGATGGTTCGTACCGAGGGGCAAAAGCTTTGACTGAACAAGGGTTTCCATGTTCAGGTGTGCCTGGAACAATAGATAATGATATTGAAGGTACACAATTTACGATTGGCTTTGATACAGCATTAAATACAGTTATTGATGCAATAGATAAGATTCGTGATACGGCAACTTCTCATGAACGAACATTTATCATTGAAGTTATGGGAAGAAATGCAGGTGATATTGCACTTTGGTCAGGACTAGCAGGAGGAGCGGAAACGATTTTGATTCCAGAAGAAAATTATAATATGGATGAAATCGCTTCTCGATTAATGAAGGGGCATGAACGCGGCAAGAAACATAGTATTATTATCGTTGCTGAAGGTGTATCAAGCGGCATGGAATTTGCGAAAGAGTTGGAGGAAGCAACTAATTTTGATACAAGAGTTTCTGTTCTAGGCCATATGCAGCGCGGTGGCTCTCCTACGGCTTTTGACCGTGTCCTGGCAAGTCGCCTTGGGGCACGAGCGGTAGAGCTTTTGCTGGAGGGCATAGGTGGGCGCGCAGTGGGGATTGTGAATAATCAGGTTGTTGATCATGACATTATTGATATTCTCGACAAAGAGCATGTAATCGATATGGATCTATATAAATTATCAAAAGAGCTTTCTATTTAATTTTTATAACTTTTTAGTCAGATGATTGTCTAGCGCAAGCGGCCTGCCTCCGGGTGTGCACTAAGGAAAGCTCCTATGAGTAATCCTCGCAGGAACTAGCTGCACTTTGGTTGTTCCAAAGGCGCTTGCGCTTTTCTAATGAGGAGGAGTAAGTATGCGTAAAACCAAGATAGTTTGTACGATTGGACCGGCAAGTGAAAGTGTAGAAAAATTAGTTCAACTCATTGAAGCTGGTATGAATGTTGCCCGTTTGAATTTTTCACATGGCAATTTTGAAGAACATGGCATGCGAATTCGAAATATTCGGGAAGCAGCAAAACGAACAGGAAAAACAATTGCTATTCTTTTGGATACAAAGGGACCAGAAATTCGCACACATAATATGAAAAATGATGCGATAGAATTAGTTGCTGGAAACGATATTATTGTTTCTATGAATGAAGTAGAAGGTACAACAGAGAAATTTTCTGTTACATATTCAGGTTTAATTGATGATATTCATACAGGTTCCAAAATTTTGCTAGATGATGGATTAATTGGTCTTGAAGTGATAAAAATTGACCAAGAAGCGAAAGAAATTTATACGAAAATATTAAATACCGGTACATTAAAAAATAAAAAGGGTGTTAACGTACCAGGTGTTTCTGTCAACTTGCCTGGAATTACTGAAAAAGATGCAAAAGACATCCTTTTTGGAATTGAACAAGGAATTGATTTCATCGCTGCTTCTTTTGTTCGAAGGGCTTCAGATGTTTTAGAAATTCGGCAGTTATTAGAAGAAAATAATGCTTCACATATTAATATCATACCCAAAATTGAAAATCAGGAAGGTGTCGATAAAATCGATGAAATTCTTGAGATTTCAGATGGCCTGATGGTTGCAAGGGGTGATTTGGGAGTTGAAATTCCTGCGGAGGAAGTACCATTAGTTCAAAAGGAATTAATCAAAAAATGTAATGCTCAAGGAAAACCAGTCATTACTGCGACTCAAATGCTCGATTCCATGCAGCGAAATCCTCGTCCGACCCGTGCAGAAGCAAGCGATGTTGCTAATGCTATATTTGATGGGACAGATGCTATCATGCTTTCAGGTGAAACAGCTGCTGGAACATACCCTGTTGAGGCTGTTCAAACGATGCATAATATTGCTTCACGGGCAGAAACGGCATTAGCTCATAAAGAAATATTATCTACTCGCAGTAAAGATAACGAGCATAATATTACCGATGCCATTGGCCAATCGGTTGCACATACGGCATTAAATTTAGATGTAGACGCGATTATTACTCCGACTGAAAGTGGCCATACAGCAAGAATGATATCTAAATATCGACCAAAGGCGCCAATCGTTGCTGTTACATCCAATGACTATGTATCACGCCGGCTTGCATTAGCTTGGGGCGTTTACCCGTGTATTGGTAAAAAAGCTACAACAACAGATGATATGCTAGATACTGCTGTGGAAGAAAGCCTAAATAGCGGAATTGTTTCTTCTGGTGATTTAGTTGTTATAACTGCAGGTGTGCCGGTTGGTGAGGCAGGAACAACGAACCTTATGAAAATTCATGTAATAGGCGACATTCTTGCAAAGGCACAGGGAATTGGTCGTAAATCTGCGTTTGGAAGGGTTGTTATCGCTCGTAATGCTGCAGAAGCATTAGCAAAGGTAACAGAAGGGTCTATATTAGTTACAATTGGATCAGATCGTGAGATGGTGCCTGCGATTGAAAAATGCAGTGCATTAATAACTGAAGAAGGCGGGCTGACAAGCCACGCAGCAGTCGTTGGTTTAAATGTAGGGATTCCAGTCATTGTTGGTGTTGAAAATGCCACAACCTTACTAAAAGACGGGCAGGAAATTACTGTTGACTCTAATCGTGGTGTTATCTACAATGGGCATGCAAGTGTTCTATAAATAAATTATATAGACAATTGGATTTCTGCTATAATAGGGAATAATCCAATTTAAAAGAGGTGGCATCATGCGCTACTTACTCTTACTAATTATCATTGTACCCGCAGCGGAAATCGGTGTCTTACTGCTATCAGGCAATGTGATTGGTGTATGGCCTACGTTAGGAGTCATTCTTTTTACAGGAGTTCTAGGTGCCTATCTTGCAAAAAAGCAAGGGTTAGAGGCGATAAGAAAAGTGCAGGAGCAGCTTCGGTATGGACAAATGCCTGGTGAGGCTATTTTAGAAGGCATTTGTATTTTAGCTGGCGGCATTCTCTTGCTTACCCCAGGATTTATTACCGATATTACTGGCTTTTTGCTGCTGGCTCCACCAACACAATCCTTCTTTAGAAAACTGATTTTAAAAGGTTTTAGAAGATGGATGGATAGAAATACGATCACGGTCATACGATAATGAAATATAAGAAGGTCACTCCAGAAGGAGTGACCTTTTTTATGATTTGGCGAATATAGTTGGTGCGACGGCTAATATATATTATTATTGTCCAATATCATGCGATCGACGGCGAATATATTATTTTTTTGTCCAATATAGCTGAAACAACTTCGAATATTACATCGAATTGAGTTATTCCATATTTTTTATCTAGGCTTTGTTTTCATTCTTCCCTATAATAAACGCCCAAATATCTCGGAATACGTTTGCCCGATGAAGGGTAGTTAAAATAACAAGGGTAACAGGTCCAACAATCAAACCAAGAAAGCCAATGAGCTTAAATCCAACAAATAATGCAACCAATGTAGCTAGCGGATCCATACCGATATTAGATGATAGTATTTTTGGCTCCATCACTTGGCGCTGTACAAGAACAATCACATACAAAACGCCTAAGCCGATAGCCATGCTCATTTCCCCTGCTATGGCTTCATAGATGATCCAGGGGACGAAAATTAACCCCGTTCCTAAGTATGGAATGACATCAACAATTCCTGTAATTAAAGCAATTGTGATTGCATAATCTACACGAAGGATTAGTAATCCGATTAGAATAATGACTGTTGTAATCGAAATTAAGGTAGCCTGAGCCTTAACAAATCCGAATAGTGCCTTTTTTAAATCGGTAAAAACTGTTTTGCCGCTTACTCTAGCCCTGCTAGGAATAAGCTTGCTGCCAAGTGTCGAAAGACGATACCAATCTTTACTAATGAAAAATGTCCCTAGTAAAGAGAAAATCAGCACTGTTGCAGCATTAGGAAACCAGGAAATAATATTAGGGATTTTCCCGAAAAAGTTTTGGATGAAAGCACCTACAGTTGTGCCAATATGACTGCCAACATTTTTAATATTTTCTACGATTGTATCCTGCTGTCCCATATCTAAATTTTTGAATAAGCTAGTCAGCTGATTATAAAGAGGAATGATTTGTGCTGCAAAGAATTCCTCAATATAGTTAATTAACGTATCTAAATGCTTTGGAACCACATTTGAAAGATAGTCTGCACCAGAAACAATTTCTGCAATAAGTAAAGTAATCAGGCCAGCAAAGATCCCGATGATGATTACTATGCTAACAAGTACAGCTAAGGTGCGCGGCATGCGTCCCTTTTTTTCTAAGAAGTTAACAAGTGGGTTAATTAGAAAGGCGATGGCGAATCCGATAATAAAAGGATACGTTACTTTAGATAAATAAAAACAGCTTAAGAGAAGGAGCACAACAAAGCCGAGCACTAAAAGAAATCTAAATGTCCTATGTAAATATACAGGATTCAAAAAAATACCTCCTATTTTTAGGAATGTTAACTATCTTTCATCATACACCATTCCACTACGAGTTATAAATGCAAAAGGATTCAAATTCAGCTATAAAATAAGAAAATACTGTAAATCTATCATCTGAAAGAGGATGGTAGAAAAAGCAAATATATTTCTAATATTTATAAAGTTATGTTAGAATAGCTTCATGGAAGAAAAGTTGTAAAAAATTGTTTTAACATGATCCAATGCTTTATTCTAATTCTTATCTAGCAAGGGAATGATAAATAACTTTTCTTGAAAAATAATAATTTTTTCACATTTTCGCCACTTTTCATTCACAAAAGTCAGATAATTGTTTATAATAGGACTTAAATGTACAACCATTTTCACAGGGCTCTATGAAAATTATCTTTCATCCTATTATTCTAGTATTTTTGTTATGATTTGTGGAAAAATGTAAGCATTTTCTTTTTTATTGTATTGAGCAATCGCTCATTAAATGATGATTTTATGTCTCTTAAGAATTGGTCTGTATGTTGGCGTATAAGCCGCATGTAAAAAGGCTAAAATTGCGCCTTTAAATATCAGAATATTTTTTCAAAGGTTAAATGATGGGATTTAACTTCAAAAGGTAGTACAGACAAAGGGTATGGGGAAATTTATTATGTAAAGGAGAGATTCAGTATGACAGCAACACGCGGACTCGAAGGGGTAGTGGCTACTACATCATCTATCAGCTCTATCATTGATGATACTTTAACTTATGTTGGTTATAATATTGATGATTTAGCTGTAAATGCAAGTTTTGAAGAAGTAATTTACCTTTTATGGCATAGAAAACTACCTACTCAATCAGAGTTGGAGGAATTGAAAAATCAGTTAGCTGAAAATGCAGAGTTGCCTAAGGAAGTGTTAGAACATTTCAAAATGTATCCAATCGATAAAGTACACCCGATGGCTGCCCTTCGTTCAGCTGTTTCTCTTTTAGGTTTGTATGATGCAGAAGCGGATCTAATGGATACAGAAGCTAATTATAAAAAAGCGATTCGCTTGCAAGCAAAAATGCCTTCTATTGTAGCAGCATTTGCTCGGGTTAGAAAAGGTTTAGAACCAATTGCGCCAAGAAAAGACCTTGGTTTTGCAGCGAATTTCTTATACATGTTATCTGGCAAGGAACCGGAGCCTATTGCAATTGAAGCAATTGATAAAGCTTTAGTTCTGCATGCTGATCATGAATTAAATGCTTCTACTTTCACAGCACGTGTATGTGTCGCGACTTTATCAGATATATATTCTGGAATCACAGCTGCTATTGGTGCACTTAAGGGGCCGTTACACGGGGGAGCCAATGAAGCAGTTATGAAAATGCTGACCGATATCGGCACACTTGAAAATGTAGATTCATATATTCGTGAAAAACTAGAAAAGAAAGAAAAAATTATGGGCTTTGGTCATCGTGTATACCGTCAAGGAGATCCACGTGCAAAGCACTTAAGAGAAATGTCAAAGAAACTTACTGAGCTTACTGGTGAACCACATTGGTATCAAATGTCTACTCAAATCGAAGAAATTGTTACAGGTGAAAAAAATCTGCCACCAAATGTTGACTTCTATTCTGCATCTGTTTACCACAGCTTAGGTATCGATCATGACTTATTCACGCCAATTTTTGCTGTAAGCCGTGTATCTGGCTGGCTGGCTCATATACTTGAGCAATATGAAAACAACCGACTAATCCGCCCGCGTGCCGATTACACAGGTCCGGGAATGCAAGAATATGTACCTGTAGGTTTAAGAGGATAAGTAGAAAAGCTCACGCGATTAAAAGTTGTTAAAATGGCGTTTACTTTTATATTAAAAGTTGCTGTAATAAAGAAAGAAGAAGGTGGGTTAGGGGCATTTGCCTTCTAACCTTTGATTCTGATATATGCAAGGCAGTTTTATATACATATAAAAGCCAAAGGCTTAGAAACTGCCGCTGCTTTTTAAAAATGGAGGGAATAAACAATGCAAGGTGAAAAAATCACAGTTAGCAATGGAGTATTAAACGTACCAAACAATCCAATCGTTCCATTTATTGAAGGAGACG
This sequence comes from Cytobacillus solani, assembly GCF_006704205.1. Taxonomy (NCBI): domain Bacteria; kingdom Bacillati; phylum Bacillota; class Bacilli; order Caryophanales; family Bacillaceae; genus Cytobacillus; species Cytobacillus solani. The sequence goes on from NZ_CP041305.1 coordinate 3,116,405, forward strand.
GAACAGGTCCTGATATTTGGGCTTCAGCTTCAAGAGTATTAGATGCAGCAGTGGAAAAGGCATATAACGGTGAACGTAAAATTGTCTGGAAAGAAGTGTTAGCAGGAGAAAAAGCATTCAACCAAACAGGCGAATGGCTGCCTTCAGAAACTTTAGACGTAATTAATGAATATTTAATCGCGATTAAAGGTCCTTTAACAACTCCAATCGGTGGTGGGATTCGTTCATTAAACGTTGCTCTTCGCCAAGAATTAGATCTTTTTGTTTGCTTGCGCCCTGTTCGCTGGTTTGAAGGTGTTCCTTCACCAGTTAAGCGTCCTCAGGATACAGACATGGTTATTTTCCGTGAAAATACTGAGGATATTTATGCGGGAATTGAGTATGCAAAAGGTTCAGATGATGTAAAGAAATTAATTGCTTTCCTTCAAGATGAAATGGGTGTTAATAAAATCCGTTTCCCTGAAACATCTGGTATTGGAATTAAGCCAGTTTCTGAAGAAGGCACAAGCCGTTTAGTTCGTGCAGCAATCGAATATGCAATCAAAGAAGGCCGTAAATCGCTAACTTTAGTGCATAAAGGAAATATCATGAAGTTCACTGAAGGTGCCTTTAAAAACTGGGGCTATGAGCTTGCTGAAAGAGAATATGGCGATAAAGTATTCACTTGGGCGCAGTATGACCGTATTAAAGACGAGCAAGGAGCAGAAGCAGCAAACAAAGCTCAAGCTGATGCTGAAGCAGCAGGTAAAATCATCGTTAAGGATGCAATTGCAGACATTTTCTTACAACAGATTCTAACTCGTCCAAAAGAATTTGATGTTGTCGCAACTATGAACCTGAACGGGGACTATATTTCTGATGCACTTGCTGCACAGGTTGGCGGAATTGGTATTGCTCCAGGAGCAAATATCAACTATGAAACTGGCCATGCAATTTTTGAAGCAACACATGGAACGGCTCCAAAATATGCAGGATTAGATAAAGTAAATCCTTCTTCAGTCATCCTTTCTGGTGTATTAATGCTTGAACATTTAGGCTGGAACGAGGCTGCAGACATGATTGTGAAATCAATGGAAAAATCAATTGCTTCTAAAGTTGTAACATATGACTTTGCCCGTCTAATGGATGGTGCAACAGAAGTGAAATGCTCTGAATTCGGTGATGAATTAATCAAAAATATGGAGTAATATATGTTAGTAGGAGGCTGTTCTTGGATCAAGAACAGCCCTCCTTGCATACGATCATAATTCTAAGGAGGAACGAGTCATGTCATTGAAACGTAAAAAGATTTCCGTTATTGGTGGAGGTTTTACTGGTGCAACTACTGCATTCCTGCTTGCACAAAAGGAATTAGGAAATGTTGTTTTAGTTGATATTCCTCAAATGGAAAACCCAACAAAGGGAAAAGCTTTAGATATGCTTGAAGCAAGCCCTGTTCAAGGATTTGATGCGAACATTACTGGTACTTCCAGCTATGAAGATACAGCTGATTCCGATATCGTTGTTGTAACAGCTGGTATTGCGCGTAAGCCTGGCATGAGCCGTGATGACTTAGTACAAACAAACCAAAAAATTATGAAGAGTGTTGCACAAGAAATTGCAAAGCATTCTCCTAATTGTTTCATTGTTGTTTTAACAAATCCTGTTGATGCAATGACATATACAATTTTTAAAGAGTCTGGATTTCCTAAAAATCGTGTAATTGGTCAATCGGGTATTCTTGATACAGCTCGCTTCCGCACATTTATTGCTCAAGAATTAAATCTGTCTGTAAAAGATATTACAGGCTTTGTGCTAGGTGGTCATGGAGACGATATGGTTCCGTTAGTACGCTACTCCTATGCAGGCGGGATCCCTCTTGAGACGCTAATTTCAAAAGAGCGTCTTGAATCGATTGTTGAACGTACGCGTAAAGGCGGCGGAGAAATTGTTAACTTATTAGGCAACGGCAGTGCTTATTATGCACCAGCTGCTTCATTAGTTGAAATGTGCGAAGCCATCCTTAAAGATCAACGCCGTGTGCTTCCATCTATCGCATATCTAGAAGGGGAATATGGATATGATGGCATTTATTTAGGTGTTCCGACTATTCTTGGCGCAAATGGCATTGAAAAAGTAATCGAACTTGAATTAACAGCAGATGAAAAAGCTGCATTAGATAAATCAGCTGAAGCAGTACGAAATGTAATGGCTGTCCTAGTATAATTTTTGCACGATAGTAAGATAAATAAAAAAATTCGGGAAATTCCCGAATTTTTTTATTTAATTCCTTTTTTGGATAATATAATAGTGATATAATAGAGTAAATAGACTGATAATTTTAATAATTATTAGCTATTTTTTTAAGTATCATTGAAATCGTTTACATAACTTTGGAGGTGCAGAAAAATGTTACTTGGGAAAAAAAGAAAATTAGGTAGAAAGATTGAAGAAATCTCTGTTGGAGAGAAATTAACTTTAACTGAAAAAATAGAAGATAAGGACTTATTATTATATTTAGGTTTAACGAATGATGCCAATCCACTTTATATTCAACATGACTATGCCTCTCAGACGCCTTATAAAAAACCAATTGTTCCGAGTATTATGTTGAATGGGATTGTTAATTCGGCTATTTCGAAATATCTTCCTGGACCAGGAAGCCATATTTTAAAGCAAGAAATCGAATTTTTAAAACCTGTTTACCACTATGGTACGGTACAGTTTCTATTTGAAGTAACTGAGGTTAGCAATAGCAGTCACACGATCCAAATAGAAGTAATCGGTACAAACGAGGAGGAGGAAACTGTGATCAAAGGGAAATTGCTTGTATGCCCTCCTCATCGCCTTAATAAAATGGAAGGCGAAGCGCTTGATAATTTTTAATTGACTGTTTTAAGAAGGGGCATGCTGCTGCATGTCTCTTTTTTTATATATTGTTTAGTGTTACCCTTGTTACAAATAGATACACAGTTTATATTAGAGGTAAGATACATGATTTGGGGAATTTTTCAATCTTGGATGAGTAATAGGGGAATATATCAACTTGGAGGCAAATATGGAGAAGATAATTCTTGTTGTTGATGATGAACAATCAATCCTAACATTATTGGAGTATAATCTGCAGCAGGCAGGCTTCAAAGTGATTACAGCGATGGATGGAGAGGCGGGAATTAATCAAGCTTTATCCCATTCACCAGATTTAATTGTACTTGACCTTATGCTTCCAAAACTTGATGGGATTGAGGTATGCAAGCAACTCCGTCAACAGAAGGTGCTCATACCTATATTAATGTTAACTGCAAAAGATGATGAGTTTGATAAAGTGCTTGGCCTAGAATTGGGTGCAGATGACTATATGACGAAGCCGTTTAGCCCCAGAGAAGTAGTGGCAAGGGTAAAAGCTATTTTGCGGAGAACACAAATACAGATGGATACACCGATCATGCCAGAGGAAGAATCGGGATATGTTCGTATTGCGGGTCTAAAAATCATTCCGGATCATTATGAAGCGTATATTGAAAATGAACTATTAGAATTAACACCAAAGGAATTCGAGCTCCTATTATATTTAGCAAAAAATAAGGGGCGTGTTCTGACGAGAGATCAGCTTCTTAGTGCCGTATGGAACTATGACTTTGCAGGGGATACTCGTATTGTAGACGTACATATAAGCCATTTACGAGAGAAGATTGAGCAAAATACGAAAAAGCCTGTTTATATAAAAACCATTCGCGGATTAGGCTATAAGCTGGAGGAGCCGAAAGGAGAATGACAAAATTTCGATCTAGGCTTCTTTTCGCATTAATCACATTAATATTTGCAGTTCTCATTGGATTAGGGCTTTTACTTGGACAGCTTTATAAAAGTTATTATTTGAATGCTTTCGATGAGCGACTAAAAAAAGAGACTAAAATGATTTCAAGTTATGTTGAAGATGAGGGTGGCATTCTAGCTTTAAAAAGTGAGTCAATTGATACATTCAGCAAGGTGTTAAATGCCCGTGTAACGATTGTCGATATTTCAGGAGTCATTGTTTATGATAGTAAACCGTTAAATGATGCTAGCAGCAATAACGAACATCATGCTGTTATAAAGAGTATGATCAAAAAGGACGCTGCAGGGCATCATTTAGTCGAGGTGGATGACGGGTATGACCTTCATTATTACTGGAGACCAATTGTTCAATCAGGAGCAGATGAGGGATTTGTTCTGCTTAGTACAAAAATGACAGAAATCAATAAAGCCTATCAACAGATTTGGTGGATCTTAATAATTTGTTTAGGATTTGCCTTCATTGTTATCCTTCTATTAGGAACTAGAATTACAAATCGTTACACAAAGCCTATTGAAGCCGCAACTAAAACAGCTATTGAACTAGCAAAAGGAAACTATCGTGCTCGTACGTATGAAGATCAGATTGATGAGACTGGGATGCTTAGTGCTTCTATAAATATCCTTGCAAGGAATCTTCAAGAAATGCGAAAATTACAGGAAATGCATCAGGATCGGCTTGCAGCCCTTATTGAAAATATGGGAAGCGGCTTAATATTAATTGATAAAAAAGGATATATCAGCTTAATCAATCGTCCTTATAAAGAACTGTTTCGTGTTAATGATTCCGAATATACGAATAAACTTTATTATGAAGTGATTCAGCAACAGGAAGTTACCTCCATAATCGAAGAGCTTTTTATGACAGAACAAAAAGTAAGGAAACAAATTTTTATTCCACTTAGTCATGGAAGGCAGCATTTTGAAATATACGGAGTACCCATCATTGGAACAAATGATGTTTGGAGGGGGATATTACTCGTATTTCATGATATATCAGACATAAAAAAACTTGAACAAGTAAGAAAAGACTTTGTGGCGAATGTCTCTCATGAATTGAAAACACCCATTACTTCAATAAAAGGGTTTTCTGAAACACTTTTAGATGGGGCGATGGAGGATAAGCAAGCACTAGAAGCTTTTTTGAAAATTATTTTGCAAGAAAGTGATCGTTTGCAATCGCTTGTACAAGATTTATTAGATCTATCAAAAATGGAACAGCTTGGTTTTCACCTTTCTATCCAACAATTTAATATAAGAACAACACTTGAAGAAGTAATCGCGATTTTGAATAAGAAGGCTGATGAAAAAGAGATTAAACTTCAGTTTGAAGCGGATAAAAAATCCATTTTAATCGATGGAGATGCAGATCGTTTGAAACAAGTCTTTCTAAATCTAGTTTCGAATGCCATATCCTATACACCAAATTGCGGGCATGTTTTCCTAGGTTTAAAAGAATCAGCATCCAACATATTTGTTGAAGTGAAGGATACAGGAATTGGAATGGAAGAGAGTGAAGTTCCAAGGATATTTGAAAGGTTTTATCGTATCGACAAGGCACGCAGCCGCAATTCCGGGGGAACAGGTCTTGGGCTTGCTATTGTTAAACATATTGTCGAGGCTCATAAAGGAAATATTATTGTCACTAGTCAAGTTGGAAAAGGAACGACATTTTTAGTCGAGCTTAATAAACAGTTCCTTGATGAGTGATACATAGCAGGCTCTATATAAATTTACATGTTTTTTACAACCTCTTTATAATCTCTTAATATCTGCCAGTTACAATAATAATTGAAAAACCCCTTCATCCAAGGAGTTAGAAAAAGGAGAAAGCAACCCCTGCTTTCTCCTTTTTCATATTTGTTTTGTCATATAATTGAAACCTTTTTATGATCAAATCGTATAAAAAGTTAACGAAATGTATTGGAGGGGGAGAGACAATGGTCAGTCTAAAGAGAATTTACACACTAACCGGACTAGTATTTTTAATCATTATATTAGGCATTACTGCCTTTACGACATGGTATACAGTAGATGAGTCTGATCAAGCGGTAATTTTAACCTTTGGAAAAGTTGAAGAAGGAATAACAGAGCCGGGTCTTCATTTTAAACTGCCATGGCCGATTCAAAGTGTAGAAAAGCTTTCAAAGGAAACATTTAGTCTTCAATTTGGTTATGAAGATAAGAGCGGGAAGTCTAAAGATTTTCCTGAAGAAACAAAGATGATTACTGGGGACGAGAATATTGTCATGGCCGATCTCGTTGTTCAATGGAAGATTACCAATCCGGAAAAATATTTATATAATTCATCAAATCCAAAAGAGATTCTTCATGATGCTACGTCCGCATCATTAAGGAGTATTATCGGAAATTCAAAAATTGATGATGCCTTGACATCTGGAAAAGCTGATATTGAGTCAGATGTCAGGGAGCTGCTAACATCGCTAATACAAAAATATGATATCGGAATATCTGTCTTGGCGGTTAAGCTTCAGGATGTAGAGCTGCCTAATGATGAAGTGCGAAAGGCATTTACAGATGTAACAGATGCGAGAGAAACAGCGAATACAAAGTTGAATGAAGCCCAAAAATACAAAAATCAAAAAATGAATGAAGCAGAGGGTGAGAAAGACGCACTTATTTCGAGGGCACAAGGAGAGAAGTCTGCTCGTATAGAAAGAGCGCGTGGGGATGTAGCAGTATTCAATAAGCTATATACAGAATACAAGAATAATCCAGATATTACTAGAGAGCGTCTTGTGATTGAAACACTTGAGCAGGTGCTTCCAAATGCAGAAATTTATATTATGAACGATGACGGAAATACAATGAAATACTTTCCGATTCGTCCTCTAGAAAAAGAGGAGCCTAAGCCTGCAGCAGAAGGAAGTGAAAATAATGAGTGATCAAAATGTTGTTAATATGAATGAGCGCGGAGGCGGAAATAATCTTCAATGGAGAAAGTATATTAAGCTCGGTATTTTCTTCGTCATCCTTTTTGTCTTAATTGGCATCCTTATTAGCAATCTTTTCATTGTAAAAGAAGGGGAATATAAAGTAATCAGGCAGTTTGGTGAAGTAGTTAGAATAGAGAGTGAACCAGGTCTGTCTTATAAAATTCCTTTTATCCAAAGTGTGTCTACTTTGCCTCAATATCAAATGACCTATGATGTTTCAGAAGCAGAAATAAATACAAAGGATAAAAAGCGGATTATCATTGACAACTATGCAGTTTGGCGAATAGAGGATCCTAAGAAAATGATTGCTAACGCGAGAACATTAGAAAGTGCAGAATCGAGAATGGAAGAATTCATTTACTCCGTCACACGTACAGAGCTAGGTCAGCTTAATTATGAAGAGATCATTAATGATGGGAAGTCTTCCAGAGGTTCATTAAATGACCGAATTACGGAAAAAGTGAATGAACTGCTTGACAAGGATAATTACGGAATTATTGTTACTGATGTAAGAATGAAGCGTACGGATTTGCCTTCAGAGAATGAGCAGTCGGTTTATACGAGAATGATTTCTGAACGTCAATCGAAAGCTCAGGAATATTTATCAAAAGGGGATGCGGATAAGAATGTTATTATCGCAAAAACCGATAAAGAGGTAAAAGAAATAATATCAAAGGCTCAAGCAGATGCAGAAGAAATTCGAGCAGATGGAGAAGGCGGAGCTGCGAAAATATATAATGAAGCTTTTTCAAAAGACCCTAGCTTCTATTCCCTGTACCGTACATTAGAATCATATAAAAAGACAATCAATGGGGAAACGGTTATTGTCTTGCCATCTGATTCGCCATATGCCCGCTTATTAATGGGAAATACAAACTAAACACTTTATAAACCGTTATTTTTCATTCTTTATCTACTCATGATAAAATGGAGGAAAATAACGGTTTTTTGCTTTAGGCAAAGGAAGGAGAATTTTTTTGAAAAAGAAGCTTGTTTTAATTGACGGCAACAGCATTGCTTACCGTGCTTTTTTTGCCTTACCTCTTCTAAACAATGACAAAGGGATTCATACGAACGCAGTTTATGGGTTTACAATGATGCTCAATCGAATTCTTGAGGATGAAAAGCCTACCCATCTATTAGTTGCATTTGATGCAGGGAAGACAACATTTCGTCATAAGACATTTAGTGAATATAAAGGAGGGAGACAAAAGACGCCACCAGAACTATCCGAGCAGTTTCCCTTTATTCGTGAGCTGTTGGATGCTTATGGGATTTCACGTTATGAATTAGAAAATTATGAAGCAGATGACATTATCGGTACGCTCTCCCTCCATGCCGAAAATGATGACTTTGAAGTGAAGATAATTTCTGGTGATAAAGATCTCACACAATTAAGCTCTGAAAAAACAACGGTTTCGATCACTCGTAAAGGGATTACAGAGATTGAAGATTATACTCCAGCCTACATTCAAGAAAAATATGGAATTACACCGGATCGAATTATTGATATGAAGGGTCTTATGGGGGATGCTTCGGATAATATCCCTGGTGTGCCAGGTGTTGGTGAAAAGACGGCACTAAAATTGCTTAAGGAATTTGGAGCACTTGAGACGGTTTTATCTTCTGTTGACAAAGTTGGCGGAAATAAATTGAAGGAAAAGCTGGAGGAATTTAAAGATCAGGCCTTAATGAGTAAGGAATTAGCGACGATTACGAGGGAAGCACCTATAGAAATCGAGCTAAGTGAAGTGGAATACGAAGGATATGAAAGAGACAAGGTAGTCAGCATTTATAAAGAACTAGGCTTTAATTCATTATTGGACAAACTTAGCGGTGAAACAGGATCAGAAGAAGTTGAACTTGAAGAAATTGAGTTTGAAGTGATTAATGAGATAACAGAAGATATTTTTTCAGGTGAGAATGCTTTTTATATTGAATTGCTTGAAGATAATTATCATTATGCAGATATTATCGGCTTTTCAATTGCTAATGATAAAGGAACCTTTTTTATTTCCACAGAGAAAGCATTAGCTTCACAAGTTTTTAAACAATGGGCAGAGGATGCAAGTAAAGAAAAAATTGTCTATGATGCGAAAAGGTCGGAGGTATCGCTTCGCCATCATGGCATTCATTTAGCGGGAGTGAGCTTTGATCTGCTAATTGCTTCCTATCTAATTAACCCATCAGCAACAATAGAGGATGTTGCCTCCGTTGCAAAAAGCCATGGCTATGAATCCATTCAATCGGATGAAGCGTTCTATGGAAAAGGAGCTAAAAGACAGGTTCCCGAAGAAGGCATGTTAGCTATGCACCTTGCAAGAAAAGCGGCTGCAATAGAAGCGCTGAAAGATAAGCTTGATAAGGAACTGAAGGATAATCAGCAGGCAGAGTTATTTTATGAATTAGAAATGCCTTTATCATTAATTCTTGCAGATATGGAATCCTGTGGGGTAAAAATGGATATTAAACGTTTAAAAGCCATGGGAGAAGAGATTTACTCAAAATTAGTAGGAATTGAGAGCCGTATACATGAATTAGCTGGAGAAAAGTTTAATATCAACTCACCGAAACAGCTAGGGGTTATTCTTTTCGAAAAGCTGGGGCTTCCTGTTTATAAAAAGACAAAGACGGGTTATTCAACCTCAGCAGATGTACTAGAGAAGCTTGAGACGAAGCATGAAATCGTTAGAGAAATCCTCGATTATCGTCAGCTTGGAAAGCTTCAGTCCACATATATCGAGGGCTTGCTTAAAATTGTCAACAAGGACAATGAAAAAGTGCACACAAGATTTAATCAGGCTTTAACACAAACAGGAAGACTTAGCTCAACAGATCCAAATCTTCAGAATATCCCTATCCGTCTAGAAGAAGGAAGAAAAATAAGACAGGCATTTATCCCTTCTGAAAAAGACTGGGTCATCTTTGCTGCTGATTATTCTCAAATTGAGCTTCGGGTGCTTGCACATATTGCGAAGGATGATAAGCTAATTGAGGCATTTAATCACGATATGGACATCCATACAAAAACTGCGATGGAAGTGTTTCATGTTAGTGAAGAGAACGTTACTTCCAATATGCGCCGTCATGCAAAAGCAGTTAACTTTGGCATTGTGTACGGTATTAGTGATTATGGATTATCCCAAAGTCTTGGAATTACCCGAAAAGAAGCAGGTCAATTTATTGAACGGTATTTAGAAAGCTATCCAGGGGTCAAAGCGTATATGGAAGATATTGTTGCCGATGCCAAGCAAAAAGGATATGTTTCAACCCTACTTCATCGCAGAAGATATCTTCCTGAAATCACAAGCCGTAATTTTAATCTGCGCAGCTTTGCAGAACGCACAGCGATGAATACGCCAATCCAAGGAAGTGCAGCAGATATTATAAAAAAAGCAATGATAGATATGGCAGAACGTTTGAAAAGTGAAAACTTAAAAACACGTTTGCTTTTACAGGTACATGATGAATTGATCTTTGAAGCACCAAAGGATGAATTAGATATTTTGAAAAAAATTGTCCCTGAGGTGATGGAAAATGCAGTTGTGCTTGAGGTTCCGCTCAAAGTTGATTACGCTTATGGACCAACATGGTTTGATGCAAAATAACGATAGATAAAGATAAAGTAAATGATTGTACTGGAAGTGATTAAATATGCCTGAATTACCAGAGGTAGAAACCGTCCGCAGGACCCTGCAGGAATTAGTGAATAATAAAGAAATTGAACAGATTTCCGTTTTTTGGCCCAAAATAATTAAGCATCCGGAAGAAATTGCTCAATTTCAGGATGCATTAGTCGGACAGACTGTGAAGGATGTTGGAAGAAGAGGGAAATTTCTTATCCTTTATACGGATGATTTTGCTCTTGTTTCACATTTGAGAATGGAAGGAAGATACGGCGTATTTAAAAAAGATGAGCCCGTAGATAAACATACCCATGTTATTTTTCATTTTACAGATGGCACCGAATTGCGATATAAGGATGTAAGAAAGTTTGGAACGATGCATCTATATGTGAGAGGAGAGGAGTTTAACACACTTCCTCTGTCACAATTAGGACCAGAGCCATTTTCTCCTGACTTTACGATTGGAGCATTGGCTTCCAAGCTATCGAAAACAAAAAGGAATATAAAGGCTGTTTTACTTGATCAAAAAGTTGTAGTTGGTCTTGGAAATATTTATGTGGATGAAGCATTATTTCGCTCGGGAATTCATCCAGAAAGAGCGGCTGATGATTTATCCAAAGAAGAAATAGAAAGACTTCATAAGGAAATTTCAGATACCTTATTAGAAGCAGTTCAAAAAGGGGGGAGTACGATTCGATCGTACGTAAACTCTCAAGGGCAAATTGGCATGTTTCAGCTTGAGCTTTTTGTCTATGGCAGAAAAGGAGAAGAGTGCAGGGTTTGCGGAAGTACACTTGAAAGAATGGTTTCAGGTGGACGTGGAACGGTCTTTTGTCCAAAATGCCAAGTAAAATAAGTTTTTAAAAAGGGGCTGACCAGTCGCCTCCGCATTTCATGTTAACAAAGGATAGGCTTCTTCCATATACTATCTTAGCGATTGTCAGGGAGGAGTCCTGTTCATATGGTGTACTCGATCACACTTTTGTTATTAGCGTTTGCTGTAAGTCTGGATAGCTTTAGTGTTGGATTAACTTATGGCATAAGAAAAATGCATATTCCATTTAAATCAATTGGCATAATCGCCTGTTGTTCTGCCATTGCATTAATGACTGCAATGATGATTGGCCGTGTTTCAGCTCAATTTTTATCTCCTGCATTTGCGGAAAGCTTAGGAGGAATCATTCTTATTGGTCTCGGTGCTTGGGTTTTGTATCAATTTTTCCGGACTGAAAAAGCTAAGGATGTTCTTCCGCATGAGAAAACGATTGTCAATTTTGAAATAAAATCACTAGGGATAGTGATTAATATTTTGCAAAAGCCGATGTCTGCAGATTTTGATAAATCAGGGACGATTACAGGAATAGAAGCATTAATGCTCGGGGTTGCTTTATCACTTGATGCTTTTGGTGCGGGAATTGGAGCAGCAATGCTTGGCTATTCTCCATATTATTTAGCATTAACTGTGGCGATCATGAGTTCGCTATTTGTTTTTATGGGGATGAAAATCGGTACATTTTTTTCTAAAAGCAGTTGGGTACAAAAATGTTCATTCATTCCTGGCGTTCTATTAATTCTGCTGGGAATTTGGAAAATTTAATAGTTTAGGGAGAATTAACGAATGTCTATTGTTGTTGGCTTAACAGGTGGAATTGCAAGTGGTAAAAGCACCGTTTCTTCCATCTTAATTGAGAAAGGAATAACAGTCATTGATGCAGATATTGAAGCTCGGTTAGCCGTTGAAAATGGCGAGGAAGCCTATTATGAAATTGTCCGCCACTTTGGTGACGAAGTTCTGCTTACGGATGGTTCAATTGATCGGGGAAAATTAGGTTCGATTATATTTCATAATCAAGAAAAACGTCTTATGCTCAATAATATTGTACATCCAGCTGTGCGGAAAAGAATGATCGTGAAAAAAGAAATGGCCATTGGTAATGGGGAAAGGTTAATTATTATGGACATTCCATTGCTCTTCGAGAGTAAACTTACATTTCTAGTGGATAAGACATTATTAGTGTATGTAGATGAAACGGTTCAATTAGATCGACTAATGGAGCGTAATCAGCTTTCGAAAGAGGACGCAATTGCGAGAATCCGCTCGCAAATGTCATTAAGGGAAAAAATTCACTTGGCAGATGCGGTGATTAATAATAATGGAACAATTGAAGAAACAAAGAAGCAGTTAGTAGACATCCTGAAAAAATGGAATGCGATTTAAAAGAGCCGGAGGGCTCTTTTTTTATCCTTTTTTTTCATGAATTAACAGAATAATAAAACATTTAATTTCCACATTTTAATTATCGCAAATGTCCACCAATATGTTATACTAATTACAACAACAAACATTAAAAGTATAACATTAATGTGGAAGGGGCCGTAATATGAAGGCGAATATTGCAATTAATGGTTTTGGAAGAATTGGACGAATGGTATTTAGAAAGGCCATTCTTGACGACAAACTTAATGTGGTTGCCATCAATGCAAGCTATCCTGCAGAGACTTTGGCACACTTAATAAAATATGATACAAACCATGGGCAATTTGAAGGGGAAGTTATTGCTGAAGAGGGAGCTATTATTGTAAACGGAAAGAGAGTTCAATTATTGAGCAACCGTAATCCAGAAGAACTTCCTTGGCAGCAATTAAATATTGATATCGTCATTGAAGCAACAGGGAAATTTAATTCACGAGATAAAGCTGCTCTTCATTTAGAAGCTGGTGCAAAGAAAGTTATCTTAACGGCACCAGGAAAGAATGAAGATGTGACAATTGTTATGGGGGTAAATGAAAGCGCATTAAACATTGATGAGCATGATATTATTTCTAATGCCTCTTGTACAACAAACTGCTTAGCACCTGTTGCGAAGGTGCTTGATGAACAATTCGGAATTGAAAATGGCTTAATGACAACTGTTCATGCGTATACAAATGATCAGAAAAATATTGATAATCCACATAAGGATTTACGTCGTGCACGTGCATGTGGCCAGTCAATCATTCCGACATCAACAGGTGCAGCAAAGGCATTGTCATTAGTACTTCCGCATTTAAAAGGAAAGCTGCATGGAATGGCTTTACGAGTACCGACACCGAACGTATCGTTAGTTGATTTAGTTGTTGATCTTAAATCGGATGTAACAATTGATCAGATCAACGATGCTTTTGAAGCCGCGTCTAAAGGTTCATTAAATGGTGTTTTAGATATTACAGATGAGCCATTAGTATCCATCGATTTTAATACAAATGAACATTCAGCAATTATCGACGGATTATCAACAATGGTAATTGGTTCGAATAAAGTGAAAGTTCTAGCATGGTATGATAATGAATGGGGTTATTCTTGCCGTGTTGTTGACTTAACAAAATATGTGGCTCAGGAATTATTCAATTCCTCAATTGTAAAAGTTGCCAACTAAATAATTGCAAATGATTAAGGCTTGCCGTTCCAGCGGCAGGCCTATTTTAAATTGGAAGTATTTGTTATATCTGCATGCTCTCAGTCCTTTTGGAAAAGGGATAAAGGTGGAAATCGAAGACCCCTTAACAATTTTTTTAAAAGCATATATTGCAAAAAGAAATCAAACAAAGTATACTAGTCCTCGTGAACTTCTTAAATTTTGGTTATAATGGCTACTTAAAGGGTTAGGACCTCTCTGGACTAACTTTCCCCCGTGGTAGTTGTGAACCATTGGAAACTTAGAAATTCATTATTATTGTTAAAGGGGGAAATTTGAATATGGAAACAATGGGTCGTCATGTTATCTCAGAATTATGGGGATGCGATTTTGAAAAGTTAAATGATATGGATTTTATTGAAAGAACTTTTGTAGGTGCCGCATTAAAGTCTGGTGCTGAAATTCGCGAGGTTGCCTTTCATAAATTTGCACCACAAGGTGTAAGCGGTGTGGTTATTATTTCCGAATCACATTTAACAATTCATAGCTTCCCAGAACATGGATATGCAAGTATTGATGTGTATACATGCGGTGATCTTGATCCTAGCATTGCTGCTAATTTCATTGCAGAGGCTTTAGGAGCCGAGACATGTGAGAATATTGAGATTCCTCGCGGAATGGGTCCTGTTCAAGTTAAGCAATCTAACATTCTATAATGATTATTGAGATGTGAAACTCAAGAGGTGTATTTTATACACCTCTTTTTATTTTGTCTAGATTATACTGTTGGGGTTTTTCATAAAAAATAGTACAATAAGATTATCATATATGAACGATTAGGATTCGGAGCTGATAATATGAAATGTCCTTCATGTCAAAGTAACAATACCCGTGTTCTCGATTCCCGTCCAGTCGATGATTACCGATCGATCCGTCGCAGAAGGGAATGCGAGGCATGCGGATACCGTTTCACAACCTTTGAGAAGGTGGAGGAAATTCCGCTTATTGTTGTCAAAAAAGAGGGAACAAGAGAAGAGTTTAGCCGTGACAAGATTTTACGAGGATTAATTAAAGCGTGTGAAAAAAGACCAGTTGCTCTAAAGGAATTAGAGGAAATTACTTCTGGCGTTGAAAAAGAATTACGCAGCAATGGTGTTTCGGAAATTAAGAGTGAAGCTGTTGGCGAAATGGTTATGGACAGGTTAGCAAAGGTTGATGACGTAGCATATGTAAGATTTGCCTCTGTCTATAGACAATTTAAGGATATTAATGTATTTATTGAAGAGCTGAAGGAATTGATAAAGAAAGAAAAGTAATTTTACTTGAGCTAAAAGATTCTCTTTAGCTCTTTTTTTACTTTGATTTGGATGAATAAAATGAAAGGTTGATGATGATGGCTCAGCATTGGCAAGAAATGCTCCCTGTAGATAGATATGCGGTTGCTGCTAATGGGTTATTGCATGAATATGACCGGAAAGTACTAACCTTTTTATATCAGCCTTTAATTGGGTCAACCTGCTTTAGTTTATATATGACATTGTGGGCAGAGCTTGCAGAAAATCGATTATGGTCCAGTTCAAATACCCATCATAGTTTAATGAACTTTATGGATATGAATCTGGAGAGGATTTATCAGGCACGTGTAAAGCTAGAAGGAATCGGTCTTCTAAAAGTATATGAGCGAAAAGATGAGGAATCCCGTTCATTTATTTATGAGCTTATTCCCCCATTAACGCCTGAAGAATTTTTTTTAGATGGAATGCTCAATATTTATTTGTATAGAAAAGTGGGAAAGAATCAATATTCAAGATTGAAACGGTTTTTTGCTGAGGATAATATCCATTCAACGGAAGAGTATCAAGAAGTAACAAAATCTTTTCAGGATGTGTACATGTCAGGACACCAGGAGACAATCTCCATTACTAAAGATACAGAACAAGCGATGCTTCCGCCTGATGGACAGCGTTTTATTGGAAGAAATGAACCAGAGAGCATTCAGGTTAGCCAAGTACTATTTAATTTCGACCTTCTAGCTGCTGGTTTAAATGAATCTCTTGTTCCGAAGAAGGCTTTAACGAATAGAGTAAGAAATGCAATAAGTAATCTTGCCTTTTTATATGGGATCGACCCAATCCAAATGAAAAATATTGTGATTAGTGCCCTGACAGAAAATAATGAAATTAATATTGAAGAGCTAAGAAAATCAGCAAGAGACTGGTATCAGCTGCAAAATTATGATCAGTTGCCATCACTTGTTGATCGAACACAGCCTAGTCTGCATCAAACGCAAAAAAAAGAGCCTGAAACGAAGGAAGAGGAATTACTACGTTACTTAGAGATGACTTCTCCACGGCAATTATTAAAAGATATATCAGGCGGTGCAGAGCCTTCAAAGACGGACTTGCAAATTATTGAAGATGTGATGTTTCAGCAAAAGCTGCTGCCAGGAGTCGTTAATGTTCTAATTCAATATGTTATGCTAAAGTCAGATATGAAATTAACCAAAGCGTACGTAGAAAAAATTGCGAGTCATTGGGCAAGAAAGAAAATTACAACAGCAAAAGAAGCCATGCTTTTAGCAAAAAATGAACATAAACAATACACCGAATGGGCAGAAGGGAAGAAAACACCAAAGACAACAAAATCTTCTGGTAAAAAGAAGCCGATTCGGACCGAAATGCTGCCGGAATGGTTTGATGATCAAGAGAAGACAAAGCCAGCTGACAAGAAGAAAGATGATGAAGAACTGAAATTGAAAAAAAGGGAACTGGAAGAAACTTTGAAGAAATTGCGTTCAGGGGAGGGAACTGAGTGATGGAGAAAATTAATGATACATTAAAACGTCTTGCTGGAAAGGGAGACTTTAAAAAAAGGTATGAAATGCAGCGCAGAGAGACATTGAACAACCCTGATGTGCAAGATTTCTTAAAAATCCATGAGGATGAAATAACAGCTGATATGATAAATAAAAGCTTAATAAAACTATATGAATATACCCAGCAATGCAAGGAATGCAATCAATGTTCGAGCCTTGATAACTGTATAAATATGATGAAGGGCTATCACCCAAAGCTTGTTATTCAAAGGGGAAGCATTGATCTTCATTATGATAAATGTCCGCGGAAAGTGATGGATGATGAAAAGCGTAAAAATGAAAAACTAATACAAAGTTTATATGTCCCTAGCGATATTCTTCATGCGTCCTTTGACTCTATTTACGAGGATGATGACCGGATTGATGCTGTCCAGAAAGCGGCATCTTTTCTTATGAGCTACAAACCTGACTCGAAACAAAAAGGGATCTACTTCTATGGGAAGTTTGGGGTTGGAAAATCGTATTTATTGGGTGCCATTGCCAATGAACTCGCGAAAAAGAAAGTATCTTCAATGATCGTCTATGTACCTGAATTTTTACGGGAAATGAAAAGCTCGATTGCGGATTCCACTTTAAATGACAAAATTGCTGCTATTAAAAAGGTTCCTGTTTTGATGTTTGATGATATTGGAGCAGAGACGATGTCGAGCTGGACAAGAGATGAAGTGCTCGGTCCGATTCTTCAGTTTAGAATGCTTGAAAGTTTGCCGACATTCTTTACGTCAAACTTCGATTTTCACGAGCTGGAGCATCATTTATCATACAGTCAGCGTGGCGAAGAGGAGAAGATGAAAGCAAGACGAATCATGGAACGTATTAAATACTTAGCCGAACCCGTTTTAGTTGAAGGACCTAATCGGAGGGTATAATCAATATTTAATTTAGCTGTCAGATAATCTGGCAGCTTTTTTTAGGTTCTTTTTTAAATGAGTGTTGTTTTTGGATAGAATGTGAGAATGAAAATAGTTGATAAAATGTTTGGTTGACTGGAGCGTAAGGTGCGAGACTCCTGCGGGAGGAGTGGGACAGGTGAGACCCCACAGGAGCTTGTGTTCCGAGGAGGCTCACCGCCCACCCCGCGGGTCGCTGCGCATCCTGGAGTGGAAGTCAACCTCTACTCACTAAATATTAATTAGTAACAGTGTTTGCAGAAAAAGGTCCTTATTTAAAAACCCTTAAGACTTTTATGTGGATACTTCTATTTTGTCCAAGTCCCCCATATACATTTAAAACAGAGATTTTAACAAAGGGGGGATTTGGTTGATCGAAATCATTTTCCAAAAGAATGAAGATGCAAAGGATTTTTACAAGTATCTACAGCTTTATCTAGCATCTTCTGCATTATCTAATCATCTTCTTCATTTTGAAGATCAACATATAGTAAAAATGAATATTGGGTCAAACGGTGAGAAGTATGTAGAAATTGTCAAGGAAGCTTTTTACCAATTTATAATAAAAAGCAAACAGGATCATTGGTTTCGCAGAATTTTGGCAGAGCATTATTACTATGAAGACGAAGAGGAACAGCAGCAAATCCTTGAAATCATCCACTCCATCCTTGAAGGAAGCAGGGAAGACATGACAGCGTTTGTTAGTGAGCTAGATGTTGAAAAGAATTTGAAGGAAGCCATCAGACAAATTTTTCAAGAAAATATTGCCTTTTCCTTTGATTCTTTTGTGAAATTTAGGATGCGTCCGTTAATGGACCAAATGGCGAAGTATGTAGAAATATCAATTGATGAATATAAGATGGAGCAGGAATACCAGATGTTTATTCAAACATTGAGGGATTTTCTGTCAGGCAGGGAAGCAAAGCTAAACCAAATTCATTTACTTATTGATGACGGGATTCACTTTTTTGATGATCAATTTTATGAAATCAAGCGTTCAGACCTTTCAAGAATGATTGACCGCAAGCTATTGTTTAACCATCCAGTATATATAGATTCTGTAACAATCGCTCCTTTGCTCTCTATTGCGCCAAGCTCTATTTATTTATATGCGGAGGATATTGAACAGCCGCTTGTCAGAACGATTCATAATATTTTTGAAGAAAGGCTAATTTTTGTTCCCATTGCAAAGTTCTATGATAGTAAGAGGCAGTTTTCCTTTATTGCCGATGAAAAAATATAGTGTGAGCCCTTGCATTTCCGATAATAACAAACTATAATACAGTACATATTAAGTTAATTAGTAATTGTAATGATGAGGACAAGGGCATTCAAAAAACGGTTCATAGAGAGGGAAGGCAAGGCTGAAACCTTCCTAACACGATTGAAATGCTTACCGCCTTTGAACTTCAACTTTGAATTTTTGATTGATTATAATGCGGATTGTTTCAGCTAAACCTGTTTTTTTGACGAAGGAGAAGCAAGAAGGTCGAGAAAGCAAGGGAGTGAGGACCGGAGCGTACAGTTTATACGTGAGGATCCGAATGAGTGCAGCTGACGAAGAGATTCGCCGCTTATCATCGTCAAAATAGTATGGGTTGACGGAACAAGCCGTTATCTTGCTACAAGTCATTTTTTGTATTTTTCGTTAAATGAGAAGTAGGGTGGAACCACGTGTGTATACAAACTCGTCCCTTTTTTAGGGACGGGTTTTTTTATTTTTTTGGAAAATGGAGGAATAAAAAATGTCAGAAGTTGTAAAAGTTACGTTTCCAGATGGAGCAGTGAAGGAGTTTCCAAAAGGAACGACAACAGAAGAGATTGCTGCATCTATCAGTCCAGGGCTGAAGAAAAAATCACTTGCCGGAAAATTTAATGGGCAAATGTATGATCTTCGCCGTCCAATCGAGGAAGATGGAGCAATTGAGATTATTACTCAAGATAGTGAAGAAGCATTAGAAATTCTTCGTCACAGCTCAGCTCACTTAATGGCTCAGGCGATTAAGCGTTTATATAAAAACGTCAAGCTAGGGGTCGGTCCTGTAATTGAAGGCGGATTTTACTATGATATCGATCTTGAAGAATCGATCACACCAGAAGATCTGCCGCTGATTGAAAAAGAAATGAAGAAAATTATTAATGAAAATATTGAGATTGTCCGCAAAGAAGTGAGCCGCGATGAAGCAGTTCAGCTTTTCAAGGAAATCGATGATGAATACAAGCTTGAGCTAATCGAAGCTATTCCAGCTGATGAAACGGTTACACTTTATGAGCAAGGTGAGTTCGTTGACCTTTGCCGCGGCGTTCATGTTCCTTCTACCGGGAAGCTGAAGGAATTTAAACTGTTGAGCATTGCGGGTGCATACTGGCGTGGAAACAGCGATAATAAAATGCTTCAGCGTATTTATGGTACAGCTTTCTTCAAGAAGGAAGATTTAGCTGAGCATTTACGTTTGCTTGAAGAAGCGAAAGAGCGCGACCACCGTAAAATCGGAAAAGAATTAAGCTTATTTACGAGCTCACAACTAGTTGGACAAGGCTTGCCGCTATGGCTTCCAAAAGGAGCAACGATTCGCCGAGTAGTTGAGCGTTACATCGTTGATAAAGAAGAACGACTTGGCTATAGCCATGTGTATACACCAATAATGGGAAGCGTGGATTTATACAAAACTTCAGGTCACTGGGATCATTACCAAGAGGATATGTTCCCAATCATGGATATGGATAATGAACAGCTTGTCCTGCGCCCAATGAACTGTCCACACCATATGATGGTGTATAAGAATAGCATTCATAGCTACCGAGAGCTTCCAATCCGAATTGCAGAACTTGGTACTATGCACCGCTATGAAATGTCTGGTGCATTATCCGGACTTCAGCGGGTACGTGGAATGACTTTAAATGATGCACATCTCTTTGTTCGTCCTGACCAAATTAAAGATGAATTCAAACGAGTAGTTAACTTAATCCTAGCGGTATATAAGGATTTTAATTTAAATGATTATTCATTCCGCTTGTCTTACCGTGATCCTGCAGATACAGAGAAGTACTTTGATGATGATGCAATGTGGGAAAAAGCTCAATCCATGTTAAAAGAAGCAATGGATGACTTAGGCCTCGATTATTATGAAGCTGAAGGTGAAGCAGCTTTCTATGGTCCGAAACTAGATGTTCAGGTGAAAACAGCACTTGGTAAGGATGAAACTTTATCTACAGTACAGTTGGATTTCTTACTTCCTGAGCGCTTTGATTTATCTTATGTTGGTGAAGATGGAAAACCGCATCGTCCGGTTGTTATCCACCGTGGTGTCGTTTCAACAATGGAACGCTTTGTTGCCTTCTTAATTGAAGAATACAAAGGCGCATTCCCAACCTGGCTTGCTCCAGTACAAGTACAAGTCATTCCTGTTTCTCCAGACATTCATTTTGACTATGCGAAACAGGTTCAGGAGCAATTGCAGGCGGAAGGCTTCCGTGTCGAACTAGATAACCGTAATGAGAAAATCGGATATAAAATCCGTGAAGCACAAATGCAGAAAATCCCTTATATGCTCGTAGTTGGCGACAATGAAGTGGCAGAAAAAGCGGTAAATGTCCGCAAATATGGGGAACAGAATTCTGAAACGGTTTCATTCGAGAACTTTGTTTCAGGTCTAAAAGCTGAAGTAAAACATTAATTAAAAGAGAGGCTTATGCCTCTCTTTTGTTCGTGAAAAATAGTATTCCGCAAATTAGTACATTTTTAAATCATAAAAACCACTTGCATGATTTCCTTTCTGTTGTTATAATTCAATTCGTTGTTATAAAAATGATACGTTTGACATGATATACACTTTGTGATATAGTATCTAAGGTAATTGAATACAGTTTGAGGAAAAGAAGAAGCACCCGCTTCTCACCTGATTGACGCTTATGTCAGCTGTTAGCAGGTTTTACGTGAACATTTTTTAAGTTTAAATTTGTCCGTAAAGTGTGGGTGTTTTCATCCACACTTTTTTTATTTGCTTAAAACTAATCTGCTCAACCTGAGCCAGAATGGAATGTATTACTTGCGACTTTAGTTTTGGTCTAGTGCAGCTGGCAGCTTCTTATAAAAGCAAGGCGCACCGCGCTTTTCGTGTCATTCTTGACCCAAACATTGTGTTCGCATTAAACCTTGGAGGTGTCTAACTATTAGCAAAGATATGTTGTTAAACGAGGGCATTCGCGCCCGCGAAATTCGTCTCATTGATCAGAATGGCGAGCAATTAGGTATTAAAACAAAAACCGAAGCACTTGAAATTGCAGCTCGTGTAAATCTGGATCTTGTTCTAGTTGCACCGAATGCAAAGCCTCCTGTAGGCCGTATCATGGACTACGGAAAGTTCAAATTCGAGCAGCAGAAGAAAGAGAAAGAAGCTCGTAAAAATCAAAAGATCATCAGTATTAAAGAAGTTCGTCTAAGTCCAACAATTGAGGAACATGATTTTAATACAAAGCTTCGCAATGCGATTAAATTCCTTGAAAAAGGCGATAAAGTAAAAGCATCTATCCGTTTTAAAGGACGTGCGATTACTCATAAGGAAATTGGCCAGCGCGTTTTAATCCGATTTGCACAAGCGTGTAATGAAGTTGGGGTTGTGGAATCACATCCAAAAATGGACGGCCGAAGCATGTTTATGGTCTTAGCACCTAAAAACAACGACAAGTAAGAGGAGGAATTCCAAATGCCAAAAATGAAAACTCACCGCGGCGCTGCTAAGCGTTTCAAAAGAACAGGATCTGGTAAACTTAAGCGTTCACATGCTTACAGAAGCCATATGTTCGCTAACAAATCTCAAAAACAAAAGCGTAAGCTTCGCAAAGGAACTCTTGTTTCTTCAGGCGATTACAAACGCATCCGTAATTTACTAGTAAATCTTAAGTAATATCTCGAAATTAGGAGGGAAATCATATGCCACGTGTAAAAGGCGGTACTGTTACTCGCAAACGTCGTAAAAAAGTTCTTAAATTAGCTAAAGGTTATTATGGTTCAAAACATACATTATATAAAGTTGCTAACCAACAAGTAATGAAATCATTAATGTATGCATACCGCGATCGTCGTCAGAAAAAGCGCGACTTCCGCAAACTATGGGTTACTCGTATCAACGCAGCAGCTCGTATGAACGGTCTTTCTTACAGCCGTTTAATGCATGGTTTAAAGCTTGCTGGCATCGAAGTAAACCGCAAAATGCTTGCTGAATTAGCAATCGCTGACGAAAAAGCATTTGCTGAATTAGCATCAGTAGCTAAGCAAAACCTAAATAAATAATTTTGCTAAAATATAAAAAGCCATTCTCAAATAAAGAGGATGGCTTTTTGTCTATTGAAGACGTGACAAAAAGGAGAGTAGAAATGCTTAATTTATTGATGATTTATTTTATTATAATAAATGTTATCGGCTTTTACATCATGAGGGCAGATAAGGCAAAAGCAAGGAAGAATGAGTATCGCATTAGTGAAAAAACACTGTGGCTAGTTGCGCTATTCCTTGGGGCTACGGGGATGACTCTTGGAATGAAAACCTTTAGACACAAAACAAAGCATCTTCAGTTTAGTATTGGATTGCCTGTCCTCGCTTTGCTCGAAATGGCTCTTTGCATTTACCTTCTTTATTCTTTTGTCATAAGCGGCTTGGCTCTTCAATAAGCTGTAAGAGACCAGTAGAATACAGCTTAAAGAGGTGAGTGAAGGTGGATGATCAACTAACAATGCTGTTTGTGATGGTTGAAACGGCTGGTATATTAGCACCAATTGCCTTTATTTTATTTCATATTCTACGACAGTTTTTATTTATTCCTGTTCCTCTTGTATGCTTAACGGGCGGAATTTTGTTCGGGAGCTTCTTTGGCAGTATTTTTTCAATGATCGGTTTAATGCTTAGCAGTATTCTCTTTTACGTGCTTATTAACAAAATGCCGAAAACGCATAAAAAGCTAACCAAACTAAAAAAACGCTGGTTCGGAGAATACCGGAATTTAACGGTAGGCCAAGTAGCTGTATTACGATTAATCCCATTTATTCATTATCATCTATTAAACTTTTGCCTCATTGAGAGAAACAAAAGCTTTCAAGATTACTTGAAGCATTCGTGGATTACCAATTTACCATTAGCCGTTTTTTATACTGTATTTGGAGAGTTTATTAGCAGATTTACTCCTTCCATGATTCTGTTAATCTTGTTCTCATTGGCCATCCTTGTATTTATCTTGAGGGAAAAAGTAACGATCATTAAGTGGAGAGAATTTTTTAAAACGGTATGAAAAAAAACGTTCGGAAAATAACCGAACGTTTTTTAGATGAGGTCACCAAATGGGGTAGCAGAAGAATGGTTCTTTTCCATAAATTCTTTGATAGGACTTTTCCAATCGACTCTCGCATTTGGGTATTGCTCCGTAATTTTTCTCTCAATGAAATGAAAATCCTCCCGCACCATTCCTTTAAGAGCTGATGTACTGCGTGGCCAAACAAAGATGGATATGACCTCGAAGGCATTATCAGTCGTGCCTAAATATTTTTCTCCTTCAAACAACACACCTTTATAAGTAATTAAGAAGTTTTTTCGGACATTGTTTTGGTCATCCAAAAAATAATAGCGCTTTTGCTCATGGGCAAGTTCCAGCTTGCGCTTTGGATTTAGTAAATATCTTACTGTCGTATATATTAGAAAGATAATAAGAGCAAATAAAAGAAAGCGTAACAGCCACATCATAACAAGCCCTCCAATACATTTTCCTTTACATACGGATGGACACTAAAAAGGTTTCATCTTTTTTTTTATTTGTTATAATTTTTATATCCTCATAAAGCAATAGGTAAACGGATAGGTTGAAAATTTAGGATGGTGACACATGAATTATCAAAAAATATTTACTATGCAAAAAGGCCTTGATCAGCATATCGAAAGCCAGCATCAATTGGAGAAAGAAGATTTGTTTGATCGTAAAATACTAGCTTTATTAGTAGAGTTAGGTGAGTTGGCAAATGAAACAAGATGTTTCAAGTTTTGGAGTCTAAAACAGGCCTCAGAAAGGAAAATTATCTTGGAGGAATATGTGGATGGCATCCATTTTATATTGTCACTTGGTCTCGAATGCGAATTTGAACGGGAAGAAGATTACCGTGCAAATATACAAAAAGCAGAATCAGTAAATGATCAATTCTTATTGATTTACGAACTGACTAGTAAATTTAGGGTAAGTAAGTCTTTGCAGGATTACAAAATTTTATTCCAAGCCTACTTGCATTTAGGTGAGCAATTAGGATTTCATTCGGAAGAGACTGAACAGGCCTATTTTGATAAAAATGAAGTGAATTATCAGAGGCAACAGGAAGGATATTGAAGAAGTATGGCTACCACAGTTACTGTGGTAGTTTTTATTTTTTTTGTGGAAATATATTGTAAACAACTCAACTTTTGTGTATATTGTATATAAAGTGTATATACAATATTTCTAAAAGAGGGTTTTGCATGCAAATCATCATTTCAAATCATTCAAAAGAACCTATTTATGAGCAGATTTATGCACAAATTAAGAAGCATATTTTGACCAATGAATTGCAAGCTGGGCAGTTTTTACCTTCTATGCGCCAATTAGCCAAGGATTTAGATGTAAGTGTCATAACAACAAAACGAGCATATGAAGAGCTTGAAAAAAACGGCTTTATCTTTTCGGTAGTTGGAAAAGGCTCGTTCGTATCTGAACAAAATAATGAATTGATTCGGGAGCGGAAAATGAAAGTAATAGAAGAACAGTTAGTGGCTGCGATTCAAAATAGTAAAGAAATAGGTATAGAATTAACAGAATTAAAAGAACTGCTTACGATGTTATATAAGGAGGAAATATGATGGAGAATGTAATTGAACTACAGCATGTGAATAAGGCTTTTAACGGATTCCAGATGAAAGATTTATCCATCTCAGTTAAGAAAGGCTTTGTTACCGGTTTTATTGGTGGGAATGGAGTCGGGAAGTCAACAACAATAAAGATGATTATGAATTTATTGCAGCCGGATAGCGGTACGATTTCATTATTTGGCATGGATTACAAAAAGCATGAAAAAGAAATAAAACAACGAATTGGCTTTGTGTTCGATGACAATATTTTTTATGAAAATATTACATTGGCTGAAATGAAACAAATGATTAAACCAGCTTATAAAAACTGGGACGATGCAATCTTTAAACAGTATGTAGATATGTTTGAATTGCCATTAAAGAAAAATATAAAAACCTTTTCAAAAGGCATGATGATGAAGGCTTCTTTAACAATGGCATTATCACACCATGCTGAATTGATTATTATGGATGAGCCGACATCTGGATTAGATCCAATATTTCGGAGAGAACTGTTAGATATTCTTCATGATCTCATGCAGAATGGGGAAAGAACCATCTTCTTTTCAACGCATATTACGACAGATTTAGATAGAATAGCAGATTACATCACATTTATTCATAATGGGCAGCATATTTTTACAAAGGAGTATTATAAAATCGAAGAAGAATATGCGATTGTGAAAGGTGAAACGAATCTATTAGATCGTGATACAGAGAAAGAATTCATCGCTATTCGAAAATCCAATCATGGATTTGAGGCATTAACGACTAACAAAAAAAGAACAGAAGATATTTTTGGAGAGACGGTCATTATAGAGAAACCGACACTTGAAGATATTATGCTGTATACAAAGAAAGGAAGAGAAAACGATGTTCAATCTCGTTCTTAAGGATATTTTATTACAGAAAAAAACGTTAATGATTCTGTTGCCCATTTTATTTTTCTATTTGTTTACAGGTGCTTCTACTAGCTATGTAGCTATTATATTTTGCATTGCCATCATTATGAATGCTTTTGCACTTGATGAAAAATCTTCAATCAATCTCTTATTAAATTCTTTGCCGTATACGCGAAAAGAAATTGTCAGTTCCAAATACATTGGCGCTATCGTTTTTATTATTCTAGTTCTTTTGACTATTTTTATTGGAAATTGGATTATTCATGGAGAAATAATACAGTGGAAACAATTGTTATTCACTATTAGTATTGTTGCTATATTTGTGTCTCTATCTTTCCCATTTTCTTACTTATTAAAGAGCCAGTATTTAATGATCGCAATGGGTGTTTCATTTGTTATTTATATGATTATTGCTAATAAATTTATACCTGATATAAATGATAGAATAAGAGAAGCAGTTCAAACAGTCCTATCCTTTAGCAATTCACAGCAGTATTTATTACTGTTTTTACCAGTAGTGATTCTCTACAGTTTTTCATGGATGCTTTCGATCCGAATTTATAGTAAAAAGGTATTTTAGAGGAGCTTGTGGAACTGCTCCTCTTTTTATTTTGGGTACCTCTTTATTAAAAATGCTTGCTTATTTAATGAATAGTCTTAAAATTAAATGGAGGTTCTTTTTTTCTCGTTGTTATCATTTAAAAATCGAGGGTGTTTAAGGTGTTGAACCAGCAGAGTTAAAGCTTCTTAGATATTTAAATAGAAGAAAGACATTATCAGAAAAAGATAAGAATTACTATTTGAATTTGGAAAAAGGTTTTTTGGGTGAAAAAATGTTTGATGAATGGATACAGACGAACTTATCGAAGGATTGGCTAGTATTACATGATTTGTTACTGGAATACAATTATACTGTATTTCAAATCGATTTGTTGATCATATCCCCAGAGGTGATTTACCTTTTCGAAGTGAAAAATTATGAAGGTGATTTTTATTTTAATGGGGAAAGATGGTATCCCATTTCAAAGGCAGAAATCAAGAATCCCATACACCAGTTGAGTCGAAATGAATCCTTATTCCGCCGTTTGCTTCAAGATCTTGGATACAAACCTTCGACTGAAGCGAAGATTATTTTTATTAACCCAGAATTTGACTTATATCAAGCTCCTCTTAATACTCCCATTTTTCCCCTCTCAGCTAAATCGATTTGCAAACACATTAAATATGAATACTTTTGAAATTAAAGAAAGACAGCTAACGCTAACTGAAAAATTAGTCACTCTCCATTTAAAAGAATCGCCATACAACAGACTGCCTGATTATAGTTATGACCTGTTAGTAAAGGGAATTCCTTGTGCAGCCTGCCATTCCTTTTTGGCTACAGACCTTGGTGCTTATGAAAAATCGGTAGCCATGGAGCTTTCATGCTACCCGAAATTAGTAGCCCCCGAAAAATCGGTAGCCATGAAGTATTCATATCGCCCGAAATTAATAACCCCCGAAAAATCAGTAGTCATAAATCATTCACATCTCCCGAAGACCCATCAAGTGAATATTCCTTTGCTGTTTACTGGAATCGTTTCTATCCACGTTGTATCTTTTATCGAAAAAACAAATGTAAAAATAAGAAGAATGAGCGTAAGGATAAAAAAATTTTCAAAAAAAATATAAGTTAAGGTTACTTGTCCACTCCAATTTTATTTATTGACATAAGTTATAGAGAAACAAAAAGCAAAAACAATATCTAATAAGGAGTGGAATGAATGAGAAAAATTAATAATGGGTGTTGTGGGCAAGGTGTTAAGCTAAATGGTAAACATGAAGTGTGTCCACCACTGCCGGCATGTCAAGAGGCTAAATCAAAGACCTTATTTTGTGAAGCTGATCAGTTTGCAGTGGCAGACACAATAGAAGAAACGGTTGTTCTTGCAGATGTATTAATTCAAACATTATCTGAAGCAGATGTACACCTTCCTGTGCCCGCAAGAGACATCAAACAAATCAGAAAAAATGTCAAA
The DNA here is from genome assembly GCF_006704205.1 of Cytobacillus solani. Taxonomy (NCBI): domain Bacteria; kingdom Bacillati; phylum Bacillota; class Bacilli; order Caryophanales; family Bacillaceae; genus Cytobacillus; species Cytobacillus solani. The sequence continues at coordinate 3,144,739 of NZ_CP041305.1, forward strand.
TTAACACAATGCAAGGCTCTTCCAGTTGTTGGAAACCCGCTTTTAGTTAAGCTATTTGTGGAAGGTTTTGTTCACAAAAATATTCAATTTGTCGATAGCTGCAGCGGATTCGTAAGGGACTTTAATGTAAATGTTCCATTTAAGTGCTTTCAACAAGTAGAATTGGCTAACCCTGTTGCCTTTCCTTTCGGTGAATTTAGCGTGAAAAGTAATGTTCTTGAAAGAAGACAGCTTGCTAAGGATGGAATGGGAGCAGATCGCTGCAATTTTGGTTCATTAACTTTTGAAGTGAATACTGAGCCAATTAATTGCAAATTGCTTGCATCAGCTGTGAATCAATGGGATATTCTACACAATTTCGATCAATGGGGCCGATTCAATAAAATTACAGAAAAGATGGAAGTTATTCTAATTTTAAAATTGACTCAAAAACAGCAAATTGTAGCCGATGGAGCAGGAGCTCATGGAGCTGCTGGAGATCTTTGTGAACCGGCAGTGACTGATTTAAAGACTATGGATACAATTCAAAATGAAGCAACACCATTAAATGTTTGGGAAAAGTTTAAAAACATTACAGGTCAATAATGATCAATGAATGAAGGGGAAGGGGTGCTATAATCGAAGCACCCCTTTCTCTAATTTTAATGATTACAGGAAAGTTCATAATGAATGAACGTCTATATACTGTTTCTGTAAGAGATCAATTGATAATTGGATGCTGCCTTTAATATGAAGAAAGGATGTTTTTTTCTCTGAGCTAAGCTCCTTATGCCAAGTAATACTTGTGTTGCGCAGTTCAAACTCTATGTCATCAGCAAAAACTTGTTCACATGTTTCATGGGTGCTGATTTCATTTTCAAGAGGACATGAAAACAAAAATTCCCTTTGATTCTTAATAGGCAAAATTGGCGGGGAAATCCAATGAATGTTTGCGGTTTTTTTCCATAAGAAAGGAATCTTAAGGACACAAATATCGCGAGAAGGATCATCCTTTACATATTCAATATTAGCCATTAATGTTCCGTTCAATAGTAAAGTATCTGAAGGAAAAAGGATGTGACAATCTAAAGATGGACTGGACCATTCAATTTTTGTTACATTGGCTGTTGGCTTTAATAAATCGAAGGAATCCCAAATATCAGTATTTATGTCTACTTTAGCAAGCAAAACTGGGAACTTTACTATTTTTTTTGGTGTATTCACGGTCGAAGTATTCTTGTACTGTGTAAAATGGCTAGATTCATTTGTGTCATCACTAATGATGGAAGACTCCTCTAATGAAAGATATGGTCTATCCTGTAAAGAAGAACGTTCTTCTTCCTCTTCCTCTACTTTTTCTTCTTCTTCTAAGAAAGGAAATTGTTCCTTTGCTGTATGTACTTCACTCAGCATGGAGGAAATCCTTTCGAGAATAGTCGGAAGTTCTTTTTGCTCTGGTAGAGGTTCTAGCAGCTGATCTAAATGAAAAGATGATTCATCCGGGATGAATTCCACATCTGGACTAGCTTCTTCCAGTAATGATGAATAAAAAGGGGACTCTTCTTTAATATTAGAAGAGTCATTATTTTGTATTGAAGAAGATTCATCCTGTTTTCCAAAAATCAATTCGTTTATAGGTTCCTCATAGCTGTTATCCGTATATTCCTGGATCAAAGCATCATCCGTTATGCGATCATTATTCTCCTGTTGTATTGCATCGTCATTCCTTCTGGCAGTCTCTCTAAATGTCGAACGTGTATCTCTGATCATTGGTGAAGTTGGAGTCAGCAAAGACGTTTTTTTCTCCTTCCTTTGTACAGGGGGATCAATGAATTCCTCCCTGATTTCCTCCACTTCGTTCAATAAATGCTCATGTTCGTATTCAAAATCGGCTTTTGCATGCTCCAATTGATTTCTATTGATAACCGGAGGAGGATATATTAAGGGAGTAGAGCTGGTTTGCTGGTTAGTTTTACTATAGATTGAACCATATGAATGAATATTAGATTTACGATGAGTATCGATATTTTTTATTTTTTTCATCACTTCTGGAAGGTGCTGCCTATATAAGCATCCTCTCCAATGCCTCCTCACTTTTTTTTTGCCTTGCATTCCTTTAATAATCACAATCATGATCATCTTCATGTGCTTTAGAATGATAAATTTGTACTTGTTGTTTTTGCAGTACTTTAATAATGAGATCAAGAACCATTTTTTCTTCTATTTTTGTAAAAGTTCCTTCTCCTAGGTGATATGGGAGAGGGCATCGATCGATCGCTTCATCCCATTCAATAATATTGCTAGAGACTAGTTCACAGTAAGGAAGCTCATTATAAAATTGAGTACTTTCTTGATGAAACTGGGAAAGATCATTTGTTTGTAATTCTTTATTTTCTGGACATCCATTAGGCAGGTGCCTAGATACGAGAAAGTCAAATTCATTGCGCATATTCACTTCTGGCATGTCGAGCTTTGACAAAAAGTCTTTTATTTCTGTTACACATTGAAAAGGAATATCAACAGTGAGTGAAAGTATATCTGATGCAATGTTCTTTTTTCTGTAATCTATGTTATTTTTGCATGGGCTTGCATACTGTATATTTTTACGGACAAATCCCTTTACAAATAATTTGTTTGTTGGTAGTAGAAGTCTGCATTGAGTTAATTTTACATTCTTTTTAATATCTTTAATTTCTAATACGGGTGCTGGAAACTTGATTAAGGCATCTAAATGTATTTGTACGTCAACCTCAGCTAATACGACCGGAACTTTAGTAAGTATTAAAGGTTGATCATGACAGTGGCAATCATCATCATTATTATTATTAAAGGTTAAATGATAGTCATTCATGTTATTTTCTTCAGACATTTGGGGTCCTCCTCCATTCATACTAATGCATCCTATGCAGGAAATTAGTCTATGTTTCGGTTAACTCCCATTGGTTTTGGAAATTAATAAAAGTAAGAAAGCCCAATATAAATATTGGGCTTGGCTTAAATCAACAAATCTATAAATATACTGCTGGCAAGCAAGTGATCGCACACAAACATGAGAGGTCAATATTAATAAATATTCCGGTTTTAACTAAGTCATCTACCTTTTTGCCGTCGATTTGATTACATGGCGTTTTTGGTTCATTATTTTCACATTTTTGATCAGATTTAATGATTAATAATTCAAGAGTTACACACTTTTCATCAAGATCTTTAATTTTGAAAATGAACGAAGAAATACAAGCAAACTTTTTCTGTTTTGAATAGGATGAAAAGGATGTTACTCCAGTGGCTTTAAAAGGTTTGCAATTGCCACAATAAAGAATAAAAGGGATCGTGTTTTTCTTTCGTTTTCTTCCTTCCTCATATACTTCATATGAATGTTTACAATGATCGTCATCCCCGGCTTTTCTCTGTGCTAAGAGTATCGCATGTAATATTTCTTCCACACAGGTTTCATTGTCTTTATGATGATTTTTACATGGCTTTTTGTTATTCTCTTTGTGGTCGACTTCGTCATGATCCCAAAGATATTCATAGCTTTCTCTTTCATATGAATTTTTGCACCTTTTACATATATCCATACCTTTCACCCCTTAATAAAATATTCATGATTAGCATACGGCTAACATGCCAAAATGATTGAGTTCTTGTCCATAATGAGTAGATAATTAAGATAGTTATTTTTAAAGACAAGCACGCAGTATTTATTGAATCTTTGTACAATAAGTCTTCGGTTTTGTATAATGGTAAAGAATATATATTAAGGGAGGCGAAGGAATGACGAAATTAGATGCAACGTTAACAATGCTAAAGGAATTAACGGATGCAAAAGGGATTCCAGGCAATGAGCGCGAGCCGCGCGAGGTCATGAAGAAATACATAAGCCAATATGCAGATGAGGTAACAACAGATGGGCTTGGCAGCTTAATTGCGAAAAAGATTGGAAAAGAAGACGGACCGAAAATTATGGTAGCAGGTCACTTGGATGAAGTGGGCTTCATGATCACGAATATTGATGATAAAGGATTCCTCCGCTTTCAAACAGTAGGCGGCTGGTGGTCTCAAGTGATGCTAGCTCAGCGTGTAACTATCGTAACGAGCAAGGGAGAGGTGACAGGCGTTATCGGTTCAAAGCCTCCGCATATTCTCTCTCCAGAAGCCCGTAAAAAACCGGTAGATATTAAAGATATGTTTATTGATATCGGTGCATCTAGCCGTGAAGAAGCAACAGGATGGGGAGTAAAGCCAGGAGATATGGTTGTTCCTTATTTCGAATTTACCGTTATGAATAATGAGAAAATGCTTTTAGCAAAAGCATGGGACAACCGCATCGGCTGTGCGATCGCCATTGATGTGTTAAAAGAACTGAAAGATGTAGATCATCCAAATGTTGTTTATGGAGTGGGAACCGTTCAGGAAGAAGTAGGTCTCCGCGGTGCACGTACATCTGCACAAAAAATCGAGCCGGACATTGCTTTCGGTGTTGATGTAGGGATTGCAGGGGATACACCTGGAATTACTGAAAAAGAAGCCCTCAGCAAAATGGGAAAAGGCCCGCAAATTATTCTTTATGATGCATCTATGGTTTCTCATAAAGGATTGCGTGACCTTGTAACTGATACGGCAGATGAATTGAATATTCCATACCAATTTGATTCGGTTCCTGGAGGCGGTACAGATTCGGGTGCGATCCATTTGACCCATAACGGAGTACCAGCTCTTTCCATTACCATTGCAACACGCTATATCCATTCACACGCAGCAATGCTTCACCGTGATGATTATGAGAATGCAGTTAAGCTCATTGCTGAAGTAATTAAACGACTTGATAGAGAAACAGTGGATAAGATTACGTTTAACTAAATAACTAAAATGATACCCCGATCAACTCGGGGTATTATTTTTTCGTGTGTCGGATTTCTTAAGTTCGGACAGATTAATGCTTGATTGCCCGAAAGAAGTCTGAAGTAGCCCCAGGTTCGGACAAGTTAGCTCTTGATTGCACAAAAGAAGTCTGAAGTAGCCCCAAGTTCGGACCGGTTAGCCCTTGATTGCGCAAAAGAAGTCTGAAGTAACCTCAGGTTCAGACAGGTTAGCTCTTGATAGAGGATAAGAAGTCTGAAGTAGCCTCAAAATCGGACAAGTTATCCCTTGATTACGTAAAAGAAGTCTGAAGTAGCCCCAGGTTCGGACAGGTTATCCCTTGATTGGACAAAAGAAGTCTGAAGTAACCTCAAAATCGGACAAGCTAGCCCTTGATTACGTAAAAGAAGTCTGAAGTAACCTCAAAATCGGACAAGCTAGCCCTTGATTACGCAAAGAAGTCTGAAGTAACCTCAAGTTCGGACAGGATAGCCTTTAATTGCGCAAAAGAAGTCTGAAGTAGCCTTAGGTTCGGACAGGTTAGTACTTGATAAAGGATAAGAAGTCTGAAGTAACCTCAGGTTCAGACAGGTTAGCTCTTGATAAAGGATAAGTAGTCTGAAGTAACCTCAAGTTCGGACAGGTTAGCTATTGATTGCACAAAAGAAGTCTGAATTAGCCTCAAGTTGGGGACAAGTTAGCCCTTAAAATGGCCGAACTAGTCCGAAGCCGCCTTAAGTCCGAATACAATAACCCTTGACTTTACCTGAAAATAAAGAAAGGCACGAAAACCATTGTGATTTCGTACCCCCTCACTTTATGACCTACTGTTTGGCATACTTAAAGAGAACCTAGATCATTCTCTTATTTCAACCCGCTTTCCAACGTTTCCAGCATCTCTTGTTTGTCCTGATCAGAGGAATTCTTCCAAATGACTTCAAATAAAACACCTAATCCAGGAAGCATTTTTTCTTCTCCATTTTGAATAGCATCGACGATTGTCTCTTTTAACTCATCCTGAGAATTGCCAGTAACATTGTGTATGATCGCATTGCGGAGGTTCAAGTTCATCTATTCATACTCCTTTCAAATAGTCATTTCAATAATATGGTTTTCTATTTTGGGATTTATTATGTAAGATAGAAGAAGAAAAGTGGAGGCGGCTGTTTAGCTCCGACAAACATAAGGCGAGCTGATGGAAGGTTGTTCTTTACTTTATAGCCAGAGTGGCTAGGAGCCGTAGCTAGACAAAGAAAATTTGTAAAGGAGGAAGAGTGTTGAAGCATATTCACTCAGCAAAAAATCCTCAAATAAAACAATGGAAAAAGCTATTAACGAAGAAGGAACGGGATAAAACCGGCACTTTTTTAGTGGAAGGCTTTCACCTTGTAGAAGAAGCGCTTTTAGGGGATCAAATTATTGAAATCATTATTAGTGAAAATAAAGATCTGCCCCCAAGCTGGGATTATGGTTCGATTTCTGTAACAGTTGTAACCGATGAAATTATTCTGCAGCTTTCTGATACGGAAGCTCCGCAAGGGATTGTAGCGGTATGTCGTCCGCAGGAAATGAATGCTGAAACAGCTAATGGAAAAAAACTATTATTAATTGACGCCGTTCAGGATCCGGGCAACTTAGGGACAATGATCAGAACTGCTGATGCTGCGGGAATCGATGCTGTTATTGTTGGGGAGGGGAGTGTAGATATTTACAATCCGAAAGTTCTACGTTCCGCACAAGGCAGTCATTTTCATTTGCCAGTAATCAGAGGCAATCTTTTTGAATGGGTAAAGAAGTTGAATGAGGCAGCAATCCCTATATATGGTACAGCTTTGGAAAATGCGAAAGAGTACACAGATATACATCAAAGCGAAATGTTTGCATTAATCGTCGGCAATGAAGGAAGCGGTGTAAATAAAGAGCTATTGGCTGTAACTACTGCTAATCTTTACATTCCGATTTTGGGAAAAAGCGAATCATTAAATGTCGCTGTTGCAACTGGAATTCTGCTTTATCATTTACGAAATAAAAAATAGGCATTATTTTGCCGGAAACTGTTTGAAAGTATGCGTAGAATATACTATAATAAACAGCAAATTATATTTATAAAACAATGACGGAGAAAAGTAGCTTGCGAAAGAACTTTTCAGGGAGAGAATGCCTAGACTGAAAGCATTCTTAAGGGATTGCAAAGGAACATTCACCTCCAGAGTTGACATCGGGACCATTGGAAACGGATGTGAGCTAGATTTCTAGCTCATCAAGGCTGAAAGAGCCACTGCCGAATTCCATTGTAAAGATGTACCGGCTTGTCGCCGTTATCGAGAATGAAGCGAATACATAAGCTTGCTTTTTGCTTTTGTGTTAAAAAGGGTGGTACCGCGAATCCAAAACCTCGTCCCTTTATTGGGAGAGGTTTTTTATTTTGCCAAAAAACAGAAATTGAAGGAGGAAGTAAGATGCAAGAACGTTTAAAGGAATTGCAAACGGAAGCGTTGGAAAAAATTAGCCAGACATCAGATTTAAAAGAATTGAATGACATTCGTGTCTCCTATTTAGGAAAAAAGGGCCCAATTACGGAAGTACTTAAAGGCATGGGGAAATTATCTGCTGAAGAACGTCCAAAAATGGGTGCTCTTGCAAATGAAGTAAGGGATGCCATTGCAGCCGGCATTGAAGAAAAGCAGAAGCATTTAGAAGAAGCAGCTGTACAGGAGAAGCTGGCGCTTGAGAAAATTGACGTCACACTGCCAGGCCGTCCAATTAAAACAGGGAACCATCACCCGTTAACACGCATTATTGAAGAAATTGAAGATTTATTCATCGGAATGGGCTATACCGTAGCTGAAGGACCTGAAGTGGAAAAAGATTATTATAACTTTGAAGCATTAAACCTTCCAAAAGGTCACCCTGCACGTGATATGCAAGATTCATTCTATATTACAGAAGAAATTCTACTTCGTACTCATACATCTCCTGTTCAAGCAAGAACAATGGAGAAGCATGAAGGAAAAGGTCCTGTGAAAATCATTTGTCCTGGGAAAGTGTACCGCCGCGATAATGATGATGCGACACACTCCCATCAATTTATGCAGATTGAAGGACTTGTTGTTGATGAAAATATCCGCATGACTGACTTAAAGGGGACACTTGAAGTGTTTGCAAAGAAAATGTTCGGAGAGGATCGAGAAATTCGTCTTCGCCCAAGCTTCTTCCCATTCACTGAGCCTTCAGTTGAAATGGATATTTCTTGTAAAATTTGCTCAGGAAAAGGCTGCAGCGTATGTAAAGGAACAGGCTGGATTGAAATTCTTGGTGCAGGAATGGTTCATCCGAATGTTCTGGAGATGGCTGGATTCGACTCGAAAAAATACACAGGCTTTGCATTCGGAATGGGACCAGAACGAATTGCCATGCTGAAATACGGTGTAGATGATATTCGTCATTTCTATACAAATGATGTTCGGTTCTTAAAGCAATTTTCAATTCATGAATAAGACAAGGTAGAGGAGGATTTATTATGTACGTATCATATAAATGGCTGCAGGAATACGTTGACTTATCCGGCGTTTCCCCTGAAGAACTAGCGGAAAAAATTACGAAGAGCGGAATTGAAGTGGAAGGCGTAGAAGCCCTTAATAAAGGAATCAGCGGCGTTGTCGTTGGTCATGTTCTTGAAAGAGAGCAGCATCCAAATGCAGATAAATTAAATAAATGTTTAGTTGATATTGGTGCAGAAGAACCTGTACAAATCATCTGTGGAGCACCTAATGTTGATAAGGGTCAAAAAGTAGCAGTAGCAACCGTTGGAGCGGTTCTGCCAGGCAATTTCAAAATTAAAAAAGCAAAGCTGCGTGGAGAAGAGTCAAACGGGATGATTTGTTCACTGCAAGAATTAGGATTTGAAAGCAAGCTCGTTGCAAAAGAATTTGCAGAAGGCATTTATAACTTCCCTCAAGATGTGGAAGTAGGGTTAAATGCAATCGAGCAATTACATCGTGATGATCAAGTGTTAGAGCTTGGTTTAACACCGAACCGTGCAGATTGCTTAAGCATGCTCGGCGTTGCTTATGAGGTAGCTGCGATTTTGGGCAGAGAAGTGAAGCTTACTGTTTCTCAAGTTGAGACTTCTACAGAAAAAGCTGCTGATTATATTCAAGTGACTGTTGATGCGAAAGAGGATAACCCGTTATATGTGGCAAAAGTGATTAAAAATGTAAAAATTGGTCCTTCTCCACTATGGATGCAAGCAAGATTAACGGCAGCAGGCATCCGCCCGCATAATAATGTTGTCGATATTACAAACTACATCCTGCTTGAATATGGGCAGCCGCTTCACGCTTTTGATTATGACCGTCTTGGCTCAAAAGAAATTCTTGTGCGCAGAGCGAAGGATGGAGAGGAAATTGTTACTCTTGATGAGGCAAAGCGGAAGTTAATTGCTGATCATTTAGTTATTACTAATGGCGAGACTCCTGTTGCCCTTGCAGGTGTAATGGGTGGGGCAAATTCTGAGGTTCAAGCAGACACAACAACTGTTCTTTTAGAATCTGCTTATTTCATTGGGGCACCTGTTCGAAAAGCATCAAAAGACCATGGATTAAGAAGTGAAGCAAGTGCACGCTATGAAAAGGGTGTTGATCCTAATCGAGTAAGACCAGCTGCAGAGAGAGCGGCACAGCTTCTTGCAGAATATGCAGGTGGCGAAGTACTGGAAGGTTCAGTCGAAGCTGATTCCTTAACAGTTGAGCCAGCAGTTGTTTCCGTAACTTTAGAGAAAATTAACCGTGTTCTTGGAACAGGGTTAACGATGAAGGATGTAGAGGATATATTTGCTCGTCTGCAATTTGAAACAGCGACTGACAATGGAACGATCGTTGTAACTGTGCCAACACGACGCGGGGATATTACGATTGAAGAAGACTTAATCGAAGAAGTGGGCCGATTATATGGCTATGATAATCTTGTTTCCACGCTTCCAATCGGATCAGCTACACCAGGCCATCTTTCACCATACCAAAACAGGCGGAGAATGGTTCGCCGCTATCTTGAAGGGGCTGGGCTTTATCAAGCTGTTACGTACTCTTTAACAAACGAAGCGAAAGCAGCACAATATGCGCTTGAAAACCGTGAGCCTGTAAGATTAGCGATGCCGATGAGTGAAGATCGGAGCATTCTTCGCCTAAGCATCATTCCACAGCTGCTTGAAGTGTTAAAATACAATGCGGCACGTCAGCATGACAGCCTTGCTTTATATGAAACAGGTGCTGTATTTTTAGCGAATGGATCAGATGAATTGCCTGAAGAAAGAGAGCATCTTGCTGGTGCAGTCACTGGCTTATGGCAGACTCACCCATGGCAGGGAGAGAAGAAGCCTGTAGATTTCTTTGTTGTTAAGGGAATCCTTGAAGGGTTATTTGATAAGCTTGGGATTGCAAGCGCAGTAGAATTCCGCCAATCTGAAAAGGATGGTCTGCATCCTGGAAGAACGGCAGAAATCTATTTGTCAGGAACATCTGTTGGTTTTGTTGGTCAAACACATCCAACAGTGGAAAAAGAATATGATTTAAAAGAAACGTATGTGTTTGAATTATCGCTTAAGGCGATTTTAGAGGCAGAAGTATCACCATTGCATTATGTAACAATTCCGCGTTTCCCATCCATTACACGTGATATTGCACTAGTTGTCGATAAGGAAAAAGCTGCAGGTGAATTGGATGCTATTATTAAAGAGGCTGGCGGAGCTTTACTGAAGGAAGTCCAAGTGTTTGACTTGTATGAAGGGGAGCGAATGGAGGCTGGCAAGAAATCAATTGCCTTCTCATTAAAATATTTTGATCCTGAACGCACGTTAACAGATGAAGAGGTTGTAAAAGCACATGATAAAGTATTAAATGCAGTGAAAGAAAAGGCTGGAGCTGTATTGAGAGGATAAGGATGAGGGGATGCTGCTTAGCATCCCCTTTTAATATCGATTACTTTTAAGTCTCTTTTATTTCCTTTTCTAGATCTCTTTCATCATTGTCATCGATTAACCCCTTCGTAGATCTTTTGAACTCTTTTAAAGATTGTCCCATCGCTCGTCCAATTTCTGGGAGCTTTTTAGGACCGAAAATAATGAGAGCAAGGACAAGAACAATGATTAAACCTGGTATCCCAATATTTGATAGCATGAGTCACACATCCTTTTTTATTTTAGAAAGGTACCAAATGATTCCCTCTTTTTGCACATTACACATTTGTCATTATTTATAGACAACGTTTTATATTTGCTATTACAAGTGGTACATTCCTTTGTATAAAGTGAATGAGAAATCTTTACTGCTGGCTGAATTTTCTCTTCAACTGTAATTGCCTTTTCAGGACAGATATCTTGGCATAGCATGCATCCTGAGCAGCGTTGAGCTGATAGTGTAAAATCTGTTTCAGTTATTTGCAAACAATTCTTTTTACAAAGCATTTGACAAGCTTTGCAAGTAGTACATTTGCTAGTATCTAGCGATATAATCGTAAATTGATCATTCGGGTAAAAGATAGATAGATCTAATTCCCTGTGGTTAAAGCGCCATTTTGCAGGTGCTATTTGTTTCATTGTTGATTGAGCTTCTTTTTTCCATATGGAGAAAACTTCTCTCCGCGTATATTTCTCTTCTTTTATTTCTCCTTTTTTTCTCTGAATGGAAAAGGGAGGTTCATTAAGCTGCTTTAATCGGTCGTTCGCTTCCGAAACAGCCTGTTTCCAGTCGGTATTCACTACTTCTTGTTCATAAATAAGTGTTTTTACGCCCTTTTTATATAATACGAGCAGCTCTCTAATAGAAGGGGGATGTTCATCAGTCGCAATAAGCTGATTTTGATGAATCATTCTTTTTGGAAGAAAGCCTTCAATCGCCTGAGCTGGACATTCCACGATACAGTCCCCGCATTCTGTACATTTTTCATGATTTATAATTGGTTTGCCACTTACGAATGTAATAGCAGCTTCCGTACAGCTATCGAAACATTTACTGCATGTGGAGAGTGGGCTTAGATGCCGGGAACAGGCGTCTAAAACACGAAATTCATAATCGAGACTCTCAATCCACCTGTTTAATAATCCCATCAAAGCCACTCCCTCTCAATTATTTTTGTTTGCTTTAAACCTATGAACCCAGTACGTAAAATACATATCTACTTAATCCTTCAGCGAAGCCAATGACGATTAATGCCGCAAACGCCATAGCAATAGATGTTTTCTTTACAGGTGACAGGGCCATATATCCTAATAAAATTAATCCGAGAATTTCAATTCCCCATCTTAATGCAATGGTTCCCTGATACGCCTCAAGAGAGGAATGTGCAGCAGAAGTCGCAATCATATTGACATCTGTTAAAGATGCAGGGAATAATGCAACACCTATTAGCTGAATGGCGATACCGAATAAAGCAGAATAAAACGATAATCGAACAATCTTTTTTGCTGTGTCGTCCATATTTTTGGCACGTAATGCAGGTACAGTAAAGCTAGCAACAAGAACTGCTCCTAATATAAAGGCTGTTCCATAAAAGGAAGTGAAGGTGTTAATTGAATTCCATCCGCTTACTAATGAATTGGAATAGATCATTGCCATACAGAAAATATCAACAAATCCGATGATAACTGTAGCAATCATCAGCAGTGGGTTGACTTTTTTCTGAACAATCGTAAGTCCAGCTGTTATACAAGCGCTGCCAATAAATACGCCTGTCACAAGAATTTCACGGCTCATCCAAGATGTGCCAATGTTTCTGATTGTGTTCAAGGCATTGCTCGGTGTTCCTAAATGCGCAAAAGATGCAATTAGGCCCACTAATGATAATGCTGCAATAATGATAAGTGGTATCTTCAAAATGGCAAAGGAGTCCTCCTTACCAGCTTTGCTAATTTCACGCTGAAACAGCCATAGCATAAACATTCCGCCAATTGCTGTTTGAACACAAATTGTAAAGATTAATAATGCCCACTCATGCATGGGATTTCCTCCTCTTTTATTGAATTACTTTATCTGAGTAAAAGGGGGCAAGCCCCCGTGATAAACTATGTTTAATTACGAATGAATGACAATATTTGGTTTTGTAATCGATGCACTTGGCATCCCTTTCATTTCATTGACTGTTCCGTATTTAGCCCGCAGCTCGTCAATTGGACCAAATTCAATCGCACGCATTATACAGGAACTTACACATACAGGATCTTCACCTTTTTCACGTAAATCGATACAAGTATCACATTTCGTCATTTTTCCAAGCTCTTCAGAATATTGTGGGGCACCGTAAGGACAATTCCACTCACAGTAGCGACATCCTACACATTTATTATGGTCGACTAAGACAACGCCATCTTCAGCACGCTTGAACATTGCACCAGTTGGGCATCCTTGCATGCACCCAGGTTCATCACAATGATTACAAGAAAGTGAAACGTGATAAATCGACGGCTTAGGATAGCTCCCTTCTTGAAAGTCATATACTCTCCGGAAGTTTCTTCCGACTTCTAAATCATTTTTATCTTTACAGGCTACCGTACATGTTTTGCAGCCCACACATTCAGCTACATTTATATAAAAGCCCATTTGAGCCATAATTTATGACCTCCTTTGAATTAAAATTTGATGATCCGCTGTTCCCATTTCACATCTTCTTCAAGTGGTTCGCCTTTCCATTTTTCAAAATTGACACGAGCTGTATTGAAACCAGAGGATCCCAGTCCTTTTGGAATATGAGGGACGAATAAATTATCAGCTCCGCCTCGATCAATCCCGGTCTTTTCATCAATATCCACCCAAGCTCCATGCGGAAGCCCAATGACACCAGGCATAATGGTTTCGACCACTGCTGCAGGCCGTAAAGACTTCGCATATTCATTTGATAAAAGAACGGTATCTCCATCCTTAATTCCTTTTTCGTCCGCATCTTTTCTACTAATGTAAACAGGGTTAGGCCATGCCTCACGCAGCTGTGGCACATTATCTAACGTACTATGAGAGCGTCTTAAATAATGTGGATTGATCATTTGGTACGGATATTTTCCTTTTTTCTTTGATTCCCAATCTTCAAAAGTCGCTTCATAGCCATGTACTTTTACCTCATATTTTGGAATAGGGGCTATTTCGGAATATGCAGTTTTAGACAATTCATTTATAGCTTTACAATAGATTTCAAATTTTCCACTTTCACTTGATACTGGATTTGCTTCCGGATCGTCGATAAAATCTTTATACGCGATAAAGCCGAAATTATCGCCTGGCTTCCTTGGCACTTGGTAAATTCCTGTATCAACAAACTCTTTAAGTGGAATACGCCCTTTTTGTGGTGTTCCTTCAACACCCCACTCCTTTATATCGTGGGCAGTAATGGTACATAATGGTTCATAGTCAACCCCGTTATCTTTCATCACCATACTACCTGCAAGTTGATTAAAGTATTGCTGTTCTTCTGTAATCGGGAATACTTCTTTCGGATCTTTTCCTAATTTTTTCAATAGAGCCTTTGCAATCTCTTGGTCTGTTTTTGATTCATACAATGGTTCAATGATTTTTGACCAATTGATAAGGATTTCACGGTTTCCACCTTTCACTGCTCCAGCTGTTTCCCATTGGGTAGCAACAGGTAACACAATATCGGAATACTTTGCATTTGTTGTTAAGGCATACGCATTTGTGACAACAAATTCAACTTCTCTATGGGCTTTTATCCCTTTTGCAATATTGCTTCGAGTTTGTAGATGATTCTCATAGTTATGGTAAATAAATTGGATGTTTACGTTTCTTTCTTTTTCATATCTTTGTAGGAATTTCCCATCTAATACAGCATCCCACATTTCATTTTCATTAATTTGATTGTCAATAGGGTTCGTTATGGAAGGTAGGCCTTTCCCACCAGCGGTTAAAAGGAATGGCCCCATATTCCCTGCATATTCCCAACAGCTAACCCCAGTCATTTTTCCAGAACCACCCATTTGCCCGGTCATCATTCCGAGTGTTGAAAAGGCTTGAACCCAGCCTTCCCCATTAGCAATTCGAGCAGGCGCCCATGCTGTTAATAAAGCAACTCGTTCTGTGCCGCCGATTTCACGGGCAAGTTCACGAATTTTACTTGGTTCTACCCCACAAATTTCCGCTGCCCATTCAGGTGTTTTTGGTTGACCGTCATAGGTTCCTAATAAATAGTCCATAAAATTATCTTTTGGATCTGCTCCTTCTGGCATATGAGCTTCATCAAATCCGATTGTATATTTATTTAAGAAATCCCATTTTACCAATGGATTTGTAGCAGGATTGTCTTCATCAAGCAATGTATACATGATGCCGAAAGCTAATGCATCGTCTGTTCCTGGTCTAACGGGAACCCAATCTGCATCAAATACATTTGCAGAATCAGTATAAATCGGGTCAATTGTAATGAATCGAGCACCTGCCTTTTTTGCTTGTAAAAAGTTGTAAGTGACACTGCCCATAGAGCTCCAAGCTGGATTAGCGCCCCATAGGACGATTAATTGGGAATTTCTTAAATCAATTCGGTCGTTGATTCCATTTACAATTAGGCCTTCTCCAATCCCCATGTTTTCCCATATCCATCGCCAAGCACCCCATGAAGAGCTGCCATAACAAGCACTAAATCCACCGATTGCTGACATCGCACTTCTTATATTTGCATCCCCACCAGTTACCATGATGGCTTCATTGCCATACTTTCCTTTAATTCTTTTTGTCTCAGATGCGACAATATCGAGCGCCTCATCCCAAGAGAGTCGAACCCACTGATCTTTCCCGCGAAGTTCCTTCTTGCCTCCGCCAGGCTCCCAATTCTTTCGTTTCATTGGATATTTCAATCGATCTGCATTAAATACTTGATGACGTTGTGAGCGACCTCTTAAACAGCCACGCTGTTGTGGGAAATCTGGACTATCTTCATGCGTATCATCCGTTTTTTGTCGAATCACAACCCCGTCTTTAATGAGCACCTTATTTAGACAGCGGCCACCACAGTTATGCCAGCATGCAGCTGTTTTCCAGATGCCTTCATCATCTGTTTCTGCTATCCCGATATTATTGTCCGCTTTTGCAACTAACCCACGGCTAACTGGGATCGCTGTTGTTACTGCAATTGCGGAGGTCCAACCGATAAATGCTCTTCTAGACATTTTAAAATCTTTGATTTTACTCACGATATCAAGCATTCTACTTGCCCCCTCTTATAAAGTGTCTATAGTCATAAGTTCTTGAAGAACCTCTGAATCTATCAGTAAATAATGATGTAATACTTGTGCTAGTCCAATGAAAAATGATGTATTTGCTTCTTTCATGACTAATCGACTGAATTCAGGTACGAATTTAAGCAGATGGTCATCGATAAATCTTTGTTGATCCCGAAGCAATTGCCTTAAGCCTTTGCTTTCATTTTGTTCAGCCAATTTTATACAACGTTCATTGAGGTGATAAATAAAATCAAGCTCAAGTCCGATATGATCATCCGCTTCAATATTAAAATCACTGACAATAATACCGTATTTATCATAATAGCCTCGCACATTCATTGTTGTTCCTTGAAATAAAAGCCGATCCTTCCTCACATAAGAAGATTCCCAAGGAGGTGTTGTCAATTCAAAAGGTCCGACAAACAATCTTGTATAATCCCAATGCAAGTCATCATAATGATGTTCAATAGTAAGGACATCATGAGTGGACAGGTATGACTTTATCTTGTTCAATCCTTCTTGGATCTCTTCTGAATCCTCTTTAAATGGAAATAAATCGATCATGTTTTTCTGAATAAATGGTTTCAAATATTCTTTAGATGGCTCCTCAACGAAAAACCTTCGTAAAATGTCGTAGGCAAAACGTCTTGCGTGAAAAATATTATTTAACTCTGTTAGAGCTACTCTTTCTTCCATTGCTATCCCTCCTAAAAGCACTTAGCTTACATCTCCTAATTGAAATAAAGTGGGTGTTGTCCAATCAATGCTGACCTCGCGGATGATGCTTTCTTTATTATCGAATTCGATGATGCATGAAACGATTGCAATTTCAATGTTGATACCCGCTAATTGTTTGATGGCCTCAATAGGAAACTGAATGAAGTCGTATTGTTGATTGAATTCGAATATTATTTTGTTTTTTTTGAGCAGGGCGATTACTTTTTGCTTGTCCTTTCCAAAAACTTTAGCTGTTTTAAAGAAATAATCTTGATTTGAAAAGGAATACGTTTTATCCACCACTTGATTATGGTTTTGCTGATAGATTTGGCCCGTGAATTTATTTTCAAGAGAACAGTAATGAACACCGAGCTTTAATTTTTGCTCAATCGCAAACTCTGTAAGCGCAAGACATAGTTCTTCACTCATTGATATTGCTAATCCACCTGCATACCAGTAGTTATAATACATTTCGTAAGGTGGGTTTTTTAGTTTGAATCCTCGATCGATAAAAGGCTTAGGGTCTTTAAGTGGGAAGCAGAACTCTAGTAAGTTGATTCCGAAAATATCCAATTTATCTAATTCGATAAGCAGCTCTTTCATTTCATCCAATGTTCCTGGAATGACAGGCATTTCAACTAAGACATTAGGAATATAGCGTTTTGCTAATTCGATTTTCCCTAAAATATGCTTTCGCTTCTGCGGTGAATCCTCCATCTTTATGCTAAAGCGAATTTCATTTAAGTCAGCATCTCCTAATTGTTGCAGGAGCTCTTCAGTTAAAAGGTCACCAGCCGTATATAATCTTGTATAGCCTTCAGGTACTTTTTCTTTTGCAAATTGGAAAAATTGGATCGTTTCATTTTTAAATAAAAGAGGTTCTCCTCCTGTTAATGCGATGTGCTTTAATTTGTATCCTGCATCGATTAATTCTGCTAATTCATTCCGAGCATCTCTCTTGTTTTCTAAAAAGTGCATATAATTATCTTGATTTTCATTGAAACAAAAATAGCAATTACGGTGGCATTTCATTGAAACAAAGGTTGTATAGCTGTCTGTACCTGTTTGACATGCTTCACAGGCACTTGATATTCGATTAATATAGATGCTTTTATTATTATTTCGGAAATGTGCTCGTTTCTCTTTTAATCTAGTAAGTGTTCTTTCTCTTTCATTGGCCAGTTGAGCCAGCTCAAGTTTTAAACCGAAGGACTCAATAGTTTCCAATGTGTCACTCTCTATATTCGTGAATAATTGAGCATATCGTAAATAAGATTGGTTTTTAATCATATACATGCTATCTTTTGTAACTTTCTTTATCATTTTCTCACTCCTTTTGTGAAAACAATCACATTTCAACCCTGCTTTTATTATAGAAAATCGCACCTTCTTAAGATATATAACCGATGCACAAAGATAACCGTCTATTTTTGTACGGTTGGACAATGAGTTTTTTACGTTCCTGTGACATCCATTGTTCCTGATGGCACCTTCATATATGATGAGGGTGAGCGACCCAGTAAAGATCAGAAAGGAATGGATTTAGTGGAAAATACTTTCTTTGTCCCGGATTACTTACATGATTTGCTTGTCGCTTCAGAAAAAGGGTTAAAGGGGATTTGTGCAGAGTTAGCGAGTCTTTTGTCGTTTCCTGTAATCATAACGGATCCTTTATTTAACCAGTTGGCAACTGAGCAAGTCGTGAATAAAGTGGAAATTAACTATATAGATAATCAATATAGAGAAATTACTGGGGATAAACCAGCAGTCGTCAATTGTCAATTAACATCTGATGGTGTCCCCACAAAGGGAATTTGTTCGGCAATCATATTGGATGGTCGATTAAGGGGCTATTTATTTGTTCAGATAGATGAGGTATCTGATGAGACAATCGCACGAATTCATTCGATTATTGCTTACGCATCTTCATTATGTTCACTCGAATTACGAAAAAAGCTGGAATTGAAACAGGAGCGGCAGCAGTTTAAGGAAGCTTTTATCTATGACTTGCTCTACGGAAATATGAAGCAAAAAGATGAGATAATCTCCTATGGGAATATATGGGGATGGGATTTTACCCAATCACATACAATTATTGTTTTTTCATTAGTAGATTTTGATTATTATTCAGAGGATCAGAAACGTATTGATTCTATGTTTTTTCTAATTGAAAGAGTACTGATTGAAAGCAATCTAAAACCAATAGCAATGAAAAAGCGTGGAGAAATCGTTGTTATTTATCAGATACCTGGTGAAGAAATGGACAAAAATGAGTATGTAATTAAAGAGTTTATTCAGCGGGTAATGACCCAAGCCGAAATAATGGATATGAATACTCGAATTGCCACAGGGATTGGCAGGGAAAGTACAAATCCAGAGGAGCTTTATAAGAGCTACCAAGAGGCAAAGGTTGCATACGAAGTTGGGTTATTATTGAATATTCATACACCATTTTTTAATGGGTTAGGACTGGAACGAATTCTATATAAACACGATTTACAAGACGTAAAAGAATACTATGATCACACATTAGGTAAATTGGAGAAATATGATCAAGTTCATGGAGGCGAGCTAATGCATACGCTCGAATTCTATGCGGCCAATCAATATGACTTAACAAAGACGGCTGAAGCACTGTTTCTTCATCGTAATACATTGCGGTATCGCTTTAAAAAGGTCGAAGAAATTTTAGATAAGAAGCTAGATGATATGAACGTCAGATTAAATATCACTGCCGCCTTTAAGATTAGACAGCTCAGGAAAATTTAACCTTAGAAAAAGTGCAGGTGCTAAAAGCTGATGGAAATTTACAGACATGCTTGTCCTCGTAATTGTTTCTCAACATGTGGAATGCTATCGTACATTGAAGACGGAAAACTAATGAAGGTTTCTGGTGATGCGAAGCATGGCTATAATCAAGGGCGTTTGTGTGCAAAGGGATATGCCTATACCCAATATGTATATAATCCTTATCGATTGAAACATCCAATCAAACAGACGCCAAGGGGCTCAGGGAATTGGGAAAGAATATCATGGGAAGAGGCATACGATACCATTGCTGACAAAATCTTAGAGTTAAATAAAAGATACGGATCCAATCTCGCTTCTGGCTATAATAAATTTTCCGGTAATATCGGTTTGCTTCATTATGCAGTTGAGGGGATGTTTAATAGTATAGGTCCACATACGAAACCGATAGGAAACCCATGTTTAATAACTGGTGAGCAAGCCATGAGAAAGTCTTTTGGTCAAATGAACAGCATGATGCCAGAAAAAATGGCGAAAATGAATGCAATTGTTATTTGGGGAGCAAACCCAGCTGTTACAAATGTCCATCAAATGAAGTTTATTTTACAGGCACGGCAAAAAGGGGCAAAACTAATTGTCATTGATCCTGTTTTTACAAGAACAGCGGCAACAGCTGATATCTTTATTCAAATCAACCCAGGGACAGATGGATGGCTTGCGCTTGGAGCTGCTAAGCTTCTTATTCAATCAGAGTCGTATGATCAAGAATTCGTCCGAAATCAAACAGTGAACTGGGAAGAATTTCACCAATATGTGAATGAACAAGTCGATTTACATGAAGTTTGTCGTCAAACAGGAATAGCACTTGATGTGATATGTGAACTTGTGAGCATATATTCAATGGCTGAACCTTGTGCGACCTGGATTGGCTTTGGGATTCAACGAAATGTAAATGGGGGGAAAAATATTAGTGCAATCAACACATTAGCCGTGTTGGGTTGTCATTCTGGACAAGAGAACAGGTGTGTTTACTATTCACATAGTGGGATAGATGACTTTCCGGTTAATCTCCTGAACCATGAAGAACCAGAACATCCAATCGTTCTACATTCTAGAGAAATTGATATTAATAATTTTGCAGAAAATGCTAGTAAGCTAGTGGATCCACCATTGAAGTTATTATGGATTGCCTTGCGTAATCCCCTTTCACAAGACCAGGATTTTCAGGCATGGGAATCATTAATGAACGAACTTGAATTAATTGTCACTGTTGATTTATTTATGACGAAATCTGCGGAGATGTCTGATATCGTCCTGCCAGCCGCAAGTCATTTTGAAGAAATGGATTTAAATGTTAGTTATTGGCACCACTGGTTGTCCATAAATGAAAAGGCAATCCCTCCATACTATGAAGCAAAAAGTGATTTGCAAATCGCAAGAGAATTAATGAAAAAACTGAATGACCGTTCTCCAGGCTTCTCTAATTTCCCTTCGGAACGCGAACCGATTGATTGGATTAGAATGGAATTAACTCCATCAGTAAAGAAGCTGTATTCGGTAGAGTGCATTGATGACTTACTAGAAGGTCCTCGGTTACGGACAGAGGAAGTATCTAATTCATCTTCAAGTTCATTCAAATTCCGTCTTTTTTCCCAAGGGAACAAGGGTACTTCCACACATTTTATTAATAGGAGAAAGACAGATGTTGAAGAATCATATCCATTTCAACTGCTAACCCCGCAATCTTTACTGAAGATTCATTCACAATATGAGACGATGCCTTGGCTGAATCAAGCTGCAGAGCAAGAAGTTGTTGAACTTTCCGAATATGCAGCAGAAAAGAATGGGATTATGGAAGGGGATAAGGTTGAATTATTCAATCAAAATGGAAAAATAGCAGCAATTGCTAGAATAAGCCGATTTCTCCCTCAAAAGGTGATCTTAGTAAAACAAGCAGGGAAAAATCCTATCAATCGATTAATCGTTCATAGGCCACAGGAAAACAAAGAGAAATCCAGTATGAATTTTTATGACAGCAGCGTAAATATCCGGAAATGGCGTGAGAAAAATGGTTAAACAAATGGGGTTCGTGTTTAATGTGGATCTTTGTTTCGGTTGTATGGCTTGCGAAATTGCCTGTAGAAATGAAAATCAGACGGATAGTACAGTGAGGTGGCGAAAGGTTTCTAGACTTATAGATGATACCTTCTTGTCCGTTTCCTGTAATCATTGCAACAGTCCAGAATGTTTTCGGGTTTGCCCAGAGAATGCCTTCACAAAACGAGGGGATGGAATTGTGCATATTAATTCCGATCTTTGCACAGGCTGTGGTTTATGTATTGAAGCTTGTCCATATGGGGCACCCCAGTATGATCCAGTAACACAGAAGGCAAGTAAATGCCATATGTGTTACCCTCGCCAAGATAGGGGGCTGCCTCCTGCATGTGTTGAATCCTGTTCTACAGAAGCGTTAACGTTTGTTGATTTAAATACATTTTGTGATAAGAAAATGGTCGGTACAATTCCAGGTTTCCCGGATACTCGATTAACAAATCCTTCGATTGCTTTTTATCCTGCAAAGGAGAGAAATAGATATTTCTTAAAATAAGCTAATAAATGAAAATGCGAGCTCCCAGTCGCATTTTCATTTATTCTTTGTATGTTGATGCTTAAAATCGAATGGCTATTTCTGCATTTGCAAAGAATTCAGTAGGATTTTATTTCTATTTTTCATGGCTGCCTATTTAACTGTACTTTTTCCTATATATGTTCATTGCCTTCTCCGTATTTGCAAAATGCAGCTTAACAAATGTCGGTAAAGAGTCCTTTCCTTTTTCGTGAATCAGCCTGGCAGCTGCTTCATCCACTTTCGAACCAGCACCTTTTGTTAGTGTAAACCCAGCTACCTTGCTTAAATTTTCAAAATGCCTGACAAATGCATATCTTGCTAAAATGGATGCGGCAGCAACTGCGAGATGAACACTCTCTGCTTTTGTGCTGAAAAAGACATTGTTCCTCTGGATGATTTTTTCATTTTTAAGATACTGATAGTAGATTTCCTTTTTAGCAAATTGGTCAATTAAAATAGCATCAGGCTGTTCGGGTGCAATCTTTCCGAGCACATGTCCGATTGCTTGGTTATGAAGGAGTGCTTTCATTTTTCCTTGCGACATGCCGGATTTCTGAAGCTTATTGTATTTTTCATTATGTAAGGTTAAAAGGCTATGTGGAACAATATCTTTAATTTGTTTCGCAATGCTGATGATTTGTTCATCTTTCAGGTTTTTAGAGTCCTTCACACCTAACTCTTTTAATAATGGAATCTGTTCCTTTTTTACATACGCAGCAACAACTGTAATGGGTCCAAAGAAATCACCCGTACCTACTTCATCTGAGCCAACAACAGAAAGCGTTTCAAATTGATCTGGCAGATAGGTACTTGTGGTGCTCTTCTTTTTCTCAGGGCTTTCTGATAAGATCGATTTCCCCCATTTGGCTGCTTCGACTTCGCAGCCACCGCCTTGAAACAATACCTTGCCTGATTTATAAGCTGTGATTGCGCAAGTGGGTGTTTTCGCAGCAAATACACTTCCAGGAGGGAGTTTATCGATAAGATAGGATTGATAGTATCGTTTCATTTCATCTATTTCATTCATTTTTTTTACTAAAACAGTATTTCCCATAGCTTTCACCTTTTTCAATTAGTGGTGTACAAAAGATAGATTCTATTAAGTTATGACAAGCTTCTACTTCCCACGTTTTTATGTTCATGTTATGATATTGTGTAGGATTCTTAAGAATGGGGGCATAAATGTTGTCAGATGTACAAAAAAACCGTACAAGTGTTGATATATATGGAACGCAGTATATCATTTTAGGTACTGAAAGCCCCGGTCATATTCGCCTCGTAGCTTCAATGGTTGATGAGAAAATGCGTGAAATCAGCTCGAAGAATCCCTCCCTTGACAGCAGTAAACTCGCCGTATTAACAGCAGTCAATATCGTTAATGATTATATTAAGGCGAAGGATCGTTTAGAGCAGCTTGAAAATGAATTAAAAAGAGTAAAGGACTGAATAAGTCATGCTAGATCTCGCAATCATTATTATTTTAGTTTTTGGTTTCTTTATCGGTTTAAAAAGGGGCTTTATCCTTCAAGTTATCCATTTGATTGGCTTCATCCTTGCATTTATTGTAGCCAATATGTATTATGAAAAACTTGCTCCTAAGCTAACATTATGGATTCCATACCCAAGCTTTGGTGATCAATCTGCCTTTCAAATGTTATTTGATCAGGCCAATCTTGAAGATGCATACTATCGCGCAATTGCCTATGTCGCCATTTTCCTTGCTGTGAAAATTGTGCTTCAGATTATTGGCAGTATGCTTGATTTTGTAACAAATCTGCCAGTACTTAAACAGTTAAATGTTTGGGCAGGAGGTATTTTAGGATTTGCAGAAGTATATCTTATCATGTTTATTTTATTATACATAGCTGCGCTCGTACCAGTAGAAATAATACAAACCCATTTAAATGATTCATTTATGGCTAAAGGAATCATTAAACATACGCCAATATTTTCACAGCAAATTAAAGAGATGTGGATCGAATATATAGGTTGAGTAACTTCTCTGAAATAGAGAAGTTTTCTTTTTATAAGATAAGAATGTATAACTTTGGAGTTAAAGAATTGTCTAGCTCCAGCGCCTATCGCCTATCAAACTTCGGGTCTCCTCCCTACGATAAGTCAACATCGAATCGCTATCGCTCTTCGTGTTTCCTTTATCTCAGTCGGAGCCCCTCCAGTTTGTACGGCGATGACCAAGGCGCTTGCGCTTTTCTAATTAGCGATTCTCATGAAAGTATGACAACCTATAATAGAGAAAACAATACTAAAAAAGAGTTCGTCAATAAGGTAGGTGCGTTCTGTGATAGATAAAAAAGATGTCATTCGGCTACTGGAAACAATAGCTATTTATATGGAGCTAAAAGGAGAAAATACGTTTAAAATAGCGGCCTTTCGAAAAGCTGCTGCCGCACTTGAAGCAAATGATGAAAGCTTAAATGAAATAGAAGATTTTACGAAGCTGCCTGGGATCGGAAAGGGTACATCCGCAGTGATTATTGAGTATATGAAAGAAGGAAAATCTACTGCTCTTAAAGAGTTGAAGGAAGCGGTTCCAAAGGGGCTGATTCCGCTTCTGCAGCTTCCTGGATTAGGCGGGAAGAAAATTGCTAAGTTAAATAAAGAACTAGGCATTGAGAATGCTGCGGATTTAGAGGAAGCGTGCATAAAGGGGCAGGTACAAGCACTTGCGGGTTTCGGAAAGAAATCAGAAGAAAAGATTCTTGCTGCCCTTCGAAATGCCGGAACAAGACCGGAAAGGCTGCCAATCGCCTATATGCTGCCAATTGCAGAAGCGATTGAAGAGCAGCTGCAGCACGTTAACGAAATCAAGAAGTTTTCTCGTGCGGGAAGCTTACGAAGAGTGAGAGAAACAATAAAAGACTTAGATTTCATTATTGCAACAGAAAATCCTTCAGCGGTAAGGGACGAACTATTAAAGCTTGCAAACATAAAAGAAACAATCGCAGCTGGAGACACAAAGGTTTCTGTTATTTTTGAATACAGCTATGATATATCTGTAGATTTCCGTCTTGTTAAGCCTCATGAATTTATCACAACTCTTCACCATTTCACAGGCTCAAAAGAGCATAATGTGCGCATGAGGCAGCTAGCGAAGGAACGCGGCGAAAAAATTAGTGAATATGGGGTAGAGAATATCGAAACAGGTGAAATGTTAACCTTTTCATCAGAAGAAGCATTTTATCGCCATTTCGGACTCCCTCTCATACCACCTGAGATCAGGGAAGACGGAAAAGAAGTTGATGAGTACACTGAGGCTTATGGTATAATTTCTCTTGCTGATATTAAGGGAGATTTACATATGCACTCAACCTGGAGTGATGGGGCTGCATCCATTGAGGAAATGGTAAAGGCCTGTATCAAAAAAGGCTATAAATATATGGCAATTACGGATCATTCCCAATATTTAAAGGTTGCGAACGGACTCACCCCAGAAAGATTAAGGCAGCAAAAGGAAGAAATTAAACGTTTGAATGAACAGTATGAGGAGATTACCATTTTATCAGGTGTAGAAATGGATATATTGCCTGATGGGTCTCTTGATTATGATGATGAATTACTTGCTGAAATGGATCTTGTTATTGCATCCATCCACTCTGCATTTTCACAATCAAAGGAAAAAATCATGGACCGATTAAAAAATGCGATGAGGAATCCTCATGTTGACATCATCGCCCATCCTACGGGCCGAAAGATCGGCATTAGAGAAGGCTATGAAGTGGATATTGATATGCTCATAGAACTGGCAAAAGAAACGGATACGGTACTTGAATTAAATGCCAATCCTAATCGTTTAGATCTCGCACCTGCGTATATTCAAAAGGCTCAGGAAGCTGGAGTAAAAATTGTTATTAATACAGATGCACATAAATTGGAGACATTAAACCACATGGACATTGGGGTCTCCACAGCAAGTAAAGGGTGGATTAAGAAAAACTCTGTCCTTAATGCTATGGATACGGAAGAATTATTGTCATTTTTGTCGAGAAAGCAAAAATGAATGGAATAGGAGGTAGAATCCTCATGCAGGAACGTATTTTAAGAGTACTTGAATTTCATAAAGTGAAGGATCAGCTAGTTGAACATGTGTCCTCTTCACTAGGGAAAAGAAAAGCGGAAAGTTTAATGCCGTCAATTGACTATGCCGAGGTAGTACGCTGGCAAGAGGAAACAGATGAGGCGGTTAAAGTATTGCGTATAAAAGGAAATGTGCCTCTTGGAGGAATCTTTGATATTCGCCCGCATGTTAAACGGTCTGTTATAGGTGGAATGCTCAGCCCACAAGAACTGACTCAAGTTGCGAGCACCATCCATGCAAGCAGACAAATCAAAAGGTTTATTGAAGAATTTGTGGATGAAAGAAGCAGCCTCCCCATCTTGTTAGACTACGTGAGCAGATACAATGTGCTAGCTAATTTAGAAACAACAATAAAAAATGCCATAGATGATAATTGGGAAGTGCTTGATAGTGCGAGCGAAGCCCTTCGATCTCTCCGCAATCAATTACGTACGAAGGAATCGCGAGTGCGTGAGCGGCTAGAAAGTATGATTCGTTCTTCAAATGCACAGAAGATGCTTTCTGATGCGATTATTACGATTCGAAATGACCGCTTCGTTATCCCGGTTAAGCAGGAGTATAAGGGACATTACGGCGGAATTGTTCATGATCAAAGTTCCTCTGGGCAAACATTATTTATTGAACCGCAATCGATCGTTCAATTAAATAATGAACTTCAGGAAATACGTGTGAAGGAACAGCAGGAAGTTGAACGAATTTTGATTGAACTTTCGGGTAAGGTTTCTGAAGAAAGTGCGGAGCTTGAAATCATTGTTGACGTGCTGGCGGAAATTGATTTTATGTTTGCTAAGGCTCGTTACAGTAAACGAATGAAGGGAACAATGCCACAAGTAAATAATGAAGGCCGAATTTCTCTATTTAAAGCACGTCATCCGCTTATTCCAGCTGATGAGGTAGTGGCTAATGATGTGACATTAGGGAAAGACTTTACAACCATTGTTATTACAGGTCCAAATACGGGCGGGAAAACAGTCACATTAAAGACGGTTGGCTTATGTACGTTAATGGCACAAGCAGGCTTGCAGATCCCTGCATTGGATGGGTCTGAAACAGCTGTCTTCGGTGCTGTTTATGCCGATATTGGGGATGAACAATCAATAGAGCAGAGTCTAAGTACCTTCTCATCACATATGGTGAATATCGTTGATATCCTAAATAAAGTGGATGATAACAGCCTTGTTCTTTTTGATGAATTAGGAGCGGGTACAGATCCGCAAGAAGGAGCTGCACTTGCTATCTCGATTCTTGATGAAGTGTATAAACGAGGAGCAAGGGTAATAGCAACAACTCATTACCCTGAATTGAAGGCATACGGCTATAATCGAGAAGGAGTCATTAACGCGAGTGTAGAATTTGATATTGAGTCATTGAGTCCTACATACAAGCTGTTAATTGGCGTACCAGGGCGAAGCAATGCGTTTGAAATATCCAAAAGGCTAGGTTTAAATGATGAGGTGATTCGGACTGCGCGTTCCTATATTAGCGCAGACAGCAATCAGGTTGAAAATATGATTGCCTCATTGGAAGAGAGCAAAAGGATTGCCGAGACTGAGCGGGAAGAAGCAAATGACTTCCTAAAAAGTGCCGAAAAGCTGCATAAGGATTTGCAGAAGCAAATGATTGAATTTTATGATCAAAAGGATACACTTCATGAAAAAGCCGCTGAAAAAGCCGCTGCGATTATTGAGCAAGCAAAAGCTGAAGCAGAGAAAATCATTAGCGATTTAAGAAAAATGCGCATTGAAAAGGCTGCAGAAATAAAAGAACATGAACTTATTGATGCAAAAAGACGATTAGAAGAAGCAGCACCGAAAATAAACAAAACGAAAATATCAGTAAAAGGGAAAGAAAAACACACCTTTACTAAAGGGGATGAAGTTAAGGTATTAAGCTTTGATCAAAAGGGGCATCTCATTAAAAAGACCTCTGACAACGAGTGGCAAGTGCAAATAGGAATCCTGAAAATGAAAGTCGCTGAAAAAGATTTAGAGTTCATTAAAAGTCCAAAACCAGTTGAAACAAAACCAATGGCGATTGTAAAGGGAAGAGATTTCCATGTTAGTCTTGAATTAGACTTAAGGGGAGAGCGATACGAAAATGCCTTGCTGCGTGTTGAGAAATATATTGATGATGCACTTTTAGCTGCTTACCCTCGTGTTTCTATTATCCACGGAAAAGGAACAGGTGCGTTAAGACAAGGAGTACAGGAATATTTACGCAATCATCGTGCAGTTAAGAATATTCGCTTTGGTGAAGCTGGTGAAGGCGGTTCTGGTGTCACCGTAGTAGAATTTAAATAATTGGCGGGGAGAATGGGTATGAACCAATTCTGGGAAAATGAGTTTGTGCAAACGGCTGGGTATTTTAGTGTTGTTATCCTCTGTATGATTGTTTTTCTGGCCATTTTTGAACTGGTCACAAAATACAAAAACTGGGAAGAAATAAAAAATGGAAACGTCGCAGTTGCTATGGCTACCGGGGGGAAAATCTTTGGAATTGCTAATGTTTTTCGGCATTCCATTATGCATAATGATAAATTGCTAATGATGATCAGCTGGGGGGTCTTTGGATTTATCCTTCTGCTTATCGGTTATTTTATATTTGAATTTTTAACTCCAAAATTCAATATAGACAAGGAAATCGAAAATAATAATAAGGCTGTTGGCTTAATTTCAATGATTATTTCAATTGGCTTGTCCTATATTATTGGTGCTGGAATTTCTTAAGGAGCGATCATTCACGTGGAAAAATTAGCAAAAGTATTATTTGTCCTATGTGGTGTATTTATTCTGCTAGGTGCTTATTATGTGTTTTTTTAAGCCTAATCATTAATAACTTTTTTAAGTAAATCGTCATATTCATATGGCGATTTTTTATATATGTTTAATTTCCATATAAGCGTTTAGGCTTATTCTAATTGTCATGTAATCCTCATTATATTATAATAGGAGCGAACAGTTTGAATGTTCGAAAAATTTATTTAGTATAAAGGAGGGACTACAATGTTAGAACAAAAGCCATGGCTTAAAAATTATCCGGACGAAATCCCCTCAACTTTGAATTATATAAAGCAATCCGTCCAGGATTATTTAAAAAAGGCTGCAGATGAGCATCCGAATAAAATCGCTATTCACTTTATGGGCAAGGAATATACCTTTAGTGAAATCTATGAATCTGCATTGAAATTTGCTGGGTATCTACAAGAAATGGGAATTGAAAAAGGCGATCGGGTAGCCATTATGCTGCCGAATATGCCGGCTGCAGTGATAAGCTATTATGGAATATTAATGGCTGGAGGAGTGGTTGTTCAAACGAATCCGCTTTATATGGAACGTGAGCTTGAATACCAAATGAAAGATTCAGGTGCAAAGGCAATCATCACAATGGATATATTATTTCCGCGTGTAACAAAAGTGATGGCTCAAACGGATTTGCAGCATGTAATTGTAACCGCTATCAAAGACTTCCTCCCCTTTCCAAAAAACTTGATCTATCCATTTATTCAAAAAAAGCAGTATGGAATAGTTGTGAACGTTAAGCATGAAGGCAATCATCATTTATTAACTGAAATATTAAAGCAGCCAAATCGAAAGCTAAAGGAGTATGACTTTGATTTCGAAGAGGATTTAGCCTTATTACAATACACTGGGGGGACAACAGGTTTTCCAAAAGGTGTGATGCTTACTCATCGAAATCTTGTTTCGAATGCTGCCATGTGCCGTGCGTGGTTGTATAAAACAACACCAGGACAGGAAGTTGTATTGGGGATTTTACCGTTCTTCCATGTATACGGGATGACCACCGTTTTAATTTTGTCCGTGATGGATGCTAATAAAATGGTATTGCTCCCGAAATTCGATGCTGAGACGACACTTAAAACGATTCAAAAACAGCGGCCAACATTATTTCCTGGAGCACCAACCATCTATATTGGTCTATTGAACCATCCAGATTTGAAAAAGTATGACCTATCATCGATTGATTCATGTATTAGCGGCTCGGCGGCACTGCCAGTTGAAGTCCAGCAAAAATTTGAAGAAGTGACTGGCGGAAAGCTTGTTGAAGGGTACGGGCTAACAGAATCCTCTCCTGTTACACATGCAAACTTCCTTTGGGATCGCCCACGTGTAAAAGGAAGCATTGGCGTGCCATGGCCGGATACAGATGCTGCTATTTTTTCAATGGAAACAGGTGAGCAATTGCCGCCAGGTGAAGTAGGAGAAATAGCTGTTAAAGGCCCGCAAGTTATGAAAGGGTATTGGAATCGCCCAGATGATACGGCAGATACATTAAGGGATGGCTGGCTCCTAACAGGCGATCTTGGTTATATGGATGAAAGCGGATATTTCTATGTTGTTGATCGGAAGAAAGATATGATTATTGCTGGGGGCTACAATATTTATCCTCGAGAAATAGAAGAGGTTCTTTATGAACATCCAGCAGTACAGGAAGTTGTTGCAGCTGGTGTACCAGACCCTTATCGGGGAGAAACAGTTAAAGCTTATATTGTTTTGAAAGATGGGGCGACTGTTAGTGAGGAAGAGCTAAATAAATTTGCTAGAAAGCATCTTGCTGCGTTTAAGGCACCTAGAATTTATGAATTTCGTGATGAGCTTCCGAAAACAGCGGTTGGCAAAATTCTGAGAAGAGCATTAGTGGATGAAGATAAAAAGAAGATTCAAGCTGAACAAGAAAAACGGGCTTAATCCAGAGACCGATTTATCGGCTCTTTATTTTCGAACTTATTAGCTTGTCCGTATTCTCTACAGTAGTTATTCTAAATGAAGTCGGTTATAATAATATTTATCCCGTAATTTCTTGACAGAAATGAATAGTGCCACTATTATAAAAATATGAATGATGATTCATTCATTATCAAAAATGCTCTATATATACACATCAAAGTAATAGCTTGAAATTGTCAAAGATAAGAAAGTAAATAATTTTTGTCTTTGGGAGTTGTCTAGCTTCAGCGCCTATCACCTATCAAACTTCAGGTCCCCTCCCTACGATAAGTCAACATCGGTTCGCTCTCGCTCACCGTGTTTCCTTTATCGAAAGAACCGGCCCTTCCAGTTTGTACGGTGATGACCAAGGCGCTTGCGCATTTCTTGGAGGAGGGAAAGTTTGAAAAAGAATAAACCGAAATATCGCCAAATCATTGATGCGGCTGTCATTGTTATCGCAGAAAATGGCTACCACCAGGCTCAAGTTTCAAAAATTGCTAAACAGGCTGGTGTAGCTGATGGAACCATCTACTTATATTTCAAGAATAAAGAAGATATATTAATCTCTCTCTTTCAAGAAAAAATGGGTAATTTTGTAGAAATGGCAGAAGAGAAAATTGTAGGGACAGAATCTGCTGCCGAGAAATTGCGAATGATTGTAGAAACACATTTTCAAATTCTTTCAGATGACAGGCATCTGGCAATTGTCACTCAATTAGAGCTGCGACAATCAAACATAGATCTCCGTCATAAAATAAATGAAGTGCTAAAAGGGTATCTTGCCTTAATCGAACAAATTTTAATGAATGGAAAAGAAAGCGGCGAATTTTCTTCCACTCTTGATATAAGGTTGGCTAGGCAGATGATTTTTGGTACGATGGACGAGACAGCTACCACATGGGTGATGAATGATCAAAAGTATGACATCACAGCTTTAGCAGACCCGGTTCACAAGTTACTTCTTAATGGGTTCATGAGGAGCTAGCACAGTCAGCCAAAAAGGGGGATGGAAATGGAATTTTTAAATTGGTCTTATCAGGATATGGTTGCAACGATTACGATTAACAGACCGCCTGCAAACGCTCTTTCATCAGGCGTGTTAAAGGAATTATCTGCTGTACTTGATGAAGTAGAATCAAATGATGAGATTCGAGTGGTTTTGATTCAGGGTGAGGGCCGATTCTTTTCTGCAGGAGCTGATATTAAGGAATTCACTACAATTGAAACGGGCGATGCATTCGCTAAATTGTCTACATATGGGCAAGACCTTTTTGAACGAATGGAAAGATTTCCAAAGCCTATTATTGCAGCCATTCATGGGGCCGCTCTTGGCGGTGGTTTAGAGCTTGCAATGGGATGCCATTTCAGGCTAGTTGCGGATAATGCAAAGCTAGGATTGCCAGAGCTGCAGCTAGGACTAATACCTGGATTTGCTGGGACTCAGCGTTTGCCTCGATATGTCGGTGCTGCAAGAGCTGCTGAAATGCTGTTTACGAGTGAGCCGATCACAGGACTAGAGGCTGTTCAATACGGATTAGCCAACCATGCGTATCCGGAAAGCGAGCTTTTAGAAAATGCTTATAAATTGGCAAAGAAAATTGCCAAGAAAAGCCCTGTTTCTATTAAAGCTGCAATCGAACTATTAAATTATTCCAAAACAGACAAGTTCCTAGATGGGGTCAAAAAGGAAGCAGAGCTCTTTGGAGAAGTGTTCGTTTCTAATGATGGAAAAGAAGGAATCTCAGCTTTTATCGAAAAAAGAGAACCGAAGTTTACAGGCAAATAGAAATTGCATGAATATTCGTTTTCAAAGAACTAGTTATCTATTATAATAGTTTGTAAAGGGAGATTCTTATCTCTTTTTATGCAATAAATTATCATAATCTTTTGAAGTGGTGAAATGTTTCTATTTGTCACTTACTAGCTTCTAGAACCTAGGGGTATCTATTTACTGCCTCTGGTGAAGGGCTTCCACTTTTTATAATTAGGAGGGAAATCATGAACATCTATGTTTTAATGAAAAGAACCTTTGATACAGAGGAAAAAATCACGATTTCAGGTGGGCAAATAAATGAAGATGGTGCAGAATTTATTATTAATCCGTATGATGAATATGCAATAGAAGAAGCAATCCAAGTGCGTGATGCACAAGGTGGAGAAGTTACTGTTGTTTCTGTAGGGAATGAAGAAACAGAAAAGCAGCTGCGAACGGCATTAGCAATGGGAGCAGATAAAGCCGTTTTAATTAATACAGAAGATGATTTAGATTATGGAGATCAATTTACGACTGCGAAAATTCTATCTGAATATTTAAAGGATAAGGATGCTGACTTAATCATTGCAGGTAATGTTGCAATTGATGGCGGTTCTGGCCAAGTTGGACCACGAGTAGCAGAGCTTCTGAATATCCCTTATGTAACGACAATTACGAAGCTGGATATTGCTGGAAGCAATGCAACAGTTGTACGTGACGTAGAGGGAGATTCTGAAGTTATTGAAACAACTCTTCCACTTTTAGTTACTGCACAACAAGGATTAAATGAACCTCGTTATCCTTCACTTCCGGGGATTATGAAAGCGAAGAAAAAGCCGCTTGATGAACTTGAGCTTGATGATCTTGATCTTGAAGAAGCTGATGTAGAAGCAAAAACAAAAACAATTGAAATCTATTTGCCGCCAAAGAAAGAAGCAGGGAAGGTGCTTGAAGGCGAGCTTGCTGATCAAGTAAAAGAACTCGTGAATCTTCTTCATACAGAAGCGAAAGTAGTCTGATCGAATATTCAAGAATATGAACGCAGGGGGTAAAACTCGAATGGCTAGAAAAATTATCGTATTAGGTGAGGTCCGTGATGGATCATTGCGTAATGTATCTTTTGAAGCAGTAGCAGCAGCAAAAATAGCATCAGAAGGCGGAGAAGTTGTCGGTGTTCTAATTGGCGATTCTGTAAGCGCTTTATCCGGAGAGTTAATCCACTATGGTGCGGATCGTGTAATTACAGTTGAAGATGAAAAATTAAAGCAATATACACCAGACGGATACTCACAAGCATTGATGGCAATTGTTGATGCTGAAAGTCCAGAAGGTCTAGTATTCGGTCATACATCATTAGGCAAGGACCTTGCTCCTAAAGTTGCGGCGAAATTAAATTCAGGCTTAATTTCTGATGTTACCGGCTTAGAAGTTGCTGGCGGAAATTTAGTTTTTACTAGACCAATTTACTCTGGTAAAGCTTTTGAGAAGAAAATCGTTACAGATGGTTTAGTTTTTGCAACGATTCGTCCCAATAATATTAGCCCATTAGAAAAAGACGAATCTAGAACTGGAGAGGCATCTTCTCTATCAGTTGATATTAAAGATCTTCGTACCGTTATTAAAGAGGTTGTGCGCAAAGCAAGTGAAGGCGTTGATTTATCCGAAGCAAAAGTAATTATCGCCGGTGGACGTGGAGTGAAGAGTGAAGAAGGATTTGAACCATTAAAAGAGCTTGCAAAAGTTTTAAATGGTGCTGTTGGCGCCTCTCGTGGAGCGTGTGATGCGGATTATTGCGATTACTCCTTACAGATTGGCCAAACAGGAAAAGTAGTTACTCCTGATCTTTATATTGCATGTGGAATTTCAGGTGCGATTCAGCATCTTGCAGGAATGTCTAATTCTAAAGTAATTGTTGCCATCAATAAAGATCCAGAAGCAAATATCTTTAAAGTAGCTGATTATGGAATTGTCGGCGATTTATTTGAAGTTGTACCGATGCTAACAGAAGAGTTTCGAAAAATATTAGTAAATGCTTAATAACAATACGGGCGGCCTGTGCCGCTCGTTTTCTTCATTACGTAGGGCTTTGCTATTGTTCTGCATATTAAAAAGGCTTTAAGGGGAAATTACAATTTGAAGCAAATAGATAGCATCATTACATAAACGATGATATACTGTCGTTAGAATTTGAGTAGAATTTTTTAGGAGGAAATAAATATGGCAATTACAAATGTGACAGATCAAACTTTTACTAATGAAACGGCTTCAGGCGCAGTGCTTGTAGATTTCTGGGCTCCATGGTGTGGACCATGTAAAATGATCGCTCCAGTATTAGAAGAAGTGGATGCTGAAATGGGTGATAAAGTAAAAATCGTTAAGCTTGATGTGGATGAAAATCAAGGAACAGCAGCTAAATACGGTGTGATGAGTATTCCAACTTTACTAGTTCTTAAAGACGGAGAAGTTGTGGATAAGGTTGTTGGCTTCCAGCCGAAAGAAGCACTTGTTGAACTTCTTAGCAAACATGCGTAAATAAATAAGGTTGTTTTTGTAAATTTGCAGAGTTGATTGGAGCGGAGGGCACTTGACTCCTGCGGGAGGAGTGGGAGCGGGAGACCCCGCAGACGCAAAGCGTCGAGGAGGCTCCCGTTCCTCCCCGCGGAAAGCAAGTGCCCGTAGCGGAAATCAACGGGCTAAATTCATTAACAAAAACAACAATCTATGGGAAAAGAGCATAAAAAAAAATAATTAAAATCCTCGGCTTTATTTAAGCCGGGGATTTTTGTATGATCAATTTAGGAATATCCTCGGGAGGTGACATCGGATGAATGAAATTATAAAAAATAAATTAATGCTCCTGCCTGATCAGCCGGGCTGTTATTTAATGAAAGACCGTCAAGGGACGATCATTTATGTTGGGAAAGCAAAAGTATTAAAAAATCGAGTCCGCTCTTATTTTACAGGATCACACGACGGGAAGACATTAAGGCTTGTAAATGAAATTGAAGACCTCGAATATATTGTAACCTCCTCCAATATGGAAGCACTCATTCTTGAAATGAATTTAATTAAAAAATATGATCCGAAATATAATGTTATGCTTAAGGATGATAAAAGCTATCCTTTTATTAAATTAACAGCAGAGAGGCATCCGCGCCTGATTACAACAAGAAAAGTAAAAAAAGATAAAGGGAAATATTTCGGTCCTTATCCAAATGTACAAGCAGCAAATGAGACGAAGAAGCTATTAGATCGGATTTATCCATTAAGGAAATGTACAACCTTGCCTGACCGAGTTTGCCTATATTACCATTTAGGACAATGTCTCGCACCATGTGTGAACGAGGTAGGCGAACAGGAATATAAACAGATGGTTGATGAGATTACAAAGTTTCTTAACGGGGGCTATAAGGATATTAAAAAGGATTTAACAGAGAAGATGACGGCAGCTGCTGAAGAGCTGGATTTTGAAAGGGCAAAGGAATTTCGAGATAAGATTGCTCATATTGATGCGACAATGGAAAAACAAAAGATTACTTCTACAGATATGACTGATCGTGATGTGTTTGGTTATGCGGTCGACAAAGGATGGATGTGTGTACAAGTTTTCTTTATTAGACAGGGGAAATTAATCGAGCGTGATGTATCGATGTTTCCGATCCATAATGAGCCAGAAGAAGAAATGTTGACCTTTCTTGGTCAATTTTACTCAAAAGCCAACCATTTTAAGCCACGTGAAATCTTGGTTCCAGACTCCATCAATGCTGAAATGGCAGCAGAATTTTTGGAGGTTAAAGTTTTAGTCCCTCAGCGTGGACAGAAAAAAGAATTGGTAAAGCTTGCATATAAAAATGCGAAGATAGCATTGAAGGAGAAGTTCTCTCTAATTGAGCGTGATGAGGATCGAACGATTAAGGCGGTAGAAAGCCTAGGTCAGCAGCTTGGAATTTATACCCCGCACCGAATTGAGGCATTTGATAATTCCAATATTCAAGGAACAGATCCAGTTTCTGCGATGATTGTTTTTATCGACGGCAAACCAGAAAAAAGGGAATATCGAAAATACAAAATAAAATCTGTCCAAGGTCCTGATGATTATGAATCTATGAGGGAGGTTGTTCGCAGGCGTTATACACGTGTGCTGAAGGAAGGCTTGGCTCTCCCGGATTTAATCATTATTGATGGAGGCAAAGGGCATGTTGAAGCGGTAAGAGATATACTAGAAAATGAGCTGAATCTAGATATTCCTATTTCAGGACTAGTTAAGGATGAGAAGCATCGGACATCCCAGCTCCTATACGGAAATCCGCTTGCAATCATTCCATTGGCACGAAACAGCCAGGAATTTTATTTGCTGCAAAGGATTCAAGATGAAGTACATCGTTTTGCAATCACCTTCCATAGACAGCTTCGTGGAAAAAGTGCATTTCAATCGATGCTTGATGATATCCCGGGAATTGGCGAAAAACGAAAAAAACAGCTGTTAAAAACGTTTGGATCTATAAAGAAAATGAAAGAAGCAACGATCGAAGAGTTCACACAAATTGGCATTCCGGTAAATGTAGCGGAGGAATTAATGAAAAAATTGCAAGAATAGTATTGTTTGAAAAAAATGAATATGCTATAATTACTGAAAATTTAATATCACTTTATAACGTTAAAGTGAAGGTAGAGGTGCAAACTTCATAAGTAAAGGCTTGGAGAAGAATGAGCTTCAATGAAAAGCTTTGAAAGGGAATGTTTGCCGAAGTGAAGAAAGTCTCATCGCTTTCTTTGCTGGTTTTGCATTTAATAAATGCAAGATTGTCAAGATAATTAATATCTTGGAGAGCTATCTCACTGTGTGCACGTATGTCTTTTTATACGGGTGACTCACAGCAATGGGATAGATTCTCATTGCTTTTTTCTATGCCCAAAATTCATTCGTACTAAATAGGTTTTAGAGGATGAGTATAAGTAAGAAGAAATCAGCCACAAGAAAAGGCAGAGAGAGGGAATAAAGTGGGAGTAATCGTGCAGAAATTTGGTGGAACCTCAGTAGGAGATGCTAAGAAAATTCAAGGCGTGGCAAGTCGGGTAATCGAGGAAAGAGAAAAAGGAAACAATGTTGTTGTCGTCGTATCAGCAATGGGAAAATCGACTGATCATCTCGTTGATCTCGCAAAAGGAATTTCTTCACAGCCGAGCAGAAGAGAAATGGACATGCTTTTAACAACTGGGGAGCAGATCACCATTTCATTATTAGCAATGGCATTAACAGAAAGAGGGTATCCAGCTATATCTCTCACTGGCTGGCAGGCAGGAATTAAGACAGAGCCTGTTCATGGGAATGCTAGAATAATAGGTATAA
This sequence comes from Cytobacillus solani, assembly GCF_006704205.1. Classification (NCBI taxonomy): domain Bacteria; kingdom Bacillati; phylum Bacillota; class Bacilli; order Caryophanales; family Bacillaceae; genus Cytobacillus; species Cytobacillus solani. The sequence continues at coordinate 3,182,813 of NZ_CP041305.1, forward strand.
ATACAGAAAAAGTAGAAAAAGAACTGGCAGAGGGGACAATTGTTGTTGTGGCTGGATTCCAGGGAATAACGGAGGAAGGGGCTATTTCAACCCTAGGCAGAGGCGGGTCTGATACAACTGCTGTAGCTTTGGCTGCGGCACTTAATGCGGATAAATGTGAAATATTCACGGATGTGACTGGTGTTTTTACAACAGATCCCCGCTATGTTAAAGATGCAAGAAAGCTTTTGGCGGTATCATATGACGAAATGCTAGAGCTTGCCCATTTAGGTGCAGGTGTTTTACATCCAAGAGCAGTTGAGTTTGCCAAAAACTATCAAATACTGTTAGAAGTCAGGTCAAGTATAGAAAAAGAAGCAGGTACGATTATTGAGGAGGAAGCGGCAATGGAACAAAATTTAGTAGTACGGGGAGTAGCCTTTGAAGATAATATTACGAGAGTAACTGTTATTGGCATGCCGAATTCCTTAACAGGGCTATCTGTAATTTTTACTGAATTAGCCAAAAATCATATAAATGTAGATATTATTATACAGAGCACACTAGCAGAACAATTGACTAACTTATCTTTTTCAATTAAAAATGAAGATTTGGCAGAAACGATTCATGTACTAGAAGACAGTAAGAAGAAGCTGAATTATGAACGGATAGAATCAGAGGCTGGACTTGCCAAAGTATCGATTGTGGGGTCAGGAATGGTTTCAAACCCAGGGGTAGCAGCTGAAATGTTTGAAGTATTGGCGGAGAATAATATTGCTGTTAAAATGGTCAGCACCTCTGAGATCAAGGTATCTACGGTCATAGAGCATGAAGAAATGATTCATGCAGTTGAAGTATTGCATGAGGCCTTTCAGCTTTCAGGTTCTCCAGTTATATCCTAGTAAAAAAGCTTTCAAGCATTCGAATGCTTGAAAGCTTTTTACATGAATGATTATTTAGGGCTGAATGGTATCCTTTTTATCCCACTTAACGGTAAAGTATATTTTTCCCTTTTTCTTTTTATTAGGATGTTCAAATGCCTCACAGATTACTTCTTTTTGGAGCTCAATCTGCTGTGCAATAAATCCAGCTTCGAGCTGAAAAGTAGATTCACTGTTTTCCCTGCAGCGCTGTTTAATTAATGGGCTGAATAATTCCAGCTCCATTTCATTTTTTGACTCTTTAATGATCGTTAGGCTGCCCCAAGCTGCTTGTTGAAAAAACGCTGAAATTTCATCAAAAGTTTCCATAGGATATTTACGTGCAAGTCTTTTTCCTGCCCAGTATAAAATCTCTGGTGCATCATCTCCTAATAATTCATGCAAAAGAACTTCCCGAATGAGTTCATAACCGAATACGGGAACGGTTTCAGTTGTATTTTCAAGTGTCATGATTTCAGATGCTGATTCGCTCAAACTTGATTCCCCTCTTTCTAGTATTCTTCTATTATATACAAAACAGATGAAAATTAGACATTTATTCAGGGAAAAAAGGTTATTTTTGCTCAAGGAAATTATTGCTATATTAATATAAATAGCCATGATAGTGGCTTATTGAAAAATAAGGGTTTTTATTTTTATTTTGCAATACCAATATATTTTAATAATTTTATTTTTTATGAACATTTTATGTAATCGTTTCCTTGACGCTCTATGGTGTTGAGAGTAAAATGGACATGTCACATAATTGTAAGAAAATGCAGTAACATTTTTATGGTGATGTTTAGGTGGAATAATTTAATACTTATTTTTCAAAAAATGAAAAATGATACCTTGACATCTTTAAAATCTAGGGGGGTAAAACATGGCGGGAAATCGAGAGTTTTTTAATCGCAGATTGCATTCATTACTTGGTGTTATTCCGATTGGCTTGTTTTTAATTCAGCATCTTGTAGTGAATCATTTTGCAACAGGAGGAGAAGAGTCGTTTAACAAAGCGGCTGGTTTCATGGAACATCTTCCGTTCCGAATTATTTTAGAGACTTTTATTATCTTCCTTCCAATATTATTTCATGCAATTTACGGCCTATATATTGCTTTTACTGCAAAAAATAATGCGAGCAGATTTGGCTTCTTCCGTAACTGGATGTTTTTACTTCAACGTGTAACTGGAGTTATAACCCTTATATTTATTGTTTGGCATGTTTGGCAGACTCGTGTGCAGGCAGCCTTTGGAGCAGAAGTAAACTTTCAAATGATGGAGAATATCTTGTCTAATCCATTTATGCTATGGTTCTACATTATTTGTGTTGTGTCGGCAATTTTCCACTTTGCAAACGGGCTTTGGTCTTTCTGCGTTAGCTGGGGGATTACGATTTCACCACGCTCTCAATTAATTTCAACATATGTAACAATGGGTATTTTTGTGGCCCTTTCAATTGTGGGAATTCGTGCGATTTTTGCATTTGTTTAATAGAAAATTAAAAACTATCAAACTCAGTTCGGTTCTTTGATAAAGTTTGGATTTACTAAGTATTAGGGAGTGAGTCACAATGGGTAAAGGTAAGGTTATCGTTGTCGGCGGTGGTCTAGCTGGCTTAATGGCAACAATTAAAGTTGCAGAAACAGGGACTCCGGTTGAATTATTTTCTTTAGTGCCGGTTAAACGATCTCACTCTGTTTGTGCCCAAGGGGGTATTAACGGAGCGGTAAATACAAAAGGAGAAGGCGATTCACCATGGATTCATTTTGACGATACAATCTATGGCGGAGACTTCTTAGCCAATCAGCCTCCTGTTAAAGCAATGGCAGAAGCGGCACCAGGAATTATTCACTTATTGGATCGTATGGGAGTTATGTTTAACCGTACGCCTGAAGGATTACTTGACTTCCGCCGTTTCGGAGGTACACAGCATCACCGTACAGCGTTTGCAGGTGCAACAACTGGTCAGCAATTGCTTTATGCGTTGGACGAGCAGGTGCGCCGTCATGAAGTTTCGGGATTAGTAACAAAGTATGAGGGCTGGGAATTTCTAGGTGCGGTTGTTGATGAAGAAGGCATTTGCCGCGGAGTTGTTGCGCAGAACCTAACTTCGATGGAGATTAAATCATTTGCGGGCGATGCGGTGATTATGGCGACGGGTGGCCCTGGAATTATCTTTGGAAAATCAACGAACTCTGTAATCAATACTGGTTCTGCGGCATCTATTGTTTATCAGCAAGGCGTCTATTATGCGAATGGTGAGTTCATTCAAATTCACCCGACAGCGATTCCTGGGGATGACAAGCTTCGTTTAATGAGTGAATCAGCTCGTGGTGAAGGTGGCCGTATTTGGACATATAAGGACGGAAAACCATGGTATTTCTTAGAAGAGAAGTATCCTGCTTACGGAAACCTTGTTCCTCGTGATATTGCAACACGTGAAATCTTCGATGTTTGTGTGAGTCAGAAGTTAGGGATTAATGGGGAAAACATGGTTTACCTTGATCTCTCTCATAAAGATCCTCATGAACTAGATGTGAAACTTGGCGGAATTATTGAAATTTATGAAAAGTTTACTGGCGATGACCCACGTAAGCTTCCAATGAAAATATTCCCTGCTGTTCACTATTCAATGGGCGGTCTGTGGGTAGATTATGATCAAATGACAAATATTCCAGGATTATTTGCTGCTGGAGAATGTGATTATTCTCAGCACGGTGCAAACCGCCTTGGTGCAAACTCATTGCTTTCAGCTATTTTCGGAGGAATGGTAGCTGGTCCAAAGGCATTGGAATACATGGCAGGTCTTAATAAGCGAGCTGAAGATGTTTCTTCTTCTGTATTTGACGGTTTTGTTAAGCAGGAAGAAGATAAATGGAATAAGATTATGTCAATGAACGGAACTGAAAATGCTTACGTTCTTCATAAAGAGCTTGGCGAATGGATGACTGACAATGTGACAGTTGTACGACATAATGACAGACTTCTTAAAACAGATGAAAAAATTGTTGAGTTATTGGAGCGTTACCAGAATATTAACATTAATGATACATCAAAATGGAGCAATCAAGGTGCATTCTTTACGCGTCAGCTGCAAAACATGCTTCAATTGGCACGTGTTATTACAATTGGTGCTTATAACCGTAATGAAAGCCGTGGGGCTCATTACAAGCCAGAATTCCCTAAACGTAACGATGAAGAGTTCTTAAAAACAACGATGGCAAAGTTCGTTGATGCTAACTCTGCTCCTGCCTTCCATTATGAAGAGGTCGATACTGGCATGATCAAACCACGTGAACGTGACTATACAAAAAAACATTAATAGAAAGGGAGAGTAATGATGAGTGACAAAAAAACAGTTCGCTTTATAATAACTCGTCAAGATAATCCAGATTCTGCCCCTTACCAACAAGAGTTCGAACTTGATTATCGTCCGAATATGAACGTCATCTCAGCGTTAATGGAAATCAGACGTAACCCGGTAGATGTGAAAGGAAATCAAACAGCTCCTGTTTCATGGGATATGAACTGTCTTGAGGAAGTTTGCGGTGCCTGCTCAATGGTAATCAATGGCAAGCCTCGTCAATCCTGTACAGCTCTTGTAGACCAGCTTGAGCAGCCAATCCGCTTAGAACCAATGCGTACCTTCCCTGTTGTCCGTGACTTGCAGGTTGATAGAAGCCGTATGTTTGATTCCTTGAAAAAGGTAAAGGCTTGGATTCCTATTGATGGAACATATGACCTTGGTCCGGGACCACGTATGCCTGAGCCGAAGCGTCAATGGGCATATGAATTATCAAAATGTATGACATGTGGCGTATGTTTAGAAGCATGTCCGAATGTAAATAGCAAAACAAACTTTATGGGACCAGCTGTCTTTAACCAAGTCCGTTTATTCAATGCACACCCAACTGGCGCAATGAATAAGGCAGAACGTTTAAACGCCTTTATGGATGATGGCGGTATGCAAGGCTGCGGTAACTCACAAAACTGTGTACAATCGTGTCCAAAAGGGATTCCAATTACAACTTCCATCGCGGCAGTCAACCGTGATGCCACATTGCAATCATTTAAAAACTTCTTTGGAAGTGACCAGGTTTAATATTAGAAATACCCCGCTCTTTAATATGAGTGGGGTTTTTTTGTATCAACAATGTTGGCCAAGTATCTTGGTTGACTGTAGCGGAAGGTGCGAGACTCCTGCGGGAGGAGTCGGACAGGTGAGACCCCGTAGGAGCGTTGTGCTCCGAGGAGGCTCAGCGCCCACCCCGCGGAAAGCGAGCAACCTGTAGCGGAAGTCAACACCTGCCTATTAGATTTAATTAGCAATTATTTCCGTGAAATTAATGAAAGGTCTAAAAATAGGAGACTCTACTTTTCAAATAATTCAAATTAATCTATAATAAATATAATGAATGGTGATTCATTTTGAAGTGGAGGTAGGAAAATGTCAAAAATAAATTATATTCCTGATATGGCTGAGTGGGAAAAGGATTTCGAATTTTATTATGAAATGAAAGTCCGCTTCTCGGAAACAGATATGTTCGGCCACCTAAACAATACAGTTCCTTTCACGTATTTTGAGATGGCAAGAATCGAATTTTTTAAGTATAAGGGTTTTATGCAGGAATGGGTAAAACCAACGAACGAAACCATACCTGTTGTTGCTGATCTCCAATGTGATTTCCTTCAACAAGTCTTTTTTGATGAAAATCTGAAGGTATATGTGAAGGCAAATTCGATTGGAAAATCTTCAGTTGATATTCACTATATGGGCAAAAAGGAAGATGGCACGATTTGTTTCACAGGTAGAGGGGCAATGGTGCAAATGTCAAAAAGAGTAGGAAAAGGTGTTCCTTGGACAGAAGACCAGCGAAAATTGCTTAAAGATCATGAGAAAATAAAAGCTTAATTACGCAGAAACACATTTTCTAAAATAAAACGTTCTCCTTCAAGGAATTGCAGTCACTTCAGGTCCGTGCCTGACATATGATATGGTGACTAAATATATACCCACCCCACGGTTCATAGCTGGCGAAAGGCAAGGAGGGTTACAATACTTGAAGGAGAACGAATATACTCACAAGCCGTTACTCACCAAACGAGAAAGAGAAGTATTCGAACTGTTAGTACAAGATAAAACAACAAGAGAAATCGCTGGTGAATTGTTTATAAGCGAGAAAACAGTTCGGAACCACATTTCGAATGCCATGCAAAAGCTTGGTGTTAAGGGGCGATCACAAGCTGTTGTAGAGCTCCTTCGTATGGGAGAGCTAGAACTTTAATTTAGACCGGCAATCCATTTTATTGGATGCCGGTTAAAATTATTTTTGGCAAGACTTATTATTGCTTTTATTTCTCCTTGAAATTTACTCGAAAAAAGGCGAAAATAAATGAAAAAGAAAGTCATTTTAGTAGGATATAGATGATTAGAAAAGCAATTATGGGAGTTGTTTCTAATGGAGCTAGAAGATGTGATCATTAACGAAGAAGTAGATTCTGTGGCAGCAATTGAAAAAGAACTACGATACATATCAGGAATTATTAAACAAAAAGGCCGCGAAATTTTAAGTAATTACAAGATTACTCCACCCCAATTTGTTGCTCTACAGTGGCTTTTTGAAGATGGAGATATGACGATTGGCGAGCTTTCTAATAAAATGTATCTTGCATTTAGTACAACAACCGACCTTGTTGATCGGATGGAAAAGAATACACTTGTAAAACGGGTGAAAGACCCGAATGATCGCAGAGTCGTCCGCATCCATCTTCTTGAAGAGGGCGAACGGATTATTGATGAAGTTATCCAAAAAAGACAGTTATACTTAAAAGAGGTGCTGATTAATTTTTCACATGAAGAAGTTCAGCTCCTTAAGACAAATCTTTTGAAATTACACCAAGATATGCGCGGAGAATGAGGCGGTATGTTTGAAACGACCAATTGGAATCATTGATTCAGGTGTCGGAGGGCTGACTGTAGCAAAAGAGGTTATGCGTCAGCTGCCGAATGAAAATATTGTATACCTAGGCGATACAGCTCGCTGTCCATATGGACCAAGACCTGGTAAAGAAGTAAAAGCGTTTACATGGGAATTAACTCAATTTCTGTTAACGAAAGATATAAAAATGCTAATAATAGCTTGTAATACTGCAACAGCCGTGGTGCTGGATGAAATTCGCAATGAGTTATCCATTCCTGTCATTGGTGTTATTTCTCCTGGGGCAAGGGCGGCTATTAAGAAAACAGAAAATCATAGGATTGGCGTAATTGGAACAATTGGGACAATAAAAAGCGGGGCATATGAACAAGCGTTAAAGCAAATAAACAGAAGGGCGGTCGTGCATAGTTTGGCATGTCCAAAATTTGTTCCGCTTGTTGAAAGCGGAGAATACGGTGGTCCTTTAGCAAAAAAGGTTGTTACCGAAACGCTGCAGCCCCTTTTAAATCATAATTTAGATACCTTAATATTAGGATGTACGCATTATCCTCTACTGGAACAGCCGATTCAACATGTGATGGGGGATCGAGTGAAAGTAATTAGCTCTGGTGAGGAAACTGCAAGAGAAGCTAGTGCCATTCTCTCTCATTATGAAATGCTTAATTCATACGAGAATGAAACGGAGCACCAATTTTTTACGACAGGTTCTAGAACGATTTTTAAAAAGATTGCGGCTGAATGGCTTCAGCTGCCTATCATAAATGTAAAAAAAATTACACTTTAAAACCTTCATACTGAAGGTTTTTTTGATATAGAATCATGATAGAATAAAGAAAATGAATGAGAATAAGGTGATAGATTTGTTGAAAGAAGCTGAAGATTATTTAAAGCAATATTTTGGTTACTCCTCCTTCCGCCCGGGTCAAGGAGAGATCATCCGTAATCTATTGAAACAGACAAATACCCTCGGGATCCTTCCAACCGGAGGCGGGAAATCTCTTTGCTTCCAAATCCCAGCTCTTATGCTCCCAGGTCTTGCCGTTGTTATTTCTCCATTAATCTCTCTCATGAAAGATCAAGTTGATGCATTATTAGCGGCAAATATAGATGCCACATTTATAAATAGTTCTCTTTCAAGTCAGGAATATAAGGAAAGAATGTCCGGTATACGCCAAGGTGATTTCAAGCTTGTTTATGTTGCACCTGAACGATTTGAATCAGAGAGTTTCTTAGATATGCTTAATTCTTTAGATATTTCAATGATTGTATTTGATGAAGCACATTGTATCTCACAATGGGGACATGATTTCAGACCGAGCTATCGATCAATCGTTATGAATTTAAATAAATTAAATAAAAAACCTGTAATTGCCGCACTAACAGCTACCGCAACAAAGGATGTAGCGGATGATATTCGAAATTTATTAAATATAACTGAAGGAGATAGTTTTATCACCGGCTTTGCTAGAGAGAATCTAGCTTTTCATATGATAAAGGGCATGAATAAAAGAGATTTTATCAGTCAATTTATAAAAAAACATCCAAATGATTCAGGGATTATTTACACTACTAGCCGAAAAGAGACAGATCAGCTTTATAATCATTTGAAAACACTTAATCATTCCGTTGCAAAATACCATGCTGGGCTGGGAGAAGCAGACCGGAAACAGGCGCAGGATAAGTTTGTTTATGATGAAGCTGATATTATGATCGCAACAAATGCATTTGGCATGGGGATTGATAAATCGAATGTTCGTTTTGTTATTCACTATAACCTTCCCCGAAACATTGAAGCATATTATCAAGAAGCAGGACGTGCTGGCAGAGATGGAGAAGAAAGTTCTTGTTATTTACTTTTTTCTCCACAGGATATTCAGCTCCAAAAATTTTTAATTGAAGAATCAAATCTAGATTTTCAGAAGCGGGAACAAGAATACAATAAATTAAAGCAAATGGTGAACTACTGCCATACAGAAAAATGCTTGCAATCCTATATTATTGAGTATTTTGATGCAAATAGTAAAATGGAGGCTTGCGGGAAATGCAGCAATTGCATGGATAAACGTGAGCAAGTAGATATTACGAAGGAAGCGCTGATGATCTTTTCCTGCATCAAAAGGATGGGGGAGCGATTTGGTGTAACACTTACTGCCCAGGTTTTAAAAGGTTCGCAAAATAAGCGAATTAAAGAATTATGTTTTAACGAATTATCTACTTATGGACTGTTAAAACATTATAAGGAAAAAGAAATAAGTGATATCATTAACTATTTGCTTGCTGAAGGCTACCTTCTATTGACTGACAGCCAGTTCCCGGTTGTCAAGCTTAGTGAAAAATCATTGCCAGTTTTAAAGCAACAGGAAAAGCTTTATATGAAAATGACGATTCAAGCATTTGACACTCCAGTTGAAGAAAATAGTGATCTATTTATCGTTCTTCGTACACTTCGCAAGCAACTGGCAGACCAGGAAAAGGTCCCTCCATACGTTGTCTTTGCAGATACAGCTTTAAGAGAAATGAGCCAGTATTACCCTACAGAGAAAGACGAAATGTTGAAAATTAAAGGTGTTGGCCAAATGAAATATGAAAAGTATGGAGTATTTTTCATAGAAGAAATCAAAAAATATATGTCTGAGAATAATATCGAAGTGGAGAAGAAAACTTCTGAGAGAGATCAGAATATTCCTTTGAGGAATCAAGAAAAGCCAGATGTACCAAGCTATTTGCATTCCTATCAATCTTATACTGATGGGATGTCAATTAATGAAATTGCGAAAGCTCGTAATTTTTCTCCAATTACGATTCAAGAACATATCTTGCGTGCGGTTCGAGAGGGGCAGGAAATTAACTGGAAAAATATATTTGATGACGAAACTGAAGTACTTATTTTAGAAGCGGTACAAAAAGTAGGGACAGAAAAGCTTAAACCCATTAAGGAAGAACTGCCTGATGAAGTTGATTATTTTTCAATTAAAGCAGTGCTGACAAAGAATGGTCTATGAAAAAGAGAAGCTAAGAAAAATCAAATTTTTTTCTCCGAAGGCGGTCTAATTTACAAACAGGCTCGTATACATGTTAGTACAAACTGTCTTTGGAGGGATTAAATATGTCCATAAATAAAAAATCAACAATCGTGTCTGCAGTCTTAGTCTCATCCGTTTTATTGTCTGGATGCGGATTGTTTGGAAGCGGAGGAAAAGAAAAAATCGATCCTCCTCAATCATCGGTAACCTATACAGATGATGAAACAGCTGTGACAGGGGAAACAGCCAATACAGAAACAGGCACGGACACAGCTGGAAATGAAGAAGCTGTAACTGGAACGATTCAAACAGAGCTATACTTAATTAATAAGGATGGCTTAGTTGTGCCGCAAACATTGGAATTGCCAAAAACAGAATCAGTAGCTACACAAGCACTTGAATATCTAGTAAAGGATGGCAAAGTAACGGAGCTGCTGCCAAATGATTTCAGGGCGGTTCTGCCAGCTGATACGAAAGTATCCGTCGATATTAAGGACAAAGTTGCGACGGTCAATTTCTCCAAGGAATTTAAAGATTATCAAGTGGACGATGAATCGAAAATTCTTCAGGCTGTCACATGGACATTAACACAATTTGATTCTGTTGATAAAGTTAAGTTTCAGCTAAACGGAAATGCATTGAATGAAATGCCTGTAGGTGGAACACCGATTGGGGAATCATATAGCAGAGGAAATGGGATTAATCTCGATACGACAGATGTTCTTGATATAAATAATACAAGACCTGTCACGGTTTATTATATTGGTGGAAGTGAAGGCTCTTATTATTATGTTCCGGTCACAAAGCGCGTCTCCAATAATGAGAAGAATGAATACAAAGCTGTCGTGAATGAACTCATTAAAGGGCCAAGCTATGTGTCGAATCTTGATAGTGAGTTTTTACCGGATGTAAAACTATTAGAAGATCCGAAAATTGAAAACGGGAAAATTACTTTGAATTTTAACGAAGCTGTATATAGCAGTGAGGAAAAAATCATTTCTGAGCATTTATTAAATGCATTAGTCTTGTCATTAACTGAGCAAAAAGACATCGAAAGTGTTGCAATAACTGTTGATGGAAAAGCAGAGCTAGTGAATGAAAAGGGAGAAAAGCTGACAGAGCCAGTGACTCGTCCTGAAAAATTGAACACAGGTAGTTTTTAATCATCCGATTTTTGATATACTATAGGAATAAGTAAAAGAGGAGGCATTTTCTGCCACCTCTTCTTTATTGTGTTAGAGGCTATCGAGCTTCAGCATTTCTATTTAGGAGGAATCATCTTATGCGTGCAGATGGACGTGAACAGCTACAATTAAGGCCTATACATATTGAAACGAATTATTTAATGCATCCTGAAGGCTCTGTTTTAATAAGTGTTGGAAATACGAAGGTAATTTGTACAGCAAGCATTGATGATCGCGTGCCGCCTTTTATGAGGGGAGAGGGGAAAGGATGGATCACTGCTGAGTACTCCATGCTCCCTAGGGCAACGGAGACAAGGAATATTAGAGAATCAGCAAAGGGGAAAATTACCGGGCGGACAATGGAAATCCAGCGCTTAATTGGACGAGCTCTTCGTGCGGTTGTTGATCTTGAAGCGCTCGGAGAAAGAACGATCTGGCTTGACTGCGATGTCATTCAGGCAGATGGAGGTACAAGAACAGCTTCGATTACAGGTGCGTTCGTTGCAATGGCACTCGCTTTAGAAAAAGTTAGTAAAACGAAAAAGCTTGCGAAATATCCAATCAAGGATTTTCTTGCTGCAACAAGTGTCGGAATATTAGAGAATAAGCAAGTGGTTGTCGATTTAAATTATATCGAGGATTCAAAGGCACTTGTCGATATGAATATTGTCATGACGGGAAATGGCGAATTTGTCGAACTGCAAGGGACAGGTGAGGAATCCACTTTTTCTTACAGCGAGCTTCAAGGATTGCTAAAAGCTGGACAGGATGGAATTGTCCAATTATTTGAAATTCAAAGAGAGGCGTTCGGGGAAGAAATCACTAGTAAAATTTACTCAAGAAACGGAAAATAAGGGAAGGTGCTTAAAGAATGTCAGAAGTGATTATAGCAACAAAGAATCAGGGAAAAGCAAAGGAATTTACACGAATGTTCCAGCCGCTCGGCATTGAGGTTAAGACACTGCTAGATTTTCCTGAAATACAGGATGTGGAAGAGACAGGAGCCACCTTCGAGGAAAATGCGATATTAAAAGCGGAAACGATATCTAAGGTTTTGGGCAGAATGGTGATTGCTGATGATTCAGGTCTAGCGATTGATGCACTCGATGGGAGACCTGGAATTTTTTCTGCGCGGTATGCAGGAGAAGAGAAAAATGATGAAGCAAATATGACCAAAGTGCTAAAAGAGCTTGAAAATGTCCCTGAAAATGAACGACATGCAAGATTTTACTGTGCCCTTGCAGTTGCTTCTCCAGACCAGGAAACGTTTACTGTCTTAGGGACTTGTGAAGGAAGGATCCTACGAGAAAAAAGGGGTTCCTACGGATTTGGCTACGATCCGATATTCTTTGCAATTGAGAAAGGAAAAGCAATGGCAGAGCTGGAACCAGAAGAAAAAGCTCAGATTAGTCATCGTGCAAATGCACTTCGAAAATTAGAAAGCGAGCTGCCTTCTCTTCTGGCGGGAGCTGAAAAAAGGTGAAAATTTTAATTGTCAGTGATAGTCATGGACTTACGGAAGAGCTGCTGGAAATAAAAGCTCGATATGCCCATGAAGTACAGATGATGATTCATTGTGGAGATTCAGAGCTGCAAGCTGACGAGGAAGCTCTAGAAAACTTCCATGTTGTTCAGGGAAATTGTGACTTCATAGGGACATTTCCTGAAGACCTAATTAAAGAACTTGGCGGCCTTCGTGTTTTTGTTACACATGGTCATCGGTATGGAGTTAAATCTACATTATTAAATCTTTCCTTACGTGCGCAAGAAGCAGCCGCTAATATTGTCTGTTTCGGGCATTCTCATTTCCTTGGTGCAGAAATGATTGAAGGTATTATGTTTATTAATCCTGGGAGTATTAGGCTGCCAAGGGGCAGAACGGAAAAAACATTTGTTATTTTAGAGTTAAGTGAAAATGAAATGAAGCTGCATGTTCACGATCTTACACATGGAAAGCTAGATGATTTAACTCAAGTATTTTCACTTCCAAAAAGAGATTGAACAGCATATACTGTTAGGGAAGCTAAAAAGCTTCCCTGACAAAAAAACATTTATTTTTGTGTTGACTTTTAATTATATGCCTTATATAATAAAACTTGTCTTTGGATTACTTTTTTGAAAATATTAAGTCCCAGTAGCTCAGCTGGATAGAGCATACGCCTTCTAAGCGTACGGTCGGGAGTTCGAATCTCTCCTGGGACGCCATTTACACATCAGTTAAACTACATATCTTACCGTTTAAACTCACTTTTAAAAGTGAGTTTTTTTATTTTTAAAAAGTAACAACGTTTCAAGAAATAAAAAAATTTTTAAATGTATAGATTGTGTATACCTCAACAATGAAAGCGGATACAATAAATCAGATTAATTTAAATTATCAAATAATTTTCAAAAAGGGTGTTGACGGTTTAATAAAATGGGCGTAAGATAGTCCTCAATATAAGAAATTAAAAAATTATGAAATAAAAACCAGCCAACTTTTAGGTTAGCGAAACCAATTAATACATAGTTTTTTTTAACCTAAAAATTCAATGGTTTAAAGTGTTAAAACATAAAATATCATAGCCATAAAGTGAAGAAGAGGATAAGTAGTTTTATGAATTGGAATTTTGCAGAGAGCCGGAGCTGCTGTGAACCGGTAATTCCACCATAAGATGAACTCACCTCAGAGCATCAGCTTGAAAGAGTCAATCGAGTAGAGTTGGTCGGGTGTCTACCACCCGTTATCAAAACGGACAGGAACAGATGTCCATAAGTGCATGCGTAATGCGTGAATTTAGGGTGGTACCGTGGAATGGGATTAAAGCCTTTTCACCCCTTATACCTAGGATTAGTAGGTTTTTAAGGGGCGGAAAGGCTTTTTATATTGAATTAAAGGAAAAAGAGGAGGTTTTATACAAATGTTGCAGCAAGCTGCCATGACAGAATCAAAGGCTAAGACCGAAATGGTCACTGGTGCCGATCTGTTATTAGAGGCCTTGGAAAAAGAAAAGGTGGAAGTGATTTTTGGATATCCTGGAGGGGCTGTGCTTCCGATTTATGACAAGCTTTATGATTCAAAAATTCTCCACGTTTTGCCAAGACATGAGCAAGGAGGAATTCATGCAGCGGAGGGGTATGCAAGAATTTCCGGAAAGCCTGGAGTTGTGATTGCTACTTCTGGCCCAGGAGCAACTAATATTGTTACGGGTCTCACAGACGCAATGATGGACTCTCTGCCGCTCGTTGTATTCACTGGTCAGGTCCAGACAAGTGTAATCGGTTCTGATGCTTTCCAGGAAGCGGATGTTCTAGGAATTACAACACCGATTACAAAATACAATTACCAGGTGCGAAGCATTGAAGACATCCCTCGAATTGTGAAAGAGGCATTTTATATTGCCACAAGCGGAAGGCCGGGGCCAGTCTTGATAGACATTCCAAAAGATATTGCAGCGTCTGTATCAAAACCTCCAGAAGAACAAGAGATAAAGCTACCTGGCTATCAGCCAACCGTACAGCCTAACTATTTGCAAATTAGAAAACTATCTGAGGCAGTTAGCCGAGCGAGAAAGCCAGTTATTCTTGCTGGAGCTGGTGTCCTTCTTGCGCAGGCTTCGAATGAATTAAAAGAATACGCAGAACAGCAGCAGCTTCCAGTCATTCATACACTTCTCGGATTAGGGGGATTCCCAGCAGACCATCGGCTGTTCGTCGGATTAGCAGGTATGCATGGCTGTTATGCATCGAATATGGGCTTAAGTGAATGTGATTTATTAATTAATATCGGAGCAAGATTTGATGACAGGCTTACAGGGAATTTACAATTTTTTGCCCCTCAAGCAACGGTTGCTCACATCGATATTGATCCAGCTGAAATTGGAAAAAATGTTCCAACAGCCATACCAGTTGTTGCAGATGCAAAAGAAGCATTGAAGGAATTAATCAAGCAAAATGGAAAACCGCCAGCCCATTTGGAATGGCTGGAACAAATTCATAAATGGCAAGTGGAATATCCTTATCATTACGGGGAGTCAGACACTCTTAAGCCACAAAAAGTGTTAGAGATGCTTTATGAAAAAACAGCCGGGGATGCAATCGTCGTCACGGATGTTGGGCAGCACCAAATGTGGGCAGCACAGTATTATCAATTTAAAAAGGCGAATAGATGGGTGACTTCAGGTGGCCTTGGAACCATGGGATTTGGTTTACCAGCAAGCATTGGAGCGCAGCTTGCTGATCCGGACCGGTGTGTCATTGCTGTTCTTGGGGATGGGGGATTTCAAATGTCTACACAAGAGCTGACGGTCATTAAAGAACTAAATCTCCCTATAAAAATCGCAATATTCAATAATTTATCACTCGGAATGGTACGGCAATGGCAGGAAATTTTTTATGACAAACGGTATTCCCATAGTAAAATTCCTATCCAGCCTTCCTTTGTAAAGCTAGCAGAAGCTTATGGGATAAAAGGATATGAAATAAATAATGCGGAGGAAGCAGATGTCCTTTTTGAAGAAGTGTTGAATAGCCGAGAGCCTGTTCTGCTTGATATCCGAATTGATCCTGATGAGAATGTCTATCCGATGATTGCCCCAGGGAAAGGGCTGCATGAAATGGTAGGTGTGAAACCTTGAAAAAAATTATTAGTATGACTGTTATGAATCGCCCTGGTGTTCTCAATCGAATTACGAATCTTTTTTCAAAGAGGAATTATAATATTGAAAGCATTTCTGTAGGATTGACCGAACAGGAAGGAATATCAAGAATTACTTGTGTGATTCATGTAGAAAGTGATCGGGAAGCTGAGCAAATTACAAAACAGCTGAATAAACAGATTGATATTTTAAAAGTAACAGATATTAGTGATCAGGCAATTGTTGCAAGAGAACTGGCATTAATTAAAGTGCTCTCTACCCCGCAAACAAGAAATGAACTTTACGCATTAATCGAACCATTTCGGGCAGCGGTTATTGATATAAGCAAGGATAGCTTAGTCATTCAAATAACAGGAGAATCAGATAAAATTGAAGCATTTATCGAACTGATTAAGCCTTATGGAATTAAGGAGCTTGCTCGCACAGGAACGACAGCATTCCCAAGAGGAACACAAAAACCTGTTAATCCGCAAAAAACATATTCAATCGTTTAATTTTAAAAAAAGAAAGGAAGATAATAATGGCGAAAATGTACTATAACGGAGATGCGAATCCAGCTTATTTAAATGGAAAGAAGGTAGCGGTGATCGGGTATGGATCACAAGGTCATGCACATGCATTAAACCTGAGAGACAGCGGAGTTGAAGTCGTTATTGGGCTTCGCAAAGGGAAATCATGGGATAAAGCAGCAGAAGATGGCTTTCAAGTATATTCAGTAGGGGAAGCAACAGCACAGGCAGACGTGGTCATGATTCTTTTGCCAGATGAACTCCAGACGAAAGTATATAAAGAAGAAATTGAACCGAATTTAACAAATCAGGCACTCATGTTTGCACACGGTTTTAATGTTCATTTCAATCAAATTGTTCCACCAAAGGAAAGCGATGTGCTTCTCGTTGCCCCTAAAGGTCCTGGCCATCTTGTAAGGAGAACATTTGAACAAGATGCAGGCGTCCCAGCTTTGTTTGCCATCTATCAAGATGTATCTGGTGAAGCACAAGAGCTTGCTCTAGCTTATGCAAGAGGCATTGGGGCATTACGTGCAGGTGCATTAGAAACCACCTTTAAGGAGGAAACAGAAACCGATCTATTTGGGGAA
The DNA here is from genome assembly GCF_006704205.1 of Cytobacillus solani. NCBI lineage: Bacteria > Bacillati > Bacillota > Bacilli > Caryophanales > Bacillaceae > Cytobacillus > Cytobacillus solani. The sequence goes on from NZ_CP041305.1 coordinate 3,199,595, forward strand.
CAGGCTGTCCTTTGTGGAGGATTGACCTCACTTGTTAAAGCAGGCTTTGAAACGTTAGTCGAAGCAGGATATCAGCCAGAATTAGCCTACTTTGAATGCTTGCATGAATTGAAGCTGATTGTTGACTTAATGTATGAAGGCGGATTAGAAGGAATGCGCTATTCAATTTCAGATACAGCACAATGGGGAGATTTTGTCAGCGGACCACGAGTAGTTGATGGAAGAGTGAAGGAAGAAATGAAAGCTGTTCTTAAAGATATTCAGGAAGGGAAATTTGCGAAAGGCTGGATCTTAGAAAATCAAGCAAATCGTCCTGTATTTAATGCAGTAAATGAAAGAGAAAAGCAGCATCAAATTGAGCAGGTGGGCAGAGAACTTAGAAAAATGATGCCGTTCGTTAATAGCGGAAAAAAGAAGGAAGCTGTTGCTAGTGCAAACCATTAAAATATTCGACACGACCTTAAGGGATGGAGAACAGTCAGCAGGTGTGAATCTTAATTTTTCGGAAAAGCTAGAAATCGCTAAGCAGCTGGAAAGATTAGATGTAGATATTATGGAAGCTGGTTTTCCTGCCGCATCGAAAGGCGACTTCTCATCCGTACAAAAAATTGCCCAAACGATAAAAAATTGTTCTGTCACAGGACTTGCTCGTGCAGTTATCTCAGATATCGATGCAGCATGGGAAGCGCTGAAAGACGGTGCAGAGCCAAGACTCCATACCTTTCTTGCAACTTCGCCGATTCATCGAGAATACAAATTGAAAATGTCGAAAGAAGAAGTCATTCATACAGCTGTAGAAACAGTAAAATATGCAGCGAAGAAATTCCCGATTATTCAATGGTCTGCAGAAGACGCTTCGAGAACGGAGCTGCCGTTTTTGGCAGAAATTATTGAAAAAGTCATTCAGGCTGGGGCGAGAGTAATTAATATTCCTGATACTGTCGGATATGGAACACCACAAGAATATGGAGCTATTTTTAAATACTTAAAAGAAAATGTTCCTTCTATTAATAAAGTTTCTTTATCAACCCATTGTCATGATGATTTAGGAATGGCCATCGCAAATTCACTTGCAGCAGTAGAAAATGGTGCCACGCAAGTGGAAGGGACAATAAATGGCATTGGGGAAAGAGCAGGAAATGCTGCATTGGAGGAATTTGCGGTAGCCTTGCATATCAGAAAGGATTACTATCAGGCATCCACCCGGTTAAATCTTCATGAGATAAGCCGAACAAGCAGTCTTGTTAGCAAGCTTACTGGAATGATCGTTCCTGCTAATAAGGCAGTTGTCGGCAAAAATGCATATGCACACGAATCTGGGATTCATCAGGATGGCGTACTTAAGGAAAAAACAACCTATGAAATTATTTCTCCGGACTTAGTAGGCTTCCAGTCCAACTCATTAGTTTTAGGAAAGCATTCTGGCAGACATGCCTTTAAAAACCGGTTAGATGAATTGGGACTTAACGTTCCTGAGGAAAATATTAAGCCGCTATTTAGCGCATTTAAGGATTTGGCTGACCGCAAAAAAGAAATGACTGACGAAGACTTGGTTGCTCTTGTCCTTGAGGAAGAGCTGTCAAAGGAAGAGCGATTCTATGAATTAATTCATTTGCAAATCCAATATGGGACAAATCAAATACCAACCGCAACGGTTACTTTATCAGGGGCGGATAAAGAAGTCATCCAGGAGGCTGGAACGGGAGCAGGAAGTATAGAAGCCCTCTATAATACATTGGAAAAATGTGTGGAAGGGTCAATCAACCTCTTAGATTACCGTATCCAGTCTGTCGGGGGAGGGAGAGATGCCCTGGCACAAGTATATGTGAAGCTTACTTATCTGGATATTGAAACAAGTGGACGGGGGCTTGCACAAGATGTGCTGGAGGCATCGGCAAAAGCTTATTTAAATGCGATTAACAGAGTCATCTATATGAAGGATAAGGGGCCAGAACCGGAAATGTGCTTTACTCCATAACTAGAAAGACCGGTTGTAATCAACAGTTATCAAGATTCATCATAATCACAAGACGGAGGGATAACAATGAAAAAACGTATCGCAGTACTACCAGGAGATGGAATCGGAAAAGAAGTGACTAAGGGAGCTATTGAAGTTTTGCAAGCTGTTGGAGAGCGTTTCGGACACCAGTTCTATTTTCAATACGGATTAATCGGTGGAGAAGCAATCGATGCGGTTGGGTCCCCACTTCCGAATGAAACAATTGAGCTGTGTAAACAAAGCGATGCGATTTTACTAGGTGCAGTTGGCGGTCCGAAATGGGAAAGTCAGCCTACCCACCTTCGTCCTGAGCGTGGACTATTAAAAATTCGAAAAGAACTTAGTCTATATGCGAACCTTAGACCAACGAGCTATTATGCCAGTCTTGCAGAATCTTCACCGCTTCGCAAGGAAGTAATTGAAGGCGTAGACATGGTCATGGTAAGAGAATTAACTGGCGGTCTTTATTTCGGCAAACCGAGCGAGCGTACACGAAAAAATGGTGAAGACGAAGTAGTGGATACGCTTTATTACAAAAGAGCAGAAATGGAAAGAGTGATTAAACTAGCATTCCAGCTTGCTAAAGAAAGAAAAGGGAAAGTAACTTCTGTCGACAAAGCAAATGTGTTAGAATCCAGCCGAATGTGGAGGGAAGTAGCAGAATCCGTTGCTAAAGAATATCCAGCTGTCGAACTTGAACACATGCTTGTAGACAATGCAGCCATGCAAATGATTAAAAAACCGAAACGTTTTGATGTCGTTGTTACCGAGAATATGTTTGGCGATATTTTAAGCGATGAGGCATCCGTTTTAACTGGATCATTAGGCATGCTTCCTTCAGCAAGTCTATCTGAAGATGGCCCATATCTTTATGAACCAATCCATGGCTCAGCACCTGATATTGAAGGGGAAAATACAGCAAATCCACTAGCTATGATTCTGTCAGCTGCCATGATGCTTCGTCTATCATTTAGTATGCATGAGGAGGCTGAAGCGGTTGAGCAAGCTGTAAACCAAGTGCTTGAAGCAGGATACAGAACAAAAGATATTATGACATTTGGCAAAAAGCCTGTAACAACTAAAGAAATGGTTGAAGAAGTAAAAGCAACACTTATGGATAATGAAGCAATTATGCATATCATGAGTGCGTACGCATAGAAAAGCGAAGCCTGCTCGCATAGGGGCGACAGTCTACCGTTATTGAGTACAGTTTGAATTTAAATTACACACTTAGAGGTATCAATAGCCCCTATAGAGTCCAGTTTGAACTAAAACTAGACATTTAGAGGAATCAATAGCCCATATAGAGTCCGGTTTGAACTAAAACTAGACATTTAGAGGAACCAATAGCCTCTATTGAGTGCAGTTTGAACTAAAACTACACATGTTGAGGAATCAATAGCCCCTATTGAGTACCAATTTATCTAAAATTACTTATTTACTGAAATCAAGGTGAGCAAGGTGTTACTTGATAATTGTTCTCTCTCCTTCAAGTTGGATTGCTTTGTTGATCCTAAAGGGCCGAGTAGCAGCAATGGCAGAAATGAAATTTATTAATAGGAAACACGACCAAACATGGTCGTGTTTCTTTTAAAAAAGAAAGCAGGAGGAAAAAATGGGGAAAACAATTATTGATAAGATATGGGAAAAGCATGTAGTCCATCAAGAGGAAGGGGAACCAGATTTAATCTATATTGATCTTCACTTAGTACATGAGGTAACCTCCCCACAGGCATTTTCTGGGTTGAGAATGAAAAAACGACGAGTTAGACAACCAGAGAGAACGTTTGCGACGATGGATCATAATGTACCAACCGTTAATCGATATAAAATCGATGACCCAGTTGCTTTAAATCAAATGACGACTTTGGAAAAAAACTGTTTGGAATTCGGCATCCCGCTTGCTGGAATGGACAGTCCAGAGCAGGGAATCGTTCATGTGATAGGTCCAGAGCTTGGACTAACACAGCCGGGGATGACGATTGTTTGCGGTGACAGTCATACTTCTACACACGGGGCATTGGGAGCAATTGCCTTTGGAATAGGTACGAGCGAAGTGGAACATGTGTTAGCGACACAAACGCTTTGGCAAACGAAACCGAAAACATTAAAAATCGAAATAAATGGACAGCTTCGAAAAGGGGTTACGTCTAAAGATGTCATCCTTTATATTCTTTCCAAACATGGTGTCAATTTTGGGCAAGGGCACGTCATTGAATATTGTGGAGAGGTTATTAAAAGGATGTCAATGGAAGAGCGGATGACCATTTGTAATATGTCAATAGAAGGAGGCGCAAGAGCTGGTTTGATAAGCCCGGATGAAACAACATTTTCTTATTTAGAAGGAAGGAAGCACACACCAAAAGGAGAAGCGTTTAAAAAGACTGTCATGCAGTGGAGAGAGCTTGCATCTGACGATGATGCCGGATTTGATCGGACGATAATGATTGATGCGAATGTAATTACACCGATGGTAAGCTGGGGAACAAATCCCTCGATGACATCCGGTATAAAAGATTCTATTCCATACTTAAAAGATTGTAAAAATGAACTCGAACAAAAGTCGCTAGAAAGAGCAATTGATTACATGGGTCTAAAAGAAGGACAGAAAATTGCTGACATTGAAATACAACATGTGTTTATTGGTTCATGTACAAATTCACGTTTAGAAGATTTACGTCAAGCCGCTGAAATGGTAAAAGGAAAAAATGTTCACCCAACTGTAAGGGCTTTAGTCGTACCAGGATCTCAGCAAGTTAAGAAGGAAGCTGAGTCTGAAGGATTAGATGTAATTTTTCAAAAGGCTGGGTTCGAATGGCGGGAATCAGGCTGCAGCATGTGTCTGAGTATGAATAATGATATTGTTCCAAGCGGGGAGCATTGTGCATCCACTTCAAATCGTAATTTCGAAGGGAGACAAGGGACAGGCGCTAGAACGCATTTAGTCAGCCCAGTGATGGCTGCTGCCGCCGCACTATATGGGCGTTTTGTTGATGTCAGTGAAAAGGTATCTGTTGAAGCACTGTAAATAAAAAGGATGTGAAAATATGAGTGGATTTAGAACGATAGTAGGAAAAGCAGTTGCAATGGATCGGGCGAATGTAGATACAGATCAAATTATTCCGAAGCAATTTTTGAAAAGAATTGAGAAAACAGGGTTTGGTCAATATTTATTTTATGATTGGCGGTATACAAAAGAAGGCGAGGAGAATCCTGATTTTGAATTGAACCAGCCGAAAAATCAAAGTGCATCGATCCTAATTGCCAATGAGAACTTTGGGTGTGGATCCTCTAGAGAACATGCGCCTTGGGCGCTGTCGGATTACGGCTTTAAAGTTGTGATTGCACCATCATTTGCAGATATTTTCCATCAAAATTGCTTGAAAAATGGGATGCTTCCTCTCAAACTGCAAGCAGAAGAAGTAGCGTATTTAATTGAAAAGGCACAAAATCAGCCATACCACTTAACGATTGATCTCGAAAAGGAAACGGTAACAGATAATAATGGCTTTTTAGCCTCCTTTCCGATCACAGCGTATTGGAAGAGGATGCTTTTAAATGGATGGGACGAAATTGAAATTACCCTGCAATTAGATGAGAAAATAGCACAATTTGAGCGTTCCAGAGCGGTTATATCATGATTGCCAAAAGGTTCACAGCGGAGGTGAGAGCTGTGGATCTTTTTTGTTTTTTTAAAGTTTTCATGCTAAACTTACTTCAAAATCAAGTAGGGCGGGGACTGCATGAAGAAACGAGATCGGAAAAAACTAAATAATAAAGTAATCCTTTTTCCCGATCTGGAAAAAAGGCTTCTTGAAAAAGGGCTTGAAAAAATGCAACAGAAAAGATTCCGGGAAGCGACCGAGCACTTAGAAGAAGCAAAACAATTAGACCCAGAAAATAGCGATATTTATATTGGATTAGTACTCGCATATTTTGAATGGGGATCATTGCAAAAGGCAAAGGAAATAGCGGCGGATATGCTGCAAAAGGGAATTGGGGAATACATCCAAATTATTGACTTATACTTAATGATTCTTGTTCAGCTTCATCAATATGATGAAATTGTAACGACGATAGAGATTCTATTAGAGGAAAAGGAGATTCCAACGGAAAAATATGAAAGCTTTACCCAAATGTTAGAATTTAGCAGGAGAATGGCAAAGGACAAGCCTGAAATGCAAGATGAAGAAGCGGCAATGGAAGAATTGGATAAAGACCTTGATTTGTTCGCTTTCAAGACCCAACAAGCACAAATGAATTTGGCTGCCCAGTTAGCAGAGAAAAATATTCGGGCGTATATTGGTGAGATAAGTACATATCTCCACTCGCAGGAGGGATCTCCTTTCTTCAAAACGATGCTGCTTAATGTATTAATTGAGCATGAATATGACAAAGAAGTCCTTGTTGAAAAGCTGGGAAGAACGTTATCGGTTATTCCGGTTCAGCTTCCTCCTGTTCATAAGCAGCCAGAGATAGAGTCGCTACTTCACCTCCTTAGCAGCCAAATCGAGCATGAAGACCCAATCTTGTTTGAAAATATAAAAAGCCTAATTAGCCGCCATTCTTTTATTCTCTATCCGTTTCAGCTAGATACGTATGAGGAAAAAGTTTGGGCAGCAGCCTATCATGCCCTCATAGCTGAATACCTAGGTTTAAGCATGGATGAAGAACTCGTATTGCTATATGATGTGAGAATAGAAGAGATGAAAGCTGCACTGCTAGAATTAAAACAGCTTGAAGAAATTTCATCTTCCGATTTTTAGTCTTCCTTGTTGAAAGAAAAGGAACGTGTGGTATAATATAATGGTTGTATATGTAGATGGTATTTTTTATGTTAAAAATGTATAAAGCTTGCTAACCAAGCTTTATCCATATCCATTTGTTACGTATGAAATGATAATAGATTGTTGGAGGGAATTAAATTTATGTCTGCAAAATTTGAAAAGCTAGAAGGGAACCAAGGGGTTCTTACAATTGAAGTAAATGCAGAAAAAGTTAATGAAGGTTTAGACGCTGCATTCAAAAAAGTAGTAAAACAAGTAAATGTACCAGGTTTCCGTAAAGGAAAAATGCCTCGCGGAATGTTCGAAAAGCGTTTCGGTATTGAATCACTTTATCAAGATGCAGTTGATATTCTTCTTCCAGAAGCATATGCAAATGCAATCGAAGAAACTGGTATTGAGCCAGTTGATCGTCCTGAAATTGATGTAGAGCAAATTGAAAAAGGCAAGAGCTTAATCTTCAAAGCAACTGTAACTGTAAAGCCAGAAGTTAAATTAGGCGAATACAAAGGGCTTGAAGTAGAAAAGTTTGATACTGAAGTAACAGAAGAAGATGTTGACAATGAATTAAAGTCTATGCAAGAAAGACTTGCTGAGCTTGTTGTAAAAGAAGAAGGCAAAGCTGAAAACGGCGACACAGTTGTTATGGACTTTGAAGGATTTGTTGATGGAGAAGCATTTGAAGGCGGAAAAGCAGAAAATTATTCTCTTGAACTTGGTTCAGGTCAATTCATTCCAGGATTTGAAGAGAAATTAGTTGGTGTTGCTTCTGGAGAATCAAAAGATGTTGAAGTTACTTTCCCTGAAGAATACCATGCTGCTGAATTAGCAGGAAAACCTGCAGTATTTAAAGTGACTGTTCATGAAATCAAAACGAAAGAACTTCCTGAATTAAATGATGAATTTGCAAAAGACGCAGATGAAGAAGTTGAAACTTTAGCTGCTCTTAAAGAAAAACTAAGAACTCGTCTTGAAGAAAGCAAGAAGCATGAAGCTGAACATTTTGTTCAAGATACTGTAGTGGAAAAAGCTTCTGCAAATGCAGAAATTGATCTTCCATCAGTAATGGTTGATACAGAAATTGACCGTATGATGAACGAATTTGAACAACGCCTGCAAATGCAAGGAATGAATCTTGAGCTTTACTTCCAATTCTCAGGTCAAGAAGAGAGTGCATTACGTGAGCAAATGAAGGAAGATGCTGAAAAGCGTGTTCGTATGAACTTAACACTTGAAGCAATTGCAAAAGCAGAAAACATCGAAGTAACAGATGAAGAAGTAACTGCAGAGCTTAATAAAATGGCTGAAATGTACAACATGACAGTTGAAAATATCCAAAAAGCTCTAGGCAGTCTTGAAGGCATAAAAGCAGATCTTCAAGTTAAAAAAGCAGTTGATTTCATTGTAGAAAACAGTAAAACTGTTTAATAAATATTATTAAAGCTAGATAAAACATAATGAACAAGGCGCGAGTAATCGTGCCTTGTTTTGTACAATAGAATAGAAGAAATGATAATACATACACATACATATGAAGTTTTTGGATAAAATCTATTGACTTAACTTGACCATAATTGGTTAAGCTTATTTAGAATATCTTTTTTTACAGCCAACCTTAAACGAATCCGCTATGCAAGCAGTCATACATAATCTAATTAAGTAATTAAGAGTTTTCATTTCCTGTCCAAAGTGGAAATGTGTTACAATGCAATACATAACAATTGTTGTAAGAAAAGGTAAGTCTAAATAGGATGAGCATTGGATTACGTGCTTAATATATTTAGTAACAAACGGCTGAATTTTATTTGTTTGCATATGATTCGCACAAGCTTAATATAATGATTTGAAGTTTTCAAGGGGTGAAGGATTTGTTTAAATTTAATGATGAAAAAGGGCAATTAAAGTGTTCATTCTGTGGCAAAACACAGGATCAAGTACGAAAGCTTGTTGCCGGACCAGGTGTTTATATATGTGATGAGTGTATAGAACTCTGCACAGAAATTGTAGAAGAAGAGCTTGGAACAGAAGAAGAAGTAGAATTTAAAGATGTACCAAAGCCGTCAGAAATCCGAGATATTCTTGACGAATATGTCATTGGTCAAGACCAAGCAAAGAAATCGTTATCCGTTGCCGTGTATAACCATTACAAGCGCATTAACTCTAACAGCAAAATTGATGATGTGGAACTTTCAAAAAGTAATATTGCCATGATCGGGCCGACTGGAAGCGGGAAAACATTACTTGCACAAACATTAGCCCGTATTTTAAATGTTCCGTTTGCTATTGCTGATGCGACTTCATTAACAGAAGCAGGGTATGTGGGAGAGGATGTAGAGAACATCCTTTTAAAGCTCATTCAATCTGCTGACTATGACGTTGAAAAAGCGGAAAAGGGAATTATTTATATTGATGAAATTGATAAGGTAGCGAGAAAGTCTGAAAACCCATCCATTACTAGAGATGTATCTGGGGAAGGGGTACAGCAAGCACTGTTGAAAATATTAGAGGGAACGGTTGCAAGTGTACCACCTCAAGGTGGACGTAAACATCCTCATCAAGAATTTATCCAAATTGATACAACAAATATTTTGTTTATTTGTGGTGGAGCCTTTGATGGGATTGAGCAAATTATTAAACGCCGATTAGGTCAAAAGGTCATTGGGTTTGGATCAGATACGAAACAAAATGAACTTGATCAAAAGAGCCTGTTATCAAAAGTACTTCCTGAGGATTTATTAAGATTTGGGCTTATTCCAGAATTCATCGGTCGTCTTCCAGTTATTTCAAGTCTAACACCATTAGATGAAGAAGCATTAATTGAAATTTTAACAAAGCCAAAAAATGCGCTTGTTAAACAATATCAAAAAATGCTTGAACTTGATGAAGTAGAGCTTGAGTTCGAGGAAGAGGCACTTACTGAAATTGCTAAAAAGGCAATTGAACGTAAAACAGGTGCTCGCGGACTGCGTTCTATCATTGAAGGAATCATGTTAGATGTGATGTTTGAGCTTCCTTCACGTGAGGATATTAAGAAATGCATTATTACGAAAGAAGCGATCACTGATAATGCTTCACCAAAGCTGATTCTTGAAGATGGTACAATTATTGATGAGGAACGAAAAACTTCAGCTTGAATAAAATTTAGAGAGGCCAAACCATTATAGGGTTTGGTTTTTCTCATTGTGTCTCGTTTATCTCATTCGTGGCACTTCCAGTTTGTACGGCGATGATCTAAGGCGCTTCCGCATTTCTTGCAGCCCAATTTTTTACAACAGATTCTTGTTTATTCCAACTCTGTGAAGGAGATACTAGCATTATCAGCGAGAACTTTTAATGCAGGAGGGAAAAGTATGAGTTGGACGGGGATCGCCTTATTTATACAATTGTTTTTTGGAATTGTCATTGGGCTTTATTTTTGGAATTTGTTAAAAAACCAGCGGACTCAAAAGGTTTCAATCGATCGGGAGTCAAAAAAAGAAATGGATCAATTAAAAAAAATGAGAGCCATTTCTTTAACAGAGCCTCTGGCGGAAAGGGTACGGCCTTCTAGTTTTGCGGATATTGTTGGACAGGAAGATGGGATCAAATCTTTAAAAGCTGCTTTATGCAGTCCAAACCCGCAGCATGTAATTATTTATGGACCACCAGGTGTTGGAAAGACAGCAGCAGCAAGACTCGTATTAGAAGAAGCAAAGAAAACAGCCAAGTCTCCGTTTAAACCGTCTTCTGTTTTTATTGAATTAGATGCAACGACTGCTCGCTTTGATGAACGTGGGATTGCTGATCCTCTTATTGGTTCTGTTCATGATCCTATTTATCAAGGAGCTGGTGCAATGGGACAAGCTGGTATACCTCAGCCGAAACAAGGAGCGGTAACCAATGCCCATGGAGGGGTACTTTTTATTGATGAAATAGGCGAGCTTCACCCAATACAAATGAATAAATTATTGAAGGTATTAGAAGATAGAAAAGTTCTTTTTGAAAGTGCCTATTATAATGAAGAAAATACTCAAATTCCTAATCATATTCACGATATTTTTAAGAATGGCCTTCCAGCCGATTTCAGATTAATTGGTGCAACAACGAGAACGCCAAGTGAAATTCCCCCAGCGATTCGTTCAAGATGTATGGAGGTATTTTTCAGAGAATTATTAGAAGAGGAAATTATTGAAATTGGAAGAAAGGCTGCTAAAAAGGTCAATCTCACGATTAGTGAAAATGCATTAACAATACTAGCATCGTACGCAAGAAATGGGCGTGAAGCAGTCAATCTTATTCAGATTTCAGCTGGATTAGCAATAACGGAAGATAGAGATTACATAAAGGATGAAGATATTGAGTGGGTGATTCAGTCAAGTCAGCTTACTCCTAGAATGGAAAGAAAAATAAATGAGAAATCAGCTATAGGTCTAGTTAACGGTCTTGCCGTATACGGGCCGAATACGGGTGCCCTTCTTGAAATTGAAGTGACTGTCATTCCTGCCACTGATAAAGGAAGTATCAATATTACTGGGATCGTTGAAGAGGAAAGTATCGGCGGACAAGGAAAATCGATACGGAGAAAAAGTATGGCAAGAGGGTCCATTGAAAATGTAATTACTGTTCTTCGTTCAATGGGTGTTCCTGCGAATGATTACGATATTCATGTGAATTTTCCAGGAGGAGTTCCCATTGATGGGCCCTCTGCAGGAATCGCAATGGCGACCGGGATATATTCCGCTATTTATAAGCTTCCAATTGACCATACAGTAGCAATGACAGGAGAAATAAGTATTCACGGGCATGTGAAACCGATCGGTGGTGTGTATCCAAAGGTTAAAGCAGCGAAAAAAGCTGGTGCAAAAACAGTGATTATTCCTGAAGAAAACATGCAATCTATTTTAAAAGAAATTACAGGAATAAAGATTGTTCCTGTAAGCCATTTGAATGAAGTTTTTGATCTAGCCCTTCTAAAGAATATTCATATGGAGCAATCGATAACGGCTTCAGTCGAACTGGTGAAAAAAGAAAGCATTTAGTTGGTGAAAAAACTTCGGCTTGCAATGGATGCGAAAAGCCGAAGTTTTATTTATGCGTTTTGGCTTGTCTTATGCTTGTCGGGGGTGACCAAGCCGCCTCCGCATTTCAAATTAGACACTATCTTATAAATACGATAGAATTGTACAAAGAAATTATTAGAAATTTTATGCTTATAAAGATTTGCATTTGGAGGTGTTTTAGTTTGGCGAAAAAGAAAGAAATCATCGTCCCCCTCCTGCCGCTTCGGGGTTTGCTTGTTTATCCAACAATGGTTCTTCATTTAGATGTTGGCCGTGAAAAATCGGTACAGGCACTTGAAAAAGCGATGGTAGATGACCATTTAATTTTCCTAACTACACAAAAAGAGATCTCGATAGATGAACCTGCAGAAGAAGATTTGTTCACAAGAGGCACATTAACACGTGTCAAACAAATGCTTAAACTTCCAAACGGAACGATTCGAGTGTTAGTAGAAGGTCTTCAACGAGCTGAAATTATTGAATTTTATGATGAAACCAGTCATTATGCTGTCAGTGTGGAAGTGTTTGAAGAACCAACAACAAAGGATGTTGAAGACCAAGCATTGATGAGAACGATGCTTGAATATTTTGAGCAGTACATAAAGGTTTCTAAGAAAATTTCAGCTGAAACGTATTCTGCGGTTGCGGATATTGAGGAACCAGGAAGAATGGCTGATATTATCGCTTCACACCTTCCTTTAAAATTAAAGGAAAAGCAACAAATCTTAGAAACGACCAATATAAAAGAGCGAATGAATCAAGTAATTGAAATTATTCATAATGAGAAAGAAGTTCTAAATTTAGAAAAGAAAATTGGTCAGCGAGTTAAAAAATCGATGGAACGAACGCAAAAGGAATATTATTTGCGTGAACAGATGAAGGCGATTCAAAAAGAACTTGGTGATAAAGAAGGAAAGACAGGGGAAATCGCTGCCCTCACGGAAAAAATTGAAAAAGCCGGTATGCCAGAACATATTCAACTAACAGCCCTAAAGGAATTGGACAGATATGAAAAGATTCCTTCTAGTTCAGCTGAAAGTGCGGTTATTCGCAACTATATTGAATGGCTAGTTGCTTTGCCATGGAGTCATGCAACGGAAGACGATTTAAATATTCATAAAGCTGAACGGATATTAAACGAGGATCATTACGGACTTGAAAAGGTAAAGGAGCGCGTTCTTGAATATTTGGCAGTTCAAAAGCTAACCAATTCATTGAAAGGGCCAATTCTATGTCTTGCTGGACCTCCAGGAGTGGGGAAGACAAGTCTAGCCCGTTCAATCGCTGCTTCTCTAAATCGAAAATTTGTCCGAATCTCCTTAGGTGGGGTACGTGATGAATCTGAGATTCGTGGTCATAGAAGGACTTATGTAGGAGCGATGCCAGGCCGTATTATTCAAGGAATGAAAAAAGCAGGTACCATTAATCCTGTGTTCCTTTTAGATGAAATAGACAAGATGTCGAATGATTTCCGTGGCGACCCATCTTCAGCAATGTTAGAAGTGTTAGATCCGGAACAAAATCATAATTTCAGTGATCATTATATTGAAGAGCCATATGATCTTTCTAAGGTAATGTTTATTGCAACGGCAAATGATTTAGGAACCATTCCTGGTCCACTCCGTGATCGAATGGAGATTATTACAATTGCAGGCTATACAGAACTGGAAAAGATTCATATTGCGAAAGATCATCTCTTGCCGAAACAGATTAAAGAGCATGGGCTTTCAAAGTCTCAACTTCAGATTAGAGAAGACGGGATTCAAAAAATCGTTCGTTATTACACGAGAGAAGCAGGTGTGCGCAGCTTAGAACGCCAACTTGCCACAGTATGCCGAAAAACGGCAAAAATTCTTGTTTCTGGTGAAAAGAAAAAAGTAGTGATAACGGAGAAAAACATAGAAGATTTCCTTGGGAAAACAAAGTTTCGTTATGGCCAGGCAGAGCTGGAAGACCAAGTTGGAGTGGCTACTGGGTTAGCTTATACAACGGTTGGCGGAGACACACTGCAAATTGAAGTTTCTCTAGCACCGGGAAAAGGGAAGCTCGTTTTAACAGGGAAGCTTGGCGATGTAATGAAAGAATCGGCACAAGCAGCGTTTAGCTATGTTCGTTCGAAAGCAAAGGAATTGGGTATTGAAGAAGACTTCCATGAAAAATATGATATTCATATCCATGTACCTGAGGGAGCGGTTCCAAAAGATGGACCATCTGCTGGAATTACAATTACAACGGCACTTGTATCTGCACTTTCCGGAAAACCGATCCGTAAAGAGGTAGGAATGACAGGTGAGATTACTTTAAGAGGACGCGTTCTTCCAATTGGCGGTTTGAAAGAGAAATCATTAAGTGCACATCGGGCTGGGCTTACAAAGATTATCATTCCTAAGGATAACGAAAAGGATATTGATGATATCCCTGAAAGTGTCCGGGAAGATCTTAACTTTGTCCTTGTTTCTCATGTTGATGACGTTCTAAAACATGCATTGAATGGCGGTGAACAAGGATGAAAGTAAATTCGGCTGAAATCGTAATTAGTGCGGTAAAACCAGAACAATATCCTGTTGAAGCTTTACCAGAGTTTGCCTTAGCGGGCAGATCGAATGTCGGGAAGTCTTCATTTATTAATAAAATGCTCAATCGAAAAAATTTAGCAAGAACATCATCGAAGCCAGGAAAAACACAAACATTAAACTTTTATCTCATTAATGAAATCATGCATTTTGTCGATGTACCTGGTTATGGCTATGCGAAAGTCTCCAAGAAGGAAAGAGAAGCTTGGGGGAAAATGATTGAAACATATTTAAAGGATAGAGAGCAGCTCAAGGCTGTTGTTCAAATTGTTGATCTTCGTCACCCGCCATCAAAGGATGATGTGATGATGTATAATTTCTTAAAGCATTTTGAAATTCCGTGCATCATTATCGCAACAAAAGCAGATAAGATTCCAAAATCCAAATGGCAGAAGCATTTGAAAGTAGCTAAAGAAACATTAGAATTAGACCCAAATGATCATATCATTCTCTTTTCTTCTGAAACAGGACAGGGAAAAGATCAGGCTTGGGCATTATTACAAGCTTATATGTAAGAATGGAATCCCATTGCAAATATGCAATGGGATTCTTTTTATTATATAAAATGCGAATTTTAGAGGATTCAAAAACATAGAATGGGGTAGGACAAATATTAAGCTAAAAAATAAAGGGGGTATTTACACTAGTGAAACATTTTTGGAAAGGCGCATTTTTGCTCTTGCTTATAGTTGTACTAGCTGCATGCGGATCAAAAGAAGCGTCGAATAAAGGCATGAAACTAGTAGATGATGGTAAGTTTACTTATGCATCTTCAGGTGAGTTTAATCCATTCAGTGTAACGAATAAAGATGGAACAATGAGCGGGTTCGATATTGAAGTTGGAGAAGCTGTTGCAAAGGAATTAGGACTGGAACCAGTCCAGCATAAATTTAAGTTTGGCGGAATTGTCGAAGGTGTTAAATCGGGTCGATTTGATGCAGCGGTAGCAAGTCATACAATTACTGAAGAACGATTGGAAGCCGTTAATTTTTCGATTCCTTATTATTTTTCTGGTCCGCAAATCTATGTTCGTCCTGATAGCTCAGTGGAAACGTTTGATGATTTAAAAAGGCTGGAAGTTGCCGTAGCAAAAGGCACTACATATACAACAGAAGCAGAAAAAGCTACAAATAATATTAAATTCTATGATAGCGATGTAGTAGCTCTAGAGGCATTAAGCAAAGGAAAGCATGATGCGGTTATTACTGACTTTATCACAGGAAAAGAAGCAATCGGTGCTGGAATGAATATTGTCGGCAAAGAATTGCTTGGCCGCAGTGAACAAGCCATTGCTGTGGCAAAAGAAAATACAGAGCTTCTAGAAAAAATTAATAAAGCGCTTGAAAACCTGCATGAGAATGGAACGCTAACAGAAATAAGCAAAAAATATATCGGTGAGGATATCACTGTTGTTCCTGAGTAGGAATAAACATACCGGGCGAATGTAGCAGAAATTACATTCGTCTTTTTTCATAAGCATAACATGTTTAAAGGAGGAAACCTGTGGACTTATTAACAAAATTTATCGACACATATCCAGTCTTTTTAAAAGGAATGCTTCTCACCTTTGAAATAACAATCGTTTCTATTTTTATTGCCATTTTTATAGGATTATTCTTTGCCTTTTTAAAAATATCCAATATAAAAATACTGGAATGGATTGCTGATTTATACATTTTCTTAGTTCGTGGCACCCCGCTTGTTGTCCAGATCTTTATCTTCTACTTTGGATTAACTGCTTTTAATATTTCCGATTTTCTGGCTGTTGTACTAGGACTAGCCTTTCATAACGGGGCTTATATTGCAGAGATTTTCAGAGGGGCTATTCAATCGATTGATCATGGACAAATGGAAGCTGGCCGCTCACTTGGAATGACAATGGGCTTAACAATGAGAAGAATTATTTTGCCGCAAGCAAGCCGCAGAGCGCTTCCACCGTTAGGAAATCAATTCATTATTGCTTTAAAGGACTCCTCGCTCGCCTCGTTTATTGGCATGTACGAGCTCTTTAATGTTGCAACCACGCACGGTTCTCTTAAATATGATTATATGAGCTACTTGCTTATTGTTGCTGTCTATTATCTAGTTCTCGTTCTATTCTTCTCTATTATCGTAAGAATAATTGAGAAAAAAATGTCTAGCAGCGATTAAAGGAGGGAAGATAAATATGAGTAAAGATATTATGATCAATGTAGAGAAGCTGAATAAATCTTTTGGGGATTTACATGTCTTAAGGGATATCGATATGACGGTAAACCAGAGTGAGGTTGTTTGCCTTATTGGTGCGAGCGGGTCTGGAAAAAGCACGCTTCTCCGCTGCATTAATTTTTTAGAATTAAAAGATAGTGGACTTGTTATGATCGGCGGAGAAAAAATCGAGAAAGAAACGCATGATCTAAATGAAGTAAGAGCAAGAGTCGGAATGGTATTTCAGCATTTTAATTTATTTCCGCATAAAACGGTGCTACAAAACGTGATGGAGGCACCAATTTATGTTAAAAAGTATCCAAAAGAAGAAGCGAAGATGGAAGCAAGAGCTTTGCTGAAAAAAGTAGGTCTTTTAGATAAAGAGAATGTGTATCCTTCAAAGCTTTCCGGTGGGCAAAAGCAGCGTGTAGCAATAGCAAGGGCTCTTGCTATGAAACCGGAGATTATGCTCTTTGATGAACCAACCTCTGCGCTTGATCCTGAATTAGTAGGAGAGGTGCTTGCGACAATGAAGGAATTGGCTAAAGAGGGAATGACAATGGTTGTTGTTACCCATGAAATGGGCTTTGCAAGAGAGGTTGCTGATTGGGCTGTCTATATGCATGAGGGACGAATTGTTGAAGTAGGACACCCAGAGCAATTATTCTCAAATCCAAAAGAAGCACGAACAAAAAACTTTTTAGATTCTGTATTGTAATCGAAAAAGACAGGGGAAACTATGTATCCCTGTCTCTTTTCTATTTTTTCTTAATAAAGAGGAAATAACCGCCAATAAGAATGAGGATGACAGGCCAAAATTTCCAAACATTCGAGACTCCGTTATTCAATAGGCCGAACCAGACAATCATGCGATCATAAAAAAGCAGCAAAATCGATAAAAATAAGAAGAGAAGCCCATGAAATAAACCTGATCCAGTCTTTTGATGCTGCAGCAGCAAGCCAAGAGCTAGAATTAAAATAAAAATGCCAATATGATCTGGCCATATTTCCAGCCGATTGACCACATGAAAATGGAGACCAAAACCAGTCAGAATGACGCCAGGCAGGATGGCATGGTATTCTTTTGCGCCGTAGCCCTGAAATAAAAAAGCGACACCAATAATTATTAGTAAGGATGGCCACGTGAAATAAGGCTGCAAAACAGGAATATTGGATTGCTCAAGATAAAAGTAGGCGCCAAAGCCAATTAGGATAATTCCTAGAAAAAAACGTTGATTTTTCATCGTTACACCCTTCCAATAAGGTTCACTTGAATCTGCTATGTTTTTTTGTTACTGTACATATGGGAGGATTTTGTCGAATGATAGAAAGTGGATAGAGCAATGGATTTTCTTTATCTGCACTCTTACTTTATTTTACCATATGAATTCACTATCTGTTCACATTTTACCATTAGATAAAGGGATAGAAATGTTACAATTATAGTAGTATTTTGTGCAATTTAATTGGGGGGGTCAATTGAAACATGCATATTTTAGTTGTCGGTATAAATTATAAAACAGCCCCTGTCGAAATTCGTGAGCGTTTGACATTTAACCCGTCTCAGCTTGCAGATGCTATGAACACATTAAAGAATAAGAAGAGCATCTTAGAGAACGTGATATTGTCAACATGTAATCGGACTGAGATTTATGCAGTTGTTGATCAGCTTCATACAGGCCGATATTATATTAAAGAATTTTTGTCAGAGTGGTTTCAAATAGAGAAGGAAGAATTTTCACCATATTTGTTTATATATGAACAAGAAGGCGCAATGGAGCATTTATTTAGTGTGTCTTGCGGGTTAAACTCCATGATTCTTGGGGAAACCCAAATTTTAGGACAGGTTCGCACAAGCTTCCTGCAAGCTCAGGAAGAGAATACGACTGGAACCGTGTTCAATCATCTGTTTAAGCAAGCCATTACGCTTGCCAAACGGGCCCATTCAGAAACAGAGATCGGTGCAAATGCAGTTTCTGTAAGTTATGCAGCTGTTGAATTAGCGAAGAAAATTTTTGGTTCCTTAGAGAATAAGCATGTCCTTATTTTAGGTGCTGGAAAAATGGGTGAGCTTGCGATTCAAAACCTGCATGCAAACGGTGCAAGTAAGGTAACGGTTATTAATCGTACGTTTGAAAAGGCGCAGGACTTAGCAAACCGCTATGAAGGGCAAGCAAAGACACTGAAAGAGCTTCAATGTGCATTACTTGAAGCAGATATTCTTATTAGCTCAACAGGAGCAAAAGAATTTGTCATTACAAAATGCATGATGCTGCAAGTGGAAAAACTGCGCAAAGGCAAGCCGTTATTCATGGTTGATATTGCTGTTCCGCGTGATTTAGATCCATTGCTTGCTGAATTAGATAGTGTGTTCCTCTATGACATTGATGATCTTGAGGGAATCGTTGAAGCGAATCTTCAGGAGCGTAAAAAAGAAGCCGAAAAGATTCAGCTAATGATTGAAGGAGAAATAGTTGAATTCAAACAATGGCTGAATTTACTTGGAGTTGTTCCAGTCATTTCTGCGTTGCGTGAAAAAGCCCTAGCAATTCAAGCAGAAACGATGACGAGCATAGAAAGAAAGATGCCGAATTTAAGTGATCGGGATAAAAAGGTGTTAAATAAACATACGAAGAGTATTATTAATCAGTTATTGAAGGATCCTATTTTACAGGCTAAAGAAATGGCTGGCCAAAAAGATGCAGATAAGGCATTGGATCTATTCGTGAAAATTTTTAATATAGGAGAACTTGTTAATGAGCGGCAGGAAGTGAGTGCAGCAGAACTAAGGCACTCGGTTGCTCAATCGCCACAGGCTTCCTTTCAATCATAAAAGGAGTACTGTCCATGTTTGAAATTTATATGACACGGCTGCATGAGTTTACAGTCGTTCTTTATGCCTTATGTGTCTTATTATATTTTGTTGATTTTCTGACGTCTAACCGGAAGGCAAACCGAATTGCCTTCTGGTTACTTGCATTTGTATGGGGTTTACAAACAATATTCCTTTTTTTGTATATGTTGAAGACGGGGAGATTTCCTGTCTTGACGATATTTGAAGGGCTTTATTTTTATGCTTGGGTACTGATAAGTTTATCTTTAGCCATAAATCGCTTACTTCGAGTAGATTTTATCGTGTTCTTTACAAATGTGCTTGGATTTATGATCATGGCAATTCATACATTTGCACCCATACAATATGAATCCCATGTTATGGCACAGCAGCTGATTTCTGAATTGCTGCTTATTCATATTACTGTGGCCATTCTATCTTATGGGGCCTTTTCCCTCTCATTTGTGTTTTCGCTGCTGTATCTAATTCAGTACGATCTTTTAAAAAGAAAAAAGTGGGGAACGCGCCTGAAGCGGCTTGCTGACCTTTCAAAGCTTGACAAAATGTCTTTCGTCTTAAATCTTATTGGGGTTCCTATGCTAATTATAAGTTTAATTCTTGGAACAACTTGGGCATACATAAAGGTTCCTGATATGATTTGGTACGATCCTAAGGTGATTGGCTCTTTCATCGTACTCGCGATCTACAGCATTTATTTATATTTAAAGGTTGGGAAAGGACTGACTGGGAATAAGCTTGCTTTATGGAATCTTGCATCCTTTCTCGTCGTTCTTATTAATTTCTTCTTATTTGGAAAACTTTCATCTTTCCATTTCTGGTATTCATAATCGCTTTAAATTTAGGAGGCAATCATGAGAAAAATTATCGTTGGTTCGCGCAGAAGTAAACTTGCATTAACACAGACTAATTGGGTTATTAATCAGTTAAAGGCACTAGATCCGTCTTTTGAATTTGAAGTAAAGGAGATCGTCACAAAAGGCGATCGAATTCTTGATGTAACTTTATCAAAAGTTGGCGGCAAAGGACTTTTTGTGAAGGAAATTGAGCAGGCCATGCTTGATAAGGAAATCGATATGGCGGTACATAGCATGAAGGATATGCCTGCCGTTCTCCCAGATGGCCTCGTCATCGGCTGTATACCAGAAAGAGAAGATCATCGAGATGCACTTATTTCAAAAAATCATATTCGATTTGATGACCTTAAGCCTGGCGCTATCGTTGGAACAAGCAGCTTAAGAAGAGCAGCCCAGCTGTTAGCCCGTCGTCCTGATATCGAAATTAAATGGATTCGCGGAAATATTGATACAAGACTGGAAAAGTTAGAAACAGAAGAATATGATGCGATTATTTTAGCAGCTGCAGGTCTTTCAAGATTAGGGTGGGCATCTGATGTAGTAACAGAATTTCTAGATCCAGATATTTGCCTCCCAGCGATCGGACAAGGTGCATTATCTATTGAGTGCCGTGGAGATGATGAAGAACTGCTTGGATTGTTAAAGAAATTTACATGTGAAAAGACTGATGCCACGGTTAGAGCGGAACGCGCATTCCTTCATAAAATGGAAGGCGGTTGTCAAGTGCCGATTGCAGGATTCGCAGAGTTGAATGACAAGGATCAAGTCGTATTAACCGCACTTGTTGGTTCACCAGATGGAAAAATTATTTATAAAGAACAGATAACTGGCATAAATCCCGAAGAAGTTGGAATTGCTGCCGCAAATAGCTTAATAAAGCTTGGAGGAAAAGAATTGATTGATCAGGTTAAAGCGGAGATGGAAGGCAAATGACAGCCTCCTCCCTTCCTTTAAGAGGAAAAAATATTCTTGTTCCAAGAAGTAAAGGGCAGGCACAATCCTTTTCGGATTTGGTGGAGAAATATGGAGGAAATCCTGTTGAAATCCCTCTGCTTGCCTTTAAACCTGCTCGTTCACCAGAAATACATGCCATCATCAATCAGCTGCATTCGTATGATTGGCTAATTTTTACGAGCAGTATAACGGTTGAAACGTTTTTATCCTTCCTTCATCCATCTGATAGAAAGCAAATGCCAAAAATTGCTGCCATCGGAAGGAAAACAGAAAGCTTTTTATTGGCTAAAGGGCTTCAAGTGGACTTTACGCCAGAGGAGTTCGTTGCTGAAGGGTTTGCTGAAGAATTTAAACCATATGTACAAAAGGGAATGAAAGTACTCATTCCGAAGGGGAATTTAGCCCGTAATTATATTGCTGCTTATTTATCTAAATATGGCGCTGTTGTTGATGAAGCAATCATTTACGACACATATTTTCCAGAAGAAAGCAGAGAACTCATTAAAGAAAAGCTAACTCATAGCCAATTAGATATCTTAACCTTTACTAGCCCATCTACAATTGACCATTTAATGGCTGTTGTGAAAGAAAACAATCTTTATGAAAAGGTAGAAGCATGTGTCATCGGCTGTATCGGACCTGTTACAAAGGAAAGAATTGAGTCATATGGGTTAAAGGTTCATATTGCACCGAATGTATACACCGTCCATCACATGATAAAAAGCATAATTGACTATTTAGAAAATGAATATCGGAGGGCATTATAATGGATTTACAATTCACCCGTCATAGACGTTTACGCCAAAGTGCAAATATGCGTGCACTCGTACGTGAAAATCATTTAACAATAGATGATTTCATTTATCCTATTTTCGTAGCAGAGGGAGAGGATGTTAAGAAAGAAATCACGTCGATGCCTGGCATTTATAATTTATCGCTGGATCATCTTGAAGAGGAAATGAATGAGGTTGTTGCTTTAGGGATTAAATCCGTTCTGTTATTCGGTATTCCTTTAGAAAAGGACGAATGCGGCGGGCAAGCTTACCATGATCATGGAATCGTCCAAGAAGCAACCCGTTTAATTAAAGCGAAGTTCCCTGAAATCATCGTTATTGCTGACACTTGTCTTTGTGAATACACAAGCCATGGCCATTGCGGCTTGATAGAAGGAGATCAAGTTTTAAATGATGCCTCGCTTGAATTACTTGTTCAGACAGCTGTTAGCCAGGCAAAGGCTGGAGCGGACATTATTGCACCATCTAATATGATGGATGGATTTGTCGTTGCTATTCGTGCTGGATTAGATGAGGCTGGTTTTGAAAATGTGCCAATTATGTCTTATGCGGTGAAGTATGCCTCTGCTTTCTATGGCCCATTCCGTGACGCGGCTGATAGTACACCTCAATTTGGCGATCGAAAGGCTTATCAAATGGACCCTGCAAATCGTATGGAAGCATTGCGTGAAGCAGAGTCTGATTTAATGGAAGGCGCTGACTTCCTAATAGTGAAACCTGGTATGCCTTATCTTGATATTGTTCGTGATGTGAAAAATAATTTCAATCTTCCACTCGTTATTTATAATGTAAGCGGCGAATATTCCATGGTTAAAGCAGCTGCTCAGAACGGATGGATTGATGAAAAAAGAATCGTAATGGAAATGCTGACTGGGATGAAACGCGCTGGCTGCGACCTTATCATTACATACCATGCAAAAGATGCAGCTAGATGGCTAAAAGAACAATAATTTTTAAGTTTTAGGTACTAACAAAAGGTATTTGTACGGCAATATAGATGAATATGTTGGAATAAAGTTAGGTTGATTGGAGCGTAAAGTGTGAGACTCCTGCGGAAGGAGTGGGACAGGTGAGACCCCGCAGGAGCGTAGGCGACGAGGAGGCTCAGCGCCCGCCCCGCGGAAAGCGAGCATCCTGAAGCGGAAATCAACCTTTGCCAAAACTGCATTATTTTCAACAATAAAAAAGTGAAAAGAGGGATTAGATGCGCTCTTACGATAAATCCATTCAAGCTTTTAAGGAAGCGAAAAAATTAATGCCGGGAGGAGTTAACTCTCCTGTGCGTGCGTTTAAATCAGTAAACATGGATCCAATTTTTATGGAAAGAGGAAAAGGCTCGAAAATCTATGATATCGATGGAAATGAATACATTGACTACGTATTATCATGGGGACCGCTCATTTTAGGACATACAAATGACCGTGTCGTCGAAGCACTTAAAAAGGTTGCAGAATTAGGTACAAGCTTTGGTGCACCGACAGTTACTGAAAATGAGCTTGCTAAGCTAGTAATTGAAAGAGTTCCGTCTATTGAAATCATACGTATGGTTTCCTCTGGAACAGAAGCAACAATGAGTGCGCTAAGACTTGCACGCGGCTATACTGGCCGAAACAAAATTCTGAAGTTTGAAGGCTGCTATCATGGTCATGGAGATTCCTTATTGATTAAAGCTGGCTCTGGAGTGGCAACGCTTGGTCTTCCAGATAGTCCTGGGGTACCAGAAGGAATCGCAAAGAATACGATTACTGTTCCTTACAATGATTTGGAAAGCGTAAAGTATGCTTTCGAGCAATTCGGTGAAGATATTGCTGGAATTATTGTGGAGCCTGTTGCGGGTAATATGGGCGTTGTACCAACGCTTCCGGGCTTTTTAGAAGGACTAAGAGAAATTACGACACAATACGGAGCATTGCTGATTTTTGACGAAGTAATGACTGGATTCCGTGTCGGATATAACTGTGCTCAAGGCTACTTCAATGTTACTCCGGATATCACTTGTTTAGGAAAAGTAATCGGCGGAGGT
The DNA here is from genome assembly GCF_006704205.1 of Cytobacillus solani. Lineage (NCBI taxonomy): Bacteria > Bacillati > Bacillota > Bacilli > Caryophanales > Bacillaceae > Cytobacillus > Cytobacillus solani. Next base: position 3,223,656 of record NZ_CP041305.1, read on the forward strand.
CTTCCAGTAGGTGCTTACGGTGGTAAGGCTGAAATTATGGAGCAAATTGCACCGAGCGGCCCTATCTATCAAGCTGGAACATTATCTGGAAACCCACTAGCTATGACAGCTGGATATGAAACATTAAGTCAGCTAACACCTGAGGCATATACGGAATTTACTCGTAAAGGGGATATGCTTGAAGCAGGGATTAAAGTGGCTGCTGAAAAGTATGATATTCCGAATACCGTTAATCGTGCTGGCTCAATGATCGGCTTCTTCTTTACGAATGAAAATGTCATTAATTATGATAAAGCAAAAGCTTCAAACCTAGACTATTTTGCAGCATACTACCGTGAAATGGCAAATCAAGGCGTCTTCCTGCCACCATCTCAATTTGAAGGCTTGTTCTTATCAACTGCACATAGTGACGAAGATATAGAAAAAACACTACAAGCAATCGAAATTGCTTTTTCGAAAATTAAAGGGTAATTATTAGGCACTCATCTCTAATAGATGGGTGTTTTTTTTGTGCTGCTTCGTTTTTCAATCATAAAAGAATTAACTTTCTCATAAAGTGTAAATGACATAGTGATAAAGCGTGTTGTGTTATGAAAGGAGGAGTCGCTTTGTCTCAGGGGAGCCAATCGTGTTTACGATTTTCTTTGGAAGAGTCTGTCTGGTTTCAAAAAGGACAGGAAGTACTAGATTTGATTTCTATCTCGTTAGACCCTGATATTTTTATTCAGGAAGATGATCAATATGTTACGATTCAAGGAGCGCTTGAGCTATCAGGTGAATATAAACGCAATGAAATAGAGACAGCGGAAGATGAAGGAACTTTTGCCGCTCCAAAATTCATTCAAGTGGTAGAAGAAAGAGAAGAAGGAGTTTGTGAATTTAGACATTACTTCCCAGTTGATATAACTATACCGATCAATAGGATTCAAAGCCTAAATGACATTGATGTTCAAGTAGAATCCTTTGATTATATCTTTCCTGAAAGAAGCTGTTTGAAGCTATCTGCTAATTTAATGATCACTGGCTTATATGGGGAGCAACAGTCATCCTACGAAGTGGATACGCAGGATGAGGAGGAATTAGAACCATTTTTGGCAAGATCGCCTGCTGCAGAAGATGTAGTGGATGTGAGTCCGTTAGAAAAAGCTTTTGCAGAAGAAGAGGATCAAAAGGAAGATCGAACAGAAATTTTTGTTAGTTCAGCAAATGAAATTGAAAAGCATGATGAGTTTAAGGAAAAAGTCTATATTCCATTTGAAGCTGAGGCAAGAAAAGAGCCTGAACCAGAGCCAGAGCCGAAAGAAGAAGTAAAAAAGGCAGATGAGCCAGAAATCACATTTTATTCTTCAAAAAGAAGTGAAGAATCACCTCCATCAGCAGAAGATATTTTTGAAATTCCGGTAGATGAAAGTCCAGTACAGGATGTGAATATGCCTAAGGTCGAAAGCCCTGAACTAGAAGCAAAACCAGAATCTCCTGAGATTATTGATGAAAGTCCTGAGAAAACGGATAAGAAAAAGAAGAAATCGAAAAAGAAAAGCATGACCTTAACAGAATTTTTTGCCCGTAAGGAAGAGTCCGATCATGTGGCAAAATTAAAGGTATGCATTGTTCAAAGCGGAGATACACTGGATCTCATTGCAGAAAGGTATGCGATTGGTGTTCACCAGCTGTTAAGTGTCAATCATTTAGAAATTAATCAAGATATCTCTGAAGGGCAAGTACTTTATATTCCAGCTGTTGTAGCCCGTTAAAAAATGCAAAAACAGGCTGGGCAGGTTAGCGAATACCTGCTTAGGCTGTTTTCTTTTTTAAAGGATAAGAAAAATATATCACTTTTTAAATTGGGAACTGTCTAGCGCAAGCAGCCTATCGCCTATCAAACTTTAGGTCTCCTCCCTACGATAAGTCAACATCGGCTTGCTTACGCTTTTCTTAAGAAAGAGAGTGGATTCTTATGGAAAAGGAGAATCGATTACTAAAGGTTGCACCGATATTAAAGAACTATGCCCTTGAACCGCATTTTGTTGAGGAGCGTGGCCGCATACGGAAAATTTATACGAATAAAGGGGTCTTTGCCTTAAAGAAAATTGATCCAAAGCATGGTGGTGATTTCATACGCCATGTCCAGTCTCTCTTTCAAAAAGGCTATAACCGAATTGTCCCTATTTTTCCTGCAGTTGATGGGAGATATGCGGTTTTACATGAAAATGAACTATATTACTTAATGCCATGGCTAGCAAATGAAGTGAAGGAAAATCGATTCGAGCGGAATCAGCAGCTGTTTCGTGAACTGGCAAGACTTCATACTTTATCTGTTAGGGAAGTAACAATCAGTAAGGAGGATCGTTCAGAGCATTATGAGAAGACATTGCTTGAATGGGAGAAAGAAAACGAATTTTTAATTGGATTTATAGAATCATGTGAAAGCAGAGAGTACTTATCTCCCTTCGAGCTAATGTTTTCTCTTTCTTATCACGACATTAGCCAGGCATTGCAATTTTCCATCAAAAGATTTAAAACGTGGTTTGAAAAAACGGAGGAAAGTGAAAAAGCTCGCACTGTGATTATTCATGGTAAGATCTCCACTGAACATTTCTTATTTGATGATAAAGGACATGGGTACTTCACGAATTTTGAAAAGTCCAGACTAGGCTCCCCTCTTCATGATTTATTGCCGTTCTTATCGAGAACGTTAAAAACCTATCCGAAACGATCAGAGGAATGCATAGAGTGGATATATACGTATTTAAAGTATTTTCCGTTTAAAGAGGATGAGTTATTACTTTTTCAGAGTTATTTTGCCCATCCAGGTGCAGTCATACGATCCGCAGAAAACTATTTTAAAGCATCAGATCGTAAAGGTGAAAGAAAATCAGTCTTGCACTTCCAAAGACAATACTGGCTTCTGAAAAATACAGAATATATACTAATGAGAATTGAAGAGATTGAGGCACAAAAGAAGCAGGCAAAAGCAATTGCAGAGGCTGAAGGGCAAAGCGGAGCCCAGAATTGAAACACGAATTTTGGGCTCCTATAGTAATTCGAAGTGAAAAGCAATAGCTAATAATATTAGCACAGTTAGCAGCAATACATCGAGTGTAAATGGAAAAAGAATTGTACGAATTCCTTGAAAAACACAAATAGGGATAATAAATTGTGCACAAACACCTCTGACTTTTCTTAACCACGGTGGAAGAATATACGGATTATATCTTCTTTTCACTCGGCAAACCCCTTTCCTAACATTCCTTTCTCATACTATTCTATGTTCACTTCTCTTTGTTAGTGCCTATATTTTAATAATGCCTTTTTTATAAAAATGAGGTACAAAAAAATTTAATTGAATAAATTATAAAGAAATCGGCAATTAATATTGACTATAGCCATCATTTTTCGGTAGTATATTTATAAATTAAAATCACAAGCAAAGACAGGGAAGAGTACATTAGCTATTTGCTTTTAGAGAGGAAAACCATCAGCTGAAAGGTTTTCTAAGCGGAACTATTGGAAGGTCGCCCTCGAGCTTCTTTCGCGAAAGGACTATCGTCCAAGTAGTGAAAGACGGGAAATCCGTTATCTATTTAAGAGTCAACTACATCTCTATTGTAGTTGAAAAAAAGGTGGTACCGCGAAGCAAACTCCATTCGTCCTTTTAAGGCGATGGGGTTTTTTTATTTTCTTTTATAGTATTGAATGATCATTGATTGGAAAGGAAGATTGACGATGGAGACAAAGGAACTGACAATGCCGACGAAATATGATCCACAGGCAATTGAACAAGGGCGTTATGATTGGTGGCTTAAGGGGAAATTTTTTGAGGCGAAGGATGACGAAAAGAAGGAGCCCTATACGATTGTTATTCCACCGCCTAACGTAACAGGAAGACTGCATCTTGGGCATGCATGGGACACGACCCTCCAAGATATTCTAACTCGTATGAAACGGATGCAAGGCTACGATGTATTGTGGCTTCCAGGAATGGATCATGCAGGAATTGCTACACAGGCAAAAGTAGAAGAAAAGCTTCGCAATGAAGGAAAGAGCCGCTACGATTTAGGCCGTGAAAAATTTGTTGAAGAAACATGGAAATGGAAAGAGGAATATGCAAGCCATATCCGTCAGCAATGGTCCAAGCTTGGTCTAGGTCTTGATTACAGCCGTGAGCGTTTTACGCTTGATGAAGGGCTATCAAAGGCTGTTCGTGAAGTATTTGTATCCCTTTATAATAAGGGACTTATCTATCGCGGCGAATATATTATTAACTGGGACCCATCAACGAAAACAGCCCTATCTGACATTGAGGTTATCCATAAAGATGTTCAGGGTGCCTTCTATCATATGAGATATCCTCTTGCCGATGGGTCAGGACATATTGAAATTGCGACGACACGTCCTGAAACCATGCTTGGGGATACCGCTGTAGCTGTTCACCCTGAAGACGAGCGCTATAAGCATTTAATTGGCAAAACGGTTAAGCTCCCAATCGTTGGACGTGAAATTCCAATTGTTGCGGATGATTATGTAGACATGGAGTTTGGTTCAGGTGCTGTGAAAATTACTCCTGCTCATGACCCGAATGACTTCGAAATCGGAAATCGCCACAATCTTGAACGCGTTCTTGTCATGAATGAAGATGGAACGATGAATGCAAAGGCTGATAAGTACCAAGGGATGGATCGGTTCGAATGCCGCAAGCAGATTGTTAAAGATCTGCAGGAGCAAGGTGTATTGTTTAAAATTGAAGAGCATATGCATTCAGTTGGCCACTCAGAACGAAGCGGTGCGGTCGTTGAACCATACCTCTCCACTCAATGGTTTGTAAAAATGCAGCCATTAGCTGATGAAGCAATTGCCCTTCAGGAGAAAGAAAATAAAGTAAACTTTGTTCCAAACCGTTTTGAAAATACGTATCTTCGCTGGATGGAAAATATCCGTGACTGGTGTATTTCACGTCAGCTTTGGTGGGGACACCGCATCCCTGCTTGGTATCATAAGGAAACGGGTGAGGTGTTCGTTGCCCATGAAGCACCTGAAGATATCGAGAATTGGGAACAGGATAAGGATGTTTTAGACACATGGTTCAGTTCTGCGTTATGGCCTTTCTCGACAATGGGCTGGCCTGATACAGAGTCTGCTGATTATAAACGCTATTATCCAACGGCAGCTTTAGTTACAGGATATGACATTATCTTCTTCTGGGTATCAAGGATGATTTTCCAAGGACTTAAATTTACAGACGAACGTCCATTTAAAGATGTACTCATCCATGGCTTAGTTCGTGATGCAGAAGGCCGCAAAATGAGTAAGTCGCTCGGAAATGGTGTCGATCCAATGGATGTTATTGATAAATATGGAGCAGATTCTTTACGATACTTCTTATCAACAGGAAGCTCACCAGGGCAAGATTTACGATTCAGCATGGAGAAGGTTGAAGCGACATGGAACTTTGCGAATAAGATTTGGAATGCATCCCGTTTTGCGTTAATGAATATGAACGGCTTAACCTATGACGAAATTGATCTAAGCGGAGAAAAATCAGTAGCTGATAAATGGATTTTAACTCGTTTGAATGAAACAATTGAAACCGTAACGAGACTATCAGACCGCTATGAGTTCGGTGAAGTTGGCCGTATTCTTTATAACTTCATTTGGGACGATTTCTGTGACTGGTATATTGAAATGGCTAAGCTTCCTCTATACGGAGAAGACGAAGCAGCGAAGAAAACGACTCGTTCTATTTTGGCTTATGTACTAGACAATACAATGAGATTGCTGCATCCGTTTATGCCATTCATTACCGAGGAAATTTGGCAGAACCTTCCTCATTCAGGTGAATCAATTACAACAGCTTCATGGCCAGAAGTGAATCCTGAATTCACGGATGAGAAGGCTGCTGATGAAATGAAGCTATTAGTTGAAATCATCCGTTCAGTTCGCAATAGCCGTGCGGAAGTGAACACACCAATGAGTAAAAAGATTAAGATGATTTTAAAAGCAAAGGATGAAGCGATTCTGAGCACATTAGAAAGCAATCGTGGCTATATTGAGCGTTTCTGTAATCCGGAGGAACTGATCCTTGCAACGGATGTTGAAACCCCTGAAAAAGCGATGACAGCGGTTGTAACTGGTGCAGAAATCATCTTGCCGCTTGAGGGCTTAATTAATATTGAAGAGGAAATTACCCGATTAGAAAAAGAATGGGATAAACTCAACAAAGAAGTTGAGCGTGTTCAGAAGAAATTGTGCAATGAGGGCTTTGTTAAAAAGGCACCGGAAAAAGTAATAGAAGAAGAAAAAGCAAAAGAGCTTGATTATAGTGAGAAGCGAGCGGCTGTCGAAGCGCGTATTAGAGAATTAAAAGGCGAATAACAAAGTAATTTGAAGGCGAATCCAACTATATTGGATTCGTCTTCCTATGTGTAGTTAGGAGGGACTAGCATGTTTAATACATATGAAGAAGCAGTTACTTGGATACACTCTCGCTTAAGACTTGGAGTGAAGCCTGGGTTGAAAAGAATGGAATGGATGATGGAGAAGCTGGGTCATCCTGAAAGAAGAATGAAATCAATCCATATCGGTGGAACAAATGGAAAGGGTTCAACATTAACATATCTTCGCCATATTCTTCAGGAATCTGGCTGTTCAGCAGGGACTTTTACCTCTCCCTATTTCGAGCAATTTAATGAAAGAATTGCATTGAATGGTGTTCCGATTCAAGATGAGGATATTGTTCGGCTGGCAAATGATATTTACCCGCTTTCCGTGGAACTGGAAGCGACTGATCTCGGCGGTCCGACTGAATTTGAAATCATCACAGCGATGGCGATGCAATATTTTGGTCATGTACAGCCAGTGGATATTGTTCTATTTGAGGTTGGACTTGGCGGAAGGTTCGATTCCACTAATATTATCTTTCCGATTTTATCCATTATTACAAATATCGGTTTGGATCATACAGGCATACTCGGATCTACCCATGCAGAAATTGCTTTTGAAAAAGCCGGTATTATTAAACCGGGAACGAGCATCATTACGGCAGTAAAACAAGAAGAGGCTAAGAAGGTTATTGAAAATAAAGCACTTGAAATGAAGGCACCCTTGTATTCTCTTGGCAGCCAGTTTTCAATTGAAGGCCATCACTCAACAACGATCGGGGAAATATTTTCGCAAGTAACACCTTTTCGTAAATGGAGTCATTTAGAAATTTCTATGGCAGGCAGCCACCAAACAGAAAATGCCTCATTAGCGCTAATGGCCGTGGAGCTATTAAATAAATACTATTCTTTCTTAATTGAAGACGAGCATATATACTCAGGTCTGAAAAAGGCATACTGGCCTGGCCGGTTTGAAACGATTTCAATGGATCCATTGATTATTATTGATGGGGCTCATAATGAAGAAGGAATCACAGCATTAGTAAATGAATTGAATAAGCGCTATTCTGAAAAGAAAATCAGAATCATCTTTACAGCTCTTTCTGATAAAAAATTGGATAAGATGATCCTAAATTTAGATGCGGCTGCAGATAAAATCACCTTTGTAAGCTTTGATTTTCCAAGAGCAGCAAGTGCAGAATCTTTATTCAGCATAAGTCAAAATGAAAATAAGCATTACGCAACGAATTGGAAAGCAGCAATAGATGAGGAAATCCATTCTCTTCGAAGCGATGAAGTCCTCGTTATTACAGGATCTCTATACTTCCTATCCGAGGCGAAGCCATATCTGTCTGAAGCTGTAAACAGGTAAAATGAAGAAGGATTCGTGTGACATCATTTTGAAAATTTGGTAAGATAGTCATATTGTATGACAAATGACCTATAAATGTTTTGAGGAAGGGGGATATAAATGGTGAGTTTGCTTAAGAAAAGGATTACTTGGATTATTTGGTTACTAGTATTTCCGTTAGGTCTATGGGTAACTTACCAAAATTATCCTCCTCAAATCTCTGGTCTCGAATTAGATGTATTGCTATTCTTATTGCTTGCTTCATTTGTAGCAGCTACACCAATGATTATAAATAGATCTCCTGTATTTTTAATCCAATGGGTTTCCTGGGCGGTCTTTTTATCATTTGGTCTGTTTGTTGAATTAGTAATCATCCAAGTTGCACTCATTGTTTTACTTATCCGCGTTAAGCTTCCTAGTAATGAATTTTTTCGAGTTCCGTTAAACTCTCTCATGTTCTTTCTTGTTTCTCTATTGAGTGGTATTTTTTATTACTCACTTGGTGGGAAAACGGGAATCCATATAGGTGAGTTACATGATTCTTTTTGGCTTATCGTAATCTATCCTATTACTAATTACCTTTTGAATCATTTCATCATCATTATTATAAATCTACTAGTTTATAATGGTCGTAAAAATATTTTTGGAAAAGACTTTGTTTGGGAGACGGTTGCAACATTGATAACCTTTCCAATCGGTTTTGTCCTATACACGCTCTATATAGAAATCGGACTTATTGCTGTTTTGTTCGTTGGTGTACCATTTTCTAGTCTATCGATTATTTTGAATCTTTATTATTCAAGCGATAAAATTAATGGTTTTTTACAAAAGGCCACTGAAATCGGACACCAGCTAGCAGAAAAATTAATCGTAAATGAAGTTCTCGACTTATTTATTGAGAAGATAACAGAGATGCTTACCGTCGATAGCGCATACATCCTTGATGTGGTAGATGAAAAGGAATTACAGATTCTTCGTTATATAGAAAAAGGTGAAGTAATATCATCATATGCTGGCTCGCTTACAAAGAAAGAAGGAATAAGTGGACTAGTTTGGGATCAGCGTAAGCCGATGTTATTTCATAAGAAGGAAGAATGGAGCCATCTTTCCAAAGGCTATTTGCCTGATACGATTGAGAGTGTCTTAAGTGTTCCAGTGATTCGAAATAATCAAGTAACAGGGGTTTTGGTACTTGCCTCGACACAAAAAAGAGCATATGAGAAGTCCCAGCTAATGATTATCGATATCCTTTGTTCACATTTTGCAGTAGCAATCGAGAATGCTAGACATTACGAGGAAACAAAGGCACAAAGCGAGCGCTGTGCGTTAACACAGCTTTATAATTACCGTTATTTTGATAATCTATTAAGCAGAGAATTTGATCGACTTGAAACCTTTGAAAGAGAACAGTTATCACTGATTATTCTAGACATCGATCACTTTAAATCAATAAATGATACATACGGTCATCAAAGCGGCAATGAAATTCTTTGCCAGCTTGCCGATAAATTAGGGCAATTAATAGGTGATAGAGGAACGGTCGCTAGGTATGGAGGAGAGGAATTTATTATCCTTCTTCCAGATGTGACAAAAGAAGATGCACTTATAACAGCAGAAACCATCAGGCAAACGATTGCCTTACATACCTTCACACTGACACAGCATATGGAGTGGGATGGGAACCCGCTTGGTGTAAATATCACAGCCTCAATTGGTGTTGCAGCTGCCCCACATGATGCAGAAGATTCCCTTTCTCTCATCCGTCACGCTGATCGAGCTTTATATGTTGGCGCGAAGAGAGCTGGACGGAATCGGGTGGCGGAGTATGTGAGATGAAGATCCCAGTGAGCAGGGGTCTTTTTTATGGTAGAAAACCCTAGGCTATGCCCAGGGTTTAAAAAAGTTTTCAGCATGGAATTAAAAGCTCATTGTAATGTTAAATTAAATGAGGTTCGTTAAAAAGTATTAGTTTATATATCAAAACATGTGAGTAAATACAGATTAGAATTATTAATATTACACTTCTTTACGGACTACAAATTTTCTTGAATGTTACCGTTAGTCACTATAGCACGTCTAAGGTTAATGTATTTTGTAAGTCCCATTAAATAAGTGGTAGTTGATACATTATTAATATTTATAATTATAATCTGCAGTTATTGAAGGATCACCCCAAGAAATGGATGGGCCAGTATTTCTGGAGCATGCACCACCATCTTTAAATGCTTCATCACCTTTAATTACATTATTGTTGTTACTGTTCTTAGCATAAACTTTACTATTAGAGTTATTATTAAAATTATTTTCAATTTTTAAGTATCCATTGATACAGATAATAGAATTAGATCCTATATCTAATCCTTTTATTACAGCATCTGAATTAACAAAAATCTTGGAATCATTCATTCCATTTATTTGCCCGAAATTTGCTTTATATTTATCTACATAAATGGTAGATCTTAAAAGTTTCATATTATCAAAGCTGGCATTTCCTCCGATTTCTATTATTGAATCAGTTAGTCCATTTCCATTAAAATGGCCGAAATTTGCTGCTCCATTTACATGTATTTTTGACTTATTTAGGCTATTCATATTTCCAGTTGTCATACTTCCTAGTATATATAGTGTTGAATTATTCATATCCTTGTTATTCATATTCTGAAAGTGTAATGCCCCAGTAACTTTAAAAATTGATTGGTCAAACTCTAATTTATCATTTTGATAAAAGGTTTTACTTCCATTTATTTGACACACTGTATTTGTAAAGTCAGTCTGACTATTACTGCAGATTTTTAAATTTCCTGGATCAGCAATTTCATTCCCGGAGGGTAATTTTAATTCTTGGTCTCCATTATTTTCTTCACCTTTGCCATCTGATGACATTAAATTACTAAAGTCAATCGTCATTGTTGTGCCTATTGTGGTACTTTTGTCGTTCTCAGTACCTACACTATTAAAAGTAATCCTGATATCCTTTCCATTTGAATGGATATCATTTTCACTATATTGAATATTAAATTTTGCGTTTGGTTTCCCATCAATAGAAATTGATGTTTGCTTTAATTTAGATTTAAATTGTTCTATCATTAAGACTATTGCATACTGTATATATTCATCATCTGGTTTAAATATTCCATCCTTTATATCTCTGTTGCGTGCCTCTTTTACTTGGGCGATAATTGATTGGTGATTAGATTTAAAAACATTTTGAACTGCTAGTTGAAAATACGTAACACCCATTTCGGCAAGCGCAACAGACTGTGATTTGGTTTCAATAACTTTATTCTGCTTTACATTATTTGCTGCTTGTCCCATAAATGAAAAAGCAAGAATCATAAATATAGTCATTGTTAATAGAACAGCAACTAGTGCATATCCCTTTTCATTAGAAACCCGCATGGATTATCCCCCACCTTTCAAGCGGTATAGAACGGTATCTATAGAAATAGTATTATTTGAATTTTTTTCGTTAACAGTGATAGTTAATGGAGTATCATTTTTATTTGGTATTACATTATTAATAGATTGTGTAAAAAAATCTAAATGGCTATCGTCAAAAGTAATTTTATGTGTCGACCCCTTTTTATCTTCATAGTCAACAATTATGATTCCACCATTTGAATGAATGGAATAGATTTCTGCGGTTTGATGAATTTTTGTTAATTTGGAAATGATAATATTTGCCTCTTGCTGCATTTGATTTTTGGTTACAGCTATATTAGAATATTTTGTTCCTTGAAAAAAAACACCCCAAATAATTACTCCGATAATTGAAAGAATGGCTATTGCTGCTAATAATTCAACTAAAGTAATTCCGCGTTGATTTTGATTTAACATTGCTAACCTCCTAGTTAACAATAATATATCCATAAGTTTCACTGATTGTTGTTTCTCGATCGTTTTTAAGTTTAATATGAACTAAATATGCTTTTGAAGGGGTAGTATTTAAGTCAGGAGTCTTTTTAATTTTAATTTCAACATCTAATTTTCCTTTTTTATTTTTAAAATAATAGTAATTAGCATCATTATGGTAATAACCAGATAAGGCACCACTCGATGGATCTGCAAGGAATGTTTTTAAATTATCCCCTTTTTTTTGCCAATCAATTAATAATTCTTTTACATCATTCACTGCTTGCTGTTTGGTCCCATTCTGGTTGTTCAACATTCCCATCTGGGGGAAAAACTTCATTGCTGTTACAAGGATAATCGTAAGAATTACTATAGATAAAAGAATTTCTATTAGTGTCATTCCTTTTTGATTACGTAGAAGCATTATATATTTCTCCTTTATCCTCTATTTTATTAAAGAGAAAATAGAAATTCTTTGAAGATAATAAGTTTTGATTAATCCTTCATTTTTCTTCCTCTTCCCAACTTGCTAACTCTATTATACAATAACTAGTATACTAAATTTGTGAAAAATAGGATAAAAGTTATATTTTTTTGGAAAATTGCCACAATTTGTATGTGTATCAATAATTTAAAATTATATACTCTTTATATGTTTAATCAAATATAAGATTGTACATCTTTTAGGGAGGAAAAAATGGAGAATTTATTACTAGCAGTAATATCTTTAGTTATTCTAGTCCCTATTATTTATTTTTTGCCGCTCGGTCTTTCATCGAAAGGAAAAATACTCGTTATTATCATTTCCTTTTTTCTGGCAAATTTAGGGCTACTAGCTCAATTATCCTTTCCATTGTGGCAGACTAGTTTAGTTCTGTTGGTTCTAGTTTTTTTGTCTTCGATTGTGATTGATTCAAGACTGAAAAAGGTTATATATCCACCACTTTCAAAGAAAAAGGATCTTCAATTAGAAGATGTTATGACTCAAGATGTAATAGAGCGTGAGAGAGTTTTTTTTGACAATGAATTGTTTGATTCACAAAATGGATCAAAGGCTTCTAGCAGGAAAACATCGAACCTTGTTAAAATAATAGCTTCTCCTTCTGAAATGAGAACAGATGATTATCGAGAAGATGTATTAATAGATGAAATTACACCTGAAGTAAAAATAGAATCTCTAAAAAAAGAAGTTTTTCAAAAGCAATTATCATTCGAAAAAGATAATTTACCAGAAGAAGTAAAGTTAATTGAAGATAGTGGCGAAGACTTTGAAGAGGATATCTCCTTCTTATTTAATAGAGAGGAGCTATTTAAAGAAAGTTTTAATGGGTATACCCATCAAACTCAAGTGAAGGAAGAAGATTTAGGGTATATGTCGGAGATTGAAAGAATGATAGCAGAAACCGATAGCAGTGGACAAACTGAAAATATTGAACTTAATCTATTAAATTATCAGCTCGAGGAAGTTGCAGCAACAAAAGAAATTAATAATGAAACTAGTAATATAACATCACTTGATAATGACGAAATCCAAGTGTTAAAGCTCGAAAAAATAGAACCAAGACTGGAGACAGCAGATTCTATAGAAGATGATGAACCGGTTATTTGGGAAGATGTAATTGAACCAATTAAGATATTTAAAATAAATAACAGCAATCAGGGAGGGTAGTTCATATGGGAAATAAGCAGACAGTTAGATTGTTTCTTGTTATGATCTTCTCTACCGCCTATATTTTCAGTTTCTCCCATTTTGGTGTCTCAGCTTACGATGCCATAATGAATAAAAGCAATTCATTTGATAATGGTACGTTTATTGGAACGGTAGATGTCTCAGGGAAAACAAAGTCTGAAGCGATGAGAATGGTTGATGAACAATTAACGAAGTGGCTAAATGGGACCACTATTTTTCTTCATTTTAAAGAAAAGATGATTGAGTTTAACGTTCACGATATCAGCTTTGATATTGAGAAAACTGTCAATAATGCTCAGCAAGGGAAAAAAAATAAGCTAATGGTTACTACCGATGAAGTAGGGGTATTATTAGAAGAACTTTCACCAACCATTACAGCTGATGAATATAATATTGAAAAAATTAATAGTGAAATTTTAAATATAGCTAGTTCATTACAAATAGAGCAATTTAATTTTAAAATAGAAGATTTTCTCTTGGATACAGCCTCTCAAAATAAACAAGTAATTAATCAGGTAACATTGGACTTGAATACGATTGATTTTGATGAGAAATTTATGGAGCAACTGAAAGATTTTGATATTGAACCATCTTCTCAATTTTCCCTTCTTTCTCAAATGGATGAATTAGGATTAGGCGATGCCTCAATTGAAACGATGAATATCTTAGCTTCAAGTATTTATGAACTGATATTGCCAACAAACTTCTTAGTTATTGAAAGACATATCAGTGAAAACCTGCCAGCATATGCAAAACTGGGATATGAAGCTAAGGTGAATCCTGAAATGGATATGGATTTCATTTTTATGAATGAGAATGCTGGACCCTATAAAGTCTATTTTGAAAAGACGAACTCAAATTTAGTTATTTCGTTAATAGGTCCTAGTTTTTTAAATCAGTATAAAATCTTTGAGAAGGATGAGAAAACCTTTAAGCCAAAAACGATTGTTCAATTTAATCCACAACTAAGCCCAATTGAAAAGAGTGTCAAAACCAAAGGGAAAGAGGGGCGTTTCGTACGGATATATCGCGAGACATATGATGAAAAGGGCGAAAGGTTAAAGGAAGAGAAGGTATCTGAAGATTTCTATCCGCCAGTCCATCAGGTTGAGGTTCGCGGATTAATAAAAGATGAGAATACTTCCAGTACCGATAACAGTGATACAAATGGTGAATTAGAAAACCAGACAAGTCAAGCAACGAATGATGATGCGGATTTAAATCAAACAAATAATGAGGAGGAATCTGCTCATCAAGGAACACAAGAAATAAATTCTAATGATGATAATGATCTTTGGGGAAAGCCTAATGAGACATTTAAATAATGATCGTCGAAAAGCGTGGTGATAGCATGCAGCAAACCCGAAAACGGCTTGGGGATTTACTTGTTGAATCCGGCCTGTTGACCGAAAATCAATTGCAAACAACATTAAAAGAAAAAAGCCAGGGACAAAAACTTGGAGATGCATTGTTACAAAGAGGCTATATTACAGAGCAGCAATTAATTGAGGTATTAGAGTTTCAGCTCGGTATCCCTCATATTAGCTTATATCGCTATCCGTTCGATACTAAACTTTTCAATCTGGTACCAAAGGAAATAGCAAAAAGAAATCAATTAATTCCATTAAAAAAAGAAGGGGACAAGCTTTTTGTTGCAATGGCTGACCCGATGGACTTTTTTGCTATTGATGATTTACGTCTTTCGACAGGATTTCAAATTGAGACAGCGATTGCCACAAAGGATGATATTTTAAGGGCAATCAATAAGTATTACGATATTGATGAGGGCTTTGAAGAATTAATGGGAACCCTTCCTGAAACAAGATCTACTCAGGAAGAAAAAATCAACGATCAGGACTCTCCGATTGTTCGTCTAGTCAATCAGCTTCTATCTAATGCTGTAGTATTGAAAGCAAGTGATGTGCATATTGATCCGCAGGAAACTAAAGTCGTCATTCGCTATCGTATTGATGGGATTCTTAGAACGGAAAGGGTATTGCCAAAGCATATGCAAAGTTTGCTTATTGCTAGAATAAAAATTATGTCCAATCTTGACATAACAGAGCACCGGATCCCACAGGATGGCAGAATTAAGGTTAATCTAGATTTCCACCCCATTGATCTCCGTGTATCTTCTTTACCGACTGTTTTCGGTGAAAAAATAGTTATGCGGATACTAGATTTAGGAAGCTCCTTAAATGATATAAACAAACTAGGATTTAATAAATTGAATTTAAATCGATTTATGAAAATGATCGAAAAACCAACAGGGATTGTCCTCATTACTGGTCCAACAGGGTCAGGGAAATCTTCTACCTTGTATGCTGCTTTAAATAAGCTTAATAGTGAAGAAGTAAATATTATTACTGTTGAAGATCCAGTCGAATACCAAGTAGAAGGGGTTAATCAAATCCAAGTAAATCCTAACGTCGGGATGACATTTGCAACAGGGCTTCGCTCCATTCTCCGCCAAGACCCCAATATTATTATGGTCGGGGAAATTCGCGATAAAGAAACGGTGGAAGTAGCCATCCGCGCATCACTGACTGGGCATTTAGTGTTGAGTACAATTCATACAAACGACTCATTAAGTACAGTGACAAGACTCGTTGATATGGGAGTAGAACCATTCCTAGTTGCTTCCTCGTTAAGTGGGATTGTCGCACAGCGGTTAATACGGAGAGTGTGCAGAGACTGTGCTGAAGAACAGGTTCCTTCAAAGCGTGAGGTTGAAATATTTGCAAAACGTGGAATGAGAATTGATAAAATCAATCGTGGCAGAGGGTGTTCTTCCTGCAGTATGACTGGTTATAAAGGTCGGATTGCCATCCATGAGGTACTTGTCATTAATGATGAAATGAAACAAGTAATTATGAATGGAGAATCCTTTACGAAACTTCGAGAGTTAGCCATCAAAAATAAAATGATTTTTCTTATTGATGATGGTTTATTAAAGGTAAAACAAGGATTAACAACTACTGAAGAAGTATTAAGAGTGGCAATACCTGAATAGAGGTGCAAATGATGAAAGAAATGATTGACCATTTGCTTCATGCAGCCTTTGAGCTGAAAGCATCAGATATTCATTTAACGGTGGGGGTACCGCCGATTATGAGGATAAATGGGGATTTGAAGAAATATGGGAAGGAATCGCTGAAGCCGGAAGATACGGAAGGAATGGCAAGAGCGATCATTCCTGATCATATGTGGGAGCAATTTAAAGAAAAAGGTGAATTAGATTTTTCCTATGGGATTCCGAAAGTATCCAGATTTCGCGTGAATACGTATTTCCAGCGGTCATGTATTGCCCTGGCAATTAGAATCGTTCCGACAAGAATACCGACAATAGAGGAATTGGAATTGCCGAATGTATTAAAGCGAATTGCTGAAAAACCACAAGGGCTTGTGTTGGTAACAGGCCCAACCGGGAGCGGAAAATCAACAACCTTGGCATCTATGATTCAATATATGAACCATCATATGAGAAAGCATATTATTACGCTGGAAGATCCAATTGAGTATCTTCATAAACATGGAAATTCAATTATCGATCAGCGAGAAGTTGGTTTTGATACGAATAATTTTGCCAATGGACTTAGAGCATCCTTAAGACAAGATCCTGATGTCATACTTGTTGGGGAAATGAGAGATTTAGAGACGATCCAGACGGCGATCACTGCAGCCGAAACGGGGCATTTAGTTTTTGGAACCTTGCATACGTCAAGTGCGCCAGCAACAATCAACCGAATTATTGATGTTTTTCCGCCGTCTCAGCAGGCACAGGTTAGAATTCAATTGGCTTCTGTACTTGTATCCGTTATTTCGCAGCGCTTATTTCCAACGATTGATAAAAAAGGGCGGAGAGCTGCAACTGAGATTTTGATTAACAACTCGGCTGTTGCTAATTTGATTCGCAATGAAAAAATCTATCAGATTGTTAATATTATGCAGACTTCAAGGGCATCTGGCATGCATACGCTTGAAACAAGCATCAAAGAACTTGTTCAATTAGGAGTTATTTCAAAAGAAGCAGCAGAACCATTCATACAGGAGATGCTGAGTTAAAATGGCAAGATTTAAATATACTGGACGGGACAGGAAAGGAAAGCTACAAGGGGTAATAACAGCTTCTTCGAAGAGAGATGCCATGCAAAAGCTTGGGAAAAACGGGATTAAAGTATTGGAAATGGTTGAAGTTCAAGAGTCTATTTTGACAAAGGAAATTTCTATCGGTTCTCCAGTGAAGCTTGAGCATATGGTCATTTACTTGCGACAGTTTTCTACACTTCTTAAAGCAGGTGTTTCTGTTGTTGATTCAACCAATATTCTTGCAGCACAAACGGAAAGTAAAGGCTTAAAGAAAGCACTTCTCGATATTGAGCTAGAATTACGTGAAGGGAAGCCGTTATCAGATTCTGCAGCCAAGCATAGAAAAATATTTTCTTCGATGTTTGTTAATATGGTACGTGCCGGTGAAGCGGGAGGAAGTATGGATGAAACACTTGAACGTTTAGCCATTCACTACGAAAAGCAGCATACGACAAGGTCGAAAATTAAATCGGCACTTGCCTATCCGATAGTAGTCGGGATAATCGCAATAGCCGTTGTTATTTTTCTTCTTGTATCGGTTGTTCCGACATTTGTGGACATGTTTGCTGATTTCGGCGGAGAGCTCCCAGCTATTACTCAATTTGTCTTAAATGCCAGCGAATTTATGCAGCGCTTTTGGTGGCTGGTCATACTCTTGGTTGGCGGCTTAATTGGAGGGATAATTTTTATTCAACAGAATAAAAAGACAAAATATTATCTCGATTATTTCGTCCTGCGAATTCCAATATTCGGGAAAATGATGCAAAAAGCAGTATTGGCTCGGATGACGAGAACATTAAGTTCGTTGTTTACAAGTTCTGTCCCCATCCTTCAAGCGATGTCCATAGTTGAAAATGTCGTCGGAAACGAAGTCATTTCCCGAGTAATCCGTGCGTCACGGGATTCATTGGAAAGAGGAGAGTCCTTAACAGATCCAATGAGAAAGCACTGGGCATTTCCTCCACTTGTTACACAAATGATAGCGATTGGAGAAGAAACAGGCTCCTTAGATGCCATGCTTGGAAAAGTAGCTGATTTCTATGAAAGAGAAGTAGACACGAGCACAGATCGGATAAAATCTCTAATAGAACCATTAATGATTGTTGTATTAGCTGGCGTGGTTGGTGTAATTGTCTTGGCGATCATGGTACCGATGTTTGAAATTTTCAATCAAGTAGGATAGTAGATTTAGTAAATGAAAAATGCCAAAAAAAAGTAATAATTTTACTGGGGATAATGTGATATTCTTCATAGAAATATGATACAGTAAAATTGAAATAGTAAAATATAACTAGTAAAAGGGAGAGGAAAGTATGTTAAAGAATCTGAAGAAACGTTTAAAAGATCAGCGTGGATTAACATTAGTAGAATTACTTGCAGTTATTGTTATTTTGGGGATTATTGCGGCAATTGCGGTGCCAAGTATTGGGAATATTATTGCTAAATCAAAATATGATGCAGCAAAGGCGGATGCAATTCAAGTTTTAAATGCCACTAATTTGTACATTGCTTCTAGTGGCGTTAAAACAGATACAATAAAATCAACAGATTCTGTTGACACTCATAAATTAGCTGATTATCTAGAGAACGTAACACCTGATGGTCTTGAATCTTATACCGTAACTATTACTAATGGAAAAGCAACCATATCAGCAATATCTAAACATCCTGCAAAGAAGGTAGATGCCCCTACATTTAACGGTGGAATTTCCGATATTAATAAGTTAACATATGATAGCCCAGGGACTACACCAGATCCTGATTCTAACCCAAGTTCATAATAGAATATAAGATTGAATTGGATTTACTTAATTGAGTAACTTATATATTTGGGAGTGTTAGACTTGAATATCTTATTAATATTAATCCTAATTTATGGTCTGGCACTCGGCTCCTTCTACAACGTAGTCGGCCTTCGAGTCCCTGTCAAAAAATCAATCGTCAAACCACGCTCATCCTGTCCAAACTGCAATCATCAGTTAACAGTAATTGAGCTCATCCCTGTGCTATCCTATATGATTCAAAGGGGAAAATGCCGCCAATGCAAGGCGCGCATTTCTCCTATTTATCCAATGATGGAACTGATAACAGGGCTACTATTTGTTTCAGCACCGCTCGTGATAGGCTGGACTGCAGAGCTAGTTGTGGCATGGACGCTCATTTCATTATTGATTATTATTTTTGTTACTGATATTACTTATATGTTGATCCCTGATAAAATTTTAGCAGTGTTTGCAGGGATTTTTTTAATAGAGAGACTGCTGATTCCTCTCTCCCCGTGGTGGGATTCCCTTTTAGGTGCAGCAATTGGTTTTACCCTGCTGCTTGTCATAGCCATCATTAGTAAAGGTGGCATGGGTGGAGGGGATATTAAACTATTTGCTCTTATTGGTTTTATTATCGGTACAAAGGCGATGTTGCTAACTTTTTTTCTTGCTACTTTATATGGTGCCCTTTTTGGAATTGTAGGGTTATTATTGAAGAAAGTAAAAAGAGGAAAGCCAATTCCTTTTGGCCCATTTATTGCTGCAGGTACTTTAACAGCTTATTACTATTACGATGCGATAATTGAAGCGTATCTGCAATATTTATCATCAGGATTTTAATGAGGGGTTTTACTATGTCTCCTAACTTCTTTTCTCCCAAAAAACGTGTTATAAATATCATCATTAACGATCATTCCATTCGTTTTTTAGAGCTAAAGCAAGCAAATCCCCCGATTCCTTCTAAATGGGGAGAACGCTACCTACCGGCTGGGATTATTAACAATGGGAAAATTAATGATTATGAAACTCTTTCCACGATTTTAGAAGAGTGTATAAATGATTGGAAGCTTCGGAATCGACAAGTCCGTTTTTTAATCCCTGAATCATTTGTTATCATTCGAAAAGTCACCATCCCTGCTGATGTGAAGGATGACGAAATCAAAGGCCATCTATATTTAGAGCTAGGTACGAGCATCCATCTTCCATTTGATGAGCCTGTTTTCGATGCAGTTGTTTTATCTGAGGACAAAGAGAAAAAGGAAATACTAATTTTTGCTGCTCAAGAGGAAAGTGTTAAAGAATATTCTAATCTACTATCAGACAACAAATTAAAGCCAATCGAAGCTGAAATTTCACCGCTTTCGATCTATCGTCTTTTCTATCATCTAAACCAAGCAAAGAAGAATGAAGATTTACTTGTTGTTCAATTTGATTTAAACAACGTCAATATTTCTATATTTGAAAATCAATTTCCAATTTTTATGCATCATATGCCAATTGAATTTAATGATTCAAAATGGGAAAAACAGCTGAATCGGAGCGGAACATATGAAATGACTTATAATGGTGAACCGGACGATTTGGTTTATCAATTTGATGATATCTACAAAGAAATTAGCCGTCTGATGGATTTTTACCGTTATTCCTTACACAAAGGACAAAAACAAGTTTCAAGGATTTTATTAAATGGGGATTATCCATTGCTAGCAAAGATAAAAATGGACTTGGAAAATCGTTTTGAAGTTCCATTAGAAACTTTTGCTTATGATGAACTTGTACCTTTGGAACAAAAACTGCCTCCAACACATTACCTAGCACTGGGGCTCGCATTAAAAGGGGTGTAAACATGTTAGTAGAAATTAACTTATTGCCTCAAAAAGAGGAGAAAAATAAATCCCTTTTACTGCTTGTTATTATTTCCGTCATCCTCCTCCTTATTGGCGGATTTTTTGCATACTGGGTCAATCGTTCCAATAACATCAAATTAAATACATTAGATCAGCAAATTGCTGCAAATGAAGAGTTAGTAGCATATGAACAGGAAAAGAGTAAGTCCGATGAGTCTTCTACCTCTTATACAAAGCTAGAAAATACTGTAAAATGGGCGGAGGAATATCCGGCCAAAACGGTTCCGGTGCTGCAAAAATTGACTGCACTTTTACCAGAACGAGGATTTATTCAAACTTTTAATTATGTAGAGACTGGGATCATTCAAGTAGGTATTCAATTTGAATCAAGCCGAGAAGCCGCATACTATTTAAATTCCTTACAGGAATCTAATTGGGTAGAGGATTCAAAACTCCTTTCAGTGGATGCAATTACTAGTTTCTATGATAAAAAGTTTGGTGAGTCTGAAGATGAAATCGATAAAAGTAAATTGAAAAATGAAACATACCTCCCGCGATATTTAAGTCAATTTGAAATTAGCTTGGACAGAGATGTAATGAAGAACGAAGCAAATAATCATTCCTCCAATGAATTAGGAGGAGATGAATAATGAATAGACCCTTGCAAAAAAATAATATTTTGTTGATTATCTTATCGATTTTTTTATTAACTGCTTTTTTTGTAGGTATATACTTTTTCTTACTTTATCCTAAAATGGAAAAAATCAAGCTGAAGGAAATGGAATTACAATCACAGGAACAGCTTTTAGCAACTCTCAAAAATAAAGGGGAAAATACGGAAAAACATCCTGTTGAAAGCACAATCCACCTGCAAGAGCAGGTTCCTGTTAAACCAATGGCACAGCAGTTGTTGCTGGATATAGAAAAAGCTGAAGTTGTTTCAGGAAGCTTTGTAGCCAATATGACCTTCCAAGATGGCGGAGTAATTGAATTGGATGACAATAAAAACGTGGACGCTGAGAATTCTGAGGAAGCTGAAACGGATGGGACAGCAGAAGAGGAAAGTTCAACTCCACTTCCGGAAGGCGTTGAAAAGACTACTGTGAATCTAACAATAGAATCACCAAGTTATTTTGACTTCGAATCCTTTTTGCAGATACTAGAAAACTTAAATCGGATAGTTGTAGTAGAAGCTATTGATTTTACTGCAAACGAGGAAATTATCGAAGAAAGTCAAGAGAATACACCTATAACCTATCAGGTGACACTTTCCGCTTTTTATATGCCAACATTATCAGATTTAATTGATCAACTGCCAAAGATTGAGACACCAAAGCCAGCAAATAAGAAAAATCCTTTTAGCAGCTTTGGAGAATATACAAATGAAAAAGTGCAAAACAATCAATCGAAATCAATAAACTCATCGAACAATTCAAATGTTGAAATTGAAAATGGAGAAGTAGAAATAACAGATTCAAATGGTGAAAACGATATTGTAAATGATCGCGAAAATACAACTAATCATGTTGTAAAGCCTGGAGACACAATTTATAAACTAGCAATAAAATATTATAATTCAAACAATGGGATAGAGATTATTAGAGAAGCGAATCATTTAAAGGATAATAAAATTATCACTGGCCAAGTTTTAATCATTCCTCTTGCCAAAAATGAATAACCCAATATCCTTAATCTCACTAGTAAAAAATTTGACGAAAATCCCAAGTAACAAGACGACAAAAGTCTTGTTATTTTTTTTTGCCATTATGATAGGATGGAACAAAATTAGCAATTGATAGGAAAGAGAGGAGGAGGAAATGGTGGACAGACGAGAGAAGGGAAAAACCATTACAATTAAAATAAATGGCAAAAACCATACGTTCCTTGAAACGGCGAGAAAAGAGAATGAAAGATTGAAAATGGAAGATAAAAGTGAGAGATTGATAGAAGAGACTATTCAAAACAACAAGTATGACTATTCCTCTGCGATTGAAGCGGCTGCCTCAAAAGAAGCAGCGGATGAAGAAAATTTTGACTGGATTTTGCCGGATGAATCATCGGATGTAGATATGGATGTGCAGGAATACAAAATTGCCAAACAGCCAAAAAAGCAAAATCAAAAAGGCATCGGGGCGATTAGTAAAAATTTCAAGAAGAATAATCGCAATGGTTTGCTTTCTTCTGTGTTTTTGACGGTGTTTTTTGCTATTCTCTTAGGGACAAGTTTTGGCTTGCTTTTGTTAAAGCTAGTGATTACTGAAAATGAAATTCCTGTTGATCAGCCAGTGATTGCCGAACCAACCCCAGAAAAAACGGAGGATACATCTGCTAGAGAGACAGGGTCAATCGCTCTTGACCCATTATCTACATTTATTGTACAAGGCGGTGTGTTCTCGAATAAAGAGGCAGCAGATCAAATGAAGGAAGGGGCCATTCAATTGGGAGCTCCTGCACAAGTAGTAGAAATGAACGGACAAGCTATTTTATATGTAAGTGCAGCAGACAGTATCGAACATGCGAAGGAAATCGGTGCACAGTTAAAAACCAAAGGAATAGAAGTATTTGCAAAACCAATTACTCTTGAGGGCAAAACGATTAAAGACCTTCAAAAAGAAGAGAAAAAGGTAATGGAGGCAGCTGGAGTAATTTATCAATCATTAGCTGCTGGTGCTTCAGAAGCTGCTGTAAGTCAAACGATTTCTGCATCAACAATTGAAGATATTGAAAAACAAGGTTCGATCCTGAAGGATATTACTGAAGATAAGCTTAAACATGAAGGGGTTATTGCAATAAAAGCAGAGCTTGATCAAGCAATTGAGCAGCTTAGCGCGTATAAACAAAAACCAGAACCATCTATCCAAACAAAGCTTCAACAGCATTTGCTTGGTTTTCTTGCTGTTTATCAATCTCTATAGATCATTTTTTCTATAAATGACAAATCCTTTCATTTTTCGAATATTTTCTGGGAAATAACACATGTTATTGAAGTCTGTTCGATGATTTTCGACAGGCTTCTTTTCGATTGGCTAACATATTAGGGTAAGGGGAACGTTAACCAAATGAGTATTCGATGATTGCAGGCATATTCTGGCAGTATGTAAGAACTTTTTCGCTATTTGTCGGTTTAAAAATTGTTTGTCCTGCTGAATTTTGGTACGATGATGATGTATCTCCCAAATCGATACAAAAATTAAGGTAAGGTGATGAAATGCAAAACCTCATTTTAGCCTCTTCTTCTCCACGACGAAAAGAACTTCTTGAAAACCTTCATTTAACATTTGAAGTTTCCAGCAGTGATGTTGATGAAAGCTTTAATCCCGAACTAGCACCGGGAGAGATTGTCATGGAGCTTAGCAGTAGAAAAGCAAAAGCGGTGAGCAAGAAATACCCAGGCTCATATGTAATTGGAGCCGATACCGTTGTAGTTTTAGATGGGACGATATTAGGCAAGCCGCAAGATAAAGCAGAAGCATTCTCAATGCTGAGAGCTTTAGCCGGAAGAACACATGCAGTTTATACAGGGGTATCAATTATCGCTCCTGGAAAGGATAATAATTTTTACGTGAAAACGGATGTGGTGTTTTGGGAGCTTACAGATGATGAAATCAATGCTTACATTAACACCGGTGAACCGTTTGACAAAGCAGGCGCATATGGCATTCAAGGCCAAGGCAGTGTACTCGTCAAAGAAATAACAGGAGATTATTTTTCTGTTGTTGGTCTGCCTGTTTCAAGAACTGTTCGAGAATTAAGGAATTTAGAGTTTGAGATTCCTATCTGATTTTTTCTTATCTTCAGATCCCTTACGCCCGGAATAGGGAGGAATACTCTTCATGCAAACTGAATCCTTGATGATTAAGAATTTTCCACAGGATGAGCGTCCAAGGGAACGCTTTATCCAAAATGGTCCACAAAGTTTATCCACTCATGAACTTGTGGCGATTCTGCTTAGGACAGGAACGAAGGATGAATCTGTGCTGCAATTATCTAACAGGCTTATCAATCATTTTGAAGGCCTTAGGTTATTAAAGGATGCATCCTTAGATGAAATAACAGCGATAAAAGGAATTGGGAAAGCTAAGGCTATTCAGCTACTTGCTGCAGTTGAAATTGGCAGAAGAATCTCGAATCTTTCTTTTGATGATCGCTATGTCATCCGCTCACCAGAGGATGGAGCGAAATATGTAATGAATGACATGAGATTTCTTTCGCAGGAGCATTTCGTATGCCTATATTTAAATACGAAAAACCAAGTCCTGCACAAACAGACCATTTTTATTGGCAGTCTAAATTCCTCCATTGTACATCCGAGAGAGGTATTCAAAGAGGCATTTAGACGCTCAGCAGCATCAATTATTTGCCTTCATAACCACCCGAGCGGAGACCCAACACCGAGCAGAGAGGATATTGACGTAACGAAACGACTTTCTGAGTGTGGGAAAATTATTGGAATTGAAGTGCTCGATCATCTGATTATCGGGGATAATAAATTTGTGAGCCTGAAGGAAAAAGGGTATTTATAACACTTTAGTTTTGTCCGCTGATAAGCTATAATATTATCTATGCTTTTTTACGTTTAATTAAATAAAGTTAGCGTTTTTAGCTTAAAAAAAAATGGCATTTTATCTTAATTTATTGCATTTCGTATCAGAAAGGGAGATACACTTATGTTTGGAACAAAGGACCTAGGAATCGATTTGGGGACTGCTAATACACTCGTTTATATTAAAGGAAAAGGTATCGTAGTAAGGGAACCATCAGTAGTTGCTTTACAAACAGATACGAAAAATATTGTTGCTGTCGGTAATGATGCCAAAAATATGATCGGCCGAACACCAGGGAATATTGTTGCGCTTCGTCCGATGAAAGATGGCGTTATCGCTGATTATGAAACAACAGCTGTGATGATGAAATATTATATTAATCAAGCGATAAAAAATAAAGGATTATTCTCTGGAAAGCCATATGTAATGGTTTGTGTTCCTTCGGGGATTACTGCTGTTGAGCAGCGTGCAGTTATCGATGCAACACGCCAAGCTGGGGCAAGAGATGCTTATCCGATTGAAGAGCCATTTGCTGCAGCAATTGGAGCGAACCTTCCTGTGTGGGAGCCAACTGGCAGTATGGTCGTTGATATTGGCGGCGGAACGACTGAGGTTGCCATTATTTCATTAGGAGGAATTGTAACAAGTCAATCTGTCAGAGTTGCAGGGAATGAAATGGATGACGCGATTATTAATTATATTAGAAAGCACTATAACCTTTTAATCGGGGATAGAACAGCAGAAATTATTAAAATGGAGATCGGTTCTGCTGGGGAGCCTGAAGGAATTGATAATTTCGAAATCCGCGGGCGTGACCTTTTAACTGGACTTCCGAAGACGATTGAAATCACGGCAGAAGAAATTTCTCGTGCCTTACATGATACAGTGTACTCCATTGTAGAGGCGGTTAAAGTAACACTTGAAAAAACACCGCCAGAATTAGCGGCAGACATTATGGATCGAGGAATTGTACTTACTGGCGGCGGTGCATTGCTCCGTAACTTAGATCGAGTGATCAGTGAAGAAACAAGTATGCCTGTTCTGATTGCAGAAAATCCGTTAGATTGTGTTGCGATCGGTACAGGAAAGGCGCTAGATCATATTGATTTATTTAAAAACAAAGCGAAAGACTCTCGTTAATTTAAAAAATACAAATGTATGAACAAGAAGAGTATGCTCGTCCACGCAGATTTTGTGGCGAGCGCCTTTCTTGTGAATTGATATACTTAAGAGAGAAAAAATATATCGAGGTGTAGGGAATGCCACAGTTCTTTTTGAATAAACGCCTGATTATTTTGCTTGTCAGTATCATTATTCTAGTGGCATTGATTGGGTTTTCTTTAAGTGGGCGTTCAAAATTAAGCTGGCCTGAACAATTTATTAAAGATACAACCGGCTGGGTTCAAACAGCCGTTTCACGCCCAACTCATTATGTTGCGAACTTTTTTGAAAATCTGAAAGACTTGCAAAATACATATACGGAAAATAAAGAATTGAAATCAAGGTTAGATGAGCTCGCGCGGCTTGAATCAGAGGTACAAAAATTAAAGAAAGACAATGCTGAGCTTCAAGAGATTCTAGATATAAAGGATTCATTAAGTGCTTTTGAGCCAAAACAAGCAACTGTTATTGGGAGAAATCCAGATAAATGGACGGAATTGCTTATTATTAATAAAGGAACAAATGACGGAATCGAGAAAAATATGCCTGTTATTACGGCGAATGGCTTAATTGGAAAAGTGAAAAGTAGCCAGTCCTTTACTTCAACTGTTCAGTTGCTTAGTTCAATGGACCCTACGAACCGGATATCTGCAGAAATTCAAGCGGGTGGAGAAAGTATTTTTGGGTTTATTGAGGGATATGACGATGAAAAAGGTCTTCTCATGATGAAACGAATCCCATCGGATGCAAAGGTTAAGAAGGGTCAGACTGTCATTAGTTCTGGTAAAGGAGGCGTATTCCCGAAAGGTCTTCTTATTGGGAAAGTAGTGGAGGTTGCGCCGGCAGAGTATGGCCTTACACAGACAGCCTACATTGAACCAGGTGCAAATTTCGATGATATCGAGCATGTCATGGTGGCAAAAAGAGGTTCGATACAGCCTGAATTAGAAGATATGATTGATGATAAGGAGGAGGAACTGTGAGAAAATTCCTTCTTCCTATTCTATTAATGGTTTTTTTCATTGTTGAAAGTATCTTTGTCGAGTTAATGCCTCCTAAGGTGTTTGGAAATGAGTATATCCTTGTTCCGCATTTTTTAATGATTGCGATTATTTTGCTTACAGTGTATGGGCCGAAAAACTATGGAGTTCTCTATGGTTTTCTTTTTGGATTATTGTTCGATATTGTCTACACAGAAATTATGGGTATTTATTTATGTCTGTTTCCATTAGTGGCGTATATATGTTACAAATTAATGAAAATCTTACAAACGAATATTGTAATGGTGACGTTCATTTCAATTGTAGGTGTCGCTCTATTAGAGCTTGGAGCATATGAAATGAATGTATTAATTAATCGTACAGATATGACCTTTGTTTCTTATAGTATGGATCGCTTAATACCAACACTTACCCTCAATTTAATTTTTATTATTCTTACTGTTTATCCGTTTAAAAGGCATTATGAGAAGTTAGCTTTGAGCTTGGATGCATAAAAATAGTTACTAAACATTGTATTAGAGTAAACTTGCAAAAGATTCATTGATTTTATTTACGATTGGCCAAATTTTTTTGTGCAAAAAAGGATTTTTTAACGTCCATGTCGAATTGTAGTAAAATAAAGTTTAGGAGCAAGGTTATATTTAGAAACGGCTCACTGCAGCTGATTTCTATAACGAACGTTAGCCTCCTCCTTCTGAAAAAACGCGCTGCGTTTTTTCTTAGTGTTTAGCTAAAGCGTCCCACTCCTTTAAATGGGTGGCAAGACGTTTACGCATTTGCTCTGAGGTGAACAGCTTGTTATGAAGAAATTCCAAAATGTAACGATTAAAGGGACAAAAGATGGGTTGACTCTTCATCTTGACGACTCCTGTTCCTATGTAGAATTAAAGGAAGAATTAGATCGAAAGCTTTCGGAAAGCTCTCAGTCTCGTGAGGACCGGTTAATCTCTGTCCATGTTCAGGTTGGTAATAGATATTTAACAGCTGAGCAGGAAGAGGAAGTAAAAGACTTAGTGCGGCAAAAGAAAAATCTTATCGTCGATTCAATTAGCTCCAACGTAATGACGAAAGATGAAGCAGAGAAGATAAAGAGAGAAAATGAAATTGTACCTGTTGCTAGAATCGTTCGATCGGGACAGGTTCTTCAAGTGCCTGGTGATTTGCTCCTTGTTGGAGACGTGAATCCGGGAGGTACGGTTATTGCAGGCGGAAACATTTTTATAATGGGGGCATTAAAAGGAACTGCTCATGCAGGTTTTAACGGAGATAAGCAAGCGATTATCGCAGCATCCATTATGAAGCCTTCTCAAATCCGAATTAGTGATTGTATTACAAGAGCTCCTGACCATTATCAGGATGATGAAAAAAGAGAAATGGAATGTGCTTACATAAATGATTTGGATCAAATAACTGTTGATAGATTACAAGTTTTAATGCATATTAGACCGAATATTACTAGATTGGAAGGGGGATTCTAGAATGGGAGAAGCCATTGTGATTACATCCGGTAAGGGAGGGGTCGGTAAAACGACGACAAGTGCGAATGTAGGAACGGCCCTTGCTTTACAAGGGAAAAAAGTTTGCCTTGTAGATACAGATATCGGCCTTCGTAATTTAGATGTTGTCATGGGACTTGAAAATCGGATTATTTATGATCTTGTCGATGTTTTGGAAGGTCGATGCAAAATTCACCAGGCACTTGTAAAAGATAAGAGATTTGAAGATCTTTTATATCTATTGCCTGCCGCACAAACAAGTGATAAAACAGCCGTCACACCGGAGCAAATGAAGATACTAATCGATGAATTGAAGCAAGATTATGATTATGTCATCATTGATTGCCCTGCAGGGATTGAACACGGTTACAGAAATGCAGTGGCTGGTGCTGATAAAGCCATTGTTGTGACGACCCCAGAAGTTTCAGCTGTTAGAGATGCGGACCGTATTATTGGTTTGCTGGAAAAAGAGGAAAATGTAGAGTCGCCTAGACTCATAATCAACCGCATTCGTAACCAAATGATGAAAAATGGGGATATGCTTGACGTAGATGAAATTGCTACCCACTTATCGATAGATTTAATCGGTATCGTAGCTGATGATGATGAAGTCATTAGAGCTTCTAATCACGGCGAGCCAATAGCGTTAAATCCGAACAGCAAGGCATCCATTGCTTACCGAAATATTGCCCGCCGAATTTTAGGCGAGTCCATTCCCCTACAGTCGCTTGAAGAGGATAATCCAGGTGTCTTTTCAAAGCTGAAAAAGTTTTTTGGTGTGAAATAGAAAAATCAAAAAGTCAGGGATCCCCTGGCTTTTTTTCTATCCAGCCCGTCTTATGCTTGTCGGGGCTGAACAGTCGCCTCCGCTTTTCAGTGATGTCTAGCTGCAGCGGCTAGGGGCTCGAGGTCTTAAGCCATTCCGGCAAAAAGGTAAAGATCAACCTTTCTGCCGGCCTGTCTTAAGCTTGTCGCCCCTGTGCAAGCCACCTCCGCTTTTCTTTGTTGTCATACTCTTTTCGGACATGTCATAGACTTGTACAAAAGATAAGTAGGGGAATGGTGAGGGATGAGCAATAGAGCGGAGGATATTCGGAAACGGGTTGCACGAAGAAAACGTGAACGTGAAAGAATGACAAAAAATATTGATAATCGTGTTCTTTGGGCAGAAGATGAAGAACGCTATGGCTTTGATAAGCTATCTTCCTATGATGGAGGCAGTGGAGAAGGAAATCATCCTTTATTTCGAAAGGAATGGTTTTTATTTAAGCTGCTAGCTTCAGCCTGTTTATTTTTGATCGTAGCAATTATGTTTAAAAATAATGCCGTAACCTTTGATTCTGCTAGAAATTTTGTTAAAACATCGATGGAAAAGGACTTTCAGTTTGTTGCAGTTTCCAACTGGTATGAGGAGCAATTCGGAAAGCCGTTAGCTTTATTGCCTTTTAAAGAGCAAAAAAATGATGAAGGCAAAAAGAGTACCGCTTCAAATACAGAATATGCCTTACCAGCTTCTGCAAAAATTCTTGAGGAATTTAGTGTGAATGGTCAAAGAATAACGATTGAAACAGGAAAAGGCACTGCCGTTCAAGCGATGAGTGAAGGGCTAGTCAGTTTTGCTGGGAAAAAGGATGGCTTTGGAAAAACAGTGATCATCAAGCATGCGGATAATAGTGAATCATGGTATGGAAATTTGGAGGAAATAAGTGTGGAATTCATGGAATATATCGAAAGTGGAACGGAAGTAGGGATACCGACTGCAACCGAGGACGGCAACAAAGGGTCTTTTTACTTCGCGATCAAGCAGGGGGATGACTTCATCGACCCGATCCAGGTGATTCCATTTGATTAAATTGGCAGGATTGATAAAATATATTCATATTCATCCGCTCTTATGGGTAGTGATCGGTTTAGCGATTATGACTGCTCATTTTATTGAGCTATCGCTGTTTCTATTTATTATCCTTGTACATGAACTGGGACATGCAGGTGCAGCGTCTTTTTTTTCGTGGAGGATTAAAAGAATTGCTCTTTTGCCATTTGGTGGGGTTGCAGAAATGGAGGAGCATGGGAATCGGCCATTAAAAGAAGAAATGATTGTGATTTTGGCAGGGCCCTTTCAGCATCTTTGGATGATGGGGATGGGCTATATTCTATTTCAGTTTTCATTGCTGCCTGACATGATTTATCAGCATTTTATTCAATTCAACCTAATGGTACTATTATTTAATCTTCTTCCGATTTGGCCGCTTGATGGGGGGAAGCTTATATTCCTCTGGCTGTCGCTTTATCATCCATTCCCTGATGCCCATCGGAAATGTTTATTGTTTTCGGTTGGGAGCATAGCTGTTTTTATCATGATCACCTTGTTCATTTCCCCATTTAATTTAAATATATGGGTGGTTGTTTCATTTTTGCTGTTTGCTCTTTATCATGAATGGAAGCAGGGCAGATATGTGTTTATCCGCTTTCTCCTCGAACGGTACTATGGGAAGAACCGAGCTTTCCGTACATTAAAGCCGCTTGTTGTCAAAGAGGAGGAAATGGTGATTCATGTGCTCGAGAAGTTTCAGAGAGGGTATAAGCATCCAATTATTATTGAAAAAGACGGACAAGAAAAAGGATCCTTAGATGAAAATGAGCTATTGCATGCTTATTTTGCGGAAAAGATTGTGACCGCACGCATTGGGGATCTGCTATACGTGTATTAATCAAGAAGTGAGGAAGTATATTGAAGACAATAATTGTTAACCATCTTAATCGCGAAAAGCGTTACGCTGTTTTGAATGATCATGTAGTTGAAAAGCTAATTATTGATCAGCCAAAACAGCATTCTTCTGTAGGAAATATTTATTTAGGAATCGTAGAAAAGGTGCTTCCGGGAATGAATGCAGCATTTGTATCCATTGGGGAAGAAAAAAGCGGGTTTTTACATAGAGATAAGCTAGCTTCTTTTGTACAATCGGATGATGAAATGTCTGTAAAAGCTGCACGCAGCATCTCTGCCTTTGTTCATCAAGGAGAAAAAATTCTTGTTCAAGTTGAAAAGGATGCAGCTGGAACGAAGGGCCCAAGATTAACAGGCATTATTGAACTCCCTGGCAATCACCTCATCTATATGCCGCAAGGACGCTATGTGGCAGTGTCAAAGAAATTTGCAGATGAACGAATCAGAGAGGATTGGCGCAGATTTGGCCAACGAATGAAAGAAGCTGAAGAAGGACTTGTTTTTCGTACATCCTGTGAAAAACAAACAGAAGAAGAACTAATAAATGAATTGCAGAATTTACGTCTTGAATACAAAGAATTGGTAACAAAGTCTGGGCAGCTAAAGAGAGCGGGGAAGGTGCTTGAACGCAACTCTTTTGCTGAAGAGATTATGGAAGAATTAAAGAAACTTGATTCAGGTGAAGTAATTATTGACGATCTAGAAATGAAGAAGCTGTTTCAAAGTAACAGCCATCTCTCAGTCAAACATTATATAGGCAAAGAAAATATTTTTTCAGCTTATCGGTTAGAACATGAAATTGAAAAAGCTTTGAAACGAATTGTTTGGCTTGATAATGGGGCTTATTTAATTATTGATGAAGCAGAAGCTTTAACAGTTATCGATGTAAATACAGGGAAATTTGCCGGAAAGACGGATCAGCGTGAAACCATTTTAAAGACAAATAAAGCGGCAGCTGAGGAAGCGGCAAGGCAAATTCGCCTCCGTGATATCGGCGGGATGATTTTGGTTGATTTTATTGACATGAAAGAAGATAGAGATAGAAGAGCTGTTTTGAATATAATGGAAGCTGCATTGAAAAAGGATGAGCGCCGGACCAATTTGATTGGTTTTTCGCCACTCGGCATTTTACAAATGACAAGAAAGAAAACGAAGCCGGCGATCTCTGAAGCTCTGACGGTGAAATGTCCTTCGTGTGAAGGGACGGGAAGGGTTTTAAGCTCAGAAACCATTGCTTTCCGTCTAGAAAGAGAGCTTTGGGAGCATCGTGGAGCCGATTATGAGGCTGTTCACATTTATACAACTGAAGAAGTGGAAAAGATTTTTTCAGGGGAACGGGAGATACATAAAAAGCGGATAGAGGAACTGCTAGGAATGAAAATTGTTTTTACCGTGATCAATAACGAAAAACCTTTTTATGAAATTGGTCAGTTGCAATAGTTGATAGGAAAAGTATATTGACATAACTGAATATCTTATGTTAGTATTTTCATGTTATGTTTGTAGCGCACCCGTGCTACAACCGCACAGAACAGGTAATAAGATTTTGCTCGAGGCCACGTGCATGCGAGTGAAGCGCCTGAGGATGGCGAGTCTTAGTCTAAGAGGAGGTGCAGTTCATGTACGCGATTATTGAAACTGGTGGTAAGCAAGTAAAGGTAGAAGAAGGTCAAACAATCTACATTGAAAAGCTAAACGCAGAAGCAGGCGAAACAGTTACTTTTGATAAAGTTCTTTTCGTTGGCGGAGATAGTGTGAAAGTAGGAAGCCCTGTTGTTGCAGGTGCTACTGTTACAGCTAAAGTTGAAAAGCAAGGTCGTCAAAAGAAGATCATTGTTTTCAAGTATAAAGCGAAGAAAAACTATCACAAAAAGCAAGGTCATCGTCAGCCTTACACTAAAGTTGTGATTGAAAAAATCAACGCTTAAGGCATCCGATGATTGATGTTACGGTTATTCGTAATAAATCCGATAAGATTCAATCATTTGTAATA
Source organism: Cytobacillus solani (assembly GCF_006704205.1). Lineage (NCBI taxonomy): Bacteria > Bacillati > Bacillota > Bacilli > Caryophanales > Bacillaceae > Cytobacillus > Cytobacillus solani. Next base: position 3,257,551 of record NZ_CP041305.1, read on the forward strand.
AGCGGCCATGCCTTTTTTGCCAAGCGGGGCAAGGATATCGTCTGTGCAGGCGTATCTGCTGTATCGGTTGGCGCAATTAATGCGGTGCATGCCTTAACAGGGGTGACCCCTTTGATTGAGCAGAAGGATGATGGATTTCTCAGCTGTGAGATTCCGGGCAATCTTCCGGAAGATACAATGGAGAAGATTCAGCTTCTTCTAGAAGGAATGGTTGTCTCATTGCGGACAATTGAAGAAGAATACGGACAGCATATAAAAATTACCTTCAAAAAGCAGGAGGTGGAATAAATGTTACTAAAATTAGATCTTCAGTTATTTGCTTCTAAAAAAGGAGTAGGTTCTACAAAGAACGGTCGTGATTCAATCTCTAAGCGTCTTGGCGCTAAGCGTGCGGATGGACAATTCGTAACTGGCGGTTCTATCCTTTACCGTCAGCGTGGAACAAAAATCTACCCTGGAGTAAACGTAGGTAGAGGCGGCGACGATACACTTTTCGCAAAAGTTGACGGCGTTGTTAAATTTGAACGTCTTGGCCGTGACCGTAAGCAAGTGAGCGTATACCCTGCAGCTCAAGAAGCATAAGCAATTGATGGGAAAACTCTAGCCATTAAGGTTAGAGTTTTCTTTTTGGATTTAAATAGGGAGTGAAAGTTTTCAATATTTCCTAATAAATGCTTACGATTTCTCATCTTTTTGGTATACTTACAGCAGGCAGTCTTCACAAAAAAATCGTGTAGGAGTGCATGTATGAATAAGGACTGGAATATGATCGAGGTGCTGCGCTATGCACGCCACGACTGGCTAAATAAAATCCAATTAATAAAAGGCAATCTTGCGCTTAATAAAATTGATCGGGCAAAAGAAATTATCGACGAGATCGTCGCCTGCGCCCAACAGGAAGCAAAGCTTTCTAATTTGAAAATTCCTCAATTCGCCTCGCTGATTCTTACATATAATTGGGAAAATCATATGTTTCAATTGGAATACGATGTGTTGGATGGTTCGAAATGTGATTATTTGGATGATGAATGGCTTGTTAGCTGGACAGGATCATTTTTTGATTGTTTAAATTCATCCATTAAGCAGTATTATGACAACCATTTATCTGTGACAATTGAGCCTCAAATAGAAGGTACTCGTTTCTTTTTCGATTTTAGAGGAATAATAACAAATAAGGAACAGATTGAACGTTTCTTTGAAAGAACGGTTACTGCTCCAAAAATTAATTTTCATCTTTTAACAGAACAAGAACTCTCGCTTGAATTTTTTCTACATAAGTGAAAACAATCAGTTCTTGCTGTCTTTTAGGATAAAGACAGCCAAGACAGGAGGAATAATATGTTTGTCGATCAGGTCAAAATTTATATAAAGGGCGGAGATGGAGGCAATGGAATGGTTGCCTTCCGCCGTGAAAAATATGTTCCAAATGGCGGTCCTGCAGGTGGGGATGGCGGAAAAGGAGCAGATGTTGTTTTTGAAGTGAATGAAGGCTTAAGAACATTAATGGATTTCCGCTATCAGCGTCATTTCAAAGCCCCTCGTGGGGAGCATGGAATGTCCAAGAACATGCATGGCAAAAATTCTAAGGATATGATAGTTAAAGTTCCCCCTGGTACGGTGGTCACTGATGCAGAAACACATGAAGTGATTGCTGACCTTGTTGAGCATGGACAAAGAGCGGTCATTGCTAAGGGTGGTCGAGGCGGCAGAGGAAACACTCGATTTGCCACACCTGCGAATCCAGCACCAGAATTATCTGAGCATGGGGAGCCAGGGGTTGAACGGGAAGTTATTCTTGAACTGAAGCTATTGGCTGATGCCGGGCTAGTAGGTTTCCCGAGTGTTGGAAAATCAACGCTTTTATCTGTTGTCTCTTCAGCAAGACCGAAAATTGCGGAATATCATTTCACGACCATTGCTCCAAATTTAGGAATGGTGGAAACTGAAGATGGCCGTAGCTTTGTATTGGCGGACTTGCCAGGTTTAATTGAAGGTGCCCACTCAGGAGTAGGGTTAGGTCATCAGTTTTTAAGACATATTGAACGTACAAGAGTCATTGTTCATGTAATTGATATGGCAGCAATGGAAGGCAGAGATCCATACGAGGACTATCTAACGATTAATAAAGAATTGAAAGAGTATAACTTGCGACTGACAGAAAGACCGCAAGTCATTGTTGCGAATAAAATGGAAATGCCTGGTGCGGAAGAGAATCTGGAGAAATTTAAAGAGCAGCTGGTAGACGATCACCCTATTTTTCCAATATCAGCAGTTACGCGTCAAGGGTTAAGGGATTTATTGTTTGCCATAGCTAATAAAATTGAAGAAACTCCTGAATTCCCGCTCATCCAAGAGGAAGAGGAAACAGGTGTTCATCGTGTTCTTTATAAGCACGAAGCAGAACAAACAGAATTTGTCATTACTAGAGATTCCGCAGGAGACTTCATTGTTTCAGGAGATGCGATTGAAAAGCTCTTTAAGATGACAGATTTCTCAAGAGATGAATCGGTCAGACGTTTTGCAAGACAGCTTCGTGGGATGGGTGTTGATGATGCTCTTCGCCAAAAAGGGGCAAAAGACGGCGATATCGTCAAGCTGCTTGATTATGAATTCGAGTTTATTGAGTAACCACTAGGGGCAGGTGGAGTGGAGAAATGAGACATGAGAAACTGGATAAAAAATTTTTCTTAGTCCGAGAAGATGTTTTACCAGAAGCAATGAAAAAAACATTAGATGCGAAAGAAATGATTGAAAGAGGGAAAGCAGAATCTGTTTGGGATGCAGCTCAAAAGGTAGATTTAAGCCGCAGTGCTTTTTATAAATATAGAGATACGGTCTTTCCTTTTCATACGGTCGTAAAAGAACGGTTAATTACATTATTTTTTTATTTAGAAGATCGGTCAGGTACATTATCCCATTTATTAGGTGAAGTAGCATCGTCAGGCTGCAATGTGTTGACGATTCATCAAACAATTCCACTCATGGGAAGGGCAAACGTTACGCTTTCCTTAAATACAGCAGGAATGCAAATTGAAATTGAAGAATTATTAATTAGGCTAAGAAAATTAGAGTTTGTTGAAAGAGTTGAGGTGCTTGGTTCAGGTGCATGATTAATCGTGCACCTGTGCCTATCACCTTTTTTTATTTTTACTTATGCCATGTAAAGTGGTAAAGTGTTAGTAATCAATTATACATATCGTGCTTTTTAAGGGGAGAGAAGATACTGTGAAAATAGGTTTTTTAGGTCCGAAAGCAACTTTTACAGACATTGCCGTTCGTGAAATGTTTCCTAAAGAAGAATCTGTTCCATATGCAACAATTCCAGATTGTTTTGATGCATTAAGCGAGGATGAAATTGAACTAGCAGTTGTACCTTTAGAGAATGCACTTGAAGGGTCTGTAAATATTACACTTGATTATTTAGTTCACGAAGTAAATTTACCGATTATTGCAGAGCTTACTTCCCCCATTCGCCAGCATTTTATGGTGCATCCAGACAATAAAGACAGCTGGAAGGAGACTGAAAGGATTTATAGCCACTCCCATGCCATTGCACAATGCCACAAGTTTTTACATAAAGAATTGAAAGGAGTTCCTTATACGAATACAACCTCCACAGCAGCGGCAGCACAATTTATTAAGGAACATCCGGATATGAAAGCTGGAGCGATTGCCAATGAGCTGGCAGCAAAGGAATATGGCCTTTCGATTGTTCGGAAAGATGTGCATGATATCCATTATAATCATACTCGTTTTATCGTTCTTTCAAAAAATGAAATGCCGTTATGTGAGGATGGTTCTGCGTTTAAAGGATACAAAACAACGGTGATGATCACATTGCCATCCGATCGTGCAGGTGCACTTCACCAGGTTTTATCCGCATTTGCTTGGAGAAGATTGAATCTTTCTAAAATTGAATCCAGGCCGATGAAAACTGGCTTGGGTAATTATTTTTTTATCATTGATATTGATATGAAACAGGATGATGTATTAATTCCAGGAGTTGTTGCGGAGTTAGAGGCGCTTGATTGTAAAGTAAAGATCTTAGGGAGCTATCCTTATTATCAGCTAGGTTTAGAGACTTCTAAATCGAATACTTACCTGTAAACAGAAAAGGAGCACAAATGTGTGCTCTTTTTTCATTTGAAAGAAAATATATCATTTAATGTTATATATAATCTTTGTAATGAGGCTGTCTATGTCTAGCTCCATAAGTTGTTCTTTACTCAACTAAAAAATTTGCATCCTTTAATGCTTTTTCAGCTTCATCTAGCTTTTCCTTAGTTGCTGCTGAAATTGTATGAAGATGAATGCCGCCTGTAAGCTCAGATAAATAGGAGGCATTCGTTGATTTGATTTTTTTCATAAATTGACTGACTTCTTTTCGACTAGAAACCATAACAGATGCCGTTAAATCTCCATAGACAGGATGTTCAATGCGAACATCCTTTACCGTGACCCCATAATCAACAAGTAAATTAAGTTCTTCTTCTGTTCTTTCAGGTGTATGGTTGCTAGCAATGATACGCTCTACTATGGGGGCCTGACTGCCATTTTGAATTAGAAACATATAGCCTTGGCTTGTGGCTATAATTGGTTCACCCTTTGCTTTTAAAAGGGTAATGTCGCCGACAATGACTTGTCTGCTTACGTTTGTGATCGATGCAAGCTCACTGCCTGTTATCGGCTCTCCCTTATCCTTCAAAAGCTGGAGCAGCATCTCTCTTCTCTCTTCACCGAGCACCTTTCGTTGATTCTTCATTATATAAACTCCCTCACATCCCAATAATAACTAATTTTATCATAATTATGGGCTGAAATTAACTGAATTAGCTTTGGAATGATTTTAACAAAGTGTAAGAGTGCCTGATAAATCAAATTTTTATCACCAAGGGGATCAGAGATATGAATATATTTCAAACAGTCGATCGTAAATTAATTTAATCAGCAGCAAAGAATTTTATTCTTACCTAATCAGCATTTAGAAAGAATGCTAGCATATGTCTAAAACCGCCTTCATTATGGGAGGTTTTTTTCTTCTAAAAAAACCTTTGTAACTAGTTACTCAAACATATTTCTCATAATAAAAGCATAAGTTTTTATGTAAAGTAATAGCAATTTGCCCATTTTGTCATACACTATATGGACTTATGACTAGTAGGAGGGATCAGAGTGAAGATCCATATCGTACAAAAAGGGGATACTCTTTGGAAGATCGCCAAAAAGTACGGCGTGAATTTTGAAGAGCTGAAAAAGATGAATACACAGCTCAGCAACCCTGATATGATTATGCCCGGTATGAAAATAAAAGTTCCTGGAGCAGGAGGATCAGTGAAGAAGGAAGCTCCTATTGGAGGCATGCCGGACACAAAAATTAATATGGGTGCTAAAAAAGAAATGCCAAAAGCGGAACACCCTTTAGCAAAAGAGAAACCGAAGACAATGCCTGTTGTAGAAGCGCCTAAGGAAGTGCCAGTCGCACCTGCACCGCCTAAAAAAGAAGTACCGAAAGTAACGGCACCACAGGTTGAGATACCGAAAGAAGTCCCTAAGAAACCATTTATTCCGAAAATGCCAAAACCAATTATGCCGGAAATCGATATAAATAATTATTATATGATGAATATGGCTAATCTATCTGTTCAGCAGCCGGCACCGCAATTGCCGCCAAAGCCAGTCAATATACTCCCGGAAGTAAAGCCGATAGAAAAAAAACCAATCGAATCCAAACCGATTAAACCCGTTAAACCAATAGCTGAAAAAACACCAAAGCCAAAAGCAGTTGAAAGTGAGCTATTTGCAGAAACACAACAAGGAGGTTTCGAACAGCCGATGTATCCATATTATCCAAGTCATCTTTATCCTGTTTCTCCAGTCATGCCTGGACCTGGTTTTCAAGGGGGGTATCCTCAGCAAATGGGCTTTCCACAAGTTCAAGGAGCTGCGATGCCAATGCATCAAATGCCTCAAATGCCTCACCAAAATTATGGTTTAGCAGGAGTAGAAAGTCCAGGTCATTATGAGGAATCCTCTCCATTCATGCCGATGCATCAAATGCCGCATATGAATCCGGAATATACCATGCCATCTCATGCACAGAATCCTGCACCTGTGATGGGTGCCCAGGACATTGGGCAACAACAATTGCCGCTTCAGCCAACATACACAGCTCCGGTCATGCAGCCAAATTATGGCTATCCGTGCCCGCCAAATCCGTGTCCGCCGTATCCAACTCATTTAATCCCAGTGTCTCCAGTCATGCCTGGATCTGGCTTTTGTGGTCCCGTACCATACGGCCAAATGCCATTTGGATTTCCACAAATGACTCCACAGGTGCAAGGGGTCATGGAGGAAACACCTAATATGGCACAAATGCCATTAATGCCAGCGCAAAGTCAAATGCCAATAATGCCTCCACAAAGTCAAATGCCATTAATGCCGACTGAACATGTGAAAGAAGCAGATTGTGGATGTGGAGGAGGTGCGCCACAAATGTCTCCTTATGGATTCGGTCAAGGTTTTGTTCCAGGCGTACAGCCATACGGACAGCAAATGGGATTCGCACAGCCATTCCCAATGAACCCTTATGGGCAGGGGCAAGTGGGTGGGCAAGCGTTTGGAATGCCGCGAAACTATGATGAGAGCAGTGAATTTGACGTTTAAAGGTGAAAGAGACGATTTATATCAAAATCGTCTCTTCTCCTATTTACAGAAACAACTCCATGTGCCAATTAAGGAAATATCGCAAATAAGGAAGCAAGTGTATAAAGTAAAAGCAGAAGAGTTAGATTTTATCCTAAAAGGCTTTTCTTCATATCATCAGTTCAATTTACAGAAGGATTTTTTAACAGCGTTAAAACAAGTGGGATTTCAAAAAACCTATTCATTTTACCCATTAGAGAAAGAACTCCCTCTATTATTTGAACAAACGTACTATGGATGCATTGAATGGATCGAGACATCTAAAACCGAATTTACCTTTTACAAGCAGCAAGATCGTTTAAAAGGCTTAAAGCTTCTCTCACATTTTCATGATAGGAATGAAAAATTAGTTGAACAATATACAGGGAGTATTTCAAGCTTTAACCAGGTTGAAAAATGGCAGGAAAGAACCGTTTCATTTTTGAAAAATCTCCCGGTTATCCGCTATTTTGTCCAGAAAGAAATAATTAATGAAATGCTTATTTGGGCGGATTGGTCATTAAAAGGAATAGAAAAAGAATCAGGTGTATTTGAAAACGGTAAGAAGGTTATTCTGCACGGAGATGTAGCTCATCATAATTTTTTACGAGCGAAGAATAAAGATATTTATTTAATTGACTTTGATTTAATAAGTATAGGCACCCCTCGTTCTGACTACCTGCAATATGCTAATCGCATTCTTCCATTTCTCCAATGGTCATTCCGAGATTTAGCAAATTATAAGGAAATCGCAGCTTATTTGAATGAAAAAGGATTTATATACGCCCTTGCATTTCCTACGGATATCTTCAGGGAGTGGAATCGGGCGATTCGTGAACAAACCTACTTACAGCCAATAAAAATCCAGCATTTAGTAGAAATGACTGTTGGACAATTTCACAAAAGACAAAACTTTATAAAAGAATTGAAACGGTTTCTTGTATTGTAAATTGGCGGTGCTGGTAATCATTTAAAGAATGAATCCCTTCCTTTTTTGGCAACCTACTGATGAGCATAATGCTCATTGGTTGATTAGCGAAGGAGGGTTTTCGCTTGGAAAAGAAATTACTTGTACTTCCGTTTACAGTATTGATGTCATTAGGGTTAACAGGCTGCGGTGCAAATGATGAATCTGCTGGTCAGCAGCGTTATAAGGATGGTGCTCAGCCAATTGGCTATTATTCAAATGAAAACCATCAGAATAAGGGTGGAAATGTTCAATTTCTTGATGGGGCCGATAATGATGGAGCACTAACTGAGATGATGGACCATACACTTGGTGGGGAAGGCCAAAATGGAAGAAACAATCTCCAAAACAGGAATGCAAATGAACCTGCACCCCAAAGGGTAAGTGATAATGGGGAACCCTACCTTTTTAGGCGTGATGATGCCAATTTCCATGGTCATTTGGGCTATGATAAAAGAGCAAGCAACTCCTATTATGAGGCCTATAATGGGGCTATGGTTGAAAGGATAAACCAAGCTGCAGCAGCTGTTACCAATGTAAATGATGTTCAATCAGTCGTAAATGGGAATTACGTCATCATAGCAGCGGACATTAATGATGCTGCACGAAAAAAAGCAACAATAGCAGACATTAAACAGGCCGTTCAGCCTTATTTAAATGGAAAAACAAGTAAGGTTGTTACAGATGAAAGTACATTCAACCGCTTGAAAGTGATTGATAATGATTTACGGGATGGAGGTCCAAGAGACCAGCTTTATTTAGATGTCAAAAATCTGTTCCGAAACATGACTGATTAAGTGTAAGTGAAAAGAGGCAGGGCATTAATGTCCTGTCTTTTTCTGTTCGATTAAAAACTTTAATAATTTATCCGGATAAGCTTGAAAAAAATGGTCACACTAGATACTGATATTAAACTTAGATGTCCCATTTATTTAAGAGGTGACCAAACATGAGAACCAATTGGTGGGCTTCTGGCCTCCTTTGTTTATCTGGCTTTTTATTTATTTTTTTTCAGAATAGTCTTTTATATAAAATGCACGCAGAAAATATAGTATACGCAAATAATGAGGTAACGAATCCGATCCAAAGGAATGTCGTACTGGAAAGAGTATATGTAGATGGAGAGATTAGTCAAGAATCAGTAAAAGAAACGATTGTGAATATGGAAGACTTTTGGGCTAAATATAGCGGATGGCAGCTTATTCACATGGATAATAGAAAAATTGTATTTCGAATGCAGATGGATGATATTTCGCCTTTGTTGAAAGCAAATGGATATTTTGGCATCACAGAAGAAGGGGTGCTGACCATTTTTAACGGCAGACCTCAAAAGACAAATATTATTCAATCCTTTTTTCAAATTGATTTAGGAAAACTTGAAAGCAAGACATGTGAGGAATTGAAAAAGGGGATTCCAATAAAGACGAAAGAAAACTTTGTTGAAGTGCTTGAAACGTTTAAAACTTATTCAAAAGGAGATAAAATGGAACTTCAATCAGCTAGGGTCTTACAGCCCGTTATCTATAATAAACAAGCAAAATAAAATCAAAAGCTCCAGCAACTAGAAAGAATAGGTTGCGGAGCTTTTGATTTTTTATTTTTCAATATTAGTAATTACGTATTGTCCATCCTTTAATTCCATTTGGTAAGTAACATTTTCAGTGGTTTTGAGTGTTGCCTTATTTTCGTCACCTTCAATCGTTACATCTTCTTGATTTATTTCAAGGAAGGATGGGGTGAAATAGGGTTCAGCATTGATAATCATTTGTCCTTCAGCTGTTTTTTCCTCTGAAGCATAGTGTGAATAAATGTCCTTTGCTAATTCCTTGCTATAGTATTTGGATAGGAATTCAACTGACTTCTCTTCATCTGCAAAATTAGCATTAATGACAGGTGTCGTTTCGTCAGCAGCAACTTCTTTATGGAATACTTCATTTACTTTCAATTCTGCGACTCTTACGGAATTATATATTTTTGATTTAACAGATTCTGTAAGCTCAGCAGTCTTTTTCTCTGATGTTTTTTCAGCTGGCTCTTCCGTTGATGATGAACAGCCTGCAACTGTAAAAAAGAGAGAGAAAATTGTGAATAAAGCTAATAGTTTTTTCATTAGTATGACCCCCGATGATATTTGGAAACATTTTCAATTATAATAATTCTTAGTCTCCTTTTGCAACCTTTTTTTCTACGAACGCAATTTAAAGTATGGTACAATGAGGTACAGAAAAACTCAAGGAGCGAGTATGTTGTTTGAATTCATTAAAGGTCGGGTCGAATATATCGGACCGGAATTTGTCGTGATTGAAAATAATGGGGTAGGCTTTCAAATTTCTACACCGAATCCGTTTAGTTTTAAACAAGATTATGGACAGGAAGTAAAGGTATTTACATACCATCATGTTAGGCAAGATTTCATGGCACTATACGGCTTTCACTCTCGCGAGGAAAAAACATTGTTTATAAAGCTATTAGATGTAACAGGAATCGGCCCAAAGGGAGCATTAGCCATTCTTGCGTCTGGAGAACCTGAGCAGGTCGTTCAAGCGATTGAGAATGAAGATGAAGCATTCCTTGTCAAATTCCCAGGAGTAGGAAAGAAAACAGCAAGACAAATTATTCTAGATTTAAAAGGAAAGCTGCAAAACATTGTACCAGATTTCTTTCCGGACTTATTCTCTGTTGATAAAATACAGCCTATGCAAAATGTTCATTCATCAGAGTTTGAAGAAGCAATGCTCGCATTGCAAGCGCTCGGTTATTCGGAAAAGGAAATTAAAAAGATTTCACCTGAGCTAAAAAAGGAACAGCTTACAACAGACCAATACATAAAAAAGGCGCTGCAGCGACTATTAAAATAATATAAATTGTTTGAATAAAAGGCGTGATAAACAAATGGAAGATCGGATTATTTCTGGCGAAGCAGATATTCAGGAACTATCCTTTGAGCAGAACTTACGGCCGCAGAACTTAAAGCAGTATATTGGTCAGGATAAAGTGAAGGAAAACTTGGAAATTTTCATTCAAGCTGCTAAACTTCGTCAGGAAACACTTGACCACGTATTGCTTTACGGTCCACCAGGTCTCGGAAAAACGACTCTTGCTGCAATTATTGCAAATGAAATGGGCGTAAACATTCGAACGACTGCTGGGCCCGCCATTGAAAGACCGGGTGATTTAGCAGCTATTCTTACTGCATTGGAGCCAGGGGATGTCCTGTTTATTGATGAAATTCACCGGCTTCCTCGAACAATTGAAGAAGTTCTATATCCTGCAATGGAAGACTTTTGCCTAGATATTGTCATTGGAAAAGGTCCAAGTGCCAGGTCTGTACGGCTTGACCTCCCTCCATTTACATTAGTAGGAGCGACAACAAGAGCAGGTTCTTTATCGGCACCACTAAGAGATCGGTTCGGTGTGCTTAGCAGGCTGGAATATTATAATGAGACACAGTTAACAGATATTGTTATTAGAACGGCAGAGGTATTAGATACGGAGATAGATAATCTTGCTGCGGTGGAAATAGCAAGAAGGTCTAGGGGAACCCCAAGAATTGCGAACCGGCTTTTAAGAAGAGTAAGAGACTTTGCACAAGTAAGAGGAAATGGGATCGTTGACGAACAGCTTGCGAAAGAAGCATTAGAGCTTTTGCAAGTAGACCGTTTAGGGCTGGATCATATTGACCATAAATTATTAAGAGGGATTATTGAAAAGTTCCGCGGCGGACCAGTAGGCCTAGAAACCATTTCAGCTACAATTGGTGAAGAGGCACATACAATTGAAGATGTTTACGAACCATATTTATTGCAGATTGGTTTTCTTCAGCGTACGCCAAGGGGCAGGATTGTTACAGATTTAGTGTACCGTCATTTTCAGATGGAGGTACCGAAAACAGAATAATAATAAAGTTGGTGCATCATGAAAGTAGATTTATTTGATTTCCATTTACCAGAAGAATTAATTGCCCAGACTCCTCTCATTGAGAGAACGAGCAGCAGATTAATGGTTTTGGATAAGGAGAAAGGAACGACCCGGCATACTGTTTTTAAACAGATTAAAGAACATTTGAAAGCAGGAGACTGTCTTGTTTTAAATGATACAAGGGTTCTTCCCGCTCGGCTTTTTGGGGAAAAAGAAGGAACTGGTGCTAAAATAGAAGTTCTTCTATTAAAACAGCTGGAAGGCGATTCGTGGGAGACACTCATTAAACCAGCTAAACGTGTAAAAGAAGGCACACGAATTGTATTTGGTGATGGGAAATTAAGTGCTGTGTGTACACAGACCTCTGAGCATGGCGGAAGAGTGCTTGAATTTCAATACGACGGGATTTTTTATGAGGTTCTCGAGCAATTAGGGGAAATGCCGCTGCCGCCATACATTAAAGAACAGCTGGATGATCAAGATCGTTATCAAACTGTTTTTGCCCGAGAACGCGGCTCAGCAGCTGCTCCGACTGCCGGTCTTCATTTTACAGAACAATTGCTTGAAGAAATTAAAGAATTAGGTGTCCATATTGCCTTTATTACGCTTCATGTTGGACTTGGAACATTTCGTCCTGTGAATGTCGAGGATTTAAATGAGCATGAAATGCATTCTGAATTCTATCAAATGACTGAGGGCACAGCTAGGCTATTGAACGAAGTGCGAGAGGATGGCGGAAGGATTATATCTGTTGGAACGACTTCAACAAGAACGCTTGAAACCATTGCTTCAGCCAATAATGGCCGTTTTGAAGAGGCAAGCGGCTGGACAGATATTTTTATTTATCCAGGCTATGAATTCAAGGCTATCGATGGGATGATCACTAATTTCCATTTGCCGAAATCAACGCTTATTATGCTTGTCAGTGCATTAGCGGGCAGAGAAAATGTTTTGAATGCCTATCGTGAAGCAGTTGAAGAGAAATACAGATTCTTTAGCTTTGGCGATGCAATGCTAATTATTTAAGCTGAAACAGACGAGTTGGAAGGAGAACAAATCAATTGACAGCTATTCGTTATGAATTAATTAAAACATGTAAACAAACAGGTGCAAGACTTGGCCGTGTCCATACGCCACATGGGTCTTTTGAAACCCCGGTATTTATGCCGGTTGGAACGCTTGCCACTGTGAAGACCATGTCTCCTGAAGAGCTTGTGGAGATGGGTGCAGGGATTATTTTAAGTAATACCTATCATCTATGGCTTCGTCCTGGACAGGAGATTGTAGAGGAAGCAGGCGGCCTGCATAAATTTATGAATTGGGATCGTGCGATATTAACTGATTCCGGCGGGTTTCAAGTGTTTAGTTTAAGTGAATTCCGTAAGATTGAGGAAGAAGGTGTCCATTTCCGCAATCATTTAAATGGAGACAAGCTATTTTTGTCACCAGAGAAAGCAATGGAAATTCAAAACTCGCTTGGCTCAGATATTATGATGGCATTTGATGAATGTCCACCGTATCCGGCAACCTATGAATATATGCAGAAATCAGTTGAACGAACTTCACGCTGGGCGGAGCGCTGTTTACAAGCACACAAACGTCCAAAAGATCAAGGCCTATTCGGGATTGTTCAAGGCGGTGAGTATGAAGAATTAAGAAAACAAAGTGCGAAAGATTTAGTTTCGCTTGATTTTCCAGGGTATGCTGTGGGAGGATTATCAGTAGGTGAGCCAAAGGATATTATGAATAGAGTGCTTGAATTTACAACGCCATTGCTACCTGCTAATAAACCAAGATACCTAATGGGCGTAGGATCACCAGACTCCTTAATCGATGGAGCAATACGCGGAATTGATATGTTCGATTGTGTGCTTCCGACGAGGATTGCCCGTAATGGAACATTGATGACAAGTGAAGGCCGCTTAGTCGTTAAAAATGCGAAGTTTGCAAGAGATTTTGGTCCGATTGATGAACATTGTGACTGCTATACTTGCCGTAATTATAGCCGGGCGTATATCCGCCATTTAATTCGCTGTGATGAGACATTCGGAATAAGACTTACAACTTATCATAATCTCTATTTTCTGTTAAAATTAATGGAACAGGTCAGACAAGCGATCAGAGAGGATCGTCTGGGGGACTTTAGAGAAGAATTTTTCGAAAGATATGGGTTTAATAAACCAAATGCGAAAAACTTCTAAAACATATGGATGTTCGATAATGGGACAAACCCACGATCTTTTGAACATTCGTTACTTGGTGAAAGGGGTGAAAATGATATGGAAATGATTAGTACATTAGGACCACTATTGTTAATGTTTGTTTTATTTTACTTTTTGTTAATTCGTCCGCAGCAGAAGCGCCAAAAGGCAGTTCAGCAAATGCAGAACGATTTGAAAAAGGGAGATAAAATCGTAACAATTGGAGGACTTCACGGCTTTGTCGATGCAATCGATGAGGGGAAAGTTGTCATCAAGTGTGGAGATGGAAGCCGTCTTACATACGATCGCGCAGCAATTCGCGAAGTAACAGAAGTAGCTGCTGGCGGAGATATGCTTGCTAAATCTTAATAGTGAAAGAAGCGGAATCCTTTTGGATTCCGTTTCTTTTTTTATAAGGTAGGATAATAACGTTATATCAGAGTGTTGTCTAGCTCCAGCGCCTATCGCCTATCAAACTTCAGGTCTCCTCCCTACGATAAGTCAACATCTGTTCGCTCACGCTTACCGTGTTTCCTTTATCTCAGTCATTAAAATGCGAGGCGACTGTCCAGCCCCGACAATCATAAGAAGGACCGTGGCGTGGCGTAGTTTGCCACAGAGTAGTACAGCTTATGACCTCGAGGGGCTAGAAGCCGCAGCTAGATTGCGAAGCCCCTCCAGTTTGTACGGCGATGATCAAGGCGCTTGCGCTTTTCTTATGCTGCTCTTGATTTATTATTAGACATATTCACACCTAAAATTCCGCCCATCATCGCTGTAAGGATATAACAGACATGATAGATCGTCTGCTGCAGATTAAATAAACTATCCTGGCCTAAATACTGAAAGAGAAAAATAATGAGGGAATAGCTTAACCCGGTTAATCCTCCAATCATCCATCCTTTTTGTTTGCCTTTTCCTCCAGAGATAAATCCCCCAATGAAAAGTGAAACAAAGGAAATGGCTGTAACAACAAATTGTACGGAAGACTCCTGAAGAGATGTAAAAGTTAATAATAGAGAAATGATTAAGCTGCTAATTATGGCAAGAACAAAAACTACAATTAAGCCGAAAAGAATTCCCCCGCCGACATTTTTTGAATCTTCTATTTTGCTCCTCTCCCTTCTAAGTTAAAGGATCAATCAGTACAGCCTTCCAGACTGCCTGATTCCTTAGTACAAGCATATTCACTTAAAGAAAAAATAGAATATAAAACTTAAAACAAGATGAGTAAATGAAAAAGTATATAACATAATTTCTCTTATGTTGTTCAGAATAAAAAGGAATGTCATTAAAGGAGGAATGGTGTATGGGGGAATATTCCATGATTATTTTACGGACCATTTTTTTATACATCATTATCATGGTTATATTTCGAACGATGGGAAAAAAGGAACTTGGTCAGTTAAGTACCGTAGATCTTGTTGTATC
Organism: Cytobacillus solani; assembly: GCF_006704205.1. Taxonomy (NCBI): domain Bacteria; kingdom Bacillati; phylum Bacillota; class Bacilli; order Caryophanales; family Bacillaceae; genus Cytobacillus; species Cytobacillus solani. The sequence goes on from NZ_CP041305.1 coordinate 3,272,749, forward strand.
GATCATGATTGCAGAGATGGCTGTATTGGCGATTGAAAAACCAGAAAGCCCATTGTTTACAAATATATTGCCTATGTTGATATTGATGCTTATCCAAATCATTTTTTCATTTGCTACACTAAAAAGTAAGCGAATCCGTGATCTAGTGGATGGAAAGCCAACAATTATTATTAATAAGGGGAAAATTGATGAAGAGGCGATGAAAAAACATCGCTATAATTTTGATGATCTCTTGTTGCAGCTTAGAGGAAAAGATATTCGTAATATTACAGACGTAGAGTTTGCCATCCTTGAAACAACTGGGGAATTATCTGTATTGAAAAAGGAAAAAAAGAAGAAGGGGAATATGACGATTCCACTTATTCTTGATGGGATTGTTCAAGAAGAAAATCTAGGAGTTATAAATGAAACGAATTTTTGGCTTCGGCAGCAGCTAAAAAAAAGAGGGTATAACGATATGAACAAAATCTCTTTTTGCAGCTATGAAAATGGCCATTTCTATATTGATTTAAAAAATGAAAAAAAATAAGAGACACCCAATCTAGGTAAATGGTGTCTCAACTATCCACGCTATTTAAAAGCAAACTTTGATAGGTGCTCTCCAATCCAAGGAATCCGTTTTAATTCATCCTGTTTTACTAAACCCAGCAGTAAAGAAAGAATGGAATAACTAACTGTTATAAGAATAGCAATAAGTAACACCTGGATGATGAGATGCATCTGGCCAGTTAAGTTTTTAAGAACGAAATAACCAATATATCCTGATAATCCCATAACGAGAAATGTTTTTATATAATCACGAACATAAAAAGTAAAAGAAATTTTCTTCAATATAGTTGCGAAGTGCAGTAATGTGACAAGGACAAAACCAACGAGTATACCCATTGCAACACCAGTAATTCCAAACTCAGCTTGACGTGCTAATAAATAAATGACCGCTGTTTTTACAACGGCTCCAATCAAGCTATTAATCATCGCTGCTCTTGCAAGGTTCAAGGCTTGAAGTGCTGCCTGAAGTGGTCCTTGGAAATAATGGAATAAAAAGAATGGTGCCATTAACTTAATAAACTGCGTGCCACTTGATGAGTTATACATGACTTTCATTAGTTCATCAGATAGAACATATATAATGACCACGGCTAGTCCACCAGATAATAGACAGAAACGTAGTGCCTGCCGCAATCGATACTCAATTAATCGATCATTATTATTTGTGTTTGCTTCACTTATAGCGGGAACGAGAGCGGTTGAAAGAGAAAGGGTTACAAAGGAAGGCAGCATTAATAATGGCATGGCAAAACCAGTAAGCGCCCCATATTGTTTTGTAGCTTCAATTGCTGCTACGCCTGCAATAGCTAAACTATAGGATACGACGATTGGTTCAAAGAACCAGGCTAAGGAACCAATCATTCGGCTGCCTGTTGTCGGTAAGGCAATACTCATAAGTTCATTAAATGTATTTTTTCCTGTTTTAACATATTTGAAAAATTGTTTCCTTACCCGGAATTTCTTTTTAAGCTTAAAGGTTGCTAACAGATAGACTAGTGATGCTAATTCTCCTAAAACAGAAGCAAACATAGCACCTGCAGCAGCATATTCGATCCCGTATGGAAGAAATGCTTTCGTTAAGGCGGCAATTAAAGTGATTCTCACGATTTGCTCAAGCATTTGAGAAATAGCTGCTGGTTTCATATTTTGTCTGCCTTGAAAATAGCCCCGAATGACAGACGAAATCGCAATTATAGGTACGATCGGTGCAATAACAAGCAGCGGAAGTTTTATACGCGGATCCGTGAATAATGTTTCAGAAAGGATTGGCGCGAGCAAGATTAATGCGGGTGTAAAAATAGCTGAAAGTGTAATCGTGATGGCTAGTGAAACGACCAATATTTTCTTAACCTTTGCTGCGTCCCCTTGCGCTTCGGCTTCTGCTACATTTTTTGAGATGGCAACAGGCAGCCCAAGCTGTGTAATCGTAACAACAAGAATTAATGTTGGAAAGGCCATCATATAAAGCCCGACGCCTTCCTCTCCGGTAAATCGTGCAATAACTATTCTGTTTATAAATCCAAGCACCCTTGTGACAAGTCCGGCTGCCAGTAGGATCATTGTACCTTTTAAAAACTTAGACATTGCTTTCCCTGCCTTCTCAAAATAGGTGTTATCATATACAATTAACTATATGCAAGAACAAGGACAAAGCATGACAAGCAATCATTATTTTTTCAATGTAATTATTCATTGTGAGTGGATTGGGAAATGAAATATTTTCGTTAACAGTTAATCAAAGGGGGTTCTAATGTGAAGGCGAGCCATAAATATGATTCTTTTCGTTATCAAGTTCAGCCGGCAATCAAAAGTAAATTAGATGAGTTTTTTTTATTAGGGTACGGTCATGTGAAGGAACAGGAGCTTTGGGATTTTTTAACAACGAAGAAATGGCGGAAGACTGCCCAGGACAAACGAATTGCTGAGATTGTTGACGATATCCTCTCTGTAAAAGTAGGGGATTACTTTAATTTTGCAACAATCGAAGCTTTTAAAGAAGCAGAGTTTGCATTTGATAATGAAGATGAACTTCGAGAGTTATTGAAATAGGAAATTTACATCTTACAAATATCTAACAAATACATCTGACATTAGACTTCTGCGAAAATTGACAGCTTTTATAAACTGTTTCATAATGAAAATATTGATATTACCGGCCGACTTATCTATTTTAATGTTGGATGCTGTCATAGCGTTCAATACAGATGGCATTGCCGGTTTACGCTAAGGAGCCGTTGTAGGCTTGTATTTAAGGAGGACAATTACATAATGGTAAAGCGCGGTCGCATTGTTGCCTTCTTCCTGATTGTTTTATTAATAGGAAGTTTGATAGGAACAACAACAAATGGCATTACAAAAAACATTAAACTTGGGCTGGATCTACAAGGGGGCTTTGAGGTCCTATATAAAGTAACTACCTTAGACGGTAAAAAGGTTGACAAAGCTGCCTTAGCCAGTACAGCCAAAGCACTTGATAAGCGGATTAATGTTCTAGGTGTCAGTGAGCCTAGTATTCAAATTGAAGGGGAAGATAGAATTCGCGTACAGCTAGCTGGCGTCACGGATCAAAATAAAGCCCGTGAAATGTTATCAACACAAGCTAATCTATCCTTCAGAGATGTTAACGATGTGAAATTAATGGATGGTTCGGATCTTGCAGAAGGCGGAGCGAAACAAACCTTCGATGAAAATGGTAATCCGAGTGTTTCACTTAAGCTGACTAGTGCAAGTAAATTTAAAGATGTAACGCAAAAAATTGTTAATATGGGCGCACCAAATAATTTACTTGTTATTTGGCTAGATTTTGAAGAAGGGGACTCCTTTAAAGCGGAGGCAGCTAAAGAAAATCCGGCTTATTTATCTGCTCCACAGGTAAGTCAGGTGTTTAACCAGGACACTGTTTCGATTACCGGCAGTTTTACTATGGAAGAGGCAAATACTTTAGCTGACCTTTTAAATGCAGGTTCACTACCAGTAAAATTAGATGAAGTCTATTCAACATCAGTAGGAGCTCAGTTTGGAGAGCAAGCATTGCAAAAAACAGTTCTTGGAGGAATTGTTGGAATTGCAATCATTTATCTATTTATGCTTTTCTTCTACCGATTCCCTGGTTTAATTGCAACGATTACGTTATCTATTTATATTTTCCTCATTCTTCTCATATTTGATTGGATGAATGCCGTATTAACTCTGCCTGCTATTGCAGCACTTGTGCTTGGGGTGGGGATGGCTGTTGATGCTAATATTATCACCTATGAAAGAATAAAAGAAGAAATGAAGGTTGGAAGAACAGTTAAGTCAGCCTTCAAAGCGGGAAATCAAAACTCATTTGCATCTATTTTTGATGCCAATATTACAACTCTTCTTGCAGCAGGTGTCTTATTTGTATATGGTACAAGCTCGATAAAGGGCTTTGCAACAATGCTAATCATTAGTATTCTTGTCAGCTTTTTAACAGCTGTTTATGGTTCAAGGCTATTGCTTGGTCTATGGGTAAACAGTAATCTATTTAATAAAAAACCTAGTTGGTTTGGTGTGAAAAAAAGCGAAATTAGAAATATTTCTGAGAATGTAGATACACATGATTTACCGACCATATATGATAAAATCGATTTTGTGCATACCCGGAAAATATATTATATTATTTCTGGTGCTTTAATGGCTTTAGGGATTATTTTAGTGTCTGTCTTCGGTTTAAATCTAGGAATTGACTTCTCGAGCGGGACGCGAATTGATATTCAATCAACGCATGCCTTGACGAAGGAAGAAGTGAAATCAGAATTATTGAAGCTTGATATCGATACTGACAATATTGTTATTTCTGGAGACGAAAAAAATATTGGGGTTGCAAGGTTAAAAGGTGTTTTAACGAAGGAAGAGATCGCAACCTTAAAAACGGAATTCCATAAAACATATGGAGCGGACCCAACAGTTAGTACGGTTTCACCGACAGTTGGAAAAGAGCTAGCGAAAAATGGCATAAAGTCATTAATCATTGCCGCAATTGGAATCATTATTTATGTATCGATCCGTTTTGAAATGAAAATGGCAGTACCAGCTGTAGTAGCATTGTTACATGATGCATTCTTAATTGTTGTTTTCTTTAGTATCACGAGATTAGAGGTTGATATTACTTTTATCGCTGCGATCTTGACGGTTATTGGATATTCCATTAATGATACGATTGTAACGTTTGATAGAATGCGTGAAAATATGCAAAAGAAAAAGCGTTTAAAGACAAAAGAAGATATTGCTGATGTAGTAAATAGGGCATTACGCCAAGTGATGACGAGGTCAATCAACACTGTTTTAACGGTTATTATCGCTATTCTGGGATTACTCATCTTTGGTAGTGAGTCCATTCGAAACTTCTCTATTGCCTTACTTGTCGGTACGGTGATAGGAGTGTATTCTTCCATATTCCTAGCTGCACAATGGTGGTATGACTGGAAAGTGAAGGAACTAAAGCAAAAAGGTGTAATAAAAACGGTTAAAGAAAAGCGGAAAACAAGCGATGAACCTCAAGTATAAATAAGCGTTGGTATTAATAGAACGAAACCTCAGGAATCTCCTGAGGTTTTTACTTTCTCTAACGGTATTATTGCGGCAAATGGGTTAAACTAATAGTAAGATTATGGGAGGAAGGAAGTTTCTAGTGAGTAATCAAGATCGTTTTAAGAAAGCCGAATTTGCTGCTATGCTTGGGATCATTATAAATATTGTTCTTGCTATCGTTAAATGGGGAATTGGGGTTTATGCTGGAAGCCGTGCATTAGTAGCAGATGCGGTTCACTCTGCTTCAGACGTAGCTGGATCTTTTGCCGTTTATTTAGGTTTGAAGGCTGCGAAACAACCACCTGATGAAGATCACCCATATGGCCATGGAAAAGCAGAGTCCATTGCTGCCATTATTGTTGCCGTTCTTTTATTATTAGTAGGAATTGAAATTGGAAAGTCATCCTTTGAAGCATTTTTTCAGCCGATTGAGCCACCTAAAACAATTGCGATCGCTGCAGTGATCCTATCAATAATTGTAAAAGAAATCTTATTCCGCTATAAGTATAAATTAGGCCGTGAATTAAATAGCGATGCATTAATTGTGAATGCTTATGAGCACCGTTCGGATGTCTATTCATCCATTGCTGCTTTAGCAGGGATTGGCAGTGCCATTATTGGAGGCAAGCTTGGAATTGAATGGCTTGAGTATGCAGATCCAGTCGCAGGAATTATCGTATCATTGATGGTTCTTAAAATGGCCTGGTCACTTGGGAAAGAATCGATACATAATACACTTGACCATGTTCTACATGAAGAAGATACGGTTGAATTGCGGCGTGCCGTTGAAGAATTTGAAGAAGTGAAGCAAATTGATGAATTACATGCAAGAGAGCATGGCCATTATGTGATCATTGATTTAAAAATATCAGTAGATCCATATATGACCGTAGAAGAAGGTCATCGAGTTGGAAAAAAGGTAAAGAAAAGGTTACTAGAAATGGACAATGTCCAAAATGTCTTTGTTCATATTAACCCATATAATGATGGGGAGCATTGAGGTAGAGTAAAGATCTTTTTATCATCTAGCTTTGAAACGGCGTGCTTCACGCTGTTTTTATTATTTTTATGACTTTATTTAAGATGAATGTTTGTTAATTTTCATCTTCGTTGTTTGTAGAGGAGGCTCACAGCCCCCCCGCGGAAAACGAGTGCCTGCAGCGAAAATCAACAGCAATGTTAAACATTGCCTAAAAATAAATGATTTGGTACCTTTTTCTCTCATTGAATCAATAGGGTGCCTCCTGTATAATTAAACAGTTGAGGGGTGAACAGATGTTACATTCAAAAACACGATGGATTGTTCGGAATTCAGATGAAGAAAAGGAAAATCTGCTTGTACAAGAATTAAATATAACGCCTCTCGTGGCTTCGCTCCTTGTTAATCGTGGATTAGAAACTCCGGAATTAGCACGGCATTTTTTATTTGATCAAAAGCATGAATTTCACGATCCTTTTTTATTAACAGATATGAATGCTGCGGTATCAAGAATAAAAGAGGCAATCGAGAATCAGGAAGCTATATTAATATTCGGTGATTATGACGCAGATGGTGTAACAAGTACGACTGTGATGATGAAGACTCTTCAAGAGCTTGGTGCGAATGTAGAATTTTACATACCAAACCGCTTTACAGAAGGGTATGGACCAAATATACCAGCTTTTCAGCATGCAGCAGAAGCAGGTATTAAACTGATTATTACCGTTGATACAGGCATAGCTGCTGTAAATGAGGCGAAGGCCGCCAAAGAGCTTGGGCTTGATCTTATTATTACTGACCATCATGAACCAGGTCCTGAGTTGCCTGAAGCATTGGCAATCATTCACCCGAAACTTGAAAATAGCGAATATCCTTTCCGTGATTTAGCTGGTGTAGGTGTAGCATTTAAATTAGCCCATGCTCTGTTAGGCAGGGTGCCTGAACATTTGCTTGAAATTGCTGCAATCGGAACAATTGCAGATCTTGTATCTCTAAAAGGAGAAAATCGCTTAATTGTTAAAAAAGGGATTAAAAAGCTTCAATTGACTTCAAATGTCGGTTTAAAAGCATTATTAAAATTAAATAAAGTAGAACCCGATTCAATAAATGAAGAAACAATTGGTTTTCTAATTGCTCCTCGCTTGAATGCGGCAGGAAGATTGGAAAGTGCTGACCCTGCAGTTGATTTGCTGTTAACGGAAGATAGTCTTGAAGCTGAAGTAATTGCAGAAGAAATTGAGCAATTAAATAAGGATCGAAAGTCTTTAGTCAATGAAATTACAGAGCAGGCCATTCGTGAAGTTGAAGAAAAATATCCAGTGACTGATAATGCTGTTCTTGTCATTGGAAAAGAAGGCTGGAATGCTGGGGTAATTGGAATTGTCGCTTCAAAGCTCGTAGATAAATTCTATCGGCCTGCCATTGTACTAAGCTATGATGTAGAAAAGGGTCTTGCTAAAGGATCTGCTAGGAGTATAGCAGGTTTTGACCTTTTTAAAAATCTGTCAGATTGCAGAGAGATTTTGCCTCATTTTGGCGGACATCCGATGGCAGCAGGGATGACATTGAAACTTGATGATGTGAATGAGCTTCGGAGCAGACTCAATACTGCTGCAAAAGATCAGTTATCAGAGGAGGATTTTATTCCTGTAACCCAACTGGATGGGGAAATCGCATTACATGATATTCATTTGTCTTCTTTAGAAGAACTGCAAATGCTCTCTCCATATGGAATGGATAACCCAAAACCAAAAATAATGATTAAAAATGCCAATATATCTGCAATGCGTAAGATTGGTTCGGATCAGAATCATTTGAAAATGACGATTGAAAATGATGGTCACACATTAGATGGAGTCGGTTTTGGACTTGGTTCATTATTCGAACATATTTCTCCAAGTTCGCAAATTTCGGTTATCGGGGAATTATCGATTAATGAATGGAATAATATTCGCAAACCGCAAATGTTTCTCCAAGATATAGCTATTGATGCATGGCAGCTATTTGATGTTAGGGGAGTAAAGCGCCTTGAAAGTTTAGTCGAGCTCATCCCGAAGGATCGTTCGAAATGGATTGTATTTAATCAAGAGAATATGAGTAAATTTCAAAGATATACAAACGATCATTTAATAACGGTAAGTTCAGAGGAGGAAGCCTCTGCACTATTCATAGAGAAAGAAAATGTGATTTTGATCGATCTTCCTGACTCTAAGGAAATATTGGCTGCAGTATTTGCCGGAAAAAAGCCAGCTAGAGTGTATGCGCATTTTTATAATGAAAAGGATGCGTATTTTAGTACGATTCCAACTAGAGATCATTTCAAATGGTTCTATGCCTTATTAGTAAAGAAAGGACCTTTTGATCTTAGAAAATATGGAGATGACATTGCTAAATTTAAGGGCTGGAGCAGACAAACAATTGACTTCATGTCAAAGGTGTTTTTTGAACTCGATTTTGTTAAAATAGAAAATGGATTCATTTCAGTTAATAAAGCTACACAAAAACGTGATTTAACTGATTCATTAACATACCAGAAGGTGCTGGCACAGTATACACTTGAAAGGGATATGGTGTATTCTTCCTATCAGCAATTAAAAAGATGGTTTGACGAAGTGATCCAAGGTTCTGTGAAATATGAGGAGGAAATGAAAGAATGGACTTAAAACAATATATTACAATTGTCCAAGACTGGCCAAAACCAGGTATTCAATTCAAGGATATAACGACATTAATGGATAATGGCGATGCATATCGCTATGCAACAGACAAAATCGTGGAATATGCACGAGAAAAACATATTGACCTTGTAGTTGGTCCTGAAGCAAGAGGCTTTATTATCGGTTGTCCGGTTGCTTATTCACTTGGAGTAGGTTTTGCCCCTGTAAGAAAGGAAGGCAAGCTTCCCCGTGAAACAATTAAGGTTGATTACGGTCTTGAATATGGGAAAGCTGTTCTTACGATCCATAAAGATGCAATCAAACCTGGACAGCGTGTCTTAATTACTGATGATTTGCTGGCAACAGGGGGAACGATTGAAGCAACGATTCAATTAGTTGAAGAACTAGGCGGAATCGTAGCTGGAATTGCCTTCTTGATTGAATTATCGTATTTAAAAGGTCGCGATAAGCTTGAAAAATATGATATACTTACTTTAATGGAATTTTAATTTTCATGAGAGCGCTAAAAAGAGCGCTCTTTTTATATTTTGATTTAATCAAATAAAAGAATTTATATAGCAAACATACAAAATTCGACAGAATTTTTGTTTTTCCTTTAAAAATAACCTCCTAACCCTTTACATCTTCGTTTTTTTTTTCGATAATAGTAACAATCATAATTTTTTAAAATAAATGTAAACGGAAATTTAGATAAAACTACTATTAGATAAAGGTGATCCCATGGCGAACGATCATGTTCTGACCGCTGAACAAGTCATCGACAGGACAAAAGTATATTTAAATGATGAGCATGCGGCACTAGTGAAGAAGGCATATGATTTTGCAAGGCATGCACATCGTGAACAATATCGAAAATCGGGTGAGCCTTATATCATCCACCCCATTCAAGTTGCGGGAATATTAGCTGATTTGGAGATGGATCCTTCCACAGTTGCAGCCGGTTTTCTTCATGATGTTGTAGAGGATACTGATGTCACACTTGCAGATATTAAAGAAGCCTTTAATGAGGAAGTGGCGATGCTCGTAGATGGCGTTACGAAGCTAGGAAAGATTAAATACAAATCGAAGGAAGAACAACAAGCCGAAAACCATCGGAAAATGTTCGTAGCAATGGCACAGGATATTCGAGTCATACTGATAAAACTAGCTGATAGACTTCACAATATGCGTACATTGAAGCATCTCCCTGCTGAAAAACAGCGCAGAATTTCAAATGAAACACTTGAAATATTCGCACCTCTTGCCCATCGACTAGGAATTTCAAAAATCAAATGGGAGCTTGAAGATACTGCTTTAAGATATTTAAATCCGCAGCAATACTATCGGATTGTCAACCTTATGAAAAAGAAGAGGGCTGAACGGGAGCAATATCTTGAAGATGTCATCGATGTGATGCGGACGAGGATGGAAGATGTATCGATTAAGTCCGAGATTTCAGGCCGCCCGAAGCATATTTACAGCATTTATCGGAAAATGGCTTTGCAAAATAAGCAATTTAGTGAAATATATGATTTGCTTGCAGTAAGAATTGTTGTTAATAGTATTAAAGATTGCTACGCAGTGCTAGGAATCATTCATACGTGCTGGAAGCCAATGCCAGGGCGTTTTAAGGATTATATTGCTATGCCGAAGCAAAACATGTATCAATCTCTTCATACGACTGTCATAGGTCCAAAGGGAGACCCGCTTGAGGTGCAGATTCGTACATTTGATATGCACCGAATCGCTGAGTTCGGGATTGCCGCTCACTGGGCTTATAAAGAAGGAAAAAAGGTCAATGAAGGAGCCCCCTCAATTGAAGACAAGCTGACATGGTTCCGTGAAATATTGGAGTTTCAGGATGATACGGTGAATGCAGAGGAATTCATGGAATCCCTGAAAATTGATCTGTTCTCTGATATGGTTTTTGTATTTACGCCTAAAGGAGATGTGATTGAGCTTCCTTCAGGTTCGGTTCCAATAGATTTTGCCTATCGGATTCACTCGGAAATCGGCAATAAAACAATTGGTTCAAAAGTAAATGGAAAAATGGTAACGTTGGATTATAAACTGAAAACGGGGGATATTATTGAAATATTAACGTCCAAGCATTCTTATGGACCAAGTAAGGACTGGCTAAAGCTTGCCCAAACCTCGCAGGCCAAAAATAAAATCCGGCAGTTCTTTAAAAAGCAAAGACGTGATGAGAATGTTGAGAAGGGCAAAGAATTAGTTGAAAAAGAAATCCGTAATATGGATTTTGATTTAAAAGAAATCTTAACGAATGAAAATGTTAAAAGAGTCATAGAAAAGTTTAATTTTACAAATGAAGAAGATATGTATGCGGCTGTTGGCTATAATGGTGTAACAGCTTTACAAGTTGCTAACAGGCTGACGGAAAAGTGGCGCAAAAAGCGCGATATGGAGCAAGCAGATATTATTACGAATGCAGTCTCTGAATTAAAATCATTCCCATCTACCAAAAAACGAGAATCGGGCGTCCGGGTTGCAGGAATCGATAATTTACTTATTCGTCTGTCACGCTGCTGTAATCCAGTGCCAGGAGATGAAATTGTCGGTTTCATTACGAAGGGGCGTGGCGTCTCTGTCCATCGAGCCGATTGTACGAATATTGTCACAGAGGATGCGAAAGCTAGATTGATTCCCGTAGAATGGGAAACAGCCTTAAATGATCGGAAAGAATATAGTGTTGAGATTGAGATCACTGGATATGATAGACGTGGATTATTAAATGAGGTTCTTCAAGCGGTAAATGAGACAAAGACGAATATTTCTGCAGTAACAGGCCGTTCGGATCGCAATAAATCAGCAACCATTAATATGACAATAGCTATCCATAATGTCAGCCATTTACAAAAAGTTGTCGACCGGATTAAACAAATTCCGGATGTATATGCTGTTCGCAGGATTATGAATTAAGGAGTATTTGTTATGCGTGTTGTTGTACAGCGAAGCAAGGAAGCAAGTGTAACCGTTGACGGAGAAATTGTCGGAAGCATTACAAAGGGGTTTGTATTGCTTGTCGGTGTCACACATGAAGATACAATCGAAGATGCGCAGTTTTTAGCTGAGAAAATCGCCAATCTGCGTGTCTTCGAAGATGATGCTGGAAAAATGAACCTTTCCATTCTAGACCAAGGCGGAGAGATTTTATCTGTTTCGCAATTTACTTTATACGGAGATTGTCGCAAAGGGCGCAGACCAAACTTTATGGAGGCAGCAAGACCAGAGCATGCAGTAAAAATATATGAAGCTTTAAATACTTGCCTTGAGGATAAAGGGATTAAGGTAGCGACCGGCATATTCGGAGCAATGATGGACGTTCAATTAATCAATGACGGACCGGTAACATTAATTGTTGATAGTAAATAGAAAAAGGGCGAGATGATACTCACCCTTTTAAAATTGCCCTGTGTGGGATACGGGCAGAATGTTGATCCGTCCTTTGGATCACTTTCTGTACGTGTACCACACAGTTTTTTTATATTCTGTAAGCTGTTGCTTAATTAAAATGCTTTGCCAGCCCTTGATAAATACCAGTCGTCACCATCTCCTGGTATTGACCTGAAGTAACAATCATTTCTTCTGTTGGATTACTTAAGTAACCAAGCTCCAACAGAATCGCATTGCGTTTATTTTCCCTTAATACATAATAGTCGCCAAATCGATAGTCGCGATTTTTTAAACTAGAATTAGAGGCAACAGAAGAATGAACATCAGCCGCAAGTCCTTTTTGATAGGAGTGATAGTAGTATGTAGTCATTCCTCTTACACTGCGATCTGCAATACTATCATAATGGATGCTAATAAATGCATCCGCATTATGATATTGTGCTGTGTATACCCTTGAGGACAAGGGAATAAATGTATCGGTATTTCTCGTAAGAATCACATTGGCGCCAGCTGCTTTTAATTTATCATATAATAGCTTTGCGGTTTTTAATGTCACTGTCTTCTCTATTGTTCCACTAACACCGGTCGTTCCATTATCTCTGCCTCCGTGACCAGGATCAATAACAATCTTCTTATTTTTTAAACTTGTTGTAGATCCCGGTTTTTGAACAACAGGTGCTGGACCGTTTACAGATACAATCCAACCTGCTATAAACCCGCTTTTTCCATTTGCCAGACGTACTTCATACCAATCATTTTGTATACTTATGACATCATAGGTTGCCCCTTGATCTGCTCTTTCAACAATCGCGGAAGATGGATCGGCGCTTTTTCTAATATTTGAACCATTATGAAGGATCGTAATGGTACTTTCCTGAACAGTCTGTTTGCTAGGTTCAGTTCCTTTATGATCAGGTTTTTCCAAGTACCAGTTTGCAACCCATCCATAGGAACCTTTTTTAAATTCAATTTTTACCCAATTATTTGCTTCCTCTAAGATTGTAAAGGTTTGTCCCATCGAAACAGAACCAATCGCTTTCCCGTTAAGTGAGCCTTTGCTTCTTACAGTTAAGGTGGTTGCGGTAACTGTGCCTGTCCCAGGCTTACTTGATTTTGAAGATTCTTGCGGTGTTTGCTCTTTTATTTCCGCATTCCCTCCGTCCACTTCAACATAATGACTGCTGACCCAGGCATGGTTACCTGAATAGGAGATTTCTGTCCATCCATTTTTTTGAGATAAAATTTTTACATTATCCCCTGCATTCAATTTTCCAATAATTGAACCATTCAATGACGGTTCACTACGAATATTAAGTGAATTAGAGGTGATTTTCCCACTTATCGTTTTTGAGGGCGTGCTATTAACAGAATTACTTTTGAATTGGACAAATTCACTTGAAACCCAACCTGCTCCATTTGGTGTATCAAGCTGAATCCAATCTCCATCTGTTGCAAGAACCTGAAAATTTTTCCCTTTGTTAATCGTCCCGATTACTTGATAGTTTGTGCCTGGACCTTTTCTAACTCTAAGTCCGTCAGCAATTATAGTTGCATGATTGTTCTTAGACTGTGAAACAGAAGTGCTGTTGATTTCACCGCTCTCCAATGTTACTAGCCAGTCAGCTGCCCAGCCCTTTTTTCCATCTTTTAATTGAATTTCAATCCAATCTTTCTTCTCGGAAAGATACGTGTAGCTTTCCCCTTTATTCACTTGCGCAACAACAGGATAGCTTAATCCGGGGCCCTCTCGAATATTTAAGCGATCAATCCCGATCTTGACGTTTTGTCCTGCAGCACTCGCAGGTGACAAATGTATAGGTGAAATTCCGATTAAAAGTATGAAACAAAAAAATAGGATTGCTTTTTTCTTTCTATGCATGTGCACACTCCTCTCCTTGATAGATTAACCGTTCCTCATCTTATTAGAAAAACAAAATTGCTTCAGTCAGTCAAGTCTTTCACGAGAATTGCCCTACTATAATTTCTCCTTTTGCTATCGATTTCCTTCTAAAAGTTTCATTCGACAAGCAATTAGATTAAAGAATAGTTTATTCACATTCATGGGAATACTAGAAAAGAATAAGTGAACGAGGGTGATAGAAATGAGATTTGGTGACAAGGGAATGTCTGTTCAATTAGGGGAAAATCAGCTTTTTGGCGTGGATTTTCATGATTTTATTCAGAAGGAGCAAGGTTCAAATATGGTTGAATTAGCTTCAGAATTTGGATTATCCGTTAAGGATGTCCGGAAATTGAAAAAACATTTAGAACGATCTTAACAAATCACTATTGACAATGCTCTTGATGATACGTATTATTATATAAATATTAAGAGAAGTTTCTCGCTGACAACGCGCACTTGGCGCAATAATACTACCGTTTGATGAAGAAGAGTAATTAAACCCCACATGAAAAGAGAAGAAATGTCATGGGCTGAAAGCATTTCTGCATGATGATTTAATGAATGAACACTTCGTAGGTTTCTCTCTGAAAGAAGCAATTGCTTTTAGTAGGAGTTGAACGTTAACAGGCGTTAACTGTAAAAGAGGAAGATCGTCAAGTTTGGCGGCTTCAACTAGGGTGGCACCACGGGAATCTCAGAAGCTCTCGTCCCTTGTATTTATATACAAGGAGGCGGGGGCTTTTTTATATTTAATAAACTTTTACACAATAATTTATTAGTAGGGGGAGACATACAATGTCTATTCGTTTACCAAGAGGAACTCAGGATATTCTCCCAGGTGAGATTGAAAAGTGGCACCTGATTGAAGAAAAGGCGAGAGAGCTTTGTGCAAAATTCCAGTATCGTGAAATTAGAACACCAATTTTTGAACATACAGAGCTGTTTCTCCGAAGTGTAGGGGATACAACGGATATTGTTCAAAAGGAAATGTATACTTTCGAGGATCGCGGTGAACGGAGCTTAACATTGCGACCAGAAGGCACGGCTGCTGTTGTTCGATCATTTGTTGAGCATAAAATGTTCGGTGATGCGAATCAGCCAGTCAAGCTTTATTATATGGGACCAATGTTCCGATATGAACGCCCGCAGGCTGGCCGCTACCGCCAATTTGTTCAATTTGGTGTGGAGGCAATTGGCAGTGCTGATCCGGCTATTGATGCGGAAGTGATTGCTGTAGCCATGTCACTTTACCAATCACTAGGCTTGAAAAAGCTGAAGCTAGTCATTAATAGTCTTGGAGATAAAGAAAGCAGAGCCGCACATCGAGATGCGTTAATCAATCACTTCAAACCGAGAATTGGTGAGTTTTGTAATGATTGTCAAAACCGTCTTGAAAAAAATCCGATGCGCATCCTTGATTGTAAGCAGGATAGGGATCATAAGCTAATGGCAACTGCTCCATCAATCATCGATTACTTAAACGAGGATTCGAAGCACTATTTTGAAAAAGTTCAACAATATTTAAGAGATCTTAATATTGCTTTCGAGGTTGACTCGAATCTTGTTCGCG
Organism: Cytobacillus solani; assembly: GCF_006704205.1. Lineage (NCBI taxonomy): Bacteria > Bacillati > Bacillota > Bacilli > Caryophanales > Bacillaceae > Cytobacillus > Cytobacillus solani. The sequence continues at coordinate 3,288,375 of NZ_CP041305.1, forward strand.
GACTAGATTATTACAATCACACTGCCTTTGAAATCATGAGTGATGCAGAAGGCTTTGGAGCAATTACCACTCTTTGCGGGGGCGGCCGCTACAATGGGCTTACCGAGGAAATTGGCGGACCAGAGGCACCAGGAATCGGCTTTGCGATGAGCATTGAACGCTTTATTGCCGCATTAGAAGCTGAAAAAGTAGAGCTTCCAATTGATAAAGCAATTGATTGCTACCTTGTTTCATTAGGAGAGGAAGCGAAGGATTATACAGTCGGGCTGCTTCACAAGCTCCGTCTAGCAGGCTTTTCTGCTGAGAGAGACTATCTCGATCGAAAAATAAAAGCTCAATTTAAAGCAGCAGATCGTGCAAAGGCGAAGTATGTAGCTGTTCTTGGTGAGGATGAGCTGAAAGCTAATAAAATCAACCTGAAGTCAATGGATACAGGTGAACAAACAGAGTTTGACCTTGAAACCTTTGTAGAAAAATTTGCTGAATTACTATAAAAATAATGTATATTTGCGAAATCTAATATTATTTTGCGAAAATCTAGATTTAATTGCAAAATCCTAATTTTATATGCAAAATCAAAGATTTATTTGCAAAAAAACATTTATAATTGCAAATCCAATTATTACTCATAAAAATTACTGTCTAAATAATAGGAGGAATCATCATGTTTGGGAGATCGTATTACTGCGGAGAAATAACAGAGGCGGCAATTGGTGAAAAAGTAATTTTAAAAGGATGGGTGCAAAAAAGACGTGATCTAGGCGGATTGATTTTCATTGATCTGCGTGACCGAACGGGAATCGTGCAAGTTGTATTTAATCCGGAAACATCTCCTGAGGCTTTAGTTTCAGCGGAGCGAGTAAGAAATGAGTTTGTACTCGATATCGAAGGTGTCGTAGTTGCTAGGGAAGAAGGAACAGTAAACCCGAACTTAAAAACAGGTCATATCGAAATTAAAGCAGAAAAAATTACCATATTAAATGAAGCAAAAACACCGCCATTTATGCTGGATGACAAAACGGATGTTTCAGAGGATGTCCGCCTTAAATATCGTTATCTTGATTTAAGAAGACCAGTCATGTTTGAAACATTAAAAATGCGCCATCAAGTAACGAAGGCGATGAGAGAGTTTCTTGATGGGGAAGGCTTCCTTGACATTGAAACACCTATTCTAACAAAGAGTACTCCTGAAGGAGCACGTGACTACTTAGTTCCGAGCCGCGTTCATCCTGGTGAATTCTATGCACTCCCACAATCACCGCAAATTTTTAAACAGCTGTTAATGGTTGGCGGCTTCGAACGCTACTATCAAATTGCCCGCTGTTTCCGTGATGAGGATTTACGTGCTGACCGCCAGCCGGAATTTACACAAGTCGATATGGAAATGAGCTTCATGAGTCAAGCTGATATTATCCATTTAATGGAGAATATGATGAGCAAAATTATGAAAGAGGTCAAAGGAATTGACGTTCAAATCCCATTCCCGCAAATGACTTATCAAGAGGCAATGGACCGCTATGGTTCGGATAAGCCTGATACACGTTTTGAAATGGAATTAACGGACCTATCTGAAATTGTTAAGGACTCAAGCTTTAAGGTATTTGCGGGTGCTGTTTCTTCTGGAGGCCAAGTAAAGGCGATCAACGTGAAGAATGGAGCAGGCAAGTACTCTAGAAAAGATATTGATGCGTTAACAGAGTTTGTCTCCGTCTATGGAGCAAAGGGGCTCGCATGGTTAAAAGCGGAGGAAGATGGACTAAAAGGGCCGATTTCTAAATTTGTTACAGAAGAAGAGCAAAACGCAATTAAAACTGCGCTTTCTGTTGAAGCAGGTGACCTTCTCTTATTTGTAGCCGATAAGACAAGTGTTGTAGCGGATGCTTTAGGTGCACTTCGTATCAAGATAGGAAAAGAGCTTGAACTAATTGATCAAAGCAAGTTCAACTTCCTTTGGGTAACGGATTGGCCATTGCTTGAGTATGCTGAAGAGGAAGGCCGCTATTATGCAGCGCATCATCCATTTACCATGCCTGCGAGGGAAGACCTAGCTCTTCTTGATTCTGACCCATCGCAAGTAAGAGCTCAAGCCTATGACCTTGTATTAAATGGCTATGAGCTTGGAGGGGGATCTCTTCGAATTTTTGAAAGAGAAGTGCAGGAAAAAATGTTTAATGTCCTTGGCTTTTCAAAAGAGGAAGCGTATGAGCAGTTTGGCTTCTTAATGGATGCGTTTGAATATGGAACTCCTCCACATGGAGGGATTGCTTTAGGACTTGACAGACTTGTCATGATTTTGGCTGGAAGAACCAATCTTCGTGACACGATTGCCTTCCCGAAAACGGCTAGTGCAAGCTGTGTCTTAACAGAAGCACCTGGTGAAGTAAGTGAATCACAATTAGATGATTTACACTTAAAGTTAAATTTAAAAAAATGAGAATTGACCTATTTGTGAGTGCTTGAAAGAGCAAATTGGATATGATAAAATACAGGTAATCAAATAAAGAGTCCTGATGTGTTCGTTGTGTAACCTAAAATTTTGACCAACATTATTTCTTCGGGAGATCGGGTTTTCCAGCCGCGTAAATGCCTTATGGATGAGGACTTACAAAAGCGGAAACAGGTCACCCACCTGCTGAGTGCGGGTTCAAAACGAAGGCATCAAGGCGACGGCACGATTGGGACTCTTTACGTACATATGAATAATAAAATCCATGTCAATTGCGACATGGATTTATTTTTTGTTACCAGGCAGCTCTATACTCTGATGTAATTGTATTGATAATATCCCGTACTGACATGATTTTTTTAATTTCTGCTACTCTTGATCCGGCAAATACTAAGCCGTTTTCAACATCTCCTCCAACTGATTTCAGCAGAGAATCTAAAGTACAAAAGCGGTAAGAGCAATTTTTTAAACAATCATGACATTTTTCAATTTTTAATTTACCAGAGCCTGAAATTAATTCCGTAAATTTATTTTTTATCGCTCTCCCCTGTAGTCCAACGGTTGTTTTGACTAGAATGGTATCCTCTTCTTTGGCATGAACATATTTCTCTTTAAATACAAGTGGAGCATCGCATTCTTCACTGGCAACAAATCTAGTCCCCATTTGGACACCTGATGCCCCTAATCGAATAGCCTTAGCTAAATCCAGCCCTGTTAATATCCCTCCGGCTGCTATCACTGGAATTTTTACTGCTTCCACAACTTCAGGCAGAATCTCAAATAGCGGTCGGTCTGTTCCAAGATGTCCTCCAGCTTCATGTCCTTCCACGACAACGGCAGCTGCACCTAATCTTTCAGATAGCTTAGCAAGTTTTGCTGAGGATACGATCGATATAACAGGAACACAAAATTCCTTTCCCCAAGCGTACATATCGCGAGAAATTCCTGCACCAGAAATGATAAAATCTACCTTCTCTTCAAGCGCAGCCTTCATTTTTTCTGCAAAATCGTTCATAGCAAATAGAACATTCACACCGATATAGCCGGTATCATTTATAAGCTCCTTTGCCCTTCTTATGTGGAAACGCAATTCTTCTGTAGAGATCCCTGTACCTGAAATAATTCCGATCCCGCCTGCATTGGCAACAGCTGAAGCCAGCCCGCTGAGCGATATGCCAACTCCCATCCCTCCTTGAAGGATTGGAACTTTTGGCTCCATATGTCCAATTTTTAATTGCGGTAAGCTCATACGATTTCCCCATTTCTTCCCATATTTTTCATCCCCGCCTAAGCGTATCACCCGAAGAAAAAATATAATAGTGACAACTGTCATCTGGTCATAACAGTTAGTATAAAAATTTTTTGGTTAGTGTAGATGCTTATTTTTTTCAAAAAGTATGATATATTCATTATCGGGAAAAAAATAAGGGAGTATCATTTTAAAAGTTATGGAGTTGAGATAGATGTTGCATCAATTTTCACGAAATGAATTGGCTTTTGGCAAGGAAGGCCTTGAAATAATGAAAAATAGTACGGTAGCTGTTCTTGGTGTTGGCGGAGTAGGGACCTTTGCAGCTGAAGCATTAGCTCGTTCTGGGGTTGGCCGATTAGTTCTTGTTGATAAGGACGATGTAGATATTACGAATGTGAATCGGCAAATCATTGCCTTACTTTCAACCATTGGGCAGCCAAAGGTTGATTTAATGAAAGAAAGAATTAAAGATATTAATCCAGAATGTGAAGTTATTGCACTGAAAATGTTTTACACTGAAGAAACATATGAACAGTTTTTCGAGCATGGTCTCGATTTTGTCATTGATGCGTCAGATACAATATCCTATAAAATCCATTTAATGAAGGAATGCTTAAAGCGAAACATCCCAATTATTTCAAGTATGGGTGCTGCAAATAAAATAGATCCAACGCGATTCCAAATTGCGGATATTTCCAAAACGCATACAGATCCAATTGCAAAAGTTATTCGCACCCGCTTGAGAAAAGAAGGAATTAGAAAAGGCATTCCAGTTGTTTTCTCTGATGAAAGTCCGATTGTCATTCGGGAAGATGTTCGGAAGGTTGTAGGAAAGGAAGATGCAGAAATCCGCAAAGCCAAAATGCCGCCTGCATCTAACGCTTTCTGCCCGTCAACAGCAGGTTTGATTATGGCAAGCTATGTGACTAGAAAGCTGTTAAAGGATATTAAAATTTATCGTGTGAATGATTAATAATCGATTGAACGAGCCTGGCTAGTGAATAGTCAGGCTTTTTTGTCTTAAAAAGATAGTGCGATAATAAATAACTAAAAATGTAGAATTCTAATTGACGAATGATTATGTATCAGTGTACTATGTAACTAGAACACTAAAACACCGATACGGAGGTCGGAACATGTGGAATTTTTTAAAGGTCTGATCTATAAAGAATTAAAACTAACGAAAAATTGGTTTGTGGTCGGAATTGCTTTATTAATTTTGGGTGTAGTGGCCGGATTAGGCCTAACAAAATATTTCAATGAGCCGAATATTTTTGCTGTAGTAGCAGTCACGATCTTAGTAGGACATGGTTTTTATCTTCCAGCATACCTTCTTCATTCTCTTAATATAGAGGCCCAAACACAGCTTTGGCTTCATAATCCAAATAGCGGAGCCATTCTCTTTCTTGCTAAATTAACAGCTGGGTTTATTTTATATGTAGTTTCTTTTTTTATAGCATTTGTAATTGCGATATGGGGATTAACTCATGCTGTGAATGGGGAAAGCTTATTTAATTTAACTGGTGAACCAGTTCTTAATATCACTTTAATAGGACTGGGGATTACGCTTGGAACACTTTTTTTGGGAGTCTGGGTTTTATTTTATTGGTCCTTATTTCATTCACTAAAAAAGGTTCCATTTCTGCACTCTATCCGCTGGCCGATTGTTATTGGCACTTGGATTCTGCTTACTGCTATAGGCAATTATGTGAACAATCTTCCTATTTATCAAAAACTTAAAAACATAGGAATAATTAAACTCGATGCATACTCAATTGAGTTTTTGGTAGGGAAGTCTTCTGCTTCAGCTGGTTTTGTAGATAATGCTGAACTTTCAATAATGAATGGAGCTATTTATACAATTCTTGTTATTTTTGTTTTTTCTGCTTCTGTATGGCTGTTAGAGCGGAAAGTTGAGGTGTGACGCCATGGTTGAGGAATTCCAAGCATCAAAGCCAATTTATATGCAAATTGCTGACAAAATTAATCAGCAGATTATCAGAGGGGATTTATTGCCGGGAAACAAACTCCCTTCCGTTCGTGAAATGGCAGTACAGACGGGAGTTAATCCAAATACGATTCAACGAACATACAGTGAATTGGAGAGGATGGAGATCGTGGAAACGAAGCGAGGACAAGGAACGTTTGTAACAGAGAATGAAGGGATGATTCATCAATTAAAGCTCGGTATGCAAATGGACATTATTGAATCGTTTGTCAAAAATATGAAGGAACTTGGACTTACAGAAGAGGATATGATCTCTGGCTTAAAAAGATTTTTTAATGGGAAGCGGGAGATGTAAGATGATTGAGTTTAAGAATATATCAAAAAAATATGGCCGGTATTCTGGATTAGAGGATGTTTCCTTCACGCTGGAAAAAGGAAAAATTTACGGATTAATTGGCCCGAACGGAAGCGGGAAATCAACAACATTAAAAATAATAGCTGGACTGGTGCATCCATCAAAGGGGACAGTTCTTGTTAAAGGAACAGAAGTCAATAGAAGAATCGCCAAAGAAGTTGCGTATTTATCGGAACTAGATATATTTTATCAGCCTTTTAAAGTGAAGGATATGATTGACTTTTATGCCTCTCAGTTTGAGGATTTTCGAATAGAGCGTGCAAATGAATTGCTTACATTTATGAAACTGGATCCCGACAAGAAGCTAAAGCAATTGTCAAAAGGAAATCGGGGCAGATTAAAACTTGTGCTTGCATTGGCGAGAGAGACATCCGTTTTGCTTTTAGATGAGCCTTTTTCAGGTCTTGACCCAATGGTAAGAGATTCGATTGTAAAAGGTTTACTATCCTATATCGATTTTGAAAATCAGACAGTTGTTATCGCGACTCATGAAATAGATGAGATCGAGCCGCTTTTGGATGAGGTACTTGCCATTAAAGATGGAAAAGTAATTGATTGGCAAAATGTCGAGAATTTAAGAGAAACTAAAGGTTTATCGATTATTCAGTGGATGAAGGAGACTTTTAAAGAATGAGAGGAGAAAAAACTATGGATACCCTCGTGGAAATTCAAAATGTAACTAAAACTATAAAGGGCAGAACGATTATTGATTCTCTGAGCTTTAATGTCAATAAAGGGGAAGTATTTGGCTTCCTAGGCCCAAATGGAGCAGGAAAAACAACAACGATTCGAATGATTGTCGGCTTGATTGGCATGACTTCCGGTGATATTAAAATCCTCGGTCACAGTATTAAAACAGATTTTGAGCAGGCAATTAAACATGTTGGAGGCATCGTTGAAAATCCGGAAATGTATAAATTCATGAGCGGTTATCAAAATCTTGTTCATTTTGCCAGGATGTCTCAAGGGGTTACAAAAGAAAAAATTGCTGAAACAGTAGAGTTCGTGGGTCTGACAGATCGAATCCATGACAAGGTAAAAACGTATTCACTTGGCATGAGGCAGCGTCTTGGTTTAGCTCAGTGTCTTTTGCATGATCCGAAAATTTTAATTCTGGATGAGCCGACGAATGGTTTGGATCCTGCAGGAATTCGTGAAATCAGGGATCATGTTAGAAAGCTGGCAAAAGAAAAGGATATGGCTGTTATCGTATCAAGCCATTTGCTATCAGAAATGGAAATGATGTGCGATCGAATTGGAATTATTCAACAAGGAAAGCTTATTGATGTTCAGCTTATGACTGATTTTGTTCAGGGAAATGAGAAAATTTATGAAATTGAGGTAGAAGGAAAAGAGAAGGCCGGTCGAATTGTAAAAGAGATGTATCCCGATTTGAGAGTTCAATTAACTGAAATTGGTGTTGCTCTGCCGCTTAAAAGAGAGAATATTCCTGAGGTAATAAAACACCTTGTTAATCAAGACATTCATATTTTTGGAGTGAAGGAAGTAACGAAGACATTAGAAGATCGTTTCCTTGAAGTTACTTCACAAAAGGGGGAACTTGTTCATGATTAAATTGATTCAAAATGAATGGATGAAAATATTTAGAAGGACGGGAACGTATGTTATGATCGGGCTGCTCCTTTTTGTATTAATCGTTATGGGCGGCTTTATAAAATACCAGGATAGCAAAGGAAGTGTTCCGGACAATTCGGAGTGGAAAAAGGGACTTCAAGTTCAGAATGAAAGCTATCAAAAAGAATTAACTGAAATGGGAGATGCCATTCCTCCAGAAGTAAAACTTAGCTATGAAAGAGAAATCGCCATAAACGAATATAGAATTGAAAATGATTTATCGCCAAATGAAGAGTATTCTGTTTGGGGATTTCTAACAGATACATCGCAGATGATTGAATTTGCAGGTCTATTCACTATCATCATTGCGGCAGGAATTGTTGCCAGTGAATTTAACTGGGGAACAATCAAGCTCCTTTTAATAAGACCGATTAAACGAGGAAAAATATTAGCGGCAAAGTATTTGACAGTCTTGCTATTTGGCTTATTCATGCTTTTCATTCTGTTTGCATTTTCAGCTATTTTAGGAATGGCTCTCTTTGGTTTCCCTAATGAAGCTGTACCATATTTGAACTATTATGATGGTTCTGTAACGGAGCAGAGTATGCTTCTGCATCTAATCAATTATTTCGGACTGAAATCGATTAATATGATTATGCTAGCAACCATGGCATTCATGATATCTGCAGCATTCAGAAATAGCTCATTAGCAATCGGCTTGTCCCTTTTCCTTATGTTCATGGGAGGCCAACTGACAAGACTAATTGCAATCAAATACGAATGGGCGAAATATATCCTTTTTGCAAACACAGATCTTCTTCAATATTTTGAGGGAGCTCCAATGGTGGAAGGAATGACAATCGGCTTTTCGATTACAATGATCATTGTTTACTTCCTTCTGTTTCAAGCTATTGCGTTTTACGTATTTAAGAAGAGGGATGTTGCTGCATAGAAAGAGGGATGGCGCCTGCCATCCCTTTCTTATTTCATTATCTTACTATAAATTGTTGCCAATGCCTGTTCAAATTTCCCTGTCTTCTTCGGCTCATAGTAGGTTTTATTTTTTAAACGGTCAGGCAAATATTGCTGTTTTACCCAGCCGCCTTCGTAATCATGCGGGTATTTGTATTCAATTCCCCGGCCTAGCTCTTTAGCTCCTTTATAATGAGCATCCTTTAAGTGATCAGGCACTTCTCCGCTTCTGCCAGCTCTTATATCTGCTAAGGCTGCATCAATGGCAATGATAGCTGAATTGGATTTTGGCGACAAACATAATTCAATGACAGCATTTGCAAGCGGAATCCTTGCTTCAGGAAATCCGATTCGTTCAGCTGTTTCAATAGCAGCGAGTGTTCTTGCTCCAGCCTGCGGCGAAGCAAGTCCAATATCTTCATAGGCAATCACGATTAATCTTCTGGAGATGCTTTGCAGATCTCCTACTTCAATTAATCGTCCTAAATAGTGTAATGCGGCATTTACATCACTGCCGCGAATCGATTTCTGGAAGGCTGACAGCACATCATAATGTGCGTCCCCGTCTTTGTCATGTGACAGACTCTTTCGCTGCATACATTCCTCGGCAGATTGCAAATCAATGTGGATAATGCCAGAATCATCAGACTCTGTAGATAAAACAGCTAGCTCTAATGCATTTAAAGAGCTTCGGACATCTCCGTTAGAAGCAGTTGCAAAGTGTGTTAGCGCATCTTCACTAATATTGACATGTTTTTCACCTAATCCATATTCACTATCTCCAAGTGCTCTTAGTAGCGCCTCTTTAATATTTTCTACTGATAAAGGCTTTAATTCGAAAATTTGACAGCGGCTTCTGATCGCCGGATTGATAGCATGATATGGATTGCTTGTCGTTGCCCCAATTAATGTAATCATTCCATTTTCTAAATAAGGAAGCAGAAAATCTTGTTTTCCTTTATCCAGCCGGTGAACCTCATCAAGAAGAAGAATGACCTTTCCAGACATTTTTGCTTCTGCTGCAACGACTTCCATATCCTTTTTGTTGTTTGTTACTGCGTTAAGCGTGCGAAAAGCATAGCTTGTACTTCCAGCGATGGCACTTGCAATGGAGGTTTTGCCGATTCCAGGGGGACCGTATAGGATCATCGAGGATAGCTGTTTTGCCTTTACCATCCGATGAATGATTTTGCCTTCAGCTACAAGATGCTCCTGACCAATGATCTCTTCAATGGACCTCGGCCGCATTCGAAAGGCCAACGGTTTAATACTCATTTCTATCACTCCAAAACGTTCAAAAGTTATTAAAATAAACATACCATATTCCATGTTCCGGCAAAATGATAAAGCTGATTAAATATGTTATAATGACAAAAGTCTATCTAATTACTAAGAATAAACCTTTCATGGCGGGGAGATAAAAGCAATGAATGCGAAAAAAAGCGGTCAAATAGGTGCGAGATTTATTGTGTATTTAACCGGTCTCCTCGTTATGAGCCTAGGGATTGTATTATTAATAGTTGCTGATTTAGGCGCAACGCCATGGGATGTTCTGCATGTCGGCCTGTATTATCAGTTAGGGCTGACAATTGGAAGCTGGTCAGTAATTGTTGGGATTGTGATATTGACCGTTGCCTCACTTATCTCAAAAGAGTTCCCGAAAATGGGTGCTTTTTTAAATATGGTTTTGATTGGTGTTTTTATTGATCTTTATTTATTGCTGCCATTTATGCAGACTCCCTCCTCCTTAGCTGGCCAGATCGTAATGTTTCTGTTCGGGATTATTATCTATTGTTATGGAATGGGCATCTATATTTCAGCACAGTTTGGAGCAGGTCCAAGGGATAGTCTAATGATTGCCTTAACATCGAAGACAGGCTGGAAGGTTGGCCGTGTTCGAAGCTGCATGGAGGTGGTCGTTCTAATGATTGGCTGGCAGCTTGGTGGCCCAGTATTTTGGGGAACAGTGATCATTGGTTTAGCAATCGGACCACTGGCAGGGAAGGCATTGCCACAATGTCAGATGGCAACAGACCGATTTTTAGCAAGTTTGAAAAAGCAAGTATACACAACAATTGATAAAGAGAAGGATAGAGGTGTAAGTTGATGAAAATATCGACAAAAGGACGATATGGGTTAACGATTATGATTGAATTAGCAAAAAAACATGGAGAAGGTCCGATCTCATTGAAATCAATTGCACAGACGAATAATTTATCTGAGCATTATCTAGAACAGCTCATTGCCCCTTTAAGAAATGCCGGTTTAGTAAAAAGTATTCGTGGTGCATACGGTGGCTATGTTCTTGGAGATGTCCCAGCAAATATTACAGCCGGCGATATTATTCGAGTGCTGGAAGGACCAATTAGTCCTGTTGAAGGAATTGAAGATGAGGAACCAGCTAAAAAACATCTATGGATGCGTATTCGTGATGCTGTGAAAGATGTTTTGGACAGTACAACAGTTGAAGATTTAGCTAACTATAACGATGATGGCGGATCTGATGGATATATGTTCTATATTTAATTAGGCCGAGGAATTTGAAAGGGACAATCGACCGGAAAAATGGCATTTTTGACCGGAATACTAATAAAATCGACCGGAAAAACAATAAAATAGCCGGAATATCCGAAAATTGACCGGAAAGTTAAAAAGAGTACCATAGAAGAAGGTGAATAAATTGGAACGGATTTACGTTGACCATGCGGCTACTTCGCCTATGCATCCAAAAGTATTCGACAAAATGATAGAGGTAATGGGTGCGGAATTTGGCAATCCGTCAAGCATCCACCATTTCGGCCGCAGGGCCCGTCATATTATTGATGAAGCTCGTGCCGAATTAGCGAAAAGCATTGGTGCTGAAGCGAATGAAATTATTTTTACAAGTGGTGGAACGGAAGCGGATAATCATGCCGTTTTTGGCGTGGCAGAATCGTACGGAGAGCTTGGAAAGCATATTATTACAACGCAAATGGAGCACCATGCGGTTTTGCATGCATGTCAGCAATTGGAAAATCTAGGGTTTGAAGTTACTTATCTGCCAGTTGACAAAGAAGGAAGGGTCCAGGCGGCAGATGTTGAGAAAGCATTAAGAGATGATACAATCCTTGTGACAATCATGTATGGCAATAATGAGGTTGGAACGATACAGCCGATTAAAGAAATCGGACAAATTCTCGCTGAACATCCTGCTATTTTCCATACAGATGCTGTCCAGGCGTATGGATTGGAAAAAATAAACGTAAAAGAATCTGGAATCGATTTATTATCAGTTTCCGCTCATAAAATAAATGGACCTAAAGGAATCGGATTTTTATATGCAAGCAAAGATGTGAAGCTTTCTCCCCGTTTATTTGGCGGCGAACAGGAAAGAAAGAGACGTGCAGGGACAGAAAACGTTCCTTCCATTGCGGGTTTTCTTGAGGCTGTTCGGATTAGTCAGCAAGAGATGGAAAGCAAGGGAAAAGAGTATCGAGGGTTTAAGTCAGCTTTTTTAAAAAAACTAACTGAAAATCAAATTGAATTCAGTCAAAACGGATCACTTGATTATTCATTGCCTCATGTTTTAAACTTAAGCTTTCCTGGAACAAATGTGGAGGCCATGCTTGTGAATTTAGATTTAGCAGGTATTGCTGCATCAAGCGGGTCTGCATGTACAGCGGGCTCAATTGATCCATCGCATGTGCTTGTTGCCATGTTTGGTCAAGGAGATGAACGCCTGCAAAATTCAATTCGCTTTAGTTTTGGTCTTTTCAATACATTAGAGCAGGTTGAAAAAGCAGCAGAAGAAACGAGCAAAATTGTTAAGCGATTATCTAAATAGATTATTTTAATGGGAAACGTGGTGAAATGAAATGACTAAAGCACCGAAGGATACCCGCGTTGTTGTAGGGATGTCCGGTGGAGTCGATTCCTCGGTTGCCGCACTTCTTCTTAAGGAGCAAGGCTATGATGTGATCGGCATTTTTATGAAAAATTGGGATGATACCGATGAAAACGGAGTATGTACAGCAACAGAGGATTATGAAGATGTGATTCGTGTTTGTAATCAAATTGGGATTCCTTACTATGCAGTTAATTTCGAAAAGCAATATTGGGACAAGGTGTTTACTTATTTCCTTGATGAGTATAAAGCAGGAAGAACGCCAAACCCTGATGTAATGTGTAATAAAGAAATTAAGTTTAAGGCATTTCTTGAGCATGCAATGAATCTGGGTGCAGATTATTTAGCAACCGGCCATTATGCAAGAGTAGAGCATCGCGATGGTGAGGTTAAAATGCTTCGTGGGATCGATGAAAATAAGGATCAAACGTATTTCTTAAACCAATTAAGCCAAGAACAGCTCGAAAAGGTGATGTTTCCAATTGGAAACATTGAAAAATCTAAAGTACGGGAGCTAGCAGCAGCTGCTGACCTTGCAACGGCAACGAAGAAGGACAGTACAGGTATTTGTTTTATTGGCGAACGGAATTTCAAAGAATTTTTGGGCAACTATTTGCCTGCTCAGCCTGGGAATATGGAAACCTTCGATGGGAAAGTAATGGGCAAGCATGATGGGCTCATGTACTATACGATCGGTCAGCGTCATGGATTGGGAATTGGCGGATCTGGAGAACCTTGGTTTGCGATTGGGAAGGATTTAAAGAGAAATATCCTTTATGTCGGACAAGGCTTCCACAATGAAAAACTATATTCACATTCCATTACAGCGGTGAATGTAAGGTGGGTTTCAAATGATGAGAAGCCAAAAACATTTGAATGTACAGCAAAATTTAGATACCGCCAGCCAGATAATAAAGTAACTGTTGAGCAATTGGATGACAATAAAGTGAGAGTCATCTTTGATGAACCAATTCGTGCAATTACACCTGGTCAAGCAGTCGTTTTCTACAATGGGGATGAGTGTCTTGGCGGCGGAACGATTGATGAAGTATATAAGGACGGGAAACGTTTAGATTATGTTGGATAATTTGGCTGCCTCAATTCTATCAATTAGAGTTGGGGCTTCTTCATGATTCAGAATTTATATCCTTTGCACTTTGAAAAGTGTCTAGCTACAGCGCCTATGTCCTATCAAACTTCGGGTCTCCTCCGTAACGATTGCGTCAACCACGGCTCGCACTCGCTCACCGTGGTTCCTTTATCTCAGTCATTAAAAGGCGGGGCGACTGTTTATCCCCGACAAGCATAAGATGAACTGCGGCGTGGCGTATTTTGCCACAGAGCAGTTCAGCTAGACCAAAGAGGGGCTAGGAGGCGCAGCTAGATTGCGGAGACCCTCTGCGTTTGTACGGCGAATAGCAAGGCGCTTCCGCTTTTCTTATGCTATAATTTTGACAGAAGAATGGAGTGAACTTAGATGGATCGTAACCAATTAGGTATTCAATATATGCAAGAAGGAAAATGGGAAGAAGCAGCAAAGACTTTTATGGAAGCAATTGAACAGAATCCAACAGATCCCGTTTCCTATATAAACTTTGGCAATGTTCTTTCCGCAGTCGGTGAGGTTGAAAAATCGCTCAAGTTTTACGAAAAAGCGATTGAATTGGATGAAAATGCGGCAGCTGCCTATTATAGTGCCGGTAATTTATATTATGAGCTTGAAAAGTTTGAACAAGCAAAAAATATGTTTGAGACAGCAATGAAAAAAGGTTTAGAGTCAGGTGATAATTACTTTATGCTTGGTTTGACTTTAGTTGCCCTTGAACAAGGAAAATTAGCACTTCCTTATCTTCAAAGAAGCACTGAGCTTAATCCAAATGATGCGGAGGCATTTTTTCAATATGGATTATGTTTAGCACAGCTTAATTTTGTGGATGAATCTATTTTGCAGTTTGAGCAATGTATTCATATTGATTCTAAGCATGCAGATGCCTTTTATAATCTCGGAGTTGCATATGGTTTTAAAGAAGAAGTAGAAAAAGCACTTGAATATTTCAATCAGGCACTCGAGATTCAACCGGACCATTTACTTGCCGGATACGGAAAGAAGTTAATTGAAAAAGGGGATTCTGACGTCTGATCATTAATAGATATCATGAGGGAAAGGAGGAAAAATGATGGAGAAACAGGACTCCTTAGACTTGTTTTCCGAACAAGGAAAATACATAAAGGGAAAGCATCTTGTAACCATCTTTCATAATGAGCAAAACCTATACACCGTTTTGCGTATTCGGGTAGAGGAAACGAATGATCAGTATGAGGATAAGGAAGCAGTGGTAACTGGATATTTTCCGAAGATGCATGAACAGGAAACGTATATTTTTTATGGGGAATTGAAAGATCACCCGAAATTTGGAGTCCAGTTTCAGGCCAATCATTTTCGTAAGGATATCCCTCAGACGAAACAAGGTGTTGTCAATTATTTATCAAGCGAGCTGTTTAAAGGTATTGGAAAAAAGACGGCTGAAAGCATCGTTGAAACATTAGGGGAAAATGCGATATCAAGAATTCTAAACCAGCCATCCTTGCTTGATCAAATTCCAAAACTTGCTCCGGAAAAAGCAAAAACCTTATATGATACATTAATGGAGCATCAAGGCCTTGAACAGGCAATGATCGCTTTAAATCAATATGGGTTTGGTCCACAGCTTTCCATGAAGATTTATCAAGCTTATAAAGATCAAACGGTTGAGGTTGTTCAAAATAATCCGTATAAGCTCGTCGAGGATATTGAAGGAATTGGTTTTGGCAGAGCGGATGAACTAGGCTATCAGCTTGGGATTTCAGGGAGCCATCCAGATCGCATTAGAGCGGCTTGCTTATACATACTTGAAACGGAAAGCATGCAGGCCGGGCATGTGTACACAGAGGCAAGAGTGCTATTGCCTAGTGTAAAAAGGCTTCTTGAAGAAAATAAACGTGATGGTATTGAGTTCGAAAGCATTTCTAATGAAATTGTAAAGCTTGGGGAAGAAGGAAAAATAATGATCGAAGAGCAACGATTGTATGTGCCTTCCCTTTATTTTTCTGAAAAAGGACTAGTAACCAACATAAAGCGGGTATTAAGGCAAACACAATATGAAGATCAGTTTCCTGAGTCAGAATTTCTGCTTGCATTAGGAAAACTAGAAGAGCGATTGAAGGTACAGTATGCGCCGACTCAAAAAGATGCCATCCAAACGGCTTTAATGTCGCCTATGCTAATATTAACAGGTGGTCCAGGTACAGGAAAGACAACAGTTATTAAAGGGATTGTTGAGTTATATGCGGACTTGCATGGCTGCTCATTAGACCCGAAGGATTATAAAAAGGAAGAACCTTTTCCGTTTATCTTAGCAGCTCCGACTGGTCGAGCCGCCAAAAGAATGACGGAGTCAACAGGCTTGCCTGCCTTAACGATTCATAGACTTCTTGGATGGAATGGGACAGAAGGATTTGATCGGCACGAAGAAAATCCATTAGAGGGTAAAATTATCATTGTTGATGAAACATCCATGGTTGATATTTGGCTTGCCAATCAGCTCTTTAAAGCAATTCCGGAAAATATGCAAGTCATTTTAGTAGGGGATGAGGATCAGCTGCCTTCAGTTGGTCCTGGGCAGGTGTTAAAGGACTTACTTAGTTCAGAACGAATCCCAACGGTTAAATTAACGGATATTTACAGGCAGGCAGAAGGTTCATCCATTATTGAGCTTGCACATGAAATGAAAAAAGGCAGGCTCCCAGCGAATATTTCTGCCCAGCAGGCTGATCGTTCCTTTATTCAATGCAATCCTGGACAAATAGCAGCTGCGATCGAAAAAGTAGTTTTAAATGCAAAGAAAAAGGGTTATACAGCAAAGGATATTCAAGTGCTAGCACCGATGTATAAGGGACCTGCTGGAATTGATCGTTTAAATGAAATCATCCAGGAAATTTTTAATCCAAATGACGGATCGCGAAAAGAATTAGCTTTCGGTGACGTAAAATACCGAATTGGTGATAAAGTTCTTCAACTAGTGAATCAGCCAGAAAATCATGTTTTTAATGGCGATATGGGTGAAATTGTTTCGATTTTTTATGCGAAAGAGAACACGGAGAAACAAGACATGGTTGTCGTGTCTTTTGACGGTGCCGAAGCAACCTATACTCGTCAGGATTTAACTCAAATTACCCACGCGTATTGCTGCTCTGTACATAAATCGCAGGGAAGTGAATTCCCTATTGTGATTCTTCCCGTTGTGAAGAGTTATTTTCGAATGCTGCGAAGAAACTTGCTTTATACCGCCATCACACGCAGTAAGCAGTTTCTTATCCTATGTGGGGAAGAAGAAGCATTGAGGATAGGTGTCGAAAGAGCAGACGAGCAATCCCGATTAACAAGTCTTACTGATAAACTTAAAGAAGCGATTTCAGAACAAATTCCCGCAGAAAAAGAATTTGATGGTGAATCTTTAACTTATGAAGAGGAAATAATGAATGTTGACCCGTTAATCGGGATGGAAAATATAACGCCGTATGATTTTATGGAAATAGATAATACCTAAAAAGGACAGCCAATGAAGGCTGTTTTTTTAAAAAGAAAAGAGGTATTTAAATGAGAAAATGGAATCAAGAAGCAGCTCCTAATAATAATTTAACCTCTGTGCAAATTCAAACATCCAATCTGATCAGTAAGAAGCAGGAACATGAGTTTTCCGAAGAGCTTTCTGATGGTGGTGAAAGGAACGAGAGGTTCAACAAACCGAGATACAATAAACGTTAATCGTTTTTTTTACTGGTGAGAATGGAAAGCGTTTCACGTCATTTTTTATCATAGATGAAGCAAACTAAGAATGTTCCGGGAAGGTGGGACCAACTTTGCGGACATTTTCTTTATTAAAAGGACTCCCAGTAATTGAATTAAATAGCGGTGCCAAAATTGGCGAGGTTTGTGATATTTGTATATCTGGCAGTGGGGTTGTTAGAGGCTTGCTTGTCCGAAAAGGAGCCTTGCTGAAAAAAACGTTTCATTTGAATGTTAAAGATGTGTCTTCCTTCGGCTGGGACGGAGTCATGATTGAGAATCAAGCGATTCTGACCCCAATTAAAAAGCCACATGAATTTACATTTGAAGGAAGAAATCGTTTAACTGGCAAAACGATTATGACCAGCGAGGGCGAGCGGCTTGGCTTATTAGAAGATGTATATTTTCAGGAAGAAGTGGGGACAATTGTAGGGTATGAATTATCGAATGGGTTCTTTTCAGATATGCTGGAAGGAAAACGCGTAATCAAAACCGAATTGCCTCCAGCAATTGGAAAGGACACCATCATCGTAAACGTTAAAGAGTGAGGTGTCTTTTCCATGCTGAAATGTCCCAACTGCCAGAGTAAGGATATCGGAAAAATTGGAATAAGCCAATATTATTGCTGGAGCTGCTTTATCGAGCTTTCTTTATCTAAAGGTGTAATTAATACACATCAGGTGGAAGAAGACGGAACATTAAGTTCACTTGATGATTTGTTTGAAGAAGACGAACGTCGCTACCTTTTATAATTTATAAAAAATCGAGGTGAGACAAATGAATCGAGTGTTAACCTCAGCGCTTGTTTTTGGTGCAGGAATGGCCGCATACGGCCTAGCACAAAAAAATAACCTAATGTCGGAACGGCAAAGAAAGAAAATTCAAAAGCGAATAACAAAAGCTCTGTTTTAAAAATAGGGGCTGACATCTAGAGATGTCAGCCCTTTTTGCATAAATCCAAATGTATACACTCACAATAAGAGGAGGAGGGTACAGTGTGGATATTCGATTAAAATGGTATTATCGATTGGGATTTCTCCTTTTATTATTTATTGTCTTATTTGTTTTTCTAAAGCTTCAGCAACTGTGGATGCCTGTATTAAAAATTATTTTGGCTGTCTTTTTTCCATTTATTATTGCAGCCTTCATAACCTATTTACTTCATCCGATTGTCAAGAAGTTGCATGAAAGTGGATTACATAAAGGAGTAGCCGTTTTTTGCATTTATATTCTTTTTTTCGGCGGGGCAGGTTTTGCACTTTATAAAGGAATTCCAGCTTTTATTCATCAATTAAGAGATTTAACAGAAAATGCCCCGCAATTTGCAAATCAATACAGAGAGTGGATCGAAATCATTCAGCATAAAACCTCCACTTGGCCGGATGGATTGCAAACTAGAATTGATGATGGAATACTGGCCATGGAATCGGCTTTAGATAAGCTCCTATCTAAAAGTGTAAACATATTATTAAGTATTATAAATTACTCTTTAATCATCGCCATCATTCCTTTTATTTCTTTTTACATGCTTAAGGATTATGAATTAATGAAACGAACCGTATGGTATGTAACACCAAGAAAGTGGAGACAGGAAGGTATTCTCTTTCTGCGTGATGTTGATAAATCATTAGGAAGCTATATTAGAGGCCAGCTTTTAGTTTGTGTGATCATCGGAGCCATTTCAGCCTTGCTATTTTGGATTGTTGGGATGAAATATCCACTGCTCCTTGGCATGCTAATTGGCGTGACGAATGTTATCCCTTATTTTGGACCCATTTTTGGAGCTATCCCAGCTGTGATCATCGCTTCCACAATATCTGTAAAAATGATTATCATCTCAATTGTTATCGTTTTTGTTCTCCAATTTGTTGAAGGAAATATTTTGTCTCCATTCATTGTTGGGAAAAGCCTTCATATGCACCCGCTTTTAATTATGCTGGCACTCCTTGCTGGAGGAGAAGCAGGTGGAGTGATTGGGCTAATTATTGCAGTCCCTATTTTAGCGGTGATAAAGGTAAGTCTAATTCATGCAAGATCCCATTTTGTGAAAGGACCAAACCCGAAATTCACCCGTTCTTGACAAATCTATTTTGAACTCGATATAATTCGACTATAATCAAAAGTATAAGTGTAACATGAAGAAGGAATGAGTATGTTATTGCCCATCTCAAGAGAAGGAATTCCTAGGCTGGAAGAATTCCTAGATGAAGGATAACAGAACGCTAATCCGGAGTGCAGCTAATTCCTGCCGTCTATCCGCGTTAAGGATTTGAGAGATGAATAGAAGGCAGATATTTTTTGAAGCTTTTCTATTCAAATCAGGGTGGTACCACGAGATAGCTCTTCGTCCCTGTCCGGGAGGAGGGCTTTTTTTGTTGATAAAAATAACTTTAGGAGGCATATACATGAAACAATTATCTGGATCAGAAATTCGACGTTTATTTTTAGAGTTTTTTAAAGAAAAAGGGCATGCAATTGAACCAAGTGCTTCACTTGTTCCGCATGAAGATCCTTCTTTGCTTTGGATCAATAGCGGTGTGGCGACCTTAAAGAAGTATTTTGACGGTCGTGTGATTCCTGAAAATCCAAGAATTACGAATGCCCAAAAGTCTATCCGGACAAATGACATTGAAAATGTAGGTAAAACAGCACGCCATCATACTTTTTTTGAAATGCTTGGCAACTTTTCAATTGGCGATTACTTTAAAGTAGAGGCAATTGAATGGGCATGGGAATTTCTAACGGATGAGAAATGGATTGGTTTTGATGAGGAAAAATTATCTGTTACTATCCATCCAGAGGATAATGAGGCTTTTGATATTTGGCGTCAAAAAATTGGTGTGCCTGAGGAAAGAATCATTCGACTTGAAGGAAACTTCTGGGATATCGGGGAAGGTCCAAGTGGTCCGAATACAGAGATCTTCTATGATCGCGGACCTGAATATGGAAATGACGTAAATGATCCAGAATTATATCCTGGCGGTGAAAATGATCGATATTTAGAAGTTTGGAACCTTGTGTTCTCTGAATTCAACCATAATCCTGATGGCACATATACTCCGCTTCCAAAGAAAAACATTGATACGGGTATGGGCCTTGAACGAATGGCTTCTGTCGTTCAAAATGTGCCGACAAACTTTGATACAGATTTATTTATGCCAATTATCCGTGGAACAGAAGAGATTTCAGGAGAAAAATACGGTGTGAATAAAGAAATAGATGTAGCATTTAAGGTTATTGCTGACCATATTCGTACTGTAGCTTTTGCAGTAGGTGATGGGGCGCTTCCATCTAATGAAGGACGTGGCTATGTATTGCGCCGATTACTGCGCAGAGCTGTACGTTATGCTAAGCAGATTAATATTAATCGTCCATTTATGTACGAACTAGTCCCAGTTGTAGGCGAGATCATGAATGACTTTTACCCAGAGGTTAAAGCAAAAATAGAATTCATTCAGAAAGTAATTAAAAATGAAGAAGAACGTTTCCATGAAACATTACATGACGGCTTAGCGATTCTTTCATCTGTTATTAAAAAGGAAAAAGCAGCTGGAAATGATACGATTCAAGGAGAAGATGTTTTCCGTTTATATGATACGTATGGTTTCCCTGTTGAACTAACAGAAGAATATGCAGAAGAAGAAGGTATGAAAATTGATCATGAAGGCTTCGAAAGAGAGATGGAGCTTCAGCGCGAACGAGCTCGTGCTGCTAGACAGGACGTTGATTCCATGCAAGTCCAAGGCGGAGTGCTCGGAGAGATTAAAGTTGAAAGCAAGTTTGTCGGCTATGATTCACTTGTAACTGAATCAAAAGTAGTGGCACTTATTAAAGATGGTCAATCAATCAATTCAGCAAAAGCTGGAGAAGAAGTACAGCTGATTTTGGATATCACACCATTCTATGCTGAAAGCGGCGGACAAATTGCTGACCAAGGTTTATTAGAGTCAGAAGGACTAAGAGTAGCTATTAAGGATGTTCAAAAGGCGCCAAACGGGCAGAACCTTCACCGTGCAATTGTAGAAACTGGAAACTTAAAAATAGACCATCAAGTAAAAGCTACAGTGAATGAATCAATCCGCTCTAAAGTAATTAAAAACCATACTGCCACACATTTGCTTCATCAAGCATTAAAGGATGTGCTTGGAACGCATGTAAATCAGGCAGGATCACTTGTTGAACAAGATCGTTTACGTTTCGACTTCTCTCATTTCGGTCAGATTACTTCAGAGGAATTAGAGAAAATTGAAAGCATTGTGAATGAAAAAATTTGGCACAGTATTGACGTGGAAATTGACTTTAAAAATATTGAAGAAGCAAAAGCAATGGGTGCGATGGCATTGTTCGGTGAAAAGTATGGGAAGATCGTCCGTGTTGTTCAAGTTGGCGACTATAGCCTAGAGCTTTGCGGCGGATGTCATGTACCTAATACTTCGACAATAGGATTATTTAAAATTTTATCTGAGAGTGGAATTGGAGCAGGTACTCGTCGAATTGAAGCGGTTACTGGAGAAGCTGCTTATCAATTATTAAATGATCAGATTAGCATTCTTAAAGAAGCTGCAGCGAAATTAAAAGCGAACCCGAAGGAATTGGCTTCAAGAATTGAGACTTTACTCGGAGAAATGAAGCAGCTTCAGCGTGAAAATGAATCATTAGCAGCAAAATTGGGTAATATTGAAGCTAGCAGCCTTGTCTCAAATACGAAAGAGGTAAATGGAGTAACCGTGTTATCCGCACAAGTTGCAGCGACAGATATGAATAACCTGCGCAATATGGCAGATGATTTAAAGAATAAGCTCGGCTCAGCAGTCGTTGTTCTCGGCAGTGTGAATGAAGGCAAAGTAAATATAATTGCCGGTGTCACAAATGATCTGATTGATAAAGGATACCATGCAGGGAAAATTGTAAAGGAAGTAGCTACACGATGCGGCGGAGGCGGTGGAGGCCGTCCAGATATGGCGCAAGCTGGCGGAAAAGACCCGGAAAAGCTCGAAAGTGCATTGAATTTTGTTGAAGAATGGGTCAAATCCGTTTGATAACGCAACAAAGTAGTGTAGAATGAAAGAAAAGCGTAGGTGGCTTGCTTAGGGGCGACAAGCATAAGACAGATCGGCAGGAAGGTTGTACTTTAACCTTCTTGCCGAGATGGCTTATGACCTCGGGCCCCTAGCCACCGAAGCTGGACAAAGAAAAGCGGAATCGGCTTGCTCTAGCTCCCCGCTTAACGCTCAATCAAAAAAGAGGTGTAAAGTATGAGCTCATTTGATAAAACAATGAGGTTTAATTTTCCTGAAGAGCCAATCGAGCATGATGTGAATCAAGTGCTATTCCAAGTATACGAGGCTCTTCAAGATAAAGGGTATAACCCAATCAACCAAATTGTTGGTTACCTTCTTTCTGGGGATCCTGCGTACATCCCCCGTCATAAGGATGCACGTAACATTATCCGCAAACTTGAAAGGGACGAAATCATCGAAGAGCTTGTTAAATCATACTTGAAGCAGCAGCGAAAGGGATAATGTATGCGTACGATGGGATTGGATGTCGGCTCGAAAACAGTCGGCGTAGCGCTTAGCGATGCATTTGGCTGGACAGCGCAAGGATTAGAAACCATAAAGATTAACGAAGAAGAAAATGAATTTGGTTTCGAGCAAATAGGAAAAATTATTAAAGAGCATGAAGTAAGTAAAATCGTTGTAGGTTTGCCAAAGAATATGAATGGATCAATTGGTCCGCGCGGAGAAGCCAATCAAAAGTATGCTGCGGAGCTTGAAAGGCTCTATCACTTACCTGTCATATTATGGGATGAGCGTTTGACAACAGTGGCTGCTGAAAGGGTTTTACTTGAAGCGGATGTCAGCCGCAAAAAAAGAAAAAAGGTTATTGATAAGATGGCTGCCGTCATGATTTTACAAGGCTTTTTAGATAGCAAAAATTAATGAGGTGAAGAAAATGGAACATGGAGAAAAAAATATTACAGTAGTAGATGAAGAGGGTAACGAGCAATTATGTGAAGTGCTTTTTACATTTGATTCAGAGGAATTCGGTAAATCATATGTCCTTTATTATCCAATTGGTGCGGAAGAAGATGAAGATGGAGAAATTGATATTCATGCATCTGCATTTATTCCAAGTGATGATAATCAAGACGGTGAACTTATTCCGATTGAACCAGATGCGGATGAAGAGTGGGAAATGATTGAAGAGATGCTAAACGCATTTCTTGCTGAAGAGGAAGAGGAATAATAAAGTGATTAAACTGGCTTGCCTATGGACAAGCCAGTTTTTTGTTTGTTTTCTTTGATTTTTGTATTATTTTGCGACTGCTAAAAGAAATATAGTATAATAAGCGAGATGTAAAAAAAGAAAGTTGACAAGACAGGTTTAAGCTGAAAATGTGAAGTTTGCAGCTTGATTGGAGGGGAAACAGTGTCTCAAGAAAATAAAAGAGATAAAAGAGATATCATTCGGCAAAAGATGATCGAGCGCCAAAGCGAAGCAAGATTAGTCCGAAAAATTGTTTTGATTATCGCCATTATTTTAGTTATTACAGTTGGTGCTATTGCAGGCGGCGGCTATTTTTATATTAAATCTGCCATCCAGCCGGTAGACCCGGATAATAAAAAAGAGAAAAAAATTGAGATACCAATTGGGTCATCATCCACGGGTATTGGTAAAATTCTAGAGAAGAATGGAATTATTAAGGATGCCAGAGTATTTAAATATTATGTTAAGTTTAAGAATGAAACAGGATTTATGGCTGGTGAATATACATTAAATCCTTCTATGACTATTCCTGAGATAATTAACAGCCTCAAAACTGGAATGCTACAGGAAGAATTAGTTTTTAAATTAACTATTCCTGAAGGAAAGCAACTAGAACAAATTGCAGGGATTATTGCTGAAAAAACAAATCGAAGTGCAAATGAAGTAATGAAGCAGCTTAATGACCCATCCTTGATTAAGTTAGTAATGGAGAAATACCCTAACCTTCTAACAGAGGATATCCTTGATAAAGATATAAAATACCCGTTAGAGGGATATTTATTTCCTGCAACTTATTCGTTTTATAAAGAGAATCCAACAATTGAAGAAATTATAACACCTATGCTGGACAAAACGGTTGATGTTCTCGATGAATACCAGATTGCCATGGAAGAGCATGGATTCTCGGTACATGAACTATTAACGATTTCATCATTAATTGAGGAAGAAGCAACTGAAAAAGTAGATCGCAATAAAATTGCCAGTGTGTTTTATAATCGAATGGAAACGGGGATGCCATTACAAACAGACCCGACTGTATTATATGCACAAGGAGAACATAAAGATAAAGTTCTTTATAAAGATCTGGAGATTGATTCACCGTACAATACTTATAAATATCCAGGTCTGACACCTGGACCGATTGCTAATGCAGGTGTAGTCTCGATTGAAGCCGCTTTAGTACCAGATGAATCTGATTTTCTATATTTCTTAGCAACTTCAACAGGTGAAGTTCTATTTTCAAAAACACTAGAGGAACATAATCAAAAGAAAGCTAAACATATTCAATAATAATTGAAAGGGGAATGGATGAAAAGTTAGCATTCCCCTTTTATTTATGTTAAAATAGTTCAAGTGTTTTATATTTTTTACGATAGCGTGACCCACGGTCGAGTAAGGATGACAGCTTTAAAAAAGCTGATATTATGCAAAAGGTCTTTGCATTACTAATTATCCTCTTTCGTGAACGCTATTTTTTTCATGTCTAAATGATTGAGGTGATGGCAGCTTGGAAAATGAAAAGCTGCATGCTTATATAGAGGGAATTATACCTGCAAGGCTTGAATTATTTCAAAGAATGGAGTCATATGCCAAAGATCATGGTGTACCGATTATGGAGCTTGTAGGAATTGAAGCGATGCTTCAGCTTTTGCGAATCCAACAGCCAAAAAATATTCTAGAGGTTGGAACAGCAATCGGGTATTCTGCTCTTCGAATGGCTGATGCACTCCCAAACTGTAAAATAGTAACCATTGAAAGAGATGCAGAGCGTTACGAGCTAGCTGAGCAATATATTTTAGAGGCTGGCAAGGAAACCCAAATCCTAATCATTAAAGGGGATGCACTTGAAGCTGAACCGCAGGTAAAAGAGCATGGTCCTTTTCAGGCAATCTTTATCGATGCAGCAAAAGGTCAATATCAGCGTTTTTTTGAAATGTATTCTCAGTATCTTGATGATTATGGGGTCATTATTACAGATAATGTTCTTTTTAAAGGACTAGTATGTGAGGAAGAAATCGAAAATAAACGTACACGCAATCTTGTGAAAAAAATTGATTCTTTTAATAGATGGCTGATGAATCATCCTGACTTCTACACGGTAATTTTGCCGGTAGGTGACGGGGTTGCGATTAGTAAAAAGAGGTGAATGAAATGTCAAAACCAGAATTGTTAGTTACACCCATTCATGTGGAAGATATCAATCCATTAGCAGATGCAGGAGCAGATGCTTTTGTATTAGGTGAACAGCGTTACGGTTTACGTCTTGCAGGTGAATTTTCAAGGGATGAAGTTAAAGAGGCGATCGAGCTTGCCCATGAAAAAGGGAAGAAAGTATATGTCGCTATGAATGCGATTTTTCATAATGAAAAGATTGAGGAACTATCTGATTATATTGCATTCTTGCAGGAAGCAAATGCTGATGCAGTCATCTTTGGCGATCCTGCCGTGCTAATGGCAGCTCGTGAAGCGGCACCTAATATGAAATTGCATTGGAGTACGGAAACAACGGGAACAAATTGGTATACATGTAATTATTGGGGCAGAAAAGGGGCAAAGCGAGCGATTCTAGCCCGTGAAATGAATATGGATGCCATTGTTGAAATGAAAGAGAATGCGGAAGTAGAGATTGAGGTTCAAGTTCATGGGATGATGACAATGTTCCAATCTAAGCGTTCACTTTTAGGCAATTATTATGAATATCAAGGAAAAGTTATGGAAGTAGAAAATCGTAAGCAAGAACATAATATGTTTCTGCATGATAAAGAGCGGGGTAACAAATATCCGATCTTTGAAGATGAGAATGGAACTCATATAATGAGTCCAAATGATATTTGTATCATTGACGAGCTTCAAGAAATGATTGAGGCAAATATTGACTCATTTAAAATCGATGGGATCTTGAAAAGTCCAGAATATATCCTTGAAGTAACGAAGCTATATCGGAAAGCGATTGATCTTTGTGTGGAAGATCCAGATCAATATGAAGATGTGAAGGACGAGCTATTAAACGAGATAGAAGAAATTCAGCCTGCCAATCGTCCATTGGACACAGGGTTTTTCTTTAAAGAAACGGTTTATTAAAAATATCTAGCGCAAGCAGCCTAGCCCCTCGATGGTCATAAGCCAATCCTCCCAAAAAGGTAAAGAGCACCTTTCTGTGAGGCTTGTCTTATGCTTGTCGGGGCTGAGCACCAAGGAAAGCTCCTTTAAGCAATCCTCGCAGGAACAATCTGCATTTTGATTGTTCCGAAGGCGCTTACGCTTTTAAATTAGGAGGATTACCTATGACAGTAGTGGAAGATAAAATTTCCCAAATTGTGGACGGCAAAAGGGTAATCGTGAAGAAACCCGAATTGCTAGCACCAGCAGGGAACTTAGAAAAACTGAAAATTGCCGTTCATTATGGAGCGGATGCTGTATTTATTGGTGGTCAAGAATATGGCTTACGTTCAAATGCAGATAATTTTACATTTGAGGAAATGAAAGAGGGCGTGGAATTCGCCAAAAAATACGGTGCGAAAATATACGTAACAACAAATATTTATGCTCATAATGAAAACATTGATGGACTAGAAGAGTATATGCTTGGGCTAAAAGAAGCAGGAATCGCAGGGATTATCGTAGCAGACCCGTTAATTATTGAGACTTGCCGCAAAGTTGCACCTGAAATCGAGGTGCATTTAAGTACACAGCAATCTTTATCGAACTGGAAGGCTGTACAGTTTTGGAAAGAAGAAGGATTAGAGCGTGTCGTACTTGCTCGTGAAACAAGTGCCGAAGAAATCCGTGAAATGAAAGAGAAGGTAGATATTGAAATTGAGACCTTTGTTCATGGTGCGATGTGTATAGCTTATTCAGGTCGCTGTACGCTAAGTAACCATATGACAGCTCGTGACTCGAATCGTGGGGGCTGCTGCCAGTCATGCCGCTGGGATTATGATCTCTACCAATTAGAAGGGGAAAATGAGGTTCCTTTCTTTAATGAAGGAGATTCCCCTTTTGCTATGAGCCCGAAGGATCTCAATTTAATTCAATCCATACCACAAATGATTGAGCTTGGAATTGACAGCTTAAAAATTGAAGGACGGATGAAATCTATTCATTATATTGCAACAGTTGTTAGCGTGTATCGTAAAGTAATCGACGCATATTGCGCAGATCCAGCGAACTTTGAAATTAAGCAGGAATGGCTAGAAGAATTAGCGAAATGTGCCAACCGTGAAACAGCGCCAGCATTTTTTGAAGGTGTTCCAGGGTATAAGGAGCAAATGTTTGGAAATCATAGCAAAAAGACGAATTTTGATTTCGTTGGCTTGGTTCTAGACTATAATCCTGAAACGCAAATCGTCACACTTCAGCAGCGTAATCATTTTAAACCGGGGCAGGAAGTAGAGTTTTTCGGACCAGAAATTGAGAACTTTACTCATGTAATTGATAAAATTTGGGATGAAGATGGAAACGAGCTGGACGCAGCGCGGCACCCGCTCCAAATTGTTCAATTTAAGCTTGATAAACCTGTATTCCCGAACAACATGATGCGAAAGGAGATTTAACCCCTATGGAACGCAAACCTGTTGTCATCGGTGTGACCGGCGGCTCTGGTTCAGGAAAGACGAGTGTGACGAAATCAATTTATGAATTTTTTAAAGGACACTCGATTCTGATGCTAGAGCAGGATTACTATTATAAGGATCAAGCACACTTGCCTTTTGAAGAACGATTGAAAACAAATTATGATCATCCCCTTGCGTTTGATAATGATTTATTAATTGAACATATTCAAAAGCTGCTAAGGCACGAGGAAATTAACAAGCCTGTATATGATTATGCGATGCATACGAGATCAGATGAAGTGATTACAGTTGAACCAAAAGATGTAATAATTTTAGAAGGAATTCTAGTCTTAGAGGATGAGCGTCTTCGTGATTTAATGGATATCAAACTTTTTGTAGATACAGATGCTGATCTCCGCATTATTCGCCGTTTGTCTAGAGATATTAATGAACGCGGCAGAACAATGGATTCTGTTATTGATCAATATGTTAATGTTGTGCGCCCAATGCATAATCAATTCATTGAACCGACAAAACGTTATGCGGATATCATTATTCCTGAAGGCGGACATAATCATGTGGCTATTGACTTAATGGTCACAAAAATTCAAACAATTCTTGAACAAAAGTCTTTTTTATGACACAATAGCATAGAAAATATATAATAAGTCCTGTAGTAGACAATTCAATGCGCGTCCTTTAGCGAAGGACGCGCTCCTATGCATTTTTCTTCTTACATAAAAAAGAAAGAACACAATCACGATGTGAGCTGTGAAAATTTGAAGGAGTGAAGGTTTTGGCAATGGAAAAAGTTTTCCCTATGACACAAGCTGGAAAAGAAAAGCTTGAACAGGAATTAGAATATTTAAAATCAGTTAAGCGTAAAGAAGTAGTTGAACGAATTAAAATTGCCCGTAGCTTCGGAGACTTATCAGAAAACTCTGAGTACGATTCAGCAAAAGAAGAGCAGGCATTCGTGGAAGGTCGTATTACTACAATTGAAAATATGATCCGTAATGCAAAAATCATTTCAGAAGATGAAATGAGCGGAGATACAGTCGGATTAGGCCGCTCTGTTACATTTATTGAGCTTCCTGATGGAGAAGAAGAAACTTATACAATTGTTGGAAGTGCTGAAGCAGATCCATTTGATGGCAAGATTTCTAATGATTCTCCAATTGCAAAAAGCTTAATCGGCCATAAAGTAGGCGAAGAAGTTAAAGTGCAAACACCTGGTGGAGAAATGGACGTACGAATCATAACGATTAAGTAAAAAAAATAGTTAGACGAAAGGAGAAGGGTTAACCTTCTCCTTTCATCATGTACGTGCCCATATTTTGGGAAAAAGAACAAAATGGAAGAAATGACCTAATTCGGTCACAAAAGAAGAATTTATGTGTCCATAAATACAAATACAAAGCAAACACGGTCACATAAAATATTCTCGCCTCTCAATAATCAGCTAATAAATAGTTTGAAAAGTCGAATCCTCGTCAAAACTTTTGACGAGGTGTTTTTATGTGGAAAAAACGAGCAATTATGTGGTTATGTATATGTTTAGCTGGATTAATGATTTTGCTTGCTAGGCTGACACAGCTTCAATTAGTGGAGACAGAACATTTTACAAAAAGGGGGATCAATCTATTGGAGGCAAGTGTGAGTCAGCGCTCTCAGGAGATGATCCTTGATACAGGCAGAGGAAATTTTCTTTACAGAGATGGAACACCTATTACTCACCAAAGCAAACCAGTACTTATCCTTTTCCCTTTTTTGAAAAAAATGGACTGGGACAGTAAGCGTATATCTGAAATCATTGGTGCATCAGAATATGCACTTGAGCATGCAGTGGAAAAGGCAAAGAAGCCGTTTGCATATGGCGAGCCTAATCCAATTGAATTGACTGAACCCCAAATGGAGAAAATCAATGCTCTGCAAATCCCTGGTGTGTTTGCCGTTGAAAAAAAATATCATTTAACACAAAACCCAGCTGAGCATTTAATTGGTATTACAGGAGAAAATGAAACATTGCTTCGTAATCGTTACCCGGATAAAGAACTTTCCTCCAAAACGATGGTAGGACTTACTGGAATGGAGAAAAGCTTTGATGAATTTCTATTGCCGGATGGAAAATCAAAGCTCGTCTATCATGTTGATGCAACAGGAGGGCCTTTATTTGGGATAAATGTGAAATATGTTGAACCAGCTAACCCATTTTATCCTGTAAATATAAAAACGACATTAGATCCTGATTTACAGGCGTTGGTTGAGCAATTGGTCGATCAGCATGAAATTGATCGTGGCGGTGCAGTGCTTCTTGATATAGAAACGAACACTGTATTAGCGATGGTATCCCGTCCGGCAATCAACCAAAATGATCCCTTTAATAAAGAGAATGGGGGTACGGAAAACCTCATGCTAAAGGAGCAAATTATCGGATCTGTTTTTAAAACGGTAGTAACAGCAGCGGCAATTGATCACGAGCTTACAAATCCATCCCGTCGATTTGATTGCAGCAAGACTATTACAGGAGATCCAGACCCTTTATTTCAATATGGAATGCTTGATTTTCCTGCAAGCTTTGCTAGAAGCTGCAATAATACGTTTGCTACGATAGCGAAAGAATTAAAGGAAATAGATCCTAATATTCTTGAAAATTATGCTGGAAAGTTATCATTAACTGGATCTGTTGGTTGGATGGGAGATATTTATCATTTTGAAGATTTCAAACAGCTGCAAGAAGATAAAGGAAGAATCTTCTTATCTGAGGAGGCGAAGAAGGATAATAATTTTGTTGCGCTTACAGGTATTGGTCAGCATGAGGTTCGTGCAACGCCGTTAGCCGTTGCTAATATGATGGCAACGATTGCAAGGGGCGGAAATAAAGAAATGGTTCGTGTGGCATCAAAAATTGAATATAAGAACAGTACCTCATTGCTTGATTTTAAAGAGAAAGAGCTTGAAGGTGAGACCATATCTCCTTATACTGCTATGAAGCTTCAGAAACTTCTCCGTGAAGTAGTAGTCAATAAGAATGGAACTGGAAGGAGTTTACAAGACCTTCCATATGAAGTAGCAGGAAAATCTGGTACAGGGGAAACGGGGAGAATGAGCGGGGGGAAGCCGCTTTATAATAAATGGTTTGCGGGTTATTTTCCATTTGATAAACCGAAATATGCACTTGTTACTGTAAGGCTAGGAGCTACAGGGAACGCAAGCAGTACCAATCCCCTATTCGCTGATATTGTAAAAGAAATCTATAACAATGATCATGAACAAAATTAAATCATTAGCCTCTTTTCTCTTTGTAAGGATCATGTTAAAGTGAAACTTTCCTTGCCGATTTTCCGTCTGGTATGGAGAGGATTAATCAGAGGTTATAAACAGAGATATTTTTCAATGTTTAGTTAGTCATGTTAAAATATTGAAAGAATATATTACAAAGTAGATTGAAAAAAATGGGAAGGAGAATCTTTCTTATGAACCGCAATTACGATTCATCAAGTCGGGAATCACGATCCGAATTGAGGGGAAAACGCAGAAAAACCAATTTAGTTTTAAATATGCTCATCGGGCTTGTCATACTGCTAATTATTTTTGTTTCTGTAAAAATTTTTTTTGGAGGCAATGATGAAAATGCATCGGAAAAAGAACAGAAGATAGAGTCAAAACAAGATGAGAAAGATATAGATACAGAAGAAAATAAGAATTCTGCTATTGATGAGAATAAAGATGAAAAGCAAACTGAGTCTGAAACAGAAAACACAGATGAAAGCGAAGAAAATTCTGCAGATACAGAAGCTGACGATGAGATAGATCCAATTCCGGCCAATGAAGAAGAGGCGGTTGTTACTGAAGGCGGCAGTAATGAAAATGTGAAAAAGACCATTGAAAATCCAAGCTGGAACCCAATTGGAACTACGCAGACTGGGGAACATTATGCTGTTTACGATAAAGAATCTGTAGACTGGGCAGAAATGCTTCAGGCAATATCTTATGCAACTGGT
The DNA here is from genome assembly GCF_006704205.1 of Cytobacillus solani. Taxonomy (NCBI): domain Bacteria; kingdom Bacillati; phylum Bacillota; class Bacilli; order Caryophanales; family Bacillaceae; genus Cytobacillus; species Cytobacillus solani. The sequence goes on from NZ_CP041305.1 coordinate 3,320,518, forward strand.
GTTGATCAAAGCAATATGAATGTTTGGTTCCTTGGAAACAACGGATTTAATAAATCAGTTGGAACAATTACAACGAAGGACCAAAAGCAAATATATCGCGTCTATATTGACTGGGTCGATGGTCAAGGATGGAAACCAACGAAAGTAGAAGAATTAAATGAAGTAGAAAAGAAGTAGAAAAGAAGTAAGAAATGAAAAAAGATGAGGACAGCTATTTAGCTTTCCTCATCTTTTTGCCTTAAAATGCACAACAGCCGAATAATGCTTTCTCCCATTTTCATCCAAGCTCATCTGATGTGAAACATGATGTACAGAGAGCAATATAGCTTTATTGTTTTCAATTTGCATTTGAATATTTTTCTCTAATGTTTTTAAATCATAAGCTTCATAAAATTCGATCTTATCCTCAATTAAATCTAGCTGAAAGTTCATCTCTCAAAATCCTCCTATATCTATTTCTGTTGATTATTTTAATACATTTTACGTATAAACCGCTATATAGTATTCCCTTTTGTGCAAGATTCACGTTTTTAATGGTAGAAAATTCTGATAAAATAAAAGTAACATTAATTTTCTTGGAGGAACAATGACCGCTATATATCGTCACTTATTGAATCTTTTTTTATTACTTATCCTCGCTGCTCTCCCTTTAGGTTTATTGAATATGGTTGAAAAAGTATCAATCGATTTAGATGGAATGGTTACAGTCATTAAAGAATTTTTTAGGGGACTTTTTTCCGGAGAGGCTTGGTATTATTCTCAAGGCGGACGAGCTCGTTTGATTCTTAGTGACTTAGTTTCCTATTTTTTATCATCTTATTTATATTTAATCATCTCAGCAATCATCGTTATGATTATTTCAATCTCCTTAGGAATTTTCCTTTGGAAAAAAACAAATCGCTGGATAAATGCAAGCTTAGGATTCATAGGAATGGTTCCTGATTTTCTTTTGGTACTTATGTTGCAAATGGCTGTCGTTTATATAAATAAAAGTTTAGGAGTAAAGACTTTTAAAGTAGCCTCTTCTTCTATTGATGATCCGGCAATTTTTCTACCCATCCTTACATTAATCCTCATCCCCGCGATCTATTTAGTAAGAAGTTTATCTGAAGCAACATCGGAAATAACGACTGAGGACTACATCCTATTGGCAAAGTCAAAAGGACTCGGTAAAAAATATATTTATTTATACCATGTGACAACAAATGTTCTTCCTTTTTTGAAGGCTGATTTACATAAAGTTATAAGTATTATGATTGGCAATCTCTTCATTGTGGAGTACTTATATAATACTCGTGGACTAACATCGTTCATATTTGTTCATTCAAGTAAATTTGGGTATCAATATAATCTTGTGATCATTTGCCTTCTATCCTTATTTGTCCTTTATATGTTCTGTTATTATTCACTAAGATTATTATTGGCGGCTGCTGAAAGGTGGTTAGCCAAATGAGACGAAAACCCAATATATTACTGATTATAGGAATCGTTCTCTTATCCTTTTTTGTCATTATTTCCATAATTGGACCATATGTAGCACCCTATGATTTAGAGTATTCCAAAAAAATAGGGTATATAGAGAATGATGATGGAAAACAGCAACTGAAAGGTTCCCCTTTTCCGCCTTCCAAAGAACATGTATTTGGGACTGACAAATGGGGGTATGATATTCTTACTCTATTGCTTTATGGGGCAAAATACACTGTTTTTACAGTGCTGATTGTAGCTGTTATCAGACTGATTATAGGAACAGCTTTCGGTAACTTAAATGGGGTAATATCCCTGGCCGATCAGAGAAGAAATAAACAAGTATCGCTATTTAGCGGCATTCCGATTTTTATAATTATTTATTTTATTATGGTCGGAATAAATGTCGAGCCGACTCTTCCACCAACTATTTTAGTTTTCATTCAGGGTTTTTTAATGACGATATTAGGGATACCTGGGGTTTACAACGTCATTTTTAATTTAACGATTGAAATAAAGAAAAATGCCTATGTAGAAGCTGCGAAGACACTTGGAGGAAGTAATCGCCACATTTCCAGTAAACATATATATCCTGCTTTGAAAGGCAATCTGCTTGCTTTGTTTGTAAATGAATGCATACAAGTATTACATATCATCGGACAGCTAGGAATCTTTAATCTTTTTCTAGGAGGAACAGAAAAACAGTATTTTCCCACAATCTATCTTTCAATAACAAATGAATGGTCAGGGCTAATCGGTCAGTCCCGATCCTTTTTATACCACTCCCAATGGATCATCCTATATCCATTAATCGCTTATATGCTCTTGCTATTTTCATTTTATCTTCTTTCATCTGGTTTAAATGCCTCATTGAAAAATAAAGCTAGAAGGACTAGTCACCTATAATTATTAAGATTATAACACCCAAAATTTTAAAAAATGGGTGTTTTTTTATTGAAAACTGACTAGCTTCCATTGTTGAATGTTTTACACACTTATGCTAAATTAAGAACATGTTTTTGTTTAATTCATACTATACTCATAGGAATTATAAGTGTATAATATAGAGGAGTGAGTGAGATGGGGAAGGAGTTTATCGAGCTATTTGAAAAGTGGGCTGACACCTACGATGAAAGTGTAACTGGACACGATATAGAATATAAGGAAGTGTTTAAACATTATGATCAATTATTGCAGAAAGTTGCCAATCGCTCTTTTGGACACGTCCTTGAATTTGGACCTGGTACGGGAAATTTAACAGCAAAGATGATTGAAAAAGGGTTGAAGGTAACGGGAGTGGAGCCATCTCCTTCGATGAGAAAAATAGCTAAGCAAAAGCTGGCAAATAAGACTGAGATTGTAGATGGCGATTTTCTAAGCTTTCCTGTTGATCAACCAATCGATACATTTGTAAGTTCTTATGCTTTTCACCATTTAACCGATGAGGAAAAAGAAACAGCTATTGCCAAGTATGGAAACCTACTTGCTTCTGGTGGTAAAATAGTCTTTGCGGATACAATGTATGAGTCTGCTAAAAGCTATAAGAGAGCAATAGAAAAAGCAATGGAAAACGGCTTTCATAATCTTGCAGAAGATTTGCAGCGAGAATACTATACGACAATCCCACTCTTAAAAGGATTGTTAGAACAGAATGGTTTTACACCAAGATTCGAGCAGTGCAATGATTTCGTGTGGATTATGGAAGGAGTGAAAAAATAAGAAAGAGGTTTTGATAATGAAAATAGCAATCATCGGAGCAATGGAAGAAGAAGTAACACTTTTAAGAGAAAAAATTGAAGATAAAACACAAGAAGTGGTCGCGGGCTGCGAGTATACAAGCGGCAAAATGGATGGAGTAAACGTTGTGCTTTTGCGCTCAGGAATTGGCAAAGTAAATGCAGCATTATCAACTGCTATTCTTCTTGAAAGGTACAAACCCGATTACGTCATAAATACAGGGTCTGCTGGAGGCTTTAATCCACAGTTAAATGTAGGGGATGTTGTTATTTCTACTGAAGTAAGACATCACGATGTCGATGTAACAGTATTTGGTTATGAATATGGTCAGGTTCCGCAGCTGCCGCCAGCCTTTGAAGCAAACAGCCGATTAATCCATGTTGCGGAGGAATGTGCGAAAGAAATTAAAGATATTCAAGTTGTGCGCGGTTTGATTGCTACAGGGGATTCATTTATGAATGATCCTGCTCGAGTAGAGTTCATTCGTGACAAATTTACAGATCTTCAAGCTGTTGAAATGGAAGCTGCGGCAATTGCACAAGTGTCCTATCAGTTTGGAACACCATTTGTCGTTATCCGCTCACTTTCAGATATTGCAGGAAAGGAATCAGATGTCTCATTTGATCAATTCCTTGAAAAGGCTGCATTACATTCAGCTGATTTGGTCATGAAGATCGTAGCAGCGATGAAACAATAACTCCGAACGAAGGAGGGATATGTTTGAACATCGTTAAAAGTGTTCATCAATTAATTGGGAATACACCCATTCTGGAGTTAAATCAATTTGCTCTTCCAGCAGGTGTTCGCTTATTTGCTAAGCTTGAGTTTTTAAACCCAGGAGGAAGTGTGAAAGACCGTCTGGGGCAGGAGCTTTTAAAGGATGCAATGGAGAGCGGGAAGCTGAAGGAAGGCGGAACTGTCATTGAACCGACAGCAGGAAATACAGGTATAGGTTTAGCACTTGCTGCTTTAAATAAAGGGATTAAAGTGATTGTGTGTATGCCAGAAAAATTTAGTTTGGAAAAACAAGTCATTATGAAGGCGCTAGGAGCTGAAATTGTCCATACACCTACAAGTGAAGGGATGGCAGGCGCAATTGCAAAGGCGAAGGAGCTGCTTGATGAAATTCCGAATTCCTTTTGTCCGCAGCAATTTGCGAATCCTGCGAATCCACATACTTACTATAAAACGCTAGGTCCTGAACTTTGGGAACAGATGGATGGACATATTGATATTTTTGTTGCTGGAGCGGGATCTGGTGGCACCTTTATGGGCACTTCCCGCTTTTTAAAAGAAAAGAATCCTAAGATAAAAACTGTGATTGTGGAGCCAGAAGGATCAATCCTTAATGGCGGTGAATCTGGTCCGCATAAAACAGAAGGGATTGGAATGGAGTTCCTGCCTGAATTTATCGAACCTTCTTATTTCAATGCAATCCATACGGTCCTTGATCAGAACGCTTTTCGCTTAGTTCAGGAATTAGCATTAAAGGAAGGATTATTGGTTGGAAGCTCTTCTGGTGCAGCTCTTTATGCTGCAATAGAAGAAGCGAAGAAGGCAAAGGAAGGAACAAATATTGTTACAATTTTTCCTGATGGCAGTGACCGATATATTAGCAAAAAAATTTATGAAGGCGGTATATAAATGAGAAGAAAAACAAAACTCATTCATGGCGGAATTTCAGGAGATCCAAACACAGGTGCGGTATCAGTGCCTATTTACCAAGTGAGCACATACAAACAAGAAAGTGTAGGGAAGCATAGTGGATTTGAATACTCACGGACGGGCAACCCGACACGACATGCGCTGGAAGAATTAATTAAAGATTTAGAAGGCGGAAAAGCAGGATTTGCCTTTGGTTCAGGGATGGCAGCTATTACTGCGGTTATGATGCTGTTTAATAGCGGTGATCATGTAATCATGACAGATGATGTATATGGTGGTTCATATCGCGTGATGACAAAGGTGTTGAACCGTTTTGGCATCGAGTCAACCTTTGTTGATACGAGTAAGCTTGAAAATATTAAGGCTGAGATCAGACCAAATACGAAAGCTCTTTACTTAGAATCGCCGACTAACCCGCTATTAAAAATTACGGATATTGCTGAGGCGGCAAAAGTAGCAAAGGAACATCAATTGCTGACAATTGTTGATAATACATTCTCGACACCTTACTGGCAAACACCGATTGAGCTGGGGGCAGACATTGTCCTCCATAGTGCAACGAAATATATTGGCGGACATAGTGATGTTGTTGCTGGATTAGTAGTTGTGAATAGTGATGAACTAGCTACAGATATGCATTTTGTACAAAACTCAACAGGCGGTGTGCTTGGTCCTCAAGATTCATGGCTTCTAATGAGAGGAATAAAAACACTGGGTATTCGTATGGAAGAAACAGAGAGCAATACGAGAGCAATCGTTGAGTTTCTGCAGAGCCATCCATCTGTAACGAAGGTTTATTATCCAGGTCTTGAAACACATCCAAATCATGACATTGCTAAAAAGCAAGCGAGAGGCTTTGGCGGAATGATTTCCTTTGATGTAGGCAGTGAAAAAAATGCAGATATTCTTCTGGAGAAAATAAAGTATTTTACATTAGCAGAAAGTCTCGGAGCTGTAGAAAGCTTGATTTCTGTTCCAGCTCGAATGACACATGCTTCCATTCCGCAGGAGCGTCGTGCAGAGCTTGGAATAACGGATGGATTGGTACGTATTTCCGTTGGGCTTGAAGATGTAGAAGATTTAATGGAAGACTTACAACAGGCATTGGAAAATTAATACTATTGTTAAACGCCCTTATGAGGGCGTTTTTTGTCGAGCGATATAAATGGGAAAATTAAAAATTTAGGCAAATAAGTGTTTACAAACCGATCGGATGTGGCTATAATTACCAATGTAAGTGAAAAAATTTCTGAAAAAGGAGGTCGAATGAAATGATGATGAACTTATTAGCAATTGAAAAATTAAATGCAGTTTTATATTTTACGAATTCGACCTACAGGGAATGGATCGCTTAATTTATTTTTACTTAGCATATCCATGCCGCAGGGAGAATCGTGTTCCTGCGGCTTTTTTGTGCCCAAAATTAAGACGCCGCAGGAGCTATGTCTCTTTGCGGTTTTTTTGTCCCTAAAAGGACTATTTAAAGGAGGTGAAACCCATCATGACATTAAACATATTGTTTTTTACAATTACCATTAAGAAACGCAATATTTCAGTTGAAGAAGTACTTCATAATCAAATGGTTAAAAAAATTCACGAAGAAAACCGTAATCGTCAATTCTCAATGTATCGTCACTTTTAATTCACCTAAAAATAAACAATGAAAGGTGGTAGTTTAAGATGAATCTTTTAATGCAATGCCGTCAAGCAATCTTATGGGTGGAGAAAGATTCCACCTAGCTTATGTTAGAGGAGGAGATCTGATGTCGCTTCATGTACTGCTGCTGACTCTTGAATTCAGAAAAAAGAAGCGTAAAGCCTTGACTCATTTATATTTTCCTTCCTTAACAGAATGTTCATATTTGTTTTAAATATACTCGTTGTGTTTATGGTAAATTTAAAATGAATAAGGGAGTTTAAAGGGAGGCTATATCATGTTCACAATTGTGATGGGGCTAGTACTTTGCACAACTATAGGATTAATTATTTACTCAGAAGTGAGTGTTGTTGAATAAACGAGAAAAAGGGATTAACCGAATGGTTAATCCCTTTTTTAATAGATAAATAAATGGTGCTTTTTGGAAATATTATCAGGTTCGGACAAAAATTCACTCGAATAAGTCAAAACAGTCCGTAGTAGGCTCAAGTTCGGACAAGATTTCACTCGAATCAGCTAAAGCAGTCCGAAGTAGCCTCAGGTTCGGACAAGATTTCTCTTGAAAAAGCTAAATTAGTCCGAAGTAGCCTCAGGTTCGGACAAGATTTCAACTCGAACAAGTCAAGGTAGTCCGCAGAACCCTCAAATTCATACAAAGATTAAATGGAGGGACTAATCCCTATTTTTCGGACTCATCCACAAAAATGCAATAAGTATAATAGTAGCGATTAATAAGAGAATTGTTTTTAATGAAAAGCCTTCAAAAATAATTTCTGCAAGACTTGCTACTACAACGATAAAAAAAACGAGTACTAAAACTACACGATTAATCAAGTTTTTCCCACCTCAAAATATACTCCTTATATCTTAGCGAAAGGGAGTAAGTATTGTCCATTAAAATAGTGTTTGGAAATAATTCCCCTATAAAATATATAGGTGGACAGACAAAAACAACTCCTTTGCTACATAGGAATTATGTATAGGCAAAAGGCCGAAAAAGCGGGGGTGGAAAAATGTCTGGGATTTTAACTGCACTTGGTTATTTAGTTAAGGAGATTGTCTTTCTTGTTTCTTATGTAAAGAACAATGCATTTCCTCAACCGTTATCTGCTGCTGATGAAAAAAGGTATTTGCAGCTAATGGCTGCTGGCGATTCACATGCACGCAACATGCTGATTGAACACAATTTGCGATTAGTTGCTCATATTGTCAAAAAATTTGAAAATACGGGTGAGGATGCGGAAGATCTCATCTCCATCGGCACAATAGGGTTAATAAAGGCGATAGAGAGTTATTCAGAAGGCAAGGGTACAAAGCTTGCGACTTATGCAGCTCGTTGTATTGAAAACGAGATTCTCATGCATTTGAGAGCGTTGAAAAAGACGAAGAAAGATGTCTCACTTCATGACCCGATAGGTCAAGATAAAGAAGGGAATGAAATATCACTAATTGATGTTCTCAAATCGGATTCAGAGGATGTCATTAATACGATCCAATTAAATATGGAGCTAGAAAAAGTAAAGGAATACATCACTGTGCTTGATGACAGGGAAAAGGAAGTTATAGTTGGGCGTTTTGGACTTGATTTAAAAAAGGAAAAAACACAAAGAGAAATCGCCAAAGAGCTGGGTATATCCAGAAGCTATGTGTCGCGAATTGAAAAGCGGGCATTGATGAAGATGTTTCACGAGTTTTACCGGGCGGAGAAGGAGAAGAGGAAGAATAGTTAGTATCATCATTGAAAATGATTAAAAGTTGACACTGAAAATCATTATCAATTACTATAGATGTATCACTAGTAATTGGAGATGATTTCATGTTTGTCCAAATGAAAAAAATTGTTGTAACTGAAGGAAATGCAGAGCAAGTGGTTAACCGCTTTAGCGGTCAAGGAATTATTGAAAAACAAGAAGGCTTTATTGATTCAACGGTAATGGTGAAGAAGAGCCGTCGTGGGGATGAAGAGGTTATTGTGATGATCCGCTGGGAGTCTGAGGAGTTTTGGAAGAAGTGGGAGAAGAGTGAAGAGCATATCGCTGGCCACAAGGCTAATTTAGGTAAGCCAAAGCCAGAATATATTGTTAGTTCTGAAGGCGGATTATATGAAGTAAAAGCGGTGAAAAATGCAGTTCAGCAGCAAATATAAAAAAAATCTCAGGCTAAATTTACTTGCCTGAGATTTTTTTCTATTCTATTTTCCCATTCTTTAATACTAAGTCCCAATTTTTCCCGTCATCATTCGACTCATACACATCGTTTAAATACGTTGCAAAGGCAATTGTGGCGTTATTCTTGTGATTCACAGCAATAAATGTAACGGGGTTATCATAATTTAAGAATGGAATTTCTAGCTGAACAGCTTTTTTCGTATGTATATCCATTCGATAAAAAAGTACTTTGTTTTCCTCGACCGCTGAATAGTAGAGGTTTTCTTCCGAAAATGCTAGAGCTGTCGTCATGACCGGAGCGGTTGCCCTTTCCATATTTGCCCCTTTATCTTTGGACAAAAAAATGCCGCTTCTAGTAGACATTGCCATCTTGTTGCTATTCGTAGGATGTGCTGCAATCATACCTAACGTATCCGCTTCAAACCCTTTTAATGCAACTGGGCTCCATGATTTTCCTTCATCATCTGAAAGATAGACCCCTGGCTCTAGCATCGAATTTTCCTCTTGATTGATCATATATATCGTATTTGTCCCGTAGCCTTTTGATAAAAACTGAAAATTGCTTTCACCGTAAAAAGCGAGTTTCTTTAGCGTAGCCCCTTTGTCCGTACTTTTTACTAACCCAAGCGGTGATTTTAAATCGGAGCTTTCTTCTGGAATGCCGCTCGCATAGAAGCCATCTTCACTTGCCTGAAAACCCATGTATTCATGTTTTTGGGTGGATCCCTCAAGCCAGCCCTTATCAGTGAAAACCTTTATTCCTTGATGTGAAGCAATATATAACCCCTCATCATTTCCTGGATACCCTAACCCATTAATGCGTTCAAGACGTTGGGGAGATGCCTTTTTGATTTCAAATTTGCTCACCTGAACAGGTTCACTTTTTTTGCTGGGCTGTTCTTTTTCCGTTTGCTCTCCGTTTGAACAGCCAGCCATGAATAGGGAAAATCCAATCATACATGGCAGAAATAACTTTTTTAATCCATTCATTCTTTTCACTCCAACTGCTAATTAGTCATATTTGTCTTCCCCAATAGTAACGGAAAATAGGAGACAGAAGCAAAGGATTCATCCTAAAAAAGGATGAAAATACACATAAGCCTATACAAGTTCCCAATGACACACATAATTTATTAATACAAGAAGGGAGGCAGAAGTTTATGCCATATGGATATCCATACACATACAGTTGTCCGCCACCCCCCTGTCCAGCTCGCTATTACGGTGGAGGCGGTTTCTGGTTAGCCCTCGCAGTAGTGCTCTTAATTTTACTCCTCGTCTTTGGTGGCTGGTTTTATTACTGAGGGAATTGCTAGTGAAAGCTTATGCTCTTCTTGCATAAGCTTTTTGTTTGTTCAAGAATCAGAGGACTTTTCTCCCTCTCCTACGATAAGTCAAGCACGTATGCGCTTTCGCTCTTCGTGTTCCCTTTATCTAGTCGGGAAAGGTCCAGTCCATACGGAGCTGAGAAATGCGGCTTGCACTTCTAGTTGTTATTGATAGAAATTTCCGAAAAGTTACCTTATAATATAGCTGTAATTAGAATAGAAGGAAAGAGGAGGAAGATGCATGACAGCAACTACATATTCACCAGTATGGGATTTGGATGTTTTTTTTAAAGGTGGAAGTTCTTCCGAAGCATTTCTTGCACATTTAAGAGAAACAAAAGAAAAAATAAATGATTTCGAAACAAGCGTACATAACTGTGAACAAACGAATTCCATTTCTGATCAGACAGAAATCGAAAGCTTAATGGGAAAATTTCAATCTGTTACAAAAAAGCTGCGTGAAGCAGGGGCATTTGTTAGTTGTTTACAGGCTCAGGATACAGACGATAAGAAAGCGGCTGAACATCGTGCAGCCATTACACAATTAAGCGCATCCTTCCTGTCAGTTCTTACACTTTTTGATGAAAAGCTTACAAGCTATGATTCTGATGTGTGGGCTGAATTAGTAGAAACATCGGGTCTAAAAGAATTGGCTTTTGTTCTTACCGAACGTCGAAAGACAGCTTCTGAAAAACTATCTAAAGAGGAAGAAAGCCTAATCAATGCACTTGGGGTTGATGGGTATCATAGCTGGAGCCAGCTTTATGATTTAGTTGTTGGCAATATAAAAATTCCTTTTATAGAGAATGGAGAAGAAAAGAGTTTATCTGTCGGTCAAGCTGCCAATACATTTTCAAACCCTGATAGAAGCGTTCGAAAAGAGATGTTTGCTAAGTGGGAAGAGGCATGGAAGGGTCAATCAGATTACTTATCAAAGGCGCTCAACCACTTAGCTGGCTTTAGACTGAATGTCTATAAACAGCGCGGCTGGGAGGATGTATTAAAAGAGCCGCTTAATATTAATCGGATGTCAAAAGATACGCTAACTGCAATGTGGGATGTTATTTCGAAAAATAAACAACCGCTCGTAAAGTTTTTAAATAGAAAGGCAGAGCTTCTCGGACTTGAAAAGTTAAGCTGGTATGATTTAGATGCGCCCATTGATCATACAGAATCAAAGGTATCCTATCAAGAAGGAGCAGAATTTATTTTAGAGCAGTTTTCTCACTTCGGTGATGAAATGACATCATTTGCTAAAATGGCTTTTGAGGAAAAATGGATTGAAGCAGAAGATCGGCCAGGGAAATCACCTGGGGGCTTTCATACGTATTTCCCTGAGAGCAGTCAATCAAGGATTTTTATGACCTATTCTGGAACACCATCTAACATTTCGACATTAGCTCACGAGCTTGGTCATGGTTTCCATACGTATGCGATGAGGGATCTTCACCTCTTAAATCGCAATTATGCGATGAATGTTGCGGAAACTGCATCTACTTTGGCAGAAATGATTGTATCTGATGCTTCAGTGAAAAATGCGAAAACCGAGCAGGAGAAAATAACGCTTCTTGAAGATAAGGTACAACGTTCTGTTGCCCTGTTAATGAACATACACGCTCGATTCTTATTTGAAACCCGGTTTTATGAAGAGAGGAAAAACGGGACTGTTAGTACGGAAAAATTGAATCTATTGATGGAGGAAGCCCAGAAAGAAGCTTACGGAAATGCACTTGATGAATATCATCCATTATTCTGGGGCTCTAAAATGCATTTCTATATAACAGGTGTGGCATTTTATAACTTTCCATATACTTTCGGCTACCTTTTCTCGCTCGGTATTTATGCAAAAGCTTTAGAAGAAGGAAAAGGGTACGAAGAAAAGTATATTGCGCTGTTAAAGGATACAGCTTCAATGACTGTAGAGGATCTCGCGATGAAGCATTTACATGTTGATTTAACAAAGCCGGATTTCTGGGAAAAGGCAGTACAATTATGTATGGATGATGTAGAGGAGTTTTTACTGCTGACAGAAAAAAAATAAATAAAAGCCGTACCCAATAAATAAACTGGGTGCGGCTTTTATCATTTTATCGCAGATTAACGGGCTGTAAGATCCCCACTTCAAGAAGTAGAGAGAACAAAAAATTCTATGTGGGGGATCAACAGCCTGTAAATGCCCGATTAGTTCAACTAACAATCAATGGGGGATGAAGAAAACCCCCACTGATTGAAGTTTTACTTTATACTTTCCTTAACTTAAACGGACTGACCATTAAAAAAGAAAGAATAATCATCATAAATAAGAAAAATTGTGCTGGAAAGTAAGGAATTGCAAGATAACTTAGAGTAGCAAGACACCCTGCAGCAGTTATCGGAAGACCTGTAAAATACCCATTGTTCTCACTAATATTAAAGCGAGCAAGACGGAAAGCGCCGCAGCCAATGTAAAAAATAGTGAAAAATGCGCCAGGATCACCAAATTCAAATAAAATTCCTTGATATATTAATAGTGCAGGGGCAACACCAAATGATATAATATCACTCATGGAATCTAATTGCTTGCCCAGCTCCGATTCAATATTAAGCTTGCGTGCTATCATGCCATCAAACCGATCAGCTAAAGCAGCAATAAAAATAAGCAGCAAGCTTAATTCAAGATTCCCTTTTAAGGTGAAAATAATCGCAAAGCCGCCAAGTGATAAGTTTGCTAAAGTTAATACATTTGCTGTTTGTGCTTTTAATTTCTTAATCGTTTGATCAAGTACATCGGATAAAAACATTCACGGAACACCTCATTTGTTTAAAAGAACACATACTATAAATAAGTTCATTAAAGGGTATTTATTTGTTGATATAATTAATAGTATTTAATTTTATAGCTTTTATGACTATACGTAAAGAGTAAATTTACACTTAAATGGAGGCGGGATTTTTGATTCAATCCTTTTATCGACTGATGATTGAACTGACAAATGGAAAATGGACTTCAAGCATTTTAAAAAGATTTGCCCTGTCAAAGGCAAGCCGGTTTTTCATTCCTTCTTTTGCTAAATTGTATCAAATCAATGAAAGTGAAATGGAAAAAAACCTGAAAGACTATCATACTTTACATGACTTTTTTACCCGCAAGCTTAAAGCTGGGGCAAGAACGCCAGATCAGAACCCACAATCGGTTAGCAGTCCAGTGGATGCTGTGATAGAAGACGTGGGCATCATTGAGCCGAGTCACATCATCACTGTGAAAGGAAAGGATTATTCGATTAAAGAAATGTTAGGAGATGATCGGAAGGTCGAAAAGTATTCAGGTGGACATTATATGATCTTCTATCTTAGTCCAAGTCATTATCATCGAATTCATAGCCCGGTGTCAGGAAAAGTTGTTGATCAATGGACACTTGGCGGAAAATCCTATCCAGTTAATAAGTACGGATTAAAATACGGAAAAGATTCATTATCAAAAAATTATCGAAAAATTACAGAGGTAAAACAAGATGAGGGCGGATTTATATCGATTGTGAAAGTTGGGGCCATGTTTGTTAATTCGATTGAAGTCATTCACGAAGGGGATGAATTAGTGAAGGGAAATGAAATGGCCTACTTTTCCTTTGGTTCAACAGTAGTGCTTCTTTTTGAAAACAATAGCTTCGAGCCGTTGCCTTCCATTCATGTACCTTTTGATGTGAACGTAGGAGACTGTATCGGATACATTTCGTCGGTTAGATCTAACTAAGAAAAGCGCAAATGCCTTGGTCATCGCCGTACAAACGCAGAAGGGCCGGTTCTTTCGATAAAGGAGACACAATGAGTGGAGCGAATTGATGTCGACTTATCGTAGGGAGTGGGACCTGAAGTTTAATAGGCGATAGGACGCTTGCGCTAGACAATTCTCTAACTCCCAAGTTATACTTTCTTATTTTATAAAAAGAAAAAAGCCCTGATTGGGCTTGTATATTTTATGAAGAGACTTTTATTCTATGGGATAATGAGCGTCTGTGAATTTCTGTTTCTATAAGGCGGATGAAATCGGGACTCAGTTTCAGCTCTCTTGCTTTTTGATATGATTCGATTAATAATTCGTCTGATAGCTTGCGCATGTCCATTCACCTCCATAAAGAATATAAGAGTTTGATTCTATTTACGCTTCTTCATACATATAATGTAGTTTCTATGTTGTACCCTTACTCTAGCAAAAATAAACGGTTAGAACAACCGTTCTGTTATCCACAGTATTTAGTGGATAACTTGTGGTTAAGTTGTTTATAAAATTTAGAAAAGTATATAAATGAGTGTGTTTTATGTGTATAAAGTTATCCACAGGTAAGAGGATAAAGAATATTGTCGAAAAATATTTCCATTAAAAAGGATATACTATTCTTATTAGGCGCTTCCGCTTTTCGTTTGTCTAGCTGCGGTGCCTAGGGGCTCGAGGTCATAAGCCAATCCGCCTAGAAGGTTAAGAACAACCTTCCATCCGGCTTGTCTTATGCTTGTCGCCCCTGACCAAGGCGCTTCCGCTTTTCGTTTGTCTAGCTGCAGCGCCTAGGGGCTCGAGGTTATAAGCCAATCCGCCTAGAAGGTTAAAGGACAACCTTCCATCCGGCTTGTCTTATGCTTGTCGCCCCTGACCAAGGCGCTTCCGCTTTTCGTATTTGATAGAAAGCTTTATATTGGTTATGATTGTTAAGAAAAATAGACGATTGATTTTAATTTCGAAAGGTAACTGAGGTGTGATATAGTGTTAAAGCAATTTTTGCCGGATCAGCATGCTAAAAGCATTTTTGAAATAACCCCTGAAGTTTTAAAGGAAAAAGGTATTAAAGGAATCATTACTGATTTAGATAATACGCTGGTTGAATGGGATCGGCCAAATGCAACGCCACGTTTAATTAAATGGTTTGAAGAAATGAAACATAGCAATGTGAAGATTACGATTGTTTCTAATAATAATGAGGACCGTGTAAGATCATTTTCGGATCCGCTAAATATCCCGTTTATCCCTGCAGCAAGGAAGCCATTAGGACGAGCATTTAATCGTGCACTAATGGAGATGGGGCTTGCAAAGGAAGAGACGGTTGTGATTGGCGATCAATTATTAACTGACGTGCTTGGAGGGAATCGAAGTGGATTCCGGACAATTCTTGTTGTTCCAGTTGCACAAACAGATGGATTTATAACCCGTTTTAATCGAAAAGTTGAAAGACAAATATTAAATTGGTTCCGAAAAAAAGGAATGATCCAATGGGAGGATTAATTAGTGAGTGAACAATATTCATGCATCGGATGCGGTGTGAAGATTCAAACAGAAGACAGGGAAGCAATCGGCTATGCACCAACATCGGCTCTTGATAAAGAAGAAGTTATTTGCCAGCGCTGCTTTCGCTTGAAGCATTATAATGAAGTACAGGACGTTCATTTAACGGATGACGACTTTCTGAAAATATTAAATGAAATCGGAAAAAGTGATGCATTAATCGTTAAAATTGTTGATATTTTTGATTTTAACGGCAGCTGGCTTCCAGGACTGCATCGATTCGTTGGGAACAATAAAATTCTTCTTGTTGGGAATAAAGTAGATTTGCTCCCGAAATCTGTGAAACCGAACAAACTAATCAACTGGATGAAGCAGGAAGCAAAAGAGCTTGGCTTAAGACCAGAGGAAGTCTTTCTTGTAAGTGCAGCGAAAGGACAGTTTATTAATGAAGTAGCTGCAGCTATTGATGAATATCGTGAAGGAAAAGACGTATATGTCGTCGGATGTACAAATGTGGGGAAATCAACATTTATTAACCGCATATTAAAAGAAGTGACAGGAGAAGGTGATGTCATTACGACATCTCATTTCCCAGGAACCACTCTAGATATTATTGAAATTCCATTATCTGATGGAAAAGCACTTGTTGATACACCTGGAATCATTAATCATCACCAGATGGCCCATTACGTTGATAAACGTGATTTGAAAATCATTACACCAAAAAAAGAAATCAAGCCAAAGGTATATCAGCTAAACGAAGGACAAACGCTTTTCTTTGGTGGCCTTGCTCGATTTGATTACTTATCAGGTGGGCGCAGGTCCTTCGTCTGCCATTTCTCAAATGATATCAATATTCACCGTACGAAATTAGAAAAAGCGGATGAGTTATATAGTAATCATGCCGGGGAATTACTGACTCCACCGAGAATCGAAGATATGGAGACTTTCCCTGAATTAGTTAAGCATGAATTTACAATTAAGGAAGGAAAAACAGATATTGTTTTTTCAGGTCTTGGCTGGATTACAATCAATGACCCTGGTGCAAAAGTGGCCGCTTTTGTGCCAAAAGGCGTTCATGCACTTGTGAGAAAATCCTTAATCTAAAGACAAAGAAAAGATATTGTGTGAAATCGGAGTTTCTCCTAATAAATAGATCGTATAAATAGGGGGATGGAACATGAAGAAGCTTTTTGCTGTAATAGGGGATCCAATCGCTCATTCGATGTCGCCTGCTATGCATAATGATTTATTTCAAGCTTATGGCATAGATGCTCATTACCAGCCACTAAATGTGAAAAGAGAGAACCTGAAGGAAGCTGTGATTGGTTTAAAAGCCATTGGAATAGCTGGATTTAATATTACCATCCCGCATAAAGAAACAATTATCCCATTTTTGGACAAACTGGACCCGCTTGCAGAAGCCATTGGAGCAGTGAACACGGTTGTGAATGAGGATGGAAAGTTTGTCGGCTATAATACAGATGGCAGCGGGTATTTACAAGGTTTATTAACGCTGCTGCCGGAGATAACAGAGAAAAACATTCTGATTATCGGAGCAGGCGGTGCAGCAAGAGCTCTCTATTTCACATTGGCTCAAGCTGGAGTAAACAGATTAGACATATATAATCGAACGACACAAAAGGCAAAAGCGCTGATTAATGATTGCCCATTTCGTGTTCCTTCAGCCGCCATTGGAAAAGAAGAAGCAGAAAAAAACCTTGCTGATTACCAATTGCTCATTCAAACTACATCGATAGGGATGGCTCCGAATATAGAAAGTCTTCCGCTTTCATTACATAATCTAAAGACTGATGCACTTGTAAGTGATATAATATATAATCCGCTTGAATCAAAGTTTTTGCGGGAAGCTAAAAACAAAGGTGCAAAAATACAAAATGGGTTAGATATGTTTGTTTATCAAGGAGCACTTGCTTTTGAAAAATGGACAGGCATTTTTCCAAATATCGAACGCATGAAAAATATTGTACTCAACCAACTGGGAGGATAAGGAAAATGTTAACAGGAAAACAAAAGCGTTTTTTACGCTCAATGGCTCACAGCCTGAACCCGATTTTTCAAGTCGGTAAAGGCGGGGTCAATGATAATATGATTAAACAAATTAGTGAAGCGCTAGAAGCGCGTGAGCTTATGAAAATTAGTATTTTGCAAAACTGTGATGAGGACAAGCATACAGTTGCAGAACAATTAGCAAAAGGAACAAGAGCGGAGCTCGTACAAATTATTGGGAACATCATTGTCCTCTATAAACAATCGAGAGAAAATAAACAAATCGTTTTACCTAAGAGGTAACAGAGGGAGCAGGAGGAGAGCACTTGAAGAAAATCGGCATATTGGGAGGCACTTTTGATCCGCCGCATCTCGGCCATTTAATTATTGCAAATGAAGTTTTGCATGCGCATAAGTTAAATGAAATATGGTTTATGCCTAATCAAGAGCCTCCGCATAAAAAAAAGACAAATGCAGTTAAAGATGAAGATCGGGTGAATATGCTCAAGTTGGCTACTGAAGGGCATCCTCATTTTAAAATTGAATTGATTGAGTTAGAAAGAAAAGGACCTTCATATACGTTTGATACAATGAAAATCCTTAAGGAAGACCATCCAGATAACCAATTCTATTTTATTATTGGTGCAGATATGATTGAGTATTTGCCAAAATGGAAAAATATTAATCAGCTAGTTGATATTGTTCAATTTATCGGTGTAAGAAGACCTTCTTATCGCCATGAAAGCCTATATCCCATTCTTTACGCGGAAGTACCCGAAATGGGCATTTCATCCAGTTTTATCCGCGGCCGTTTAAAGGAAAATAAAACGATATGTTACCTTGTTCCCGAAGCAATAAGGAGATATATTAAGGAGAATCATTTATATGGAGCGTAACCTTGCCTTATTAAAAGTGAAGGAACAATTAACAGAACATCGCTATAACCATACAATTGGTGTCATGGAAACAGCGATTATACTTGCGAAAAAATATGGCGCGAATGAAAAAAAAGCGGAGCTTGCTGCGATTTTTCATGATTATGCCAAGTTTCGCCCGAAAGAGGAAATGAAACAAATCATTATGGATCAGAAGATGGATGCCAGACTCCTGCAATTCAATAGTGAACTTTGGCATGCTCCAGTAGGAGCTTTTCTTGTTCATAAAGAAGCAGGGATTGAAGATGAGGAAATACTGGATGCAATCAGATTTCATACCTCTGGCAGAGTAGGAATGACTTTATTAGAGAAGGTTATTTATTTAGCTGATTATATTGAACCAGGCAGGCATTTTCCAGGTGTAGAAGAAGTAAGGGAATTAGCTGAGAAAAGCTTGAATGATGCATTAAAAAAATCCATTTCAAATACGATATTTTTTTTAATGAAAAAGGGTCAGCCGGTTTTTCCGGCAACAATTCACACATATAATGACCTAATTATGAATTCGGAGGATTGATTGAATGAGTGAAAGAGATTTATTATTAACCACTGTAAAGGCAGCGGATGACAAAAGAGCAGAACAAATAGTTGCATTAAATATGAAAGGAATTTCTCTAATTGCAGATTATTTTCTTATTTGCCACGGAAATTCCGACAAGCAGGTTCAAGCAATCGCCAAGGAAATGAAGGAGAAGGCTGAGGAATTAGGCTATTTTGTTAAGAGGATGGAAGGCTATGATGAAGCAAGATGGATTCTTGTTGATTTTGGCGATGTTGTTGCCCATATATTCCATCGGGATGAAAGAGGCTATTATAATTTAGAACGCCTATGGGGCGATGCGCCGATTGAAAGTTTTCAGAGCGAGCTTAACCAATGACCTATGGAAAGTTTGCTTATCTTTACGATGAATTAATGAAGGATGTCCCCTATGATAAATGGGTGGAACTCGTAAAGGAATATGTAAGTAAATATAATACTAATGGAAAAAAGCTCCTTGACCTTGCTTGCGGAACAGGAGAGCTCTCCGTTAAATTTGCTGAAGAAGGCTTTGAAGTAACTGGCGCTGACCTTTCTGAGGATATGCTGATGGTTGCTCAAGGAAAGGCTGCAGACAAGGCAATGAACGTGCATTTTTACCAGCAAAACATGGCTGAACTTGAAGGGCTTGGTCGATTCGATGTAATCGGTATTTTTTGCGATTCTCTAAATTATCTGCAGTCAGAGCAAGAGGTTTTTGATACTTTTTCGCGTGTTCATGAGCATTTGGATGACAATGGGCTCTTTATCTTTGATGTTCATTCGATCCATAAGATTATGCAAATATTTATGAATCAGACTTTTGCATTAAATGATGAAGAGATCAGCTATATTTGGCATAGCTATCAGGGGGAGCATCCGAACAGTGTGGAGCATGATTTAAGTTTCTTTGTTCTTGATCAAGGGTCAGGTCAATATGAGCGCTATGATGAACTTCATTTCCAGCGAACGTTTCCAATTGATGTGTATGTGAATTGGCTTAAGGAGACTGGGTTTGAAGTACTTGAAGTGACTGCTGACTTTGAAGCAGTGTCTCCGCAAACACATTCAGAACGGATTTTCTTTATTTGCCGGAAAGTATAGTTCAGAAAAAAGGCAAGGTCAGCTTAAAGAGCTGTCTTGCCTTTTCTAATTTATTTTAAAAATAAGAAGGATTGAGTCGATGTTTGTAGAATATTATGACTGAATGGTGTAGTGTTTTTTTACTTGTTCAAGATCTTCTTTAAATTTGGCATGGGTTGCCTGAAAAACATGCTCGAATATATCCCCTAGTTCATTTTCGAGCACCTTAATTCCTTCACCCGTAATTCCTCCTTTTACACATACCTTTTCCTGCAATGTTGGCAACGTATAAAAGCCTTTTTTCATTAGTTCTCCCATTCCCATCAGCATTTCCTCAGCAAGTGTTGTTGCTGTGTCTTGGTCGATTTCTGTCTCTTTTACTGCTGCAAGAATAAAACGCTGTGTTAAATAGCTAAAAAATGCTGGTCCACAGCTCACGATATCAGAGGCTACCCGGGTAATGTTCTCTTCAATTTCGATCGGTTTTGAAATCCGATCAAACAAACTGTGTATTTGTTTTTTCCAATAATCACTGCATTCACCAAACGATAGTAATGAAACGCCGGTAAGGGCCCGATTCGTAATACTAGGAATGACTCTAGCAACAGAACAATCGGCAATGGATTCTAATTGTTTGACACTTATCGGACTAGTAATAGAAACAATACATTTTTCCTTCGTTAGGAAAGGTGAAATCTCTTTAATCACACTATGAACATCATGAGGCTTCACGCAAACAAAGATAAGTGAAGAGCGTTCCGCCACATCTCTTCCGTTTTCTCCTACATAAATTTCCTCGTATATTTTCTTTATTTCTGCTGCTTTTGATATTGTTCGATTTGTAATCGCCATGGATAAAGGGGAAACGGCTTTTCCATCAAGTAATGCTTCTGCCAATATTCTCCCCATATTCCCTGTACCAATGATTCCAACGTTCATGCTCATCCCCCCTTCACAAGCAAACTTACTCATATACGATATGAAATTCCCATGCAGTTTATGCTAAAAAAAGAAAGGATGATATAGATGATTGAATGGATAAAAACCAATAAACTTGTTGTATTAGGTGGAATTTTTATTATCCTTGCAGGAGCTTATTTTTTACTTGAACCAGCATCAGAAGAAAGTAATGTGCTTGATAATGAGGAGGAATGGCTAACTAGTGAAAGGACTGTAAACGAAAATATAGTGGAACACGAAGAAGAAGTAATTGTCATTGTCGATGTGAAAGGTGCTGTAAATAACCCAGGTGTGTATGAAGCTGAAAGTGAAGATCGAGTGATTGACATGATTAATATGGCTGGCGGATTGAAGGAATCAGCAGATGAGGCGAAGATTAATTTTGCTACACGAGTAGAGGATGAAATGGTTATTTATGTCCCTGAAATAGGAGAGGAGATGGAGCAGGAAGGCGGGATGATGACAGTGATGGGAGGAACCGATCAAAAAGATGGGAAGGTAAATATTAATACGGCAGATGACACCGAACTGCAAACATTAACTGGCATAGGACCAGCAAAGGCAGCTGCTATTATCGATTATCGGGAAAAAAATGGTCCATTTAAAGTAATAGAAGATTTGAAGTTAATAAGTGGAATTGGAGAAAAAAGCTTTGAAAAATTAAAAGAGCAAATAAAAGTAAAATGAAGAATCCATTGACCCATTTTTCATAGGGGCTTACACTTGATGGTAAGGTGGAATTTTACGAGAATTTGTCGAAAGAGAAATGGGAGAGTGGGATGAAATGGAAAGAATATCTTGGAATCAGTATTTTATTGCTCAAAGTCATCTGCTTGCATTAAGAAGCACATGTACAAGGTTATCTGTTGGAGCAACGATCGTAAGAGATAAGAGAATCATAGCTGGCGGATACAATGGTTCCATAGCTGGTGGGGAGCATTGTATCGATGAAGGATGCTATGTGATTGATAACCATTGTGTCCGAACAATCCACGCGGAAATGAATGCAATTCTTCAATGTGCGAAGTTTGGGGTACCAACAAGTGGAGCAGATTTATATGTCACGCATTTTCCTTGCCTTCAATGCTGTAAAGCAATTATTCAAGCAGGAATTAAAACCGTGTTCTATTCAAAGGATTATAAAAATCATCCATATGCAATGAATCTTTTTGAAATGGCAGGGGTAAAGGTCGAACAAGTAGAAGGAAATGAGATCTCAATCGAATTTCATTCACAAGGAAGCGATAAGTAGAGAATAATAATAGTGGGGATCATCGCCTTGGATGATGGTTCTCACAAGACCTCTTGAGGAAAAAGGAGAATCGTAGATGTGAAAGGAAGCTGGATTTATTTCACTGCCACCGCACTCGCAGGTATTCTAGCAGCTTTTGTCCATTTTGTTGTCTTTATCATGGTGTTCTTTTTTCTGCTTCTATTTCTATGTAAAATAAAGGGTTTTTCGAAAAAAAATCTTTTCATTATTAGTATAATTTTTTTCTTTTTTCTAATAAGGAGTGAACTAGTTGAAAAGGCAAATAATACAGAATTTGCCGCTAATGAGACTAATTTTTATATTTTGTTTCAGAAGGATATAAAAGTAGATGGAGACCGTCTGTCAGCCGTTAGTAAAGAACTGATTCGTAAAGAAAAAATCGTTATTTCCTATCAAATAAAATCAGAAAAAGAGAAAAAATGGATTGTTGAAAATCTAAAAACAGGGATAGCTTGTAAGGTAACAGGCACCCTTTCAGAACCAAGTACGGCAACAAATGTAAATGCCTTTAACTACAAGGAGTATTTACGAAGAAATCAAATTTTTTGGATTTTAAAAGCGGATCAAGTAAATATGTCTCAATGTACCTCTCAAAAGAAAACCCCCTTCTCCTTCTTCCAGTCTGTTAGGGAAAATGGCATTCAATATGTACAGGACCATTTTCCAAGCGAATCAGCTCCATTAGCAATCGCTCTCCTCTTTGGAGAACGGGATTATATTGACACCAATGTATTAGAAACATATGAGAAACTTGGTATTGTGCATTTATTGGCAATCTCAGGTCTTCATGTCGGTATGCTGGCAGGAATGATTTACTATTTAGGAATTCGCATCGGGATAACAAGAGAACGAATGACAATCGGATTATTACTTTTCTTACCTTGTTATGCATTACTGACAGGTGCAGCCCCTTCAGTAATTCGTGCTGTATCCATGATGGTTCTCTTCTTATCCTTGAGAAAATGGAGCATACACGCTATAAATACAATCGATATTATTAGCATTGTTTTTCTCGTGTATACTTTTCTTACCCCGTATGTCATTTATGATGTAGGGTTTCAGCTTTCATTCAGTGTAAGCTTTGCTCTCATACTTTCTGCGCCAATCCTCTTAAAAAGATTCCACCAGGCTATCCCCCTTCTGCTTGCAACATCGATGATTTGTCAATTAGCAGCAGTTCCTATCATGCTTTATTACTTTTATGAAGTTTCCCTTATTTCTATCGTAGCCAACGCGATCTATATTCCGTTATTTTCATTGATTATATTGCCGGCCATCTTTCTTTTATTTTTTCTTCATTTGCTGCTCGGAACAACGATAGGGGTCCTAATTCAGCCATTAAATTTGCTCATCATGGGAATGAATGACCTCGCACTTCAGCTATCCCTTGTTCCCTTTGCTATGCTTACTTTTGGCAGACCCTCTATGTTTGTCATGTTCTTGTATTTATGGAGCATTCCGTCGTTTTTCTCATTATGGGAGCGGATAAAAGGAGCCAAACGTTTTGTGCAAGCTTTGCTTCTTCCACTTAGTATCATGTGCATTCATTTGTTGGGAAATGCCTTATCCCCATACGGAGAAATTACTTTTATTGATGTTGGGCAAGGCGACAGCATCTTAATCAAACTGCCTTTTGGAAGGGGAACTTACTTAATTGATACAGGAGGGACCATTCAATTCAATAGTGATGAATGGAAAATAAGAAAGAAGGAATTTGAGGTTGGAAAAGAGGTTGTCGTTCCATTTCTAAAAAGTAGGGGAATCGCAACAATTGATAAGCTTATTATTACGCATGGGGATGCCGATCATATCGGTGGTGCTTTATCCGTATTGAAAGAGCTCCATGTAAAAGAAATCATTTTGCCAAAAACTCAAGAGCAATCTGAGCTTGAAAAAGAATTGCTAACAATGGCAAAAAAGCTTAGAATTCCGTGGGATTTTGTAAGTGCAGGTGATAGCTGGAAAGCAGGAGAAACTATTTTTCATGTCGTTTCACCGCAAGCTGGAGTGGAGGTAGAGCGTAACAATGGTTCAACTGTTCTCTTTGTAAAAATCGGCGGGCTTAGATGGCTTTTTACAGGTGATTTAGAAGAAGAGGGAGAAAAGCAATTAATAAATGATTACGATAAACTAAAAATTGATGTGCTAAAGGCTGGTCATCACGGCAGTAAATCTTCAACAACAGAATCATTTCTTGATCAGCTCGAACCGAAGATTGCTATCATTTCGGCAGGGAAAAATAACCGTTATGGTCATCCAGCCGAAGAGGTGTTAACGAATTTGAATGAACGAAAGATAAATATCTTACGAACAGATCAGCATGGGGCAATTACCTATTTTTTTAAAGGTGAAACTGGAACCTTTTCTGCGGTACATCCATAAGATAATATAAATCAGCTGAACAAATGAAAAGAGGCTGCAAACGCAGCCTCTCAAATCCTTATACGGTCTAGCTTCAGGTGCTATCGGCTCTTTGGTCTAAGCCAATCCGTCAAATAAGTTACAGAATAACCTTTCTGCCGGCTCGTCTTATACTTGTCGCCGATAACCCGCACCTTCCGCATTTCTTTCTATGTAGTCATTAAGATCCGATTACTTTAATGACTGTTGCAATAATAAACACAGTTGCGAAGAAGCCGAAAGATACGATGAATCCAATTCCAGAGTCAATGGCATCATTCTGCTTATATTGGACGTCTTTTTCAAATTCGTTCACAGTCTACCCCTCCTATTTCCTATATAGTATAAGGCATTAGAATGAAAAAATCTAGCGTTCCTCGCCGTATTTCCTCTTGTGACAAGAGTTGTCACAAATAAGTAAAGATTGTGAGGAAAGAATAGTATTACATTGGTGCACCGTCATGACAAGAGTATCCTAGGCCTCTTGTTTTGACGTTCTATATAGATGGAGGAATTGACATTTTTTATGATGTGTCAATTCCTTTTATATTTTTTTATATTATCAGAATTTATAACTTTTGGATTGAAGAATTGTCTAGCTACAGCGCCTATCGCCTATCAAACTTCGGGTCTCCTCCCTACGATAAGTCAACATCGGTTCGCTATCGCTCACCGTGTTTCCTATATCTCAGTCGGAGCCCCTCCAGTTTGTACGGCGATGACCAAGGCGCTTTCGCTTTTCTAATTACTTGTCAAACGCTTAAAGCTTCATTAGGATTATAATAGGTAATCCAAAATGTGAACGGAGCGAAGGCTAGTGATTTTTGATCTTTGGAAACAAATTAAAGCAAGGAAATTTTCTTCATTATATTTATTATATGGTCCGGAAGCCTTTCTTATTAATGAGACGAAACAGCTGCTAATTAGCCATTTATTAAATGAGGAGGAGATTGATTTTAATCTATCCTCTTATGATTTAGAGGAAACCCCGATTGATGTGGCGCTAGAGGATGCCGAAACGTTTCCATTTATGGGAGAAAAAAGATTGATTTTTTTGCAAAACCCAGTTTTTCTTACTTCTGTTAAAACAAAAGAGAAAGTAGAACATAACCTGACAAAGCTTGAAGCTTATCTGAAAGAGCCTTCTCCTTATTCCATTGTTGTCTTTACTGCCCCATATGAAAAGTTAGATGAACGGAAAAAAGTGACAAAGGAAATCAAGAGAAGTGCTGCGATATTAGAGGCGAAAAAGCTGAGTGAGGCTGAACTGAAGGCTTGGATTAGGGACCGGACTGCTTTAAATGGAGTAGAAATTGATGATAAGGCGACGGAAATGCTGCTTACACTGGCAGGTACAAATTTATTTACACTCACTAGTGAGGTGGACAAGCTCGCACTATACATTGGTTCAGGCTCAAAAATTGATGAAGGAACGGTAGAAATGCTTGTTGCTCGGTCATTAGAGCAAAATATATTTTCTTTAATTGACAAAATAGTGAACAGACAAGTAGAAGGAGCATTAAGAATCTATTATGATTTATTGAAACAGAATGAAGAACCTATTAAAATTCTGTCACTAATAACGGGTCAATTTAGACTCATTTATCAAGTGAAAGAGCTTGCACGAAGAGGATATGGTCAACAGCAAATTGCCGGTCATTTAAAGATCCATCCATTTCGAATTAAGCTTGCTGCAGGACAGGCCAGACTTTTTGCTGATGAAGAGCTTGCTCATATTATAAATTTATTAGCTGAAGCGGATTATCAAATGAAAACGGGTGGAATGAATAAAGTAATGCTGATTGAGATGTTCTTATTTCGATTACATGATCAAGCTTATAAAAAATAGGCAGCCTAAGTTAAATCTTAGGCTGCTTTTTTGTAAAATAAAAGGCTATCTATTAAAGATAGCCGTTATTCTTTAAACTTATGCGTTTAAAGCGTTCATTTTTTTTGTTAAACGAGATTTTTTACGAGCAGCAGCATTTTTGTGGATTAGACCTTTTGCAGCAGCTTTATCTAGCTTACGAGCAGCTTCAGCAAAAGTATTCTTTGCAGCAGCAGCATCGTTAGTAACGATTGCAGCTTCAACCTTTTTAACAGCTGTACGCATAGAAGATTTAACAGTTGCGTTATGAGCGTTACGCGCTTCACTTGTTTTCACACGCTTAATAGCAGATTTAATGTTTGGCATTCCATTCACCTCCTACAAAAAGCATCGAGATTATATTAACTCGACTTTCACATCATTCATTAACAATCAAATATTAAGAACAAGTGATATTTTATCAAACACTCCGTTCTTTTGCAATACTCTTCGTCTATTTTGATAAGTTGAAAACTTTGAATGAGGGAAAAGAAGTGAAAGGATTGCCTGCCATTAAATGAATGTTTTTCCATTTAGAAGGAAAAGATAGAAGAAAGTCATGTCATTTGACGACTAAAGAGAAGAATGCGAGGGGAACATCTTGGAACAATTGGATTTGAGCAAATATGCTATTAGAACTGATCTTGCAATTGAAGCACGGGAAATGGCCATCGCAGATCAGCAAAAGCATGTACATGATCAGGAAGATATTTCACAAATTGAAGGAGTTATTATTAAAGAAAAAGAAGAGGAAGAGATAAAGATTTCCTTTGTCGAGGTAACAAAGGAAGGCGCATCAGCGATTGGGAAAAAAGAGGGAAGATATTTAACCTTGGAGGCTGTAGGAATTCGTCAGCAGGATACGGTTATGCAGCAAAAGGTAGCAAAGATATTTGCTGAGGAATTTTCTCGGTTTTTAAAGCAGCTTGGAATAAAGGACGATGCGTCATGTTTAGTTGTTGGCTTAGGGAATTGGAATGTGACTCCCGACGCTCTAGGACCACAGGTTTGTGAAAACTTGCTCGTCACCCGTCATCTGTACCAGCTGCAGCCAGAAAGTGTGGAGGAAGGGTATCGCCCAGTTAGTGCGATTGCTCCTGGAGTTATGGGGTTAACTGGTATTGAAACGAGTGATATCATTTTTGGCATTGTTGAAAAGACGAAGCCAGATTTTGTCATTGCGATCGATGCATTGGCATCAAGATCCATTGAGCGTGTGAACTCAACAATCCAAATTTCTGATACAGGAATTCATCCGGGTTCAGGAGTTGGAAATAAACGAAAAGAAATAAGCAAGGAAACATTAGGAATTCCAGTTGTAGCAATCGGTGTGCCAACTGTGGTAGATGCAGTTTCTATTACTAGCGATACGATAGATTTTATTTTGAAGCATTTTGGGAAGGAATTGAAAGAAGGGGACAAACCTTCAAGAGCATTGGCTCCTGCTGGTATGACCTTCGGAAAAAGAAAAAAACTTACAGAGGAAGATTTGCCGGAGGAAGAACAACGAAAGACATTTTTAGGCATGATCGGAACACTTCCTGAAGATGAAAAGCGGAAATTAATTTATGAAGTGCTTTCTCCGATTGGGCATAACCTAATGGTAACGCCAAAAGAAGTAGATGTGTTTATAGAAGACATGGCAAATCTAATTGCCAATGGACTAAATGCAGCGCTGCACAGCAACGTAAAACAGGAAAATGCAGGTTTTTATACAAGATAATGAGACAAAGGGACAGGTCCCTTGTCCCCTGTTGTGAAAAAATAACTATATTAATGTTTTGAGTTCTATCTTCTCTAGCAATGTCATATGAATTACTAGACTTGCTTAAAGAGAGGTGGAACGATGAAACCTTTGAAACCCAATGGGTTTATTGTTTTTGTACAAGGGACAAGCTTGTTAAAAATCTGTGGAGGTTTTCTCCTATTTCTATTATTAATCTTTTCAATTAGTGGTGTACTTACGTCGTTAAAGCCTGAATTTCGAATCAGTTCTTCGTCTGTAAATACGGCAACGAATAAAGTGACAGGAGAAATGCTCTATCACTTGCTTGGCTGGGAGAATCACCATCTATTGCAAGGATTAGGGAAAGAGAAAGACAAGCCGACTTTAATGAACTTTGTTTTTAAGCTATCAACAAATATTAATTTAGATGATCCACGAAGTTTATTAGGAAGAGAGCTGCCGTCTTTTTCTTTATATGATAGTAAGATTGTTGTAGCAAGTGAAGGGACCGACTATACGAATATGCCAATGGAATCTACCCCTCCTCTTGAGGTGTTGAGGGCAGAGCAAGAAGCGACCTTGCAGAATACGGAAAATATTGATCAGCCGGGTGAAGGAAATCAAGTTCCTGATTCTGGGTTAACAACAGGAGAAAGAAAAGTCGTTCATCTTTACTTTTCGCATAATCGTGAATCCTATTTACCGTATTTAAAAGGAGAGACAGATCCAAATAGAGCGTACCATTCCCAATTAAATGTGACAAAAATTGGGGATAAACTGAAGGAAGAACTTGAAAGTCGCGGGATTGGTACGTCTGTTGATAAAACGGATATTAATGCCATCTTAAATAAAAAGGAACTTGGATACGGTGCCTCTTATCGCGAATCTAGACCTATTGTTCAGGAGGCAATGGCTGGGAACAAGGATATACAATATATTATTGATATCCATCGAGATGCAAAAAGAAAAGAACATACAACTCTCACAATTAATGGGAAAAATTATGCTAAACTCGCATTTGTCATAGGAAAGAAACACACGAATTATGAAAAAAACCTGCAACTTGCTGAGAAATTGCATAAGCTGATTAACGAAAAATATCCAGGGTTAAGCAGAGCTGTAATTGTAAAGTCTGAAGGAAATGCCAAATATAATCAAGATCTATCCGAAAACGCCATGCTCATCGAATTCGGCGGAGTGGACAATACCTTTGAAGAGCTATACCTTTCTGCAGGAGCGTTAGCAGATGTCTTCAGTGATTTCTATTGGCAGGCGGAAAAGGTCAATCAGCCGGTACAAGGACAAACAGATAAAAAATAAAATTGATAGGTGATTTGTTATGAAGTGGTTTATGGTGAAAACCTTTTTCCTTATCTCACTCATGTTTATTGCAGTGTTATTTGGCATGCAGCTTGCAAATGAAGGCATCCACAATATGAAAGGCTATGATGATGTAAATTTCAAGGATCCCTTTGCCGTAAATGAAAATGAAGGAGGGGAGCTCCAAGCTTCTATCCTTGGGAATGATATTTCCAGCCATGACTTGCAGCGGAAAAAAGAGAAGCTTGAGGAAATGAAAGCTTATAATTTCTTTTCATCCTTAGGCAAATCACTTTCGGATGGGATATCAGAGGCAACGGAAAAAACAATTCACCATATAACCAATTTAATAAATGGAGAGTAGCGGCTGCATTTTCGAGCAGTCGTTTTTCTTTTGGTTACACAAAATTATCGCAAAACTTCTCTTACTGTTTAGCATTGAATCTTCATAAACGTACTGCTATAATCAAAAAATAGTGCATGTTCGATAAAATGTAAAAGAATAGCTTTTTTGAAGTTAGACGGATGTCTAGCCCCAGGTATTGTGAGATGAACCTGGTGCTTTTCTTAGTAGGAGTGAAAAGAAAAACAATGAACAGAGAAGAAAGATTAAAGAGACAAGCAAAAATACGGAATTTTTCCATCATTGCTCATATTGATCATGGGAAATCAACTTTAGCTGACCGCATTCTTGAAAAAACGAATGCATTGTCTTCACGTGAAATGAAGGATCAGCTATTAGATTCAATGGATTTAGAGAGAGAACGCGGAATTACGATTAAATTAAATTCCGTTCAATTAAAATATAAAGCAAAAGATGGAGAAACGTATATTTTCCATTTGATTGATACACCTGGACATGTCGACTTTACCTATGAGGTTTCCCGCAGCTTAGCTGCCTGTGAAGGGGCGATCCTAGTAGTGGACGCGGCACAAGGGATTGAAGCGCAAACGCTTGCCAATGTTTATTTAGCACTTGATAATGATTTGGAAATTCTTCCAATCATTAATAAAATTGATCTTCCAAGTGCAGATCCTGAACGAGTAAGAAATGAAATTGAAGAAGTAATCGGACTCGATGCTTCTGAAGCAGTTCTTGCTTCTGCAAAGGCTGGAATCGGAATTGAGGAAATTTTAGAACAAGTGGTAGAAAAAGTGCCTGCTCCAACTGGTGATCCTGATGCGCCATTAAAAGCGCTCATCTTTGACTCCCTCTTTGATGCCTATCGAGGAGTAGTTGCCTATATTCGAGTAGTTGAAGGAACGGTTAAGGCCGGAGACAAAATAAGAATGATGGCAACGGGGAAAGAATTTGAAGTAGTTGAGGTCGGCGTATTCTCACCGAAAGCACAAGCGCAAGATGAACTAACAGTTGGTGATGTTGGTTTCCTAACAGCAGCCATTAAGAATGTCGGTGATACGCGTGTAGGTGATACGATTACAAGTGCAAAGAACGGTGCAACAGAAGCCTTGCCTGGTTACCGTAAATTAAACCCAATGGTATTTTGTGGACTTTATCCAATTGACAGTGCCAAGTTCAATGATTTGCGTGATGCACTTGAAAAGTTAGAATTAAATGACTCAGCCTTGCAGTTCGAGCCAGAAACTTCTCAAGCTTTAGGCTTTGGCTTTCGCTGTGGATTCCTTGGATTGCTTCATATGGAGATTATTCAAGAGCGGATTGAACGTGAATTTAAAATTGATTTAATTACGACAGCTCCAAGTGTTATATATGACGTCATTTTGACTGATGGCTCACAATTAAAAGTAGATAATCCTTCAAATATGCCGGATCCACAAAAGATTGACCGGGTAGAAGAGCCATATGTAAAAGCGACAATGATGGCTCCAAATGACTATGTTGGTGCGATTATGGAGCTTTGCCAGGCAAAACGGGGAATCTTTATCGATATGCAATATATGGATGAAACACGTGTAAATATTATCTATGAAATTCCACTATCTGAAATTGTCTATGATTTCTTTGACCAGCTGAAATCAAATACAAAAGGATACGCATCTTTTGATTATGAGTTAATTGGCTATAAGCCATCCAAGCTCGTAAAGATGGACATTCTATTAAATTCTGAAAAAGTGGACGCGTTAAGCTTTATTGTGCATAAGGATTTTTCCTATGAGCGTGGAAAAATTATTGTTGATAAATTGAAAGAGCTCATTCCGCGTCAGCAATTCGAGGTTCCGGTTCAAGCAGCAATCGGTCAAAAAATTGTTGCCCGTTCAACCATCAAATCGATGGGCAAAAACGTACTTGCTAAATGTTATGGCGGTGACATTTCCCGGAAAAGAAAGCTTTTAGAAAAGCAAAAGGAAGGGAAAAAACGGTTGAAGCAAGTCGGATCTGTTGAAGTTCCACAGGAAGCCTTTATGGCCGTCCTAAAAATGGACGACAACGGTTCGAAAAAGTAAAGATAATTGCATTGGAAGGGGAGGTTGGATATGCTTTTTAAATAAAGCAGACCAGCCTCTTTTTTATTGAAAAACCAAGTGAATATTTGTTGTTGATAAACAACCTGTGATATACACGCGAATGGGGTTTATTCGAATGAATAACGTAATGAGCGGGTGTATCACAGGCGATATATGCACCAACTATTATATTTAATAGAACCTTAAAGGTAGTGAAGAAATGATTAAAGCAGCATACATTCATATTCCCTTCTGTGAGCATATTTGCCACTATTGTGATTTTAATAAAGTATTTTTAAAAGGACAGCCTGTCGATGAGTATCTTGATTCACTAGCAGAAGAAATCATAATGACACTAAAAGAAACACCAACAGAGCATTTAGATACCATTTTCATTGGCGGGGGCACGCCGACGGCATTAAATGAGCAGCAACTTGAAAAACTATGCCAAATCATTAAGGCCCATCTCCCTTATACCAATGAAACGGAATTTACTTTCGAGGCGAATCCTGGTGATCTGTCAGAAGAAAAACTGCGGACCCTTTATCATGCCGGAGTGAATAGGATTAGCTTTGGGGTTCAGACTTTTAATGAAGAGCTCTTAAAGCGGATTGGAAGAGTTCATCGTGCCAAAGATGTTTTTCAATCAATCGACCTGGCGAAAAAAACTGGATTTGAAAACATTAGCATTGATCTTATTTATAGCTTGCCTAGTCAAACCCTTGCTGATTTTAAAGAAACATTAGCTACAGCTTTTAGCTTAGATATTCAGCATTACTCAGGCTATTCCTTAATTATTGAACCGAAGACCGTTTTTTATAATTTAATGCGCAAAGGCAAGCTTCTATCTCCTGGCGAGGACGTGGAGGCTGAAATGTTTGAAGTATTGATGGAAGAAATGGAGAAGTGTGGATTTAAACAATATGAAATCAGTAATTTCTCAAAACCTGGATATGAGAGCAGACATAATTTAACGTATTGGAATAATGAATGGTACTATGGATTTGGTGCAGGTGCACACGGCTACGTCAATGGCAGCCGAATCTCTAATCATGGTCCATTGAAAAAATATATGGACTCGGTAAATGAGCGCAGATTGCCGATTCTAGACAGGCACCAAGTAACAAAAGTGGAGCAAATGGAAGAGGAAATGTTCCTTGGGCTTCGTAAAACAGCTGGTGTTTCCATTACTCGATTTATTGAAAAATTTGAGGAAAACCCAGTTGCTTTGTATAAAAATGAACTGAAAGCACTAACTTTTCGTGATTTAATTCAAGTAACTGACGATCAGATCTGTTTGACGAAGCAGGGGCGTTTCTTAGGAAATGAGGTTTTTCAGTCATTCCTAAAATAGATTGCTGATATAACGACAGAATTCGGCATGATTCTTTAATCGCTTATAAAAAAACTCTTTAAGGAAATTGGACATTATACCCGAAAATCAAGTTAAATAAATTGACACAGCCCCTGTCATTTGATAATTTATTATTAGAATTAGCACTCGCTATTAATGAGTGCTAACAGAGGTGATAACCGTGTTGACCGATAGGCAATTATTGATACTTCAGGTTATTATTGATGACTTTATTCAATCGGCACAGCCAGTTGGATCTAGAAGCTTGTCGAAAAAAGAAGAGATTTCTTTTAGTTCTGCAACGATACGAAATGAAATGTCTGATTTAGAGGAGCTAGGCTTTATTGAAAAGACACACACATCTTCAGGAAGAATTCCATCAGACAAGGGCTATCGATACTATGTAGACCATTTGCTGGCACCGCAAAAGCTTGACCAGCAAGACGTTTATAAAGTGAAATCGATCTTTGCAGAGAGAATTTACGAACTGGAGAAAATCGTCCAAAATTCAGCCAGAATCCTTTCTGAATTAACGAACTACACAGCGATTGCGTTAGGACCTGCAGTTAGGGAAAATAAATTGAAGAAAATTCAAATCGTTCCTATTAATAAACAAACGGCAGTGGCAATCATTGTGACTGATTCAGGTCATGTGCAGAATCGTATGTTCCAATTGCCAGAAACGATGGATTTAGGGGAGCTAGAGAAATTAGCAAATATTTTAAATGACCGTTTAGCAGGCTCGTCCATTGAAAGTTTAAATGATAAAATTTATAAAGAAGTTGCCCTTTTGTTAAGGCAGCATATAAATAATTATGATTTTATTCTGCATTCTATTGCTGATACACTGCTTATCCCGTCCCATGAAAAATTATTTTTTGGCGGAAAAACCAATATGTTAAGTCAGCCAGAATTTCATGATTTTGAGAAGATTAAAAGCCTTCTGACGATGATTGAACAGGAAGACAGTATATATGAGCTAATTCGTAAAAATCAATCTGGCATCAACATAAAAATTGGTCGAGAGAATAACAATACGGCAATGGAAAATTGCAGTTTGATTACTGCTACTTACTCAATTGGAACAGAGCGGCTCGGATCCATTTCTATATTAGGACCTACAAGAATGGAATATTCACGAGTAATTAGTTTACTGGACTATATAAGCCGTGATTTAACAGCTGTTCTGACTAAGCTGTATCAAGGCAATTAGCCATGTAAATAGCAGTGATGGGTGGAAAATTCCCATCCCTTGCTTATGTTTTTTTGCGGCTGAAAATAGTAAAATAATCAACTGTAATTACTTTAGGGGAGGTGAACAAGTTGGCAGAGGAAAAAGATATTCTAAATGAAGAGGCAACTGAAGAAACAGAAGCGGTAGAAACGAATGAAAATACTGCTGAAGCTGTTGAAACAAAAACTGCTTCACCTGAAGTCAATGAAGAAATTTTAATTGAGGACCAGTTAAAGGCAGCGCAAGAAAAAACAGCAGAATTAGAAGCAAAGCTAGAAGAGGCGGAAAATCGCTATTATCGTCTTCAGGCTGATTTTGAAAATAGCAGACGCCGTGCACGATTGGATCTTGAAGCGTCTGAAAAATATAGAGCACAAAGTTTAATCATCAATCTATTGCCAGCAATAGACAATTTTGAGAGAGCTCTTCAAATGGAAGCTGATGAGGAACAAGCTAAATCTATTTTACAAGGAATGGAAATGGTTTACCGCAGTTTGCTTGAGGCTTTAAAAAATGAAGGTGCTGAACCAATTGAAGCTGTAGGGAAAGAATTCGATCCGCATATTCACCAAGCAGTCATGCAAGTGAGCGAAGAAGGCTTTGATTCTAATCATGTTGTAGAAGAGTTTCAAAAAGGATATATCCTGAAGGACAGAGTCATTCGTCCAAGCATGGTAAAAGTAAATCAGTAATTACATATTCGCGGGAGGTAACTAATATGAGCAAAATCATCGGTATTGATTTAGGTACAACAAACTCATGTGTCTCTGTATTAGAGGGCGGAGAAGCAAAAGTAATTCCTAATCCAGAAGGCAATCGTACAACTCCTTCAGTTGTAGCATTTAAAAATGGTGAACGCCAAGTTGGGGAAGTTGCTAAACGTCAATCGATTACCAATCCAAATACAATTATGTCTGTTAAACGTCACATGGGAACAGACTACAAGGTAGAAGTTGAAGGAAAAGAGTATTCGCCACAAGAAGTTTCTGCCATCATTCTTCAGTATTTAAAATCATATGCTGAGGAATATCTTGGTGAAAAAGTGGAAAAAGCAGTTATTACAGTTCCAGCTTACTTTAACGATGCAGAACGTCAAGCAACAAAGGATGCAGGTAAAATTGCTGGACTTGAAGTAGAACGTATCATTAATGAACCAACAGCTGCTGCATTAGCATATGGTATGGATAAAACGGATGAAGACCAAACGATTCTTGTATATGACCTTGGTGGCGGAACGTTTGACGTTTCCATTCTTGAATTAGGGGATGGAGTGTTTGAAGTAAAATCTACTGCAGGTGATAACCGCCTTGGTGGAGACGACTTTGACCAAGTAATCATCGATTATTTAGTTGAACAATTTAAAAAGGAAAATGGCATTGATCTTTCTAAAGACAAGATGGCTGTACAAAGATTGAAAGATGCAGCTGAAAAGGCGAAAAAAGATCTTTCTGGTGTAACAACAACGCAAATTTCCTTGCCGTTTATTACAGCTGGTGAAGCAGGACCGCTGCATCTTGAAGTTTCTTTATCAAGAGCAAAATTTGATGAGCTTTCTTCCCATCTGGTGGAACGTACAATGGGACCAACTCGTCAAGCATTAAGCGATGCTGGCCTATCAGCTTCTGAAATTGATCGAGTGATTCTTGTTGGTGGATCTACTCGTATTCCTGCTGTTCAAGAAGCAATCAAAAAAGCAACAGGAAAAGAGCCTCATAAAGGGGTTAACCCTGATGAAGTAGTTGCAATGGGTGCAGCTATTCAAGGTGGAGTAATCACTGGCGATGTGAAAGATGTTGTTCTACTAGATGTAACACCGCTTTCACTTGGTATCGAAACAATGGGTGGAGTATTCACGAAACTAATCGATCGTAATACAACCATTCCAACATCAAAATCACAAGTGTTCTCAACTGCTGCTGATAATCAATCAGCTGTTGATATTCACGTGTTGCAAGGCGAACGTCCAATGGCTGCCGACAACAAGACATTAGGTCGCTTCCAGCTTGGTGATATTCCTCCAGCACCACGAGGTATTCCGCAAATTGAGGTTTCTTTTGATATCGATAAAAACGGAATTGTAAATGTACGTGCGAAAGATCTAGGAACAAATAAAGAGCAAACCATTACAATTAAATCTTCAACTGGCTTATCGGATGAAGAAATCGATAAAATGGTAAGAGAAGCAGAAGAAAATGCGGAAGCTGATAAGAAGCGCAAGGAAGAAGTAGAGCTTCGCAATGAAGCAGATCAGCTTGTATTCACGACTGAAAAGACATTGAAGGATCTTGAAGGAAAAGTGGATGAAGCGGAAGTCGCAAAAGCAAACGAAGCGAAGGATGCTTTAAAAGCAGCGATTGAAAAGAATGAGTTAGAAGAAATTAAAGCGAAGAAAGATGCTTTACAAGAAATCGTTCAAGCTTTGACAATGAAGCTATATGAACAAGCGGCACAGCAGGCTCAGGCAGCACAAGGAGCAGAAGGTCAAGCAGGAAAAAGCAATGATGACAATGTAGTTGACGCAGAATTCGAAGAGGTTAACGACGATAAATAAGTTAAGACCTTTATTCTTTAAAAGTCAAAGTCAGGATATCTTGGCTTTGGCTTTTATTTTTGGTCGATGCTAAAGCGAGTATTCAGTTTGGAAATCATAGGGCAGTAACATTCTATAGTTGCACAATTAAAACAGACAATGATAAAATAATCTTTATGTGAAATGATTCGGGGAGTGTAAATCTCATGGACAAAAGGGATTACTATGAAGTCCTTGGTGTCAGCAAAAGCGCATCCAAGGATGAAATAAAAAAGGCTTATCGAAAGCTATCCAAAAAATATCATCCGGATATTAATAAAGAACCGGATGCAGATGAAAAGTTTAAAGAAGTAAAAGAAGCCTACGAAGTGTTAAGTGATGATCAGAAAAAGGCTCATTACGATCAGTTTGGCCATACAGATCCGAATCAAGGCTTTGGCGGCGGCGGATTTGAAGGCTTCGGCGGCTTTGAAGATATTTTCAGTTCATTCTTTGGCGGCGGCGGTTCCAGACGTCGTGACCCTAATGCACCTCGACAAGGGGCTGACTTGCAATATACAATGACTCTCTCATTTGAGGATGCTGTATTTGGGAAAGAGACAGAGATTGAAATTCCTCGTGAAGAAACATGTGAAACATGTAACGGATCAGGGGCAAAACCAGGAACAAAACCTGAAACATGCGGACATTGCCATGGGTCAGGACAGCTAAATGTAGAACAAAACACACCATTTGGAAAAATTGTCAATCGCCGCGTGTGTCACCACTGTAGTGGAACAGGGAAACAAATTAAACATAAGTGCTCGACATGTGGCGGAGCAGGCAAGGTGAAAAAACGCAAAAAGATTCAGGTTAAAATTCCAGCTGGGATTGACGATGGTCAGCAGCTGAGAGTATCTGGACAAGGTGAACCTGGTATAAATGGCGGACCTTCAGGCGATTTATATGTTGTGTTCCATGTTCGTTCACATGAGTTCTTTGAGCGTGATGGCGATGATGTTTACTGTGAAATGCCGATAACATTTGTTCAAGCGGCATTAGGAGATGAAGTGGAAGTACCGACTCTTTATGGAAAAGTGAAGCTTAAGGTACCAGCTGGTACGCAAACAGGAACAAAGTTCCGCCTAAAGGATAAAGGAATACAAAATGTAAGAGGCTATGGCAAGGGAGATCAGCATATTATTGTCCGTGTGATTACGCCTACGAAGCTGACAGAAAAACAAAAGCAGCTGCTTCATGATTTTGCAGAGGTTAGTGGACAGGTTCCGCAGGGAGAGCAGGAAGAAAGCTTTTTTGCGAAGGTGAAACGAGCATTTAAGGGTGAATAAAGGGAAATGGAGTTGGTAGAAGTGAAATGGTCAGAAATCAGTATTCATACAACAAATGAGGCAGTGGAGCCGATTTCGAATATTTTACATGAGGCCGGAGCAAGTGGTGTTGTTATTGAGGATCCATTCGAGCTTATTAAAGAGAGAAGAGATCAGTTCGGCGAAATCTACCAGCTTAATCCAGACGACTATCCTGAAGAAGGAGTAATCGTGAAAGCCTATTTACCTGAAAATAGTTTTCTCGCTGAGAATGTAGAAGAAATAAAAGAAGCGATTAATAATCTCGTTTTATATAATATTGATATTGGAAAAAATGATGTTAGCATTAGTGAAGTAAATGAAGAAGAATGGGCAACAGCGTGGAAGAAATATTATCATCCAGTGAAAATTTCTGAACGGTTTACAATTGTTCCGACTTGGGAAGATTATACACCTGTATCAAGCGATGAACTAATTATTGAACTTGACCCTGGCATGGCGTTCGGAACTGGAACACATCCAACAACAGTGATGTGTATCCAAGCATTAGAACGAACGGTCAAAGCAGGAGATAAGGTCGTCGATGTTGGTACTGGTTCAGGCGTATTAAGTATTGCTGCAGCAATGCTTAGTGCTGATAAAGTAACTGCGCTTGATCTTGATGAAGTGGCTGTAAACTCAGCAAAGCTGAATATCGAATTGAACAAAGTCCATCATGTAGTAGATGTGAAGCAAAATAATTTGCTTGATGGGGTAGAGCCTGGTGCTGATATTGTTGTAGCCAATATTTTGGCTGAGGTTATTCTCCGCTTTACTAATGATGTCTCTTCCGTTGTTAAACAAGATGGCTATTTCATCGCTTCTGGAATCATTCAACCGAAAAAACAAGAAGTAAAGGAAGCAATGATTGAAGCGGGTTTTGAAATTGCAGAAACACTGCAAATGGAGGATTGGGTAGCAATCATCGGAAGAAGAAAGTAATAGTAAAAAAGGGGGACTTGATATTGTCCTCCTTTTTATACGTTATTTATCTAAATGAAGGAAGGTGCCGGAATGCAGCGTTATTTTGTCAATCAATCTGCTGATGAAACCCGTTTTACCATTGCAGGTGATGACTATCATCATATTGCTCGGGTGATGCGGATGAAGGAAGGGGATCAGATTATTTGTGTGACTCCTTTAAATAAAAGCGCTGTCTGTGCAATTGCAGAAATTACCGATGAACAAGTAATAACAGAAGTT
Source organism: Cytobacillus solani (assembly GCF_006704205.1). Taxonomy (NCBI): domain Bacteria; kingdom Bacillati; phylum Bacillota; class Bacilli; order Caryophanales; family Bacillaceae; genus Cytobacillus; species Cytobacillus solani. Next base: position 3,359,976 of record NZ_CP041305.1, read on the forward strand.
GTACAATGGATCAGTGGGACATCAGAACTTCCAATTGAAGTAACAATTGTGAGTGGACTGCCTAAAGGGGATAAGCTCGAATGGATTATTCAAAAAGGGACCGAGCTTGGCGCTTTTCAGTTTATCCCTTTTATTTCAGCGCGCTCAGTTGTAAAATGGGATGAGAAAAAGGCTGAAAAAAAGTTGGAACGGTGGCAAAAGATTGCGAAAGAAGCAGCCGAACAATCCCATCGAACAATTCTTCCAAAGGTAAAAAGTCCTATAAATATAAAATCCTTAATAAAAATAAGTGAGGACTTTGACTATAAATTAATAGCTTTTGAAGAAGAAGCGAAACAAGGAGAGGCTTCTGTCCTTTCAAAAATATTGGCTGAAATGGAAAAAGGCCAAACATTATTGTTTGTTTTCGGACCTGAAGGTGGTTTAACTGAGCAAGAAGTTTCTAGCTTAAGGGAACACGGCTTCCGTTCTTGTGGACTTGGTCCAAGGATTTTAAGAACTGAAACAGCTCCACTATATGCACTTTCAGCTGTTTCCTATCATTTTGAATTAATGGAGTGAATTTATATGCCTACAGTTGCATTTCATACACTTGGTTGTAAGGTAAACCATTACGAAACAGAAGCGATTTGGCAGCTTTTTAAAGAAGAAGGCTATGACCGGGTTGATTTTGAATCAATGTCAGATGTTTATATCATCAACACTTGCACCGTTACAAATACTGGCGATAAAAAAAGCCGCCAGGTAATTCGCAGGGCTATAAGAAAAAATCCAGATGCCGTTATTTGTGTAACAGGCTGCTATGCTCAAACCTCACCTGCAGAGATTATGGCTATCCCTGGAGTGGATATTGTAGTTGGAACACAAGACCGCGTGAAGATGCTTGATTATATTAAACAATATAAAGAAGAACGCCAGCCAATTAACGGAGTTGGCAATATTATGAAAAACCGTGTTTACGAAGAGCTTGATGTCCCGGCATTTACGGACCGGACACGTGCATCTTTAAAAATCCAAGAGGGATGCAACAATTTCTGTACATTTTGTATTATTCCATGGGCGCGCGGGCTAATGAGATCTAGAGATCCGAAAGAGGTTATCCGTCAAGCGCAGCAGCTAGTTGATGCAGGATATAAAGAAATCGTGCTAACAGGTATTCATACTGGCGGATATGGGGAAGACATGAAGGATTATAATCTTGCCATGCTGCTTCGTGATATGGAAGCACAAGTAAAGGGATTAAAGCGAATCCGTATTTCTTCGATTGAAGCAAGTCAAATTACAGATGAAGTGATTGAAGCAATCAAGGAATCAACAATGATTGTTAGACATCTTCATATTCCAATTCAATCTGGTTCTAATACAGTATTAAAAAGAATGCGCCGTAAATATACGATGGAATTTTTCGGCGAACGTTTGGAGCGTTTGAAAGAAGTGCTTCCAGGTTTAGCTATAACTTCTGATGTGATTGTAGGTTTTCCTGGAGAAACAGAAGAAGAATTTATGGAAACATATCATTTTATTAAAGAGCATAAATTCTCTGAACTGCATGTTTTCCCATATTCTAAACGTACAGGTACGCCAGCAGCGAGAATGGAAGACCAAGTAGATGAAGAAGTAAAAAATGATCGGGTTCACCGTCTAATTTCTTTATCTGATCAGCTCGCAAAGGAATACGCTTCTCAATTTGATGGCGAAGTACTTGAAGTTATTCCTGAGGAAGAATATAAGGATGAACCGACAACAGGTCTATATGTGGGCTATACAGATAATTATCTAAAAGTTGTTTTCCCTGCAACTGAGGAAATGGTAGGCCAAATTGTTAAGGTGAAAATTAAAAAAGCGGGCTACCCATACAATGAAGGAGAATTTGTAAGGATCCTTGACCAGCTGGAAGAACAGGAAGAAGCTGCAGTTTAAATACTAGATTAAGGAATTACCACGTAGGTAGTTCCTTTTTGTTTAGTTGCGGCTCCTAGCCCCGACAAGCATTTCGATTTAATGGGATTAATGAATTTGGAAAAGCTATCAGTGTGAGGAGAAAAATTCGAGATTCGACTCGATATTTTTATGAAGGCATGATATGATGTGAGAGGTACGGACAACTCGTTTATTTGAAAGGAGTTTAGAATAATGACAACTAATGTCGCAAAAATGATCGATCATACATTATTGAAAGCGGATGCAACAAAAGAGCAAATTGAAAAAATATGTGCAGAGGCAAAAGAATATAATTTTGCTTCAGTATGTGTAAATCCTGCTTGGGTAAAGCGATCAGCTGAACTTTTAAATGGTACAGACGTAAAGGTTTGTACGGTTATTGGCTTCCCATTAGGTGCTTCAACACCTGAGACAAAAGCATTTGAAACAAAAAATGCGATTGAAAACGGGGCCACAGAAGTAGATATGGTCATCAATATTGGTGCTTTAAAGGGCGGAGACGATGAGTTAGTGGAAAGTGATATCCGAGCTGTTGTTGATGCAGCGAAGGGAAAAGCTCTTACAAAAGTAATTATTGAAACTTGTCTGTTAAGTGAAGATGAAAAGGTTAGAGCATGCGAATTATCAGTTAAAGCAGGTGCTGACTTTGTAAAAACATCTACTGGTTTTTCAACTGGGGGAGCAACAGCAGAAGATATTGCTCTTATGAGAAAAACAGTTGGACCAACAATTGGTGTTAAAGCATCGGGTGGCGTTAGAAGTGCAGAAGATGCGCAAGAAATGATCAAAGCGGGCGCTACAAGAATTGGGGCAAGCTCTGGTGCAGCCATCGTCAACGGACTAACAAGTGATTCAGACTACTAAAAAAAGAAATGCCGGATATCCGGCATTTCTTTTTACTATCTTATTATTTATCATGAATCTTTATAATAAATCGCCCAAATTGAGTGGCAAACGGCAGAACGAGCAATGATGAGACAACATTAAAAATGACACTTATATGAGCAAGCTGAACATCTGCTTGTCCTGCAAGCTGGAGTCCAATCTCAGTTAACATATAAATAAATGGATAGAAAATTATTACACCTAAAACATTTAGCCATATATGCGCATATGCAGCAAGCTTTGCCTCCTTCCCTGAACCGATTGATGCGAGATAAGCATCCACACAAGTACCGATATTCGATCCGAGCATAATTGCGATCCCTGTGTCTAGATCCATCGTCCCTGCCGTTAGAAAGCCCATAATGATTCCAGTTGTTGCAGTGCTTGATTGGATAATTGCTGTAATGATGATGCCTGCCAAAACGCCGTACAGATGACTTTCATCTAATGCAAGCAGCAAACGATTTATTTGCTCAACATTTTTCAGTGTACCCGCAAAATACTCAAATCCCCTCATGGCGGCAAACACACAGGATATGCCTAATAGAACCAATCCAATGCTGCGAAGATTTTTCCTCTTCAATAAAACAAGAATGCTGCCTGTGATTGCCAGTGGAATTAAATAAGCCTCTATATCAAAAGTAATTAATTCGGTTGTAAACGTAGTTCCAATATTTGTTCCTAATATAATTCCGATTGATTGTGGAAAAGTTAGCAGTCGTGCTGAAACAAATCCAATTGTAATAATCATCACAGCTGAGCTGCTTTGTAAGACAGCTGTAATGAGAGTGCCAATTATTACACCTTTCCAGGGAGCATTCGTTAATTTAATGAGCCATTTCTTTAATGATTCTGCTGAAAGGTTCATGAGACCAGACCTTAATAGCGTCATCCCATATATGAATAAACCGATTAAGAGTATAAAAAATAATAGCTTGATCAAGTATCCACCCCCCTAGATATATATCTATGGCTATAGGGATGAGGACATGCCATTTAAGTAAATTTCGTTAACCTTTGCTTTTTACTTCTGATATCTCAATATTTCCAAGGTAAAAACAAGTCCATTACAGGCTAAATACAGTTGACCTCAGGCATGCTATTATATTATAATTGCAAAGTACATGGAAAACCATGTTGTGTTAGTGTGTTGTGCTCGGAGGGAGGGAAAGAGAATGTCTAAAACCGTCGTTCGTAAAAACGAATCGCTTGAAGATGCTCTTCGTCGCTTCAAACGTTCAGTTTCTAAAACTGGTACTTTGCAAGAAGCTAGAAAGCGCGAATTCTACGAAAAACCTAGTATTAAACGTAAGAAAAAGTCTGAGGCTGCAAGAAAACGTAAGTGGTAAGAGAGGGTGTATGTAATTGAGTCTTCTCGAGCGTCTAAATGAGGATATGAAACAAGCGATGAGGAATAAAGAAAAAGATAAGCTAACTGTCATTCGGATGATCAAAGCTTCGATTCAAAATGAATCAATTAAGCTTGGATCAGACTTAAACGAAGAACAGGAGCTTACTGTTCTTTCTCGCGAAGTAAAGCAACGCAAGGATTCCCTCCATGAATTTGAAAAAGCAGGTCGTGAAGATCTTGTTGAAAAAATTCGTACTGAACTTCAGTTCGTCGAAATATATATGCCTAAGCAGCTATCTGAAGATGAGGTTTCACAAATCGTACAAGAAACGGTTGCTGAAACAGGAGCAAAATCAAAAGCTGATATGGGTAAAGTAATGGCTGCCATCATGCCGAAAGTAAAAGGTAAAGCAGATGGAGCACTTGTAAATAAACTTGTACAACAACACCTTTCATAAAAAAATAAGTATAAAAGACCGAGAGCATTTGCTTTTCGGTCTTTTTAACATTGGAAATAAAAAGAAAATGAACCATTTAATGAAACCTTTCTTCAAGTGGAAACGTATAGAATAGAAGGAATTATTTGAAGGGAGGGGAAGGTTTGAGAAAAAGAAGAAGCATGACCATTTTTGCCTTTCTTTTTGCATTTTTTCTAATGTTCGTACCTTTTAAAGGTAATGCCAGTAATGAAATAATTTATGTAGTTCCTATTACAGAAACAGTCGAAAAAGGAATGTATGCCTTTTTAAACAGAGCTGTGCAAACGGCTGAGGAAGAAAATGCTTCTGCAATCATTTTTGAAGTGGATACACCAGGCGGCGCTGTTGATGCGGCTGGAAAGATCGGAAAATTATTATCATCGACAAAAGTGAAAACGATTGCTTTTATTAATAAACAGGCTCTTTCAGCAGGTGCTTATATTTCGCTAAATACAGATGATATATATATGACTCCTGGCTCTACAATGGGATCAGCTGCCATTATTAACAGCGAAGGGAATACAGCGGGTAAGAAAGCTGAATCCTATTGGTTTGCAGCAATGGAAGAGGCGGCAAAACAAACAAAAAGAGATCCGATTTATGCACTTGCGATGGCAGATGAATCCATTCACCTACCCGACTATAACGCACCAAAAGGGAAGCTGCTGACGCTCGGTAGTGAAGCTGCGTATAAAGTAGGCTATTCAAAAGGTACAGTGAATAATTTAGAAGAGTTGTTGGAGAAACTTGAATATTCGGATGCGGAAATTCAGACATTAGAAGAGAGTTTTGCTGAAAAAATCGCACGATTGATCACACACCCTGTGATCATCCCTATCTTACTTTCAATCGGCAGTTTAGGACTTGTCCTAGAATTATATTCACCTGGATTTGGTATTCCTGGCTTTATGGGGTTATCTGCATTATTTCTCTTCTTCTATGGACACTTAGTTGCCGGGCTGGCAGGTTATGAGACAATTATTTTGTTTGTCATTGGAAGGGACTGATTATCGCAGAGTTTTTCCTCCCCGGAGGAATTGCGGGGATACTCGGTTTAACTGCGATACTAGGAAGTTTATTCTTAGCATCTGATAATATTGTTCATATGGGAATCTCCATATTAATAGCAATTAGTGTTTCTATTCTAGCATCTATATTAATGATAAAGGTGTTTGGTAAAAAAATGAAAATATTTAAGAAGCTAATATTAACCGATTCCACTAAAACGGAACAAGGCTATGTATCCAATAAGAACAGACTTGAGCTGATTGGCTTGGAGGGCTATGCCTTAACAGCACTAAGACCATCGGGAACCATTGTCATTGAGGATGAGCGAATTGATGCGGTTAGTGAAGGTGCATTTATTTTGAAAGATGCGAGAGTTCGAGTGGTAAAAGCTGAGGGTTCGCGAATTGTGGTTAGAGAGATACAAAAAATAGACAAATAAAAAATTTTAGGAGGAATGAAAAATGCCATTTGATGCTATTTCAATTTTCACTTTGGTCATTATTGTCGTTGCAATAATCCTATTGGGCGTTTTATTCACGTTTGTTCCGGTCATGCTGTGGATCTCCGCATTAGCGGCTGGGGTAAGAGTAAGTATTTTCACATTAATCGGAATGCGTCTTCGCCGGGTTATTCCCAGTCGAGTAATTAATCCGTTGATTAAGGCACATAAAGCTGGTTTGGATGTGACAACGAACCAATTAGAAAGCCACTATCTGGCAGGAGGAAATGTAGATCGGGTCGTTAATGCGCTAATTGCTGCACATCGGGCAAATATTGAATTGCAATTTGAACGGAGTGCTGCTATTGATTTAGCTGGCCGAGATGTATTAGAAGCTGTACAAATGAGTGTTAATCCAAATGTGATTGAAACGCCATTTATTGCTGGTGTAGCCATGGATGGGATTGAAGTAAAGGCGAAAGCAAGAATTACTGTAAGAGCAAATATCGACCGTCTTGTCGGTGGTGCGGGTGAAGAAACAATTGTTGCCCGTGTAGGTGAAGGGATTGTATCAACAATCGGATCCTCTGAAAACCATAAAAAAGTACTAGAAAACCCAGATATGATTTCACAGACAGTTCTTGCAAAAGGGCTGGATGCGGGTACTGCTTTTGAAATCCTCTCCATTGATATTGCGGATGTGGATATCGGTAAAAACATTGGAGCGGAATTACAAACCGAACAGGCAGAGGCAGATAAAAAGATCGCCCAAGCAAAAGCGGAAGAGCGCCGTGCCATGGCTGTTGCCCAAGAGCAGGAAATGAAGGCACGCGTAGAAGAAATGAGAGCGAAAGTGGTAGAAGCAGAATCACAAGTTCCTCTTGCAATGTCTGAAGCACTCCGATCTGGCAATATTGGTGTCATGGATTATATGAATTATAAAAATATCTCTGCTGATACAGATATGAGAGACTCCATTGGCAGAATAACGGATGAGAATAAAGACGGACGGAAAAATGATTAATTCCTGTTCTTCTTTCGGCAGAAGGGAGGGTTTCCCTTATGGAATTTATATTTGAAAATCCATGGCTTCTTTTCATCGTGATCGGTATTATCACCTCAATATTTAATAAATTAACAGGTAACCAAGGAAAGCAAAAAAGCCGGCCGCAGCGACAGCCTATACAGCCTCAAAAGGGTGCGAATCATTCGACTAGCAGCCCAATACGAGAAGTAAAAAAGAACGAAGCTTTGCCTGCAATTCCAAAAAAAGTCATTAATAATATTGAAAAGGAATATGCAGAAAGAAAAAAGCAGGCGGAAGAAACTTTGCATAGCTTGAAAGATAAACAGAGAGCACTGGAAAATAAGACTCAATCCCTACTGGCAGTTTCTGAAAGGGGATCAATGCGATTGGATTTCAATTCTGAAAAAGATGAAAAACCCTCATTTTTAATTGAAAAACAAAAGCTTGCTGAGGGCGTTGTATGGGCGGAGATTTTAGGTCCTCCAAGAGCGCTCAATCCCCACAAGTCAATCAGACAAAAAAGATAAGCGAGTAAAAGGAAAGAAAAATAAGTGCTAGAACCCCCCTTCCATTCATACATATGAGATGAAGGGGGGTTCTTTTTTATGGCAAAAAAGTGGGGACAATTCATCAGGAAATGGATGACAACGAATATGGAGCTTCCTCAAGATGTTATGATGGATTTACCCCGGATTACAATGATCGGACAAATTCATATATATATTGAGAACCACCGCGGTCTAATTGCCTTTTCAGATAAAGAGCTAAGACTTCTTCTTAAACAAGGACAGCTGCTTATTAAGGGGAAATCATTTGTTATCAAGACAATATTACCTGAAGAAATATTGCTAGAGGGAAAAATTGATCAGGTTACCTATATCAGTGAGTAGGATAAGGAATGAAAGCGAGGATACCCACTTATAGGAAGTCCGCACTTCTTCAAGTGGTTTTTAGTATAAGTTGCCTGTTCGTTAAGGGGGAAGGATATGAAAAATCTGTGGACTGAGTTTTTTTGGGGTATTATTACTGTTGAAACAAGAGGGAAGGGGATTGAACGGTTAATAAACACATTAACCAGAAATGGCATTATTATTTGGAATGTAAAAAGGCATGGCAGTGAATCGGTTACTTTCAAAATTAAGCTTGATGATGTGAAGAAAATAAGAGGGGCTGTGAAAGACAGCGATTGTAAAATTAGATTTTTAAGGCGGTCAGGCATGCCCTTTCTTTTCAAACGGCTTTTGAAAAATAGTGGCTTTATTATTGGAGCATTCACATTTCTACTTGTTATTTTTATTTTATCAAATATGGTATGGGGAATTGAAATTAAGGGGGCAGATCCCGAAACAGAGCATAAAATTCGTAAAGAATTGGACGAGATGGGTGTCAAGAAGGGGAAGGTTCAGTTTTTTCTTGAAAATGTTGAAGCCATCCAGCGAAGGCTTACAGATAATATTGTGGCGATTACATGGGTTGGTGTGGAATTAAAAGGGACAACCTATCATCTTCAAGTTGTCGAAAAGAATGAGCCAGATAAACCTGAACTATTAAGCCCAAGAGATTTAGTTGCTAAAAAGAAAGGCGTAATTGTCGACATGTTTGTTGAAGAAGGGCAGCCGAAAGTTAATATTCATGATCATGTAAAACAAGGACAGCTCCTTGTTTCTGGGGTGATTGGGAAAGAAGGGCAGACAGAAATAGTGCCAGCTAAGGGAGAGGTTTATGCAGAAACCTGGTATATAACGAAGGTAACTCAGCCGCTCAAGAGTACCTTCCATGTCTTAAATGGCAATGAAAAACAGAAGCACTTTATTGAAATAGGGAAATGGCAAATTCCAGTTTGGGGTTTTGGGAAGGCTGATTACAAGGAATTTGAAACAGAAACGAATACAAAAGATTTTCATTTTCTAAAATGGAAGCTTCCAATTTCGTATACAAATACAACAATAAGGGAAAGAGAACAAGAGGTAAGAATATACTCCAATGAAGAAGCGTTCGATGCTGCAATAATTAGAGCTCGTAATGATATAAAAGGTCGCTTATCTGAAAATGCTAAAATAAAAGGGGAAAAGGTTTTACACAAGTCTGTTGACGATGGTAAAGTAAGTATATCAATACATTTCCAAATTATTGAGAATATTGCTGAAGCAAAACCTTTAATTCAAGGAGAGACAGAATGACAGAAGAGCTGAAGACAATCAATGTACAACTAGAAAATCCGAATGAAGCGATTTCGCTGTTAGGCAATTCGGATGCAAATATAATAATGATCGAACAAGAATTAAATGTTTCAATAATAACAAGAGGCGAATTGGTATACGTATCGGGGGATATGGAGCAAGCAGAAACAGCCGGTAAAGTATTAGCCGAACTTCTAATGGTGATTAGAAAAGGGATAAATATTAATCAGAGAGATGTAATGTATGCCCTCCAAATGGCTAAAAAGGGGACCTTGGATTATTTTAGTGATCTGTATGATGAAGAAATCACAAGAAATGCCAAGGGGAAAGTAATCCGGGTAAAGACGATCGGCCAAAGCGAGTATATTCGAGCGATGCGAAAAACTGATCTTGTTTTTGGTATTGGGCCAGCTGGGACAGGAAAAACATACCTAGCCGTTGTTATGGCAGTAAGTGCTTTGAAAAATGGTCATGTTAAACGGATTATTCTTACTCGTCCAGCTGTTGAAGCTGGTGAGAGTCTTGGTTTTTTACCTGGTGATTTAAAGGAAAAGGTGGATCCATACTTAAGACCTTTATATGACGCCCTTCATGATATTTTAGGCAATGAGCATACAGAAAGAATGATTGAAAGAGGTACAATTGAAATTGCCCCGTTAGCTTATATGAGGGGAAGAACACTAGATGATGCTTTTGTCATTTTAGATGAAGCGCAAAATACTACACATGCCCAAATGAAGATGTTCTTAACCCGGCTTGGCTTTGGCTCGAAAATGGTTATAACCGGAGATAAAACTCAGGTTGATTTACCAAAAGGAGCTAAGTCCGGATTAATTGTTGGGGAAGAAATATTACGAGATGTAAAAGGGATCTCTTTCGTACATTTAGAAGAAAGTGATGTTGTTCGTCACCCTCTTGTAGCAAAAATTATTCAAGCATATGGAAAGCAAGAGAACTAAGCCGTCGGAAATTCCGTACGGTTTTCTTTTGGCTATTACCAGCTATTTACATAATTTATTAATAAAGATGCATCTTAACTAAAAAACTGTTATCATTTTACATAATTACATTTCTATCTTCTTAAAAAGTGATAAATAAAGGCGAAAGATAGGAGGGTGAAAAAGTGGAAAAGCTCCATCGGCATATGACGAAAATTAAAGGCTTGTTAGAGATGACTTTTTTTAAAGTCTTATTATTTGTATTGCTTGGATTTGTGATGTATTTTTCGATGTTTAGCAACGTAAAACCGGAAAAGCTTGACCTAAGTTTATTTTCAGTTGCTGAACAGACCATTCGATCTCCTATCACAATTGAAGATAAGGCAAGTACGGAGAAAAAGAAAAAGGATGCAGCAGACCTAGTAAAGGATGTTTATGTAGTAAAAAGAGAAATTGCACAAAACCGAGTGGATTTGATTACATCCATATTTGGTACTGCGACAGAAGTAAATGATGCCATTAAAGAAGAAATGGAAGCGAAGGAAAAATCGTCGCAACAGTCAGATGAGGAAGAGGATCAATCAACTTTTATCGAGCCAACACCTAGTGATAAATTATCACGAATGAAAGAAAAACTAACAGAGGATGTAACAAAGGATATTTCTGATCAAACATTGCTTGCATTAGTACAGGCCTCCAGAACAGAGCTGTCTTTAGCAAAGGATGTGACAGTAACTGCAATAAATAATGTCATGAGCAATCGGATTCCAGCTGATGAGGTTGAAAATGCGAAAAAAAGACTTGAAGAGGAATTAAGATTTACAAGTTTGAATACAAATTTAAAATCAGCTGCCATTGAGCTTGGCCGTTATGCGGTATATCAGAATGAATTTTATGACCCAAATGCAACGGAGGAGCATCGCCAGCAAGCAATAGAAAGTGTGGAGCCAGTAAAGATTCTTCAAGGACAGATTATTGTGGAGGAGCAACAATTAATAAGCAGCGATGTTTATCGGCAGTTAGAGCTAATAGGGATGTTAGACAGCGTTAATTCCAATCAGCCGTTTATTGGTCTTGCATTAATCACTTTTGTCATTCTTGCTGCCCTTTACTATTATTTTTATGAACTGAAAGTACAATCTGAGACTAAGCAAAGTTATTTATTGCTGTTTAGTATTATTTTTGCTTTATCGATTTTACTTATGAAAAGCATAAGCTTTTTTCATGAATTTAAGTATTCTGAGATTAGCTATATCTTTCCTGCTGCCATGGGAGCTATGTTAATAAAAATTCTTATTGATGAACGGATGGCTGTCCTATTTACAATTATTATGGGGATTTGCGGAAGTATTATTTTTAATGAAGGCATTACAGGTACCTTTCATGTTTCTGCTGGCATCTATATTATTTGTAGTGGAATCGCAGGAATCTTATTCCTAACGAAACAAAATCAGCGTTCAAAAATTCTTCAGGCGGGAACATTTGTAGCAGGTGTAAATATTATTGTTATCTTTTCATTGATGCTCCTAAGAAATGGTCAATACGAGGGGATGGAATACGGATTTTATGTTATTCTTGGTTTAATTTCGGGGATTACATCTGCAGTTCTGACCATAGGCCTTCTGCCGTTTTTTGAAGCTGGATTTGGGATCCTTTCTACAATGAGATTAATTGAATTATCAAGTCCGAATCATCCGCTGCTCCGGAAGATTTTAACAGAGGCGCCAGGAACGTATCATCATAGTGTAATGGTCGCGAATTTATCTGAATCTGCTTGCGAAGCTATTGGTGCCAATGGGCTCCTTGCCAGAGTTGGCTGTTATTATCATGATATTGGGAAGACGAAACGGCCGCAGTTCTTTATTGAAAATCAAATGAATATTGAGAATCCGCACGATCGACTTCCTCCACAAACGAGTAAGAATATTATAATTGCTCATGCAACTGATGGAGCTGAAATGTTAAAAAAACATAAGATGCCAAAAGAAATCATCGATATCGCTGAGCAGCATCATGGGACAACATTACTTAAATTCTTTTATCATAAAGCCAATCAAAATGATCTTGAGGTTAGAGAGGAAGATTATCGCTATCCAGGTCCGAAAGCGCAGACTAAGGAGACAGCTGTTATCGGAATTGCTGATAGTGTAGAGGCAGCTGTACGATCGATGACCCACCCAACCCCTGAACAAATAGAAGGGTTAGTTAGAAAAATTATTGCTGATCGTCTGCAGGATGGGCAGCTAAATGAATGTGATTTAACTTTAAAGGAGCTTGAAACGGTAGCAAACGCTCTTTGTGAGACGTTAAATGGAATTTTCCATTCTCGTATTGAGTATCCTGAAATGACAAAACAGAAGGTGAAACAAGCATGAGTTTAAATATTGACTTAATCGATGAAACAAACGAGCTTTCGGAAAAGGAATCAGCTTATATTGGGGAGCTGCTCAACTTTGCGGCTGTGTCCGAAAAGGTTGAAGCCCAAAGTGAAGTGTCGATTACATTTGTTAGTAATGAAAAAATAAAAGAAATAAATAAAGAATATCGTCATAAGGATTCTGTAACAGATGTCATTTCTTTCGCGATGGAGGAAATCGGTGAGGGTGAGATGGAGCTAGTCGGTCTTGATATGCCTCGAGTTTTAGGGGATATCGTTATTTCTGTTTCAAGAGCAAGAGAGCAAGCCGACGAATATGGGCATACATTTATGCGTGAATTAGGCTTCTTAGCTGTCCATGGATTTCTTCATCTTCTTGGCTATGATCATGAAACAATAGAAGATGAGAAAGTAATGTTTTCTCGTCAAAAGGTAATTCTAGATGAGTTCGGGCTCCAGCGCTAAGAAGCATCGCCTCATTCAGTCGTTTGGCTTTGCCTACACTGGGATACGTTCAGTAGTGATGAATGAAAGAAATATGAAAATCCATCTAGTTATATCACTAATTGTTATTATGACTGGTCTTTGGCTTTCATTATCTATGCTTGAGTGGTTATTTATCTTTCTAGCAATTGGTGGTATGCTTTCCCTGGAAATGATCAATACTGCGATTGAACGTGTAGTTGATCTTGTAACAGACCAATATCATCCTTTAGCAAAGGATGCGAAGGATATTGCTGCTGGTGCAGTTCTCCTTTATGCAATCATGTCAGTTATTATCGGGTTAATCATATTTGCACCAAAGATTATGATGATTTTAACATGAAAAAACTGTCCGTTTTCGGGCAGTTTTTTCATTCTTTATCAGTCACTTTAGTTAAGGATTTGAAAAGGTACACTAAATTAGATAAAATGACAAAGCAATAGCTAAATACTACGCTATCATTTTTGGAAAATTCAATTTTTGTATTACGTTTTTGCTACAACGGATGTATTTGATGTCAAAATGAGGTAAAATAAAAGAAGGAATCTCCTTCTTAAGGAAAGGAAGCATTATAGGTGAACGTTGAAAAATTAATTGAAGAAGCAAAAATCGCAAGAGATAAAGCATATGTACCGTATTCAAAATTTAAAGTTGGTGCGGCGCTCTTAACGGAGGATGGGAAGATTTATCACGGATGTAATATTGAAAATGCTGCATATAGCATGTGTAACTGTGCTGAACGAACAGCAATATTTAAAGCATATTCAGAGGGTGACAAAAAGTTTACTGCAATGGCTGTAGTAGCGGATACAGACCGTCCATGCTCTCCATGTGGGGCATGTCGTCAGGTCATCGCGGAATTATGCCCGAAAGACATGAAGGTTTTCTTAACGAATTTAAAAGGGGATATTCAGGAAATTTCTATAGAAGGATTATTACCTGGCGCTTTCTCACCGGAGGATTTACATGGATAATTCGACACAAGGACATAAATCAGGATTTATTTCAATTATTGGCCGACCAAATGTTGGAAAATCTACCTTTTTAAATCGTGTCATCGGTCAAAAGATTGCGATTATGAGTGATAAGCCACAAACGACACGAAACAAAGTACAAGGTGTTCTAACAACAGATGATGCACAGTTTATTTTTATCGACACTCCAGGAATTCATAAGCCTAAACATAAGCTTGGTGACTTTATGATGAAGGTCGCACAAAATACGCTAAAAGAAGTAGATGTTATTTTGTTTATGGTAAATGCTGAAGAAGGATATGGCCGTGGCGAAGAGTTTATTTTGGAAAAGTTTCAGTCTGTTCGTACGCCAATTTTCCTTGTCATTAATAAGATTGATAAGATTCATCCCGATAAGTTGATGAATTTGATCGAATCTTATAAGGAAAAATACGAATTTAGTGAAATTATTCCGATTTCTGCACTAGAAGGAAATAATGTTGAAACCCTTTTAGAACAAATTAAAACGTATTTACCTGAAGGACCGCAATACTATCCAGCTGACCAAGTGACAGACCATCCCGAAAGGTTTATCGTTTCTGAGCTAATTAGGGAAAAAGCTCTTCATTTAACTCGGGAGGAGATTCCTCATTCCCTAGCTGTGTTGATTGATAAGATGGAGCGCCGTGAAGATAAAGATGTGGTTCATGTGATGGCTACGATTATTGTTGAGCGGGATTCACAAAAAGGAATTGTTATTGGAAAACAAGGAAAGATGCTGAAGGAAATTGGCCAGCGAGCACGCATGGATATCGAAAATCTCCTTGGATCGAAAGTGTTTCTTGAACTTTGGGTAAAAGTCCAAAAAGATTGGCGCAATAAAATGTCCCAGCTCCGAGACTTCGGCTTCCGTGAGGATGAGTACTAACAGAAAAGTGGAGGCGACTGTCCACTAATCGCCAGGAGCCGCAGCTAGACGAATAACATTTTTTCTCAGCCACATAACTAGAATATTATGGACAATCGCCAATTATGTATGTTTTTGATTTACAATATTTTTCTCTTATGAAATTTGAAAGACAGGCTATGATAAGTGATAAGGATTTGGGATGAAAAATTGCGTTGAATAACGGAAAGGTGGGGTTTTCGATGATGGATTTTACCTGGAAAGTTTTTTCGCAGACAGGTAACATTGACACATATCTTCTCTTTAAGGAGCTAGAAAAGGAAACTCAAGATATACCCGGAAATCTGGACGCAGAGCAAGAAATTGATTTTCCCATCTCATAGGTTTGTCTAATCGTTAGGGATGGTGCTAGGATGCTTGAAAAATGTGAGGGCATCGTCATTAGAACAACAAGCTATGGTGAAACAAATAAAATTGTGACTCTTTATACACGTGAATGGGGAAAGGTTGGTGTGATGGCACGCGGTGCTAAAAAGCCGAATAGCAGGCTTGCGGCTGTCACCCAGCCTTTTACATACGGGTACTTTTTAGTACAAAGAAGCAATGGCTTAGGGACGTTACAGCAGGGAGAAATGATATCCTCTATGCGGTCAATTAAAGAAGATATCTTTCTAACTGCTTATGCTAGTTATATCGTTGACTTAACGGATAAAAGTACAGATGATAGGAAGCCCAATCCTTATTTGTTTGAATTGGTCTATCAAATATTAAATTTAATTAATGAAGGTTTTGATGCAGAGATTATCGTTAATATTTTTGAAATGAAAATGCTTAATACGCTCGGGCTTTATCCTGTATTAAATCAATGTGCTGTTTGTGGGAATACGGACGGGCATTTTTCTTTTTCGATTCGGGAAGGCGGCTTGCTCTGCCACCGCTGTATAGAGAAAGATCCTTACCATTATAAAATTTCAGCGGCAGCTGTAAAGCTTTTGCGTGTTTTTTACTATCTTGATTTATCACGCCTTGGGAATATATCTGTTAAGCAGGAAACAAAGGAAGAATTGAAAAAAATCATTTCTGCTTACTATGAGGAATATTCCGGATTAAATCTAAAGACCAAGAAATTCCTTAATCAAATGGCTAAGTTTGATGGAATGATTTAAACTCTTATTTAGTTGACATTCGCGAATAATTCGGCTATGATTCAAATTATTAAATTAATAGTTGCTGTGAAAGAGAAGAGTACTTAACTCGCTCTATAAAAGCGAACCTAGGATAGTGAGAGCTAGGGTATAGAAGGTTAAGGAAGGCGTTCTGGAGCAACAGTCACATTTGACAATCAAGTCGGCTGCCTTTCAATTGCAGCAAATAGGGTGGAACCGCGGGTTAACTCTCGTCCCTATGCTTTACGCATAGAGACGGGAGTTTTTTGTTTTCTATTTTTTAAAAGGAAGGTGTCTTATGAATATCCAAAACATGATTTTAACATTGCAGAAGCATTGGTCTGAACAGGGCTGTATTCTTATGCAATCCTATGATGTAGAAAAAGGGGCAGGAACAATGAGTCCTTATACGTTTTTACGTGCCATTGGTCCTGAGCCGTGGAGTGTAGCTTATGTGGAGCCGTCTCGCCGTCCTGCTGATGGACGCTATGGAGAAAATCCAAACCGTTTATACCAGCATCATCAGTTCCAAGTAATTATGAAGCCTTCACCGGACAATATTCAGGAACTGTATCTTGAATCATTAAAGGCATTAGGCATTAATCCGCTTGAACATGATATTCGCTTTGTTGAAGATAACTGGGAAAACCCATCGCTTGGGTGTGCTGGCTTAGGCTGGGAAGTATGGCTTGATGGAATGGAAATTACACAGTTCACTTATTTTCAGCAGGTTGGCGGTTTAGAATGTAAGCCAGTTTCTGTAGAAATTACATACGGAATTGAAAGGCTTGCCTCGTACATTCAAGAAAAGGAAAATGTGTTTGATCTTGAGTGGACAAATGGATTTACCGTCAGAGATATTTTTGGACAACCGGAATATGAGCATTCAAAATATACATTTGAAACATCTGATACTGACATGCTGTTTAATCTATTTAATATTTACGAGAAAGAAGCTCATAGACAAATGGATGAAGGACTTGTTCATCCAGCATATGACTATGTTTTAAAATGCTCCCATACGTTTAACCTTTTGGATGCAAAAGGTGCGATTTCAGTAACAGAACGTACAGGTTATATCGGCCGCTGCCGAAATTTAGCAAGGAAGATTGCGAAAACGTTCTATGAAGAACGTGAAAAGCTAGGATTCCCAATTCTACAAACAAAGGAGGAGAATTAATATGGCTAAAAGAGATCTCCTTTTAGAAATCGGTTTGGAAGAAATGCCGGCAAGATTTGTAACAAACTCGATGAATCAGTTATCTGATAAGGTTCAAGCCTGGTTAATGGAAAAGAAAATTTCATTTGATCATATAAAAGCTTTTTCTTCACCGCGTCGATTAGCCGTGCTAGTAGAAGGTGTTAATGAAGCCCAGGAAGATATTAATGAAGAAGCAAAAGGCCCAGCGAGAAAAATTGCTTTGAGTGAGGATGGAGAATGGTCAAAAGCGGCTATTGGTTTTTGCCGTGGTCAAGGGGCAAGTGTAGAGGATATCTTTTTTAAAGAAATAAACGGAGTCGAATATGTTCATGTAAAGAAATTTATTAAAGGACAAGAAACGATTGTCTTATTGCCTGAGTTGCAGCATATTATTACAGCCATGACATTTCCGAAAAATATGCGCTGGGCAGATAAAGAGCTTCGCTTTGTGCGTCCGATTAAGTGGATCGTTGCTTTATTTGGCCAAGAAATTATTCCATTCCAGATTACTAATGTTGAAACAGGAAATTGGACAGTAGGGCACAGGTTCCTAGGCGGGAAAATTGAAATGCCTGAGCCGAAGAAATATGAAGAAGCTTTGCTTGGACAGTATGTCATTGTTAATTATGAAGAAAGAAAAAGTGCAATCCTTTCACAATTAAAACGATTAGAAGAAGAAAACAAATGGATCATCCCGATTGATGAAGATTTGTTAGAAGAGGTGACAAATCTTGTTGAATACCCTACAGCATTGTTCGGTCGCTTTGAAGAGGAATTCTTAGAAATACCAGAAGAGGTTCTTATTACGTCGATGAAGGAGCATCAACGTTATTTTCCTGTTAAATCAAACGCTGGAAAGCTTCTCCCATATTTTGTTACTGTCCGCAATGGCGGCCATGAACATATTGACAAGGTAGCGAAGGGAAATGAAAAGGTATTAAGAGCAAGACTTTCAGATGCAGCCTTCTTCTATAAAGAAGACCAAAAGACGCCAATTGAAGCGTCGCTCTCAAAACTAACCTCAATTGTATACCATGAGGAAATTGGCACACTTGCAGAAAAGATAAGCCGAGTTCGCAAACTTACGAATCAAATAGCGGAACAGATTAACTTTAACAGCGATGATAAAGGCTTTGCAGACCGTGCTGCAGAAATCTGCAAATTTGATCTTGTTTCAAATATGGTCTATGAATTTCCAGAGCTTCAAGGATTTATGGGTGAAAAATATGCATTGCAAAAGGGAGAAAATCTAGCAGTAGCGAAAGCAATTAACGAGCATTATATGCCTAGAAATGCCGAAGATCAAACGCCAGCAAGTAATGCTGGGGCAGCTCTTTCAATTGCGGAGAAGATGGATACCATTGCATCTTGTTTCGCTATTGGCATCATCCCGAGCGGTTCTCAGGATCCATATGCACTAAGACGCCAAGCTACAGGTATTGTCCAAACATTATTAACGAAAGAGTGGGCAATTTCCTTAGAATGGATCATTAGTACTTCGTTGCAACTTATCGAAGATGCTGGAATAGCTAAAAAAGCGGTAGAAGAGATTAGTAAAGAAATAATCGCATTCTTTAAACTGCGGATTAAGCATCTTCTTCAAGAAAAGCATGTACGATATGATTTAATTGAGGCGGTGTTAGGAAGTAACATTGGAACTATTCCTGCACTTGTGAAAAAAGCGGTAGTGCTTGAAACTAGGAAGGAAGAAGCGGGCTTCAAAGAGAGCATTGAAGCATTAAGCCGAGTACTAAATATTTCCTCAAAGGCGGAAGCAATAGGAGAAGTCGAGAAGAGTTTATTTGAAAATGAATATGAATCCATTCTTTATGATAAGTTTATTCTTGTTAATGAACAGCTAAGCAATGAAATCTCCGAAGATGAAACATTTGCACTCCTTGTATCAATGAAGCCCGAGATTGACCAATATTTTGATCATACAATGGTAATGGCTGATAATCGTGACATTCGTGAGAATAGGCTAAGCCTAATGGGGAAACTAGCAAATATTATCAAGAATTTTGCAAATATGAATGAAATCATCGTAAAATAAACTTCTTTTTTGCCTTTTTTTAAAAGGACAATTATGATAAAGAAGAGTCTGCGCTTTGCAGACTCTTCTTCTATACTATAATTACTATTTCTATTCTTTTCATTTCTAAGATTTAAGTTATAATATTTATAAATAGTATGACACTTTAGATTGACGGGTGGTGAGGACAATCGAATTAAATAAGCGTCAAGAAAAAATATTAGAGATCGTGAAGGAAAATGGTCCGATTACTGGAGAACATATTGCCGAGCAATTAAACTTAACAAGGGCAACTTTAAGACCCGATTTGGCAATATTAACAATGGCTGGTTTCTTGGATGCAAGACCGCGTGTCGGTTATTTTTACACTGGAAAATCAGGTGCACAGCTGCTGACAGAGAACCTTCAGAAGCTTCGTGTAAAGGATTATCAATCAATCCCTGTAGTCGTAAATGAAAATGTCTCTGTATATGATGCAATTGTAACGATGTTTTTAGAAGATGTTGGAACATTATTTGTTGTTGATCAGTCATCATTGCTTGTAGGGGTTCTTTCGCGAAAAGATTTGTTGCGGGCTAGCATAGGGAAACAAGAATTAACGACTATCCCTGTTAATATCATCATGACCCGGATGCCAAATATTACGATGTGCGAGAAAGAGGATTTGTTAATTGACATCGCAAAGAAACTAATCGAAAAACAAATTGATGCTTTACCTGTTGTAAAAGAAACAGATAAAGGATTTGAAGTGATAGGCAGGATTACAAAAACGAATTTAACGAAGGCATTTGTCGCTTTAGCTGATAATAAATAAGAATTTGAACAGAGGAGATGGTTTTAAAGGATGAATAAAAAGCCTATCATCTATGTTGTATCCGACTCTGTTGGAGAGACTGCAGAGCTTGTAACAAAAGCTGCTGTCAGCCAATTTAATGGAAGTGAAGTCATAATCAAACGTTTTCCATATGTAGAGGATAAAGTACATATTGACGAAGTGATTTCTCTTGCAAAACTAGATAATGGAATGATAGTTTATACACTTGTTAAGCCTGAAATTCGCTTTTATATTAATGAGCAAGCAGCAAAGGAAGGAATCTACGCTTGTGATATTATTGGACCGTTAATGGACCAAATTCAAGTATTGTACGGAAAAACGCCACTTCATGAACCGGGACTTGTTCGAAAGTTAGATGAGGACTATTTCAAAAAAGTTGAGGCGATTGAATTTGCTGTTAAATATGATGATGGCCGTGACCCGCGTGGAATACTTAAGGCAGATATTGTCCTTGTTGGGGTTTCGAGAACTTCTAAAACACCGCTTTCTCAATACTTGGCCCATAAAAGGCTTAAGGTTGCTAATGTTCCTTTAGTACCTGAAGTAGATCCGCCAGAAGAGTTATACCTTGTACCACCGGAAAAGTGCTTTGGTTTAAAAATCAGTCCAGAAAAGCTGAACAATATTCGCAGAGAGAGGCTTATTTCTTTAGGATTAAGTGATAGCGCGAGCTACGCTAATATTGAAAGAATTAAAGAAGAAATAAATTATTTTGAAACGGTTGTCAGCAAAATTAATTGTCATGTCATTGATGTGACGAATAAGGCTGTAGAAGAAACTGCAAATTTAATCTTAAATCAATATCGAAAGAGCTTTCCGAAAAGCTAGCACATACACTGTTATGTGCCCTTTTCTTTTATTGGGAAGTTTTAAACTATTTTCTATGTAGTGAGAAAAAATAATAGAAAACTACAGTTTTTTATACTATAATAAAAAATTGTGATAAAAATGTTATAGATTAGGTTTAGAGTTCAATGTGAACGAATAAACTATTTATTGTGAGAAGTCAAGGGCATGACCTGAAAAAAATTCGACACAATAGTAAACTTTGTAGTATTTTTCTTATTAAAACATCTTATAAATGTATGTTCAATAATATTTAGCGATTCTCACTATATCGGTGCAGGTCAGTATGATTATACAAAAGTTATGTTTGAAAGAAGGAATATGCAGAGTGATGTAGAATTATTAGAACATTAGGCAAACCAGTCATTATGGTTGATGCCGATTCTTGTCCTGAAAAGGAAGAGATTGTCGAAAGAAGTAATAACTTTTCTATCGAAGTTATATTTATTGCCTCCTATGCCCATATGAAAAATGACCTAGCCCAAGTAAATTGGAAGTTCGTTGATTCTAGTAAAGAAGCAGTAGACTAATTTATCATGAATCATGTAAAGGCAGGGGATATCGTAGTTACACAAGATATCGGATTAGCATCGAAGCTTTTATTGAAAGAAGTTCATGTTATGAGCCCTAGAGGGATTATATTTGAAGGTAATGAAATTTATACTGCGCTTGATAAATGAGATAACTATCTGCAAAAGCGCGGCGAAGGGGGATATAAGGAAAAGGTCCCGAGCCTTTTAGTCAAGATGACCGTATAAGGTTTATAAAACAATTAACAAAAATATTGTCGAATTTTGAAGGAATTCGATAATTTTTCTAGAATTAAGCATTATGAAGAAACGCGCTTGCGCATTTCTTATTGTCTAGCTTCAGCGCCTCCCCCCTCGAGGTCACAAGCCAACCCTCCCAGAAAGGTAAAGTACACCTTTCCGTGACGTTCGTCTTGTGCTTGTCGGGGGTGAGCGAGGCGCTTGTGCATTTCTTATTAAATGGAGGTGGTGTTCTCATGGCAGAGCGCATCGCCGAGGAAAAAGTAAATGAAATTCGGCAAGCTGTCGATATTGTTGATGTAATTGGTGATTACGTCCAATTAAAGAAGCAAGGACGAAATTATTTTGGACTATGTCCTTTTCATGGAGAAAACACACCATCTTTTTCCGTTTCACCAGATAAGCAAATTTTCCATTGCTTTGGCTGCGGTGCTGGTGGAAATGCTTTTTCATTTTTAATGGACCTTGAGGGGTATTCCTTCCAGGAGGCTGCAATGAAGCTTGCTGAAAAAGGGAACATTAAGCTAGATATTGAAGCTTCATCGATATCCGTCCGAAAGTCCGTACCTCCAGACATTGAGCAAATGTTTGAAGCTCATGAGCTATTGCGTAAATTCTATCATCATCTGCTTGTAAACACAAAAGATGGCCAGCATGCATTAGAATATTTGCTTGGCAGAGGGTTTACAATGGAATCGATTGAGAAGTTTCAAATCGGCTATTCACTGAATTCATGGGACTTTGTCTTAAACTTTTTAACGAAGAGAAAATTTCCAATACAAGTGATAGAAAAAGCCGGTTTGATCATTAAACGGGAAAAGGATGGGAAATATTTTGATCGATTTCGCGATCGGATCATGTTTCCAATCTTTGACCGAGGCGGTCAAACGATTGCCTTTTCAGGAAGATCATTAGGGGCCGATGAGCCCAAATACCTGAACAGTCCTGAAACGGCAATTTTTAATAAAAGTAAAATTTTATATAATTTTCATTTAGCCAGACCTCAAATGAAAAAGTTGCAGCAGGCAGTCCTTTTTGAAGGATTTGCCGATGTAATTGCTGCAGATCGTGCAAGTGTTGAAAACGGTGTTGGCACAATGGGAACATCCCTAACTGAGGATCATGTGTCAGTCTTAAAAAGAAATGTTCAGTCAATCACGATCTGTTATGACTCTGATTATGCGGGGATTGAAGCCGCATGGAGGGCAGGGAATATGCTTTCAGAGGCAGGGGTGCATGTAAGAGTTGCATTAATGCCGGACGGGATGGATCCAGACGATTACATTGGTCAGTTTGGAAAAGAGAAATTCCGCAAAGAGGTCATTGATGCAAGTGTTACCTTAATGGCTTTCAAGCTGCAGTATTATAAAAGAGGAAAAAGACTTCATGATGAAGGAGATCGTCTCCGCTATATCGAAGAAGTATTAGCAGAAATAAGCAAGCTTGATAATGCAGTCGAAAGGGATCATTATCTCAGACAATTAGCAAATGAATTTACCCTTTCTTTAGAGGCACTTAAAGAACAGTTAAAACAAGTTTCTTTTGCTGAAAAGCGGAAAAACAATGGGAAAAATAATGATGTAAAAATAAAGCTCCAGCCTATAACAAAGGCTAACCAGCTAAAGCCTGCATATTATACAGCAGAAAGAAGCTTAATTGCACATATGTTAAGGAACAGTGATATTGCCTTTAAGGTTCAAGATTTGCTTCAAGGAAACACGTTTAATGTTGATGAGCATCAAGCAATTATCACTTATTTACTTGGATATTATGAAAATGGCCATTCACCAGACCCAAGTGCATTTATTGATTTTATTCAGGATGAAAAGCTTAAAAGAGTAGTTGCTAACATTGAAATGATGTTAATAAATGAAGAATTAAGCGAACAGGAATTAATGGATTACATGAAACAGGTGTTTAATTATCAAAAAATGTTAAAGATAAAAGAAAAAATGATTGAGGAGAAAGAAGCAGAGAGACAGGGTGATTTTGGGAAGGCAGCACGAATTGCTATGGAAATCATCCAGTTACGAAAGTCTCTTTGATGGATTTTTCAAGTTAGATGAAAGTCTAACTACGGCGTCTGCCATCCGAAGTTAAGGATTCGGGGGTAAGATCGGCGCTTTTCGCATTTCATGGAAGGAGGGGGACAATATGGCTGAAAAATCGGCTCGATCAAAAGAAGTTGATTCAGAATTGACCCTAGAACAAGTAAAAGAGCAATTAATACAAATCGGAAAAAAAACTGGTGTCCTTGCCTATGATGATATAGCAGAAAGAATGGGTCATTTTGAATTAGATTCACATCAAATGGATGAATTCTATGAATTCCTTGGTGATCAGGGTGTTGAACTGGTTGGTGACAATGATGAAGACGCTGACCCAAATGCACAGGAATTAGCTAAAGGGGAAGAAGAATTTGATTTAAATGACCTTAGTGTTCCACCTGGGGTGAAAATAAATGACCCTGTGCGTATGTATTTAAAAGAGATTGGCCGTGTGGATCTCTTATCTGCTGAAGAAGAGATTTCACTTGCTGAACGAATTGAGCAAGGGGATGAAGAGGCAAAAAGACGCCTTGCTGAAGCAAACCTCCGCTTAGTGGTTAGTATTGCAAAGAGATATGTTGGCCGTGGGATGCTTTTCCTTGATTTAATTCAAGAAGGAAATATGGGCTTAATTAAAGCTGTTGAAAAATTTGATTATCGTAAAGGCTTTAAATTTAGTACTTACGCTACTTGGTGGATCCGTCAAGCAATTACAAGAGCGATTGCCGACCAGGCTAGAACGATTCGTATTCCTGTTCATATGGTTGAAACGATTAATAAATTAATTCGGGTCCAACGCCAATTACTTCAAGATCTTGGACGTGAACCATCACCTGAAGAAATTGCTGAAGATATGGATTTAACGCCTGATAAGGTTAGAGAAATCTTAAAGATTGCACAAGAGCCAGTTTCCTTGGAAACACCGATTGGGGAAGAAGATGATTCCCATCTCGGAGATTTCATTGAAGACCAGGATGCTACATCCCCTTCTGAGCATGCTGCTTACGAGCTTCTAAAAGAGCAGCTTGAGGATGTTCTAGACACCTTAACTGATCGTGAGGAAAATGTATTGCGTCTTCGCTTTGGACTTGATGATGGACGTACACGAACGTTAGAAGAGGTTGGTAAAGTGTTTGGTGTTACTCGTGAGCGTATTCGTCAAATTGAAGCGAAAGCATTGCGTAAATTAAGACATCCTAGCAGAAGCAAACGATTGAAAGACTTTCTAGAATAAATATAATTCCGAATTTCCTTTTTAGAAAAGGATTGCCAGAAAATAGTTTACTTCTTACAATAGAAGTAAACTATTTTTTTTAGTTTGGAAGTATAAATCTTGTACAGTCGAAGCCCCTCCAGTTTGTACGGCCATGATCAAGGCGCTTGTGCATTTCTTAAAGGATGTGTAACTTTTGAATGAAAATAGAAAAAACATCATTGTAAATGAAATTTTATCTTGGAAAAAAGCCCGTATGCTCCCAGAACAATATTGTGACTATCTTTTGGCCTTATATACAGAAGGAAATCAGCCGGAGATTTCAAAAAAAGGGATAAGTAGAGGGGGTTTTTGGAAAAACCACTATCTTTTTATTTTGCTTATTCCACTGACCCTTTTTTTAATCCATTTTACTGAATTGTCTATTACTTTGCAAATGCCGTTGTTCATTTTATTTGTTTTAGCAGGAATTATCTTTACAATTTATTTTTCTAGAAAAGGATTATTGCTGCAAATCCCAATGATTGTATCAGCGTTAATTCTATTGCTGACCTCAGTTGAATTTTTTTCTAGTGTTTTCCCAGAAAGACCGCTATTCCTTTATTTCAATCTGGTCATTAACTGTTTTCTCTGGTTGCTGTGCGGCTGGAAACTGAAGCAGCTCGCGTTTGCAATTTCAGGTGTATTGGGGCTGGTTTTACTGATTATTTATATTTTTGTATAATAAAATATTTTATAAAATTTTTAAATGTTGTGAAAATTATCTATTCTCTTTTATAATAGAGTTGTAAGCGTATACAACGAGTATAAGGGGGATGGACTGGTGAATTTTGATTTAACTTCTGAACAAGAAATGATTCTGAAAACGATTCGTGAATTTGCGGATGAAGAGGTTGCCCCTGGGGCATTAGACAGGGATCGCACGAAAGAATTTCCCGTTGATATTTTTAAGAAAATGGCTGATCTTGGTTTAATGGGTCTGCCTTTCCCAGAAGAATATGGGGGTGCTGGTGCAGATTCTGTGAGTTTTGCGATTGTTACAGAAGAGCTGAGCCGTGCGTGCGGATCGACAGGAATTACATATTCGGCTCATATTTCTTTAGGCGGTGCTCCGCTATATTTGTTTGGAACAGATGAACAAAAACAAAAGTATTTAGTCCCTATTTGTACAGGTGAAACCTTTGGCGCGTTTGGATTAACAGAGCCGAGTGCTGGTTCGGATGCGGGGGGGACAAGAACCACTGCGGTTGAAAAAGATGGAGAATATATCATCAATGGAAATAAGTGTTTTATTACTAATGCAAGCTATGCAAAGCATTTGGCTCTTACAGCAATAACAGGTGAAACAGATGGCAAAAAGGAAATAAGTGCAATCATCGTTCCTACTGATGCGGATGGATTTAAGGTGATTGATAATTATGAGAAAATGGGATTACATTCGTCGAATACGACAGAACTTGTCCTTGAAGATGTGCGCGTTCCGACTGAGCACTTGCTCGGCAAAAAGGGTGAAGGCTTTAAACAATTTTTAATCACCTTAGATGGAGGCAGAATTGGTATAGGTGCAATGGCTGTCGGCATCGCTCAGGCAGCTTATGAAAAGGCCGTTCAATATGCAAAGGAACGTCAGCAATTTGGGCGCTCCTTATCCAATTTCCAAGCGATTCAGTTTAAATTAGCAGATATGGCTATGAAAATCGAATTGGCACGAAATATGGTTTATAAGGCAGCTTGGCTGAAAGATCATGGAAGACCTTTTTCAAAAGAAGCATCCATGTGTAAGTTGTATGCCTCTGAGATATGCATGGAAATCACAGACCAGGCAGTTCAAATTCATGGCGGGTATGGATATATGAGGGATTATCATGTTGAGAGATATATGAGAGATGGCAAGTTAACTGAAATTGGCGAAGGTACATCCGAAGTTCAACGTTTAGTTATCGCTCGTCAAATCTTAAGTAACTAATAACAAGGTAGGGAAAACTCCATCTAAGTGATGGAGTTTTTGTCTATTTTCCGAATTTGCTGTGACAAAGTTTGCTTTAGGTCTTTTCCTTCGGTAGAATTTGAAGTAGAATAGAGATTGTTTGTACATTACTTAATATTTTGATGTTCTTACATAAGGGAGGTTAAAACATGAAAAATACAGCAATGCCGTATCTTATTATCTTTGCATTCGGTATCGTAGCAATTTTCTTTATGTCATTTATTGGTCTTAATAACATGGATGAAATTGCTGCAGAAAAAGAAGGCGGCGGAGACAAAGCTGAAGAGCAGGTTGCAGCAAGCCCTGAAGACACTTATAAGCAAAGTTGTATCGCCTGTCATGGTGATCAATATCAAGGAGCAGTGGGACCAGCTTTGACTGGTACTGGTGACCGTCACTCTAAGGAAGAACTTGTAGATATCTTAACTAATGGTACGGCCAATGGAATGCCTGGCGGATTAGTCGCTGGTCAAGAAGATGCAATGGCTGAATGGTTAATGACACTTAAATAATTGTTTAAAAAGAAAGTCCTTTGCATATGTAAAGGACTTTTTCTATACTTATTAAGACGGGCTATCGTTAAAACGGTAGCTATTTAAAATATGAAAGTATAAGTGGTGACTGAATGAATACTGAGAAATTATCACAGCGACTAGAAGCTGTTGCAAATTATATTCCTAGAGGATCACGTTTGGCAGACATTGGGTCTGATCATGCCTATTTGCCATGCTATGCAGTAAAGAAGGGTGTAGTTCCCTTTGCTGTTGCTGGAGAGGTCGTTGAAGGCCCTTATCAGTCAGCAAAACGGCAGGTGAAAATGGAAGGGCTTGATGAACAAATTATTGTGCGAAAGGGAAATGGATTGGAAGTCATTGCACTAGGAGAAATTGACTGCGTAACAATTGCCGGAATGGGCGGTGCTTTAATTGCGAGCATTTTGGAAGAAGGGAAGAATAAGCTGGATTCGGTTAAACGATTAATTTTGCAGCCGAATATTAGCGCACTGACGACAAGACAATGGCTTTTAGATAATGCATGGGAGTTAATTGCGGAAGAGATACTTGAAGAAGATGACAAAATATACGAAATAGTAGTAGCTGAAAAAGGAGATCCATTGAAACCATATAAAAATTTACAAAAGGAGCTTTTACTTGGTCCACTATTAATGAAACAATCCTCTGCTCCCTTTCAGAAGAAGTGGAGAAACGAGCTGAAAAATTGGCAGCGAATTTTAAAACAGCTGGAAAATGCAGCGGAATCAGAAGAAACAATACTGAAAAAGAAAGAGCTTAATGAAAAGATCCGAATGGTTGAGGAGGTTTTAGACAAATGAAAAAGGTGAATGGACATGAAATCATCCAGTTATTTGAACAATTCTCTCCGAAAAGCTACGCAATGGAAGGAGATAAAGTCGGTCTGCAAATCGGAAGGTTAAATAAACCGATTGAGAATGTAATGATTGCTCTCGATGTATTGGAGGAAGTAGTTGATGAGGCGATTGAAAAAAATGTGCAGCTTATCATCGCCCACCACCCGCCTATTTTTCGTCCATTGAAAGCGATAGCAACAGAAACACCGGCTGGCAAAATAATAGAAAAGCTTATTAAGCACGATATCGCTGTTTATGCCGCCCATACAAATCTTGATGTCGCGTCTGGCGGGGTAAACGATATGCTTGCCGAAGCACTTCAGCTTACAGATACGGAAGTGCTTTATCCAACATATGAAACAAAATTAAAAAAGCTAGTGGTATATGTTCCAGAGGAAAATGCAGAAGAGCTTAAGCATGCCCTAGGGAACGCTGGAGCAGGTGCAATCGGAAACTATAGTCATTGTTCATTCTCGTCCACTGGTATTGGGCAGTTTCTACCGGGTGAGGGAACAAACCCGCATATCGGTCAAACAGGAAAGCTTGAAATGGTTAAAGAAGAAAGAATTGAAACCATCTTTCCAGAACATTTTGAGAAAAGAATTCTCTCAGCTATGTTTAAATCTCACCCATATGAAGAAGTCGCTTACGATATTTATAGCTTAGAAAATAAGGGAGAGATCCTTGGTCTAGGGAGAATTGGCGATATTCCAGAAATGTCGCTAGCAGAGTTTGCATCCCATGTAAAACGCTGTCTTGATGTGAAAGGAGTTCGTGTCGTAGGCGATATGGCTGATAAGGTAAAGAGAGTAGCAGTACTTGGCGGTGATGGGAACAAATATTTCACTTCGGCAAAATTTAAAGGCGCAGATGTGTACGTTACGGGTGATATGTACTACCATGTGGCACATGATGCGATGATGATGGGACTAAATATTGTTGATCCAGGTCATAATGTCGAGAAAGTAATGAAAAAAGGCGTTGCCAAACAACTAGAGAAAATGTGTAAGGAAAAGGGCTATGATGTCTCCATTTTTGCTTCTGAATTGCATACAGATCCTTTTCAATTTGTGTAAGGGGTTTGGCTGATAACATGTTCAATGGCTAATAACATCATTGACTTGGCTGATAAATTGTAAAACAAAAAGGACCGGTATTTTTCTTTCCGAACCGGTCCTTTTTGTTATCTTTTAATTTTTGGAAGTATTTTACTTAATGGTACCTTCTTCTCTCTTGTCCAAGTTGATTCATCATTAGGATTAAACTGCTCGATAAAGGCAATTACCTCTTTTGTAATAGGTGTTGGAGTGGAGGCGCCAGAAGTAACAGCAACGGTTGAGGCATCCTTAATCCAATTGATATCAAGCTCGGTTACATCAGCAATCCGGTAGGCTTTTGTGTTAGCAATCTCTTCAGAAACTTGTGCTAAGCGATTGGAGTTATTGCTTTTGGGGTCACCAACAACAATCGTTACATCCGCTTGTCCAGCTTGGGTCGCAACCGCTTCTTGGCGAACCTGTGTGGCATTGCAAATTTCTTTATGAAACTCTGCATGAGGAAACTTTTCTTCTAGCTTATCCATTACCTCTTTAACATCCCATTGACTCATTGTCGTTTGATTAGTGACAACGATTTTTTCGCTTTGTATCTGCAGTGTCTCTACATCGTCTAGTGATTCAACCAGATGAACGGCTTGTGGAGCAACACCGATTGCTCCTTCAGGCTCAGGGTGCCCTTTTTTTCCGATATAAATAATCTGGAAGCCTTCTTTCACCTTTTCTTCGATTAAAGCATGTGTTCTCGTAACATCAGGACAAGTGGCATCGAGTGTCACAAGCCCCTTCGCTTTAGCTAATTCTCTAACTTCTGGTGAAATACCATGAGCAGTGAAGATCACCGTTCCCTTATCAACCTTGCTAAGAATATCCATTCGGTCTTTTCCATCAAGAGTAATAATTCCTTCTTCTTCAAAGGCATCTGTCACATGCTTGTTATGAACAATCATCCCAAGGATATAGATTGGCCGTGGCAGTGATTTATCTAGGGCTGCATTTCTTGCTATAACCATTGCATCGACTACCCCATAACAATAACCGCGTGGTGATATCTTAATGATCTCCATATTTCAAACCTCCAATAATAAAAACATCTATGATAAAGTTCGTCTATTTTTCCTTTTAATGATCATTCATGCGGTAAAAAGTGAATGATCCGTATACTATTATATAGAACTTTTGCTAATAATAATACTAAAAGGCTGTTAAGCGGGCTGTGCATATGATCATAAAGCTAGGAAAAGTTGATAAAGGTAAAATAAAAAAGAATGCGGCTGCATCCTTTTATACATACAATTTTGGCACAGATTGGCCATTTCTTTTTCCTTGTTTAGTGGAGCTGTTATCGATGTCCACATCTTTGCTTTCTTTTTTTATCGTTTTTTTAGTTTTAACGGATGTTGTCTCTTTTTTAGGCTTTTCATCCACTGCAGCCGGTTCGTCATCCCCATTTTTCAACCCTCTATAAAGCTTCCACATGGCAGGAATGTTTTTTACGAGCGGTCCATATTGTTGCACCATTGGTCCTACTTGCTGGGCAGTATTTAATACCTTTTGTGTGTTTGATAAAAAGCCATTGATTGCTGTAGGATTGCTTAAAGCTTTTAAGATTCCGCCTGCTCCAGACCCGCCAGTTCCAGCAGCCCTGCTTGCTGTTCCCGCGGCTCCTCTCGCTTGACCGCCACCCATAAGTTTGGCAAGAAGGCCTCCACCGCCCTGTCTCATTTGTGGTGCACCTCTCATCATTGAACCCATTGGTGGGCGAGCTTGCATTGGTGGCAATGATTGCGGAGGCATTCCTCCTCGAAAAGGCATTCTCGGTCCAGTCCTCATTCTCATAGCCTCCTTTCTATTTCTTAATACTAATAGGGTATGCATCATTGCTGAATTGGTTTAGGCGGGGGAACAGCAGAATTCTGGTAGAAAAAGTAAAAACAAGTGCCAATATGAAACTATTCTATAGTATGAGTGGTTATTTCTTTAAAACTTTATTATAATAACAGGATGATTATAAGAATCGACACATGAGGAGTTAATAAAAAATGAACGAAACAAAATTTGAACGGTATGAATTAAAGCCATTTATTATTGAAGCGGTGAAAAAGCTAGGCTTTTATGAGCCTACTGAAATACAAGAACGCCTAATTCCGACAATCCTTAAAGGGGATAGCGCAATCGGCCAATCACAAACAGGAACGGGAAAAACGCATGCGTATATTTTACCGATCCTGCAAAAGCTGGATTCTGCAAGAAATGAAGTACAAGCAATTATTACGGCACCTACACGGGAGCTTGCGAATCAAATCTATCAAGAAATTCTCAAAGTAACAGAGCATTGTCTAGAAGGTGAAGAAATAACGGCTCGTTGTTATATCGGAGGAACGGACAAGCAGCGAACAATTGAAAAATTAAAAAAGCAGCCGCAAATTGTTGTTGGTACACCTGGAAGAATTAATGACCTTGTGAAGGAGCAGGCTTTATTTGTTCATAAAGCAACGATGCTTGTTGTTGACGAAGCAGATTTAATGCTGGATATGGGATTTCTTGAAGATGTGGACCAAATAGCTGGAAGAATGCCAGAGAAGCTGCAAATGCTCGTTTTCTCAGCGACCATCCCTGAAAAGCTGAAACCATTCTTGAAAAAATATATGGAAAATCCAAAGTATATCCACGTGGAGCCGCAACAAGCCACAGCGGCTAAAATTGAACAATGGATTTTGCCATCAAAGCACCGAAATAAGGTGAATCTTGTTCACGAAGCCTTATCTGCATTTAATCCATATTTAGCGATTGTCTTTACAAATACGAAGAAAAAAGCAGACGAGGTTGCCGATGCCTTGATCGTAAAAGGGTTAAAAGTAGGCAGAATTCACGGTGACTTGAATCCGCGTGAACGAAAAAAAATGATGAAGCAAATTATTGATTTGGAATTTCAGTATATCGTTGCGACGGATTTAGCTGCACGGGGAATCGATATCCAAGGAATAAGCCATGTCATCAATTATGAACTGCCGACGGATTTAGACTTTTATATTCATCGTGTTGGCCGAACAGCGCGTGCTGGAAATTCGGGTATCGCTTTAACAATCTACGAAACCGCTGATGAAGATGCACTCAATCGCCTTGAAAAAATGGGCATTGAATTTCACCATGTTGATTTGCAAAAGGGTGAATGGACGAAGTTGGATGAACGTAACAAGCGTAAGAATCGAC
Source organism: Cytobacillus solani (assembly GCF_006704205.1). NCBI lineage: Bacteria > Bacillati > Bacillota > Bacilli > Caryophanales > Bacillaceae > Cytobacillus > Cytobacillus solani. Next base: position 3,392,680 of record NZ_CP041305.1, read on the forward strand.
AAAGAAAAACAGATGATATCGATAAAAAAGCATCTTCGCTCGTTCAAAAACCGAAAAAAGTCAAACCGGGCTATAAGAAGAAAATGAAGTGGGAAATGGATAAAATTAAAAAACGCGAAAGAAGAATAAAGAAAAAATAAAAGTTTGGGGAGAGAGAAACAAATGTTGAAAATTGGTTCACATGTATCGATGAGTGGGAAAAAAATGCTTTTAGCAGCTAGTGAAGAGGCTGTATCATACGGATCCAATACATTTATGATCTATACGGGTGCTCCGCAAAACACGAGAAGGAAAAAAATTGAAGAATTAAATATAGAAGCAGGTTTGAAGCATATGGAGGAAAACGGGATAAGCGATATTGTTGTTCATGCTCCATATATTATCAATATCGGGAATACAACGAATCCGAGTACCTTTGAGCTGGGTGTGAATTTCCTGCGCTCTGAAATCGATCGTACAGAGGCATTAGGTGCGAGACAAATCGTTCTCCACCCTGGTGCGCATGTTGGTGCAGGAACAGAGGCAGGCATCAAAAAAATAGTTGAAGGCTTAAATGAAGTATTAAAAGGAGACGAAAAGGTTCAAATCGCTCTTGAAACGATGGCAGGCAAAGGCTCTGAATGCGGAAAGTCATTTGAGGAGCTTGCGATGATTATTGATGGAGTAAACTACAATGATCACTTATCTGTTTGCTTTGATACTTGTCATACACATGATGCCGGATACAATATCGTCGAGGATTTTGATGGGGTTTTAGAGGAATTTGACCGGATCATTGGCATAGATCGATTAAAGGTTCTTCATATTAATGATAGTAAAAATGAGCGGGGAATGAGAAAAGACCGCCATGAAAACATCGGATTTGGCCATATTGGCTTTAAAGCATTGAATAACATTGTTCATCATCCACAGCTGATGAATGTGCCAAAAATACTAGAAACACCATATGTGGGAGAAGACAAAAATAATAAAAAAGCACCTTATAAGCATGAAATAGCTATGCTTCGTGCCCAAGAATATAACGAAAATCTTTTGGATTTAATTATGCAGGGATCATCCCATTAAGAAAAAAGCTGTGAAATTTTCACAGCTTTTTTCAATGTATTTAGAGAAAAGTTATTTAGTAAATTGAATAAATAGCTTATTTACAGCTCGAGCCGTTTCAGGTCCAGCAATTTTTGCAATCTCCTTTACTACTCTTGTACGCTCCTCATCATTAAATATATTTACTTGTTTTCCTCGAAGATAATCGGCTATTTTGTCAGCTTGCTGTTTTGTAATGATGATTTGAAATTGTTTCCCATACTTTAGTAATTCATCACCAGTAATAGTCCCTATCTTATGATTAATGATGTTTTCAAAAATTTTCATTCTCCATCACTCCTCCAATGTACTGTATGAGAAGAGAAGGGAATTTGTTACAGTTTTTGCATCGAGGAAAGGAAGTAATTATTCTTTACAATTTTTTATCCTTGCTGTATACTACTAAATCGTAATGATTCTTATATTCGAAGCTGTTGTTATGAAAATTACAGCTGGATTTTTAGGTGATAAAATGGAAAAACAATTACATTCGATTATCGAAATAGAGCAAGTATCCTACCGTTATGAAAAGGAGGATGTTCTTGAAAATATTAATCTTACCATACATGAAGGTGCATTCTTAGGTATTGTTGGGCCAAATGGTTCGGGAAAATCTACTTTATTAAAGCTTGTTCTTGGACTTCTCAAAACACAAAATGGAGAAATTCGGCTTTTTGGTCAGGAAATCAGCCGATTCAAAGACTGGCATAAAATTGGTTTTGTATCACAAAAGGCAAATTCCTTTAATACTGGTTTCCCTGCAACGGTTTATGAAGTCGTTTCAAGCGGATTAACTAAAAAGCTTGGGCTTTTCAAATTTATGAAAAGAGAGCATCACATGAAGGTTACGCAAGCCATCGACTCCGTTGGACTTCTTGCATTTAAAGATAGAAATATTGGGGAGCTTTCAGGAGGACAGCAGCAGCGTGTTTTCATCGCTAGAGCATTAGTAAGTGATCCAAAGTTAATGATTCTTGATGAGCCAACAGTTGGGGTTGATGCCCAAAATGTTCAATCCTTTTACGAAATGCTTGATGAGTTAAATAAAAAATTAGGTATTACCCTTTTATTAGTGACTCATGATATCGGTACCATTTCTGATAAAGTCACACATGTTGCCTGTTTAAATAAACATTTGCATTTTCATGGGAAAACAGAGGAATTTGAACAGCTAAAAATGGATGAAATGTCTGAATTTTACGGTCATGATGTCCATATCCTCACACACGAGCACGATCATCATCACCATCATCACGGAGGATCAGAGCAATGATTGCAGGAATATTACAATATGAATTTTTACAAAACGCCTTTTTAACAGGGATTATTATTGGGATTATTGCTCCGTTAATCGGTGTATTTATTGTTGTCCGCAGGCTTTCTCTTATTGCTGATGCGCTAAGTCATGTTACACTTGCTGGGATTGCTGCAAGTCTTCTGCTAGAAAAGAAATTTATCGGATTAAGCGGCTTAAATCCATTATATATGGGAATGGTTTTTTCAGTAACAGGCTCCCTCTTTATCGAAAAGCTACGTGCAGTGTATAAGCATTATCAAGAACTAGCTATTCCTATCATTTTATCTGGAGGAATTGGTTTAGGAGCTATTTTCATCTCACTTGCCGATGGATTTAATACCGATTTATTTAGCTATTTATTTGGCAGTGTAAGTGCGGTGAGCCGTGCAGATTTATGGACAATCTTGGTGATTAGCATCTTTGTTATTGCAATGATCCTTTTATTATATAAAGAATTATTTTTATTATCCTTTGATGAAGAACATGCAAAAGCTTCTGGTATAGCAGCAAAGAGTATACATTTTATTTTTATTGTTATGGTGGCTTTAGTCATTGCAGCATCTATGCGAATTGTCGGTATCCTGCTGGTTTCCTCTTTAATGACCTTGCCTGTTGCTGCAAGCATTCGAATTGCCAAAGGATTTAAACAAACCATTTTTTACTCCGTTCTTTTCGGTGAGACTTCTGTTTTAGGCGGGCTCATGCTTTCTTATTATTTAGATTTAGCACCAGGTGGAACGATCGTCATTATCGCAGTTCTCATTTTGATCCTTACTATTTTAATAAAAAAACTCACAGTAAAGGTGGCCGTCTAAGTTAAAGTGCCTCCAAACGTGTAAATAGAATTATTAGAGGTGAATAAAATGGATGTGAATGAAGCGTTACAGCTTTTAAAGGAAAAGGGCTATAAGCATACGGGGAAACGGGAAGAAATGCTTGAACTTTTTGCGAAAAGCAATAAATATTTAACGGCAAGAGATGTGCTCGCTTGGATGAAGGATGACTACCCTGGTTTAAGTTTTGATACGATTTACAGGAATTTATCATTATTTGTTGATCTTGGAATTTTTGAAATGACAGAGTTGTCCGGGGAAAAGCATTTTCGTTATACATGTGCGCATGAGCATCACCACCATCATTTTATTTGTTTAGATTGCGGAAAAACGAAGGAAATAAATACATGTCCAATGAAAGAAGTGCAGGATCATCTTAGAGGCTACGATATTTCAGGTCATAAATTTGAGATTTATGGAAAATGTCCTGAATGCTTCGAGCATACGGATGCAGCATATAGTTAAAATAAAAAAACGGCATAGCCGTTTTTTTATTGTTGTTTTAACCAGTTGTCCACCCACGCATTTGCCTCAGACCATGAATTTACCCGGATTACCCCATTTGGAATGGGCTCTCGATTGTAAGGGGTATCAAATAAGATAACGGGAATATGACATTCCTCGTGAAGCATGACTGCATTGTCGTGCTTGTCTTCAAAGAATATATCCACTTGAAAGTTTTTCGCAGCCTCAATTTTATTATGTGTGCCTAGTAAGTCAATATGATTAAACTGCAGGGCATTTTTTAAAAACCATTCCTTTGTTATTTCAAGAAGGTGAGGACCACGTGCACTAATAAAAATTAAGTCATGCACAGTCTCCCACTTTTTTAATACTTCTTTTGCTCCTTTTGCTAGTGGAGATGCTGCATAAATGATAGGTTCGCTTTTCAAAAACCAATCGGCAAACTCTATTTCGGTACAATCGACAACATGGGTTAAATCATATTGCTTCACATCATTTAATGTAATATTTACGTTAAACTCTTTATTTATATAGGGAATGATGGAGGAAGGACATGTAACGGTTCCATCAATATCAATTCCAAATCGCTTCTTCATTTGAAACGCTCCTTTAAAAATAATCTCACTTTTATCTTAGCGCAGTTGAATGGTTCGGTCGAGAATGGATTTCAGATCATTAGAAAATTTCAGGTGAAGAGTTAAAGATTAACAACAATATTTTGGTCCTTTAGGTGAACAATAATAATGCTCCAAAGTAAGCGAGACAAGATCATAAGGGAATCTACATGATTCCACTAATGAAAGTGAGGGATCAAGTAAATGGCAGATCAAGACCGCGATTATGAGGATTACGATCTTCGGCATAGCGAGCAAATTGGAGGTAAAGACCAATATGGAACTGCAGATTTCACGGAAGAAACCTCAGCTGAACTCGCTGCACCGATTTCCTATGATAGACGCATAAGTAGAACGGGTGAGCGGGAAAGGGAATCTGTAACCGCAGGAAAAGGTGTGGGCATTGCTGCTCTTGCACTTTCTATTCTATCCTTATTCGTGCTGCCAATCCTGTTTGGAGCTACAGGCATTGTGCTTGGTTTCGTTGCCAGAAGAAGAGGTGCTACTGCCCTTGGCAGCTGGGCGATTGGAATTGGAGTCGTGTCAATTATCGTAGGGATGTTTATTCTGCCGTTTTTTTAAAGCGGAGAAAAAAGAGCCTGGCATCAAATGCCAGGCTCTTATCCTTATGTTTAGTTTACACTTTCAGCTTTTTTCTTTTCCTCTTCTTGTTTCGCAAAGTATTCTTCAGCAATCTTATCGATTTCAATTTTTAATTCTTCAACCATTGTTGCTTCAGGAACTTTACGGACAATTTCTCCTTTGCGGAATAGAAGTCCTTCGCCGCGTGCACCAGCAATACCAATATCAGCTTCACGTGCTTCACCTGGTCCATTTACAGCACAGCCCAGTACGGCTACTTTAATTGGAGCTTTAATTTTTTGGATATATTCTTCTACTTCATTGGCGATGCTAATTAAGTCAATTTCTATTCTGCCGCATGTTGGACAGGAAATTAATGTTGCAGCATTGGAAGACAAGCCAAATACCTTAAGTAATTCCCGAGCCACTTTAACCTCTTCTACAGGGTCTGCGCTTAAAGAAATTCTTAATGTATTTCCGATGCCCTTATGAAGAATTGCACCTAATCCTGCTGCACTTTTAACTGTACCCGCAAATAATGTACCCGATTCAGTAATACCTAAATGTAATGGGTAATCAAATGCTTTTGCTGCCTTTTCGTAGGCTTCAATGGCTAAATTAACATCAGAAGCTTTCATCGATACGATAATATCATGAAAATCAAGGTCCTCTAGGATTTTAATATGATGCAAAGCACTTTCAACCATCCCATCAGCAGTAGGATATCCATATTTCTCAAGAATTCGTTTTTCAAGAGATCCCGCATTTACGCCAATTCGAATAGGAATCCCCTTTGCTTTTGCAGCTTTAACAACTGCTTCCACCTTTTCACGTTTCCCGATATTTCCTGGATTGATCCTGATTTTATCTGCTCCGCCTTCAATTGCCTTAAGAGCAAGCTTGTAATCAAAATGGATATCTACAACAAGTGGAATATTGATTTGTTTTTTTATATCTGCAATGGCATTTGCTGCACGTTCGTCAGGACAAGCAACGCGGACAATTTGACAGCCTGCTTCCTCTAGACGTTTGATTTCAGCAACTGTTGCCTCAACGTCATGTGTTTTTGTTGTTGTCATACTTTGGATAAACAGCTCATTGCTGCCGCCAATTGTTAATGGTCCCACTTTAACTGGACGTGTTTTTGTACGATGTATCATTTCAGTCAATGGAGATTCGCTCCTTTAATTTACAGTTAATTATTTAAACAATCCACTTTCATATTGTATCAATGAATCAATCGAATTGACAAGAATGATGGTTTATCCAATAAAGGGAACTTTTTAGTTTTTGCTGCTATATAAAGGAAACTTGTACGTTTCTCCATATTTTAGTTCTTCAGGCTTTAAACCACTATTCAAATTTGAAAAGTCAGAGATTACATCTGTGATACTAACTGGAAGGGGACCTTTCATTTTTTGTTCAATAATGGAAAGGACCGTTTCTCCTGGGTTGACCTTTTTTTCAAAGAAGGATTCGGCTGTATTTGTCATGGAGGTTGCTTCGATTGATTGTTCATTATCAACTGGCAGCGTCCCTTTGCTTAAGTCATAATAAATAACAAAAATCGTCAGTGCTGCTAATAATAGTGCGACTAATCTTTTCATATTGAGCAATACCTCCGGAATAATTTGCTTGCATATCCCATATGTATGCTTGTCCAATAAAGATTAGAACTTAGATAAAACTTTAAGATTGTAATCATGTTTACGATAATCTTACCTATCATTTACATATTCTTAATATTCCTTTGTCATAATGTAGGTAGAAAGTCGGAACGTAATCGTGTTTGTTAAAGAGATGGGAAAGGTAGGAATCATATCTTGCTAAAGAAATTATCGCTACAAACAAAATTATTAGTCATGATTTTAGGCCTACTGCTGTTGACGGTTTCAACCGTTGCGTATATTTCATACGGGAAGTCTAAGGATACTGCGATAAAGTTAATGGAGCAGCGTCTGAATAAAGAGGTGGCAGGCATTTATGATATGGCCCAAAATGTGATGCTCATTTATGTAGGCCAGGAGGAAAAATTCCACAAAAAAATGAATCAGGTTATTAAAACCCAGGATGCTGATCTAGCACAAGATGGGTTTGAAGGGAATTATTTTTTAGTTAATAACAAAGGAGCGACTCCTTTTCTAATAAGTAAGAACTCAACGATTAGTTTTACAGAAAATATACTTGAGAAAATTAGAAAAAAGCAGAATGGCTTACTCCATCAGAAAATAGATGGGGAGCTTTATACACTTTCCTTTCATTCAGTTCAAGAATTAAAAGGGATTTATCTCATTGCTATACCTCAAGAACAATATTTACAAGATATAAATGAGATGGCGAAATACATATTTATTGTTGCATGCATTAGCCTTATTCTAACATCTGCTATTCTCATAATAATGGTACGAAGTTTGACCAATCCCCTTATTAAGCTAAGAGAGGTCATGAAAGAAGCAAGGAGCGGAAATTTAGATGTCCGAATAGAAACAAATACAACCACCTCTGAAATCACTTCGCTTGTGAAGAGCTTTAATGCGATGATTGGTCAAATGAGCATGCTTTTATTTAAAATTTCATCGACGACTAAGGATCTATCCTATACCGGGAAAGAACTAAGAAATAGCTCTGGACAAGTATTGGAGGAAAATGAACAGCTAATGGATGCGATCCAAGTGGTTAAAATGGGTGCTGAACAAACAGCTGTCAGTTCTGAGGACAGTATTCAAATGTTTCAAGAAATGAACGAATCTCTTAATAACATTTTTGAACATATGAAAGCTGTTATGGAAAAAGTACTAACAATGAATTATTCAGCCAATGAGGGTGAAAAAAAAGTTGGGAATCTAATTGCTGCATTTAATCATTTTGAAATAGAGTTTAAAGATGTTGCGTCATCAGTTCAGGCTGTTAAAGATCACTCAGAATCAATTGCCAATGTAGTTATGATTATTCAGCAAATTGCAGAGCAAACGAAGCTCTTGGCTTTAAATGCTGCGATTGAAGCAGCAAGAGCAGGTGAATCGGGGAAAGGCTTTGCGGTTGTTGCCAATGAAGTAAAAAAGTTAGCTGACCAATCGTCGATTGCAACGAGTGAAATAAAGAACACAATTGGGAAAATGACAACTATTTCGGTTAAGGCTTCCAATGAATTTGCTGGGATGATGAATAATTTCCAATCACATGTCCAAACAGCATCGGCAAGCAAGGAATCTTTTGATCAATTAATGCTTGAAATTGCAATGGTTAGCAAGATGATTGAAAAGGCACAAGGGGAGTTAGCCGGCTTGAATCTCTTATTGCCAAAGATAGAGTCAGCTACGGAGAATTATGTTTCTGTTTCCCAAGAAACGGTAGCAAGTGCAGAACAGATGATGAAAGCATCAGAAAGGCAAATGATCAAGATGAAACAAAGTCATGAAGCAGGTGAGAGACTGACTGATTTATCTCAATCACTTGCAATGCTAAATGCGGAATTTCGATACGCTAAATAAAGAGAGTACCTAAAGGAAAACGCGCAGATTTGCGCGTTTTATTTTTTCTCTAGTTTTGGTATCTCTTTTATTACTAATAATAAAATGATAAACGCAACAAACCAATTAATAATGGCACCATTAGGAACCAACGTCCTTAGACTGTCCATCACCGTAAAGAAAACTGTAGGCAGCGTTACACTATATGCCGCTATTCTCCAAGTGTGACGATATTGCATATTAACGTCCATAAGCTTTTGCAATAAAAGACCGACTAAGGCAAGAAATGAAATCTCGATAAATTTCAACCCGGCAGCAACAATATAAATAACTACCGCAATAAGTGGAATGATAATGGCTAACGAAGAATCAATTGAAGCTAAAATATTCTCCAAATCATCATTTGTTAATGTGAAATCCGGTACCATGGAATAAGGGAAGGATTGAGTTTGACCTCCTGCTTTAATAAAGGCTTCATTCTTTAATAATGCAATCGTATTATTACTGTTAGACAATTCCTCTTGGTCAACTGTTCCAGTTGGGTCAAGGATAATAGTAAATTCATCTTTATTAATAATTTTTGGAGCTTCAAGATCTGCTTGCATTTCACCATTTTCAATAACAAATGAAGGAAGTTCCGTTTTAACGCTAGATTGTATTGCTTCCATACCATTTATTAAAGCTGTACTGAAATAAATAATTGAGGGAATAAGGGATAGAAAGGTTAGAAAAAACACATACAATATCGTTTTGCCGATTCCTTGAAATCGATATTGTGCAATATCCTTCGGTGAATAAAGACTTTTTATAAACTGGTTGAAAATATTCATTTGGACACACCCTTAATAGAATTCATCCTTTATTCTACCCGCATAAAAACTTCTGTACAAGTAGTAGAAATTTAACGCTGCAAAAAATTTGTAACATAAATGTAATATTAAGCATGTTTGTTAAGGTGTTGTAAATTTAGCTGTAGAAAACTTTACTCTTTATTCATATTCATTAATAATTGTAAGGAGTTTGATGAAATATGTCGAATAAAGGTATAGGGGTTGGGAAATAGTGGAATTGGATATTCAGCAAATGATTTTTGAATTTCTAGGAGGCCTTGGAATTTTTCTTTACGGGATTAAAACAATGGGCGACGGGCTTCAGAAATCGGCTGGTGATCGGTTAAGGGATTTACTTGATCGTTTCACAACGAATCCTGTAATGGGAGTATTTGCGGGAATGCTTGTGACTATTCTTATTCAGAGCAGTTCTGCAACTACAGTTATAACAGTTGGATTAGTTAGTGCCGGATTCATGACACTCAGACAAGCAATTGGTGTGATTATGGGTGCAAATATAGGAACGACCGTAACTGCCTTCATTATAGGAATCGATGTGGGTGCATATGCTCTGCCTATTATTGCATTAGGAGCAATTTTACTATTCTTCTTCAAAAGCCAAAAAATACATAATATTGGTCAAATCGTGTTTGGTTTTGGTGCTCTCTTTTATGGATTAGAATTAATGAGTGGCGGAATGAAGCCATTAAGGACACTTGAAGCTTTCCATGAGCTGACACTGAATATGAGTGAGAATCCAATTCTAGGTGTAATTGTTGGAACGGTTTTTACGGTAATTGTCCAAAGCTCAAGTGCAACGATTGGGATTCTTCAAGGACTGTTTTCTGAACAGCTTATTGATATCCATGCCGCATTACCTGTTCTGTTTGGAGACAATATTGGAACAACAATAACAGCGGTATTAGCATCAATCGGCGCATCTGTTGCCGCAAAAAGAGCAGCTGCTGTTCATGTTCTATTTAATTTAATTGGGACAACTATTTTCTTGATTCTTTTAAAGCCATTTACATTATTAATCGAATTTATTCAGTCAGCCATGGGGCTAAATCCTGAGATGACCATTGCTTTTGCACATGGGATATTCAATGCGTCAAATACAATTATTCAATTGCCATTTGTTGCAGTATTAGCAATCATCGTAACCAAATTAATTCCTGGTGAAGATGCTGTAATGGAATACAAAGCTAAACATCTTGATCCTGTATTTATCCAGCAATCTCCTTCTATTGCCCTTGGCCAAGCTAAGGAAGAAGTGTTAAGAATGGGGCAATTTGCTATTCGAGGTCTTGATGAAACATGTGAATTCTTAAAAACAAAAAACACAAAGCATTCAAGCAATGCCATGCAGCTGGAGGATGCGATTAATAATCTCGATCGGAAAATTACGGATTATTTAATTGAGCTTTCTACAAGCTCATTATCTGCTCATGAATCAGAAGAGCATACAATGCTTATGGATACTGTCAGAGATATCGAGCGTATCGGGGATCATTATGAAAATATTATTGAGCTTGCAGAGTACCAACAAGCAAATAAAGTGCAAATCTCGGAAAATGCATCCGCAGATTTAGAAGAAATGTTTAAACTTACAATCTCAACTGTGAAAGAATCTATCCATGCATTGGATCATAAAGATAGAATAGCAGCATTAGATGTTGTGAAAAAAGAAGAAGCCATTGATAAAATGGAAAGAAAACTGCGAAAACAGCATATTCTTCGTTTAAATGAGGGTCTCTGCTCAGCTCAAGCTGGGATTGTTTATGTTGATATTGTGAGTAATCTTGAACGGATTGGCGATCATGCGGTAAATATTGCAGAAGCGATTTTAGGTGAAGAATGATTGAATGAAGGGGATAAGCAAGGAGGGGCATCTCCTTCCTTTATTATATAAAAAAGGCTGGTGAGTAATAGAGTCATGGATACTTTGTATTGGACATTAATTATTATATTATTTGTGATTGCTTTCATTGGGCTTGTCTATCCTATTATCCCTAGTGTGCTGTTTGTTGCAGGCGGATTTATTCTATACGGGATATTCTTTTCCTTTGAGCCATTTAACTGGCTCTTTTGGGTGATACAAGGACTTTTTGTGTTGTTGCTATTTGGAGCAGATTACATTTCAAATTTAATCGGAGTGAAAAAGTTCGGCGGTTCAAAAGCAGGGATATGGGGGAGCACAATAGGCCTCCTAGTGGGTCCCTTTGTCATCCCTGTCTTTGGAATTATCATTGGTCCGTTTTTAGGTGCCTTTATAGCAGAGCTTGCCGTTCATAAAAAAGAATGGAAGGAAGCTGCAAAAATCGGATTTGGCTCTGTTATCGGTTTCATCAGCAGTGTTGTAACAAAGGGAATTATACAAGCTGTAATGATCGTTTATTTTATTTTTGTTGTTTTATAATGTTATTTTAAACTAGAAAGGACCCCTTTAAATGCAGTGGGTCCTTTTCATCTATTTAATTAATTCCGCAGATCTCGAAAGGACAATTTAGGCAATCCACTTCCTTTTTTAAGTAATTTAAATTTTTAATGGTGAATTTTTGGCGTTCATAGGAAATGATATCATTTTCTCTTAGCTCCTTCAGCATTCGCTGGATGACTTCCCTTGTCCCAAATGTTAAATTCGCTAACTCCTGATGTGTAAGCGGAAAATCAATTAGAATTCCTTCTTCTGTTTTGACCCCATAGCTGTTGCATAGCCTGATTAAAATGGAATAAAGTCCGCCTTTTTTTCCGTGAATAATTAAATCCTGACAGATCATCTGCGCCTTTAAATATCTAGTACTCAACCATGATGTCAAGTTACTTAATCGTTCCCGGTCCTGTAAAATAAATTCCTCGAATAGCTCTCTTTTTACGATAATCATTTCACAATCAGTAATCGCCTTTGCGAAAAAGTGGTACTTAGGAGCATGTCTGAATATCTGATATTCAATAATGATTTCTTCTCCATTTAATAATTTCAGGATAAATTCTTTTCCGTGAATATTCATTCTTCCTATGGAAACTTTTCCAGATAATAATATGTAAACATTGTTAACCTTGTCCTTCTCTTGAAAGAGGATTGATCCAGACTTAATTAGTTGAACAGTTTCGTTTCCAATAAAATGCTGGATAAGTACGCTATATAGTGAAAGGTTAAAGTTTTTCATAATTGTAGACTCCTTTCCATGAATTTATAATTTTGATTAAAAGGAAATACGGGTAAGCTGTCAATGACATAGTTGAATTTTATTAGATGACTCCGGTTGATTATATGACTTAAGTCGTTGACTGATAGGTGTTCGTCAAAATCATGACAATTTAACGAAATATGGAATAGTTGTATGATTTATAAAAAAATAGGGGAAGGTATATTTGTAATTTGGAGAAATCTTCAAGTTAAATGAAAAGCAATTGCTTAAGCATTTTCATTGAAAGGATTATCTTATTTTGGTAATCTTATATGGAAGGCCTGAATAATCATTCTAAAATTAGAATGATAGGAATCGTAAAAGAATTCTGAAGGCTTAATTTATTTACATAGGGAGGAATTTATAATGGCATTCGAATTACCGCAATTACCTTATGCGTATGACGCACTAGAACCAAATATCGACAAAGAAACAATGAATATTCATCACACTAAACACCATAACACATATGTGACTAATCTTAATAATGCATTAGAAGGAAACGATGAGCTTCTTTCTAAATCAGTTGAAGAAGTAATCTCAAATCTTGATGCTGTTCCAGAAGCAGCTCGTACGGCTGTCCGCAATAATGGCGGTGGTCATGCAAACCACTCCTTATTCTGGCAGGTTATTTCTCCAAACGGTGGCGGTGAGCCAACAGGAGATTTAGCTGCTGCAATTAACAGCAAATTTGGCAGCTTCGATAGCTTTAAAGAAGAGTTTGCAAAAGCAGCTACTACTCGCTTCGGTTCTGGCTGGGCATGGCTTGCAGTAAACAATGGCGAGCTTGAAGTAACTAGCACTCCAAACCAAGATTCACCATTAATGGAAGGCAAGACTCCATTATTAGGTTTAGATGTTTGGGAGCATGCATACTACTTGAAATATCAAAACCGTCGCCCAGAATACATTAATTCTTTCTGGAATGTTGTAAATTGGGATGAAGTTTCTAAGCGTTATAGCGCTGCAAAATAATAGGGTTGATACAGAGAAGCACGGCAGAAATTTCTGCCGTGTTTTCTATTTGATTGATTAGAGAATTATTGAATAAGCAACTCCGTTTTGATGAAAACTACCCTTTAGATGTGAAGGGGAGTTTTTTTATGAGTAAAGTGAAAAAGTTGATCGGAGATGTAGAATTAACAAAGGATTTAGGTTTACTGCTATTGATAGGCGGACTCTATTCATTAAGTGTGGCTTTATCGAATACATTTGTGAACATTTATCTATGGAAGCAGTCTGGTGAATTTAAGGATTTAGGATTATATAATTTAACTATTGTTGTCATACAACCGCTGACCTTTATATTAGCAGGCAGATGGGCTAAGAAAATTGATCGGGTGATCGTTCTAAGGATTGGTGTCATATTTTTGGCGGCATTTTATTTAACCGTTTTAGCTGTAGGTACATATGCGTCCAAATTTTTATTGCTTTTAGGTGCGTTATTAGGGGTAGGGTATGGCTTTTATTGGCTTGCATTTAATGTGTTAACCTTTGAAATTACTGAACCAGAAAATCGGGATTTCTTTAACGGATTTCTCGGCATTCTGACGTCTGTCGGGGGAATGATTGGTCCTATTGCTGCAGGTTTAATTATTTCAAGAATGGAAAAGTTCACTGGATATTCGATCATATTTGGAATTTCACTAGGACTCTTTTCATTGGCTGTTTTTTTAAGCTTCTTTATTAAAAGACGGCCAGCAAATGGAAAGTACTGGTTTAAACGAATTATTGCAGAAAGAAAAAACAATATGAATTGGCGGCTCATTACGAACGCACATTTTTTCCAAGGTTTACGTGAAGGGACATTTGCCTTTATCATATCTGTTTTTGTATTTATTTCCACAGGAAGTGAAATGGCATTAGGAACATTTGGTCTTGTTAATTCAGGTGTTTCATTTATTACATACTACAGCGTATCGAGGCTGCTTAAGAAAAATCAGCGAAAAAAAGCCATTCTCATTGGTGGAGTCATTTTGTATGCTGCCATTTTTTTAATCATTTTTAATTTAACTTATCCCAAGCTGTTATTTTACGCTGGAATTATTGCTATTGCCTACCCACTATTACTAGTTCCATATATATCCATGACTTATGATGTGATAGGGAAGGGATGGAAGGCAGCTGAAATGAGGATAGAATATATTGTGGTTCGTGAAATTTTTTTGAATTCTGGAAGAGTTGTTTCTATACTTGCCTTCCTCGGTGTGGTTGTTTTTCTTAATGAAGAAAAAGGAATACCCATTCTTCTTCTTGCTTTAGGCATCGGTCATTTAATCATCTATTTGTTTATCAGGAAAATTCATTTCCAGTCAATCTAACTGCCTGCGTACACATTTCTTTTTTAGGGAAATATTTCTTATCACAATTATAGGTTCTTAATAGAATAATTTATTGTTTTCTTATAGAATAAAGATAAGTGATAAAGTGAACTGGATAAAGGATGTGTAAATAAACATTGAAGCAAAAAAAGAAGAAGAAGAAGTCACATGTACCATTCAGGGTAAATGTCTTATTCTTTATCGTTTTTATTCTGTTTTCGGTATTAATTCTTAGACTTGGATTTGTGCAAATTGTTTATGGAGATGATTATCGACGAGAGATAGAGCGGACAGAAGACATTACAGTGAATAATCCTGTACCAAGAGGAAAAATGATGGATCGGACAGGGAAGATAATCGTTGATAATACCCCGCAAAATGCAATCACGTATACAAATAGAGGGGCAAAGCAGGATGAAATGATAGAAGTTGCAAAGAAACTTGCAACGCTTATTGAAAAAGATACAAGTAAAGTCCAGGAAAGAGATAAAAAGGATTATTGGATTTTAGAAAACTCGAAGCGTGCAGATGCGAAGGTATCTGATGAGGAAATAGAAAAATTAAAGAAGAAGCTGGAAGGTAAGGAGTTAGACAAGAAAATTTATCAGCTTCAGCTTGACCGCATCACAGAGGAAGAATTAAATGAATTAACTGCATTTGATCTAGAAGTTCTTGCGATTTACCGTGATTTTTCAAGCGGTTATGCGCTAACACCGCAAATGGTAAAAAATAAGGGAGTAACTGATGAGGAATTTGCTGTTGTCAGTGAAAACCTGCAGCGGCTGCCTGGCGTGGATACAACAACAGATTGGGAAAGGTATTATGCGTTTGGCGATACGTTGAAGTCTGTCCTTGGCAATGTGTCTGATGATGGACTTCCTGCTGAGCAGCTTGATTATTATTTAGCACGGGATTACAGCCGTAATGACCGGGTGGGGAAAAGTCAAATTGAGCTGCAATATGAGGATGTGCTGCACGGGCAGAAAGCGAAAGTGAAGAACATCACCGATAAGGCAGGCAATGTATTAGAAACGATTCCGATTTCAGAAGGTAAAAGAGGGAAGGATCTTGTACTAAGTATAGATATGGACCTTCAAATGGCTGTTGACAAAATTGTAGAAGAGGAATTAAGAGCAGCGAAGGGAAAATCAGGTACTCTTTTACTCGATCGTTCCTATGTTGTCCTGATGGATCCTCGTACCGGGGAGATTCTCTCAATGTCTGGAAAACGAATCGTGAAGAAGGAAAATGGGGAAAAAGTCATTATGGATGATGCGCTTGGAAATATCCAAACGACTTACAATGTTGGCTCGACAGTCAAAGGTGCGACGATAATGACTGGATTTAATACAGGTGCGATCAAACCAGGAGATACCTTCTATGACACACCCATAAGAATTAAGGGCACTCCACCTAAGAAATCTTGGAAAGCTGGACTTGGCACGATGTCAGATATTACTGCTCTTAAGTTTTCTTCAAACGTCTATATGTTCCACACTGCGATTAATATAGGCGGGGGTAAGGGTAAATATATCCCTGAACGTCCATTATGGTTAAATCCCGAGGGATTTACTACGATTCGTAATTCTTTTGCTCAATATGGATTAGGAGTTAAAACAGGTATTGACCTTCCAAATGAACAGTCTGGCTTTAAAGGGACTGGAACAAAGCCAGGTTTCATGCTTGACTTAGTGATCGGGCAGTATGACACGTATTCGAATATGCAGCTTGCTCAATACGTTTCAACGATTGCAAATGGCGGGAACCGAATGGAGCCGCATATAGTGAAAGAAATCCGCGAGCCATTAATGGAAAACGGAGAAATTGGACCAATTATCCAGGAAATTGAACCGAAAGTACTTAACCGCATCGAAGGAAAAGAAGAATGGCTAGACCGTGTTCAGGAAGGTTTCAAAAAAGTTACTCAGGAACCTGGTGGAACAGCTTATTCTAGCTTTGGCGCGAAAGGGAAGGATTATAATCCAGCAGGAAAGACTGGTACAGCCGAGGCGTTCTATGATGGACCTGAACGGAGCAAATATGGCAAAGAGCCGCCAGAGGTTATTAACTTAAGCTATGTGGGTTACGCTCCTTATGACAATCCTGAAGTCGCAATCGCTGTCTTAGTCCCATGGGCCTACCAAGGAAGCCATGGCCATTATGCGAATAGAAACATTGCTGAACGTGTGTTAGATACGTATTTTGAATTAAAGAAGCAAAGACAATCCGGTACAGCCAATACGGATCATTCAACCGAAGATCAGAAAGAAACGGATGGCAAAAAAACGGAACAAGAATAGAAGAATTATACAATAGGCCTGTTCCCTTAAGGGGGAGCAGGCTTTTTGTATGCAAATAACTAGTTATTCTTTTCGTGAAATCAATTTTTATACATCGCTTTGCTGTAATTTACAAAAGCTTTACATTCAATTAAAACTAGGTTAATGCTGGAGTATTATTCTATACGTGTAGGACAAAACAACCAATCTCTTAGGGGGAATAAAGAAATGAAAAGCTTTAAGTACTTAGCACTTTCAACAATGATTGGAGCAGCGCTTGCGTTCACTGCAGCTTGTGGAAAAACAGATAATGAAGCGACAGCAAACGGATCACAAGCGGAAGGAACTAGTACAGAACAGAAAGCTAGTGAAGAGAATAAGCAGCTTCAAGGTGAAATAAATCTTGATGGATCCTCAACGGTTTATCCGATTATGGAGGCAGTTGTTGAAGAGTTTGGTATGGAGCAGCCAGGAGTGAAGGTTTCTGTGGCATCCTCAGGTACAGGTGGCGGTTTCAAAGCCTTCATCGCAGGAAGTACAGATATGAGCAATGCTTCTCGTCCAATTAAAGATGAAGAGAAGGCGCAATTAGAAGAAGCGGGAATTGATTATACTGAATTTAAATTAGCAAATGACGGACTATCCGTTGTTGTTCATAAAGATAATACGTGGGTTGACCACTTAACAGTTGATGAATTGAAGAAAATGTGGGTTGAAGATGGAAAAGCAAGAAAATGGTCAGATATTCGTGAAGGATGGCCGGAAGAAGAAATTAAATTCTATTCTCCAGGTACGGATTCTGGAACATACGATTACTTCAATGAAGTCATTTTAGAAGATGCACCAATTGTTGAAAATGCAACACTTTCTGAGGATGACAATGTATTAGTACAAGGTGTTACAGGTGATAAAAATGCAATCGGTTATTTTGGCTATGCGTATTATGCTGAAAACAAAGATAAATTAAAGGTTGTTCCAGTTGATGGAGGAAATGGACCAGTTGAACCGACGAATGAAACGGTTGAAAGCGGAGAATATGCTCCATTATCACGTCCTCTTTTCACATATGTAAAAAATGAATCATTGAAAAATGAAGAAGTGTATGAGTTCGTTAAATATACACTTGATAATGCAGCGGTGCTTTCTGAAGATGTAGGCTACGTAAAATTAAAAGATGAAGAGTATGAAGCGGCACTTAAAGTATTAGAGGGGTTAAAGTAAGAATAAATGCAATAAACTTCACTTGAAGATGGGAAGTGCGTAAATATGGTGCTTCTCATCTTCCTTCGTTACACGGATGAAAGGGGTTTTCATTTTGGCCTTACAAAAAACATCAAATTCTTTTTCTGTTCAAGAACTCATACAGAAAAAGAAGCAAAAGAAGAGTAAGATTCTTCAAGTAGAGAAAATTGTCCCATTTGTATTATTGCTTACAGCCATCGTATCAGTGCTGACAACGCTTGGGATTGTTCTAACATTAATTGCTGAAACCATTACCTTTTTTACGAAAGTTCCCATTCAAGAGTTTTTGACTGCACAAAAGTGGTATCCTTTCTCAGAAACACAAGGATCATATGGGATTCTTCCACTTGTTGCAGGAACATTGAAGGTTTCAATGATTGCAGCAATTGTTGCAGTACCGATTGGCTTAGCATCTGCCATTTTTTTGAGTGAGTACGCATCTGATCGAACACGCAGAATCATTAAACCGATACTGGAAGTACTAGCAGGCATTCCGACAATTGTTTATGGATTCTTTGCTTTAACTTTTGTAACACCTTTATTAAGAGAAATCATACCTTCCCTTGAAATTTTTAATGCGCTAAGCCCAGGGATTGTCATTGGGATTATGATTACTCCCATGATTGCTTCACTATCTGAGGATGCCATGTCAAGCGTCCCAAATTCGATGCGCGAAGGTGCTCTGGCTCTTGGCTCAACAAAATTTGAAGTAGCGATAAAGGTTGTTCTTCCAGCAGCTATTTCAGGAATTATTGCTTCCATCGTCTTAGCGATATCAAGAGCGATAGGAGAAACGATGATTGTAGCCGTTGCAGGGGGTTCTACACCAAATCTTAGCTGGGATGTCACAAGCTCCATTCAGACGATGACGGCTTATATTGTGCAAGTAAGCCAAGGGGATGCGGGATATGGGACGACAATCTATTACAGCATTTATGCTGTCGGGTTTACGTTATTCTTGTTCACATTGGGAATGAATTTGCTCGCTCAATTTATCTCTCGCCGTTTCAGGGAGGAGTATTAAATGAAATTAATCGACCATACAAAAGTGCTAAAGCATATGAAGCCAAGAATCGTTTCAAATATTTTCTTTCGGCTGTTATTTATGGCTGCAACAATATTTGGCTTGTTAATCCTAGGCATATTATTATATCGGGTAATTACTCAAGGAATTGGCTATCTTGATTTTCAGTTTTTGCAAAACCTTCCGTCACGGAAACCAGAGCAAGCGGGAGTTAAAACGGCCCTAATCGGGACAATTTGGTTAATGGGTGTAGTTGCACCTGTCACTTTACTGCTAGGTGTTGGAACTGCGATTTATCTTGAAGAGTATGCACAGAAAAGTCGATTTACAAGGTTTATTCAGGTGAATATTTCGAATCTTGCAGGGGTTCCTTCGATCGTTTTTGGTTTATTAGGTTTGACTGTTTTCGTCCGGGCATTAGCTCTTGGAACAAGCGTTTTAGCGGCTGGATTAACGATGAGCCTGCTTGTCCTTCCAATTATTATTGTTGCATCACAGGAGGCGATAAAGGCAGTTCCAAAGGAATTAAGAGAAGCTTCCTATGGGATGGGGGCAACAAAGTGGCAAACCATTCTTCATGTTGTACTGCCAGCAGCAATCCCTGGGATTTTAACGGGTGGAATTCTTGCTTTATCAAGGGCAATTGGTGAAACAGCTCCATTAGTTGTTCTCGGCTTGCCATTATTTCTTGCCTTTTTGCCAAAGTCTGTTTTCGATATGTTTACGGTATTGCCAATGCAAATTTATAACTGGACAGGACGTCCACAAGAGGAATTCCAAGGTGTAGCAGCGGCAGGGATTATCGTATTGCTGACCATGCTGATTATTATGAATTCTATCGCCGTTTTCATTCGAAATAAATTTCAAAAACGCTACTAAGTCAAGCTGTATAGGATGAAGGGAGACAGAAACGATGAACGCAACGATTGAAAAACCAAGAGTAAGACTTGTGATGACTGATACTAACAGGGATGCACTTCAAAATAAAGAGCTTGTCTATAAAACCAGTGAATTAAACTTATGGTATGGGGATAACCATGCGCTCAAAAATATTGATCTAGATATTTATGAAAATGAAGTAACGGCGATCATTGGACCATCAGGATGTGGAAAATCCACATACATCAAGACGTTAAACCGAATGATTGAATTAGTGCCAGGTGTAAAGACATCAGGAAAAATTGAATATCGCGGACGAAATATTTTTGATAAATCATATGGCGTAGAAGAGCTTCGTACAAGAGTAGGGATGGTCTTCCAAAAGCCGAATCCTTTTCCTAAATCAATCTATGAAAATGTTGTATACGGTCCAAAGATTCACGGAATAAAGGATAAAAAAGTGCTTGACCAAATCGTAGAGGAAAGTTTAAAAGGAGCAGCTATTTGGGATGAGGTCAAGGATCGCTTAAATGAAAATGCATTTGGGCTGTCAGGGGGACAGCAGCAGCGTCTTTGTATTGCCCGCTGTCTTGCCATTGAACCTGATGTCATCTTAATGGATGAACCAACATCTGCTCTTGATCCAATTTCGACATTAAAAGTCGAAGAACTTGTTCAAAAATTAAAGAAGGAATTCAGCATTATTATTGTCACACATAATATGCAGCAGGCTGCACGTATTTCAGATAAAACAGCGTTCTTCTTAAATGGGGAGGTCATTGAGTTTACGAACACAGACAAAATTTTCTCCAATCCTGCTGACAAACGAACAGAAGATTATATCACCGGCAGATTTGGCTAATAAACAAGATGTGAATGATCTGCTAACAGCTTGAAGGATGAAAGGAGAAATAGTGGCATGTCTGTAAGAGGAAAGTTTGATTATGATTTAAAGGAATTACAAGGGAAATTACTGGAGATTGGCAGCTTTGCTCAAGAGGCATTAACAAAATCGATTGAGGCACTTGAAACACAGAATATTGAATTGGCTCTTGAGATTATGGATGATGATGCACAGGCTGATTTGATGTATGAGGAAATCAATGATTTTGCGATTCTTTTGATTGCTAAGCAGGCACCTGTTGCGATTGATTTAAGGCGAATAATTGTTGCAATCAAAATTGCGACAGATATTGAGAGGATTGCCGATTATGCAGTAAATATTGCAAAATCAACGATTCGTATCGGTGCAGAACCACTAGTGAAACCGATTATTCATATCAAACAAATGCATATGCTTACTTTAGAAATGCTGAAATTATCTTTAGAGGCATTTAACGATGAAGATATTGTTAAGGCAAAGAATGTTGCTCATATGGATGATGAAGTTGATGATTTATATGGTCAAACAATCAGGGACCTATTACACATCAATCTGCAAAATCCAGAGTTTTTACCGCAAATTACTCAGCTCTCCTTTATTTGCCGTTTCCTGGAAAGGGCTGCAGACCATGTAACGAATATTTCTGAACATATTTTCTATCTTGTTAAGGGACGGCAATATGATTTGAACAATAGCTAACAAACAAAAAAGCTAAAGGACTGACTCCTTTAGCTTTTTGTAATGATTTTTGCAATATCCTTGTAGCTCATTTTTGCTGTTAAATTAAATGAGCCAAGCTGGATTTTTTTGCTGTATCCATTTTCTTCTAAGTAGACTTCAAATCTGTTTGCATCATCGATAACTTTTTCTTTTGCAAGTATCTCCGCAATATCACGTGAAACCATCCCACTCACAATTTCTAGCTGATATGCAGCAGTTGATTCTTCGGATTTAGGGGGATCAGGCAGTGGGGATTGCTCTTTTTCTGCTTTATTTGTCTGATTAGAAAGGGTCTTTTCCATCTGATCATATTTGTCTTTTGATAAAACAACATATCCCTTTTCCTCTAAAAAGTTTTTTGCATGATCTATATTCATTTCAGGTATTTTCTTATCACCTATATTAAAATAAAAAATTCCAATGATACAAACAGAGATCAGTACTCCAAAGGCAAAAGCTCGTGTATTTCTTCTATTCATACCGTTTCCCTCTTTCAATCATCTCGCTTAAAATAGTTTCCACCTCATTCGATGATAAGGATGATTGTCGAGAAATTTGATCAACAGTTAATCCTTGCTGAGCTAGTGACCAAACTTGATTTTTAATAATTTCATGTACTTCTTTTCTTTCCGAAGGAAATGGTTGTCGTATCGATGGAGAGGGACGAAATGCTTCATCGCCTACAAGCAATTCTTCTTCTAACACTTTTAGTTTCTTTTTTATTACATACATTTCTTGAATTTGCTGCATGGAAAGCTGATCGATTTCCTCCCGTATCATTTTATAGGGGTCTTTTAAAAAAGCGGAAATAATCAACAAAATCAATGCAAAGGCGAGTAGACCAATCATTACATATTCCAAAAAAAACACCTCGATTTTGTACAATACAAAATGAATATTGACACTTACTGCATGTCATGAACATATTTTACCATGATTATCGACAAAATTCGATGAGATTCATTTTACCAGAGAAAATGGCCAATTGTTTTGTCGTTTTAATTAATGAAAATAAGCTGGATTTTGTCGATTTACATAATTATAGCTGAGCGATAAATTTTTTTTTCTCTATTTTACTAGTGAAGTAAGGATGTAGCATGAAACGACAATTTCTGTTCATTGTGAGACATGTGTTTCGATGCTAACATAAAGATAGAGAAATAGGAATATTATGCTTCTTTTTATCATAATTTAGTTATTTGTCTTTCGTGTTTATTGTAGTGGGGTGGATGATGGATAGAGGTAGGAAGAAAAGCATGAATATCGGTTATTCGAAGCAGAGTGAGTTGCCCACTTATTCATTGCCATGGTCAGAACATGTGAGTACATATAGTTATTATGAAAAAGCAGCTGAAAGAAAATTTATAGGTGAAAAAAGCAAGGACCTAGAAAAACTCTTGCAAGAGTACGTATTGGATGAAAGTCATTGTCCTGCATTAGAAAAGGCTGAATATTTATCGATTCTTCTACTGGCATGGGAATATCCCCCACATCTAATTGGTGGCCTTGCAAAGCATGTGTATGGCCTTTCAATTGCTCTTCAAAAATTAGGGTATAAGGTGTATGTGATAACAGCAAATCCAGGCCATTTGAACGATCAGGAAATTGCTGAGGGAGTTTATATTTATCGTGTGCAATCTTACAGTGAAAACAACAGTGATTTCTTCAAATGGGTTGAGGGTTTAAATGTAGCAATTGCTGAGAAGGCATTACACCTAGCAAGAAAACATTATTTTTCGATTATACATGCCCATGATTGGCTTGTTGGTGAAAGTGCAATCTTTATTAAATCTAGTCTTAAACTCCCCCTTATTAGTACCATTCATGCGACAGAGTATGGAAGAAACAATGGAATCTATACTGAACTGCAAAGCTATATTCATGAAAAGGAACAGCAGTTAGTAATAACATCCGATTATTTAATTGTTTGCAGTGAATATATGAATGACGAGCTTGTTCAGATCTTTGAAGTAAGTGAAAAAAAGATCGCCATTATCCCAAATGGTGTCGAGAAAAGTTTGCCTATTGGATGGGAAAAGGATGTTTTATCGTCTATACCGCTGCAGGAAAACAAACAACTAATTTTTTCTATTGGGCGAATCGTCAAGGAAAAGGGGTTTGACACGCTGATAGAAGCAGCTTTTTTAATGAAGGATCGATTTCCTGACGTTTATTTTATTATTGCCGGAAAAGGACCGATGCTTGAAGAATATCGAAGAAGAGTCATGCAGCTTAAATTAAACAATGTGTTTTTTGTCGGATTTATTTCTGAGGAGATAAAGAATGCCCTTTTTAAAATTTGTACGTTAGCTGTTTTTCCAAGCAAATATGAGCCGTTTGGTATTGTAGCTTTAGAAGCGATGCAGCATGGGAAGCCAGTCATCGTTTCTCGGACAGGAGGGTTACAATCCATAGTCAAGCATGGAATTTCAGGTCTATTGATGACAGCAGGAGATGCATCAAGCTTTATCGAATTGGCTTCTAATCTTCTGGTAAATAAAATAGAGGCTAAAAAAATGGGTCTTAATGGGAAAAGTATGGTTGAAAAAAACTTTAGTTGGCAAAGAATTGCAGAGGAAACAATCAGAGTTTATAAGGAAACATTAAAGGCTTACTATTTAGATTTTTAGTACTTGCGGAGGTGAAGGAACAATGAAAATAGAAACTTGTATTCAATCACATTTTTCTGAGGATAAACAGCAAGCATTAATAGATGGGCTTCTTGTGATCCCAGGAATTTGGGTGAGCGGGAAAACGTACTGGATGAAACAAGGGAAAGAAAAACTTCTTTTAGAAGAAGGGATATCATTGCATTTAAAACAAGAATACGATCAAAATCATACGCAATTAGTTAGTTTTGAGCTTACCAATCATCACAATCATCCTGAAACTGTTAAAGTTCTTTTCCAACACCGATCCCAATATTGGGATAACGACCATGTCTCATTTATATCGCCATCAGAAGATGCTGTTTTCCATATGACTGCTGATCAGGTACATCTAGTTAATGGATGTATGGGCAGAGGGGAAGTAAGAAAAACATGTACGGTCCAACCACTTTGGAATATTTATAAGAACAGAATATGGGATTGCCTAGAATCTGGAAAGATACAATATCGACCAATGGCCAAAGGAAATGTGGTTAGTTTGTTAATATATGACTATCATTTTAAGGGGAAAGGAACATTTGCTGGTGAAACATGGGTCATTAATGGGAAAAATGATGCTGAATTAATACATTTAAACAGCTCACTTTTAACAGGTAAAATTATTAATTAATTCACATCCTATGCGATAAAATAAAGCCTTGCAGATTCCACTCAGCAAGGCTTCTTCTAATTAGTTTAATGTAATAGTATACGTTTTAGCTTTTGTAATCAATTTATGAGAATCTCCATCAAGAATATCAGAGGTTGTAAATGAAAAAGAGGTTAGCTCATCGATATTTTTATCAGGATCAATTAATAATCCGATTAGCCCTTCTCTTTCCTCATTTGATTTATTATCAATTCTGCTTACACTTTTTGTTCCCATTAATGTATCTCCCGAATAAATGAAGTTTTTTTCAGGCACATTGTAATTTATTTGATTATTGAAAGATACGTTTTCCATACTGAAAAATTGAAGCTCATTTGAAGAAGTATTTTCCACGGTATAAGAGATTTCAAAATATGTAATTTCTTTCCCTATATCACTTTTTGTTAATGCTTCTTTCTCGTATATCTCTGCCATGGTTAGATTATCTTTATAATATAATTCATACGTTTCAGCAAAGCTCAATCCAGTAAATTCCCTTAGTTCCTCTTTTCTTTCTTCATTTATCTGGGATAGCTTTATCATTTTTATCTCTTTTAACTGTATGACCATAGTGGATATTTTAAACGTTTTGTTTATTGGTGATATTTGCTGCAATGTAAAGGTTCCCCAGTCTTTTTGTCGAACCTTTTGTCCAATGGTATGAAGATAACTTCCTCCATACCCATCCACAATAGGAATGGTTTCTTCCTTTATATTTTTTTCCTCTTCCTTTTCAGTTATATGATTCTCTGACGAAGGATAAATAAAGAAATAACAAACGGTCAGTATACCAAGAAGAAAAATCAGCATCGAGGAAATAACAATGACTAACAATTTTTTGGTACCGTCACTTTTTTCTTTCTTGTTAACGTACAATTAGTTGGACTCCTTTCGGGTAAGGTAATGATGTAGAATGGGCTTTATTTTCGCTGTTACATAATGACTCTCACCACGATTTTTCACATCCTCTACAAGGGCTGTAATTAATATAGAGGGAGATTTTGTGTCGAAAACAACAGCAAAACCATTTTCTAATCCATCTTCTCCTTTTTTGCTCTTAAGCTCGGCGGTTCCTGTCTTCGCTCCAAGAATCTCCATATTCGTCTTCAAATTATGAGCGGTACCCCCTTGCAGCTCTACTACTTGAATTAATGCCTCTTTCACACGATTAGCCACATCATTTGTAATGATCGTTTTGCGCACCGGTGCTTTTTCATCATCAAGCAGTACAGGCATGACCATATCTCCACCATTAATGAAAGGGGTAAAGGCAATACCTAAATGAACAGGAGACATTAGTACCTCTCCTTGACCATAGGCGGAATCAGCCAGTAAAATTTCATTCCTAATTCCATTATTCGACAGTTGGCTTTTCTTTAAATAAATTGGCAGACTAAATCCTTCTTTAAAACCAAAGGTAAGAGCATGTTCTTCAAATACGTCAGCCCCCATTTCAAGAGCTTCCTGTGCAAAATAAATATTATCTGAATAGGCTAATGCCTCTCCCATATTAACTGAAGGCACATCTTTCACACGTGTTACATAGTAGCCTCCCCAGCTATTGTCCTTTTTCCAGCGCAAGCCGGAAATTTCCCGTCTTTTCTCAGGGAAGGTTGTTCCAACTGTCAGTCCGATAGCAGCGGTTATCGCTTTAAAAGTTGAACCTGGAGCATACAAGCTTGAGAAACGGCTTAAAAATGGAAGCTTTGGATCTTCACTATATGCTTTCCATTGCTCTACTGTCATTCCGCTTACCATTAAATTCGGGTCGAAGGAAGGATAGCTGACCAATGCGAGCATTTCCCCAGTTACAGGATTCATTGCTGTTACGGCACCTGCATCCTGTTTCATAGCCTGATACATTTCATTTTGCAAAGTTGAATCGATCGTAAGGTTAATGTTTTCCCCATCGACGGCATCAACTTTTTTGATAATACTTTTCTGCTTTCCTGACTCATCTTGGATTTGGATGATGCCACCCTTTTTCCCTCTTAATTGTTTTTCATATACTTCCTCCAGTCCCGATTTTCCGATATAATCACCGATTGTATATTCCGGGGCTTTTTCCAAGTCCTCAAGCGTCACTTCTTTCACATAGCCAATTAGATGTGCGCTGCTTTCCTTATCTGGATAATACCTAACTTTTTTTGATTGGAAGGAGATGCCTGGCAGATCCTCTCCGGCGATACTATCTACTTGAAAACCTTTAGGCATTGTTGCAATAGGCACAAAGACATCATCAGATACCCATTTTTGATTTAGAGCCTGAATAAAGGTTTCTTGAGGGAGATCAAAATAATCACTGAGCTTTTTGATGCTTTCCTCTTTTGCACTTCCTAGCTTGCCTGGGATAATGCCCATTTCATATACTTCCGTATCCATCGCCATTGGATTTCCATGCCTATCAAGGATTTCACCTCTCTTTGGGGAAAATGTACGGACATTTATTTTATCTCCTTTTTCCATTCCCGGAAAGATCATAGAAGGATCCCATTTCACTTTCCATCCCTTGCCATTATTCCCCCTATCACCTTTGGAAAAATTAGCCTTGTATGCTGTCTCTATATCACCAAGGAAGGTTTTAATCTTTACATTAAAGCGTCCTTCATATTCTTTGCTAGCCTCATCGTATTGAAGTTCCTTTGATAATACACTGATTGAAGATGCCTCCATACCAGTAAAGATCGCGTCATATTTATCAGTTAGGTTTTCTTTTGTATAATTATAGTTTTCTAATTCTTCTATTGATGCATGATCCAGCATACCATCAAAATTTTGTTCAGAGAATTGTTTTACATAATCATTAAATACTTGTTCAGGTGACCCTTGGTAAACTTGGAGAAATTGCCACATAAGAACTCCTCCCAACCCCACTAAAATAATCAGCAAAAATAATAATCCTTTCTTTATTGAAAATCCCTCTTTCACAATTTGACGTTAAATTGCTTTTTCTTTATTTATAAGCGTTTGATCCTTTATAATTATAAAATTGAGTCTATGGATCAACCATGTATAGGAAATGATAAGTGTATAAAAAGACTCGCAATATTTCGATTTTTAAGGAGATTATAAGAGAATGAGCACCAAAACTTTTCAGATTGTGTTGAAATCTACTCATAAAGGGCAAGCTGAGGATTTTGCTTACATCTCTGAGGGGAAAAGCCTTTTGATTGGCCGTGCTAGCCAGCATTCTAATGTTGATTTCAAGCTTTATAATGATTTCGTATCAAGGGAACATTGTCGAATTCATATGAAGGGAGGCAAGCTCCATATAGAGGATTTGGGGAGCAAACATGGCACAGCAGTAAACGAGATGGAACTTGTGCCCAATGAGCCCTGTTATATAGAACCTGGTGATAAAATAACTTTGATTCATGGGTTGATTGAACTATATATATGTATTGACAATGAAGTCACAAGGGAATTTACCTCAATGAATGTAGCCATACCGCAAAATATTGCAATTAATGATCATCTTCATAATTTAATCATTGGGTGAAACACCGATTAAATTATCTGCAAAGGAATTTACTTGCTTAAAATTATTGTATGAGAATATGGACCATCTAATTTTGAAGGAAGAGATTATCAAAAATGTATGGCCTGAGAGAGTTGGAGACCCTGATCAAGTTGTGACTGCAGAAGAAATTGCTTCACTGCTATACCGGGTACGTAAGCGTGTAAAAGGCTACTTCGCAATAAAATCAGTCGCTCAAAAGGGATATTATATGGAATCCATCAAAAGTTAACAACAAATATGACTTAATGGAAACAATAAAATAGATAGAAATCCAAGTCGAATGATAATTAAAAAACTCACTTTTAAAAAACACACTAGCATTTCATAATAAAAAGTGATATTATAGAAAAGTCGTATGAACGAACTAGTCATCAATAGTTTGGAGGGAAATTACATGCGTGTGAATATTACGTTAGCTTGCACAGAATGTGGAGATCGTAACTATATTTCTAAAAAAAATAAACGAAACAATCCAGATCGTCTTGAGCTTAAAAAATACTGCCCAAGAGATAAGCGTTCTACTACACATCGTGAGACAAAATAAGCAGTGGGGTGATTCCTACTGCTTTTTTTGTTGAATAAAATTAGAAAAGCGAAGGCGACTGAACAGCGACGTATGGACTGGAGGGCTCCGGACTGAGATAAAGGAAACACGAAGAGCGATAGTGATTCGAATGTTGACTTATCGTAAGGAGGAAGCCTGAAGTCCAGTAGTTGCTAGGAGCCGCAGCTAGACAAAGAAAAGCGAAGGCGACTGAACAGCGACGTATGGACTGGAGGGCTCCGGACTGAGATAAAGGAAACACGAAGAGCGATAGTGATTCGAATGTTGACTTATCGTAAGGAGGAAGCCTGAAGTCCAGTAGTCGCTAGGAGCCGCAGCTAGACAAAGAAAAGCGAAGGCGACTGAACAGCGACGTATGGACTGGAGGGCTCCGGACAGAGATAAAGGAAACACGAAGAGCGATAGCGATTCGATGTTGACTTATCGTAAGGAGGAAGCCTGAAGTCCAGTAGTCGCTAGGAGCCGCAGCTAGACAAAGAAAAGCGAAGGCGACTGAACAGTGACGTATGGACTGGAGGGCTCCGGACTGAGATAAAGGAAACACGAAGAGCGATAGCGATTCGATGTTGACTTATCATAAGGAGGAAGCCTGAAGTCCAGTAGTCGCTAGGAGCCGCAGCTAGACAAAGAAAAGCGAAGGCGATTGAACAGCGACGTATGGACTGGAGGGCTCCGGACAGAGATAAAGGAAACACGAAGAGCGATAGCGATTCGATGTTGACTTATCGTAAGGAGGAAGCCTGAAGTCTAGTAGTCGCTAGGAGCCGCAGCTAGACAAAGAAAAGCGAAGGCGACTGATCAGTAATAATTGGGGGATGAAGAGATGATCAATGAGAAGCAAATGATTCGTAAGCAAATAATGGATAAACTTGCAAAAATTGAGAAGCCTCAATATGAACATGATTCTTATGAAATTGCCCAGCTACTTTTCCGGGATGCACTTTGGAAGGAAGCAAGAACAGTAGGGGTGACAATTTCTAAATCTCCAGAAGTCGATACATACCAGATCATTAGAAAAGCATGGGAAGAAGGGAAGCGAGTAGTCATTCCTAAATGTCTTCCTAGAAATAAGGAAATGGTCTTTCGGACATTAACGAAATTTAATCAAGTAGAATCCGTTTATTATGGATTACTAGAGCCGATTGAAACAGTGACAAAAGAAGTTCCAGCAAATGAAATTGATTTAATCATTGTACCAGGGCTTGCATTTACACAGAACGGTTACAGAGTTGGATTTGGCGGAGGTTATTATGATCGTTACCTTGCGAGTTTTACAGGACAGACGATTTCACTCGCATTTACCCCGCAGCTTGTAACAGAACTTCCGATTGAAGGGCATGATATCCCAGTTAACAAAATAATTACTGTGAAGAAGGCTGAGAAAATGAATGATTAATATTATTTTTCTTATTTTATTTATTGCTGCTATGGCATATTGTGGGTATTCTTATCGATTATTGACGATGTCAGGCACTATTGCTGCCTTCTTTGTCGGTCTTGCTGTTAGTCTTGGTTTTGGGATAAAAGGATTAATCATTCTCGGCTTCTTTTTTGCCAGCTCTAGCTATTGGTCAAAATATAAAAGAAGAAATAAATTGGAAATAGAAGGACGTCATGAAAAAGGATCAAGACGTGATTGGCAGCAAGTTGTCGCAAATGGTGGAACGGCTGCTCTTTTTAGTCTTTTATACCTTATTTTTCCTAAAACGATATGGATCATTGGCTTTGCTATATCACTTGCTGCTGCAAACTCAGATACATGGGCTTCGGAAATTGGTTCTTTAAGTAAGCGGCGTCCTTTCTTCATTCGAACATTTAAACCAATTGATGCAGGAACATCTGGAGCGGTGAGTTTATTAGGGTCCTTTGCGGCAATCAGCGGAGCTTTCACGATTTCTTTATTAGCTTTTTATTTTTTTCATCTGACAATTATTGAAGCAACTGTTATTTTTGTGTTTGGATTTATTGGCAATCTTTTTGATACCGTACTTGGTGCTTTCATTCAGGCAGTCTACCGATGCGAAGTATGCAAGACAGAAGTTGAGGCCTTAAGCCATTGTGGGAAAAAAACAATATTCATTAGAGGACTACCCTTTATGAATAATGACCTTGTTAACTATTCTTCTGGTCTGTTAGCGGCTCTTCTAGGGATTCTATTCGTTTGGATAAAATAATAAAGATTATCCCAAACTAGAAATAGGAGGGATGAAATGGGCCGCATACTATCTATTTTACTAATTGGGTTTGGTGGATATTTTCTTTTCCAGAATCGTTATCGCGCAATGAATGTTTTATTTAAGACCCCATTTTTGCGTCGTCTAGCAGTTAGTTCATTCATGGGGATTCCTGGAGTCCGTGATCGATTGATGAAAATGGTGTTTCCGCCTGAATCTGCAGAATTGAAATGAAAAAAGACCTTAATAAAGGTCTTTTTCTTTTGGGGTTAAACGTATATTTACAAGGGAAAAATGTGAATATGTATCTTGCTTTACAAAAGGAAGGATTATTGCCTATAGTTAAAGGAAGGCAAGTGCAATTATTAATAAAAGAAAGCCTAATGGAAAAAATTGATTTTTGTTTAGAGAGTAGGAGAAAATTTGAATTTTCAAGAGGAATATCTTTTTTGGCGGCTAGCCCATTATTTTATTTCTGTTCAAGAATATCGGATTGTTCAATTATCAAAGGAGCAAAACGAAATATGGCTAGAAAAAATGGAGAATAAAGAAGCGCAGGTCATCCGATTACTCCTTTATAATTTGGACTGGAGCAATTGGATGCAAAAGGATATTGAACTGACCGCGATGAATGGGGAAAGGATCAGAAAACAACTTTCAAAGAGCAGCATGAATGTTATTAATATGTATGTGACTCCATACCCTCCGGTAGATGATTATGAATTTAGAATAAGAGAGCCTTTTCAATTCCCTTCCAATGGAAAAACAAGGGTGCAATCAATCATTTTTGATCGTGCTCATTACGAACATGGTTTTCAGAAAGCCGAAGGGATCTTCCGTGATTCATTCGCCTTCGCACTAGAAGAAAGCTACACTGAAAATGACGTTGACAAATTAAAGCTTTCAGCATTATCTATTGCTTCAAACAAAGCAAAAGAAGAGACGCGTATTTTTAATCAAGGGAAACCTTTTTTTACATATATGTTCATGATTATTCAAGTAGCTGTTTTTCTGTTTATTGAATCAGTTGGGAGCAGCACGGATACATCTACATTGATTAAGTATGGGGCGAAGTTTAATCCGCTTATTCTGGAAGGCGAGTGGTGGCGCTTCTTTACCCCCATTATTCTCCATATAGGGGTATTGCATTTGTTAATGAATACCGTGTCCTTATATTATTTAGGAACAATTATTGAGAGGATCTTTGGCAAGTGGCGATTTCTTCTTATCTATTTAATTGCTGGTTTCGGCGGTTCTATCGCCAGCTTTATTTTCAGCCCTTCCATATCTGCAGGGGCAAGTGGAGCGATATATGGGCTCTTTGGAGCACTCCTCTACTTTGGGGTGATTTTTCCGAAGCTTTTCTTCCGAACGATGGGATTTAATATCTTAATTATATTAGGTATTAATTTAATGTTTGGATTTTCCATGCCAAGTATTGATATGGCTGGGCATATTGGGGGGTTAATCGCTGGATTTCTTGCTGCGGGAATCGTGCATTTTCCAAAGAAAAAGAGATTGGCTTTGCAGCTGCTGTTTTTAGTAATAACGGCTAGTCTTTTTGCAAGTCTGTTGAAATATGGTTTTAATGAACCTGGGAGACGAATGAATGAACAATCCGCTTTACTTATGGCACAGGAATATATGGAGACAGAAGCATATGATCAGGCTCAAAATTTATTGAAGGATTATTCAAAAGATAAGGAAGTTTCAGCCGAGGTATATTTTTTACTTTCTTATGCAGAAATTAATTTGAATGAAATCACTCAAGCAAAAGAGCATTTGCAATTGGCTGTTGATAAGAGAGCAGATTTTCACGAAGCTTATTATAATTTAGCTTTAATCTATATAGATGAGAAGAACTACTCTGAAGCAAAGAAATGTGTGGAAATGGCAGTTGAACTAAAGCCTGAACAAACAGATTATCAAAATTTGCTTAAAGAAATTAACAAGTATATAAAGTGAAACTTCAATCAGTGGGGGTTTTCCTTCATCCCCCACTGATTGTTAATTGAACTAATCGGGCATTTACGGGCTGTTGATCCCCCACTTAGAATTTTTTGTTCCCTCTACTTCTTGAAGGGGGGCTTACAGCCCGTTAATCTGCGATAAAATTGTTGATCCTTATTCTTTAATCATACCAATTATTGGTATGATTTTTTTTTTGAATGTCTAAGCTGTTAAATAGGATTCAAGGAATAGTATGGAAGAATGATGGGGTGGAAATGTTTTGGAGCCACAGGAAAAGAGGAAAGTGCAGTTTAATTTAGTTGAAAACACCAACTATCTAAAGAAAGCGCTGGGAGTAGAAAAAAGCTTCGATGTGATTCAGCTTGATGCTGTATATGCAGAAAGAAAAATGGCTTTCTTTTTTGTAGATGGTTTTGTCAAAGACGATATCCTGCATTATTTAATGAAAGAGCTCAGTGATTTAGAGAAAGAGCAGTTAGAAGGAGATACTCTTTCAAAGCTTGTTAAAACATATATTCCGTATGTTGAAGTGGAAACAACTGATGATCTTGATACAGTAGTTGATGCGGTACTAGCTGGTCAAACAGCGCTAGTTGTTGATGGAATTAATAAGGTAATTCTAATTGATGCTCGTACATATCCGGTCAGAGGTCCCGAAGAACCTGATACGGAAAGGGTTGTTCGCGGATCACGAGATGGCTATGTTGAGACCATTGTCTTTAATACAGCATTAACACGCAGAAGAGTAAGGGACCGCACATTGAGAATGGAATATATGCAAGTAGGCAGACGTTCAAAGACGGATATCGTTGTGAGTTATATTGAGGATATTGCTGATCCTGATATGGTCAAGAAGATTAAAGAATCTTTATCAAACATTGATACGGATGGGCTGCCAATGGCTGAAAAAACGATTGAGGAATTTATTTCTGGCCGTCATTGGAATCCTTACCCTATGGTTAGATATACGGAAAGACCAGATACGGCAGCTGTACATTTATATGAAGGGCATGTATGCATCATTGTTGACGGCTCGCCTAGTGTGATCATTACACCAACTACTTTTTGGCATCATTTGCAGCATGCTGAGGAATACCGTAACAAACCTATAGTTGGAGCATATTTAAGATTGGTTCGTTTTCTAGCCGTTTGGGCATCCATTTTTCTGTTGCCTCTTTGGTATTTATTTGCAATCCAGCCCGAGCTGTTGCCTGAAAATTTATCTTATATTGGACCAAATGATACGGGCGAGCTTCCTTTAATTGTTCAGTTCCTATTAATTGAGCTTGGTTTGGATATTCTTAGGATGGCTGCAATCCATACTCCATCTTCACTAGCTACGGCACTGGGACTTGTAGCGGCATTAATGATTGGTCAAGTGGCGGTTGAGGTTGGTCTATTTATTAATGAAGTGGTTTTGTACTTGGCAATTGCCGCAATTGGCACCTTTTCGACACCTAGCTATGAAATGAGTCTTGCCAACCGGCTCATGAGAATTGGTTTGCTGCTAGCGACAAGCATCTTTCATTCATATGGATTTGTGATCGGAATAGTGTTTTTCATTCTCATGCTTGCAAGACTAAAGTCCTTTGGCGTACCGTATCTATGGCCGTTTATTCCCTTTAATTTTCGGGCATTTAGAGATGTCCTCATCCGGTCTCCCATTCCGCTAAAGAATCGAAGACCGAGATTTTTACATCCAAAGGATCCGGACAGGTAAAGAATAATCATCCTACTTGTGATATGAATGGATTTCACATATACTTTTTATGTGAAAATGCCAATTATATTTCTAAGACAATGGGGTAAAGAATGAAAACAATTTATGACATTCAACAACTGCTTAAAAGGTTTGGAACCATTATTTATATTGGTGACAGGGTAGCTGATTTAGAATTAATGGAGGAGGAAGTAAAGGAACTATACAAAGCCCAGTTTATCGATACAAAAGATTATCAAACAGCCATATTGTTATTAAGACATGAGGCTCAGCTACTAAGAGAAAAAGCTAAATAAATTTTAGAAAGAGCAGCCGTTTTTTCGCCTGCTCTTTTTGTTTATAAAAATTAAAAATTCCCTAAAATTGGACAATCATGAAACTTTTTGAGGTTTCAAACGTCTAATACTGTGGGTAATGGTAAATTAGCCATCCTTACATTCTATAAAACTAGTGTAAATGGACAATTGATTTTTTGTAAAAAAAGTATTAAGATATTGTTTGATTTATCCGATTCATCCTGAAATTGGTAAAAAATATGGGAATTCCACATCTGTTCTTTAAAAAAACAGGGAGGGTATCAGCCAGTATGAATAAATTGAAAGGGTCAAAGCTATCGCTTATTGTGATTGCAACTGTATTGCTTTGGCTAAAAACGTATATAGTCTATAAGACTAGCTTTGATATAAAGATAGAAAACTGGAAGCAAGAGTTTATTTTGTTTATCAATCCGTTAAGTTTTCTGCTTTTTATTTTTGGTATTAGCCTATTTATGAAGGAGAAAAATAAAAATCGCTATATTCTTATAACTAGCTTTTTCATTTCCTTTGTTTTGTTTGCAAATGTAGTGTTTTACCGCTTTTTTAATGATTTTCTAACGATTCCTGTCCTTTTTCAAACGAGCAATATGAGTGATTTAGGAAGCAGTGTTAGTGATCTATTAAGTGTGACGGATCTTGTTTATTTTGCCGATTTTCTATTGTTGGTGCTTATTGTCAAATTCAAACCGACCTTTATTTCCAGCAAATCATTCACAAAAGTAGATCGCAGAGCTTATTTCCTTATAGCGATTGCCTTTGCTTT
Organism: Cytobacillus solani; assembly: GCF_006704205.1. Taxonomy (NCBI): domain Bacteria; kingdom Bacillati; phylum Bacillota; class Bacilli; order Caryophanales; family Bacillaceae; genus Cytobacillus; species Cytobacillus solani. The sequence goes on from NZ_CP041305.1 coordinate 3,428,720, forward strand.
TTTTAATCTTGGATTGGCTGAAACAGAACGTCCACAGCTGCTTACCCGCACATTTGACCGTGAAATGCTCGTGAAGAATATAGGCACATACAATTATCATATTTATGATGTTTTTCTCCAATCAAAATCTTCCGCGCAACGGGCATTAGCTGACGGAAGCGAATTAGTGGATATCGATAACTATATCCATGCGAATTATAAAAAGCCGAATGATGAAATGTTTGGCATGGCTAAAGGAAAAAATGTCATCTTGATTTCAATGGAATCTACGCAAAACTTTGTTATTAATGAGAAGGTAAACGGCCAGGAGATTACTCCATTCCTTAATGATTTTATTAAAGAAAGTTATTACTTTGATAACTTTTACCACCAGACTGAACAAGGAAAAACATCGGATTCAGAGTTTCTTCTAGATAACTCGCTTTACCCGCTTAACCGCGGTGCTGTATTTTTTACCCATTCGGGGAATGAATTTAATGCAACTCCAGAAATATTAAAGGATTACGGTTACTATTCAGCAACGTTGCATGCAAATAGCAAAAGCTTCTGGAATCGGGATATTATGTATGATTCCTTTGGCTATGACCGATATTATTCATTGACTGATTATGATGTATCTGATGCGAATTCGGTTGGATGGGGAATGAAGGACATCGATTTCTTCGAACAGTCTATTCAGCATTTGAAAGAAATGCCGAAGCCATTTTATACAAAATTCATTACCTTAACCAATCATCATCCATTTGAATTAGGGGAAGAAGATCGACTGATTGAACCATATACTTCTGGTAATAAAACAGTTGATAACTACTTCCCAACTGTTCGCTATACGGATGAAGCCATTAAATTATTTATTGAACGGTTGAAACAGGAAGGATTATATGAGGATTCAATTATCGTCCTCTACGGGGACCATTATGGAATTTCTCAAAACCATAATAAAGCAATGAGTGAATTTCTAGGTGAGGAAGTTACCCCATTTGTAAGCACACAACTGCAGAGGGTTCCTTTAATCATTCATATTCCTGGTCAAGAAGGGAAAACAATCTCAACTGTCTCAGGTCAAATTGACTTGAAACCGACTCTTCTGCACTTACTCGGTGTGAATACAAAGAATACGATTGAATTTGGTTCCGATCTTTTTTCAGACGACAAAATGGAATTTACCGTGTTGCGTGATGGAAGTTTTATCACGAGAGATAATATTTATACTCGTGAAACATGTTATGATAAAAAGACCGGTGAGCCGACCGATGGTGCAGCATGTGAACCATTTATTGAAAAAGCATCACAGGAACTTGAGTATTCAGATAAAATCATCTATGGGGATTTACTAAGATTTTACGAAAATGATCAAGTGCATAATTCAACATTGATGAAAAATGAGCCAGTAATTGATGAAAATTAGATCGTAGAAAAAATATGTATTTTAGGGGCTGTTGAGAAATACCCCTTCAAACAAAAAGAAGACGAATCTCTACAAAATGTAGTGTTCGTCTTTTTTTATTAACTATATTCTTTGTCTAATTATAAGGCTATTTAGATTGTTAAGCCCCCACTATTTCAGTTTTTTTATGGGAATGACATACAGTCATTTTTCTCTTCTTTTTTTCATATGAATGAATGGATGAAGGAGGGTAAAAATAATGAAGGTGCAAGTACGTTCAGGCGATACATTATGGCATTATAGCCGGCTTTTCATGATCCCATTAAACTTGATCATTGATTCGAATCCAACGATTAATTCATCCACTTTACAAATTGGGCAAGAAGTGCAGATCCCTGGATTTACTATACAGAAATATACGCTGAGAAAAGGCGATACATTTTGGAAACTTAGTGAGGCTAGACATTTATCAGTTGATGCACTTCTTTTGCTAAATCAAAACGTGAACCCAAATCAATTGCAGGTTGGAAAAACAATCATTATTCCCCAAAGAGTAATCTCGCCGGTCGTTAATGGGAAAAGGCAGTATAACTTTAAAGCTTTAACAGCTGACATAGCGCAACTGAAATCCATCTTTCCATTCATTCAAGTAAATAATATTGGCAAAAGTGTATTAGGAAAGCCCATTCAAGAAATCCGTCTTGGCAAGGGAACAAAGAAAGTTCATTTTAATGCCTCGTTTCATGCAAATGAATGGATCACTTCAGGTGTTTTAATGTCACTTCTGAATCATTTTCTGTCATCATTAACAAATGTGAAGCCAATAAGAGGACTGACAACCATGCCCTTATATCACGCTGTAGATCTTTCCATTGTGCCAATGGTAAATCCAGATGGAGTTGACTTGGTTTTAAATGGACCTCCAGATGAGATGAGAGAAGAAGTGATACGGATTAATAATGGAAGTACTGATTTTACTGGCTGGAAGGCAAATATAAGAGGTGTGGACTTAAATAATCAATTCCCGGCAAAGTGGGAGATTGAGAAGGAAAGAAAAGCAGAGAAAGCACCTGCACCGCGTGACTATCCTGGGGATGCGCCTTTAACTGAACCAGAATCGATAGCTATGGCTAATCTTGCAAGTACAAGACAATTTAATCGTATGCTTGCTTTCCATACCCAAGGCGAAGAATTTTATTGGGGATTTGAAGGGCTTGAACCGCCAGAATCAAGAGGCTTAGCTGCTGAATTTGCAAGAGTGAGCGGATATACACCTGTACAATATATTGATAGCTATGCGGGATATAAGGATTGGTTTATTCAAGATTTTCGCAGACCTGGCTTTACAATCGAATTAGGGTCTGGAATTAATCCGTTGCCATTATCTCAGTTTGATGAAATATTTGAAGAGGTGCTAGGCATTTACCTGGCTGCATTATATATGTAAAATGAAAAAGCCGCTATTGGCTTTTCTTTTTGAAATAATTTTGAAATAATTGAAACATTCTTCTCATATTTTCGTATAATTAGTTAAATGGATTGGAGGGAGGGGTGGAGTTGCTTTGGAAAAAAAGAAAGAAATACAGAATGGCTCTTTTTTTATGCATTTTCCTTTCGCTATTTCTTGCAGGTTGTACAGTAAATAAAGAGTCAGAACTGCATTCATTCAAAAATCATCAAAAGGAACCAGGAAAGGAAGCGATTCCACCTTCCTTTTTTGGTCAAGAAATAAAGCTGCCCATCCAAATAGAACAGGGGCAATTTAACAGTATGAGCAGCTGGCTAAATAATGAAGAAATAGTGTACATAACAAATGTCGGGTTAGGATCTCATGTGTATACTTATAATATATTTACTGGTAAGAACCAATTGATTTTTGAAAGTGAGTCACCAGTAGCCTCAGTTACTGCTAGTCCTTCAGGGGAACGTTTATTAGTTCATACTGCACCCACAACCTTTGAAGGCATTATTACAATTATTGATCGCAACGGGAATGAGATAATGTCTGAAAGGATAGAGGCGTTTGACTTTGTTTTTGAGTGGAACCCATATGATGAGGATCAGCTGCTCCTTTCTTCATTTACAGAAAGCTGGGATTTTTCCACATATCAAATGAATCTTAAAGAAAAAAAGCTGACTCCTATTCAACTAAAAGAGCCATTTGTGGGCTGGAAGAGTAAGGAAGAGCTCGTTTATTTAGATTGGGGTCAAGAGGAAGCCTTATTATTCGCACCTTTAAAGAAGAAATCTATTTTTAGCGAGCAGGACGATACAATTTTAGACAAGATATACTATATGAAGGCAATTAAGAATTTAATCATGACCATTACTGTTCCTTCTGATAAAATAAATGAGTCAGCATATACTTTTCTATCCAGTGACCTTAATAAGCTAGCAGATTTAAACATTCCCCATTTAACAAGATTTTCTGATTGGCTTATCCCATATTTTGATTTTGATGAGGGAGATCACTTTTACACCTTTGCCCCACTGTATAGTTCGGAAGCTGATACGTACGCGGAAGGATTTCAGCTTCTTTCACTAAACATCAAAAATGGAGACGAGAAAGTGCTTTTCGAGAATTTGGAAAACGAGCCTTTAAGCTGCTCTCCAAATGGAAGTCATTGTTTATATGGGTTTTATTTTGAAAAGCTAATAAATATGGATTCAAAAGAAATTATGCCTATCATTAAGGAATAATAATTGAAAAAAAGGATGATAAAAAATGGCAATAGTTGATGTAACCGTTATTCCTATAGGAACTGAGTCACCAAGTGTAAGCAGTTATGTAGCTGATATTCAGCGTGTATTAATGGAATACGAAAAGAAGGGCCAAATACGGTTCCAATTAACTCCGATGAATACAATAATTGAAGGAGAACTTCCGGTATTATTCGAAGTCATTCAAGCTATGCATGAGGTGCCTTTTGAAAAAGGACTTATGAGGGTAGCAACGAATATACGTATTGATGATAGAAGAGATGTTAAAAGAAAAATGGAAGAAAAGGTTCAACGTGTTGAAAGCCAGCTTAATCAATAAAAAAAGAAGGATTCCCAAAGATGGGATCCTTTTTTTTTTCGCCCTTGATCACTAAGGAAAGCTCCTTAAAATAATCGTCGCAGGAACAATCGGCAAATTGATTGTTTCGAAGGCGCCTTCGCTTTTCTTTGTCTAGCTACTGCTCCTATCGACTAGTGGACTTCAGGCTTCCTCCTTACGATAAGTCAACATCGAATCTCTTTCGCTCTTCGTGTTTCCTTTATCTCAGTCCGGAGCCCTCCAGTCCATACGTCGTTGAACAATCGCCTTCGCTTTTCTTTGTCCAGCTCCAGCACCTAGGGGCTCGAGGTCATAAGTCAAGCCGACAAAAAGGTTAAAGAACAACCTTTCTGCCGGCTCGTCTTATGCTTGTCGCCCCTGAACAAGGTGCTTCCGCTTTTCTAGTGTGCTGCAGGGTATCCGCTGTTGATTAGAGTTAATAATGCAAATCCGCCAAATACAACGAATGAACCGGCTGCAAATACGAAACCTAGAATATTCTTGTTTTTAAGTGCACTCCAAGCACCATAAGCTGCTAAAATGGCAACTAAAAAGAAGATAATAACGATTCCCATTAATAAAAAGCCCCCTTTTGTTATGATAATCAGGCAAATGCCCATTGAAAAATCATATTCAGGTATGGAACCTGTATGTAATGCTATATATACATTCGTATTATATTCTATATTTTTTTCTCTTGTTTGTCGAGGTCAAAAAATGACACTTCTATGTCGTTCATTCTACTATTCCCTTTTAAAGTATAAAAAATCTTCATTTTCCGATAATAAACGAGTTTCCTTTAATTTCTTTGTTAATATAGTGTAAAATTAGTGCATATATCCACAACTGGAGGTGTTGATTATGGAATGGCATCAAATTCCATTAGGTCTATTACAAACAAATTGTTATATTGTATCAAAGGAAGACAATACTTGTTTAATTTTTGATCCAGGTGAAGAAGGGGAGAAATTAAGCAGCTTTATTCTTGAAAATAAGCTAAGTCCCCTTGCCATTATCCTTACACACGCACATTTTGATCATATAGGGGCAGTGGAAGAGATTAGAGAGACATTCAATATCCCAGTCTATATTCACGAAAATGAAGCAGATTGGCTAATTGACCCCAGTCAAAATGGGTCACAATTGTTTGAAATAGGTAAGTTAGTCAAGGGGAACCGTGCGGATTATGTATTGACGAACGAAAAAGAGTTGAAAATTGGTGATTTCTCCTTTCAAATCGCAGAAACACCAGGCCATTCACCAGGAAGCCTATCTTTTTATTTTAAAGAAGCGGGATTTGTGATATCCGGTGACGCATTATTTAGCGGCAGTATTGGGCGGACGGATCTTCCTGGGGGGAACCATGCTCAACTGCTTAAAAGCATCCATGAGCAATTGCTAATTCTTCCCGAAGAAACGATTGTGCTCTCAGGACATGGACCTGCCACAACAATTGGACAAGAAATGGATTCAAATCCCTTTTTAAATGGGTTTTAATCAGAAAAGCGGAGGCGACTGTTCAGTGACGTATGGACTGGAAGGCTCCGGACTGAGATAAAGGAAACACGAAGAGCGATAGCGATTCGAATGTTGACTTATCGTAAGGAGGAAGCCTGAAGTCCACTAGTCGCTAGGAGCCGCAGCTGGACAATCAGAAAAGCGGAGGCGACTGTTCAGTGACGTATGGACTGGAAGGCTCCGGACTGAGATAAAGGAAACACGAAGAGCGATAGCGATTCGAATGTTGACTTATCGTAAGGAGGAAGCCTGAAGTCCACTAGTCGCTAGGAGCCGCAGCTGGACAATCAGAAAAGCGGAGGCGACTGTTCAGTGACGTATGGACTGGAAGGCTCCGGACTGAGATAAAGGAAACACGAAGAGCGATAGCGATTCGAATGTTGACTTATCGTAAGGAGGAAGCCTGAAGTCCATTAGTCGCTAGGAGCCGCAGCTGGACATAGAAAAGCCCTTCTCAAAAGAGAAGGGCTTTTCTGGGGGATGTTCTATTCATATAATGGGAGGGGATATAGTTAAGCTACTAATAGTAGAATATAATAAAGTTAACACTATGTCAATGGTGAAAATATATTGTGTGAAAAATAAACTAGATTTGTGTGTTACTGTATCTATTATCTTTTTAATATATAGGGGAATTGTAAATGATAAATTATTTAAAGGATTATATTCTAAAGAGCCCATCGCAGAAAATTACATATGCAGATTACATAATGCAAACTCTGTACCATTTGCAATATGGCTATTATATGAATGATAAAAGGAAAATAGGACGTGAAGGAGATTTTATTACGACAAGTAATATTTCTGATATTTATGGCAGATCCATTGCTAAATGGTTTTACAGGAAAGCAATTGAACTGAACCTCCCATTTTCCATTTGCGAAATTGGTGCAGGGACAGGTCGGTTTGCTAAAGCCTTTATTGATGAATGGAAGACTATTTCGGCTGAACCGATCCAATATTATATTTTAGAAGAAAGCCCATATCATCGGAAATTGCAGCAGGAGGAACTAATTCTTGATGAGAATACAAAGCAAATCTCATGCTTGGAGGAAATTACTCCTTTTGAAGGTTTGATTTTTTCAAATGAGTTGTTTGATGCATTTCCGGTTCATGTAATAGAAAACCAGGACGGGCAATTACTAGAGGTTATGGTTGCTGTTAAGGATGATATGCTCATTGAGAGCTTTGTACCTTTAAAAAATGAAGAAATTAAATCTTTTCTCGAACGAAGCGGGTTAAAGTTGAACGATCAGCAACGTATTGAAATCCCTTTACAGTTGGAATCGATGATGACAAGCATGGCTAATACCCTGCAAAGAGGGCTAGTGCTCACGGTTGATTATGGATACACAAATGAAGAATGGATGGAGCCATCAAGAAGGAATGGAAGTTTAAGGGGCTATTACAAACATCAGCAAATGAATAATATTCTTGAACATCCAGGGGAAATGGATATAACAAGTCATGTCCATTTTGATGCGTTAATCAAAAAGGGGAATCAGCTTGGGTTAATGTATGTTCATAAATGGAGGCAGGATGAATTTCTGCTTGCTGCAGGAATTCTAGAGGAATTGCAGGAGAATTATGATCCGAATCCTTTTTCAGCTATAAGCAAAAGAAATCGGGCAATACGCAGCCTTATTATACCTGGAGGAATGAGTTCTTTTTTTCATGTAATTTTGCAGCAGAAAGGAGTATAAAGGGATAATAAAAAAGCGATGGAATCCATCGCTTTTTTATTATGTAGCTAAACTTTGGTTTTTAGTGGCCTGCACCTGGAACCATCATAAACGTGCTCCAATACGTGAAGCCTACGAAAAACACAGTTAAATATCCTGCAAAAACATATAAATACATACGTTCTGAAAGCTTTAAGTAGCTTAAAAGCAGGAAGAATCCTGTTTGGGCAAAGAAGATTAAAGACGTTGTATACATATCGCCTAAGAAGAACATGACAGCAAATATTCCCGTCCAGAATCCACAAACCTTGTACATACGATCCATATGTATCCCTCCTTTTCCCCTAGCAATTCACATTATTACATCATTACATATTATAAGTTAAATGATAGACAAAAGTAAATAACCTTTGTTGCTACTTTGTGACGATTGCATGATAAGAACAAGAATCACATCCACCAAGCATATTTTCCTTTTCAACTAACTCAATGGAATGAAACAGTACTTTAAACATTCCTTTTAAAAATTCATAATGCATATTACAGACCGATTCAGAATGTTCAAGAGCTACTTCTTTAAATGGACAGTTATAAATTTGAAAATAAATTTTGCTTTGATCCTCATTTACTTCAAATTCAGGGTGGAAGCCGGATAAGGTAGAAGCATTTTTAAGGATGTTCAGTTTTTGATCGAATGAAAGCTCTTCGTTATTGTTAGGAGTACGGTTTATTTCCTGTTCAACCAATTCCTTCCCAAATGACTTCCCAGTCAAATACAATGCCTTTTTTCCTTCTTCTCCAAGAGAAAGCATGGTTTGCATGGCGATTTTTGAGAGAAGCTGATAGTCGCGATATGGGAAATGGAGCTGAATTACATCATCAGATAAGCGATAAAGCCTGCTTGGTCTTCCGCCTTTCCCTGTCTTCTGGGTATCAGAAACGAGCATGTTAACATCCTCAAGTTTTGACAGATGAAGTCTGGCTACGTTTGGATGAATGTCGAAATTATCTGCGATTTCCTGAACAGTCACATCCTTATGTCTTTTTGTAATGTATTGATAAATATAATAGCGTGTTGGATCTGATAATACATTTGTTATTTTTAGCGTTTGTTCCACTTCTATTCACCTCAGAACGGATTTGATTCTATTATAATACAGCTAGTTAGGGTTAACACTGTATTCACTATTAGTTTATAAAAAGTTCACATTTAAACCAATAACATAAGTCACAAATTTATATAAATTTTGATAAATTTCAACAAATTTACATTGTGATTTGTGTATGTGGCTAATCTTTGAATTCTTATTTTATGAAAATTTCATATTATTAATCGAATTATTTGTCAAAAAAAGCAGGAGAATATATAATAGGGTCGAATCATATTCCTAACAAAAGAAAAGGTGGTGTACGATTTAATTGAATACAATTGAAAAGCTTGCAGAAAGAATTATTAAAGATGCTGTCAGAAATCATGCATCAGATATCCACATTGTTCCCCGCAGAAGCGATACCCTCATCCAATTACGTCTTGCTAACAAACTAATTCCCAGACTCTATTTGCCGAAAGAAGAATGCGACAGACTGATTTCACACTTTAAATTTACGGCTTCAATGGATATCGGTGAAAAGAGAAGACCGCAAAGCGGTGCAAACTCCTATCAAATTGATGGTCAAATGATCGGCTTTCGCTTTTCAACGCTCCCCTCTAGTCATAATGAAAGCCTAGTTATTCGAATCCTCCCTCAGCAAGAACAAATTCCTTTCTACCAAATTTCTTTATTCCCGAGTATGACCCGAAAACTACTTGCCTTATTAAAGCATGCCCACGGATTAATCATATTTACTGGTCCGACTGGATCAGGTAAAACTACCACCCTATACTCGCTTCTCAATGAAACCTCACATATGTTCAATCGCAATGTCATCACCCTTGAAGACCCAATTGAAAAAGAAAATGATATGGTGCTCCAGGTTCAAGTGAATGAAAAAGCTGGTGTGTCCTATGCAACTGGATTAAAAGCCATTCTAAGACATGATCCAGATATCATTATGGTGGGGGAAATCAGAGATGCAGAAACGGCAAAGATAGCAGTAAGAGCTGCACTAACAGGTCATTTAGTTCTTTCAACGATGCATACGAGGGATGCTAGAGGAGCGATTTACAGGTTGAGTGAATTTGGTGTGGATGCAGTAGAAATAGAACAGACCCTTGTTGCTGTAACCGCGCAGAGACTTGTGGAATTATCCTGTCCGTTTTGTAAGGGGGAATGTTCCCCATACTGCTATTGCTATGGCAGATTGAAAAGAGCAAGTATTTTTGAGCTTTTAACTGGGAGGGCATTAAATGCCTCTATGAAAGTGGCGAGAGGTGAAGAGGCTGTTATTAAATACCGAAACTTAAAGGATATCATTAAAAAGGGAATAGCACTTGGTTTTATTAAAGAAACAGAATATGAGCGGTGGGTGCTTGAGCATGATCAAACGTAAGTGGAGTTTGCAGGAGCAATGCCAGTTTTTAAAACGAATGGGTGAATTGCTTACTAGAGGCTATCCTTTATCAGAAGCAATTGAGTCTCTATTATTTCAAATGCCAAATAAAAAGAAGCTTGAGCTTAGTCAATGTCTAGCAGATTTAAGAGAAGGCTATCCTTTTTATCAAGTTTTGGCTAAACTCCACTTTAATCAGCATCTGATTGGCTATGTGTATTTTGCTGAGCAGCATGGGGGGTTAGCTGCAGCCTTTCAAGATGGAAGTGAAATGATGCTGAAGAGGGATAGAGATTTTGAAAAGCTAAAGAAATTGTTTGTATATCCTTTATTTTTAATCTTTATAACTGCTGTCTTATTTATATTTGTTGAGAGAATTATATTGCCGAGATTTTCCTCGCTGTTTATCTCAATGAGCCTCAAGCCTAATTTTTTCACAAAGGTTGTTTCCACATTTGGAGAACTATTGCCGTACCTAACGATAGGGATCCTCTTTTTATTCCTGCTTCTCCTATGCTACTACTTCTTCAGATTCCGTCATTTTTCTCAAATCGGACAAAAGAAAATGCTAGTCTCCCTTCCGGTAATCGGGATATTTTTCAAATTGTTTTATACCCATTATTTTTCCGTGCAAATTAGTTATTTGTTAGCTGGAGGATTATCTGTTCATGAAGCACTAAGCTTATTTGAAAACAATGATAAACAGCCACTTTACAAAGAGCTTGGTAGGGAATTAAAGCATGGTTTACGAAAGGGCGATAAGCTTGAGGACATTTTAATTAGTTATCCATTTTTTGAAAGAGAGCTTGCTCATATTATTAGGCACGGACAAAGGAATGGAAAATTAGACCAAGAGCTATTCTTTTTTAGCCGATATTGTTTAAACCTCTTAGAGGAAAGAACGGAAAAAATGTTAAAAACGATCCAGCCATGTTTGTATGTATTTATTGGCTTTTTAATTGTATCTATGTATTTAGCTGTATTATTACCAATGTTCCATCTATTGGAGGGATTTTAATGACAAAACTACTAAAAGGTGAAAAAGGATTTACATTGCTGGAGATGATGATTGTCCTTCTTGTTATATCAGTTCTGCTGATTATTACAATACCGAATATTACGAAGCATAATGGAAACATCAATAAAAAGGGATGTGAAGCTTTTGTAAAGATGGTTCAAGCCCAAGTACAGGCATATGAAATTGAACATAAAAAGCCCCCTGCAGATATAAAAGCATTAGTGGATGAAAAATATTTAAACGAGAATGAAACAACGTGTCCAAATGGAGAAGCCATTGTGATTACAGACGGAAAAGTGTCCTCGAAACAAAAGGAATCTTCTACAAATGAATAACACAGAAGGTGGCTTTACATTATTAGAGTCCCTCTTTGTACTTAGCGTATTCCTCATTATCGCCTCTGTTTCTGCCATCCTGTTAAAAGCTCAATTTGTCTCTATTGAAAAACAGCAATTTATTAGCCAATTAAAAGCAGACTTATTATATGGACAGCAATATGCCATGTCACATCAGATTTTGATCACTGTTCATATCCTTCCAGAGGAAAATTACTACTATTTGCGTGAGGGGCATAATAAAGGCTTCTTAATCGAAAGGGACATCCCTGAAGCAATTACGATAAGGGAAGGCACGATGAAGCTTTTTTTTCAATATCATCCTAATGGGAATATCAATCGATTTGGCTCCTTTATTATCATCGTTGATAAAGTTCGTTACAGAATGACCTTCTTAATTGGAAAGGGGAGATTTTATGTGGCGAAAGAATGACGGATTTTTTTTGGCAGAATTATTATTAACTCTTTCTGCATGGCTAGTCATAGCCAGTGTTCTTTTTCCATTGATTATTCAAGCAGTTAATCAATCTCTCCAAGTAAGACAGGAATTCTTTGCTGCTAAGATTTTATACGAAAGTTTAATAGATGCGAAGAAGAAAGCGGTATATCCAGCCACTGAAACAATTGTTGTTAATCAAACTGTATATGAGATCTTTCAAAATGGAAATGGGGAAACCGCTAATATGGAGGTATGCATTAAATATGAAGATCTTCTTCAACAGCCCTATAAAAAGTGTGAAACATTTTAATGATAAAGGCTTTACGATGGTAGAAATGCTTTATGCATTCTCCATTTTTCTCTTAATTGTGTCCTTTATTCCTCTTAGCTTTAAGTACCTTTTCCAAAATGAACAGTTTGAAGCAAGAAATAAAATAATGGAATGGCATGTTTTTGTGCAGCAATTGAAAAAGGAAGTTCGGCTATCTGATGAGATGTATGTATTTAATGACAGGATTATTTTATGGAAGGATGGACAAAGTATCCAGTTTGATAAGCATGGGTCAAATATTAGGCGAAGAGTAGATGAAAAGGGTCATGAAATTGTCTTTCAGCAAGTGGAAACAGTCTGTTTCGAAGAGTTAAAAGACGGCTTCCGGTTGACTGTAAATGATTTATTCCAGCAACAGCATGCTGCCTCCTTCATTTCATTTCTCGATTTGGAGGCAGACGATGATCCGGAATGAAAAAGGTTTTTCTTATCCGCTAACTTTTTGTGTGATTCTCCTAGCTTTCGTTGTGCTCTCCATTCAGCTTGAATTATATGTGTCTGAGAGAAAAATGAATAATGAATCAGTAACGATGTTAAAACAGGAATATTATTATTTAAGTGCGGTGAAATGGACGGAAGAACGATTTTTAGAGGAAGAAAGTGGGGAGGTATCAGGAGTATATTCGTTCACAGCAGGGGAAGTGAATTATCATACCATAAAAGTAACAGACAGCCTATATCGGGTGACATTTATGTTAAAAATAAAGGATCTTCCAGAAATTGAAGGAACCGGTTACTATGACAAAGATCTTCAGAAAATGATAAAATGGAATGAAAAAAATTGAGTGGGGATTTGTGAATGAAATCAATCTATTTGACTGGATTTATGGGGGCAGGAAAAACGACGATTGGAAAAGCACTGGGTGAATACTTGAAGATGCCGGTTTTTGATACAGATGAAGAAATCGAAAAGAAAGAAGCACTTACAATCAGTGAAATATTCGAGCGGCAAGGGGAGGCGTATTTTCGGGCATGTGAGACTAGAATATTAGGAGAACTGCCTGTAGAAGATACAATTATTACAACAGGTGGAGGTATTGTCTGCAAGAATGAAAATAGGAAGTTATTAAAAGAACAAGGAATCGTGATTTTCCTATTTGCGAGTGAAGAGGAAATCGCAAAACGACTTGAACGAGACGAAACAAGACCATTGCTTAGAGGGGATAAACTAGAAAGGATAGGAACACTTTATAAAGAAAGGCTGCCAATATACAAACAGGCTGCAGATAATATAATTAATACGACTGGAAAAGGAATCAGTGAGGTGGTAAAAGAAATTGTCGCCTGTTTAAATTTGCAATAAAGGGGCATACTTGGACGTGTAGTCTGGATTTATTTAATAGAAATCAGCTAAGTGCAGGTGTATGGCAATGAAATCAAATGATTATGTAAAATACATTACGCAGACAGTAGTCAAATATATCGATCAGCCAAAGGATGAACGGAAAAAATACCGGATAGAAAAAAAGAATACAAAAGAGCCTTTTTTATTGAAATGGTTTGGAATTATTCCATATGCCCTTTATGCTTTGTTCAAAAGAAAATAATTAGAAAAGAAACCGGCCGATCGTGGCCGGTTTCTTTTTAACTCACAATTGAACGCTGGAATGCATTTTCTGTCAAATAAAATAACCCGCCATTAATGATCGATATATTTATTCTTGGTTCATATTGCTCCTTTAAAGCTGTTTTTTCAATTTCATAGCTTTCTTCCTTTTCTTCCATTTCTTTATAAAAATGTTCAAGCAAATTCAAATCCTTCTCCCAGCGTGCTGTCGCTTCTTCTGCCCATGTGTGATCCTCTTTTTCTATTTCATTTTGTAAAAAATGCTGAATCCTAATCATTCCGCTTTTGGGCATGATTAAAGGGGATAAGGTAAAGGAGTAGTCAGGAATTTTAGGCGTGAGCTCTAGTTCCAAAAGCTTGTCATGAAAACGCTCCACCATTTGTCCATTGATTAATTGTAATCCGATCGACCTGAATACATCTCTTTTGCGATCACATTGGTAGGAGATACGAACGTTCATCCCAAGCCATGGACGTAAAGGGGTTTGCTGCCCAAATGTATTTTTATGTTTTTCATATAAACGAATATAGCCTGCGAGCTTCTTCGTAGATTCGAAAATTTGATGCAGCCGTGGAGAGCCAAAGTGGATCGTTTCCCCTTTTAATGCTTTTGGGGCAGCTTCAGGATTTGTGATCATAGTCAGCTGCATCGGATTCGGAATGCCACCTGTTTTTTCTAGATAATGCCAGTAGAATGGTCGATTCATTAGCTGTTTGTCTAGCTCAATTGTTAATTGTACAGTTAGATAGCCAGGTCCCGACTCAATCATCTCACAGTTGTTTGCATGAAAATACCTTTCAAGAAAATGCTGAATTTCCTGTTGCTGCACGCTGTTCACCCGCTTTCATCTCTTCTGCAAATTGAATCATCGAAGTTAAATTGTCCATTTTTATTCTCATTTCACCTTCTGAAGAAGACTTGCCAAAAATGTCGATAAGATGGTCATCGATATTTCCGAAGTCAAGCTTTGTTAGAATATCATCTAAGTCACCAATTACTTTTTCAAAAAGATGTATTTTTTCATACAATAGCTTCAGAACATGTTCCTCCACTGTATCCTTTATGGCGAAGTTGTAAATGTTTACATCTTTCTCCTGTCCAAGCCGGTGGATCCGCCCAATTCTTTGTTCTAGCCGCATAGGATTCCATGGCAAATCGAAATTAATAATATGATTGCAAAATTGAAGGTTAATGCCTTCTCCTCCCGCTTCCGTAGCGATAAGAACTTGAGCGTTTTTTTGAAATAGCTCTCTCATCCAATCTTTTTTTCCACGCTTGAATCCGCCTCTAAAAGGGACTGATGTAATTCCGTGCTGCTTAAGAAACCATTGTAAATACATTTGTGTGGCTCGATATTCAGTAAAAATAATAACTTTATCATTTATTTGCTTAATTAATTCCAGTGCCTTTTCTGCTTTTGCATTCTTTTGAACTGCTTCTACCTTCGTGATTAAATATTGAATTTTATCCTGATATTCTTTTGTAGGCTCTTCTTTTTTCTGGAGCATATTTCTTAATGTGAAAAAAACTGCCTCTCTGCTGCTGCATGCTTCCCGTTGAAGGGTCATAACAGAAAATTGCCTTGAGCTCATCCAGTTCCCATCTCCACGAAGGTTTGTAACTGCTTCATATAGCTCTCTTTCTTCCTTTGAAAATTCAATTGGCAATGTTTCCACATTTCGTTTCGTCCATTCAATCCCTGTATCTGCTCTTCGGTTTCGAATCATCACTTTATTGACAAGCTCTTTTAAATATTCATTATCATCCAGTGATCGTGAATCCTTTTGATATTTTTCATAGAAATCAGCTTCATTGCCTAAATGACCAGGCTTTAATAGGGAAACTAAGTTAAAGATTTCACTGATTCGATTCTGAATAGGTGTAGCGGTCAGAAGCAGGCAGAATTTCTTTTTTAAGTTTTGAACAAACTCATAGTTTTTTGTCTTATTGTTTTTCAGTTTGTGAGCTTCATCGATTATGACTAAATCATAGTCTTGACTATAGATAATATCCTTATGGGGATTTCGCTTAGCTGTATCAATCGAAGATACGACCACATCACATTGTTCCCATACATAGCTTTTCCGCTGTGCAATCGCAGGGATGAAAAACTTTGAATTTAATTCGATGGCCCACTGTGTGACAAGAGAAGCAGGAACAAGGATGAGCACCTTTTTCACTAGTCCTCTAATCATATATTCTTTTAAGATCAAGCCAGCTTCTATCGTTTTTCCCAATCCAACTTCATCAGCAAGAATCGCTTTTCCATTCATATTTTCTACTACCTGTTTAGCCACTTCCAGTTGATGTGGCAAAGGAATAAGGCTTGATAGATGCTTGGGTGCCTGAAGTCCTTCAAATTCAGGAATGATTGTATGATTTTCTACTTCTAAGGCTAGTTTATAAAGCTCCCAGCTTCCCCATGGTCCGTCCTCTTCAATTCTATGTAAAAACTCATTTTGCCATGAAGAATCAAAATTTATTTGCACTGTCATCTAATCCAACTCCTTAAAAAGAGAAAAATAATTCCCCATTGCTCAAAAGTGGTTCTAATGGTAGGATAAAATTAGCTTTGAAAGTTTTGAAATTTGCCACTTTACTTAGTTAATCGAAATAATATTGTTTACTTTTATTTTCCGTAATCGTTCAGTTGGTATTTGCGTTTAGTATGAACCAATTGGGAAAATTTTATAAATGCGGATGAAGGCAAGGGGAGAGACTACATTTGTAGCGCCGAAGGAGCAAGCAATATTTATTGTGAATCTCTCAGGCAAAAGAACCCTTGTTGGACGTAGCTCTGGAGAGAGCTCATTTTTATTGTCTAGCTCCAGCGCCTAACCCTCGAGGTCACAAGCCATCCTGAGGGTGACCAGGTGCTTGCGCTTTTCTCGATAAATGAGCCACCAAAGGGGAAAACCGTAAACGGTAAACTTTCAGGTGCAAGGACAGAGATCTTCTCACGATACGAGGGGATTCTCTGTCTTTTTTTATGGATGTAAGGTAAATTTTTTCAAACCTTTCAAAAGGATTAAAGGGGGACGAGTAAATGTCACAGTTAAAACGAACACCATTATTTGATGTTTACAAAGACTATGGTGCAAAGACAATCGACTTTGGAGGCTGGGATCTGCCTGTTCAGTTTTCAAGCATCAAAGAAGAGCATGAAGCAGTAAGAACAAAAGCTGGTTTGTTTGATGTATCCCATATGGGTGAAATTGAAGTAAAGGGTTCTGACAGCCTTTCATACCTTCAAAAAATGATGACGAATGACATCTCAAAATTAAAAAACTCAGCAGCCCAGTATACAGCTATGTGTTATGAAAATGGCGGAACTGTTGATGATTTGCTCGTTTACAAATTAGAAGATAATCACTATTTACTTGTTGTGAACGCATCAAATATTGAAAAAGATTATAAATGGCTAGAAGAGCATCTTGAAGGCAATGTGGAGCTAAAAAATCTTTCAGATGAAACGGCTCAGGTGGCAATCCAAGGCCCATTGGCTGAGGAAATACTGCAAAAGCTTACAGGAGACATAAATTTAGCTGATATTGGTTTCTTTAAATTTCAGGAGAATGTAGATTTAAATGGAAAGAAAGCACTTGTTTCTAGAACTGGCTATACAGGTGAGGACGGCTTTGAAATATATTGCGATGCTAAAGACGTTGTGGCAATCTGGAAAGATATTTTAGAAGCTGGTAAGGATGAAGGAGTTCTCCCTTGTGGTTTAGGAGCTCGTGATACATTGCGCTTCGAAGCCAATCTTGCTCTATATGGGCAAGAATTATCACCAGAAATTTCTCCTCTTGAAGCAGGAATTGGCTTCGCGGTTAAAGTACAAAAAGAAGCAGATTTTATTGGAAAAGAAGCACTTGCCGCTCAAAAAGAGAAGGGTTTACCAAGAAAATTAGCAGGGATTGAAATGATTGACCGCGGGATTCCTCGTCACGGCTATCCTGTATATAAAGGCGATGAACAAATTGGCGAAGTGACTACAGGTACACAATCACCTACATTAAAGAAAAACATTGGCCTCGCTCTATTAAAACCAGAACATACAGATATTGGTTCTGAAGTAGAAGTTGAAATACGCGGAAAACGCTTGAAAGCTGTTGTGGCGGCTACGCCTTTCTATAAAAGAGAGAAAAAGTAGGAGAGGAGATCTAACAATGAAACATCGCTACTTACCGATGACAGAGACTGATAAGCAAGAAATGCTCGAAACAATCGGAGTCAACTCAATTGATGAATTATTCAGTGATATTCCTGAACGTGTAAGATTTAAAGGGGAATATAACATTAAACCGAAGAAAACAGAAACGGCATTAATGAAAGAACTTACACAAATGGCACAAAAAAATGCCGATTTAAGAAGCCATACATCCTTTCTAGGTGCAGGTGTCTATGATCACTATATGCCAGTGATTGTCGACCATGTGTTATCACGTTCTGAATTTTACACAGCTTATACGCCATATCAGCCTGAAATTTCACAGGGAGAGCTGCAAGCAATTTTTGAATTCCAGTCCATGATCTGCGAATTAACGGGGATGGATGTAGCGAACTCTTCTATGTACGATGGAGGAACGGCTTTGGCTGAAGCAGCGATGCTTAGTGCAGGGCAAACACGCCGCAAAAAAGTGCTCATTTCAAGCGCTGTTCATCCAGAAGCAAAAGAAGTGGTGAAAACCTATGCAAAGGGCCAATATATTGAAGTAATAGAAATTCCGCACAAGGATGGAATTACAGATGTTGCTGCTTTAAAAGACATGATCAATGATGAAATCGCCTCGGTCATTGTTCAGTATCCGAACTTTTTTGGCCGTATTGAACCGTTAAAAGAGCTTGAAGAAATCATTCACGCACAGAAATCATTGTTTGTTGTTTCAAGCAATCCGCTGTCTCTTGGGGCATTAACACCTCCAGGGAAATTGGGTGCAGATATTGTTGCCGGTGATGCTCAGCCATTCGGTATCCCAACTGCATTCGGTGGTCCACACTGCGGTTATTTCGCTGTAACAAATAAATTGATGAGGAAGGTTCCGGGTCGTCTTGTTGGTCAAACAGTTGATGAAGAAGGACGCCGCGGTTTTGTCCTTACTCTTCAAGCACGTGAGCAGCATATTCGCCGTGATAAAGCAACATCTAATATTTGTTCAAACCAAGCATTAAATGCTTTGGCTGCATCTGTTGCAATGACAGCTCTTGGAAAAAATGGCGTGAAAGAAATGGCTATCTCCAACATCCAAAAAGCACACTATGCGAAGGAAGCATTTAAGGCTAAAGGGTTTGAGATTGCGTTTGAAGGTCCTTCCTTCAATGAATTTGTGGTGAAATTAAATAAACCTGTTAAAGAAGTAAATGTAAAGCTTCTGGAAAAAGGCGTGATTGGCGGATATGATTTAGGCCGAGATTATTCAGATCTAAAGAATCATATGTTAGTTGCTGTCACTGAACTAAGAACAAAAGAAGAAATTGATACATTTGTAAATGAAATGGGGGATTACCATGCATAAGGATGATCAAGCACTCATTTTTGAAATATCGAAGCCTGGCCGCATCGGTTATAGCCTCCCGGAAATGGATGTTCCGGAAATAGATATAAACGAACTAATTCCTGCCGGATATTTAAGAGAAGAGGAGCCCGAGCTTCCTGAAGTATCAGAGCTTGATATTATGCGTCATTACACAGCTCTGTCTAATCGGAACCATGGGGTTGACTCAGGCTTTTATCCGCTTGGATCATGTACAATGAAATATAATCCGAAAATCAATGAGAATGTGGCGCGTTACCCTGGATTTGCCCACTTGCATCCATTGCAGGATGAGAGTTCTGTTCAAGGAGCATTAGAGCTTATGTACGATTTACAGGAGCATTTAATTGAGATTACTGGTATGGACCAAGTAACGCTTCAGCCTGCTGCTGGTGCCCATGGCGAATGGACAGCTCTTATGATGGTCCGTGCATTCCATGAAGCAAATGGAGATCATAAACGGACGAAAGTGCTCATTCCTGACTCTGCGCATGGGACGAACCCTGCATCTGCAACAGTTGCTGGTTTTGAAACTATTACCGTTAAATCTGGCGAGAATGGGTTAGTCGACTTAGATGATCTCCGCCGGGTAGTTGGGGAAGACACGGCAGCTCTTATGCTGACAAATCCTAACACTTTAGGGCTTTTTGAAGAAGATATTCTTGAGATGGCTGAGATTGTTCATGCTGCTGGAGGAAAGCTCTATTATGACGGAGCCAACTTAAATGCAGTTATGTCGAAGGCACGCCCAGGAGATATGGGATTTGATCTAGTGCATTTAAATCTTCATAAAACATTTACTGGTCCACATGGCGGCGGCGGTCCTGGTTCAGGTCCTGTCGGAGTAAAGGCGGATTTAATTCCGTTCCTTCCAAAGCCTGTGCTTGTGAAGCAAGGAGATCAATTTATATTGGATTATGACCGCCCGCAATCGATTGGCCGTGTGAAGCCTTATTATGGTAACTTTGGCATAAATGTTCGTGCATATACGTATATTCGCACGATGGGTCCAGATGGACTTAAAGCGGTGACTGAATATGCCGTATTAAATGCAAACTATATGATGAGAAGATTGCAAGAATCGTATGATCTTCCATTTGATAGACATTGTAAGCATGAATTCGTCCTTAGTGGAAAGCGTCAGAAGAAGTTAGGAGTAAGAACACTTGATATTGCGAAGAGGCTATTAGACTTCGGTTATCATCCGCCAACCATTTACTTCCCATTAAACGTGGAAGAATGCATCATGATTGAGCCGACTGAAACGGAATCAAAAGAAACACTAGATGCATTCTGCGATGCTATGATCCAAATTGCGAAGGAAGCAGAAGAGAATCCAGAAATTGTGCAAGAAGCGCCTCATAATACAGTGATTGGGCGTCTGGACGAAACTTTGGCAGCTCGTAAACCTGTCCTGCGCTATCAAAAACAATAACCTGACAAGACTGGTTCTTTATAAGAGCCAGTCTATTTTTGTTCACTGATAGAATTTATAAATCGCTAGTTTGAAAGTATCTAAGATAATTGCAACTGTTAGATAGGGGCAATTGCAAATAAAATCAGTTTTTGGCAAATAAAATAGGGAGATTGCAAATAAAATCTGTTTTTCGCAAAAAAATAGGACGCTAACCACTAAAAATTGTTACGCTGTACATAAAAAATCCTCTGCGCGAATAGGCTAGAGGATTTCACTATTAGTTTTTCGCTTTTATTTTGCCGCCCCATTTTTTAAAGCCGCCTTGAAGTTGAGATAGGTCTTTATAGCCTCTGCGGTAAAGGAATTGTGCTGCTCTTCCACTTCTCATTCCGCTTTGGCAATATAAATAAACAGGCTTGTCTGTACGAAGCTCTTTCAATCGTACTTTCAATTGAGACATGGGAATATTTCGGGCGCCGAGAATATGTCCTGCTTCAAATTCATTCTGTTCTCGGACATCAATTAATTGGGCTTTACGATAACCCTCGCGAAATTGTTCTTCTGTTAACGTCTTGACAATTTTTCGCTGATATAACCATGTAATAACTGAGTAGACAATAATTGCCCCTAACATAATTAGAAGTAAATAAAGGGTATTCAATGCGTCTTTCTCCTTTCAATCTTAGCTAGACCATCTTTTATTATATAGGTCTTTCTTGATATGAGTAAAGGAATTCAGATAAATTTTCTTCTATTTCCCTATTTTCTTCAACTTCCTTTGTTTTTTTATTGTATTTTGATAGACTAAAAACGTACACATAGCAAAACAAATCGTAAAAGAGGTTTTATAATGACAAAAGAAGTTTGGCGTTTTATTGATTCTGGTGCAGGGTCACCTTCCTTTAATATGGCATTGGACGAAGCACTTCTTGATTGGAATAGCGAAGGGAAAATTCCGCCTGTTATCCGTTTTTATGGATGGGATCCGGCTACTCTATCGATTGGTTATTTTCAAAAGGTAGATAAGGAAATTGATATGGAACAGGTGAAGGCACATGGACTTGGTTTTGTCCGTCGTCCGACTGGCGGCAGAGGAGTGCTCCATGAGCATGAACTTACATATAGTGTGATTGTATCTGAGGAGCATCCTGATATGCCAAAAACTGTTACTGAGGCTTATCGAGTGATTTCTGAGGGAATATTGAAAGGATTTCACCATTTGGGAATGGATGCTTACTTTGCCGTTCCAAGAACTGCGGAAGAACGTGATTCATTGAAAAATCCCCGCTCAGCTGTTTGCTTTGATGCACCAAGCTGGTATGAGCTAGTTGTAGAAGGCCGGAAAGTGGCCGGAAGTGCACAAACTAGGCAAAAGGGAGTAATTCTGCAGCATGGTTCTATTCTGCTTGATATAGAAGAAGATAAGCTGTTTAGCTTATTCAAATATCCAAGTGATAGAGTAAAAGAGCGGATGCAAAAAGCCTTTAAAAATAAAGCAGTTGCGATAAATGAAATAAGTAAAGAAAGAATTACGTTAGAGCAGGCAAAAGAAGCATTTAAGAAGGGCTTTGCCGAAGGACTGAATATTGAACTTGAGCCATATGAGCTTTCAGCAGAAGAGCTTGCTTATGTAAATAAAATTGCTAAAGAGCGTTATGAACAAGAAGAATGGAATTTCAAAAGATAAAAGCGGCCTCGGCCGTTTTTTTTTTGCTTTAAAGCATATATAAATTTTAAGTAAAAAGATTATTCGACGTAGTCGATATAAATTAAGTATAAGTGCAACTGCTGTGCCTCTTTCTTCGTCTTTTTTTATAGACTTTTTGTTCTAACTCTCTGTTTTCAAATATGACAAATGTCATCTGAAATAAATGACATAATCCACTAATCCAATATCTTCCTACAGCTTAAGATTAAAGTAGAAAAGCTGGAGGTGGAAAAATGGATTCGATTGTGGTTCTCGATCATGTTACGAAAACATTTAAAAATAAAAAAGCGGTGGATCAGGTTTCATTTTCGATAAAAAAAGGAGAAGTTGTTGCGATTCTTGGTCCGAATGGAGCGGGGAAAACAACATCAATTATGATGATGCTTGGGCTGCTCGATCCAACAAGCGGGGAGGTAAGAGTATTTAACAGTCACCCAAAGGAAAAGAAGATCCGAGAGAGAATCGGTGCGATGCTTCAGGAGGTTAGTGTGATTGATGCTTTAAAGGTGAAAGAAATTATTCAATTATTTAGAAGCTACTATCCAAATCCAATGCCTTTTGAAGAACTAGTCGCATTTACTGGTTTAAATAAGGATGATTTAAAGAGAAGAGCTGATAAGCTTTCGGGAGGGCAGAAACGCCGCCTTGGGTTTGCACTTGCATTGGCAGGAGATCCTGAATTAGTCTTTTTTGATGAACCGACTGTTGGATTGGATATTACTTCTCGAAAACTGTTTTGGAATACAATTGGTGAATTAAAGGCTCGGGGAAAAACGATTATTTTCACAACACATTATCTTCAGGAAGCGGATGATGTTGCAGATCGAATTATTTTATTTAACCATGGAACAATTATTGAAGACGGGACACCGGCAGAAATAAAAGCAAAATTATCCAAACAATCAGTTTCGTTTGCTGCAAGTGAAGCAATAGATATTGCCGATTTAAAGCGGCTTCCTCATGTATCAGATGTATATAAAAGAAACGATAGAATCTATGTGATCACTGATCAAACGGATGCTGTCATAGCTGCATTATTTGAAAAGAAAATTAAAATAAGTGGAATTCAAATCGAACATGGACGTTTAGATGAAGCTTTTGAGCAATTGACTGAAAACAAGGAGGCAATATAATGAGTGCTTTTCGTATGCAATGTAAAGTAGAAATCATCCGTATTTTGCGGAATCCATACTTTGTCTTTTGGTCCTTGCTTATGCCGATCGTATTCTATATTATTTTCACAAAAGTCTTTAATACGAATATTCAAGATAAACAAGAGTGGCAGGCCCATTACTTAATGTCGATGACAGCCTTTAGTGTGATGGGTTCAGCGATTATGACACTTGGAATTAGGCTTGTGGAGGAACGGACAAAGGGCTGGTCTTTATTTATGCGGATTACACCATTATCTGACCATGCTTATTTTGCCGCAAAAATGATTGGGCAAACAGTCATTCATCTATTTTCTATTGTAATTATTTTTATTGCTGGTGCTTTAATTAATGGTGTTACACTAACAGCTTTTGAGTGGCTGATGAGTGGTATATGGATTTTGCTTGGGTCACTTCCATTTCTTGCCTTAGGTACGTTAGTAGGAACGATGAAGCGAGTAGATACCGCTTCTGGTATTTCAAATGTTATTTATATGATTCTCGCAATATCAGGGGGTATGTGGATGCCGATGGATGTGATGCCAGCGTTTATTCAAAAAATTGGGATATGGCTTCCGTCGTATAATTTTGGTAACGGTGCCTGGGAAATCATCCGCGGGAATACCCCAGAGTGGATAAATTTTCTTCTATTAATAGGATATCTTTTCCTTTTCATGCTATTATCTAGTTATATTAGGAGAAAGCAGGAAGCGGCGGTGTAAATTGAATGTCAAAAGGAAAATTAGAGATTTTCCCTGCAAGGTATGGGTTTTTCCCTTATATGTTTTTAATCTATCTATTTATGCCGGGTTACTATATTTACTTTGAGACAGGCTGGAAGCTGTATGCCGGTTATGTATTATTAGGATTATTCCTAGTTACATACCGGCAGCTTTATTTTGCTATGAAGTCATTTACAAATTGGTTGATCCTTCAGATTGCTATTGTCTTATTCTTATCTGTCTTTATTAATATTAATATTGTCTTTTTAGGCTTTTTTCCAGCGCATTTTATTGGCTGGTATAAGGAAAAGAAGCAATTCTTTACTGCGCTGATCCTTTTTGGGTTATCCATCTTCACACCGATCATTATTCATTATAATCATTTAAATCCAAATACCTTATTTTATATTATCCCCTTTATTCTCATTATGTTGTTTTCTCCATTCGGGATTCGTTCAATGAATAGCAAAATGGAGCTAGAAAGACAGCTTGATGAAGCGAATGAGCGGATTGAAGAACTAGTGAAACGTGAAGAACGACTAAGAATCGCACGCGATCTTCATGATACGCTCGGTCATACACTCTCGTTGATTACATTAAAGAGCCAGCTAGTCGGGAAACTGCTAATGAAAGATATTGAACGTGCCAAACATGAAGTCAAGGAAATAGAAAGAACATCAAGGGCGGCATTATCCCAAGTAAGAGAGCTTGTCTCAGATATGAGGGCAATTACAATTAAGGAAGAGCTACAGGCATCTTCTGCTATTTTAGAAGCTGCTGGAATCAGTTTTCAATACCATGATGATTCAATGCTTGAGGATGCTTCTGGAGTTACACAAAATATCGTAAGCATGTGTCTTCGTGAGGCAGTGACGAATGTGGTAAAGCACAGTCAAGCAAAAAATTGTCATATTGCAATCATTGAAAATGCAGGAGAAATGATGATTAGTATTCAAGATGATGGGAAAGGGATGGGGATAAATGATCAGGCAGGCAATGGACTGAAGGGCATCTCAGAAAGGCTTGAATTGATTGATGGGGCATTGAAAATTACCTCTCATAAGGGAACGAAGTTATTGATTACTGTCCCAGTTATTGTGAAGGAGAGAGAGGGGGATGTTGATTCATGATCAGAATCGTAATAGCAGAAGATCAAGGAATGCTTCGAGGAGCACTAGGTTCCCTTCTTGATTTTGAAGAGGATATTGAAGTGATTGCCCAAGCAAAAAATGGAAAGGAAGCACTTTATTTCATTCAAACCCTTGAACCAGACGTCTGTTTGATGGATATTGAGATGCCGCTTATGAGTGGTTTGGAAGTAGCGGAAATATTAATGAAGCAGGGGGCTGATTGTAAGATTATCATTTTGACAACATTTGCCCGTCCAGGTTATTTTGAACGTGCTGTTAAAGCAGATGTTCACGGGTACTTGCTTAAAGATGGGTCAAGTGATGAACTGGCAGAGTCGATTAGAAGTGTGATGAAAGGGAAACGCGAATTTGCCCCTGAGCTGATTTTTGGCAGTATGAAGGATGAAAATCCGCTAACCGAGCGGGAACGTGAAGTGTTAAGGATGGTGGCTGATGGGAAAACAGCTAAAGAGATTTCTGCCATCCTCTTTTTATCTGCAGGAACTGTTAGAAATTATATGTCTGAAATCATTAGCAAGCTGCACGTAAAGAACCGAATTGAAGCAATTAGCATAGCGGAAGAAAAGGGATGGATATAAAGAAAACGAGGCATCGTTAAATGCCTCGTTTTCTATTACTCTTTTAAATCTTCAATTGAATTAATATCCATGTATGCAGGGACAACTAATCCGATTTTTGTCCCTTCTAGGTTTGCACCTAAATCCTCAAACTTACCTTCGAATTCTTTATAATAATCCGCGTGTGTTAATGGAAGCCAGCCTGCGATATGGGCATCAAGGCTTCCCTCAGCAACACCAGCCCACATTGGACCTGCTTCAACTTGACGAAGGGTAATTTTGTAGCCTAGATCAGTTAACACTTGTGCAACCACATTTGTACTTGCGATTTCCGTATCCCATGCGACATAACCAAGAGTGATTTTGTCACCGTCTACTTTTTCAGCACCTTCTGTCCATTCAGCCACCTTATCCGCATTCTCATCAACCCAATTGCGAGCAGCTGTTTCTGGATCTTCCCCATCAGTAATTTGAACCATCACTGCGTTCATATCTTCCTCAGGCCAGTGGAATTGATCCAAAACCTTGTAAGCGGAAGGATGATCCTCGGAAAGCCCATTACGTGCAATGGAATGTATATTTTCTGCATCTCCATAAGTCCCTTTAGGATCTTCTAAATATTTTAAATCAAATTTCGAAAACTTCCAATGTGGACTCCATCCAGTAACAATGATTGGTTCTTCTTTATCATAGGCTTTCTTTAAAGCTGCCGTCATCGCTGCACCTGAACCTTCTACTAATGTCCAGTCATCTAGCTCATATTCTTTAATGACATTAGCTGTTGCTTTCATTAAGCCAGCTCCCGGATCAATACCGATGATTTTGTAATCAACGCTTTCTCCAACTGAAGCTTTAGAAGCCCCATTATCCGATTTTTCTTTGTCGCTGCTTGCGTCATCAGACCCACAAGCTGCTAGACTGAATGCTAAGGCAGGTACCATAAAAAAGGACAACCATTTTTTCTTCATTGTATTTTTCCCCCTTGTTTTTTAATGCCTATATTTTGGGTAATCCGATCAAGGATAATGGCCATAACCACAATCGCAAGACCAGCCTCAAAACCTCTTCCGATTTGAATCTGAGTGACCGCACGGTATACGTCTGCCCCAAGACCGGGTGACCCAACCATGGAGGCAATCACAACCATCGACAATGAAAGCATAATGCTTTGATTAATACCTGCCATGATTGTTGGCATAGCAAGCGGCAGCTGTACCTTGAGCAAACGCTGAGTAGTAGTAGACCCAAAAGCCTCTGTTGCTTCAATGATATCTGCAGGTACTTGCTGGATTCCTAGAATTGTCAGCCGTATCGTTGGCGGTACGGCAAAAATAACAGAAGCGACTACTCCTGGTACAACCCCGATGCTAAAGAAGAAAATTGCTGGGATTAAATAGACAAATGCAGGCATCGTTTGCATAAAGTCTAAGATGGGTGTAATGATTTGTTTTACTGTATTCTTTTGAGAAGCCCAAATGCCCATTGGAATCCCAATAACGACTGTTATTAAGACAGCGGTTAAAACTAATGAAAGGGTTTCAAGCATTCCTTCCCAATAACCTAAATTATCTATTAAGAACAGGCCAATAACAGCAAATAGGGCGATGCCCTTTGTTGCTAGTTTCCACGCTAATAAACCAATAAGGATAATAAGAATATACGATGGAATAAATGCTAAAGCGGCAAAAAGCCCTTCCACAATCCCCTCTAAACTGACAGTAATGGCATCAAATACGACTGCAAAGGTAACTGTTAGCCAATCTACAAAGCGATCAATCCAATCGGCAAGCGGGAGTTTTGGTAATAAGCCTTCCATTAATGAGTCCCTCCTTTGCTTGACTGATCAGCAGCCACTTCTTCTTTTGTTTTTTCTAAAACATTAATGACTTCATTATTTCCTGCGAGACCACCAATGACCGCACCTCTTACAAGAATGCCATAGAGCCGATTGTTTTCATCTACGACTGCAACAGGGATGGTTGCAGTTGACACTTTGTCAAATAAATCTGTTAACAATGTTTCACCTGTTACCTTTTGAACATTCGGATTAATGATTGCCTGTAGTGTTTGCCCGTTCTCTGCAGCTGTCTTTGCATCATCAGCTGTTATGGCACCGAGAAGGATTTGCTTTTTATCAACCACATAAATACTTGAAATCCCAAGCTTCTTCATCATTTGCAAAGCAACTCTTGGACCTTTATCGATTTGAACGGTTTCCGCTCTTTTCATTACATGGCTTGCAGTTAATACCTTTGAAAGATCAACGTCTTCTACAAATCTCTCAACATATTGATTAGATGGGTTCATAAGGATTTCTTCAGGTGACCCAATTTGGACAATTTCCCCATCCTTCATTAAGGCTATTTTGTCACCAATTCTAAGTGCTTCATCTAAATCATGTGTAATAAAGATAATCGTTTTTTCCATTGCGGACTGTAGCTCAAGTAATTCATCCTGCATGTCTTTTCTAATTAATGGATCCAATGCGCTGAATGCTTCGTCCATTAATAAAATATCTGTGTCATTTGCCAGTGCCCGAGCTAATCCGACACGCTGCTGCATTCCTCCGCTTAATTGTTTAGGAAATTGGCTTTCATAGCCCTCTAGACCTACTAGCTTTAAAGCATTTAGTGCCTTTTTCTTTCTTTCTTCCTTATCTACTCCTTGTATTTCCAGTCCATACTCTGTATTTTCAAGGATGGTGCGATGGGGGAGTAAGGCAAAATTCTGAAATACCATGCTGATTTTTTTGCGCCGTACATTCCTTAGCTCTTCTTTTTTCATTTTTGTTATATCTTTTCCGTCAATCAAAACTTCTCCTACTGTAGGATCAATAAGTCTATTTAATGTACGAACTAATGTGGACTTTCCGCTACCAGATAGACCCATGATGACAAAAATTTCACCAGCATGGACATTAAATGTTGCTTGATTGACACCGACTGTGGAGCCGGTTCTTTTTAAAATATCTGTTTTTGAATTCCCTTCATTTAAAAGCTGCAGTGCTTTTTTAGGATTTTTTCCAAAAACCTTTGTTACGTTTTTAACACTTAATTTCACGTGTTGTTCTTTCAAATCTTTCACCTCGTTCAATTGAAACTTCTGGACTAGTAGCCTTTACTAATTAAGCTAATCAGTAATATTTGCCGCGCAATAAGGACCATTTAATTGTATTTGTTTTAAAAAAATAGGGCAAAGCTGGTAAATAGCCATATTCAGCTGTAAACTTTGTACAGTAAAAACTGAACGTACTGTATAACGTGAATCCTTACAATTCCTATCTTTTCCTCCAAGATGCTATGCTATATCCATCTTTACATTCTGAAAAATAGTGGTAGTCTAATAAATGATTATTTCATTTTTGAGGGTAAACTAATGAAATATTGAAACAGTTAATTTTACATTTATGGATGTGAATAATTACATGGATGGGAAAGAACAGCTCGAACGTGTTCGAGAAAGGGTCATTGAAACCATTGCGAAAAATATGAATTTATATGGTATTACCGATTCTATAGGGCGATTATATGGAATGTTATATTTTCAAAATCATCCGATGACGCTTGACGAGATGAAGGAAGAGCTCGGTATGAGCAAAACAAGCATGAGCACCTCAGTCCGCACCTTAACGGATTTAAAAATGGTAGAGAAGGTGTGGAAAAAGGGAACAAGAAAAGATTTATATCAAGCAGAAGAGGACTGGTACCAAACCTTTATTGATTTCTTCTCCATTAAATGGCGTGCAGGAATTTCAATGAACATTGCTGCGATGACTAAATCCATATTAGAGCTTGAAAGGTTAGCAAAATCTGAAGAGGCAGATGAGGAAGTGCGCACTGCCGCAGAAATTGATATTACGAAAATGAAGGCCGCACTTAGTTATTATGAATGGTTAAATCGTTTGGTGGATAGCTTTGAATCAGAAGAGATTTTTGATTTTATCCCGAAAAACAAAGACGAATTGTAAGTTTATTGAAAGCACAGGATCCTGTGCTTTTTCGTTTTTTAAACATTAGTATCTAATTAGAAGTGCAAGCCGCAAAAAATATTGAAATTTGTCTTATTTTGTTATAAACCTATGAATCTCTCTTATTTTCTCCCGATTCTAGTTTTTTTTGATTTTGACAAATTTAACTTCACGTGAATCAAACACAATATGTAGTGGTGTCGAAAATAATTCAGGTACTATATGTTGATTTTAGAGTTCTAGTATGGTAACTTTAGGTTATTCATTAAATCAACTAGATTTAACATAGGTTTGAAGTTACTATCAAAATTGAATATTTTTATTTGAAGGAGTTGTAAAAATGTCTGTTGCATTAGGACAAAAAATGAGTTTAAACATTGAGCGCTTGAATGAAGACATCCGTCTATTTCCTCAAGTACACCCTATCACCTCTGATATGAAAATGACCCACAAAGGGGTATCCCGTTTAGTCATGTTGGATAGGTATACATTTAAAGATACAGAAAAAATAACTCTAACTAATGGGGACTTCGTCGTTCTTACCATCAAAGAAGATCCAAAATTCCCTGCTCGAGGGCTTGGCTATATCCTAGATATTGATTGGGAAAACAAAGCAGCATCTGTTCTAGTGGAAGAAGATTATCGCGGGGTTCTTGATGACCCAGAAGAAGCACAAACTGGAATCATCAAGCGATCCCTAGATGTCATTGAAAAACCGCTGGAGCTTTTTTATGAGCAAATTGCAAAACGTAATGCAACAGGTCTTGCTTCCGTTGAGAAAACAGAAGAGAAAAGACAAGAATGGTTTGAGAAATTCTACCAAGAGCTTGCAAGCTTAAACTTTATCCCTGCTGGCCGTGTTCTATATGGGGCGGGAGCAGATACGGACGTAACATACTTTAACTGCTATGTTATGCCATTTGTTCAAGATTCCCGTGAAGGCATCTCTGAACACCGTAAGCAGGTGATGGAAATCATGAGCCGCGGAGGCGGAGTCGGAACGAACGGTTCCACCTTAAGACCACGAAACACGCTGGCAAAAGGGGTTAATGGAAAATCATCAGGCTCTGTTTCATGGTTAGATGATATTGCGAAATTGACTCATCTTGTTGAGCAAGGCGGTTCCCGCAGGGGGGCCCAGATGATCATGCTTAGTGATTGGCATCCTGATATTATTGAATTCATCATTTCAAAAATGCAAAATCCAAGAATTTTGCGATTCTTGCTTGAAACGACGAATGATGAAACAATTAAAAAATATGCAAAAGAAAAATTAAAATATACCCCTTTTACTGAGCAAGAACTAGCAATGTACCAAGGAATTGTAAATTATAAACAAATTCCAGGACATGGCGGCTTTAATGAGAAAATTATTAATGATGCGGAAGAGAAATTAGCAACTGGCGGAAATTACTCTGTTCATAATTCTGAATTCCTTACTGGAGCGAATATTTCTGTTTGCTTAACGAAGGAATTCATGAATGCAGTTGAGAATGATGCTGAATATGAACTTCGATTCCCAGATGTAGAGAGCTATGATCAAGATGAAATGCGTATCTACAATGAGGAATGGCATAAATTTGGGGATGTCCGCGAATGGGAAAAGCTTGGTCATAAAGTCCGAGTTTATCGCAAAATCCAAGCAAAAGAGCTTTGGAATTTAATCAACATATGTGCGACTTACTCAGCAGAACCAGGCATTTTCTTTATCGATAATGCAAATGATATGACAAATGCAAGAGCATATGGACAGAAGGTTGTAGCAACAAACCCGTGTGGGGAACAGCCTCTCGCACCATACAGTGTCTGCAATTTGGCTGCGGTTAACCTAGCAGAAATGGCAGATAAGGAGAACAAAACAGTAAACTTTGAGAAACTAAAACGTACAGTTGAAGTTGGTGTACGGATGCAGGATAACGTAATAGATGCAACTCCATATTTTCTTGCAGAAAATAAAAAACAGGCTCTTGGTGAACGCCGTGTTGGTTTAGGAGTCATGGGTCTGCACGATTTATTAATCTATTGTGAAACAGAATATGGTTCTGAAAAGGGCAATGAGCTTGTTGATAAAGTATTTGAAACAATTGCGACGACTGCCTACCGTTCTTCTGTTGAACTTGCCAAGGAAAAAGGAAGCTTCCCGTTCTTAACTGGGGAAACAGAAGAAGAGACAAATCGTTTAAGAAAAGCCTTTACAGAAACTGGATTTATGCAAAAAATGCCTGCAGATATTCAACAATCAATTATCGAAAACGGAATTCGCAACTCCCATCTTTTAACCGTGGCTCCTACAGGATCCACAGGAACGATGGTTGGGGTATCAACAGGCCTTGAACCTTACTTCTCCTTCTCTTACTTCAGAAGCGGCCGTTTAGGCAAATTCATTGAAGTGAAGGCAGATATTGTTCAAGAATATTTAGATGCAAATCCGGATGCAGATCCGAATAACCTGCCTGAATGGTTTATTGCTGCTATGGACTTAGCACCAGAAGCGCATGCAGATGTTCAGTGCATTATTCAGCGCTGGATTGACAGCTCTATCAGTAAAACGGTTAATGCACCGAAAGGATATAGTGTTGAACAGGTAGAAAAGGTGTACGAGCGATTATACCGCGGCGGTGCAAAAGGCGGAACTGTGTATGTTGACGGTTCACGTGATTCGCAAGTTTTAACGTTAAAAGCTGAGGAAAACAGCTTCGATGATACGAGCTATGATAAAAAAGAAAAAACGAAACAACATGTTGTACTTGTTGATACAATCAATGATCTTCGTTCTACAAATGTAACGATTGGTTCAGAGGTTGGGAACACATGTCCAGTCTGCCGCAAAGGAAGCGTTGAGGAAATTGGCGGATGCAACACATGTACAAATTGCAACGCTCAGCTAAAATGCGGATTGTAGAATAAAAACGAAAGAAAAAGAAGATGGAGTCTTAGTCCATCTTCTTTTTTGCGTATCAAAATAAAAAACATCATGTCCACCGTACTATTTTTGTGTGTCCTTGATTAAAAATGTATCAAGTGAGTACATCGACGGGAGTGGCTTGCATGTATATAGACGGTGTTTTTTCAGGAGGGGGAATAAAAGGGTTTGCACTAATAGGTGCCTATGCTGAGGTTGAGAAAAGAGGCTTTCGTTTCAAAAGAGTAGCTGGGACAAGTGCAGGATCAATTGTCGCAGCTTTAATTGCTGCAAAATATACAAGTGAAGAAATTTATCAATTAATGGATGAACTTGAATTGGAGAAGTTTCTTGATTCGAGAAAAACCTATATCCCTTTAGCAGTGACGAAATGGGTGTTCCTTTATTGGCGACTCGGATTGTACAAAGGAGATGAACTGGAGAAATGGGTTAAAGAAAAGCTGGCTGCCAGAGGGTTAAGAAAGTTTTCTGATCTTCCTCAGCAGGCACTGAGAGTCGTTGCTTCTGACTTAACCAATGGCCGTCTCGTCGTTCTGCCGGATGATTTAATTCATTACGGCATTGATCCTGGGTCATTTTCAATTGCTAAAGCTATCCGAATGAGCTGCAGCCTTCCGTATTTTTTTGAACCAGTAAAGCTTCATACAAGGGGGGAGGCAAGTATTATTGTTGATGGCGGAGTACTGAGTAATTTTCCGATGTGGCTATTTGATAAAGACAATGTGAAAAAAATACGTCCAGTATTAGGAATAAAGCTAAGTCATAATGCCGTTGACCGACCGAAAAATAAAATCAAAAATGCGATCCAAATGTACGAAGCGTTATTTGAAACGATGAAGGATGCGCATGATTCGAGATATATTTCCAGAAAGCATGCGAAAAATATTATCTTTATTCCAACGGAGGGGGCATTAACAACAGAATTTCAATTAACTCAGGAGAAGAAACAAGCACTTGTCCAGTTAGGAGAGCAATGTGCAAATCAGTTCTTTTCACAATGGACGTATTAGACAAAAATAAAAAAGGTCGAGCTTATTATAGGGAAGCCCGATCTTTCTTTTTGCCTTTTTTTCCTTGAATCACGGTTAAATGTGTGGAAGACTTTTTTTTCGACTTTTTAAGAGATGTTAAGGAATTCCCGGAATTGGTCTTACGGGTATGTCCTTTCCCTAAGTGATTCGTCTGAAAACGCTTTTTTGATTTTTTTGCTGCGCGTATAAAGGCTTGTTGTTCACGTTTTCTTGGGCTAGCTTTATAAAAACGCTGAAAAATATAGTAAATTACAGCACCAACTAATAAAATGACAGCAATCCTTAGCAAAAAACCGGTAGGATTTGAGAACAAATTAGCAGTCATTCCCACGACAGCAAGTAAGATAAGGCCGAGGACTACGAATACTGAAATCCGATTTTTCAAGAAAGCCACCTCCCTATGAGCATGATGAGCATATTTTCTATCTTTTAAACTTGATCTACCTAGAAATTATTCGATATTTTTTGTTATTAACTCGTAAAAAGCTGTCTGTACCTATCTCTATTCTACAGAAAATATGAAAAAACCTCTAGGAAGGAGGCTTAATTTCCTTTAGGGTGTTTATCTAAATTCTTTTTCATGCAAGGGAATAAACCGGAAAGGACATAATAAGAAATGGAGGTGGTAAAAATGGCAGTAGAAAAGCAACTGGAACAAAATCAACGTGAAAAACCAATGTCCTTTATTACCTTGGTAATAGTAACTGGATTAATTGGTGGAATATTGTGGAGTGGTCTTGGCTATTTAGCCTACGTATTTAATTTAACAGGTATTAGACCCAATGTTATATTGGAGCCATGGACAATTGGGGACTGGAAAGAGGGCTGGCTTGGAACGGTTATTAGTATTGTAATGATTGGTGGAATATCCATTGTTCCAGCTTTTATCTATTATATTTTCTTACGCAGGTTCCCGAGTATCTGGATAGGGGCAGGTTATGGCATCGGTTTATTTATCGTTGTTTTTTTTATCCTCAATCCAATATTTCCAGGTATTGACCCTTTTAATGAACTTGAGAGAAATACCATTTTTACTTCTGTTTGTTTTTATATTTTATATGGTGTATTTGTAGGATATTCCATTTCATATGAAGAGAGCGAAATCAAATATAAAGAAAGAATGGAAAAAGACGCACAGCAGGATTCTAATTGAGAGAACTTAAAAAGCAGTTATATCCCCTGTTTGATCCTATCCTATTAAAGAAGCATTCTTAAAGTAGTGGAAAAGAAATCATTTATGATAAAATATTCTTGTAAATCAATCTTTTCCACGGGAGTGCGTAAATGAATAAAATATTATTATTGAATGGTCCCAATCTTAATTTATTGGGGAGACGTGAACCAGGTATATATGGTTCTACAACGTTAAAGCAGCTGGAAGAGAAAATTGTGGCTTTAGGCGAATCTAATGACACAGAAGTAGTCTGTTTTCAATCCAATCATGAAGGGGAGATCATTGATAAGCTTCATGAAGCAAATGATATCGGTGTGAATGGAATTATTTTTAACCCAGGTGCCTTCACGCATTATAGCTATGCAATAAGAGATGCAATTGCAGGGATACAGGTTTCTGTGATTGAGGTACATATTTCAAACGTCCATTCCCGTGAGTCCTTCCGTCATACCTCGGTCATTGCCCCAGTTGTGGCTGGACAAATTGTAGGCTTAGGCATGATTGGATATGAATTAGCCTTCCATGCTTTTCTAGAAAGAATAAAGGGGAGAGAATAAAAATGGAAAAATTACAAAGATTACGCTCAAGCTTTGAAAAACTAGGAATAGACGGCATGCTCATTACAAGTACATATAATCGCCGTTATATGACAAATTTTACTGGTTCTTCAGGGGTAGTGCTTATCAGCGGGGAGCATGCTCAATTTATTACAGATTTTCGCTATATTGAACAAGCTACTGCTCAATGTGCAGGGTATGAAATTGTTAAACATGCAGGCTCTATTCCAGATGAAGTAGCAGTACAAGTGAAGAAATTAGGAATAAAAAAGCTCGGCTTTGAACAAGATTATTTAACTTTTTCTGCTTTTAAAACATATGAAAAGGCCGTTCAGTCGGAATTAGTCCCTGTTTCTGGCGAAATTGAAAAATTACGCTTGATTAAGACGGATGCAGAGATTAAGATATTAAAGGTAGCGGCAGACATTGCGGATGCTGCCTTTAAACATATGGTTGAATACATCCGCCCAGGATTAACTGAGATGGAAGTTTCCAATGAGTTAGAGTTCTTTATGAGAAAAGCGGGTGCTGCCTCATCATCCTTTGATACAATTGTCGCTTCAGGCTATCGTGGTGCCCTTCCACACGGTGTGGCAAGTGATAAGGTAATTGAAAAAGGGGATATGGTAACTCTCGACTATGGTGCTTATTATAAAGGGTATGTCTCTGATATTACACGAACAGTAGCAGTCGGTGAACCTGATAAAAAGCTTAAGGAAATATATGACATTGTATTACAAGCACAAATGCGCGGAATGGATGGCATTAAGCCAGGGATGAGCGGAAAAGAAGCAGATGCTTTAACACGTGATTATATTACCGAAAAGGGGTACGGAGAATATTTCGGACATTCTACTGGCCATGGGATAGGCTTGGAAGTTCATGAAGGACCATCTCTTGCTTCTAAATCAGATATTATTCTTGAACCTGGAATGGTCGTAACGGTAGAGCCTGGCATTTACATACCAGGATTAGGCGGTGTCCGTATTGAAGATGATACTTTGATTACGAATGACCATAATGAAACGCTAACACATTCAACAAAGGATTTAATTATTCTTTAATAGCTTGCGTCTGGGGCTAGTGAATTATAGTAGCAGAGGCGTTGAAACTAGGCACGAAAAGCTAGACAATTAGGAGGAGTTACATGATTTCAGTAAATGATTTTCGTACAGGTTTAACAATTGAAGTTGATAACGGGATTTGGCGTGTAATGGATTTCCAACATGTTAAGCCGGGAAAAGGAGCGGCATTTGTCCGTTCAAAATTGCGTAATTTGCGTAACGGTGCTATTCAGGAAAAGACTTTCCGTGCAGGTGAAAAAGTTGCAAAAGCACAAATTGACAATCGCAGAATGCAATATTTATATGCAAATGGAGATCAGCATGTTTTCATGGATAACGAATCTTATGAACAAATTGAACTGCCAGCAGCATCTATTGAATATGAACTAAAGTTTCTAAAAGAAAATATGGAAGTTCAAATCATGTTGTATCAAAGTGAAACACTTGGGGTCGAACTCCCAAATACGGTTGAATTAGAAGTAACTGAAACAGAACCCGGCATTAAAGGTGATACTGCTTCAGGCGGCACTAAACCAGCAACACTTGAAACAGGTCTAATTGTTCAAGTCCCTTTCTTTATCAACCAAGGCGATAAATTAATTATTAATACTACAGAAGCTTCATACGTTTCACGTGCATAATATGGAAAATGAAAATCCCGAAAGGAAGTCCTTTCGGGATTTTTAGTTGTCTTTTTTTATTGTTGACCGGCCTTCTGCCCCAGGGGAAATATCTGTATCACTTCGATTATTATAGGTAGGATCAGAAATTGCTTCGGTTCTATTATCACGTGTTCCTCCAAGATATCTGTACTTTAAATCTCTTTGGTTTTTTAAGAATTCTTCGCGATTTTCGTTTGTCATAAATACTTTCCCTTCATTTCTTTATTTCAGCCATATATAGTATTGTTATCTACTTCCAATAGATTATGATAATAAATATCAGATTTCTCCTTCTATTTATTTCCACTTGTACAGTTGGCTAATATAAGCTAAGATAGGAATACAGAAGCTGCGTTGTTCGCTTGTATATGAAGTTTCAACCTTTATTTAGAATGAGGGAGTTCAATATCATTGCTGGAACATCATGCCTCCATTTGATGAGGACGAATGAGAAAGCAATTGCGGACACCCACCTGTTGGAGCAGGTATGAAACTCCGTATAAATCGGCGGCAAAGGCGGCTATACATAACAAATGAGAAAAGCAATAACCAAATGGGTTATTGCTTTTTTTATTTCATGAATATATATATTCAGCAGTGATATAACTTTTAAATTCTATTGTCCCTGGCTGAATTGGAGTAGCAACCTCGCTTTTTGCAAAGGCGGTTGCCTGGAAGGGAATAGGGGCACCTTGCTGATGTATATTTTCTATCACTTGTATTGGTGTTTTTATTAATTTGACACCTAAAGTCCCCGCAATTGTTTCTGCTTTCTGGAAGGAATTTACAACTGCTAAGGATAGCGCCTGTTGGACGAACTGGTCAGCATCCTTTGTAGTAAATTGTATTCCAGAGACGATGTTTGCACCATTGCTGACAGCTGTATCAATGACTATCCCGGTATTTTCTATATGTTCAATAGTAACAAGGAGAAGATGTTGAACTTTATACCCTCTAAAAATTTGTTCTCCATCCTTATAATCATATTGCGGAAAGATAGAATAGTCGACAGTTTGAATCTGTTGCTCCGGCACTCCAAGTTTCTTTAATGCCTCCTTAATCCTCGCTATGATTATTGAATTATTATTCTGAGCCTGTGTTACATCCATAGCCTCAGTAGATGCCCCTAATGTCACCTTAGCCATATTTGGCTGCACTGAAACTCTGCCTTCCCCAAAAACACTTATTATATTCATCCTTTTATTTGACATGTAATTATTTCTATATGGCGGATAGTAGTACATTCTCTCCTGCACTTCCCTTCACTATTTTGGCTTTATTTATATGTACGATAAAAGGAAAGGCAACATTCGAAAATTTTAATAGAATTTAGGGCAACAGAAGAAATCAAGTCATATTGTTTTAAAGCAGGCATACATTTTAAGTAGTGCTAGTCCAAATAGAAAAGCGAAAGCGCCTTGTTCAGGGGCGACAAGCATAAGACGAGCCGACGGGAAGGTTGCTCTTTAACCTTCATGGCGGATGGGCTTATGACCTCGAGCCCCTAGGCGCAGCAGCTAGACAAATAGAAAAGCGAAAGCGCCTTGTTCAGGGGCGACAAGCATAAGACGAGCCGACAGGAAGGTTGCTCTTTAACCTTCATGGCGGATGGGCTTATGACCTCGAGCCCCTAGGCGCAGCAGCTAGACAAATAGAAAAGCGGAAGCGCCTTCGGAACAATCAAAGTGCCGATTGTTCCTGCGGGGATTACTCAAA
Source organism: Cytobacillus solani (assembly GCF_006704205.1). Taxonomy (NCBI): domain Bacteria; kingdom Bacillati; phylum Bacillota; class Bacilli; order Caryophanales; family Bacillaceae; genus Cytobacillus; species Cytobacillus solani. The sequence continues at coordinate 3,467,862 of NZ_CP041305.1, forward strand.
GGAGATTTCCTTAGTGCCCACCCCCGACAAGCACAAGTTTGCTAGTAAATCAGACTATGATTAGGAGGATTAGTGCATTGGAAACGATTCTAGCCTTTTTGCCGAAAACGATAGCTGATCAATTGCAGCATTTTTCCCCTCCTCAATTGCTGGAGTTAGAAGAGATACGAGTCCGAATTCATCGACCCGTTGAATTAACTGTGAAAGGAATTCCGACGTTTTTACCCTATATTGTAAAACCGGATGATGCTGTTCATCTGCTAAATAAAATTAGCCACTTTTCCATCTATACCCTTGAGGAAGAATTGCGGAGGGGTTATATCACAATTGAGGGTGGACATCGTGTGGGATTGGCAGGCAAGGTTATTCTTGAATCTGGCAAGGTAAAAGCGATAAGAGACATTTCATCCTTTAATATCCGAATTGCCAGAGAACAAATTGGTATTGCCGACAGGCTAGTCCCTCATTTATATAATGAGAGCTGGCTTCATACGATGATTATCGGTCCACCTCAAACAGGTAAAACGACGCTTTTGCGTGATATTGCAAGAATCATATCTAGCGGGGATAAGAATGGGCTTTTCCATTCATATAAAGTAGGGATCGTTGACGAACGATCAGAAATTGCAGGAAGTGTAAATGGAATCCCGCAAATGACATTTGGCCCTCGAATCGATGTCCTTGATGCTTGTCCGAAAGTAGAAGGGATGATGATGATGATTCGCTCGATGAGCCCCGACGTACTGATAGTTGATGAAATTGGCAGGCAGGAAGATGCAGATGCCATTATGGAAGCGGTAAATGCCGGAATCAAATTAATGATGACAACACACGGCACCTCATTAGAAGAGATAAGAAAACGGCCAACCATTCGACCTATTCTTGAGATGGGTATTTTTCAGCGCTTCATTGAATTGAACAGGAGAAGCGGGCCCGGAAGCATAACGAGCATGAAAGATGGGACAGGCCGAGAACTCCTGAATGAAGTGAGAAGTGATGTAAGATGGTGAAAGTCATAGGGGCTATTTTTATCATTATAGCTACTACTTGGGCTGGATTTGAGGCGGCCAGACATCTAAATGAGCGGCCGCGTCAGCTGCGGCAATTAAAATCAGCACTCCAGTCTTTAGAGGCGGAAATTATGTACGGCCACACCCCACTGCACGAGGCCGCAAGAAGGCTTGCTTCGCAGCTATCAAAACCGCTGTCGTCCTTCTTTGAGTCCTTTGCGAAAAGATTGACTCATTCAGAAACAACAGTGAAAGATGCCTGGGAGCAGAGTTTAAAGGAAATATGGAAAATTACTGCACTAAAGCAAGGGGAATTTGAAATCATGAAACAATTCGGGGAAACATTAGGCAGGCATGATCGGACTTCTCAGCAAAAGCAAATTATGCTTACCTTGGCCCATTTAGAACGTGAAGAAGCAGATGCATATGATAAGCAGGCAAAATACGAAAAAATGGTTAAAAGCTTAGGTTTCTTATCAGGGCTTTTACTAATTATCTTATTAATGTAGAACGAGGCGGAGGAGAGTTTATGGGCTTAGAGGTCGATATTATTTTTAAAATTGCTGGTGTGGGGATTGTTGTTGCATTTTTACACACAATCCTTGATCAAGTGGGGAAGAAGGAATATGCCCAGTGGGTGACATTGTTTGGCTTTATCTACATTTTATTTATGGTTGCTTCCATTGTTGATGATCTGTTTCAAAAAATTAAGTCTGTCTTTCTTTTCCAAGGCTAAAGGAGGGCTTCGCCATTGAAATTCTCCAAATAGTTGGTGTGGCACTTGTTGCTACATTTCTTGCATTGATTGTAAAAGAACAAAAGCCAAATTTCGCCTTCTTACTAATTGTATTTGTTGGCTGTGCAATTTTCCTTTTTTTGGTTGATCAAATTTATGCGATTATCCACATGATTGAACAAATAGCAGTAAATGCAAAAATCAATATGATGTATATTGAAACAATCTTAAAAGTAATTGGGATCGCCTATATTGCTGAATTTGCTGCCCAAATCACAAAAGATGCGGGTCAAGGAGCCATTGCTTCCAAGATCGAGTTAGCAGGGAAAATTTTAATCCTTGCAATGGCCATTCCTATTTTGACAGTAATGATTGAAACAATCATTCAAATGATTCCTGGCTAGACCGAATCCAACTGTAGTTCCCACCTCACGATGCTGCATAGCTCTCCTACCATTCCAATTTTATTGAATCCAGAATTTTCAAAAACAGCCTTCTAAAATGAGGTGTAACAATGAAGCATTTGATGCTGAAAGTGATGTTTCTCAATCTTTTCCTGTTTTTTTTACTAATTCAAAGTGTACAAGCCTCTCCAGATACTACTAACGTAAATGAAGATTTAGATGTAATTAACCCGCAGGCAATCGTTGACTCCCAACTTGATTCACTTAATATCGACGAATTAAAAGGGTTTTGGGAAAAAATCAGCAATGAATATGGCGGTTTTTTACCAGAGAGTCAAAAAGGAAGTCTATATGAATTTTTAAAAGGAGAAAAAAGCTTTTCCTTTCAGGAATGGGTTTCGGGTTTTATAAAGTTCATTTTCCATGAGTTTATTGTCAATGGGAAACTGCTGGGTTCGTTAATCCTTCTGACTGTATTCAGCATGTTTCTGCAATCACTGCAAAACTCTTTTGAAAAGAGCACAGTCAGTAAAGCGGCATATGCGATTGTTTTTATGGTTTTAATCATTATTGCATTAAATAGCTTCCATGTTGCCATTAGCTATACACAGGAAGCAATTGACACGATGATTTCTTTCATTATGGCGCTTATTCCGTTGTTGTTAGCATTAATTGCTTCCTCAGGCGGAATCGTATCAGCTGCATTCTTTCATCCGGTCATCCTCTTTTTAATGAATATGAGTGGATTATTTATCCAATATGTGGTTCTCCCATTATTATTTCTATCTGCATTACTTAGCATTGTTAGTACATTATCAGAGAATTACAAGGTGACCCAGCTTGCTAATTTGCTGAAAAATTGGAGCATAGGACTTCTCGGAACATTCCTAACTGTCTTTCTCGGCGTTATCTCTGTTCAAGGGGCATCTGCCGCTGTAACAGACGGAATTACGCTGCGGACGGCAAAATTTATCACCGGAAACTTTATCCCGGTCATAGGACGAATGTTTACAGATGCTACAGATACGGTGATTAGTGCCTCTGTCTTATTAAAAAACACAGTAGGGATCGCAGGTGTAGCGATTTTAATCATCATTGCTGCCTTTCCAGCAATCAAAATATTAATGATTGCTTTCATATATAAATTTGCAGCTGCGATTTTGCAGCCCTTAGGCGGAGGGCCAATCATTACCTGCTTGGACATCATCAGCAAGAGTGTCATTTATGTTTTTGCCGCTCTCGCTATTGTCTCGCTAATGTTTTTTTTAAGCATTACAGTTATTATCGCAGCCGGAAACTTGACGATGATGGTCAGGTAGGAGGTGAGCTAAATGGATTTTATTAAAGAATGGATAACGAATATCATCTTATTTGTGCTCTTGGCAACTGTTATTGATATGCTCCTTCCAAATTCAAATTTGCAAAAATATATCAAAATGGTTACGGGACTTCTTCTGATTGCGATTATTTTGACGCCAATATTGAAGTTAGTCTCCAATGATTTTGAAGAAGTGCTCGCAGCAATCCCTTCTATTGAAGCATCTGGAGAAAAAAACTTAGAAAATTCCATCGAAATGCAGAAAAAAGAAATACAAGCATTCCAACATGCATATATTTTAGAAGAAATGCGTGTCCAATTAAAAAAGGATACGGAAGAGGAGTTGATGGAACAGTACGGATTGGAAATTGTGAATGTAGATTTTTTAGCAGATGAATATGATCAGCGTGCTTCCCCAGAAAACTTGCAAAAGGTTGTAGTCTATCTTAAACACATGGATGAAGTAACCGAAGCTGTTGAAGTGGTAAAAAGGGTAGAAATTAATACTGAAGAAACTCTTCCTTCAAATCAGGCAAATGATGAAACAAAAAAAGTTGCTTCACTAATCGCACAAAAATTGGGTGTGGATGAAAACATGATCGAAGTATCGGTAGAAGGAGGGAAGATGAATAAGGATGGATAAGGATAAAGGACCTTTAAATTTTTTAAAAAAGCTATTATCAAAGGATGAACAGTCAGATAAAAAGCCAGGCAAATATCAATATTTGCTGCTTGTCCTTCTCTTTGGAGCTGCAATCATGCTAGTCAGTAATATCTTTTTTAAAGATAAAACGGCAGATACAAGCTTGCCAGTTTTTAATAATCAAGCTGGAGCTAAGAATGAAGAGGATGTTGCTACCTTTGGCAAGGAGCAGCCAGAAGGCAATAGTGTCATTGCTGATTATGAGCGAGCATATGAAACACAAATAAAAGAAATTCTTGATGACATTGTAGGAGTCGAGGGTGCCACAGTTCTTGTGAACGTGGATGCAACCGAACAAAAGGTGTTAGAGAAAAATACAACAAGTAAGACACAAACGACGGATGAAACAGACCGTGAAGGTGGAAAGAGAAAGGTAGAAGATCAATCGAAGGAAGAGCAGCTAGTCATCATTAGAGAGGGAGAAAAAGAGGTTCCAATTGTTCTGGAAACGAAAAAACCAAAAATTAGAGGTGTGGCCATCGTGGCAAAAGGAGCAGAAAATATTCAAGTGAAAAGCTGGATCATTGAGGCGGTATCAAGGGGTCTTGATGTACCAAGTCATCGAATATCAGTCATGCCGAAAAAAACGAAAGCTAAGGGGGAATAATAAATGTTATTGAAAAAACAAACAGTCTGGTTGTTAACAATGCTAAGCCTTGTTGTCGTATTGTCTGTGTACTATATTACTTCACCTGAACAAAGAGGAAATGATTTAGCAGATACGGAAGAAAATGCAGAACAAAAAAATGAAGAAGCGGTAAATACGGACTCTACTGATGCTGATAGTGATATCATTACAAATGCTGCTGGCGATGAAAAGTTCGAGGCATTACGACTACAGTTAAATGACGAGCGCAACAAACAAGTTGAAGAATTGACTGAAGTGATGGCTACTACAGATCTACCTGCAGAAGAAATTAGCGGAGCAAAGGACCAAATTGATAAGCTTGATGAATTAGCAGAAAAGGAATACATTCTTGAAACGCTTATTAAGGCGATGAATTATGAAGATGTTCTTGTTCGTGCAGATGAGAAAAATGTTCAAGTGACTGTGAAAGCAGAAAAGCTTTCTCGCACAGAAGCGAATGAAATTATTCGCCAGGTAAAAAGTGAAATTGGTGACCTGCAATTAGTAACAGTGGAATTTCAGCCTGAATAATATCAAATTCGGAAGCTGTGCTTAGACAAAATAGCGAGGGGAGATCCCTCGCTATTTCTTTTGTAACTCGATCAGCTGTTCTATTGAATCATGGGCATTGGATACAGAAATAAATAACTGTTCATGATGATTTGTTTGAAGGCCAACTGTTGATGCAATCTCTTGCAGGGAAGCACTAGCTTGTTCAATTACCGAGCTAAATTCACTAATGGATTCACCAATTAGGTTTGATGAATGGTAAATTTGTTTAGTATGTGAATCGTATTGTGTAATATCATCTTTAAGATTGAAAAAGGTTTTCTGGATCTTTTGAAAGACCTCTTGTGTTTCATTGGCAAGGGAAAGATTATTCGTTAATTTTTCTCCTGTAGTATAAATTGTATTTTTTGTGCGTTCTGTATCCATCATTACATTTTGTAAGTTTTCAGTGATTTGCGCAGCTGTTTTTCTTGAAATATCTGCAAGCTTCCTTACTTCTTCAGCTACTACAGCGAATCCCTTTCCGCTAGCACCAGTCCTAGCAGCCTCAATGGATGCATTTAAAGCGAGAAGATTTGTTTGATTCGCGATATCCTGAATCGCTGAAGCAAATTGGGATGTTTCTTTCACAAGGCTTCCTAATGAGGAAATTTGGGTATTTACAACACTCATTTCAGCTAAAGAAAAAGAAATATCCTCACGAAGATTCGTTACTAAAGAATCTCCTTCATAGGTTGTTTGTTCAGCGTCAATCGCATCTTTATGAAGTTTATCGACGAGATGGGCTGTATTTTCAGCAAGTTGATTCGCTTCGTTAAGCGCGTGCGTAATATCAATAATCGTATCTGTTTGCGTTTGTATGCCTGCTGAGATTTCTGTAATTGTATCATTCATTTCAATTGCAGATTGGTAATTTTCTTTACTAAGCCGTTTGACATCTTCTATAAGAGAAGAAATACTAGTGGTACTGTTAGCAACGGTTTCCTTCATTGTGATGTTATTCTCCAATAATAATTGCGTTTCTTTTTGGGCTGAAACAATATTCTTCGATAATTTTTTTGCTAGTGCGAGCTGAAAAGTTAGCAGAATTGTTATTAGTATAAAGAGTAAATACACGGTCACATAATTTTTTCCTTCTAGTGGAAGCTGATCGTGGTGCATAACCGTAAATACAGTTATTACAACTAAACCGATAGCTGAAGCGAGCCATAATAAACATCGTTCCATATAAATAGCTGCAAGGGCAAGAATGAAAAAGATGAGAAAATAAGCAGTTGGAGAAACACTATTTTCCATAATGATAAACATAACACCAGCTACTAAAAAAATGGATAAATAGGGAATGACTTTCATTGCTCTCTTTAAATAGTGGATGATAGCGACAATGCCAACCCCTACACCACCAGTAATTATAATGGATAAAATAACGGCAATTTCTTTTTTCATTACTATATCCACAAGGGCTGCTAGGATGACACATACAAAGGCAGCTTTCACAACTAGGGAGTTTTTCCTTATTAAGTCTTCCTTTTTAATCTCTTCAATCGTCTTCATTTCCACTCTCCCTCTCACTTCTAGTCCATTTGAATGATTATTTCGCTATATTTATTCAAATTTCCTCTGTAAATAGTCACAAAGTTTTCAAAAACAGAGAAATGCATCTTTAAAGTGAAGGTTTCAAATGATAAGGTTGAAAGAAGGAAAATGAAAATATTATGCATAGTTGATAATCCCGTATTGAATTTTAATAAGATCTTATCGTATGATATTAGTAGCTAGTCATAATTTTTTCATCGTATTATTTTCTAATGTTTTTTTAGGAATAAACGAATTGATAATAAGGGGTGCCAAAAATGTTAAAAGTTCAGGAAATTCGTGAACTGATTAAACTTGTTGATCAGTCGAATATTGATGAGTTTGTATATGAGCATGATGGATCGAAAATTAAGATGAAGAAGAAAACAGCAGAGGCTGTTGTTGTTCAGCCGGCTAAAACGGTTATTGAAGAAGTTCAAACACCTAAAGAAGCTGTAAAAGCTCCGGTTAAACAAGAGACAGTTGTAGAACCAGCTGTTACTGAAGCAGTTAAAGAAACTGAAAATCTACATAAAATTGTTTCGCCAATGGTAGGAACGTTCTATCAATCATCCTCACCAGATGCTGAAAGCTATGTAAAAACAGGATCGAAAGTATCAAAAGATTCAATTGTTTGCATCGTAGAAGCAATGAAGCTGTTTAATGAAATTGAAGCTGAAATTAATGGAGAAATTGTTGAAATATTAGTTAGTGATGGACAATTAGTTGAATACGGTCAGCCATTATTTTTAGTAAAGCCTGAGTAAGGAGCGGTAACAGGATGATTAAAAAACTGTTAATTGCAAATAGAGGAGAAATTGCTGTTCGTATTATTCGCGCTTGCCGCGAAATGGGCATTGAATCTGTTGCAGTATATTCTGAAGCTGATAAGGAATCGCTTCATGTTCAGCTTGCAGATGAAGCCTATTGCATTGGTCCGACAGCATCAAAGGATAGTTATTTAAATTTCACGAATATTATTAGCGTCGCTAAGCTAACGGGTTGTGATGCGATTCATCCGGGATATGGATTTTTAGCAGAGAATGCCGATTTTGCAGACCTTTGCCGAGAATGTAATATTATTTTTGTCGGTCCTACTCCAGAGGCAATTACGAAGATGGGAACGAAGGATATCGCAAGAGAGACAATGAAGGAAGCTGGCGTTCCGATTGTTCCTGGTTCAAATGGGATAATTAAAGATGTAGAAGAAGCCATTGAACTGGCTAATAAAATTGAATATCCGGTGATTATTAAAGCTACGGCTGGCGGCGGCGGAAAAGGAATTCGTGTCGCACGTAACGAGGCAGAGCTTGTAAAAGGGATTACGATTACCCAGCAAGAAGCCTTAACTGCATTTGGAAACCCAGGTGTTTATATAGAAAAATATATTGAAGATTTCCGCCATGTTGAAATACAAGTGCTTGCAGATTCGTTTGGAAACGTTGTTCACCTAGGGGAAAGAGACTGCTCTATTCAAAGACGTCTGCAAAAACTGCTTGAAGAAACTCCTTCACCTGCATTGGATGAGGAAACGCGTAATAAAATGGGTAATGCAGCTGTAAAGGCAGCACAAGCAGTTGATTATACTGGGGCAGGAACGATAGAATTTATCTATGATTACCATGGACGCAACTTTTATTTCATGGAAATGAATACACGGATTCAGGTTGAACACCCAGTAACAGAAATGGTAACGGGTGTGGATTTAATTAAAGAGCAGATTAAAGTGGCATCAGGTGAGAAGCTGGAATTTAGCCAGCAGGATGTAACTTTTAGTGGCTGGTCGATTGAATGCCGTATCAATGCTGAAAATCCAGAAAAGAACTTTATGCCATCTGCAGGGAAAATTACCATGTATCTCCCTCCTGGCGGTTATGGTGTTCGAGTTGATTCTGCTGCGTACCCAGGGTATGTGATTCCGCCTTACTACGATTCCATGATTGCAAAGGTAATCACTTATGGACATACAAGGGATGAAGCTATTGCTCGGATGAAAAGAGCATTAAGTGAATTTGTTGTAGAGGGTATCCATACGACAATTCCGTTCCATTTAAAGCTTTTAAGCCATGAACAGTTTATAGATGGAAATTTTAATACAAAGTTTTTAGAAATATATAATGTAATGGATAAAAAAGATTAAAATGGAGGTGCAAGGATGAGCGAAAATATTTTAGAGATGAATAAAGAAAACGCTGGTCTTGGTAAAGTTGAAATTGCTCCTGAAGTGATAGAAGTGATAGCTGGTATCGCGGCATCAGAGGTCGAGGGGGTTGCCCAAATGCGCGGGAACTTTGCTTCAGGTGTTGTTGAACGTTTAGGAAAGAAAAACCATGGTAAAGGCGTTAAGGTTGAGTTATCTGATGAGGGAATTAAAGTGGATGTTTATTGCTCAATGACGTTCGGTATATCCATTCCGAATGTAGCGCAAAAAATTCAAGATAATATCCGCCAGGCTCTTCTGAATATGACAGCGCTAGAAGCACAAGAAGTAAATATTCATGTAGTCGGTATTACATTTGAAAACCAAAAGCATGAAGTGGAAGTAGATCAGGAAATGTAAAGAGTGAGGCCAAAGACGTTCATTTTGTCTTTGGCTTTTTTACGTTACAAAAAAACTTTTTATACTGTGATCTAAGACGTTTAATTACTAAATATTTCTTGCTAAAGTAATGAATGACGGTTTATAACCGTTTTTACAAGGGGAATGATGATGGTATAAGAAGATGCGTATTCGATATACTTATGCTATGATTACTAATGTATTTTTTGAACGATTATAGCAGAAATTTTCCCTGTAAAAGGAGTTATGGAATAGATGAAAAGAAGAACAGCCAGAGAAAAGGCATTACAAGCATTATTTCAAATTGATATGAGTCAGGTAGAACCAGGTTCAGCCATTGAACATGTACTGGAAGGTGCGCCAAATGATAAATATTTAAGCAAATTAGTACATGGTGTATTAGAGAATAAAGACCATATTGATCAATCAATTAAGAAGCACCTTTCAAATTGGACACTGGAAAGATTGGCAACCGTAGATCGAAATCTATTAAGATTATCCGTTTATGAGTTACAGTTTGGCAGTGAAGAGATTCCGCCAAATGTTGCAATTGATGAAGCCATAGAAATTGCAAAAATGTATGGTGACGATCAATCAAGTAAGTTTATAAACGGTGTTCTATCAAAGATTAAACAGCAACTGTGATTCATTCAACCAGCGGTTTACTCACATTACATTAGGAGGAAGCTTAAATGGGGAAAAGTTTAATTGATGGAAAAGAAATTGCTAGACAAAAGAAAACCTTAATTGCTGAAGAGGTTGAGAAACTAAAAAAGGACGGTATCGTTCCTGGTCTTGCTGTTATCTTAGTTGGAAATAATCCAGCCTCTAAAACTTATGTAACCAACAAAGAAAGAACATGTCGTGAGCTTGGCATGCATTCTGTGTTAATTGAACTTCCTGAATCAGTAAGTGAAGAAGCCTTATTAAATCAAGTAGCTGAATTAAATGAAGATTCGAGCATTCATGGCATTCTTGTACAAATGCCATTGCCAGACCATATTAATGAAAAAAAGGTAATTGAAGCGATTTCACCTGAAAAAGATGTGGATGGATTTCACCCTGTAAATGTCGGCCGGATGATGACAGGTCAGGATTCTTTCTTACCATGTACACCTTATGGGGTTATGGAAATGTTAGATTACATAGGTGCTGATATTGCCGGGAAACACGTAGTTGTTGTTGGGCGCAGTAATATTGTTGGGAAACCAGCTGGACAGCTATTTTTAAATAAGAATGCTACCGTTACTTATTGCCATTCCAAAACACCTGACTTGAAAGCTTTTACAACGCAGGCAGATATTCTTGTTGCAGCTGTTGGCAAGGTTAATATAATTACGAAGGACCATGTGAAAGAAGGAGCAATTGTCATCGATGTCGGCATGAATAGAAATAGTGAAGGCAAGCTCTGTGGCGATGTGGACTTTAGCAATGTGAAGGAAATTGCAAGCTATATTACTCCAGTTCCTGGAGGCGTAGGCCCAATGACCATTACAATGCTCATGTTCAATACCTTAAAAGCAGCGAAAGCCATTAAGAACAAAGCGACTACAGTGTAAAAATTAAATAAAAATAATCACTCTGCCTTTTCATTAGACACCTTTCCAATCCGTTTATATGTGACGGCTGGAATAACTAAATCTATCATGAAAGGGCAGTTTTATTGTCGTATTATTCTAAGAAGAGAAAGATTTTAATTTTGGATTTTAAGAATTGTCTAGCTACAACGCCTATCGCCTATCAAACTTCGGCGATTACCAAGGCGCTTACGCTTTTCTAATTTTAAGGAGACTGACTATTTTATGAATGATAAGCGATATTTAACAGTCAATGCTCTAACGAAATACATAAAAAGAAAATTCGATGCAGACCCACATTTACAGGATGTCATGGTAAAGGGAGAAATATCAAATTTTAAACAGCATTCGAGCGGACATATGTATTTTACCTTAAAGGATGAAAAAGCTCGGGTTCTTGCTGTTATGTTCTCGAGATATAACCATATGATGAAGTTTTCTCCTGAAAACGGAATGAAGGTGCTAATAAGAGGGGACCTAACTGTTTATGAACCGAGCGGTCAATATCAAATTTACATTAAGGAAATGCAGCCAGACGGAATCGGGGATTTATATTTAGCTTATGAACAGCTAAAGGAAAAATTGGAAAAGGAAGGCTTGTTCTCGGCAGAATCTAAAAAACCAATCCCAAAGTTTCCGAAAACTGTCGGAGTGGTCACTTCACCGACGGGGGCTGCCATCCGTGATATTATTACAACGATTAAAAGGCGTTATCCTGTAGCGAACATTCTTATTTTTCCTGCTCTCGTTCAAGGTGGACAAGCAGCTCCTTCCATTGTGAAAGCCATTCAAATGGCTAATAGCCGTGAGGAAGCAGATGTCCTGATTATTGGACGCGGAGGCGGATCTATTGAAGAATTATGGGCCTTTAACGAAGAAATAGTAGCAAAATCTATTTTTCATTCTCGTATTCCGATTATTTCTGCGGTTGGTCATGAAACAGATTTTACAATTGCAGATTTTGTAGCTGATTTAAGAGCGCCTACACCGACTGGAGCAGCAGAAATGGCAGTGCCGCATATTGAAGATTTATCGGAACGGATTTTTAATAGACAGTCTCGGATGATTCGAGCATTAAAAGAGCAATTAAATCTACAAAATGAAAGGCTTGCAAGAATTCAAAAATCTTATGCATTCCGCTATCCTCATAAATTATATGAACAAAAGCTTGAGCAGGTCGACAAATGGACAGAGCAGCTCCAGAGAGGTTCAAAAAAGCTTTTTGAATTGAAAGCTGAAGAGTGGATAAACCTGCAAAAAAGATTGAAGCGAAGCCATCCAAATGAAAGAATCGATGAAGCCAAGCTGCATCAGGAAAAGGTGCAGAAATCATTAAATCGAGCGATAGCAACAATTTTTGCATTGAAAGAAAAAGACTTTTCCCACATGCTTACAACATTGGAAGCGCTAAGCCCATTGAAAATTATGGATAGAGGGTATAGTCTTGTTTATTCTGATGAGGGAAAATTGATTAAAACAGTCAATCAAGTGAAGCGGAATGAGCAAATAAAGGTAAAGGTATCGGATGGTGCTATTCATTGTTTAGTAACAGATATTGAGGAGTGAGAAGGATGTCTGCAGAACAAAAACTTACTTTTGAAGAAGCGATGAAACATTTAGAAGAAATTGTTGATAAACTGGAGGAAGGAGATGTACCTTTAGAAGAAGCTATTAATATTTACAAAAAAGGAATGGAATTATCAAAGCTGTGCCATGATAAATTGAAAAATGTGGAGTCTCAGCTAACAGAAATTTTGACAGAGGACGGACGAAAAGAAAATTTCGTCATAACTGAGGAGGAGTAATTTTGTCACAAGAATCGTTTTCAACATTTGCAAGCACACACAAACTGTTACTTGAAAAGGAATTAAGGGATCGTGTGAATCAATTAACTGCCCCTCCAGTTATTAAGGAATCAATGCTTTATTCTTTGGAGGCAGGCGGTAAGCGGATTAGGCCATTGCTGCTTTTTGCAACATTATCTGCTTTTGGGGAGGACACAAGAAAAGGATTACAAGCGGCTGCAGCAATCGAAATGATTCATACGTACTCCCTTATTCATGATGATCTGCCGAGTATGGATAATGATGATTTAAGAAGGGGAAAGCCGACAAATCATAAAGTTTTCGGGGATGCCTTTGCTATTCTGGCAGGAGATGCTCTTTTAACATACAGTTTTCAGCTGCTTGCGGAAACGCCTGATGATTTTGCAGATGCGTCGACAAAGCTTGCTTTAATCAAGGAGCTAACTAAAGCATCTGGCGCAGAAGGAATGGTAGGCGGCCAAGTTGCGGATATAAGCGGAGAAGAGAAAGATTTATCGTTAAGTGATTTAGAGTATATTCATATTCATAAAACTGGCAAACTCCTTGAATGCAGCGTTGTTTCCGGAGCTATTTTAGCTGGAGCAACAGAAGAGCAAATCAAAATTCTTGCAAAATTTGCTTATCATCTTGGTCTTGCTTTTCAAATTCGAGATGATATTCTTGATTTGGAAGGAGTCGAAGAGATAATTGGCAAACGCGTAGGAAGTGACGAGATCAATCATAAAGTAACCTATCCATCCCTTTTATCTCTAGATGGGGCGAAGGATGCCCTGCATCAACATATTGAATTAGCAAAACACCAATTAAAGACAATAGGATTAAATGTCGAATGGCTTGAGGCAATTACAAATTTGATTGAGACAAGAGATCACTAATAAATAACTGAAGTATTTCCACAAGAACAAGCAATTTTGCTTTTTCTTGTGGATTTATTTCATACTGTTATAATATACACTATAAAAAACTTTTGAATTAGAAAATTGTCTAGCTTCTGCGCCTACCCCCTGACAAGCACAAGCCAATCCTCCCAGAAAGGAAAGAACGCCTTTCCGAGAGGCTCGTCTTGTGCTTGTCAGGGGTGACCACTAAGGAAAGCTCCTTAGAATAATCGTCGCAGGAACAATCTGTAGTTTGATTGTTCCGAAGGCGCCTCCGCATTTCTATGAACTAATGAAAGTGAGTGATCCGTTGAATGGATCTTATGAAAATTAAGGACCCTTCTTTTTTAAAGAAACTCTCAAATAAAGAATTACAAACATTGAGTCAGGATATACGACAATTCCTGATTGAAAGGTTATCAAGCACTGGCGGCCATATAGGACCTAACTTAGGTGTTGTTGAGCTAACAATTGCCCTGCATAAATGTTTTGACAGCCCTAAGGATAAAATTATTTGGGATGTTGGTCACCAATCGTATGTGCACAAAATTTTAACGGGCCGTGCAGATCAATTTGATACTTTAAGACAGTATAAAGGTTTATGCGGGTTTCCAAAAATGGCTGAAAGTGAACATGATGTGTGGGAGACAGGGCATAGCTCCACTTCCTTATCAGCTGCAATGGGAATGGCTATTGCGAGAGATTTGAAAAAAGAGAGTTCCTATGTTGTACCAGTCATTGGGGATGGTGCATTAACAGGTGGGATGGCTTTAGAAGCATTAAACCATATTGGTCATGAAAAGAAGAATATGATTGTGATTCTAAATGATAATGAAATGTCTATTGCACCGAATGTTGGAGCTTTACACAATGTTCTCGGCAAACTTCGCACGGCTGGGAAATATCAGTGGGCAAAGGATGAGCTCGAATATCTTCTTAAGAAGATCCCGGCAGTTGGAGGTAAGCTTGCTGCAACTGCTGAGAGAGTAAAGGACAGCCTTAAATATCTGTTTGTCTCCGGTGTGTTTTTTGAAGAGTTAGGCTTTACGTATTTAGGCCCAGTTGATGGACATGATTTCGAAAATTTATTCGAAAATCTAAGTTATGCGAAGAAAACAGAAGGACCGGTTCTTCTTCATGTGATTACAAAAAAAGGAAAAGGCTACAAACCAGCTGAAAATGATACGGTTGGAACATGGCATGGGACAGGTCCATATAAAATGGACACAGGCGATTTTGTTAAGCCAGTGAATACACCACCTGCGTGGAGTAAGCTAGTGAGTGAAACGGTTCGGAAACTGGCAAGAAAAGATGAACGAATTGTTGCGATTACCCCAGCCATGCCAGTTGGATCCAAGCTTGAAGGCTTTGCCAATGAATTTCCAGAGAGAATGTATGATGTGGGAATTGCAGAACAGCATGCGGCAACAGTAGCTGCAGGCCTTGCGACACAAAAAATGAAGCCATTTCTAGCGATATATTCAACATTCCTTCAACGTGCATATGACCAAGTCGTACATGATATTTGCCGCCAAAACTTAAATGTTTTTATCGGGATTGATCGTGCTGGTCTTGTAGGTGCCGATGGTGAAACGCATCAAGGTGTATTTGATATTGCTTTTTTAAGGCATGTTCCGAATATCGTTCTAATGATGCCGAAGGATGAAAATGAAGGACAGCACATGGTTTATACAGCTGTCCAATATGATGAAGGGCCAATAGCAATGAGATTTCCGCGAGGCAATGGACTTGGAGTACCGATGGATGAGACACTAAAGCCAATCCCTATAGGAACGTGGGAGGTACTAAAAAAAGGTCAGGATGCAGCTATTTTAACGTTTGGCACAACAATTCCGATGGCTTTGGAAGCGGCAGGCATTTTAGAAAAACGCGGAGTTTCAGTTAAAGTAATTAACGCAAGATTCATTAAGCCGTTAGATCAGGAAATGCTTTTAAAACTATTTAAAGAAAATATGCCGATTTTAACTATTGAAGAAGCGGTTCTCCAAGGAGGATTCGGCAGCTCTATACTAGAATATGCTCATGAAAAGGGATTCCACCATATGGAAATTGACTGTATGGGAATTCCTGATCAGTTTATTGAGCATGGAAGTGTAGAGAAACTTTTAGAAGAAATCGGCATGACCACGGATGATGTAGTAAAGCGAATGAACATTCTAGCAAGAAAAAAACAAAAAAGGGCTTAAGCATGAAAATAAAGAAAGAACGATTAGATGTTTTATTAGTTGAAAGAGGATTGGCAGAAACAAGAGAAAAAGCAAAAAGAACCATTATGGCCGGACTTGTATTCAGTAATGAAAATCGCCTTGATAAGCCAGGAGAAAAAGTAAATAGTGATATTCCATTAAGAATAAAAGGGAAGGTTTTACCTTATGTAAGCAGGGGCGGTCTAAAGCTTGAAAAGGCTTTAAAAATATTTAACTTAAATGTGAAGGATAAAGTTCTTTTAGATATTGGCGCCTCTACAGGTGGCTTTACGGATTGTGCACTGCAGAATGGGGCAAAAATGTCCTATGCTTTAGATGTTGGCTATAACCAGCTAGCGTGGAAGTTAAGGCAGGATGAGCGTGTTATTGTGATGGAACGAACGAATTTCCGTTATGTGACACCTGCAGACCTGACAGAAGGGATGCCGAATCTTGCATCCATCGATGTATCCTTTATCTCATTAAAATTGATCCTTCCTGTACTAAAGACGCTGCTCGTATTGAATAGTGATGTGGTTGCACTTGTAAAACCTCAGTTTGAAGCAGGCCGTGAACAAGTAGGGAAAAAAGGAATTGTCAGGGATTCGAAGGTACATGAACAGGTCCTTGAAATGATTATAGAATTCTCACTTGGTCTTGGATATAATGTATGCGATCTATCGTTCTCTCCAATAACTGGAGGAGATGGTAATATAGAATTTTTACTCCACCTTTCCTGGACTGGAGAAAAGGCGATTGGGGAAAACATGCTTCAAACAAAGCCAAAGGATATCGTACAGGAAGCTCATTCAGAATTAAAAACAAAACAATCCAATCAAGAGGAATAGGCTGTGGCTTATTTCTTTTTTTTTCGGGGAGAATAACAAAAAATATTTATGTTAGATTGCAGTAAATATTCCCCCGGAAATTGAAGAAAAATTGTACATTATAGGGAAAATCAGCTAACATATAGGTAGGATTTAGTGTTTTTTCCTTAAAATATTTATTAAATTCACGAGTAAAGTCTTATGGAAAAGAAACATAAATTGAGGTGAAATAATGAATAAAGGCCAACGCCATATTAAAATTCGGGAGATTATTGCAAATAATGATATTGAGACACAGGATGATCTTGTCGATGAGTTAAAAAGTGCTGGTTACAATGTAACACAGGCAACCGTTTCAAGAGATATTAAAGAACTTCATCTTGTAAAAGTACCTTTAATTGATGGGCGGTATAAATATAGTCTCCCAGCTGACCAACGTTTTAATCCATTACAAAAGCTAAGAAGAAATCTTATGGATGCATTTGTTCGAATTGACACTGCGGGTCATCTTCTCGTTATGAAGACCTTGCCAGGAAATGCAATGGCCATTGGAGCATTAATTGATAATCTGGATTGGGAAGAGATATTAGGAACGATTTGCGGGGATGATACAATCTTAATTATTTGTAGAACACCTGAGGATACGGAAGCTATTTCAAACCGCTTTCTTGAAATGCTATAACTTTAATCAGCATAAGTCTTGCTTTTAGAAAAGAAATGAATATAAAAAAGCATTCCATTTTTACACGGTCAAACCAAGCTGAATAAAGTTAAAGACTCCGGCAGATGACTCAGATTTTTTGGAACTTATTGAGCATGCTCGTTAAAAATCTGGGCGCAAATCCGCCAGGGCGTATTTGATATGGGGTGAGAAGATTCATGATAACTGAATTATCGATAAGAAATTTTGCAATTATTGAAGCCCTATCAATTTCCTTTGATAAGGGCTTAACTGTATTAAGCGGGGAAACAGGAGCGGGAAAATCAATTATTATTGATGCTATACATTTACTTGTAGGTGGAAGAGGATCTGCTGAGTTTGTCCGTCATGGATCCGAAAAGGCGGAAATTGAAGGATTATTTCAACTAGACGATCCAAACCATCCATGCTTTGCAAAAGCAAATGAATTTGGCATTGAGCTTGAGGATGGAATGGCTATTTTACGAAGAGATATTTCTAGCAATGGAAAAAGTGTTTGTCGAATAAACGGAAAGCTTGTTACAATTTCAACTTTAAGGGAAATTGGCAGTACACTTATTGATATACATGGACAGCATGAGCATCAAGAGCTCATGGATGAAACGATGCACCTTTCTCTTCTTGATCAATTTGGAGGCGAAAAGATTACTTCGGCTCTTAAAGAATACCAGCAAGTGTACCATACTTACGAGCAAAAGGTAAAACAATTAAAGAATCTAAGCGAAAATGACCAGCAAATGGCACATCGACTTGATTTGATTCAATTTCAGCTTGATGAAATTCGCTCAGCTGACTTGAAGTTAAATGAAGATGAGGAGATGCTAGAAGAAAAACGGAAGCTTAGTAACTTTGAACGGGTATATGATTCCTTGCAATCAGGTTACAATGGATTACAAGGAGAATATAAAGGGCTGGATTGGATTGGGCTAGTGATGGGGCATATTCAAAATGCGGCAGAGCTTGATCCTGCATATAAGGAATTAGCCGAGTCTGTTTCTAATAGCTTCTATCAGCTGGAAGACGCAGCACGCACGATTCGTAATGAAATGGATTTTCTTGAATATGATCCAGTTAGATTAGCCGAAATCGAAGATAGATTGAATGAAATCAATCAATTGAAGCGGAAATATGGCAAAACTGTAGAAGAAGTCTTGGAATATGCTTCGAAAATTGAGGAAGAAATAGAAACATTGTTAAATAAGGAAACGCATATTGACCAACTAGAAAAGGAAATTGCTTCTCTAAAGAAGGACCTTTTAATCGAAGCAGAAGAATTAAGTGCACTTCGGAAAATTTCCGCACAAAATTTAACAGAATTTATTCACAAAGAATTAAAAGAGCTCTATATGGAGAAAACTGTATTTGAGGTTCAATTTATCAAAAATACAGAAAGCTTCATGAGGAATGGAATGGATAAAGGTGAATTTTATATTTCTACAAATCCAGGGGAACCATTAAAGCCCCTTTCTAAAATTGCCTCAGGAGGAGAGCTTTCTAGAATTATGCTTGCGTTAAAGAGTATTCTTTCTAAGCATCAAGGCGTAACCTCCATCATATTTGATGAAGTTGACACGGGAGTAAGTGGCCGGGTTGCCCAGGCAATTGCAGAAAAGATTCATAAAGTGGCTGTTAATTCCCAAGTTTTATGTATTTCTCATTTGCCTCAAGTGGCAGCAATGGCTGACACACATTTATATATTGCAAAGAATATCATTGATGGACGAACAAAAACAACGGTTAAATCACTAAATGAATCCGAAAAGATTAAAGAAATTGGCCGGATGATTTCTGGTGTCGAAATTACTGAATTAACGAAGGAACATGCAAAGGAGCTTCTTCAACTTGCAGAGCAATTAAAGATACATTGAAAAGCTATCCAAAGGAGGATAGCTTTTTTCTCTCTATACCAGTTATAAATGCTCGCCTTGCAGGCAAAATTAAAGATGTAGCCATTTGACGTTGTGGATTAGAAGCGAGGAGAGTGAAAAATTTGACATTAAATGTTTTTAGAAAAATAATTGGTGGAATTCTCCTTGTTTCATTAATTGCAATTGGTTTCTCAAAACCCTTTCAAGAATATTTGCATATACCAAATACGATTACTCTTTTTGAAGGTCAGCATTTTGAAATGACAAAGGCCAAATTGGTGTCTGCAGAGCTGTCTTCAATGAGTGAAAGCATTGCTCTTAAAGAAGACATACATTCAGTCTCCCTGGAAGGAAATAAGCATGGAGAAAATGAAATGTTTTTAGAGCTAGCAGGTTTTCCGATCAAAAAGGTTGATGTAAATGTATTGAAAGATTTTAAAGTTATTCCTGGCGGTCAATCAATCGGTGTAAAATTAAATACGATTGGCGTACTTGTTGTTGGCCACCATCAGATTGACACTTTAGATGGTAAAGCATCCCCTGGAGAGATAGCGGGAATCAAAATAGGGGACATCATAACTGAAATAAATGGGAAAAAGATTGAAAAAATGTCGGATGTTGCTCCCTTTGTTCAAGAAGCAGGAAATACAAGCACACCTCTAAAAATAATGCTTAATCGTGAAAATGAAAAAATATCAACTGAATTAACTCCGATGAAAGATAAGGCGGAGGGTTCATATAAACTTGGCTTATATATTAGAGATTCGGCAGCAGGAATTGGAACGATGACTTTTTACCATCCAGAATCAAGAAAGTATGGTGCGTTAGGTCATGTTATATCTGATATGGATACGAAGAAGGCAATTGTTGTGGATGATGGACAGATTGTTCGTTCAACGGTCACCTCAATTGAAAAAGGAAGCAATGGGAATCCTGGTGAAAAGCTAGCTCGTTTCTCGCCTGATAAAGAAGTCATAGGAAATATTGTTAAAAACAGTCCATTTGGTATTTTTGGCAAGTTAAATCAAGATGTTAAGAATGGCGTTTTTGATAAGCCGATGCCGATTGCTTTATCCCATCAAGTAAAAGAAGGTCCAGCTCAAATATTAACAGTTGTGGATAATGACGAAGTTAATCTTTTTGACATCGAAATTGTAAGCACGATCCCCCAAAAGTTTCCAGCTACAAAAGGGATGGTCATAAAAGTAACGGATCCTAAGCTATTAGCAAAAACAGGCGGTATTGTTCAAGGGATGAGCGGGAGTCCTATTATACAAAATGATAAAGTAATTGGGGCAGTTACCCATGTCTTTGTAAATGATCCAACCTCTGGCTATGGTGTCCATATAGAATGGATGCTGCATGAAGCCGGGATTAACATCTATGAACAGCCAAGAGAGAAAGCATCTTAATAATAAGGGTTAATGATGGGAGACAGAAGGAAAACCTTCTGTCTCTTCATTTATGTTATAATGGAGTAAAGATTATTCGACAAATATAATGAAATTAGTCGAATTTGAGAGAAAATAAAAGAAAACTAATGAATTTATCCTATTTTTGAGAAAATTTAAAAAAACTAAAGGATTTTCTGTTGCATTGTCGAATTTCTCAATTAGAATAAAAATATAGATGGCAAAGAGACTAACATGGTTCGAGGAGGAAAGAATAAGTGAAGAAAATTAGAGTATGTGTGGTTGATGACAATCGAGAGCTTGTCGGACTTTTAGATGAATACATTTCATCTCAAGAGGATATGGAAGTTATAGGTGTTGCTCATAATGGACAGGATTGCTTGGATATTCTTGAGCATGAAGAATTAGATGTACTTGTATTAGATATTATTATGCCACATTTAGATGGTCTTGCAGTGCTTGAAAAATTACGGGATATGAAGAAAGCGCAATTGCCAAACGTGATCATGCTTACTGCATTTGGCCAGGAAGATGTAACAAAGAAAGCAGTTGATTTAGGGGCATCTTATTTTATCTTAAAACCATTTGATATGGATAATTTAGCTAGACATATTCGTCAAGTTAGCGGAAAAACAAATCCGATTATTAGAAAATCCTCATCGAGCTATCGTCCTCATGTAGAATCTAAGCCAAAGAATCTTGATGCTAGTATTACAAGCATTATTCATGAAATTGGTGTGCCTGCACATATTAAAGGATACATGTATCTTCGTGAGGCAATTTCGATGGTTTATAATGATATTGAACTTCTTGGTTCTATTACGAAGGTTTTATATCCAGATATCGCAAAAAAATATAATACAACGGCAAGCCGTGTAGAACGGGCGATTCGCCATGCAATTGAAGTTGCTTGGAGCCGGGGCAATATTGATTCAATCTCTTCACTATTCGGTTATACGGTAAGTATGTCTAAGGCTAAGCCGACAAATTCGGAGTTCATTGCGATGGTTGCTGATAAACTGCGTTTAGAACATAAAGCGTCTTGAAAGGGCTAGAACCCGTGTAATAATAATGAATTAGAGCGCCCTTAATTAGGAGCGCTCTTTTTTACTGATCGCACATTTACTTATTACGATCGTTATTCTTGGGTAGTTTTCTTATCTGCATCCAGCATTTTTTGCATCAAAATATGCTGAGGCATGTGCATGATTTGTTCAATTGGGAGTTTTAATTTTTCAGCAAGCATTTTTGCTGTTTCAGCCGATATTTGTAAAGGTTTCATTTTTTATTCCTCCAAAGGGGTGATTTGATGACACTTGTATTTGCTCATAGAGGGTATTCGCAGGCATACCCTGAAAATACAATGAAAGCATTTAAAGAAGCAGCCTTAGCGGGTGCTCATGGTCTTGAGCTTGATGTACAGCTAACAAAGGATGGACAATTAGTTGTCATCCATGATGAAAAAGTGGATCGGACCACGAATGGAAAAGGCTTTGTTAAAGATTTTACCTTTAAAGAAATTAGAAAGCTAGATGCTAGTTATAAAAAGAAGAGGCTTTTGCAAAAAGAACCTATCCCTTCATTAGAGGAAGTATTAGAATGGATGACGACGAATCAAATTATCTGTAATATCGAATTAAAGAATGGGGTATTTCCTTATAAAGGAATGGAGGAAAAGGTAATTGATCTTATCCATACGTATAAGATGAAAGATAGAGTAATCCTTTCTTCATTTAATCATTATAGTATTGTTTACTGCTATAGGATTGATCAAGAGATAGAAACGGCTCCGTTGTTTTCGGAAGGGTTATATATGCCTTGGGTTTATGCTCAATCGATTGGTGCAAAGAGTATTCATCCTAGACATACTGCTGCACCTAATGAATTGGTTAGGGCTTCTATAGAATATGGAATTGCTGTACGGCCATATACTGTAAATAAAGAGAAGGATTTGCAAAGATTTTTTGCAATTGGATGCTCAGCTGTTATTACTGATGACCCTGTTAAGGCATTGCAAATTAGAAATAGATAAAATGAAAAAAAGCAATCGGCACATATCGCCGATTGCTTTATTTTTTAAAACGGTTTTGTACTTTATTTCTTTTTCGATCACGGTAAAGGATAAAGCCAGCAACAAAACCCAGTCCTAGTAAAAATAAGAGCAAACCGGCTAGGAACTGCATCCATAAATAGGGGAACGGGCTTTGCAAAATGCCAAAAACCATATCTCTCATCAATTTAATGCCATAAGCTGCTAAAAATCCAGGTATTAATAATATGATTAAAGCAAATATTCTTATCATCAGTAGATCCCTTCATTTTTTTCCTTCTAAAAAAAGTATTCAATTTATATAGAAATTTGTCAAGCACAACAATCATGTATAAAATAAGAATATATGAAAAAAATTGCGTAATAGATAGAAAATTCGTGAAATAATTTTCAAGGCATAAAGGTGGTATTACACATGCAAACAGTCATGATTGTTGGAGCGGGTAAAGGCGGTTCGGCGATCTTAAAGATAATGAGAGAAACAGAGATGCTAAAAGTTACTGCGGTAGTGGATTGTAACCCAGAAGCACCTGGTATAGAAAAAGCAGGGAATGTAGGAATTCCAACAGGTACAGATTGGAGGCAATTTATTGACCAGGATATTGATATCATCGTTGAAGTAACAGGGAGGCAGGATGTTTTCCTAGAACTTCGAGAGGCAAAAAAGAAAGATTCTGTATTGATACCGGGAACTGTCGCCTTTTTAATTGCTGGTCTCATAGAAGAAAAAGAAAAACTTATTTCAAGTATCGAAAATGAGACGTATAAGCGTGATCTAATTTTTAATACAACTGGTGATGGGATGATCGGAATTAACCAAGATTCAGAAATCATTCTTTTTAACCGGAGCGCGGAAAAAATGACAGGGATAAAGGCAAAGGAAGCAATTGGCCGCCCGATAGATCAAATCATTTCAAATACTCGATTAAAACGGGTAATGAAGACTAGGCGAATAGAATCTAATCAGGAACTTATATTGAATAACGGACTAAAAGTTATTACGACAAGGATTCCGATGATTGGTGAGAAAAATGAATTGCTTGGTGCGTTTTCCGTTTTTAAAGACATAACTGAAGTCATGAATTTAGCTGAGGAAATAACGGATTTAAAGGAAATTCAAACGATGCTTCAGGCGATTATCCAATCAAGTGATGAAGCAATATCAGTAGTAGATGAAAATGGAAAAGGGTTATTAATTAATCCCGCTTATTCTCGTATTACTGGTCTTTCGGAGGAAGAAATCATTGGAAAACCCGCAACGACTGATATTTCCGAGGGGGAAAGTGTGCATATGAAGGTCCTTCAAACGAGAAGGGCTGTAAGGGGAGTGGCAATGAGAGTTGGTCCCAATAAAAAGGAAGTTGTTGTCAATGTAGCACCTGTCATTGTGGATGGCATCATTAAAGGAAGTGTTGGGGTTATCCATGATGTTTCTGAGATTGAATCATTAAATAGAGAATTGCATCGGGCCCGACAAATAATACGTACACTTGAAGCAAAATATTCCTTTGATGATATCATTGGGCGTTCTGAGGAGATGACCATTGCTATTGAACAAGCACGCCTTGGTGCCAAAACCCCTGCAACCGTATTGCTGAGAGGGGAATCAGGAACTGGAAAAGAGTTATTTGCCCATGCTATTCATAATGGTAGTGATCGGAGGTACAATAAATTTATTCGTGTTAACTGTGCCGCTTTATCTGAGTCACTTTTAGAAAGCGAACTGTTCGGTTATGAAGAGGGAGCGTTTTCGGGAGCGAAAAGAGGCGGGAAGAGAGGACTATTTGAAGAGGCGAACAATGGGAGTATTTTCCTTGATGAGATTGGTGAGTTAACTGCGAATACACAGGCTAAACTATTAAGGGTTTTGCAAGAAAAAGAAATCACCCGTGTCGGCGGGACTAAGTCCATCCCGATTAACGTAAGAGTGATTGCGGCAACTAATGTTAATTTAGAAAAAGGAATTGCTAGCGGAACTTTTAGGGAAGACTTGTATTATAGGCTAAATCGGATGCCTATTCATATCCCTTCATTACGAAAAAGGAAGGAAGATATTCCTTTACTATGCACTCGGCTTATTCAAAAAATCAATCAAGAATATGGGCGAAATGTAGAAAGTATATCAGATTTTGCTATGAAAAAGCTGATGGAATATGATTGGCCGGGCAATGTTCGGGAGCTGGAAAATATTCTAGGCAGAGCAATTATTTTTATGAATTACAATGAAATTCAGCTAGAAGAACACCATGTTCCTGAATTAATTAAAAAAACGAATAAACCGAATGTACAAATGGAAATGCCGATAAAAAATGATAAAACATTGGCACAGTTAGTTGAACAATATGAAGAAAGAATGATCCTAAAGACCCTCCAGGAAATGGAGGGGAATAAAACGATGACGGCAAAATCCCTCGGGTTGTCCGTAAGGAATTTGTACTATAAGCTAGAAAAATACGGCATTGCAAATAGTAGCATGCAATAATTTTCATGTGTGAAATTTTTTTCACAATAAAACTATTGTAAAAAAGCGTTTTCGCCGCATTTGTATTTTGGCACGCTTCTTGCATATTAGAATAATGAGTGTAGCAACATGAAATTGTAATAAGTGCTTTAAAGGGGTTGAGACGATGGAATTGGATTCGCTTATACAGAGAGCAACCCAATACGAAGAAAAAACTGTAGCAGTTGCTGCCGCAGAAGATCATGAAGTGATCGAAGCTGTCGCTTCCGCGCTCGAAAGGAATTTAGCAAAATTCATATTATTTGGAGATAAAGAAAAAATTCTTCAAATAATGGAAGAGCATCATGGCGATTTAGCTAAGAACGAAAAACTTCAAATCATTCATACTCATTCACCAGCTGCATCTGCAGAACATGCGGTTAAAGCTGTCAAACTGAATGAAGCAAATGTATTGATGAAGGGGAATGTCCCAACTGCTACGATATTAAAGGCTGTATTAAACAAAGAATATGGTCTGAGAGCAGGAAGTGTTTTATCACACGTTGCTGTTTTTGAGGTACCCGGTTTTGACCGGTTTACAATTGTAACCGATGCAGCAATGAATATTGCACCAGATTTAGAGCAAAAGGCGCAAATCACAAGAAATGCTGTCGGAATCGCAAAAAGCATTGGTGTTGACAATCCGCGTGTTGCACCTATCGCAGCTGTGGAAGTAGTTAACCCAGCGATGCAGGCAACTTTAGATGCTGCCGCTTTGACTACTATGAATAAGCGTGGTCAATTGACTGATTGTATTGTAGATGGTCCACTTGCTTTAGATAATGCAGTATCCTTAACTGCTGCTGAACATAAAGGGATAAAAAGCGATGTTGCTGGACAAGCAGATATTCTGCTAGTACCAACAATTGAAGTGGGAAATGCCCTTTATAAGTCATTGATTTACTTTGCAAAAGCAAAAGTTGGAGCAGTTATTGCTGGGGCAAAAGCACCGATCGTTTTAACATCTAGAGCTGATTCAGCTGAGAGCAAGCTATACTCATTAGCATTAGCGATCTGCTCTGCTTCAAAATAATAAACAAACGTATAATTATTGGGAGGAATTTTAACATGGAAATTTTCAAATATCTAGAAAAGTATGATTATGAACAAGTAGTAATTTGCCAAGATAAAACATCAGGTTTAAAAGCAATCATCGCAATCCATGACACTACATTAGGACCAGCACTTGGTGGTACGCGTATGTGGACATATGCTTCAGAAGATGCTGCAATTGAAGATGCATTACGTCTTGCAAAAGGTATGACTTACAAAAATGCTGCAGCTGGTCTTAACCTAGGCGGCGGTAAAACAGTTATCATTGGTGATCCTAAGAAAGACAAGAACGAAGAAATGTTCCGTGCGTTTGGCCGCTACGTTCAAGGCTTAAATGGCCGTTACATCACTGCTGAGGATGTAGGTACAACTGTTGCTGATATGGACCTTATCCATGAAGAAACTGACTATGTAACAGGTATTTCTCCTGCATTCGGATCATCAGGTAACCCATCTCCAGTAACAGCTTATGGTGTTTACGTAGGGATGAAAGCTGCAGCTAAAGCAGCATTTGGCACTGATTCTTTAGAAGGCAAAGTAGTTGCAGTACAAGGTGTAGGTAACGTAGCGTACCACCTATGTAAACATCTTCATGAAGAAGGCGCTCAATTAATCGTTACAGACATTAATAAAGAAGCTGTACAACGTGCAGTTAACGACTTTGGTGCTAAAGCAGTTGAACCAGATGAAATTTACGGCGTTGAATGTGATATCTATGCACCATGTGCACTTGGCGCAACAGTGAATGACGATACAATTCCACAATTCAAATGTAAAGTTATTGCTGGATCAGCTAACAACCAATTAAAAGAAGAGCGTCATGGCGATATTATTGATGAAATGGGTATCGTTTATGCTCCAGACTATGTAATCAACGCTGGTGGCGTTATTAACGTTGCTGACGAATTATATGGCTACAATGCAGAACGTGCAATGAAAAAAGTTGAAGGTTTATACGATACGATTGAAAAAGTTATCGAAATCTCAAAACGCGATGGCATTCCAACTTATAAAGCAGCTGACCGTATGGCTGAAGAAAGAATTGAAAGAATGCGTAATTCTCGCAGCCAATTCCTTCAAAATGGCCACCACATTTTAAGTCGTAAAAAATAATAAACAGTAAATGTAAGAACAAAAGATAAGGTCAAAGCGCTAAATTGATATTTAGCGTCTTTGACTCATTTAGTAAAAATAGAGCGGATTTATCTCAGCACCTTGTCTTTAAGGTGCCAGACTGCTTTTTAAATGGAGGTTTAACTGTGCAAGAACAAGGACATCGAATTCTCGTTATCAACCCTGGTTCTACTTCAACGAAAATTGGAGTTTTCGATAATGATATTTCTATTTTAGAAAAAACATTACGCCATGATACAGATGTAATTAACTCATTCGAAAATATTATTGATCAATATGAATTCCGAAAAAACGCTATTCTTGAGACTTTGGATCAAGAAGGCTTTAATATATCTAAACTAAGCGCTGTTTGTGGTCGCGGTGGATTGCTAAGACCAATTGAAGGCGGAACGTACTCTGTAAATGATGCCATGCTTCAAGATTTACGTGAAGGATTTGCTGGTCAGCATGCTTCCAATCTGGGCGGTATTATTGCATATGAAATTGCAACAGCTTTAAATATACCTTCTTATATCGTTGACCCTGTTGTTGTTGACGAAATGGATCCAATTGCTCGTATTTCTGGTTTATCTAAAATTGAACGTGTAAGTATTTTCCATGCCTTAAATCAAAAAGCGGTTGCTCGCAGAGTAGCCAAAGAATTAGGCAAAAAGTACGAAGATATGAACTTAATTGTCACTCATATGGGTGGAGGAATTACAGTTGGTGCTCATAAGAAAGGCAGAGTAATCGATGTAAATAACGGACTGCATGGGGAAGGTCCTTTCAGCCCTGAACGTGCTGGAACTGTTCCGATTGGCGATTTAGTTTCATTATGCTTCTCCGGTCAATACTACCGTGAAGAAATTACGAAAATGCTTGTTGGCCAAGGTGGTCTTGTTGGATACCTAGGTACGAACGATGCAGTTAAAGTAGAAAAAATGATCGAAGCTGGCGATGAAAAAGCGAAGCTGGTATATTCAGCAATGGCTTATCAAGTTGCTAAAGAGATTGGTGCTGCTAGTGCCGTCCTTAATGGAAAAGTTGATGCTATCATCATTACTGGCGGACTTGCTTACGGTAAGGGCTTCGTAAAAGAAATCAGCGACCGTATTAGCTGGATTGCCGATGTAATTGTTCAACCAGGCGAAGACGAATTACAAGCTCTTGCTGAAGGTGCACTTCGTGTCCTTCGTGGAGAAGAAAATGAAAAAGTATATCCAGGAAATGTGAATGTAGAAGCTACTGTTTAATAGTAGGGAACTTCTCTTCTTGTAGTATAAATACTGTCTAGCGCAAGCTGCCAGCCCCCCGCAGTACAGGACGTTCTCGTGTCGACTATCCGACAGGATAAGGAAAGCTTCGGCAGCGACACATCGCACGATCAAAAGCGAAGCTTTTGGGAGGACGTCACGCATTTGTTGACCTCGAGGTCACAAGACAACTCTCCCGCAAAAGGTAAAGAATACTTTTCTGTGGGAGAATTGTGTTGTGGGACTGAAGGGTGAGCAAGGCGCTTGCGCTTTTCTGATTAGGAGGAAATATTGTGGCAGAAGAATATGATTTGGTCATTCTTGGTGGAGGAACTGGCGGATATGTAGCAGCTATCCGTGCATCTCAACTTGGATTAAAAACTGCATTAGTAGAAAAAGGAAAACTTGGTGGTACATGCTTACATAAGGGATGTATTCCAAGTAAAGCATTACTTCGCAGTGCGGAAGTATATGCACAAACAAAGCATAGTGAAGACTTTGGTGTTATCACAAGTGATGTTTCTGTGAACTTTGGTAAAGTTCAAGAGAGAAAAGGCAAAATCGTTGATCAGCTTCATAAAGGTGTTCAGCACTTAATGAAGCAAGGAAAAATTGACGTGTTTGAAGGAATGGGACGTATTTTAGGTCCTTCAATCTTCTCTCCAATGCCAGGAACAATTTCTGTTGAAATGAACAACGGAGAAGAAAATGCTATGCTAGTTCCTAAAAATGTCATCGTTGCAACTGGCTCACGTCCACGTACTTTGCCTGGGCTTGAGATTGGCGGTAATGTAATGACATCTGATGAAGCTTTAGCAATGGAAGAAATTCCAAAGTCAATCATTATTGTTGGCGGCGGCGTTATCGGTATTGAGTGGGCTTCAATGCTATCAGATTTCGGAGCAGAAGTTACTGTTATCGAATATTCAGATCGTATTATCCCAACAGAAGATAAAGAAATCTCAAAAGAAATGCAGCGCTTGATGAAGAAAAAGGGTGTAAACATCGTAACAAGTGCAAAAGTTCTTCCTGAAACATTAAAACAAGGGAATACTGTTTCAATTTCTGCAGAAGTTAAAGGCGAACAAAAAGAATTTACAGCTGAAAAAATTCTTGTATCTGTTGGCCGTCAAGCGAACGTAGAAGGCATCGGACTTGAAAATACAGATATCCAAGTGGAAAAAGGCTATATCGTTGCAAATGAATTCTTCCAAACAAAAGAATCTCATATTTATGCGATTGGTGATGTAATCGGCGGATTACAGCTTGCACACGTTGCTTCACATGAAGGAATCGTTGCAGTTGAACATATTGCTGGTGAAAATCCATCTCCAATCGACTATGATCTTGTTTCTAAATGCATCTACAGTTCTCCTGAAGCTGCAAGCGTTGGGATAACTGAAGATCAAGCAAAAGAAAAAGGATTTAAAGTGAAAACTGGGAAGTTCTCTTTTAAAGGAATCGGAAAAGCACTTGTATTTGGTGAATCTGATGGTTTCGTGAAAATCGTTGCCGATGAAGAAACAAATGATATTCTTGGCGTGCATATGATTGGTCCACACGTAACAGACATGATTTCTGAAGCTGGACTTGCTAAAGTACTTGATGCAACTCCTTGGGAAGTTGCGCATACAATTCATCCGCACCCAACATTGTCAGAAGCAATTGGTGAAGCAGCTCTAGCTGTGGATGGAAAAGCTATTCATGGATAAAAATATAGAGAGCTAAAAGATAGCTCTCTAGTACATATTTATTTAGGAGGTTACAAAATGGCTAAAAAAAATCGTCATAAAGATTTAGGTTTAAGCGATGAGAAAGTATTAGAAATGTATGAAATGATGCTTTTATCACGTCGTATTGATGAGCGTATGTGGCTATTAAACCGCGCTGGTAAAATTCCATTTGTTATTTCATGTCAAGGTCAAGAGGCAGCTCAAATTGGTGCAGCATATGCACTTGATAAAGAGAAGGATTATGTTCTTCCATACTACCGTGACATGGGTGTTGTATTAACTTTTGGTATGACTGCAAGAGACTTAATGCTTTCAGCATTCGCAAAAGCAGAAGATCCAAACTCAGGCGGCCGTCAAATGCCAGGACACTTTGGTCAAAAGAAAAATCGCATCGTAACAGGTTCTTCTCCAGTTACTACGCAAGTTCCACACGCAGTTGGTATTGCTTTAGCTGGAAAAATGGAAGGAAAAGACTTAGTAACTTTTGTAACATTTGGTGAAGGTTCTTCTAACCAAGGAGACTTCCATGAAGGTGCAAACTTTGCTGGAGTTCACAAGCTTCCTGTTATTTTCATGTGTGAAAA
This sequence comes from Cytobacillus solani, assembly GCF_006704205.1. Classification (NCBI taxonomy): domain Bacteria; kingdom Bacillati; phylum Bacillota; class Bacilli; order Caryophanales; family Bacillaceae; genus Cytobacillus; species Cytobacillus solani. The sequence continues at coordinate 3,498,887 of NZ_CP041305.1, forward strand.
TAATAAGTATGCGATCTCAATTCCAATTGAAAAACAATTAGCATGTGAAAAAGTTTCTGATCGTGCAATTGGTTACGGTATGCCAGGGGTTACTGTAGACGGAAATGATCCACTTGAAGTGTATAAAGCAGTTAAAGAAGCAGCTGATAGAGGCCGCCGTGGTGAAGGTCCATCACTTGTTGAAACGGTATCTTACCGCTTAACTCCACACTCTTCTGATGATGATGATCGTCCATATCGTTCACGTGAAGAAGTTGAAGAAGCAAAATCGAAAGATTCTATTATTACTTTCGCTGCTTACTTAAAAGAAAATGGCATTTTAAATGATGAAAAAGAAAAAGAAATGAACGATCGTATTATGGCAATCGTTAATGATGCAACAGATTATGCTGAAAATGCTCCATATGCTGATCCAGAACATGCATTGAAATACGTATACGCAGAATAGTAAGGGGGAACAAACATGGCTGTAATTTCATATATTGACGCGGTAACAATGGCAATCCGCGAAGAAATGGAAAGAGATCCAAAAGTTTTTGTTTTAGGTGAAGATGTTGGATTAAAGGGTGGAGTTTTTAAAGCTACCACTGGTTTATATGATAAATTTGGTGAAGACCGTGTACTTGATACACCACTTGCAGAATCTGCAATTGCTGGTGTAGGTGTTGGAGCAGCAATGTACGGATTACGTCCAATCGCAGAAATGCAATTTGCTGATTTCATTATGCCTGCTGTAAACCAAATTATTTCTGAAGCAGCAAAAGTTCGTTACCGTTCAAATAATGATTGGACTTGTCCAATGGTTATTCGTGCACCATATGGCGGCGGCGTTCACGGTGCATTATATCACTCTCAATCTGTAGAGGCTGTTTTTGCAAACCAACCTGGTTTAAAAATTGTCATGCCTTCTACTCCATATGATGTAAAAGGATTACTTAAAGCGGCAATTCGTGACGAAGATCCCGTTCTATTCTTCGAACACAAGCGTGCATACCGTCTAATCAAAGGCGAAGTTCCTGATGATGATTATGTATTGCCAATTGGTAAAGCTGATGTGAAGCGTGAAGGAGAAGACCTAACAATCATCACTTACGGTCTATGTGTACATTTTGCACTTCAAGCTGCTGAAAAGTTAGCAAAAGATGGTATTTCTGTACATGTACTTGATTTAAGAACGGTTTACCCGCTTGATAAAGAAGCTATCATCGAAGCTGCTTCAAAAACAGGTAAAGTTTTACTATTAACTGAGGATACAAAAGAAGGAAGCATCATGGGTGAAGTGGCAGCAATCATTGCTGAAAACTGCCTATTTGATCTGGATGCACCAATTATGCGTCTTGCTGGTCCTGATGTTCCTGCAATGCCATACGCTCCTACTATGGAGAAATTCTTCATGGTTAACCCAGATAAAGTAGAAAAAGCAGCACGAGAATTAGCTGAGTACTAAGAAAAGCGAAGGCGACTGTACAGCCGTCGACAAGCATAAGACAGTCAGTTGGTAGGAAGTGATTTTCTTCCTATCAGCTGAATGGCTTATGACCTCGAGGGCTAGGAGCCGCAGCAGGAGAAAAGAAAAGCTTAGGCGGTTGTACAGGACTTTAAGTTCCTGAACAACTGTTGTTTGACTTTTGCTAGAAATTTAAAACAGATCTTAGATAAATTGCAACTAGAAATATAAATGCTTGAAGGAGGTCAATTCCATTGGCTATCGAACAAATTAAAATGCCCCAGCTTGGGGAAAGTGTAACAGAAGGTACAATTAATCAATGGTTAGTTTCTGTTGGTGATAAAGTAAGTAAATATGATCCACTTGCAGAAGTAACGACAGACAAAGTAAATTCTGAAGTACCATCTTCTTTTGATGGTGTTATTAAAGAATTGATTGCTCAAGAAGGAGAAACGTATGAAGTCGGTGCAGTAATCCTTACTATTGAAACAGAAGGCGGCGGTTCAGCAGCTCCTGAAGCTCCAGCAGCACCAGCGACTGAAGCACCTGCAACACCTGCTGCTAGCACTCCTGCTCCAGCAGCAGCAGCTCCAGTTGCAAAAACTGACAATGGCGGCGCACGTTATTCACCAGCAGTTCTTAAGCTTTCTCAAGAGCACGGAATTGACTTAAGCCAAGTAACTGGCACTGGTGCTGGCGGCCGTATTACTCGTAAAGACTTAAATGCATTAATCGAGTCTGGCAATATTCCTAAAGCAGGCGCTGCACCAGCTGCACCTGTACAAGAAACTGCACCAGCAGCAGCAGCTCCAGCTCCACAAGCTGCGGCACCTAAAGCGGCAGCGGCTACAAATGTACCAGTTGTACCTGGTGATATCGAAATTCCAGTATCTGGCGTTCGTAAAGCAATCGCAGCAAACATGCTTAAGAGCAAGCACGAAGCTCCACATGCATGGACAATGATTGAAGTGGATGTGACAAATCTAATGAGTTTCCGTAACTCATTAAAAGCTGACTTCAAGAAGAAGGAAGGCTTCAACCTTACACCATTTGCTTTCTTCGTAAAAGCAGTTGCTCAAGCGCTTAAAGAGTTCCCTATGATCAACTCTATGTGGGCTGGCGACAAAATTGTTCAGAAGAAGGATATCAACCTTTCAATCGCAGTTGCTACTGAAGATGCATTATACGTTCCAGTAATCAAAAATGCTGATGAAAAAACAATCAAAGGCATTGCTCGTGAAATCGGTGAACTTGCTGGTAAAGTACGTTCAGGTAAATTATCTGGAGCAGATATGTCTGGTGGTACGTTCACAGTAAATAACACTGGTTCATTCGGTTCTATCCAATCAAACGGTATCATCAACCATCCACAAGCTGCAATTTTACAAGTTGAATCAATCGTAAAACGCGCAGTTGTTATGGATAACGGAATGATCGCTGTTCGCGACATGGTTAACCTATGTATGTCACTTGACCACCGCGTTTTAGACGGACTTGTATGTGGTAACTTCTTAAAACGTGTGAAAGAAATCCTTGAAAACACTTCTAAAGAAAATACATCTGTTTATTAATATCAAGAAAAAGATTCGCTACAATTATTGTAGCGGGTCTTTTTTATTTTGAAATAACTTATAGCCCTAGAGGTTTAATAGCGGAGAGTTATCCTTACTCTAAAAAGAAAATGATGGTTTCACCTATTTAGTTCGGACATTAAGTAAATTTTTTAAAGAATGGATACATACATTTAGATGGGCACAAAACAGTATATAAACAGAATCGCTGCAGCGCAGAGGATTAATTTCTAAAGAAATCAGTAAACTTGATGCCTAATCATGAATTGCTTGTTTTTCGTATGTATATTAAAATAATAACGTAATGACAATTTTGAATTTTAATTTAATTTTACTGGAGAATCCGAATTGCAGGTAAGGGGGGAAAGCTGTCTATTTTCGGGCAGTCAAGATGACATTAAATAAGATGATTAATGAAACTTTTGAAGCGTATACACTGGAGACTTGGGAGAAAAAATCAGAAGAATCATTAAAGGGTAAATCCATTGCTTCCTTATCCAAAAATACATATGAAAACATCCTTTTGAAACCGCTTTATTCAAAAGAGGATTTGAAAATAAACAGTACTGGGCAGTTTCCAGGACAAACTGATTTTAGAAGAGGGGCAGATCCGGCAGGCTATCTATCCAGTCCGTGGAAGGTGGCACAAAGGATTGATGCAGAGAATGGAGAAGAATTACGAAAAAAACTGCATGCGTCTTTTGAAAGAGGACAAACGGCTATTTCCTTTCATTTAGACAAGGACATTGTAAAGGATTTTGTGAAGATTATAGATGGCATATATGCAACATTCGCCTTTGGTATCGAAGCAGGCAATGATCAAGCGGAAGTTTTGGAAAAATTATCTGATTTAGCTGATTGTGACAAAGTTTCAGGCTATATTGGCAGGGATCTCTTACAAATAGCATCTAATGATGGGCTGAAACAGGAATATGATAAATGGTCCGAAATGATCCAGTTATTCGATAGGAAAATGCCCAATTTGCGAACAATCCTAGTGGATACTAGTGTATATCATAAAGCAGGGGCAAATGCTATTCAGGAATTAGCTGCCGCTCTTTCTACTGGAGTTCAACATATTCAGGAGCTTCTTGAAAGAGGGATGTCCTTAGAGAAAATTTTATCAAAAATGGTTTTTAAATTTTCCATTGGCGCAAACTTCTTTATGGAGATGGCAAAGCTTCGTGCAGCAAGAATTCTATGGAGCAAGATAGCAGAAGCATACGGTGCAAAGTCGGAAGAACAAAAGATGGTGATTTCAGCTGAAACGTCCCCTTTTACCAAAACAGCTTATGACCCATATGTAAATTTGTTGAGGGCCGGAAATGAAGCTTTTGCAGGTGTACTAGGCGGAGTTCAATTTCTACATGTAAGCCCATTTAATGAGCCTGAAGGGAAAACAACCCACTTTTCTGATCGAATTGCACGAAATACTCAGCTTATTTTAAAAGAAGAAGCCCATTTAAAGAATATTGTCGATCCAGCAGGCGGTTCATGGTATGTGGAGAATCTGACAAATGAACTTGCTGAAAAGGCTTGGGGATTATTTCTGAAGATAGAAGAGAAGGACGGAATGGCTTCAGTATTGAAAACAGGATGGATTCAAGAACAAATTGCCGAGGTAATGAAGAAGAGAAACGAAGATCTCTTCATGCGAAAACAAAGTATGATCGGAACGAATATTTATGCTAATCTTAACGATCACCCATTGCAGAATGTGATGGAAAGCTTAGAAGCCAATCATGCATTGCCAAATAATCGTCTATCAGAACCATTTGAAAAATTACGCAGGGCAGCTCAAAGGCTAGTGCAATCAGGCAGTGAACCAAAGGCTGGACTTATTTGTATCGGTGAGTTAAAGAAGCATAAAGCTAGAGCAGATTTCATGACAGGTTTTCTGGCACCTGGCGGGATTAAAGCGGATGCTAGCGAAAATATTGATCATCCGAAATCCGCTTTACAATTCATTCAGGAATCCAATTTACACCATTATGTCTTATGTGGAACGGACAAGCAATATGATGAGTTAGCGCTGGAGCTGGTCCACTCAATAAAGGAAAATTATCCGGATGTACGGCTATACTTGGCGGGACTTCCTGAGGAAAGCAAACAAGCAGCATTACAGCAGGCGGGAATCGAGCAATTTATTCATGCGAAAAGCAATTGTTATGAAATATTAACTTCCTTGCTTAGTGAAATGGAGGCGGAAGTCAATGAGTAAAAAACCTGATTTTAATAAAATTTCGCTTTTTGATCATAAGCAAGCTTCAAAAGAAGAATGGAAAAAAACAGTACAGGAAGAGTTACATGAATCAATAGATAATCTTCTATTTGAAACGTACGAACAAATTCATGTAAAGCCTCTTTATACAGAAGAAGATGTTAATACTCTCGAACATCTTGACGGAAAACCAGGTCTTCCTCCGTATACTCGCGGGCCTTACCCGACTATGTATGTGAATAGACCATGGACGGTCCGTCAGTATGCTGGGTTCTCAACCGCGGAAGAAAGCAATGCTTTTTATCGCCGCAATCTAGCAATGGGGCAGAAGGGCCTTTCAGTGGCCTTTGACCTTGCAACACACAGAGGCTATGACTCTGACCATCCAAGGGTAGTAGGGGATGTTGGAAAAGCTGGTGTAGCAATTGACTCTGTTCTTGATATGAAAACACTTTTTGACGGGATTCCTTTGGATCAAATGTCTGTCTCAATGACAATGAATGGAGCCGTACTTCCCGTCATGGCCTTCTTTATTGTTACAGCTGAGGAACAGGGTGTAAGTCAGGAAAAACTTTCAGGTACGATCCAAAATGATATTTTGAAAGAGTACATGGTGCGTAATACGTACATTTACCCTCCGGAAATATCAATGAAAATTATTGCAGATATATTTGAATATACATCCAAATATATGCCTAAATTTAATAGCATCAGTATTTCTGGCTATCATATGCAAGAAGCAGGAGCACCAGCTGACATTGAATTAGCCTATACACTTGCTGACGGTCTAGAGTACGTAAGAACTGGACTCTCGGCAGGGATTGATATTGATTCATTTGCGCCAAGGCTCTCTTTCTTCTGGGCGATCGGGATGAACTACTTTATGGAAGTGGCAAAAATGCGTGCTGCCCGTTTTATCTGGGCAAAGATGATGAAAACATTTGAACCGAAAAATCCTAAGTCTATGGCATTAAGAACGCATTCCCAAACATCAGGCTGGAGTTTAACAGAGCAGGATCCATTTAACAATGTTACAAGGACGCTGATTGAAGCCCATGCAGCTGCGATGGGACATACACAGTCCCTCCATACGAATGCACTTGATGAAGCAATTGCCTTGCCGACAGATTTTTCGGCACGTATTGCCCGAAATACACAGCTATTTCTGCAGGAAGAAACGGGAATTACGAATGTGATTGATCCATGGGCGGGCTCATATTATGTAGAAGCATTAACAGATCAATTGATAAAGCGAGCTTGGGAGCATATTGAAGAGATTGAAAACCTCGGCGGGATGGCAAAAGCGATTGAAACTGGCTTGCCAAAGATGAAAATTGAAGAGGCAGCTGCCCGCAGACAAGCACAAATTGATTCTGGAAAAGAGACGATTATCGGCGTGAATAAATATCGCCTTGATCAAGAAGAACCAATTGAAATCCTTGATATTGATAACACGGCTGTTCGCTTAAAACAAATTGAAAAGCTGGAGAATTTAAAAGCAGCACGTGATGAGGAGAAGGTTATAGAAGCACTTGAAGCAATAACGAAAGCTGTAGAAACAGGAGAAGGCAATCTACTTGATCTTTCTGTACAGGCTGCAAGAGTGCGTGCAACACTTGGAGAAATTTCATATGCCATTGAAAAGGTAGCTAATCGCCATAAGGCAATTATTCGCTCCATAAGCGGCGTGTATAGCTCAGCATTCTCAAATGAAGAAGAGATTACAGAAGTGAAGCTTATGACTGATGAATTTCTTGAAAATGAAGGAAGAAGACCAAGGATTCTCGTAGCAAAAATGGGGCAGGATGGTCATGATCGAGGAGCTAAAGTCATTGCCACAGCATTCGCGGATTTAGGCTTTGACGTCGATATCGGCCCATTATTCCAAACACCGGAAGAAACGGCAAGACAAGCAGTAGAAAACGACGTCCATGTGATCGGTATGAGTTCACTTGCTGCAGGTCATAAAACTCTTCTTCCTCAGTTAATTGAAGAGCTTGCGAAGCTTGAAAGAGAGGACATCCTAGTTGTGATTGGCGGAGTGATTCCTGCACAGGATTATCAATTTCTTCTTGAAAATGGAGCTGCTGCAATTTTTGGACCTGGAACTATTATCCCAGTCGCTGCTCAAAAAGTAATTCGTGCCATCTATAACCGTCTTGGATATGAGGAAGTGTCACAGTAAAATGGATAAAAGACCAGAATGGTTTGAAGGGGAAAATCCTGATAATTTTGCTAGCGTTGTTAGAAAAGGTGTTCAAACAGGTCAGTCTGAATCTTCCTTTATTAAAAAAGGACGCTTTCAAAAGAAGAATCGGCCAGAAGTGAATATTGATGAATGGACTGAAGGCATTTTAACAGGAAACCGTGGAATGCTAGCTCAAGCGATCACATTAATTGAAAGCAATGCAGAGCATCATTTTCGAACAGCCCAAAAACTTCTGCAAGAGCTTCTTCCGCATTCAGGTAATGCTATCCGCATTGGAATTACAGGTGTACCAGGTGCTGGGAAAAGTACATTTATTGAAGCATTTGGCACATTCCTATGTGATCTAGGATTGAAGGTTGCTGTGCTCGCAGTTGATCCAAGTTCAAGTATAAGCGGAGGCAGTATTCTTGGGGACAAAACGAGAATGGAACAGCTTTCGCGAAACCCAAGAGCATTTATTCGCCCCTCTCCATCTGCTGGTAAACTCGGAGGGGTTCATCGGAAGACGCGCGAAACAATTACTTTGTGCGAAGCAGCTGGCTTCAATGTCATTCTTGTAGAAACAGTTGGCGTGGGGCAAAGTGAAGTACTTGTTAGAGACATGGTCGATTTTTTCATGCTACTAGTTTTGACTGGTGCGGGAGATGAGCTGCAAGGGATGAAGAAAGGGATCATGGAGCTGGCAGATGCTGTACTTGTTAACAAAGCGGATGGAGAGAACAAACGATTGGCATTAAAAACGAAAGCTGAATACAATCGGATTCTTCATTTTCTCCAGCCAGCAACAAAAGGATGGCAAACAAAAGCAGCCACATGCTCTGCGATCTATCAAGAAGGAATGAAAGATATTTGGGATACTATTCAATCATTCGAAAAGACAACAAAGAAATCTGGCGTATTTGAAAATAGGAGAAGAGCGCAAACGAAGGAATGGATCTACTCAATGATTATTGATCAGCTCCAATTTAGTTTTTTCAACCATCAAGAGGTGAAACCGCTGCTGCCTCAAATGGAAAATGAAGTAATCGCAGGAGCCCGAACAGTGACATCTGCAGTAGAGGAATTATTCCAAGCATATTCGATTAATAAAAAGTTGTAAAAAGCTGCCTTTGGCAGCTTTTTAACTTAATGGGCTAGGAAAACTATTATTTAAAAAGGTCAAATGTAATTGTGACAATCCACCTATTATTGCAAAACGCCAAAAATAATTGCGTCCCTCTAATTATTTTTGCAAATCACCCAAATAGATTAACGGGTACCTTAAAGCCCTCTACGTTGAAAAGAATGTTCATCTATTGGTATGATGTAGGTATGGAAGTTTTATATCCAAAAAGGAGCGAACATACAGATGAATATGGATTTTAATTTTTTTATGAATGATGTTGTAGCAAATGCACGCAGAGAAATTGTTGATGCTGGCTATACAGAATTAAAAACACCTGATGAGGTTGAAAAAGCAATTGCAGAAAAAGGAACAACTCTTGTAATGGTTAACTCTGTTTGTGGATGTGCGGGTGGGATTGCTCGTCCAGCAGCTGCTCATGCGCTGCATTATGATAAGCGTCCAGATCATTTAGTGACAGTATTTGCTGGTCAGGATAAAGAAGCAACTGAAACAGCACGCAGCTATTTTACTGGATTCCCGCCATCTTCTCCTTCCTTCGCATTATTAAAAGACGGAAAGCTATGTGCGATGATTGAGCGTCATGATATTGAAGGACATGAACCAATGGCAGTTATTCAAAAGCTTCAAAATGCATTTGAGCAGCATTGCGAAGATCTATAATGTAGAAAAAAGCCTCGTATGAGGCTTTTTTTTATTTCTGTTACATAATATCCTTAGAAAAAATAGGACTAAATATTTATTTTCAAAAGAATAATATATAAAAATAGTATTGCATAAATATAATAATGTGTTAAAATACATTCAAGTGAATAATTATTAATATACGATTGATACTTGAAAATTAATAATTTATCGCTAATAATAGATAATAGTCAATTATAATAATTTTCAGAAAAGTTATAGGGGGAAAATAATAATGAAAAAAATAGTTTCTATCTTTTTTATTAGTATTCTATTAATTGGTTTACTAGCAGCTTGTGGAACAAGTGAGGAGGCATCATCTAATGGATCCAAGGATAAGGATTCTGATAAAAAAGTTTTAACGATGGGAACATCAGCAGACTATGCACCATTTGAATATATTGATACGGCAAAAGGTGATGAGATTATCGGAATTGATGTTGATATTGCGAAAGCGGTAACTGAAAAGCTTGGCTATGAATTTAAAATTCAAGATATGGATTTTGGCGGATTAATTCAGGCACTTCAATCCGGTCAAGTAGATTTTGTATTATCTGCCATGTCTGCAACAGACGATAGAAAAAAGAGTGTAGACTTTAGTGAAATCTATTACACTTCTAAACATATGATTGTTTCTAAAAAGGACAGTGGAATAGAGAAGGTAGAAGATCTTAAAGGCAAAAAGGTTGGTGCGCAGCTAGGCTCTATTCAAGAGGAAAAAGCAAAGGACTTAGCAAAAGAAGTAGATATGACTGTTGAAAACCGCAACCGTATACCAGAATTAATTCAAGAAATTAAGGCTGGCCGTTTTGATGCAGCAATTATTGAAGACACAGTTGCACAAGGCTATTTAGAAAATAATGACGATATTGAAGGCTTCACAGTTGAAGATGCAGATGGCGGCTATGCGATTGCTCTTCCAAAAGACAGTGAGCTGACTGAAGAATTCAACAAAGCATTGAAAGAAATGATTGATAACGGGGAATTAGATAAGATTTTGAAAAAGTGGTTTGAAGGTGAATGATTATAAGCTAGGCTTCTAATCTACTAAAAACGTTCAGAAGGATACTCACTTCTGAACGTTTTTGCCCTCAAGCTAGCATCCACATTTCTATTGTCTAGCTTCTGCGCCTAGGGACTCGAGGTCATAAGCCAATCCAGCAAGAAGGTTAAAGTACAACCTTCTCACTGGCTCGTCTTATGCTTGTCGCCCCTGACCATGGCGCATCCGCATTTCTTATTGAGAGGATTGTTATACATGAACCTAGATTTTACATCCATTCTGCCTTCCCTCCCTTATATATTAAGAGGAATTGGCGTGACATTGCAAATTGTCGCTTTAGCAGGACTATTAGGGTTTTTACTTGGAATTATTCTATCACTATTTAAAATAAGCTCCATTAAAGTACTTGGATGGATTGCAGATGCTTATACATCGATCTTTCGAGGCACACCTTTAGTATTGCAGCTAATGATTATTTATTTTGGTTCACCGCAAATATTTGGCTATCAAATTGAACCATATGTGGCTGCTGTACTCGCTTTTGGGTTGAATTCTGCTGCTTATATTTCTGAAATTATTCGTGCGGGTATTCTTGCAGTTGATAAAGGACAAAGTGAAGCAGCAATGGCACTAGGTGTTCCTTACCGTAAGATGATGCTTAACATCATTCTTCCACAGGCTTTGAAAAATATTTTACCAGCATTAATGAATGAATTTATTACTTTGACTAAGGAGTCGGCCATCGTTACTACAATTGGGGTAATGGACATTATGAGAAGAGCCTATCAAGTGGGGGCGGACAAGTTTCGTTTCTTTGAACCATTATTATTAGCAGGTCTCATCTATTATTTAATGGTCATTACATTAACCATTCTTGGAAAAGTTGTTGAAAGGAGGATGAGACGCGGTGATTAAAATTGAAAATTTGCATAAACAGTTTGGAAAACTTGAAGTGCTAAAAGGAATTTCCACAACGATTAAGGCTGGCGAAGTTGTGGCCATTATCGGTCCTTCAGGATCAGGTAAGTCAACCTTCCTCCGTTGTATTAACCTATTAGAAAAGCCTACAAACGGGCGTATCTTTATCGGTGAACATGATATTACGGATAAAAAAACAAATATCATGAAGGTCCGTCAAAATGTAGGAATGGTTTTTCAGCATTTTCATCTATTCCCGCATAAGTCAGTCCTTGAGAATTTAACCTATGCCCCAATGAAAGTGAAGGGGCAGTCCAAGCAGGAAGCTGAGAAGATTGGCCATGAGCTATTATTAAAGGTTGGACTATCTGCGAAAGTAAATGAATATCCAAGCCGATTATCAGGAGGTCAAAAGCAAAGGGTTGCGATTGCTCGTGCATTAGCGATGCAGCCTGAGGTGATGCTTTTTGATGAACCAACATCAGCACTTGACCCAGAAATGGTCAAAGAGGTGCTGGATGTAATGAAATCACTGGCACATACAGGAATGACGATGGCCATTGTTACCCACGAAATGGGGTTTGCTAGAGAAGTAGCAGATCGTGTCTTATTTTTAGATGGTGGTGTACTCGTAGAAGATGCACCGCCTAGTGAATTCTTTTCCAATCCAACCTCTGATCGTGCAAAAGATTTCTTGCAAAAAATGCTTTGAAATGTATAATAAAATGGATGAAGATGGTCTTAATGATCATCTTCTCTTTTTTTGGACATAATTTGTTATGAAGTTAAATTAGTAATTGTAGGAGTTTTTTACATGAAGTTTAAAATTGGCTATCGAACAATAAAAACAGCTATTGGCACATCCGCATCGATTATTCTTGCTCAGATTTTGGGGTTCGATAATTTTGTTTCGGCAGGAATATTAACCATTCTATGTATCCAGGTAACGAAAAAGAAATCGATAAAGACTTCTTGGAACCGTTTCAGTGCCTGTTTGTTGGCGATGTTATTTTCTATAGTATTTTTCGAAGGGATGGCGTATCATCCGATCATCATCGGCTTTTTATTACTATTTTTCATCCCGACAGCAGTTATGCTTAAAATTAGTGATGGCATCGTGACGAGCAGTGTCATCATTCTGCATATTTATTCGGCTGGAGAGGTCACTTTTGATATTCTAATGAATGAATTAGGGATTATAACGATTGGGATCGGTGTTGCTCTTCTGGCTAATCTTTATATGCCAAGCCTTGATCAAAAACTGCTGGAATATCAAATCCAGATTGAAGAAAATTTTAAAAGAATATTTGATGAAATTGTTATTTATTTGCGTACAAACGAAAGTAATTGGGATGGGCTAGAGATAACCGAAACAGCCCAGTTAATTGAAGAAGCACAAGTCCTTGCCTATAGAGATGTGGAAAATCGCTTACTCCGTAATGAAAATGTGTATTATCACTATTTTAAAATGCGGGAAAAGCAATTTGAAATCATTGAGAGAGTTCTGCCTATTGTCATTTCGATTTCCTATACAATTGAACAAGGGGAAATGGTGGCTGATTTTATGGAAGAGTTAGCTGCAAATATTCATCCAGGAAATACAGCGAACCGCTTCTTAGATAAGCTATACGAGATGAAATCTTCCTTTAAAAGCATGGAGCTACCGAAAACAAGAGAGGAATTTGAAGCACGTGCGGCCCTTTTTCAATTTGTAAGGGAGATGGAAGAGTACTTATGGATTAAAAGCTCTGCAAAAGAGCTAAAGCGGGGAAAAAAGGAGAATCATTTCACTGAATCCGGTGCAAACTAACGGAAAAAAGATGAGGTGATTGTTTGCTTAAAATCATTTCCTCGGTACTGCTTGCGTTTATTTTCTCGCCTATTTGGCCATTGGGAACTAATCCGCTGCCTGGGGATCCATTTATTATCGTGAATAAAAAGCTAAATGAAATAGCTTTTATTAATGAAAATAGAGTTCAAACAGTGATTACTGCGGCGACAGGAAAGACAGAAGATTTAACCCCTGAAGGCCTCTTTACGATTACGGTGAAGGCAAAGGATCCCTATTACAGAAAAAAGGATATAAAGGGTGGAGATGCAAGTAATCCATTGGGAACGAGATGGCTTGGATTCGATGCAGAAGATACGGATGGGAGAATATATGGGCTTCATGGGACTAACGATCCGTCCTCTATTGGTAAATACGTGTCTCAAGGATGTATTCGCCTGCAAAATGAAGCAATAGAATCATTATATGAATTTATTCCAATTGGAACGAAAATATTAGTTACTTCTACTTCTCAAAACTACGAACAGCTTGGACAAACATATGGAGCAATAAAATGAAGGGACTGTCAAACATGACAGTCCCTCTTTATATGCAAATATTTTCTTTATAAAATCATCGTTAGTCCAATTAACAATGTTGAGGCAAGCATGGCAAAAATCATTAAATATACGATTATTTTTTGCATCTTTCTATTAGACAATGAATATACCCTCCTCTAAATCATCATTTGCTTATCTCTATTTTACTAGGAATTCTTAAAATGAACAACCGCTCGATTTTTTAAAGGATTTTCGACATGTTTAGCGAATATTAAAGTATCTGTATATTCTTATTATAAAAAAAAGCGTATAATTTTTGAATGTAGGGAACTTTATTGCGCATTGCTTGGAAAGGAAGGGGAACAAGTTGATTAAAAAAATTGATCATATTGGTATTGCCGTCCGTTCACTTGATGAGTCACTGCCATTCTATACGGAAATTCTAAAACTTCCGCTGCTTGGAATTGAAGAGGTGGAAAGTGAAAAATTAAAGGTAGCATTTTTGAAGGCGGGAGAGACGAAGCTAGAGCTATTAGAGCCAACGAATGAAGAGAGTGCGGTTGCAAGATTTATCGAGAAGCGGGGGGAAGGTCTGCATCATGTGGCACTTGGTGTAGACTCCATCCAAGACCGAATCGATGAAATAAAGGAAAAAGGCATTCGCATGATCCAGGATATACCGAAAACTGGAGCAGGCGGAGCCCAGGTAGCTTTCATGCACCCGAAATCGACAGGAAGTGTCTTATATGAATTTTGTGAGAAGAAAGGACTGAAATAAACTCATGACAGACATCTATGAAAAAATCAATGAATTATATGATCGCAAGCGAGAAATAGAATTAGGCGGCGGCGATGAGAAAATTGAAAAGCAGCATGAGAAAGGGAAGCTGACTGCAAGAGAAAGGATTGAATTATTAGTTGATCCAGGTACGTTTGTTGAGCTTAATCCGTTTATTGAGCACCGCTGTATGGACTTTGGTCTTGGTGGTCAAAAAGGACCTGGCGATGGAGTTGTGACTGGGTATGGAAAAGTGAACGGCCGACCGATTTTCTTATTCTCTCAGGATTTTACTGTTTTTGGTGGGGCACTGGGAGAGATGCATGCGAAGAAAATTGCTAATGTGATGGATCTGGCTGCAGAAAATGGAGCTCCTTTTGTTGGCTTGAATGATTCGGGCGGTGCGCGGATTCAAGAAGGCGTAGTTTCCTTAGATGGGTATGGGCATATTTTTTACCGGAACTCGATTTATTCAGGTGTCATACCGCAAATTTCCGTAATTATGGGACCTTGTGCGGGGGGTGCCGTTTATTCTCCAGCGATTACGGATTTTGTTTTTATGGTGGAGAAGACAAGTCAGATGTTTATTACAGGTCCAAAGGTGATTGAAACTGTAACCGGTGAAAAAATTTCATCGGAAGATTTAGGCGGGGCTAGCGTACATAATTCAATTAGTGGGAATGCTCATTTTAAAGGGGAAACAGAAGCTGAAGTGATTGATCAAGTACGTCAATTATTAAGCTACCTTCCGCAAAATAATGAGGAAAAGCCACCTAGAGTAGAGACGGATGCTGCAGATGATTACCGGCCAGATCTTACAGATGTTATTCCTTTCGATGCCGTTCGTCCTTATGACGTCAGAAAAGTCATCGAACAGGTTGTTGATACCGCTTCATTTATGGAGGTTCAGCCTGACTTTGCAAAAAATATTGTTGTTGGTCTTGCGCGAATCAAAGGACAGGTGGTTGGATTAGTTTGCAATCAGCCGAAAGTCATGGCAGGTGGTCTTGATATTGATTCATCTGACAAAGCGGCTAGATTCATCCGTTTCTGTGATTCATTCAATATTCCACTCATTACTTTTGAGGATGTAACAGGCTTCTTTCCTGGTGTAAAACAGGAGCATGGCGGCATTATCCGGCATGGTGCAAAGATTTTATATGCGTATTCCGAAGCGACTGTTCCGAAGCTCACTGTTATTTTACGAAAAGCCTATGGCGGAGCCTATGTGGCTTTGAACAGTAAGTCAATCGGTGCGGACCTTGTATTTGCTTGGCCAAATGCGGAGGTAGCTGTTATGGGCCCTCAGGGAGCAGCGAATATCATTTTTGCGAGGGAAATTTCAAACAGCGATGATCCTGAAGCGATCCGAGCACAAAAAATTGAAGAGTATCGCGAAAAGTTTGCCAACCCATATGTCGCAGCTAGCAGGGGGATGATTGATGATGTCATTGATCCTCGGGAAACAAGGATAAAGCTCATTCAAGCACTAGATATGCTGAGAAACAAGAAGGAAACGAGACCGAAAAAGAAGCATGGGAATATCCCATTATAATATTGATAATTAATCCTGAAAAAACAGAATGTTGTTCGCAAATACTCATCTATTTGCAAACAGAATCCATAAAGGTATACTAGAATAGTAAATAATGAATTTATACATAAATCGGGAGGATTGGACAATATGATTAATCATGAACGGTTATTAAATGAGTTTTTAGAGCTTGTACAAATTGATTCTGAAACAAAATATGAAACGGAAATTGCAAAGGTTTTAAAGCAGAAGTTTACTGACTTGGGCGTTGAAGTATTTGAAGATGATACAACCGCACAAACAGGTCATGGAGCAGGAAATTTGATTTGTACACTTCAAGGGACAAAAGAGGGGGTAGATACGATTTACTTTACATCTCATATGGATACAGTAGTCCCTGGAAAAGGCATTAAGCCTTCTATTAAAGACGGGTATGTTGTCACTGATGGGACAACGATTCTTGGCGCAGATGACAAAGCGGGGCTTGCAGCAATGTTTGAAGTTATCAAAGTGCTGAAAGAGCAAAGCATTCCTCATGGGAAAATCGAATTTATTATTACTGTTGGTGAAGAGTCTGGCCTCGTTGGTGCCAAGGCACTTGATTCTTCATTAGTTACTGCTAAGTATGGCTATGCGCTGGATAGTGATGGCAAGGTAGGAAATATTATTGTCGCTGCGCCTACACAAGCAAAGGTGAAGGCAACAATTCTTGGAAAAACGGCTCATGCTGGTGTTGCACCAGAAAAAGGAGTTTCTGCTATCACAATCGCTGCTAAAGCGATTTCAAGAATGCCTCTAGGACGTATTGATGAAGAAACAACTGCGAATATTGGCCGTTTCGAAGGTGGTACGCAAACAAACATCGTTTGTGACCATGTTGAAATTTTGGCTGAGGCTCGCTCATTAGTGAATGAAAAAATGGAGCAGCAAGTAAGTAAAATGAAAGAAGCTTTTGAAACAGCAGCTGTCGAAATGGGCGGTAAAGCTGAAGTGGAAGTAGAAGTTATGTACCCAGGCTTTAAATTTGGCGAAGGTGATCATGTGGTTGAAGTGGCACGCAAAGCTGCTGCAAAAATTGGCCGCAGCTGTGAGTTATTAAAGAGCGGGGGCGGAAGTGATGCGAACGTGATTGCAGGCTTTGACATCCCAACTGTTAATCTTGCAGTTGGCTACGAGGAAATTCACACAACGAATGAACGGATGCCGATTGAAGAATTAAATAAATTAGCTGAAATGGTGATTGCGATTATTGAGGAAGTAACAGCTCAATAAAAAAATGAGAGAAGAGAACCTTATTAAAAATGGGTTCTCTTATCTATTTAAAAAAGACTCTATTCAAAAGATTGTTTTTGGATAAATGGTGTGAGTGAAAATCCTAGGCAAAATAAGGTTGATTGTAGCGGAAGATGTGAGACTCTTCGGGAGGAGCGGACAGTTGAGACACCACAGGCGCTTTAGCAATGAGAAGGTTCAGGGCACACCCTGCAGAAAGCGAGTGACCTGGAGCGGAAATCAACTTCTGCGAATTCGTGTTAGGGGCAACAGTGTTTACGAAAACATCCTTTAAAAAAGAAAGCAGCAGGAAGTAGAATATGTTATATTTAATCTAGTAATAGTGGTACTATACACCCACTTGAGTGCAGGAGGGGTAGATTTTGGAAGAGATGAATAAGGTAGTTGTGTTTCAAGTTGGCAATGAAGAATACGCCATTCCCATTCATTTTGTTATGTCGATTGAAAAAGTAGAGGGGATTACACCAATCCCTCATTTACCTGCTTATGTAAATGGGATTACAAGAGTACGGGATGAGCTTATTCCGGTCGTTGACTTTGAAAGAATTCTTTATAACCGCTCATTTAAAGCAAATGAATCGACAAAAATGATTGTTTTACAAACAGAAATGCTGTCAATTGGCGTTATTGTTTCAGATGCGAAGGAAATCATTGACATTCCATCTGATAAATTAAAACAGCTAGGGCTTCTTGCTTATCAAAAAACAACATATTTTACTGGCGTTGCAAACCTGGATTCACGAGTGATTACAATGATTGATCCATCTATTCTCGTTCAATCACTAGATGGGATTAGAGAGATTCAGGAGTTTATGAAGACACAAAAGGAAACGGCATAAATAGGATTGAACAGAGGATTAATGAATCCTCTGTTTTCTTTTTGTTAGATAAATTTGTTAAAATAGTAGAAGAATAAGTACAAGGAAGTGCCGGCATGAAACAAATGTATCCGAAAAATGGACGAGTCATTTTGCATGTTGATATGAATAGTTTTTATGCTTCGGTCGAAATGGCCTATGATCCATCTTTAAAGGGGAAACCATTAGCGATTGCAGGCAATCCAAAGGAACGGCGGGGAATTATTGTGACGTGCAGCTATGAGGCGAGAAAGTTCGGTGTGAAAACAACGATGCCTCTTTGGGAGGCACAAAAGCTTTGCCCGCAGCTGATTGTTAAAAAGCCTAATTTTGATCGGTATCGTGCCGCTTCCATCGGGATGTTTGAAATATTAAATCAATATTCGTCATTAGTTGAGCCCGTTTCAATTGATGAAGGCTATGTAGACATAACGGAAAGCTATGAATTTGGAACCCCGCTTGAAATTGCTGAAACGATCCAAAGGCAAATTCAGAGGCAGCTTGATTTACCGTGCAGCATAGGGGTTGCACCGAATAAATTTCTAGCAAAAATGGCTTCTGATATGAAAAAGCCAATGGGGATCACTGTTCTTCGAAAAAGGGATGTGCCATCCGTTTTATGGCCGCTCGATGTGGAAGAAATGCATGGGGTTGGGAAGAAAACAGGGGAAAAACTACGGACCATCCATATAAAAACGATTGGTGATCTAGCAAAAGCCAATGATGTTCAATTGAAATCTGTTCTAGGAATCAATGGTCCGAGATTAAAGGAGAGGGCGAATGGAAATGATCAAAGACCTGTTGACCCTGATGCAGCTTCCGAATTCAAAAGCATTGGCAATTCAACCACTTTGCCTCGTGATGTTTCCAATCAGCAGGAGCTCTTGCAGGTACTTGAAAAACTATCTGAAACTGTGTGTGTCAGACTAAAAAGAAAAAAAGTTCTTGCTTCTTCATTAGGGATAACTATCCGTTTCAAGGATCGAAAAACAATTACGAGAAGCAGGAAGCTTCAAAACCCAGTTCAAAAGGAAGAGGAGCTATTTCAGATAGCTAAACAGCTTTTTCTAAAGCATTGGAATGGTGATTCCGTTCGGCTGCTTGGCATTACGGGAATGGATTTAATTGAGTATAATGAGGCAGTTAAACAGCTAGACCTCTTTAGCTATGAAAAAGAGGCAAGGAAAGAGCCTTTGTTAGCAACATTAGCAACTCTTCGTGAAAAATTTGGCTCACATATTATTGATCGAGCAGTGATGATGCCGGAGGTTAAATCCGAGCAGCGAAATATTGGGGCAGAAACGAGCTTTAATAAAGATTTTTTGCAGGATTTCCCTTATAGGAAGGCCGAAAAAGAGGAATAGTATGCGAGAATTGCATTAATAATTGAATCTTGCTACAGTATAGAGGATTCTTAGCATGAAGATAGGCTTTAGAAGGGGTGTTAAAGGATGGAAAAAACACAAATTGGAATTATAGGTTTAGCGGTTATGGGAAAAAATCTTGCTATGAATATTGAGAGCAGAGGGTATTCCGTTTCCGTCTATAATCGATCACGAGAAAAGACAGATGAGATGCTGAAGGAGACAAACGGAAAAAATATTAAGGGTACATATTCCATTGAAGAGTTTGTGAATTCGATTGAAAAGCCAAGAAAGATTATGTTAATGGTGAAAGCTGGCGCTCCTACGGATGCAACCATTGAGCAATTAAAACCCCTCCTTGAAAAAGGGGATATCTTAATTGACGGCGGCAATACGTTATTTACAGATACACAGCGCCGCAATAAAGAGCTAAGTGAATTAGGCTTCCATTTCATCGGTACAGGTGTTTCTGGCGGCGAAGAAGGAGCATTGCTCGGTCCTTCCCTTATGCCTGGCGGCCAAAAGGAAGCGTATGAGCTTGTTGCTCCAATTTTTAAAGATATTTCTGCAAAAGTGAATGGGGAACCTTGTACAACGTATATCGGCCCGGATGGTGCAGGACATTATGTAAAGATGGTGCATAACGGGATTGAATATGGAGATATGCAGCTGATTTCAGAGGCTTATTTCCTATTAAAACATGTTCTTGGTCTTGGAGCAGATGAGCTTCATGATGTATTTGCAGAATGGAATAAAGGGGAACTTGATAGTTATTTAATCGAGATTACTGCGGATATTTTTGCGAAAAAGGATGATGAGACAGGTGAACCGCTTGTCGATCGCATTCTTGATACAGCTGGTCAAAAAGGGACAGGGAAATGGACAAGCCAAAGCGCATTAGATATGGGCGTGCCGCTTCCAATTATTACTGAGTCTGTGTTTGCCCGCTATATTTCTGCAATGAAGGCTGAGCGTGTCTCTGCAAGCAAGGTGCTAAGCGGCCCTAGTAAACAAGCTTTTTCAGGGGATAAAAAAGCTTTCATTGAATCTGTCCGCAAAGCACTTTACATGAGCAAGATTTGCTCATATGCACAAGGATTTGCCCAAATGCGTGCAGCATCTGAGGAGTATAATTGGGATTTACGCTATGGCGATATTGCGATGATTTTCCGTGGAGGCTGTATTATTCGTGCACAGTTCCTGCAAAAGATTAAGGATGCCTATGATCAGGATGCAGGCTTGAAAAATTTACTGCTTGACCCTTATTTCAAAGAAATTGTAGAAAGCTATCAGGGTGCACTTCGTGAAATCATTGGTGTGGCTGT
Organism: Cytobacillus solani; assembly: GCF_006704205.1. NCBI lineage: Bacteria > Bacillati > Bacillota > Bacilli > Caryophanales > Bacillaceae > Cytobacillus > Cytobacillus solani. The sequence continues at coordinate 3,519,542 of NZ_CP041305.1, forward strand.
TCAAAATGGCATTCCTGTGCCATGCTTATCAGCAGCTATTTCTTATTATGACAGCTACCGGACAGAAACCTTGCCAGCCAATCTCATTCAGGCACAGCGTGATTATTTCGGTGCCCATACATACGAGCGTATTGATAAAGAAGGCGTGTTTCATACAGAATGGATGAAATAAAAGAATACAAAAAACAGCAGCGTTCAATATGAATGCTGCTGTTTTTTGTACAAATTAGAAAAGGGGATTAAAAATATAATTAACTCTATTAAAAAATTCGTTCTAATGAAAAAAAAGCAGGGATTAGCTATTATTCATATGAGCAAACTCAATGGTTGACAGAGAAAACGCGAAGAAGGTTAATGCAGAAATAGGATTAGAAGCTATAGAAACATCCATATCTACAAGCTAGGAAGTCAAGCAGGCTGGGCTGAATCATTAACCGGAAGAGCAGCTGAATTCTATATTTCAAAGGACAATCCAGTCGCAACAGCCCTTGAATCTATATATTACTGGAGCAAATGCAAGGGGATTCCAATGTTTGACATTGAAGGGAATTCTGCAAAGTGTAGAGATTTTGTTTCATACGGACTTGACTATCATGTCTAGGACATTCAACAGGAACAGTGGCAGCCGGCATCCTAAATGGAAAAAGCCAAGTGATATTCCAGTGTGGGATTCTCAGAAAACTTAAGGGTTGTCATTAATAAAAAGGCAGGTGAGGGTGGGAGTCTTAAAAGGATGCTAAAAATTGTAGGGAATAGGAAAAAATCACACTGCTAATTTAAAGCAGTGTGATTTTTTATTTTTTGAAATATTTTAATAAATTAATGGTTTATTCAGGTAGGTAATCAGCAAATTAGGGAGGCTTAGGAAGAGAGCATCCGCCCCCTCCCTTTGCAATTCAAAAGAACTAAGTCGTCTATCCAATTCGTCAACGGTGAGATGTGATTAATTTCCAAAAAATGAACAATTTGTACTAATAAAATTAACATTTGTAACATAAAAAAGGTGAATTAATTCAATGAAATTTACAAAAGTAACTAAAAGATGACTTAGGAATGAGACAAGTATAGTCCATTAGTTTTATTAATTATTCTAGTTTCAAGACAATATCAGGAATATTTTAACAGACAAAATTCGACATTTTTTTTGGGAGTATTTGACCAATTTGTGAACAGGTGGTAATTAATATTAAAGGCAAAAAAAAATTAAGAATGTATATTTCATACTACAAAAAGTGAATCGCTAAGAGAGGTAACAAATTATGTTGGAATCAAAGAGAAGAGCCATTATTTTCTTATCAATCTCTTTAATATTGGCGTTTATTGCTGGACTATTTTTTCTGCAAAAAATTAAAGAATTAAATAGTGAATTAGGGGGGATGACCAAAATATACGTGGCAGCAACTGATATCCCATCACGATCTTTACTTCAGCCTACCCATGTTATACAGGAGGAAATTCCAAATCGCTATGTGAATAATTCACATGTGACAAATGTTGAGGATTTGATTGATAAGGTTTTAGTTGTTCCATTAGTTGAGGGAGATATTATCACGAAATCGATGTTAAAACCTGTCTCAAATGCAACAGATGAAAATAATAGATTAGTAACGATGCTCCAATCAGATCGGATACGTTTTGATGAAGAATTAGAAGGACTTGATCGTGTTGATATTGTAGTATCACATAATTTTGACGGGAAGCCCGTTACTGAAATCTTTATGAAGGATGTTTTAGTTGCTGCCGTCTCTAAAAGCGAGAAAAACTTTTCTGGAGTAGCTGTTGAAGTTCCAGCCGAAGATGCGCCGAAAATTATCCATATGCAAAATTACGCGGATTCCATTCGAATACTAAAGGCGAATGTTGGAAAAGGACTCCAAATGAATACAGAGACCGATAAGCCGGAAGCCGAGCAGGAGAAAAAAGAAGAAAGTGCAGAAACTCAAAAGGCCCCAGTAACTCCAGTCGCACCACCGCAGGAGCAAAATAAAGAAAAAGTTGAAACAACTGAAAACGGGGCTGAAAACGTAAATAATAAAAAATAGAACCGAACTTAATTTGGAGGGTACAAATGAGTGCTGAGATAAAAATATTACTTGTTGGTGATCAAGAACAATCGAAAAATCATTTAAGGGGTGTATTAAATAGCTTCGAAAAAGTTGATTTAATCTCTTATCGTGATTTGAAGACTGAGCTGGATCGATTAGCTCCAGATTTAATATTTTTAATTGAATCTGACGATGAATCCTCTGCAGATGCCATTGAATATATCCATGCAGTTAATCCGATGGCTCTAGTGGTTTTTATCGCATTCTCGCAAAATTTTGATGTATTAAAAAGCGTAATGAGAGCAGGCATTAAAGATTTCTTCGTATTGCCTGATGAAAATGCGATGCTGTATGGCCGAATGGATAGCATTATTCAAATGGTCTATCAACGAAAAAAACAATTAATGGAAACCGCCGTTGCAAGCCAGTCCTTTAAAAGAGGCAGGGGAAAAATATATTCGTTTTATAGTGGAAAAGGCGGATCAGGCAAAACGTTAATATCTAGTGCTTTTGCACAAACTTTAAAGTTTGAATCGACCGCTCAAGTAATCTTCATCGATTTAAATTTACACTATGGTGGTGCAGAGGCTTTTCTTTCAATCACTTCTAACCGTTCCTTTGCCGATCTAATGCCGGTTATTGATGAACTAAACGAAAGCCATATTCGAAATGTATCCCAAGTGGAGAAGCTATCCAAATTAGAAGTGCTGCTAAGTCCGCGCGATGCAGAAATAGCTGAGCATTTGCCAGAAGGGTTCATTGCAAGACTATTAAGAACTTGCAGGAGAAGCTATGACTTTGTCATAGTGGATTTGCCTGTGGCCATGAATATTCATTCCTATGCAGCTCTTGAAGAATCCGACAAGATTTTTTACATATTAAATTTAGATACCCCTTCTATTAACACTTTAAAACAAGTGGAGGGGCTATTTCAAAGGCTAGGAATTGAAACCGAGAGCAGAATGGAAATCCTCATTAACCAAGTGGGAAAAGAAAATGAGATTAAACCGAGTGATGTAAAGAATATCATTACTTACCCAATTGCTGCTAAGTTTCCTCGTGATTTTAAAGGAGTGCAGGCACATATTAATAAAAGCGTGCCCTTTAGAAAGGAAGCTAATGAAAAGAAATTAATCCCATTTGCAAAAGGTGTTAGAAAATGGGTTGTTCAAATGGTGGAATAACTCTTAAAAGGATTGATGACAGATGTCATTATTTGAAAGAAGAACGATCAAGTTAAAAGAAGAACATAAAGGAAATTATGAAAATCAATATATTAGTGAACTAGTCGATCATTACAAAACGAGAATTTTGCGTGAAGCGAACTTAGAACTGTTAACAAGTCTTCCTCAAGGCGAAATGAGATTAAGAATTGAACAACTAATTAGCCAATTTATGAGTGAAGAAAAAGTTGTCATCCCTAGACTTGATAAAGAAGAGCTATTGACAAGAATTATTGATGAATCGGTAGGCTACGGGCCGCTAGAGCCGCTGCTCGATGATCCAACGATCACAGAGATTTTAATCAATGGCCATAAGGAAATTTATATTGAGAAGCTTGGTAAGCTGCAGCTTGCTCCCGTTGCGTTTAAGGATGACAATCATGTGCGGCATGTCATCGATCGAATTGTTGCCCCTATCGGCCGGCGAATAGATGAAAGTTCACCGATGGTAGATGCTAGATTACCAGATGGAAGCCGTGTAAATGCCGTTATACCGCCAATTAGCTTAATTGGTCCAGTTGTTTCCATCAGGAAGTTTCGAAAAGAACCATTTCAAATGACTGATTTGCTTAATTTTGAATCATTAAATAATGAAATGTCGATATTTTTAGATGCTGTTGTAAGGGCAAAATTAAATATTTTGATATCAGGCGGTACTGGAAGCGGAAAGACAACTTTGTTAAATGTAATGGGCAACTCCATTCCAAATGGGGAGAGAATCGTAACGATTGAGGATTCCGCGGAGCTGCGTCTTGATAAACAGAATGTTGTTGGTTTGGAAGCAAGACCTCCTAACGTTGAGGGCTCAGGTGAAATTACCATTCGACATTTAGTGAAAAACTCGTTGAGGATGCGTCCTGACAGAATTATCGTCGGAGAGGTACGTGGTGCGGAAGCGTTTGATATGCTTCAAGCAATGAATACTGGACATGAAGGGTCAATTACAACCGTCCATGCCAATACTCCATTTGATGCATTAAGGCGTGTAGAGGGGATGGTTGTCATGGCGGGAATGGATTTACCTACACATATCATCCGTGAGTATATTGTTGGTGCGTTGGATATTATCGTTCAAGGAGAAAGGCTAACGGATGGAACGAGAAAGTTAACATCCATTTGTGAGATTCATAGGGAAGACAATGGAGAAATTGTCATTAAGGAAATTTTCGCATTCAGAAGAATTGGGATGAAGAAAACGGGAGAAGTTGAAGGGTATTTTGCACCTACTGGAGTAGTACCGAGATGTTTAGAAAGGATAAAAATGTTCGGCATTACTCTACCAGAAAATCTTTTTGAAAGTAAATAGAGGGGGGGACATTTTGGAAATTGCCTCTATATTCGGTATTTCTGTCTTGTTTTTTATTTGGGGAATTTATCAATTGCTCGGCTATAGAAAAGAGAAACGGGAAATAACAAAAAAGTATGAAAATATGTTTAAGAAAGAGAATGGTAGAAGCAGCTTTATTTCAAAGCTAGGTGATCGCTTTGATCAAACCCCATTCGCAAAGAAATTCAAGATTAAATTATTGTATGCGAATATATTAATCCTTCCTTCCGAGTTTTTTGCTATTTTGCTATTTTATTGCTTTGTCATGGTCATTATCTTTATGTGGCTATTTTCCTTGAAGTTTAAGATTAGCATTATCATAGCAGCCGTCATAACTTTAGTATCTTACTGGCTTTTATTTCTAGGAAGAAGAAACAAGTATATTGAAAAGCTAAATAATCAGCTTTCAGAAGTTTGCCGATTGCTGGGAAATAGTACAAAAGCCGGAATGACGATTAATCAGGGAATTGAAGTTGTTGCTGCAGAGGTCGGATTTCCAGCAAGAGATGAATTTAAAGATCTAGCCCATAATTTACGTCTCGGCGTAGACTTTGAAAGGGCCTTAAAGGAAATTGAAAAAAGAGTGCCGACAAAAGAATTTAAATTATTTATTGCTGCTTTATTAATACAGAAGAAATCAGGCGGAAACTTAACAAAGGTTTTGGAGGAAATGGCCAAAACATTAGAAGAACGAAAAATTTTAAGGCAGACGATTAAAACAGCAACAGCTGAACAGCGCTTTATTTCATATATTTTACCGGCAATGCCGATATTTTTAATTTTAATGCTGAATTCAATGATGGATGGTTTTATTGATTTGATATTTACCATTCCGGGTGCCATATTAACAACGGTTTTCTTAATCGGAATGGTCATATCTTTCATATTGGTTAGAGCTGTCACAAATATAAGGGTGTAGACGATATGGACGGAGTAATACTTTCAGCAATTTTATTATTTTGGTTGTTCTTAGTGCTAAGCTTTTTGAATTTATATAGTTATTCCAAAAGCAAGGAAACACTTAAAGTGCACTTAAATGAAGTTGCTCTAACTCAAGCAATGATAAGGGAAAAGAAAAGATCATTATTCGACAGAATGATTATGTTTCTATCCCGTTATGCTGATGATTTTTCAGCAATTGGAGAGAGAATTAATTTTTATAGTGAATCACCTGATGTTGAAGTCTTGCTGACGAAGGCAGGGAAGCCATATGGACTAACGGTAGCCCGCTTCCAGGGATTTAAAATTGTTTGCGTCATCCTTGGGTTTATTATTGGAACTTTTCTCTTCATTTTGGGCTTTCCTTTTGCAAATGTTCTTTTTGTTACACTTCCGTTTATTGGATTTTTTATCCCTATTTTCTTAGTAAGGGGAAAGGCGAAAAAGCGTCAGGAGCAGCTCCGACGAGATTTGCCGGACTTCCTTGATACGGTAAGTATAAGTTTGCAGGCAGGATCTGGATTAGATGGAGCAATAAAGGAAGTAATCAGTTATTATATCGGGCCAATTCAGGAAGAGTTTTCAAGGTTTATTCAAGAAATAGAACTTGGTGTTCCGAGAGAAAAAGCATATTTGGAAATGCTGAATCGAAACGATAATCAGGATTTTCAAAATGTCATTAAATCTTTAATTCAAGGATCAAGATTAGGTGTGCCCGTTGCTACAACGTTTCAAAATCAAGCGAATGAAATGAGAAGGATAAGCCTAGAGCAAGTGAAGGAAAAATCTGCAAAAGCTTCTCCGAAGGTGACACTCATTACGTCATTTCTTATCGCACCACTGATTATGTTAATGATTTTAGGTTTGATCATTCTCAATATGATCTATGGGGAAGACAGTATTATTAATCTATTTTCAACGTAAAAAGACTCTTTGAAAGGGGTGGTGTTTCAAAGGTTAGAAGAAACGATGACTTTGTTGTTATGATTTAAGATTGGAATTAAACATATTGAGGAGGAAGAAAATGAAGAAGAAATTGATTGAAATTAGAGAAAAAGTGAATAACAGCTTAACGTCTATGTACTTTGGTCTTAAAGGAAGAGTAGCAAATGAGAAGGGTGTTTCAACTATTGAGTGGGTTGGCTTAGCGGCGGTTATTATTGCCTTGATGTTCGCATTAGCTACAGCGATGAAGACGAGTGGCGGGGATCTTTCTGAAGTAATCATAACTAAATTAAAGGAAATGATCGAGGGTATAAACAGCTGATTACGGTATGAAACAACTTTGAAAGGAGGGAGTTCATGCTTAGACTATTTACTCCTGCAGCTATTATATTTTTTTGCTTTATCTTTTTGGCTGGGTGCCAAGATAAACAGGAAACGGTTGATAAAGTAAAAGAAAAAGAGGTTGTTAAGGTAGAGGAAGAGAAACCTGCTTCCGAGGAAACGACAGCAGAGCCTGAAGAAATACCGTTTCATATTGACGTTCCTGAAATGCCTAGCAATCTTGAAGAAGTAGTTTCCTATCCCGTTGGATTATTCGCATCCAAGGATACCAAGGTAAAAGATGAAGCGGTTCAAGAAGCGTTAGACGTAATCCCTCCTCTTTCTGAAACAGCTAATGATGAAGAACTATCTAATTTATTGGCTTATGTATACTCTCTTTTCAAGATGGATTATGATGACCCAAAGGTTATTATTGATTCGTTAAGTATTGCGACAACACCAGAATCGGAGGGAATTTCTGAAGAAGAGAAGACGGAGACATTCAATGTGGAAATCATACTGGATGCCAGTGGAAGTATGAAGAAAACGATTGGCTCTAAGTCTATGATGGAGATTGCCAAGGAGGCTATTCAAGAATTTGCCTCAACCTTACCTGAAGAGGCAAATGTTGGTTTGCGTGTTTATGGCCATAAAGGAACGGGTTCTGACGCGGATAAAGCCATGTCCTGTGCTGCAAATGAATTAGTCTACCCTATTCAGCCGTACAGTGACTCGGGACTGAAAGAGGCATTAGGAAAATTTAATCCTTCGGGCTGGACACCGCTTGCCCAATCATTACTTGAAGCCCAGCAAGATCTAGCTCAATTCAAAGGTGAAAACCATCGAAATATTATTTACTTAGTAAGTGATGGAGTAGAAACATGTGATGGCGATCCAATTGCTGCTGCAAAAAGCTTAAAGGCATCTGAGATTTCACCAGTTGTTAATATCATTGGATTTGATTTAGGCAGTAAAGACGAGCAGCAATTAATGGACGTAGCAGAAGCAGCTGGTGGAACATACGTAAATGTTCGCAATCATGAGCAATTAAAAAGTCAATTTAATAAGGCTTCGGCTGATGCAAATAAATGGATGACGTGGTATCAGAAGGAAAAGTCAGCCACTTATGATTTAGCAATTAGTCAACAGTCGGCAATTTATAAGCTATCAAACTCATGGAAAAATAATATTTTCAAAGAGAAATATTTAGTTCAATTTTCACTGCAAAGCTTGCATACAAAGGGGAAAATTGAAAAAGAGCAGGAATTAAAAATGTATAACATGGCAAAAGAATTCTACAAGGAGCATTTTGAGTCAGTTGAAGAAATGAAGAATACGCTCATTGATGCAAGAGATGAGAATTTAGCCTCATCTTTAAAAGAAATTAAAGAAATATATAACCAAAACGTCTCTCCAGGAAAAAAAGAGTAGGGGGACTTGATAAGTAAATGAAGAAATTACTTAAAAATGAACGAGGGTCGGCAATCATTGAATTTATTTCAATGGTGCCCCTTGTCTTACTTTTAATGATGATCCTTTGGCAATTTCTTGTAGCTGGATATGCTGTTATTATCACTCAGTCAGCCGCAAACGAAGCCGCAAAAAACTACTCTGTAACAAAAGACCGTATGGAAGCTAATGCTGCAGCGGAGAAAATTGTTCAAAATGCTAAAGGTATATTAAAGCTAAATGGAAATGTAAATATTCAAAACTTGAGCTCAAGAGATTTCAAGGCGACAGTTACTGTTGATATGTCGCTAAAGTTTTTGCCTAAAGATTTTCTTGGAATCCTTCCGCCATTAACTTTTGATAAGTCAATAAATGGCAGGACGGTGGAGTAAGTGAAGAGATTTATTGCAAATGAAAAAGGGAATACGATGATTATTATGCTTGGCTCGATGACGATGCTTGTGTTAATGTTTGTCATTATTGGGAGCTTTGCCAATGTCTTTATTATTAAGGAAAAGGCATCCAATAATGCTGAACAGGCAAGTTTAGCAGCATCGGGGGAAATTTTGGCGGGTTTAAACACAGCGATCGAGCAGTATGACCAATTTCAGTATAATTACTATCTAAGTATTGAGAGGTTAGACTTATATGCTGCAAATTCAATCCTAAAAAAGCTTGGTGAAGAAAAAGTAAAGCTAAGCAGCTCCGGGAGAGATTTATCAACAATAGAGATTAACCACAATGCCATAAATAATGTGATAAAGGCAGAATTAGAATCTCCAGGGATTACTAGTAGTGCATTGCAAGGGTATGTAACCAGTGAACTGAGTACTGCAGTTAGCAGAGTCCATAATGCTGTTGAAAAAAATATTAATGACAACAATGGTGTGCTTTCTGGAACAACAGTAGTTATTTTTAACAAGAATAAAAGGGTTGAAGTAGAGACAGCAACCAAATATAAGGCTATTAAATATGATAGCTTGTTTCCCGAAGATAAAAGGCTCATCAAGCAAAAAGGTGAAGGGTTAAAATTTGAGTTTTTAAGCGGTTTCGGCACGTTCAAATCGGAATACACATTTCCGTGATAAGAAATTTTAGGCAATAAATAAATCTGCAAGAAAGGAGAGGAGATATGATTAAACGATTAAGGATCGTTTTTGCGATCATAGCAACAGCAGCATTGTTGTTTCTCAACACGGGTCCATTTATTTTATATGCGTCAGCATGGGGTGAATCGAACACATGGACGACTTCTCCATCGTGGAATAACGAGCCCACATGGAAAACCGCGCCTAAATGGGAGACTCCACAGTGGAAATCTCCTGGCTGGAATACACAGCCCACATGGAAAACGCAGCCAAACTGGCAGAATCCTGGTTGGAATACCGAACCATCATGGAAAACATCACCAGATTGGAGTTCGCCTGGTTGGGAGAATCAGCCAAATTGGAATTCACCTGGATGGGAAACTCAGCCTGGGTGGGAAAACCAGCCAAATTGGAATTCGCCTGGATGGGAAACTCAGCCTGGATGGGAAAACCAGCCTAATTGGCAAGATCCAAACTGGAATGACCCTAATGGGGGAAACTCTAATTCGAACCCAACACCCGGCCAAAACAACAATATAAATGATCCTACTTCTCCAGATGGAACAAAGCCAAATAATCCGGGTGACCCAAACTCCCCAAACCCACCAGATGATAATAATCCACAATCGAATGATCAGACAGATAATCAAAATGACTCTAATACGGAAAATAAGAATAATAATGATAAGTCAGGGGATGACCTAGATGGCCCATTCTTTGATTTCAAAGATCCTAAAGTTAAAGATAGTATTGATTATATTGTAAAGGATATTGCTGGAGGGACGATTAATCTAGTAGACCAGAGTCTAAGAAAAGGAGACATTACTCTACAAGACTTTCTTAAAAGCAAGGGTTCAATGGGGTTCTCCGGGTTTAAGGTATTTACAAAAGGAGATCCCACACTTGATGGATTGTATGATGGAATTGATCTAGTAAAAAACTCTAAAGAAGTTTATGATAAGTACAAAATTTTTAAAGAAGTAAAAGATGTTGATAACCTAAGAAAAGCTGGAGATTTACTAGAGTATGCTAGACATTCTCAAGATTTATATGAGGCTGGTAAATCCTTCTCAACTGGAAATGCAATAGTTTCAGCTATTACGATGCCATTAACGATATATGACACCGTCGGTAACGTTAAGAAACTAAATAATGCCAAAACGGCTGAAGAAAAGACGGATGCTAAATGGGATATAGCAGAAAATACCGGAAGTCTAATAACTGGCGCTGCCCCATTTGTTGCAATGATTCCAGGTGCACAGCCTATTGCCGCAGGAATGGTTGTTGTAGGTACAGCAATAACTGCCGTAGCCGCAGGTAGAAAACTTTGGAAAAACCGTAAAGAAATTGGAAAAGATATAGTGAAAAAGGCTAAGAAGGTAGGAAAATGGTTTAAGTCATTATTTAAGGGGTGAGTTGCAGCATTGATCGACACAAAGCCTACAAAACTGCACGAAAAAAATATCAAACAGTATAAAAAAGTCTTTGAAAAATGGGATATGTGGGATTTTGCCTATTTTGATGGAAAAGATTATTATTTTTTAACTTTATATGAGCAGGTCCTTAAAGGAATAACAGGCTATTTGATCCTAGACTACAAAGGGAATATTGTTCCCTTTGTACAGGCAAAATCCCCAGCTCTTTCTTTAATTAGATTTAATACGATGATCCATGGGGCAATGCAGGAAATGGTTCCGCAAATGCGGAAAAATATGACTCCGTATAAAGAAGTAGTATCCTTGTTATCAAAATATAAAACAAATTTAGTTAGTAAGCATCCCAAATTGGAATCATCTGTTGAAAAGGTCATTCAATACACAACACATGCGTTAGGAAACAGTACGCGAATTGAGGAGTTTATTAACAAATTAGGCCATTTGCAGCGTTTTGCTACGAGAGAACATGGATATTTTGATGAAGAAATCTTAAAGGCAATGAAAGAAGAAAGTGTTAAGTATAATGCCATGATGTATGAGTATGGTCTCAATGAATTTGATATGATGAATGATTACCAGCAAATAATCAATGCTTTAAGCGAGGGATCTTCTACTATTCCTTTTACTGACCGTAAAAAAATAAATGAATTATTGAAGGCAGCAATGCAATCAAATAATGGTTCGTTAAAAAGGACAATGCAGGAATTTGATGATGGATTTAAGGAGGTCAATGTACTTCTAAATCCAGCAAATTTAGAGCAATCGTTTAATGAAAAAATGTTGAAAAGCGGATTGAAGGCATTTGAAGAAAAAATAGTCCCTATCATTCGAAATCCATCATAATGGCAGGTAAAGTACATGAAAAGAATTTTGTCTAACTCATTATACTTGTATTCAAGTAAATTTGTTCCACTTATTTGTATGTCATTATTGACGTATGTCCCCTTATTATTTTTGCATACGATCATAGTTAACTATATTTATAATGAATCGCGTTTTATGGAATATCCTGGTGTGATCGGGGATGCAGCCAATGGGATATTCATGCTCGTTTTTCTAACTATTGCCCAAGTTCCGTTTATTAAGCTAACCATACTGGATCATGAAGATGAGGAATCCATATTTCGAAAATCTCTAGGGTTTTCACTGGATAGAATGATTTCTTTATATGTTTTTGCTTGCTTGTATTCATTATTGGTATTTCTTGGGGGACTGCTTTTTGTCATTCCGGGGTTAATTGTTTTACTTCTTTTTTATTTTGTTCCATATTTTATTGCGGATGGTGTTAAGTCATATAAAGTAGCCATTCGAAAGTCTGTCAGCTTAGTGAAAAAGCGCGTTTTAATTACATTTGTAATCATTGGAGCAGTAACGGCCATTCAGTTATTATTTGAAAATGTTTTATTCCTCTTTATTTCTATCTATACGGATGTGTATTTCGTATTTCTATTTACAAAAATTATTTTACAAATGTTTATTTTGCCATTCCAAATTATCCTTGTTACAAATTTATTTATTGATATTAAGGAAGAAAACACGGTTGAACTCGAAACGAATTCCATCATTAAAGCTAGAATGTAAAATGAGTGTCAAATGTTAAAGGGAAAAATGCTGAGACAAAAGGAGCTTGACATTTTATGATAAAACTGACGAAGAAGCACTATATTATCCTATTAATTGTATTTGTTTCTATTATCTCAGCATTTTTATTCAGTATGGCTTTCTCGGGAAATCAGCCGAAGGAAGCATCTGTACAGCCCGAAAGTAATCAAGAAGAAATAGAAGAATCAGAGAAGGATGCAGAAGAGGGTCTGCAACCGAAGCAGCAATTGAATGCAGATGAAATATTGGCTAATCTTCCATCAACATTAGAAAAGGTCGATGAGATCGTCAACTACCCAGTTGGGGGCTTTTCGGGAAGGAGTTACCGCGAGTTAAATAAAGAAGAAAAGCAATATATATTAGAACACTTTGAAAAGCTTCCTATTATCGAAGATTCAGATGGGAAACAAAGTCAGCCTGCAGAGGAAGAAATCGAAGCTTATTGGCGATTAGCCTATTCTTTGTTTCATGAGAACTATCCAGGTCCAAATGAAATTTTAAAAGAATTAAATACAATCCTATTTGGAAGACCGGATTTAGAGGATGACCGGTATCGCTTTAAAGAGCATTTGAATGTGGAAATCATATTAGATGCCAGTGGCAGCATGGCAAAAAAAATTGACGGCAAGCCTATGATGGATATGGCCAAAGAGGCAATAAAAGAATTTACTGCAGACTTGCCGAAAGATGCACATGTGGCTCTTCGCGTTTATGGACATAAAGGAAGCGGCTCAAATCAAGATAAAAAGCTTTCATGCTCGAGCAATGAACTTGTTTACCCGTTAAAGAAATATAGTGCATCTAGTTTAAATTCAGCGTTAAGGAAATTTAAACCTTCCGGATGGACGCCACTTGCTAAGGCTATTGAAGAAGCCAAAAATGACTTAAAGGATTTTAATGGCGAAAATCATACGAATATTATTTATTTAGTAAGTGATGGGGTTGAAACGTGTGAAGGTGACCCTGTAAAGGAAGCGAAGGAACTAGCAGATTCAAATATTACGCCTATCGTTAATATTATTGGCTTCAATGTGGATAGTGAAGGGCAAAGACAATTAAAAGAGATTGCAGATGCTGCAAAAGGAACATATACAACGGTTTTAAACCAAGAAGGGCTATCAGAAGAATTCGACCGTTCAAAAGAAATCGCTCAAAAATGGGAAGAATGGGTTGCAGATGCTGTTAAGCAATTAGAGGATGAAAATAATCATCAATGGGATAACATCTTTAATGCTTCAACGATATGGCTGGAAAAGAATAAACAGCAAAGAATGAACATTATGGATGTTACAGATGATCTACATAAAAGCGGTCAAATCAATAAGAAATCCGCTGAGATGATAAAAGAAAAAGCAAATGACCAATCTAGGAAGATATTAAAACTAAGTGCAGATTTAAGAGACGGTCTTTGGGTGCTAAAAGATAAAAAATACGAGGAAGTTAAAGAAGAAATTGATAAGCTATTTAATGAAAATGTCGAGCGGCTAAAAAATAGGGAGAAGTAAGACATTGCCAATCTAGCTGCATGACCAATAGCAAGATAGGATTAATAAAAACAAGCACTCCTATCATTCACTTTAAAAAGGTAATATGGAGTACTCTAAGCTGATAGTTATATCTCTATCGGCTTATTAAATTTCCAAAATTCTTGATAGAGGTAAGCCTTTAATCAAATCGTTCAAATAGTGTAGCAGAATCAATTTCATCTTCAGATTAAAGGGATAATTTATGAAACAAGAAGACTATTTTATTGTAGGGAAGTTAAGAACAAGGACGTATATATGTGGAAAAACGGAAAGTGGAGTAAAAAATCTTTACAAAGCTTTCCATTTTATTTTTGCATACCTTTTGAAGAGGACTTCTAGAATGGATGTGTTTTTCGGAAGTAAGCCTTTAGTCTATTGTTTAAATAGGGATTTATACCTAGAAACTAAACTGCAGCCCAAACGTAAAAGATGATAAAGGCATGTAAATGTTTGTTTTGTTATTTAAGGGGGTGAGTTGCAGTATTGATAGACACAAAGCCTACCAAACTACACGAAAAAAATATCAAACAATACAAAAAAATATTTGAAAAATGGGATATGTGGGATTTTGCCTATTTTGATGGAAAAGATTATTATTTTTTAACTTTATATGAGCAGGTCCTTAAAGGAATAACAGGCTATTTGATCCTAGACTGCAAAGGGCATATTGTTCCCTTTGTACAGGCAAAAGCTTCAGCTTTTTCTTTAATTAGATTTAATACGATGATCCATGGGGCAATGCAGGAAATGGTTCCGCAAATGCGGAAAAATATGACTCCGTACAAAGAAGTAGTATCCTTATTATCAAAATATAAAACAAATTTAGTTAGTAAGCATCCCAAATTGGAATCATCTGTTGAAAAGGTCATTCAATACACAACACATGCGTTAGGAAACAGTACGCGAATTGAGGAGTTTATTAACAAATTAGGCCATTTGCAGCGTTTTGCTACGAGAGAACATGGATATTTTGATGATGAAATCTTAAAGGCAATGAAAGAAGAAAGTGTTAAGTATAATGCCATGATGTATGAGTATGGTCTCAATGAATTTGATATGATGAATGATTACCAGCAAATTATCAATGTTTTAAGCGAGGGATCTTCTACTATTCCTTTTGCTGACCGTAAAAAAATAAATGAACTATTGAAGGCAGCGATGCAATCAAATAATGGTTCGTTAAAAAGGACAATGCAGGAATTTGATGATGGGTTTATGGAAGTTAATGTACAGCTAAATCCAGCAAATTTAGAACAATCGTTTGATGAAAAAATGTCAAAAAGCGGGTTGAAGGCATTTGAAGAAAAAATAGTCCCTATCATTCGAAATCCATTATAATGCAGGTATAGTACATATAAAAATAAGAACCCCTTTCATTCAATTTGAAAAGGGTTCTTATTTTTATTTAGCAATTATCCACATTTAAATCGGTCACGGGCCACCAGAAGAATCCATCTTTTTCTAATAATTGATCTGCTTCTCTTGGTCCCATCGTTCCGGATTCATAGTTCGGGAAGTTTTCCGCTTTTTCCGACTCCCAAACCTCAGATATTTTATCGACGAAGCTCCAAGAAAGGGCCACTTCGTCCCAATGGGTAAAGTTTGTTGCGTCTCCGCGCATGCAGTCAAATAATAGCTTTTCATATGCTTCTGGCGTATTGATTCCATCAATCCCTTTATTGGCAAAGTTTAACTTTACAGGTGTAGCCTCCACATTTTGTCCGCTCTTTTTAGCATTCAAATAGAGCGAAATTCCTTCGCCCGGCTGAATGTGGATAACGAGTAAATTTGGATTTAGTGTTTGCTCAGATTGATAGTACAAGTTCATCGGAATATCTTTAAATTGGATAACAATTTTAGTTGACTTTGTTTCCATTCTTTTTCCTGTACGGATATAGATTGGTACGCCTGCCCAGCGGAAATTATCAATTAAGAGCTTTCCAGCGACAAATGTTTCGGTATTAGAAGAAGGGTCCACCATCGGCTCATCGCGATAGGCTGGCACTTCTTCTTCGTCTATTTTCCCTTTGCCATATTGACCGCGGACAAAATGCTCATTGACGGCATCGCCTTCTAACGGCCTCATTGCACGAAGTACTTTTACTTTCTCAGATCTAATTTCTTCTGTTGTCAGGCGAATAGGAGGTTCCATCGCGAGGAGGGCGACCATTTGCAGCATATGGTTTTGGACCATGTCTCGGAGAGCACCGCTTGTTTCATAGTAGCGGCCTCGTTCCTCTACTCCAAGCACTTCACTTGATGTCAACTGGATATTAGAAATGTAGCGATTATTCCATAGCGGTTCAAAAATCGCATTTGCAAAACGGATCACTTCAATATTTTGTACCATTTCTTTTCCTAAGTAGTGGTCAATTCGGTAAATCTCATCTTCTGAAAACGCATTTCTGATTTGTTTATTCAGCTGCTTCGCGGATTCTACATCATGGCCAAAAGGCTTTTCAATGACAAGCCGCTTAAAGCCTGCTACATCTGTCAATCCATCTGCCTTTAAATGCTCAGCAATTGTCCCAAAAAACTCAGGAGCCATTGCTAAATAAAAGATCCGATTTCCCCCTAATCCATAGTGACTATCTAAATCTGATGCCATTTGTTTTAAGGATAGATAGGAACTTGAATCTGTAACATCATGTGAATGATAGTGAAAGTGGGAAATAAACTCATCATGATTTCCGTTTTTATCAGATGCTGCCTCAATCGATTCCTTTACACTTAACTGAAATTCTTCATTTGAGAGTGCACGTCTTGCAACACCTACTACTGCAAATCGTTCAGATAGCTTGCCTTTTTGATACAATCGATAAAGTGATGGGAATAATTTTCTCTTAGCTAAATCTCCTGTTGCGCCAAATATCATAATTAATGCAGTTGGTTTTTCAGTATGTATCACGTTTCTTGAACCTCTTTTCAACAAGAATTCTTTAATTATAAAAGAATAAAGGATGTTTTTCATCATAAATATCTCGCAAATATAGTTTTTCGCGAATACATCCTTCCTATCCAAATGTTTTTAATTAAAGATTATATGGTATAGTAAGTACATTCAATATAGCACGAATTTATTTTTAAAGCTTTAAAGGGGAGTTATGTATGGAAGTCTTTTTTTTAGGCACAGGTGCGGGAATGCCCGCTAAACTGCGAAATGTTACTTCAATTGCGTTGAAATTGCTAGAAGAGCGGGGAGCCATCTGGCTTTTTGACTGTGGAGAAGCAACCCAGCATCAAATTTTACATACATCGATTAAGCCGCGCAGAATAGAAAAAATTTTCATTACCCATTTGCATGGGGATCATATTTATGGGCTTCCAGGACTATTATCAAGCAGATCGTTTCAAGGAGGAGAATCAGAGGTTGTTTTGTATGGACCAAAGGGGATAAAGGAATTTGTTGACATCTCACTATCTGTTAGCCAGACCTATTTGAAATATCCGCTGAAAATAGTAGAAATCAAGGAAGGAATTATTTTTGAGGATGAAGAATTTACAGTAGAAGCAAGGCTTCTTGAACATGGGATTCCTTCGTATGGCTTTCGAGTGAGCGAAAAGGACAGACCTGGTACATTGCTCGCAGATAAGCTTATGGAAGCAGGAGTAAAGCCAGGACCGCTTTATAAAAAAATAAAAAATGGAGAGGCAGTAAAGCTTGAAAATGGAAATGTAATTGAGCCTGGAGCTTTTTTAGGACCTTCGCAAAAGGGACGAATCATAACGATTCTTGGGGATACGAGAATTTGTGAGGCAGCCGCCTATTTAGCCCAAGAGGCGGATTTGCTTGTTCATGAAGCAACATTCTCGAATGGAGAAGAAAAGCTCGCATATGATTACTTTCACTCAACAACTGTTCAAGCCGCACAGGTCGCCAAAGAGGCAGGTGTGAAAAAGCTGTGCTTAACTCATATTAGCTCAAGGTATGATCGTACTGATTGGAATCATCTTGAGGAAGAGGCAAGAAAGATTTTCCAGAATACAGTTATTTCAGAGGATTTTAAGGAAATATCATTGCCAATTTGTAAAGGAAATTGAATTTTTCCGATAATTTTATTGACTTGACTAAAAATGCATACTATAATCTCATTTAAACCTAAACATTATATTTATAAAGCTATGAAGAGTATCTATTAAGTCTTATTTCCCTGTTATAGAGAGTCAGTGGTTGGTGAAAACTGATACAAAGGTAAGATGAATTTCAGCTTGGAGCTTTTTCTTGCTGCATGTATTATGCAGGAAGAACGGAAGAATCCGTTAACATGTCAAGTGGAAAGTCACATGCTTTCAAAAAGGGTGGTACCGCGTGAATCAAATCACGTCCCTTTTAGATAGCTGTGACTTTTTTGTTTTTAGTAAGAAATCGGCCAATTTCTGAACGATTCAATCTTAATTGAAACTAGAGGGGGAGCAAATGATGCAAAATGAACAATGGTCTTCAAAAATTGGCTTTATATTAGCTTCTGCCGGTTCAGCAATTGGACTTGGAGCAATTTGGAAGCTTCCATATGTAACAGGGAATAGCGGGGGCGGTGCATTTATTCTTTTATTCTTAATTTTTTCCTTGCTTATCGGGTTTCCGCTTTTACTAGGTGAGTTTATTGTTGGGCGCAGTACAGGAAAAGAGGCGATTTCTGCATACAAGACGATTGCCCCGAAATCAAGATGGCATTGGATCGGTTATATAGGGGTATTTACATGTTTCCTGCTTCTGTCATTTTATAGTGTAATTGGCGGCTGGATTATTAAATATTTATTTGCAAGTGTTACGGGGGGAATGCCTGCCGAAGCTGATGGCTATGTAGCATTTTTTAATCAATCAGTTGGAAATCCTCTTGAAGTTATTATTTTCCAAGCAATCTTTTTAATTATCACTATTGTTGTTGTTGCAAGAGGTGTGCAGCAAGGAATTGAACAAATTAGCAAAATCATGATGCCCGCTTTGTTCTTATTATTTATCGTTCTAATTGTCCGTTCCTTAACATTAGAGGGGGCAATGGCTGGAGTTACGTTCTTTTTAAAGCCTGATTTTTCAAGCTTAACTTCTGAAAGTGTGCTTTATGCGATGGGACAATCATTCTTCTCATTGAGTGTAGGGGTTTCTGTGATGGTCACGTATAGCTCGTATTTATCCAAAAAGGAAAGTCTCCTGCAGCCAGCGCTATCCATTGTGGCGATGAATCTATTCATTTCTATCTTAGCTGGATTGGCAATTTTTCCAGCTGTGTTTTCATTAGGGTATGAACCTGAAGGTGGACCTGGATTGTTATTTATTGTTCTGCCATCTGTTTTTGATCAAATTGTTTTTGGAAAAGTATTTTTATTGCTATTCCTTTCCTTATTTTTATTTGCTACGCTCACATCCGCTTTTTCGATGCTTGAAATTGTCGTGGCAGCATTGATGTCTAACAAGGGAAAAGGAAGAGGCCGAATGGCTTGGCTAATTGGTGCAGCGATTTTCCTAGTCGGAATTCCTTCTGCTCTATCCTTCAGCACATTATCTGAAATCTCTATTTTTGGTAAAAGTATTTTTGACAGTGCTGATTTTCTAGTTAGTAATATTTTGATGCCGATTGGCGCGTTGCTCATCTCTATTTTCGTATCATATAAAATGAAGAAGGATCTTTTAAGAAGTGAACTGATTCAAGGGAAAAAAAGTTTGAACTTAATTTTTACAGTGTGGTTCTTCCTGATGAGATATGTCGTTCCTCTTGTCATTATTATTGTGTTCCTTGATGCAGTAGGTCTTATTTAAACAATAAAAGGGATGGACATATAAGTGTCCATCCCTTTTTACCTATACAAGCCATCCGCGTTCATATTGCTTCGGCGAATCAATGTTGACACCAAGCTCTTTCGCTGCTGTGCGCGGCCAGTATGGGTCACGCAGAAGCTCACGAGCAAGGAAAATTAAGTCGGCACGTTCATTTTGCAGAATCTCTTCTGCATGCAGCGGTGCTGTAATTAAGCCTACCGCACCAGTAGGGATACCAGCCTCCTCTTTAATTTTTTCGGAGAACTTTACCTGATAGCCAGGGTACGTGTGAATCCTAGCTGGGACTACTGCGCCAGAGCTAACATCAATAAGATCGATTCCTTGTTCTTTCATCCATTTCCCAAATCGTACATAATCTTCAGCAGTTAAGCCTTTTTCATGATAATCATGTGCAGAAACTCGAACAAATAATGGCCCATCCCATACAGTTTTAATTGCCTCAATGATTTCACGAAGGAAACGATAACGATTTTCAGGAGATCCACCGTATTCGTCTGTCCGCTGGTTAGAAAGAGGGGATAGGAATTCATTAATTAGATAGCCATGGGCCCCGTGAATTTCGATGATATCAAAGCCTGCTTTTTGTGCTCTTTCTGCTCCTTGCTTGAATGCTTCAATTGTTTCTTGTATTTCTTCAATCGTCATTTCTTTTGGCTGTTTCATTTTTTCATTGAATGCTAGAGCGGATGGTGCAAGGATTTCACCCTCAAGCACTGCTTTTCGGCCAGCATGGGCAAGCTGAATGCCGGTTGCTGCTCCATGTTCCTTCATTAAATCAGTGAGTTCCTTTAACCCAGCAATGTGGTCATCGCTCCAAATCCCTAAGTCATTTGGGGAAATCCGTCCTTGTGGAGTGACAGCAGTTGCTTCTAAAATAATCAGTCCTACTTGACCGACTGCTCTGCTCGTATAATGTGTTTTATGCCAATTCTCTACCATGCCATCCTCGTTCGGGCACGAGTACATGCACATCGGTGCCATGACAATCCGGTTTTTAATCGTCGTATTCTTAATCGTAAAAGGGGTAAAAAGCTTTGCTTCCATTCGAAAAACCTCCTCTTATATATGTAGCTTTTCTCTAGTATAACAATCGTTTCTTAAAATGAAAAAGAACTAGCTTCTCTTTTCACGCAATTCACTCAGACGGTACTTTGTTCCCCTCCATATGATGCCGCCTCTTTTAAATGTCAAGAAGCTCGCACGGATAATTGAATAAATAAAGACAAGTGCTGTTATTGGAAATAAGAGAAAGGGGAGCGGGGAGAAGGCCGTCATCCGCTTTATGATCAATGTGTAAACAATAGCTAGCAGAAGGATATTGGCTGCACTTAAAGCAATATGGTCTTGGGAAAACAATGTGAAGAAAGGAAGAACTTGTGAAAGGAACACACCGGCTATCGCGAATAGAACCATACTGATCCGATAATGGAGACCGGCAAACGTATTTTTCTCAAGGCCAATTAATGCTTCTTTTAAGCTTCTATACCACTCTACCTCAAGTAATTCCATTGCAGTCACCATTCGCTGATGATGCCCCATTTCCTTCATTTTCTTCCCGAGCATTAAATCATCGTCCGGGCGCATTTTAATCGCTTCATGCGTTCCGAAAGCATGATATGCCTTTTTTGTTAGCATATTGAAAGCACCGATGCCCATTCCCGTTTTCGAAGTCGGTCTATTTGCCATCCACGGACGCTTATAGTAAGAAAAGCCAAACATGAAAAAGGCAATAAAGGATTGGAGCATGATGCTTCTTCCATATAGATTTGGAGCGGCAGTTAAGTGATCAAGTTTATTGTTTGTAAAATAGCTGATTGCCTTGCCAATGGTTTGTTCTTGGAATTGAACATCTGCATCCGTAAATAATAAGAGCTCTCCGGCGGCTTCTTTTGTACCTGTATAAAGCGCATAATTTTTCCCAAGCCAGCCTTTAGGGAGCTCCTGAATATGAATGATTTTTATTCGTTTGTCAGTTTCCCGCAATTGGTCCATTATCTTTCCAGTTTTGTCAGTAGATCGATCATTCACTAAGACCCATTCAATGTTTTTATAGTTTTGTTTCAGCTGGCTGATGATGCTGCTTTCGATGTTCTCTTCTTCATTCCGAGCTGCAACAATAATTGAAAGCAGCGGTCCATTTATTTGTTCCGCTTCATCTTCCAGCCGTTCTAATTTTCTAAAGCCTGCACTGGCATCAAATAGAATCGCCAGCCAAACAAACAAGCTTAAAAAAAGCAGAGCGGTTAGCATGGAGACACTTCCTTAAGAAATTTGTATAAAAAATTGGCGTTTTGCAAATTTAACTTGATTTTCACAAATAAATTATTTGGTTTGCAAATAAACAAAGAATACCGAAAAAAAAAATTTAAAAAGGTTAGTAATCGGGATCTTGCAAAAATTATGTCATATTTCGCAAATATATAAAAACAATTTGCTAATAAACTAATTTACAGAAGGAATTTTTGCCAACTAGATTGAATATATTCTTGACATTACGAAAGGTGTGATCTAATTGATTGTAATGGAACGTGTTAAGCCGGTGAGAGTGCTCAAAAATGAGGCATTATTAAGGCGGCTTCCCAAAAGCCATGTGAAACGTCCCATAATTGAAACTGAACAAGGGAAAAGAACTGCTGGCCCGATTCTCCAAGCGAAGAGGTAGCAAAGTGAATTTACAAACTGGCTAAAAGAGCTAAAAGTTCATTTACCTTCAGAATGTTTAATCACCATTAGCAATCCCTCAACAATTATTAAATCAGATCCCCATCATTATGAAGCACATCAAAAGGTTGTGCGACCACAAGAGATAGTAGAAAAGATCGTTAAAATTAGTAAGCAATTTATGAAGGAGCAATTGTCCTCTTATGAATTAAAAAAAGTAATCAAAACCTTAATAAATAGGCATGTTCCAGAGTCTTTTGATGCCTTAGCCTATTTTAAAATACCCGAAACGGATGTTATTACTGGTGTTCAGTGCAAAGAATGTGAAGTGTTTGGTATGGAACGAATACATGGGACTTGGTATTGTCCATCATGCAAAGCGAAAAATAAAGATGCACATATTCAAGCAATTAATGATTATTTTCTTATAATAAATACAACGATTACGAATAAAAAGCTATGTGAATTTCTCCATTTAACCTCACCATATATTGCTAGCCGTCTCTTAACAAAAATGAACCTTCCCTTTACTGGTACGAAAAAAGGTAGAGTGTATAAGCAAAAACACTAAATTTGTGCTTTGCAAAAATAAGGTAGATCTTGCAAATAAAATGAGTATTTCACAAAAATAAGGTTGATATTGCAAATAAAATGAGCTATTTGCAAAAATAAGGTAGATATAGCAAATAAGAAGAGCATTTCGCAAAAATAAGGTTGGTATTGCAAATAAAATGAGCATTTCGCAAAAATAAAGCGGATCTAGCAAATAAAATCAGCTAATTGCAATTAACCAGCTATACGTTCATTCCTGCAGAGATATCTTCGCCAAGGCGCTTTGATTGGGCAGTTGCTTCTTTTATACAATCGATAAATGCATGCTGTACGCGATAGTTTTCCAAGACTTTCAGTCCCGCTTCTGTTGTGCCGCCAGGACTTGTTACTTCCTTCCGAAGCTGCTTGGGTTCTTTTGCTGACTTTGATAGCATTTCTGCCGCTCCCAGTAATGTTTGTACAATGAATTCTTTTGCGATTTCTTTCTCGAGACCGACGTCGACTGCACTTTTTTCCATTGCTTCTGCCAGATAGTAAATATAGGCTGGGCCACTTCCCGACAAACCTGTCACGGCATCAAGCTGCTCTTCTTCAACGATTGCTGTTACACCAACCGTTGCAAACATGTTTGACACAAGCGTCATCTGTTCAGCTGATACTTTCTGATTGATCGCAAGGGCAGTAGCTGATTTTCCGACAGCTGCTGATGTATTTGGCATGGCCCTTACAATGGCTAATGATTGTCCGGCAAGCATTTCAACACTGTTCATCGATACGCCAGCTAATACCGAAATAATTAGCATTTCCTCTGTTAAGTACTTCTTAATATGCTCTATTGCCTCAGCTGCATCCTTTGGTTTCATTGCTAATATAACAATGCTGGCATTTTGAAAAAGTTCATTTAAATTATAGGTCGTTTGCACATCATATTGATTTTGTAAGGATATTAATTTTTCATGATCTGTCTTGTTTGTAACCCATATTCGCCTGCTATCCATTAGCTTATTTTTTACAATGCCGGCTATTAAAGCCTCCGCCATAGAGCCTGCGCCAACGACTGCTAATTTTTCCATTTCATATTCCTCCAGTGTGAATGAATGTGTAAACAAAAAAGTCCTTCCATCCTGTAAAGGACGAAAGGACTAAGCTATTCGCGGTACCACCTTCAATTACCTTTTTCATCTAACCGAAAAAGGCATCTCGACTCCGTTAACGCCGGAAAACACGTTTAGGTTTGCCTAACCGCTCATAAGGTAGGTTCAATGGTCAAGTGGACGGTGAAGCCTTTCAGCCTGTCGAGCTTCACTCTCTTACGTCTTTTTCCATTTACTGGCCTTACTCATCGCTATTTCCATTCTAAAGATATTAATAGTGATTATGAAGGGGGACAAGCATAGTTGTCAAGAGTTAATTGTTTAAATAAACAGAAAATGATCTTTTGTTATTGTAACTCCAAATGCTCCCTTAATTCATCTTGAACCCTCTGTTTTTCTTCGTCAGGCACAATAAAATAATAAATATCTTTGATTAATTTTCCATCACCGGCAATAGACATTGGTTCTACCGTTTTTGCAGCATTACGGTAATTTTTTTGGATATCGACCATTTCGTTGAAAATAAGGTTTGTCTTAATGTTTTTTCCTAACGCACTAAAAATCTTCTGATAATTTGTTAAGGATGAAAGGCTTGCTCCTTTTTTAATCACCGCCTGGATTACTTCTCTCTGTCTTAGCTGGCGTCCAAAATCACCTCTCGCATCCTCGTATCTCATACGTGAAAACATTAACGCTTCTTTTCCATTTAAAGTGATTTCGCCTTTAGGAAAATGGTTCCCATCAACAGTAAAGTCTAAATCATTGTTTACGGTTACACCACCAACAGAATCGACGATATCCTTGAAGCCCTCCATATTAATTTGCAAGTAGTAATCAATGGGAATATCCAAGAAATCCTCTACGGTTGCCATCGACATTTCAATTCCGCCAAATGCATAGGCATGATTAATTTTATCTTCTGATCCATGACCAACAATTTCTGTTCTCGTATCCCGTGGAATGCTGAGCATTTTGATGGTATTTTGATTTGGGTTTACTGTTAAGACAATCATCGTATCAGAACGTCCACGATCACCTTTGCGCTCATCAACCCCAAGCATTAGAACAGAGAACGGTTCTTTCTTTTCAAAAGTCACCTCTTCCATTCTTTTTTCAGATAATTCTCTTTCAATGGGCTGATGCATGGTGTCAACTGCATCTGTCAATGATTTATATACTGAATATCCGTATACTCCGGTACAGATTAGCATAAATAAAATGACAATCCCAGTTACGCGGAGCCAGGTTCTTTTTTTTCTTTTGGAATCAGATCTCATTTCCTTGTCCTCCATTAAAGGGTAGATCTATATTAATTAAAAGAATAACAGATATTCTTTTAAAAGAACACTAAATACTTATGTGAAGAATGTGAATATTCAATCGTCAGTGGTTCCGAACATTAGGGGAAAAACCGCTATATTTGTCTCACGATTGTTTCCAGTACTAATTAATTATGTGAAAATAATGACAATTACCTAAAAGAGGGTTACACTTATTTATATACACGGAAGTCAGCAAAAATACGTGAAGATAATCCTATCGAGAAATAGTAATTTTTGAGGAGTTGGAAAAATGGCACAGTGGAAAGACGGCATTGCAAAACTAATCATCCCGACCCCTTTTCCAGTCGGAGATGTAAATGTATATGTGGTGAAGGGAGAGAGGCTGACACTCGTTGATGTTGGGCCGAAAACAGAAGAGGCATGGGAGGCATTGACTGAGCAGCTGAAGGAGTTAGCATTAACACCAGAGGATATTGAGCAGGTCGTGCTCACCCATCATCACCCGGATCATTCAGGTCTGCTGGATTATTTTTCACCAGCCTTGGAAGTGTATGGGCATCGATTTAATCAAAGATGGCTTTCCCGTACCGATCAGTTTCTAGAGGCACATGACGAATTTTATCATCAGCTTTTTGGTGAATTTGGCATTCCCGAACAATATTTTCCGCTCATTGGGGCATTGAAAAAAACGCTGCGTTTTGCATGCCATCGTTCTCTTACCGGTGAATTGGCAGAAGGAGATACGCCTGTTGGTCTGGAGGAGTGGATGGTGATTGAAACACCGGGACATGCCCAGAGCCATATCGGTCTCCTGCGTGAAAAGGACGGCGTGTATATAGGCGGGGATCATTTGCTCGCCCATATCTCGCCGAATCCATTATTAGAACCGCCTCTTCCAGGCGAAACGGTGCGTCCGAAACCCCAATTACAATACAATGAATCATTAAGAAAGCTTTCGACGCTTCCGATTCAGCTCGTTTATTCGGGACATGGCGACGATATTTATCAGGTGAACATGCTAATTGAAAAAAGATTGTCTCGCCAGCGCGACAGAGCAATGGATGTAAGAAAATGGCTTGAGACAGAAAGGCTTACTGTTTTTGACATTTGCCGCCGGCTGTTTCCAACGGTCTATGAAAGGGAGCTTTCTCTTACTATCTCTGAAACAATCGCCCAGCTTGACTATTTGTATGCAATCGGGGAAATTAAGGTAAGTAAAGAGGAGAAAGCATTTTTATATTATGTTTAGTTCTAAAGTCAAAGTGAGGTAACTGCATGTCTGATCGATTAAAAAATAAAAATATAATTATTACAGGAGCGTCAGGGGGAATTGGAGCAGAAATGGCTGCGCTTTGTGCCAAGAGCGGGGCGAATCTTGTGCTGCTCGCCCGAAATTTTGAAAAGCTTAATGCCTTGAAGACACAATTAGAAAATCAATTTCATGTTCAAGTTGACGTACATAAACTTGATGTTTCCAATACGGATGATGTGCAGGCTGTTTTTTCAAACATACTTGCTAAGATTGATCACGTCGATGTCCTTGTGAATAATGCTGGCTTCGGGATTTTCCGTGAGGCCCATGAGGCAAAAATTGATGAAATAAAGGGAATGTTTGATGTAAATGTTGTCGGATTGATGGCTTGTACAAGTATGGTGCTGCCAAAAATGAGGCAGAAGCAAAGCGGACACATTATTAATATTGCTTCCCAGGCTGGGAAAATTGCGACGCCAAAATCGAGTGTATATTCCGCAACGAAGCATGCGGTTCTCGGGTATACAAACAGCCTTCGGATGGAGCTTGCCCGCACGAATGTCTATGTAACAGCTGTGAATCCAGGACCGATAGAAACGGACTTTTTTACAATTGCTGATGAAAAAGGCACATATGTTAAAAATGTACAGAGATACATGTTAAAACCCACGTATGTGGCAAGAAAAGTTGTTGATGCCATGCTTACTCCTACTAGAGAAATTAATTTGCCGCGCTGGATGAATGCAGGAAGTATTGTTTACGCACTTTTTCCCCGTATGTTCGAACGGCTTGGCCGAAAGGCGTTCGAAAAAAAATAGCCGCCAGTTCTTGGCGGTTTTTTTTTGTCTAAAAATAAGGGGAATCCGTTATGTAACCGTAAACAACATCATTAACGATATCATGCAAATCATCTTCCTCTTTTTTTGTTGCAATAATTTTATTATAGATCTCCTCGAATGTTTTGCTGTTTAGTGTGATCGAATCGCCATCCTCATTGTATTGCTTCAAGCAGTTTTGTACCATTTTTAAAATAAGTTTACGATCCATTTTTTTGCCTCCTTCTACAAGATTATACATGCTAAGGGGGGAATAGCTTCTCACGTTTAAGAAATTAGTCGATAAATTCCTGTTGTAAACGAACGTATATTCGATTAATATAATGGATATAATCAGAACAAACGTTCCCTTTGGTTTTAGGAGATGACGAATATGATTGATTACAGCATGATGCCAAAGAACAAAATTCTGTGTGTTGATATGAAAAGTTTTTATGCAAGCTGCTCTGCTGTCATGCGAGGGCTTGATCCGCTTGAGTGCTATCTTGTTGTAGCCGGCAATCAGGAGCGAAAGGGGAGTGTTGTTTTGGCAGCATCTCCCCAGATGAAAAAGGTATTTGGAATAAAGACAGGTGCTCGCCTTTACGAAGTTCCGAATGACTCGCGGATCATCATTGATGAACCGAAAATGGCAACATATTTAAGAGTTGCTGCTGAAATTACACGTGTTTTTAATCGCTATGTCCCGAAGGAGGACATTCATGTGTACAGCGTGGATGAGAGTTTTATTAAAGTCGATAGTGTCCTTCATCTTTGGGGGGATGCATTTACGATTGCAAGGAAAATAAAAGATGATATTGAGCGGGAATTTCAATTGCCGTGTGCTATTGGAATTGGACCAAACATGCTGCTGGCCAAGCTTGTGCTTGATTTAGAGGCAAAAACGAAAGAAATTGCTCAATGGACATATGAGGATGTCCAAACAAAACTATGGAAAGTTTCTCCTTTAAGGGAAATGTGGGGAATCGGGCGCCGTGTGGAAAAAACGCTGAATGGGATGGGGATTTTTTCAGTTGGCCAGTTAGCCAAATATGATTTAGAAAAACTTGAAAAAAAGTTTGGGGTTATGGGCAATCAGCTGTACCATCATGCATGGGGAATTGACCTTTCAGACTTGGGTGCACCGATCATGGAAGGGCAAATCAGTTTTGGGAAAAGTCAAATTTTGTTACGGGATTACAAAGAAGAGCATGAAATCAAGGCTGTTATGTTGGAAATGTGTGAGGAGGTAGCAAGAAGGGCACGAGACCATCGAAAAGCCGCACGCACTGTTAGTTTTGGCGTCAGCTATAGCCAAGATGAATTTGGCGGCGGTTTTTATCGTTCCCAAACAATCGATGAGCCGACGAATATCACAATGGAAATTTACGGTGTCTGTTTAAAACTTTTTCACAAACATTAT
The DNA here is from genome assembly GCF_006704205.1 of Cytobacillus solani. NCBI lineage: Bacteria > Bacillati > Bacillota > Bacilli > Caryophanales > Bacillaceae > Cytobacillus > Cytobacillus solani. The sequence continues at coordinate 3,548,302 of NZ_CP041305.1, forward strand.
GAAGGTAAAACCGTTAGGCAAATTTCTATTTCACTTAGCAAGCTTGTTGATGATACGGAAATGCAGCTAAATCTTTTTGATGCGAATGGCTGGAAGAAGCGGGAGTTAGGCTACACCGTTGACCATATTCGTTCTAAATTTGGAGCTTGTGCTCTTTTGAGGGCCGTTTCTTATACAAGCGCAGGAACTGCTAAACACCGAGCAACACTTGTTGGCGGTCATAAAATGTAGACAAGGGAGGATCAATCATATGATTCGGGATCGCGGCAGAATAAAATGGACAGCAATGATGCTTCCTGAACATGTAAAGTTATTGAGAGACTGGGCCGAGGAAGATAGGCACGAACAAAAGCGGGAAATTGACGAGCAGGCATTAGAAAGCATGAACGACTGTATTTCCGAGGCAATGGAATATGGAAGAGCGGTGACACTTACCTACTATCAGCATAAAAATTACCATCTCGTCATTGGGAACATTCATTATTGGGATGAAATCAATCATAAAGTGCATATTGTCGATCACTTCGGGGAGGTACATCAAATTCGAATTTCTGAGATAGCCGATGTGCGGTTTACGGATTGAAAATGAAAAAATGTAAAAAGAAGGGCTAGTTTTCCAATGATTGAAGCAACTTAACATGTAGGAGGTGATTCTTGTGCCAAGAGGAAAAGAGCTTGAACAGCTTCCCATGTCGACGATTGCTCCAGGTGCAGGAGAGGATAGCACGAGGATGGATCGGGAAAATCTCCAAGGAATGATGGATGAGGAAGAAGTGACCCCAGCAAAGGCTGGAAATGACAAGAAAAAGCGAGGTTGAATTCCTCGCTTTTTCTTTATATCCCCTAATTTAATCCTCAGCTGGCTTCGGTGCACGAACAACAGATTCAAATACACCTTTATGGCTTCCATCACAAAATGGAGCGTTGGACGACCTTCCACATCTGCATAGCGAAAATGTTGGCTTCGTAACAAATGGATTTCCTTCCGCGTCAACGAGCTCAACATCACCAGTAATACGATAAGAACCATTATCATTCACTTTAATTGTAACCTTTGACATACATATCTATCCCTTCACAAAATTGACATATTTTCCTCTGATGTTAAAGGGAATGGAGGAAAAAAGCAATAGAAAGGGTCTACATGCCAATTTATGATAAAATCAAGCGATAGAGGGGGTTATATAATTGGAAATTATCGTAACCGAGGAAGCAGCAAATAAAATAAAAGCGAAAATAGCCGGCAAAAATGGCTGCCTAAAGCTAAAATACGATACAGAAGGCTGCGGATGTGTGGTCAGTGGTGTATCAGCTCTTTGGCTCGTAAATGAGCTAGACGATGATGACCATGAGATTAAAACAAATATTGGCAGTATCTATATTGAAAAATCAAAGGAAGTCTTTTTTGAGGAAACAATGACAATCGATTTTTCGGAGAAAGCGAACTGCTTTCAATTAAAAAGTCCAAATCAATACTTAAATCCAAGAATGAGTTTGTATGACCGAAAAATAGTTAAATAGCATGGTAAAAAGTGAAACTTCAAGCGGGGGCCTCTCTTAGAAGTTTCACTTTTTATTTTCCACACAAGCAGATAGGTATGTACCTTAATAGATTTATGAACAACTATTATCACCCCATCCTCTTTATCCTTTTTTAGCTCCTATTATATACAGTTCCTAGCATGTCTACCTGTTGCACAGTATTTTTTAAAAATACCAATATAATTTTTTTGGAGAGAGTCTCCAGAAGGACACTCTCTCATTATTTTATTTCAAATCTTCAATCGAATCAATGTCGACATACTCTGGTACAACTAGTCCATTCTTCGTCCCATGAAGATTTTGTCCAAGGTCAATGAAATCCTTCTTATAGGTATTATAATACTCAACATGCGTAGTTGGGAGCCATGCACCAACCATCCCATCCACACTTCCATTGGCTACACCAGCAAACATTGGCCCAACTTCAACTTGGCTTAATGTCACATCATAACCATTTTGCTCAAGAACCTTGCCAATAACATATGTACTAGCTATTTCTGTGTCCCAAGCAACAAAAACAAGGTTGATCGGTTGGCCACTTCCTGATTGGGCACCGTTTTTCCATTCAGAAACTTTGTCAGGATTGGCATCAACCCACTTTTCAGCCGCTTCTGTTGGATCCATTCCATCTGTAATATCGACCATCACGGCTTCCATATCACTTGGTTCCCAAGAAAATTGATCAAGGATTTTATAGGCACCAGGTGCATCTTGTTCAAGACCTTTTCTTACGATTGTATGAATACTTTCAGCCCCACCAAAGGATCCTTTCGGGTCGTCGAGATATTTCAAATCGAATGCGGAGAACATCCAATGTGGTGACCATCCAGTGATAATAATGGGTTCTTGATTATTATAGGCTTTCTGCAGTTCAGCAACCATTGCAGCAGAAGAGCCTTCAAGTAACGTCCAATCATCTAACTGGTAATCTTCTAGTGCTGTACTTGTCAACCCCATCAAGCCTGCTCCAGGTTCAATCCCAACAATTTCGTATTCTGTTTGGGCACCAATCCCATTCACATTTCCATTCACAGCAGCCTTGTCTTTTGGAATCGCTAATACAATAGCTGTACCAACTGCAAGTAAAGCAAAAATAGAAAAGACTATTTTAGGCTTCACAGCATGCCCATAAGCCGGCTTACGTAAGTTTTGCGTGATACGGTCAAGAATGATGGCGATGAAGACGATCGATAATCCAGCTTCAAAGCCTTGCCCAACGTCAATTTGACTAACTGCCCGGTAAACATCTGCTCCAAGTCCAGGCGCCCCAACTAATGAAGCGGTAACAACCATTGATAGGGCAAGCATAATACTTTGGTTAACCCCAGCCAAAATGGTTGGAGTTGCCAAAGGTAATTGAACTTTGAACAATTTTTGACTGGTAGTTGCACCAAAAGCATTCGACGCTTCAATTAAATCTTTAGGCACTTTCTGAATACCAAGATTTGTCATACGAATGGTTGGTGCAATAGCGAAAATAAAGGAAGCGATAATTCCTGGTACGACTCCAATCCCGAAAAATAAAATGGATGGAATTAAATACACAAATGCAGGCATGGTCTGCATAAAGTCTAAAATAGGTGTAACGATGCTCTGCACTGTTTTTCTTTGCGCACACCATATTCCAATAGGGATACCAATAATGATCGTAAGCAATCCCGATAATAATACAATCGCAAGAGTTTGTATACTTGAATCCCAATAACCAAGATTATCAATCAATAGTAAACTAATGAACGTAAAAACTCCTAATGGCCATCTGCTTGTATAGGTAACTAAAAGAGTCAAGATGAGAATTAAGATGATAGGAGGTCCTACACTTAATACATCCGCTATAACATCCAATAAACCATCGATTAAATTGGTTATAAAGGTAAAAAGTCCAGCCCATGCAATGGTTAACCATGCGACAAAAGAATCTACCCATTCTCCTAAGGGAATTTTGGGAATATCCATTTATTAGTCACTCTCCAATTCATTCAAAGAATCTTTATTTCCCGTTAAAGCACCAATAACGGCCCCGCGTATCACAATTCCTTTGAATCGATTTTCTTCATCAATAACAGATATCGGCAAATTGGATGTTGCAATCACATCCATCAGATCTGTAAGTAATGTATCTTCTGAAACCGTTGGGATATCTGTGGTCATGGCTTCGGCAATGGTTTGATTTTGATCAATGGCTTGACGTGCTTGTTCAGCAGTAATTGCCCCCAACAATTTATTTTTACGGTCTACGATAAATATGCTGGAATATCCTTGATTCCGCATTATTTCCAACGCAACCCTTGGACCTCGGTCTACACCGATTTTTTCTCCTCGCTTCATCACATGTGAGGCTGTTATGATCTTCGATAAATCAACATCTTCAACAAACTTTTCAACAAATTCATTTGCGGGCTTGATCATAATTTCTTCAGGTGTCCCTAATTGAATGACACTGCCATCTTTCATCAGGGCAATTCGATCCCCAATTCTTAGTGCTTCATCTAAATCATGGGTGATAAAAATAATCGTTTTCTGGTATTGTTCTTGAATGCCCATTAATTCATCCTGCATATCTTTACGAATTAACGGATCTAGGGCGCTGAAGGCTTCGTCCATCAAGATAATATCTGTATCGCTTGCAAGAGCTCTAGCTAGACCAACCCTTTGTTGCATTCCACCGCTTAATTGTGATGGGTATTGATGTTCGTAACCTTTTAACCCGACAGCTTCTAAAGCCTGCATCGCTTTTTTGCGGCGTTCATCCGGAGCGACTTTCTTAATTTCAAGACCAAATTCAGCGTTTTCGAGAATTGTTTTATGTGGAAAAAGGGCAAAGTTTTGAAAAACCATACTGATTCTTTTTTGTCTGGTTTCCCGTAATCTTGCGGCATTCATTTTAACGATATCTTCATTTTTTATTAGTATTTCTCCAATTGTAGGATCGATCAGCCTGTTAAACATTCGAATTAAGGTTGATTTTCCGCTTCCAGATAAACCCATGATGACAAAAATTTCACTGGGATAAATTTTAAAACTAACATTATTAACACCAACCGTGAGCCCTGTTTCTTTTAAGATTTCTTTCTTTGATTTGCCCTGTTTCAATAAATCAATGGCAACTTTAGGAGATTTACCAAAAATCTTCGAGACATTCCTGACTTCTACATATGGATTCACCAAATCACCTCATTTTATTAATCGCCTAGTCCCTATTTAGTTTTCCCTATTGTGTATCTCAGTATGAAAGGTTCCAAAGGAGAAGGGAAAAAAGCATGAACTTATTGAATGAAATCCTCATGATGCGGTACAGGAGTATGGATGAAAAGAAAGCAGCGTTAATTGCGATTGCCAAGACAATTTTAAAATAATCCTGTTCTTTATCCAAAATTTACAAAAAACAGGTATGTTCTCTCCCTAACCAACATTTAATGATAAAGATGTTGCTAAAGTGGAGGGAACTGTGTGAATCATAAATGGATTGTCGTATTGCTAACAGTGATGCTATTGCTGACAGCCTGCAGGGCAGTGCCGATGAATCAGGTAATTGAAGAGGACATCCCATTTAATGTAAAAGAAGTTATACATACAGAAAAAGTGAAGGGTGGCGTAATTCTGTTATATGTAACAAGGCAGAAAAATGAAAAGAAAGAGGAATTTGATGCGGTCACAGTAGCCTTTTTAAAGGGAAATGATCGGGACGGATGGGAAAATGCGGGGCATAATCATTGGGATTATGATGAAGATGAACTGCTGACTGTCTTTAAAAATGTTTTCTATGAATATAATGGCAATGGCGACTTAGAAAACAGAATCCCTGTGATCTATGGAAAAATAGAAGATAGCAGCATTAACAGTATTGAAGTGATCGGGAATGAAGGATTGGAAAGAGCACAAATGATTAAAAAAGATAGTGGTCGCTACTTTTTTAAAGTAGGGGATTATGAAACTGCTAGGGGTTTGTCAGGGAGTGAAAATGAAATAAAGCTGCTAAAATAAAAAGAGGCCAGCATCAAGGCCTCTTTATTCATGTGAAGACATATTCCTCTAAAAACTCATCAATCACCTTTTCATAATCATTTTTATTCTCGTTCAATGACTGTGCATGGACCCCATTGGAGGCTAAGTAAAGCTTTTTGGGTCCTTTTTTTAATTCATATAAGGCTTCAGACATTGTCGGTAAAATAAAATCATCTTTCTGGCTATGAATAAAGAGAATGGGTTTTTGAATATTCTCAATGACCGAAATCGGGGAAACATCTTTAATTGAATACTTTTGCCGCATGCGTAAAAATAAATCACCGACAGATAGGATAAGCCTTGGCGGCAGCTTCAATTCTCTTTTAATTTGGTAAGCAAGCTGTTCCTTAAAGTCAGAAAAAGGACAGTCTGCAATATAAAAATCTGCACCATCCTCAAGCATACCAGCATAAAGCAGCATCGTTGCTGCTCCCATCGATTCCCCGTGGATCCCTATCTCGATGTTTGGACCGTGCTTTTTTTTCAGCCAGTCCACAATGGTCTTTAAGTCGAATTTTTCATAGTGACCAAAGCTTGTTGTTTTTCCGCCAGACTCCCCGTGGCGGCGATGATCGTAAATCACTGCATTAAACTCGCGTTCTAAAAAAAGATTCATATATTTAATGGAGTTCATTTTATTTTCCGTTACTCCATGAGAAATAATGATAAAGCGATTATTTTTGTGTGGTTCAATAATGACAGTCTTGAGATTATAGCCAAAAGGGGAAGGAATGAGAACTTCTTTCTTTGGAAGCCCGTCATATTCCATTAAATCAAGCCTTCCTGCTCCTTGTTCCCGATCCAAAATAAATTGATCTTCTTTCTTCTTCATATACATAAGCCGATTCGTAAAATAAACACCGATTGATGTGAAAAAGAGAAGGAAAGAAATAAAGTAACGAGTTAAACGAAGCAGTCTTTTCATGTCGATCCTCCCGATAATCTTTTTCTTTATTTTACCATTCTGGAGGGGATTAAAACATGAATTCGACTTATATGGAAAAGGAAAAATAATCACTAATTATTGTCGGCCGAACATTGGAGAAAAAAGATAAAAGGGTATCCAATCGCCCCTATTGGTGAATGAACACTGGAGAAAAAAGACAGAAGGGTATCCAATTGCCGTTATTGTCGACCGAATACTGGAGAAAAAAGACAGAAGGGTATCCAATCGCCATTATTGGTGACCGAACACTGGAGAAAAAAGACAGAAGGGTATCCAATCGCCGTTATTGTCGACCGAACTCCCGAGAAAAAAGTAAGAAGGGTAGCCAATCCCTGTCATTGGCTACCGACTTTCCGGGAAAAAGGATAAAACGGTAGTCAATCGCTCCCGCCAGCTTACTGCTCTGAATTTTGCCGTTTCGTCGGATGGATCGCCTTTTCTAATTCCTCGGCAGCGATTGTTTGATTTACTGTATCACTATTTGGCTTGCCCTTCTGGCTAAAGCCTTTATCTCGTTTCCGGCTCATTTGGAATGGTCCCCCTTTTCGTATGGTTTACCTAATAAGATGGATGATCAAAGGGAAGTTTATTCATTATTTAAACGTTTTGTTGATGAAGGCGATAATAGGTACTTTCAATCGCCCGAGATAAATGCGGCGTGACGATTGAAATCGCCTCAACTAATTTTTCTAAATTAACATTTGTTTGAATCCCCATTCGCTCAAGCATGTAGACGACATCTTCTGTTGCAGCATTTCCTGCGGCCCCGGGAGCAAATGGACACCCGCCAAGCCCACCGGCTGAAGTATCGAACCGGTCAATCCCGGCTTGCAAAGCAGCAAATATATTAGTAAGGGCAAGCTTCCTCGTATCATGGAAATGAGCAGTCAGCAAGGTATCCGTAAACGCCCGCTTCAAGCTGCTGAACAAAGCAAAAGATTCATGAGGCGCAGCCATTCCAATGGTATCAGCCACACTCAGCTCATCAACACCAGCATCAACAAATTGTCGGCATAACCTCAAAGTATCATCCGGCTCGATTTTTCCTTCATATGGACAGTAGAAAGCAGTGGAAATACAAGCACGGACAAAGTATCCTTTCTCCTTTAATTCGCCAATAATCGGCAGGAGCTCAGTCATGCTTTCCTTTGTAGATTTATTGATATTCTTTCGATTAAACGTATTACTGACCCCAACAAAAACAGCAACAGCTTGGCAATTGGTCAAATAAACTCTTTCAATTCCTATACGGTTTGGTGCCAAAACGATGTTGCGTGTTTCGTTATCAAGACAGTCAGCGACAATTTCAGCTGCATCTCCCATTTGCGGAACCCATTTTGGCGAAACGAAAGAAGTAAGCTCCATTTCTGTTAAGCCAGCCATTTTCAATCCCTTAATAAACTCCTTTTTAATCTCTGTAGGCACAAAAGCTTTTTCGTTTTGAAGCCCATCACGCGGACCGACTTCAATAATTGTTACTTTAGCAGGTAATTGCAGCGTCATGTTTTCCTCTCCAGTCTCATAGTTTATAAGGGTAGAATCAAAAGTTGTAAACGTTTTCTACTTGTCTAGGAATTTCTAAAATCGGATATTGTGGGTACTTTGTATAAGGTTTGGTCTACGTTTAGCGCAAGCGTCCTATCGCCTATCAAACTTCAGGTCTCCTCCGCAACGATTGCGTCAACATCGGTTCGCTCACTCACCGTGTTTCCTTTATCGCTGTCGTTGTCCCTTCTGCGTTTGTACGGCGATGATCAAGGCGCTTACGCATTTGTACTTCAAACTGAGCGGGCGCTCTCCTATTCTCTTATTTTATTCAATTTGTTTTTTAAAAAGCAAGAATAATAGAAATTTTGACATAATAAAAGGGTTTTTGCGTTTTTTCTCGAAATAGTATGATTGAAACTGATTGTGAAAGGGTGGGAAATATGACACAAACAGAAGTAGTAATTGTAAGTGCTGTAAGAACAGCGATTGGCAGTTTTAATGGGAGTTTAAAGGATATTTCCGCTCCTGAACTAGGGGCAGTGGCAATTAAAGGTGCACTTGAAAAAGCGGGTTTGAAGCCTGAGCAAATAGACGAGGTTATTCTTGGAAATGTATTGCAGGCAGGGCTTGGTCAGAACCCAGCAAGGCAAGCGGCACTTAAAGCGGGTCTTCCTGTAAGCGTTTCCGCAATGACGATCAATAAAGTATGCGGTTCTGGATTAAAGGCAGTCCATTTGGCGACACAAGCGATTATCGCCGGGGATGCTGAGGTTGTGGTAGCTGGTGGAATAGAAAATATGAGCCAAGCTCCATACATATTAAAAAATGCCCGCAATGGATTCAAAATGGGTGATCAGAAGCTGATCGATACGATGACTTCTGATGGCTTAACATGTGTATTCAATGATTATCATATGGGTGTAACAGCAGAAAATCTTTGCGAAAAATATGAATTAACAAGAGAAGAGCAGGATGAATTTGCTGCAGCGAGTCAAGAAAAGGCAGTGAATGCGATTGAAGCAGGCAGATTTAAGGATGAGATTGTTCCTGTTGAAATCCCGCAAAGAAAAAGCGATCCAATTATTTTTGATACAGATGAATATCCGAAGAAAGGAACAACAGCTGAAAAGCTGGCAAAGCTGAGACCGGCGTTTAAAAAAGACGGCAGTGTCACAGCTGGTAATGCTTCAGGGATTAACGATGGTGCAGCTATTCTAGTTGTTATGAGCAGGAAAAGGGCGGATGAGCTAGGAATCAAGCCACTTGTAACGATAAAAGGAAATGCAAGTGCTGGAGTAGATCCAAGCATCATGGGCATTGGTCCGGTCCAAGCGGTAAAAAAAGCGCTTGAAAAAGCAGCTGTATCCATGGAAGAGTTGGAGCTGATTGAAGCGAATGAAGCATTTGCAGCCCAGTCGCTGGCCGTTGATAGAGAGCTTGCGTTTAACAAAGACATTCTTAATGTCAACGGAGGAGCAATCGCGCTAGGTCATCCGATTGGTGCGAGCGGAGCCAGAATTCTTGTCACTTTGATTCATGAAATGCAGAAGCGGCAGGCAAAAAAAGGTCTTGCCACGCTTTGCATCGGCGGGGGCCAAGGTGTTGCAACAGTAGTTGAACTGGCATAAACAAGTACCTATTCATATAAACAAAAAGTTCTCGGAAAAGAGGGGGAGAATGACATGAAAACAATTTGTACTTCCTTTAATGAAGCAGTGAAGGATATTCATGATGGCGCTGTTTTAATGGTGGGCGGATTTGGTCTCTGTGGAATCCCGGAAAACTTAATCCTTGCATTGGTTGAAAAAGGCGTGAAGGATTTGACCGTTATTTCGAATAACTGTGGAGTGGATGACTGGGGACTTGGACTGCTTTTGAAAAATAAGCAGATTAAGAAAATGGTAGGTTCCTATGTAGGGGAAAATAAAGAGTTCGAAAGACAGGTGCTTTCAGGGGAGATTGAGGTAGAGCTCCTCCCGCAAGGAACGCTTGCCGAGAAAATTCGAGCAGGCGGAGCAGGAATTCCTGCCTTTTATACACCTGCTGGAGTTGGTACGCCAGTTGCTGAAGGGAAAGAAACAAAGATCTTTAATGGAAAAGAATATTTGCTGGAGGAAGCGTTGATCGCGGACTTTAGTTTAGTGAGAGCGTGGAAGGGCGATAAAATGGGAAATCTCGTCTATCACAAGACGGCAAGGAACTTTAACCCCATGATTGCTGCGGCAGGGAAAGTAACAATTGCTGAAGTAGAAAAGCTGTATGAAATTGGTGAGCTTGATCCGAATGGGATTCATACACCAAGCATTTATGTGCAGTCTTTAATCGAAGGAAACCAAGAAAAACGAATTGAAAGGCTGACTGTCCAAAAGTAAAAACGATGAGGAAGGAGACGCTGCAAATGACTAATGATAAAGCTTCTGTTCGAGAAAAAATTGCTAGACGTGCAGAAAAGGAAATTGAAAATGGATTCTATGTAAATCTTGGGATTGGCATGCCAACACTTGTAGCAAATTATATTTCAGATAATAAAGAAGTGGTGCTGCAATCAGAGAATGGCTTGCTTGGCATTGGTCCATATCCTGCAAATGAAGAAGTAGATCCTGATTTAATTAATGCGGGGAAAGAAACAGTTACGGCCATTCCTGGGTCTGCTTACTTTGATAGTGCGGAATCCTTTGCCATGATCCGCGGCGGTCATGTAAATATAGCAATCCTTGGCGGAATGGAGGTCTCCGAAAAAGGCGATCTCGCAAATTGGATGATTCCTGGTAAAATGATTAAAGGAATGGGCGGCGCGATGGACCTCGTTCATGGAGCAAAGAAAATCATTGTCATCATGGATCATACGAACAAAAATGGCGAGTCAAAAATTTTGAAGAAATGCACGCTGCCATTAACAGGAAAAGCGGTTGTGAACCGAATCATTACGGAACGTGCCGTTATTGATGTAACGGAGTCCGGCTTAAAGCTTATAGAAGTAGCAAAGGGCTTTACGATCGAAGAGATCATTCAATCAACAGAAGCGGAATTGCAAGTAGATGAGAACGTTCTTACAGAAGCTTATTAATTGATTTTGAAAAGTGCGGCTGTAAAAGCTGTGCTTTTCTCTATTTTAGGAGGAGAATGTACATGAGATTTTCATTTAAGGGAATTGATCATATTCAATTAGCAGCACCCGAAGGCTGTGAATCACAGGCTAGAACATTTTTCGGAGAGATCCTCGGACTTAAGGAAATTCCAAAACCAGAAAATCTGCGAAAACGTGGTGGATGCTGGTTTCAGTGCGGGAACCAGGAAATCCATATAGGTATTCAAGAAGGTTTCGTGCCTGCCAAAAAAGCACATCCGGGATTGGTAGTAGAAAATTTGGAAGCATTGCGTGAAAGCTTGCTAAGTCAAGAGATTATCATAAAAGAAGAACCGCCAATCGAAGGAAGAAACCGATTTTTCGTTGATGATCCCTTCGGAAATCGGATTGAGTTTCTCGAATTTTTGAAGTGAAAATGATATAATAATTTGTAAATTATTTATATGAGGGGATTTCCATGAAAAAGAAAAAACAGCATTCCCAACCAAAAAAGGATGATAAGCCAGTAACACTTGGTGATATGCTTAACCAAGATTTAATGGCAAAACTAAAAGATACAAAGCAGCAATTAAAAGCGGCTGAAGATAAGAAAATGGAAGAAGAAGAACAACGCAAGAAAGAGGAAAGACGATTGCGCGAAAAGAACAAGAGCTTCGAAGAATTGCTAGGTGAAAGCAATTTGAACTGGAAGGAATATAAATAAAGCAGAAATAAAAATGCCGCTTGGAACGCAAGCGTCATTTTGTTTATCGCGGATTAACGGGAACGAAAAATTCTAAGTGGGCATCAACAGACCGTAAAGGCCCGATTAGTTCAACTAACAATCAGTGGGATGAAAGAAAACCCCATTGATTGAAGTTTGACTTTATAATCGATGCTGTTCATATTTGTTCGCTTTAGTAATCGATTGAATAAGTGAAATTTCATTTTCTGAAAGTGGATTGGCCCGTACCGCCTTTGCATTTTCTCTAATCTGTTCTACCTTGCTTGCCCCTGCCACTACTGAGGAAACCACAGGCTGGGCCAAATTAAACTGGAGGGCAATCTCCGTCGTTGTCCGGGAATCGGCAAACTTTTCTCTCAGTAAAGGTAAAATCGAGTTTAATTCTTGGTTGCTATAATCGAGAAAGCCTTGTTCTGAGGCTTTCTCAAGCATCTTATTACTTAATAACCCCTTTGCCAGCGGTCCTCTAGTAACAATATTAATGTTATTTTCCTGTAGTAGCGGTATTGCCTGCTCATCAGGACGGCGGTCTAACATACTGTATTGCATCATGACAGAGACAATACTTGATTTTTTCGCGTATTCACGTATGACATTCGGACGAATCGAGGAAATGCCATAATAACGGATAAAACCTTCTGCTTTCAGCTCTTCGAAAGCTTCAATGGTTTCATCAATTGGATCCTCCATTGTTCCTCCATGGAGCTGGTATAAATCAATGTAATCTGTACCGAGCCTTGTTAAGCTATTCTTAACTGCTTCTTTAATATATCGTTTGGAAGGGTCCCAGTGCCAGCCATCCATTTCCTCTCCCCACCGGTTTCCGACTTTCGTAGCAATAATGACTTTGTCTCTTACATGCTTTAATGATTGCCCGACGATTTGCTCGTTTTGACCGAAATCGTAAAGGTCAGCAGTATCAAAATAATTAATGCCTTCTTCTAGTGCAGTTTCGATGATTTCCTGTGCCTTTTTCGGTTCAGTACTAAGGGACATGCACCCAAGCCCAAGCTCACTCACATATAAATCTGATTTCCCAACTTTTCTTTTTTTCATTTGATATCCTCAATTTTCTTTTCTTTCTATTGTATAAAATAATTAAAGCTAATCGCAATGAAAGTGAATATGCAAATAAAGATCGAATTTCGCAAATATAATCATTTTTTCACAAAAATATTGTAGAAAATGCAAATAAAAAGAAATTATTGCAAAAATAATGATTTATTAAAGGAAATAAGGGAATTAATCTTCTTTATTTCTGTTGTTTTTTGTACAAGAATAAACCCAATCCTTTAACAAATAATAATCCTTGCTGTATTCTTTTAATTTCGCTCGAATTTCCCATGCTTTTCCGACGAGTGTAATCCCTTTCTCATGCACGTATATTTTCACGGTCTGCTCCCCCAATTAAAGTATGATAATATGTATGAGAGAACATAATCGGAATAGAACAGGAGTGGGCCGCAAATATGAGTCACCTAGAAGAAAAGACGTTACATACAGAGAAAGTTTTCACTGGTAAGGTGATTAGCCTTCAAGTGGAAGATGTAGAATTGCCGAATGGAAACGTTTCAAAACGGGAAATCATTAAGCACCCAGGTGCGGTAGCGATTTTGGCGTTAACAGATGATGATAAAATAGTCATGGTCGAGCAGTACCGTAAAGCGCTGGAAAAGACAATCATCGAGATACCTGCAGGAAAGCTTGAGCATGGAGAAGCCCCAGAAACCTGTGCTAAAAGGGAATTAGAGGAAGAAACTGGTTATGCCTGCAAGAAAATGGAGTGGCTGATCTCTTTTTATACATCACCAGGTTTTGCAGATGAAATTGTCCATCTATACATAGCTGAAGGGCTGGAGAAAAAGGAAAATGCTGCATCCCTTGATGAGGATGAATTTGTCAATTTGATGGAGATCACTTTAGAAGAAGCGCAAGCATACTTGAAAGAACAAAGAATATATGATGCAAAAACAGCATATGCTGTTCAATTTCTGCAATTACAAAAGGCGTTGAAGAAGTAAATGGAGAATTATTATTCTGATCTGCATATTCATATCGGAAGAACACGATCTGGAAAACCAGTGAAAATAACAGGGGCTAAATCCTTAACCTTTACGAATATTATTGAACATGCAAGAAATGAAAAAGGATTGAACATCATTGGGATTATTGATTGCCATTCACCAGAGGTGATTTTGGAAATCGCGGAGCTTATGGAAACAGGTGATGTGACGGAGCATCCTGATGGCGGCTTACAGTATGGGGACTTAACGATTATTCCTGGGTCAGAGCTGGAAATATATGATGAGAATTGTCACGGTCCGATTCATGTTCTTGCGTATTTTCCTACTCTTTCCATCATGCGGGAATTTTCGATGTGGCTATCGAATCATTTGAAAAACATCACACTTAGCTCACAAAGAATTTATGTTTCAGGCAGGGAGCTCCAATTAAAAGTAAAAGAGCTTGGCGGATTATTTATTCCTGCCCATGTTTTTACCCCGTTTAAAAGCCTGTTCGGAAAAGGTGTTCAAAAATCATTAACAGAAGTGTTTGATAAGAGGCTGATAGACGGAATTGAGCTCGGTCTAAGTGCTGATACTGTGATGGCAGATCAAATAAAAGAACTGCATGACTATTCATTTGTAACGAATTCTGATGCTCATTCTTTAAAGAAGATTGCTAGAGAATACCATGTTCTTCAGATGGCAGCACCAACCTTTAATGAACTTGAAAAGGCATTGAAAAAAATCGATGGAAGAAAAGTAAAAGCTAATTATGGCCTTGATCCACTCCTTGGAAAGTATCATCAGACCGTGTGCTCCCAGTGTTTTGCCCCGTTTGATCCTGAAAAGGGAGAATGCAGTAATTGCGGCAGTTCCAAGTTTATTAAAGGAGTCGCAGATCGAATTACTGAACTAAAAACAGCAAGCATATCCCCTGTTCATCGACCGCCATACATCCATCAAGTACCACTTGAATTTATTCCAGGGCTCGGACCGAAAATGCTAGAGAAGCTTCTTGATCATTTTGGAACGGAAATGGCGATCTTACATGAAGTTCCTATAGAAAAATTGGAACAGATTATTCCAGCAAAAACAGCGGAAATGATCATCAAAGCACGTGAAGGAAAACTAAGTTTATCTGCTGGCGGCGGAGGGAAATACGGGAAAATCGCAGATTAATAAAAAAGGGTCTAGTTCCTAAAAGAACTAGATCTTTTTTTGTGTCATACAAAGCAAGGACAAGCATACAATTTAATAACAGAAATATAGCAGGAGGATCGCAATGAGAAAAAAAATATACCAGAACGTCGTCGCAAATCATTTCCGTGAGCATTCCTCAATTTATTTATTTGTAGTTGTATTATTTTTAATGGGTGTTATTTTCGGAGCAATTATTGTGAATAGTTTGAGCTTTACACAAAAAGAGGACTTATTTTTTTACCTCTCACAATTTTTTGGACAAGTATCGGACGGAAATGTAGCGGCTGCAAATGACTTATTCAAGCAAAGCTTCTTCCATAATACGAAATTTATCGGGTTAATGTGGATTTTAGGAATATCTATCATTGGTCTGCCTGTCATCCTAATTCTCTTATTTATGAAGGGGATGGTTGTTGGATTTACGGTTGGATTTTTAGTAAACCAAATGGGCTGGGATGGCTTTTTGCTTTCATTTGTTACAGTTTTGCCGCAAAATTTAATTATCATTCCTGTCTTCATTGTCGCCTCAACGATCTCAGTCGCATTTTCATTAAAAATGATTAGGAGACAATTTATGAAAAAGGTTGGTCAGCCGATCATGCCGATGTTAGGAAAGTATATGTTTGCTTTTGTTGTTGCAGTGCTATTTTTATGTGCTGCAGCCGGAATTGAGGCACTGCTCTCACCAATATTAATGAAATCAGTAATCAATTCATTCTAGCTTGAGAACATACTTCATCTTATATATAATGGGCGAATAAACCAGTTTGGTTTATTCGCCTTTTCTCATTAAATAACGAATAATTACTCTTCTCTTTTGATAATAATTATTATATAATATAAATTATCAACTCTTATTTGTAATAATTTTATTTTGAATCTATCCCATAATCTGTTATAATGAGAATGTTAGTGGCGAGGGAGGAACTTCAGATGGAAAGTAGAATTGATAGAATAAAGAAACAGTTGCATTCGTCAAGCTATAAATTAACGCCTCAGCGTGAAGCAACCGTTCGCGTTTTGCTGGAGAATGAAGAGGACCATTTAAGTGCGGAAGATGTCTACCTCCTTGTAAAAGAAAAATCGCCTGAGATAGGCTTGGCAACTGTATATAGAACACTTGAATTATTAACAGAACTGAAAATTGTTGATAAAATTAATTTTGGTGATGGGGTTTCTCGCTATGATCTTCGTCAAGAAGGAGCAGCACATTTCCATCATCATTTAGTATGTATTGAATGTGGAGCAGTAGATGAGATCCAGGAAGATTTATTAGAGGATGTTGAAGAAGTTGTTGAACGAAGATGGAATTTTAAAATAAAAGACCATCGTTTGACATTCCATGGCATTTGCTATCGTTGTCATGATAAAGCCAATAGTGAAGAAACTGAAAAAGTTGAACAACAATAGCCCAAAAACCTTTTCTGTTAGTGGAAAAGGTTTTTTATTTTTAAAACTAAACATAAGCGGGATCAGGTATAATTCTTGTCCAAAATGGCATATCTTTTACTATTAATGATATGGTGGGGGACAAATATGATGAAATCCTGGCTAAAAATTGTTTTTCAAACGTTCAAAGTGTTCGTGCTTTTCACAGGATGCACAATCCTTTTTTATTATGGTATTATGTGGTTAAATGAAGAATATCAAGATTATCACCGCTATGATGAACCAGAGGGCACTGCTGTAAAAGTATCCTCTAGCGGAAATGCTGAAAATTCATCAAACTGGTTTGATCGGTTAATTCTTTTCTATTTAAATGGAGAGTAGGGCCATCCATGGAGGACAATCTGAAAGATTTCATACATTATTTAATAGTAGAAAAAGGGCTGGCGAAAAATACAATCGTTTCTTATGAGAGAGATCTGAAAAGCTATATAAAGTATTTAAAAAAGGTTGAAGTGATAGCGGCAATGAATGATGTCCAGCGTGTTCAAATCATTCATTTTCTAAAGAGCTTGAAAGAACAGGGGAAATCATCTAAAACTTTGGCAAGGCATATTGCTTCAATTAGAGCGTTTCATCAATTTCTCTTGAGGGAGAAAGCAGTAGACCAAGACCCTTCCGTACATATTGAATCTCCTCAGCATGAACGTTCACTGCCAAAGGTATTGAATATGCAAGAGGTGGAAACATTGTTAGATTCACCGAAAGCCCATGATCATTATGGACTTCGTGATAAAGCAATGCTTGAATTACTATATGCAACAGGAATCAGGGTTAGTGAGTTAATCGGTTTGAAGATTGGAGATGTCCATTTAACTATGGGGTTTGTTCGCTGTATTGGAAAGGGCAATAAGGAGCGAATCATTCCAATTGGAAAGACAGCTACAGAAGCACTTGACCGGTATCTGCATGACGGAAGAAGCCACTTTGTTTCAAAGAAACAAAGAGATGAATCCTTATTTTTAAATCATCATGGCCGTGGGCTATCCAGACAAGGCTTCTGGAAAATACTTAAACGTCTTGCTGCTGAAGCAGGTATTGAAAAGGATTTAACTCCGCATACGCTCAGGCATTCCTTTGCAACCCATCTTCTTGAGAATGGGGCGGATTTACGTGCCGTACAAGAAATGCTTGGGCATGCGGATATATCAACAACACAAATTTACACTCATGTAACAAAAACTAGATTAAAAGATGTATATAGTCAATATCATCCGCGAGCCTAAGGTGATGCGGAAGTACCTTCGGAAAAAATATAATGATGTCTAGCTCCAGCGCCTACCCCTTCGAGGTCACAAGTCAATCCTCCCAGAAAGGTAAAGAGCACCTTTCCGGGAGGCTCGTCTTGTGCTTGTCGGGGGTGAGCACAAAGGAAAGCTCCTAAGAGCAATCTTCGCAGGAACAATCGGCACTTTGATTGTTCCGAAGGCGCTTGCACTTTTCAAAGTTGCCATAAAATATGGCAGCTTTTTCTTTCATTTATGATAAATATTAGGTAAAATATAGATGTCAGACTTCCGACATATAGAATGGAAAAAATGTGATAAACGTATGTATAAAGGGTAACCTAATTTATATTTACTAATGTAACCGCATTCACTTAAAAAGGAGGAGTTCTAATGACTTCATATGCATATAAAAGAATTTTCGTCGTTGTAATGGATTCAGTTGGAATCGGTGAAGCACCGGATGCTGAAAAGTTCGGGGACAAAGGGGCCGATACGCTTGGCCATATTGCAGAAAAAATGAATGGCCTAAAGATGCCGAATATGGGTAAGCTTGGTCTCAGCAATATTCGTGAAATAAAAGGTATTGAAAAAGCAGAGAAGCCACTCGCATTCTTTACGAAAATGAAGGAAGCATCGAATGGAAAAGATACGATGACAGGTCATTGGGAGATTATGGGGCTTAATATTCAAACCCCTTTTCAAGTATTTCCTGAAGGCTTCCCGCAAGAATTAATTGCTGAACTAGAATCACGCACTGGCAGAAAAGTGATCGGCAATAAACCTGCAAGCGGAACGGAAATTCTCGTTGAACTTGGGGAAGAACATATGAAGACTGGTGCACTTATAGTCTATACATCAGCTGATTCGGTTCTGCAAATTGCTGCGCATGAAGAAATTATTCCATTAGAAGAGCAATATAAAATTTGTCAAATCGCTAGAGAACTTACATTGGATGAGAAATATATGGTTGGCCGGGTAATTGCTAGACCATTTATAGGTGAACCAGGACACTTTCAGCGAACATCTAATCGTCATGATTATGCCTTAAAGCCTTTTGATCGGACAGTCATGTTAGAAATGAAGGATGCAGGTTTTGACGTTATTGCTATAGGGAAAATTTCTGATATTTTTGATGGCGAAGGTGTAACAAAGTCCCTTCGTACTGTTTCAAACATGGATGGAATGGATAAATTATTGCAATCATTTGATATGGACTTTACAGGTATGAGCTTCTTGAATTTAGTAGATTTTGATGCCCTTTACGGACACCGAAGAGATCCTGAAGGATATGGAAAAGCGCTTGAAGAGTATGACGCCCGTCTGCCGGAAGTATTTGAAAAGATGCAAGCTGGGGATTTGCTGATGATTACGGCTGACCATGGAAATGATCCGATTCACCAAGGAACAGACCATACAAGAGAATATGTACCACTTCTTGTTTATGCAAAAAATAATGAAAATGGCAAAGAGCTCACGATTCGTGAAACATTCGCAGACATTGGCGCAACGATTGCAGAAAACTTCCATGTTAAAATGCCTGCTTATGGAAAGAGTTTTTTACAGGAATTGAAATAGGAGGAAATGAAATATGTCATTCGAAAAAATTGAAACAGCAGCAAGCTTCTTAAAAGGAAAGTATGAGCAGACACCACAAATCGGTCTAATCCTTGGGTCAGGCCTTGGCGTTTTAGCAGATGAAATCGAAAACCCTGTGAAAATTCCATATAATGAAATTCCAGATTTTCCTGTTTCTACTGTTGAAGGCCATGCAGGCCAGCTTGTATTTGGCTTGCTTAATGGCATTCATGTCGTAGCGATGCAAGGGCGTTTTCATTATTACGAAGGATACTCATTTGAAAAGGTAACATTCCCTGTCCGTGTAATGAAAGAGCTTGGAATCGAACAGTTAATTGTAACAAATGCAGCCGGCGGAGTGAACGAAAGCTTTTCACCTGGCGATTTAATGCTTATTAGTGATCATATTAATAATATGGGAAGCAATCCGCTAATTGGTTCGAATGATTCTCGTCTCGGTGTTCGTTTCCCTGATATGTCTGAAGCCTACTCCTTAGAACTGCGACGATTGGCAAAAGGAATAGCAGCGGAATTAGGCTTAAACATTCAAGAAGGTGTCTATGTCGGCAATACGGGTCCAACATACGAAACACCTGCTGAAATACGCATGCTTCGCAAGTTAGGTGGAGATGCAGTTGGCATGTCTACAGTGCCTGAAGTAATTGTCGCGAGACATGCAGGCATGAAAGTATTAGGAATTTCCTGTATTTCAAATATGGCCGCTGGAATTTTAGATCAGCCGTTAAATCATGAAGAAGTAATTGAAACAACTGAAAAAGTGAAAGCTGATTTTCTTAGCTATGTAAAAGCGTTAGTGCAAAAGCTTGGTACAAAGTAGGAAATAGAAGAAAGCGAGCGGTGATTTAATATGAGAATGGTAGATATTATTGAGAATAAAAGAGATGGAAAAGAATTATCGACAGAGGAAATCCAATTTATTATTAAAGGATATACAGACGGCTCGATTCCTGATTATCAGGTAAGTGCCTTAATGATGGCGATTTTCTTTCAAGGGATGACGGAACAAGAAAGAGCAGATTTAACAATGGCAATGGTTGAATCTGGCGATAAAATCGATTTATCCAAAATAGAAGGTATCAAAGTGGATAAGCATTCGACTGGCGGGGTTGGAGATACAACAACACTTGTATTAGGACCTTTAGTGGCAGCCGTTGGTGTTCCAGTCGCAAAAATGTCTGGAAGAGGGCTAGGGCATACTGGAGGAACGATTGACAAGCTTGAATCTGTTGAAGGCTTCCATGTAGAAATCGAAAATGAAGAATTTATCAATCTTGTGAACACAAATAAAATTGCCGTTATTGGGCAAAGCGGAAATTTAACCCCTGCAGACAAAAAGCTCTATGCTCTTCGTGATGTCACAGCAACCGTTGATAGCATTCCATTAATTGCAAGCTCGATTATGAGCAAGAAAATTGCCGCAGGAGCAGATGCGATTGTGCTTGATGTGAAAACAGGTGCTGGTGCATTTATGAAAACTCTTGATGATTCAAAAGAGCTCGCTAAAGCAATGGTTAGTATCGGTAATAATGTCGGAAGAAATACAATGGCCGTTATTTCTGATATGAGTCAGCCGCTTGGATTTGCGATTGGAAATGCGCTTGAAGTAAAAGAGGCGATTGATACGCTTAAAGGAGAAGGACCGGAAGATCTAACAGAGCTTTGCTTAACATTAGGAAGCCATATGGTTCTTCTTGCTAAAAAAGCAGACAGCTTAAAGGAAGCACGTGAAATGCTTGAAGAAGCCATGAAAGACGGTACAGCTTTAGAAACATTTAAAACATTCCTAAGCTCACAAGGCGGCGACGCGTCAGTCGTTGATGATCCAGCAAAGCTTCCACAAGCAAAATTCACATTTGAACTAGAAGCGAAGGAAGATGGCTATGTTTCCGAAATAGTGGCAGATGAAATTGGCACAGCAGCCATGCTACTCGGCGCTGGAAGAGCTACGAAAGAATCAGTTATTGACCTTGCAGTTGGTCTTATGCTTCGAAAAAAAATCGGTGATCAAGTGCAAAAGGGAGAGTCGCTTGTGACGATTTACAGCAATTTTAAAGAAATTGATGAAGTAAAAGCAAAACTTTATGCAAATATTACCTTATCAAAGGAAAAAGTAGCTGCACCAACGTTAATACATGGAGAAATTACCGAATAAGTAAAAAGTGTCAGGGGAAATTTACCTCTGACATTTTTTATTTTTGTCATTCAAAATATAAAATTTTTACGAATAGAAAATTGTATAAATTTGTTACAAATGGAAATGATGGAGGCTATAAAGAATGGAGGTTTATGTGATGAAACGAATTGTCTCTTTAATAGTTATCTCTTTCCTATTGTCAACACTCTTTGTACCTGTAGCATTGGCAAAAGAAAACGATGGACTAGATTTAGCTAAAAATGTAAAATCCGCCATCTTAATCGAACGAGATACAGGTGCAATTTTATACGAAAAGAATAGCAATGACCAACTCCCTCCCGCAAGCATGACGAAAGTAATGACAATGCTATTAATTATGGAGGCATTAGATGAAGGCAGGCTGTCGATGGATGAAAAAATTCGCACGAGTGAATATGCTGCCTCAATGGGAGGATCACAAATTTTTCTTGAGCCGGGAGAGGAAATGACGACAGAGCAAATGCTAGCGGGAATTGCCATTGGATCTGGCAATGATGCTTCTGTTGCGATGGCAGAGAGGCTTGCTGGTTCTGAAGAAGAGTTTGTAAAGCTTATGAATAAAAAAGCAAAGGAACTCGGGCTAAAAAATACAGAATTTAAAACAGCAACGGGTTTGCCTGGCCATGGAGATTATAGTACTGCTCATGATATGTCAATGATGGCTAAGGAGCTTCTCAAATATGAAGGAATAACGAAATTTACTGGTACTTATGAATCTTATCTTCGTGAAAATACAGATAAAAAATTCTGGCTAGTAAATACAAATCGCCTCGTCAAATTTTATCCGGGTGTTGATGGGTTGAAAACGGGATTCACAAATGAAGCAAAATACTGTTTAACAGCAACGGCTGAAAAGGATGGTATGCGCGTAATTGCAGTCGTATTTGGAGCTCCGACCTCAAAGGAGAGAAATGCCCAAGTAACAAAGATGCTTGATTATGCATTCAGCCAATATGAGACGCACCCGCTGTATAAGCGAAATGTGGCACTTGGAAAAGTAGCTATTAGTAAAGGTGAGAAGAAAAGGGTTGAAGCAATGACAAGTGAGCCTATTTCCCTTTTAACAAAGAAAGGCGAGGGCATTGAAAATATAAAACAAGCTGTTGAATTAAATAAAAATGTGAAAGCACCTGTAAATAAAGGGGATAAAGTAGGAACCTTAAAACTGAAACAGGATGGAAAAACAATCGTTGAAACACCATTAGTAGCAAAGGAAGATAGCAAGGAAGCTAGCTGGTGGACCTTGTATAAACGTTCAATGGGCATGTTTACGAAAGCGGGACAATAGGGAGATGCAAGGCGCTTCCGCTTTTCTATTTTGTCGAAATGTTGATTATACATTCTAGTTTTAGCGAAATGTCACTAGTTTTGTCTTTCGGAAGGAAATGCGTAAGTAAATATCGAATTTGACTCACTATAAAGGCCAATGTATGTCATGTAAATGATACGGTCAACCGATCCTGTCAAGGCTTTTACATAGACAATCGGGATCCTAGATAAGGAGGCTATGATAGTGAGTCTTACCATTAATTTAGAAGTGAAAAAAGATGTCCTATGTATTCGTTTAAGCGGGGAATTAGATCATCATTCTGCTGATGAGCTTCGGAGACAGGCGTCTAACGCAATTGAAGAATATGATATTCATCATATTATCTTAAATCTTGAACAGCTTTCCTTTATGGATAGCTCAGGTTTAGGCGTCATTCTAGGCAGATATAAACAAATTAAACAGCAACATGGCGAAATGGTTGTTTGTGCAATTTCTCCAGCAGTCCAAAGATTATTTGATATGTCGGGTTTATTTAAAATTATCCGTTTAGAACCGACAGAAGAATTTGCTTTGCAAAGACTGGGGGTTGCATGATCAATGAAAAATGAAATGCAAATTAAATTCAGTGCATTAAGCCAAAATGAATCGTTTGCGCGTGTAACAGTCGCAGCATTTATTAGTCAGCTTGATCCGACAATGGATGAGTTAACTGAAATTAAAACAGTTGTATCTGAGGCAGTTACCAATTCAATCATTCACGGCTATGAACAAGATCCAGACGGGCTTGTGTATATAACTGTGAAAATTGAGGATGGTTTCATCGATATGTCCATCCGTGATGAGGGATTGGGAATAATGAACGTGGATGAAGCGCGTCAGCCGCTGTTTACAACAAAGCCAGAACTTGAGAGATCAGGCATGGGCTTTACGATTATGGAAAATTTCATGGATGAAATCGAAATTCAATCGCAACCGGGGAAAGGCACAGAGATCCGATTAAGAAAGCATTTATCAAATAGTAAAATGCTATGCAATTAAGGGAGTCTTGCTATGGATGTGGAGGTTAAAACAGAAAAGAGCCAAACTTTTTTGAAGGATCATGAAGTCAAGGAGTTAATCCAAAAAAGCCAGGCGGGAGATCAGGAGTCTAGAGATTTAATTGTCCAAAAGAATATGCGTCTCGTCTGGTCGGTTGTTCAGCGGTTTTTAAACCGCGGATATGAGCCGGATGATCTCTTTCAAATCGGTTGTATTGGATTATTGAAGTCAGTCGATAAATTTGACCTAACATTTGATGTGAAATTTTCAACGTATGCCGTTCCAATGATCATTGGAGAGATTCAACGTTTTATCCGTGATGATGGAACAGTCAAGGTAAGCCGCTCATTAAAAGAAATGGGAAATAAAATTCGGAAAGCAAAGGATGAATTGTCAAAATCGCTTGGCAGAATTCCGACTGTATCAGAGCTTTCTGAATTCCTAGATATCCCGCCTGAAGACATCATCCTTGCTCAAGAAGCTAGCCGAACCCCATCATCCATTCATGAAACGGTTTACGAAAATGATGGGGACCCAATCACATTGCTGGATCAAATAGATGATGGAAATGAAGGAAAATGGTTTGACAAGATTGCTTTAAAAGAAGCGATTAATGAACTAGAAGACAGGGAACGTTTAATCGTCTATTTGCGCTATTATAAAGATCAAACGCAATCTGAAGTGGCCGCAAGACTTGGCATCTCACAAGTTCAAGTATCTAGGCTAGAAAAAAAGATCCTCCAGCAAATGAAAGACCGTATGGATTTATAATCCATACGGTCTTTTTTTCGATTTAGCTAACAATTTTGCGGAATCCGGTATTATATTTGCAAATTATCTATTATTTTTGCAATTGCTCTAATAATTACGCGGAACCTCATTATTTATTCGATACCCAATTATTGGTCGTCATGAAGTAAATATATGTAACTCATACTAGTGATACAAGGAAATAACTGTGTGGGAAGTGAACGAAATGGAACGAACGGTTTATATTCGATTGCGACACCGCATACAAGTTCGAGCACGTGAAGAGATTTTGCTAAAGGATATTGCGCAATTAATTGTCGATGAAATGCTATATGAGCAGTTAAGTAAAATGAAGATTTATGAAGTTTCTGAACAAGACCGCAATATAATTATTATCGATGTCATGATGGTGATCCGTTTAATTACAGAAATACTGCCGAACTTAGAAATTCAAACACAGGGCCCATC
The DNA here is from genome assembly GCF_006704205.1 of Cytobacillus solani. Lineage (NCBI taxonomy): Bacteria > Bacillati > Bacillota > Bacilli > Caryophanales > Bacillaceae > Cytobacillus > Cytobacillus solani. The sequence goes on from NZ_CP041305.1 coordinate 3,573,271, forward strand.
TCAAGTTATCGTTGAAGTGGTTCCGAAAAAAAAGAGGGTATCCCTGCCACTTTTTATTTTAGTATGGCTTTTATTGTTTATTGGTGCTGCCCTTACCATTATGAACTTTCATGAAGATGTTAGCATGCAGGCTGTTCAGCAGCGAATTTACACAATCATTACGGGAGAAATTGATGACAAACCTTTAATCTTTCAGATTCCATATTCCATCGGTTTAGGCCTAGGAATGATTCTTTTCTTTAATCATCTTTTTAAGAAGCGTCTTAATGAAGAGCCGAGCCCGCTAGAAGTAGAAATGTTTAATTATCAGCTGGATCTAGACAATTATGTGGCAATGAAGGAAAACAAAGAAAGTATGAAAAATATTGACGAGCGGTAATGTTGTCTTAGTTATGTTTGTCGGTCTTGCGGGAGGATTAGCAGTAGGCTCAGGGTTTGTAGCGTTTTTGTCAGTATTAGGTGTGATCCCAAGACTTATGCAGCTGACAAAAACAATGAAAATGATCCGGTTCTATGAGTGGGCTGTTGTAATTGGAGCTGTTATTGGTGGAATGAGTACGTTATGGGATCCACTCTTTCACCTTACTTCCTACCTATTAGTCCCGATTGGTTTGGCAGCAGGGATATTTGTAGGTATGATTGCTGCAGCTCTGACAGAAGTACTAAATGTCCTTCCGATTCTTGCAAAGCGAATAGGGATTGATGGACAAATTATTTTTTTATTAATGGCTATTGTATTTGGGAAGATTGTAGGATCTTTCTTTCAGTGGATCTATTTTGTCGATAAGTAGCAGGGAAATAGCTGATTTAAGATAGCTGTATCAACCTATGACGAAAGGATAATAAAATATGGAGGACCATCGAAGGCACGTAGTTTTAATTACAGATGGAGATGACTATGCTAGAAAATCAATCGAACACATAGCCAATGAAATCGGGGGGAGATGTATCTCCCTATCCCACGGAAATCCTACCACATTAGACGGAGCCCTAATTGTTAAGCTTATCAAAAAAGCATCGCATGACCCAGTATTTGTTATGTTTGATGATAGTGGTTTTGTCGGTGAAGGTGCAGGAGAACGTGCGTTAAAGTATGTAGCAAGCCATAAAGATATTGATGTACTCGGGATTATTGCAGTCGCCGCAAAAACAAGACAAGCCGAATGGGCTAAAGTAGATGTTTGCATCGACCGAGATGGTGAAATAACCCCTTATGGAGTCGATAAATATGGTCTACAAGAAATGGATAAAGGAAGACTTTATGGTGACACGGTATATTGTCTCGATGAAATAGATGTCCCGATTAAAGTAGGAATTGGCGATATAGGAAAAATGGCGAAAAAAGACCATTATGAAAATGGCTCACCAATTACGAAAAAAGCCGTAGAACTCGTATTGGAAAGGAGTGGTTATCGTGGCAGACAATAAGATAAAAAATAAAATGCCCATTCCTGATTCAGTAGATGAAATTGAAAAGTATATGAAAAATAGAATTGGGCTGGGAGATAGTTTCGATTTAGGTGTAAGGAAACTAAAAGTTCTCAGAAAAGACGTGCATATTTATTTTGTAAATGGGTTAACCGATACACAATTTATTATCGAAATTGTTGAAGAGCTTGTTGCAATCAATGATAACGAGAAATTATCAACGAATCTAAGTAAAATAGTTGAAAACAGGTTAGTTCACCAATCAGTTGCCCAAATAAAAACAATGGATGAGCTTGTGGACCAAGTCTTATCAGGCCTAATTGTTGTTGTAATGGAAGGGGTTACCCATGGATTAGTTATTGATGTCCGCAGTTATCCGGGCAGAACACCGATGGAGCCGGATACGGAAAAAGTGGTGCGGGGATCAAGGGATGGGTATGTAGAAAATATTATCATTAATACTGCACTGACAAGAAGAAGAATTCGAGATGAAAGACTTCGCTTTGAAATTATGAGAGTTGGTGAAAGATCAAAAACGGATGTGGCAATAGGATACATTAAAGATGTTGCCAATCCCGATTTAATTAATATCATTCGAAAGGAAATTGCAGCCATAGACATTGATGGAATTACAATGGCTGATAAAACAATCGAGGAATTTCTATTAAAACAAGGATTTAATCCTTTTCCGCTAGTACGTTATACAGAGCGAGCGGACGTTGCTGCAACCCATTTGCTCGAAGGGCATGTTCTAATATTTGTGGATACCTCACCAAGTGTGATGATTTCACCTACAACATACTTTCATCATTTGCAGCATGCGGAAGAGTATCGACAATCCCCTGCAGTAGGTACGTTTATCCGCTGGATTCGTTTTCTTGGAGTAGCTTCTTCTTTGTTTTTGCTGCCGCTTTGGTTTTTATTTGTATTAGAGCCGTCACTATTACCCGAAAGTATTGCATTTATTGGACCGAACGAAGAAACAAATATACCTGTGATTCTTCAATTATTTCTTGCTGAAATAGGGATTGAATTGCTGCGGATTGCTGCCATTCATACACCAACTCCATTATCAACAGCTATGGGCTTAATTGCGGCTGTCTTAATTGGACAAATTGCTATTGATGTTGGTTTATTTGTTCCGGAGGTCATTTTATATGTGTCACTTGCTGCAATTGGGACTTATACGACACCAAGCTATGAATTAAGTATCGCAAACAAGCTATTCCGGCTTTTATTTTTAGTTCTGGTCGCAATATTCCATACACCGGGATTTGTCGTTGGGATTACGCTGTTTATCCTATTCCTTGCGAATATGAAACCGTTGAATACACCGTATTTATGGCCATTTATTCCGTTTCATCCAAAAGCATTATGGCGAATTTTAGTTCGTGCATCAGTACCTGGTTCGAGTATACGACCGAGTATTGTTCATACGACAAACCGTTATAAGCAGCCGCCAAAAAACAGTTCCTCAAAATGATGTCTACTCATTGCGAACTTCACTGAATTGTGTTAAAATTTCTTAAAATTAATAAACAAAATATGACAGCAAGCAGAAAATAGACAGTTTCTTATAAAGATACTGTCTATTTTCTAATTAATATAAGCCAAGAGGGAAGAGGTAGATCTATGCATTTAAACGGTACATCGAAGGTTAATAACAAGGGACATTTGGAGATAGGCGGATTGGACACTATAGAGCTAGCCGAACAATTTGGTACACCTTTATACGTTTACGATGTTTCTTTAATTAGAGAAAGAGCGAGAGGATTTAAGCAAACATTTGATAAATTAGGGGTAACTGCTCAAGTAGCATACGCGAGCAAAGCCTTTTCTACGATTGCGATGGTTCAGCTTGCTGACGAAGAAGGGCTTTCACTTGATGTTGTTTCTGGCGGAGAATTATATACAGCGTTAGCAGCTGAATTCCCAACTGATAGAATTCATTTTCATGGGAACAACAAAAGCAAAGAAGAGTTGGAAATGGCTCTTAAACACGGTGTTGGCTGTATAGTAGTCGATAATTTCTATGAGTTGGAGCTCCTTCAATCCATTTGTGAAGAGATGGAAACGAACGCGAAGATTCTATTACGGGTTACACCTGGGGTTGAAGCACATACACATGAATATATTACAACTGGGCAGGCAGATTCTAAGTTTGGCTTTGATCTTCAAAATGGACAAGCAGAGAAAGCAATGAAGGCTGCTTTACAATTTTCCAAAATTGAACTGCTGGGCTTGCATTGTCATATCGGTTCACAAATATTTGAAACTGCTGGGTTTCTTGTAGCGGCACAGAAAATATTTGAGAAACTAAATGAATGGAAAGAGTCATATGCTTTTGAATCAAAGGTATTGAACTTAGGTGGCGGTTTTGGTATTCGCTATACGAATGAGGATCAGCCTCTGCCGGCAGGTCAATATGTGGAAGAGATTATCGAAGAAGTACAAAGACAGGCTGATCATTTTGCAATGAACATGCCCGAAATATGGATTGAACCAGGTCGTTCTCTTGTTGGGGATGCCGGTAGCACATTATACAAGATAGGCTCTAGTAAGGATGTTCCTAGCATACGCAAATATATCGCTGTGGATGGTGGAATGAGCGATAATATTAGACCCGCTCTTTATCAAGCAAGGTATGAAGCCATCTTAGCTAATAAAGCATTAGAGAAAGCAGAGGAAACTGTCTCTGTTGCTGGAAAATGCTGTGAATCCGGTGATATGCTCATATGGGATATTCCACTTCCAAAGTCGGATCATAATGATTTGCTAGCAGTTTTTTGCACAGGGGCTTATGGATATGCGATGGCAAATAATTATAATCGAATTCCAAGACCGCCTGTCGTCTTTGTTGAAAATGGGGAAGCAAAGCTAGTTGTAAGAAGAGAAACGTATGAAGATCTCATTCGGATGGATTTATCAATCAAAGAAAAGATTAATAATTAATCGTAGCATTTTATTAGTTAGAGAATGCAGTGAAAAAGCTTGTAGGATAGGAGTGCATGTTATTTGGGTCATTAACTGGACGTGCTTCCTGCAGGCTTTTTTGTATTTAATCGTATTAATTAATCGAGTAGCATGGAAAAATAGTAAGGATTCGTGTAGAATAGAACTAATCCTTGGATATGTGAAGACATAATGAGTTTGTAACAGGAGGTTTTATGAAAAAAAGCAATTGGATTCTTTTTATTCTATTAATAGCGATGAGTTTAGCATGGGGACTTTATTATTGGTTTTTTATCGTTCCATCTAAGTAGAGCCCAGTAATAATTTTTAGAATAAGTAAACAGTTAAAAGATCAGTTATTAGTGTACAAACTAGTGCTGTATACATATATTATTATTACAGTTTGAAATACTAAATTTTTGGGGAAAATAAGATGGAATGCTAAAATCTAATGAGGGATAAAAATGTTAATTCGATATAAAAAAACATTCGAAAAGATTGCTATGGGTTTGTTATCTTTTATGCCAAATGAAAAAGATCTCAAGAAGCTCCAGCAAACGATGAAACAATACGAAAGTGAGGAGAACCTGCAATTATTTCTATGGAAAGCAGGGGAAGATATAATTGGATTAGTGGGTGTTCTTATGAATGAAGATTCAGCCAAGATCCAGCATATCTCTGTCAATCCTTCTCATAGACAGCAAGGGATTGGGAAGTCAATGGTCAAGGCATTAAACGAACTATTCCCAGACAAAAAGATCATAGCAAATGATAATACCGAATCATTCTTGAGCAAGTGTGATATTACGATTCATACAGAAAAAGGCAGCGAATAATTATTCATTGCCTTTTTTTATGTGTTGTTGTATGAATCTTGTGTTCCTTTTTAATGCTTCTAATCGTTCCTCGATGACACTGCTTCGGTCTCTAGTGGAATGGCGATGAACCACTTCTATATTATTCATATCACTAACTGATCCCCATATGAAACCGCGATCGATGCAGCCAGCTTGGCAGCTCGCAATTAACATCGGATCAATGATTGGAATTGTATAGCTATCATAGGGTTTTCCTAAGGCAATAGCCTTTTGTCTTAATAGGAGGTCGTACATTAATTTATCAGCATCGATTCCTAAAGGGAGAAGCTTATTTTTTTCGTTTTTTAGGATGGCAATTGATTTGGCAATGGTCTTTTTAGCACCAAGGTAATTTTCACGCCGGTGATGATAATTTGAAACCGCTAGGAGGATCAGACCTACCCAAATAGACTGTTTATTGTTTGGGTCAATCTCTTTCCAGTATTCTTCAAGGACTTCATGACATTCGAAATAATCTCTATCCCCATGAAAATGTATCAAAAATTCGATATATGCTTTTGGATACACCACTTCACCTCCCTATTAATATATGTTAATCATATCATAGAACACTCGTCCTAAAAATCAAACAACAGTTTTAAATCAAACAAAAAAACCCGGAAAAAACCGGGTCATAAATACATAATTAGCTTAGCACCAAGCAGCTCCTACAATAATCAGCAGGATGAACAAAACGACAAGTAAAGCAAACCCTGTTCCACCGCACCAGTTGTTTCCTTTAGACATACATCATACCTCCTGTTTCCTTTTTTTGTTTCAAGATCATTTTATGTAGGCAAATACCAAATTGTATGGGCGAATGAAGGAATAATTTCATATGCTTTGAATCAGATAGTTGTCTGGCTACAGCGCCTATCGCCTATCAAACTTCAGGTCCCCTCCCTACGATAAGTCAGCATCGGTTCGCTTACACTCACCGTGTTTCCTTTATCTCAGTCGTGACCCTTCCAGTTTGTACGGCGATGACCAAGGCGTTTTCGCATTTCTAATATTTTTCTATTGGATAGCTCACTTTTATAATTTATACTATAGTAGTCTTTAATGAGGAACTTAATAAGGAAATTTTGGTGAGTAGTAATGGAACATTATAATGTAAAGATTGATGCGTTTGAAGGACCGCTTGATTTGCTTCTTCATTTAATAAATCGGCTTGAGATTGATATATACGATATTCCAGTAGCGGAAATTACTGAGCAATATTTATTGTATATCCATACGATGCAAGTGCTGCAGCTTGATGTGGCAAGTGAATATCTTGTTATGGCGGCCACGTTGCTTGCGATTAAGAGCAAAATGCTTCTCCCAAAGCACGAGGAAGATTTGCTTGATGATGAGTTAGGCTTAGGACATGAAGAAGACACGATGGAAGAGCTTGTTGAAAGATTAGTTGAATACAGAAAATATAAAGAGGCTGCAGTTGATTTTAAAGAAATGGAAAAAGAGCGAGGCTTAATGTTTACAAAGCCTCCAAGTGATTTAAGCGATTATGCAAAAGACATTCAACCGGAAAAAACGGAATTAAACGTCTCCTTGTATGACATGCTTGGAGCATTTCAAAAACTATTAAGAAGACAAAAGCTGCAAAAACCGCTTTCAACAAAAATAGCACGTCAAGAAATCCCAATAGAAACGAGAATGGCTGAAATCCTTGATGATTTAAGGCAATTCAAGGTGCGTAAAAGCTTTTATGACCTCTTTCCCGTTCTTGACCGTGAAAATATTGTGGTTACTTTTTTAGCAGTGTTAGAGCTAATAAAACGCCATGACATCTTTATTGAGCAGGAAGGCAATTTTTCGGAGATTTATGTAAGTGCAATGGAAGGGGGAGAAGAGTATTAATATTATAAATTGGAAGGGCATTGTTGAAAGTCTATTATTTGCTGCAGGAGATGAAGGACTAACTTTAAAGCAGATGGCTCTTGTTCTCGAAGTCGAGGAGCTGCAAGCAGAAGAGATTATTCATGAATTAATGGAAGATTATCGTAATGATGCCATGCGAGGCATCACAGTTATAGAGCTAGCAGGCACTTTCCAGCTCGCTACAAAAAAGGAGAATTCAGCCTATCTAAAAAGGCTTGTCGTTACGCCGCAGGCTTCGACATTATCGCAAGCAGCGTTAGAAACACTAGCAATTATTGCTTATAAACAGCCCATTACAAGAGCAGAGATTGAGGAAATAAGAGGAGTGAAAACGGAGCGGCCAATACATACACTCATGGCTAAGGCACTCATTAAAGAAGTGGGTCGAGCAGATGGCTCGGGAAGAGCATACCTATATGGCACTACGAAAGAATTTCTTGATTATTTTGGATTAAAAAAGATTGAAGAGCTGCCGCCGCTTCCTGAAAAGATAGAAGATGATTACCAGCAGGATGATGCAGATTTGTTTTTTGGCAGGTTTCAAGAAACAATGGACTCTTGAATTTTTCATACAATTTAATTTTTTTGTGATAATATATACTTGTAAAATAATGCTTCATTTTCAAAATGGAGCATTTTCTATATCGTTTTTGTTATTACATATGGGGAAATGTTCGAGGAGGCGTTAAGATGCTAATTAAACAATGCAAGGGATATGAACTGGAAAAGGAGAAATCGAATACATCTGAGGATTTCTTTAATCGAAGTGAAGTTACCTTTGAAGAAGATGGACAAGAAAAGACACTACATGTCCTATATGTCAGGTATTTTGATGAACTGGTTCATGAATTTACTTCATTTGAAGCAAATCCAATTTTTAAAGCAGGGACTAGGGAAGTTGAATTTAAAGATATTGTGGCACTGATTTGTTTATTGAAGAATCCAGGTTTCCGCCATCGCAAGCGTGTATACATCAATTCTAAGTTTGATTTCGCATCCTATTTCCAGGATGTTGACTACGCTAAGCTGCCAGCTATCTTTGAAGATTTAGAAACGAAAAAAAGCTTTAATCTTCGTTCACCCTTAGAGTACATTGTTCAGCCTCAATAAGAATATTATTTTTTAAAAGGAGCAGCCTTTAGGTTGCTTTTTTTATTAGAAAATTGCCAGCTGTTTGCATATAAAACACTGGAAAAGCAATTTTTCTTCTGGCTGCTCATACGATAGAAAGGGACTATTTAGGAAAGAGGGATCGTATGAGCAAAATGAATGACTATATTCATGATGTGTTTAAGTGGAATAAGGAACTTCGGGCGTTTCTCGAATCAGAAAATGTCGACGAAAACAATGAGCTTTGGCAGAAGATGAATCGCATGACTGATATTATGGAGGGAATCCAAAATCCATTAGATAATCATGAATTGTTGGAGATTCAGAACTATGTAGAAGAACTGCACGCGGACATGGAGAACTATTTCGTGAAAAGGCAAGAGCTTGGAAGTGTTTATGTCAATCCCCCTCAAGTTGCTGCGGGCAATCATTCATTGCCTCCTTTGCCATATGCATACAATGCATTAGAGCCGTATATTTCTGAGGAAATTATGAGATTACATCATGAAAAGCATCATCAATCATATGTAGATGGACTGAATAAAGCGGAAAAAGAGCTAAATAAGGCAAGGAAATCAGGAGATTTTTCTTTAGTTAAGCATTGGTCACGGGAGCTTGCCTTTCATGGGTCCGGTCATTATCTTCATACGATTTTCTGGAATAATATGATGCCTAAAGGCGGGGGAAAGCCCTCAGGAAGCTTGTTAAAAGCAATAGAAAAGTATTTTGGCAGTTTTGAAGCATTTAAAAAGCAATTTACTGAAGCAGCAAAGCAGGTGGAAGGTGTTGGCTGGGCTGTTCTTGTCTGGTCACCTAGAGCCCATCATCTCGAAATACTGCAATCAGAGAGGCATATGCTTTTAACACAATGGGATACGATCCCTCTGCTTGTATTGGATGTCTGGGAGCATGCCTACTATCTTCAATATAAAACTGACCGTGCTGGCTATGTGAAAAATTGGTGGAATATTGTTAATTGGAAAGATGTGGAACAACGGTTTATGAAAGCTTCTGAGCTTAAATGGAAACCATTTTAATAGATTTAAAAGGCGAAAAACAATCTATGTTTTTCGCCTTTTATTGTCATATCAATACTTGTCCTGCATAAAATTGTACAAACCAGTGAAGGAGACTGCAATGAAAAATATGAAAAAGCTGATAATCTTTCCCCTGATTGCTGCAATTCTAATCTCGTTTATTCCTCAGGTGGCACATGCTTCTTTTTCTGTTAGTGCACATAGTGCCATTTTAATGGAGCAAAGTTCTGGCCGGGTTTTATATGATAAAAATGCAAATAAGCCGATGAGAATTGCAAGTATTACAAAAATCATGACAGCTATTTTAGCTATTGAATCAGGAAAAATGGATGAATTGGTAAAGGTAAGTGAAAAGGCAGTCCGTGCTGAAGGCTCCTCCATTTATTTAGTTCCGGGTGAAAAAATAAAGCTGGAGGATTTAGTTTACGGTCTAATGCTCCGATCAGGCAATGACGCAGCTGTTGCTATTGCAGAGCATGTTGGTGGAAGCCTGGATGGTTTTGTTTATTTAATGAATCAGAAGGCAGAAGAAATTGGTATGAAGAATACTCATTTTGCCAATCCGCATGGGCTTGATGACCATGAAAATCATATGTCAACGGCATATGATATGGCACTTTTAACACGTTATGCAATGAATAATGATGATTATGAGAAAATTTCAGGCACGAAAGTCCATAGTGCACCACATCCAACAGAAGAGTGGGATCGGAAGTGGAAGAATAAAAATAGACTGCTAACAGAGCTTTACAAATATACAACAGGTGGAAAGACAGGCTTTACGAAACGTGCGAAGCGCACATTAGTAACGACAGCTGCAAAAGGGGAGCTGAACTTAATTGCTGTGACTCTAAATGGTCCGGATGATTGGAATGACCATATTCAAATGTATGAGTCAGGGTTTAATACTTATCGTTTAGTAGAGGTTTTGCCAAAGGGAAATATTGCCCAGGTGAAGGATAAATTTTATAAAAAGAAGGTATATGTTGAACATGGATTTGACTACCCAGTAACATCAAAAGAAAAGAAACAATTCAAAATTGAATATAAATTAATAAAGCCAGAAAAGGAATGGAAAGAGAATCCCCCTGAAATTGTTGGTCAAGTAACTGTTTATTTCAACAAACAGCAGGTGAAAAAGATGCCAATATATTACAAGCATGCTGATAATAAAGACAAGCAATCGTTTTTTGAGCAATTTAGAAATATATTTCTCGTGATGATTGGTGTGAAAAAAGATGGTTAATATTATATGGGTGTTCTTAACAGTCATAGGGATTATCTTTGCAATGGTTAATGGGACGATGGATCAAGTGAATGAAGCTATCTTTAATGGGGCAGCGGAAGCCGTTACTTTATGCATCGGATTAATCAGTGTTCTTGTTTTTTGGCTAGGAATGATGAAAATAGCCGAGGATGCTGGGCTATTAAAAAAACTGTCACTCTTATTTAGACCAATTGTGAAAAAGCTTTTTCCGGATGTACCGAATGATCATCCTGCAATGGGCTACATACTTTCCAATATGATGGCAAATATGTTTGGGCTTGGGAATGCAGCAACCCCGCTGGGAATTAAGGCGATGGAAGAACTGAAACGATTAAATGGCGGATTGGATGTAGCCAGCCGTTCGATGATCACCTTTCTGGCGATTAATACTTCAAGTATAACGCTAATACCAACGATGGTTATAGCCATACGGATGAAATATGAATCCGCATCTCCGACAGAGATTGTCGGTCCCACGTTAATTGCATCCTTCTGCTCTGCAATAGGCGCCATAATCATTGACCGATATTTTTATTATAGAAGAAAGAAAAAAGCGTAAACGCCTTGAATAGTCCCGACAAGTATAAGACAAGTCTCACTAAAAAGGTGTACTTTACCTTTCTGGGAGGGTTAGCTTGTGACTTCGAGGTCGACAAATACGCGACGTCCTCTTAAAAGCTTCACTTTTAGTCGTGCGATGCATTGCTGACGAAGCTTTCCTTGTCCTGTCGCATTGTCGAAACTAGGACGTCCTGTACGTCGGGGCTAGACAGCTTGCGCTTGGTGCAGAAAATTAACTCAAAAAGAGGTGGACATCATATAGATGAAAACTATCTAAAAGAGCGAGAAAAGGATGAAGTCGTATGCAAGTTGTATCGGTTATCTCCCTCTGGTTTATTCCTGTTCTAATTGGTTTTATATTAATATATGGGACGATAAAACGTGTGCCTACTTATGAAAGCTTTGTTGAAGGCGGAAAAGAAGGGATAAAAATCGCTGTCTCGATTATCCCTTTTCTTGTTGGAATGCTCGTGGCTATTTCCGTTTTTCGGGCTTCTGGAGCCCTGGAGTATTTCATGGAGTTTATTCGGCCAGTGCTGGAGGCAATCGGCATACCTCCTGATATTGTCCCGCTCGCCATCATTCGTCCGATTTCAGGTTCAGCCGCACTTGGAATAACAAGTGATCTTATAGCCGTTCATGGCCCAGATTCATTTATCGGAAGGTTAGCATCTGTTCTCCAAGGCAGCACAGACACAACTTTTTATGTTTTGACTGTTTATTTTGGTGCGGTTGGAATTAGGAAAATGGGAGACGCCTTAAAGGTCGGACTATTGGCAGATTTAATTGGAATCATCGCAGCAATCGTAGTTGTGACGCTAATTTTCGGCAGAATATGAAAGATACAAACAATCTAAAAACCCATCAAAGATACCTAAAACAATAGGTATTTTTTTTGCTTTATTATTTGAAAAAAGCGTCTACTTTGAAAAAAAGATGATTTATGTCATAATTCATAAGGATGGAAATAGGTATAATTCTTATTAAGTATTAGTCGGGGTGACATAAATGGAAAGATTGCAAAAGGTAATTGCTCATGCAGGATTTGCTTCACGCAGAAAAGCAGAGGAGCTTATCAAGGAAGGTCATGTAAGGGTTAATGGAAAAACTGTAAAGGAACTTGGTGTTAAGGTTTCATCTTCAGATCGAGTAGAAGTGAATGGCATTCCAGTTGAAAGGGAAGAACCCGTTTATTTTCTTCTATACAAACCAAGAGGTGTTATTTCAAGTGTAACGGATGATAAAGGGAGAAAAGTGGTAACTGACTTTTTTCAACAAATTGAGCAGCGAATTTATCCAGTAGGGCGTTTAGACTTTGATACTTCAGGCCTGCTTCTTTTAACAAATGATGGGGAGTTTGCGAATCTGCTCATGCACCCAAAGAATGAAATTGAAAAGGTGTATGTTGCAAAGGTGAAAGGAATTCCTTCAAGAGAGAAAATGAGAAGCCTTGAAAAAGGAGTTCGCCTGGAGGATGGGAAAACAGCTCCTGCAAAGACAAAAGTGCTTTCAATTGATAAGAAAAAGCAAACCGCAATCATTGAATTAACCATTCATGAGGGGCGAAATCGTCAAGTCAGAAGGATGCTCGAGGCAATCGGCCATCCAGTCATAAAATTAAAAAGAGAAAGATACGGCTTTTTAACACTGCAAGGGTTAAAAGCGGGAGAAGCAAGAGAATTAACAGCACATGAAGTCAAGCAATTACGCACGCTATCCAAATCATAAAATCTTTTGCTTATTTGTGTTAATTTTCGACCAATTAAGGGAAATTTCATAGAAAAGTCACAGTTACTTCAAATTGTAAACATTATTAGAATGTTGATAAATGGTATAATAAAAATCGGCTGTTTCGTTTTAAGACGCACAGTGTTTTTTAAAGGGGAGAGTGTGATGAAAAAGCGTCGTTTAGTGATAAGAACGATTATTTTGCTAATTTTGGGTGCAGCTGTCGCCTATACTTTGTATGCAAATTTCACAAAAGATGATATTAAAAAGGTTGTAATTGGAGAACAAGCACCTGATTTCGTTCTCGTCGATTTGAATGGAGAAGAGCATCGTCTCTCAGATTATAAAGGTCAGGGTGTCTTTCTTAATTTCTGGGGTACATATTGCAAGCCATGTGAAAAAGAAATGCCGTATATGGATAACCAGTACAAGCAATTTAAAGACAAAGGTGTACAAACTTTAGCTGTTAACGTAGGTGAGTCTGAGTTATCGGTTAGTAAATTTGCTGAAAGACATAAGTTAACTTTTCCAATTGTATTGGATAAAGACGGGCAAGTTCAGACTGCTTATAAAATTGGCGCACTTCCTGCAACATTTATGATTGATAAAGATGGAAAAGTTGTTAAATATCACACAGGTCAATTGACGGAAGAAATGATTAAAGAGTTAATGGAACAAGTTCAACCATAAGCTACGGGGAGTTTTTTAAATGAAACATGTAAAATGTGAATGCGGGCATGTGAATCCGCATGGAACCATTCTTTGTGAAGCATGTGGAAGAGTTCTTCAGGAATCGGAAAAAGATAAGAAACTTGTTGATATGCGCTATGAAGGCAGTGCACGTCGATCACAAACATACAACAAAACAATCATTGATAAAATTTGGAACTTTTTCTCATCTGTAAAAATTGGTGTTTGGCTGATAGTTATTACACTGATTGCTTCAGCACTCGGAACGATTTTACCGCAAGAAATGTACATACCTCCTGTTATGCCTGCTGCAGAGTATTATGAGGATCAGTATGGATGGATAGGGAAATTGTATTATGAACTTGGATTTCATAATTTGTATAGCTCATGGTGGTATCTTGTATTAATCGCATCAATTGGTATTTCCTTAGTCATATGCAGTCTTGACCGGATGATACCGTTATGGCGGGCTTTAAAAGCGCAACGTGTCGCAAGGCATGAAGGGTTTTTAAAACGCCAGCGAATCTTTGGCGTCTCAGAGGCTAGCAATCTTGATGTATCCTATGAAAAGATAAAAGAAAGATTAAAAGCAAAGAGATATAATATCCGAGAAGAAGATGGGAATATTCTTGCAGAAAAGGGCAGATTCTCTAGATGGGGTCCATATGTTAACCATATCGGTCTAATTATCTTCTTAATCGGCGGAATGCTTCGGTTTGTTCCAGGGATGTATATTGATGAAGTCCTTTGGGTTCGTGAGGGTGAAACAAAAGTTATTCCGGAAACAGACGGACAATACTATTTAAAGAATAATAAGTTTATTTTAGAAGTTTATGATAAGGATAAAGATAATAAAGCGTTTAGTAATGCAATTGAGGAAAAAGGGATGGTAGCTAAGAATTACCAATCAGATGTAACCCTATATAAAAAGAAGGGTGAAACGGTTGCAGGACAAGCACCAGAACTTGAGAAGGTAAAGGATTATTCGATTAAAGTAAATGAGCCGTTAAAGTTTGAAGGATATGCACTCTATCAAGTTAGTTATAAATTAGATGAATTAAATCAAATGACCTTTAGACTGAATAAAAAGGATTCAGAGGAATCGTTTGGCGAAATAAAAATTGATTTAAATGACCCGAAGGATCGCTATGATCTTGGCAATGGCTATGCAGTAGAAGTAGTAAGCTATTTTCCTGACTTTGAATTTGATGATAGCGGGGAGCCGATCACGAAATCAAAGGTTCCAAACAATCCCGCTTTTGTATTCAAAATGATTAGCCCTGATAAAAAAGATGGAGAAATCAGCTTCGTAGCGATTCAGCAAACGATCGAGCCATTTGGTGATAATGAATATAAAATGAATTTTGCTGGTATTGATACGAAACATGTTTCATCCATAACAGTTCGTAAAGATTTAACACTATGGATCATCGCTTTAGGCGGACTAATCTTTATGATAGGCGTTGCGCAAGGATCGTATTGGAATCATCGCCGTATCTGGCTTCGCAGAGTAAATGATGAAGTTTGGATTGCTGGACATACGAATAAAAACTGGCATGGATTAAAAAGAGAAATTCAGTCTGTACTAGAGGGTACTGGAATTGATGATCCTGAAGATCAAGTGCAGAAGGAAACTAAAGAATAAGGAGGGAAATCAGTGGTAAGTTTGAGTGGAAATTTATTATTTTCTTCGTTTATCCTGTATTTAATCGCCACTGTCTTTTTTGCTGGTTCGATTAAGGATAAAAAAGGAAAGATGAAAGAAAAAGGCCCAAATAAATGGGCGAAAATTGCTGTTTTTATAACAATTGTTGGATTCATTTGTCAATTAGGTTATTTTATTACTCGCTGGATTGTTGCTGGACATGCTCCAGTAAGTAATATGTTTGAATTTGGAACGTTTTTTGCATTATCATTAGTCGGTGCATTTATCGTTTTATACTATATGTATAAAACACCATTGCTCGGTGTATTCACCTTGCCTGTAGCACTCTTGCTAATCGCATTTTCAAGCATGTTTTCACGTGATATATCACCACTCATTCCTGCACTGCAAAGTCATTGGCTTTATATTCATGTAACAACGGCGGCAATGGGACAAGCAATTTTAGGAATGAGTTTTGCAGCAGGCTTAATTTATCTTGTAAAAGCAGTAGACCAATCAAAACCAAGTAAACGGACTTTTTGGCTAGAAACAATCATGTTTGGTCTCATTTGTACTCTTGGATTTGTACTTGTAACAACTACATTTTCATTATTAGATTATAAAGCTGAATTTAATTGGATTGATAAGAACGGACAACAGTTAAAACAAGAATATACGATGCCTGCGATCACTGGCCCGAATGAGGGCGAGTTATTAACAGCAGGAAAATTTGAGCCGCTTGTAGAAATGCCTGGCATTATTAATGCGAAAAAGCTGAATACCGTTATATGGTCCTTATTGTCAGGAACTATTATATACTTATTATTCAGGTTGATTATTCGTAAACGTGTAGGGGCTGTGTTGCAGCCAGTAGTGAAAAATATTAAACTAGATTTAGTAGACGAAATTGGCTACCGCTCAGTGTTAATTGGTTTCCCAGTATTTACCTTGGGGGCATTAATATTTGCCATGATTTGGGCCCAAATTGCTTGGACACGATTTTGGGGCTGGGACCCGAAAGAAGTTTGGGCACTCATCACCTTCCTATTCTATGCAGCTTTCCTGCACTTACGATTATCAAAAGGGTGGCATGGCGAAAAGTCTGCTTGGCTAGCTGTTATTGGATTTGTCATTATTATGTTTAACTTTGTAGCAGTAAATCTTGTTATTGCTGGTCTGCATTCCTATGCAGGTTAATCAAGCAGTAATATATTTTCGAAAAAGAAAGAGTATCGACTTAAATTAGGGAAAAAGCCTTCACTTCACGTTAGTGAAGGCTTCTTTTAAAAGATATTTTGGGGGATATATGAAAAGAGGGGGATATGAGTTATGGACAAAGACGTTAGGATTTTAGTAGTGGATGATGAGGAAAGGATTCGACGTTTATTAAAAATGTACCTAGAGAGGGAAAACTATTTCATAGACGAAGCTGAGGATGGGAATGAAGCGGTAGCAAAGGCATTAGGAAATGAGTATGATGTCATTCTGCTCGATTTAATGATGCCCGGGAAAGATGGAATCGAAGTATGCCGTGAAGTAAGAGAGAAAAAAGCTACGCCAATTATCATGTTAACAGCCAAAGGGGAGGAAGTTAACAGAGTACAAGGTTTTGAGGTTGGCACTGATGATTATATTGTGAAGCCGTTTAGTCCAAGAGAAGTTGTTTTGCGTGTAAAGGCATTGCTGCGCCGTTCATCAAAAACATCTTTCATTCAAACAGAAACGACTGCGAAAGATGTCATTGTCTTTCCTCATTTAACAATTGATCATGATGCGCATCGTGTATTAGCGGATGGAAAAGAAGTAAGTCTTACTCCGAAAGAATATGAACTGCTTTATTTCTTAGCAAAATCTCCTGATAAAGTTTTCGATCGGGAACAATTGCTTAAAGAAGTGTGGCATTATGAGTTTTTTGGTGACTTAAGAACGGTCGATACACATGTAAAGCGCTTGCGTGAAAAGTTAAATAAAGTGTCAGAACAAGCGGCAAAAATGATTGTAACTGTTTGGGGAGTCGGCTATAAGTTTGAGGTTATTAATGAATGATGCTGTGGCGCAGTGTTGTAGGTAAACTGTGGATTACCACACTTTTGCTCGTATCTTTTGTGTTATTTATTTTAACGATTATGCTCCTTGAGTTCTTTGAAAATTATCATATCAACGAAACAGAAAAAGGGCTTACAGATACTGCGCAAAAAATTGCTCGGATTCTGGAGGAACATGAGAAAGAAATCGGGCTGGAAATTGCGTGGGAATTAGTTGATGACTTTACAAAAATTGTTATCATTCACAAAGAAAATGAATACAATTATTCACCTAATAAAAACCAATCATTTCAGTTGCCTTTGTCGTACTTAACGGAAGATAAAGATTTACAAAAGGTATTTACCGAAAAGAAAACAGTACAGAAGATTTCCCCCTTTTCTATAAAAGAGGAAATGGATAATGATAAGACGAAAATATTAATTATTGGTGTGCCTTTAAAGGAAACAGATAATGAAAATGGTGCTGTTTTTATATACCAGTCATTAGAGGTTATGCAGGAAACAACTCGGACGACAACGAAATTTATTTTTCTTGCTGCGGGTGTAGCCATTATTTTAACAACTATTTTTGCCTTTTTCTTATCCACTCGTATTACTGCTCCACTTCGTAAAATGAGAGAGGCTGCATTTGAAGTGGCAAGGGGGAAATTTGATACGAAAATCCCTTTAACCTCTCATGACGAGATTGGTGAATTGGCGATTGCCTTTAACCAAATGGGGAAACAGCTGAAATTTAATATGAATGCTTTAAGTCAGGAAAAAGAGCAATTTGCCAGTATTTTAAGTGGGATGGCAGATGGTGTCATTACGTTTAATAGAGATGGTACGATTTTAATCACTAACCCTCCTGCAGATCGCTTTTTGCATAATTGGTATTATGAACAAGAGGAAGGCAATGCAGATACAGCGGCTGTTCCTTCAAAAGTAATGGAGCTTTTCCAACAGGCTGTTAATACAGAAAAAGAACAAGTTGGTGAAATCTCTATTCAGGGAAGGTTCTGGGTGATGATTGTAAGTCCACTCTATAATAATAAATATATTCGTGGTGCGGTAGCTGTTATCCGTGATATGACAGAAGAAAGACAGCTGGATAAGCTTAGGCAGGATTTTATCGCAAATGTTTCGCATGAACTTCGGACACCCATTTCAATGATGCAAGGGTATAGCGAAGCCATTGTAGATGATATAGCTGGAACTGATGACGAAAAGAAAGAGATGGCTCGAGTCATTTATGATGAATCCTTAAGAATGGGCAGGCTTGTCAATGAATTGCTAGATCTTGCTAGAATGGAAGCTGGTCATATCCAATTAACAATTGAAGAGATTGAAGTTCATTCTTATTTTCAAAAAATTATTCGGAAGTTTCAAGGACTTGCAAAAGACAAGGGGATTATGCTGGAGCAGGAACTTGAAGGAACTGAAGCTTGGTTTAAATTTGATCCTGATCGATTAGATCAAGTATTAACCAACCTAATTGATAACGCGATTCGCCATACACCTGAAAATGGATTTGTAAAGGTCTCCGAACAAATGGATGAACGCGGCTTGATCATAGAGGTGAAAGATTCGGGTTCAGGTATTCCAGAGGAAGATTTGCCTTTTGTTTTTGAACGGTTTTATAAAGCAGACAAAGCGAGAACAAGAGGACGATCAGGAACAGGATTAGGACTGGCCATTGCCAAAAATATTGTCAATGCACATAAAGGTCAAATTACCGTACAAAGCAAGCTTGGTCAAGGAACGACATTTTCTATCCTTATTCCTCGAAAAAACGAATAATATTGTAGACCATGCCGATTGTTCTTGATTCACGGGAAACAATAGAAAAGCGGAAGCGCCTTGATCATCGCCGTACAAACTGGAAGGGCCTGTTCTTTCGATAAAGGAAACACAATGAGTGATAGCGAATTGATGTTGACTTATCGTAGGGAGGGGACCTGAAGTTTGGTAGGCGATAGGCGCTGTAGCTAGACAATTCTCGTCTTTTTAAAACAAATGAATCATGAACAAATGCAAAAGGAAGGATTCCTGAGAAAATCCTTCCTTTTTTGTATAGAAAATACTATATTTAAAGGTGTAACTTTTTCATTTTTTTATTCGACTAAATTAATGAACGGGGAGGGGAATCGATGGACTCCGTTTTTGATGAATTATATAGAAAATATCATCATGACGTTTTTCAATTTCTTTTTTATATGGTCAAAAACAAAGAACAGGCTGAAGACCTTGTACAAGAGGTATATATAAGAGTATTAAAATCGTATGAAAGATTTGAAGGAAAAAGCAGTGAAAAGACATGGCTTTTTTCGATTGCCCGTAATGTGGCAATTGATTCTTTTCGTAAACAAAAAGGGTGGAAGCAAAGAATTTTAGAAAAGTTTGATTGGTCTACCTCTCAGGTTAAGGATGATCAGCCCATACCTGAAGATATCGCGGTACAAAATGAGGAGATTCAACAAATATACAAGTGTTTGGATCAGTGTACGGTTGATCAGCGGCTTGTCATCGTTATGAGGTATATTCATGAGTTTTCAATCTTAGAAACCGCGGAAAGCTTAGGCTGGACGGAAAGTAAGGTAAAGACGACTCAGCACAGAGCATTAAAAATTTTAAAGAAACAGATGGAAGAAATGATTGGAAAGGAGGGGATGGAAAGTGAAAAAATCAGAATGGAGCGATGAACAGCTTAAAGAATTATTAAGCCAAATGCCAAAAATTAAAGATGAACGTGATCCTCGTGAGATATACCAAAATATTACCATTCGGATGAATAAGCGAAAACAACGAACATGGATCATGCCTTCTGCAGCAGCTGCTTTAGCCGCCGTTCTATTTTTTATTCTTGTCCCTAACCTTTTTAATTGGCAGAGCTCAGAAGAACAGGTGGCAGATCTTGCAAATCAATCGGAATCCTCTCAAAAAATTTCAATGAAGGAAAATGCTGATTTACAAGAAACAGAGGAAAAAGTAAGCATTGAAGAAGAAAATGCGATCCCGTATACGGCAGAGCAGAACCCTGAAGTGCAAGACAAGATGGAAATCAGATCATTGGACATGGAAGATCTAACAACGGCTGTATATGAAGAGGATATTGGCGGGATGGAAGTACTGACTTATGCGATCCCTGATGAAAAGGCAATGATGGCGGTACCAGTTAGTGTACTAGTAGCAAAGGAAGAAGATAAAACCAAATTTGATCTTTTTGAAGAAAATATGATGAATTTAAATGAAAAAGAGTGGGGACTGAAGGATTATTTCCCATTAAAAGCAGAATTTATGCTTGATGAGCAAAGCAAAGTACTAACAGTCGATTTTCCTGTCGACCATCCATACGGAGACGGTTCAGCAGCTGAAACGGTTTTTAATGTAGCGCTTAGCTACACGCTGTCCGCTTTAGATATTAGTGAAATTAAGTTTACAACAGATGGGAAGCCTGGGATGGACCTTGGGAATAGTGGCGTTATAGAAGAATTTATACCTGAATATGGAAATCATGCGTATTATTTTTATTATCCGAATGAGACGGTAAAAAAGCCTTATATTGTTCCGTATGGAGAAAAGTTTAGTTCAATCAGCGAAGCATTAGCGGCTATGAAAGAAAACCAGGAAAAAGCAAAATTATTTGCTTCAATACCTGATGATATAAATTTTGAAACAGAGGTAAACCAGGAAGAAAAGAAGTTAACCATTCACTTTGGAGAAGGTTCCGTCATTAATAACGATGAGTCTACATTGCATACAATCGAGGCCATTCTTTTAACAGCTAAAGACTTTAATTACCAGGCAGTAAAAATGGAGAATGCGAAAGTAGAGATGGTAGGCAGATTTAATTTAACCGAGGAAATTAAAGTACCGGTTGCAGCAAATAAGCGCAGCTTACCATAAGTAAAGCGGAAGCGACTTCGTAACAAATAAAAACAGTTTGGTAAAGAACAAAAGAAGATGAGCCAATGGCTTGTCTTCTTTTTATGTAATAAACATAAGATCCACATCATATGGTGAATATGGCAGGAATTAAAGAAAGAAGAGGAGCGGGGAGCAAGGTGGATTACATCAAACGTTTTATTATTGCAATTATAATGGTACTCTGTGTCAGCCTATTATTTCTTGGCGGAAAAAATACACGGGCACATCACGCAGAAGCAATAGACACACCAGTGGAGTTATCTCAATTTATTTCATAGAATCTATGATTTGCTAGTCTGTAGCCTTCAAAGTATAATAGGTAAAAATTAGGGAGGCGAAAAGGTGCTTACAGATTATCATAATCATTTGGAAATGGGTACTTTGAGTTTAGACTATTTACGGCAGTTTACAGATATGGCAAAACAAAAAGGAATAAATAGCTTTGGTATTTCAGAGCATGCCTATCATTTTTATCAGACAGCAGACATTTTGCAGAATCCATGGGTAAATGAGAGACGTTATTATGATATGAAGGATTATATAAGTCTATTTCAAGAAGCATGGACAAAAGAGATAGATGTAAAAATGTCGATCGAAATGGATTACACTCCAGGGAAGCATGAGGAAATGAAGCAATTCATTCAAGCCTATTCCTTTGATTATGTAATAGGCTCGATCCACTGGATAGGCGATTTTGGCATTGACTTAGCAGAGTATAAACATGAATGGGAAAAAAGGGATATTTACGAAATTTACAAGCAGTATTTTGACCAGGTTGTTACCCTGGCCCAGTCCAATTTGTTTGATATTATTGGACATATTGATTTAGTAAAAATCTTTAAATATGTACCGGAAAATGAGGAGTTTCTTTTAGAACAGTATGAGCGTGCTACAGATGCTTTAGCCGAATCAAAGACATGTGTGGAAATAAGCACAGCAGGCATAAGAAAACCGGTGGGAGAGCTATACCCAGATAAACGGCTATTAGAAAAATGTTTTGCGAAAAATATCCCAATCGTATTGTCATCAGATGCTCATTTCCCGGAGCATGTGGGTGCGGACTTTGATCAAGCAATAACTTTGGCAAAAGAAGTTGGATATACATCAATCATGACTTTTTCAAAAGGAGAACGACAAACATACCCACTAGGTTAATAAAATAAGAAAAGCGCAAGCGCCTTGATCATCGCCGTACAAACTGGAAGGGACAACGACAGCGATAAAGGAAACACGGTAAGTGAGCGAACCGATGTTGACGCAATCGTTGCGGAGGAGACCTGAAGTTTGATAGGCGATAGGACGCTTGCGCTAGACAATTTCCTTTTTCCAAAGTTATCCACAACATTCGATTTTATTATTTCCTAGACTACAAGAAAGGGAGGACTCCACTTGCGAGTCATCCCTTTCTTGTTTAATCAGATACTGTTATTCGATTGATTGAAATAATATCATCAAGCTTTGTTAGTAATGCGAATGTGTCGTCCTCCAATGGCTTATCAAAAGAAAGCACCATGATGGCCTCACCGCCTGCCTCTTTTCTTCCTACCTGCATTGTCGCGATATTAATGGAATAATCCCCTAGTATTCTTCCAACACGTCCAATGACACCAGGGCGATCCATATGCTGAATGTAAAGGAGGTTTCCTTCTGGGAGAAAATCAATATTAAATCCATTTAGATAAACAATACGAGGCCCGTAATGCTCAATATATGTTCCTCTGATTGTAAATGAAGTTTCTTCACCCTTAGCAGTTACAGTAATGCAGTTAGCATAGCCATAAGAATCAGCAGATATTTTTTCTCCAACGGTGATGCCACGTTCTTTGGCTGTCAGCAGGGCATTTACTTCGTTAACATTAACAGCGATTCTATTTTTAAAGAATCCTGCTAATGTTGCTTTCGTCAAATAGGAAGTTTCTAATTCGGCAACAGTTCCTGAATATGTAATCGATAGTTCACGAATCCCTTCTTTTATGCATTGAGATATAATATAACCCATTTGTTTGGACATTTGATGAAATGGACGAATTTTCTCAAAAATATCTTTTGAGATTGCCGGTAGATTGATAGAGTTTGAGACTGGATTATTTTCTAAAAATAATCGCACTTCCCTTGCCACTTGGGTAGCCACATTTAGCTGTGCTTCTTTTGTTGAAGCGCCTAGATGAGGAGTGGCAATCACATTATCGAATTTAAACAGTGGATTTTCACCTGGAGGCTCCGTTTCAAAGACGTCAAGAGCAGCACCGGCTACATGTCCAATCCCAATATACTTAGCAAGTGCTTGTTCATCAATAATGCCTCCGCGGGCGCAATTAAGAAAGAAAACCCCTTTCTTCGTTTTGCTTAAAGCTTGTTCATTAATCATGCCTTTTGTTTCTGCAGTGAGTGGGGTATGGACAGTTATAATGTCCGAGTCCTGTAATACTGAATCAATGGGACAAGACTCAACTCCTAGCTTTGCTGCGCGGTCTTTTGTTAAAAATGGATCAAATACTTTAATCATCATGCCAAATGCTTTTGATCGCTTAGCAAGTTCTGTACCAATCCTACCCATCCCGATAATACCTAATGTTTTTCCAAAGAGCTCTGTTCCAAGATAGTTATTTCGCTTCCATTCTAAATTTTTGACTGTTTGATGGGCTTGGGGAATATTTCTCATCATGGAGGCCATCATGGCAAAGGTGTGTTCGGCGGTAGAAATTGTATTGCCATCAGGTGCATTAATGACAACGATGCCTTTGCGTGTGGCTGCATCAACTTCAATATTATCAACTCCTACACCAGCACGGGCGATAATTTTTAAATTCGGCATCTTGTTTAATAATTCATCGTTAACCTTA
Organism: Cytobacillus solani; assembly: GCF_006704205.1. Classification (NCBI taxonomy): domain Bacteria; kingdom Bacillati; phylum Bacillota; class Bacilli; order Caryophanales; family Bacillaceae; genus Cytobacillus; species Cytobacillus solani. The sequence continues at coordinate 3,597,221 of NZ_CP041305.1, forward strand.
GTTGCACTTCTTACAAGTAAGGCATCAATGACCTCTAGGCTAACTTCTGGATCTGAGGCTTTTTTTTGAATAATCGTAGCATTATCCATTTCTAATAACGGTTGTAAACCTTCTTCGCTAATTGCATCAGCAATTAAAATAGTAAACATGTAAACACCTCGAATGGAAATAATATTCAGATAATTTTACAAGACAGACAGACATCTGTCAATTCACTAAGCATACTTATTTCGTTTGGAAGCGCTTTAATATTATAAAGTTAATAAATTGTCATTTTATAGCCTGAATGGTGGCAAAGTTAAAGCCTTCCCTTTTTATTTTTTTTCGAGTATAATAATATTTGTAAAAAATTATACGGTCTATCTTCGGGGCAGGGTGAAATTCCCGACCGGCGGTGATGAGTATTATTTACTCTAAGCCCGCGAGCCTATAATAGCTAAAGCATAATTCAATGAAACCTTAGCAGCAAAATGCTGATGTGATCTTTGGATGTTCTAGCTTGGGGCAGGATTTGGTGCGAATCCAAAGCCGACAGTACAGTCTGGATGGGAGAAGATGGAGGTTCTGCAGACGTTCAAAAAATGCAGGTTATTTGAACGTTTATTTAGTGAGCCTTTGTAATCTCCCTCAAGCGATGTGCTTGAGGGTTTTCTTTTGCTTAGGCTTTATAATACTGCTGAACCTTTCTTCTTTAGGAGAGATAGTCCTAACAAGGAGAGAGGAACATGAAAAAACTTACGGTTAAAGCTTTAGTTGGAATTGGGATGCTCAGCAGCATTTCGTACATTTTGATGCTATTAAATTTCCCATTGCCGCCATTTCCAAATTTTCTAATGATTGACTTTAGCGATATACCTGCATTGATTGCTGCGTTAATCTTTGGTCCAGTGGCTGGGATTTTAGTGGAATTGATTAAGAACATATTAGATTACTTTATGACTGGAAGTGCAACTGGTGTGCCAGTAGGCCATATTGCAAACTTTGTGGCGGGTATCCTATTTATATTACCGACATACTTCGTGTATAAGAAATTAAAAACAAAAAAAAGTATGACAGTTGGATTAGTAATTGGCACCTTTATCATGGCTGTGATCATGAGTGTATTAAATTACTTTATCATTTATCCGGCATATACCCTCTTTTTGAATATGCCAGCAATGTCTGCTCCAGAAATACGTACAGTCGTTGTAACGGCTATCTTGCCTTTTAATATTATCAAGGGGTTATTAATTACTCTTGTATTTATGCTATTATTTACACGCATGAGTCCTTGGATTAACAAGCAAGGTTCATATAAGAATGCGATCTAATATAAAAAAGAAAGCAACGGCCTGCACCGTTGCTTTTTCTTTATATTAAAAAACTCCCTTTTAATAAAAAAAGGGAGCAGTAGCGTTCACTATAAAAGAAAACTATTCGAATTTAAGTGGATCTCCATCGAATGAATCATCAGCAACTTTAATGGAATCAGTTGGGCAGCCTTCGAAAGCATCCATCATATCGTCGATTAATACATCTGGAATTTCAACAATTCCTTGGTTATCATCTAGTGTAACGAACGCAATGCCTTCGTCATCGTAATCATAAATGTCTGGTGCTGCAGCTCCACATGCCCCACATGCGATACATGTTTCTTTGTCAACAATTGTATACTTTGCCATGAAAAAACCTCCCAAAATTTAAAACAAATATTCTGATATTTTTTGAAGATTAAAACGTATTCCTCATACCTATTGTAAAACTGAATGGTCAACATTTCAATAGAAAAAGTATTGAGAATGCTTATCACAACAAGTTTGAGCGATTTCCTATAAAAGTGAGATTAAATCAGACTCAAAATTTTTATTCATGATAAAATGTAAGATGATAGAAAGTTCCTATCATAAAAAGAATAAATTTCCAAAGAAAAATAGAATTATTTTAATTATGGATATGTTTGTTTCAGTAAATCTAAGGCTGTGTGATATGATGAAAAATTCTTATCTTTCTATGATTGTTTTATACTGTTTACATAAAATAAATGGGGAGCGGACCATTTATTCCATTCTTCATCTATTGAATGGAAAGAAATCATCGCAAACTATTCAGGATGCTCACATTTTTAATTTAACGACATTTTTTAGTACGTTCCCATTACTAAAAAGAGCAGAATTAGACATGTACATTGACATTTTGAACAAACAAGGATTCGTTTCAACAAATGCGGAGCAGAGCTATTGTGTGACGTCCGTGGGTTTAAAGCAGCTTGAAGAGTACTTCAAACCAAATCCTATTCCCGCCAATTTGAATGGCTGGAAATTTCATAACTTAACAGATCTTTTTTGGGAAAGGCTTTCACTAGCTATCCAAGTAATCTCCCATCTGAAAAATCGCAATTCTAAATATTTGCCCATTCAAAAGAGCAAGGAACATCATAAGTGGCTAAAGGGTTACTTATATAAATGTAAGCTTAGCAAGGATGAACTAGCTGAGAAGTTATATGATGAACTTGTGGCATGCCTGGAAACAATGGACGGTCTAGATCCGTCTATATTTGTGAAGAGAGTAACAGGCTATCAAATAATTGGATTAACTGAAGCACAGGCTGCTGATCAATTTGACATGGATGAAGAAGCTTATCATATACAATTCCTTAGTATACTTCATTATATGCTGGAAAAAGTCGGAACGAAACAAGGCGATTTTCCGCTTCTTAGCTGTATGATTGAGGACAAAAAAAGGGCCACGCCACTCACAGAGTCAAGTAATCGAACGTTTAATCTATTACAGATGGGATACAGACTTGAAGAAATTGCCCAAATGCGGAAATTGAAAAAGAACACGATTGAGGATCATCTCGTCGAAATCGCCTTGAATATTCCTAATTTTGATATCTCAGCCTTTGTAAATATAGACAAGCAAAAGGAAATAAAAATGGCAATCAACTCAGTATCATCAAAACAGCTTAAACATATTCGAGAATTAGTTCCAGATGTAGACTATTTTGAAATCCGTTTAGTTTTAGCAAAAGGCGGTGAAAAGAAATGAAGCTGGAGGAGCATTTGAAAAAGTATTTTAACTACACGACTTTTAGAACTGGACAAAAAGAAGTGATTTCCTCCATTTTAGAAGGGAATCATACGATAGCGATGCTCCCCACTGGAACGGGAAAATCATTATGCTATCAGTTGTCAGGTTATTTGTTAAAAGGACAGGTTATCATTATTTCTCCACTTTTATCTTTAATGCAGGATCAGACGGAGCAGTTAATGATGAACGGGGAAAAGAGAGTAATAGCATTCAATTCTTTTTTAACGCCACAGGAGAGAAAACAAGCCTTATCTCAATTGAATACGTATAAATTTATCTTTCTTTCTCCAGAAATGCTGAAATCTGATTTTATCTTGAATAGACTGAGGGAGCTTCAAATCGCACTTTTCGTTATTGACGAAGCACACTGTATTTCTCAGTGGGGGTACGATTTTAGACCTGATTATTTAAAGCTTGGGGATTTCAGGCGGAAATTAGGAAATCCGTTAACCCTTGCGTTAACTGCAACGGCAACACCTGAAGTAAAGGAAGAATTAATTTCTTCACTAAGCTTGAAAAATTGGAATGAATATATATATTCAGTAGACCGCCCGAATATTGTATTAGCTGTTGAGGTCATTGACTCCTATCATGATAAATCTGATCGATTAGTGGAGCTGGTACAAAACCTTGAAGGTCCAGGGATTGTATATTTTTCCAGTAAAAAAATGGCTGAAAAGATGACAATTCACTTAAAGCAAAATGGGATCGATCGGGTGATGGCGTATCATGGAGGGATGGAACAAGAAAATAGGGTTCTTATTCAACAGCAATTTCTTCATGACCAGCTGGATGTCATTTGTGCTACTAGTGCATTTGGGATGGGGATTAATAAAGAAAATATTCGTTATGTGATCCATTTTCATATGCCGCTCCAGCTCGAATCCTATTTGCAGGAAATTGGGAGAGCAGGCAGGGATGGAATGAAAAGCATTGCCCTCCTTCTATATTCTCCAGGAGATGAGCAGCTGCCATTTCAGCTTGCAGAGGGAGAACTGCCAAGTGAGGCACAGCTTGATTTTGTCTATCATTTACTTGAAGAAAAAAATAATTCAATTAATGATTTAGGTGAACTTGAAAATGAACTGATAAGTCTTTCCGGCTTAACAGAGGTCCAGTGGAGGGTAGTAGCAGATTATTTATTTGGGAACACTAAAGAGCCTATGCAGCAAAGGTATGTACAATTAAAAGTCTTCATTAACGAGCGTTTACAGGTGAAGAGGAAAAAAATTAACGATATGCTTATATGGACACAAGCACAATTAAATGGCTGCAGAAGAAAAAATATCTTGAAGTATTTTAAAGAAGACAAGACAATAGAGATAGATGATTGCTGCGATCAATGTGGAATTGATTTAACTGTTTTTTATCCGAAAACAAAAAATCATAAAACTGCTGATAATTTTTTTGATTGGAAAAAACATCTGGCAAAAATTCTTTTAGTAAGTGAGCGAGGCTGATGAAGAACAATTATGCTGATATGATTAAGGAAATTTCTACTAAACAGCTATTATTTCATCTCTATTTTACCCAATTGATCCTATTAACGATTTCACTTATTTTAGGTATCATTTTATTTGATAGTCTTTCAGAGTTTTTGAACCTGTTTCAATGGACTGATTATCGGATATTTTTAATTGGGGGAGTGGCTGGATTAGCAGTGGTCTTACTTGACCTTATTTTAATGAGAATCCTGCCGGCATCTTATTATGATGATGGGGGATTAAATGAGAGAATCTTTCGTAACCGAAATATCATACACATAGCATTCATTGCAGCAGTAGTTGCCTTCTGCGAGGAAGTATTATTTCGGGGCATTATCCAGACGCATGTCGGATTAGTATTCTCTAGTATAATTTTTGCTATCGTTCATTATCGCTATTTATTTAACTGGTTTTTATTTGTAAATATTATTGTTTTAAGCTTTTTTATTGGTTATCTTTTTTTACTAACGGGGAATTTATGGGTAACCATTTTTATGCATTTTATTATAGATTTTTTACTTGGTATACTTATAAGGAACCGTAATAACAAACAGGAAGGGATGTTCAATGAATAGAGAAGATCCTTACAGAGATCAAGCTGAACGGCTTAGGAAGAAAATTGAGAAAAATTTAGATAATGAAAATGAACCGGTTAAAGAAAAATTGCCGCCGAGGAGCAGGCTTCACCACCAGAAAAAAAAGAAAAATAAATGGAAAATAAAGTATCCTGTCATTAGTTTACTTGCTTTATTTTTTATCTTGCTGCCAATAGCGGTTTTAAGTATTTATCATTCTTTGAATGGTGATAGCCCGAGAAGTTCTGAAAAGGCGAGCACAGCGAATTCAGGGTTTGAAACGGTAGGCTACGAAAATAAAAAAGACAAAGAGACAGTGATAGAAGTAAAAGAAGATACCCCGAATACAAAAGATGACGCAGCTAAAAATAATAATCAGGCAGATTCTGATTCTTCTATCCCAACTCCAAGGGATCCAGTTAATGGCGACGAAAATGATAAAGGTTTGACGGAAACCTCAAAAGAATCCGAAAATCAATCAAATCAAGAACTGCCAAAAGAACAAGAAGAACAAAAAGAGGAAGTAGCAGTCATTTATCATACAGTTAAGTCAAATGAAAATCTGTTTCGTATTGCTTTGAAATATTACCAATCTCAAGATGGCGTTGAAATTATAAGAAAGGCGAATAATTTAAACGGTACCGACATTCATGTAGGTCAAGTATTAACGATTCCCAAGAAGTAATTTCATCTTCCTTAATCATATACCTGCGTACAAGCTCATATAGTAGGAGTATAGTGAGCTGTATGGGTATACGAGGAGGGGGAAAATGGAATCATCGATTAAAATGCTTGATGAAAGAACGGATCAAGCAACAAGAAAAATGCTTCAAAAGGTAGTAGAAAGAAAAAGAAAGTTTGATAATTTTAAGCGCCGACATTTATATGTTATGTGGGCAACGGTTTTTATAACCTTCTTCTACTTACTTTATATTAATCAAACCGTGATTGAACCGTATTCCTACTCCTTTGCTGCCATGTTTTCTGCTTATGTGAATAATTCAGCTAATTTATATTTAATTGTTTTTACAGTTGGATTGTATGGGTTAATGAATTTATTAAAAGCCAAAAGAGAAAAAGCAGAGAAAGAATACCATGCATTAAGATGTGAAATCATTGATAAAAGCAAGGATCTCTGGAAGAAGGAAGAGGAATGGAAAAACAGGCATCTTGTTTTTGACATGATGAAAGCAAATTATGATATTAATCTTTTTCATGAAAATAAATAAACTAGAAAAGAAGCATGGTGAATTGCTTCTTTTCCAGTCTATTAAAATATTCTCTTTTTACCTTGTTCATCTTTCAGGATTTCAACGGCCTCTCTAAAGCGCTGGGAATGTATAATCTCTCGTTCTCTTAAAAAGCGTAAACTATCATTTAAATCTGTATCGTCACTCATATTGATAATCCATTGATAGGTAGCTCGAGCCTTTTCTTCCGCAGCAATATCCTCGTATAAATCCGCGATCGGATCTCCTTTTGCTTGAATATACGTAGCAGTCCAAGGGACACCGCCCGCATTTTCATAGTAAAGGGCGTTATCGTGATTTGCGTAATGTGCACCTAACCCTGCGGCCTTCATTTGTTCTGGTGTTGCATCTTTAGTTAGCTTGAATACCATTGTGGCAATCATCTCTAAATGTGCAAACTCTTCTGTTCCGATATCTGTTAAAAGTCCTATCACCTTATCTGGAATCGTATACCTTTGGTTTAAATATCTTAATGCAGCTGAAAGTTCTCCGTCCGCTCCGCCGTATTGTTCAATCAAAAATTTTGCAAGCATCGGGTTACAAGTACTGACTCGAACAGGATATTGTAATTTCTTTTCGTAGACCCACATAGAACCCCTCCTTCATTCTTTCTAATAATACTTTCAAAATCTGCTATCTTACTGCCCGAACCGAATCCTTCCTCCAGTCCTTAAACTTGCCATGGCCATGGGGCATCGTCCCAATTCCAAGGGGTACCTGAATAGCTGTGGCCGAAGTGCATTAGTGGACCGTACCTGCTTTCATATGCTTTCCTTAACTTTTTCCGCTCACTGACATAATGGTTAAATTGCTTTATTGCCTCTTCATCTCCATTATGTGTGTCAAGGTATAAATTTAGTTCAACTAATACGAAGTCTACTGCCTGAAGCTGTTCTAAAAGCTGATAATATTCTGCTGGCAGCTGTTTCATGAGCGTCCCTCCTTTACCTTCTCATATGGACTGAAATATGGATCATAGAATGGTTTCCATAGAGTTCCTGCTCTGAGAGCCTCCATGGGGCTGAATTGAGGAAGATTAGGAGGCTGAAAACCCATATAAAGATTGGGGGGAGTGGAGTAGGTTTTTACTTTAATGGGTGGGCAAGGATCGAAAGGACTAATATATGGGTAGTAAGCTTTAGTAGGTGTAAACATGTAATCCCTCCTTTGTAAGTAGGTCATTCAATCATATGAATAAAATTTTGCTTTCATGTTAAATTTTAAGAAGGGTTTTGCTGTTTCGTGTGGAATAATAAATTTGTAGCTGTAAATAATACTTTGAGGTGATAAATATGTTTGTGAAAAGCGTCATGATTCCAAAGTTTAAGAGTTATACGATTGATCACGACAAGACAATTAAGGAGGCCCTTGAAAAATTAGAAGAACATCAAATTGATGGGTTACCAGTTTTAGATGGGGATTCCTATGTTGGAATTGTTACACGATACGGAATTTATGAAAATTATTTTAAAGCTGAACAAACGAAGGAAGATTATTTACAGAATACACAAGTGAAGCAAATTGCAACTCATAAAGAACATTATTTACGTGGGGATGAAATATTTGAACATACCCTTATTGATTTGAAAGATTTCCCATTGCTTGCTGTGTTGGATGACAGTCTTAAGTTCTTGGGGGTCGTGACACGTTATGACGTTCTTGCACAATTTCAATCTGCTTTTGGAATGAATAAGCCAGGCATTCGAATTGCTTTTACTTCATCTGAAACAGAGGGAAGACTGGCACGTTTAGCAGATATCTCCCAGCAGTTCCACGAACAAATTATCTCTCTCGTTACTTTTGATGAAACGGATCGACTTATTCGAAGAATCGTCATGAAAATCGAGAAGAAAGACAACATTGACAAGTTTATTGAAAAGCTTGAAGGATCAGGTTTTCGTGTTCTTGATGTAAAGGAAAGCTAGCATTAAAGAGGAATAATGGGCACCCCCTCTCACACAATTATAATGGGAGGGGATTTTTTTGTTTCGATTATGGTATTATTTCTAAAGACTGAAAATAGCTAGGAATTTTGAGCAGGAGGAAATATGGGATATTTGTTCTTAGTCGTATTTATCTTAGTAATTGGACTGATTATTTATATGGTAAAGGAGGCCTTTGCTAATCGTGTCATTTATAAGGAGATTACTTTTTCTGATTTTCCCGAAACGTTTGGTGAAGTAAAGCTGTTTTTTATTTCTGATATACATAAAAGAGTTATTTCGGATCATATTATTCAAGAAGTTCAGCGTTCGAAAGCGGATATTGTAATTATTGGCGGCGATTTAGCAGAGAAAGGTGTTCCTTTTGAAAGAGTAAAAGAAAACCTCCTCAAATTGAAGACGCTCGGGGATGTTCTTTTTGTATGGGGCAATAATGATTATGAGGTGGATTATCGGTATTTAGATGCACTAATGCTCGATTGTGGTGTGAAAATTCTCGATAATACGGCTGCTTTTTTTGAATCAGCAGAAGGCGAACGGCTGATTTTTATGGGAATTGATGATATAAGCTTGAAAAGAGATCGATTTGACCTTGCATTAGCAGATGCAGGCATTGATGAGGGCTTCAAAATCCTGGTAAGCCATAATCCGCAAGTAGTTAGCAAAATAAAAAGCGAACATCAGATACGACTTGTTTTAAGTGGACATACCCACGGGGGGCAAATTCATATTCTGGGATACAGTCCATATGAAAAAGGAAAACTAAAAAAAATGAAACAGACGACACTGTTAATAAGTAATGGGTATGGAACAACTGCTCTCCCGCTTAGATTAGGTGCCAAAGCGGAAACCCATCTAATTACCTTAAAAAGAGGATAATATGGCTTAAAAAATATAAGCGCCATTTAGTATATGGGTGGACGACTCACAAACATTAATTGCTCTCATATACTAAACAAAAGAGTTGGTTCACGGCAGGGGGCATTTACATGCGCTTAGAACGATTGAATTATAATAAAATCAAAATTTTTCTAACGTTAGATGATTTATCAGAAAGAGGTTTGACGAAAGAAGATATATGGAAAGATTCCATGAAATGGCATCAGCTATTCCATGAAATGCTTGAGGAAGCAAGTGATGAGTTTGGTGTGGAATTTCAAGGGTCTGTTGCAGTTGAGATATTTTCTATGCAGGCACAAGGAATGATTATGATCGTTACGATGGAAGAAGAGCAGGAAGATAGCTTTGAAGACGGCTTTATCGAGATGCAATTAATTATAGAGGGCAAGGATATTCTTTTTGAATTTGAGGAATTTGAATATGTAATCCAGCTAACGAAAAGGTTATGCACGATTCCGATGAATTTTGGTTCACTATATGCTCTTCATAATAAATATTATATTCACCTCGGGCTAAACGACCCGAATGAATTAAACAAGCTTATTGCGATCCTTGCTGAATATGGAAATCCATCATTAGTAAGTATTCATACATTGCAGGAATATGGAAAAGAAGTTATCAAGGATCATGCCATTGAAACAATTATCAAGTATTTTCATTGAAAAGGGGAGAGATAGCACTCTCCTCTTAAACATATATCCCTGTTTTTAAATTCTTAAAAGAATAAGTATAACATTTTAGAATTTGGCAGCTGTCTAGCACAAGCAGTCTATCGTCTATCAAACTTCAGGTCTCCTTCCTCCGATAAGTCAACCTCGGTTTGCTCACGCTCAACGTGTTTCCTTTATCGCTGCAGTTGTTCCCTCCAGTTTGTAAGGCGATGATCAAGGCGCTTGTGGTTTTCGTATTTGAGAGCGTTTACATAAAATTATCGAAAAATGCAAAAAAAACCTTTTTTCATCTTGCATAAATTAAACAAAGGTGTATACTATGTCATGAAAGCGGACAACAAATGAAAGAGATTTCTAGGAGGTTTACTAATGGTAGCCAATAATGGTACTGAAACGAATAAAGAAGACAAACTTGACGTATTAAAGTCAACTCAAACTGTCATTCACAAGGCATTGGAGAAGCTAGGATATTCAGATGAAGTGTTTGAGCTTTTAAAAGAGCCACTTCGGATGATGACAGTGAAAATTCCAGTCCGGATGGATGATGGAACTGTGAAAGTCTTTACTGGCTACCGGGCGCAGCATAATGATGCAGTTGGCCCAACTAAAGGTGGTATTCGTTTCCATCCAGGTGTTACAGAGAAAGAAGTGAAAGCACTTTCTATTTGGATGAGTTTAAAATGTGGAATTGTGGACCTTCCCTATGGCGGGGGAAAAGGCGGAATTGTATGTGATCCAAGAAACATGTCCTTCCGTGAATTAGAAGCGCTAAGCCGTGGGTATGTTCGTGCAATTAGCCAAATCGTTGGCCCGACGAAAGATATCCCTGCACCAGATGTCTTTACTAACTCACAAATCATGGCATGGATGATGGATGAATATAGCAGAATGGATGAGTTTAACTCACCAGGGTTTATTACTGGGAAACCTTTAGTTCTAGGTGGATCTCATGGCCGTGAATCTGCAACGGCAAAAGGGGTAACTATCTGCATTAATGAAGCAGCTAAAAGAAGAGGGTTTGATTTAAAAGGTGCAAGAGTGGTTGTGCAAGGATTTGGGAATGCAGGAAGTTTCTTGTCTAAATTCTTACATGATGCCGGAGCAAAAGTAATTGGTATTTCAGATGCTTATGGTGCATTACATGATCCAAACGGTTTGGATATCGATTATTTACTTGACCGTCGCGATAGCTTCGGAACCGTAACGAATTTATTTAATGATACAATTACTAATAAAGAGCTTTTGGAATTAGAGTGTGATATATTAGTTCCAGCAGCAATTGAAAATCAAATTACAGATGAAAATGCTCATAACATAAAAGCTAAGATTGTTGTTGAGGCTGCAAATGGGCCAACTACTTTAGAGGCAACACAAATTTTGACTGAGCGAGGCATCTTGTTAGTTCCAGATGTATTAGCTTCTGCAGGTGGAGTAACAGTATCCTATTTTGAATGGGTTCAAAATAATCAAGGGTACTACTGGTCTGAAGAAGAAGTTGAAGAAAAATTGGAAAAGATTTTAGTCAAATCTTTTGAAAATATTTATGAAACTGCTGAATCCCGCAAAGTAGATATGCGTTTAGCTGCCTATATGGTTGGTGTTAGAAAAATGGCTGAAGCATCAAGATTCCGCGGTTGGGTATAAAGTGTATTTGAATATTTTCAAAAAATCCCCTATCCTAATGGATAGGGGATTTTTTGAAGACTCTTATCTAAAAAGTATTGTTTTGTCATATGAAGGACGACTGTTGAAAAAATACAAAGTTGACTGAAGCGTAAGTCAACATCTACCGCTATATTTAATTAGCAGCAAAACTATTTACGAAAACACGGTTTTGTAATGAAGTATAACAATTAAAGGAGTAAAAAAATGTATAAAGAAGATGCCATTATCGTTGGGGGAGGTCCATGTGGGCTTGCTGCAGCCATTGCACTGCAGGAGATTGGGCTAAATCCTTTAATTATTGAAAAGGGTAATATTGTGAATGCGATCTACCATTATCCAACACATCAAACTTTTTTTAGTACAAGTGAAAAGTTAGAAATAGGGAGCATTCCTTTTATAACGGTTGAATATAAGCCTCGAAGAAATGAGGCTTTAACCTATTATCGTGAAGTGGTTAAAAGAAAAAATATTAAGGTGAATGCATATGAAAAGGTTACCAAAGTAGTAAAGCAGGATGGAAATGATTTTCTAATCATGACAAACAAGAATCAATATGCAGCAAGTCATGTGATTATTGCAACAGGATATTATGACAATCCGAACTTTATGAATATTCCAGGTGAAGATTTATCAAAGGTGTTCCATTATTTTAAAGAAGCCCACCCATATTTTGATAAAGATGTTGTTGTTGTAGGAGGAAAGAATTCCAGTGTAGATGCCGCGTTAGAATTGGTTAAGGCTGGGGCAAGGGTAACAGTCATTTACCGGGGAAAAGAATACTCTCCAAGCATTAAACCTTGGATATTGCCAGAGTTTGATTCACTCGTTCGAAATGGGGTGATCCGAATGGCGTTTCAATCACATGTGAAAGAAATTCTTGATGATAAAGTCATCTATACAAAAGAAGGGCGAGATTTCGAGGTTAAGAATGATTTTGTATTTGCAATGACAGGCTATCACCCTGATCATCGTTTTTTAGAAGCGATGGGTGTTCAGATAGACCATAAATCAGGCAGACCCTTATTTAATGGTGAAACGATGGAAACAAATATAGAAGGCATTTATATCGCCGGAGTGATAGCTGCAGGAAACAATGCGAATGAAATTTTTATTGAAAATGGACGTTTCCATGGAGGACTTATTGCACAAGCGATTAAAAATAAGCAATAAATGTAAGCGAAAAGAAATCAGCTGGATGGCCGATTTCTTTTCGTTCAAACGATTAAACTTGGAATATTTTCTCTATATCCATTATGTTTTGTGAGCTCTCTAGTCCAATTAGGAGTTTTAGTCTTGCTTTTTGTCCATTCAACCCATTAGAAAAGATAACCCCAAAATCTTTTAAATGTTTTCCGCCGCCTTCATATCCATAAACATCCTGAGCAATCCCGTTAAAACAGCGGGAAACGATAACGATCGGGATATTTTTTTCAATCAGTGCTTTAATCCCATCAACAGTAGCAGGCGGTAAATTGCCCTGTCCCAGAGCTTCGATAACTACACCATGATATTCCAAATCTCTTATCGCCCATAAAAGAGTAGAATCCATTCCAGCATGAGCTTTAATTAATGCGACCTTCTTTGATATTCCGGAAATTTGATAATATTCATTTACAGTCGGTAGATGGTGGAAAAATACCCCTCTCTTCGTGACAATTCCGATAGGTCCATATTGTGGGCTTTGGAAAGTGGAAACATTACTTGTATGGGTTTTAGTTACATTTTCTGCGGTATGAATCTCATCATTAAGAACAACAAGAACTCCTTTGTTCTTTGCCTCTTCACAAGAGGCAACGCGAATAGATGAAATTAAATTGTAAAGACCATCTGCACCAATTTCATTGCTTGAACGCATGGCGCCTGTTACAACAATTGGCATGGATGTTTCAATGGTTAAGTGAAGAAAATAGGCAGTTTCTTCTAGTGTATCTGTTCCATGTGTAATGACTACACCTGAAATTTCATTCAAAGCAATATATTTATCAATTAATTTTTTTAGCTCGTACATTTCAACAGGAGTAATGTGTGGAGAAGGAAGATGAAATGGTTCCTCGATGACAATGTCTGCTAAAGTTAATAATTCATTTGTTTTTTGTGTCAGTGGGTTATTTTCGGTTGGTTTCACAGCTCCAGTAGAGGCATCTTCGCTCATAGAAATTGTTCCGCCTGTATGGATAACTAATATCTTTTTCTTCTGCATCTTACATTCCTCCGAGGTTGAATTTAAATGACTGTCTTGCTCCTGTGCCCAGCGGCTAGTTGTACTTAAGGCTCCTCCAATACATACATTGCTATGCATGGCACTTTTCGCATTTCGATTCCAAATTTTGAAAAATCATTTTCAATCTTTACATATCATGTTACGATTAAAGAAAACTAAAATTGAAATGAGGGCAGCTCATGCTTGGAATATTATCTGCGGGGATTGCTCCAGGATTAGCATTATTAAGCTACTTTTATTTGAAGGACCAATATAGCTCTGAGCCCATTTCAATGGTGTTCAAAACCTTTTTTTTCGGCGCGCTGCTTGTTTTTCCAATCGCGTTTATTCAGTATGTACTTGAAACGGAAAACTTGATTCATTCAAGTTTTATAAATGCTTTTCTCTCAGCGAGTATGCTAGAAGAATTTTTTAAATGGTTTATCCTATTTTATGCTGTGTATCAGCATGTAGAGTTTGATGAACCATATGATGGAATTGTGTATGGTGCTTCTGTTTCATTAGGATTTGCTACTTTAGAAAATATATTTTATCTAATTGCCCACGGGGTGGACCATGCTATAGGAAGAGCGCTTTTACCAGTATCTAGTCATGCCTTATTTGGTGTCATCATGGGTTATTATATCGGAAAAGGGAAATTTACAGCAACCAAAAAATTCAAATGGATATTTTTATCCTTATTTTTTCCTTTTGTTCTTCATGGAACATATGATTTTATTTTAATAACGCAAAAGAACTGGATGTTCATTATGTTTCCATTTATGATTTTCCTATGGTGGCTGGGTTTAAGAAAGGTTAAAATGGCACGGGCATTAACTGCCAAACATATAGAAAATCAGCTTCACTATTAAAAAACTCTTCATTGTGAAAAATGAAGAGTTTTTTTTATTACACAATTATCACTATCATCATTGCATAAAAAGTTAGTTACTACAAAATATAGAGATAATGAGATAAAGATTTCCACTGGAGGTTACAATTCCATGAAAAAGAATTTGTTTATAACGAAAGTCATTTTAATCATTTCTCTCTGCATGCTGTTTGTGCCAATTAGCGGAAATGATAGGAAGGTAACAGCCTTTACAAATCAAGTCATTCAGCAAGGTGCTGTAGGGGATGATGTAATTGAACTTCAATCAAGGCTGCAATATCTTGGATTTTATAACGGAAAGATTGATGGGGTGTTTGGATGGGGGACATATTGGGCTTTAAGGAATTTTCAATATGAATTCGGGTTGGATATTGATGGAATGGCAGGGGGAAAAACGAAGAAAAAGCTTGTAGATGCGTCAAAGTATGATAAGGCATTTGTGAAAGAACAAATAAATAAAGGAAGCAAATTTACTCATTATGGGGGAGTGGATTTAGAAAAGCAGAAAAAGCCTGCTGGGCAATCTGCAGAGAAGCCAAAGGCACCTGCAAATAACAATGGCGGCGGCCAAAAAGCCGAGCAGAAACCAACAGCAACTAACATCCCTAATGGATTTTCTCAAAATGATATCCAATTAATGGCTAATGCCGTTTATGGGGAAGCGAGGGGAGAACCATATACAGGTCAGGTAGCTGTTGCTGCTGTCATATTAAATCGTGTAGATAGCGCATCCTTCCCAAATACGGTTTCAGGCGTTATTTTTGAACCGCGTGCCTTTACAGCTGTAGCGGATGGGCAAATATGGCTAACACCGAATGAAACAGCTAAGAAAGCAGTTATGGATGCTTTAAATGGATGGGATCCAACTGGAAATGCCCTTTATTATTTTAATCCTGATACAGCTACAAGCGGCTGGATTTGGTCTCGCCCGCAAATAAAACAGATCGGCAAACATATTTTTTGTAAATAGAGAGGTGAAGAATATTGCTTAGAGGAATATTAATTGGTGTACTTGCGTTAGGTGTGGCAGGAACTGCTTTTTGGGGGTATCAGGAGCATCGTGAAAAGAATGCTATCCTGATCAATGCAGAAAATAATTATCAACGAGCCTTTCATGATTTAACCTATCAAATAGATGTTTTACACGACAAAATTGGGACAACTTTAGCAATGAATTCTCGGAATTCCTTATCGCCAGCATTGGCTGATGTTTGGAAACTTACATCTGAGGCACATTCCAATGTTGGACAGCTGCCATTAACCTTGCTGCCATTTAATAAGACGGAAGAATTTCTTGCTAGCATTGGAGATTTCAGCTATAAGACTGCAGTAAGGGATTTAGATAAGGAGCCGCTATCTGAGAAGGAATACCAATCATTGAAGAAATTGTATTCACAGGCTGGAGAAATCCAGCAAGATTTACGAAAGGTACAGCATATGGTGTTAAAAAATAATCTTCGCTGGATGGACGTGGAAATGGCATTAGCGACGGATTCTCAGCCAGCAGATAATACAATTATTGACGGGTTTAAAACAGTTGAAAAAACAGTTGATGGCTATGGAGAGACAGATTTTGGTCCAGCATTTGTAAATATGCAAAAAAAGGACGAAAATTTCAAATACCTTGAAGGCAAAGAAATTACAAAAAAAGAAGCTGAGAATATTGCGAAAAAGTATGCTGCCTTCGGTAATAATGTAAATATAAAGGTAACAGAAAATGGAGATGGATCGAAATATGGCTTCTTCAGTGTAACCGTTCTAGACAACAAAACAAAGAATGAAGCAAACATGGATATCACAAAAAAAGGCGGCTATCCAATCTGGTTCATCCTTGCAAGAGATGTGAAAAAACAAGTAATCAGTCTGAATGATGCTAGTATAAAAGCAATACAATTTTTGAAAGATAATGGGTTCGAAAGCTTGGATTTATTTGAAAGTGCACAGTATGATAATGTAGGTGTATTTACATTTGTAACGAACGAAAATGATATCAGAATTTATCCGGATTCTATAAAGATAAAAATAGCGCTGGACAATGGAAAATTATTAGGGTTTTCAGCAGAGGATTATTTGAGAGCCCATCATGTTCGAGATATTCCTAAACCTGTAATAACTAGAGAAGATGCACGTTCAAAAATTAATCCCCAAGTAAAGGTCATGGAAGAGGGCATGGCGATTATTATAAATGATATAAATCAAGAAGTTCTTTGCTACGAATTCCTTGGCACATTAGGGGATGATACGTATCGAGTATTTATTAACGCAGACGATGGCAATGAAGAACGAGTAGAGAAATTAAAAAATGCAGAACAAATATTTGATGATGTTGTTTAAAGGAAAAGCCGCAAGGCTTTTCCTTTTAATATGAATGACAAAACTGTTTATCCATGTCATAATTAAGTATCTAGATGATCCTTTTGAACAAGAAAGTGTGGTCTGTATGATAAATATTGGTGATGTTTTACTGTTAGAACCTAGTCATTCTGAAAAAGTTGAAAAATATAAATGTAAGATTGTTGAAAAGTCAGAGAGCAAAATATATATCGATTACCCGATTAATATGGATACCAATAAAACAGTATTTTTGATGGATGGCACTCAATTAAAAGGGACGTTTGTTTCTGAGGATGGTTCTGTGTATTTATTTGAAACGGAAGTCCTTAGAAGGGTGAAACAGAAGATTCCAATGATTGTTCTTTCCTATCCTGGTGAAGAACAATTAGTTAGAATTCAGCGAAGACAATTTGTCAGAGTGGAAACAGCTGTCGATGTTGCGATGCATCCTATACATATGGAATTTTCTCCAATGATATCTATAACAGAGGATATTAGTGCTGGCGGAGCAGCGATTATCTGCCAAAATTCATCAGTGATTAAACCAAATATGATGATACATAACTTGTTTGTATTGCCAATGCAAAATGGAGAAATTCATTATTTAAAGTTAAAGAGCAAAATAGTTAGGGTGCTCGAGAAAAAGGATTCAAAGCCTGTCGCTTCTGTCCAATTTGTAGATACTTCGCCTAGTGACCGTCAAATGCTTCTTCGTTTTTGTTTTGATAGACAGCTCGCGTATAAGAAAAAAGGGTTAAAATAAAAATGATGGAATAATTTTTTCAAAATGATCGCATACTAATCGTAAAGTAAAAAAAAAGCGGAGCGATTGTGATGAAGACATTTGAAAGAATCCTAGTGAAAATTGCCATAATACAATGTTTATTCCTAATTATTACGCAAATATTTTTTCACAAATTGAATGCTTTTCCCGAATTAAATCAGATCAGCCAGTATGAAGGTGTGACAGATAATAATTTCATGGAATTGCTAGAAACATTTAAAGGGAAATAAGTAAGCAGACAAATTGTCTGCTTACTTTTTATTTTTAAGTAAAGATTAAAAAAGCTCATTTTGTATCATCATATGTTAAAATATAATCTAAAATAGAGCATTAAGGTTATTTTAGGAGGCATTATGACGAATAAAATTTCAATTGCAATTGATGGGCCAGCAGCTGCTGGGAAAAGTACAGTTGCAAAAATCGTAGCAGAAAAACTTTCTTATATTTATATTGATACAGGTGCTATGTACAGGGCATTAACGTATAAAGCAATCTTAAACAATAGTAACTTAGAAGATGAACACGAACTAATGAAAATATTAAATGAAACAGTTATTGAGCTGCAGCCTGGAAATCAAGGTCAATTGATTTACTTAGATGGAAAGGATGTAACAAGCGAAATCAGAACATCTGAGGTAACCAATTCTGTGTCCATTGTAGCTAAACATAAACTGGTTAGAGAAGAAATGGTTAGAAGACAGCAAAGCTTTGCAGTAAATGGCGGTGTTGTTATGGATGGAAGAGATATCGGAACACATGTGCTGCCTAATGCAGAAGTGAAAACCTTCCTTTTAGCTTCGGTGGAGGAAAGGGCAATTCGCAGACATAATGAAAATATTCAAAAAGGGTTTTCGTCTGATTTGGAGAAATTAAAGGAAGAGATTTCTTTAAGAGATAAGTTGGATTCTGAACGCGAAGTGGCCCCGTTAAAAAAAGCAGACTGCGCTGTTGAAATTGATACAACTGCCTTATCGATTGAACAGGTTGTAGAAAAAATTATGAACCTGGCTAATGAAAGGATCGGATGAATCGTGACGTTTTACTCTTTTGCAAAATCGGTCGTATATGGAGTATTAAAACCTATCTATCGATTTGAAGTAATTGGGAGAGAGCATTTTCCTAAAGAAGGCGGTGTGCTCCTCTGTTCAAACCATATTCACAATTTTGATCCTCCTGTGGTTGGCATCAATGCCCCAAGGCCTGTTCATTTTATGGCAAAGGAAGAACTATTTAGTGTTCCGATTCTCGGGAAGCTCGTCCCGCATTTAAATGCATTTCCAGTTAAAAGGGGAATGAGTGACCGAGAGGCATTAAGAAAAGGACTTTCTATTTTAAAGGATGGCCATGTTCTAGGACTGTTTCCAGAAGGTACACGAAGCCAAACTGGCGAATTAAAAAAAGGGCTAGCAGGTGCTGGTTTTTTTGCCCTGCGAACAGATGCAGCTATTGTTCCTTGTGCAATTATTGGTCCTTACAAGGCTTTTAAAAAATTAAAGGTAGTTTACGGAAAACCGATAGACATGGAAAATTTACGTGAAAGAAAAGCTTCTGCTGAAGAGACAACAGAAATAATTATGGGTGAAATTCGCAAACTGATTGACGAACATCGCTAGACCTTCTTGCTTGACAAAAGAAGTCGTTTGTAAGAAGTTAAATAAAAGGCATTTTTTTAAAATAGAATAGGTGTATAACAGTTTGGTTGCTATTTAATCTTAGCATCATCTAACTAAAGCACTTTTCGCATTTTAAATTAGGAGGAATACATATGTCAGAAGAGATGAATCAAGTTGATGTGAGAAATTTCGAAGTTGGCGATAAGGTTTCTGGCCTTGTTACGAAAGTGGAAGAGAAGCAAGTCATCGTTGATATTAGTGACAGCAAATTAGATGGAATTATTCCAATTAGTGAACTATCAAGTCTTCATGTTGAAAAAGCTAGTGATGTAGTTGCAGTTGGGGATCAGCTAGACCTTGAAGTATTAAAGGTGGAAGAAGAAGCACTAATCTTATCAAAGCGTAAAGTAGATGCGGAAAAATCTTGGCAGGAGCTTGAAGAGAAATTTAATAATGGCGAGATTTTTGAAGCAGAAATTAAAGATGTTGTTAAAGGTGGACTTGTTGTTGATTTAGGTGTGCGCGGATTTGTACCGGCATCACTTGTTGAAGCATTTTTTGTTGAAGATTTTTCTGAGTATAAAGGAAAAACGATGACATTTAAGATTGCAGAGTTAGAAAAAGATAAGAACCGCTTAATCCTTTCTCATCGTGCAGTAGTAGAAGAGGAAAAAGGAAAGCAAAAGCATCAAATACTTGATTCGTTGAAACCTGGTCAGATTATTGAGGGGACCGTACAAAGAATTACTGATTTTGGCGCGTTTGTTAACATTGGCGGAATTGACGGACTTGTTCATATTTCACAGCTTTCATATGAACATGTTGATAAACCATCAGAAGTAGTTGAAGAAGGACAAAAGGTTCAAGTGAAAGTGTTAAGTGTTGACCGTGACAATGAGCGAATTTCTTTATCGATTAAAGAAACATTGCCTGGACCTTGGAGCAATATTGCAGAGAAAGCACCAAAAGGAAGTTCACTTAGCGGTGTCGTAAAAAGATTAGTTTCCTACGGTGCGTTTGTCGAATTATTCCCAGGGGTAGAAGGTCTAGTTCATATCTCACAAATTTCTCATAAGCATATTGGAACTCCACATGAAGTATTAAAAGAGGGTCAGGAAGTTCAAGTGAAAGTTCTGGATGTAAATGAAAAGGATCAGCGATTATCATTAAGTATTAAAGAACTGCAAGAAAGAGAACAGGAATATGTAATTGACTATGAGCTTCCAGAAGAATCAAAAGGATTCCAGCTCGGTGAAATGATTGGGGATCAATTAAAGAATTTAAAAAAATAATGGTGATAAATGGTGTCTAGATCAAAAAGAAAATGGGATCATATACGGCTTGCTCTAGCAACTGGGCAGGAAAGAAATGCTGGTTTTGAGGATATTACCTTTATCCATCAAAGCTTGCCAAATACTTCTTTAGAGCAGGTAAAGCTGGACACGAAAATTGGCGAACTTTCCGTAAGTTCGCCAATTTTTATCAATGCGATGACTGGTGGCGGTGGAACCCGTACGTTAGAAATCAATCGAGACCTTGCTTTTGCTGCTAAAGAACTGGGGATGGCAATTTCTGTCGGATCACAAATGTCTGCACTAAAGGACCCGGCAGAATCGGAGTCTTACCGGGTAATACGAACAACATATCCGGATGGAATCGTGATTGGAAATTTAGGAAGTGAGGCAACAATTGACCAGGCAAAAACAGCGGTTGATATGATTGAAGCAAATGCGCTGCAAATTCACTTAAATGTTGTCCAAGAGTTGACGATGCCTGAAGGAGATCGGAATTTTTGCTCTGCGCTTACACGGATTGAAGATATTGTGAAAAGTTTAAATGTCCCAATTATTGTAAAAGAAGTTGGGTTTGGTATGAATAAAGAAGCGGTATCAAGGCTCCTTTCAATCGGTGTGTCTGCGGTAGATGTGGGTGGGTATGGCGGAACTAATTTTGCTAAGATTGAAAATAATCGTCGGGAAAATGCATTTTCCTTTTTTAATGATTGGGGAATTTCAACCACTGTATCTATTGCAGAAGCTAAAGCTGCGGGTAAAGAATTATCAGTGTTAGGCTCTGGAGGGGTACAGAATAGCTTGGATATAGCAAAAGCTATTGCTCTTGGAGCAGATGCTGTCGGTGTGGCAGGCTATTTCTTGAAAATCCTGATGAAAGAGGGAGTGGATGCTCTAATAGAAGAGCTTCATCTCATTCATGGAGAAATTACGATGATGATGACCGCACTTGGTGTTAGGACAATAAAAGAGCTTCAACTAGTCCCAATTATTATTTCCGGTAAAACTCATCATTGGTTAAATGAAAGAAATATTGATACAAAGCAATACAGCCAAAGATAAAAAATTAACAAAAAAAGGTTCTCGCATTTGCGAGAACTTTTTTTGTTGCAAATGAAAATTTAAAATCATCTGTTGTGTACCACTTTGTGAATAGTTTGGCTACGTTCAGCTCCAGCACCTACCCCCTCTTGGGGCTAAGCCAAGCCTCCCAGAAAGGTAAATTACACCTTTCCGTGATGCGCGTCTTATGCTTGCCGGGGTGAGCACTAAGGAAAGCTTCTTAGAATAATCTCCGCAGGAACAATCGGGTTTAAGATTGTTCCGAAGGCGCTTCCGCATTTGTTCTTATAGTTTATTATTATTCAAATCTCTAGCTTCTTCAGGGCTTTGCATTTTCGTAGCTCCAGGATAATGAAGGGCTTGGTCACGATCTGATTCCACCTTTTTACTTTGTTTTAATTTTCTTTCCTGACGATCCTTACCCATAAATACACCTCCCTCTCTTTAACATGGAACGAGTATGGCGAATTTAATCGTAAATTTATTTATTTCTTTTGATAAAGATTAAAGTACATAGTAGACAGCCATAATGGGAATAGTAGGAGGTGAGTATTTTGGAAGGATTAACCTTTTATTGGGTATCATGGTTTTTTTGGATTATAGCAACCTTTTTTATGAATAAGAATGGTCGTTCAAGGCTCATGCTATCATTGTTTCTTTTACTATTAATAATTGTCTCTCCATACACGGTTGTGCTTTTCAATTTTGAGTTATCGATTGCTGGTCTATTACTATGCTGTCCATTATATTCTTTTGCTGCACGTTTAGATTGGAAAAAGAGGATGTATTTATTAATTTGTTCTTTTATTATTATGCTGGCATATGTTTGTTTCCATTTATTTGCCCTATTTGATCCGGTATGGCTTATTTTTCCTCGTAATTGGATGCTTGCTGTCATACTCATGCTCTTGTCTTTTGTATTAAATGGAAAGAAAATCCATCGAATGTATATCGTTGTACTTGGGGCAATCCAAGGTGAGTTTTTGTATGCACTTATTTTAAGTAAATATTCATTTCCCTATGTAATTGGTTCACTGACATTCTTAGATGTTCTTTCACTTTCAACGATACTCATTGTTTTGTGGAGTGGAATGGAGTCATTAGCGTCATTCTATGAAAGACATTTTAATCAACTGGAAAGGGAGAAACAAAAACTATCATGAATGAATATACATTACCGATTATATTCGGGATCACAATTGGCACTTTAACAAGAATATACATGCTAAGGACTGACTATCGCCAGTATCCCACCTATCTTCATGGGAAAATTATTCATACGGCACTTGGTTTTATAGCGGCTGGTCTTGGATCAGTGGCCATCCCATCTATCCTGAATGAAGAATTTACAGCGATTACTTTTCTAACGTTAGCTGCTTCCCAATTTCGAGAGGTACGGAATATGGAAAGAAATACATTAACTGAGTTAGATAGCTACGAAATGGTTCCTAGAGGAAAGACGTATATCGAAGGAATAGCTATTGCTTTTGAAAGCAGAAATTATTTGGTCATCTTTACTTCTCTTGTCAGCGTTCTTGGTTATTTGCTATTCAATATTTGGGTTGGACTCATCTTTGCAGTGATTGCCTTAATAATCTCAAGAGTCCTTATGTCGGGGGGCAAAATAGGTGATATTGTAGATGTTGAATATGTTAAACCACGCTTTGATGGTGCAGGTTTATATGTTGATAACATTTATATAATGAATATCGGACTTCCGCAAAGACAAGAAGAAGTTTTAAGATATGGAATGGGGTTTATTCTTAGACCAAAGAATTTTAATGCTCGCTCAACCATTGCCAATTTAGGGCAGAGACAAGCGATTCTCCATGATGTGTCAACTGCATTGGGTGTTTATCGGGATTCAGGTACACCTGCACTTGTGCCGCTCGCCAAACGAGATTTAAATGATGGGAGAGTAGGAGTATTTGTCTTGCCGCAAGAGAAAAATATCGATAAGGCTTTAAAGATCATAGGGGCTGTACCGACCCTTGAAAACGCGATTCGTATGCCTACAGAAAGAAATACTTCCGAAGAAAGGAGTCAATCGTGATGGTGCTGGAAAAATATATACTCGCAGTTATTACGACAAATCCTTCGAAGGTGCCTAGCGGTGCAACGGTATTCTCTTGCGAAAACAAAGAAGAAATGGAATCGATCGCCGCAAATCTTGAAGCTATTCTTGACGGAATCGCACACGCATTAAATGAAGAATTATATGTAATAGTGAAACATTAACCACTCTGCCAAGTTTTTCTGCATTCAGCTCCACAAGGACCACTTCGGCAGCATAGGCATCAAACGAGTATAAGCGGTAGCTTATAGGAGGAGCGCCTACCCCTGACGTACAGGACGTACTAATGTCGACAATGCGACAGGACAAGGAAAGCTTCGTCAGCGATGCATCGCACGACTAAAAGTGAAGCATTTAGGAGGACGTCGCGATTTTGTCGACCTCGAGGTCACAAGCTTGTCTAGTTGCGGCTCCTAGGAACTCGTGTCTTTAGCCAATCCCTTTCAGAAGGCAAAATACACCTTCTTACAGGTCTTGAATTATGCAGTCGTCCCTGGACAGTCGCCTCCACATTTCAATCAATCCTCCCAGAAAGGTAAAGGACACCTTTCCGGAAGGCTTGTCTTGTGCTTGTCAGGGGTGATTAAGGCGCTTGCGCATTTGTTCTTGATAGTATGGTACTGCTTTGATAATATAATGAAGTTAGGCCCTTCTATTTAAGAAGGGTTTATTTTATAAAGAATTACTTTTGTACGTTCTTAGGCTGCAGGTTAGGATACATTCGAATGTTTAAGTAATGTTTGAAAGAAATAAAGGTAAAGGGGTGATGTTCATGGCAAAACCAGTAGTGGCGATTGTCGGACGTCCAAACGTTGGAAAATCAACGATTTTTAACAGAATTGTAGGTTCTCGAATTTCAATTGTTGAAGATATTCCTGGTGTTACAAGGGATCGTATATACAGTTCAGGGGAATGGCTAACACATGAATTTAATATTATTGATACAGGTGGAATCGATATAGGGGACGAGCCTTTCTTAGAGCAAATTCGCCAGCAGGCAGAAATTGCTATTGATGAAGCGGATGTGATTATTTTTCTTACAAACGGAAGAGAAGGTGTAACATCTGCAGATGAAGAGGTAGCAAAAATCCTTTATAAAGCAAAGAAGCCTGTAGTACTCGGTGTAAATAAAATCGATAATCCGGAAATGAAGGACCAAATTTACGACTTCTACGCATTAGGATTCGGGGAACCATTCCCTATTTCGGGTTCACATGGGTTAGGACTTGGTGATTTACTTGATGAAGCAGCCAAGCACTTCCCGAAATCGGGTCAAAAGGATTACGAGGATGATGTGATTAAGTTTTCTTTAATTGGGCGTCCGAATGTTGGGAAATCCTCTCTTGTTAATGCAATTCTTGGTGAAGATCGAGTGATTGTGAGCAATATTGCGGGCACGACTAGAGATGCGATTGATTCCGAGCTGAAGTTTAATGGGGATAAATATGTCATCATTGATACAGCGGGTATGCGTAAAAAGGGAAAAGTTTATGAGACAACTGAAAAGTATAGTGTTCTTCGGGCATTAAGAGCGATTGAACGTTCTGATGTCGTTCTCGTTGTTATTGATGGTGAGGAAGGCATTATTGAACAGGATAAACGTATCGCTGGATATGCGCATGAAGCGGGAAGAGCGGTCGTTATCGTTGTGAATAAGTGGGATGCTGTTGAAAAAGACGAAAAGACGATGAAAGAATTTGAACAAAAAATTCGCGAACATTTCTTATTTCTTGACTATGCTCCAATTGTTTTCTTATCTGCAAAAACAAAAAAACGAATTCATACCTTGATTCCAATGATAAATAAAGCAAGTGAAAATCATGCACTGCGTGTAGAGACTAGTGTGTTAAATGATGTCATTATGGATGCGGTGGCTATGAATCCAACTCCGACAGATAAAGGAAAGCGTCTAAGAATATATTATGCAACACAAGTCGCTGTAAAGCCGCCTGCTTTTGTTGTGTTTGTAAATGATCCAGAGCTTCTGCATTTCTCATATGAGCGTTTCTTAGAAAATAGAATTAGAGATGCTTTCGGCTTTGAAGGAACCCCGATTAAGATATTCGCTAGAGAGAGAAAATAACTAGAAAAGCGAAGCGGCTTGCCCAGGGGCATTAAGCCCCTAGCCATGCAAGATAGACAATATCATTTAAAGGTAGTGATCTTATGGAGCGGAAAAGGGAAAGCATTGCTGTCATCGGAGCTGGCAGTTGGGGAACTGCTTTAGCAATGGTGTTAGCTGATAATAATCATGAAGTAAAGCTCTGGGGACATAACCCTGAACAAATTAAAGAAATAAATGAACACCATATTAATAAAAAATATTTGCCAGATATCCTGCTGCCAGATGGAATTACCGGCTTTGCATCATTAGAGGAAGCCTTATTTGGAGTAAATACAATTATTCTTGCGGTCCCTACGAAAGCGATTAGGGAAGTGATCGGCAAAATTCGCGCCATTAGAAAAGAACCTTTGACCGTTGTCCACGTAAGTAAAGGGATTGAACCAGATACGCTGCTGCGCATATCTGAAATGATTGAAGAAGAAATGCCAGCAAGCCTTTTAGCAAGCGTAGTTGTGCTTTCAGGACCAAGTCATGCGGAAGAGGTTAGCTTAAGGCATCCGACAACAGTCACTGTCTCATCTAAAAATATGGCAGCTGCGGATCAAGTTCAAGATTTATTTATTAATAATAATTTCCGGGTATATACAAATCCGGATATTGTTGGTGTTGAAATTGGCGGAGCACTTAAAAATATTATTGCTCTGGCTGCAGGAATTACGGATGGCTTAGGTTATGGAGATAATGCCAAGGCTGCATTGATTACACGTGGTTTAGCTGAAATTGCCCGCTTAGGAATGAAAATGGGTGCAAGCCCGTTAACCTTTTCTGGGTTAACAGGAATAGGCGACTTAATTGTGACATGCACGAGTGTCCATTCCCGAAATTGGAGAGCGGGTCATTTGCTTGGGAAAGGCCAAAATCTTCAAGAGGTTTTGGACAATATGGGAATGGTCGTTGAAGGGGTAAGAACGACAAAGGCTGCTAAGCAGCTCGCAGAGAAATATGAAGTCAACATGCCGATAGCAGATGCTCTTTATGACGTCTTATTTAATAATATAAATGCAAAAGATGCAGTTGACCGCTTGATGGCTCGTGGAAAAAAAGATGAAATGGAGGACCTCACAAACGTTCTCGATATATAAAAATGAGTATCGATGCAAATAAATATTTGAAATATAGGCATTCGAGGATACGCGAGAGAAACTATTTGCATACAATGCAACGAAGCAAACTGGTGAATTGAACAGGGTATTAGGGTTATTTAGTCACAGGCTAAGTTAAAGAATTGCCCCTCTTTAACTTGGCTTTTTTTTCGTTAAGAGTGTTTAAGGGTAGAAACATCGGTTTGTGCAGCTAAACTGGCTGTAAGACCCCACTTCAAGAAGTTAAGGGAATAGAAATTTTTAAGTAGGGGAAGAAGGAGTTCCTTACTAATTGAAGTTTCACTTTATGTGCCAATCGTCTTGGTGATATGATATAATACTTCTCGGAAAAAGGAGTTGAAATCATGTCACCATCATTAATGAAAATGTGGATATCACTTGCGTCTATGGGGTTTATGTTTTTGGCCATATTACTGATATATTTTAGTCGTTTTAAATTAGGCGGGGTTTTTAAGTTTGTAACCGCTCTAGTTGCCTATATTTTAATGATTGTATCAGGAATTATCATATTTCTTGTTGTCTTTAGCGGTCCCACCCCTGAGTAGAAGAGGAAATGTAGCGGCCGTTTTATGAAAGTACAATAAATACATAGCCAAAAAGGATTGATTCGGTTGAAAAAGGAAATACGGCTTCTTTCTTTGCTTCTATTAGTTATTTCAGTATTATCGGGATGCATGTATCCTGAAGAAAGACTTGCAGAAAATCAAATCCCTTATGAGGACCAGATTCAAGCTGTTCAATCAGTAATAAATAAATATAAAGAGGATACTGGAGGACTTCTTCCAATTAAAACGAGGGATCAAACGACTCCTATCTATCAAAAGTATCCGATTGATTTTAAAATGGTCGTACCAAAGTATATGGCGGAACCGCCCGGAAATGCATTTGAATCCGGGGGCATTTTTCAATATGTACTTGTTGATGTAGAAACGAACCCAACAGTTAAAATATTTGATTTAAGAATGGCTGAAACCATTCGCGATATTAAACTGCGGATAAAAACTCAAGGGTATCCACCATATAAAGAACAAATTGCTGACCATGTTTTTTCATTGGATTTTAGCAAATTAGGCTATAAAGAAGATCCAACAGCTAAAAGTCCATACACGGGACTTCCTTTGCCATTTGTTGTAACAGGAGATGGGGAGGTTTATGTGGATTATACAAGTGATCTTTTTGAAGCAGTAAAAACGAAAAAAATGAATTATCAGCCGGGTGAAGATATCAGAGGGATACTTGTTGAAGACTCAGCATTTGTGCCTGCTTATTCTTTGCCATATACAATTGATGAGAATACGAAACAGCCAATCTTTTTGGCGAAATAGTCATAACCCTTCTTCTGCAAAATATATTGTAGGAGAAGGGTTTTTTCTTCGTTTTGATTATGACCTTAACAGTAATGAATTGGAAATAAAGTGTTTAAGTTTTACTTTCAAAACGGGGTGATTTAAAAAAAACTGTCATAACGGAGTAGGACAACATCATAAACATATAATGTCCAAACGTAATTGATAGGATAATTTTATCCCACAGATTTTAGGAGGGGATCACTTGGAAAAGGTAGATATTTTCAAAGATATTGCCGAAAGAACTGGCGGTGATATCTATTTCGGTGTAGTTGGAGCTGTACGTACAGGCAAATCAACTTTTATAAAAAAATTTATGGAGCTTGTTGTATTGCCGAATATGAGCAATGAAGCTGACCGCGCTCGCACCCAGGATGAACTCCCTCAAAGTGCGGCCGGTAAAACAATCATGACAACTGAACCGAAATTTGTACCAAACCAGGCAGCTACTGTTCACGTTGATGAAGGTTTAGATGTAAACATCCGCTTGGTCGATTGTGTCGGCTACACGGTACCTGGGGCAAAGGGTTATGAGGATGAAAATGGTCCAAGAATGATCAATACTCCATGGTATGAAGAACCAATTCCTTTCCATGAGGCAGCAGAGATTGGTACAAGGAAAGTGATTCAGGAGCATTCAACGATTGGGGTTGTTATTACTACGGATGGTACAATTGGCGAAATCCCGCGTAGCAACTACCTTGAAGCTGAAGGAAGAGTGATTGATGAACTAAAAGAAGTTGGAAAGCCATTTATAATGGTCATCAATAGTGTTCAACCGCACCACCCTAATACGGAAGCGCTTAGGAATGAATTAGCTGAAAAGTATGATATCCCAGTACTGGCCATGAGTGTAGAAGGAATGAGGGAATCGGATGTATTAAACGTCATGCGTGAAGCATTATATGAATTCCCTGTGCTTGAGGTGAATGTGAATTTGCCAAGCTGGGTCATGGTTTTACATGAAAACCACTGGTTAAGAGAAAGCTATCAAGACGCCGTAAAAGAAACAGTTAAAGATATTAAGCGACTAAGAGATGTCGATCGAGTGGTCCATCAATTTAGTGATTTTGAGTTTATTGATCGTGCCGGCTTAGCAGGAATAGAAATGGGTCAGGGAGTAGCCGAAATTGATTTGTTTGCTCCAGATGACCTTTATGATGAAGTATTAAAAGAAATTGTCGGGGTAGAAATAAGAGGGAAAGATCATTTACTTGAGCTTATGCAGGATTTTGCACATGCTAAAACAGAGTATGATCAAATCTCAGATGCTTTGAAAATGGTAAAACAAACAGGTTATGGGATTGCGGCACCATCACTTTCTGATATGAGCTTAGATGAACCGGAAATCACCCGCCATGGCTCGAGATTTGGTGTTAGATTAAAAGCAGTTGCCCCTTCCATTCATATGATTAAAGTCGATGTTGAATCGGAATTTTCGCCAATTATTGGAACAGAAAAACAGAGTGAGGAGCTAGTCCGCTACTTAATGCAGGATTTTGAGGATGATCCGTTATCTATTTGGAATTCAGATATTTTTGGACGCAGCTTAAGTTCTATTGTGAGAGAGGGAATCCAAGCGAAGTTAGCGATGATGCCGGAAAATGCCCGATATAAACTAAAAGAAACGCTTGAAAGAATAATAAATGAAGGTTCAGGCGGATTAATTGCAATAATTTTATAATTAAAGGACTCCATTGGGGGTCTTTTTCTTGTTTTATTCCCTAATAAAAGAGGGATAATCAAACATTTTCGTCAAAATATATGAAAACTTCCCATTTAAACATGAAATATTCTTGATAACCGCAAATGATTGTGATAATCTTTAAACTGAATTACACGAAAAGTGCTCTAACCCTTAGTATTAAAGGTTTTTTAATACAAATGAATTGATATTTTTTCAAATATGATTTATTATTGGGCATGTTAAACAAAAATACATGAAAATGTTTAGAAATCAGTAAATTTGTTTACAAATGTAAGTAAGAATACTATTATGACTTAAGAAGATTCTACTTTTACGAGTTAGACAGATGTCTAGCTTCAGCGCCTAGGGGCTCGAGGTCATAAGCCAATCCGTCAAGAAGGTTAAAGTACAACCTTCCTGCCGGCTCGTCTTATGCTTGTCGCCCCTGATCAAGGCGCTTCCGCATTTCGTTTTTTGGGAGGAGGTGAAAGGCATGAATAAGACAGAACTAATTAATGCAGTTGCTGAAAGCAGTGAGCTTTCTAAGAAAGACGCTACTAAAGCAGTTGATGCTGTTTTTGATGCAATCTTAGATGCTTTAAAAAATGGTGATAAAGTTCAACTAATTGGTTTCGGAAACTTTGAGGTACGTGAGCGTGCTGCTCGTAAAGGACGCAACCCTCAAACAGGTGAAGAAATTGAAATCGCTGCAAGCAAAGTACCTGCTTTCAAACCAGGTAAAGCATTGAAAGATGCAGTTAAATAAGTACATATTGTGCTAAAAGCTTTTGCTTGAGCTAAAAACCGCGACTCTCTCGCGGTTTTTTCTTTTAAAAAAAACAAAAATATACATACTAGAAATTTTGCAAAAGGATCAATGGATTTTATTGCTTTTTTACAAAGATTAACTGTATGGCCAGCTTCCGCTTTTCTTTTTTGCTAGTAACGAAATGATTGTGCTAATATGGACATATTACGTTAGATTTAGATAGTTGTGAACTTGAGGAGGATGTATGATGGCAGAGGTAAATCGTGCGCAGATTGAGGATGCGGTACGTTTAATATTAGAAGCAATCGGAGAGGATCCTAATCGTGAGGGTCTGCTCGATACACCGAAAAGAGTGGCAAAAATGTATGAGGAAGTATTCCAAGGATTGAATCAAGATCCAAAGGAATATTTTGAAACGGTATTTGGCGAGGACCATGAAGAAGTTGTACTAGTAAAAGATATACCTTTTTACTCTATGTGTGAACATCATCTTGTCCCGTTTTACGGCAAAGCTCATGTTGCTTATATTCCAAGGAACGGAAAGGTAACAGGATTAAGTAAGCTGGCAAGAGCAGTGGACGCAGTTGTGAAAAGGCCGCAGCTGCAAGAAAGAATAACATCAACCATTGCGGAGTCAATCTTAGAGAAGCTTGATCCACATGGAGTTATGGTCGTTGTAGAAGCAGAGCATATGTGTATGACCATGCGCGGTGTGAAGAAGCCTGGTTCACAAACAGTGACTACTGCAGCAAGAGGCGTATTTGCTGATGATGAAAGAGCACGTGCTGAAGTGCTTTCATTGATTAAATTCTAAACTGTGTTAAAGGTGAATGTTGATTGCCGCAGAACGTACGAGAATCCTCGGAAATGCTGTCGTATTGACTAGATGCGGTGTTAGTATTCAAAGATGCTTATTCTGCAGGAGTAGGACAGGTAAGTCGCCACATGAGCTTGTTCTTCGATAAGGCTTACTGTCCATTCTGCGATAAGCGTGTGCTTCCAGCGAAAATCAACTGCAACATTCAGCACAGCCAAATTCTAAGATCAAATCACTATAGGCAAAAGGGTGTTTATATGGAGAATAGAATTCAAGTAGGAAATGAATATGTCATTATTAAAGCAAAAGAAGACGGTGTAAATGTAATTGGGTTGACAAGAGGGTCAGATACTAGATTTCATCATTCTGAGAAACTAGATCATGGAGAAGTAATGATTGCTCAATTTACTGAACATACGTCTGCAATAAAAATTAGAGGAAATGCCGTCATAATGACTGCCTATGGAGAAGTTGAAAGCGAATCCAAAAAATAAAATTCATACTAAATGTAAATTAACGTTCACAAAGCCGCGGTTTCTTCGAAAATTCCCTGACATTGATTTGTAATATATGATATAATGGTCTCTGCCTTATGTATACGTAAAAATAGACTAGTAAAGGGTCTATTTTCCTTAAATATAAATAGAGATCTTATTGAAATGAAGAAGAAAACTCAGGGAAAACAAGGGTGATTGTATGCAAAACTTGATGGTTAAATTAGCAGATGTGAAAGAGCAAATCAATGAAAAGATTAAGCACCCTTATTTACTTAAGCATATTGAACCGCCAATAATCGATGAAGACAAGCTTTTGCTCCTTCTTTCACTTCTTAATAAAGGAAGTGTACCGGAATTAATCGCGAAAAAATATTGCATAACAATCATGCTTATTCAAATTGCCCTTGATACTCATGAGCTTGTATCGAATCACAGACTAGATTCTGAGGAACTAAAGTCTAGGCAGCTTACCGTACTAGCTGGTGTATATTATAGCGGATTATATTATAAAATTCTTGCCGGTATTGATGATATTGAAATGATTCGTTCATTAGCTGAAGGGATAAAAGAGGTAAATGAACATAAAATTTCCCTCTACCAAAAATCAGCTAATACTTTTGATGACTTAATGAATGATATAAAAAAGATTGAGTCTTCTTTATTTGTAAAGGTCGCTTCTTATTTGGATGACACGGAATGGAATGATTTTTCAGCTAATCTTTTATTCGTCAAAAGGCTAAACGCTGAGAGAGAATTATTCCTACAAGGAAGAAAGTCAATTGTTTTTGAAGCAATCAAGAATATAGTTGGCAAAAATGAAACATGTCATGATACGAATGATCAAGACAAGGATTTGCTCGCTATTTGTGATCATTATATTGACTGCTCAAAAAATCTCATTCAAAAGCAATTCAGGAAGTTCCCAATAATGGATGAATTATTAGTTAAGAAAATTCAGTCGGTACTTAGTAAGAATGAATCCTATGCAAATACATTAGTGGAAGAAGGGTAAGCAGTATGCAGCAATCTAAAGAAGAACGTGTCCATCATGTATTCGAAAAGATTTATGGGAATTATGACAAAATGAATTCCGTCATCAGCTTTCAGCAGCATTTAAGATGGCGTAAAGATACAATGAAGAAAATGAACGTCCAAAAGGGTGCGAAGGCTCTTGATGTGTGCTGTGGAACAGCTGATTGGACAATTGCATTAGCTGAGGCAGTCGGTCAAAAAGGCGAAGTGATCGGATTAGATTTCAGTAAAAATATGCTGAAAATCGGGGAACAAAAAGTAAAAGAAATGAATCTTAAACAAGTCCAGCTAGTGCATGGAAATGCGATGGAACTCCCTTTTCCTGATAATACTTTTGATTTTGTAACAATCGGATTTGGTTTGCGAAATGTACCGGATTATTTACAAGTATTAAAAGAAATGCATCGAGTTGTAAAGCCAGGAGGATTGGCTGTTTGTCTTGAAACATCTCAGCCAACGATGATTGGCTATAAACAAGCTTATTACTTCTATTTCCGCTTTATTATGCCGATGTTTGGTAAGATATTTGCGAAAAGCTATAAAGAATATTCATGGCTACAAGAATCTGCACGAGACTTCCCAGGAATGAAGGAGCTTGCCCGCATGTTCGAAAATGCTGGTTTTGATCAGGTTAGCTACAAACCATATACCGGAGGAGTAGCAGCTGTTCATATAGGGAAAAAAGAAAAATAATATTTTTTCTGAATGCTTTTTCATAGGAATGTTTGTGCATATAATAACATGATGTATGGAAGCAGCAGACAGGATATAAGCTGGGTGAGTATAGATATGAAGTTGAAAATGATGTATTCATTTTTGAATTCAGATTTAACGATTATTGAAGAAGCACTCGAGGAGACAGTCCAAGCAGAGTCTCCTTTATTGCATCAAGCATCCTTGCATTTATTAAAAGCCGGGGGAAAACGAATCCGCCCAGTTTTTGTTTTGCTAGCTGGAAAGTTTGGAAATTATGATATCAGTAGAATAAAAAATGTTGCTGTATCGCTCGAACTAATTCATATGGCCTCACTTGTTCATGATGATGTCATTGATGATGCTGAACTAAGAAGGGGCAAACCTACGATAAAGGCTAAATGGGATAATCGCATTGCGATGTATACAGGGGATTATATATTTGCACGCGCGCTTGAATTAATGACTAAGATTGAAAAGCCATTTGCTCATCAAATTTTAGCGGATACCTTAGTTGAGCTATGTATTGGTGAAATTGAGCAAATTAAAGATAAATATAATTTTGATCAGAATGTACGTAATTATTTTCGGCGAATAAAAAGAAAAACGGCGATTTTAATTGCTGTTAGCTGTCAGCTAGGTGCGATTGCAGCTGATGTTGAAGATGAGGTGCATAAAAAGCTTTACCAATTTGGCTATTATGTTGGAATGTCTTATCAAATTATTGATGATGTGCTTGATTTCACTGGTACAGAGAAACAGCTAGGAAAGCCAGCAGGTGATGATCTCCACCAAGGAAACATTACACTTCCCGTTTTATTTGCGATGAAAAATGAGGAAATCCGCGAAAAAATAATTAAAGTAAATGTGGCGACAAAGCGTGAGGAAATTGAACAAATGATTTCTTTGATTAAGAATTCCGGTGCAATTGAAAAGTCTTTGAAGGTAAGTGACAATTACTTAAATAAAGCGCTTGAAATCTTAAATGAGCTTCCACATAATCGAGCTAAAAAAACACTAAGAGATATTGCTAATATGATTGGTAAACGGAAGTTTTAAACGCTGTATTCCGAATATATTGCTAAATTATCAAAAAAATGTTACTATTTTCATGGGTTGTCTTCTTAGGTAATTCACTATACATATGTTTTAGGAGTGGAAATCATGGAAAAAACATTTTTAATGGTAAAGCCTGATGGTGTTCAACGTAATTTAATTGGAGAGATTGTCTCTCGTTTCGAAAAGAAAGGGTTTCAACTTGTAGGCGGTAAGCTTATGAGCATTCCGCAAGCGCTTGCAGAGGAGCATTACGGAGAACATAAAGAGCGCCCATTCTTTGGAGAATTAGTTGACTTTATTACTTCTGGACCTGTATTTGCAATGGTTTGGGAAGGTGAAAATGTCATCGCTACAGCTCGTCAAATGATGGGGTCTACTAATCCTAAAGATGCAGCACCAGGTACAATCCGCGGTGACTTCGGAGTTACAGTTGGTAAGAACATCATTCACGGATCCGACTCACCTGCAAGTGCTGAACGAGAAATTGGTCTTTTCTTTAAAGAGGAAGAACTTGTAGAATATGCTAAACTAATGAATGAATGGATCAATTAATTGATTTGTTTGAAAAGCACTTGCTTTTAGCGAGTGCTTTTTTTGTTAGGTCGTTTAGATATTTTCATTTCTATATTGACCAATGATATCCAATTTGTTACGTTAAATCCATCTTTATTTAATAGAGTTGATGGGTGGAATGATCTTGCTTTCTTTTCGTATTCGTTTTATTTTATTATTTTCAATTTGGGCATTAATCATCCTTTCTCCTAGTAAGAATACTGGCGTGTTCGTATTGCTCTTTTGTGCTCTTTCACTATCTGTTTATTTTCTTCTTCCTCTTTTTAAAAAAAAGCTGCCTATTACCCTAATCTTACTAGCTATTACGTACATGTATGCATTTTTATTTGAGGAAAAACTCATGCCATTTTTTGTATTATTAATTCTCTTATATAAATTGGAGTCTGCTTTTTATTTATCTCCACTCTATTTTCGTAGTTTGCTAATTGGAGTAAATATTATTTTAATAATTTACCTTGTTGTAACGGTGGAGTCAGCAAGTGTACTGGCAAGTCTGTTTATTTTGATCCTCCTCCTCTTTTATGCTTTTTGGTACTTAAATACTCATTATTTTAATCTCATTCATCAATCCCAATTATATGAACAGCTTATTGATGAATATAGAAAGGTAAAAAGATATGCAGCAAAAAATGAGAAAGCAATACGAATGGAGGAAAGGACTCGGATCGCAAGAGAAATGCATGATTCTGTCGGACATAAGCTAACCGCTCTAAGTATGCAATTAGAAATACTCCTTATGAATGAGAAAAATGATGTCCTTCAATCGATGAAGGACATTGTTAATGAAAGTTTAGAAGAGACAAGAAAAGCTGTTAGGGCTTTAAATATGGATGATGTCGAAGGAATATCTTCAGTTATTCAATTAATAAGAAAACTGGAATCAGAGAGTCACTTACGAGTACATTTTACAACAAAGCAGGGAGCTTTAAGTCTCACCTTATCTAATCAAAACAGCATCACCTTATACCGGGTTTTACAGGAATCCTTAACAAATGCAATGAAGTATGGACAATCTAGGGAAGTGTTTGTCACATTAGGAACAACTCCGCTTGGCCATTTATATTTTGATATTAGAAATTCATATGATCATATGAAACCATTTCATGAAGGTTTTGGTTTGAAAAATATGAAGCAAAGGGTGGAAGAAGCGGGTGGTACGCTCGAAATTTATCAATTAGATCATACCTTTATTATTGAGGGGTCATTGCCATAGAGGAGAGATGAAATTGATTCGTGTATTAATTGTAGAAGACCAAAGCATCGTCCGCCAAGGGATAAAAATGATTCTGGAACAAAACGAGCTATTTTCCGTTGTTGGAGAAGCGGAAAATGGCTTAGTGGCGATTGATTTTTTGGAAAATCATCTTGTAGATGTTGCTTTAATGGATATACGGATGCCGAAGATGAATGGAATAGAGGCAGCTCACAAAATGAAAGAAAGATGGCCGAATATTAAGATTCTAATCCTTACGACATTTAATGATGAGGAATATGCACTCCAAGCCTTAAAGCTTGGTGTAGATGGATTTCTGTTAAAAACCTCAGATGGGCATAAGTTAATTCATTCAATAAATAGCTGTCTTGAAGGTGGCATGGCAATACATGAACAAGTAGCAGCAAAGGTGCTGCCAAGGCTGTTAGAAAAACCAGAAATCGATTCAATCGACATTCATTTAACACCAAGAGAATTAGAAATTACAAAGCTGATTGGAAGAGGAAAGACGAATAAAGAGATTGCAAGTGAACTCTACTTGTCCATTGGGACGGTTAAAAATCATCTAACACAGATTTTACAAAAACTTGGTTTAAGAGATCGCACTCAGCTGGCGATCTTTGCTATTAAGCATGATCTTCTATAAGCAAAAGCTTTTTTTATGAGTTATGTCAATTGACATAGCTTTTTTCATGATAAGGAAAATGACTAAGGTCATGGATAAAGGGTTTTTTAATGACTTAGGGCAGTGTAGAAAGCTTTAAATCTTTTCTATACTAATCATGTACAAAGGAGGGAATTTCATGTTAGAAGTGGTGGAGTTATCCAAGCATTTTAAAAATAAAAAGGCAGTTAAAGGAGTTAACCTGTATTTGGAAAAAGGGGAGACAGTTGGCTTGCTCGGTCCAAATGGTGCAGGAAAGTCAACAACGATATCATTAATCTCTTCATTGGTTCATCCAACGAGCGGAGATGTTCGGCTTAAAAATGAAAGTATAATAAGGAAACCGGAGAAAATAAGAAAGATTCTAGGCGTCGTTCCTCAGGATATTGCCCTGTATATGGATTTAACAGCAGAAGAGAATCTCGAGTTTTTTGGAAGGATTCATCGTATTAAGAAAAAAGACTTACAGAGAAAAGTGGAAGAAGTATTAGATATAATTGGCCTTACAGATCGAAAAAAGGATTTGGTAAAAACCTTCTCAGGTGGGATGAAAAGACGTTTAAATATTGGTGTTGCATTACTTCATGAACCTGAATTAATCATTATGGATGAGCCGACAGTCGGCATTGACCCCCAATCAAGGAACTATATCCTTGAAACGGTCAAACGATTAAATACGGAAAAAAATATAACTGTATTATATACAAGTCATTATATGGAGGAAGTAGAGTATCTGTGTGACCGTATTTATATAATGGACCATGGGGAAGTGATTGCAGCAGGCACGAAGGAGGAAATAAAGGCCATATTATCTTCAGAACAGTCCATTGCAATAAAAGTAGAAATCTTGAAAGGGGAATATTTACAACTTCTGCAAGCCCTTCCTAATGTAAAAAATATCTCAGTTCAAGACCCAGCAATTACTTTAATTGTCCCTAAAAAGGCAAATATTCTAAAAGACCTTTTCAAATTAGCAGAAGAGACAAAAACAAATATTATCTCTGTTCATATTGAGACACCCACTCTGGAAGATGTGTTCCTCCATTTAACAGGCAGGCAATTAAGGGATTAGGGGGAGGACGAAAATGATAGCTCAATTAATTAAAAAAGAATTGCTCATGGTATGGAGAAGACCACGTGAACTAGTCATCCTCCTCTTTATGCCTTTTGTCCTCATCACTATTTTAGGAGCTGCATTAGGATCAATTATTGATGGTGAAGCTCCTGATTTGGATATTAAACTCGCAGTTATTCAAAAGGATGATGCCGCTTACGGAGAAGAAAAAATGATTAAAAAAATGGCAAGCTTGCCGATCTCTCCAGAAGAAAAAGCAGTGGCAATTGAAGGAATAAAAAGCTTCAATCCGATAAGAATCTTATTTGATGACGTATTTGCAAGCGAGGAATTTAAAGATAGTATTCAAGTAACAGAAATGGAAACTGTGCCATCTGACAAAGAGGCACTTGAATATAGTGGAATTCTAGAGATTCCTGCAGGCTTTACGGAACAATTTTATCTTCATGCTTTTTTTAATGAGGACGAAGTCCCTAAATTAAACCTTAAACTAAATGAATCAAGCACACTAGAAGGCAGCGTGTTAAATGATATATTTACCTCTTTTCAAGAAGATATTTCTCTATGGTCAGCTCTGCCATCACTAGGAATTGATCCGGAAACACTGCAAAACAGTATTATTTCTAAAGTAGGAAAAACAGAAACAGTAACAAAGAAAAAGCCAGTTAATGCTGTCACTTATTACGCAATTGGGATGTGCGTGATGTTTATGTTTTACGTAGCAGGAAATTCGGCGGCGTTGGCATTAGAAGAAAAGGAAAATCAGATTTATGGACGGATTTTGTTAGCAAACGTACCCGTACCGATATTTTTTGTTGGCATTTTTGTGTCAACGATTATTATCACCTTTGTGCAAATGAATATATTGTTTGGCTTATCTGCACTTATCCATGGTGTAAGCTGGCCAAATGTTATTGATTATTTTGTTGTCACTTTTACTTTATGTGTGATGGTTGGAGGGTTTGCTGTTTTTATTTCAGCAATTAATTATCGTTCGAATTCAAGAAGTGCAACACAAGTATTTTCAAGCTTTTTAATACCAATTATAGCTTTTGTTGGCGGAAGTTTTATTCCAGTTTCACAAATCGGTGGTTTTTTTGAAATGATATCTCAATACTCACCTGGTGGGGCAGGGATTTCTGCCTACTATAAAATCATGCAGGGATATTCTCTAAGTGACGTATCAAGTCAATTATTGTCTGTGTCGATTACAACTGTCCTGTTACTATTGTTGGCAATTTTGATCCGGCCGAGAAGAGGTGAATCGATATGAGAGGAATCATATGGGCGAATTTCCGCTTGCTACTTAGGAAGCCAGGTGCATTTATTACAACGACGATTATTTGTATCGCATTTGCCTATTTATTAGGGAAGTCATCCTTCACAAAAGTTGAAGTTCCCGTTTATAGTTCCTTACCTGAAGAAGAGGTAAATTTAATTATAGAAGATCTTAATAAGGGTGACGCATTTGAATTTGTCGTTGAAGATGAACAAGAGGTTAAGAACAAGGTTGCTGCAGGAAGTGTAGAAGCAGGTATTTTACTTGAAGCTGATTCCTTTACATTATATCAAGTGGGCAATACTGAGAATTTTCATCTGATTAATCAATATGTGGAAAGATACTATATAAAAAGATTAAAAGAAAAAGCAGTCATTGACCTTGCTGTTGATACAAATAAAGCGTTAGAAAAAATTAATGAAGTGAAAGAAAATCAACTTTTCCAGCTTTCCTTAGCATCTTTTTCAGATGAAGAACAATGGGTTTATGATCCGGGTCTGCAATCATTATTTGGATTTGCCTTGTTCTTCTCAATTTATACTGTTGCATTTAATGTAGTTGAAATATTGCGAGAGAAACAAATGGGAATTTGGGATCGGCTGATTCTATCTTCTACGACAAAGATGGAAATGTATATCGGGAATTTACTTTATTGTTTTTTCATTGGCTATATACAGATTGCCTTAATATTTGTCGTTTTTAAATACGGTGCAGGAGTGGACTTTTATGGTTCATTTGGTAAGACCTTGATCCTGATTATTCCTTATTTATTTTCGATTGTCGCATTATCAATCTTTTTAACTGGCATCGTTAAAACAATCGGTCAATTTAATGCATTAGTTCCGTTAATAAGTGTGAGCTTTGCTATGCTTGGTGGAGCTTATTGGCCAATTGAAATTATTACTTCTGAGACACTTTTAACTATTTCAAAGGCTATCCCCATTACATATGGGATGGAGCTTT
The DNA here is from genome assembly GCF_006704205.1 of Cytobacillus solani. Lineage (NCBI taxonomy): Bacteria > Bacillati > Bacillota > Bacilli > Caryophanales > Bacillaceae > Cytobacillus > Cytobacillus solani. The sequence goes on from NZ_CP041305.1 coordinate 3,637,924, forward strand.
TAAAAGGGGCAACGATATCTGGATTATCATATAGCGAATTATTATATCCGATTTCTATATTAATTTTAATGGGTGTAGTCATGATGGGGATTGGCATTCGGTTAATGGAAAGAAGGCATGTATAATCGCGAGTCACCCACATTTTACGCAAAATTTTCAACAAAATACACTCCAATATGCCAAATTTCAGCTATACTAATAATGTATATAAGAAAAATTAGCAATGAATAGAGGAGTAGGCAATGTCGCAGGATTATCAGAATTTCATTGTAAATATTAAAAAGAAAACAGGGATAGATTTATCCTTGTATAAAGAAGCACAAATGAAAAGAAGGCTCCAATCGTTATATGAAAAAAAGGGGTTTAAGTCTTTTAACGATTTTTTTGATTCTATGAATAAAGATAGAGAATTACTAAATGAATTTCTTGATCGAATGACAATTAATGTGTCAGAGTTTTATCGAAATGCCAAAAGATGGGAAGTGCTTGAAAAAAAAATTATTCCAAAACTGCTTACGAAGAATAAGCGTTTGAAAATTTGGAGTGCCGCATGTTCGACAGGAGAAGAACCATATACACTTGCCATGGTTATGTCGAATTTTATGCCATTATCACAAGTCCAAATCTTAGCAACAGATTTAGATGAAAATGTAATTGCTAGAGCAAAAATGGGTGTGTATCCGGAAAGGTCTTTAAATGAAGTGCCAGAGGAAAAGAAAAAGAAATATTTCACGAAAGATGGAACTTTTTTTACAGTATCTGATGATGTGAAGAAAACAGTAACCTTTCGCAAGCAAAATCTCTTAGCTGATACTTTTGGGGGTCCATTTGATTTAATCGTCTGCCGAAATGTGCTTATTTATTTTACAGAAGAGGCGAAGGATGAGCTCTATTATAAATTTAGCGGGGCATTAAACAAAGATGGCATCTTTTTTGTAGGAAGTACGGAGCAAATCTTTAATCCAGGGAAATATGAGTTTGAAACAGAAGACACATTCTTTTATCGGAAAAAGTAACTGAGGACCTGGAGAAATCCAGCCTCTTTTTTTTACATTGCATTGCTTTTCTTTTTTGAGTAACCAACCATTTCATGTTAAAATGCATTAAATATAGAAATAAATTATAGGAATTTTCTTTTTTTAACTATTTTTATTATTTATCCTATGTTATATTGGTACATAATCCTTTAATGAGTTGAAGGGGGAAAGAGTTTTGCGATACTTAACTTCGGGTGAATCCCATGGTCCGCAGCTGACGGCCATTATTGAAGGGCTGCCAGCAGGTTTGCCGTTACTGGATACAGATATTAACTTTGAATTGGCAAGACGGCAAAAAGGACATGGCAGAGGAAGAAGAATGCAAATCGAAAAAGATACTGTCCAAATTGTAGGAGGCATTAGACATGGGTATACCCTTGGATCGCCAGTTGGATTAGTTGTTGAAAATAACGACTGGAAGCATTGGACGAAAATTATGGGACAGGGACCAATTGCCCCTGATGAAGAGGAAGAAATCAAAAGAAAGATTACACGTCCTCGCCCAGGTCATGCTGACTTAAATGGTGCACTAAAATATGGACATCGGGATATGCGAAATGTTCTTGAGCGCTCATCGGCAAGGGAAACAACAGTGAGAGTAGCGGCAGGAGCAGTCGCAAAAAAACTATTAAAAGAGCTTGGAATCGAGGTTGCTTCACATGTTATTGAAATTGGCGGAGTGACGTCTGCTATTAAAGAATATGAATCTCTTCAAAAATTACAAGAAATCACTGAAGGTTCGCCAGTAAGATGCCTTGATCCAGTCGCAGAAAAGAAGATGATGGATGCCATTGACGAGGCAAAACAACAAGGTGATTCTATTGGTGGAATTGTTGAAGTTATTATCGAAGGTATGCCTCCTGGAGTAGGAAGCTATGTTCATTATGACAGAAAGCTTGATGCGAAACTAGCTAGTGGAATGATGAGCATCAATGCATTTAAGGGCGTTGAGATTGGTATTGGTTTTGAAGCTGCTAGTAAGTCTGGCAGTGAGGTTCATGATGAAATTGCCTGGAGTGAGGAACGGGGCTATTACCGGAAAACCAATCGTTTAGGCGGCCTTGAGGGCGGGATGTCTACAGGCATGCCAATTGTTGTCAGAGGGGTAATGAAGCCGATACCTACTCTTTATAAACCGCTTCAAAGTGTTGATATTGAAACGAAAGAACCCTATTCGGCGAGTATTGAACGTTCAGACAGCTGTGCTGTTCCCGCTGCAGCAGTCGTTGCCGAAAATGTGATCGCTTGGGAGCTTGCAGCTGCGATTGTTGATCAATTTTATTCTGATCGATTGGAAACATTGAAGGAGACAGTTGATAGGCAAAGAGCTTTTGCAAGGGAGTTTTAATATGAAACAAATTACCATTCAAACTGCCTCAAAAACATATCCTGTTTTTGTTGGTTCGGGTGTTATTAAGGAATTGTGTACATTTATTAATAGTGCATTCTCTTCCATATCAAAAGTAATGATTATTACGGATGAAACTGTTGCCGATTTGTATTTATTTGACATTGAACATGCGTTGGCAGATTTCCAAACACATACATGTATCGTCCCAAGCGGAGAAATAGCAAAAACGTTTGATGTGTATTACCAATGCATAACCTTTGCGCTTGAGAACAAGCTTGACAGGAAATCGCTTGTCATTACGTTTGGCGGAGGTGCAGTTGGTGATCTTGGAGGATTTGTTGCTTCTACTTTTATGAGGGGAATCCCATTTATACAAGCGCCGACAACCATTCTTGCCCATGACAGTGCAGTAGGTGGGAAAGTAGCTATTAATCATCCTTCGGGGAAAAATATGATTGGAGCCTTCTACCAGCCGGAAGCTGTTTTTTATGACTTGAATTTTCTTCAGTCGCTTCCATTGCATGAAAAAAGATCTGGCTTTGCCGAAGTGATTAAGCACGGACTGATTCATGATTCATCCTTTTTTTTCTGGCTGCATGATCACATTCTTTCATTGGAAAAGCTACCAGTGCCTGATTTAGGTTATATGCTTGCTAGAGGAATTGAAATTAAACGGGATTTTGTTTCTGTTGATGAAAGAGAGACAGGCATTCGTGCATTTCTCAATTTTGGTCATACACTTGGCCATGCGATCGAAGCGGAGGCAGGTTACGGCAAGTGGACCCATGGAGAGGCAGTTGTAATTGGAATGTTATTTGCATTGGAGCTAAGCCGGAAAAAAATTGGTCTATCTTTTAATCATGAACATTTGAAGAGATGGCTCGAGCAGTTGGGATATGCTACAGAACTTCCGAAAGAATTAAGACTTAATAAACTTCTTGAGCGTATGAAACAAGACAAAAAGTCGATCAATCAAAAGGTGAATTTTGTATTGTTAAAGGATATTGGTAGCCCCATCTCATATGAAATGACGGATGAAGAGTTATTAAATGGGCTGTACATATTTCAGAAGGGGGAATGATTGTGATTCGAGGTATAAGGGGAGCCACTACTGTAACTGAGAATATAGAAGATGAAATTATCGAAGCTACAGAAATCCTGCTAAGACAGATGATTGAACAGAACAAGATTGAAGCAAATATGGTTGCATCTGTTTTTATTTCTGTGACAGAAGACATTACTGCTGCATTCCCGGCAAAAGCCATCCGTTTAATTAATGGCTGGACGTTTGTCCCTGTTATGTGTATGAGAGAAATTCCTGTTCCATCTGCATTGGCAAAATGTATCCGCGTTATGATGCATGTAAATACAATGATTCCGCAAGAAGAGATAAGCCATATTTATTTAGGTAATGCAATAAGTTTAAGGCCAGATTTGAAAGTTGAGAATAAGTCCTTATAATTCATAGAATTGTATTCGCAAAAATGATAGGAAAAGGTGAATGATCATGAAATGGAAAGAGCAGCTGCTTCAATTAACTCCCTATCAGCCAGGGAAATCAATCGATGAAGTGAAAAAGCAATATGGCCTAGATAAGATCATCAAGCTCGCATCCAATGAAAATCCCTTTGGGTGTTCAGAAAAAGTTGTTGAAGCTTTAAATAATGCTCCTTTAACATTCCCGTTATACCCAGATGGATATGCGACAGAATTAAGAACAGCAGTAGCAGAACATTTGAAGGTCAATGAGGAGCAATTAATCTTTGGGAATGGTTCAGATGAGATTATTCAAATGATTTCAAGGTCATTACTAGGAAAAGGAACAAATACAATCATGGCAGAACGGACATTTCCACAGTATAAGCATAATGCCATTGTTGAAGGAGCAGAAATTCGGGAAGTTCCTTTAATAAATGGAGAACATGATCTTGATAACATGCTAGCGTCTATGGATGAGAATACGTCTGTTGTTTGGATTTGCAACCCGAATAATCCTACAGGCCATTATATTCCTGAGCACCAATTGCTCTCTTTCTTAGAAAAAGTACCGAAAGATGTTCTTGTTGTTCTTGATGAAGCTTACTGCGAATATGTGGATGCTTCAGATTATTGTGAATCTATTTCTCTATTGCAGCTTTTTCCTAACTTGATTATTCTGCGAACATTTTCGAAAATTTATGGGCTTGCAAGCTTGCGTATAGGCTATGGAATTAGTCTGCCAAATACTATACGTGCACTAGAACCAGTTAGAGAACCCTTTAATGTGAATCGTGCAGCACAAGCAGCGGCAATTGCTGCGATTAATGATCGATCATATGTTGAGCAATGTAAGCAGAAAAATCGGGAAGGGCTGGAACTTTTCTATCATTTTTGTATGGAAAACAAGCTCGAGTGTTACCCTTCACAAGGCAATTTCCTTTTAATTGACTTCAAAACAGATGGAAATGAAGTGTTTCAATATTTACTTGAAAGAGGATACATTGTACGCTCCGGTAAGGCTCTCGGTTTCCCGACTTCGGTTCGTGTAACTGTTGGGTCAAAAGAGCAAAATGAGGGTGTAATGAAAGTAATGGGAGACTATTTAACGTATAAAGCATCGTGCTTGGAGAGTGCGAAAGCTCAGTAATAATGATAAAAGTGTAACTTTTCAGAGGCTGTCTATAGCCTCTGAATTTATTTAAAAAGGTGGTGAGGAGCTTGAATGGCCGCGTATTTATCATTGGATTAGGATTGATTGGAGGTTCCCTCGCACTATGTATCAAGAAGCAGCATAAGAATGCAACTATTATTGGCTTTGATGTCATTTTCGAGCAGGCAAAGCTCGCAAAAATGCTTTCTGTTATTGATGAAATTGCCCCTTCAATCGAAGATGGTGCGAAAGAAGCCGATCTCATTTTAATCGCTACACCTGTCCAAGAGACGGAAAGAATTATGCAAGCTTTAGTGAATATGGAGCTAAAGGATCAAGTAATTATCTCAGATGCTGGGAGTACAAAAAAGGAAATCGTTAAGCGGTCAAAATTATTGGCAGATAAAGGGGTTGCATTTATTGGCGGACATCCAATGGCTGGATCTCATAAAAGCGGGATCACTGCTGCAAAGTCAATCTTGTTTGAAAATGCTTTTTACTTGTTAACACCTGAAGATCATATTCGTGCTGAACAGGTACAGCAGCTGCAAAGCTGGCTTTCAGGGACGAAAGCAAGATTTATCACGTTGTCTCCAGATGAGCATGATTATTTAACAGGTGTTATTAGTCATTTTCCTCACGTAATTGCAGCTTCGCTTGTGCATCAAGCAGAGAAAACAAGTGAAACGAAAAAGCTTGTTCCACGTTTAGCAGCCGGTGGTTTCCGCGATGTGACGAGAATTGCATCTAGCAGTCCTGAAATGTGGAGAGATATTTTATTACATAATAAAGAGGTTCTTCTAAGTCTATTAGTAAACTGGCAGGAAGAAATGCAAAAAGTTACAAATATGCTGGAAACTGAAAATAGTGAAGAAATCTATGATTACTTTTTAAGAGCAAAGCAATTTAGGGATGAATTGCCGCAAAAACAAAAGGGGGCAATCCCTGCCTTTTACGATCTTTTTGTAGATGTTCCTGATTATCCTGGTGTCATTTCAGAAATAACAGGAATTCTGGCCAAAGAGGAAATAAGTATTACAAATATTCGTATTCTTGAAACAAGAGAAGAAATATACGGTGTACTAGTAATTAGCTTTCAAACTGAAGAGGATCGTGAACGTGCGGAAGCATGTATTCATTTACATACAAGCTATGAGACTTCAGTTGCCCTATAAAAGATTATGAATATTAGTTTCCATTAATATTTGCGAAAGGATGATGAGGATGCCAAAAAAACTAGTAACCAAAGTGGAAGGCTTGAATGGGGAAATTGCCATTCCAGGAGATAAGTCGATTTCCCATCGGTCAATCATGTTTGGGTCAATAGCGGATGGAAAAACTGTTGTGACAAATTTTTTATTAGGTGAGGATTGTTTAAGTACAATCGATTGTTTCAAAAAAATGGGTGTCATGATCGAGCGGCAGGAAGAAAAGGTTATTATTCATGGCAATGGCTTTGAAGGGCTAAATGAGCCTTCAGAGATACTAGATGTTGGTAACTCTGGCACGACGATCCGTTTATTATTAGGGATATTGGCTGCGCGGCCGTTTCACTCTGTTTTGATTGGTGACCAATCAATTGGAAAAAGACCGATGACAAGAGTAACAAAGCCTTTGCAATTATTTGGTGCAGCCATTAATGGGAGAAAGAATGGTGAATTCACACCTTTATCCATTAAGGGCGGGAATCTAAAAGGAATTGAATACGAGCTTCCTGTAGCGAGTGCTCAGGTTAAATCTTCGCTACTTTTTGCTGGTTTACAAGCTAGCGGAACGACAACTGTCATTGAACCGGTGAAAACAAGAGATCATACTGAACGAATGATCAAACAATTCGGCGGAGAAGTAGAGAAAACCGGAACAGCGATCCGAATAAAAGGCGGACAGAAACTAACGGGTACATCGATTCATGTTCCAGGAGATATTTCATCTGCAGCCTTCTTTTTAGTTGCGGGTGCCATTGTACCAGGCAGTGAAATTAAATTGACAAATGTAGGTCTGAATCCGACCAGAACGGGCATTATTGATATTATGAAAGAAATGGGTGCAAAGATAACGATTAAACAGCTTACAGAGGATGAGTTTGAGCCAAGAGGAGATATCGTCATTCAATCATCTGCATTAAAAGGAATGACGATTGCAGGTGAGATCATTCCAAAGTTGATTGATGAAATTCCGATTATTGCTTTATTGGCTACCCAAGCCGAAGGTGTTACAGTAATTAAAGATGCACACGAATTAAAGGTAAAGGAAACGAATCGGATTGATACCGTTGTGGCTGAACTAACGAAGCTTGGAGCTACTATTGAGGCAACCGAAGACGGAATGATTATCTATGGCAAAACAGAATTAATTGGTGGCACTGTATCAAGTCATGGGGATCATCGGATTGGCATGATGCTATCTGTTGCGGCGACATTATGTAAAGAGGATGTCTACCTTGAGAATGAAGAGGCTATTTATGTATCCTATCCTACATTCTTTACTCATTTACAAAGTCTTATTTAGTTATTTGTCCACTTGGAGCTGCCTAAGCAGCTCCTTTTGTGTGAAATGTAAAACGTCAATCGATATTTACATGCTTGGTTGTGAACATTGCTCTAATAGATATTTGTCATATTTTATTTAACAAATACATAGCTTGTCATAAGACCGTATAAGAGGGGGGTTTTATGACTTATATTATTGAAAATGCAACCATATTAAAGGAACGAAAGATGACAAAGGCGTCACTGCTGATTGAAAATGGGAAGATTTTATCGATTAAACCGGATTATAAACGTTATGGGTTTATTCGAATGAATGCAGCTTCTTTTATTATGACCCCCACATCGACTCTTTTACTTAAAGAGTTCCCGTTAAATTTGCCTTTCCAAGAGTTAAAAAAATTCTTTATTGATGAATTCATTCTCAAAGGTTGTACAACCTTTTTAACGTTAGCTGTGGTTGCTCATGAGCAAGCGTTATTGAAAGAAATTAAACGAATTCATACACGGTTGTTAAATAGTCCAATCGATTATATTATTGGTGTAAAAATCTCTTCACGATTATTAACTCCGTCTATATTAAGAAAGTGCAAGCGTGAAAAGGTACCTGCTATCTTTGTAGAAATACATCATGTGGACGAGTTAGATGTTCTTCCTTGGGGATGGCTGAGGGAGGCAATGTTTCCATACAATAGTCCGCTGATCCCGATTTTTGTAAATGACAATGAGAAAGAAAGAAACGAAGCAAAAATCAAATGGAAGCGGGTCATGGAAAAAGAAAAAATTCCATCTATTAATGATGAAATAGCAGAAAATGAACCGATCCCATATCCTGTTTTGAAAAAAATAGGAATTTTCCCGAAGAAATCAAGTATTCATCAAGGCCTTGAGTTATCATATAACTTATACTTGAAGAGCAGGGAAATCAGAAATATTGAAGAAGTCGAGCTCTTTCATTATCATAGACATATGCTTGTTCATACTATCCATAAGGGCGAAGTCATCCGGGCACAGGATTATATTGATTTTCGTCCAGGGTTCGGTGAACATGTTAAAATAAACACACCATCCTATTTTACTATTTAATATACTGTAAGTTAGACAATCGTCCTGAAAGGAATTAATTATGGAAAAAGTAGATAATATTATTGAGCTAATAGAAAAAGGCCAGCATGAAGAAGCGATGAAGCAGCAGAAACAAATTTTGCTGCAAGGATCCCATGAGGAAAGATTTGTACTTGCGGAAGAGCTGTTTCAATATGGTTTTGTAGAGGAAGCAAAGGCTTTGTTTGAGCGATTACTGGAAGCATATCCAGAAGAAGGGGAGCTGCTCGTTCTTCTAGCAGAGGCTCATATCGACCTTGGTCAGGAAGATGAAGCAATCCTCGTCCTTGAACGAGTGCAGGAGGATGATCCAAGCTTTCCGCAATCGCTTCTCCTGCTAGCGGATCTTTACCAAATGGAAGGACTCTATGAGGTCAGTGAACAAAAGCTGCAGGAGGCTAAGTCCATCTTGCCAAATGAAATCATTATTGATTTTGCACTTGGAGAGCTATATGCTGAGCAAGGTAAATTTCTAGAAGCTACAAGAGCTTACGAAATGGTATTGCATAAAGAAGATGTAATTGCGGGTGTGAATGTTAACCAACGGATGGCTGAAGTCTTGAGTGTTGGTGGTGCATTTGAGGAATCAATGCCTTATTATGAAAAGGCATTGGATGATAAAATTGAAATTAATACATTGTTTAGCTATGCGTTCACAGCAATGCAAGCAGGCTTTAATCGGACCGCGATTGAAAAGTTTAATGAGCTAAAAGAGCTGGATCCTGAGTATCATTCTTTATATTTAAATCTGGCAAAAGCCTATGAACGGGAAGATGAGCTTGAAAATAGCTACCAAGCGATAAAACTGGGAATCAAGCAGGATGAATATAATAAAGAGCTGTATTTTAGTGGTGGGAAGCTTGCATTAAAGCTTGGCAAGGGAGAAGAAGCGGAAAAGTTATTTAGGGAGTCATTAGCTTTAGATCCAGAGTTTACAGAAGCTGCTGTCACGTTGACAAAGCTGTTCCTTAAACAAGAGCGGTATGAAGATATTATAGAAATTACTGAAATGATGAACGATCTTGAAGAAGAAGAGCCACGGCTTCTATGGGATGCTGCAATCGCCCATCAGCACCTTGAAGAATATTCACAGGCATTAAACAAATACGACAGTGCATATACTTTTTTTAAGGAGCAGCCAGATTTTCTTTCAGACTATGGATATTTTCTAATTGAAGAAGGAAAAAGTGCCGAGGCTGCCGAAATTTTTAATACACTGATAAAAATAGAACCAAACAACTTAGAATATCAAGATATAGTACAAAGACTCTCGGAATAATCAACGAGGAGCTTGTCGCATTACAATTTGCAGAGGAGGGAATCTAATCATGTCAGCCCCTGTTTCTGTCAACGAGAAGAAAGATTTTATTCGCTGGTTTCTCAATCATTATCAATTAAAAAGGCGAGAATGCGTATGGATATTAAATTATTTAATGAGCCACGACCAACTAATGGAAAAGGTCCATTTTGTAGAGCAAGCGCAATATTGCCCAAAGGGTTTAGTGATGTCTACTCATTGTGTGGATGAAGTCCCTTTTCGTTTTTATAAGGAAAATGTCATGACTACAGACGCGGAGAAATCATTCCATGATATTAGATTGAACCGGGAGGAAGAAATCTTTATTCAATTAAACTTTCATGCATCAAACAAAACCCACCAATATGCAGCTGTTCTTGAGGAAAATCCTTTCATGCCAAAAAAGCTTCGAATTAATGAAAAAGACCGGCTGATTGCGGAACGATTCTTAGATAACTGTTTAGAAAGGTTTCAAAGGGATCATCTCTTGCAAAAAATTGATGAAGCGCTTGATAATCATGATGAACAGACCTTTTTACTGCTAACTGAGAAATTAAAAAAACTAAAGACAGATTTTCATTAGCTTGCTATACTGGCAAGCTTTTATTTTTTGCTTTGCTAGTGTGCTAAACTTCCTTTTAGTAAGTGAATTATAGTGATATGATTAGAAAGGATTATGGAATGTCAGTTATTTATTAGGACAAATTAAAGATATGGAGTGAAATGGATGAAGTGGATTTCCCAGGATATTGATATGTACTTAAAATCAAAGGAATATGTAGATACAGCTGTCCTGCCTTTGTTTCCTGTATCGTTACGAGATGATATAAAGCAAACGGCTGCGATGTCAGAGTTTATTTCTTTATTGAGTATTCAGCTTGAAAGACAGTTCAGAGGAAGATTGGTTATGTTCCCAGGCTATTCTTACTTAAAATCATTCCCTGAGGACAAGCTTATAAGTGATATAAAGCTATGGGAGAAAGAACTGACAGAGAAAGGATTCAAACACGTACTCTACTTAACATCTGATAGCAGTTGGAAAGCGCTTGAAAGTCAATTTGATGGTGGATTGATATGGCTGCCTTCCCTTCCGCTAGAACATATGGATGAGCAGTATAAAAATACGATTCTTGATGATCAAGTAAAGCAGCTCCTTCAATTGTTTCTGCAAAAATGGCAATCAGGCGAGTAAATGGCAATTTTAGTCACACAGTTGACATGTTTTCGTCAAACGATATATTGACCTTCAATTAAGATTGATATATCATTGTTATGTCCTAGTTTTATATTGTGTTGAATTTTGTCCGTTGGACTTAACTTCATAATAGAGGGGGGAAAGGTATGAGCAAAAATCGTGTTTCAAGACGTCAATTTCTAAGCTATACACTAACTGGTGTAGGCGGCTTCATGGCTGCTGGAATGTTGATGCCAATGGTTCGTTTTGCAGTTGATCCAGTATTGCAGGCAAAAGCTGGCGGTAATTACATTCCAACTCCGCAAAAGGTTGCTGATATTACAGAAGTGCCAACTCGTGTTGACTTTACATTTGAACAACAGGATGCATGGTACAATTCTGAAGAAACTGGAACTGCGTGGGTATACAAGGACGACAAGGGAGAAATTGTCGCACTTTCACCTGTTTGTAAGCATTTAGGGTGTGTGGTTAACTGGGAAGGGGATAAATCTAATCCTGACCATTTCTACTGCCCATGTCATGGAGGACTTTATACAAAAGATGGTACAAATGTTCCAGGTACACCACCTATTGCACCACTTGATGTATATCCTTACATTGAAAAAGATGGTTACCTGCACTTAGGTAAAGCAGAGCCAAAGAAGGGGGCGTAATCCTTGTTAAACAAAATTTATGATTGGGTAGACGAGCGTTTAGATATTACGCCTTTATGGCGCGATATTGCAGATCATGAAGTGCCAGAGCATGTAAACCCTGCCCATCACTTTTCTGCTTTCGTTTATTGCTTCGGCGGTTTAACATTCTTTGTTACCGTTATTCAAATTTTATCTGGAATGTTCTTAACGATGTATTATGTTCCAGATATTAAAAATGCATGGGAATCCGTGTATTACTTGCAAAACCATGTGGCATTTGGACAAATTGTTCGAGGAATGCATCACTGGGGAGCGAGTTTAGTCATCGTAATGATGTTCTTACATACGTTACGCGTATTCTTCCAAGGTGCTTACAAGAAACCGCGTGAATTGAACTGGGTTGTCGGCGTATTAATTTTCTTCGTTATGCTGGCTCTTGGTTTAACAGGCTACTTACTGCCTTGGGATATGAAAGCATTATTTGCAACAAAAGTTACAATGCAAATTATTGAATCTGTTCCGTTAATTGGGGTATATCTAAAAACCCTCATTGCTGGATCACCGGATATTGTCGGAGCGCAAACAATTACTCGTTTCTTTGCGATTCACGTATTCTTCTTGCCAGCAGCATTGTTCGCATTAATGGCTGCTCACTTTGTAATGATTCGTAAGCAAGGTATTTCAGGACCATTGTAAGATGAAATGAACAAAAAGAGGATTTTTAGATAAAGGAGGGGGAATCGCCCAATGCATCGTGGTAAAGGTATGAAATTCGTAGGAGACTCTCGTGTTTCTGCTGAACGAAAACCGAACATTCCGAAAGACTATTCGGAGTACCCTGGCAAAACGGAAGCATTCTGGCCTAACTTCCTATTAAAAGAATGGATGATAGGTGCCGTTTTCCTAATCGGATTTTTATGTTTAACAATTGCACATGAGCCGCCACTTGAAAAAATCGCGGATCCAAGTGATACAGCATATATTCCATTGCCAGACTGGTATTTCTTATTCTTATACCAACTATTAAAGTATACTTACGCATCAGGTCCATTTAATATTGTAGGTGCCTTAGTAATTCCAGGTCTTGCTTTCGGAGCATTGCTGCTTGCACCATTTATCGACCGTGGACCAGAACGCCGTCCATCAAAGCGTCCATTGGCAACAGGCTTTATGTTATTGGCAGTAGCAGCAATTACATTCTTAACTTGGCAGTCTGTAGCAACCCATGACTGGGAAGCAGCAGCGAACCAAGGGAAAATTGTTGCAGAAGTTGAAATTGATACAGAAGCTGAAGGCTACAAGATTATGGAAGCGAATACTTGTTTAACTTGTCATGGTGGAGAACTCCAAGGTGGAGGAGGAGCACCTGCTCTTATTGACACTGGTCTAACTCCTGAAGAAATAAAAGAAATAGTTACAAACGGTAAAGGTGCAATGCCAGGAGGACTTTTCAAAGGTACGGATGAAGAGTTTGACAAATTGGCTGAGTATATTTCAGGTATCGTAAGTGAATAAATAACAAGGCTGACGTTGATTCGTCAGCTTTTTTATTTTGTCTAGCGCAAGCAGCCTACCCCCGACGTACAGGAAGTACTAGTGTCGACAATGCGACAGGACAAGGAAAGCTTCGTCAGCGATGCATCGCACGACTAAAAGTGAGGCTTTTAGGAGGATGTCGCGCTTTTGTCGACCTCGAGGTCACAAGCTTGTCTAGTTGCGGCTCCTAAGGACTCGTGTCATAAGCCAATCCCTTTCAGAAGGAAATACACCTTCTTACAGGTCTTGTCTTATGCAGTCGTCCCTGGACAGTCGCCTCCACATTTCGATCAAGCCTCACAGAAAGGTAAAGAACACCTTTCCGTGAGGCTCGTCTTGTGCTTGTCGGGGGTGAGCACCAATGCAAACTTTCTTGAATATTCCTCGCAGGAACAAGCGGGTTTTGCTTGTTCCGAAGGCGCTTCCGCTTTTTTTAGTTTGCGTGCATATATTGTTCAGGCCTCTATGGTAAAATAATGAAGAAAATAAACATATATAGAGAAGAGGACAATCATGAAGTGGATTTATCCTGTTTTAGGAAATAAAGCTGTATTATGGCTACTGTTAGTTATCAATAGTGCAGGGACGATATACGGGTATATTTGGTATAAATGGCAGCTGGTTGATACACCTGCAATATTCTTGCCTTTTGTACCTGACAGTCCGACCGCAAGCCTATTCTTTGTATTTGTTTTAATTGCTTTTCTGTTAGGAAAAAATTGGCCATTATTTGAAGCTTTGGCAATCGTAACGTTAATTAAATATGGCATCTGGGCTGTTGTAATGAATTTATTAGTATTCCAAGTGACCGGAGAGCTTGATTGGATAGCATTGATGCTTATATTCTCTCATGGGGCAATGGCTATACAGGGAATGCTATATGCGCCTTTTTACCGTGTAAAAACGTGGCATCTTGTTGTTACAGGTATTTGGACGCTGCATAATGATGTCATTGATTATGTGTTTTTTATGCTTCCGCGCTACACGATTTTGGACTTATATACTCCACAAATTGGCTATTTTACATTTTGGCTAAGTGTATTTTCTTTAGGGATCACTTACTTTTTGACGATTAAAAAAAATCGTTTTCAACTAGAAATTAAATAACTGCTAATACTAATAGATAATAGAATTTAAACAACCGAAAATGGATTTCTGGTCTATCCTTGTCCCATCTCTCATACATATTTAATAGTAATTTGAGGGGGGACAAGTATGAAATCCAGAATAATGATTGCAATCATGATTTTTCTTCTATTGCCTATAGCAGGATATGCGGAAGAAACCTCATCTATTGATAGATTGGATCAATTATCAGATGAAGCACTGCAAATGGTCAAGCTTCATCGATATGAGGATGCCAAAAAGCTTCTAGATTATTTTTCAGATCAATTTCGTGCAACATCAGGACAAGTTAGCATATTGACTTCTGATGAGATGCGAATCCTTACTGTTTCTCATGATGAAGCGGTACAAGCTACCGCTAATGCCACTATTAATCATAATGAGAAAATCAATCGAGTAACAAAGTTTAGACTCGTTATGGATGCCATTTCCTCTCAAAATCAGCCTTTATGGACAGAAATGGAAGCCCCGATTATGACTGTTTTTGGAGAAATGAAAGAGGCAGTCTACAACGGAAATAAAGAACATTTTCAATCGAAATTTAATACTTTTTTGTCTTTATATGATGTTATTTATCCAAGTATGAAAATTAATGTAACTGGGGAACGTATTCAAAGATTAGATACTCGTATTGATTATATCGATCGTTACCGTCCTCAAGTGTTGGCTGATGAAGGGACACAGCACGAACTTGAGGCGCTCGAAGCTGATTTACAGCTTTTATTTGATGAAATGTCTGATGATGAAGCAGATCCATCTCTCTGGTGGGTGATTATTTCAACAGGCAGCATTATTATTCTTACATTGTCTTATGTTGGCTGGAGAAAGTATAAGGGGGACCAGCAAAAGGAAAAGAACCGTTCAAGAGGGCAAAAATAGTGACTTCATATTTCAGCAAGTGTACAATATAAAAAAACAACTAGAATTAGCGGAAATGGGAGGTTAATTATGGGTGGATACCTTATTTACTTCGCTATCATCATTTTAGTGCCTCTTTGGGCACAATTTAGAGTAAAGGGCTCTTATGCAAAGTATTCAAAAGTCTCATCTTCATCCCATATGAGGGGGGCAGAAGTAGCGAGAAAGATACTAGATGCAAATGGTTTATTCCATGTTGGAATAGAAGAGACAAGAGGACATTTAACGGATCATTATGATCCTCGTTCAAAGACTGTCCGTCTTTCTTCAGTGAATTATCATGGACATTCTGTTGCAGCTGCAGCAATAGCAGCACATGAAGTTGGTCATGCGATACAGGATCAGCAGGATTATGCGTTTTTAAGATTCCGCCATGCGCTTGTCCCGGTTGCAAATCTCGGGTCTAACTTTTCCTGGATATTAATTATGATTGGATTTCTTGCAGGCTACAGCGGCTTTGTTTTATTAGGGATTATCTTTATGGCAGCTGCTGTTGTTTTTCAGCTTATTACCTTACCGGTCGAATTTAATGCATCCAATCGAGCGATGGATCAGGTGGTTTCACTTGGCGTCATTCGAAATGATGAAGAAAGAGAGACCAAAAAGGTTCTAAACGCGGCAGCTCTCACTTATGTAGCTGCAGCAGCAGTAGCAGTGATGGAACTGCTTCGTTTAATTCTAATTTATACTGGTATGCAAAGAAATGATTAAAACCAGCCACTTGGCTGGTTTTCTTTTGTCTTATCCTTGTCGAGGCTGAACAGTTTCAATGGATTAATGTTCGAGTGGTTTTTTGTTTTCATCTAATGTGAACCCTTCTCCAAGGACGTCATGAACAACGCTAACGGAGACAAATGCATGTGGGTCAACGGATGTAATGACATTCTTCAACCGGACAATTTCATTTTTCCCTACAACACAATATAGGACTTCTCGTTCTTTTTTTGTAAAAGAGCCGTGCCCCTTTAAAACAGTTACTCCTCTTTCCATTTCATTCATAATTTTAGCGGCAATTTCTTCATTGAGATCTGAAATGATCATTGCCCCTCTAGCAGAATAGGCTCCTTCCTGCATGAAATCAATCACTCTTGCACCGACAAAAACGCAAACAAGCGTATACATGGCTTCTTGATAGGACAGGTAGAAAATTAAAGAGAGAGTAATAACAACTGCATCAAACATAAACATTGTTTTCCCCATGCTCACCCCAGCATATTTATTTACTAAACGGGCGATAATATCAACCCCGCCAGTTGTACCGCCAAAGCGGAAGATAATACCAAGTCCAACACCAATAAAAACCCCGGCAAATAAAGCGGCTAATGTTAAATCCTCGTTCAGCGGCATGTTAATTTGATAGCGCTGGAAAATCCATAAAAAGACTGAAACGCTGACTGTTCCGATTATAGTATACAAAAAGGCGTTCCGCCCTAGCAATTTCCATCCAATAAAGAAAAGTGGGATGTTTAAGAGTAAATTCGTGTAAGAAGGATCCCATTTGAAAAGGAAGTATAGAAGTAATGTAATTCCAGTAAAGCCACCCTCAGCCAAATTATTTTGCATATTAAAATGTACAATCCCAAATGAAAAAATGATTGATCCAAGAAGGATAAAGATAATATTTTTAAGTTTAAGTCCAATTTTCATATAAACCCTCCACTACCAAAATTTCACTTAGATAATTGTGCATGTAATGGAATAGGAAAGTCAAGTTTGTTCATTAAAGGAATCAAGCGAGGGCAAAAATGTTTGTAAAAGAACCGTTGATTAGCTAACATGAAAGAAGGCAAATGAATCAATTTTCAAAGCATTAAAATGGAGAGTGGAATAATTGAAAGAAAAAACAATGAAAGAGCTTCAAACAGAAGTTGATGAATACATTGGTCAATTTAAAGAGGGTTATTTCAGCCCGCTTGCGATGCTAGCAAGAATGACTGAGGAGCTTGGTGAGCTTGCTCGGGAAATCAATCACCAATACGGTGAGAAGCCAAAGAAATCGTCTGAGAAAGATAAAGCAATTGAAGAAGAAATGGGTGATATGCTGTTTGTTCTCATTTGCCTTGCAAATTCTTTAAATATTGATCTGGAGAAAGCACATGATCTAGTAATGAACAAATTCAACACCCGGGATAAGGACCGATGGACGAGAATCAAAGAGTAGAGGAGTAATATAATGAGGGATATTAAGATTGTCATTGCTGGTCCCCGTGGACGTATGGGGAGAGAGGCGGTCAGACTTGTACAACAAACAGATAATTTTCATTTAGTTGCTGTTGTTGATCATAAAAATGATGGTGGATCTTTAAGTGATTTTGACGGGTTTTCAGGGCTGGATATTCCTGTTTATACGAATATAGAAGAATGCTTTCAAAAGGTGGAAGCTGATGTTCTTATTGATTTAACCACTCCTGAATTTGGGATGCTGCATACAAAGACAGCACTATCATACGGAGTGAGACCTGTGGTGGGAACAACTGGGTTTACAAAAGAGAACGTAAATGAGCTTGAAGCCATTTGCAAGGAAAAGGGTCTTGGCTGTATTATCGCGCCTAATTTTGCGATTGGAGCCGTTCTTATGATGAAATTTGCCCAATTAGCAGGTAAGTATTTTAACGATGTGGAAATCATTGAATTACATCATGATGAAAAGCTAGATGCTCCTTCTGGAACAGCAGTGAAAACTGCAGAAATGATCGCAGAAGTAAGAGAGGCTAAGCAGCAAGGACACCTAAATGAAAAGGAAACGATAGCTGGTGCAAGAGGTGCCGATTTTGATGGTATGCGTATTCATTCTGTCCGTTTGCCTGGATTAATTGCCCATCAGCAAGTAATGTTTGGAGCGACCGGACAGACGCTAACCATTCGTCATGACTCATATAACCGTGCTTCATTCATGTCTGGTGTAAAGCTGGCTGTAGATACAGTGATGAAAATAGATACGCTCATATACGGGCTAGAAAACATTATTGAATGATGGAGGGCAAAACGATGAATATAGCTTTAATTGCTCATGATAAGAAGAAAGACCATCTCGTCAGCTTTACGACTGCTTATAAAGATATATTGTCTAAGCATCATCTTTTTGCTACTGGAACGACAGGTTTAAGAATAATTAATGAAGCAGGCCTGGATGTTCATCGCTTTCAATCTGGTCCGTATGGAGGCGACCAAGAAATCGGCGCATTGGTTGCGAATAATAAAATGGATATTGTCATTTTTTTTCGTGACCCTTTAACATCACAGCCACATGAGCCTGATATTAGTGCGTTAATTCGGTTATGTGATGTATATTCTGTGCCGCTTGCGACAAATCTTGGAACAGCAGAGATATTAATCAAAGGGCTTGAACGAGGAGATTTAGCTTGGAGAACGATTGTGAATGGAAGAAGTGGTGAAACAAATGGAGCAGATCAAGCTTGATATACTTGCATTTGGCGCACATGCAGATGATGTTGAAATAGGCATGGGTGGTTCCATTGCAAAATATGCAGAGAATGGAAAGAAAATAGGGATATGTGATTTAACAAAAGCGGAGCTGTCATCAAACGGAACGGTTGAAATTAGGCAAATGGAAGCAAAAGAAGCGGCAGAAATCCTAGGAGTTGTTACAAGGGAAACACTTGATTTACCTGATAGGGGACTTTTTCATAATCAGGAATACATAAAAAAAGCTGTTCGTGTAATTCGTAAATATCAGCCGGCTATTGTGTTTGCTCCATATTATAAGGATCGCCACCCAGATCATGGCGGCTGTGCCCGCTTGGTTAAGGAGGCTGTATTTTCTGCAGGCATAAAGAATTATGATCCAGAGGATGGGATTCCTCCCCATAAGGTGAAAAATCTATTTTTTTATATGATCAATGGATTTCTTGAACCTGATTTTGTTGTCGATGTATCTTCCTATATGGATAAAAAGATAGCTAGCTTACAAGCGTATAAAAGCCAATTTACAAAAACAGCTCAATCCTTTAATACGCCATTAGTAAACGGTTATGTTGACATGATTGAAGCAAGGGAAAGACTTTTTGGCAGCCAAGTGGGTATTACATATGCGGAAGGTTTTAAACAAAATAAACCGCTAATTATGAATGATGATTTATTTGGAGAAGAGTTATGAAAGAGAAAAAATTAAAAATCGGCATTACCTGTTACCCAACTGTTGGGGGATCAGGTGCAATCGCAACAGAGTTAGGAAAAATGCTTGCGGAAAGAGGACATGAAATTCATTTCATTTCTTCAAGTGTTCCTTTTCGTTTAAATAAAATGAATCCGAATATTTATTATCATCAAGTTGAGGTAAATCAATATTCTGTTTTTCAGTACCCGCCATATGATATCGCCTTGGCAAGTAAGATGGCGGAAGTAATTAATCGTGAGAAACTGGATCTCCTACATGTGCACTATGCCATTCCTCATGCAGTTTGTGCCATCTTAGCGAAACAAATGTGTGATAGAGATATCAAAATTGTAACAACCCTCCACGGAACAGATATAACAGTCCTAGGCTATGATTCAACTTTAACGGATGCGATCCGATTCGGAATCGAAAAATCAGATGCTGTAACGGCGGTATCAAATGCTTTAATCGCTCAAACATATGATGTCGTCAAACCGAATAAAGAAATCGAGGTTGTTTACAATTTTATTGATGAACGTGTGTATCGATTAACTAATTCTTCGTATTTAAAAAAAGAGTTTGGGATTAATGAAGGGGAAAAGGTAGTCATTCATGTTTCGAATTTTCGAGCAGTAAAAAGGGTTCAAGATGTAGTGAAAGCATTTTCGAGAATGGCAGAAGATATTCCTGCCAAGCTTCTTCTAGTCGGTGATGGTCCAGAAATGACGGTCATTTGTAAGCTTGTTAGCCAATTAGGGATTGCCGATCAAGTTATCTTCCTAGGGAAGCAAGATAATCTAGAGGAATTATATTCTATCAGTGACCTTATGCTTTTACTATCTGAAAAAGAAAGCTTTGGATTAGTGGCGTTAGAAGCCATGGCTTGTGGTGTTCCGTGTATAGGGACGAATGTTGGCGGAATTCCAGAAGTAATTAAGGATGGAAAGAACGGCTATTTATGTGAATTAGGGGATATAGAAGCAATCGCCATAAAAGGTGTTTCATTGCTTACTGATGAAAATCTTCATCAAAAATTTTCTACGGAAGCGGTAAATTCTGCTTATATTCATTTTCGTTCAGGACTTATTGTAGCTCAATATGAAGAAATTTATTATGATCTTTTAAAGAATAGGGAGGACATATGAACGAGCCATTTTTATCTGCTGTTCCCTTACTAACAAAAATTGAAGATGAGGGATTCGAAGCTTATTTTGTTGGAGGCTCTGTCAGAGATTTATTACTCGGAAGGGATATAGCAGACATTGATATTGCGACATCGGCAACTCCTCAAGAGATTCAAGCTATTTTTCCGAAAACGATTGATGTCGGTGTAGAACATGGAACAATTGTTGTTCTATTTAGTGGGAAGACGTATGAGGTAACAACCTTTCGTACAGAAGCAGAATATGAAGATTGCCGTAGACCATCCGAGGTACAATTCATTCGATCACTGGAAGAAGACTTGAAGAGAAGAGATTTTACGATGAATGCCATTGCGATGGATAAGAGAGGGCAGTTCATTGATCCCTTTCATGGCAAACGAGCAATAGAGAATAGGGTGATTCAAACGGTTGGGAAGGCTGAAGAGCGTTTTAGCGAGGACGCATTAAGAATGATGCGTGCTGTACGGTTTTTCAGTCAGCTTAATTTTCAAATTGAAACCACAACAAGAGCTGCGCTTATTCAATATGCTCATTTGCTCAAACACATTTCAACGGAAAGAAAACTCATTGAGTTTGAAAAATTATTAGTCGGAAAAAATCGTAAGCATGCATTAGAAATGCTGCATGAAACTAGATTATATATGTATTTGCCTGGAATGGCTCCTTATTCAGAAGGATTAACTCGAATGTGCAAATACGATACTACGAGTTTGACAATTGAAGAAATGTGGGCATTTCTTATTTATCAGTTGAGAATAAATAATGATGAAATCAATTCCTTTTTGAAAACATGGAAGCTGCCTGTAAAGAAAATCAAAAAAATTATTCACTTAGTAAAATGGCTAATGATAAGATTGAAAATAGATTGGACGGATGAAGCCCTTTATAAGGCCGGAATGAATACAATTTTTTCAACAGAAAGAATATATAACTTATTACATAATCAGGAAATAGACAGCCGAATTGATCGCTTATTGGAACAATATGAAACACTGCCAATTAAACAACGAAGCGAGCTTAATGTGACAGGAAATGATTTACTGGATTGGTTTCAGAAGAAGCAAGGTCCTTGGATAAGGGAAAAAATAGAAATGGTTGAAAAGGCTGTGATTCATCGCAAAGTTAGTAATCACAATCAATCCATAAGGGAGTGGCTAATCGAGTGCAATCAGAACTAAGAAAAAAGCTGCTTGATGCATTTTCCAATAATCAGGAAGAGTTTTTATCGGGACAAGCGCTAGCCGATTTAGTAGGATGCTCAAGGACGGCAGTCTGGAAGCATATTGAAGAGCTGCGAAAAGAAGGCTTTGAACTGGAAGCTGTAAGAAGAAAAGGCTATAAGATTATTAAGACTCCTGAGAGGGTAACTGCTGATGAAATAAGACTTGGGTTAAAAACGGAATTCATGGGCAGACATATTCATTCGGAGGATGTTGTTGATTCCACTCAAAAAGTAGCCCATCGCCTTGTTTTTGAGGGGGCGTCAGAGGGAACAATTATTATTGCTGAAGAGCAGCTATCAGGGAGAGGACGAATGGATCGAAAGTGGCATTCGCCTAAATATACGGGTATTTGGATGAGTGTCATTTTACGTCCGAATCTTCCGCCTGCAAAGGCGCCACAGTTAACTTTAATTACTGCTGTTGCAGTTGTCCAAGCGATTGAGGAAATGACTGGTATGACACCAGAAATCAAGTGGCCAAATGATATATTACTAAATGGGAAGAAAGTAACCGGTATTTTAACGGAAATGCAGGCAGATGCAGATCGTATCCAATCGATAATTATCGGAATTGGAATCAATGTGAATCAGCAGTTGGAAGACTATCCTGAGGAATTAAGACCGATAGCAACTTCCCTAGCGATCGAATATGGGAAGAAGCTGGAACGGGCTGAACTAATTAAAGTTCTGCTCGTAAAATTAGAAAAGCTGTATTCCTTATATTTAGATCAAGGTTTCTATCCAATTAAGCTTCTTTGGGAAAGCTACGCCATCAGCATCGGGAAGAATATTACAGCAAGAACGATAACGGGAAGCATATCTGGACAAGCATTAGGAATAACGGATGATGGAGTTCTAATGATCGAGGATTCTCACGGGATCGTTCATCATGTCTATTCCGCTGATATTGAATTGGAAAAATAATATTTTTGTAGTCAGGTTATTCCTTGATTTGATATACTTTATTTGAAAAACGAAAGTGTTTTTCTCGGGCAGTATCCTCTTGTTGAACTGCACCAATTTGATATCAAATAAATTAAAGATTTCTGCCTAGATCCATAATGGACCGGGACAGAGGGATGAATTGCAAATCTGAGCTAAATTTCTATCCTTCTGTGTATTCAGAAGGGTTTTTATTTTGCAAAAAATAGCTCTAGCTTTATATCACCCTCTTCCTTAAAAAAAGGAGGACAAGAAATGAAGCAAACGACCGATTTCATGAAAATGAAAGAAAATGGTGAAAAGATTGTCATGTTAACGGCCTATGATTATCCAGAAGCGAAACTAGCTGAGAAATCTGGAGTCGACATGATATTAGTCGGGGATTCATTAGGAATGGTTGTCTTAGGGTATGAATCAACCATTCCGGTAACAATGGATGATATGGTTCACCATGCGAAGGCAGTGAAGCGCGGAGCAAAGGATACATTTATTGTTGTCGATCTTCCGTTTATGAGTTATCACTTATCCATGAGAGACACGCTTTTAAATGGAGCAAGACTGATTCAAGAAACAGGTGCACATGCGGTCAAGATCGAAGGGGCAGATGAGGTTATTAACAGCATTCGCGCATTAACAAAAGCAGGCATTCCAGTTGTCGCTCATTTAGGACTGACTCCGCAATCGGTTGGTGTTTTAGGAGGATATAAGGTTCAAGGCAAAAATGCAGAAGCTGCGAAAAAGTTAATTGAGGATGCCAAAAAATGTGAAGAGGCTGGGGCTTTTGCCCTTGTATTAGAATGTGTTCCCAAGCAATTGGCAAAAGAAATTTCCACATCCATTAAGATTCCAACAATTGGAATTGGAGCTGGAGTGGATACTGATGGACAAGTTCTTGTCTACCATGACGTGCTTACTTATGGTGTGGAACGTGTTCCGAAATTTGTTAAGCAATACTCGCAGTTGAACGATCATGTTGAACAAGGGTTAAAATCCTATTGTCAGGAAGTGAAACAAGGTTTATTTCCGAATGTTCAGCACAGCTTTACGATGAAGGAAGAAGAATTGCTTAGTTTGTACGGAGGGAAAGCATGAGAGTAATAACAACAATTGAGGAAATGCAGAACACGATATCGCATGCAAAACAAGACGGACAATCAATCGGATATGTTCCAACAATGGGCTTTTTACATGAAGGCCACTTAACCTTGATGGAAAAAGCCCGAGAAGAAAATGACATAGTTGTCATAAGCATTTTTGTCAACCCACTTCAATTTGGTCCAACGGAAGATCTCAGTTCTTATCCAAGGGATTTTGAAAGAGACAAAGAATTAGCGGAAAAGAAAATGGTTGATTACATCTTTTACCCATCGGTGGAAGAGATGTATCCGCACCCATCTTCTATTACGATAAAAGTAAATGAAAGAACAGATGTCTTGTGCGGGAAATCTCGACCTGGTCATTTTGATGGTGTGGCAACTGTGCTGACAAAACTCTTTCATATTGTACAACCTGAAAGGGCTTATTTTGGGACGAAGGATGCACAGCAGGTGGCTGTCGTGGAAGGGCTAGTAAATGATTTTCACTTTCCGATTGAAATTATTCCTGTCGAAACGGTCAGAGAAATGGATGGGCTGGCAAAAAGCTCAAGGAATGTAAACTTGCTTCCAAATGAAAGAGAACAGGCTCCTATACTTTATCAAAGTCTTTTAAGAGCAAAAGAAATGATTCTTGAAGGAGAAAGAAATCCACAAACAGTGATCACTTTCATAACAGAGATGATAGCTGAGAATACGGATGGCAAGATTGATTATATTGAAGCATATTCCTATCCGATGCTGGAAGAAATGACTAAGTTAAATGGGAAGTTTATTATTGCGATGGCAGTAAAGTTTTCGAAAGCACGTTTGATTGATAATATCATTTTAGAAATTAATGAAAAATAGGGGGAAACATCATGTTCCGCACCATGATGAACGGCAAAATTCATCGTGCCGTTGTCACAGAGGCAAATTTAAATTATGTAGGAAGTATTACGATTGATACAGACATTCTTGATGCAGTCGGCATGGTTCCAAATGAGAAAGTGCAAATTGTTAACAATAATAATGGTGCAAGATTTGAAACATATATTATCCCCGGGGAAAGAGGTTCTGGTGTTATTTGTGTAAACGGAGCGGCAGCACGCCTTGTTCAAGAGGGGGATATCGTTATTATTATTTCCTACGCAATGATTGCTGAGGAAAATGTTCCGAATCATGAACCAAAAGTAGCCATCATGGATGAAAACAATCGAATCAAAAATATGATCAACCATGAACCGGAGAAGACGATTTATTAAATGTGATGATCAATAGCTGACTGGATATATCTGGTCAGCTTTTCTTATTCAGGTATGGATACAGGTAAATATAGCTAAAAATATAATTAGAAAGGTATATGTCTTTTTCTTTTTCCATTTTTGTGATACCGTTTGATTGACTGAATGTTAGAGGTGTTTAGTATGGGTAATAAATATGTTGTAATTGATTTAGAAACAACTGGTAACGCTCCAAAGAAGGGCGATAAAATCATACAATTTGCTGCAGTTGTCATTGAAAATGGAAAAATTACTGAAGAATATTCTTCTTTCGTCAATCCCGGAAAAGCGATTCCGCCTTTTATTGAAGAATTAACCGGCTTAAATGACCAGATGGTTGAGAATGCCCCTGATTTTTCAGAAATTGCCCCTAAAGTATTAACCCTATTAGAGGGAGCATATTTTGTTGCCCATAACGTACTTTTTGACCTTTCATTTTTACAAGAGGAATTAATTGAAACAGGGTATAACGGATTTTATGGCCCAATATTGGATACAGTGGAAATGTCGAGAGTACTTATGCCAACGGCAGATAGCTTTCAATTATCTGAACTTGCGATAAGAGAAGGGTTAAACCATGAACGTCCACATCAAGCTGATAGTGATGCATACGTTACAGCAGAGCTTCTTTTGCGTCTTTTAGAAAGACTTGAGCAACTGCCATTAAATACGGTAAAACAGCTTCATAAGCTTTCTAGCGGCTTAAAAAGTGATTTAGACCTTCTTATTGACAATATTATTGTAAAAAAAGAATCGTCGATCGAAACTATTCCAGATATTCTTGAAATTCATCATGGAATTGCGCTTAAAAAAGGAATGGATCAAACAGAAAATAGCAAAATGCAGCAAATTAACTATCCCGTGGGCAATGAGGAGAAAGAGGAGCTATTTCGAAAAGCTTTTCCCGCTTTTGAAACCCGCTTAGGTCAATTCGACATGATGGATTCTGTTTATGATGCTTTTAATCAAGAGAGGCATGCGATGATCGAAGCAGGTACTGGTGTTGGAAAATCCCTTGCCTATTTGATTCCTTCTGCTATTTATGCGAAAGAAAATAACCGAACGATCATAATTAGTACATATACGACTCAGCTGCAGGAACAATTGCTGTCTAATGATATTCCAAGGCTTGCAAAAATGCTTTCTTTTCCAATTAAAGCGGTGTTGTTAAAAGGCAGAAGCCATTATATAAGCCTTACCAAATTTGAACAAACATTAAAGGACCAAGACGATAATTATGATACGATTCTTACGAAAATGCAGATTCTTGTTTGGTTGACAGAAACGAATTATGGAGATATCGATGAGTTGAATTTATCTAGTGGGGGGATGCTCTACTGGAATAAAATAAAAAATGACGAAACCGTCTTCTTGAAAAATAAATCTTGGCTGTCTAGGGATTTTTATATGCGTGCAAGAAAAGAAGCCTTGCAATCAGATATAATTATTACAAATCACTCCTTACTTTTAACCGATCTTGTAACAGATCATAAAATATTGCCTGAATATACCCATGTGGTTATTGATGAAGGACATCATTTTATGAAAGTATCGGGAAAGCATTTCGGTTTTACTTTTGATTATTTATCTACCCGATTGCTTCTTAGTCAAATTGGTCTCATCGAGCAAAAGCAACTGTTGCATAAGCTAGAGCAAATTTTGGAAAAGGAATGGGTAAACAAGCATGAACTCATTCATTCTTTTGAAGTGAACCAAATGATGGCTGAGCTAAGTATAGAAGCAGATGAACTATTTAAAGTGATCAGCTATTATGCTAAAAAGAGAAAGAAGTCGAGTAAAGGATATAACAGAATTAGCTGTCGATTGACTGTTGATGATGCAAATATGGAATGGAGAGCGGTTGAAATTTCTGCTGAGCGATTTATTTTCTTCGTTAAAGATTTCGTTGAAATGGTTCATGCAAGACTTGATTTCATCAAAACAGTTCAGGAATCGTTATCCGCTAGGGAAAAGTCCTCAATGGAAGAATTAACGTCACTTGTTGAAGAATTAAAGGACCTCTCTTTCGTTGTCAAAAATATCTTTTTACACCCTTCTGAGCAATTTGTATCATGGATTGAAATGGACGAGCGTGCCATGCAAAATGCAACAACAGTGTACGCACAGCCAGTTACTGTTGAGAATTATTTAAAAGAGCAATTCTTTGAAAAAAAGAAGTGTGCAATCATAACTTCTGCAACTTTATCAGTGAAAAATTCGTTTAATTATATGTTAACAGAGCTTGGATTAACGGCATCAGATTGTTCAGTACAGCAAATTCAATCACCATTTAACTATAAGGAACAAGTAAAGCTTATTATTCCTGATGATCTACCTGAGGTAAATGCCGTTCCGCTGGAAGAATATGTTGCATCGATTACGGAACATATTATTTCCATTGCAGAAGTAACAAAAGGGCGAATGCTTATTTTATTTACCTCTCATGAAATGCTTAGAAAAACGTATGAACTCATAAAGGAATCAGGATTTCTAAATGACTATGCAATTATTGCCCAAGGAATTTCAAGTGGAAGCAGGTCAAGATTAACAAGGAATTTTCAAAAGTTTGATAAAGCAATCCTATTAGGAACGAGCAGCTTCTGGGAAGGTGTAGATATACCTGGCGAGGATTTAACTTGTTTAATTATTGTTCGCTTGCCTTTCTCACCTCCGGATGAACCGTTAACAGATGCGAAGTGCGACCAAATTAAACAAAGCGGCGGTAACCCTTTCTCTGATTATTCATTGCCAGAAGCGATTATCCGTTTTAAACAAGGCTTCGGCAGATTAATTCGAACGAAAAATGACCGAGGGCTCATTTTTATTTTTGACCGCAGGCTAGTGACTACCAAATATGGGAAAGCATTTTTACAATCGATACCGGAAGTACCAGTTGAAAAAAGTGGGATAAATGAAATTATTCCATTGATTAAAGAGTGGATTTAAAAAAATGCTGCGCTAATTCTAGCGCAGCCAAAAGACGTAAGTGGATTAGAAGAAATTTAAAGTTGATATTTAATGCAAATCATTTAGCTGTTATACTAATTTAAAGGTTTGAACAGTTACGTACATATAGTTTATCCGTATGAATCAAACATATAAGTTACAAATTTTGTTGCCTATGAGGAGGATTTCCAGTATGGAAAGTAAAATTGAAGTCATTTCGACAGTTAAAATTCAGTTAAGCCCAGATCTTTATAAGGTGGTTGATGTGTTAAATCGTACATTAAAAGAAAAGGATTTAATGTTTGGGTTAGCACTTGACAAAGAAGATCAAAATAAAGCTGTATTTTCAATTTATCGTACATAAGAAGAGTGACATTCGTGAAAAAAATAATTATTATAAGTATATTCATAATTCTCATTGTTTTGGTTTCTGGAACAATTATTTATCAAAAAGCATTAAAGCCTGTGAAAACAGCTGAGGAAAAAGCCGTTCAAACAGCGATGGAGGAAACGGAACTTACGAAGGCAGAAGATTTTTATTTATACAACGGACAAGAAACTTATTATGTTGTAAAAGGTAAAAATGCTAAAGGTACAAACATTTATGTATGGATTCCTGAAAAAGAAGGAAGAATCATTGTTCGGAAGCAGTCAGACGGTGTTTCTGAAAAAGAAGCGGTAAGTAAACTTCGTGAGGAAAAAAATCCGAAAGAAATAGTTTCTGTACGCTTAGGGATAGAAAAAAATATTCCCTTATGGGAAATTTACTACCGTTCCGAAGGTGATTTAATCAATTATTATTATGTTAACTTTGAAACAGGTGAATGGCTGAAAAAAATTGAAAACTTATAGATGGAGGAAGAAAATGGAGATCCAATTAGCACAACGAGTGAAAACATTAACCCCTTCTTCAACATTGGCAATTACTGCGAAGGCGAAAGAATTGAAAGCACAAGGTTTTGATGTCATTGGTTTAGGCGCGGGGGAACCAGATTTTAATACCCCACAGCATATAATTGATGCGGCGATACAATCAATGAATGAAGGGCATACGAAATATACTCCTTCTGCTGGACTTCCGGCTTTAAAAAAGGAAATCGTAAATAAATTTGCTCAAGATCAAGGAATTACTTATGATCCAAGTGAAATTATCGTTACGAACGGTGCTAAGCATGCATTGTATACATTATTCCAAGCCTTCCTTAATGAGGGGGATGAAGTCATTATTCCAACTCCTTATTGGGTCAGCTATCCTGAACAAGTAAAGCTAGCGGGCGGACTTCCTGTTTACATTGAAGGAAAAGAAGAAAATGATTATAAAATTACTCCAGAGCAATTAACGTCGGCAATATCTAAGAAAACAAAGGCAGTCATTATTAACTCACCGAGCAACCCAACAGGAATGCTCTATTCACAATCTGAGCTAGAAGCAATTGGTGAAGTTTGTCTGAAGCATGAAGTTTTAATTATTTCGGATGAGATTTATGAAAAATTAGTATACGGCAATAATAGGCACGTCTCTATTGCTGGGCTTTCACCAGAATTAAAGGAACAAACGATAATCATTAATGGTGTATCGAAATCACACTCAATGACTGGCTGGAGAATTGGCTATGCTGCAGGAAATAAGGAGCTTATTAAAGCGATGACAAATCTTGCAAGCCATAGTACATCCAACCCAACAACAACAGCACAATACGGATCTATTGCAGCTTACGCTGGATCACAGAAAATGCTTCAAGAAATGCGTGAAGCGTTTGAGCATAGACTTAATACCATTTATGAAAAATTAATTGCCATTCCTGGTTTTACATGCTTAAAGCCGCAGGGAGCCTTTTATCTATTTCCAAATGTAAGCAAGGCATGCGAATTAACAGGCTTTGCAAATGTAGATGATTTCTCCCAAGCTTTATTAGAAGAAGCGATGGTTGCAGTGATTCCTGGCTCCGGTTTTGGTGCACCAAATAATATTCGTCTATCCTATGCAACATCACTTGAATTATTAGAAGAGGCTGTTCGTCGGATGCATGAATTTGTTGAAAGCAAACTGAAATAATTTGTGAGCTGGCAGCCGAATTAGGCTGCCGCTTTTATCATTATAGGGCATTGGCGAATATGTATGGTATTTTGGCGAATAAATTGAATAGCACGGCGCATATATCGGCTGCTACGGCCAATATATGCGAATAACGGCGAATAAACATACCATATTGGCGAATAAGTTTAAGTCGGGGCTGAACAGTCGCCTCCGCTTTTCATTTGTCTAGCTGCGGCTCCTAGCCCCTCGAGGTCATAAGCCAAGCTGGCTAGAAGGTTAAAAAACAACCTTCTAGCCAGCTTGTCTTATGCTTGTCGGGGCTGAACCAGTCGCCTCCGCTTTTCTTAGTTGCTTGTCACAATGTCGGAAGGTATAATAAAAAGGATACATAAGTCGAGATTTACTAGTTTTTGGAGGGAACACAGTGGTTAAAACAACGATATCTGAAGTTTACAAATATGAAGATCAAGAAGTGAAGATTGGGGCTTGGATTGCTAATAAACGCTCAAGCGGAAAGATTGCATTCCTTCAGCTTCGTGATGGAACAGGCTTTATTCAAGGGGTTATCGTAAAAACAGATGTACCTGAAGAAGTATTCCAAGAAGCAAAATCAGTAACACAAGAGTCATCCGTTTATGTTACTGGAAAAGTACAAAAGGATGAGCGTTCTCCAATTGGCTATGAATTGCTTGTAACGAATATTGAAGTCATCTCAAGAGCTGTAGATTATCCAATTACTCCAAAGGAACATGGAACAGAGTTTTTAATGGATAATCGTCATTTATGGCTTCGTTCACGCCGTCAGCATGCGGTGATGAAAATTCGTAACGAAATTATTCGTGCTACGTATGAATTTTATAATGAGCAAGGATTCGTGAAGGTGGACCCGCCGATATTAACTGGAAGTGCACCAGAAGGAACATCTGAATTATTTGCAACAAAATATTTTGATGAAGATGCGTATCTTTCACAAAGTGGACAATTATATATGGAAGCAGCTGCAATGGCGCTTGGAAAAGTATTCTCTTTCGGGCCAACCTTCCGTGCGGAAAAGTCAAAGACACGCCGACACTTAATTGAGTTCTGGATGATAGAGCCTGAAATGGCATTCTATGAGCATGAGGATAGCTTAAAGGTTCAAGAAGAATATGTATCATTTATCGTACAATCTGTTTTGAAAAACTGCAGCCTAGAATTAAAAACGCTTGGCCGTGATACATCAAAGCTTGAAAACATTAAAGCACCGTTCCCGCGTATTTCTTACGATGATGCAATCAAATTCTTAAATAAAAAAGGCTTTGATGATATTAAGTGGGGCGATGATTTTGGTGCGCCACATGAAACAGCTATTGCTGAGAGCTACGATAAACCAGTGTTTATTACTCATTATCCGAAAGCAATAAAGCCATTCTACATGCAGCCTCATCCTGAGCGTGATGATGTTGTTCTATGTGCAGATTTGATCGCTCCTGAGGGGTATGGAGAAATCATTGGCGGCTCTGAGCGTATTCATGACTATGACTTAATGAAGAAGCGTCTTGAAGAGCATAATTTAGAAATGGACGCTTATAAATGGTATTTAGAATTGCGTCAATATGGATCTGTACCACATTCTGGGTTTGGACTTGGACTGGAAAGAACGGTTGCCTGGATTAGTGGGGTTGAACATGTTCGTGAAACGATCCCATTCCCGCGTCTATTAAATCGTTTATATCCATAATTATTTAAGGGAAAATCCGCTTTTTGCGGATTTTTTCTATTAAAGTGAAGAAACTCTTTAATGTCAAGTAGCGATTAATAGGAATGATTGCCTTTCATATTCTCCTTACTAGCTAGGGGTGTTCATGCTATACTTATGAAGAGGTGTCTAGAATGTCAAAAACAAGTTTATTAAAGTGGATCCAGGAAGGAAATGTAACGATCCCTGGAGTTTTACTCACTCATTATAAAGAGATGAATTTAGATGAAAATGAGCTAGTGCTTTTACTGCAAGTTATCTCCTTTATTGAAAATGGAAATGAATTTCCTACTCCTTTTGAATTGTCTTCCCGCATGACTATATCCGTTTCAGAATGTACTGGAATTCTCCGAAAATTAGTTCAAAAAGGATTTATTGAAATAAAAGAAAGTTATTCAGGAGACGATGTTCGATATGAAAGATATGATGTAGAACCGTTATGGGGAAAATTAATTGATTGCTTTTTGCTAAGAGGTAAACAGGAAGCTGTGATAGCTAATCAAAAAAATGAAACGGATTTGTATACTTGCTTTGAACAAGAATTCGGGCGCCCTTTATCTCCATTCGAATGTGAAACACTTGCTATGTGGATGGATGATGATCATCATGACCCGCATATTATAAAAGCTGCGTTAAGGGAATCGGTTATTTCCGGCAAGCTAAACTTTCGTTATATTGACCGAATTTTATTTGAATGGAAAAAGAATGGAATTAAAACCATTGAACAAGCCAAGAGCTACGGAAAAAAATTCAGACAAAGTCAAACTCCGCAGCGAAACAAACAAAATGAGGATGCCAATCCAACATTAAAATCTGTTCCGTTTTATAATTGGCTTGAGCAATAATTAGAAGAAGTAAGTGGTGGGATACATGTTAAATAAAACTCAAATAAGATATTGTCTTGATCAAATGGGGGAAATGTTTCCCCATGCACATTGTGAATTAACACATTCCAATCCTTTTGAACTAGTCATTGCAGTGGCTTTGTCAGCTCAATGCACGGATGTTTTAGTAAATAAAGTAACAAAAAACCTATTTCAAAAATATAAAACACCTGAAGACTATTTAAATGTTTCTTTAGAAGAGCTGCAAGGGGATATTCGTTCAATCGGATTGTATCGGAATAAAGCAAAGAACATTCAAAAATTATGCCGGATGCTACTGGATGAATATGGTGGCATTGTTCCGCATGATCGGGATGAATTAACAAAGCTTCCTGGAGTCGGACGGAAAACGGCAAATGTTGTTGTCTCAGTTGCGTACGGCATTCCAGCAATTGCGGTTGACACACATGTAGAGCGAGTAAGCAAAAGATTAGCCTTTTGCAGATGGAAGGACTCCGTATTAGAAGTAGAAAAGACATTGATGAGAAAAGTACCCATGGACGAATGGTCTGTTACGCATCATCGAATGATATTTTTTGGAAGGTATCATTGCAAGGCGCAAAATCCCCAATGTTCTGTATGTCCATTGCTCGAACTTTGCAGAGAAGGGAAAAAGCGCATGAAGGAGAAGGGTGCATAATGAGTGAGCAATTAATTTTATCCATTCCGAATGAATTGAATAATCCTTTCTTTTTTTCTGCTAATGAAAGAATGACTGTTGAGAAAAGTCAATTACAAAATATGGTACTGAACATTCCTTTTCTGTATGAAGCAGCCTTTTATGCAAATATTGAGGCACTTAAGCCCTGGCAGTCACATGAGAATTCCATTCCTTTAATAAAAAGTGAGTGGGATACTGAAAAAAATAAACTTGAGCAAATCTTTACCAAAAGAAATTATAAGGATGCAATCGTACCTATGAAAAAAGGGATAGGTTTATTTTTGCAGTTTGTTTATTGGGCAAATGGTCAGCCCGTTCATTTTGGTATGCCATTATCAAGTAAATCATTAAAAGTTCAGCCTGTAAATTTAGAGGAGAGAATCGGCTTTATTATTCAGCGGCCAGCTCTTTATCATTCTTTTATACAATTAAATGAGCTTTTGATTGAAATGGAAAAGCAGTATGTAAAACATATGGCTATCAAAAAAGCGTCTAAGCAATAGCTTAGGACGCTTTTTTTTATATTTCATATTCTTATTGTCCGCCTGATCCTTGAGTCCCATCTGGATTGGTTGATCCATTGTTTGTATCGTCTCCGCCTGAGGTGTTTCCGCCGCCTTGGCCATTTTCGGTCCCGTTGTTATTTCCGTTACCGTTACCCCAGCCAGAACCCGAACCATCGCCATTTCCATTATTGCCGTTTCCGTTGTTTCCAGATGTTCCATCTTCTATCTCTTCTTCTTCTTCAAAGTCATCCATTGGATCACCGTCTCCAAATCCATCATCAATTTCAGATTCTGGAATAGGTATTTCAACTTTTACAGCAGCTGGATCACTGCGCATTTCACCTCGAATGGCAACTACCTTAAATTGATAGATGCCTCCAGGTACAGGATTGGCAATTTTTATGCCTTTTTCTGATACAACCTGTAGTGGCTGCTCTGTTCCATCATTTAGTGCAACCGAGACTTCATATTGTACATCTTCTGCTTCCTCAGGATATTCCCAAGTTAATGCAATTTCATTTGTTAGCTGATCATAAGATCCGTTAACATTTACAGGTGCATCAAGCTTTTCGAATTTGTCAGAAACCTCCTTAGGTGCCTGGCCTTTTACTGCATATTCGTAAATGATCTGATCTTTAGGTGTAAACTCACTTGCAAGCTTAGCAGGCATGGTTCCTTTTTCAATTGCTACCTTTTCAACACTATTTGGCATTTTAAAGTCTGGTGTATCAACATCCTTTGAAACATATGCCATTAAATTTTTGAACAATGCTTGGGCTATCTTTTGATCCTTAGGAGCAATCGAACTTTTCATGTTTGGATATCCAGTCCATATGGCTGCTGTATAGTTTGTCGTATAGCCAGCAAACCAAATATCAGGAACACCGCCGCTTTGGATTTGCCAATCTTTCTTTTCTTTAGAAGAATAGTTTGTCGTACCTGTTTTTCCTGCTAAATGGAGGTTAGGTACATTCGCTTGCTTACCAGTTCCGAAGGAATCCTTCACAACACTTTTTAAGACGTCAGTGATCATGAACGCTGTATAATCCTGCATAACAGCTTCAGTCTTAGGTGTCGCATCAATCGTTGTCTTATCTCGCATTTCAATCTTCTTAATGGAATGTGGCTCAGTATAGAAGCCTTCGTTGCCAAAAGCACTATAAGCCCCAGCCATTTCTAATGATGAAACTTCCTCAGTACCAATTGCACTTGATTCATAGACTTCATCCATATCAATACCCAGTTTATTAACGAATTCCTTTGCCTTATCTAAGCCAACCTCTTTTTCAACTGCCTGTAATGTTTGCAGGGCAGCCGTATTACGTGAACGCGCTAGCGCTTCCCGTAATGACATTTTTCCCATATGCTTCCGGTCCCAGTTATTCATCTGCTGACCGCTTGAATAGGTGGTAGGTTTATCATCAAGGGTATGGTACGTACCCCATTTTAAATATTCAACTGCTGGACCGTAATCCATAATTGGTTTAAATGTCGAACCCGCTTGTCGTTTTGAATCGGTAGCATAATTAAATCCTCTTTTTACTTCTTGATTTCTGCCACCGCCAATTGCTCTAATTTCCCCTGTTTTCGTATCAAGTAAGGTTATTCCTGCCTGAAATTCATCATTTGGAAATTGAACAATATCGTTCGAACTTAGCATTTTTTCAACATAGTCCTGTGCTTTTGTATCTAATGTTGTATAAATAGTTAGTCCATCAGAAGAGATATCTAAATCAGGATATTTACTTTCTACTTCCTCAATTACTACATCAACAAAGGCATCATATGGTGAATCATTTCTTTTTCTATCTTCTTCCTTAACTAGACTTGATTCGACTGGGATGGCTTGTGCAGCCTTCATTTCTTCCTTTGTAATAAATCCGTGCTGATTCATTAATGAAAGAACAATATTTCTTCTTTTCTCTGCACGGTCTGGATGTTTAAATGGGTTGTAATTTTCTGGGCTTTGTGGCATCCCGGCCAGCAAAGCTGCTTCGTGTAATTCTAATTCGTTAAGTTCTTTGCCAAAATAAATATGGGAAGCAGTCAATACTCCATGGCTTCTCTCTGACATCCATATTTTATTGACATACATTTCAAAAATTTGCTGTTTCGTATATTTCCGTTCTAGCTGGAAGGCAAGCCAAGCCTCCTGTGCTTTTCTGCTTAACGTTTTTTCATTATTAAGGAAGGAGTTCTTTACAACCTGCTGTGTAATCGTACTAGCTCCCTCTGATCCAAAACCACGGGTAACGTTGGCAAGTACTGCACCGCCTAAGCGGATTAAATCCATACCGTTATGCTTATAGAATCGGACATCTTCTGTAGCGAGAAATGCATCTTCAACTAGTTTAGGAATGTCCTCATAATTAACGTATTCTCGATTTTCTAAGCCAACTTCCGTAATTAGCTCTCCATTAATATCGAGAATTTTTGAAGAAATAGGGTCCTTTAATGCTTTCTCATCAAGCTTAGGTGCATCCTTTACCATAAAGGCAAAGGTAGCGGCACCAACTAGCATACCTGCAATGCCAAGGGCAATTAATATTAAAAAGATTCGTTTAAAAATACCTTTAGAAGGCTGTTTTCCGCCTTTTTTCTTTTGTTTAGAAGCATGCTGTTTTCTGCGCTCCTCTCTTGATTGATAATTCTCTGCCATATCTATTCATCCTTTCTGGACTGTAAAGAAAATATGATTCCTTTTAAATTTGTTTAACTAAGTTTATAAAGATAATCGATTTTTTTAATATAGTCAATTCTGGGCTGATATCCAAGTGGAATCAGATGACCAAATGTTTCAATTTCATCCTTTGTAATCGATTTTCTTCCTCCATCTTCCATCCTTTTCCAGAAGGTGAGCAAATGATCTGCTTCAAGAAGAAATATTTCTTCAGTAAGTGAAAACCTGAGCAGGACAAAGCAAATACCATCTTGCTTAAGGATCGTTTCCATGTGCTTGATCTGGTGATCATGAAAATTCTTTAATGGAAAAGATGTTGGATTTTGTGTTTCCTTTGCTTCAAAATCAATATATCTCCCTTTATATACCCCATTATAGTCGGTTGTAGAAGCTTGTTTAAAATAAGCTTCCTTAATGACTGCTGCACTTCTTTTAGGGTAATCGACTTGAACGATTTGAAGAGGTGTTGGTTTTTTATGGATGGCTGCAATGTTCTGTTCCAAGTAATATTCGTTTGTTATGTTAATATCTTCCTCCAAAGTCATTCCACGGTTGCTGTAGGACCATTTTTTCTCTTTCTTTATTTTTATTGTCTCCTTTTTTTCCGGTATATATCTCTTGCCGTTAGGATAATTGAAATTCATTACACTCACCTCACAAGCTATTTCTTATCATACCAAAACTTTGTTCGATTTGGTTGAATAAAAAGTATTAGTTTGCAAAAGTTAAGCTAAATGCTTAAGGAGAGGCTGAGTGAA
The DNA here is from genome assembly GCF_006704205.1 of Cytobacillus solani. Taxonomy (NCBI): domain Bacteria; kingdom Bacillati; phylum Bacillota; class Bacilli; order Caryophanales; family Bacillaceae; genus Cytobacillus; species Cytobacillus solani. Next base: position 3,675,248 of record NZ_CP041305.1, read on the forward strand.
CAATGTTTTATCAAAAAGGACTAACATTGAAACAGCTTTCCGTGGAGGAAATTGAATTAATTACCCAAATTAATAAAAAGACGAAAAGATGTAATATGGATAACATCTCCAGAACAAAAGCCTATCATCATTATTATAGTAAAAATCCGGAAATTAAATGGTCCTTTCTTGCCAGTATGGTATCCCGAAATGCTGGGTGGAACATGTGTGATCTTGAAGGGACTTTATTTTTAAGAGCATTAGATAAAGGTTTTCGGAAAAAGCTTTTTTTTACATACGAGCGTGCTAACTGGCTTATTTTTCAGGATGCTTTTCCACAATTGCTGCTCTATCAATATTCGACGAAAATAAAACGGCCAATGTTTCATTTATTAAAATTTTTTCATGTTTCTTCTTTTATGGAAAGAGAGTGGCAAATGTTTTGGGAGGAACGACATGTAAACAGATTAATGACGTCATTAATTATAAATGAGCAGAATGTGATTCAAAAACCAGTTATAAAGCATCCTGTCTATGAATCTACTGTTTTTCGTTCATTTTTATTTTTTTTTCAAGATTGGCTTCATTTTAGCTCAGTTATTTTTCCAACATGTGAAGGTGAATTATTTGGGGCCAGTGTGAATGGGTTTAAGTCCGTTTCTAAACGAATTGATTTAGGGAAGAGATTAGCAGATATTTTGTTTGAGAAGATGCTTTACCCTAGATTTTATGAATTTGCATATCGTACAGAGCATACGGGCTCAAGATTTGACTATGAACAATATTTTGCGCAAAAAAAAATAAGAACAACTCCATTTTTACGTTGTACTTATCCGATTGTGAAGCATCATCGCCATGATCGGAGAGACTGGTCAAGATCTGGACGAATTAAGAAAAAATGGATAAAAGAGATGGTAGATCATAAACATCCCATACAAATAACTGATTGGTATGAAAAGAAGCAGGATCAATTAAAAAAAGGGGTCTATTTAAGCGAATGGGTTAAATCTAACAAATAAAAGAGCTGAAATCGACGCGTGCTGATTTCAGCTCTTTTATTTATAGCACAAGCTGCTAGCTAAGTCTCTTATGTAGAAGGGCGGTCAGGTCCTTCAAGTTTTTTATCGCCGTACCCTGTTTTTGTTTCGTTTAGATTCTTGGGCTGTGTTTTATTTTGTTTTTGTTGCTTTTTCATTTTTCACACCTCCTTTAGTTAGTGTTCTTTTTTTTCATCACTTTTATTCTGATTTAATCTTGTCGAATAAGCGGGTTAGTGATTAAAAAATACTTCTTTATTTGCCGAATCACTTCTAGTTTTGTCAGTGATGAAGGATTGATAAAAGACAAGACGAATAGTGTGTAATAAGACAACATACATTTGGGTTAGATTGTGTACTTTTGCATTAATAAGGAGGCCAAATCAATGGATAAAAAGATCATTGCAAAAGAAGAACTGTTAAGCATGCTTACGGAGATTTCTGACCAATTGGAAGAACTGGAAGGGATTTTGGAAACGAGTCTATCTAAAGCTCGTCAAAATGTCCAAAGTGAATATACCGCAAAAATAATTGCATGTGAAGAACAACTTACTGCACTTGAAAATGAGACAGCAAACACCTTAAAAGAAAATGAAGCACTTGCAAATGCCAGTAAATTACATCGTCCAAATAGCATGAAGCTTGAACTAGGATATTAATTAAATTACAATGAAATGATCAGCAGCTTGAAATATAAAGCTGCGTTTATTTTTGGAGTTGAAGAGAAATGAAAGATTATAAAGAGCTTTTACAATTAACACAAAAATTACTTTCATACGTAGATACCCTTTCATTGAAATACATTCAAGTTAGAGAAACAGGCGAGAGCGGAGACTTTTTCGGAGAAGTAAAGCCATTTGCAGATGAAGTGAAGGAAGTAAACGATGAATGGAAGAAGCAGGCATATGAATGGATTAAAGATGTGGGACCAAAAAACTTGTATCATCAGCAAATCGATTCTGCCTCTGAACATATTGAAACCATTTCGGTCCAAGCATTTTTCCCGAACACGAGCCGTTCAAGATTTAATGATGTAGTAGCTTCAGCAAAATTTATCCTAACAAGTATCATTCATGAAATAGAAGGGGAGTCCTTGAAATAAGGACTCCCTTTAATTTTTTTGAGCATTTGGGAAATAGATTAGAAGCTTTCAGGAACTTCTGCTCCTTGAGCTTCGAGCTCACGAACTAGCTGCCGATAAACATTAATACAAATATCATTTTGAATATACGCCTTCTTCGTAAAATCTAGTAATTCATTTACATTTTCAGGACTGTAATTTCGCATTTGAAGAAACTTCATGTTTAGTTCGTGAACATTCATTTATAATTCCCTCCTCAAATTTGTATAAAAATGCTTTTTTCTTTTTATATATACTATCATGAAATTGAAGCTGTCCATTATTTTTAAAAAATTTAGACTTCCGACAGTTTATTTCATAATCTGACAAAGTGTTTAAATTTCATTTTTATTCACATGGTGGGCATTATGAACATAAATTACATTAATGAATAATACATTAAGGAGGAAGTCTGCCCATGTTTGGACGAAGAGGACACTCAGCATATACAGCTCCATTTCCTGCCCATCAGCCGTATTCAAACATGAATCGCTATGGACCGAGCATGTACAATCAACATTTTTACCGTCAGCAACAGTCAGCTTTTTACCCGAATCTCCCAGAACAATGGGGAAGTTCCTATTCCCAGCAAACAGTACCATATAATCAAATGCCACCCCATGGATATAATCCCTATCCGATCTCGCATCCATCGGTAAATCCATACCATGGGGCGGCCCCTTACCATAATTATGGCATACAGCCGTATGGACAGCAGAAACAGCCTAATGATATCCAAAGTATTTTTCAAAACCCGTTAGAGCCTGAACCAGACTCTAATTTTACAAACTCGAAGCAGCAATATTCTGTTAATCCATACATGAATCCTTATCCTAAACAATCATTTATTGCGAAACAGCCTTCAGGAGTTAAATCGATTATGAACTCCTTTAAAGGTCAGGATGGAACGCTAGATATTAATAAAATGGTTGATACAGCTGGTTCGATGATGAATGCTGTGAGTCAGGTCTCTTCAATGGTAAAGGGGTTAGGGGGAATAATAAAAGTGTAGGAAGAAAAATGGCTGTATGGCCATTTTTTTCATTTGTAGAATTATATGAATTCACATAATTTTATTGACAATTGCTAACGTAAAGTGAAAAAATAGATTTTGATAAGAAAGGAGGAGTGGATGTGTTAAGAATCATACAGCAATTTATTATTATCTTCCTCTTAATACTTTCATTAGCTGCACTGCCGATGATCATAGAAGTGAATTCGGCTGAGAACAAGCTGGAATGGAACTTTGAACAACTACCTAAAATATATGGATCATTTATAAGTGAAGTAAGTAAAGGAAGTCTCGGCTCATACCAATTGGGCACACAGGTTAGGGAAATCGAACAAGACATAGGAGACAACTTTTTAACGAGTTTAAAAGTTATGCTTATCGGAGTAAATGCAAGCATAATCATCAGTTTGCTATTTGGCATTTTCCTTAGTCGTTTCCGGTTAACTAAAATATTCAACTTTTTTATTAATATCTTGGCTGCCATACCCGATTTTATTATCATAATTATGTCAATGATTCTTGCTGTGAAAATTTATAGATGGACAGGAATAAGAGTAATCTCGCTAAGACCAGATGCGGGTGCATTAAATACTTGGTTTCCAACACTACTCGTTGCAATCGCACCAACGCTCTATTTATTTAAATTAATTGCTGTTAAGTATTTTCAAACGAGCAGCGAAGATTATATTAAAACAGCTGTCGCAAAAGGGATGAGTTTAAATTATATAAATTTCCAGCATGTATATAAAAATATTGAACCTTTCATTACAGCTGAATTAGTAAAGGTCATTTCTCTAGCGATTGGAAACCTTTTTATCATTGAATACATATTAAATGTTTCAGGCATTACAAAGTTTATTTTTCAAAGCAATGAGATTCAGCCGATTGCGATTGGGCTGTTTGCCATGCTGTTAATATCAGCGATTGTCTATGTATCAGTAAGATTAGTATTCTATCTATTCAAACGAGGATTTATTTATGAATAAACTATTAAAAATTAACTTCTCACTATACATAGGAATATTCTGTGTTTCGCTCTTACTTTTTCTATGTGTATTTGGACCGATGATGGCGTCGCATTCGTTGACAGAAACACTAGAAACACAGTATACGGATGGAAAAGTTATATCACCCCCAATGGAGCCGTTTGAATCAAAGGACTATCCATTAGGAACCGATAAATGGGGGTACGACTTACTGTCAATGATTTTTCATGGCATTCGTTATACGGTGTTTATTGCATTAGCAATCACATTGATAAAAATGCTGGTCGGTACGGTACTTGGTTTATATATAGGGCAATGGAAAAGGACACCTAGCTGGATGATTGCCTTTGAAAATGCATGGAGCTACGTGCCTTTATTTTTGATTCTTTACTTTTTTATGAGACCGATCAATTTTAATAGTCAGCTAGAAACGAATACACTGCTAGGCTATTTTATTCTTATTGCATCCATAATAAGTATACCGAGTATTGTTTCTTCTGTTAGGCTGAAAACAGCTGAACTAAATAAATCCGTTTATATAGAGGCAGCAAGAGCGTTAGGAGCAAGTAGGAACAGACTCATTTGGAAGCATATTTTTCCGCAATTGAAAGAAACCATTTTAGTTATGTTTATTCTTGAAATTGTCTATGTCATTACTATTATGGGTCAGCTTGCTTTGGTAAATATATTTGTTGGAGGAACGCTCGTGCGTTTTGACCCACTTATTTACCTTTCAGTAACGAAGGAGTTATCAGGCTTAGTTGGTCAGGCAAGATTAAATATATATGGGAATACTCATATTCTCATTGTTCCATTAATCGTGTTATTATTTACGACTATTTCATTTAGTCTGCTTGCAAATGGTTTGAAGAATCGATTTCAATCGAATTATGCTAGGACACCTTGGATAAAAATTGGACAAGTACCACGTATGAAGCCTGTTAGAAAACAGTTTGGCGAAAAAAGTAAATTTTGGTCACCGAGCGGGGAAAAATTAGCATTCCTTTCATTGATTATCGTCTTTATTGGGGCAGGCACATATGTTTATTTAACGAAAGATTCTGATGTGGGTGTGAAGAATTTTAGTAAAGCTGCGTACGAAATGCAGCTTGAAATGGATGAAAATGGGGAATTTGATACGGCAGTAACCATTCAAGTGAAGAACAAATCGGATGATGATTGGGATGAGCTCGTATTTTATTTTATTCCTAATGTATTTAAAGAGGGGCATGCTTTTGAATCAGTTAAAGGCAGTGCCAAAGTGAAAATGAAGGAGATTGAAGTAAATGGGGAAAAGGCTGATTACAGCTTGGAAAAGGATACACTAAAGATAGTCCTCCCTAACAATATGAAAGAAAAAAGGAAACATACGGTAAAGGTTGAATATGAGTTTACCCCTCCAGAACAGGGAGTTCGCTTTTCCAAAGAAAAAGATAATTATTACTTAGCTCAATGGTATCCAATGCTTGCAACTTATCAGAATGGCAAGTGGAACAAAGAGGATTATTCTGATGGTGTAGAGACCTATCATGTTGACTTTGCCAATTATAGGGTAGAATATAAGCTTCCAGAAGGCTATACATTAATTTCCTCCGCGGAAAAGGACCCTAAACCTGGAGTAAATAAGGGAACTGTAAAAATGAAAAAGGTAAGGGACTTTTTCATTGCTGTTACAAAGGATATGGATATCCATGAAACGACTGCAAATGATGGAGTGAAGATCCGCTTGTTTACAAAAAGCGATCATGACAAGAAAATCGATGATTCATTAGCACTTGCTAAAGGTGCACTTTCATTCTATCAAGAAAAAATTGGTGCTTACCCTCATAAACAATTGGATATCATCCTTGATAACGGACCTTTTATGGAATACCCTGGAGTTGTAACGATCAATCCGTATATTCAAGATATGAATTTTTACCGTACCTCGATAGTCCATGAAATTGCCCATCAATATTTCTATGGGGTCGTGGCGAATGATCAATATAATGAGGGCTGGATTGACGAAGGGATAACAGAATTTGCGACATCTATGTATTTTTATGCTGCGGAAAATCAGAGGGAGGAACAGGCGTTTGCTATTCCTAAACACCGGATGGATTTGATTAAAGAAGCTGGTCTGGGCAGACAATATTCTAACGTTCCAGTCCATGAATTGAAGCATACCGGCTACATGTATGGGCAGCCTACAGTCGAATTGTTAAAAATGATGAAGGTAAAGTATCGATTAAAAGGGGATGATGTAAAGGAAGTGAGCATGCAGTTCCTTTCAGATTACTATCATCACTTTATGTATAAGGAAGTGAATACGGAAGAATTTGTTCGTTTTACAAAGGATTATTTCTTAGTTCCATCTGGTTATTTTAATGGTTGGTTAAATAAATAGACAAAAAAACAAGCAGTCTAAAACGCTGCTTGTTTTTTATTCGATTTTATCAATCATTATTTTTTTTCCTTTTTGCTTAGGTATACGTATTTTTAATAAACCATTTTGATAGGAAGCTTTTACTTTATTTTCATCGATTGGCTGTGGAAGAGGAATACTTCTAATTGATTTTTTCATTGAAGTCTGTTTTTTGATGATTTCCTTATGATCGTTTTCTTCTTTGATGGATTCTAAGGAAAGGACAGTGATTGTGACATAATTATCAATCACATCAAGTTGGATTTGTTCTTTATTCACACCTGGAAGTTCAGCGGAGATGACGTGCTCATCATCCGTTTCGCTTACACTTACCTGAAATGATGATGCAGAAGAAGTGAACGGATTTTTGAAGAATTCATCCATCGTTTGTAACAAACCTCTTACAGGCTTTTCATGGAAAAATTGATTCATTGATTTCATTAAATCTCCAAAAGGCTCATTTTTTTCTTTTTTATTCCGCTCATTCATAATTATAGCTCCTTTCATAGAAAAGCGTAGGCCGTCTTTGTAGTATTTACGCCATGATATCTTATGAAAAAAGGTGGGTAATTGTTCCAGTTGGCGAAAAAAAGAAAGAACCGTAGGAATCACGGTTCTTGTTAAATAATCTCTTCTAATAACTTTTCGGAATCGATAATGATATTGCCAGAGGCATCTGTTTCAATTAATTTATCTTTTTTCAACTTAGTTAACGTCCTGCTGACAGTTTCTCTTGTCGTACCAATCATATTGGCAAGATCTTTGTTTGTAAATTCAGCTTTCAAAAGGAATAAACCATTTTCAAGCACCTCTCCATGAAGCTTTGCTAAACGTACGAGTAGTTTAATTATTTGTTCATACGTGTTATTTAATACTTGTGCTTCCAATCGTTCTTGTAAATCCACAATTTTTTCACCCAGAACATTAAATACTTTAATGCATAATTCAGGGTTTTCAATTAAGACACTCTCAAACTGATCAATCGGAACAACAACTAGTTTGGCATTTTCGAGTACTTCTGAGAAAGCTGGATATCCCCCTTTACGGAAGAAGCCGACATGAGGGAACATATCCCCGCTTTTGGCAATTGTGACAATCTGCTCTTTTCCGTTTATATCACTTTTATAAATTTTGATCCGGCCGCTTTGAATGAAGTAAACATTTTCAAGCGGATCGTCCTGCATAAAGACGTGGCTTCCTTTCTTCCATTCTCTTGAGATTGAAATACCGACTATTTTGTCCATCTCTTTATCACTAAGCCCGCGGAAAAGGGTAAATTGAGAAAGCATTTTTTTAATTTCGATTGTTTCCATATTTTCACCTCTACTGGTAAAAGCCATTATTACCAATATTGTAACAAAAAAAACATTTGAAAAAAGCGTATTCATGACAAAAATTTGAACGTTATATGAAAGGATTTAATGAAAGGGTAAATTTGGCAATGGAAATAAGAAAAAAATACAAGGAATCTCTTTTTTAACGAACGCTTATTCGCTAGAATGATAGGTATGAGGTGAATGAAATGAAAGTGCGAAAAGATCTTAATGAAATAATGAATCATTTAAAAGTAGCTGAATCATTTAAAGAAAACATTGTTCATTGGCAAACAATTGAAGAAAAGGAAGCTAGTACGGATGAGCTGCCTTTAGACATACACCCAGCTCTTAAGGAAGCATTACAGAAACGGGGAATTACAAGACTTTACACCCATCAGAAATCTGCTTATGAAGAAGCCATTCAAGGAAAAAGTATTGTGGCTGTTACTCCGACTGCTTCAGGGAAAACATTATGCTATAACCTGCCAGTTTTGCAGACGATCATAAATGATGCAAATTCTAGGGCATTATACATGTTTCCGACAAAAGCCTTAGCACAGGATCAAAAGAGTGAAATTAATGAAATTATCGAAGAGGCAGGCCTGCCAATTAACAGCTATACATATGATGGAGATACCCCTTCGAATATTCGTCAAAAGGTACGAAAAGCGGGACATGTTGTAATTACAAATCCGGATATGCTCCATTCGGCTATTTTACCTCATCATACGAAATGGGTCTCGCTATTCGAAAATCTGAAATATGTTGTGATTGATGAACTCCATATATACAGAGGTGTTTTTGGAAGCCATGTAGCAAATGTGATCAGACGTTTACAAAGAATTTGCAGGTTTTATGGAAGTAATCCTACCTTTATTTGTACATCTGCGACGATTGCCAATCCGCTTGAGTTAGCAGAAAGTCTCACAGAAAAACGTATTTCTCTTATTGATAATAATGGAGCACCAAGTGGGAGGAAACATTTTGTCTTTTACAATCCTCCGATTGTTAATCATCCGTTAAATATTAGAAGAAGTGCTACACTAGAAGTAAGAAAACTTGCAAGTGAACTATTGAAAAATAAGGTTCAGACGATTGTTTTTGCAAGAAGCCGTGTGCGGGTGGAGATATTAGTCACTTATCTGCAAGAGCTTATCAAGCATAAATTGGGGCCAAAAGCTATACGCGGGTATCGTGGAGGCTATTTGCCAACGGAAAGGCGTGAGATCGAAAAAGGCCTCCGTTCAGGCGAGATATTTGGAGTAGTAAGTACCAATGCACTTGAATTAGGTGTTGATATTGGGCAGCTGCAGGTTTGTATTATGACAGGATATCCTGGAACGATTGCAAGCGCATGGCAGCAGGCTGGACGGGCAGGAAGAAGGCATAGTGAATCCCTTGTGATTATGGTCGCATCAAGCAGTCCTCTTGATCAATTTATTATTCAAAACCCTGATTATTTTTTCAAGCGCAGTCCGGAAACGGCAAGAATTAATCCAGATAATTTGATCATATTAATTGACCATATGAAGTGTGCAGCTTACGAGCTTCCATTCAAGGCAGGTGAGCAGTTCGGTTCCTTTGAAACAGAAGAAGTGCTTGAGTACTTGGCAGAGGAGCGGGTTCTTTATCAAAATGGCGATAAATATTACTGGATGAATGACTCATTTCCAGCTCACAATATAAGCCTTCGTTCTGCCTCCCAAGAAAATGTTGTCATTATTGATCAAACTGATGTAGCGAATGTTAAGGTTATTGGTGAAATGGATCGTTTTTCCGCAATGACTTTATTACATGAGGAAGCCGTTTATTTGCATCAAGGCAGACAGTTTCAAGTAGAACTGCTTGATTGGGAGGAAAAGAAGGCATTTGTAAGAGAAGTGGATGTTGATTATTTCACAGATGCTAATCTTGCCGTGCAGCTAAAAGTTCTAGAACAGGATAAGCAGCAATTCATCTCATCAGGCGAAATCGGTTATGGGGATGTAAGTATCACAGCAATGGCAACAATTTTTAAGAAAATTAAATTTGAAACACATGAAAATATAGGTTCTGGACCGATCTCGCTCCCAGAAGAGGAACTGCACACAAGTGCTGCTTGGATTTCTTTACATAAAGATATCGGGCAATTTAATCAAGAAAGATTAGAGCAAGGGCTAATAGGTACATCACATGCGCTTAAATCAATTGCTCCTTTATTTGTCATGTGTGATCCACAAGATATTCATGTTGTTCCTCAAGTGAAAGCAGCTCATAATGAAAAACCAACTATTTTCTTCTATGATCGCTACCCAGGAGGAGTCGGATTGAGTGAAAAAATATTTGATGGATTCCAGCTTGTTTTGAAAGAGGCTAGTGATCTAGTGAAGAAATGTCAATGTGCCCATGGATGTCCTTCATGCATTGGCATTGATTCCTCTTCACAAACAGCAAAGGCTGATGTTCTGAAAGTATTTGAAACGTTTATGAATGGTGAGATACATGTCAATTAAAAAGAAGCTGAACAGGCTAAAATCACATCTGTCACACGAAGTGAGCACAAAAAGTGTCCTCACAACATGTCAATCCATCGAAAGTGAAATTCCCTTTATAGAAGTATGGGAAAACGAAGGCGTGACTCCTTATTTTTTTGATGGAAGCTATTGCCTAATTAGAGAACGAAGGTTTCCAATTGACCAACAACATGGAATCTATACATTTTCCCAATTCTCAATTGCAGTGAATGCTTGGAATGAAAGCGGGATGAAACATCCGCTTTCAGCTGCAGGCATTAAACCTGAAAGCTTCGTTTTCTTTGATACAGAAACAACAGGTTTAGGCGGAGGTGTGGGAAATTCAATCTTTATTCTTGGCCATGCTAGATTGTCAGGAGATGAAATTCATTTAAAACAACATATCCTTCCCTCTCCTGGAGCAGAGGTCCCTTTATATCAAAGTTTTCTTGAAAGTGCGGACTATACAACGATGGCTACGTATAATGGGAAGTCCTTTGATTGGCCACAGGTAAAAACCCAGCATACATTAATACGAGAACATGTGCCTAAACTCCCATCGTTTGGACACTTTGATTTATACCATGCATCAAGAAGAATGTGGAAGCATAAATTAGAACGAATGAAGTTGTCTATTGTAGAGAAGGAAGTGCTAGGAATTGAACGAAAGGATGATCTTCCAGGCTTTTTAGCACCGATGATCTATTTTGACTTTGTGGAAAGGAAAGATCCACAAGGAATGCTAGGGATATTAAAGCACAATGAAATAGATATTTTATCGCTCATCAGCCTATATACACATCTGTCATTTCAAATTCTTGGCCTTGATCAAAAACAAACAGCTAAGGAAATGTATGAAATAGGAAGATGGTTTTCTCACGTAGGAGAAGCAGAAGGAGCGAAAGAATCATTTTCTCGTTTGGCAAACACCACTAACAGTGAAACGGCTGCAGCCAAGCATGCACTTGCATTTGAATACAAGAAAGAAAAAAAATGGATGGATGCACTACACATATGGGAAGACGTTGTGGATCAAGGAAATGAAGACGTGATAAGGCTAGAGGCATGTATTGAAATAGCAAAGATATATGAGCATCGAGAAAAAAATCTGCAAAAGGCGATTCATTTTACTAGAAATGCAGAAGCAATTTCTCAAAAATTGCAAAGTGTTAACAATAGGAAACTAACAATTAGTCATCAAGAAATCATGAAAAGATTAGAGAGGCTTAACAAGAGATTATATCGTTCATTTTGAGCAACTATCAAATTATTTTAAAAACCCACTATTTCCTAGTTGTTTGTCCATATTGAAAACTGTAAAATGTATAATTGTGTGGTGTATTTAGGCAGGAATAATTTATGTGAGGCTGACTGGCATGTATAAGACAATCTTGTTCATATTTTTTATCGTTATTATCTTTACAGCTATACTTTTTAGTAATTTTAGAGATAGTTTTTATAGCATGTTTTAAATTCATTTTTAAATTGGGTATAAATTAGACTTTTTCATTAGTACAAGATTAACCCTTTTAACATAGGCTGTTAATGTAAGTAAACTATGTAGAAAGGGGATCTTTAAATGTATTGCGGACCAAGACCTACTAATGTATTGCCAGCAATTGTTCATCCAACAAAATGTTGTGTAAACCATACGTTCCAAAACAATGTGGTTCCACATATTCATCCAACACATACAACGAATGTAAACCACATTAACTTCCAGCACCAACATTATTTCCCACAAACGCAATCAACTGTGAATCAAGTAACGAATCAGCAGTTTGTTGCATCACCAGGTCCAGTTCCTGGTGGCTTTGGCGGGCCTGGCCCAGGAGGCTTCGGTGGCCCAGCAGCAGGAGGCTTCGGTGTACCAAGACCGGGCTTTTTTGGTAGATAGGTAGGTTTGCGAAAGAGATGCGGTTTCGTTTGGAACAAGGGCATAGAGCCCTTGTTTCCTTATATAATATAATAATAAATGCTAATTTTCCTAATAAAAATAATAATTGACTCTCATTCCCTTTTAAGGCAAAATTTCAAGTATTAGAGCATACATAGAGGGGCTTACGAAAATTGGCAAAGATTGCGATCATTTCAGGTTACAAACCTTTTGAAATTGGAATCTTTAAGGATGATGATCCTGCAGTTGCATTTATCAAGAAAGCAATAAGAAATCAGCTTATTTCTTTACTGGAGGAAGGGCTGGAGTGGGTGATTATTAGCGGCCAGCTTGGTACGGAATTATGGGCTGCTGAGGTTGTCTTTGAACTGCAATTAGAAGAATATCCTGACCTGCAGCTAGGGGTAATTACTCCTTTTCTGAACCAGGAGGAGACTTGGAAAGAACAGAACAAGGAATGGTATGAATCGATTTTAGCCCAAGCGGACTTTATTGACTCTGTTTCAAGAAAGCCCTATGAAAATTCTTGGCAATTTCGCTTAAAAAATCGATTCTTTGTCGAAAAAAGTGATGTCCTTCTGCTGTTTTATGATACAGAAAAAGAAGGAAGCCCAAAGTACCTATTTGAGACTGCAAAAAGACAGCAAGAAAAGAACAATTATGATATTCGCTTAATTAATTTTTATGATTTACAAGTAATTGTTGAAGAAGAACAAATGAAAGAACAAGACTATTTTTAAAAGAGTAAGAAAAATTGACAAATATGCATATCTTTGAAAAAATATAAATACTGATTGGTGTATATTGAGGTGAGTGTTATGCATTCGGATAAAATCAAATTAACAGCAAAAGATATTTTAGAGAAAGAATTTAAGTCAGGCATGCGAGGCTATAAACCAGAGGATGTTGACAAGTTCTTAGATTTAGTCATTAAAGATTACGAAATGTTTTATCAGGAAATTGAAGATTTGCAGCAGGAAAACATGAAATTAAAGAAGCAATTAGATGATGCTTCTAGGCGACCAACAGCATCACAAACAGCGGGTACGACAAATTTTGACATTTTAAAACGTTTATCTAACTTAGAAAAACATGTTTTTGGCAGCAAATTGTACGATTGACATTTTTTTCTATTTCTTCAAATTAAATACCATTGCTATATGAGCGAAAGTTGCATATAATAACTTTTGTACTCATTAATGACGTTCGGGTAATCGCTGCAATGAGCATTATGCTACATTGTAGAGGAAAGTCCATGCTCGCACGGAGCTGAGATGCCTGTAGTGATCGTGCCTAGCCAATTCATAAGCTAGGGCAGTTTGGCTTTAAGCTGAACTGACGGCAGGGAAAATGCCTAAGTCCTTTGGATATGGCATGACTACCTTGAAAGTGCCACAGTGACGGAGCCTTTTCAGAAATGAAAAGGGTGGAACGAGGTAAACCCCACGAGCGAGAAACCCAAATAATGGTAGGGGCACTTTCTCTGAGGAAATGAACAAGGAGAAGGACAGGTGACGAATGGTAACCTGTAGATAGATGATTACCACCTAAGTACGAGGTCTATGACCGTTTGTAGTACAAAGGAACAAAACATGGCTTACAGAACGTTATTGGTGAATAATTTATGAAACATGATTAAAGCTCTCCTTTTTTAAGGGGAGCTTTCTTGTATTTACGCATAAATACATATATGATAAGAGGATGTGAATGACTTATCAAACGTGATAATAGAAGAAACGTAAAAGACTCATAACGTTATGCGAGCAAGGATGAATATATTATGTTGGAGTTTATAAAACAAAGAGATTCACTTAATATCGTTAAGATTGCAATGAAAGTCTTTGAAAATACGAGTGAAGGAGTTATGATTACCGATGCCCGCGGCAGAATCATATCAGTCAATCCCGCATTTGAAATTGTCACAGGTTATAATGCGGAAGAAGTAATTGGTAATAATCCTAATATCCTGCAATCGGGTGTACATGATGAAGCTTTTTATCAAACTATGTGGAAGCAAATATATAAAACGGGCGTATGGAAGGGTGAAATCTGGAATAAACGTAAAAACGATGAGCTCTATCCGGAATGGCTGACGATTAGCGTGATTAAAGATGATAGTGGAAATGTAACAAACTATGTTGGTGTATTCAGTGATATTTCAGATCAAAAGACCACAGAAAAACAGCTTAGGTTTTTAGCACATTATGATTCATTAACAGGTGTTGCGAATAGGTACAGTTTGAATAAACGATTAGAAGGTTTATTACAAACGGCAGAAAAATATCAGCAGCAGCTGGCCATCCTATTTCTTGATTTGGATCGGTTTAAGCAAGTGAATGATACGTTAGGACATAATTATGGGGATTTATTGTTAAAACAAGTATCTTCTAGGCTAAAAGGCTTGCTCAAAAATAAAGATATGATAGCCCGTCTTGGCGGAGATGAGTTTGTCATCGTTTTGCCAAATTTTAAGCACCCGAAAGAAGCTATTCATATCGCTGAACGTATCATCGAGTCTTTATCCAAATCATTTTTTCTTGATAGGTATGAAGTGTATGTCACAGCAAGTATCGGTATTAGCCTGTATCCACTTGATGGAAGCGATGCGGAAACCTTGCTAAAGAATGCAGATAAAGCGATGTATGATGCAAAATCTGGCGGGAAAAATCAGTACGAGCTTTACCATCAGGATATGCATCAGAATGAAACTAAACAAATGATATTAGAGACATACTTACGGAAGGCTTTGGAACGTAACGAATTATATCTTGTTTATCATCCAATTGTAGATACAAATACAATGGAAATAGTAGGTGTGGAAGCACTTGTAAGGTGGAAACAAAAAACACTTGGCAATATCCCTCCATCAGAATTTATCCCTCTAGCGGAAGAGACAGGGCTAATTGTTCCATTAAGTGAGTGGATCATCCAAAAGGCATGTGAAGACCTAAACAGCATCCATCTAAACGGCTCAAAAATTAGAATGAATATCAATGTTTCTTCCCTCCATTTTAGTCAGGATGGATTTATTAAATCATTAAATGAGATTTTCCAAAAGACAAATGTTAGCACACGACATATTGTATTAGAGCTAACAGAAAGCATGATCATGCCAAATGCACTAGAAACAGTAGATAAACTTGTTAAACTAAAGCAGCTTGGTATAAAATTATCAATAGATGATTTTGGGACTGGCTATTCCTCATTAAGCTACTTAAGACGCTTTCCTCTCGATACATTGAAAATTGATCAAAGCTTTATTAAAGGAATAGCCATGTATAAAGAGGATAGTTCGATTGTTGAAGCGATCATTATGATGGCTAATCGCTTGAATTTAAAGGTCGTTGCTGAAGGGGTAGAAAATAAGAAACAATACGAACTATTGAAAAAAGAAAAGTGTGACTATATTCAAGGATATTACATAACAAAACCACTCCCGAAACATCAGCTACTAGCATTATTGCAAAACTGGGATGAGAACAATTTAATATAAGGGTGAAATTATGTTTGATTTAATTGCAACATCAGCTATGGGGCTTGAAGCCTTAGTAGCAAAGGAAGTACGAGATCTTGGATACTAATGCGCGGTTGAAAATGGACGAATCTCATATAAGGGGGATGCGTCAGCAATTGTGCGCTCAAATCTATGGCTGCGGACAGCTGACAGAATTAGAATTAAGATTGGAGAGTTTAAGGCAACAACCTTTGATGAGCTTTTTGAGAAAACAAAAGCACTTCCATGGGAAAACTTTTTGCCTGAAGATGCTGAATTTCCGGTTACAGGGAAATCTGTTAAATCCAAGTTGTTTAGTGTATCAGATTGCCAGGCAATTGTAAAAAAGGCAATTGTTGAAAGAATGAGAAAGCACTATAAGAAATCTGGCTGGTTTGATGAAAATGGTCCACTTTTTAAAATCGAAGTGGCACTTCATAAGGATGTAGCCCTATTAACAATCGATGCCAGCGGAAGCGGACTGCACAAACGCGGGTACCGTGCGGGACAAGGGGAAGCGCCTTTAAAAGAGACACTTGCTGCAGCTCTTGTTATGCTAACGAATTGGACACCAGACAAGCCGTTTGTTGATCCGTTTTGCGGCTCTGGTACGATTCCGATTGAAGCCGCATTAATTGGCCAAAACATTGCTCCTGGCTTCAATCGAGAATTTGTTTCTGAAGGCTGGCACTGGATTCCTGAAAAGGTTTGGGAAGAAGCAAGGCTGGAGACAGAAGATTTAGCAAACTATGATCAGCCATTAGATATTACAGGTACTGATATCGATCATAGAATGGTAAAAATTGCTGAAGAAAATGCATTTGAAGCAGGTCTTGGCGATTTAATTCATTTCAAGCAAATGCAGGTGAGAGATTTCACCACAACAAAGGAATATGGTGTAATTGTAGGCAATCCGCCATATGGAGAACGGTTAGGAGATAAGGATGCAGTTCAAAAAATGTATGCGGAAATGGGTGCGGCATTGGCTCCTTTGGATACATGGTCTGTTTATATCCTTACTTCGAATGAACAATTTGAGCAATTCTATGGAAAACCTGCCACTAAGAAGCGAAAGCTATTTAATGGATTTATTCGTACAGATTATTATCAGTATTGGGGAAAACGCCCGCCTAGAACAAAATAACGGGCATATATTCTCCTGATCATGAATACCATATACTTATATCAAAAATGGTCAGGAGGGCTCTTTATATGTACGATACAAGAATTGATTTTAATAAAATCTCCCAATCTTTAACTGATACGATCGAAGCAATAAAGGCAGATCCGAATATATTATCAACCACAGCTCTCGAACAGCTTCAACATGCACAAAATGAACTCCATCAAGCCATGTCCTACTCATTCTCAACCTTACATAAATAGAGAATGAAAAATAATGATTAAAAATCCCCGTTTGTTGGCAAACGGGGATTTTTTTATTTTGACTTAAGAAACTTTATTAGTCACCTCTACGTTCGTTCTAAGCTGCTTAAACCTGAGATAGAAGGAGGCTGTCATAAACAGGGATAACGCACCAAAAATGATGGCCATATGCTGGAGACCTACTGTATCTAACAAGAACCCTGTCATTAAAAGTACGACCTGGAAGGTAACACGATCAAGCATATTTTTGAATGAAAAGAATCTGCCGTGAAACTCCTTTGGTACTCTTGTTTGAAAAATGGTTGCAGCTGTTGGGAAGAAGCAGCCAACAGCAAAGCCGAATACTAAAAAGGCCAAAACAGTTAATATCGGTACATTTGCAAAATAAAGCAGGAGCTGAGAGAAGCCGATAACAAATGAAAACAGAAACAGAATCGTGTACGGTGAGCTTCTTAAGCTAATTTGCTTTACAAGGAAAGCACCAAGCATGAAGCCAATCCCTTCTGTTGCGTAAATCCAGCTCTTAATAACTGAACTATCTTGAATCTCACTTATATTTATGACCATTAAATTAAATCCGCCGATAAACAAAAGTGGGACAAGCGTTAATACTAAGGTCATTAACACAATAGGAAGCCCCTTGATAATCGGAAATATATCCTTAAAGCTTGTGCTAGCAGCCGACGCTTTGTTTGGATGGTTCTGTAATGTAATTGGCTCATTAATTTTCAGAAAGCATGTAATCACGAATAATCCCGCATATGCTGCTAGAGACATAACATAAAGCATAGATAATGGCATAATAACTAATAAAATGCCGGCAACCGCAGTTCCTAGTACACGTGAAAGAGTGGACACATTCATGTGCACTCCGTTAAGCTGTAAAAGGTTATTTTCTTCAACAACAAGTGGGATTGCTGCTTGTAAAGCTGGGAAATAGAAGGCAGCGGAGATTTGGAGAAAAACAAGAAAGACAACCATCCACCAAACAGAACCTGTTTCAATAGCGATTAGCATAAAAACTACACTTACTGTCCGAACGGCTCCAGAAACAAGCATAACTGTTTTTTTGTTCATTTGATCAGTAACTTTTCCTGCCCAGGGGCCAACTGCAATACCGGCAAGCAATCCTGCCGCCAGAATAAGTGATTTGACAAAATCAGAGGGGACTTTTTCCTGCATAAACTCAAGATTTCCAATAATACCAAGCCAAAGTCCTAAACCAGCAATAAATTCACCGATAAGTAAAATCCATACATTTTTATTTTTCCACATAAATCTGCCTCTCGTTCGTTTGTATTTCGTCTCTCTAAAGATACTACAAATAATATTGAAAATGAATCAATTTTATAAATATTTTTGCAGATTTAAAGATGACGCACTTCAGCTAAGCACCATAAAATTTCAAATAAGCGCTTGGGATAAGTTAACCGGAGGTCGTTCATGTGGTTGATGGAGACCCAAATCGAGTAACAGCAAGGGGGAAAGTTCATTCATACAGCAAATGAAGTCCCCAATCGAGGAAGGGCACGAAAAAAAGGTTGTCTTACTACTGATGAAGTCCAATATGACATAAGTGAAACGAAGCAAAGTAGTGACTTTTTTTTCGGGGAAAAGCAGTTTGAATTCCTTCACATTTCTCATCACTGCAGTTTCAACGGATTCCTCGTACCTGCATTCTTGGCAAATGCATATTTTACCATTAATGAAAACCGAAATAGAGGTGCAATTGTCACAAGTAATTCCTTTTTGCAGCTGCTCGTATTTATAAGAAGGCAATAGTTTAATAGGAGAGTCTTCAATATGGTGGAAAATGATTTTGTCAGCTAACCATCTGTGTTTTTCATTTAAATTAGAGGAGTTCAGATTTAGTTTTTTCAAATAACTATTAATTTGTGTTGGCAATATAAATGGTTTATTGAGAGGTGTTTGATATAAAATGAATTCGGGGTTGATAAATACGACTTTTACATTGATGGGTAGATTGGATCCAATGGTTTGAAGGAACTGACCCAGAAGGGATTCACTTCTATTCATTTGAATTAAAGGATTAATAATTCAGATTTAGTTCGAGGTTTAAATAACATAGTCTACTCCCTTTCCTGTTTTTAAAGCTCCAAAACTATTATAATAAAAAAATGGATCAATTTTTTCAAAATAAATGAACACTTTTATAAATTGCCATAACTATTCTTTATTAGAGCAGAGTCTTGCGTTAAGAGGCTGCTGTTTATACATATGAAATAGTGTCTATAATATATTAAACTGTTCCGCATTGTTCTTTGCAAGCATGCGAATAATAGCAGTTACATATTGCTAATGATGAAAGAGCGGGCAGAAGGCACGCTCTTTCACTATTTATTACCTATCCAGAAACATTACTTGACACTGTCTCAATATACGTTAAAATGATTGTTGGTCTTTTATTTATGAAATCGTATAAAAATATTAAATTCCTAGAGCGGATTGAAGGAGAGAACTCGTAGTGTTGGGAAAAAGAAAGCTATCCCAACCGTTATACCTCTAACCTTCGAACTCTAGAACGGAGGGATACTATGCAAAGCAGAATGCCATTTGCATTGTCCAAAAGTGAATCGTTTTTTGAGAAATTAAGTGAATGGATTGGTGATGTTTTTTACGATATATTGCCTGAAGCAGGCTTTGAATTACGTGATGAACAAATTTTTATGGCTTTTCAGGTGGAAAAGGCATTTAAAGAAAAGAAGGTTATCTTTGCAGAAGCAGGTGTGGGAACAGGAAAAACACTTGTTTATTTACTCTATTGTATTGCTTATGCTAGATATGTAAATAAGCCCGCGATTATTGCCTGTGCGGATGAAACATTAATTGAGCAGCTCGTGAAAAAAGAAGGAGACATTGCGAAGCTTGAAAAAGCGCTAGGATTAACAATTGATGTAAGGCTGGCGAAATCAAGAGATCAATATTTATGTTTAAATAAGCTCGACCGGCTGATTGCAACAGAAGATATGGATGCATATAACTCTATCTATGACCGACTCCCAGAATTCGTACACACTGGCTCTTCTATGCAGATTTTTGAAAAATATGGTGACCGAAAGGAATTTCCAGAACTCCCTGATGAGAAATGGGGAAATATTGCTTGGGATCCACTTCAAGATTGCTTCACATGTGAAAAGCGTCATCGTTGTGGACAAACCCTCAATCGGGACTACTATCGAAATGCGAAAGATATCATTATATGCTCGCATGATTTTTACATGGAGCATATATGGACGAAGGAATCCAGAAAGCGGGAAGGACAGCTGCCATTGCTGCCAGAGAGTTCTTGTGTGGTATTCGATGAAGGGCATTTGCTTGAATATGCTTCTCAAAAAGCACTCACCTATAGACTGACTGAACAAACGCTTGAAACACTTTTAACAAGATTAATGGAGAATGATGTAAGGGAAAAAACTTTAAATATTATTGATGAAGCGATTATTCAAAATGAGCTGTTCTTTTCTGCCTTGACGAATACTTCAACTGTTTCTGAGGGATCGGATAAAAGAACGATTCAAAAAACGGCAGAGGTTATGAAACAAGGAAAAAAATTGCTTGATTTAATAAGTGCACTTGAAGAAGAGCTTGTGTTTGAGAGTGAAATGTATGTAATTAATGAGTATGATTTAAAAATTGTTGAAGAATATTTGGAACAGATCTCTTATTCCCTTTCTCTTTTCTTAAAGGATTTAAAAGGGATTACTTGGTTTGAAGAGAATGATGGGGAAAGGACACTCGTCATTATGCCGCGTATGGTTGAGGATATTATGAGAGAAGAAGTCTTTTCGCAAAAGAAACCATTCATTTTCTCTTCAGCTACCTTATCAGAAAATAAATCATTTGATTATATGGCAAAAAGCCTTGGAATTGATAATTTTTTATCTTTTTCCGTAGCCTCTCCATTTGATTATGAAGAGAATATGGCCATTTCCATGCCTAGTTTTTCTGAAAATAAACTCGAAGCAAAAATGCAATATGTCCATGAGCAAATTGAAAAATCTGAGGGCAGAGCATTAGTATTGTTTACAAATAAACAAGAGCTTGCAAGCTTTAAAAAGTATATAACTGGAAAGACCACTCTTTCTCTATACTTTGAAGGGGATGCTGAAATTAGCACATTAGTATCCAACTTTCAAAATGATGAGCATTCTGTCCTTTGCTCTGTTCATCTATGGGAAGGGTTGGATATTCCAGGAAGATCACTAGAAAATGTAATTCTATTTACATTGCCTTTTCCTCCACATGACCCTGTTTTTACAGCAAAAAGGGAAAGTGTGAATGATCCTTTTAAAGAAGTCGATTTGCCATACATGCTCCTTCGTTTAAGGCAAGGCATTGGCCGTTTAATTCGAACACATGAGGATAATGGAACCGTTCATATTTTAATGAGGGAAAATGAAAAACCAGAAGTAATCGAATTCGTGAAAAGTGTGCTGCCTACTGCATTGTCAGTGAAATAAGAAAATCCCCTCATTGTGAGGGGATTTTCTTATTAACGGCCGATTTGCTTTAATCCATCCGGAGTCATCTTTTCAGGTGACCAGGCAGGCTCCCATACGAGATTAACCTCTACCTTCGAGATTTCCTCCATCTCTTCAAGACAGTATTTTACACCGCTTGTTATGCTGTCATGCAAGGGACATCCAGGTGTTGTTAATGTCATTGTAACATAAACAAAATCCTCTTCAGGAAACTCAATATCATAAATTAAGCCTAAATCAACAACATTTATATTAAGCTCAGGATCCATTACTCTTTTTAAATTGCTTAGTACTTTTTCTTTTAATGTCATGATAGAACCCTCCTATTTTGTAACTACTTTGGCAATGGCAAAACAGAATAAGAAGCAGGCGATTGTAAATAATAACTGACCAGATATGAACAGTGCCTTGCTGCCGATGAATAAAGAAAGAGCTACACCAATTATTCCGATTACTAGACAAGCAAACACAGGTGTAGATGCTCGATCATTGACCATATCTTTTAGTGATGGAACATCTTTTTTTCCAATTTCCTTGCTGTACTTTGCTGTCCACCATAAGAAGGGGACAATTTTATACAAGTAGCCAATGATACTAAAGGCAATCCAAAAGAAAAGATACATCATTAATAAAGGACCAACTGCTTTTGAAAAAACACCGGTTAGTGCTGTGATAAACGCAGCAAAATGAATTAATCCGCCACTTAAAATAGCAATTAATGCAAATGTAAACGAACGGTCAAGCTTCTTTTTCACTCTTTTTTTAAGGATGAGCGAAATATGATAAATAAATATGGCAAAACCAATGAGCTGCAGCAATAGACCAGCTATTAAAGCAACGCTTGACTCTGTAAAGAAGGAGACAATTGCTACAAACAGTCCTCCAGCATAAAACGGATAAACAAACTTCGCAGGCTTCATGCTGTATCCATGGGATAGAGAGAACATCGGCACCATTTTATAAGAAAAGCCGAAAATTAGCATCGTAAACCAGCCAGCCGTTCCAAGCAGTAAATGGCTTTTAAAGATCGCAAAATATTGATTGGCTGCTGCACCTGATTTCATGCTATAAAGCATAGTGATACCAAGTCCAATCGTTAGAAGCAGACAAACTAATGCGGTGCCAACATATAATGTTAATATATTTGGCTTTGCTTGTTTACGTAAGGTCATAAACATTTGAAAAAGGAACATGAGTATCCCAATTAACGTAATGATTCCTGGGATGAGCGCATTTTGTGGATCATGAAACAAGAAATGCGCGAATGCAAAAGTCCCGATGGCAGTCACACCAAATTGAATAAAACCGAATTTTTCATTCCAAATGGGGGTCAAGAAAGCGACGGGAACGAGCTGGTACATCGCTCCCATTGCTATCATTAATGCCCAGCCTAAAATGAACAGATGAGCTGCCGACCAGATGCCAGGAACACGGAATTGACCATCCATTAAAAAATCGCCCTGAAATAAAAGTAGAATCTGTGATGCCAACAAAGCGACCATGCTGACAAAAATAAAAGAAAATGGGAGTTTAATATTTGTTTCATTGCCTGAAGCTGAAGGACCCAACTTCATCACCTTCTTTATTTCGTAATTTCAATTAAATAGCTTCCATCTTCCCGTTCAGATGTTACATGTTTATATCCTTTTTCATCTAATTGTTCATATAAAAACATCGGTCTTCGATCATTAATAATTGATAATGTTTCACCAACGGATAAGGATTCCAGCGCATCAAGCGTCCTCATCATTGGCTGAGGCGGTTCAAGACCCCGATTATCTAGAATCATAGCCATTACCCTCTTTTCGTAAAAGTAACTTTCCAATGTTTCTTCTCTAATTCCTCTGCTTCATGTTCAAACCCTTTTGCTTTCAAAACAGTAAATAAGGGAGCTGGCTTAAATGGAGCATGAAGGATAAATACATCTCCTTTTTCCAGTCCGTTTATCGCTTGCATGATCTTTTGAAATGGTTCTAATTTGTTTTTAATATCTTCTCTAACATCTAATTCGATTACTTTATTTTCCATGTTTAACTCTCTCCTTCAAATATGAAATATATAATTATAGAATTTCTTGTTTAAGACCATCTCGATTAACTAGAAAGAATCCCTCTTCATCCGTTAACAAAAAGTCCTTTTTCTTTAATTGGCTGATTGTTCTGCTCACTGTTTCCCTCGAAGTTCCAATCATATTTGCCAGTTCCCGATTGGTGAAATGAGTAGTGATTTTATATAAATCATCTAATTTCATTCCATTTGTTTTGCAAAGCCTTAAAAATAGCATGATTATTTGCTCATACGTATTATGAAGAATTTGTTCCTCCAGCCGGTTTTGTAAATCAACAATCTTTTCCCCTAATACTTTGAATAGCTTAATACAAAGCAATGGATTAGTAAGGAGGATTTTTTCAAAATCATCGATTGGGATTGTTATTAGTTGTGCTTCTTCAATCACTTCCGCGTGTGCTGGATAATTCCCTTGTCTGAAAAAACCAGCGTGGGGGAACATTTCTCCGGCTTCAAGAACGGAAACAATTTGCTCTCTGCCAGATGTATCTGTTTTATAAATCTTTATTTTCCCCGAATGGATGAAGAACACGCGATCAAGCGGATCGCCCTGCATGAATACATATAATTTATACTTATACAATCGGGTTTGGGCGATATCTACAATATGGGAAAGCTCCTCTTTCTCTAAATCTTTAAATAGAGGAACTGCCTTGAGGCGTTTTTCAATATCCTCAATTCTCAATTAGCTCACCTTCTTACAATTTTCTAGCTTAATATAAACCAAGTGTAGCACGATATTTTTGGAGAATAAGTGACCTGAATCATAGTAAATAAATATTTTGATTCTCATTCTCAACTAAGAAAAAGCAGAAAAAAAGGAACCCACTCCTAAGTGGATTCCTTTTCCTCTGCGCAATCAAAACAAAGTGTTTGCTGCTCATCTGTATGAATACCATTGAAAAAACCATCGATACAATAAAGATCCTTCCCGCATAAGTGACATTTACTTACGAGCTCTCTCAATATTTTCACTCCATTCCTTCATGTAATGCTGCTTTTCTTTTGAAATAAATAAATATCCAAATACTGTTAGCAAATAGTAGACAGGCTGCAATAATAAATCCTGTACTAAAAGAAACAGATAAAATGCCTGTTAATGAAGACCCAGCAACAACACCGAGTGAGAAAAATGCATAAAACAACCCAAATGCTTTTCCTCTTGTCTCTTCATCCGTTTGTTCAACAAGCATGGCAGATATAGAAGGAAATAAAAAGGCAAAGCCAGCACCGTATAAAATCATACAAATAAATAGATATGGAAGGGAAGCTGCATTGCTTAATAGAATGAGAGCAAATCCAATGATGGTCATTCCAAGCACCATCGTATGATGATGCGGATATTTATCAAATATCCGATTGGTCGGCAACCCGAAAATTAAAATCGCAGTAATTCCGAATGTACTTAGCAGCATCCCGCTAAAATGAGTTCCGTAGTTAAGCGATTCAACCTGTAAAGGAAGCATATAAGCTAAAACACCTTGAGCGAACATCAATGAAAAAGCACCAATGAAACTAAAGGCTAATACAGGAGTCTTCAAAATGGAAAACAACGTATAAAAAGACGATTCGACCTTGCTGCTCAGTGTGACTGATCGATTTGGCAAAATAAACGCTGAACAACCCGCAATCAGCAGCATTGCACAGGCGATGATTATAAACACCCATTCAACATTGTATTTAGATGCGACAATTCCTCCAAATGCAGGACCGATAATAGCGGAAATCCCAACAGCAACGCCTGAAATTGCCATTGATTTCCCCTGTTTACTCTCTGTTTCTCTATTTGCAAGAACAGTAAATGCAGCTGGAACGAGAAATCCGCTAAATAAACCATGAAAGAACCTTACGGCCATTAACTGGCCAGGTGTAGTGACGATCGTATACAGCAGCAATATTGCAGCGGTTAGGGGAAAGCCGAAAAGTAAAACCTTTTTGCCGCCTTGTTTATCAATCCAATAACCGGCCAAAATATTTCCGAACATATTAGAGAATGAGTACATCCCGACAATTAAACCAATGAAAGCGGGGGATGCACCTAAGCTTTTAGCAAAAGGACTCATGATCGGCAATTGGGAGAACATATCGAAAAAAGATATCAAAACGATAATTAAGATAAATTGTTTCATATAAACTAATCTCTTCCTATTATATAGATTTCCTTATTCCTATTATAACGGTTTCTAAAAAATAAAACGATGATTGTTCATTTTGAACCGATATTTTTGCTGTGGGGGAAATATCATAGGATAAATGTGACCCCTCTCACTAATTGTTTTCCACTAATTATATAAAATGAGGTTGTTAATAAATGATTAGGGGGAAAGAAACATGAAAGAATTTGCTCAAACAATCAATGCACCTGATTATCCGCCAAGAGAAAAGCATCCAACAATTTTTAAAGCATTTGATTCATTACAATCAGGTGAATGTATGCAATTAATCAATGATCATGACCCTAGACCGTTACAATACCAATTTATGATGGAAAGAGAAGAGCAGTTTACTTGGGAATACCTTGAAGAGGGTCCTGATACTTGGAGAGTAGCAATCGGAAAGAAATAGACCTTTGCTTCATTATATTGAACGAAAAGGCAACAGTTTGAATGCTGTTGTCTTTTTCCATTTTTCGAAAGAATATGATAATATAGAAGGGGTCATATGAAAATGAGGGGGAATATGAATGAGCGAGACTGTAAAACTAGTAGAAAAAGAGTTTTTGGATTACGTGAAAAAGATGGAAGCGTATAAAGAAGCCCTCGGATTAATTTATTGGGATTTACGGACAGGGGCTCCAAAACAAGGGGTGGAGCAGCGCTCGGAAGTAATTGGCATGTTATCTACTGATGTATTTAAAATGTCTACGTCAGAAGAAATGGAAGCTTACATAGTAGAATTAAGTGGCAATGAGTCGATTCTCTCTGAAATTACGATGAAAACACTACTTGAATGTAAAAAGGAATATGATCTCAACAAAAAAATTCCTGCTGAAGAGTATAAGGAATATGTCATTCTCCAGTCAAAGTCTGAAAGTATTTGGGAAGAAGCAAAAGCAAAATCAGATTTCGAAATGTTTCGCCCATACCTTGAGAAGCTTGTAGCAATGACAAAGCGTTTTATTCAGTATTGGGGTTTTAAAGGGAATAAATATAATACATTATTAGACATGTATGAACCAGGTGTGACGGTGGAAGTGCTCGATCAGGTATTTGGCCAGTTGAGAGAAAAAATCGTCCCGCTTGTACATAGTATTTCACAGTCAGAGCAAAAGTTAGAAACTGGCTTCTTATTTGAACATTTCCCTAAGGAAAAGCAGCGTGATTTTAGTTTAGAAATTCTTAAGCAAATGGGCTATAACTTTAATGCTGGGCGCCTTGATGAAACAGTACATCCGTTTGCGACCGGGTTAAATCCTGGTGATGTTCGTGTAACCACTAAATATGATGAACACGACTTCCGGACAGCTGTATTTGGGACGATTCATGAAGGTGGTCATGCACTTTATGAACAGAATATATCTACAGATTTAATTGGTACGCCTTTATGTGATGGAACTTCAATGGGAATTCATGAATCTCAATCACTTTTCTATGAAAACTTTGTTGGAAGGCATTACTCCTTCTGGAAAAAGAATTACGATTTACTAAAGGAGTATTCTGCCGGACAGTTTGATGAAGTTGGCTTAGATGACTTTTATCGGGCGATAAATGAATCGAAGCCTTCCCTCATTCGGATAGAAGCAGATGAATTAACTTATCCCCTGCATATCATCATTCGCTATGAAATTGAAAAAGGTTTATTTAACGATGAAATGGAAGTAAAGGATTTGCCGGAAATTTGGAATAAGAAGTATGAGCAATATCTAGGTGTTAGACCAGAAAATGACGCGCAAGGGGTTCTGCAGGATGTTCACTGGTCAGGCGGAAGCTTTGGATACTTCCCTTCTTATGCATTAGGATATATGTATGCAGCACAACTGAAGAATGCGATGATCAAGGATCTCCCAAACTATGATCAATTAGTAGAAGAGGGGAACCTATTGCCGATTAAAGAGTGGTTTACCGATCACATTCACAAATTTGGAAAGATGAAAAAGCCGCTTGATATCTTAAAAGATGTTACTGGTGAGGAATTAAATGCAAATTATTTAATTGATTATTTATATGAAAAGTATAGTAATGTGTACCAATTAAAATAAGTAGGATGAAGGGGATGGCATCTGTCATCCTCTTTCATCATATATGGAGAGAATGCTTTGAAGAAAATATTGCCTTATATCATGATTGCATCAGGAGCAAGCCTATGGGGGATAATTGCTTTCTTTGTTAAAGGGTTAGGAGCATATGATTTTACAGCGATGGAAATTGTGGCAATTCGTGTGATATTTGCAGCTGTTTTTTTACTAATTATCGGCATTGTCCGATATCCGAAGGAGATGAAACTAAAAGAAGTAAAGGATGTCAGGCTATTTGTCGGAACAGGAATCTTGAGTATTGTATTTTTTAACTTTTGTTATTTTACAACCATAAGTCAAATGAATATTTCTGTTGCGGTTATTCTCCTTTATACATCTCCTGCATTTGTGACAATCCTTTCCTTTATTTTTCTCAAAGAAAGCTTAACTATAACAAAGATCGCTGCAGTAGCAGGGACAATCCTAGGCTGTGTATTAATTGCGGGAATATCAATGGAAGATAGCAATATTACCTTTTTGGGAATTATCACTGGATTAGGGTCAGGGCTAGGATATGCACTGTACACGATATTTGGAAAGTTTGCCCTAAAAAAATATCAGCCCTTCACGATTACTTTATATACTTTTCTTATTGCGGCAATTGCACTCATTCCGGTAACAAGGCTTTGGACCAGGCTTGAAATATTAATGGACATGAAGGTTTTGCTGTATGGGATTGGCTTAGGATTAATTCCTACTGTACTAGCTTATTTCTTGTATACCTGGGGACTAGAGAAAACAGAGGGGAGCAAAGCGGCTATTATTGCCACAGTAGAACCAGTTGTTGCAACAATGTTAGGCGTATTCCTATATGGGGAAAGACTTGGCGTATTTCAAGTAATTGGTGCCTTATTAATCCTAGGATCTGTATTAATCGTTAACCTCTCTTTCCGGAAGAGGAGATTGAATGAAAGTGGGAATACGGATATAGCACAATAAAAACACTCCGATCGATTGATCGGAGTGTTTGAACTTACCAAAGTTTAAATCCTTTTGATCCTGGAGGAGCATTTTGAATTAAATCAATGAGCGGAAGAGTGTAAGCGAAAACGATAAGTATAGCTGAAATTCCAAGCCATAGCTTCCAATTATCGAATACTAATGGTGTTTTTTCTGCCCCTTTAGCTACTTCACCAACAGGGAATTCTTGTTCTCCTTTAGGAGCAAAGAAAGCAAGATTAATAAAGACATAAACCATAAGAATGATAGAAATGAATAGAATTGATCCACCAACTGCTTGAGCAATTTGATATGGTATCCATTCCGCAGCTTGAGCTGCTCCGCCATATTCAGAGAATGCAGAACGACGTGGTCCTCCGAGCAGCCCCTGAATATGCATTGAACTTGACATGAATAACATACCGATTGTCCATGTTATTCCTTGGATCATCGCTAATTTATTCATTTTCTTTGTTAAAATTCTTCCTGTTAAATGAGGGATTAGCCAATAAGCAACCCCATAGAATGTTAGAATAACAGCAAATGCAACAGTCATATGGAAGTGTCCAGTAATCCAAATCGTATTATGGACAAGCTGGTTCATTTGGTGTGAAGCGTTAACAATACCGCCTGCACCGCCTGGAATAAATCCTAGCATACCAATGAACGGAATCGTAAATCTTGCATCACCCCAAGGCAGCTTTTTGAACCAGCCAAAAAGTCCTTTTGCCCCTTTCGAACGTCCATAGCTTTCAAACGTTGCGAATAATGAGAATGCGGTCATTAAAGAAGGAATGACAACTAAGAAAGTTAAGATAACTTGTATAAACTTCCAAGCTGGATCAATTCCAGGCTCTACTAACTGATGGTGTAAACCGACAGGAATGGAGAAAAATAAGAGCAATACAAAAGACAAACGTGCTAAAGAATCAGAGAATATTTTTCCGCCAATAATTTTCGGAATAATAGCATACCAAACCATATAAGCTGGCAATAACCAGAAGTATACAAGTGGATGTCCAAAATACCAGAATAATGTTCGTGAAAGACCAACATTAATCGTTTCTACCAACCCTAGAGACCAAGGCAATATTTGGAATAAAACGGTTGTCGCTACACCAATCGTAGCGATATCCCACATCATTAATGTAATTACTGCCATAAAGGTTAATAATGGGCTTGATTGACCTGGATTAGCTTTTCTCCATTCACCATATTTCATGAAAACAGCTGCACTGCCTACCCAAGAACCAACGACAACTAATGTTAGTCCTATGTAAAAAACTGCATGAGCTTGCAATGGTGCATAGAAAGTATAAAGTACAGATGCTTCATTTAATAGGATCATAATAGCTGCCATAATTGTACCAATTGTTAATAAAGCAAAACTGATCCATGCTAAAGTACGCTGGCGATTTGTATAAGTACCTGCAGTTTTACTAACGACTGCATGTAAGAAGCCCATAATAAAGAATGTAGTCATAACGAGTGCTAAAACAACGCCGTGCAGGGTTAATAATTGATAATAGCCAATTCCAAAGGGTAATTCAAATTTACCGGATCGAACGAATGTTTGTAATAAACCTGCTAGACCCCCTATTGCCAAAGCAACGATGAAAACATAGAAGTGAGCCATTGCTAGTTTTCCATCACGCGGATCCACCTTAAGTTTCGCTTGTATGTTCATTATTCAACCACCTCAATCATCGAGTGCATCATATGGTGTCCAACACCACAATATTCATTACATACAATTAAGAATTCACCTGGGTTTTTAAATGTTGTTACAACTTCACTTATATATCCAGGTTCAAGCATCATATTGACATTTGTACCTGCAGCTTGGAATCCGTGCATAACATCCTTTGATGTAGCGATTACTTTTACCTTTGCTCCAAGCGGTACTTCGACGCGTGCCGGGCTATAAGAGAACGCAGAAGCTACAAAAACTAATTCGTAATCCCATTCTTTTCCTTCTACCTTTTTCAGTCCTGGCTCATTAAATGGTGCAGTAGTGTCAACCTTTTCAGGATCAATTGTTGCCAAACAGCTTGGCGGCTGGTTTCCAAGATAAAATGCGCTGACACCAATTACTGTTAGAAATACTAACAGCGCACCAAACCCAAAAATAAGCCAGATCTTTTCAAACTTATGCATGTGCATGGTTTTTTTCCCCTTTCATTATTAACGGCTTAAAAATAGCATATAAAGTCCAACCCATGTAATAATTAGGATAGCTCCTAGAATCATTACGGAAGCTAATGTTCCATTTAGATTTGTACTATCCTCAACTTCTGTTTCAGTATCTATCTTCCTGTTGAGTTCCGTCTTCGCCATTTTCTTTCACTCCCTTCGAAAATTTGAAAAAAGTAAATGATTACAATTTCATAATACAAGACAATCGCTAGGAATCTACACCGTTATTGGGATTTCACAAAATGTTCATTCCTAACTTAATTACTATAGTAATAGTGAAAAATTGATTTTTCAGTGATAAATATCACGTCTAGAGTGTGATAAATGTGAAGAAATTGTGAAGCTTAATATGGTATCTTGACAAGGTTATTTATCAAACAGAATATTTCGTGAAATCAAGTAAAAGTCTATAGATATTGAATATTTTAAATACACGAACATTTGTGGTTTTTGGTTTAATATAGTTCGTTTTGTTTTTGGGAAAACTATTGATTTTTAAAAAGAGGATGGTATAATAACTTTATTAATTTAATAGTCTTTCACTCATATAATCGCGGGGATATGGCCTGCAAGTTTCTACCGAGTTACCGTAAATAACTTGACTATGAGTGAGCAATGGATAGAGATTTTCTGTCTCTTTCTCGCCATTCACTTTACTTGTAAAGCCTGAAGGTCATTGCTTCACTCATTTTATGATGTGAATGCATTGTCCTTCAGGCTTATTTATATTTGATCAACCTGAAGAAATCATTAGAGGAGGTACAAACAACATGGATTTACTTATTCAAACGATTAAAGAGGAAGGAATTGTTCTGTCTGATTCAGTATTAAAAGTAGATTCCTTTCTAAATCATCAGATTAATCCTCAACTAATGTTTGAGATCGGGAAGGAATTTGCAAACCGTTTTAAAGAGGATGGAATTACAAAGATCGTAACGATTGAGTCTTCTGGAATTGCACCATCCGTTATGGCAGGCTTACAATTAGGCATTCCAGTTATCTTTGCTCGAAAGAAGAAATCACTAACATTAGTAAATGATTTACTAACGGCGAAAGTTTATTCATTTACAAAGCAGGAATCAAATGATATATCCGTGTCGAAAAAATATATAAATGAAAATGACCGTGTTCTTATTATTGATGATTTTCTTGCAAACGGTCAGGCTGCGATTGGACTAGCGGAAATTGTCAAACAGGCAAATGCAGAAATTGCAGGTATTGGGATCGTCATTGAGAAAGGCTTTCAATCTGGCGGTAAGCTTCTTCGAGAACAAGGCTACAGAGTTGAATCACTAGCAACCATTCATTCACTAAATGAAGGAAAAGTGACATTTACATTGGATAAAACAGAGGAGGCAGTAAGATGAAACAGCACCCATTTAAAATTGCTTCACTAGGTATCCAGCATGTATTAGCCATGTATGCAGGTGCTGTTATCGTTCCGTTAATTATTGGAGGAGCACTTGGATTAACTGGGGAACAGCTGACTTACCTCGTATCAATTGATATTATGACAAGTGGCTTGGCAACCATTCTGCAAGTATGGAGAAATAAATATTTTGGCATTGGACTTCCGATTGTCCTCGGATGTACATTTACTGCAGTAGCTCCAATTATTGCGATTGGAAATTCATACGGGATTTCGGCGATTTATGGAGCCATTATTGTATCAGGTATATTTGTCGTTTTAATCGGTAAATACTTTGGCAAGCTTGTTCGATTTTTCCCTCCGGTTGTAACAGGATCTGTTGTAACAATTATTGGGATTACACTTGTTCCGGTTGCTATGAACAATATGGCTGGCGGACAAGGAAGTCCAGACTTTGGCTCATTATCCAATATTGGTCTGGCATTTGGAACGTTGCTATTTATTGTTCTTCTTTTCCGTTTTTCGAAAGGATTCATTCGTTCTATTTCGATTTTAATTGGCTTAATTGCTGGAACAATCGTTGCTTTCTTCATGGGAAAGGTTGATTTTAGTGCTGTTGGGGATGCTTCATGGTTCCATATGGCAAAGCCATTTTATTTTGGAATGCCAACATTTGAAATAACTCCAATCATTACAATGATTCTCGTGGCAATGGTAAGTTTAGTTGAGTCTTCTGGTGTTTATTTTG
This sequence comes from Cytobacillus solani, assembly GCF_006704205.1. NCBI lineage: Bacteria > Bacillati > Bacillota > Bacilli > Caryophanales > Bacillaceae > Cytobacillus > Cytobacillus solani. The sequence goes on from NZ_CP041305.1 coordinate 3,708,425, forward strand.
CACTTGGGGATATTTGCGGAAAGAAAATTGAAGAAAAGGATCTTGTTAAAGGCTATCGTGCGGAAGGGTTAGCAAGTATTATTGGCGGGATATTCAACTCATTCCCATATACAACCTATTCACAAAACGTGGGTCTTATCCAAATATCAGGTGTAAGAACAAGCAATGTCATTTATACAGCTGCTGGAATGTTAATTTTGCTTGGGTTTGTTCCGAAAATTGGTGCACTCACAACCGTTATTCCTCCATCCGTTCTAGGTGGCGCAATGATCGCAATGTTTGGGATGGTTGTTGCTTCTGGGATTAAAATGCTAAGTAAAGTAGAATTTGCTTCACAGGAAAATTTATTAATTATTGCTTGTTCAGTAGGGATGGGACTTGGTGTCTCCGTTGTACCAGGATTATTTTCACAGCTCCCAGAAAACATCCGAATTTTAACGGAGAATGGAATTGTCGCTGGAAGCTTAACTGCTATCTTGTTAAATATCTTATTTAATGAATTAAAAATAAAACAAAAGCAGCCTGATATCATTGAGGAGCCAAAAGCTTCTTAAGGTGTTTTTAATTTTAATGTGGCTTTGCGAATACTAATAAAGTTGAAACTATCGTAATTTTCATCATTTAACTCTTTATCAAAAAAACAGCTAATCAAGATATTAGCTGTTTTTTTGTAATAAAAGTCAGTTTCTTCACTCTATCTAACAAGAAAAAATATGAGTTCCTGATGGAGGAATTGAATTTTCACCTCATAAATTAGGTGATTTAGTTATACCATTTACCTTGACAAAACTATTTGCAGAGAAAAACCATGCTTCATCAATAATTAATGCCTTATGGGAAAATGAATAAATCAAAAAAAAAACTTTTCTTCACACATTCATCAAAGGAGTAATATGATAGCTTATAGTTTACATTCAGGATGTGTATTGAAGATGATGGAGAAATATTATTGCGATAACTGCAGGCTTTTATATAATCAAGAAGGAAGTTGTACAGTATGCGGTACAATAGTGAAAAACAAATTAGTCATTGAAGTGCATAAGCAAAATAATTCGAACAATTATGCAGAACCGGAGTAATCCGGTGTTTTTTTTTTGAAGAAAACGGTACTGTAATGTACCGTTTTAGCTTCCTTCTATCATAAGCACAATCATTAAATCTCCAACATTTTGAATTTGAATAGGTAATTTTAATGCCTTAGAAAAGCCATAAACCTTCGCACCCCCAACAAGAACGGTTGGTGGGGTAATATCCATTTCAAATCCTTTATCGGAAATAAAAGTAGAAAGATTGCCAGCGATCATATTTCCAAGTTCTCCAGAAAATGATTCCAGCATTTCACCTTCAAGTGCCATTCCAAACATTGCCTCGCCAATTTTGCCAAAAACAATTGAATCGCCATCAATTATTATTCGGCCTCTTACATCGCCTGTCATCCCGATTAAGACACCAATAGAATGCTGCGTGAAAGGTTGTGTAAATATTGATGGTTTATCTACAGTTATTTCTAACGGCAATATGGCTTTGACTGCATGTATAGTACCGTTTAAAATGTCTGTTACACTTTTCGTAATTGTTGTCACACCGCATTCCTCCAATAAAAAGCTATTTTTAATATTATCATATTTGTCGAATTTTAGATGTAAAGAATCATAAAAAACTATGCAATTTTTTCATAGATGATAGATTAAATAAAAGTTGGAAAATATTTGTTAATGAAGAGGGTGTGAAATAATCTTATAATGAATGTGCACAACAACTCCTTCAAAACAATATGCTTCCTCCGTAATGGGGGAAGTATTTTTTTTGTATAATAATTTCCTTTGTGGAAAAAATATCCTTAACTAGTTGAAGGAGAGGGTATGTATGCCATCAATTGTTTCGGTAGGGGAGGCCATACCTAAACATATATTAAAACAGGATGAAGTAATGATTTTTGCCAAGGAATTATTTTCTGAATCCTTTCGGGATATCGGTCGATTATTAAATGTGTTTCATAATGGTCAAATCGAAAAAAGACATTTTGTAAAAGGGATGGATTGGTTTCGTGAAGATCGATCATTTAAAGAAAGAAATGATGCTTACATAGATGGAGCTGTCGAGTTGGGGATTGAGGCCATTGAGAACTGTTTAAAAAGTAATCGATTTCTAAAAAAAGAAATATCGACAAATGATATTGATGCAATCTTTTGTATATCAAGTTCAGGCCTTGCTACGCCAAGTATTGAAGCGCGAATTATGAATAAGCTTCCCTTTGCACCACATACAAAAAGAATTCCGATTTGGGGTTTAGGTTGTGCAGGCGGTGCATCGGGACTTTCCCGAGCATATGAATATTGCCTTGCTTTTCCCGATGCAAAAGTATTAGTGCTTACTATTGAATTATGCAGCTTGACATTTCAAAGAAATGACCGCTCCAAAAGTAATTTAATAGGTACATCTCTTTTTGCGGATGGGGTCGCATGTACACTCGTAACTGGTGATCATACGGACAAAGCTTCCTTTCAAAGGCTTGAATGCAGTCCCTTAATTATTGCTACACAGTCGACGCTATTGCCTGATTCTTTGGGTATTATGGGGTGGGAAGTGAAGAATGAAGGATTGTATGTTGTTTTCTCGAAGGATATCCCTTCGATTGTTGAAGGCTGGCTCAAGCCGAATGTAACTTCCTTTTTATCCGAACAGCAGATGGGGATCAAAGAGATTCAGCATTTTATTGCCCATCCAGGCGGAAAGAAGGTGCTTGACGCATATGTTCAATCATTAGGGATTGATCCTTCTATGACCAATAAATCACTAGAAGTATTAAAATCTTACGGAAATATGTCTTCATCAACGATTCTATATGTACTGAAACGATTTATGGAGGAAGGACGGGCAGGTGATTACGGACTTGCTACAGCACTAGGACCTGGATTTAGCTCTGAGTTGCTCTTATTGAAATGGGAGGCATAAACGGATGTTATTTTATACTTTTGTTTTCCTTTTAATTAGTCAAAGGGTGTTAGAATTATTGATTGCTAAACGAAATGAACGCAGCTTGAAACAAAAGGGCGCAATCGAATTTGGACACTCCCATTATCCTTTTATTGTGGCTGTCCATAGTTTATTTTTTGTTTCTTTAATCTTAGAAGTAATTCTTTTCCAAAAGCATTTAACGCCAAGTTGGCCGATTTTTCTTTCTCTTTTTTTAATTGCTCAGTTTGGCAGACTATGGGCGTTAACTTCACTAGGGACATTTTGGAATACGAAAATTATTGTCTTGCCCGAAGGGGATATTGTCAAAAAGGGACCTTACAAGTATGTAAAGCATCCAAATTATATCATTGTTTCGATTGAGCTGATCGTCATCCCACTCCTATTTCAAGCCTATATGACCGCCCTATTATTTACGATTCTTAATGCTATTATCCTAAGTATCCGTATCCCTGCGGAGGAAAGAGCATTAAATTCATTAACTGAATACAAAGAAGCTTTTGCAAAAGACCCTTCCCAAATAAATGATGTTAAAAAAGTGTGACGATTTAACTTTTATATTGATAATGATTATCGTTCGTGATAAAATTCTAATTGAAGATGAAAATTGTTCTCATTTCAATTTTAACAGGAAGGTGTTGTTACATATGGTAGCGATATTTATTGCAGGCACAGTAACCGCCTACGCATTAGTAATGAAGCATGTTTTAAACAATGTTGTGAAGCCGCATACTCGATAAATTTGATAGGATAGATGGAAACCAGGTGCCCCCCTGGTTTTTTTATTTTGTCTAGACATAGGAATTATTAGAAAAATCATTTAAAATAGAGAGTAAATTTAATGAACAAGGGGATACGAATTCATGGTTCAAAAGGTATTACAACTAGAAGCAACGGAACTTATGAGTAAAATAATTGCTTTATATGATTATTTTCATACAAATGGAGATAAGAAGACGGCTGAGAGGGCAAAGGATTTAGCCGTGAAGCTCAATAAAGAGGAATATTCGATTGCCTTTTGTGGGCATTTTTCTGCCGGGAAATCGAGTATGATTAATCAAATCATTGGTGAAAATTTACTGCCATCCAGTCCGATTCCAACGAGTGCTAATCTGGTGAAAATCAAATCGGGAGATAGTTACGCAAAAGTGGTTTTTAAAGAAGGGAAATCGCGAATCTATCCGGCTCCTTATGATTATGATCAAATTAAATCATATTGCAAGGATGGTGACCAAATACATTCGATTGAAATTAGCTATGCGAACACGAGCCTACCGAAGGATGCCATAATTATGGACACACCTGGCATTGATTCAACAGATGATGCACACCGGATTGCAACAGAGTCCGCTCTGCATCTTGCTGATCTCGTATTTTATGTCATGGATTATAATCATGTACAGTCTGAATTAAACTTTCTTTTTACAAAAGAATTAACAGCTGCTGGGAAACAAGTTTATTTAATTATTAATCAAATTGATAAGCATCGTGACGATGAATTAAGCTTTGATGAATTTAAGTCAAGTGTACAGGATTCATTTGCCTCATGGGGAGTAAAACCGGCAAGAATCTTTTACACCTCTTTAAAGGATTTGTTTTATGAAGAAAATGAGTTTTCTGACCTGCAGCAATTCATCGAAGACACGATCACGAAAAGAAAATCATTGCTTCCTGAATCCGTTTTACAGTCATTAACAAAATTGACGGAGGAGCATCTAATCTTTTTAGAGGAAAAACAATGGGAAGCTAGAGAGAAATACGAAGGTATTCTAGCTGAACTATCTTCTGAAGAGAGAAAGTTATTACCAGAACAATTGGAAGCGAACAGAAATATGTTAGCTGAAATGACAGCAATCGCAGCGACTACCGAAAATAGTCTCAACAATAAAGTAGATGAAATATTAAAAAATGCCTATTTAATGCCTTTCCAAACGAGAGAGTTGGCTGAGGCGTATATCGAGTCACGGCAATCTAATTTTAAGGTCGGCCTTTTCTTTTCAAAGCAAAAGACGGAACAGGAAAGAGAATCTCGTTTGAGTCAATTTCATAAAGGCTTTTTAGAAAATGTTCAATCACAGCTTGATTGGCATTTAAAAGAACTGTATGTGAAGGAAATGAAAAAATTTGATATTCATGATTCAGCACTTTTGGCAAAAGCACAAAGCTTTCAGCTAGATGTGCCAGAATCGTTGCTTGTTCAAGCTGTAAAGGACGGGGCCATGTTATCTGGTGATTATGTTCTCCAATATACAAATGAAGTGGCAGAGCTCGTTAAAAAGCTAGCAAAAAATAGCTTATTGCCATTAAAAGCCTCATTCCTTGAAGCACTGCAATCAATAAATGAGCATGAGAAGCAAAAGCTGGAAAAAGAATGCAAACAATTAAAAATTTATGCGGATGCATGGGAAGGATTAAAAAGTATAAAAGAAGTTCAAGGTCAATCCAAGAAACAAGTCTCTGATTTTCTAGCTGGGAAATTTTCAATGGAGCAAATGGAAGAAAAAACGGAACAATTATTAACTAGTGCAACAGAGGACGCAGAAATTGTCTATCAAATAGAGGAATCATCCATAAATTCTGAAAAAGACGAGCAGGATATTAAAGAAGAAACCGATGTACTAATAAAAGATAAAAAAGGTCTTGATCCATCTTCCATTCATAATTTAGTAGAGAAACTAAACTTTACGGCAAAAAAAGTTCAAACTGTTCCAGGCTTTAAAAAAATGGCTGAAGAGTTAGTACAAAAAGCAAAACGTCTTCAGAATAAGCAATTTACTGTTGCACTTTTTGGTGCTTTCAGTGCAGGAAAATCTTCTTTTGCCAATGCACTAATTGGAGAAAAGGTTCTTCCAGTTTCGCCAAATCCAACAACAGCGGCAATCAATAAAATTATGCCGATAAATGGGCAGCATGGACATGGAACGGTGTTAGTAAAGGTAAAGGATTCTCATATATTATTTGACGATGTGAGCCGTTCACTTAAATTATTTGATTTGACCGCTATCGATTTTGATGATGCATTAAAAAAAATAGCTAAAGTTATAAATGGAAAAATAGATTTTGAAGCAAATGAAAAGACTCACTTTGCCTTTTTACAAGCTTTTTTACGAGGGTTTGAAGCATTCCGTCAAGTACTTGGAACAACTGTGGAGACGGATCTAGATCAATTAAAGGATTATGTGGCAATCGAGGAAAAATCTTGTTTTGTAGAAATGATCGAAGTGTATTATGACTGTGCGCTCACTCGACAGGGAATTACGCTCGTGGATACACCTGGAGCAGATTCGATTAATGCTCGCCATACAGGCGTTGCTTTTGATTATATTAAAAATTCAGATGCCATTCTTTTTGTTACTTATTATAACCATGCATTTTCAAAGGCTGATCGCGAGTTTCTCATTCAACTTGGTCGTGTAAAGGATTCATTCGAGCTTGATAAAATGTTTTTCATTGTGAATGCAATTGATTTAGCTAATAATGAGGAAGAAAAAGATTCTGTACTTGAGTATGTGAGAGAACAGCTCACCCAATATGGGATTCGCCGGCCGAATCTATTTGGCCTATCCAGTCTCCAGGCATTGGCAGAAAAGCTAAATCAAAAGGCAGCGACCGAGTCAAAATTGAGTATTTTTGAAGAAAGCTTTTATTCATTTATAACGAATGAATTGATGGAAATATCCGTAACATCGGCTGAGATGGAATGGCAGCGTGTGTTAGAGCAGCTTAGAAACTTTATCCAATCATCCCAGGACGATAAAGAAAGTAAGAATCAGAGACGAAATCATTTAGAAAATGAGCAAAAAATGATTGAAGATATGATTCGCAAGCAAGATGCAGCTTTTTTTTCACAAAGGCTGACACAGGAAGCAGACGAGCTTGTCTATTATATAAGGCAGCGTGTTTTTTTACGATTTAATGATTTTGTTAAAGAAGCGTTTAATCCAGCTCTCCTTAAAGACGATGGAAGAAATTTAAAGAAAGCGCTGCAAACGGCACTCACTGATTTTCTGCAAAGCTTCGGCTTTGATTTTGCTCAGGAGCTGAGAGCAACAACCGTTCGAATGGAGGTATATATCGGAAAACTTCTAAAGGAAGCGCAGGATAGACTAATTGCTTCAACACGTGAAATTAATTTAGAGCTTAAGTTTAGTCCGTTTGAAGGGAAAAAGCTTGAAGGCATCGATTTTGAAACAGCTTTCCAGAATGAAGACCAAGCCCAATTTAAAAAGGCACTTGCTCATTTTAAAAACCCGAAATCCTTTTTTGAGAAGAACGAACGGAAACATCTAAGTGATGAGCTTGAGGAAAATATGCAGGACCCTTCTGCTATTTATTTGCAAACGGAAAGTATGCGGCTGAAAAATTATTATGAGGACATGCTGAATGAAGAATTTGCTCGTTTTCTAGCCGTTCATATGGAGCAGGCAGAGGAATACTATAATGGTTTGTTAGCTGTCTTAAGGGATGACTTCCCGATTGAACAGCTAAAAGAAATGGAGAAGGAAATAACGGGCAAAGGGTGAAAAGATGAATATTGAAGCCTTTCATGCGTGTGCAACCTGTATCCACTTCCATGCTGAAAAAACTAAAACGGGAATGAGTTATTTTTGTAAGCGTTTGGGCTATGAAACCCGTCCCAATTATCAGTTTAACTGCTGGACACCGAAAAAACATGTCCAAGAATTAATCAATAAGCGAATGGAGGAGAAGAACCGATGAATTATTTTATTGAGAAAGAATGGCTGCTGGAGCATTTACAGGATAAGAATATTCGAATTGCCGATTGCCGATATAATTTGGGTTTATCTGAGGAAGGGTACGACTCTTACGTAAAGGATCATATTCCAGGAGCAGTTTATTTCCATTTATCAAAGGATTTATCAGGTCCTGTTTCTGTACATGGCGGCAGACATCCATTACCTGCTATCGAAGATTTACAGGAAACGTTTAGTCTCGCTGGAATTTCTGAGGAAACAACTGTCATCGCATACGATGGTGGCGAAGGTTCATATGCTGCTCGTCTATGGTGGCTATTAAATTATGTTGGTCATGAAAAGGTTTATATTTTGAATGGAGGATATAAAGCCTGGAAAGATGCTGGATATCCAACAAATGACACTATACCAACGTATTTAAAGACAGAATTTAAGGTTCATTTGAACGATAAAATATTTGCCTCGCAGGAAGAGGTAAAGAAAATGGTTGAAGCGAAGAATGACGAAACAGTTATCATCGATTCTAGAGAAAATAAACGCTATTTAGGCATGGAAGAGCCGATTGATAAAAAAGCGGGCCATATTCCGGGAGCAATTAATAAAGTTTGGACGGAAGGCTTTGAAAATGGCCGTATCAAATCCATTAAAGAACAAGAGAAAAGATTTAAAGAAATAGATAAAGATAAGCAAGTGATTGTCTACTGTGGTTCAGGAGTGACAGCAACGCCAAACTTCATCGCACTTAAGATGGCAGGCTATAACAATGTCAAACTATACGCCGGAAGCTTCAGCGATTGGATCACATATGAAGAAAACGAAGTGGAAACGGGAAAAAATGTTAGATAAGGATATTTTCAGCTATCCTAGTTGTAAAAGTTTACATTCTTATTCACACAAGACCCATGTTATAATGGTATTTATGAAATAAAGGACATGGGAGAGAAAAAATTGATTAATGAAAAAAAACCTTCATTTATGCTAGTAGATGGAATGGCTTTATTATTTAGAGCCTATTTTGCCACTGCTGTTACAGGGCAGTTTATGATCAATTCGAAAGGGATTCCAACTAATGGAGTATATGGATTTGTGAAGCATTTTCTAACTGCAGTTTCCACATTCAATCCATCCCATGTAGCCGTATGTTGGGATATGGGAAGCAAAACGTTTAGGACTGACATGTATGATGGGTATAAAGCAAATCGACCTGATGCTCCCGTTGAATTGATTCCTCAATTCGATTTAGTAAAGGAAATGGTTGAAGCCTTCGATGTGCCTAATATCGGACTGGCAGGCTATGAAGCAGATGACTGTATTGGAACGATTGCCAAAGATGTCGGGGGAGATGCGAGTGTTAGAATCATAACGGGAGATCAAGATATTCTGCAGCTGATAGATGAACATATTACCGTTGCTTTATTACAAAAAGGCTATGGGAACTATTTAGTTCATACAAAGGATACCTTTTTTGAAGCAAAAGGCATTCTACCGAAACAAATGATTGATTTAAAAGCATTTATGGGTGATTCTAGCGATAATTATCCAGGAGTGAAAGGCATTGGAGAAAAAACTGCCCTGAAGCTTTTACAGCAATACGAGCATATAGAAGGTGTACTTGCTAATTTAGAACTGCTTACAAAGGGACAAAGGCAAAAGATCGAGCAAGATCTTGAAATGCTGCATTTAAGTCGCCAGCTAGCAGAAATTAAATGCGATGTTCCTATTCAATATGATATAAATAAAGCCATTTTCCAATTTAACCGCGATAAGGTAATGGGCAAGTTCGAGGAAATTGAATTCCGTGGACTTCATCGTTTTCTGGATATAAAAGAATATGCATAAAAAAGTGCTGTCTCAATTTGAGACAGCACTTTTTTACTTTGTATTTTTCTTTTTCGCCGCATTCTCTAATTTACTTTTTGGTTCTTCAGCAAATTCAGCATCCTGCCCATAACCTTGTGGTGTCACACCAGGTGCTTTGGTTCCTCGATTTCGGTTCTTACGGTTACTCATTTGTGATACCTCCTATAATTTTTCCTCGCAAGTAGTAGTATTTCCTAAAAGAATAATATCACTCCGATTTCTTCACACTAGAGGTAGAGGTGAATTGATTATGAATAAAGGGGTTTACATTGCCTTATTAAGTATAGGACTGGCTCAAGGGTTAAAGATTCCAATCCATTTTATTAAGAAAAATGAATTTCGTCCTGAATTGTTTTTTCAAACAGGCGGGATGCCAAGCTCTCACTCTGCGGGAGTAGCGTCATTAACTACATTTATTGCGTTAAAACGCGGATTGCCGACCATTGATTTTGCTCTTTCCCTTATCTATGGATTAATTGTTATGTATGATGCACAGGGAATTAGAAGACAGACAGGGGAATTAACATTAAAAGTGAATAGTATGGGTGAACTAATGGAGAAAATCCATAAAGATGAGGCAGTCGAATTTAAAGAAGAAAAGCCAAGAAAGCTGAAAGAAATGCTAGGGCATCAGCCCGCAGAAGTAATTGGCGGAGCATTGCTAGGAGTGGTAACAGGATTAATCGGCCATAAATTAACAAAAAAATAATAGATAATTGTCAAAATTTGCGATAAAATAAATAGGGCTTTGGGAGTAAAGGGAGTGGGATGGCATGTCTTTAATGACAGTGGAAGAATATATACAATTTTTACAGGGAAAAGGATTTCAGCTTCAAGAAGATGCAATCGGTTTTATTCAATTTGGCAAACAATACACTAATGCTTCAGATGAACTGACAAATACAGCGATTGAATTAACATTAAAGGCACAAAAAGGTTTTGACGGAAGCTTCTATGTTTCATTGCTTGAAATGCTTGTTTCAAATCAAATAAAAACGAGGCCTGAAGCTATAAAATATGTCAAAGAAAAAGATTTAATTTCTATTTAATTCTAGAAACGCGTGCCGAAAACATGCCTTTTTTGTCTAGCGTAAGCGTCTTACCCATGACGTACAGGACGTCCTATTGTTCGATAATGCGACAGGAAAAGAAGAGCATCGACAGTGACACATCGCACGAACAAGAGGGTTTTGCTTGTTCCGAAGACGCTTACGATTTTCTTACATTGCCTCTTTCTGTTTCTTTTTTAAGAGCTGCTGCGTCTTTTTCAGTGGGACTTCTGCAAAAATCATTCCAGCAAAGATGAGAAGGCAGCCAATGATTGCACTATATGAAAGTCGTTCATTTGCCCAGAGAAAAGCTGTTCCAGCTGCAAATACAGGTTCCATCGCAAAAATAAGGGCAACTCTCGTCGGTGTTGTGAATTTTTGGAATCTTGTTTGTGCAAAAAATGCAAGTGCTGTTGCAAAGACAGAAGTAATGACTAAAGCAGATATTACATTTCCTTGAAAGATCACCTCAGGATTGATCGCCTGTCTCCAGTCCTCAGTAAAAAATGCGAATACAATCGACAGGACGGAAACGGTTGTAATTTGGATAACTGTTAATAGCAGTGAAGGAAAATGACTGCTGTACTTCCCAGTAAAGATAATATGCATGGCAAATCCAATTGCACAAATAAATACAAGTCCATCACCAATATTTAATCCAACCCGATCGGTCATTGTCAGTAAATATAAACCAACTGTAGCAATGGATACACCAATTATTGCATTCATTCCAGGCTTACTTTTTAATAATAGCAATGAAAATAATGGAACCAATACTACGCTTAGTCCTGTGATAAAGCCAGCTTTAGATGATGATGTATATAATAGCCCCATTGTTTGAAAGGCATAGCCGATAAATAGCCAGATCCCAATTATGATTCCCGAAACGACTATTTTCCAGTTTAATTGTTTTAGCTGTTCTATTTCAAAAATGAGAAGCCAAGCACACAGCAAGCTGGCTGCAATTAAAAATCTTAATCCATTAAAAGAATGAGGCTCTAAAAAGGCAATGGCGTTTTGGACAATGACAAATGTAGCTCCCCAAATAAATGCAACAAGTAAAAGGCTTGCATCTGCAAAGAAAACGTTTTTTTTCAATCGAGTTTCTCCTTCCGTCTAGTTTAATCGTATGGCAGCTCTAGCGAGTTCATCAGCTGTTTTGTTTTCGCTGCTAGGAACCCATTTCATGAAAAATAAATCTAACTGCTTGCTTAATCCTAAAGCTTTTTCTAAAAGAGGGGCATATCCTTTATTTTTTACATATTCCTTTTCAATCGCTCGGTTCACTGCTTGGGAATCCGTTCGAAACGAAACGACCTTGTAATTATTCTTTATACAGATTTCAAGTGCTTGAATTAAGGCTTGAAATTCTGCTGCATGATTTTCCATATTTCCAAGAGGGATAGAGAATTTTTCTACTTTGCCATCATAATTTATAAAAATGCCAGCACCACTTGGTCCAGGATTGCCAGCACTTGCTCCATCTATATATACTTCAATCAATAGAAACTCCTCCAATATTTAATTCAGATTCACCATACTTATTATCAAAGGGCATATCAGGGTAAGATAAAGTGAAACTTCTATCAGTTAGGTTCTTACTGCCCGTTAATCTGCGATAAAATTAGTTTATCATAAGAAAGGCTGAAAAAAATGAAATATAAATTAGAATGGAAATATAAACTAAAAGGAACAGAAGGAACCATTTTTACATCAGATTGGTTAGATGGAGAGTTGGCATTACAAATAGGCGAAGACCTTGAAAGGAGTGGAAAGACTTCCGAGGTTATTTATCATGACGAGCGTGGCACAACCTGGATCACAAAGGAAATGAAAAAGCTATTAGAAGAAATTGAAGAGGATCCACATGACTTGACCATTTATTTTGATGGCGGATTTAATAAAAAGACTTTCCAAGCGGGGTTAGGAGCGGTCATTTATTTTAAGCAAGGGAAAAAGAAATACCGTATTCGCTCGAATGAGCTGTTTGATGAAATTGAAAATAATAGCGAAGCAGAGTATGCTGCAATGTATTATACAGTTAATATGCTTGAAGAAATGGGAGTTCACCACATGACCTGTGAGTTTAAAGGAGATGCACAAGGTGTGTTAATGCAGCTAAAAGGGGAATGGCCATGCTACGAAGAAAACTTAAATCGCTGGCTTGATCGAATTGAAGAAAAGCTGAAATCACTGAAGGTTGATGCAAAGTTTACTCCAATCCCCAGAACTGAAAATAAAGAAGCAGATAAGCTTGCAACCCAAGCACTTGAAGGGAAAGTGATCAATAGTAAGATGCAAATTATTTAAGCTGATGTGAGGTGAAAGGACGGTGTCAGGGATTGAAACGAAAGCAATTATTTAATGAAGTTGAGGAATTATTAAACAATTACTGCGATGGATGTTTTCTTTATAAGCATCATAAGGCTGATAAAGGTCGTCTATATGCGCATAAATTCTGTATTTCAAAATGTACAGTTGGCGAGAAAATAAAGGCAATTGGCAGTAAATTGTCTTGAGAATAAATAAAGGCTGGCAAGATGCCAGCCTGATTATTTATTAGATTATAGTTTAACAACGTTTGCAGCTTGTGGTCCACGGTTGCCTTCAACGATTTCGAAAGAAACTTCTTGACCTTCTTCTAATGATTTGAAGCCTTCGCCAGTGATAGCTGTGAAGTGTACGAATACATCGTCTCCGCCTTCAACTTCGATAAAACCAAAACCTTTTTCATTATTGAACCATTTTACTTTACCGTTTTGCATGTAACTTTTCCTCCTAAACCTTTCAAGACACGTTAAAGGTGTCTTCGATGAATATTATCACTCAACATCCTACACAACAGATATTTTCTAGAAATAACGGAAATATATTCTGTTAAATGATGCCTTTAATATACACGATACTTCATTATCAGTCAAGGAGTTTCACAGGATTTTCACAAAAAACTATTAAAAATTCGAAATATTAAAAAATTACTTCTTTACTAGATTTAATTCTTATTCATAATTATCAAATTTTCTCATAGCTATTATTAATTATACTCTTTTTAAGCAAGAGGGTGAAGCAATGTACCGATTTTCTATTGGCAGTCAGGAATGGATTTTGCGATTTTCTCCACATATTGAAATTGAGCCAGAAATTAAACAGGCTATTGTAAGCACGATCCTCCAGCTTGGAAGTGAACTTCAAACATACTCACATGGTGAATCTTTTGTAATCATAAATGACTACGTAGGCATAATTGTCTTTAATGTTGAAAAACTCCCTTCTTTCATGTTAACAGTCTCAAATATTGTCAGTGAGGAGAATTGGTACATTCAAAATAATTTAACGCTTAAAAAATACAAGCAGTAAATTATTAAAATCGGCTAGTTGCCGATCTTTTTCTTTTAGAAGGAACGATAATCATGTTTGACAAAAAAGTAACAATCCATTATTATCTTGAATTAGAGATTATTTAATTAAAAATAATTAAATTCAAATGATTATTTTCGGCAAGTAATGAAAAAATATAAAAAAGGAGAAAAAAGCATGAAGCATATTTTCGAAAAAGGAACAGATTTAATTAAACCAACTTTATTATTACTTCATGGTACAGGAGGTAATGAATTAGATTTATTGCCGCTTGCTAAAGAAATCGACAAAGAGGCTTCAGTGTTAAGTGTCCGGGGAAATGTGCTTGAAAATGGAATGCCTCGGTTTTTTCGGCGATTAGCCGAGGGTGTTTTTGATGAAGAGGATCTCGTATTTCGAACGAAGGAATTATATGCGTTTCTTGATGAGGCTTCAATTTCATATGGATTTGATAGACATAATGTAATTGCTGTTGGCTATTCCAACGGAGCGAATATTGCGGCAAGTTTATTATTTCATTATCAAGATGCATTGAAAGGAGCGATCCTTCATCATCCAATGGTTCCAAGAAGAGGGATTGAATTGCCCGACTTAACAGGAAAAAAAGTGTTTATTGGTGCAGGGAAGAACGATCCGATATGTCCTTCTGAGGAATCGGAAGAACTAAAATTTTTATTGGAAAATGCAAATGCTAACGTTCTTTTACACTGGGAAAATCGCGGCCATCAGCTGACATTTGATGAGGTTGCTGCGGCAGCAGAATGGTTTCGAAAACAAATTTAAAAATATTAATTAGGATGTTGTCATCAAGAATAATCTCCCTTTTTAAGGACAAGATTTTATATGAATCAATTGTTTTTAGAATAGGGGGTTGATTAGCATAAGAATAAACTAGGGGTGTAGAAATTGGGTTTTTTAAATAAATTATTTGGCAGAACAAATGATCAGGAGGAACAAACAATGACAAATGTAAAGCTAGCGGTAATCTATTACAGTTCCGGAGGCACTAACTTTCAATTAGCAAAATGGGCTGAGGAAGGTGCAAAAGACGCAGGTGCCGAGGTGAAGGTATTAAAAATTCCTGAAACAGCTCCACAAGCAGCCATTGAATCAAATCCTGCATGGAAAGCACATACGGAAGCAACTAAGGATGTACCAGAAGTGACCTTAAATGATTTAGAATGGGCAGATGCCATTATTTTCAGTGTGCCAACACGCTTTGGAAATATAGCCTCACAGGTTCAAGCCTTTATAGATACAACAGGCGGTTTGTGGTTCCATGGGAAGCTTGCCAATAAAGTAGTAAGTGCGATGAGCTCAGCACAGAACCCACACGGAGGACAAGAGGCTACTATTTTATCACTCTATACTACCATGTATCATTGGGGTGCCATTGTTGCAGCACCTGGTTTTACAGATCCAGTCACATTTGCTGCCGGCGGGAATCCTTATGGAACTAGTGTAACAGTAGGGCAGGACGGAAAGATGATTGAGGATGTTCAGGCAGCAGTTAAACATCAAGCAAAACGTACTGTCACTGTTGCGGAATGGGTGAAAAAAGGAAATCAATAATTAATTAAATAAGTATAAAACAAAAAATCGGTGAAAGCCGATTTTTTTATTTTGTCCAAGCTTAAAATGTTGCATAAGGGAAACTTTTATAGTTTAATATAAAACAAGTGGATAAACAAAAAATATGTGCACTTAAGTAAAAAAAGTGCATAGACTCATTTAAGAGGCTGTAACAAAAATCATAAAAAAGGGAGATGGGAAAAGATGAAAAAAATAGTAGGGATATTTCTTGTTATTTCTTTGATCTTTGTCAGCGCTTGTTCGAAGCAGAAGGTTAATGAAGGAAATGATGACAGCAAAATAATCGTAACTACTACGATTGGGCAAATTGCTGATGCGGTTAAACATATTGGCGGGGAGAAAGTAGCTGTAAAAAGTCTGATGGGACCAGGAACAGATCCACATTTATATAAAGCAACACAAGGGGATATAGCTAAGCTTGAAAAAGCCGATATTATTTTCTACAGTGGTCTTCACCTTGAGGGGAAAATGCTTGATGTATTAGAGAGAATAAACAAAACGAAACCAACCTATGCGATTGCCGAAGCAATCGATAAAGAATCGCTATTATCTGCAAACGGTGGCAGCTATGCGTATGATCCACATGTGTGGTTCGATATAAACCTATGGAAACAGGCACTGGAGGAAGTGAAAACAGGCTTGATTGAAATAGACCCTGATAATGAGGCCTACTATGAGGAAAATGCGCAAAACTATTTTAAACAGCTTAATGAATTACATGCGTATGCTGCTGAGGAAATGGCCCGAATTCCGGAGGAGCAAAGAGTGCTTGTCACTGCACATGATGCATTTGGATACTTTGGCAAGGCATTTGATATGGAAGTGATGGGGCTGCAAGGTCTAAGTACAGATTCGGAGTATGGTCTCGGAGATGTCCAAAAATTAGTAGATACATTAGTTAAGAGAAATATTAAAGCGGTGTTTATTGAATCAAGTATTTCTGAACGTTCCATCAATGCGGTCATTGAAGGGGCTAAGAAAAAAGGGCATAAAGTGAAAATCGGCGGAGAATTATACTCAGACGCGATGGGTAAAGAAGGAACGGATGAGGGTACTTATATTGGCATGTATAAACATAACGTGAAAACTATTTCAGAATCAATTAAATAGGAGGGAGTAAAATGAAGCCTGTTGTTGTGGAAAATCTAACAGTTGCTTATCAGAAAAAGCCTGTTTTATCAAATGTCAGCTTTGAAGTGCCTGAAGGTAAGTTAATTGGAATCATCGGACCGAATGGGGCTGGAAAGTCGACATTGATTAAAGCTATTTTGGGCTTGATACCAAAAGCGGCTGGGGAAATAAAAATTTATGATAAAAAATATCGCGCAAAAGATAGAGTTGTTGGTTATGTTCCACAAAGAGGTTCTGTAGACTGGGATTTTCCGACAAATGCCCTTGATGTTGTATTAATGGGGCGATATGGCCATGTCGGCTGGTTTAAGCGTCCTGGAAAAAAGGATACAGAAATAGCTATGGAATGTTTAAAGAAAGTTGGAATGGAGGAATACGCAAGCAGACAAATCAGCCAGTTATCAGGAGGACAGCAGCAAAGAGTCTTTCTAGCACGTGCTCTTGCACAGGATGCAAAGGTTTATTTCATGGATGAACCGTTCGTAGGGGTAGATGCAGCCACAGAAAGAGCCATCATTGAATTATTAAATGAATTGAAAAGGCAAGGAAAAACCGTTCTAGTTGTTCATCATGATCTGCAGACCGTCAAAGAATATTTTGATCATGTCATTTTATTAAACGTCAACACCGTTGCTGCTGGAGCAACAGAGGAAGTATTTACACTTGAGAATCTGCATCGAACGTATGGCGGAAAACTATCCTTTTTGGAAAAAGACCAATTGGTTGTAGAACAAAAATGAGGTGCTGAGGATGAACGATCTTTTGAAAATGATTCTTTTTGATGCGAATACTCAGTGGGTATTGATCGGGACGATGCTGCTAGGAGTTGCAAGCGGAGTTCTTGGAAGCATTGCACTTTTAAGAAAACAGAGTTTAATAGGGGATGCTGTAGCACATGCGGCGCTGCCAGGCATATGTATTGCATTCTTGCTTTCCGGGGAAAAATCTTTATTTGTCTTATTGATTGGGGCAACCATGACAGGACTATTGGCTGCCTATTGTATTCAGTTCATTATTTCTTCATCAATTATTAAAGAAGATGCCGCCATCTGCTTAGTTTTATCTGTGTTTTTCGGCTTTGGAATTGTACTTTTAACAAAGGTATCTCAGACTCCATCCGGTAATAAGAGTGGGTTAGATGATTTCATTTTCGGTCAGGCTGCTTCTCTAGTTGGAAATGATGTGAAACTAATGGCAGGTGCAGCAGCCGTTTTAATTTTTATAACAGCATTAATTTTTAAAGAACTGAAGGTATTAACCTTTGATCCTTCATTTGCTAAAGGGCTTGGATTGCCAACAGGCTTGCTGAATTTTCTTTTCCTCTCCCTGCTAGTTGCTGCTGTTGTCGTTGGAATTCAGGCAGTAGGGGTCATTTTAATGGCTGCTCTCCTTATTACGCCTGCGATTGCTGCACGATATTGGACGAATTCATTAAGTAAAATGATTGTTATATCTGGTATATTTGGCGCTTTATCAGGCATGGCAGGAACGCTTATAAGTACGATAGGTGAGGGACTCCCGACAGGGCCATTCATCGTTGTAACTGCAACGGCATTATTTCTTCTTTCGATGCTGTTTGCTCCTGAAAGAGGTTTAGTAACAAAGTGGGTAAAAAGAATGGCAAATAATAAGCAGCTTAGAAGGAATAAGCTTCTGCAGGGAGAAAAAAGGAGCGGTTTTCATGAGCTATGAGTCTTGTATTTTAATTGTAGGTTCCTTAGCTGGGATTACGTGTGGAATTACCGGCTGCTTTTTGATATTGAGGAAACTCTCAATGCTTGCTGACGCGATTAGTCATACTGTCTTGCTTGGGATTGTACTCGCGTTTATCGTCAGTCAAAGCATGAGTGGAGTTTATATGCTAATTGGGGCAGCTGTTGTCGGCTTACTCACTGCCGTAGGTGTCCAAATGCTCCATCAGGCTGGGATACAGGAGGATGCTTCAATTGGGGTAGTGTTCACATTTCTGTTTGCCGTAGGGGTTATTTTGATTACAGTGTTTGCAGATGATGTTCATTTAGATGTGGATCATGCGCTAATGGGAGAAATTACTTTTGTTCCTTGGGATCTCGTGCAATGGGGCTTCCTTCCAGAGCTTCCAAAAGCATTCTTGATGCTATCAACGGTGCTAGTCATTAACCTAGTTATTATTGGATTATTTTATAAAGAACTGAAGATTACTTCATTTGATCCTCAAATGGCCGCTGCCATCGGTATACCAGTCTTGCTAATCCACTATTTGTTAATGGGATTAGTATCTATTACAACGGTGGCCTCCTTTGATAGTGTAGGAGCCATTCTAGTTGTCGCTATGCTGATTGCCCCCGGTGCCTCCGCCTATTTAATAACGGATAAATTAAGTATCATGCTTCTTTTAAGCGCATTAATAGGGGTTGCAGCAGCTGTGATCGGCTATTATCTTGCTAGCTGGCTAGACGTGTCAATTTCAGGAAGCATGGCAACGATTAATGGAATCATCTTTGCTTTAGTTTTCTTATTCTCACCAACAAAAGGGTTACTATCGAAGAAAATTTCAATGAAAAGGTTAAAAATGGATTGAGTGTAAGCTCCTCGTTATTTTAATGAGGAGCTTTTTTATTGTACCATGTTTTTCCTAGTCCTTTACTGATTAATTGAGTAGAATTAAAATAAGTATCTAATCTAGTAAACTGGAAGTGAGCAAAAAAATGAAACTCATTATTGCGGAGAAGCCTGACCAAGGGCTGACTCTTGCTTCTATTTTTAAAATAAAAAAGCATCAAGGGTTTGTTGAAATTTTCCCAAATGATGTTTTTCCTGAAGGTGCTTATGTAACGTGGGCAGTAGGGCATCTTTGTCAGCTCGTTGCACCGGAAAGTTATAATTCTCAGTGGAAGAAGTGGTCATTGACTACTTTACCGATCATTCCTTCTCAATTTGAATATGAAGTAACGAAAGATAAAACGAAGCAGTATGCTGTTATTAAAAAGCTGATAAACAATCCTTCTTTAACAGAAGTCATACATGCTGGAGATGCAGGGCGAGAGGGAGAGTTGATTATTCGTAATATCCTTCGTATGACGAAATCAAGCCTTCCGATGAAAAGATTATGGATCTCCTCATTAACACCAAAAGCAATCAAGGAAGGATTCCTATCATTATTAAATGAATCAGATACTAGAAACCTCTATTATGAGGCATATACGAGAGCTTGCGCGGATTGGGTTGTTGGAATGAATGCTTCAAGGCTGTATAGCCTTCTTCTTCAGCAGCAAGGATTCTCTGATGTTTTTTCAGTAGGCAGAGTGCAGACACCGACACTTGCACTAATTGTCAAACGAGAATTAGAGATTCAAAGCTTTGTTTCCGAGCCTTTTTGGGAGGTACAGGCTAGATTTAATATCGATGGAAAAAAATATCTAGGAAAATGGGAAAAGGATGGGGAAACAAGAATTAAGACGAAGGAGCTAGCTGAAAAGATTGCTGCTTTTTGTGAGAAAAAAGCAGCAGAGGTCACAGATGTTAAGGCTGAAAAAAAGGAATTTCTTCCGCCTATGCTCTATAATTTATCTGCCCTCCAAGCAGAGGCAAATCGACGATTCAAATTTCCGCCAAAGAAAACGCTCGATGTGCTGCAAAAGCTGTACCAAAAAGGAATTGTCTCTTATCCCCGTTCTGATTCAAGGCACGTTACACAAGGGGAAGCAGAAATGTTTGCTGAAACATTGAATAAAATAGCCGCGATCGATGAATACAAAACGCTCTTTCCTTTGCCGACCAGTTCAATTATGGATAATAAGAGATATGTAAATGACAAGAAAGTGACCGATCACTACGCCATTATCCCAACAGAACAAGTTCCTGGCATGAATAAGCTTTCTCCAGATGAAAACACTCTTTATGACCTCATTGTAAGAAGCTTAATTGCTGCTCATTATGGGAAGGCAGTAACCGAGTATACAACAGTCACCACCCTTGTCGATGGGAGGGCTGCATTCCTATCAAAAGGAAAGGTTCAGCTTGAAGAGGGCTGGCGTAAGGTAATTCCGCCGTTTGAAAAGGATAAGGAGGCACTTCTCCCTTCGATACAAATAGGAGAAAAAGGAAATGTCATGAAGGCAGAGGTGAAAGAAAGCAAAACTCAGCCGCCAAAAAGGTATACGGAAGGCCAGCTGATTACACTGATGAAAACAGCCGGAAAGCATATTGAGGATAAGGAATTAGAAAAGGTACTTATGAAAACAGAGGGTCTTGGTACTGAAGCAACAAGGGCAGGAATTATAACGATGTTAAAAGATCGAAAGTATATTGATATTAATAAGAACCTCGTGTATGCAACACCGAAGGCAAAAATATTAATTGGTGCAATTGGATCTGAAATTCTTGCCTCCCCTGAAATGACGGCAAAATGGGAGAAGCGATTAAAGGATATTTCGGAAGGAGAGGCTTCACCGAAACAATTTATGGAACAAACGAATAAAATGATATCACACCTCATTGAAGTATCTGTAAAAAACGCAGGGGATTGGGCTTTTGATGAGGAGGACAAAAGCAGCTTTACCCCAGCGAAGTCTAAATTTAAACGTCCAACTCAATTAGGGAAATGCAAGCAATGTGATGGCCAGGTTATTGACAAAGGCAGCTTTTATGGCTGTTCATATTACAGCAAAACAAAATGTAATTTTACAATCTCCAAAAAGATTTTGGGTAAATCAATCACTCAAAAAATAGTCAAACAGCTCTTGAAAGACGATGAGACAGAAATGATAGAAGGTTTTTCAAATAAGGACAAATTATTTTCAGCTAAATTAACTTGGAATGATAATGAGCGGAAATTAAAGTTTATTTTTCCAAATAAATAGACACATTCCTTCTATAATAGATAACCTTGTCTCGCCTACCCTTATATAGTAAACTTTTACTTGACTGTCTTCATAAAATGTAATGATTGATAAAAATGGAACTAACAGAGACCTTCAGCACGGTTCCTATGGGAGGGTTTGGGATGCCAACACCTAGTATGGAAGATTATATTGAACAAATATATATATTGATTGAAGAGAAAGGGTATGCCCGTGTGTCTGATATAGCAGAAAACCTTTCCGTTCATCCCTCCTCTGTAACGAAAATGGTTCAAAAGCTCGATAAAGATGAATATCTTGTTTATGAAAAATACAGAGGACTGATTTTAACTCCAAAAGGAAAGAAAATTGGCAAGCGGCTTGTATATCGCCACGAATTACTTGAACAGCTTCTTCGCTTAATTGGGGTTAAGGAAGAAAATATATACGAGGATGTAGAAGGAATTGAGCATCATTTAAGCTGGGATGCAATAGACCGAGTAGGAGACCTTGTTCAATTTTTCGAAGAGGATGATAGCAGGATTGAAGCGTTAAGAGAGATTCAAAGAAATAATGAGGATATAGCAGAGGGTCCATAAATGGACCCTTTTAGTATACATTCGGCAACTCATCAAATGAGGATGTGAAAGCTGGCGTAAGATAGGGAGTACCATTCTGCCCTTCTTCTATAGTTACCCCGGTTATTACCCCTTCCTTCGCTTCTTTCAATGCTTTTCTGTAAGAAATCATTCTCCCCTCAGAAGTTTGAAAAGAAATGATTTCCCCCAGATAGTTGCGATGAACAGCGACTAACTGTTCTCCTAACATATAATCAACTCCTTCCGAGTCATAATTAAATTACTCGTCTATTCAATCTACATCTTCATTGTTGCACCATTTTCTTTTCTTTAATCAAAGGGATATTTACTTTTCTTGGCGAAAATATAATAGTCTGAAACTTTTTAAGCGAGTGAACGTATAAATGGTGAGGGAAAAGCGAGGGATACGATGAGCGATTTTAATTGGAGTAAGGAAGCAGAAAAACAATGGGATGAGCGTTCATCTGGATGGAATACAATGAGTAAGGAGATGTGGAAGTCAGGAAGCCGGAAGGAGATTGCTCCGTTTTTCGCAAAGCATGTAGAGCTTAATGGAGCGGTTTGTGATCTTGGCTGTGGAGATGGGTATGGATCATTAAAGTTAGCTGAATTAGGTTATTTAGTAACCGGTTTAGATGTTTCAGAGGAAATGATACATAAAGCGAGAGGAACAAATAAAGGAAATACGGCTCAATTTATTAAGGGAGATATTTCAAATTTACCATTTGAGAATGATTCCTTTGATGCGGTATTAGCCATTAATTCACTTGAATGGACAGAAGATCCGCTTAAAGTGATAATGGAAATTCAGCGGATTGTAAAGCCTGGAGGGTTTGCTTGTATTGGCATTCTTGGTCCTACGGCTGCCCCAAGAATAAATAGCTACCGACGCCTATATAATGAAAAAGTCATTTGTAATACGATGATGCCTTGGGAATTAGACCAGCTTGCTGAAGAAAATGGCTGGGGCAAGGCTGATAGCTTAGGGGTATATAAGCGAGGGACTGATCAAATGCCTATTGGATCATTGTCTACTGAACTAAGGCAAGCCCTCTCGTTCATGTGGGTTTCCATGCTTAGAAATAATAAATAAGAAGGGTTGGAATACGATGAGTCGCTATTCAATTGAAGATTTTGTAAAACAAACACAACAGCAAGATAAAGGAGAAGGGTTATTTGAACTAGAATCTCCGAGAATACTTGAAATCAATTTAACGAACCAAATATGGACAAAAGCTGGAGCTATGATTTCTTACCGCGGAAATATTAAATTTGAACGAGAAGGAATTTTCGAACACGGCTTAGGAAAATTATTTAAAAAGGCACTAACGGGTGAAGGAACTGCCTTAATGAAAGCTACAGGAAATGGGAAGCTTTATGTGGCTGATCAAGGGAAAAAAATATCCATTTTAAATTTGCAAGGGGACTCCATTTTCGTTAACGGCAATGATTTACTTGCTTTTGAACCATCAATAAGTTGGGACATTAAATTAATGAGAAAGGTCGCTGGTATGCTTTCTGGCGGATTATTTAACGTGCGTCTTGAGGGGAGTGGAATGATTGCCATCACTTCCCACTACGAACCACTAACCCTGCTAGTTACACCAGATAATCCGGTATTTACTGATCCGAACGCAACTGTCGCATGGTCAGGAAATCTGCAGCCTGAATTTGTGACCGATATTTCCTTTAAAACCTTCTTAGGAAGAGGTAGCGGCGAATCTGTACAAATGAAATTTGCTGGGAATGGATTTGTTGTCGTTCAGCCGTTTGAAGAGGTCTACTATTCAGAGCAATCTTAAATGCTAATCATTAAATTCAGGATCGTTTTTAAAAAGGCAGCAACAAATATTAGAGCATATGCAGAAGCTCAACATTAACTTTCACTAAAGAAAAAAGAATATTATATACTTAAAGAATGGCTCATGATTTAGAGCCATTTTTCTATTTTAAGTGGATGGTTATACGCATTTTTTGCTTGTTCTACGAGAATTCCCTTTAGTTCAGACGAGACTATTTTTACTCAGCTTTACCTGTCAAATTAGCTTAATAGATCGTAATTTTGGGGTAGTAAAGTCTAACCTAAATCGACCTCTGACATCTTTGTTAATATTATGGGTAATCGAGTCCGAACTGCGGTGTAGTTTAGATAGCTATGGTGATTCTAGGTGAAGTGAGTCCGAACCGCAGTCGAGTTCAGACAGCTTTTGTGACTTCCAGGTGGATCGAGTCCGAACACCAGTCAAGTTCGGACAGCAATGGCGATTTTAAGGTGAATCGAGTCCGAACACCAATCAAGTTCAGACAGCAATGGCGATTTTAAGGTGAATCAAGTCCGAATAGCAGTCGAGTTCAGACAACTTTGGCGATTTTCAGGTGAAATGAGTCCGAACACCAATCAAGTTCAAACAGCAATGGCGATTTCAAGGTCAATCAAGTCCGAACACCAATCAAGTTCAGACAACTTTGCCAAGACTCGAGTTCTGATAGGACCAGGTAACTTTCATCTACCCTTATCTGAAAACCACTATCAATAAATATTTTTTATTTCTAATATACTCAGATCTGAAAATAACACCTTTCAATCACCGAAAAAATAATTATTTCCACTCTTTTGATTCCTCCTTGAATAGACTGCTTATAACTCCATTGCTATAAAAATAACAAAACACACGATATTTCCAATGTGAAATGTCGTGTGTTCCAATTCAACTTTATTAATAAACTACTTATTTAAACAGGTTTGTCTGTTTTTCTTGCATCTTTTTCGGCAGCTTAATCCCATTCAAACGGAGTTTCTTGGTATACATAATAATTTAACCAATTCGAAAATAATAAATGGGCATGTGATCGCCACTTATTTGATGGGCTTTTCGAAGGATCATCATTTGGAAAATAATGCTGTGGAAGAATATTTAGCCCTTTTTCCAAATCCCGTCTATATTCTTCTGCTAGTGTACTAGCTTCATATTCTAAATGGCCGGTGATCATAATTTGCTTGCCGTCATTGGCACACATAATAAATGGACCTGCTTCTTCAGAAGAAGAAAGTAATTTAACAGTTGAATTCGCTTGCAGCTGCTTGATAAAAATATCTGTATTTCTTGAATGAGGTGCTAAATAAACATCATCAAACCCTCTTAATAATTTTTCTGATTTGTCGTCAATATGATGCCAGAAAACACCAGTGCATTTTTGTGGAAGCTCATATTTCATGATGCCAAAGTGATGATACAACGCTGCTTGTGCTCCCCAGCAAATATGTAGAGTAGATGTTACATTATCTTTCGTCCAATCCATAATATCGGTAAGCTCTTTCCAATAATCCACCTCTTCGAATGCAAGCAGTTCGATTGGTGCTCCAGTGATGATCATTCCATCAAATTTCCGCTGCTTAATCTCCATGAAGGTTGTGTAGAATTGATCCAAGTGCAGCGAGCTTGTATTTTTTGATTCATGCGAAGCTGTCTTCAGAAACGAGATATTAACTTGCAGAGGGGTGTTTCCTAACAGTCTTAAAAGGTGTGCCTCCGTTTTCTCTTTCTCCGGCATTAAATTTAATATAAGGATATTGAGCGGGCGAATATCTTGTGTTAATGCACGATCCTCATCCATAACAAAAATGTTTTCTTCTTCTAATATTTCTCTGGCTGGAAGCAGTCTTGGAATTTTAATTGGCAATTCATTATCCCCCTTTTAGAAAATTCAATTAAATTCATTATAAAGACGATTAAACCTCACCGCAATCATATGTTTAAAAAATCACAAAATTGACTATCTACTAATATGGCATGGAATGGTACAATGTAATAGTAGGAAAACGTTTTCAATAATTGAATGCTTAGGGGGATATTTATGAACGTAAAACCTGTTGTCAAATCAGACATTGAAATCGCTCAACAATCATTTATGAAACCAATTACAGAGGTCGCAGAAAACATCGGCCTTCATGAGGATGACCTCGAATTATTTGGAAAATATAAAGCAAAATTATCGACAGAGGCATTGAAAAAGCTTGAAACAAAGAAGAGTGGGAAAATTATTCTTGTAACTTCAATTAATCCAACACCAGCTGGAGAAGGAAAATCAACAGTAACTGTTGGATTAGGAGATGCATTTACGAAAATTGGCAAGAAAGCAATTATTGCCATGCGTGAACCGTCTCTTGGACCAACGATGGGTGTGAAAGGGGGAGCAACTGGCGGAGGATATTCGCAAGTATTGCCGATGGAAGATATTAATTTACATTTTACTGGTGACTTGCATGCGATTACGACTGCTAATAATGCACTTGCAGCCTTCATCGATAATCATCTTCAGCAAGGGAACGAGCTTGGCATTGACCAGCGCAGGATTGTATGGAAGCGTGCCCTTGATATGAATGACCGTGCTTTAAGAAAGGTAGTGATCGGCTTAGGTGGTCCAATGCAAGGGGTTCCTCGTGAAGATGGTTTTGATATTACGGTGGCCTCTGAAATCATGGCCGTATTGTGCTTATCAACCGATCTCCAAGATTTGAAAAAGCGCTTAGGTCAAATGGTCATTGCCTATAACTATGATAAACAGCCTGTAACAGTAGCAGATCTTGGTGTTCAAGGGGCATTAACAATGCTGCTGAAAGAGGCAGTTAAACCGAACTTAGTACAAACCATTGAACATACGCCTGCATTTATTCATGGTGGTCCTTTTGCAAATATTGCCCATGGATGCAATAGTGTCATCGCTACCAAAACAGCGTCAAAGCTTGCTGATTTTGTTGTTACTGAAGGAGGCTTTGGAGCTGATTTAGGAGCCGAAAAGTTCCTTCATATTAAGGCTAGAAGTGCAGGGATTAAACCAGAAGCAGTAGTCATCGTTGCAACGATTCGTGCATTAAAAATGCATGGAGGTGTACCGAAAACCGACCTTAGCCATGAAAATGTACAAGCACTTACGACAGGATTTGCCAACTTAAAGAAGCATATTGAAACAATTGAAAGCTTCGGCTTGCCGTTTGTCGTTGCGGTTAATAAATTCATTACAGATACGGACCAAGAGGTTAAAACACTAATGGATCTTTGTGATCAAACAGGCATTCCTGTGTCCTTAACTGAAGTATGGGAAAAAGGCGGGGAAGGCGGAGTAGACCTCGCAAACAAGCTGTTAGAGGTCATTGATAAGAAAGAGTCAAACTTCCAGCCATTATACGATTTGTCCGACTCACTTGAAAATAAAATTCTTACGATTGCCCAAAGGGTTTATGGAGCTGAAAAAGTCGAATTTTCATCAAAAGCGAAGAAACAGCTGAAGGATTTTGATAGCTTTGGCTGGAGCCACTTACCAATTTGTATGGCAAAAACGCAGTATTCTTTATCTGATGATCCAACAAAGCTTGGACGACCAACTGGGTTTACAATCACAATTCGTGAATTTAAACCTTCCATTGGTGCTGGATTCATCGTCGCTTTAACAGGAGATGTGATGACAATGCCTGGATTGCCTAAGTTACCTGCCGCACTGAGGATGGATGTGGATGAGAACGGCAATGCCATTGGACTATTTTAACAGGTTGACTTGAATGTTTGATCCAACTGCATTTGAAAATATGAAAGTTGTCATTGATGGCGCGATATATGATGAGGATTTATCAGGTGGTATCACAATTATTGATCGAAATGATTTATTAAACTCTGCAAAGCTTTCTCGGAAATACGAAGTAACTTTTACTTCTCAAGCGGATAACCGAGTTGCTTGCACATTTATGATGGAGGCAGGATTGGAAAATTTGGCTGCCGAGCTATTGCCATCTGCTCAATCGGATATTCTTGCTGGGTGCCAATTGTTTGTGAAATTTACTTTTATGCATCCGAATGAACACTACTACTTTCAAACGATTGAAAGATGTCTTAAAGACATTTGGGGTCCTGAACGGACAATCAGTCAATCTGCCTTCTTCAATCCTTTTGACGAGGACAATACGATAAAGAATGAGGCAATCATTTCTTTTAACCGCTTAGTTTACGAAGATCAAATGGATGATATCCTAGAGATGGTTAATTACATGATTATTAGCCTAGAAAGATTGAGGGCCATAATATAACCACGAAAAGCTCTGCCTGTACACGTTCAGGCGGAGCTTTTTTATCAGAAATGGAGGTAGAAGATTCAAAATTATCTTTACATTACAACGAGCAGCTTTTACGATATAGAAGAATGTGGAAAACATTCAAATAAATTAAAGGAGGAGAAGGTAATGAGTAAGATAAAGGCAAAAGGTGAAGGAATCGATAGAAAAAGGAATGAAGTAACCTAGTTAGGGAGGAACAAAAGGATGAGCCAAATGACGAATACAATCATCATCACGGAATACCGAGAAGAACATGCACAGGCAATTGCGAAAATGTGGAACCTTAGCCGTGACAGCTGGGGTGGGGATACAAGGGTTCATACGGAAGAATCGGTCAAAACGAAGGAAGCGAATGCGGGGAATATTGCTCTATATTTAGCTATAGATGGGGGAGAGGTTGTAGGCTATTGCAGCTTGTCTGAATATAAGGAGGATGTTGGCTCCTTATACATCCCTTTGCTAAATGTTAGACCTGATTATCATGGCAAGAAGATCGGTAAAATGCTTGTTATGAAAGCAGTTGAAAAAACAATTGAGCTTGGCTGGCCAAGGGTTGATCTATACACATGGCCGGGCAATGTAAAGGCTGTACCTCTGTATAAGAAATGTGGATTTTTTTGGGAGGATCGGGATGACACAACCCACTTGATGAATTTTATTCCTGCGGTCATCAATACACCCCTATTAAAGTCAGTTTTCGCAAAAGTAGATTGGTATGATGCAAGTATAAGAGAAATAGAAGTTAAACCGGACGGATTGAAGGAAAATGGCTTTACCTTCTACGAATATGAGTGGAAAGATCAACAGACGAGTGCACGTGTAAGATTTGAACGAAGCGGAAGAGGCATTAGCTTGATTGAAACGGATGATTATCTGCTCGAGCTAAAAATGGCTGACCATGAAGTAATTGAAGAGATGTCACAAAAAGTTGAACTGCTATTTGTAAATAAAACGGCTAAACCAGCCATGTTAAAAGTAGACGGAAACGATCATGAGCGTACTGTATCTGCTTTTAAGGATGAATTATTAGTAGCAAAGCGAGCGATACTCTCAGATCAAGTGATTTTTAAAAAAGGGGAAGAACCAAGTGAGTGGAAAACACACCCGTTTTTCTCTGTAAATGTGTCCATTAATGGAGAAGAATGTGAATTGAGGCTTGGAGTGAAACCAAAACAGCCAGCGAAATTAACCGCAAAAATTGATGGGAACTTGAGCTTCCTAGGCGAAAAAAAAGGGATAGAACTAGAGGTAGAAAACAGTGTAAAGGAAGAGGCTGTTTTTGAACTAGTTTTTTCTTCGGATGAACATGTCGAGTTAGAAAGGAACACTTTCTCTGTTTCTTTAAAAAAGAATGAGAGAAAACTAGTTGTGATTCCATTTGTTGTGAAGAAATTTGGTTATTACCAGCCACATATTACGATCACAGCACAAAATGAGAATGGTTCAGAGTATACCTTTGAAAATAACTTAGTTGGAATAGCTCTGAAAGGCTTTGGTGAAAAATTTGGCGGGGAAACGAAAGATTTTTGGCATATATATAATGGCAGTTACCAAGTGAATATACGAAAACGGGATTTTTTAATAACGGCTGGAAGAAATCAACAAATGAATCATCCTTTTGCATTTTTTGTGCCAAAGCTCGGTAAGCCCTATTCAACGGAATTTTCTAAGCAAAAGCCGGTAACAGTGGAGTGGTATTTCAATGACACAGCGATGATTTTTAAAATGGTTTTTCACTCTACTGAATTTGCAGGAGTCACCCTTACTCTTTATACAGCCCTCTATGGGGATGGAATCGTGAAGAAGTGGGCTGAGGTTGAGAATGAAAGCAACGAAACTATACAACAACTATACTTGAATCAATCACTGTATCATGAAAAAAGTCATGCGTATTTCCCGCTTGAAAAAGAAATAATTGAGTTTTCGGAAATAAAAGCTGTCGATTTTGGAGATATTCACTCTCAGCATTTAACAGAGAATTGGTATTTTACAGTGGATCATGGAGAACCAACTGGCTTTTGCTGGCCAGCAGAATGTAAGGCAAATTTTGAAGGCTGGCAATTTTACTTAGAATATGAACTTGGGGCCATTCAGCCAAAAGAATGTAAACGACTAGAACCATGTTATTTATCTATTGGTGCGTTTCGGACATGGCAGGAGCAAAAGGCATTTGCAAATAAAGTGTCGAATGTGGTGCCTACCCAATCTATTAACGAAAAATCATTAAAATTAGAGAGTAATAATCCAGTCGTTTACAAAGATCATCTATCCTTAGAGTTGCAGACCTCCCGTACGAGCTTTATTAGCGGATCTATTGAGCTGTTTTTAAATGGTGAACCGAAGCTATCTGATCAAATTTCATCAGAAGATGAGAGAACAAATTATCAAGCTTCTATCCCAGTTATTGATGCACAGCCTATCTCATTAGTAATGGGAAGTATGCAAAGTGATAGTACAACGACAAACTTAAATCAATTAATGGTTGTTCCAAGAGGTAAAGTGGAAGCCTTTACTGAAGCAGAACAAGGGATCACTTCCTATATTTTAGATAATGGCATCATTCGAATCAAAGCGGCACCGGAATTTTACCCAGGTTTATATTCACTCGTCTATAATGAGAATGAATGGTTTGATACTTCCTTTCCTGAGAAAGTTGCAAAGGGATGGTGGAATCCTTGGGCAGGTGGAATGAAAACATCCCCTGCACAGCTAAATACATTTTCATTAATGAAAGAGTGCACAACTGCTGAGTTTATGGATATTGAAGATAAGCATGGAAATCAGTGGAGAAGCATCGCCTTGCACACGAAAATAGTGAATCATCCAATTTGGAAGGGGCTTCACTATACACAGTATTTTGCACTTCTTCCTGGTGTGCCAGTTCTCGCCTATTTTGTAAAGGTCGTTGATTCTGGCGGCAAATCATTGCTTTCAGAGACGTTGGAAACGGACATTTACTTAGTAGGAGAATCTTTAAAAGATCTTAATGTCATTTCCAATTTCAATGACAATAAAATAAATGCAGGAATGGAAGAACAGGGATTAAATTTGAAAAATGTAAGCTACATCTCCTCAGAGATCAGAAAAGAAAAACTTTATCATATTGAAGGAGAAGAAAATGATATCTTTGAAGGATATATGAATAAAGATGCGTTTGAAGTGATCCTTCTCCAGGAAATAAAGGAAACAACAAAACCGGGGTTTATTTTATTTGATCAAAGAGAGATTTCGAAAGCAATCCTCGAGAATCTTCGGCGGATCGTATTTTAAAGGAGACAATATGAAGATTATTGATGCACACGTCCATTTCTCGAACATCCAATCCTTTCACCAAACAGCTAAAGAGCTTTCTTTTGTCGACTATTCTTTTGAGGGATTTGTAAAAGAATACAGCGAGGCAAATGTCGCTTTAAGTATAGCGATGGGGGTTACAGAAACGAATGGAATGGGATTTCCAGATTATGATGTAACAACACCGATGGGGATTGACCTGGCTGAGGCAATTCCTGAAAAAATGGTCTATTGTCCTGGGATAAATCCCTATGATTTAAATGAACAGACTCTGGAAAAGCTAGAGCTTGAAATTCAACATCCGCGGGCTGTTGGGATTAAAATATATTTAGGCTATTACCCTTTCTATGCGTATGATCAAGTGTATGAACCTGTTTATGCATTAGCACAACAATATCAGCTGCCTGTTGTGTTCCATACAGGGGATACGTATTCGGAGAGAGGCCTGTTAAAATATGCACATCCATTAACGATTGATGAGGTGGCAGTGAAGCATCGCAAAGTAAATTTTATGATGGCTCATTTTGGTGATCCGTGGACACTTACAGGCGCTGAGCTCATATATAAAAACTCCAATGTGTATGCAGACCTTTCGGGTTTAATCGTCGGAACGGAAAAGGAATTGAAAAAACATAGTGAAAGCAGATTTTTGGATCATTTACGGCACGCACTTGTCTTTTCTGATTCATATGATAAGCTCTTATTCGGTACTGATTGGCCGCTGGCACCTATTGGCCCATATATTGAATTTATTAAAGCATTAATTCCTGAACAATATCATGAGGATGTTTTCTACAATACAGCATTAAAGGTATTCCCAAAGATTAAGCCGTTTTTAACATAAGCAATATATGCTGGAGACTGGCATTTTTTCGTCAGTCTCCAGATATTTTAAACCGCGATTCCTACATAATAAATGAAACAGAAAAGGGGTAGAGATTTTGACAAAAATCGCATGGGTTATAGATAGTACAGCTTTCATTGATGAGGAATTGATCAACCACCCTCATGTGTATCCCATTCCAATTACGATTTTACTTGATGAAAAGGAGTATACAGAAGGGGTAGATATTACACCAACCGAGCTCTATGAAAAATTGAAAACGTTAAAAACTCCTCCGAAAACATCGCAGCCCTCGATTGGGGCATTTCAGGAATTATATGAGCGTTTGAAAGAGAAATACGAGCTTGTTATTGCCGTGTTGCTTTCTAGTAAATTAAGCGGTACCGTTTCTTCAAGCGAGCAAGCTGCACAGCTGGTTGATATCCCGGTTTTAACCATTGATTCGAAAATATTAACTTATCCCCTAACAAGAATTTTGAAAAAAGGTGTGGAACTGGCAAATTCAGGTTTTGAACCAGATGAGATCAAACGTAAATTAGAAGAGTTAAGTGATACAAGTGAAACGTACGTATTGATAGGAAGCTTAGAACAGCTGCATAGAAGCGGCAGAATGTCGGGTGTGCAATTTTTCCTTGGAAGTATGCTCAATGTAAAGCCGATCATCTCCATTGAGGGTGGTACTTTGCATGTGAAAGAAAAAGCTAGAAGTGAACGAAAGGCGAAGGATAAAATAATTCAGCTGCTCCGTATTGCTCATGAAAAGAAGCCTTTAAAAGAAGCATACATTTTATATGGATTACATGAGGAGGAGGCACTGAATTGGAAAGAAGAACTCATTAAGGAATTTCCTGAGATCGAATTCGGACACTATCCAATCGGTGCCGCAATCGGCGTGCATGCTGGAGAAAATACATTGGGGATCAATTGGTTTAATGGATTGGATTAATTTTTGAGGTTCATTTTTACCTTATTATGTAAAAATAGGTAACGTAAATTAGTATATGAGCTGTAATTTTCTATATTTTGGGATATAAGGGTTCAAAAAGTGTTTTGGAGCTCAATTTTACCGTTTAATGTAAAATCGAGTATTATAAAAATATTATAGAGCCCTTTATTCCTATATATTGGAATAATGCAGTTCCAACCCTTATCTTATAAATTAAAGTGCTGAATAAAGCACTTTTTCTTTTGCTTATTTTTCTTCCTATCCTCCTCTTCATGGTAAAATAAATCTGGAATGAAAAAGGATGGTGCTTTTAGTGAAAGAAGATATGATTGTGAGAACGGAAAGCTTTGTGAGAGATGTGCTTAGTGATGACAGTACCGGACATGATTGGTATCATATTGAACGCGTAAGAAAAAATGCCTTATATATAGCGGAAAAAGAAAACAAGGGCGACCGTTTTATTATTGAAATGGCTGCATTGCTGCATGATATTCCTGATGAAAAGTTGAACGAATCGAAAGAGGCTGGGGAAAAGAAACTAACGGATTTCCTCGAATTATTAACACTAGAAAAAACGACTCAAGAGAAAATTGTTGAAATTATACATTCCATCTCCTTTAAAGGTGGAAGAAAGACAGAATTAATGAGTGTGGAAGCTGAAATTGTTCAGGATGCAGACCGATTGGATGCAATTGGAGCGATTGGGATTGGACGGACCTTCGCTTACGGTGGAAAAAAAGGTCATCTTCTTTACGATCCAACGATTAAAGTTAGAGAAGAAATGACAGAGAAGGAATACCGCACTGGAAAATCATCAACGATCCATCACTTTTATGAGAAGCTATTAAAGCTAAAAGATCTGCTTAATACGGATACAGCACGAGAATTGGCTTCGAAACGGCATCAATTTATGGAACAATTCCTTGAGCAATTTTACAGTGAATGGAATGGTCAGATATGAAAATGCTTTCAGTTGAACATGTAACAAAAACATATGGGGAAAAAGAGCTTTTTAACGATATTTCCTTTACGATTTCTGAAAAGGACAGGATTGGACTTATCGGTGTAAATGGAACAGGTAAGTCTTCCTTATTAAAAATAGTTGCAGGTGTGGATCTTCCAGACTCTGGTGAAATCAGCTCTCCGAAGGATTATACAATTTCCTACTCAGCCCAGCAGCCGGATTTAAATCCTGAACTTTCTGTTCTGGCACAGGTGTTTGCAGGTGATGCACCAGTACTTGTCTTGCTTCGAGAATATGAAGAGACACTTCTTGAGTTAAATAAGACTCCTGATAATCAAGCGATTCAAGAGAAGCTTTTTGAGCAGCAAAAGAAAATGGATGCCTTGAACGCTTGGGATGCAAGTACGAATGCAAAATCAATTTTAACGAAACTTGGTATTGAAAGTTTTGATAAAAAAATCGGGGAGCTTTCCGGTGGACAAAAGAAAAGGGTTGCCCTCGCCCAAGCACTTATTCAGTCACCTGATTTGCTGATTCTTGATGAGCCGACAAACCATCTTGATTATGAGTCGGT
Organism: Cytobacillus solani; assembly: GCF_006704205.1. Taxonomy (NCBI): domain Bacteria; kingdom Bacillati; phylum Bacillota; class Bacilli; order Caryophanales; family Bacillaceae; genus Cytobacillus; species Cytobacillus solani. Next base: position 3,743,250 of record NZ_CP041305.1, read on the forward strand.
TAAATGGCTTGAAGAATACTTAGGACGATATCAAGGTGCTCTCTTACTCGTTACCCATGACCGCTATTTCCTTGACCGTGTAACCAATCGAATGTTTGAACTGGATGGCGGGAACTTATATAGCTATAAAGGAAACTACGGTGCCTTTCTTGAAGCGAAAGCCATTCGTGAAGAAAACGAAGCCGCCACGATAGAAAAAAGAAAAAATCTTTATCGAAGAGAGTTAGAATGGATTCGTAGAGGAGCGAAAGCGAGAACAACAAAACAAAAAGCACGAATCCAGCGTTTTGATCAATTAGATGATCAGCTTGCGTCTGTGAAACAAACAGAAAAGCTTGATATGTCTTTAAACGGAAGCCGGCTTGGGAAGCAAGTGTTTGAATTAAAGGATGCGTCAAAGAAATATGCGGATCAAACCATCTTACATTCATTTGACCTTCTTGTGAAGCCTGGAGATCGAATTGGAATTATCGGAAAGAATGGAACAGGAAAATCGACTCTTCTCAATATCCTTGCTGGAAAAATCCCATTAGATTCTGGTGAACGAATCATCGGACAAACAGTGAAAATCGCTTACTACACACAAGAAAGCGAAGATATGGACGAGAATAAGCGAATGATTGAGTATTTGAAGGAAACGGCACAAGTTGTAGAAACCTCAGATGGGAAAACCATTTCCGCAGCTCAAATGCTTGAGCGCTTTCTTTTTCCCACCTTTACACATGGAACCCCGATCCGCAAACTTTCAGGCGGGGAGAAGCGCCGTCTGTATTTATTGAAAATCTTAATGACAGAACCGAACGTTCTTCTACTGGATGAACCAACAAATAATTTGGATACACAAACATTAACGGTGCTTGAGGATTATCTTGAAGATTTCCCCGGAGTAGTTATTACTGTATCCCATGATCGCTATTTCTTGGATAAGGTGGCTGATCAGCTTCTTGTCTTGCAAGGAGAGGGACGGATTGACACTTTCTTTGGCAATTATAGCGAATATCTTGAAAAAGAAAATGAAAAACCTGTTGTGCAAGTAAAGACCGCGGCTCCTGTTCTCAAAGAACAGGAAAAACCAAAGAAGAAAAAGCTAAGCTATAACGAACAGCGTGAATGGGAAGGAATCGAGGATAATATAGCGAATACAGAAGCTCGTTTAGAGGAAATTGCTGTAGAAATGAACAATACAGGCAGTGATTTCGAAAAAGCAAGCTCATTAATGGAGGAAGAAGCCACTCTAAATGAAAAACTGGAACAGTTGATTGAGAGATGGAGCTATCTTTCAGAGATTGCCGAACAATGAATTTACAGCAGCCTGCCCTATATGGGCAGGCTGCTTTTGTACATGAAGCTCATCTTATGATTCGTAACATCTATTATGTTAAAATGATTTTAGTTATTACTGTGACAATATTGCAAAGGGTGAAAAACTGTGAAAATAAATGCAATTGAGCCAACACCAAGTCCAAATACGATGAAGGTTATTCTGAATGAAGAGCTTCCAATGGGGAAAAGCAATAATTATAAAAAAGATCATCGTGAAGGTGCACCTAAAGTCATTCAAGATATTCTTGAAATTGAAGGCGTAAAGGGTGTTTACCATGTAGCTGACTTCTTAGCTGTTGAAAGAAATGCAAAATATGATTGGAAAGATCTTCTGCCGCAGGTAAGAAGTGCTTTTGGCGAAGACGCGGAGACAGATACTGAAAACCAATCTGCGATGAATGAACACTTTGGTGAAATAAAAGCGTTTGTCCAAAAGTATAAAGATATTCCTATGCAAGTAAAGCTAACTGACGGGACAGAGGAACGGAGATTCGGATTGCCTGAAGCGTTTATGAATGCATTGGCAGCAGCACAGCTTGAAGGAGATAATGTAGTTTTAGTTCGAAAATGGGTAGAGGTTGGAGTCCGTTATGGCGACTTCGAACAGATTGGCCATGATGTAGTTGAAGAATTAATTGCAGCCTATCCTGAAAGCAGATTACAAATGCTTGTTGATCAGGCAATAAATCCAGACAATGTGCATGAGAAGCATAGCCGGCAGCTGCTGAAACTTACATTAGGGGATTTAGATCATCCGGATTGGCGGGAACGCTATCAAAAACTAGAACAAATGAATGATCCAGAGCTAGAGGATTTACCTGTTTTAGAAAAAGCATTACAAGATGAAAAAGCTTCAATCCGAAGACTGGCAACGGTTTATTTAGGTATGATTGAAGATCAAAACGTTCTTCCGCTCCTATATAAAGCTTTAAAGGATAAAACGGTCACAGTGAGAAGAACAGCTGGTGATTGCCTATCAGATCTTGGCTTTAAAAAAGCAATGCCTGCTATGATAGAAGCATTGAAGGATACGAGCAAGCTCGTGCGCTGGCGGGCAGCGATGTTCCTCTACGAAGTAGGGGATGAAGAAGCCATTCCTGCATTAAAAGCAGCAGAAAATGATCCTGAATTTGAGGTAAGCATGCAAATTAAGCTTGCGATTGAAAGAATTGAGCAAGGGGAAGAAGCAAAGGGCTCTGTTTGGAAGCAAATGACGGAATCTAGAAAGAAATAATAGTAAAAATAAGATATATTTGTGGAAATTATTTGCAAATCCAGATTTTTAATTGCAAAAAACTAAATATATTTGCAAATCCAGATTTTTAATTGCAAAAAACTAAATATATTTGCAAATCCAGATTTTTAATTGCGAAAAACAAATTATTTTTGCAAAGCTATGTTTTGTTTGCGAAAAACCAAATATCATTACAAAATCTGAATTTTAGTTTGTTTACGATAGACAAGATATTTTTATAATTTCAAGACGCCATCGCTCTTTGCAGCATGGCGTCTTTCTGTTTGTGGAATAAAATTAATTTTGGGAAAATTGTTGCAATTCTATTGAAAAAGGTCTATATTGGAAAGAAATTATTTTTGGGGGGAATCATCGATGTCGAAGGATTTAAGAATTCGCAGTCATGTAATTAGTGATGATGAAAGAAGGGCACCTAACCGGGCGATGCTCCGAGCGGTAGGATTTACAGATGAGGATTTTCAAAAACCAATGATCGGGATTGCAAGTACTTGGAGTGAAGTGACACCATGTAATATACATATTGATGAACTAGCTGTTCAAGCAAAGAATGGGGCAAGAGAAGCTGGGGGTGCTCCGTTAATTTTTAATACAATTACTGTTTCTGACGGAATTTCCATGGGGACAGAAGGAATGAGGTATTCGCTTCCAAGCCGTGATTTAATTGCCGATTCTATCGAAACCGTTGTAGGCGGTGAATCTTTGGATGGATTTGTGGCAATTGGAGGCTGTGATAAAAACATGCCAGGCTGTATGATGGCTATCGCCCGAATGAATTTGCCTTCTATTTTCGTCTATGGCGGCACGATCAAACCAGGGAAGCTGCATGACAAAGACATTGACATTGTTTCCGTCTTTGAGGGGGTTGGTCAATTCAATGGAGGTGCTATTGACAAGGAAGAGTTAACAAAAATCGAATGCCATGCTTGTCCAGGGTCGGGTTCCTGTGGTGGAATGTATACTGCAAACACGATGGCAAGTGCGATTGAAGCACTTGGACTAAGCTTGCCAGGAAGTTCTTCGAATCCAGCCGAAACAGCCGAAAAGCGCAATGATTGCGTAGAAGCTGGCAAGGCAGTATACAAACTGCTAGAAAACAATATTCGCCCGCGTGATATTTTAACGAAAAAGGCGTTTGAAAACGCAATAACAGTCGTGATGGCACTTGGAGGCTCAACCAATGCGATCTTGCATTTAATGGCCATTGCCCATGCGGCAGAAGTTGATTTGTCTTTAGATGATTTCAATCGATTGCAGAAAACGGTTCCCCATATTGCTGACCTAAAGCCGAGCGGCAAATATGTGATGCAGGATCTCTTCGAGGTCGGCGGAGTACAAGCAGTAATGAAGCTGCTATTAAGAGAAGGCTTGCTTCATGGGGATTGCTTGACGGTTACAGGCAAGACTTTAGCTGAAAACCTTGCAAAAGCAGCAGACTTAAAGGAAGGTCAAAAGGTTATCTACCCGCTTCAACAGCCGTTAAGAGAAAATGGACCGCTAGTTGTTCTTAAGGGGAATCTTGCACCTTCTGGGGCAGTTGCTAAAGTTTCGGGATTAAAGGTCACCCGTATGACTGGACCTGCAAAAGTATTTGATGACGAAGAGTCAGCCACAGTTGCAGTTATGAACGGTGACATTCAGGCAGGAGATGTTCTTGTTATCCGCTATGAAGGGCCAAAGGGCGGACCAGGTATGCCAGAAATGTTATCGATTTCGGGTATTTTAGTAGGAAAGGGCTTAGGAGAAAGTGTAGCCTTATTAACGGATGGCCGTTTCTCAGGCGGTTCGCACGGATTCGTTATTGGTCATATTGCGCCAGAAGCACAAGTTGGCGGCTCAATTGCATTAATTGAGAATGGTGACTTGATTACGATTGATAGCGAAACCCAGGAATTATCTGTAAATTTAACAGGCGAAGAATTTGCTAGAAGGAAGGAAAACTGGACTGCACCTCCTTTACTATCTAGAGGAACATTGGCAAAATACACTAGGCTTGTCTCTTGTGCATCTAGAGGTGCGGTGACAGATTACTTTGAAGAGGCAGAAGAGAAAGTCAACCAGAAAGTTTAAACACTTCCTTTTGCAAAATAACCATAGATTATAGTATGCTTACAATACAAATGTTGTAATGGAGGCTGATTGAACATGTCTATGGCATATGAGGAATATATGAAGCAAATGGTTCAACCGATGAGACAAGAGCTTGTAAATGCTGGGTTTAATGAATTACTATCTGCAGAGAAAGTAGAAGCATTTATGGAAAAGACTGAGGGGACAACGCTTGTTGTTGTTAACTCTGTATGCGGTTGTGCGGCAGGACTTGCACGTCCAGCAGCAACGCAGGCTGTACTAAGAACTGAAAAGAAACCAGATCATTTAGTAACTGTATTTGCAGGACAAGATAAAGAAGCAACAGCGAAAATGCGAGAGTACTTTGCTGGATATGAGCCATCTTCTCCGTCTATGGCTTTATTAAAAGGAAAAGAAGTTGTCCATTTTATCCATCGTTATGATATTGAAGATCATCCGATGGAAGCAATTATGGAAAACTTGCTTGCTGCATTTGAAGCGAATAATTAAAGTGAAAAAACAAAAGGATGTCTAATGACGTCCTTTTGTTTTTTCGTAACTCGAAGGAAAAGGTGACATCATTACAATGATTATTACGACAGCAGGCAGGACAAATGAAGAAATGACGAGGCAAGCGATCAAAGTGGCTCAAAATTTAGATGGCCGCTTTGTTGAAAGGAAGAAGCGTTCGGTCCAAATGATTCAGCAAGTGGAGAAAGAGGATTGCATAGTTGTAGGGAAAGAGAGGTTAGAACTCTATCCAATCGATGAATTGGAACCATTCTTTTTCCACCCTAATTCCGCCATGTTTAGAGTGAAGCGATTAATGAAGGGGGAGCATGATCCGTTTGTGGATGCAGCGAGGCTTCATGCAGGCAAAACGCTTCTCGATTGCACATTAGGTCTTGCCTCTGATAGCATTGTTGCGAGCTTTATCATTGGAAGAGAAGGAAAAGTGACCGGTATCGAAGGAAATCCGTATTTAGGTTACATTGTGAAAAATGGGCTGCAATCATGGGTCTCTGGGATTCAGGAAGTGGATCAGGCGATGAAAAGAATACAGGTAAAAAATAATATGACCTTGCCATTCCTAAAAAGTATTCCTGATCAATCCTATGACTGCGTATATTTTGATCCAATGTTTGAGGAGCATATTCTGGAATCTGATGGCATTAAAGCATTAAGTCGTTTTGCTATTTACGAGGAAATGACTGAACAAGTGATAGAGGAAGCTAAGAGAGTAGCGAAGGAATGCGTTGTTCTAAAGGATCATTTTCGAAGTCCGCGGTTTGAAAGATTCAACTTTCATGTACATAAGAGAAAAACAGCAAAGTTCCATTTTGGGGTCCTTGAAAAATAAAAACGGAATAGAGATTGGACTCTATTCCGTCCCACTTATTCTGCAATAGCTAAATAGACAAAGTAACCTAGCAAGATAAATGAAATAATAACAATAAATACAGTCCAGTCCATATAGAGCTTCTCCTTTCTTTTGGCTAATCAGAATTTATGTCTATAAATTCTGAACGTATAAGAAAAACTAAGGCATTTGCCGAAATGCTTGGCGAATGCCATGCCTTTCTAATATTTAATTTAGTTATATGGTCTTTTTCCCTTACTATTCCCTAAATAAAAATAATTATTCATAGCTTATATTTTTTTTGCGAAAAATTAAGCCTATTTTTCCATTTTTCTAAAGAACAAAGTATAATAATAGAATAAGAGTATTTCAGGATTTAAAAATCGATTGAATTAGAGATAGATGGTTAAAGAATAGAAGGGAGACTAAAATCATGCCAAATTGGCTTCGTAAATCGTTCGTCGTCATGGTAACTATCTTAACCTTTGGACTAGTTACCCCTTCACATGCTATATTTTATGATAATTCTAGTACAGATAAGAACCCGAAAAGGGATATTATTGAACCTACAAATGAGGAAGGCCGTTCAGCCAATATCCAGTCTTCTACTTCCGAAGAAATTGGGCATATTAATAAAGAAGAATTTATCAGGAAAATGATACATGAGGCTGAAAATCAGTCATATGCTAAGTTTGGACCAAAAATAAAACCTGTAATTGAAAATGAATTTTCTGAAGTCGTTCTGCCAAATATCGAAAAAGCAATTCAAAACGTGGCTGAGCAGTATCCAGAGGAAGAATTGGCTTTTTTAGCGGTGACTGAACGTCCTGGCGGCGGTCAATCCGAGAAAATTTTCCATATAAAAAATGAAACAACAGATGAAGACATTATCCGTTTTCATGTTAGAAGAGATCAGCCGCCTCAGCAGGGCTATTGGTTTAATTTTCATTACCATACTTACCATGATCAATTTCAGGTACACCATGAGCTAGGAACAATTTATTGGGATAAAAACACCCCGCCAAAATGGATGAGTTAAATTTTGGCAAGGGATTTTTTATATTTTTTTTGAAACCTTTTTGAAAACCTATCGTATTAAAAAGTATTCTATTAAATGGAGGTAAAAAAATGGCAGTTAGCTTATCAAAAGGACAAAAAGTAGATTTAACAAAAACAAATCCAGGACTAACAAAGGTGGTAGTAGGTGTTGGTTGGGATGTTAACAAATATGATGGTGGAAATGATTTCGATCTAGATTCATCCGTTTTCCTTTTAGGAGATAATGGAAAAGTAACTTCTGATAGTGACTTCGTATTTTATAATAATGCGAATGGCGGAAATGGTTCTGTTGTACATACAGGGGATAATCGCACTGGAGCAGGAGATGGGGATGATGAGCAAGTAAAAGTAGACTTAGCTAATGTTCCAGCCAATATTCAGCGTATTACATTTACAATTACTATCCATGACGGGGAAGCCCGAAATCAAAACTTTGGTCAAGTTTCAAATTCATATGTCCGAATTATGAGTGAAGATTCTGGTGAAGAATTGATTCGTTATGATTTAGGTGAAGATTTCTCGATTGAAACAGCTATTGTAGTTGGTGAATTATACCGTCATAATGCAGAATGGAAATTTAGCGCAATTGGAAGCGGCTATCAAGGTGGTTTGGCAGCACTTGCGAAAGATTTTGGACTGCAAATTGGCTAAGTAGAAAATTTTTGAAAAGATTCGGATTAACTGGGTCTTTTTAAATCAAAATTATAGATATATAATCAGGAGGAACATACAAGAATGGCGATTTTAGAAGGTATATTAAATACCTATGCCCAGTTTTTTGATTGGGGAATGTGGGTAGAGGTTTTAACAAATCCAGTCAGCTGGGGATTAATTGGAACACTGGTTATCATGGAAGGGCTTTTATCAGCGGATAATGCACTCGTTCTTGCGGTTATGGTTAAGCATTTACCAGAAAAACAGCGAAAAAAAGCATTGTTTTATGGATTGCTAGGTGCTTATATTTTCCGTTTTATTGCGATTGGGATCGGTGTATTCTTAATCGAACTTTGGTGGGTAAAAGTATTAGGAGCAGGATATCTTGCATGGCTAGCAATTAAATATTTCATTGATAAGAAAAAAGAAGCAGATAGTGAAGATGAAGAAGAAGCTCAAGGAATAAATAAAGGCGGCATCCTCATTCGACTATTTGGAACATTTTGGGGAACCGTTGCAGCTGTTGAAATAATGGATATTGCCTTTTCCGTTGATAGTGTTCTTGCTGCCTTCGGGATTAGCCAGGAAGTATGGGTCTTGTTGCTCGGAGGAATGCTTGGTGTATTGATGATGCGAGGAGTTGCAGGCGTATTCTTGAAATTAATTGATGCAGTGCCTGAACTGGAAACCTCTGCATATATTCTCATCTTGATCATTTCTGCCAAAATGCTATTGGGTGTTTTCGGCATTCATATTGAACATATTTATTTCTTCATCCTATTACTAGTTGTATTTGCAGCTACATTCATTATCCACTTCATGAATAAAAAGAAAGAAGCAACTAGTGGAGAATAATTAATTGCATAATCAATAAACCAAAAGGGAACAGACAATTGTCCGCTCCCTTTCTTTTTACCTTTTTAAGGGAATTAATGAGGATTCTATGCTATCCTATCTTTTATAAAGTTATAATCAAAGACCTATTTATTTTTTTGAAACGGAGTTAGTGGGATGAGATTATTTTCAGATCTTCATGAAGAAGAATATGACCGAATTTTCTATAAAAAACCTTATCATTTTTCAAAAAATTCTCAGAGGAAAATCCTTGCGTATGCACTAGGTGCAACCCTTTATATGCCAGCAACCCGGCCTAACATCCATCAAGATTTACTATCGAAGAAACACGCCGGACTGACTTCGATGGTTATTGATTTAGAGGATGCGATTGGTGACGAAGAAGTACAGGTAGCTGAAACACTTCTCATTGAGGAACTGAACAACTTAAGTCAAGAGATGGAGAAAGGTTTGCTAAATGAGGATGACCTTCCGTTAATCTTTATTCGGATAAGGGATATTGATCAATTTATGCGGCTGAAAAATCGTATACAGAAAGGGCTGCAACTGCTCACGGGCTTTGTTATCCCTAAATTTTCTCCAGAACATGGCGAACCCATTTTACAAGAAATTAAACTACTAAATGATAGAGGACATCAACTATATGCTTTACCCATTTTAGAAACAAAAAAAGTGATTGAAAAGGAAACGAGGCTACGGGAGCTTCTTTCTATTAAAACTCTCGTTGATCAGTATGAGGAATATATTTTAAATATTCGTATTGGTGCAACTGATTTTTGTGGTCTTTATGGCATCCGCAGAAACTCAGATACAACGGTATATGATATTGCTGTAATAAGAGATTGTATATCAGATATTATCAATGTATTTTTACGCTCCGATCATCCGTACGTTATCTCAGGTCCTGTATGGGAGTACTTTTCTTCGAAGGAAAGAATGCTGAAGCCTCAATTAAGACAAACGCCATTTCGTGAACGCTTTGGCCAGGATGGAATAGATTTAAGATCGAAGTTAATTGATAAGCATATGGATGGCCTTATTCGGGAAATTCTGATGGATATTACGAATGGATTAACTGGAAAGACAATTATTCATCCGACACATATACGTCCTGTTCAGGCATTGAATACTGTAACCTATGAAGAATATTTGGATGCAAAAAGCATTATTAGCCAAGCGAATGGGGAAATCGGGGTAATGAAAAGTGCGTTCCAAAATAAAATGAATGAAATAAAGCCTCATTATTATTGGGCGCAAAAAGTACTTTTGAAATCAGAAATATACGGGGTGCTAAATGAAGAATACACATACATTGACCTGCTTACCAATGAAATTAACACTTCCAATCCTGAACCAGTTAACAGTTGAGATAGAAATTACGGATAATCCATATGGGCTAACACTGGATGATTTATTTCAGATGGCTGCCAGAATGAATAAAAAAAGATCGTTTCTATTTGTTAGTAAAGTATTGGGAAAGCATATTCCAATCAATCCGAAAATGGGGCTATTAACCGGAGCATTGCTGGCAAACCGTTATATAGAAACGGTGAAAGGGATTGAGACAGGATGCAGGGAGGATTTGCTTTTCTCGTTCTTAAACGATTCAAAAAGGTATGTAGACGATCCATTTATTGATGAACGAGTGAATCCTGTCATCATCGGCTTTGCTGAAACAGCTACTGCACTTGGACATGCATTCTATCATTCTTTTAAACAGGCGGATTTCTTCCATACAACAAGGGAGGAACTGCTGGGAATCGCCCCGGTTATTACATTTGAGGAAGAGCACTCACATGCGACATCTCACCGCTGCTATGTAGATGAATCGATTCTAAATAACGATCGTGAAATCATACTTGTCGATGATGAAATGACGACAGGAAAAACAAATGTGAATATCATTCGTTCCATACATGCAAGATTTCCAAGAAAGATGTATACAGTTGTCTCCATATTGGATTGGCGTGCGGAAGAACATCTACAATTGTATAAAAAACTTGAACATGAACTAGGAATTACCATTCATTCAGTTAGTTTACTTAAAGGGAACATCGAGGTAGCAGGTTCCCCAGAGATTGAAGAACAATTATCCGAAGAAACAGAGAGTATATGTCCTACGGCAGCAGTATCGACTATTCATATAAATGAAAGATTTTCTAATGAGTTAACACCAATTAATTATTCCTCTATTTCCCAAGAGAGGGTAGTCAGGGATATTCCTTTTTCAACTGAAACGGGACGCTTTGGTTTAAGTGCCGGATCGAATAAGCTGATTGATCAATCACTTGAGGAAATAGGACAATTTTTAGCAACTGTGAGAACCGGGAAAAAAGTCCTTTGTCTTGGGACAGGTGAATTTATGTATGTGCCGATGAAGCTAGCTTCCTATATGGGACAAGGAGTCAGCTACCAATCAACCACACGAAGTCCGATATATATAGAAAATCACAAACAATATGGGGCAAAATATGGGATCGCCTTTCCAAACCCAGAAGATTGGGGAATCAAGCAGTTTGTTTATAATATTCCTCCGAATGAATATGATCAGTTATTCGTATTTTTTGAAAGAGCTGTTTCAATGGATAAATTGCAGCCAATGCTAAATGAGCTGATGAAAGCAAAAATTCCTGAAATAAAAGTAGTTTTCTTTAATGGTTAGGAATTTAGTATCTTTGAATTTTGATTACTGTCTAGCTTCAGCGGCCAGCAGCTATTGTACTTCGGTCGCTTCCCTTCGATAAGTTAACATCGAATCGTTATCGATCTTCGTGTTTTCTTTATCTTAGGCGGAGCTCTTCAGTCCATACGTTGCTATGCGGGGCGCATATGTATTTCTAATGGGAGTTGTTAGAATGAATAAAGTTATAGACAAAAAAAGTCAGTTTGGCTCATATCATGAGAATGATGTTATTTTTTTATTAAAGGATTTAAGTAGCTATGAGCTTGAAGGCACTACTGAGAATCGAGAGAAAAATATTCAGTCAGGGCAGCATTATAGTGAGACATTGCCTATTGAGTACCAGCCGCCAGCACATTATATGCAGGTTTTCAGGAAAACGCTTGAAGAGTACAAGCGAATGGTTGCTTTATGTTCGGGGATTGTTGCTGAGCAAATTTTTCACCAAAAAGGAAAAAATACTGTTTTGGTGTCTTTAGCTCGTGCAGGGACTCCAATTGGCGTTCTCATTAAACGTTATATTCTATCAAAATATCAAGTGGATCTTCCACATTATAGCATCTCGATTATCCGGGACAAAGGAATCGATGAAAATGCTATTCATCATATTCTAAATAATCATCCTGAAAAACAAATTCAGTTCATTGATGGCTGGACTGGAAAAGGGGCGATATCAATTGAATTGACAAAAGCATGCAAGGTATATAAGGAAAAGTACGGGATTGTTCTTGATGATACACTCGCTGTTTTGGCAGACCCAGGACAATGTACAAGTCTTTATGGAACAAGAGAGGATTTTCTCATCCCGAGCGCATGTTTAAATTCTACTGTTTCAGGCTTAGTCAGCAGAACGGTATTAAATGATCAATTGATCGGACCGAAAGACTTTCATGGGGCTAAATATTATGAAAACTTGATTGATACCGATGTTTCCAATGAGTATATTGATATTGTTTCAAAGGAATTTCCAGCGATCCAGAAAGAGGCATTTGAAGAGTCTGAACGGTTACTGAAAAATCAAAATGAGGCTGCTTTTAAAGGGATGGATGAAGTGGTAAGAATGGCTAAAGAATTTGATGTTGATTCCACCCATTTTATCAAACCGGGGGTCGGAGAAACAACGAGAGTCTTGCTCCGCAGAGTCCCTTGGAAAATATTAATGAAAGATCCTGATAGTCCATATGTTCGGCATATCTCGCTGCTAGCTAAAGAAAGAAACGTGGAGGTCGTTCATTATCCAAACATGAGCTATACCTGCTGTGGACTAATAAAAAAGGTAAGTGATAGTCAATGATGATGTTTGCCTCTGATTTAGACCGTACCCTGATCTATTCCAATCGGGCACTCGCTGATTTTAAGCAGCAAACAGTAAGCGATCTAATTGCTGTTGAGCTAAAAAATGCTCAAGAAGTTGCCTTCATGACAAACAAAGCATACAGTTTATTAAAGGACCTAGCTGCTTCTCTTTTATTTATCCCTGTTACAACGAGAACATATGAGCAATATAAAAGAGTTTTTATTTTTACAGAGTCTTTTTGCTTAAAATATGCAGTCACATCAAATGGAGCAACAATCATTTATAATGGTCTTCCCCTTCAGGAATGGAGAGAATCCGTTCAAAAACGGCTAGAAAATGAGTGTGTACCTCTTCAGAAAATGATGGAAGAAATGAACGGGCTGGAGATAAATGGTGCCTTAAAAAAAGTAGAAAATCTTTTCTTTTATTATATTTTAGAGGCCCCATTAGCTCTGGATGCAAAGAATGTTATTCAAAAAATTGCAGACACGAGCGGCTGGAGAATTTCCATCCAAGGAAGAAAGCTGTATTTAATGCCGAAACCAGTTTGTAAAGGGGAAGCAGTTAAGTTTATTAAAGAAAGGGAAGGGATCCATACTGTTTTTGGTGCGGGTGATTCCATCCTTGATAATGATTTCCTAAAAATATGTGATTACGCATTTGTTCCTTCCCATGGTGAATTAAAAAATGAGGGGATTCATTGTTCCAAATATTTATTTACTGTTCAGCAAGGAGTGATGGCGGGAGAAGAAATTTTACATAGGATTTCAAACGCAGCGACAGAAAAGAGCTCTTAATTTTGTGGTTCTTTCATCCATCTTCTTAAAAACAAGTGCAGGCTTGCTCCAAAAATATAGGAACTAATAAAAATGGTACATGCCCCAAGTAATGAAAAATGAAGGGATAATGTGAGTAGGGTCATTAATAGTGACCAAAAAAACAAATCTATGAAAATAAAAAAGTCAGAACTCAAAACATCCTCTACTACTTTTGTATCCAATTCATGTGTACGGTATTTTGCCCTTCTATAAAGAAACCTCATAGCTGCTCACCTTCTAATCATAGTACTCAACTATATGCATGGACAAGTTGAAAGGTGAAAGGATAAAACGAAAGAAAATTACGATATGCGGGTTTAGCCGCAGGAACTTGAATGATTTTTTATGATATTTGGAGGAATCGTTTTAGAATTCAATGGCACGTATGGTATCATGGTAATAAGTTTACATTTATTTTTAACTCCATTCCTTTTTGGAGTTAGATTTTAGTAGTTTTTATTATTCTTTATTACAGTCTTTCGCTCATAGAGGGAAGGGATTATTAAATGAACGAGACATATAGTCAAATGAAACCTCATTTATTGCCGATTTCTAATGAGAATTGGCTACCAACATTAAAAAAAGAAACAAAGGAAAGGCCGCAATTTTCCATTGAACAAAGAACGATTCATTTTGGTCAAGTGGTTGCTCGTTTTTTGGGTGTTCCATTAGATGAAGATGAGTACTACAACAAGCTGTATGATTTTATTCATACGGAAGCAGCAGGACTTGTTTTGCTAAGCGAGGACACCCTTGATAAAACGATTGATAATCAGCAATTTCAATCCATCCAAAAGGTTTTGAATATTAATCGGGAACAGAATTTATCAATTAATCGATTTGTTGCCTTCCTTGATGGAGAACAGCTTTTACTGAAATCAACCATTCCTTCATTACATAGGAAAACAAGAGAAGCGATGATTGCTGTTCTCGAGCTGTTTTCAATCCAGGAACCAGAGGGATTAAAGAGTCAGGAATTGAGACGTGTCCTTGTTGATATCATTAAATGGACCATTAATCATCTTGGTGTGGATTGGAATAAGGTAAACCCTGAAAAGTCGATGCCAAAATTTTTATGGTATGGGAATTCGAATAAAAGCCAGCATTATTTTCTATACTATTTATTCCAAATGGGATGTGACATCATTGTTTTCTCTCCATCCGGGGATGACATTGCAATTGGTGGTCATACAGAATTAGAGAAAGCGTTTATTCACAACTATCCGGAGCAAAAACAGCCTGAGCCATTCCCAACTGAAAAAAGCAGGCGTTCTTCTACCGTTGCCTATCGTGCTTCTAGAGAAATTGAATCCATATTAAACCATGAAGGTTCGGGATTTTATAAGCCGTGGCAGCTTCGAGAGTATACTCCATTATCGGTAACGTTGAAAACGACCTATGATGAACTATTTCTTTTAATTAAGGAAAAGGCAATGGTACGGCCAAACTTTGAGGTGAAGAATGGCCAAGTGAAAATTCCTGCTATTTTTGCTAAGGTGCAGGGAGTGAGCAAGAACCGGAAAGAATATTGGGATCGATTACAGATGATTACCCAAATGGATCATAGTCTTCTTATCCAAAGGTTTCCATTCACGAATAATGTTAACAACGATTTCCGTTTTCATTATCGAAATGCACTCGGAAATGATGGCTTACTCGATACGAAAAAAATGGTGTCAGCTCATTATTGGAAGTATCAGCAATTGCCAACAGGGCTTCAGAACGGGATTGCAACGGCTATCCGTAATATATGTGCGAGACCTTACATTAAGCCGGTTTATCATGAGGATATAGAGGAACTCGGATCATTTCTCTTTACTCAAGGAATGCAAATACCTGTCAGTATTTTGCAGCTTCTGCAAAAGTTTGATTATTCCCAGGACGTACCAAAGCTAGTTCTATATAATAATGAGCTTAATGGCACGATGACGCGAACAGACGCTGCATTGCTGTTGTTACTTAATCAATTTGGCATTGATATTGTTTTGTATAATCCTCCAGGGCATAATGATTTAGAAAACTTTATTGAAGAAGGGGTCTATGATGTCCATTGGCTAGAGGATGTAGTTTTCGAACAAGAATTTAAAGAACCATCACTGTTAAATAGAGTAAAGGGCATTTTCAAAAATTTAAGAGGAGATTGAAGCAATGAATCAAATACAGCCAACAAATCTTGATCCTACATTAACGAAACCAACAGAAGATAAATTGACGGAAACCACTGCTTCAGAAATTAAGCTGGCTCTTCGTCAAGACCCAGAAGTGCAAAATCTAGCACGGTCGATTGATGAACGAGATCAAATTCAAATTCTTGAATTCGGGAAAGAGCCAGCAACACAAATCTCTCGTTTCTCCGATCAAATTCTAGGCAATATGCGAGCAACAAAGGTCGAAGATTCAGGTGAATTATTAAAGCAGCTCGGTCGTATCATGGATAAGTTTGATAAGAAGGATTTTGAAAAAACTTCAGGCGGATTATTCGGAAAGCTGTTCAAAAAAGGTGAAAAGCTTATTGATAAGCTGTTTGGAAAATATCAAACGATGGGACATGAAATTGACAAGGTATATGTAGAAATTTCAAAGTACCAAAATGAGATGGTTGAATCGACAACCATGCTGGATCAAATGTATGAGCAGAACTATCAATACTATTTAGCACTTGAAAAATATGCGGTAGCAGGGCAAATGAAGGCGGATGAGCTGAAAGCCAATCAGCTTCCCCAGCTGGAATCACGAGCAGCTGCTGGCGACCAAATGGCATCGATGCAGCTGGATACCCTCAGAAATGGCATTGAATTACTAGAGCAGCGTGTATATGATCTGGAAATGGCGAAAATGGTTTCCTTACAAACCGCACCCCAAATACGTCTTTTACAAAGAGGAAACACAAAGCTTATCGGGAAAATTAATTCAGCTTTTGTAACAACAATTCCGATATTCAAAAATGGAATCATTCAAGCCGTTGCAGCGAAAAGACAGAAGCTTGTGGCTGACTCAATGAATGAGCTTGACAGAAGAACAAATGAAATGCTTTTGCGCAATGCACAAAATATTTCTACCCAAAGTGCTGATATTGCAAGACTTGCAGGTAGTCCAAGCATTAAGATTGAAACCATTGAAGAGTCTTGGAACATCATTATTAAAGGAATGCAGGAAACAAAAGCAATTGAAGAAGAGAATAAGCGTATGCGTGAAGAAGGAACAAGAAGACTTGAACAGCTTCAGGATAATTTTAAAAAAATTAAGCTGCAAGGTTAATAGGCAATTGGTTTTTTGCCAATTGTTTACATAAAATTACAACCAATAAAATTATGAGGTGAAAATGATGGCAATTAACTTACAAAAAGGACAACGTGTTGATCTTACAAAAGGAAATCCAGGTCTTTCAAAAATCATGGTAGGCCTAGGCTGGGATCCGGTTCAAAACCGTGGTGGCGGCGGGCTGCTTGGCTCTTTATTCGGAGGTGGCGGAGGAGGTGCAAATATCGACTGTGATGCGTCCGTGATTATGCTTGGTGAAAATGGAAAAATTAGAAGCAACAGTGATGTCATTTATTTCGGAAACTTAAAGAGCAGCGATGGTAGTGTCCAGCACACAGGCGATAATTTAACAGGAGACGGAGACGGCGATGATGAGCAAATCTTAGTTGATTTAAGCCGTGTACCTTCTCAAGTACACAAGCTTGTCTTTGTGGTTAATATTTATGATTGTGTGAAAAGAAAGCAGCATTTCGGAATGATTCAAAATGCATTCATTCGTATCGTGAACTCAGCTAATAATCAAGAAATGATCCATTTTAACTTAACCGATGATTACAGTGGACAAACATGTCTAGTTGTTGGCGAAATTTACCGTCATGGAAATGAGTGGAAGTTTGCAGCAGTGGGAACTGGGACGTCAGCACCAGGCTTAGGTGATGTTGTCCGTTCATTCTCTTAATCAATTGAATGTTGCTTAAAGCAGGGACCAGACAATATTGTCTGTGTCCTGTTTTTTTGGAAAACATTGGACCGCCCCCTATATTCTTCTAGATAACAACTACTCAATTAGATATTCCCACATGATATAATAATAGTATTCTATTAAAAATCACTTGACCTCAACGAATGATAGAAGGTGTACTTCTTATGCGAAAAGTGAGCCTATTTATATTTATCCTGTTTATTTCTCTAGCATTAATGGGCAGTTCTCAAGCAGCAATGGGTGGTATCCAGCTAAAAGATTATCCAAGTCACTCAACCTTAAAAAAATCACTTGTGCTTAATTCTCCATCTGTTCTTGGAAGTATTATTCTTTTACCAACGGACCCATTTGATGAGCGTGAAGCCTCACAAATTATTTCTAGAGTAGATAATTTGCCATTTTCCTTATTATCAAAAGTAGGGGAAGAAAATATTAAACTTAAATTATTTATTGGCAGACTAACTGATAATCCAACGGCAGCCCATCTTGAAGGAATGATTCCAAGAGGATATAATGGCGGAACAACATGGGATGACGTACCTGGCATTGGAGGGTCCAAAACAGTCCTAGTGAAGATTGGCTTCAGTGATAAGGGAAGTGGTCATAGTTCGGTGAATTTAGAGCTTCATGAGCTAGCTCATTCTATTGATCGCTATGTTTATGATGGGATGCGTAATAATCAGAAATTCTTAAAGATTTGGAAGAAGGAAAAACCGTTAATATTCCCAGCACAGGATTATTTCTTAACCTTTCCTGAAGAATATTTTGCGGAGACCTTTGCGATGTATTTCCTTGGTGGGGATTCAAGGAATCTGCTCAAGGCCAAGGCACCCGAAACATATCGTTTTATGAAAAGCTTAAAATAGAGGAAAGTATTTTTTTACCCCTCCCAATTTGATACAATAAAAACAATGCGAAAATAAAAGGTTGGGTTGAAATGAAACAATATTTAGAGCTTTGCAAGCATGTCCTTGAAAAAGGAGTGAAGAAGGAAGATCGAACAGGAACGGGCACGATTAGTACATTTGGCTATCAAATGCGATTCAATTTAGCAGAAGGTTTTCCGCTTTTAACAACAAAAAAGCTGCATATGCGGTCAATCATTTATGAATTGCTTTGGTTTTTAAATGGGGATACAAATGTCAAATTTCTTCAAGATAATGGTGTAAGGATCTGGAATGAATGGGCAGATAAAAACGGAGAGCTTGGTCCTGTATATGGTCATCAATGGCGTTCATGGACAGGGGCAGACGGGAACACGATTGATCAGATCAGCGAACTCATTCAGCAAATAAAAACAAATCCTGATTCAAGACGGATGATCGTAAATGCGTGGAATGTCGGTGACCTTGATAAAATGGCTTTGCCTCCATGCCACTGTATGTTTCAATTTTATGTAGCAGATGGGAAGCTATCATGCCAGCTCTATCAGCGTTCAGCAGACGTATTTCTTGGTGTGCCATTTAATATCGCTTCATATGCTCTGCTTACACTTATGATTGCACAGGTTTGTGATTTAGAGCCAGGTGAATTTATCCATACATTTGGAGATACACATATTTATTTAAATCATCTCGAACAAATTGAGCTACAGTTAAGCCGTGAGCCGCGAGCTCTTCCAAAATTGAGAATAAATCCAGAAGTGAAGGATCTCAACGGATTTCAGTTTGAAGACTTTGTTCTCGAGGAATATGATCCACATCCACATATTAAAGGAGTGGTAAGTGTATGATTTCACTCATGTGGGCAATGGACAATAACCATGTTATTGGTTATAATAATCAGCTTCCTTGGCATCTTCCAGAAGATTTAAAGTTTTTTAAGAGAACTACGATGGGACATCCAATCGCAATGGGCAGGAAAACATGGGATTCCATTGGACGGCCGCTTCCTGGAAGAGAAAACATCGTAATCACTCGCAATCCTGAATTCACATGTGAAGGATGTACCGTCCTAAACTCAGTTGAAGCCCTTCTTGAATATAGCCGACAAAAAGAAGAGGAAATCTTTGTGATCGGCGGGGCGGAAATTTTCAAACTCATTTTGCCTGATGCGGACAAGCTTTATTTAACTCGAATATACGATGAATTTAAAGGAGATACCTTTTTCCCAGCACTAAATTTGGAAGAATGGTCCTTGCTCTCTCGAGAAAAAGGCATTAAAGATGAGAAGAACCCATATGATTATGAATTTATGATTTATGAAAAAAAATAGTGTACAGAAGCTGCTCATATGTGAGCAGCTTTTCTTTTGATCCTAGTTAAAATAGCCTATCTATTATATAATGATAAGATGCAGATAGATTGGGAGGAACAGCATGATTCGATTAATCGCATTTGTAGTATATATGATTAGCTATTTAGTTTATAGTTTGCCGACTCTAGCAAAAATGAAGAAGCTACATCCAGAAATGCCAGTTGCTGAAAGGGATCGACTCATTCATCAATTACCTAGTAAATGGTCAAGCACAATCATGAAGATCACTGGCTCAAAGGTGGAAGTGAAGGGACAGGAATTTTTACCTGAAGGTCCAGTTGTGTTCGTATGCAATCATGAAGGTGATTTTGATATTCCGGTTTTATTAGCGTGTATTGATAAGCCATTTGGTTTTATTTCAAAGGTAGAAGTGAAAAAGGCACCGATTATCTCATCATGGATGGAAGTAATGAATTGTGTCTTCATTGATCGTAAAGATCGGAGAAGTGCGGTCAAATCTATTCGGGATGGGGTTGAAAAGCTAAAGAGCGGGCATTCCATCGTTATTTTTCCTGAAGGTACAAGAAGCAAGGGTGGACCTATTGGGGATTTTAAAGCAGGGGGCTTACGATTGGCGAAGGATGCTGGGGTTCCGATTGTTCCAATTGGAATAAAGGGCACCGCAGATATTTTTGAAAAGAATAATCGGCTTGTTCGTCCTGCAAATGTTCAAATTATTATTTGCCAGCCAATTGAACCACACTTGATTCGTGAAAAAGACATGAAAGAAATTGCCACAGACGTAAGAAATATAATTATTTCGAGCTTTATAAAAGAGAAAAAAGCTTCGTAACAATCAAAGACTCCTGAAAATGTGTCTGAAGGCACCAAAATTGGTACAACTGTATTAGGACATTTCTTAACGATTATAGAGGCGCTTCAAGTTCAGACAAGAATGTGCTTTGAAATACGAAAGCAGTCCGAAGCGGTTTAGAGTTCAGCCAAGATTGTACTTTAAAAGTCAAAAGCAGTCCAAAATAGCCACAAGTTCTGATTTGTTAGTAACGATCGAATTAGTTTCAAGTTTTTTAAAATTTACATAATAAGGGTGCATAACAAAAAATAGGGTATGAAACTATTGCAGTTTCATACCCTTTTGCTGCTTTGCTCATGTGTAGGCTAGTACGTCGGATTGATCAAATAGTCTGTTAATGCATTCACCATGACTTGAAACTCATTTGGATCACAAAATTCCTCAGGAGAAAAATTACTTTTTACCCATTGGATTAATTCGTGTGGAGTGTTGAAAAACTCCCCACTTGAATCACTTTTGCGAATCATATACCGCCCGTTATCCTCATCCAATGTCACTTCCACCGGCAGTGCACAGTCAAGACTGCATAATGAAAACTCCACTTTTCCACCTCCCGAGAAATTATAGGAATCTGTTTTACTTAACTTTCGATTAGTATATGTAAATATCCTTCTTTTCTATTCAGTTAAATATCGGAAAAATAAAAATTTTTAAATTATATGATTGAAATCAAAAACTCACATGGTATAATGAACAAATTAATATCGGAAGAGAAATGAGGGGGACATATGGAACAGAAGGTAATGAAGAAAAAATGGGTGCAGTTGGAGGAGATTTTGATTGCATACCAGCAATTGAAGGATATTGTTGCCCATACCCCACTGCAAAAAAATGAACGCCTATCAGAGAAATATAGCTGTAATATTTATTTGAAGAGGGAAGATTTACAACATGTACGATCATTCAAACTGAGAGGAGCATACTACTCGGTTAAATCATTGAATGAAGAAGAGGTCAAAAATGGGGTTGTCTGTGCAAGTGCAGGCAATCATGCACAAGGTGTTGCTTATGCTTGCCGTCATTTAGGGGTACGTGGAAAGATCTTTATGCCAGCAACGACGCCTAAACAAAAAGTATTTCAAGTTGAAATGTTTGGAAGGGAATTTGTCGATATTGTTCTCATAGGTGATACTTTTGATGATTCCTATGAACAGGCAATGAAATGTGCTGAGGAAGATCAGAGTGCTTTTATCCACCCATTTGATAACGAGAAAGTAATTGCCGGACAAGGAACGGTTGCTGTCGAACTACTGAATGATTGTGAGGAGCCAGTGGACTATGTTTTTGCAAGCATTGGAGGCGGAGGACTAGTCGCAGGAATTAGTACATATGTTAAAAGCATTTCCCCGAATACAAAAATTATTGGTGTTGAGCCGGCTGGAGCACCATCTATGCTCACTTCTTTTCAAAATAAGGCTGTCATCGCATTAGATGAGATTGATAAGTTTGTAGATGGGGCAGCGGTGAAATGTGTAGGATCAAAAACCTTTGATATCTGTTCTGAATTGGTTGATGATATTTTGCTTGTTCCTGAGGGAAAGGTTTGTACAACGATTCTTGAGTTGTACAATGAGCACGCGATTGTGGCTGAACCAGCAGGTGCGCTGCCAATTTCCGCATTGGATTTGTATAAAGAGGAAATCAAAGGGAAAAATATTGTATGTATCGTAAGCGGTGGGAATAATGATATTGAACGGATGCAAGAAATGAAGGAACGGTCTTTATTGCATGAGGGTTTGTTGCGTTATTTTATTGTTAATTTTCCTCAGCGTGCAGGGGCCTTACGTGAATTTCTCGATGAAGTGCTTGGAAAATCAGATGATATTATTCGCTTTGAATATACGAAAAAAAATAATAAAGAAAATGGACCGGCATTAGTAGGAATTGAGTTGAAGAATAAGGGAGATTACAGCAGCTTAATTGAGCGGATGGATAAAAAGGGGTTCGCTTATAAGGAGATAAATAAGGACAGTAACCTTTTCCATTTGCTTATTTAGTTGGTTTAGGAGTAATATAGTACATGTAGGAATGGCTGTCCGTAAATGGATGGCATAGGAAAGGCTAGTGAAAAGAAATTTAAATTGTTCAAGATAGAAATGAAAAAAGTCACATATTCAAAAATTAGTTTTTTTATGTGAACTAAATATGAACTTTTTTATTCTTTTCCCACAAGCTGCGCTAAAACCACTATAATGATACTAGAATGACTAGTAAGCACTTTAAGGAGGATGTTTTATGCTATCAAACATCGGTATTCCTGGATTAATATTAATTCTTGTATTAGCATTAATTATTTTTGGTCCAAAAAAATTACCTGAAATCGGTCGTGCATTTGGGCAGACGTTAAGAGAATTTAAAAAATCTACGCGTGAATTAACAAGTGATGTCATGGAAGAATTTGAAGAAGACGATAAGAAAAAAACGGTTAAATAAGGTGCGAGATTTAATATCTTGCCCTTTTTTTATCGTGTTTTTCATCGTTTAATAAGATATTCACTTCAAATTGGCAGGAGAAAAATATGACAGATAAAGAATTGAATTTAGTTGATCATTTAGATGAATTAAGGAAAAGGCTCATTATTACAGTTGGTGCATTTTTAGTTTTTTTTGTTGTTGGATTTATATATGTCAAAGATATTTATCAATGGTTTGTTCGAGATCTTGATGTAAAATTAATTGTTCTTGGTCCAAGTGACATTGTTTGGGTTTACTTTATGATTGCCTCTGTCATTGCAATTGCGGGGACCATACCGATTTTAGCTTTGCAAATATGGTTATTTGTTAAGCCTGCATTAAAACCGATCGAACGAAAAATTTCTCTATCGTATGTTCCAGCTCTATTTATTTTATTTATCATTGGACTTTGTTTCGGCTATTTTGTCATTTTTCCAACCGTACTAGGTTTTCTAGTTGAATTGGGGGGGCAAATGCTAGAGACCAATTTTACAGCTGATAAATATTTTAGATTTATCATGCATATGACAATCCCTTTTGGTATTCTTTTTGAATTGCCGGTAGTGATAATGTTCTTAACATCACTCGGTGTAATTAATCCATATGCCCTTCAAAAGATCAGAAAATATGCGTATTTTATTTTGATTGTTATTTCTATAGTTATTTCTCCGCCAGATTTTATGTCAGATATTCTTGTGGCGATACCATTGCTGTTTTTGTATGAAATTAGTATTAATTTATCAAAAATTGTTTATAAGCGTAAGCTGAAAAAAGAAAAGGAATGGGAAGAAAGCAACGAATTTGAAACGCTGGACGAGAACTAGTAAAAATTTTTTTACTCCCCAAAATTAGACAGTTTTTGAACAGAAATTAGGGTATAATATAGTCAAACGGGTGAAAAAGAGGATTGATATTTTGCTATTCAAAAGCCTAGAGTTCAAAAATGCTGTTGGACAGAAGGTAAAGATCACAGAAATTCCTGTATTGAACAGAAATAGCCCTGATTATTTCATGATTCAAGTCCGTTTGCAAGCCTTCATACAATCAATTTATGGGGTTCAGAAAAAGGATGCCATATACTCTTATCGAGAGTATTTGAAGAGAGTCTTAAAATGGCCTGATTACCAGAAATTATTTAAGACTCCAGAACTAAAAAATAATGCATAATATTTTCGAGTACCGGCAGATTTTGCCGGTGCTTTTTTTGATCATGCATAAAAAAAGCCTGAGCATATTGCTCAGACTCTTTAACCTGGAAATGGAGTTGGTGTAGGTTCTGCGTAGCCTTCTTTGTAAGTATCATCTATGTATTGGCGAATCTCTTTAATTGATTTTCCTTCATTTAACATATTAATGCTCTTTGCTGCTGTATCTAGACAGGTTCCACACCGAGTTCCATGATCATCCCATACAACTGCGCCATTTTCTTTGTTCTCATTGATAAAACAATCATAATTATCTTTATGGGCTGCTGAATCGCCGCATCCGCAATAACATGGAATATCTTCTAAAAGATCCTGGTATTCTCCGACAGCACTATAAACCATTTGGATTTGTTCATGTTGATCTTCGAGAAATATAGGGGCCACAGAAAGGGAGGCCGTCGTTTCTCGTAAATCACCATTTTCTGCATGATAAGAATGCTTGTCTTGATTCTTATCTGCTTTTGATTCTTCTGTCGATGAACAGGCTGATAACAAAATGATTATCGTTGTAAAGAATAGGAAATATGCAAATATATTTCTTTTCATAAAATTATCACCTATTTTCTCCTTATTATTCACTTCAATCCCATCATAGCATAATCGCAAACACGAATTATAAAAAAACAGCCCTATACTTTTATGAAAAACTCAATTGTGCTTAAATCGTAAAATTTTGTGTTTTTAGAGGATTTATGTAAACCTCTGTCGAATGGAAGATTTATAAAGTGGAAAAAGGACTCGGTGAATGAATAATGAAGGAACAAATAAACAACTTGCCTTTATTCAGAAAAATTTTGTTATTCTCCTTTTTTGTAAGCTTAACTTTAGTTATTGCAACAGCTGGAATTAGTTTATTGCTTCAAACGAAGCAAATGGAAAAGCAGCTCCGGTTTCGCGTTGTTGAAATGTCAACATTATGGGGAACAATTATTGATATCGATGACATTGCAAAAGTAAAAGCGGAAAGAAACCGGGAGTATTCCTCTTTTCAATCCTTAAAGCATAGCTTAACAATTGTGAATGAAAATGCTCCTTATTCAAACGCTGTTTTACTTTCACCGGAAGTTTCTGCTAATGGAGAGGTATTTGTTCTTGTTAGCTCAGAAGACTACGAAAAAAAAGGTGTAAAGTCACTCTCATCCTTGGAGGTTGATGAAACATATTTAGAATCATTCAATGAAGCCATTCGAAAAGAGATGGTTGTATCTAGTCCATTGTATCGGGATGAATTAGGTTATTGGATTACTTCATTTGTTCCAATTTTAGATCATAATGGTAAACTTGCTGCTATTTTAGCAATGGATATTAATGCTGCCATCCTAAGTGAATACCAAAAGAATATTACCTTTTACCTAATCGGAATCTTTGTTCTTATATTAATATTATATTATTACATATTGAAAAGAGGGCTAAGGAAATTCCTAAACCCTGTGAATGAAATTATTTCTGGATTTAATGAAGTTAGTAAAGGAAACTTTGAGGTGAAATTAAAAACGTCTGATGAGTCAGATTTAGGGATATTGGTCGAACGATTTAATGCAATGACAAATCAGCTATCCCAACTTTTTGAGCGTTTATCGGCAACAACTGAACAATTTGGAACGATTAATAAAAATATTGCTCCATTGCATCGATTTGAAGAGGCTATTGATGAAATGGAACAAATTCTGCAAAGAACAAAAATTCAGCGTGAGCTCCAACGTGCAGAAAAAATGAATGCCATTGGTCAGCTGGCAGCTTCAGTTGCTCATGAAATCAGGAATCCAATGACCGTTGTGAAAGGCTTTCTGCAAATCTTCTTGGCAAAAGAGCAGATGAGTGAAGAAGAACGAATGTATATCAGATTGATGATTGAAGAAATGCATAGGGCAGAAACGATTATCAATGATTATTTATCTTTAGCTAAGCCTGATATTGAACATATGGAACTGGTAGATGCTGGTGAATTTGCTTCGAGGGTAATGGATTTAATGAACTCATATGCGATGATGTCTAAGAATATTTCAATTGAGATAAGTTTAAACCATGGGGTATACATAAAGAGCAATCCAAGTGAGTTAAGGCAAGTCCTCATAAATATTTTAAAAAATGGCATTGAAGCGATGAAAGATGGAGGAAATCTGACTCTTTCTGTTTTTAAAGAAAATGGATATGGGGTATTTAAAATTAGTGACACAGGTATAGGTATGTCAAAAATAGAATTGGATAGATTAGGCACTCCCTTTTACTCATTAAAGGAAAAGGGCACGGGAATTGGCATGATGGTATGCTACCAGATTATTGACAGAATGAAAGGGAAGATAGAGGTAGAAAGTGAAGTTGGCATAGGAACGACATTTAACATATTTATCCCATTAGCTGATGAATAAAGCAATGAAAATATTGCCATTTATTCCATCCTCCAGAATATGTTAATGAAGAGGAGGTGGGTAAGGATGAAAAAGAAAAATGTCCTTTTATTCAGTGATTTTGGGATTGATGATGTTGTTGCAGCTATATTTGCTCTCTTTTCTAAAGAAATAAATGTAGTCGGTATAGTTGCAGATTATGGAAATGTTTCGAGGAAGGATGCATTAAGAAATGCTGCCTTTCTACAAAATGTAACAGGAATTACGACTATTCCAATATTTGGCGGAGCTGTGCTTCCATTAACAGGTGAAAGACCAGTCTACTATCCTGAGGTGCATGGCTTTGAAGGCCTTGGCCCCTTAGATCCCCAATTGGAAGTAGATCCAGATTTACTGGAAAACTTTAACGAAATTGTTCCATTAATCGAACAACATGAAAATAACTTGTTAATTGTTAACATCGGCAGATTGTCTTCATTAGCCACTGCATTTATTTTGTACCCAAATCTAATGAAGAAAATTACTGATTTCTATATTATGGGGGGAGCATTTAACTTTCCAGGAAATGTAACTCCGGTCGCAGAGGCAAACTTTTATGGGGATCCTTATGCTGCGAAAATCCTGATTAATGAGGCGCCAAAAAAACTTCATATCATTCCATTAAATGTAACGATGTCTGCCATTATTACACCATCTATTATAAATACGCTTCATCAGCATTATCAAAAAACGCAGAACAAAACGGGTTTGATTGTCAAACCGATGGTTGATTATTATTATTCATTTTATCAAAAAACGAATCCAGGTATAAGCGGGAGCCCCTTGCATGACGTATTTACTTTATGGGCGTTATTTAACGAATCAGAAGTTGTCTATCAGGAAGCCCCTGTTCAAGTCGTTGTTGATCAAGGAATTGCTTTCGGTCAAAGTATTGGCGATTTCAGAAAAGCTCCTGATTTAGAATCGAAAGACTTTAAAATTCATAATGTTGCTGTACAGTTTAATTATCGTTCTTTTATTAAGTCTTTTTTTGATATTATGAAAAATCATAATGGGAATTTTGCATAAAAACAGAAGATTAAAAGTTAGTTCACAAGTTTGTCACCGAATTTTCTTCCTTCTTTCTTATACGTCTGCTAAAATAAGTTCGTATATGGATAGGAGCGGATATTAAAAATGAAAATACGATTACTGACAATTATAAGCATACTAACAGTCATTCTTCTTTCGGCATGTGGCAAAGGTGAGTTAAAGGATGCTAAGAACTGGCCAGTTCCAGATTTTACTTACACAGATCAAAATAATAAATCTTTTGGATTAGCAGATCTAGAAGGCAAGGTTTGGGTTGCAGATTTTATTTATACAGCCTGCCCAGATATTTGTCAGCCAATGACTTTTAATATGAGTAAACTACAAGAAATGGCAAAAAAGGAAGAAGTTGAAAATATTGAATTTGTTTCCTTTAGTATAGATCCTTCAGTTGATAAACCAGAGGTGTTAACTGAATATAGCAAGCAATTTAATGCAGATTTAAAGAATTGGCATTTTCTCACTGGTTATGAACAGAAAGATATCGAAGCATTTGCAAAAGGTTTCAAAACAATCGCACAAAAGCCGGAAAATAGTGATATCGTTATTCATCAATCATACTTCTATTTAATTAATCAAGAAGGGAAAATTCAACAGTTGTATAAAGGGGATAAAGAAGTCCCATATGAAGAAATTATTGATGATATAAAAACATTGCAATAGACCTAGTCGATAGGTCTATTTTTTCTTGAAACTTTTCGTAGTCAATATTTACTTACAGATCAATCAGGTTTGAAACGTTATGTATTCCATTTTACGTGTTATAATATCAATACGAAAGTGTCAAACAGCCCTACAGCTAGATGCTTCACTTTTCTATATAAGCCGGGTGATAATATGAGAAAGATCTTGCCATTCATTCTATTTAGTTTACTGTTTTTGGCTTCATGCAATTCTAATACGTTCATAAATGAAAAACTAGAACAGCATAAAGAAGTTACGTTAATGATCAAGGAAAAGGTTCCAGAAGAATTTTTTCCTCAGGATGTTAAAATTGTTTCTGTAGGTGATTCATTAACACAAGGTGTTGGAGATAGTACGAATCGTGGCGGCTATGTCCCATATCTGGAGGAGCTGCTTGAAAAAGACAAATCGATTAATGATGCTTTATTTGATAATTTTGGCATAAGAGGAAATCGATCGGATCAGCTCTTAAAAAGGATTGCATCAAGCGAGGTAAGGGATGCTGTGAAAGAAGCTGATTACGTCATTGTAACTATTGGGGGCAATGATGTAATGAAGGTTGTACGAGAGAATTTCTCAAACTTGAACCTCAAAGCATTTAGTCAGCAAAGAAAAGTATATGAAAAGAATTTGAAGGAAGTATTGACTACCGTTCGCAACGACAATCCAAATAGCAAAATCATCTTAGTTGGCCTGTACAATCCGTTCTTTAAATGGTTTGCAGATATACGTGAAATTAATGAAATTATTGGGGAGTGGAATCAAGTAAGTCAAGATGTATTAATGAAATATCCCAATACTTATTTTGTAGGGATTGCAGATCTTTTCTATGATGAAGGAGAAAATCTTCTGCACACAGATTATTTCCATCCGAATGATCAAGGATATGAATTAATTGCGAATCGAATTTTTGAAAAAATAAATGAAGAAGTACTAGAAAAGGCTTCAACTGAAAACAAGGAGAATGGAAATTGAAGGATCAGAAATGGAAAAAGCTATTTTTTCTTTTGCTAAGCCTCATTGTTATATTTATACTGGTCATTTTCATCTTATTGAAAACACCAGCAACTGAGGAGAATTATATTGCAGAAAATTTAAATACAGACGATTATGTCCCTTTTAAAATACAGACAGATAAACAAGATCTAAATAAAGTAATCAATCATTATCTCAAAAAAGAAGGATTGACAGGGGCAATTGATTATAAAGTGTTATTAAATGATGAAGTTGAGTTATATGGGCTGATTCCGGTATTTAGTCAAGATATCCAGCTAAAGCTTACGTTTGAACCACAGGTTTTAGATAATGGAGACATCGTTCTGCAGCAGAAGTCTATATCTGTAGGGAAGCTTCAATTACCTGTATCGTATGTATTAAAATTTATTGGCGACAAATACAAGCTTCCAAAAGGGGTAACCATTCATCCGAACGAAGAAAAAATATATGTTTCATTGCAAAAAATGAAATTAAAGAGTGATGTCAAAGTAAAGGTTGATGAATTCAACTTAAAGAATGATGATATTCGGTTTACTTTATTAGTTCCGGTAAAAGAGTAAAAAGGCGTGACAACAGTCATGCCTTTTTTATCCTTCAAGCATTATGGCTTCAAGATCAGGTCCGTCAGTAACTGAACCTATTAACAAGATTGAATATACTTTATTCGGTTCTAAACGAACGTGTGGGATGGATAATACCACATTTTTGGACCCTGCAATTCGTGTCTCAAGATCAACGGTCATTGGTGAAAGTCCGAGATAGCTTGTGAATTTTCGGTAGGCAATATTAGAAAAAATCACATCTCTGTTTTTTACTGCTATATCGAATGCAGGTGCATCATGTGCTAGATGAATGAACCTTACTTTTGTTTCCCCGTATGGCACGTGATGCTCGTCTTCCAATGCAAGCCATTTTAAATTTTTCCCGGTCCCGCTGAATAGAAAAGAGTAGTTTTTTCCTTGTCCCACAATAATCTTTCTGCTTAATACGGTTGATACCATATTTCCTGCAGGATAAATATCGACTTGGTATTTTCCTGCAGGAAGAGATAAGTAGGTACTTGCTTCTTTAAATGGAAAGTCATTTAATACCCTTAAACCATTTACATAAATATCAACATTTGATGCATCATTGGAGGCATGAACGAACCGAATCTTTGCAGGGAATGCCGTCCCGCTTTGAGGTGGGTTCATTTGCGTGCGCAAGGAATGAGCAGCTAATGTCATATATTTTAAATGCTTCTGATAATAAGCAATATGCTTAGCTGGGTCTATATATTTATAATAATTGGCTAATAAATCGTATTGTCCCGCTTTTTGAAAGTGACTATCCTGATTTCTATTTAGAGACATACTCCTCGCTCCTATCTAGATCGTATACTTTAGTAACATATGCAAATCGAACTAGGTTGGTGTCACGAGTTAGGACTTCAAAGTAAAAATATAGTTTTATGAAATTTTTACGAAATGACAAAATTTCAGCTTTACTTATGGCTGAAAATTCCATATAATAAATTTATATCAACGGAAGGCGGGTGAAGTGTAATGGAAAACTTATTAATTGTTCGTACATTAATTGTTGTTGACACTTGCACAGCCCAAATCCATTCTGTTTGATAGTTGTAGAATTTCGTATGTCTTTCTATGCTTATTAAACCATGGGCTGTGCTGCCTATGGTTTTTTTGTTGTACTTAATTTAAATAGCATGGAGGAACAAACATTGAATTTACAAACATTTGGTTTTAACGATTATTTTGAAAAAGAATTTGAACAATATCAAGATGCGGGCTATGCTGTTGGACGGGTAGCTCTTGAACATAAAAGAATGTATCGGGTTTGGACAGAAGAGGAAGAGCTTTTATGTGAAGTATCAGGTAAATTCTCCTTTTTAGCAGAATCAAGGGATGATTTTCCGGCAGTTGGAGATTGGGTTGTTTTGAAAACGCGAGCTGGAGAGAATCGCGGAACGATTCATGCAGTTTTACCTAGAAAAAGTAAGTTTTCAAGAAAGGCAGCAGGAACAAATACAGAAGAGCAAATAGTTGCCGCGAATGTTGATACTATCTTTTTAGTTAATTCACTGAATGATGATTTAAACCTAAGACGCATAGAAAGGTATTTACTGCTTTCTTGGGAGAGTGGGGCAAATCCTGTAATTGTCTTAACAAAAGCAGATTTATGCAAGGATCTAGAAGAAAAGCTTGCTGAAGTTGAATCGATTTCGATGGGCGTTCCTGTCGTATCTGTCAGTGTGGTTGAAGAGAGTGGCCTTGCTGGGTTACAGCCCTATTTATTACCGGGAAAAACGGTCGCACTCCTTGGGTCG
This sequence comes from Cytobacillus solani, assembly GCF_006704205.1. Lineage (NCBI taxonomy): Bacteria > Bacillati > Bacillota > Bacilli > Caryophanales > Bacillaceae > Cytobacillus > Cytobacillus solani. The sequence continues at coordinate 3,774,754 of NZ_CP041305.1, forward strand.
TCTGGTGTAGGAAAGTCTACTTTAACGAACTACCTTTTAGGCGATGATAAACAAAAAGTACAAACGATTCGTGAAGGGGATGATAAGGGCAGACATACAACCACCCATCGGGAATTGATTCTGCTTCCACAGGGAACTGTATTGATTGATACGCCGGGTATGAGAGAGCTACAGTTATGGGATAGTGAGAATGGTCTGGCTGAAAGCTTTACAGATATTGAGAACATGGCAGACGAATGTAAATTTCGTGATTGCACACATGTGAATGAACCAGGCTGTGCGGTCATTCAAGCAATTGAAAATGGCTCGTTGGATCAAAATCGCTTAACTAGTTATAAAAAACTTCAAAAAGAACTAGCTTATCTTGAAAGAAAGCAAGATAAGCGGGCACAGTCTGAAGAGAAAAAACGCTGGAAAAGCATCAGTACCGGTCTGAAGCAAAAATATAAAAAAGTTTGAGTTCGAACACAATGCCTCTTCGTGATGAAGAGGTTATTTTTATATTAATTTGGGTCTGTGAACAGGTAATTGCACTTTTCCATTTTAAATGGGCAAATACCCGTACAGGTCAAGCACCTACAACATAACTTAATATAGAAAATGCCCTAAAACTTATGAGGAGTGAATGAAGATGCAATATGGACATGATTGCGGTTTTGATCCATGCTTTTCAGGTTACGGTTATCCGGTAGCCGGAGCTAATACAGGAAATTGTTGCGGATTCTCAGGTGGCTTTGCATTGATCGTTGTATTGTTTATTCTGCTAATTATCATTGGTGCCAGCTGCTACGGTGCTTGGTAAATAAAAAACTTAGTTGCTGTCTCCTTATGGGAGGCAGCTTTTTATATTTTTATTAAAAAGAAGTAGAATAATAGAATTTCATATTCTCTAAGAAAGAATCAGACAATCCTTTCATATACTTAATTAGTTGAAATTTAAAGCCTAGCAGTGCTTCAAATTGGATGGAGGGAGCTTATGACGCAAACGAATTTAATTAAGCCAATGCTCGAAACGCTTTATCCCGTCATTGACTATGGAAAGGGAGTCTACTTGTACGACAAAACTGGAAAGGAATATTTGGATGCGTCATCGGGTGCGATTACAGCGAACATTGGTCATGGTGTAGAGGAAATTATTGAGGCCATGCATGAACAAGCGAAGCGGGTTTCCTTTGTCTACCGTTCACAGTTTACAAGTGAAGCTGCAGAGAATCTCGCAAAAAAGATTGCTGAATTGTCAATTGGTGATTTAAATTGGAGTTTTTTTGTGAATAGCGGTTCAGAAGCTACAGAGACGGCAATGAAAATCGCAATCCAATATTGGCAGGAAAAGGGAATATACACAAAAAACAAGGTTCTTTCGCGCTGGATGAGTTATCACGGCATCACACTTGGAGCTCTCTCCATGTCTGGGCATACTGGCAGAAGAGCTAGATTCATCCCGCTTCTTGAAGACTTCCCTGTCATTCATCCACCATATTGCTACAGATGCCCTTATAATCGTGAGGCACCAGAATGCGGATATGTTTGTGCACAGGAGCTTGATACCGTCATTAAACGGATAGGTGCAGAACAAATCGCGGCATTTATTGCGGAACCAATTATTGGTGCTTCGGGCGGAGCAATCACGCCTCCGAAAGATTACTATAAGGTGATCAAAGAGATATGCGATAAAAACAACATTCTTTTCATCGCTGATGAAGTGATGACAGGGTTCGGTCGGACTGGTCCGATGCTGGCATGTGAGCACTGGGACATTGAACCAGATATCGTCGCACTTGGAAAAGGAATGGGTGCTGGGTACGCACCGATTGCTGCTGCATTAGTTAGTGACCGAATTATGGAGCCCATTCTACAAGGATCAAAAGTTGTTATGAGCGGGCATACATTAAGTGCAAATCCGCAAAGCTGCGCTGTTTCCCTGGCAGTCTTGGAATATTTGGATAAAAACGAAATTATGAAAGAGATCGATGAGAAAAGCACATATATATTTCAAAGACTAAAGGTGCTTCAGAAGATGTTTCCATTCATAGGAGATATTCGTGGAAAAGGACTGATGATTGGTCTGGAATTTGTGGAAAATCAAGCTAATAAAACTCCATTTCCACGCTCATTTCTTTTCACACAAAAGCTCATTGGGCAAGCGGAAAAATGCGGATTAATCCTATATCCGGCAGGAGCAGGGATAGATGGGGTGAACGGAGATGCTATCTTAATTGCTCCTCCTCTAACGATAACGATTCCGGAAATAGATGAATTAGTGAAGCGTCTACATGAAACATTCCAACTATTCACAGCAAACAATTTAATTAAAGAGGATGATGCTTAATGGAAAACGCCTTTAATAAAATCATCACAATTGAACAAGCAATGGAGAACTTTCATGATGGAATGACTATTATTTTTGGCGGATTCGGGGGAATTGGATCACCACCAACGATCATTGATGGCCTCCTTGAAAAAGGAGTAAAAGAATTAACGCTAATTGGAAATGATACAGGATTCCCTCACATCGGGATCGGCAAAATTGTAAGTGAAGGAAGAGCGGTAAAAATTATTGCCTCACACATCGGTTCAAACCCTGTCGCAGGGCAGTTAATGACCGATGGCAAGCTGGAAGTTGAATTTTCACCACAAGGAATTTTAGCCGAAAGAATTCGTGCCGGTGGAGTAGGATTGGGGGCGATTCTATCAGATATCGGGATGGACAATGAAATGGTTGCAGGCGGAAAACAAAGAATGTTAGTGGAAGGAAAGGAATACTTAGTTGAAACCGCTTTAACGGGTGACGTCTCTATTATTTTTGCAAAAAAAGCGGACCCGTATGGAAACTTAATTTATGACAAAAGTGCGCGAAATACGAATCCTTTAGTTGCAATGGCTGGGAATATCACCATTGCCGAGGTAGAGGAAATTGTTTCGCTAGGAAACTTGAAACCTGATGAGATTACAACCCCAGGTGTGTTTGTTGATTATATAGTTCCTTCAAAAGGGGTGAATTGGACATGGGCTTGGGAATAGATGTTAGAAATCGGATCGCTAAAAGAGCAGCTGAGGAAATAAAAAACGGAATGGTTGTGAATTTAGGGATTGGCATTCCATCTCTTGTACCCAATCATTTACCGGATGATATCAATGTCATGTTTCATGCGGAAAATGGAATCACGGGGATGGGGCCGAGCCCGAAAAAGGGAGAAGAGGATGAAAATCTATGCAATGCAGGCGGTTTTCCTGTAACAGTAGTATCGGGAGCTTCTTATTGTGATAGTGCAATTTCCTTTGGGATGATCCGGAGAGGAAGAGTAGACATGACGATCCTTGGTTCTTTAGAAGTTAGTGAAAATGGTGACCTTGCCAATTGGATCGTTCCAGGAAAAAAAGTGCCGGGAATGGGTGGTGCCATGGAGCTTGCTCAAAAAGCCAAAAAAGTTATTGTGTTAATGAATCATGTCGATAAGCAGGGGAAGCCAAAAATTGTGAAAGAATGCTCTCTCCCTCTAACATCAGCGAGATGTGTGGATTTAATCATTACGGAAATGGGTGTATTTGAGGTTACGAATAATGGCTTACACTTAAAAGAAATTTTCCCACCATATTCATTTGAAGAAATTAAAACAAATACAGGCTGTGATTTTCATTGGTAAGCACGTTTCCATAGGATGAAAAAGGGAGTGTTGTCATGCAGGCAGAAAAGAAAATAAAAGAGTGGCTCGGTGAAAATCGTCCAAAAGGAATACGCTTTCTTCAGCGGCTTGTACAAGAAGGAAGTACAAGAGGAAATGAAAGCAAAGCACAGGCAATTATCATAGAAAAATGCCGAAAGCTTGGCCTTTCATTAGATATTTGGGAAATTGGGGAGGATGTGCTGCTAAAGCATCCTGTTTTTTGTTCGGATCGAACGGATTTTACGGGAAATCCAAATGTTGTCGGAATATTAAAGGGAACTGGCGGAGGACGTTCCATTCTATTAAATGGGCATATCGATGTTGTTCCTGAAGGAGATCGGAAAGATTGGCAGTGTGATCCTTTTAGCGGCTTATTGGAAGACGGGAAATTATATGGCAGAGGCTCAACAGATATGAAGGGTGGGACCGTATCTCTTATTCTTGCAATGGAAGCGATCATTCAATCCGGGATTCAATTAAAAGGTGATATTATTTTTCAAAGTGTCATAGAGGAAGAGAGCGGAGGTGCAGGGACCTTAGCAGCCGTATTAAGAGGCTATACAGCGGATGGAGCGATTATCCCAGAGCCGACTAATATGAAGCTCTTTCCAAAGCAGCAAGGCTCGATGTGGTTTCGAATCACAGTGAAAGGGCGCTCAGCACATGGCGGGACTCGTTACGAAGGAATCAATGCCATTGAAAAAGCGATGCTCGTGATAACGAAGCTGCAAGAGCTGGAAGAGAAGCGAAATGAGAAGATCACCGAAACTCTGTATCAAAACACGCCAATTCCGGTTCCCATTAACATAGGAAAAATTTATAGCGGGGAATGGCCTTCATCGGTTCCTGATCTAGCAATTATTGAAGGAAGGATCGGTGTTGCACCGAACGAGGAAATGAAGGCTGTTGAAAAAGAATTGGAAAACTGCCTGCTAGAACTAACACAAACAGATGAATGGCTAAGTAAGAATCTACCGACAGTCGAATGGTTTGGAGGAAGATGGCTGCCTGGAAATCTAGATGCAAATCATCCGCTGATGGAAACAATAACGAATAGCTTTGAAAAAGTAAAAGATTCAAGCCCCATCATTGAAGCATCGCCATGGGGAACAGATGGCGGGATACTATCACGGGTTGGCGATACCCCAGTTGTCGTATTCGGACCTGGTGTGACAGAGGTTGCACATGATGCAAATGAATATATTTCAATTAATGATGTGTTTGCAGCAGCCGAAATCATTGCCTTAGCTATTCTAGATTGGTGTGAAATAGATTCCTAGTTTATATTAGTAATAAGCTGACTAGCATGACAATATTTGAATAATAAAGCCCGGCCATATTCAGCCGGGTATTTTGTGAAAAAGGGAGTGAGAATGAATGGTTGCTGATACCCATCGGATAAGGACAGAAAACTGCACGGCAGAAATATATATAGATGTTTTTAATAAACGTCTCCGTGTCGACGATATAAGGGGAAACATGGTCGAAGCAATTGAAAAAGCTGAAGAATTAATACAAGTTTTTCAAGCAGAAAAACTAATTATTAAGGGAAGACAAGAGCAATATGTAATGTTAGTCGAATATGGATTTAAATGTGAGGCAGTGATTGAGGGCTATTTTCTCGGTTCCAATCTATTTTTCTTTTGTAAATATTACACGAATGAAAGAAGGACAAACCATCAGTGGCTACAAGAAGACCAAATTGTCAAACAGGTTCTTGCACTTGAAGGCCAGAAACAAACAATGCCTCCAGCAGATTACCAAATGAAAAAATGCAGTTATGAAGATGTCGATGCTCTCGCATCCCTCTATGGAAAAGTGTTTCAAATCTATCCAACTCCACTTAATGATCCGCAATATATTAGAAGAACGCTTGATGAAGGAACGATCTATTATGGATTCCAAACCAATGGAGTAATAGTGAGTGCTGCCTCCGCTGAAGTAAACTCCTTTTACAAAAATGCAGAACTAACCGATTGTGCTACATTACCTGAACATAGAAAACATGGATTAATGAAAATTTTATTAGAAAAGCTAGAAGAAGAGCTAAAGTTGGCTGACATCTATTGTGCATATTCAATCGCAAGGTCTCTTTCCTTCGGGATGAATGCAGCACTACATCAGCTAAGTTATTCCTATAGAGGTCGATTAATGAATAATTGCTACATTTTTGACAAGCTAGAGGATATGAATGTATGGGTGAAAAACCTTTCGAAAGGATAGGGGGAGATTGGAATCACTGAAATGAAAGTGAATTCAAGTGAGGTGCTTTCGGCAATATTAAATGCAATTGATGAAGGAATTCATGTTGTAGATCTGCATGGGAAAACTATTTATTATAATGAGATTGCTGCAAAACATGATGGAATGACTGTAAAAGAAGTATTGGGAAGGCCATTATTATCCGTATTTCCATCCTTATCTGAACAAACAAGTACATTGTTAAAGGTCATGAGGACAAGTAAACCGATTTACAATCAGACCCAAGGCTATGTCAATGTTCATGGGGAACAAATTGAGACAATAAATACCACCCTGCCCATTTGGGTAGAAGGAGAAATTGCAGGAGCAGTTGAGATTGCCAAAGATTACTCAAGAATAAAAAAACTTTCTGAGAGTTTACTGGATTTACAGAAAAAAATGAATGGACAAACAAAGAAGAGAAGGAAAAATCCAAGCGGCACACAGTATACACTTGATAGTTTGTTAACAGTAAATCCTGAACTAATAGAAGTAAAAAAGGAAGCAAAGAAGCTGGCAAAGTCTAATTCTCCGATTATGGTTTTTGGGGAAAGCGGCTGTGGGAAGGAACTATTTGTTCAAGGAATCCATCATGCCTCTTTACGGCCGAATGGACCATTTATTGCACAAAATTGTGCAGCTATACCAGAGACCTTATTAGAAAGTATATTATTTGGTACATCGAAAGGCAGCTACACAGGGGCTGTTGAGCGGCCAGGCTTATTTGAATTAGCGGATGGAGGGACACTTTTTCTAGATGAGATTCATATGATGCCGATTGAATTGCAGGCCAAGCTGCTTAGGGTGCTTGAAGATGGGCATGTCAGAAGGATCGGCAGCACAGAAAGTAGTTTCGTGAATGTCCGTATTATTGCAGCAATGAATATTCATCCGAAAAAGGCACTTGAAATAAAGCAAATTCGTGCAGATCTTTTCTATCGTCTGAATGTTCTCACCTTCAAACTTCCTCCATTACGAGAAAGAAAGGAGGATTTAAGTTACTTAACTAATCATTTTGTCCTATTATTTAACGAGATATTTAAGAAAAGTGTAAAGGGTGCAAGTGAGAAACTAATGTCCCTTTTTCATACTTACAGCTGGCCTGGGAATGTTAGAGAGCTCAAACATACGATTGAATATATGATGAATGTATGTGAACAAGAGCTTCTGAGTGAAAATGATCTTCCGGTTATGCTGAAGCAGCATTTTCAGTCATCAGCCAGGAAAACAAATCAAAAAAGTTTATCCCTGAGAACAAATTTGCTGCAGCTAGAAAAGGATCTTATTTCTAATGCCTTGAGGCAAACGGACGGAAATATCAAGCAAGCAGCTAAAATCCTCGATATTCCAAGGCAAACATTACAATATAAAATTCAGAAACTGCAAATTGAATAAAACAAAAAGGGTGAGCCTTTTCTGAAATTAAAAAAGAAAGGGTTCATCCTTTTTGTCCTTATCGCTCATGAAATTCAATCAATCTACTTAACTTCTTTTTATGTATTAGAATATTTTCTTCAACTGTAAATTTAATTACACCTTGTTTCCTTAAATCATTTAAATACCGATTAATCGTTTCTCTAGTTGAACCAATTAGGCTTGCTAATTCACGATTAGAAAAATGATTCTGAATCAAAATCCATTCATTATTAAGTTCGTGCCCGTATTGGTCACGAAGCCTTATTAATAATAATATGACTTGTTCACAGAGTGGATAGAGCATTTTTTCTTCTAATCGCGATTGTAAATCAATCATTTTATCCTCCATTATATTGATTAATTTTTCGCAAATAATAGGATTTTTGTTAATGAATCGGTTAAATGGCTGTAAAGAAATGGCTAGAGCAGCTGTAGTTTTCATCGTTTCTGCATAGGCGGGATAAGATTGCGGCCGGAAAAATCCAATATGCGGAAACATCTCCCCTTCACAAGCGATATTTACAATTTGTTCATTTCCTCTATGATCCATCCGATAAAGCTTTACCTGACCCTCCAACAAAAAATAAATATGTTCTATTGGTTCAAATTGTGCAAATAATTGTGTTTTTCTTGTGAACGTTTTGCTTTGTGTATCAATTGAAATTTCTTCGAGCTGATAGTTATGTAAGTCTTTGAAAATTTGAAATGTCTTTAAATGATTCAAGATATCTGTTGCGGCTGCCAACAAAATCACTCCTGTTTGAATTGATGAAATATTAAAAGTATGTGATTGCAATCACATGTAATGAGAAGTATTATCAATTACAATTATACACATATTAGCTAATATTGATAATCATTTTCAATTAAAAAGGTGATGATAAAAAAACATAAATTAATAGATTTTAAGAAATTAAGGAATTGTATGAAGGGATCATGCTATGAATCAGATAAATGAACAAGTAGAAACAAACAGACAACATGTTCTGCAAAAGAGAAGAATGCTCTACATTATTTGTTTTTTACTAGTCATTGCTTCCATTTTGTACGGACTGGCAACAGGATCGGTTCAGCTTTCGATTAATGAGATATGGGCTGGATTAACAGAGAAGAATCAAACGTTAGAACACCAAATCGTATGGAATTTACGGCTTCCAAGGATATTAACGGGGATGCTAGTAGGTATGTGCCTAGCTGTTGCTGGAGGCTTGCTGCAAGGAATTATGAGAAATCCCCTTGCAGATCCAGGAATTATCGGAATCTCTTCAGGTGCAGGGCTAGTTGCTATCATTACCATGCTTATTTTTCCCCAGTATACAAGCTTATTGCCTTTTGGGGCATTTCTGGGAGCTTTCATTGCAGTAGCATTTGTATATTTGCTTGCTTGGGACGGGGGAGTTTCACCATTAAAGCTTATATTAGCGGGGGTTGCAATCAATACACTATCGGGAGCGATTACATCTGCAATTATGATTATTTACAGTGATAAAGTTCAAGCTGTTCTCCCGTGGCTAATGGGTGGGTTAAGCGAAAGAAGCTGGCCACATTTTTGGATGATATTCCCCTATGCTTCAATCGGATTGATTCTCTCATTATTTGCAGCAAGAACAGCAAATATTTTACGGCTTGGAGACGATACAGCCAAGCTATTAGGTCATCATGTTGAAAAAAGCCGCTTCTTATTAATCCTGCTGAGTACTTTTCTTGCGGGTGCAGCTGTTAGTGTTGCTGGCTTGCTCGGCTTTGTAGGGCTTGTTGTACCGCATATCATCCGAATCCTTATTGGCGATGATTATCGTTACCTACTGCCAATATCCGCATTATTTGGAGGGATGCTCGTTGTTTTTGCAGACACAGCTGCACGAAGCTGGTTTGATCCCATTGAATTGCCTGTAGGTATTTTATTAGCTAGTGTAGGCGGACCATTCTTTTTATTTTTATTAAAAAAAGGAAGCATTATTGGAAAAAGATAAATGAGACTATGGAGAAAAGATGAGGGATATAGAAGATGTTAAATAGAAAAAGTTTTATTTCATTCGCAATATTGATAATTTTATTACTAACTGTTTCTGGATGCGGAAAGAACGAAGCATCATCAAAGGAAAAGACAAATGAGGAACACGTCTCTGAAGAGAATCAGGAGGTTTCAAAAGAGGAGAAAGCAGAACAATCAACACCTATTACTGTTACAGATCTTGCAGACAATAAAGTGAAATTTGAAGAAGCTCCGAAGCGAATCATTGCATTTAGTTCAGGGGATATGGAAACCATTTATGCCTTGGGAGGAGAGGTTGTTGGCCGGCCAACTATTGAAGGAGAACTCCAAGTTGAGGAAGCAAAGGATGTGTCGGAAATCGGTTCGACAAACAGCATTAATATTGAAAAGGTCGCTGAGCTTAGCCCTGATTTAGTTATTGCACATAAACAACTAAATGCAAAGGATATTCCTGCATTAAAGCAACTTGGAATTAATGTCTTATTAACTGGTGCACAATCCATTGATGAAATTAATCAATCCATTGAAATGCTAGGAACAGTGATGGATAAAGAGGAAGAAGCAACGAAATTAATGACTGAAATCAATACGAAAATAGCGGAATTTAAAGATTTAAATGACGAACAGCTTCGCTCAATGATCATATTTGGTGTTCCAGGCAACTGGATGGTGGCATTGCCAAATTCATTGTCAGGCAATTTCCTAGAAGCCATTGGCGGCTATAACATTGCAAAGGATTATCCGAAATTAGAAAAATTCCCTCAATATGCACAGTTAAATATTGAACGGATCATTGAAGCGGATCCAGAAGCCATTTTCTTAATTACACCAGGCTCTGCTGAAGCGGCAAAGGTTAGCTTTATGAAGGAAATGGAAAAAAATCCATCATGGAAAAATGTGTATGCTGTTAAGAATGAACATTTTGTATCATTGCCAAATCACTTATTTGGATCGAATCCAGGGCCGCGTGTCATTGAATCATTAGATTACTTAAACAAAGAACTTCAGAAGATTTTGCAGGGAAAGTAAAGGAGGATTTTGATGCCAATTTCATTAGCAGCAGAGCATGTCAGCTATAAGCAGTCATCAACTTTTTCCATACATAATTTATCTTTACACGTTCAATCAGAAAAAATTACGAGCATTATCGGTCCGAATGGGTCAGGAAAATCAACATTGCTGCGAATAATGACGAATTTGATTCATCCAAACGAAGGCATTGTTTCAATTGATGGAAAAAAAGTTTCTATCATTCATTCACGTGAATTGGCGAAAACGATTACGATGCTTTCCCAAACTCAGAATTATGAACTTGAATTAACCGTTAGGGATCTTGTTTCACACGGCAGGCTCCCACATCGTAAATGGTATGAAAATTTATCACAAAAAGATGAGGAAATGATTAATTGGGCCATTTCTATTACAAATCTTACTCATTTACAGCATCAATCGCTTAAGAGACTTTCTGGCGGTGAGCGGCAGCGTGCCTGGATTGCGATGGCTTTCGTTCAATCTCCAAAAATTCTTTTGCTCGATGAGCCGACAACCTATTTAGATATTGCTCACCAGCTAGAAATTATGGAGCTAGTAAAGTATTTAAATAAAGAATTACAAATGACGATTATGATGGTGCTTCATGATATTAATCAAGCTTCTAAATATAGTGATCACATCGTTGTCATGAAAAATGGGGAAATTTATACATCAGGAAAACCAATGGATGTTATTAATCAAAACCTATTTAGAACCGTTTTTTCAATAGATGCAAAAATAAGTGAGGAAGACGGTGCCCCTTTTTTTACACCAAAAAGCCTAATAACTAGAAACTAGTACGTGGTTTAGCAACTACAAGGAGGATAAAAATGGTTCAACATAAATTGTATCCTTTAACAGAAATTGTTGGTCAGGAAAATATGAAGCTAGCATTAATCTTAAATGTAATTAATCCATTTCTTGGCGGAGTGTTAATTCGCGGGGAAAAAGGAACAGCGAAATCTACCGCGGTCAGGGCACTAGCAGAAATTATTCCTTCCTGGGCAACGAAAGAAGAGTATTCATCTGTATCATTAAAAGTCATTGATTTGCCAATTAGTGCAACTGAGGATCGGGTAGTGGGAACAATCGATGTGGAATATGCCATTAAAACAGGTGAAAAGAAATTCGAACCTGGCATTCTAGCCGAAGCACATAACCAGATTTTGTACGTCGATGAAGTTAATCTTCTTGAGGATCACATTGTTGATGTCCTTTTAGATGCCGCGGCTATGGGAGTAAACATGATTGAACGTGAAGGAATTTCACATTCCCACCCAGCTAAATTTATTTTGGTAGGAACAATGAATCCAGAAGAGGGTGATTTAAGACCACAGCTCCTTGACCGATTTGCTTTATCAGTAGAGGTTTATGGGGAGAAGGAACTGAGTAAGCGAATGGAGGTTATTCAGCGAAGATTACAATTTGAAGATAACCCCGATGCATTTATTGAACGGTTTAATGACGATCAGCAGCACTTAAGAAATTCGATTTTATCAGCAAGAGACATACTTAAAGATGTAGTTGTTCCTGATCAGCTGATTGAAATGGCTGTGAAGATAGCAATCATGAATGAAGTGGAAGGGCATCGATGTGATATAACGATGATAAAGACGGCGATCACCATTGCTGCATTTGAAAATCGAACAGAGGTTATTGTTGAGGATATTTCAAGAGCAGCAGCCCTTGTTGTGCCCCATCGCTTAAAAAGAAAGCCTTTTGAAAAACGCACATTTGATACAGCTATTATTGAATCGGTAATTAATAGTTGTCAAGTGCTGCAATAGAGGTGTCAAAAATGAATGGGAAATGGTCGTACCCCTTTACAGCGATATATGGACAGGAGAAAGCCAAAAAGGCCATTCTCCTTGCCTTAATAAACCCAAAAATTGGCGGTGTATTACTTGCAGGTGATAAAGGGACTGCTAAATCTACTTTAGTCAGAGGAATCTTGCCGTTGCTAGAAGAGTCAGCCTCATTAATTGAGCTTCCGCTAAATGCAACGGAAGAGCAGATTCTCGGAGGAATAAATTTTGAACATGTATTAAAGACTGGAAAAAGAAAATTCCAGCACGGGTTATTGGCTAGAGCCCATGGGAAAATCTTATACATAGATGAAGTCAACCTTTTATCTAATGGTGTGGCAAATATACTAATGAATGTGAAAGAAACGAAAGAAATTAAGATCGAAAGGGAAGGGATCTCATCTGATTATTATTCTGATTTCTTGTTAATTGGAACGATGAATCCAGAGAGGGGTGCTTTCATCTGAATTCTTGGATCGGTTTGGTTTGTATGTACATGTTAAGGGAGAAACAGATATTCAGCTAAGAAAGCAAATTATTGAGAGCAGATTGGCATATGAACGTGATAAAGAAGGCTTTTGTAAGCAGCAACAGTGGCAGCTTGCTGATCTGCAAAACCACATCCAGCTGGCTAAGAGATTACTCGCGAAACTCTCCGTGCAAGAAGAAATAGAGAGGTTTGCAGCCGAAATTACATTACAAGCATGCTGTGAAGGGCATCGTGCCGACTTGCTTCTTATTGAAACCGCTAAGGCAATGGCTGCGCTCAATCAAGAAAACACACTATCTATAAAGCATATACAGGAGGCAGCCGAATTTGTGCTTCCGCACCGAATGCGTGATGTGAATAATCAGCAGCAAAAAGAATCAAATAAAGATGAGTCTTTTCAATCTGATATAGGGAATGATCAGTTAGAGATGGAGAGTATAGAGGAACCGTTTAAAGCAGAACAGACAAATAAGGATGAGGAACTTGAACAAGAAAGCATTATAAAGGAAAGTGTAGAAGCGCCACGAGAAATAATTGATTTATCTCTTATCGAGCCTTTTGTGCAAAAAAGCTCAATAAGAAAAGAAGGCAATGGAAAAAGGACACGTACAAAAACGTCAAAAAAAATTGGCCGCTATATTAAAAGCAAGCTTCCAAAAGGGAAACCATCCGATATCGCTTTTGATGCCACAATAAGAGTAGCAGCAAGATATCAAAAAGTGAGGAAATAGAATGGCAATTTTATTGTCATTCATTCTTCAGATCTTCGGCAAAAGGTGAGGGAAAAGCGGACAGGAAATTTGATTTTATTTTTAGTCGATGCAAGCGGTTCGATGGGTGTAAAAAAACGGATGAGCATCGTTAAATCGGCGATATTATCTTTACTGCAAGAGGCGTATCAAAAAAGAGACAAGGTTGGGTTAATTACCTTTTCAAATGATGAAAGCAAGGTTCTGCTTGAACCGACTAGAAGTATTGAGCTTGCAAATAAAGAATTAGCCGAAATTCCAACGGGCGGAAATACCCCTTTAGCATTAGGGCTTGAAACGGCCTTGAATAAAATAAGGTTGATCAACTATAAAGATCCTGATTATGCACCGTTTCTAGTTTTGATCACTGATGGTCGTGCTAATTCAATGAAATCAGCTGAGAATCAATGGAAGGCAGCAATAACAATATGTGATGAGATTCAGTCTCAAAAGATAAAAAGCATGGTTATTGATACAGAAACAGGATTTATCCAACTGGGACTTGCGAAAGAATTAGCAAAGGAATTAGGCGCATCGTATTGCAAAATGGAAGATATTTGTTCAGACAGTATTGTGAAAGCAATTACTTCTAGTTGAAAAAGTGGAGGAAGAATGATGCATATTACATTCATCACATCGGCAACTGCTATATTAGCAGATTCTGCAACAGCCTATCGAAAATTTAATACGAACTATCCGAACGTTTTAACAATGAGTTTGTTCGATGCAAAAGGCTCTGTTGAAAATAATGAGAAGAGTCGTATATTAATAGAGGCAATTAAGAAATCTGACTTGATTATTGTTGATTTACGACTCTGTCCAGAAGAATGGGTAGCGGTTATTGCTGAATATCTGCAATATGCACGTCCTGATGCAGAAAAGGTATACTTCTCGATTCAGGATGAACTGATGAAAAGTCAATTTAAATTAGGATATTTAACTGGTGAGGACGTGTTCCAGGTTCTTGTCAGCAATGGAAAGCCCGCATCTTTATTTGTCTTAGATAACGAGGATAAGATAAATGAATACACTTCAAAGTTGCCTGAAGAAAAGAGGGACAATTTTCTTCAGCTTGCGACGATTGTAGAATATTGGATGTATGCAAATGAGGAATATGTAAATCAGCTGCTTATATTTCTTGCTAGAGAGTATGGAGAAGGAGATAAACATTATTTACCAGTGCCGTATAAGCCACTTATTAAAGATGAGCTTTATATTTATGATGATAAACGAAAAAAGGTATATGATTCATTAATTGAATATGAGAAAGAATTTCCTTTTGATCAAGAAAAACCGGTTATAGGTGTTTTGTTTTTAGGCTATCATTTTCGTGCCAGCAATGTGAAATGTGTCCAGCAAATTATTGAGAGACTTAAGCCGATGGCCAATATCATCCCGATTCTAGCACCTGGTGTAGCTAGTATTGATGTTAATCGTTTTCGAAATTTGCTAGTCAATGAAAGCATTAAGGTGAATGTACTGCTGAATTTTGTGCCATTTCGTATTGGTGCTGGTCCTATAGGAGGGAATTCGAATGAGGTTGTCCCTTTTTTAGAGGAGTTAGATGTGCCGATTTTTCACCCATTTTTTATCACAAGAAGAACAGTTGAAAAATGGAAGGAATCCATTCAAGGAATAGATTCATCTGAATATTTAACATCTGTCATGCTGCCTGAATTAGATGGCTCTATTGGAACATTTCCGGTTGGGGCACTTGAGGATGTGAATGATGATCAAACCTTTGAATTTAATCATCAAGAACTTGTCTTAATAGAAGAGCGAGTCCAGAGTCTTTTAAATCGGGTGGAGAAAACTTTAGCGTTACAGAAGAAAGAAAATCGGGACAAAAAGGTTGCGATTATTTGCTATAACTATCCTCCAGGTGAGGACAGTCTATTTTCTGCTTCCTATATTGATACATTTGCTTCTGTCATAAATATCCTAAAATTATTGCGAACAGAAGGATATTCAGTACCAGAAGTAACGAAAGAACAGCTGATGGATCAATTCACTGCTGGAAAGCTAGTCAATTCAGGGAAATGGGGAACAGAGAAAACCTTCAGTGGTTTCCTGCGATATCAATCAGCTGCATATGAAAGCTATATTGAAGAGAAGAAAATTTTTAAAGAGCTGACCCATGACTGGGGACATACTCCGGGGACGATCATGGCAGACGGATCAGATTTTCTTATACCTGGCATGATACTAGGCAATGTATTTATAGGATTACAACCTGCTAGAAGTTCTGATGACAAACTAGCAAATACGTATCATGACAAGTCATTAAATCCCCACCATCAATATGCTGCTTTCTATTGCTGGTTAAAGGATGCCTTTCAGGCAGATGCCATGGTCCATGTTGGAACGCACGGTACACTTGAATTCTTAAAGGGAAAGGAAGTTGCCGTATCAGGTGATTGTGTTCCTGATGAGTTAATTGGGGATGTCCCTCATGTATACATCTATTATATTGGAAACCCATCAGAGGCTATGATTGCTAAACGGCGTACACATGCTGTCTTAGTAAGCTATCAAACTCCTCCCTTTGTGACTAGTGATTTATATGGGGAATATGTAGAGCTTGAGGAGCTTCTAGCTAACTATTCTGAAGCAGAAAAGCTGGACCCGAATCGATGTGCCAGCTTAAATACGGAAATTATGAAGAAAATTCATGCTCTTCATTTCACAGCAACTACTATTCATGATATTGAAATCGAATTATATCACATGAAACGATCGCTCATCCCTAAAGGGCTGCATATCTTTGGCAAAGGCTATAATGATGAAGAGGCAAGAAATTATATGAAGCATGTTCTTCGGTATGACCGTGGATCGTTAAAATCTACAAAAGAATTATTTCAGAGGATAATGGAAAGGATTACAGCAAGATACTAGAGGATTGTTTGCAAGAAGAAATGGAACAGCTAGATGAAGTGGAGAACCAAATTGTTAATCAATTTATTGAAACATGCTATTTTGATAATTGTTTACTTGCATCGGAGGAATCCCGCAAAAACTGCTATGAATCACTGAAATTTGGTTATCATGCCTTTATGAATAGTATGAAAACATATGAGGAGCAAGGCTTGCTTCAAGCATTGTCAGGGAAATACCTTCCAGTAAAATTAGCCGGGGATATCGTGAAAAATCCAGAGATTCTTCCATCTGGGCATAATCTATACCAATTCGATCCACGTCTAATCCCTGAAAAAACAGCTGCTGAAAGAGGGAAGATCATTGCAGAAAATACAATCGCTCAATATTACGAGGAATTTGGCAACTATCCAGCTTCAACAGGGATTGTTCTTTGGGGATTTGAAACCTCCCGCACTCAAGGTGAAACCATTGGGCAAATTTTGCACTATTTAGGTGTCCGTGTGCAAGCCTCAAAGGGAAGCTTTAAACCAAACTATGAAATTATTCCAATTAAGGAGCTTGGAAGACCTAGAATAGATGTTGTCATTTATATGACTGGCTTTTTCCGAGACATTTTCCCAAATGTAATAGAGGACTTAAGCGACCTATTTTTAAAGAGAGCTAGATTAGATGAATCTGACAATAATAATTGTTTGAAAGCAAATACAAAGAGGATATTCGAACAATTAATCAGTCAAGGATATGAAGTGGAGGAAGCTAACCAGCTTGCCGCAGCAAGGATATTTGGTCCTTCAGAAGGTGCGTATAGTACAAGGGTTACAAGCCTTGTCGGGGAAAGAAATTGGCAAGAGGAAGCGGATTTGGCAAAAGGCTATGTAAATGACATTCAATATGTATATGGAATTGGCTCTCGGGGCAAACCGAGCTCACAACTGTTAAAGCTTCATCTGCAAGCAGTTGATCTAGTATCACAAATTAGAAGTAATTTAGAGCTTGAAGTGATCGATCTTGACCATTACTATAAATATTTTGGCGGTTTTTCAAAGGCGGTTGAGGTTGAAAGAGGAAGGAAGACACCAGTCTATATTTCTGATACAACAGGAGAATTGGTCCAAACTGAAGATGTGAAAAAATCCATTGAGCGGGGTGTACGTACAAGAGTATTAAATCCGAAATGGATTGATGGTTTACTTGCCCATGAACAGCATGGTACTCAACAAATCCTCGAAAGGTTTGAAAACCTGATTGGATTAGCTGCAACAACAAATAAGGTGGATAGTTGGATTTTTAGTGAGTTGAATTCTACGTATATAGCCGATGAGAAACGTAGAGAAGAGCTAATGAAGAATAATCGCTTTGCACTCCATAGTATGATGGAAAGATTGCTTGAAAGTCAGACACGAGGCTATTGGGAAGCAACTGAAGATGAGTTTCACCAGCTTAAAGAAGCCTATTTACAACTGGAGGGTTCAATAGAAGAAAAGGTGTAAATATAGTTGTGCTAAATAATCGGCATGTGAATGACAGTTTTCTGGCAGCTTATATAAGCTGAAAAAGTATATAAATGACATTTTAAGAAGGAAAGAGTGCCGATAAATCGGCACTCTTTCCTATTTTTTCCTTGAATATCAATAAAATAAATAAGGTGTGAAAATATTTATAACTGTCACATAGAACGGCTGGGGCATATTCTATAGTGATTATTCTGAATATTGGCACGGAAGTTGCATGGTAGGTATAAAGAGAATTTATAGGAGGAATTTGAATGAAATCATTCTTATACAAGCCTAGCCGTTATTGGAAAGACATTGAACTATGGAAAGATGTGACAGAAGAACAATGGAATGATTGGCTATGGCAGCTGACGAATACCATTCGTACTGTTGATGATTTAAAGAAAGTGATTAATCTTACACCTGAAGAAGAGGAAGGTGTACGCATATCCACGAAAACGATTCCATTAAATATTACTCCTTATTATGCTTCACTTATGAACCCAGATGATCCGCGATGTCCGATCAGAATGCAGTCAGTCCCTATTTCTAAAGAAATATATAAGACTAAATACGATCTCGAAGATCCGCTTCATGAAGATGAAGATTCGCCTGTTCCTGGACTTACTCATCGATATCCTGACCGCGTGTTATTTCTTGTTACTAACCAATGCTCTATGTACTGCCGTTATTGTACGAGGCGAAGATTTTCTGGCCAGATTGGCATGGGAGTTCCGAAGAAGCAGCTCGATGGAGCAATAGACTATATTAGAAATACCCCAGAAGTTAGAGATGTACTCATTTCTGGCGGAGACGGTCTATTAATTAATGACAATATATTAGAATACATCCTAAAAAATCTAAGGGAAATTGATCATGTCGAAATTATTCGCATTGGAACGAGAGCACCAGTTGTTTTCCCGCAAAGAATCACGGAAAACCTTTGCAGCATATTAAAAAAATATCATCCCATTTGGCTGAACACTCATTTCAACACCTCGATTGAAATTACCGAGGAATCGAAAAAGGCATGTGAGATGCTGGCAAATGCGGGTGTACCTGTCGGAAACCAGTCAGTCATCCTCGCGGGCATTAATGACAGCGTTCCAATTATGAAAAGACTTATGCATGACCTAGTAAAAATTAGAGTGCGTCCATATTATATTTACCAATGTGATCTATCTGAAGGGATTGGCCATTTCCGTGCACCTGTGTCAAAAGGGCTTGAAATTATTGAAGGACTCCGTGGACATACTTCAGGATATGCAGTGCCGACATTTGTTGTAGATGCTCCTGGGGGCGGAGGGAAAATTTCACTTCAGCCTAATTATTTAATCTCCCAAAGTGCTGATAAAGTGGTTTTGCGGAACTTTGAAGGGGTCATCACTACCTATCCAGAACCAGAAAACTATATTCCAGGAAGAGCGGAAGGGTATTTCAAGGAAGTATACCCTGATATGGATGAGAAGAGGTCTAATGTTGGAATTGCTGCTTTAATGAATGATGAAAAATTTAATCTTGTGCCTGAAGACTTGGTAAGACTAAATCGAAGAGAGCAATATGAGCATGACCCAACACATGCATCATTAAAAAATAAACGTGAGAAGCGTGATGAACTAAAAGAAAAGAAATTTATTGCACAGCAGCAAAAAGATAAAAAATACGATCAAGAAGAAAAAGCTGTTACGAGCGAGTAGGGGGCAATATGCATGAGTGAACAATGTGAATGGTGTGAGAGTAATAATATTACAAAGGGAACAGATCATGTTTATTGGGAGCTTCCTGACGGTACGAGAGCGATTAAAATCAGTGATGTCCCATCAACCATTTGTCATGATTGTCAAATGATTTATCAATCGGATTTACTAATTAGAGAAATTGAGGATCAATTGTTTTTAATTAATACGAAGGAAATCGGTCCGGAAACAAGCTTTACTAACCTGATGGCTCAGCCTAGGCTGTTGAAAAGAAACTATTTTGATTTCACTTCTTAAATAAGTCAAGGATATATTTCACAAATTATTCAACATTTAACGTAAAATCCTAACCTTCTCCCTATATAATAAATTTTAGTACCTATTCCATTCAGTGTTAGCATGTAAGGAATATTCTTTTAAAGAATTTGAATTTGGGGGATATGGAATGAAAATTGTTTTAATGATTATGCTTGCGGCTGGGATGTTTGTATTGTTTTTCTGCGGTTATTTTACAGGTGTAATAAAAGAAAAACTCGGGAAAAATTGGCTACTTGCTGTTCCTATTTCCATTTCATTATTAATGTTTAATATCATTTGGGCGATTACGGAATTAGCAAAAGCAGATCGTTGGCAATAGAACTTAAATAAAAGATATCAATGAAAAGCAATCCAAAGCTGGGTTGCTTTTTTCTATGATTATAAAATTACAAAACATTTTAACTATGAATGTTCGTATATGTGTATTCATTGTGGCAGGACAAATGATAGAAGTGTAGCGGAGAATGCTAGCAGCATTTGTTTCGTAATGTCAGATAATAAGGAAAATACAGAAATCATTTCTTTTTTCATTAATAATGTTGAATTAGAACAGAATGCAAGGAAAACGCTTACATAGTATGTTATTTATAAGCGTTATAACATGAAAAGGAGGTGAATAAATAACGATGCTTGTTACTTCAAAAAAGTTATTTGAAATTGCTTTAAATAAATGTTTTGCCATTCCTGCAACAAATTTTGTTGATCAGAACACATTGCGTGCATATATCTCGGTTGCAGAAAATAAACGGTTTCCACTTATCATTTCATTTGCTCAAGCACATCATGAGGTTATGTGTTTAGAAGAAGCTGCTTTACTCGGAAAATTTTATGCAGAAAAAGCAAAAGTTCCAATTGTTCTTCATTTAGATCATGGGCAGGAAATCGAATTTGTAAAACAAGCGGTAGATCTGGGCTTTACTTCAGTCATGATCGATGCATCAAAAGATACGCTCGAAGACAATATTGCGAAGACAAAAGAGGTTATTGCTTATGCACGGCAAAAAGGAGTTGTTGTGGAAGCGGAGATTGGTCACGTTGGTTCAGGAGAAAACTATGAAGATTTGGAGCAGACGGAGTCACTATTAACAACTGTAAATGATGCAAAGGAGTTTTATGAAAAAACGTTAGTAGATTCATTAGCGATTTCTATTGGGACGGCTCATGGTAATTATACTGGAACACCAAAAATTAATTTTGAAAGACTCCATGAAATTTCTCAAATAGTCCCTATTCCGCTTGTATTACACGGTGGATCTTCATCTGGAGATTCGAATCTTCGTCGATGCGCTTTAAGCAACATTGTAAAAATAAATGTGTTTACTGATTTAATGAATGCTGCTGTTCGTGATTTAAAGGGTGAACTAAACTACTTTGATATTCAACATCAGTTACGCGCTGGAATGGAAGAATGTCTTGTACACTACTATTCAGTATTTAATACGCAAACAATCCGTATCTAATTAAAAAAGGGGGTAGTTCCAGACGGTGAATAATGAGAAATTACAAGCACCTTTTTTTGTTATTAATCCGAAGACTTTCTTAATTGGAGAGAAGTTACTAGATTTAGCAAGACATGCGAACCGTTTAGCAAAACAATATCATGTAACTCTCTTATTTACTGCTCCGCATACCGAATTAGGAAACATCGTAAAGGAGTGTCCGAGTCTTATTGTTACTGCTCAACATATGGACAGTATCGCACCTGGTGATTCAATGGGACATATTTCAGCGCATTCATTAGTATATGTAGGAGTACAAGCTGTAGTATTAAATCACGCTGACCATCCTATGACCTTAACGGCGATTGCAAAAGCAATTGAGCGAGCAAAAGAAGTAGGAATACTAACAATTGTTTGTGCAGATTCGGTTCTTGAAGCGCAAGCAATCGCTATGCTTGGCCCGAATGTAATCTTGGCAGAACCAACAGAACTCATTGGTCAAAATCAAAAAAGTGATCGGTTCTATGTAACATCAACAATTGCAAAAATAAAAAAAGTGAATCCGGATATATTAGTCGAACAAGGAGCTGGAATCCGTTCTGAAAAAGATGTAACGGAACTGCTGGAACTAGGGGCTGATGGGGTAGGTGTGACAAGTGGAATCGTGAAAGCATATAATCCGAAAGAAATGATGGAAAAAATGATTCAAGCAGTTGCCAGCTATCAAGAAAAAGGAAGTGTTTGAATGTGGTTTATTCAGGAAAACTGACGCTTTCTTCACATGGAGGGCGCGTAACTTATCATGAAATAACACAACAAGTACGAGATATTGTTGGAAAAAGTAACATTAAAGATGGAATTTGTGTTGTTGCATCTCCTCACACAACCTGTTCCGTTATATTTGAAGAATTCTCATATGATCAAAACTCTTATGGTTATGAATATTTACAAGTAGATTTAAACATTCTTTTAGAAAAGCTCATTCCAAGATGCACAACTGAAGGGCAATATTATCATCCAGGTCCGAAACACATAAAAGTCGGATTAGAAGACTTTAAAGGAAAGATTAGTCCAGAAGCTTATACGATGTTAAATACAGATGCACATCTAAAAAGCACATTATTAGGAACAAGTGAAACCTTTATTATTGAGAATGGAGATTTACAATTAGGTCTAGTAGGCTACATCTATTTTATCGATTGGGATCAAATTCGACCTAGAGATCGAACTTGCCATATAAAAATCATAGGAGAGTAAATTTATATTCGGATTGGTCGAAAAATGGACTTCATATCACATGGCAATTCGGAAAGTTGAAACAGAAATCGAAGACTTTTATGATACAAGGATGTGTCAATATTGTTTGATATTACATCGCGTCAAGCAAAATTACTCGATTTTCTTTCAAAAACAGAAGAGTATTTACCGGCGAAACAGTATGCAGATTATTTAAATGTTTCGGAGAGAACCATTTTTAATGATTTGGATAAATTAGAGAAAATCTGTAAGAGTTTTAATCTAGTTATAGATAAAAAGCAGAATCAAGGAATTAAGCTGATTGGAGATACCTCCACTTCTAACGGATTTATTCAAAAAGTAATCACGAATCATAAAGCGAAGGATCGGGATGCATTATCATCTTTGGAACGTCAAATCCTAATTACTAAGTGGTTGTTGATTAATAGTCAAACTGTAACTTACCAATCTCTCTCATTGGATCTGTATATTAGTACGAGTTCATTAATTAAAGACATCAACCGCATTCGCAGTTTTATGGATGAGGAGTTGCAGCTTGTTTCTAATGGAAAAGGTACTAGGGTAAATGGAAATGAGATTGCCATCCAAAGGACAATTAAACGATTTGCTTACTATTTGATTGAGAAAGAGCTGAATAATAATTCCCTATCAACTTATGCGCATATTCTTGAACCTCTGTTTGATAAAAAAATCATAGAAGCTGTATATGACACGGTTTTCGAATTCCTATCTGTTATGGAGCATAGTATTTCAGAACAATATATCAAGTCACTCTTTATTTCTATATTGATTTTAACCGAGCGCTCTTACCGTGGATTTCATTTAACCAAACTTCCTGAAATACAGTTAGAGGGAGCAGAGTATTTAACAACCTATCCATTAGCATTTGAAATGTGCCGTAAAATCTCTTCTGAACTACAATTTGATTTTACTGAACTGGAGCATCACTTTGTTAGTAATCAATTATTTGCCCATCGTATTCAAGTCAAAATAAATAATAAGCAAATTGAAAAGTTAATTTCAGAAGATATCAAGGACATGATTACAGGTGTAAGCAGAGCAATTGATATTGACTTAAAAGAGGATGATCGATTATTTGATTCACTCATCTATCATGTTTTCCCAATGATCTACCGACTAAAATCAGATATTAACGTCTATAATCCGTTATTGAATGAAATAAAGAATAATTATGGCGTACTTTTTCGTATTATTTGGTATTCAATAGAAAGTTTTGAAAAGAAATATGATATCAAATTAACAGATGATGACGTCGCTTTTATTACGATACATTTTCAAGTCGCCATTGAACGGAAAAATCAAATGTCACAAATATTAGTTGTTTGTCAATCTGGTCTAGTAACATCGGACTTAATTATTCACCGTATAAAAAATTTATTACCATCTAATATTCAATTTAAACTAATCGCAAAACCTCTTTTGAAAAGCGAAGACTTATCAAAGGTTGATTTTATTATTTCATCTGTTCAACTGAAAGAACAATCATGTCCGATTGTTTATGTGTCTCCTTTAGTGAGGGATTCTGATTTGAAAAAGATTTATGATTATTATTTAAAGTATTCCTCAAAAAATAGAAAACAAGAAGATGTTGTATTAACCCCCCATCTAATCTCCAAATATATTAATAGTCGCTATATGTTCATTAATGAAGAGGTAGAGACGAAGGAAGACTGTTTAAATAAAATGATTCAAAGGCTTGAAGAAGATCAAATTGTGAAATCCTCATTTAAAAAGTCGGTGTATGAACGAGAAAAATTAGGAAATACGATTGTGCAAGGATGGGCTGCCATTCCTCATGCAATGTCAACTATGGCGAATGAGACAAAGATTTCCATAATGATGACGAAACAGCCGATTAAATGGAACCACGAAACTTACGTGTCATTTATTATTTTACTAGCAGTAGCTGAGGAAGATCTTAATCAAGTTCGTAGTTTACTAGCCCATCTATATAAAATAATTATTAATTCAGATCGACTTGGGAGTGGTCATTCGTTTAAGTCGATGACTACACCTGATGATTTAATAGCATTTTTACTATGTAAAGATACAATTCAATAAATCTCTCTCGAATATTGGAGGAAGCAACATGTATGTGGAAGAAAACTTAATTTTCTATAATCAACGATTCGAATCTCAGAGCCAGCTCTTTGATTTTATAGCTGATGAATTAGAGGAGAAAAATTATGTCACAGAACAGTTCAGGGAAGCAATTAAAATCCGCGAACAAAACTTTCCTACTGGTTTACAATTGCAGAATTTGAATGTAGCGATTGTGCATACAGAAGTCGAATATTCAAGAACAGAAAAGCTTGTCATTATTAAGCTTGAAAAACCGATAACGTTTAAAAACATCGAAACATTAAAACCATTGGAAGTGGATTTTATTATTGGTCTTATATTACAAGATAGTTATAAGCACTTAGAGGTTTTACAAAAGGTTAGTCGTTTATTACAAAATGAAGAAGTTATTCAAGAAATTCGACAAGCATCTTCTCATGCTGAATTAACAATCCTTATGCAAGATTATTTTAATAAAAAGGAGAATGAAATATGAAAAAGAGAATTGTTGTTGCGTGCGGAGCTGGGCTTGCTACTTCCACAATGATTTTACAGAAAGTTGAAGAGTTTGTAAAAGAACTTGGAGTTAGCTATTCAATCTCCCAATCGCAAATTTATGAGTTAGATTTTTATGATGGGGAAGCAGATTTATTTATTACTTCGATGAAATTAGACCAATCAAAATATAAGACACCAATCGTTGTCGGCACTCCATTTTTAATAGGGTTAAATGAAGATGTGCTGAAAGAACAAATAAAACAAATTCTATTAAATTAAGGGGGATTCATGTGGGCATGATCGATTATTTTTTATCTCTTGGTTCAACCGTTTTTGTACCTATCGTATTGATAATTATAGGCTTGATTTTAGGGCAAGGGATATTACGCTCAATTAGAAGCGGGATTATGGTTGGAATTGGCTTTATTGGTTTAGGTTTGGCGATTTCATTAATCTCTGATCGATTAGAACCAGCAGTAAATCAAATTGTTGAACGATTCTCCTTTAATCTTACAGTAATTGATATTGGATCTGGTGCTGCAGCAGGAGTTGCGTTTTCCACATTAGTTGGTGCTCTAATAATTCCAGCGGTATTCCTGCTTAATATTCTTTTGTTAATAGTTGGTTTTACAAAAACGATGAACATTGATATTTTTAATTATTCTCATTATGCGTTTACAGGAGCGGTTGTTCATTTAATAACAGGGAGCATCGTACTTGGAATTGGAGCCAGCTTAATCCAAGCGACCTGGTCATTATTATCTGCTGATTATTCGGCAAAAAAAGTACAAGAATCTCTAGGAGTCGAAGGGATATCCATACCACAAGGATACGCTGCTAGTACTGTCCCTCTTTTTACAATACTAGAAAAAATATATAATCGTATCCCATTTTTACGTAATTCCCAACTTGATATTTCTTATTTACAAGGAAAAATCGGTATGTTTGGAGATCCAGTCATAATTGGTGCAGTTCTTGGGGTAATTTTAGCTCTGTTAGCAGGTTACAATTTTGTAGAAGGTACAAATCTGTTAATGAGTGTAGTGGCTATAATGGTGCTTTTTCCAAGAATGGTAAAAATAATAGTAGAAGGCTTGCTTCCGATTTCTGAATCAGCAAAAAGCTTCTTTAATAAGCGATTCAAAGGAAAAGAAGTGTTTATTGGGTTGGACTCTGCGATAACGTTAGGTTTGCCAACTACACAAATCGTTGGAACTATGTTAATTCCAATTACGCTAGTACTAGCTGTTATTTTACCAGGAAATCAGGTCTTACCTTTAGGTGATTTAGCATTTGTAGCTTTCTTTACATGCATGGCGACGATTATTCACAATGGGAATATTTTGAAGACTATCATAAGCGGGATTATAAACATGATTGGAGTTCTTTATATAGCTAGTTGGTTCGCACCTTATTTTAGTAAACTTTCTGCAAATAGTGGAGGTACCTCAATAAAAGGTCAAACGACGGCACTTTGGAACGGAAATGTATTTGATTATATTATTGCTCAAATCGGTGGATTTGGAATGATTGGCTTAATTGTGTTGATTGTCATAACGATTCCAATCGGACTATATGTCAAGAAAGTGACAAATCCAAAATCTGCCAGGTGATAGAGGAAGTGAGTGGATTACATGCTAGTTTCAACTTCGATTTTAAGTGCTGATTTTCTAAATCTAGAAAGAGATATTTTGCAATTAGAAGCAGCTGGTGCGGACTTTATCCATATTGATATTATGGACGGTGTATTTGTATCCAATGTAACTTGGGGTTCGTCTACTGTGAAAGCCATTCGTAAACTAACATCATTGCCATTAGATGTTCATTTGATGATAGATAAACCTGAACGTTTACTTGACAGTTATTTAGAAACGAAGGCAGACATCATTATCATTCATCCAGAAAGTACGAAGGTATTGAGAAAAACTTTACTCAAAATTAAAAGTTTTGGTGTGAAGGCGGGGGTGGCATTAAAGCTTGAAACTTCAGTTGATTCAATTCAACATTGTTTAGATTTACTCGATGTTGTTCTTTTTCTCACTTGCGATGAAGGATTCGGGGGGCAAACATTTCATCCTCCTACCTTAGAGAAAATTGCACAAGTAGCAAAATGGCGGAATGAAAAAGAGTTGAGCTATCTTATTGAAGTTGATGGCGGTATCAATCCAAAAACATGCCGGGATTGTAAAGAAGCGGGAGCTGATATTGCAGTTGCTGGATCTTATGTGTTTAACAATAGAATGAAATCAGCAATACAGGAATTACAAAGTATTTAATATCTTTGTGTTATCGAATAAAGAATCTGTTGAATAGACAGAATATTATATCTATTAAAAGTATTAATTGATAATGTAATAGAAATGGAGGGAGACGATCATGAATCAAACATATCAACTTTCAAAAAAAGTGTCAGATTTTTTAAAAGGGACAAAGAAATTATTCATTAATGGAAGTTTTGTAGAATCTGACATGGGGAGAACATTTAAAACGTTTAATCCTTCGAATGGAGAAGTTTTGGCGGATGTGAGTGAGGCTCAAACGGGAGATATCGATAAAGCTGTTAAGGCAGCTAAAACAGCTTTTGAAGAAGGACCTTGGTCTCGGATGAGCTCAGCTGAACGAGGAAAACTAATGTATAGACTTGCAGATTTAATAGAAAAAAACAAACAGGAATTAGCTGAAATCGACTCGCTTGATAATGGAAAGCCTTTACGTGATTTGCTGGATAATGATATTCCAAATGCAATAGGTCAATTTGAATATTATGCAGGATGGACTACGAAAATTGTTGGGCAAACAATTCCGGTTTCAGGGCCTTATTTTAACTATACTCACCATGAACCCGTAGGTGTAGTTGGGCAAATAATCCCTTGGAACTTTCCATTGATGATGGCGGCTTGGAAAATAGCGCCGGCACTAGCTACAGGCTGTACAGTTATACTAAAGCCTGCAGAACAGACTCCATTATCCGCACTGTATCTTGCAGAACTAATAACTGAAGCAGGTTTTCCAGATGGTGTAATCAATATTGTCCCTGGTTTTGGAGAGATTGCAGGAGATGCTCTTGTCAAACATCCACATGTGAATAAAATCGCTTTTACAGGCTCGACGATAGTCGGCAAGCAAATTATGCAAGAAGCTGCAAACACTTTGAAACGTGTTACGCTGGAGTTAGGAGGTAAATCTCCAAACATTATTTTACAAGATGCTGATTTAACGAAAGCAACTTCAGGAGTCTTTACTGGGATTATGGCGAATCAAGGGGAAGTTTGCAGTGCTGGTTCGAGAGTGTATATTCAAAAAAGTCATTTCGATAATGTTGTTGCTGATTTGGTGTCTTACGCTAAAAATGTCAAGCTTGGAAGTGGATTATCTCCAGACACAGAGATGGGACCACTGGTTTCAAAAGAGCAGCAAAACCGTGTTCTCAATTATATTAATAAAGGTAAAAACGAAGGTGCAGAAATGTTATGTGGTGGTGGACACACTTCAAAAGGATATTTTGTAGAGCCAACAGTATTTGTAAGCGTAAATGAGAAGATGTCGATTGCAAGAGAAGAAATCTTTGGACCTGTAGTGGTGGCGATGCCTTTTGACAGCCTAGATGAAATGATTAATCGTGCAAATAATTCATCATTTGGTCTTGCTGCTGGTCTATGGACGGAAAATTTAAAAAATGCGCATTACGTAGCTAATCGATTAAAAGCCGGTTCGGTGTGGGTGAATTGCTATAACGTGACAGACCCGGCATCCCCTTTTGGCGGGTTTAAAGAATCTGGTTTTGGTCGTGAGATGGGATCCTATGCATTAGACAATTACACCGAAGTGAAAAGTGTGTGGATAAATTTGGATTAAAAATTCTTGATTGATATATAAAAGGAAGGAAGGCTAGTTTATATGGTAGAAAAAGATTACAAAGTGATTGATTATGCTGGTATTCATGCGCGCCCAGCATCTTTATTAGTACAGGTTGCGAACCAATATAATTGTGATATAGATATTATGTTCAATAATAGGAAGGCAAACTTAAAATCGATTATTGGGGTAATGTCTTTAGCAATACCGCTGAATTCCGTAATAAAAATCTGTGCATCTGGTTCAGATGAAAATGAAGCAATTGACGCACTTAGCGATATAATTTTACAGCAAGAACTAGGTGTTTAAGATGGAAAGAAACGGAATTAGTGAATTGGCAGGTAATGCAATCGTCACTATCTATAGTTTGAAAACTAGGAGTTAGCAATAGAAAAAAGAGAAATAAAAGAAATCGATGAAAAAGCAATCCAAATTTGGGTTGCTTTTTCATATAGACGGAAGGGCACTTTTTCGTATATAGTAATCGATAGAATATGTATACAATAGAATAAATACCCGTACTTTAATAAAGGCTGGTGATAAAGATGGCAAAAACCTTCTATCATTATTTAATGAAGTATCGACATCCCAATCCAAAAGACTCTATTAGTAAATTTGCTAATCATGCATATAAGGATCATAGTTTTCCGAAGACTTCATCAGATTATCATGAGTTAAGTTTGTACTTGGAATTAAATGGATCTTATATTGAGAATATGACGATATTTGATGAGGCGTGGGATTTATATTTGAATAGTGAAGCTTAAGACAGGCGATCACAAAAACACTCCATTTCATGAATGGGGTGTTTTCATTTCTTATCGGTCCAAACTTCTCCTATTCCGGAGCGATTTTTCCCTTCCATGCATATACTAAAGCAAAGAATTACTCACGACTGAATACTTGAGAGGATGGAGGACATGAGCGATCGAAAAAAACCAAAATACAATATCGGTGATACAGTCGTGATCACTATGTATGGAACCGTAGGGAAAATCACGGATGTAAAGTGGCTAGATGGAATGCATGTTTACGAAGTAAACAAAAGTGAAGGGCTCTATATGGAATCCAGTCTTCAATTATTATCGGATTATGAAGGAGAAGTACTGGAAAAGGAACATATTGATATAGAATATAAATATTTCTTTGGTGATTTAGTTCAAGTGAAAGGATACGGTTCTGATTTATTCAAAATAATGGGGTTTCGAACTGAAATTTGGCGATATAAAGAGGATGCATGGGAAGATATCATTTATGAGCTTTCGAGAATTAGTGATGGGGAATGGCTAGAAGCGGGGGAAGATGAATTGACTCTTGTTGCCGATGCGGAAAGTGCCGATGTTTTTATAGAAAAGTTAGGTCTCCTATATTTTATGAACAAAAAAGAAAAACTTCCTGAAATAAAAAAACTGCAAGGAAACACTTTTCGTAAAGCTGAAAGGGAGTTGCTGGCAAATATTAAAGAAAAAAGAATGTTAATTGATGGATTGCTAGATATTTATAATGATTACCGAATTTTATATGAACTGTTTCAAGATGAAGAGTATTTGCATATCATGCGTGTGATTGTTAGAAAGCTGAAACTAATTGTTAATAATGATGGAAAAAGCACAGTTTAGCGGAGGTTACTTAGCTGCAGTACGAGATAAACTAGCAAAGGTATACCAACCCCTAATGATACCTTAAATAAGCCATTTAAAAACCGGCTAAACACCACAAGAATCATACTCTCTTCTTTATTCAAATCTTCCTTTACTTCTGCTATTGCTCTAGAAATACTAGTCATTTTCTTCCTCCATTTTCTAAATATTTTCTTATGTTCATATGTATGCTTGACCTTTTATAAAATGTCAGATTATCAGATTTATTTGTGTTGAAAGTTAAAGAATTCCTTTTTCAAAAGAAGATTTGCATGAAACCGGAAAGGACATCATACATTCTCTACAAAGGGGGCGATGCTGTGAGGGAAATTGAAGTATTTATTGACACGGAAGAAATTGCAGAATTTTTCTTTCATGAGCTGACAAAACGAGGATTTGTGCCTGCTGAAGGAGAAATAGAGGAGCTTGCTGATATTACCTTTGACTACTTATTACAAAAATGCATTATTGATGAAGAAATTGAAGAGGAATAAAAGAACGAAATGGCGAGGGTGATCTCGTCATTTTTTGCTTTTATGAAAAAATAAACTAATTTTTGAAACCATAAAGTGAAAACACTCGTATAATTTGTATAAGGAAAAAAAGTGATCACTAGGAGGAGTTTGAAAATGTCATTTTTCAATAAGATGTTAGCGAGTGTTGGGATCGGTTCGGCAAAGGTAGATACGAAGCTTGATAGCGATACAGCTATACCAGGCGGAGAAATTCGGGGAGTCGTTGAAATTCAAGGGGGAAATGTAGAACAAAGAATTGATGATATCTATTTAACTTTAAATACGACGTATATAAAGGAAGCCGATGATAAAAAATATACAGTTCCAGCTCAAATTGATAGATTCCGATTAACAGAATCGTTCATGCTTATGGCAAACGAGAGAAAAGTTATTCCATTCTCATTCATTCTTCCTCCAGACACACCTGTATCAATTGGAAGAACGAAGGTATGGATTGCGACAGGCTTAGATATAAAAAATGCGGTGGATCCAACAGATAAAGATTATCTTCGAGTTGTACCTAATCAGTTAATGGATTCCGTGCTTCAAGCAATTAATGGTTTAGGTTTCAGATTAAGGGAAGCTGATTGTGAACAAGCACCCCATCGTTTACGCCGAAGACTTCCGTTTATCCAAGAATTCGAATTCGTACCAGTTTCAGGTCCATTTCATGGAAGATTAGATGAATTAGAAATAACTTTTTTCCCTGCTTCTGCCAATGACATTGAAATTTTGATGCAGGTAGATCGAAAAGTGCGAGGATTAAGCAGTCTATTCTCAGAGGCGCTAAATATGGATGAATCAAATCTTCGTTTTACAGTGAACCAGGGAGATATACCACATATGCAGCAAAAAATTCAATCAATCATTCAAAGCTATTCTTGATCTAAAAAAATAAGCCTTAACAGGGCTTATTTTTTTGTCTATCATTGAAAGATTAATGTAAGGAGGTTACTGTTTGATTCTTTACATTCCTCATCTGAAATAATGCCATTTACACCCAATCTTTGCATTATTTGAAATTGATACTGTTTTTTTATTGTCCACGAAAAAATATCAAACCCGTATTGTTTTGCCTGATGAATAATGGACTTAGAGAGGAGGTGATGATTGACGGATAGGAATGAGGCAAACTTTCTATAGGTTTCAAAATGAAGGATATTAAGCGGTTTTTCTAATAGAATTCCTGAGGAAATAGTTGGAGTTAATTCATGGAATTTTTTTATCTCGTTTATATTGAAGGATTGAACTTTTAATGTGGAAGGTTTTACGCCGTTATCTATATATCTCATCAATATATCTGATAATACCTTTGTCAATTGAGGCTGATTTTCTGAAGATTTCATATCAATAAGTAATCCAATCTTCCCGCCAAATTGCTTCAAAACATCCTCGAGTAATGGAATTCTTTCATTGGAGAATTCAGGGGAATACCAGGATCCTGCATCAAGCATTTTAATTTCCTGAACAGTTAAATCCCCGATATAACCGACTCCATCCGTTGTCCTTTGTACATCAGCATCATGGATAACAACAAGATGGCCATCCTTGCTTAACCGAACATCAAACTCAATAAAATCAAAGCCAAGATCAACAGCTTTTTGAAAAGCAGCCATTGTATTTTCAGGTGCATAGAACGATGCACCACGATGAGCAATAGATTGAAAAGGCTGTAGAGGGTGAAGAATAAAAGAAAATATAGAAATGATTAACCATATGATGAGTGATAAGAAAAAAGGTTTTTTGGCTGCTGTGGAAACCCACAATTTACATCCCCCCATAAGAAGTAGGTTATTAATTACTCTGTTTATCTCCAGCTCCTAGCTTGACGTCCATGATGTACTTGTGTCGACCTCGAGGATTTGGCTAGTAGGTTAAAAAACAATCTTCCATCCAGCTCGTCTAATGCATGTCGGAGGCTGAACAGTCGTCTCCTTTTTCTATAGTATATGAGAGAAAATCCAAAATGTAAGCGCTGTCATACCGATAAATTGTACTATCGACAAAAATCGTATTTTTTCTTTGAAGGAAACGACAGGAGTAAAGGCGAAAACGATATTTAAATAAAGACAGTTATTTTGATTATTAGAATGAAGGGATGCAGGAGGGGAGACACATTGCTAAAAGAGCTTACTAGGGTGAAAACAAAGCTATTTGATGTGACCATTTTTCAAACGCCTGAATTTCGGCAAACAAAGGGATATAGACAAGTGTACAGGCTGTCAATGGAGGGGGTCGATCATGAGGAATGCTTATATTCCGTATTTGCGACATTTAATGTCCCAGATCTCATTCCTAAAGATTTTTCAGGCCGCTTTATTGCGACAGGTGATATTTTATTTATTGATGAAGGGCGTAAAGGGCAATATTATTATCAATTGCAGCCTGGTGGATGGAAGATAATTAATCGTATACAAATTAGATAGGGAGAGCATTATGCTCTCCTTATTCCGTGTTGGAACCGGGGTTCCCCTTTCTTCCTCCGCTTGCGGAAAATTCCTTCCCATGTGCTTCCTGCTCAGCGATGATGGCTTCTTTAGGAATATGGTTATTTTTCTTCGGTGAATTGATTCGGTTTCGATGTTTTTTTCCCATAATGATGCTCCTTTATTTATTTATTTATTGCTTTTTGTTTTCACTGTTTTAGAAGTATGAGGTTCCGTATTTGCTCTTGATGTTGGGTTTGTCTCATTGGCATGTTGAACAGCCTGTCTTAATTTCTTTCTCATTTTTTCCTGTGACATGAATGCAACCTCCTTTGGAAAAGCTATTGATAGCTTTCCCGTATCCAATAAATTAATGCTTAAACTTAAAGTGAATCTTCAATCAGTGGGGGGCTTACAGCCCGTTATTCTGCGATAAACGCTTATCGGAAAGTGTTATATATGGTATAGTGGGAAAGACAGGTAAGTTTTTGATAAATGGAGGTTACATAATGAGTGTTCATATCGGTGCAAAAGAAAATGAGATTGCAGAAACGGTTCTTTTACCAGGAGATCCGCTTCGCGCCAAATATATTGCTGAAACATTTTTAGAAAATACTACTTGCTATAATGAAGTTCGTAATATGTTTGGATATACGGGTACATATAAAGGAAAGCGCATCTCTGTACAAGGGACAGGAATGGGTGTCCCTTCGATATCAATTTATATAAATGAATTAATGAATAGCTACAATGTGCAAAATCTAATTCGGGTAGGTACTTGTGGTGCTATTCAAAAAGATGTAAAAGTAAGAGATGTTATTCTTGCGATGACAGCTTCTACAGATTCACAAATGAATCGCCTTACTTTTGGCGGTGTTGACTTTGCTCCGACTGCTAATTTTGAGCTATTAAAGAATGCATATGATGCAGGCACGAAGAAAGGCTTAAACTTGAAAGTCGGAAATGTATTTACAGCTGATATGTTTTATAATGACAACGCAGAATTAGAAAAATGGGCAAAGTATCAAATTTTAGCGATTGAAATGGAAACTGCTGCTCTTTATACACTTGCTGCAAAATTTAATCGAAAAGCATTATCCGTTTTAACAGTCAGTGATCATATTTTAACGGGTGAGGAAACAACAGCTGAAGAAAGACAAACAACATTCAACGAAATGATTGAGGTAGCACTCGAAGCAGCAATTAAAGAATAATGAATGGTTTATTGAACTGGTTCATACATTGAGCCAGTTTTAATTTTTTATAGGCGATATTAAAGCTATTGCTGATTTTTATACTAGTTGATAGTAGCTGAAAGCGAGTCTGGTAGTGGAAATCAACAGCAAAGATTAATATAGTCATTTATAATTAAATTCAGGTAGTCGTACCTATATAGCATGTTCCAATTTTGGGATATTATTTAACTCTGAAAATGTTATTTTTTCATGTTAAAATAAATAATGCTTACTAGTTTTATAGGGAATAGGTGGAAAAAATGAAAAAAATCATTGCTTTAACAGTTATTTTAAGCTTGCTGCTCGCTGGATGCAGTCAATTAGATCCCATTTTGGAAAAGATTCCGTTTTTGAAAAAAAATAATGAATCTGAAAGTACGGCAGATGTAATTGATGAAGAAGCAGAAAAGAATAAGGAAGAAGAGAAAAATCAAACAGAGGAACAAAGTCAGCCAGAAGATGATGTACTAACGCTTGAAGCTGCTTTTTTTAATGATGTGAAAGTTGTTAATGGAAGAAATGTCATTCAAAATCCGACAAACTTTATGGTTTTAGTAAATAAGGAATTCAGCCTCCCTGACGGTTATACCCCAGAGGATTTAGTGCGCCCAAATGTATTGTACTCATTTGGGGATCAGGATATTGAAAAAGCCTATATGCGAAAAGATGCAGCTGCAGCACTTGAAACGATGTTTGCCGAAGCAAAAAAACAAGGGATTCACTTGTTTGCTGTTTCAGGCTACCGGTCCTTTAACAGGCAAACGCAAGTATATAATGCAGAGGTAAGTAAATTTGGGGAAGAGAAAGCAGCCTTAGCAGTAGCTGTTCCAGGGACAAGTGAACACCAAACAGGCTTGACTATGGATTTATCTAGTCAAAGTGCTAAATTTGAACTCTCTGAACAATTTGGGGAGACGCCTGAAGGGAAATGGATTGCAGCCAATGCCCATCTTTATGGATTCATCCTGCGCTATCCAAAAGGAAAAGAAGCCATTACAGGTTATAAATATGAACCATGGCATTTTAGATATGTAGGAAAAGAAGCAGCAACAACAATTTATAATAAGGGTTGGACCTTAGAGGAATATTTCGGAACAGTTAAGAAAATATAAATGATCAACTGTAATTGATTGCTTAACTTTGTTATTTCTATCAAAAAAATGGTATTCTATTCAATAAGGATTAGAGGAATTTTTATGTAATACGAAAGTGGTGAAGGTTTTGCAAACGGAGGATTTAAACCAGGATCAACCAGAAAAGCCAACTGGCTTTATCCGAATGAAGAAGTTTCCATTTGTCATGATGCTTTTATTAGTTGTAATTATTTCTGCGGGGATTACAGCTGTTGCATTTTTGATTGGTACACAAAAGGCAGTGAATAGCAGTGGAGGAGATCGTAATGAGTTTCAAAAGCTATATGCTGCCTTTGATTCGCTAAAAACCTCCTATTTTCAGGAACTAGATGAGGATAAGTTAATTAATGGAGCGATTAACGGGATGGTAGATGCCCTAGAGGATCCATATTCTGATTATATGAGTGTAGATGAGGCAAAAAACTTTCATCAAAGCATCTCCTCTTCATTTGAAGGCATTGGAGCTGAAATTCAAGAAAAGGAAGGATCGATTGTCATTGTTTCTCCTATAAAAGGTTCACCGGCTGAAAAAGCTGGACTAAAGCCAAATGACAAGGTAGTATCTGTAGATGGAAAAAGCCTGCAGGGCATGAGTTCATCTGAGGCTGTACTTTTAATTAGAGGAGAAAAAGGAACAAAGGTGGAGCTTTCGATATTGCGTCCAGGAGTAGATGATGCAATGACCGTTCCGATTGTCCGCGATACGATTCCTATAGAAACGGTATATGGAGAAATGCTTGAAGATGGCATCGCAAAGGTGCAAATTACTTCTTTTTCTGAGAATACTTCCAATGAGCTTGTAACCAAGTTAAATGAATTGCAGGATCAAGGGATGAAAGGCCTCATTCTTGACTTAAGACAAAACCCTGGTGGATTATTAGATCAAGCGGTTAAAATTTCAAGTTTATTTGTACCAAAGGGAGAAATTATTTTCCAAGTAGAAGATCGGAGTGGCAAGCGAGAGGAATATAAATCAGCTGGCACTAAAAATCCAAAGATTCCGCTCGTAGTCGTCATTGATAAAGGAAGTGCAAGTGCATCAGAGATTCTTGCTGGAGCGGTAAAGGAAGCGGCTAATATCCCACTTGTAGGAGAAAAATCATTCGGAAAGGGTACTGTCCAAAGAGCACAAGATTTTTCTGACGGTTCTAATATGAAGTTTACAACAGAAAAATGGCTAACTCCGAAAGGAAACTGGATTCATAAGAAAGGAATTACACCTGATTATGAAGTAGCATTGCCTGAATATGCGACATTGCCTTTCATTAATCCAGATTTGGAATTAAAGCTTTCTATGTCTTCAAAAGAAGTGAAGGCAGCTCAGCAGATGCTTATTGCTATTGGTTATAACCCTGGCAGGGAAGACGGCTTCTTCGATGAGCATACAAAATCGGCTATTGAAAAGTTCCAATCGGCAGAAAAGTTAAAGGCGGATGGAGTGCTAACGGGTCAATCTACCCTCGTTCTCATGGAGAAGTTACGAGAAAAGCTTGATAAAGACGACACACAAATCAAAAAAGCCGAAGAAATTCTAAAGCAGGAAATGGGTTCATAGTCTTTATAAAGAAAAGCGCTCTCCTAATTTTTGGTGGGTGCTTTCTTTATGCACAGATATAAAAGGTCTAACAAAGAGCAAACGCAAAGAGGTGTTACTTTGAAACAAATTCCTCATCTTAATGAACAGATAAGACAGGAAATTATGAATATTGAATTGCAATGTGAACGTTTAGGTCAAAAGCTGGAAACTATTTTTACCGATGATTTTCATGAATTAAAAGAACAAATTGTCATTGAACTGATTCGTGAGGTAAAAGGGCGACCAGCGAAAAGCGAGGATATCTTTAATGAAAACTATGAGTCCTATCTTGAGGTGGGTGTCGAAAAGAAAGACGTGTATTTTCCGAATGCATATATCCCTGTCTGGAAATGTAAAAGAGAGATGTTTCATTCGATTGGATTATTAATGAACGATAATTTAAACTTACTTGAAAAGAAATTATGCAAAATTATTACTGAAATGCACGAAGATCATATGAAGGAAAGGGATTCTTAATGAATAAAACGGAAATATATATTTTATCTGGTTTTTTGGGGAGCGGAAAAACTACTTTACTTAAACAGCTTTTAACGGAGGAGAAGAAACAAAATCGAAAAGTTGCTGTGATGATGAATGAGCTTGGAAAAGTGTCAATTGATTCGGATGCAGTCGATGAGGACATTCCGCTTAAAGAATTGCTTGATGGCTGTATTTGCTGCACGATTCAGGATAAGCTTGAGTCGCAATTACAAGGGCTGCTAGTGATAGATAAACCTGATGCAATATATATTGAGGCAACAGGAGCTGCTCATCCGGTCGAGGTTTTAGATGCAGTTATGTCCCCGTTATTTGCAGATCGAATTGAAGTTAAGGGGATCATCTCTGTTGTTGACGGAAAACGCTGGCTAAATCGACACTCACTCAGTCCTCAAGTACAGCAGCTTCTCATTGAACAAATACGTCATGCTGATTTAATTTTACTAAATAAAACGGATGAGTTAACGGATGGGGAGCAATCGAAACTAACGATGGAAATCCAAGCCCTTAATTCTCATGCATTTTCTATTTTGACGACTTTTGCGAAAGTACCGATGCAGCAGATAAAAAGATTATCTTCAAGTATAAAAACAGATAGAGCACAAGCACATGTAAGTACAGACTTAAAGTTAAGTACATATGTGTATCAGTTTAAACAAGCCATTGGCCAAATGGAATTTGAATCCTTTTTAAGAAAGCTTCCAGATACGATATATCGAATAAAAGGATATGTAAAATTTCATTCTGCGGAGTTTCCAAGTCTGTTTCAATATTCCTACGGCATGCCTTTATATATGAAGGAAAATATGAATATGCCGCTTAATATGGTTTTTATCGGTGAAAATATTGACTGGAAGCAAGTAGAAGAAGAACTACATGCACTAGAGGCCAGATAAATCTTCATTTTAGAAAAACGTGTTCAGTTTAAGATGAACACGTTTTTTTATTGGAGAATTTCAAACTTCAGTCTCCTTTTGTTTGTATGAAGATGATTATGGAGCTTGTGCATTTATTATGAATACAAACTCTTCCATTATGGAAAACTTTTTAAATATAGGGTTTTTGAAAATAAATAATGAAATTGAGTGGGAAATATGAAGTTCCGTATTGCAGTTATATTAGTGATTGCTGTGCTATTAAATAGTTCACCTATACTTGCAGACAAGAGCAATGTAAGTATCCAGATTGAGATGCTTCCATGGGATAAGGTAAATAAAATTCTTCCAAAATATAGTAAATTTATTGTTATGGATGTTGAGACTGGAGAGAAATTTCATGTGCAAAGACGTGCAGGTAGTAATCATGCAGATGTTCAGCCGTTAACCTCGAAAGATACGAAGATCATGAAGAAAGTATATGACGGAAAATGGAGCTGGAAGCGAAGAGCGATTATTGTTATTAATGGGAATCAATGGATAGCAGCCTCCATGCACGGAATGCCGCATGGTGCAGGGGCACTAAAAAATAATTTTCCTGGGCATTTTTGTATCCATTTTTATGGGAGTGCAACCCATCGAACAAATTTTATGGATCTATCACATAAATTAATGATCTTAAAATCTGCTGGTAAGCTACAAGAGTATATAAACCAAGCTGACCCTTATGAAGTCATTCGTGCATTTTTTGCCGGAATGAAACAGCAGGATATTCGAATTGTTTCTGCAGTCTCCTTGCAGAAAATTGAATGGAAAAATCATCTTAAATATGTAGAAAACATAAATTTATCGCGTATGCTCGTTATGCCGATAGAAGATCTTTCAGAAGACTTAAGTCTTGAAATTCCTGTTGAGGTTGATATGGTCATAAAAAATTCCGGGAGAAGGTCTTTCAAAGGCAAAGTGTATTTAGTTAGATTTTCTCCTTATGATGCTTGGGAAATTGACAGCATCCAATTTTTAGAGGACAGCAAATTATTATTTATAAGCAATAAAAAAGCTTGAGAGGATGGTCTCTCAAGCTTTAATTTTTTTCTCCGAACTTGATAAAGGTTCTTTCATCCTCTACTAAACCGCAGGCGCCGCATTGAACCCGATAATCTGGACCTCTATATCCCATATGGAAAGGGCTTAAATTTTCACTCGTGTATTCTTCAAGGATCACACCGGAATGGGGATCCATTTTAACCGATTGTGGAACTTGTTTTATAATGTTAAAGCGGCTCTTATTTGTTTTACAATTGGGACAGCAATATGGCGAACTCATGTAAAATATTCTCCTTTCGTAATTATTTACATCTATTTTTTGCACAATTGTTTTTATTTATGTAAAAATGGGAGTGATGCTAACGGTGAATAGGAGGAAGCCCCATTGAATAAGGAAATAAATTTTAATCAATTATTAATAGAATATCGTACATTATGGAATAACCGTCTGCTTTCTACAGATGAAGAAGCCGAATATATTCTTAAAACTGCAATAACAAGAGAATTAAAGGATGAAAATTCTCATCCAAGAGTAAGGAAATCGCCACATGAGAAATTTTATTTTGCTGTGAAAAGAGTGATGGAATCTCACTTAACTGAGAATGATAAACAGCTGCTTATTCAAGTTCATCTTGAAATGATGGAGAATATAAAATAACAATATCCACAAACCCATTTCACATTTTTATCACAAACTTTGTGTATGATGAGGGATAGTATATGTGAAGGAGATTCCTGAAAATGATGCGGAGTTTACTTAAAGTTGTGATTTTCCTGGTTGCTGTTTTTTTTCTATCATCCTGTTCGAATAAAGGATATCCGCCAATCCAAGAGGATCGTTCGATCGCAGCAACTGTGAATATTAAAGATAAATCCCTTTCATTTATAGACCTGGACAAAATGGAAAAAATGCTTGATTGGGAAATGGACAAGCCATATACCGGAGCTATTATTTTTCCTGATGGAGACACGATTCTTCTGTATGGCAAGCAGGTGGAAACGGTTGATCTTTATTCACTGAAAAGAGGACAGAAGATTGATAGCTGGAAAACAGGCAAAGGGATTGTTAATGGCAAATTGCTGCAAGTGGGTTCAGAGATTGCCTTAGTTGATCAGGATTTAAACAAAATTAGGTTCTTTAATCTTGAAGGGGAAGAACTATGGAAAGTGAGCACAGAATTAAATCCCCTTACTATACTAGAGGCAGAGAAGGAGAAAAAGCTTTTTGTTCTTAGTTTTAATAAAGAACAGTTAACAGTTATTGACCTAGTGAAAAAGGAAAAAATGGCTGGCTATCCCATTCACCCATCGGCAGCAGGGGCGTGGTTAAATGAAGAGAAGGGTGAAATTTGGATTGGCGGACATGGAACGGGAGCAGAAATTGAAAGAGATATTCATGTGTACGACTCCATTTCAGGGAACTTTAAACGTAAGATCCCAGCCCCATCTATGCCAATAAACTTTATTGGCAATCACAATCATGTATTTGTCCTAAGCCATGGAACAAGTAAGCTATATCAATTAGATGAAGATGGAAATGTGCTCGGTTCAATTGTTGTTGGGGCGAATCCATTTGAAATGCTGCTTGTTGACAATCAATTGATCATAGCAGGATATGATAGCAATGATCTTCATATTGTTGATTCAGAGAATCTAAAAATAATCAAAACGATTTCCGTCGGAAATGGGCCATTTCAAATTGTAGTGAGGGAGAGATAATAATGGGGCAAACAAATATCTTAATAATCGATGATGAAGAAGATATGCGTCATCTTGCGGAAATGTATCTCGAAAACTCTGGCTTCCATTGCTTTCTTGCTGCTAGTGGACTGGAAGGGTACGAAGTATTAAAAAATAAAACGATCGATTTGATTATTCTTGATATCATGATGCCTGATGAAAATGGTTATCAAGTTTGTGCACGAATAAGGGAGAAGTATAATATTCCGATCATTTTTTTATCAGCAAAAGGTGAGGAATGGGACAAGGTGAAAGGATTACAGCTTGGTGGGGATGATTATATCGTAAAGCCATTTAGTCCTGGAGAAATGATTGCAAGGATACAGGCTGTTTTAAGAAGAACAGGAATGACCGCTACAGAGGCACAGTCACGCATACAATTAGGAGAAATAGTTATTGAGCGAATGGCAAGAACAGTGATGGTAGCTGACACGATGGTTGCTCTTACATTGAAGGAGTACGAGCTATTGCTTTTTTTTGCTGATCATTATGCGCAAGCTTTAAGCAGAGAGCAGCTATTGGAGCATATTTGGGGGATCGATTACATAGGGAGTTTACGTACTGTAGATACACATATAAAGACACTCCGAATGAAGCTTGGGGTAGCGGATTATATTCAAACAGTGTGGGGAATTGGCTACAAATTTGAGGTACAGACGAAATGACATTCAACATGGATAGCATTGCAAAAAAGCTTTGGCTGACGATCACGGCTGCCATTGTCGTTACGATTATTTACTCTTATTTTTTGTCCTATCTTTTTTATGAAAAGCTTTATGTTGAAAATGTAGAAGAAAATTTACTCGAAGAAGGGCACCGTCTTGCTGCTGAGTATGAAGGTGGCCCGTTAACGGACGAATTGAAGGATAGGATTGATTGGTATAGTTCAAAATCCGAAACAGAAATATTTATTGTTAGTAATCCAAGAGAATTAAGCGCATGTCTCCCTTTTGATATTGATTATGAAACATTAATTAGCGGAACGGAAAGAGAAAAACTGCTTAAAGGGAAACCAGTCCAGAAAATAGGCTACGAAGAGCGGTTTGATAGAAAAATAATGGCAGTTGTCATTCCTTTATTGGACGAAAATCGATTGGAAGGCATTATTTATCTCTATATTCCTTTAGCAAAAATATCAGAGGTAATGACAGATTTTGCTTATTTGTGGATGATTGCAGGGATTTTATTTCTCGTCATTGCCATTTTTACAGGTACGATGCTCGTTAGAAAACTGACAAAACCGTTAATTGATATGAAGGATGCTGCAGAAAAAGTGTCACTAGGAGACTACTCAGTAAAAATTACGAATGATTCCATGGATGAAATTGGACAGCTTGCTCAAGCATTTAATCATATGGCT
Organism: Cytobacillus solani; assembly: GCF_006704205.1. Lineage (NCBI taxonomy): Bacteria > Bacillati > Bacillota > Bacilli > Caryophanales > Bacillaceae > Cytobacillus > Cytobacillus solani. The sequence continues at coordinate 3,817,709 of NZ_CP041305.1, forward strand.
TCTTCTATTCAAAAAGAGGATGAACGCAAGAAAGAGTTTCTTGCAAATGTATCACATGAATTAAGAACCCCAATTAGCTACATTAAAGGGTATAGTGATGCTTTACATACTGGAATTATCAAAGAAGAAGATCAGAGCAAATATTTAAGCCTAATTCATCGGGAAGCAGGCAGAATGGAGAGGCTTGTTGGAGATCTTCTTGATCTGTCAAAGCTTGATTCAAATGAATTTAAGATTGAAAAAACCCCTCTTCCACTCGGGCAATTAATTGAGGATTCCGTTCAGAAATACATATTAAAGATGAGAGAAAAAGAGATCGAATTTAATTATGAAGTAGATCCTGACATTATCATTAATGGAGATGCTGGAAGAATAGAACAAGTGCTTCAAAATATTCTCGATAATTCGATTCGTTATACAGATAAGGGTAGGATTACATTGAAGATGTTTAAAACTTATAGTGGGTGTTCGATTGAAATTACTGATACTGGTGTTGGGATACCTGCTGAGGATATGGATAAAATCAAACAGCGTTTCTTTCGGGTGAATAGAGCGCGAACAAGAAAAGATGGTGGCACAGGCTTAGGGCTCGCAATTGCTGAAAAACTCATTTCACTTCATGGTGGTACATTAAACATTGATAGTCAGCTTGGAAAAGGGACAATGGTACAAATCAATCTACCTGTTCTAGATATTTAAAATTTTTTTCACATATACCACACAACTTAGAGTTAATATGACTGCAAAGCAAGACTAAGATAAAGGGGATCATACAAATGAGAAAATTATTATTACTGCTCGTTTTATTAGTAATCGCAGTTTTTACTGCAGCATGTTCATCAGAGAGTAAAGAAGAAGAGCTTGCCATTCTTGATGTGAAATTAACAATTAATCCGGAAAAAGCTGAAATAAATGAACCAGTTGTTTTTGAGGCAAACGTTACGTATGGAGAGGAAGAAGTGACAGACGCGGAGGAAGTCAAATTTGAAATTTGGCGGGCAAATGACGAAAACCATGAAAAAGTGGCAGTTGAGCACGCAGAAAATGGCATCTATCGATTAGAAAAAAGCTTTACTGAAGAAGGCACCTATTATATCTATTCACATGTTACGGCAAAGAATATGCATAGTATGCCAAAAAAAGAGTTCGTCATCGGTCAGCCAAGTGAGCCTGAGCAAGATAACTCCGAAATGAAGATGGATATGGATGGGGAAGAAGGAGAACACAGTGGTAATCATTAAAGAAAGCAGCCAAGAGGCTGCTTTTTAGGTTTTAAGATGGCTATTCCTCCTATTCCTTCCATTCTATCCATCATGGTACATTCACAAATGTAACATCCGCGTAATATAAGTAAAAGAAGTACACCGTCAAAAAACCTGTCAATACTAATTTTCTAGTATTAAACTGGAAGTTTCTTAATTGGAGCACCATATATGTAAATCTTACCCACGGAAAAATTAGCCAGAGATTTAATACTAAAAACTAGTTAAATAAAGGTTAATCTCTAATTCTAGTATTTTCACAAACTTTCAATTTTCTAATAATTGCTAGTAAACTAGTTAAATGTAAATTCCTTCCTAAAATATTACTAGAAACTGTGTGTTATGATGATTGTGCAAGTTACACAGCACTACAAAAAATAAACCAAACACATCAGGGAGGATTTATATAATGAATAAAAAAGTAATTTTTTCAGTAGCAGCTGCAGCAGCATTATTAGTATCTAATCCAGTAGTGAACAAGGCGGACGCAGCATCAAATTGTCCAACTCCACAACAGGTGAAAGTTGTTAACTTACAACAATCTACTATTATTAATAAGGATCAAATCAATAACGAGATTCAAAAATTAATGAAAGAATACAATATTACTTGGAATCAAGCAAATAACCAAATAGTAAAGCAGCCAGTACAAACTCAGGCTCAAAAGCCAGCACAAACTCAGGCTCAAAAGCCAGCACAAACTCAGACTCAAAAGCCAGCACAAACACAAACTCAAAAGCCGGCACAAACACAAACTCAAAAGCCAGCACAAACACAGCCATCAACACCTGCATCCTCATCAGTAAGTGCTTATGAGCAAAAGGTGTTAGATTTAACAAACCAAGAACGTGCAAAAAATGGCGTACCTGCTTTGAAGCTTGATGTAGAATTAAGCAAGGTTGCACGTGCAAAATCAGCTGATATGAAGGCAAAAGGATATTTTGATCATAATAGCCCAACTTACGGATCACCGTTCGATATGATGAAGCAATTCGGTATCACATATAAGTCAGCTGGTGAAAATATTGCCATGGGTCAACGTACACCTGAAGAAGTAGTGAACGCATGGATGAACAGTGAAGGCCACCGTAAAAACATTTTAAATGCAAGCTATACACATCTTGGAGTAGGCTATGTTGCAGATGGAAACTATTGGACACAAATGTTTATTGGAAAATAAGTAAATAAAAACAAATGAACAGTTCCATGAGGGACTGTTCTTTTTGTATTCCGGGAATTTATATTATCAGATATTGTGTATAATTATGTGATGAATTGATTTCCGTTCAGATCCATTAGAAATGCTTCAGCAGCATTTACTTCGCACGAGTGTTAGAGATAGCTTATAGGAGGAGCCTCCCTCTTTGGGGCTAAATAAATCCTCCCAGAAAGGTACAGAACATCTTCTTGTGAGGCTCATTTTATGCTTGTCGGGGGTGATTAAGGCGCATCCTCATTTATTTTTATAAAATATCAGTAACATCAACTTCAGAAAACTGCATATCTACATTTTTGGGAATTTTCACTTCCAGTATGTCATCCTTGATATGGGCAGTCGTTCCTTTTTTTTTGACAAGGGCTGGGAGTGTAATGATATGCTTATCTTCATATTCCGGGATATGCTCAATAATCATTTGGTTTGAGGTATGAAAGAGCCTCAAATTTTTCCGCCATGACTCTTCTTTTAGCGGGATTCTTACAAATACAAAATCATGTGTTTCAAATACTGAAGAGGAAAATGTAGAAGAACTGGAGGGCTGTTGCTTCTGCTCTCCAAAACCTTGCATGAAATCTTGAGCATTCATCATCCCCTGCATTTGTTCGGGGATCATTTGTCCCATCATGTTTTGGATATATTTATTGATATCTTCAGGGTTCATTTGCTGCATCGCTTTTTTAGCATCTTTATGAAATGGGAAGAGATTCCAAGGAAACATGGGGCATCATCCTTTCAAATACAGGAAAAGTCATTTAAGAATTATGGATTCTTTTCATAATATGCTGAGAAGGACTTAATCGTTAAGGAAAGTTTTGAGATAATAGGTAAATACATTTCATTTGCATATCCTTATGGTTACGAATAATATATTAGATAAAAAGCTATATTACTGTGGGGTATGCTTGTGAGAGAAAAAGCCGCATTAATAACTGGAGGGGCTACTGGAATCGGAAGACAAACAGCTTTTATCCTTGCCAAAAACGGGATTCATTTAGTTATTAATTACCGAAACAGCAAGGAAAGAGCTGAATCGCTCGCCTATGAGTTGTCTGAAAGGTTTGGAACAAGGAATATTGCTGTAAGCGGTGATATATGTGATGTAGCGGATTGCCAAAAGATTGCAGCGGCAGCACTTTCAGCTTTTTCAACGATTAATATTCTGGTACATAATGCTGGCCCTTACATACATGAAAGAAAAACGATGACGGAGTACTCATTTGAAAACTGGCATTATATTATTAATGGGAACTTAAACGCTGTTTTTTATTTATCCAAATTATTACTTCCTAGAATGAGAGAAGAACGGTGGGGCCGCATTATAACAATTGGCTTTGATCGTGTAGAGTCAGCTCCAGGATGGATATACCGTTCAGCCTTTGCTGCGGCAAAAAGTGGAGCTGTTTCATTAACAAAAACAATGGCTCTTGAGGAAGCGGATAACGGAATTACTGCTAATATGGTTTGTCCTGGTGATATTACAGGTGAATGGAAGGAAACGGGAATTCTTAAGGCGCTTGAAGGAATGGATGGAAATTCTCCTGTTGGCAGGCCAGGAACAGGGGAGGACATTGCAAGGGTTATTCAATTTCTAATCGATGAAAAATCTGATTTCATAACCGGCAGCGTGATTTCTGTAACTGGTGGAAAAGATGTATTAGGAAAGGTATTCAGGGACTAGGATAAAAAAAGACTAGGGAAGTAAGAATTTTCTTTCTTCCCTAGTCTTTTTTATATAGCAGATTTAGCGTTCAATCTTTTTCTCTGTATAAAAATGAGTCTGCTTGATAAGCAGATTGCACCTGCTGCAAGCCCAATAATTAATCCAATCCAGTAGCCGAACGCTCCCCAGTTTGTATGGTTTGCTAGGTAATACCCGACAGGCAAGCCGATAATCCAATACGAGATCAGTGACATAATAAATGTGATGTTGACATCCTTATAGCCACGTAAAGCCCCTTGTACAGAAGCTTGAATCGCATCTGATAGCTGGAAAAAGATTGCAAATATTAAAAATTGTGCTGTTAGTTTAATGACCATTGGATCCTTCGTATAAATGCCTGCAACTTCTGGGCGAAAGAAGAGGAGAATTACTCCGCAGACAAAAGCCATGAGGACGGCGATAGACACACCTATCCAGCTATATTCTTTTGCATCTTTTAATCTATTCGCGCCTACCTCAAATCCAACGACTATTGTCAATGCCATGGAGATGCTCAAAGGAATCATGTAGAGAAAAGATGAAAAGTTTAATGCTGCTTGATGTGCAGCAATCGTAGCTGTGTCAAATTCACTCATAAACAGTGTAACCGCTGCAAAAATACTTGTTTCAAAAAAGATAGAAAACCCAATAGGTACACCAATGACCAAAATTTCCTTCCATTTGCCTAAGGAAATTCGATAGAATGTCTGGAATATCCCAAATCCAGAAAAGGGCATTTGCTTATGAATGATAACAATCGAAATAACTGTAATTACCCAATACGTAATTGCCGTTGCATAGCCTGCTCCGACTCCACCTAGTTCAGGAAACCCTAACTTACCGTAAATGAGGAGATAGTTAAAGATCACATTTATCGGCAGGGTAAGCAGGGTGATCATCATAGTTACACGTGTTTTGCCTAGTGCATCAATAAATGAACGAAGAACACTATAAATAAATAAAGGAATCATTCCGAAGCTTAAAGCAATTAAATAATCACGTGCTGTTGCGTAAACCTCGGCTTCAAGACTCATTCCATTTAAGACTGGAGTAAGCGCAAAACTGCCGGAAATGATAACGATGATAGCCATAGCAACCGCAAGATAAATGCCTTGGATAACCAATTTGCAACCTGATCCCGTTTTTTGCCGCCGATTAACTGAGCAACAATGGGAGTGATGGAAAGGAGTATCCCGCTAAGACCAGTGAATACTGGCATCCAAAGTGAAGAACCAATTGCAACTCCTGCTAAATCCTTTGAACTGTAGTGACCAGACATAGTCGTGTCAAAGAAACTCATTGAATACATAGCAAGCTGAGTGATGAGAATGGGAATCAAAATAATCAGCAGCTGCTTGATCTTCCCTTTTTTGCTAAATGTTTGATTCATATCAATTATCCTCTTTCTATTTCAGTACAAAATAAAATTATAGCATATTTTATTCATGACTGTTCAGTTCTTAGGAAATTAGCATTTTGGGTTATTTTTGTCAGAAAGAAGACATAACAATTTTGCAATTATGTGAACTTTTAAAAATTGTGAATGAAATGATATTCAAATGTGAAATATATTTAGTAAATGAAACAGTCTATTGTATTGAAGGAATTGTTAATGAAGGAGAGATGGTCATGAACTTCAATTTAAACAGAATTAATCCAAATCAGACCCAGGTGTTATTTCACGATGGCCGCTTTGAAACACTAACAAACGAAGAACTAGAAGATCTAATGGCACAGATGGGGATCAGTGAGAGGGCAGATGAATTGGAATCGAATGTAACAGATTAGGAGCTGCTCAAATGTATGGGCAGCTTTGTAAAAATAAAAAAAGCCAATTTTAATTAAAAAATTGGCTTCGTTTATGCTAATATTAAGCTTCCAGCAGATGTGAGGACTCTTGAAAATCGGCTGCGCCGTTTCGTAAAACATCCAACGTGTATAAATCCTTTGGAATCTCATATAAATTATATATCGGTCCATTTGCATTAAGCTGTTCATAAATAGCTTTTCTAGTTTCATTGGCAGAAATGACATATGGCAGCTTCTCTGCTGCTTTTTGGGAACGAATATTTTCTTTTCTAATTCGCATGAAAATTGTATCAATTCCCATTTCATAGAATAGTTCATTAAAAAAGGCATCTTTCGCTAATTTATTATAGCCTTTTCCATGGTATGGTTTTCCAAGCCAAGTGCCTAAAAATCCAGCATTCTCTTGAATATCAAATAAATTTATTGTCCCAATCGGAGCTCCCCATTCATCAAGAATCGTGCGTGAAATTAGTTCTCCACGTTCTTCTGCTTCGATTGTTTGTTTTGTCATAAAAACAAATTCATCATAGGAATAGGCTTTTTGGCGCACAAAAGGAAAGACATCAGGATGCGTCATTAAATCATATAGTTCATGGCATTCTTGGAAATCACGTTTCTTGAGCATAGGTTATCCCTCCATTATGAGGACGTTCCTACTCCATGCCAAATAGAGCATACGGTCCACCCTCGAAATTTTTTGTATGTTGCTAAAAAATTTCGGGGTGGGAATCGAACCCACTAGAACCAGTATGACTGGTGGCGCACCATTTGCCTTCCCTATTCTATCGTTACCGATATTATGATTTTCTAAAAGATAAGCAGATATAGCTTTGAAGTTAGAGTTGTCTAGCTCCAGCGCCTATCGCCTATCAAACTTCAGGTCCCCTCCCTACGATAAGACGACATCAATTCGCTATCGCTCATTGTGTCTCCTATATCTCAGTCTAGGCCCTTCCAGTTTGTACGACGATGATCAAGGCGCTTCCGCTTTTCTAATTTTGCTAAAAAACGATTTCACTATCGTATAATACTAAAAAAAAATAAAAAAGGAAATAGTTTTTTTACTTATTTTTATTGCGATTTTGTGGCAAAAATCTACAGCGAATTTCTACAAAATTCAAGCTTCTTCATATTCGAAAGTACCGCTGATCATTGTCCATTTTGGTTTAGCAAGATAATGAAATGGATGATGACTCCAAAGAACTAAATCAGCATCTTTTCCTTCTTCAATACTTCCTAGACTTTTATCAATCCGCAAGTTTTTTGCAGGCAGGATGGTAATTCCTTCTAATGCTTTTTGCTCAGACAATCCCTCACGTACAGCAATGGATGCGCACACATTTAAATACTGAATCGGAATATAAGGATGGTCGGTTGTAATTGATACTTCAACACCATTATTTGTAAGCTCCTGATATGTTTTCCACGTTTTATTTTTCAGTTCAACCTTTGAACGCCTTGTTAATGTTGGACCAACTGAAACCTTTAAATCAAGTCCAGCTAATTCCTCGGCAATGAGGTGCCCCTCTGTACAATGCTCGATCCGCAAATCTAAATCAAATTCCTCTGCGAATCGCAGTGCAGATATGATATCATCTGCACGATGAGCATGGATACGCACAGGAATCTCTTTATTTAATGCCTGTATAATGGGGGCGGTTCTAAGGGAATCGGGGTGATATAATTGACTGGCATCATAGAAAGCTTCCCTGAGCATTCCCATGATTCCCATTCGAGTGATAGAATCCTTATTTCCTTGGCTATGTATACGTTTCGGATTTTCGCCAAGAGCAATTTTTAATCCAGCCGTTTCTTGTACAATCATTTTTTTAATATTCTTTCCAGCGGTTTTAATAACAGATGTAGTACCCCCGATCACATTGGCGCTTCCAGGCATGATATGTACAGTTGTAATCCCATGCTTAACTGCATCGGAAAAGGCTGGATCTAGCGGGTAAACACCATCCATGGCACGAACATGAGGACTCATAGCTTCTGCTGTTTCATTTGCATCATTGCCAGCCCAGCCTGTCCCTTCATCATACAAGCCTAAATGTGTATGAACATCAATAAAACCAGGGAATAAGTAGCTGCAGTTACAGTCAATGATCTTTACATCCGAATCTGTCTTGATAAAATCCCCGATCTTTGAAATTTTACCTGTATCTACTAAAACATCTCCATGAAATGCCGGAGACGTAATTGGATGAATAAAAGCATTTTTTAATAAGATTTTAGTCATGGATTTCCCTTTCTCACTCAGTAATCAATTGTTTTTACTATTTTAACAAGAGATATGTTGATAGGAAATACAAATTTAGTTTACTGTCTTTTTTTATAAAGAAAATAGATGACGACTGATGTAATAGCAAAAATAATGATGGGGAGTAGAACAGGTTTGGCATATTCTTTAATTTCTCGCCAATGATCACCAAGCTGAATGCCTAATAATAGGAATAATACGGTCCAAGGGATCATTGCTGCTATCGTATACATGCTGAAGGTTGATAGCGGCATTTTTGCAATGCCTGCTGGGATGGAGATCGCATGGCGGATGACAGGAACGAAGCGAGCAGTAAAAATAACACCGGTTCCATATTTTTGAAACCATTGCTCGGATGCATCTAAATGTGATTTCTTAATTAATAAAAATTTCCCATATTTATCAAGAAATGGTCTTCCGCCATATAGTCCGATCCAATAAAGAAAAAGCTGGGCAATGGTTCCGCCGATTATACCTGCAGCGAGCGCTCCCCAAAAGTGAATTTTCCCTGTACTTACCAAGTAGCCTCCGTAGCTGAGGACAATTTCACTAGGAATGACTTCAACCATTAATCCTAGGGCAATCCCTATGTATCCAAGCTGGGATAAAACCTCGAATATAGAAAAGAAAAGTTCTTTCAACTTCCTATCCCCTTTATCATAAAAATTAAAAAATGCCTGTCATCTGTAAAATGAGTATGGAAGATCCTAAGATCCAAACATAAACAGCAAATATTTTCAAGGACTTCCGTTTAAGAAAATTAATCATGTACACAACGGCTATGTAGCCAAATATTGCGGAGGCAAGTGTTGCCACGAACAGGCTGCCAATTGAGATAGCTTCGATATGTCCAGCTGCCATTTCCCCAAATTGGAGGATAATTCCGCCTGCAATTGCTGGAATGGAGAGAAGAAAAGAAAAATAAGCAGCGGTCTCTCTGTCTAATTTTCGGATTAATCCTGCCGCAATTGTGAGACCCGATCTTGAAATAGCAGGAAAAATGGCGGCTGCTTGAAAGGTTCCAATAAATAAAGCATCCCCATAACTAATTGTCTCCATTTTCTTTCTGCCGTTTTTAATGCTGTCTGCAAACCATAAAATGAATCCAGTAATTAAAAATTCCCACCCAATTGTAACGCCTGTTTTTGAAATAGAATCGAATAGATCACTGAATAGAAAGCCAACAATAACAGCAGGAATCGTTCCAACGACAAGAAGCATAGAAAGTTTCCCAAAAGGATTCTTTAAAATCTGAAAGAGCTCGTTTTTATAAACCACAAGAACGGCGAGCAAGGTACCAACATGAAGCATCGTATCAAGAAATAAACCTGCATCATCCAGGCCGAATAAATGCCGGCCTAAATATAAATGGCCAGTACTTGATATTGGCAGAAATTCTGTCAGTCCTTGAATGATTCCAAGAATAAAAGCTTCTAATTTAGACATCAAATTCCATCATCCTCTTCATATATGAATATAGGTTGTCTTTACCAATTTTATTCAAGTTGTCCCAAACAAGAACTGAAATTAGATAAAGCAAAGAGAGAAGGAATTTATAAATCCGCTAAAATGTATGAAACTTTATTCAAGTTAGCGCGTACATAATATCATAAGAGAACTCATCCTAGCTTCATATATAAATTAGAACTACTTAAGGAAGTTTTCGAATGAAAAAGGAGGAACGAACATGCCATCAAATGATGAAAGGTTGCTGGCTACAGCTATTTACGTTACAAGTTTCTTTACAACCATTATTGGACCACTGGTAATCTGGCTGTTAAAGAAGGATGAGTCCGAGTATATTAACTATCATGGAAAAGAGTATTTCAACTTCATTATTTCTTATGGAGTATATTCCATCATTAGTATGATTTTAATGATCATTTTAATCGGGTTCCTTACAATTTGGATTGTTGGGATAGCGGCATTTGTCTTTACGATTATTGCAGCTGTGAAAGCTTATGAAGGGAAGGAATATCGTTTCCCTCTCGTCTTCAGACTTATACGATAATCGGAAAAATCCAAGAGATTTCATCTCTTGGATTTTTTTTTTGAACGAAATTGAAACTTGTGCGTCTTATAGGTAATTACAGATGAAAGAAGCAAAGGAGGATTTTGAAATGGAACTATCACAGGTTAATTGGGAAGTTATTATACCAATTGTTGCACCTATCATTTTGATTCAACTAATACTTTTGGCCATTGCCATTATTGATTTAGTGCGGATTGAAAAAGTAAACGGGCCTAAATGGGTGTGGATTCTTGTTATCCTTTTCGTAAATATTGTCGGACCCATTCTATATTTTGTAATCGGAAGGAGAAATGATTAATGTCAGTTGTTCATGTGAAGAACCTCAAGAAAAACTATCAAAAGCATGAAGTGATAAAAGGGATAGACTTCGAATTAATGGATAAGAAATGTATCGCATTGCTAGGTGCGAACGGGGCTGGAAAAACAACCACTTTACAAATGCTTTCAGGATTAATGAAGCCAACAAATGGGGAAATCTTATTCTCAGGATCCCGGGAAGGAGATGATTTTCGTCATTTAATCGGTTATCTTCCACAACACCCGGTGTTTTATGACTGGATGACCGGTAGGGAATTTTTAGAATATGCTGGGAAGCTTTCAGGTTTATCAAAAAAGGATTCAAAAAAAAGAACACAGGAATTATTGGAATTAGTTGGCATTGAAGAAGCGAAAAATCGTCGAATTGGGAAGTATTCAGGAGGGATGAAGCAAAGATTGGGGATTGCCCAAGCGATTATACACCGTCCTAAATTGGTTATCCTAGATGAACCGGTCTCTGCCCTTGATCCATTTGGACGAAGGGAAGTACTTGAATTGATGGGAAGATTGAAAAAGGAAACAGCTATTCTTTTTTCAACTCATATCTTAAATGATGCCGAAGAGGTGTGTGATGAAATTCTCTTTCTTCATAATGGAAGATTAGTAGAGTCAGGTACAATGGAACAGCTTCGAGATAAGCATCAGCAGGCAAAAATAGATCTTGAGTTCAAAGAGGACGCTGCACGTTATGCGGAACTGTTCACTGCTCTTGTAAAAGTACAATCACACGCCATTAAAAGAAATAAAATAAGTTTTTTCGTTGAAGATATAGAGCTTGCGAAAATAGGTTTTCTAAAGGTGATTGCAGAGAGGAATCTTCCGCTTGTGAAATTTGAGATTAGCCGCACAAGTTTAGAGGAAGTATTTATGAAGGTGGTAGAGAAATGAAACAGTGGATGACTTTGTTAAATAAAGAGCTGCTAGAGATGACACGAAATTTCAAATGGATATGGGTTCCTATTGTTTTTATTCTAATAGCGGTAATGGAACCGATTACCGCCTATTATATGCCGCAAATAATTGATTCTCTTGGTGATTTGCCAGATGGTGCTGTAATTGAATTACCAGTACCATCTGCGGAAGAGGTATTAGTTGCTTCGTTAAGTCAATATAATACACTAGGCCTGTTAGTGATTATCTTAAGTTCCATGGGGATCATCGCAGGTGAAAGAAAAAGCGGGGTTGCAGGATTAATATTAGTAAAGCCTGTTTCATATACGGCATTTGTAACTGCAAAATGGGCTGGGGCCATGCTATTACTTTGGATATCTTATTTCATCGGGTATTTTGTATCCTGGTATTATGTTGGAATCCTTTTTGACACGATTCCTTTTATAGATTTTATCCAATCGTTTTTCATATACGGTTTATGGCTTTCTTTCGTTCTTACGATTACGGTTTTCTTTAACTCATTTCTAAAATCACCAGGTGCAGTCGGATTTCTTTCGTTCGCAGCTGTTATCGTATTAATCGTTATAAGCGGGACATTTTCGAAATGGTTTGAATGGAGTCCAGCTCAATTACTTTCCTATGCAAGTACGTTTATAATGAGTGGCCCAATCTCTTCTGATGTTTGGGCGGCGATTATCCTATCCGTTTCCGGAATCATTATGTTATTAGGAGGAGGCATTGCTATTTTTCGACGAAAAGAACTTGCATAAGTTCATTCATTTTGTCAAAGCAAAATCTTAACCTCCTCACTAAAAGTTTTGGTAAGATAATAAGCGAAACTGTAAATGAGAGGAAGAAGATCGGTAATGAATGATATTGGACTCGTTTTGGAAGGAGGAGGGATGCGGGGCGTCTATACGGCTGGTGTTCTAGAATATTTCTTGGAGCAGGAAATAAATTTTCCTTATGTGATTGGCGTTTCCGCTGGTGCCGGTGTAGCTGCCTCCTATTTATCAAAACAAAAGGGACGGAACAAAATTGTAAATATTGAATATGTATCAGATCCCCGCTATATTTCATGGCGAAACTTCATTAAGTCCCGGCAATTTTTTGGGATGGATTTCATTTTTGATGAGATTCCTAACAAATATGTTCCCTATCACTTTGATGAATTTTACGGCAATCATGCGGAATTTGTGATAGGAACGACGGATTGTCAATCAGGGGAACCAGTCTATTTCGGAAAAAAGGACTATGGAGAGGATCTGCTGAAAATTGTTAGAGCTTCCAGCTCATTGCCATTTATTGCTCCTGAAGTGCATTTTAAAAATCGTATTTTGCTTGATGGAGGAATTAGTGATCCAATCCCAATAAAAAAAGCTCAAAATGATGGCTTCAATCGGTCGGTAGTTATTTTAACTAGAAACAAAGGATACAGAAAGAAGCCTTCGAAATTTCATTTTCTTGTCAAAAGAAAATACCCGCAGTATGACGGATTACAGCAAGCATTGGCAAGCCGTTATCAAAAATATAATGATACGGTCCGCTATCTCGAAGAAGAAGAAAGAAACGGCAGAGTTTTAATCATTCAGCCTCTAGAACCTTTAGAGGTAGGAAGAATGGAAAGAGACCCAAATAAGCTGGAAAAATTATATCTTCAAGGATTTGAAGATGCAAAAAGGTATAGAGATAGAATCCTCAATTGGTAAGCAATTATTGTTATTTTATAATGAAAAGCTATCGTTTTCACGATAGCTTTTTTCTATTTTATGAACCAAATACTTTCATTTTAATGACTGCTGCATATTCGCGGATAAAAAGTGTTGCCTTCACTACCTTTGGCGTTTCAGCAGCTAAAGGGTAGCCGATGATGCCAACTTTATTTGCGAAAGTGGTCGCTCGATAGAGATGAAAGTCATTACTGACAATGACAGCTTCATCAATTTCGTAAAGTTCTTTAGTGAATTTTAAGTTTTCGTATGTGGAAGTGGAGCGATCTTCAACCAGGATACGGTTTTCATTAATATGATTCTCAATGAAAAATCGGCTAAGTGCATCTGCCTCTGTAATATTTTCGCCTTTTCCTTTGCCGCCAGTAACAATGACAACGGTGTTAGGGTTGTCTTCTAAATAGGAAAGTGCTGTTTTTGCTCGATAAAGCAGACTTAGAGACATTTCCTCCCCGTTCACTTTTGCTCCGAGAACGATAAGGTACGGAATATTTGCAGGAGGAGTCTGATTCGCGGTTTTGACCATCTGGGTATGAATTATCAAAATGATAACAAGCGGGATTATCAGCAATCCACCAAAATAGATGAATTTTTTCATGTTTTTCCTCCTAAAAATCATGTTTGGGAAAGTTCTTTAATAGAATATTAGAGATTCAATTAATTAATAGCATATTTTCAGTTTAGAAGGAAGGATTTTCCTTCTTGCTTAGTTAGGAGTTTTACATATGAATATACAGCAATATTATAGAAGAACAGCATCCCTTTCCTTAAGTGTCAGCCTCGCTACACTGATTCCTCTATTTTTTCTTATTATTTACGGAATTATGATTGCAAGGGATGGAAGAGTTGTCTTGGTTGTTCTTCCCTTTCTTGTATATAGTTTTTTTTGTTATCAACATTATTTGGTCTGTGATCGGCGGTCGAAAGCATTTTCAGAGAACCTGCTGGAAAATAAAAACAAGAATGAAACACTAGTAAAGACAGATTATGTACTGCTTCATTTTTTGCCGGCTCCCTCATTACGAATACTATTCTTTAGCAGTGATGGGCAATTATTGGGAGAGCTTAGAGAAAGGAAACTTCTTTTCTTTAAATGGTTTTTACCGCGTTTTTTGGACAAGCTTTTGGAAAGAAAGTTTGGGCTTTATGATGAATCAAACCATATGTTTGCAATCTTTACATTTAATAAGAATCAGATAGAAATAATGGATAAAGATCAGAACTTAATAAATATCATCAGCGTATTGGATGAAATGCGTTCAAAAACAATTTTTGAAAGTAAGGGAGAGGAAATCGTTGTTACGCGTGCACATATGTATATGGATTATCAGTTTTTCCATAATCAAATAAGGGTTTCTAGGCTCCAAAAGGGCATAATGCCGATAGAGTGGGAGAATAAAATTAAGGATCCGAATACGCCAGTACTTTCTTTCGAAAAAAGTTTAAGTGAAGAACAAAAATTAAACATGTTCGCTATCCTTGCGAATATCCTCCACTAAATAATGGTGTGCCAGGAACTGTTCAGGTTTTTGAGGGTGGAAATTTAATGCACCTTAATAGTCTTTAGGTGAAGGGTCATGTATGATATAGCATATAGGATTCATCTTAAAGAGGTGCGTGTATGAAGAAATGGATTGTAGGAGCAGCAATTGTCATTGTTCTGTTAATCATCGCTGATAGGTATATTTTTAATGACAACAATAATGAGATTGAACAAATAGATAAATATGAGAAGTTAGAGAATGCTAGCGAGCTGCCAATTGGATTAATTGAAGGAAAACGGGCACCTGAATTTGAATTAGTTGATTTAAATGGGAAGTCAGTTCAGTTAAGCGATTATAAAGGCAAGCCTGTTCTTCTTAATTTCTGGGCGACCTGGTGTCCGCCTTGTAAAGATGAAATGCCTCATATGGAAAAGCTTTATAAAAAATATAAAAAAGATGGGTTTGAAATCCTTGCAGTCAATGTGACAACTTCAGAAAAAGACCCAAAGCATGTGGGGCAGTTTGTAGATGAATACAAACTGACATTTCCAATCCCATTAGATGAAAATGGGGCTGTTTTTCATGATTATGCAATCATTGGCTATCCAACAAGCTTTTTCATTGATTCAGATGGGGTCATTCGAAGAAAAGTAATGGGTCCGGTAGAGGAAGACGAATTAGAAAAGGAAATCCTGAAACTTTTATAAAAGAAAACGGTGCTGCCATTTTGAGCAGTACCGTTTTCTTTTATTCAGCTAATCGTTCTTTAATTCTTCTTTTTCGGTACAGCATCATGCCTGCTTCAGCAATATCATTAACAGCTGAGCGATTAATAAAGGCGCCAAATAGCAAACCAGCAATCGGAATCATCTGAAAGAGCTTTTTCCAGCCAACCTGATCTCGATAAGTAAATACGACTTCCCGCCATCCTTGAAGTTCTGATACCACTTCTCTTTTCGCCTGTTCATCTTCTGGGGAGTCGATGAGAGAAAGCTGATTTAAGATCGCTTTTTTTCCAACAATATCGGAAGAGACAAACTGTAGAACTTTAACAATGTACATTCTTTCTTTTTTATCATTCGGATTATAGCCATAGCATATCGCAATATCCTGAAGGGTTTTTAACTGCATACCAAGCAGTAATGGGATATCAATTGTTAGCGTAAAGATGCCTCCGATTCCCGTACTCGCCCCTTGAACGGTGGCAAGTTTTTTGCGGTTTCCGGTTAGCTTTGTAACTGTTTGATCCATTTCAAGGATCGGTATCGCTGCAACATCCTCTAAATTTTCCACATCCCGATTAGGGTAATACGACTTAATGGAGGAAACGGAGCTTAAATAGCTTCCTCCTGATTGTACATATTGACCTAATTCATCCAAGATAACGCCGATCTTATTTTGCAAAAAAGCAGGGGTAAACTTGTCCAATAATTTAAAGGGCAGCCGGCCGATTTTCTCCCAAAACCATAAATCACTTTGATCCTTTTCCCAATCCTCACTCTTTTTCAATTCAGTTAGCAATTGTTCTTTTGTTTCATTCACAGTCCATGTATCCTTCCATTCCTAAGATATAATTCTATACGTGCCATTGTACAAAAAAGTTTCATACCTATTGGCAAACTGAAAAATTTTTGTTAAAATAATGCCTTGTGGCTCACCTGAAATTTTCAGGGGGAGCGGGTAGGGAGAGGGCTAATTGAATAGTTAGGTCGTTTCATTATGAAGAAAAACTGGTTTACCCATTTCTTTCAGCTTGAGGAAAATCAGACTTCGATTAAACGTGAAGTTTTGGCAGGGATGATTGGATTTTTTACAATCGTATATATTATTGCCGTTAATTCACTTATTTTATCGGAAGCTGGGATTCCACTTGAAGCAGCTATTTTTGCAACGATAATTACATCTGTTGTTGGCTGCCTATTAATGGGCTTATGGGCAAATGTGCCAATTCTTCTTGTACCAGGCATGGGGATTAATGCATTATTTTCCTACACCATTGTTCAATCAATGGGAATGTCTTGGCAGGAAGCGTTAGCCGTCGTCTTTGTTTCTGGTTTAATCTTTACTTTTGTTGCCTTTTCTCGTTTTTCGACTGTTTTAAGTGAATCCATTCCACAATCTTTGAAAGAAGCAATAACAGTGGGACTTGGATTATTTTTAATGCTAATCGGACTAGAGAAGGGCGGAATTGTCGAGAAAGGGACAAATTCAATCATTGCTCTTGGTGAACTTGGAGAACCGCAAGTACTTGCGACCATTCTTACCTTCCTAATAGCCATAATTCTTTTTATGCGCAATACACCGGGGAATTTTTTGATTACGGTGGTTGCAGGCTCAGTAATTGCATGGTTATTTGGCTTGATTGACTTTACACAATCAGAGGAGAAGGCATTCTCATTATCGGATTATATGGAAGTTTTCGGTGCCATGTCATTTGATAATATCCTATCAATTACCTTCTGGATTGCCGTCTTTTCATTAACAATGGTTCTTGTGTTTGAAAATATCGGTTTAGTTCATGGCCATGTTTCATTTATTAATCGTTCAGATAGGTTTACTCGTGCTTTCCAGGCGAATTCGATATCGGCGATGTTATCCGGGGTATTTGGAACAAGTCCAACTGTGGCAACAGTTGAAAGCACAGCTGGTATGGCGGCAGGAGGCAGAACAGGATTAACGACAATCATCACTGGTTTGCTCTTTTTACTTTCTGCGTTTTTTATTCCGGTTATTAAGCTGATCCCAAATAGTGCCATTGCACCGATTTTAATGATTATTGGCGGATTGATGCTGCAAAATATTCGTAATCTAGATTTGAAAGATTTAAGTGAAAGCTTTCCAGCGTTTTTTATTATTGCGATGATTCCGTTTACGTATAGCATTGCAGACGGAATCGCTGTCGGGTTTATCCTTTATCCGATTCTCAAAATTGCGATTGGCAAAGCAAAGGAAGTTTCCTTATCCTTATATGTCATTGCAGGACTCTTTCTTTTTAATTTTGTTTTTCATGTGATAGGTTAATAGATTGTAAATAGATGAAAGAAGTACTTTTGGGTGTTTCTTTTTTTGTAGAAAAAACACTTCAAATTGTAAATTTTATTTACTCGTGATAAAATTCAACTAATCGAATAGGATTCCTTCGGGGCTG
Organism: Cytobacillus solani; assembly: GCF_006704205.1. Taxonomy (NCBI): domain Bacteria; kingdom Bacillati; phylum Bacillota; class Bacilli; order Caryophanales; family Bacillaceae; genus Cytobacillus; species Cytobacillus solani. Next base: position 3,835,564 of record NZ_CP041305.1, read on the forward strand.
GGTGAAATTCCCAACCGGCGGTGATGAGGGTGACCTCTTAGTCCGTGACCCGTTTTCAAATGTTGAAAACGGTGGATTTGGTGAAATTCCAAAGCCGACAGTTAAAGTCTGGATGGGAGAAGGAATGACTAATTTGCGTAAAAATTGTATTGTTTTACGCTTCTTTGGTTATGTTTTTTTGCCCCGTACATATTTGTGCGGGGCTTTGTTTTTTCTGGAGAAATCAATGGATGAAAGGAGAATAAGAAAACTAGTATGAAAGATGAAGAATATATGAAACTGGCATTAAGAATGGCACTATCTATGAAAGGGCAAACAAACCCGAATCCGATAGTTGGAGCTGTTGTTGTTAAAAACGGCCAAATCATTGGAATGGGCGCTCATTTAAAAGCTGGAACTGCCCATGCGGAAGTACACGCCATTCGTATGGCTGGGAATGAAGCAAATGGAGCGGATTTGTATGTTACCCTTGAACCTTGCAGCCATTTCGGAAAAACACCCCCTTGTACAGCATTAATCTGTAAATCAGGAATCAAAAGGGTTGTTATCGCAGTGCTTGATCCAAACCCTCTTGCAGCTGGTCAAGGGATCGCTCAACTGAAAAGGGCTGGTATTGAAGTAGAGGTAGGCGTTGGAAAAGAAGACGCCTATACAATGAATGAACCATTTTTTCATTTTATTCAGACGAACACCCCTTACGTAACAATCAAATCGGCAGCCTCTTTAGATGGAAAGACTGCTGCAAAAACAGGTGACAGCAAATGGATTACCTCTCCAGAATCCAGATTGGATGTTCATCAACTAAGACACGAACATGATGCTATCCTAACAGGCGTGAATACGATTATTCACGATAATCCACATTTAACCACCAGACTGCCCCGAGGTGGAAAAAATCCCATTCGAATCGTATTAGATACACATCTACGAACACCTGTTGAATCCAATGTCATACAGGATGGAGCCGCAAAAACCATTATATTTACCGGAAGAGAAATAAATGAAAATAAAGTAGAAGCAATCCAGCAATATGGAGTAGAGGTTTTTCCTTTCTCAACACAGACTGTACTTATTCCAGATGTATTAAATGAACTGGGAAGTAGAAACATCATGTCTGTTTTAGTAGAAGGCGGTTCTGAAATTCATGCATCCTTCGTCAAAAATGATGCATTCCAGCAAATCGTTTTGTATATAGCGCCCATAATCATTGGCGGAAAAGAGGCAATTCCTTTTATTGGGGAAACTGGCATTGAATTCGTCAAACATGCAAAAAAGCTTTCATTTGAATCCATTGAGTATGTTGGTAAAGACATAAAGTTATTGGCAAAGCCTATAAAGGAGGGATAACGCTTTGTTTACGGGAATCATTGAAGAACTCGGTACAGTAAATAGTGCCGTCAAGTATGGGAAGACAATTAAGTTAACAATTAAGGCATCTAAAATCTTAAAGGATATTCATTTAGGAGACAGTATTTCCGTCAATGGTGTTTGTTTAACTGTAACAGAAATAAATAGTGATGAGTTTTCCACAGATGTCATGCCAGAAACTTTTAAAAGCACTTCATTATCATCTGTTAAAGAGCAGACAAAGGTTAACTTAGAAAGAGCGCTGGCGGTTAATGGAAGATTTGGAGGGCATTTTGTCACAGGACACGTAGATGGCATTGGACAAATACTAAAAAAGGCTGTTAAAGAAAATGCTATATATTTTGATATTTCAGTCCCTATATCATTCAGTCACCTCCTTTTAATGAAGGGCTCAATCGCAATAGATGGCATATCCTTAACCATATTTGGGGTAACGGATGATTCGGTAACTGTTTCGATTATTCCACATACAGCAAAAGAGACCGTACTAGATATGAAACATGTAGGTGATACAGTCAACATTGAGTTTGATATGCTAGCAAAATATTTGTTTTCATTTATGAAAAGAGAACAAAAAGAAACGAGTCGCAAACAAATTTTGTCAGAAAGCTTTCTACAAGAACACGGCTTTCTTTCTTAAGAAAGGACAATTGGAGGTAAATGAAATGCTTAGTGAAATAGAAGTAGCCATAGAAGATTTAAAGTCAGGGAAGGTCATTATTGTTTGCGATGATGAAGACAGGGAAAATGAAGGTGATTTTGTTTCGATTGCACAGTATGTAACACCGGAAACAATCAATTTTATGGCGAAAGAAGGAAGGGGCCTAATTTGTGTCCCGATTGCAGAATCATTGGCTACAAAGCTGGATCTGCAACCGATGGTAACTAGTAACACGGATAGCCATAAAACAGCTTTTACTGTCTCAATCGATCATAAAGATACCTCAACCGGAATTAGTGCATTTGAGCGTTCATTAACAATTGAGAAAATGCTTGATAAGAGTGTGTCTCCAACAGATTTTAACCGCCCTGGACATATATTTCCCCTTATTGGGAAAGAAGGCGGCGTCCTTAGGAGAGCAGGTCATACTGAAGCAGCCATTGACCTTGCAAGACTAGCTGGAGCGGAACCAGCAGGAGTTATTTGCGAAATTATGAAAGATGATGGGACAATGGCCCGTATGAATGACCTTGAAGCTGTTGCTCAAAAGTACGATTTAAAAATAATAACGATAAAACAATTAATCGAGTACCGATACAAGCATGAAAATCTTGTTAAAAGAGAAGTAGACATTCAATTACCAACAGAGTTTGGATTATTTAGAGCTATAGGTTATTCGAATTCAATTGATGGGAAAGATCATGTTGCATTAGTTAAAGGAGAGATCACTAAAGATGAACCTGTTTTATTGCGGGTCCATTCGGAATGCTTAACAGGTGACGTTTTTGGCTCTAATCGCTGTGACTGTGGTCCCCAATTGGAAGCGGCTCTTACACAAATCGAGAAAGAAGGAAAAGGAATACTTCTTTATATGAGGCAGGAAGGCAGAGGGATAGGACTTATAAATAAGTTGAAAGCTTATAAGCTGCAGGAAGAAGGATATGACACAGTCGAAGCAAACCATAAACTAGGCTTTGCAGATGATTTGCGCGATTACGGAGTTGGTGCACAAATACTAGTCGATTTAGGTGTAAGGAAAATGAGGCTCTTAACCAATAACCCGCGAAAGATTGCCGGATTAGGAGGATATGGTCTTGAAATAACAGAGCGTGTCTCATTGCAAATGCCGACGAAAAAAGAAAATGATTCATATTTAAAAACTAAAAAGTCAAAGCTTGACCATTTATTAACTTTTTAATAGGAGAGATGAGAGATGAAAAACGTAATTGAAGGCCATTTAGTTGGCACAGGTTTAAAAATGGCAATTGTCGTTTCCCGCTTTAATGAGTTTATTACTAGCAAATTATTAAGTGGTGCTGAAGACGCCTTAAAACGTCATGGTGTGAATGAAGAGGACGTAACAATCGTTTGGGTGCCTGGAGCTTTTGAAATTCCTCTTGCAGCGAAGAAGCTCGCTCAATCGGGAGCATATGATGCTATCATTACTCTTGGAACAGTCATTCGTGGAGCGACACCTCATTTTGATTATGTCAGTAATGAGGTTGCTAAGGGGGTTGCATCCACTGGAATGGAAAGCGGCATTCCCATTATCTTTGGTGTTTTAACAACAGATACAATTGAACAGGCGATTGAACGTGCCGGGACGAAAGCAGGTAATAAAGGCTGGGATTCTGCAGTGGGAGCAATAGAAATGGGTAATTTATACAAACAGCTTAAATAGCATTTTGATAGAATAAAGAAGTAATGGGGCACTGAATAATTCAGTGCCCCATTTTAATGACAGAAGAATTAAAATATGAGAGAATATTTTTGTAATCAACATATTTCGACTTTTTAAATATTTGTTTTTATATATAATGAAAAAAGTGTTATATTTTGTTAATTTTTTGTCGGAGGTAAGATAATGGAAGTTTTTGTTGCAAGGCAGCCGATTTTTAATCTTACAGAAGAAGTGTTTGGTTATGAGCTTCTTTATCGAAAGGATAAAAATGAGAATGCTTTCCCTGAGGTAGATGGAGACCAGGCAACCACTGAACTTATTATAAATAGCTTTTTAAGTATTGGGATTGATAAGCTTTCTAATGGCAAACCTTGTTTCATTAATTTTACAGAGAATTTGCTTAAGTTAGGCCTTCCAACGTATTTTAGACCTCGAGAGATCGTCGTAGAAATTTTAGAAACGGTTATCCCGAGTCCGGAATTAATCGAAATATGTATGGATCTGAGAGCACAAGGCTATCTAATTGCACTAGATGACTTCGTACTGAATGAATTAAATCCATATACACATGATCTATTAAAATTTGCGGATTTTATTAAAGTTGATTTTTTGTCTACTCCTTTTGAGATGAGGGAAAAAATAGAAGCGATTGCGAAAGATTTGAATATTGAATTGGTCGCTGAAAAGGTCGAAACAAGAGAAGAATTTGAAGAGGCAAAGAAACGGGGCTATCACTATTTTCAAGGTTATTTCTTTGCGAAGCCGGTAATTATTTCGACACATGATGTACCGACCTATTTTCATTCATATTATGAAATGATTCAAAATTTGTCGATGACTGAACCGAATATTGATCGAATTACGGAGTTAATTGAACGAGATATTTCTTTATCGTATAAGTTATTAAAATTAATCAATTCTCCCGCTTTTCGACCAAAGCAAAAGATTAATTCAATCCGGCAGGCGGTTGTCTTGCTTGGACTAATTGAGCTTCAAAAATGGATTTATGTACTTGCTGTTCGGGAATCAACAATTGGGGAAAGAGAGATTTCTCAAGAAATGATCCATATTAGCCTTACAAGAGCGCGAATGTGTGAAGAAATCGAAAAAATCAGACAGAACCGGCCATCCTCACCAAGTAATTTTATGACAGGCATGTTTTCTATGGTTGATTCATTATTGAGTATGCCTATGGAAATGATTCTAAGAGATTTACCGCTAGAAGAGGAGATTTGTGAAGCATTAACGGGTAAAGATAATCAGCTAAAAGATGTGCTCGATCTCGTTCTCGCTGTTGAAAAGGCAGAGTGGACGGTTATCAGTGAAAAATGTAAAGATCTAACAATTGATGAGAAGGATTTATTCAAAATTTATGCAGAATCACTTAGCTGGGCGAATGAGCTCAGTTTTGGAGAACAATTGATCTAAATGATAGAAGACCTGCCATATGAAGATTAGGCAGGCTTTTTCTATTTTTTTAAGAAATCAAGGACAGGCTGAAGATTTTGTTTTTCTTTCGCTGCAAAATATTGATGAAAAGGGTCACCATACTGATTAATTCTTTTTAGAATGGCAGGAATTTGAAAGTCAGCGATCCGTAAATGTTCATTTACTTCTTCCCAGTGAAGGGGAGTAGCAACTGTGGCTTCTTTAGTTCCTCTTGATGAATAAGGAGCAATAATCGTTTTCCCTTCTGCATGTTGAATATAGTCGACGTAGAGGCGATTGCCACGATTTTTTTTCATCCGTTCAATTGTAAAGGAATCTGGTTCTTTTGAGACTAAGTAATCGGCAATAAAGGCTGTGAATAGTCTAGTCTCTTCAAACGTATACGTATTTTCCAGGAGAGGAAGGTAAATTTGCAATCCTTTATTCCCGGATGTTTTTACAAAGCCAATTAGTTCAAGCTGATCGAGAATTTCCTTAATATATTTTGCGGCTTTAACGGCAAGTCCAAATGCCTCTCTTGATGGAGGATCAAGGTCAAAAACAATTTCACATGGTCTATGATTATTTATCGTTTGAAAAGGAATATGATATTCAAATGCAAGCTGATTCCCAAGCCACAGTAAGGTTTTAAGATTATTACAAACGATGTAATTAATCCCATCAGCCATTTTAGTTTCAACGAAATCTGGCGCATATTCTGGGCAGCTCTTTTGGTAAAAAGACTCTCCGAAAATTCCATGTGGGTAGCGGATAACTGTTAATAATCGATCTTTTAGAAAAGGAAGCATATATGGGGAAATCTCTCTTAAATAATGGATGAAATCAATCTTTTGTAAAGGAGGCTCTTCCCATAATGGTTTATTTGGATGGGTAATGATCACATCTGGCGGCAGATTCTTCTGTCCCTGAATGAATTGATCATACGTACACGAATCCGGTTTTATTTCAAATTTAAATTGATGGAAATGTGGTTCACGCATCTGTTCCTCATAGATTTCCAAATATTTGATTTCTACACAAATGGCCGGCTCTACATAAATATATTGATTGTCCTCATCTGCTTTATTTTCTTTAATGATTTGGGCAAGTGCTTTCTTCTCATCGGGCTTTATACCAAAGATAAATTGCCCAATAGGAATAATTGTCTGATTCCTGTATACACCAACATAAAAATAACCATTGGATTTTTCATATGAGGTGATAAAACAAGTGGCATATTTCCAATTTTTATATTTAACCCATAAAGAGGTTCTTTTTCCATCTTCCCATCTATTATTTTGCTGTTTGGCTACAATTCCTTCTCCATCATAAAGAGTAACCTTTTCCCAAACCTCGGCGAAATTTTTATAATATGGAAGCATTTGAATGAGTTTAACACTTTTTTCATCGGGTTTAAGGGGGAGATCACATTGTTTAAATAATGCCAGCAATATTGCTTTCCTCGAAAGATACAGTTCATTTACTACTGATTTTCCGCTTAATTCGATTACATCAAATATGAGAAGTCTGCAAGGGGAAGCATTTGCTTTATCCGCAATCCTTTTTTTTGACCGCATTCTTCCCCTAACTTGAATGGAGCCAAAATGTGCCTTATAGGCATTTTCGAGAAAGACCAATTCTCCATCTAAAGTAAGAGGCAGATAAGGGGCAAATTTGTCCTTGTTCGTTTCAAGGAATAATCGTACTTCTGGAAATAATTCCAATAATGATTTGCCGTTTCTGCTCGTAAGCGTTATTTCATTATCGTCCCAATGTAAAATCGCCCGAAACCCATCGTACTTAACTTCATAAAGCCACTCTTTTCCTTCAGGAATCTCAAAAGAAAGACTAGGCAGCATCGGCTTCAAATGGTTAAACCTCCTAAATTGCAAACGTATCTTTTATTTTTTCCAGTTGTATAAAAACTACTCTTTCTAAAAGAAATCTTTCCAACATTTAAAATGTATGCATTAGGTACAGTAACGCAAATTAAGAACAAAAAGATAGGAGCATGCATTATGCATACAATCTGGAAAGGCAGCATTAGCTTTGGACTTGTCAACATACCAATCAAGCTGCATGCAGCCACCGAAGATAAGGATATCAAACTGAGAAATCTGCATAAAGAGTGTCATTCGCCGATTAAATATGAAAAAGTTTGTCCTGTTTGTGATGTAGAGGTTAAGACGGAGGAAATTGTTAAGGCATATGAATATACGAAGGGGAAGTTTGTCGTTCTTGACGAGGAGGATTTGGAAAAGTTAAAGAAAGAGAATGAAGATAAAGCAGTCGAAATTATTGATTTTGTAATGATGGAACAAATTGATCCGATTTATTATGACCGTACGTACTATATGTCACCTGGTGATGGAGGGGGAAAGGCATACTCTTTATTGCGGAAAGCGCTGGAAGAATCTGAAAAAGTAGGGTTGGCAAAAATTATTATCCGCTCTAAAGAGCAGTTAGCTGTGCTCCGTGTGTATGAAAACACACTTGTTATGGAAACCATTCATTACCCTGATGAGGTTCGAAAAGCGGGTGATGTTCCTAATGTTCCTGCTGAAGATAAAGTAACGAAGAAGGAAATTGATACGGCAATTCTGCTAATTGATCAACTAACAACAGATTTCGAGCCCGATAAATATACGGATGAATACCGAACAGCGCTTCTTGAGCTGATTGAATCGAAACGGACTGGAAAAGAAATTGTTACACCGGTTGAAAAAGCACCTGCTACAAATGTGACTGATCTAATGGCAGCACTACAAGCGTCGATTGACAAGACGAAACCGAAAAAACCTGCGGCAAAAAAGAAACGTGTGTCTTCAAAAGCCAAAAAAGAAGCATAAAATTGAATGGATCATGTAAAAGCCGATTTTGAATTAGAAAATCGGCTTTCTTTCAATTTATTATTGAGTTATTTTCTATTTCCTTCTAGTATATGGGATATAGTCATAAACTGGAGCTGAAAAAAATGGAACAAAAAATATTGCCTGCATCGACAACGATGAAGGAGTTTGAGCACTTTTTGAAAAGCCCCTATAAAATTGGTGTCTTTTTGGACATGCATATTGCCCAATTGAAAAATGTAAATCAAATGGCTAAAGCATGTAATAAAAAAATGATTTACCACGTTGATATGATTCATGGAATAAAAAGTGATGATTATGCAACAGAATATATTTGTCAAGAGTATAAACCGTTTGGAATAATTTCTACGAAATCGAGTGTAATTTTAAAAGCAAAGCAAAAGGGAGTTGTAGCGATTCAAAGGATATTTCTCATTGATTCTCATGCGCTTGAAAAAAGCTATAAGCTAATAGAGAAAACGAGGCCTGATTATATTGAAGTCATGCCAGGAGCGATGCCATGGATGATAGAAGAGGTCAATCAGCGGTTAAATACACCCATTTTGGCTGGAGGTCTTATAAGGACGAAGGAAGAAGTAGTAAATGCATTGCAAGCTGGAGCCTCAGCAATCACCACTTCCAAGATAGATTTATGGGAAATATTTAATGACTAAATCTAATTGACAACGTTTTCATAGAGTTGTATACTCAATTTACAAGTTAATTCTATGTGTCGGAGATTAGGAGATTCACACAGTTTTGCCTTTTTAAGGTGTATTCTGTTGTGGATCTCTTTTTTTCGTCTATTTTGTCTTTAAGATGAGAGAGGGGATATGAGATGTCAGCTTTTATGGGAGAAGTTGTCGGAACGATGATTTTGATTTTATTTGGGGGAGGCGTCGTTGCCGGAGCGAATTTAAAGAAAACATTCTCTTTTAATGGAGGATGGATTGTCGTTACAATTGCTTGGGGTTTAGCGGTAACAATGGGGGTATTTGCAGTTGGATCGATTAGTGGTGCCCATTTGAATCCTGCTGTAACCATTGGTTTAGCTTTAAATGGGGATTTTCCTTGGGCGGAAGTGCCTGAATATATTATCGCTCAACTTATTGGTGGATTTTTAGGCGGTGTACTTGTTTTCCTTCATTACTTGCCGCATTGGAAGGCAACGGAGGATCAGGGAGCGAAATTAGCTGTATTTTCAACCAGCCCTGCCATTCCTCATACTTTTTCGAATCTATTAAGTGAAGTGATAGGTACATTTATTCTTGTCCTAGGTCTATTATTTATAGGTGCAAATAAGTTTTCAGAAGGTTTGAATCCGATTGCAGTGGGACTATTGATTGTAGTAATCGGAATGTCACTTGGGGGTACTACAGGCTATGCAATTAATCCTGCACGTGATCTTGGTCCTCGTATTGCGCATTTTGTGCTTCCAATTCACGGAAAAGGGAAGTCAGGCTGGGGCTATGCGTGGATCCCTGTTCTAGGACCGATTATGGGAGGATCACTTGGATCTATTTTCTATCAGATTTTCTTTACGGAAAAACTTTCAAACATGTTATGGACAGTTCTAGCTGTTAATATAATAATATTAATCATTGTTTATCTTATGGGTAAAAAAGAAAAAATGAATACAGAATCTTCTAAAGCTGCGGCATGATCGAAAGATTTTAAGATTGAACGGGGGAAGGGAAAATGGAAAAATTTATATTATCACTGGATCAAGGGACAACGAGTTCAAGAGCGATTCTTTTTAATAATGATGGGGAGATTACGCATTCAGCTCAGAGGGAGTTCACGCAATATTTTCCAAAGCCCGGCTGGGTAGAGCATAATGCTAATGAGATCTGGGGTTCTATTCTTTCTGTTATTGCTGAAGTGCTTTCAGAATCAGGGGTCAAACCAGAGCAAATTGCGGGGATCGGGATTACAAACCAGCGCGAAACAACGGTTGTATGGGATAAAGAAACAGGGAAGCCAATCTACAACGCGATTGTTTGGCAATCAAGACAAACAAGTGATATATGTGAAGAATTGAAAGCGGCAGGATATAATGATACTTTCAGAGAAAAAACAGGCTTATTGATTGACGCTTATTTTTCTGGGACAAAGGTGAAGTGGATCTTAGATCATGTGGATGGGGCAAGAGAAAAAGCAGAGCAAGGGAAGTTATTGTTTGGTACAATCGATACTTGGCTCATTTGGAAGCTTTCCGGTGGTAAAGCCCATGTGACTGATTATTCAAATGCTTCACGAACATTAATGTTTAACATATATGAGTTAAAATGGGATGAAGAGTTGTTGAAAATTCTAGGTGTTCCAGCTTCCATGCTTCCTGAAGTACGGCCATCTTCAGAAATCTATGGGCATACAGTTGATTATCATTTCTTCGGCAAAGAAATTCCAATTGCAGGTGCGGCAGGAGATCAGCAGGCAGCCCTTTTCGGACAAGCATGCTTTGAAGAAGGAATGGCAAAAAATACTTATGGTACAGGCTGCTTCATGCTGATGAATACAGGTGAAAAGGCAGTGCGATCTGAAAATGGCTTACTAACTACGATTGCTTGGGGATTAAATGGGAAAGTGGAATATGCCTTAGAAGGTAGTATTTTTGTCGCTGGATCTGCCATTCAATGGCTGCGAGATGGAATGAGAATGCTTCATAATGCCAAAGACAGTGAGGGCTATGCGAAAAAGGTAGATTCAACGGATGGTGTTTATGTTGTTCCTGCTTTTGTTGGGCTCGGAACTCCTTACTGGGATAGTGAAGTAAGAGGGGCAGTATTTGGTTTAACAAGAGGTACATCTAAGGAGCATTTTATCCGTGCTACGTTAGAATCGCTTGCCTACCAAACGAAAGATGTACTGTCCGCTATGGAAGCAGATTCAGGAATTGAATTAAAGACTTTGCGTGTCGATGGCGGGGCAGTAAAAAATGACTTTCTCATGGAGTTTCAAAGTGATATCTTGAATGTGCCAGTTGAAAGACCGACAATTAACGAAACGACGGCTCTAGGCGCTGCCTATTTAGCAGGACTTGCAGTAGGCTATTGGAAAAATGAAGATGAGATTTCGAATCAATGGGCAATTGACAAATCCTTTGAACCAAGCATGGAAGAGGAAAGCCGCAAAAACTTATATAACGGCTGGAAGAAAGCTGTGAAGGCAGCGATGGCATTTAAATAAATGTTTTCAATGATTATAAAGTATGATATAATGAAGATAAGTTAATAGCTCGGCAGGAGAACCGGAGAGACCACAAAGTCATTATCGCTAGTCGATAATGTATTTTGTGGTCTCTTTTTTGTGTTCTTCTCCAGTGCCAAACCATGACCGCATGTGCATTTATTGTTGCGGGCTGTCATTAAAGGGAATAACTTATACTAATTACCTTTTAATAAAGGGAGGACAAAGAAATGAATTTCTCAAATCATAATCGAAGTGATATTATAAATAAACTTAAAAATGAAACGTTTGATGTGTTAGTGATTGGCGGGGGGATTACAGGTGCTGGGATCGCATTAGATGCATCAACTAGAGGGATGAATGTTGCGCTTGTAGAGATGCAGGATTTTGCAGCGGGAACGTCTAGCCGATCAACAAAGTTAGTTCATGGTGGACTTCGTTATTTAAAGCAATTTGAAGTGCAGATGGTTGCAGAGGTGGGAAAAGAACGTGCGATTGTTTATGAAAATGGTCCTCATGTAACAACTCCTGAGTGGATGCTGCTGCCAATGCATAAAGGGGGCACATTTGGTAAGTTTAGTACTTCTATTGGCTTAAGAGTATACGACTTTCTTGCAGGGGTTAAAAAGGCAGAACGCAGAACGATGCTTAATGTGCAGGAAACAATCAATAAAGAGCCTTTAGTTAAGAGAAATGGACTAAAGGGCGGTGGCTATTATGTGGAATACCGTACAGATGATGCCCGTTTAACAATCGAAGTGATGAAGGCTGCAGCGGATAAAGGTGCGATACCGTTAAATTATACGAAGGTTGACCAGTTGCTATATGAAAATGGAAAAGTAGTTGGTGTCCTTGTAGTTGATCAGCTTACTGGAGAAAAATATGAAATTAAAGCAGCGAAGATTGTCAATGCAGCTGGTCCATGGGTTGACACGATTCGTGAAAAGGATGGCTCGAAAAAAGGGAAGACATTAAAGCTGACAAAAGGGGTTCACTTAGTGATAGATCAATCTCGTTTCCCTTTAAAACAAGCTGTATATTTTGATACACCAGATAAAAGAATGGTCTTTGCCATTCCGAGAGAAGGTAAAGCATATGTAGGGACTACGGATACCTTTTATGGGGACGATCCAGTAAGCCCGCACATGACTTCTGAGGACCGTACGTATATTATTCAAGCAATTAATTATATGTTCCCAGAGGTGAAAATGACGGAGGCAGATGTTGAATCAAGCTGGGCAGGTGTTCGTCCGCTTATATGGGAAGAAGGAAAAGATCCTTCTGAAATATCTCGTAAGGATGAAATATGGGAGTCTGAAACGGGCCTGATCACTATTGCTGGAGGGAAATTAACTGGCTATCGAAAAATGGCGGAAACGATTGTTGATGTTCTTGCAAAGAAATTCACTGAAGAACAAAATAGAAATTTCCCAAGCTGTCAAACCAAGCATTTGCCAATCTCTGGTGGGGGAGTTGGCGGCTCAAGTAAATTTAAGGATTTTATTGCTGGACAAATTGAAACAGGCGTTGCTGCCGGCTTAACGAAAGAGGATGCGGCACATCTTGCGGCTATGTATGGTTCAAACGTTTCAGCTTTATTTAAAATGGTAGAAGATCAAGGCAAAAAAGAGGCTGAAAACTATCAATTGCCAGTAAAATTATGGGTTAAATTAAAATATGCTCTTGAAAATGAAATGGCAGCAACACCAATCGACTTTTTCAACCGCAGAACAGGTGCCATCTTGTTTGATATTGAAACGGTAAAAACCTACCAAGAGCAAGTAATTAATTATATGGCAGACTACTTTGAATGGAATCAGGATGTAAGATCAAAATTTGAAGCGGGGTTACACCAAGCACTAAAAGATGCTACAATTCCATCTGATTTGCAATAATATTTTTTGAGGGAAATGAATATTTAAGAAGAGTGAACCAGACCCAATCGTTTTCGATTAGGTCTGGTTTTTGTTGAAGAAATAATGACTGTAAACGTTGAAAAAGTGCAATGGCTGTAACCAAGTGGTACATATAGTGAACAGAAACAGCCCTCTACATCTTAGATTTTCTAAATCTGCTTAACCCCATACTTCCTCTAAAGTTTCTCTGAAAATCTCATTCAAATATTGAGTTGGATCTGTAATGTGTACGTTCAAACTCCTAGCATAATCCTCTAAATGGTTGATTTCTTTGTCTAAAAAAAGATTAATTAGATCAATTCTCGGTTCCAAATCCAACTCATCACCAGACATTTTTCTTTTCAATAAAATATCGATTTCGTTCCTAAGCGCGCCCGAAGGCAATAGATCCTCAACTAAGCTCTGAAACTCAATAGGTGGAAGAGTATTTTTCTTTTCGATCCATTTTGCTGCTAAGATTGGCCTAAGCACATAAAAATATTTTTTTATTTTTACATGTTCACCTTGTAGATACTCTCGATAATTGCCTTTTGCCATATTGAGGTAATGATATGTACAGGATGCTGGTGAAAACACCTTCTCTGCTAAGGTTTTTAATTTTTCCTTTGTTGAGAATGCCTCATAATAGTCGATGTTTGAATGTAACCATTCCAAAAGTGGCGGATTTGACTTTCTAAACAGTCTCAAGGCTTTCGTTAACTCCCAGCCACTTACATCTAAGAGTTCATCAATTGGAATGGAAATCGGGTCATTTTTGGGTATTTCAATCACATCTCGACCACGGTCAATGGAAAGATACCAATTTTTTTGATGAATATAAATAAACCGAACATCATAATCACTGTCCTTAGAAGGGAAGCCCCATGCACGACTGCCAGATTCACAGGCATAGAGTATTTTTATTTTGTGATCAATCTCTATTTGTTTTAATACTTCCTGAATATGTTTTTCCAACATTCATCCTCCATTTTTATAGACCTCTTTAATTATTTTCTCCAATAATTATAAACCTGCACCAAAATGAAGGAGAGGCAGGTATTATAACTCTACTTATTGTTTATATTTACTCCCTTTACTTTTTAGACGAATCTTTTCCATTAAGTCATTCGTATTCTGTTTTTCAGAAAAGGAGGTTTGATTGCTGTGCTGAATAGAAATTAGGTCTCTATCTTTAATCGTTAAATCAAACCACATACCTGGTTTGCTTCCAAATGGTAACTTCGCTTGTTTAATAACAAATTGTTCGTTTATTTCTTCGACAAGAATAACGGCAAGTTGTTGATCTTCTATTCGATCGAAATAACCTTTCATCTTCATCCTCCCACACAGGCTATGCCCTCTGATTGAATCTCTTTTATTCTTGCAGGACCAATTCCTTTTATTCTTGATAAATCTTCAACAGATTCGTAAGGTCTTAGTTTGATTAAGTCATCGGCTCGCTCAGGTCCAATATGAATAATTTTTTCTACTTGTTCTTGTGATGCATGGTTTATATCAATACAGCTATTATTTGGTTGTTTTTGTTTTATTACAGGAGGCTGTTCATCAGGACTTTTCATAGTCTCTGTTTTTTTTTGAGCAGATGGGATAATTTTACCGTCATGCTCCGCTTTTATTGAATATGAACTGCCATCAGTTGTAACAATAATCGTCCCATGCACATTTGTCCCGTATAAATCGATGCCAGATTTCTGAATTAAGCTAACGACTTCTTGATGCGGATGCCCATAGGAGTTATCAACTCCTGCACTATATATTGCTGCTTGCGGTTTCACAGCCTGTAAAAATTCCTTGCTAGTTGAGGTAGAAGATCCATGATGCCCAAGCTGTAAAATATCAGCTTCTACATTTATTCCACTAGCAATCATTTCTAATTCGTTTTCTGCTGCAGCATCTCCTGTGAAGACAAAGCGGACATCTCCATAGGTTAGTTTTAATGATATGGATTCCTCATTTGTTTTTCCAGTTAGCTCTTTTGGATATAGCACATCTATTTTCAATGGCCCAACTTCATAATGATCACCCATTCTAGGCTCTTCATACTCAGCTCCAGTTTCATCAATTGCTTCTAAAACCCTTTGGAAGGTCTGAGAACTACTTGGATTACCAGAAAGCCATACTTCACCAACGGTAAATTGAGTAATTACCTTATCTAATTGACCAATATGGTCGGCATCAGGGTGTGTCCCGATCGCGATATCAATATCTGTAATATTTTGCGAGTGTAAGTATTGTATGACATCATTCGCATTAAAATCCCCAGCATCAATGAGGATGGCGTGGTTTTTGCCACCATCGGTAAATTGAAGGAAGGTTGAATCCGCTTGTCCTACATTTATATAATGGACGGTCAATTCATTTTCCAGTTTGTTTTGTCCAACTTCTTCTGAAATCGTTTTTGTTGCTTGTGAATGTTCTTCTAGTCCCTTGTCATTAATGAATGTGGGATTTGTTGCACATCCTCCTAATATAATGAATACTAGGAAAAAAATAAGGAATTTGCGAATATTTATTAACATAACTTTCCCCCTCATTCTTATATTAACACAAGGATTAGATAGGGAAGGGTGCATCAATTCAGGCAAATAATTGGAAAATGTAATATTTATTTATTAAAGGTTGACATCAATTGCTATTTTTGTTATATTAATTATCGATGTATTTGGGATGTAGAGGTATGTCGTGAGTTCAGACAAAATGTCACAGTTGGAGACGTCTCATTTTGTAGAGAATACGACTTTTTATTTTTTATCGATAAGTTAAATTATGCTCTTTTTGATTAAAGTTGCGCAATAGGTTTGGAATTAAGAATAATTTTGTGGACAACAGATTATGTTGAATTTCTTCTTAAATCATCCTCTGACAAACAGAGAGGACCTCGCTTTTTACACTTCAGTTTTTACACATAACTTGAAAATCACGAGAGAGTGAACATTTCCCTTATAATTTTTGTAATACCTGATTCCCGCTGGCACGGCCTAGGAGCCGTAAGGATGGAAGAGAGGAAGGGCTTTCATTGTTTTAGGTTTAAGAATTTGCGAAACGTCTTTGCGAACATTACTTTGACGCTTACGCTAGACTAGAAAATGAAATCTCGAATATATCGAATGGAATGACTCGATGTCATGAAATAAAAAAGGTTTGACAAATGAGGGGTATGCCCTTATGATTAGGGTAACGCTAAAGTTCGTTATATATTTTATGGATAAGTGGTCGTAGCTGCAATGAAATGTAGGCGATTTTTATTCCCCCATTTCATTGTACTACGACTTTATTATGTTTAAGTTTATATAATAAAGACTTATAGTGAACACATTTTTGGAGGTAATCTCATGAACACAGGTAAAGTAAAATGGTTTAACGCAGAAAAAGGTTTCGGATTCATCGAATCTTCAGAAGGTCAAGATGTATTCGTACATTTCTCAGCTATCCAATCTGAAGGCTTCAAAACTTTAGAAGAAGGTCAAGCTGTAACTTTCGAAATCGTTGAAGGTAACCGTGGACCACAAGCTGCTAACGTAGAAAAAGCATAATCATTGAAAAATGAGGTGATGCATGTCAGTCATGCATCACTTTTTTACGTTTAAAAAATATGATGCTTACACATTTGTTCGAGTTCTCCACTTTGTATTCTTCATTTATTCCTCAAAAGAGAATCCAATCACTGTTTGCTTTTTCGGAATTGTAATTTCACTTTTTCCTCGGGAGCGATTTGGAAAAAAGGCTCTAATGAATGTTGTTTAAATGGAAAAATAAATAAAGCACATGTAAAAAAGATGCAAACTGGAAAACCTATTAACGTAACTATTGATTTTAGAAAAAACCTTGAAATAGATAAGAAATAAGGAGGAACAACTACTTTGACAACTTTTTCAGATTTTGGTCTTAGTAATGAATTAGAAAAAGCATTATCGAATATGGGATTTGAGGAGCCAACTCCGATTCAGGCACAGGCGATTCCAATTGGCCTGCAAGGGAAAGATATGATTGGACAGGCACAAACAGGAACAGGGAAAACAACTGCATTTGGTGTTCCGTTGTTAGAGCAAGTTAGCAAAGAAGAAGGCGTTCAAGGACTGGTACTTGCGCCAACGCGTGAACTTGCAGTCCAGGTTGCGGAAGAATTAAATCGTATTGGCCAAGTAAAGGGAATTAAAACCTTGCCAATTTATGGTGGGCAGGATATTAACCGTCAAATTCGCGGATTGAAAAATAGACCGCAAATTATTGCTGCAACACCTGGAAGATTAATTGACCATATTGAAAGAAAAACAATTCGTCTTGCCGACTTAAAAATGGTTGTTTTAGATGAAGCGGATGAAATGCTCAATATGGGCTTTATTGAGGATATTGAAAGAATTCTTGGTGAGATTAAAGGGGAACGCCAAACAATGCTTTTCTCTGCAACCATGCCAAAAAGAATTCAATCACTTGCAGAAAAATTCATGCAAGAACCTGAATTAGTAAAAATCAAAGCAAAAGAAATGACTGTAACAAATATTGAACAGCATTATATGGAAGTACATGAAAAACAAAAATTTGATGTGCTTTGCAGCCTCTTAGATATTCAATCACCTGAGCTTGCGATTGTATTTGGCCGGACAAAAAGACGTGTAGATGAAGTGGTTGAAGGCTTAATCAAGCGCGGATACTCGGCAGAAGGAATTCATGGTGATATTCCGCAATCAAAGCGTGATCAAGTGATCCGCCGTTTTAAAGAGCAAACAATTGATATTATGGTCGCAACGGATGTAGCAGCAAGGGGTCTAGACATTAGCGGGGTTTCTCATGTATACAATTTTGATATTCCTCAGGATCCTGAAAGTTATGTCCACCGGATTGGAAGAACTGGACGTGCTGGAAAGAAAGGGCTTGCAGTTACATTTGTATCACCAAGAGAAATTGATCATTTGAAAATTATCGAAAATGTAACAAAAAGCAAGATGGCGAAAATGCCAGTTCCATCTATTAAGGATGTGCTAATTGGAAATCAGCAGGCAACGATTAATCGCTTAATGACAGTAATTGAAAATAATGATCATGCGGATTATAAGAGGATTGCTGAGTCATTGCTTGATGATACAGATTCTGTTTCATTACTAGCAGCTGCGTTAAAATTGTTAACGAAAGATCCTGATGTCACTCCGGTTAAATTAACGGCTGTTGAACCAATTCGCGTAAGAAAGCCTAGAGGCGATCGTGGCGGAGATAGAAAACGTTATAATGACCGTGGCAGAGATCGTGGAAGAACTGCTGGCGGTGGCGGCGGCAGAGACAGAAGAGATAGAAGCAGAAATAGAACAAGAAGCAAATAAAACTTCTGTTTTCTATTCATTTTCATCTATTTAAATGGATAAGATCCGAAATAAATAGCTATACTAATTGATGCAGGATAACTATCGTGTTCTGTTAGCGTTAATATTTAGGAGGATTTGAAAATGGCAACAGGTAAAGTAAAATGGTTTAATTCGGAAAAAGGCTTTGGATTCATTGAAGTTGAAGGTGGAGAAGATGTATTTGTACACTTTTCCGCGATACAAAGTGAAGGCTTTAAAACACTTGATGAAGGCCAAGAGGTTCATTTTGACATAGAAGAAGGCCAACGTGGCCCTCAAGCTGTTAATGTAACGAAAGCATAAACCTTAAACCATAAACAAAAAAGAGCCCGCTTAGGGTTCTTTTTTATTTGGATTCATCTATGAGATGTAGGTAATAATATGAATGCTTCAATATTTGTGTTAGATTAGTAAAGAAAAGGGGGAAAGACCATGAAAGAATTTACAGTTCAATTTCATAAAGAAGATCAAGTGGATGCAATGAAGGTGCAAAAGTTAAGTGAAGAGGATTTTGAAAGGCTAACCGAAGGCGGGACAAGACATTTATTTGAGTTAGATACGAATATCGGATTTTTTATTTACTTTGATGCAGTTGATGCGAATGGGAACGAATCTTATATGGTTCTTCAATATGAAGAAGAAAATGAAGACCCAAGTGCTTGCTATGCATTTGAACTGAAAGATTTCTACCAATTTGCGGCTTTGCATTTAAATGATCTTGAGTTTAATGAGGAGTATGAGGATGAAGAGGAAGATGCTGAGGAAGCGTATAGTCCGATTCATCATCTAGCACACCTTATGTACCACATTGCAGAAGATGGAAAGAATATCGAAGTTTAAATGAGGAATTTTCAAGATGAAAAAAGAGCAGGAAATCCTGCTCTTTTTATTCTTCTGCATCTGACAGATGTTCATAGCAAAATTTTGTAACGATTTGTTCTTCTTCCTCATCAAGTGCAAATTCTAATATTTTTTCGGAAGCAAGAAAATGATAGTTCAATATTCGACAATCTTCGTCATTCTTATAAAAAAGCACTCGAAGCTGTATACCATTTTCTGAAAACAATTCATCTTCTTCATCTACTTCGATATCTAAAAAGAATTCAAAACGCTCTCCTATCAAAATGCCAGTTGGATCATTTAATTGTTCAACGGAGTAGCCTGTGATCTTCATAGGTTTCACCCTTCCTTTTAAAGCGTAAACAGAACTTAACTAAAACATTATACACCTTTCCCATAAGGATAGGATAGTATTACATATAATTTGAAAAAGGTTTTCACTTTTTGATATATTATTGTGGCATGGAGGAATATTTGTCCTATTTGCACAATATAATAAAGTATCTGAAATAAGATTTTGACGATGTAGGGAATTTATGTTATACTAATAAATGAACTGAACATTGAAAATAAGTTGCCCATAATTCACTTGTTATTTAGAGTTGATATTTTTATGTCCCTTTATTTAACAAGTGTTTTTATTTTTTTTGCGAATAAAAGTCAAGGTTTTGTCCAGCTACAGCGCCTACCCTGACGTACAGGACGTACTAGTGTCGATAAAGCGGCAAGACAAGGAAAGCATTGTCAGCGATACATCGCACGACTAAATGTGAAGCTTATAGATGGACGTCGCGGCATTGTCGGCCTTGAGATCAAAAGCTAATCAACCCAAAATGGTAAAGAACACCATTCCGGGAGGCTTGTCTCCTGCTTGTCGCGGGTGAAAAGGCGCTTGCGCATTTCTAATAGGAGGTGCCTAATATGGCAATGGGTTTTGGGAGAAAAAACACTGAAGAAGTAAAATTGGAAGAAGTAAAGGTGTGGGAATGTACTTCAGAGAAGTGCAATTGCTGGATAAGAGACAATTTTAAAAGCAGCCAGACACCAGCATGTCCAATCTGCAAGAGTGAGATGAGAGAAACAACGAAAGAATTGCAGGTTGTCAATAATAATAGCATTTATGCGAATAGCTGATATACAAAAAGTTAAGAAATAGAAATTACAATGCCACCCACATTTAATAAAAGGGGTGGCATTTACTTTTTATCCTTCTTTTAATTCTGTAATATCAACTTCAGATCGTTCCTCAAGTGGTCCCCGTAAATGTACGGTAGCTGTTTTTCCATCTTCATTTAACTGGTCAATCCAGACGGAAGCACCATTATATGTTACTTCTATTTCTGCAGACGAAGATAGGATTTGTTTGACTCGTCTTATATCCACTGATATCACTCCTCATCAATTATCATTATATTTTTTGTTAGATCCCACGTTTTATACGTAAAAAACATTTCTTCGCCATTTAGCAAATATGGCACATAAACTTATGTCCTTCGTTCAATAATAATTTGGATTGAATGGAGGGAAAATGATGGAGATACCAGTGCGTTCTGGCGGACAAGGAGATAAGAAAAACGACAAAAAATTATCATGGTGGCAGCTTTCATTAATAGGGGTTGGCTGCATTATCGGGACAGGTTATTTTCTCGGATCAGGTATTGGAATTAAAATGACAGGTCCTTCGATTTTGATCTCCTTTATTCTCGCTGGTTTAGGTACTTATATTGTCGCTGATGCCCTTGGGAAGATGTCTGCACAGGATCCACAAGAGGGATCATTTCGCTCTTATGCAAAAAAGGCTTATGGTCCTTGGGCGGGTTTTAGCAGCGGGTGGGTATATTGGTTTTCAGAAATGCTTATTACTGGAAGCCAGTTAACAGCTCTTTCAATTCTTTCGCGGTTCTGGTTTTCAAATGTTCCTCTGTGGATTTTTGCTTCAGGGTATGCCGTTCTAGGTATAATCGTAGTCATTATTGGAACAAAGGGATTTGAACGTGCACAAAATGTGTTTGCAGTTATCAAGATTGCTGCCATTTTGATGTTTATTATTTTAGCAATTTCTGTTTTATTTGGTTTGTTCGGTGGAAGCAGTAGGGATTTTACGATTCCAAATGAAATGAATGAATTTATGCCAAAAGGTGTAAAAGGTTTATGGTCTTCACTCATCTATGGGTTTTACGCATTTGGCGGAATAGAAATTATGGGCATAATGGCACCGAGATTAAAAAATAAAGAAGATGCACGAAAATCTGGAACGATTATGTTAATGATCTTAATGACTATCTATTTAATCTCCCTTGCGTTGGCAACTGGGCTAGTAGCAGTGAATAAATTTAATACGAAAGAAAGTCCATTTGTCATTGCTCTAGATAAATATAATTTAGACTTTTTTCCTCATGTCTTTAATGGCGGGATAATTATTGCTGGATTTTCAACGATGGCAGCATCTTTATTTGCTGTGACAAGCATGCTTGTCACATTATCAGAGGACGGGGATGCACCGAAAATCTTTTCGAAAAAAGGAAAGTTGAAGGTACCGCCTCTTGCATTAAGTTTAACAATCTGCGGGCTTATTACATCGATTGTTCTTTCGCTCGTTATGCCAGATAGTATTTATGAATATATTACGACTGCCGCAGGATTAATGCTTCTATATAATTGGTTCTTTATTCTTGTTTCATTTCCAAGACTAATTAAGGCAACCGGGTTCGATCACTTTAAAAGGTTTGCCGGGATGGCCCTTATTTTAACAGCGGTTAGTGGGACATTATTACACAAGTCAAGCAGACCAGGTTTTTTCGTCAGTATATTAATTGTCGGTCTCGTTCTAATTGTCCTTACTATTATGCATTTTATAAAAAAAAAGAAAGCAAGCTAAAAAGTGAAGAACTCCACTTTTTCGAAAATGGAGTTCTTTATCTAGATAGGAAATATTAGAATTAGAGCTTGATATCCAAAGTAAAAGCCAAATCCAATCAAAGACAGTCCAGATAACATGGAAATCGCTGTAAGAACCTTCATGGATAAAAATCTCCTGAAACTGCTGGAAACACCTGCCATCGTGATATCCCACAGCAATAATCCGATAATGATAGCGAGACTGTAGATGGCTACTTGTGTTTGGTTATACTTAGTAGCTGTTTCTGCCAGAACTGAACCATAGATGCCGAGCCAGAAAAGGATAGTTAGCGGGTTTGATATCGACATGAAAAATCCTGAGAAAAAAGACTTTATGGCTGATTCCTCGTTATTCCTAGTACTAGAAACGATTTTGCCTGCACTGATTAAACTTTCTATCCCTGTGTAAACGAGAACAAAAAAGCCAAATGACCACAGGAATGCCTTCATAAATGGGATTTCTAGAAAGTGAACGATACCAAGAAAAACGGCCAACATATAAATAATGTCTGCAATCATAGCGCCTAGGCCAACTAGCCAAGCGTGGAAAAATCCGCTTTTAATCCCCTTATCCAATTGTGCTGCATTCACTGGTCCGATAGGTGCGGCGAGGGATAGTCCAAGAAAGATATAGCCAATAAAAATACTCATAAGTACCTCTCCTTATATTGCTGTTTCGTTCTTACCTATTTTATTCATAGTGGAAGGCTTGTACGACAATAATTTCTACCATAGCAGCTAATAATGAAGCGTAGTTGCATTGAAGAGTGAATTCCTAATGGAGTAAAGTGAATATTTTCTTTAAAATAGAAGAGATGATTAGAAGAGGGTGAGAAAATGCAATCGGTGCTAGTAACTGATGATGATCAGCATGTGCGTTATTTAGTGAAGGAGCTTTTAATGAGAGAAGGATTTAAGGTTATTGAGGCTAGCAATGGGGAAGAGGCTTTAGAATTACTCCAGCAGCATGCATGTGTTATAGCCGTTGTCGATATTATGATGCCTTATATGGATGGTTACACTTTAACAGAAGAAATAAGAAGAATTTATGATATTCCTATTGTTTTACTGACTGCAAAAAGTCAAATTGAAGATAAGGAAAAAGGATATTCATCTGGTACAGACGATTATTTAGTTAAACCGTTTGAACCAAAAGAACTCTTATTTAGAGTGAATGCTTTACTAAGAAGATACGGAAAAGCAGGTGAATCAAATATAAAAATCGGTTCCATCCTTATTAATAAAAAAAGCTATGAGATTGATTGGAACGGCAAAACATTCATTCTGCCATTAAAGGAGTTTGAACTTTTGTATTATTTAGCATCACGTCCAAATCAAGTGTTTAGCAGGGGCCAATTGATTGAACAAGTGTGGGGAATGGATTATGTGGGGGACGAAAGGACAGTCGATGTACATATTAAACGTTTAAGAGAGCGTTTTTCGAAAGCATTCGATGATTTTTCAATAAAAACGATAAGAGGCATTGGCTATTCTCTTGAGGTTCATAAATGAAGTCACTTTACTCAAAATTTGCTGTCACAACGATTTTAATTATGTTTTTTAGTGGAATTCTTTCATTTTTGTTTACTAATATGTATTATCAAAACCAATTAAAAAAGCAAAATGACCTCAAAATGGTAAAAATAGCAGCTGAAATTTCAGGCTTTCTTCATTCACATGAACAGATAAATTTGAATGAATACCTAGAACATCTTGGATCAATTGGCTATCAGTTGTACCTAACCGATGGTCAAGGAATGAACGAGTTTTATGGTGCAGAATTCAGAGAACGTGAACTATCGAAAAATGCTGTAAACAAAGTGTTAAATGGCAAAACCTATCATGGGATCATTCATTTCCCACATAAAACTTTTGTGACTGGTTTTTTTGCAAATGAATTAAAAAATACAGTAGGAGTCCCGATAGAATATGAAAATAAAACCTATGGGCTCTTTCTCCGTCCTGATATTAAACTATTATTTAACGAAATGCATTTTATGTTTGGCTGGCTTGTAGCTGGTATGATACTAATTAGCATGATTTTCGTATTAATTAGTACAAAATTTCTAGTGAATCCAATCAGTAAACTGAACAAAGCTACAAAATTAATAGCAGAAGGGGATTTTGGGATTCAGCTTTCTATTCATCAGAAAGATGAAATTGGTGCCCTTGCAGCAAGCTTTAAAAAGATGGCAAGCAAGCTTGAAAATGTAAATGAAATGCGTAAAGAATTTATTTCAAATATTTCACATGATATTCAATCTCCTTTATCAAATATAAAGGGATATATAAAGCTATTGAAATCAAGGAAATTAGATAATGAGGAGAAGCATTATCTCGAAGTAGTCGAATCTGAAGTAACTCGTTTATCCAATTTGACAAAGCAGCTTTTATTATTATCCTCCATCGATAGTAAAAAGGATTTAATGGATGTAAAGCGTTTTGATGTAAGTGAGCAAATCAAAACCGTCATTAGGCAGTTCCAATGGAATTTAAGTGAGAAAGAAGTAATGATGAGTTATACTTTGCCGGAAACCTATGTCTCTGGCGACCCATCTTTGCTTTACTCAGTCTGGGAAAATTTATTAACGAATGCAATAAAATATAATGTCGACAATGGAGAGATTGACATTTCTCTCACGGAAAGCGATTCGTGCTTTGTGATTACATTTAAGGATACTGGTATTGGAATGGATGAAGGAGAGGTAAAGCGCATTTATGATCGGTTTTATAGGGTTGATTCTTCAAGAACGCGTGCTGTTGAAGGAACTGGACTGGGCTTAGCCATTGTTTATTCAATCATTGAGATGCACCACGGTGAAATAAAAGTAGAGAGTAAAAAAGAAAGAGGGACTGCGTTTACTATTTATTTACCGAAAAGTTAAGGGAAAACAAAAAGAATTGTAATGTTACATTCATCATCTGTTCATATTCATTATATAAATTAACATTATGGAGATAGTGATAATTTATATTAAGGGAGAATCGTTTGATGAACAATAATTACAGTTTGTTATTGCTAAGATTATCAGCTTTGTTTGCATTAATTGGTGCATTCTTAGGTTCACATATGGCAGGTTCAGGCAGTTATGCCTTTAGACCAATTCATGCGCATATTTTAGTTGTTGGCTGGTTAACAATATTTGCGTGGGCCGTTTATTATAAAATATTTACACCCAAAATAGGACTGCTAGCAAAGCTTCATGTATACTCAGCTATTGTAGGTTCAATAGGGTTAACTGGGGGAATGACTATATTTATATTTAAACCTGCGTTCCTCCCTCCTATGATGAATACAATCCTATATATCACTGGCGGCTCTGTATTATTACTAAGCTTTTTATTCTTTTTTTTATTAACCTTTACTAAAGAAAAATAAGGTAGAAAAGTACTTGGATGACCAAGTGCTTTTTTATCTTTTTTTCACATCGGTTTCATCCAAATTTGATATGATGATAGTAAGACATTTTAGAATTATTTGGGGGTGGCGTTATAAAATCTTTGTATAAAATAATCATTCTATTGACAGTGCTTATCGTCGCCATTTATTTCTTGTTTCATTCAAACTTATACCACGTGTTAAAATCTGGCGAAATTGAAACAATAACAACCTTTCTCGGTGAAAATTTATATTATACACTGGGCATCACCTTTATTATCATGATCATTCAAAATTCATTTACCATTATTCCGCTTATCCTAGTTATTTCTTTAAATATTGCTTTGTATGGTTTGTATTATGGCTTTTTATGGAGCTGGATAACGAGCATAATTTCAAGCATTTTCGTTTTTCTTGGCATTCGGTTCGGTTTTCAGGATTGGATATTGAAAAAATTAAAACCAGAACTGGTAAATTTAGGAGAAAAGCATGGGTTTTTATATGTTCTTCAAGCAAGAGTCATTCCCTTTATTCCGACGAGCATTATTAATATTACTGCAGGATTAAGCCCCATTCGATTGAAGGAATTCATTACAGCTACTTCTATCGGTAATTTTATCTATTTTATCATTTTATCCCTTATTCCAGCGGGATTATTTTCAGGGAAAATAAACGAATATGTATTAGGAATTCTAGCATTCTTCTTCATATTACTTTTTTATTTAATTAAGAAATTCTATCACAAAAATAATAGGAATACAGCAGGAGAAAAGCAAGAATAAGCTTCACAAGTGCATATAATCCAAAGGTCATGGATAATATTTCTGTCAGTTTTTATTCAGAAAAACAGAAGATGAGACTGACAGATGTTTCAAAAAATTGAAAACTACTTGCATAAAGTTTTCCGACTATTTATAATAATCTTAACAGACGGAGTTTTACAAAATTGTTACAAAACTTAATCCTTTGCGACTATTTATTTACATTCGTGCTTAAAGCTAGTAATCTTCGGGACTAAACTACTAGTGAATAATTAAAATACATAAGGCATATGGTCGCGTATTAAGTGATAGCAAAGTGTAACATCCGTTTGAGATAAATTATAGGGGGGAAAATTGTGAATAAGAGATTATCGTTCTTTTTTAGTATGCTTCTTGTTCTTAGTATGTTTCTCGCTGCATGTAGCGGCGGCAAAAGCAATGAACCAGCTTCGGGAGGCGAAAAGGCTGAAGGCAATGAAAATGCTGAGGCAAAACCTGATGTACCACAAAATTTACGTGTAAACATTAATACTGAACCACCTTCACTGCATCCTGGATTAGCAAAAGATGCTACTTCTGGAACAGTACTTCGTCAAACATTCGAAGGTTTGACTAGAATTAATAAAGATGGTGCGCCTGAAGAGGCTGCTGCAGAAAAAATTGATGTTTCTGAAGATCAAACGGTTTATACTTTCACTTTACGTGATGCTACATGGTCAAATGGCGATCCTGTTATTGCAAAAGACTTTGAATATGCTTGGAAATGGGCATTAGATCCGAAAAACCAATCCGAGTATGCATACCAGCTTTATTATCTTAAAGGTGGGGAAGATGCAAACTTAAATGGCGGATCACTTGATGATGTAGGTGTTGTTGCAAAGGATGACAAAACACTTGAAGTTACTCTAGCAAATCCAACTCCTTACTTTTTAGAGTTAACAGCATTCTATACTTATCTGCCAGTTAACAGCAAAATTGCTGAAGCTAACCCTGAGTGGGCAAATGATGCAGGTGAAAACTATACGTCTAACGGACCTTTCGTTATGACTGAATGGTCTCATAGTGATAAAATCCTTCTTGAAAAGAATGACACATATTGGGATGCAGACACAGTAAAATTAGAAACAATTGAAATGATTATGATTAATGATCCAAACACGGAATTATCCATGTTCGATAACGGTGAGCTTGATTGGGCAGGTGCTCCAACAGGTGCCCTTCCAACTGATGCAATGCAGGCACTTAAAGATGATGGACGTTTAATTACTCAACCAATTGCGGGTGTTTATAACTATAAGTTCAATACAACTGAAGGACCAACTGCTAACGTAAATATTCGTAAAGCTCTTGCACATGCAATTAACCGTCAGGAATTAATTGATAATATTACTCAAGGTGCACAATTGCCGGCAATGGGGATTGTACCGCCATCTATGTTCCCTGAAAATGAAAAAGGACATTTCCCTGATAATGATGTTGATGCTGCAAAAGAATTTTTACAAAAAGGTTTAGAAGAGCTTGGCTTCAAAGATCCTTCTGAGCTTCCGGCTATTGTGCTTTCATACAACACATCTGAGGCACACCAAAAGATTGCTCAAGCAATTCAAGATATGTGGAAGAAAAACCTTGGTATTGAAGTAACTCTTGATAACCAAGAATGGGCTGTATATTTAGATAAAGTACATGCGTTAGATTACCAAGTTGCTCGTATGGGCTGGTTAGGTGACTTTAACGATGCTATCAACTTCCTCGAAATGTATCGTGATGCTGCAGGTGGTAACAATGATACAGGGTGGGAAAGCAAAGAGTTCCAAGATTTATTAGCTAAATCTGCAACTGAAGGCGACCATGATGCACGTCAGCAGTTATTAAAAGATGCTGAAAAAATATTTATGGAAGATATGCCAGTTGCACCTATCTATTTCTACACAAATAACTGGGTACAAGCTGACAATTTGAAAGATGTGGCTGTTTCTGGTCTTGGTGATGTTCAGTATAAATGGGCTTATTTCGAATAAGCACAAATGTAATAAAAGTAAAAAGGCTGTCGAGATGTCTCGACAGCCTTTTTCTTATTAAGAAGCGATAGATTCACCGGAAGAGAATCTTCCTTTCGATTGTTTACGAATAAATGGGATAACGTAACGATCGAGACCGATTTTTCCAGCGTTGAACCCAGCAATTAAGATGAAAAATGTTAACAAAACCATTTGGGCATTTGTGCTGACAGTTCCTGAGAAAAGGAATGAGAAGTTCATTAATATTCCAAAGAATGCGGCAGCAGTAGTTAAACATCCTAGAATAAGTCCAAGTCCAACTAATAGCTCACCCCACGAAACAAGGAAACTGAATAAACCAGCATTTGGTATTGCAATCCCTTCTAAGAAGCTCGCCCACCATGCTTGCACCGCAGGATGATCTCCAGTGGCGTTAGCAACTGCCCCTTGTAAGAAACCTGAAGCATCAAACCCCCCTGTCAATTTACCGTAACCAGCAGTTATCCATGAATA
Organism: Cytobacillus solani; assembly: GCF_006704205.1. Taxonomy (NCBI): domain Bacteria; kingdom Bacillati; phylum Bacillota; class Bacilli; order Caryophanales; family Bacillaceae; genus Cytobacillus; species Cytobacillus solani. The sequence continues at coordinate 3,864,380 of NZ_CP041305.1, forward strand.
GCCAACATATAAACGAATAATCGTTAATATCCCTGCAGCAATTTGACTTTCTCTAATCCATTTGATAAACATAAAGATTGCTCCTTCCAAAACATATTTAAAGATTACATCTAAAAAATACCATAAATATGAATCTCGAATTAATCTTTGTGATAAAATTCACACATACGTAAAATTGTTATGAACATATTATGAACATTTTAATTTAATGATGAGAAATAAAAATCAATAGAGAAAATTAAAAAAAAATGACAATTTAGTGAGCTAAATCATTTAGTATATGCTGGAAATAGATTATAATAATTATAATTAGATGAAGGGAGGGAAAAGTTTGATACGGATAACAGCTGCTGGGATTGGGGGATTTATCCTCGTTTTCATTGAAGCCTATATAGTCTTGTTATTAAAAAGCTACCAAACAATCGATTTTGGTGGCATTGGACCGTTTGTATCTGTATGGGCGATGAACTTTTTTCTTCTATTTTCGATCTTCACTCACTTAAAGCTATGGTATGAAGAACGTGAAAAAGCAAGAGGAGAAGTAGTCCAAGAAAAATAATTGGAAAACTTTAATAATTATTTTGTTTAAGGCACTAACAGTCGTTAGTGTCTTTTTTTCACTTGTTATACATAATTTATTGAAATGATTGTGAACTCTGTTTGTAAAGATATGAAAAATAGGTAAAAAGTAATAAAATAATTTAATGGGAAAAATCGACAAAGAAGGTGTAGGAAATAGCAATAGAAAAAAACATGGATCATAGAGGGAACAATGATGATTTACATAAACTGCTTACTTCCTCAAATGTCGTTTATTCAGTATTCCAAGGAATGAAAGAAGGCCTAGTTATTACAGATATAAATGCAAATATCCTAAATGTCAATCAAGCATATTGCACGATTACAGGCTATTCTGTACAAGAATTAATAGGGAAAAATCTTAATATTATTAAATCTAACCTTCATGATCAAGCCTTTTACCGTGAATTATGGAAGAGGATTACTTCGGAAGGGAGATGGGAAGGAGAGATATGGAATCGGCATAAAAGTGGTCGTTTGTTTCTTCAAAAGCTAAGCATCATTGCTGTTAGAGATAAGCAAGATACTATTAACCAATACGTGGGGGTTGTGTCCGACATCTCAGAGGAAGAAAAATTGCGTAAGGATATCGTAAGAACCGGTATGCTGCAAAGAACCTTGCTCCCTTCACCAATGAATATAAAAATGCTAGAAATCGAAACTGTTTTCAGGCCGTTAAATTATCTTGGAGGCGATTTCTTTGATTATTACTGGGACCCTGAAAAAAGGATTTTATCTGGTTATATCATCGATATAATGGGTCATGGGGTAACTGCTTCTTTCCAAAATTCAGTATTACGAGTCTTGTTCCGTCAAAACTTTGATCACAATCGTACGCTAGTAGAGGTACTGAAGACCATTAACCAAGAGTCAATGAGCTATTTTTTAGAAGATACTTTTGCTGCGGCTCTTTGTTTCAGAATTAATTTAGAAGATGGTCTATTGACATATGCCTGTGCAGGAATAAATAAATTTATTAAATGTCAATCAAATGGTAAATTAAAGGTTATCAAACAGCCTGGCCCATATTTGGGAATATTGAGTGATCCTGTTTTTGATGAGATAACAGAGGAGATTAAAATGGGAGAATTACTGTTTTTCATGACTGATGGTTTTATGGATATTTTTGAAATGAATAATCCATTAAATGCAAATGACTTAAAAGGATATATGAACAAGTTAAGAAGGATTAGCATTTCCGATTTAAAAGATGATGCATCCGCCATCGGAGTCTTGGTAAAACAAGTTGGAGGGGGATGAATGAATACACTTCAGCTTAGATTTCGTACACATGAAGAATTTCGTCAGCTTCGTTCTTTAATTAAAGCAGATGTGCAGCACATTTTTGGTGATAAAGATTCTTTTCTAATGGAAGTGGCAATTAATGAAGCGGTAAATAATGCCCTATGTTCTACCCATTCGCGGAAACCAATTACATTGAGTATGAGAGTTACCGCTGGCAATCGTCTCGTTATTCGAATTAAAGATTCAGGTGCGGGTTTTAATGTTAGAAAAGCACTAGAAGAGATGGCAAGTTGCCCAGAGTTATTATTTGAGAAAAATTTAACGAGTGAATGTGGGAGAGGGCTTAGCATCATAAGAATGGCTTCTGATAAAATGATTTATAATCGAAAAGGTAATGAATTGCTTCTAATGAAATACATAAGACAGAATGTAATAAAAAAGTCCAAAACAAAAAAGCGTTGAGGTGCTCAGATAGATGTCGAAGTTAACCAAGAAACTCCTATTTTCGTATTTTATTATTGTTGTTATGATGGCCGGACTTGGCGTTACAGCAGTATCGACACTCTCCTCAGTAAATGATAATGGAATATTAATGCATGAGGACAGTGTTGTTCCGTTAAGTCAAATTGCTGAAATAGCCAAGTATTCAGAGAATACTAGAGTTCAAATGGTAACAGCCGGAAATACAAAGGATCCTGCTCTAACAACGATTGCTGAGGAAAATATTGCCTATATAAGTGAACTAATTAGTGAATACGAAAAAGGCAGCATGAAGTCAATTGAAAAGAAAAAGTTTGATGAGTTTCAAACGAATTGGACGTTGTTTACAGATCGTGTCGCAAAAAATATTTCCCTTATTAGAAATGGGAAGTATGAGGAAGCAAATGAAGGATTAAAGCTAGGTAGGGAACCTTTTACTCTTGCTAGTGAGAACTTAAAAGAGCTGATCGTAATCAAGAAACAAGTTGCTGAAGATTTAATTAGGCAAAGTGAGAAAGAATATGTTCAATCAAGAATAACATTATTAATTATTGTTCTATTTGCTGTTGTATTAGCAATTGGAATTGGATTATTTGAAGGGAAAATGATTGCCCAGCCAGTAAAAAAAATATCTGAAAGAGCCTTCAAGATAGCTAATGGAGATTTGACGGGTGAAGCGATTCAAGTGAAAAATAAGGATGAAATTGGTGATCTTGCACGCTCATTTAATGAGATGAATACATCTTTGCGAAAAGTAGTTTCTTCTGTTTATCAGTCTTCGAATGAATTATCAGCATTTTCAGACGAAATGGCGGCATCAAGCGAACAAGTAGCTGCTTCAGCTACAGAGGTGTCAGTTTCAATGAATCAAGTAGCTGAGAACACTGAAAAAGGAAACCAATCAGTCATGGATGTAACGAAGGTTTTGTTAGAGCTATCCTCTCTCATCCAAATTGCTAAGGGAAAAGCTTCATCAGCTTTACTCAATTCAAAATCTACCTATGAGACTGCAAGCGAAGGCAAGGAAATTGTAAATGAATCCATTCATAAAATGGAAACCATTAAAAGAAGAACAATAGAAACAGAAGGACTTATTCAGCGATTAGATCAGTATTCCATCGAAATCGGACATATAACGCAAATGATAACAAGCATAGCTGATCAAACGAATCTTCTAGCGTTAAATGCTTCCATTGAAGCTGCAAGAGCAGGGGACCAGGGACGTGGGTTTGCAGTTGTTGCAGAAGAAGTACGTAAATTGGCAGAACAATCCAATGATGGAGCACATCAAGTAGGAGAGCTTGTAAGGAAAATCTCTGGCAGCACGGGTGAAGCGGTACAAGCAATGCAGCAGAATAGAATGGAGGTTGAGCATGGGGTGAAAATTGTAGCTAGTGCCGGTCATGCACTAGATCGCATACTTTCAGCTGTTTCTGTCACATCAAAGGAAGTAGATGGGATTACAGATGTAACAGATGAAGAAGTGGCAAGCTCTGAAAAAATTGTTTCACTTATTGATGAGCTATCAACCGTAATGGAAAATACTACTGCGAAAACAGAAGAAGTCTCCATTGCGACCGAAGAATCGACAGCGGCAATTGAGACATTATCGGGGAGTGCAGAGGAAGTAAGTGCGATGGCCATGGAACTAAAAACATCCGTACAAATTTTTAAAATATAAGGAGATTAACCGGCCATGATGAAGAATATGGAGATTTCATCAACTACACCAACTAGGATAAAGGTTGTTTTGGAAGGGGATTTATATGTTGAAGAGGCGGCAGAATTACGTGAACGACTTCTTCGGCAGCTAGATAAAGGTATTCATACGATGGATATAGAGATAGGCGGATTAAACTATATAGATAGTTCAGGCTTAGGTGTGCTCATTGCTCTTCATAAAAGATGTACACAAAAGGGAGGGGCATTGACAATAAAAGGTGTCCGCGGGAAAATAAAGGAACTGTTTGAACTAACTAGATTAAATAAAGTATTTGATATGGAATAAAAAAGCTGTGATGGATGAATGTGTAAGAACAATTCATCCAACACAGCTTTTTTTATTGAAAAAGTTAATTAATCTAAAAGTTAGATTGATTTCATATAAAATACGTATTGATTAGATTGATTGTAGAATATACAATGTAAAAATAAGAAAATTATAAATATTTAATCAGATTATTAATTAAAAAGTAATCTTTTATTTTTAATAATCATCAAGAAAGGGTGAAATGATGAAAAATAACATGATTCCTTTGAAACAAGGTTTATATGATCCGGTGTTTGAACATGATGCATGCGGAATCGGCTTTATTGCCAATGTAAATGGCTGTATATCCAATCAAATAATTAGGCAGGGATTATCGATGCTTAACCGGTTAGAGCATCGAGGAGGTCAAGGAAGTGACCCGGCCACTGGAGATGGGGCAGGTATCATGACTCAGCTTCCCCATCAGTTTTTCTTAACGAAATGTGTGAAGATGAGCATTCCTGAAATCGGAAATTATGGGGTTGGAATGATCTTCTTACCGCAAAAGCCACAATGGCGAGAGCGCTGTGAACATGTATTAAAAGAAATCATTGAGGAAGAAGGCCAACAATTATTAGGGTGGAGAACGGTGCCAACCGATGATTCCACTCTTGGAACTTCTGCGAAAAAAAGTCAGCCATATATTCGCCAAGTGTTTATTGGGAAATCGGATAAAGAAATGGAAGATGCTTCATTCGAAAGAAGGCTCTATGTTATCCGAAAAAGAACGGAAAAAGCCATTCAAGAAAAACAATTGGCCGGAAATGAAATATTCTATTTTTCCAGTCTCTCTTCCCGTACGATTGTTTACAAAGGGATGCTGACTCCCGAACAGCTGGATACTTATTATGTTGATCTGCAAGAGGAAACGTTTGAATCATCCTTTTCTCTTGTCCATTCAAGATTTAGTACGAATACCTTTCCAAGTTGGGAAAGGGCACATCCAAATCGATATTTAATTCATAATGGAGAAATAAATACGGTAAATGGGAACGTCAATTGGATGAAGGCACGTGAAAAAATAATTGAATCTTCAGTTTTTGAAACAGAAATAAGTGAAATATTGCCTATTATTGATTTAGAAGGCAGTGACTCTTCATCATTTGATAATTGTTTAGAATTTTTAGTGTTATCTGGGCGCTCCCTACCTCATGCAGCATTGATGATGGTACCTGAACCTTGGGAAAAAGACGAAGGAATGGAGGATTCATTAAAAGCATTTTATGAATATCACAGCCATTTGATGGAGCCATGGGATGGACCTGCAGCTTTTGCTTTTACGGATGGTAAGCAAATCGGCGCGATGCTTGATCGCAATGGTCTTCGTCCAGCACGCTATTATGTAACAGCAGATGATTCGATCATATTCTCATCTGAGGCAGGAGTCATTGATATAGAGCCTGATTTAATTATTCAAAAAGGCAGATTAAGTCCTGGAGAAATGCTATTAGTAGATTTACAAAAAGGTCGAATTCTATTGAATGAGGAAATAAAACGAAACATGGCTAAGAGCTCTCCCTACCGCAAATGGTTAGATGAGAAGCAAATTCATTTGAATGGGCTCATGGAAGTGAAAGAGTCTCACCAGAAAAACAGCTTTAAGCTGTCACAGTTTCAACGAGCATTCGGATACACGTATGAAGAATTGACAAAGCATATTGAACCAATGGCGATAGAAGGAAAAGAGCCTGTTGGTTCTATGGGAAATGATACACCATTAGCTATTCTCTCCAATCGATCACAGCTTTTGTACAATTACTTTAGACAGCTGTTTGCCCAAGTGACGAATCCTCCAATTGATGCCATACGTGAGGCATTTGTTACCTCAACAATCACTCTGCTAGGTGGTGAAGGGAATTTGCTTAATCCAACATCAGAAAGCTGCCGCCGCATTCGGATGGAGACGCCCATTTGCACGGAGGATCAGCTTAACCGGCTACGCCATAATCCCTTTGATTCATTTAAAACCGAAACATTTCCTATTATATTTGATATTAATAATGAGGAACGAGGCTTAGAAAAGGCATTAAATCATTTATTTTTTTCGGTTGATCAAGCGGTTAAAAGTGGGGTCTCCATCATTATTTTGTCTGATCGTAATATGGATAAAACTGCTGCAGCCATTCCAGCACTGCTTGCGGTTAGCGGGCTTCATCATCATTTAGTACGACAAGGAACTAGAACAAAAGTAAGTATTATCGTAGAAACAGGGGAGGCGCGAGATGCTCATCATTTTTGTATGCTGATCGGATATGGGGCTGATGCAGTTAATCCTTATCTTGTATTTCAGACGATTAGAAATATGCTAGATAGCAGGAAAAATCAAACATTAGATACCTTTGAAGCAATAGAGAACTATATTCAAGCTGCAACGAATGGAGTGGTAAAGGTCCTATCTAAAATGGGGATTTCTACTATTCAAAGTTATCGAGGTGCACAAATTTTTGAGTCTGTTGGGATTGATTCTCACGTTATTGATAAGTATTTTACTGGAACACCAGCAAGATTAGGTGGATTGAAACTTGAAGCAATTGCGAAAGAAACGCTGCTTCGACATGCTGAAGCATTCCATTTGAAGAATAAAAAAGATTCATTAGAGAGCGGCAGTGACTTTCAATGGCGTCAAGGAGGGGAAGCCCATGCTTTTCGTCCAGAAACCATACATCTTCTGCAGCATGCATGCCGTACAAATGATTATCAGCTTTATAAAAAATATGCAGAACTGGCCAATGAAGAACAACTTATATTCTTGCGTGGGATGTTGGGATTTAGAAAGTCTTCACCGATTCCTATAAATGAAGTGGAAAGTATTGAATCCATTTGCAGACGTTTTAAAACGGGGGCGATGTCATATGGTTCTTTAAGTCAAGAGGCACATGAAACAATCGCAATTGCAATGAACCGGATTGGCGGCAAAAGCAATAGCGGGGAAGGGGGAGAACATCCTGATCGCTGTATTCCTGATGAAAATGGCGATAGAAGAGGAAGTGCGATTAAGCAAGTCGCTTCAGGAAGATTTGGTGTATCAAGTCATTATTTAGTTCATGCCGAGGAAATTCAAATTAAGATGGCTCAAGGGGCAAAGCCGGGTGAAGGAGGCCATTTACCTGGGAGCAAAGTATATCCTTGGATTGCAGAGGTGCGAGGTTCTACACCAGGTGTTGGTCTAATTTCACCACCGCCGCACCATGATATCTATTCAATAGAAGACCTCGCCCAGTTGATTCATGATTTAAAAAATGCCAATCCGCAGGCAAGAATTAGTGTCAAGCTAGTCTCGAAGGCGGGTGTTGGCACAATTGCAGCAGGTGTTGCAAAGGGGCTGGCAGATGTCATTTTGATCAGCGGATCTGAAGGAGGTACGGGTGCTGCACCGAAAACGAGCATCAAGCATACAGGTATCCCTTGGGAGATTGGACTTGCAGAAACGCATCAAACCTTGATACTAAATGGACTAAGAGACAGGGTTGCAATAGAAGCGGATGGGAAAATGATGACAGGCCGTGATATTGTCATAGCAACTCTTCTAGGGGCAGAGGAATTCGGTTTCGGAACAGCGCCCCTCGTTGTCCTAGGCTGTGTTCTTGTTCGAGCTTGTCATTTAAATACTTGTCCTGTTGGGATTGCTACCCAAGACCCAGAACTGCGCAAAAAATTCCATGGGGAAGCGGAATATCTCGTTAATTTCATGCGATTTATTGCGAAGGATGTTCGTGAAATTATGGCAGGGCTTGGATTTAGAACAATTAATGAAATGGTTGGGCAAACAAATAGACTAATGCAGATAGATAAATCAAAAATACATTGGAAAACAAAAGACTTGGATCTTTCAACAATATTATATGAGCCAAATGATTTAAATAATGGGGGATCGTATAATCAAAGGCGACAAAATCACAAGCTTGAACATTCTCTTGATCAGAAAGAGCTTCTCGCTGTTTGTCAGCCTGCAATTACACAAAAAAAGAAAGTAAAAGCAAGTTTTCCCATTCAAAATATACACCGGACAGTGGGCACGTTAGTAGGAAGTGAAATAACAAAACAATATGGGCAAGCTGGTCTTCCCGAAGATACGATTGATTTGCAATTTTCGGGAGCTGCTGGTCAAAGCTTTGGTGCCTTTTTACCGAAAGGGGTTACGTTAACTCTTGAAGGCGAAGCGAATGATTATGTCGGCAAAGGGTTATCTGGTGGAAAAATCATTGTAAAGCCATCAGTAAAATCTGTTTTTATCCCTGAAGAGAATATGATTATCGGAAATGTTGCCTTCTATGGAGCGACATCTGGTGAAGCGTACATTCGTGGTTTAGCAGGTGAGCGTTTTTGTGTGAGGAATAGTGGTGTACATGCGGTTGTAGAGGGAATGGGCGATCATGGCTGTGAATATATGACAGGGGGGCGTGTTGCTGTCCTTGGTCCGGTTGGCAAAAATTTTGCAGCTGGAATGTCTGGCGGGATAGCTTATGTCTTTGCGGAGGAGTATGAAAGCTTTTATAAAAAATGCAATCGGTGTTTAGTTTACTTGGAGCCGCTTGAAAAATGGGAAGAAGTAGATGAGCTTAAGCAGCTGATTCAAAACCATCACATGTATACCAATAGTTCACGAGCTCAATATATTCTCCAACATTGGAATGACCTATTATCGACATGGGTAAAAGTGATCCCGAAGGAATATAAACGTGCTGTTCAAAAAGAGGACCGAAATCAAAAGAGGGCAGAAAGATTAGCTGATGTTTTTAATCCGAATCAAGCAGATCCGATATCAAGAACTTTAAGCTTAATGAATTAAAGAAAGGAGTGCATCGATGGGGAAGCATACTGGTTTTATTGAATATGACAGGAAAGTCCCGATAGAAAGAAAACCAAGCGACCGCTTGAACGACTGGAGTGAATATCAGCTGCTTCTTTCGAAAGAAAACTTGGAAATACAAGGTGCACGATGTATGGATTGTGCTACTCCGTTTTGTCATACAGGGATTCAATTAGGAAGATCAATGATAGGGTGCCCAACAAATAATTTAATTCCAGAATGGAATGATCTTATTTACCGTGGAAGATGGAAGGAAGCACTTGAGAGGCTAGTCAAAACAAATAATTTTCCCGAGTTCACAGGTCGTGTATGCCCAGCTCCATGTGAAGGATCCTGTACAGTTGCTATCAATGATTCAGCCGTTGCCATAAAAAGCATTGAACGGGCAATTATTGATAAAGGTTTCGCAGAAGGGTGGATTACTCCAAACCCGCCAGCAATCCGCACTGGTAAGACAGTTGCAATAGTCGGTTCAGGTCCAGCAGGGCTTGCATGTGCAGATCAATTGAACAAAATGGGGCATTCAGTGACTGTTTTTGAACGTTCAGATCGGATAGGCGGATTGCTCATGTATGGCATCCCGAATATGAAGCTTGAAAAAGATATTGTTGAGCGAAGAGTGTGTTTATTAGAAGCTGAAGGCATACTGTTTGTTGCAAATACGGAAATTGGAAAAGACATTCAAGCAAACGAATTACGCGAGAGTTTTGATGCAGTAATTCTATGTACCGGTGCACATAAACCACGAGACTTATTTATAGAAGGAAGAGAGCTAAAGGGAATCTATTTTGCTATGGATTATTTAACAGCAAATACGAAAAGTCTGCTAGATTCTAATTTGGCGGATCAAGCTTATCTTTCGGCAGAAGGAAAGGATGTCGTTGTCATTGGCGGAGGCGATACAGGGGCAGACTGTATCGCAACTGCCTTACGACATAAGTGTAAAAGGATTGTACAGTTCGGGAAGCATCCGCAGCTCCCAATGGAGCGTACAGCTGCTAATCCGTGGCCCGAATTTCCAAATACCTTCTCGTTGGATTATGCATATGAAGAAGCGAGTGTACAAACAGGTAAGGACCCAAGGGAATATTCAATTTTAACGAAGAGATTTATTGGCGATGGCAGCGGGCGTGTAAAAGAGCTGCACACAGTACAAATAGAGACAACAACGGACCAGCATGGAAATACTTTTATTCGTGAAATCCCCGGGAGTGAAAAAATATGGCCCGCAGATCTTGTACTAATTGCCATTGGATTCAGTGGCCCAGAAGAGGAAGTGCTTCAAGCATTTGCACTCAAACAAGATAAACATCAGAAAATAAAGGCAACGAAAGAAAAGTATGCAACAAATAATGATGGAGTATTTATGGCTGGCGATGTGCGAAGAGGTCAAAGTTTAGTTGTCTGGGCGATCCAAGAAGGGAGGGAAGCTGCTATAGCATGTGATCGTTACATGATGAGCAAGTTAGATTAGTCAAATAAAAAAATGGAGGAATGAGAATGGCTGAATTATTTTTAGTAAACAGTTTATGGATTATGTTAGGTGCAATTTTGGTCATTTTCATGCAGGGTGGGTTTATTTTATTAGAAGCAGGATCAACTAGGATGAAAAATGCTGGTCATATTGCAGGTAAGACCATATTTTCTTTCGGTATTGCCTCTATTATTTTTTGGGCAGTTGGCTACGGTTTTATTTTTGGCAGCAATGGAAACTTTTTTGTAGGTATGTCTGACTTTTTCTATTCAGGACAAGAAACGGGAGAAGCTAGTTATTCTAAGGCTGCATTCTTCGTTTTTCAGCTTGCGTTTGCAGGAATTGCCTTAACCATTGCATTTGGCGGCTTTGCAGAGCGGGCGAAGTTATCGGTATATCTTATTTTCGCCCTTATTTTTTCAAGCATCATTTATCCGATTGTTGCACATTGGATATGGGGAGGAGGCTGGCTGGCAGAGCATGGGAAACAAGATTTTGCTGGTTCGACAGTTGTTCATTTAACAGGGGCGATGGCTGCTCTTGCAGCAACCATTCTATTAAAGCCGCGTATTGGAAAATACAATAAGGATGGCTCTGCAAATAATCTTCATGGTCACAACCAGGTATTCACTGCTTTAGGCGTACTGATTTTGTGGATTGGCTGGTTTGGCTTTAATGCAGGAAGTACTTTAGGAGTTGAAGGAGGATTCTTTGGATTTATTGCATTAAATACAAATTTGGCTGCAGCTGCAGGTGCTATCAGTGCTTTGCTTATTTCATGGGCAATGATGGGAAAATCGGATGTTCCGACAATGTTGAATGGGGCATTGGCAGGACTCGTTGCCATTACAGCCTCATGTGCATTTGTTGAAACATGGGCAGCGGTTGTTATTGGGATCATTGCCGGATTATTAGTTTTTTACGGAGCCAGGCTTGTTGAAAAACTAAAGATTGATGATCCGATTTTTGCACTTTCCGTCCATGGCATAGCAGGTATATGGGGAACTTTATCTACAGGATTGTTTGCTACACCTGAATTAGCATCAGTTGGCAAACCAGGCTTGTTTTATGGTGGCGGGCTTTCACAGCTATGGGTCCAACTAATGGGTGTGACTGTATCAGCGGTTTTTGCTTTTACTGTCTCATTCACTGCATTATTTGTAATGAAAAAAGTAATGAATGGTATCCGAGTGACAAAAGAAGAAGAATTAATGGGCTTAGATTTAAGTGAACATGGCAGTTACGGATACCCTGAAGAATTTACAAAAAAGGAACAAAAAAACTCGAATGATTTAATTGTGCAACCAACATTGAATACTCAGTCTTAAAAAGTTATATTGGATTAGCCTGTAAGTAAACTCACTATTCCTTGATAGCCAAAATAAAGTCCAAAACCAATTAAGGAAAAACCAGAAATAATTGAAATCATTTTAAGGCTTCTGCTATTTAGAAATCTTCTAAAACCAGTAGTCAGCCCAGCAACAAGAATATCCCAAAGTGTTAAACCGAGAAATATCATACTGCTGTAAATTAATAGCGATGCGGTTCCATTCGTTTGCGCCGTTTTTGCCAAGACTGAACCATAAATGCCTAGCCAAAAGAGAATCGACATAGGGCTTGTAATTGACATAATAAATCCTGTAAAAAAACATTTCATAATTGATTCTTTTCCTCTGCTATCAGCTAGAGTAATTGAGCCTGCTCCGATGATACTTTCAATGCCAGAATAGAAAAGGATAAATCCGCCGAATAACCAGAGAAAGATTTGGACGATAGGAATCTCAAGAAAATGAACCATTCCTAAATAAACGATCATCATGAAGATGCCATCCGCGATCATTGAACCAGCACCAACCATCCATGCATGCCAAAATCCGTTTTTTATCCCTTTATCTAAACGTGCAGAATTTACCGGACCAATCGGAGCTGCTAGGGTAAATCCTAATAAAATATAGCTAAGTAAGATACTGCTATTCAAACATCCACCACTCCACTCAGAATAGAGTTCTATAACTTGTACATTTTATGTGTCAATTCGGACGATATGACAACTAGTCCAACAAATATTCATGAAAAAAAGACCTTACGTTGAAGGTCTTTTTTCATTGTGTTTAGCATTTATTTTATTTTTTATCTCATATTCATTTCGCTTGGTTTTGGTCCTTTGCGTTCGTTGCGATTTAGCTTATTGATTTCTTCCATTTCGTTTGCAGAAAGTTCAAAATCAAATACATTGAAGTTTTCCTCAATTCTAGCTGGTGTTACAGATTTTGGAATGACAATGGTGTTATTTTGTAAGTGCCAGCGCAAGACGATTTGTGCTGGTGATTTCCCATGGTCTTTTGCAATTTTTTGAATGATTTCTTCGTTTAGCACTTCGCCGCCTTGTTGTAATGGACTCCATGCTTCGACAAAAATTTCATGCTTCGCACAAAAGTCTTTCAGCTCTTTTTGATCAAGGTACGGATGACACTCAATTTGGTTAAGGACTGGCTTGACATCACATTCTTTTAAAATACGCTCTAGATGTTCGATGTCAAAGTTACACACCCCAATCGCTTTCACACGTCCAGCATGATAAAGTTTTTCTAAAGCCTTATATGTATCAACATATTGATCGAACTCTGGCGTTGGCCAATGAATCAAGTATAGGTCAACATAATCAAGGCCAAGCTTTTCTAAGCTTTCATCAAATGCACGTAATGTATTTTCATACCCTTGATCACTATTCCAAACTTTTGTAGTAATAAAAAGCTCTTCACGTGGAACAGAGGAAGCTTGAATGGCTTTTCCGACCCCACTTTCATTCTGATAAATCATTGCAGTATCAATAGACGTATAGCCCACTTCAATTGCCTTGGCTACGGCAACCTCTGCTTGTTCATTTTCCACTTGCCATACACCGAAACCAAGCTGCGGCATTTTTAATCCATTATTTAAGGTTACAAAATTCATCAAAATGTCTCCTTTATAACTTATTTCCCTTCAATTGCAGTATTAGGATAACAATTTGGGATAGAAATATCAAATAATTGAAACGATAAAAGGAGTAAATATTTCAAGTTTAGGATGAAGAAAAAAGCGCAAATTAATATTGCCTTGTTAAAAATATGATTAGGAGGGCGCTTGTTATGAAGAAAAAATTACTAGCTACAGTTGTAACTGCTGTATTTTCATTAGGTGTATTATCTGCTTGTGGTGTAAATAACAACAGAATGAACGATACAGAGGATGTAAACTATCGACCTGTTCGATATGAACAGAATAATAATGATCGATTGGATCCTGCAGACTCAAATATGAATCCGGCTAGAGATAATCCAAATAATAGGGATAACAACCGTGGATTGTTAAATGATGTACAGCAAAATGACCGGTTATATAATGATGGCAGAAACCATCAAAATCCTGGGACAGGCGGTACGATGAGAGGGCAATAAACGTATGGGAGCTGTGGAAAGAACTCGGTGAGAATTGTAGGCTAATTGAAATGAATAAACAGGTTTTAATTAACCTGTTTATTCATTGGTTTTCTATTGGCCAACATGAATATTTTTCTACATATGTTCATGTCTCGGTCTGCGTTTACGATAAATAACATAGCTTCGAGTTAAATATCGAACCGGCACACTAAATACATGTACAAGACGTGTGAATGGCCATGCGGCAATTAAACCAAATGCTGCGAGCAAATGAATTTTGAACCAAACGGGAACATCTATTAATAGGCTTGAATCAGCACGGAAGATGGTCCAATTGTTGTCCGATAATCAAATCCGTGGGAATTAATATTTGAAAAAGTGGCAGACATGCCTGATAAAATGACAATAAGTAAACAAAAAAGAGAAACCCAATCACCTTTTGTACTATTTGCAATAAGTCTGCGTACAGTCATCCAGCGGTAAAGGAGAATGAATATCCCAAAGGTAGCAGCAATTCCAGCAGGGATTCCCCCTATAAGAGCAATCGTATGGTACTGATGCATAGAAATCCCCATAGTTTCATACACACCAATAGGAATTAACATCCCCATTACATGCCCGCCGAAAACAAGGATGATTCCCCAATAAAATAGATTGCTGCCAAATCGAAGGAGTCTCTTTTCCAACAATTCGCTTGATTTGGATGTCCATCCAAATTGGTCGTTTTGATAGCGATAGATATGTCCGCCGATAAATATAGTCAGAACAATATAGGGGAGGACTATCCAGAGAAACTGGTCGAGCATAGTGCTGCACTCCTTCTTGCAGTTTTGGTAATTCCAATCGCCTCAAGAGCTAATATAATGGCTTTCATTATGTGCCCATAATGATTATCTTCTGGGTTAATATTTTCAGAAATTTCCTTTATGCTTGCAAAGTATCTGGAGAAAACAGGCATTATTGTTTCTTGGTCTACATGGCTTGCAAATTCAAGCATAATCGGCAGATAGTCTGGAAGTTCTTGATCAGTTATATCAAACCCATGTATTTTGTAATAATTTTTTAAAAAAAGGAGATCCATTCCTCGTTCACGTTGTTCTCCATTTGACATATACGTGACATATAGATTGGTTTTCTTGCCAAAATCAAACGTATTTATATACACAGAAATCAGTTCAGACGGCGACATCTGTTTGCATTTTTGAATAAACTTTAATAACTCCTCTTTAATAAAAGGAAAAGTGGGGGAATCAATATCCTCGTTTAGGTCATCAATAGAATCAAGAAATTCTTTATTCGGATAGCTTAATAAATAGGAACAAACTTGAAAAGTTTGTTGAATTTCATGAAAAATCATTTGTTTGCCACCTGCTTCCTATTAAATATAATCGTCAGACCTGCTAAAAAAGGGAGGGAGATGAAATACCTTCATCAGAATTCCTAGAGCGTTCCACAAGCTCCTGGTCCACCAGCAAATGCAAGGCCGCAGCTTCCTTGTTCATCATATAGATCTGCCACCTCTTCACGATGGGAAGCTGGGATTACAAAACGATCTTCATATTTAGCAATGGCTAGCAGACGGTACATATCTTTAATGTCTTGTTCTGTTAATCCTAGCCGTTCAATTAGGGAAGTGTTAGGCAGCTTTTTTGTTTGTACACTTCTCATATAAGTTCTCATGACAGCCATTTTCTTCAAGACCTTCCGAATATGTGATTCATCACCTGCCGTAAGTAAATTGGCTAAGTATTGGATTGGAATCCGCAGTTCATCAATTGCAGGGAAAATGTCCTCTGCATTTGATGAACTGCCAACTCCTTCAAACATATTCATAATTGGGCTTAGTGGCGGAATATACCATACCATTGGCATCGTCCGATATTCAGGGTGAAGCGGCAGCGCAATTTTCCAATCTATAATCATTTTATAGAGAGGTGATTTTTGTGCTGCTTCAATGAATTCCAATGGGATGCCTTCATTCTTAGCAGCTTCCACGACATCAGGATCATTAGGGTCTAAAAAGATGTCTAATTGTGCATGATAAAGATCTTTTTCATCAGATAAAGCGGCTTCTTCGACCTTATCTGCATCATAAAGCATAACTCCGAGGTAGCGAATACGGCCAACACAAGTTTCAGAGCAGATTGTTGGCAGTCCAGCCTCTATTCTTGGGAAACATAAGGTGCATTTTTCTGCTTTATTTGTTTGCCAGTTGAAATACACCTTTTTATAAGGACAAGAAGTCACACAGTGTCTCCATGCACGGCAAGCATTTTGGTCAACAAGAACAATCCCGTCCTCATCCCGTTTATACATAGCACCTGACGGGCATGCACTCACGCAGGATGGGTTGATGCAGTGCTCACATATTCTTGGCAAGTACATCATGAATACCTCTTCAAATTCAGTGCGAATTTGATTTTCCATTGCGACAACATTCGGATCCTGTAACCCAGTGATATGACCACCAGCAAGGTCATCCTCCCAGTTTGGACCTGTGATTTGCTTAGAAAAAGAAATTTGTGTGAAATAGAAAGGCTGACATAAAAAAAGACTGACAATTTTATGTCAGTCTTTTTTACTATGATTCTTATTCAATACTGCAATAAGTAGCAGGGCAATTTTCACAGCCAATTTCTTCTTTAAGGAATTTGAGATTATGGACTGTAATTTTCCCTTTCTTAATGGAGATAATTCCTTCTCGCTTTAATTCATTAAGCATTCGGTTCGTGCTTTCTCTTGATGTTCCACAAAAATTCCCTAGCTCTTGGTTTGTTAAAGGAAGATCAATTAGAATGCCATCACTTTTTTTTATCCCATAGCTATTAGTCATACGAATAAGAGTAGAGAATAATGCTCCTTTTTTCCCGTTTAAAACAAGGTCACGAAATTTTGTTTGCGTTTTACGAAAATGATCACTCATCCATTTCATAAATTCGAATGCTAGTGCACTATTTTGGAAGATTTCCCTTTCAATGACTTCTTTCTTGATCGCTGCTATTTCGCCATCTTCTAGTATTAGGGCACTTAGCAAATATCTTGGTGCATGTGTAAATAAAGTTAATTCCCCACAAATATCATTATCTCCACAAATTCGTAAGGCAAGCTCTCGGCCATCCTTAGAAATTTTACTTATTTGGACTTTACCGGAAATGATTAGGTAAAGTTCCTCTGCATGTTCTCCTTCTTGAAATAAATATTGTCCTTTAGTCGTTTTTATTGTCCGATCTGCTAGCTGAAGCAATTCTTTTATCTCAATTGAATGTGTTGGTTTCATTGATTGCACCATATGCTTATCACCCTTTATTTTAACATCCATGTTGTTAACTATATTCTAACACTAAGGGGTGGAAAACTGTCTGTTTTAAACTGTGAATTATTTATGAACTTCATTTGAAATGTGAAGATCTTCACATCTTATCACATCCAAATTTTTTACGATGTACTCAAATAACCGAAAGGGGAATTTTAAAATGAAATCGAAAGCGATACAATTACCTCTTCAAACACTTAGTTTAGTTGCTGGATTTATGGTATGGGTCATTTTATCAGCATTAATGCCTTTTATTAAAGAAGAAATCCAATTATCAGCCAATCAATTAGCACTAGTAACAGCGATTCCAGTAGTCCTAGGATCAATATTAAGGATACCGATAGGATATTGGACGAATCGTTTTGGGGCAAGAAAATTATTTTCTATTAGCTTTATTCTGTTGCTTTTTCCAATTTACTACATCAGTATATCTAGTTCATTCACTGACTTACTCATCGGAGGACTATTCTTAGGGATTAGTGGAGCAGTATTTTCAGTGGGAGTTACTTCTTTACCTAAATACTATCCAAAGGAGAAGCATGGATTTGTTAACGGTATCTATGGTGTAGGGAATGTCGGAACTGCGATTACTACATTCTCAGCACCGGTCATTGCCACTCAATTTGGATGGCAGACAACTGTTCAGCTATTCTTAATCATTGTATTAGTTGTGGCGGTAGTGAACTTTTTCTTAGGTGATAAAAATGAACCAAAAGTAGTCACTCCATTAAAGGATCAAATCAAAAGTGTTTACAAAAATGAAAAGCTATGGTGTTTAAGTTTGTTCTATTTCTTAACATTTGGTGCATTTGTTGCATTTACAATTTATCTGCCAAACTTCCTCGTAGCAAATTTTGAGCTGGATAAAGTTGATGCAGGTTTAAGAACAGCAGGATTTATTGCAATCGCAACGTTTGTCCGTCCATTAGGCGGATGGCTTGGTGATAAATTTAATTCATTTAAGATTTTAATGATCGTTTTTGCAGGTCTAACCTTATCAGGAATCTTATTAGCATTTAATCCAACATTGACATTTTATTCTATCGGCTGTTTAACAATTGCCTTCTGTGCGGGTATTGGCAATGGAACTATTTTCAAGCTGGTACCGATGTATTTCTCAAAGCAAGGCGGAATTGTTAATGGGATTGTTTCAGCAATGGGAGGCTTAGGAGGATTCTTTCCACCGCTCATGCTCTCATTCTTATTTAATTTGACTGGCCATTATGCAATAGGGTTTATGGCGTTGTCTCAAGTAGCACTTGCTAGTTTAATTATCGTTGTTTGGATGTATTATCAGGAAAAAATGGGGTCTGCTGTTCAAAAAGGGAAACCATTTAATGGAAGAGGGCAATTATCTCAATAATAATAATAATAATAGGAAAATCCTCAAATGCTTATGAGGATTTTTCCTTTATCAAGTCATATTTTTGAAAGTTTTTATTCCTCAAAGAAAGCTCTAAATGTTTTTAAATCGGTATTGTTTTTGTTTTGAAGATAAGGATTATCAATAGTTGAATCCTTTGGATCTAAATTGGTTTTTATTTCTAACATCGGTCCAGTTGTTCTTCGTTTAGCAATAATCCGATCATTTAATTCATTAAAATCGGGAAGACTCTGATTACCTGGTTGTCTCGGTTCTGACATTCGGGCACCTCCTTTAAATTAGCTTGCTTATATCAATCAAATATATGTGATGCCAATTAACCGATCTTATGATTATTTTTATAAAGAATAAGCACAATAAGAAGGTACACAAAGTTAAAAAGGGGGGAACGAAGTGTCAAAAAATTAACAAACACCTTCTGCAGAAGTCGATCAAAAGAAATTATTAGACGACAAAGTTGAAGCCCTTCGAAAAAACAACTTTGAAGATGACCATGTTCGAAGAGTTACTTCAAATGGGGCCCAAGGGCAATAAGGAAGAAAAAAGGAGTTGCAAATGCAGCTCTTTTTTTTGAATATATAACTTAACAAATGAATCAAATAGGTATAAAATAATTTAGTGATAGATACCAAGGTTAATTTTATTAAAATATGATTTGGTTTTTTTGAAGCGACCAATTCATATTTGATTTTTGATTCAATCTCGAAAGTGAGTGTTCATTATGGGTCGTAAATGGAATAATATTAAAGAAAAAAAAGCGGCAAAAGACGCAAATACAAGTCGGATTTATGCAAAATTTGGCCGTGAAATTTATGTTGTTGCAAGACAAGGTGAGCCAGATCCAGAAGCAAATCAGGCATTAAAGTTTACATTAGAACGTGCAAAAACATACAATGTACCTAAACATATTATTGACCGTGCAATAGAAAAAGCTAAAGGCGGTTCAGATGAAAACTATGACGAGCTTCGCTATGAAGGCTTCGGACCAAATGGATCAATGGTCATTGTAGATGCTTTGACAAATAACGTCAATCGTACAGCTGCAGATGTACGCGCTGCCTTTGGTAAGAATGGCGGGAATATGGGCGTGAGTGGATCGGTTGCCTATATGTTTGATGCGACAGCTGTCATTGGATTAGAGGGAAAAACGGCAGATGAAGTGCTTGAAATCCTAATGGAAGCAGATGTTGACGTTCGTGATATTATCGAAGAAGATGAATCTGTGATCGTTTACGCAGATCCTGATCAATTCCATGCGGTGCAAGAAGCGTTTAAGAATGCAGGTACTACGGAATTTACAGTTGCTGAACAAACCATGCTTGCACAAAATGACGTAACTCTTTCAGAGGATGCACAGGCAAAGTTCGAAAAAATGATTGATGCACTAGAAGATTTAGAAGATGTTCAACAAGTGTATCATAATGTTGATTTAGGAGAATAGAAGAAGCAGACCTTGTTTTAGAAGGTCTGCTCTTTTTTATTTTTGTGCAATTTATATTAGCAATTACCAGTTTATATTTAGGTGAAGAGGCGTCGGTCGATGATTTTAAGGGATAGCTTAAATTAAGAACGAGGCAATTGCAATTGCAGATAAAAAAATTAAGGTTGTGACGGCTTTGTAGAATACCTCTTAAAAGAATAAACCAATAACAATAGTACAAATCTTGAAAGAGTTAGAGCGAATGAATAAGAAAAGTTTAATAAAGCTAATGTTAAAACTTATAAGAGAATAAGCACTATTAGAACGGAATGCTGCCAAATGATTTTTGAATATTTTTCCTTTTGTTTGTTTTATTAATGATATTCGTGATAAAAAAGCTAGAAGAATAAATAGACTGATATTAATAATTTTGATAAAAAAGTTAAGTGCAATTATTAACAAAAATGCACAGTTCCAAGATTTAACATAACAAAAGAGTAATTATGTATAATAAAAAGAGCCTTTTTAGGCTCAGAAGTCGATTAGAAAAATACTATCGTGAATTGTTATCTATATAGGCTGAAAACTTAAATTGGTTCAGACAATGCTTTATTAGCTATATTTACATCGTTTTTAAGTAATTTATTTAGATTATATGAAGGATAAAAACCCTTATCATACATGTATTTATAAACATTAGCATGAGTGTCAATAGCTCGTAGAAGCTGTTGAGTTAATACCTTTCTTAGTGATGGTGTTGCAGTTTCGGTAATTGCAATAGCATTGTTTCAAACAGATGTTTTCGCTGAGGGCGTGCATTATTGTGTTCCATTTACCTACCTCCTAAAAATACTCTTTAATACTGTATTCATGTGGAAGGTTCTGGGACATTGTCTTTACAATTTTATGCTTGTACTATTAAAACATTTGTTTACAGGGCAAGCATGCGTTGAAGGTTGAATATGTTAGGATTTTTTTGGATCTTGCCCTGTAGAGCTAAATATAGGAATATAGAATATAGCTCATTATTTTAGAGTTCCCAATATTTAATAAAGAAATACAGATAAATGAATATGATGCCGAGCAAAACCTGAATCTTTTGAGTTCTCGTTCTTCGGAGGGCCTTGCTTGGCATGGATTAAAGTACCCAATTTTGATTTGTATATGCAAAAGAGTAAAAAGGTAAAAAACTATTAAGAATTCCTATTTTTATTTAAAGATTTAAGAAATTTGAAGTGCAATAATTGAAGCCACAATAGAAATGGGTATGAGAAAGCTGAATACAGGTATTTCCAACCGTTGTAATAAAAATAACCAGCCACTAAAGAGATGTATTCGAAAACCAAACTAAAAATAGTCCACCCAATAATGTAAAGTAACTTACTCATTAATGGTTTTCTATTCGGATAGAAATTTATGAATACAATACCTGCAACCGGAAAGAAAATTAAAATCGGCAAGAAGCCTAAGTATTGGACACCAGGATAAATATAGCCATACAGATGATACTTAATGTCAAAAACTACATCTACCATCAAGCCTAAGAGAATTGAAAATAATGCGATTGTGTATTGTTCAGACTTCGTTATGTTTTTGGGAATCAGATATAGCACAAATATAAAAATAAAACAAAAGAAAATTAAGAAGAAGGTCATTTTATATATCATTCCCTATAAAAACAAGAATTAAAAATTAGTTTATCCAATCATGAAAAAATAATTCGATTAAAGTTTGATTTTTAATTTGAAGAAGATTTTCAACTTTAAGCTGGATTAATAAATTATCTGCTTGGGCTGAGGAATTGCAAAATAGGAAATTGGATTTAATCGAAATTACTTCAAACGCATACAGAACTTGCATATTGTGCTCCTTTCAAAAATGCACAATTGTTGCTTACCGCTGCAGAATCAGGATATACATACATCATTTTACGGAAATTTCAGCTTTGCCGTTTTTGCTTCGGAAGCTTACTTATAAAGGGGGAAATTCCTGGAGTAATAAAAGAAAGTTGGTAACACAGTCTTGGAAAAACCCCTTGAAAAGAAGGGGAATACTTCTTTTTTCAAGGGGTTTTTCCATTAAAACTGGTTGTCAGGGTGTAAATTATTTTGCATAAATTCTTGCACCTTGTGTATTTCTTCAATAGAGGCTTTTTCAGTTTTATACCAGCCTTTTTCATTCATTATTTCATAGAGCCTGTATTGATTGGTATTTGCATTATCAAAGCACTGCTGGTATATTTCACGCAAATCCTTATGGCTCGATTCTAATATAGCATTACTTACACTTCTGCATCTTCCTTTCTCTAATTCCAGGCAAAGCTGCAGCGTTTCTCGATCTGTTAAGCCACGCCCCTCCATATTATTTGGCATTTGTATGTCTCCTTTCCTCGTTATTGGATCATTTTCGAACGATTAAAATATTGTGAAAGTCCGGCGATTTTTAATTGATGACTTTCTGCTAGTTGTTCAAGAATTTTTCTTAGTTCTTGGTCCTCACACAGAGATGCACACCAATTCATTGTTTTGGCAGTAATTTCCTCAGCGCGGATCTCATCCTCTATATATGAAAGTTCTTTAGTCGTTAGTTCATTCATTCTTTTCACCCCCAGGAACAATAATCCTTTTCTTTGCTAGTATTCATAGAAATGCTCCATTTTATCCACATGACAATATACTTGATTATTGAATAAGATTAAATTTATGATCCAAAATATTGTTTAAAGGAGATGAAAAGATGAAACATGTAATAGCATTTGCCGTAAAAGGTATTGCAAGCCTTGTCCTTTTATATTTAATACTTGGCATGATGTTTGGGATGAGTTTTGGAAATGTATTGTTCATCACCTTAGTTTTGGGGATGGTAGCTTATATAATTGGTGATATGCTCATCCTGCCGAGGACAAATAACTTAGTAGCATCAGTTGCTGACTTTGGGCTTGCATTGATGGTCATTTGGCTAATGAGCAGTGTTCTACCGAATGGCGGGAATTTGTTCTCAATGTCCTTAATTTCATCATTAGGGGTCGCACTTTTTGAGTTTTTTTACCATAAATATATTTCAAATAATGTGATTAATAATTCTCAGACATCTCAAAATTATTCTGGAAATTTACGTTTTCAAACAGAGGCTTCAGAGGAGCTGACACCGAAAAGGGCAGAAATTAAAAATAGGAAAGAAGATAAATAATTGCCAAACGGGATACACTTGAAGGATTTTCATTCTTCAGGTGTTCTTTTTTGTTGGTCTTTCAGTTTTTGCTTGATATAGCAATTCTTTAATATGATAAAACAAAGATAACCACCTCATCTGAATAATTCAGTTCATAGCATCAACCTAGTATTTTAGAAGATGTAAAATGGGTGTATATCCTTCGGTTAACGGAAAAAGTATTCTTCATTAAAATAACTTGTCCTTCTCCAAGACGATGGTGCATATATTAGTGGAAGAAATCGTTTGGGAGGATTATTATGTTTCAAATTTTTGAAAAGGCAATTATGGGCATGGCATTATTACGAATTCTTTCGGGCAGCATCGAAATCTTTGTTGCCATATTGATTTTAAGAATTAATGATATTGAAAAGGCGCTTTTTGTTAATAGTTCTCTAGCTTTAGTTGGACCCATTATATTGATGATCACAACAACGATCGGCCTTGTTGGATTATCTGAGAAGGTTTCTTTTATAAAACTTATTTGGATATTTGGAGGAGTTGCATGTATCCTTTATGGTGTTAAAAGTAATTAATTATTGATGGAATGTTAGGAAACTAAACATTACAGAGTACATCAAGTGAGGTTGGGTTAAGAAAATAAGACTTATACATTACATATATTTGAAAAGAAAACCTGTGCGTATATGTACATATGATAAGGGATCAGGCAAGGCAGATCGAAATGAATCATTTATCAAGAGAAGATTATCTTGTTATAAGAGTTTCAAAACAAGGGAAGCTTATACTTAATGGTTAAGAGTAAATGAAGGGACTGTTTAAGTATGCTTTCAAATCAGGAATTATCCCAGTTTAAGGAAAGACTAAACCATTTAAAACAGGAAATTCAGAGTAGGTTCAAGCAAAATGAGCATTTTGGTTTAAAGGAATCATTTTGGAAGGAATCAATGGGCGAACTTTCAAATTATGACAATCACCCGGGAGATGCTGGGACAGAGCTATTTGAAAGAGAAAAAGATATCGCCTTAAATGAACATTTAGAAGATGAGTTGAAGAACATCGACAAAGCTTTAATAGCCATACAAAATGGGACCTATGGAAAATGTGAAGTTTGTTCGAAGGATATCCAGTCTGAACGATTGGACGCATTACCTACAACTACTTTCTGCATAGAACATTCACAGGATCAACGCACATCTCACAAACGCCCTGTTGAAGAAGAAATTATCGGGCCGCCTTTTAAAAAGTTTTTCAAAGATGAGGACGGAGATGAAAATGTTGCCTTTGATGCAGAGGATTCATGGCAAGAGGTGGCAAAATGGGGAACAAGCGAATCGCCATCTGATATGTCTGATCCGCCAGACGATTACAATGAAATATATACAGATTCAGGAGAAAATGTAGGGTATGTTGAGGATTTTGAAAATTTCGTTGGTGTCGATATTGAAGGAAAAAATATTACAGTTTACCGAAATGCCCAGCATGAGGAGCTAGAGGATCGGTTAGATGAAGAAGATATTATGACATCTTATGGGGATTTACCTGCCTATGAAAAAGACCCATACACTGCTGAATATCTTGAAAGAGAAAGGGATAACGAAGATAATTCTTAAGGAGCCGTTAAATAATATTTCTGTTTTAAAGGACGATCTCTAGAAGATTTCGTCCTTTTTGATTATATTTCAGGAAGGATGATGATGTGAGTAAGTAATACTGAAATTTTCTATTATTTTCTAAAAACATAAAGCCTTTGCCCGAAGTAATTCGTGATCATATAGACTGCAGTTCCAATTATTATAGCTGAATTTTCGCCAGTAAGCCTGATAAGGGGAAATTTACCTATAATCATACCAGCTGCCATTTCACTTACTTTATATGAAAATAAGTAACAAAAAAGAATGACTGCGATGAAGCGGGGGACACTTTTTTTGATCGTAACTTTAGATTGAAAAGTAAAAGTCCGATTTAAACTATAACTGACAATCGCTCCAATACTATTCCCAATAAAAGTAGAAAACCAATAGGAAAGTTCTGCAATATTTAAGAGCAGAAACATCGTACTAAGACCAGTCAGTGTATTAATGACCCCCACGATAAAAAAACGGATAAAGGAATTAGTTCGTTTCAGGCAGCTTTCCAAGATCAGTGCGATAGAACTCATTTTCATTCCCTCCATCATTTATAATATGGCGGGGCATCGGCATATTAAATGTATCAATGTCGATGATATATTTCGGTCTTCTCTTGGATTCTTTATATATTTTTCCGATATATTCCCCAACTAGTCCAATGGCAATAAGCTGAAGTCCACCAATAAGCCATATGGAAATAATTAAAGATGTCCAGCCTATTTCTGTCTTCCCAAAAAACTTTAAGCCGAGAAAATAAGCACCGAATAAAAGACTAATAAAGAAAGATAAAACACCAGCTAACATGACGAAGCGAATAGGGGTAACAGAAAAAGATGTAATTCCTTCAAATGAGAAGGCAAGCATTTTTTTAAATGGATATTTTGTCTCACCGGCCAGCCGTTCCTTTCGGTCGTAGTACACATTAGTTGACTTAAAGCCGATAAGGGGAACAATACCTCGCAGAAACATATTAACTTCCTCAAAATGTTGGAGCTCATGTAACGCACGTTTGCTCATTAAACGGAAATCTGCGTGGTTATAAACAAGATTCACACCCATTTTTTTCATTAGCATGTAAAAGCCCTGTGCTGTGCTTCTTTTGAAAAAAGTATCGCTATCTCGTTTTCTCCTTACGCCATAAACAATTTCACAGCCTTCTTGAAATTTAACGATAAATTCCCGAATGACAGTAATATCATCCTGAAGATCTGCATCAATGGAAATCACACAATCAGATGCCTCTCTAGCAGCTGCTAAACCAGCGAGAAGAGCATTCTGATGCCCCACATTTCTTGAAAGTTTTAATCCACGGATATTCTCGTCATGTAAGCTTTTTTTGTAAATAATCTTCCAAGTTTCATCCTTACTTCCATCATCCACAAATAATATTTTGCTTTTATTTGAAATGAGTCCTTCTTCCTTTATCTCTCTAAGAAAACTGCTTAGCTGCAAAATCGTTTTTGGAAGAACATCCTCCTCGTTATAGCAGGGGACGACAATAGTAAGTACTGGATTTTTCATGTGGCATTCTCCTATCCTCTATATTGCTTTATAAAGGTAGATTTTCCAGGCAGAGCTTTTTGATTCAAACGTTTTTTCTAGCACTAGGCTATTTTCTGAAGCGTTATCAATTGGAACCGCTGAAAATATGTATCTCCCACCCATTTCTTTAAAGGGCTCTATATTAAGCTCCAGTTTTTTCAGCCTTTTTTTTGTCTTTTTTTTAAACATATAATGCTTCCCAAGTTCGGCCGTAAAGATATAACAGCGACCGCCCCATTCATCAAAGTATGTCCGAATAGTTTTGTTTTTGGCAAGTTCTTTTTCAATTATTTTCCTGAACTGATATTTATAGCTTAAAGGATAAAAGTTATTATATGTATCAAGCGTGTAGAACCCATTGTACTGTGCGATTGCAGGATGAATGCCGATACTGGCCACTCGATAATCCTCTTGAGGAATGCCGATAAAATCCTTAATATTATTGAATTGTTCTTCCGCATAAAATTGCTTAACTGTAGGCTTATTACGAAACAAAAACTCTTCATTGGCAAATGAAACAACTAAAATCTGTGCAAGGACAAGGATAAGCCCGATTCTTTTCCAGTTTTTCAAATAAGAACAGATGATTTTTAATGACAATGCAAACAACAAATATACAATAAGAGGTCTTAAAAAGTGATACCTCGCAAAGTTAAATGTGTCAAGAAAGTGGAAACGTTGAGTAAGCGGAAGCCACCCTTTGTAAAACCAAAATGCATACCAAGCAGATAAAACAATGTTTAGCAAAAATAAAAATACAAATACTTTTTCCATTCTCCACTTTTTTTTCATAAAAACGATTGCTAAAGCAATAAGCATCGCTGGCAATATGATAAAAGTATGTACAGTTGCAGCATGATGGTGACCATAAATAAAATTCTTAAAAGTAAGGCGGAGTGCGTGGGTAGCTGATAATCTAGCATGAAAATATTCATCCCGACTGTTTGGGTCATCATCAAATAATAAGGAATATACGAGCCGATATTCAACTAGTAAAAACATGACAGTCATATAAGCGATCGATAAAAGAAAGCGAAAATTCCACCCTTTTCCTCTAATCAAGTCTGAAAGCCAGAATATCCCCATAGCACTAAGAAAAAAGAAAAAACCAAGTACAATACTAGAATAGAATGGGAGAACGGTTAAAACGAGATAGTTCTTCCACAATCTTTCCCCATTCCGTATATTCAAGAAAGCCCATAATGCGAGTGGCATACCAAGTGTACTTAACATCCCTGAAGGCCAAAAAGGAGTAAATGCAAAAGCTAGTGAGATGCCAATATTGAAGGCTATCCATTCCTTATCTTCAAGGAAGTGTGTTTTCAAAAGTAAATACATGCCCAAAAATGCCGTAAATCTTGTTATTGTTTGGCTTATTGCGTAGGCAATCATGGTTGGGAATAGTACATAAAGCCAGACAATCAGGCTATATTCAGTACCAAAGGCATTCCGTGACAAATTCCCGTTAATTATTTGAGGAATAACAGCGTTTGCAGGTCCGGTAATTTGACCGCTTTCAGCTAGGACTTTATACCATGCAAGATTGGAATCCAAATTATCATGGACGCGTATGTGAGCATTGTCTCCTAATATAAATAAGGGGGAGATGAAGATAGTCAATGCAAGTAATGACAAGATAATTAGTAATTTCTCTATATAATTATTTCTTTTTGACAGCAATCTTTACGCACCTCTGAATACAATTCTTTTCTAAGTGAACTTTATTTAAGGTTGCACTATCGTATGAATAATATTCCTTTTGAGTTGTAAATCTTCAATTGAAAAAAGGCCAGATCGAAAAAAAACACCGTCATATAACGGTGTCTAAATGTTAACCTATAGCCTATTGCAAACTTGTTTGTATCCGTTCAGTAAACAACTCAACAAACTTTTTACACTTGGATAAGTCTTGTTTTTGCGGCAATAATTCAACCTTTAAGGTTACAGCTAAATTCGTATTTGTTTTTAATGCATTTTTAAACGTATCGACAGCTCCGCAGTAGTGGGGGTAAAATCGGTCACCCGTACCAAAGATAGCTGTAACCATTTTTTTATCTCTTAAACCTTTAAACTCATTATATATAGGCTCCATTTCTATGGGGATTTCTCCGTCTCCCCATGTATAAGTGCCAATTGCGATTGCATCGTATTCAGCTAACTCGTGAACCGGGAAGTCAGTTATGTTCATTAGTTGAGATCTATATTTCTGTTCAATTAATAGTTCATGTAGTAATCGTGCTAATTCTTCTGTATTGCCGGAAACAGATGTATAAACAATACCAATTCTCATAACTCATCAAAGCCATTGTCTTGGGAGACTTTGGTATATGTTCGTGACTTCTGTTCGAAGAAATCGGACTTCGTTTCGTTCATCATTTCATCACTGAATACATGAATCCATGGCATTGGATTTTCTCGATCTTCATAGAGATTTTCAAGTCCTAGTTGGCGAAGCCTCTTGTTTGCTAAGTACTCAACATAGCCTTCAAATTCTTCAATGTTAATTCCTTTAATGTCTTTTAATATATAATGTGCCCATTCTTTTTCAAGCTGAACTGCTTTATGGATGGTATCATAAACAAATTCAATATTACTCTCTGTATTTAATTCTGGCATTTCAGTTAATAAAATCCGAACAAATTGTGAAATGAAATAGGCGTGCTGCATCTCATCGCGTTGGATATAGCTTATCATTGTGCTCGTTTTTAACATTTTTTGCTGACGTGCTAAGTGGTAGAAGAAAGCAAATCCAGCGTAAAAGTAAATTCCTTCAAGATTTATTGAGTTAATACAGAGCTCAAATAAATGTTGTGGAGTTGGCTCGTTTCGAAATTTTTCGTATGCATCCAAAATAAGCTCATTCCGTTTTCGAACGATGGGATCATCCTTTGCTTGATCGAACCGAGCGTTTTGTTCACTTAGTGGAACAAGTGAGCTCAAAATATAGGAATAAGATTCATTATGAACAGCTTCTTGCTGTGATATAACTGCAAAAATAGCCTTAAAGCTTGGGTCGGTTACATAATCCATCACTTGTGTCATTGTAGGTGTTTGTAAGCTATCGAGAGAAGCCAGCTGTGTATTGATTCTTAAAAATACATCTTGCTCAGTTGTACTTAATAAATCCCATTGTTTAATATCATCCTGCATATTAATTTCTTGGGCTTTCCAAAAATTTGATAATAATGTTTGATACATTCGGTACATTTGCGGATATTTAATGTCGTTCCAATTTAAAATTCCGGAAGAATGACCATTAATGATCCGAGTTGCTTTATTTGGATACTCTGGATTAAGCAGTTTTATTTTAGTAAGGGCTTGTTTGGTGCTCATTTGACTACATCCTCCTCAAGATTTAGCTATGACAAGCTTCACATTCATCAATTTCTGTTTGTGAAGTACTGCGTACATAATATGTCGTTTTCAATCCATGCTTCCATGCTTCCAAATGAAGCTGCAATAATTCCCGCGCTTTTATATCATGGCGAACATAGAGATTAAAGCTAATGGATTGATCAATATGTCGTTGACGTGCAGCATTGTGCTTAATACTCCATAATTGGCTTAATTCATGGCGAACACGACGGTAATAATTGTAAGTATGGTGATTTAAATCAGGAGCAGTCACTTTAAATTTAAAGTTTTTCTTTTCCTCTGCATATTCAATCGCATATAGTGGATCAATTCCATCAGTTGATCCGCCAATTTTTGCTGTAGACGAATTAGGCGCAACAGCAAGCATCCATCCATTCCGAACTCCAAATGTTTGAATATCCTTCTGCAGCATAGTCCAGCGCTCGGAAGTGTAGCCTTTTCGTTCAAAGTAAGCGCCAGTTTGCCATTCAGATCCAGAAAACATTCGATAGGATCCTTTTTCCTTTGCAAGCTCCATTGAAGAATGAATAGTGTGATAACTGATTTCTTCGTACAAAGCATCTGCAAATTCAACGGCTGCTTCAGATTCCCAATGAATTTCCTTGAGTGCAAGTAAGTGATGCCATCCAAACGTTCCTAGTCCAACAGCTCGATACCTTTCGTTTGTCCATTTGGCTTGTCCAACTGAAATATTGTTAATATCAATCGTATTATCGAGCATTCGCATTTGAATTCGGATGAGTCGTTCTAACACATTCGATTGTATTGCATTAGGAAGATGGATAGATGATAAATTACAAACTACAAAGTCTCCTGGTTTTCTAACTATGACAATATTGCCATCATCGTCTTGAAATTCTTTCTGAATCACTGTTGCAGACATATTTTGCATAATTTCAGTACAGAGATTACTGCAATAAATAGAAGTGTGTCCTCTACCTTTCACATGCTTATTTGGATTTTGACGATTTACCTCATCTCTATAGAACATATATGGAGTACCTGATTCTAGCTGAGATACCATAATTCGAGCCATAATATCCATCGCCCGGTATGTTCTTCTTGGAAGTAGAGGGTGATTAACAGCTTCTTCATATTTTTGAGTAAAATATTTAATATCTGTCTCATCGTAATAGTCTTCTAGCCCTAATGGATTCCCAACTTCATCTTTCCAGCCCATGATTTGCTTTACTTGGTGTGGACAGAAGGTATGCCATTCACCAATGCTTCTTCCTGTTTCATCAACTTTCTCTAATTTTTTCATGAATAAATCAGGAATGGCTACACCTGTAAAAATATCATGAGCTTTCCGTCGCTCATCCCCGTTATTCGTCTTTAAATCTAAGAATCCATTCATAATGTCTTTATGGAATATATCTAGATAAATAGCTACAGCTCCTTGCCTTTGTCCCAATTGATCTACGCTGACTGCTGTATCGTTGATTAGTCGAATCCATGGAATGACACCTGAGGAGTTCCCTTTAAATCTCTTAATATCTGAACCTAAAGCACGCACCTTTCCATAATAAATACCGATTCCTCCACCGTCTTTGCTTAATCTAGCAATATCCCAATTATTTAAATAGATACTATCCAAAGAATCTTCAACTGTGTCAATAAAGCAAGAGGATAGTTGACCATAACTTTTCCCTGCATTAGCAAGAGTTGGAGTGGCAACCGTCATATAAAGATTGCTTAATGCCCAGTAGGCCTCTTTAACAAGAGAAAGTCGATTAGATTTACTTTCATGCTTCATTAAAGTCATCGCGATGATCATAAATCGTTCCTGTGGCAATTCAAAGACATTTTTTTCATAGTCTTTCGCTAGATAGCGGTCGGCGAGCAGGAATAAGCCAACATAATTAAATAAATAATCCTTTTCCGGATCAATTGCATTTTCAATTTCAGCGATCTCTTCCTTAGTATATAAATTTAATAAATCATCTGAATAAATTCCTATATTTGTGAGTTCTTTAATAAGTTCATAGAAAGGTCCATACTTTTGTTCCTTGTGATAACCTCTGTTAACAGCTGCTTTTGAATAAAGATCATTTAAATATAACCCGGCAGCAAGAAAGGTCCAATTGGGCTGTTCCATTGAGATCTTGTTCAAGGAATAATGGAGTACCTGTTCATTCGCTTCAGAAAAAGTCTGATCATTCTCCAATATTTTCTGTTTTATCTCCCGGATGTCAATATTGTAAATAGTAGCTGCTCTTTCTAAAGCATCCAAAACAGAATTTAATTCATTTTGAAGCATTGTTTTCATAATATAAATTCCCCTTTCATTACTTTCATTCGATTCTTGGAATAGGGGGAAAATAAAAACCCATCACTCAATAAAGAGGATGGGTTTAACAAACGTTGATAAGATCATAGACAAAAAAGGTCTATCAAAATACCCTCGTTCTATCTTCCCAGCTCCCGAAGAAGATAACACGTTATAAATATGGCAGGTCTCCTGACTCGTGCTTTGCACCTACTTTAAGTCCTTCCCATCCTAATGGACAGTGGATCACTTATTTCGTCAGCACTTACAGTTGCGGGAACAGCTCTGGAATTGCACCAGATTCCCTATTAAGTCTTACTAGACACCGTATTTATAGGTTAATCACTGTATATTGTAGTATTGTGATCGTGTAAATACTATATATGTACTTTTATGATTATAAGCTAAACTCCAACTTTAGACAACCTATTTAGAGATTTGTTTAAATTAGGATGTGGTAAACTGTTGATCTAATGCAGGTTTTTATCAACATATTTCCCAAAGTCAGGTACTGCAATTTGATCAAAGTCATGAACAAGTTTTTCAAGGCTTTTTGTTAATAGTTCACCTGACATTGGCAATCCATGCCCTGTAATTGCAACAGATGGGCTTAAAGATGCTAATTTGATTACCGATTCTTTAGCAGCTTCCCAATCAGTTGTAAAATATCTGGGAGGTCCGTTTATCTCTTGTTTTTGGGTAATTACTTTATATAGTGAATCTTGTTTGACGGTTACAAATGCGTCTCCAACAATCAATGTATTGTCTGATTCCCTGAATAAAGAAATGTGTCCAGGAGAATGTCCGGGAGTATGAATCCAGCAAAAATCAGGCAAATATGGAATCGTCCCATCTGCAGGAAGCTTTTCCACATGATTGTCTAGGTTAATTGGTTCATTTGGAAACAGTGGAGACATTTTTGCTATCAAGCCTCCTTCAACTGTTGGGTCAGGTTCAGGATAACTCTTCTGTCCAGTTAAATAAGGCAGCTCTAATTCATGAGCATAAACAGGTATTTCCCAATGCTTAACCAATTCAATAATTGCACCTACATGATCAAAATGCCCATGTGTCAAGATGATTGCTTTCGGGTGGCTATTTGCGCCATAGTATTCTTCAACAACGGAGATGATCTCATTTGCTGAATGGGGCATTCCAGCATCAACTAGAATAAAATCTTTTGTATTAGGATCCCCTGCTAATATAATATTGACAATTTGTACAGTGTGGCAAAACAAGTCAGGCAAGACCTGAATAGTCATTCCACTCCCTATGGAAGTGGCGGGAATGTATTTATAATCACTGCCATAATTCATATCCTTATCCATTGGCTGTATCCTCCTTTAGATTAATTTCATTGATTCTTGGAAGCTGTTATTAGTATTTAAGGGGATATTTATTTTATACATAGGTAGGATTATTTATGGAAATAAGGAAAAAAAGATTACCTATTTAATGCATTATTTCTGCATTTAAAGTGAAAAAAGGGCAATCCCTTTATTTAAGCAGAATAAGATTAGACCTATAATAGATCAAATATTCCCATTTGCAGATATCCAACAGGCACATTATCATATGGAGGCAAATAAGAATATAAGGAAATTAGTGATACTTGTTAGCTAAATGAAGTTCAATTAAATTCTAATGTTTTAAAGAGATCCACTAGGAAAATAAATTGTTCCAGCTTTTATTATTTTTATCGAAAAATACCTAACATAGCCGATAATATTAAAAAGTAATTATTATTCTAGCGGGGGAACAAAATGAATGCAATCGAACAATTAAAGCTAATGGATTTGAAAAGTAAAAACAAACTAATGCTAACAATATACTTGATATCAACGGTCATTGGGTTAATCAGTATGTTCGCATTAGACCCGAAATCTATAATGACTATGCTAAACCTAGTACAAGTAATTATCTATCCTATTGTTTATTTTATGACGAATAAAAGTAAGAGAGAGTATTTATTTCCCTATGTAATTGTCATAGGAATGAATACATGTATGTTGATTACGACTTTAATAACGGGGGGCAATCTAGCTGGTGTTATTAGTGTATTTTTCTTTACTATTTTTGCTGCAGTTCCCTTTAATAAAAAAATCTTTGGAATCGGTATTGTTTTTGGTTTAATCATCCTTTCCTATAATAGTTTTTTTCCAGTAGCAACATACGCTTACTTGAAAGAGGAATTTGCATCGTTTTTCCTAATATATTTGCTATCAACGGTCCTTTTAAGCGTTTTAATTCATTTGAATGATAAGCAATACAAAATGCTCCAAGAATATATGGATCAAGAAGAAGCAAATTCAAGAGCAAAGGAAGAACAAAAAGTTAAGCTTGAAAAAGAGCTGTTTACCATTGTAGACAGTTTAAGTAAGGTGAATGAAAAAATTCAATTTAGTGTATCTTCACAAGATGAAATGAGAATTGCCATAAGTGAAGTTTCAGCAGGCAGCCAGGTTCAGAGTGAACAAATCTCAGGCATTGCTACCAATGCACATAATAATTTAGTGGTTTTGAATGATATGAATCAGTCAACTAAGGAACTTATTGAAGAATCTGTTCAATCTAGTATTGCTGCTGAGGAAGGTCAATTGAAAGCAAAGCATCTAATGAATGAGATGGATAACTTACAAATGGTTATTAAGGAGCTTAATAAAAACTTTAGGACATTAACTCAAAAAATTGAAGAAACAAATCAATTTGCACAACAAATTCAGCAAATTACAGAGCAAACAAATTTATTGGCATTAAATGCTTCAATTGAGGCTGCGCGAGCAGGTGAAGCAGGGAAAGGATTTTCTGTTGTAGCAGAAGAGATTAGAAAATTAGCTGATACAACGAAAGTAATCACAATTAAAATTACTGAAAATCTCGTAGAGGTTAACAAAACAAATGAATTAGCCCAAGGAAATATGAAAGACAGCAGTGTGAATTTGAACCAAAGTGTCGAATCATCTAACGAAGTGGAAAAAAAATTCTCTGAACTTCATTCAATGCTGAAAAAAGTAAATAAAAAGTTTCAGGAATTTGACACTCTGTCTAAAAAAGTGGGAAGAAATAGTGAAAAAGTTGAATCATCTACAAATGATTTTGCTGCAATTATTGAGGAAGCAACAGCAAGCTTGCAGCAAGTAAATGCATCAATTGAAACAATCACAGCAGATAATCGATTAATCGCAGAATATATCCAACAAACAGCAGAGAGTGCAGAAAATATTAAGAAATCATTTATATGAGAATAAGTGATAACGAGAAGAGTGAAATTGGTATGGTGCTGATTTTACTCTTCTTTTTTTTACTTACGATTAAGATAACTATTGTCAAAATAAAGTCAGTTCAATATAATTAAGATGCAAATACGATATGTTGTATTTGTTTTATGGTAAATACACTATATATAGTGTTAACCAGATAAATGAGGTGCTCTTTCAAGGGCTGAAAAGGGAATCTGGTGTGAAACCAGAACTGTACCCGCAACTGTAAATGCTGATGATTCAAACAAGAACCACTGTCGTTTTTGATGGGAAGGTGTTTGAAAAAAATGAAGCATGAGTCAGGAGACCTGCCTTATTTATACCGTGTTATCTTCTTCGGGAGCTGGGAGGATGGAACGATGGTAGATTTGTAGAATTTTTCTGCAAGTGTGTCAACGTGATGTCAGCCATTTCTCTAAAGAGAAGTGGTTTTTTTATTCTCTTATTATCCTTGGATACATCATGGTTTAGAAAAAGTAAGGAGGTTAAAAAGCAAACCACGTAATTGAATTTTTGGAAAATGAAGTAATGGGGGAGTTACAATGGGACAATTAAGCTACAAGGTGAACAAAAGTACATGGGGGTTAATTAAGAGTTTTGAGGAAATAACAAATGCTTCAGATCAAGAAATTATGAATGAGAATGCAAATATGGACGGAAGATCTCCAATGGGTCAAATGAATAAATTTGGAAGTGAATCCGCCAAATTCTATGCAATAGAGCATCAACTGTCGGAGTCGATAAAAAATTCTGTATTGGAAAATTATATTCATATTCATGACATGGATTACATGCCAATGGGTACGACAACTTGCTGTCAAATCCCTCTAGGTAAGCTTCTTTCTACCGGTTTTAATACAGGGCATGGCTTTATGAGGCAGCCGCAAAATATTAAAAGTGCATTAGCTCTTGCATCAATTATTTTACAGGCAAATCAAAATATGCAGCATGGCGGACAAGCTTATCCGATGTTTGATTATGATTTGGCTCCTTATGTAAAGTTAACATTTGAAAAGCATTTAAGCCGAATTAATGGGTATGAAACAACTTACACAACCGAAGAAAAAGAAAAAATTGCTTGGAAGGAAACTGATCAAGATGTATACCAGGCATGTGAGGCATTTATTCATAATAGTAATTCCATGCATTCACGAGGAGGTTCGCAAGTTCCATTTATTTCAATCAATTATGGAACTGATACGTCAAAAGAGGGCAGGATGATTACTAAGAATATTCTATTAGCTACACAAAGTGGGCTGGGAAAAGGAGAAACTCCGATATTTCCTATTCAAATATTTAAGGTGAAAAAAGGAATAAACTTTGATCCTGATGAACCTAATTATGATCTGTATCAATTAGCATTAGAAACAACAGCCAAGCGTCTTTTTCCGAATTTTAGTTTTATTGATGCTCCCTTTAATCTTAAATATTACGATGGAACGCCAGAAAGTGAAATTTCCTATATGGGCTGCCGTACAAGGGTAATGGCAAATCGCCATGGGGAGGAAAATAGCATTGGACGGGGAAACCTTTCCTTTACAAGTATAAACCTTGTAAAAATAGCATTAACAAGTAATAATGAGGAACAATTTTTTAATAAATTGGATTATTATTGTGATATTGTCATTCAACAATTATACGAGCGATTCTTATATCAGAGAAAGAAAAGCGCACAAGATTTTGCCTTTTTATATTCTCAGCGGATATGGCGGGGAAGTGAGGAACTAGGGAGAGAAGATACACTCGAAGAAGTGCTCCTGCAGGGGACATTGTCCATTGGATTTATTGGACTTGCCGAAGCTTTAAAAGCCTTAATTGGCACTCATCATGGAGAGAATGAGGAGGCTTGGAAACTTGGCTATAAAATTGTTGAATTTCTAAGAAAAAAGGCGGATCAAGCAGCTGAACAGCGTAATCTAAATTTCACACTTATAGCAACACCTGCAGAAGGCTTATCAGGAAAATTTACGAAAAGAGATCAAGCTGAATTTGGGGAAATAAGGGATATAACGGATCGATCTTACTATACTAATTCATTTCATATTCCAGTCTATTATCCAATAAAGGCGATTGATAAAATTAGAAAAGAAGGCCCCTTTCATGAGCTCTGCAATGCCGGTCATATTACATATATCGAATGTGATGGGTATTTAAAAAATAATCTTCAAGCCATAGATCAGCTAGTAAAAGCTATGTACGATAATAAGATTGGCTACGGTTCTATCAATCATCCAGTAGACTACTGTAAGAAGTGCAGCTATTCTGGCATTATTCATAACGAGTGTCCAAGCTGTCATACGACTGATGAATCGGATATTTCTAGAATTCGACGCATTACAGGGTATTTAGTAGGTGATATGTCTAAGTGGAATGTTGCTAAAAAACAGGAAGAAAAAAATCGAGTAAAACATTTATGAAGGTAATGGGCATACATCATGATTCTGTAGTTGATGGAGTAGGATTAAGAACTGTAATATTCTTCGCAGGATGTCCACACCATTGCTTCGGCTGTCATAATCCTGAGAGCTGGAATCTTAAAAACGGGAAAGAAATGTCAGTGGAGGAGATAATGGATGAAGTACTGTCAAATCCACTCACCGATATTACTTTATCGGGAGGAGAACCATTCTATCAGGCGAAAGAGGTAAAAGAACTAGCAAAGGCATTAAAAAATCTTAATAAAAATATTTGGATATACAGTGGATATAAATTAGAACAGTTAAAAAGCTGCGAGGATAAACATGTCAATGAATTGTTGGAATATTGCGATGTGCTAGTGGATGGTCCATTTATAATAGAGAAAAGAGATATCACACTGCCATTCCGCGGAAGCTCCAATCAAAGAATTATTAAACTGAACTAGAGTAGTTTAACAATGTAATAAAACTTATTATAGAAGGAGGTTATCGAATGGAGAATAGCCCCTATGATAGTAATGTTCTTTATGTAATTTTATTATCTATTAATCATGGAAAAAAGCTAACTGAACCAGTCATCCGTGAACATATTTCATTTTTAAGAAAACTTGATGAGAAGAATCAGTTAGTTCTTTGCGGCCCTTTTCTTGACTATAAAGGCGGAATGGTGATAATTCGAGCAACATCCATGGAGGAGGCAAAAGCAATAGCTGAAGCTGATCCATTTATAACATCTGGGTTGGAAAGCTATGAAATTCGTACAATGGAGGTTTCCTCTGAAGAGAACAACCATCTTGGTATGGGATAAGAGTTGTATAACATCTAAGTTTTGGCCGTTGGTGTAACAGTACTAACGGTCTTTTCTTTACAATAATGGTTTTCTTTATCCATATACATAGTTAAAAGACGTTTGTATACAATTTATGAACTTTGCAGTAGCAAAATGATTTTCTTGAGAACAATACTTATAATGGAATAGATAGGAGAATGGAAGTACAGTAGCCTATTCATCAGATGATTTTAACAGAAAGGGTTTACTTTTAAAATGCAGCTTATATTAACATTTGTCATTCTAGGTCTAATAATCTTTCTTTTTATGAGTAATCGTATCCGTGCAGATTTAGTCGCTATTCTCGCATTGCTGGCATTTGTTATTGCTGGTATTTTAGAGCCTGCTGAGGCACTGGCGGGCTTTTCGAATTCAGTTGTGATTATGATTGCAGCATTATTTGTTGTAGGAGCGGGGATTCTTCGTACAGGTCTTGCAAGAAAGGCAAGTAATTTGCTTTTGCGCTGGACTAGTAATAGCGAGAAAAAGTTATTTTTTCTCTTGCTAGTCATTGTTGCTTCTGTAGGAGCCTTTATGAGCAATACAGGGACGGTAGCGATTATGCTGCCAGTTGTTATCAGTATTGCTGTAAGTATGAAGGTGAGCTCATCAAAGTTTTTGATTCCACTTTCTTATGTTGCGAGCTTATCAGGATTATTAACACTAATCGCTTCTCCCCCCAATTTAATTGTCAGTCAAGTCCTTGTTGATCATGGTATTGAGCGACTTCGTTTTTTTGATATTACGCCAGTCGGTATTGCGGCAGTCATAACAGGAATTATTTATTTAATGATTGTCAGAAAAGCCCTGCTACCGAATAGCAACAATAAGAAACAAATGAGCAATACTCAACTTTCTCCAAAGGAACTCATTCAGCATTATCATTTGGACGAGAACTTACATCGTGTTCATGTACTAATTGAGTCCCCGATGGTGGATCGGCCATTATCTGAATTGAAAATTCCAGCATTGTATCATCTTTGTATATTGAAAATTGACCGTAAATCAGCTGAGGGCAGGAATCTTTTACCTATTACCTATCAAGAAATGGCTGGACCAAAGAGTGTCATACACGGTAAAGATATCCTCTATATTCAAGGATCGAAAAGCCAAGTAGAGAAATTAGCCAAAGATTATCAGCTTGTGTTTGAAACAGATCAATCAAAGAATGATTTAGTTTCAAGTCAACTTGGTATTGCTGAAGTACTGTTAACACCACATTCAAGTTTGATTAATGAAACGATTGAGGATATTGGGTTTAGAGAAAAATACAATTTGAATATTATTGGAATTAATCGAAAAGGCACTTATATTTTAAAGGATATGTCCAATGTACGACTTCGTTTTGGAGATGCTCTCCTTGTACAAGGCTCATGGGAAGAAATCGAATTGCTTTCAAGAGAAACCAAAAATGTTGTGGTCGTTGGTCAGCCGAAAGAGCACGCAAGCGTGGCAGCAGCAAATGGAAAAGCACCAATTGCTGGTGGAATCATGCTTTTAATGATTGCAATGATGATTCTGGAAGTGTTCCCAACTGTTATTTCTGTATTAATCGGTGCTGTTCTTATGATCATCACTGGGTGTTTACGAAATATGGATGATGCCTATGGCCATTTGAATTGGGAAAGTATTGTGTTAATCGCCTGCATGCTCCCTGTGGCAACGGCATTAGAAAAAACAGGGGGAATGGTGCTTCTATCAGAAGGTATTATAGATGTAGCTGGCGGGTATGGACCATTAGGTGTGTTAGCTGGTATTTATTTGATTACAATGGTTTTCGGTCAATTTATTAGTAATACGGCAACTGCGGTGTTATTTGCTCCGATTGCGATGAATGCGGCTATGAATATCGGGGTTAGCCCCTATCCATTCTTAATAACGGTAGCGGCTGCAGCGAGCATGGCATTTGCAACTCCAGTTGCATCCCCAACAAATGCAATGGTCATGACAGCGGGAGGATATAAATTCAGTGACTTTTTAAAGATAGGAATCCCCTTACAAATAGTCATGTTCCTTGTTATGATGTTTATCATTCCGTTAATTTTTCCATTTTAATCAGGCGCTCTCCTTAATGGATAAGCGCCATTTTTTGTATAGGAATATTGTAATTCTGAACTTTATGTGAAATTATTGAGCTTTATTTTAAATTTAGGTGTCTTAGAAAAACGAAATATTTGATTGCCTAATTAATTTAGAGATATATTTAATGCAGTTAATAATTATATGGTTTATAAAAGATTCCAACTTAATAAGGAATGTGACTGCTATGAAACGATTGACTAAATTATTTTCAAAACAAAAAAAGGTTCAAATTGATTTTTGTGAAAAAAATCTTGATCGGTTTTTAAACGAAGAAAATAGCCCTGATTATGAGCGTTTCCTGAATCAGAATCATATTCAATATAAGGAATACAGCTGTCAAAGCAAATGTGAGCAGTGCAAGAAATCCCCATATGCGATTGTAGACGGTGAGTTCATTGCAGCAGAAAATTCCGATGAACTCTTAGGAAGGCTTAAACATATCGCAAGTAACAATAATAAGGAGTAGAGAGCAGTGCCAAGATTATTTGTTCATTTTACATTTTTCTTTTTTACGCTAACAGCTTTGTCAGGTGTTTGGATGCGTATTGTCCCATTTAATCCGACTACTTCGATTCCGTATGAAAATGTGCTTCATGGGCATTCCCATTTAGCTATTCTAGGATGGGCATTTTTGGGTGCGTTTATTATTTTCCTGTCTGTATATTGGCGTACGATTAGGCAGCGGAATCAGGCAATCGCACTGACCATGACGTTATTTTTTACATCCCTATTGATGTTTGCCGCTTTCTTATACCAGGGGTACGGTATCATTTCTATCGTCATGTCTAGTATTCATATTTTTGTAGAATATTGGGCAGCAGTATTTATTTTACGGCAATTAAAAATTCAGAATGAAGTGCCAAAGTCAGGGTTATTATTTATTAAAGCCTCTTTATTAACATTAGTTATCTCATCATTTGGCCCATTTTCACTTGGATATATTTCGGCAAACGGGATTAAGGATTCGATATTCTTTGATGTTGCGATTTATTTTTATTTGCACTTTCAATATAATGGCTGGCTATATTTATTCTTAGTCGGTATGTTTATCATTCTTGTCCATTCGAAAAATATTTTTATTCAAAGCTCTTTTATAAGCTATGGATTTTGGTTCTATATAATCTCCTTGTTCCCAAGTTATTTTTCTAGTATTTTGTGGGTCGATTTAGGTGAAATCAGTATGATCCTTGCAGCTATTGGGAGTATTGGACAATGGATTGGAGTTATTTTTACCTTGGTTGCTTTTAAAGCAATTGGAGGAGAGCTTGCCCGTCACTTTTCGAAATTTACTATAACTTGTCTTTACATAACCTTTTTGTTGTTGTTTTTTAAAAGTACAATGGAGTTAGGATTAATATCGCCTACTTTAGCAAATTTAATCTATGATACGAGAAGTATTGTTATAGGTTATTTACATTTTACTTTATTAGGCTTTGTTAGTATTTTTATTTTAGCTCAATATCAGATGATGAATATTATCACTTCTAAATGGTTATCTATTCTCGGTTTTTCAATTTTTTTTGCAGGATTCCTTCTAAATAAACTTCTATTATTCGGCCAAGGACTTCTTCAATGGCTTGATTTTCCAAGATTAACTTTTGATACAGGTGGCCTTTTACTTGCAAGCGGCCTACTATTAATTGGGATTCTCATTCTTTGGCTTTCTTTTTTTCAGAAAAATAATAACCGTCTAGTAAATCATTAGTTGAATAAGAAAAAATAAGCCCGTTCGCAATGAATAAAAGCGAACGGGTTTTGCTGTTTAATAGAGCTGAAATATTCTTTTGAATGCAGGATAAAGTAAATAACCAATAAAAATTCCAAACAGATTTAAAATAAGATCGTCAATATCTAAACTGCCGCGATGTGTGATAAATTGCAGAATTTCTATTAAAGAAATGAATAGAAAAGGTATTTCTATTGGATGGCTCCGTTCGTAAACGGAGTTATTTTTATTTAAGGTTTATGTAAGGTTTACATTCATTTCGTGTAAGGTAGGTGAGCTATGATGATTATACAATTATAAAACAATTATTAAGGAGTTTAACAGAATGAATCCATCCATTACACAAAAAGAGAGAATCATTTCATTAGACATTATACGTGGAATTGCGTTATTAGGTATTTTGTTTATTAATGTAGGAGCATTTAAGATTGTTATAGAAGGGGGGCCAATGCCAAACTATAGCGGGATAAATGGCGTGATTGACATTTTAATTGATATCTTTATAGAAAAGAAATTCTTTTCGATTTTTTCATTTTTATTTGGAATCGGGTTTTATATATTCGCTTCCCGTGCTGAAAGCCGTGGAGACAAGCCAAGACTACGATTTTTCCGACG
The DNA here is from genome assembly GCF_006704205.1 of Cytobacillus solani. Taxonomy (NCBI): domain Bacteria; kingdom Bacillati; phylum Bacillota; class Bacilli; order Caryophanales; family Bacillaceae; genus Cytobacillus; species Cytobacillus solani. The sequence goes on from NZ_CP041305.1 coordinate 3,907,453, forward strand.
TTTAATGGCTCTGTTATTGCTGGGGATTATTCATATATTTATTTTTTGGGGTTCGATCCTAGCAATATATGCCATCATAGGTTTATTTCTTATCCCTTTTTACCATGCAAAGATATCGATAATAGGCAAATGGCTTGGGGTAATCATAAGTCTTCATATTATTTCGAACCTAATTATGCTATATGTTTCTGATATAGGTATATTAACTAATATTATTGCGTTTCTTGCTAATGATGTAATTGCCATCTTCATTATGTTCTTATCAGGATTTTTGGCTGCAAAAGCAGAATGGATTATGCATATTAGCAAGTGGTCCAAACAAATTAAATGGATACAAGCGGGGACATTGCCTCTATTTATTGGATTCTCTATTTGGATATGGTTTTCTTCCCAAGCAAAAAGCCAAAGTCTCGATACAATCATTTCATTAGGTGTATTGCCTACGACTTTATTTTACTTATCTACCTTATTTTTAATCTTAGAAAATAAACTCATTGCGAAATTTCTCCAGCCAATTGCGCGTGTAGGACAAATGGCTTTTACTAATTATGTAGCACAAAGCATTATTGGGCTGGTAATCATCTCAGTTTTAGGTCTTGAGGCTGTATCACCAAATGATATTATCATCATTTCAGTTTTGATTTATGCCCTCCAAATCATCTTTAGTGTCATTTGGTTTAAGTACTTTAAGATGGGACCGCTAGAGAAGGTATGGAGATTTATGACCTATGGAAGAATGAGTAACCTAAAATCATCGTAAAAGTCGAAAAGAATGCTAGAACGACTATTAGGATTGAGGATCAAGGAAAAGGAATAAAAAAGAAGAATTGGACAGAAATTTTGACCGCTATTATCGGGGCACAAATACTGGAGAATCACACAAAGGATCTGGTCTAGGAATGGCAATTGCGAAGGATATCATTAGGGCACACAATGGTGAAATAAACGTCAAAAGTTCACTTGGATGTGGGACAACGATTGAAATTTTTATAAGGACTGTAATCAAATAGTTAAAATCCAGTGAAACAAGTAAGGTAACATTAATAAACCTGTCAAAACCCTTTTATAACAAAGGTGTATTGACAGGCTTTATATTTTCTATAGATTGCAATGTTTATATTTTCTATAGATTGCAATGTTTATATTTTTCTAGAAAATAGCTTTAGTAACGGATGCATTTTCCTATCTATGATTTTTAACTCATTCATTAATAAATCATCCTGATGCTCAGCTAACCATTTCTTTAGTTCATGTTTGTCCTGACAATGGGTTAAATAAGTTTGTCCGCCTTTTCCGACAGCGTTAACAATAAATCTACAAGAGGATTTCCTCATGCTTTCCCGCCTTTAATAAAAAATATGAATGTCCGTCAATTCTGTGAAGTGAATAATCTATAAATATCAGCTGAAACATTTCTCTAAGTCTTTATCCATAATGAACACTTCAATTCTTTCTCCAGTTTTTGTACTAATATCGCTATGAGAAGATAGAACCTTGCAGCCAGTGTGATGTTCTACGATGTTTTCATAATCTTCACTGTACATTTCACGGAGAAGCGATCGCATTTGTTTTACAAGTTTTTTACCAGAAGTATTATTGACAAGATGTTTTTCTTCAACAGTAAGGACACCTTTAAAACGGATGATTAGCATATCATTGATAATATAAGTTTTGGCTTCCTGTGGTCCTCTACCGATTAGATTACGCTGGAATTTAATAAATGCTGCACTTATTTCAGCTTCTAATTTCTTTTTAGAATTTAACATAATGCCTCCATTAGTCTTCTGATTTTCATGAAATTTATCATAATGTCCACGCTTCATTCTTGTCAAGATAAAATTATGTTGATTAAGTTTTCGAAAAACAAAGGAATAATTAGCAAGGTCGAGTTTTTATAGTGTTATCTTATGAAAATGAACGGATATAGATAAATAGGACAATTTATTGACAAAAAAGGGGGTTTACAAAGATTTACAGCTGGCGTAAAATACTTCCATAAATAATAATTTGATATCGGCCAAATCTCAATTTTGAGAACGGAGGACCCAATTTTTGGGGTTAATTCTGCATGCAGAAGGGATGAGTTACTCTTTCGCCATCCTACCCGTCAGCTAACTTCGTCGGCTAAAGCGAAGGAGGTCATAAGACCACCTTAATTCAGGGGGCTTTTTTGTTATGTGAAAGCAAGGGAGCAGCCTGACTAATACGTAGGTCTTTTTGTTATGCGTATGAATATTAAAGTTTCTTGGAAGACGGAACGCAAAGAGAGTTTAATGACTTGCTGGGCGTTAAGTAGACCATGATTACTTTCTCTTTATAAAGAATGTGGAAATGCAAAATTTATCAAACAACAGTCAGGTGCGTGATAGTCTTTCACGACATGACCAGGACAGATATTGCATGCCATATTTTGGAGAAACGTTATCATGGTCTTTTTGTGTTCAGTTTATTGGTATTAAATAGGTCAGAATAGTCAGGAGATAACAATGAAAAAACATAAATTCAATCTTGATCCTCCAAAACTTCTTGTTTTGGGCTTTGCAGCTGTCATTCTAATAGGCGCGTTACTATTGACTCTCCCCGTTGCTACAGAAGATGGGAAAGGTCTTTCATTCATTAATGCATTATTCACTGCCACATCTGCCACTTGTGTAACAGGTCTTGTAGTGGTAGATACGGGTGATACCTTTACAATGTTTGGTGAATTGGTGATATTATCTCTTATTCAAATTGGCGGTCTAGGATTTATGACATTTGCCACTTTTTTATTTCTTCTTCTTGGAAAAAGGATTTCATTGAAAGATAGATTACTTTTGAAAGAAGCTGTTAACCATCTTTCCATTGCAGGTGTCGTAAGGTTAGTGAAACGAATTCTGCTTTTTACTGCTTTGATTGAGATGGCAGGTGGAATCATTCTTTCTATTCGTTTTTCTCTGGATATGCCAATAGGGAAAGCGATTTATTACGGCTTCTTTCATGCGATATCCAATTTTAATAACGCTGGCTTTGATTTAATGGGCAACTTTCAGAGTTTAACGTCCTATGTAGGAGATCCAACAGTAGTTCTTACGATTAGTGCGTTAATCACACTTGGTGGATTAGGTTTTCTTGTAATGAATGATTTGTATGAATATAGGGAGACCCGCCGGCTATCCTTACATTCAAAGGTTGTAATTTATACAACATTAATGCTAACGATCGGAGCAGCGATTTTCATTTTTCTCTTTGAATTTGGAAATGTTAAAACAATAGAACCGCTATCCATTCAAGGAAAGGTATTAGGCTCTTTGTTTCAAGCGGTAACCCCAAGAACGGCAGGTGCTAATACGTTGCCGATAGGGGATTTAACACACTCGACTTTATTTTTGACAATCATTCTAATGTTTATTGGTGCAGGTTCTGGATCAACAGCAGGGGGAATCAAAATAACGACCTTAGCCGTCTTAGCAGCTGCAGTTTGGACACAGATCAGGGGAAAAGAAGATGTTGTGCTTTTTAGACGCAAAATTGTGATGGAGACGATATTAAAGGCCCTTACAGTTACCGTAATCGGACTATTTATCGTTGTTACAGTAACCATGATTCTATCCATTACAGATAGAGGGCACAATTTTATTATGTATCTCTTTGAAGCTACCTCAGCTTTTGGAACTGTAGGGCTTTCCATGGGATTAACACCAGAATTATCTTTGATGGGAAGAATTATAATCATTTTAACTATGTTTGCTGGGAGAGTCGGTCCTCTTACCATTGCACTTGCAATAACAATGAGACGTAAGCGGGATGCTTTTCATTATCCAGAGGGAAAAATAATGATTGGTTAATTTGCTAGGACAAAGGGAGAGGAAAAATTGTCTAAGCGGGTGTTGGATAAGAAAACGAAATGGAAATTCCGAATGATAAGAAATAAAGGAGATATCAATGAAGATTCGATTTGGCTATGTGGCAAACGCATTAGGTTTATGGGATGCGAGTCCTTCAAAGTCCTTAACATTTGCTCGCTATTCGGCACTTCCTAAGGATGAACGGATGGATAAGGTAAAAGAAGTAACTGCACAAAATATACATCATACAAAGAGAATTCTATATTATAACATGGCACATGAAATAGAATTGTATCGGTTCTCAAGCTCACTTGTTCCACTAGCCACTCATCCAGAAGTTATGTGGGATTTCATGACACCGTTTAAAGCAGAGTGGGAAGAACTAGGACAAATAGTAAAAGATCAAAAGTTACGTCCAAGCTTTCATCCAAATCAATTTACATTATTTACAAGTCCGCGGGAAGAAGTGACAGTGAATTCGATTAAAGATATGCAATTTCATTATATGATGCTTGAAGCCATGGGGATTACCGAACATGCGATCATTAATATTCATATTGGCGGAGCATATGGGGATAAAGAAACGGCTTTAAGACGATTTCATCAAAATATTAAAAGCTTGCCTACTCATATAAAAAAATTAACAACACTTGAAAATGATGATAAGACTTTTAATATAGTAGAAACACTCCGTACTTGTGAGAAAGAGAATATGCCAATGATCCTTGATTATCACCATTACATGGCAAATAAAGGAAATGGTGACCTTTCACAGTATTTGCATCGAATTTTTAACACGTGGGAAAATTCTGGGCTCATTCCGAAGGTTCATCTTTCTTCACCAAAGTCTGAAAAGGCATTTCGATCTCATGCAGATTTCGTCTCATTGGATTTTGTCCTTCCTTTTTTGAAAATGGCTAGAGAACATAATACCGATATAGATATTATGATAGAGGCAAAACAGAAAAATCTTGCGATGCAAAAGCTTGTAGAAGAAATAGCCACTATCCGTGGAGTAAAACGGTTAACAAGCTCGTCATTAGTATGGTAAACGGGACAGAAGGGCAAGAATATTGTCCTTTTTGTTTTGGTTATGTAGCTAGGTAAACTTTTAATGCATGAGACTAAAATTAATGAAAGATTATTCAACTAGATATCATCATATCCTTGAGTCATAATTATACGCTAATTGGCAAATAATATTTTTTATATCAAAGAAAATATTATTTGGAGGGAATACAGTTATGACTGTCCATCATCCTCAATTGACTTCTTCTGAAATTGCTTGTTTTTGGACTTCTTACTTGAATGATAGTATGTCCCAATGCGTCTTAGGGTATTTTTTAGCCACTATAGAAGATGAAGATATACGTCCGATTATTCAATTTGCTTATAATCTATCTTCCACCAACATAGAAAAGATGACTCGCCTATTTCAGGAAGAAGCCATTGCATTACCAATAGGATTTACTGAAAGTGATGTGAATTTAAATGCCCCACGCTTATATACGGACCCTTTTATGCTTTCGTATATAGCTCATATGGCAAAAGTTGGGATGCTTGCGTATGGTGGATTTGTTTCTATGAGTGCTAGGAAAGATGTAAAAAAATATTTCATGGAGGGTCTTCAAAAAACTTCGGATTTATTTGATAAAAGTACGGATGTTTTACTTTCTAAAGGTTTATTTATTAGATCACCTTATATTCCCTATCCAACTAAAACAGATTATGTAGACAGTAAAAAGTATTTAAGCGGGTATTCTCTTTTCAGTAAACAAAGACCACTGAATGCGGTCGAGATCTCACATTTATATATGAATGGGTTAACGAATCAAATTGGAAGTAAGCTATCACTTAGTTTTGCACAAACTTCTCCAAATAAAAATATTCAAAAATGGATGTTAAGAGGAAGAGATATTTCACAAAAGCACTTGAAAATATTCGCAGATGCTCTCAATAATAATAATGTACAAGCACCTGTTTCAGCAGATGTCTCTATTACTGATTCAACAATCCCACCATTTTCAGATAAACTAATGATGTTTCATATGGCATTATTAAGTGCAGCAGGAACAGGCAACTATGCAACATCAGCAGCTGCAAGTCAACGAACCGATCTAGTATTGAATTATGAACGACTATCTCTTGAAGTTGCAATATACGCCAAGGATGGAGCGGACATCATGATTAAGAATGAATGGATGGAACAGCCGCCCACTACATCTGATAAAGATAAACTCGCCAAGAAAAAAGAGAAATAGTTATGTGAGGATGTGGAGAATGACGATTGTAAGACTTGGCTATGTGGCAATGAGTATGGAGTTAAAGAATGCTTCTCCTTCGAAAACAATGACCTTTTCACAGTTTCAGAAGATTGAAGATCGTGAGGCAGCGGTTCGAAAACTAGAGAGAATTTCGATATCAAATCTTGAAAATACATTGAGACTGCTCAGGCATAATGCAGCATCATCCATTCACTTTTATCGCTTAACTTCTCGGCTGATTCCGTTGGCTAACCATGAGGAATTGCTTGACTGGAATTATATGAAGCCGCTTAAGGCGTTATTAAAGGAAATTGGGGATTTTTCTAAAAAACATCAGATGAGGATTGATTTTCACCCAGATCATTTTGTCGTACTTAATTCTCATAAAGAGGATGTTTTGAAAAATTCTATATTAACACTTATAATGCACTATCGTTTACTAAAAGGAATGGGAATCGATCCTACACACCGGTGTGTCATGCATGTTGGTGGCAACTATAATGAAACTGAACAATCCCTTGAGCGATTTATAGAAAATTGGATGGATGTCCCAAAATCAATCCAAAAAATGATCATGCTTGAAAATGATGACACTAGTTTTAACCTTGAAGATACGCTGTACTTGTGTGAAAAGCTCGGAATTCCTCTCGTTTTTGATTACCATCACCATCTAGCATTATACCAAAATCCTCGTTGGGAGGTAAATTGGGAACGAGTCGTGGATACGTGGAAATACTCGCTACTTCCACTGAAAATCCATATATCAAGCCCAAAATCTGAAGAGAAGTTCCGGCATCATGCTGATTATATTGATCTTTCCTTGTTCTTTGACTTTTTAAAAGAAGTGAATGGGTCAATTCCACAAATTGATTGTATGATTGAAGCAAAAATGAAAGATCAAGCACTTTTTCAATTAATGGAAGAAGTAAAGCAGAGGAATGATGTTGAGTTGATTGATGGATCTAGTTTTAAATTATTATGAAAAAATCATTTTTATATGCTCATACTAAATACGAATGAAAATTGTCTGTATAGAAAAAAGGGAAGTTGTAGTGAGGCACTAACAAATGGTTTTGAACTCATTTTAATCATTACTCTGATGGCAACATGGAAATTTAAGGAAAGTGCTGGGTGGTTAATCATTATAAATAAATGATAGGGACGGGGAATTTTCCCTGTCCCTTGACTCTTTACAAAATCAGTTCTTGTGATGGCTCTCCATGAATGTTTAAGAGCCGAATCACTTCTGGCTGTATTTGAAGTAATACATAATTGGGATCTTCAGGTCCATCAAACCAGTTAGAAAAAGATTCGTTCCATAATTTTGTTTTGACTTCTGGGCTGTCTTTTATCATCGTTTTTCCGGAAATTTCAACATAGGCATCTTCTAGCCCTTTGTCTTCAAATCCAAGGAGAATAGAAACTGAAGGATTTTTTTTCATTTCTTCTATTTTTTCAGTACCCTTCTTCGTAGGTGTAAATAAGGTCAAATCATCATTATAAAAAGTCATATATCGTGAATGGGGTTTATTATTTTCAACTGATGAAAGGACCCCAGTCCGATGGTTAGAAATAATCTTAACAATTTGTTCCTTTAAATCTTTTTGGACCATGCATTCTACTCCTTTATTGCTTTCTTTGGTTCAATTCCCCAATACATTCTTGAACAAGAGTAACTCCCTGACTCATGGATGCTCCACCGCCAAAAGCTGCTGTTACACCGACAGCTTCAAGAATTTCTTGTTCAGAACATCCTTGGTCAAGGCAGCCCTTTGTATGGTAAATAATACAATATTCATCCTGTGCGTGAAGACTAATCCCTAGTGCGATTAATTGCTTCTCTCTTTGAGTTAACGAACCTTCTTGAAAGCAAGCTTCGGTAAAAGAATTAAAATGACTGGCAAATTCAGGCATTTTTTTCATAAACATGCCGAGTCCTTCTTTGTATTTAATAAGTGCAGCTTCAGTAGAGTTCCTAGCCTCAAATGTCATTTTGCAATCAACTCCAATTTCATATTTAGGTGTATCAAAGGTTATTATGAGCTGATTAAAGAACTTTAAACAAAAAAGTTCTATTCGCCAAGTTTAACACTTTCCATAAAAAAGAAAACATAAACTCAAGAACAAAAGGCAAAATTGTATAGAGAGATAACGGGACAAAGAGATAGGAACCTTGTCCCAATTAATGAGGTGAGATAATGAATAATTTTCAAGCAGGCGATGTTGTTTATGTTTTCTACCGAAATCCGCATACACAGGATGTGGCAAATATTCAAGCGGCAGCTGTAGTGAATAATCCTGATAAACCTAACGAGTTGGCTTTGTTTTTATATGAGACCTATTATCCTTTATCAAATGAAATGGCTGTTTATTCCACTGAAGAAGAGGCAAATGCTGCTTATAATTATTATTACGGAGATTTGTCTGAAGGGGTGTTAGAATGAATAAACCGTTTACACCTAGACTTGTATATTTTGAGCCACAAAGCTTAGATTATCCATTAGGAAAAGAACTACTGGAAAAATTTAAAAAGATGGATGTGGAAATTCGGTATACTACTTCTCACAACCAAGTAAGGAATCTCCCTGGTGATAATGATTTACAAAGATACCGGTTGGCAAAGTCAACGCTCGTTGTTGGTATTCGAAAAACATTAAAGTTTGATACGTCAAAGCCATCAGCCGAATATGCCATTCCATTTGCAACAGGGTGTATGGGACATTGCCACTATTGCTATTTACAAACAACGATGGGGAGTAAACCATATATTCGAACTTACGTAAATGTGGATGAAATTCTAGAAGCCGCCGATAAATATATGGAAGAGCGGGCACCAGAGCTGACAAGATTTGAAGCGTCCTGTACATCTGACATTGTAGGGATAGACCACTTAACCCATTCCTTGAAAAGGGCAATTGAGCACTTTGGAAAATCTGAACTTGGAAAGCTGCGATTTGTCACAAAGTTTCATCATGTCGATCATCTGCTTGATGCGAAACATAATGGAAGGACAAGGTTTCGCTTTAGTGTAAATGCAGATTACGTCATTAAGAACTTTGAGCCGGGGACTTCTCCTTTAGAAAAAAGAATAGAGGCGGCAGGGAAAGTTGCAAGAGCGGGATATCCCCTTGGCTTTATCGTCGCCCCCATTTACCTGCATGAAGGCTGGGAGGAAGGTTACTATCATATGTTTGAACGATTAGAAAAGGAACTGCCTCCAGAAGGGAAAGAAGATTTAACCTTTGAGTTCATTCAGCATCGTTTTACAAAACCAGCAAAAAGAGTCATTGAAAAGAACTATCCAATGACAAAATTAGAGTTAGATGAAGAGAAGCGACGATACAAATGGGGAAAATACGGGATTGGTAAATATATTTATCAAAAAGAGGAAGAAGAGGATTTGAAAAGTCATCTTTTTGAATATATGAAAAAGTTCTTTCCGAATGCAAAACTTGAATACTTCACTTGATCAAAAATCTGCCTTGATAAAAGGATGTGTAACTAAAATGTAGGTACACCATGTGATACAAACACTAAATAAATTTTTACAAAGTCAATATGCATTAAAAATGAACATAAATAATGTTTAGAATCAAATATAGCAATGGGATGGTGACGATACATAGCAAAGTAGTGATTAATACACCTAACGAAGCAAATAAAGTGTCTGCACCATATTTCTGTGAGAACAGTGTGATCGTTGGGGCAGCAGGCATTCCAGATACGAGAATGGCAGTAATCAGCAATGAAAACGGAAAAGATATAAAAGCAAACGGGAGTAATAAAAAGGGAATGAATAACAGTCTAGCTATTGCCATTTTCCATAAGTATCTATTTTTGATCGATAGAAAAAGATCTTTATAATTTACATTGGCGACCAGGCTGCCAATCAGCATCATGGAAAGAGGAATTGTCATTTTGCCCACGCTTTCTAATCCACTAGAAACCATTACAGGCAAATTGACTGGAAGCAGAAAAAGAATAAGTCCGACGAATGTAGAAAGAATTCCAGGATTCAAAAAAATTTGTTTCCAGTTGATTGTACTATTACTAAATAGGAATATTCCGTACGTCCATATGAGTATTAAATAACATAAATTAAAGATAGTTAAATAAATAATTCCTTGCTCTTCAAAAAGAATGAAACTAACAGCATAGCCAATAAACCCTTGATTCCCAAAAATAATCAAGCCCTCATATACATTTTTTTGTTTCTTTTCAAGCCTCGCCCGTTTTTTCATCCACTTTGCTAAAAAGCAAGAAAGGACAAGGATATACATAGACATAGAAATGAGCCAAAGAAAATCTTTTACAATATCGACGGAAAATGAAATATCTAATGAGAATAAAATGAGGGCAGGTAATGTGATAGATAAAATCAAATGTGTCAGCACATCATTGGCGTGTTCATTTAAAACTCCTTTTTTCCTTACAATAAACCCCAGAATCCCAATACCGTACAGTACAAACATTTCTTGCAAAAAAACTCCTGCAGAAGACATTGTATCACCCCTTGCTACTATATGTACTAAGTATCAGGGACGTTAATTTCCCCTTAAAATGAAACACTCTTAGCATCCTCAATTAATATGATGAGGGGAGGAGGGGATAGTTCAAATGCAACTATTAGAAGGAAAACAAATTGAAAGTGTTCCCTATTTATTAGATCAACAATGGCAATATGAGGCATTTAAACATTTTAAAGAAAAAATGTCCGATACCAATGGTCCTTTTCCATGTATCCCTGCTACTATTGGTTTTAAATTAAATCACTTTAGATATGGTTTTTTAGGTGATCCGAGGCTAAAAGAAACGTCAGCTGAACTAGCTGAATTACTTAAAACCTTTGGTCAAAATTCGAAAAGTTTTGGTCACTATACATCATTAATTGCTATATTCCATACACCAGAAGATTTAATTAGAAAATATTCATTAGCAGACTATCGTCTGCTATTTTGGTCTCTATTAAGTGAAATAAGTAAATTAGACGAAAGAGAATGGCCACCTCATATCCCGCGAGATCCAGAACATCATGTTTGGGAATACTGCTTTGGAGGAGAGCAATACTTTATGTATTGTGCTACACCCTCTCATAAGAAAAGGAAAACCAGGCATTTTCCTTACTTTATTTTTGCCATTACTCCACGTTGGGTGTTGGTAGAATTCAATTCAGCGATTGAATCAGCAAAAAAGATGAGAGAAAAGATACGAGAAAGAATTGTTAATTATGATACTATAGAGATTCATCCAGATTTAAATCTATATGGAAGCAAAGGGAATTTTGAATGGAAACAATATTTTCTTAGCGATGATCTCTCAACCCCTTCCCGCTGTCCTTTTACATCGTTTCATGCAGACAAATTTGAGTAAAGAGTAAGTTCCCAAATCCTCTAACTGTTTAAGACAGTATAATTCCCCTTTCGAAGGTGAAAATAAGAGTGGTGATACACACCACTACCTGCGATGTGGAGGGAAATAACAATGAAAATACGTGAAGGGTTAATACCTACTGCATTAGGATCAGCTGTCACAGCAGCGGGATACGCAATGAAGCAACAGCGTCGTTCAAATAAAATGATTGCCAATACAGTTTTTGGTTTTGGCTTAGCACACGTAGTATTAGGTGTTATTGACCTAGTTGAACATCGTCGTTAAGAAATGTCGAGTACCATTGGTACTCGACATTTTCAGTTCAATAAAGCTGTTTATTTAGTAGTTAATAATGACAAAACTTATTTGTATGAAACTTGTTATTAATACAAAGGATAGTAATGTATCTTAGACGATGCTTAGATCCAATTTATCAAAAATAATCTTTCATTATCGTGCTATGAAAAGGAGATGTCATGTAAATGAGGACTTTACAACGTATTGCTTTAGCGCTTACCATTATTGGTGCGCTCAATTGGGGTCTAATTGGATTTTTTAATTTTGATTTGGTTGCTGCTATATTTGGTGGACAAGACGCTGCTTTTTCAAGAATTATCTATAGTCTTGTTGGACTAAGTGGAATCGTCTGTCTGTCTCTTCTGTTTAAAGAGTGGGAAGAGAAAGATACTGTCACAACAACAAATCGTCAGGGATACGGAAAAGTCAATTACGGGACGGAGTTTGCAGAAGAAACAGATTTATCAGATCTAAGCGATCGTTCATTAATAACGGACGACGATAAAAAAGAATAATACAATATATTTTAAAAAGTCGAGTGCTTACGAACTCGACTTTTAATCTTATTGATTGTCTTAATTAAGATATTGGAATTATTTGTATTGTAAATATCCTTTGGGAGCTAAACACTTGTCTGCAAACTTGTTATGAGCTTAAGAGTGTATCAATCGAATTTAAAATCCGGTTAATTTTCTCTTCTCCTGCCAATTCCCATCTACTCTTATCTCTTATGTACCCATCTTTATCAAGAGGCTCCTGAAATTGAGTTAGCCCTGTTGTACCTGTCAATAAGGAGTGTTCATCATAATCCAAACCAATATTTACTACATGTTTAATTACATAAGGTGTACCAAATTCAATATAGGCACTCGAATGATCTAATGCTCCCTCCAGAACATTAATCGGAACTCTTAAATAAATAGTTTCACCACCCTCACGCCATAGAACCGCGTCAAATTTCCCCTGGTGGTAGTCAAAATTACTGCAGAAACTGCATCCGTTTAAGTCAAATAAATCTTTTACAATGCCAAAATAAGCTCTTTTTCCTTCTATTTCAGACTGCAGCTTTATCATAATTATTCACTCCTGTAAAAATGTTTGTTACTATTTTGTACAAAAAAGTGAAATAAATACCAATAAGAATTCTCGATGAAGTTGAAGAAAGCAGGAGCTCTCTTATGTGTATTTCTTTATTAAAGCAAGGAATAGGATATCTACCAATTTTTTGCTATGATAAGGAATATGAAAAATTTTTGTTGGTGAGGAAATGATTGTGAGAAAACGATATGAAAATTTGGATCGTGTAGAGAATAATCATTCATTTAAGGCATTGTCCCAGTGGCGAAAGGAACGTCGAGCGAAAGTTAAGAATTTAACGATCCAGATTCCACAGGCTGAAAACAAAGAAATAGAGGCGCTTCAACTTAATCGTGACAAGGCAAGTATAACTTGGATAGGTCATTCTACTTTTCTTATCCAGTTAGATGGGCTAAACATATTAACGGATCCCGTCTGGGCGAAATGGCAGGGCACAGATAAGCGGCTAACAAATCCAGGAATTGCAATAGAGGAATTGCCGGAAATTGATATGGTTGTTATTTCACATGGTCATTATGATCATTTGGATTTTGGTTCGATTCGCCGTTTAAAAGGGAATCCAACCTATTATGTTCCACATGGATTAAGAGGACTTTTTGTCAAAAGAGGTTATCACAAAACAGTTGAGGCAAATTGGTGGGATTCATTTGCTAATCAAAATCTTAAAATAACTTTTGTTCCGGCCCAGCATTGGACACGGCGTAGCTTATTTGATACAAACTCTTCTCATTGGGGAGGATGGATAATAGAAGAAGCATCCTCTGGCAAAACGATCTATTTTGTTGGTGATACCGGTTATTTTCGCGGTTTTAAGGAAATAGCAAAACGATTTCATTCTATTAATTATGTGTTAATGCCAATCGGAGCGTACGAACCTGAGTGGTTCATGAAAACCTCACATATCAACCCAGAAGATGCGGCTAAAGCATTCAGAGAATTAAACGCCTCCACCTTTATCCCGATGCATTATGGTGCATATCGTTTAGCTGATGATACAGGCCCAGAAGCACTTGATCGTTTGTATAAAGAGTGGGAACACCTCAAATTGAACAAGGAACAGTTGCGTGTGCTTGATATTGGCGGTACTTTATGGATGGACGCTGAGTAGGAATTGCTTTAGAAGATCGAGTATAGAGGTTAAAGGTAAGGATTTTTTGTGAATTCATATAATAAATTCAAATTGAATATACCTATTTTCAGTCGGTTAATAGTGAAACTAAAGGATGGTTTTATGATTATTTGGATAAATGGCACTTTTGGTTCGGGAAAAACGACAGCTGCTTATGAACTGCATAGGAGAGTTGAAAATTCTTTTGTGTATGATCCAGAGAGATTTGGATATGTATTTATGAGGAATGTACCGAAGGATTTAGCAAAAGATGATTTTCAGGACTATCCATTATGGCGTGAAGCAAACTATACATTATTAAAACAACTATCTGATGAATTTAAAGGAGTCATTATCGTACCAATGACACTTACAAATGAATTATATTTCTTAGAGATTATCGGAAGGCTCAGAGAAAATAATGTACTAGTGAAACATTTTACATTAACAGCTTCAAAATCTACAATACAAAAACGTCTAAGGAAGAGACTAGAGGGAAAAAATTCTTGGGCTATTCAGCAGATGGATAAACGGTTGAGCAGTTTATCGAATGGCTTATTCAAAGAACATATCCAAACGGATGCTATGTCTATTGTAGAAGTTGTAGAAACGATTGCGAAAAATTCAGGTATCGCTTTGAAGCCAGATAACCGTTCGATATTTAGAAAAATGGCAGATAGATTAGGTGTGAAGGCAAAAGAAATTAGTATTTTTAAATGAACCGATGATAGATTAATGTAAAATTTACAATTGCTTTAGCCTAGTATAATGCTTGGGGATAAATCCTCAAGCTTATTTTGCATTATCTTATCTGAGAAATAAGAAGAAAAGAAGCTATAATTTTTGGGGAAATTATTTTGAAAGCTGGAGGTATTCTCAAAAATTGTCGAATTGGAAAACCCAATTAGTCATGGTGGTAACAATTCTTTTTTAAGACGCATATTGTCAATAATTTTGGGGGCAGAATGATTTTTTTCCTAGATACGAATAAAACAATTTATTGGAGGTAACTTCCAGGTAAATTAAAAAAGTCCGCTTCCATAAAGAAGCGGAAAAGAAAAAGAGACTATGGATCGAGTTGAATTAGTGAAATCAAACGACATATAGTATATGAAGTGAAATATATATACTATATATCGTTAAATGTGATTCTAGCATATTAGCAATGAATTAGCAATAATTTTATGGATATTTCTTAATTTTTACACAATTATCGTCTCTTATGCAATTATTCCTCTAGCATCCTCGCTACTTAATATTCTATTCCATTTGATGAATACAAAAAATATGTGAAAATAATCACTCCATTTTTCCATAAGGAATTGAAAACACTGTAAATATTATGTAGAGTTAAGAGAGTAGATTTATAGCGAAAATTTAATAGTTTTGTAAAATAAAACAGAAATATGACAACTTTTTTTACATCTCTAACGTCTATTTTATAACTACACAAAAGCAATGATTATACAAAACATCCAGAAAATGAAAAGGAGTGATAATTTACTCGTACTTTTGTTATACAACCTGGTTGACAGTAAAGAGTTCTTTATTGTTTATGATTGCTTCTAAGATTAACAAGAAATGGAAAGGTGAATTCTCGTGAGAAGAACAAGGGCAGGAAGAAGTAGAAAATTAATTAAGACAAAGGAAAAAGTAATCATTTCGGCTTTAGTATGTATCGCTTTAGTAGCAATGATTTTACAACCAGGAAGCAATAATGAAGCATTAGCTGTATCTAATTTCAAGCAACCAATTAATATGATGTATTCTTTTATGTCTCAGAGGAATTTTAATCAAGTTGATGAAATGAACGGCTCCATTTATCATTATTTCCGCTCAGTACATCTAAAGAAAAAAGAGGCAGTAAGTAAGCAAGATCAAGCAACTCCTGATGATAAGGTTCCGGACAAAGAGGTGAAAAAAGAAGAAGATACTGAGGCTGAAAAAGATGAGAATAATAATCAGGTAGGTTCAGAGAAAGCCGACAACCAAGGTGTAACACAGGTGCAAGATCATCAGGATGTAAACCTTCAAAAGGTTTATCTAACTTTTGACGATGGACCATCAGCCTATACGACTAGTATTTTAGAATCACTAAATTCACACGGGATGAAGGCAACATTCTTTATGCTCGAACCAAATATGAAAAAGTATCCTGATGAACTCAATCAAATCATTAATGAAGGACATGTCCCAGCATTACATGGGGTAACCCATGACGTATCGAAAATTTATCGTTCGGAGCAAACAGTTGTTGATGAAATGAAACAAGGGCAAGCAACATTATTGAACTTAACAGGGGCATTAACGCATTTAATCCGTACACCTTATGGGTCTGCTCCATATATGAAGCCTTCATATAAAGAGGCGGTTCAAGCGGCAGGTTTCCAATTATGGGATTGGACAATTGACAGCAACGATTGGAAATATCATAACGGTGAATTCGTCGGTCAGGTTATTCAACAAATGGAGAATTACCGATATAAGAGCAGCCCGATTGTTATTCTCCTCCACGATCGCAAATCAACGGCAGAGTATTTGCCATCTCTTTTAAAGTACTTACAATCACATGGCTATGAAACAGATGTTCTTAATGAAAAGCTATCTGCCTATAATTTTTAAATAAGAGTCCCCGGCATCCATTTGTGATGCCGGTATTTTTTTGTCAAGAGGCAGCGTTTTTATATCTGGATTCATGTCATAAAAGACATATACAAACGATAAGCTGTTATGAGTGAATGTAAAAAGGGGGAGTGGAAGTTGGCTGTAAGCTTTGAAAAGACCGCTAAATTTGAGCACCGGTTTTGGCTGCAGGTGCTTGGTGATCATGCTCGTTTTTTGCATGATTCTTTAGCACCACAGGAAACTGAGCTAATTGATGCGGCAAACTATTTTATCCAAACGTTTGATCAGCTATTAGGCAGGGTTGAAGTAGATCATTTAATTGAGTTGAGTGTAAGGGCTGAGGAGGAATCTTTAAAACTAAGAGAGTACAAATTGACTATTATTGAACGGCATCTTGTTGGAAAAGTGACCATTCACCTTGGTCCAACCTTTATTAATCATATGGTAAATGAACTGGATGAATATGTATTACTATTAAAGTATTTGAAAAAAGGGGAAGTGCCTCCAGTATTTCATGAATTACATCATCATTTAATTTGGTTATTGGATGCGGCTGGTCATTCAGGGGCAATTTCAGATAATATGGATCGGATTGAAAAGAAAATTAAAAGTGTAAGTGATGGGTACACAAAGGATTTTGAAGCCTTTTATTTAAAAGCAGTGGAAATGGCTGGATTTTTGCGTACGGGGGTGACCTCTTTCCCGGCGTTAGATAGATTTAATAATGACATTGCAGCAGAAATGAAATTATATATGAATTTTCTTCATGAAATTGAGGAGCTTGAGCTTAGTAAAGAAGCATTAGGAACATTTGCTCCTTTAATGGCTGATCACATGTATAGAGAAGAATGCTATTATTTAACGAAGCTAGCCGAAACAACACAAATAGAAGCACCTAAATGTGACCCGACAAAGCCAAGATTAAAGGAATGAAAAAGGACGAAAAGACCGCAATATACCTATTGCGGTTATTTTTCATCTGGCTTAATAGCTTTAAAGGTGGCTATCGCCGCTACAAGGGCGAGGATGCTTAGTATATAAAACAATGATTTTTCAGCATGCTTCATCAGGACTGCGATTGCAGGAGGACCAGCAGCAACTCCGACAAATCTCATTGAGCTATAAATAGATGTAATCGTTCCTCGTTCCTGTCTTTCTATTCCTTCTGTAATCAAAGTATCCAGGCATGGAAGACCAACACCAATCCCGATACCGCCAAATAGGAATAAGATGATCATAAACCATAAACTATCTGAAAAACTGAGGATAGCAATTGAAATGGCGGTAAGAACGGACCCGCCAAAAATAAGCCATTTCATTAATACTTTATTTTCCTTGATTACTTTCCCGGTTATAAAAGAAGCTGTACATAGAGCTCCAAGCGGGATGGCCAGGAAAAAGCCTTTTTTCACATTTTTTATATCATACGTTTTCTCTAGAATATCTGATAAATAAAACAATACACCAAAAAGAACAAACATCAAGATAGCGCCAATAATAAAAATAGCATATAACCATCTTCCGTTATTCTTAAAGGTTTCTTTAATGTTGGCAAAAAATTGTTTAAAAGGGACTGGCTCGAACTCCATATTTGCAGTTTTCACAAGAAAGATCATAAGTAAAATCGATATTAAACAAAAAACGGGAAATGAAAAAAAAGGTAAAAACCAAATAAATCCTGCTAATAATGAACCGAGTATTGGACTTAATACTTTTCCAAATGTATTAGCTGTTTCAATAATTCCAAGAGATGTACTCATCTCATCTTCATTTTTAAATATGTCTCCTACTAAAGGCATGACAATAGGTGCTGCCCCTGCAGCCCCAATTCCCTGTATCGCCCGCCCAATTAAGATAAGCCAATAAGCATCATTCATTTTCCAAGCAGCCCAGCCAGAAATAAGTCCGCCAATACCAGCTATCAACAGACTAGGGATAATCACTTTTTTCCTCCCAATATGGTCTGAAATGATTCCAGCAACCGGTATTAGGATGATGGCTACGATTGAATACACGGTTAAAATCATGCTTGCTTGAAATGATGAAATGTTTAATTGCTTCTCCATTGCTGGCAAAACAGGGATAAGCATTGAGTTGCCAAGCGTCATTACAAGCGGGATTGATGCAAGAGCAAGGATTGCCCATTTTTTAATGGGAACATCGCCACCGTTTTTCCCATTATTCGAATCCTTACCGTTGCTCTGCAACTTTTCAACATGCTCCATTTGCTATTCCTTCCTTGAACATAATCAACCTACTATTAATATGGATTACTTTCATAAAAGTAAAAGATACATTTTTTGGTAAAATTACGAATGGAAAAAACTGTTTAGCTTTAAAGGTAATAAAAGGATAAAATGTAAAAAAACAGAGGTGATTAAATGGAGCAGAAATTACTTTCACTAAATATTGGCAGACCGAATTTACATGTTTGGAAGAGGAAGACGGAAAATTCGGCAATAGCAAAAAAAGGAATAGAAGAAGTTCTGTTGACGAAAAATGGTTTTATAGGAGATTATGTTGCTAATCGTGAATTTCATGGGGGACCCGAAAGAGCAGTTTGTCTATATCCATATGAACATTATTGGCAATGGGAACAGGAGTTTAACCAGACATTGTGCAATCCAGCTTTTGGAGAAAATATAAGTGTAGAAAATATGCTGGAAGAGAATGTTTATATTGGGGATACTTTTACATTGGGCGATGCGATCATTCAGGTTTCTCAAGGACGGATTCCGTGTTCCACGATTTCAAAGCATAATCGTGTGGATTCACTGCTAAGGAGAATCGTCGAAACGGGCTATACGGGTTATTTCTTTCGTGTTCTGCAAGAAGGGACTATAACAAAAAATTCTAAGCTCACTTTAATCGATCGTAAACAGGAGAAATTTTCAGTGCTTAAAGGCAATCAGTTAATGTTCCATGATCGAAAAAACCGTGAGGCGATTGAAGAATTTCTGGAAATAAAGGAGCTCGCGGAAGTATGGAGAGAGAAATTTTTGAGGATGTTAGAAAATTAAAATAATTACGAAAGTCCTCTTGACACTTCATTCATTTTCAAATATTATAAAAAACAATATATCGGAAGGCAATGACGAAGAAGAGTAGCAAATACGGATACTTAAGAGAGCTGATGGCTGGTGTGAATCAGTGTGGATGTATGTGTGAATGGACTTCAGAGCCCCAAACTGAAAGCTGGTGAAAGCAAGTAGGCTTTGGCGAAAAGTCTCATCGTTACAGGAGACAGGCATTTAAATATTTTTTTTAGATGCTTGTTAAGTGAGCTGAATTTTTAGCTAATGAAGGTGGTACCACGGGTTTCTCGTCCTTTAGTGACGGGAAGCCCTTTTTGTGTTTACAAAACTTAATAATGAAATCGATGAGTAAGAGTAGTACATTGATTCGAATCGTTTCAGAGAGCCGGGAGAGGTGTGAGCCGGCACGAGGAGAGCAATCGGAATGGACTTACGAGAGGCTTCTTGAATGGCAGTAGGGGAGCACGGAATTCCACCGTTAATGGGATAGGGTATCGATGGAAATGTTTTTTTAAATGCCATTTTCAATCCGTACCTGATTGAGGGAGCATCTTTTATGCTCCGAACTTGAGGTGGCACCACGAATCAGCTTAAATCGTCCTCTATACGCACAAATTTTTTGTGTGTATAGGGGACTTTTTTATTTTTAAATAGGGCAGGAGGGAAATATTTTGGAAGCGGCAGAGCCATTTTTATTAACGGAAATAGAAGGAGATTTGTTCACACCTATTTTGATTTATCAAAGGTTAAGCGGTAAGAAAAAGTTTCTGTTGGAAAGCTCTTTAAAGCATGAGAATTCTGGGAGATACTCTTTCATCGGCGCTGACCCAGTTATGGAGTTAAAGGGGTTTGGTAATCAAACAATGGTTATCTCAGCTAAAGAGGCGGAATGGATACAAGATAAACCATTAGAAGTCTTGAAATCGATGATGCCGGAGAAAAAAATCGTACAGCAGGAAAGATTCCCTTTTTTCGGCGGAGCGGTAGGCTATGTTGGGTATGATGCGATTGCGCAATATGAACAGATTGGACTTACCCCGATTGATGAATTAGGTATTCCAGATGTGCATCTTCTGCTTTTTGAAGATGTAATCATATTTGATCATTATGAACAAAAGGTATTTTTTGCTGCCACTTCGCTATCAAATGATACCGATAAATCAAAGCTCAAACTTCGGCTTGAGAAGAGAAGAAAAGAAATTATGTATGGAACGGTTTGTGAAGATAGGAATCGCGTATGTATATCAGCCTTTTCACCTTTTATGAAAAAAGAGGAATTTATTCAAAAGGTAAAAATAGCAAAGGAGTACATTGAAAGCGGTGATATTTTTCAAGTGGTTCTTTCTCAGCGGCTTCAAGCAACAATAAAAGGCGATCCTTTCTCCTTTTATCGGAAGCTGAGGGTGCAAAATCCATCTCCATATATGTATTATCTGGATTTTGGTTCCTATCAGATAGCCGGGGCGTCACCTGAGAGCTTAATTAAAGTGAAAAACGGCAAGATGACTGCAAATCCAATCGCGGGGACGAGACCAAGGGGAAAAACGGAAAAGGAGGATCTAAAATTAGAGTTTGATTTGCTTACGGATGAGAAGGAGCTTGCTGAACATCGCATGCTTTTGGATCTAGGGAGAAATGATCTTGGACGTGTTTGTGAATTTGGCTCGATCCAGATAGAGAAAAACATGAAGGTTGAAAGATTCAAGCATGTCATACATCTCGTTTCTGAAGTAAGCGGCAAATTAACTAACTCTTTCTCGACAATGGATGCATTGATTTCATGTTTGCCAGCGGGGACTGTCTCTGGCGCACCCAAAATAAGAGCTATGGAAATTATCAATGAGCTGGAAGAAGTGAAACGAGGTCTATATGCAGGTGCGGTCGGTTATGTTTCCTGGAATGGTAGTTTGGATTTTGCTCTAGCCATCCGCACAATGGTTATTAAGGAGGGCAAAGCCTATATTCAGGCGGGTGCGGGAATTGTCCATGATTCCATCCCAGAAAAGGAGTACGAGGAAACACTTCATAAATTAAGAGCATTTTTGGAGGATCAAGATGATACTGCTGATTGATAATTACGATTCGTTTACGTATAACCTATATCAGTATTTAGGGGAATTAGGTGAGGATGTACTTGTTGTTAGAAATGACAAAATTACAATAGATGACATTGTTGGTTTAACTCCTGATGCAATTGTCCTTTCGCCAGGACCTGGAAGACCGGAACATGCAGGGATCTGTCTAGAAATCATACAAATATTTTTTCAAACTGTGCCTATTCTAGGCATTTGCCTTGGGCATCAAGCGATAGGATTTGCCTTTGGAGCCACTATTGATCGTGCTAAGGTGATCAAGCATGGAAAAATATCAAAGCTCAAACATAATGG
The DNA here is from genome assembly GCF_006704205.1 of Cytobacillus solani. Taxonomy (NCBI): domain Bacteria; kingdom Bacillati; phylum Bacillota; class Bacilli; order Caryophanales; family Bacillaceae; genus Cytobacillus; species Cytobacillus solani. The sequence goes on from NZ_CP041305.1 coordinate 3,929,461, forward strand.
CTCAAGTTTATTTCAATACATGCCACAGCCAATTGATGTCATGCGTTACCATTCATTAGTAATTATTTCAGGCTCTTTGCCTGGAAGCTTTAAGGTGCTTGCTAGATCATTGGAAGACAATGAGATTATGGCGATCCAACACGAACAATATCCCTTATTTGGATTGCAATTTCATCCGGAATCAATTGGAACAGTGCTAGGGAAAAAAATAATCGAAAACTTCTTAAATCATATTGGGAGGGAGAAGAAGAATGAAGCACATTCTACAGCAGCTATCTGAAGGGAAGTCATTATCCTCAGACGAAATCAATCGTGCCTCAGAAAGTCTCTTTTCAAAGGAGATAACCGATAGTGAAATAGCTGCCTTTTTAATCGGATTGAAAATGAAGGGAGAAACGGCAGAAGAAATTGCTGGGATTGCAGCAGCATTAAGAGAAAGATCGCTGAAGTTTGACAAGAGAATTCCGGATATTATGGATAATTGCGGGACAGGTGGCGATGGAGTAAAGAGCTTTAATATTAGTACAACATCCGCATTTGTCATTGCTGGTGCAGGAATACCTGTAGCTAAACATGGAAACAGGAGCATTTCAAGTAAGACAGGGAGTGCAGATGTTTTAGAGCAACTTGGCATCGATTTAGCCTCAACTCCAGAGGTGACAGAAGAAACGTTGGAAAAGGTGGGGATTGCCTTTTTATACGCTCCTCATGTTCATCCCCAATTAAAAAAGATCATGAAGGTTCGAAAAGATCTGCGAATACCAACCATTTTTAATTTAATTGGCCCACTGACAAACCCAGTTGAATTAGAAACACAGCTACTTGGTATTTACAGGCGTGACATAGTTGTTCTATTCGCAGAGGTATTAAAAAAGCTAGGCAGAAAACGGGCGATTGTCATTAATGGGGCCGGATATATGGATGAAGCTTCTCTTCAGGGCGAGAATTTTTTAGCCATTCTGGAAAATGGATTGATCACGGAAAAAGTATTACACCCTGAAGAATTCGGTCTATCTATCTATTCAAATGATTCAGTCAGAGGAGGAGATGCAAAGGAAAATGCGGATATTCTTCTGAGAGTGTTAAAAGGCAAAAAAGGACCGTATAGAGAAACCGTTCTTCTTAATGCAGGCATTGGTATATTCACCGCTGGGAAGGCAAAGTCAATTCATAAAGGAATTGAGCTAGCAAAAGAAAGCATTGATTCCGGGACTGCCCTTAATAAATTGCAGCAGCTTATTACAGAAAGTCAAAAGAATCAAAAACAGGTGATATAAATGTCTACTATTCTTGATGCAATATTGGCAGAAAAAAGAAAGCAGATTGTGAAATTAAAAGAGGAAATGAATGAGGTTCGGCTGCCAGTCCAACGTAAAAAAAGGTCATTTATTAAACATCTGCAAACAACGGATGATCTTGCAATCATTGCTGAGTTCAAACGGGCTTCCCCATCCAAAGGGGATATAAATGTAAATATGAATCTACAAGCTCAAGTACTTGATTATGTTCATTTTGGTGCAGATGCCATTTCTATTTTAACGGATACTCCTTTCTTTAAAGGCAGCTTTGCAGATTTGGCTGCAGGTAGAGGGGCAGTGGATGTACCGATCCTATGCAAGGATTTCATTATCGATGAAGTACAAATGATGAAGGCGAAAATGGTTGGAGCGGATTTAATTTTATTAATAGCGGCTGCATTAGATGAATCAAGATTGATAGAGCTCTCTCATTTTGCAATGGAACATGGGCTCGAGGTATTAATGGAGGTTCATAATGAAGCAGAAATGGAAATGGCACTATCGTCTGGTGCAAAGTTGATTGGGGTAAATAACCGAGATTTAAAATCCTTTACCGTCGATTTATCTGTAACTGAAACGCTAGGTCCTATCATTAGAAAAGAGGGAGCTTTTCTAATTAGTGAGAGCGGGATCAAATCCCCGGTGGATGTGCAGCGGGTGATAGCTGCAGGAGCAAATGGTGTTCTTGTTGGTGAGACGTTTATGGAAGCAGATAACCTAGAAGAGATATTTAAAGGAATGAAACATCCTCATATAGGAGGGACTGTAAAATGAAGATAAAGATATGCGGTATTACAGATCTTGATACAGCAATAGCGGCAGTTGAATATGGTGCGGATGCTCTTGGTTTCGTGTTTGCTGAAAGTAAAAGAAGAATCACCATTGATCGTGCGAAAGAAATTATTAAGGTACTTCCTAAAAATTTTTTAAAAATAGGTGTATTTGTGAATGAGCAAAAGGAAACGATCGAGAGAATTTTAGAGGAAACTGAAATTAATGCGATCCAGCTTCATGGGGATGAGTCACCGGATGATTGTGCCGGCTTTTTAACTCCAGTCATAAAAGCAATAAGTATTGGATCAGCAAAGGATATATTAAAAGCCGATGAATACGAATGTGAGTATCTATTGCTTGATAGTCCTAAAGGCAAATACCGAGGCGGGAATGGCACCTCTTTTGATTGGGGAGTAGCAGCTGGGCAAAAAGTGAAAAGAAAAAAAGTCATTTTGGCGGGAGGTCTAACACCTGGTAATGTGATAGAAGCCATTCAAATCGTTCAACCTTATATGGTTGATGTCAGCAGCGGGGTTGAATTAGATGGGAAGAAGGATAAAGAGAAAATTAAAAGGTTTATAGATGAAGTAAAGGGGAGGAAGAGAAATGGAAACATACAAATTGCCAGATGAACGCGGGCACTATGGAATGTATGGAGGCAAATTTGTTCCTGAAACATTAATCCAAGCGATTGTAGAACTGGAGGATGAGTATAAGAAAGCAATTGAAGATGAACAATTTAACGATGAATTAAATACGCTTTTGAAAGAATATGTTGGACGTGAAACGCCCTTATATTTTGCGGAACGACTAACGACATTTGCAAATGGTGCGAAAATTTATTTAAAGCGTGAAGATTTAAATCATACAGGCGCACATAAAATTAATAATTCTTTAGGTCAGGCGCTTTTAGCTTCGAGGATGGGAAAGAAAAAAGTGGTCGCTGAAACGGGTGCTGGTCAGCACGGGGTTGCAACAGCAACCGCATGCGCGTTATTGGATCTTGATTGCATTATTTTTATGGGGGCAGAGGACATTAAAAGGCAGCAGTTAAATGTATTCCGAATGGAGCTACTTGGTGCAAAGGTGATCAGTGTTGATACAGGAAGTGCAACCTTAAAGGATGCTGTTAATGAAGCACTGCGATACTGGGTTGCGAATGTAGAGGACACCCATTATATTCTTGGATCAGTTATGGGACCTCATCCATTCCCAATGATTGTCCGTGATTTTCAAAGTGTAATTGGGATGGAAACGAGACAGCAGTATGTGGAAAAGGAAGGAAGACTGCCTAATGCAGTAGTCGCTTGCATTGGGGGTGGAAGCAATGCAATGGGAATGTTTTATCCATTTATTAATGATGAAAGTGTGCGAATGTATGGAATAGAAGCAGCAGGATTCGGGCTAGAAACGAACAAACATGCGGCATCATTGACGAAAGGCAGTCCAGGCATCCTCCATGGGGCATTCATGTATTTGCTGCAAGATGCGAATGGACAAATTCAGGAAGCCCACTCGATTTCAGCTGGGCTTGATTATCCAGGGGTAGGACCAGAACATAGTTATTTAAAAGATATTGGCCGTGTCCAATATGAATCCATTTCGGATAAAGAGGCATTGGAGGCTTTAAAGCTTCTTAGCCAATTAGAAGGAATCATTCCAGCTTTAGAAAGTGCTCACGCTGTTGCCTATGCGCTTAAGCTTGCGAAGAAACTGAATGCCGATGAAGGGCTAGTGGTTTGCTTATCAGGTAGAGGAGATAAAGATATGGATACTGTTAGAGCTAAAATGGGAGGGGGAGTATAATGAATCGAATTGAAAAGGTGATGCGAAGGATAAAAGAAAATAATGAAAAAGCGTTTATTCCATATATAATGGCGGGTGATGAAGGATTAGATGCATTGCCAAAACAAATAACCTTCTTGGAGAAAGCAGGGGCAACAGCTATAGAAATCGGCATCCCTTTTTCAGATCCTGTTGCTGACGGACCCGTAATTCAAGCGGCTGGGATAAGGGCACTGCAAGAAGGCACGACACTAAAGGCGGTCATTCAAACAATGGCAGGGGTTCGTCCAATTGTTCATGTCCCCCTAATTATAATGACATACATGAACCCCATCATTGCTTACGGGATTGAGAAATTTATTGAAGATAGCTATCATGCAGGAGTTGATGGACTGATATTACCTGATTTACCAGTTGAGGAAGAAGGGCTGGTGGCTCCTTTAGCAGAAAAATACGGTGTTGAAATCATTAGGCTTGTGACATTAACGAGTCCGCTTGAACGTATTAAGGAGATCTCATCGAAGGGAAAAGGATTTATTTATGCGGTAACGGTAAAGGGGATTACCGGCGCAAGAAATAGGTTTGATAAGCAGGTCGGGGAGCATTTGCAAAGGGTAAAAAGTGTTAGCTCCTTGCCAGTATTTGCTGGGTTTGGCATTTCAACCCCTTTGCATGTAAAGGAAATGAATCGTTATTGTGATGGAGTCATAGTCGGAAGTAAGATTGTTGAGCTATTTAGAGAGAAAGAACTGTCAGCGATTGAAGAGCTGATTAAAGCTGCAAACATAATGAGGACAATAAAATAGTGAACAATATTTATAGTAAGGTAAAAATCCCCATTTAAATTAACGGGGATTTTTACCTTACTTTTTATTCACTTGCTTTCCGCTTTTTTTCTGACTTTGTGAAGAATTATTCCTAATTTGGAACTCTGAACCAAGTTCGATATCATTATGCTTATCTTGTTTTTCAATTTGTCCCCTAGTTTGATCAGAGTTAGAATGTCCTTGTTTATTCATTGTAAACCCTCCAATAAAATGATTACATTATTAATATGCACATTTTGTATTGGGTTAGTCAGGTGATTTCTTCCTTCTTTCATAAGAGGATTCCGTTAAATCAAAATATTTTTCAATAGTTTAGGGTTTCAACGTTTAATCAATAATCTTATTCCTGGTTGATAGACTTAGGGTAAATAATCTTTTTGAATTTTTTAAATAGCAGCTTGAACCCTTTAACCGAAGCAAGTTCTAAATTTGAAGGGCCAAAGACCCTTTTGTTTACAAAAAAATAAATCAGCTCTTCAACAATGGCAATCACGCAAATTGGAATGACAAACAATAGGATCCAGAAAGTCATGTTTTTCCCCTTCCTTCATTCGCTTTCTTCATGTATATTCAAAGGAAACAATGATTTTACCTTTTTAATACCCAATTCTATATAATTTTTGTATAATATTGGATATGAATAGTGGGACAGAATTTGTTATGATTTTGTTATAGAAGATTCATCCCTACTTCTCAAGTCCTAGAGAATAATAGTTCTCTAGATTCTTATGGCGATTGTTAGACTTTGATTTAATAAAAGCGTAAAGAACGAATAGGATTATGATTTTAGATGATTCCTTTTCGATAAGTGATTGCAGGAGGATGATTTATGGGAGAAAGGAAAGTGTATCTTCTGCTTACCGATACAGGGACATTATTTACTAGAATGATAAGGTTATATACGAAGGAAAGTCATAACCACGCATCCATAGGCTTTGATTGTGATTTAACGGAAGTATATAGCTTTGGCAGAAAAAGACCAAGAAATCCATTTATTGGCGGATTTGTAAAGGAAGATATGCATTCGGAATTATTCCGAAATGCCACATGTGCAGTGTATGTTTATTCGGTAACAGAAAAGCAGTATGAAAATATGCTTCGTCTAATTAAGGAAATAGAAGAGAATAAGCAAAAATATCGCTATAATTTACTAGGTTTATTCGCACTGGCTTTAAATAAGCGAATTCAACGCAAGCATGCTTATTTTTGTTCTCATTTTGTCGCAACTATTTTAAAAGAAGGCAAGCTTTTAGAAACAAACAAACATCTTTGTATGATTACCCCTCAGGACTTAAAACATGCATCTTCTAAAAAACTAGTTTATCAAGGGGATCTCCAATCTTATTTTTCATTTAAAGAAAATCAATTAGAAGTCAACTGATTTTGCCATTATATTCTTATTTATATAAACAAAAGAACCATCACTTATATCATTATAAGGTAGATGGTTCTTTTGTTTTTTCTGATAAAGTAAATCTTTTTTTGTTTTGGTTTTTCTTGTCCGCATATCTGCAAAAACAAATGGACTTCGATTCTCTTCCGGATTCCTTTTTCCTTCGCGAGTTAACTTTTCACGAATTTTCTTCGCTTTTGATTTTGTCATTACCTAACACTCCTTTTTTTATCTAACTTCATAATGAAAGAATAAACCTAAGCTGGCGAGATCACATTTGTTATTAGTAGTACAAAGAAAATGAGCCCTATAAATAGAAAAGTGATCGAAGCAAAGATAACATAGTTCAAACGTAAAGTAAATTCCTCTCTTTTCGATATGATTCCAGTCATTGCACTTGTCTGGCTGTCAATATGTCTTGTCATTGCCCCTCCACTGCTCGAAAACGAGATCGTAATTGCCGAAAATGCAATCCCAGTAAAAAACATTAATTCAATAAAGCGAACAGAGAACCATCTGGCAAGCAGCATCGTTAACCCAATTTCTATAATTAGTATTAAGGCAAATTTTAACATATTTTTCTTCATTTAATTGCCCCCTCTATTAAGTATACGATCGAATAGGTAAAAGGTTTCGAATATTCATTCAGTTAACTGTTTTATATATGATTTTAATATCAGGGGATTTCCCCAAAAAGATAAGGAGTTTCCCCTATATATTATAAATCTACAAACTTCTACAATGAAAGTAAGTTAAATGTTTTGAGGGGGAATATGAAATGCAGGCAAAAGCTGCTGTTAACGAAAAGCCGGTCCATTCAATTAATAATGCATTTGCTTCAAAGTTTGCAAAATCTATGTTTCTGGCTATCTGTGGACTTTTCATCTTAACATTCATTGGTACTAGGATGTTCACACATATCGATTTAAATTTATATGGCTATATGGTTGGAACGATTGTCTTTCTTGGCGGGTTCTTTTACCGATTTATTGCTTGGGGAGAAAGACCGCCGACAAAAATAATTATTAAAAAGGGAATCAAGCTGCTTTTTAGAAAATCAACACCCAAAACATCTGTAGAGCATTTAGCCACATATCGTTTCATCTGGAATAGGGGAATTTACCGATGGACGCAGCACGTGTTAATCGGCTGGGGATGTATCCTCGCTTGCTGTGTAACATTCCCGCTCGTGTTTGGCTGGATGTACTTCACAATGGATGATAATGGCATGTACAATATTATTCTTTTCGGAATGCAAATCTTGACAGTACCAGCTGATGGAATTATCGCAAACCTTTCCTATAATGCCTTGAATATTACTGCTGTCATGGTAATTGCAGGTGTGTGCATGGTGCTTTACCGCCGTTTCAAAAATATGCAGGCAAGAGCAGAACAGAAATTCATGTACGATTTCTTGCCATTAGTTATGTTGATATTAGTAAGTGTGACAGGATTACTTCTAACCTTTTTAAATATGTTTATGCATGGTCATGGTCAGCCAGCCATGTCTTTAATCCACCAATGGACAGTTATTATTACTTTAATCTATCTTCCGTTCGGAAAACTTGCTCATATCCCGTTCCGTCCGTTGAGTGTATTTGCGAAAAATTACCGCGAGTACTATGGGGAGCAATCGATGAAAAAATGTAAAGTATGTGAAACAGAATTTGTCTCAACAGAACAATCAAAAGATGTCGTCGAAGTTCTCGGCGTGAACGATATTCATTTTAAAACAGAGGAAGGCTACCATCTCGCTGAATTATGTCTTCCATGTCGCAGAAAATACCGGATTGCACAATTTTCCGGCTTCCCTACCCATGAGGTAAAAGTGAAGGAGGCAAACCAAAATGCAAAGGGATAAGTTCTTCAAAGAAATAGAGAATGTAAGACATCCGAATGAAACGCTCGTAAAAACACATTGCAGCTATTGCGGTATGCAATGCGGCATGAATTTACGGGTAAATACGTTAACAAATAAAATCATCGGGGTTGAGCCCCGTTATGATTGGCCGGTTACAGTTGGAAAGATGTGTCCGAAAGGGGTTACCGCTTACCAGCAAACTAATCATGATGATCGAATCTTAAAACCGCTTATTCGTGATGATGCTTCATTAAAAGGAACGAAAGAAGGCTTCCGTGAAGCAAGCTGGGAAGAAGCATACGATTTAATTGCTAAGAAATTTACTGAAATGCAAAAACAATATGGGAATGACACACTATCCGTATTCAGCGGTGTGTCAATGACGAACGAAAAGTGCTACTTAACAGGGAAATTTGCACGTGTAGCTCTCGGAACACGCTATATCGATTATAATGGGCGCTTCTGTATGTCAAGTGCTGCCGGTGGCTTCCTCCGTTCATTTGGGGTGGATAGAGGTTCAACATTGCCTTGGACAGATATTCATGAAACAGACTGCTTGTTCATTGCCGGAAGCAACACAGCGGAATGCCATCCAACATCGATGTTCCGGGTCTGGAACGTACAGGAAAGAGGCGGCTACATTATTGTCGCTGATCCGCGAGAAACACCAATTGCTAGAAGAGCAGATGTACATCTCGACTTGAAACCAGGAACAGATCTTGCACTTGCAAATGGAATCTTAAATCTATTAATTCAAAACGGGTATGCAGATGAAGAATTTGTTAATCAGCATACGAACGGATTTGAAGAAACAAAAGAGCTGGTTAAAGAATTCACTCCAGAATATACAAGTGAACTAACAGGTGTTGCACCAGAAAAAATCATCAAAGCAGCAGAAATTTACGGGAAAGCTCCAAATGCAGTTGTCATGTTTGCACGTGGAATCGAACAACAGCATAAAGGGGTAGATAATGTATCAGGCTACACAAATATGGCGCTAGTTACAGGTAAAATTGGCCGTCCGAAATCAGGTGTTGCGACATTCACTGGCCAAGGGAATGGTCAAGGCGGCCGTGAGCATGGACAGAAATCCGATTTGCTGCCAGGCTACCGGAAAATTACGAACCCTGAGCATGTAAAGGAAGTATGCCAAGTATGGGGTATTACACCAGATGAAATGCCAGAGCCAGGGGTTTCTGCCTATGAAATGTTCGAATTAATGGAAGAAAAAACAATTAGAGGCTTATACCTATTATGCTCAAACCCAGCTGTATCTGCTCCCAACTTAAATTTTGTCAGAAAAGCATTAAAAGGCTTAGACTTCATGGTATGTGCTGATTTCTATCTTTCTGAATCAGCAGAATTTGCGGATGTTGTTCTCCCTACGGTTACATGGTCAGAGGATGAAGGAACAGTGACAAACCTTGAAGGCCGTATTATTAAAATTAACAAGGCACAAGAGCCGCTTGGCGAATCCAAGCCGGATTGGCAAATTCAAGCAGAGCTTGCAGAACGGTTAGGCAAAGGAAAATACTTCTCTCACTTAAAAACAGCAAAAGACGTAGCAGACGAATTCCGCTTGGCAAGTAAGGGCGGTTATGCAGATTACTACGGTGCGACATGGGATAAAATTGATAAGCAAGATGGTGTGTTCTGGCCATGTAAGGATGAAAATGATCAAGGGACTCCGCATATGTTCCTAGACAAGAAATTCTATCATCCAGACGGAAAAGCAAAAATTTGCGCACTTCCTTACCGTCCGCCAGCAGAGGAGCCAGATGAAAAGTTTCCATTGCGCTTAACAACTGGACGTGTTGTTTACCATTACCTATCAGGGAACCAAACGAGAAGAATTCCATTCCTTCGCGATATGTGTCCAGAGCCGTTTGTGGAAGTGCATCCGGAAACAGCAGCAAAATATAAGATGGAGCATGAAGAAAGAGTCCGCCTATTTACAAGAAGAGGCGAAGCTATTTACAAAGTAAAAATAACAGAAGCGATTCGTAAGGATACGGTCTTTGTTCCATATCACTTTGGTCACGAACAATCTATTAATCTATTAACAATTGCAGCATTGGATCCAATTTCAAGAATGCCAGAATTTAAAGCATGTGCTGCACAATTAGAAAAAGTAGAAAATGCTGAAATGAAGAAGGTGCAATAAATGACTAAAAAGAGGCTGTATTTAGAACTAGAAAACTGTATCGGCTGCCGTTCATGCCTTGCAGCATGTACACAATGCGGCGGACACGAAGAAAGAAACAGAAACTATGTTTATGATGTAAACCCTCTAGTTAACAGACAAACGATGCCTTTAATGTGCCTTCATTGTGTCAATCCTGCATGTGCGAGAAGCTGTCCGGCGCAAGCGATACAAATCCATGAAACAGGGGCTGTTTTATCTGCTTTAGTGGAGAAATGTATTGGCTGTCAAAACTGTACGATTGCTTGTCCTTATGGCATACCGAAATTTGATACAGAACAAAACTTAATGTATAAATGTGATTTATGTATTGACCGGACAAAGGATGGCATTCCGCCGATGTGTGCAAGTGTTTGTCCATCTAATACACTTCAATGGCTAACAGACGAAGAGATTGAAAACAAGAAGCAGCAATTCAATTTAGATAATGGCAAATGGGTAACAAGCCTGCCTTATCTAGAAGGTGAAACAAACGTGAAAGTAAATCTCCCTGGTATTTTACAGGGTGTTACTAAGCTATTTTAGGAGGGATTCGGAATGCCATCAGATAAAAATAATAAAATTCCCTTTAATGAAGATAATTACACACACAATATTGAACGGAATAATGAAAGAAAATTGGATAGACGCGGGTTTATGAAAACATTGGCTGGGGCTGCTGGTGTATTCGCTGTTTCCTCCCTTCCATGGGGAGCTGTTGCAGCAAAGGAATTAATGGGACTAGGAGAGAAAGAGTATCCGCATAAAAAAATTACGGATGTAAGCAAATTAGCGGTAGGAGATTCATTGGAATTTAAATTCCCTGGTGATCATGATGATGCGATTATTATCAGACTAAATGAAAACAAATATGTTGCTTATCAAAATGCATGTACACATCTTCGCTGCCCAGTATTTTGGGTGAAAGAACAAAACCAAATGGTTTGTCCTTGCCATCATGGGTTCTTTGATGCAGAAACAGGTGCACCGACAGCCGGACCACCAAGACGTCCGCTTCCAGAAATTCAAGTGAAAGTAGAAAATGGAGCAATTTATGCAGTAAGGGTGAAACGTTATGAAGCGTAGTTACGTAGGAGTTGCCGTCCTTGCATTCATTTTGTTCCTAAACATTATTTTTACACAATATATGGTTCATCAATTCTTTTATGAAAATTATGTCAACACATTGATATTTTGCGGATTAAATATCGTGTTGTTCCCAATCGCATTATTTGCTTATAAAAAGATGAAAAATGTAAAGGCGTGAGTCAAATGAACAGTGAAACATACCTTGATTTTTGTTTTATTAGAAAATCTTCCGGAAATTTTGCAGCAGAAGTAGACGAAATGTTATCGAGGCTATTTAAAGGTGTTCGCTTAAATTGGTATTTAGACGAGAAAATTGAAGATGACATGGAAATTGTCGTAGCTGAAGTAAAAGGCATGAGCAAATGGCAATCAGAAGAAGAAACCATTGCCTATATTGAGGAACATGCAGAAGATACATTTTGGGATACACTTCAAGGCTATAAAATGTTTATCTATCCGGCAAAGAGAGGGTGCGGTAGCTGTGGGACCCACTGAAATGGAAAAAATCGAGTCATTTATTTCCCATCGGGCTGAAGTAGCGATCTTAGATCAGCCCGGTGAAGATCAAGCACCTTTTGTAAAAAAAACGATAACGAAAACAGGACTATGTCCTGATAAGACGCATCTGCGTATTTACTTTGATGATAAATATTTCTTCGCTGTGCCGTTAAAAGCAGATGTGAAAATGAGCAAATATGAATGGTCTGCATATGACCATGAAGCAGGATTAAATTATGTTATTAGAAGAGAGCGTGGACCAGATGCTTAGAAAAATACAGCTCCCATTACAAACATTAAATCTTGTAGTCGGCTTTATGATTTGGGTGTTGATATCATCTTTACTTCCGTTTATTAAAGAAGATATTGCCATTCCCGATAATCAATTGGCACTTGTGACAGCTATCCCAGTTATTCTAGGGTCAATATTACGTGTTCCGCTCGGGTATTATGCCAATCAATTTGGGGCAAGGAAAATTTTTCTCATCAGCTTTGTTCTGCTATTATTCCCAGTTTATTATATTAGTGTTGCGAATTCTTTAGCAGATTTATTGGTAGGGGGATTATTTCTTGGAATTGGTGGAGCCGTGTTCTCTGTTGGGGTTACTTCTCTGCCAAAGTATTATCCAAAGGAAAAACATGGGTTTGTAAATGGGATATACGGTGCCGGAAATCTTGGTACTGCCATATCTGCATTTGCAGCACCTGTGGTTGCAACAAAATTGGGCTGGTCAACAACTGTACAGCTATATCTCATTATTCTAGGTATTTTCATTATTGCTAACTTCCTTTTAGGGGATAAACAAGAAACAAAAGTAAAAACACCGCTTTTAGAACAAATTAAAGGTGTATATAAGAATGAAAAGCTTTGGCTGCTAAGCTTGTTCTATTTTATCACATTTGGATCCTTTGTAGCTTTCACCATCTATTTGCCAAACTTTCTAGTTGCGAATTTTGGTCTTGATAAGGTAGATGCAGGTTTTCGTACAGCTGGATTTATTGTCATTGCCACACTTATGAGACCAATAGGAGGATGGCTGGCAGACCGTTTTCATTCACTAATTCTTCTGATGTTTGTATTCGGCGTTTACACGGTTTCAGCCATGATCCTATCATTTGCTCCATCCATCGGCTGGTATACGTTCGGGTGTTTAACAATCGCACTTTGCGCTGGTATCGGGAACGGTGTGATCTTTAAGCTGGTACCGATGTACTTTAGTAAACAAGCGGGAATTGTGAACGGGATTGTTTCGGCAATGGGTGGATTGGGCGGATTTTTCCCGCCAATTATCCTCACCTTGCTATTTAATCTGACTGGTCACTATGCGATTGGCTTTATGGCTCTGTCAGAGGTGGCTCTCGCAAGCTTGATTTTAGTTGTTTGGATGTATTTCCAAGGGAAAATGAGTCTTGCTAATGAAGTTATAAATCACACAGTTGAGGGGATTATGATTACAGATATGAGCGGGAAAATCATTTCTGTCAATCCAGCTTTTACTAAGATTACAGGCTTTGAAGCAGCTGAAGCAATTGGAAAGAACCCGAATATTCTTAAATCGAATAAACAACCGAAGACTTTTTATGAAGATCTCTGGCGTTCAATTGAAACTAACGGGTTCTGGCAAGGTGAAATATGGAATAGCCGTAAAGATGGAGAGGAATATCTCCAATGGCTGACGATTAGTGCAGTAAAGAACGATGCTGGTGAAGTAGTTCAATATGCGGGGATGTTTAGTGATATTTCAAATCATAAGAATAAAAAGGCATAAGGAGGGGTGACATGGAAAGACAGCCAGTTAAAAACGATATTAGTTCCTATATTATTCAATCTCAGGAAGAGGAGATTAAACGAATTGCACTCGAACTGCATGAAGGGGTCGGACAAACATTATATAGTCTTTATACAGGGATGCAGTTTATTGGGAATGCGGTTGAACAGGTTGAGATGAAGGGATATGTTAGTGATATGGCTGAATTGCTTGAAAAAACGATTCAAGAAATCCGGCTGCTGGCTGTTGAGCTCCATCCTCCTACTCTTACGACTTTAGGGCTGCTTCCTGCGATGAAAAGCTATCTAAAGCTGTACACTTCGACATACGGAATAGAGGTAGAGTTAGAGACTTCCGGTAAAGAAATTCCGTTAGAGGAAAGGCAAAGAATCACTCTCTTTCGAGTATGTCAAGAAGCTTTGGCGAATATTGCAAGATATGCAGACACAGTGAAGGCAGAAATGACTTTTGCGTGGCAATTCGATCATTTATCCATTATCATTAAAGATAATGGCAAAGGATTTAATATTGATAAAGGGTGGCATCAATCGACTGGACTTGCAGCGATGAAGGAAAGAATGCATTTAATCGGGGGAGAATGGCATCTTTCATCAAAGATTGGCGAAGGGACAGTAGTCGAACTTTATCTTCCATTTATATAAGAGAAAAAACAAGGGATTTGCGAAAATGCAATCCCTTGTTATGTATTTTCACTTTACAATCGAACAAAGATAGGGGGAGCTGGCATGATCAAAATTCTGCTTTGTGATGACCATGCAGTCGTAAGAATGGGGTTGAAAATGCTTTTAAACAATCATTCAGATATAGAAGTGATAGGGGAAGCTTCTGAAGGGAATGAAGGCATTCAAAAGTCACTCGAATTAAAGCCAAATGTCGTTGTGATGGATTTAAGCATGCCGCATGGGAAAGATGGTCTTTCAGCAACAACAGAATTAAAAAAGCTGTTGCCTGAAACGGCCATCCTCATTCTAACAATGCATGATGATGAGGAATATTTATTCAGAGCCATTCAAGCAGGGGCCTCTGGATGTATTTTAAAAAGTGCTCCACATGATGAACTTCTTTCAGCGATCCGTTCAGTAGCTGCAGGTAATGCTTATTTGCATCCTTCAGCTACGAAAAGATTAATGGAGGAATATATTGGAAATGCGAGAAATGGGAATGTTGACACGTTTAATCTTCTTTCTGATCGGGAAAAAGAGGTGCTGACTTTAATTGCGAAAGGATTTTCAAATAAGGAAATTGCTGAACAGCTAGTTATCAGTGTCAAAACGGTTGAAACTCATAAAGGAAATTTGATGGAAAAACTTCAAATGAAAACAAGGCCAGAGCTTGTTGAGATTGCGTTGAAAAAGGGGTTACTAGGATATGGAATTTAAAGGGGGAGTGCAATCTTGAATCAATCATTTGAGATTGCTCATACATGTGAATCCATTTTATCTAAAATAGCTACTGATTTTGTTGGCCTTGCCCTACAGAATAGAGAAGGACCTGATGTAAGGTGGCATTATGCGGCTGGGAATAGTAATGACAAATATAAGAAAATCACTGTTCGATATGGAAAAGGCATTGCTGGGAAAGTGATCTCGACAGGAAGTCCGATAACGATTAATAATTTTCCTGAGAATATCCATGGAAAAGCACTTGAATATCCGATAATGCTTGCTGAAAAGCTGCTTTATGCTTTCGCCGTTCCGATTTTTTATAAGGGTGCACCAAAAGGTGTTTTATTGGTAGGGCGAAGAACGAATACACCAATAAACAAAGAGGAACAAAATATTGTCAGACAGGCGGCCATTACTTTGGAAGGGATGATAAGCAGTCTGTTTTAAATGGCAATCAGGAGGAACAGATATGGACAGGGATAGTCAGATACAATTTAATAAAAACAATACTCCTGCTTCGGGGGATGCGACTATTCTAGTGAATGAAAAAGGGATAATATCAGATTCGAATCAACGGGCATGTCACATATTTGGCTATGAAAGGATAGAAATGATTGGGGCAGAGCTAAATAAATTTATGCCTGAGATGAATCTTTTTGCTGCAGAAGAAGGAATGATCATTCATCAGTTTGGAAAACATCGAGAAGGTCATGATTTTTCATTGTTTTTTCGGATAAATGCTTTTTCACTTGGAAATGAAAATTACTTCCTAATTATTTTTAATAGTGTAAAAGATCAATCAAGACTAAAATCTCAGAATGCCTATCAATTAAATGAGCTTGTTGATTTAAAGTATGCCCTTGATGCATCAACAATTGTTGCTTTTACTGACCAAAGGGGAATTATCACTTATGTAAATGAAAAATTTTGCGAGGTTTCGAAGTATTCAGCTGAGGAACTAATAGGGAAAGATCATCGAATTATTAATTCAGGTTATCATTCAAAGGAATTTATGAAAGAACTTTGGCAGACAATTGGAAATGGGGAAGTATGGCGTGGGGAAGTTAAGAATAAGGCCAAGGATGGTTCCTATTACTGGGTAGATACGACCATTGTTCCTTTTCTTAATGAAAAGGGCAAACCATTTAAATATTTAGCTATCCGTAATGAAATAACGGAGTATAAACAAGTTGTGGAAGAACTGAAGAAGTCGGTTAATGAGTTGAGTGACCTTAAATTTGCTCTTGATGCATCGTCTATTGTTGCTATTACTGATCAAAAAGGGACTATCCATTATGTTAATGACCAATTTTGCCGTATTTCTAAATATTCAAGAGATGAATTAATTGGAAGAGATCATCGGATTATTAATTCGGGATATCATCCTAAACGATTCTTTGCAGATTTGTGGCGAACCATAGCGTCAGGCAGAGTGTGGAAGGGTGAAATTAAAAATCGTGCGAAAGATGGTACATATTATTGGGTAGACACGACAATCGTTCCATTCCTGGATGAGTATAGACGACCATATCAATATTTGGCTATTCGACACGAAATAACTAAGAGAAAAAAGGTAGAAGAAGAACTCCAATTAATGATGGCGAAAATCATAAATGTTCAGGAGGATGAGCGAAGACGGCTATCTCGTGAACTGCATGATGGGATTGGGCAAAACCTTTATAGCCATCTTATTACAATCAATCGTTTGCAATCGGAATTTAATCATCTTTTATTAGATCAAATGCAGGAGGAAGCAACTGAAATTATCGAAGAACTAAGGGATCTTTCTTGGGCATTGCGGCCTTCTGTGCTTGATGATCTTGGATTAATTCCGGCTATTCGTTCCTACCTTGTACGTTTTTCTGATCATAGTCATATTAATGTTCATTTTGACTGTTATTTGAATACAAGACTGAGTGAAAATAAAGAAATTACCATTTATCGAATAATTCAGGAGGCATTGACGAATATACGAAAATATGCGGATACGGAAGAAGCAACGGTAACGATTCGAGAAATGGAAGATGAAGTAAGAGTAATGATAGAAGATAAGGGAAAAGGGTTTGATATACTAGAGGTTTCTCGTGGAGTTGGTCTTTTTAGTATGGAAGAAAGAGCGAAAGCCGTTCAAGGGAGCATCACGATTCAATCAATTAAGGATAGAGGGACAAAGATTATTTTAGACGTTCCGCTATAGTTGAAAAGCTGCCTGTTCGGCAGCTTTTTTCTCTGGTTGTATCATGAGGCTTTTGTCGAAACATCGATATTTCCGATTTTTCGAAGATAAACCATCTACTTTCGGAGATATATTTACATTTTGTAGATAAATTTATTATTTCGCAGATATAATTATATTTCGAAGATTTTTATATTGACGTGCAAGGCAAAACTTTCTTGATTTCTCTTTAATTCATGATACATTTCCTTTATTATGAAGAAATATAATTGAATGTGGCAATGTATTATTGTTTAGGAGGGAAAAGGGTGGAAAATAGATTTCCCCAAACATATGAAGTGATTGAATTATGTCTGCTTGCTGGGAAAATTATGCTGCAGTGCGGAGGAGAAACGTATCGAGTAGAGGATACAATGACAAGGATTGCTGCTACGTTCGGCATTCCCCAATCACATAGCTATGTAACACCGACAGGGATTATTTTTTCTATTGATGGAACAGAGCCTGCCAAATTTATTCGAATATCAGAGCGAACAACGGATTTATATAAAGTAACGCTGGTAAACGGGGTTTCCAGGAAGTTAAGCAGCGGGGAGTTGACAGCTGAACAAGCTCTGAATCGATTGAAGGAAATTCAAGATGCAGACTTTACTTTTCCAATCTATCAGCAAATCATTGCAGCCTCCATTTCCAGCGGCTGCTTCTTAATGATGTTTTTAGGCCAATGGAGCGATTTTATACCAGCCGTCATCGCAGGAGGATTAGGATTTGTCTGTTTTGTCTATATTCATCAAATTCTAAAGGTCCGATTTTTCTCGGAGTTTGTTGCCTCACTTGTAATCGGTTTAATCGCCTTTCTATTTGTAAAAATTGGTGTCGGAACACAGCTTGATAAAATCATTATTGGTTCTGTCATGCCGCTAGTTCCAGGTTTATTAATTACGAATGCTGTAAGGGATTTGATGGCCGGGCATTTAGTGTCTGGATTATCAAAAGGGGCAGATGCATTTTTAACTGCTTGTGCAATAGGTACAGGAATTGCAGTTGTCGTCGCCTTTTATTAGTGTAAACGGAGGTATACAGTAAATGATTGTACACTTAATAACAAGTTTTATTGCCTCTGCAGCGTTTGGTATACTTTTTAATGCGCCTAAAAAGTCATTACTTAAATGTGGGTTCGTAGGCATGGCTGGCTGGTTTATTTATATCTTCCTCGTAAATAAGGAATTCGATGCAGTTGTCGCTTCCTTAGTTGCCGCATTTGTGATTGCGGTTATCAGTCAGACTTTTGCTAGAATGTATAAAACACCGATTATCATTTTCAGTGTTTCTGGGATTATTCCCCTAGTTCCAGGTGGCTTAGCATATGACGCGATGCGTCATTTTGTTGTCAATGATTACAATGTTGCTATTCAGTTAGCAGCAAAAGCATTTATGATTTCTGGTGCGATTGCCGTTGGCCTTGTTATATCAGAAGTACTCAATCAGTTATTAATGAAGATAAAATTTAAAAAAAAGAAAAAAGCTAATGAAGTCAATTAACTTGTATGTTTATCAGCTACACCATATAATCCTAGTAATTATAGTTTGAGGACAAGGAGAAAAATGTTATGATTCGCCGATTTTTTTCGTATTATAAACCGCATAAAAAACTTTTTACGATTGATTTTAGCAGTGCAGTCATAGTCGCGATTTTGGAGCTTGCATTCCCGCTTGCTGTACAATGGTTTGTTGATGATTTACTGCCAAGTGGAAACTGGTCAAAGATTGTTTCCGTCAGTGCCGGACTTTTAACGCTATATTTAGTAAGCACATTTTTGCAATATATCGTAAACTATTGGGGGCATATGCTTGGCATCAATATTGAAACAGATATGAGGCAGCAGCTGTTTCAGCATGTTCAGCGTCAATCCTTCCGTTTCTTTGATAATACAAAAACAGGTCATATTATGAGCCGTGTAACAAATGACCTGTTTGATATTGGAGAACTTGCCCATCACGGTCCAGAGGATTTATTTATTGCAATCATGACATTTGTTGGGGCATTCTGGATTATGCTTACGATTAATGTGAAACTAGCATTGGTGACGATTATTATCACACCATTTCTTGTTTGGCTCATTTCCTTCTGCAATATTCGTATGAATAAAGCATGGAAGAAAATGTACGGTGAAATTGCTGATGTAAATGCTCGAGTAGAAGACAGTGTTTCAGGCGTGCGTGTTGTACAATCTTTTACTAACGAAGAATATGAGATTAGCCGATTCAGAACGAACAATCAGAGATTTCGATTAGCAAAGCTTTCTGCTTACAAAATTATGAGCTTTAGTTCGTCAGGTATATATATGCTAACGCGCTTAATGACACTTGTCGTCTTAGTATTTGGTGCGTGGCTAAGCTTTACAGGCCAGCTAACATATGGTGAACTAGTCGGTTTCGTTCTTTATGTGAATGTTCTTTTGAAACCAATTGATAAAATTAGCGCATTGCTTGAGCTGTATCCCAAAGGTATGGCAGGATTTAAACGTTTCCTTGAATTATTGGATTCAGAACCAGAAGTGGAAGATGCAGAAGATGCCATAGAAGTGGCTACCCTTCGTGGAGATATTACGTTTAACAATGTTACCTTCAGCTATGATGAACATAAACCTGTGCTGGAAGGGATTAGTCTTCGAATGAATAAAGGGGAGACTGTCGCTTTTGTCGGTCCTTCTGGTGCCGGGAAAACAACCATTTGCTCTCTTATTCCCCGATTTTATGATGTAAACAGTGGAAGTATAACAATCGATGGCATGGATGTAAGAGATATAACTAAGAAATCGCTGCGGTCACAAATCGGAATTGTGCAGCAGGACGTATTTCTTTTTACAGGAACGTTAAAAGAAAACATTGCTTATGGTATGCTCGGTGCAACAGATGAACAAGTAGAAGAAGCAGCAAGAAGAGCCCATTTGGAAGATTTCATTGCTTCACTCCCACTTGGCTACGAAACGCAAATTGGGGAAAGAGGATTGAAGCTTTCTGGCGGTCAAAAGCAGCGGATTGCGATCGCACGAATGTTTCTAAAGAACCCGCCTATTCTTATTCTTGATGAAGCAACATCTGCATTAGATACAGAAACAGAACAAATAATTCAAACAGCATTGACCGAGCTTGCACAAGACCGGACTACACTTGTCATTGCACATAGACTAGCTACGATTCGCAATGCTGATCGCATTGTTGTCGTAACTGAAGATGGAATTGCAGAAGAAGGACGCCATGATGAATTGATTGACCTTGGTGGCATATTCGCAAATCTTCATAGAGTTCAATTTCAGAGATAAAAAAATGCACAAGCATTATGCTTGTGCATTTTTTTTGCCTATTTTTATGAATATAGGGTGTTTCATTATGCATGTCCATAACTCATACATAACATGGAACTGTAAGGGTCCCTTAAATCTTTATGAAAGGGGGGACTATTTATGCTAGTAATCCTTCTTCTTCTAATCATTCTGTTGTTTGCTTGGATTTTGGCGTTGATTTTTGGCAGTGAAAGTCAAGCGCATGCTATCAGAAAAGCCATTCGTTCATTATTTGTACAAGCACCTGCTGCATAATTAGAAGGTACACTGGGAAATGATCCTCCCAGTGTATTCATTAGAAGTTGCCTATATTTTTTTGCAAATTTGAAGGGAGAGTTCACCAAGTGACAAGTAATAGTGAAGGAACTGTAAAGCAATTCCTTAATAATCAATCAGCGATGACCTTAGTTGAAAGCCTGCTTAAAAATGAAGATTCACTTAACTACAGTGCTTTAATGAATATGGCAAACAAACTATTGAATGATGAAACACTAATGGAGCTGGTTGGAGAAATTGGCAATTCACCTGATGAAATGAAGGAAGAGCAGGATTTACATCAACAAGAGGATCAAAAGCTTTACGTTTTACAAAAACAAATAGAGGCGATGAACAAAGAGCTTACAAAAACAAAACAAGAATTAGCCAGCTTAAAGAAGCAAGACACATCAATCATTACTTTAGGTATGAAGGTCATTCATGCAGCAAGCCAAGATTTGAAAAAAGGTGTAAACATACTCACTGGAGTAAGAAATCTATTGAAATAGAAAGCATTGCTTTTATAGTAATGCTTTTTAACTGGAGTTCAAAAAGCTACTAAATAATCATAGAAGGAATCTAGACTTTTGATGAAGAATAAAGATATTAATACAAATGAATAAGAGAGCGAGTCTATGTTTTTAAAAGGGGTATTTATGGTCAATGGGATCAAATGAAGGAAATATCATCGGGTGAGAAAGGCATATGGCTATGTGACAAGAATGAAAGATGGCAAAAGACAGCTGTTAATATTCCAGCATTCCATTCCTGATACAAATTCCTAAAGGGACTGTAAAACCTAATGAGAATACATATAAGGCAGTTATAAGAGAATTGGAAGAAGAAACGGGATTAAAAGATTTTGAAATTGAAAGTTTAAATTGCAGAGGATTATTGGGCAGTTGATGATGGTGTAATACATAATCGATTTTTTTATAAAATAACAGTAAGAGATGCCCAAGATAAGTGGGACCATCGGCAAACAGGCGGAGGAGAAGAAGAGGGATTAACATTTAAACTATTTTTGGATATTTTCTATAAAGGAAGTTGATCTTGTTCAAGGTCATGGGGATTACTTACATTATATTTTGGATTATAATTAACCGGGGAAATCATCAAATCTCAGCTTGATAGCACAAACTGAAAAAATAGAGAAATGGAGAACATTGATGAATATACATGAAGAGAATTTGAAAAGCGGAAAAGTACTTGCTGTAAGCTTGAGCAGTACCCATACATTTAGTAAGAAGAATATAGATAGGATTAAATTAGTGGCAGGATTTGGGGTTGAAGGAGACGCACATTTTGGCTCAACAGTTAAGCATCGTTCTAGAGTGGCGCAGAATCCGAATCAACCTAATTTAAGACAGGTTCATTTGATTCATTCCGAATTGTTTGAGGAATTAAAGGCACATTTTGATATTAAGCCTGGACAGCTAGGTGAAAATATTACGACTCAAGGGATCAATCTTCTTGAACTGCCTACTGACACAATTCTGTATATAGGGGAAGAAGCGATTATTAAAGTAACAGGTTTACGAAATCCGTGTCCACAAATAGAAAACTTTAAACCTGGTCTTTTGCAAGCTGTTTTAGATAGAGATAGTGAAGGGAATCTTATTCGAAAGGCTGGTATTATGGGGGTCGTTTTAAAAAGCGGTGAGGTTAATCCAGAGGATTCTATCCATATTCAATTGCCCGCCAAGCCATATCGTAATCTTGAGCGTGTATAAGCAAAAGGAGTGTAATCTATGGATATTAAATATGTATATTTTGATTCAACACCTGATAATAAGATAATGGAAGGCATTTTATTTCTACATAAGAATATCTTTGGCAATTCTGATCACTTGTGTCACCGAATGGAAAGTAAAACAAATTTATTAATTAATATTGCTATACAAAATTCAAAAGTAATTGGCTATAAAATTGGTTATTCTTTGGATAACGATAAATTTTATAGCTGGTTAGGTGGAGTGGATGTAAAGTATAGAAATCAAGGAATAGCAAGCTATTTGATGGAAAAGCAGCATGAAATGCTGAGAAAAAAAGGATATATAGCAGTTCAAACAAAAACGAAAAACAAATGGCGCAGTATGCTAATATTGAACATTAAAAATGGCTTTGATATCATTGGTACTTATACTGATGATGAAGGTGAACCAAAAATCATTCTAGAAAAGAAGTTATAAATAATTCTTAAAAACGATTAATGTACCAAGTATAAAATATAAAAGGGAACCCCGTTTAAATAGTATGGGGTACCCTAGTATAATAATAAGATTATAATTGTTTATATACTGCAATTGCATCTGTTATATTGTATTGTTCTGTCTGATGATCTCCATTTGCACCTGCGGTTATAAGGAGATATTCCTGCCCATTAATTTCAGCGATGCTCGCCAGACATAGTCCAGCTTGCTCCGTATAGCCGGTTTTTCCGCCAATAATCTCCCCGCTCATTAAATTGGAGGACTCGATATTTTTAAACATACTGCTCTTAAACGTGATCCCATCTGGATGAAGATTTGATGGTGATGTAGAATACCTTTCTGCTGTAAAAATGGTTCGAAAGGTTTGATTTTTCAATGCATATTCCAGTAACATTGAAATATCCTTCACACTAGAATAATGATCTCTGTGATGAAGACCAGTAGCGTTTGTAAAATGAGTATCCTCCATCCCGAGCTGCTTTGCCTTCTCATTCATAAGATGAACAAACGCTGTTTCTGATCCAGCAATCTCATTCGCCAGTCCAATAGAAGCTTCGGCACCAGATGGAAGCATTGTTCCATAAAGCAGATCAATGGCAGCTACTTTTTCATTTGGGAGAAATCCTGCCATGGATGCATTAGCCGTGTAAAGGTCAGAAAACATGTTTTCAGGAAGGGAAATCCGCTTTTTTAAATCAGATATATTCTCAATTGCGACCAAGGCAGTCATAATTTTTGTGAGGGAGGCAGGGAAGATAATTTCTTTACTGTGTTTTTCCATCAAGATTGTTTGATCATTCAAATTTATTAAAATGGCATTTTGACTATGCAGATCACTATTTATTGTTTCATTGCTATCGAGTGTGGTATCACTTTCTGAAGGATATTCCGTCGTATAATGATTAAGCATGTCCTGTATCAGTCCATCAAACTTTTCATAAGGTATAAAAAAAATCGTTAAGACAATTAAAAAAGTAAAGATCCAAGCAGTACGATTTGTACGTTTTCTTTTTCTCATAAAAACAACTCCTTCTCATTGCTTCACTAATTAAAACATGAAAGAAGGAGTTAGTTTTTAATTTTCCATTATTGAAATCTTAAGATTTTCTTAAGAGTGGATCGGAATCGTAACCGTAAATACCGTTTTTTCATCAATACTTTCCGCAGAAATGCTCCCTCCATGAGCATGGACAATTTCTTTAGCAATAGCTAGCCCTAATCCAGCCCCACCTGTCTGAGTAGCACGTGAAGTATCTAGTCTATAGAATTTTTCAAAAATCATATCTAACTTTTGAGGAGGAATGATCTTCCCTTTATTGGTAAAAGTAATGATTGCCTGTTCATTCTTCCTAGTACCGCTAATTTCAATGATGCTATTCTCATAGCTATAGGCGATTGCATTTTTCAATATATTGTTAAATACCCTTGCTAATTTATTTGCATCAGCATCGATCTTAAGATCTTCCTCGACCTCCACAATTGCTTGCTTTCCGTTTGGGGCAAGTAAGGGATAGAATTCATCTGCCATTTGCATGAGCATATAGTTCAGATTGATTGTTTCTTTTTCAAGCAAAATCGATTGTAAATTGAATCTTGTAATATCGAAAAATTCATTGATCAAATGTTCTAAACGCGTTGCTTTTTCCAACGTAATTTTCAAATATTTCTCTTTTTGCTCCATTGGCATATCGGATGCCTCATCTAAAAGACTTAAATAGCCAATGACTGATGTCAATGGAGTTTTTATATCATGGGCTAAATAGACGACAAGATCATTTTTTCGCTGCTCTGCTTCCTTTGCATCCATTGCACGCTTTTCAAGTTTACTTTTGACGGTATTCAGCTTTTTTTCCATAAAATCCAATTCCGCAGGAAGTTGAATTTCGGCTTCTGATTCCTCAGTTAGCCTATCAACTCCTTCACTAATTTTATTAAAATAGCGTGTAAATCGAGAGAGTGCCAGGTAAAAAATAACAAGCAGCAATAGTATGAACCCAATCGCAAGCCACAATGGTTTATTCAGTTGAAATATAGATGAGTAAATATTTTGTGCAGTATAGAAATCGAGCTGAAGCACCTTTTCACAAAAGTTAATAAACATATTGGCAAAAGGAGCCTGCAAGACACCATCAATTAAAGCAAAGTAAATAAAATAACCGACAATGATCGTTAAGAGTAAAATTAAAGTAATCTGAAGAATGATTTTCCTTTTTAATTTGCTAAATTCATTTTTCAATCGTATACCCCACTCCCCAGACCGTTTTTATATATTTGGGATTTTCAGCGGAATCAGTCATTTTTTCACGTATATGTCTAATATGAACCATGACCGTATTATTGCTGCTAAAATATTTTTCACCCCATACTTCCTTGAATAATTCCTCTGAACTAACAACACGACCTCGATTTAGGCATAGAAACCAAAGAATGGAGAATTCTGTCGGTGTCAGCGATAAGGTTTTTTCGTTTAATTGGCACTTCCTCGTATTTTGATCAAGGACTAAACCTGAGATGGTGATGATATGTTCATTTTCTTCTGTATCCTGCTGATTATACTTTGTAAATCTCCGAAGCTGAGCTTTTACACGGGCAATCAGCTCCAAAGGACGAAAGGGTTTTGTTAAATAATCATCCGCACCTAATGTTAAGCCAGTAATTTTATCGATTTCTTCATCCTTGGCGGTTAGCATTATAATAGGGAAATGGAATTTTTCTCTGATTTTCTGACAAATGGCAAATCCATCTATTTCCGGCAACATCACATCAAGAATGGCAAGGTCCAGTTTTTCCGTGTTAATGCAATTAAGAGCTTCCTTAGCAGTATAAAACTTAAAAACAGTATAATTTTCATTTTTTAAATAAACTTCGACTAAATCTGCAATTTCCTTTTCATCATCAACGACTAAAATATTTATACTCATTTCTATGGTTCCTCCAAAAATTTCTTCCCTTCATTCATACTTTAACAGCTTTTCGCTTGGATTCAACTATTTGGACAAGTTGATACAATTGTAAAAATAAATAAGCCAAAAAAGAGGAATGTATTCTGAAATAACGAATCTAGTAATTTAAATACAAGAAGCATTTGCTAACTTTTCTAAATTATAGGAGGGCGATTTTATGAAGATCTATTCTTTTAATAAAGATAATGGAAAAGAAATCAGAAAGTTCAATTCTGATTTTAAAATGTCACGTATCATTCAAACAAAAGCAGAAGCACATATCGGATGCATGCACTTAGGTGAAAATGGAGTTATTGGGTATCACCAAGCGCTTGTACCCCAGCTTCTTTTAATTGTTAGTGGTGAAGGCTACGTACGTGGGGAAATAAAAGAGTATGTAAAGGTACATCCCGGAGAGGCAGTTTTTTGGGAGAAAGGCGAGTGGCATGAAACAAAAACAGATGCAGGGTTAACGGCAATTGTTATAGAAAGTGAAGAATTATGTCCATTGGATTTTATGCCATTGAAGAATACGAATAAGTAGGTATTTTAATGAAAAGGGTGCATATTATATCGTTATTTTTATTGATTTTCATTATGTTCGGATGTACAAGTGAGGCTAAAATAGTGAATCCCCAAAATGATAAGAGTGATACGGAGCAATCTAACAAAAATATTACTTATTTTGGAGAAGGGGAAGAATGGTTCAGTACGTATACAATATCAAGAGTAAGAACTTCAGTCTTTGAATCCTTATACATTCAGTATATTACAGATCGAACAGCTTCAGTTGAAGAACAAGGAACACATGGAATTGGGGAAATTGAGTATTCACTCAAGATTGGGGATTCATCTAGTTTGGAAAGCAGCTTTCCTCAGCCCTTAAAGGGAGTCCGTAATTTTCATACAGCAACTGAAATAAATGCAGAATTAGTTAATGGGGATTTTCCAGAAACGATTAAATTAACAATTATGTGGGATGAAAAAAAAGAAATGATCGAGTTAGTAAAGCAAGATTAATAATTTTTTCTAAGATGAAAGCAACGATATAACAATTCACATATAAAGGCAGTTGAAAATGAAAAAATTTTTTTACTTTATTTTTGGAGGGTATATTGTTCTATACGTGTTAATTTATTTTGGTTACAGTATTTACATCCATTCACTTCATCCTACATTTAGTGGTTTAAGTGTATCAGCCATTCTTATGCCAGTGGGCCTATTAATTTTATTATTACTAGTTTTATGGAAGTATACGGATATAAGGCATCATAGGGAGGGGAGATTTGCTTGTTTGATCGTTACAACCCTATGCTTTGTACTCCTTATCTATTGTTTTACTGTTATAGGTAGGAATGAAAACAAAGCAAATTTTTCTTCCGAACGTTGGCTGGCTAAATCTGATGAGCGAGTATATATGGTTGATGATCTGCTGAGTAGAACTAAATTAATCGGGCTGTCAAAAGAAGAGGTCATCACGTTATTGGGAAAACCTGATGATACAGAGTATTTTACAGATGATAACAATATTGTCTATTACCTTGGAAATGAGAGGGGATTTATTAGTATAGATAGTGAATGGCTGGTTATTTGGTTTGATGTTGACGAAACGGTGTTTAAATATGAAATTCAGACAGATTAGTAAAATGTAAAAATAACTTGTTGTTAAAATATTTTAAGTTACTCAAATTTCTGAGTAACTTTTTTAAATCTTGAATTCAAGATATTCTGCTTGATCGATTTTAAGTTGAGGATTAAAGTGAAATGAAAGATAGCCATGTAGATGGAAACGATATGTGAGATCGTATGATGGATCTGGTCAACAAAGATTCATGACATAAATTGACTTTGGTAGCATGCAAAAAAATAAAATGGTGAAAAAAATTGAGCTGATTGCTGCAGAGATCCTCCCAGCAATCCAAGAGGAGAAACAATTACTGGCATTGTAATCGTAGAAATTTGTGATGGGAGTTAAATAAATGAATTGATTATAACGAATAAATAATTACTTTTTCGAAAGGATGAAAAAATTAGGATAGTATGGTATAGTAGCAAGGAGTTTTTATACATTTTGGTATAAAAACTTAATAATGTTCTATCAGGGGTAGTCATTTGATCGAACACATTTCTAGGATAGATATCATTAAATATAGGGGAATAGGATATCTATTTAGGATTGAAGGAGAAAAATGATGAGTGAATATCAGCTTTTTATGAACAGTATATCGGATGAGGTAATGGAGGAAAATATTAAATTATTGGAGCCGATTAAACATCATACGTTTACAAAACTTGGTGGAGAGGCAGATCTTTTTATTACGCCATCTAGTTTATCTGAAATAAAGACAGTCTTGAAGCAGGCAAAAAAGTTCAAAATTCCTGTCACAATACTTGGAAGTGGTTCTAACGTCATCGTGAGAGATGGCGGCATTCGTGGAATTACTTTATGTCTTTCAAAGTTTAATCATATAAGTATAAAAAATGATGTTATAACAGCTCAAAGCGGAGCTGCCATTATTGCTGTCTCTAGCTTTGCATTAGAACATGAATTGACTGGTTTAGAGTTCGCATGTGGAATTCCAGGTAGTGTTGGCGGAGCATTATATATGAATGCTGGTGCATATGGAGGACAAATTTCAGATGTACTTGATAAAGCTACGGCTTTGACAAGGGATGGTGAAATTTTAACTTTATCAAAAGAAGAATTGCAACTAAACTATCGTAAAAGCATTTTCATGAATAGGGACTATGTTATTTTAGAAGCTGTATTTCAGCTGAAAAAGGGTGATCCCAAATGGATCAAACAAAAGATGCATGAATTCACCACTGCCAGAAAATCAAAACAGCCGCTGGAATATCCGTCTTGTGGGAGTGTTTTTAAGCGACCACCTGGACACTTTGCCGGGAAATTAATTCAAGATAGCAAGCTTCAAGGTACCAGAGTTGGCGGAGCAGAGGTATCGACAAAACATGCTGGCTTTATCGTTAATATTGATCAGGCTACCTCAAAAGACTATATTGATTTAATTAATGTAATTAAAGAGACAGTTAAGAAAAATTTTGATATTGATTTAGAAACAGAAGTAATTATTATAGGTGAAGAATTATAGAAATAGTAAAATTGTAAGAATAGCAATAAGGTATGTTTGATCCTACCTAAATGCATTAATATCTTGCAAATATTAATAATGATAGGTGGTAGTTTTAAAATGTCAGAACAAAATAAACCGTTTAGAGTCCTTTTGTATTATCTGTATGTTCCTATTGAAAATCCTGAAGAGTTTGCAAGTGACCATTTGAAATTGTGTAAAGAGCTTGAACTAAAGGGCAGAATTCTTGTCGCTGAAGAAGGGATAAATGGAACGGTTTCCGGTACATTCGAACAAATCGAACGTTATATGGAGACAATGAAAGCAGATACTCGATTTGCAGAAATTGTTTTTAAAATAGATGAAGCTGAACACCATGCTTTTAAAAAGATGCATGTACGTCCAAGAAAAGAGCTTGTTACTCTTCGTTTAGAGGATGACATTAATCCGAAAGAGGTAACCGGTCAATATTTAAGCCCGAAAGAATTTTATGAAGCGATGCAGGATGAGAATACAGTAGTGATTGACGCTAGAAATGATTATGAATATGATTTAGGTCATTTTAGAGGTGCAGTAAGACCAGACATTAAGGCATTCCGCGAATTACCTCAATGGATAAAGGAAAATAAAGAGGAGTTTGCTGATAAAAAAATCCTAACTTACTGCACTGGCGGCATCCGCTGTGAAAAGTTCTCCGGCTGGCTAGTAAAAGAAGGATTCCAAGATGTAGGCCAGCTGCATGGGGGTATTGTGACGTACGGAAAAGATTCTGAGGTTCAAGGGGAACTTTGGGATGGACAATGTTATGTATTTGATGAGCGAATTAGCGTTCCGATTAATCAGAAAGAACATGTTATTGTTGGGAAAGATTACTTTTCGGGAGAACCAAGTGAGCGCTACGTAAACTGTGCTAATCCTGAGTGCAACAAACAAATTATTTGTTCCGAAGAAAATGAGCACAAATATTTACGCGGATGTACACATGAATGTCGGGTTCACCCACGAAACCGTTATGTGAAAGAACATGAATTAAGGGATGAAGAGGTTTCTGAGAGATTGAAGTTAATAGAAGAAAATATGGTAGAAGTTAGATGAGAACCCCTGAATTTGTGTATCATGAATAATAGTTTGTCAATTTCCCGATAAGATTTGATGTCATATCTTATCGGGAAATTTTTATTTTTCATGCAGTTTTACAGTATCAAGATTATGATCATGTGCCCATGAAAGTTAAAAGAGAGAAAAAAAGGTAACAAGAGAAGGCAGCATGTGCCCGACAAAGGTCAAAAAAGCGAGATCACGGTAACAAGAAAATAAAAAATGCTAACGATAAAGGTTCGTTAGCATTTTTCTATTTCAAGTCAGTATCCTTCATTAAAAATCTACAGTGCTCATCATTATCAGCTTTACAGGTTAATCTTTTTACATTGCTGGTTCCTAAGACTTCCTTAAACATTTCAGTTTCACAAGAACAAGCTTTTTTATACTCTTTTGCTACAGTAAAGATAGGACAGTTATATTCTACTAATTCATATGTCTCGTTATCTATTTTTGTTACATCTGCCATATATCCCTTTTTTATTTGAATATTTTTAAGCTCTTCTATCTTTTCTTCGAAGTTCTTATTTTGCATGTTTTGTAAGTAACTATTTTTAAGTCGTTCACTTCTTTTTTCTAGTAGATAATCAATCATTCCTTCTCCATGTAATTCTTTTAGATCATGGAGAAATTCAACGGTTAAATTTTCATAACTTTTTGGGAATAGCTCTTCTGCTTTTAGAGATAATGAATAAACCAGGATGGGTCTTCCCATTGGTTGTCTAACCTCATTTATGACAAGGAATGAATCTCGTTCTAGAATATGTAAATGTTTTCGGATAGCCATTTCTGTAATTCCTAAAGACGTCGAAAGTTCACCAACAGTTAAATTAGTCTCTTTTTTTAATAATTCAAGTATTTTATCTCTCGTAGAGACCTTAGATACCAATGACAGTCACCGTCCCTATTTTTGACTAATAAGCATTAAATAGTATATATAACATCCTTAATAAATAAAAAAAAGTAAAAATGATATAATGGAACTAGAATGTTTATTTTATCATATTTTTGACAAAGAAAATACACATGTTCAGCTAAATCAAATGCATAAAATCTGCATATTTTTTTGGTATAGTAAGCATTGATTGTGAAAGGAGGATAAATCGTAGATGAAAAGATTAATTCTTGGTATTACTTTATTGGTTTCCATTGTGTTAGCTGCTTGCAGCGGCGGAGACACGAAGGAAGAAGCCTCTCCAAAAAAAGAGAAGACAGAAGACATTAAGGAACTGGTGCAAGATTACAGTGTCGGCAACATAAAAGATCAGACCGCTTCAATTACATCAAAGCAACTAATTGTAACCGACAGTGATGAGAGTCAGTTAACCTATGACTTACCTGAGGGTGAATTTTTCGTATCAATCGCCCCTTACGTGAATGAAACTCATCCATGAACGAATCATAGCTTGACAGGTTGTCAAGGTGAAATGGTGAATGAAGAGTTTGACGTATACATTGAAGATACAGAAGGCAACGTAATTGTAGACGAAACAATGAAATCTCAAGCAAATGGATTTATTGATTTTTGGTTACCGCGAGATAAAAAATATCGTATAACGATCTCTAAAGATGGAAAAACGGTGGAGTCAGAGCTTTCTACTTATGAAAATGACGCCACATGTATAACAACCATGCAATTAACATAACAGAAAGAAACCATTTTGATTTCCTTTGATTCAAAATGGTTTCTTTTGTTTGTCTAAAACTATGGCCCTGTGAAAGATGCTCTAAGGAGAAACTATTGGCGTCTTTTATCAGTAGACTGCTGAATGGATACATCTTTTGGACGTTTTGGATAGGAAGCCTTTCCGTTATCGTCAGGTCCAGTAAGATCATTTCTTTGATCCAAAACTCTTCCTGTATATTCAATAGGTTGTTTGTCTGGCATTTATTATCTACTCCATACTCAATTTAGTGTTTAATGACAACACTTGAGTTATTATTATTTAACATTCGTCTCTAAACTAATCATGTATTACTATTTTTTGTTTTTTAAAGGAACCTGAATGCTGAAGTGAAATATAAGCTTTGAAATCATTAATAATATCTTCCTCAAGAAATGGCTCATTGTTTTTTTTCATTTGTTTCCATTCTCTATTGTGTTTTCGATATAATTGATGTTCTATGTTTAAAAAATCTATATTTTTGTCTAAACCCAATTGATAAAAATCCTTTATTTGAGTAATTATGTTGTCTTTAACAAGATTTTGCATATGTTTTACGTTTAAAACGTTATTTTTTAGTCTATTGCTGATATATCCATTAGCAAAAAAAACTACATCATATTTATATTTTCCATTTACATTAATGGGTATGATTTTTACATATTTTTCTTCAAAAACTGCAAGAAATTCAGGTTTTTCTTTACTTGGAACTAAAATTGGAACCCGTTTTGATTCTGATGCAATCCAGCGAATGCCTTTAATATCATTTAATTCGAAAAAACCCTTATACTCTTTATTATTAAGAAAAAAGGCTCCATTTATTGCTAGTTTCGGCTCGACCCCTTTATTTTTTTTCCACTGTTTCTTGTTGATTGTTAATGTAGGAATATATGTTGTTTGGACGGGTTCCAATAGCTCCCTAGCAAATTTATTTAATTTAATGGGTCTAATCCATGAACTTTGTTCATATGAGCTCTGCGGGCTATGCAATATTGTATTCAATGAGGATTGATTAAAAAAGCCATTGGTAGATAATATATTATCAATCGGTTCCAACGTCCCAAAAACCCAAGGTGTAGATCTAAATTCATAATATCTTGTTAAGCCATCATAAATATTTTCTATCCCTTTATTTAAGGCTGATTCACTAAGAACAATAGCTGTTACATGCGCCCAAATAATTCGTTCTTGAGAAGTTCGGTAGGCCTTGAAAAATGCATCAATGAACGTTTCTCCAATTGTTTCTGATATATATACCTGAGGAGGAACATTTGTGCCATCTTCTAATTTTGCTACGGAACTTAAACCTAACATTTGAATATAAATATGGAATTTGTCATCTTTAAAGTCTACCCCTATTGCTGTTCCAAAATTTAGATTTTGAACTTCATTAATATCATTGTTACATCCTGAAATTAATAATAATGAAGGAAGTAAGAAGAGGATTCGTAATTTAAATAACATGTTTTTCATCCTTTTCCCCTTTTCTGCAACATTTTCGCGGTGAAATTTCTCCGCTTAAAAGGGTTAACTAGTAACGCTGATAACATTTCTTTGATGTTTAAGGAAGATATTGGTTCAAGATAGGCTATTTTAAATGATTCAAGCCGGGATATGTAAACAAGGATACTTAGGGCACTAATAAATAGCCCATAAATCCCTAAGAATATACAAATTGACATAACAAAGATTCTTAGGATACTCACAGTACCTACCAAAGATTGATTAACCAGCGTGTAGTTAGCAACTGCAGTCATTGCAATAATTACTATCATAGTTGGAGATGCGAGACCTGCTCGAATAGCTGCATCCCCGATGATTAATCCCCCAACAATTGAAATGGTTTGTCCAACTACTGTAGGCATACGAATGCCTGCCTCTCTAAGAAACTCAAATAAGCCTAGAATAATAAATGCCTCTAAGGCGATTGGGAAAGGTAACCCTGCTCTTGATACTACAACAGTTGATAAAAGGGAAAATGGGAGTTGATCCATATTAACAGAAGCTAAAGAAATCCAAAAACCTGGAAGAAATATGGCGATTGCTAATCCTAATATTCTTAAAATACGTTGAAATGCAACGATATAAAAAGGAAAATGGACATCTTCTGGTGATTTAACAAGCTCAAAAATATTTATTGGCCCAATGAGCGCTAAGGGGGATCCATTTACAATGATGATGAATCTTCCACGCAATAGGCATTCGATTGCAAAATCTGGTCGAGTAATGTAATCGAGTAATGGGAATAAAGAATATGTACGATCTGAAATCCATTGCTCTAATTGCCCACTGCTTGTCACACTTTCTGTTTGAAAATTTTCTAAGCGAGTTCTTACTTCATTTATTATATCGATATTTATTTTGTTTTTTAGGTAAAGTAGTGCAACCTGGGTTTGACTTAAGGACCCTATTTCGAAAGATTCACAGTATAAATCAATTGTCTTTATTCTTTTTCGTATAAGTGAAATATTCACATGAAGTTCTTCAGTAAAACCATCTTTTGGCCCCTTGATTGATACTTCTGTATTGGATTCTTCAGGTGTTCTTTGCGGAAGCTTTGAAAGATCAACTCCATAAAAATATTGCTTGCCTTCTTTGTACAAAATCAAAAAACCAGAAAATGTCTTTTTAATCATTTCTTCTGTATTGCCAATTTGAATGATTGGAGGTAAATCTCCATAGTGAGATCGGTTTATAAGATTATTTTCATTCTTAATATGCAGAAGAAGATTATTAAAAATCTCATTAAGCTGAACAGTATCAATCATTCCAGTACAATAAAACAACTGAATATCGATATCAGTATTAATTGGAATAAAATGGATATCAGAATAGTGGCACATCATCCCTTTTAGCTCTTCACCAGTTAATTTTCCCATTTTAAGTGAATGATTTATAGTGGTTATACTATGTGTTTTGTCGAAATTCATGTGCTTATTATTCCTTTCCGTAAAGGTAAAAAACTGATGATAAACAGGAATAATGATATGAAGAAAGCTAATATAACAGAACTTGAATAAAAATATTTTCCTACCATATGTTGAACCCACATATCACTAATTGGAAAAATGGTAACACTCGCTAATATAATTGAGAAAAAGATAAATATAAGACTTTTTGTCTTTTTTGAATTAGTTTCAATAACATCTGATACTAAAAATAAACATAAAGATATTCTGATGATCGCTCCACTTAATAATTGAAATACAGCTAAAAAATCAACATGTGAAATGTGTTGGCCAAGCGTGATTAGCCTCCATTGTTCAAATGCTGGAAATCGCATATCAGCAGCAATGCTCGGTCCGAATGCAGCAAGTGATCCTAGTGTGGGACCAAGAACGAGTCCGAGCAAAATAGAAATTAGAATAAATATATATATAAAGGAGTACGATTTATTTAAATGATGCTGAAGAAGTAGTAGAACTAGTAGGTCAACACTTCCTCCTAATATAGTAATAGTCCCCTTCATAATAGGATTATATCCATTTATTAATACAGGGAAAATATATGAATAATCTTTAGCGTCCATTGTGAAAAAAGCAACAAAATGCCCCAAAAGCCAGACAAGGGGCAATAATACTGTAGATATATATACGATTGATTTCAACCCGCTATAAGCTGTCCAAACACAAAGGAGTAGGAAGGGCAGCATGACTAACCAACTAGGTGAGAGTGGAAGGAAATATATTTGAACGGTTTGAATTAAATCATAAAAGGATATTACACCTACAGATACAATATATAACATTAATAATGTGAGGATGAATTTTGAGAGTTGTTTTCCAGATCTTGCTTGTAGCCAATAATAAAGTTTCTGTCTTTGTGAATTTTTTGAAATAATACGATAGATTAAATATCCCCAGCAAAGCAAGATAAAATATGCAAAAAAGACACAAACCCATGAATCCCGTTTTGCACTGCTTAATAAATGAGGCAGAATAAGTACATGGTTTGAAATTCCAATGAATAAGATTAATACAAAAAATAGCTGAAGTCTGGAAAACTGCATATATGCACCACCAATATTTCATTATATTATGGTAGTATTTGTGATTTTATCGTTTTTATGTAAATAAAAAATATAAATAGGCAAGCATACGAACATGCCTGCCTAATATTTACACAAAAGCGGAAAAGAGCGATACGAAAAGAATATTCATGCTTAATTGTAAGAAGGCATTCTTAGCAATTCATCTAATTTCCAATTTATTTTTTTCATTAAGAATGCACTTTTTATAAACAACGTTAAAAAAGCAGAAAGTAAGCGGAAAAGAATATTCAAGATGTATCCCTCCACATTTAAATTTAGTGTTAGTAGTTAACACTAGTTTTATTATTAATCGGTGAAACCAAATTTATTCAGGTGAGAAAAATCATCCTATTCATTTTTTATTTTTTCCTTTTATTATTTGAGGTCGATCCTCCATTTGCGGTGGTTCTTCTAGCCAGCCATTTTTTATCATAATTT
The DNA here is from genome assembly GCF_006704205.1 of Cytobacillus solani. NCBI lineage: Bacteria > Bacillati > Bacillota > Bacilli > Caryophanales > Bacillaceae > Cytobacillus > Cytobacillus solani. Next base: position 3,965,595 of record NZ_CP041305.1, read on the forward strand.
TAATGCCATCATTTGCATAAAAGAAGATATCTTTGGCAAATAATGAAGTTTTCAAGATGACATCATTTCTTAAACTAAATACTGCTCCGAAACTTCCGCCGACAATTCCAAAACTATTAAGAAGGTATACGCAAAACATCATAAGTTTTTGAGAAAATGGAGCTATTGTTGAGGGTGTTACAATGCTTCCAGAATTTGCAGAAAACTGAACATCGCTTTCAAGAAGTATTTGTTCAAATTCTTTTATTTGTTTCTTTGCCAGCTCCTTCCCCTTTACAAAGAATTGTTTCACTTCCTCATCATCTGCACATTGTGCAAAACCAGTAATAAGCTGCATGCCAATATTATTTGTTTCAATCCCATGATGAAGATATCCTAATTCAATGTCATTTAATGATCGCTTGTCGCCAAATAGTTTAAAACCCTTTAAATAGCTCTTGCTTTTTATAAACTCTGTTGATTTGGGCATTGTTACATTTGGAGGAAGCGTGAGTATTCCTCTTTCAAGCAAATACAAAGTAGATAGTTTATAAATTTTTTGGGTAACAGCAGTTAGTCCTTCATATATAGCCATTACATCATCACGGTACGCCATATTCAGGTTTATTGTGTACATCCCCATGCTTATTTCCTTTAATATTCGAATAAACATGATATCAAACCCATTGTCAAATAATTTCGGTGCTTCTAAGTTGACATCTTCATTTGTAAACCCTTTGGGAATCACAGCTCCTTCATTTTTAAAAATTTTCTCTATTTTTTGGACATATAAATGAAGCTCCTGCCATAATCCGCCCATAATATTAATAGCTTGCTGGTCATCAGCTTTCGCAATGAAGTACTCTAAAACTCTTAGAATGAGGGTTTTTTCTTGGTATGTAAGCCATAGCGCTCCAAGCTCCGATGAACTTAAAGGATTTTCATTATTCATGAGTTAATCACTCCACAAACTTTTTTAATTAAATTATGTTCTTTAAAGCTATGAATTATTCTATTAATCCAAATTACGATTTCGTCTCTCTAAATTAATAAAAAAGACTGGAGAGAATCTCCAGCCCTTCTAAAACCATATCATTAAATATTCTGTACATACCTTTCATCGGGAATCTTATTTAACATAACATACAAAGTTGTATTTACATTTCCATTGTTTAAAAAGGCAAATTCCTCTTCGCCTCCAGCTAAAATGACATCTTTTTCATTTACCTCTGCAGGGACCCCATCAATTGTTAAGGTACCGCTTCCTTGAAGCACCATTAAATAAACGCTCGTTCCAGGATGCTTATGTGCAGGAAGCTGTTGTCCAGGCATAAAGTTTAGTACAAACACGGTACTTTCTTCTTCACGAAAAAGAATTCGTTTTGTAAATTGTTTATCATTGAATTCTTGAGCAGCGGCAATTGATTTTTTCTCCATTATAATTAACCTCCATATTAGAGAGCATATTGTACATATTAATGATAATTAATCTCAATTAAGGGAGGAGTGATGATTATCACATTGATCGGAATTGAAACAAGTTTTTCATTGCTTTTTATTTTTTCCAGAAAGTAGCTTTCATATTGTGGAGGAAAAAAGAAATAATATCTCTGTAAGATATATCTAAAAGAAAGAAGGAAATGAAATGACTGTAGGAACGAATATTAAGCAAACAATAGCAGGGTTAAAAAGTGCACAAGCAAGCTTTGAAACGTTCGCATTAGCGACGGATAATAAAGCAGCAAAGCAGTTATACCAAGATGCAGCTCAACAGACTCAGGCGATTATTGACAATGTTCAACCACGTCTGCAGCAAATTCAGCAAGAAGAGCCGCAATATAAATAATAGCTTGAATGGTTGGCTTCTTGCCAACCTTTTCATCATTTTAAAGAGGTGGAAGGATGACAACAATTTCAAATGTGAATCAATGTGTAGCAACTATTCGTTCGATCGAAGCACAGCTTTCAAGTTTAGCATTGAATTCACAAGAAGTAACAGTCCAAAGGACTTTCCATGACATGATGAATATCATGAATGAAATTAAGAAAGATCTCCAATACCGGGTGAATGAAATGGTGTTAGAGGAACCACAATATAAACAAACATAAGGTGAGGTGAGAATATGTCGGATTGGAGCCATATTATTGTTCGTTCAATTTTATTTATGATCGTTTTATTTTTCTTTACAAAAATATTAGGGAAAAAACAAATTTCGGAAATCTCCTTTTTTGAATATATTTCTGGTATTACGATAGGAAGTATAGCAGGGGAAGTTATTATGGGACTGGAAAGTAATATGGCTCATGGGATTCTTGCCATTTTCTTATTCGGAAGCATAACATATTTAGTCGATTTTCTTTCCTTAAAAAGCAATTCATTCCGTGATTTTGTCGAAGGAAAAAGCACGATTTTTATTAAAGATGGAAAGATCATGGAGGATAATTTAAAGAAAGAAAAATATTCTACGGATGAGCTGGGAAGCCTACTAAGACAAAAGAATGTCTTTAATGTAGCTGACGTTGAATTTGCTGTCTTAGAACCGACAGGCGATTTAAGTGTACTATTGAAAAGGGAAAACAGATCTTTAACAGCAAAAGACTTAAATATAAAGGTGCCAAATGAAAAAGCACCTCAGATGATCATTAGAGATGGAGAAATTGTTTATGATGCACTTGCTGCGGTGGGGAAGAGTAGAAAATGGCTAGATCTTGAATTAGAAAAGCTCAATGTGACATTAGATAATGTCTTTTATGGACAAGTTGACTCGTATGGAGAACTGACTGTTGATTTATTCGATGATAAAATCCAAGTGCCGACTCCGCAAACAAGACCATTATTAATGGCAATGATGAAAAAATGTCAGGCGGATTTGGAAATTTTCAGCCTTGAAACCGAATCCGAAGATGCAAAAAAAATGTATGAGAAAAATGCTAAAAAACTTAACGAGGCCATTAAAATATTGGGACCATATTTAAGTAACTAAGAAAACCCCCAGCTAAAAAGCTAGGGGCTCATAGAAGGAGAGTTACAAAACTAAGGATTTTTTGGCCACCGACCGGTCCATTGCCATAGTTGGTCATCGGTTACGGGTAATAAAGTAAATGGTTATTAGTCATTGGTTTGCCTTCACCATAATACTGTACTTGAAAGGTACATAGATCTTCTCCTTCTATGCCTTGAAGCGGAATCTCACCACTTCAAGGTTTAGAAATATCTTTCACTGTCAAAATCCAATTCAACCGTATAATTTTTCGCATTAATTAAATTGGACAGCCTGTTTGCCTGACGATCCATATCAAGTGCTTTCTTGCGATAGTCTTCAGGGTCAAAAAGTGCCACTTTAATCATTGATCCTGAGTCACCGAGAGGATAGAGAAATTCTTCCTTTAATGCAGAACCGAACTCTTTGTATTTGCGTGCTCTGGCCCGGAGCTGTGAAGCAAGTTCAATTGCTTCGACTATAGGAAGAGACTCCTTGTTAAATTGTATTTCATAATCGATATTTGCTCTATACATTAATCGATCGAGCAGTCGAAAGTCCAGTCGAACCTGTTCCATTTCTCCTTCTACATCCTTCAATTGACGTGACTGTTTTGGCAATTGGCTTCCTTTTTCTATTTCGATAAAGGAAACACGGTCCATTTCCTCCTCTAATTCATGAATTCTCTTTGATAATACACTTTTTAGTTTAACAGCCTCTGCAAGCGAGATTTTTGTCATATGAAATCTCCTTTACTATAGTCATAGGGGTACAATAATAACAACTTGATTATATTACCAATAATTCACTAGTATTTCCAGCCAAAATACATATTAAAACTATTTTACAATTTTTTGGAACTGAATGAAATATTCTTGTAATATTAATAACATCTTCCTGTCAAATTACGATGATATAATTCATCATGGAAGTGGAAGAAATAGATATTTTGTCAAAATAAATCGAAATAACAAGAAAAAATACATATCATTTGAAAATTATACATATAAAACCAACTAGAGTATATCGGAAGGCAGGCAAAATAATGAAAAAGCAACTAGTAATCTTAAATACGACATTAATGCTTGGATTAGGAGGAGCGTTTGCAATTCCGTCTGTAAAAGCTGATTCCTTAAATACACAAAAATCATCGATTCAAAAACAGCGACAAGGCATTCAATCTAGCCTCTCAAAGGCAGATCAGGAATTAACTTCAGTCCTTGAAGAACTAGCAAAACTAGATACCCAATTAAAAAGAATTGATCAAGCTATTCTTGATAATACTCAATTAATAAAGAAAACAGAAACAGACATTACTAGTACGAATGCAGAAATCGAAGAACTCAATAAAGAAAAAGCTGTCATTCAAGAAAGAATTGACAAGCGAAGCGTTATTTTAAAACAACGTGCAGTTTCTTACCAGGAAAATGGAAGCTCACCGATTGGCTATGTTGAGGTCCTTCTAGGATCAACTAGCTTTGGTGACTTTGTTGAAAGAGTCGGTGCTGTAACAAAAATCGTGCAGGCAGACCAAGATATTTTAGCTGAGCATGAAGCAGATAAAAAAGTTTTAGAAGAAAATCAAGCAAAAATAGAAAAGAAGTTAAGTGAACTCCAAGAAATGAAAACAGAGCTTGAAGGTATGCAAGTGTTAATGAATGAGCAAAAGGCACAAAATGATGCATTAAAGAAAGACCTTGAAGCAAAGGAAAAAGAAATCGCTGTACTTAAAGAAAGCTTACAGTACAAAGATAGTGAGCTTGCGGCTAGAGAAGCAGAAATCAGACATAGAATTGCGAGCCAGTTCACACCAAAAAGTGTTACTGTAAGTTCAAATTCAAGTTCAAATTCAAGTTCAAATTCAAATTCATCTTCGAATGAAAGCAGTTCTTCCAATATTGTTCCTTCTGCAAGTGGTGACTTAAGTACAATCATTTCAGCTGGATATAAATATATCGGGAATTCCGTGTATGTTTTTGGTGCGGGAAGAACAGCCTCAGATATTGCGAATGGAAGATTTGACTGTTCAGGTTTTGTTTCATGGGCGTTCTCCCAAGGCGGAATCAATCTTCCTGCAAGTACTTCATCATTAAGATATTCAGGATCGAAAATATCACCTAGTGATTTAAAACCAGGAGATTTAGTATTCTTTGACACATATAAAAAAGATGGACACGTAGGCATCTATATTGGTGGAGGAAGATTCATTGGTTCTCAAACCTCTACAGGTGTTGCTGTTGCCAGTATGACAAGCGGGTATTGGAAAGACCATTTTAACGGACATACTCGTCGTATATAAGAAAGTATAAGACCACGGATGCAAACTGCACCTGTGGTTTTTTTATTTTGCTGATTTTTTAGAAAATTATTGAAACAATTCCTGAACCTATGCTATTCTTTTTTTAACGATAGAATGGAACACTGTTTCGTAATAGCAAACAAAAAAATAAAGGAGGCAAAAATAATGACAAATTATCAAGGGGTTGGAAATTTACAAGTCGCAGTCGAGTTATACGATTTTATTAATTCTGAAGCACTGCCTGGATCGAGTGTGGAACAGGAGAAGTTTTGGCAAGGATTTGGAGCAATGGTGAAGGAGCTTTCCCCTCTAAATAAACAGCTCCTTACTGAACGAGGAGAGCTTCAAAACAAAATTAATGCATGGCATCGAGAGAACAGAGTCTTTGATTTTGCGAGATATAAAACCTTTCTAGAAGAGATCGGTTATCTTGAGGATGAAGGAGAAGATTTTGAAATAACAACAGATGCAGTTGATGAGGAAGTTGCTATTCAGGCAGGTCCGCAGCTAGTAGTGCCTGTAAATAATCATCGCTATGCACTTAATGCAGCTAATGCTCGTTGGGGCAGTTTGTATGATGCGCTATACGGAACGGATGTCATAAGTGAGGAGAATGGTGCCAATCGCAGTGGAGGATACAATCCAGTTCGAGGAGCAAAGGTCATTGCCTTTGCTCGTGCATTTCTTGATCAAACCGTCCCATTACTTGATGGATCACATAAGGATGTGGTGCAATATAAGATTATGGATGGGCGATTCCTAGCACTATTGAACAATGGGAATGAAAGTAAATTAATTAGCGACGAAAAATTCGCAGGCTATCAAGGGGATACGCATAATCCTTCAGCTATATTATTAAAAAATAACGGATTACATTTCGAAATACAATTGGACCGCAATCACCCGATCGGTAGAACAGATGATGCAGGTGTGAAAGATATTCTTCTTGAAGCGGCATTGTCAACGATTATGGATTGTGAGGATTCTGTTGCAGCTGTTGATGCGGAGGATAAAGTCCAAGTGTATCGCAGCTGGCTAGGTTTAATGAAGGGGGACCTGACTGCAACTTTTACCAAAGATCATAAAACTGTTATAAGAAAGTTAAATCCTGACCGCAATTATACTTCACCGAAGGGCCAAACTTTCGCTTTGCATGGGCGGTCATTAATGTTTGTTCGCAATGTTGGTCATTTAATGACAAATCCCTCTATTTTAGACGATAATGGGGAGGAAGTGTACGAAGGAATTCTTGATGCGGTTGTTACAAGCTTAATTGCAAAGCATTCACTAATTGGTAATGGGCAATTTCAAAACTCAAAAAAGGGTTCTGTCTATATTGTTAAACCAAAAATGCATGGTTCAAAAGAGGTCGCTTTTGCAAATGAATTATTTAATCGAGTAGAAGATTTACTCGGTTTAGAAAGAAGCACGCTTAAGATTGGAGTAATGGATGAAGAGCGCAGAACCTCCCTTAACTTAAAAGCTTGTATACGCGAAGTAAAGGATCGAGTAGCCTTCATCAATACAGGCTTTCTTGACCGTACTGGGGATGAAATGCATACATCAATGGAAGCTGGGCCAATGATTCGTAAAAATGAGATGAAGTCATCGATTTGGCTGCATGCCTATGAAAAGTCAAATGTGAATAATGGGCTTGCAACAGGGTTTCAAGGTCGTGCCCAAATTGGTAAAGGAATGTGGGCAATGCCTGACTTAATGGCAGAAATGATTAAGCAAAAGGTGATGCATGTAAAATCAGGAGCAAATACGGCTTGGGTGCCATCCCCAACAGCTGCCACCCTGCATGCCCTCCATTACCATCAAGTCGATGTTAAAAAAGTACAAAACGAATTATTACTTGAATTGACAAGCTTACGGGATGAAATCTTGCAAATTCCAGTTGCTGCTAATCGAAACTGGGGAGATGAGGAGGTACAGGCAGAACTGGATAATAATGCACAAGGAATACTTGGCTATGTTGTCCGCTGGGTTGAACAAGGAATTGGCTGTTCCAAAGTACCTGATATAAATAATATTGGTCTAATGGAGGACCGTGCCACATTAAGAATTTCCAGCCAGCATGTAGCTAACTGGCTCCATCATGGGGTATGTACGAAGAAACAAGTGGAAGAAACTTTAAAGCGAATGGCTAAAGTTGTAGATAAACAAAATAATGGGGATCCGATGTATCGTCCAATGGCTCCAAATTATGAGGAGTCTGTTGCCTTCCAAGCAGCATGCGAATTGATATTCTCCGGGTATGAACAGCCAAGCGGTTATACAGAGCCGATCCTGCATCGTAGCAGACTGGAAGCTAAGGGGAAGTTTGCGATCAAGCAGTAATCAGGCGTTATCAATCAGGAGTTGAGGAATGTTGGATAGAGAAAATATGGTGAAATCTGTTAGTCGGGCACTTGATATTATTAATCTTGTCAGCATGAAAAAAGGCGGGCTTGGAGTAACAGAGATTGCTAATCAGATGGATATTAACAAAAGCTCCGTATACAGAATCCTTTCCACACTCGTTCAATATGGGTATATTGAACAGGATAAAGGCACGGAACGGTATAAATTAGGCTATCAATTTTTAGAAGTGAGCTCAAGACTGTTAGAATCACTTGATTTACGGATAGAGGCGAAGCCATTTTTACAAGAGCTTGAAAAAGAGACAAACGAAGTCATTCATCTCGTAGTATATGATCAAGGAGAAGTCGTATATATCGAGAAGCTAGATGGAAATGAAGCATTGCGAATGCACTCCAAGGTTGGAAAAAGAGCGCCGATGCATTGTACGTCTGTGGGTAAAGCTATTCTTGCCCATCTGCCGTCAGAAATTGTTCAGGAAATAATAGAAAGAAAGGGTCTGCCAGTTCACACAGATAAGACCATTACCGATATAAATGTTTTTATTGAGGAACTTAAAGAGGTGAAGAGGAAAGGATTCGCTCTTGACTTGGAGGAAAATGAATATGGGATTACATGTATTGCAGTTCCGATTCTTGATCATTTAGGAAAAGTTGCCGCTGCTGTCAGCATTTCAGGACCGACGATTAGAATGACTGAGGCGAGGCTAATAGAGCTTGAGCCTCGAATGATTGAAATTGGCAAGCTAATATCAGCAAGGCTTGGGTTTATAAATTAAGAAAAGTCCGAAACACATTTAATATGGTGTTTCGGACTTTTTTTGATGAAAATCCTGCTGATTTTAATGAAATTCGGTCATTATTTAACAAACCACATTTTAATCTTGTTTGAAAAAAAAAATTTTGCAAATTTTATATTATTCTTGCGAACACCATGTAAGATACTAGATTATTTTTTCCATTCCTTTGAAAGTGAATCTGTTAAATCTGTAAATACCCCGGTAATACCCCATTTGATTAACTGATCCAAGTCTTGTTTTGAATTGACCGTATAGGGATGAACAAGCAATCCCGCTCTTCTAGCCTTTTTAATATATGCTCTATCAACCATTTGATAATTGGGGCCAATGCCAACTGCATATTGTTTCCATTTTTTGATTTCTGCTTCCGTTAATTTTGCAGGCTTTTGATATGAGAGAAGCTGGATTAAAGGAATCTTTGGCTCGGCTTTATGGATTCGTTTAAGGCTTTTTTCGCTAAAGGACTGAATAATCACCTTTGCCCCATCTATAAGATCATAGCTCCGAAGTAATCTGATGAGTTTTTCCTCCATTTCTGGATATTTATCAGGTGACTTGGTCTCGATATAATAGTTTGTCTCTTTCCCGAAATGGGCAAAAATTTCTTCTAAAGTCGGAACGGTTAAATATTCATATTTAGAGTCAGCATATAATGGGAATTTTTTATTGAACCATGAACCTGCATTAAGTCTCTTTAACTCCTCTAGTGAATGAGATTCTACGCTTCCAATTCCGTTTGTTGTTCGATCTACCGTCTGATCATGCATGGCAACAAGGACGCCATCCTTTGACATTTGCAAATCAATTTCAATATAATCAGCACCTAGTTCTTGCGCTAACTGATAGGATACGAGTGTATGTTCAGGAGCATAGGTTGAGGCCCCGCGATGACCTATGATAATAAAAGAATCTGAAATAATAGATGGATCGGGTGTCTCTGGCTTCGTGCATCCCCCAATGAAAAATAGGGTAAAACCCCATATTAATAGTGTTTTTTTCTTCATCTTTATCTCCTTATTTTTAATAGGATGAAAGACTCCTTGTATAGGCAATTTTGATATTGTTAGCATATTTAAGTTTTTTTCTAATTAGAATAAAAGGAGAGAAATTTTTTCCAATCTTAAAGCTCCCAAAAGGCATGGAGGGATGAATAGTTGAAAAGAGTAGAGCTAATGAATGTTTCAAAGACTTACGATAAAAAAACAGAGGTCATTTCTAATATTAATGTAATGATAGAACCAGGTGAATTTTTCGTACTAGTTGGTCCTTCAGGCTGTGGGAAAAGCACAATGCTGCGGATGATTGCAGGTTTGGAGGAAATAACAGGAGGGATCTTGCGAATAGGTGAAAAGGAAGCCAATCACTTACCTCCCAGTAAAAGAGATATATCAATGGTCTTTCAAAACTATGCGCTTTATCCACATTTAAGTGTTATGGAAAATATCGTTTTTGGTCTGCATGTGAAGAAAATACCAAAGCTAGAACGAAAGACTCGATGTAAGGATGTCGCGGCCATGCTTGGCTTAAGTGAGTATTTAAACCGAAAGCCTCGTGAGCTTTCAGGTGGACAGCGCCAGCGGGTGGCCCTCGCTCGAGCAATTGTGAATGAAGCGCCTATTTGTTTAATGGACGAACCTCTATCCAACTTAGATGCAAAACTGCGAGCACATATGCGATCGGAAATTAGACAAATTCAAAGACGCCTCGGGATTACGATGATTTATGTTACCCATGATCAAGTGGAGGCAATGACGATGGGGGATCGAATAATGATTCTTCACGATGGCAAGATTCAGCAGGTCGGTAAGCCGATTGATATTTATAATCATCCTGCAAATCCGTTTGTTGCAACGTTTATTGGCTCCCCGCCGATGAATATTACTGAAGGCGTAATGAAAAGATTGCAATCTGAAATACTGGTTGGCGATGAATGTGAAATTAAAATTCCGGTCGAAGATAGCAGGCTTTTACAAACGGAGCAGGTTCTCGTAGGCATAAGGCCAGAGCATATAAAGGTAGCATCAAAAGAGACGAGCCATGAGAATCGTATGGTAGTAGAAGCGATCAATGTAGAAATCCTCGGCAATGAAACGATCTTTTCGTTTAAAATTGGCAGTCACGAATGGATGGCTAAATGGAATGGCCAATGGCACTTACACATTGGTGATCAAATACCGATTCAAATGGATTATGAATCACTATGTTTATTTGATCGTAAAACAAATGAGCGGATAAAATCAGCAACAGATATTGAAAATAATATCCTCGATAAAGAGGTGTTTTTATGAAAGGCAGCAGTAGTCTTCATGCAAAACAAAGCATCTGGAAAAAATCATTAAATGCTCGAACCGCACTGCTTTATTTGTTCCCTTCGATTTTGCTGTTTTCTGTGTTTGTTTTTTATCCGATGTTTCGGACAATCTATTTAAGTTTCTTCTTAACCGATCAGCATGGGAGTGCGGCTCTGTTTGTCGGGCTTGAAAACTATGCCTACTTATTGGAATCGCAAGCTTTTCGCAATAGTATAAAGGCGACAGTATTATTTGTTTTATATACAGTTCCTGCAGGCGTTATTCTTGCTTTATTCCTGGCGCTTATTGCAAATGAAAAACTGAAAGGCATCGGCTTTTTTCGAACAATTTATTCCTCTTCGATGGGGATCTCAGTTGCTGCTTCATCTGTTGTCTGGCTTTTTCTTTTCCATCCAAGCGTTGGTATGTTTAACCGTCTATTAACTCTCGTGCATTTGCCAGAGGTTCAATGGCTGCTGGACCCGGATTGGGCATTGTTGTCCGTCTCGATTTCTACAATTTGGCTGAATACAGGATTTTCATTCCTGATTCTTTTGGGCGGCCTGCAAAACATTGATGGGTATTTATATGAAAGTGCGAAAATTGATGGGGCAGGCTATGGGTATCAGCTCCGTAGAATAACAATCCCGATGCTGTCGCCGACTTTGTTTTTTATTATTACTATTTCATTAATTAATGCTTTTCAATCATTTGGACAAATTGATATTTTGACAAAAGGCGGTCCCTCGCAGGCTACAAATTTAATCGTCTATTCCATTTATCGGGAGGCGTTTGTAAACTATCAGTTTGGTACAGCAAGTGCTCAGGCAGTCTTTTTATTTTTGTGCATACTTATTGTTACGATTTTACAATTTAAGTTTGGCGAAAGGAAGGTGCATTATCAATGAGCTTTCCAAGAAAAGTCGTTTTCTACTTCCTGCTGTTATTCTCAGCCTTCCTGCTCTTTTTCCCTGTTCTGTACGCTTTCATGATTTCCTTTATGACAGGTGGGGAAATCATGCAAGGCAAGTTCTTTCCACAAACATTCACTTTAGATAATTATTTCAGAGTATTTGAACGTTTGCCATTGATGAAATATTTAATGAATAGTTTTGTTGTTTCAACCGGGGTAATGATGGGGCAGTTAATCGTTTGCAGTATGGCCGCCTATGTATTCGTATTCATTCCCTTTAAGGGAAGGGATTTAATCTTCTTCCTATTCATATCAACGATGATGATCCCTTGGGAAGCAACAATGATCCCGAATTTTTTTACAATCCAAAAATTGGACTGGACAAACACGTACCAAGGATTGACTGTCCCATTTTTCGCACTGGCATTCGGTACATTTCTGTTGAGGCAGCATTTTAAAACGATTCCGAAAGAATTATTTGAAGCCTCGCAAATTGCAGGTTTAAGTCGGTTTGCTTTCTTTTGGCGGGTGATACTTCCAGTTTCAAAAACAAGTCTGGTCACTTTAGGTGCCTACGGATTTTTAACGACTTGGAATATGTATTTGTGGCCTTTATTAGTTACAAACAACGATCAAGTTCGAACAGTCCAGATTGGACTGAAGCAGCTCCAGTCCCAAGAGGTCGCAACCGAATGGGGGGTGGTCATGGCTGGAGTAATTGTTGTTATTATCCCAACATTGCTGCTGTTGTTTATCGGTCAAAAGCAATTGCAAAAAGGATTAACCCAAGGGGCATTAAAGTAAATTAGGGGGCGTTGGCCATCGTGAAAAAGAATGTTAGGCTACTTTTTATATTCAGCGTAATTTTCAGCGTGATGTTTATGACAGCCTGTACGAATAATGAAAGTAAGCCGGAGCCATCGAATATGAATGAGAAGCAGAAGGGAACAGAGGAAAGCCCAGGCAAGGTGGAAATAAACTTCTGGCATGCGATGTCTGGTGCGGGCCAAGAAGCTTTAGATCGCATTGTGGCTGATTTCAATAGCTCACAGGATAAGTATACAGTCAATGCCGAATTTCAAGGCTCTTATGAGGAGTCATTAACAAAACTTCGCAGTGTAGGTGGAACAAAAGATGCACCGGCAATCACACAAGTATTTGAGGTCGGTACAAAGTTTATGATTGACAGCGGCTATATTGAGCCGATGCAATCGTTCATTGATAAAGATAATTATGATCTCTCACAACTGGAAGAGAATATCTTAAACTATTACCGAGTAGATGGTAAATTGTATTCGATGCCATTCAATTCCTCCACACCGGTGATGATCTATAACAAGGATGCATTTAAAGAAGCAGGGCTTGATCCTGAAAAGCCGCCACAAACATTTAATGAAGTAAAAGCAACAGCAGAAAAGTTGACAAAGCCTGGTGAGCAATACGGTTTTTCAATGCTAACTTATGGCTGGTTCTTTGAACAGCTTGTTGCTACACAAGGTGGTTTATATGTAAACGAAGAAAATGGACGTGCAGGCGATGCGACTGAGGCAGTATTCAATGGGGAAGAGGGGTTACGTGTCTTTAATTTCTTAAATGAAATGAACAAGGCGGGTACATTCGGGAATTATGGCACGAATTGGGATGATATCCGCGCAGCCTTCCAGACAGGAAAAGTAGCGATGTATATGGATTCGTCCGCAGGTGTTGCTGCTGCTGTTAACAATTCTCCTTTCGAGGTGGGTGTTGCGTTTATCCCATATGCAGATGAAGTAGAGCGGCAAGGGGTAGCCATTGGCGGGGCATCTTTATGGATGTCAAAAGGTATTGCAGAGGAAGAACAGGAAGCAGCATGGGAGTTCATGAAATACTTAACTACACCGGAAGTTCAGGCAAAATGGCATATTGGAACTGGTTATTTTGCTATAAATCCCGCAGCATACGATGAGGATATTGTAAAGGCAGAGTGGGAGAAATACCCGCAATTTAAGGTAACGGTTGATCAGCTTCAGCAAACGAAGCCGTCTCTTGCGACACAAGGTGCGCTCATTTCAGTCTTCCCAGAATCACGTCAGCAAATTGTTACCGCTTTGGAAAACCTGTATCAAGGGGCGGACCCGCAGGAAGTTCTTGATCAAGCAGCAGAGGGTACAAATCGGGCAATAGAAATTGCAAACAAAACAAAGAAGTAATAAGTAAGGTCATTGAGGTTTAGAAAAGAATCAGTCCCTATGATTGGACTGATTCTTTTCTATAACGCTAACCCATTTTTCAAATATTCATAATGTAGTATAATAGAAAGTGTATTATGTGAATTGTGAAGTGATATGAGGAATATTGGAATCGCTTTCAAAAGATAGGGAAGAGGTTGAATTCAACTATTCTTACGTAAAGGGAGGATAAATGATGAGTGAAGCTGCAAAGATAAAAACAGTCTGCGGCTATTGCGGAACAGGCTGTGGGCTCGTTGTCGAAGTTGACAATAATAAAATTGTGAAGATACGAGGAGATAAGGAAGCGCCTGTTAATAAAGGGCAAACATGTGTCAAGGGGTCGTTTGCTTATGAATATGTTCATGATAAAAGCCGTTTAACTTCTCCATTAATCCGCAAAGCGGGAGAGCTTGTAGAAACTACTTGGGAAGAAGCATATGCTTTTATTGCAGAGAAGCTTCAAGCAATCAAATCACAATTCGGTCCTGAAGCTATCACGATGTTTGCGACGGCTAGAAGCACAAATGAAGTGAATTATGTAACCCAGAAGTTTATGAGAACGGTCATCGGCAGCAATAATATTGATGGCTGTAACCGAACGTGACACGCTCCGAGTGTTGCCGGTCTGGCAACTGTATTTGGAAGTGGATTTCCAACGAATAGATTAGAAGATTTTGATCATACGGAAGTTCTATTACTCATGGGTTCGAATACTACCGAAGCCCATCCAATCATTGCTAATCGCATGAAAAAGGCAGTAAAATCCGGCTTGAAAATCATTGTGATCGATCCGCGTCGGATTGATATGGTGAAAAGCGCCCACCGCCATTTGCAAATTCATGTCGGTTCAGATATCGCCTTAATGAATGCTATGATTCACGTTATTATTGAGGAAGAATTATATAATCCAGCCTTTATTAATCAATTCACAGTTGATTTTGACACGTTAAAAGCACAAGTGAAAAGGTATACGCCAGAATTTGCTGCAGCCATTACTGGACTTGAACCGCAGGATATTATTGAAACGGCAAGAGAATATGCAAAAGCAGATAAAGCCATGATTGCCTACACACTTGGAATTACAGAGCATCATTGCGGGGTCAATAATGTTTTTGATATCGCAAATCTAGCTTTATTAACTGGCCATATCGGAAAACCTGGAAGCGGGATTATGCCTCTTCGCGGGCAGAATAATGTGCAAGGAGCAGGCGATATGGGCTGTCTGCCGAACCAGCTGCCAGGTGCAGTCAGCCTAACAAATGATGAATACCGTGGCCGATTTGAAAAAGCTTGGGGCATGGAGATTAACCCTATCGCAGGCGATACGCAAACAAGAGCATTCGATAAAATGGAAACGGGAGCAGTCAAAGCGCTTTATTGTCTTGGCGAAAATCCGTTAGTGGCAGATGTTCATATGACCCACACAAGAAAGCTGCTCGAAAAATTAGATCTTTTAGTTGTTCAAGATATTTTCTTAACGGAAACGGCGAAGCTAGCTGATGTGGTTTTGCCTGCAAGGTCATGGGGAGAAGTGGAAGGCACGTATACGAATACAGACCGTCGAATTCAACGTGTACGAAAAGCAGTCGATGCCCATCCGAATACGAAGGATGACTGGGTCATTCTTTGTGAACTAGCCACATTAATGGGGTATCCGATGAGCTATAATAATAGTGAAGAAATTTGGGATGAGCTGCGTGAGCTTGCATGGGAAATGTATGGAGGGATGCCTTATTCAAGGCTGGAAAAAGAATACAGTCTCCATTATCCTTGTCCAGATGAGTCCCATCCGGGTACATTTATTTTGCACGAAAGATATCATAACCCGGAAGCAGCAAGCGGAAAGCAATCTCCATTTGTTCCAGTTATGTATACGGAGCCGGTTGAGCTGCCAGATGAGGACTATCCATTTACGCTTACAACCGGTAGACGGTATGAATCGTATAATACCCATACGCAAACACGTTTTTATGCAGGCGGGGTAAAAATAAAACAAACAGAGGAATCACTTGATATTCATCCTGACGATGCAGCCAAGTTAGGTATTGAAACGGGTGAACTAGTTGAAATCAGCTCAAGAAGGGGCAGCTTGCAGGTAAAAGTGAAAGTCACTGAGCAAGTTGCACCAGGATTAGTATTCATGAGCTTCCATTTCAGTGATGTTCCAACGAATGTTTTAACAATCAATGAATTTGATCCAATTTCAGGTACAGCTGAATTTAAAGCATGTGCGGTAAACATTCGGTCATTAAAATAATTGCTTAAAGGAAAAGTGCCCAGCACTTTTCTTTTTTTTTCCTAGAATGAGGTCTATTTCATTTTATACATAAATCTGATTTTATCTAGTAATTCTAAATAGTAATCTAGCACTTCTTATAATGTATCTAGCATTATCTAAACTTTATCTAGCAATTTTACATGTTTATCTAGCATTTTGAAAATAGCCTCTAAGAATTTTTAAAAAGGGATTGATTTCCTACCAATTTGTACTATAATCAAACTGTATCAACTGTACTATGATTCGTAGTACAGTACATACAGATGGGAGAGTGCATATGTTCGAGTTGGATATAAGGAGCCGCAAGCCGATTTATGAACAATTGGTTGAAAGGCTTAAAGAACTCATCATAACTGAAGTGTTAAAAACAGATGAACAGCTGCCTTCCGTCCGGACGCTAGCCCAACAGCTAACGATCAATCCGAATACGATTCAAAAAGCGTATCGCGAACTTGAAATCCAAGGATACATCTATTCGATTAAAGGTAAAGGAAGCTTTGTCAGTCCGGCAAATGACAGCCAAAATACAGAAAAGCTTCTTAAAGTAAAAAACGACTTAATGAAGCTGTTATCAGAAGCGATGTATTTAGGTATAACTGCGGATGAATTAATAGAAGTGATAAAAGAAGTACATGCTTCGATCGGGGGAGGGATAGAAAATGATCAAAATTAGTCATATCCGAAAATCATTTGATGGGTTAGAAGCAGTAGAAAATGTAAGTCTAACTGTCAATAGAGGTTCGATTTACGGCTTGCTCGGCTCGAACGGTGCAGGGAAAACAACCCTTTTAAAACTTTTAACAGGGTTATATGTGCCAGATGAAGGATTGATTTCGATTGACGGGCAGCCAGTCTATGAAAGCCCGGAAGTGAAAGAAAAGATCTTTTTTATCCAGGATACACCCTATTTTCTGCCGCATTACACGACCAAACAAATGGCACAGTTTTACGAAAGCATTTACCCACGTTGGAGTAATGAACGCTTTCAAGAGCTTGTAGCTATTTTTCAGGTGGATGTACATAAGAAAATTCATCGTTTTTCAAAAGGAATCCAAAGACAGGTGGCATTTATTCTTGCCTTATCGACACTTCCAGAAGTATTGATTCTTGACGAGCCTTTAGATGGATTAGATCCGGTCATGAGAAAAAAGGTAAAGAGTCTTATGATTGACGATGTCGCTGAAAGAGAAATGACCGTCTTAATTTCTTCACACAACTTAAGAGAAGTAGAGGATCTATGTGATTTTGTAGGAATTATGCATAAAGG
Source organism: Cytobacillus solani (assembly GCF_006704205.1). Lineage (NCBI taxonomy): Bacteria > Bacillati > Bacillota > Bacilli > Caryophanales > Bacillaceae > Cytobacillus > Cytobacillus solani. The sequence goes on from NZ_CP041305.1 coordinate 3,982,976, forward strand.
ACAAATGATGATTGAAAAAGATTTAGATGACCTTAAATCAGATACACATAAAGTACAGATCGCATTTAAGGGTGGTGCCCCGATTCCACCAAGTATTTTGGATTCTGTTAAAGTGCTGCATAAAGAGAAACGGGGTAGTATTCTCTTATTAATCGTAAAAGGAAAAGAAGAGGAAGTTACGGAAAGTATAGTAAAATATCAACCTGTCATTTTCGATATCCTTCCATTGACGCTTGAAGAAATCTTTATTTATGAAATGGGGGATGTTGGGTATGCAGTCGAAAATATTCTTGGTTAATAAAGAAATCCGAAAGACGATTATGAGAAGTATCGGTTGGGTTGCGATCGTTCACTTTCTAGGATTAATTTTTGCAGTTCCATTAGAAATTTTAATGACGACTACAGGAGAACAAAGACAATATATTAGAGCAGAAAGCTTATTCTATTTTCACTTTGAGATTCAAGCAGTTTTAAATATTGGGATTCCTGTTATACTAGCAGTTTTTTTATTCCGATACCTGCAGGTGAAGCCTTATAGTGATTTCATGCATAGTTTGCCGATTAAGAGGGATCGACTCTTTCATCAATATGCATTAACAGGAATGATCCTATTAATCTTGCCAGTATTGTTGATTGCGATCATCATTTCAGCATTGTATATTCCGCTGAATTTATCTGAGTTTATTACATGGGCAGATATTTTTAAGTGGCTTGGCATCACGATTATGTTTAATCTTCTTGTCTTTTTGGCAGGCGTTTTTACAGGGATGATTTCAGGTATTTCAGCAGTACAAGGGATTTTAACGTATATATTTTTACTATTGCCAATGGGATTACTCGTCTTATTAGCTTATAATCTTCCATTCTACCTGTATGGATTTGCTGATCGGTATGTGATGGAAAGTAAGGTTGAATCATTTTCTCCATTAGTTGCACTCAGTCAAGTAGATTACAGACCACTAGGGGCAATTGAAATCATTGTTTATTGCCTACTCATATTCATTTTATACGGTGTTTCTTTATGGGTATATAAAAACAGAAGGCTTGAAGCTGTCACACAATCACTCGTATTTCCCTTGTTAAAACCAATTTTTAAGTATGGGATGACCTTTTGTACGATGCTGCTAGGCGGTTTGTACTTTGGAATTATGGAGGGAAATACGACTTGGCTCATTGCAGGCTATGTGATTGGGGCTATCCTTGGTTATTTTGTAGCTGAGATGGTTCTGCAAAAATCTTGGCGGATCATTATTCACATAAAAGAGCTTATTATTTATGCAGGGGCAATGGCACTGTTAGTCATTCTTTTTCAATTTGATTTCACTCAATTTGAAAAAAAGGTGCCCAATTTAAGTGAGGTCGAGCGGATTCACTTAAGTGAAAATTATTTTATGTATAATGATGCCAATGATCCATTTTTCCTGACTAGTGCTGAAAATATGGATTTAATTAGAAGGCTTCATAAGGAAATTGTTGCTAATAAAAATCAAAACAAAAATAGAGTAAATGACAGTAGTGATCATGCCTTTTTTGTGTATGAATTGAAAAATGGCAAGAAGCTCGTACGGGATTACATGATAGATAAAAAGGAATATGCTCATTTTTATAAACTGATCCATGAGTCCGAAGAATATAAAAGGGTAACTAATGGGATTTTCAAAGTGAATGAGGAGCAAATTGAAAAAATCTCGATTCACCCTTATGGACCTACTCAGAAAAAAGCTGTAATTGTAGATCCAGAGGACTTGAAGGAAGCAATCGCAGTATTAAAAGATGAAATCAATACAGCAACCTATGAGGAAACAATCGATAATAGAGATCCTCATGCATTCATCGAAATCATGCAAAAAAATGACAAAACGGTGGGACTTGAATGGAGAATTTCATATAAGAAGTTTGAGGAATGGCTGGATAAAAAGGGGTTACTGGAACAGGCAAAAGTAACTGCAGCCGATATTTCATATGCCTATATTGTTGACACGAACGATCTTCAAATCAATTATGCTCAAGGCTATTCCTATGAAGAGCTATTTGAGCAAATGAGTAAGATTGGCCGTTCCATCAAAGTGACAGATAAAAACAGACTTGAAGAAAGCTTATTAAATGCCAGCGGATTCCATGATGGTCCATACATGATTGGCTATTATTATAAAGCGGACGGGTCTATTGATATTAAAAGCTTTAGTGGTGAGCATATTCCTGATTTCGTTCAGCAATATTTTAATTAAGTCAATGAATTTAAGGCAGAGGGGAGGGATAAGAGTGGATTGCTTCTGTATGGATATGAACGAACTATGTAAATTGTATAATAAACGGTTATTTCAAGTTGCCTACGGTATCACTAGAGACTATTATTTGGCTCAAGATGCCGTGCAGGAAGCATTGATTAAGGCTTACCAAAAAATGGATACAATTGAAGACCCTGAAAAAGTGGGGGCATGGCTGTCAGCAATCACAACAAGAACAGCCATTGATATTGTCCGAAAGGAAAGAAAGTTAAACGATCGAACCGCGAGCAATATTGAAATAGAGACAGCTAATATCAAAATGGACCAAAACGTCGAACAGGAAGTGGAAATGAACCTCTTAAAAGAACAGATCAATCTAGCTATTAACTCTCTTTCCCTTGATCAAAGGAAAGTGTTTCTTCTAAAAATAAATAGCGGTTTAAAGGAAAGAGAAATTGCCAAGCTATTAAAGATAAACCAAAATACAGTTAAAACGAAAATATATCGAGTAAGAAAGCAGCTGAAGGACATGTTAATGGAAAGCTTTTCTGCATAAATTTTAAGAAATATAAATAGAAAACACATGGCCATTTATAATAGAAAATTGCCATGTGTTTTTTTGTAATACATATACAGAAGGCAGGATGAGGATCATATGAAAATTTTAATTGTTGAGGATGATAAAACCATTGCATCTGGGCTTGAGTATTCCCTGCAGCAGGATTCCTATACAACCGTCATTTGTTATGATGTTGCTTCAGCAAAAAAGATACTAGTAGAACAATCTGATCAATTGGATATATGCTTATTCGATTTAGCCTTGCCAGATGGCAGCGGCTATGAATTATGTAAGCTTGTGAAGGAAAAGAGCGATACGCCAGTCATATTTTTAACAGCAAATGATGATGAGATCAATGTCGTCATGGGACTCGATATGGGGGCGGATGATTATATTACGAAGCCTTTCCGTATTCGAGAGCTTCTTTCGCGGATTAAATCAGTCCTCAGAAGATACAAAAAACATCCACAAATAAATTCAACCATCGCTATAGAAAATATTCGTATCAACTCTCTCGAAGGCAAGGTTTATAAACATAATGAAGAGATAACCTTAACAGCTCTTGAGTACCGATTATTGCTTACTTTTGCCAATCATATTGGACAAGTACTGACAAGGAATCAGCTGCTTGAACAAATTTGGGATGTAGCAGGAGATTTTGTCAATGACAATACTTTGACTGTTTACATAAAGAGACTCCGCGAAAAACTGGAGGATGATCCACAAAATCCAACAATGATTAAAACGATAAGAGGAATGGGCTATAAGGTAGGTGGGTAGGGTGCTCCGTAATCGAGAAATTGTGATTTTGCTGACGTCCATGTGCATAATTTGTGTAGCATCTTTTATAGCTGCGGCTGCTTTTTTTTCATTTAAGGCAGCATTGTTTACCTTGATTACATCTGTACTTCTAATCGGGTGCAGCTTGTTATTTACCCGCTGGCGGTATAGAGAAATAGAAAAGCTTTCAAGTTATCTGCGTCAAATAACTAGCGGCAATTATTCCCTCGATGTACGTGATAATCAAGAGGGAGAGCTAAGTATTTTAAAAAATGAAATGTACAAGGTGACACTCATGCTGTCTGAACAAAAATCACTTCTAAAACGGGACAAAGTTTTGTTAACAGATGCGATCTCTGATATATCTCATCAGCTAAAAACGCCATTAACCTCGATGATGATGATGGCTGATTTATTAAATGAGGCCAAGCTTCCAGTGAAAAAAAGGGCTGAATTTTTACACAGTATTCGTATGCAGCTTGAACGAATGGAATGGCTTGTTTCCTCCTTATTAAAACTTTCAAAAATTGATGCGGGCACCGTTGCATTCAAAAACGATCAAATAATCGTAAAGAAACTAATTGAAAAAGCATTAGAGGCCGTAATGATTCCGATGGATATTAAAGAACAAACTGTATCGATAAAAGGGGAAGATAAAACCTCCTTTATTGGGGACCTCAACTGGACGTGTGAAGCGATCATAAATATTTTAAAAAACTGTGTAGAGCATACGCCAGCAGGTGGTGCCCTATCCATTTCTTTTTCTGAAAATGTGCTTTTTACGGAAATATCGATTGCTGATAACGGTGAAGGTATTCCAAAGGAAGATATACCATACATTTTTAACCGTTTTTATAAAGGGAAGAATGCTGGTGAGGATAGCGTTGGCATTGGCCTTGCGATGGCTCACAGTATCATCAAAAGTCAAAGTGGCGACATTTATGTTAAAAGCAAACGGTATAAAGGCACACAATTTCAACTGAAGTTTTATAAACAAATTATTTAAGTGACTAAATTGTCATATTCTAAGTCACTTAATAGTCATTTTAGGCAGATAAACTAGTACCATCAGCAAAACATGGAGGGATATCAATGGATATTTTAAAAATAGAGAATCTGTCTAAAATTTACGGAAAAGGGGAAACGGCAGTAAAGGCACTTGATGATGTTTCATTTTCGATCAAGAAAGGGGAGTTTGTCGCGATTATTGGTCCGTCTGGATCTGGTAAATCTACCTTGCTTCACATGCTTGGAGGAGTAGACAGACCGACAAAAGGAAAGGTGCTTGTTGATAACACAGATATTTATCAGCTAAATGAAACTCAGCTTGCTATTTTCAGGCGCAGACAAATTGGCTTAATCTATCAATTTTATAATCTTATCCCTGTTCTAACAGTAGAGGAAAATATTACTCTCCCATTGCTGTTGGATGAACATAAAGTTGATAAGAAGCAATTCAAAGAGGTTGTAAACATACTAAATCTGCAAAACCGTTTAACTCATCTTCCTAATCAGCTTTCTGGCGGACAGCAGCAAAGGGTTTCGATCGGCAGAGCTTTGATTAGCCATCCTGCGATTATGCTGGCAGACGAGCCAACAGGCAATCTTGACAGTAAAAATAGCAGTGAAATCATTGATCTTTTAAAAATGTTTAATAAAACCTATAACCAAACACTTATTGTGATTACCCATGATGAACGAATTGCATTGCAAGCGGATCGAGTCATAACCATTGAAGACGGAAGGATTGCCAATGATGAGGTGATTCGTCCATGAATATCGTGAATAAATTAACGATTAGGCATTTGAAGCAAAATAAGAAACGGACACTTGTGACAATTATTGGTGTCATTATTTCTGTTGCAATGGTAACAGCTGTTGCAACGCTCGGATTCTCGTTTATGGATCTGATGCAAAGACAGACAATTGCAAGCGATGGAGAATGGCATGTTCAATATAAGAACGTCAATCAAGATCAGCTCCAAGCAATTACAGCGGATGAAGAAACGGAAAAAGTGATCCTATCAAGGGATATTGGCTATGCATTCTTAGAAGGAAGTGATAATGATTACAAGCCGTATGTATTTGTGAAAGAATACAATGATGATGGCTTCAAGCAGTTCCCTATAGAATTAAGTCAAGGAAGACTTCCAGAGTCACCGAATGAAGTTGTCCTTTCAGAAGAAATTGCTTTAAATTCGAAAGTTGAGTATAACATGGGGGATTCATTGCTCCTTGAAGTGGGTGACCGGATAAGTCCAAATGGAGACAAAATACTAACACAAAATGACCTATTGCAAATAGAAAATGGGGAATTGCTTGAAAGCTTAAATATTGAGCAAACAAAAAATTACACTATTGTCGGTTTTATCAAGCGTCCCACATGGGAGCCGGCATGGTCACCAGGTTATACGATTCTCACATATTTGGATGAGCATGCGATCTCGGAAAAAAATACCGTAAATGCAACCGTCGTACTAAAGAAAGTTAAGCGTTCATTATATGATCATGCGGAAAAATTGGCGAAGAAGAATAATATTCCGACAAAATCTATTGCCTATAATAATGATTTGCTGCATTATTATGGTTTGACAAATAATAATGGACTTAAGAATACGCTTCTTTCTTTATCAGTCATTATTATGGCAGTCATTATTATTGGATCAGTTTCATTGATCTATAATGCCTTTGCCATTTCCGTCTCGGAACGATCTCGTCACTTAGGAATGCTTTCAAGTGTTGGAGCGACGAAACGGCAGAAGAGAAATTCTGTGTTTTTTGAAGGCGTGATTATTGGTTTAATCAGTATTCCTATAGGGATTGTTAGCGGACTTGCTGGCATCGGGATTACTTTTTTGTTTATTAACTCGATTATTCAGGGTGCTCTAGGGGTTACTGAAAAGTTAATGGTTACTGTCACACCAGTCTCTATTCTTATTGCCTGTGGCGTTTCTGCAATAACCATTTTTATTTCAACTTTTGTCCCAGCAATGAGAGCATCAAAAATTTCTGCTATTGATGCCATTCGACAAACAGCAGATGTGAAGCTAACTGGGGAAGCAGTAAAAACGTCAAAATTCATACGTAGGCTTTTCGGCATTGAAGCAGAAATCGGTTTGAAAAACTTAAAGAGAAACAAACGCAGATACCGGGCAACAATTTTTTCTTTAGTAATTAGTATTGTTTTATTTTTATCCGTGTCTTATTTTACAGCGAGCTTGAAGAAATCATTAGAATTGTCGCAGTCCGGTGTAGAATTTGATATACAGGTTTCTATTGAAGATGAAAGAGATGACCTAATAGAAAAAATTACATCCCTAGGGGATGTGAATGAATTTAATGTGATTAAAGAATTAAGCGCGACCTCAATGATAAAAGAATCTGCAATTGCCAATGAATTAAAGGTAATGGTAGAGGCTGGGGAAACCTCCCTAGAAAATGGGAAGTATTCGTATTATATTCGATTACATGCACTAGGTGAAGATGCCTTGAAATCATATGCGAAAGTAACAGGCACGGATGTTGAGAAGCTTAACAATCCAGAGCATATCGCAGGTATTATTGTTGATACAATTACGTATGAAGATATGAATGCAGGAAAGTTTGTTGAAACAAAAGCGATTCATACGAAAATTGGGGAAAAAATTAATTTACTTTATGCAGATTGGGAAACTGGAGAGCAGACGAAGCTCGAAAATATTGAAGTGGCAGCAACGACTGATCAATACCCTATGGGCGTTCAATCAGGAGGAGTTGGCGGATTAGATATCATTGTTTCTGAACAAGTGATGAAAAAGCTGACTGATCAGCTTCCTAATCCGGAAATTGCCACCTCCATTTATTTGAAAAGCTCAGATCCGATGAAAACGCAGCAGGAAATGGAAGAGATGAAGGAAAATGGGCTATCTATTTATAATGTTTTTCAACAGAGACAACAGGAAGAGCAAATGATTATGCTTATGTCCGTTTTTACTTATGGATTTATTGTCTTAATTACGGCTATCTCGATTGCAAATATTTTTAACACAATCTCGACAAGCATTGCCCTTCGAAAACGTGAATTTGCGATGCTAAAATCAGTTGGAATGACACCAAAGGGCTTTAATAAAATGATTAATTATGAAAGCATCTTTTATGGAGTCAACTCATTACTCTTTGGACTCCCAATTAGCATCATCGTCATGTATTTAATTTATAAGGGAACGATGAACAGCTTTTCTTACGCATTCTCCCTCCCTTGGGTCAGTATATTGTATTGTCTAATTGCGGTCTTTGTCATCGTCATTTCTGCCATGCTTTACTCAAGTACAAAAGTGAAAAAAGAAAATATTATCGACGGATTGAAGCAGGAGAGTATATAGAGTTCCAAATAAGAAGATGAGTTTCTACAGTATGTGGGATTCATCTTCCTTTTTTTATGAATGATGTGTTACCTTCATATATAGCTACATATTGTAAAAAAGGGGAGAAGACAAATGAACGTCTATATCATAACAGGTGCATCAAAAGGAATCGGGTTTGAACTTGCAAAACAATTGAGCGAAGCAGGGGAGTATGTTATTGGAGTTGCACGAACAGATACAAGTCTAAAGGGAGTAAAATGTTATCAGGCAGATTTATCTGTGTTAGAGAAATTAGAATCACTTATGAGTGATATCGTTGCCTCTGTCCCGCAAGAGGTAGAATCCTTCACACTTATAAATAATGCAGGAATGGTTGATCCCATTGGAATAATTGGTACTGTACATGCTGCAGAAATGGCAAAGGCAATGGCAGTTAATTTAACCGCACCCATGATTATTTCTAATGTGTTTATCTCAAAGCTGGAGAATTATAACGGGAAAAAGCAAATTGTTAATATCTCTTCTGGAGCAGGCAGAAATCCATATGAAGGCTGGGGAACGTACTGCACGACAAAAGCAGGTTTGGACCATTTTTCAAGGGTTATTGCTCTTGAGCAAGAAAATGCAGAATATCCAGTCGAAATTATTTCGATTGCCCCAGGGATTATCGACACCGGCATGCAGGAAGCCATACGCGCTAGCAGTGAAGAGGCATTCCCACTCTTAGACCGGTTCATTGATTATAAAGAACAAGGAAAGCTAGTCAGTGCGGAGGAAACTGCAAAGAAACTTATATCAATTATAGAAAATGGCAATTTTAATGAGATCGGTCCCATTGCTGATATTCGGAATTTTTAAGTGTAAGGGTGATTGTTAAGGGGAAAAAGGCAAGTAGCGGTAAACATAAGAGCATGATGATGCCCGAAAACAAGAAAAAAGGGATCAGCGGTAATAATAGGAGTTTTATGATGCCAAAAAAAGAATATGTCAAAAGTGGTAATAAGAACTCACTTAGCTAAATAGAGTAAGTAAAATAAAAGTAAGTTTTTTTTCGTACCCGTATCTTTCTTCCCTCCTATATCCGTTATAAAGGCAAGGAGGTTCAAAAGGAGTGAATAGAATGGTTTCTAATAAAAGCTTGTTTGCCAATGAAGGGGTTCAGATAGAGAAAGGAAGTAGTCACTTGAATCAGCTGTATCCAGGCCTTTTGCGGTATTGTCGTTTTTTAGCGAAAAACAAATGGGATGCTGACGACCTTGTTCAGGAATCAGTCTTAAAAGCGATTCAGCATTATCATTCTTCCGATGTAAGTCCTGCACTTTTGAACAAAATCGCTTACCATCAATGGATTGATACCATTAGAAAAAGAAATCGCGAAGTTGTTGGAGTGCTCGAGGATCAATCGGGGAAGGTTGATGCAATTAGCACAGATGAACTGCTTGATACAGTAAAGCTATTAGTAAATAATTTAACACCAAAACAAGCAATCATTTTCTTATTGAAAGAGGCTTTCAGCTACCAAACAAAGGAAATTGCTGATTTGCTGGATACAACAGAAATGGCTGTGAAAGCGATCATCCATAGAACAAGGAAACGGCTGGAGAAGGAAACGAACCTGCAATCAGTGGATTCCTACTGGTGTGAGGAAGAAAGGGAAATGATAGGGAATCTGATATATCAATCCTTACAATCTGAAGACCCATCCATTTTAATTGAGTATGTATCTGACATTCCTCCATTGGCAGAAGTCCCTAAGCTTGCTAAGAAAACGTATACTCAATCTCCTATTGACCTTTATAGTTTCGCAGCATAATAAAGGGAGGAATTTTTATGGGTACGATTCCATATGTGATTGAACATTCCAATCGTGGGGAACGATCTTATGATATTTACTCACGTCTATTGAAAGACCGAATCATCATTATTGGCGAAGAAATTAATGAGCAGGTTGCAAACAGTGTCATTGCCCAGCTATTGTTTTTAGAAGCTGACAATGCAGAAAAAGATATTTCCATTTATATTAATAGCCCTGGCGGCTCGACAACTGCAGGCTTTGCGATTTTTGATACAATGGAGTACATTAAACCAGATGTAAGCACGATTTGTATGGGAATGGCTGCATCATTTGGAGCATTGCTGCTTATCGCTGGTACGAAGGGAAAAAGGTATGCCCTTCCAAACAGCGAGATTATGATCCATCAGCCGCTTGGCGGTGTAAGAGGACAGGCAACAGAAATTGAAATCTCTGCACGAAGAATTCTCAAACTCCGTGATCATGTCAATGGAATTATTGCCGATCGCACCGGACAGCCGGTTGAAAAAATCGCTAAAGACAGTGACCGTGATTTCTATATGACTGCCCAGGAAGCACTGGAATATGGGATTATTGATAAAATTATTACCAAAAAATAAAGGAACCTATTATTAGGCTATGTTAAAGCTTAATGCTGATTTGTAAGTGAAATGAAAGGAAGCCATTACAGTGGCTTCCAATTTTTATCTATTGCTTCCATTTAAGCTATCATTGTATATTTGTATCCATTTTTTACGCTTTGAAAGAAAGATTGAAAGCAAAACAACCTCACCCACAACTATTAAACTTAATCCTAAAACTAAACCACCAAAAAACAAAAATTCATTAACTTCCCAAGAGAAGAAAAACCAACCCATTATCCCAAACACACCTAATGCTAACTAAATTGTCCCCGCAATTAGGGCTTGTGGCAGAAAGAGACCTGTTTTCTTAATCATAGCGGAACCATATTTAAAGCTTATAAATAATGCTGCCATCAAAAAAATCACATATATCATCATAACAATATCTATCTTATTCACTCGTTAAACCCCCCTTAAAACGATTTTACCATAAAGTACCATTCTCTTTTTGGATTGTAAAAAGTTAGGGTGAACATTTAATTTTGGTAGAGGTAAACTGTACATTAATGACCGTCATTTCAAATGCAAATGATATCAATAAAAATTCCTGGCTGGTATGTTTGTACTTTCGTTACTGCTATTCTCTACTAATAAGTACAACCTATTATTTAAACAACGGTAAGGAGTAAAGTTCTTTTTTTTGTATAAAGTTAAATGTTAGAATTTGTGGTAAAATTTAGAAAAGGGAGAGTGTGTATGTTAGTAGATAATTTTGAAGAATAGGAGGACCCAAAGGCTTACGATATTGAAAACGAAACGTATAAAGAGGACCTTCCTTTTCTAATGAAGTGGGCTGCGAAGATAGACGGAACGATTATCGATCTAGCTTGCGGGACAGGCAGTGTAACGATTCCGCTAGCTAAAAAAGGATACAAGCTAGTAGGTGTGGACATTCATAAGGGAATGCTAGCTGAAGCAAGGAGAAAATCAGCTAATCAACATTTGCCAATCAAATGGATTGAACAGGATTGTACGAATCTCCATTTGAATGCAAAAAGCAGGTTCATTTTTACAGTTGGCAACTCATTTCAGCATTTTCTAATGAATAAATCACAGGATGGATTATTGGACTCTGTGAATAGACATTTGGAATTGGGCGGAATATTTATCTTCGGCACACGGTTTCCAAGTGCTGAGGCGCTGCTCCAGCCAAGTACAGAAGAATATTGGAAAACATATGTAGACAACGATACGATGAATAAAGTGGATGTATACACGATAAGTAAGTATGACCCCCTTACCCAAGTTCAACATTATATAACGATTAGAAGAATGATAAATAAAGCGGGAGAAATAATTGAAGAAAAAAAGACAAATATACTTTTGCGCTATACGTACCCGAGAGAAATGGAACGCATTTTATCTGCAAACGGCTTTGAAATTGTTGATCTGTATCAAGATTGGAATGAAACGTCAATAACTGATGACAGTACGCAAATGGTATATGTTTGTAAGAAAGTAAAGTGATCCATTAATGATGAGGGTTAGAAATGTATGTGAAAATGTACTAAATTCCTTTTTTGACTTTCTTTTAGCTCCATTTAATTTATTTCTAATCGCCGTTTGTATTGTGATTGTTGCCATTATAAGAGTTTATTTTTTAAAATAAAGAAAACAGTGGTGATAGCTGTAACGGATGTTGCAATAGGAACAATCCTCATTTTCAACCAAATGAAATACACCACCTATGAAAAGTAATTTGCAAATCAACTCAGTAGAGCTGCTTGTTTCCCATTTTTAAAGAATTCGAGTGAATAGTGTACTCAATAGGACTGCTTGTTTCCCGTTTCTAAAGAATTCGAGTGAATAGTGTACTCAATAGAGCTGCTTGTTTCCTATTTTTACAAAATTCAAGTGGATTCTGTACTCAATAAGGCTGCTTGTTTCCCATTTTTAAAGAATTCGAGTAAATAGTGTATTCAATAGGACTGCTTGTTTCCCGTTTCTAAAGAATTCGAGTGAATAGTGTACTCAATAGAGCTGCTTGTTTCCTATTTTTACAAAATTCAAGTGGATTCTGTACTCAATAAGGCTGCTTGTTTCCCATTTTTAAAGAATTCGAGTAAATAGTGTATTCAATAGGACTGCTTGTTTCCCGTTTCTAAAGAATTCGAGTGAATAGTGTACTCAATAGAGCTGCTTGTTTCCTATTTTTACAAAATTCAAGTGAATACTGTACTTAATAGGGCTGGTTGTCTCCGATTTACAAGAACTCTATCAAATGTGTCTTCATTAAGGTTGATAGGTGCCAATTATCCAAAGTCCAAGTGATTTTTAAATATCCATAGCTTTTTTGTGAAATTCTCATAATTATTCTTTCGGCTCACCATTTTCAGCATATACTGGATAGACGCTGGACTCAAGTGACCAGGACGAGGAGGTAGGCTCCTTGTCCCATTAATTATATGGGACAGTAAACGTGACTCTCTGTCCCAAAAAGGGATTGACTAGTTAGATAATAAGGAGAGGTTCTATGGACAGGGAATACAATGATCTAATAGGTGAGATTTTGGAGCGTGCTGGTGAGAAAGATAATTTTGATTATAAAGGTAAAGGAAAGCCGCTATCTAAAGAATATTTGCAGATGGACACATTCCAGCACTTTCAAAAGATTGCAAAAGATGCTGGATATTTACCACAATGGGTGAAGCTGCAAAAGGAAATCTCCCAATTAGTCCATTCTTGTAAAACAAATAATGATGTAGAAGAGATTAATAAAAAAATCAAAAAATACAATAAGATTTGTCCACATCAATTACAAAAGGCACCTATAAGCTTGGAGCATATTGAAAAGTATAAGAAAATTTGGTAAAAGAACGGTTATGCTCTATTAATTATATTTTCAGGTACCGAGAAGGAGTATAAGAATCTGCTAAATAACTAAGCTAAATTATTGGGGGTAGGTAAAGCATGGAAGAATTTATGGGTCTTTTGTTAGGTGCTTTGAAGCTGTTTTATCCTTTACTTATAGCATCAGTCATATTTTTTATCTATGCACTTATAAAGCGATCTTGGAAACTGATGTTGATGAGTGCCATTTTACTTTATCCGGATGCTTGGTATTTTAGCGAGTCCCCACGATTTCCTTGGGCAATATTTGTTCCTCTTATTCAATTCGTATTAGCAATATTATTTTATCTAAAAAGAGAAAATTCAAGGGAAATTGATTGAAAGTTCATTCAGGAGGTATAAAAGGCTTTAATTTAAAAATATGGATAGCTTCTCCACAGCTAACATTCATTAATTGAAAAAAATTCACTTAAAATGAACTCTTTTCCCTTCTCATATGTAATGTAAGTAATGAGAGAAAAGGAGTTGTTACTAATGGATACTGGCTGGATTATTTCCCTGATTGTGGGTGGAGTGTTCATGGTGCTAATATTAGCGATTGCGATTCCAATGGATCGTAAACATATTGTCCGTGAGAATGGTAAAATCAATTTTAAGAAGACAAAAATATATTTACGCTGGAATGTTTTTGATACACTTACACTCTGTCTAGCTATTTATGCAATAATTTGTGTTCAAGTTCTAAATCTATTAATTTCGAACGGACAAAATGTAGAGAATAATTTTGTCCAGTTTTTTACGAATCAAGCACAAGTATGGACACTTGTATCAATGATTTACTTAATTTCAAGAGTTTCACTAACGCTAAAGGCGATTAAAGAGCGCTGGGGAGATCAAATTGATTGAGCGTGCAGATGAGTTAATGATTGCTTATCAAAATGGGGATGATGATGCATTGGCAGGTATTTATACCCTTTTAAAGCCTGCTTTATATTCGTTTATTTATCGATATACAAGGGATCAGCAATTATCGATTGATATCGTTCAAGATTCATTTGTAAAGCTTCAGCGTTACAAACATCATTATCATCCAGGCAAAGGGAAAATTAAATCCTATCTTTTTCAAATAGCTTACCGTTTATTGATAGATAAATTAAATCGGCGCAAAAAATGGCAATCGTTTATGCCTTTTCTTACCCCAATAACGAAAGAAGAACTTCATCATACAGATCGGCTGACGATTCGGGAAGCCATTTCAAATCTTCCTGATAAACAGCGGGCAGTCATTCTTTTATTCTATTATCATGATATGAAACATGAAGAAATTGCAGAAATACTTACTATACCAAAAGGTACGGTCAAATCGAGATTACACACAGCAATCCAAAGTTTAAAAGTAGAATTGGAGGATGATTTCAATGAATCACGATCCCTTTAAAAAAGAAAATCATCTTCGGACAAAGTTAGATGAATATCATTTGGATATACCCGATTTTCAAATGAAACCTAAAGGGAAAAGATGGGAGCGTATAATCAACTTTCTTGCCTCACCTGCTAAAGACCCATTAGAGCCACTAGTTTCAACAACAGCAGGGTTTACTGTATTGAAATTGGCCCCAATTATGGGAATGGCAGCCATCTCTATTATTCAGCTTTTCTTTTTCCTTTAAAAAAATAGGGACGAGGGGTCTGGCCCCTTGTCCCATCCATTTTATTTTCAGTTATATAAGACATTGAACATGTCCCTCTATCTTACGGCAAGTTCAGACTCTTTCTTTCTAATAAGTACACCTGTTACAACAAATGAACAGATGGCTAAGACAACGAGTAAGATAAATACGGAATGCAAGCTTGATTCTAATGCGGGTCCTTTTAGCTGATCACTTAGCAATAGACCGGAAACGGCGATTCCGATGGTTTGTCCTAAGTTTTTCATTAAATTATGTGATCCCATCGCAGCACCTCGGAGATGCCATTCAACAGCTGATTGTACGGCAACCGTAAATGCGGTAAAGGCTAGCCCAAAACCGAGTCCAATAAATGCGGTAACCACCATCATGATATGCACTGGCGTATTTGTCTGGAAGAATACAAATCCTGTACAGCTTAGAATAACCACTAAAGTACCTATTAAAGTAACATGGGCAATCGATTTATTTCCTAACCATTTTCCGCAAAAGATCGCTCCAATCGGCCATGTGACAGACATTGGCAGCATCGCGATTCCCGAATAGGTGGCATTTAAATTAGTTACTCCCTGAACCCATAATGGAATATAGAACGTTACCGTTACAAGGATAAAGCCTAATAAAAATCCGGCAATATTCGAAACGGTAATAAATGTATTTTTAAATAGAGAAAGTGGCAGCATGGGCTCTTTCCCTTTAGCTTCAATCCAAATAAAGAAGCAAAGACCAATAAGAGCAACAACAAGGTATGCAGTGATGCTTCCTGTTAATTGCTTGTGCTCTTTTAGCAGTGTTAGTGCGTATAAGAAGGATGTCATACATATGGCAAACATGAGAATCCCGGCATAGTCGATTATTTGCTTTTTCTTTTCAATTTGCTCTTTTAAAGAAACCCAAAGTAGGATTAATGAAATAATCCCAAATGGCAGATTCATGTAGAAAATCCAATGCCATGAGATGGTGTCGACAATAAACCCGCCGACAAGCGGACCTGCAATACCTGCAATTCCCCACATACTGCTGATCCAACCTTGAATTTTCGCTCGCTGTTTAAATTCAAATACATCTCCAATAATGGTGAATGGAATCGTTGTTAAGGCTCCAGCTCCAATCCCTTGAATCAATCGGAATAGAACAAGCTGTTCCATCGTTTGTGATAGTCCGGATAACATGGAACCAATGAGAAAGATAATTGTTCCAATAGTAAACATTAGCTTTCTGCCGTATAAATCAGCGAGTTTTCCAAATACTGGTGTGCTGATAACTGTAGCTAAAAGGTAAACAGATATTACCCAAGTATATAGCTCACTTCCGCCTAAATCTTCCACAATTTTTGGCATTGCCGTACTTACAATTGTGCCTTCAATTGCGGTCAGAAAGGTTGCAATTAACAAGGCAACAATAACGGATTTATGCTTTGTTTCGTTATTCAATTTTGTCTCCTCTTTTCTTACTTAATTCGCCAATAGAAAACCTTCCAATTGCAGAAAATTGGAAGGTGATTAATATGCATTATATAGTATAGCATGTTTTACTGAAAAAATTTATTTGAAATATTGTTTTTAATTAGCGTTAATAGATTTATAGAGAAAATAATAGAATATAGAGGATCTATTTATTTCCTTTTTGTAAGTAGTATGGATGAAATTAAAACATATCTCTAAAGATTACACAACAGCATCATCTATCGTTCCAACGGCAGCTATTTCTTCGTTTTTAAGTAGAATGCCTAATCCATGACCAGGTTCCCAACTGCATTCGAAAGTAATTCCCATTTTCCTTAAGCCTGCTTCTTCTCTATCGGCAATAAAGATGCCCATATCTGTTAATAAACTGCCAATCTCATTTTTATTTTTTAAAAATGGGGCATCATACACTTCACGATTATTTTGGTAGTATTCAAATATGGCAGTTTCTAGATTTGAGATGATTTCATGGCGTTTTTCCTGAAATTTCACCAATGCTTCAACTTGCTCTTCTTGGAAGTATCCTTTTGTATCTTCTTCAAATTCTACGACCTGTTCGAATTCTTCATCATATTCCAGGAAATCAATATTTGCTTCAAATGTCTTATTAAATATGGATATTTTTCTAACCTGCCTCCATACGCATTGTTCCTCTTCGAAATGAAACCTACCTAATAATACATGATTTATTTCTTTCATTAATAACCTCTCCCGTTCTAAAAACCCTTTCCTAATTATGGTAGTTCTTTAAAGGAACTTTTACAAGTAATATTCACTCACTTTATAAAACAGGAGTTAATAATACTAGGTATAAAATTTACTTATTCTGCACGGCAAGCCACCATCTACTGTAAAATATGTTTATATTTACTGCCTAGCTGCCCTAATTTAAAGTGAAATAGCTGCAAGGAGTTACTGAGAATATGGAAAAGATGTATGGTATCCTAATATATCTTTACATAAATTTTACGTAGTCTGGCTATCTTTATGTCTTAATTTCTTTTTAATATTAAAGAAAGGAAAGATAGGCAGGTGTATAGGATGAGAAGTGATTTTGAAAATAAAATTAAGTGGATCCCGTTAATATTACAAATCATTTTGAATGTTTCTCTAGTACTGTTGGCTGGGATTTTATCTGTTTTACTAGTAAAAGAGTTACTTGTTTTTTTTCAAATGCTTTTGAATAATGATAGCAATGACTATAAGCTTTTTCTTGCCAATATTCTTATCTTCTTTTTGTATTTTGAATTTATATCAATGATTGTAAAGTATTTTAAGGAGAATTATCATTTTCCGCTGAGATATTTTATCTATATTGGCATTACCGCGATGATTAGGTTAATTATTGTAGACCATGATCATCCCCTGAATACATTACTCTATTCAATTGTTATTTTAGTTTTAATATTTGGGTATTACATCATGTACATTACCCCTCGTGAAAAGAGGTAGATTCGCTTATTGCCTTTCATAGATCTCATGCAAAAATGTGACCAAAATTGTAAAGTGAATTTTACGAAGGAGCCTTGTCCAATTATTATTGGACAGGTTTTTTTAAATGATGGAATATCCTATTTTGTAGTTAAATGGAGTTAGTCTGCCAGATTCAATATTCTGATGCAAAATGTTTTTCGAACCGTAATGAGCGTTAAATAAAAATATATATTTTTTGAATTTGCGAGAAAAAATCTTTTTCATCACGTTGTATAGGTTGTAAAAGCTTTTACAAAAGAATAAGGGGAATTGATATGAAATGTAATGAAAACAATTATATCCAACGGTTGCAGCGTCAAAAGGAAGATGCGTTAGAGTTTATCGTTGATAAATATTTGCCATTAATGAAGGGGATTGCCTATAAGATCCTTTCCCCGCTTCAGAATGATGGAATTATTGAAGAATGTGTTAACGATATTTTTCTATCAATATGGAACCATTCAAAGAAATTTCAAGGAGATGCCATTGATTTTAGAAAATGGATATGCGCGATTGCTAAATTTAAAGCAATTGATTACTACCGAAGAACGAGTAATGGGAAGGAATTTTCTAGAGATATTATTGAGGAGACTGTTGAGAAATCAGCAGAGGATGAACTAGTAATTTTAGAAGATAAAACAGAATTAATCCGCTTAATTAATCAGTTAGA
The DNA here is from genome assembly GCF_006704205.1 of Cytobacillus solani. Lineage (NCBI taxonomy): Bacteria > Bacillati > Bacillota > Bacilli > Caryophanales > Bacillaceae > Cytobacillus > Cytobacillus solani. The sequence continues at coordinate 4,001,409 of NZ_CP041305.1, forward strand.
ACCTGTTGACAGGAAGATTTTTATAATGAAATTCTACTTGGGTTTAAAAACGGAGGATATATCAAAAAAGCTTGGATTAACCGAATCTGCAATAAGCAATCGAATTTATCGGGGAAAAAAGAAACTGCATACAAAAGCAGCAAATCTTGATTTTGGAGGGAGTCTCGTATGAAGGATATTTATGAATTATTAAATGATATAGACATTGACGAAACTGAATTTGAAGAAATCGAAGTGGATGAACTGGAAAAGGCAAGAGTGAAAAAAGCATTAAAAAAATCAATCCGCCAAAAGAAAAAAAGAATGGGATGGAAAAAGAATGTAGCTGCAGCAGCCATTTTATGCGGCTTATCAGTAACCACCATTGGATTAACGTTTCCAGCATACGCTGGCAGTATCCCCGTTATTGGAGATATTTTTAGATTTTTGGATAATGGGCGTACAGGTCTTTATGATGATTACAAAGAATATTCGACAGAGATCAATATGACTGATGAAAGCAATGGCATTAGAGTGACGCTCAATGATGCAATCTTTGATGGAAAAACGATTTCATTAACTTATTCAATCGAAAGCGAGCAGGATTTAGGAGATCAGCCTATCTTAGAAGACTTCTTAGAAATTAAAGGAGTGAGCAGCCAATCAGGGAGTGCGCACATCTCAAAAGTGGACGACCACAATTATGTTGGCATCGTGACAGCTACTAATCTTGATCGTGATCAAGAAGATGTGGCTAAGATCAAGTGGGGGATCGATCGCATTACATTGCCAGATCAGCAATATAAAGAAATTAAAGGCAGTTGGAAGTTTGCTCTTGCTTTAGATGCAACTGAAAGAAAAGACTTTATTAGTGAGGGTAGTTCAGAACTTGCGGGAGTAAAGGTGAATATTGGAAAAATATCCTTCACTCCGATGTCATTCATTGTTTATTACGATCAGATCATTTCTAAGGAAGTTAGAGACAAATGGCATGCAGTAGATGTTGAAATTGAGATTAGAGATGATTTAGGAAACTCGTATTCCGGTGAAGGAAATGGCGGTTCAGGTGACGGCTATAACATGAACTGGAGTAAGACCTTTGAAAAACTAGATGAAAATGCATCAAAACTAATTATAACCCCTCAAATTATGTTAAGAGAACATACACCTGATAATTTCGGCTCAGTCGAAATCACGAAAGATGGACCAAAGGAAATTCCAATCCCTGAAAAACCAGGCAAAGGGAAAGAAGAATTTGTATTAGAGGATATAGTAATTGATATTAACGGGCTCTCAACTGAAGAATAAACAAGAAAAAAAAGGCAAATCAAAAAGTGTTAATCATTCATATTCATAATAAAAAAGGCAGGAAAATTTAAAAGAAATTTTCCTGTTTTTTCTTATGTTCTAAGTAAAATAACCTTCCTATGTAAGATAAATTATTTGTAAAATGAGGGGAGATCCTTCATTGGGGATATGAAGTCCCAACTTGAGTGGAAAATGTGCGAGAAGGTCCTTCATCGAGGGTATGAAGTCCCAACTTGAGTAGAATACGTGAGGGAAGGTCCTTCATCATTAGGTAGACTCTCCGTCTATACTATAATCTGACATCCTTTTGCCACTTTAACTAATAGTTTTAAAAATTCTAATTAGTATTGCAGGAGAATACATATATGAAATGGAAAACAGTAAGCAAACAACTAATTTGGGGGTTATCAAATGAACATAAAGCATTGTCGGGCGATTGTGACTGGCGGAGCTTCAGGTTTAGGGGAAGCAACGGTAAGAAATATTGTGAAAAAAGGGGGAAAAGCACTAATTCTTGATGTATCAGAAGAACGTGCTAAAAAGCTTAAAGTGGAGCTTGGCGATCAAGTTACATACAAAATAACGGATATTACAAATGAAACAAAAGTAAAGGAAGCAATTGACTTTGGCTGTGAACAGCTTGGTTATATCGACACTGTTATAAACTGCGCAGGCATTGGAAATGCAGCCAAGCTTCTAGGTCGTAAAGGTGTTCATGAGCTTGACATGTTCACGAAGGTGATTTCGATTAATTTAATTGGAACATTCAACGTGATTCGGCTGGCAGCGGAGCGGATGGTGCAAAATAAGGCGAATGAAAATGGCGAAAGAGGCGTCATCATTAATACGGCTTCCGTTGCTGCCTTCGAAGGGCAAATCGGCCAAGCGGCATACAGTGCATCAAAGGGTGGTGTTGTCAGCATGACAATACCGATCGCTAGAGAGCTTGCAGCATACGGCATTCGAGTGATGACAATTGCTCCCGGTCTATTCCATACCCCAATGTTTGATACTCTGCCAGAAGAAGCTAGAAATTCTTTAGGAAAAATGGTGCCATTCCCATCTAGATTAGGATTACCTGAAGAATATGCCATGCTGACAGAGAGTATTATTACTAATCCGATGCTGAATGGGGAAACTATTCGATTGGATGGCGGGATTCGGATGCAGCCGAGGTAAATGGGTACTAATGAAAAGTGAAGAGATGAGTCAGTGTAATGGAACTGATGAATGTTTTGACCAAAATAATATATTTGAGGTGTATAAATGTTAAAAGCTGTAATATTTGATTTTGATGGAACAATTGCAGATACTCTACCTGTTTGTTTTTATGCCTTCCAAGCAGTATTTAAGGAGTTTGATAACATAGAATATACAATTGATGAAATTAAAGGGATGTTTGGACCATCTGAGACAGGAATAATTACTGGAAATCTTCAAAATGAAAATCATAATGAGGCTATTGAACATTTTTATAAAAAATATGATGAAAAACATAGTGATCATAATTACTACAATGACGAAATGAATGAGTTATTGCAATATTTAAAGATGGAAGGCTACAAAATAGGGATTGTAACAGGGAAAGCAAGAAGAAGTTTAAATATTTCATTGAAGTATCTTAACATGGAGAATCTGTTTGATGTTGTTATTACAGGGGATGATGTATCCATGCCAAAACCTCATCCAGAAGGAATTAATAAGGCACTGGAGCAGCTTGGAATTTTAACTAGCGAAGCTATTTTTGTTGGGGACAGTGACGCCGATATTCAGGCAGGAATTCAAGCAAAGGTATTTTCAATCGGTGTACAGTGGCTTCCAAATTATCAAACTTCTGATTTTGCATTTCAGCCAAATCTTACTTTTTATAATGTGTCAAAATTCAAGGAAGCACTAGTAAAAAAGGAGATTCTTCTTTAAACACTGAATTTTTGGTTTAGTTGAACTCCAAAGAGATAAAAAAGCATTTGGGGATATATTTATCTTGTTGCTTCCTTATCTATATTATTTGTTTCCATCCGCATCTTTACTTTAACTTAAATATGAAAATAATAGGTGATCGAAAAAAAACGTAAAGGGATATTTAGCTGACTATTTTGGGATCCAGCTACTTATGATGGATCGCAGGGGAGAAGGGAAAATGTACGATTATCCCACTCCCCTACGACTCAGAAAAGTAAATTGATTATATAACAATTATCCGATTGTTCCTTTTTCTCAAGAACGCTCATTTCCTCTTTTAAAATTACCTGTGATCTTTGCTAATATCAATTGTACAGCCTTTTCATCCTCTGCATGTTTAATTTTCTCCAAACATCTTTCAGCTTCTTTTCCGCTTAAAATTCTCACTTGTTTCCCATAATATTCTATAAATAGTTTATTGTTTTTAGTGACTCGGTAGCTAAATGGAGCTTCGTCTAATCGATTCCTTTTATCAATCTTGTCCATGTAGGTCTCCACAAGGTTCAATCAACGGTAGTCATTATGGGTTGGTTTAAACAATTCCTCTTGAGTATTCCTGACCATGGAAAAATGATCAACATTGTAATGACCATGAAGGATTTTGTTATGATGGTTAATGATCTGTTCGGCATGCAGAATGGAAGAATTAGTTGTCGAATGACCATCCCCCACTAATGTGACATCAAAATGATTAACTGTTGCAGTCCTTACAGCAGTATCAATACAGTGTTCTGTTTTACATCCCATCAACACAAGATGTTCAATCTGATTATCCTTTAAAAAGCTTAATAATGGTGTGCCATAAAAAGAATTTGTCGCCTTCTTATCAAATATTTTTGCTGCTGAAGGTACCTTAATGTCTTGATGAATTTGAAATCCCACACCTCCCCCATTAGCTACATCTGTATCTCTAATAAAAACTACGATTGCATCTGATTCATACGCTTTTTCAATGGCAATATTAATGTTATTTACAAGTTTTTCTTTATTAAAAACACTTTCCTCTTTTTCATTTCCCTCAATTAATTCTTGCTGGGCATCGATGACTAGCAGTGCTTGCTTCAATAGAATGACCTCTTTTCATTTAGTTTGTTCCCCATCAATTTCGTCATTAAAGGGAGACAATCCTTTTTTTTATATAAAAAGCTTTTTGGGGGCATGATCGTTATGGGCGTAAAATGATTACAAGGAAAGGGGGATGCCATATATATTTTTAACTGTATAGCTCTTTATTAGGGTTTATGCGTATTGAAGAAGTGAATTTAAAGTATGTTCATAGAAATAGAATTATGTAGTAAAATGGAAACAATAGGAAGATTAGTGGGAGTGAATAATCAATGTTGATTAGAAACATTCGTCCGAATGATTCAGAAAAATTTGTGAAATTAGTTAAGGCTGTTGAAAATGAATCAAATTTTATGCTTTTTGAACCTGGTGAAAGAATGATGGAACCTGGGCAACAGAAAAGAAGAATAGAAGCAATGGAAAAAGAGGGGAATTCAACCATTATTCTAGCAGAAGACAATAATGATTTAATTGGATACTTAATCGCAATCGGAGGAAGTGCGAGGAGGAAAAGGCATTCAGCCTATCTTGTCATTGGGATTTTAAAAGAATATAGGGGTCTAGGAATAGGAACAAAACTATTTAAAAATCTCGAGGAATGGGCTCATGAACATCATATTCATAGATTAGAATTAGCAGTTATCGCCAATAATGAAGCAGGATTGGGTCTATATAAAAAAATCGGCTTTGTATCAGAAGGTATAAAGAAGCATTCGTTATTGATAAATGATAATTATGTTGATGAATACTATATGGCTAAGTTGCTATGAAATATGAGATTAAGCAATAGGGGGAGTTGTGTATGTCAAAGTATATTAGTATTTTCTTTTTAAGTGTTATGATCGGTGTCATTCTATTTATGATTTTAGGAGCTGTTTTTATGGGAGGCGGCGACCCGGCAGAGGAAGTAGTTTATATCTTCGGAACGATTACGGTGATCCTTCTTTCATTCATAATATCACAATTATTTTATTTAATTGATACGATTAACAAGAAATTTTAGTGTTTATAGAATACTGGGTTTTATACGAACCTAGAAAAAATTGAAAACAATTTTTATTAAGAATGAAAAAAATAAAAAAAGATAGGATGTTTCTCTATGTTAAAGTATGTCATTTTTGATTTTGATGGGACAATTGCTGATTCCAGAGTCGTGTTTGTTTCAGCCTGGAATGAAATCGCTGAAAAATATCATTTCAAAAAAATGAAATTAGCTGAATTAGAAAATATGAAAAAATTGACCATAAGAGAACGCTGTAAAATGTTGGACTTCCCAATGTATAAAATACCTATTTTCATTCCTCAACTCTATAAACTATACCGTCAATCAATAAATGATTTACTCTTGTATGATGGCATGAAGGATGTTTTAAACGAACTGAATAAAAAAGGGTATAAAACAGCGATCATTTCCTCCAATTCAGAGGAGAATATTAAGCTGTTCCTTAGACGAAACAGCATTGAAAATGTTACAGATATTCTCTGTTCCAGCCATATATTCGGAAAGGACAAGCTGCTGTCAAAATTTTTAAAACAAAAACAGCTGGATACAACAGAAGTTATTTACGTAGGGGATGAGCAAAGAGATATTATTGCTTGTAAAAAAGCCGGAATAAAGATTATTTGGGTTACATGGGGCTATGATTCTATTGAAGTCGTCCAATCAGAAGAACCAGATTACAAGGCATCATTGCCGGGAGAAATTATGCAATTAATTTGATACGTATAGAGATTTTTCATTTAAGATAAAGCTCGCAAAATAGGGGGAGGAAGTAGTGAATTATCTTATAAAAATAACAATCTATTTAAGTATGTTAATGCTAATCGTTATTATAATGGCCTCTTGTGAGCAAAAGGAACCCGCCTCGATTGATGAGCAAGATGAAATGAAAGAACATCACGCTTCGGAAGAGCTGTTCGAATCATTTAAGAATTCGCAAACAGGGCAAACGGATATAATCGTTAATGTATATAAGCTGTTTACTAATTACATAGATAAGATGGAAAAAAATCCTGATGCTTCACAGCTCCATACATATAAAAAAGAAGTAATCGAACCGATTTATAATGATTGTTTTCAAGGTGCAGAGTATCTTCACATGGTCGAATCCCTAATAAATGAAGCACCCAACCGCTATACTGTGTTGAAAAAAATAATCGAAAAGATTGAAATGGAAGATACAAATACAATGATCAAGGAAGCATTAGAAAAATCTGCATCCTTTTTGCCTTCCGATAACGAAACAACAGTTTGTATATTCCCTTCAGCTAATGGGAATTCTGCGATGGTAAATGCCGGAACTGGAAAAATAATCGTACTGTATAATTTGTATTATACAGAAGGAATAATGAAAGCTGGAATCGCCCACGAATACCATCACAGTGCATGGACTGAAAAGTATTTAAGAAAAGCTTTACCCATCTCTGTATTAGATAATCTAATTTTTGAAGGAAAGGCTGTCATGTTTGAAAAATTAGTTTACCCTGAACATGTTCTTACCCCAATTAATATGAACTATGAAAAGGAATATTGGTCCAATATTGAAGCTGACTTGGGCTCCTATGATTTTAATAGGTCTCAGGAAATTATTATGGGCGGCAATGACCTTCCACCTATATACGGATATAGTGAAGGATACAAAATGGTTAAATCATACCTAGATTTAAATCCAGATGCAACAATTGAAGAATGGACAGCTATGAGTGCAAAGGACATATTTGAAAAAGGGAAATACGCGGAAAAATACGAGTGATGTGATGAAAAAGAAAAACCTAAATAATATCCTTATTAAGGATATTATTTAGGTTATAGAGTGCTGAATTGGACCAGCAGTCACTAAACATTATTTCTTCTTTATTGGGATCCATATTTCGCTGACAAAAGCTGGTGAGGTTACATCCTTATCCTTATTCCATAAGATTTCTGGACCATCTACTTGTTCATAATGAGAGGATGGGAACCATTCAGAATAAATTCGCCCCCACACATTTTGCAAAGTCTCAGGAAATGGACCAACTGCTTCAAAAACTGCCCAAGTGGATGCAGAGACTTCAAGAAGTGTTAAGTTTGGAGGACATTTCTTAGTTGTGGCAACCCCAATATAGTGATCAAGCTCGCCCTTTTCTTCCATTCTCCCTTCAGAAAAGTTCGTAGATGCACTAAGAAGTCCGATCGGTTCAACATTAGATAGCGCTTTAAGATCAGTGATGGTTTCACTACTTAAACTTTCCCACATAGAGGCGATCTCCGGATTCACCCCATTAAAAATGATAGGTACCCTTTTCTTAACACCAACAATGTGAAATGCCTCTTTCTCAACAATGCGATAGTTCATTTCGTTTCCCCCTTTAATTGATAAATGGAAGGTCATTGGAGGAAAAGCTTTGAGTGAATGGCCAGTATGTCTTGCTTCAGATGGTGTAACCCCGTGCATTTGTTGAAAAGCTCTAGTAAATGAATCGGGTGAGTTATATCCGTATTTCACCGCAAGGTCAATAACTTTTACATTGCTTTCTTTTAAATCAAATGCTGCAAGGGTAAGGCGTCTATGACGAATATATTCTGCAAGTGTAATGCCTGATAAGAAGGAAAACATTCTTTTGAAATGATATTCTGAGCATATTGCAATACGAGCAACTTCTTGAAAGTCAATTTCATTTGTAAGATTATTTTCAATATACTTGAGTGCCTCATTCATTTGTTTAAGCAAATCCATTTAATGACCTCCTTCATTTTTAGAATAGCAGGGGCTAGAACCTTCCATCCGACTTTTCGTGCACAATATTGCAGGGCACTGTATAAATTCTATATTAAAGATTTAAGCTGAGAGAACCTGTCAAGAGCCGATTCCCAATTCATCTTTTGCTTATTTTTTATCACATGTAATAATTCATGAAATACAGGCTGTAACCCGTAAAAGGTACGCACTCTATTAAAAATTAAGTCAGCACATTCCGTGTTGTTGTACCAGGATAGAACCTTTTGGGTAAAATCAGGACCAAATGTCCAATATAATCCAGCAAAATCGAATGCTGGATCACCGAATTGAGCGTCAGTGAAGTCAATAATACCATCAATTCGGTTTATTGTTTTATTAAAAATAATGTTTGAAGGTGTCAAATCTCCATGTATTAGCGTTTTTTTATAGGAAAGGGATGAGTAGTTATTTATAAATGAAATAAATACTTCGCTAATCTCGCTTTGCTGATACGTATTTAAAAAAGGGAAGACATCCTGTTTAACTAAAGAATATAGATTTTCCCAATAATGAAGTGTGTGAATTGCTGTTAAATTTGTATCATTCATAACTGAAATATCAATGCTATGGAGTTTAGTTAGAAAATCAGCCATTAGTTTAGCGTTTTCAGGTTCCTCATTTAATTGACAATCAGTATATTCACTTAAAGACTTGCCTTTAAGAAAGGCATATTTAACACCAATTAATTTATTATCGTTAAATACCGGCTCATATTTTGGTATTTTGATAATAGGTTCTATCACTGCTAAATGATCCAGTATTTTCATTTCATCAATCACCTTTGTTATTAGGTGTTCTGATTTTGGGAACCTAAAGACTATTTCATCGTTTATGATTAGAATGTCATTATCCCAGCCATTATTATTTATTCGTACTTCATTTATTTCTAAGTGGGGATATGTTTTTTTTATAATCATTAAGTTTTCAGTCGGCAGCATATGGAATACCTCCTTTTTATACAAGTTTACTATTAATCTATTTTCAAAGGAAGAAATATGGAATATTATACTTTATAAGCATGATTATGTAATATATTTGGAATAAGAGGTGCTCAAATGATTCAAATTTTCCTCACGATTGGAGTATTCTGTATCATTATTTCTGGATTAATATTAGGCGTATGGACTGATGGTGAACGACAGAGAGCAGTTTTCCATTCGGAGTCTGAGCAGTATAGAAATTTAAGAACGAAAATTGCTTTGTATGCGGGGATAGTGGGGGTAGTCTCTTTATCCATAGCTGGAATAGGGTATTTTTTATAATGTTCCTTCTGTACTAGAAATTTTCTAAGGAGAAATAAAATGAGTCTATATCGTTTCATTGCTTCTGATAAGCCTTTGCTTGAAGTAGATTAGTTATTTCATGGATACTGGATTGAGGCGAAGAAATAAACGGAATGAATTCTGAATGTTCAAAAAATCGTCAATAAGGTACAATAGAAAAAAGTGCAGTTGAAAGGAGATCTATATGACAGCTCCATATATAAAAGAAGAACATAAAATCTTTCGTAAATCACTGCGAAAGTTTTTAGAAAAGGAAGCGTATCCATATTATGAACAATGGGAAGAAGACCGAATGATCCCCAGGGATTTCTGGCTGAAAATGGGGGAGCAGGGATTTCTTTGCCCAACAATTGAAGAACAGTATGGCGGAAGTGAGGTGGATTGGGGCTTTTCTGTAGTCATCAATGAAGAACTGGAGCGTGTTGGCTCTGGCTTAGTCGGTATCGGTCTCCATAATGATATCGTTGTTCCCTATATTACCGCCTACGGAACAGAGAAACAGAAACAAAAATGGCTGCCGCGCTGTGCAACAGGGGAAATCATCACTGCGATTGCGATGACTGAACCAGGTACAGGCTCTGATTTAGCTGGCATCAAAACAACCGCACGACTAGAGGGGGAACATTACGTTGTCAATGGGCAGAAGACCTTCATCACGAATGGCATCCATTCTGATTTAATTATTGTCGCTTGCAAAACAAATCCTGATGCAGTGCCAGCTCATAAAGGCATCAGCCTGCTTTCGATTGAACGAGATGCACCTGGCTTCACGAGGGGAAGAAAGCTGAACAAAATCGGCCTCCACTGTCAAGATACAGCAGAGTTAATTTTTGAAGACTGTATCGTGCCTAAGGAAAATTTAATTGGTCAAGAAGGAAAAGGATTCCTTTATTTAATGGAAAAATTGCAGCAGGAACGCCTTGTTGTTGCTATTGCCGCACAAGTTGCTGCCGAGGAAATGCTAAAAATGACGATTGATTATGTTAAAGCGAGAGAGGCATTTGGAAAATCAATCAGCCGCTTTCAAAATACCCAGTTTAAAATCGCAGAAATAGCGACTGATGTTGAAATGGGCAGAGCGTTTCTCGATCAGCTGATTTCTGAACATATGCTTGGAAAGGATGTCGTCACAAAAGTATCGATGGCAAAGTGGAAATTAACTGAGAATGCAAGGAAAATAGCTACAGAATGCATGCAGCTTCATGGAGGGTATGGCTATATGGAAGAATACGAGATTGCAAGAAGATATCGAGATGTACCGGTTGCCAGTATTTATGCGGGAACGAATGAAATAATGAAAGTGATAATAGCAAAAAATATCGGTTTATAGAGAGGAAGAGAAAGATGCGTGAAGCAGTCATTGTAGAAGGAATCAGAACGCCGGTAGGGAGAAGAAATGGATATTTAAAGGATATTCGGGCAGATGATCTAGCTGGACATTGCTTAAAAGCGTTAGTAGAGAAAGCAGGAATCGATCCGGCAATCATTGACGATGTAATACTCGGTTGCGTGTCACAAATCGGTGAGCAGAGCGGGGATATTGCAAGGGTGGCTGCCCTCATTGCTGGATTGCCAATTGAAGTTCCAGGTACGACGATTGACCGTCAATGTGGATCAAGCCAGCAAGCAGTTCATTTTGCTGCACAGGCTATTCTTGCTGGAGACATGGATGTTGTCATTGCAGGCGGAGTAGAGAGCATGTCAAGAGTGCCGATTGGTTCAAGTTATCAAGGTGTTCCATTCAGTGAAAAATTAACGAGCCAGTATGAAATTATTCATCAAGGGTTGTCCGCAGAGAGAATTGCTGAAAAATATGGGTTTTCTCGTAAAGAATTGGATCAATTTTCATATGAAAGTCATCAAAAGGCTTTGAATGCACAGGAGAACGGTTATTTTAACAGGGAAATTACTCCAATTGAAGTGACACTGCCGGATGGAGAGACATTCACGGTTACAGAAGACGCTGGTCCGCGAAAGGAGACTACTGTTGAAAAGCTAGGTACGCTAAAGACAGTCTTTAAAGAAAATGGTGTGATTCATGCAGGGAATGCCAGTCAAATTAGTGATGGTGCAGCTGCATTATTAATCATGTCCCGCGAGAAAGCAGAGGAATTAGGGCTGAAGCCAAGATTCCGCATCCTTGCCCGTTCTGTTGTCGGCTCAGATCCAACGTTAATGCTTACAGGACCCATCCCCGCAACGGAAAAAGTATTAAAGAAAGCTGGCTTGACAATAGAGGAAATTGATATTTTTGAAGTAAATGAAGCCTTTGCACCAGTTACGCTGGCTTGGCTGAAGGAGACGGGAGCCGATCCAGCTAAACTGAACCCGAATGGCGGCGCGATTGCTCTTGGTCATCCACTTGGTGGCAGTGGAGCTCGATTAATGGTGACCATGTTGCATGAACTTGAACGAACAGGCGGAAGATACGGGCTGCAAACCATGTGCGAAGGTCATGGAATGGCCAATGCAACAATAATTGAGCGCTTAGATTAAATGGAAAGGGGAGGTACCGCCTAAATGAAATAGTTGTCCTTCACAATCATTTAAAGAGATAATAATTTCTTTTATCACACAAAAAGCAAATAGAAGGTAATGAAAAAGAAGAAAACGTACCCTCATCAATCAAAATAACAAATCTGCGGTAACAAACAGGCATTATTAAAAAGGAGGAAAGCTAGAATGGCGACAACGATTGGAAAAGTATTCGATTTAACGGTTGGCAAATATCCGAACAAGGAAGCTCTTTTTGATGTCAGAAAAAATTTGCGTCTTACCTATAAAGAATGGAGTCTGGAGATCGATAAGCTAGCCAATGCTCTCTTGCAGGAGGGAGTGCGAAAAGGGGATATTGTTTCAACCTACTTATTTAATACAGAAGAACTGGCTACTGCCTTTTTTGCCTGTGCGAAAATAGGGGCGATCTTTAATCCAATAAATTTTCGGTTAATGTCTGAAGAAGTGGCATATATCTTATCAGATGCCAATCCGAAGATCGTTTTGTTTGAAAAAATGCTTGAATCTGGTATTGACCCCATCGCTAAACGTTTTCCGCAGACTGCTTTCTGGTATATTGATGAAGATGCACCGTCATATGCAGCAAGCTATAAAGCAAAGGTAGCTTCTGCACCTAGATCAAAAGTTAAAGCCTCTATTGATGAAAATGATGTTTATGCCATTATGTATACGAGTGGAACTACCGGAAGACCAAAGGGTGTTCTTCACCGGCACCGGGAAATTGTCGAACAAAGTTTAATCGTTATTAGTGCAACAAAACTAGATAGTAATGATAATGGTCTTGTAACCGCACCAATGTTCCATTGCGCTGAACTTCATTGTGCCTTCCTTCCACGTGTGCATGTCGGAGCGAAAAATACCATCCTCCATCATTTCGAACCGAAGCAAGTACTCCAATTAATTACAGAGGAAAAAATAACCAAGTTTTTCGCTGCACCCACGATGTGGAATATGCTTCTGCAGGAAAATTTCGATGAATACCAGCTGGATAGCTTAACATTAGGTCTTTACGGAGCAGCTCCTATGGCGCCAACACTTGTATATGCCTGCAAGGATAAATTAGGGATATCCCTTGTTCAGGCATATGGTATGACAGAAATGGGTCCTGCGATTACCTTCTTATTCGATGATGATCAAATACGAAAAGCTGGATCAGCTGGGCAGGCATGCCTAAATCATGAAATAAGGATTGTGCGCCCGAATGAGGATGGTCCATCAGATCCAGATGATACAGTTCCGGCTGGTGAAACAGGTGAAATCATTGTCCAGGGACCATGCATGATGAGCGGATATTATCATAATGAAGAAGCATCAGCCAATTCCTTGTATAAGGGATGGTACCATTCTGGTGACATTGGCTATCTTGATGATGAAGGGTATTTATTTGTTAAGGATCGTGTGGATGACATGATTATCAGTGGCGGAGAGAATATATATCCTCGTGAAGTGGAGGATGTTTTGTATACACATAATGGTGTTCTTGATGTTGCCGTCATTGGTCAGCCAGATGATCGTTGGGGTGAAACGGTAACCGCATTTATCGTGAGAAAGGATCCAGACCTTACAGAAGAGATGCTCGATGAAGTTTGTAAAAACAGTGAAGAACTGGCGAATTATAAACGGCCGCGGCAATATATTTTCTGTGATGCCTTACCGAGAAATGCAAGCGGGAAGATTCAAAAATTCATGCTGCGCAAACGGCTGGAGGATTTATTTTCAAATGGGTAAACATGAAAATGAAAGGGTGATTCGATGTTAAAAGGTGTAAGAATCATCGACTTTTCAAATTATCTTCCAGGACCTTATGCGACGATGAGATTAGCCGAGCTTGGCGCAGAAGTAATCAAAGTAGAACCGATAGAAGGCGATCCTGCAAGGCATCTTGGGATTAAAAAAGATGACACAGGCATTGTTTTCTTAGCAAATAACCGCCAGAAGAAAAGTATTGCCCTTAACTTAAAAGAAAAAGAGGGGATAGAACTGGCATTAAAGCTAATCGAAACAGCGGATGCTGTTCTTGAAAGCTTTCGCCCAGGTGTTATGAAAAAGCTTGGTCTTGATTACGAAACAGTGATCAAGCATAAAGAAGATATTGTTTATTGCTCCTTAACCGGTTATGGGAATGCTGGCAGCTTCTCTCATCTTGGAAGCCATGATATTAACTATATGGGGGTTAGCGGCGTTCTTTCTCAATTAAAGGATGAGCGTGGGAAACCAGTTCACCCATCGATTCAAATTGGAGACTATTTAGGAGGAATGGCGGCGAGCGAACGGATATTGGCAGGGATTGTTGCTAAGATACTAACAGGAAAAGGAAGCTATCATTGTATCTCTATCGCAGAAACAGTTGCTTCAATTATGGGGAATCATCTACTTATCGCGCAAGAAACGGACGATCAAACAGGAATTAAAGAATTAAACGGGGTGCTTGTTTCCTATGCAATGTATGAAACGAAGGATCATCGTTATGTGACATTAGGTGCTCTTGAACAAAAATTTTGGTTGAATTTTTGTCAGGCACTAGGTAGAGATGAGTGGATTAATGCTCATTTTTCTAAGGCTGAAACAAACAACCCAGTATTCATGCAGGTATGTGAATTATTTCGAAGCCGGGAATTAACAGAATGGATGGAATTCGGAAAAATAGTGGATTGTTGTTTAACACCTGTTTTAGAACCAAATGAGTTGCATTCATTTGCATACTTCCAAGAAAAAGAAATTTTATGGGAAAATAACAACGAAAGCATGTATGTAAAAATGCATAGAAATCAAAAACAGAATGGGGCATCCTCGCCAGCATTAGGTCAAAATACAAAGGAACTTGTAGCAGAATTAATTCGTAAAGCATCGGAATAACCGATGCTTTTTTAATTATTTTTCATTAAGGACATTTAACGACAGGAATAAAATGTTATAATTCTAGTGGCCGGTATTCCTTTGTGTGAAATAAGAGTTTTCTACATAAAATAAAGAAAATAATTAGGAGTGATACATCCTCGTGCGATTTACTAAAGCGATTCCTAATATGGTGACATTAGGAAATTTATATTGTGGTTTTTTATCTATTGGTTTTGCTGCAAATGGGGGATTCAAAAATGCAGCAATATTAATCTTAATTGGGATGATGCTTGACAGTATGGACGGAAGACTTGCGCGAATGTTGCATGCAGATAGTACATTGGGGAAAGAGCTGGACTCTCTTGCAGATATCGTTACATTTGGAGTTGCGCCATCATTTTTAGTCTATTATACATATTTTTATCAATTTGGCATGCTAGGGTTTGTTGTTGCAGGTTTATTTCCTCTGTTCGGTGCTTATCGTTTAGCTAGATTTAATATTAGCTCAAGTAAAACATCCATGAATTATTTTGTTGGGGTTCCAATTACGGCAGCAGGTGGAATATTAGCCATTCTTACATTATTTGGCCATATTATTCCACAAATTATTACGACAGTTGTTTTTACAGGTATGTGCTTTTTAATGGTGAGTAAAATCCGTATTCCAAGCTTAAAAGAAGTACCTCTTCCAAAATACGGTACAATCGTGACCATTTTTCTTGGCTGCGTTCTATTTATTATAGTCAAAGGAACTCACGGCCAATTTCCTTACTTGATCTACATCGCCACTCCATTATATATTGCATACCTCGCATATCGTTTTGTGAAAGGAAAAAAAGATAAAGAATAAAAAAAGGAGGAAGACCCTCCTTTTTTTAAAAAAGATAAGAAAGTATAACTTTGGAGTTAGAGAATTGTCTAGTTCCAGCGCCTACCGCCTATCAAACTTCAGGTCCCCTCCACAACGATTGCGTCAACATCGGTTCACTCTCGCTCACCGTGCTTCCTTTATCGAAAGAACCGGCCCTTCCAGTTTGTACGGCGATGACCAAGGCGCTTGCACTTTTCTTATCGATAGAATACTTTTTCAATATTATATTTTGCTTTAAGTGTATTAATAATATATGTTTCGTATATTTCTCTTTCCATTGGATCCTCGACTAAACATACAGCAATTTTATAAACTTCATCTCGATACTTTTTCATTGGAGAAACAGTATCCTCAAAATGCTTCTTGACTCTCGGTCTTAATTTCCTCGCTTTTCCAACAAATAAAAGCTCCTCATCTTTATTAAAGAAAAGAATCAGTCCACCTTTATCTCTCGGGATACGATGATATTCTGTAAATCCGTAAACACTGCTAATCTCTGACCCACTTGTCTCTCCGGCTAGATTCCGTTTTTTTGTTATCACAATTTCTGGAGAGGGCATATCAATTTTTATCATTATTATCACTTCCTAATCTTAATAGATGGTATCACACTCTAACAGTAAAAATCTACATGCGCTATGAATAAATATTTCTAATGAACCATTCATTCATCCATTGATGTATTTTCTAAAAATACATCTTATATAAATTAGTATACTTGCATAAATAGTCATTATTTGCGGATGAAAAAATTTCATAAATTGAAGGAATAATATGAACAGCAGAGAATATATTTAAATATTCTAAATTTTTAAAAATGTAAGCGTTTTTTGTAAGAGATTGGAGGATGAAAGTCGAGTGGGAATTTTAGAAATTAATGATGTAACACTAAGGTTTGGAGGAGTTGTGGCACTTGACAAAGTTTCTTATGAGGTAAAGAAAGGGGAGATATTTTCTTTAATTGGGCCTAATGGTGCCGGTAAAACGAGTATGCTGAATTGCATTAGCGGGCTGTACAAGCCATCCTCAGGTTCGGTGTGCTTTAACGGAGAAGAAATTACACACTTCAAGCCCCATAAACGTGCAGCACTTGGAATCGCTAGAGCTTTTCAAAATATCGAATTGTTTCCTCATTTATCTGTATTAGACAATCTGATGCTGGGCAGACACGTCCGTATGAAAACTGGAATTCTCTCTGGTGGATTGTATTGGGGGAAAGCTCAAAAGGAAGAAGTGCTGCATCGCCAAAAAGTAGAGGAAGTAATTGATTTTTTGGAAATTGAACATATCCGTGACACGCCTGTTGGGAGACTGGCCTATGGATTGCAAAAGCGGGTCGAGGTCGGTCGTGCATTAGCATTAGAGCCGGAGATTCTATTATTGGATGAACCAATGGCTGGAATGAATAGTGAAGAAAAGGAGGATATGGCTCGCTATATCATTGACATTCATGAGGAAATGGAAACTACGATCATTCTAATTGAGCATGATATGGGTGTTGTCATGGATCTTTCTGATCATATTGCTGTTCTTGATTTTGGAAAATTAATTGGCTATGGCACTCCATATGAAATTCAAAATAACCAAAAGGTGATTGACGCGTATCTTGGAGAAGAAAATGTTGGCTAGGAAATATCTCGACTAAAGAGTAAAGGCAGTGGATATTAGGTGCTTAAAGAGGAGGCAGCCATTATATGTCAAGCTTGAATATGACATTTCCTCAATTATTACTTGAGAGGACGGCAAGAGCTGGTTTGAAAGTTGCTTTAAGAGAAAAAGATTTTGGTATTTGGAATGAGATTACGTATCAAGAATATTTAGATCAAGTAAAAAGTCTAAGTCTTGGATTTGCGAAGCTTGGCTTAAAAAGGGGCGATAAACTAGCAATAGTTGGCGATAATCGGCCTGAGTGGGTTATGAGTGAACTGGCAGCCCAAGCGTTAGGAGGAATTTCAGTCGGAATTTATCAAGAATCGCTGCCGAATGAAATGAGCTTTATTTTGGATCACTGTGATGCAACGATTGTTGTGGTTGAAGACCAAGAGCAGGTCGATAAGATGTTTGAAATTAAGGAAGAAATTCCGAACGTAACAAAAATTATTTATTATGATCCGCGTGGAATGAGGAATTACCAGGACGATGCTTTGATAAGCTTTGAAGAAGTCCAAGCCCTCGGGAGAATGCTTGATGAAGAAGATCCCGCCTTTTTTCAATCAGAAGTAAAAAAAGGAAGTGAGCATGATGTCGCAATTTTTTCTTATACATCCGGTACAACAGGCAATCCGAAAGCAACCATGCTTACATATAAGAACCTTCTTGATATGGCAAAAAACTTATCAACTATTGACCCGCTAACAGATAAGGATGAGTATGTATCCTTTTTGCCCCTTGCTTGGATAGGCGAGCAAATGATGACCATGGGAATGGGCCTATATAATGGCATGACGATAAACTTCCCTGAAGAACCTTCCACTGTGTTAGAGAATCTGCGTGAAATTGGACCTCAAGTTATGTTCTCACCACCTAGAATCTATGAAGATATGGTTTCAAGATTTCAAGTGAAAATTCAAGATGCCGGCTGGCTAAAAAGAAAGATTTACAATTGGTGCAAGCCAATCGGTGAAAAGGTGGCAAGAGCCTATTTTGAAAATAAAGAAATTTCATTTACAACAAAGCTGCAATACAAAATAGCCGATTATTTCATGTTTAGTGCGATAAGGGATCACTTAGGCTTGCTCGGCATGAAGCGTGCATATACTGGTGGTGCTCCTCTTGGACCGGATGTTTTTGAATTTTTCCATAGCATTGGTGTAAATGTGAAGAGTATTTATGGGCAAACAGAAGTATCTGGTATTTCGATTGTTCATCGTGATGGGGATATAAAGCTGGATAGTGTTGGCATCCCGATCCCTGGGACAGAAGTGAAAATTTCAGATGAAGGAGAAATACTCATCAAGAGCTCAAGTATTTGCAAAGGCTATTATAAAAATGAAAAATCAACGAAGGAAACAATACAATCTGGGTGGCTGCATACTGGAGATGCTGGCAGATTGGATGAAGAAGGGCATCTCTATGTCATCGACCGGATAAAGGATGTCATTCGCTTGAATTCAGGGGAAATGTTTTCACCGAACTTTATTGAAAATAAACTGAAATTTAGTTCGTATATCCAAGAGGCTGTAGCTATTGGCAAGGATCGACCATATGTCGTAGCTATGATAAATATAGACATGGAAAATGTCGGCAGATGGGCGGAGAAAAATCAAATTAGTTATACAACCTATACAGATCTGTCCTCGAAGCCGGAAGTGTTGGCGTTAATTCAGAAACAAGTGAATGATATTAATCAAACATTGCCAGAGAAAGCTCGGGTAAGAAAATTCGTTCTTCTTTATAAAGAGCTTGATGCAGATGATGAAGAGCTGACAAGAACAAAGAAGGTAAGAAGACAATTTGTTGCAAAAAAATATGAGACGCTTATCGAAGGGATGTATACACAAGAAGAACGGATAAAGGTTGAAGGAAAAATTAAGTATCGTGATGGAAAGGAACAAACGATTCATACAACACTTCAGGTGATCTTTATGGATGAAGGAGAGGGAGCTGCATAATGGCCTTTTTTTTGCAAATGCTCGTTACGGGGATCGTTGTTGGCAGTGTATATGCCCTAGTAGCACTCGGATTTGTACTAATCTATAAATCTAGTGATGCCATCAATTTTGCACAAGGTGAATTCCTATTAATTGGGACCTATGTTTGTCTCACGTTAATAACTGCTTACAATATTCCATTTATTGCTGCACTATTCATAGCACTTATGTTCAGCGCTATTCTTGGATTTGTCATAGAGCGAATTGTTCTTCGGCCATTTATTGGAGAACCAGTTATCTCTATGATCATGGCAACCATTGGCTTATCAAGTGCATTAGCTGGGCTTGTTCATATCATTTGGGGGCATGAAACAAGAGTTTTTCCGCAGATTTTCCCAGAGGCACCCGTTCGGTTAGGAGAAGTAGTCATATCACCTGTATATATTTGGTCGCTTGTCATCGTAGTCATCATGCTCGTTATTTTCACCTTCTTTTTCAAATATTCAAAGCTTGGGATTGCCATGAGAGCAACCGCAGATGATCAGCAGGCAGCAATGTCAATGGGGATTAGTGTGAAAACTATTTTCGCCGTTTCATGGGCTATTGCTGCAGTCGTGTCTGCTGTAGGGGGAATCCTCCTGGGCAATATTAATGGAGTGAATGCCTCACTTTCAGCTATTGGGCTGAAAGTATTGCCAGTTGCCATTCTTGGCGGACTTGATAGTATTCCCGGAGCGATAATCGGAGGTTTAATTATTGGTGTTATTGAAACGATGACTGGCGGTTACTTAGATCCATTAGTAGGCGGAGGATTAAAAGAAGTCATGCCATTTATTATTCTAGTATTTATACTCATGTTCAAGCCGTATGGGCTATTTGGGAAAAAAGAAATCGAGAGGGTGTAATCGGATGAAGAATCCTTTTGTAATGGGGTGTGGAGAATTCCATGTGAACTATAAACAAGATATGGCTATATGGAAAATCTCCCGTGTAAGGGTGCGTGTCATGATTATGGTCGCATTACTAGCCATCTTTCCATTAATTGCTTCCGATTACATTGTGGGTCTTGCCACCTTATGTGGAATCGCCGCGATTGGTGCTATAGGACTTAATATTTTAACTGGTTTTACAGGACAAATATCGATTGGAGTAGGCGCCTTTTTAGGGGTAGGCGGTTATACATCGGCCATTTTAACTGCAAAACTTGGTTTAAGCTTTTGGATTGCTATGCCGACCGCTGGTATTATTACTGCAGTCGTAGGCGGTCTTTTTGGATTGCCATCCTTAAGACTGAAAGGACTGTACTTAGCAATTGCGACGCTTGCTGCACAAGTGATCATTCTGTTTGTCATTTCGAGATGGGATACATTGACTGGCGGAACGGCAGGAATGGTGCTTTCAAGGCCGGAAATTGGCAGCTTCGTTTTTAATAGTGAAACAAGCTATTACTATTTAATGTTTGTGATTCTTGTCATTACCACTATATTTACCTTGAATCTTTTCCGGTCTCGAGTCGGAAGAGCGTTCATTGCAGTAAGAGATCGAGATATTGCCGCAGAGGTTATGGGGATCGATTTATTTAAATATAAAGTTCTTGCTTTTATTGTCAGTTCTTTCTTTGTAGGAGTGGCGGGTGCCTTGCTTGGACATTATACGATGGTAGTGAGCCCAGAATTATATAGTATAACCGTCTCTATTGAATATCTGGCTATCATTCTAGTTGGTGGACTTGGCAGTGTTTTTGGTTCTATCTATGGAGCTGTTTTTATTACATTGCTGCCTGTTTTCCTTCGTACAGGAGTAGAATTATTAAGCGGTGTATTCCCTGATTTATCAAATGTGCTAAATGGGATGAAAGAGGTCGTATTTGGGCTTGTTATTATTCTATTTCTAATTTACGAACCAGAGGGGCTAGCGAAAATATGGAAAAATATAAAAGACTATTTTAAGTTATGGCCGTTTTCCTATTAATTTAGTAATGATGAAAGTAATTCTATAGAACTTTCATTTATGAAAGAATTTTTCACATTATGAGGGGGAGAAGAATGAAAAAAATTTGGTCGATTTTTCTCGTATTCGTTTTAGTAGCAGGAGTACTTGCGGCATGTTCAGGCGAAGAAAAAAGTTCAGGCAGCGGCAAAGGAACAATCAAAATCGGTGGAATCTTCGACCTTACTGGTGGAACGGGGGATGTAGGTACACCGTATGCTGAAGGAGCTGAAGCCTATTTTGACTCTATCAAAGATGAAGAGATCAATGGCTACAAGCTTGAGTTAATTGGTGACGACTATGCATACAAAATTCCAGAAGCTCAAAAAATGTATCAAAAATTAAAATCAAAAGATAAAGTTTCAGGCATTCTAGGGTGGGGAACAGGCGATACTGAGGCACTAAGGCAGCAAGTCGCTGCTGACAAGCTTCCATATTTCTCGGGCTCATATTCTGAAAACCTTAAAGATATTAAAGAGAGTCCATATAATTTTTTAACGGCAGCCTCCTATTCAGATCAGGCAAGATCCGCGTTGACTTGGATTAAAGAAAACCATAGCGGCGGTACACCAAAAATCGCTTTCCTATATAATGATACAGCCTTTGGAAAGTCTCCTATTGAAGATGCGAAAAGCTTTGCAAAGGAATTAGGCATGGAAGTTGTTGATGAGCAAATTATTGATGTGCAGGCATTAGATGCAACTTCACAACTTTTAAATATGGAAAAGAAAAACCCTGATTATGCAATCATCCAGCAAACATGGGGGGCAACAGCAACCATTTTAAAGGATGCGAAAAAGCTTGGGATTGATACGCAATTCATTGGTTTAAACTGGGCGACAGGAGAAGGCTTAATTCCGCTTGCTGGGGATGCGGCAGAAGGATTCATTGGTGTTGTTACCCATGCGTTTCCTTATGAAGATCTTCCAGGAATGGAAGAAATCAAAAAGTATTTGGAAGGCAAAGGAGAGAAATTAGAGGATAAAAACCAAAAATTTATCCAAGGATGGGTGTCAGCAAAAATTATGGTTGAGGCGATTAAAATAGCAGACGACCCAACGACAGGAGAAGGAATCCGTAAAGGAATTGAAAAGCTAAAAGAGTTAGATCTTGGCGGATTAGCTGCACCGGTTACATTTACAGCAGATAATCATGCAGGTACGAACAAAATCCGTCTTGCAGAAGTAAAGGGTGGGAAATTTGAAGTCATAACCGATTATATTAGTTACTAAGAAATAGAGGGAGCGTTCGGTAGACGCTCCTTTTTTATAAGTAAGGCAGTGGTCGATTAATGGGAGCAAGTAGCCCGTTAACGATAATAATTGGGTGATAAGACCATACGGCAGTAGCAAAAACGGCAGGAGGAGGTAGCATATGCTGACGATCAATAATGTAGAAGTGATGTACGATCGGGTCATTCTTGTGTTAAAAGGAATGTCGATGGTCGTTCCAAAAGGGAAAATAGTCGCGCTGCTAGGAAGCAATGGCGCTGGAAAAACAACGACACTTAAAGCTATTTCTGGTCTATTAAAAAGTGAAAATGGCGAGGTAACGGATGGATTTATCGATCTGTATGGCGAACGGATTGATATAAGTGATGCTGAAACAATTGTCAAGAAGGGAATTTTCCAATGTATGGAGGGGCGCCGTGTATTTGAACATTTAACCGTAGAGGAAAATTTAATTGCGGGTGCACATACAAGAAAGGATCGAAAAAATATTAAGGATGATATCCAAAAGGTGTATCACTACTTTCCAAAACTAGAAATGCTGAAAAATAGACAGGCAGGGTATTTGTCCGGAGGAGAGCAGCAAATGCTTGCCATCGGCAGAGGAATTATGGCAAAGCCGAAAGTATTGCTATTAGATGAGCCATCACTTGGATTAGCCCCTTTACTTGTAAAAGAAATCTTCGCCATCATCAAAAAAATAAATGAAGAAGAGGGAACGACGATTCTAGTAGTAGAACAAAACGCAAATGTGGCGCTATCCATTGCGGATTACGGCTATATTATGGAGAATGGCAGAATTGTTATGGACGGAACGGTTGAGCGGCTTTTAGCAAACCAGGATGTGAGAGAGTTTTATTTAGGTATGAGTGATAAAGGTAGAAAAAACTATAAACATATTAAATCATATAAAAGAAGAAAGAGGTGGCTGTGATGGATTCGCTTCAGGCTGTTATCCAATATGCATTCGATCATGCGGCTGGCTTTAAAAAACGAATGGTTAAAGCCGGATTGAGTCCCATAGATATTCAATCAAAAATGGATTTGTCTAAGATTCAGGTAATGAAAAAGGATGATTTGCCTGAAATACAAAAAGAAAATCCGGCATTCGGTCTTTTAGCAACTATCAGCACAACTGAGATGGCAAGAGTTTTTATGTCCCCAGGACCGATTTATGATCCGCAAACACATGAAAAAGATTTTTGGCGTTTTTCTGAAGCACTTTACGCAGCAGGTTTTAATGAAAAGGATATTGTCCAAAATACTTTTTCCTACCATTTGTCCCCTGCAGGATTTATGTTTGATTCCGCACTAAGAGAATTAGGAGCAACGGTAATTCCAGCAGGGACTGGTAATCGAGAACTTCAAATTCAAGTAATGAAAGATTTACAGGTTACTGGATACGTAGGTACGCCAAGTTTCTTCTCGATTTTACTCGATGCAATAGAAGAGAAGGGCTGGACGTTTGGAAAAGATATTCACCTGGAAAGGGCATTTTTTATCGCCGAAATGCTGACAACTGAGATGCGAAAAAGATGCGAGGAAAAAGGGATATCTGTATTCGAAGGCTATGGAACGGCAGATTGCGGCTGTCTAGCATATGAAGATAAACAAGGCCCAGGATTAAAGATATCAAGTTCAGCCATTGTCCAAATTTGTGATCTTTTGACAGGAGAGGAGCTTTCAACCGGTGAAGGAGAAGTGGTTGTCACACTTTATGATAAAAGCTATCCGCTTATTCGTTTCGGAACGGGTGACCTTTCGAGATGGGTTGAGGGCTATGAAGGAAAAAGAATAACAGGTGTTCTAGGCAGAATTAGTGATGGAGTGAAAGTGAAAGGCATGTTTGTGAGGGAAAAACAGCTCTTAACTGTGCTTGAACAAGCTGGTTACAGCAACTTTCAAGGAATCATTAAAAGAGAGAATAATCAAGATGTATTCCAGTTATTCGTTGAGTCTGATGAAGAACTTCAAAGGGATTTAGGTGAAAAAGTGCAAGATGTTATACGTGTATCACCAATTCTTACAAAAGTGGATAAAGGTCACATTAACCGGAGTGAAAAACGATTAATTGATCAGCGTTCTTATGAATTGAAAAAATCCTAGAAATAAATGGAGAGTAAAACAGCTCTCCATTTATTTTTTTGTAATAAAAATGCATAATTATTCACTAAATGGTAACTTTTAAAAATATTATCATGGTGGCTGAAATATTACAAATTATTCATAATTCTAGCTGTTTTTTATTACAAGTCTTTATAATTCAGCTTTTTTTATTCGCACCATGCGTACAGTGTAAATTCGACATAATATTGTACTAATTGACAATATATGATAAAAAAGAACTAGTATAATAATGGTATCCATCATAATGTATAAAAATGAGCTCTATAGTTTTTGTTTTGGGTTAGGGAGTGAGTATATGTTCGATCAGAATCAAGTGCAGCCATGGATTGATTCTTTACAGGAGATTTTTAGAAATAGCCGTTCGAATTATAATAATTTGCTTCAAATGGAAAAGGATATTCAGCAAATAAGCACCTTTTTAGAGGATTATGCAAATTTGCGATATGCGTTAGATGCTTCAGCAATTGTTGCTGTTACAGATACGAGCGGAAAAATAATCTATGTTAATCAAAAGTTTTGTGAACTGTCAAAATATTCCACAGAAGAGCTAATTGGCCAAAATCATCGAATCCTCAATTCTGGCTACCATGAGAAGGGATTTTTTGGAAAAATGTGGAGAACAATTAATAAAGGCGACATATGGGAGGGTGAGGTAAAAAATAAAGCAAAGGATGGGACCTTTTATTGGGTAAAAACGACGATTGTTCCTTTAAAGGATCAGGATGACAAACCAATCATGCATATTGCGATAAGAACAGATATATCAGAAGGAAAGCTTGCCCAAGAAAAGTTGGTTGAAGCATTGCAAAATGATTTCACACATGTCGTTAATTCCATGAATAACTTAATTTTCAAAGTAGCAAAAGATCCAGATGAAAAATTTATTTACATACTGAATGAAGGAAAACTTGCCTATCAATTAGGCTTAGAAAATGAGAAAATGCGTAACAAAAGACCTAATGAAGTCTTTCCATCAGAAATTGCCAATATGCTAGTAAGTAAATATGAGCAAGCTTTTCTTGGTCAACCGATTACATATAATTATGCTTATAAGGATCGACAACTATTAACCTACTTATCTCCGATTCATCGTGATGGCAAGGTTGTTGAAATTATCGGCTGTATTAATGACATTACGGAGCTTCATCATGTTCAAGAAGAAGTAGAATTTATGGCCTTTCATGACATATTGACAAGTTTACCAAATCGAAGAAAATTCTGTGATGACTTACATCACTTAATGGGAAAATCTCAAGAAAAAAAAGAGAAAATCGCCGTTTTTTTTCTTGATTTAGATCGGTTTAAACAAGTTAATGATTCTTTAGGACATTCGGTTGGAGACCAATTAATTAAGGCAGTAGCTAAAAAATTGAAAAAGGGTATAAGACCCAATACGGAAATTTATCGTCTTGCTGGAGATGAATTTATCATTATTTATCCAGAACTGACAAGTACTGATATGGCTAGTAAATATGCTGAAGAGATTCTATCAATCTTTGACCAATCTATTCAATTAGATAGAAATGAAATTATTACCACATGCAGCATGGGAATAAGCTTTTATCCTGAGCACGGGGAAGATTGTGATTCTTTATTAAAGAAAGCAGATATTGCCATGTACGCGGCAAAGCTGAAAGGGCGTAATCATTTTTGCATCTATGAACAGGAAATGAACCAAGCGAATGAAGAAGCCCTGCTAATTGAAAATCATTTGCGTAAAGCCATTGATAACAATGAGCTTGAATTATATTTCCAGCCAAAATTAGATTTATATACAAGAAAAATCAATGGAATGGAGGCTTTATTACGGTGGAAAAGTCCCATGTTTGGAAATATCCCGCCGGATAAATTTATCCCCATTGCTGAAGATACCGGTTTGATTATTAAGATCGATAATTGGGTTCTAGAAAAAGCTTGTGTACAAAATAAGGAGTGGAATCATACTTGCTTTTCCACACCCTTAAGAGTGGCGGTGAATATTTCGCCATTACATTTTCGATTGCCAAACTTCCAGCAAGTAGTCGAAGATGTATTGGAAAAAACGGGTTTGGACCCACAATTGCTAGAATTAGAAATTACGGAGAATAGCTTTATCGACAATATAGACGAATGTATTGAATGTTTAGAGAAGCTAAGAAAAATGGGCATAGTTGTTGCTATTGATGACTTTGGAAAAGGGTACTCTTCCTTAAACTACTTAAGAAAATTCCCCATTCAGTCACTTAAAATTGACCGGAGTTTTATTCATGAAGTATCAAAAAATAGAGAAGATATTGCTATAGTGAAAGCGATTACTTTTCTTGCACATGAATTAAATTTAAAGGTTGTTGCAGAAGGGATTGAAACGAAGGAAGTTATAGACATACTAGAGGAAATAGGCTGTGATGAAATTCAAGGGTATTATATTAGCAGGCCGCTTCCTAAGCAAGAGTTCGAAACCATCTATCGTACGTGGATCTAATAAAATAATAAAAAGTGCTTAGTATTTAATGATCCATTTGGTCTAAATACTAAGCACTTTTTAAATTCTAGTAAATGTTAAGATTTGGTTTTAGTAATATTCTAATTAAAGCTTACTTATCGCCACTCGTCCTGAAAAGAAGGTTGCGCCACCGCCCATATCAGACAAACGATCCGGTGTAAGAGTGTTTACAAGTTGTTTTGTTCCCGGAATATTTGCCCATAGACCTTGTGAAACGATCACGCCAGGAAGAACATTGTCGCCAACGGAAACCTTTAATTCACATTCTCCGCGCTGATTCCAAACCATTACAGTTTCTCCGTTCTCAATTCCCTCAGCCTCTGCATCAAGAACATTCATATGAATCCGTGGCTCTTTTTCAAGCGATTGATGCTTTTGAATATTTGAGAATGTTGAGTTTAAGAAATTATGATTAGGTGCTGGAACGAATAAGTATGGAAAATCACCATCATCAACAATTGGAAAATATGTTGGCAATGGGGGATGACCATCCTGTTTCATCTTCTCTGAATATAACTCAATTTTACCACTTGGTGTTGGCAGTTTTCCAGGTAAAAGCGGCTTCACATTCGCCTTCACGTATTGCTTTTCAATTAAAGACTCATATTGAATGTCTGTAAGGTAAGGATTTTCAGGATGATCGAGTGCACGAGTAATCATTTCAGCTTCTGTTTCTGTAAAAGCGTCCTCAGTGAATCCCATTCCTTTTGCTAATAAACGAAAGACCTCTACATTTGATTTGGATTCCCCATAGGATTCAATGACAGGCTGTTGAATTTGCATATAATGATGCCAGTAAGAACCATAAAAATCGGTATTCTCAAATGAAGATGTCGATGGCAAAACAATATCAGCATATTTGGCTGTTTCAGTCATGAACAAATCATGAACGACAAGAAATAAATCCTCTCGTCTCAAGCCTTCCCGAACCTTATTTCCCTCTGGTGCTACAACTGCAGGGTTACAGCTATATACATACATGGACTTAATCGGGGGATCTAATTCGAGCAGCTTTTTGCCAATTTCATTCATATTAACTACACGTGTTTCTTTGTTTATTAATAGATCTGGCCGTTGAAGCTTTTCTTCATTAAATGCTAAAAAGCCGGAATTTGATTTTATAGCGCCTCCGCCTTTGACAAGCCATTGTCCAGTTAAGGCAGGCAGACAAGCGATTGTACGTGTGGACATCCCGCCGTTGTCATGATGCTGCAGGCCGTTTCCAATTCTAATATATGAAGGAGTAGTCTCCCCATACATTCTTGCTAGCTTATAAATGTCTTCTACAGGTACACCAGTAGTTCTCGAAACGGATAAAGGATCATATTGCTTCACATGTTCCCGAAGTTCATGATGGCCTACTGTAAATGCTTGTAAAAATTCTTCATTAACCATGTTTTCAGCAAATAAGATATGCATCATTCCAAGTGCTAGCGCGCCATCTGTCCCTGGTAAAATCGGAATAAACCAATCTGCCATTCTGCCAGTTTGATTTTTATGAACGTCAATAACAATCATTTTTGCCCCGTTTTTTCTCGCTTTTTGGGCAAGGGTAATTTGATGCATGTTCGTACTTACTGCATTGATTCCCCAGAAGATAAACAGCTTTGTATGAATGGTGTCTTCTGGATCTATGCCAATATTTCCGCCCATCGTATATTTATAGCCTGTCGTACCTGCAGACTGGCAAATGGTTCGATTTAACTGTGACGCTCCTAACCGATGGAAGAATCGACGATCCATTCCTTCAGCAGTAAGGTTTCCCATGTTTCCATAAAAGCTATAAGGAAGAATACTTTCTGGACCATCTATATCGATTAACTTCTTCCAGCGCGAAGTAATCGTATCGATCGCTTCTTCCCAGCTAATTTGTTCAAATTTCCCTTCTCCTTTTGCTCCTACTCGCTTCATTGGAAACTGCAGACGGTTTTTATCATATATTCTTTCTTTCATATTCCGTACTTTGTTGCAAATATTACCCTGGGTTATCGGATGATTCGGGTCCCCCTCTACCTTAATAATTTTTCCATCCTCCTTATGGAGCAGTAATCCGCATTGATCAGGGCAATCTAGTGGGCATACAGATGGAAATATCCCATCGCGTTGGTTAACAAAAGTGGTCATAGTAATCTCCTTTTCTGTTTTTTAAATAGTTGTCGGTAAGCTTAATTGAATAAGACTTTATGTATCAGCATAGTAAATGAAGAGCAGCCGACTATTTCATAATGAGTTCTTAAATATTTTTATTATCGAAATATTTGTTGTTATTATCATAAAATAGATTAATAAGTCTAGCAATAAAAGATTGTTATAAAAATTAGTGAATTCTATTTAAGTACAAATACGAGTCTGCTATTATGGGATAATATTATATTCAAGGAGTATTTAATAATGAACCAAACATTTACCATACAGGAAAAGATGAAGCAAATATTCATTTTATTGATTCCTATTTTAATTACACAGCTCGGCATGTTTTCGATGGTATTTTTCAATACGATTATGTCAGGAAAGTATCATTCATCTGATCTAGCAGGAGTCGCAATAGGGTCATCCATTTGGAATCCAGTATTTACAGGGTTGAGTGGAATTCTTCTTGCCGTTTCACCAATTGTCGCCCAAAGCTACGGGGAGAAGAAGACAGGGGAAGTGACATCGATTGTTAAAAATGGCATATACTTAGCGATTATGATTGCCGTTTCAGTTATCATTATTGGTTTCTTCCTGTTAGACCCTTTATTAACGAAAATGAATCTCCCAAGCGGTGTGCAAGATACCGCTCGTAACTATTTGATCGGGCTTAGCTTTGGAATTATTCCGTTATTTGCTTTCAATGTATTAAGATCCTTTATTTATGCATTGGGAAAAACTCGTGTAGTCATGGTTATTTTGATCGTGGCTTTACCGATAAATTTATTATTTAACTATGTACTAATTTTCGGGCGTTTTGGCTTTCCTGAGCTAGGTGGTGCAGGGGGAGGCTATGCAACTGCAGTCACGTATTGGTTTATTTTAGGAATGATTATTTTCGTCATTAAAACGCAAAGCCCTTTTTCATCCTTTAAAGTATTTGCAAGCTTTAAAGGGTTCTCACTGGAAAAGTGTAAAGAAATACTGAAAATTGGTGTGCCAATGGGGCTTTCAATTTTTTTTGAAACAAGTATGTTTGCCGTGGTAACGATTCTATTAAGTAAATTTAATGTGACGACAATCGCAGCTTATCAATCAGCTCTAAATATCGTTTCTTTTTTATATATGATACCAATGAGCATTTCGATGGCTCAAACTGTACTTGTTGGATTTGAGGTTGGAGCAGGAAGGTATAAAGATGCGAGGGCATATAGTTGGTTGGGCATCTATTTATCCATTATTATTGCGTTAGTAACAGGCTTACTAGTCGTTTTATTTCGATATCAGGTTGCGGGATTCTACTCTAATGAAGCGGCAGTAATTACACTCACCGTCCATTTTCTAATTTATGCGCTATTTTTCCAAATATCTGATGCCATTCAAGCCACAGCACAAGCAGCTCTAAGGGGATATAAGGATGTAAATATATCATTTATCATTACATTAATTGCTTACTGGTTAATCTGTCTCCCGGTTGGCTATCTCCTTGCACATCAAACAAATTTAGGAGCAACGGGATATTGGATTGGGTTAACGATTGGCTTACTTGCCGCAGGTGTTTGTCTGTCACTAAGGCTTATCTATATTCAGAAGAAGAAGTATATTATCGAACAAGCGGGCTAATTTGTTTAAAAGGGAATTTATCTTTCCCTTTTAAGCATTACAGTATTAAAATTTAGCATCTGTATGATAAAATATAATCAAAAAGCTCAAGTTAAGAAGGAATGACCTGCTCCTATTTCTTTAACCAGCTATTTTTAGCATGATTTCTATGAAAATCAATTGACTATGGTAAATAAGAACTATATAGTATTAATATAACCATTTTGTGATTTTTCAGAATTCTAACTTAATAGGAGAAAAGGGCAAATTCATTGAAAAATGAGGACGCAAAGCTAGAGGGGCTAAAGTCATTTGATCATGCCAGCCAGCTGCCGAATATAACTATAATTGAGTTAGGTTAATCGGTATGCGATTAATCTTTTTCTTGTGAAAAAATAATACGTTGGAAGTGTATGGAATGAGTAAGCAAATGGAAGGAATTCATAAAGTTCTTCGGATTGTTACAAAATTGCTGAAAAAAATCGGCTCTGAAAAAAACATCATTACACGGGATGTATATTCAGAAATAGTATGTTCAGTTGGGGACTGTGGAGATAAAGAAGCGATTGATTCCTTATTATCACAATTGCAAAAAGTGAACGTTCAAATGGAAAATATGAGCTGGCTAAACGAACATTATAAAATTTTGCATGATTTTGCCCAAGTATGCAGCAAAACATTAAACGAAGAAATTCTTCTCAAGAAGGCATATGAAATGGTTTCTCAAGTAATGCCGACTGATTCGTTTTTTATCGCTTTATATACAGAAGGAAATCCGCTTATTCACTTTATTTTTATGGTGGAAAATGGAATTTTCTT
The DNA here is from genome assembly GCF_006704205.1 of Cytobacillus solani. Classification (NCBI taxonomy): domain Bacteria; kingdom Bacillati; phylum Bacillota; class Bacilli; order Caryophanales; family Bacillaceae; genus Cytobacillus; species Cytobacillus solani. The sequence continues at coordinate 4,032,958 of NZ_CP041305.1, forward strand.
TCCGCAGGAATACATAAAAATGGGAAATAATTTTACTTCAAGAGCAATCAGAACAAAAGAAATTGTTCATCCGAGAAAAGTGAGCCAAGATCAGACTGATTCAACGTTCGGAGTAACAGATACGAAATCAGGCATTTTTGTACCAGTCATCATTGATGATCAGGTGAAAGCAGTTATTTCTGCACAAAGTGTGTCTGATTTCGCTTATCGAAAAGAACATGAAGAACTATTGCAGATTATTGGAAACCAGGTCATTCATTCCATTGAAACGGCGAGACTTTATGAAAAAATTTATTTAATGTCACAGACAGATGAATTAACCGGATTGAAGAATCACCGTGCATTCCATAATGATCTCTCCAATTTAATCGGCGAAGATGGGAAAGAAATAACCTTGATGATGATTGATTCAGACCGATTAAAGAAAGTGAATGATAATTTTGGTCATGATATTGGAGATTTATATTTAAAAGTATTAGGGGATGGAATTAAAAGCATTTGTAATGATGATATTGTGGGCTATCGGTATGCTGGAGATGAATTTATGATTATCATAAATTCTAGTTTAAATAGCTTGGCTGAAACTATCCATGAGAATTTATCTGAGTATTTAATACAGCACCCAATCAAAATAGGAGAAAATGAAATAACTGTTTCGATTAGTACAGGTGTTGCCATTTTTCCAGAGCACGGGTCTAGCGTTGATTCGTTAAAGAAATCAGCTGATCAAGCCCAATATAAAGCAAAAAAACAGGGTGGAAACCAGATGGTTACTGCTTAAAAACGAAAGTGCCGGGACTGCAAAAAAGGATCTTTTGCTGTCCCGGCACTTTCTTATTGGTATTCCTCCCAGTCTGAGTATGTGCCGCCTCCGTTACAGCCTGGACAATCATATAAATTTGCGTGATAGGCATATTCGTTACCTGGAAAAATGGAAAACCCTCGTCCGTAGCACTCTGGACATTTATTCTCATCCTTCATATTCGATAGATGTTTTTCGTGTCGATTGGCCCTCCACTCATTAAAAGAATTTAGTAATCCCATATTATTCACCCCAAGCTTTTTTACTTAGTTTTTATTAAATTGGCTGTTTTTATACGCAATGTGTTTTAATTCTCATTTAGCAGGAAAAAGTGTATGATAAAAGCAAGAAAAGTAACTATCGTTCGCATATTGGTAATAACAATAAACAGGTTCGAACGGCAGGAACATCATAGGAAGGAGAAACATCGAATGAAATTACTCGGAATATCTGGCACTATCTTAGGGGCAAAGACAGCCATTTTAGTGGACACTGTTCTAAAAAGGGTAAAGGAAAAATACCCTGAAATAGAAATTGATCTTCTTGACTTAAGAGACTATCAAATGGAATTTTGTGATGGCAGAAATCCGGATCTGTATAATGAAGACACGAAGAAATTAATTCAAGCGGTTTCGGAAGCAGATTTTTATTTAATCGGATTTCCTATTTTTAATGGTTCATTTCCTGCGCCTTTAAAGAATGTGTTTGATATTGTTCATCCATCTGCTTTTCGTCATAAAGTGATGGGGTTTGTTGCAAATGGAGGGACTTATCAGCATTATCTTGTCGTTGAAAATCAGGTGAAGCCAATTGCTGGGTATTTGCGTTCATTTGTTGCACCAAGCTATGTGTATGCAAATGGGGAACATTTCAATGCAGATAATGTAATTGTTGATGAGGGTGTTTTATCCCGAATTGACGCACTTGCAGAAGAATTAGTTTTGATGCACAAAGGCTTGTCAAATAAAAGATAAACCCTAATCCAAAATGGAACAAAAAACAACTGGATGGTATACCCATTCAGTTGTTTTTTATTTTGATTGATATCGAAAACAGGTTAAAGCAGTGGCTATTTAATTGGTATTTTAGTATAATTATAATAGAATTAGCCCTCAATTTTAGACAGGACTGTTTAATATGCATAAAATTTGCGCTGTGCATGACACTAATTGATAGCTTTAGCTATCTTTTTTTAGTGATTTATAAATGCAAACATTTTATTTTTAAAGGGGTCTTTTAAGTGGAAATCCTGAATCAGCTGTTAGACACATATGCCTCGTTTTTCGATTGGAAAATGTGGGGAGAGGTGTTAACAGATCCAGTATCATGGGGGTATATCGGCACATTAGTGATTCTGGAAGGTCTATTGTCTGCCGATAACGCATTAGTACTGGCTGTAATGGTGAAGCATCTGCCTAAACAACAACAGAAGAAGGCGTTAACATACGGATTGTTTGGCGCATATTTCTTTCGTTTCTTATTCATAGGTCTTGGCATGCTTTTAATTAAGTTTTGGTGGATCAAGGTGATAGGTGCTGGATATTTAGCATGGCTTGTAATTAAACATTTCTGGATTGGTGAAGGAGATGACGAAGCCGAAGGATTGAAAAAGGACAGCTGGCTCACCCGAACCTTTGGGGTTTTTTGGGCAACAGTTATATCTGTTGAGATTATGGATTTAGCGTTTTCGGTTGATAGTATTTTAGCTGCATTTGCAGTATCTGAGAAGGTTTGGATATTGCTCATTGGCGGGATGCTCGGAATCCTAATGATGCGGACTGTTGCGAAGGGATTTCTTGTCCTCATTGAAAAAATTCCAGAGCTTGAAAATACAGCCTTCATTTTGATTGCAATTATCGCTATTAAAATGTTCTTAAGTGTATTTGGCATTGAAATTGACCATCTCATATTTTTCGGTATTATCATTTTGGCTTTCGTTGCAACCTTTGCGGTCCATTACTTCAAAAAGAATCATGATGGACAAGATAAAATAGCTTAAATGATTAAAATAATGAGAACATGTGTACAAAAGCTGTTCACTTTTTGTGAATAGCTTCTTTTATTTGCACTCCAAACAAAGGAATATTACAATCAACATATAAGAAAAAGGGGGCAGCATACGGTGAGTGAAAAGACTAATTTACATAATGATGCGATAGAGATGTTAAAGGAGACGAGTCGGACTTTTTTTATTCCCATTAGTCTTTTAACACCGGGTTTAAAAGAAGCAGTATCCTCTGCCTACTTATGCATGAGAGCTATTGATGAAATTGAAGATCATACTGAACTTGAATCAGCGGTGAAGAGTGAACTATTGCTATCTGTAAGCAAATTATTACGTAGGCCATTTCATGACAATGAGTTAATGGACATTTTCCAACCATATCTATCAATCTTACCTGAAGTCACCATTCGACTTGGTGACTGGATTAAAGTATGCCCGGAAATAATTAAAGAAAAAATTCTGGATGCTACATCTGTTATGGCGGAGGGAATGGCAAAATGGGCCAGAAAAGATTGGGATATTAAAGATGAAAATGATTTAGATGAGTATACGTTCTATGTTGCTGGATTGGTAGGGGTTATGCTGACAGATATTTGGAAGTGGTATGATCAAACCGATACAGATAAAGATCTTGCGATTGCGTTTGGACGTGGATTACAGTCAGTGAATATTCTCCGTAATCATGCGGAAGATGCGAGCAGAGGGGTTAACTTTTTTCCTGTAGGATGGGATTTTGAAGATATGTTAACGTATGCACGCAGAAATTTAGCCTTAGCTGACGAGTATGTGAAAGATATTAAAACGGCTACAATTCTCCATTTTTGCAAAATCCCGTTAGCGCTAGCACATGGTACGCTAGATGCTTTAACAGCTGGGAAGGAAAAAATGAGCAGATCCGAAGTAACCGAGCTAGTAAGCCGAGTAGTTGGAAAATAAGAAAAGCGCTTGGTCTCCTTTTTCATAAATACTTGGAGCCAGGCGCTTTTTCTATTTTTACCATTCTTTCGGCTGGTAGTTCAGTTCATTAAATAAGGCAGTACGTTCTTTTTTGGTTAAATCGCGCCATTGTCCAACAGGCAGGTTGCCTAAATGGATATTCATAATACGGATGCGCTGCAAACGATACACATCGTATCCAAGTTCGGCGCACATACGGCGAATTTGCCGATTTAGCCCTTGAGTCAATATAATTTGAAAATCATATTTTGATAACTGTCTTACTTCGCAAGGAAGCGTTTTTGTCCCGAGTATTTTCACACCATCAGACATTTTCTTCAAAAAATCTGGAGTAATCGGCTTATCTACTGAAACAATATATTCTTTTTCGTGTTTATTCTCTGAACGAAGTATTTCGTTAACGATATCTCCGTCATTTGTTAAAAGAATAAGACCATCAGAGTCCTTATCGAGTCTTCCAATATTAAAAACCCTTAGTGGATGATTAACTAAGTCAACGATATTTCCTTTTACATTTTTTTCAGTAGTGCTCGTAATCCCAGCAGGTTTATTTAAGGCAATATACACATAGTTTCTTGCCATTCGGATCGGGTGTCCGCTAACGAGAACATCATCACCAGGTTCAACTTGACTGCCAACCTTTGCAACTTTTCCGTTGATTGTGACTCTTCCTTCACTAATTAATTTGTCTGCACCTCGCCTTGAGGCATAACCAGATTCACTAATGTATTTATTAATACGCATGATAACCAATCCTTAAGAAGTTAATTTTTTTCAAGAATAACATGAAAAATTTGATCATATCAAGATTAAATAGCAAATTAATCAGAAGGATTCAAGTGTATCATGTTGAGAAAAGTTAGGAAAGCTGTTTTCTACAAACCTTTAATCCTAAGAGCAGTTGGCTGGCTATTTAAATCTACATTTGTTTTTTTCTTGTGATTTACTAAATGCAGGGCTAATCCGGTAAAGATAAATCCGCCAATAAAGTTACCGATTGTGACCGGAATTTGATTCCAAAGCCACCAGTCTCCAAATGAGAGGTCTGCACCCATAAGGATGGCTGTTGGAATGACAAACATGTTTACGACAGCGTGCTCAAATCCATGGGCGAAAAATAAAAATACCGGAAGCCACATTGCAGCAATTTTTCCAATCGTTGAGCTAGAAACGAATGCCATGAATGCTCCTAATGTTACCATCCAATTACATAATACAGCCTTGGTCAAGGCAACGATAATCCCTTCTCCACCAAGGTTTTTATATGTAAGTGTTTTTGCTTCTGCAACGCTAACAATCTTATCAATCATTGGTCCATCTGTTACATGCCCAAGCTTCGTTGCGGATATATAAAATAAAAGACCATACAAAAGGCAGCCTAAAAGGTTTCCTGTAAAAGCCCAAAAGAAGTTGTAGCTAATGTTTGTGATGGTAGTTTGTCCTCTTAATCTAGCAAGTGGGAGCATGGCAAAGTTTCCAGTCACCAGTTCTAAGCCTAATAATAAAATAAGTACAAAACCAACAGGAAAAACAAGTGCTCCAACAATACTTAAATTTGTCTCTATTGTAGCTGTATATGCAAGTGTAGTGGCAAAGCCTAATAAGGCACCGGATAGAATTCCTTTAATTAAGATATCCCTGATTCCCAGTTTTGATTTATAAGCACCTGCTTGTGCAACATCCTCTACTAGCTGTGCTGGTTTAATATAATCCAAGCTCATTCCTCCAAATTCATTAAAATTTAGTTAGGCTTTATTTATTGTAATGAGGGGGAAATCAGTATATCAAGCATTATTTACAAAAAATTACATTTAATATTTTATATAGTGATTACCTTATGTACAGTGGTAAATATGATATTTAAAGAGTGGTTTTAATTGATTTTCTTCTGCAATACAGATATGGTTTGATAGGAAGAAAGAATTGAGTAACTAAAAGGATGGTAATTATTTGTTTATAAGAAAAGAAAGACCTGAATTTATCTATACATTTGCATGCCAAAAGGAAGAACAATCGCTTTCTCATTTAGAAATGCGCTCCTTTTTTGGAGAACAGGCAGAAAACAATATTCTAAAAAGTACGACAGAAATCGATCCAAGCCGCAGTCCATTTATTAAAGAGCGGATTGAAGTGATATATGAAGGAGACAGCTTGCCGGAAATCGTGGAACAAGCTGGTCAAATCGATATGGAGGAGTCAACCTTCAAAGTTATCTTTGTTAAAATCAATGATTTAGAAGCTAGTGAAAAAATTGAATATGATAAGCGGCGTTTGATTGAACGAGAAATCGGCTGGGAAATCAAGGGAGAGGCAGATGTGCGTCATCCGGATCATTTGTTTGGAATAGTCACTTTGGGTGGACGCTGGTACTTTGGAAACTTACAAAAAAATGAAGCGCTTTGGCTGCACCATATGAAGAAACCGCAAACTTTTTCTACTGCTCTAAGCACACGGGTTGCTAGGGCTGTGGCAAATATCGCTGTACCTGAACCTGATGGAGTGATAGCTATAGATCCTTGCTGTGGAATTGGAACGGTTTTAGTAGAGGCGCTTTCCATGGGCATTGATATTGTCGGGCGTGATATTAATCCGCTTGTTACATCAGGATCAAGGGAGAATATTGCCTTTTTTGGTTATGAAGGGGATGTCAGGGTGGGTCCTATATCAGATGTAACTGAACAATATGATGTAGCTATTATTGATTTGCCTTACAATTTGTATACCCATGCTACACCAGAGGAACAGTTTGCCATTCTGAAACATGCTCGCCGCATAGCTAGGAAGGCTGTAATTATCACGATCGAGACAATTGATGAAATGATTATGGAAGCAGGATTTAAAATCCAAGACCGCTGTATAGCGAGTAAAGGGGTATTTTCTAGGCAAATACTTGTTTGTGAGTAATAGAGGCTAGATGGCTTTACAGAGAAGATACGTATGTCGTCAAATTAGGAATTATATGTGCCTATGATAGCAGAAAAAGCAAGAGAGCGGTAACAAGAAGGGCGCACATGTGCCCGTGGAAGCAGAAAAAGCAAGAAAGCGGTAACAAGAGGGGCACACATATGCCCGTGGAGGCAGAAAAAACAAGAGAGCGGTAACAAGAGATGTGCCCTTGTGCCCGTGACAGCCGAATAAACTATAGAGTGGTTACAAGCAGAGCTTATATGTACTAGTGAAAGTATAAAAAGCTATAGACGGTCACATGCACAGTTTGCATGTGACCGTAAACATTCTAAAAAAGTATATACGTTCACAAAAATAGTAGATGTCACCGAGTAACAAATAAAAATCATTAATAGAAACTTATTAATCACTTACATAATATGACGAACTGCCATAGCCAATATGTTTAAAGTTCGTTCTTAGAATTCTCCGAATCGTTTTCCTCGATTTAATCACTGCACACCATTCATAAATCATTTGCGTCGTGATCTTCTTATCAGGAAAAAGCAGCTTAAACTCCTCAACACTGCGCAAAACTGCTAATTCAACAGGCTCAACGCATCCACACTTCAGGCACACCACCTTATCCTTGTTCAAATTAAGATTAATCGAACTGCATGACGAACAGACTATGCCCTTATTTAGTTGTTCATAATCATAATCAGGTATTTGAGTATAAAAGGAAGTTGTTTTATGAAGAGATATTAATAGTTTAGCCATTTTAGAGTGTCTATCATTTAATTTTGCAGTCTGCTTATTTAATTTATTTTTAAAACGTTCTAGCTGTGCTGGATAAATAATCGGCAGGTTCATAGGGGCTTGGTAAAGGTGGAAATGGGGATTGATGAATACAAGGAGTGCTTCAGTAGAATAGTTAGGAAATCCAAGGCTACGGATCAGCTGCTGTAATAAGTAGTCACTTCGCTTTAGCTGGAGCAGAGGATCTTTAATTTCTGATCGAGATAGGGTAAACCATTTTGCTGATTCATAATAATAGTCACCATCATAATTCTTCACATTAATTAAGTAAAAAGTTTCATGAGTGATTAGTAGTGTATCAATTTGAAAAACATTATGATCATATTCAAGCAGTAAATCATTTAAAATGAAACAATCGCATGAAAGATTTTCTGTCCACTTGTCAAACTCTTTTTCGCCTTCATAACCTTTAAGGAGCACCGAATAATTTTTCATCTCCGTTGCAGATAACGCTGATCTGACTTTTATATATTTCATTATCTCCAATTCTATTGGTTCGCAGCGTTCTTTTATAATCATGTCCCACTTCCTGTTCATTTTCACCTTAATTTTAGGAGTATTCGTCTTTGATTACAAGAGCAAAAAAACATCCTCAGTAAAAGGATGTTTTTCACGATGTTTTTTTCTCTGTATCATGGATTTGTATGAGTGAGCCTTTTTTTATCCAATATTGAAAGCTATCTAATGGAAAGACACCTCTGCAATCAGGATCGTTCATTTGAATGATGACACTTGACGATGTAACGTCCAGAACCTTTAATGAATGAGAATTGCTAATGTTTGGTGTGAAGCAGCTTTTTATTTCGAATTCCATATTACTCGTTAAATCTAACACTTAAACACCTCCTTATATTAAAAGCGGAAGCGCCTTGTCGGGGCTAGGCGCGGAGCTAGATATTACTAAATATTCCCAGACCTAGTATACCCGTATTCTTTGCTTATATCCACCAATTAGCTATTGCTCTTAATCCATTCCATCAATTCGTCAGGAATCATTGGTTTAGCAAAATAATAGCCTTGTAATAAGAGTAGGGATCCTGAAGAGGATAAAAAGTCTACTTGATTTTTAGTTTCTACCCCTTCAATAACCACATTTAAATTTAATGAATGACCAAGTGCGATAATCGCTTCTAAGATAGCTGAATCTTTTTCAGATTGAGGCACTTCATCCACAAAGGACTTATCTATCTTAAGGGTTGAAATAGGCATTTGTCTTAAATTTGAGAGCGAGGAAATGCCAGTCCCGAAATCATCGAGTGCAACGGAAAAACCGGTTTCTCTAAAGGTATTTATTGCTCTCATAGAAGATTCTGCTGATTCCATGACGCTCGTTTCTGTTATTTCCAGTTCCAAATGACTAGGACTAATGCTATATTTATTTAATGCTTTTTTTAATGTTTTTAATAGTCTCGGAGAAGTAACATACTCTCCAGGGATATTAATCGCTATTTGGTAAAGAGGTAATTTCTGCTCCTCCCAAATTTTAATTTGATTACACACTTTATAAATGACCCAGTTTGTCACGTCGCTTATCCGATGGCTTTGTTCTAAAATTGGGATAAAAACACCTGGGGAGAGAAATCCATGTTCAGGATGATTCCATCTGATCAGCGCTTCCAGTCCTACCATTTTATGTGTGCCAGCATATACTTTCGGTTGATAGACTAGAAAAAGATCATCATTTTTCATCGCTTGATCAATGCTATTTAAAATCTCTTGCTCAAATGAATATGTATGAATGAGCGGATCGAAACGGATGACCTCGTTCTGATATTGAATACCCGGACTGGATAGTACGGCAAGAATATCTGAATATAACCTTTTTGGGCTTTGATGATCATCTATAGTTGAAATGGCACAGACACCCTGTAAGAGAATTTTCTTTTCTTGGATCATAATCGGTTGAGTCCATTTTGCAGAGAGGATTTTCATGGCCTGCTGAAGCTCAACAAGTCGGTCTTTTCCCTGCAAAAGCAGTGCTAGGCGATTTCCATCAATTCGATAAAGGCTGCTTAATGGGAGGTTTAGCTGATGTAAGGCATTAGCAGCATATTGAATCACTTCGTCACCAAAATGATATCCTTGATCATTATTCACCTTTTCGAGATTATGGAGATTCCATACGGCTATGCTTCGATAGACATCTTCATCGTTAATAGCCTTCTCAAAACTGCGTCTATTTGGCAGTTTAGTCAATATATCAATATGACTCACTCGAAAATCTACATAGCGATCGACTAAACTTGATAATTGCAACAAACCTAATAATAAGATAATGCCGATTGTGACCCCAGTAATCAATAATGTCATGTTCATATGATGCTCAGTAGCCATCGCTTGTTGTCGGGGCAGATAAAAGGTTGTCCCTGCCATACCGATATAATGCATACTCGGAACTGCTAATCCCATCATGATTGATGTAATGGCTTTTATATAGTTATTTTTCGCATATCTTTGCTGGCGGGAAAATATATAAATAGCAACAAATGAGACCAAGATAGCAATGATAATGGAGGTGATAAACATCCATGGATTATATACATAATAGGCGTCCATGACCATTGATGCCATACCGGTATAGTGCATGGTGGCTATGCCGATCCCCATGAAAATTCCTGATAATAAATAGGACGCAAAGGATCGCTTTTTTTGGTTCACGATGTAAAAGGCCAAAAATGAAGCAATAATAGAAGGGATAATGGATAAACATGTAAGTAAATAATCATAATGCATCATAAAAGGGAGTGAAAGTGCACTCATACCTACAAAGTGCATGGACCATATACCAAAACCCATTGCAATCGATGCTAATATTAACCAAAAATTACGGTGGAAGAAGCTGTTTTTTTGGATTCGTTCATTCATAGAAATAGCTGTAAATGATGCAAGACTAGCGATGATGATGGATAAGATAACGATTGGAAGTGAGTATTCCCCACTGACCTCAATGCTGTTATTGATTGGAGGTGGTGAAAACACGATAAACCCTCTTTCTAAAACTATGTAATATGGAAAATATGACTATTAAACTACTCATGATTTTAGAAGGATTACACTATAAGGTCAATAGAAATGCTATTAATCATTATTTTCAAATTATTCGTGGGACACAAAAGAAAAAAGCAGGCAATTCGCCTGCTTGTGACATAATATGCATATGTAAAAAAAGCGCATTGCACAAAAAGCAATAGCATGCTAAAATAAAAGTCGCGTCTAAATGTTTAATTAATGTAAAAATTAATATTTATCCACCTTTAACATTATCACAAAAACAACCAATTGTCAAACATTGAAATATTGGGAGTGATTTCATGAGTAATGAACAAATGGAAAAACAAGAAGAGCAAAAAAGAATTTATTTTATCGCAGAGGGAATTCAGCAAAAAATAGACAGCCTTAGTCAGCACGTGAAAAAAGTCAGTTCTGATGCTCTTGAAATAAGAAAAACGTTTTGGGATGATGTGAGGGTTAACATGGATGGACCAGATGACATCGATGAAACATTCTTCAGTATTAAACAGCAAGCAGAGCTGCTTCTAGAACGTGAAAGAAGTCAAGGGCAACTAGATCGGCAAATTAAAACACTTAACAGATTAAAGCATTCTCCCTATTTTGGTCGTGTAGATTTTAAGGAAGAGGGTGAATCCAATCTGGAATCGATTTATATTGGCATTACTTCCTTCTTAGATAAAGAAAATGAAAATTTCCTTATTTATGATTGGAGAGCACCGATTTCCAGTCTTTATTATGATTATCCGCCTGGGGAGGCAAGGTATACAACACCTGAAGGAATCATTGAAGGGGATATGACTCTTAAAAGGCAATTTATTATTCGCAACAGTGAGATAGAAGGTATGTTTGATACGGGCGTTACCATTGGTGACCAAGTTCTTCAGGAGGTATTGGGCAATAATGCGAATACCCAAATGAAAAGCATCGTTGCTACCATACAAAGAGAGCAAAATCAAATCATTCGCAATGAAAAAAGCAAGCTATTGATTGTTCAGGGAGTTGCCGGAAGTGGAAAAACATCTGCAGCCCTTCAGCGGATTGCCTATTTGCTCTATCGATATAGAGGCATGTTATCTTCCCAAAATATTATGCTTTTTTCACCTAATCCACTATTTAATAGTTATGTCGCGACCGTACTCCCTGAGTTAGGGGAGGAGAATATGCAGCAAACAACCTTCCAAGAATATTTAAATCATCGAGCAGGCGGCTCATTAAAGCTAGAAGATCCGTTTTCACAGCTAGAATATTTGCTTAACACAGATGAATCATCTGAATATGAAAATCGTGTCCGCAGCATTCAATTAAAATCAAATCTCCAGTTTAAAGACATCGTTGACAGTTATCTCCGATTTTTAAATACAGGAGGATTTCTGTTTAAAGATATAAAACTAAAGAATAAACCATTATTAACAAAAGAGCAGCTAAGTGAAAAATTTTATTCCTTTAACACAGCTATTTCCATTCCGAACCGGATTCAGCTTTTACAGGAATGGATTGTAAAAGAATTAAAGAAACGAAAGAAATTAGAAAAACGTAAGGATTGGGTGAAGGAAGAAATTCAATTCCTAGAAAAAGAAGACTATGCTGAAGTATTTAAGAAACTTCAAGTTGAAAAACGATTTAGTGAAGATACGTTCGATGATTTCGCCCAAGAAGAAGAGCTGCTGTCTGAAATTGTCGTCACTCGCTATTTTAAACCGATTATTAAACGAGTGAGATCATTCGGTTTTATTCATTATTTGGGTATGTATAATCAGCTATTTAAAGAGAATATGCTAAACAAATTGAATGTGCCTATTCCAGAAAATTGGGATGATATACGTAAGTTATCATTCATGCAACTTAATTCGCTAGAAATCAGCTATGAAGATGCTACTCCATTTGTTTACTTTAAAGACAAAATAGAAGGAAGGAAGACGCATTCGTCGATTCGCCATTTGTTCATCGATGAGGCGCAAGATTATAGCCCGTTCCAGCTTGCTTATTTAAAACAATTATTTCCTAATAGTAAAATGACGTTACTCGGAGATATCAATCAAGGTATCTACATGCATTCACATGAAGAGGTAGCGATGGCAGCAAACGGATTAGAAGAAGAGGACAAGGAAATGATTGTGTTGACTCGAAGCTATCGCTCTACTCGTCCAATCGTTGAATTTACAAAGACATTGCTAAAAGATGGATATCACATAGAAGCATTTAACCGTGATGGGGATGAGCCAACTTTAACAATAGTAGAAAAGGAGCAATTAATCCCTTCTATTATTGAAAGAGTGAAGGAATTGAATAGAAACGGTCATGAAACGATTGCGATTATTTGCAAGACAGCAAAGGAAAGCACAGAAGTATATGAGAAGATTAGCGGAGACTTACCTGTACGTTTAATGGAAAAAGGAACTGTAACATTTGAAACAGGTGTTTTAGTCATCCCATCTTATTTAGCAAAAGGCATTGAGTTTGATGCAGTCATTATCCATAATACGTCAGCCTACGGTAAAGATAGCGAGCGCAGACTTTTCTATACAGCATGTACTCGAGCGATGCACGAGTTACATCTCTATTCAACAGAATAGGGCCAGGGGATTTACCCTGTCCCTATTGCCAAATTTCATCCTACTCCACATTTGCATCCAAGTCCCCAAAGGAACCAAAAAATTCATAATGAATTCTATCAGAAGGTACTCCCCATTGTTTTAAAGCTCGATTCACTACCCTCATAAAAGGTTCTGGTCCACAGAAATAATAGTCAGCCTCCTTTGTTGGAAGAATCTCCTGGAGCCACTCAAGTGTAACATAGCCTTCTTTAGCTATTACTCCTGACTTCCGGTCTTCTTCTGATGGATGATCATAGACAAAAATGGATTTTACTTGTTTATTTTCTTTTGCAAGCCCCTCTACATGCTCCTTGAATGCATGTACACGACTGTTTCTCGCAGCATGAATAAAGTACACTTCTTTCTCCGGCTGTTCAGCGATTAAAGCATTTAGCATGGAGATGGTAGGAGTGAGTCCCACTCCTCCACTTAATAAAACAACAGGCAGAGGACTCTCGGTATTTAAATAAAAATCACCTGCAGGAGCTGTCATTGGTAAAATATCGCCAGCTTTCATTTGATGATGGAGGAAGGAGGAGACAATCCCAGCTGGAATATCATTTTCCTTCTCATCCTCCCGTTTTACACTAATACGGTAATAGTCAACCCCTGGGCGATCTGACAGGCTATATTGCCGTAAATGAGTATTGATTTGACCGGGAATTTCAGCTTTGATTGTGATATATTGTCCTGGAATAAATCGTGCGATATCTTGTCCATCCTTTGGCTTTAAATAAAAGGAAGTAATAATTTCACTCTCGTCCACTTTTTTATCGATGATAAAGTCTCTGAAACCGCCCCATCCTCCAGGCTGTGCCTCAGTTGTTTTGTACATATTACTCTCCATGCGAATAAAGACATCAGAAATGATTTCATAGGCATCTGCCCATGCATCAAGTACTTCTTCAGTTGCTCCACCGCCTAATATTTCCTTTATCGCACCAAGGAGGTTCTCGCCTACAATTGGATAGTGTTCAGGTTTAATTTGCAAGCTTCGATGCTTTTCTCCAATTCTCTCAAGTGCCGGCATGATTTTACTCATATCTTCAATATTGGCTGCCGCTGCATAGACTGCATCTGCTAATGCCTTTGGCTGATGTCCAGTCTTTTGATGTGTTTGATTAAAAATATTAAGTAATTCAGGATGACTTTTAAACATTCGCTGATAAAAATGCTTCGTAATCGTCTCACCATGTTCCTTCAGGATTGGTAAGGTAGATTTTACAATCTCTAATTTTTTCGGGTCTAATTGCTTAACGATTTTTAAAACTTCTCTCCATTCATTTTTTTCCTTTAAAAAGTTGTTCATCTGCATATCCTCCACAAAATTTTTAGCCCTTGTTATTTTAACCAACAGCAAATGATGCATCCTTCTGTTTAGAAGGGAAAATTTTGAAGCATGACAGGAAAGAAAATTTAAAATGTATGCGTATTTTTATACAAATATTTCGAATGGTATAGTATCATGTACCTATAAGAAATTAGAGGACAAAAATTAATAGGAAATAAGCAACTTGAATATATATTTATAGGGGAAACTGGAGAAGGAATCATGCGTTTAATTAAATTGGATGGATGTAAAACGGGGACGAGATTAGGTAAATCGATTTATCAAGAGAATGGCAGGGTTCTTTTGACAAAGGGAACGTACTTAACCGATAGTTTGATAAGAAAACTAATGAATTTCAATGTATCTACAGTATATGTTGAGGATGAGATGTCTGAAGGGATTGAAATCGTGGATTCTATTCCTGAAGAATTACGCGTTGAAGCAATGAATGTAATTACGGAAGGGTTGGATGATATAGCAGGGTTGAATCCTTATAAATCTAAATTAGAGCATATGGCTAAATCAGGCAGAGCGGTTCGCAGCATGCAAAAGATTTATAAGGATATTCTCTGCAGTTTAACTGAAAACAGAATAGCACTTAATTTATTAGCAACGACAAAAGTATATGAGAATCATGTTTATACACATAGTCTAAATGTGTCGATCTATGCTTGCCAGCTGGCAATAGAGAATGGCCTGCCGCTTAAAAATATCGAAGAAATTGGCCTAGGTGCGATGTTACATGATCTGGGGAAAATATATATTCCCAGGGAAGTTCTAAATAAACCTGGAAAATTAACGGAAGATGAATATGAGCAAATGAAATCCCATTGTGAATTAGGATTTGATCACCTTAAAAGAATTCACGAACTCCCCTTAACTGTTGCACATTGTGCACTCCAACATCATGAACGAATAGATGGAACAGGTTATCCGAGAGGATTGCAGAACAACGAGATTCATAAATACGCAAAAATATTGAGTGTAGCTGATGTATTTGATGCGGTTACGAGTCATAGAGATTATCGTCCGGCCATGCTTCCTCACCAAGGTCTTGAAATTCTGTATAGCGGGAGTGGCACTCAATTCGAAAGTAACCAAATTCAATTATTTAAAAATTGTATTGCCATCTACCCACCTGGACTAACTGTGAAATTAAATGATGGGAGAACAGGCATCGTATCTAAATACAATTTCAATGCGGTTGGCAGACCAGAAATTAGAATTTTAACAGATGAGGAAGGTCTGGAAATAACCCCGTATGAAATGGATTTATCTTTGAAAGAATATTTAACGGTGGAAATTGTTGAGGCAGATGCTTTGTTATAAACGGAGGGGCGAGGGATTAACCCTCAGTCCCATCTAATATCCCTCTGGTAAATGCTCCAACACTTTTTCTATCGGAATAGCAAGCCCTGTCTGGTCTTTTGTTGATAATGCAAAGACCACTCCAATGACATTTCCTTTTGAATCAATTACTGGACTTCCGCTATTCCCTTTATAAATCGGTGCTGAAAGCAGAAGAACCCCGTTTTTATCAGATCCTTCAAGTATTTCTCCATCCATTGCAATTTGATTATGTAAAAGAGGGTTCCCAATTACATAAATTTGATCTGAAATGCTCCAATTACCGGTTTCACTTAAGGAAAGAGCTGGTAAGTTTTCCCCTTCAATATGTAAAAAGGCAAGATCGAGGTCAGGATTAGATTGTAAAATGGAAGCTTGAAAGATTTCTCCGTTAGGGAAAGTAACCGTTATGGGATACATGTCATCGACTACATGGTCATTCGTAACGATTAATCCATTTTTATTGATATTAAATCCAGTTCCTTTGGAATGTTGGTCTTGAACGGTAACAACTGCTTCTTTATATTTTTGGATTTCCTCTTGTTTCGATAACTCAGCTGATTTATGCAAAAAATTAATCGAAGATAGATTAAAGACTTGCGGCCAAATTTGAAGCAAGCTTACTAGTAATGCAATCGCCACACCGATTGTAATGATCCTCTTTGCAATGGTATTTCGCCTTTTCTGCTGTTCGCGTACCCTCTCATCCTCTTCATTAGGTAAAAAATCTTCTAATGGAGGTTCTTCGAAGTGTTCTTCATTTGCATTCTTATCATAATGATTCATCCAATAAAACCCTCTCATTATGTTTTTGTTGAGATTCCGATAGAAGCATTTATTTAAATCTACTATACAATTGCCATAACATTTTTGCGAATAAAAAGGCAAGGTCACTGATGAAAATGGGGAAAATCATTTTAGAACAAAATAATAAATACCTATTGCCAAAAACTAATGCTATTAGTTATTATAAAACTAACGATATTAGTTTTTAGGATGGGGGAATAACTATATGAAAATGACAAAAATAGAAACTATTTATCAAATGACCTTTTTGGCTAATATTTTTCCTGTGAATTGCTATTTAGTTGAGGAAGAGGATACGCTAACACTTATTGATGCAGCAATGCCATTTAGCGCAAAAGGGATATTAGAAGCTGCTAAGAAAATTGGAAAACCAATTACTCGAATCGTCTTAACGCATGCACATGATGACCATGTTGGTGCATTAGATCATTTAAAAGCAGCATTGCCACACGCGGATGTACTGATTTCAGAGAGGGACGCCCGTCTAATGGAAGGGGATCGAAGCTTGGATGAAGGAGAAGCTCAAACACCGATCAAAGGTGGTGTACCAAAATCATTAAAAACACGAGCGAATATTCTGCTTCATGAAGGGGATCGGATCGGTTCACTTTTGTCCATAGCTACTCCAGGACATACACCAGGTTCTTTTTCCTTTCTTGATACACGAAATCAGTCTCTGATTGCTGGTGATGCATTTCAGTCTAGAGGCGGAATGGCAGTAGCGGGACAAGTACAGCTAATGTTTCCCTTTCCAGCTTTTGGAACGTGGAGTAAAGAGGACTCTGTTAAGAGCGCATTAAAAATACGGGACTATTCACCAGCCTTGCTAGCAATTGGCCATGGAAAAATGTTACTTCATCCTCACGAGCAAATAGAGTTAGCTATTAAACGGGCAGAATACAATTTAGGGAAAGGGAGATAAACGATGTCACCAAGAATAGGACTTGATTTGAATACAATTGTAAAGGCAGCAGCTGAAATTGCAGATGCAGATGGTCTAGAAGCAGTGACATTGGCGACCTTATCAAGAAAATTAAATATTCGTCCGCCATCCTTATATAATCATATTGAGGGGTTACCAGGACTTCGCAAGGAATTAGCCTTATATGGGATTGAAGAACTTGAGCGATATTTGTCTCGAGCCGCGGCAGAAAGAGCTGGAGATGATGCAGTTCGTGCTATGGGTGAAGCCTATCTCACATTTGCTCGCAGGAAACCTGGACTTTATGAAGCAACTTTTTACACAATTGATATGGAAGATACCGATATAAAGCTTGCATCAGAAAAGATAGTGAACTTAGTTATTCAAGTTTTGCAGCAATACGGACTTCATGGAGTAAATGCAGTTCATGCGACGAGAGGATTCCGCAGTATTTTACATGGCTTCGCTTCTATTGAACAAAAAGGCGGTTTTGCTATGGAATTAGATATAAATGAAAGCTTCTACTTCCTTATTGAAACTTTTTTAATAGGAATAAAAAAATAAATGCTTTAAGACAACAAATGAAAGTAGAAATGAATAGCCATAAATCAGTCGTAAGCAAATAAGTTTGTTTCTCTTGTCCCAATTGTTACTATAGGAATGAATCTTCAATAAGGAAGGGTAATTGGTAATGACAAATATACAAATTCCAGTATCAGTCTTAAATCTTGCACCGATCCGTCAAGGGCAGGGTGCGAAAGAAGCGATTGATGCGCTGGTTGATTTAGCGCGAGCAACGGAAGATATGGGCTTTTCTCGCTATTGGATTGCGGAACATCATAATTCCCCAACTCTTGTAAGTTCAGCTACTTCCATTTTAATTAAACACGTTTTAGAACATACAAAACAAATACGTATCGGGTCTGGAGGAATTATGCTGCCTAACCATTCCCCATTAGTTGTCGCTGAACAATTTGGGACGATGGCAACCATTTATCCGGATCGTTTAGATTTAGGTTTAGGCCGTGCTCCAGGTACAGATATGATGACAGCAGGTGCACTTAGACGCTCCAAAAATGATTCAGTCTACACGTTTCCTGAAGATGTGAAGGCTTTGCTTACGTATTTTGGCCCAGAAGAAGAGCAAAGTTATGTTAGAGCTTATCCAGGAGTTGGAACAAATATACCGATCTATATCCTTGGATCATCTACGGACTCTGCTTATTTAGCTGCTAAATTAGGCTTGCCTTATGTATTTGCTTCCCATTTTGCCCCAAAATATATGGGCGAAGCAATATCCATTTATCGTGAACGGTTCCAGCCATCGGAATATCTAGCTTCCCCATATATGATGGTATGCTTAAATGTGATTGCAGCTGATAGTGATGAGGAGGCCAAATTCGAATCAACGACGATGCAGCAATTTTTCTTGAATGTTGTCCGCGGTTCGAGAACCCTATTAAGTCCGCCAGTTGATAACATGGATCGTATCTGGAGTCAGCCTGAAAAAGACATGGCTTCAGCCATGTCTAGTGTGACTTTGCTAGGAAGCAAAAAATCCATTCGAGAACAGCTTATTAGTTTTCAAAATCAATATAATGTGGATGAAATCATGGCTGTGTCTTATATTTTTGATCCGGTTAAACAAAAGCGTTCCTATGAAATCTTAAAGGAAGTCGTAGACGGGAAATAAACTTCATAAAGTCGAAGAAGACGAGGTCGATTAGGACTTTCGTCTTTTTTTATAGAAAGTATAACAATTTTAAAAATTTTAGAACTGCTAGTTCCAGCGCCTATCTCCTATCAAACTGGAAGGTCTCCTCCCTACGATAAGTCAACATCGGTTCGCTCGCGCTTACCGTGTTTCTTTTATCTCAGTCGGAGACCTTCCAGTTTGTACGGCAATGACCAAGGCTTATGGTATTTTGTTCAGAAATTGTTCAGAAGTGGGTATTAAACTATATATTGGGCTATTTATGAAATTACTATAGTGTAAATAAGGAATATAGAATTTAATAACTGCTATATTGTAAAATAACGTAATAGCACATGAAGGTCCTTTTTTTTCGGTCATGAAATAGGATTAAAGAAATAGTCAAAAAGGGGTATTCTATGAAAGTGTTAATTACTGGCGGATACGGTTTTATTGGATCTTATGTTTCAGAGAAGTTTTATCGGGAAGGTCATGAAATCCACATACTTGATAATTTGACTACCGGGAAAAAGAGCAATGTTCAATTCCGCCATCAATCTTATCTTCTTAATATTGATGATGAACAATGTGAACAAATATTTAGAACGAATAAATTTGATATTGTGATACATTTAGCTGCTCAGGTTGATGTAGAAAAGTCTATTCAGAGTCCAGCATTGGATTCTAAAGTAAATATGCTGGGGCTTGTTAATATTTTGCAGCTTGCAGGTAAATATAAGGTTTCAAAATTTGTGTTTGCGTCTTCTGCTGCTGTATATGGAAATAATGAAGAAATTCCATTAAATGAGGAATCAGCGTGTAAACCCTTCTCACCTTATGGGATTAATAAACAGCTAGGTGAATACTATTGTCAAAAGTGGAATGACCTATACCAGCTAGATACTACTTGCTTCCGGTTTTCGAATGTGTATGGTCCAAAACAGAGAAGTGAAGGAGAAGGCGGTGTTATATCCATATTCTCTAACAAAATATTAAATAATGAAGAATTAACGATTTATGGTGACGGTACACAGACAAGAGATTTTATCTACGTGGAAGATGTCGCTGAAGCCATTTTTCGTTCCGTTTTAAGTAATGTAACTGGACTAATGAATCTTTCAACGAATACGGAAACGAGCATTAATCAGCTTGTGGAGTATTTTAAAGAGATGGCTGATCTACCAGAAATAGTTTTCAAGCCAGTGAGAATAGGAGACATAAAATATTCCAGACTTGATAATCATAAAGTAAAACGAGAAGTTGATTGGAGTCCTAAGTATCCCTTAGAAGAGGGAGTAAAACGAACGTACGAATGGTTAGCGGCAGAAAAAAATAGTTCTGTTAAGGAGAAAAAACGTGAAAAAAAAGGAAAAGTGCACGCATCCACCAAATTTAACCATTCTGAGAAAACGTATCTACCCTACATTGAAAATATTATTCTATTTATTTTTATTGCCTTTCTTCATTTAAAAGTGGGAGATTTTTTATTCAATATTGATTTATTACTTTTATATATTCTTTCTGCTGGAATCATCTTTGGTAAAGTACAGGCTCTAATTGGATGTGGGCTTTCGGTTCTAGTATATAGCTGGCAAGGTTTAATGAATGGAAGAGAAATCGTGTCGTTGTTTACAGATCATACGACCTTAATCCAATTCGCTGTTTATTTATTTGTTGCTCTACTCGTTGGATATGTCATTGATCGTAAACATTTAAGAGAGGAAACCGCAAAAAGTGAATTGCAGTTATTTCAAGATAAGTATCAATTGCTTGATGATATTTATACGGAAACCCGGAAAGTAAAGGACGAATTACAAACTCAAATCCTATATTCTGCGGATAGTGTTGGAGAAATATATTCGATTATCAAGAAGATTGATAGTCTTGAACCTGATGATGTATTCAATGGAGTTATTAGTGTACTAGAACAAATTATGAAAACAAAGGAAGCATCTATCTATCTAGTTGGTAAAGGAAATCGTTTTTTACGACTAGTTTCAAAGTCCAATGTTGAGAATTCTCAATTTCCAACATCGATAGAGATCATTCCAAATACTCCTTATGCGAGAGCAGTAGAAGAAAATAAAACTTTTATTAATCGAGAAATGGATCCGAATTTTCCGATGATGATTGCACCAATATGGAAAGATGATCATGCGGTTGCTGTTATATGTACGAATGAAATGAATTTTGACCATCTAACCTTATATCATGAGAATCTATTTCATGTAGTGACCAATCTAATTACTGCATCTGTTGCAAGGGCATATGAGTTTGTCAATGCTACACATCATGAACGCTATATAGAAGGAACAAATATTCTGAAGCCAGACTATTTTAAAATGGCAATAGAGAGTAAGAAGAAAGCAAAAGAACAACTCAATATCCCTTATTACTTATTGCGTATTGTACCTATAGAGAATATGGTAAATGTCATAAATCGAATACATGCTTCATTAAGAGATTCTGACAGCATAGGCAAGGCTGAGGACGGCACCTACTGGATTCTTCTTTCTAATACAGATAAAGAGAATGCGAAATCAGTGATCAATCGTATCCAAAAGGTTATTGAACAACACCATTATAAAGAGGGAGAAGTTCATGTTTAGTGCTTTATTTGTATATTACCTTGCTGCTGTTATTTACTTGATGGTTGAATATCGGAAAAGTAAAAGAAATTTTCCTGTCAAGTTAGTGATGACGTTTTTCTGTCCTTTTGTCGGCTTCATCATTTTGTATTTTATGTTTCATCAATTAAGAAATGAAGGTCAAGTTATTCCAGATAGCTTGATAATAAAAAATAAAGAACAAGTGAAAATTTTACAAAAGATTGATTTTGAAAAAGAGACTAGCATTGTTCCAATGAAGGATGCTTTGTTATTGAATGATATTCAGACGAAGCGCAGAATGCTAATGGATCTATTAAAAAATGATACATTTAATCATATTGGAATATTGCAAACAGCACTACAAAATGACGATACAGAGACATCGCACTATGCTGCTACAGCGATACAGGATATAAAGGGAAAGCTGTTAAATACTATTGGACAGATGGAATATCAATTAGAGGAAAATCAGAATGACTTGGAGCTTTTGATTGCATTTGGACAAGTGATTAAAAACTATTTAAATACAGGATTCTTGGATGATCGAACAGTGAAACAGTATTCCTATCGATATTCACAAATTCTAGAAAAAATAATTGAAATCATGCCAATTGAAAAAGAGTTTTATATTGAAAAGATTAATTGTGACCTTCAGCTAGGAGAGCTCGAAACAGCTGAAAAATACAGTCAAATCTTTTTACAGCACTGTTCAAATGAAGAGGAAGCCTATTTTATGTCAATGAAACTCTACTATTCAGTTAAAAATCAAAAGAAGTTTCATGAAATTTTACAGATGCTTAGACAATCATCTGTTAGACTTACTCCCCAAGGATTAAATAAAATAAGATTTTGGTTATATGGTGAGACAAATGGATTATAAATTTAAATTGGGAAAAACAATATACCTTGTTATCTTGTTTGTATTAATTATTGGAGTGTTTCTAGGGGTATTTAACTCAAATTATATTCTTAAATACTTGCCTAATAAGGCAATCATCGGTGTAAATGACAACGTATCAAGTATTTCAAGACTTTCAGATGAAACGTTAAAAGGATTAAAAGAAGAAGAGTACTTACTCCTCTATAATGAAAAGGATTCTTCAAGTATGCATTTGAAGGATAATATTGCGCAAACACTCAGCTATATGAAGAAAAAATCAACGGCTGTCACACTTTCAAATATTCCAGCTTCATTCGATCAATATAAGAATGTTGTTGTTACATTTGAAGAAATTAGTGCACTGCCAAATATGAAGATGCTTGAAGAATACACGGCTGAAGGCGGGAAAGTGTTTTTCGCAATTCGTCCTGAAATAAAAGGTTCTTTGCAAAATTTATATCGAAAATTAGGCATCTATGAGATTGGAGAATTTATCATTCCTAATGGGTTGAAACTTACTTCCAATCTATTAATTAAACAGGACAACCTAGTCATGAAGAACGGGGAGATACCAGAGAATTCCTCTTTATCTGTCGGCCTAGATGAGCGATCTACTATTTATGCTGAATCGATTGATCATGTTCCTTTGTTATGGGATACAACTTATAAAAAAGGAAAATTTATGGTCTTCAATGGGACGATGCTCGAAACAAAAGAAAATAGAGGGATAATCACAGGTGCCTTTAGTTTGTTAAATGAAGACTTTATTTATCCAATTATGGATATGAAGGTCGTGTATATTGATGATTTCCCTGCACCTATTCCGGAAGGAAAGAACAAGATTATCTATGATGAGTATCGAAGAGATACCCCGAGTTTTTACGAGGATATTTGGTGGCCAGAAATGCAAAAAAGTGCCGCTAATTATGATGTGAAATATACGGGGCTTGTGATTCAAACATATACTGATAAGGTCACCCCTCCCTTTAAAGTAGAAGAACATGACCGGAATACATATGTTCAATTCGGTCGTGAGTTGTTAAAGATGGGAGGAGAAATTGGCATCCATGGCTATAACCATCAATCTTTAACAGTGGACCCTAAAGCTGTAGAAGATTTAGGGTATCATGAATGGGAAAATCAGGAAGACATGGAGGCATCGCTGAACACAGTGGAAAACTATGTAAAGTCTTTATTTCCTAATTATGAAATAAAGACTTATGTCCCTCCTTCTAATCGGATTGACGAAGTAGGGGAAGCAGCACTTAACAATGCGATTCCATCAATAAGTATTCTGTCATCCATATATATTCCAGATAGCGTAGAATATACAACTGTACATGAATTTAGCAAAGGAGATCCCTTTATTTACTTTCCAAGAATCACATCTGGCTATGAATACACGAAGAAAAAGAAATGGGCCATGGCAAATGCTATGACATCGCTTGGCGTATTTTCTCATTTTATCCATCCTGATGATATTTTAGATGATGACCGTTCAGCGAAGAAAAAATGGAGCAAGCTTGGGAAGGAATATAACCAATTCATGAGTGAAGTTCATACAGATTATCCTTGGCTAAGGAGTATTACGGCAAGTAATGCAGGAAAACAGCTTACTAACTATTTACAAGCTGATGTATATATTGAAGAGAAAAAAGATCGATTAACTATCCAAATAGATAAATTCTCTGGTGAGTTACATTTTATCCTTCGAACGAAGAAGAAAATTGGGAAGCTGGAAAATTGCGAGGTACAAAGAATTGATGATGATGTGTACTTCGTGAAAGCAAAAAAACCAACGATTGAGTTAGGGTTGATTGAGTAAATGAAAATATGCATCATTGCGGAAGGCTCCTATCCATATGGAACGGGAGGGGTGTCAAGTTGGGTTCAAACGATATTAACAAATATGTCAGAGCATGAATTTATTATTTATGCGATTGGCGCAGAAAAAAAATCAAAGGGGAAATTTAAGTATCAGCTTCCCCCTAATGTCAGTCATGTGGAGGAAGTATTCTTAGATGACTTTACTGAGGAAGAAGACAAGTGGGGCCGTGACTATAAATTAACAGAAAAAGAGAAAAAGGCACTTAAATCGTTGTTAGATAGCAGAAAGCCTGATTGGGACACACTGTTATCTATGTTTTCAGGGGAAAGAATTGATTCAGCGGTCAATTTTTTAAAGAGCAAGGATTTCTTTGATATTGTTCATGAAATATGTTTAGAAAAATATGACCAGATCCCGTTTACAGATATGTTTTGGTCGATGCGATCCATGGTTTTGCCGTTGTTAATATGTATTAAGCACCCCCTTCCAGAGGCAGACCTCTATCATAGTGTTTCAACTGGCTATGCGGGAGTCCTTGGCAGCCTAGGGAAATACATGTACCAAAAGCCTTTTCTAATGACTGAACATGGGATCTATACAAGAGAAAGAGAAGAAGAGATCATTAAAGCCCAATGGGTAAAAGGGTACTTTAAAGATTTATGGATTCAATATTTCTACAATATGTCAACTTGTGCATATGATACTGCGGATAAAGTCATCACATTATTTCAAAAGAATATGGAGATACAAGAAGAACTCGGATGTTCTCCAAGCAAAATATCCATCATCCCAAATGGGGTGAATTCCGAAGATTATCATCAGCTGCCAACTGGGAATGCAATTAATCAGAATGGATTAAACATTGGTGCAATTGTACGTGTGGTGCCGATAAAGGATATTAAAACGATGATACAAAGTTTTGCCATCGTAAAACAAGAACTGCCAAGCTCAAAATTCTTTATTATGGGTCCAACCGATGAGGACGAAGAATACTATGAGGAATGCATCCAATTAGCCGAAAATTTGCAAGTAGAAGATGTGATATTCACGGGTGAGGTGAATGTTCGTGAATATATTAAACGAATGGATGTTCTCGTGCTATCAAGTATTAGTGAAGGACAGCCACTTGTGCTTCTCGAAGGCATGGCCAGTGGAAAGCCTTTTGTAGCAACAGATGTAGGAAATTGCAGAGGTATATTGATGGGAGAACGTGATGATTTAGGACAAGCGGGGATCGTCGTTCCAGTCATGCAATATGTTGAAATGGCTAGGGCTATTATTCAATTATGTAAAGATGATCAGAAAAGGCAAAGTATGGGGGCAATAGGAAGGGAACGAGCGATTCTTTTTTATTCGAAAAAAAGCTTTATTGCTCAATACAAACAACTCTACAAAGATATGGTGGATAACATATGGCAGGGATAGGTTTTCAATTAAAAAAAATGTTTAATGAACGAGGGCTTTTGGCTAATGTCCGTGCATATAGCTATTCTGCAATCGTTACAGTCGGACCGCTTGCATTATGCATTTTACTCATGACTGTCGCACAGCAGCTGCTTATTTCTGTGAATACCCCATATGCTGAAAGAGAATTGTTTTTGGCTGCAACCCAGTATGCCTTGATTTTTTCTCAAATAATTACTGGCGGCTTTAACTTAATTGTATCAAGGTATATAGCAGATCAACTATTCTTAGAAAAATACGAGAATATATTAGCTTCGATGTTTGGTGTGATTGCCATATGCGTGTTCTTTGGCGGTATGAGTGCATTCGTATTTTTTTCCTTTTCTCCATTGGACATAACGTTTAAAATTGTTTCCTACATTCTTTTTGTTGAATTGATTATCGTCTGGATCCAATGCATGTATGTGTCTGCATTGAAGGATTATATGAAAATTGTTAAAAGTTTTTTAATCGGTGTGATTATTTCAGGTTTGGCTGTTTATATCTGTATTAAGTTTCTTCATATTTATAGTGCGACAGCGATGATGATTTGTTTGGATATTGGATTCTTTTTCATGCTGATAAAGTTTACGCAGTATATTCGAGATTTCTTTAAGGTGAATAATTTCAAATACTTTCTTTTCCTATCGTATATGAAGAAGTATCCTTTGCTGTTTATATGCGGCTTTTGCTATACATTAGGGCTATATGGTCATAATTTTATTGTCTGGCAGGGGAAGCATCAGCATATCGTTGAAGATACATTCGTGATTGCACCTTTTTATGATGTACCTGTGTTCTTTGCATACTTAAGTGTCCTTCCCGCGATGGTATTATTTGTTGTTTCTGTTGAAACGAACTTTTATACAGCATATAAAACCTACTATAATCGTATATTAAACTCATTTCCTCTAAAGGATATCTTATCTGCAAAGAGAGATATGTTTAAGGTTTTATCGCTTGAACTGTCTTTTATTGCAGAAATTCAATTATTTGTAGCGATATGCTCTATTGCATTAGGGTTAAAATTTCTTCCCTTATTAGGACTAACCTATGACCAAATTCAATTATTTATCTTTTTCGTTTTAGGATTTCTCTTTTTTATTATAATGTATACCGTTGTTTTATTACTTCTCTACTATGATGATCAAAAAGGGGCAAGCTGGACAACGATTATTTATACAGTAGGGAGTATGCTTTTAACTTTCATTTTCTTGAATATTGGAAATTATGGCTATTCGATATTTATCACTGCATTTATTGGTTTATCGTTTGCATTATGGAAATTATCCAAATACTTAAATAGAATTGATTATTACACGTTTTGCTCACAACCGCTTATACCGAAGAAAAAAATAAAACAATTCTAGTTTGGCAAATAAGAGTTGTGAGTTGGAGGAATTAGGAAAATGAAAAAATATATTTTATGGTTCTCTTTGATCGCTTCCATACTGATGATTTCTGGATGTACGGACGATATTGGAATGAATAAGGAAGATAAAAATGAGATCCCGCCAGTTCAAACAGAGGATAGTGAAGAAAAAGTTTTTGGTGAGGATCCACGACTGTACGAATTTGAGAAAAAGGATTCTGTCGTTACTTTTTACATTACGATTGGGAAAGAAAATGAAGCATCATTTTATGAACTGAATAATTGGTATAGTATTCATAATAGTGAGACTACCTCACCTAAACTAGATATTATGATTCAGGAGGGGACAGCTAAGGGGATAAAAGAGGGCTTGTTCGGATTCGATGAAACAGAAATGAATGCATCGATTCAATTAAGGGGAAAGTCAACACGTGTCGCTGCTCAAAAATCCTTTAAAATAAAATTGTATGATAGTGCTGGCCTTTGGAGAGGACAAAAAACGTTAAATTTAAATAAACACCCGTATGATGCGACCAGAGTCCGCAATAAACTATCATTTGATTATTTTACGAAAATTCCTGGTTTGACAAGCATGCGTACACAGTTTGTACATTTATATGTAAAGGATTTAACGAAAAAAGATTCAACTGGTAAATTTGAAGACTATGGGTTATACACACAAATTGAGCAGGCGAATGAACGCTTTCTTGCAGCACATGGGCTGGATTCAAATGGGAATCTCTATAAAGCAACAAATTTTGAGTTTTTCCGCTATTCTGACCAATTGAAGCTAGAAACGGATTCATCATTTAACAAAGATGAATTTGAAATGATACTAGAAAGCAAGGGGAGTAATGACCATCGTAAATTACTCACTATGTTAGATGATGTTAACAACCAAAAATTAAATATTAATGAGGTAGTTGAGCGTCATTTTGATAAAGAAAATTATTTAACATGGATAGCAACCAACATACTTATGGGAAATAGTGATGTAACCACACAGAACTTTTATTTGTATTGTCCATCTAATTCAGAAAAATGGTACTTCCTCCCTTGGGATTATGATGGCGCTTGGAGGTCTTCACCTACAGAAGAAAAGCATTCAGAACTGGCAGATTGGCAGGATGGATTATCAAATTACTGGGGCTCTGTCCTTCATAAGCGCTTCTTCAAGGATCCAAAAAATGTTGAAGTGTTAACGAAGAAAATCGAAGAACTAGCAGCAATTATTAATCCCGAAACCACAAAGAAATTATTAGATCAATACTACCAAACAGTTAGTCAATTTGTTAAAAAGTCACCTGATAAAGATTACTTAGATGTAGAAATTGCTGATTTTGATGATGTATATTACGGAATTGTAAATGAATCACTGCTTAATAAGGAAGTTTACTACAAAAACCTTGAGAAACCCATGCCATTTTTCTTAGATGATTACAAAAATGAGAAAAATCAACATGTATTTACATGGGACCCATCCTACGATATCCAAGGAGATGATTTATTCTATACGCTGCAAATAAGTACAGATCCAGCATTTTCACATATCGTTCACGAGAAAAAAGATATGATAGAAACGCAATACGCTTATCAGCTATCAAAAGGGACTTATTATTGGCGAGTTGTTGCAAAAGATGCAAAAAATAATGTTCAAACAGCATTTGATCTTTATGAGGATGAGGATGGATCAAAATATTTTGGGGTCAAAAAAATGATCGTTAATTAATTTATTAATGACTAAAGGGAAGTAAAGGATGAAAAAGTTACGTCATGAATTGAAGTTTTATATTAATGTCAGAGAGTATGAGCTTTTAAGAAAAAAATTACAAATAGTACTTAAAAGAGACGTGAACATGGTGAATGAAGAGGGATATCACATTCGCAGTCTTTATTTTGACAATGTGTATGATAGTGACTTGTTTGAAAAAAATTATGGCATTTATAAGAGGAAAAAGTTGCGGATCCGTATATATAATCAAAGTGATCACATCATCAAGCTTGAAAAAAAGAATCGGTATGGAGAGATGATTAACAAAGAATCCATATCTATATCAAGAGATGAATATGAGCGGTTATTAATGTGGGATTATGATTTTTTACTTGATAAAAATAACAGTGTTGCAAAGGATTTTTATCTATTTATGAGAACCCAGCATATGTCGCCCAAAATCATTGTCGATTATGTAAGAGAGGCTTATAAGGAAGATATCGAGGATGTACGAATCACCTTTGATAAGTATTTAAGTGCGGGTATTAATTCGATCGATATCTTTGAAAAGGATATCGTTACAATTGAAGCGCTACAGGAACCTTTAATGATTATGGAAGTAAAATTTAATACCTATTTGCCAGACTACATTCGAGATATTCTGCAGCTCGATAGCCATCAGCGCTCAGCCATTTCCAAGTATGTGATTTGCCGGGAAGCAGGCATGACCTATTATAAGCAATAGTGTAGAGAGAGGACATATTTATATGAGTGATCGGATAAATTTTGATGACATTATCAAAAAAAGTATTTTAAATTCAGATACATTTACAAGTGTATCGGTTCTAGAAATTTTCTTTGGAACACTTGCTTCATTCATTGTTGGACTATTTATTTATTATGTGTATAAGAAAACGTTTCGAAGTGTTGTTTATAGTCATAATTTCAATGTAACACTCGTTTTAATGACGATGATTACTTCTCTTGTCATTATGACAATAAGCACGAATATCGTT
The DNA here is from genome assembly GCF_006704205.1 of Cytobacillus solani. Classification (NCBI taxonomy): domain Bacteria; kingdom Bacillati; phylum Bacillota; class Bacilli; order Caryophanales; family Bacillaceae; genus Cytobacillus; species Cytobacillus solani. The sequence goes on from NZ_CP041305.1 coordinate 4,062,991, forward strand.
CTGTCCTTAGGGATGGTCGGAGCATTAAGTATCGTACGTTTTCGGACAGCACTGAAGGACCCGCTGGATATCGTGTTTTTGTTTTGGGCGATTACAGCAGGTATTGCGATTGGAGCAAACGTATATCCAGTAGCGATTTTTGGATCCATTTTTATTTCCATCGCTGTCTTCTTCCTTTCAAAAAAGAAATGGAAGGACGAAACGTATTTATTAGTGATTCATTATGACGAAATGGCCTACGATGAGATTAAAGCACAGCTTGTTAAGTTCAATTATGATCTGAAATCGAAAATTGTTCGAAATAATTGGACAGAGCTAACATTAAAAATCAAGCTTAAGGTGGATAATACCGCATTTGTTCATAAATTATCGAATCTAGAAGGGGTTAAAGATGTATCGCTTGTTCAATACAGCGGTGATTATGCATCTTAATTTCATAATATGAAAGGTCAGCCTCGGGAAAAAAGGCAGACCTTTTATTAATTATAGATACTATTTTTGTTCTCGTATGAAACGAAGCCTTGCTTTTTACTGTAATTTGCACTGCTTTTATTAGGTGCCACAGTAAATACTGCAATATTATCTTCCTTTTGCAGGGTTTGGAAATATTTGATCCAATTTTGTCCCCATCTGCTATTCGTTAAACGCTCTTTATTAAAGCCTTCCCACATAATCGCATCCACGTAATCCTTGGAAGCAGTTTTCAAAGTTTCGAATCCCCAATTTTGCAGTAACAGCAATTCTTTATGTTTACTTGTTATGACTTGAAGAAGCTCGACATACCCATTACGGAGGTCTGCGGCCAATTCCTCGTTATCGCTGTAAAAATCATCAATATCGCCAACAGTGTCTAAAATGATCCCGTCAAACTGCTTTTGAATAATTTCTTCTTCAATTTCTTCAAGCAATAATTGCTGATAATGCTTATTAGTGATATCCATTAGATAGGTATCCCAATCCTCAACATAGACCTTTTGACCGTTAACTTTTAAATAGTCATCTGCCTGTATTTTGGCTACAAACGCGTCATCCCAGTCCTGCAATTCCATAATGCTAATATAACCGAGTGTTATTGTGCCGCTTTTTTTCAATTCAGCCACTTGTTCTTTTGTTGTTTCGTGAGGCTCAATAACAACCAGATCATTTTTGCCAAGCTGTTTGGTTTTTACATCATTTAAATGACCATAGTAAATTTGATAATTATTAACGTCCAATAAAGGGTTTTGTGCTTGTCCCATTGCAGGAAAGCAATGGGTTAATAGAAGTGGAAAAATAAACTGAAGAGCGAGAAAGGTTTTCTTAAACATAGGGTAGAGCTCCTTTACGATTTATCTTATGTAAGAGTAAATACGGCAACCCAGCCATCATAGTATGACTACCTTAGATCTGTGGTTTTGCGTCTCAATTTTTCAATTGATTTGCTATTGCTTTTATTATAGTTCAAAAGTCTTTTTCATTAAAGTGACTTTTGACATCTTTACTCAAAGATTGTTGTTAAGCAATTTTGTATAAAGTTGTATGGAGAAGAATTTTGGTCATACTAAAAACGAAGGAAATTGATTCACTTACTCAATAGATGAAAAAAGGGGGTATGCAAAATGGCTGAAGATATGACTAAAAAACAGGATAGCAAAGTGAAGAACACGAAAAAACCAAATATGGGTGACATGATACAAATTATTAAAGGGGAGGCAAAAGGGAAAAAAGGAAAAGTAATTGTCCTTCGGGATAACTCAGTCATTGTAGAAATCGGAGTAAATACAAAAACGGACGAACCGATAAAAACGGTTGTCAATCACAAGAACTATAAATTGATTTAGTAAGAAACAACAAAAAATAATGTTAGAGGTCTACACATTATTTTTGTTGCGTAGAAAATGATACAAAATAGTTTATTGTTAATGATTTCCCATCATCTCCTAATCTATCTATTTTTGTATCAAGTTTTACTGTAAGATAAGAGAGTGTGCAGATGGTCTATTCAATGATTAAGATTTTCTGTACCGTAAGAAAATAGAAAAATAATTACGAATAGGGGAAAATGTTCATGCAAGGTTTGCCAAAATGTCCAAAATGTCATTCTGAATATACATATGAGGATGGGAGTCTTTTCGTTTGTCCCGAGTGTGCTCATGAGTGGAGTTTAAACACTGAAAATGACCATACCGAGGAAAATAAATTGATTAAAGATGTAAATGGAAATGTCTTAAATGATGGCGATTCAATAACTATTATTAAAGACCTAAAGGTAAAAGGGAGCTCATCCATTTTAAAAATAGGTACAAAAGTAAAAAATATTCGTTTAGTCGATGGAGATCATAATATTGACTGCAAAATTGATGGATTTGGTGCTATGAAGTTAAAATCAGAATTTGTTAAAAAGCTATAAAATCGGTACAGCTAGGTGAAATAAAAATAACAGCTAGAATGGCAGTATTTGAAGCAACATATCATTCAACTGGCAATCAGCGGGGATGGTGGAGAACCCCCGCTGATTATGTTTCACTTTATAGATCAAGAAATGCACTCTCTAAACTGTGATATCCTTTTAGATCTGTTTTTTGCGGTTCATCTGATTCGATCGTCCATTCGTTTATTATGGGAGAAAGCCCACCGTGTGTGTCTTTTCTATACGGGCTATGAATATGATGCGTTTTCCCATCCTTTTTAATTGTGTAGCCAAAATAGTAAAGATCATCCTGGCCTTCTTCTTCAAAAACTCCAATATCATCCAATCCATATTGATTTATATACATCTGAAACGATTTTTGCATATTATTAATAAGCTGTTCACGGGATAAAGATTCCATCAAATTGACTCCTTTCCAAACACTAAACTCTATCTATAATATGGCTTTCTTTTCTTTTTATAAACACACGTTTCTTGATGAACTCGTTATTCTTCAATAATAAAATCTGCTTTTCCAATGCCCAATTCTGCGTTGACATTGATTTTTATCTTGGCATTTTCATAAGCCTCGTTCACATAGACATCATCTCCCATTGAAATAAATCCTCTAAATTCAGAATGACCGATTCCCTTGGAAGATTTAACTTGAACGCCGACATCTTTAGGTAAAATAATGGTTGATTTTCCAACACCCATTGATAATTGAACATCGAAATCCTGCTCCCAATCACCTGACAGATCAATGGTTGTATCTCCTACACCTACATTCACATTCAAATCACTTAATTGTAGTCCCTGCAAATCAAGGTGTGTTTCAGATGCACCTGTATTTACATTTAAATCAATTGGAACTTTGTTTGAAAGTTGAAGATCCCAGTTACTCTTCATATTTGGACCTTTAAGATCAGAAAATTTTTTATTAGTATGTTCGATTACGATCTTTCCTTTTTTGCCTGACTGTTTGTAGGAAACATTAGGTCTCAATATATCAGTACTATATTCAAGCTCCCCTTCGACCCATTCTTTTGCACCTTCCGAAACATGTAATTTTCCAGCAGCAATGTTCAAGGACACATCTAATTGTTCAGCCTTGTCCTTTTCTATAAGAACGTTGGCGTGATCTTCTTTTGTAATCACATTAGTGCTGCAGCCAGCTAGTACGAATGAACTAACAAGTATTGATCCAGTGAAAAATAAGCTTTTCATTTTAAGTCCTCCTCTAAATACATTCCTTACTTAAATAGTAAATGAAATAGAGGATGGGCTAAAAAGGCTCTGGAATGATTTTCCACTAAGGCTTAAGACTTAGATGCAGGAATCCAGTGCATAAGAAAGTGAACTTCAACTGTATGTTGAAAAAATAAATTTATATGTTTGTTATGCGATTAACTCGCTCCTCTAATGAACTTTAGTTTTCTGAAGCATTTCTTATTATGGAATGTTCTATCAGAAATACTAGCCAAAACTAAAAAGCAAATGATAAGCCTATCTGGTTTTATCATTTGCCTTTTATTTATTTGGTATATAAGCGATAACATATTAAATAGGGGAACCCTTACTGTCAGAGTAGTATCACATTATGCTGGACAATAATCTATTTCAAATCCAAGATCTGTCAACATCTGATGGTCGGCAGTTTCTTCTTGCCCAGCTGTTGTAAGATAATCACCAACAAAGATTGAATTGGCAGGGAATAGTCCAAGTGGCTGCAAGCTTCGCAGGTTAACTTCTCGACCGCCTGAAATTCTTATTTCTTTCGTTGGATTGATAAAGCGCATAAAGCAAAGGACCTTTAAACAGTATCTTGGATTTAATTCGTTCGTTCCTTCCAGCGGTGTTCCATCGATTGCATGCAGAAAGTTAACAGGAATGGAGTCAGCATCCAGTACTTTTAAGCTTCTTGCCATTGCTATTACATCATCCTTCGTTTCCTTCATTCCTATGATAACGCCAGAGCAGGGAGATATCCCAGCTTGCTTAATTAATTCAACAGTTTTCACACGGTCTTGGTATGTATGAGAGGTAGTAATGTTCTCGTGATGGTTTGCTGAGGTATTGATATTATGGTTATACCGATCAACTCCAGCTTCTTTTAATTTCGCTGCTTGCTCTGGTTTTAGCAAACCTAAGCAAGCACAAACCTTCATTTGATATTGTGCTTTTATGTCTTTAACTGCCGAAGCCACTTCATCAATTTCATTGTTAGAAGGGCCTCTGCCACTAGCAACAATGCAATAGGTGCCAACATTTAAGTCATGGGCCTTGGCGGCACCTTTTATAATAGATGCTTTATCCATCATTCGATATTTGTCAATCGGTGCGTTTGAGACACTTGATTGTGAGCAATAGCCGCAATTTTCGGGGCAAAGACCAGATTTCGTATTGATAATCATATTTAGTTTTACCTTATTCCCGTAATAGTGATTGCGAATCTTATAAGCACTTTGCAGGAGAGATAATAGCTCCTCGTCGGGGCAGTCTAATATATTCAATGCTTCAACATCTGTTAACTCGTATCCTTGAAGTACTCTTTCCGCAAGATCATCCCAATTTTTCATTTTTTACTCCCCCATTCAAATTAGTACTCTGAAGCTTTCTGAGTTGACTCCGCGACAGTACACGTTTTTCCAATCGATGCGCCATTAAACCGGCACATACAGCCAGAATGATATCCTTTGGCAGCGGCGGAATCATCCATAGCCAAGCCATTTGATAGGTAAAGCCATCAGGAGCAGAAGCCCATAGCTTATAAGCAAAAAACATCCAATTGGTTCCAAATAAATAATTAACTGTCATCCCAACTAAAGCAGCTATTATGTAGATTGAAACACTTTTATTCCGCTCAATTAATTTTCCAGTTATATAAGCAGTAAAAATAAATGAAATAATAAATCCAAAAGTTGGACTTAGAAAATGGCTAACTCCTCCGCCGAATTTAGCAAAAACCGGTGCTCCAGCTAATCCGATAAAGGAGTAGACAAGCATGGAAATTGCACCTAAACGACTTCCTAGAATGGCTCCAGCTAAAATGGCAAAGAACGTCTGCAGTGTAATAGGCACACCTCCAACGACCATAAACGGCACGATGGAGGTAATATTTGCACCAATACACATTAGTGCTACAAACATCCCCGCAATGGTTAATTCAAAAGTACTTAAATTTTTTTTCATAAACTACCTCCATATGAAGAATATAAAAAAAGAGTAATAGATTTATAGTTATATTGTCAACTTAAAATAAGTAATGGTTAACATAAATTGTGCCATTAGAAATCAAATAAGGGTTTCCTAAAGTGTCTTTAAGGAATTTGTCATGTATTTAAGTAGGGGATTGAAGCAGAAAATTACTTATTGATTGATAGTTTTGTTTTGGGGGTTCAATTTATTCTCTTTAGTTGGTTCACAAGGTGGACAGGGCGATATGAGCATAAAAGAAAGAAAGCCATAAAAAAGTATTACTAACTTGCGTATTTACTAAGCAACGGATTTAGAAACCTGAGTAAAAAGAAACATTACAATTCAAAAAAGTATGTGTTTTTAACTAAATTATGTTATATTTGTAGGTATTAAACATTAATTTCAATTGTACTCATGTGGTTTTATGTGGGAGGAGACGTATGTATGCAACATTTAAGTGTGGGTAAAAAAATAATGACTGGGTTTGGGATTGTACTTATTTTACTCGTTGTATTTGCTGTTGTAACAATAAATAGGATGTTTCATATGCAAGATAAAACAACTTCCATTGTTGATGAGTGGATGCCTTCAGTGGAGCTAATCAACTCGATAGGCTTCCAAACTGAGCATGTTATTACACTTTCATTAAGATATATCCAGTCAGATGATGGACAAGAAAAAGAAATGCTCAATAAAGAAAGAACGATTTTCATAGATGAAGCGGAAAAAACGATGGCTTCCTATGAAAAGCTTATAAACTCAAAAGAAACAAGAGAAAACTTCGATAAATTGACATACAAATGGGCATTCTTTCTAAAGGTAAATGAGGAGACACTAAAGCTTAGTGACAAAGGAAAATCAGAATTCGCCTATCTATATTTTAAGAAAAGTGCGAAAGCCTTTGATTCCATGAAACAAAATATGGATCATCTCGTTTCCATTAATAAAATGGGTGCGGAGCAAGCTGGGGAGGATTCTAAAAAGGTATTTGACCAAACGGTTATTACGATTATAACTTGTATCATCATCTCTTTGATATTAGGAATTGGTGCTGCTCTATTTATAACTAGAATGATAGCGAAGCCTTTACGATTAGTTACAAAAAGAATCGATGAAATATCGAAAGGAAACTTATCCATACCATCTATTGAAATAAACAGCAAAGATGAAATTGGGATTTTAGCAAAATCTGTAAATGAAATGAAAAACAGTCTACATAAAATCGTTACAGAGGTTGTCAATGTTTCTGGATTTGTTAATAAGCAAAGTGATGAGCTTACTGTGTCGTCAGAGGAAGTGAAACTAGGCAGTCAACAAATCGCAACAACCATGCATGAATTAGCTTATGGAGCCGAGGAACAAGCAAACTCTGCATCTGAATCGGCTAGGGCGGTTGAGGATGTGAATGTTCAGATTAAACAAGCTGATTTCGCGGGGAAAAACTTGAAGGAAGCTTCAAATGAAGTTCTGGAAAAAGCACAAGAAGGAACAAAATTAATGAATCAATCTGTTCACCAAATTGAGTCAATCAGTCAAATTGTATCTGAATCAATGGAAAAAGTAGTTAATTTAGATTTGAAAAATGAAAATATTTACCAGTTGGTCCACGTGATACAAGATGTTGCTGCACAAACCAACTTATTGGCGCTGAATGCGGCAATTGAGGCAGCGAGAGCAGGGGAGTATGGGAAAGGCTTTGCGGTTGTAGCTGATGAAGTGAGAAAATTAGCAGAGCAAGTTTCAAACTCAGTTCAAGATATTACTCATATTACACAAGATATCCAAAGTGATTCCAAACAAGTTGTAGAAACCCTTCAAAATGGTGTTTTACAGTCAGAGATTGGAAATAAGCAAATAAAAACTACTGGTGAAACGTTCCATGCGATTTCTAATCTAGTTTTACTTATGGTTGAAAAAATTGACCAAGTAGCTGCCAACTTAGACCAGATTCAACAAGGCAGTGAACAATTAAGCGCGTTCAGTGAAGAAATTTCGGCGGTAACTGAGCAATCTGCTGCTGGGGTACAGCAAGTGTCAGCATCAGCAGAACAACAAGTTGCTTCAATGGAAACAATTTCAGCGAGCACTCAATCACTTAAAGTCCTATCTGCTCAATTGGAGAGCTTAGTTAAGCATTTTAAAATCCAATAAGAAATCTAACTTTAAAAATGGATACGTCAAATTCAAATCGACTGTTAGAAACTATTATTGGTTGAAAAGGGAGATAAGAAAAGATGAAGGAAGGCAGAATAAGATTTATAACCATTAGTTTTATAGTATTAATCATGCTTTTAACTGGATGTGCAAGCAAGAGTGATAAAGTAGTCACGAAAGAAGCAAGTAATCAAGATGGTGTGGGATCACTGGAAAATATTCCTGAAAAGTTTAAAAGTGGTGATAAAATTAAAATCAAGGTTATTCGTAAAATTGGCGGAGATGATCATACAAAACAATTTCTTGCAGGAGCCAAAGAAGAGGGCGAGGCAATGGGGTTGCAGGTAGATGTTTTTTCTGCTGATGGGGATAACCAAAAATTTCATAATGAGATCAAGAAAGCTTTGGATGAAGGATACGATGGATTTATCATTTCCCATGGGGATGATCCTGAAACAATAGATAGTGTGAAAAATTTAGTAGAAAAAGGCAAGAGTGTTGTAACGTTCGATTCAAATATGGAATTAGAAAAAATAGATAGTGTTACGTCTACCTCTCAAAACGATGAGGTATTAGCTACATTTGCGATGGAGCAATTAATTGAGGATTATGATGGACAAGCAAATATTGCTTATTTATGGGTAGATGGATTTCCGCCAATGATCAGACGTAATGCTGTCTACATTGAAAAACTGAAAAATAATCCAGGGATTAAAGAAGTTGCAAGATTTGGGGTTGCATCAGCAGATACATCAGGGGAAACGAAAGCAGCTGTTGTTGAAATGCTAAAAAAGCACCCTAAAGGAGAGCTTGATGCCATATTTGCCACATGGGATGCTTTTGCAATAGGCGCAGTTGAGGCTATTAAAGAAGCAGGTAGAGATGAAGTGAAAATTTATGGCATAGATGTATCGAATTCAGATTTAAAATTGATGAAAGAAAATGGGAGTCCTTGGAAATATACAGCTGCGGTAGATCCGAAATTAATTGGCGCATTAAATATGAGACTTGTTGCCAAAAAAATAGCTGGAGAAGAAACGCCCAAAAATTATAATCTTGAAGCTTATTTGATTGGACAAGATGAACTACAAGTTTCTAAAAAAGATGTAACTATGGATAATCTAGGTGAAGTACTGCCTGGCTGGGGTTTGTCAACCGAATTAGAAGAAGACTGGATGAAAGCTTTAAAAATGATGAACGAGTAGGTCCGAATAAAATACCGATATTCTTTCTAGAATATCGGTATTTTTTTATTATAAGGAAAACATGTTGGTTTTAAAGGGATTTTTGTTGTTTTGACTACAATAATGACTAATAAGGGAAGTGTTATATTGAATATTAAATAGAATTATCATTAAACAAATAAGATATAGGGGTAATTTCCGGTTCGTAATATAAGAATTGCGTATAAAACCAAAAAAACTATGAATAATTCAAAATAAATATTGTATAAGATTTGCTCACATGATAAAATTTAGTTAATTTAGAAATGAAAGCGCTATACAATTTCTATCCGCCTATTATTCTATCGGAAAATAAGGAGGATGGACATACTATCAAAGAAGGAGAATTATAGAATGAAAAACTTTTTAAAGAGTGCATTAGTCCTAATGTTAGCTGTTTCACTTCTTTTAACGGGCTGTGCTTCGGGTGAAGAAAGCTCTAAGCCTAAAGAAGGAAACAAGAATGTTTCACTTGATAATGTGCCTGATCGCTTCAAAGATGGCAAAGAAGTAAAAATTAAAGTGGTAAGAAAAATTGGTGGAGACGATCATACTGCTCAATTCTTAGCTGGTGCAAAAGAAGAGGGAGAAGCACTTGGATTTAAAGTAGATGTTTTCACTGCTAACGGAGACACTGCAAAATTCCATGATGCGATTGCTCAAGCATTACAAGAGGATTTTGATGGATTTATTATTTCGCATGGCGATGATGCTGCTACAGTAGAAGATGTAAAGAAAATTGTAGAAGCTGGAAAGAGTGTAGTAACATTTGATTCCAATGGAGATATTGCCTCAATAAATGGAGTGACATTAACTTCACAGGATGATGAAGCATTGGCAACATTATCATTAGACCAATTAATTAAGGATACAAATGGGGAAGCGAATATTGTTTATTTATGGGTAGACGGTTTCCCGCCGATGGTAAGACGTAATGCAGTTTATCAAGAAAAACTAAAAAGCAACCCTGGTATTAAAGAAATTGAGAGATTTGGTGTAGCAGCAGCTGATACATCTGTTCAGACACAAAACGCTGTGGCTGCGATGTTAAACAAACATAAAAAAGGTGAAATTGATGCGATTTTTGCTACTTGGGATGCATTTGCGATTGGTGCGGCTCGAGCAATTAAAGAGGCAGGAAGAGATGAAATTGCCCTTTATGGTATTGATGTATCGAATGCAGACCTTCAAATAATGCAAGAAGAAAAAAGCCCGTGGAAATATACGGCGGCTGTTGATCCAAAACTAATTGGTTCTGTAAACATGAGAATTCTTGCTAAGAAAATTGCTGGTGAGGAAACGCCTGCGACATTCGATTTAGAGGCATCTATAATTTCACAAGAAGCGCTGCAAAAATCAAGCTCTCCTGTTAATATGGTAAACCTTGCAGAGGTTGTTGAAGGCTGGGGGGTATCAAGTGCATTTGAAGAAGAATGGATGAAGACTTTAAAAGAATACTATAAATAATTAAATTTGAAACCTTATATCAGAGATAAACAGCTGGTATAGGGTTTCAAAACCATTATAGGCCTTAAATTGTTGAGAATACTGATTGAAATAGAAGGAGGCTTATGTGCGTGACAATATTATTAGAAATGAAAAATATATCTATAGAGTTCCCTGGGGTAAAAGCGCTTAATGAAGTCTATTTTTCTACTAAAACGGGAATGACTCATGCATTGATTGGTGCGAATGGGGCTGGTAAATCAACATTAATGAAAGTTCTTTCCGGAGCCTATGGACACTATACGGGTGAAATCTATATTGATGGAAAGAAAATCGACATACGTACACCGAAGGATGCCCAGGATAATGGGATACAAATCGTTTATCAAGAAGTGGATACAGCATTAATTCCATACTTAACGGTTGGAGAAAATATTATGTTAAATGAAACCGTTAATGATATGGGAAAAAGACAGTTTGTCAAATGGAACCAAATTCACAAAAGAGCTACAGAGATACTTACGCGAATGAATGTGAATATCTCTTCGAAAACACTTGTAAGTGAATTAACTTTAGCTCAAAAACAAATGGTCCTTATTGCTAGATCCATCTCTAAGCAATGTAAATTTTTGATTTTGGATGAACCAACTGCGCCTCTCAGTCATTCTGAAACGACTGAACTATTTAGAATCGTTCGTGAGCTGGTAAAAGAAGATGTAGGCATAATCTTTATTTCTCACCGATTACCGGAGTTATTTGATATTTGCGAAGAGATCACCGTTATGAAAAACGGCGAATTTGTCATTAAGGAAACGATTGCTGAAACAAATCAAAACAGAATCGTGGAGTATATGCTTGGTGAAAAGCTTGAGGAACAATTTCCGAAGTACCACGTTGAAATCGGAGAAACTGTCCTTTCTGTTGAAGGGCTTCATGATATAGGATTAGTGAAAAATTTTAGTATGCATGTAAATGAAGGAGAAATTGTTGGAATTGCCGGTTTAGTCGGGGCTGGAAAAACAGAGATATGTAAAGCGTTATTTGGTGCCTCTAAGGTAACTAAAGGTGAAATAAAAATTAAAGGAAAAAATGTAAAAATTAAGGATCCAAGTGATGCGGTAAGGAAAGGCATTGCTCTCGTGCCAGAAGAGCGGAGAAAAGAAGGGATTCTCGTTCAAGAATCTGTTTCTACAAATCTTACATCAGCTAGTCTAAGTAAATTCTCGAAGTTTCTCAGCTTTGTAAATACAAAGGAAGAAAAGAAAATCTCAATAGAAATGATAAAAGATTTAGGAATAAAGACACCATCGGAAGAAGCCAAAGTGCAAAATCTTTCGGGGGGGAATCAACAAAAAGTGGCTATTGGAAAATGGCTGATTTCGGATGCTGAGGTGTACATTTTTGATGAACCTACAAAGGGCGTAGACGTAGGGGCAAAAAAAGATATTTTCGAATTGATTTCGGGCTTGGCAAAGCGTGGGAAGTCTGTCATTTACGCATCTTGTGAACTTTCAGAAATTCTCGGGATTACAGACCGTGTATATGTTGTATATGACGGGGAAGTGGCAAAAGAGCTTGAAACAAAAACAACAAATGAAGAAGAATTATTATTCTATTCAACAGGAGGTAAATGAGGATGAACACGGCAAATCCTGTTACAAACACTAAGCCTGTAAAAAAAGGGTTTGAACTTTTTGAGTTCTTATATAAATATGGAACGATTATTACAATTTTTGTTTTGATAGCTATCTTTGCGATCGCTAATCCAAGTTTCATTCAAGGAGCAAACATTGTTAATATTTTAAGGTCTATTTCCATTGTTACTATTATAGCTATAGGGATTACGATTTCGCTTTCAGTAGATGGATTTGATTTATCAGTAGGTTCTACTGTTTCTCTTTCAAATGCAGTTGTAGTTTCTATGTTTGTGTGGTTTTCGCAAAATATATTTATTGCCATTCTTGCAGCTATTGGAGCGGCGCTTCTTGTTGGAGCTTTTAACTCTTTTATGATCGTTAAAGTGAAAATTCCAGACATGCTTATGACGCTTGCAACAATGTTTATTATTCAAGGGATCGCTCTTACATATACGAAAGGGGCAACTGTGTCACAAAATATGATCATGCCTGATGGAAGTTTCTCAACGGGTGTGATTCCGCCGTTTTTTGCAAAAATTGGTCAAGTGCCATGGATAATTATTATCATGGTTGTAGTAGTTGCACTTGTTCATATCTTTTTAAATTATACAAAACATGGCCGTTATATGTATGTGATTGGTGGAAATAAGGAAGCTGCAAGACTTTCAGGTATTCCTGTTAATAAATACAAAGTGCTTGCTTACTTATTGTCTGCTACCTTCGCGGCAATTGGAGGAATTGTTCTTGCCTCTCGAGTCATGACAGCTGAGATTAACTCCGGTGCTCCTTACTTAATGGATGCTGTAGCTGCGGCATTTATTGGACTATCTGTTTTAGGTGCTGGAAAGCCAAATGCTTTTGGTACCTTTGTTGGTGCAGTTTTAATCGGAATATTATCGAATGGATTAGTCATGATGTCCGTACCGTACTATGCCATGGATATTGTTAAGGGAACAGTCTTAGCACTTGCGCTGGCATTGACTTATTATCGACAAAAATAAGGTGGAGGGATTTATAATGAAGGATTTTACGAAAGAATATTTTACGATGACTGAAGAAGATGCGATTGATTATGCAAAAGCTAACCTTGATCTTTTTGATGAGGATGCAAAGCTTCAATGTGAGGAAATCGGGGACGGGAATTTAAACTATGTTTTTAAAGTAGTTGATTCAAAAACAAACCGGTCAGTGATCATTAAACAAGCTGGTCCAGTTGCTCGTATTTCTGATGAATTTAAATTATCTCCAGATCGGAATAGAATTGAAAGTGAAATCTTACAATTGCAATATAAATTAGCTCCAGGTTCTGTACCAGAAGTATATAAATATGATCCAATTATGAATTGCTGTACGATGGAAGATTTGTCTGATCATGAGATGATGCGTGCAGCTCTAATTGCGCACAAGAAATTTCCGCTTTTTGCTGAACATATTTCTACCTTTTTAGTCAATACGTTATTATTAACTTCTGATGTCGTAATGGAACATAAGGAAAAGAAAGCCTTAGTAAAGAGTTTTATCAACCCTGAGCTTTGTGAAATTTCTGAGGACCTTGTGTATTCTGAGCCATTTTATGACTGCCCGCGTAATGATGTTTATCCAGGGACAAGAGAATTTGTACAAAATACAATTTGGAACGATGATGCATTGTTACTCGAGACAGCTAAATTAAAATTTGAATTTATGACTAATGCACAATCCTTAATACATGGTGATTTACATACGGGGTCCATATTTATAAAAGAAGACTCTACTAAAGTTTTTGATCCGGAGTTTGCTTTTTATGGACCGGCAGGCTATGATATCGGAAATGTTATCGCAAATCTGATATTTGCTTATGCGAATGCGAACTTTACAATTGAAGATGAATTAAAGCGAAAAGATTATCTTGATTATCTAGGGAATACGATCAAGGATGTAATCGATTTATTTAATGAGAAATTTATCAGAACTTGGGAAAATCATGTAACAGAATCTGTTGCGAAGTATGCTGGATTTAAAGAATATTATCTAGGCAATGTTATTAGAGATACTGCTGCTGTTGCTGGTCATGAACTTATTAGAAGAATAATAGGGTTAGCACATGTTAAAGACATTACGTCTATTTCAAACGCAGAAGCTCGAGTGCGCGCGGAGAAAATATGTTTGACAATCGGAAAAACCTTTATACTTAATAGAGAAAATATGAAAACAGGTGCTGAGTTTATTGATGTCATTCAATCAGCCGAAGAACAGCTTCTAAAGGAGGCAGAATAAATGGGAAATCCAGTAGAAGTAATACAGTCAGTTAAATTAGATGATGAAAACAGTACATTAATTCTTTTAGACCAAACAGTATTGCCGAATGAAACGGTATTTCTAGAATTGAAAGAAATGGAAGATGTTTGGGATGCAATCTATCAATTAAAGGTAAGAGGAGCACCTGCAATTGGGATTGCAGCAGGATACGGTGTCTACCTAGGTACGAAGAAATCAACAGCAGACACATATGAGGAGCTTTATAGTGATTTTTTAAAGGTGAAAGAATACTTAGCTTCTTCAAGGCCTACTGCAGTTAACCTTTTCTGGGCATTAAATCGAATGGATAATAGATTTAAAAAAGAGGTAGGCAAAAGTGTACCTGAAGTAAAGGCTGCTCTAAAGGAAGAAGCTGAATTAATCCGAGCAGAAGATGAAAAAATTTGTGAATCAATTGGACAGTATGCACTTTCATTGTTAGAGCCAGGCTGGGGCATACTCACTCACTGTAACGCGGGAACAATTGCAACAGCCAAATACGGTACTGCTTTGGCTCCGATTTATTTGGGACAAGAAAAAGGCTATGACTTTAAAGTATATGCTGATGAAACTAGACCCTTGCTTCAAGGTGCTCGCCTAACAGCTTGGGAACTGCAGCAAGCAGGAGTAGATGTAACATTAATTTGTGATAATATGGCTTCAATTGTAATGAAGGAAGGGAAAATTCAAGCGGTTCTTGTTGGTTGTGATCGGGTAGCCGAAAATGGAGATACAGCGAATAAAATCGGGACTTCCGGTGTAGCTATTTTAGCTAAGCATTATAATATACCATTCTATGTATGTGCACCACTATCCACTGTGGACTTAGAATGTAAAACAGGGGACGATATACACATTGAATTAAGGCCGTCTGAGGAAATTACAAGTAAATGGTATGAAAAACCAATGGCGCCTAAAGAAGTGAAGACGTATAATCCTTGTTTTGATGTGACAGATCATACTTTAATTACAGGGATTATTACTGAAAACGGCATTGCGTATGCGCCTTTTAATGAGTCTCTGCCGAAAATGTTCAAAAGCACGAAGTAAAAAGTAAAAGGGCTGAGGTAATTACCTCAGCCCTTTTAGATTATTTTTATTTAGTTTATTCACATTCGTGAAGGGTGACATTTTGTTCTTTTAAAAATTGCTTCCATTCTGTAGAAAGTGTTTTGTCTACTACAACATGATTAATTTTGTCAAAGTCACATATTCTTGCAAAGGATGTTTTATCAAATTTCGTGTAATCAGCAATAAGATAAACGTTGTTGGCGTGTTCGGCAGCTAGTTTTCGGATCCCTGCTTGTTGCTCGTTCGAATCTGTTATGCCGTGCTGCATGCTAACAGAACGGCATGAAATGAAGGCTGTATCAAAGAAGTAATGATTTAACGTGTATTCTGAGCTTCTTCCTGTATTAGACAGTGAAGTGGGAGATAAAGTACCTCCGATGACAACAATATTAATATTCGGTTTTTCAACAAGAGAGTTGATCACTTTAAGAGAATTCGTCACAACTGTTAATTTTTTGTCTTCGAGCATACTAGCAATGACCAAAGAAGTTGTGGAGGCGTCCAAGAAAATCGAATCTCCATTTTTAATAGAGGAAATACACTCTGCTGCAATTTTCTTTTTCCCTTCTACATGGATATGTTCTCTTAAATTAACATTGACATCGTTTTGAACGCCTTCAGATATGTATGCTCCGCCATAAGTACGGTTTAATACGCCTTCTTCCTCAAGTTGTTTCAAGTCCCTTCGAATCGTCTCTTCCGTCACATTAAATTGACTTGTAAGATCAGCAACAGTCACGCTCTTTTTTTCTAGAATGATTTCTTTTATCTTTTTCTTTCGTGCGATTGGAAGCATGATTTTCTCCTTAATTTTATTAGTTTGTAAAAAAATTATACCATATTATGTGGTATTTAATAAGTTCACTCCAAGAAAATAATGGATTAATTTCAGCTAAATACCCATAAAAAAAGTATTTATTACACGTGTGATTTGGTTTCTTGTGTAACTACAATAAAATACAACAAGAAATAACTATAAAACCAAAATAATATTTGACAAAACCACAAATTAGTAAGAAAATTATAAGTAGTAAAAGAACATAAATATGACTGTTTCAAGAGCTCTTAAACGTACCTAAACGGATTAGGTGAATGATGAAATAGACCGTATGTAAGATTAAGGAGTTGTAACGAATGATAGATAAACAAAAATACTATTCAGATTTTGAAGCGAAAAAGCTAATCTGTGAGATTGGTAGAAGAATATATAATAAGAATTTTGTAGCTGCTAATGATGGGAATATATCTGTTAAGGTAGGTCCAAATACAATTTGGACTACTCCTACAGGGGTTAGCAAAGGGTTCATGACGCCAGATATGATGGTGAAGATGGACCTTTCAGGGAAGGTTATTTCTGGAAAGATGAAGCCCTCTTCAGAAGTGAAAATGCACTTAAGAGTATACAATGAAAATCCAGAAGTGAATGCAGTTGTCCATGCCCATCCGCCAGTAGCGACATCGTTTGCAATTGCTGGGATAAACCTTGATAAACCGGTATCACCAGAAGCTGTTGTTCTTCTAGGAACTGTGCCAGTTGCTCCGTATGCAACTCCGGGTACACAAGAAGTCCCTGATTCAATTGCACCATATTGCAAGGATTATAATGCAGTGCTATTAGCCAATCATGGGGCACTTACATGGGGTGCGGATTTAATTCAAGCTTATTACCGCATGGAATCTCTTGAGCACTACGCACTAATGCTTATGTATTCTAATAATATTATCAATAAAGCGAATGAATTAAGTTGTTCGCAAATCTCAGATTTAATCAACATTCGAGAATCAATGGGTATTAAAACTGGCGGGGTCCCACAATGTGAAATACAAACGCAAAAATCTGAGCCGGTAAACAATAAAGGTGCAGTAATAGAGAGTATTGTACGAAAAGTAACTGAAGAAATCCTAAATAATTATATGAAATAGTATAAGGAGGAGGAACAATGGGAGTAAATATGTCGGAGCAGGATATTCAGAAAATTATCCAATCTGTTCTGCAAAATATAGAATCTGTATCCGAACAGAATTCAGGACATCAAGTACTTCATTCCAATGACAATACAAATACACCGAAACCAATACAGATGGAGAGAGTTCTGCCATTATCGCAACAAATAAATCCGGCAGAACTACCACATCAGGTTCATGAATCAGGTGCTAATGGTGTTTTTGATCGTATAGAGGATGCAATCGAAGCAGGTTACATAGCGCAATTGAACTATGTTAAACAGTTCCAACTAAAAGATAGAGAAAAAATAATCACTGCCATTAGGGAAGCTGTTATTGAAAATAAGGAAAAACTAGCTCAAATGGTTTTTGAAGAAACGAAGCTAGGCCGTTACGAAGATAAGATTGCGAAGCATGAACTTGTTGCCCGCAAGACGCCAGGCACAGAAGATATAACTACAGCTGCTTTTTCAGGAGATGAGGGCTTAACAATTATAGAACAGGCTCCATTTGGATTAGTGGGTGCAGTAACACCAGTAACGAATCCAACTGAAACAATCATTAATAATTCGATTAGTTTATTAGCAGCCGGCAATGCAGTTGTTTTAAACGTTCATCCGTCTTCTAAAGTATCCTGTGCGTTTGTTGTGAACCTTATTAATCAAGCAATAAAAGATACTGGTGGTCCAGAGAATCTAGTATCGATGGTTAAAGACCCAACATTAGAAACTCTCAATAGAATCATAGAAAGTCCAAAAGTTAAATTGCTAGTCGGCACTGGCGGACCTGGAATGGTCAAGACTTTATTAAAGTCAGGGAAGAAGGCAATTGGTGCAGGAGCTGGAAATCCGCCAGTCATTGTGGATGAAACTGCTGACCTAAAACAAGCTGCCAAGAGTATTATCGAAGGTGCATCATTTGATAATAACCTTTTATGTATCGCGGAAAAAGAATTATTTGTTATTGACTCCGTAGCAGATGATTTAATTTTCCATATGTTAAATGAAGGCGCATACATGCTTGATCAGCAGCAGCTATCAAAATTAATGAGTTTTGCACTTGAAGAAAATGTTCATCAAGAAGCGGGTGGATGTTCACTTGATAATAAACGTGAATACCATGTTTCGAAAGATTGGGTTGGCAAGGATGCAGTTTCTTTTCTTCGACAATTAGGAATAGCTCACGAAGAAGATATTAAGCTATTAATTTGTGAAGTGGATTTTGATCATCCGTTTGTCCAGCTAGAACAAATGATGCCAGTCTTCCCTATCGTTAGAGTCGGGAATCTTGATGAAGCTATAGAAATGGCACTTCTAGCGGAACATGGAAATAGACACACAGCTATTATGCATTCAAAAAATGTGGATCATTTAACTAAGTTTGCTAGAGCAATCGAAACGACCATATTTGTCAAGAATGCTTCTTCCTTGGCGGGTGTAGGATTCGGAGGAGAGGGACATACAACCATGACAATTGCGGGTCCTACGGGTGAAGGAATAACATCCGCAAAGACATTTACAAGACAAAGAAGATGTGTACTAGCAGAAGGTGGATTCCGAATCATAGGGTAGGTGAGCATATTGTCAAAAGCAGTTGGTTTTTTAGAGGTTCAAGGCTATAGTATCGCACTTGCTTCAATGGATAAAGCCTGTAAAGCAGCAAATGTAACGATTGAAGGAATTGATGTAAATAATCCCAAAAACGGTGACCAAGCTGCCATTCCTGTTGTCGTACAGGTGAAATTTAGCGGGGAAATCTCCGATGTAAAAGTAGCTCTTGAGGTCGCAGAATACGAGGCAAGGAAATATATCGGTGAAGGAGATATTCTTACTCATCTAATCCCTTCTTCAATGGAAGAAATAGCGAAGTTACTTACAATTGGAAAAGTAAAACGCAAGTAAAGAGGTGTAGGGGAATGTATCGATCTTTCGGTCTAATCGAAGTCATTGGCTTTGTAACAGCTACAGCTTGTATAGATGCTATGGTTAAATCGGCTTTTGTTGAACTTCATGATATGAAGCGTACCGGCTCAGGAATGATTACGATCATTATCAAGGGAGATCTTGCCTCTGTTAAGGAAGCTTTAGAACTTGGGGCAGAAATAGCTCATCGACATGGTGAAGTAATAGCAATGAAGGTAATAGCGAGACCTTACCCGGGTCTTGAAAGACTGCTTGATCCCGAAGAAAAGGGTGAGAAAGAATGAAAAATTACGAAGCATTAGGGGTAGTTGAAACACAGTATTTTACCGTCGCAATGGAATTGTTGGATCAGATGTGTAAGTCTTCAGATGTAGAATTGCTTGCAAGTGAAAATTACTTAGGTGGTAGACTTGTTACTTTGATTGTTGGCGGAAGTTTTTCTGATGTGGATGTAGCTGTTCAAGCAGCTAAGCAAGCAGCAGAACATAAAGCAAATAACCCTTTGAAAATGGCGCTTGTCATTTCCAATCCTCATTCAGAAATTATGAAATACATTGTTTCTTCACAACCAAATATGGTAGTGGAGGACACTGAATTAGAATCTGTGAAAACAGAAAATTCAAAAGGTAAAAAAAAGACAGCTAAAAAATAATAAAAATTTGATTTGGAGGATATTATCATGAATGGATCTTTAGGAATTATTGAAACAAGAGGTTTAACAGCAGCGATTGAGGCAGCAGATGCCATGCTTAAGGCAGCAAATGTTGAAATTGTTGGCAGTGAAAAAATTGGTTCAGGGCTAGTTTCTGTTATTATTCAAGGTGATGTTGGTGCGGTAAAAGCTGCAACAGAGGTTGGAGCTGAAGCAGCTGGAAGAGTTGGAGAACTTGTTGCAGTTCATGTTATTCCAAGACCACATGGGGATGTCTCTAAATTGCTACCAAGTTTAAAATAAATTACTAGTAGAAAGAAAACAAAAAACAAACATTAGGAGGATTTAAAATGAGCAAATCTTTAGGAATCATTGAAACAAAAGGATTAACAGCAGCAATTGAAGCAGCGGATGCCATGCTTAAAGCAGCAAATGTTGAGATTGTCGGCAGTGAAAAAATTGGTTCTGGATTAGTGTCTGTAATCGTTCAAGGTGAAGTTGGAGCAGTTAAAGCTGCAACTGAAGTTGGTGCAGAGGCGGCACAAAGAGTAGGTGAACTGGTAGCGGTTCATGTTATTCCAAGACCACATGCAGATGTTGAAAAATTACTTCCGTTTTTAAAGTAAGCTGGTGATGAACTTTGAATAACACGAATCAATCTGAACTGATCGAAAACATTACTAGATTAGTAGTAAGAGAGCTTGAAAGTCATCGACTGATCGAAAGGGAGAGAAGAACTCATGTGCCGGTAAGCATTTCGGCAAGACATCTTCATCTTCAACAAGAGCATGTTGAGTTATTATTTGGCAAAGGACATGAACTAACAAAATATAAAGAAATATCCCAGCCTGGCCAATTTGCATGCAATGAAAAAGTAACTTTAAAAGGCCCAAAAGGAACAATCGAGAATGTTCGTGTGCTTGGCCCTTTAAGAAAACATACCCAAGTAGAAATATCACGTACAGATGCAAGAAAAATAGGCGTAGCCCCGCCTGTAAGAAATTCTGGGAATATTGCAGGCTCTGCAAGTATTACATTGATTGGTCCAAAAGGTTCCATCTCCATTCAAGAGGGATGTATTATTGCTGACCGGCACATTCATATGACTCCAAAAGATGCGGATGAATTTGCAGTAAAGGACAAGCAAAGGGTGTCTGTCCTTATTGAAGGAGCAAAAGGCGGTGTGATGGGGCAGGTAACAATCAGAGTGAACGATCGTTATGCATTGGACATGCATATTGATACGGATGATGCGAATGCTTTTGATTTAAAAGGAAATGAGTGGCTAAAAATAATAGCTGATTAATGGAGGTTCACAAGGATGATTATCGGCGAGGTAATTAGCAGGGTGGTTTCTACAAGAAAATATGATAGCTTGCAAGGATTCAAGCTTTTAGTTATTCAGCCTTGCTTTGGCAGTAAGGATGACTGCTTTGTTGCAGCGGATGAACTTGGAGCAGGAGAAGGAGAACTCGTTTTAGTTGCTAGAGGACAAGCTGCTCAACATGCCTTAATTAAAGAAACGCCTATTGATGCTCTTGTTGTGGGACTCATTGATGAGAAACCGGCTATTACTATGAGTAATATAGATAGTAAAAATGAATAATAAACCAAGGTCCTAGCTGTTAGTGATCCTGACGTATTCGCCTACACGGACCCAAGAGATGTAAAAATCGATCATTTTGGAAACGTAGAGAGTGCAAATTGACCGTAGGAGATGCGAACATATGAAGTTATTAGTCATTGGAGGGGTAGCAGCCGGTATGTCTGCTGCCTCTAAACTTAAAAGATTAAATAAAGACGCGCAAATTGTTGTTTATGAAAAAGGCAAATTTTTGTCTTATGGTGCATGTGGACTCCCTTACTATGTATCGGGAGAAAACGATGATTATACAAAAATGATTGCCAGAACAAAGGAACAATTTGAGGAAATGGGTATGGAGATTTTTCTTAAGCACGAGGTTGTTAAGGTTGTACCTGAAAAGAAACAGGTGATGATAAAGGATCTTGTCAAGAACAAGCTTTTTATTGATACCTATGACAAACTGATGATTGCTACTGGAACAGTCCCTATAATACCGCCATTTCCAGGTGTCGGTATGAAGAATATATACGGGTTGAAAACCTTAGAAGATGGCATTCGCTTAAAGGAAATTACAGAGCAGCCCGGGATTCAAGATGTAGTAATTGTCGGCGGCGGATATATCGGAATTGAAGTGGTTGAAGCGATGATTAGACAGGGGAAAAGAGTCAGAGTGATCGAGCTTTCAGACAGGATATTGAAAACGTTTGATAAGGAATTGACTGATCTTGCCGAAGAAGAGTTAGTTAAACATGGGGTTGAGTTAAATCTCGAAGAAAAGGTTGAAGCCTTTATTGGTTCGGAACAAGTTGAGGCTGTACAAACAGATAAGGGTACCTATCAAGCTGATCTAGTCCTCCTATCTATAGGTGTTAAGCCAGCAACAAAGTTTTTAGAAGGTTCTGGCATTGCTATAAGCGAAAACGGTGCAGTCATTATTGATAGAGAGATGAGAACGAATATTCGAGATGTGTATTCTGCTGGGGATTGTGCACAGGTCTATCATAAAGTAATGGAGGAAAATACACATATTCCTCTTGGAACTAATGCCAATAAGTGTGGACGAATCGCTGGTTCAAATATAGCAGGACAGCATAATAAATATGTTGGGACACTTGGCAGTGCAGCGATCAAAGTATGTGACTTAGAAATGGGACGAACGGGTCTATCAGAAGAAGAAGCCAAGAAATTAGCAATAGACTACACAACTGTTTTTGTGAAAAGTGCTGACCATCCAAGCTATTACCCAAATCAAACCCCGATATGGATTAAGCTAATCTGCGAAAAGAGATCAAGAAGGATACTTGGTGCTCAAGCAATAGGAAATAAGGGAGCAGTCCTCCGAATCGATATATTTGCTGTTGCTATTCATAATCAAATGACTGCTGATGAATTAGGTATGACTGATTTAGTGTATGCGCCTCCATTTGCGGGTGTATGGGATGCAGTTCATATCGCTTGTAATGCGGTAAAGTAATACATTGCTTTTTAAAAATTAAAAATAGACTACTAAAATGACACCTGAAAGATGGAGGTGGCCAATATGAAAAAGGTTAAAAGCTTAAAGGATGCGGTGAACCTCATTTATGATGGGGATACAATTTCATTCGGAGGAAATGTTCTTCATCGTGCACCAATGGCAGCCGTTCGAGAAATAGCTCGGCAAAATAAAAAATCTCTAAAGCTAGTGAAAACGGCGGGAGCTCAGGATATCGATTTATTATGTGCCATGGATTGCGTGGAATCAGTAGATGCAGGATTTGTCAGCTATGAGACGAAATATGGATTAGCTAACCATTATCGCCAAGGGGTACAATCAGGAAAAATTAAAGGAAACGAACATGCTTGCTATACGGTCATTTGCGCCCTCAGAGGAGCTTCGATGAATGTGCCCTTTATGCCTGTGAAGGGGCTAAATGCTGGTGATCTATTAGTTAAGAATGATTATTTTGTAGTTGTAGAGGATCCGTTTAGTGGAGAACCAATTACCCTTGTAAAATCAATTGTCCCTGATGTTGCGATTATTCATGTACAAGAGTGCGATGAAAATGGGAATGCAATCATTTATGGACCTAAATTTGAAGATATACTCTTAAGCCGAGCTGCAAATAAAGTCATTATTACAACTGAACAAATCGTTCCAGTGAGCAGGATCAAATTAAATGCAGAACGAATAGATATTCCAGGATTTTTGGTTCACTCTATTGTTCATGTTCCGAATGGAGCAGCTCCTGCCTCATGTTACAAAAAGTATGAAGTCGATGATAAATCGGTTGCAGCATTTATAAAAATGAGTAGTAAGGATGAGATTAGGGCCTACTTGAAAGCGTATGAAACAAAAGATTACTTAGGAGAGAGGATGGGAAGACGACTATGAGGACTGAAGGATATAGGGTTAGTGACATCATGACATGCTGTATTTCCAATATGCTTCAAGACAATGAAACCGTCTTTCACGGAGTCTCCTCTCATTTGCCAATGGTTGCTATGAAGTTAGCTAAATCGATGCATGCACCAGATTTAGTACATTTAAACATTCCTGGCGGTGTAAATCCAAGTTCAATCAAACATGCATCCTATTCATCTGCAGGTGCTGATTTATTGGGTACAGCTGAGGCATATTTTCCTTTAGAAGAAGTATTTGACCTTTCTATGCGTGGAAAGCTAGATGTTGCATTTCTTGGAGGAATCCAATTCGATTTGAATGGGAATGTGAATGCATCGGTTATTGGTGATTATCATAAACCTAAAGTTAGACTCCCTGGCGGGGCAGGCAGTGCAGTTCTTATTCCCACTGCCAAAAAAGCAATCATTTGGAGAGTCAAGCATGACAAAAGGACGTTTGTAGAGAAGGTTGACTTTACAACAACAAGAGGGAATTTGTGGAAAATCGTCACTCCTCTTTGTATTTTTGAATATCGCAAAGGAAAACTGCATCTTGAAAGCATCCATCCGACATCAAGTCTAGAAGAAGTAAGGGACAATACTGGTTTTGATCTGATATATGATGAGATCAAATATACGGCTTCTCCAACTAATCATGAGCTTGCTATGTTGAAGAAAATAGACCCATATGATTTTCGTTCAATTGAATTTTAGTATGCAGAGATCTTCATGTTTTCTAACGATCATGAAGGTCTTTTTATTTTTTATTAATCAAGCAGGTTACTTTAACATTCAATATATAAAAAATAATTTGTTCACGTTATAATTGTAATAAAACATTAACTTCAAGGAGTAAGGTTCTAATGAACCCAAGAAATGTCCTAGATGTGGTGCGGGGTTGGTTATGAGTTGGTGTAAGCAGCCATTCCAATTACATGATCGTTCTTTAAACGAAGTGAAGTAGCAACAGCAATCAGAAAAATGTTTGAAGAAAGCAATGTAAACTTATGAATCTTTATTCGAATTTGGAGGTGAGGAAATGGGAATCATTCAAATAACGAAAAGTACAATTGAAACCGAACACATCTGCTGTGCCTTAGGGGCAAAACAATATGAACATGCAGTAAAAGAAAAGAAAAAGTGGCTAAGAGAACGAATGGATGAGGGGCTAGTATTTAGTCGACTAGATGAACGTGCAAAAGTATTTATTGAATATTTGCCAGCTGAAATGGCATGGGTTCCTATACAAGCACAAAATTACATGTATATTAACTGTTTGTGGGTTTCGGGCAAGTATAAAAATAATGGGTATGCAAAGCAATTGTTAAGTGAATGCAAAGAAGATGCAATGAATCGTGGAATGGATGGGATTGTACATATCGTTGGCCAGAAAAAATACCCGTATTTAAGTGATAAAACGTTCTTAGAACATATGGGGTTTGAGACAGTTGACCGAGGAGAACCATATTTTCAATTAATGGCATTAAAATGGAATGACCAAGGTGTGATCCCATCATTTAGCAAACAATTAAAGACAGTATCAGATGATAAAGGGATAGCCATTTATTACACTGCCCAATGCCCATTTGCAGTTGGTATCATAGATGAGTTAAGAAAAGTAGCGGAGAATAAAAATGTAACTTTTAAATCTTTCCAGATTACATCTAGAGAAGAAGCACAAAACTCACCAACCATTTGGACAACGTTTGGGTTATTTTATAACGGAGAATTCATTACCCACGAAATAATCAGTCCAAACAAATTTGAGAAATTATTAACGAAACTTTTAACAGAAGATTCTATTCAAATATAGATGAGGAAATGGGTATGGGGCTTCAGTCAGTTGAAGTCCTTTTTTTATAATATAGAAAGGGGTCATCTTTTACATAGAAGGGTATAATAAATGGAAATGAAAATTGAAAGAGGATGTGAGTTCATTCCAATGGAAGAACAATATAAATTAAATGAAGCTGGCTGGAATTTTGATAATAGTTATGCTAGGCTGCCGAATTCATTTTACTCTAGCATGAGTCCAAATCCTGTTCATGAACCAAAGCTCGTCATTCTTAATGGTTCATTAGCAGCATCATTAGGGCTCGATTTACAGGAACTACAATCAGAAGAAAACGTTTCTGTGTTTGCCGGAAATCAGTTTCCTAAAAGTGCCTCACCACTTGCACAAGCATATGCGGGTCATCAATTTGGTCATTTTAACATGTTAGGGGATGGGCGAGCTATCCTAATAGGAGAGCAGATTACTCCTAATGGTGAACGGTACGATATTCAGCTCAAGGGTTCAGGCAGAACACCATATTCCCGAGGAGGGGATGGCCGTGCTGCACTTGCACCTATGCTTAGAGAATACATTATTAGTGAGGCTATGTACGGGCTTGGAATCCCAACTACCCGCAGTTTGGCAGTGGTAACAACAGGTGAGTCCATTATTCGTGAAACCTATTTACCGGGTGCTATTCTAACGAGAGTGGCAGCCAGCCATATTCGGGTTGGAACTTTTCAATACGCTTCAAAATTGAGCGCAGAGGAAAATCTTAAGATTCTTGCAGATTATACAATTGATCGCCATTTTTCGGAAATTGATTCAAGTGATAAACGTTACCTTTCCCTTCTAAAGGAAGTGATCAACCGTCAGGCAAAGCTGGTTGCCAAGTGGCAGCTAGTAGGTTTTATTCATGGGGTGATGAACACTGATAATATGAGCATTTGCGGGGAAACGATTGATTATGGCCCATGTGCTTTCATGGATACGTATAATCCTGCAACGGTATTCAGTTCAATCGATACAAGAGGGCGCTATGCTTATGGCAACCAGCCGTATATCGCTTCATGGAATCTCGCACGATTAGCTGAAACCCTTTTACCGCTTTTGCATGAAAATGAGGAAAAGGCTCTTGAAATGGCGCAGGATGCGATAGGACAATTTACTGAATTATATCAAGCAAACTGGCTAGCAGGAATGAGAGCAAAACTAGGAATCTTTAATACGGAAGAGCAAGATGAAGACCTAGTTAAAGACCTTCTTAAAATGATGGAGATATATCAAGCAGACTTTACTAATACATTCCGTTCCTTAACATTTGATAGGCATGAGGATTTAGTTTTATTTGGCAAGGATGAATTTAGTCAATGGGTAGAGTTGTGGAAGGCAAGACTGCAAAGGCAGCAGGAATCAATAGAATCCTCTAAACAATTGATGCGGGATTCTAATCCAGCAGTGATTCCTCGTAATCACCGTGTGGAGGAAGCATTGGATGCCGCAGTAGATGAGGGAGATTATAGTGTCATGGAACGTCTTCTTGAAGTTCTATCAAAACCATATGCGCACACAGAAAAACAAGCAGAATATTGTACACAGCCTTTACCGTCTGATCGCCCATACCGAACTTTTTGCGGAACTTAATAAGGGGTTCTATTTATTGATAATGATGATTATTTAAGTTTTTAAAATGGAGGGCATACTTTTGGAAAATAAAATCCAGAAAATCTCTGCGAACCTATGGTTTGATACACAGGCTGAAGAAGCGGCGGAATTTTACACGACTATTTTTAATCATTCCAAAATAGAGAGAATCATCCGTTATGGGAAAGAAAGACATAATATAGATGGAATAACTGAAGGCACCGCTATGACTGTAGAATTTGAATTAGAGGGACAAACCTTTGTCGCATTAAATGGAGGACCACAATTCAAATTCAATGAAGCAATTTCTTTTATTGTTAACTGTGAAACCCAGGAAGAAATTGACTATTATTGGAACAACCTCTCTGAAGAAGGAGACGAAAAAGCACAAGTATGCGGCTGGCTGAAAGATAAATACGGTGTCTCTTGGCAAATCGTTCCTTCTAATCTGAATCAATTGTTAAGTGATCCCAGTCCTGAAAAAACAGAAAAAGTGATGAAAGCACTCCTTCAAACGGAGAAAAAAATTGATATGAACGCATTAATGAAGGCGTATGAAGAGGAATAATTGAAAGCTATGCTAATTCATGAAATCATAAAAATCATCTAACTGGCCCCGATTCCGGCAAAAAAGATCAATCTCTCCAGATAAACCTAATCAAGGGGATTGATCTTTTTCATTTCGGCTCTCTTTTTTTTAATATACTTAAATATTCTATCCAAGGACCAACATCTTTTGTGTACCTTTTTGCCATGACTCGTACGATTTGTGCGATATGGGTTAAATCATGAGCAACCCAAGTGGAAATCACTTCTCTTAACTTCACTGAACCAAATACGGGGTGTGTACCCGATAATTCAAGGTGCTTTTCAGGGTCTATCAAACTTTTTAGTTTCGAAATATTTTGTGATCTTAAAGTGTTAAATTCCTGCAGCTTTTGTTCTAACGCAACTTCGGTATTATTATTTAAATGTGCAAACCGATCATATGGGGGAAAGGTTTTATGACTATCATCAGAAATGATCAATTCTAATCTTTGTATCCAATTATTTTTCTCTCCCTCAATGAGATGTTCAACGACTTCAATAGCATTCCACGTTTCTTCGCCCTCATTACAATGCAGCCATCCATCTGATAAACCAGTTAAAAAATACGTTAATGTTTGTGGGGTTCTTTCCAAAACCTCAATTGCGTCTTTCATATTAAAATTCATAGTATTGCTCCTTTCCAATATAAATTCTCTAAATATTAAACCCTAAGTTTATAGTAATGGATGAATGTTGTTATAAATGCTTTTTTCTTGCTAAAAATAAATTAAAACAACACTATTAAGTAAGTACTTTATTTACGTATAAATTATACTAGATTAATCAGTTAAGTATGCTAACCTTTGGTATAAAAAAGTAAATAGTTTCAGAAGGAGAAATTCAAATGGAAATTGGAATAAGCACATTTGTCGAAACAACACCAGATGTTAAAACAGGTGATGTCATTAGTCACGCACAGCGTATTCGTGAGGTTGTGGAAGAGATTGTCCTAGCAGATAGGGTTGGCTTGGATGTGTTTGGAGTAGGTGAACATCACCGCATCGATTATGCCGCATCATCACCTGCTGTCATCCTAGCTGCAGCTGCGTCTCGTACAGAGAAGATCAGACTTACGAGTGCAGTAACTGTCCTATCTTCAGCTGATCCAGTTCGAGTATTTCAGGATTTTGCAACCGTTGATGCCATCTCAAATGGTCGTGCAGAAATCATGGCAGGAAGGGGCTCTTTTATCGAATCGTTTCCATTGTTTGGCTATGATTTAAATGACTATGACGAGTTGTTCGAAGAGAAGCTTGAATTGTTGTTAAAAATTGTGGCGTCTGAGAAGGTGAATTGGAAAGGCGGACATCGACCAGCCATTAAAAATCTTGGTGTGTATCCACGTCCGGTTCAGGACCCGCTTCCCGTATGGATTGGAAGCGGCGGAAATTCAGAGTCTGTTGGTTCGTGCTGGAATATTAGGTCTTCCGCTCGTACTTGCTATAATTGGCGGCCGTCCTCTCCAGTTTGCCGCACTTGTAAAGCTATATAAAAGAGCAGCAGCCCATGCTGGACATGATTTATCAAAGCTAACTGTTGCTTCTCATTCACACGGGTTTATTGCTGAAGATACGGAAACAGCAGCAAATAAATTTTTCCCTTCCACTCAGTATGTAATGAATACATTAGGGAGAGAGCGTGGCTGGGGATCGTATACTCGTTCTAGTTTCGATGATGCCCGCAGCATAGAGGGTGCCTTATACGTTGGTGATCCGCAAACCGTAGCAGAAAAAATCATATACTTACGAAAGAATGTAGGGATTACTCGTTTCATGCTTCATGTACCAGTTGGAACAATGCCGCATGAGGAAGTCATGGGGGCCATTGAGTTGTTAGGGAAAGAAGTGGCGCCTTTAGTTCTTGAAGAGATAGCTAGATGGGAAAGTGAAGGAGTAGAAAGTTAATATTCTTCCTTTATAGGTAAAACTAAAGGCCTTCATATATAAATATAAGAAAATATATCCATTTTTCAGACAAATCAAATAACTATTAGAACAAACGTTCTTGTTGTGCTATAATTATAATAGCAATAGTATAGGAGACTCAAGGGTGGTTAGCATTCCCTAGTGAAAGGGGGTGCTGCCTATGTCGATCTTTCAGACAATCATGATCATGATTGCGTTTGCAAGTTTGATTGTATCGATCATCGCTTTAACACAGAAAAAGTAATCCACCCTTGAGCTCGCCCAGCAAGAGAGATGGATTACTTTTTTAATCTGCTGATCCCCTTAAGGGACCTGGCTATTGCATCGACCGTTCAGTGTAACCAGCACTGGCGGTCATTTTTTATTATATGACTGTTCTATATTTTTATTATACTTAAAGTACTTGAAAAAGCAAACAACAGCATTTGAAAAATATTGTATATTTCCTATTTTCCAAACAGATAATATAAAAGTTAGCATAGCGAGGAAGAATTAAAAACATATTAGGAGATGGGAAAAATGAAAACAAAGGATAATTTTCTAGAGGGCGCTAAGGTGACTAAAGATAATCAAATATTTGGTACACCGAATAGTAAGAGTAAGAATGGAACTGGTGATTCTCCAAATGATCATACAGGTAAAAAGAATTTAAAGTGAAACATCTGGAATACAGCCAAGAAATTCTTGGTTGTTTTTTATTTGTTCGTGGAAATTACAGGTCTATATTTTTCTTTCAGGGTGACTGATAGTTTAGTATTCTAATATGGATAAAGTTTTATTATGGCTAGCCAAAGAATATAAGTGAGTAGGTGGAATAAACATGCAAACATTTGAGAAAATCAGTGACCGGTTTTGGTATCAAACACCCGTATCCAAGACGGATCGACCTATTTTGGGAGTAGTTATTGGGGATAAACGCTCATTAATGATCGATGCTGGCAATTCAGAAGACCATGCGAAATATTTTCTTAGTGAGTTAGAAAAGAATAATATTCCGGTCCCGAGTATAGTAGTACTTACTCATTGGCATTGGGATCATACTTTTGGATTATCCGGTTTAGACATGATTTCAGTTTCTTCTAGACGAACAAAAGCTGAGCTTGAAAAGCTGGTCACGTTTGAATGGACTGATGCTGCCTTGGATGAGCGAGTTCAGTCTGGTGTGGAGATAGAATTTTGCGCAAATGCCATTAAAGAAGAGTATGGAAGAGAAAGGAATATTACAATCACACTTCCAGAGATAACTTTCGAAACGAAGATGGAGATCGATCTTGGAGGAGTCACTTGCCAGCTTCAGCATGTTGGCGGAGATCATGCTCAAGACTCTGTCATTGTTTATGTAAAGGAAGAAAAAATATTGTTTTTAGCAGATGCAATATACGCTAACCTTTATTCTAGTAAAAGAAATCACACTGTGAAAAGGACACTACAGCTATTAGATATGATCGACCAATTTGATGCGGAAACCTATATTCTCTCTCATTGGAAGCCAGTATCTAAGCAAGAGTATCAGCAAGAAGCCAATTTGTTGAGGGGAATCGCAAGGTTAACTGAACAATTTGCAGGGCGAAAAGAAGAGATTGTGAGTGCTTATCAGGCACATATTAAACGAGATTTAAATGAAGATGAGCTTGAAACGATTGAGTATTTTATTAATGGTTTTGAACTTGAAGGATAAAGGAAAGAATGCAGATTAACTCCCCTTTTCTTTATTTTTATACTCAATCCGCGTATCCTAGATGTAATGTAGAAAATGGAGGATTTAATCATGAAAAAAGTATTTGCAGATGTCATACCATTTCGTGGCACACATTATGATTTTGGTCTTTTTCAAGGAGAAGGGCTTAAAGATTCATTATTGATCAAGAATAGGGAGCGGCAATGGAAAGTAAGAAAACCGCTCTTTAAGATTAATCTTGAAGAAACTGAACGAGTATTCCAGAGGCTGGCACCCATGATTTGGGATGAGCTGCTAGGATTGCGGGATGCTTTGGGATGGCCAATGGAAAGGGTATTGCAGGAATTTGGCGGGTACAGAGTAAATTTTAATCCTTCTGGGTGTTCTATTTATGTGGGTGACCATTATATGATTCGCAATTATGATTATCATCCCAAAACGTACGACGGCCGATGCGTCATTTTCCAACCAATAGATAAGGGATATGCGACGATTGGCTTGAGTCAGAAAATCACAGGAAGATGTGATGGGATGAATGAAAAAGGTCTAATTATGGGTTATACCTTTATGAATAGGAAACGTCCGGGCGATGGCTTTGTTTGTCACATGATCGGCAGGCTTATTCTCGAATTGTGCGCAAATACCGAAGAAGCGGTTGATTTATTGAAAGAGATTCCACATCGTGGTTCTTTTAGCTATGTATTATACGATTCAAGAGGGGAGCTACCGTTTATTGTGGAGACTTCGCCTAGAAGAGTAGAGGTGCGACAGGGAAATTCTTGCACGAATCATTTCAAAATCATGACGGAAGAAAATCGTCATGTCCTTGATGATTCAAAAAAGAGATTGCAAATAATTGAAGATCACCAAGGATATCCGTTAAGTGGATATGAGGCATTCCAGCTATTAAACGACACTGATAGAGGGATTTTTTCCAAACTTTATGGAAGCTGGGCAGGAACAATTCATACTTCTGCTTATTTTCCACAAGAATTGGAAGCTTGGATTGCACTAGGTGGAAATCAAGAACCAACAAAAATTGACTTTTCTAACTGGTTAAATAAAGAAGACCTCCCTTTTAAGCGGATAGAGGGGATGGTAGAAACGGATATTCCTTTTGTAAATATGGAGCAGGCAGACTGGTATCGATAATCTATAGCAATGAGTAATTAATGATACTAACAAACTTATTTGTTTTAATATTCATTCTATACTTCGATAAACAAAGTGCCAATTTCTATTAATAGAAATTGGCACTTTGTTTATCTTGATGTTTTTGGCGGCTGGCACACATCACATTTCCGTTGATGATTATTTTTAAATTTCGTAAATGTTTTTTCGAAATTGCTGCCACATGCACATTTAAATAGTAGCTTTTGAGAAAAGCCGAGATATTCTGTCGTTAGCAACTTACTTTCCGAATTCTTCTCAACAAATTCTTTAATTTTATCGATTGTCCATCGCTTATTCATTTTTCTTACCCCTCCAGATTTTATCACTAGGCGGAGGCTACTCTGGCTCCGTTCTAAATTCGTAATTATCCTAAGTTTTTAATTATAGCATGCGTATCCCCATATTTAAAGAGATCATTAGTTGAATCGATAGGCGTCATTCTATTAGGAAAATTTTAAAGGGAATTCGTTAAAATTAGGTAATTTCAGCTAGTGACAGCAAATAAATGTTATGTTATTATTTTAATAACAATTAACGAATTGTTAATTAAAAAATAAAAGGTGTGAAGCAGATGAGTGATACTATTTTCCCTAATTATGATGTAAGCAACTATCGAACACCTGACGGATATACGAGTGATATTGCCGTATTCACAATTATTTCAACCGAAGTTGGTCCATATAAGCCGCCTGAAAAAACATTAAAAATTATGTTGATTAAAAGAACTGAGAAAACAAAAGAAGGCGACCTCAATATAGAAGGGGGAAAATGGGCATTGCCGGGCGGTTTTATAAAACCGGAAGAAACCGCATATGATGCGGCAGGTAGAGAATTAAGTGAGGAAACAGGAATCACAGGGTTAAAAATCAAGCATTTTGGTGTGTACGATCAATTTGGCCGTGATAAACGGGGATGGATTATATCAAATGCCCACTATGCGATTGTTCCAGAAAATAAGCTAGTTAATAGGAGAGCGGCAGATGATGCAGCGGAGGTAGAACTTTTCACTATGGACGAAGTGTTTAAGCTGGACTTGGCTTTCGATCACAGAAATATTATTGAAGAAGCCTTATGGTTCATTAAGAAGGATTTATCCTTAACTACAGTTGCGAAAAATTTTTTACCAAAACAATTTGTTCTTTCGGAACTGCAAGGGGTCTTGTTAACTGTTATGGATGAGCCCTGGCTTAAACTTGATGCCCAATTTTTCCGTAAAGCACCGTCTTTACCTTTTATCGAAAAAGTCGTAAAGGATGGAGAACCGCAAAAGACCAATCGCTGGTCTAAAAATAAAGCACAGCTGTATCGTTTTAATGATTATGAGCCATATGTTTCCATATACAATGCAAAATATTAATTTTTTTGGATATTACAATTAACAAATTGTTAATTGACGATTGATTTGGAGGGATGAAAATGAAGATCATGAAAGATTGGACTGTTTTTGAAAGGATATGGCTTTTAACCTTTACGCTAATCAATATTTACTTGTTTTTTGCTTGGGATGATACGATTCTTGGTCTGATCACCTCCATTTCTGGCATGTTGTGTGTAGTGTTAGTTGCGAAAGGGAAAGTGAGTAACTATTATTTTGGCATTATCCAAACAGGAACCTATGCCTACATCGCTTACGGTTATGGTCTTTATGGTGAGGTGATGCTCAATGCTCTGTTTTATTTCCCGCTCCAATTTGTCGGTATTTATTTATGGAAGCGGCATACAACTGACCGCAAAATAAAAGGGGAAGATATTCAAATCAATGTGTTAACGAAAAGAGGATGGATCGGAACGATCGTGTCATTTCTGGCAATCTTTATACTGTATGCGCTCTTCTTGAAACAACTAGGAGGAAATGTGGTATGGATTGATTCTGCTACCACAACCTTATCTGTCATTGCTCAAATCCTCATGTTAAAACGATACACACAACAATGGTTATTCTGGATCGCTGTAAACGTGTTATCGATTGTACTCTGGCTGAAGGCATTGATCGTACAAGGTGGCAACGATGTATCCATGCTTGTGATGTGGTCAGCGTTTCTAATAAACAGTGTATACGGATATTACAACTGGTCTAAAGTTTATAAGAAACAGAAGGGAGAACGGATGTAAATGAAAAAGGTTGGATTCTTTGGAGGTAAATTTCTGCCATTGCATCAAGGCCATGTGTATTCAATCATAAAAGCTTCCACGATGGTAGATGAGTTATATGTTGTACTTTCACACAGTGAAAAAAGGGATCAGGAATTATGCGCTGGAAGCAGTCTATCCTCCATCCCATGTCACATTAGGCTGCGCTGGCTCTCTCAATTGACAAAGGAAATGGACAATGTAAAGGTCGTGGAAGTAGAGGACCAGGAAGGCAATGATGATTATAATTGGAAGGAAGGATCCTTAAAAATTCGGGAAGCGATTGGGAGAAAAATCGATGTTGTTTTCAGTTCTGAGATCGAATACGCACCTACTTTTAAGGAACTGTATCCTGAAGCAAAACACATATTAATTGATGAAAATAGAGAGCAGGTCCCCATTTCAGCAACCAAGATTCGGGAAAAAGGAGTGTTTGCATATTGGGATTATATTCCTGAGGTGGCCAAACCCTATTTTATTAAAAAGGTTGTTATTTTAGGGACGGAAAGCTGCGGGAAATCCACTCTAACTAGAAATCTAGCACTTATCTATAACACAACCTATGTCAAAGAGTACGGAAGAGAATATTGCGAAATGTTAGGGGGCTGTGATGGGATTATTTTAGAGGAAGATTACCCGATGATTGCGTACGGCCATAAACTGAAAGAATATGAAGCGATTAGGAATGCAAATAAAATTGTCTTTATTGACACCGAAGCAGTAGTTACTCAATTTTACTCTGAGCTGTACAATCAAAAACATCAAACGGTCCTAGATGAAATCGCTCAGATTCAAAAATATGATCTATGCCTATATCTAGAGCCTGATGTTAAATGGGTCGATGATGGATTAAGAGTACATGGGGATAAAAAGGTGCGTGAAGATAATAATCACCGCTTGAAGGAATTGTTGAAGGAAAATGGGGTTAATTTTGTTAGCATTGGCGGAACGTATCAAGAACGTTTGGAAAAATCGGTAGAGCTGATACGCAGAACATTTAAGGAAATATAAAGGTGCAGGGGATGAGATGAGAATGTTAAAAGATGCTGTTTATGGATTTGCAGTAGGCGATGCATTGGGGGTGCCTTTTGAATTTCAAAGAAGAGGGTCGTTTCAATGTACGGATATGGTTGGGTATGGGACTTGGAATCAGATAGCCGGGACATGGTCAGATGATACCTCTATGCTTTTAGCAACTTGCGATTCCCTTAAAGTACATGGTGCAACCATTCATTTAGACGATATGATGGATAAATTCGCTCGATGGTATTCAAAAGCGGACTATACAGCCCACTGTGAGCGATTCGATAATGGAAATACAACCGCTGCTGCCCTTGAACAATATCAACTAGGTTCAAACCCAGTAAAATGTGGTCAAACTGACATTTTTTCAAATGGGAATGGCTCGCTCATGCGAATATTACCCCTCACTTTTATTCAATGTGAAGAGAGTGAAATTATGAATGTATCCAGCCTTACCCATGCCCACTACTTATCGAAAGAAGCATGTGTCATTTATGTGAAAATAGCAAAGCAATTATCACAGGGAGAAGCGATTCAATCCATTCTTTCGAGCGGTCCATGGAAAGAACCGTTTGAAAGAATGGGGAAGCTGTCAGAGCTCTCCGTATCTGAGATCAAGTCATCTGGCTATGTCATAGATACATTGGAAGCAGCTCTTTGGTGTGTTTGTACAACAAATAATTATAAAGATTGTGTGTTGAAAGCTGTGAATCTTGGTGAAGATACAGACACTGTAGCCGCAGTAGCTGGAGGTCTTGCAGGCATCATGTACGGATATGAACAGATCCCTATTGATTGGGTAGACAAACTGGCAAATAAGGCATTGATTGATAGTTGTTTGTTTTAAGAGTGATTGAGTCATTGTCCAAAATTTTTGAAAGGAAATTCTAGGAGGATGGCAACTTTTTGAAGCTGGTAAAGAAACAATTTGAACACTGCAAATAGAATCAGGAGGAGCAACATAAAGGCTCAGGCTAGCAACTTAAAAGATTTTAAGATATCTTTTTAGTAGTAAATAATTTTAACTAGAGGATGAGTAATGAAGAGATATCGTTTAATTAATGAATTTAAAAGCTATGAGAGAGGGACTAAATTTTATGTAGTTGCTGAATCTGAATTTATCGGAGTAAAAGAATATGTATTGCGTACCAGAGATTTAAAGCGCAGGTTAATCATAACTGAAGTTGAATTAAATAGAAATTTCTTAAGAATATATGATGAACATTTGTGATAAATGGAAAAGCCTAATATAGTTTCTTGAGGAGCCCATTTCATGTAAAATAGGATAAGGAAAAAAAATTATTGCAAATAGGCTTGGAGGAAAAATAGTGTCATACATACTTAAGAAGAATTTCAAAATGTTTGCACTTAATTCGAATCGAGGGGTCGCTGAAGAAATGGCGCAGCTTTTAGGCTGTGAACTTGGGAAAAGCTCAAGTACACAATTTAGTGATGGGGAGCTGCAAATTCATATTGAAGAAAGTGTTCGCGGAAGTGAAGTTTTTTTAGTGCAATCTACATCAGAGCCGACTAATGAATATATCATGGAGCTCCTTATTATGATTGATGCCTTGAAAAGAGCTTCAGCAAAGATGATAAATGTTGTCATGCCTTATTTCAGCTATGCCCGTCAGGATCGAAAAGCCCGTTCTCGGGAGCCGATCACAGCGAGGCTCATTGCCAACCTTTTGGAGACGGCTGGAGCTTCTAGAATTTTAACGATAGATTTCCATTCACCGCAAGCTCAAGGATTTTTTGACATACCGGTGGATCATTTAACTGGGATTCCCATTCTTGCGGATTATTTTAAGAAAAAGTCATTAACAGATCTTGTTATTGTTGCCCCGCATAATGGGGGAGTAGTTCGTGCCAGAAAGATAGCTAATATCTTAAATGTGCCCCTTGCCCTGATTGATCGTCGGCGTCCGGAACATGATGAAACAGAAATCATGCACATTATCGGAAATATTGAAGGGAAAAACGCCATTATTGTCGATGATTTAATTGATACAGCTGGCACCATTACGACTGGTGCAAACGCATTGATCGAAAATGGGGCAAAAGCGGTTTATGCTTGCTGCACACATGCGGTGCTATCAGGACCAGCAATCGATCGTATTAAGTCCTCATCCATTGAAGAATTAGTGATAACAAATACGATTAGAGTGCCTGAAGAAAAACGGATTGATAAAATGACAGTGTTATCTGTCGCTCCATTACTTGTAGAAGCAATTGATCGGATTCATAATCAAAAAGCGGTAAGCCCATTATTTGAATAAAAATAATTCAGACCGGACATGCATACAGCATGTTCGGCCTTTTTAATTTCTGAGGAATTTCATCATTTTATAGAGTAGTTACTTTTTGTTTTTTGATAGAACAGCATGGGGGCACTAGAAGAATTATTAAAAAATGGCATAAAAAATGCATCTAAAACCTATATAAGTATAAAACTATTATTTCAGGAGGAATCAATCATGGAAAAAGTTAAAAACAGTGTGCAGGAATTAATGGAGTTAGATAAGAAATATTTTCTTCATCCGACCTCTCCGATTAAACAACAGCAGGATCAAGGACCCTCTTTTATTTTTACTGAGGGAAAAGGTGTCATGCTTACAGATATCCTCGGAAATACGGTTATTGATGGAATGTCCTCATTATGGAATGTGAATGTTGGTCACGGGAGAGAGGAATTAGGAAAAGTGGCGATGGAACAAATGTCAAAGCTTGCATTCTCTTCGTGTTTTGCGACGTTTAGCAATGAGCCAGCGATTCGATTAGCTGCAAAACTTGCAGAAATTGCTCCGGGAAATTTAAATGCCACGTTTTTTACTTCTGGCGGTTCCGAGGCAAACGATACGGCATATAAATTAGCGCGGCATTATTGGATATTAAAAGGGCAGCCCAATCGAAAGAAAATTATTTCTCGAACGAAGTCCTATCATGGCGTTGCGATGGGTTCAACAAACGCGACTGGTTTAAAGCCGTTTCGTGAGTTTACAAACGCTTTTGATCCAGATTTTTGCTATGCGGATCACTTTTCGAGTGAAGACTTACGGAGAGTTATTGAAGCGGAAGGACCTGAAACAATTGCCGCTTTTATTGCTGAGCCGATACAAGGAGCAGGTGGACTCCATGTTGCCCCTGACGACTATTTTAAAGAAGTTAAAAGCATTTGTAATGAATATGGCATTCTATTGATTACAGATGAAGTAATTACAGGGTTTGGTCGGACAGGAAAATACTTTGGGATTGAACATTATGGTGTAGTACCTGATATGATGTGCTTTGCAAAGGGAATAACGAGTGGGTATGCCCAATTAGGCGGTGTAATGCTATCGGAGACTATTCATCAAGATTATATGGAACTTTCGACAGGTACTCTTTTGCATGGATACACGTACAGCGGGCACCCAATGGCTTGTGCGGTTGCATTAAAGAATATAGAATTAATTGAGGAAGAAGGTTTAATTGCAAATGCTGAAAAAATGGGAGCTGAGATGCATAAAGGCTTTCAATGGATAGAAGGAGAACGAAAAATCATTGGCAAGGTAAAAGGTCTAGGGCTAATGGGCGGTTTAGAATTAGTAAAGGATCGCAATACAAATGAAAAGTTCCAAAATCCTGTTGCGCCTTTAGTTGTGACGGAAGCGGCTAAACGAGGACTTATTTGCCGATCGGTTGTTTTCGATGGGCAGGATACAGTTGTATTTGCTCCTCCTTTAATTATTTCTAAGGAAGAGATGGCCAAAATGATTGATATTCTTCATGACGCAATTGCTGCAGTTGAAGCAGAGGTTTTACAATAATTATAGATTTGCCAATGTAAAAGTTTTTATAAAGGAGAGGTTCACGAATGAAAAAGAAGTTATTCATTAATGGAGAGTGGGTGGAAGGGAGCCAATATGCCACTCTTCGATCTCCATATAGTGAAGAGGTAGTAGCAGAGATTCCGACAGCGACGATGGAAGAGGTAGAGAAGGGTCTCCAAGCCGCTTATCATGCGCGAAAAACGATGGCAGTTATGCCGAGTCATCAGCGTGCATCCATTTTAGAAAAAGTAGCCGTTCTATTAGAAAAGCAAGCAGAGGAAGCGGCTGAGATAATTGCCACTGAGGCGGCCAAACCAATTACAGCTGCACGTGCGGAGGTTGCTCGAACCATTCAAACGTATAAATTTGCTGCAGAGGAAGCGAAACGGATTCATGGGGAAACGATTCCGCTAGATGCAGCACCAGGCGGAGAAGGTAGAATCGCTTACACAGTACGAGAGCCGATCGGTGTGATCGGGGCGATTACCCCTTTTAATTTCCCAATGAATTTAGTTGCTCATAAGGTTGGTCCTGCAATTGCTTCTGGTAATTCTGTCATTCTCAAGCCTGCAGGGCAAACACCTTTATCGGCTTTATTTATCGCCGAATTATTTCAGGAAGCTGGACTGCCTGCAGGAGCTTTAAATGTCGTTACAGGAAGTGGCTCCCAGATTGGAGATAAGCTTGTAAAGGATGATCGTGTCCAAAAGATCTCGTTTACAGGCAGTCCAGCGGTAGGGATTGGCATCCGGAATAAAGCGGGTTTAAAGCGTGTCACCTTGGAGCTAGGCTCGAATGCGGCAGTTATTGTTGATAAAGATACGAACTTAGATAAAATCATTTCGCGCTGTGTAGCGGGGGCATTTGGCTTTCAAGGTCAAGTATGCATTTCCTTGCAGCGCATCTATGTACATGAACAACAATATGAAGACTTTGTGGATAAATTTGTAACTGCAGCGAAGGGGCTCACAATCGGTGATCCGCTTAATGCGAAAACAGACGTTTCCGCATTAATTACCCCAAAAGATGTAAGCCGAACCCTTGAATGGATTGAGGAAGCAAGGGCGCAAGGAGCGAAAGTCGTTATTGGAGGTAGAGCTGAAGGAAATGTTTTACTGCCTACTGTGATTGTCGAGGCTGAACCGACAATGAAGGTTTCATGCCAGGAGGTTTTTGCACCAATTGTCTTGATTAATAAGGTGAAAACGGTTGAAGAGGCTATTGAACGAGTAAATGATTCAAACTACGGACTTCAGGCAGGTATATATACTGAAAATATTCATACTGCTTTAGCTGCAGCCGAGCAGCTTCATGTTGGAGGAGTCTTAATTAATGACATTCCTACCTTCCGTGTAGATCATATGCCATATGGAGGGGTAAAAGAAAGTGGTGTTGGCAGGGAAGGCATAAAGTATGCAATCGAAGAAATGACTGAGTTGAAGCTCGTTGTGTTCAATAAGAATGAATAAGCGAGGGACTGCAAAATCTTTAGAACAAAGATTTTGCAGTCCTAATTCAAATCATATTAAAACTAATAATCTATTTATCTGCATTTTCTACCTCTATCTCCTAATTCTATGCTTCGTAAATATATTGCAAGCTAAAATATCATCAACCCAACAAACGTGGATAGGATCAACCCAATAATAACTGGCAAGAAGCTCTTCCGAACAAGCTCCATTACTGGCACTTTTGCAAACCCTGCCACAGCAACAAGAGAGGACCAGGCGATTAATGTACCGCCGCCAACCCATACGGAGCCCATTTGTCCAATAGCTGATAATGTAGCAGCATCCACTCCAACACTATCCCCTAATGCCCCTGATAATGAGCCTACTAATGGCAAGCCGGAAAAACCTGAACCATCTAAGCCAGTAATGGCACCAATTAAAAGGATGCCAAACCCTGCAATAAAGGAGCTTTCTGGAATGTATTGCTGACCAGCCACGACTAAGTCGAATAAGAAGGATGGTGCTTCTTCAGTACCAGTGTTTAAAATCTTTGCAGATAAGTCCCCACTACCTATAAAAAAGAACCCTGCAATAGGGATGACAGGTCCCATTGCTTTAAAGGCAAATACAAACCCCTTCACGAGATGATCGCTAACATTATTCAGTGAAGATCGGACACTTCGGAAGGTAGAAGTCACAATAAGGAGGATTGCCGAAGCACCACCTATTAAAGCGGCCCCTGTTCCTCCTTCGATGACAGGAATTGCATCAGAGAATTTTGCGAGAGCCATATAGACTACGATGATTAAAAATGTTACAGGAACAAGGATAGCGAAGAGGAGACTGTATTTTCTTTTCCTTCCTTGATTATTCCCTGCTTCGTCCTGAAGGTCTTCATTGATTTGACCACTATTTTCCCAAGCAGTAAGGTGTTTGCTAGAAGGCTTTAAAATGTCCTTTTTTAGCATGAAGTAAGCGATAATAATAGCTGCGGCACCAGTGATGATTGACAATACAAAAGCACGGTCAGCTACTGGGCCAACATCTATTCCCGCAGCTGTGGCTGTTAAGGTTGGAGCAATTTGAATGACATAATCTGACGATAAGGCCATACCTTGCCCAGCCAGTGAAATGGCAATAGCCGCGCCAATTGGCGGCAGTCCTGACCGAACAGCTACTGGTATAAGCAAAGCTCCGACAAGTGGGACAGCAGGCGTCGGCCAAAAGAACAGAGAAATGGCATACGTGACAAAAATAATCACCCAATATGAAATATGCCCATTTTTCATGACCTTCTGAAATGGTGTAATCATTTGCTGATCAGCCCCTATTGATTTCAAAGAATGCAGCAAGGCGGTCATAATGGCAATTATGAGGAAAATATTAAACAACTCGCCAGCCGCTACCAAGCTGCCATTAAATATCGTTTGCAGCCCAGCTGTAAATGAACCAGTAAAAATCCAGCCAACTAAAAAGGTGACAATAATGGAAGGGACAACAACATTTTGCCTAAATAACATCGTGATAATGATGATACATGTTCCAATCAAATACATCCAATGAGCGGCTGTTAAATCCATACGCAAGTAACACTCCCTTCAAGATGAATTACATGATAACTATTGTAAAGTAGGGTATGCGTACATTTGGGCTTTGGTGAAAG
Organism: Cytobacillus solani; assembly: GCF_006704205.1. Taxonomy (NCBI): domain Bacteria; kingdom Bacillati; phylum Bacillota; class Bacilli; order Caryophanales; family Bacillaceae; genus Cytobacillus; species Cytobacillus solani. The sequence continues at coordinate 4,105,732 of NZ_CP041305.1, forward strand.
GGGGTGCTAGTGTATGAAGGAAGAAATTCACAAAAGTGTTACAATCTTAAATTTAATTCATGAAAATGAATTTTCTTATAGATATCAGCATTTTCCAAATGAACCATAAATGCTATAATAGTGCCATTCGTCTTACTAGAATATTCATTTCATGAGGAGGATTATGTAGAATATGTTATTGAGACATAGATCTTTAGCTTTCATTTTTTCAGCATTGCTGGTTCTATTCAGCCTGGCTGGATGTGGAACAAAAGCAGATAATGGAACTTCAAAAGATAGCAGCGGTGGAAAATCAGAAAACCAAGCAAGAGAAAAATCAGGATATCCGTCCGATGTAACTGAAAATCCTGTTGTTACGATTACGATGGAAAATAATGATGAGATTAAGCTTGAATTATATACGGACATTGCACCGAATACAGTAGCGAATTTTGTTACTTTAATTAACAAAGGTTTTTATGATGGATTAATTTTCCACCGAGTCATCCCGGATTTTATGATTCAAGGCGGGGATCCGGCAGGAAATGGGACAGGCGGTCCGGATTATTCAATTTTTGGAGAATTTGCAGCAAATGGGTTTGAAAATAATTTAAAGCATGAACGTGGGGTCCTATCAATGGCACGGACGAATGATCCAAATTCGGCAGGGTCCCAATTTTTTATTATGGTTAACGAATCCTCTCAACTTGATGGGCAATATGCTGCTTTTGGCAAGGTGATAGAAGGTATGGAGGTAGTGGACTCCATTGTTTCTGCGGAAAGGAACGGGGCAGATCTGCCATTAAAGGAACAAAAGATGAAAACGGTGAAGGTGGATACAAAGGGATATAATTATCCAGAGCCTGAGGTTCAATAAACTTATCAAACATATAAAAAGAACGCTCCTTTTGTTGGTTAATAGGAACGTTCTTTTTGTATATATAATGTTGCATAAATTTTTATTCTATTCCTCTTTATTATCTAATTCGTCTTTCTTTTCTCCATCATCGATGCCATTATCTTGATCCACGCCATCTCCAACTCCCTTTTCCTTTAATGTTTCTTCAATATTTTTTTTCGCTTCAGCCATATTTTCCTTTGCTTCTTGCATAGCATCCTTTGCATCCTGTTCTGTATCGTTATCTACTGCATCTTTTTGCTCTCCATCACTGATGCCATTATCCTGATCAACACCATCTCCACATCCTGTTAGCCCTCCTAATATAAGAAGTGCAGCTAATCCGCCTGTTAAGAATGTTTTCCTATTCATTTCTAAACTCCTCCTTCTATTAATTGAACTGTTGATTGTATTCCCAGCACCAAACAAGATGAAACATGGTATTTTCGAGTGAGAATTCCAATGTTTTGAAATAAATGGACAGGGTATTACATAATCCGACCTACCAATTCAATTTGAAAAAGGGAGAGATGTTTATGAAAGTAGAAGAAATTACGGCTGGATGGTATAGATATACTGATCTGATTCCGAATCTATTATTAGCACTTCTCGTATTATTAATTGGCTATTTCGTGTCTAAAGGAATTGGAAAAGCAGTGGAAGGGTCATTAAAGAAAACAAGTTTAGATAATCGTTTATTTTCAAATGTAGGTAATCGAAAATACCCATCAGAAGTGATTATTGGAAAAATAGTTTTCTATATTTTATTCGTCTTTGTGTGGATTATCTTTTTTAATATGCTTAATTTGAGCCTGATCGCAACACCACTCGTGAGTATGGTTTCAACATTAACTTCGGCTATTCCCAATCTATTAAAAGCTGCTCTTATTCTGCTATTTGCTTGGATCATCGCATACCTCGTACGAATATTCATTGAAAAGGGTGTTAAATTAAGTCATATCAATCGTCGCCTAGTCAATTGGAAAATGGCAAAGAGTGAACAAGATGCTACGAGCAAAGTGAATAGTTTGGCAAAGGCAATCTTTTATTTTATCATTTTGTTATTTTTACCTGGGGTACTTGGGGCTTTGCAAATGGAAGGCATTTCTGAACCATTTTCAAAAATGTTGTCTACGATTCTCGCTTTTCTCCCTAAGTTATTTGCGGCCACAATCATTGTGTTAATCGGTTGGCTAGTAGCAAAATTTGTTCGAGATTTATTAACGAACTTTTTAAGCAGTATTGGAACAGATCGTATCGGGCAGCGAATGGGTATAATCAAAAGTGCAGGAGGAACCAATTTTTCAAGCATTCTTGGGAATATTGCGTATATATTCATTTTAATACCGACAATCATTACAGCATTAGAAAAATTAGAACTAAAAGGTATTTCTGAGCCTGCCATTGCGATGCTGCATGATGTATTAACGATGATTCCGAATTTACTAGTAGCTGTAATCTTCATATTAATTGGTATGTGGCTAGGAAAATGGGTTGAAAAAATGGTCGTGCAGATGCTGTGGCGTTTAAAATTTGATCAAGTATTTCACCAGATAGGGATCGGGGCACTAACACCGCAGCAATCAAAGAATTCCTTGTCACAGTTAGTAGGATTACTAGCAAAAATAGTAGTTGTTTTCTTATTTATTGCTGAAGCATTACAAGTTGTCCATTTAGACTTTTTAGTCAATATTGCATCAGGTATCATTGCCTATTTGCCAATGCTGTTCACTGCCATATTAATCTTAGGAATTGGATTATATGTAGGGCATTTAGTAGAGCGTATCCTACAAAATCTATTAAAACTAAAATATTCCCGTACACTCGCAGCTGTTGCAAAGTATTCTATCTTTGCGATGACCCTATTCATGGCATTAGACCAGCTAGGTGTTGCTCATTCGATTGTAAATGCTGCCTTTATTCTGATTCTTGGCAGTTTGGCATTAGCATTTGGCCTAGCGTTTGGGTTAGGAGGAAAATCGTTTGCTGCAAAATATTTAGGGAAATTAGATGAGAAGTTAGAAGAGAAAACAGAGGAACTTTAAGTTTGAACGTTTACAATCCGAAATCTATTCACGATTTCGGATTGTAAATGTTTGATAGAAATGGATTAAAGGGGGTAGTCACATTGCTTTTATTTAATGTATTGCTGATTATTCTATTAATAGCATTAACTGCCTTTTTCGTAGCAGTTGAATTTGCCATTGTTAAGGTACGGAGATCAAGAATTGAACAATTGATGGCTGAAGGGAAAAAGGGTGCTTTTTCTGCTAGAAAAGTAGTTACCCGCTTAGATGAATACCTATCCGCTTGTCAACTAGGGATTACGGTGACAGCCTTAGGACTAGGCTGGTTGGGAGAACCTACGGTGGAAAAGCTTTTTCATCCTTTATTAGCGGCATTCCAAATGAGCGAAACGATTACCCATTTTATTTCCTTCCTTCTCTCATTTGTTTTGGTCACATTTATCCATGTTGTTATAGGAGAGTTAGCTCCTAAATCAATTGCCATTCAAAAAGCGGAAGAAATTACACTACTCTTCGCAAAACCAATCATCATTTTTTATAAGATAATGTATCCGTTTATATGGCTATTAAACAGCTCAGCACGATTACTTGTTGGTCTATTCGGAGTAAAGCCTGCTTCTGAACATGAATTAGCGCATTCTGAGGAAGAACTGAGAATTCTCCTAGCAGAAAGCTATAAAAGTGGGGAAATTAATCACAATGAATGGACATATGTGAACAATATTTTTGAGTTTGACGAACGTATTGCTAAAGAAATAATGGTTCCGCGTACGGAAATGAGCTGTATATCGGTTCATGATTCAATACAAGAGATTGTTCAGAAATTAAAGACAGAAAGCTATACTCGTTATCCAGTTGTTGAAGAAGATAAAGATCATATCATTGGTATGATAAACATTAAAATGCTCTTAACCGCTACATTCCTGAAAAAAGGTTCTGATCAAGATTGGAATATCAAAACTTTTATACAGCCGATCGGTCAGGTTATTGAATCCATTCCCATTCATGACTTACTAATAAAAATGCAAAAGGAAGGAACCCATATGGCGATTTTGATAGATGAATATGGCGGTACTTCTGGATTAGTAACGGTTGAAGATATTATTGAAGAGATTGTTGGCGATGTAAGGGATGAATTTGATACAGATGAGGTCCCGGATATTCGTAAAATTTCAGATTCTCATTATATTTTGGATGGTAAGGTCTTAATTAGTGCAGTTAACCAATTGCTTCAAATTCATTTATCTTATGAAGAAGTAGATACGATTGGCGGCTGGTTCCTCACACAAAATACTACTGCCAAAATAAGTGAAGGGGCAGTAGTGGAAGAAGAGGGATATGTATTTACAATTAAGGAAGTAGATGGCTATCACATCTCCTTTTTGGATGTAAAAAAGAGTTAAGCCTCAAAATGGGGCTTTTTTCTTTGTAGAAAAATAGTGATTTCTTCCGTCAGGTTTGAAATATGACATTTATTTTTTCTTCAATTCTTTATTTAAAAACTTAGTTAATATCTTTTGAATGGCTGAAAGCTTCAACAAACAAAAAATAAAAATGACTGTTCCAGCTATCGTTATAATTTCTGTCATTCGTATATCCTGTGCTAGGAATTGACTTATGGATGAAATGATTACAGCAAGAGAAAAGGCTCCGAATAATATAAGAAAGGTGGCTAATTTACGGCGAACGGGATGACCCAAAATAAGCTCGGATTCATCAGTTGTAAATCCTGTTCCAGTCATCATTGAAATAACCTGAAACCTAGAAACTTCTACTTTTAACCCAGTTAAACGAAATAAAATGACAAATATTTCAATTACAACCAAGATAATAATTAGATAAATGAATAAAAATAATATATTCATAGGTCACCTCATAGAATTCTCAAATAATCGTGCCTCAACAGTAATATAAACCTTTAAATACCCATGATTATTTGTACTAAAACATACAGGTTCAAGTTTGGCTTAATGAAGGGAGGGGGAAGAATAATAAAAGGTTACGATAAGGGGTGGATTACTTGCAGGAATATATCGGTGTAAATCAATGGAAATGGGTTCAGGTGAAACAAACTGAAATAGATAATCCCCAATTACAAATGGAAGAGGACGAGTCCATAGACTCATGGCTGAAGGATGTTGACAAAAATAATAAGAATTGCATACGAGTGGACTACTTAAAGAATGGGGAAAAAGCGATGAAAGGTTCACTCATTTATAAACAAAATTTTGAAGTAGAGGAAGACTTTAAAATCTTTCATTTTTATCTGACGTCTGCTCGTTTGATCACGATCAATCTTGATTTCCACATACTAAAACAATTCAATCTCGAAACTTTTCATAAAAGAATAGAATTGACAGAGAATGCAGTTGATGGGTTTTTACTATTTCTTGGTGATCTGATGAATGAAATGTTAGTGGAGATTGATCAGTTTGAAGAAGCGCTAAAACAACTTATTTGGAGTATACGAATAAGGAATGGAACAGGAATTCTTGAACGAGTATTTAAATGCAGACATGAACTATTCATTTGGAAGAATTTATTCATTCCAATTAATGAATTGAAAATGGCTATCGACGAAATGAACTTTCAAGATAGTAAGAAAGGGGAGATCTTAACCTGTACATGTAAGAGGATTGAGCGAGCGATGGTACTATTAGATGGATACGAACGGGAAATCGATTCGATTATTAATCTTGAAGAAGTTATTTCCTCACATCGAGGGAACGAAATTATGAAAACGCTAACTGTTATAACGACGATTTTCACTCCTATTATGGCATTAGGGGCATTATGGGGAATGAATTTTAAGCATATGCCAGAGCTAGAGTGGAAATTCGGTTATATTTTGTCCATTATCTTAATTATTACGTCTACTCTCCTTCTTTATGCTTATTTAAAAGTAAAAGGATGGACTGGAGACCTGCTAAAAGGGAAAAAGAAGGGGTCATTTTTTAAGTAGCAAAGGCTTTTTACTAGATTACAAATATTTCAAACAGATTAAATTCCCAGGTAGAGAGTTTTGTATGTATCTTCTAGTGGTAAAACACTAGCAAGGTTATAAATTAGGTAACCTGACCGACTCAAAATCTAGGAGATGGAGAGTGATAGAAATATGTATTTGCTAGAAAAGAAGACTTAAATGATTTAGAAATGTTAACGATTCATTACTTAAAGGGAGGAAAAGTATATGAATATGAATGACCTTAATATTGTAGATATGTTGATAGAAGAAAATAAAACGAATAAAAGTGGTACAAAAAAGCAAGAAGACGAGTATCTTAAACAGGACAGCCAAGTATATGGACATGTCACTGATAAAGATATGCAAGAGCAAAGCGGAATCCGATATGGAAATATCACTTCCGAGGATAACGTAAAAGAAAAGTTAGAAAATAAAGAGGAAGTGTCCCAACCGAAATAGGATTTGAACATTTGAATGAATGTGAGAATAAAAAGACTTGCACAATAAAACGTGCAAGTCTTTCTAACTTGAAATCTCTCGTCTGCTCTACATACTAATATTTTATAGTATTAAAATTTTTTAATAGAAAAGAGTTTCAATTTTAATAGGCGAGGGTATAAAAAAACAAATATTTAAAAGGTGTGATGATATGAAGATGAACATCAATAAACAATATAAAGAGAAGGAAGTATTGGTGTTTGTAGAAGGAGAAATCGATGCATTTACAGCTCCAAAGCTTAGAGAGGAACTGTGGCATTTGTCTGAAAAGGAAAACGCAACCGTGACTATTAATCTAAAGGAAGTCACCTATTTAGATAGTACTGGTCTCGGTGTATTTGTCGGATTATTCAAGCGATTAAATAGTAATAATGGAGAGTTGAAGCTAATTGAGTTATCTAACAGACTTTATAAACTCTTCGAAATGACAGGCTTAATAAACATAATGGATATTTGTGTGAATTCTGAAGATGGAGGGCGATGATGGAAGTGATGGATTATATTGAAATGAAGTTACCAGCTAAGCCTGATAATATTGGGATCGTTAGACTAACGTTGTCAGGAATAGCCAGCAGCATGGGATTTACATATGAAGATGTTGAGGATCTTAAGATTGCTGTTAGTGAAGCATGTACGAATAGTGTTCAGCATGCTTATGATAATAATGAGGGTGGAGAAGTAGTTATTGGATTTGGGATTTATAAGGACAAGCTAGAAATGATGGTAGCCGATAGCGGAAGGAGCTTCAATTTTAACCGGATTAAAGCAGAGCTAGGCCCATATACCGAATCAAGTACTGTGGATCAGCTTGCAGTGGGAGGGTTAGGGTTGTATTTAATCGAAACACTCATGGATGAAGTTCGTGTAATGAATCATTCAGGGGTAACGGTCTACATGATGAAGTATCTAAATGGGGAGCGTGAAAATTATGGCACAATCAACCCAATCGGTAAGACGGTCTAAGGAAGAGATTGAGAGCCTAATTTTAGAGTTTCAAAATGGAAACTCAGTAGCCCAAACGACATTAGTAGAACATTATACTGCACTTGTAGCAAGCCTCGCAAGAAAATATTCCAGAGGGAGAAATTTTCATGAAGATATCGTACAGGTAGGGATGTTGGGGCTACTATCTGCGATAAGAAGATATGACGTAGAAAAGGGAAGCTCATTTGAATCTTATTTATTTCCTACCGTTATCGGAGAAATTAAGCGATATTTAAGGGATAAGACATGGAGTGTCCATGTACCGAGGCGTATTAAAGAAATTTGGCCGAAATTAAATTCAATAGTGGACGAACTCACTAATCTAAATCAGCGATCACCAAAGATTAACGAAATCGCCTATTATCTTGGTATTTCAGAAGAGGAAGTACTTGAAGCAATGGAAATGGGCAAAAGCTATCAAGCTGCTTCAGTCGATCAGCCGATTGAAACTGGGAGAGAGGGCAGCATATTAACTACCTTGGATGTAGTAGGATCGTCAGATATAGGCTTTGAGAGAGTGGATCGGAAACTATTACTTGAAAGTGCACTTCATGTATTAACAGAAAGAGAAAAGGAAATCATCCATTGCACGTTTATTGAGAATAAAAGCCAAAAAGAAACAGGAGAGCAATTGGGTATTTCTCAAATGCATGTTTCAAGACTTCAAAAAAAGGCAATTGAAAAATTACGAAAAGAGCTTAAAATAGAGTTGGACAATAGCTCATGATAAGCATAACGTGTAATTACATTGTAAGCTATTATTAATAGCACAAATTGAGCCGCCCGAAAAGGTAGTATTAATCTTTCCGGGCGGCTCAATTTGTTAATTAGTGGTAGACACTACAACATCCTGACTGTCAGATAATGTCGCTTTTATTCAGAAGATGTAAATGATGCAGCTGGGAAGAAAAATTCACCACAGCTTAGAGATTAGACTTTACCAATAAGAAATTCAAAATAAATGATATTCTCTGCTTTCGTTTAAAGGGTTTAAGTGATAAATGATGAATAGATTAAAAAGAGTAAAAATGAGGGGGGCTTGAATGAAAAGAATTCTTATCAATATATTTATTTTTACTATCTCCGTAATAACTCTTATTGGATGCTCAAATAATAATTTCCTTAAAGAGTTTGATTTGAACCAGCTAACTAGAGTTGATGTTCAAATATTCACAGGTGAAAAAAGTGATACTGAAACAATAATTTCAGAGGAAGAAAAGATTGTAACTTTAAGAGAATTATTTGCAAAAGTTGAATGGGAAGAGAACGTAAAGGCTGAAATGGCTCGAAAAGAAGATGTGAAATCAACTTTATTCTTCACATATGATAAAAATATGCCAGAAAGATTAATTGAATATTATATATGGTTTAATCAAGGCGGCACAATAGCGACGATTATGGACAGAGAAAAGAATGCTCTAGGAACATTAGACAAAGAAGATGCCCAAACATTAAAAGATACTCTAGTGAATAACTAAAAGAGCAGGATGACCTGCTCTTTTTTGTGTGATTTGGTAGATTGAATTTTAATATTAATTCAAGTTTTTCATTCGAGAAGAGAACCAGTTAGGATGTTACTGAGACATCCCTTTTAGCAATTTTAAGCGGAGCGTCTCACACTTCTTAAAACGATGCTGACAATGAATACTAGAGCAACGGCACCTATAAGTGCTGGTATAAAGTGAAAACCACCAATAACAGGTCCCCAATTCCCTAAGATGAATGATCCTAGCCAAGCTCCGATAAATCCTGCGATGATGTTTCCGATCACTCCACCTGGTACATCACGACCAAGAATGAGCCCTGCTAACCATCCAATAATTCCTCCGATTATTAATGCCCAAATAAATCCCATGTTACATCACTCCTTTTAAATAGTTATAGCTAATGTGTACCCGCCTCTATAAAAAATAAACATTTTCGAAAGAAATGCATGTTCACACATATATATTTATCTAAAAATCCTACATCTATTTAATAGATTAAGTTAAACAAATGTTTTGAAATCTCATAAACTGGATATACAACTAGTAGAACCACATGCTGATGAATATATCAATCAGCCAAAAGATTTTTTACACTTAAGGAGGAAAATCAAATGGCAAATGTGATCATTGTAGAAAATGGCGTGGAGGCAAAGGAACAAATTCAGCAATTCATCGATCAAGGATTTACGAAGGAAGACATATATTTATTAGCTCATGATAACAACCGTTCGAATGATCTTACAAATGCTTTGAATATAAAGGATATCGGGGTAGAAGAACAAGGTTTTTTTGATTCATTCGCAAATGTTTTTCGAACAAGGGGAGATGAGCTTCGGTCGAAATTAAAGTCACTTGGTGTTTCTTCATTAGATGCGGAGCAATATGAAAGAGAAATGGATCAAGGAAAAGTGGTAGTCCTAGCAACTAGATCTGCATAGGCTGAAATAAAAGAAGAATTGCTAGGAAATTAAAAGCCCCCTTTTGTTTCCTAGTAAGCCTTTTAATTAGTTTTAAATGGATAAGGTCTAATTAAAAATATGAGGTGAATGGATATGAAAATTTCTAATCAAAGCTTAGATACATTATTAGGTGCTGTGAAAACGGCTAGACATACTAAGAGGGAAAAACGCACGTTAGAAGATTATTTTAGGAATCCAATTATTCATAGGGAGATAAGTGGGGAGAGGGTATATGTTCCCTTAAATATAAATAGGGTTTGGAATGAGGTTTAAACCAAATAGTGGAGAATTAGTAGTTGGAAAAATGGGAATATAGAAAAGGCAGATCGCTTCAATAAGCATCTGCCTTTTGTTTTCTGTAAAAACTCTTTAATTATTTATATATTTGCTGATTCCGCCCTCGTTTTTCGTATGAAATAAATAGTAATAAGAAGGATGAACCATACTGGAGTGACGAATAAAGCAACCCGTGTATCTTCGGCAAGAGCAAGTACTACAAGAACAAAGGCGAGAAAGGCAAGAATTAAATAATTTGAGAAAGGATAAAGCGGCAATCTGAATTTGCTCGTTCGTGCTAAGTCTGGTCTCGTTTTGCGATATTTTAAATGACAGATAACCGTTATACCCCAGATAAATAGAAAACATACAGTAGAAATACTTGTAATCAGTGTAAAAACGCCTTCAGGCATGACGTAGTTTAATATAACAGCAATCAAAATGACAACAGTGGAAAAGAATAACGCATTAGAAGGCACCTTCCGTGAAGTAAGCTTTGTAAGCGGGATTGGTGCATTCTTATCCTTTGCTAGCGAATATAACATCCGGCTTGTACTAAAAATAGCACTGTTACACGCAGATGCAGCAGACGTTAGAACAACAAAGTTAACGATACCTGCAGCCGCAGCAATCCCAATTGCAAGGAATACTTGTACAAAAGGACTTTCTGCTGGATTAATCGCATTCCACGGATAAATACTCATAATAATAATTAAAGCACCAACATAAAAAATTAATATTCGGATAGGGATATTATTAATGGCTTTAGGAATAACTTTTTCCGGATCTTCTGTTTCACCAGCAGTTAATCCCACAAGCTCAATGCCGACAAATGCAAACACAACCATTTGGAAGGAGAGGATAAACCCATTTATCCCATTAGGGAACATTCCGCCATGGCTCCATAAATTTGTAAAGCTAGATACGCCAGAGTCAGTCGAAAATCCTTTTACAATCATGATTAGCCCAATAACAATTAAAGCTAATATAGCAATAATTTTTATTAGAGCAAACCAGAATTCCATTTCACCAAAAAGTTTAACAGTTGCTAGATTCATAAACAGTAAGATAACAAGAGCGATTAAGCCTGGCATCCATTGCGGCACTTCCGGGAACCAAAACTGAGTATAAAGTCCAACAGCTGTTAAATCTGCCATTGCAATTGATATCCAGCAGAACCAATATGTCCAGCCAGTAATAAATGCAGCCATATCTCCTAAATAGTCTTTTACAAAGTCAACAAAGGAATGGTATTGTAGATTGCTTAACAGCAGTTCGCCTAGTGCACGCATAATTAAAAAGCAGATGATTCCAGTAATGATGTAGGCAAATAGAATCGATGGTCCAGCCAAATGAATTGATTTCCCTGCACCTAGGAATAATCCAGTACCAATTGCTCCCCCAATTGCAATGAGCTGTACATGCCTGTTTTTTAGACCTCTAGCTAGTTTTTCTTCCTGCATAGATATTCCCACTTTCTCTTATCTAGTTGTTTGCATATACTGCTATAATTTTTTTCTATTATTTTAGCTGTGTACTACGACAGCTTGTTAAAGATTGTAACATACTATATGTTAAATCAAAATACTTGAAAAATAAAAATTAATAGAAAGGGTCACAGGACCCATTTCATGTTAAACAACTAGTATAGAAATTGCACAGTACACTAATAACAAGGCCATGACAATATTGAATTGACGTCGATACTTTACAAGAAACCTTTGAAACAACGAACCAAAAAGACTCCATGTAAATGTACTTAGAAATCCTACAAATGCTAGAAATAATGAGAAAAGGAGCAGACTCAAATTGGACGTGTGATAGGGTAGGATAAAGGTAGATACGACTGTCAGACCATACAATATTCCTTTTGGATTAATGAATTGTAAAAGCATTCCTGTTAAGAAACGGTTGTTTTTGTCTGCTTCATCGCTTGACTCATTCGCTTTACTGGTGAGTATTTTATAAGCTAGATATAGCATATAGATCGTCCCAATAATCATCATGACAAATTCAATTTTAGGAATAATGTTTTTAAGAACAAGATTGAAGTAGCTGGAAGTGATCATAATAACAAAGAACCCTGCACTTACGCCTAAACAAAAACGAATGGTCTTCTTTAATCCATATTTGTTAGCAAATAACATCGCCATGATATTATTCGGACCCGGAGTAAAACTTGCAATAAAAACGTAAAGTAAAAAAGATAATATTGGCATATTGGAACCCTCCATTTGTTTGTATGTTATAATGTTCTAAATAATCAATATAACGACTTACTTTTTATTGTACATAATGGACGTTATATTGTACAGAAGAAAAGGGTGATATAATTTGGAAGAGATTCATTTAATCCTTGCCAAAAATTTAAAAGCCTTTAGAGAAAGAAAAAAATTTAGTCTAGAAAAGGTTTCAGAATTAACAGGGGTAAGTAAGACAATGATTGGTCAGATAGAAAGAGGGGAGTCAAGCCCAACGATTACGACAATTTGGAAAATCGCGAATGGGTTAAAGATTTCATTTACTTCCCTCATCAATCAATCGCAGCCAGATACTATAGTCATTCCAAAAAAGGAAGTACAAGTTTTAACTGAAGATAACGGAAAATATCGAGTATATCCCTATTTCCCATTTCATGATGAAAGGCGCTTTGAGGTTTACACAGTAGAAATTGAGTCAGGAGGATTTCTAAGTGCGGATTCTCACGGGGAAGGTACGGAAGAATTTATTACTGTGTTTGAAGGGGAATTAATGATCCAAGTAAATAATATGGATTATACCATTAGAAATGGTGATTCCATTCGATTTAAGGCAGATAGGCCACATACTTATCAAAACTCGGGTGAAACAATTACTAGATTAAGCATGACTATTTACTATCCAGCATAAAAAATCCTATTCAGCAGAATAGGACTTTTTTTGTGGTTTGATGCAAATCACAGAAAATTTTCAAATGAAATTATATAATGAAACATACGTCAAAATTTTTGTCTTTGTTTGGTTAATGAAAAGAGGTTTTTGAAAATGCAGGGCAACAATACATATATTCCTTCGAGGTTTAATGCCATCACTCATACAGATGATAATGGAATCGTCCTATTAAATAGTTATAATGGGGCTATTTGTTATTTTTCAGAAAAAGAGAAAGATGAGGTACTGAATTCTCTAAAAAGAGCAGGTACGAATGAATTAGCATCTGAAATAAAACAAGAGTTATATGCAAATGGTTACTTAGTATCTGTACAGGTTGATGAGAAGAGGAGAGCTCAATTTCTCCATCAATCCATGCATCGGACAGATTTAATGCATCTAGTACTTTTACCTACGGAGGCTTGTAACTTTCGTTGTTCCTATTGCTATGAAACATTTCCTCGGGGAAAAATGAATAGAGAAACCATACGTGGATTACATGCATTTGTAAAAGAAAAAGCGACAACCTTATCGAACTTAAATATAAGTTGGTTTGGTGGAGAGCCACTGTTGGCTTTAGATGTGATTGAAGAGCTGTCTACTTCATTTTTAACAATTGCAAAAGAAAATAACATTCATTATTCTTCTGACCTTGTGACAAACGGATATTTTTTAACAAAAGAGGTATGTCAAAAATTGCTGTCTTGGGAAATACGGCAACTGATGGTCACTATTGATGGAATTGGCAAGATTCATGATCGTAGAAGATATTTAGCAGGCGGAGGGAAAACTTTTGACAAAATAATAGACAATCTAACGAAAGTAAAAGAAATATCAGGTGATTTTGATATGACGATTCGTGTGAATTTCGATGAAAGTAATTTGCAAGAAACGTCAAAATTAATTGAATTCCTGAAGGGTCAATTTGCAGATGATAAAAGATTTGGCATCTTCTTTCGACCAGTTGGTAGATGGGGGGGAGCAAATGATGATGAACTCCCTGTGTGCAGCCAGATTACTTCCAATAAAAAAATTTGGGAATTTACAAATGAAGCAATTACAAATGGATTGGGAATTAGTTCAATGATTTCAGGCTCCCTCATGCCAACAGGTTCGGTTTGTTACGCGGCCAAACCAAATTCTCTAGTTATTGGGTCTAATGGACAGTTATACAAATGTACAATTGCACTTAACGAAGAAATGAATAAGGTTGGAAATATTCATGAAGATGGCAGTGTAACACTTGATTACGACAAAATTGCCGTATGGACAACATCTGGGGAAGAAACGGATTCTGTCTGCCAATCTTGCTATTATCGTCCTGCATGCCAGGGAAACCATTGTCCTCTGTATCGAATGAGAACCGGTGATAGACCTTGTCCATATGAAAAAAGAAATATAAAAAAAGTATTAAACATTATTTGGAAAAATAGTTTGAATTAAAATTTGCTTAGAAGATTTTTGCTCATACAAAGGGGGTGAAATGATGCGTGTTCTACGTCCTGCTACATCACCAGTTACTAATATGAACTCAGGAAAAGTGATAAAATCGGTACCTGGAAACCTAAATTAAGATTAGAATCCTGCCTCCCTATTATCAAAGAATGGGAGGCAGGATTTTTCTATACATCAGAATCTTTATCTAATCAATGTTTATTAAAGACCAGAGTTCAACAAGATGATGAAAAAGATAAAGAAATTATACCAGGATTTTTTAGGGTTTTTACTCTGATGTCTGAGTGTGAGGGTGCATCTGAAACGGCTAAGAAAGTAACTGTAAAACAAATCAGACAAATAGTGGAAGAAACCAGTTCTACAGCTAATTTTGTAGTCTGTTTTTTCGAGAAATTATTTAATTATCCCAATTATACAAATGATTATTTTATAATTAGATAGGATGATGAATTCCCTTGTCCCAGATTTAGAAAGGAGTTTTAAGACATGTCCTATCAGAATAAGAACGAGTTTCCAATCCTTTATACAGATCGCCTAGTCTTAAGGGAGGTCACATATTTGGATACTAATGACATCTATCATTATCTCTCAGATGAAGAAGTGATGAAGTATTATGGGTTAGCCCCTTTCGAGTCCTTAAAAGATGCGGAGGAGGAGATTGACTGGTATCGTAAAATTTTTGATCATAATACCGGTATACGCTGGGGTATAACTTTAAAAGGCAATGATAAGGTAATAGGAAGCTGTGGATTTCTTAACTTCACGAAACAGCATTCACGCGCTGAAGTTGGGGCTGAAATAGCGAGAGAGTTTTGGAGAACCGGAATTGTTTCTGAAGCTTTTCAAGCTATTTTAGCTTACGGATTTAAGGAAATGGAACTGATGAGAATACAGGCTCTGATTGAACCGGAAAATATTGCATCGAAAAAACTTGCTGAAAAAAGCGGCTTTGTGAGAGAAGGGCTTCTTAGAAAATATGAATACACGAATGGAAAGTTTGATGATTTGCTCATTTATTCAATTTTAAGGGAAGAATTCCTATAAAGAAATAATAATTGTTTTAAGAATAATACAAGATAGTATTTACATAGTGTTCTATAAAATGCCTAATTTTTTGTAGTTTGTTAATAGGGAAAGATCAAGCTGTTCTGCTTTTGGGAAGGAGCTGGTCACTATGTATAGAAATAAAAATAAAGGAATTGTTTTAATTTTATGCTCAATCCTTTTCATATTTCTAATTGTGAGTGCTTTCCGTAACATTTCAATTTATGTTGTGTATAGTTCAGGTTTCGGTACCTTCATTATTAGTGGATTACTGATACTGGCAATCATTTTTGCATATGTAAAAGGAAAATAAAACAGTTCACGCAAATAAGAGGGACATTATTTTGCCCCTCTTCCCCAAACTACTCACTGCCTAGAAATTCTCCCTTTTTCTTGTTAACCATTTGAATGTATTCTTGTCTATCTAATAATTGGAAAATGAAAATGGATGTTTTAAATGCAATTCTTATTTTTTGTGGATCAGCATTTAATTCTTCTAAGGACAGGCCTTGTTGGTAATAAAGCTGACCAGCCATTGATACATCTTCATTTTCTGAAGAAAGCTTAATTCCTAATTCAGCATGGATTAGGGAATGTTCATAATCCTGCTGTAAAAAATATAGTTTTGCTAAATTATAATGAATTTTTATTTGAAATCGATGATGCTGTTTAAGAAAATCATGATAGGATAGTATGGTATTATATTGCTGCAGACTTTTTTGAAACATACTATTTTCTGCATAAATAATTGCCAGGCTGTTTTGGATTTTGAAATCTATAAAGTCTTGCCCAAAAAGGGGATGATTGCTGTCTAATAAGTCTTCAAGCATAATTACCGCTTTTTTCCAGTTTAATTTTTGTAAATAGTAACTAGAAATGATATGTACCCATTTAATTAATTGATCGAATTTGTATCCTAAATTCCTAGTAGATTGTTTTAGTTCATTTGAGGTAATTTCAAATGTTTCATTGTAGTCTTTTTTTTTCATTAATTCTTCAAGCATCCGTTCAGTGTCTTGTATGTAGCCTTGCGCATCATTCAATAATATTTTATAAAAATAATCCAAGCTTACCTTTAATCGAATCGAGAGTATGTATAGTATATCTACGCTTGGATATCCCCTTCCAGCTTCAATGCCACTGATAGTTGCTTGCGTGCAAATCCCTTCTGCAAGCTGAGCCTGTGAAAGATTATTTGATTTTCTCAATCTTTTAATTTCTTCGCCTAGAGCTTTAGCATTTAAAACTATCATTTTCTCACCATTATATAAAAAATTTTATATTATTTTAGAAAAAACTATTATTTCCAACTATTATTATATCATACCCCTTTTAACAGCCTAGAATCGAGAACGCAACAAAATATGAATTCTTTTAGAATACAATTATAAATATAAGGATAGGGTGATGAAAAAATGAAAAAAGTAGTAGCAATTCTATTATTAGCAGGAATTTTATATTCACAAGTTGGAGTATCCGTTCCAACAGTAAGCGCAGCTGGAGGAGATGTCACACTACCGTTCGAACATTAATATTTTGTTAGATCAATATCCAAAGCATGTATTTGCTTTGGATATTGACATTTTTAAAAAGAAAGAATATCAGCTAAAAGATGTTTGAGATCGTAATGAATTATTCATACAACCCTGGTATTGGGCAACCTTTATAAAGGTGGGGGATGATTTGGTGTCCTTAGGCAATAAGGTGAAATATAATGAAGATATTTATATCATTGTTCATATATATGAATCCGGTTTCGTAGAAATCAAAGATGTCAAACATCTTTATAATGTAGAGCTGGTTCGTATGTCAGATATTAAAGTAATCGAATAATCGATCTAACGAAGCACTCATTAATCCAATGGGTGTTTTTTTCTTTTTTGCATTAAAAATGCAATAATGTAAAGATAAATATTAATGATAAAGGGGTCGCGGGAATGGATTTCAGAAATAGAGTCGTTGTAATTACCGGTGCATCTAATGGCATTGGAAAAGTACTAGCTGCTGCTTATGCTGAAAAAGGAGCTAAAATTGTCGTTGCTGATATAGATGAGAAAGCTGGAAAACAAATTGAGTCAGATATTAATAACGATAAAGGGAATGCCCTTTATATTCAGACCGACGTTCGGAAAGAAGAAGAAATCATGCATTTAATGAAAACAACGAAGGCGGAGTATGGGCAAATTGATATCCTTATAAATAATGCTGGCATTTCAAAATGGAAATCGCTGTATGAATTATCAGCTGATGAGTGGGATAATATTTTACATACAAATCTTCGCAGTGTATTTCTTTGTTCAAGAGAGGCAGCGAAGTATATGAAAGAAAATAAAAATGGCGGAGCGATTGTCAATCTTGCTTCCACGCGTGCTCTCATGTCAGAACCGAATTCGGAAGCGTATGCAGCTTCGAAAGGGGGGATTGTTGCATTAACACATGCGATGGCTGTTTCATTAAGTAATGACAAAATTATCGTTAACGCCATATCTCCAGGATGGATAGAAACAGGTAATTATAATAACTTAAGAAAAATTGACCATGAGCAACATCCATCTATGCGTGTTGGCAAGCCAGAGGATATAGCTAGAGCTTGCTTTTATTTAACATCAGTGGAAAATGATTTTGTAACTGGTGTGAATCTTGTGGTTGATGGAGGGATGACAAGGAAAATGATTTATAAAGAGTAAACAGCTTCATCAGTGTTTTTCTTTTAAATATAGTGGTAATCTTAGAATATACACTTAAAGTAATAATATAGTACTTTTAAAATGAAGGAGTGAAAGTATCAATGTCTAATCATTATGAAAAAGCAACATTTGCAGGTGGCTGTTTTTGGTGTATGGTAGCACCTTTCGATGAACAGCCAGGGATTAAAGAAGTGGTTTCTGGCTATACAGGCGGGCATACTGAAAATCCTACATATGAAGAGGTTTGTTCAGATACAACGGGTCATTATGAAGCAGTCCAGATAACATTTGATCCAACGATTTTCCCTTACAAGAAGCTGCTTGAGCTTTTTTGGCAGCAAATTGACCCAACAGATGCAGGTGGACAATTTAATGATCGCGGTCTATCCTATCGAACAGCAATATTTTACCATAATGAAGAACAAAAAGTTATGGCCGAAGCTTCAAAAGATGAGCTTGCAGCAAGCGGACGTTTCTTGAAGCCGATTGTTACGGAAATATTGCCAGCTACTCCATTTTACAGAGCGGAAGAAAAGCATCAGCATTATTATAAAAAGAATGCTTTCCACTACAATCTATATAAAGAGGGTTCTGGAAGGGCACCCTTCATACGTGAAAACTGGAAAAAGTCGAAAAGTGATGCACAGTTGAGGAAAGAATTAACTGAGATCCAGTATGAAGTGACAAGAAATAATGCAACAGAGCCTCCATTTCGGAATGAATTTTGGAATCTTACAGAAGAGGGAATATATGTTGATATTATCTCGGGCGAGCCATTATTTAGTTCGAAGGATAAATATGATGCTGGCTGTGGGTGGCCAAGCTTCACAAAGTCACTGCGCAGTTCAGAAATCGAAGAGAAAATGGATACTTCACATGGCATGCGCCGTATCGAAGTTCGTTCAAAAACATCAGACTCTCACTTAGGACATGTCTTTGATGATGGTCCAGGTCCTTTTTATAATCGGTATTGCATTAACTCTGCGGCACTTCGATTTGTTTCGAAAGATAAATTAGAGGAAGAGGGTTATGGCGAGTATTTGAGTTTGTTTGAAAACTAAATGTTTATTTAAGTATTTTATAAGCGCTTGTCCCCTGGTATTTGATAAGGGGAAAAGCGCTATTTTTTATTGGGAAGATATAACCAATGCTGAAAAAAGATGTATGCTTCTATTATTTCTACACTATAGGAATCAAATTTTATATCTATACGGCCTAACCTCTTACGGGATATAGCTATATTCATATCTCTTCCAAAAATGAAGATACTGTTAAAAAAGAAAGGTTATTCTATCGAATGGATTCTATTCTAATCCACGCGTATTTGATATAATAAGACGTATTTTTAAGACATATGGAGGTTCTTCGATGAAGCTGACACATAAGGAATTGGAAATTGTAGAGATTTTGGAAAAAGATGCGCGAATACATACGGATGATCTTGCAAAAATGGTCCAATTAAGCATGCCTGAAACAAAAGAGATCATCAAAAAACTGGAAGAACAAAAGGTAATAGTAAAATACACGTCAGTGATAGATTGGGGGAAAGTAGAAGACCATTCAGGCCTAACCGCTATGATTGATGTAAAAGTAACACCTAAGCGTGGCGTAGGCTTTGATGAAATAGCTGAAAGAATTTACCGCTATAAAGAAGTAAAGTCTGTATATTTAATGTCAGGTGCTTATGATCTATCCGTTGAAATTGAAGGGAAATCCATGAATGAGGTTGCCCATTTTGTTTCGCAGAAGCTATCAACCCTTGACTCTGTTATCTCAACAACTACTCATTTTATATTGAAAAAATATAAGCATGATGGCACCATTTTTGAGTCAGGCGATGATGACAAACGAATTGTGGTGTCACCATAATGAAGAAAAACTATTTATCCAAAAAAGCTCAAGCATTAAAACCTTCAGGCATTCGCCGGTTCTTTGATTTAGCTGCCGGTATGAAAGGTGTCGTTTCCTTAGGCGTCGGTGAGCCGGACTTTGTCACACCTTGGACGGTAAGGGAGGCAGCTATTCTCTCCATTGAGCAAGGCTATACATCGTATTCGGCAAATGCGGGATTGCTGGAGCTGAGGAAAGAAATTTCTGGCTATATGAAAAAGCAATTTAATGTAATGTATTCTCCAAGTTCAGAAATTATTGTTACAGTCGGTGCCAGTCAGGCAATTGACATTGCAATGCGAACCATTCTAGATCCTGGCGATGAGGTTATTATTATTGAACCATGTTTTGTCTCATATTCACCGATGGTTGACATGGCGGGTGGTGTCCCAGTTCATGTACAGGCTTTGAAAGAGAATGATTTCAAAATATTGCCCTCTCAATTAGAAGAAGTAATAACTGAAAAGACGAAAGCCATCTTGCTCTGTTCGCCCAATAATCCAACTGGATCGATGCTGAATAAAAAGGAACTTGAAGAAATTGCAGAGATAGCGGTTAAATACGACTTACTTGTCATTGCTGATGAAATCTACGCGGAGCTTGTTTATGATGAGGAATATACAAGTCTGGCATTGATCAAAGGGATGAGAGAAAGAACGATATTAATTTCTGGTTTTTCTAAAGGATTTGCGATGACAGGCTGGCGTCTTGGATTTGTCTGTGCACCAGAAGAGATTACACAAGCCATGCTGAAAATTCATCAATATGCGATTATGTGTGCACCAACAATGGCCCAATTTGCAGCGATTGAAGCACTGAAAAATGGTCGTTCAGATGTTGAAGAAATGGTGAAAAGCTATCGCAGACGACGTAACTATATTGTTCAGTCATTCAATGATATGGGTTTAACATGCCATACGCCTGGTGGAGCTTTTTATGCATTTCCTTCGATAGAATCTACAGGACTTAGCTCTGAAGAGTTTGCTGAAAGGCTGTTACTTGAAGAGAGTGTAGCTGTTGTCCCAGGAAATGTCTTCGGTGTAAGCGGGGAAGGGCATATCCGCTGTTCTTATGCGACATCCATGGAGCAGCTGCAGGAAGCAGTCAAACGGATGAATCGATTTATAAATAAATAAGTTAATATAGAAAAAGCGCTTGTCTCCCTATTTTTTATTTAGAGAGAACAAGCGCTTTTGTAATTTATTAATAAATTACAATGCATCTTTAATTACTTTCTTAGAATATAGAACAGATAGGACTCCAAATATGGAATACAAAGCTGTGTAAAGAACCATAACAATGATCATTGGTGTCCATACTTCGGAGCCAAATAGAAACCATCCTGATTGAACAGCAAAATAGCTGTGCAGAAGTCCTATGACAAGGGGAATCCCAAAATTAAAGAATTGTTTTGCTTGAATTCCTTTTAAGAGGTCTCCCCGAGTAAATCCAAGCTTTCTTAAGATCGTATAATTTGGTTTCTCATCTTCACTTTCATCCATTTGCTTGAAATAGAGAATACAACCAGATGTTATCAAGAAAGTTAACCCTAAAAATCCAACAATGAACATGATGAGTCCCATATTAATTTTTTGATTTGTGCTCATTTCTAATTGGGAATCATTTCGGCCAGTGAAAGTAAATTCTTGAAATAGCTTATTCGCTTTTTCAAGGTTTTCATCGTCATTAAGATCAATACCGATATATATATTGGATTCCATTTGGATTTCTGGATTTAAATCTTTTTTCAATCGTTCGAATATGGATTCATCCACTATTGCCACGGGCAAGCCACCGCCAGTGAAATAATAAGGAATGATGAAATCCTTATTCAAACCTAAATATTTTTGTGAAATATTTTCCGACTTTCCTAACAGGCTAATTTCGCCAGAGTCTTTAAGTGTCATGAATTTTTGGAGTAAATCATTATAGCCAGTAAAAAGAGTTTCGTTTGAAGATAAATCTAACCCTTCGATTTCATTATCACTAACAACAGGAATCTGCATAACATTTGGATCAAAATTCATTCCATTTAGGTTAAAATCGGCGATTTCCTTTATATTTGCTTCAATCTGAAGGACGTTAATTTTTTTCTCGGTATACTTCATATGATTTTCATCTAACGCCTTTTTAAATTGTTCTGAATCTTCATTGTCTGTTAAGGTAAAATGAGCGGGAACATTGTTCTCAGCACTTTTTTCAGCAGAGTAATAAGAAATAAAACTTAGAGAAAGTAAACCAATAGCAAGTGCTGATACTGTTGTAATAATAGTTAGTAACAATGCATTTGATCTCATTCTGAACATAATGGTTGAAAGAGACAATACTTCATTTATATTCAAATAGCCGTCTTTCTTTTTTCGAATGAGATTAAAAATAAAACTGACAGACCCTTTATAAAATAAATACGTTCCAATAATTACGGATCCAAGTATAAAGAGCATAGCAAGCAGCAGCTCAATCATCGTTGTAAAATCTCCGCCAAAAAGCTTAGAGGAAACATAATAGCCCATGATAATTAAAGCAATTCCCACTATACCAATGAAGATTTCAAAAATTGACAGTTTCTTCACTTTTCCTTCTGTTTTTGAGGTTACCCTGAATAAAGAAAGAATAGTTTGTCTTTTAATAAACAAATAGTTCATAAGCATGATTAATAGGTAAATAGCACCAAATACGATAATTGTCTGGATAAGTGCCTTTAAAGAAAATTGAAGGGAGGCAATGCCTTCAATGCCTGTAATTTTTAACAAAATCATAATGATTAATTTTGATACAGAGAAACCTAACAGGATTCCGACAATTAATGAACCAAAATATAGAAACAGGTTTTCTAAAGTAAGAATGCGGAAGATTTTTCCCTTTGTCATCCCGATTAATTGAAATAACCCAACTTCTTTACTGCGTCTTTTAATAAAGATATTATTGGCATATAAAAGGAAGATTGACACAATTCCAATAAGCAAGACCGTTGCAGCACGAATGGAAGCCGCTCCCTTCACTGTTCCCTTTGTTTCATTCATGGATGGATCATATTGTAATGTGACAAATGCGAAATACAAAGCAACACTAAAGATGAGGGCGAAAACGTAAAGATAATAGTTCTTTAGATTTTTCTTCAGATTGCGGATGATCAGATGATTAATGCTCATTTTGCACCCCGCCTAGTATCGCTTGCGTTTTCATGATGTCATTAAAGAAGGTTTGCCTTGTTTCTTCGCCTTTATTTAATTGAGTATAGATTTGCCCGTCCTTAATAAAAATCACGCGATTGCAGTAGCTTGCTGCAACTGGGTCGTGAGTAACCATTATAATGGTTGCTTGTCTTTTCTTGTTCAATTCACTTAATTTATTTAATAAATCAGACGCAGATTTAGAGTCAAGTGCGCCAGTTGGTTCGTCGGCAAAAATGATGCTTGGCTCATGGATAAAGGCTCTTGCTGCTGAAGTGCGCTGCTTTTGTCCGCCAGATATTTCGTTAGGATACTTATTTTTTAACTCTAAAATACCTAAATCTGCCGCAACCTCATTAAATTTTTTATCTGCTTCTTTCTTGGATATTTTTCGAATAGATAACGGCAATAAAATATTTTCTTTTACCGTTAGCGTATCAAGCAAATTATAATCTTGGAAGATAAAGCCTAAGTAATGTTTCCGAAATATAGCAAGCTGTTTTTCCTTCATGCTTGTCATTTCTTTTCCTTCAATCGTGATTGAACCTGTGCTTGCTTTATCAATGGAGGATAGTACATTTAGCAAGGTAGTTTTTCCTGAGCCGGATGCTCCCATAATACTGACAAATTCTCCTTTGTCTATTTTTACATCTATGCCCTTTAAAACCTCTTGTTTGTTAAATTTATTGCCATAGCTTTTATGGATCTTACTAGCTTCTAAGATATTCATTGTCTTCTCCTTTAATAGTGAAATTCTATTTTTATTATAGAGTTCTCCATTTTGCTATTCCTTCGATTGTCCGAACAAATAATAATAGCATGTGACAATTTTGTCACATGCCTGTTATGTTTACAAATTCATTTTTTTTCGGAAAAATGAGCGTGAAGGTCGTTCCTGAACTAAGCTTCGATTGGACATCGATGTGGACTTTCAAAGATTCTGCCGCTTTTTTGGACAAATATAGTCCCATACCTGTAGCGGAAGTATCTTGATGATTGGTTGTTGAGGTAAATCCTTTATCAAAAATACGCGAAAGGTCCTTTTGCTCGATGCCTCGACCAAAGTCTCTTACATCAAGCATGGTTTGCTCATCCCGCTGATAGCTTTTAATGATAATATCGGACGAGTCACTATATTTCACTGCATTTGTTAACAGCTGACGAATAATGAAACTAAGCCACTTCGCATCACTAAGCACCTCTTCTACTTCTAGATCAATGTCAAAGCCAATGCCTTTTTGCATACACCAGGATTGTAATGTTTTGATTTCCTTGAAAATCAAGTGTTCCAAATTTGTATGTTCGATATATAAATCATTTTTAATAAAGGGAATCCGTTTTTGATGAAGCTGCTGATCAAGTAAAAGATGAATCCGAAGCCATTCGTAAGTCATCTGAGATTTCAGCATTTTATCATCTATACGATCAATCATTAAATTTATTGCAGTCAACGGTGTTTTCACCTCATGTATCCATGAAAGCAGGTCATCCTTTTCTTGCTCTAGCAACAGCAGATTTTGTTCTGATTCATTTTTTAGCCTCATTACTTGATTTGTGATGCTATTTTCGATGATCCATTCAAAAGGGCTTTCTGGTTCTGGAATGCTAGAAACATCGAAGTCATTGTCACGTTCTTCCAAGCTTAAATAAAAGCGAGATTCTTTATGATAACGCACAGTGATAAATACAATAAAAATAATTGTTGATAGAAAAACATAATACTGGACAGATCGGAATGAACCTGCCGAATCTATATATCCGATGATGAGCGAGAGCAATTGGATTGTAATAAAAAACAGAATCCAGCTGCGTCTTTCTTTGAGATAGGTTCTAATCATGGGGATAGTCCTCTTCAATCGCTATATACCCTTGTCCGACCTTCGTTTCTATATAACAGCCTAATCCAATTTCATCTAGTTTTTTTCGTAGACGATTGACATTAACTGTTAACGTATTATCGCTAATAAAGCGTTCATCATCCCAAAGGCTTGTAATGAGTTCCTCACGGCTTACAATTTGATTTTTTCTATCAATAAGCAATTTTAATATAAAGATTTCATTCTTTGTTAATTCTACAGTCCCAGCTTCATTAGTAACCGTATTTTTTTCAAAATCGATCTTCGCATCATACCAGGTTTTTAATTTATTCGCTGTCGTATTGTAATTATAGACACGACGGAGAATGGCCTGTATTTTGGCAACGAGTACATCAAAATGAAAAGGCTTCTGTATAAAATCATCAGCACCCAGCTGCATGGACATCACCATATCAGTTGGATGATCACGTGACGATAGAAAAATAATCGGAACATTTGAATGTGTTCGAATGTTACGGCACCAGTGAAATCCATCGAATTTCGGCAATTGAATATCGATAATGACTAAATCGGGATCCACTGCAGTAAATTCTTGAATCACCTTACTAAAATCTTGAATACCGTATACATCGTATGACCAACCCGTTAATCTTTCTTTTACTTCATTAAATAATGTACGATCATCTTCAATTAATAACAATTTAAACATTTTAAACACCACACTTTTTTTTATTACCTAAATTAATTGTAAAGGAAAATCTTGTTAAGTGCTATAAGTGAAAGGAAAGGGAATAATAGGATAGAACTTTACATTGAATTTATTTCATGTTATATTTATCTCGAATTAAAAATATATTAATTAAGTGTATTTTATATAAATGGAGGAATTATAAATGAATGGATTAAAGGGAATACATCATGTAACAGCTATTACAAGTAGTGCAGAGAAAAACTATGAATTTTTCACCTATGTATTAGGGATGCGTTTAGTAAAGAAAACAGTCAACCAGGATGATATTCAGACCTATCATTTATTTTTTGCGGATGATAAAGGCAGTGCTGGTACAGATATGACCTTCTTCGACTTTCCCGGGATTCCGAAGGGTGTACACGGAACGAATGAAATTTCCAAAACGTCATTCCGAGTTCCAAGTGATGCAGCATTAGAGTATTGGGTCAAGCGCTTTGATCGTCTAGAAGTGAAGCATACCGGAATAAAAGAACAATTTGGCAAGAAGACCCTTTCGTTTGCAGATTTTGATGACCAGCACTATCAGTTAATCTCCGATGAAAAAAATGTAGGGGTTGAAGCTGGTACCCCATGGCAAAAAGGTCCGATTCCGCTCCAATATGCAATCACAGGCTTAGGACCGATTTTTGTTCGCGTAGCAAACTTTGATCACTTTAAAGAAATGATGGAAAAGGTGTTATTATTTAAAGAAATTGACCAAGAAGAATCGTTTCATTTGTTCGAGGTTGGAGAAGGAGGCAACGGTGCACAGGTTATTGTCGAATACAATACCATTCTCCCACAAGCAAGACAAGGGTTTGGAACAGTGCATCACGCTGCATTCCGGGTTGAAGACCGCTCTGTTTTGGAAGAATGGATTGAACGAATGGGGACCTTCGGATTCCATACATCTGGCTTCGTTGATCGTTTCTTTTTCGCATCCCTTTATGCAAGAGTGGCTCCACAAATTCTTTTTGAATTTGCTACAGACGGTCCGGGTTTTATGGGAGATGAACCGTACGAAACATTGGGAGAGAAGCTATCACTGCCTCCATTCCTTGAACATAAGCGAGAGCAAATTGAAAGATTAGTTCGCCCGATCGATACGGTTAGAAGTACGATTGAATTTGATAAAGAATAAGTTAGAAACCTTACTATGCATTTATTTGTGTAGTAGGGTTTTTTCTATTATTAGACTCAGGTAAGAGAAAGCTTCATGTACCCCTGAAAGTAGAAAAAGTGAGTTCATGGTAACAAGAGTGTGTGTCATGTACCCCTGAAAGCAGAAAAAGTGAGTACACGGTAACAAGAAGGTGTGTCATGTACCCCTGAAAGTAGAAAAAGTGAGTTCATGGTAACAAGAGTGTGTGTCATGTACCCCTGAAAGCAGAAAAAGTGAGTACACGGTAACAAGAAGGTGTGTCATGTACCCCTGAAAGCAGGAAAAGTGAGTTCACGGTAACAAGAATGTGTGTCATGTGCCCCTGAAAGCAGAAAAAGTGAGTTCACGGTAACAAGAGTGTGTGTCATGTGCCCCTGAAAACAGAAAAAGTGAGTTCATGGTAACAAGAGTGTGTGTCATGTACCCCTGAAAGCAGAAAAAGTGAGTACACGGTAACAAGAAGGTGCGTCATGAGCCTAAGAAAGAAAAAAAGCAAGCCATAGTCATAAATGACACGGTGTCATGAAAAATATTGACATATGACAAAGTGTCGTTTAGGATAAATGTATAGGATGACAAGTTGTCATATTGGAGTGAAGAAAACAATGGATATTGAAAAATTAAAGAAGCTCATCAATGAGTTAAAATCAAAAGGTGTCAATGCCTCATTATGTAAAAGACCAGCAATTATTCAAAAACCAATTACTGCTAACGGGCGTTAACCACATAAAAAAGGAGAAAAAGATGGAAGACAAAACACCTAGCAATTTAACGCAATTAAAGTTATTAAAAACAGAACTCATTCGTTTCATGATGTCATACAAGTTTGCATTAGACGAAATGAATACGAAGATAGATATTTTAAAACAAGAATTCCAATATATTCATGACTATAATCCGATTGAACATGTGAAATCTAGGATTAAATCTCCTGAGAGTATTTTAAAGAAGATTCAGAGAAAAGGGTATGAGCTTTCCTTGCCATCTATTAGAAAAAATATAAAAGACATTGCGGCCATTCGTATCACCTGTTCTTTCATTTCTGATATTTATGAAATCAGTAAGATGCTCCAGAATCAAAAAGATATAACAGATATTGATTGCAAGGATTATATAAAAAATCCTAAACCGAATGGATATCAAAGTCTTCATTTAATCCTACAAATCCCGATTTTTATGTCCGATAGAGAGGATCATATCAATGTAGAAATTCAAATCCGTACCATCGCCATGGATTTCTGGGCAAGCTTGGAACATAAAATTTACTACAAGTATAATAAAGAAGTCCCTCAAACGATTAAAGATGATCTGCGTGAAGCAGCAATGACTGCCACACAATTGGATAAAAAAATGGAGAGTATTCATAAAGAAATGAATAAAATCAAGGAACTTATAAATCATGAAGAAGACTTGAATGAAGTATCAATCAATAATGAAAGATTCCGTCTCCCTAAAGACTTTTTATTACCGATTATGAAAAGAGCAAATTTAGTTGAATAATTAGTAGAATAGGAAGCGAGCAAATTGCCAAAAATTACATTTTTTAACTTACCTGAAGATAAGAAGGAAACATTAATCCAAGCAGCAAAAAAGGAATTTTCAAGGGTGCCCTTATATGATGCTTCGATTACGAATATTATTAAAGAAGCTGGTATCCCACGAGGCAGCTTTTATCAATATTTCGAAGACAAGGAAGACGCGTTTTTCTTTTTATTAAATGAACTGACGAAAGAGCATAAGTATATTTTTATACACTTATTAAGCAGTAATAATGGAGATATATTCGAAACAATGATTGATTTTTTCCGAGTAATCATCTCTGAAGAAGAAAATTTTAATTTCTTAAAGAATACATTTTTGAATATGACTCATCGAATCGAAAGTACTTTTTCAAGAAGCTTTAGCTCGAATGAGAGAAATGAAAACTTCGAGAAATTCAGTTCATTCATTGATAAAAATGTATTAAACATATCAGATGAAAATGAATTGTTTTATGTTTTCCAAATCATTGCAGCAGTTACATTCCGGAGCTTTGTCGATAAATTTGCTCGGGATCTTCCGATTGAAGAAGCAATGAATACGTATTTGATCGAAATGAATTTGTTGAAGAAGGGGCTTTATCGAGATTCGCTTGAGCCAAAATAGGATTTTTAGTAGAGGTGCTTATTCAAACTAAATTATGTTTGGACGAGCACTATTTTTATATTTAAATTTGCTTTTTTTCCTTATTGTCTTAAACTGATAACAGAAGTCTGGTTTATTTTGTAAAAGTATAAGAAGAACTATGCTGCTGTTTGGAAAAAGCCTAAGGAACATGAGGAGGAGTGTTCAATGGATTTAAATCTTAACGGAAAAGTTGCACTTGTTGTTGCCTCAAGCCAAGGTCTAGGAAAAGCAATTGCGACACAGCTTGCCAAGGAAGGGGCTCAAGTTATGATTACGAGCCGTAACTTAGAAAAACTGCAATCGGTCCAAGCTGAATTGCGTGAAGAACATCATTGTGAAGTGAAATTCCATGTTGCTGACATTACAAAGCCAGAGGATATTAAAACGCTTGTGGAAAAAACAAGGGAAGTCTTCGGGAAAATTGATATTCTTGTTAATAATGCAGGCGGACCGCCAGGAGGGACTTTTGAACAATTATCTGATGAGGAATGGGAAAATGCCTTTCAGTTAAATTTATTCAGCTATGTCCGAATGATTCGTGAAGTACTGCCTGATTTAAAGAAAAGTGGCGGCAAAATTATTAATATTGCCTCTACCTCGATTAAACAGCCTATCACTGGACTGATCCTGTCGAATACGTTTCGTTTAGGGATTGTAGGGATGACAAAGACTTTAGCAGAGGAGCTCGGTCCATACAATATTCTCATTAATACAGTGGCTCCTGGCAGAATTGCTACTGATCGAGTAGACTATTTAGATCAATTAAATGCAAATAATCGTAATGTATCTAAGGAAGTGATCGTTGGAGAAGCAATCAGCGCAATTCCGCTTGGAAGATACGGAACACCAGAGGAATTTGCCAATGTAGTTACCTTCCTTGCCTCTGATGTTAACACCTATATTACTGGCAGCTCTATCCTAATTGATGGTGGCATGGTAAAAGCGTTGTGAAAAAAATGAAGTACATATATTGACTCAAAAAATAGGATATGTTATTTAATAGATGATAGGTTTTAGCACTCTGACTGCTAGAGTGCTAAAATGGTGAAATGACTGAAAGGAGCGTTTAATATGGAAAAAAAGCAATTTCAAGCTGAATCTAAAAGATTATTAGAAATGATGATCAACTCTATCTATTCTCAAAAAGAAGTGTTTTTACGCGAATTGATTTCAAATGCAAGTGATGCAATTGATAAAATTTATTATAAGGCACTAACAGACGAGCAGTTAACCTTTGAAAAGGATAGCTACTACATAAAGGTAGTTCCTGATAAAGAAACACGAACATTGAAAATTATTGATACGGGGATTGGAATGACGAAAGAGGAGCTGGAAAACAATCTCGGTGTCATTGCGAAGAGTGGCTCCTTAGCATTTAAAACTGAGAATGAAATCAAGGATGGACACGATATTATTGGTCAATTTGGTGTTGGTTTTTATGCAGCATTCATGGTTGCGGATGTCGTAACTGTTATCAGTAAAGCTCAAGGAAGTGATGAAGCTTACAAATGGGAATCTGAAGGAACGGATGGCTATTCAATCGAGCCCGTTCAAAAGGATTCTGTAGGAACAGAGATCATTTTAAAAATAAAAGAGAACACAGAAGATGATAATTATGATGAGTATTTAGAATCGTATTCATTAAAGTCTACCATCAAAAAATACTCTGATTTCATTCGCTACCCGATTAAGATGGATATGAGCAGCAGCCGTCCGAAAGAAGGCAGTGATAATGAATTTGAAGAGTATGTGGAAGAACAAACAATTAACAGTATGGTTCCAATTTGGCGGAAAAATAAAAGCGAGCTGACGGATGAAGATTATGAGACATTCTACATGGAAAAGCGTTATGGCTTTGATAAGCCATTAAAGCATATTCATGTAAGTGTAGATGGAACGATTCGCTACAATGCGATCCTATTCATTCCTGAGAAAATTCCTTTCGACTATTATTCTAAGGAATTTGAAAAAGGATTGGAGCTTTATTCAAATGGTGTTTTAATTATGAACAAGTGCGCAGATTTACTTCCTGATTATTTCAGTTTTGTTAAAGGGATGGTCGATTCTGAAGACCTGTCTCTCAACATTTCAAGGGAAATTCTTCAGCATGATCGCCAGTTAAAGCTAATAGCAAAAAATATCAGCAAGAAAATCAAAAGCGAGCTTCAAAGCCTACTAAAAAATAATCGTGAAAAATATGATGAGTTTTATAAATCCTTTGGTCGCCAGTTGAAATTTGGCGTATACAGTGATTTCGGCAGCAATAAAGAGATGCTGCAGGATTTATTAATGTTCTATTCTTCAAAAGAAAAGAAAATGGTTACACTCGATGAATATGTCTCAAGAATGCCAGAGGATCAAAAATATATTTACTACGCTTCAGGCGATTCAGTTGAAAGAATTGATAAGCTACCACAGACAGAGATTGTTGCTGAAAAAGGCTATGAAATTTTATACTTTACAGAAGATATTGATGAGTTTGCGATCAAAATGCTGATGACTTATAAAGAGAAGGAATTTAAATCTGTTTCTAGTGGTGATTTAGGCATTGAAACAGATGAAAATGATAAAAACAATGACGAGCAGAAAGAGGAAAATAAAGAGCTCTTTAGTGCAATGAAAGACATTTTATCAGGAAAAGTCAAAGAAGTAAGAGCCTCAAAACGGTTGAAGTCCCATCCTGTTTGCTTAACAGCAGACGGGGAAGTGACGATTGAAATGGAAAAAGTATTAAATATGATGCCTGACAATCCAAATGTAAAGGCAGATAAAGTATTAGAAATTAATTTAAATCATGATGTATTTAAGTCATTGAAAGAAGCATTTGAACAAGATAAAGAAAAACTGAGCTTGTATACAAATTTGCTTTATAATCAAGCACTCCTTATTGAAGGCTTGCCTATTCAGGATCCAGTTGAATTTACAAATGATATTTGTAAAGTAATGGTATAATATAAAAAAAGTCAGCCCTACTAAATGAATAAAGTAGGGCTGTTCTATTATCGTTTGGAGGTATTTACATATGCTCGCAGTTTTAGAAAGTGTTGAAGGCGGTTATCGTGCAATATTTGAACGTCATCTCAACCATGGAGTTGAACAAGTCTGGGCGATGCTAACTGAAAATGAAAAATTAGCTGCTTGGTTTACTGAGTTAAAAGTAAATGAACTCCGTAAAGGTGGATATATCAAGTTTGATATGGGTGATGGCACGTTTGAAGAAATGGAAATTCTCGAGTTAACAGAAGAGGCTGTTATAGAATACACATGGGGTGAGGACATCATCCGCTTTGAATTGTCAAAAGAATCTGAAGGCTGTAATTTAGTCCTAATTGAAAAAATCAATAAACTCACGGATCATACCCCAAGAGACCTTGCCGGCTGGCATGTATGTTTAGATGTAATCGAGAAACTGCTCGATGGGAAAACAATCCATTCCAGAAACGAAGAATGGCAAAAGTGGTATGAGCATTATGTTAAAGCAGTAGAAGTATTATAATCATTGATTTTTGTGTAAGAAAACGGTTTCTCCGAAAAAAGGAAGAATCGTTTTCTTCTAATAAAAATTGTTAAGTGATGAGGAGAATAAATCTTGTTACAAAAACTGAACAAACAACTAGAAAGAATGATGCCGTTAATCACGCCAACCAGTGTTGTAATAGGTGTTTTGCTAGCTGGTATTTTTAAAGACTATTCTTTTTTAATTCCATGGATTTTTGCATTTATGACTTTTGCAGGCAGTCTTAGTTCCAATTTTTCTTCGTTGAAACAAACATTGAATCATCCATTCTCCTTGTTCTTAGTTCTGTTTATTTTACATATATTGATGCCTGCCTGGGCTTGGGGAGTAGGGCATATTGTATTTAGCGGGGATTTATATACAATTACTGGCTTTATTTTAGCAATGGCAATACCTACTGGAATTTCAAGCTTTATATGGGTATCGATTTACAGAGGAAATATTCCTTTTACTCTAGCCATTATTTTAATTGATACATTCCTATCTCCATTTATCGTGCCATTTACTTTATCTATTTTAGTCGGTGAAAAAATAGAAATGGATGTATTCAGCATGATGAAAGGCTTAATTGGCATGATTGTTCTTCCATCAATGCTAGGCATGTTCTTGAATCAATGGACAAAGGGGAAGGTAAAGGATGTGTGGAGTCCTCGGTTAGCTCCATTTTCGAAAATTGGTATGGGTCTAGTAGTTATTTTAAACGGGGCTGTGGTTGCTCCGTATTTGCAGGAAGTGAATATAAAACTAGTCATTATAACTATAACTGTTTTTTGCATTGCCTTTACTGGTTATTTATTTTCCTTTTTCATAGGAAAATGGTGTAAGTGTGATAAAGAAACAGTCATTGCTTTAACTTTTACCGGTGGGATGAGGAATATAAGTGCAGGGGCTGTTATTGCTGTTTCCTACTTTCCTCCTCAGGTCGCTGTTCCGGTCGTTATTGGCATGCTCTTTCAGCAAGTATTGGCATCCATTTATGGGTTGATGATGGATCGTTATTTTAATCGAACAAGTATGGTAAAAGAAAAGCAAGCAATGTAAGCAAATGTGATTGATGAAAGAAGTGACTCGATTGAAAAAACAGCAGACCTATTTTATTTTGTTTTTTGTTATGGTTGCATGGGGATTCAATGTCACAGCAACTAAAATGTTAGTCGAAAATTTCATGCCTGTAACAATGACAGCACTCCGTATTTTTGTTTCTGGGATTACTGTATTCCTTATTCTTTTTTCGATTAAGAAAGTTCGAATGCTTACAAAAAAGGAATTCCCTTATGTCTTTTTTGGAGGGTTATTTAATGTGGTTGCCCACCAGTATTTTTTATCGACTGGTCTTACACAGACCACTGCTACGAATGGAGGATTGATCCTTGGACTTGGCCCACTGTTAACAGCTATTTTGGCTGTCATTTTTTTGGGAAATGTTCTAACAGGCATTCGTGTCATAGGCATTGTATTAGGACTTGCCGGTGTATCTTTTATTGTGTTTCAAGGCAGCAGCGGGATTGATGGCGTTTCAATAGGAGATATTTACATATTCATTTCTATCCTTGCACAGGCAGCCAGTTTTATCCTTATCAAAAAGGGATCAGAGACATTGGATCCTAGGCTAATGACTGGCTATATGCTGTTAATGGGTGCTGTTCTTCTCTTTGTGATCAGTTTATTTGTGGAGCCTGAAGGTTTAGCGAGCATGGCTAATCATTCTATCAGTCTATGGGCTGTATTCTTTGCTTCCGCCAATATTGCAACAGCAATCGGTCATATGGTCTATAACAGTGCCATAGGAAAAGTAGGAGCAGCGGAGGCTTCCATGTTTCTAAATTTAAATCCTTTTTTCGCACTAGTAGGGGCAGCGTTTTTTTTAGGAGAGAATATTACCATCACACATATGTTGGGCTTTATCCTTATATTGTTTGGTGTTGTGCTCGGTTCAGGTGCTTATGAAGAGATATATCGTAAATTTAAAAGGAATCAGGAGATGACAGTGGAAAATAGGGGGAAATACATGTGAAGATAAGAAATCGCGGAATAACAATTGGAACTCTTTTACCGGGAAAAAAGAATTGCATTACTGATGTACAAGGAGTAAAAGTTGGACATGTAACCTTGGACTATCCTTTGGATGAAGGAGAATATGCATGCACAGGAGTGACCGCTATTCTGCCTCATGGGGATAATCTCTTTAAAGAAAAAGTTATTGCAGCAAGCTATGTGCTAAATGGGTTCGGAAAAACAACAGGTCTTGTCCAAGTGAATGAGTTAGGTGTGCTTGAATCACCAATTATGCTAACAAATACGTTTGGAGTTTCTGCAGTAACACAGGGCACTTTAGAGTATATGCTTCAAGAAAACCTTGAGATCGGTGATACAACAGGTACAATAAATATTGTCGTTGGCGAATGCAATGATGGTCAGTTAAATTCAATTAGGGAATTTCCTGTAAAGCCAAACCATGCGATTGAAGCGATACAGACTGCAACTGCGGATATCTCTTTGGAGGGGGCAGTCGGTGCGGGGAAAGGTATGGTTTGTTTTGGGTATAAAGGGGGAATTGGTTCCTCGTCTAGAGTGATTGAAGAGGGCAATCAAAAATATACAATCGGCTGTATGGTACTTAGTAATTTTGGCGGGAAGATAGAGTTTCCGTTTGAAAAGTATCGTGGGATTAAAGATGTCCGGAAAGGAATCGATGAAACTTCAGATGGTTCTATCATTATGGTTCTTGCAACAGATGTACCGTTAAGTGACAGACAGCTATTACGTGTTGCTAAACGATGCGGCATAGGATTAGGCCGAACGGGCAGTCATTTTAGCCATGGCAGCGGGGATATCGTCATTGCCTTTTCAACTGCTACTAAAATTCCCCACAATAGCGAAGCCATTCTTCAAACCACAACACATATTAGAGAGGATCATCCACTGATGAACCAGCTATTTGCCGGTGCAGCTGAAGCAACAGAGGAAGCGATTTTAAATTCGCTCTCACAAGCTGTAACAACAAAAGGCAGAAACGGGTTAGTAGTAGAATCAATGTTTTCTTAATAGGTTGAGGACTATAATAATATTATGTAAACAAGATAAAAAATTACAATTAAAGGGAAATTTAGTTTCATAAAAGACTTAAAGGACCTCAAATTAACAATAAAAGGAATAAGTGGTTTCATAAAAGTAAAACGGTGAACAGAAATTACATAAACAGGAAAAAGAGGGCGCCTAGAATATGTTTAGTGACCAGTATTAACAGTAAAAGGAAATACTGGTCACTAAAATATTCAGTGCGAGGAAGCTAGGCATCCTACTAATTATTGTTTTTTCGATTTTTTATCTCTGCATTCACTTTTTTCAATGCTTTTTTTGAGCCTCTATCTATATCTCGCTGGAATTTCCGTTCTTCATAACTGACAAATAATAAATTCATATCGTATCCATCCGGGTATAATTCACTAGCTTTTATCTCAAGCTCCAATCTTTTTGCATTTACCTCTATGAATGCTTCTTTATAAAGGACAGCTACATGATTAAATGAATCTTTCTTTTTGTATACGATCCCAAAATCATCATATTCTGTTAACTTCACTTTATCTCCAACTTCAAAATCATAATCGGCAGCCTCTTCAAATGTCTCTTCATTGTTTTTGCGTATTTTACTATCTTTTACTCGTTCTAAATCGTATTTCTTATTGTTTATATATTGCTGTGCCTTTTGCAAAATATGCTCAGGGATATCCATTTTCCTCGCTATCCACAGTGCATTGCTATCTCCAGATTTCCCAATTATTAGTTTATACAAAGGTTCAAGTGTGTCACTATTGAATTGCATCGCGGCATTCATGAAATCGCTGTGAATCTCTGAATATCGTTTAATTTCTCCGTAATGTGTGGTTGCAACGGTGATGCAACCTTTCTTGTAAAATTCCTCAAGAATAGCGATGGCTAAGGAAGCACCTTCATTTGGTTCTGTTCCACTTCCTATTTCATCAAATAGCAGCAGTGTATGATTATTTGATGCTTTTAATATTTCTGAAAGATTTTTCATATGTGATGAAAAGGTACTTAGTGAATTTTCAATGCTTTGATTATCTCCGATATCAACATATATATGGTCAAATACGGCAAGCTCTGTTCCTTCATCAGCTGTGATGTGAAAACCTGACATAACCGCTAGTGATAAGATCCCAATTGTTTTCAGAACGATCGTTTTTCCGCCTGCATTTGGACCAGTAATGATTAAACTGCGATAATCCTTCCCAATTTCAAAGTCTAGAGGCACAATATTCCCTTGTAATAGAGGATGTTTGCACTTTACCAGTTTGATATATCCATGATTATTCAATTTAGGTTCAATGGCATCCACGCTTTTACTAAACTTAGCTTTAGCAAAGATCATATCGTACTGGCTTATTAATTCAATATTAATCCTAATTGCCCGAATCTCTTCAAGGATTATTCCTGAAAGGGTAGCTAAAATCTGATATTCTTCAATGGCTTCCTCGGCTTTAAGAACAGCTAATTCTGCATTTAATTTTGAGACGGATGCAGGCTCGATAAACACAGTGGATCCTTTAGAAGAAACCTCTACAATCGAACCAGCCACTTTGTTTTTATACGAGGCTTTTATAGGAATCGTAAAGCGGTCATCCTTTTTACTTATAAAAAATTCTTGAATGCATTCTTTGTTGGCACTGCTTCTAAGAAATTTATTTAAGCGTTCCTCAATTTTTTCTTCCGTCTTTGATATGTGATTGCGAATTCGTTTTAACTCTTTACTTGCTTCCGAGTCCACGCTGTTTCCTTTAATCGAGAAATTAATTTCATCTTCAATCCCCCTAAACTCAGTCATTGAGTGCGCATAAGAGTGCAAAATCGGAGCGAAAAATTCTTTGTCCGCCATAAACTTCTTAATGTTTCTGCAGCCTCTTAAAAAGTCAGAAATCGCGATTAGCTCTGATGGACTTAACATCATGCCTTTTTCTAGCTTTTCGATGTGATTGCCGATATTTTTAATCCCTTTTAATGGAAGATGGCTTTCGGCATTCAATAAATTCCGTGCCTCTGTTGTCTCGTTTAATCGGGTTCTTACAACTTTCATGTTTGTGCTTGGGTGAAGTTTATCAATTAATTCCTTACCAAGACTGCTGCTGCAAAAAGTTTTCACGATTTCTTTAAGCTCATGATATTGTAATTTTTCAAAAGTCATTGTATTCATATTTGCCTCCATTGTATCGTCTTAGATATAAAAAAATGCCCGCAAAAACTCTCCTACCTTTCCAAATAACGTAAAAAAATTGTTATTTGGGTAGAAAGCTCCTGCGGGCATCTGCTTTGTATGAAACAAAGCATAAATATCGTCAACAATAAGGGGAATGAAGCAAAAAAGCATGACAGGACAAATCCCGCCATGCTTTTCGTCATAACATACTTAATGTTACACGAATATATGGAAAAGGAAGCAGTCTTAAGGTAGGCATTCACAATGAAACACATTGTGAAAAAAGGCAGACTTAATAAACTGGCTAAACCAGTTATTAAAACCTTATTCAACTAAATTAGTTGATACCTACTCCCGACATAAATCCCCACACCTTTTTTTAGAATAAATAAAATATAGCATTCATAAAATCATGAGTCA
The DNA here is from genome assembly GCF_006704205.1 of Cytobacillus solani. NCBI lineage: Bacteria > Bacillati > Bacillota > Bacilli > Caryophanales > Bacillaceae > Cytobacillus > Cytobacillus solani. The sequence goes on from NZ_CP041305.1 coordinate 4,143,988, forward strand.
ACTTAATATTTTATAAATCAGCAAAATTAATTTAAATCAATTAAGCAGGAAAAATAAATAAGTAAGTTGAATTTAAAAGGGACTTTACAAATCAGGAGCTGATTTCATCATTGCAAACTTAAAAAACAGAATGGTTAAACTAAATAGAAATATAAGGAACCTTTATGAGGAGGGAACACATGACTATCCCATCATTTGTTTATGTGACTTATATTGCAACAACTCCTGAAAAACTTTGGCATGCACTTACTGAAGGAGAAATGACGGAGAAGTATTTCTTCGGCAGTAAGATTGAATCAAATTGGCAAGTGGGGTCAGAGGTTACTTATTCTAGAAATGGGACAGTTTGTGACTATGGAACAATCCTTACTTGTGAGCCAAAGCGTTTGCTTTCTTTTACATGGACGTATGTAAATGATAAAGCCATCCGTGACGAACCCACTATTGTAACGTTTAAATTAGCATCGATGGATAATATTGTTAAATTAACTTTAAAACATGAAAACCTGGTTTCGAGTGATATGGTGGAGCAGGAAGATACGTTTGAAGGATTTAACAATGGATGGCCTGCAATATTAAGCAATTTAAAGAGTTTGCTTGAAACAGGCCATACCTTGTCGCCAATTTCAATTACTTAAATAAGAAAGTCGTCCATTTTAAGTAATCGATATTTAAGACGGACGACTTCTTCATTTTCGTTTATTCAATTTCCTTTAAGGCAATTTCCTGATAAACCTTGAAAATGGATGAGCAAAAATCATCCCATTCTATGGCTGCGTCAATTGAAACATCATTAACCTCACCTAGTACAGGTCTTTGTAATAAATCTTCCAGCTGTAAGCTAAACTTATATTTCTTCTCCTCTGATGTACCATCTAAAATACTCGCAACAAATTCAGCAGGAGAATACCAATCCGATACTCTTTGAATATCACGGAAGATTTGCGTCAATAGAAGATTTCGCGGTCCTTCCCATTGCTCATTCACAACAACGTCTCTGAATATTCGCGGCAATGATGAAAATTCCTCCATTACCCCGTGCCCAGCAAAGACTGATATGGCTTCTCGCAAAACATCCGCTCCTTCATTTGTAGTACAATTTTTTTGCAGCAATACTAATTCTCTCAAATTGAATAATTGCTTTCTTAACTCAAGTGGTATTTCTGTTGAGATGCTTTCTGCCTTCTTAAATATTAGGAACAAAAAAGAAAAAGCGTATAATTTAAATGCTTCTTGTAAATTATGAAAATAGGTACTCATTTTGTTATTTTTAAACGGGTGATTTGTAGATGAGAATTTGGAGGAATAAAAAAAAATTAGACAAAAATGAAAAGGATCCTAAAAAGGATGATTCTTTCCAAGTTTTGTTGCAGCAATTATCGGAATCTGACGAATTTACGCAATTTACGTATGCATCAAGGTCATCAACGCTTTGTATAGGATATTACACATCTTTAATAGATACAGAAATTTTGCATCGGGATATTATGCCCTACTTAAAAGAGTTGGAAGTTATTACTTCCTTGCCTAATGTCATTCCCATAGAAGAAGTAACCCTTGAAAAGGATACAACAATAATTCAGGATCAATTGTTAAGAGGTCATGTAATCATTTTTGATGTAAATAATTTAAACCAAATGGGTCTTGCAAAAGCAAGTGTTGAAAGAACACGTCAAGTAGCCATTCCCGAGGTGGAATTTAGTGTTGTAGGTCCGAAAGAGGCATTTGTAGAATCACTTGATACGAATATTAACCTCGTTCGAAAAAGATTGCCATTGCCAGAGTTAATCATAAAGGAATTACATATTGGAAAAATATCAAAAACGAGAGTTTCTGTACTTTATATTGAAGGAATCGCGAATAAAGAGAACGTGAATACAGTTATTCAAAGGTTATCAGAGCTACAGGTGGACCAAATTAATGATAGTTCTTATCTCACACAGTTAATACAGGACAATCAAAATTCGCCATTTCCGCAATTAATCGATACGGAGCGTCCAGATCGGATTGCTTCGGTGCTTGGGGAAGGGAAGGTTGCCATTTTAGTTGATGGTGCTCCTCACGGCTTAATTGGACCGACAACCTTTTTTGAATTTTTTTCTGCATTTGAAGACTATTTTTTAAATTGGACGGTCGCCTCTTTCTTCCGTTTAGTGAGATTTTTTGCCGTCTTATTTTCTATTTTAGTCACGCCCATTTATGTCGCAGTTCTTACATATCATTATGAATTAATTCCTAAAGACATGTTAAGTACATTAATTACTTCAAGAAGCGCGATTCCATTGCCTCCGATCATGGAAGCACTTGTACTGGAATTGACGATTGAATTATTAAGGGAAGCAGGAGCTAGACTCCCTACAAAGGTTGGACAGACAATTGGTATCGTTGGCGGTATTGTTATTGGGACAGCCTCGGTAGAAGCAGGTTTAACAAGTAATGTTTTATTAATTATTGTTGCCTTGGGGGCATTAGCATCCTTCACTACTCCTGTTTACCAAATGGGCAATACGATCCGATTAATTCGTTTCCCCTTTTTATTGATGGCGCATTATATCGGCTTATTAGGCGTTGCAATTAGCTTTTGTTTCCTTCTTATTCATTTATTAAGATTATCTTCACTTGGGAGACCGTTTCTTGAACCATTTTATCCCCTTAGAGTTCAGGATTTAAAGGATTCTCTTATCCGCCTGCCATTTTCAAAGCAAACGAAAAGGCCAATCCTTGAGCAAACGGAAGATACGATGCGATTTGATCCAATGAAAGCAAAAGAAAAGAATGACATATAAAGGGATAGAGAAAGGGAGCGTGTGTTTGATTTGGAAACAAAAGAACTGCAAATATCACCTTTTCTCGTTTTCTTTATCATTAATGCTGTTCAAGTTGGGATTGGCGTGTTAGGATTCCAGCGGGTCATTATGAAGTCCGCTGGGAATGACTCTTGGATGGTTGTTTTAGCTGCGGGTATGATGGTAAGTTTCATTATTTGGTTAATGTATCTACTACTTAACAGACATCAGAAGGATATTGTACAGATTCAAAAGGATATATTTGGAAAGTGGGTTGGCAGCTTCATAAGCTTAATATGGATTATTTATTGGTTATTGATAGGAATTGTAACTTTAAGAAATTATATTGAAATTGTTGAGGTATGGATGTTTCCTACAATAAATATTTACATGTTTAGTCTGATCTTTATTATTCTTGTCTATTATTGTGTATCTGGTGGTTTCCGCGTTGTTACTGGTCTTAGCTTTTTAGGTGTATGCATTCCATTTTATTTATTTTTTACATTTCTATTCCCAATCGAGTTTGCACATTTTCGGAATTTGCTGCCCATTTGGAACCACTCCATTAAGGATATCACTTTTTCTATTAAAGATATGATTATAGGATATTTAGGGTTTTCAACCTTGCTCATGTATTATCCATATATTAAGCACCCAAAAAAATCGCAAAAGTGGGCGCATTTAGGGAATTTATTAACGATGGTCATTTATTTATTCATTTTAATCATCACTATTGGATTTTTTAGTGAGAAGCAAGTAAGTAGGCAAATTTGGGCAACCTTATCATTATGGAAAATTGTTGAAATGCCATTTGTAGAAAGGTTTGAGTACATTGGTATTACATCATGGGCTTTGATCATTCTTCCAAATATCTGTTTATCTGTTTGGGCTTCAACAAAAGGCATTCAAAAAATTTTTAATTTAAAGCCAAAAAGAGTGGTAATCGTAATACTGAGTATATTATTTTGTGTAACTGTAGCAGTACAGGGAAGAGAGGATATTGCTCTGTTAAGTAAAACGATGTCGTTAATAGGATTATGTTTAGGCTTCATTTATGTTCCTTTGCTCACCTTAATATCTTTTCTGCTATCTAAAATGAGGAGGGGGAAGTTTGAGAAGGGTACCTAATTTCCTAATTCTTTGCCTAACAATGCTACTTTTTCTTTCGGGATGTATGAATATTAAGGCAAGAGTGCTGGATGATATTCAATTGGCTACAGCAGCGGGTTACGAATACATTGATGAAGATAAAATAGAGCTTACTGCAGTTTTCCCGAATTTTCAACCAGATAAATCGGTGAAAAATGAAACATTGGTTGCTTCTTCTATTTTAAGTAAAGAAGTTCGCGATAAACTTAGTTTGCAATCAGAAAAACCTTTGGTCAGTGGGAAACTAGAAGTAACTTTATATGAAAAGAAAACTGCAGAAAGAGGAATTAAGGATTTATTAGACACATTGGAGCGGGATCCATCTGTAGGGTCAAATGTTTATCTTGCAGTGGTTGACGGAAGCCCAAAAGAATTGCTAAATAAGCAGTATGGAAATATGGATAATGGGATATTTTTATCTAATCTTATCGAGCAAAATATCGAATCAGGTTTAATTCATAAAACGAATTTACATCAATTTTCATATAAGTATTACGCAGAAGGAATAGACCCGATGCTTCCTATAATTGAACAAAAGAATGGCAAAATAAACCTTAAAGCAATCGGTTTATTTGATGAGGATAAATTGGTCGATCAAATTGAAGAGAAAATGTATTTTTATTTGAAAATTCTCTTGAATCGAAAAGGGGAAAATGATACTCATGCAATTCAATTGGGTGAAAAAACTAAACTTTCTATATTTAATATTAGCTCAAAGAGAAAGTATCATATTCCAAAACCAATGACAAACTCTGAGATTACTGTAAAAGTAAAGTTAAAATCAATGATTCGAGAATATAATGATGGGGAATTAACCGATCGTAAGATAAAGGAGTTAGAAAAGGCATTTGAAGAGGATATAAAACGTAATTCGGAAGAAATGATTAAACAATTTCAAGAAAAAGAAATTGATCCTTTAGGCATTGGTGAAGAGGTTCGTTCTCGAACGCGTAATTGGAATAAGGAAAAATGGGAAGAAATCTATCCGGATATAAAAATATCTGTACAGGTCACGATGGATATTATTCAATCAGGAATCGTTGAATAGCACAGAACTTAATAAATATATATGAAGTAAAAAAATCTTCCTCCGGACGAATAGATTGTAGCGGAGGAAGATTTTAAAATAATGCTCCTAGGCCTTTTGAACTTTCCTAGTTTTTGAAAGCATACCAAGATAAAGAATGATAGAGCAAAGTACAGAAACTGCTGAAACAGCATAAATAGCACTGTATCCAAACCAGTGGGCAATTTGTCCAAACATGATCGCACCGATTCCGACACCAAGATCAAAGAAGGAGAAGAAAGTTGCATTCGCCATTCCTCTGCGATTAGCAGGTGCCTCTTTAACAGACCAAGCTTGTAAAGCAGGCTGAACAGTCCCGAATCCAAGACCATACAAAATCGCAGCAATATAAAGAAATAGACTGTTTGGCAGCCATGATAATAGGATCATAGAAATAATAATTAATAGTGCGCCAGGAATGAAAACAGCACGATGTCCTTTCTGATCATACAGTTTTCCTGCAAAAGTTCGACTAACCATTAAAGCTAGTGCATAGAGGAGGAAATACCATTGAATACCAGGGATTCCTTTCTGAGCTGAATAGATGGGAAGAAAGGATGCGATTCCCCCGAATGTAACTGTGATAAAAAATAAGAGCATGGATGGAGGGAGGGCACTTTTTTCGTAAATATCCCATTTTTTAAGCTGTACAGTCTGCGGCTCAACTTTCTTATATCGAATCGTGGAGGATAAGAAAAATGCAGCAAGGCCAAGAATTGCACAGATTAAAAATAGCTGGGTGAAAGAAACCACACCGACTAAAGCAAGACCTAATGTCGGTCCGAATGCGAGGGCCAAGTTTCCTGAAAGACCATAATAGCCCATCCCTTCCCCGCGTCTTTTAGCTGGTATTAAATCTGTTGCAATTGTACCGGAAGCTGTTGTTGAAAAACCCCATCCCAGTCCTTGGATAATCCTCATAATAAACAAGAAAACTAAACTTTTAACAAATCCAAACGAACCGACAGATAGGACGAAAATTCCAAGTCCAGTCAGGTATACAAACCTTCTTCCTTTAGACTCTAGTGCATGCCCTGCATATGGCCGTAGAAGAAGGGCAGAAAAAGTAAAAATCCCCACAACGATCCCTATTAGTTGATCATTTCCTCCAAGCTCCTCTACAAATAATGGAATTGTTGGCAAGGTCATTTGAAACCCAAGAAAAATAAAAAAATTAGATAAACAAATGATAACAAAATCACGAGTCCATATTTTCTCGGTATGTATCTGCTGTTTTACTGCAGATTCAGAACGTGAATCACTACCCATTAAAGATTTCCTCCTATAATGAAAACTTGTTTTTAGGATACTTTTCCAGAATAATTGCTGATACTGGTAAAATTGCATCCGATAAAGAATAATATTTAGAGTCGCTAAATATATTGTCTATTCTACTAGAAATTTGCTCATTTTTCTATTGGAAGAGGTCAAGAATAAAACGAAATCATTTCAGTACGCCTAGTAAGGCACATACAAATGTCGCCGCTGTTAATGAAAACACAGCAATAGAACCTGCTTTTTTTTTATCTCTCCACAGTGTAATTGTAAATCATAAAGAATAAAGTGAGATAATCATTAAAACAATATTAAATAGTGATCTTCAGAAATATGGAAGAAAGACCAAAAGGTAGCTGGCAGCACTAATGAATCCGGTGAATTATCCATTAACAAAACAATATAACCATCTTCGAGAAAAGCTGAAGCTCGATCCGGTCTTTCTGTATAAAGAATGGATGGGAATAATGAAAGCTTTCTCTCCTCTATATGCTGCTCCAGCAAGGCAAGGTTTTGCACAGAATCTACATTTAATGAGTTAACCCTATTTTTGATATTGTCGAGCAATTGCTCATTTGCTAAATCTTTGATATAGACAATAAAGAGTTCATTATTTGTCCGTTTAGATAAAACAGCCGATTCTACGATAAGGTTTTCATCCCTAATTCTTTTTCGAATGAGAGAGATATTGGACGCTGCCTTTTCAGTAAATGCTTCTTTAGGCCCTTTAAGAACGATTTCATTATCAGCATTGCTTACATCTCTTCCTTGAAAATTAGCAGCCGTGATGCTATAGGCTTTCGTGTAGTCATCAATAAGTAATATAGCATTCCCTTTATTGATTTCATAGATTGCATCCTTATTACAATCGACAGTAGATAAAGCTTGTACCGCTAATAAATTCTCGATACTACATGATGGGTTATCATTGTTCAGCAACGGTTGAATCGCGTATTCATCTAAAAGCTTAATATCGGTTATGGTTGAAATAGAAATAAGACAAGCCTGCTTATTCAATCCGCCAATTTGAAACGTTCGGAATTTGACATCTTTATTATCAGGAAAGGAATAGATTTTTTTAAATATTGACATTGAATATTCAATGTCAGCATGAATTTTTTGTTCTTTAATTTGAATTTCTTCTGTGTTTGATTTTTCATAAAACGGATTGTTCTTCTTATTTGACGAAAAAGTTTTTTTTAGTAAATCACCTAACATTTGCTACCCCTCCCAATAGTAAGTGTTCCACAGTTATATGAAGTTATGTAAAGACTTTCGCGGAGGAATGTTAATCATTCTTGGATAATGCTACAATTTAATTAATTCAATCATGATGAAAAAGGGGGCGCTAAAGTGGAGAAATATGGAGACTTGATAGAGAAACAAAGGAAGTTCTATTTACAGGGAAAAACGAAGGAGCTATCTTTTCGGCTGGAAGCCTTGAAAAAACTACAAAGTCTTATTCGAACAAATGAACAAGAATTGATGGATGCTTTAAAGAAGGATTTAAACAAAAGTGAATTTGATACGTATTTAACAGAAATAGGAATTGTACTTGAAGAGATAAAATTTACTCTGAAGCATTTGCATGCTTGGGCCAAACCGAGAAGGGTGAAATCTTCTCTGGCAACGCTTGGATCAAAAAGCTATATCTATCCAGAACCGTATGGAGTTGCTCTAGTAATCTCTCCGTGGAATTATCCGTTTCAATTAGCTATAGCCCCACTGGCAGGTGCGCTTGCAGCTGGAAACTGTGTAATTTTGAAGCCTTCGGAATTAACACCGAATACATCTGCTTTGTTAGACAAACTGATTAGTGAAAATTTCCCTGAAGAGTATATTGCTGTTGTTGAAGGCGGTGTTGGGGTGAGCACGGCTTTGCTGAATGAAAAGGTTGATTATATCTTTTTTACAGGCAGTGTGTCCGTTGGAAAGGTAGTTATGCAAGCAGCTGCAAAAAATTTAACTCCAGTTACCCTTGAGTTAGGAGGAAAAAGTCCGTGTATTGTTCATGAAGATGCAAACCTGAAATTAGCAGCAAAGAGGATTGCTTGGGGCAAATTTACAAATGCAGGACAAACTTGTGTAGCACCTGATTATTTATATGTACACAGTCGTGTGAAGAATGAATTTTTACATGAACTAAAACTGGCTATTCATGACCTATATAGTGAAAATATTTTTGATGCCGGTCAATTTACAAAAATAGTAAGTGAGAGGCATTTTAAGCGGCTAATATCCTTTCTAAATAATGGCGAACAGTATCTTGGCGGGAAATATGATGAAACCAAACTTACCATCGAACCGACGATATTAGATATGATTCACTGGAATGATGAAGTGATGCAGGATGAAATATTTGGGCCGATTTTGCCTGTGATGGATTATGAATCCTTGCCGAAGATTATCAGTGAGATTCAAAGTAGACATAAACCACTTGCATTATATATTTTTACAGAAAATGAAAAAATACAGAAAAAAATATTGAACGAGATTTCATTTGGCGGGGGCTGTATTAATGACACCGTTTATCACCTTAGCTCCCCTTATTTGCCATTTGGCGGAGTAGGAGAAAGCGGAATAGGCGCGTATCATGGTAAGGGGAGCTTCGATGTATTTACCCATGAAAAAAGTATTTTAAAACAAACAACCATGTTTGATCTTCCCTTTAGATACCCAACAATGAAAAATGGATTAAAATTTATCAAAAGAATTCTGAACTAAAAATCCAATGTAATAATTCGGTAAAAATAGTATAATATTAAATTGTGGAATCATTCTGCAAAAGGAGGGACCTAGATGGAATTTTCATTAGGGTTACTTATTAGTGTAGCTGTGACGATTTATTTAGTAATAGATGCACCTAAGCATAATAAAAGTCCTGTATTATGGGGGATTCTCGGCTTTATTTTAGGATTGCTAGGCCTTGGTATATACCTGATTGTTACTGGAAGAAAAGTATTAGGATGGATCATTGTTGTTCTATATATTATCCTTGTCATTATAATTATTTTGTTCTTTGCAGTAATCTTTGCCGCACTATTTAATATGCAATAAAAAAAACCGTTCTGCTTATTAGCGCAGAACGGTTTTTACTATATCACGTATAAGAAAACACTTAAAAAATGGGCGAGGCTGCCAAGCATAATAAAAATATGAAAAATTTCATGAAAGCCGAAATGTTTGAACTCCAAAAATTTAGGTTTTATTGCATAAATGGCTCCGCCAATGGTGTAAAGAACCCCTCCAAAAATTAATAAAAACAGACCAGGGGAACTTAATGATTCTGAAAGTGGAGAGAATGCAAATATAATAATCCAGCCCATTGCAATATAAAGAGCAGTTGAAAGCCATCTTGGACAGTTGAACCAGATCATTTTAAATAATATGCCAGAGATGGCTACTGCCGTAACGATTCCAAATAATAACCACCCTGTTACTCCGTTTAAGCTGATCAAGCAAAATGGTGTATACGAGCCTGCAATTAATATGAAAATCATGGAATGGTCAAGCCTTCTTAAAAATGCGATTACTTTGTCTTTAGCAATGACCATATGATAGGTTGCCGAAGCTGAATAAAGCAGTATCATGCTAATTCCAAAAATGATTACTGCTGTAATGGCAAGTGCAGATGAGGTTGTCATAGAAGCCTTAATGACCATAGCTAACAACCCAATGAAAGAAAGAATGGCGCCAGCGAGATGGGTCAGTCCATTAATTGGCTCTCGAATATAAGAATTCATAAGTAAATCCCCCTATTAGCGTTTGATGTAGTATTGATAACTACTTATAATCATATAACCATTCTATCAAGTAGTCAACATTTACATAACCCTTTTTTTTAAGTAATATTAAATTAATAAATATTATAGTAGGGGAATAGAATGGATCAAATACAGGATATGATAGATAAACTTGGCTTAAATAATCAAATTACATTAGAAGAGATTCCGCAAATCGATTTATACATGGATCAGGTCATCCAATTGTTTGAAAATAAATTCAGCAACTCTAAACGGAATGAAGATGAAAAGGTTCTAACAAAAACGATGATTAATAATTATGCTAAAGGCAAATTGTTTTTCCCAATCAAGAACAAAAAATATTCCAAAGAACATCTCATTTTAATAAGTCTCATTTATCAATTAAAAGGGGTACTTTCTATTAATGATATTAAGGAGACACTTTTTAAAATTAATGAAAAAACGAGTATGAATCAATTTCATCTAGACGGTTTTTATGAAAGCTATCTGCATGTTGCAAGCAAAAATATCGAAAACTTCAATGAGGACATAGTCGCAAAATCAATCGTTGTCAAAAATGAAATCGATTTGCTCGAAGATCCTGAAAAAGAAGATCTTCAAAAAATATTAATGATAGCTTCCCTTGCAAATATGAGTAATCTTTATCGTAGAGCTGCAGAAAAGCTCGTTGATGAATTAGCTATCGTACAAAAGAAAAAAGAGAAGTAATCTGTAGGAAAATAAGGGACAACAATCGCTTTTAAGGTATACAAAATCGTCTTAGCAAAGAAAAAGGTACGAAACCATGATGGAGGTTTTCGTACCTTTTTTATGTTAAATGTTCAGACTTAAAGAAATCGAGTAGATAGGAAGGCTGAAACTAGACAAGTTCCTCCTTTATCGATCAGGTTAGAAATATTTTCGCAATAATTTCAGAACAAAACAACCTTTATCACTTGATTACACACTTCTTCACAAATCCTTCACACATTTATATGCTTATGTGAGAAAAATCACCTATTTGGATGCGGAATGTCATTATTATAAAAGTATGAAAGGAAATTAAAAAGAGGGGGAAACACAAATGAATAAAGGTGTAAAAATTCTTCTTACTTCCGCTTTAGGCATTGGACTTTTAACAGGATGCAACCAACAAGCAGCAGATTCAAAAAACAACAAGGATATGGAACAAAAGGTATTGGCAGCAGAAAAAGGTGAGGTAGAAGTAATTAAGCCGCATCAAGGGCTGAATCAAAAACCAATTCCATTAAAAATGGAGCGAGTTGGCCCGAACGAAGTAAACGTGGAAATGACTTCACAAATAACTGATATTGAAATTGATAAAGGAAAAATGTACAAGGCATGGACTTTTAATGGAGAGGCACCAGGGCCATTAGTAGTAGTAAATGAAGGAGATACAATTAACTTCACACTAAAAAATATGGATCCAGCCATTCCGCATAGCATGGACTTTCATGCTGTACATGCATCACCTTCAAAGGACTTCACAAATGTAGAGCCTGATGAAACAGGAACATTCAGCTATCCAGCAAATAAACCAGGTGTCTTTATGTATCATTGTGGAACATCACCAGTACTATCACATATTGCGAATGGTATGCATGGAACAATCATTGTTAAACCAAAAGCTGGGTATCCGACAGATAAAGATATCGATAGAGAATTTGTTATCGTTCAAAATGAATGGTATAAGTACAATGATTTAGAAGACTTTACAAATGGTGTTCCTAGTCATGTGGTCATGTCTACAAAAGCATTGAAAGAAGGCGACCAAAACACAAATGGTGATACATTTAGCCTTAAAGATAAACCATTACTAGCTAAGGTTGGTGACAAGGTTAGAATTTATGTTAATAACGTAGGTCCGAATGAAGTAAGCTCATTCCATGTAGTTGGAACTGTCTTCGATGATGTATATATGGACGGCAATCCATTTAATCATATGAAAGGTCTTCAAACAGTTATGCTTCCAGCTAGTGGTGGAGCAGTTGTAGAATTTACAGTTACACGTGAAGGCAGCTATTCAATTCTAACACATCAATTCAACCATGCTCAAAAAGGAGCCGTCGCTATCTTAAAGGTGACTGAAACTGGAGAAGATGACGGCACGGCAACAATGGGCCATTAATAAATTTTCATAAAAACAACACACACATATTATATATAAAAACAATACAAAAGTGAACCCTTTTTGACAAATTAATGGGCAGTACTTTCCCTGAATGATAAAAAATAGATCAATTGGGAATGCTGCCCTTTTATATGGTGGAAATGTGCAGGGCAGGTGAAGCTCACATGTATAAGAAGATTGGAATATTTATCGTGCTCGTTTGGTTCATTTTTATTGGTAAGGCAAATGCTGAAGAAGTTTCAGTAACGGATGGGAATGAGCTGCAAGAGGCATTAGCAAATACGAGTGAAAACAGAGTCATAAAGTTAGAGGCAGGAGAGTATGTAGGAGCTTTTACGATTAGTAAACCCGTCCATTTAATTGGAGAAGAAGGGGCAAAACTGATTGGTCCTGGAAGCGGAAATGTCCTAACGATTGAAGCGGATGATGTGACAGTAGAAGGTCTTCAAATTGAAGGCAGTGGATCACAAAATGCTGGAATATATGTGAAAGGAAATCGTTCCTTTATCCATAAAAATATCATCCAAGATGTTTTCCATGGAATTTATGCTAAGGAAAGCTATGGGCATCGGATGGAGAATAATGTGATAACTAGTTTTAAAGGAAGCAGCAATCATAAAGGGTATGGGATTTATTTAGTAAAAGCACCGAATTCTGTGGCTACAAGCAACTTTATTTATGATACTCAGGATGGTATTTATGTTTCGTATTCCAATTTCTGTGAAATTAGAGGGAATCAAATGGTAAGGGCAAGGTATGGTGTACACACGATGGATTCAAGAACTGTACTCATTGCACAGAATGAGGTCAGGGAAAGTGTAAATGGGTTAATGATTATGCAGAGTAATGAAATATCCATCGTGGCTAATTCTTTCTATTTAAATACGAAGATTGATGGAGCAGGCATGTTTATCTTTGATACCTTTGATTCGAAAATCTCTTCTAATATAATGCAAGGGAACTTTAAGGGGATTTTGCTTGAAAATGCGAAGCGCAATACTTTCGAGTTTAATACCTTTATCGGAAATCACACAGGGCTGGAATTGAGAGAAGCTTCGGATGAGAATACGATTTATTTAAATAATTTTTATCATAATACAAGGCAAATCATTTCAGATCAGGAAAATACAAATCTTTTTACTCAGGATAATTACGGAAACTATTTTGATGATCATGGCTCACTTAATTTGAATAATGACGAGCTCGTTGATTATGCTTACAAAAGCGGAGATGTTTTTTATAATATGACGAGCGAGGAGCCCTATTTAAGCATTTTTTATCAAAGTCCAGCAGTGGAGCTATGGAATATGATTGAGCAGTACACACCGATGCCATCTGATTCCTTTGTTATTGATGAATCTCCGCTTGTTAAGCCTGCACCAGTTAGCTGGAATAAAGGAAATTCTGAGGAAGCGGTTATTTCAAATGCTACATTTAATGTAATGCAGATTGTCACCTTTCTTATTGTTTTAATTGGAAGTCTTTCAATTCTTTTGAAGTTGGGGAGGGGTAAGCATGAAGTGTAAAGTGTTGATGCTAATGATTGGATTTATACTTTTATTAGCAGGCTGCCAGTCGAAGGCTGCTGCACCAGTTGAAATAAAGGCAAATGAGGAATCATGTGCTGAATGTAAAATGGGTATTGAGGAGCTGAAATCAGCCGCACAAATTATTTTAGAGGATGGAAAACCACTTTTATTTGATGATATTGGCTGTATGATTAATTATCTACAGCAGAAAAGCCCTAAATATGAAGCAGCATTTATTCATGATTTCGAAACAGAGGAATGGATAGATTTTGATAAAAGTACTTTTGTCCAAGGTACGTCCATTGAAAGTCCAATGAGTTATGGAATTGCAGGATTCGAATCCGAAGAAAAAGCTTCTCAATTCCAAAAAAAACATGATGGTGATATGTATTCGAAAGAGGAGCTATTAAAAGCAGATATGAAAAGCTTTAAGTCTGGAGGTATGGAACACGGTCATTAGGTAAAGGATGATGGTCAACCGATTAGGAGGCAATGGATATGAAGCCTACATTACTATTATCAATGGTAAAGCACGAATTACAACTATTATTACGCAGTAAGTGGCTTTTAAACTTCATGATATTATTTCTATTTTTATCTGTATTACTATATTTTTACGGTTTACAATCGATTAAATCAGATCCTGTAGAAACCACATATGGATTAGAATCAGTTAATACAAATATTGAGACGATGAATGTGAATCCGGAATGGTATGGATTAAAAGAGATTAAGAAAGAGGTTAGCTCATCAGAAGAAGTGAACCAATCGGCATATAATAGATCCATTGCGATGTTAATCAATTTATCCTTATGGCTTATTCCAATCATCTGTTTAATACTAGGAGCAAATTCAATCATTGCTGATAAGGAGAGTGGCAGGTTTTCATTGTTTAAGACCTATCAGGTTTCGTATTGGCATTATATGTGTAGCAAGTTTGTTTCTTTAGTCTTATCATTATTTGTTGTAATGGGGATTTCATACGGCTCATTTGGTCTCATTCTATCTCTGATAGGTAAATCATTTGAAGGATCGATCTATCTTGTTTTTATGGCGGTTAACATGCTGCTCATCGTCGTATTTTCCGCAGCAGCTTTATTCATCGGAGCAGTCAGCAAAACAAGAATGCAAGGTTTATCCTTTGCCTTATTTTTCTGGAGTATTGTTGTATTTGTCTATGAATTTGTCATCTTTTCGATTGTCGATTGGATCCCTTATTCAATGAAGCTAGGGAGTCTATTCTCACTCATCTTACTAAACCCTGTGGAATCCATTCGTGTGTGGTCAATATCAAAATTAAATGCAGAATATGTATTTGGTCCAGAATATTTAATGATAGAAAAATGGGCAGACAATGGCATGCTAACTGGTGCTCTTTTCCTATCGATAATCATTCTACTGTTTCTAACCATTGCCTCATCCACTTATTTATTGAAAAAAAGGGGTGTTTAATATGATTTTAGAGCTGCAGAATATTTCAAAAAAATATAAAAACAAAATAGCCTTGGCCCCTGTAGATCTTACAATAAATAAAGGAGAATGCATTGTATTATGCGGCGGGAATGGTGCTGGAAAAAGTACAATGATTAAAATCTTAACAGGCATTGAAAATTCATCTACTGGCCAGGTCGTTTTTCACTCGGAAAAGAAGAAGCCATTTGCCTATATGCCTGACCAAATGAATTTTCCTCCCGAATTTACCCCTATTGAGATATTAAATTATTATGGGACATTTTTGAACACACCAAAAGTGAGAATTCAAGAAGTTCTAGTAGATGTTGGCTTATGGGAGAAACGTAATCAAAGGGTTGGAGGGTTCTCTAAAGGGATGTCTCAGCGGTTAAATTTAGCCCAATGCCTATTAGCGAATACAGATATTTATATCCTAGATGAACCGACGAACGGTTTGGATCCGTATTGGGTCATTCAATTTAAAGAAGTCATTCAAACATTGAAAAAACAGCAGAAAACGGTGATTGTTAGCAGCCATATTATGAGAGATGCCATTGAAATCGCAGATAAAGTATTAATCTTATTTAATGGAAAGGTTAAGTCATTTGGAACTTTGGACTGTATATATCGTGACTACGAGTGCAAATCGTTAGAAGAAGTATTTTTGTCCATTCATCAAAAGGAGATTAGTGCAAGTTAAAAAGCCAGAACGTCAGCATTCTGGCTTTTTTGATTTTTTTATAAAGAAAAGGGAATGATAATAGTATACCTTCTATATGGAGAAGGACATTATTTACAGAAACATTGGAGGGGGTAAAATAATGAATCAGCAGCCCTTGCATTATGATGGAAGATTTCAGCGAGACAGTAAAAATAACCATGAACTACAAAAGGAAATTCCATTCGAACTAACAGAGGAAATGAGGACAAGTATTGGGCAAAACCCATATTCAGTAAATAGCGAGGATTAGATTTAAATACATTAAGGAAGGTTGAGTGAAAGATGGCAAGAGTTCTATACATAACAGCACACCCTCATAATGAAACACAATCATATAGCATGGCAGTTGGAAAAGCATTCATTGATACTTATAAAGAAGCTAATCCGAATGATGAAATTGTGACCATTGATTTATATAAAGAGCAGATTCCACATATTGATGCAGATGTGTTCAGCGGGTGGGGGAAACTGCGTACTGGTTCAGCTTTTGACGATTTAACAGCAGAGGAGAAAGGTAAAGTGAGTCGCCTGGATGAATTAAGCAGCCAGTTTGTAGAAGGGGATAAGTATGTGTTTGTGACTCCTTTATGGAATTTTTCCTTTCCTCCAATCATGAAAGCATATTTGGACTCTGTCGCAGTAGCAGGAAAGACATTTAAATATACGGAACAAGGACCTATTGGACTACTGCCGGATAAAAAAGCCTTACATATTCAGGCTCGAGGAGGTTATTATTCAGAAGGTCCAGCTGCTGAAATGGAAATGGGCCATCGTTATATTCAAATTATAATGCAATTTTTTGGCATACCAATATTAGAAGGATTGTTCATAGAAGGACATAATGCACAACCAAATAAGGCAGAGGAAATTAAGGCAAATGCGATTGCTCGAGCCAAGGATCTAGCTCATACTTTTTAATAAAAAGAGAAAGTGATCAAACGTCTAGGTGTTGTCTAGACGTTTTTTGATTGATAGTCGTCATACGCGGTAAAGCTGGAGGAAGATGGACGATAATAGATCCTCATTTTTTTTGATAATCTGGAGATCAATTAAAATTTGGTTTAATCTTGCTCCATGGCCTTACTATCTGTTTAAGTTAATGCATATCGCTCCTTATCAACATAAATAAAATAACCAGCATTTCTTGCTCTTTCTCTGCTTATGATTTCGATTCAATCTTGTTTTTTTTGACACAATAATTCCGCCTAAAATGGATGCGATTTAATTTTTTTATATGATATGATTGGAATATCTTCATTACCACAAAAGATGAAGCAGGAAGTTATCGGCCAAGGGGGAATAATAGGTGGGGAAAAATTGGTCAATGGATCTTGAGCATAATGAATATGAAGACAATGTTGATCTAATCATTGAGGATGGGATTAAAGCAGTGCAGGAGACTGAACCAGGCTACTACGTGAATTTAGTAACCTCAGGACAATTTGGAAATCCAACTGATTATTTCGTCCCATTATTAACAGAGGTTTTTGGTGATACGATTCAGATGAAATTTATCGATCAGTGCGGATGTGGGGGGTATGTATTACGAGTATGGAAACAACATTAGCTAATATACATTCTCTAAGCCAATTTAAAAATCAACAAGTGATTATAAACTTTTACGAAGAAGATGAATTAGTTCAAAGAGAAGGTCTTTTTTTTGAATCCCTTCAAATTGTCGATTGTCTGCTTCAATTCAGCAAGGAGGGAATGATTGTTTTTGCACTTCCTTTTGATGGATTTATGTACTTCACACAACGGACTGAATTTAAGAATTTTTATTTTTTGGAAAAAGACAATAAACGAGTAGAGTTATACTTTCCCTAAAAATTTGGCTGGACCCATCCATAGCCCAGCCATTTACCTTCTGAAAAAATTCTCTGTGTAATAAGGATGTGAGTCCTCATTAAAAGCAACTCCGACACCTAAATATTGATATTCGGGACGAAGGATGTTTTCTCGATGCCCAAGTGAATTCATTAGTCCTTCATGTGCAAAAATGCTGCTGAACTGTCCAGTTGCCAAATTCTCTCCAGCAAATGTATAGAAAATATCATCCTCACTCATGCGGTCAAACGGGGATAGTCCATCAAGATTTGTATGAGAAAAGTAATTATTTTCTGCCATATCCTTGCTATGTTTCCTTGCCGTTTCTTTGACGTGTTCATCCCATCCTAATACATTCAATTGATGATTAACTCGAGCAGCATTCGTTAAGTCAAAGAGCTGATATTCAAAGCCTTCTTTTAATTGTTGACTACCGTTAGAATAAAAATTTTTTTTATTTGATTCAAGTTCTTGGGTAATAATTTGAAGAGAAGTGACAGTATTACCCTTGTGCTTATCGTAAAAAATAGTCACAAAACTTTCATCTAGAACGTACACATCATAATCACGATCGTTCTCCAGTTGAAAGTAGGTCATTCCTTTACGGATTTTGTCTAATGGATCTCCTAATTTTTCATGGACGTCGTTTTTTGTACTCCCTTGTTCAATGCCAACAGAAGAAGTAATTAAATCTTGGTTCGTATACAACCCAACAACCGTATTATTTTCATCGTATGCAATCATTAAAAAATTTTGATAATCATCATGATACGTATGCCATTCAGTTCCATATTCATTCCAAGAGGTACGCTTTGCCGTTCCGATTTCTTCCTCCACTTCAGACAGTTGTTCTCCTAGAATGATGTTATGAATCGAAAAGACTTGTTCAGTCGGGATAGATAAATTGGGTTTTTTTACTTGATTTGTTTCAGAATTATTATTTTTATTCGGACTAAGTGGTGAAGGATCTTCGTTTCCTGTTATTTCATTGACTTTTTGATAAATGCTATTTAAGGCGGCAGCAACATCTGGATGTTCGACTATGCCGCGAATTTCCGTCTTTATCGATTCCAATATAGGATAATATTCTGTTTTCTGAATCTGTTTCTCGATAAAAGGCCATGAAACAATGAAAATGAACAGCAGGACTAAAGTACGGAATAACCTTCTCAATGCTTACCCCACCTTTCTGCCATTTAATAAAATCATTTATTCCCTATATTATAAGTTTTAATAATAAAATTGAATAGCAGGACCTCTTTCCCTTTTTTTGGTTACAAATAAATTTGGCAAAATACTTATAAAGGAAAAGGCTGATTTTTATCGGTGAAATAGGGTAATATAACAATATTTAATTGAGGGAAAAACCTTTATAAGGGGGAAATACGATTGGAATTAACGCCTGAACAGCGAATTGAATTGCACGGATTTAATAACTTAACGAAATCGTTGAGCTTTAATATGTATGATATTTGTTATACAAAAACAAAAGAGGAGCGCGAAGCATACATTGAGTACATTGATGAAGAGTATAGTGCAGAAAGATTAACAAAAATACTTAACAGTGTTTCAGATATTATTGGTGCACATGTGTTAAATATTGCCCAACAGGATTATGAGCCTCAAGGTGCAAGTGTGACAATGCTTGTATCGGAAGGACCAGTTGTTGAAGTCCCAACAGAATCATACAATGAATCACCCGGACCTCTTCCAGGGTCAGTTGTCATGCAGCTTGATAAAAGTCATATTACAGTACATACGTATCCTGAATATCACCCGTCTGAAGGGATTAGTACATTTCGGGCAGATATTGACGTGTCTACATGTGGAGAGATTTCTCCACTGAAAGCTTTAAATTTTTTAATTCATTCTTTTGATACGGATATCATGACGATTGATTACCGGGTAAGGGGATTTACAAGGGATAAAGACGGGCATAAGCTTTTTATTGATCACAATATTAGTTCCATTCAAAATTATATTCCAGAAGAAGTGAAAAATGAATTTGATATGATTGATGTCAATATTTATCAATCCCATATTTTTCATACAAAATGCAGAATTCGTGACTTTGATCTCAATAATTATTTATTTGGCTATACGAAGGAAAAGCTCGATTTAGAGGAAGTAGAAGAAATTACTGAAAGATTGACTACTGAGATGGACGAAATCTTTTATGGAACGAATTTTGAATCTATATAATCCACATTATACCTGACACCCCAAGGGTGTCAGGCACCACACGTGGACATTTTCAATGACTATTATACGTTTGTGCTAGACTAGTGCCTGCAGATTATTTCCAGAACTTCCACCATGTCTCCTTCTTTTCTTCGCCTGCCGCAGCACTTCTAAAACTTAAAATCATATCTTGGAACATCACTTCACGCTGGTTGACGTCCCTCCAATACTCCTCACGTTCTCTATGAATCGTTTCCAAATAAATTTCCCGATCTGCGTTTAAAGTCTCAATAAGTGCGCTTATTTCTGTATGTGTAACCTCGGCAGAGCTAGAAATATAGTGAATCATCGTTTTAAACTCTTCTGCTGCAGCTTCTGAAGAATCCGCCACACGATGTGCAAGGTTGCGAATTTGCTCTGTCGTACCTTTTGAAGACTTTGCAATTCTTTTTGATAAAGTTACAAGCTTTTCTGAAGTATGCTCAGAAATTTTATGTATGTCCTCGGAAAGATGATCAATTTCGGCGATCGTTCTTTCGTTTGATTTATATATGGAATCTGATAGACTTTTAACTGTGTGTACTGAACCTTTGAGGATTTCTTTTTTAACCTCGTCAATTACTTCTTTACGAACCCCGTGCCGGATTTCATCACGTACATCATCGATTATTTCGTCCTTCCATGATTTCATTGCTGCTAGAAATTCGTCAATATCATTATTTGATGTGGAGGATTCCACTTTTTCTGATCGTACTGGTAATAATGTTGCTTCGGCAGTGTTGGATACCTTCTGTAATTGAAAATCCTTTTCGATAATTCCTCTGATCATGTCTTTGCTAAGACTTTTATCATAAAGCTGTTTGATTGTTTCCAGCAGACTCATTTCATCATCTGTATAATAACGTGCTCCCTGCTTAGTACGGGGAATCGCGAGCAGCCCATCAAGCTCTTTTTCCCACTGCCTTAATTTTCCAGGTGATACACTTAATTTTTTTGCTGCTTCTTTAATCGCGTATGATTTATTCATTTTGTTTTCCAGCCCTTTCTGAGAAATGAAATGTCTATATTGGATTCTTTTTTTACTAATTCAGCAAGGACCCTTCTATTTTCCTGCCTCGTGACAAAAGCTATCAAAAGAAGACGGATTTCAGCAAAAAAGAAGTATTTTGTAAAAATGACTACTCTGTCATTTATTTATTGACAATGAATAGCTTATGCCATACTATAAAAATGACAGTGATGTCATTTTTACTATAGAAGGTGGTTACTATGCCAAAGGTCAACCATGAATATGTGATAAGAAAGAAAAGCAGCATTATAGAAGCTGCTTTATCTGTGTGTAAGGTTAAACCTCTATATGAAATTACGATGAAAGATATCATTAATGCATCAGGATTAAGTCAAGGTGGAATCTATCGATATTATTCGGATTTAGACGAGATACTTGTTGCAGTGATTAATCAGTCCAATTCAAATGTAGAATATACGCAAGAAATTGATGCAATCATTGATAATAGCAATTCTCCCAAAGAAACAATAGAAAATTTGTTTACTTTCCTTGGTGAATACATAAAAGAAAACTTATCAACAGTTGGTAAAATTCAATTTGAGCTCACAATCATATTTGCAAATAATCCTGAAAGACAGAAGAAAATGTTATCAAACATAACTGAAAATGAAAGCGGCCAATATTTGATCGAGCGGTTATTTAGTACAATTCATGAGGGAATTTCAAATGGGAGCTTTAAGCCAGTAGTTTCACTAGAAGACTTATTTCCGTTTATTATGACTTCTATTGATGGCATTGTAAGAGATGTGGTTTTACAAAAATGTTATGGTATGTTCCAAAATGAAGAAAAGCAACTTGACGAAATTCGTCTAATGGATACACTGTGCAAGTCCGTATTATTATTCTTAGGGTCTAAATAAGGGGAGGGTCACGTTTGGGAAAGGGGATAAGAAGGTTTCTAGTTTACACATTTGTTTCCTCATGGATACTATGGGGCAGTTTAGCCATATTAACACAGTTTAATCTGCTCAGCTTTGGAACTCCATTTTCGATGGTGTTGTTTATTCTTGGTGGTGTTACTCCAGCCATTTGTGAGATATGGCTGAAAAAGCGACATAGTTCTAAAGAAGAATTTCAATCATTTGTAAATAATATAAAAAATCCTAGACACCCATTAGGATTGTATCTATTTACCATTGGACTTGCTTTTTCAGCTTGTTTTTTGCCGACTCTTTGGGATGGAGCAACCATGGAGAACCCTTTATATCTGGCGTTGATTGAATTTCCAATTATGATTATTGGAGGCGGATTGGAAGAGATAGGCTGGCGTGGCTATTTACAGTCTGCTTTGCAAAAAAAGTGGTCGTCATTTTCTAGTACGCTCATTGTTGGATGTATTTGGGCAATCTGGCATCTGCCATTATGGTTCGTGGTTGGTTCAAATCAAATGAGTATGAACTTTCTTTGGTTCACTCTTTGTGCACTGGGATTATCTTTTCTGCTTACTGTCATTTATTTATCTTCAAATAGTATTTTTCTATGTATTATTTTTCATGCACTAATCAATTCATTCTGGGATGTATATATCCCGGTTACGAATATTCCGTCTGGATTATATACACTTTTGTTTGCCCTATTTATTTTTACCGTATTTGAAATTAATCAAAAAAGAAATAGTACAAAAGGGCATAATTTACGACTTTAATGACAATGTTTGCAAGCAATCTTTAAATCATACCTCATTATTTTTCCAATAATTTTTTCTAATTGAGGAGGTTTCTTTCATTATGTTTTTAAAAAGAATTAGCCTTTTACGTGACGAAATCCCATCCGCTAATCAGTATCCATTTTCTATCCCTTCCATCAGTAGTATCGAAGAACTTAAGTTGGATCATGCTGTTACATTTTTTGTAGGTGAAAATGGGTCTGGGAAATCAACTTTATTAGAAGCGATTGCTGATAAATGTGAATTTAATACGGCTGGTGGCGGAAGAAATAACATATATGATGTACATGCATCTGGTTCTTCTTTAACGGATTTCATACGTTTATCCTGGATGCCAAAGGTGACAAATGGCTTTTTCCTAAGAGCAGAATCCTTCTATCATTTTGCCTCCTATTTAGATGAGGTTGATGATACAGGATATAGGCAATATGGTGGAAAGTCCTTGCATGAGCAATCACATGGGGAATCTTTTTTCTCTCTATTCTTAAATCGTTTTAAAGGAAATGCTATTTATCTTTTAGATGAGCCTGAAGCAGCACTATCACCGCAAAGGCAGCTGTCCTTCCTGCGGATTATTCATGATTTAACCCGTAATGGAAATGCTCAATTTATCATTGCCAGCCATTCACCTATTCTACTAGGCTATCCGAATGCAAAAATATTTAGCTTTGATCATGGAGAGATTGCTGAAGTGGCCTATGAGGATACGGATCATTACCAGATAACAAAATACTTCTTGCAAAATCGGGAACGGTTTTTGAAGGAACTTTTTTTAGACGATGGTGAATAAGGAATCCTATGACATAGTAGTAAACAAATAGATAACTTTTATTAAGAAGATGGATGTTTCCAAACTGGAGCCATTCATCTTCTTTTTTTGCAAATTACGTCAAAAACTCATAATGTTCACAATTTAAGTCGTATTGACAAGTTTAGTAACTACTAATGTGGGGAAACTGACTAATAAATTTACTAGGACTACTAGACAGTAGTTTGGAAGGATGGAGATAGCGAATGTCAGGACCAAGTTTAAAAAAACCAGATGCCCATTCATCGATCCATGAGGCGGCATTAAATGAAGCAAAGGAATTGAGAGATATTTTTCAGCGCTGTTTGGAGGATGGGCAAAAGGAAAAAGCACTCCAAGTTGCTGAAGTGATCATTGAACATTGGGAGACACGGACACTAAAGCATGCAGAATCGGAAGAAGAGGGCTTATACAAAGAAATGGTCATGGAAAATCCTGAGTTAAAGGATTTAGTCGTTCAACTTACTCGAGATCATGACATCATGAGAAGAATTGTCCAGCAAATGAAAGAATTGCTTCAAAAACAAGAGGTTGATGGGGAGTTCACGACATTAATGGATGGCGTTATCATTGTTGATCTGGTCCATAACGAGGATGAAATGAATAAATTACTGCACAATAGCAAACACTAACGCAGGGAAATTAAGGAAATTGGTAGCGAGGAGGATGCAAATGGGAGAGTTCAAACTGCAAAAGGAAGAATCATTACGGATTGCTGCTCCGAATGTATATAGAAGGATGATAGAAACCTTTGAGAAATATAATATCCATCCGTATGATGCCCATGGAACTGTAATCAAAACGCAAGAGGGTCTAGAAATTACTTTAAGGCTTTCAAATCATTTCAATGAGATCGCGAAAACAGAAATTAGTTTTGAACAAGCACAGCGGCCTGATGAAGAACTTTCTTGCTTTTTCGAACAGGCAGCTGAAAAATGCAAGAATCAATTAATCACTGACTATTTTAAAATGATTAAGCTTTAGAAAGGGCTGGTAGCGTGTT
Organism: Cytobacillus solani; assembly: GCF_006704205.1. Taxonomy (NCBI): domain Bacteria; kingdom Bacillati; phylum Bacillota; class Bacilli; order Caryophanales; family Bacillaceae; genus Cytobacillus; species Cytobacillus solani. The sequence goes on from NZ_CP041305.1 coordinate 4,168,415, forward strand.
TTCATTTGAAACAGATGCATTACTTGTAAATGATCGAGAAGACCTAATTGCTGTATTACGTATGAGATTCGGATCCCTATCTGGAGAAATCATAGAGAAAATATATGAAATAAATGAATATAGTACATTGCAACGACTCATTCTTGCGGCAGCCAATGCTGCGAATTGGGCTGTTTTTGAAGAGGAATTACTAGCTAGCAAGGACTCATTTCGCATTCTGGGAGAGGAATTTAATCCACTAAGAGATAGCTTAAAAGGAGGAGAATGCATAGATGGAGCAAAGACAAAATAAGCTCATTCAGGCACTCAGGCATTTAAAGCGCGGCGAACGAATCAATGATGGCTGGACGGAAGAAAGCCCTCGTCCTCGTAACTCAGAAGATCTCTATAGAAGGCGTTGGCAGTACGATAAAATCGTTCGCTCTACACATGGAGTAAACTGTACAGGCTCCTGCAGCTGGAGAATTCATGTCAAGGATGGAATTATTGCTTACGAAACTCAGCAAACAGACTATCCATCTACTGGTGAAAACTTTCCAGATTATGAACCCCGAGGATGTCCAAGGGGTGCAAGCTTTTCTTGGTATACGTACAGTCCGACTCGAGTAAAGCATCCATACGTACGAGGGGATCTATATGAATTGTGGAAAGAAGAATTGAAGGCAGCTGATAATCCTGTTCAGGCATGGGAGAACATTGTCACAAATCCTGAAAAGCGAAATAGATATGTGAAGGCAAGAGGGAAAGGGGGGTTTGTCCGTGGAAGCTGGAAGGAGCTTTGTCAATTAATTGCAGCGTCTACCATATATACAATCAAAAAATATGGACCTGACAGGATTGTCGGATTCAGTCCAATTCCAGCGATGTCGATGATTAGTTATTCTGGCGGAACAAGATTTCTATCACTAATTGGCGGAACGATTCTAAGTTTCTATGATTGGTATGCGGATTTGCCGCCAGCTTCTCCCCAAGTATGGGGCGATCAAACGGATGTTCCAGAGAGTGGTGATTGGTACAACACGAAATACTTCATTATCTGGGGGACAAATATCCCGCAAACGAGAACGCCAGACGCGCATTTTATGGTGGAATCCCGCTACAACGGTACGAAAGTTGTCGGAGTGAGTCCAGACTACGCTGAATACGATAAATTTGCCGATATCTGGCTGCCAGCAAAGCCTGGTACAGATGGGGCACTTGCTATGGCAATGACCCATGTCATTTTAAAGGAATTTTATGTAGATAAAGAAACACCATATTTTAATGATTATGCCAAGCAGTATACAGATCTTCCGTTTCTAGTCATTTTAGATAGGAAGGAAGGAGAATTTCGTTCCGACCGCTTTTTAAGAGCTTCCGATATTGAAACGAATCATGAGCTCGGTGAATGGAAAACAGTCGTTTGGGATGAAAAGACGAATCAAATGGTTATTCCTACAGGCAGTCAAGGCTTTCGCTGGGATAGCGGCAATAAGTGGAACCTTGATTTGAAGAGTGAAGACGGGCAAGAAATTAATCCAAAGCTTAGCTTCCTTAAAGATTCAGATCAAGTCGTCATGGTAGATTTCCCTTATTTTGCTGAAAAAGAAGGCGGAAAGGTCGGCCGAGGAGTACCTGTGAAGGTGATTACAGATCAGTTTGGCAATGAAATGACTGTTACAACTGTTTATGATTTAATGATGGCACATACAGGAATTAATCGTGGGCTTGAAGGTAATTATCCTGATGATTATAACGATCCAGATAAGCCGTATACACCCGCTTGGCAGGAGAGTATTACTGGTGTGAAGAAGGAACATGTCATTCAAGTTGCAAGAGAATTTGCCGCTAATGCCGAACAGACAAATGGAAAATCAATGATTGCGATGGGTGGCGGGACGAATCACTGGTTCCACAGTGATCAAATCTATCGTTCCATTTTAAATCTTATTTTATTGACAGGTTCTCAAGGGGTAAATGGGGGTGGCTGGGCTCATTATGTTGGACAAGAGAAGGTACGTCCAATTGAAGGCTTTTCCCAAATTGCCTTTGCAAATGATTGGGTAAAATCACCTCGGTTTATGAACGGTACATCATTTTTCTATTTTGCAACAGAGCAGTTTAGATATGAATATTTAGCTGATGGTGAGAAGAATGAGTGGGGTGGAAAATATAGCAATATGCATCCTGCTGATTTCAATGCAATGTCAGCACGGTTAGGCTGGCTGCCAAGTTTCCCACAGTGGACACAGAATTCACTAGAAGTGATGAAGGAAGCACGGGAAAAATATAAAGACGATGACCAAGCGATTATAAAGGATGTTGCTAAACAAATTTCGGATGGAAAAATAAATTATGCAATCGAAAACCCAAATGATCCACGGAACTTTCCTCACATTTTCTTTAACTGGCGCTCAAACCTTCTTGGAGACAGTGGAAAAGGACATGAATATTTTGTTAAGCATTTAATTGGTGCTGATGACTCAGTCCTGACAGATACGGAAAATTCTTGGCAGCCAGAGAAGATTAAAATTGATGAAAAGCCACCTGAAGGAAAGACCGATTTATTTATTGCAATGGATTTTCGGATGACAAGCTCGGGGCTGTTTTCCGATATTATTTTACCAGCTGCAACATGGTACGAGAAATTTGATATTAGTACGACAGACCTCCATCCATTTGTTCATCCTTTTAATGCGGCAATCTCACCGCCATGGGAAACCAAGAGCGATTGGGATGCTTTTAGAGAAATTACGAAGGAATTTTCCGAGCTTGCTAAGGTGCATCTTCCTGCACAGGAAGATCTAGTGATGTCCCCGTTGGCGCATGATACGGTCAATGAAATTGCACAGCCGATGGGTAAAGTGAAGGATTGGCGAAATGGGGAAGTGGAAGCGATTCCTGGGAAAACGATGTCAAATTTGAACATTGTCAAACGTGATTACCCTAATGTATACAATATGTGGACTACGGTCGGGCCAAATATTCGAAATGGGTACGGAACAAAAGGCGTAAAGGTGAATGGAGAGAAGGCATATCAAGAATTATTAAATCGTCTTGGTGTTTCTAAGCGTGAGGGGGTTGGCAAAGGACATCCAGATCTTTATTCGGATAAACAAGCAATTAATGCTATTCTCCTCATGTCAGGTGCCACAAATGGAAAAAGAGCTGTTGAAGGCTGGAAGTCCATGGAGGAAAAGACTGGGAAAAAGCTTGGTCATATCTCAGAGGCGCGTGAAGAGGAAGATTATACTTTAGATGCCTTAAGTGTTCAGCCTCTTCAAACGATATCAACCCCGGTTTGGAGCGGACTAGAAAATGATAATCGACGCTATTCACCGTTTACAGTGAATAAGGAATACAATATTCCTTGGCATACACTGACAGGCCGCCAAAGCTTTTATATTGATCATGAAGTGATGCTGGATTATGGCGAAGGGCTTCCATTATATTTGCCACCTGTAAATTTATCGCCATTTTTAAAAGGGGAAAAAGAAGTGGAGAACAAAGGGAAATCCTTAACACTCCGCTACATGACGCCACACCAAAAATGGGGCATTCATACAATGTTTACTGATACAAATCAAATGGTTCAGCTATTCCGCGGCTGGCAGGTTGTATGGCTAAATGAAAAGGACGCTGCTTCCGCAGGAATTAAAGACAATGATTGGATTGAAGTATATAACCGAAATGGTGTCGTAGCAGCAAGGGCAATCCTAACATACCGTCTTCCACGCGGTGTTGCCTACATGTATCATGCGCAGGATCGAACGATGGGAGTACCCGGAAACACGATCAACAAAAAACGCGGAGGTACTCATAATAGTGTGACACGAATTAATCCGAAGGCGACACATATGATTGGCGGGTATTCCCAGCTAAGCTATGGATTTAACTACTATGGCCCGACGGGAAGCAACCGAGACACAATGACCGTGATCCGTCCGTTGAAGGAGGTCGATTGGCTTGAGAATTAAAGCTCAAGTAGCGATGGTGATGCACCTGGATAAATGTATTGGCTGTCATACTTGTTCAGTGACATGCAAGAACACATGGACAAACCGCCCTGGCATGGAATATGTCTGGTATAACAATGTGGAAACTCGCCCAGGACCAGGCTACCCGAAGGAATGGGAAAATACAGACCGCTACAAAGGCGGATGGACGTTAAGAAATGGACAGCTGCATTTACGCGCAGGCGGACCTGTATCAAAGCTAGCAAATATTTTCTACAATCCGAATATGGCAACGATCGATGATTTTTACGAGCCATGGACATATGACTTTGAGCATCTTCATAAAGCTCCCAAAAAGGAGAATTTACCAGTTGCACGTCCTAAGTCAATGATTACCGGTAAATATATCGATAAGCCAGAATGGGGATCAAATTGGGATGATGACCTCGCAGGCGGCAGTGAAATTGTGCCGATGGATCCAAATGTGCAAAAGCTGCAGGAACATATTGCGATGGAATATGAGAAAACATTCATGATGTATTTGCCGCGGATATGCGAGCATTGCTTGAATCCATCCTGTGTTGCTTCTTGTCCATCGGGGGCGCTTTATAAAAGAGATGAAGACGGGATTGTCCTTGTAGATCAAGATGCTTGCCGAGGGTGGCGATTCTGCATGAACGGCTGCCCGTATCATAAGGTGTACTACAATTGGAATACACATAAAGCAGAGAAATGTAATTTCTGTTATCCAAGAACTGAAGCGGGGCTTCCGACAGTTTGTTCAGAAACATGTGTGGGACGGATTCGTTATATAGGTGTTGTGCTATATGATGCGGATCGTGTAAAGGAAGCGGCATCTGTTGAAGATCCTAAGGATTTATATGAGGCACAACTATCAGTTTTCCTCGATCCTAATGATCCAGATGTGATTGAAAAAGCGCGTGAAGCAGGCATTAATGAGAGTTGGATCAAAAGTGCGCAGGAGTCACCAATTTATAAAATGGCCATGAAGTGGAAGATTGCTTTGCCGCTCCATCCTGAATATCGCACACTCCCAATGGTTTGGTACGTTCCGCCGCTTAGTCCAATTATGAATCATATTACAAATGAGCAAGATTTAAGCATGGATGGCTATATTCCTGCGGTAGATGATATGAGGATTCCGATGGAATATTTAGCTTCGTTATTATCAGCTGATGATACGAGTGTTATTCGCAGGGTTCTGCTAAAGATGGCTGCGATGCGCGTTCATATGCGAGCGAAAACGGTCGGAGGTATGGATGAAATGAAGGCGAGCAAGCTGCTTCAGGAAGCTGGAACAACTATGGAAGAATTAGAAGATATGGCACGTTTACTAGGCGTAGCAAAATACAATGAACGGTTCGTTATTCCGACTGGAAGACGTGAAATGGATGATAACTTACATTATCGTCAAGGAGCATGCAGTATCGAAGGGTTAGCGCCTGCTGAAGGCATGGTGACGTATCCGTATGAAAGAAGTGATCTTGGATGAAAGAAGAACTAGCAGAAATACTTGTTGTTACTTCACGCTTCCTGGATTATCCTGATCAACAGTTTTATCAGGAATGTTCAAGCTTGGATACTTACTTAAATACTTTCATCACTGCTGAAGAAATGCAAAAGGAAATGTATCAGCGGTTAAAACCACTTTTTTCCTTAGGATTAAAGGATTTACAGGAACTCTATGTGGAGACCTTTGATTATAAGGAGAAAACGGGATTGTATTTAACAGCTCAAGAATTAGGTGATAGCAGAAGACGCGGGGATGCGTTAATTCGCTTACAAAAATTAATTGCTGATTTAGGATTTGAAAAGGTAGGAATAGAATTGACGGACTATATTCCGATGCTGATGGAGCTACTGGCTGTAGCTCCTGAAAACGAGGAAATTCGCCACTTAAAACGGAGACTTGCTTATGCGATCCATCGAATCTTTTCACAGGTTTCAAGCAGCAACCCATACTTTCAAATTTTTGATTCATTAATGACTCATGTCTTTGAGGCACCGAGTTCAGAAGAGATTGCTCGATTGCTCAACGAACGGGAGGAAGCCGATTTAGATGAACTGCCTTACCCGATGCTCTATCGCTAATCGCTGTAATCATATGAATGAAATCTATTAAGGAGGACAGACATGGGATTTTTTTGGTGGGGGATTTTTCCTTATATTGTCGGTACGATTTTAGTCGTTGCTTCTGTTTATCGCTTTGTCTTTCGCGGGACAAGCTGGCATGCACCATCTACAGAAATTTTTGAAAAAAAATGGTTAAGGATCGGTTCATTGCTTTTTCATTGGGGAATACTCTTAGCCTTTATAGGGCATGTAATGGGAGTTTTGATCCCGATTGAATTTTATGAGTCAATTGGTGTGACTGACCATCTTTATCATTTTGGAGCAATTGCAGGTGGAGGAATTGCGGGTCTAATGGTTGTTATTGGTTTGATTATCCTGCTGATTCGTAAGTTTTCAAACCCAAGAGTGAAAGTGCATGCATCATTTGCTGACTATTTTACAGTAATCTGGCTAATTGTCGTTGCTGGTTTAGGTACGTATATGACTCTTGTTTATAATACGACGGTTGTGGCATATGAATATCGGGTAACAATTGGTCCTTGGTTCAGAAGCCTATTTACCCTCCAGCCTGAGTATGAGCTGATGACTGGAGTACCATTATTGTTCCAATTACATGTGTTATCGTCATTCATCTTATTTGCAGCTATTCCTTTTACACAGCTGATCCATATGTTTAGTTTTCCGGGCCGTTATCCTGCTCGTGCACCACAGCAGTATCGGGCACGTGACGGATATAAGAACAGCCGTCCGTAAAAAAATCACTTTCCGTTTTGGAAAGTGATTTTTTTTAATGCTTTTTATTAAATTGAGAGCAACTGCGAAGTTTTATCGAGCATTTCTTAAAATTTATCGTGTCATCATAGATTGATTAAGCATTTTTATTGATTGGTAATATCACTAAACATAGCCACATGCTTTTTTGGATGACCGGAATCGTCCTTAAGTGTACTGATCGTTAGCCATTCTAAATAGGTTTCGCCATTTTTTCGTTTGTTCCAGATTTCTCCTTGCCAATACCCAAATTCATCAATTTCTTTCCACATATGTTTGTAAAATTCCTTATCATGCTTACCCGAATGCAAGATATTTGGTGTTTTGCCGACAGCTTCATCCAGTGTGAAACCAGTCACTTTTGTAAAAGCTGGATTAACCTGCTGAATAATACCATTTAAATCAGTGACCATTATTCCTTGACCAGTGCTTTCCACAATTTGATTGGCAAGACTCAATTTGTCTTGGTAATAAAGCCAAACAACAAGAATTGTACTTGCTAATGCAAATTCAGATAGGGACATGAACCCAATGGCATAGTGACCAGTCCAATTGTGCAAAATGGTTAAAATGATTGGAGGGAAGAAGCCTCCTAGTCCACCCATTGCAGATACGATTCCATTGACAATACCTGCTTGCTTTGAAAAATAAAGCGGGACAAGCTTGAAAATAACTCCATTTCCTATACCAGCACAAATAGCTACTGCCAAGCAGCCAACTGTGTAAATGGGAAGGGAGGGTGTAAAGGATAATAAGAATCCAGCAAAGGTAAGGCCAGAAAAGACAACTACTAAAATTAAAAAGGAATTAAACTTGTCACCTAACCATCCCCCAATAGGACGGAGAAAAGTTGCTAGAGCGATAAAACCTGCTGTTCTAAAGCCTGCATCCACTTTCTCTAATCCAAAATGGTTAACTAGAAAGTTTGGAAGGTAAATCGTAAACGCAACAAATGATCCAAATGTAATGAAATAAAATAGGCTAAGCAGCCAAAGCTTTGGATTTTTATATACACTTTTAAATTGCTGTGAAAAAACAGCATGAACTTTTTTCTCTTTGCGGTCGCCAAGTGTGAAGTTTAATAGTGCCACTAAAATTAATAAGATGATATAAAATTGAATCGTTAATCTCCAGCCAAATGAATCAGCAAGAACGGGTGCTAAAAACGATGTTAGAGCCGTCCCAATATTACCCGCCCCATAAATACCATTTACAAAGCCGTGCTTTTCCTTCGGATAATATTTAGGAAGAGAGGTGACTCCTACTGAAAAGACGGCACCTCCAATTCCGACGAGCAAACCGCCAAGAATCAACATGAAAAATGAATTGGCTAAACTAATGATAATGACAGGCAAGATAAGGATGATAAAACTAATCGTAAAGATTATTCTTGCTCCATATCTGTTTGTCCAGAATCCAATTGGTATTCGAAGGAGTGATCCCAGAATAACAGGTGTAGCTGTTACTAAGGTCATTTGATTGGCTGTAAGTGTAATATCAGCAGAAATGTAGGGCATTAAAGATGAGAGAATGACCCAGACCATAAAGCCAAGAACAAGGCTGGATGTTTGTAATGTTAACTGGAAATTTCCTTTCTGCATGATAAGCTCCTTTCTATTCAATACTATTTGTAGTTTGTGTTTATAGACGCTTTTCATACTTATAACCGTTTTACCCATATAATACACATAAAATAAAAAAATGCTTACTCCACAGTCGGAATAAGCAAAGATGTTTAAAATGTATTATAGACATTTTCACATTCAACAGCTAATGGCTCGTAAAAACAATGCAGTTTAAATCGACCAACGAGTGGTTGGTTGTACCAAGTAGGTGGACAATCCCCGGGAGGACGGAAATACCATAAAGCATATTTTGCTGGCCAAGGCCTTTCTCCTCTTACTGCACGACGAGCTAAACGTCTCTCACTTTCCCTTGGTCTTTGATAAAAATATCCTTTTTGAACTGCTTCAAATGCATGTGGCTGATAGACCATATCTGGAATCGTCCTTAAACCTTTGAAATCAGAACAATTTGCTCGTATTCTGTTTATTCCTACTGCGCCAACAAGCATCATCCCTTGAACTCCTTCACCTTCAGCCTCAGCCCGAAGCAATCTTGCTAACAAATCAATATCTGCTTGTTTATGTGCGACAACTGCCATTTAATCACCACCATTGATGTTATACAGTTAGCATATTGTCGAGGATACAAAATGATGTTTGTCTAAGAACTAGTTCTTCAAAATAGCTGCTTCTAGTTCGATCTCTACATTTCCTTTTAATGCACGTGAAATCATACATGAAGTTTCAGCTTTCTGAGCAAGCTTTAGCGCAAGCTCAGAGTCCTCGTCAGTCGCATCTTTTTTAAGAACAATGACTGGACGGTGAATAATTTTTTTATAGGTAATAATGCCTTTAGTCACATCAACAACACCAACCGACTCCATCGTTAAATCAACTTTTTCCAGTTTGCTTCGCTCCATCATTGCAGCTAACGTAATGATGTAACAAGTCGCTGCAGCTCCAAGCAGCATTTCATCTGGATTTGTTCCTATTCCCGGTCCATCCATTTCAGGTGGGATGGAAACCTTTGTTTTCAATTGTCCTGATTCAATATCACCAACATCATTGCGCAAACCAGGCCAATGAGCCTTTAAATGAAATAGATGTTCTGCCATGTAAATTCCTCCTTTTTTTAACTATAAACGATTTTCAAAAAAACTTCGCTTTATAAAGTATTCTTTAATCTACTGCGAATATCAATATTATGCATGAAAGAGCGATTCATGTTAATCTAGTATTCTAATAGATTTTTTATAAGGAGTATTTCAACAATGAAATTTGTTTCATGGAATGTTAATGGACTTAGAGCCTGCGTGAAGAAGGGCTTTTTAGATTATTTTAATAAAATTGATGCAGATATTTTCTGTATTCAGGAGTCAAAGCTGCAGGAAGGGCAGATCGTGTTAGAGCTAGAAGGGTATCATCAATTTTGGAATTATGCGTTGAAAAAAGGATATTCAGGAACGGCTGTTTTTACGAAGAAAAAACCAATTTCTGTTAAGTATGGAGTAGGGGAAATAGAGAGTGAAAATGAAGGCAGAATTATTACGCTTGAGTTTGAAGACTTTTACCTAGTTAATGTGTATACACCGAATTCGCAGAGGGATCTAGCCCGACTCTCTTATCGATTGGAATGGGAAGAAGAGCTTCGAACATATCTTCAAGAGCTTGATCAATTAAAACCAGTTGTATATTGCGGGGATTTAAATGTCGCTCATAATGAGATAGATTTAAAAAATGCAAAATCTAATCATGGAAATTCTGGATTTACAACAGAAGAACGGGAGAAAATGACGACACTACTGAATTCTGGTTTTGTTGATTCTTTCAGATATGTTTATCCTGATGCTGAAGGTGCTTATACTTGGTGGTCCTATATGATGAAAGTAAGAGAGAGGAATATCGGCTGGCGGATTGATTATTTCATCGTTTCTGAACGATTAAAAAATTCGATACAAGCGGCTGAAATTCACAGTGAAGTCATGGGGAGTGACCACTGCCCTGTTGTATTGGAAATGGATATTTAGGAATTCGTCGTAAGCAAAAAGAAAAGACATCATATGGTGCCTTTTCTTTTTTTGTTTAATTTAAATACTAAAATTTAGTTTTGTGCATCTTTCAAGTGGGCCGTTTCTCATTATAAAATAGGATAAGACAATCAGAAGACAAGAAATGCCAGCTAAAATATGAACAAACGCAAGATGCTCGTTATTCACGAATTCGATGAATGGGATAATTTCCCCTAAAGCTATATAGGAGATGGCAAGGACGAGAAGAAATGTTGCACCGATCATTGTTCGTACTGTACCAAAGTAGAACCAGAAGCTGCTAACAAATAATCCGATACCGAAAAGAATGATCCCCCATAATAAATCGATCCAAGGATAAAGAAGGGGACTACCGCCATTAACTAAATCGCCCATATGAATTAATGAAGTCGATATAATCCCCTGATTAGATAAATAATCAGTAAGGTAATAGAAAAAATTTAAGATGAATGTGGTCATTAGTAGAAATAATCCAATGTTTGCAATAGTGCTGAGTAAAAACTGTTTTCTCGTACCGCCTAAAGAAAGCGTGTATTTATATGCTTTTGTATAAGCTAAGAAAGGGTAGTATATATACAAGCTATAATAAGGTCCAAAGCTTGCGCCAATTGTAAAAGTATCGTGTGATGACAATATCTTGCCTATAATTAGATAGACAATGGATAGGACCACGGTGGCCCCAGTCAAAATATAAAATTGGATACGCAAATCTTCGAAAATGACACGAAATGGTCCTTTAAATGTATTCATTTACGTTTTGCCTCCTTATTTCTCTTTGTAATATTAACTAGATAGTCCTGTAGAGGTGCTTTCTCAATATTGATATTCATCTGGGCTGCCGTTGAAATCCATTCCTCATTGAACGGTTCATCTAACATGACACTTAGCTGATTGCCTAATTTGCGCTGTTCTAGGATTCTGCTTCGAGCGGTTAGAGGTTCAATTGAAGAGGCATCACCAGTTAATAAGATTCCGAGCATTTTCATATGCTCTGTCTCATCATAATGGGTAATCGTTTGTTTATCTACAATAGCAATTTTTTCACAAATCGGTTCTATTTCATCAATATGGTGGGAAGATAAAATAAATAAACGTGGATGCTCTTCATGCGTATCAAGCAGGGCATCGTAAAAAACCTTTCTCATATATGCATCGAGACCATTCGTCGGTTCATCCATGATTGTAATGGGGGACTTACTTGCTAATCCAATCACCATCGTTGTCATCGTCTGCATCCCTTTCGAAAAACTTTTTATTTTTTTTCTTCTTGGCAATTCGAACCTTTCAACGAGCTCTTCTGCTAAATCTTGATCCCAGTTCTCATTGAAATACGAAGCGAACCGAAGTGCATCGTTCACGTTCCAAAACTCAGAAAAGGGGTGATTTTCTTGCAAATAGCTAATATATTTCATGCCGTCGCTATTATTATAAGGTGAAAGATTTTTCACGAGTATTTGGCCTGTATCAGGTTTTTCTTGTCCGGAAAGCAATTTCATTAACGTTGTTTTCCCTGCACCATTTCTGCCCCATAAGCCGACAATGATTGGTTCTTCCTCAAGTAAATTGACATTTGTTAGCGCAGGTGTATGCCCATATGAAAATGATAAATCCTTTACATTAATCATTTGAGTCCTCCTTAATAAAATGAATAATCTCCTCTTCCGTTAAATGAATCCGCTTAGCTTCATCTAACATTGGCTGAATATACTGCTTATAAAAATCCTGTTTGCGTTTAGCAAGCAACATCTTTTTGGCACCTTCTGCAACAAACATACCAACACCCCTTTGTTTAAATACAAGGCCAGCATCAACAAGAATCGCTAAACCTTTTTGTGCAGTTGCTCGATTGATCTGATAGAACTTTGAAAGCTCAGTTGTCGAAACGACTTGATCTCCTTCTTTTAACTGTCCATCAACGATATCATCAGCAATCATATCTGCAATTTGCTGGAAAATTGGTTTTGAATCATCAAAAGTAGACTTCACATTTCTCTCCTTCTTTTCATTTATTGTTGATCGGTTGATTACTTGTGTAATCAACTATAACATAAATGGAACTAAATTGAAAACTTTTTTTACAGAAAAATAGAAATTGGGTGTGGAAGGTTGATTTAGGAGGAGGCAAGGTCTTTTTGCTTAAGGGGAATCGAATTTATTTTAGGAAAAGTAGGAAAGCTCACTCATGAATTCTTCTGGTTCCATGATGCGAATAGGCTGTTATTTTCCTGCTTCCGAGAGGTAAATAAATTTTCATGCGTTCACGATGGACGATATACAGACGCTTTTGTTTCGACAAATACTGGTTTTACTTTACTAGAGTGAAAGAGAACCCTTGCATAATGAACTCCACTATTTTAAAACAATAATAGTCGGTTAATTTTCAGAATAGTCATTGTATTAATGGTGAAAATATGTTAGGTTTTTATAAACGAAGTAAAAACTTCATAAAATTAAAATATAAAGTACAAACTGCGTTTCGGGGTGAAAAAAGAAAAGATTATTATGAAAAACGAGATGTTGCCACTTTTTTATTAAGTCAGGGGGAAGTTAGATTGAAAGAATATGTACAACTACTAAAACCGGAAATGAACGAACTATTTACACACTTACATCAAAATCCTGAACTTAGCTGGAAGGAATATAAGACAACGGAGCATTTAAAGAGTTTTTTAGAAGAAAAAGGCTTTCAAGTACAAACTTTCGCAGATTGTCCAGGACTTGTTGCAGAAGTGGGGGAAGGCAGCCCTTGTGTGGCATTAAGGGCAGATATGGATGCACTATGGCAGGAAGTGGACGGTAAATTTCAGGCGATACATTCCTGTGGTCATGATGCCCATATGACAATGGGGATGGGTGCAATTCTCCTTCTTCAAAAAATCGGTTTTCCAGCAAATGGGAAACTTAAATTTATCTTTCAGCCAGCTGAAGAAAAAGGCACCGGCGCATTGAAGATGATCGACCTAGGTGTAGTAGATGATGTGGATTATTTATACAGTGTCCATCTTAGACCGATTCAAGAGCTTCATAATGGGTATGCCTCTGCGGCTATTTATCATGGGGCAGCTAGATTTTTGACAGGAGAAATCATTGGGGAGGACGCACATGGAGCACGTCCCCACCTTGGTCAGAATGCGATTGAAATTGGTGCTTCACTTATTCATGAAATAAATAATATCCATTTAGATCCAATGGTGCCTCACTCAGCGAAAATGACGAAATTTCATGCAGGTAGTGACTCTGGGAATATTATTCCAGGAAAGGCAGCTTTTAGCCTAGATTTACGTGCGCAAACGAATGAAGTAATCAATGAATTGACTGAAAAAATCTTAAATATAACAGAATCCTTAGCAAAATTATATGGAGTAACAATTACATTAGAGACGGGAGCAAACGTTGCAGCAGCACACGTTAATCTGGAAGCAGTTAGTTTTATGGAAAAAGCCATCACCGAGGTGCTCGGAGAAGAACATTTGACCCCTCCGATTATTTCGAGCGGGGGCGAAGATTTCCATTTTTACACATTAAAGAAACCTCATATAAAAGCAACCATGCTTGGCTTGGGGTGTGATTTACAGCCAGGCCTTCATCATCCCAAAATGACCTTTAATATAGAAGCCATATACGCTGGAATGGAAATACTGGCAAAAACGCTCATACTCACTTTGGAAGAAAATCGTGAAAATCGAATGGAGGAGTCACGGTGAATTCGGAAATTGAGATTAGGATTTTAAAAACAGCAGCTGATATGAATCTTATTCAAAAATTGGAGCGTGAGATTTGGAATATGGATCCACTTCCGGTTCATCAAACCATCACGGCTTCGCAAAATGGCGGTCTGCTGCTTGGTGCATTTCTAGAAAATGAGCTGATTGGTTTCAGCTATGGTTTTGCAGGATTTCAAAAAGGCAAAGGATATTTATGTTCGCATATGCTTGGCATTGATCCGAAGCATCGAGATAAAGGAATTGGCGCTCTGTTAAAAGAGAACCAAAAAAGATTTGCATCAGAGCTTGGGTATGACTTAATTACTTGGACATTTGATCCGCTTGAAAGTAGAAATGCTTATTTAAATCTATCTAAATTACATGCTATTTGTTCCACTTATGTTGAAAATTGTTACGGGGAGATGGAAGATAACTTGAATAACGGACTTCCATCGGATCGATTAAAGGTAGAATGGTGGATTACTAGCTCACATGTTAAAGAACCAAATGTCATTGAATATAGGAAAAAGCATAGCCCTTTTCAGTGGCGAAAGACAGAGGAGGGTTTTCCGGAACTTGTACCATGTGAAGATATAGAGTTAATTCCTGAGAGTAGAGACGAACCGATCCTCGTCCCCATCCCGGCAAATTTTCAAACAATTAAAAAGCAGAATCATCAGCTTGCTTTGAATTGGCGCTTAACGATAAGAAAAGTTTTGCCATTACTATTTGCTAAAGATTATGCGATGGTTAGTTTATTGAAAGAAAAAAAGGAACTAGTCCATTATTATGTATTGGTTCCAAGAGAGAAACTCAAATTTTAATAATGGATAAAGGTGGTTATGATGGTGAAAGTGACAGAAGTTGTTTTACGTCAGATGAAAATGAGAATGAAATCCCCGTTTACAACAAGCTTTGGAACATTCCAGGATAAAGAATTTCTTTTACTAGAAGCGAAGGATGAAAACGGTCTAAGCGGATGGGGGGAATCTGTAGCCTTCCATTCCCCTTGGTATAATGAAGAAACGTTAAAAACGAATTGGCATATGCTTGAAGACTTTATTATTCCCCATCTATTAAATAAAGAAATCTCACACCCTGACGATGTGTCAGGCATGCTTTCAACCATACGGAAAAACAATATGGCAAAATCCACATTTGAAGGGGCTGTCTGGGAATTATATGCCAAGCAAAAGGGGATTCCCCTTGCAAAAGCACTCGGAGGATCGAAAAGCCAAATTGACGTTGGGATTAGCATTGGCATACAAAATACGTTCGATGACTTGCTGAGTCTTATTGAAGAATATGTAAATGAAGGCTACAAGCGAATGAAGGTGAAGATCAAGCCAGGCTGGGACGTAGAGGTTATGAGAGAGGTCAGAAAGCACTTTCCAAAGGTTCCTCTTATGGCTGATGCTAATTCTGCTTACCGACTGAAGGACATTTCTTTATTAAAACAACTGGATGAATTTGATCTTATGATGATTGAACAGCCGTTAGCCTCGGATGATATTATAAACCATGCTGTCCTGCAAAGAGAAATCAGTACGCCGATATGTTTAGATGAAAGCATTCATTCCTATGAAGATGCCAGAAAAGCAATTGAATTAGGCAGCTGCAAAATTATCAATATAAAAATTGGCCGAGTTGGTGGGTTAACAGAGGCAAAGAGAATTCATGATCTTTGTCAAGAACTTGGTATACCGGTATGGTGCGGCGGGATGCTTGAGGCTGGTATCGGACGTGCCCATAATATTGCTTTAACTACTCTTTCTAACTTTATCATGCCAGGTGATACAGCAGCATCCTCAAGATATTGGGAAAAGGATATAATTGAACCAGAAGTTGTGGTCGAAAACGGAATGATTACAATACCGGAAATGCCTGGTATCGGTTATGACCCCAATTTGGAAACGATTAAGCAATTTACTGTTTTTGAGAAGACGTATTCTTAATATCAAAGAGAAGGATAGAGAGGAATACTCTGCCGATCCTGGCTCTAGCTAATGAGATTTCTCCAGTCTTTGGTATGTTAATGTTCATTTTATAATTAGGAAAAATCTATAATACGGCAGTTGGCATGTTATATGCATTCACCGCAAGATTTGTAAAGAGAGAAAGCCAAAAGTTCAATTTATTCGTTACTGTATTTGTTTTTGCTGGTTTCGGTGCCAGCTTCATCGGCTTTATTACATTAGTCAGTACTGTTTATCCTCTAACAGGGTACTTAGGCTTTATCCATTCTTTATTCCTGGATAATGAAGATAAGAAAAGGGAAGCATATAGATTCTGAGATTAATATGACATAAAATAATATCAGTCCAAGGCTGTTCCAAGAAGGAATCTATGGACAGCCTTTTATGTTGTAATTTCTCCTGACTATCGGCTCTGAAACGCGACTTTTAGACCAAGACTAATATAGATGACTCCTACAATCCTGCTGCTCCAATGGCCAATCCAGGATATTCGCTTAACTAAGCGACTTAAAAGCTGTATACTCATTGCTACTATCGTTGTGTAAATTGCTCCTAATAGTACGAAGATCAATCCAAGAATCAAAAACTGTAGAAAAGATGAGCCTTGCTCCGGATGAACAAATTGCGGCAAGAATGACAGAAAAAATAGTGCTGTCTTTGGATTTAAAACTTCTATGAAGATTGCTTGGCTATAAGTATTTGACGTTTTCTTCTGAGAGTCATTTGGTAATTGAAGATCTGTTGGCTTTTCTAAAATCGCCCTTAACCCTAGGTAAATTAAGTAGACTGCTCCAATAATTTTTACGAAATTAAAAGCAAGTGATGAAGTCATCAATATGGCTGAGAGTCCAATTGCAGCAAATAGTGTATGAATAATATCCCCAGTGGCGATTCCAAGACCTGCAATAATTCCTGCTTTACGGCCACTTTGTGCTGTACGAGTGGCGATAAGTATAACGGCTGGACCGGGTATTAAAAATAAACCAATAACAATAACTATGAATGTACTTAACGTAGAAAGAGTGAACAATTTAATCTCCTCCAGTCGGTATTTCGAATGTTGGGAATATTGTATCAGTAAATTCTTGATTACGTAACCGATTATGATAAGCAAAAATTTATTTTTGAATAATCGAGAGTAGTATATATACTGAATTTGGTGTAGAAAGAATGTTTTACTTGAAAAATAGAAGGATGCGTAGTAATATGTACAAAGTGATCACAATTAATATAATATAACCTGTATAACCTCAAGAATATGGCTTGAGGGTCTCTACCAGGAACCTTAAAAATCCTGATTACAGAAAATGAATGAATCATTTTTTGTAATCTGGATTTTTTTGTTTTCTAAAAAAGACCTTCAAGCCTATTTCTTTTAGATTCCATTAGAAAGGATGAGTAATAGATTATGAATTTGAAAATCTTTATTTTAGCCTTATCCACTGTTGCAGTTGGGTTGGTTGAATTAGTCGTAGGCGGGATCTTGCCGACGATCGCTGATGATTTTAACATTTCAATAAGCGCTGCCGGACAGCTGATTACCGTGTTTGCTCTAATATATGCTATTGCCGGACCTGTTCTGCTTGTATTAACGAGTAAAGTAGAGCGTAAGAAACTATATCTAACTTCTTTATTTATCTTTTTCCTTGGTAATGTACTAACATATTTCAGTCCTAATTTTACCTTTATGATGATCGCAAGGGTGCTAACCGCAACAAGTACTGCATTAATCGTTGTACTTTCTCTAACGATTGCAGCGAAAGTTGTTGCTCCAGCTCACCGTGCAAAGGCTCTTGGGCTTATTTATATGGGAATTAGTTCGTCACTTGTGCTTGGTGTACCATTAGGTATCTTAATTTCAAATACATTTGGATGGCGTATCATATTCCTTGGAATCGCCGTATTATCAATTGGATCAATGGTGTTGATTTCCCTATTTTTGGAGCGTATTCCTGGGGAAAAAACGATTCCACTTACACAACAATTAAAAGCAGTTGCCAGTGCAAAACTTGGCAGTGCTCATCTGGCAACCTTATTTATGCTTGCCGGACATTATACACTTTATGCTTATTTCACGCCATTTTTGGAAACAAATCTTCATTTAAATTCGAATTGGATTAGTATTTGCTATTTTGTATTTGGAATCGCAGCTGTAAGTGGAGGAGCATTTGGTGGAACACTTTCTGATTGGATTGGTCCACATAAAAGTATTATCATTGTCATCAGTGCATTCGCTATCGTTTTAAGCTTATTGCCATTTACGACTTTCTCACTTGCCTTATTCATACCAGTGATGATGGTTTGGGCTGCATTAAGTTGGAGCCTCGCCCCACCGCAGCAAAGCTATTTGATTCAAACGGATCCTGTAACGTCAGACATCCAGCAAAGCTTTAATAATTCCGCATTGCAAATCGGGATTTCTCTAGGATCGGCAATTGGCGGAATCGTGTTAAACCAAACCGGCACCGTTTCAAGTACGGCCTGGTTTGGAAGTGTCATTGTTATTATCGCCTTACTATGTGCTGTATTTTCTTTGACAAGACCTACAATGGCAAGGGAAAACACAACTGCCGCCTAGACTTTCCTATCGTCTGATGTTAGATTAGAAGAATATGGATGGTGAAATACAACTCATGGAAAAAGTGCTTAATGACTACAAGCATATAGAGATCATGTATCTATTTACCAATGAGTCAGTTCTGGACTTTTACCCGAAATTTGGTTTTAAAAGAACAGATGAAACGCTTTATAGTGTAGAAGTGCAGCCGAGAAGGAATAGTAATCCACCTAAAATTCGAGATTTAATTTTTATTTACGAATGTACTAAAAGAAGGCAACCTTCATCTCATTTCGAAACGAAAGAGAATGAAGAACTGTATATGTTTTACGCAATGAAGGTCTTCGCAGAGGATGTGTACTACCTGGAGCAGGAATCGGCTATTGTTATCAACGAGACGGAAGGCACAACTCTTCATCTTTATGATGTGATCTCTAGTAAGCAAGTAAATCTAGAGAGGATAATAGATCAATTGAGTACAGATACGACATCGAAAGCAGTATTTCATTTTACACCCGATCTTGCTGGCGTTCATAAGGAGAAATCTGAAAACGAAAATGTTCTTTTTATTAGGAACACTGGCAATCTTGAATTTCCTATGTATTTTAAACATCCAATTACCGCACAGGCATAACAAAGTAATCTCTGAACTTGAAAATCTATAGATAGTTGTAAAAAGTTGTACCAAAATTTTCAATTTATTTTCTCCGCTGATAGTAAAAATCGGCTAACATTAGAGCAGGGGGGAAAATATGTTAGCTAATATTGGTGTACCTAGTTTAGTTCTAGTGGTTAATATTATTCTTTTGATTGTTGGCTTATTTATTCTGTATTTAGTAGTTTCAACAGCAGTCAGAACTGGTATTAACAAGTCTGTGGTTGGTCAATTAATCGAAAAAAAGTATGGAGTCGAAGAGAACAAAAAATCATTTCTTGATCGTGATTTAAATAATGATAAGTAGACCGGTTTATTAAGCTAGCTAAGCTAGCCTTGCTACACATAGAATCTAAGCTGCCATTATAGGTAGCTTTTTTTGAACCAAAATTAAAGAGTAGGTATTAAAAAGAGTAGGAATTATTTGTTTCTAATAATAAATAAATGTAGGAAATCAAGTGTTTGAAGATTTCCAATTTTACCTTTAACATTTAAGGGTAAAATATAAGGTTGTTCCATGAAGGATTAAAGAACTCGTTTGTTGAAGTTATTGTACTTAAGGGGAGGTCAATCATAAAGAGGATTAGAATTAGGGGACAAGGCAAGAGAAAAAATAAAAAAACATTCCCTTCATTATTACATAGATGAATTATCTCAAGTTAGAGAAAAGACCTTAACATTCCTTAAATCGAAAAAGGATATCTGGTTATTTGAAGAAAACTGCTGGGGGAATGGTGTTCCTTATAATAATTACTACCTCTGGTTTCACGTGATGGAAGATGAGATTAGCCATCGCGGTCAGATTAGAACCATTAAACGGTTACTTAAAAACGAGTTGATTTCATAGTTTAACTGTTAAGGGAAGAAAGGAAAAGAGGTAGTATTATGAAAAGTTATTATGCTATTTTCTTTTGTTTAGCAATCACATTACATAATCTAGAAGAAGCATTATGGCTCCCTCAATGGTCTCAAATAGGATTTTTTATACAAAAGCCTGTCACACCAAATGAATTTCATTTTGCAGTACTTATCATTACTTCACTTGCCTATTTAATTACTTTTCTTTATTTAAGTTTTCCTGATGCAAATCTATTAAAATGGGCATTTATTGGATTTTTGGGCTCTATGATTTTTAATGCCATTTTTCCACATTTGATTGCTACCATTTTTTTGAAAACTTATGCTCCGGGTCTTGTTACAGCCTTATTATTAAATATACCTATTAATACCGTCATCCTTTATAAATTACAAACGTCAAAGCATATTACGATAAAGGAAGTTCTGATTTCTACAATTGTTGTAGGAATTCTATTAATAGCAATGATTCCTCTTTTGTTTACACTTGGAAACAACATAATCAATTATTAATTTTATTTAAACTACATTAATGTTTAACAGAGCATAATAAAGATTAGAATAATTTTTAATATTTAAGAACGCGCCTTTTTTAAAAAGAATCATTTAATCGAGGAAGATTAACAAGAAAAATTGAATCCTTATGGTTATGATAGTATGGTGTTTGTGAAAGATTATTCGTTAAACTAACTTGGCAGGATATTTTTTAAATTATATTTAATGGGAGGTCAGACTATGAGAATAAAAGGTTTCGGTGGAGTTTTTTTGAGATCAAAAGATATTGATGCATTAAAAAATTGGTATAAAGAAACACTAGGAATTTCGATGGGAGATTGGAATGGAACTGTCATCAAACCAGATGCTGACAACGAAACGATCTTTTCTTTCTTTAATGAAGAAAGTGATTATTTTCCTGAAGAACAATCTGTAATGTTAAATTTTCAAGTAGAAGAAATTGAAGCTTGGATGGAGCATTTCAACAGAATTGGAATACCTCTTCTTAAAGAGCCTGAAAAAAGCGAGTATGGAACATTTATTTGGATTTCTGATCCAGAAGGGAGATGGATTGAAATTTGGGAGAAAAAATCACTTAATTAAAAATTGATACACTATTCACTTCTTATGCTAACGTGGACGTTAATTAAAGAAGAATTAAATGTTTTTTAGTTTGAGAACTTTTTTTAGTTATTCAACAAAAGGTCGCGATTGATGAACAAGAAGTAAAGGAGTGTTTTTAGTCCCAGATGATGGGGAATCATACTTATTTTAAGAATTTAAACAGGCAGACAAAATTTCTGCCTGTTTTTTTAATGCCTATTATTTGTTAGAATTTTCTACTAAAATGAGTAAAGAATACTCTTTGATAAATTGGAGATTGGAGTTAAAGGATAGAATGGCTATAGTAATAAGATTTATCGTCGAAATTTTACTTAGTGTTTGGTAGATTAGTGGAATGCGGCTGTAAATAAAAGGATTTTAATGTAGAAAAAGCGAAATAAAAATAGATTATATATTTAATGGAGGGAAGGGAATGAATCAACCACTTTTGAAAGGGATGGAAGGTGTATTTATACCTGTCAAGGATCCTAAATTATCATCAAAATGGTATGAAGAAAATCTTGGATTTAAATTAATCTATCTTGAGGAAGAGGCTGCCGTGATGAAGATTGCGGAAGAGTCCCAAACGGTAGTATGTCTTGTGCGAACGAATAACCATCAGCCAATGAAATTTCCTGAAAATGACTTTGGTGTTGGTAAATACTATAACTTTATTCCTCGAGACATTGATGTGACATACAGAGTGTTACTTGAACAAGGTGTCAAAGTGAATCCGATTGGTGGAGAAGGATATACTAAGTTTTTCACTTTTTATGACCCTGACGGAAATCCATTAGGTGTATGCCAATGAATTGCACTGGTGTCTAAGTTATTTAGAATAAACAGCTCTCGTGAAATTTTAAAACTTTTGAGGTAGGGATTAGCATATGAGCTATCTAAAATTTTTTGTTATTCAAGCTGCTAGCATAATCTTACTCTTTTTTCTTGCTGCCCTACCGTTATACCTATACAACATGGACGGGAGGTTGATTTTTCAGCCTCTTGAAATTCCTAATGAAATTGCAAATTTCATTATTGGGTTATTTACTGGTGAATCTTATTTTTATATGCAAGGGGACAGAAGGAGATTTTTATTAAGTGATCTTTCGAGTTTCTTTCTCTCTTCTTACTTTTATTTATCAATATCATTGCTCATCGTTATCATATTATCCTTTATTCTTGGAATTTGGTTTTGGAAAAAAAGTGAGAAATGGGTTTATTCTGCTTTAGGTTTTATCGGGATTATTCCTGATTTTATCCTTGTGCTCTTACTTCAATTATTAATTACATATATTTATAAAAAAACAGGAGTTAAAGTATTAAAGGTAGCATCATTATCGATGGATGATCCAGCTATCTTTTTACCGATATTTACTCTTTCTATCTTGCCATTATTTTATTTGATTCGGACATTGAATGATAAAACATATGAGGTTTTAACAGAAGATTATATTTTAACAGCAAAAGCGAAAGGATTAACGAAAAGATATATTTATTTAAACCATGTAATTAGCAATGTCCTTCCTTTCTTAAAAGCTGATTTGTATAAAATTGTAGGAATATCACTTAGCAATCTTTTTATTATTGAGTATTTATATAATACAAGAGGATTGACTGAAATTCTATTCGAATATCCCAATAACTTTGGTTATCAATATAATTTAGTTGTGATTACACTTTTGTCTTTCTTTGTATTATACATTGTAACTCTATTGACAATTATACTTTTTATCTTCTTAGTAGAGAGGATTTTTATAAATGGGTAGATTGAATGTAAAGTTAATCATTGGCCTCATTATGATCAGTTTTTTCTTGCTGATCGCTGTCTTTGGTCCTATTTTTGCTCCTTATAAAGTAGATGAACTAGCAGAAGTAAAATATAACTCTACAGAAGAAGGAAGAACGCTATCCGCTCCTCCATTTCCTCCTTCTAAGGAACATCTCTTTGGAACAGACCAATGGGGGTATGATATTCTGACACTGCTATTGTATGGTGCGAAATATACTATTTTTACAGTAATTATCGTAGCTTTATTAAGAGTGATAATTGGGGGTTCTCTTGGTATTTTTGTTGCATTAAATCAGAATTCTCTAAACTTTCCAGCGAAAAGTGCTAAGTTGAAAATCAATATATTTAGCGGGTTTCCAGTCTTTATTATTCTTTATTTCATTTTAATCAGGATCAATATTGAGCCAGTTTTGAGCCCACTCACATTAAGTGCTATAGTTGGCACCTTAATGGTTATTTTGGGTGTGATAGGTGTTTATGAAAACGTCTACAGCAAAACAATGGAATTGCAAAAAAAATTATATATTACTGCTTCCCAATCGTTGGGAGGGAACAAAATACATATTGCGAAACAACATATTCTTCCTAGCCTTAAAAGTCAAATGTACATTATTTTTATGAATGAAGTAATACAAGTTCTTCATTTGATTGGTCAATTAGGGATCTTCAATTTGTTTTTTGGCGGTACTTTCATTCGGATGGATCCGCCTGTCTTTATTTCGATTACCAAAGAATGGGCTGGGCTAATTGGACAGTTCCGCTCAACCATATATTATTATCAATGGATACTTTTCTTTCCATTGATAAGTTATTTATTATTGCTATTTTCTTTATATTTAGTTTCACAAGGGATCATTCAACAAGAAAAAGTAAATCAGAGGAAGAATCCAATATTATAGTAAGAATTCTTTTTCTATAAGAATCTCGTAAATATACTATGTATTTACAGTTAGTTTAATCAAGATTTACTTTTAATAAATGGTATAAAGTGGTTTTGGATGCAATTTAAAAATAATAAATTAGACAAAAATAATACTGAGAATTTTATGTCATTAACTAGTTTGCAACAAGAAATGATAAATTAATTTTTTGATTATGCCTATTTGATTATAGCTTCGAGGGGGTTTATTAAAGAAAATGAATGAAAAAACATATTTAAGTATAGAAGAGATTATTTCATTACCAACCTTATCAGGTACAAATATAAGTGGTGATGGCAAAAACGTAGCATTTGTCAAGAAGACAGCTAACTGGAAAGACAATAAATATAGGAATCATGTATGGATATATGAAAAAGATAAGGGGCAGTGTTACCCATAAACAACTAGGGATATAGATAGTACATATCCATTATGGTCTCCAGATTCTAGAGATATCGCATACCTTAGCCCAGTTGGTGACGGGGATAATAAGAAAAATCAGATCTTTGTTAAGTCAATAGATGGTTATAGTGGGGTTCAAATTACTGATGAGAAAGAAGGGGTCAGTAAATTCAAATGGGAGCCAACTGGCAAGGGTTTTTATTATGTTGCACAGTCAAAAGAATCTGAGGCGATAAAGAAACGTAAGGAACTATATGGAGATTTCCATCATATAGGTAAGGAATACCAGAATGATTGTTTATATTACATTGAAATAGAAAAAGTGATACAAAATGATAAATATCAACACCAAGAAAGTTTTGATAGAGCTGGTGAAGATAAAGATGACCACGAAAATAGCGTTGTTTATCAACTAACTGATGGTAATGATTTTCATATCCTAGAATTTGATATTTCAAATGATGGGAATAAGGTTGTATTTATGGCTACACCAAGCCCAAATATGGGAGATTATATAAATGGAGATCTATACATACTAGATATTAAAGCTGGAGAGCTACAAAAGATGAATATAGATAAGTTGTTGGGAGGGAGCATTTGCATTTCTCCTGAAGGTAGCAAAATTTGTTATTCAGCAAGTATAAGGGAGAAGGATTACTATAAGACCCATATACAAGACAGTACACTAGAGATATATGATATTAATAATGGAGAGCTAATTCAGCATTTAACAGATTTTGATAGTACGGTTATTCCATTACGGTGGACAGCTAAAGGAATTTTAATTAGATGGCAGAATAAAACTAATTATCATATTGGGTTGTTATCTGAGAATGGCACTGTGGAAATGTTAAGCGAAAAAGTAGATAGCTTCATAATGGATGCTTCTATAACAAGGGATGGAAATCATATATCCTATAATATGGCTATAACAAATGAAACCTTTGAAATCTATTTAGACGATAAAAAAATAACGAATGAAAATAGCTTTTTCAAAGGAAAGCTTATAAGTAACAGGGAAGTAATCTCATGGCAAAGTAGTGATGGTCTTGAAATAGAGGGAGTTTTAACAACCCCAGTAGAGTTTGACGCAAATAAAAAATATCCCTTATTAGTGGTAATCCATGGTGGTCCGGCTTGGGCATCCTTTCCAATATTTTCAGACTGTTTTAATGAGAAATATCCTATTGAACAGTTTATCGAAAAAGGCTTTATCGTTTTAGAACCAAACTATAGGGGGAGTTCTGGGTATGGGAATGAATTCTTAAAAGCAAACTATAGGAAATTGGGAATTGCTGACTACGATGATGTTATATCTGGAGTGGATAAACTAGTTGACAGAGGGATTGCAGATAAAGATAGAGTAGGCGTTATGGGATGGAGCAACGGTGGATATATATCAGCTTTCTGTTCTACATTTAGTAGTAGATTTAAAGCTATTTCAGTTGGAGGTGGAATTACTAATTGGAGTACCCATTATGTAAATACAGATATCCCTTACTTTATTAGGATGTATTTAGGAAATAATCCATGGAATGATCCAGAGATATATACTAAAACATCACCAATGACATATATTAAATCAGCCTGTACTCCCACTTTAATCCAACATGGTGAAAAGGATGCAAGAATTCCAACTCCAAATGCATATGAGCTATATCAAGGATTAAGGGATATGGAAGTTGATACAGAATTAATTATATTTAAAGGAATGGCATATAGTTCTGACCATCCAGGAATGAATGTGGCTATTATGAAGCAAAATTTGATGTGGTTTTCACACTATATTCTTGGAGAAAGTAAGAAAGATTTTAGGGTTTTATGATTAATAAATAGATATCCTCACAGGATACATTAGGATGAAACAGTCTTCATAAGGAAGCTTTTTTTCTTATTCCACTAAATTATCTGTAGTCTACTTGACCTTATAATTTCTGTCTAACTTAGTGTAGCCGATCCAAAGGTTTGGTATAAAAAGAAGGACTTGAAATAAAGAAATTGAAGAGCGGGACAACTAATGGGATATTATATACTATCTTTTTAATGATTCTTTATTAAAACAAATTTGTTGTAAAACAACCAATCATACTTTCTACGGAGGTGCACAATGATATATATTGAAACATCAAGATTGCATTTACGCGACTGGGAAGAAACTGATTTAGAGCCATTTAGGCGATTAAATAGGGATGTAAAAGTTATGAAGTATTTTCCTAAAACCTTATCAGCCGAAGAAACAAATAAGTTTTATCAATCAATTGTATCTGAATTTAACGAATGCGGATTTGGGTTATATGCCGTAGAGGAAAAGGAAAATAAAGAATTTATGGGGTTTATAGGATTCCATAGGGCAATATTCGAGGCTGATTTTACACCATGTATAGAAATTGGCTGGCGACTAAAAAAAGAAGCATGGGGAAAAGGATATGCAACAGAGGGTGCCGGAGCATGTTTGCACTACGGATTTAATGAATTGGGGTTTCGTGATGTATACAGTTTTACAGCAGAAATTAATAAGCCTTCGATAAATGTAATGAAAAAAATCGGTTTGAGTTTTATAAATAATTTTGATCATCCCAAAGTTGAAAAGAATAGTCCATTAAATAAGCATGTTCTATATTATATAAATCAATAAAACTGCTGAAATTTAAATATATTATTTTAACTTTTAAACTCAATCGTATGGCACATATGGCATATTGGCCGAATCAATGAAATGACTATGAATAAATTGGTCGCAAATGATCAGCAAATTCTTTTCACTGACAGCTGGCAAGAAAAAATGAATAATGAATTCTCTCATTCAGATAATGATATGACCTTTGAAGACATTGCTAAGTTAAGTGCAACAATCAATTTTGATTCATTTCTTGCATATAGGGAAGCTGTAGGAAGGCAAACACGGAACATCATTTCTAAAATGGTTGTTGGTCAATTTAAAATGAAGGTTGACCATAGCGGTATTAAACGATTGTTTGATGAAAATGCAGTTTTACTAGAATCACAATGGTTAGCCGAGTACTTGAGTAAAAAAACGATTGCCGGATTAATAAGCTGAAATTGAAATGATAATCACAAGTCAATGGCAATATATATGAGAATACATACCGTTAATGCCTACAGACTCCGCAATCCTAATAAAGGACTTTTTCCCTGAAAGGAATGTTAAGGATATGCTTCTACCAGGTATTGGATATGGTAGAAATGCGAAGGTTTTCATTGAAAACGGTATAAAAGTTACAGGTATTGAGATTTCAAAAACAGCAATTGATTTGGCAAGGGAAAATGGGCTTGATAGTAGAATTTTTCATGGTTCAGTAACTGACATGCCTTTTGATGATAAACTTTACAATGGTATATTCTCCCATGATTCACTTATTGAATAAGCATGAGAGAGAAGTTTATTAAAGATTGCTATAATCACTTAAAGCCAAATGGATATATGATTTTTACGACTGTTTCAAAAAAAGCCCCAATGTTTGGTAAGGGCAAACTATTGGATAAAAGACTATTTTGAGATAATGGAAGTTGTAAAAATGTTTTTTATGATTCTGACTCCATCAAACAAGAATTTGGACTGATAGAGATCTCAGAAATTGACGAGCAAAGTAAGGACATGAAAAATAAACCTCCAATGAATTTTATAATGATAAAATGTAAAAAAAGATAATAGGTCTTCCTTCTTCTATTTTATGAACAAAATCAGGATTAGCCTATCTATAACCTGGGATATCATCCTTAATTTCAGACCATTTATATGTAAAGGCTAATATAAATTCCGAAGGTCATGGTTACAACTAAAGTCGTAGGAAGTTTGGGACTTTTCTATGAAGTTATTTATTTGTCTAAATGATAACCTTAATTTCAAGGAGGTCTTAAAATGATACTAGGATTATATGAAGCACATTTACCAGTAAGTGATTTAAAACGTTCAATTGAATATTACAAAGGACTTGGTTTGGAATTATCCCATAGTCATGATGACAGCTTGGCGTTCTTATGGATTGAAAAGAATAAAAGTTGGTTGGGGCTATGGGAAACAAACAAAGTTGAACTTGAATATCACCCTTCTATAAAGCACATAGCTTTTCAAGTTTCTTTAAATGGGTTAAAAAATTCTGTTGCTTGGTTGAATGAAAAAGGATATGAACCCAGAGAGGCATTTGGCTTTAAACCAGTTGAACCATTTGTAATGGCACATAATGGCATGGCTCATGCCAAAATCCACTTTAATGACCCAGATGGGAACAGTTTAGAATTTATATGTAAACTTGAAAACCCTAAAAATATGTCAAAGCGTATGTATTTAAGTGAATGGGAACAGTTAAACGAATTAAATTAGTACCCCATCGCCAATTTCTTATTAACAAATGCTTTTTAGGAATAAAAGTGTAGTCTACATACAGTAAAAGGAACTACCGTAGGGCGCAACCCTTGTACAAGGAATTTTGTTTATTAGTTATGATTTGAACAGGGTCTGAATCCATGAAGGCCTTGTGTAATAATATGCAGCTTATTCTAAAAAATGGCGCTATCCTGGAACAATGAATAGCGCTCCTTTTTCATTTTTGGGCCAAATAGTTGAATAAGACATTATAAGATAAACCCGAAAGAATTGTTTCTGTTGTAAAATATGGAGAGATAAAAAAGGGGAGATTTAAGTGCATATTAGAAACTCAGCAAAAGCTATTATCATTAAGGATGCCAAGATTTTACTAACAAAAAATCAAGATAATGAGGGGTACTTTTATCTTTTCCCTGGTGGAGGACAAGAACACGGAGAAACACTTCATAACGCTTTAATAAGAGAGTGTATTGAAGAGGTTGGACAGCAAATAGAAATCGGAGAACTTCTCCATATTCGTGAGTATATTGGTAAAAACCACGAGCATTCTTCATTTGATTTTAATGTTCACCAAGTTGAATATTATTTTGTTTGTAGACTCAAAAATGAAATGAATAACTACATAAAACCTACTAAACCTGATAGCTACCAAGTTGGGATAATGGATTCATATTAATGATTTGCTTCAATACAGATTATATCCAAAAGAGTTTAGAAAATATATAGTGAAACATTTTTTTGATGAAAAATCTCCAGTTTATTTAGGGGATATTAATTGAAACCTTGTCCACCACGGGTACATTCTTGTAATAAGGATCAGTGCTTTTTTAATTTTAACGCCATTTAATGGAGTGTGAGTCTTTAAGTTGTTAACTCTCATAATAAAATAGGCTGAAGAGTTGTATTTGTAACTCATCAGCTTTCATATTAAAATCTTTCTAATGTAATATCCATGTTTATACTGAAAGCAGCCTTATTGCCGTCGGCTGCTGTAATCATTAAAGAAGAGGGGCCAGCTTTTTCAGTTTCACCTGCAATATATATCCCATACACTGTTGTTCGTCCAGCGCCGTCTGTGATAATTCCACCATTTTCATCCACTAGACAATTTAATTGTTCAGCAAATTGATTCGGTCGATAAAAACTTGGAACAACAAAGCCACCACTTCGTAGGATGTTTTCACCTGATTCTAATTCAATGCTTTCTAAATGACCATTATCTCCATGTAATTTTTTAATAACTTCACCAAAAACCTTAATCTTGTTACTCGCAAAGTCATTTCGCACTTTATTGGATAGTTGATGACCATTTGTAAAAACAATTAAATCTTTTGACCAATTAAAAACCAATTTAGTCATATGAATAATGTGTTCATCATCTTCTGCAATGATAGCTAACGGCTGGTCTCTCAGCTCCCAACCATCACAATAAGGGCAGCTGAATAGACTTTTACCGTAATATTGTTTAATCTGTGATAAGGGGAATTCTTCTTGAATACCTGTGGCTAACATAATTTTTTCTGCTATAAATGATCTATTGTTCGATGTATTGACTAAAAATCCATCATTTTTGACATCTTTAATTACCTCCGTAACTGTCTCATTCCAAATTGATACAGAAGGATAAGATTCTAAATCTTTAATTGCTATATCTTTAAATTCTTTCGGTTTAATTCCATCCCTTGTTAAAAACCCATGTGATTCATGAGTTACACGATTTCGATTTGTTCCATTATCAAATAGGGCAATCTTTCTACGCGCTCTCCCTAAAGTTAAGGTTGCACTTAATCCGGCTGGCCCTGCACCAATTACAATACAATCATATTTATCCATCAATTATTATCCTCTCTTATCTATAATGCATATTATAGAGTTTTAATATCTGTAATTTAGATATAAGACATTATGATTAATATAGATGTTTTTATTCATTTTGTTAACCAGATCTACTATTCTTTTATGATTCTAGTCGTTACTAATGTTAACTTAAAATGACAATTCTTATTACGGACTTAATATATCTATAATATCCACTTTAGTATTTAATGTCAAATACTAAGATTATTCAATAGACAGCTGCAATTCTGCTGCAAGAATTACACTCTTTCTTTATGTTAAAGTTCAGATTGTGTAATAACTTAGGTAAGTAATGCCTTATATACCTATATATCAAATAGTAAACAGGATTTTGGAGCTAGTATAGAAGTATGGACACATTTTAGTTAAGTCCTTATCCTAGAAATTAAGAGAGGACGTGTCCGTTATGAAACAAAAACGTTACAATCAAGAATTCAAAGAAACGATTGTTGAACTTTATCGTGCTGGTACTCCCGTCAACCAGCTTGCTAGCGAATATGGTGTCTCAGAAGTAACTATTTATAAATGGATTAAAGTGCATTCTCCTATTGGGGGAAATGAGTCATTAACACCCGCTGAAATCGCAGCTATTCAAAAAGAAAATTTACGTTTAAAACAAGAGGTAGAAATATTAAAAAAGGCTATGACCATATTCGCGAAAAAGTAATGGATCAAGAAATTATCGAACATATCAATGAAGAAAAGGCACACTATCCTGTTCAAACCATGTGTCGTGTATTAAAGTTGCCTAAAAGTACTTATTATCAAGCTGCCCATAAAATGCCTTCGGCCTATCAAATAGAAAATGAGGAAATAACCAAACGTATCCGAGAAATCCATAAAGCAAGTAAGGGTCGTTATGGAGCTCCTAAAATTCATTACTTATTGCGTAAAGAAGGATTTCAGGTGAGCATCAAACGTGTACAACGCTTAATGAAACAGGCTGGAGTTCGTTCTATTATTGTTAAAAAATATCGTCCTTCATCATTTCAAGGTCATATAGAAGAACGTGAAAACAGATTAGAGCAGGATTTTCAAACAACCTCTATTAATGAGAAATGGGTAGCTGATATTACATATATTCACACACATAAAGATGGCTGGTGTTACTTAGCTTCAGTGCTAGACCTTCATTCTAAGAAAATCGTAGGATATAACTTTGCCCGACAAATGACGGTTGAATTGGTTACACAAGCACTAGACAATGCCATTCAAAATCAAGACCCTAATGAAGGGGTTATTTTGCATACGGATTTAGGCACACAATATACGAGTGAAGCATTCCAAAAGCAGTTAAAGCAACATGGATTCATTCAATCGTTTAGTCGAAAAGGTTGTCCGTATGACAATGCATGTATGGAATCATTTCATGCAACATTGAAAAAAGAAGAGGTTTATAGGAACCGATATCTGGACTTTGAAACTGCAAAAGTAGCCTTATTTACTTACATTGAAAGCTGGTACAACCGAAAGCGAATTCATGGAGCAATAAACTATTTAACACCAGATGAAGTAGAAACATTATGCCGAGCAGCATAAGGAATGGGACTTAACTTTTTTATGTCCAAGATATTGACTTAGATCCATTTCTTAATGCAACTATAGAAATTATAAATAGGATCATAAAAAACATTAGGACTGGTTTACTGTAATGGTGATATGTTTTAAAAGTTTTTTTAGAGAAGAACTGTCAATTCATGAGATTCAAGTAGCTATGGATAACGGAGAAATAACTTCAAAAGAATTAGTTATGTATTATTTGTATAGAATTGCAAAGTATGACCAGAATGGACCAAAAATTAATTCCATGCTTGAAATAAATCCTGAAGCGATATTTATTGCAGAAGGACTAGATAATGAAAGGAAATTAAAAGGCGTTAGGGGGCCATTACACGGCATTCCGGTTGTCCTGAAAGACAATATAGAAACAAAGGATTCCATGCATACGAGTGCGGGAACCATTGCATTAGAAAACCATTTAGCTAGACAGGATGCATTTATTGTGAAAAAACTTCGTGAGGCAGGAGCTGTTATATTAGGTAAGGCAAACATGACAGAATTAGCAAATGGAATGTCTAGTGAAATGTGGGCAGGATACAGTTCAAGAGGCGGACAAACATTAAACCCATATGGGGATCCAACACTTTTTGTTGGTGGTTCAAGTTCAGGGTTCGCAGTGGCAGTTGCTTCGAATTTTTCAGTTTTATCGGTAGGAACTGAAACGGATGCCTCCATTCTCAGTCCTGCAATTCAAAACTCAGTCGTTGGCATTAAACCCACTGTTGGTTTAATAAGCCGCAGTGGTATTATCCCTTTTACATATTCTCAGGATACAGCAGGACCGTACCTTTCAGTTAAAGAACTATATTTTTCGAATTTTTTCTTTCCTTCTCTTGAAACAGTTATATTAGGAAATTGGGATCTATGTTTTCCTGTATATAGTAAGAAAAAAGACGGATTTAAGAAGTGTAAGGAGATTATTGAACGAAATCAATTATTTATTAGAGAGTAATCTCCTTAATAAAGTACGAATTTAGAAATGAATACTTTAAATGATGTTCTCTGGAACTATTGTTTTTCTATTCAAGAAAAGGGGCGTTTTTCTGAAATAAGGAAAGCGTCTTTCTTCATGAAAAGGGCCAGATTGTTAAACAACGCCTTTTAAGAAAAATGGGTATCTATGTTAATGTTTAGAAGAGATTGTGGAGAAATGTACTTAAAGTAAAGTACAGTTAGTACAATAAGCAATTATTTATCGAACAATTATTTCAATAGAAAAAAGGGATATGTGGAATTTATAGAATACTTTTAATCAGCTTATAAAATTTTGTAGTCAGGAGTTAATTTAATTGGAACTTATGCACGAAGGATGCAGATCCTTCAAATCATTACTACCAGAGTTTTTAACTACTTTAGTAGCTAAGGGAGAAGATTCATGACTCATAATGAGGTTGCTGAAATATGCGAAGCTTATTTACTTCCACTAGTATCAGAGTTGTATGAGTTGGAAGGTTATGAAACAAGTCTAATTAATGCTCATGCAGGAGGGCGGAATGTCGTTTATAACTGTGAGAAAGAGGGCGCTAGTGCAAAAATACTCAGAATCAC
Organism: Cytobacillus solani; assembly: GCF_006704205.1. Classification (NCBI taxonomy): domain Bacteria; kingdom Bacillati; phylum Bacillota; class Bacilli; order Caryophanales; family Bacillaceae; genus Cytobacillus; species Cytobacillus solani. The sequence continues at coordinate 4,202,094 of NZ_CP041305.1, forward strand.
CTATTTAAATGACAGGAGCCGAGAGGATCTGTTGGGCGAAGTTGAATATATCCAATATTTATTCGAGCATGGCGGTAATGTCTCGAATGTGATCAGCTCCAGGAAGGGAAATCTAGTGGAAGAGATCACTCATAATAATCACACCTTTTTTGTCTGCCTGTTCGAAAAGGCTAGGGGAAAAAGGCTGGTTGAAAATCATTATCAATATCGCGAAGGAGTTCCTATTACGGAATACTATTATAACTGCGGTAAAGTTCTGGGTAAGCTGCACCAATTGTCGAAAGGCTATGCTCCCGTCCATCGCCGGTATAGTTTCTTTGATAAATACAATGTAGAGTATATCGATAAACTGATACCTGGTACGTTATCACTGCTTAAGGAGAAGATGGTAGAGCTCCTTAAAACTTTAGAACGATTGGACAAGAACTCTGAGACTTTCGGGATGGTACATTTTGATTATAGTGATGGTAATTATATGATTGACTTTGATACCGGACAAATCACTGTATTTGATTTCGATAATTCATGTTTTTGTTGGTATATGTATGACTTGGCAAATCTCTGGACACTCGGAATGGGCTGGATACAATTTGAGCCAGACGCCGGTAAACGAAAAAACTTTATGAATGATTATTTCAGAACAGTACTCGTGGGATACACATCCGAGACCAAAATCGAAGATTCGATGTTGGATAAATTGTCTTTATTCATCCAAATAATCCTCATAGAGAATATTGTAGATGCATTCGAGGTAATGCGGAACAACGGTGAAGAGACGAAGTGTGATGAGAGGCTGGCATATTGCATAAAATGCCTTGAAGATGATATCCCGTATTTTGGGTTTTTCCATGAAGTTTTCACATGTGAAGAACCATTTGAGTATGAGGCACGAAATATTTAGTCTTTTTGTAGCAGCCTTTGATTTGAATATTTTTTCAAAATGGATTCTTTTTATTTATCATAAAATGCCGGTTTATAAGGTGTGTTTGTACAAACTTTATTTTAAAGCGACATGAGCGCTTTTTTCTTTTTAAAGTAACAGAAAGAGTTTAATGAGGAATTATATTTCCGATAGAGGTGATGGTTTGATGTTTGATCAATCCCCATATGTTTGTCGTGTGGAATGGGGTAAACGAGGTGCAAGAGAAGCAGCTGAACGTGGCGATATTATTATAATCGTTGATGTTCTAAGTTTTTCAACAACAGTTATATCTGCTTTAAACAATGGAGCAATAATATATCCTTATCCTCCTAATTTAGACGGGAAAGAATACGCTGACAAATTGGGGGCTGAATATATTTTAGGAAGAGCAGAGGCAGCTAAAATAGGAAAACCCACATTATCACCAGTTTCCTTTAATAAAGAACATACAAAAAGGAAGTATGTTTTGTCTTCACTTAATGGTGCATTTTGCACCTGGGTTGCATCTAAGGTTCCCGCACTATTGATTGGTTCTTTACTGAATGCCTCATCAGTGGCATTAGTTGCAAATCAATTAAGATTACAAACTCAAGCAAATATTACTGTCGTCCCTTGTGGTGAACAATGGAGTAACGTAAGAGAATTTGAAGATACTCTTCGACCATCAATTGAAGATTATTTAGGTGCTGGTGCTATTCTATCTTACTTAGAAGGGGAAAAATCACCCGAAGCAGAAGTTTGTATTGGTGCATTCCATAATACAAAACAAAAAATAGATGCATTGATTTGGGAAGGTGGAAGTGGAAGAGAACTGCGTGAACGAGGATTTGAAGCTGATGTAAAGCATAGTAGTCAATTAAATGTTTATCAAACAGTGCCAATATTACATAAAGATCATTTTGTGGTTTCATCATGACAAAGTCTTTCTTCAAACAAACCTGCGCTTAAATGAAATATTATGAAATAATGTATTTAAGCTAGCGGGCAGTTGTCACGAAGAAGGAATATTGGTTTATAGTGAAGAATAGGGAAGAATTATAATGTTGTGGGGAGTGAGAAAATGATGAACAATAATGAAATTATAGGTTCTAAAAATATCCCTTTTAGATTGATTGAGCAAAAAGAAGAAACAACTAACTTAGTTATTGTGTTACCAGGAGCGGGTTACACAACACAAGCTCCATTGTTACACTTTACATCTGGGTTATTTTACAATAAAGGTTTTGATGTATTACACATTAACTATATATTTAGTAGGCAAGAAATGTCTGTTCTAAATGAAAGGGATTTTGCAAGAGATGTACAACTAGCAATCGACAACGCAATTAAGGACAAGAAATACAGTAATTATTATGTAGTGGCTAAATCAATCGGAACTAAAGCTTTGAGTTATCTGCTCGATCATACAATGTTGAAAGATGCTAAAGTAGTATGGTTGACTCCATTACTACAAAATGATGTCGTATTTAATGCAATGGTTAACAGTGATCATAAAGGACTTTGTATTTTTGGAGAAAAAGATCATTTTTGTTTTATTGTGGAACGCTTTGAAAAATTGAAAACTAATCAAAATCTTATATTAAAAGTGGTTGATGGTGGAAATCACAGTTTAGAGCTTGATAAAGAACCCATAACATCTATTGAAATATTAAAAAGTGTAATTTCTGATATAAATGAATTTTAAAACTAACGGGGGCGAAGGGGTATTGCTGTTTTTTGTTGAAGCAATTCAACTATCGGTCAGGTTAATTCAAGTAGAGAATAGTACTATTTATGTTGAATATGTCCTTTTTATTAATTGGCGAGATTGTGGAAAAATTTATGTTAAAATTAAATCAGATTAAAAAGTGATTGGAGATTAAAACATGGGGTTATTCATGGGAATTATTCGTATTGTACTACCTGTCGTAATAGTGGGAGGGATTGCAGTGTTTGTAGTTAAAAGGCTCAAACATAAATATGACCAAGGGAACCTAGGTAAGAATAAATCAAAGGGCGCTCAAGATTTATTAGATAGTTTAATACCACTGGGAATGCTTTTTGGTAGTGCTATCGGTGTAATTTTTAACATGTTTTTCTCAACCTCTCTACTTTTTACAGTTAGTTTAGGAGCTGGAATAGGCTTATTATTTGGATGTGTTGCTTATGGAATTTACAGTAAGAAAAGAACCAATCATTCATAAATAGCTACCTTCCAGAAACTGGCGCTTTCCTAGAGTTAAGGATTCGCGCTTATTTTCATTTAAGGGCCATATAATGGAATAATTTCAAGTAATTCTATCACTTATGAATAAGACCGATAAAATATCAGTTCAGCTTTACCTAATAGGAGAACCATGCCAATAATGAACTCTAAGGTGGTTGCTTTTTTTATCAAAATACACTAAAATAGATAAAATTAATCAGTGAGAAAGGAGGCAAAAAGTAATGGAAACTGTTTTCAGAAGTATAGCACTAGAAGTAAAGTCATTTTTACAATTAGGAGATTTACGTACCACGGGATTAGTCTGTCCTTTTTTAAGTAAACTTCATATGGAAAACAGTTTCCGGAAACTTTTTGTCTTTTTATTTTAGGTTTATAGAAGACAATATAATTGTTAGTGCATTCTGAATAAAACTAAACAATTACTAGATGCCGGTTTTCGCCGGTGTCTTTTTTTGTTCTAAAGGAGAAAAGATTGAGTTGAGTATGTATACAAGGCCTCTTATTGGATGAGAGGTATGAAAAGTTAGCTAGAAAGATGTCGTTAGAAAGGGTGAGGCCAGTGCTTAAAAAACTTAGGCAATATAGAAACGTTTCAGTGTTCCAGGCGCTTCTGAATTGAATTTAAAAAAATTTAGAAGCGAGGAATCTCTATATGGAAAATCAAAGAATATTAAACAAATCATTTCTTTTCATATTTATTAGCAACTTTTTAATTTTTATTGGATTTGAAATGTTGCTTCCTATTTTACCGGCTTATATGATTAGCCTTGATGCGTCACCCATTCAAATAGGTTTAGTGACAACGTTATTCACGATAGGAGCTGTATTAATCAGACCTTTTGTGGGATACTTTCTAATTGATAACAAACGGAAAGCTTTAGCCATCGGTGCTAGTGCATTATTAATGATAATTACCCTTGTTTATCCTTTTCTTAACATTATTTGGATGTTGCTATTGTTACGATTTTTTCATGGTACTGCATGGGGCGTATCAACAACAGTCAATAGTACAATAGCAGTCGACTCGATTCCTAAGTCACGCTTAGGAGAAGGATTAGGGTATTTCTCTATTTCAACAACAGTTGGGGCGATTATAGCACAAAGTTTAGGTATCTTTATATATGGCTTTTATTCTTTTGACATTGTAATTTGGTCATCAGTTATACTCAGCCTATTAGCGTTCATTGCACTTTTATTCGTAAATTCGCACGCCCCGATAAAGAAAGAGAAAGAACCATTTCGTTTTTTTGAAATGATTTTTGAAAAAAGCGTATGGTTCCCAGCATTACTGACGGTCATTACAACACTTGGTTTTGGAGCGATTATTACGTTCTTAGTTGTTTTTGGAGAACAACAGAACTTGGATAATGTTTATCTGTTTTTCCTTGTCAATGCGACAGTCTCAACTTTGCTACGTCCTTATACAGGAAAATGGTATGATAGAAAAGGACCTTGGTCTATTATCATAGTGTCTGCCATTTTAGGATTTTTATCTTTAGTTGTGTTGTCTTTTGCAACTAACGATTTTCATCTTATTATCGCGGCGATTTTATTTGGAGCAGGTTATGGAACGGTTATGCCATGTCTACAAACACTGGCGGTTCAAAATGTAAGTGAAGAAAAAAGTGGCGCAGCTAACGCAACCTTTTTTTCTAGCTTCGACATCGGTGTTGGGGTTAGCGCATTCACATTTGGTATTTTAGCTGAATGGATTAGTTTAGAGATGATTTTTCGGATTGCTAGTATTAGCTTTCTTGTTGTTGCTGTTTTAGTCTATAAGGATTATTTAAATAAAAAAAATAAATAGACTTATAAACGAATCCACTTCTGTGTTACTATGTGGTGGATTTGTTTTTATAACTTAAATCACACAAATCTTCAACAGGCAAAATTATATATTGAAGATTGTAGACTTGTTGTTAAAACCTTTTTACGAATGAAATTATTAACTTTTGATCTTCAACAATCGGGAGTGCTCAAAATGAACCGAGCAATTTAATGAGCTATGGTTCTGCTTGTTTTTCACTTTGGTTCATTAACCAAAGAATTTTCGATAGAAAGGAAACTGGAAGTGCTCAAAACATTAGGATTAAAAATTCTTGATGGGACACCAAATTACTATGTTATTGAGGACATCGGAAGGATATCCTCAATAATACACTTTGAAAAACTTCTGCAAGAGATGATGGAATATGTAACAGAGAAGGGGACTCAATCTGTATCAATCGTCTTAAACGAAAAAGAGGCTGCGAACACTGATTATCTTGATCTACTTGAAGCTTTCGATTTTTGGTAGCAGGAAACACAATATTTTTATAAACGAGATCTGTCTTCTTTTAAAGAACACAGAGGGATACTAGAAAAGGTTGGGGTTCAACACTTCACACACTTTCCTTGCACTTCCTTAAAAAAATTGGAGCTACTTATTATATAGGGGCAACTGGACATAAAAATATTCCTATGCAGCGCATCTTTCAGGCGAATGGTTGTCAATTGTTCGAAAAGAAATTCACCTATAGATTGAAAGGACATTCTATTTGAACTGTTGTAGAATCAAACCTGGCTTTTTCCGTATAATTGTAGTTGCTTTTGATCATCTCACTCAATTTCAAAACTTCGTCAATTGTGCGTAATTCTGTAGTAAGAATTACGCTCTTTTTTATATAAAGGGCTATTTAATGAAGGAAGAATCTCAAGGAAAATTAAATACTTATGGTATCAATAGTATGGTTTTTATGAAAACATGTACTTAAACTTGAGGATGGTTAGTTTAATAAAATTAATTTATTTAGTAATATATAGAAAATCGGAGTGTGATTAAAGAAAAATTTTAAGAGGTGATACAGTAATAATGACTACAAATAAAAAATCAAGTGAAAGAATGAAGTTGAATGGTCCCGAGCAGGTAGCAGAATTTATGAACAACCTTGAACATCCACTTAAAGAAGAAATAGAAGAAGTTCGACATATTATTTTAAGCACTGATGATAAAATTACTGAACATATTAAATGGAATGCCCCTAGCTTCTGTTTTGAAGGTGAAGATCGAATTACATTTAATCTTCATGGAAAAGGATATATTCGACTTGTATTTCATTGTGGTGCTAAGGTAAAAGACCGAATGAACAATGAACCTCTAATTGTAGATCATAGTAGTATATTAGAATGGAAAGCAGCCGATAGAGCTATAATGAAATTTACTGATAAAAATGACGTTAAAGCTAAAGAAGAAAAACTTAGAGAAGTGATAACCATGTGGCTTAAAGTTATTTAAGATGGGTGATGCCTCTTCTTCCACTAACGGGTAGCTTTAGTTTAAGAGGGTATAAGTGATTTTAGGAATGATGAAATATTTTGGAATGCTATTAATTGGCGCGTTTGTTCAAGAACGCGTCTTTTATATTAAGGGTTTTAATGGAGGAAGAACCTCAAGATTATTGAATACTTATGGTAATGATAGTATGGAGTTTGTGCAAGATTGTAATTAAATTATCGAACACATTTGTTCAATAACTGTTGCTTATTTACAGTAATAATATTAATATTTCTATATACATAGAATTTCTATATACATAAAATAACTAAGTATTGATAAATAAATTTAATCTATTTTGAAAAGGGGGAGAGCTATAAAATAAATAAAGTTTTTTGTAGAACTTATTAGTTTAATAAATAAAAATCTCCATTAATAAATAAACGATGAATTCTTAGGAGGCTTTATATGCAAAACATTCCGACACATATTGCAATTATGATGGATGGAAATGGTAGATGGGGAAAAAATAGAGGACTAACCAGAAGTCAAGGTCATTTTGCTGGTTCCAAAGCAATGGAAAATATTATTGATGCCTCTTTAGAAATAGGAATAAGAATATTAACGTTATATGCGTTTTCTACCGAAAATTGGACACGGCCAAAAGAAGAAGTAAATTATCTTATGGATTTACCTGCAAGGTATTTAAATGAAAAATTACCTGAGTTTATGAGAAAGGGTATAAAAGTTATCATATCGGGTGAAATTGATGGCTTACCAATACATACTAGAGAAGCAGTAAAAGCAGCTGTAAGTAAAACATCAAATAATAGTAAACTAACCATAAATTTCGCTTTAAATTATGGAGGCAGAAATGAAATATTATTTGCAGTTAAATCTATAGTTAAAGATTTTAATAATGCTAAAATAACACCAGAAGATATTAGTGAGAATATTTTAGAAAATTATCTTTATACAAGCGGACTTGCAGACCCAGATATCATTATTCGTACCGGAGGTGAAAAGAGAATTAGCAACTTTTTATTATGGCAAGCTTCAAAGTCTGAAATTTGGTTTACTGATACTTTTTTCCCCGATTTCAACAAACAAATGCTTATTCAAGCAATAAATGAGGTTAATCAAAGAAAGTTGCTTAATAGGAATTAAATCATAAGTTGCTATGGTAGCTTTTTCTAAATTAGTTAACAACGAGCAAATTAAGAATTGGTTGCGGGATAATGCAGATCAAAAACGAGTTGTAAACTTAAATTATGAACATAGCGATTATATATGGATCCTCCAGAGTAAATTCGTGTTGGAAATAAGAAGTTAGTTATGTGAGGAAGCATTATATTAAAAAATTTCCGGAGGGATATTATGAGAACTTTCATATATATGGTAAGACATGGAGATTCACCAAAAGAAGGAAATGATAGAACAAGATGCTTAACTGAAAAAGGAAAATTAGACGCTCAAAGAATAGCAGATGTTTTAAAGGATGAAGGGATTAACACTGTTATCTCAAGTCCATACACTCGTTCAATTTTAACTATTGAGCAGTTAGCTACACAAATAGGACAAGAAGTTTTAGTGTTTGAAGACTTAAAAGAGAGAATTTTTTCTGATGAGGAAAAGCGAATACCTGATAAAGAATTAATTCCTTTATTGGAAAAATCGTATTTAGACCCAAATTTTGCTTTAGATGGTGGAGAATCAAATACCGATTGTCAAAAAAGAGCTATAACAGTTTTAAAAGAGATATTAAATACTTATAAGGGGCAAAAAGTAGTAATTGGCACTCACGGAGCAGTCATGACCCTGATGATGGGGTACTATGATTTAAACTATGATTTGACTTTTTTACATAGTACATCTAAACCTGATATTTATAGAATGGAGTTTAATGGACAGGAATTAGTTGAGGTTAATAGACTATGGGAAATATCATAGTATAAATATTAAACACATTTCTCTGTAATCTTTAGGTTGTTTAATCTTCAATATCGGAGTATCGTCATTTACACAATATAAATATTATTGACAAGCACTTTTAATGAGGTATAATATTTTAAAAATAAAGAAAACACTGTGAATAATAGTAGTAAGGAGTCAAAGTTGTTCAGAGAGCTATCGGTTGCTGAGAAGGTAGTCAACAAAACTCCCTAAGTCGCTTATGAGTGGTCAGACTGAAATTAAGTAGGTTTGAACGGATAGACTTCGTTAACATGTAACAAGATTATTTGTTTTTAACAATAGACAAATTAATTAGAGTGGTACCGCGTTAGGTTAAGCCTATCGTCTCTATGGAGACGATGGGCTTTTTATATTTATTAAAAAGGAGGGTTAATGAGCTTTCCAGGCTTATTAAAAGGTACATTAAGACTAAAAACAGGAGTGATAAATGATGAAATTCGATAAAATGTATTATTCAATTCATACTGACAGGTTATATTTGAGGCTATTTGAAAAGAATGATGCAGATAAGGTTAGAGAATTATGTAATAATTTCAATATTTATAAAAGTACACTTTACTTGCCATATCCATATACTTTAAACGATGCATTGGTTTGGATGGAAAACCATAAGAAAAACTTCGATGAAGATCGTTCATATGAGTTTGCTATCACCGATAAAGAAAGAGGAGATATATTAGGAGCAATTTCATTATCTAATAATCAAAAGTTTAAAAATGGAGAAATCGCTTATTGGATTGGTGAAGAATATTGGAGTAAGGGTTATGGTACAGAAGCTGCGAAAGCATTAATAAATTTTGCATTTATAGAAAAGAAATTACATAAGGTATTTGCACGTTATTTTAAATCCAATCCAGCGTCAGGTAGAATTATGGAAAAGATCGGTATGAAACAGGAGGGTTTATTGAAAGATCAGGTAGTAAAAGATGGAAAATATGAAGACTTAATTTATTACGGAATAATAAATCCGTATGAAAGTGACAAAGAACAAACTTAATAGATGTGCTATAAATATAACAATATCCTGGGTAATTAGATTATGAATTAGTACACATTTGTTTAGCCAATGTTAATGATATTAGTTTATTTAGATCAATGTTTTTTTTGAAAGAAAAACTCAACAAAAAAATATAAATAGGTTATTCTGCTCTATATATAGTTATTTTATTTTTAAACAAGGAAAAAAACGTTAGAAAACGAATAATAAATATATTGATAATCATGTTTTTTCGAAAGGAGATTAAAGATGAAAGAACGACATATTATTCTATTCAAGCAATTAGAAGCTTACCGAGAAGAAACTCTCCATTGTCTGAAAGATATAAGTGCAGAAGCAGCGGAAATAGTCCCAAATAATTTCAAAAATAATATTAGATGGAATATGGGGCATATTTATCTGGATCAATACCTATGGATTGAGGCTTTAACAAAGAAGAAAACACAGGTCCCAGATATTTTTCGCAATTGGTTTAGTTATGGAACAACGCCGGCTCATTTTTCAGCGGAAACCCCTTCTTATAAAGAACTTAAAAAATTGCTGAAAGAACAACCGGCAAAATTGAAGGAGAACTATGGACATGTTTTAGAAGAAGAGTGTCCTCCTACTGAAATGGGTATACGAACAATCGAGCAGGTGTTAATTCGAACGATCTTCCATGAAGGAATGCATTTACAAGCCATTAACGATATTAAAAAGTGTTTATAATAGAAAGAAGAGATTGAACAATGAAAGTAATTTATTTTTTTCAGCTGCCATTGGCAGCTTTTTTTAAATTTTTTGGTACGAAGGATTAATTAAAAACGAAGATACTTTGAAAACCGAAACGAATAATGAGGAACCAATTGAAGCTATCATTCAATATAGAACAGAATTTAGTTATCCATTTTTCATAGATTTATATTGAACTAAACGGGTGCGCTTTTTAAACAAGAAATAATTGATTTTTAGGTTCGAGGATAATCTAAGTATTCGATTAATGGCGCATTTCTGAGCAAGAAATGCGCTCTTTTTAATGAGTTGGGCAAGATTCTTGAACACCGTCATTAATGATAATTGGATATTTATGGTAAAAAATAAAATGGTTACGGAATACATAAAAGCTAACGGGCAGTTGAAGAAGAAACTTTTGATAGGAATTACCGTCTATATAATAAAGGGGAGAATGTGATGATACAAAGATTATTTTATGTTTTGATTACATTAAATTTATTTACTATTACAGGATGCTCTAATAATGGAGAAACAACAAAAGTAACAATTGACAGTATTGATGCCGAAGAAGTTTTAACATTAGATCCTGATGCTGATATTTTTCAGTATGATGGAGTAATCTACAAGACTGATATTGACTGGGTCGAAGAACTAACTTTAACAAAAGACGTTCAAATCGGTAAAATAAAATCAAGAAATGATGCTAATACAGTCTTCAAAGATGAAATGTCGAATAAACTTCCTATTGGTGCAAAGATATACTCTGCCAAGGATAGAGGAGATATTTTAATCGTTGAATCCAATGGAGAAATTTTGAAATACCTTGCAATCGTTGAAGGGTAATCAATTTATATATTCTTCAATAATCGGGAGCAATTCTGCAGGAATTACGCACTTCTTTATGTAAATGGACATAATCTTGAATGATTGGAAGATAATAGAAAGAAAATTAAAATATTTCAAGGAATTACAATTAAGTAATTGATTTTTAATGAATAAGTTGATATAATTTTCACAATATTATGGAAGGGAGTGAGAATACGCAATGACAAATTTCATGAAGATAACCTTGGAAATTAAATTTATTGCCTCTCACTCATACGGTTTAAATTAGTTAGAAGTTGGTTGATTTGACCTATGATTAGAGCTTGGGCAATTCAAAGCACAGGCTTTTGTTATGAATTAAACATTTTAAGCCACAGGGTTATGTAAAATAATTCTGTGGTTTTTTTGTTTGATTTAAATATCAAAAATTTAATTCCAGTTGGTATTTTCAAAATTTTAATGGATGTAAACAAATGAATTTACAAACACTCGATTGGATGATTTTTTTAAACTCATTTTGAAAGCTATCAAAAACAGTTATTTGAATTACACAGATTAAGTACAAATAGACGATATTGAGAAAAAAATTGAACAAGAACTGATGCTATTTTGGTAATAAGGAGTTGTCTGTTTTATGTTAAAATTAAAATACCTTTTTGACAATGTGAATTTAGCAGAAATGTTATTGGGAAATTGGGAATATGATAAAGAATCTATTGATTTATTTAAATATTATAGAATATCTTCAAATGCTATTTATCCTTTTCAAGCCCGAGGCAAGACACAAATGTTAAGATTTTCTCCAAAATCTGAGAAGTGGCAGGATAATATTCTAGCAGAACTTGAGTTTATTACTTATCTGCGTACTAAAAAGTATGGCGTTTTAGAAACAGTTGTGTCAAAAAATGGGGAAGAACTTGTTGAAGCACAAACTCCATGGGGCGATTACTTTGCTTCTGTATTTAAACGTGTGGCAGGTGTACAGCTTAACAAGACCGATTTAAGTGATAGCATCATCTTCAATTATGGAAAAGCATTAGGAAAACTTCATCAGTTATCTAGTGAGTATAATCCAATTAAAAACAAGCGATGGTCATACAGTGACGTGTTAAATTGGATTCAAACGGTTCTAATTGACTTTCCAAATGAAACATCAGCTTTAATGGAAACAAAATTACTGCAAGACTATTTTGACTCTATTCCTATCACCAAAAACAATTTTGGACTGATTCATTATGATTTTGAATATGATAATGTATTCTATGATGAAAAGTCTCAATCTTGTAACATTATTGATTTTGACGATGCCATGTATCACTGGTATGCAGTAGATATTGAGCAAGCTCTATATAGCTTGCAAGATTGTATTCCAGCTGAAATGTTTCAGCAAAAACAACAATGCTTTTTGGACGGATATCGTACCGAATATGAACTTTCAGCTGATATGATGTCTTTATTACCAGCTTGTAGACGTTTTGCTAATTTATATGGTTATGTTCGTGTATTAAGATCTGTAGAGGAAAAGTGGGAAAATGAACCTGAATGGTTAGTAAATTTGAGAGAGAAATTGAAAGAGGCTATGAAAAATGAATCTTCTTGTTTTGGATTGGATATTTAATTTTAGGAGTTTGCGAATAGTTTAAAGTCTTATTCAAGAATAGGGCGCAATTCTATTATTAGAATTACTATCTTTTATAAAAAGGACAAAATGTTAAGTAAAACCTAGATTTTTAAACGTTTTTATTGTTATATTTTATAGCTAGTAAGTATCTTACATTAAATATTAAACAATTATATTTTTAACCCCGTCCTAATTTTAGAACGGGGTTAGCCTTGATTAAGGATAATATTAAATATATTTTCCACTCTGGGGTGGAAGTGATGTTTTGGATAATGAAATAATTCTCCATCTAATCAACTCCTACATGTCGATTGGTATTTTATATAATTTTTTTTATATTTATATCAATCATTTGATTCTTGTTATTGTTGCCGAACTTACTAGGAACAAAATTGGAAACAGTTAAAGTATAGAAGGAAGATAAATTGCAAAAGATAACCCTTAAGACATACAAAATGGTGGGGTTGGGTTGAAGTATGACAGTTGAAGAAGGCATGAAACAAACGGAAAATGCATACGAACTGCTAATTAAAGTGAATAATTTAATGTCCGAAGCAGTCGTTAACGCTTATATGTTTACATGGGAATGGTGGTTTGGGGTTGGATTATTTATTATTCCATGGATAGTTTGGTTTCTGTTTAGAGATAAGGAAAGTACGGGTCGGCTTCTAATTGGAGGCTTTGTAACCATCATTATATCACTAATTATTGATCTTATAGCCTTGGCTTATGGGCTGTGGTCTTACCCGATGAAATTTTCACCAATAGCTCCACTATTATTTCTCCCTTATCATTTTGCTTTAGATCCGGTTGCAATCATGTTTGTTATTCAAATTAAACCAAGAACTAATCCACTTTTAAAAGGTTTAATATTTGCTGCAATTGCAGCCTTCGGGGGTATGAATTTTTTTGCAATGATTGATTATTACAATCCAAAAGGATGGTCCACGATTTATGACTTTTTTATTTTTCTATCCACTTTCTTAATAGCGTATGGGTTCAGCAACATGGATAGTTTTAAAAAATTAACAGATCGCTCTTGAATGATGGGAAGTTATTCTAAAAGAGCCTTCGTTTTGTTCAGTATTGGATGGCATTTCTGCAATATTTAAGATCTAATATAGTCTAGTATATGACTACGCTCTTTCGTTAAATGGTGCTTTCCTAGTATAAGGATTGGCGCTCCAATAGTATGGTATTTCGCAACGTCATTAAGTTTATGTTATAAAAAAACACCTCCGAAATTGGATGGTGTAAAAGTAAAAAAATGCATGTAACTATCGTTCATCGTTAGAGCTTAATCGAGTTTCCTCTTTTACTAGTAAGGATGTCAAACAGGTCAACATATCATTAATATCAATTTCACGAATGGTCAATGCTGGATAAAAACGAAGAAGATTAGCCCTCCAACTCGAACCAACCAAAAACCCTGATTGAAACAGATTCCGATGAATTCCTGATAAATGTTCTGTGCCAAGAGTATCATTAAACTCTGCAACAAGCATCATTCCAACACCTCTAACTTCCTGAATCAAATGACTGACATTAGATATTTCAATCAATTTACGTTTGAATTGTTCACCCAACAATGCACTTTTATTTATTAATTGTTCCTGCTGAAGAACTTTAATCACTTCAAGAGCAACTGCACTACCCAAGGCATCATTTTGATGTGATTGTGCGTAAACGAAGCCTGTGCCGTATACTCTTTTAGCAATATTACTGGAAAGTACAGCTACACTAACCGGGTAACCATTTCCTATACCCTTACCAATAGCCACCATATCTGGAACAATGTCGTAATGCTCGAAACCAAACCAGCGACCAGTACGGCCAATGCCAGTAGTCACTTCATTAGCAATAATTATTCCTTCTTGTCCCTTTATCCTCTTAACAATATTTTTTATAAGTCCTTTTGGAGGTAATTTGGCCATTCCTGATGTATTACCTGGCTCAAATACGAACCCTCCTATGTTATCAAATGGGATTTTTTTTAATATTTCGCAGCCAGGATTACATGTTTCTACAAAAGTGCAACCCTTACATAGGCTCAAGTCAAAAGAAAACCATTCATTGTCTGCTTTTTTGCTAGCAGACCCAAGTGCACTTAAATATGACCCTGACATGGTAAGTAATAGAGGCTTTGCCATGATCCTTTTGGCCATTTGAACGACTAGTTCGACTGCTTCACTCCCTGAGCTAAGGAAAATACATTTTCCATTAGGAAGTGATGTAATACCAAGTATTTTTTCTGCAGCTTCTTCGACGATTCTGCTTTTATACCGATACCCAAGATGCATTATATTCTGTAACTGCTCATAGATTACACCATTAATATGTGGATGACTATGTCCAAGAACGGTACTCCATACTCCTGCTTCGAAATCAATAATCTTGTTACCTTGTTCATCGTATAAGTAGCAGTTTTCTCCCCTCACAATGTATGTATCGTACACCTCATATCCAGTAGAGTTAAATACATTTCTCATTTCTACACCGCCTTTTATGGTTAATAATTCCATTAGTATTTATAATTACCTTTTGTAAATTATGAATAATTCTTGAATTATTTTTTTAATGAAGGAACAGTGTTCATGGGCATTTAATGCTGCCCATGAAAATCGCAAATTAAATCCGCCTTTAAGGTTTGCTGGTTTATGCCAGCTTTTTATTTCCGTATGGAATAGTTGATGAAACTATACCGTAATATCTACCATAATCGGGCGATAGAGTTGAATACCTTGTGGATCGGAAACGGCTAATTATTATCGACTATCGGAGCATGTAAGTGAAAAAGAAAAGTGAATGAGCTAGAATATTTGTAAGTACATTACATATGAAAGTAGGTAACAAAATGAAAACCGAAAAAGAAAAAATGTTGGATGGAGAAATGTATAATCCAGCTGATGCAGTCCTGTTGAAGGAACGTAAGGAAGCAAGACGAAAGGTTAGGATTTATAATCAAACTTTAGAAACTGAAGGAGAAAAGCGAACTGAATTATTAAAGGAATTACTCGGTTCAACTGGGGAAAACGTATATATGGAGCCAAATATACGCTTTGATTATGGTTATAATACACATGTAGGTGAAAACTTTTTTGCAAACTTTGATTGTACCATCTTAGATGTATGTGAAGTACGTTTTGGGGATAATTGTATGCTTGGGCCTGGGGTACAGATATATACTGCAGCACATCCACTTCATCCCATTGAACGTAATTCAGGTAAAGAATATGCAAAACCGATTGCTATTGGAAACAATGTGTGGATTGGTGGAAGCGCAGTAATAAATCCTGGAGTAACGGTTGGAAACAATGTCGTTATTGCTTCCGGTGCTGTAGTTACTAAAGATGTACCAGATAACGTTGTAGTTGGTGGTAATCCAGCAAAAATCATAAAATATATTAAAATATAATTTTCACTTTAAGATCTGGCTGCCAAATCAGGTAGCTTTTTCTTATTGAACTATCGGAGCAGTTTTGTTTAGGAAATTTGTGAAGGTGAAGTATTGCTCTTAAACTTTCGGGGGGTTGTAGTGAAAGGAAAATAATGGATTTTATGATAAAGATCATATTGTGTCATTCATTAAACGGTGCAATTCCAAAAATTGCACTCTATTTTTATTAAAAGGGGTATTTAATAGAATAAGGCCTTATGAAAGTAATAAAATTCAAATTATTACGGAACGAAAAGACAGATTGAATACTAAAAGCAAAGGAGGTGGAAGAATAGTTCTAACAATTCCTTTGCTTTTAGTGCTATTACTTTGAATTAATACTTATTTTTTTTACAACTTTTGCTGGCACTCCTGCAACAACAGTGTTTTCTGGAATATCCTTAGTCACCATAGCTCCTGCTGCAACAACAGAGTTGTCGCCAATCGAAACGCCAGGTAGTATAGTTGAGTTTGACCCAATCCACACATTTTTGCCAATTATGTCTGGAGAGGGGGATGTCGTGTTTCTTGTTTCTAATGATAAACCATGATTAAGTGTTGCAATCGTGACATTCATACCGATCATTGAACAGTCTCCAATAGTGATTCCACCTCTATCTTGGAAGGAACACCCTGTGTTTAAAAACACGTTTTTTCCGATGGAGATATTTTTGCCAAAGTCATATCCAAAACATGGCTAATCTTTGTGAATTGGAAGCTGAAATGGATTGGGTTGAATCGACAGTAATCTGTATGGAATATCTTGAAAGTAATTATTTATTTTTTTCGATGATGTTGGCGAGTGAAGGAGCAAGATATTTTCGCAGCAGGTTTGTTCAACATAATATCGAAGAGTTCAAAAAAGACGTGGATGTGACTAAAGGCAAAAATCTCGGTCAAAACGAAGAGATAGTTGCCGAATTTGTTGCAAATGCTTACGTAGGTGTAGTGGAATGGTGGTTAAAAAATGACATGCCCTATCCACCACAGGAAATGGCAGAAAAAGTGGGGGATTTATTAGACAGGATTATATAGATTGATCGCATAAAAAATCTCTCATATGTATTATAGAATGAAGAGGATAATGTGACTTTGGTCTTCAATAAATATGGTGTATGTGAAGGGTTGCTCATAAACGATCGGGGAGTTAGTTAAGGAAAAATAAGCAAATTTTCATCCGTGTTTCTATTATCGTTGTTCTATTATTTTACACTTTCCTGTAACAGTATTATGTTAGAGACACAAAATAATAATGTAAGTGAATGTAAGTTTTATGAACGGTATGGGTTCATTATTGGTGGATTTGACAAACTTGTCTACAAAGGCATCAATTAGCTAACTGAAGAAGTTGCGATATTTTGGTATTTAATATTTGAATAGTCCCTTAGCGATGGAGTCGTTACGATTAGGATAACGATCTTTCATATGTGGCGCTTTTCCTAAGTTAGAAGGCGTCTATTTTATATGTCCATACACGTTAAGGGAATAGATTTTGTTACGGTAAAGTTTGATTCTGAGAATTTATACTTATATTAAAAGGTGCGATACTTCAATAACGAAGTATCGTTTTTCGTATTTAACTATATGACAGCATTAGTTGAATATCCAAATACCGATCAGGCTGTTTTTTATTATTCAACAAACAGGGCAGAATTTTGGAATAAAATAGGCGTTTTTCTAATTTATTATTGACTAAACGTTCAGTCAATAATAAAATTAATTTGAATTATAAAATATTGACGAGATGAGGTGTTCGAGTGGATTTATATTATGAGGTTAAAGGACGTGGAAAACCTCTGGTTCTTATTCATAGTGGTGGTTCAGATATCCGTGACTGGACTTATATTGCTCCAGTTTTGTCAAAACATTTTTTGGTGATTACCTTTGATGGCAGGGGTGCCGGAAAGTCTCCTTCTCTCTTACAGCCTGTTAATTATGTTGAGGATTTAAGAATGCTCTTGGAACACCTGAAGATAGAGAATGCAGTAATTATTGGGCATTCCATGGGTGGCCAAATAGCTACTGAATTTTCGCTAACTTACCCGGATAAAGTATCTGAGCTTATATTAATTGCTCCTGGACTAACAGGATTTAATTACTCAAAAGAATTTCAAAATAGTATGAAAGAAGTTAGTGAAGCTGCACCGAATGTTGAAAAGATGGTTCAATTAGCGCTTGCTGTACCAACCAACCGCATTGTGATGAACAGCACACATCGTGAATTAATGATTGATATGATTCGCCAACATATAATAAATACATTTGAGTGGCAATCCTTTGAGATCATTTGGTCTGATCCACCTTCTATAGAAAGGCTTGGAAGTATTAAAGCGAATACGCTTTTCATAATTGGAACAGAGGATATTCCGGATAATTATGCGGTTGCTGAATCGTTCAAGCTGGTTCCTAACATAGAATTTACTGAAATTGCAGGAGCCGACCATATGGTGACATTAACACATCCGGAACAAGTGTCTCAATCGATAATCAAATTTTTAAAGGGATGAAGTGCTATGCCACGAACAGTAGAAGAAAACGAGCGTATTCGTCATTTATCCAAGGAGAAAATCCTTGAAACTGCGATGGGGTTATTTATAAAAAAAGGCTATCATACAACTTCAATAAGTGAAGTCGCCTCACACGCTGGTGTCTCTAAAGGTTTGCTTTACAATTATTTTAAAGGGAAAGAGGAACTTCTTGCATATATGATCAGTTCTAGAGTTACTGGAGTAAGTGAAGTTATGAGTAATGCAATAAGATTTGAAAGACCTGAAGACCAACTAAAATATATTATTGAACATGCACTAGATCATGTTTATGAAAATCCGGCAGAGTTTCGGTTTTATTTAAATTTGCAAACACAGCCGGAGGAAGATGAGCTATTAAATAAATACAGTAAAGTGCTTATAGAAGAAAATGCAAATCAGTTTGAAATTCAATGCAAGATTTTTGAAAAGTTAGGAATCGAAGAGCCAAGAAAACGGTCATTGTATTTTTCATCCACCCTTCACGGGGTCATGCTAATGATAATCTCCTACCCTAAAAATTTCCCTTTAAATGAAATAAAGAAGCAGATAGTTAGGGAGTTCTGCTAACAACCATAACTGCAGTTGTTGATCTCAAGAAGTCACATAACTAATCGAGATAATTATTGGACACGAGCCTATAACATCTCTTTTGAAAACAACTTACTAAAAGAGGACATTTTAACTCCCTCAGATAGATTCTGTTTTCTCTCAAATGCTCGCTTATTCGCAGGATTTCAAACCACTTTGTAAGAACAATAACGGATGATTGAAATAATTATAGATATTTGGGCTACATGAATGCATGCGGGAATAGAGGAGTAGAACAAATACCCCACTTATTTCCAGTATACTGCACGCTTACTCCACGCCGCCCCTGGAGGCTATCCCTCCCATGTCTCAACGGGTCTAAGCCCTTTCATTCCTTCGTCATGCCTATCCAAGGGGTGGAGGCCGGTTTTGCTAACGGAATGGGTCGCAATGCCCTTTTGTTTAAGTATTCCAGTACTCCGTGCTTTCTTTGAGATCCTACGAATAAGCCAATATTCAACAATTTTTATTAGTCGTGTTCAACTGAAGATAATTGGGTTATGCTGCTGGTATTAATGGGTATACTTTTTCTGGACAATAAGACTCGTTTCGCCGGGCCACTCCAACTAATAATCTTGCCAACTTACCAATAAGTTTCATTATTGACTTCATTTTCTTCATCTTTTTAACCTCAACATTATAAGAGTGAAGAGCTTTAAACTCAGGATTATTTGCCACAAGACTAAGTGTTGCTAGAAATAAATATCGCCTTAAACGAGACCTTCCTCGTTTAGAAATTACAATTTGTCCTTTCCATTTACCTGAGCTAGCCTCTACTAGATGTAGACCTGCATGACGTAATAGAGAATTACCATGTGCGAACTTACTGAGGTCGCCAGTTTCACCTAAAATGCCACCTAGGGTTACTTCAGTTAATCCTTTAATACCAAGTAATTTATCTGAAAAAGTAATGTTTTTAAGTACTTCACTTACTTCTTTTTCGACTGTTTCAAGTTGGATTGTGGCGAGATCAAATTCGTCGAGTAACATTTTTAGGTGTAGTTTATAAGCATCGTAGGCTTGAGTGGTACCTACAGAATTCTTAGATAGCTTAATCAATAATTGAGCTTTCTTCAAGCCAGGTTGTCGTTTCATTAATGATTTCCATCCATTTACTATATCTTTGACATCTAAGGAACGCAGTTCCTTTGGTGTTGGAAATAAGCGAAGAGTCGTAATGGCTCCTTTTCCTTTTACATCTTTAAAAACCTCCCGAAATTCAGGGAATACAACATCTACCCATCGGTTAATTTGATTCGCAGAGCTCACAAGACGTTTAACAATAACGTCTCGATTTGACATTAGTACTCTAAGTTCCTCAAATGCTTCCGAAGTTGGGCGAATAAAGGAGTAGTATCCATTCTTGACCATATCCGCAATCACAAGGGCATCCTTCTTATCACTTTTGGATTGGGTGTTATCACGATTTTCTTTGTTCCTTTTAACAAGATGAGGATTTACAGTTACTACATCCACACCTTGATCGTATAGCCATTTAGATAAGTTTAACCAGTAATGTCCAGTCGGTTCCATACCAACTATTTCGGTACTATAACCTTTTGAAATTTTTAACCTATTAATCCACTGAAATAAACTGTCGAACCCTTCTTCATTATTTTCAAAAGTAAGGGGTTCACCAATCACTATTCCACGAAAATTCACAGCTCGGGCAACATGCGTTTTTTGTGCAATATCTACCCCAACAACGAGATGTTTATCTGAAATTCTTTCTATTAGTTGATTTTGTTTGTCTTGCATTTTAAACTTCATATTAGAGCTTCCTCCTTAGAATGTGAGTTTTAGAGTGGTGTCTATACTCATATCTTACTGAGGGGCTCTATTTTTTTCAAAGTTGATAATTAACGTTCTACAGGAATGCTAACGGGTAGCGATACTTCGATTACGAAGCATCGCTTTTCTTATTTAACTATAGAGGCAGGTTGTACAAGAAGCATTATTAAGAGTTATTTGAGATATTTTAGACAGACTCTTTTATATTCGTTTAAGAAAGTGGGAAGAGAAATCATGATTAAAATGATGGAGTGTTTTAACAATGTGATTAAATGATTTCTCCATCACACTTTTTCACTCCCTGTTTCTATATGATAAATATTCTAAAAATCTTTTGGACGCAAGGGAAAGTGATTTTTGTTCTCTTGTGGCAATACCAATATTTCTAAAAGCAGGAACTTCAAGCTCTTTCGCGATAATTTTGTGAGGGATACGCTGTAAAATCAATTCTGGTAATATACTAATTCCTAGCCCGTTTTCCACCATAGACATAATTGCATAGTCATCCCATGTTGTAAAATTAATTTGTGGTGAAATTTGGTGCTTCTCGAAAATTTCAGAGATTTCTGCTTTTGCACCCTTTTCCAATAGCATAAACGGACTGTTCAATAGTTCGTTGATTGGAAACTTTTTGCAATTAGCGAGTGGATGATTTTGCGGAATCACTACCAGCAAACGGTCTTGCTCCAAAAATGTAGTTTCAAGCTCTGCTTTTGACGGCAGTCGCACAAATCCGAAGTCAACACGTCCATTTTCAATCCAGCTTTCAATTTCTGTATAATCACCAAGCAGAAGTTCAAAGTCAATCTTTGGGTAATCCTTCTTGAAAATTCTAATAATGTTAGGGAGCCAATGGGTTGCTACGCTGGAAAATGTCCCAATTCGAATCATCCCGGACTGCATATCGTGTAAGTCTTCGATCTGTGTCATTAAGATTTCATGTTCAATACAGATACGCTTTAATTGGGGAAGTAACTTTAAACCATCCGAGGTTAAACTGATTCCTGCACGTCCTCTTTCGAAAAGGGAAACCTCCCATTCCGTTTCTAAATCGTTAATCATACGGCTGATCCCAGATTGTGTATAGTCCAAGCTTTGTGCAGCTTTTGTAAAGCTACCGTATTCTACTGCTTTGACAAATGCCATATATTTTTGGATATTCAAATCTCATTCCTCCATCCATCCGGTTTCGTCATGCGTTTCATGAAAAACATTCGTTTTTGTAATAGATGTGAATATGATATGTTATTACTATTAAAAATTCAAGTTGGGAAAAGAGAAGGTGGTTAAAGATGATATTTGTGAGTGAAGTTATGGAAAAAGAATTAGACATCTATAAGTCTCCGCTACAAGAAATGGTCTACGAATCATTGACAAAGTTTCAGCTTTCATTTGAACGAGTGAATACAGATGAAGCAATTTCATCTGCGAACTACAAGCTGTTTCGCAGATTCGAGGGAGTAGACATTGAAATCTAAAATTCAGTTTATATTATCAATGATTATTTTTGGAACAATTGGTTTAGTTGTTCGATACATTAATTTGTCTTCGAGCGAAAGAGCTTTACTAAGCAGTTTCATAGGTTTCTTATTTTTACTGTTAATATTCATTATGATTAAGAAAAGAATATCGTGGAATTTAGTTAAATCGAATGCTTTATTCTTGATTCTTTCAGGAATTGCATTGGGAGGAAATTGGATATTTCTTTACCAATCGTATGACCATACGACAATTGCCAATGCAACGCTAGGTTATTACTTTGCACCTGTGTTTGTGATGATTCTTTCTCCCTTTGTACTTCGTGAACAATTATCCATTAAAAAAATTGTGTGTATTGGTGTTGCGCTCATAGGTATGTTAATGATTGTAGGAGAAGGCATCAGCGCATCTAGATCTGATGATATACTTGGGCTTTCCTTTGGATTAATCGCAGCAGCATTTTACGCCGCGTTATTGCTTTTAAATAAATTTATTATAGATATGGAAAAGTTAGAGCTGACTATCATTCAGCTTGGAATAACTACTTTGCTCCTAATGCCATATGTTTTCTTGACTTCTGGCTTTGGTATCTTTGAAGTATCAAGTTCTTCCATTCCTTTTATTTTCATTTTAGGGATCATCAATACTGGGATTGGATTTTGGTTGTTTTTCGCTGGTATGGAGAATTTAAAAGGACAGAATATAGCTATGCTAAGTTACGTGGATCCATTTGTAGCTATATTGATTTCTGCAATTATATTGCAAGAGCAATTGACAATTGTTCAAATGCTTGGTGGTGCATTGCTACTAGGCTCTACATTTGTTAGTGAAGTTAGATCAATCAATCTTCTAAAACATTTAATGAAAACACGAGCCGAATAATGATAAAAACAGTGCGGACCATTTGATTCCCATTGTTTTGCATTTTAAAGTGTTTTTAGATTAAGAGTTTAATATAAAGTATAATTAAATAATCTTTTCCATACCCTACAGAACGATAGACAATACTTAACTTTTTTACAGGGTGAAGAATTGTATTTAATGTTACGAGTTGCGTTAATCTAAAAGGATTGACGCTTTTTTCATATAGTGAATTGTACGAATAAAGGGGTTTAGTGAAATAAGAAGGGATTTCTTAAGGTTTTGTAGAAGTGGTAAGTTTATGGGAAAATATTAAATATCGGGTAGGAAAGGATCGGTTACTTTTGGCAAGGTTTATAGAAGATTTAGCTGGGGTAAGTTATGATTTCTATAAATTTATTTTCACAAGTGTATGTTACCTTTTGGCTGGGATGTTCATTGTTGGTGTTCCACTTTATCCAATAGCTGTCGCATTTACAATGTTTGATTAACGGCTTCGTTTTTTCAAAAAAGGAAAGACGATTTTTTATTATGGAAGCAGAATACTTACACAAGACAATCGGAAAATTTAAAAGTAGCATAAGTCTAAAGTGGTTTTGGATAGTTTATCTTACTTTTTTATCAGGTTCTCAATCTTTTATGGAGTGGAAGTATATTAAAAACTCAAAACAATATATTACCACACTTATTTTTCTAATTTTAGGATTAATTATTATTTATAATATTGAACACATTTTTTCAATATTAGGCTGGAATTAGTTGTTGAACTTTTTAGACATCAAAAGAGTGGTCTTATAGTACGGGGGTGGTTACAATAGGAATGAAACAAAAGGCTATCAAAACAGTTAAAACCTGAGTTGGAATTATTCAAGGTGATAGTTTGTAAGAAAATATACTCTAGCTAACTTGTTCAAGAGTTGAAGATCAAGGAAGGATTAACATCTTTTTCTTGGCAATGGAGCTTCTTAGTGCAATAAGAACTTTACAGTTAGGAATAGAAGTAATTAGAAGTAATTTTCATTTTTATAGGAAGGTCGGAGTAAAATGAGGAAAGTAGTTACATATTTTGCAGGTGGATTCCTTGTTATTTTAGCAATTATTATAAGTTTTCAAATAGATAAGGATAAATCAGAATTAAGCTTAGAAGCAGTGTTGGGTAACTCAATTTTTAATGCATGGGATAGTCTTAATGAAATTGTTGAAGATTCAACAGAAGAAATTTCAATTGAATCTATAAAAGTGATGAATGAAAATCTAATTTCAATAGAAGCTTATGCGAATGTTATTGATAGAATTGTGGCTGAAGATTTACTTTTACCTATTGTGAGTAAATTATTGAATATAGGAAAAGAAATTGAGGAAAATCATGATAAAAACGGAGAATTTACTGAAGTAGATATAGAAAAATACAAAGTAATTGTAAATGAAGCAAAAAATGTTATTGAGCAAATATACATAGTCTACTATGTTCCTGATTCTGAGGGAAAAGTAAAATTAGAAATTGAGAACTTTAGGGAATTGGCAAATATCAACGAGCGGTTGAATGTTTATGATTTTGAATAATAATCTCTATTTCACAAATGGATTCCTTTTATTAAAAAGCTACTAATTGAATGGTAGGTGGATATAATGAAAAAAAACAAATTTATCATAGGCTTTTTTACAGGATATATTGTCTGTATGTTAATAATCTATTTTATCTTTGATTACTTTTCATGGTCATTTGTCGTCGGCTCATTAACAGGAATAGCCTTATTTGGAATTATAATTAACGTTGTAAGCAAGAAAAGTATATAGGTATTCATTTCAAAAATATTAAATTTAGATGAATTAAAATAAATTGTGATTCAACAAATGATAAGAGTCATGTAATCCCAGAAAAACTTGGTTTTGTATCAGAAGGTACTTTTATGAATGATGATCTTTCCGCAGATGGTAGCAAGCTAACTGACACTTATATTTTATTTGGCTATAAAGTGAAGGATTTCTGTCAGGTGAGCGGATCCAAGAAGGATTAGCTCATTTTTTATAGAACATATTATTCGAACAGGTGTAATCAATAAGATTTATTGGGTTGATAAGTAAAAAGTTGTAAGGAGGATAGTTATGGTTTATATCGCTCTCCTTCGGGGGATAAATGTCGGTGGAAAAAATAAAATTGACATGAAGTTGCTTAAACAAACATTTGAACAAGCCGGGATGAATGATGTGGTGACATATATCAATACAGGTAATATTATTTTTTCATACAAAGGTACATCAAAAACTGAACTATCACGTATTTTGGAAGAAGCGATACAAGGTGATTTCAGATTACAAATAAAAGTAGTAGTTCGAAGTATCGATGATATTAGAGGAATCATTAACGCTATTCCTGACACTTGGAAAAATGACAAAGACATGAAAAGTGATGTCATGTTTTTATGGGATGAAATTGATGATGAATCTGTACTTATGAATTTAATCATTAAACCAAATATTGACACGGTGATATATGTTCCTGGTGCGATTTTATGGTCTGTTGACAAGAAAAATGTAACCAAAAGTGGTATGTTAAAAATAATTGGATCAAAGTTATACAAACAGGTTACGGTAAGAAATGTTAACACCGCTCGTAAGATATATGAACTCATGCAAATTCAAGTTTGTTAGTTCTCCCGATGTTAATTGTACAATAGGTTCTAAATGTAGCAGCAAAACTTTTAAGTTATAGAAAGAGTTAAGTAATGAAGATTGTCATACAGGCAGTCGTTTTTTGTGTTAACAACGGTGAGTAGCCTGTAGTAAGCTGAAAATAAAGTGATAGAGCATTATAAGAATCTCCGTCAAATATCAGGACATCCTATTGTTAGGAGGGATGTTCTTGGGATCTCGTATTTTATTACTGCTAATTTTCTTGTTTTTTCATATATCAATAAAGGTAAATGCAGAAGCCACCCTTACTGCAGCATTTATTCGTGACAATCAACTATGGATTAAAAAAGGAGAACAAGAAATTCAAATTACTAAGAATCGGTATGTATATTCCCCGAAATGGTCCTATGACGGTCGATTTATAGCTTATATTGATGGAGATGAACATGGTGAAAAATCGGATTTATTCATATATGATACGAAAACAAAAGAAAGTTACCAGCCTTATACAAGAGTCGAATCAACTGACTTTAAATGGTCACCGATTAAAAATCAATTAGCCTATATAAATCATGGGGTATTAAACGTAACGAAAGAAAAGAATGGTCGCCCAGAAGGGTTTGTTAATGTTTCATTAGGTGTAAGTGGGTTTGAATGGTTTCCGAATGGGAAAGAATTTATCGTTTCCTCACAAGCAAGTTTACGACCTTCCGGATGGGGTCCAATCCCACTTTATAAAATTCCAGTCAATGCGAATCTTGCAAAAGATAAAATGAAGCTATTTTATACCATTCAAACAAATGAAACGGATTTGTTTGCGATTTATGCTGACCAATTCAAGTGGAGTTTCGATGGAAAATGGGTAAGTTTTATCGCTGTGCCTACAGCTTCCTGGTCCATGGATAGTAATACATTATGTGTTCTTTCTAATATCGGAATCCCATTTCAAACTGTAGGAAAAATGCTAGGATACGAAGATTGGATGAAGTGGGCTCCATCAGTAAATCAGCTAGCATATATTTCAGGAGAAGGAAGATTTTTCGTTGAAAACAAGAACACTACCATTGCCGACATGCCAACAGCTATACAACAAAAAGAATATACGCCTAAAGGGTATGTAGACCTTGATTTAGAATGGTTCTCATCAGATAAGGTAGTTGTTGCACGAGCGATAGAAAACAAGGAGTGGAAGGAAGGACCTGTTCCAACGATGTTAACAGCCCTATACGCCATTAATATAAGAACAGAAGACCAAAAACAAATTTCCTTTCCAAAGAATAATGAAATAGATGAAGATCCCCAAGTGATTGGCTCTCTTCTTACTTGGTTTCGCAAAAAGGAAAAAGATTTTCACGGTGACGTTTGGGTGAAGGATGGTTTAAGTGGTCAAGAGCATAAGTGGCTTAAGAATGTTGAAAACGCTCCTATCTTTTTTACGCCAAAAGAGTGATATTGAAAAAGTGTTAATTAATTTCTTAAATGGATTATCGAACAAGTTAAGAAGTCAAAAGCTTTTCAGGTTCGATAATATTGAGTACGATGAATTTTTAACATTTTGGAATGAATAAATGGGGATTAAAGAACAAGATTATACTGTACAAATAACCTGAGTTATACGAAATGAATCATATGAACCTTAATTGGTAAGAAAATTCACTGATGAAGGAAACATCATCTAAAAATTCAACAATCATACATCGGATGAATATATTGCGAGTAATATCTATATGGGCGGTGGTGAGAAATGAATAAAGAAATGGAACTGCTGCTGACGGGGACAGGGTTTTTGGTGGCGGGAACGTTTTTCTCCGCTGTTGGAGCAACTAAAGTATTCGTGACTAGGGAAGATGATGGTCTTGCATATGTTGTGAAAGGAAATACGATTGAAAGTATTAGAAATAGTCTGCAGGCGATTGCACGTGAAAAATTATTAGAAGATCGAGAAGCAAATGAAAAGGAGCTTTTAGCAATTATCGGCTGCTGGTTTCAAGCGGGAGGAAATGCTGCGAATGCAATTGCATATGAAATGATTTTAAACCGAGTTGAAGAAAAGGCTGGTTTTCAACTGAATGCGATTGGCAGCGGAATTCAAGCGGTCGGTGGTTCGTTTGAGGCATATGGTGTACAGGATGAGGGAAAAGGGGTTGTTCTTGGTGCTGCGCTCATTTCGCTAGGCTCCCTGTTCGATGCTATTTCCAATCTATATATTCTTCGAGAAAAGGAAGATACGGGCAACGCAATTGCAATGGCAGGAACATACATTGAATTTACTGGTTCACTGGTTGCTTTGGCCGCCTTGACACAGTTAATACAAGCAGAAGCAGCAGAGAAAGAGACTAAACGCTATCAATACTCACATTCTTCCATTTGTTTGTCAGATTCATAGTTTTTTCAAGCTTTGGAAGTAGAAATATAAAGATATCGAAGTAGGGATAGTAATGAGAACTATATTGATAATTTGGCTGGAGGAATTTATGATTCTGTCAATTGATACTCACAAGTAGGAGTGCAACTTTATGTTATTGCAGTAGAACAGTGAAGACTTTTGGTTCAAGGATTATTCACAGCCCTTGTATTAATTGTATACAATGGAGAAGCAGTAATAAACTATTTTTCTAATGGTGCGGTATGCTGGGAATCTTCTAATGATGAACTTGATGGAATTTATGTATATGTAAAGTGAGTATTTATCTTAAGATATTACAAAATACTCAAAGCACAGGTAGAAAACCTGTGTTTTTTATTTCAGAAGGCAGTTTTAAAGAAAAATTCTGAATCGTAATTTTCAGTCTATTATCATCGTTTTGTTATTTTTCAACTATTGAGTATTTTTTAAGCATTTATTATCCTATTCATAGTATTTCGGTCATTTTTATCTAATAGAAAAATTGGAGGATATGAAAGTGAAACTTAGAAAAGTATTAAAGTGGGTATCATTTCTAATTCTATTTTTAATCTTGTTTATTTTTGTTAATAACACTGCCATCTTTACAAAGGAGCGTGATGGAAAACCTATTCTTTTAGCCCATCGTGGCTTGGCACAAACCTTTAATATGGAAGGAATAACAGGTGAAACCTGTACTGCGGAGCAAATTTATGAGCCGGAACATCCATATATTGAAAACACCATCTCTTCCATGAAAGCTGCTTTTGATGCTGGTGCAGATATTGTAGAAATAGATGTGCATGTGACGAAAGATGGGGAGTTTGCGATTTTCCATGATTGGACCCTCGATTGTAGAACTGATGGTACGGGAACAACAAGAGATTATACAATGGATGAGCTGAAACAATTAGATGTTGGTTATGGGTATACGGCCGATAATGGGAAAACATATCCTTTTCGTGGGAAAGGCGTAGGGCTAATGCCTACGCTTGATGAAGTTCTATCTAAGTTTCCAGAGAAGTCCTTTCTAATCCATATTAAAAGCAACGACGGAAATGAAGGAAAACAATTAGCTCTGTACCTCTCTAAATACTTAGATGATAGGTTAAGTAAACTTTCCGTTTATGGTGGAAACAAACCAATAGCTGCCTTTAAGGAAAAACTTCCAAATATGCGTGTCATGTCCAAGGAAACATTGAAGAGTTGTTTGCTACCTTATATAGCAGTGGGGTGGATTGGGCATGTTCCATCGTCGTGTAAAAATACTCAATTACATATTCCAGAAAAATATGCTCCTTTTTTATGGGGATTTCCAGACAAGTTTCTTAATCGAATGGATCAAGTGAATACAAGGGTCATCCTTGTTGGGGGAGACGGCGGGTGGTCAGAAGGTTTTGATACAGAACAAGATCTGGATCGTCTTCCGGAAAATTATAATGGTGGGATTTGGACCAATCGAATTGATGTGATTGCTCCTTTCTATAATGAATAAACGCAATTGAACATAAATTCTGAGTAGGTATCCGGAGATCTTTTTTCTTTTGGACTAAGGCTGCTGTTTAATGGATGAAGCAGGTGAAACATTTTTATATTCGTAACGACCAATTATTTAAAGGGGAAGCGTATGAGGAAATTTGTGATTAAGAGCAGACTTGTTAATCTAAGAAGGGAGCGCTCTTTTTAGTAGAATTCATTTAAATAACGAGCAGAATAGATCAAAAGGTATTTTTCTTTATTAGGCGAATTTTTTCTTTGAAACTTTTACAAGAATTGTATAGGCTATTTCAAA
The DNA here is from genome assembly GCF_006704205.1 of Cytobacillus solani. Classification (NCBI taxonomy): domain Bacteria; kingdom Bacillati; phylum Bacillota; class Bacilli; order Caryophanales; family Bacillaceae; genus Cytobacillus; species Cytobacillus solani. Next base: position 4,232,098 of record NZ_CP041305.1, read on the forward strand.
AGTAGGGGTGAAACTTTGGCTAGAAATAAGGAGTTGTTAGGGATTGTCAAGGAAATCCGCCGGTTTCCTGTAAAGTCAATTTTAGGAGAGTCTTTATCATCAGTCTCAATAGACAAGAGAGGTCTCTTAGGTGACCGTTTGTGGGCAATAAAAAACCAGAATGGAAAATTTGGGAGTGGTAAGTCAACACGTCGTTTCCAGCAAATGGATGGGTTATTTAAATTTAGTGCAAAATATGAAGGGTCTATTCCAATCCTAACTATGCCAGATGGAACAGATTTTCGTGGTGATAACAATGCTGTCAATGAGGCATTGACTAAGTTTCTCGGATTCCAAGTAACCTTGGAAAGAGAAGAATTAATATCTCATTTTGATGAGGGGCCAATAAGTATCATTACAACTTCTGCTTTACGTTTATTAAGTCAAGAATTAGGAGAGCTAGTTGACTCTCGTCGTTTTCGAGCAAATCTTTTAATTGATACAGAACTAATGGGACATCTCGAAGATGATTGGGTGAACCGACTAATCAAAGTTGGACCAAATGTAACCTTGAGAATTGTTGCCCCTCTTCAAAGATGTGTTATGGTGAACAATTCTCAAGAGGAACTAAAACAGGATGTTCGGGTACTCCGAAATTTGGTAAATTATCATGGTGCCATGTTTGGGGTTTGGGCAAACGTTGAAGTTAACGGTGAGATACATGTGGGAGATGAAGCATTCTTTGAATAAGATCATAATTTTACTAATATAGTAGAACACTTGAATAAGATTGGTTGAAATGGAGAAGTATGGTTGACGTATCAACGAATTTCTCTTAATTAAAAGGGCTATTAAGAACCAGATGAAAATGTAAAAGAATCAAACTTAAGAAATGACCACACTTTTTGTTCATTCAAACGCCTATTTGGATTCTTTAAAATGACTTTTTTCTTTGAGGATCTATATTCTCACCTTTTAAATTAATCATGCCTTATTTGTCATGTTTTACGGATAGTATAGTTTATACCTTATGATTTTATTAACAAGGTGAATTCTACAAAATAAAAGGAGATAAAATTATGGATATGAAAGAAAGACCTAGAAGAATCATTTTAGATTTAGCAGTTTCTTTAGATGGATTTATTGAAGGGCCGAGAGGAGAAGTCGACTGGTGTATTATGGACTCTGAAATGGGGTTTATTGATTTTTTAAATCATATTGATACAATTTTTTATGGGAGAAAAAGCTATGATTTATGGGGGCAATATACTCCAAAAAATGAGGTCTCTGATACTGAAAAAGAAATTTGGAAATCAGTTCATGGCAAAGAAAAATTTATGTTTTCAAAAACTGAAAAAAGGGATGGCCATAAAGTAACAGTCATAAATGATAATATTATTGAACAAGTAAATAAATTAAAAAATAAGCCTGGTAAAGACATCTGGCTTTATGGAGGGGCAAGCCTAATTACATCTTTTTTAAGATTTGGTCTCGTTGATGAATTTAGGTTATCCGTTCACCCAGTTATTTTAGGGGAAGGAAAACCTTTGTTTATTGACATAAAGAAGAGATTGAATTTAAGACTGGTAGATACAAAAAGATTTTCCTCTGGTGTTGTTCAACTTTGCTATCATCTAAAAAAAGAGTAAATGTTACGTATCATGATATGTTTAATTCATGGTGAAAACATATTTCTTCTCCAAATTATAAGAGATTTTGCGAAATAAGAATCATAAAAAACAAAGATCTATTATTAATATTAAAGATTGATTTTAATGAACAAAATAAAAATATTATAGAATAATAATCTATTAAAAGGGGGTGATGGAATGATTTTAGAATCTGTTATGCTGCAAGTTAAAGATGGTATGGAAGAGGATTATGAGGAGGCATTTCGTGAAGCTTCAAAAATCATTTCTTCAATGAAAGGGTACATATCTCACGAATTACAAAGATGTATGGAAGTTAAAGGAAAATATTTATTGCTGGTTAAGTGGGAAACTTTAGAAGACCATACAGTGGGTTTTAGACATTCTAAAGAGTATCAAGAATGGAAAAAGCAACTACATCATTTCTATGACCCATTTCCAACAGTCGAACATTTTGAGAATGTTGTTCTTTAGAAGGTTATCGTACTATCGGAGTGCTTTAGGTGAAGTATGGATGTTGCTGTAGTATCACTTTTTCTAATGTCACAAACGGGACAGTTTAGTTGAATAAGAAAAAGTGAAAAATAAAAAAAATCGGGGGGCTTATAAATTTAACTAGTGTGTTGATCCAATAAGGATTAATGCACTTTTTTGCTGAAATTCAGTTTATATTTTAATAATGGCACCACTATAATAATGTGACTATAACTTGTTAAAATTTCAGGATATGATTCCTTTTTCACGCAACCGTAAAGTTGCTTATGTTTGACAAGCAACCATAGAGTTGCTTATACTTAATATATGAATGGGGACAAAGACGCTATATTCAAAGCACTTGGCGACTCGACTCGGAGGCTTATTTTAGACGAACTGTCTGAACGCAACGAGCTGACGTTGTATGAACTTACGGTACGTCTCATTATGAAGTACAACCTTTCCATTTCGCGACAAGCGATAGCTAAACATCTTTCTGCATTAGAAAATGCAGGACTTGTAATTTCAAAACGAAAGGGAAAATATCGAGTAATTATATTCAACAATGAACCACTTAAAAATTTGCTGAAAGGATGGATAGAGTAATTTTATAAAATCAGAACAGGAATTCTAACTAATGGGTGGGTTATTTTTCTTGCAGCTAGAATGTAAAACAGCACAATAAGTCACAATTATCGAAGGGGAAATTACAGAATGAAAATCATTGTTACCAGTATATTCGTAGAAGACCAAGATAAGGCTCTAGAATTTTATTCGGAAATGCTTGGATTTGTAAAAAAGCATGACGTTCCCACTGGAGAATTTAGGTGGATAACGCTAGTTTCTCCCGAGGAACAAAAAGGTCCCGAGCTTTTACTTGAACCGAATAAGCATCCAGCGGCAAAAGAGTATCAAGAGAAGTTATTTGCTGAAGGCATCCCAGTAACAATGTTTGGGGTTGCAGATATTCACGCAGAGTACAAAAGATTAGAAGATAAAGGCGTAAGGTTTACTATGGAACCGACAAAAATGGGCGATGTCACAATAGCTGTCTTCGACGATACATGCGGCAACCTTATTCAGATAATTCAGGAGTAACTTTATAACGAAATATCCTAGATCTAACGAATTTATTGGTATTCTTTAAGTTCGGTGAAATTTTTTTATCAAAGAATAAAAAAATTTATGTGAACCCTGTCCCTATTTTTAGGATGGGGTTATCAATATTACAGTCAAAAAATAAATGAGATTGGTTTCATTTTACAAGAATGAATGATTGAAAATAAGTTAACTTAAACTTACGGGTGAGATACTTAAATAACGAAGTATCGCTTTTTCTTATTCAACTTTAGAGGCAGGTTTGTTTTAATAAAAAAATATGATTTCATTAAAATTATTGAATAATTGGATATTATTACAATATTTTATGGAGGAAAAATTATGAAGACTATAGGGCTAATTGGTGGAATGAGCTGGGAATCGTCGGTTGAATATTACCGAATCATAAATGAAGAGGTAAAAAAAAGATTGGGTGGATTACATTCGGCAAAATGTCTTCTATACAGCGTTAATTTTGAAGAGGTCGAACGTTTCCAGGCAGAAGGTAAGTGGGAGGAAGCGGGTAATCTATTAGGGGATGTAGCTCATGCTTTAGAAAAAGGAGGGGCAGATTTTATTGTTATTTGTACAAATACGATGCATAAAGTAATAGAGTATATTGAAGGAAAAATAAATATACCTATTTTACATATTGCCGAAGCAACTGCTAATCAAATAAAAAAATCAAAACTGAATACTGTAGGATTATTAGGTACTAAGTACACAATGGAGCAAGACTTTTATAAATCACGAATTGAGTCAAATGGTATAAAGGTTTTAGTACCAAATAATACTGAACGAGAGATAGTAAACAAGGTTATATATGAAGAGTTGTGTTTAGGTAATATCCAGTCATCATCAAGAGATTATTACAAAATGGTTATTAAGAATTTAATTAATAATGGCGCTGAAGGAATAATATTAGGATGTACTGAAATAGGATTATTAGTAAAACAAGAAGATTCAGAAGTTCTATTATTTGATACAACATTAATCCATGCGATTGAAACAGTTAATCTAGCATTAGAGAACTAATTTGAAGACATTTTTCATTCGAGGCACCTTTCTTAAATCTTTTTAAATAAACAGGGCGTTAATCTAAGAAGGATTAACGCTATTATTGTTGAGGTTCTTGAACCAAGAGGGCAGAATAGTTTCAGAAGAAAAATTGGAAGTGAAAAACTAAAGGAGAGAAACATGACTGCAAAATTTGTTCACCATATTTGTATCCAAACAAATAATTACGAAGAATCCTTAAATTTTTATAGGGATATTCTTGGTTTTGAATTAATAGCAGAATTTCCTAATTTTCATAATCGTTATTATAACTCTTGGTTAAAATTGGGTGAATTCTATATAGAGCTTCAAACTGGTAAAATAGGTGAGAATCTTAATAGTGTTAACCCAAACACAACGGGGATCATTCATTTTTGTCTTTGGGTAGATGACTTAGTTAAAGAAGTCCAAACTATTAAACAATTGGGTTATAATTTTATACTGAAAAATGGTGAAGAAATTTATCAAGTGGAAAATGGCTGTTTGTGTAAATTGATTGCACCTGAAGGTACAATAGTTGAATTAAGGGATAACAGAGGAATATAACAAATACTATAGAAGTTCTAAGAAATTGATTAGAAATTTACCGATTTGTTCATGGTGGAAGTACAGTGCAAGAAAAAGAGTAATGAAAGACAATTTTTCTGTTATTGGTACTGATGATATTCTGTAATAAAAACGATTTTGCTAATCCATTTAAATAGGTGCGATACTTCAAAAAAGGATTGCTTTTTTATAGTAGTAATGAAGCAGGGGTGTTTATCAAGCATGAGTATTTAAAGGGGGATTATATATGAGTGGCATGCTTAATTTTGGCAGCCTCATGCTAGGACTAATTGCATGGATATTACCTATTGTTAATCTTACACGATATAAAAAGCATGACTCAAGAAATAGGTTTGTTCTTTCTATTTTGAGCATTAGTGCTTGTGCTATTTCGCTCTGTTTTCAGATTTTCTATATCTATCATCTGGTTAAGATTGAGGATTGGTCTGCTCTTATGGACACATCGAGTGCTGTGGTATTGGCAGCAGCAATTCTTCTAATCGTAACCATCATATTAAATGTAATTACTCTGATTGTAAATCGTGATAAAGCAGCCAAGTAGGTTGTCAAAATTCCAGTTGGTATATCATAATGTAAATGAATTAATTCACACAGAATTTATTATGTTTTGAGGATTGTGTAAGGATGTACTTTATGATCGAATTCGTTTATTATTCATCAAAGCATATAGTTGAGGAAATAAAAAATTCAATACCTTGTATTAAAAGAGCATTTCTTTGTATTAAAGAATGCTTTTTATTTTTCTTTAAAATAAAAATAATATTTACATAACGATAAGAATATAATTAAAAATAATAATTTTTTATTGAAAATCGATAAATTATCTGCTAAAATCAAATTGAAAATAAATCAGTGAGGTGCTTTTTATGAAACAAGTGTCAACACTCTTTTTAAAGATAGCAGTTATTCTTATTGGAATACCAATTCTTGCTATGTGCATTTTTTTGGTCCCTGAGATAGGGAATATTGCTGCAGAATTGCTTCCAAAGTTTGCTTATATCAAATATCTCGTTTTCATCGTATTTTATGCTTCAGCGATCCCTTTTTACTTTGCTTTGTATCAGGCTTTTAAACTTCTGCGTTATATTGACAAAAATATGGCCTTCTCGCAAATGTCTGTAAATGCTTTAAAGAAAATCAAATACTGTGCAATCACAATCAGTAGTTTACATGTACTAGTCTTGCCGCTTTTCTATCTGTTTGCAGAGATAGACGACGCTCCAGGTGTTATTTTTATCGGCTTGGTTGTACCTTTTGCATCGCTGGTTATCGCAGTTTTTGCAGCTGTACTCCAAAAACTTTTACAAGAAGCAATTGATATAAAATCAGAAAATGACTTAACGGTCTGAGGTGATTAACATGGCAATAATAATTAATATTGATGTAATGCTAGCTAAAAGAAAAATGAGTGTAACAGAACTTTCGCAAGAGGTTGGAATAACAATGGCTAACCTTTCTATATTGAAAAATGGAAAGGCAAAAGCGATCCGATTGACAACTTTAGAAGCAATTTGTAAGGCTTTAGACTGTCAGCCTGGAGATATTTTAGAATACCGAATGGATGAAGACACACAGGATTAGTAGAATGGGGATATTTCACATTAAAAGGAAAAGAAGATTTCCTTTTCCGTTATTTCATAAGAGGGAGAGCTATTCATGAATTTAACCATGCACAAAGGAAGACAGAAAAGCATGAGAGCAATAAAACAGCTCGTTCATTTTGGGTGGGAACAGGCTTTATCCTGTTTGTTTCCTGTCGTTATTTTTGCTTCGTTGGCTTTAACAAAGTTCTTGCCGCTTCCCTTCCTGCCTCGGTATGACTGGCTGCTTATCATTTGTCTTCTGATGCAGTGGTGGATGGTACATTCTAGGCTTGAAACACGAGACGAACTAAAAGTTATTACATTGTTTCACCTTATTGGTCTTGCTCTTGAACTTTTTAAGGTACACATGGGCTCCTGGTCTTATCCAGAGCAAGGATATTTCAAAATTTTTGGAGTGCCTTTGTATAGCGGATTCATGTACGCAAGTGTAGCGAGTTATCTTTGTCAGGCGTGGAGGAGATTGAAGGTTGACCTGGTAAAATGGCCGCCGTTTTTGCTAGTTGTCCCTCTAGCAGCTGCAATTTACTTAAATTTTTTCACCCACCATTATTGGATTGACGTTCGCTGGTGGTTATCTGGATTAGTCATTATTGTCTTTTGGAAATCTTGGGTCACATATGAGGTTGGTGGAATTCGTTACCGTATGCCACTTGCACTTTCCTTCGTGCTCATCGGATTTTTTATATGGATCGCCGAAAATATCGCAACATTCTTTGGGGCCTGGGAATATCCAAACCAAGCCGATGCATGGAGTCTCGTTCACTTAGGAAAGGTGAGTTCATGGCTCTTACTAGTGATTGTTAGCTTTCTTATAGTAGCGACATTAAAGCAGGTTAAAGGGAAAAATTATCCTAAGATAGACTCTAGTCAATTCTTATAACTGTATATACCCTTGTTTAAAAAAGCCGGTTCCTTAGTATAGCAAGGAACCGGCTTTTTTAGGATGAAGTTCCACTTGCCGTTAGTAAAAAAGAAGGTGTATTTGATTGAATTGTAGAAATTGAAAAATATCGTAAAAAAGGAGGAATATATTATTTAAAGGGTATGCAACTCCTGATAAAAAAGTAATAATTAACAAAATGATTAAAATTTTGTAGTGGTATTTAAATATATCTTCTTCAATAATGTATATTGATATAATAAAATAATCATTAAATGCGGATAAGGATTAAAGTAAAATCTACTATAGTATTATAGTGATCATAGTTTTGGGAAGGGATATTAAATGGAGAGAGAAACTAGAACAGTGATGAATGAAAGCATTCCAACTTTTCAACTTGGGGATAAAATAATAGAAAGAAAGATACGGTACGACTCCGAAATAGTAGAATACAGTTGTCGGCTGTTACAAGCACAAAATCAAAATGTAGTGCTTTTCCATCTCATACAAGATTCCTTTACAATGATAGCAAACCAAACTAAATTAACTATTCCTACAGGTAGTTACACAATTGCCTGTTACTGGAAAGATCGTCCATATAATCTTTACATCTGGAGAGATAATAACGGGCATCACTTAGGTTGTTATTTTAATATTGTAAAGAACACTTATATAACCGATAAAAAGGTATCATTTGAGGATTTGATTATTGATATATTGGTTCTACCAAATGGAGAATACTTTATTTTAGACGAAGATGAATTACCTGAGCCATTAGAACAGTATGAGAATGGTTTTGTCTTAAAAGCTCTAAACTCATTAACGGAATCTATTGATATTCTTCTTCCTCAAATGATTTTAGAAGCTGAAAATACCTATAAACATGAAGGATTTCTTCCTTGGTTGAACAAGAAGAACATTAAAGAATAACCTTTTCATAATTGAATTTGTTAGAAACAGAGAAATATTACTGACATTGATGGAATGTTAAATAACAATTAGGTTATGTAGAAGGATATTTATTGCTGAAAAGTAAATCTATTGAATCCTTTTAAGAAAGAAATCGTATTAATATTAAACTCTTTGTTTTGTACGGATTTCTTTAAGGGGGGAGTTTATGGCTGAAACGATAATATTGGTGATTTTCATGATACCATTTTATGGTATCATGCTTTGGACTTATAAATTTCCTGAAGATAGTATATTGGCTGGAAAGAGATGGATGTATTCTAAAGACCCAGAAATCTCAAAAGCAGCGATCCGTTATACAAAATTCGCTTCAATAACAACGATGGTCGGATTACCTATCGTAATATTAAGTTTCATTTCAAAATTTTACTTTCTCAGATTGTCGATAATGGTATTTTTTTTAATGTTTATATTTGGCACACTTAAAATATTTACTGATGACAAAGATGAATAAATTAATAACATTTTTTTTGCAAAGGCAGAGTGAATTACCAAGATTTTTCCATATTACATAATTATATAAAGTAATGGATTAAATATAGAGAGGGTTATGATATGCCATGTGTACATGAATTTGGGATCATTGATAATTTCGACAATATGAAAAATTACAATGACTATACTCCACAGAAATACAGTTGTATTTCTGTAGATGATGACCTGATTAATAGTTTAAATGAAAAATTATCAATCATGAAAACGTACTTTCATTCATATAAACGTCCGGAATTTGGTTTAGCCTATTGGGGAATTACAATCATTCCACCTGAGTCATTATCATTATTTTATGATGTCGTTTTATCTTCAAGATACTTTAAGAAATCTGCAGAACTTCATGAACTGGCTGCAAAAATCATTCAGGCAACAGAAGAAAAGAAATATATGATACATTATGGGGTTTAATTAACTAAGTATAGATGATCCATAAGAGTAATGAGCAAAGAAAAAAGTACACTGCTTAAAAGCAATGTACTTTCTATTTGGAAGTTATTGATTAAAATAGCGGTATAGCTTTCTAATAATTTTACTGTCTATATCAATAAAATACTGATTATTTAAAGCATAATACAATTCCTCTATTTTGTTCAAAGAATTCATATAGGCATGTTTTAATTGATTTTTATCTAGTTTTGAGGTAAATGAAACATAGTCCTTATAAGATTCGGCACTTATATCCACCTCTAAATTTTTCGTACTGTTTAACCAGCGTTCAACGTTTTTTTCCTGTACTCTTATTAATTGTAATACATACTTTTGTACATGTGTAAGTACTTCTAGAGAACGTGCGAGCTCTCCTCTTTTCATCACGTTTACACCCATCAACCAAGCATTGACAAAATTATTGAAAGCGAAGTTCACATTTTCATTCGTCATTCTTTCTGGCACGGATCCACTTAATCCATCAAGTAAAGGCTTTAATCGTTCTGTAGAATCATAAAGATACATAGACTCAGTATCTGGAAAAACACCTGTTGGCTTGAAACTTTTTATAATATCCATTTCTGATTCAGGAAGAAAATGAAATTCCCCGCGGATCATATTTGAAAATATAGCTACTTCGGTCCCATGTTCATTGAAAAATAATAAATCAACAGCGTTTACCTCAGAAATCCAGTGTCTAGAGTTGAAACGATTTATTAAATCATCTGCAATAAATATATAAAACTCAACATCTGAATGCTGATCTCCTTCACCTTTGGTGAAAGATCCGTACATCATACAAGCTGAGACTGAATCATCTTGAATACATTTGTCTTTAACAATATTAATGATTTTATTTTGAACAAACATACCTAAAACTCCTTATCGTATTTTTCTTTTTAGATAAGGTTTTTATCAACAATTGGACAACATGAGCAGCACATGTGCAATGCTCCTTCCATTCTAAATTACTATCAGTATATCATAATTCTCAGGTTGTTTTATGCGTGAATGTGATGAGATAAAATTGGATCCTGTAATATGGAGGAATTATAGATTTACTATTATTACATTTATGCACTTTTGCGAACGAATTTATTATGAACTAAATTATTGTGGCCAATGAGAAGAAAGTCTGATGTCAGTGCAAGTTCAGACAGGATCGAGAGAAAAAAGCCTGGTCGAGTCTGAAGTCAGTCCAAGTTCAGACAGGATCAAGAGAAAAAAGCCCGATCGAGTCCGAAGTCAGTCCAAGTTCAGACAAGAACAAGAAAAAATAGCACCATCGAGTCCAAAGTCTGCACAAGTTCAGACTGAACTAATAGAAAAGAGCCCGATGAAGTCAAAAGTCTAATTAAATTACCATAACATGTATTAATTACCTCAGGAGAAATGATATATGTACCCGAAGTAACTTATTCGATATGGAAGTGCTAGCGTCAAATTATAGAAGGAATTATTAATAGAAGAAGAGAATAGCAAATTACACATGTAAAAAATAACTAAAGAGAGAAGGACAGTCAAAACCTTCAGATAGCAGCCAGAAATTGTTTTTGTAATTGTAGGATTAGTATGTATTTCTTTCTCAATATTTATGTTTTCACCAGGAAGTGCAGAAATCATTTCGAATTTATTAAATAGGGATTAATAGAAAATCGAAGCAATAATCGATTAGTATTTGTTCAATCGTTTTCAAGGATATTAAAAGATGCCTCTTTGTATACAAAACAGACTATATATGCCTCTATGAAATGGAAACAAAAGTGCTGCGATGCTTCAATAACGAAGGGTCGCTTTTCTTATGGAATCAATGAAACAATACAGAAAAACAATCTTTTAAAAAAGAGATGCAAAAAACACAACTTTTATTTAGCATTTACGCCTAAGCAGTGAACTTTCAAGAAAAGGAGGGTTGAATTTTGTCTGAGTTTAGAAAAAAGGAAATAACGAATTGGTATGACCATCATAGTAAATCAATATTAAGTTTTATTTTATTGATGGTTAAGGATTATCAGCAAGCAGAAGATTTAACTCATGATACATTTGTTAAAGCGTATTTATTTTATGATACTTTTAAACAGCATTCTAGTGAAAAAACATGGCTATTCAGCATCGCACATAACGTAACTGTAGATTTTTTAAGAAGGCAAAAAACTAGCTTATTCTTTAAAGAAAAAATTCTTTCTCACAAGGACAATCACCCATTGCCAGAAGAGATCATTCAAATAAAAGAGGAATCATATGAACTTTATAAAGCATTAGGAGAACTTAAAGATACATATAGAAAAGTAATCATATTAAGAAAGATCAAGGGCTTTTCAATAGAAGATACATCAAAGATATTAGGCTGGTCGGAGAGTAAAGTGAAATCAATGCTTTTCAGAGCCATTCCTGCACTAAAAAAACAATTAATAAAGGAGGGGTATTGGAATGAAAAGACAAGTTGAAGATAACGATTTCGATGTTTCTTTAAAGAAATTAAATACCGATTTAAAGTGGAAAACAAAGCGAAAACAAGAATTGAGAAACCGAATTATCACTGATATTGATTCTTTGGAGACCAAAGAGAATAGCAAAAACTTTTTTCTATCAACTCGTAAAAAAAGAAAGGTGATCAGGAGTCTATCATATACTGGCATTGCTTTGCTAATAGGGTTTGGTTTATTTATCGGCTCTACATTTATTTCCCCTGCAATCGCAGAGGTAGCAGCAAAAATTCCATACTTAAATAAGATATTTCATTCAGAACCTATAAATCGGACGATATGGAAGGAATTAGAGGAAAGAGGTTACCATCTATCTGGGGTAGGTGGAAATGCCAGATATCTTCACATATCCATTGATGGATCCGAACAATATTATCAGGATGTTCGTGATGAGGTAAAAGAAATTGCAGCAAATATATTAAAAGAAAAAGATTATGATGGATACAAAATAGAAGTGGAAAGTCATGTAAATCGAGTTCCATCGATTTCAGAGCGGGATCAAGCCATATCAGAAGCCTTGGAAGAAAGTTATAATCATTTAATTGAATTGCAATTTAATGTTCTTGCCCAAGGGTATTCCTACTCTGCGCCTAACTCTGAGAAAGTAATTGTCCACATTGATATTCCGAACACTGAAAAAAGGATAGAAGAACTAAAGAATGTCGTCAATGAATGTTTAAAGGCAAAGAATATTGACTCATACTCAATAAAGATTAATAAAATAAATCTTTCCCAAAAAGAAAAAGAAGCCAGGTGGAATGAAATATTCCAAGTGATTATTGAAGGATTAACTGCAAAAAAGGAATATAAAGTAACTGGATTTGCTTACTCCTTTCATCCAGCACCTCTTCAAATTATTATTAAAACATCAATAAATGCTTCTGAAAAAGATGCAGACGAAAAAGTACGTATCATAGAGAGGACGATCAATGAATTCCTAAATTCTGAGGAAATTCAAAGTAAGATTGGCGGGGATCAATATAAAATTATTATTAGAGGCAAGGATAAACAAAGAATAAATTAGATATGTAACTAATAACAAAGTTTATGGAAGTTGCGCTGTAGAATTACATTGCTTTGTAAAAATATAGATAGTTTATTGCAAACCTTTTTTGTGGAAATTTGCGATTCTTCGTTTAGAAGGGTCGCATTTTTTTTACGCTTATTTAGGCAGGACTTTTTTTCGTGATCAGAAAAAAATATCTTAGCCCTTTATTGCCAAATTAATAACAAAATATTGTATTCAAATGAAGTATTTTTATAGATAAATGCTAATACAATTTTAGTGGTGGTTTTTTATCTTGGGTAAGGGGTGACATCGTGATGAATGCTAACTCACAAGATTTGAATAGGGAAATGAATGCTGAAATGTTTGTTACACGATCTTTAGATGAAATTCGATTCTGGTCTAGAATCATGAAAGAACATTCATTGTTTCTCAGGTTAGGGTTTCGATGTGACGATACACAATTAATCGAGGAAGCAAATCAATATTATCGATTGTTTGAACAAATTGAACAGCGATCTTATTCATTTACTAATCAAACGGACCCAGAACAAATAAAACGATTTAATTCAGAAGTTCAACAAGCTGCTACGGGTATATTTGCTTTTAAACGAAAAATATTAGGGTTAATTCTGACATGTAAATTGCCGGGTGCAAATAATTTTCCTTTGTTGGTTGATCATACAAGCCGAGAGGCGAATTATTTTAGAAAACGATTAATTGAATTAAATGAGGGGAAGCTGAAGCCGCTAGCGGATGCAATTATTAAAGAAAATGTTTTTTTCTTAAGAATAATGGCAGATCATGCAAAGTTTATTGGACATCTGCTGGATCCATCGGAAAGAAAGTTAGTTGATATGGCTCGAAACTTTAGCAATGATTTCGATACATTAGTTTTTCAAGCTAGAGATTTAGATTCAATGAGACCACAATCTCAAACAGTTCCTCTGTTAGATCAATTCCTTGATGAAAACCGCGTATCCGTCGTATCACTACGTGACTTTAAGAAAACTGCAAGAGACTTAATCGAAGAATGTAAAATCAAAAGTATCATTCATCCACTTTTAGCAGATCATGTTTTCCGTGAGGCAGAAAGATTTCTTGAAATTATAGATATGTTTGAATCTCATCTTACAGGGGGAAAACCCAAACATAGATAAGAAGTATTATCGAGCCCTCCTGTTTTTCTTTACGTTTCATTATTGTTACACAGAAAATATTCCTAGCTAACAAAATAAAGAGGTACGAATTGGGAGGAATCACATTGCTTTCGCATAGTGATTCTTTTTATTTAAGAACAGGTATTCATAAATTTTACGAGGCAAGGGGTGCTAAATTACTAAAATCTAAAAAAATAAATATATAGGGGAAAGAATTAACTCTTATAGTATATCAATGGAAAGGTTTGAATCATATCCTTTCAAAATAAAAGTGTGTAAGTTCTTTCATTGAGAAAGTGGGTTTAGTGTGTTATCAACCAATCATAGGGCAATAGCTTTGTACAAAAGTATGGGATTTGTAGAGGAAGGCAGAAAAATTAAAGAAGTTAAGTTTGACGAGGACACATATGCAGATGACATTCTAATGTATAAATTCGTTTAATCCATTTTAATAAACAGGGAGAATAGGTGAGTTAAAGAAAGCAGGGGATTTTTTCCCCTGCTTTTTGCAGTTATTTCGATTGCTTAAAAATTTACACAAGTAACAAGAAACTGGGGTCAGTTCCCTTGCTTTTTATTTTTCCTTTGTCATTTTGATAAGCGTAATAATGTCCTTTGAAACTTCATTATAAGGAACGGTGTCTGCTTTTATATCGTTTTTTATCTTTTCAATCAGCTCAACCGCTGCTGGATTCGTTACCGTTAGTGTTTGTACATTGCCATTAAAGACCTTGTTCATAAAACTCTTAGCTTTAATGAGGTTATCGTCCTCTTCTTGAGCGGCTGTAGTATTAGCTGTATCTTTTTTATTTAAGTCTTTTCTAGACATTCCATCGACACCATTCAGTGTATGCTCCTGCATAGCGTCGTATTGAGTAGAAGTCACCTCAGGAGTTGCACGTGCAAGGATGACAGTATCATCAAGAACAAACACCTTTATGCCTGTAATACCTTCACCGCCCAATCTTGATTCAAGATGAGAAGAAATCCCGCCATCATGCAACCCAGAGCTTCCTATTAAGCTGTATACATTTGTTCCTGTTCCATGAGAGGTTCCGCCATGTTCATCCGTTGTTTGCCTTTTTGCCCCGTTTTCACTAGGAATAACTAAGCCATCATTTAAATTTCTTGTTGTTACACTTTTATCATAGACATTTGTTCCTGATGATCCATGTTTGGCATGCTGTCCTTCCTCCGCTTTAACAGTTTCATCCATTCCATTTTGTTGACCTGCACATGCGGAGAGGAAAAAAACCCCGCTAAGGATCGCTGTATTTTTCCAAATTTTTTTCATAATCTTCCACCTCAAAAAATTAGATTTAGTGTTATCATGCCCAACTTTTTTTTATGTATGAATGAATTTTTTTGGGGCAATCTAACCTTAAAATGTAGGAGGTGGATTTTATGCCAGAAAACACCAAACAACAGGATAAGAATGAATCTCTCACACGGCGCAGATTTCTCAAGAGTTCTGGGATAGCACTTGGCGGATTGGCTGTAGGTGGTGCATTAGGCAGTTTAATCCCATTTAAGGAAAAAACAAGTGTTGAAAATGTAAAGAGTGACAAGAAGACTGAAAACTATAATTTAGCATTAATGTATTTTACTCAAGAGCAATTCAGAATGGTGGAAGCTGCAACCGAGCGTATTTTCCCTGCCGACGATAATGGTCCGGGGGCTAAAGAGTTAGGTGTAGCCTACTTTATTGATCACCAGTTAAGTGGAGATTGGGGCTTTAATTCGAGAGAATACATGCAGCCTCCCTTTTTCAAAGGTGAAAAGGTCCAAGGATATCAAGGTCGAATAAGAAGACGTGAAATATTTGATATTGGATTACGAGAACTTCAAAACTATAGTTTAACGAAATATAAAAAAAATTTTATTGACCTGAGCGATGAGGAACAAGACGATGTTTTAACTGATTTTGCAGAGGACAAGGTAAACCTAACAACGATTTCCGCAAGCGGATTTTTTACTATGTTAAGGAGCGGCACATTAGAAGGGGCTTATAGTGATCCATTATATAGCGGGAACCGTAATATGGAAGGCTGGAAAATGCGGAATTACCCAGGCAGTCAAATGGCCTATACGGATGTCATTGATAAAAAATTTACTGTTATTCCGCCAGTAAGTTTAAAGGATCATCTAGGACATTAATTGCACCTAGAAAGAGCTGTATGAAATTGACTAAGAATGAGGTGTAAGAAGTGGCAAAAAAATTACCAAAGGTTGATGTTGTCATCGTTGGCGTTGGCTGGGCGGGCGGAATTATTGCAGCTGAGCTAACAAAACAAGGCTTAAATTGCGTCGGCTTAGAAAGAGGAAAGGAACGAAAAACAGAGGATTATTTTATGGTGCATGATGAGCTTCGTTATGCACTAAGGTACGAGATGATGCAGGATCTATCGAAGGAGACGATTACCTTCCGCGGAAATGAAAAAATCCGTGCGCTGCCAATGCGGCAATATGGATCCTTTTTATTAGGGGATGGTCTAGGAGGAGCCGGTGTCCATTGGAATGGGCAAACATATCGCTTTCTTCCCTATGATTTTGAGATTCGCAGCAAAACAATTGAAAGATACGGTGAAAAAAAGATTCCAAAGGATATGACCATACAAGATTGGGGCATTACCTATGATGAATTGGAGCCATATTTTGATAAATTTGAAAAAATGGCTGGCATTTCAGGGGAAGAAAACCCACTTGGAGGGAAAAGGTCAAATCCATATCCAACCCCACCGATGAAAACAACACCAGTTCTTGAAAAATTTAAAAAAGCTGCGACAAATTTAAAGCTTCATCCATACAATCGGCCATCTGCAAATCTTTCTGAAGCTTATACAAATCCGGACGGTGTATCGCGTGCGGCTTGTCAATATTGTGCTTATTGTGAGCGGTTTGGGTGTGAATATGGGGCAAAAGCAGATCCTGTAGTTACCGTTCTTCCAGTAGCAAAAAAGACAGGGAAGTTTGAAATTCGCACACATTCCAATGTTCGACGGGTATTGAAGACTGGAAATAAGGCAACCGGAGTTTTATATGTAGATACAACAACCGGAGAAGAAATTGAACAGCCCGCAGATATTGTTGTGTTAACAAGCTATGTATTTAATAATGTGCGCTTACTGTTACAATCAGGCATCGGCCGTCCATATGACCCAAAGACCGGGACGGGGGTCATTGGAAAAAATTATGCTTACCAGGTTCAAAAAGGTAGTGCAACGGGTTTCTTTGAAAAGGAAGAATTTAATACCTTTGCTGGTGCAGGTTCGCTTGGTATGGTGATCGATGATTATAACGGAGATAACTTTGATCATTCCAAACTGAATTTTATTCATGGAGGCTCCATTGCCATATCTCAAACAGGTTTGAGGCCAATTTCAAATAACAAGGTTCCTAAAGGTACTCCGTCATGGGGGAAGGAATTTAAAGAGAATTCGATTAAATATGCAAATCGTACACTATCCGTAGGAGGACAAGGGTCAAGCATGCCCTTTAAGCATCATTATTTGGATCTGGATCCAACATATAAGGATGAATTTGGAGATCCGCTTATTCGGATTACATACGATTTTGAGGAACAGGATCGCCAACTAGCTAAGTATTTAAATGAACGATGTGTAGAAATCATGAAAGAAATGGGAGCAGACCAGATTGATTCGATGAATGAGCTAGGTCCTTACGATATAACCACGTATCAATCCACTCATAATACAGGCGGTGTCATTATGGGAGCAGATCCTAATACTTCTGCCGTTAATAATTATATGCAAATGTGGGATGCTGAAAACGTCTTTGTCATCGGTGCAACAGCATTTGCCCATAATGGCGGCTATAATCCAACCGGCACGGTCGGGGCATTATCTTATCGGGCAGCTGAGGGTATTCTGTCCTATAAACAAAAAGGCGGTATCCTAGCATAAAAGACGAAACGAGGGGCAAATATGTTATCAAATATAGGTATCCCTGGCTTACTATTGATTCTAATCATAGCACTAATTGTCTTTGGTCCAAAAAAACTTCCAGAAATCGGATCTGCTTTTGGAAAAACATTATCTGAATTCAAACGGACGGCTACCTCGATCATCGATGATGAAGAGGAAAGTCTTAAAACAAGTAAAAAAGAAAATTCATAAGCGATTAATGAATTCATTTTGTTATGACTTTACGCAAATTAGAAAGCACCCTAAAGGGGTGTTTTTTTGTTTAGGACAACCATGTTATTGTCCTAAAGGATAGAAACAAAGGAAAATATTTGCTTTTATTCAAAATTATTAGCTATAATTAGTACTAGATACTATAACTAACTTCTAAAAAGGATCTGAGGTGTAATTGATGATAGGGGCAAGAATTACAGCAATAGGGACATTTGTCCCCGAAAAAAAATTAACAAATTTTGAGCTAGAACAAATGGTCGAAACGAATAATGAATGGATTATTCAAAGAACAGGCATTCATGAACGCAGAATAACCCGTCCAGATGAATTTACAAGTGATATATGTGTATCTGCTGTAAAGGATTTGATGTACAGATTCAATAAAAAAGTTGAAGATGTAGACATGATTATAGTAGCAACAAGTACACCAGATTTTCCATTCCCCTCAGTTTCAAGTATCATCCAAAATCAGTTAAAAATTTCTCAAACAGGAGCAATCGATTTAAGTGCAGCTTGCGCTGGATTTGTATATGCATTGCATACTGCTCACAGCTTAATTTCCAGTGGTCTTCACAAAAAGGTATTAGTGATTGGTGCAGATACACTTTCGAAAATTACTGATTATACAGATAGAAGTACATGTATTTTATTTGGTGATGGAGCTGGTGCAGTGTTAGTTGAAAGAGATGAAGAATCAAAAAGCTTCACTGGATTCCATCTTGGAAGTGATGGGAGCGGCTCCCAGCATGTATACCGCTCTGGGTTATCAAAAAAGGTTAATGGAATTGAATTAATTGATACCCAATTTCTTGTACAGAATGGGAGAGAAGTTTTTCGTTGGGTTGTTAGGAATATTCCCGATAGTGTTAGGATGATTTTGGAAAAAACACAAATGAGTATAGATCAAATTGATTGGTTTATCCCTCATAGTGCTAACTTAAGGTTGATTGAACCGATTTGTGAAAAATTAGAATACCCTATAGAAAAAACACTTTACAGTTTAGTCAACTTTGGAAATACGTCTGCAGCAACCATTCCATTAGCTCTTGATTTAGGAATTCGTACTGGAAAAGTTAAAAATGGAGATCGAGTGTTAATGTATGGTTTTGGATCTGGTTTGGTTCACGCGGGACAACTTTTAGAAATCAATTTAGATGAGCAAAAGAATACACCTAGACCTCTTTGATATTATTTTTAGTCTATAAAAACATTGTGTATTCACAAAGCTTTCACTTCCTTCGATAATATTTATAGTTTATGGACATTTTATTATTATTGGGGGTGAATATTTTGACAGAAAAGGACTTTCAAAATGTTAGTTTAGGCGGAAAGATAGTAAAGGAAAAGGGAAATGGTGGAGATCAAATTCACGGGCACGAGAAAGAAAATAAAAATGGAAAATTTAATACGAATCCCAAAGTTGATTTAAAGTAATAATTATTGAACCAGTTGACCTTTTAGTTAACTGGTTTTCATTTGTTCAAAGTTGATGATAGATTTGATTGGAAAATAGAGCCGAAAATGCTAATAAAATAAATAATTGAAATATGTTTTTTCAAAAAGTTATTGACTAGAGTAAATATAAGTAATAAAATTATTTTGAATTAAAGATATTTTAAATAAAGATATTGTTTTATACATAGTTCTTGAAGATTAACCTTCTTTATACGAATTATTTTATAAGAAATAACAAACTTTTATTACGAGGAGAATGGAAATGGATTTTGTAAATTTGGTACAGGATAGACGATCAGCGAGTAACTTTTTAACAGATCAAGTAATTGAACAGAAAGAATTAAATGAAATTTTTGAATTAGTAAAGCTTGGTCCATCGGCCTTTAATTTACAGCATACAAGATATGTAACTGTTGTAGACCCTGATTTGAAAGAAAAAGTTAGGAAAGCAGCAAATGGACAGTATAAGGTTTCAAGTGCTTCTGCAGTTATTTTTGTAGTTGGTGATAAAAAAGCTTATCAGCAGGCTCCTGAAATTTATGAAGGATTACAGCTATTAGGAATAGTAAATAAGCAAGAATATGATCATATGGTTAATGATACAGTCTCATTCTATGAAACAAGGGGCGAAGTATTTCAACGAGACGAGGCTATCAGAAATGCATCGCTATCAGCCATGCTATTTATGTTAGCTGCTAAGGAAAAAGGGTGGGATACATGTCCGATGATTGGATTTAATCAAGAGGAGATAAGGGGTTTATTGAAGATCGATGAACAATATGAGGTTGTTTTGATGATTACAATCGGGAAAGAAAAGGTTTCAAGCAGAAAACCTAGAGGCTATCGAAAGCCTGTTAGTGAATTCGTCACTTACATCTAAAATTCTAGATTTTAATAAGGAGTGAAAAATAATGAAAAAACAAACGATGGGGATCCACCATATAACAGCAATTGTTGGCCACCCGCAAGAAAATGTAGATTTTTATGCAGCGGTACTAGGACTGCGCTTAGTAAAAAGAACAGTAAACTTTGATGATCCGGGTACATATCATCTTTATTTCGGTAATAATGAAGGAAAACCCGGAACGATAATTACATTTTTTCCTTGGCCAAATGCTTACAAAGGAAAAATCGGAGATGGGCAAGTTGGAGTCACTTCATATGTAGTCCCAATTGGTGCAATGGAATTTTGGGAAAAGAGATTAGAAAAGTTCAATATTCTATATACTAAAACAGAGCGTTTTGGAGAGAAATATTTACAATTTGATGATCCACATGGACTTCACCTGGAAATTGTTGAACGAGAAGGTGGGGAAGAGAATACTTGGGCTTTCGGAGATGTGAAACCAGATGTTGCAATTAAAGGCTTTGGCGGAGCAACGCTTTTCTCAAAACAGCCTGAACAAACAGCTGAAGCACTAGAGAAAGTCATGGGACTCAAGCGAATAGGGAAAGAAAATGATCTTGTCCGTTATCAATCTACAAGTGAGATTGGAAATATTATTGATTTAAAATTGTCGACAGCTGGCCGAAGTCAAATGGGTGTTGGAACAGTCCATCATATTGCATGGAGAGCAAGTAGCGACCAAGATCAATTAGAGTGGAAGAAATATGTTGAAGGCTTTGGCTATGGGGTTACACCTGTGAAAGACAGAAATTACTTTAATGCCGTTTACTTTAGAGAACATGGAGAAATTTTATTTGAGATTGCTACAGATCCTCCAGGATTTGCTCATGATGAACCGGAAGAAACAATGGGTGAACAATTAATGTTGCCTAGCCAATATGAGCCACATAGAGAAAAAATTGAAGAAATTATCCTTCCTATTGAAGTGAGAGAGTTAGATTAAATATAAACAATCGTATATTTAGGAAATGAAATTTTTACATCCCATTAAGCGGAAAAAGTGATGCCCAAGATTTAATTACAGTAAGTGAATCTGGAAAGTTAATTGTTTTTAAACCATAACTAGAATGTTAAAAAGCAACATCTTTAAAATAGATGTTGCTTTTAATGTATTTACAATTGTTTAACCATAATAATATGTGGACCAATAGGGGGATAGTCAAAAACTTCCCCATGAACTTCAAAACCTAATTTAGAATAATATGCTTGTACTGTTGTTCTTCCTTTGCACCATAGCAGGTCAAAGCCTTGCGATTTAATTGAATTTTCCGCATAGGAAATAAGCGATCTCCCTGCACCTAACTTTCGAAACTCCTCGAGAGTTGCCATCCCTCTTAGCCGATACTGCATTTCCGTTTGAAAATCAGGATTTTTCTCGATACAAAATGATCCAACACTTATTAGTATTTTTTGATAAAAGACTCCAACATGAAAGGCACCATTCCCGTGGTCAGTGTCATATTTGCAGTCCTCGATCGTTTGGTGGGGGCGCAATACGGAATGTCTAATAATGTACGTCAACTCTGGCTCTATTTCTCTAATTTCAATCATGCTGTACCTCCCGCTTATTTACATGAATGATAGGAACTTTGTATTAAATAATTCTAGGTTCATTCTATTAATCCTGCTTAAATAAAAAGCTGTATTTATTAAAGGGTAAAGGTTTGTTTCTTATTTTGAGTAAACTATAATATAAGTAATTACTTTTATGTGTTTTGGGTTTTTAATAACAATTTAAAGTGAGGATAAAATGAATAAAGGACCGGATGAACAAAAACAAGTCGTATTACAAGTCGGAGCTGTACTTAAAAAACTCCGTAAAGAAAAGAAATGGAGTCTTGAAGATTTATCGGAATTATCGGGAGTAAGTAAGCTAACTCTAGGAAACATTGAGCGCGGAGAAACAAACCCAACTATAGGAATGTTATGGAAGATTTCGAAAAGCTTATCGATTCCACTCATGTCATTATTTTCTAATGAGGATAGTAGTGTGAATCTGTCCCGTGCTGGAAAAGGATTAAGAATTTCTGGAGAGGAGAAAAACTGGGCAATTGAGCCAATTTTTCAACATACGAATAATGAAATGGAAATGTATCGGGCTTATTTACAACCAAATAGCTCATACTATCCAGAAAAACATCACCAGAATACGACAGAATTAGCAACAGTCATGTCAGGGACCATTTTAATTCAAGTTAATAATGAATCCTACATTTTAAACCAATATGATTCAATTAGTTTCCGTGCAGATGGGGAACATTCTTATACTAATGATTCAAACGAAGTTGTAGTTCTCCATATCATATTAAAATATAGCGTTTAATCATTATATTACATTGTAAACGTTGATTAGCCCTCTATCAATATAAAGGATAGGGGGTTATTCTTTTGAAATTCATAGAATCGGGATGAGAATATAAAAACATAGACAATTTACAAATGATATATTATAGTATACAAAAAACATGTTAAAATATATTTTGCTTTACGACTATCAACTGGAATACTGAAAATGATACTTTATTAAATATAAAGTAGAGGCACAGAGATATTCCATGTAACTGGAGGAAACACCATGAATACAACAAATCAAGCAACGATCGAACAGGAAATAAAGACAGCCCCAAATGGCCGTAAATCATCAGCCTTTTGGGTAATGATCATAGGAATCATATTTGTTGCAACTAATTTACGTTCACCTTTAACTTCGGTAGGGCCATTAGTAGGTTTTATTAGGGATTCAATGCATATTTCAAATACTTTGGCAGGAATGATTACGACATTGCCATTACTTGCTTTTGCATTTTTCTCACCTATTGTCCCTAGGTTAGGACGAAAATTTGGAATGGAACCTATTGTTCTAGCATCCCTCATTATTCTTACACTTGGAATTATCTTGCGTTCTCTTTCTGGAGTAGCAACCTTATATATTGGTACAGCTGTCATAGGTTTAGCTATTTCCGTTTGTAACGTATTGTTGCCAAGTCTTATAAAAAGAGAGTTCCCGACAAAAATTGGCTTAATGACGGGTGTGTATTCCATTTCTATGAACCTACTTGGAGCAATTGCCTCTGGTATTAGTGTACCAATTGCCATTCATTTAGGATTTGGCTGGCAAGGTGCATTGGGAATATGGGGTTTTTTAAGTTTTGTATCCATTTTAACTTGGCTGCCGCAAATGAAACGTCGAAATCGGAATGCAGCCAATATTCATATAAAAACAGATGACAGTAGAGTAAATGTATGGACTTCCGCAATAGCTTGGCAAGTATCATTGTTTATGGGATTACAGTCCATGTTGTTTTACGTCCTTATCGCGTGGCTGCCTGAAATTTTAAAGGTACAAGGAATAAGTTCAGATCGATCTGGCTGGTTGCTTACTATTATGCAGCTAGCTTTGCTCCCATTTACATTTATCGTTCCCGTCATCGCTGGACGAATGTCCAGTCAACGTTCCTTAGTTACCATTACGTCAGGTTTATTATTAGCTGGAACGCTAGGATTGCTATACGGCAGTTCAAGTTTAATTGTTTTGTGGGTGATATTATTTGGTATTGGCGGGGGCTTTGCCTTTAGTTTAGCAATGATGTTCTTTAGCTTGCGTACAAAAAATTCACATCAAGCAGCAGAGCTTTCTGGAATGGCACAATCAGTCGGTTACCTGCTTGCAGCTATTGGTCCAACGCTCTTTGGATATATACATGATGCAACCAGTAGCTGGACGATCCCACTTCTTATCTTGGTTGGTGCTTCAGTTTTGCTCTTAATATGCGGACTAGGTGCTGCTAGAGATCGATTTATCGGTAAATAATATAAAAAATTTATTCATTAATTATTTGCTGTTTATCTATAAATATGATAAATTAATTGGAAATTAGAGGTGGATAAAATGTTTACTTTAAGAAAGTTAATTTCATTGTCTCAATTACATCATCATATTGATTAGCCTTGCTATACGATTTTAAAAGAATCGCTAATAGGAAGGCTATTTATCATTAAACCGTATTTGATTAAGTTCAACACTTACATCAAGTGCGGTTTTTTATTTTCAAAAAAATAGTGGAGGGTTCTGAAAATGAGAAAAATGAATATTCAAAATGTAAAGGGTACACAAGATTACTTGCCAAATGCTGAAATGGTAAGGAAGGAAATTACAAAAATATTAGAAGAGACGTTTGTCCAATACGGCTGCAAGCCTCTGGAAACACCCATTTTGAATTATACTGAATTACTTGCTTCAAAGTATGGCGGAGGAGCTGAAATTTTAGAGGAAATGTATACATTATCAGATAGAGGAGAAAGAGACCTTGCTTTAAGATATGATCTCACAATCCCTTTTGCAAAGGTTGTTGCAATGAATCCGGCAATTAGGATGCCCTTTAAGCGATATGAAATTGGGAAAGTATTTCGAGATGGTCCCATAAAGGCTGGTAGGTTCCGCGAGTTTACTCAATGTGACGTTGATATTGTTGGAGTCGAGTCTCAAATAGCAGAGGCAGAATTAATGAAAATGGCATTAGATGCTTTTAAAAAACTTGAATTGAATGTAATCATTCAATATAACAATCGAAAATTATTGACTGGAATGCTCGAATTCTTTGAAACAGATAATAAACAGATCAATAAAGTAGTACTAATACTTGATAAACTTGAAAAAGTAGGATTAGAAGCTGTACTTTCTGAGCTCACTAAACTAGGATTACAAGCTTCAACTATTAAATTGATCGAACAATTTTTGATTGATAAAAATAATAAAAATTATAGCTACTTTGAGCCAGCCTCCAAAAAAAATGATCTTGTTAAACAAGGACTAGAAGAGTTAAAGGAATTAGATATGTATTTGGAATATCTTGATATTAATGGACAATGTGTATTTAATCCATTTTTAGCAAGGGGGTTAGAAATATATACTGGTACTATTTATGAAATTTTTTTAGCAGATCAATTAATAAAGTCTAGTATTGGAAGTGGCGGAAGATATGACAATGCAATCGGAGGACTGATGGGGACGAATGAAAGCTTTTCTACAGTTGGAATATCGTTCGGATTAGATGTTATTTATTCCGCTATTACGTCATCGGGCAATATTTTTCTGGAAAATTCGAATGTGGATTTTTATATCATCCCATTAAATACAAAGAAAGAATCGTTACTGCTGGCAAGTTATTTAAGGACTAAAGGTTATAATGTTGAGTTAGAGTTGGGTAATAAGAAGATTAGTAAAGCACTTGATAAAGCAAACAAGGAAAAAGTTCGTAACGTCATTATAATCGGTGAAGATGAAGTCAAAAATAATCAATTTAAAATAAAAGATATGGGATCTGGTGAAGAAAAAAATGAAGATTTTATGTTTAAAAAATAGGTATATTGATCGGAAACTTCATTAATGTTAAAAGTGATCCTGTAGGGAGATTTTTTTTACAACCAACAACTATATTATTTTTGTAATCATTTCGACAAGATTTTTTGGTTTGTTAGGTTAAGTGTCATAAATTTAATAGTAGAAAAATTTTTTTGGGAGTCATACTATAGAGGTATGACTTTTTTATCCAAGAAAGATATGGTTAGCTAAATAAAAAGACCACATAAATATTCTTCTAAACTTGGGTTATAAAAATATATTTGAAGGAAGGTTGATCCATAATGGATACACAAATAACAACAAAGTTTAAAATAAATAAATCTGCAAAAGAGGTGTTTGAAGCGATAGTTGATCCAGTGGAAATAGGAAACTTTTGGTTTTCTTCAAGTTCTGAGAGATGGGAACAAGGAAGAATGATTACTTTGAAATATGATGAATACGGAGCGGAAGGAATTATACATGTTTTAGAAGTAGATCCAAACAAGAATATCGTGTTTACATGGGGAGCAGAACATGATGAAGAAACGGTGGTAACAATTACATTAAATGAGTTAGATAAGATGAGTACAACTATAGAAGTATGCGAATCAGGTTTTAAAAAAGAGGATCCTGAACTAGTAAATAAAATGGTAGGTCAAAAGGGAGGTTGGGTATATATGTTATCTTGTTTAAAGAGTTACTTAGAGAATGATGTTAATAATTTGAGGGCTTCCATGCTCAATTAAGTATCGATAGAATATGAAGAATAATATCATGAAAAAGAATGATTAAATTTTAACATTGGAATTATATTTTAATTAGCAGGCTTGTTGTAGAAAAAATGAAAAAAGCCTAAATTCTTAAAAGTAAGCAAGAAACCAGGCTTTTAATTGATTTGGATTTCCTAACATTCATTAATATTGATTTAACTGATCTTAACCTGAACAATCGAGTTTATTATGTGTATGGAATCCCATTCTCCTGAAGAAAACAAGGTGATGGGGTATTTTTTTGGAAAAAGTGTGCTGTTAATCTGGTCTGGTGTCAATCCATCAGTATGGAGCTTGATTACCTTTTCTTGGAGATCTAACAAATAATCTAGCTTTTTTTGTAAAGCAGTTCGCCCATTCTCTAAGTAGCCAGCATGGCTGCAAAACACATCATCAAAGTTATAGGTTAATATTTTATTCAGAGATTCAATGATCGTTGGAATACTTTCTTCACGTAAAATGACCTTTGTCTTTTCCTGGCAATACAAATCACCTGTGAATAGTTGACCGGTTTCACGATTTAAAAAAGCTAAGTGGTCAATTGAATGACCAGGTGTTTCAATGACGTCCCATATTGCATTTCGGGATGAAAAGGTTTTTCCGATTGCCATTGCATAGAATGGACTTCGTTTCCCCCAAAATAATTTTCGATACATGGGATAATCTGGCTTCTTTTTACAGTAATCAAGCATTTTATCACTCATATTAATAGGTAACTGGAGTTCTTTATGTAAAATGGCAGCACAGCCTGTATGGTCCTCATGAAAATGCGTGACCACCACTTGATTAATATCCTGTTGTTTAAAAAATGACATAAATTGCTGTTCTAATGATTTTGCTCCCGTATCAATTAAAACACCATCAACAACGAAACAATGAACATTTAAATGTACCCCTCGAAATGCTACTGTACCGTTTCCGATTTGAACCCCATTTATTGTCTGCTGTTTAAAATTTCTCTTTAATAACAAAAATGAAACCTCCCCATAACCTCCCTTTTGATAAATTCTAACGCAAAATGAACGAAAATTCATTATTATTTAAAAATATTGGTAAAATTATGAAGTGTTGGACTTTAGCGATTGTCCGTATTTTCGCTGAACTAGAACTTTTGCAGCAAAATCAAACAGTGATTATTAGAAATAATAGAATTCTCTTGATATTTTTTTTTATTTATTTTAAGATCAATTACAGTCTTTAAAGGTCTTTAATGTATTTATAAAGGAGAGAAGTGATGAAATACTCAAGAGCCACAAATTATGCATTACACACTATGGTTTATTTAACTTTACAACCAAAGGGAAAAACGATTGGTGTAGAACAATTAGCCAAAATTCAAAATCTCTCACCAACTTATCTATCTAAGATTTTAACAAAACTTGTGAAAGCAGGATTAATTGAATCCATCCCTGGTGTAAAGGGTGGATATAGCATTGTAAGACAGTCTAATGAAATCACTTTTTTAGATGTTATACATGCAATTGAAGGAAAGACATCTTTGTTTAATTGTTCTTTTGATCATGAAGATTTACAAAATGGAGATTGCTTAATTGAAAATGTAATGATCGAGGCAGAAAAAAAGATGAAAGAAGAATTAAACAGCAGATTAATTCTTGATATTGCAAACCAAATCAATAAAGAAACATTATAATAATGACTCTTTTTTATAATATTTATAATATTAAAAGTCTGTAAATAGGCGATTGGAAGAAGGGGAATCACTTAGGAAGCAGCAATCAGGGAGACAAAAGAAGAATCGGGCATAGAAATTGAAGTGACCAAATTTTGTGGTATTTTTCAAAACTTTGATCGATCAATCTGTAATACATTGTTTTTGGGTAAAATGGTAACTTGGAAGAATTTTAGACAAAGAATAGAATACTGTTTGGATGATCGTTATCAGCCCTTTTATGTAGAGTTTACTGGAAGCGGTAATGAGAGTTAATCTCCCCAGCTTATGATCAAAAAATAAAGAAATCTAGATAATAAATTTATTATTATTAATTATTTGATTCTAAATGGATGATCATTCGTAAAAGCTAGATCAGCGGGAGGAAAGAAAAGCGCCAAATAAAATATTTAATTCCAATGTGCTTTATGAAAATGAGTATTTTTTATTAATGATATTTTTTGGGATGATACAAAAAAATTGTGGAGGACTGAAAGTGAAACAAAACAATATCAAAATTATAAAATATATTCCTAAGTATGCAAAACAAACGGTGGAAATGTGGCGAGAATGCAAGGAACTGGCGATTGGTCAGAAAGAAACTCATAGTTTTGACAATCACTTATATTTTTTAAATCATATATTAACTGATCATTTTCAAGTAGACTTAGCGCTTATCGATGAAAAAGTTGTTGGAATGATTGCATATAATGATAGAGAAATAAATCAACTCTACATACATATAGAGTTTCAAGGTATTGGTATCGGCCAAACCTTGTTGGATAGAGTAAAAGCACAATCAAGTGGAAGATTAACATTGTACACATTCGAAGTAAATGAAAAAGCTCAACGATTCTACGAAAAGCATGGATTTGAAATGATAGGCAGAGGGTATGAAAATGAAGAAAACTTACCTGATATTCAATATGAGTGGTCAGCTAAATAATGCATCTTGGATATAACTAGGGGATTTGAATTACAAATAAAAATGATCGAAACTGAAATTAAAACAATATGGATGGCACATAGTATCCCAGGAATGGCTATAGCACTTGTTAATGAGGTTTTATCACATCAATTGATTAAAAAAATTGAACACTAAATCTTGTAACAATACCGTAATATTTGTAAAATTCAATTTTAACCAATATAATTTAGCGGGTACTGCTGATGCATCCTGCTTGATGAATGAAAGCAAAACGGCCGCATGTACTTGCAGCCGTTTTATTTTGGAACAAGTACGTACTTGGTTTATGGTTAAAGATGATCGCCCTTGTCTAAGCTTTACATATACAATTTATCATTTTTGATTACACTATGAGTTTTCCAAAAAGCAATCGGATCACTCCCTGAATAGAACAATAACATTGGCAAGTTTGCCAGACTTTCTATGCACGATGTATGGTACAATGCGATAAAAAGTAGAATAACACAATCGGAAGGATGGTAATCATGAGTGAATCTAATCAGGAATATATCGTAATCTCGGCTGCAAGGGAAAACAATCTCAAGAATGTATCCTTACGTATTCCCAAGCGGAAGATCACAATCTTCACGGGGGTATCTGGATCAGGCAAGTCTTCCATTGTATTTGATACAATTGCCGCTGAATCCACGAGATTGCTGAATGAGAACTTTAGCATGTTTGTGCGTAATTTCCTGCCCCGCTATCCGCAGCCAGATGCGGACGCGATCGAGAATCTAAGCATGGCTGTTATTGTAGATCAGAAGCGGCTGGGTGGTGGTTCCCATTCCACGATGGGCACGATTACCGATATCTCTCCTATTCTCCGCCTTCTCTTCTCCCGAGCGGGTCAGCCCTATATTGGTCAAGCGAACATGTTCTCGTTTAACGATCCTCAAGGCATGTGTCCCGAATGTAACGGGATCGGTAGGAAATTAGGAGTAGACATGAGCATGGCGCTGGATAAGTCAAAGTCGTTGAATGAAGGGGCAATTATGCTGCCTGACTATAAGGTGAGCGGATGGGATTGGTCGATGATCGTGCAATCAGGTTTCTTCAATCCTGACAAGAAGGTGAGCGATTATTCGGATGAAGAACTGAAACAGCTACTGTATGGCAAAGCAAGAAAAGTGAAGATGGATTTCGCAGGGAAGGCAACGAATATTACAGTAGAAGGAATTATCGAGAAGTTCACTAACAAATACATCAAGCGGGATGTGAAGACCAAATCCGAGCGTACACAAAAAGCTGTTGCGCCGTACATCTCTGAGGGTCCATGCCCCAGCTGCCACGGAGCAAGGCTCAGTCAGGCTGCGCTTAGCTGCAAAATTAATGGACTCAACATTGCGGAGATGTCGTCCATGGAGGTCGGACAGCTCATCCGCGTCGTTCGGGAGATTGTCGACGCGACGGCCGCTCCAGTTGTCAAGTCGCTAATGGAGCGGCTGCAGCATTTGGTAGATATCGGACTAGACTACTTAACTCTTGACCGTGAGACTGATACATTGTCTGGAGGAGAGTCGCAGCGCGTAAAGATGGTAAAGCATCTGAGCGGAAGCCTAGTGGATGTCACTTACATCTTTGATGAGCCTAGCGTTGGGTTGCATCCCCGTGATGTACACAGGTTAAATGAATTGCTTCAAAAGCTGCGCGACAAGGGCAATACTGTGATTGTTGTCGAGCATGATCCCGACGTGATCAAGTTGGCGGATCATATCATCGACGTCGGACCCCATGCAGGCAGCCGTGGCGGCACCATTGTGTATGAAGGAAGCTTTCAAGGTTTGCTGGAGGCAGGTACTTTGACAGGCACTCATATGAGGAGGCCGCTTCAGTTGAAGCATGATTGCAGGAAACCATCCGGCAAGCTGTCTGTCAAGGATGCAACAATGCACAACCTCAGGAATGTGAGTGTAGATATTCCAACTGGAGTGCTGACAGTTGTTACGGGTGTTGCCGGTTCGGGCAAGAGTACGCTGATTAACAAAGTATTCCTTGGCCAGCATCCGGATGCGATCGTCATTGACCAATCAGCGGTAGGAGTGTCAACACGCTCGAATCCCGCAACCTACACGGGTATTATGGATGATGTGCGCAAGGCATTTGCTTCCGAGAACAAGGTCAATCAAGGCTTGTTCAGCTTCAACTCCAAGGGGGCTTGCGAGAACTGCCAAGGGCTGGGTGTAGTGTATACAGACCTTGCATTCCTCGACAGTGTAAAGCTGCCATGCGAGGTATGCGATGGAAGACGGTTCAAAGAAGAGGTGCTCGCATACAAGCTGAACGGCAAGTCAATTGCAGAAGTGCTGGAGATGACTGTGGAGCAGGCTTTGAATTACTTTCAGCTGAAAGAGGTCGTGCGCAAGCTCCAAGCGTTAAGTGATGTGGGGCTGGATTATATTACACTTGGTCAGCCACTCAGCACGCTCTCAGGCGGTGAATGCCAGCGCATCAAATTAGCAAGTGAGTTGCATAAAAAGGGCAGCATCTACGTGATGGACGAGCCTACGACTGGCCTTCATATGTCAGATATTGGTCACCTTCTTGAGATCATGAAACGGCTTGTGGAGGCGGGTAATACGGTAATCGTTATCGAGCACAACCTTGATGTTATCAGCCAAGCGGATTGGATCATCGATATGGGACCGGACGGAGGCAGCAAAGGTGGCCAGGTGGTGTTCGAAGGCACACCTTCGCAGATTATCAATAAGGAGCAGTCGATCACAGGAAAATATCTAAACTAATGCAATAATTTCTACTTTTGAAATGGATGGGATTCATAACTTATTTATCAAGTGGTTTTTTAAATATACAAATAAGTATTGCAATTTATATAAGAATGGCTATAATGATTTAAAATACTTCTTAAAAATCAATGACAAAGAGAGTAGTTTTTTGTAACGGCAAAGCGAGTCAGGGATGGTGGAAGCCTGATCATGGAGCAAAAAGTGAACCGCACTTTGGAGATGCTTTCCTGAATACACGTCTTAGGGGAAGTCGGGGTGAACCCCGTTATCAAATAGAGTGGTTTTTATAAAACAAGTAGAGTGGTACCGCGGGTTAATAGGAATCCCGTCTCTTTTTCTTAGGAAAAAGAGACGGGATTTTTTTATTTTGAGGAGGAAAGAGAAATGGATTATAAAATGGCATTGGCAGATGTTCTATACGATCAATTAAAAGATCATTTAAAGAAAAGTAAGTTACTGAATATGATTGAAATACCTAAATTTGCGAATATGGGTGATTTAGCCTTTCCTTGTTTTGAATTGGCTAATATTTACCGTAAGTCACCACAGAACATAGCACTTGAACTCGTACAAAACGTAGAGCTGTCAAACTGTTTCCAGAATGCAGTAGCAGCTAGTGGCTATATCAATGTATTTTTAAATAAAAGTGAAGTATCCTCACGAATTATTCAGGAAGTCATCTCAAGAAAAGAAAAGTATGGAGATATAAACATTGGCAATCAGAACGTTATAACAATTGATTTTTCATCCCCAAACATTGCAAAACCTTTTTCAATGGGACATTTACGTTCCACAGTAATTGGGAACGCACTTGCACTCTTGTCTGAAAAATGTGGGTATAAGCCAATTAGAATAAATCACTTAGGTGATTGGGGCACGCAGTTTGGAAAGTTAATTGTAGCCTATAAAAAGTGGGGTGAAGAGCAAAAGGTAAGACAAAATCCGATCAAAGAGCTGTTAAAATTGTATATTCAATTCCATGAAGAGGCTGAACAGGATACTGATTTAAATGATCAAGGGAGACTGTGGTTTAAGAGGCTAGAAGAAGGAAACGAAGAAGCTTTAGAATTATGGAAATGGTTTAGAGATGAATCATTGAAAGAGTTTTCGAAAATATATACATTATTAGGTGTGAACTTTGATTCAACTCATGGCGAGGCTTTTTACAATGATAAAATGGAGCAAGTAGTTCACCTGCTTGACGATATGCAGTTATTAAAAGAATCAGAAGGAGCAAAAATAGTAGAAATAAACAATGATTCACCTCCTTGTTTAATTAAGAAAAAAGATGGAACCACTCTCTACGCAACCCGTGATTTAGCAGCAGCAATTTATCGGCAAAATCATTACGGATTTGTTAAGTCACTATATGTTGTAGGGAATGAGCAAACACTCCATTTTAAGCAATTATTCGAAGTATTAATGAGAATGGGTTATACATGGCATGAAGGACTTATGCATATTCCTTTTGGAATGATGTTAAAGGATGGTAAGAAAATGTCAACAAGAAAAGGAAAAGTTGTATTATTGGAGCAAGTCTTAATTGATGCGATTAATATAGCCAAGAAAAACATTATTATGAAGAATCCAGAGCTGGAATATAAAGATACGGTTGCTCGTCAGGTTGGCGTCGGTGCCGTCATATTCCATGATTTAAAAAACGATCGATTAAATAATATTGAATTTTCTATTGAAGATATGTTGAGATTTGAAGGAGAAACCGGTCCATATGTTCAATATACACATGCACGTGCATCTTCCATATTGAAAAAGGGGAAATATGAGGAAAGTAATGAGAAGTTTGCCGACATTACCGATGATGAAGCATGGTCAATAATAAAGAATCTCATGGCTTTTCCAGTCGTAATTAAGCGTGCCTTTAATGAATATGATCCATCACAAATTGCCAAATATGTACTCGAACTTTCCAAGGCATTTAATAAATACTATGGATCAGTTCGCATTTTAGATGATCATGAGCGAAAACAAGCAAGATTATCACTCGTTTTCGCAGTTCAAATTGTTCTAAAAGAGGGCTTACGACTATTAGGAATTGAAGCACCAAAAGAAATGTAAACGTAACTAAAGAAAATAACTAAGTTATCAAAACAATCATATTCTATGATAAAATGGAAAAATAAGGCGTGTGAATTGTATGATTTGGTTTCTCATCCTTTTTGTTCTTATGATATTCACATTTGCTTCATTTATAGATAGGAGACATATAAAAATAATAATCATCCTCAGTTACTAATCAATCCACATGCAATGCCAGGAGACCGATCAAACGATATGTGGGGGATAATAAGGACACAGGTGAATTCAATAACTGAGACAATTTTCACTTAATAGAAGAGGAGTTTTCCATTGAACCGATCCTTTTATGCTTTATTAGTCAGTCAAACTTCAACGAATCTCGGATTTGCTTTATATACAATGGTTGTTGTATTACATCTTTATAATGAATCGGACTCTACTGCATTGTCAGCAGCGGTCACCTTAGTAAGTTTCATCGCAAGGATGGGTAGCGGGCTTATTTTGCCAGCCGTATCAGATCGATATAAGCCTACACATTTATTGATGTTTGCTCAGATAAGTCAACTCCTGTTGCTTGCGGGATTATTTATCCTTTTTCAAATAGAACTGACGACGACTATATTAGTAATTGTCTTTATGGTATTAGCTAGTATTTCATTTTTTAATGGATTTTTTTCTCCAATTAAAAGCACTTTAGTAAAATCGATTGTCCATGAAAGTACGAGGGTGAAGGCAAATAGCCTCATTTCCAGTGTGGATCAAACTTTTTTATTTGCAGGATGGACATTTGGCGGCGTGTTGCTTGCATTTTTTGGGAAAGATACAACCTTAGCCTTCACATTTGGACTACTAATCACTTCAATCGTCAGTTTATTATTAGTGAAGGTACAAAAGTCAGTTACTATTCAATCTCAAGACGGATTTTTAGCAAGAATCACGAGCGGATGGCAACATCTTTTTCAACATAAGGGGTTAAGAATCTTAGTTATCATGGATTTAATGGAAGCCTGGGTTGGAACGATATGGATAGGTGCTGTCACTTTAACCTTTGCAAAGGAAGCGTTAGGAAAAGGAGAAATGTGGTGGGGATATATTAATGGCGGGTATTATCTAGGTACTATTATAGGAGGTTTACTTGTCTTTCGATTTTCAAAATGGATGCAAGGTCGCTTAACTCTTTTTATGCTTGCAGGTTCTTTCTTATTTGGGCTGCTCACGTTTTTTTATGGATTTGTTTCTACCCCGTATCTAGCATTAGTGCTAGTTCTCTTAATGGGTCCAGCGTATCAATTAAGAGACTTAGCACAGGAGACGATGTTTCAAAATAGTATAGATGATCAAACATTGATAAAAATCCTAGCTGCACGATCAACGCTAGTCCAGCTTATTTTTATTTTATCGGTTATTGGAATTGGCGTTTTAACAGACCTAATCGGTGTTCGATTAGTTTACATTTTGTCGGGGAGTTTATTACTGTTTTCAGCTATTTATGGATTTTATTATCTCCATATTCAAGGGAATGGAGCATCTTTAGAGTCTAACAAGGTAAAAGCTTCTTAAGTCAAATTGTTTAATTTATGTATGGAAAACGGGTATATTAGATCAATTCGTAAGCGAAATCACGGTTGATTGTGAATGAACAAAGAATGCTTGGATAATTTCCAAGCATTTTCTGTTATATTTGTTTGATATTCCTGTTTACGTTTTAACGGTAGCTATGAGTGAATTATTTTTAGTAGACGTACAAAAATCTTCTAACATTTAATCACAATCTTTTTTTATAAGTATGGTAAACTAGAATTGTGTAAATTCTGAATTTTGACTTTTAAAGGGTGGTTTATATGAGATTACAAGGGAAAACAGCTGTTATTACTGGTGGTGCAAGTGGCATAGGTTTAGAAGCTGTTAAGCTTTTTGCTAGAGAAGGGGCAAATGTAGCAATTGTCGATTATAATGATAAAGCGGGAAAAGAACAAGAAAATGGACATAACATTTTATTTTTCCAAGCCGATGTGGCTAATCGTGAAAGTGTTGATCACGTGATCCGAGATGTAATAGAGGTATTTGGTAAAATCGATATTTTAATTAATAATGCAGGAATTACAAGGGATGCAACTTTACAAAAAATGACGATAGAGGATTTTCAAAAAGTGATTGATGTAAATCTAACTGGTGTTTTTCATTGTACACAAGCAGTTCTTCCATACATGCTTGAGGCAGAAAAGGGGAAAATCATCAATACTTCCTCTGTTGCAGGGGTTGGAGGGAATTTTGGGCAAACCAATTATTCTGCAGCCAAAGCAGGTGTTATTGGATTAACGAAAACATGGGCAAAAGAATTAGGGAGAAAAGGAATAAATGTAAATGCAGTTGCACCAGGTTTTATCGAGACTGATATGATTAGCACGATTCCCGAACATATTCTTGTGCAAATAAAATTAATCACACCGAGTAGCCGGTTAGGGAAACCAGAAGATATTGCTAATGCTTATTTATTCCTCGCTTCAGATGAATCTGATTTTATTAATGGGCATGTATTAAGTGTTGATGGAGGAATGATGAAATAATTTAATTAGTTATAGGTATATAAGAGGGGGAAGAGCAATGATTAAAAAAATTGAGATTACTAATAAACGGAATGCTGAAAATGTAATGAACATTCAAATTCCATCATATGAGATAGAAGCTGAAATAATCGGCTATTTTGATATCCCGCCTTTAAAGGATTCGATCCCTGCATTAATGCATTGTGGAGAAACATTCATTGGATATTACATAAATGAAGAGTTAAGCGGTGTCCTTTCTTTTAAGTGTGAAAAGGACATCATTGATATTCACAGACTGATGGTACATCCATCCCATTTTCGAAAAGGAATTGCAAAGGGGCTCTTAGAGTATATCGAAAGAAATGCTATGGGGATTAAAACATTAATAGTGTCCACTGGTTCAAAAAATATACCAGCTATTCATTTCTATGAAAAATTCGGCTTTGTAAAAACGGGAGAAACTGTTATAAATAGCCAGTTATCTCTATCTTCTTTTATGAAAAAAATAAAATAGACTTATAAAGGAGCTGCATCTAAGCTCCTTTTTTGTACTATTTTGGACATTTTAGGTAAAATATAAAACAGCTTGACGTGAAACTAAAAGGTGTTATATTATTATAAGTGAAACCAAAAGGTGTTATATTTTCTACTTAGAGGAGCGTAAATATGTCAAATCAAAAAAAAGTAAAAGATATCGAACAAAAAGTAATTATTGAGGCGCCGATTCAAAAGGTGTGGGATAAAGTTGCAAATGCAGAAGGGATTGCTTCATGGTTTATGCCAAATGATTTTCAACCTGAGGTAGGTCATGAATTTCATATTCAATCACCATTTGGACCATCCCCATGCAAGGTGTTAGAACTAGATGTACCCAACCGACTCTCCTTTTCATGGGATAAAGATGGATGGATTGTTTCATTTATTTTGAAAGATTTGGGTGGTAAAACGGAGTTTACTCTCATTCATGGCGGATGGAAAGAAGTGGACGCTGTTGTACCAAAAGCGGGTGAACAAGCATCAGTTATTCGCGATCGTATGAATCAAGGCTGGGTTGGAATTACAGAGAAGCTTAAAAAGGTTGTTGAGAGCTAAGTGTCTCAAGCAGCACAAAACTATGATGTATTTCAAGCGATTGCTGATCCTACACGCAGAGAGGTTCTAAGGCTGCTTTCTCAAAAGGAAATGCCTATTTCAAAAATTACAGCACATTTTCCGATGACCCGTACAGCTATTGCCAAACATCTACATGTCCTATCAGAAGCAAAACTAGTTTATGGGCGAAAAGAAGGCAGAGAAAAAATTTATCAGTTGAATCCCGAGCCATTGGAAGAAGTTCAACACTGGCTATCATACTATGAGAAATTTTGGAACAACAAATTATCTATGCTTAAATATCTTGTTGAAAAAGAAGAGAAAAAAGAATGAACCTTAATTAGAGTGACCGACAAGGACAATTGTCGGTCTTTTTATTTATAAAATGGTTTTTTGAAGTGTATCAAGATACCTCGAGAATATATTTTGAATAGAGGAAAATACTATCAAAAAATCAGGCGAAGGAGATGTTATCTTGCAAACCATTAAGCCGATTAAACTAGGTACAACTAAAACAAGCCTTAAGGAAAAGCTAGGATCAGCAGAAATGGGCAAACTGTGGGCAACTTATATGGGGAACAGCATGTCAAAATGTATAATAAGCTACTATCTCCAACATGTGAAGGATCCTGATATTAGAACATTATTAGAAAATGCATTGAAATTATGTAATGAATTCATGAAAATAACAACTGAAATATTTAACAAGGAAAATTTCCCTATTCCAATTGGTTTTGGTAAAGATGATGTCAACCTAGGCGCCCCAAGATTGTTTGAAGATGAATTTTATGTGCATTATTTAAAATATACAGCAAAAGCTGGAATGAGTATTTATAATATTGCCATACCACTTGTATTTAGAAAGGATGTGAAGGAATTTTTTATTTATTGCATGAATTGCACAATTACTTTGATGGAGCAGATCAAAGAACTATTAATGAATAAGGGATTTATCATAAAGCCGCCTATTATTCCTGTTCCAGATAAAGCTGAATTTGTTGATAGCGATTTTTTAAATGGCTTTTTTGGACATGTGCGGCCATTGCATGCATTAGAAATTGCCCATTTCTATGATAATATTGAAAATAATGTAACAAGTAAAGCTCTTATTATGGCATTTGCACAAGTTGTTAAGGATGAGCAAATTAGAGAATTATTTGAAAAGGGAAGAGATTTAACAGCAAAAAATATTGAAAGTTACATGAAAGTACTGCATATGGAAAATTTGCCTGCACCATCATTTCTAGATGATTTAGTGACAAAATCTACTTTCTCTCCATTTTCGGATAAAGTAATGTTATTTCATAAGGTGGATATGTTTTCAATGAAAATTAGAGCGTTTGGCAATTCAATAGCAGTAAATGGGAGACATGATATCGGTTTGCTTTATACGAAGTCATTTATGAAGATTGGAGTATTTGTTGAAAAAGCAGCAAAAATAATGATTGAGAAGGGTTGGATGGAGCAGCCTCCCTATGCTGTTGATCGAAAAAAATTAGCATCTGAATAGTAGGCTTCTCTAATGGCATCATCTTGTATTAAGTGCTATTGTAAAATCAAATGAGAAGACTATTAATTGGAATCTTTAGGTGAATAGAGAGAAAGCAGGTACGAAGGGTGAGGGCATTTGTATATAAAATTAAATCAGAAAATCATTACAGATATGTGTGGAATCGTCTCCTATAAACGAGGAGACGCTTTTTATCGTGCGAATAAAGTAAGTTTTGAACATCATGATTCAAATGGCTGCAAAGCAATCGTTGCTGGGAATGAAAACTTTTTTGTAACAATAAAAAAAGAAAAAAATAATGAGTACTTTACAGAATGCAGCTGTCCAAAGCTAGCTTCTTTCGATAAGGATTGTCAGCATATAGCAGCAGTATTGATTGCAATCTCGGAACATCAACGTAATAGAGCGATCCCTTCAAAAAAGCCCCAATCAGATTCAGGAAATAATCATGGGCTCACTGAAGAAATGATGTCCATTTTTAGTGACAAAATTGTCCGTTCAAGCGGTCATCAGAGACACTTTGAAAATAGACAAGTCATTGAAGCAGATTTTATTTGTAGACCTGTTTCTATTGATAAGAGCAACATATTATTAGGAATTGAAATAGCCATTGCTACAACTCAGGTGAAAAATATCCGTGAATTTTTAGTGAATATTAAAGAAGGAAGACCAAGCTTTCTTTCTAATGCATTTACATTTAATCCACATTATCATTGTTTTCATAGGGAATCAGATGCTGTAATCGGACAGCTAATTGAAGTTGTCAAAGTTGAAGACGTGTATAGAAAAAGTTTGTCAGACGAATTAAATAATAAAGTCAGCAATGAAATGTTACTAATACCGCCAACATCATGGGAGAAACTACTTCCTCTATTCACAAGAGCGCCTTCGATTAAACTATCCTATGACGGAACATTATATGAAGGATTTCGATTATCTGATAAAACATTGCCATTACAATTTCACTTTGAAGGAGCCGACGATAAAAGCTATATGTTAAGGATCAAGGGCTTGAATCAAATGATCATCCTTCATGCCTATCGTTCTGTTTTACTAAAAGGAAAGTTTACAGAGTTAAAAAGTGACGATTGTAACCGACTTTATGAACTGAAGAATATACTCGATGCATCCGGTACGAATCAAATTCCCATTCATCGAGACCAAATTGATTTTTTTATTGAAAAAGTAGTTCCTGGTCTGAAGAGATTAGGATATGTCCAAATAACGGAGTCAATTACAAAGCAGTATTTGAAGACACCTTTAATTGCTAAGCTGTATTTGGATCGTGTGAAGAATCGTTTACTTGCTGGACTAGAATTCCATTATGAACATATAGTCATCAACCCGTCCGATGAGCAAGAAGTACTGACGACATCTTTACTGATAAGAGATGATGCAAAAGAGGATGCCATTTTAAAACTGTTGGAAGACAGTTCATTTACGAAAACAGAAGGTGGATTCTTCCTGCATAATGAGGAACTAGAGTATGAATTTTTAACTCATATCCTCCCGAAATTACAAAAGCATGTCCAAGTTTATGCAACTACTGCAGTTAAGAATCGAATTTTCAGAGAGGCTGCACATCCTCAGGTCCGAGTTAAATTGAAAAAAGAACGAACCAACTGGCTTGAATTCAAATTTGAAATGAATGGTGTTTCTGAGAAAGAAATTCGGGAGCTTCTTTCCGCTTTGGAAGAGAAGCGAAAGT
Source organism: Cytobacillus solani (assembly GCF_006704205.1). Lineage (NCBI taxonomy): Bacteria > Bacillati > Bacillota > Bacilli > Caryophanales > Bacillaceae > Cytobacillus > Cytobacillus solani. Next base: position 4,272,850 of record NZ_CP041305.1, read on the forward strand.
ATTACCGTTTGCGAAACGGATCGCTGCTCTCATTAGAAACAAGGGAATATCAAGAAATTCAGCGTTTTCTTCATGCACTTCCTGTTCAAAATGAGGATCTTGAAAGTGGTTTAAATGTCCCCATTGTAAGAGGGATCCAACTTATCGACTCCATTGGAGATAGTAAACTATTGACGTTGGAGGAATCATTTAGACATTTTCTTGAAACATTAACTAATCCTGAGAGCTTCGATTTTCATGTTCCTGCTCATTTACAATCGAAATTACGTGACTACCAGAAGACTGGATTTAAATGGATGAAGGCACTTGCAAATTATGGATTTGGCGGAATTTTAGCTGATGATATGGGGCTTGGAAAGACAATACAAAGCATAGCATTTATTTTATCTGAGCTTCCAGTTATTCGTGAAAAGAAGCAACCGGCACTTATTGTTTGTCCATCCTCTTTAACATATAACTGGATGAATGAAATGATGAAATTTGCACCTGAGCTTCAAGCTGTTGTCATAGATGGGACGAAAACAGAAAGAGTTCAATTACAAAAAAATATACTAGGTTTGGATGTTGTCATTACCTCCTATCCGTTAGTGAGAAGGGACATCAAATGGGTAGAAAAACAATTCTTTCATACCGTATTTTTTGATGAGGCTCAATCATTTAAAAATCCGATCACACAAACAGCACGTGCCGTGAAAAAAATTCAGGCAAATCATCGCTTCGCATTAACAGGTACACCGATTGAGAATTCGATCGAAGAATTGTGGTCTATTTTTCATGTCGTTTTTCCTGAGCTGTTCCAGGGTTTAAAAGAATATAGTCATCTATCAAGAAAAACGATTGCCCGAAGAGTCCGACCATTTTTGTTGCGCAGAATGAAGGAGGATGTCCTGTCAGAGCTTCCTGATAAAATCGAGTCAACAGAATCAGCTGAGCTGCTGCCTGATCAAAAGCGGCTCTATGCAGCATATTTAGCAAAATTAAGACATGACACACTTAAGCATTTGAACAAAGATACTTTACGAAAAAATAAAATTAGAATACTGGCTGGATTGACAAGGTTAAGACAAATTTGCTGTCACCCTGCCTTGTTTGTTGACGACTATAAGGGAGATTCCGCAAAGTTTATTCAGCTTATGCAAATTATTGAGGAATCAAAGCTTTCAGGAAGAAGAGTCCTAATTTTTTCTCAGTTTACGAAAATGCTGGAACTCATCGGAAAAGAATTAGCCATTCGAGATATGCCGTTTTTTTATCTTGATGGACAAACGCCATCGGAGGAACGAGTAAAAACCTGCCATCGTTTTAATGAAGGAGAAAGGGACCTCTTTCTCATTTCCTTGAAAGCTGGTGGGACAGGGCTAAATTTGACAGGAGCAGATACTGTGATTCTTTATGATATTTGGTGGAATCCTGCAGTGGAAGAACAAGCAGCTGATAGAGCCCATCGTATTGGTCAGACAAATACAGTGCAGGTAATTAAGCTTATATCACGTGGTACGATTGAAGAGAAGATGAATGAGCTGCAAGAAAAAAAGAAAGATTTAATAGATGAGATTATTGATTCTGAGAAGAACACTGCATCTTTAACTGAAGCAGATATTCGAGAGATACTGAATATATAATCATTTAATAACCATACTACTTTAAGGGTGATACTATGTATAAACTATTGACTCACAATGATTTGGATGGAGTTGGATGTGGAATTTTGGCTAAGCTTGCCTTTGGCAATGATGTGAAGATTCGCTATAATTCCGTATCTGCTCTTAATCGGGAAGTAGAATGGTTTTTGGAAAATGATGAGAAAGAAACCTTTCTAATAATTACAGATTTATCAGTTAATGAAGAAAATGAAAAAAGACTAGAGTCATTTTATCAAAATAAAGGGAAAGTACAATTAATCGATCATCATAAAACATCCCTATCCTTGAATGATTATGAATGGGGTCATGTAGTTGTTGAAGATGAAGAGGGAAAATTAACTTCAGCTACATCTTTGTTATATGACTACTTAATCAAACACCAACAGTTGAATCCAACAAATACTGTAACAGAATTTGTTGAGCTAGTTAGACAGTACGATACTTGGGAATGGGAGAAGAACAACAATCATCATGCACGCCGGCTGAATGCACTTTTTTATCTTCTCTCTATCGAAGAATTTGAGGATAAGATGATTCAGCGATTGCAGTTGGATGATATTTTCTCCTTTGATGAATTTGAGAAGAAATTGCTTGATATGGAGGATGACAAGATTGAACGCTATATTCGCAGGAAAAGAAGAGAACTTGTTCAATCTCATATCGGTGATCATTTCGCAGGAATTGTGTATGCTGAGTCCTATCATTCAGAACTAGGAAATGAGCTAGGAAAGGAATATCCTCATCTTGACTATATTGCAATTATAAATATCGGTGGAAAAAGGTTAGGCTTTCGCACGATTCACGATCATATTGATTTATCCGAAGTGGCAGGAAAATACGGAGGCGGTGGACATGCAAAAGCATCGGGATGTACATTGACAGCTGAGACCTATAAACAATTTGTGATTGATACTTTCCATCTAGAGCCGCTGAGGGAGGATGCTAGACATAATCGATTTAATCTAAAACGCTCTACATTCGGGTCATTATACCAAGATCGAGAAGATAGTCTCTTTCTTCTATATCCTCTAAATGAACAAGAGTGGGCTATTACCGAAAATAAAGCACAGATTGAAATGCTTTTTGCCAGCTTTGAAGAAGGCGAAAGCTTTTTAAAAAGAAAGTTTGCTGTATGGCTAGTCAAAGATGATATATTCGTTCGTTATTTAATGAATGAAGTGAAAAATAGCTAAATTAAGATAAAACCAAGCGATCTTCAGTGACTGAGGATCGTTTTTTGTTAAATTCTTTTGTTTAAGAAATGTGATTATTATAATATTAATAAATTTTATAGTTGTCTGAAAACATTGCTCGTATTAAAGTAAGAGGATAATAAATATTTTGAGGTGATCAGATATGAACAGTCATGTAAAGGTCGAGCAAATAAAAACAAATACAGGAAGAATTAATGAGTTATCTGAGCTTTTAATAAAGGTAGTAGAACATGGTGCATCTGTTGGCTTTTTATCGCCGCTGTCTAACTTTGAAGCTTCAAAGTATTGGGAAAAAGTTTTAAACAATGAAGAGATTCTTTTATTTGCTGCAATTAAAGACAATCGAATTGTCGGAAGTGTTCAGTTGCATTTATGCACAAAACAGAATGGGATTCATCGAGCAGAAATTGCAAAGTTAATGACACATCCAAATTTCCAGCGAAGCGGAATAGGCAGACGACTAATGGAGAATGTAGAAGAACGAGCCAAACAAGAAGAGAGGTCATTATTAATGCTTGATACAAGAGAAGGTGACCCTTCTAACAGATTGTACAAGTCATTAGGATATGAACTGGCTGGAAGAATTCCTAATTATGCAAAATCTTCTAATGGTGAATGGGATGCATCGATTTTCTATTATAAGACCATGGACGATAAGCACTGTCCGAATAAAATATAATTTAATAGAGGAGAAGAAATATGCTGACAAAACTATATTTTGTACGTCATGCACACTCCATATATACGGCTGACGAGTGGAAAAGGCCGCTATCAGACAAAGGCTTTTTAGATGCAGATAAAGTAACAAAATTATTAGAAGCAGAAAAAGTCGATTATGTTATATCAAGTCCATACAAAAGAGCCATACAAACAGTTGAGGGAATTGCAAAATATATCGGGAAAGAAATTATAATCGAAGATGGTTTTAAAGAACGAATTTTATCAGTAGAACCTGTTGAGGATTTTGATTTGGCAGTTCAAAAAGTTTGGCATGAACCTTCATTTTCTTGGATAGGCGGAGAATCAAATCAAGCTGCGCAAACGAGAGGCATTCATGCTACCTTTCAAATATTAGATCGATTCGAAGGAAATAATATTGTCATTGGCACACATGGAAATATAATGGTTTTAATTATGAACTTTTTTGATGGAAAATATAATTTCGAGTTTTGGAAGGAACTTTCCATGCCAGACATATATACACTTGAATTTGATAATGGAAAACTGAGGGATGTTAAGAGATTATTTGATATATGAATTACTTTTTTAGTGAAAGTGAGAAAAAATGAGATGACAAATGAGGAAATAACTAAGGGAATACTTATTAACTATTCAGCGCGTATTAGTAAACAACGTCCGTTCATTGTGGCGTTTGACGGGTTAAGCGGGGCTGGAAAAACAACACTTGTACATAGGATTGATCGTGAATTAAGAAACAATGGCTGTAAGGTTGTTATTATACATATTGATGATCATATTGTTGAGAGAAATAAACGATATGATACAGGTTATGAGGAATGGTATGAATATTATTATCTTCAATGGGATGTGAATCTGCTCTCAACCGATTTATTTAGGAAACTGCATAATAACAAGAATAACCTTATACTTCCATTTTATAATCATTCGGAGGATACATTAACATTAAAGAAAATCTCTATCCCAAATGACTCGATCATTCTTATTGAAGGCATCTTCCTCCTGAGGAAAGAATGGAGGAGTTTTTATGACTACACAATTTTTCTGGATTGCCCTCGTGATGTAAGATATGAAAGAGTGCTAAAACGAGATTCATATATTGGAGATTACCAAGAGAGGCTAAATAAATATAAAAGAAGGTATTGGCCAGGAGAGGGATATTACCTAGAAGGTGATAATCCGATTGGACTAGCTGATCTGGTTATAGACTCTATTGAATAAAGAGGGTGGGAAAACTGGAATATTCATCGATTCATTTTACGGAAAGAATGTTGAGACTTATGAGAAAAGCAGAAAAGGCAGCAAACGAAGACAATGTGTTAATGCCTATTCATCTATTGATAGCAAGCCTTCAGGAAAAAACGGGTGTCCTCGGGGAGATTTCACTAAAATGTGAATTGCAACTATCTTCATTAAGAGAATTTGCTAGAAATGCGCAAGCAAATTCAACTGAGTTTCAAAAAAATAATGTTCTTTTTAATATTCCGGTATCTAAAGAGGTCCAGCTCGTTTTTCAAGAAGCAGTCGAATATATGAAAAACTATAATCAAGTGTTTGTAAATGAAGGGCATTTACTCAAAGCATTATTAACAACAAAAGTCATTGACCATTATTTATCAATTGAAGACAAAAATATCATTATGACCCTCGGTACGACCCCAAGAGATATGATTACTCATTTAGGTCAATTAAACTTTCCACATTCTGATTCAAACATTGTTCGGAAAGCAAATAAAAATGATTATTCTTGCTTATTACAATTTGTTGAAACAAATTTTTCATCTGAATGGTCGAAAACATTGAGGGATGGTTTTTTATTAACTGACCCTTCAATATATATTGCCGTTAGAGAAGAAGAAATTATAGGTTTTGCAGCCTTTGATGTGTATAAAAGGAGAAAATGCTATTTTGGTCCAATGGGCGTATCCAAATCGAATCGGATAAAGGGGGTGGGAACATTACTCCTGCATCATTGTTTAAGAGAGATGAAAGAAATCGGATATGAGTATGCCATTATCGGTGGAGCAGGTCCGATTGAGTTCTATGAAAAAGCTTGTCATGCAGTTGTTATACCTAATTATTGATCCAAAAAAGGAGTGTATCCATTATGTACGAACTAAAAACTAAAAAAACAGATAACAGTGTCATCGAATTTATTGAAGCAGTTGAAAGTCCCAAAAAACGTGAAGATGCCTACAAATTATTAGATATTTTTAAAGAAACTACTGGATTTGAAGCAAAAATGTGGGGACCAAGCATAATAGGATTTGGTTCTTATCATTATAAATATAATTCCGGTCATGAGGGTGATGCACCTCTTGTTGGTTTTTCACCAAGAAAAGCAAAAATTAGCCTTTACTTCGCACCAGGTGAAACGAAACGAGAACAATTGTTAAAGAGTTTCGGAAAACACACAACAGGAAAAGCCTGTGTATATATTAATAAAATCGAAGATATTGATGAAAATGTATTAAAAGAATTGATTATTGAATCAGTAAAATTTTTACGGGAGACCTATCCTGAAAAGTAAATGAAATCTGGCAATTTTCAAAGGGTGATCAAATGAACACTCATCTATTTTTATTTGGCGGGAGCCCGCCGTTTACAAATGTCCACTTTACAGAATGGGACGATGAGAGCCATTTAAGAAATGCAGTGAATAAATTACAAACTTCTTTTAATTATGAGATTGATGAGAAAACAGGTGCCTATTTTCAAAATGGTTATCTCGAAGCCACAGAAGGGAATGGTGTTTATTCAATAAAAAATGGCGTATTAGTTAAAATAAGCGAAAAAGCTTTTGAAATTAGGTGAATAAATGAAGTCTTGGAAAAATCCACTTTTATTGATAGCTGGGATTGGCATATCATATTTAGGCAACTGGATTTACTTAATTGCTCTAAATCTATCAATATTAAACTTAACAGGTTCAGCAGCTGCAGTGGCAGGGCTTTACATGATCAGACCCATTGCCGTATTAATAACAAATACTTGGTCAGGTAGTATCATTGACCGTGTGAATAAAAGAAAATTAATGATAATGGTTGATGTTATTCGGGGGGTATTTGTACTATGCATTCCATTTCTGGGCTCGCTTTGGGCTATCTATGCATTACTCTTATTGATTAATATTGCAGGTTCTTTTTTTGGTCCAAGTTCATCTGTTTATATGACTAAACTTGTTCCTGCTGAAAATAGAAAAAGATTCAATTCATTAATGAGCATGATCAGTTCAGGGGCATTTCTTGTCGGTCCTGCACTTTCTGGATTTCTAATTATGCTTGTGGGAACAAAGTTTTGTATTTTTATAAATGCAATTACATTTTTTATTTGTGCATTTTTTATTTACCTTTTACCGAATGTGGATGAGAAAGTAGAAAATAAAAGAGAACAGATCAATTGGCGAACGCTTATTCAGGATTGGTTAGTAATACGAGATTTTGCCAAATCAGCAAAATACTTTATTACTGTATACATATTATTTCAAAGTGCGATGATAGTAGGCTTTGCCCTTGATTCACAGGAAGCAACGTTCATTAAACAGTATTTACAGTTATCTGATCAGGATTATGGGTGGATTGTTAGCATTACAGGTCTTGGAGCATTGGCTGGTGGGTCTGTCGCTGCTTTTGCAGCAAAAAAGATTCAATTACGCTTATATTTAGGTGTAGGCATGTTTTTAACTGCAGTTGGCTATGTATTTTTTTATGCCTCCTTTAATTTCTTATCGGCAACATTGGCATTTATATTCTTAGGTTTTTTCATGGCCTTTGCAAATTCAGGCTATCAAACCTTTTTCCAAAACAATGTACCAGTCGAACTAATGGGGAGATTTGGAAGTATTGCAGAAATGGTACAGGGTATGATTCAAATTGGATTGACATTACTTCTCGGATTAACTGCTGATTGGTTTTCATTACAGGCAGTTTGTATTATTTTCTCAATCGTTAGTACAGGATTTGCTGGAATACTCTTAGCAACGGTCATGATTCCAGCAAAATCTATGTATTTCGAAGAGAATGTGAAAGTGAATTTGTAAAAAAGTATAGGAAAATAATGTTATTTATGATAGACTTTAAAAGTTCTTAAATATACAAATATTAAAATTTAGAACGATTGATTGGTAAAGGAGGCGTTCAATTATGTTAAATAAAATACTAGTTGTCGTTACGATTAAAAAGGGGAATCTGCCTAGTTAATGTAACTTTGCTATTCCCCTATATTTGAGAGGGGGAATTATCATGATTACAGAGAATATTAAACTCAAGGAATTAAATTCAGATAATTGGTATGAATGCTGCCTATTAGAGGTTTCTGAAAGTCAGAAGGCATTTCTTGAACCGAACGCGGTATCAATCGCACAATCTAAATTTGAACCAACTTTAAAACCATATGCGATATATCTTGAAGATAAAGTAGTAGGCTTTCTCATGTATAATACTGTGCTAGAAGAGCTAGATGGCTATTGGGTATACAGAATTATGGTTGATGAAAATTACCAAGGTAAGGGCATTGGCAAAAAGGCAACGGAGTTAATGATTGCAAAGATTGCTAAATTGCCGAATGCGGAGAAAATAATAGTAGGTTATCACCCGAGTAATTTAGGTGCACATTATTTGTATTCAAGCATAGGATTTATAGACAATGGCGACCGTTTTGGGAAGGAAATGGCGGTTGTAAAGTATATTAATAAATAAGATTTTTTAACAGGTTAAACAATATATTTCAAGGGTAAAATCATTTGATTTTACCCTTATTATTATCAAATATAAATCGTATGCTGCCCATTATTTTGGCGCAGCATTTTTTAATGAATAAAAAAACGAATTGGGCTTAACTTTTGAAACGTTTTACAAGACTCATTTGTCTAACAGGTAGATACTAGATGCGATTTGTGGAAGCGGTTCTGGTGATATTGAAAATGGAGATATTTTGACATGCAAATAGAAGTAATTGTTGATAATAAGGGCACAAGAAATCCAATCTGGTTAGATGATGCTAACGGGAAGAATTTATCTATCTTTAAATGATAAACCATTTGCAGAAAGAATAGAAGGGTATTCAGATTAAAACCGCAAAGTACCTGAAACCAATCCAATATGAAGAATTTGTCATTGAAACACCATAGATGGCTCTTAGCCTTTTCCAGCTTTGGAAAGTGGCTTTTTTTGACTTGAAATAAAATTATTTGATAAACAATGAAATTATTTTACGCCATAACTCGTTTTAATAGGTGTAAGATGAAAACAAGACATGCGCATGATTGTTTTAGCAAGGAGGTCAAAATGGAAGATGAACTTCAATGGGTGCAGGAAGTGCTTTCAGGGAACAAACAAGCCTATGCACACATTATTAATAAATATAAAAACCAATTATATGCCACAATTTTGCGAATGACAAAAAATCCGCAGGATGCGCAAGATCTAGTGCAGGAGGCATTCATTAAGGTATACAACCAGTTAGGAAAATATGATCAAAAAGGACCGTTTTCGAGCTGGATGTATAGGGTAGCGATTAACCATTGTATGGATGAGTTCCGGAAGAAACACTATCAAATGAAGCAGGTGGAAGTCAACGACGAAAAGGTTATTAATCCGAATCATCCAGAAATTATTTTCCTGAAAAAAGAAAAACGCAGACAATTGGAACGGCTAATTGGTACGTTGCCTGAAGATGAGCGAATGATTATTCTTTTGCGATATGTAAATGAATTAAGCTATGACGAGATAAGTGATTTAGCCGAAATCCCTCTCTCACAAGTTCGCAATAAACTTCATAGGGCTAAGAAAAAAATGAGAGATACAGTAAAACGTGAAGGAGGATATTTTCATGGGATGTCATGCGGCAGATAAACTTTCACAGTATGTTGATGAGTTACTTATAGAACAAGAGCAGGTTAAGATACACAATCATATTAAAAACTGTGGAGACTGTTTGCGAGTAGTAAATGCTTTTAAAGAGGAACAGCAATTTTTAAAAGAAACACTGCAAACGCCACCGTTACCTGATCATTTCTCAGAAATGATACTTGATCAGTTAGAACCATATGAACATAAGATAGTCAGTAAGAAAAGAAAACCTTGGAAACGAATTATGTATTCCGCAGCAGCAATTCTGCTAACACTAGGTCTTGGTACAGCACTCAGTCCTAGCTTTGCGGAATGGATAGGTGGGTTATTCTCAACAGATCAAGTTGATGATGGGCTGCGCATGGCATCTGAAGCAGGACTTGCTGAACGGGTCAATCTTGAAGTGAAGAATAACGGACTTACCTTTAAAGTAGAGGATGTAGTCGCCGATACCTCCAGGATAGCCTTGTCATTCCAAGTGTTAAATGAAAAAGGAGAACCACAGGACACATATCTTGATATTCCAGAATCGCGAAATAAGATTACAGCAATTGATCAAAATGGAAAAACGCTTAATCATCTAGGGAGCGGATGGACAGAAGGCAGTGATTACGGGTTAGTTGAACTATCATTACGGGAACAGCCTGCACTTGATAAAGTTACCATTATGTTTGATTTAGTCGAACTAAATGGTGTAAAAGGCAGCTGGAAATTAAATGTTCCAGTGGATTTAAAAGATAACAGGAAATATACAACAACCCTTCCTCTAAAGGAAGCAAAAATAAGCACAGATGGAGTGGCTATTCAAATGAAGGAAGTGCGATTTGCACCTTCTTCTAACGAATTGTTATATGAAACTGCATTTACAAAGGAAGAAAGAACACGAGTGGCAACTGAAATTGATATGCTTAAAAGGAAATTTGGCGAGGGAAATATCCATTCTTTTACCAATTACGGAACAGCCATTCAATATCATATTGAAAATGAGCAAGGAGAGGCTGTATATTATCATAATACATTTATGGAAGGTAAAGGGCATCCGAGTGGTGAAGGACTTATCCAAGGTTCTGGACAGGATATGGAACAACTTGGTCAAGTGATGTGGAACGAATCATTTATTCCGCAGAAAAATGATCAAAATCTTACTTTTGTATTAGATGGTGTGACAAAGACCGTTCCTTCTAATTTTTCGATAAAAGTCAAACCAAAGGAATTAAAAAATACTCCTGTCAAATTTGAATATGAAGGCAACTATATGACTATTAAAGAAGCGGATACAAAGAATAAATTATCCCTTCGTAAGTCGCTTATTCCAATTGAGAAGGAAACAACCTTTACTATCGAGATGGAAGGCGGAAAAGAACTGCCTGGATCTGACCTGGGTGACTGGGTTATTACTGACAACAAAGGGAAGGTCTATCAAGCCTTTCATAGTGGTTCCGTTTTAAATGAGAAAGATAAGAATGGACGTTATAAGACTACTATCGAGCTCAAAGTGTATGACATTAATGAGATACCAGAAGAGGTAACATTACACTTGCTATCTGTTACTCGTTATTACGATGTTGAAGATAAGTGGGAGATTCCATTATATTAAAAAGAACAAAACATTAGGAACGAAACCAATTATGGCTTCGTTCCTATCTTTTTATTTGCTGTGCAAACTTGCTCCTCCCACTTAAGTTAGCTAAACAACAGAGCTATTAGGGGGTACCGCCAAAGTTGACGGTACCCCCTAGAAGACATGTAAAGAATCGCTCATGAATCGACAAACATAGAATTCAATAAATACATTGATAAAAGTGAGAACTTATGGTAAATTTATATAGATATACATCGTTTATATATTTTTTAATATATTATCCCTATTTTAATTATACGATGTGATCGATGCGTTAGTCAACCCTTTTTATTAATTTTTTTAAAGGAGTGTTTGCTATGAATTCGGAACTTCAGCAGGAGCAAAAACGAGTAGACAGTGTAATGACGACAATTACACAGGAAATCAACAGATTAGAGGAAGAAACCTCCAGGCGTAGAAACGAAGTGGTTCATATCCGCAAGCACTTTTGGGATGAAATCAAGGTAAATACGGATACCTTTGATGATTATCTTGAGACCATTATCGGCTTGAGGCAAGAGGCTCAAGCTCTGGCAGTAAACCAAAGTGCCCATAGACATGCTTCTAAGCGTTTGTCCACGCTGCGGCAAATGCACGAAATTCCCTATTTTGGACGGATTGATTTTATTGAAGAGGGTACTTCAACTCAGGACCAAATCTATATTGGTATCTCATCGCTTAGTGATCCTAGTGGCGAAGATTTCCTTATCTACGACTGGAGGGCTCCGATCTCAAGTGTCTACTACGATTACCAGCCCGGCCCGGCTAAATATGTAACACCCGGAGGCACAATCCAAGGCGTATTGGAGAAGAAGTGGCAATATTTAATCCGAGGCAGCGTTCTTCAATCCATGTTCGATACGAGTCTTACCATTGGAGATGAGGTTTTACAGCAGGTTCTGGGAAAAGGGACCGACAAACAAATGCACAATATTGTAGCGACCATTCAACAGGATCAAAACCGGATCATCCGTCATGATCAAGGGAGACTGCTCATTGTTCAGGGGGCAGCTGGGAGTGGCAAGACTTCAGCAGCTATGCAACGAATTGCTTATTTACTCTACAAATATCGAGATCGTCTGAATGCTGATCAAATCATTCTTTTTTCGCCTAATTCCATCTTTAATAGTTACGTGTCGAATGTGCTGCCGGAACTCGGCGAAGAGAATATGCAACAGGTCACTTTCCAAGAATATATGGACCATCGTCTGAGCAAAGAGTTTCAAATTGAAAATCCATTTGATCAATTGGAATATGTTTTAACAGCTGCGAATACTTCTTCGTATAGGTCTAGGGTTGCGAGTATACAATTCAAAGCATCTACTCGTTTTTTTGAAGCAATCAAATCATACAGACAATCCCTAGAAGGTTCGGGAATGCTATTTAAGGACATTAGCTTCAGAGGGAAACCAATCGTTACTGCACGACAAATAGCAGAAAGGTTTTACAGTCATGACGCTTCACACCGTTTCCATAACAGACTTGAAAGTTTGAAGGATTGGCTCATTAAGAAAATAAATGAGGCCCAAAAGGTCGAACAGACAAAGCCATGGATTTTGGAGGAAATCGAAGTCCTTAGCAACGATGATTACCATAAGGCACATTGCTACTTAGCAAAAAAACGAGGCTATAAAGCAGAAGTGATAGCCGATTATGAGATCGAACCAGAATCACTCGCCAGATTGATTGCTCACCAGAAAATGAAGCCCTTACGAAAACAAGTCCGAGCGTTTCGTTTCGTTGACATGAATGGGATGTATAAACAGCTATTTGCTGATCCACTAAAGATCAGTGATTGGATAGAAGGTGAGAAACCGGAAAGGTGGCCGGATATTTGTCGAATGACGCTGGAAATGCTAGATGAAGGTAAACTTTTTTATGAGGATGCTACTCCGTTATTACTTTTGAAAGAGCTGATTCTAGGCTTTCAGACGAACAGTTCCATTAAACACCTCGTTGTTGATGAGGCACAGGATTATTCCCCATTTCAATTTGAGTTTTTGAGGCGTTTGTTTCCTGCAGCCAGGATGACTGTGCTCGGCGACTTTAATCAGGCGATATTCGTACATGCCAGCGAAATGGTTGATTTCACAACCCTAACCAACCTATATGGTCTAGATGAAACAGAGGTAATCACAATAGCAAGGAGCTACAGATCTACCAAACCGATTATCGAATTTACACGAAGACTCGTTCCGAACGGTGAAAGTATTATCCCTTTTGAACGGGAGGGTGAACAACCCGTGCTGAAACAAGTTGCCGATCATACAGAATTGCACAGATACATTGCCTCTAATGTCGCAGATTTTAGAGGTTTAGGGTTTAGTAGCATTGCGATTATATGCAAATCTGCTGAGGAAAGTAAAAGTGCATATGAAGCCCTATCTGGCATCGAAGAAATTAAACTCCTGAAGAGTAACTCGATTGAATACGAACAAGGAGTTGTTGTCGTACCATCATATTTGTCCAAAGGTATCGAATTCGATGCTGTCATCATTTATGATGCTTCAGAGGATGTATATGGTGATGAGAATCTGCGCAGTGTTTTCTACACCGCCTGCACCAGAGCTATGCATTATTTGCAGCTTTACAGCGTAGGTGAACCGAGCCAGTTATTGCGAAACGTATTACGAGAAGGTTTCATCCAAGCTTAACTCAGTTTTTAGGCTTGTCATAAAGCGTACTTTTTGACAATAGAAGCACATAAAAAACGCAAAGGTTTAAATATATCAAAAAAAATAAAAAATGTAATGGTTAGGGGAAATGTAGAAATGAATTCTTTGGTTCTTGGTTTCCATGAAATGAAAAAAACACAGCTTTTGCTCGTTGGTGGAAAAGGGTTAAATTTAGGGGAAATATCAAAAATTGAAGGAATTCAAGTACCAGAAGGATTTTGTGTTACAACAGAAGGATATCAGAAAGTAATCGAACAAAACGAAACGTTTCTAGCATTGTTGGATCAACTAACAATGCTAAAAGAAGGGGATCGAGATCAAATTGGTGAAATCAGCAGGAAGATTCGACAAAGCATCTTGGAAGTAGAAATACCTTCCGATGTTGCGCGTGATGTTGGTCACTATCTTTCCCAGCTTGGTGCAGAACATGCTTATGCAGTGCGTTCTAGTGCGACTGCTGAAGATTTACCACATGCCTCTTTTGCTGGTCAGCAAGACACCTATTTAAATATCATCGGAAAAGAAGCAATCTTGCAGCATATCAGAAAATGCTGGGCTTCTCTTTTTACGGATCGAGCGGTAATATACCGAATACAAAATAGATTTGACCACAGACAAGTTTATTTATCTGTTATCGTTCAAAGGATGGTTTTCCCACAGGCTTCAGGGATTTTATTTACCGCTGATCCAATAACCTCTAACCGAAAGCTGCTATCAATCGATGCCGGTTTTGGGTTAGGTGAAGCATTGGTCTCTGGCTTGGTGAATGCCGACTGTTATAAAGTACAGGAAGATAAAATAGTAGATAAGATGATAGCTAACAAGAAATTGGCTATCTATGGACCAAAAGAAGGTGGAACAGAAACTCAACAGATAGATCACGATCAGCAAAAAACACAAACACTTACTGACCAACAGATTTTACAACTAGCAAGTATTGGAAGACAGATCGAAGCTTATTTTGGTAGCCCACAAGATATCGAATGGTGTTTAGTTGATGATATATTTTATATCGTCCAGAGTCGGCCAATCACGACTTTATACCCGATCCCCGAAGCAATTGATCATGAAAATCACGTTTACGTATCTGTCGGTCATCAACAAATGATGACCGATCCTATGAAACCGCTGGGATTGTCTTTTTATCTGTTAACGACTCCTGCACCAATGCGTAAAGCTGGTGGAAGGTTGTTTGTTGATGTCACACATAATCTTGCCTCACCTGTAAGCAGAGAAATTTTATTAGATACCCTTGGACAATCCGATCCGCTCATAAAAGACGCCCTTATGACCATAATAGAGCGAGGAGATTTTATTAAATCGTTACCAAATGAAGAACAAAGTCTCGATAAAAGCAATAAACGTATGTCGTCTGTGGGTTTTCAAACACAAATAGAAAAGAATCCGAAAATCGTTTCTGAGTTGATTAAGAGTTGTCAAACATCGATTGAAGAGTTAAAGCATAACATCCAAACGAAATCTGGCGCGGATTTATTTGATTTTATCCGAAAAGATATCCAGCAATTAAAGAAGATTTTATTTGACCCACAAAGTTCGGGTGTGATTATAGCAGCACAGGATGCTTCATCATGGATCAATGAAAAAATGAACAAGTGGTTGGGTGAAAAAAACGTAGCAGATACGCTTTCTCAATCTGTACCAAACAATATTACTTCTGAAATGGGCCTGGCGCTATTGGATGTTGCAGATGTGATTCGTCCTTATCCGGAAGTAATTACTTATTTACAACATGTAAAAGAAGATCACTTTTTGGATGAACTGGTTATGTTAGATGGGGGACAGGAAACTCTAGACGCAATAATTGCTTATCTTAACAAATATGGAATGCGATGTGCCGGAGAAATCGATATTACGAAAACCCGTTGGAGCGAAAAACCGATTACACTTGTCCCTATGATTCTTAGTAATATCAAAAACTTTGAGCCTAATGCCGGTAATCGGAAATATGAGCAAGGACGGCGTGTTGCTTTGAAAAAAGAACAAGAGTTATTAGATCGATTGAAGCAATTACCGGATGGTGAGCAAAAAGCCAAAGAAACAAAACGAATAATCGACCTAATCCGGAATTTCAGCGGGTTTAGGGAATATCCAAAATACGGCATGATTAATCGTTACTTCGTTTATAAGCAGGCATTACTGAAAGAAGCCGAACAACTTTTACAAGCAGGTGTTATTGATGAAAAAGAAGATATATACTATCTCACTTTTGAAGAACTTCACGAAGTCGTCCGCATAAATAAACTAGATTACCAGATCATCAGCAATCGAAAAGACGAGTACAAATTATATGAGAAACTAACTCCGCCACGTGTTATCACGTCTGATGGTGAAATCATTGCAGGTAAGTACAAACGAGAAAATCTCCCAGCCGACGCTATTGTTGGTCTGCCTGTTTCTGCTGGAGTTATAGAGGGATGCGCTCGTGTCATCTTAAATATGGAAGATGCTGATTTAGAAGATGGAGATATATTAGTCACCTCCTTTACTGACCCTAGCTGGACACCATTGTTTGTATCCATAAAAGGCCTAGTAACAGAAGTTGGTGGATTAATGACCCATGGAGCAGTTATCGCACGTGAATACGGCTTACCAGCAGTTGTCGGAGTAGAAAATGCTACTAAACTAATAAAAGACGGACAACGAATTCGCGTGCACGGTACAGAAGGGTTTATAGAAATATTGTAATTGCTGAATACGTCCAAATTTAATTAGCAGCACCGCTCCAGAGGGTACCGGAGCGGTGCCTCACCAACCGTTATAAATAAAAATGATATTAGGTCACAGCACCAAGATTGATAGTAGAATGAATTAAAAAGAGTAAGCTCTGTAAATATCTCCAATAATCCCTTTCAATTGATGAACACCGAGGTCGGTATTTGTCATTATGACTAGCCCGGTTTCCAAATCAGGCTACCATCATACATTGAAAACCTACACCCCAGCCAAATGATGAAATTTCAATTCCTTTTTCGTTTTTCTCAAGAAAAACACCTAGCCTAGTCCAGTCTTTACCACCTTGTGGAGTTACCAATTCAATGGCTTTATTTACAGGAAGATTAAGTTTACTTTCTCCTTTTAAGGAATTTAATAATTCTATAACCAACAGAGCTAAATCTGAAGGGGTTGTCCATAAACCAGAAGCAGCAGGATATGGATAAATGGGATACTTTCCATTTACTTCATCACCAACTTTGTTATGACCAGCTGAAAAATTGGATAGATCAGCTTCTCCAATAGGAAGTTCAAATGTGCTATTTCCCATAAGTAATGGTTGAAAAATATATTCATTCATTACTTTGTTAAAAGTTTTTCCAGTCACATCTTCTATCAAGAGCTGTATAATACAATAGCCTGCATCTGAATATTGAAAGTCGCTTTCAGGTTCATACTTCATTTCAATAGGAACTTTACAATAGGGGGTTTTTCCTTCTAATAGCTGGACTATTGTAGGAAACCCTATTTTCGAATCGAGTTCAGGAAAACTGCCTTCAGGATCGATCATTCCTGATTGGTGACAAAGTAAATTTCTTAGGGTTACTCTTTTTCTTATATTCCATGCATTATAAGGAATTTTCCACGATACAAGTTTTTCATTTACATCCTGATCTAAATCAAGAATACACAGGTCTGTCAATTTCATTACTAACATTGATGTTAGAAATTTACTAATTGAACAGGCGCTAAATATCGAATGACTATCTACGCTTTTTACTGTATTTGTATTAAGTAAACCGTAGCATTCTGTCCTGC
This sequence comes from Cytobacillus solani, assembly GCF_006704205.1. Classification (NCBI taxonomy): domain Bacteria; kingdom Bacillati; phylum Bacillota; class Bacilli; order Caryophanales; family Bacillaceae; genus Cytobacillus; species Cytobacillus solani. The sequence goes on from NZ_CP041305.1 coordinate 4,290,322, forward strand.
TTATTGTACAACCTTCAATACAAGCCATGCTAAGTCCAGTTACATGATAATTATCCATAAGGTTTTGAATATTGATATGCGGTAATTTCATATGAACCTCCATCATCAACTTCCAAGATAAATATAATCTTACTTTACTATATTTTCATTATAATGGTACATTTCTGTATTCGTGTTCTGTTGTTTAAAAGTAAAAAAGAATCATAGTTGAGTTCATAAGCTATGATCTATACAATAAGATTTATAGTGTTTTGGTAAAAATATATAGGATGTGGAAATATTGGAAAATGAAATGCTGAAAATATTTGACCAACAACGGAATCAAATAGGCATTGCTTCAAGAGAAGAAGTCCATCGGGTAGGTTATTGGCACGAAGCCTTTCATTGTTGGTTTTTTAGCAGAGAAGGGGAAGAATGTTATATTTACCTTCAAATTCGGAGCAAAATGAAAAAGGATTATCCGAATCTAATCGATATCACCGCTGCAGGGCATCTCTTAGCACATGAAACAGTTGATGATGGGATTAGAGAGATTAAAGAAGAAATTGGCATTGCTGTTTCCTTTAACGAATTAATTTCAGCAGGTATTTTTAAATATTCTGTTGTAAAAGGAAAATTTATCGATAATGAGCTGGCTCATATTTTTCTATATGAAACGAAACATTTCCTACATAATTTTATATTACAAAGAGAAGAAGTATCAGGGATTGTTAAGGTAAAATGGAAAGAATTCTATGATCTTTGGTTAGGCAAAATAGATAAAGTCAACATTCAAGGGTTTGAAGTAAATAAGGAAGGGCAAAGAACTTCAATTAACCGATTTGCTGGAAGAAATCACTTTGTTCCTCATGATTTGTCTTATTATGAGCATGTTATTAAAACGATTCAAAAAATTAATGAAGATTAGGGTGATCAAATGATAGTATCCTATTTTTTAGTGTTTTTATTGGCGGCTATTCCATTATTTGAGCTGATTACAGTCATCCCTTTAGCAATCATAGGCGGATTGGCGCCGGTTCCGGTAGCTATCCTCGGTTTCTTAGGGAATCTATTAACTATTCTATTGTTAATTGTGTTTGTTGATAAAATTAAACTCCTTCTCAGAACTAGAAAGCAAAAACGTAATGTGGTTACTGAAGTTGAGGGCGGGGAAGACCAGTATACGGAAGGAACAGAACCAGAACAAGATTCCAAAAAGCAAAAACGAGCAAGAGTACTCTTTGATAAATACGGTCTTCCTGGCTTAACAATTTTTGGGCCACTTTTAGTAGGATCACATATTTCTGCATTCATGGGAATGAGTTTTGGATCAAGCAGAGGGTTGGTGACAGGCTGGATGATTGCAAGTCTAGTTATTTGGACCATTGTCTCAACAGTTTTAGCTAATTCAGGGGTATCATTCCTGGCACCTGATTTGAAAGAGAATGGTTTTCTGCTTCGTATCTTCCAGTAAGGGGAATAGGATATATTTGCGCTTTTCATAAATAAAGATTGATGTCAATCTATTAGTGTGGAGGGGTGGAATTTGTGGAAGCATTTATTTTTATCCTTATCATTGGCTTCATTTTTTTATTCGTGTTTCTAAAATTAAATAGAAAAAAGCGTAAACTGCGTTTGAAAAATGAAAGTGTACCATCACATTTAGGCATGCATGTTTCAGAGGGGAAACTAATTGTAAAGGCTTTGGATGCTTCATTCCCCTCCATATTTAAAAGCAATGTAAAAACAAGGATCTTAGAGCAGCATCCTAATTGGACAGAAAATGAATATCAATGGAGATTTTTTGAATTAAAAAGATATTTTGTTATGAATAGCTTGTTGAAATCTGTTCCTATGTTCAGTGAAGAAGTCGATGAAGTTTGGCATGAAATGTTAATGTTTACGAAGGATTATGAAAAATTTTCGATGAAATTTTATGGAGAGTTTTTGCATCATATGCCCAATATGGAATCTGAACCGATACCGGGAGAAAGAGCCTTTTTTGATTGGATGTATTTGAGTTTATTTGAACCAAGATTAAACAGTCATTTACTATGGGGTGTTTTCTTGAAACATCCTATTAAGAAGGAAATTCTTCTAGACTTTAAACATCTTTCAGATGAGGAGCTCTTAAAGAAATATTTTCGGCAAACGACACAATGGGATAACGTAAAGAAATACTTGATCAATAAATTGAAATTAGAAATCCAACAGGCAGAACAATTCCAGCATGAAAAAAATCCATTTATTAAAATAAAGTCGGAAAATGAATTTCACATTATTCTTCCTGCTGCTGTATTCTTCTCCCTTTATGGGGTCGATCACTATGAAAACAATATAAACAGCTTAATTCCTTTTTATTCAGCTAAAGCTGCTGCTTCAGGCAGCTCCTGCTCAGGTTTCGGGTGCGTAAGCTCATCTGATAGTGATTCAGGTGGAGGATCGAGCTGTTCGAGTTGTGGTGGGGGGTGCAGCAGTTAGTTGAAAAGCAAAAAACAAGATCTTCCAGCAAGATCTTGTTTTTCTACTATAAAGATTCAATCCGTTATATCAATCCTTTGTTTTCTCTTGACTTTCCAGCTGATAGCTGCAGTTGGAATCATGATCATGATACTGTAAATAATCCCTATTTCCCATTGAGTTCTTGTAAGGAAAAAGGCTTCAACAGGAAGGGCGCGAGTTTTAATAAGCCAATAGACAACTGCAAATAGTGGCAGTAGTATACCGATAATTGAAATATAGTTCTTGCATATACTTGATACAAAGATAGCTAGTAAACTCATTGACAGCATTATTACATATGTAAGTAAGACCGTCATAAGAATTAATTGAAGAAAAGTGAAATCATACCAATACACAGAACCCATAAAAGAGTTAATTTCACTTTCAAGAAACATCCCAATATCGTTAGTAGAATACATCCCGTAATAAACGATGATTAAAAATGTCGTAATAATGAAAGCTGAGAGCATGCCAGCAGCAACTTTTTTCATAAACAAGCTTCTGCCAATCTTAGAGCTGTATTGTAATCCAAACATATTATTCTTATAATCTCTAATAAAAATGGGAGAAATCATAAAGATGACGCTAACTAGGATCGTAATGGCAATGGAATGACTGATCGTTTGAAAATTGTCTTGAACAGGGTAGGCTGGGAAGATAGCATTCACCGTTCCAGATTGAACGATTTCCTGAATTCTCAGTTCCTGTTTATCAGTTAATTTTCCATCGGTATAACTATAGCCATATCTTTCATTAACAAACTCCATCTCCTCAATAATATTCTCTCTTTCAGGGATCTCCCAGAATAGATCAACCCCATCTTCAAACATAATTCTTGAAGACAATCGCTCAATGGCAGGATTCTCATGATCTCCATTTCTCATTTCTTGGTATTCTCGATAATTTGTAATCCCTAATTTAGCAAATTCTTGATCAGCTTGAATGTACTTATCTGCTTTATTTATTTCCTGTCGAAACACCTTTTTAAAGTCTTTTAATTCATCTTCATCTAATTCATACCCATATTTTTCGACCATTTCAATTCCGATATTGTACATATCAGTTGCTGGCCTTCCGTTTGGAAAAACAGTTACATCAAAATCTATAAAAATATAATACATAAGCAGGTTGATCAATACGAAAATAAGCATCATGACTGGGTGAAAAATCTTCTTCATTTCCTCTATAATGATCCGCAAAATTATTCAACTCCTTTACTTTAAATCGCATTTCCGGAAACTTCTAGTACAGTACATAACAAAGAGTAGTAAAATGACAAACCAGGCAACGATTGTAATTATTTCATAATAAGCAGTAAACGTTATTGCTCTTTGCATAAACCAAACAACTGAATTCAATATGAGATGAACGGGTGTAAAGGAGCCTAGTAAAAATAAAATACTACTATTCGGAAACAGTCCTTGATTGATAAATATCACACCAAATAAACAGAGAAAGGTAAAGAAGACGAGATAACTATTCCGAATCCATCTGGCTAGAACAACAGTCATCAAGGTGAAAAGAACAATTAATAGATAGGCTAATACAATTGCCGCCGCTAAATATTCGATAAATGATAGGTTCCACCATGACATAAACCATTCCTTGCCTGCGTTAAAATAACTGCTAATTGGCACATGCCAAAACTCCTTATACGAAAATACACTGAAATAAGCCGCCAAGCTAATCACAAAGAGAATGGACAAAATAGAAATATTGGTAATTAACGAAGCACAAAATTTATCCAGCCATAATTTTCTTCCTCTTTTAGAGCTATAAGTAAGTAAATAGGTTCCTCGATCAAACTCAAAGTTCATGATATATGCAGTCACTAGAACCGTTAAAATCAGACTTTCTATTAGAAGCGCTTTAAACATTGTTTTAAACAGTAATAAATGAGTTTCCCATACACTCTGAGCAGGGAACAGATGCTTATATTCATTATTTTCATGAACCTCTTTGTATCGTTCCGAAAAATTATCAAATTGACTTCTAATTAATTCCGCTGCTGGTCCGCTGATTCCATATACCTTCAGCTCATATTCAGCTATTTTAATCGGATCACGCGAAAGGAAGCTTTCCTCGATATGAAGACTATTGTTATAGTAAAAATCTAACAAAGCGGTATTATTGAAAAGTTGAATATTTTTCTCAGAAAACTTTTCGGGAATATAAAAGGTACGGTCAGAATATAACTCATCCATGTTTTGATATTTCTTAGACACTACACTGTTAGTTATCTCATTTACTTTTTCCAATGATGCTTCATAATCACTCTGCATCCTTTTTAGCATCTCAGCATTTATTTCTGTTCCATACATATGAGCCAGTTGATTTATGCTGCGTAAATCATCCTTAATATAGGAATTCTCATAGATGAGAAAGAAGTTAAAGCCGAGAAAAAGGACTGTAAGTGCCAGAATAACAGGGGAAAGGATTACTTTGCGAATTTCATACAGCAAAATTCTCATTTCAGTTGCTCCATTACTTGATCCTGATATTCAAATAGAAAGACATCTTCTAACGTCGGACTTACTTGATTCCAATTTGGAGAAGAACATTCTTCTGCAATATAACGAATCAACATTTTGCCATTTTCCTGACGCTCAGAAAGAGATAAATATTGTTCCCGAAATGGCTGAACTTGTCCAAATTCCATCTCTGTTTCAAATACTTTGCCATTAAGCTTTTGACAAATGGCTTGAATACTATCTTTAACAAGGACTTGTTTATCCTTAATCATGATAATTTGATTGGCAATAGACTCGACATCTGAAACGATATGCGTGGACAAAATGACAATTCTGTCTCTTGCCAAGTCTGACAAAAGATTTCTGAACCGAACGCGTTCTTTTGGGTCTAATCCTGCTGTCGGTTCATCAAGAATTAAGATTTTTGGGTCATTCAGCATTGCTTGTGCAATCCCAACTCTTTGAATCATTCCACCCGAAAATGTCCTCATTTTCTTTTTGATGGCATCTTCTAATGCAACTAGCTTAAGTAGTTTTGGGATTTTATTATTTGCTGCTTGTTTAGAAATTCCTTTTAATGCAGCTAGGTATTGTAAATATTGATAAGGATTGTAGTTCTTGTAATAACCAAAGGCTTGCGGGAGATAGCCGATTAAATCTCGGTAATTTTCTCCCATACTAAAAATATTTTGACCTTCAAATAGAATTTCGCCTTTTGTTGGATATAGCAAGGTTGTGAGCATTTTAATTAATGTTGTTTTCCCTGCACCATTTGGGGCTAATAAACCGTATACTCCGTTAGAAAACTCAAGCTGAATATCTTCTAAAACGGAATCCTTCCCAAAGTTCTTACTTACATTATTAACCGTTAACATATCCGTTCGCCCCTCTCATCTTATTGTGACGCATGAATTCTTTCATTTTTTTTACGTATAGGCAGGTTGACAGACAAATAATCGTTCCGTATAAATACCATGGCACTGATACGAGAAACTGATAATAGATAGCTGAATCAAGCATGACTAGTAATAGATTGATGCCTATCCAACAGAATATGATCCCGATCTTTGCAGCTAGTGTTTTTATGATAGAAAGCACATAGATAAACAAAAGTGAAAATAACAGCAAAGAGGTGGTCGATATCAAAAATGCCTGAACAAAGTGCACACTAGAAAATTTCAGTGCCATTGAAATAATCCAAACGGTGTTTAATAGAAAACAAAGAATGCTAAATATAAGCATACGAAAAGCAGCAATTTGATATATATTATATTTACACGACATTTCCACTTCGAATGTTCCATTTAATTTGTTCTGAATAAATGGGAAAATAGAAAGTACAATGTAAAGAATTGGTGAAACAAGCATAATAATGCCGTAATAATTAGTATGTGTGTTATATCTTTCCTGTCCATTAGTCGTCACAACATACATAAAGAATGCCATCAAGACAAAAGCGGTTATGATTACTATATAATCCCTCATAATAAATCGAATCCCAATCTGCTTATACATGCTGCTTAGGAGATTTTTTAAAGAATCTCGTTTGACCATTCCTTTGGCAACAATTGTGTTAATTTCACATTCAACAAATTTCTCATCTGGAAAGGGGGGCTGATCACGCTTGTCCACCATTGTCCCTCACTCCTTTTCTTACAAACTTTATACTGCGATAATATTTCGTTTTTACTGTAGATTCTGGAATCTGTAAGGAGGCAGCGATTTCCTGAAAAGTGTACTCTCCAAACAGTTTTAAGCGAAAAATTTGTTGATGGGATGTTTCCAACCCATTTATAATCTTCATGACAGCGCTAAATTCCTCTTTATACAAAAGCGATTCTGTAAAATCCTTCTTTTCTCCAATTTCAATAGTATCGAGAGAATCTGAAAGATTTCGGAACTTATAATGCTTAGAACGAAAATAATCCACCATTTTATAAGTAGCAATTTTATATAACCATGTTCGAAAAGATGCTCTCTTCCCTTCAAATTGATGTAACCCTTGGAGCATATTAATAAAAATTTCTTGCGTTATATCACGTGATTGTTCCTGATCAAGTGTCTGTTTAAAAACATAATGATAAATTTCGCGGTAATAGTGAGATACAAGCTCATTTGCTGCCGCTTCATTGCCTTTTTTCTGTATCTGTTTAATCAGCTTCAAGTCTCGGTCCATCTTTCACCACTCAATTTCTGAAAATAGTTAAGGTTAAGCAACGTTTTACCTCTAGAAGTATATAAGAGTAAGCTTACATTTATATATTCGTATAAAGATAATGAATAGTTTTGGCTTTTTATCATTTTCTCTAATAAATATAAAAGAAAGTTATACGAGTGTAATAATAGATCTCTTTTCAACCATACATTAATTTAGGAAAATTCCTCCATGTTTTCTTCACGCAATAAAGTTATTTTTTTCTATTTAAAGAAATTTCTCCAATTACATTGAAACTTTCCAACTTTCTTTCCGTAGAAATAATAGGCTGAAATGACGGAGGAGAAACCTTGAAAATATTATTTTGGTTGATTATTGGAATAGTCGCTTTATTTGGAATCGTGATAGGTATTGGGATTCTCAAATATAAAAAAGAAATAAAAGGAACGAACCCGGAATATATAATTGATCTTTTCAAGGAAAAAGCAAAGGATAACAATATTTCGTTATCGATTCATCACAATAATGAGAAGTGGGTAGAAATTAACGAAAAAAAGCTGCTTCCTTTAGCAAGTACAGTAAAAATCATTGTCGCAATTGAATATGCGCAGCAAGTGGCAGAAGGTCGAGTGGATCCGAAGAAAGAGGTAAGTTTACAAGAATTAGACGCATATTATGTTCCAAAAACAGATGGAGGTGCCCATAAGGCGTGGCTTTCAAAATGGAGGAGTGAAAAAGATATCGATCATGTACCTTTAAGCGAGGTTGCGAAGGGAATGATCGATTTCAGCTCGAATGCGAATACTGATTATTTGATGCAGATACTGGGCTTAGAAAATATCAATCGAGTGGCTGAAAGCCTAGGAATAACAAATCATGAGCCTCTATATCCGATTGTTAGTGCACTTTTTATTCCTTCAAGGCTGATGACGGAAAAGAAATTATCAAAAATAGAGACGTTGCAGGAGCTCAAACAGATGGACTTGAATGACTATCGAAATTGGGCGATTGCTATTCACAAACACAATCTCAGCCAGCCGCTAACTTCCCAAGAGAAACAACAATTAATTAAAGTGATGAATATGGATTTTCAAAAAATCTGGTCAGACCGTTTAACACGTTCAACGACAGAAGCCTATGCATCAATTATGAGGAAATTGAATAGCAAGGAGTTTTTTCATAAGAATGTTCATGAACATCTTGATCCAATCATGGAGCAATTAATGAGAAATCCTATCAATCGTGAATGGCTCCAACACGCTGGGCAAAAAGGGGGGTCTACCGCATTTGTTTTTACAATGGCGATGTATGCGACTGATAAGGATGGGAATCAAACCGAGTTAGCCTTTTTCGCCAATGATTTAACGTTAATAGAGCAAACAAAACTATCTTGCGTGATGAATGAGTTTCAGCTGAAGTTTCTAAAGGATTCAGAATTTCGAAAACTTATTAAATCGGAACTGGCACATTTATAAAGGGCATTTGATATGTTCTTTTTAATTTCAATAACAATTAAAAAATAGTAGATTTCTCCAAAGAAAAGCCTAAAATGAATAATGGGAGGTTTTATTCATGCAAGAAATTAGCAATCTCGCATTATTTATTATTCTTTTATTTGTGTTTGTCCCGATTATTATTTCGATGAATCAAAAGTTAGGAATGGGCAAGGATATCCTCTATTCTTCTATTAGAGGATTTATTCAATTATTATTATTAGGATTTTTTATTTCTTTTTTGTTTAGTTTAGAAAATGTTTTCGTCGTATTTGGCTATATTTTTCTAATGATGATAATTGCTTCATTAAATGCATCGAAAAGAGGAATGGACAGGAAGAAGTCTTTTTTTATTTTACTTGTTGGAATTGCACTGTCTGTCCTTCTCTGTATTTGTATTTGGCTAGTTTTTGAAATTATCCCGCTTGAAGCGCAGTATCTCATTCCAGTAGGTGGAATGTTTATTGGAAATGCGATGATTGCTGGCGCAGTTGTTTTAGAAGCAATGAAAAACAATCCAGAAATGGAAGAAGAATTTTTGAAAAAGAATGCTATTAAAATTGCAATGATACCGACAGTTGATATGTTAAAAACGGTAGGTTTGATTCAAATACCAGGAACAATGACTGGCATGATTCTTGCCGGTGCAGATCCTTTCGGTTCCGTAAAATATCAGATTTTCATTATTTTTACCTTATTAGTTGTATCCTCTTTGGCAGCGATAATCGTCTGTTTACTAAATTATAAATATATTATGAAGGAAGTCTCTGTCCAACAGGATACAAGTATTACATTATAAGAGGATGAAATATGTGCAGCAAATTCAAATCCTGCAAAAAGTCATAGATTACATAGATGAACATATAAAAGAAGAGATTTATCCAAAGGACTTAGCTAATCTCGCTGGATATTCTCCATATCATTTTTATCGATTATTTAATAGGCATATTGGCTTTTCTATCATGGAATATGTTTTAAGAAGAAAGCTGCAATATGCCTTATTTGAACTTGCAAATGAAAAGAAAATAATTGAAATTGCCATGGAGTATGGCTTTCATACACATGCTGGATTTACAAAAGCGTTTAAGAGATGTTTTGGATGTCCTCCGAGTCTTTATAAACTTCATTGTCCAGTATCTCGCCCGAACAGGCTAGATTTAAAGAAATTACAGCAAAAGGAGGTTGGAGGGATAATACTCCAGCCAAAATTGATTTCTAGAAATGCCTTTTGGGTGGCTGGAAAAATGTTTGAAATCCAAGCGGGCAATATTTCATTCACAAGAGATGCACCTGCTTTCTGGGAAGATGGTGGATTTAACGATGGCTCAGTAGAGACAGATCTATATAAATTACTCAACCCCAAAAAGCATGGAGAGTATTGCTTTAATATTAGTCATGATATATTTGAAAATCATTTTACGTTTCTCTTTGCAGTAGACTATGATCATATTACTGAAATTCCGCTAGAAATGGTTAAATGGGAGATTCCTGCAGCCACATATGCTGTTTTTAGAACCCCATTGGTGGAAGAAGATCAGTTTGTTTCTTCTATTAAAGGGACTTGGCGCTATATTATTGAAGACTGGCTCCCGCATTCAGGCTATGAAGTAGACGAAAACAGCTATGATTTTGAATACTATGATGAATATTGTCATCATTGGGAGCATGAGAAAATTTTTATGGAAATACATCTCCCAGTGAAAAGAAAAGGAGGGTGACTACTCACCCTCTTGAAATTTTTAATGCTTTTTTTAGTAAGAACAAAACAGGAGATAAGAGGATTGCACTAATAAGGATAGCCGTTTTGATTGAAAATATTGAAGCGATTCCCCCAATGATTGGACCTCCACTAATTTGACCAATCGCATCTACTTGCCCTTTCATTGAGAAAAAGGTTGCACGGACAGATGATTCAGGAATGATTGTATTAAGCCATATTTCTTCCAGCGGCTGCATGATCTGTCTTGCCATTTGAACAATCACATAAAATATAAGCAAAGTGATTAATGACGTCGAGTATGAAAAGCCAATTAATGAACAAATAATAAGGAAGCTTCCAATAAATAAAGAGATATAGATTAACTTCAGGTGCTGATGAATAGAGCTGCGATTAATTATATGCAATACAAAAAAAGAGCCAACAACAACTAAAAATTGAATCCCTCCAGTTACAAGTACAATGCTTCTCTCAGAGAAAAAGGAGAGTTTAGATGCTTCTAAGAAATGTGATAACCATAAACGATCAAAGCCCTCACTATAAAACCCAAAAAACAATGCAATGAGAAAAAGTAGTCGCATCAAGCGGTTTGCCTTAGAGTATATAGCAATTTTGCTTACATTCATCTTCATATTCTTCCATACAGATGATTGACCTTCTATCCTCAATGGTACGAACTTTTCTTCTTTCATATAGATCATTAAATAAACTGCTAGACCCAGCATACAAAGTCCGCCAATTATGATAGGGAGGTTCAGCATAAATATTCCAGTAAAGATACTTAGAGGAATCGCAATCACTTGACCAAGGTTGCCAGCTTTTGCTCCATTAATAAATGCACCAGCCGCAAGTTCTTCGCCAACTTCATCACTCACCCATGCTTGTAATGATCCACTCGTGAATGTATAACCGATCCCCCATAATATTTGAGAAAAAATCACTGCTAAGAAGAAAGGAAACAATCCTTCAAGCAGAAATCCGAATCCGATTAAAAAGTATCCAATAATAATAGAAAGTTTTCTGCTCTTCATATCAGATACGATCCCAGTAGGAATTTCAAAAATAAAAACAGAAAGTTCCAGGACAGTTCCAATCAAAACAAGTTCAAGTGGGTTAAGATTGACAATTTGTACATGATACAACAAATTTACAGTGAAAATATAAGTAAAGAAAAGCTGGGATAAAAAGCAAGTATGGATATAAACGTAATATGGATTTTTCATAAATAACTGTTTCATCATTTCTTCCTCCTTACAATTATCATAGAGGGGAAAAATGGTTATTTCTTTTCCAAACTTGCGGAATAGCAATAAGAAAAGCGCAAGCTCCTTGATCATCGCCGTACAAACTGGAAGGGCTTCGACTGAGATAAAGGAAACACGATGAGTGAGCGAACCGATGTTGACTTATCGTAGGGAGGAGATCTGAAGTTTGATAGGCGATAGGCGCTGGAGCTAGACAATTTCCTCTCTCCAAAGTTATCCACAACATTCGATTTTATAATTTCCTAGACTATCAATAAACCCTGTCCTTTGTTAAAGATTAGGACAGGGTTTTAATTAATTCTTATTTGCAGCAATAACTTTATTTCTTCCTTCTTGCTTTGCTTTATATAATGCTTGATCTGTCATGTCCAGAAGTTCAGAGAAATTGTCAGTGGACTCTGGAAGATGACCTACACCGATAGAAACAGTTACTGGTTTTCCAGTCGGACTGATTGTCGTATCTAACGTTTTTCTTAAACGCTCTGCAATTAATAACGCTTTAGCTAAATCAACGTCAGGAAGGATAATGAGGAATTCTTCTCCGCCCCAACGGAAACAAAGGTCCGTTTCAATAGTAACCTCTGTGATTAATTTTGCAATGTATTGAATGACTTCATCGCCTTTAAGATGACCATACTGATCATTTATTAATTTAAATCGATCAATATCGAAGAGGATAATGGAATATGAATCTGAGTTTAGAGCTAATTTTTCCAGTGCACGGCGATTATAAAGACCTGTTAGATGATCTCGTTTTGATTCGCTTTCTGCAAAATGCAGTTTTTTCTGGTAAAAGTCGATAGCAATTAGAAGAGTCCGTTTCAATTCTCTTATTTCAAAGTACCATTCTGGGATTATTTCTGTTGGTACTGGTTTGTTTTTTGTAACTTGACGAGCATATATTGCTAAATCCCTAATTGGATTAACAATTTTGATTAACATATAGATAGTCAAAACGAATACAAAAATCATAAATGGAATCGTATAGAGGCTAATTTGTTTTCCTAGTTCATACGTTGGTTTATTTACGGCTTTCTGTGAGGTTTGAGAAACAATTCCCCAGCCATTTGAATTCACTGTTGCATAGCCCGCCAACATTTTTTCTCCCAAAGTATTAATAACAACCCTACTGCCACTGTTTCTTTTTATTAATTCTTTAACCACTTCATTTTCTTTTACATTGTCATTAATTCTATTAATATTAGGATGAAAGATGATATTTCCCTTTGAATCAACGACATAAACATATGAATCGTTTTGATGCTTTGGGTGCTGCCCAAGAATTGCCTTTAGGCTATTTTCTTCATGCAGATTAATCGTACCAGCAATAAAGCCAATATATGTACCAACATCATTAAAAACAGGAACAGATATTAGAATAACTAATTTTTCATTAATTCCTACGTATGGGTCAGAAACTGTATGCTTTTTTCTCGTTAGAGCCTCTTGAGTACCAATTGAATTGACCTTTGTTCCTTCAACATTAATATCCGGAACAGATGCAACAAGGATACCGTTGCGGTCAACAAATAATGTGCTGTTAAAATAGGTTGTTGAGTGAAGTAAATCATATAAATCTTTATAAATATACTTTGAATCTAATGTTTTATAATCTTCGTCCCTTGCTTCTACACTTAAGTTTGAAAACATATCACGAAAATGCAAATTCGTTGTATCAGCGAGTTTTTTTGCATAAAATTGATTTTCAATTAGATAATTCTTTTCAAGTGTATTTTTACTTACTATTTGGCTTGATATCAAACTGCCCACATATGTGCCGATCATGGCAAAGCTCAACAAGAGCAAAATTAATAATTTTATACTTAGTTTAATTGGTTTCATATCATTTCCCCAAAAAAAAGTATTATTCATAGTTAGAATAGCCTTATGAAGAGTATACTATTATTTTTGAAACGATAACAATATGAAATTCATTAATAATTGTATAGAAATGTTGGAAATAGCAGATTTACTAATTTTCTAGACGTTTAGTAGATCGGGAATCTCTCAAACATCTCATAAATTTATTTTTCTACTATTATAATAATGTGAGGACCCATCCGCCTAATGCTCCAGCAGCAACAATAACCCAAGGAGGGAGCTTCCAAAAAACGAGCAGGCTAAATAAAATGGCTGCAAAAACAAAGTCAATTGGAGATAATATTGAGGTAGTCCAAATTGGATGATACAGTGCAGCAATTAAAATCCCAACTACAGCAGCGTTTACCCCCATTAATGCACCTTTGATTTTCGGATTTTGCCGTACCATTTCCCAAAAAGGGAGGGCACCTAGAATTAACAAAAATGCAGGTAAGAAAATACCGATTGTAGCGACAATTCCGCCTTTCCATCCATTCATTACTGCACCGAGATAGGCTGCAAAGGTAAATAAAGGACCAGGTACGGCTTGGGCAGCTCCGTAACCGGCTAAGAAGCTTTCTTCACTAATCCAGCCGGTTAGAACAAATTCACGCTCAAGTAAGGGGAGGACGACATGACCACCGCCAAAAACTAAAGAACCGGACCGGTAGAAACTGTCAAACATTGCAATCCAGTAGGATGAAGTTGTTTCTCGTAAAAATGGCAATATAATTAGCAAACTAAAAAATATGATAAGACATCCAATAGCAAAGCCCCGTGATAATGGGAAATTAAATTTTACATCCTTATTTTCATGATTTTGTTTAAAAAGGACTAAGCCAATAAGTGCAGATAAAACAATGATCCCAACTTGAATAAATGCGGTTTGCCATAAGAAAGTAGCAGTTAGTGCAAATAAAGCAATGGCTTTTCTGCTTAAATCTGGGACTAGTTTCTGACCCATACCCAAAATAGCATGGGCGACAACTACTACTGCAACAATCTTTAATCCATGAATCCATCCTGCTTCTCCAATATTAAAACGATTAAGCATAAGTGCAAATAATATCAAGACGATTACCGAGGGCAAGGTAAATCCAATAAACGATACTATCCCACCTAGTACACCGGCACGCATCACTCCAATACCAATACCTACTTGGCTGCTTGCAGGCCCGGGCAAGAACTGGCATAAGGCAACTAAATCAGCATAGCTTTTTTCGTCCATCCATCTCCTTCTTCGAATATATTCTTCATGAAAGTACCCTAAATGGGCGATAGGTCCTCCAAAAGAAGTAAATCCGAGGCGTGTTGAAATGATAAGGATTTCAAATAAAGACGTAATATAATTTTCTGACCTTGTTTTTTTCACAGATGATCACCTTCTTGTTTCTGTTTTAATAGCTAGGAACTGTTGAGCTCTTATTCGCAGTAATTAGCATTATTAAAAATATAACATTAGTTATATTCCAATCAGATTGTTCAATCGAAATTTTACAAAACCTTTACATTGTAATATAGCGATCTTAATACAAACTATATATGAATGGTTATAGGAGGAAAAGATTAACAAATGTCGAATTCTTTATATTATGAGGATTTGATATTTATAATTAGATTCATTAATTAAGGAAGTGTTCAAAGTGATTATGTATCCATTTTTAGAAAAGGGAACAACAATTGGTGTGACGGCGCCTTCCTCTGGAGTAAAACCTGATCTGCATGTGTTGATTAAACAATCGTGTGAACGGATGCAATTAAGAGGATTTGATATTAGATGCGGAGATACAATTTGGACTCAAGACAAAGCCAAATCTGCATCAATTAAGAAACGGGCGGATGAATTTAATGAAATGATGGCTGATGAAAATATTGGCCTAGTCTTTCCTCCTTGGGGCGGAGAATTGCTAATTGAAATACTTGCTGGAATTAATTTTATCAATATTCGAAACAAGTGGGTATTAGGCTATTCAGATACGAGTGTATTATTGCTTGCCATCACTTTAAAGACGGGGCTTGCAACTGCACATGGGACAAATTTAATCGATTTGAGAGGGGAATATTCTGACGAAACGACAGCAATGTGGGAGAAGGTGCTTTCGACTAAGCAAGGTGAATCTGTCCTGCAGCATTCGTCCAGCAAACATCAAGAAAAGTGGCAGCATGATCATCCTACTCCATGTGTATTTCATTTATCAGAACCAACAATATGGAAATCGATTTCAAATAAAAAGGTTGAGATGGAAGGACGATTAATAGGCGGATGTATTGATGTCATCCGACATTTAATTGGGACACCAGTTGGTGATGTTAGAAGCTTTAGAACAAAGTATATCAACGATGACCCAATCCTCTGGTATTTTGAAAATTGTGAGATGACCACCACTGATTTAAGAAGATCTTTAGTACAAATGAAATTAGCTGGCTGGTTTGAAAATTGCGCTGGGATCATGTTTGGCAGAAGTGCAGCGAATACGCCAGTTGATAATTATACAGTTGAGGATGTTTATCAAGATCTTTCAAAAGAACTTCAAATTCCAATTGTTTATGATATCGATTGTGGTCATGTTCCGCCACAAATGACTTTCATCAACGGTTCATATGCTGAGGTAATTGTGGAAGAGGGGAAGGGTACGGTACGCGAATACTTTATATAATGCGTGATTAGAAGGGAGGAGTTCTAATGAAACGAATGAGATATATAAGACCAACCGATTATTATGATGAACGTATTTCGACAATTGATGAACAGCTATGCCATTTAATACAAAAAAGGAAAGAGCTTTCAAACAATGATCCCGGGTTTCCACCTGATGAGTGCATCTCAAAATGGGCTGAAAAATTCGACCTTTACGAGGATTTGTTGAGATCGATATTTGGAACGTTGAAAATAGATGAGGAATTTAAACCTCGTGTTGAACCAACAAATTTTATCAAGCATGTTGCAATTTTAAAAGCAGCTGAGATAGACAAACATTTATACACTTTAACTTTTATTCGGCAATTTGAAAACGCGAGCGTAGTTCAATTAAATGTCGATTGGGATGGCTCAAATGATTCTCATGAAGATATACACCATCGCCATTCCTTTGAAATGAACATAGGAGAGCAATACGATTGTCGTTTTTTTGGAGGGGGTGGATCTACTGGCCGTTATACACACAATTTCGTTGTATCCCCTCCAATCCCAGACAATCCTTCTGGACTTACATTCAATTTTGTAGAATATGATTCCTTTTTTAAAGATAAGCCAACAGGTGTTGAGGTGAAAATTTATGTAGAGTAACGTTCAAATACATTTGGATTAGATAAGCTTGTGAGGGTCTTAAGATGCAATTTTATATTAGAAGAATGACTGAACTTTTTGCAGTGGAAATTCTTAGTTGGAAATATGAAGCTCCCTATGATTTTTATAATAATGACCTATGTTCAGATAATATTCGAGAATTACTTAATCAAACGTATTATGCAGTGGTTAATGATAATGACCAATTAATCGGCTTCTTCTGTATTGGCAGTGCTGCCCAAGTACCAATCGGTTATGAATTTGGTGCATATTCGGATGATCATATTGATATTGGGCTTGGAATGAAGCCAGAATTAACAGGAAATGGTTTTGGATATACATTCTTAGCTTATATCCTTCAATATATTAATGAGACTTATACAGATAAAACCATTCGTTTAACAGTGGCCAAGTTTAATCACCGTGCGATTCATCTGTATGAAAAATTTGGATTTAAAAGAAAAATCGAATTTAAAAATAATTCAACTATTTTCACAACTATGCTAAAGGAATAAGGAAGGATTTTTCGGAAAGGAATGGCCTCCATTCGAATAAAAGTTAATCATCCATTTATCTATTTTTTACCGAGCCAAAGATACTATAGCGTGAAGCTTAGATAATTCATATTATCCTTAAGGGAGGTAATCTGATGAATCCGATGAATATAATGGCATTAGGATTACCATCTGTTATTGTTATATTAGTAATAATTGGATTTTATAAAGTGTTTGTAAAGAAGAAAAGTGTGACGCCTTTTTATACTCCATTTGATAAGATTACTGGTCAAACGGAAGTAGAATTTCATGAAGAACAAGAAATTCTTGCTGAGGATGAGGGAGAAGGCGACGATAAAGATCGGTAATAAGTGCCGGAATACGGGTATTAAAATAAAAGGAAATCACCACATCCTGAATTGATGTGGTGATTTTTTTAGAGATTATTCAACTAAATTATCTTTAGGCACGACCCAAAAAGCAGCTGCTATAGAAAGAAATAAAACAATAAATGGTGCATAAAAAATCATAAAATAACTCATAAAATCTCTCCTTTTAAGGATGATTGCTTTGTTTTCCCTGTACATACTCCTTATTAAACAAAAACAATCTGAGAAGAAGGATCAGCGATGGAATTAATAAAGCAAGTCCGGCAATGAAAGCAATGATTAGCGCTGTTGCCATAGCTTCATTAGTAAAACTGTCATAAATCGTTAGATACGTATACAGTAAATATGGGTAATGAGAAATGCCGTAAGCGAAAAAAGCAAGTGCAAATTGCCCTGTTAAAAGACCAAATGCCAGCCCGTATCTGTGTCGTTTCCATAATAAAATAACGGTTCCAATAAATAATACGAGCGAGATCGCAAATAACCACCATAATTGAATTAAGCGAGTAAAATGTTCATAATTATGTCCATGCATTTCAACAATAATTCCAGCAGCGGTAAGGATACAAGGGCCAGCCCAAATAAGTGCATATTTCCGCATTAGTTCGGTCGCATCCATGTCATTGGCATGATCCGCATACCATGTCAAAAATACAGCAGAAATATATAATACGGCTGTCAAACTTAAAACAACTATGCTCCAACTTAATGGACTCGTAAAAAGCTTAAAATAATCGAGAATTGGACCAGATTGCTCCATATTGACAAATCCGCCTTCCGAAATAGTTATTACAATGGATAAAGAAGCCGGTATAAACAATCCTGATACACCATATAAAAAGACATATATTTTATGTTTAAGACCACCATAAGTTGTAAAGGCGTAATAGGATCCCCGAATAGCCAGCAAAATGATCGCAATGCTAACTGGAACGAGTAAAGTTGTTCCATAATAATAGGCGGTTTTTGGAAAAAATCCGACAATCCCTACAAAGAAAAACACGAGAAAAACGTTCGTAACCTCCCAAACAGGGGATAAGTACCGTTGAATAATTTTCGTTAAAATATGCTGTTTTCCTCTATATAGACTATAGGCATTAAAAAATCCAGCCCCAAAATCAATGGAAGCAACGATAATATACCCAAAAAGGAATAACCAAAGGACTGAAATTCCGATCACTTCTAGAGTCAATACAGTTCACCTGCTTCCTCTAATTCTCGATCAGCTAATTCTTGTTCTATTGTATTTTTCCGAAACATTCTTGAAAGGACAATGTTACTGCCTATTCCTAAAATAATGTATAATCCTGCGAACAAAAGAAGCATCGTATCAACTTGACCACTTGATGTTGCAGCATCCTTTGTTTTCAGAATTCCACGTAAAACCCACGGTTGACGCCCAACCTCATCAAGCCACCAGCCTGCTTCAATCGCAAGAATAGAGAGCGGACCTCCTATGACAATCAACAATCGATACCATTTGGAACGTACGTACGTCCATTTTTTCCACAATCCGACTATGTATGTGATAGATAATACTAACATCAACATGCCGATTGTAATCATTGCATCGAATAAATAGTGAATATAGAGTGGAGGGGTTTCATCCTTTTGAAAGTCATTAAGTCCAATCACTTCGGAATTAGGATTTCCGTGTGCTAATATGCTAAGGGCAAATGGGATTTTGAAAGCATATTTCACTTCACCATCTTCTAGGATTCCATAAAGGATAAGAGGAGCCTTTCCCTCCGATTCAAAA
This sequence comes from Cytobacillus solani, assembly GCF_006704205.1. Lineage (NCBI taxonomy): Bacteria > Bacillati > Bacillota > Bacilli > Caryophanales > Bacillaceae > Cytobacillus > Cytobacillus solani. The sequence goes on from NZ_CP041305.1 coordinate 4,309,692, forward strand.
TGCCATTCAGCTGCAGCTAATTTTTCCGGCTGGTATTCAGCTAAATACTTGCCAGAGAAATCACCAATGATAACCGTTGCAATGGTAAATATTAACCCAACTTTCATTGTGAAGAATAATGCCTTTTTATGATAAATATGATTGGACCCTTTCAATAAACGGAAAGCAGCAATAGATGCAAGTACAAATGCAGAGGTCATATATGCAGATACAAGAACATGCGCAACCTTAGTAGGCATCGCAGGATTAAACATAGCTAGCAAAGGTTTAATATTTACTAAATGACCATCTATTATGTCAAAGCCTTGGGGTGCATTCATAAATGCATTCACAATCGTTATAAAAATTGCCGAAAAAGAAGCACCAAGAGCTACTGGAATAAGGAGCAGCAAATGCTTTTTCTGGTTTTCAAATCGATCCCATGTGTATAGATAAATGCCTAGAAATATCGCTTCAAAGAAAAAGGCAAATGTCTCCATAAATAATGGAAGGGCAATTACATTCCCAGCAAGCTCCATAAAGTTTGGCCATAGAAGTGAAAGCTGTAAGCCGATCGCTGTACCAGTAACAACACCAACAGCTACTGTTATTACATAGCCTCGCGTCCATCTCCTAGCTAATAGTATATAATGTTCATCATGCTTTTTTATCCCCACCCATTGAGCCATCATAATCATGAGAGGGATACCTACTCCAATTGTGGCGTATATAATATGGAAGGACAAAGTCATTTCAGTTAATACCCGACTGAAAAAAACAGCTTCTTCATTACCCATTTCAAAAACTCCTTTTCTTATCCTGCAAAAACGCGGCCAATAAATGATAAGCCCATAATCATGGCTACAATAAATACTAACCAAGTTAATTTTCTTTCGTGATTTTTATACATGAACTTACACTCCCTCATTCATTCCCTTAATATATCTTTTTCCAAAAGGTAGCATTTCATTTATGAAAGAATATTGCAATAATTAAATAATAGGTAAGTTTACGATATGGGAAAAGATTTCAGGAAATACCATAATCTGTTAGAATTGAAGAAGATACATTACATTTCTAAAGTAAAATACCTATAAAAGATAAAAAAGGAAATCAAACTAATGTTGCTAACAAATACAGAATTAGAGAAATTAAGTCTAAAGATCACTAATGTACTAACGCATGAAATGAACTGGAAAATTAAGGATATTCGGTTGATTGGCAGCGGAGTTATAAATGCCGTATTTTTAATTAAGGATAAAGAAAGAGGGTTGCTTGCGGTAAGAACGCCTTGGAGATCGGAAGAACGGATGATGGACAAAAATTCAAGCGGAATCATTTCTTTGCAAAAGGAAGCGGGAATAGCAGAGCATTGTTATAAACATCAAATTCCCGTTCCAAAGATACATAAGCTTTATTTTAGTAATGAAATCAACTTTCTAGTATCTAATTTTGTGACTGGAGATGATCATGAAATTTCATCTTTTGATGTGGGGAAGTTAACATCAAAAATTCACAAGCTTCCTACGGATGGCTTAACAATTATTGATCAGCAAGAACAAACATTAAGTAAAATTATTTCTGAAAGAATAACTGAACGAGTAGTGTCATTAAGAAAACTAGTTTATACAGATCTTTTCGTTCCAGATTCAGGTGAATTGGAAGCAATATTAAATACTTCAAAAATAACTAATTGCCTCTTGCATCTAGATGTTAGAAGACCAAATATCATTGCAAAAAACGGAATCATTCAAGCGATAATTGATTGGGATAATGCATTTATCGGGAATCCAATAATGGAGTTAATGAGAATATCTGAGACACAGGAGTTAGACGAGGTAGAGTTTCTAAAAGGATATAACGCCGAAAAATTACTTAAAAATACGGAGAAAGTAATTCAATCAATTTATCGTCTTGATACAGCTTTAATGCTTTCTATTTTGTTTATTTCGTTTTTAAATGACAAAGAAAAAAGTGAATACTATATAAATCGTGTTCAATTGTTATTCGATGAAATAAACAAATACCTTTAGAGTTTCCATACGTTGGCTAGATTGTATTAAACAAAAATTTAAAAAATTTATAGATGGGAGTGCTTTATTTTGACCAAATGTGACGACTGTCATTCTATGCAGTAGTTTATAAGAAATTACAAAATATGAATACAAATATGTAAATGTCTCTTAGAAAGAAAATTGGGAAAGTGTGTACGTACATACAATAACTTAATAGAAAGAATCTATAACGAAGTTAGTGTTGGAAAGGAGGGAAATTCGGTGCAAAATGAAAATAAGATTTTGGTTGGGGTAAAAGCAGTTATTGTAAATGAGGGGAAAGCATTAATTATTAAACGCTCCAAAATAGCTCACTTTAGCGGAGGTACGTGGGAGACTGTTGGTGGGAAGGTTGAATTTGGAGAGGATTTAGAAACAGCCTTGAAACGAGAGGTAATGGAAGAAGTAGGTTTAGAAATTAAAATAGAACATATTTTGTATGCGGCTACTTTTAAAACAGATCCGTTTAGACAAATGGTGATAATAACTTATTTATGCAAGAGTGAAAATAAGGATGTAAAATTGTCATCTGAACATGAAGATTACCTTTGGGCTGGTCCAAAAGAGTTAAAACAACTCCTTCCGACGAACATAAATAATGATTTTGATAAGAATCATGTTTTTTCGTTGATTGAACAAAGCAAAATTTCTTAAAGGATAATGAAACTTTCATATGCGATAACCGTACTAAATAGTAAAATATTGTAACGGAGGAGGTAAGCTATTTTGGATAGGAAGAGAAAAGAAAAAATCATAACATGGTTAATAGTCGTTTTAATAGCAACACTTGCTGGCTCGATTGGTTTTATGATTTTAGGCTATTTCAAAATAGGATTAGCATCAGGTGGAATATTTATGTTCGTAGCAGCATTTCTTGCTGAATGGACACGAGACAAAAGCACCGTATATATACATAGAAAAGAGTATAAAAGGTGACTGAGGCTGTTTGGAAATATAAGTACAATTTACTGAATATTCTTTCTTTTGATTAAGATAAGCTTAACACTAACTAGTATTTTTTTTCGTAATTATCCAATCATAAACCTTTTCTTATTCATCCAAAATAAGATGGCTTGTTCATTCAAACAAGGGGGATGATTACGGTTGAAATGGCATAAAAGAATGCTTTCTTTATTGCAGCAGCAGCAAGGTAAAAAAGTCGCATTATGTGTAGATACATCGACAAATGAAGTTCCGAAGATGTTGATTAATAATATTGTGAAGCTTTTTGAACAATTAAAACCTGATACATTATTAGTTCAAGCAGATTTTAAAATAAGAAGCATTACCCCCATAAAAAGTGATACGATTAAATATTACACACATGGAAAATCTTCTTACACACTCGTACTTGAGTGGGCACATGAAGAAAAAATTGATACACTTTTTTATATTACAGATGTGACTGGTTTTATTCCGGATGAGATGAATACGGTCGATTTTGAATTATTTTGGCTCGTTCCTGATGATTTCATCCCGCATGTTCCATTTGGGAAAGTGATTAAGGTAGCCTAACAGAAAAGATCCCTCATTAAAAGTGAGGGATCTTTTCTGTTAGCTATGAATGTGTTGCTGTTTTTTTTGATAATCTTTATAAATCAAATGCCATTTTCTAAATTTTGTCCATGCTTTTTCAAAGTCAGGCTGGATAATCGACAGCTGGACCCAGCCTCTTTCAGCCAAGTAAGCACTCTTATAATGCAATTCGAAACCTGATAGGGCTGCATCCTCTGCCATATATTGATCATCTTCATTTCCTTTTAATGTGACAATCATTGGATATCCTTCCGTTGTTAAAAACGACATTTCCTCTTCATTTTCTGCAGCAAGCAGTTGCTCATACCTGCTTTGTAACAGTGTATAGCGCTCATCATTTTCATATGCATGAAGCGCTTGCTCAAAGCTTTTAAATAGCTGGGAAGAGTAGGTGAAAGGGATATTTCCATTTGCATATAACCCTAGATCAAGATAGGAAGGCAAATTCTTGTCAACATCTATCACATGATTGGAAAAAACAACAGCAATCCCGCTCATCGTTCCAATCGCTTTCCCGCTAACTCCTGTTGCTAAATATACATCAGCTAAGGAGAAGGGCAGTGAACCAAATGAACTCACACAATCGACGCATAGTTTGACCTGAAATTTCCGGCAAAGCTGCTGAATCAATTGTAAATTATTAAGCATGCCTGTTGAAGTTTCACCATGCGCCATTAGAAGCCATTCATATTTATTACTTTCAAGCTTTTCATTCATTTGAGCCTCATTAAATGGTTCGCCCCATTCATATGATAGTAAATCGTATTCAAGATTCCACCGATCTGCTTGTGCATGTAATCTTTCTCCAAAAGCCCCATTTGTAAGAATTAACCCTTTCCCAGATAGACGGCTAATTTGCCCAACCATCGCTTCATTTGCAAGGGTACCACTGCCTGTCAATACGTGTACATATTTAGCCTCACTCATTTTCAGAAGTCGATTCTGTACTCTTTTTAACGAGATGGAGAAATCATAAGAACGGTGAGAAATAGGCTCTTGCAGCAAGGCAGCACGAATGTCATTCGTTAATTGAACAGGACCTGGGAAAAAGGAGTACGTTTTTTGTTTTAATCTTGCAGCAACAGACTGTTCATAACGAGCTCTAGTTAGAACCATGGGAATAAATTGCGCATCATCAGAACCAACTGGCTCTGCAAAAGCTTCAAATCCCATTTGATCATATAGTTTTAATTCGCGTACAGTTCCAGATATTACTGCAGCGCTATACCCTTTTTTATAAGCATAATCGGATAATGCCCCAGTAAGCATAAAGAATACACGCCCATTCCGATGCTCTTTCCTAACAGCAAGAAGACGGATTTCACAAAGCTTTCCAGTTAACGCATCCTGTGATAACAGGTTTTCAACAGGACCAAGCTTCTTATCTAAAGAGAAGGGACGTTGATCACGAATAGCAATCATTCCAACAAGCTCTTGCTCTTTTAAAACAATAATATATTGATTTTCATTATGAAATGGATCCACACGTACTCCATTGGGATCTGGGGCGTGTTGTGGAATCTCTTCTACAAAGGTTTCATAGTTTAATTTTGCAATTTCGGCAAACTCTTTTTCAGTACGTGCAATTTTACACCAATACATTTGGAAAAACCTCTCTTTTACAAAGCTACATTCTAATGATATGTATCATGACTAAAATCTATTTTCGCATAAGAAGAGATATATGGAAATACCTTTCTCCTAAAAATGGAAACCTGTTATTGAAATTAAAGGTATTTCTTATGTATGTATGATTTATCCTATTTTATTATTATTGTCAGTTTAATAGAATCAATAGTTAATATTTTTGTTTAAATTTGAATAGTAATAACTCTATGGATTGCAGATTGCCTCGCTTTTATTCCAAATTACACCCCCTAGAACATTAGCCCTATTGTTTAAAATAAAGAGAATATTTATAATTATCTGTATATTATATAAAGGAGGCTAAATATGTCTTTAACGAAAAAGATCCTTTTGGGGATGGGGCTAGGGATCGTTGTTGGATTAATCCTAAATTTAGCTTTGCCTGGTATGTATGATACTGTTCAATCGTATATTTTATATCCATTAGGTAAAATATTCGTCAATCTAATTAAAATGCTGGTTGTACCAATTGTTGTTGTATCCTTAATTCTTGGGACTGCAGGAATCAGCGATCCGAAGAAATTAGGGCGAATTGGTGTGAAGACCATCTCTTTCTTTCTTATCACAACTGCAATAGCTATTATATTGGCAATAGGAATGAGCTACTTGTTTCATCCTGGATCAGGAGACTTTCAATTAGATGGAGCAGATTATGAGGCAACAGAAGCACCACCTGTCATTGATACACTTGTGAACATTATACCAACAAACCCTGTCAATGCGATGGCTCAGGAATCGATGCTGCAAATCATCGTTTTTTCGATTTTTATTGGATATGGTTTGTCCAGACTTGGTGAAAAGGTGAATGGAATCTATCGGCTCATTGAGCAGGCAAATGATGTATTAATGTTTCTAGTTAATGTAATTATGAAATTTGCTCCATTTGGTGCTTTTGCGTTAATTGCTACGGCAATTGGCGGTCAAGGCTTTGATGCGATTATGGCGATGGGCAAATATATGTTTGTTGTATTATTTGTTCTTCTTCTTCAACTGGTACTTGTTTATGGATCAGCTCTTTCCTTCTTAGGAAAAATGAATCCAATCAAGTTTTTTAAAGGATTTTCTCCTGCTATGATTGTTGCTTTCAGCACGTCGAGCAGCAGTGCTACATTACCTATCTCAATGAAATCAGCACAAAATAATTTAAATGTATCTAAGAGTGTCAGTGGTTTTGTCCAACCGCTAGGTGCGACCATCAATATGGATGGTACAGCCATTATGCAAGGTGTTGCAACTGTATTCATTGCGCAGGTTTATGGGAGTAATCTGAGTTTAAGTCAATTGCTTACGATTTTATTAACTGCAACATTGGCTAGTATCGGGACTGCAGGTGTGCCAGGTGTTGGGCTTATCATGCTATCGATGGTATTGACATCCGTAGGGCTTCCTGTTGAGGCAATTGCGTTAGTCCTCGGGGTTGATCGTTTACTTGATATGTGCAGAACCTCTGTCAATATTACCGGCGATGCTGTATGTGCAGTTATTGTAGATCGCTCGGAAGGAAAACAGGAAGATTTAGTATCAGAGGAGAAAAGTGCATAATGTTCTTCATTCTTCAGACTCCCATCGGGAGTCTGTTTTATTTCTTCCTGACTATTTTTGTAAAATGTTTCATAATAAACTATAATAATATCAACTATTAATAGAATTAAAAGTTTTTTGTAAATTGATGGAGGAGCCTATGGAACCAATACGTACTTTTGGCAAGAAGGATCCAAATAATACGTACATAGAGAGACCCGCAGTCTATGCGGTTGTATTTAATGAAACAAATGAGAAGGTAGCGGTTGTCCAAGCAGATTGTGACAAGTACTTTCTTCCTGGCGGTGGTATAGAGGGGGAGGAAACACACACCGAATGCTTAAAAAGAGAAGCAATCGAGGAATTAGGCTCGGAAATAGAAATCATACAGTATATTGGATTCGCTGAAAGATACTTTTTTTCAACAAAGGAATATAGGGATTATTTGAGTCAGGGTTATTTTTATTTATGCAAGCTAGGAAAAAAGCTTTGCGAACCGATTGAAGACGACCATCATTTAGTATGGATGGAATTTGCCGAGGTTCAAAAGAAATTATTTCATGAACATCAAAGCTGGGCGGTGAAAAAAGCATTAGAAATAGGTAGACAAAATGGCAAATAAATTGCTAAAGGGCACTTTTTTACTTTCCTCAGCATCCTTTATATCAAAAATTCTTGGATTTATTTATATTGTTCCTTTAACAGTATTAGTTGGGACTTCTGGCTATGCCTTATACAGATATGCATATGGACCATATACGATTATGCTAAGTCTTTCAACGATGGGCATTCCTTTAGCCATTTCTAAATTAACTGCCAAATACAAACAGCTTAAAAGGGAGGACATCGTTCGAAAAATAGTAAAGTCCGGTATGGCATTCATGCTCGTTACTGGCATGACTTCATTCTTACTATTATATATGCTTGCCCCGCTGCTCGCTGGAATCGTTGTTGATGGCAAAAATGATGGAAATTCGTTAGAGAGTATTACCTATGTCATTCGCGTTGTCAGTTTTGCCTTGATAATTATTCCGCCCATGAGTCTTTTGCGGGGATTTTTTCAGGGGAATGAATCGATGGGACCTTCAGCTATCAGTACAGTTGTCGAACAGCTATCTAGAGTACTATTTATTTTAGCAGGTGTGGTCGTTTCTTTAAAGCTCTTAGATTTATCAATTAAGCATGCTGTAGGGGTAGCAGCATTTGGTGCATTTATTGGCGGAATTGCGGGACTTGCTGTCCTTTTATTTTATTTTCGGAAGAGAAAAAAATTTCTTCTGAAGCCAAGACATGAGATCGTCATACACAATGATATATCAGTCATTTCTATTTTTAAAGAAATGATCAAATATTCCATACCATTTGTCATCATGGGATTAAGCCTGCCACTTTATCAAAATATTGATACGTACTCAATAAATATGGTATTAAGTAACAATGGCTATAACAGGATGGATCCTGAAAATGTTAACTCTGTAATTGGACTCGCACAAATTCTAGTGCTCATTCCCGTTTCCATTACTACTGGACTTAGCGTAACGATTATTCCTAATATAACAAAATCGTTTTTTCAGAATAATTTTTGTTTGTTAAAAGAGCAAATCGGTCAATCTTTATTAATTCTTATGTTTATTATCATCCCTGCTGCTACAGGCATTTATGTGCTCGCAGAACCACTATATCTTTTGTTATTTACAGAAAAGAACTTGCCAATACTTGGTGGTGAGCTGCTGAAATTTTATGCTCCAGCAGCAATTTTGATCGCTTTTTACGGTGTGACTACATCAATTCTTCAGGCAATAAATCAGCAAAAAATATTAATTCTCGGACTTTTTTCAGGAATCCTTATTAAAATTATCCTGAACCTTGTGCTGCCTGGAATATTTTTAGAAAAGGGCTTTATCCTAGCAACTTATTGTGGGTATCTTGTATCACTTACTTTTAACATGATCATCATTCGAAAAAGAATTGGAATGGATCTGATAAAAATCAAATATCGAATTGTCACTGTCATTATCTCGACTTTCATTATGGCTTTTTTTGTTAATATACTGGAAAAGTCTTTAAGTCAATATGTAGGGACATTTTTAATTGTTTTAATATGCAGCTCTTTAGGAATTCTTATTTATATTATTTCTTTATATGGCCTGAATATTAAAAAAATCTCTAAAGGGACAGTAAGTAAGAGATAATTAAAGAATCATTAAGCATTTATAAAGAAATTTACAGATTTTGTTGTTTGCCACGATGTTTTACCTATGTTAAAAATAATATGAATTGAATAAGAATGTTTTCTAGGGTTCCGCAAATTTATTTGGACTGGTCCGAGAGAAAACTCACAGCGTTTGTTGTGCCACGGAAGGATAAAAGCCTGGGAGATGACTGTTTATACAGATCTCTTTGGCTTTTTTTTGATTAAAGGATGATTTGGAGGAACAAGAATGAACTGGGTTAAAGTTTTTATTGCAGCATTTTTTGAAGTATTCTGGGTGATTGGCTTGAAGCACGCTGACGACCTATGGACATGGACAGGGACAGTGATATCGATCATTGTTAGCTTTTATTTAATGATTATGGCTGGGAAAAAACTTCCAGTTGGAACGGTTTATGCCGTATTCGTTGGAATGGGTACAGCTGGAACGGTACTTTCGGATATTATATTCTTTCATGAACCATTAAAGATATCTAAAATTATCCTCGTTTCCATTTTATTAATTGGTGTTGTTGGTCTGAAGCTTGTAACGAAAGATGAACAACTTGAGGGAGGGGAAACAGAATGAGCTGGATGTATCTAGTACTTGCGGGCATCTTTGAAATGATCGGTGTAGCGATGATCAACAGTTTACACAAGAATCGCAACTGGCAATCACTTCTTTTCATGCTTGCTGGTTTCGGATTGAGCTTTTTATTTCTTGCATTTGCCATGGGAAAATTGCCGATGGGAACGGCTTATGCGATCTGGACAGGAATTGGGGCATCAGGAGGAGCCATCTTAGGAATGGTTCTTTATGGGGAACCTAAAGACTGGAAACGTCTGCTTTTTATTACGATGGTGTTAGGAGCTGCGATTGGATTAAAAATCGTATCATAATAAATTTTTATTGGACTGAACATTATGTATTAAAACTTTCCATCACTTTACCGATATAATAAAGTGCGATTAATAATTGTATAAACTGCCTAAAGCTAAACAACAATTCAATTATTTAACACCAAATGGGAGTGACGGAAAGTTGAAAATTAAAACGAGTTTAATCTCTACCATATCCATATTAATATTAACGATAATTGCTCTAGGTTTGTTTTCTATATCTATTATCAATTCAACCATTGATCAAAATCAGTTATTAAAAAATAAAATGGAAGTTCAAAAAGGGATAGTAAAAGTTCAATACCGTCTGACTGGTCTTTCAAATGATGAAAGAGCATTTATCATTACAGGGGATGAACAATATTCTCATGGAATGCACAATAAGGCGAATGAAATTAAGAAAATGCTTAAAGATATTGGAAGCTTAATTAAAGAAGATCAATATAAAAAAGATCTTGCCTCACTTGAAAAGAGCTTCAATGAATTTTGGCAATTGAATCAGCAGGTCATCAGAACTTTCCGCGACAATCCTTCAGAAGCTAGAAGTTTACATTTTGGTGAGGAGAGAGCATTAAGGAAAGAGGTATTAGATCCCGCGGTCAACAAACTTGTTGATGTTCTAGAGAAAGATGTAAATAGTCTTAGTAATATGATAAAAAAGGAAGGGAAATGGAGTAAAACAGCGCTTCTTTCCTCCTCAATCATTGCCACTATCATCGGCATTGTGTTAGGCTTTTACCTATTAAGATCGATCCTGATCCCCCTTGGACAGATTAACAAGCAATTAGAAGAAATTGCTAAAGGAGAGGCTGACTTAACGAAACGTGTAAAAATCAAAGGGGAAAATGAGTTTGGACAATTAGCACAATCGTTTAATTTATTCGTTGAATCATTGAGAGAAATCATTAAACAAGTTGGCAGTTCATCCGAGCAAGTTGCAGCATCATCAGAGGAATTGACAGCAAGTGCAGAACAATCCAAGGCAACCACCGAGCTAGTATCTGCATCAATGCAAACAATTGCAGACAGTAACACACAGCAAAGTGATATGATGGAGAATAGTTTACAAGCAGTTAATCAATCACTGCAAAACTTAGTAGAAGTGACAGGAAACACTGCAAATGTGGCAGAGGTATCCTCAGCTATGAAAATTCAGGCTGAAAGTGGCTCAGAATCTGTTAAAAAGGTTGTGGAGCAAATGGAGTCTATTCATCAGTCTGTAGACTTGGCTGGTGAAGGTGTAAACTCCTTAGTATCAAGTGTTCAAGAAATTAAAGAGATTTCATCTTTAATTACTGATATTTCCAGTCAAACCAATTTGCTTGCACTAAATGCAGCAATCGAAGCAGCAAGAGCAGGTGAACACGGAAAAGGATTTGCTGTAGTGGCAAATGAAGTGAGAAAACTGGCAGACGAAACGAATCTTTCAGTCAATAAAATCCATCATCTAGTTGCAACGATACAAAGTGAATCGGCTGATACGGTTAGCAACATTATTCAGGTGAAGGAAAATGTCGCCTCAGGTATTAATATATCTAAAGAAACGGTTTCTAATTTTAAAGAAATTCTTGATTCAATTGAAAAGGTTACATCACAAATTCAAGGAGTGGCTGCGACCTCACAGCAAATTACTGCTGGTTTTGAATTGGTACAGCATTCAATTGAAGGAATTACTGAAGGAACGAAAGAAACTGCAGCAAGTACAGAAAACATTGCTTCCTCTACAGAAGAGCAGCTTGCCACAATGGAAGAAATCTCATATGCAACTGCATCATTATCTAAATTAGCAGAGGACTTGCAATCAATGGTATCACGATTTAAAGTATAAATTTCTTATAAATTGAGTTTTAAATTTGGCTTAAAACACAGCGCACTGCTGTATATGACACCCCCATATGGGGTGTTTTTTTAGTAGGAAAATAAAATAAATTTAGGAAATTATACCAATCTATGTGTTTATATATTATAATTTTAAGAATATTTAAAAAGGGAGAAGATTAATTATGAATGATTGTTTTATTTGTCATAAACATAGTGGAGCTATAAAAACTGATGGCGTAATAATCTATGAAAATGAGTATGTTTATGTTGGTCATATTGATAGGAAAGGAAAACCTAATTACTTAGGGCATATTATGATAGACTTAAAAAGACATGCACCAACGCTTGGTGATATGACAGCAGAAGAAGCTAAAGCATTTGGGTTAATCATGGCTAAGGTTAGTAAAGCTCTAGTAGAGTCTGAAAAAGCAGAACACGTATATGCTGTTGTTTTAGGGAACTCGGTTCCGCACCTTCATCTTCACCTAATGGCACGATATCCAAATACGCCAAAAGAATTTTGGGGTCCATGGGAAGTATATGATTGGGAGGATGCGCCAATGGGTGACAATAACGCTGTTATTGAACTTTGCACTCGTATAAAAACACACCTAGAGAACAATTCAAATGAGTAATTCAATGAAAGAATTCACATGGATTGGTTGTGAGGAAAATTTTGTTGATAAGATAGATGTTCAAAGAATTAATCAGATAACCATTGGACGTTTTGGAGGAAATTCAACAGCAGGACAGGATAAAAATGAAGATGGCTGTTTGATATGGGTAGACGATAAGAGGGAGTGGGAATTTGCTATCATTTTGGATGCACATCATTCCGCAGAAAGCGCAGAAATAGTAATTGATACATTTATAGTAAAAAAAACAGAAATTGTAACTATATTATCAATGCCGATTAACCAATGTTTTAAAAGACTTGAAGAAATAGTCTTGGATCTATTTCAAGGAGAAGAGTTTCTTTCTTCTTGTCGGAAAGTTAATGGAGAAACTGCCTGTTTAATTGTCGCTCGAAAAAATAAATATGTTTGGTGGCTTTCAGTAGGTGACTGTTCCTCATATATCTTTCACCCAGAACTTGCTTCTCTTGGTCAATACCAAATGAACCAACGGCAATTCTTTGAATGGGTTGGACAAGTCAACACGTTTGAACAAACAGTTCCTTGCTACAGCAGTGGCAAAAGAGAACTAAGAAAAGGATCAAACCGTATATTTTTAACAACCGATGGACTTATTGAATGTCCTAATGAACCCTTTTCAAATCCAAAAGAAATATATAAGATGTTTTCAAGTTCTGAAGATGAAGTGAGCATAAAGCTGCTCCTTCAAAAAATTCAGGTTAACCATGTAAGGGATAGTACTACAATCATTTCTTGGAATGTGAACATTACGAATCAAGTTACAAGACCAAGCAATGAATAGGGAATCTTCTACTACAATGTTAACAAGAGGTGCAATTTGCACCTCTTGTTTTTTAAATGAACAATAGTATCATTTTTTGCTGTTGATAGGTAGTTATGGAATAATACAGCATAATTAACGTCCTCTATTAGCAAATCATTTCAGGAAGCTGAAAATCCTGTTATACTATATTAAGTAAATGTTAGAATTGAATGATAAGCATTCCTTAATTGAAACTAGTTAATTATTGATAAAAGGAAGGGAATATATGTCTGTTGGAAATGAAAATATAACTAGATTGCACATAGAAAATAAAGAATACATATTAATTGGAACTGCACACGTGTCTAAGCACAGCGCGGAATTAGTTAAAGAGGTAATCGAGGCAGAACAGCCAGATGCTATTTGTATTGAATTAGATGAACAAAGATATAAATCCATTATTGATGGGAATAAATGGAAGGAAATGGATATCTTTCAGGTGATTAAAGAAAAAAAAGCCTCCTTGCTTTTAATGAATCTCGCTATTTCTTCCTTCCAGAACCGTATGGCCAAGCAGTTTGGCATAAATGCAGGTCAAGAAATGATTCAAGGGATTGAATCAGCGAAGGAAACGGGTGCTGAACTCGTTCTCGCTGACCGAAATATCCAGATTACCTTTTCTCGCATTTGGGGAGGAATTGGATTAAAAGGAAAAGCAATGCTATTAACACAAGTAATAGCTAGTATATTCAGTAAAGAAAGTATCTCAGAAGAAGAACTGGAGAAGATAAAGGAACAGGACACAATCAATGCCATTTTAAATGAATTCACTGAAACATTTCCGAAATTAAAGACTCCTTTAATTGATGAGCGAGACCAGTATTTAGCTGAGAAAATCAAAAACGCTCCTGGAGAAAAAGTTGTTGCAGTATTAGGTGCCGCACACGTTCCCGGTATTACAAAAGAAATCAAAAAAGAACATGATTTAACCCGCTTAAACGAAGTACCACCTAAATCGAAAGTTCCAAAAATTATCGGATGGCTCATTCCGATCTTTATTATTTCCATTATCGCTTATACCTTCTATACAAACCCATCTGCAGGTATGCAGCAAACATTGAGCTGGGTGCTCTGGCATGGAGCTTTCGCCGCACTTGGAACAGCCATCGCCTTCGGACACCCGTTAGCAATTGTAACAGCCTTTATTGCTGCCCCAATCACTGCATTAGATCCAATCACTGCTGCAGGTTGGTTTGCTGGAACTGTACAAGCCTACTTCCGTAGACCAAGTGTAAAAGATTTTGAGACGCTATCTGAGGACGTTTTTAGTTTCAAAGGATTTTGGAAAAATAAAGTAACTCGAGTACTCCTTGTTGTTGTGCTGGCAAATATCGGTAGTTCACTCGGAACTTTTATTGGCGGTGCAGATGTCATTCGATTATTTATAAAGCATTTATAATGAAAAAGGATGTTGTCTATGAATATAGATAACATCCTCTTTTATAAAAATGAGCCAGGTATGATCCTTGCATCGTTTTAAATAGTTAGAAATCCTAAGCTATGCTTGGAATTATCCCTCTAAGGAATTTGCAAAAACAGTAAGGTTTACCTTTTATTTAGAATTAGGTGTTATCTTTCTTGTTGTGAGTACCTTCATAGCATCCTCTACATCATTTGCAAAGCGAATTGGATTTTCAATTTTTTCAAAATGAATATACATCAGTCTTGGGTCATCAAAAAGCCAATGATTATGAAAGGCTGTCACAATAATATTATGTTCGCGAAGCTCGCTAATGAATGGATTTATCTCTTCTTGTAGAATCACCGTTTCTCCACTGCATAGTGCTCTGCCGTCCGCTGTTAAAGATTCAAAGGCAAACATTTGTGGAATCAATAAAAATGATCTACCACGCCTTCCAAGCACTCGAGGCATAATATTTGTCCGCGATTTCATCACTATGCAAATCCCATCTTCAAATGTATGCATGCTACCTTCCAAAATTCTATTGAACTCTTCACATAGTTCTTCTCCTCGTCTGTTTGATGCTTTTTGAACTCTGCGAGAACTTCCAACATTGCGCGTGATTAATACGTCTAATGCTCTTCTTACTTTTCGAGCAAAAGCCAAAGGTTCATCAATAGATTCGAAATGCATGTACATTAGCCGGGGAATATCAAAAAGCCAGTGATTGTGAAGGGCAGTTACAATGATTCCCTCTTTACGCAAAATAGTCATAAATGGGTTAACTTCTTCTTGAAGGAGAACAGTCTCACCAAGACATAATGCCTTTCCATTCTGATCTAGGTTCTCAAAAGAATATGCCTGTGGAACAAACATAAAGGATTCAGCTCTCCGGCCTAATACAACAGGGTGAATATTTGTCCGGGATCTTGTCGCAGTACATACGCCATTAATAACAGAAGGTGTAGCCCCCAAAATTTCCGCAAATTCCTGGCAAAGAGTATCTGGGTTCATGTTGCTCATATTGTCCAATTTCAAATCATCTCCTGAATATTAAATTTCAGGACATTATATTCATGTACCTAAATTAAGGAACTTGACTGAATGATTGGAAGTGAAAGTCTAAGTGTTTTACCAATGCAATAGGCTAAAATTAAGTACAAAATTAGATATAGATTAGAAAGAGTTTTGATGTCTATGAAAAGAGACAATCCCCTTTTTATAAAATTGGGCAGTATGCTCATTGCGTCGTCTAATTAGAAAAAGAGTAATGAGGAGAGAAGTCTGGAGCATCAAGTAATCAATTTAGTTTATTTAGATAATGAAATAAAATCAAAACCAACATAGGATTCCGGTAACTCTTTGTGTAATATATTAGTATAGCAGATATTATGTCAGGAGGGATAATATGACAGGAGCCATTGCTATTGTTATGGTTTTTTCTATTCCAATCATCGCCATCGTAACCGATCACTTTCAAAAACAGTCAAAAATCAAGCATAAAATGATCCAAGATGAATTAGAACTGGAAAGGTTAAAGCATCAAAACTATCTAATTGAAACGCAAAAAATGAGGCTTGAGCTGGAACAAATGCAGCTTGGAGAACAAAAAGATAAGAAGGTACTGTAGGGAGGTATATTATTTGTGTTTTATTGATTGCGGGAATCATTGGTATGATATGATTCCTGCTTTCTTTTAGTTTCTGATAAAAGGTTATTTTGCACTCTCTGATGCTCTCTCGCATTGGTTTTTTTTGCAAAGGGGAATCATCTGCACTCTCTGATGCCGCTCTCATCTATTTCTTACCTACCAAAATTTTTTCATATGTTACCTTCTCAAAGAGTTACAAACCATTTTCCATTCTTTGTCTTGAACTATTAAAGATTATATTTATTAAAATATAAAAAACTGAATTTAAATCGAAAAAAAATTACGCTAAAGAGTAAAATTTATTGCGTTTTAACAGAAAATAATTTACTCTTGAAAGTAAGAGGAGGTGTAAATCTTGGAAGTTCTGAGATTAAATGTTTCACTATTACGAAGAAGAGTTCCTAATTTAACAACTGCTGCGAAATCTGTAGGTCTAAGACCTGCTACCGTTTCTAATCTTTGTACGGGTAAGATCCCTGTCGGACGTTCAGAGGTTCGCACATTAGTTGCACTTGCTTCCTTGGCAGAGTGTAGTTTGGATGAGTTGATCATAAGAGGGGAGAAGATTGAGATGATTGAGACGAAAATTAAAACATTGGATTTATTTGCACCACTTGCTAAAGGAGGTACAATTGGGTTAGTTGCTCGCCATGGAATGGGTCAGCTTGTTCTACTGTCGGAGTTATTCTTCCGCTTAAAAAAGGATGACTTTACAACCATTTTGCTCATTCCAAATGGAAACTATCCTGAATTAAATGATGTAACAGAAAATACTGACTTCATCGCTCATACAATCAATGAGGTATATGAAGAAATAGCTGTGAAGGGAAAAACATCAGAAATTGCATTTGCTGCAGATCGAAGAAATGTTGTAACTGGGGAAATTTACGACCTTCAAGAACGATTACAGGGTATAGGGATCACGACAGTCACCACTTTTTTAGTCGATTTAACTGGAGAAGCGGTTGATGAAGACCTGCCATATGGTCCACTTGAAACATTATGGCAATTTGATGCTGATTTATCTGCAAGACATAAATTTCCAGCAGTCAACCCAATTCATTCAACCTCTTCCGTTTTAGAAGGAGCCCATCTAGATCAAAATCACCTCACCACTCAACAACGCGCACAAAAACTACTACGTCGATACCGAGAGCTCCGATCATTAGTAAATGTACGAGGATTGGAGCATCTCCCAGGAGCTGAAATCCAAACATTTAAACGTGGCGAACGGCTGGAAGCCTATTTAACACAGCCATTCTATGTCGCAGAAGCCTTTACAGGACAAAAGGGGGAATCTGTAGCCTTATCAGATACAATTAACGATGTCAGAAAGATCTTAGATGGGGTGACAGATTCCATCCAAGCAGATCAGTTAAGCTATATTGGGCAGTATATTGCGGATTAACAATAAGTTAACAAAATTAGAACTCAGCTATTGGGTTCTTTTTTTTTATGATTATTGATGCAACATTTGTGAAATTACAATACAGAAAAGTTGTTGCAATTATCTACCTACTCTAATTTATATTAGGTATGCTCCTTTTTTCTTAAAATTCAGAAAATATAAAACGTACTATATTCAAAATCATATTGCTTTAAAGAATCCTTTGTTATAAAGAACTAGTAAGGCTAACGAAGTAGTTGTTCTAAGGAGATATTCATCATGGAAACTTCTTCCTGTTGTTTTAGGTTAACTATCTTGGAATAAAGTTTATATTTAATATGGATCATCATTGAGTGTAATACTAGGCAATTATTTACAGTTATGTTATACTAAAAGGGATGTAATTGAGAATGATTTTCAAATTGAACGATAAGTTACATACTTACTATTTTACAAGAGCTAAGAAAGGGGGATTTCCAGAATGAGTAATCAAGAAGGAATAAATGCTGTCGAACAAAACATTATAAATCGTAGAACAATTACATCCTTTAAAAAGGATTCAATCAGTCCTGAGGAGATCATTGAGTTGCTGAATGTGGCCAAGTGGGCGCCCAACCACAAGTTAACAGAGCCTTGGAAATTTCAATTATACGTAGGTGAGGGGAAAGAAAAATTTATACAAGCCTACATTCATTCACAGCCAAAAGTTGATGGCGAGATCTCGGAAAGAGTGAAGAAAAAAGCACAATATTTTAGAGATATTCCCGTGCATTTGGTAGTCATCATGCCCGAAGATCCCCGCCAAAGAAGGTGGGATGAAGATTATGGAGCTGTCTCCTCACTCATTCAAAATTTTCAACTTGCGGCATGGCAAAGAGGAATCGGTATGATTTGGCGTACGAATGATTGGATTTACGATCCAACGTTCAGGGAGGAAATAGGTGTAACTCCTGGCGAGAAAATAGTGGCGACATTGATGATTGGCTATCCTGAATATGTACCTGCTGCTCGGCAACGTACCGATATTCGAGAGCTTCTTAAAATTATAGATAAATAGTGAAAGGAAAAATAGAACGCAGCATTTGGTTCTTTTTTTAAAAAAAATCTGTGATTATCATACATATCAAAGGGTTTAATTCAGATAATTCTATATATTCTATATTGTTATAGAAATACATTTGTGAAATGGGTTATAATTTTACTTAAATTGACAATATTTATTGGCCATTAATATCAAGGGGATGGAAAAATGCATAATACTAAAACAAAATTAATGCAGGATCTTATAAGAATTCAGAAGGAACATTATCAGCTGCAGGAAGGGGAGGAAGTACAGGATTTCGTTACACAGATGCTGCAATATATTGGTGATCCTCAGCCTGAGCTGCGTGATGATCTTATCTATACAACTTTCCAAAAGTGGATTTTTGAAATGAATAAATTTACAGATGAGGAACTGCGAAATCTCTTGTCTATTTTAATCGATAAGCAGCATTTGTTATATCATCTCGGCAATGCAGGTGACCTGACAGTTTTAACAAGAGCTTTTTCTGTCTTGCCCATTGCTCTAATATTACACCGCCACTTGAAACAGCCTTTCTTGGCGTTTTCTGATTTCCAAGCAGTTAAGAATGCATTGCTTCGCTTTTATAAAGAGGAGAAAGATTTACGCGGCTATTTACCTGTGGAAGGCTGGGCTCATAGTGCAGCCCACGGTGCTGATGCTCTAGAAGAGCTCATACAATGCCCTGAAAGCGATATGTCTTTGCAACTTGAGGTATTAGATGTGATAAAAGGGATGCTTCATAATGGCATCTACATTTTCTGTGATGAGGAGGATGAACGGATTGCAAGTATTGTGGATACAATGATTGTCAAAAACCTGATTCCTAATGAGAAAATCACTGACTGGTTAATCTCCTTGGCAGACTGCGCTGATTGGACGAGAAACCGCGATCAAATGATTGCTCAAATAAACAGCAAGAATTTTATACGAAGTCTTTATTTTAGGAGAGAATATGTAAGCCATAATAATCAACTTGCAGCTGCTTTACTTGAAGCAGAAGGTAAACTAAATAATTTTGCAACACATTAAGTATAAATTTAAAAATTATCAATAGATAAAATGGCAAACAAAAATACGGAATAAATTGAGGGGCTTTTTAAAAAAATCGAAGGTGAATACATGTAAATAAAAAAGCATTCTAGGAATACCCATGAATGCTCTTTGTTTTCTTATTTAGAATGGATGTGCTGGATTCTTCCAACTTGCCCGTCTGTTAGTCTAACTTTGATTCCGTGCGGGTGTGTTCCAGAGTTCGTGAGGATGTCTTTAACGACTCCTCTTGTAAGCTTTCCAGTTCTTTGATCCGCTTTTAAAATAATGTCAACTGTTACCCCTGGTGATATATCTTTACGATTATTCCCATTCATTAGCTGCCCATTTTTCTGCGGGTATTACTTGGTTTCTTCGTTTGCTGGCTTTTCATCTTCTTTGCTGAAAGGTCAACATTTGCTTTTCCTTTACTAGATGAATTCTGGTTTTTTTTGTTTTCAAGCTGCTTTTTCATTGCCTCTTGCAGGCTTACTTTCTTTTTTGGTGCTTCAGATTGATTGTTTTCAGTCATAAGAAATTCCTCCAATTGGAATATGTTAGTTAGAAGTATAATCTATTTTTATGATTTATGAAAGAATAAAGAGTGGATTCATTTCACTTCTATAATAATATTTAATCATTATTTGAGGGAGAACAGTAACAATCTAATTAATTTATCAGGGGTGAATAGAATGTGTACTCAAAATAAATTACCTCCCATTGAAGCCGCACATCAATTTATCAATAAACATTTTCCTAATTGTCAAGGGGCTTTATTAGCAGGAAGCGTCGTTCGTGGAGAAGCAACAGAAACATCAGACCTTGATATAATAATTTTTGATAAAAATATTTGTGCATTTTATAGGGAATCGTTAATAGACATAGGTTGGTCAATAGAGGTTTTTGTACATGACTTAACCTCCTATAAATTATTTTTTGAAAGTGATCGGAAACGAGCGAGACCCTCTTTGCCAAGGATGGTTTCAGAAGGAATTATTCTAAAAGATGATGGTATTGTAGAATCTATTAAAAAAGAGGCACATGACTTGTTAGAAAATGGACCAGAAAAATGGTCAGTAGAAACGATAAAAACAAAGCGCTATTTTATAACAGACGCATTAGATGATTTTATTGGATGTTCGAATAGGGCAGAAGAACTCTTTATTGCAAATACTCTTGCTGGATTAGTAAGTGAATTCATTTTAAGAATAAATGTCCAATGGATTGGTGCATCAAAGTGGATCGTACGCTCTTTAAAACATTATGATGAAGAGTTCACAGAAGAATTTGTAGAGGCTTTTGATGTTTTTTATAAGAATGGTGACAAGAGGCAAGTTATTCAATTAGTCGATTCTATCTTGAAACCATATGGCGGACGTTTGTTTGCTGGTTTTTCATTGGGGAAAAATGAAGGATTCTAAAATGAATTAGTATAAGAACTTAAAATTCATACAAATATATTAAAGTTATGAATAAATGACAAATACGGAGGTCAACTAGTGAATAAAACAATTGTATTTACTGGAGGCGGTTCGGCTGGTCATGTAACTCCAAACATTGCCATAATAAGTGAAATGAATAAGGATTGGGATATCCATTATATCGGTTCAAAAAAAGGGATAGAAAAAGAATTAATTCAACGCTTGAATATTCCTTACTTTGGAATTCATAGTGGAAAGTTAAGAAGGTACGCAGACAAAGAAAATTTGATTGATATTTTTAGAGTAATGAAGGGATGTTTTGAAGCAAGATCGATCTTAAAAAAGTTAAAACCAAGTTTAGTTTTTTCTAAAGGCGGATTTGTTTCTGTACCAGTTATTTTAGCTGCGAAAACTCTAAAAATACCTATTTATATTCATGAAAGTGATAAGACTCCTGGATTGGCAAACAAAATCTCTCAAAGATTTGCAACAAAGATATTTACTTCTTTTGATGAGACAAAGCATTATTTTCCAGCACATAAAACGTTTGCCATCGGATCTCCGATTAGAAAAGAAATAGTAAACGGGACGGCTGACAAAGGGAGAAAGCTTCTTGGCTATACTAATCATTTACCGATTTTAACGATCATGGGCGGAAGTTTAGGAGCAAAAAGAATCAATGAGGTAGTTAGAGAATCTTTAAATCAGCTAACAGCAAATTATCAAATTGTCCATATTTGCGGAAAGAATAATCTTGATGGTACGATTACAACCAATTCCAGATATATACAATTTGAATATGTGCAAGATGAATTGCCAGATATTTTAGCTGCTACTGATATTGTCATTACAAGGGGTGGTTCAAATGCTATTTTTGAATTTTTAGCACTACATATTCCCATGATAATCATACCTTTAGGGATGCATCAAAGTAGAGGGGATCAAATTTTAAATGCAAAAGCGTTCGAGAAAAAAGGCTTTTCACTTACATTAGAAGAAGATAGATTAAATCAAAAATCATTAATAGATAGTTTAAATTCAATGAACAAAAACAGGAGTTTTTATCGTGAAAAAATGAAAACCTCTTTTCAGGGGGATGCATTGCAAATATTAGTAAATGAAATAAATAATATTCATATTTAGGTTAGGCAATAATGAAAGGATTTACTGATAATTAATTTGCTTCCCCAAGGATTTTTTTGACAAATTAGTAAAACGACTATATAATATAATTGTAATTTTAAATCATAAGGGAGGATTATTAAAAAATGACACACGCAATGAGACTACGTTTCCAATCTTTGAACCTGTAATTGAATACGTTCAGGAGCTCTGTTAGTGAATGCAGAGTAAATGGGATTAGTCTGTCCTTTTTTAATGATCTTCATTTCAAATATATTTATGTATATGAAGAAAGGCGGATCGTTCTGCCTTTTTTTTAAAATTTTTTCTTTTATATTATGTAAAGGAAAGACTAAATCCTCTTACTCAAAAACCACAGGCAGACGTCTGTGGTTTTTTATTTTAAAGATGAAGGAGAGGAAAGAGATGCAATATTTATTGTTTCATTGATACGGGCGTGCAATAGAAGCTCGTATCGATCCTAGCTATCGATACGAAATCCAAAAAATTTCGGAGGTAGCGAAAATGGAACAAATATGTTTTGAAATAGAAAATGTTGAAGTAACTTATTTAGATAAAGAAATATTGAAGATTGACAGATTAGCAGTCCATCAATTTGACCGCATTGGCGTTGTAGGCAAAAATGGTGCTGGGAAGAGTACGTTAATCAAGTTATTAGCTGGAAAAATATCGCCAACGAGTGGAAGAGTGAATCGTTACATTGATTGTGGATTCTTCGAACAGCTTGAAGCTCCAGCAAAAGTAGAAGCAGATTTATCCTTGCTAGGAAAACTAGCAGTTCCGAAACATTCAAAACAATTAAGCGGCGGGGAGCAAACAAGGCTAAAGCTAGCCCAATTGTTTACTCACTACTATGAAGCTTTGCTAATCGACGAGCCAACAACTCACTTGGATCAAGAAGGGATTTCATTTCTAGTTGAAGAGCTAGCGTATTACTATGGTGCACTTGTGTTAATTAGTCATGATCGCAGCGTATTAGATAAACTCGTCACCACAATTTGGGAAATAGAAGATGAAAAGGTGAATGTTTATACTGGAAATTACAGTGAATATATGGAGCAAAAGCGATTAGAGCGTCAACAGCAAAGACAAGCGCATGAACAATATATGAGGGAAAAGAACCGACTTGAAAAAGCAGCCCAAGAAAAAATGAAAAAGGCTGAAAAAATTGCTCAAGCAGGAAGTATGTCCAAGAAAGAAGCGAATGCAAAACCGAACAAGATGTTTATGACGAAATCTAAAGGAACAATCCAAAAGGCAGTTCAGCGTGCAGCGAAAGCGATTGAACATCGAATGGAGAAACTTCAAGAAGTTGATGTAGTACAAGAGGAAAGAAAAATCATTTTTCGTCAGTCTGAAACATTAGAATTGCATAATAAGTTTCCGATAATGGCAGACCAGTTCACTCTTCAAGTGGGGAATAAAGTGTTACTGGAAGAGGTGAGTTTCCAACTGCCTCTCGGTAAAAATATTGCGATTACTGGACGAAATGGTAGTGGAAAGAGTACGCTGCTTCACCATATTGCGAATCAGACAGCAGGAATTACAATTTCTCCTAAAGCCAAGATTGGCTGGTTCCGCCAAATGAGCTATCAATTCTCAAGTGACGAAACAGTTCTTCAATTTTTGAAAAGTCGCTCAGACTATGATGAAGGTTTTTTAAGAAGTGTATTACATGCAATGCATTTTACTGGTACAGACATACGAAAAAGGGTGATATCATTAAGTGGTGGAGAAGCGATACGCCTCCAGCTTTGTTATCTGTTTTTAGGAAAATACAATATATTATTGCTAGACGAACCGACCAATTTTTTAGACGTACCTACCATTGAGGCACTAGAAAAGTTTATCGCTGCATATAAAGGAACGATTATTTTCGTATCCCATGATCGTGCATTCATCAATAACACAGCAGACATCAAGTTTAATATTGCGAGTAAAAGATTAAATCAAGAGTGATAGAACTTTTGAAATAAGCTGCCTATAATGTTAGGTGGCTTATTTCTACATCCAAGCATTTATTAAGGCAGCTATTTCAAAAAGGATTAAATTCCCTTTACAATTTCATCACACAAGTGTAGAATCTCTATATACCTAAAAAAACTAGGTAGGTGAAAATATGTTTAATCGTGAATTGGTAAAAGGAAGTACATCGCTCTTATTGCTCCAACTGTTAGAGGAGCGGGACATGTATGGCTATGAACTTGTAAAAGAGCTAGAGAAACGAAGCGGAAACGAATTTTCTGTGAAAGAGGGTACGCTCTATCCAGCGCTTCATAAACTCGAAAAACAGGAATACATTGAATGCTATTGGCAGGAACAAGAGAAAGGACCGGCAAGAAAGTATTATTGCATAACCAATGCAGGCAAGGACATGCTTCTTGAAAAGACACGGGAATGGAATGACTTTGTATCAGTGATGAACAAGCTGATAGGGAGAAAAAAACATGGAACGGCTGAAGAATGAGTTTTTAGCGGAGCTAGCGCAGAGACTTGTCGAACATCCAGATAAAGAATCGATATTGAACGATTATGATGCGCATCTTGATGATCTTCTTGTATCGCTATACAAAGTAGAAAACGAATCAGAGCTACGGCAACAGGTTTATTCAAGATTCGGATCACCGAAAGAGATAGCTGAAATGTGGAAAGAAGAGCTGTCTGTTACTCCTAGTAAAATGAAATGGCTATTCCTTGCAGTAAATATATGTTTGTTTACAGGAGGAGCGATCCTCACTATCGCACATAATCTCCTTGATTGGCGTTGGCTTTCTAATCTATGGGCTCAATTAACTTCATTTCCAATCATCATTGCACTGATTTATTTATTCTTTTGGGCGCTGCTAGGCTATGAAATTGGGAGAGGATTTGGACATAAAGGCAGAAAGCTAATGAAAGGAACATTCCTGTTAGCATTGCTGCCAAATATTCTCTTAATGATATTAACGGTATTCAAAATCATTCCTCATGAATGGTTTAGTCCGCTGCTGACTGAGACGTTTATCGTTTTCTGCATCCTTTTCACCATTCTTTTATATCCCATTTGTCTAATTAGTTACAGGTGGGGCAAAAAAGCTTCTGTATAAGCTTTTTTTTAATCATATACATAGAAATTCTATATATATAGAAAAACTATATGCTTTTGGAGGTTTTTATCATGGAATTGAAAATAGAAAAGGTAGACTGGTTGTTTTTTCTTCTATGCCTATTTGCAGGGGTACTTGCTGAAGAAGCATTTTTCAGGGGCCAAATCGGTGTCTCCTATTTTGTTTTTATTGCTGTTTTCTATACTATATTCTTTTGGCGCTTTCATTCATTTTCGTTTTCACATCAGCGAGTAGGGTATCTTATATTAATTTCAATTTGGCTTTTGGCTGCAGGCTACTATTTAAATGACACCGTTCTTTTTTATGCTCTGAATATACTTGTGATTCCATCCCTTGTTATCTTTCATTTAGCATTAATTACATCACCCAAAAAGATTGAGTGGAATAAGCCATTTTTCATTCTTTACACTGCTTTAAGATTTGGACAGGGAATTCGCTATGCGGGTATTTTCATTAGCTATATTGCCAAAAAATTAAATCGTAGCAGCAACCCAAAGCAGTTTGATGTTTGGAAAAAAATTCTCATCGGTGTTGCTATCGCTATTCCTTTCTTATTTGTCGTTCTTAACCTGCTGATTTCAGCTGATGCCCAATTTGAAAAGCTTGTAAACAACCTCCCAAATTTGTTTAGCTTTCAGACAGAATATGTCTTCCGTGTCATTACCATGCTTATTTATGGATTAGGATTTTTTGGGTTTATGCAAGTTCTTATACAAAAAAATGTCCGAATAGTAAAGAAAGAAGGCACATTAAAGCTTCTTCAAATGGATGGAATCATTACTTTGACTGTGCTGCTGCTTTTGGATTTGGTCTATATTTTATTTGTTATTGTCCAATTTAAATATTTCTTTAGCGGCACACTTGATAACGGCTTCACTTATGCCGAATACGCAAGAAGGGGATTTTTTGAGCTCCTATTTGTTACCCTAATTAACTTGACCATAACAACGGGCGTTATTACTTTTACAAAGGGTGTTCAAGGAAAATTGAAAATAGCCATTCGTTCCGCCTTAACCATACTCGTCTTATCAAGCGGTGTCCTGCTTATATCAGCATTTATGCGCATGTCGATGTATGAGGATGCATATGGCTTCACATTTACAAGAGTTCTCGTCAATTCGTTCATGATTTTCCTAATGGTCATCTTTGCCTACACCCTTGTGAAAATCTGGCTAGACCGACTGTCTTTATTTCATTTTTACTTTATTGCATCTCTGATCTATTATGCCGGCATGAATATCATCAATTTTGACCAGATTGTGGTAGATCGTAATATCGCACGCTATGAGACAACAGGAAAAATTGATATCCATTATTTAAATAGCTTTTCATCAACAGGAATTCTTGGACTAATAGAGCTTTATGAAACAAACCCTGATGTACCAGGTTTAAAAGCATTACTAAAACAACGGAAAGCAGAAAGAGAGTATTTACATCCAGATACATGGCAGTCGCAAAATCTTGTGAGGGATAAAGCGTATAAAAGGCTGGGAGAATTGGATTTAAGGTGATATTTCTCAGTAAAACTGAAAGAAATGTAGTTTAAATAGATTAAGAAGAAAGAATCCATTTTGATAATTTTTACAAAAAAATGGATTCTTTCTTCTATCGCCTATTCATCTTTGATTATCAATGTGATTGATATTCGTCTATTTTTATTTGATCAATAACCGAATTCACATCATAAAAGCCGTCTATTCCATTCCTTTTCTATTTCCTCTAATGGTTTTCCTTAAATATTTTGCAACTTTATTTCTAATTGATCTTGATTGTAAACCTGCTCAATCTTCTCTAAACCATAGGAATCAATTAAAAAAGTAATAAATGATCCTGCATGTGTGTAGCTAATCCATTTTACGATGTAATCTGCATACTCAACTAAAGGTGGACGAAAAAAGAAATCATCGATTGTTAGATCCATTAACTTATTTTCTAGTACTGCAAACACCTGTTACTTCAGCCCCAAATGATTTGGCAATTTGAACAGCGAACGTACCGACCCCGCCAGATGCCCCGTGAATTAATACCTTTTGATTTGTCTTAATTTTACCTTTATCCCTTAGACCCTGTAAGGCTGTAACACCCGCCATAGGTGAAGCGGCTGCTTCCACATACGTAATATTGGGTGGTTTAAGGGCTAGAGCCTCTTCAGCGACAGCTGTATATTCGGCAAAACCACCCCACCGCAAATAGAAAGGTCACCAAACACTTCGTCACCAGGTTTAAATTGTTTAACATCTTTTCCTACTTCTTCAACTTGACGGCTATATCACCCCCGGGAATGGAGTATTTTGGCTTTGTTAATTCGAAAGCAAAGCGAGCAAGAAATGGTTGACCTTTCAAAAGAACTAAGTTACCAAAGTTCAAAGATGATGCATGAATCTTAACTAAAACTTGATTAGCTAAAGGTACAAGTTTATAGAATATGCTAGATTTTAAAAAATCCTCCTAATTTGCAACTTTTTGTTATGCTGAAACGTGGATAGGATGAAAGGGGGCACAGCTTTGGAGTTAGATGAGGCATATGAGGTATATGTAAAGGATCTATACCGTTATTTGTTATCCCTTTCCAAGGATCATTTTACAGCAGAAGACTTAGTACAAGAGGCGTTCTACCGTGCGTATATCCATTTAGGTGATAATGAAATCAATAATATAAAGGCATGGCTATTTAAAGTGGCTTACCGTGCATTTATTGATTTTTCGAGGAAAAATAATCGTTTGGTTATCAGTGACAAAATCGAAGGTATGAACAAAAATCCTATCATTCTTGAAAAGAATCCTGAGAATCGTATGTTAGAGAAGGAGAGCTTTCAACTATTGATAGAAGATATCCATTCTTTAAAGGAAACGGAAACACATGTGATTCTTTTATGTGATTTACATCAGTTATCCCTGAAGGAATCAGCGGAGATACTTGATATAAATCTAAATACATTAAAAAGTCATCTTGTACGCGGTCGAAAAAAATTGATTGAAAGGGTAAAAGACAGGAGGATGAATGATGAAAGAGGATAATCAGAAAGACAAAGAAATTTATCAATCGTATATTAATCATTCCATTCAAGACTTTGAAAATAGTCAGTCCATTAACGTAAAAGATCAAAGGTCTATGATTAAAAAAGGAAAATACATGGCATTAATCACTTCGATTATGATAAGTCTTGCAATACTGCTATTAATCATTCCTGGCATGACACTCGGATCCTATTTATATTATGCCGTCGGCGGGAAGGCAAATCATTTAATTGAGATTGCCACAAAAACGGTCTATGTAACCGAGCCAAACATTAGTTTAGAGGAAATGGAATTGGAGGAAAATATTAAATTCTTCTCTATGGATATTCAATTTGAAGTATTTAAGCGAATTGGTAAAGAAGATTATAAGGCTGGGGAATACCTGATTAAGTATGCGTTTGATAAACCTAGGTTTCCAGAGAAGACGATCCTATTAGATCGGCCATTGCCCAAGATAGCAAGCATGGAATCAAATCGCATATTTCATCCGGATGCTTTAAAGCCACCAGGGCTTGAAGTTGAATGGGACCTATTAAAAAAATTGCCTGATGGGACAGTTAGTGAAGTATATATCTCTTTAAGTAAATTAATGAAGGCAGGAGAATTAGAAAAACAACTTGGAAAAAATGTAGAGGTTCGATGGGTTGCAGTTGATACTGGACTTGAAAAGAAGCAAATAGATAAGGAAGGCTATCCAGTCGCTCCGATTGGCTATCCTTTACAGCTTGATCAGACCACTTGGTCACCTTTTAATGGACGTGATCAAACAAATGAAGAGGTATTTATGGATATACTTGAATTCCTAAGAAACAATGAAGAAAATGCTGCAAAAATAGCAAGTGCAAAAAGCCTTGCCCTTGAAGAAAGAGTTCCTTATTTAAAGAAAAATGGGATTTACGTATACGGGGCTGTAGTGACAGGACCAACCTCAGAATTAAGAAAACTTCAAAAAAATGAAGCCATTCGAACAATGAAGGTAGGGGAAGTTAAACTATGGAATTGGAAGTAAAGAGCAAAAAAAAGAAGCGTCAAAGGCAAAGAGTTCCCACTGTCACAGGTCTTCTTTCCTTTGTTACTGCAATCATAGCACTTGCAGGATTAAATATAGCATTGTTAATGGATTATGATGAGTTTCCAGATTTTTTTCTTATAAAACTGCCTTTAGTTGGTTTGATCCTAGGCGGAATTGGACTTTTCACACAGAAAAGATCAAGATTGTTTTCAATTTGGGGCATGTTCTTATGTCTTTTCATATTTATTTTTACCTTTACGATGTTTGGGCTGGCATGGAGCATTAACCCCAAACCATAATAAAAAGGCAGGGAAATTTCCCAGCCTTTTTTATTTATACTTCTACCTTCTTATCCCTAACCTCTAATACATCCAAAAGGAATACAAACACCGGAATCCCAACAATCAGACCCCAAACACCAAAGAAATGTTCTCCAAAGATTAACACGATAAATGTGTAAAAAACAGGTAAGTCCGTCTTAGCAGACATTAATTTTGGATTAAGAATGTATGCTTCAATTGCATGGATAATCATGATTACAATAAGGATATAGATTACTTGAATAAAGCCCCCAAGTGTATAAGCAATTGTACAAAGCGGGATTAGTGAAATGATCACGCCTGCAACAGGTATTAATCCAAGTAAAAAGATTAAAATCGATAATCCCATTAATTGAGGGAAGTCCATAATCCATAATGCTAATGTAGTCAATCCGCAATTAACAATAGCAATAATAAACTGTGCTTCAATTACTTTACCAAATGTGAGGACAAACTTTTTTGCAAAGAACTCAATTTCATTGTAAAAAGGTGCAATTTTACTGTTTTTAAATTTGGAAGTAAATTCGATTAGCCTTGGCTTTTCTAATAAGAAGAATAAACTTAGAATAAGCGAAAGCATAACCTGGATGGCGATATTACTTACACCGCTAAAGTACTTTAGTAAGAATGTAAATCCTTGCTCCAAATATTTCGAGATTTGGTTCGTTTCTATAAAACTCATGACATAGTTTATAATAATATTATCGTGCTGCTGTGTATAGAAAACGGTAATCTGTGTGACTAGTTGGGAGATTTCAGCAACAATGATCGGCAAGTACTTGCTTATCCCAATCGTTAACAGCCCGATAATAGCCAAATATACAATGAGCACGGTTACTTTTCGATTCAACTTAATCTTTCTAGTAATTAGGTTCACTAATCGATTAAGTAAAAATGAAAAAATAAATGTGATTAGAATTAAATTAATCATGCTTCTAAGTAAGTATAGAACGAATAATAAAATTCCGAAAATAATAAATCTTTTGAACGCACTTTTTTGTAATAAAGTTTGAATCGTCTCCATTAACGTCATATTCCTCCAATATATCGTAGCAGGCGGCTACACTTCTTATCTTCTATTTTAGTCTATTTTTAAAGATAATCATAATGATTTCATAAAAAAACAGATACTTTTTCACATTCACTTCAAGTATATTACATGATTTAATTAAAATGATGAAACCTTCCTAAATTTGGAACGTAACAGTATAATATTTACATATTTTCTAAAGGAGACCAGAATGAGTAGAATCAAGGAATTAATTAGTTGGAAATTTTTATTATTTATTGCAATCGCTATTATTCTGACAAATGTGCCGATCATAGGAAACTACTTTCGTGTGGTGAATACGGTCATTCATGAATCAGGCCATGCCATCGTTGCCCTTTTTGGAGGGAAGGTACATGAAATTTCTCTGTTTATGAATACCGAAGGAGTAACCTACACAAGCCATTCATCCTGGTTTGGCGGCTTTTTCACTGGAGGTGCAGGGTATGTGTTTTCTTCCTTCATTGCATTTCTATCCTTTTGGTTTATTAGCAGAAAACAATACAAGCCGATAATCATTATTCTTTTAGCATTAATTGGGTTAAATCTCATCTTTTGGGTAAGGAATTTTTACGGCATTTTTTGGCTCATCACCTTTGGAGCTGCATTTATCTTTCTATTATTTAAAGGAACAGCCGCCATTGTTGAACATTTCTTACTCATGATAGCAAGTATTCTTTTAGTAGAATCTATTGGGTCATCCTTTACGATCTTCCTCTTAAGTTTTACACAGCCATATTCGGCGGGGGATGCGACAGGACTTGCACAGTCAACACATTTTATTCCTGCACAGTTTTGGGGAATTGTCTTTTTATGTCAAGCCCTTGGATTTGCAATAGCCGGATTTAAGGTTGGGGCTTATCGAATAAATAAATAAATTCTTACATTGTAGACAAGGATGTATTGAGCATACATCCTTGTCTTTTTTGTCTTATAGAGAAAAAATCACCAAAGTTCTTTCTTTAATATGCAAATTTTTCAATAAAAATCTGCCTGTACTGATAGGAATATGGTATTATTACGTTTGAATGTTTGTAAATGTCTAGCTCCTGCGGCAACCCCCGACGTACAGGACGTCGAGTTATGTCGAACTCGAGGTCACAAGATAATCCTTTCAGAAAGGCTCGACTTATGCTTGTCTGGGGTGATCAAACCGCTTGCGCTTTTCTATGTTTCGATTTTTTTCGATGAATTCAAACATACACTAAATGATTGAAGGAGATAAAAATGACAGATCATACAATAATTCGTTTTGAACAAGTAACGAAACAATATGATAATGATCCCCCAGTTTTAAATGACGTAAGCTTTGAAATCGAAAGAGGGAAATTCTATACGCTTCTAGGACCATCTGGATGTGGGAAAACAACGATTCTGAGATTAATTGCTGGATTCATTGAGCCGTCTAAAGGAAAAATCTTTATTAATGGAAAAATTGTTAACGACGTGCCTGCAAACAAACGTCAAGTGAATACAGTTTTTCAGGACTATGCTTTGTTTCCGCATTTAAATGTTTATGAAAATGTGGCATTTGGCTTAAGAATAAAGAAGTTAAAAAGTAATGAGATTGATCGAAAAGTGAAAGAAGCATTAAGGTTTGTCAATCTTGAAGGATATGAAAAAAGAGAAATAAAAGAAATGTCGGGCGGGCAGCGCCAGCGTGTTGCCATCGCACGAGCGATTGTCAATGAACCAGAGGTTATATTATTGGATGAACCTCTTTCTGCACTTGACTTAAAGCTCCGTACTGAAATGCAATATGAATTACGTGAACTGCAGCGCAGACTAGGGATCACATTCATTTTCGTTACCCATGACCAAGAAGAGGCACTTGCGATGTCTGATGAAATCTTTGTTCTTAATAACGGCAATATCGAACAAAGCGGAACGCCAACTGATATTTATGATGAACCTATTAACCGATTTGTTGCAGACTTTATCGGAGAATCAAATATTGTTCCGGGCGTTATGTTAAAAGATTTTTCTGTACAATTTGCTGGAAAAACGTTTGAATGTGTTGATGGTGGTTTTGATCCAAATGAGGCAGTCGAAATTGTCATTCGACCTGAGGATTTAGAAATTACGATGCCAGAAAATGGGAGGCTTCGTGTACATGTTGATTCTCAATTATTCCGTGGGGTTCACTATGAGATTAGCTGTAATGACCAGGACGGTAATGAGTGGCTTGTCCATTCAACAAAGAAGGCAATTGTTGGTGAGGAAATAGGGCTAACGTTTGATCCTGAGGCTATTCATGTTATGAGACATGGGGAGACGGAAGAGGAATTCGACAAACGACTAGAAGCATATGAAGAGGGAAGCTATGAAAAGTAAATCACGGAATTTTTACCTCATTCCATATGTTATTTGGATCGCCCTTTTTGTCGTTATGCCGATTCTCCTGGTTCTATATTACTCATTTTTCGATATAGATGGACAATTAACGTTTGATAATTACAAGAAGTTTTTTACACCAGTTTATTTAAAAATGACGTTTAGCTCTTTTTGGTATGCCTTTTTAATTACTATGTTTACATTACTTGTTGCATATCCAATTTCTTACTTGCTTACAAAAACAAAGCATAAACAGCTTTTACTTTTATTAATTATCCTTCCTTCTTGGATCAATTTATTGCTAAAAGCTTACGCATTCATTGGTATATTCGGAACATATGGAGCAGCTAATAGCTTCCTTGAAGTAATTGGGATCGGAACAAAGCAAATCCTTTTCACTGATTTTAGCTTTATCTTTGTTTCTGTATATATATTCTTGCCATTTATGATCCTGCCTATTTTTAACGCATTGGATGAATTGAATCCGTCACTTGTTGATGCATCCAATGATCTTGGTGCATCTAAATGGATTACATTTAAGCGTGTAATATTCCCGCTGACCATTGATGGTGTTAAATCAGGGTGTCAAATTGTTTTCATACCAGCCTTGTCGCTGTTCATGCTTACAAGATTAATAGCTGGTAATCGAGTGATTACACTTGGTACAGCTATTGAACAGCATTTCTTAGTTACGCAAGACTGGGGAATGGGCGCAACGATCGCCGTCTTTTTAATCATTGCCATGGTATTAATTATGATTCTCACTGGGAAAAGAAAGCGGGGGATCTTATGAAGAAATTATCTAAACTATCTACAGTTTATTTAATCATTATGTTTTTCATTCTGTATGCCCCGATATTATATTTAATGTTTTATTCCTTTAATAGCGGGGGAACGATGTACCATTTTGAAGGATTTACACTTGATTGGTACAAGGAGTTATTTGGCGATTCAAGACTGTTGATCATCGTACTAAATACAGCCATTATTGCTCTGCTTTCAGCTGCAATTTCTACGATTCTTGGGGTTGCAGGTGCCCTAGCTATCTACTATGCAAGAAGAAGAAGAGTGAAAAACACATTGCTTTCGCTGAATAATGTTCTGATTGTTAGCCCGGATGTTATTATCGGTGCATCCTTTTTAATTTTGTTTACGATGGTTGGTATTAAGCTTGGGTTTATCTCTGTATTACTTGCTCATATTGCTTTTAGTGTGCCAATTGTTGTCATTATGGTTCTTCCGAAAATTGAAGAGATGAATACATCAATGATTTATGCCGCTCTTGATTTAGGTGCTAGCCGTTGGGATGTCTTGACAAAAGTCGTGCTCCCATATATTACACCAGGGATTTTTGCGGGATTCTTTATGGCATTAACGTATTCATTAGATGATTTTGCTGTTACCTTTTTTGTAACGGGCAATGGCTTTACCACCTTATCAGTGGAAATTTATTCACTTGCCAGAAGAGGGGTTTCCTTAAATATTAATGCTCTTTCAACACTTTTATTTATTTTTACCATGCTCCTAGTTGTCGGTTATTACTTCATCACTAAACGTAATAACAAACCGGGTAGAATGGGGGTTAGATAATGAAACAGCTAATTCGTGCATTATTAGCCGTGTTAATCGTTTCGTTTGTTTTAATATTTATTGTTTTCAGGCTAAATTCCTCACAGGGCTATACGAGCGGAAATACGTTAACCATTTTTAACTGGGGCGATTATATCGATGAGGAACTGATTAAACAATTTGAAGATGAGACAGGAATAAAGGTCATTTACGAGACATTTGATTCCAATGAAGCGATGCTGACGAAAATCGAACAAGGAGGGACCGCCTATGATATTGCCGTTCCTTCCGAGTACATCATCGATAAAATGATTCAGGAAGATCTGCTTCTTCCGATCGATCATTCAAAGCTCCCGAATTTTCAATATCTGGATTCCCGTTTCTTAGATTTGCCATTCGATCACGGGAACAAATATTCGATTCCGTATTTTTGGGGAACGGTAGGCATATTGTACAACACGAAAATACTTGGCGATCGAGAATTAACTAGCTGGAATGACCTTTGGGATCCTGCGTTTAAGAATCAAATTTTGCTAGTTGATAGTGCGCGTGAAGTATTAGGTATGTCATTAAATAGCCTAGGCTATTCATTGAATGATAAAAACAAAGATCACCTTCAGGAAGCAAAGGAAAAGATAGATGCATTAACACCTAATATAAAGGCAATTGTTGGGGACGAAAATCGTTTATTATTGCAAAATGAAGAAGCAGCGATAGGACTTGTCTGGTCTGGGACCGCCCAAGAAATTATGTGGGAAAATGAAAATGTGGAGTATGTGATTCCGAAAGAAGGATCGAATTTATGGTTTGATAATATGGTTATTCCAAAAACGGCGAAAAATGTCGAAGCTGCACATCAATTTATCAATTTTATGCTCGATCCAGAAGTAGCTGCACAAAATACAGATTATGTCGGCTACTCTACACCTAATAAAGAAGCACTAAAATATATGGATGAAGAAGTAGTAAATGATGAGCGTTTTTATCCGGATGAAGAAATGACTTCAAAGCTTGAGGTATATGAAAACCTAGGAAAAAGAATGCTCGCTCATTACAATGATCTTTTTCTTGAATTTAAAATGCATACAAAATAATTGTGAACTGACCGGCTAATAGCTGGTCAGTTTTTTTTGTACCTGTTCTTATCATATTCTTATTGAATTATGGAGAAATTAATGGAAAAAGGAGTGGTGAAATGAAACGATTACTTTGCCTGCTTGTTCTTCTCTTTTCTTTAAACCAGCCCTTATTTACAGAAGCTTCTCAAATGAAAAGAGAACTAGCTATTGTAATAGATGACCTTGGAAACAATATGAAAGGAACAGAAGAAATATTAGAGCTTCCTATTACTTTAACTGCAGCAATCATGCCCTTTATGCCGAGCACGAAAGCAGATGCAGAACTCGCAAAACGAAATGGACATGATGTGATCGTCCATTTGCCAATGGAGCCAAAGAAAGGAAAGAAGAGCTGGCTTGGTCCAGGTGCAATCACAACAGACTTAAGTGATGAAGAGATACGGAAACGAGTTGTTGCTGCGATTAAGGATGTCCCACATGCAATCGGCATGAATCATCATATGGGATCGAAAGCGACAGAAAATGAGCGAGTCATGAGAATTGTCCTGGAGGTTTGCAAAGAATATGGATTTTTTTATCTCGATAGCAAAACAACTGCAAATAGTGTAGTGGGGAAGATTGCCAACCAACTAAACATCCCCTATTTAGAAAATAATTTGTTTTTTGATGACGTATATACCACTCGCCATGTGACAAAACAAGCGAACCTATTAGCCGGAAAGTTGAATAAAAGTGAGCAAATCATTGCAATTGGACATGTTGGTGTTTCTGGTCCAATTATGGCGAGTGTCTTAGAAGCGTATATTCCTGTTTATAAAAACAAAGCAGAACTTGTTCCGCTTTCCAAGCTTATCCCTGGATATGAGTTGCTTGATGAGGGCATTTAAAATGTAAAAACAAACTGGTTGTACTTTGACCAGGTTATTTCTTTTCAGTATAGAAAATAACAAAAAAGCCGCCCACATTCTGATCTGGTTAGTCCCGCAGTCGCTGCGAAAGTAGAAGAGGTGGACGGCCGTGATACTAGTATATGTTTTAGTGAAAAAAAGATTCGAGTTCACACACATTTAGTGAAAGGAAGGGAGTTTTCCACTATTATTAAAGATGATAAGAAATTTTTAGTAATTGAGGTGGAACATATGAAGATTCGTGAAATCACATTGCGACATTTAAAAATGAAAATGAAATCTCCGTTTTCGACAAGTTTTGGGACAATGCAAGATAAAGAATTTCTTCTTCTTGAAGCAAAATCAGAAAATGAGCATATCGGTTGGGGAGAGTCCGTAGCCTTTGACACACCCTGGTATACAGAAGAAACGGTAAAGACGAATTGGCATATGCTCGAAGATTTTATGATCCCGGCGGTAATAAACGAAGAGCTTGACCATCCAAATCAAGTTTCAAATATTCTCTCATCAATAAGAAAAAACAATATGGCTAAATCAACAATTGAAGGGGCTGTATGGGATTTATATGCGAAAGAAAAGGGGTTAAGCCTGACCAAAGCACTTGGAGGAAATAAGAAGAGAATCGAAGTTGGAATAAGCATTGGTATTCAAAATACTATTGATGACCTCTTACAATTAATTGATGGGTATACTGCTAAGGGATACAAGCGAATGAAGGTGAAAATTAAACCAGGCTGGGATCTTGAGGTCATTCGAGAAATCAGAAAGCATTACCCAAAAGTCCCATTAATGGCTGATGCAAACTCAGCGTACACGTTAAATGATATCGATCTGTTTAAATCAATGGATGAATATGGTTTAATGATGATTGAACAGCCATTAGCTGCAAATGACATTATTGATCATGCAAAGCTTCAAAAGGAAATTACAACACCGATTTGTTTGGATGAAAGCATACATTCATATGAGGATGCGCGTCTAGCCATTGAATTGAAAGCCTGTCAAATAATTAATATTAAAATTGGCAGGGTAGGGGGACTATCAGAGGCAAGAAGAATTCATGATCTATGCAAAGAAAACAAGATTCCTGTATGGTGTGGCGGCATGCTTGAAGCAGGCATTGGAAGAGCACATAATATTGCTTTAACTACATTATCTAATTTTATTTTGCCAGGTGATACAGCTGGTTCTTCACATTATTGGGAACAGGATATCATTTATCCAGAGGTAGTAGTAGAAAATGGATATATCAATGTACCAGCGCATCCTGGTATTGGCTTTGATCCAAATATGGAGACCATTCGGCAATTTACTATAAATGAAAAAATATTTTCTTAATAAGCTCCCAGGACATGTGGAGCCTGGGAGTAATTATAAATTACGAAATATTCAATCAATATTTCTTGGGAAAGCGCAGATTCAGACATTTCCTTATTAAAATCGTCATTCTGCAAGTCTGAATTTGTCGTATGTAAAAGATGTTGTCGGTTCTTGAGGAGAGAGGCGGTTACAATGGGAATTTCATATGAAAGGTTGTCCCCGCACTTTCTTTACTAACAATTTTGTAATCGCCATTCATACGTTTAATGATATCAAAACTAATCATTAAACCAAGACCAGTTCCTTTTGTTTTGGTTGAATAATATGGCTGTCCTAGCTGCTTAATCTGATGGGAGGAAATACCAATTCCTTCATCTTTAATATTTATTTTCGCATGTCCATCTTCTTGATAGGCATGCAATTCTAAATTTCCGCCAGAGGGCATGGCCTCAATCCCATTCTTGATTAAATTGATTAATAACTGCTTACATTCATTTGTATTTCCGTTAATAACTAAATTTCCTTCAATATTTGTAATAAGAATAACATTAGACATTACAGCAAATGGATGCATAAATTCTGCAACATCCAATAATGTTTGTGTAAGAGGAATCGACTCGCAAAAATGGCTTGAAGGGCGTGCAAGCGATAGAAAATCTCCAATTATTTTCTGTGTCCGATCCAATTCTTCAAGTGAAACAGATATAAACATTCCTTGTTTGGATGTTAAGTTATTTTCGTCCTTCATGATTTGCAAAAAGCCTCGGATCGTTGTCATTGGATTGCGAATTTCATGTGCAACTGAAGCAGCGAGCTGACTCACTGCATTCAATTTATCTGCGTTTTGTAATTGTTCCAGCATGGCTAGCTGAAGCTTATTCATTTCGATTAAATAGATAATGATCGCAAGTGTCAGTAATGAAACAATGGAAAATGAGCATAGAAATAGGAAATCTTCTGAATGTCCTGATTGTATAAAAGCAATTATGCGTGTACCAGTAATTAAAATATAGAAAGTGACACCAATACAAAGTTTCTTCCAAGGATTTCCTCTTTGATAGTTTTTATAAACAAAGCCAAATAAGGGTATGATGATTAAATAATTTATTAATAATACCAATAATTCCTTAAACTCTCCAAATACGTTTACTCCTAATAAAGCACCAATTGTAATACCACCAGATAGTGGACCCATATAGAAAAAAGATATAAAAATAGGAATAAATTTCAAATCAAATGCCATGCCATCTGCAACTCTTACAGGAAAGGACATAGTCAATAGAAGTGAAAATATAATCGTGATAAGAAAAACAATATATGTTTTCAGTCCTTTTTTGTGTCGGCTAAGTATGATATTTACTAAGGGGATCATCATCATAATAAAGAAGTGAAAAAATAAATCTGCTACAAAATCCTTCAAGAGCACCATTCCTCCATGCTAATCGTTCCATATCTAATTAAACAAGCAGGGAGGGGAATCCTTTATAATATGTAGATAAATGTTGAATGAACAGGAAAAATAATTCTTTCATATTTTACAAAACTCGACAAAAAAATAACCGGCTCATGATGAGCCGGTAAATCTTAAGAAAGAACGAGTTGCTTTTCATTTATCGATGGGTAAATATCCACAAGTTCTTGGACTTCTGTCCCATCTAAAGTCTCTTGCTTTAAGAGGGCTTCTACTAAGTTGTCAAATTGGACTCTGTTCGTATTTATTAGCTTTTCTGATCTCTCTAATGCTTTTTGGAAAAGTTCTTGCATTTTTATTTCTTTATCTGACTTGTTAAAGGTTAAAGTAAAACCATCATCAAGTAAGCCTGTGTCAACCATTTGTTCAATCATCTGTTTTGCCTGTTGAACATCGCCGCCAACACCTATGCTGTGCTCGCCAAGAATCATTCTTTCGGCAACACCGCCAGCTAAAATCATTGCTACTTGATCAAGCATGTCGCTTGTTGTCGAGAGATGCATTTCTTTCGGAACCGGCGCAACATAACCAAGTGCTTGTCCACGGGGAATAATGGTCGCTTTACGAACAGACCCGGGCTTTGTAATTGCTGCAACAAGTGCGTGTCCTGATTCATGGATTGCAACACGTCTTTTCGTTTCTGTGTCCTGAAGCGCACGTGTTGAGCTTCCAAGCACGGTTCTGTCTAAAGCGAAATCAATATCTTCCTTTGAAATGCAAGCTTGTCCATTTTGTACAGCTCTGCGACTGGCTGTTTCAAATAGTGATTGAAGATCGGCACCGGAAAAACCAGAAGTGCTTTCAGCAAGTTCTTCAAGAGAGTTCATTACATTTGTAGCTAATTTTCTATTTTTCGTATGAATCTCGATAATTTCTTTTCTTCCTTTCGTATCAGGAAGAGGCACATGAAACGAAAAGTCAATCCGGCCAGGTCGAAGAAAGGCATCATCAAGCATATCTTTCCGATTTGTCGCCGCAATGAAAAGAATGCCATCATTAGAGTGTCCGCCATCTAGCTGTACTAGAAGTTCAGTTAACGTCTTCTCACTTTCTTCACCGCCATGCTGCTTTCTTTTACCAGCAAGGGCATCGACTTCATCGATAAAAACGACTGCAGGCTTTTGCTTCCTTGCATTTTGGAACAATGTTCGCACGCGGGATGCACCAACACCTACAAACATTTCATTAAATGCTGAGCCGCTCGTTGAAAAGAAGGTTGCACCTAGCTCTTTAGCAATCGCTTGTGCCAGCAATGTTTTCCCTGTTCCAGGAGGACCATATAATAGTATCCCTTTCGGTTGCTTTAAACCCATTTGAATTGCACGTTCCGGTTCTTTCAAAATAGAAAGAGTTTGCATGATCTCATCTTTCATTTCACCTTGAATTCCTCCAACATCAGCAAGAGAAATAGGTGGAAGCGGCTTTGCCCTCGATACACTTTGCTTCATTGTATTTGTTGCACCAAGGCCGCCTCTGCCAGACTTATATAAATAAATGCCTATG
Organism: Cytobacillus solani; assembly: GCF_006704205.1. NCBI lineage: Bacteria > Bacillati > Bacillota > Bacilli > Caryophanales > Bacillaceae > Cytobacillus > Cytobacillus solani. The sequence goes on from NZ_CP041305.1 coordinate 4,350,587, forward strand.
GCAGTAATTAAGACAGCGAGCCCGCCCAAAATCCATGGTGTATATGGACTACTAGATGAAAATGTATATTCAACATGATAATTTTCTACTAATTTACCAATCAATTGACTATTTGGCGGGACATGTGAAATAAATTTACCATCACCAGTAATAATCGTAAGTTTTCCATTTATATGTTCATTTATTGTAACCATTTCCCCATTTTGCGATGCAATCAATTCTTCGACAGAAGAATAGGGGACTGTTACGGATTTATTCCCATTCTGAACAACAAAGAAAATGGCTGTTGCTATAACTAATAAGCCTACAATAATCGGAACAATTGTTGAAGCTTTTCTAAAATTTAATTTCAACTTTTTCCCTCCTCATTGTACCTTTTCATTATAAGTACGAAACATATGTGTGAATAGTAGATGATTTATGTAAAAACTAGAAAATATTGTTAAATAACTTATATAGCAAAGATATCCTTAAAAGTACTATTTCCCCTTCACAAATATTGGAAAGCAAGATATAATTACATAGGATATTAAATAAACGTAACCACAAGGGGAGCGTAAAGCTGAGAGTGAACAGTTCGCTGTTCTGACCCTTCGAACCTGTTAGATAATTCTAGCGCAGGAATGTGGATTGAATAGGTGTTTTTTTGTTTTGTATGCTTATTCTCCCCTTGAGGTGTCGTACCATTTGAAAAGGGGAGTATTTTTATGAAAAAATTAAGTTTAATCGCATTGATTGAGGCTTCATTTTTTGCAGCATTTGCCATTATTTTGGATTTATTGCCATCAATCAAGCCAACGCCCAATATATCAATTTCAGTTGCCATGCTGCCCATCTTCATCTTGGCCTTTCGATGGGGGTTTCGTGTAAGTATGATTTCTGGCTTTATGTGGGGCATTCTCCAAATTGTCATGGGAGATGCTTGGATAGTAACACCTGTACAAACATTTATTGAATATGTCTTGGCTTTTGCATTCATCGGTTTTGCTGGACTATTTTACAATTTCATTCAAAAAGATCTGAGATATGGAAAAAAGAAAACTGCGCTTACTTGGATTGTAGCAGCTATATTTATCGGAAGTCTTGCTCGCTATTTCTGGCATTTCTGTGCTGGTATTTTATTTTTTGGCAGCTATGCACCAGAAGGCATGTCACCGTTTCTATTCTCTTTTGCAGTAAATGGAGCAACAGCACTTGGATCATGGGTACTATGTTCAATTGTTGTCGTACTTGTCATTGCCACTGCACCGCAAATAATTATTAGAAAAAATGACTCATTGGCTATAACACATAACAAAGCTTCGTGAAAGATAAAAAATCCTCTCTAAACTTTTTAGAGAGGATTTTTATTTATTGAAAATGAAATGTAATACTATTTTTGAATCATCATATTTAGTGGATAATTATGTGAAGAAAAGAGAGTTGCTACTGGAAAAATATATTGAATATGGAAAAATAATCATTATTTCAGAAAAACTGATTCGAAAGATTTAACAGAGAATTACGAGAACTTTTTAATAATTTTACAAATATGTGAACAACTTTTGAAATCTGAATCAGCTTCAAAAGTTATTTTTTCCTCTAAGAAAGTAGTTTAAATGCAATGTTTATATGTATTCATTGTTATTTCGATATATTAGTTGATCCAATAAAGTAAAAATATTCCTTCGGTTATTTGTCACATTCTTTTCGTTAACAACATGTTAATATTGTAAATGAACCAGCAAGAACATGTTTAGGTGTTCTTTTGTTGAAGATTGTGAAAATATGTACACAATAATTGGTTTTTTTGATTTCTAATAAGAAAGGAGCCCCTGTTATGAAATTGAAATGGGCTGTATTAGCGGTATTTTTCACTATTGTCACTGTGTTAACAGGATGTGAACCATTAACGGTCTTTGATCCTAAAGGGCCTCAAGCTGAAAGGCAAGCCAATGACATACTATTATCGATAGGAATTATGTCGGTAGTTGTTATTGTTGTTTTTGCTATTTTAATATATGTGTTGGTGAAATTCCGCGCTTCAAAACAAAGTGAAGACTATGAACCACCTCACATGGAAGGGAATCCATGGGTCGAAGCAATTTGTGTAGGAATTCCTGTGATAATTGTTGCTTATTTATCATTCGTTTCCGTACAAAGTAACTATATCGTTGAGTCTGCTCCGAAAGGCTATGAAGAACAAGAACCATTGGTTGTCTATGCTTCATCGTCCAACTGGAAATGGCATTTTAGTTATCCTGAAGAAAACATTGAAACAGTCAATTATTTATATATACCAACAGACCGTGCACTTGAATTTAAATTATATTCAAATGGACCGATTACAAGTTTCTGGGTTCCACAACTAGGCGGTCAAAAATATGCAATGGCTGACATGATTACAACATTGCACTTAGCTGCAGACGAACCTGGCGAATTTATGGGTCGTAATGCTAACTTCAGCGGAAAAGGGTTTGCTGAAAATGCATTCAATGTCACTGCCATGTCTCAAAAAGATTTCGATGATTGGGTAAAGGAAGTAAAAGAAACGGCTGATCCACTTTCTGAAGAAAAATACAATGAATTATTAAAGCCTGGACACCTTGGTCAAATGACTTTCACTGGAACTCATTTAGAATTCGCACCACCACCTGAGCATGACCATGGTTCATCAGACAGTGAATCAACAGAAGAAACACATGAAGGACATTCTGATTCTCACGAATCAGAAGAAAATCATTCAGATCATAGCAATCATTAAGAATAACAGAATAGTAAAATAACTTTTCTCGAAAGGAGAAACATACGGATGGAATTCTTTGAACGCTTTGCCATACCACATCCAAGTCCTGCAATTTATGCATCAATGGTTGTTATTGGGCTAACAGTGATCGCAATTATTGCTGGATTAACCTATTTTAAAAAATGGGGCTATTTATGGCGTGAATGGTTGACAACGGTTGACCATAAACGAATTGGTTTAATGTATTTAATATCCGCATTGCTGATGCTTTTTCGTGGTGGGGTAGATGCCATCATGATGCGTGCTCAGCTTGCTACACCAGATAGTAAATTACTTGATGCACAACACTATAATGAAATTTTTACTACACATGGGGTCGTTATGATCATTTTTATGGCGATGCCTTTCATATTTGCATTTATGAACTACATTGTGCCATTACAAATTGGCGCGCGTGATGTTGCGTTCCCACGTTTAAATGCAATTAGTTTCTGGCTATTTTTCATGGGAGCAATGCTATTTAACATCTCATTTGTCATTGGAGGTTCACCTGATGCGGGGTGGACATCATATTTCCCGCTTGCAGGAAATGAATTTAGCGAATCCGTTGGAACGAATTATTATATGATCGCGATCCAAATATCTGGACTTGGTTCTTTAATGACAGGTATTAATATGATCACAACGATTATGAAAATGAGAGCCCCTGGTATGACTATGATGAAAATGCCAATGTTCACATGGTCTACTTTAGTTGCAAACCTTATCATTGTTACAGTGTTCCCAGTTTTAACAGTGGCTCTTGCTATGGGAACAATGGACCGACTTTTTGCAACCAACTTCTTTACAAGTTCGAACGGCGGTATGGATATGCTTTGGGCGAACCTATTCTGGGTTTGGGGACATCCTGAGGTATATATCTTGATTTTGCCAGCTTTCGGAATATACAGCGAGATAATTTCTACTTTCTCAAGCAAAAATTTATATGGCTATAAATCAATGGTCGCTTCTATGGTTATCATTTCAGTACTTTCATGTTTAGTATGGGCTCACCATTTCTTTACAATGGGTCAAGGGGCAGCATCGAATAGCTTCTTCTCGATCACAACGATGGCGATTGCTGTACCAACTGGGGTTAAGATTTTCAACTGGTTATTCACCATGTGGAAAGGGAAGATTCGGTTTACCGTTCCTATGCTTTATTCAATAGGATTTATCCCACTTTTCACAATTGGCGGAGTGACAGGGGTCATGCTTGCGATGTCAGCAGCTGATTACCAATATCATAATACAATGTTCTTAGTTGCTCACTTCCATAATACAATTATTCCTGGTGTTGTATTTGCGATGCTTGCAGGTCTTACGTATTATTGGCCAAAAATGTTTGGCTTTATGTTAAATGAACGAATCGGGAAATGGACGTTCTGGCTCCTCTCAATCGGCTTTGTTCTTGCATTCTTCCCAATGTATATTACTGGTCTAGATGGGCAAGCGCGTCGTATGTACACTTACTCTGAAGCAACTGGCTTCGGTGCATTGAATATGATTTCATTTGTTGGTGCAGGGATTATGGCAATAGCTTTCGCTTTAATCGTCTACAATGTTTATTATAGCATTCGTTATTCACCAAGAAATATCGGTTCAGACCCATGGGATGCTCGTACATTAGAATGGGCAACAAATACACCAGTTCCTGAATATAATTTTGCAATTACACCACAAGTGAATTCTATTCAGCCATTCTGGGATTCTAAGAAAAAGGGACATGTACTTTTCCCAGCTAAGTTAGACAAAATTCATATGCCAAATAACAGTGGCATGCCATTTATCTTATGTTCAATCTTCTTTGTATGGGGCTTTTCATTTGTATTTGCTATCTGGCCGCTTGTCATCCTTTCAACAATCGGAATCTTCGCATGTTTGGTATTGCGCTCATTCGAAAAAGATCACGGACGTTATATTTCTATTGAAGAAATTAAAGAAACGGAAGAGAAAACAGGGGGGGCTAAATTATGAAACTAGATCACTCGCAACCTCTTGAATATAGTACTGGGCAAAATAATCTAAATATATTCGGTTTCTGGATTTTCCTTGGTGCCGAAATTATGCTTTTCGCAACACTTTTTACAACTTATTTTACATTAGAGCACCGAACAGGTAATGGTCCTACCGGCGCAGAAATTTTTGAAATAACACCAGTATTAATTGAAACAATTTTGCTTTTAACAAGTAGCTTCGTGATTGGTCTTGGAATTCATGCCATGCGTTTAGGCAAGATAAAAGCAATGATTAGCTTCTTCTCCATCACTTTGCTATTAGGTTTAGGATTCTTAGGGTTTGAAATATTTGAGTTTGTACATTATGTACACATAGGAGCAGGATTGCAAACGAGCGCGTTTACTGCCAGCCTATTAACAACATTAGGAACACATGGAGCACACGTAACATTCGGTTTATTCTGGGGCTTAGCCATCATTCTGCAAGTAAAGAAACGCGGGTTGACTCCTGAAACTGCGAATAAATCATTTATTTTCTCCCTTTACTGGCATTTCTTAGATGTAGTTTGGATCTTCATCTTCAGCTTCATCTACTTGAAAGGAATGATGTAATATGAAAGAATTATTCCCGGCCAAACAAGTAATGGGCTTTGTATTTTCATTAATTCTAACTGCTGTAGCCCTTGCCGTTTATTTCTTAGACATGTCATTCGCAATAGGATTAACAGTTCTTGTTGTGACAGCATTTATTCAAGCATTGCTGCAACTTGTAGTATTCATGCATGCAGGTGAAACAAAGGATAAATGGTCCATATATGGCAATGTCTACTTTATGATTTTCATTGCGTTAATTACAATATTCGGTACACTATTCCTCTTCAACTGGGATATGTAACATATTGCAAAAAAGGAGCATCTAAATGGATGCTCCTTTTTTTGTTTTGTTCAGCATCTCTTCCGTTGCTACAAAGAATATCCCCATCACAAAGATAAAAACCGCACCCATAATTGTTCCAATCCCAATCGGTGTTAATATATTATTCCCGTTTCCAAAGAAACCAAATGTAAAAATGATAAGGCCGATTGTTGATAATGTGACACCAACATAATTTACAATCTTGAGTATGTTCGCATTTAGATTCATTTAACTCATCCTCCTTATATTTAAATTATTCATTTTGTTCACAAAATTGTCAAACTTTTTTTAAAATTTTATTTTATTATTTCTAGATCATAAGATTTAGATACATATAAAAAATGCTTGAAGACAAAGTTTTTTTGAAAACAAGTCTTCAAGCTTTTATGATTTACATTATTTTTTATAGTGTGGCTCCAGTTGTTTTCTAATATCCCTTAGTAATTCCTTAACTGTCATTTGATTTTCACTTTGACCTTTTGTTAATGCAGATTGCATTACCTTCGCTATTTCATTTGAATTTACTTTTGGTTTCATATTCTAACACCTACTAATATTCAATAAACATACGTAATCATTCATTAATGGTGTTACTTTTTTTTAGTATATTCTCCTCCAATACTGTCCGTGAATCGTTGACAATATTACAAAAAAAGTGAAAATCGTAGTTTACAAAATGGAAAAATCGGGTAGTAGGATATTGACCCTCATAAAATGGTAGGGGTCAGCGAATACTGTATTAAAACAAACAGGTCTACATGAAAAGGAGGTCTGATTATGAAAAAGAAGAATATGGATATTGATAAGCTTTTGGATGCAACTAAAGAAATAGCTGATGACGACTTTCACTATATGATCAGACACATCGAAATCGATTCATTGCTTGAAAATACAGAGAACTGGTAAAATAAAAATTCCATACATAGATGGTAAATCCACTCATATTGAGTGGATTTTTATTTTTCATTTTTATTACAAATATGTAACAGTTTTCAATCGAAGTGCGTCAATAGCTATAAAGGAGTGAAAAATATGAAGAAAAAGTGGGTACTAGTAGGCGGCGCTCTCGTGATCATGATGTTTATCCTTACTGGCTTCTTTGTAACTCAATTAAAAGTAGTGGGTGGCTTAGACGAAAAGGAAAATTTGATCGTAATGAAAAACAAACTGTGGAAAATCCATTTTTCCGAAAAACTTGATCCATCAAGCATTAATAACCACACCGTTTTTGTTTTGAATCAAAAGGGAGAGAAGCAAAAGACAGTTGTATCATTGAGTGACGATGATAAAACAATTCTTATTGAACCGCCAGAGAACGGTTACGATTTTACCTCTTATACATTACAACTATCAAAAGAGATTCATTCCATAATGGGCAGAAAAATAGTAACCGGTATTAGTCAGAGCTTTACTGTAAAAGAATCTTTGCCAATTGCTGAATCGAAAAGCAAGTTAAATGAACATATCTTAAAACGAGTGACTGAAATGTGGGGAAATAAGGATTACTCAGTTAAAGAGGAATCTTCAATGGATTCAGCAGCAGGGGATTCTGAAAAGTCACAAGGTCATTCAGAAACAAATGTGCAAGTGGATGGAATTGATGAGGGAGATATTGTCAAAACAGATGGAAAGCATATTTTTCAACTGAAAGATAATACACTGCAAATTATTAAAGCAATCCCTGCTGATAAAATGTTAATAGAAAAAGAGATTACTTTTAAACAATCATTTTATCCTATTCAAATGTATTTACAAAACGATCAATTAATCGTTATGGGCACGAGTTACGAAGGACAGTCGAGCGAGAAAAAACAAGCAGACATGAAAATAGCACCAGTTCATGAAACAACAAAAGCAATAATTTATGATGTGAAGGATAAAAAGAACCCTGTAGAAATAAGACAGATTGAAATTGAAGGAACACTTGTCACATCAAGGTTAATGGATGGTAATGTTTATTTAATTGCCAATAAATACCCAGATTATTGGCTGCTTCGTGAGAATCTAGAAATCGATATTCGGCCAAGATATTCAGATTCAGCTACTCATACACAAATGCAAGCAGTTAATTACGATAAGATTCAGTACTTTCCAGAATCTAAAGAAACCAATTTTACAAACATTGCTGTGATTGATTTAGATAAACCTACTTCCAAAATTGCTCTCACCACGTATTTAGGCAGTGGAGATCAGATATATATGGCAAAAAACAATCTTTATCTTGCCGTTACGAATAATATGCCCATGGCAATTGAAGGAGATTATTCATACAACCCTGATACAACGGTTTATAAATTTACTGTAGATGGAATGAAGGTTGATTTCCACAGCTCAAGCGAAATTTCAGGAACGATATTAAATCAATTTTCGATGGACGAATATAAAGGTTATTTCCGCATCGCTACTACAAAAGGGCAAGTATGGGATGATTCAAAGCCATCTGCCAATAACCTCTATATCTTAGATGAGAATTTAAAGCAAGTTGGACAGTTAGAGGATTTAGCAAGAGGGGAACGAATATACTCGGCTCGTTTTATGAACGATAGAATCTTCATTGTTACATTCAAGGAAACCGATCCGCTCTTTGTCATTGACGGATCAAATCCTAAACAGCCGAAAGTATTAGGAGAATTAAAAATTCCTGGTTTTAGCAACTATCTCCACCCATATGATGAAAATCATTTAATCGGATTTGGTCATGATACAAAGGTAATCCCTGGCAAGGGCTCAGGAGGGGAGCCGCTTATTTTCACAGATGGGGTAAAACTTTCACTATTTGACATAACAAATTTATCGAATCCAAAGGAGAAATTTACTGAAATAATCGGTGGCAGAGGAACGTATTCCCAATTAAACTATGACCATAAAGCTCTCCTGTTTGATAAAAAGAAAAACCTATTTGCTTTTCCGATAACCGTTTATGAAAATGGAAAATCGACGGATGAAATGGAAAGGGATTCAATTTTTACATTCCAAGGTGCTTACGTTTACAACATTGATCTTAAAAAAGGATTTTCATTGAAAGCAAAAATGACCCACCACGACCCAAATTCCATCTATGAAGAGTGGGAGGACAGCATTCAGCGCGTCCTATATATCGGTAACACGTTGTATGCATTATCGCCGAATAAAATTAGTTCTTATGATTTAGGTTCATATAAATTAAAAGGGGAGTTAAACTTTAAAAAATAATGTGAAAATTAGCACCCAAATTATGGGTGCTAATTTTATTGAAGAATTATAAAAATTGCTTCATAATTAAACGTAAACAATTTTTATTTTTAAAAGACTGGAGTAATCTATGAATCTATTTCTTTATTGTGTTAGCTCTTATTTCATTGGGAACATTTTAACCGCACATTTTCTTATAAAAATTCTTCATAAGGGGAAAATTCTTGGGGAAGGTTCAGGTAATCCTGGAGCAAGAAACGCGGGTCGTTTATATGGCAAAAAAGCTTTTGTTCTTACTTTTCTTGGGGATGCCATTAAAGGAGCTCTGGTTGTTGTCATAGGCAGAATGATTGAATTATCAGCCTTGGAACAGATAATAGGGCTTTCCTTTGCATTAATCGGCCACATTAAACCTATTCTTTTCCGGTTTAGAGGAGGAAAGGGAATATCCACTTTTATTGGTGGGGCACTCGCCTTCGAACCTTTATTAGCGATTGTCATCATTATAGCATTTTTAATCACGTATCCATTTACAAAAAGCTTTACTTTTTCCGGTCTTGGTTCCTTTCTTGTCCTGCCTGTTGCCGTTTTTTTTCTGCATGATTCTGTAGAATCAATGTGGGGATTCATTGGGCTAACAATTATTATCCTGTTGGCGCATTCACAAAACTTGATTGAAAAATGGAGAAAAAACAATCCTAACCGAAATTAACTTCGGTTAGGATTGTTTTTATTCAGGATCAGGGCTATTCACCATAATACCAGCAACCTGAGTCAGTCGATCGTAGAAAACAGGACCTGAAGGATGTTCATCAAGCCCTATTTCATGAAAGGCTTCTTTCATACAGCGAAGCCAGCACTTTGCACGTGTTGGTGTAATTTCAAAAGGAAGATGCCTTCTTTGCATCGCTGGGGGGCCAAATTCTTCACTGTAAAGGGCTGGTCCACCAGTAAATTGAGAAAGAAACATCCGCTGCTTTCTTTTTATTTCTTCCACGTCATCCTCAAACAGTGGACGCAAATCTTTATCTGCATACACTCGCGGATAAAAAGCATTGACTAATTTATCAATTGTCTCTGCTCCTCCAATTTCATCAAAAAGATTTTTAAATTTATAATCCATTTTTACTCACCTACTATCGATATTCTATCAGTTATCCTAATTATAATGATTAATAGTATAAATTTTTGTGATTTAAATCACGTTTGGTTAAACGTTCATTAGAGAAGATTTTCTAATTGTACATTATTCATTACTCTTCCTAAAGGATAATAAAATAGAAATATAAATAGGGTAAGGGGAAAAGAAGAAAAAAGATGGTAAAAAATGCGGAAGCGCAGAAGCGGGTCAAAAAGAAGTGGTGAAGGCAGGGAATAGGTTATCAAAAATGCTCGATTTCCAGCATAATAATCTAGTTATCTATTGTAAAAAAACTCTGGCTGCTCTGAATTGTATAATCATCATCTCCAGGGAATGTGCGTGGTTTAATAAAATTTGGCTAAAACAATGTTATTCTCGTTATAAACACGTCCATCATATCTAATGTGCATGAGAAACTGGTTAGGACTCGATTTTTTCTGATTGCAATTAATCTGTCTGAAGACTGCATAGATAAAGACAGAGCTTCCTTTTTATTAGCGATCTTCGTCCAAATTCTACTTTACTACACATATTTTTATTAGCCCTTCAAATTCTGTCATAAACCATTGTGATTTGGGGTATAACCAGCACACGCAATGACCCAATTAGTTTCTAATTTATACATTGTAAAATTAATCTTCAAAAACAAATTTTATTTGCTCATCATGCTTGCTGTTTTCTTCATCCGACATTTCGTAATCCGTTCCAGAGTTTGTTACAGCTGATTCCGTCGTAAATGCACCATTCATGCTTTCTATTAATAATGTCATTTCAGGGATATTATCTTCCATTATCTATTACACCTCCTGATAATAGAGTGCGGAAATTCAACAAAATTATTCACGAACTCATACTCGTTTTGAATAAGCATACTTCCATTAACAAAACCTATAAACAAGTCTGATTGGAGGTATGATTTCAATGGAAAAAGATATTGAATGTTTAGATGATAAAGATATTATGCATCATTTAATGTCCGAACAAATTGCCTATATATGTGTGGAAGAAGAGGAAGAACGAATGCGTGCTGAAGCTAATAATACAAAGGGACAAAGTACATGAAGAAGAATGTATTTGCTTGTCTATTGATTATAGGAGGTTTATTATTTTCTGCCTATCCTTCTTTTGCATCGCCACCTTCCTATGCAAAATGGGGACAACTCGCTGTTAAGACAGCCAAAGAAAAATATCCTCGTGCGAATATTGTAGACTATTTGCATATTGGTAGAGAGGACAAGCCAAATTCTTCGATAGAAAAGTTTAAGCTTTGGGTGGATGATCAGGGAAAAGAGTTCGGGCTACTCATTCAGATTGAATTTGATCCAAAAAATGATCGGGTTATACGTGTAAATACACAAAAAACGAGCAATTAAAAAACCCAATAGCATCCGCACAATACAAGCGGTTGCTATTGGGTTAATTTATACTTTCAACACATTAAAGTATCTTGCCTCAGGATGAGCAAAGACGATAGCCGAAACGGATGCTTCTGGCTCCATCATACATCCATCTGTTAAATGAACTCCGATATCCTCCGGACAGATTAAACGGAAGAGCTTTTTCTGATCTTCTAAGTCCGGACATGCAGGATAACCGAAAGAATAACGCTGCCCATGATATTTAGCTGAGAAACGATCCTTCATTGTCATTTCAACTGGATCAGGGAATCCCCAACGGTCTCTTATTTGACGATGTATGAGTTCAGCAAAACCTTCAGCTGTTTCAAGGGCAAGCGACTGCAGGGCATGGCATTCTAGAAATCTGCCTTGTTCTTTTAAATGGTCTGCCACTTGACGAATCCCTCTTCCAGCAGTAACGGTAAAGAAGGCGACATAATCCATTTGTCCGCTATCTGTAGACTTCAAATAATCTGCTAGACAAAGATATGGTTCAACTTCCTGCCTTGGAAATTCAAATGTTTCAATAATAGCTGTTTGCTCTTCATTATATATAATCACCTTATCGCCATCTGACTGTGCAGGGAAAAATTGATAAACTGCGGCAGGCTTGATCCAATCATTTGCCTTTGATTCCTGAAGCAAGTCATTCACCATATCATTCATTTTAATCGCCTTCTCATCACCTTCATCAAGCAATTTTTCGAACTTGCCTTTTAAGCCAAGATGATGTCCGATTAGCATTTGCTTATTAATATAGGGTTCAATATGTGAAAGGGAATAGGACTTCAATAATCTTCGTTTTAGATCCATTGGAACAAAAACAGGAACATTTATATCTAATTTTGGTCTCATTTTTATGGCGGTTGCGGTATGCGATCCGATTCTTTCAAAAGGTACAGCATTCAAAGCAGCCGTTTGTTTTTCGACCTGCAGAAGCTTCAGTTTTTCTACTTCTGCAGGCTCCTGAAGCTGGTTGGCAAGTGAAAGGCCGTTCATCGCATCCTTTGCATAAAGAACGAGGCCATCATACTCTTTAGCGATTTTTGTATCGGTGAATTTTCGTGATAAGGCTGCACCGCCAACTAAAATTGGGATGTCAATTCCAGCTTGTTTTAAATCATGGGCGGTAATGACCATTTGTTGTGCTGATTTCACAAGCAAACCAGATAATCCGACCATATTGGGCTTTACCTTTTTTATCGTCTCTACTAGCTGCGCTGGTGCCACTTTAATTCCAAGATCAATCACTTCATATCCATTATTGCTTAAAATAATATCGACTAAATTCTTACCAATATCATGTACATCACCCTTAACAGTTGCAAGTACAATTTTTCCTTTTCCAGCTGTTGTGTCATCCTTTTCCAAATAAGGCTCAAGAAATGACACAGAAGTTTTCATCACTTCTGCACTTTGAAGTACCTCGGCTACAATTAGTTGATTATCATTAAACAATCGGCCAACTTCCTTCATTCCAGCCATTAATGGGCCATTTATGATTTCAAGGGGAGCAGGATAGACTTTAAGTGCCTCTTCGAGATCAGCTGTCAGGCCTTCTTTCGTTCCCTCAACAACATAATAGGCAAGACGTTCCTCCAGTGTCATATCAGGTAAAATACTTTTCTTTTCCTTTTTTTTATCACGATAAAAGTCTGTAAACTCTGCTAGCGCTTGATCCGTTGTTTCAAAAAGCAGCTTTTCTGCAAGCAGCACTTCTTCTTTAGGAATAGAAGCGAATCTCTCTAACTTTTCCGTATTGACAATTGCATAATCTAAGCCAGCTTGTGTGCAGTGATAGAGAAAGACAGAATTCAATACCTCACGACCGACAGGAGGGAGGCCAAATGACACATTACTAATACCTAGGATCGTTTGAACTTCGGGCATTTCTTCTTTAATTAACCGAATGCCTTCTACCGTGGCTTTTGCTGATCCAATATATTGTGCGTCACCTGTTCCAACAGGAAAGACAAGCGGATCAAAAATAATATCCTCCGGTTGAATACCGTATTTATTTACAAGTAATTTGTATGAACGCTTCGCAATTTCAAGCTTCTTATCAGCAGTAACACCCATTCCTTTTTCATCAATCGTACCCACGACCACAGCAGCACCATACGTATGAATAAGGGAAGCGGTCACTGCGAATTTTTCTTCTCCATCTTCAAGATTAATCGAGTTAATAATCGCTTTGCCCTGAGAGTACGTCAGAGCCTTTTCTATCACATTTTCATCTGTAGAATCAATGACTAGGGGAGCTTTCACTTTTTTGACAAGTTCTTTCATAAAGTTTTCTACATCTTCAAGCTCTTCTCGATCAGGATCTGCAAGACAAACATCGATTACATGGGCACCACCTTTTATTTGTGCGCGTGCTATTTCAGATGCCTCCTCAAACTTTCCCTCTCTTATCAGCCGCTTAAACATTCGTGAACCAATGACATTCGTACGTTCGCCAACCATAATTGGACGAAGGGTAGGATCATCATAAATAAATGGTTCGATTCCGGAAACTTTATGAATTGTATTTTTTTCAAACACTCGCGGTGAATACTTTTTCATTTCTTCGGCAATTGCTTTAATGTGTTCAGGGGTAGTTCCACAGCAGCCCCCGACAATATTCAGCCAGCCTTCCGAAGCAAAGCCTCCTAGCTTTTGTGCTAACGTCTCAGGGGTTTCATGGTATTGCCCTTCCTCATCAGGCAGTCCTGCATTCGGATAACAGCTAATTGCTGTAGATGCAAGACTTGATAAGGATCGTATATGATCCTGCATGAATTCAGGGCCTGTTGCACAGTTTAATCCAACAGCCAATGGCTTCATATGTTCTAGTGAGATGTAAAAAGCTTCAATCGATTGTCCAGCAAGTGTGGTCCCCATCGGTTCAATCGTTCCAGATATAATAAGCGGCAATTGTTTACCCGTTTTTTTGAAAGCGTTTTGAATGCCAATGAATCCTGCTTTTACATTCAGCATATCCTGACTCGTTTCAAGTAGAAGAAGGTCAACATTTCCATCAATTAACCCTAGTGCTTGCTCCTCATAAGATTGAATTAGTGTTTCAAATGTCGTACCACCTGTAACACTTAATGTTTTTGTTGTTGGTCCCAGAGAACCAGCAACAAATCTCGGAAATTCATCTGTTGATAGTTGATCAGCTGCCTTTTTAGCAATCTGAGCAGATTTCTTATTAAGCTCATAAGACTTGTGAGCTAGCCCATATTCTTCTAAAACAACACTTGTTGCGCCAAAGGTATTTGTTTCAATGATGTCAGCACCAGCATGTAAGTACTCAAGGTGAATCCGTTCAATAAGAGAAGGGAGGGTAATTGTTAAATACTCATTGCAGCCTTCATATTCCTCACCGCCAAAATCATCTGCAGACAAATTAGCATTTTGAAGCATGGTACCCATTGCACCATCCATAATGAGAATTTTTTTCTCTAGTTGTTCAGTTAATACTGATTTTTGCATTTTTGTTCCTCCTCGTAATCTTAGCGCTCACTTCATGTGCATATAATGCTAATTCAGCAGTAAGATCAAAACGCATAAACGGTGTTATCAAGTAAATTCCATTAAAAAGTTCACATGCTGCATCGATTAAAGATTTCGCAATTGCTACTCCTTCACGAGCTGCATGGACTGGGTCATCCTTTAGATTGGCCATACGGCTGCGTATTTCTTCTGATATTTTTATTCCTGGTACCTCATTATGAAGAAACTCTGTATTTTTACTCCCTGTTAATGGCATAATCCCAATGTATATGGGCTTTTTTAAGTGTTTGACCGCTCCATGGATTTCCAATAATTTTTCCAACGAAAAAACTGGCTGGCTAACGAAATAATCTGCCCCATAAGTAATTTTCTTTTCCAGTCTTTGCACGGCTTTTTCGATGGATCGAACATTCGGATTAAAGGCAGCACCAACAGAAAAAACCGATTGTTCCTGTAAATGTTTTCCTGAGACAGAAATCCCTTCATTAAATTGTTTAATCATCTGAATTAACTCAAATGATGATAAATCGTATACGGAAGAAGCCCCAGGAAAATCACCGACTCTTGCCGGATCACCGGTTAACGCCAATACATCATATAGTCCTAATGTGTGAAGTCCCATCAAATGAGATTGAAGACCAATAATATTCCTGTCTCTGCATGTAATGTGTACCAATGGACGCATGCCCATTTCCTTTTTAACCCGATATCCTAGTGCTGAATTACAAATTCTTGGCGTTGCTAGTGAATTATCAGCAAGAGTTATGGCATCAATTCCAATTTCCTTAAAAGCCTTCACACCCTCGAAAAATTTTGCTGTATTAAGGTGCTTAGGGGGATCAAGTTCGACAATAACAGATGATCTCATTTTTACGATTTCCTCTAAAGGAGTATATTCTCTTACAGGTATATTTCCATCAGAAATACGTATCTGCTCACGTTTCTTAATTAATTTTTCTGAAATTGGAGGGAGGCCCTTGAGTTCAGATGCAAAGGCTTGAATATGATCAGGCGTTGTACCGCAGCATCCGCCAATTAATCGAACACCTTGATTTCGAAAAGCTTTTGCAGATTGTCTGAAATAATTTGGGTCTCCTTCATAATGAAATTTCCCATCCGTATAAGCTGGGATACTTGCATTTGGATAAGCCGATAAATAGGCTCGGCTAGGAAGGGGAATATCCTCTAATGTTACTAGCATATGATGGGGGCCAAGACGGCAATTTAACCCAACAACATCTGCACCAAGATTCTCGAGACGTTCGATAGCTTTTGAAATCGGTGTTTGATCCTGAAGAACACCGACTTCATGAAGGGAAACCTGGGCAATAATAGGTAATTCAGTTTCTTTCCGAACAATTTGGAGTACATTTTCCAGTTCTTCAATGTCATAATACGTTTCAAGTAATATACCATCTACCCCTTCAAGAAGGAGACAATAGAGCTGCTCCCGAAAACTTCTTTTTATCTCCTCAAGAAAAACCATATTTGGCTTCATTCCTCGGATTCCGCCAATCGTCCCAACTACATAGCTGTCTTTTCCAGCAGCTTTTCGGGCATTTCGGACTGCGGCAGTATTGATTTCCTTTACATTATCCTCAAGGCCATATCTTTGCAGCTTAATATAGTTGGCAGCATAGGAATTTGTTTGAATGAGGTTTGCACCCGCATGGATATATGCTTTATGAATTTGCTGGATTTGTTCCGCTTGGGATATATTTAATTCTTCAAAGCAGCAATCTGTCCCATAAGAATAGAGAAGGGTACCCATTGCTCCATCAGCAATGAGGATTTCATTTTTCATTCTTTCAAGTAAACTCATTTTCATCCTCCTCTATGAAATACTTTTTCTTCGAAACTACTTGCAGATAGTGCTGTCTTAAAGTCCCTTAATAAATCCTCTGAGTTCTCCAAACCAACAGAAAGGCGAAGGAGACTATTACTAATTCCTCGTTTTTCACGTTCATGAAGGGGCATGGCTGAATGGGACATTTTTGCAGGATAGGAAAGGATGGATTCCACAGCACCAAGACTCACAGCAAACACAGGAATTTTCACCTTTGAAACAAAATCTCTTAATATACTTTCATTTTCAAGTTCAAATGAGAGGACAGCACCAGCATCTTTTGCTTGCCTGCCTTGTAAAACATAGTGTGGATGGTCCTCCAGGCCAGGATAGTAAACATTTTTGATGGCTGGATTTTCCTTAAGGGCTTGGGCGATTTGTTTGGCCGATTGGATAGATTGAGCAAGTCTCACATGTAACGTTTTGATTCCGCGTAGAACGAGCCAAGCATCCTGTACACCAAGCACTGCTCCAAATGAATTTTGCAAAAATCCGATTTTATCTGCAAGAACTGGGTCCTTTACTACAGTAAGACCAGCAACAACATCACTATGCCCAGATAAAAACTTTGTTGCACTATGCAGTACTACATCTGCTCCTAAAGTTAATGGCTTTTGTAATGCTGGTGTTAGGAAGGTGTTATCAACGAAGGTTAAAGCCCCATGAGACTTAGCGATCGAGCTGATTGCTTTAATATCCGTTACTTTCAACAGTGGATTGGATGGAGTTTCAACGTAAAAGACCTTTGTATTTGGACGAATAGCTTGCTTAACATTATCTAAATCAGTCATATCAACAAAAGTATGGTTAATTCCATATCTTGAAAGCACTTCAGTTACAAAGCGGTATGTTCCGCCGTATACATCCTCTGTAATTACTACATGATCTCCCTTTGACAATAAAAGGAATGCAGTTGAAATTGCAGCCATTCCTGAAGAAAATGCAAAGCCTCTAGTTCCTTCCTCCATATCAGCTATAACCGTTTCCAATGCTTCTCTCGTTGGATTTAAGCTTCGGCTATAGTCATACTTTCCAAATGAATCGATATCATACTGATGGAAGGTAGATGCATGATGAATTGGAACACTGACTGCACCAGTTAGATGATCAATTTTTTGACTATTATGAAGAAGCTTCGTCTGAAAACTCCATGACTCTATCTCACACATTGCATACCCTCCGTCCGAGCTTTAGCAAAAGCCTGCTCTAAATCATTTATTAAATCTTCTACATGCTCAATTCCGACCGAAAAACGCAGTAATCGATTGCATACACCTGTTTCAAACCGGATATGTTCTGGAATATCAGCATGTGTCTGAGTTGCAGGGTATGTTATAAAGCTTTCTACTCCACCAAGACTTTCTGCAAAAGTAATGAGGCGAAGAGTTTGTAAAAACGGATTTACCCATCCTTCATCTTTGATTCGGAATGAAATCATTCCGCCTCGTCCTGGATAAAGTACATCGGTAACGGCATCATGTTCAAATAAAAATCTGAAAATTTCCTTTGCATTTCTTTCATGACGTTCCATTCTTAAAGATAGTGTTTTCATTCCACGTATAAGCAGCCAAGAGTCAAACGGACTTAATACCGCACCTGTAGCATTATGATTAGCAGCTAATGCTTCACAGATTTCCTTGCCCTTAGCTACGATAAGCCCTGCCAATACATCATTATGGCCGCCTAAATATTTTGTTGCACTGTGGATAACAATATCTGCTCCTAGTTTTAAGGGCTGCTGTAAAAGGGGGGTGAAAAACGTGTTATCAACAATCAGCAGAAGCTGATGCCTTTTCACAAAATAAGCAACCTCTTCGATATTGGTTTGCTCCATTAAGGGGTTCGTTGGTGTCTCGATAAAAATGGCCTTTGTTCGTTCAGTAATTTCTTTTTCCAGGACTTCAGCAGAAAAAGTTTGAACATATTTACATCGTAATCCCCATTGCTTACAGCCCTGTTCAAAAAGCCGATAAGTACCACCATATAAATCCTTTGAAACGATAAATTCATCGCCAGATTGAAAGAGGGAGAGGACGGTTAGAATAGCTGACATTCCTGAACTACACGCAAATCCTTGGTCGCCTTCTTCAAGCTCAGCAATTGCCTTTTCAAGCAATTGGCGTGTTGGATTTCCGGTACGGATGTAATCATATCCGGTTGATTGTCCAATTCCTTCATGCCGATAGGCTGTAGAAAAGTAAACGGGTGGATTAACTGTTCCTGTATCTAATTCGCTGCGATTGCCAATTTGGGCAAGGATTGTGTCGAGCTTATGCATTATTTACACTCCTTTTGTCTATAAAAATAAAAAAAAGCCTTCTTTAAGAAGAAGACTTTTTCATAATCAATAATTAGCCGTTCTTCTTATCTTTCAAGTTATAAAACTTGCAGGAATTAGCACCTTATTAATCTCATAGATTAATGGTTGCTGAGGTGTCTACGGGCCTTACCCTCGACCTCTCTTGATAAGAAATCATTATTTAATTATTTCAAACTTTACAACATTCTTATAATAAAAGTCAATGGATTTTAAAAAAATGTGTAAAGGTACAATAATATTATTATGTAAACTATCTATTCTTCTATATATTTTTCGAAAAAGGAAGTGATTAAAAAATTAATTGCACCATTTAACATTTATTTATAAGGATCATAAACACTTTTTTAGAATAAGTTTTTCCTTGGAATAGATAAAAAAAATATTTTTCACTATTTTCATATTAAAAACCTTTGAACAACAGGGTTTTACGTGGTAGAATGGCTTTGAAAACGATTTATCCTCTGAAAAATATTATTATTCTAATAATTATCATTTAATGTTAAAAAGTGGATAAATAGTTTATTATGCATTTAATACAAATTCAGTTATGGAGGTCATTTTCCATGAAAAAGCCATTGAATGGCGAAAAGCCTTTTGCTGAAGGCTTTCATGGCCCGAACCTTGGCTATGTCATTGAACTATATGAAGCATATTTAGAAAACCCTGAGTCTGTTGATCCTGAAATGAGAGCGTACTTTGAAACAACAGGATCTCCAGTTGTAGAAAATCGTACAGGGAAGACGGAAATTAGTGGTGTTAATCAAACTGTTCCGCAATTAGAAAAAACATTGTCTGCTATACGTCTGGCAGATAATATTCGCACATACGGCCATCTTGCCGCAAACATTTATCCATTAAATGACCATGAACCTGAAAAAATGCTTTTTGAGCTATCACATTACGGGTTAATAGAAGAGGATTTGTATGCAATCCCTGCTGGAGTCATCTGTAAAGATGCGCCAATTCCGCTAAAGAATGCGTATGATGCGATTGAATACTTAAAAAGCATGTATATGGGTACAATTGCATTTGAATTTCACCATGTATATGACGCAAATGAAAAGAACTGGCTGCGCCGAAAAGTTGAATCAGGCAGCTTAAAGCTGAAATTGCAAAAAGAAGAAAAAACTAAGATTCTAAAAAGATTGACTGAAGTAGAAGAATTCGAAAAATTTCTTCATCGCACATTTGTCGGTCAAAAACGGTTTTCAATTGAAGGGCTTGATTCAATGGTGCCTTTACTTGATGAAATAGTTGCAGAATCTGTATCAAAAGGGGCAAAAACCATTAATATCGGCATGGCTCACCGCGGGCGCTTAAATGTGCTTGCCCATGTGCTTGGGAAGCCGTATGAAATGATTTTCGCTGAATTTCAGCATGCTCCAAATAAAGAGCTTGTACCTTCTGAAGGTTCAATTGGGATTAGCTATGGCTGGACAGGAGATGTGAAATATCATCTTGGACTTGATAAACAAATTAAAGACGAAAATACGACAGTGACACGTTTGACATTGGCAAATAACCCAAGTCATCTTGAATTTGTCGGTTCTGTTGTCGAGGGATTTACACGAGCAGCACAGGATAATCGATCAACAAAAGGCTATCCAATTGAGAATTTAAACTCGGCAATGTCTATAATTATCCATGGGGATGCCGCATTCCCTGGTCAAGGGATTGTAGCAGAAACTTTAAACTTAGGTCAGTTGAAGGGATATAATACTGGAGGCTCCCTCCATATCATTGCAAATAATACAATCGGCTTTACAACAGAATCACGTGATTCACGTTCTACTAGATATGCGAGTGATCTCGCAAAAGGGTTTGAGATTCCGATCTTGCATGTGAACGCAGATGATCCGGAAAGCTGTATAGCTGCAGCAAGATTTGCTAGTGAATACCGTGAAAAGTTTCAGAAAGACTTCTTAATTGATCTTATCGGTTATCGCCGCTTTGGGCATAATGAAATGGACGAGCCAATGGCAACGAATCCATTAATGTATAAAATCATTAATGAACAGCCAACGGTAAAAGAACTGTATGGAAAGAAACTAGTAAATCAGTTAATCATAAACAAAGATACAGCTGACAAAATAGAAGAAGACGTATTAGTAAAACTGAAAGCTGCATATGAAAAAGTACCAGCAACGAAAAAAGAAACAGAAGAATTAAATCCGCCTGAAACGGTAGAAAAAGGCCTGCCAAAACTCAAAACAGCTGTTCCTTTTGAAAAACTTAAGGAAATTAACCAAGAGCTGTTAACATGGCCTGAAAAGTTTACTGTTTTCAATAAGCTAGACAAAATTCTAAACCGTAGAATGAGCGCTCTTGACGGAGAAAAGAAGATAGATTGGGGTCATGCGGAAACTTTAGCATTTGCATCCATTCTCCATGATGGAACTCCTATCCGCCTGACAGGTCAAGATTCTGAACGAGGCACATTTGCCCACCGAAATATTGTTTTACATGACAGCAGCACAGGTAAATCCTATTCGCCACTTCATTTATTATCATCGGCGAAGGCTTCCTTTGCCGTTCATAATAGTCCATTATCAGAAGCAGCTGTTCTTGGCTTTGAATATGGTTATAATGTATTTGCACCTGAAACGCTCGTTTTATGGGAAGCACAATTTGGAGATTTTGCTAACTCTGCACAGGTGATATTCGATCAATTCATCGCTGCGGGCAGAGCAAAATGGGGACAAAAATCCGGGCTTGTCATGCTGTTGCCACATGGTTATGAAGGACAAGGTCCTGAGCACTCAAGTGCACGCTTAGAAAGATTCTTAACACTAGCCGCTGAAAATAACTGGACTGTAGCTAACTTGACTTCGGCTGCACAATATTTTCATATTTTACGTAGACAGGCAGCGATTCTGAAACGTGAAGAGGTTCGTCCGCTTGTCATTATGGCACCGAAGAGTCTATTACGTCATCCGCTCGTTGCTTCTAGCGGACATGAGCTGAGTGAGGGCGATTTTCAATCAGTTATTGAGCAGCCTGGTTTAGGTCAAAATACGGATAAAGTAACTCGGCTTGTTCTCTCCACAGGAAAAATGGCTATTGATTTAGCAGATAACCTAAAAAATGTTGATAACCAAGAGTGGTTCCATCTTTTACGAGTAGAAGAAATCTACCCATTCCCGTTGGAAACGATTCAAACTATAATGAAACGGTATCCAAACTTAAAGGAAATGGTTTGGGTACAAGAAGAACCAAAAAATATGGGTTCATGGAATTTTGTTGAACCAAGATTACAATTTATTGCACAGAAGGAAATAGATGTTTCCTATATTGGCAGACGCAGAAGATCTAGCCCTTCTGAAGGGGATCCAAATGTCCATAAAAAAGAACAAGCACGAATAATAGAAGAAGCATTTATGCACAAGCAAGAGGGAGGAAATTAAGGTGGCAGACATAAAAGTACCGGAACTAGCTGAATCGATTACAGAAGGAACGATCGCCCAATGGTTAAAAAAACCAGGTGATTTCGTAAATAAAGGGGACTATGTTGTTGAGCTTGAAACAGATAAAGTAAATGTCGAGATCATTTCAGAGCATAGTGGGATTTTAAAGGAAGTTAGAGCAGGAGAAGGCGATACAGTTAATGTCGGTGAAACGATTGCCGTAGTTGATGAAAGCGGGGAAGCAGCTGCTGAGTCAGCAGCTGAACCTCAAGCCGTAACAGAAATAGCTCCAATTCAAGAGGCACCGAAACACGCTGCCTTACAAGAAGAAACGGTTCATGTAAGCAATGAGCAGAAGGGACAGCGTCCGATCGCATCTCCTGCTGCAAGAAAAATGGCTCGTGAGAAAGGGATTGATCTGACACAAGTGCCGACAGTTGATCCGCTTGGACGTGTTCGTGCTCAAGATGTATCATCCTTTAGCCCTCGTGAGGAAGTGAAGCAGCAAGCAACACCAGTTCCAAAGCAGCAGGGTGCACCTGCCGTTCAGCCTGCTGGTAAAGAAGTTGAGCGTATTCGTATGACCCGCCGCCGTCAAACGATTGCCAATCGACTAGTAGAAGTACAGCAAACAGCAGCGATGCTGACAACGTTCAATGAAGTAGATATGACAAATGTAATGAACTTGCGAAAACGACGTAAGGATAAGTTTTTGGAAGAAAATGACGTGAAACTTGGATTTATGTCCTTCTTCACAAAAGCTGTTGTTGCTGCATTGAAAAGAAGCCCTTTATTAAATGCAGAAATTCAAGGTGATGAACTCGTTCTGAAAAAATTCTATGATATCGGGATTGCCGTGTCTGCGAACGAAGGTCTAGTCGTACCAGTCGTACGCGATGCAGACCGTAAAAACTTTGCGGAAATCGAAAAGGATATTTTAGATCTTGCCGAAAAGGCAAGAAACAACAAATTAGCCTTACAAGATCTGCAAGGAGGAACATTTACGATTACAAATGGCGGGGTTTTTGGTTCTCTATTATCCACACCTATTCTTAATGGACCACAAGTCGGCATCTTAGGCATGCATTCCATAAAACTGCGTCCAGTTGCTATTGATGCAGAGCGTATGGAGAATCGTCCAATGATGTATATTGCTTTGTCTTATGACCATCGTATTGTCGACGGTAAAGAGGCAGTTACTTTCTTATCTAGAGTGAAAGAATTAATTGAAGATCCTGAATCATTATTATTTGAAGCGTAATAGAGGAAGCAGGGTGGATGTTTGACACCCTGCTTTTTTGTATCATGCGAACTATTTTAAAAAAATAAAAAAGAGCGAAAGGCATCAAAACCTGTCGCTCCACTTCTGAAATTTTCTCATTTACTTTTTAAATGGTTTTAAACCTCGTTTTGTAATCTCCATTTTCAATATCCTAATCCATTCTTTCTCTAACCCAGACTTTAATGCATCACGATACGAGACGACCAATTGTTCATTACTCATAATCTTCATTCTGCATACCTCCTGTAATGGATTGAATATGAAGCTTTCATTCATTTTAATCGTTTCTACTACATTTGAAAACCCCCATTTTCAAAAAATACAAAAAAAGGACTTTTGAACCTTAAAAGTGAAGAAAAAAAGTGGTTTACCCTACATAGGTGAAAAATGGAAGCAAACCTATAGGAGAATGCAATGATGAAATTAGCGAAGTGGATATTTTTTATCCATGCTCATTCTTGTGCTTGCAGCTGATGCTCTCTTTTTTCTTTCCCTTTTTCCATTTACAATAGAAGTATCATACTAAGAAGGAGTGATTCTATGAACTTAGCACTTGATCATATTGTTCACTTTATTAAGGAACATCCTAATGTGGCAGTAGAAAAATGGAAGATGCGCGGTTTTCATGCTGTTATGGGCGGAAGCCATGAAAAATGGGGGACATATAATAGTTTACTTTATGTTGGAGAAGCATATATTGAATACTTAACGATTGAGAATACAGAAATTGCCGCTAAATCTGCTAATCCTTTAATCTCGCAACTTGTTAGAGATCTCACGAACGGAGAAGGGTTTGGTCAAATTTGTTTCCGAACGAATAATATGGTTGACTTGAAAGAACAGATCGAGAATAAAGGATATCAAACATATCCAATTTTTAATGGAAGCAGAAAAAGGCAAGATGGGTCTATAATTAGGTGGAAAATGCTTTTTATTAAAGACTCATCGAGCTTACCTTATCCATTTTTTATTGAATGGGAACAAGAGGATTCGGCTCGGATGAAAGATTTGAAAGATCTTGGATACTTGGATGAAAGTCTAACGAAACATTCCATTCATTTTATTCAAGTTGCTGTGAATGACTGCGAATCTGCAGCAAGGGATTGGGCAAATATATTTGATTGTACCTTACCGGATATTCATATGGATGAACATTCATCGGTGAAAAAGGCAGTACTTAAAGGAGAAACGTTTGAAATTCACTTTTGCCAGCCACATGGTGAGGACAGTCCTATACATAACATCCTATGTAAAAGAGGAGAAAGGCCATTTGAAATTCATTTTGACCCTGTTCTTGATACAAAGTCTTTTACTTTGTTTGGCTCGCAATATAGCTAAATAATAAAAAATGCGTTACAAACTAGTAGCGCATTTTTTATTCCATTTATCATTATTAGAAAATATTGAATATTACGTAATGTGTGATAACATAAAATGTAAGCGTTACAGGGTGGTTCTGTTTATACTGTTTAAACGAAAGGGTGATGTTCATATGTCAGAGTTGTTACATTTCACTGTTGGGAAGCTATTAGAGGAAAAAGCACAGCTGCATCCAGATCATGAAGCAGTTGTCTACGCAGATAGAGGACTGAGGCTGACGTATAAGCAATTGGATGAATATTGTAGACGTGCTGCAAAAGGCTTGATGAAACTTGGACTGGAAAAAGGAGAGCATATAGCTGCATGGTCAACCAATACACCAGAATGGCTCATTACTCAATTTGCAACAGGTCAAATGGGAGCTGTCCTCGTTACTGTTAACACAAATTATCGAACAGCTGAGCTTGAATATTTATTAAAGCAATCTGATGCAACAACGATTATCCTAATGGAGCATTATCGAGATGCATCATACATAGACATGCTGTATGAAATCGCGCCAGAATTAAAAACGAGTGAACCTGCCTGCCTACAGTGCAGCCGACTTCCTTTCTTAAAAAATGTCATCGTGCTTGGTGAAAATCGATACCCAGGGACATTTAGCTGGGAAGATATTTTAGCTTTAGGTGAAGCAGTGCCTGATAACCTGCTTGATGAGCGCTTGAAAAGCCTTGATCCAGATGATGTGATCAATATGCAATATACATCAGGAACAACTGGTTTTCCAAAGGGTGTCATGCTGACACATAATAATGTTGTAAATAATGCATTCAATATCGCTCATTGCATGCGTTTAACAAAGGATGACCGTTTATGTATTCCAGTACCATTCTTCCATTGTTTCGGCTGTGTAATCGGTACGCTCGCATGTGTTTCTGTTGGAGCAACAATGGTTCCCATTCAAGAATTTAATCCAAAAGCAGTACTTCAAACTGTTCAGGATGAGAAATGTACAGCTATCCACGGGGTACCAACTATGTTTATTTCCGAATTAAACGATCCTGATTTCTATCAATATGATCTTTCTACACTCCGTACAGGTGTAATGGCAGGATCTAATTGTCCCATTGAAGTCATGAAGGCAGTGATTGAAAAAATGGGTGTACGGGAAATTACGATTGCCTATGGACAAACTGAATCATCTCCTGTCATTACACAAACAAGAACAGATGATCCAATTGAACTGCGTGTAGAGTCGGTAGGTAAGGCTTTACCAAATGTTGAAGTAAAGGTGGTGGAACCGGGAACAGGTAAAGAAGTCCCAAATGGGATACAAGGGGAGTTATGCTCAAGAGGCTATCAAGTCATGAAGGGCTATTACAAAAATCCTGAGGCAACAAAAGAGGCAATTGATGAAGATGGCTGGCTCCATACTGGAGACTTAGCAGTGATGGATGAAAATGGCTACTGCAAAATCACAGGCCGTTTAAAGGATATGATCATCCGAGGCGGAGAAAATATTTATCCACGTGAAATTGAGGAATTTCTATACTCTCACCCAAGCATCCTTGATGTACAGGTTGTTGGTGTACCTGATGAGATATTCGGCGAAGAAGTTGTTGCATGGATTATATTAAAAGAAGGTAAATTAGCTACAAGCGAAGACATACGTGAATACTGCAAAGGAAAAATTTCTCGTCATAAAATCCCTCGCCATTTTGAATTTACGGATGCCTACCCAATGACAGCATCTGGTAAAATTCAAAAATACCGTTTGCGTGAGCAAGCGAAAGAAAAAATTGAAAGAGTAAATTCGATGAAATAAATTTTCCCAAGATCCATTATCCTCTTAATGTTTAAAACATGCTAAATAGGTGGTATATAACTATTGCCATCTTTTTAGAAAGAGGGTTACTAAAATGGATAATTTTGCGAATGCACGTTTATTAGAATTAGTTTACGATGGGCGGACTTATGAATTTCTAGAATTTATTCGAATAGACCGAATATGTGAAATCACCTATATTACATTAAAGAATGTGATTACGACTGAAATATTTACTTTTGATGAAGAAAAGATCAGAAGTATTCGAATGAAAATTTACCCCCATTCAGAGTCAAATTCAAAAAAACGAGAATCATCTTGCAGGAAGTAGCTCCAATTCTTTATACTATTAAATATAAAGAATGAAGGAGTTGCTACAATGATTCATCTTAATTGGCATGAACGAGAGACAGTGAAAAAGGTTAAATGTGTGCACACAGATGCTGCTAAATATATCGTGAACAGAGCGTTAACAGCTGGCAAAACGTATGAAGTAAAAAATGAAACTGAGGAATTTTATTTTATTATTGATAATTCAGGAAAAGTTGGCGGATTTTACAAAGATTATTTCCAAAATGCATAATGGGAGAAAGGAACTGTCAGTAAAAATGTAAATACTTGCTGCTCACTCATGCATTTGAAATCTGGCAGTTGAATCGTGTTTTTTTCAAAACGTATGCAAGAAATACACGATCTCAGCAGGCCATTGCCCGTCTTGGTGCCGTGAAAGAAGGAGTACTGCGAAAGGATAGAATTATTTCTGATGGCTTTGCTCGTGATACCGTATACTTTAGCATCTTAAAAGAAGAGTGGCCAATGGTAAAAAAGCTCCTTCTAGAAAAAATGAAATAAAGGAAAAGAGGATCAACTTTTGATCCTCTTTTCTTATTAGTCATTACCGTTGATTATTTACATTTGAAGGAAACATCCTGCGGACACTTTCTGTGAACTCTTCAAATAAACCTTCCATTGGTTCCCCATTACGAATATCATTTGAATAGGAAGTCATTCGATCATAAAAATCTGGGTTTGCTGATACATATACATCGTCAATCTCTTGATCAACCGCTTTCACCTGATCAGCAATCTTTCTTTCAACTACACGTGTTAACTCAACACCTTCACCAAGCTGTGCGGCAACATAAGCATTATCATCTGTAACAATTACATTGACATCTTTTACTTCTGGCATAGCCGCAATTCGATCTGCTGCTTTATCAGCTACTCTCATTCTCGGTGAATCATTATTGTCATTTTGCGGGTTATTTCTCACCCGGAGCAAAGGATCACGGTCGTTCAGATCATTTGTACCATTAAAGCGATTCCCATCATTTACACGTACAGGATCCGTTACATCACGGTTTCCGAGAGCTGTATCATTTCCATTGTTATTTGCCCCGCATGCAGTTAGGAAAACAGCCGTTAAAGCTGCAGTAATCATCCATTTATATTTCAACATTCACTCACTCCTTTCAATTCATTCATATCTATTTTTCCTACTTAAATAGTAGTTATCCATGCTTTATTTTTCATAATGATGAGATTTTTTCCTTATGAATGATATGATAGGAAGGTAAAAGTGTGGAAAGCAGGGAAGAAGCATGACTTATGTTTTTATTGGAATTGGCGGGATTGTCGGCAGCTTGCTACGCTATTTTATTTCTGTTTGGTCTGATCATTTATGGATCCATGCTTTTCCATTTGGAACCCTTATTGCAAATTTGACCGGATCGTTTTTCTTAGGTGTTTTCACGAGGATGTACAGTGAAAATGAGAAGGAAAACCGCATGTTAGTTCTGTCAATTGGTACAGGAGCAATCGGTTCTTATACAACCATGTCAACCTTAAACACGGATATAATCAATCTCATTGATAATGGAGAAATTAGTCTGGTGTTTCTATACATTTTGATTAGTTTATTTGGAGGGCTGGGGGCAGCTTGGTTAGGCTACTTCCGTACATTAAAAAAGAGAGGACATAAATAGATGTTGTTTCATATATGTTTAGTTGCAATAGGTGGATCTTTTGGAGCCATTTGCCGCTTTTTAGCAACTTCTTATCTTCAAAGAAAATACCCAGGAAAGATACCATTTGGTACTTTAACAGTAAACTTGATGGGCTCCTTTTTATTAGGCTATCTACTCGGGGCAGCAGAAGATGATAAGTTGACCTTACTTCTTGGAACAGGTTTTATGGGCGCTTTTACAACGTTTTCAACCTTTAATTTAGAAGCAGTAAAGCTGCTGGAAGGCAGAGAAAAAACGTCAGGACTCTTTTATATTGCAGTTACCTATGCAGGAGGAATTACCCTTGCTTTCCTTGGGATGCTTTTAGGAAAAATAGGAAAAGGAGTATAGCATATCGGCTATACTCCTTCATTGTTAATTTGAGCTTACTTCTGTATTTTTTGATTTCTCGGATGGATAAAGTTTTCTCCCAAGCAGAGTTTGCAAGGTTAAGAAAATACCTCCGACTGTCCAATACAAAGGCAAAGCAGCTGGTGCATTTAATGAAATTAAAACAATCATAATAGGGGAGAGAAGCCCCATAAACTTCATTTGCTGCTGAGTTTGAGCAGGCATATTCGCCTGTGAAACTTTGAACTGTAAGTAATAAACGATCCCAGCAACAGCTGTTATCCATATATCTGAATGACCAAGATTAAACCATAAAAACGAATGGGCAGCGATTTCCTCAGAGCCTCTAATCGCATAATAAAATCCCATTAATATAGGCATTTGAATTAGGATTGGAAGGCACCCCATATTAAGCGGATTGACATTATGCTTCTTGTAAAGGGCAAACATCTCTTGCTGTAGCTTTTGCTGTTCTTTCTGATCCTTCGCTGCTTTTAATTTTTTTTGGATGTTATCCATTTCTGGCTTAAGAACATCCATTTTCTCTTTCATTATTTGCTGTTTTTTATA
Source organism: Cytobacillus solani (assembly GCF_006704205.1). NCBI lineage: Bacteria > Bacillati > Bacillota > Bacilli > Caryophanales > Bacillaceae > Cytobacillus > Cytobacillus solani. The sequence continues at coordinate 4,380,356 of NZ_CP041305.1, forward strand.
TTGTTTTAACATTAAAGGCATTAACAATAATCGAATGGCAAGTGTAATCACAATAATTGCAATCCCATAATTATCATGAAAGAGAACAGCCACTCCATGGATTAAAGAAGCAAATGGTTCAACAACGAACTTTTGGAAGAAACCATCGCTATTTTGAGTATTTGGTGCGCTACATGCGGATAAAAGCATTGTTCCCGCTGCAAGCAACAAAAATAAATGAATGTTTTTCTGATTTTTCATATTTGTCACTCCTCATAATAGTTAATAAATCATGTAACAATTAGAGGAGAAGCACCTTCTGGATCATCACCAGGACTTTGTTTGCTACGAATGCATTTAATCATCCAAATTAATAATGGATTTCTATATTTATAATAAAATAACTGCTGAATCGGTAAATTGGTTGATGTTTCTAATTTATTTGCAGTATTTAATGAGTCATAAAAATGATATTCAATCTTCCAAACCCAAAGAAACTTAACTATCATTCCTAAAAGAAAGCTTGCATAAATTGTGTATTCAGTGGGAATATTCGAAATATCAATTAAAAATTCAGTCATGTTTTTTCACCTCATTACTTAAGGCCAATGGGTAAATTATAGAGTAAATTATCGTTTTAAGCAATTAAGAACATTATCCATTGATTTTTGATACTCAAGGTTTCCTGTTGAACACAAGGGAATAGAGTAATAGAATAGTAGGTAGACTGATTAATTTAGAACGGTGGGGTATTTTGTTATTACCAAAGCAAAAAACACTCGTGAAATATTTAAAAATATTGATTCCCATTTTTATATTATTCATACTTGCCTTTGAATCAAAGGAAATTTTCAAAGATTTTAATTGGCAGCTGCTTAATCATTATTTGGACAAGCTTGCATTAAATAAACTTTTATTTATTTTATTCCTTGGCTTAATTTCCCTTACTCCAATGTTTTTCTATGATGTCATTTTACTTCAAATTTTTCATATATACATACCGAAAAGAAAGCTCATCTTTTTTTCGCTTGCAGCTAATGCTTTTTCTAATCTTATCGGATTTGGCGGAGTTGCAGGAACAACATTGCGATCCTTTTATTATAAATCTCACGTAAGGAATGACACACCATATATCCAGACAATTGCTAAATTATCACTGTTTTATTTGTCAGGACTTTCCATTCTATCCTGGATCACTGTCTTTTCCGACATGCATGTTTATTCCGAAGTGAAATTTATTAAGATTGCTGTCTTAGCCATTGCCTTATACACGCCTATTCTCTTGATCGTATTCTTTCTTAAAAAGTCCTTTTGGAACTTAGGACATGTAAAACGAGGCTATATTAGTGAATTAATGGCTGTCTCTATATTTGAGTGGTTATTTGTTGTCATCTGTATATGGGGAATCGCAAATTTTTTAGGTGTGTCTGTCCCTTTTACGAAAGTATTTCCAATTGTAATCATTTCTGCATGTGCTGGTATTATAAGCCTGATTCCTGGGGGAATTGGCTCCTTTGATCTCGTTTTTCTAATTGGAATGGAGACAAAGGGTGTGCCTGCAGAACTTAGCCTGTTAATTATAATGTTTTACCGTCTAAGCTATTACATCATTCCAGCTATTTTGGGGACGCCATTTATTATGAGGCATTTTATGGTGAAGAAACATATACGAAAATAGGGGCTGTTGATCAACAGCCCCTTACTTTTATAGTGATTCTTGCTTAATATTAGGATGAGTGGAAAATAAGAGGTTTGCAGAAACTAATCTTTTTCGAATGATGATGCCGATCCATGATGCAAGTGCTGCTTTAATCAAACCAACTACGAGGAACGGAGTAAACCCGCCAGCTAAAGCCATTGTCCATGTAAGATCCGCTGATATTTTTAGCCAAGTGGTTCCAAATGCTAAAGTAATGATCATCCCGATTGTATTTGCAATCATTGCATTTTTAAAAGTAAAACTTGTTTTTTCCATATAGAAGCCTATGATAAATGCTGCTGGTACAAAACCAACTAAAAAGCCACCTGTTGGTCCAACCAATTTAGAAATTCCACCTGAAAGTTCTGCAAATACAGGTACACCAGTTGAACCAATGATTAAATATAGTAAAACTGAAAGCGTTCCATAGCGGGAACCGAGAATCGTTGCAGCTAATCCGATGGCCAGTGTTTGTCCAGTTATCGGAACTTGCGGGAGGGGAATTGTTATTTGTGCCAAAACACCGATAATAGCAGCGAATAATGCAGTAACAATCATAGATCTTAATTTCAGTTGCTGATTTGTCATCTCCGTACTCCTCTCTATGTTAACTATAAATACAATAGAGTTAACAATATTAAAATAATATTTTCTTAATCTTTTGTCAAGCTCTTTTTCCTTGATGTAACATGGCTTGTGTAATCATACTTATTTCAGGGTAATATAACAATACTAATCGCTTACAAGGGGAGGTAAATTTATGAGCACATCATATAATGATGACAGTCTTTCTTTACATACAGATTTATACCAAATTAATATGGCAGAAACGTATTGGAATGACCATATTCATAATAAAAAAGCAGTCTTTGAAGTTTATTTTCGTAAAATTCCCTTTGGGAATGGATATAGCATATTTGCTGGCTTAGAAAGAGTCATTGAATTTATTGAGCAATTCCGTTTTTCAGACAGTGATATCGCCTATTTACGTGATGAATTGCATTATAAAGAAGATTTTCTTGAATATTTACGCTCCCTTACATTTACAGGTTCCATTCGTTCTTTAGAAGAAGGGGAGCTAGTATTCGGGAATGAACCAATTATGCGAGTAGAGGCACCGCTTGCGCAGGCACAATTAATTGAAACAGCCTTGTTGAACATTATTAATTATCAAACATTAATTGCAACGAAGGCCGCGCGAATTAAAGAAGTCGTTGGTGAGGAAATAGCGATGGAGTTTGGAACAAGACGGGCACATGAAATGGATGCTGCCATTTGGGGAGCAAGGGCTGCTTATATTGGCGGCTTTCAATCCACATCAAATGCAAGAGCTGGGAAGAAATTTGGCATGCCTGTTTCTGGTACACATGCACATGCACTCGTACAAGCATACCGTGATGAATATACAGCTTTTCATAAGTATGCTGAAAGACACAAAAATTGTGTATTTCTTGTAGATACATATGATACATTGAAATCCGGAATACCAAATGCCATAAAAGTAGCTCAAGAGCTGGGGGATAAGATTAACTTTGTCGGTATTCGGCTAGATAGCGGTGACCTTGCTTATCTATCAAAGGAAGCCAGGAAAATGCTTGATGCTGCAGGTTTCTATCAAACGAAAATTATCGCCTCTAATGATCTAGATGAATATACAATCTTGAATTTAAAGGGGCAAGGTGCGAAAATTGATGTATGGGGAATTGGAACAAAATTGATTACTGCGTATGATCAGGCTGCACTTGGAGCGGTTTACAAGCTTGTTTCAATAGAAAATGAAGCAGGAGAAATGGTAGACACAATTAAAATCAGCGGCAATCCTGAAAAAGTTACAACACCCGGACTAAAAAGAGTGTATCGAATCATAAATAAAAAATTCAAAAAATCTGAAGGGGATTACATTGCTTTAGATTTTGAGAATCCACAAGAAGAAAAACGTCTGAAAATGTTCCATCCTGTTCATACATATATCAAGAAATTCGTTACAGATTTTGAAGCAAAAGAGCTCCATAAAGATATCTTTTTTAATGGAAAACGTGTATATTCATTGCCAGCACTTTCATCCATTCAGCAATATGCGAGGGGAAATTTAAATCTCTTATGGGAAGAGTATCGAAGATCATTAAATCCAGAAGAGTATCCAGTCGACTTAAGTCAAAAATGTTGGGACAATAAAATGAAGCATATTGATATGGTTAAACAAAAGGTAAAAGAGTATTTAGAAAAGAAAAAATAGGGGGAAGAGAAATGACTTTACAAAAAGAAATCATGCAAAGCCTGCATGTAAATCCAGCTATTGATCCAAAAAACGAAGTTAGAAGACGAATTGACTTCTTAAAAGAGTATCTCATTCGTACAAAAGCGAAAGGGTATGTCCTTGGAATAAGCGGTGGGCAGGATTCCACACTAGCCGGAAGATTAGCACAGCTGGCGGTTGAGGAACTCCGTAATGAGGGGCATAGTGACGTATTATTTATTGCAGTCCGTCTTCCTTATGGTGTACAAGCAGATGAAACCGATGCTAAGTTAGCTTTATCCTTTATTAAAGCTGATTACGAATATATATTTAATATTAAAGCAGCGGTCGATGAGGTCCAAAAAGAATTTAACTCTAGTATCCAAAGCCAGCCGTTAAGTGATTATCAGAAGGGGAATGTAAAGGCAAGAATGAGAATGATTGCCCAATACGCTTTTGGCGGAGAAAAAGGACTGCTAGTTATTGGAACGGATCATGCTGCAGAAGCGATCACAGGATTTTTTACAAAATATGGGGATGGAGGGGCGGATGTCACCCCATTAACAGGATTAACAAAAAGACAGGGGAAAGCACTGCTGAAAGAATTAAATGCGGATGAAAGATTGTATTTAAAAGTACCAACTGCCGACCTTCTTGATGAAAAACCAGGACAAGCAGATGAAACTGAGCTAGGAATTACATATGAAGAATTAGATGATTACCTTGAAGGGAAGCAAGTATCTGCAGTTGTCGCTGAAAAAATTGAAAAACGCTATTTAATTACCGAACATAAAAGGCAAATTCCAGCATCGATGTTTGATGGGTGGTGGAAATAAAGCAAACGCTTGGGGATCCAAGCGTTTTTTTAAAAAGATAAGAAAGTATAAACTTGAAGTTAGAGAAATGTCTAGCACAAGCGTCCTATCGCCTATCAAACTTCAGGTCCTCTCCCTACGATAAGTCGACATCAATTCGCTTCACTCATTGTGTCTCCTATATCGAAAAAACCGGTCCTTCCAGTTCGTACAGCGATGACCAAGGTGCTTGCGCATTTCTCATACCCAATATGTAATTGAATCCATGATGCCAATCAACAATAGAATCAAACCCGTCATCCTTTAAATAAATTGACCAATTTTCTTATTTTTCCTCATTAAGGCTCCGTCAATGCCCAATACATAAATGATCATTAAAAAAACGATAAGTGGGACAGAGGTGCCAATCGCAAAAATTGGAGGAAGAAAGGCTCCATAAGATGAATTCAAAACTAAAGGCATAAGCCCAAAAAAGAATAGTGAGAACATCGTCGGACAAAACGAAATAGAGAAGGTTGCCCCCATTAAAAATGATCCCGTTTTCCGTTTACTCAGAAACAGTTTCAACCATCACGATTCTTTTTTGAATAGCTTGATAAAAACCATCTGGATCATCAACATTTAAAATGATACGTTTAACTTCCTTTTTTATCCCGTAAGCGAAGTTCACCACTTGAGGCTCCTTTAGATTTATTTCAAATTGTGGCTTTTCTTGAAAAAAATCGATTACCCTTGCATCAAATAGCTCATTCAGCTCTTTTTTATTCAACTTTTCCGGTCCATCGTAATATTTAATTTCTTTTATTATTTCTAAAGGAAGCTCCATGCTTTTGGAAAAGCCCGGTTGAAGGAGAAGACAATCTTTTGAGAGAACAAAAGGGGTAAGACGAATCGCATGAATTTCAGCCAGAAAATATAGAATGGCATATAAATTAAGAAATAGAAGAATGTAAGAAGCCATTTCATTCCATTGATGAAGAAAATAATGGAAGCCAATCGATTCAATGACTGTCGCATGAATGAGCATAATATAAACGGCATTAACACTCGTCTTTTTATGATAAGTATAGGAATGACCATTTTGAATATTTACCTTTTTTCGCCAAGCAAAGAGGGAATAATAGAATATGGATAACTCCGACAAGAACACAGCGATTAGACGATTATTCGGCAAATGATTTTTAACAGTTCTCTTAACATTTAATTGAAAAAGTGAATCTTGATTTGAAATGGACCGATAATTTCTAATAAGTCTAGGTAACTTGGATATAACCTTGTAAAGAATGAAGAGTTCAACTAGAATGAGCAGTCCTTCCGAAAGGAAAACAATATATGGCAAAAAGGAATATTGAGAAAAATGCTCATTCGGAATAATAAAGTAAGCAGCCCCATAAGAGGCAGCAATTACGAATCCCAAGTACTTAAGTGAATATCTCTTCCGGATGATAAAAAAGTATGCAAGCAAAGGAATCACAATCATGAAATCGAGTATAGATCCAATAACCGCACCACTGGGAACTGGACCTAATACTGGTATTCTAAATAAAATATAATTAGCAGCGAGTATGAAACTAATAAAAATGAAAAATAGAAGAATTTTAGTTTTTTTTGTGTTTTCATTTGTCAAATATAACCACTCCTTCCATTTAATTATACTGTATTTGAAGAAGAAGAAAAACAAAAATGCAGCAATGGCCAAATGCTGCATTTTAGAAAAGTGTGTTAGCTTTTTGTAAGGATTCGGAGAGCCCTTGCAGTTTTTTCTTTGTTTGGCGGCTCGATCTCTTTTAAAGGATAGTCTAGACCGAGCGCTTCCCATTTGTATACACCAAGCTTATGGTAGGGGAGGACTTCAACCTTCTGCACATTTTTTAATGAACGGATGAACTCACCTAGTTTTTTTAAGTCCTGTTCATCATCTGAAATGGTTGGAACAAGTACATGGCGAATCCAAACCGGTACCTCATGGTCAGATAAGTACCAAGCAAATGATAAGATATGTTCATTGGTTAAACCAGTCAGCCTTTTGTGTTTCTCTTTATCAATCTGTTTTAAGTCGAGTAGAACGAGATCAGTATATTGCATTAACTCTTTTAATTGTTTTTGAAATAACGGTGCCTTGGAATAACAGCCACCTGATGAATCAATTGCGGTATGAATCCCAGCATTCTTGCATTCCTTAAAGAGTTCAATAAGGAAGGGGATTTGTAGTAGTGGTTCACCTCCGCTAACAGTAATGCCACCCCCAGATGCTTCAATGAAAGGAAGATAGGATTTTATATCAGACATGATTTCAGAAACAGACATTTGCTTGCCTGTGCCTATCTCCCACGTATCGGCATTATGGCAAAATTGGCAGCGGAGCAGACAGCCCTGTGTAAATACCACATATCGAATGCCTGGTCCATCAACGGTTCCAAATGTTTCAATTGAATGTATGTTTCCGATCATGATAATCTTCCTTTCATTTGAACGGTAAGTGAGTATGAGAGTTTGACAAGGATACCGATTACATTTTTACTTCCGTTTTTTTATTACATAGTCTCGTGAAACGTACGATTTATAACGTCCAGCTGCTGTTCTTTCGTCAGCTTAATAAAGTTTACCGCGTAACCTGATACCCTGATTGTTAATTGCGGGTATAATTCTGGTTGCTCCATTGCATCTACCAATGTTTCCCGATTAAAGACGTTCACATTTAAATGATGCCCAGATTTAATTGTGTAGCCATCAAGTATAGACACGAGATTACGAACACGGCTTTCATTATCTTTACCTAACGCATTAGGCACAATCGAAAAAGTATTTGAAACACCGTCCAATGCATATTGATAGGGGAGCTTCGCTACTGAAGAAAGGGAAGCGAGTGTACCTTTCGTATCACGGCCATGCATTGGGTTAGCTCCTGGTGCAAACGGTTCACCCGCACGTCGTCCATCAGGTGTATTTCCCGTTTTCTTTCCATACACAACATTTGACGTAATTGTTAAAATAGACAATGTATGAACAGAATCACGATAGGTTTGATGCTTTTTCAGTTTTTTCATAAAGCGTTTAAGAATATCAACCGCAATGCTGTCTACACGATCATCATTATTCCCGTATTTGGGATAATCACCTTCAGTAATGAAATCAACTGCTAAACCATTGTCATCACGAACGATTTTTACCTGTCCATATTTGATTGCGCTTAATGAATCAGCAACAACACTTAGCCCCGCGATACCCGTTGCCATTGTACGAATAACATCAGAATCATGAAGCGCCATTTCAATTCTTTCATAGCTGTATTTATCATGCATGAAATGGATAATATTTAACGTATTAATATATAAATCCGCCAGCCATTCCATCATATGATCAAATTTATTCATCACTTCTTCGTAGTTAAGCAGTTCTCCTGTTATCGGTGCATATTCAGGTCCGACTTGAGCATGTAGCTTTTCATCTTTCCCTCCATTAATTGCATAGAGAAGGGCTTTCGCTAAATTGGCACGTGCACCGAAGAATTGCATTTGTTTACCAATTTTCATCGCTGAAACACAGCAGGCAATTCCGTAATCATCTCCGAATTCGGGAAGCATAATGTCGTCATTTTCATATTGAATAGAGCTTGTCTCAATGGACATTTTTGCACAATATTCCTTAAAGTTTTCAGGCAGTTTCGCAGACCAAAGAACAGTTAAATTTGGTTCTGGTGCTGGACCCAGGTTATTTAAAGTATGAAGGAACCGGAAAGAATTCTTCGTTACTAAAGGGCGTCCGTCCAATGCCATCCCGCCAATTGATTCCGTTACCCATGTTGGATCCCCACTAAACAATTCATTGTAATCTGGTGTTCTTGCAAATTTAACAAGACGAAGCTTCATAACAAAATGATCGACAAGTTCTTGCGCTTCTTGTTCAGTCAACACACCGTTTTGAAGATCTCTTTCTAAATAAATATCAAGGAATGTCGATACACGGCCAAGACTCATCGCTGCACCATTTTGTTCCTTTATTGCCGCAAGGTAGGCAAAATATAGCCACTGAAATGCTTCTGCTGCATTGCTGGCAGGATCTGAAATATCAAAGCCATAAATCAATGCGAGCTGCTTCAATTCTTTCAATGAACGAATTTGTTCTGATATCTCTTCACGAAGCCTAATATTCGTTTCTGCCATTACACGGCTCGTTGCTTTTAAATCTGTTTTCTTTTCCTTAATTAGTGCATCAACACCATAGAGCGCTACTCTGCGGTAATCTCCAATAATTCTTCCGCGTCCATAAGCATCTGGTAAACCTGTAATAATTCCGGCTTTACGAGCAAGCTTCATTTCATCTGTATAAGCATCAAATACACCTTGATTATGTGTCTTCCTATATTCAGTAAAAATCTTTTCCATTTCTTTACTAGCTTCATAGCCATAGGATTCGCAGGCGGAAATTGCCATCCGTACACCACCATAGGGCTGAAGGGAGCGTTTAAAAGGCATTTCTGTCTGGAAGCCGACAATTTTTTCTTTATCTTTATTTAAATAACCTGGTCCATGTGAAGTGATTGTTGAAACGATTTCAGTATCCATATCAAGGACACCGCCACTTTCTCGTTCCTGCTTAGTTAGTTCCATCACTTGATTCCAAAGGGAAGTCGTTGAATCAGTTGGACCTTCAAGAAAGTTTTCATTTCCAAGGTATAGAGTGAAATTGTTTATTATAAAATCACGGACATTTACTTCTTTTTCCCAATTTCCAGTTTTAAAGCCTTTCCATTGTTCCATTGTCAATCACCTCGGGTTAATGTTGTATGATACAGGTGCTAAGAACATCTACAATTTGAGTATAACAGATAATTAGTGAAGACAATCACAAACTTTTCGACTGAATTGTGAACATTGATATATCAATGGTTAGATGAAGGTAAATTTGTTAATGTTAAAATTACTCCTTCTATTCTTGATGGACTGTATTATAACTGATACAAAAAATAGTAACCCTGTTATATAAATTCTACTTATCATTAATAAGATTAAACTTTTACCAAAAGAAGAATACAACTAATATGGAAAAATGACGAAATGAATAGGCAGCATTTACCGGTTTAATAGAGTAAGTGAGTTTGGTTTAATAGAATTATGAAAACAATTAAAAAGATTTCACTCACTATTTTGTTGTCTGTCGCTCTAGCCTTTGGACTTTCTATTCATGCAAGCGCTTCTACCATACATACTGTACAGTCCGGTGATACCATGTGGAAAATTGCTGTTAAATACCAAGTAGGTGTTACTGAGATTATCAATGCAAACTCGCAAATTTCTAATCCTAACATGATTTATCCGGGACAAAAAGTAAATATTCCAAGCTTATCAGTAGCTACAACAAGTGTAGAAGATCAAGTTGTACAGCTTGTTAATCAGGAAAGAGCTAAGTATGGACTAAACCCGTTAAAATCAAATTGGGAGCTTGCAAGAGTTGCAAGATACAAATCTCAGGATATGATTGATCGAAAATATTTCGACCACAACTCCCCAACTTATGGAACACCATTCCAAATGATGAAGAGCTTCGGCATATCATACCGTTCGGCTGGAGAAAATATTGCAGCTGGACAGGCTACTCCATATGAAGTCGTTCAAGCATGGATGAACAGCGAAGGGCATCGCAAAAATATTCTTTCAAGCACTTTCACTGAAATCGGCGTCGGTTATGTAAAAGGCGGCTCCTATGGTCATTATTGGACACAGATGTTTATTTTTAGATAATATAAAAAAGACACCGGATTTTTTCCGGTGCCTTTTCTATTAATCAACTACAATGTATGCAATCATCGGTCCGTTTTGTGATTTATCATGATGTGTATGACAAATTAGCCGGTAAACTCCATCTTTTCTAAATTGAAGTGGAACAATGGTTTCCTCGCCTTTTTTCACTATGCCTTCAATATCTGTTCCCTCAATAGAAAAAGGATGCTCTGCACCATTTACACCAGAGATCATTAAATTCACTTTTTCTCCTTTTTCCATAAAGATCGTCCCAGGGTCCCAGCGATATGATTCTATTTCTTTGCCATCGGGCATTGTAGCATTAAATTCCCCTGTAACCATATGAATCTCACGAACTTCATCCTCCGTTTCCTGATTAAAAACTGTTTCAGCACCCGTATTCAAAATTAACCAAATAGATGCCGATGCAACAACAGTAATTAAAATAAGAAACACAATAATGGACCGTTTTTTCAACACAAAAAATGGCATTTTTTCTCCCCCTTACAAATGGTTGTCTATTATTATAGATATGCAGGGAGGGGGGGAGAACTTGTCTACTTTATGATTATTTTCATTGATTTAATCAAACTATTTAATTCTAGTAACAATAAGTAACATAAAAAACGAAATTAAAATCATGGTTAAAACAAGAAGCCACGCAAGCTTCATATTTCCTGATTCAATTGACATATAAATTGCAGTAGACATCGTTTGTGTCTTCCCAGGAATATTTCCGGCAAACATTAATGTGGCACCAAATTCACCTAAAGCTCTTGCAAAGCTAAGTATGGCGCCAGAAATTAGAGAGTGATAAGCAAGAGGCATTGTCACTAGAAGAAATACTTTCCATTCTCCAGCTCCATCTACTCTTGCGGCCTCTTCTACAGCAGGATCAATAGTTGAAAATCCTGTTTTTGCAGACTGATACATAAGTGGCAAAGCAACAACTGTTGACGCAATTACACCAGCCCACCAAGTAAACATCACTGGCTGGTCGAAAATCCACTCTATCCATTTACTCACAGGACTTGTATTCCCAAAAAATACAATTAATAGAAAACCAATAACGGTTGGCGGAAGCACAAGAGGAAGCAAAAGGATTGTTTCAGCGATGACTTTCCCTTTAAACTTCTTTTTAACCATAAATTTTGCTAGGAGAATCCCAAGTATAAAAACAATAATAAGTGACACGAAAGCAATTTTTAATGAGAGTTGTACTGGTAAAAAAAATGAATCATTCATTCCAATCAATCCATTACAATAAATCCGTATTTTTCAAATATTTTTTTAGCGGATTCCTCTTGAAGGAATTGAAAAAAGTTTTCGGCTTCTTGCATATGTTTCGTTCCTTTCAAAATGCCTACAGGATAAACAATAGGATCGTGATTATTGCTATTAGCTTCTTCAACGATTTCAACTTTGTCTGACATTAATGCATCGGTCTTATAAACAATCCCTGCATCGACATTTCCAGTTTCTACATATGTTAACACTTGTCTCACATCTTTTGCAAAGACAAGTTGATTCTCCATTTTATTCCAAAGATTCATATTTTCAAGCGTTTGTTTCCCATATTTTCCAGCAGGGACCGCTTCTGGTGTACCAAGGGCCAGTTTTCCATCCTCAAAGTTTGTCAGATCTTTAAAACCTTTTACCCGATGATCTGATTCTTTTGGTATGATTAAGACAAGCGAATTTTGTAAAAGATCTTTCCCTTTTGTTTTTTCAATAAGATCTTTTTTTATAAGGTCATTGTATTGATCCTGCGCTGCTGAAAAGAAGAGATCAACAGGGGCACCTTGAATAATTTGCTTCTGAAGCGATCCTGAGCCGCCATAATTAAAGAAAAGCTTAATATTTTTGTTTTCCTTTTCAAAGAGAGGCTTCATTTCATTCATCGCATCTTCTAGACTAGCAGCAGCCGAAACCGTAAGTTCTACAGTTTCTGCTATATCTGCATCTGCTGTCTTTTTAGATGGATCATCTGTTTGCTTATTTGAGCATCCACTGATAATCAGCATGAACAGCAAAGACAGAATAAACATTAAACTTTTACATTTCATTTTTCAATCATCCTAACTATTTATATTTTTATTTAACAAGTTATAATTAATTATAATTAGTTATAACTAATTATAACAGTAATATTTATCACATTATTAAAAATGATTGGATGGATTCTATGTCTGATAATGATGTTTCATACACAATTGAAGAAGTTGCTTCCTTATTAAAAGTCTCTAAGCTAACTGTTTATGATTTAATAAAAAAAAATGAATTGCCATCCTATCGGGTCGGCAGGCAAATGAGAGTGGATATGAAGGATTTAGAAGAATATAAAAATAGGAAGAAAACAGGAGGGAGCATAAGAGTACCTGTTAGTAAACAGAGCATTCCTGAAATCCAGCCGAAATCCTTTGTAATTAGCGGGCAGGACCTAGCATTAGACTTACTTGCCAAGCAGCTGGAAAAGGGGGAGACTGAGCTGCGTCCTTTACGTGTATATTCCGGCAGCTTAAACAGTTTAATATCGATGTATAATAACCAATGTGATTTAGTGAGCCTCCATCTTTTTGATGGAGATACAGGGACATATAATATCCCATACGTAAAAAAAATCCTGACGGGTTTTCCGTTTATTGTCATTAACTTTTTATCAAGATGGGCTGGTCTCTATGTAAAAAACGGGAATCCGAAAAACATAAAAGGATGGGCTGATTTAAACAGAGAAGATGTAAAAATTATTAACCGTGAAAGAGGTTCCGGGGCAAGAATCCTATTGGATGAGCAGCTGAGAGTTCATGGGATTAAGTCAAGTGAAGTCAATGGCTATTATCGTGAAGAAACAAGTCATTTAACTATCGCATCAGCGATTGCTGGGGAAAAAGCAGATATAGGAATTGGGATTGAAAAGGCTGCAAAAATTGTTGGAGTTGAATTTATCCCTCTAATTAAAGAACGATATGATCTTGTGTTAATAAAAAGGGAAGAGAATAAAGATATCATTCAACAAATTAAAGACATACTAAGCTCAGGGGAAATGAAAAAAGACATACATTTAATGGGTGATTATGATATTACAGAAACTGGAAAAGTGATGTATGAAACGTTTTAAAAATTAAAAGACTAAAGAGGAAAAATCTTTAGTCTTTTTATCATGTTTATTGTAATCTTGATTCCACCTGTGAACAAACCTCATCTGCTGTTAAGCCGCTAGCCTCAATAACTGGGGCTTTTGTCGATACGTCCTGCATCCCCATTACATTAGAATCAATTCCGCTTACAACACAGCAGGAGCAATTTTCGGCATCGGCAGCCGATTTCAAATCGATGACATCATATCCTTTTTCACGAAGAGCCTCTGAAACATTCGTTAACGATTGTTCAACTGCAATTTTTTTCATAATAAATCACACCTCCTATGTTGTATAATTCCTTTTCTCTCCCCCAATTATTCAACTTTTTTAAGTATAAAAAAGAAAAGAGATTCAAAAAGTAAGGGTGGAGGTGATACATATTGGGAAAGCGTAAAAAGGATCCATCAAAGGCAGGATTGAGCTCCCCGGAAGTAAAAGGGCAGGGGACAACGAATATAGAAACAGGTAATTTCGCCTCATCTTCAGCTCGTCATAAAAAGAAGAAACAGGATATATAAAAAAGAAATCGGCTCTCTCGCCGATTTCTTCCATTCTTTTATTAAATTTCTTATTTATACATATCAGCAATTTGCTTTTGCAAATCCCCATTCTCTAAATATTCATCATATGTCATTTGTTTATCAATCATGCCATTTGGAGTTAATTCGATAATCCGATTGGCAACTGTTTGAATGAACTGATGGTCATGGGAAGCGAAGATCATTGACCCTTTAAAATTAATTAATCCATTATTCAATGCAGTAATCGACTCAAGGTCTAAATGGTTCGTCGGTTCATCAAGCAATAGTACATTTGCACCACTTAACATCATTTTTGATAGCATACAGCGAACCTTTTCTCCTCCAGAAAGAACACTAGATTTCTTCAAAACTTCTTCACCAGAAAATAGCATACGACCTAGGAAGCCTCGAAGGAAACTTTCACTTTGGTCATTCGGTGAAAATTGACGAAGCCAATCAACAAGATTTAAATCACTGTTTTCAAAGTACTTGGAGTTGTCTTTCGGAAAATAGGCTTGAGATGTTGTTACTCCCCATTTAAATGAACCACTATCCGCTTCTAATTCCCCAGCAATAATTTTAAATAAAGTAGTCTTTGCAATCTCATTTGTTCCAACAAGTGCAATTTTATCATCTTTATTCATAATGAAGCTAATATTATCTAATACTTTAACTCCATCAATGGTCTTGCTGATTCCTTCTACACGAAGTAGATCATTCCCGATCTCCCGTTCAGGTGTAAAGCCGACAAATGGATATCGGCGAGAAGAAGGCTTAATATCATCAAGTGAGATTTTATCAAGGAGTTTTTTACGAGATGTTGCTTGCTTTGATTTTGATGCATTTGCACTAAAACGAGCAATAAAGGCTTGAAGCTCTTTAATTTTCTCTTCCTTTTTCTTATTGGCATCTTGAGCCATCCTTGAAGCAAGTTGACTGGATTCATACCAGAAATCATAGTTTCCAACATAGATTTGAATTTTCCCATAATCAAGATCGGCAATATGTGTACATACTTTATTCAAGAAATGACGGTCATGGGAAACAACAATAACTGTATTTTCAAAATTGATTAAGAATTCTTCAAGCCATTGAATCGCTTTGATATCCAAGTGGTTTGTCGGTTCATCCAAAAGGAGAACGTCTGGCTTGCCAAATAATGCCTGTGCAAGCAATACCTTCACTTTTTCAGAACCAGATAAATCAGCCATTTTTTTATCATGAAGATCTTCTCCAATACCTAGACCTTTTAGAAGAATAGCTGCTTCAGACTCAGCTTCCCAACCGTTAAGCTCAGCAAATTCACCCTCAAGCTCTGCGGCCTTCATTCCATCTTCATCCGTAAAATCTGCTTTCATATAGATCGCATCTTTTTCCTGCATAACCTCATACAGACGAGTATGACCCATAATCACAACCTTTAATACTTCGAATTCCTCATACTCGAAGTGGTTCTGTTTTAATACCGCCATACGCTCACCAGGTCCAAGCTGAACATTACCCGTTTGGGCTTCTATTTCCCCTGATAAGATTTTTAGAAAGGTTGATTTTCCCGCACCATTTGCTCCGATTAAACCGTAGCAGTTACCGGGAGTAAATTTAATATTCACATCTTCAAACAGCTTACGATCGCCATAGCGAAGACCTACATTACTTACCGTTATCATCTATTTATATTCCTCCAAAAAACATAATCCTATAAATTATAACATTTTCCTCAACGAATCGCGAATATTATTGAAATGTATTGTATAATAGCCAATCCATCTTTAATGAGCAATAAACCAAAAGAGAAATCAGAAATTTTCGATAACTAGAAGGAAGTGTTAAGAAAGTATCGAATTATAGTAAGAAAGTAAATATTTATTCGCAGATTAGAAGGAGGAAATAAAGCAAAATGGAAGTCGTTCAGAATAGACAAACCAAGCGAAAAACCAATTGGAAGAAAATCTCCGTTTGGTCATTTGCTATCCTAGCTGCAATCATTGTAATTACGGTCATTTCGTTATATCTATATATTTCACGATCACTTCCAATGACAAAGGGGGAAATAACGATCGGCTCCATTTCATCCCCAGTTAAAGTAACGCGAGATGACAGCGGGGTCCCGCATATTCTCGCTAAGAATGAACGTGATTTGTACATAGCACAAGGGTATATACAGGCACAGGACCGTCTCTTTCAAATGGATTTAAGCAGACGGCAAGCCTCAGGAAGGTTAAGCGAGGTCATTGGAGAGGCAACTGTGGAAAATGATAAGTATTTTCGTACACTAGGATTAAAGCGTGCTGCTGAAGCCTCATATGATCAATATTCCGATGAAGCAAAAGAAATTTTGAATTGGTTTGCAGAAGGTGTAAATATTTATATGAAAGAACTTGAAGAAAACGGAAAATGGCCAATTGGCTTCAAGCTATTAGGCTATCAGCCAGAGGAATGGAAGCCAATTGATTCATTAACCATCGGAAAATACATGGCATATGATCTTGGTGGTCATTGGGAAAACCAGGCATTTAGATATTATTTGCTGCAGAATTTTTCAGAGGAAAAAGCATATGATCTATTTCCGTCTTACCCAGCTGATGCACCATACATTATTAGCTCAGATAAGCTCGATATAGAAAAAAGTCTGGCATCAGCAATTATTCCGCCAGAATTCAACGGAAGCAACAACTGGGTTGTCAGCGGGGTGAAAACAGCTTCTGGTAAACCGTTATTGGCAGATGATCCACATTTATCACTAAGTACACCTTCCATCTGGTACCAAATGCATTTGCAGTCACCAGAAATGAATGTAAGCGGAGTTATTTTTGCGGGAATTCCAGGTATTATATTAGGACATAACGATCAAGTGGCATGGGGGGTAACAAATACTGGACCAGACGTCCAGGATCTTTATATCGAAAAAAGAAATCCAGACAATCCAAAAGAGTTTCTTTATAATGACAAATGGGTAGAAGCTACAATAGTAGACGAGCCAATAAAGGTAAAGGGAAAAGAAACTATAGAATATGAAGTAACGATAACTCGTCATGGACCAGTTATTTCTGAGTTTGCAGAAGAAAGCGGAAAAGAAGATGTTTTATCTCTACAATGGACAGCTCTTGAACCTTCCATTGAATTGGAGGCAATCGTCGAAATGAACAAAGCGAGTGATTGGGAACAATTTGAGAAAGCACTTGAACTTTTCCATACACCCGCTCAGAATTTTGTATTTGCCTCTCAGGATGGAACCATTGCTTATAAAGCAAACGGAAAAATTCCTATTCGTAAACAAGGTCAAGGTCTTCTTCCGGTTCCTGGGTGGACAGATGAATATGGATGGGAAGGCTATATTCCTTATGAGGAGCTTCCAAAAACGGTTAATCCAGAGGACGGATTCATCTCAACTGCAAACAATAAAGTCATTGATGAAAGCTATCCTTACCATATTAGCAATGATTGGGCCCAACCATATCGTCAAATGAGGATTCAGGAAGTCCTAAAGACGAAGGAAAAACTCACATCCAAAGATATGATGGCTCTTCAGATGGATCAGAAAAACTTACAGGCAGAAGAGTTCGTTCCAATTCTACTAGAAAATCTGGATGCTTCATTAAAAGGATACGAGAAAGAGGCCATTGCTATTTTAAAAGATTGGGATTATCAAGATAGTAAAGATGAAGCAGCACCATTGATCTTTAATCTCTGGATGAAAAAAATTTCTGATGTACTATTTCAAGATGAAATTTCAACGGAAATGAGAGGATTATTTAAAGGGCAAAAACAAGCAGTCGATGAATTAATTAGAAGAGCCGCAAAAGGCAATGAAGGCCCATGGATAAAGGAAAACGGAGGACTTTCTAATGTATTGCATAAATCTTTACAGCTGGCATTAAAGGATGTCGAAAGTCTTCAGGGAAGCACGCTTGCTAAATGGAAGTGGGGGGAATACCATCAAATATACTTCCCACATTCATTATCTAGTGTCAAACCATTAAACTATTTATTTAATAAAGAAGGCAGCATTCCAGTAGGTGGTAGCTCTGTAACTGTACAAGCAGCAGCAAATAAGGAAGACGGCACCGTTAATCATGGAGGCTCTTGGAGATTTGTTATTGATACAGCGGAGATGAACGTAGGCTATCATCTAGTCGGTCCCGGCCAATCAGAACATCCTTTAAGCAAATGGTATCACAACCAGATGAGGGCGTGGGTTGAAGGTGACTATCATCAAACCTATCTAACAGATGTAAAAGGAGAAGAACTGACACTTAATCCATAAAGGATAATCTTTGAATAATTTGTGAAATATGCCAAAATCCTTATTAAATAATTTTAAAAAACCAACCTATTGTTCATAATTTTTTCATATTTTTCATGTACAATAAATCCATACAGGCAGGATAAAAAAGGAGTTTTTATTGTGGCCAAAAAACAACTCGTCGAATTAGTAACCCGTTTAAAAAAAGCAGGTATTAATGTGAGTTTTACAAAACCAAGATCAAAAATGCTGATTGCACTCCCACAGAACAAAAGATTAACTACATCAACAAATTAGAATAACAAAAAGAGGCTGTCACTAATGTCAATGAAAATGGATTTTAGTGGCAGCCTTTATTCTACTTATTATTTCTTTTAGCTAATTTTTCGCGGTCCTCAAATTGTGGTGGCTGTTCCAGCCAATTTCGTTCAATCATTAAATTCATCCCATCTTCACCATATGCCCCTGCTTTAGACATAAACCCTAAATACATTGAAACGATATCTCTGCGCATACTTGTTGAAATACCAGAACCATATGCAGCTATACCAATATTGGAAAGGGCACCTACTATATAAAGCATAAGTTGATCTGAAAATGGAGGACTAGTCGAATTGGTCACATTTTGATCCCATGACATTGCTGTCGGTACATCACTTTCCTCAAGTACATCATGAATTGAACTCAAGAGGTGTGAACATACATGTTTCCCACGAAGAAAATAGTCTCGCAACACTGGTTCTGTTGCAACTTGTGAAAAACCAACACAAGTAGCTTTGCCCACTTCATTATTTATCGCATTCATTACTAAATGGGTTACCTCAATCCCTAACAGTGCTCGACGTCGGCCAAACCAACCTGTTAAAAATTTTTTTTCGTCGACAAAATCAACCTCTTGTGGATAGGTCATAAAAGGAATCCGTACAAATACACCCTTCGATTGCATACAATGAACGACATGCTGATATAACAGGGCAGTATGCCCCATGAAGTCACGGTACATCTGACAAATATCCTCTCGTGCAGACAGCGTAAGAGCAGTTGTATGGGAGGTGACTCCAAATCTAGCTAACTGCAGAACAAATTGTAAATAAAAAATATCTGAAAATAGTTTTGGTGCATTCGGGACAACATGCTTTTCTACTCGAAATCCTTGTGGCACAACAATTTTTTCTTTAAGAAATATAGCTTCAATAGTATCCTTATGGTTTATTGCTACTTGTAAGGTTTCTTCAAGAATTATTTTTACTTCTGGATCTTCCACCGTTTCCAAAAAATGAGTTATCACACATATAACCATACTATCGTTTATATATGTTCCCCATAAGCTTGAAATTTCTGCACAAGTCAATTTAACAATCTCAGTTTTTTCACCCAATACATCTTCCTCCTTTTTACCTATTTTCCCCGATTTATGGAAAAACCATGCAAACTTCTTTTCTTTGTTATAAGAAGTTAAACAAAAAGCGAGGGAAGAAAAATAACCATTTTTCTTCCCTCGCTTTGAACTTCTTTTTTAAATTTCCTTCATGATCTTTTTAAACACGTCATCCTTATTAAAATCTTCTCCCATTGGGAACTTTTTAATAAATTTATTGTTCTCATCAATTAAGAAAACAAAAGTACTATGAACATAGAACCCATCGCCAGGATCACGATATTGAAATTGGAACGTTTCTGCTAATTCACGAATTTCCTTTTGATCTTGTTTCATATTTTCTTGATCACCTGTCAATAACGTCCAATTGCCATCATCCTCGATGTCAAATGTTTTCATATATTTCATCATTTTTTCTGGTGTATCTCGGTATGGATCAATACTAACAGATAAAAATTCAACATTCTTCCCGAAAACACCTTCAGCAACTAAATCGTTTTTTAAAAGGTTCATTCTTTGGGTTGTTGTCGGACAAATATCTGGGCAATGTGTGTACATAAATTCAACAAGCTTTAATTTTTTGTCTGACTTAGAAAATTCATAGTTTTCATTATGCATGGTTACAAGTGAAATATTATCAGGAATCTTTGAAGTCATGTCACGAATGATAAAAAAAGAAATACCAGCGATAATTCCAAGAACAACAATACTTGAGCAAATAATATATATTTTTTTCATTATTAACCCTCCCTTTATAAGGATAATGAAAACTAACCGAAAATCCTATGGATAATCTGTGAACATGTGATATCAATCATAGGTTTTTCAATGAAAGATTTCAAATTTTGGCGTTATTTTACCATATCCAAGAGTGGAGGGGGGAATAGATACAGAATTGTTTGAGAACATGATAGGTTATCAATAGAAAAAAGGAACCGTCAAGTTCCTTTTTTCTGTTACCTATCGTTTATTTCATTGAAATCCAAACACTTTTCACTTCTGTGTAGTTATTTAGCGCATAGGATCCCATTTCTCGTCCCATACCTGACTGTTTATACCCGCCAAATGGAGAAGCGGCATCAAAGGCATTATAGCAATTCACCCATACCGTTCCTGCACGAAGCTTGCTTGCAACGTAATGGGCATTGGCAATATCACGCGTCCAAACACCTGCAGCTAAACCATACTCGCTGTTATTGGCACGATTAATCAATTCATCCAAATCCTCATACGGTAATGCAGAAATAACAGGACCAAAAATTTCTTCTTTCGCAATGGTCATTTCATCCCGAACATCTGCAAAAATAGTAGGGGAGACAAAATATCCTTGCTCCTGTGGCTTTTCACCGCCAACAAGAAGCTGCGCACCTTCACTGACACCTTTTTCAATATAGCCCAGGACTCGATTTTGCTGTTCAGTTGAGACGAGCGGGCCAATTTCAGTATCTGCATGAATACCTGCACCTTGTTTGATTTTCTTAGCATGACTAACCATATCGGCGACAACATTATCAAATTGCTTCTTTTGGATAAAGACTCGAGATCCAGCACAGCATACTTGCCCTTGATTAAACATAACCCCATTTAATGCACCTGGAATCGCCTTTGTTAAATCTGCATCCGGTAGAATGATATTAGGCGATTTTCCTCCTAATTCAAGCGTTACTCTTTTTAAAGTCTTAGAAGCTTTCTCCATTATCAATTTTCCAACTTCAGTTGAACCGGTAAATGCAATTTTGTCCACTAGTGGATGATCGACTAATGGCTGACCAGCTGTTTCACCAAATCCTGGTACAATATTCACTACACCAGCAGGGAAACCGGCTTCTTCAATTAATTCTGCTAAGTATAAAGCAGAAAGCGGTGTTTGCTCCGCAGGCTTCAATACGACTGTACAGCCAGTCGCGAGAGCTGCTCCTATTTTCCACATCGCCATTAGGAGAGGGAAGTTCCATGGAATAATTTGCCCTACTACACCTACTGCTTCATGGCGTGTATAGTTGAAAAATGGACCGCTTACAGGAATCGTTTGTCCTACAATTTTTGTCGACCATCCGGCATAATATCGCATATGCTCAACAGCTAGCGGAATATCCGCATTAGTTGTTTCACGAATAGGTTTCCCATTATCTAATGTTTCCAATTGTGCTAATTCTGCACTGTTTTCTTCCATTAAATCTGCAAGTTTATACATAAGTCTGCTTCTTTTCGCTGCACTCATCTTTGACCAAGGACCTTCATCAAACGCCTTTCTAGCAGCTTTTACAGCAAGATCGATGTCCTCAGGCCCTGCCTCGAATACATTAGCTAGCACCTCGCCAGTAGCTGGATTATATGTTTCAAATGTTTTTTGAGACTTGCTTTCAACAAACTCTCCATTAATATATAGATGTTTTTTTCCGGTTAGAAATTTTTCTACCTTTTCCTTTAGACTAACTGTTAATTGACTCATCATACTCCTCCTTTAAAATAGTAATCTATGTATTTCATGCTGCTAGTTTAAGAAGAATGCCTTTGTGAACGCTTACAATACTATGTTAACACTATGAAAAATTGATAATCAATGAATAATTAAACAAATATTCTGACAACAATCGACACGTCTTTTCTATGAATATCTTTTTCCATCATTGTAAATATGTCAGAAAAATGGCAGTAGTTTGAACTAATGGTGAACAATTTACCTGTCCGACACGAAAAGCCAGTGTTGATGCTATTTTTCCTCTTTTTGAACATTCTGTGATTTGAGGAATATGTCACAGAACTACGATTAGGTTAAGAATACGATAAAGATAAGTATTTCCAGTAATAACTTAAAAGACCTGTATTCAAAGGGGGGCAAGGGAATGAAGGGTACAGGATTATTCAAAATTTTGATTGGCGGGCTAGCTGCATATGAACTTCTCGGGATGATGAAAGCAGGAAATAAAACTGTTCTGCGGCCCCCGGGAGCAGTTGATGAAGATGAATTTCTTGCCCTTTGCATTAGATGCGGGAAGTGTAATCAAGCCTGTCCCTATGACTCTATCAAAATGGGAAAGGAAAACCTAGGCTTTGGGATTGGAACTCCTTATATCGATGCAAGAGATAATCCATGCCGCCTTTGTGATGACTACCCTTGTGTTAATGTTTGCCCAACAGATGCTCTAACAGGAATTAATAATGTATACGATGTAGAAATGGGCCTAGCTGTTATTGATACGAAACATTGTATTGCTTACCAAGGTATGAGGTGCGAAGTATGCTATCGTGAATGTCCATTAATAGACGAAGCAATTAAATTAAATATTTATGTAAAACCTGATGACCCAACACACGCTGTCTTTGCACCTATTATAGATCCTGAGAAATGTGTGGGCTGTGGGATCTGTGAAGAAAGATGTGTCATAGAGAATCCTGTTGCGATAAGAGTTAAACCACGAGTAATAAAGGGGATCTTTTAATAGCGGTTTTTAGTGGCATGAGCACATAGATTAGATACATACTGCTCAACAAATTTAAGCCACTTTAAATAGATAGATAAAGTCTCTTCATTTAAAAGGGAGGAAAGTAAGCTATGGAATTATCTAGAAGAACCTTGCTTAAAGCAACTGCAATCTCCATGACAATGGCTGTTGCTGGCTGTAAAAAGAAGGAGGCAAAACCTTCAGGAACAGAAGTGGCAATAGCTGGAGAATCAACAGAACCAGATGAATGGAAATCGACTGTTTGCCGATTCTGCGGTACAGGATGCGGTGTATTAGTAGGAATAAAAGATGGGAAAGTTGTAGCCACTAAGGGTGACCCAGATAACCGTTCAAGCAGAGGACTTAACTGTATTAAAGGTTTTTATGTAGGGAAAATCTTATTTGGAAAAGATCGCCTGACAAAACCGTTAATACGGGAAGACAAATCAAAAAAAGGTACAATGGAGGGTTTTAGAGAGGCTTCCTGGGAAGAAGCACTTGACCTGGTAGCAAAGAAGTTAAAGGAAAACTATGAAAAGGATCCAAAATCGATCGCATTCTGGGGCTCTGGTCAGCAGACAATCATGGATGGCTATGTATCTGTTAAACTTTGGAAAGCTGGCTTATTAAATAATAATATTGATCCGAATGCAAGACTTTGTATGGCCAGTGCAGTTACTGGGTTTATGTCTACTTTCCAGTCGGACGAACCGATGGGCTCCTATAAAGATTTAGATGAAGCAGATGTTTTTGTTACATGGGGTGCCAATATGGCTGAAATGCATCCTGTTCTGTTTTCACGTTTAACAGCTAGGAAGATTGCAAATCCAGGCGTTAAACTCTATGACATAACCACTAGACATTCTCGGACTTCTGAAGTTGCCGATTCTGTTTTAGTATTTAGACCGCAATCAGATTTAGCAATCGCAAATGCCATTGCAAACTATCTCATTCAAAATAAAAAATATGATCAAAAATTCATAGATGAACATCTCCAGTTTAAGGCAGGAACAGAGAATCTTGGCCATTCCTTTAAAGATGATTATGATGTAACGGATGGAAAAGATGCGGATAAGGTTTGGAATATCACCTTTGAAGAATATAAACAGAGTGTAAGCACTTATACATTTGAAAAAGCGGCAGAAATTTCCGGAGTACCAGCTGCAGATATAGAAACTCTTGCGAAAGAATTTGGAGATCCTGATAAAAAAATCATGTCTCTTTGGACCATGGGAATGAATCAGCATACACGAGGAACATGGATAAATAATCTTGTCTATAATATTCATTTATTAACTGGAAAAATAAGCAAGCCAGGGAACGGACCATTTTCATTAACTGGGCAGCCTAGTGCCTGTGGTACAGCTAGAGAGGTTGGCGTATTCTCCCACAGGCTCCCTTCGGATATGGTCGTAAGCAACCCAGAGCATAGAAGATATACAGAAATGATTTGGAACTTGCCTGCGGGTTATCTTGACCCGATTGAGAAACCAGGGTTCCATACGGTTAAGATGTTTAGGGAATTAGGGAAAGGAAATGTCAAATTCCTTTGGAGTATGTCCAATAACTGGGGACAAACGATGCCAAAACTCAATCGTTATCGCGGGAAGGATGCTGACGGCAAGGGAGTTCTTGATGGATTTATCGTTGTTTCGGAAGTGTATCCTACTAAATCAACAGAACTCGCAGATGTCGTTTTCCCAGCAGCTATGTGGGTTGAACGGGAAGGACAATTTGGCAATGCAGAAAGACGTACGTCAGTGTTCGAAAAATGCACAGAACCTCCAGGGGAAGCTAAATGGGATATATGGACACTTGTGCAAGTAGCCAAACGTGTACTAGATGGCAAAATGATAGGCAATAAGGCAGCTTTTGATGTCCTCTTTGGAAATATATGGGATTATGATAAAAATGATTTGCTAGAAGATGGCCATGAAGTCAATAGCCGTTTGTGGGCTGAATATCGCTCTTTTACAAATCCCCATGAAAGTACAAACAAAGAAATTCAGGAACTCGGTAAAAAACTTAAATTAAAGGCAAAGCAAATGGCTCCATACGAGGAATATTTCAAACAGCACGGAATTTGCTGGCCAGTCCGTGAGGTAAATGGCAAATGGGTAGAAACAAACTGGCGGTATGTACACGGGAAACAAGAAGAAGGCTATGACCAATATGGAGTAGAGGAATTTGGAACAGTAGGAAAATATAAAGATATTGATTTTTATAAATCGGATGATCACCGTCCAAGTGTCATTTTCCGTCCATTTGAAGATGCAGCGGAAATACCTGATGCCGAGTACCCATTCTGGCTTTGTACTGGACGTGTACTAGAACACTGGCACAGCGGTTCAATGACACGACGTGTTCCAGAACTCCATCGAGCTGTACCAGAAGCTTTCTGTGAAGTTCATCCTGAGGATGCCAAGGCATTAGGCATTCAAAACGGAGACTTGGTCAAGGTAGTATCAAGACGAGGTGAAGTACAAGTAAAAGCCACAACGAAAGGAAGAGGAAATCCCCCTAAGGGACTCATCTATGTACCATTTTTTGCCGAGGAAACATTAATCAATCTTGTCACACTAGATTGCTATTGTCCAATCTCAAAACAGCCAGATTATAAAAAATGTGCAGTTAAAATTGTTAAGGCATAAAGATTGGGGGGAATATCATGAGAAGCAAAGAAATACTATTTGTTGTTGCATTTATGCTAATCATATCGATCGCAATTGGAGCAACAAAATTATCAACACCACAATCATCAGAAACAGATGATCAAACTCCACAGAAAGTGGAAACGGTATCCATCCCTCAGCTGGAAGTGGAAGGAAGGGAAGCCTCTGCAACAATGGTGCTCCTCGGTGCACCGCCAATGCAGCCTGCGGATCACATTGATCGCTGGAACCCTGAGATTCATCATGAAAGCTGTATGACCTGTCATGCAGTTCCGGAAACTGGGGCACCGACGCCTCCAGCAAATCATTATTATGATGAAGACACAAAAGGAACAATCTTTAGAGACAATTGCCAGCAATGCCATGCCACACAAAATGATAGTAAAACTGCGTTTAATGAGGAAGAAAAATAGATTTTATAGATTAGTATGAGGTGCCTTTGGTGTACACGCTCATATCGTTTTATTCAAATAAATAACATAATGAACGGATACACCTTTGGCAAAGAAAAATAGAAAAAACTATTTAAAAAAGCTTATAAATTATGAGAATTTACAAATTTCACAGGAAAGCCGGGGATTTTATGGTGATATCAGGCATTTATATAGAAACGATTCCGGGCGGAGCCAATAATGCAGCTGCATTATTAGCTGAAATAAATGGAGTTGAAGTCCATCATATAGAGGATGATTATAAAATTATTCTTACGATTGAAGCAGAATCAATTAATAAAAGCTATGAAATTGCTGAAACCTTCAAGCCTATTGATGGAATTCTTACGATTTGTTTAGCCTACAGTAATTTTGAAGAGGAACCTGCTTATCAAGAAGCAGGTGTTTTCAGATGAATGAAAGAATAAACAGAAGGCAATTCTTATCTATTAATTTAGAGGCAACTGTTGGTTTTTTGGGGAATTTTCTCGGTACACAAATGGAACAGGAAAGAGATTTTTTCAGACCTCCTGGTGCCCTTAATGAACTTGAGTTTCTAACATCTTGCACGAGATGCGGAAAATGTAAAGATGGCTGCCCAGAGGGAATTATCAATCTATTTACTTTATCTGATGGAGCGAAACTGATAAATACTCCTTACTTGAATCCGAATCAGAGCCCATGTACATTTTGTATGGAATGTGTTGAGGTATGTCCAACAAATGCTTTAAGCAGGATAGGCTTACTTGAAGAACCGTCGATTGGAAAGGCAGAAATTTTAACCAATCGTTGTCTAGCTTTTCAAGAGGTAATGTGTGATTTTTGTGTTCGTTCCTGCCCAGTTAAAGGAGCACTTGTTTCAATGAATGGGATACCAAAGGTAATTGATGAAAATTGTACAGGTTGCGGAATGTGTGTAGCAAACTGTATCTCTGAACAAAAAGGAATACGCATCCAAACATTAGGTTAGGAATGAGCAGGATGAGAAATAAGGTATTTTCAATCCGAAAATGGACAATAGCAAGAAGAATTATTCAATTTTTCATTATCGCCCTTTTTTGCTCACCACTATTTTTTGTTGCAGTAGAGGGAGAAAATTTTTTCTTTGGTTCTTTAAGTTCCTCCACAATTGTCGGGATTGTGCTGTCAGATCCATTCGCCGCATTGCAAGTGATGATGGCATCGAAACAAATCCATTTTGCTTATTTAACTGGAGCACTGATTATTTTTGTGTTTTATTTAATTATTAGAGGCAGAACATTTTGCAGCTGGATCTGTCCTGTTAATACTTTGTTAGAGTTAACTGAAAAATTTAGAAGGTTCATGAAGGTTCCAGATAAGATGTACAATCGGCATACAAAAAAACATTTGGCACTTGCCATATTACTTTTATCATTTCTGGTTGGGGTTCCAGTCTTTGAATTATTTTCTCCTATAGGATTTACAATGAGGAATGCCTTATTTACTTTCGGAATAGGAATATGGATCATCATAGCAATAGTTTTATTCGAACTTCTAATTTCGAAACGTGGGTGGTGCCGTTATTTTTGCCCTTTAGGGGGATTTTATCAATCGATCGGAAAAGCTGGGATTTTCAATGTGAAATTTGATCATGATGCATGTGTTGGCTGTGATAAATGCCGTTCTGTCTGCTTTGCAGATCCAGTTATATTAGAACCTGGTATATTTCGAGAGAGTAAATTTGTTGTGTCTGGTGATTGTAGTCTCTGTGGAGCTTGTGTCGATCATTGTCCATTTGGTGCATTAAAAATTACTGCACAACTTCCGACTTCTAGATATAAAGAAGATTTGGTGATAGGAAAGGAACAGTTTGAGAAGGAAAGACTAGCAAAATGGTATAATATTAAAAATTGAGCCTATTCAACAGGACAAAACCAATTTGGTTTTGCCCTGTTTTTTCTTGGTAAGCTACTGCCATTGCTGGCAGCTTATTCACTCTTATCATTTCTGTTGGAGTTGCTTTTTAACTAAATAAACATTCCTGCAATAGCGGCACTTAATAAGGATGCAAGTGCACCTGCAATTACTGCTTTAATGCCTAGTTTGGCAATGTCGCTTCTTCGTCCTGGAGCAAGATTCCCTAAACCTCCGAGAAGAATAGCCATTGATGAAATATTAGCAAAACCGCATAAAGCAAAGCTAATAACAATCACAGATTTTGGAGACAAATGACTGATTTCAGGTGCAAAAGAGGAGTAGGCAACAAATTCGTTTAACACTAATTTCTGTCCGATATACCCGCCAGCTTGTACAGCTTCATTCCAACTATCGGTAAAACCTGGAAGGCAAATATAGTCCCAATATTAGTCCCTTCAGCAAACAATCCCCCAAAAAGGAAGTTAATTCCTTCATTTGCATAGCCAACAACTTCATTGACTACATTTGTAAACTTCTCTAATGCCTTTTTCCCGTACTCCCATTTTAGTACAATAACAGCAAACCCCACTTGGATTGCAAGCCCTGCAAGGATTGTTCGAATATTAATTGCCTTTCGATTGGAAGAGAGAAGAAGAGCGATAGCAAAGATCGTCGCAATCCCCAATAATCCCCAAATATAATTCATGAAAACACACCTCGTACACAATTTATCATTAGATTTTCCCCAAAATCAAAAGAGTCATACAAAAATATTTTGTCGTAGTGTAAAGATAGTTAAGATTTGCCACTTCAAAAGTGATACAATATATTTTGCATTCTTTTTAAATACTAGAAATTTCAAACTAAACAATATGTGAGGATGAATAATGAAAAAGGATATAAAAAGAAATATATGGACAATGCAATCATTCTATTTACTAACTTTTTTCGGAACTGGAAGTTTATATCCTTTACTAAGTGTTTACTTAAGTGATGTCGAACATTTAAATGGATATCAAATCGGGACAATTATGTCGATTAGTCCGATTGTCATGATATTTTTTCAGCCTATATGGGGAATGGTTTCCGATAAATTAAACGCACCTATCAAAATACTAACAGCTGCCACAGTAGTTGCAGGAATATTTGGGTTAGGATATATCGCTTTTAACGGCTATTATTGGATATTTATGACAGCAACATTAGTTGCCATTTTCCAAAGTGCCATTATACCCGTGTCTGATAGTCTAGCATTAAAATATACAAGTAAGGTCAAGGTGAATTATGGGAATATCCGCTTGTTTGGTTCTCTTGGCTTTGGTCTTGCTGTTTTTATTATGGGAAGGCTATCTGAACTAGATCCAGAAATTATTTTCTATTCTTTTTTCTTTTCTTTATTACTAGCGAGTTTTCTTGCTTCTAGAATGCCGTTTGAAAAAAGTTCAAAAAATCAAAATCTCCTCGGGGGAGTAAAAGAGATACTTTTTCATAAGAAATTTCTTGTCTTTCTTGGAATCACATTTTTAGTTTTTGGTCCAAACCTAGCTAACAATACATACTTTGGATTGTTTATTGATGGGAGCGGGGGAACATATACAGGAATCGGGATTGCTTTTTTACTAGCCGTCTTATCTGAAGTGCCGTTTATGAAGGTAGCTGCAAGCTGGATTAATCGGATTGGATTACTCCAAGTTGCGACTATTGCTGGAATCGTGTCGTTAGCAAGATGGCTGCTTTATTTTGCTGAACCTGATCTTTGGATCATCTATGCTACTTCCATCTTACAGGGCTTCTCAATCGGTCTATTTATACCTGCAGGCTTACAGTATATTCGGGATATCACACCCGTCCATATTACAGCAACAGCGATTACACTTTACTCTGCAATTGGAAATGGCCTAGGAAACTGGTTCTGTACTTTTGTCGGAGGGATCATCTTTGAAGAATCTTCTATTTTTACCGTATACTTATTTTTTGCCATTCTAGCTTTTATTGGGATTTGCTTAAGTTTATGGTTAATTAAGGAGGAAAAGGGAAGCTCAAAAATACGTGCTACTAGTAAAATGAACTTTTAATTTCTAAGCCCTCCATTACGGAGGGCTTTATTTATTTTAAATCTAACTGTATTAGGAAATATATAACAGTTTTAAAAAAAGGAAGTTCTAAAGTGGAAGGAGGGACTGCCATAAAAAAACGAAGCTGGAAAGTACAAAAATTGCTCGCAACTTCATTTGTTCTTATTTACTTCTATTGTCCGATCTCTTTGCCAAAAGTTCTTTTACTTCATTGTATGATAAGCCTGATTCACGATTAAGCCGTTTAACCTCTTCAATATCAGTTCCTACAACAGTGTATTTATTTGTTTTATTATTCATATTCATTGTCATATCCTCCATTTACAATTAGATACCCTAAACTTTTCGAAGGTTAAATCTTCCTTAATATGAACATACTAAGTAAGAAATGCGTAAGTGCCTTCGGAACCATCAAAGTACTGATCGTTCCTGTAAGGGTAATGCTAAGGCGCTAGTACTAGATAAAAGGGGGCGTTTGCTATTTTCTTTAACCGAAAAAATCAAGATGATAAACCAGAAGTCGTCATGTTAGATACGGAAATTTATTCTTGCAGCCATGATGATTGTAATGGATGGATGAGAAAAGATTTTGCTTCAGATGACTTAAAATGCCCATTATGCGGCAATGATACGAATGCTGAAATGCGTGAACTTCCGCAAATTGAATAACGTTTTTCAAAAAGACTGTTGAAGAGAGATAGACAACAGTCTTTTTATATTGTTAAGAAAATGAATATTATCGGATATAATGGATAATTTTGTTCCGAATTGGTCTGCGTCCAACTCGCAAGGAATTTTAGGCAGCACGAGTATAAACGCAAGAGTCTCGACTTATGATTGTCGGGGGTGATCAAGTCACTGGCGTATTTATTCTTTACAAGTTTTCATTTTGCTGGCCTATTTCATTTTCACCAATAAGAATATTGGCAGTTTCTATTGAGTGGTGTTCGTTTAATGCCCCCCCTCTATAATTGTTTTCATTCGGATGCTTCTCATCCTTGCTCATAATCCTATAATCATTAATTCCTTCGTTTGTATTTTTTTGCTTCTTCAATTTTAGTTCTCCTTTCTTCCTTATCAATAACATGACAATTAATTCGACCCCTTATGCATGTTTGAAAAAGAAAATCCCTCTATATAAAGAGGGACTGATCTATCTATATCTGTACTACCTATTTACTAGCTGTTATTCCGCTTTTTTTGATAAGCATCGATCACATTCCAACAGATAGGTTTCTACATGTTCATGAACCCTTTGACCACATTCTGGGCATACTTTACCTTGCTTTCCTTTTGATTTTTCATTTGCCACATTAATCATAGTAACTCCTCCTTTTTATAATACAGACTTATTATTTTCCGATTGTTATAGTACAGTATACACTAACAGAATTAAAATGTGTACAATAATTAAAAGAATATTTAAACATTTTATTATTTTTTAAAAAATTCCCTAAGGTAAGATATATAAAGATATTTCAGATTTTCACTTCCAACCAATGGTTATTTGGATTACAATCATACTTGTGATTATTTTTTTATGCCTTAATTAAAGGGGGCTTTTAGAACATTTATGCTAGACATTTTACAATTGTTTAATCCAATGCTTATTTTTGTTGCGATGGTTCTTACATTTATCGCATCCTATACAGGTTTAGATTTATTCTCACTTACACGTTCTACTGAAAGTAATAAAGGATTTCTATTTTTAGGGGGTACCTTTTCGCTTGGAGTAGGAATTTGGATTATGAACTTTATTGGGATGGTCGCCATTAATATGAATGGGTCCGCGACCTATCATATTCCGTTAACTGTATTATCACTTGTTTTTGGCATTGCATTTACAGGAATGTCATTTTATTGTGTCATTGATATGAAACTTAAATTTCGCCATTTGTTATTAGGCAGTTTTTTTATGACCATAGCGGTCTTGTCGATACATATTACCGGTATGTATGCCATGAAAATGAATATCCATTATAATCCTGTCCTATTTTCAGTCTCAACACTTCTCATCTTTTGCTCATTTGTATTTTCTTATTGGATGCTATTTTATTCTAAAGGTCTTTCACGTATTAATGAAATATGGATTATGCCCATTAGTTCACTAGTCATTACAGGCGCTATTATTGAAGGATATTTACTGTTGCTGCGCGCATCCTCTTCAATGAAAACATCAGGTACTGCACAACAAACGTCTAATCCTGAAACCTATCTGATTTATCTCGTCTTTTTTGTTTCGATACTAATCCTAAGTGGATTAATTGGTTCAAGAACGATTACAGGAAAAATGCTTGCTGTAAGCAACACGAATCTAAGCGATATTAAGTCAGCACTCGATGAATCTTCAATCGTGACCATCACAGATCCAGATGGAAAAATAACATATGTGAATGATAAATTTGTTGAAATCTCAAAATATGAAATGCATGAAGTGCTGGGTAAGACTCATAATCTCTTAAATTCAGGCGTTCATTCTACCCAGTTTTTCAAAGATCTATGGGATACCGTATCATCTGGGGAAATTTGGAGAGGTGAAATATGTAATCGCTCAAAGGAAGGGAAACTGTATTGGGTAGAGACAACGATCGTGCCATTTCTCAATCAGGAGGGAGTACCATATCAATTCGTTTCGATTCGATCAGATATTACTGCTTTGAAAACAACCGAGAAGCATCTAAAAGAAACATTAAAAGAAGTAAGTGATATAAAATTTGCCCTAGATCAATCTTCCATCGTTGCCTTTACAGATGAAAAAGGAATCATTACGAATGTGAATGACCGTTTTTGTGAAATTTCGAAGTACAGCAGAGAAGAAATTATCGGACAAACACATTCTTTGTTAAATTCCATGTATCATTCAAAAGAGTTTTTCCAAGAGCTCTGGAGGACAATCGGACAAGGAAAAGTTTGGAAGGGGGAAATTCAAAATAAAGCGAAGGATGGGACGCTTTATTGGGTTGATACAACGATTGTACCTTTTTTAAAAGAAAACGGGAAACCATATCAGTACTTAGCTATTCGGAATGATATTACCGAGAGGAAGAAAAACGAGGAAATTATGCATCGACAGGACAAGCTGGCAACAGTTGGACAGCTGGCAGCTGGTGTTGCACATGAAATCCGCAATCCATTAACTTCAATGAGAGGGTACACCGAGTTCCTTCAATTAGATGAAACAAATAAAGAACGGCAAGAATATTTAGACATCATCCTTGATGAAATTGATCGTGTAAACAATATTGTCGAAGATTTTATGATGCTTGCAAAACCAAAGGCAGTCGTATTAGAGGAAAAAAACATCATTCCTATTATTAAAACAGTACTTTCATTATTTGAATTTGAAGCAAGGAAGAAAAATATTCATATTTACTTTGAATTTAACCAAGAGAATGTAACTGTTGATTGTGATGAAAACCGTTTGAAGCAGGTTCTCATAAATTTCATAAAAAATGGGATCGACGCCATACCTAATGGAGGAGAAATAAGAATACGCGTAAGGGTTGTTGGTCAAACCGTACATGTATCCATTCAGGACACAGGGATGGGAATTCCAAAAGATAAACTAGAAAAAATAGGTGAACCATTTTTCACAACGAAAAAGAAGGGAAATGGACTTGGTTTAATGGTAAGCTTTCATATTATTGAAAGTCATAACGGTAAGGTTGATGTTGAAAGTGAACTCAATAAAGGTACAACTTTCACAATTAAATTACCTGCCAAAACAGCCTAATAAAAGACAAAAAGGAAGGAGAAACCCTTCCTTTTTACTTTGATCATTTTGAATGTCTATCCTCTTTATCATTTTGATGAACAAAAAAACTTTGAACAGGTTTCACCATTTTCTTGAAATTCTCTTCAAAACTTTGACTTATAAAGGAAGCACGTTCATAAACAACCGTACGGAGGTTATCAAGCTGCCGAATGATTTTCTGCGTTAATGCCTCTTGTACGTCTAATCGTTCCATGACTGTTGTATGGTAGACTTCCTGCACCTCAAGTTGCTTTATCATCTCGTCATACCGTTCTTCTTGTTTCACCAGCTGTTCCGACATCTTTGTTGATATCGATTCAAAATTAGCGATTTTGCCTGTAAGCATTTCTGTTGAATGATGCTGTATCGAAACTTGGTCCAAGATTGCCTGATTGATTAGATTTTCTCGTTCGATTAACTTAACAATGAGCCCATTTCTATTTTCAAGAAGGTCAAGACGTTCGAGAAGCAGACTATTTTCGTTCTCCTGCTGTTCAATTGTCGATAATAAATGGTTTATGAGCCCATCCTTATTTTCTAATTTGTTAATAAGTGTGTTGAAATATTCATTTTGATTCGCTGTAGAAACCACCATTTGATGATGAACATCTTTAAATGAATGGTCAATCCGACTATCCAATTTTCCAAAAGCTTCT
Organism: Cytobacillus solani; assembly: GCF_006704205.1. Classification (NCBI taxonomy): domain Bacteria; kingdom Bacillati; phylum Bacillota; class Bacilli; order Caryophanales; family Bacillaceae; genus Cytobacillus; species Cytobacillus solani. The sequence continues at coordinate 4,415,020 of NZ_CP041305.1, forward strand.
GAAAAACGATGGTTCACTTTCTGTTGTTGCTCAAGGACACTCTGCAAATAATTATAGCGAAAGGTTTCTTGATTGGATGTTTCATTTATCTCTTTCCTCTGAAATAGCCTTGGTTCTATGTCACGGTTAGAAAACATTCCTATCGTTCACTCCTTCCTTCTCATACCACATAAAGCAGTACTTTTTTTATGTTATGTTTATAGACAAGAAATGGTTGCAAGATTGGGCTGCTCACTAGACGTGTATAGAGAAAATCCCATAAATTTAACGACAATGGTAAATTTTTGATATATTATTGTAGCCAGTAAAGTTTAACTTTAGTAGAATAGGTTTATAAGAAGGGAACATAGGTGTAAATGTTTTACGTAAATAGATTAAAACGGTTACACTAGTAGATGAAAAGATATCTTTTCACTTCTGTTATTTTGTAAATTAATTATTTGGGAGGATGAAAGCGTTTATGGCTATTTCACTATCTAAGGGACAAAAAGTTGATTTAACAAAAACAAATCCTGGGCTGTCAAAAGTAATTGTTGGGCTTGGCTGGGATACAAATAAATATGATGGGGGCCAAGATTTTGATTTAGATGCAAGCATATTCCTTCTTGATTCTGCAGGCAAATGCGCTTCTGATAAGGATTTTATTTTCTATAACCAGCTAGAAGGCGGAAATGGTTCTGTTGTACATACTGGCGATAACCGTACAGGTGAAGGGGACGGCGATGATGAGCAAGTGAAAGTTAACTTAAGTGCTGTTCCAACGAGTATTGAAAAAATTTCGTTCGTTATTACCATTCACGATGCAGAAAGCCGTGGGCAAAACTTTGGTCAAGTATCGAATGCATTTGTTCGTATTGTTAATGAAGATACGAACGAAGAAGTTATTCGCTACGATCTAGGAGAAGATTTCTCTATTGAAACAGCAGTTATTGTAGGCGAATTATACCGTCACTCAGGTGAATGGAAATTCTCTGCAGTTGGATCAGGCTACCAAGGCGGCTTAGCTCGTATTGCAACAGACTTCGGTTTGCAGGTAGGATAATTTCCCAATTGCTAATTGCTATACAAATAGATAAGCCAGGTAGACATTACTCTATCTGGCTCATTCTTTAAACTAGATTTTAGGGAGGGTTTATGATGGGAATTCAATTATCGAAGGGACAACGAATTGACCTAACAAAAACAAATCCTGGATTAACGAAAGCAATCATCGGACTTGGCTGGGATACAAACAAATACCAAGGCGGACATGATTTTGATTTAGACGCTTCCGCTTTTTTAGTTGATGCAAATAATAAATGTCAAAACGATCTTGATTTTATCTTTTATAATAATCTGCAGCATCCAAGCGGAGCTGTTATTCATACAGGTGATAATCGTACAGGTGAAGGGGACGGCGATGACGAGCAGCTTGTAGTTGATTTTACAAAAATCCCTGCAAATGTTCATCGTATTGGGATTACTGTTACGATTCATGATGCAGATCAGCGTATGCAAAACTTTGGTCAAGTATCAAATGCGTTTGTACGCTTAGTGGATGATGCAAATAATCAGGAATTATTGCGTTTTGATTTAGGAGAAGATTTCTCAATCGAAACAGCAGTTGTTGTCTGTGAATTATACCGTCATGGAAGCGATTGGAAGTTTAATGCCATTGGCAGCGGATTTTCCGGCGGTCTTGCATCTCTTTGCCGAAATTATGGTCTACAGGTGTAGTTATACATTTCTACTCTCAGTAATAAGCTCCTTTCAAATAATTTTTGAAAGGGGTTTTTTTATCCTTAATTGTACTAATAACTGGAGGATATACCATAAACTTAAAAAAAGAGTGGAAAAAGAGGTGTGAAATCATGACAGTTCATGTCGTGAAAAGTGGTGAATCTATATGGTCAATCGCACAGAGCTATCAGGTACCCCTCTCATCAATTATAGAGGCAAATCAGCTTAACCAAAATGAAACGATCATTCCTGGATTAGCACTTTATATTCCTAATAATGGCTTACCTATAAGGTCACAGATCGTTTCACTAGGAGATACCATTAGCAATTTAGCGAAAAAGTTTCAAACATCGATTAATCTTATTCTAATGGCAAATCCAGGGATTAATCCATATCAGCTAAGAATTGGACAAAAAGTAAATATACCTTCTCCACTAAAATTAGTAATGGAAACTCTCGGTTTTATCGTTCCGTATTCTCCAAAGTCATTCCTGCCAGTCCTAAATCAAATAGCTAGTAATCTCACCTATTTATCAATTGTTTCCTACTCATTAACATATGAAGGATATGCGTATATCCTTTTGGATGATACAGACCTTATTACTGAAAGCAGAAGACTGAATGTCGTTCCACTTCTAATGATTAGAAATTTCGTAAATGACGAATTTAGTCCGGATCTCATTGGTAGAGTACTTGAAAACCCGCGTTATCGGCAAAATTTAATAAATAGTTTAATGAGTTTTATTTTACAGAAAGGGTATGGAGGAGTAAGCATTGATTTTGAATTTATTCCTCCGCCAAGAAGACTGGATTTTAATCTGTTTCTTTCCGAATTGAAAGGAGCATTAGGCTCTCTCATTCTACATGTAAATGTCCATGCAAAAACAGAAGACATTCCAACGAATCGAATCATCGGAGCATACGATTATGAAGCCATTGGGAGAGCAGCGGATATTGTTGCTGTCATGACAATTGACTATGGTTACCCAACAGGACCGCCAAATCCTGTTTCACCATTATGGTGGATGGAACAGGTAATCCGTTATGCAACCAGTTTAATTAATCCGCAAAAGCTGCAAATTGCCTTGCCTTTGTATGGCTATGATTGGAGGCTTTCCGATAACAAAACGAGTGCCCATTCTCTCCTTGGCGCACAAAATTTATCTATTGCAACTGGTTCGGTCATCAATTACAATCCTCAGGCTGCTACACCATCGTTTACTTATTGGCATGGAGCGGAAGAACACATGGTCTGGTTTGATGATATTCGAAGCTTTCAAGAAAAATATAAGCTTATCGATCAATACGGTCTTTTAGGTACAACCTACTGGCAGTTAAGCCTTGCATTTCCACAAAATTGGTTTTTTATGGATCAAAACTTTCTAATTACGCAGTGAATCTTGTGTTATTAATCAATTGTCTGCAATTCATCTTCAAAATAAAACATACTCGGATTTTCTTTAATGGTATAAGAATATCTTTTCATATTTGCAATATAACTAGATTTATTTATCGTGACTTTTTCTCCTGTTGAAATTAAAATAACAACTTCATCCGCTTCGAATTTATTATTACGTTTCATTGTCATTCCTTCTTTCTGTTTTATCATAAAGACAAAAGAGTATAAAAAAAGACGCCAATAAGGCGTCTTTTTACGTATTGCGGCGATGACTGCACGCCACATTCGTGCATTTCCTTTGAAGGACTGTCCATCGGCTTACGCAATTAGCTCATCGCATATCTAATATAACATATATAATAAATAATAGCAATCAACACGTAATGACATTTTATTATAGAGCAAAAATGACACTTTATGAAACCTTTTAGGCTCATTTTCGTTTATTATAAAGATATAACTTTGAAATGGATATAGTAGGGAGATACGATGAAAAGAATTCAGCCAATTTGGGAAGCAATTAGAAGGTTTTGGCGTAATAAGCATCTAACAAAAATATTGCTGCTCATTTTACTTACACTTGTATTATTAACCATACTCTTTTTTGCCTTCATAGCCGCTACTGCAAATGTGGAAACGTTAAAGGAAGGATTAAAGCAATCTACTGTCATCTATGATAAAAATGAAGAAGTTGCTAGCCATTTAGCTACTAATCGGTCAGAGGGTGTTTCGATTGAGGAATTACCTGTTTATGTTAAAAACGCAATTGTAGCTATTGAGGATGAACGTTTTTATGAGCATAATGGTTTTGATTTGAAGGGGATTGCACGAGCATTCTTCAAAAATCTGTTTGCCGGAAGAATAACTGGAGGCGGAAGTACAATTACTCAGCAGTTAACAAAAAACGCTTTACTTTCATCTGAAAAGACGTATAAACGTAAAATTGAGGAGCTGTTTCTAGCTGTCGAAATAGAAAAGAACTATAAAAAAGATGAAATATTGCAGATGTATATGAATCAAGTTTATTTTGGGAGCGGAGCTTGGGGCATAGATCAGGCTTCGAATAAATATTTCAATAAAAGTGCTAAAGACTTAACAGTAAGTGAATCTGCATTACTTGCAGGGTTATTGCAATCACCCTCTGGAAGGGACCCTTTTAAGCATTATGATCGTGCGATCGAGCGTAGAGATGTCGTTTTAGGAAAAATGAAGGAACACAAAATGATTAATGACAGTGAATATGAGGAGGCAATTTCTGAAAAAATTGAATTAGAGGAAGGACATGGCAGCTTCATTGAAAGAAAATATCCTTATTATGTTGATGCCGTCCTTGACGAAGCTATTAATCAATACGGACTAACACAAGAAGAAATTTTTACAAGAGGATACAGAATCTATACAGAAATGGATCAAGATCTTCAATCCAATCTTGAAAAGATATATGAAAGGGATTCACTATTCCCGAGAGGAAAAGGTGGTGTCCTCGTGCAAAGCGGTGCCGTATTATTAGATCCACAATCAGGCGGGGTAAGAGGTCTTGTAGGCGGCAGAGGTGATTATGTATTCCGCGGTTTTAACCGGGCTACCCACATTAAAGCTCAGCCAGGCTCAACCATGAAGCCTTTATCCGTATATACACCTGCATTAGAGGAAGGCTACCAAGCAACCTCTATCTTAAGGGATGAGCCAATGAACTTCGGGGACTATAAACCAGAAAATTCTTCGAAACAGTACGGTGGAGACGTTCCAATGTATAAAGCTGTTGAAGAATCTTTAAACATCCCTGCTGTCTGGCTGCTTGATCAAATTGGGCTAGATAAAGGGCTTGATGCTTTAAAACGTTTTGGCATTCCGCTTGAGGAAGAGGATGAATATTTAGGGATTGCTTTAGGAGGAATGCATAAAGGAATTTCACCAATGAAACTGGCAGAAGCGTATTCTACCTTCCCAAATGAAGGGAAGCGACATGATGCTCACCTTATAACTAAAATTGTTGGACCGACTGGCAATATTATTGCTGAAAGGAAGAAAAAAACAGTTAAAGTCACCTCAAAAACTGTAGCCAAGCAAATGAATTCCATGCTTCTTAATGTTGTAGAATCTGGAACAGGAGAAGCAACGAAAATAGATGGCGTTCAAATTGCAGGAAAAACTGGAACAACACAGCTGCCTTACAATGATATAAATGGTACAAAAGATCAATGGTTTGTTGGTTACACACCTAATATTGTCGGAGCAGTATGGTTAGGTTATGATCAAACAGATCGTGAACATTATTTATCGAGCAGCACGACGAAAACGGTTGTCCCTTTATTTAGAGAAATCCTTGAGCAATCGCTTCCGTATATTGAAAAAGATGACTTCTCGACAAAATCTGTAAATGAGAAACTAGCTCAACAGAAAGAACAAAAGGAAGTCAAACAAACCATTAAGGATTCTGCTGAAAAAATAAAGGAAGAACTACCCAAATGGAAGGAAAAGCTGATGAATGTAGTGGAAGAGCTTGACCAATTTGGCGATTTCCTTAAAGATAAATGGAAAAATACTTTTAATAATTAAAATAAAAGGAGAATAGCAGTCCTCAAAAGGACACTATTCTTCTTTTATATTCACAGAGTGTTATAATATGGATTATTAAGCTAGCGATTTGAAAGCAATCGCTATTTCTCAACTATCATACTGCTAGCAAATGATAGCAGTATGATAGATCGCATTTACAGGAGGGTTTTGCATTGTTATGAGTGAAGATAAACGTATTCAATTAAATGTCCGTATTGCAAATGAAACGTCTAAAAAGCTAGATGAAATTGTCGAATATTATCAGCAAAATACAAAGCTTGGCAGAATTTATAAAGGTGATGTGCTGACTGATATTATTGAGAAATCCTACGATGTTATGAAAAAACAGCAGAATGCCAATAAGAAATTCTAAATTTTACCATTAGATTGCATATTTACAAAACGTCATTGTCAAAATAGTTAGAATTATATACTATTCAAATAAGGATGGTGATATAATGCGAACAAGAACAAATAGAGAAACAAAGAATTTAGATCATCTGAAATTTGGATTAACAACCTTATTCTTGCATGTATCATTTTACTGTTTAATCGTATTTATCTTACTTTTTTTTATGGAGCTATTTAGTTAATTCAATTTCTGATGCTATTACTTTTAATTGAAGGGTAAATAATGTTATTATTAAGGCTGAACTTAATAGTAGGAGATGATTACTCATGGCAAAAAAAGGATACATACTTATGCAAGGCGGAGAAAAAATTGAATTTGAACTATACCCGGACGTAGCTCCAGGAACTGTAGCCAACTTTGAGAAGTTAGCTAATGAAGGTTTCTATAATGGACTTACTTTTCACCGTGTAATTCCTGGTTTTGTTAGCCAAGGAGGCTGCCCAAATGGCACAGGAACTGGCGGACCAGGCTATACAATTAATTGTGAAACAGAAGGCAATCCACATAAGCATGAAGTAGGTTCGTTATCAATGGCACATGCTGGAAGAAATACTGGCGGAAGCCAATTCTTTATCGTGCATGAGCCTCAGCCACATTTAAATGGCGTTCATACAGTGTTTGGAAAAGTTACTTCTGGAATGGAAACTGTAAAAGCTATGACTAACGGAGTCGTAATGGAGAAGGTCGAAGTTACAGAAGCATAATAGGTGAAGGATGGAGCCAATTTTTTTGGCTCTTTTTCTTTTCCCGTGTTTTTTCAACGAATAGATCCCATACTAATAAAAAAAGGAGTCGTACTTATGGGAGCAATCGAAAGAAATGGGTATCGTTTTGAGCCAGAGTTCAGTGTTGTAGGAAAGAGTGGAGCTATACATGTAACCAAAAATGGTAAATTCATTGAAGAGGTTCATTTTGATTTTACTGGTGAATTTCCTGAGCATAATCAAATTGAAGAACTTGTCAACCACTATTGCTTTCAACACGGGATATAAATTTTGAAGCCTTGGAGCCTATTTTTATAGGCTCTTTTTCTTTAAATGACTAGACATAGTCATACTTTTTTTGTATTCTCCATAATAAGAATAGGAAAAGAAAGGGTGTCTTTTTTGAACCCCATTAAGGATCATTTAAAAGAAAACCTTGATCTTATATTTGTTGGCTTTAATCCGAGTATTCGATCTGCAGAAACTGGTCATCATTTTGCCAATCCAAATAATCGCTTTTGGAAAATTCTCCATGAATCAGGTCTTACACAGAAAAAATTAGATGCAGAAGAAGACTATAAATTATTAGATATTGGTTATGGATTAACGAATATTGTTTCTAGACCTACAAAGTCGGCAGATGAAATTACGAAGGAAGAATATCAGAAGGGTAGAGAAGAGCTGAAAAAGAAAATCAGGCCTCTTAAACCGAAAATGGTTTGTTATGTAGGAAAAGGAGTATATCAGGAATTTAGTGGTAAAAAATCACTGCCTTGGGGAAAACAGAAGGAATCAGTGATTCCAGGTATCGTTGATTTTGTGGCCCCTTCATCAAGTGGACTAGTACGAATGAAAATGAATGAAGTTGTAGCTATTTATGAAAAAATTCCACCGTTATTAGGCGAATTAAAAAATGTGGAAAACTAAACGAACTGGGAAGAGGAGCCAGACATTTGGAAACTTTTACAGAAAAGGCAGTCGCAATAATAAAAAATATTCCTCCAGGAAGGGTAATGACTTACGGCCAGATTGCCATATTAGCAGGCAGCCATAGAGGGGCAAGACAGGTAGTCAGAATTCTTCATTCTATGAGCAAAAAACATCGATTGCCTTGGCATCGAGTTGTCAATATAAAAGGAGAAATCGGATTAAAGGACGACGAACAATATTCCATTCAAAGACTTTCTCTCGAAAGCGAAGGAGTGGAATTTTTCAATAACGGAAGAATTAATCTCTCCAAGTTTCAATTTTCTCCTGAACAAGACGAATAAAACTCATTTAATAACCTGAAATGTACTTAATGTTAAGTACATTTCAGGTTATTATTATTAAAAGCTTATAATATACTATTTACATATTCCTCAACCATTTCAGACGTTACGTATTTTCTAGCTGGAACAATGCCTTGCTTGGAAATCTCATTCATCATAGAGGTTACTGCATTTATTTTATCCGTTGAAAATGCAAGGTCTCGTTTACAATTTGAAATGGCTTCTTCAATATAAGTCTCACGTTTTTGATCTAACTCCAAGAAGGTTGTAATCATCTTATGTTGCTTGTTTACATGTGCGGTTATCGCTTTATGGACACTCATTTTTTCACCCCTCAACTACAATTACAATCTATCATACCAATTAACTTTATAACCGTTAAGATGAAAATGTTATTTTTCCATCCAAATGGCTATACTAAATAGCTACTGATTTCATTTAAAGGGCTGGTTCAGTTGAGAAAAACTCTTATTCTTTCTATTAGTATCATGTTCATCCTAGCTATTTGTTCACTTATCCATTCGAAACAACTTCCTGTACAAGCAATTGAGGATAGCATTGGACTGGAACAAAAACTAAATAATCTTATTCATAGTGAACCTGATTTAAAAGGTGCCTTGACTGGCATCAGCGTCCGAAATGCGGCAACTGGTGAAATTCTATATTCACAAATGGGCGAGACCCGTTTAAAGCCAGCGTCAAATCTTAAACTATTTACAGCTGCTGCAGCTCTATCTATATTAGGTGCAGATTACACTTTTCAAACTGAAATACTAACAGATGGAGAGGTGAAAAAGAATATACTTAGTGGGAATTTATATGTAAGGGGTAAAGGAGACCCTACTTTATTAAAGGCGAATTTTGACCAAATGGCAAAGGATATTAAATCCCTAGGGATTATTGAAATTAAAGGCGATCTCATTGGAGATGACACTTGGTATGATGATGTTCGCTATTCAAGAGATATGAATTGGAGTGACGAAACTTATTATTATGGAGCGCAAATATCAGCACTAACTGTCTCACCAGACGAGGATTTTGATGCAGGTACAGTAATTGTTGAAGTAAAGCCTGGTACTGAAATTGGAAAGGAGCCATCCATTGATCTTCAGCCCACTACTGAGTATGTTGAAATAATTAACCATGCTAAAACAGTGGGATCAGATGAAGAGAAGACTATTACTATCGAGCGTATACATGGAACAAATACAATTATTGTTGAAGGGACGATTCCGGAGAAAGCAAAGAGCAAGAAAGAATGGATTGCTGTCTGGGAGCCTACACACTTTGCACTTGAACTATTTAAGCAAACATTAGAAGAGAATGGGATTCAGGTAGATGGCAGCCAGAGATTTGCTGCCACACCTATGAACGCCTCAATTTTGAAAAGTTATCAATCAAAGCCTTTATCTGAATTGCTGATTCCTTTTATGAAATTAAGCAATAATGTCCATGGAGAAGTATTGGTTAAGGAAATGGGAAGAGTGGTTAAAGGAGAGGGAAGCTGGGAAAAAGGGCTGGAAGTATTAGCATCTGAGTTATCTGAATTGGGTGTCAGGACCAATACAATTGAATTAAGAGATGGATCAGGCATCTCCCACATAAACTTAGTTCCACCTAATGAAATAACAAGCCTTCTTTTTGCTGTTCAAAAGGAACGATGGTTTAATCACTTTCTTCATTCACTTCCGGTTAGCGGAGCACCTGAAAGGATGATCGGGGGAACACTTAGAAACAGAATGTTAAACTCTCCTGCTCAATGGCAGGTAAGAGCAAAAACGGGATCAATTGCTTCGGTTAGTTCACTATCAGGTTATGTGGATACTAAAAGCGGGGAAAGGCTCATATTTTCAATCATCCTAAACAATTTATTGAACGATGCAAAAGGGAAATTGATTGAGGATAAAATAGCTTTAGTTTTAGCAGAGCAATAATTTTATGAATCACAGTAAAAGAATAATGGGGATTTTAGTACTAAGCAACTGTTTGGAGACTTAAACTTACTAATTATGGGAAAAACGGTCACTAAATCTGCTTTTAGCGACTGTTAATTACTTATATTGGAAAAAAGAGTAACCAAAACAATTATTAGTGACCGATTTTCACATTTTTTTACTTTTTAATGCACTAAACCTCTGATAAGCAAAAAAACGGCTCATACAGGGTGAGCCGCTTTTTTGCTTTTATTTATAAAGCTTTTGCTGCCTGAACATCTAAACTGATTTTCACTTTATCTCCAACTAAAACGCCGCCAGTTTCAAGTGCAGAGTTCCATGTTAAACCATAGTCACTGCGCTTAACGGAACCTTCAACCGTAAAGCCTGCTTTTTCATTTCCCCATGGATCTTTTCCAGATCCTTCATAAGTAACAGTAAACGTTTCAGATTTCGTCACACCATGCAGTGTCAAATTTCCAGTTAAATCATACTCATTATCGCCATTGTTTACAATTTTTGTTGCCTTGAAAGTCATGGATGGATGGTTTTCCACATCAAAGAAATCACCAGAACGAAGATGGTTGTCACGATCTTCATTTCGTGTATCAATGCTTGCTAAATCAACTGTAAATTCAATATTTGCTGATGTTAAATCTGCTGGATTTGCTTCGATCACCGCATCAAATTTATTAAAAGTTCCTTTCACATTTGCGATCATCATATGCTTGATTGAAAAATCCACACTGCTGTGTACCGGATCAATTGCCCATTTTGTGTTTGTCATTTTATTTTGCCTCCATATTGTTTGAATTGATTTAACTTGAATTCAAGATAATTTAATTCTAGATAAATTATATGAAAGAAACAAGGCTTTTGTCAACAAATTATTTTATTTTTTCATAAAAATCTATAACGTTCATGTTTCTATTCGGCTAGTGATACAATAAGGGGTAATAACTAGCGATCGAAGGAGATTCAGAGTATGACGCAGCTGGAGATGACTTACCTTAATGCAATTGAACAGACAAAAAATAAAATAATAGAGGACATGAATAATTATTTTGGTAACAAAAATATTATGCCTACATTCGAGGACTATCTTATTGACAGGGAACAGTATCTTGAACAAATTTGGACAAATATCTGGCTAAATAAGGCAACGAATAATGTACCGAAGCAAGAAAAAATAGCGTTCTTACTGGAAAAAGGGTTTGAAACAGACAATGTAAGCCGAAAGATTATTAATCACCTTTTTCGAACAGAAATGCGGACATATAAACCTTTTGATACATACCAATGGGTAAATGAAAAGTTTCATAACCGAACAGAACTGTGGTCTAATCAATATAAAAAGGCACATGCTGATTTTCTCCAAAAGGAGGAGGAAGACAGGCTGCGTATTGAAATGGTAAGACTGCAGGATCACATAGAACAATCAATAGATAACATAATTGATGCGAATGAAGAGCCATTATATTTATATATCAGGCATTTTACGGCAAAACAGTTTGCATCTGATTTGAAAAATAGACGAAGATTCGCTCCTGTTGATACTTTTGCTCTGGAAGAAAAATTAGTAGAAATTGGCGGGTTTGATGAAACTTCTTTTTCAACAATATCAAACTTCCTTCACGAGCTTACCGGTGATATACATAAAACACGGTACCATGGACGAACTTATTTTGAATACGAAACGTATTATGATCGATATGAAAGACTGTATGCGGAATATTTAGCAGATATTCTCCCAAAAATGGTGGTAGAACAGCTGCCTGATTCGATTGCAAAGGAATATAAAAATACCTTCTCCGAAACAACTTTAACATCGATGATTGAAAACGTACTCGAATATGCGTATGAACCGTTAGCAAATGAGTTGATCGAGATCGTTCAGGATGAATATATATCTGACTTGCTTAAGCTTTTAACGATTCCCTTTGATTTAAATGAACATCAGAAGTTATATGAAGAGGCATTAGAAGATAGGGAACGGAAATGGAAAGAAGAGCAAGAAGAAATGGAGCGTAAAAAGGAAGAAGAGGAACGGATACTTGATGAAATATTTGGTCAAGAATATCACCCTGCTGTGGAACGAAATATTCGCTACACCTTGCATATCGGGGAAACAAATACAGGGAAGACGCACCATGCATTAGAAAATATGAAAGCTGCTGATAGCGGCATGTATTTGGCGCCCCTTCGGCTATTAGCACTCGAGGTATACGATAAGCTGAATGGAGAAGGGACCCCTTGCTCTTTAAAAACGGGAGAGGAGGAAAAGCTCGTCTCCGGAGCAAAACATATTTCCTGTACCGTTGAAATGTTCCATGAAAAAGAATTCTATGATTGTATTGTCATTGATGAAGCGCAAATGCTAAATGACAAAGATCGGGGTTTCTCCTGGTATAAAGCCATTACGAAAGCCAATGCAAAGGAAGTACATATTATTGGCAGCTGGAGCGCAAAAGAAATGATTCTCCAGCTGCTTGGAGATGCGGACATTGAAATATATGAATATAATCGTGACATTCCGCTTGAGGTCGAAAAGAAAGAATTTAAGATTAATCAAGTGAAAAAAGGAGATGCACTTATTTGTTTTTCCAGAAAACGCGTCCTTGAAACAGCCTCAAGACTTGAAAATACTAAGCATTCTGTAAGCATGATCTATGGAAGCATGCCTCCTGAGACAAGGAAAAAACAAGTACAGCGTTTTATACAAGGGGAAACATCTGTGATTGTTTCTACTGATGCCATCGGAATGGGCTTAAACCTGCCTATTCGCCGAATTGTTTTCCTTGAAAATGAAAAGTTCGATGGAACTAGGAGGAGGTTGCTCACATCACAGGAAGTGAAGCAAATTGCCGGTAGGGCTGGACGAAAGGGTATATATAATGTTGGAAAAGTTGCTTTTGTCTCGGATATTCGGACGATGAAAAGACTGCTTGATTCCGAAGATATGCCGGTTCAAACCTTTTCGGTCGCTCCGACAAATGCTATTTTTGAAAGATTTCAGAAATATTACCATGATCTTGAAACTTTTTTTGAGCTATGGGAGCAATTCGAAAGTCCGAATGGAACAAAGAAAGCTTCATTATCTGAAGAGATGGATCTTTATAACCGGATCCGTGGAACTGAAATCGAAGCTAGGCTGTCAATAATGGATCTTTATGGATTTTTGCATCTTCCTTTTTCAAAAAAAGAACCTGAATTAATCTGGCAATGGGAACAAACAATGTATGCGATCTTAAATAATTCCGAACTTCCAGAGCCAAGGATTAAAAAACGAAATCTCGAGGAATTAGAGCTATCCTATAAAGCAATTGGCCTCCATCTCCTGTTTTTATACCGTTTGGATCAACGAACCGAAGCACTTTACTGGGAACGGCTGAGGGAGGAAATTAGTGACCATGTACACGAAAGATTAAAGACAGATGTGAAAAATATGACGAAGAAATGCCGGCGATGTGGAAAAAAACTCCCATGGGAGCATGAATTCCACATATGCGATAATTGCCATATGAACCAACCAAGAAGAAGATACTGGGACTAACATAATGACCCATAGTAAATCACCAACGGTAGCCAATCTAAAGTCTATTGACAACCGTTGGTGATAAAATTTTATTAGAATGGTCCTCAATCAGCCCAATTGGATACCTAAGTGGAAGAAATTCTACCGAAACTTTACTGAATCAGTCCTATTGACTACCTAAGTCTACAGACTTTCACTAAATTAGTCCTCAATCAAAGGTATTGGTTACCGAAATGCCTTTTATATCAGAAAATTACACTCAATCACTAACTCAAAGGAAAAAACACCACTCACGGTTTTAATACTACCTTAATACAGTTATCCTCATGGTCATTAAAGATTTGGTAACCATGACCAGCTTTATCGAGAGGAAGCTTATGTGTGATAATATCTGTTGGATCAAATTCTTTATTTTTAATCATTTCATAAAGCTTGGGCATAAATGGAATCACAGGAGCCTGTCCCATTTTTAAGGTGATATTTCTGACGAAAAATGCCCCTAATGGAAATAAGTTGTAGTTCCCCCCGTAAACACCAGTCATTTGAACTGTACCTGCTTTTTTTACAGCCTTTGTTGCCATTTGAATTGGTCCAAGGGTACCGCCTTGAAGCTTGAGCTTTTGTTCAAGGTATTCAAGCGGAGATTTTTTTCCATCCATTCCAACACAATCAATAACAACGTCTGCACCACCATGGGTAATTTCTTTTAAATGCTCACCCATATCAGGATATTTCGTGAATTCATATACCTCTACATGATTAATCCTTTTCGCATGATTCATACGATAGTCTAAATAATCCACTGCAATCACGCGTTCCGCCCCTTGCATCCAAGCAAATTTTTGTGCCATCAAGCCAACTGGACCGCAGCCAAGGACAATGACAGTATCTCCTTTCTTAACGCCAGCATGGATGACGCTCCAATATGCTGTGGGAAGTACATCAGATAGAAAAAGCAATGATTCATCTTCTAATTCACACGATTCTGGAATTACAAATGGGGTGAAATTTCCAAAAGGGACTCTCAAGTACTCTGCCTGCCCTCCCGGATAGTTTCCGTATTTTTCAGAATAGCCAAAATAGCCTCCTGAATCATAATGTGGATTTGAATTGTCACACTGGCTTGTTAAATCCTGTTCACAGTACGCACAATGACCACAAGCCACATTAAATGGGATTACCACCCGATCACCTTTTTTTACTTTAGTCACTTCTGCTCCAACTTCCTCTACAATTCCCATCGGCTCATGTCCTATGACATAACCTGGAGGCAGGGGCATATTTCCTTGATATAAATGTAAATCAGACCCGCAAATAGCGGTTGAGGTAATTTTAACGATAATATCATCATTCTTTTCTATTGAAGGCTCATCTATATTGTCAATTAAAACATTTTTCGGTCCTTGATACGTTACAGCTCTCATTCCCAACACTCCAGTCAAAAATTATCTTCAATTTAGTATTCACCTGTAACATCTCCTTACTCCATTAAATATTGGTACTGCTCCAAATTTAGTTAAATGAATAATAATTACATTCAGTCGCAAAATAACAGTGATTTTTTATTATGAGGAGGAGACTTATGCAATTCCAAAACCAGCAAGGCCAAGGTCAGATGCATCAAAATATGCATACAGGTATGGTTAATCAACAATTAAATCACGGCGGGCATGAAGTATTTGATGTACATGAAGTATTATCAGGTACAATTGGAACATTAGATTTGTATACATTGCTGCGTCCCCATGTAAAGGACCCAGAGCTGTTAAATATACTTGATCGACAAACTCAATATATGAAAACAGAGTACAATACAACAGTAGATTGTTTTAAAACTGGACAAGACCCTGCAATCCGAATGCAGCCTTACAATATGACACAAGGTAATGATTTTGTATACGGATTAAAGCCTTCCCAGCCGAAAAAACCCTTACAATCCGCATCCGAACTTACTGATGAGTGTATTTCCAGCTATATGCTTGGTTCACTAAAAGCAGGAGCAGGCTCAAAAGCACTGGCTGCGTTAGAGATAACCAATCCTGTTGTACGAAGAGTCATTGCCGACTCCGTTCCAAACTGCATTGAAATGGCTTATGAACTGGCTGTATATCAAAATAAACATCATTATTATCAAGTACCGCAGCTTGCCGAACAGGATATGGAGCAATTAGTCAATTCCTTTGCACCTGCTCCAATGAATGGGCAAATGCAAAATCCTGATACAGCGCATTAATCGTTTAGGCGATCCCATAATCGGGGGTCGCCTTTGTTTATGAGATAAAATTTGCTATTTTAAAGGAAAACAAGCAAAATAATAAAATAGGATTTATGGAAAGTAGGGGGTTTTTTGCCTGATTTTTTAATGCTGCAAGAGGGCTTGATATTGACGGAGTGACACATGTGTTTAACTATGACATCCCTCAGGACGCTGAAACCTATGTACACAGGATAGGGCGGACAGGAAGAGGAACACAAATCAGTTAGAAAACAGAAGACCACAACTATTTCCAATGGTTTGACTAACCCTTCAAAGGGAAAAGGAAAAGCAAGCCGAAGTAAAAATAGAAGAACACGATAAAGAGGTGTAAACATGCTACATACAAAAATTACAAATTATTTTTCCGACGAAAAAACAGCATCATTTAAAGAAGAAATCGAATATGCAAGGAAGCATCAGATTATTGATGAAACAAGAACGATAATGGAAATAGATCCTGCTGCACGTTTCAATGATGCATATATTGAACGCAGCGATAAAGAAACAGAAGAGTTTCTCGGAGAAGAATCAGCAGGCTTCTTAAATCAGCCTATTCATTATTTAAAACAGTATCTTAATGAATTTATCTACATTGAATCAGACTGTTTTCCAATGATTCATACTGAATCGATTTGTCTTGAAGTAGATGATATCTTTCGTACATATGAAGTCATGCTTGGTTTAAAGCTTCAAAAAAAATATGAAAAAGGAATCAAAGCCTACTTGGAACAAGAATTAATCGGAGAAATAAAAGTAAGTTTACTATTTAACCAGACTGATGGATTATGGGATTTCAACTTCGCACTGAATAATATAAAAGGATTCAATGAAGACTTAACAATCGGCGAAGTCCTTGTTCTTGTATACCGTTTCCTTTTCAAATTGGCTGAAACGGTTGAAGAAAATAAATAAGGGGAGTTGTATAACATGTTCAAACATACTAGTAAATGGATTGTCATTGCTTTATTATTCCTTCTGACAATGACGATTTCAACAAGTGCACTTGCCTCCAATGGAGATAATAATAACGAAGACAGTATTAACGAAAAGTTCGGCCTCCCAGTTGTTGTATATGGGTCAGCCTTGACACCTGCACAGAAGGAAGAGGTCCGTAAATTATTAGGTGTAAAAGATCCAAAGATGGTGAAGGAATTAACAGTTAGTGGAGAAGATTTAGAAAGATACATTAAAGGTAATAAACATTCTAATATGTATTCATCTGCAAAAATTACGCTTAAGGATTCAGGATCTGGTCTCTATATTAATCAAGTAACTCCAGAAAATATTACGGAAGTTTCAGATGAAATGTATGCAAATGCGCTTTTAACTGCAGGCATTCAAGATGCAGTCGTTGATGTGGCATCTCCAGTAAAAGTAAGTGGTCACTCTGCTTTAGTTGGAATATATAAAGCCTATGATGAGGGCGAAGGAACTGAATTAAATACAGAACATACAGAAGTAGCCAATGAAGAATTAAGCCTGGCATCTAAATTAGCACAGCAGGAAGGGCTAGATAAGGACAAAATTTCCGAGCTCCTAACGGAAATTAAGAAAGAAATTGCCGCGCAAAATCCTGCAACAAAAGAGGACATCGAAAAGATTATCAACGAGCAATTAAAGACGCTTGAAATCAAATTAAGTCCTGAGGATCGCCAGCTGCTTGTAGATCTATTTGAAAAAATGCGCAGTCTTAATATTAACTTTGACAATGTAAAATCACAGCTTGAAGACTTGTCGAAAGACATCCAGAATCGAATTGAAGAAGCGGTTGGCGATAAGGGCTTCCTGCAGGCGATTGGGGATTTCTTTAAAAATTTAATCGATGGAATTAAAAGTCTATTTTCTTAAAAGCAGGGCATCCCCTGCTTTTTTATTTTTCTAACTCTGGGAATTTAATAGGCGTAAGTAAGGAATACTTATCCCGATAAGAGCGATAAGCAACTAGCTGCACATTTCGTGCTCGTACATCCACTTGTAATATTGATGAATGTTTCATTTCTAAATAATAATGAATTCCATCCAGTTTCATTTCATAAAAAGTAAACTGTAAGCCTAAGAAGTCCTTTTTCGTCACTTTGCTATCGGGATGATTTTTAATAAAATCCGCAATTTCTTTTACCGATGCAGCAGATGTACCAGTAATACTATAGAATCTTTCTTTCATTTTTGCATTCGCTTGATTGTACGTTACCTTGGCTTTATGAATCATACTATCCACTAGGTTTTTCATAAAAAACTCCTCACTTTTTCATAATAATCCTTATCATAACATGACACTTATCATGGGGTGTGCATGACACGTGTGTCTTTAAAATTAATTCTTTCTTCTATAGTATTATCATTAAAACGGCGGAAGGATACAATGAATATGACCAAACAAAAACAAATTCATTTAAAGAAGCAAATGGCTCCGTACGAACAATCGAATACAAAGGAAAGTAATTGGCAGCTGATAAATACTATTTTGCCTTTTATCGGTCTCTGGTTTTTGGCATATAAAAGCTTATCCGTATCCTATATTTTGACACTTATCTTTGCAGTCTTAGCAGCAGGGTTTTTAGTAAGAATTTTCATCATTTTTCATGATTGCTGCCACCATTCTTTCTTTAAAAACCGGGTCGCCAATAAAGTTATCGGGACAATCACAGGGATCATTACCATCTTCCCGTATAGCCAATGGCAGCATGATCATTCTGTTCACCATGCGACTAGCAGCAATTTAGATAAGCGTGGGGTTGGCGATATTTGGATGCTAACAGTTGAGGAATACATGGAAGCATCTGCTTGGCAAAAAATTGCCTACCGTTTATACCGAAACCCAATTATTATGTTTGGTCTTGGACCAATCTATGTCTTCCTTATTAAAAATCGATTTAACAGAAAAGGTGCTCGTAAGAAAGAGCGAATGAATACGTATTTAACAAATGTTTCAATTGTTTCCCTATATGGTCTGCTGTGCTGGGGTATTGGCTGGGAAGCATTTCTCCTTGTTCAATTACCAATCTTCTTAATCTCAGGAGCTGCAGGTATCTGGCTTTTTTATGTACAGCATACGTTTGAAGATTCCTATTTCGAGGAAGATGCGGAATGGGAATATGTAAAAGCTGCAGTGGAAGGCAGCTCATTCTATAAACTCCCGAAACCATTGCAATGGATTACAGGGAATATTGGCTATCACCATGTTCATCATTTAAGCCCGAGAGTGCCAAACTATAAGTTAGAAGAGGCCCATAATAATACAGAGCCGCTAAAAAATGTGCCAACTATCACGCTAAGTACAAGCTTACAATCACTTAAATTCCACCTATGGGATGAAAAAGAAAAGAAATTTGTCGCCTATAAAGAAATCACAAATTATCTCCAGAATACAAAAAAAAGTGAGATGGCTTCTAGATTAAAGTAGTACAATATGGGTGGAGCCACTTGCGTGAGCTTCACCTATTTTTTTAATCTAATGAGGGAATCAGATGATAAAAAACTATTTTACAACTTTAAAAAGCTCTGGCATATCTCCTTATATTTGGAGTGTTTTTGCCATTTTGCCATTTTACTTCATTTTTCAATCTTCTTCGACAATTGAAGTCATTGTTGGTATTTTATTAACAATTATCTTTTTTATTTCTTATCGCTTGGCTTTTCTATCGAAAAAATGGCCTGTTTACTTGTGGACGGGAATTCTCATCGCCATTTCCACCGCAATGACGATTATCTTTCAATTTGTCTATTTTGCCTTCTATATTGCCTATTATAATGGGAATATCAAAAACAGAATTGCCTTCTTAACGTTATATATTATCCATCTTGTATTTACAATTGCATCGATTAATTATAATTTAGTTCTAGGAAAACCATTGTTTTTGAAGCAATTGCCGTTTGTCATTATCATTGGGATAAGCGTGATCCTTCTCCCATTTAATCTTTATAATAAAAAGAAGCAGGAGAAACTAGAGGAACAGCTAGAGGTCGCGAATCAGCGAATTGCAGAGCTTGTGAAACAAGAGGAGCGACAACGGATTGCGCGAGATCTTCATGATACATTAGGACAAAAGCTTTCATTAATTGGGCTAAAAAGTGACCTCGCGAGGAGACTTGTATATAAAGATCCTGAAGCATCTCGAAGTGAAATGAAGGATGTGCAGCAAACAGCAAGAACGGCCTTAAACGAAGTTCGTACAATGGTCTCGCAAATGCGAGGGATTCGCTTGGAAGAGGAGATTATCCGTGTCAAACAAATCCTTCAAGCAGCAGAAATCTCACTTATTGTTGAGAATGATGTAAATCATCTAAGTATTTCAATCTTTCTTGAAAATCTTCTTAGCATGTGTATGAAAGAAGCAGTAACAAATGTCGTAAAACATAGCAAGGCGACATTCTGCCAAATTAAATTTGAGCAATCAGCAAATGAAGTATGCATTATAATTAAGGATGATGGTATCGGTATTCCTGACCAATATTACTTCTCTAAGGGCAGTGGTTTACTTGGAATAAAAGAACGGCTAGAATTTGTGAACGGCAGCTTAGATGTAAAAACGATTGATGGAACGACGATTACAATGAAAGTACCAAGTGTTGTAAAACAGACTTAAAAAGGAGGAGCAAGAATGATTAGAATTGTAATTGCTGAAGATCAGCGGATGATGCTTGGTGCATTAGGATCCTTGCTCAACCTGGAAGAAGATATGGAAGTGGTCGGAAAAGCAAATAATGGAAAGGAAGCCGTCACTTTAGTTAAGCACCATCAACCTGATATTTGTATCATGGATATTGAAATGCCTGAGAAAAGTGGACTTGAAGCAGCTGAAGAGTTAAAAGGATTCGGTTGTAAAGTCATTATTTTAACAACTTTTGCACGTTCTGGTTATTTTCAAAGGGCTCTACAAGCAGGTGTGAGTGGGTATTTACTGAAAGATAGCCCGAGTGAAGAGTTAGCTAGCTCCATACGAATGGTTATGGACGGAAGACGGATCTATGCACCTGAACTAATGGATGATGTATACAGTGAAGAAAATCCGCTTACCGAACGCGAAAAAGCAGTTCTTGAGCTTGTTGCAGATGGGAAAAACACAAAAGAAATTGCTGACGAGCTCAAAATCAAAACAGGAACAGTCAGAAACTATATCTCACAAATACTTGACAAGCTTGAGGTTAAAAACCGAATAGAAGCGATTACACAATCGAAGGAAAAGGGATGGTTTAAGTAAACCATCCCTTTTTTATTTGTAATATGGAAAAAGAGTATCTGTTCCATCATTAATATACTTGGAAGTAGACAGGAGAACATAATTATTTATTTTTCGAATTTTTTAAAAAATCACTCGACAAAGTATATGAATTGGAGGATAATTGTAAAAATAAATAATTCACTTTTACTAAGTACCGCTTAAAAGAGTTGAAAAACAGCAAGGCTTTTAAGCAAAAAACTCATGAGAATTACATATTAAAAAGACAGGGAGAAGAAGTGGATGAGAGACTATCAAATGGAAATCAGCTTAACCGCAGCGAGAAAACAAAAACCGGCATTTGACCAGCTTCAGTTTGGAAGACATTTTACAGATCATATGTTTGTGATGGATTATTCTACAGAAAAAGGCTGGTATGACCCGCGAATTATTCCTTATCAACCTGTCACATTGGAACCATCGGCAATGATTTTTCATTATGGGCAAACAGTATTTGAAGGGTTGAAGGCATATCTCTCAAAAGAAGGACAAGTTTTATTATTTAGACCGGAAAAAAATATGGAACGAATGAATCGTTCGAATGCGAGACTTTGCATGCCTCCAATTGATGAGGAATTTGCGTTATATGCATTAAAACAATTGCTTTCTATTGAAAAGGACTGGATCCCTTCATATGAGGGCACTTCTCTTTATATACGCCCATTTATCATCTCAACTGAGCCATTCTTAGGTGTCGCACCTTCAAACAGTTATCGATTTATGATCATTTTATCCCCTGTTGGGGCTTATTATAAGGAAGGCATTAATCCAGTGAAAATTTCCGTTGAACAAGAATTTGTTCGTGCAGTTCAAGGCGGGACTGGTAATGCAAAAACAGCTGGCAACTATGCTGGCAGCTTAAAAGCACAAGAAATGGCAGGAAATTCGGGATACTCCCAAGTTCTTTGGCTTGACGGAAAAGAAAAGAAATATATCGAGGAAGTCGGCAGCATGAATGTATTCTTCAAGATAAACGGGGAGGTCATCACACCTGTTTTAAATGGAAGCATCTTAGACGGTGTTACCCGTGATTCAATCATTCAGTTAATTGAACATTGGAATATTCCTTTTTCTGAACGAAAAATTTCAATGGAAGAAATCTATCAGGCACATAAAGAAGGGACTTTAGAAGAAGCTTTTGGTACGGGTACAGCTGCTGTCATCTCGCCAATTGGGGAGTTCTTCTG
This sequence comes from Cytobacillus solani, assembly GCF_006704205.1. Lineage (NCBI taxonomy): Bacteria > Bacillati > Bacillota > Bacilli > Caryophanales > Bacillaceae > Cytobacillus > Cytobacillus solani. The sequence continues at coordinate 4,437,216 of NZ_CP041305.1, forward strand.
GCAAAATGAACAACTTGAAATCAATAATGGAGAAACCGGGGAACTTGCGAAAAAATTATATGATACACTAACAGGGATTCAATACGGTACACATGAAGACCCGTTTGGCTGGCGTGTAGAAGTATTAGAGGAGGCTTTAAATATTTAATCATTTTTGCTTGCAATATTCAAAATACATGGTATGCTATGAATTGAATTCAAATAAGAAACACTAGGGGTGTCTTGTAAAAGACTGAGATTGAACGGCCGTTCTAAACCCTTTGAACCTGATCTAGTTCACACTGGCGTAGGGAAGTGGTAAATGGTTGAACACTTACGTATACATCAACCCCCACTCATATGTCTAAAAGAGTGGGGGTTTTTTATACTTAAATACTAACTAAATACTTTTTTCTGCTAGGGGCGCCTTATGGCTGAGAAGTAACCCTTTGAACCTGATCTAGATCATACTAGCGTAGGGAAGTAGGTAAGATGATTACGACTATTTGTGCGTAATGATTTAACCGCTTTCCACATTTGGAAAGCGGTTTTATTTTTGCTTTAATTGAAATTCGAAGGAGGAAATAAAATGGATATTGTAAAAATAAAGAAATTCACTGATAGGCTGTTTGAAAATGTTCAGCCGATCTGGGAGAAGAATCATAATCATCCCTTTGTTCAAGAGCTTGGAAAAGGTCAATTAGATGAGGAAAAATTCATTCACTATATGAAACAGGACTATGTGTATTTAATCGATTACGCAAAGCTATTTGCCGTGGGTGTCCTAAAAGCACAAGATCTACATACGATGGGGAAGTTCGCTCAAATTCTCGATGAGACATTAAATGTTGAAATGGAGCTTCATCGCCAGTTTGCTGCTGAATTTGGCATTTCCCGTGAGGAGTTAGAAGCTACAAAGCCAACACCAGTTAATCTTGCGTATACACGCTATATGTTAAACGTTGCCCAAAATGGCAGTTTAGCCGAGGTCGTTGCTTGTCTATTGCCTTGTGCATGGGATTACTGGGAGATTGGGAAATTGCTTAGAAAACAATATGGAAATCAAATTGAGACAAATCGATATGGCAAATGGATTGAAACATACGATTCTGAAACCTTCGGTGAAGGAGCAAAGTGGCTTATACGGCTGATGGATGAATTAGCGGAAGGAAAGCCAGAACGGGAGCTCGCCATCCTTGAGGAGCATTTTCAAATGACCTCAAAGTACGAATATTTATTCTGGGAAATGAACTATTACAAGCAAGAATGGCCTATATAACTGTAAGTGGGTGAAGAAATGACGCTCGTGTTAAAAAATGTTTCCTACACATTTACGAATAAAGGAAACCAACACAACAAAGTGATCTCGGAATTAAGTATGCAAGTAAATCGTGGGGAATTCGTCTCTCTCATTGGCAAAAGCGGCACAGGCAAAAGCACGATATTAAAATTGGTAACTGGCCTGCTTAAACAAGATGAAGGAGAAATATCCATAAACGGCAAGTCCATTTCGCTTGGGGATGTTGGCTATATGCCCCAGCGAGACCTGCTGCTTCCATGGCGATCAATCATTGATAATATCATAATTGCAGCGGAATTCCGGAAGGATTTACAGATTACTAGAGAAGAAGCAAGAAATTGGCTGAATCATGTTGGCCTGATTGAATATGAAAACGCCCTGCCTAAACAATTGTCTGGAGGGATGCGGCAGCGTGCAGCCTTCCTTCGGGCACTGCTGACAGGCAAAGACTTGCTATTGCTAGATGAACCGTTCGGCGCTCTTGATGCATTTACCAAAAGAGAGATGCAAGCATGGCTGTTATCCATTTGGCAGGAGCTAAATAAAACGGTTTTGTTTATAACCCATGACCTGGAGGAAGCATGTCTTCTTAGTGACAGAATCATCCTGCTGCACCCAGACAAAAAGATAGAAGAAATAAATGTAGATCTGCCGCGTCCACGATTTCCTGACCTGCTGCATTCAACAGAATTGGCTGGATTGCGACACGAACTGGAGAAAAAGATTGCCAATGAAACAGATTAAGAGATGGATTCAGAGTTATAGTCTATTTATCGTTTTTGCAAGTTTACTATTAATCGTATTTGAATGGCTAGTCAGGGGAGAGATAATCCCTTCATTTATTATACCTGCCCCAACCAGCGTCATTGTGATGATCCTGGAAAATTGGCGGCCATTAGTTTTGGAGCATTTAAGCGCAACCATGCTTGAATTTTTCATCGGCTTTTTTATATCAGTTATAGGCGGTGTATTACTTGCAGTTTGGATGTTTTTTTCAAAAACAGTTGAGAAAATGTTATATCCTGCTGTACTGATTTCACAGATGATGCCGATTATTGCCCTATCACCAATCTTTGTCCTTTGGTTTGGCTATACGTTATGGAGCAAGGTTGCCGTGACCGTATTAATCTCATTTTTTCCAATTGTTGTTGGTACATATGATGGTCTTAAGTCAGGGGATAAAGAATATATCGAGCTACTTCGATCGATGGGTGCAACACGATGGCACACGTTTACAAAGCTGAACATTCCAATGGCTTTGCCATCCTTTTTCTCTGGGTTGAAGCTTGCAACAGTCTATGCACTTGTTGGAGCGACGATTGGCGAATGGCTTGGTGCAAGTGAAGGGTTGGGTTATTACAGCAGGCGAATGTCTGGCAATTTAAATGCAGAAGGGGTTTTTGCAGCCATCACGATATTGACGATCATTGGCATCCTTCTTTTTTCCGTCATGACAGCTATTGAAAAGAAAGCATTACACTGGAAAAATACAGAATAACAAACAACTGGAGTTGGTTAGTAGATGAAAAGAATTTTGTTTCTTATTTTAATAATGGCAATGCTGCTTACAGCTTGTTCAGAAAATAATACAAATAGCAATGAGAAAGAGAAGCTAGAAGATATTAGCATCATGCTAGATTGGTATCCAAATGCAGTACATACAGCTATTTATACTGCAAAAGAAAAGGGCTACTTTGCCGATGCAGGGCTAAACGTCAACATTGAGATGCCTGCAGATACGAATGATCCGTTGAAGCTTGCGGCTACTGGAAAGGTCGACTTGGCAATCAGCTACCAAACACAGCTTTTAGTCTCAAGAGCAGAAGGGATTCCGGTAGTATCAGTCGCTGCTCTTGTCAGACATTCACTTGATGCAATCATGTTTAAAAAGGATAGCGGAATACAATCACCAAAGGATTTGGAAGGGAAAAATATTGGGTATCCATCAGCATCTGTCAATGAAGCAGTCGTTTCTACGATTGTAAAGAAAGTTGGCGGAGACATGAATAAAGTGAAAATGACCGATGTTGGCTGGGATTTAATGTCGTCACTTGCGACTGATAATGTGGATGCGCTTACTGGTGCTTATATTAACCATGAACTTGTCCTGTTAAATAAAGAAGGCTATGACATGGATATTCTTAAACTAACTGACTTTGGAGTTCCAGATAACTATGAACTTGTAATTGTTACAGGAGAGAAAACATTAAAGAAGAAAAAAGCAGCCTTTGAAAAATTCTGGCAAGCGGTAACAAAGGCACAGGAAGACGTTAAAAAAGATCCCGCTGCCGGTCTTAAAGTTCTGCTGGATCATGAAAATGATAGCTTTCCTCTAGATAAGGAAGTGGAGACTGAAAGTTTACAAGTGCTTTTACCCCTAATGGAGGAGGCAAATGTGCCGTTCGGGTATCAAGAGGAGGACACTTGGAATGAAGTCGCTATTTGGCTTTATGAATCAAAGGTAATAAAGGAGAAATTGAATGCAAAAGAAGCATTCGTTAATATCGTTTCCAAAGAATGAAAACTACAAAACGAGAGGGAGGATTTAGTATGGATAAAACAAAGAAGCTTACATTAACTGCGCTCATCGCAGCCATTACAACTGTATCAAGCAGTCTCATTTACATTCCAGTAGGATTTGCGAAGATCTTCCCGATTCAGCATTTTGCCAATGTCTTATCAGCTGTGCTGCTTGGTCCATGGTATGCAGTCTTTCAAGCAGTTATTTCCTCAACATTAAGGAACATGCTCGGGACTGGAAGTATTTTTGCTTATCCCGGCAGTATGATCGGGGCATTTTTGGCAGCCATTCTATATAGGAAAACAAAGAATCTTAATTTTGCAGCAGCAGGGGAAGTAATCGGGACAGGGATACTTGGAGCAATGGCCACCTATCCAATTTCCATTCTGTTATTAGGACAGGAAGCAACATTGTTTGGCTTTATACCTGCATTTATGATCAGTTCATTCACTGGTGCGCTCATGGGATATGGCTTGCTGAAAATATTAGTTCGAAATAAGGCAATTGGAGGAATGCTCGATGAAAACAGCACTTACAATCGCGGGCTCTGATTCTGGAGGCGGAGCTGGCATTCAGGCAGATTTGAAAGCATTCTCAGCACATGGAGTTTACGGAATGTCGGTTATAACGGCCGTTACAGCACAAAATACACAAGAGGTTCGATCCGTACAAAATATTGAAAATTCTATTATAAAGGATCAAATGGAGGCTGTTTTTGATGATATTTGTGTGGATGCTGTAAAAATTGGCATGCTATCATCTGCAAAAACTGCAGAGACAGTCGCTGCTTCATTACAAAAATATCAACCTGCGTTTGTTGTTCTTGATCCTGTCATGGTATCTAAAGGAGGGCATCATTTACTACAGCTTGATGCTGTGTCAGCATTGAAAGAAAAAATAATTCCAATGGCAACCTTAATAACCCCAAACATCCCTGAAGCTGAAGTGTTAGTGATGGATACTATTCATACGCCTGAAGATATGATGGCAGCCTGTCTCGCCATTGCAGCTCTCGGGGCTAAAGCTGTCCTACTAAAAGGCGGACATCTGCATGGCGATCCGAACGATTTATTATTTGATGGGGAAAATTTCACTTGGATAACAGGAACTCGGATTCATACAAAAAACACACACGGAACTGGCTGCACATTGTCATCAGCCATTACTGCAAATCTAGCAAATGGTGCTTCGTTAATAGACTCTGTTCAAGAAGCTAAAAAATATATTACATTAGCCATTACACATAGTCTAAATCTAGGCAAGGGGTACGGACCGACGAATCATTTCTACGAGCTTTATAAGAAAGCAGACCTAGTGACAAAGTAATAACGCAGGGGGATATAACATATGCAAAAACATGAGATTAAGGACTTATTCTTAAGAGTAAAAGAACAGAACCCATTAGTGCACCATATTACAAATCATGTAACGATCAATGATTGTGCCAATGCAACGCTTGCGCTTGGAGGCTCACCTGTCATGGCAACAAGTATCGAAGAGGGAGCAGATATGGTGAAGTTAGCAAACGCCCTTGTCATAAACTTTGGCACCATTGATGATGAAACATATGCTGCAATGGTTCGAGCGGGGCAAGCAGCAAATAAAAAGGGGATACCAGTTATATTCGATCCAGTTGGCGTAGGAGCTACCCCCTTTCGTACCAATCGAGCAAAGGAATTTTTAGAGCATGTAAGGGTATCGATTGTTAGAGGGAATGCATCGGAGGTATTTGCCTTAATCGGCGGAGAAGCAAGCACAAGAGGGGTTGACTCAGGCACCTTGTCCATTTCAGTAAGAGATTTAGCTAAGAATGCAGCAAATAAGCTTCAGGCAATTGCAGTGATTAGCGGGGAATTGGATACCGTTTCAAATGGAAAAAAAATAGTCCAAATCGAAAATGGAGATATTTGGTTAACTCGAATTACTGGAACAGGGTGTATGACAGCTTCCTTAATTGCATGTTTTTCCGGGGTTACTGAAGATTGGTTCTTGGCTGCGATTGCAGGGATGTCTGTCATGAGCTTAGCAGGAGAACGTGCAAAAAAAGCACTTCAAGACAATGAGGGGATCGGAACATATCGTATGAAGCTAATGGATGAAATCTTCCTCATGGATAACCAAATCTGGGCAGAAGGAGTGCGTTTATCATGAAGCCGGATTACACGTTGTATTTAGTTACAGAGGAGTCCATGCCATTAGATCAACTGCTGCGTACAGTTGAAGAAGCTGTCAAAGGAGGCGTCACTATCGTCCAGCTTCGAGAAAAAAATGCTTCGGGAAAAAGCTTTTTTGAAAAAGCAAAAAGCATGAAGACTTTGCTATCTGCCTATCATGTTCCACTGATCATCAATGACCGTGTGGATGTCGCTTTAGCTGTTGGTGCCGACGGTATTCATATCGGACAAAGCGACCTTCCATTAGCAGCAGTTAGAAATATTGTCCCTTCATCTATGTTTGTAGGAATTTCTGTTTCTACAATTAACGAAGCAAAAGAGGCAGAGAAAATTGGTGCGGATTATATCGGGGTCGGTGCCGTATTTCCAACTCATTCGAAAGTGGATGCCGAAGTATTACCCGCAGGAATGTTAGCAGAGATTACGAATGCTGTTTCAATCCCTGCTGTAGCTATTGGAGGGATTAAACTTGATCATATCTCTAAGCTTCGTGAAATGAATATTGCTGGAGTGGCGATTGTATCTGGCATCATGAAGGTAAATGATCCTTACAATGCAGCAAGCTCTTACAGGAAGGAAATGGAGATTTAGCATTTATAATATTTTTTTTAGGTCAACTAGTTATCTAGTTGGCCATTTTTATTCATATTCCTAAATTTACAAGTTGTTTCAGAAAGTCTGGAAAAGTTCTATAATAAAAATATAAAAACAATTTCAACAATAAGGAGAATCTGTTATGGAAAAGATTACCCGCATTTCAAATGAACTGAAGGACTGGATTCTACAAACATTAAAAAGCGGTGTAAATCCTGAATCAATTGTTGCTGCTATGGTTAAGAAAGGATTCGACCAAGATTTTGCCTATTTAACAATGTTACGTATCTTAAACAATCAATCTTTAAAAACCGTTGATGGCAATCAAAGCCCATATATGTATGAATCTATTGAAATAGCAAAAAGGGGAAATATTATAACAACAACTGACCGAGAAGTTATGGTGCTTTTGAAAATGGACAAGCCATGCATCATTTATCTTGATAATGTACTAAGTATAGAAGAATGTGACCAGTTAATTCATTTATCAACGAATCGACTTCAACCTTCAGAAATTATCGACCCAATAACAGGAGAAAAAAAAGCGGTACCTGGAAGAACGAGCAAAGGTGCCTATTATCATTTAAATGAAACAAATCTTATTGCCACGATTGAAAGAAGAATAGAAGAAATAACGAGTCACCCGCTTAATCACGGAGAGGGCCTTCAAGTGTTGAACTATAACATTGGCGAGGAATATAAGGCCCATTTTGATTACTTTCCTGCCAATCAAATTGATATGGATAAAGGTGGACAACGGATCGCAACATTCTTAATCTATTTAAATGATGTAGGGGCAGGCGGTGAAACGATTTTTCCAAAAGTCGGATTATCTATCGTTCCTAAAAAGGGAACGGCTGTTTATTTCCATTATGGTAATAGTCATGGTCAAGTGGATCGGATGTCTTTACATAGCAGTATTCCCGTTATAACTGGGGAGAAATGGGTGGCAACAAAATGGATCCGTCAAACAACTATTTGCCAGAACAGTCAAATGAATGAGGTTCTAACTTAATAAAAGAATTTATTATTCAATAAATAATAATTCAAACAAATCCTAATCTTGCCAAAATATAGAATATAAACGTAAAATAAGAGAAAGGTTTTTGTGACACAGGGAGTGTGCCCGATGGAAATGATGAACGGCTTGCTTATTAATCTTCTCTTTATTCTTATTTTCGTTTTACTTACAAATATGCTATTATTACACAAAAATAAATTTATTCAATCCTCAGTATGGAACTTTTATTTTGTTTTTATCATTTGTACGCTAATTGTCATCTGCCTGCAATTATCTGTTTCAGTAGGACATGGTTTTATTTATGATTTACGGTTTGTCCCATTTCTTCTAGGTGGTTTATATGGCGGGAAACGTATAACAATTGGATTAGGAATTTTTCTCCTAACTATTCGATTTATTCTTGGCGGAGATGGGTTTTGGTTATCTTTGTTTCTAATAATTATTTCAACAATTGGTATTTTCATGATCTCACCGATCTATGTAAAAAAGTCACTTTGGACTAAATTAAGCATTGTATCTATATTTTCCATTGGATATGCAGTCATAGGCTATTTGACCCCTGCATTATTATATGGTTTTCACGACCTTACGGAATTTGCAATTTATAGCATTATTTTAGTCATTTCTACCTTTTTTGTAACGTATCTTGCAGAGATCCTCAGAACTGCATTTGTATTACAGCTCGAGGCAATGAAATTCGAGAAAATGGAAATTGTCAGTCATTTAGCAGCTAGTATCAGTCATGAAGTAAGAAACCCGCTAACTGCCGTTATCGGCTTTCTACAACTAATAGGGGAAAGCGAGCATACAAATGAGAAAAGTAAATCATATGCCATGTTTGCTATTGAAGAAGCCAATCGGGCTTCTGACATCATAAATGATTATCTAACCTTTGCTAAGCCACACTCAAATGAAGAATGTTTAATGAACATTGAAAAGGAAATCAATAAGTGTCACGATATTCTACGCCCGCTTACTTTAAAGCAAAATGTAGATATAGAATCTTTTTTTCAACATGCGGGTTCGATTAAAGGGGATCCCCATAAGTTCCACCAAGTATTACTAAATATTGTTAAAAACAGCATTGAAGCAATGCCAGAAGGAGGCATGTTAACAATCCAAACGTTTGAAAACCGTGGTCGTATCCATATAAAAATAACCGATACCGGACATGGCATGAAGCCTGAACATATTGCTAGACTTGGGGAGCCATATTTCTCATTAAAGGGGCAAAAAGGGACAGGCTTAGGAATGATGGTTGTTTATCGAATTGTAGAAAGCATGAAGGGTACAGTAACTGTAATAAGCGAAATCGATATTGGCACATCCATTACTCTGTCGTTCCCGAGTTTCTCGTAAGGTCATTCATTCTTTGTTACCTGTTTTTCATGTATAATATGGATGAGAATACTAGTTTGGGGGGACATCCATTTCTTATGAAAACAATAAAACCAGTTGAATTAAGTAACAGATTGCAGAAGAATGAAGAAGTATTTATTCTCGATGTAAGAGCAGAAGAAAAATACAATCATTATCATATCAAGGAACAATATATACATAGTGTAAACATCGAAAAAACACATATTTTTGATGAGAATGATATGGAGTCAATTTCTAGCTTGCCGAAGGATAAAGAAATAATCATCACTTGTACAACAGGAAACTCAGCAAGAAAATGTGCGGAAATTTTAGCTGAAAAAGAATTCAATGTTACCTTGCTTGAAGGCGGAATTACTGCATGGAAGGATTATAAAGCTACTAAGTAAGCGGTTAAGAATGACCGCTTACTTTTTTATATACATAATGAACTGATTAAAAGAGAGTATCATTGTGAAGTAGATTCCGTAACCAATAAACGAATACAAATGTTTCCAAGAATGATGATGCACAAATACTCCTAATCCTTCAGCTTGCTTTTCGAAAACAGCCATGAGCATGCTAAGAGCTATAATAAACATTGCAATTTTCCAACTCTTTAACTTCCTGCATACAATTAAGAAAAATACAGTCAGTAATGGAAGACCAATGAGAGAAAAAGCAATATGTATAGTGAAAATTTCGGGCAATGGTCTTGCTGGAAAAGAATAAAGCCCTCTACCAACAAAATAAAGGTCTAGGTATGTTCCATATAATGAAGAAAGCAGGATGATCGGAAGGAAATCCATCATGCTTTTAATCACGGAATGAAATGGCTTTTTTCGTGATAACCGCGAGTTCGAGCCTTTCAAGTGTTTTGCAATAGTCATTCTCAATCTCTCCATCTATTATTTCTTCCACACGGGGTAAGTAATTGATTACCCCTGCATCCTTATACCAATCTCCTATTTCCGCACAAGGATGGTTTTGATTTTTCCATGCAAATTCTAAACTTGGACTATAAATACGCGATGAACCCGGAATAATTTGACATGATTTTATCCGTTGTTTTAAAATTCTTCCAGGGACTCCTTCATCCACATCATGAAAAAAATGTGGCCAGTAATCCATTCGCGAACCCGAATGCGGATGCTCATTAGCCCATTGAACAGTCATTTCAAATCGTTCATTATTATTAAACAGGACATGATATAATCGTTTTCCAAGTAAAATACGTTCATGTAAACTTTCAAAATGACGTAATGTTTGTCCAGCAAGCTTTTGCTTCCCATTACATGAATAGGGAAAAAGAATATGATTCATAGATAGGAACTCCTGCAGCTTGAATTCCAATGTATTAAACACCTTCTTTTTAAAAGAAGAGTTTTGTAAAACTCTCGCCTCCAAATAGCTTTGTTCATTCACGATTAAAGCCATCGTCAACAGATATACATCTCGTTCCTTCCAAAACTCATTCCAGATAACTTCCATAAAGATGGAAACGTTTAAATTTGGCAGTAAGTGAAATAGATTCGTCCTGCTATTTAAACTTGCTTCATAGAGCAAGAATTGTGGAAAAGCATCTTGAAAAATCAGCCAATTTCCCCGCTCTAAAAATGAAAAAAACGACTTAGCTTCTTTGCTCGTTAATAGCTTTGAAAGAATCCCTCCCTTCAAGTCTGTCATATTCCACCCACCGTTCCTAGACACCATATGTCCTAAAAAAGCCCAGTGTATTTCTGGATGCCGATTAAAAAAGGCGAGATATGCTTTTGTTCTAGTTACATTGTTTTGATTTAAACGATTGGTCTCCCTTTTGATCTTTTGTATAAAATCATTCTCACTCTGGGATAGTGTTTCTATTTGTTTCGGTTTTTTAGACCTTTTTTTCAGCTCCTTTTTAAGTCTTAATAGACGTTCAGAAAGTTGAGGTTTTTCTAGTTTCTTAAGCTTACAAAAGATGTCCACCACCCCCTAATGAATGGTTCTTGCAAAAGTTGAATATGTATTTGTATATATCAAAAAGCAGGGAGAGAAATAAAAATGATGAAGAGCCGCATCAGTGCAGGAATAAACCAGCTGATAGAAAAGCTGCAGCAAGATCAATCACCTAATGGTTCATGGGATTATCCGTTCGAAACAGGAATATCCACTGATTGTTATATGATCATTTTATTAAGAACATTAGAAATTCATGATGAAATCTTAATCAAACAGCTGACAGATCGAATAATAAGTAAACAGGAGAAAACCGGAGCATGGAAACTTTATTATGATGAAGGAGAGGGTAATATTACAGCCACCGCAGAGGCTTATTATGCACTCCTTTATTCTGGATATTACAGGAAGCAGGATCTTCGGTTAAAAAAGGCAAGACAGTATATATTAGCAAATGGCGGTTTAGACAACGTTCATCTGCTTACAAAACTCATGCTTGCGATGACTGGTCAGCTGAAATGGCCAGCTCGATTCCCGTTGCCCATAGAACTAATATTGCTGCCGCCTACATTCCCAATAAATTTTTATAGTTTTTCCGTGTTTGGCAGGGCAAATATGGCTCCAATCATGATTCTAGCTGATCGAAAATATTGTCTTCGCTCAAAGGACAGTCCCGATTTGTCCGATTTATTGACTCGAAAGCATGATCACTCTGACAACGATTCTGTTCATTTTCATAACACGGAAGAATGGCGTTCCTTATATGAAACGATTGAGAAAGGAATCAAATGCCTTATTGGGCTGCCAAGCTATATTCATAAACTAGCAACGGAGCAGACAAAACAATATATGCTTGCACGTATTGAACCGAATGGAACATTCCTAGGTTACTTTAGCTCCACGTTTTTAATGATATTTGCCTTGTTGTCATTAGGTTATTCGAAAAAGGATCCGATCATTATTAAGGCAGTGAAAGGCTTAAAGTCAATGAAATGTGAGATAAATGGTCAGACTCATATACAATATACGAATGCTGCTGTTTGGAATACTTCATTAATTAGCTATGCTATACAGGAAGCTGGGCTCTCGACAAAGAAACAAATGCTAGAAAGGGCCAACAACTATTTGCTTAGTCAGCAGCATTATAAATACGGGGATTGGATCATTCATAATCCTTCCAGCTTTCCAGGAGGCTGGGGATTTTCGGATAATAATACGCTTCATCCTGATGTGGATGATACAACGGCTTCTTTACGTGCGATTGCAAGAAATGTCCAAAACGCCCCAAATTACCGTCAATCATGGGATAGAGGAGTTATGTGGGCATTATCCATGCAGAACGATGATGGAGGATGGCCTGCGTTTGAAAAAAATACGAATAGCAGGCTAGTAAAAATGCTGCCGATTGATAAAGCAGAATTTCTGCTGACTGATCCATCTTCAGCAGATTTAACAGGGAGAACTTTAGAATTTCTATGCTCATGTACAAATCTATCAAAAAATCATGAAGCAATTAAAAACGGAATGAATTGGCTCCTTCGTAATCAAGAAAAGGATGGCTCCTGGTATGGACGGTGGGGGATTTGTTATATATATGGAACATGGGCAGCAATAACCGGACTCCGTTCTGCAGCTGTAGGAGAAACTCATCATTCCGTTAGGGCTGCAAGCGTTTGGCTATTATCTATTCAAAATCCAGATGGCGGCTGGGGGGAGTCATGTAAAAGTGATAGTAAACAATCCTATATCCCATTAAAAGCAAGCACACTAACTCACACGGCTTGGGCGGTGGATGCTTTAATTGCAGTCTCTGACAAACCAACAAAAGCAATAAATGCCGGAATAAATTATCTATTGAATCATCTCCATCATAAGGACTGGACAACGGATTATCCTAAGGGGCAGGGAATGGCGGGTGACTTTTATATTCATTACCACAGCTATCGTTTTATTTTTTCTTTACTTGCTTTGGCACATTATCAAAACAAATACCATACACGTCAATAGAACTTATATTTTATCTCTCATTTTCTGCGTTTCATATCAATTTACATGTTTTTACACAATAAATGCCAGAAAAATGTTAAAATAGGCGATATGACTATTATTCTAATTAGGAGGATTTCAACTATTGGATACTAAATTTAATAAGCCCAAAACCTTTGGCGAAATATTAGATCATACGTTCATCTTAAGTAAAAACCGCTTTAAAGACTTTTTCTTGATTTTACTTATATTAATGGGACCTATTTATTTACTGCAAGCAATTATTCAGCTTTTATCAGGGGTTAGTTTTTTCAGAGAACTTGGAAGTGGAGAATTATGGTTTGAGCAAATTCTTTCGAGTTTTGATGAAACAGCTATCCCGCTTGACAGTTCGATTGGTGCTAATATTTCATTAATATTGACTGGTTTATTTGGAATCATCTTGTTCCCAGTAGCAGAAGCAGCTGTTCTTTTTGCGATAAATCACATCCGAAAAAATGAGGAATATTCAGTAGGTTCTGTCATTAAAGAAGCCTTTTCCCGTTTTTGGCCAATTTTAGGAAGCACGATTTTATTTGGACTAATTACGTTTGGATTAATCATTGTACCCATTCTTATGATTAGTTTTACAGGTGTTTTCGGAGCTATCATTCATCCGGCAATCGGGATCATTTTTGCTGTTTTACTATTTTTGGGTTTTGCTGTTGGCATTGGATACTTATTGACTCGCTGGAGCTTTTACTTTGGCTCTGTCGTTCTAGACCGGGAATCACCTGGCTTTACCCGAAGCTGGCGGCTTACGAAAAAGCGTACATGGCTGCTCATGGGGCTTTATATTATCTTTTATATCATCATAACGACAATTAGCAGCGCAATCGAGATCACCTTTGGGATCTTTCTAGGAAAAAGTGTCCTATTATCAATCATTGTCAATTTAGCAACCATTTTGACAACTATGCTACTCACTGTTGGATACGCCGTCATGTATCTTGATTTGAAAACAAGACATGATGCGGATGATATTAAAGATATGATTGAAGATTACAAGTCTTATTAAAAGGTGACGATCAATGTTAAAGGATAGCAAGGCAAGAGATGAGCTTGAGGAAATACTTAAGGAACGCGAATATCAGGCTTATTACGATGATTCGAAAGGATTAATTTCCATATGGTGGGAAAAGGTGAAGGATTGGTTTGCCGATTTGTTAGCAGATTTATTTCCTTCCTTTGCTCCTTCTAGTGCTGCAGCAGGACCCATCCTCATTGGAATCATTGTTATCATGATCATTTCCCTTGGTGTCATTGCTTTTTTTATCTTTCGGAATAGAAAAAGAAATCGGATGCTGCATGATCATAAGCCATTACAATCTATGAATGAAATGAATTGGTCCTTTCAAAGACATCTATCAGAATCGCAAAAACATGAAGCAAACGGAGAGTATACATTGGCAACCCGCCATTTATTTTTAGCTTTGCTTCTCTATTTTCATGAAAAAGAATGGCTTGTTGCTCGAATTTGGAAGACGAACTGGGAGTATTATGATGAGCTCCGTAAAGTAAATCAAGAGTGGGCGGATCAATTTTATCACCTTGCACGATTATTTGATGAAGTGACTTATGGTAAGCACAATATCCAAATAGAGGAGTTTTTACAGTTTCGAATCACTGCAATGAAGTGGCTCGAAAATTCAGAGGAGATACGTGAATTTGGTGTAGAAAGGAGGTAGCTGCTAATTTGCAAAAGACACTTGAAAAGAGACGACCATGGATTTGGCTAGGTATTCTTCTTATTCTATTTATACTCCTTAGTTATTTCGGTCTTTCCAAACAGCCAAAACCATATCCAAATTATGTGTCTGAATCTCCATCACCAACTGGAGTCAAGGCATTTTATACATATTTAAAGGATAAAAGAGAAGTAAACAGATGGTTGCATTCTCCTGAAAACCTGCCAAAAAGTGAAGATGAGCATTTGCTCCTAATGGTGGAGCCTTATTTTATCCCTGAAAAGGAAGAAATGGATGCGTACTTGGAGTTTATGGAAAAAGGGAATACCATCCTATTGTTTCATACGAATCCGAAAGGGATGTTTGATATTGAAATCGAGCATTTGAGCTCTGACACTTATTTGGGCGAGGATTTACGTGTAAGTGACAATAATGGGACTGGTTATCGTGCTGATTTGCATTCGCCTATCCGTCTTCAAACAAACGAACAAGATAAAATTTTGCTAAAAGATGAAGCTGGAGTACTTGCCTTCAAACGATCGTTTGGCAAAGGACAATTAATTGTCTCTAACTCTCCTGAATGGATAATAAATGGCAGCATTTTAAGCGTTGATCATCTTCCTCTTATTCTTTCTTTAATAAATGAAGAAGAGAATACAAGTCTCTTATTTGATGAATTTGTTCATGGAGCTCAAAACAGCTCCACATTTTTGACATTGTATCCAAAATGGTTTTTACTGTTGCTGCTGCAAAGTGCGCTCATTGCGATTCTATGGCTAATAGCACACGGAAAGCGATTCGGACCGATCTTTATCCCGAGGGAAGAGAGCGTTCGATTTAGTGATGAAGGCATTCGCGCCTTGTCTGCCTGGTACTTAAGAGGCCGGCGATACCAAGAATCATTATCATATCAAGCTGATTATGTGAAGCTTTTGCTTCAAGAACGATGGGGGATTCCAGTCAGCAAAGAATGGAAAGATCTTTCTGCTCCATTAGAACGAAAGTGGACAAACATACCTGCATACGAGATTAAAACATTTTTAAATGAACTAATCACAATCCTACAAAAAGAACATGTAAACAAGCAAGAATACTTGCTATGGTCAAAAAGGCTTGACCGTTTAAGGAAAGAGGTGGAGGAATCTTGAAGACAGAAATAACATCTTTATTGGAAAAATATGAAGAACGAATTTTAGGTCAACATACAAATCTTAGACTCCTATTATCAGCTATTTTAGCAGGGGGGCATGTCCTTCTAGAAGGAGTACCTGGTACAGGTAAAACTCAAATGGTCAGAACTCTCGCTGCACTGCTCGGAGGAGATTTTAGCAGAATACAGTTCACTCCTGACTTGCTTCCAAGTGATATTACCGGAAGCACGATTTACAATATGAAAGATAACACATTTCAAACGATTAAGGGTCCCGTTTTTACGAATATCCTTTTAGCTGATGAAATTAACCGTACTCCAGCGAAGACACAAGCGGCACTTCTTGAAGCGATGGAAGAAAAACAAGTAACGATACAAGGCGAAACCTATCTATTACCTGATGTATTTTTCGTTGTGGCCACACAGAACCCAATCGAGTTTGAAGGTACCTATCCGCTGCCTGAAGCTCAGCAGGATCGTTTTCTATTCAAGCTTCACATTGATTTTCCATCTTTTGATGAGGAAAAAAATGTCCTAAAACAAGTGATTGAAAAAAAATTTGATAAACAAACCCTTGGATCCATTCTTGATATGGACACTTTTTCAGCAGTCAAGAAAGAGATTGAAAAAGTAACAATGGAAGATCAGGTTATTGATTATATTATGCAGTTGGTCAGAAGGACAAGGGAGACTGAATCGATTCGTTTCGGTGCGAGCACGAGAGCCGGGATTTCCATTGGGAAAGCGGCTCAAGCATGGGCTTACCTCTCTGGACGGGACTATGTGACACCAGATGATGTAAAGATGGTTTCCAAACCTGCATTAAGGCACCGTATTCAACTTTCCCCACATGTGGAATTGGAGGGATTGACTGTTGACCAAATCATTGAAGAGCTTGTGGGCTCGATTCCTGTTCCAAGGTAAAGGAGTCTTACCGACCAAAAGGTTATTATTGCTTTTTACTCTTTTATCTATTGCTTTAGTCATTGTATCCATTTGGGACATTTCTTGGACGTTCTTACTTACGGTAAATATACTTGTTTTGATTGCAAGCCTATTCGATTTGCTGTTTTCAGCGAAAAAAAAGGAGCTTTCTTTTAAAAGGATGGCTCCTGCAGAAATGGAAAGAGGCATTACTTATCAAGTCCAGATTGAAATAAAAAATAACTCGCCTTATTCTTTATCGTATCGGTTAATAGATGGCATCCCACAATCGTTTATTCAGCAATTCCCGCTAAAAGGGAATGTTTCTACGCAAACGACTGTTCTTGCTGCATATGAAGTGATTGCACCGGTACGGGGAGAGTATGAGATCGATAAAATCTATTTTCGCTATTCAAGTCCATTAGGTTTATGGGAAAAACAGCTAACGATTGAACAGTCAAATGCTGTTAAAGTGATTCCAGATTTAACAGAAACGAAACAATACTTGGAGAATGCACAAAAATTTTTACTGTATGAAGGAGTGAAAATCCGAAAGCAGCAAAGCGGTGTCGGTGAGTTTGCCAAAATTCGATCGTATGTCGTAGGGGATGATCCACGCAATATCAACTGGAGACAAACAGCAAAGCTCAGGGAAGTGATGACGAATGAATATGAACCCGAGCATGGAAAGCATATGACGATCTTAATTGATTGCGGCAGAATGATGGGAGCAGAACTGAAAAAAGGGAACCGTTTAGAAAAATCATTAGAGGCTGCCATCACTGTTGCAGCAGCAGCTCTCCAAAAAGGGGATTATGTATCTGTACTTGCTTTTTCAAAGGATGTAAAAGTGTTCGTTCCCGCAGCAAAAGGGATGGCACACTTGCAAACCATTCTCCAAGCGATATACAACATCGAGGTGGATGCAGCGGAATCGAATTACGCTGCAGTATTGCATTATTTAGAAACGATGCAGAAGAAGCGCAGTTTTATCCTATTATTCAGTGATGTCCGTACATTCCTGCATGAAGAAAGTGCTTTAACCTATTTAAAAAGGATGAGACAGCGACATTTGTTTCTCATGATAGGGATTGAAGATATGACGATCCAGAAGAGAATACAGATGCAGCCAGAAAATGTACAAATGGCCATGATAAAAAGTATCGCTCAGCAGCAAATGCTCTTTAAGAAAAAGGAAAAGATCAAATGGGAAAAACAAGGCCTCCAAATGATAGAGGCCCGGGAAGAAAGATTAGCAACCGCAGCTGTATCTTCTTATATTGATATTATGAATCGAAATCTGCTGTAGGTCTATTTTTCAAAAGTAAAAGCTTTCCAATCATCACATAGAGGAACAGACCAATGACGGTTATAAAGGCAACGATATATTTAGCTTCTAGCGAAATGGCTGCTGGGGTAATAAAGCCTTCAATGATTCCAGCAATGACAAAGAGCGGGATTGTACCGAGTAGCAGCTGGACTGACCGTTTCGCTTGTTGCTTTAATTGGTACCCTCTTGAAAACTTACCAGGGACGAAGAGCTTATAGCCCATTAATAAACCTGCTCCGCCTGCAATAAAGATGGCTGTAAGCTCAATCATCCCATGAGGAACGATGTAAGCCCAAAAATCATACGATTTTCCATGATGCCAAAATAGAGCAGCAAGCGCACCTACAAGGATGCCATTATAAATTAGTAAATAAACGGTCAAAAGACCAAAGGTAACGCCACCTGCAAAAGCCAGTATGGCCACTTGAATGTTATTTGTCATTATGCTCGCAGACATAAATGAAGAATCGACCTCTCCATCACTTGATCCTAATGCACTAGGATCGACTCCTTGTGCTATCTCTGGCGGTAGGATGGCGTACATATGCAATGGATCATTAACAACAGAAATGAAGCTTCCTGCAGCACCGAGGGTAAATAAAATCATCGCAGCAAGGACAAACTTCCATTGCTCTACTAATAAACCTATAAATTTCGTACTAAAAAAGTAACGAATCTGCTTCAAGCTTGAAACTTGGTCTTTATATAATAGATTATGTGATTTCGAAACGAGGCCATTTAAGTATGGTGTGACTTCTTCGGCCGGGAAGTATGTTTGGCAGTATGACAAGTTCTGTGCTGCCTTTTGATAGAGCCGATGAAACTGATCGATATCTGCTCCAGCTATCCGATTTCTCCTTTTGTGGAGGTTGGTCACGAGCTGTTCAAGCTGTTTCCATTCCTCCCGGTGCTGTTTAACAAATTGTTTTACATTCATATTAACACCTTCTTTAGGTTTGACTTTTAAATAATGGGAATATGTTTCTTTTCTCCTTATTATAGTAATTTTGTAGAAAAATAGAAACCGCTTTAGCGAAATTCAACAACAGAAGAGAGGGAAACTAAATGAATCAAGAGAATGTGGGGATTAAAACACCTGAATTTGTCTCCCTTCAATTTCAGCTTGCAGGATTAGGCAGTCGAACGGCTGCATTTATTATCGACCAATTGCTCTTAATGGTTGTAAATATTCTAATCATCGTTGCTTTTTTCTTATTTATGTATGGAACAGCAGATATAATGCTTTTGGAGATGACTTCACTACCATTAGCGATTACCATTATCGTCATCTTTCT
The DNA here is from genome assembly GCF_006704205.1 of Cytobacillus solani. NCBI lineage: Bacteria > Bacillati > Bacillota > Bacilli > Caryophanales > Bacillaceae > Cytobacillus > Cytobacillus solani. The sequence continues at coordinate 4,456,511 of NZ_CP041305.1, forward strand.
CATTAACTGGGGCTATTTCTTTGTCTTTGAATTTTTTTCAGGTGGAAAAACGATTGGAAAGAAAATGATTGGGATTCGGGTCATTCAAGATAACGGACATAGTTTAACATTGCTTTCAAGCTTTATCCGGAATCTGCTCCGAATAATTGACTCCTTGCCAGCTAATTATTTTCTTGGGCTGATTATGATCTTTTTCCATTCAAAACATAAGCGGATTGGCGATCTTGTCGCAGGGACAATCGTTGTCCATGAGCGAAAAGCAAAGAAGAAAAAGAAGCTGACTGCTATTGATCGCGAAATTGAAAAAAGAGGACTTGCAAAAGAAGATCTGCTTATTGAAGAATGGACCCTGAAAACATTAAGCTCGAAGGAATGGAATCTAGTTAAAACATATTGCAGCCGGTTTCCGCAATTGCCATTAGAAGAAAGAAATGAACTTACCCTACAAGTAGCTGAAATCCTCTTCAAAAAGAGTGGCATCCCACTAGAAGGAAAAAGCGGTCGTGAAATTGAAGATACATTACTAATCCTTTACATGATTTTGAAAGACGAATGGGAATTTGAGTTGTAGAGTGGGGATAAATAAGCTTAGCAGCTAATTACAAAGAAAAAAGGGAACAAAACCGTAATGGTTTTCGTGCCCTTTTTTTGACTTTGGACTAGTTTTTTAAGTTAAAGGGCATTTGTATCTGAACCTGTTGCTGCTTCAGACAGGTTTAGTAATTTCATAAACTTGGATGTCCGAATTTATGGTTACTTCGGACAGGTGAGGTGAAATCAAGCGCATTCGGGTCCGAACCTGATCTACCTTTGGACAAGTATAGTGAACTCATTGACTAGGATGTCCGAACTCGGGGCCACTTCGGACAGGTTTAGTGAAATCAAGTAAATTCGTGTCCGTACCTGACTCCAAATTATTTCATAGCTTATATAGTTTTTCTCCCCCTGCATAATAAAGGAGTAAAGTGTCTTGATTACTTGATTTCCTTCATTTCTTCAGAGATAGCTGCTGTCAAACTATAAGCATCCTTTGCATCTAGTCCCACTTCCCACATCATCATGCCCCCAAAACCATGATCAAGTGCGAGTTTCGTTTTCCTTTGAATCGTTTTTTCTCCATTATAATGATAGGTTGTCCCATTCAAGCTTACAGAATCTCTTCCTGCATTGTCAGGATTATTATTAATAAGAGCCTCATAGGAAACTTGTTTACTATTTGGATCCTCTGGCTGTGCATAAAAAGGAACTCCAAGGACAAGCTTTTCCTTCGATAGATTGTGTCTATCAAAAAGAGCAGTCCAATAGTTTACGATATTCTCTGTAAACGGATAGGGGGATAAATTAGCTGCATTATATCCGCCATCCCATTGGCCGTCATATGCCATAATGTTTACATGATCAACATACTGAAACATAGTGGGCTCATAAACGACAAATCCAAGCTCAGTTCCAGTTACACTATGAATCTTTGAGTGTACTGCAATGGAAAGTTCCTTTCCTTGAGGGTGAAGCTTTGAGCTTAATTCTTGGGTAAAAGCATTGAGGTCCTCTGCATCTTTCTTTGAACGCGGATGTTCAAAATCGATATCAATGCCATCTAAATTCTCAGTCGCTACCAGATTCATCAGTTCATTAACGAGCTTTGTCCGTGCATCAGGGCTCGCAATCGCAGATTTAAAATAATCATATGACTCACCGCCATTTATATGGAACCAGCCCCCGATGGCAAGTATTGCCTTTGTTTTGTTTTGATGGGCTTTTGTAACCATTGCGCGTAAATTGTTAAGAGCGGTATCTCCGTTAAATAAAAGCCTTCCATCTTTCGTCGGATGGGCAAATGAAAAGATCACATGTGTTAATTGACTGTAGTTCACTACAGACGGATCCCGAAAATCCTGAACATAGCCAATCAGCAATTTTGATGCTATCTGCTCTAGTTTTGGTGCTGCCTTTTGTTCTAATTCTTTCGAAGACGGAGGGTTTAGACTGATAGTTTTTGGTATTGATGAGCTGTTTTTCATAGAAAAAAAAGAGCCAGCTATAAATCCTCCTGAAAAAATTAGAATGATCGCAAGCAGCAGATATAATTTTTTCATCCATTCATCCCTCCAAATTCCTTCAACTTTAAAAGTGTAACAAAAAAGGGAAGAGGGAAGGGGTGGTAATTTTAAGCAAAAAAGCTAAATGAACGTGACCACGTTCATTTAGCTTTTTTTTAACTTGGAAGGGTTATTGATCTTGTATAAAACTGGGTTTGTAACAATAAAATCTTCTTCGGCATCTTTTCCATTAGGCAATTTTTTCTTCACGATTTTCCCATCGAATTCAAGTTTTTCACCAGGTGCAAGTTCAAATTTCTTCAATGTTTTAGAGTGGGCACACCAGGCAAGTCCAATTTTAATTGGATTTTCCTGTTCGATCACAATATTTTCGAAAACGACGACTTCATCATTTTCTTCATTGAAATGATTCCAGCTTAAAGCAAACTGCTTAACCGTCGCTGTAAAATGGACCTTTTCTTCAGGCAATTCAATTTTAGTTTGTTTTTCTTTCTTTGTTGCCGTCTCTTTTTTTACAGCCTTTGGTTTGGCGGCATTAGGCTGCTCGCTTTTTTTCGACGGTGCTGGGGATGGTTCAGCAACGTCAGAGAATGACACCTTCCCAAAGCTTGATGCCTGCATTTCCTTTAGATAAGCTGGATGAATGCAGCTCAGGTTTCCATCTTGAAATTCAACTATGACCGTATTAAATTCTTCAGCTTGCCCATATGTCTCAAATCCTTTAATCTTAACAATGCGCTGATGATCTCTTTCCTTGTACCAGAATTCCTTCTTCACTTCTTTTGTAGTTGATAATCCCCATTCACGAACCTTTTCAATATAGTGGGATTCATCTGTAAAACGTTCAAACTCTCCCTTTGGCGGAAGATATGTAGTCCGGTTTGCATCTTCAATATGCGGTAATGTAATCGCCATCCTTACACATCCTTTCATGCTTATTGTACCATTTTAGATTTTAATAAAAGAAATATCCACCCCTTTAGGCTCGAATTGGGTACAAAACTTTTTAAATTTCATGTTAAAATTATATTTACTTTAAATAACCTTTTACCGCGAAAAAAAAGATGTTATACTTATAATTAACCAATGGTCAATAAAGGAGTTGAAAAGATGTCTCCTCGTAAAACCACTTCTCAAGAACTGACAAGAGAGATCATCTTACAGAAAGCACGAACTCAGTTTGTCAAACAAGGTTTTCAGCAAGTTTCCATGCGAAGCATTGCAAAACTGCTAGACTGCAGTCATGGTGCGATTTATTACCACTTTAAAAATAAAGCTGAACTGTTTTATGCAATTGTAGAAGATGACTTTTCTAAACTAAACAATTTATTGGAAGAATCCATTCAAGGTCCTGAAGATAACACAACAAAGCTCTATAACGTTTTTATTCGCTTTATTGAGTTTGGTTTAAACCACCAAAGCCAGTATGAAATCATGTTTATGGTAAGAAATACGGAGGTAGATAGTTTATCTCAAACAGCAGCCAACCTTAGTTATCAAAAGTTTGCCCAAACAGTCCAATCCTTGTCCACGAAAAAACATGAATTAATAGATATATGGTCTGCATTTATAGCACTTCATGGTTTTGTTTCTCATTACCGCGGATATGTTAAAAATTTTGACGAAGCGAAGCTGGCGGCTAAGTCACATGTTATTTTTATAATAAAAGGATTAAATGGATAGAACTACTCTAAATCATTTTCTGGTTTAGAGTTTGCATATATATTTTTTTGTATTATTTGACCAGTGGTTAATAATTAGGAAAGGAAGTTATTAATGGAGAAAGCATTAGTACTAGGTGCGTCAGGTGGAATAGGCTATGCATTAGTTCGTGAATTGAATAATCGTGGGGTGGATGTAGTTGCTTTTGCTAGAGGAAAGGAAAAATTACATGATCTTTATCAGCATGAATCAAGGGTAACTATTTTTTCAGGGGATGTATTAGTGGAAAAGGAGGTACTCGAGGCAGCAAATGGTGTGGATGTAATCTTTCATGCAGTGAGCTTTCCTTATCAAGATTGGGATAAGAAGCATCCATTGTGCATGGAAATTTTGGTTCGGGTTGCGAAGATACAGCAAGCAAAAATTGCTCTAGTGGATAATATTTATGCTTATGGGAGGCAATCCAAAGCAGAAGTAAATGAAGATGCAAAGAAAGAACCACATACTAAAAAGGGAAAAATCAGGCTTGCAATGGAACAAACATTGAAGAGAAATAACGTTCCTTATTTAATTGTCCATCTGCCAGATTTGTACGGACCTAACGCAGAAAGTACCCTCCTACATGAAACTCTCAAAAATGTGATTCAAAACAAAGCTGCAAATTTTGTTGGTGATCTCAAAGTAGCTCGAGAGTTCATTTATACGTTTGACGGTGCACAGGCGGTGGTGGAGCTAGCTTCTAGAAAGGATACTTACAATCAATGCTGGAATATCCCATCAGCACATCCGATAACGGGAGAAGAAATTATTGAGATTTTGCGTAAGGAACTAGGATATAAAAAGTCGATTAGAATCGTGTCAAAAAAAATGATTTTCTTCCTAGGAATGTTTCAGCCATTTATGAGGGAGATGGTAGAGATGATGTACTTAACAGAGGATCCCGTAATTTTAAGCGGTAAGAAGTATGAAGCAAAAATAGGGCACTTACCGCGGACAACGTATAGAGAAGGAATTATGAAAACAATAAATTGGATGAATAAGGAAGTATAATGGAAAATTTTAACATATGATGTTGAAGGAATTAATTTGTTTTATATATTAAAAAATAGGGTGAATTTCTAATACAAGGAATTTTACCCTTTTTAAATTCCCTCTGATACGGGTATTGCTTCTTTAGACCATGATGTACAACGGCGATTAATGATAAAGGGACAAAGAAAATACTTTCCTTATCCCTTTGAAGTAATTCAATAATCCAGTCAAACTTCTTTTCTAAAGCGGTTATTTTTAAGATACATAAGTTAAATATTGTGACAGATTAATTTCATTAGGAGTTAATTCGTAGGAGCTTCCATTCCAGCATCTGCCCATTCTTCCCGAGAAGGACCATACATCCCAGGAACTCTGAGCCCTGCTAGACGCATTAAAACGGTTAATTGACCTCTGTGATGAATTTGGTGTGAGTTCAGAACTGATAATGTAAGACTTTTTGGCCATTTTTCTCCATACATATCGTCCATTTCATTTAAAGATTGATCTGTCCATTGTTTTTTCATTGCTGCAATCATATTTTCACTTGCCATCAAGTAGCTGTCTGCTATTTCCTTAGCATTCGATGGAACTAATGCCTCATGCTCGGCACCAACAAAATCAAGTCCTGTCCGGGAAAGCATCTCATGAAGGGATGTTACAAGATGCCACGCAAGACTGCCTAGCGAACGATACTCAGGGGTAGCTCTCAATGATAAAGATTCATCTGTTAGATGCTCTAAAACCGTTTGCGTCAAATTCGCCTCATGAGTCCATTCATTCAAAAATTCTTCAATTGTATGATACAATGTTTATTCCTCCTTAAATTAAATACTATTCCATATTCTTCTTTTACATATTAAATCCTTCTTATTCACGAGATTTTTACATTTTTCACAAGAAAAAAGCATTTGTTATAATAGAATTGAAAGATTTCAAAGCAGAGAGGACACAAAATGAACAAAACGATTGGAATACTGGCACATGTAGATGCCGGAAAAACAACATTTTCCGAACAGTTGCTTTATCATACGAAGAGTATTAAACAAAGAGGAAGAGTCGATCATAAGGATGCCTTTCTTGATAGCCATGAAATCGAACGTCAGCGTGGGATCACCGTTTTTGCAGATCAAGCTATGTTCAGCTATCGGAATTCCAATTATTATCTAATCGATACACCTGGCCACGTCGACTTTTCTACTGAAATGGAGCGAGCCATTCAAGTGATGGATTACGCTATCATTATCATTAGTGCGGTGGAAGGAATTGAAGGGCACACAGAAACCGTTTGGGCGCTTTTAAGAAAATACCAAGTGCCTACATTTTTCTTTATCAACAAGACAGATCGCGTAGGAGCAGATGTTGAAGCCGTGCTTGAGGAGATTAGATTAAACTTAACAAAGGATATTTTTGAGATAACAGACTCCTTTAATGATGGTGAGATGGATGAGAAGTTCATTGAATTTGTGGCAGAGCGTAATGAGAATCTTTTAGAACTGTACATGGAAACCGGCTATCAAAAGGATATATGGCTAAAAACACTACAAAAAATGATATATCAAAACCAAGCTTTCGTTTGTTCAAGCGGATCAGCGCTTCAGGATATTGGCATTGAACAATTTCTAGCTGCGATTGATCAATTGACAGTTACTAATTATAGAACTGAGCAAGCCTTCTCAGGCCGTGTTTATAAAATTCGTCATGATGAGAACGGAGCAAGAATCTCTTTTATCAAAGCGTTAAGTGGCGGTTTAAAAGAAAGGGATGAGGTAAGATACTGGAATGGTCAGAATGAGATTTCAGAAAAAATTACTCAAATACGAGTATATGGCGGGAATAAATATAATAAAGTCGATCATGTTAAGGCTGGCGAACTTTTCGCTGTCACTGGGTTATCAATGACAACTGTTGGGAGGTGCATGGGTGAAAAGACAGAGACCGTTGATTTTGAAATGATGCCAGCCTTAAAATCAAAAGTCCTTTTTGAACCATCTGTAAATATAAAAGAAGCATTGCGTTTCTTCAAAATTTTAGATGCAGAAGACCCATCATTAAATGTCATTTGGGAAGAGAATCTGCAGCAAATACATATCCATGTCATGGGGACGATTCAGCTAGAGGTATTAGAGCAAGTAGTTTTGGAACGATTTCAGTTAAACATTTCATTTGAGGAACCGGAGATTCTATACAGAGAAACAATCGTTTCGACCGTTATCGGATACGGTCATTTTGAACCTTTAGGGCATTATGCTGAAGTTCATCTCAAATTAGAGCCCGGCGAAAGAAATAGCGGAATTACCTTCTGTAATGCTTGTCATGCGGACGATTTGACTATTGGAAATCAAAATTTAATTGAACAGCATTTATTTGAAAGGGAACACAATGGTCTTTTAACTGGATCTCCTCTCACTGATGTGAAAGTGACTTTGCTAACCGGGCTAGCCCATAATAAACATACATCTGGCGGTGATTTTCGCGAGGCAACATTTCGGGCATTACGGCATGGCCTAGAAAAAGCTTCAAACAATTTACTAGAACCTATATATGAGTTTAAGATCAAAGTAACTATCGATCAGATGGGCCGCGTATTAGCCGATATTCAAACTGCATTTGGCAAATTCAATCCGCCTATAACGGAAGGAAATAAAGCAATATTAACAGGAACAGTACCAGTAGCAACCTTTATGACATACAGTACTCAGCTTGCTTCTTTCACACAGGGAAAAGCGACGATAAATCTTGTATTTGCAGGTTATGATCGCTGTCATAATGAAAAAGAGATAATAGAAAGAATTGCTTACAATAAAAATGCCGATCCAGCATACACTTCTTCCTCCATTTTTTGTTCAAAGGGACAAGGTTATTCAGTCCCATGGGACGAAGCGGAAAAGGAAATGCATTGTTTGTAAAAGGTCAAAAAAGAGCTTCACCAATTGGTGGAGCTCGCTTATAAACCTAATTCTTTCAATTGATTTAATAATGTAGTAATCTCATTGATCGTTGTAAATATCTCTGTGGATTCAATTTTATCTAATAAAATTTCACCATCGGCCATCACTTGATTCATTTCCTCAATAATTATCTCATTCTTTTCAACAAGCTGTTGGTGGATATCTTCAGCAATGGATGGAGGATCAATAGCATTAAATTTTTCCATTTTTTCTATGAGAGTTTTTAATTGATTCTCTAGTTCCTCTTTCGCTTCTCCATTTGTAGCAGCATCTTGTATCATCTGCGGTGCAGTTTCAGCAAAATTACTTAATGTATTTATATGATCTGTCGCCTTATTGGCATAATCTAAGGAATCATTGACTTCTCCTAAGAACGAACAGCCACTTAACATTAAGGATACGAGTACAGCAATTAATAAATTAAGTTTTTTCATAATGATTCTCCTCGTAATTATTTTCGTTCTTCTACAATTACATTACGAAACTACACTAATAAAGTTTCATTCTTACGCTTACTTATAGGCAAACAATAGCAGATATTTTTGCTTCACCATGATTTGAATCACAATCATTCATTTAGATTAATGGTATTTTATTCATGAGAAACATTATCACTTGTATTTATTATGCCATGAAGCGAAGGAGAATCTTAATGAGTGAATTCATTAATAATCGTGAACTACAATCCACTAACCATACAGATCGTCTGGCTATCTTAAGACAAATATTTAAAGATCTTTACAATGGAAAAAATATTAAGGAAGTGAAAGCACACTTCGATGCCTTTATCGGTAAGGTGACTGTCGAAGAAATCTCTCAGCTTAAACATGAAGAAATGCTTGACAATGATCTGCCAGTAGAAGAAATTCAGCGGTTATATTCCTTGCATACAGAGATTTTTAGAGATTCAATTGAAGAGACTCCACGAACCAAGCATCCAGAAGATGAACCTGGTCATCCAGTTCATACATTTATTTTGGAAAACAAAGAAATTGATAAGCTGATAAAAACGAAGGTTCAAGCCCATTTTGAGCAATTTATTCAGGATGATTCTGAAGAAAATGTCTACCAATTACTAGAGGATTGCAATCTTTTACTTGATATTGATAAGCACTACAGCCGAAAAGAAAATCTAATATTCCCTTATTTAGAAAAGTACGGTATTTATGGGCCGACCAACAATATGTGGAGAATTGATGATTTTATCCGAGATTCCATTAAAGAGGCAAAGCAAAAATTAACAAATTATGATGGGGATAAGCAGGCTGTTGCAGGAGTCGTCAGCTTTATAATTCAAGAAGTCGTTAATATGATTTATCGGGAAGAAAATATCCTGTTCCCAATGGCCCTGCAAAACTTAACAGAGGATGAATGGGTAAAGATTGCCCGTGAAAGTGATGAAATTGGCTTTTGTTTAACTGGCCCTGCTGGAGAGTGGAAGCCTGAAAGAAATGAAATAAGTGAGAAATCCATTTCTGATGGATATATAAAAATGGAAACAGGTTTATTATCCTTAAAACAACTGGAGCTGCTTTTAAATCATCTGCCTGTTGATATTACATTCATTGATCAGGATGATGTCGTTCGCTACTTCTCACATGGAAAAGAACGAATCTTTGCAAGAACAAAAGCAGTCATTGGACGTACCGTACAAAACTGCCATCCGCCTAGAAGTGTTCATGTAGTAGAGGAGCTATTAGCAGACTTTAAAGCCGGCAGAAAGGAACATGAAGATTTCTATATAAAGTTCCGAGATAAATATGTATACATTCGCTACTTCGCTGTCAGGGATGAAAGCGGGGAATATGTGGGTACACTCGAATTCACTCAAAATATTGACCCGATTCAGGCAATCAACGGGGAAAAACGAATCTTATCTTAGTAAAATCACCTAGTACAGTTTTTGTACTAGGTGATTTTTTGCTGTTAAAAAATCACAAAAGAGCTAAATAGTTGTATACCTGTTATTTAGTTTGCAAAACCTATAGTGAGTATAATGAATATGGAGGTTGTAAGCAAAATGACTAGCATGATTTTCATAAAAGAAGCAGGTATGGCTATGTATTTTTTTACCATTTATTCACTTTTTGGATGGCTGTTGGAGAATTGTTATAACCTCATTACCAACCGCAAATTTTTCAAACCCAACTTTCTCATTGGTCCTTTTAAACCGATGTATGGCTTTGCACCTTTGTTATTGGTTTATTTCGTCACACCTGAAACAAATTGGATGATTGCCATTCTTCTATGCTTCCTAATCCCAACTATTGTTGAATATGCAAGTGGGATGCTGCTGCAAAAGATTTTTAATCGGCAATGGTGGGATTATTCAAACCTCCCACTTCAGCTGCACGGCCATATTTGTCTTCCTTTTTCAGTCTGCTGGGTTGTGTTGTCCTTATTCTGTTTAAAGATAATCCATCCTGTCGTTCTTACCTCCTACGAAGGTATTGGTCTGATATGGAATTTCCTTTGGCCAATCACGTTATTTTACTTTTTTGTAGAATTCGTTGCTGCCATTCGCAGGCATACTACGCTCGCTCATTCAATTAGTCACTAATACACGGGGACGGCTCTCTCGTTTTCTTGTAAACAAAAGAACCGTCCCATATTGTGCTCGCAGATAAAAACAAAAATCATGGAAATACTAAAGCAAATTGATATTAGGAGGAATTCAAATGGGGATAAAAGGGAATGTAATATCTGTTTTTTCCCTTGGCGGCTTAAATGAAATCGGAAAAAATATGTATGTCATTGAATATGGAAATGATATTATAATTATCGATTGTGGAAATAAGTTTCCTGATGAAAGTTTGTTAGGGATTGATTTAATTATCCCCGATTTTTCTTACATTATCGAAAATAAAGATCGAGTGCGTGGCTTAATTGTTACACATGGCCATGAAGATCATATTGGGGGAGTCCCTTTCTTCTTAAAAGAAGTAAATGTGCCAGTATATGCGACACGATTCACATTGGGACTAATTGAACTCAAATTAAGGGAACATCGTTTTTTACGAGAAAGTGAACTGATTGAAATTAATTCAGATTCGGTCGTCCAAATCGGTGAAATGAATATTAACTTTTTCAAAGTAAATCATAGTATTCCCGATTGTTTAGGGATTGTATTCAATACTCCTGAAGGAACGATTGTACATACTGGGGACTTCAAGTTTGATTGGACCCCTGCGAATAATGAGCGTCCAGAAATTCACAAAATGGCTGAATTCGGGAATAAAGGTTTACTCCTCCTTTTATCGGAAAGTACCAATGCTGAGCGAACTGGCTATACTCCTTCCGAACAAATGGTAGGTGAAAATTTAGATCAGATTTTTATTAGGGCGAGACGAAAGGTGATTGTATCTACTTTCGCTTCAAATGTTAGCCGTATTCAACAGGTTGTCAATGCTGCGGAGAAAACGGAGCGAAAAATAGCATTACTTGGTCGGTCGATGGTGAATGTAGTAGGTGTGGCGATGGAACGTGGCTACTTAACCATTCCTAATGGTATGTTAATTGAAGCTCGTGAAATTAATGGCTTGCCTCCAGAAATGGTGACTATTTTATGCACTGGGAGTCAAGGAGAGTCCATGGCAGCCCTTAGTCGTCTGTCCACTGGAAACTTTCGTGATGTAGAGATTTTATCCGAAGATACGGTTATCATTGCAGCAGGTCCAATCCCTGGGAACGAAAGGAATGTAAGTAGTATTGTCGACAACTTATATAAACTTGGAGCTCATGTTATTTATGGATCTGGAAGTAGTTCAGGAATACATGTTTCAGGTCATGGGTATCAAGAAGATTTAAGGCTCATGCTAACTCTTATGAAGCCGAAATACTTTATTCCTATTCATGGGGAATATCGAATGCTGCATCATCACCGGATGCTTGCAGAATCAGTAGGTGTAGAAAAAGGCCATACTTTTATCTTAAGAAATGGTGATGTTGTAGATATAGAAAATGCTATTGCCCGTAGTACGAGAAACATCCCGAGTGGGAACACATATGTTGACGGAGTGGATATAGGGAAAATGGAATTTGTATTACGGGACCGTAAACAAATTTCAGAGGAAGGAATGCTCATAATTATTATACCGATGAATAAACAGGAAGGAAAACTACTATCCGAACCTGAAATTATTTCTCGAGGATTTGTCGATCAGAATTTCTCTGAACTCCGAAAAGGAATGAAACAAATGACGATTGAAACAATCAATGAGCTACATGAAGCAAATAGATATTCATGGAATGTCATAAAAAAACAATTAAAAAGGTCTGTTGCACAATATGTAAAAGAAGGTACGAGAAAGGAGCCAATGATTGTTCCTATCTTGATGGATATTTAAATTTGAAAAACCAATAATTTTCCCGTAAATAGTTAAATACGATAAAATAAGGCACAACGAGCGGTAAAAACCTGCTTGCTGTGCCTTATTTCGCGAATAATAATCTGGAGGAATTCTAATGGACATTAAAAATATACTTGTGGCCGGAGAATATGAAGAACTTTTTCAAAAACAATTAACAAATGAAGAATCTCAACATTTCCGATTTATTCCTGTTGATGAAATCACATTAGAAGATTTATCGTGGGCAGAAGCATATATTGGGTCTAAACCGTGTCCTAGCTTCAATCCATCAAATTTGAAATGGGTTCATTCCTTTAATGCAGGTGTAAATAACTTTTTAGAGATTGATGGATGGAAGGAAAATACCCTACTTACTCGTACCTTTTGTTCTTTTGGTGAAAGAATTAGTGAGTATTGCCTAAGCTATGTGTTAAGAGACCTCCAATTTCATAAGTATTTTAAGGAAAAACAGAGTCAAAAGGAGTGGGCTCCAAAGACGCCAAAAATGGTGAAGGATCTAACAATTGTTATTTTTGGATCGGGAGAAATTGGACAAGAAGTTGCAAAGACATTTGATCAGTTTGGTGCAAAGGTTTACGGCGTATCTCAAAGTGGAAAGCAAAAAGATTTTTTTAAAGAAGTCACGAAAACTACTTCTTCGGGTCCATTGCTAACACTTGCAGATTGGATAATAAGCACACTGCCTTTGACAAAGGAAACAAATAAACTTTTTGATAACGAGTTATTTAGCAACTTTAATGGGGCTGCTTTTATCAATGTCGGCAGGGGTGCAACAGTTGATGAAAAAGCACTGATTGAAGGTTTGAATGCAGGTAAAATAAGGTACGCAGTATTAGACGTACTTACTACTGAACCCCTTCCAGATGACTCAACATTATGGTTAAGAGACGATATTATTATCACCCCACATATTTCAGCAGTTACGGATCTGAATGAAGCGATTTCATACTTTTTTGACACATTACGTAAAATTGAAAAAAACGAAAAATTGCTTAATCAAGTTGATTTTTCAAAGGGGTATTAATTTACTAGTTTGTGATATATTGTAAGCAGAAAGATAAAATATTCGAGTTTAATATTGGAGGTGCTTCAGTGAAAATAGTCATCGCACCTGATTCTTTTAAAGGAGCCATCTCCGCACGAGATATTTGTACATCTGTGAAAGCTGGTGTGCATCGTGTTTTCCCAAAGGCAGAAGTATTAGAAGTTCCTTTAGCTGACGGCGGAGAAGGGACAATGGAGAATTTCGTCTATTCTTCTGGAGGTTCCTTCATAGAATTTGAAGTTAAGGGACCAATAGGAACACCCGTATTGGCAACAATCGGTTTATTAGGGGATCAAGAAACTGCGGTTATTGAAATGGCTCAAGCTTCTGGTCTTACACTCTTATCGAGAGAGGAAAGAAATCCATTGCTGGCAACAAGTTATGGAACTGGTGAACTAATCAAGCACGCACTCGATAGAAACTATCGCAAGTTTATTATTGGTCTCGGTGGAAGTGCAACAAATGATGGAGGCACCGGGTTGTTGAAAGCATTAGGGGTAAGATTTTACTCAAATGATGGGCTTGAACTAGCTGAAGGCGGAGCAGCTTTAATAAACTTGGCATTTATAGATGATTCAGATATAGATTCGCGAATTAAAGAGTCATCCATTTTAATTGCAAGTGATGTAACGAATCCTTTATGTGGTCCGAATGGGGCTTCAACAATTTTTGGTCCGCAAAAGGGCGCTTCTGCAAGTGACGTAATGAAATTGGATCAAGCATTATTTCATTATAGTAAAATTGTTCAGAAGCAAAAAAATATGAATCTCTGCAAGATTGTTGGCGGAGGAGCAGCTGGAGGAACTGGTGCAGCCTTAGCAGCCTTTTTCCGTTCTTCGATACGATCTGGAATAGAAGTTGTAATGGGGGCTATTCAATTTGAAGAGAAAATAAAAGGGGCAGACCTCATCATTACAGGTGAGGGAAAACTAGATAGCCAGACACTCTCTGGAAAAGTAATCACAGGGGTTAGTAAAATAGCAAAAAAGCATCATATTCCAGTAATTGCACTATGTGGCAGCTTACTTCTAGATGAATATCAAATGAACGAACTGGGCATTAGCAGTGCATTTTCAATTGTACCTGGTCCTTGTTCACTTGAAACTGCCATGGCGAATTCATCAAAGTGGACGATCGAACGAACGGAGCAAATTATGCGTTTTCTTAGCGCTCTCACATAAAAATTTCATGGAGGAAATCATGTTGAAGCCGAAAATATTTATAACTAGAAAAATACCTATCCCAATCATAAATCAACTAGAGAAAAGCTTCGATGTATCTATTTGGGAGCATGAAGATATACCAGTTCCACAGAAAGTATTAGAAGAAAAAATTGCTGAGATAGATGGATTATTTTGCTTATTAACTGAAACAATTAATAAAGAATTACTAATTAACGCCACAAAGCTAAAAGTAATAAGCAATATGGCAGTAGGATATAACAATATTGATATTGAAGCAGCCTCCAAGAAAGGGATTATCGTTACTAATACACCAGGTGTGTTAACAGAAACTACCGCTGACCTGACATTTGCTCTTTTAATGGCTACTGCAAGAAGGATTCCAGAAGCGTCATCCTATATGCGGGAGGGAAAATGGGAGACTTGGTCTCCAATGCAGCTTACTGGTCAAGATATATTTAATTCCACAATTGGGATTATTGGCTTAGGGAGAATTGGAGAAGCACTAGCAAGGAGAGCAAAGGGATTCAATATGAATATCCTTTATCATAATCGAAACAGAAAGCTTCAGGCTGAGAAGGAATTAGGATTACAGTATACAACATTAGAGGACTTATTAAAAAAATCTGATTTTGTTTGTATCATGACTCCTTATACACCCGAAACACATAACATGATTCAGAAGGAGCAGTTTCTATTAATGAAGGATACAGCCATTTTGATAAACACTGCACGCGGAGGAATTGTGAACGAAAACGACCTATATCAAGCGCTTGCTGATGGAGAAATTTGGGCTGCAGGTCTTGACGTTTTTGAAATGGAGCCTGTCTCATTAGATCACCCATTGCTTACATTACCAAACGTAGTGACACTTCCCCACATAGGAAGTGCCAGCATCGCTACGCGAATGAAAATGGCAGAAGTTGCTGCAGATAATCTTCTCCTTGTGTTAAATGGAGATATTCCAAAGAATGTTGTGAATAAGTAACAGCTGCTATTTATAAGAAGATTGTCTTCTATTCACTTTAATTGTTCTCTGCCATCCTGCCCAGCGGACCATTTTCATCAATGATATCCTGCAGATCATAGACGGAAATTGGGAACATTGGGAAGCCAAATACATAAGGCGTTATTTCATAAAGCTGAAAATAGATGACAAGTGCTTTATCTGCAATGTAAAAGTCTTGATTTGGCTTAATTTCAGTTAATGGATTAAGAAGCTCGATATCTCGTTGTTTAATTTGCTTTTCTATCAAATCAGTTAGCCTTTTTGCATAATTGCTGCCCGGCTTAAATAAATCCTTAAGTGTACAAAGCTTTCCTTCATTTAAATCAAATGTTAATGATTTAATAATCGTCATGCCATGTGCTGCATGATAATGGTACGTATAATTTGAAAGTGATAGGCTAAGAACTTCCCGCTGGTTATTTTTTATTTCATAAGAACCGATTATTTCAACGACGGATGATGGATCTCCACCAACTAATTCATTAACAAGTAGTTGGGTCTGATGAACAATCTTTTGGTTAATATTTTGTTCTAATTGTACATTCTTCATTTTAAACACTTGAGGGTAATAAATATTTTTATCTTTACCACCACTTATCTTTTCTGTTCTAATACTTACAGGGAACGAAATCGGCATACTACTCCATCCTTTAAACATTTTTAACTATCTTATTCCAAATGAATAAATGGGTGAATGTAGAAAAATCTAGTAAGCAGTGAAGGGAATAGAATGAGAATCATAGGAATTTCTATTCTCAATTCCTCTATTAATTTATTGACAAATACTTTTTAAGCAATTAAAATTCAATTAAAGTTACCTATGCTATGCAAATGTATAGAAGGTAAGATTTTTTTCATACTATTTGAAAGCGATTACCTATTAGTTAATATTAAACATTCAGAAATTAGCAAATACTAAGTTTTTCTTTATCTTTTATAGAAACTATTTTTTTATTTTGATGTGTAACCGGTTACATGTTAGAAAGAGGGTATGATGTGAGCACAATTAAAGATGTAGCAAACGAAGCAAATGTATCTGTTGCTACTGTTTCAAGAGTGTTAAATAATAATGGCTATGTAAATGAGGATACGCGAAAAAAAGTTTTAAAGGCCATAGAGAAATTGGACTATAAACCGAATGCGGTTGCTAGGAGCCTTTTTAAAAAACAATCTAAAACAATTGCTCTCATCGTACCTGATATTAAAAACCCGTTTTTTCCAGAAATCGCTAGAGCAATTGAAGATGTTTTAAATAACAATGATTATACATTAATCCTTTGCAATTCAGACGAACATGAGGATAAGGAAAAAAAATATTTTGATGTCATGAAGCAAAAATATGTAGACGGTGTCATTATTGTTACGAGTACACTTGCACCGAACTATATTGAGAAAAATAATATCCCAATCGTTTCGCTTGACCGTCCCATTCATCAAAGTATTCCATCTGTTTCGGTCAACAATTATGAAGGAGCAAAGGAAGCGGTACAATACCTAAAAGCGATTGGATGCAAAAAAATTGCCCATGTTCGAGGTCCAGTAAGTGTTATTAACGCTGACGAACGTTATAAAGGCTATTTAAGTGAAGTATGTAATGAGCCTTGGTTTAGTGAGGAATTTATTATAAATGGAAATTATAACGTACTAGAAACTGCAAAGGCGACGATGGTACTATTATCCAAGCACCGTGATATTGATGGAATCTTTTCAGGGAATGATTATATGGCTTTAGGTGTATTGAAAGCCGCAACACAAATGGGAATAAGAATTCCACAAGATCTTTCATTGATTGGTTTTGATGGCATTCAGCTTTGTGAACTAACAAGTCCAGAAATTACAACGATGGCACAGCCTATATATGAATTAGGGGAGTCAGCAGCTAAACTTTTACTAAATATGATTGAAGGAAAAGCTGTAAATCCTGCACAGCAAGAATTTAAAGTATCTTTAAAAATAGGTCAATCAACTAAGGTCTTGAGGTGAAAATGATGACAAAAAAGAAAATCACTGTCATCGGCAGTATTAATATGGATATTGTAACAAGTACAAATATCCTTCCAAAAATGGGTGAAACGGTTTTAGGAAAAGCGTTTCACACCATCCCCGGTGGCAAAGGGGCAAATCAGGCAGTTGCTGCTGCAAGATTAGGCGCAGATGTAAGCATAATCGGGTGTGTCGGAAGAGATACATTTGGCAAAGAGTTAAAACAGCATTTGAATAACCAAGGAATAGATGTGCAAAATGTGGAACCGGTTACAGAAACTTCAACCGGCACAGCTACTATAACCGTTTTTGATGGAGATAACAGTATCATCGTCGTTCCGGGAGCCAACTATCATGTCACACCTGTTTATATCGAAAGATTAGAAAAAATCATTGCAGAAAGTGATGTTGTTTTACTTCAGCTGGAAATACCAATAGAAACAGTTGAGAAAGCGGTCGAAATTGCCAGCAAGCATAATGCAACAATCATTTTAAATCCAGCACCGATTCAGCTTTTATCAAAAGAACTTCTATCTAAAATTGACTATATTACACCAAATGAGCATGAACAAGAAATGCTGCTGACTTCTTCTGATTGGACAGACGAAGAAAGAAAAGAAATTATTAAAAAGTGCATTGTTACAAAAGGTTCAAAAGGTGTTTCCATTTTGAAGCGGAATGAACTCCAAATTCCTAGTTTCAACGTGGATGTCGTGGACACAACAGGTGCAGGTGATACGTTTAATGGCGCACTTGCTTATTGCTTAAGCATCGGTTATGAGCTAGAAGAAGCCTGCCATTTCGCTAACGCTGCCGCTGCCTTATCCGTAACAAAATTTGGTGCTCAAGGCGGAATGCCTACCCTCCAGGAGGTAGAGGAATTCCTGCAGCTAAGAGGGGAAAAGAGAAAATGAAAAAATTAGGGATATTAAATAGTCATATATCTGAAGTGCTTTCGCGACTTGGCCATACCGATACGATCGTTATTGCAGATTGTGGACTTCCTATTCCAGATGAAACGATTCGAATCGATTTAGCATTAAAACAGGGAGACCCTAGTTTCATTGATACGCTAGAAACATTGCTTGAAGATATGGCAGTTGAAAAAGCAACACTTGCTGTTGAAATTAAGGAGCAAAACAAACAAATCGATGAGAAGGTTACCTCTATTCTTAAAGATGTATCAATAGATTATATTTCCCACGAAGAATTTAAAGCACAAACAAAAAAGGCAAAAGCAGTCATCCGAACGGGTGAAGTAACTCCATATGCAAACATTATTTTACATGCAGGAGTGATTTTCTAATATGAATAGCCAACCAATTATTCAAATGAAAGGCATTTCAAAAGCATTCTCCGGAAATATCGTTTTGGAAAAAGTAGACTTTGAAATTATGCCTGGGGAAGTACATGCCCTCATGGGAGAAAATGGGGCTGGTAAATCAACTTTAATGAAAATTTTAACAGGTATATATGAAAGGGATGCCGGAACTGTTTCTGTTCGTGGGAGTGAGGTACATTTCAAAAATGCGAAAGAAGCAGAAATGGCAGGAATAGCCGTTATTCATCAAGAGCTAAATATCATACCTTATTTAACAGTCACTGAAAATATGTTCTTAGGAAAAGAGCTGACATTCGGGAAATTCGGAATGACAAAAGATAAAGAAATGAAGCAAAAGACGAAAGAATACTTAAACCGTCTTGGGATCGATATAGATCCTGCCATTGAGGCTGGCAATTTATCAGTCGGTCAGCAGCAAATGATTGAGATTGCTCGAGCGGTTGCTGCAAATACAGAAGTATTAATTATGGACGAGCCTACTGCGGCATTAACGGATCGAGAAATTGAAGCCTTGTTTAAAGTGATCCATTCCCTTAAAGAACAAGGGGTTGGAATTGTATATATTTCTCATCGAATGGAGGAAATATTTCAAATTTGCGATCGAATATCTGTTTTACGGGATGGACAATTCATCGGAGTGAAAGCGATTCCAGAAACAAACTTTGATGAAATTGTCAAAATGATGGTTGGCAGGCAGCTAGGTGACCGCTTCCCGGAACGAGATACAACCATAGGTTCTGAAAGGTTAAAAGTAGCTAATTTCTCAAGTAAGGGATCCTTTGAAAATGTCCATTTTACTATTCATCAAGGAGAAATTCTGGGTGTAGCCGGTTTAATGGGTGCTGGCCGGACGGAAATTATGGAAGCTATTTTTGGCTATCGGAAGGTACAGGAAGGAAAGCTCTTTATTGATGGAAAAGAGACAAAAATCAAATCACCATATGATGCGATAAAAGCTGGAATCGGCTTTATTACGGAAGACCGTAAAAGTGAGGGGCTAGTACTCGATTTATCCGTACGAGAAAACTTCTCATTGACCAACCTTAACAAAATTTCAAAAAAGAATATCATTTCTACAAAAGAGGAAGCAAGCTTTGTAGATGAGATGATTCAAAAACTACATGTAAAAACATCAAGCAGTGAACAATTAGTAAAATCACTCAGTGGCGGAAATCAACAGAAGATCGTAATTGGGAAATGGCTAGGAATTAACCCAAAAATCTTAATATTAGATGAGCCAACCCGTGGTGTGGATGTAGGAGCAAAAAAAGAAATTTATCAAATCATGAATGAATTAACAAAACTAGGTGTTTCTATTATTATGGTTTCTTCTGAGCTTCCAGAAATCTTAGGAATGAGCGACCGAATACTTGTTATTCATGAAGGGAAAGTATCCGCAATATTAAATAAGTCCGAGGCTGACCAAGAAATGATCATGCAAGCCGCGACAGGGGGAAATAAAAAATGAAGTCCTCAGCATTATTTTCGAAACAGTTACAAAAATTAGGACCTTTATTAGGATTAGTCATCATCACCGTCATCCTGGCAATTGTAAGTCCAAGCTTTTTAACAATGGACAATATCTTTAATGTACTACGTCAAGTATCAATCAATGCTTTAATCGCATTCGGAATGACATTTGTTATTTTAACAGGAGGAATTGATCTCTCGGTCGGTTCAATACTTGCTCTTTCATCAGCTGTTACTGCTGGTTTGTTAGCTAGTGGAATGGACCCGATCTTAGCCATTCTTATTGGCCTACTAGCAGGTGCTGTAATGGGGGCAATAAATGGATTCATAATTACAAAAGGGAAAGTCGCTCCTTTCATTGCCACATTAGCAACAATGACAATTTTTCGCGGATTAACTCTCGTATATACAGAAGGACGTCCGATTACAGGCTTATCAGATAGTCAGGTCTTTGAATTAATGGGGCGTGGATACCTAGGCTGGATACCGGTTCCTGTTATTTGGATGCTCATTTCCTATTGTATCCTTTACTTTATTTTAAAGAAGACTACATTCGGACGTAAAGTTTACGCAATTGGCGGGAATGAAGAAGCATCTATTTTATCTGGAATTCGCGTTGACAAAGTGAAAATTTGGATTTATTCCATAACAGGAACATTATCTGCACTTGCAGGAATAATTTTAACATCTCGTTTGAATTCTGCTCAGCCTACTGCAGGTGCATCCTATGAATTAGATGCAATTGCTGCAGTTGTATTAGGCGGTACAAGCTTATCTGGCGGAAAAGGCTGGATTTTCGGAACATTGATTGGAGCACTCATTATAGGGGTTTTAAATAATGGATTAAATTTGATGAATGTAAGTTCCTTTTATCAACAAGTAGTTAAAGGAGGTGTCATTCTTCTAGCAGTCTTATTAGATAGAAAGAAAGCGGCATAGTTTAATGCTCTAGTAATTTGTCCGCAGGAACATCTTATTTAATTTAAAACATTTTAGGAGGTCAATTACGTGAAAAAAGCATTTAAAGGATTATTGTTTATTACATTAATGATGGTTTTATTAGCTGGCTGTTCAACAGAGGCTCCCGGATCATCAGATAAGAGCGAAAAAGAAACTAGTGGTAAAAAGGACGATAGTGTAAAAATTGGTCTTTCTGTTTCTACTTTGAACAATCCATTCTTCGTTTCGTTAAAACAAGGTGCAGAAGATGAAGCAAAAGCTCAAGGTGCGGAAATTGTGACAGTTGATGCACAAAACGATTCTGCTAAACAAGTAAGTGATATCGAAGATTTAATTCAGCAAGGTGTTGATGTATTACTCGTTAATCCAACAGATTCTGCTGCCGTAGCAGTTGCAATTGAGTCAGCAAACAGTGCAAATATTCCTGTAATCACGGTAGACCGTAGTGCTGAAGGCGGAGAATTAGTGGCACATATTGCTTCTGATAACGTTGCTGGCGGCCAAATGGCTGGAGAATTTATTTTAGAAAAGTTAGGAAATAAAGGGAAAGTCGTTGAATTAGAAGGGATTCCTGGATCATCCGCTGCTCGTGAACGTGGAGAGGGTTTCCATAAAGCGGTTGACGCTGTTGCAGATGTTGAAGTAGTTGCAAAACAAGCGGCAGATTTTGACCGTGCAAAAGGCTTATCTGTAATGGAAAACATTTTACAAGGAAATAAAGATATTCAAGCAGTCTTTGCTCATAACGATGAAATGGCTTTAGGTGCATTAGAAGCTCTTCAAGCAGCTGGCTTAACTGATGTGATTGTTGTTGGTTTTGATGCAACTGACGATGCAGTCAAAGCTGTTGAAAGTGGAAATATGGCAGCAACTGTTGCTCAAAAGCCTGTTATTATTGGTCAGCAAGGGGTAACAACAGCTTTAAAAGTTGCTGGCGGCGAAACAGTTGATGAATTTATTCCGGTTGAGTTAGAGTTAGTAAAATAAGTATAGAGTATAAAAAAACTGCCGTTCATTTGAACGGCAGTTTTTATGTTAATAATCTGTAATAATGATATCCCTATCTAAAATCGTTTCGACAACTTCACTTACTTGAAATGAAACTTGCGGGGAATCATAATTTTCAAATGCATATTCGCATTTTGCCTTATAGCCCATGTTTTCAGTATAGTGAGCCATATGCCGATTAATATCTTCCTCTTTATCCTGTCTTGCTTTATGCCTTTCAATAACCGTGTCTCTATCAGCATATATAAAAAATCGAATGACACGATCCCCATACATCTTTTTTAATTTTTCAGTTCCTTCAGGATTTAAAGTCAAATAAACGAGGGCATGTGATTCAAAAGCTTTTATAATATCTTCTTCACGTATACCATAATAGAATCCATCAATTTTTACACATTCTAGAAATTCATTATTCGCCTCCAATTTTTTAAAAGTTTCTTTTTCAACAAAATGATAGTCTTCACCATCTTGTTCATAATGACGAGGGGGTCTAGTTGTATAGGAAAGGATTGTTTCCATATCAAACATTGTCGCGACCATTTTGGCAATCGTTTTTCTGCCAGATCCATCTGGACCTGTGTAAATAAATAATTTTTCTTTTTCTTTAATTTCGTACATAGATTTACCTCCTTAAATAGTTGATTTGATAGTGACGGTAAATGACAAAGCAGCAGCTTAGTAAAGAAAAAACTTCTGAGGGGGATAACTACGTGATAGTAGAGGAAAATCATTTAAATCAACTTTTTAGAAAGTTGATTTAAACAGCCTAATTATATCAGTTTTTTCTAAAAATTGGGGTTAATTGAACGTTTTGTAAAAATATTTTAAAACTTGTAACTAATTAAAATAAAGGAATACAATAGTTATTGTCGAAATGTGTTCATATAAAATTGTAAATGTTAAGTTTATTCATCGATGATAGGAGAGATCTATATGTCAGTTAAGGAAGGATACATAAAAGTTACAGGAGGGAACGTGTGGTATCAGATTCACGATACGTATACAGATAAAACACCTGTTATTATTCTACACGGCGGCCCAGGTTCATCCCATTATTCGCTCCAAGGCTTAAATGTTCTTTCTGAGGATCGTCCCGTTATCTTTTATGATCAATTAGGCTGTGGAAAATCGGATCGACCAGCAGACCCCTCTTTATGGAAGATTGAGAGATTTGTAGAAGAATTAGTGAAAATTAGAACTGCTCTTTCTTTAGACAAAGTCCATATCCTAGGACATTCCTGGGGAACAACACTAGCAGCAGCTTATATTTTATCAAAACCAGAAGGTGTAGAAAGTGTTATTTTTTCAAGCCCATGTTTAAGTGCCCCACTTTGGGCAGAAGACCAGGCGAGAAACCGGCAACAATTACCAGTGGAGGTACAAGCAGTATTAAAAGCATGTGAAGATAATGGAACAACTGATTCAGAAGAATATAAGGCTGCCACCGCTGAATTCAATAAACGCTTTGTCTGCCGTCTTGACCCAATGCCTGCTTTCTTAAAACAAGGTGCACAATACAAAAATCCAGATGTCTATAATATTATGTGGGGGCCATCAGAATTTCATGTAACTGGAAATTTAAAAAACTTCGATTGCACTTCACAATTAAAGGATATGGGTATCCCAACATTATATACGTGTGGCCGATATGATGAAGCTACCCCAGAATCAACGAAATATTTCAGCAGCCTTACACCCGGAGCGAAATTCCATGTTTTTGAAAACAGTGCACACATGCCTTATTTAGAGGAAACGGATGAGTATATGATGGTAGTAAGGGAATTTTTAAGCAGTGTAGATCATAACAGTTAATATGCACGAATAAGTAGGTGAGATATTTGTTTTTCATGTCAAGGTGTAAAGGAATTTCGGCAGGGTATCTCTTCTTTCCGATCTTATTCTTTATAGACATACATATTTCCATCTTGCTTGGACTATTTCTAAATATTCCAATGATCATTGACGGATTGACCCAGAAGTTGAAGTTTAGAATGAGCAATAATGGATTACGATTCCTGACAGGGGTCATTTGCGGACTGGGGCAAAGTATTTTAATTGTCAGTATAAGTGATTACATTGTTTCTCTGATCCAATAAAATAAGACGACAGAAATTATATATATTTATACCCGGGAGTGGAAAATCAATTGAGCAGAGAAAAAATCGCACTAAACTATGCACTAATGATTGAAATGATAAGAAGAAGCGGAACAACAGATCTCAAAATGATTCATTTGCTAAAAAATGGTATTAGCAAGGATTTTACTCCTTACGGAGAAGGGATTCCTGACTGGCAAACGTTTATTGATTTTTATAGAACCCATTCCGAAAGATTAGAAAAAGCCATTTTAAATGGGTATAAAATTACTTTTCTCACAAAAAATGCACTAAAAAGACTATTAAAAATTAAATATGGTTTAGAAGAAAATATTGATTATCAGGTCTTTGAGGACTACTTAGATGGACTGGTCTTTACAAAAAGTCAGTTTGATGACTTACAAAATACTATTTCTATAAACTGGAAAGTAATAGATAAGAATTCTATTAACGAAAAACATCATATTAAAATCGAGTTACACTATAGGAAGTATTGAAAACGAGTATGTTATGATATAACTATACTTATAAATTCATATCTTTTGAAAAGAGGGAATTTTATGCACAAGGATTTTTTCATTACTAATCGCAATCATTTATATGAGGAATTAAAGGATCAATTTCTTCTAGTTTTATTTGCTGGGAAAGCGCCGCAAAAATCAGCAGATGAGGCATATAAGTTTGTTCCTAATCGTAATTTTTATTACAATACAGGGATCGACGAACCAAATATTATATTTATGGCTCGAAAAAAAGGAAGTAAAGTTGAGGAATTCCTTTTTATTGAAAAATCTGATCCCATTTTAGAAAAATGGGTAGGAAAGTCTATTTCCATCAGCGAGGCAATTGACACATCTGGAATCGACAACATTCTATATCTTGACCAATTCGAATCTACAGTGTCTCAAACGCTTATTTCAGAATCAGTTTTTCACGTTTATTTAGATCTAGAACGCAGAGAATTAGATTCTTCGACAACAAAGGCACAGCAATTTGCTAGTAAAATCCAAGCAAATTATCCATATGTTCAAATAAATAATGTTTATCCAGCTATTAGCGAACTTCGCGTTTACAAAACACCGGAAGAGATTGAAAAAATCAAAAAAGCGATTGAAATTACCCAAAATGGCATTAGAAATGTAATGAAGCATGCTAAGCCAGGTATGAAGGAATATCAGCTTGAAGCCCATTTTGACTTTATTTTAAATACTGAAGGTGTTAGAGAGCACGCGTTTCCAACAATTGTTGCGAGTGGAAAAAATGGCACTGTCCTTCATTATGAGAAAAATAATGCTCTTGTTGAAGACGATCGTCTCGTTCTTCTTGATTTAGGGGCACAATTTGAATACTATAATGCCGATATTAGCTACACCTTTCCAGTAAACGGGAAATTTACAGAAAAGCAAAAAGTGTATTACAATATCGTCTTAAAAGCTTTGAGAGAAACAACCGCTCTTATTAAACCAGGAGTGCCATTTGCAAACCTAAATGAAATGACAAAGAAAATACTTGCAGAAGAATGTATGAAAGTTGGATTAATTAAAGAGGAAAATGAGATTAGTGAATACTATTATCACGGTGTCAGCCATTTTCTTGGTTTAGATACACATGATGTAGGAAGTTATAAAGATTTAGTTTTACAGCCTGGAATGGTACTTACTGTGGAGCCAGGTCTTTATATTGCAGATGAAGAAATCGGCATTCGAATTGAAGATGATGTATTAGTAACAGAAGAAGGGCATGAAGTGCTTACGAAAGACATCATTCGTTCGATAGAAGATATAGAAGCGTTTATGCAAAAATAAGTTGCAAAGCCATTATTACTTAACGTAATAATGGCTTTTTTTATTAATTACTAGCATAAGATTTACTTGACATAAAGTTAAGGCTATTCATATAATAGTAATTGATAACAATTATCATTATCAATAAGTGGAAGGAAGTGATTTTTTGACTTCAATTATACAAACAGATTTTTCAAAAATGCCAGGTCATTGGGTACTCGCTAAAATGGGAAAACGTGTCCTGCGCCCTGGTGGGATTGAACTAACAAAAAAGATGCTCGATCACTTACATATAACAGAAGATGATGATGTAGCTGAATTTGCTCCTGGTCTGGGGATTACAGCAAAAAGCGTCCTAGAGAAGAAGCCTAAATCTTATATTGCTATTGAACAAAATGATGTTGCTGCTAAACAGGTTATTAAATACCTGCCTCCAAACAATGCTATTTGTATAATTGGTGATGCTCAAAATACAAAACTACCGAGTCAATCGGTTGATGTCTTATACGGAGAAGCAATGCTGACAATGCAATCACCGCAGCAAAAAGAAGAGATTATTGAAGAAGCTTATCGAATCTTACGTAAGGGTGGAAGGTATGGGATTCATGAGCTCTGTTTAAATCCAAATAACATCGATGAAGAATTGAAATCGACGATTCGTCGTGATTTAGCAAATGTCATTCGTGTAAATGCTAAACCGCTGACTGTATTTGAATGGAAATCTCTTTTTGAAAATAAAGGTTTTAATGTTGTAATCATTGAGATGCGGCCCATGCATTTATTAGAAAAGAAGAGGATGATTCAGGACGAAGGAGTAAAGGGATTTGCAACAATCGTAAAAAATATTGCGGTGAATCCTGATGCAAGAAAACGAATAGAAGATATGCATGGTACTTTTAAGAAATATGAAAAGTATTTAGGAGCGATTAGTATTGTCATGGAGAAACAATAAACAGCAGATATAAACAGGGAGAGTAAATTAGATATTTACTCTCCTTTTTCCATTTATTAATTAAATAAAGAATTACATTTATTTACATGGAGAAGCTAAATTTGAATACTTAAGAAAGGGGAATAAGACATTATGCAAACGTTGACACAAACAGAAGTGGAAAATTTGCGAAGAATCATTGGCGAACATGGAATGATCGCTAACAAATTAGAAGCTTATGCTCAAACAGCCATGGATCCTGAATTAAAAACGATGCTGCAAAGGGATGCTCAAGCAGCAAAAACAGCGCAGCAGCAGCTTTTGACATTCTTACAATAAGGAGGAACTCTTTGTGCTACAGGATAAAGATATTGTTAATGATTATTTAAATGGATTAAATGCAAGTTTAAAAAGCTATGCAGGTTACATTAGCGATACAAATAATGCCGAGTTAAGACAAACCTTAATTCAATTAAGAAATGCTGATGAGTCTCGGCAGCGGACTGTTTATAATTATGCTCTTCAAAAAGGAGATTATAAGCCTGCACAATCAGCCACACAAGAGGAAATTCAACAAGTACGAACAGAGTTAACATCTGGACAATAATAAAGTTTAAACAGCAAAAATCCACTTGTTTCCCATTATAAGCAAGTGGATTTTTGCTGTTTAGGGGCAGTAAAATTTCATTGATTTATTATTATGGTAAAATAACTCTATTCAAAAAACAACATTCATGCAATGTTTGATAAGGGGTAAAGTAATGACAAAAGTAGGGTTAGTAATGAGGAAAATTCAATTTACGGAAGCACAAGGTCCACGGATCTTCGCTGAACGTCTCAAAACGATTGGAGAAGAACTTGGCATTGAAATTGTTTTCATATCGCCGGAACGGCATGTGAGCGGATATGACTGGCTTCCAGGATATGAGCATGAAAAAGGAGATCTCGTTAACTATGACATTGTACTAGATCAAATAAATACGCAAAAAATTGAACATGTTATCTACACTGTTTCCGGTTTTACTTATTTAAAAATGTTTTTGAAAAATAGTGTGCTTTTTCCACATAGTTTTCCTGATCCGGCTTTGACAGGATATGAGATGATGAAGCCTTTCTATCAAATCGTAGATAAAGCAATTGTCCAAACCGAATTTTTAAAAAGGGAAATGGCACGTCATTTTGGTGTTCGCGATGTAACTGTTATTCCGATCGGATTCAATGAAACTCTTGCGAATAAATACTATGATCCTTCTCAAGTTGTAGATAATCGGATCCTTTGGATTGGCAGAGATGAAGAAAACAGAAGACCTGATATAGTGATCGAGTATGCTCGGAGAAACTCAGATAAAGAAGTATATATGGTCTTCGGAGGTGAGCGGTATCGAGAAAGTATGAAAAAATATCAAATTCCTAGCAATGTTAAACTACAGTTTGCACTATCACAAGATGAAATCTTCACCTTGATGAATTCTGCAAAGGTGTATTGGAGCTGTTCTAAGTTTGACACTTTTGCAATGCCTTTAACAGAAGCTTTAGCAATGGGGAAAATTATCGTTAAACCAGAGCATCCATGCTATGATCATATCAGTGCAAAGCATTCCTTCTCCGGTAACGAAAAGAACTGGTTTGAACTTGTTAATATGGCTGCTTCCGTTCCAATTAAAGCATCAAAGGAGAATCGTAATTATGCATTTGATGCCTTTTCGAACACGGTGATGAGAGAAGGCTATCGTACATTCTTTAATGAGTGGATAAAGTAGGATTAAACTTTAAAAGCAATTAGCCGATTGGTAGACAATTCACCGATCGGCCATTTTTATCCAATAGCGCATTCATGATTAAATATTATTAAGGTTCAAACTTTTTGTGAGTAAACAAGAAAGTATGACAAAGAATAATCGTAATACTTAAAAAAATGGAGATGGATCCCATGTCAAACACGAATCAAATACCTCGCGAAGATGGAATAGATCATAGCTTGAGCCTTTTGAGAGAAGGATATATGTATATTTTAAATAGACGCCGGAGCTTTCAATCTGATATCTTTGAGACCCGCTTACTTGGAAATAAAGTAATTTGTATGGGTGGAAAGGAAGCAGCTGAGGTTTTTTATGACACTGAAAAGTTCAAAAGAAAAAATGCAGCACCTAATCGGGCGGTGCAAACATTGTTTGGAAAAAATGGTGTACAAAGTTTAGATGATAAGGAGCATAAACAGCGAAAGGAAATGTTTATGTCCGTTATGTCCCCTGACGAATTAAAAAAACTGATTAACATGACAAAAGAACAATGGCAGGTTGCAGTAAATAAATGGAGGGATATGGATGAAGTTATCCTTTATGATGAAGTACAGGAACTTTTGTGCAGAACCGCCTGCCAATGGGCAGGTGTGCCGCTTCCAGAAGAGAAAGTTAATGAGCTGTCAAAAGATTTAGGAGCAATGTTCGAGTCTGCTGCTAAAGTAGGTCCAAGTCATTGGAAAGGGAGAAACGCAAGAAATCAAGTAGAAAAGTGGGTTGGAGATCTCATTGATAAGGTTCGTGCCGGAAACGTACAGCCTCCGAAAAATTCTGTATTAGATCAATTTGTCTGGCACCGTAATCCTGATGGAAATCTACATGACACTAAGACTGTTGCTGTAGAGATCATCAACATTTTACGGCCGATTGTGGCGATCGCCATATATATCAACTTTCTAGCATTGGCCGTGTATCATCATCCAGAAGAAACTAAAAAGCTCAAAACTAATGATAAAAATTATCCTGAACTGTTTATACAAGAAGTCCGCCGTTTCTATCCTTTTTTTCCTTTTGTAGCGGCTTTGGTAAAAAAGGATTTTACTTGGAAGGGCTATACATTTAAAAAAGACACATTGACATTGCTGGATATCTACGGTACAAATCATGACACAAATATTTGGGATAATCCTGATCGATTTAATCCCAAACGATTTGAAAACCGTGAAGAAAATCTATATGATTTTATCCCTCAGGGTGGTGGTGATTATTTTTTTGGCCATCGCTGCGCTGGGGAGTGGTTAACCCTTGAAGTATTAAAAGTAAGCCTTGACTTTTTAGTAAACCAAATAAATTATGAAATCCCTGACCAAGATTTAAGTTTTAGCATGGTTAGTATGCCAAGTATTCCTCATAGCAGAATAGTGATTAAAAATGTCAAGTAATCACCATTAGCGATTGATCAGTTATTCCATACATTATAAAACGGTGATTAAATCCAACCATTTAACTCACAACTATTTACGATTATAAAAGTTTGAACCGCCTTTACATTTGTGTATGGCGGTTTTTTTACTACACTCGGTTTCCTACATTAAAATAATGAAAGAAAGCCTATGTTATACTTAAATATCATATTTGAAGGTTTTTGATATACAATTACCGACTAATAGATAAAGAATAGGGAAAAATAAAAGCAAGCATTAAATCAAGCATGCTCACATTCATATAAGCTGGGATAGATGCATTGTACTCAATTTTTATTACAGATTTTATTAAATCAAAATTATGGAGGATTTTAATTATGTCAAAAGATTTTTATTCTGTTTTAAAAGAAAGACGTTCATATTATGGAATTAATAAAGATATCTCCGTATCTGAAGAGAGAATTAAGGAAATTATTGAATTTGCAGTAAAATATACTCCGTCTGCCTTTAACTCTCAAACGGCACGCCTAGTTGTATTAACTGGAGATGCACATAATAAATTATGGGATATTACAACAAAGACTTTAAAAGAAGTTGTTGGAAATGGGGATTTCACAGGGACACAGCAAAAAATGGACTCATTTAAAGCAGGGTATGGTACTGTCTTATTTTTTGAAGATGAAGCAATTGTCAAAGCCCTTCAAGAACAATTTGCTTTATATGCTGATAATTTTCCTATTTGGTCCGATCAGGCTTCTGGTATGCACCAATTAGTAGTGTGGGCTGGATTAGAGGCAGAAGGTCTAGGTGCCTCATTACAACACTATAATCCACTAATTGATAATGAAGTAAAAAGAGAATGGGGTATTCCTTCTAATTGGAAATTAATTGCTCAAATGCCTTTTGGAAATCCAACTGCACAACCTGGTGAAAAAGAATTTAAGCCACTTGAAGACCGTGTTAAATTCTTAAAATAAAGAGAATTTATCTTAACCTGATAATAAGCTTATTATCAGGTTTTTTTATTCACGTAATAAACCATGTAATGTGCTAAAACCATTATTCAGTTTTTGATAAAGAATAAATTGTTCATAAATTTGTCTTATCGAATGTATAAAGAAAGTATTTTTACGCATAAATAAAATCTTCCAGGGAATTTTAAATATATTAATAAGAGAAGAGGCGGATATCATAGATGGAGAAAAAACTATTAAATCTACTTTTCGGCTTGTGTATTTGTACAGTCCCTTTTTTGTTTAAAGGGGAAAAAATGCGAGAAAACTTAGTTGTTTTTTTCTCAAAAGGAGTTCTAGCTACACTAGTTGATGCTTATGTTGTTGGTACGAAAAGGGTTGCCTATCCAGTACGCCCCTTTCCACAAATATTTAAGACTAACCTCATTTATGATATATTATTTTTCCCTATTTTAAGTGTGATCTGGGTAAAAATTTCTTACAATGATAGGTTACCTATTATTCTTCTAAAAAGTTTAATATTTAGTGTACCCATGAGTATTGGACAGTGGTATTTTGAAAAAAACACTAAACTATTTAAGTGGAGTAATTGGTCTGCTTTCCATACATTTGGCAGTGTCTGTTTTACTTTATTTACAATTAGAGGATTTGTTGGATTAATTAAAAAAATTGATTTTTTAAAAAATAAACAACCTGCCACAGAATAGTGAAGGTTAATTATTATGAAAAAAGTACAAAAATTAGAAGCCATTTTATGGAGCATAGCTTTTCCAGGTTTTGGACAGCTCCTAAATAGACATTTATTAAAAGGATTTGTTTTTATCTTTTTAGAGTTTATCACAAATGTTAACAGTTTCTTTAACCAAGCCATTATGTACAGTTTTCTCGGAAAAATAACGGAGGCTGAATTTGTGGTTAATCATCAATGGCTCATGTTTTACCCTTGTCTGTATATGTATGCTATGTATGACGCGTACAAATTTGCAGATGGGGAAAATCCTCAATATTCGTATGTCCCATTTGCTTTTGGAGCCTATTTTGTCACAGTTGGTCTTATGTATTCCCAAAATAAATATTTTGGTATTTATTTTGGACCAATTTGGCTTCCAATGCTGTCTCTGATTCCAGGGTTGGCCGTTGGGTTCATTATTCGTTATTTTATAATTAAATATCATTCACGCCCAAAAAGAGGTTAAGCTAGCTTCCCCATATTGTTAAACAGAAAAATTAATTGTTCCTTCTTACAAATAGAGTAAGTGTCGAATTTAAATGGGATACTAAATCTACAATATATAGAGGGAGGAATTATCCAATTGGAATCTGAAAAAAAGCAAGTAAATATTGAATTGTCTTGCACAGAAATTGGTGGTCTTTGGGGTGTATATTTACAAGAAAGTATGAATTCATGTTTTCTTATATACTTTTTGCATCACCTTCAAGATGAGGAAATTATTCCATTAGCAAAAGAAGCACTACAAGTTTCTCAAGTACGATTAGAGGAGATAAAAAAAATTTTCCTTTCAGAAAATTTCCCATTGCCTGCTGCTTTTTCAGAAGGAGATGTGAATTTAGCAGCCCCTGCATTATTTAATGATGTGTTTACATTAAGTTATATTTATATGATGAATCGTTTAGGAATGATTAATTTTAGCTATACTGCATCAAACAATGTTCGGCTTGATGTGCTTGATTTTTTTACAGAGTGTATTCATACCTCTATAGAAATGTTTGGAAAAGCAGTCAAGATGATGTTGTCAAAAGGCATTTATGATCGACCGCCTAAAATGAACTACCCTAAAGAAATTGAATTTGTCCAGAAGGATTCCTTTCTATCAGGATTTATAGGTCCTAAACGTCCGTTGAATGCCATTGAATTATCCGAAATATTTTTTAATATTGAACGTAATTACTTTTCGATACTTATTATGCTCGCCTTTGCTCAGGTAGTAAAAGGCAAGAATCTAAAAAATCATATTATTAAGGGAA
Organism: Cytobacillus solani; assembly: GCF_006704205.1. Lineage (NCBI taxonomy): Bacteria > Bacillati > Bacillota > Bacilli > Caryophanales > Bacillaceae > Cytobacillus > Cytobacillus solani. Next base: position 4,489,515 of record NZ_CP041305.1, read on the forward strand.
AAACAATTAGTGAAAAGCAAATTTCCTTCTTCAATAATTTACTAATGGAAGAAGAACTTCTTGGGACTGTGACCGTTGGCATGGAAGTAACTGACTCTACATTATCACCTTTTTCAGACAAACTTATCTTTTCTATGATAAATGTATTAAATTCCGTAGATATTAGCTTAATTTCACATGCAATGTCAGTAACGATGAGAACCGATCTTACTGCTCAATATAGTAAAATCATTGCAGAGGTTATGCTGTACGCAAAGGACACTTTCGATATAGTGGTGGAGAAGAAGTGGCTAGAACAGCCCCCTCTGGTGACAAATAGAAAAAAACTAATAAATAATAAAAAATAAGAAAGTAGTACGCAATACTTTTACTATTAAATATAAATAAAGGGAAGCCAGATTGTAAATAAGGTTTCCCTTTATTATTTTTATAAATATTGAAAATTCCCACAAAGAATTAGACCGATCACTAACAACCTCCCATATAAATGGAGACGCTTTTTTCCTACGAAATATTGATTTTGATTAATCAATCTTTAAATTTAATGTGTAATCTATTGGGAAACTTTGATACCATAATTTATATCATATAGAATAGGGGGATTTATGAAATTAGAAATAACATTTCAAAACAATGTGATAGAGTACATACTTAATAAAATTGCAGCGCTTGGTTTGTTAATATTTATTATGTGTATATATTTAATATCGAGAACTGGATTTGATCTAAATGAGTTTACGGAATATTTATCAAATATAAAGATTTGGGGATTAATTTGCGGATATGCACTTGTGATGACTATACTAATCGATTTAGTTAAGCATAAATGGATAGATTTCACATTAAAGACGAGTATTCTTTTACATTGTTTAGCAGGTTTCATTGTATTTTTTCCATTTATGGGTATTCATTTGTTTTCGCTGATAGCTGGAAGTGTCGGTGCATTATGTGCGTTTATCTATTCCATTAGCTACTACTTTATTAAGAAAAAAAATCATTTCGTTTGGATTGTTCTTTTAGTCTTCCCACTTCTATTAAGTATAAGATTAGTCGATTTTACTATAAAAGAAGAATGGACCGAAGAAAAGACAAAATCATCATTTTCCGCAGAGTTTGAACGTTTCAATGGAAAGCACGAGATTCCATTGCCATTGGAAAAGGGGGACATAGTAACAATTTATATATCCTTTGACCAAATAAATGAGGGAGGGTATGGGTATCATATTTCAGATAATTATGGGGATTTAGTAGGAATAAAAGAGCTAGAAAAGACTTATAAAGAATATGGAGATATTGATACGAAACCCATCCAATTTGAAGCCAAAAAAACAAGTGTATATAAATTAATAGTCACAGGAGATAATTTGAAAGGAAAAATTGATGTTAAATGGAAAATAGATTAATTCAAAGTATGTCTAATTATCCCGTCCATCTTAACATAATATTTCAGTAATCTATATGGTGTTTATTTGAACTACCCGTGTACACTTAATAACTGAGATAGAAAATATACTAGCTTCAAAGGATTACAAACTCCTAATAAAAGATAATTCTTATGAAATTTAAGTATAAAAAAAAGAGAGAGGTTTTGTGAATATGCCTATAAAAAAATCACCAATTAAAAACCGAATCGGCGGTGTGTTTGTTCCAGTTCGTGACCTTGAAAAAGCAAGAGAATGGTACAGCAAAATACTAGGTGTGAAAGGTGGAGAAATATACTTTGGACATCTATACACCGCACCAATGGAAGGTACTGCTAGTTTAATTTTAGATACAATGCCAAAGTGGAGAAATGAAGATGGGCATGTTTCAACTTATCAAGTACCATCAATTCAGTTTTTAACAAATGATATTCATGCATCTTATCAATTTCTGAAAGAAAATAATGTAGAATTATTAACAGGAATTGAGGACGACTTTTATTTTGTGTTTAAAGACCTAGATGGTAATTTATTGATGATTTGTAAAGAAACATCTTAATTTAGCATATCAAATTATCATGATAAAGGGTTGTTGCAGCAACTCTTTTTTCATTGTACGAATATGGCAGGATAAAGGAGTAGTAAAAAAATTTGTTGGAGGACTTTTATGGACAGGATTAAGAAAATTATGAAAGTTCATTACAATACAGATATTACTAACATAAGATCACTTAAGGGCGGATGGGCATCACTTGCCTATCAAGTTTCTAACAACAACAATCAATTTTTCTTAAAAGTATATGAAAAAAGTCGATCATCTACTCGACAATTAACCAGAAGTATAAATAACTATGTTCCTATAATAGAATGGCTAACGCATAATAGTGAACTTAAAGAGAAAATCTCCGTCCCCTTATTAGCGGATGATGGGAGTTATAAGTGTGAAGATGATTATGGAATATACCTTCTTTATGATTATATAAATGGTGAAACAATAGGAAATCAAGAATTAAAAGATGTGCAAGTTTATCAGCTATCAGGGTTTATATCCACTCTTCACAGTTATGGTCAAGAAATCCCTATAGATACAAGTTCTATTAAGGAGAATTTTGAAGTACCCTTTTTACAATTTTTTAGTAACATACTCAAAAGAGAAAATAATCAAATACCAATTGAAATAAGAGAATCTGTAAGTTCCTGCATTCCCCAATTAAAAGATGTGATTAATAAAGTGGAGAAACTAGCAGCATATTTGAAAAATAGTGATTTACGAATGGCACTATGCCATACGGACTTGCATAATTGGAATTTGATGCAAACCTCAAAGCAGTTGATTTTAGTTGACTGGGAAGGATTGAAAATAGCCCCTGTCGAAGCTGATTTAATGTTTTTTGTTAATAAACCATATTTTAATACATTTTTGAGAAGGTATCAGGAAACACATAAGAATTTCAAGCTTAACCTTGATGCATTGCATTTTTATCAAGGAAGGCGTAAGTTAGAAGACTTAGGTGAGTTACTGGAGCAGCTTTTATTTGATTCGTTAAATGAACAGGGAAGAGTTGTTACCATAAATTATATTAAAGAAGAGCTAAGAACTCTAAATGAATGTTTTTATGAGGAGTAAAATTAATATCATTCAAGTATTTCGTACTTATACTTAAGAACCCTTGCGAACCGTCCAGCCATTACTTTTTATACTTTATAAAAATAAATTAGAAGCTGGGGGATAATATGGAATCTATGCTAATTATCATACGAGGAAACTCTAGAAGTGGAAAAACTACGACTGCAAAAAGTCTTCAAAATCTTCTGGGACAAGGAACTCTCTTAGTTTCCCAGGATACCGTTCGCCGTGAAATGTTGAAAGTTCACGATAGAGATGGGAACCTTTCAATTGATTTGATTCGTCAAATTACAGAATATGGAAAAGATAAATGTAAATTTGTTATTGTGGAAGGAATTTTATATAGAAATCGATATGGTGAAATGCTGAATAACTTAATCCAGTTCTATAACCAAAAGACATATACTTTTTATTTTGATTTATCTTTTGAGGAAACAGTCCTACGTCACAACTTTAGTTCTAAAAAGACGGAATTCGGAGAAGACTCTTTACGTGCCTGGTGGAATCCAAAGGATTATCTTGGCGTGGATGGAGAGATGATATTGACTAATGATATGTCACAAAATGATGTCTTAAAACTGATATTAAATCAGCTGCAAAAGTAATAATACGATGTGATTTCTACCCAATTGAAAGCATACTTAATTTCTGCCGACTTATTCTTATTAAGTAAAGTTTTATGATAGATTGCACTAAAACTAAAGGGTAGCAGGAATTGAAGATCTAGTGAGGATTAGCAGCTCTCTTTTTTGATTTCATTAACGGTGCTAGATAGTGGAATAAGTACGAATTTTCATCAATATAATATGGAATTTTTTATACTAGAAAGCCCGATTTCCCTGTTACTACAATGAGAAATCGAGCTTTTACTTTCAAGATATAATATCGATTAGCTTTATTCCTTTCACTACTGACCTATAGCTAGTCCAATTCGAGGTCGGGTTGCTCTAAACCAATGTAAACAAAGGATGAAAATTAGAACAATGTCAATGGCATCTCCGCCATAATACATAAGCATGCCTCCAATTTCTGCCTCTTTTAAAAGAACCCCATTAGGAGGGTGAGCGTAAATATACTTTGATAGAATACCATGTCCAGCTATGGCAGCAGCTAATAGGATTGCACGATCTAAAAAAGGAAACCGATGGGGGATCGGATCGATATAGATCATTGACACTGTAAATAAATAACCGGCTAAAAATACGTGGAAATGCACTACTAGATGCAAAAGAACACTCTCATGCATAAGCGAGTATAGACTAGTAGTATACAATAACCAAAGACCTCCTATATTTAGGAAGGATGCAGCAATGGGATGGGTAAACATAATTAATGGCCAACTCCTTAGAACCTTTAAAAGCCGTCTTGCAAAGGGAACGCTTAGCGTCCGGAGTAAAAGGGTCATCGGTGCAGCCATGGCCATTAGCAAGGGAGCAAGCATTCCCAAAAGTAAATGACCAAACATGTGAGCAGTAAAGTCCACATGTGCACGATTAGCCAGGGGACCTGCAACTGCAATAGTAGCCAAGACAACACCAAAAGCCCAGCAAACCGTTCGGTATATCGGCCATGACTTGTAACGCCTATTAGTAGACCATACTGCAAGAAGGTAAAAAAGCAAAGCCAAAACAAATGGCAGTGCCAAGAGTAGCTGTGGAATGAATCCAAATGTATGATAAAAAATATTGATTCCATGAGGATAGCGGATATGACTATTCATGATCATGTGCAATAGCCTTTCCAGGTTGTTGTCCATTTCGTCTACTACCTACAAGACTAAAACCAATAATGATCATGAAAATAGCCAGTATGTTCCATATTAGATCGTAGACAATTACATTTTCTACATAACGAATCTGGTGAATCCGCATCAGTTTATGCTGGATTGTACCATCGTATAACTGAAATCCACCTGCACCGACCAAAACTCCTCCCCACCATCTTCTAAGCCACAATGCATTTCTCCTTCGCAGATCAGCAAAAATAAACAGGCCTCCAATAGTCGCAAACCAACTAAAAGCGTGAAATAGCCCATCCGAGATTAATCCAATATCGGTTGTGGACTTGTCATAAAAATGATGCCAACGCAATAGTTGATGAAAAATAGTCTCATCTATAAAAGCAGCTAGACCAATTCCAAACAGAAACCCCGACACTAGATTGCGACTTTTGTACTTTGAGCAATTCATATTATTTGAATTGTTTTTTGGATATCCATTTTTAGTATCCATCTACTTCTCCTTCGCACATATCTTACATATACTTTCATTTTTTCCACATACTCATCTTAATAAACAGACTTGAGAAAAAGATCTCCATTAAAGAAGTTAAAGAAATCAACTAGGAATTATTAAGGGAAGTATTTGATGAAGAATTATTTGGTCAATTAGACGAAGTGTATGTAGATTGAGGTAAGACGCTAGCTAAGCAAATAGCTAACGTAAGAAATTGGATTGAAAAAGAAGATATCATATTGATTCAAATTAATGCTGATATAGAGAATAAAATAGCGTTGGATTTTTGGGAGAAAATAAGGTTCCAAAAAAATTTTTCAGCTTATCAAACCATTTATAATTCCGAATGATTTAAAATTTACCTAAGACCTTCGAACAAACGAAGGTCTTAATTTATTGACATTAATCATTATTAAGCTAATCAATCTGGATGAGATTGACTTCGGTGTTATATCAGTATATACAGATATAACGAATGGAGGAATGTTATGAGTGAATATTATTATCTCAAACTCTGCGGATGAACCAATTTATTTACAGTTAGTAAATCAATTAAAAGAGCAAATTATTAAGGGAGAACTGGTAGAATCCCAACCTCTCCCATCAATTAGGAATTTAGCTAAGGGACTAAAAATCAGTGTTATTACAACTAAACGAGCCTATGATGAACTAGAAAATGAAGGATTTATCGTTACAGTTGCCGGAAAGGGTTCATATGTTGCAGCAATTAACAAAGATATGTTTCGTGAGACCAAAGTAAAAATGATTGAAGAAAAAATGATAGAGGCAATCGATACAGCAAAACTGGTTGGCTTAACATTAGAAGAGCTTCAAGATATGGTCAAAATTATATATGAGGGGTGGTAAAAATGAATAATATGATGGAAATTACCAATTTATCGAAAAGCTTTAAAGACTTTTCTTTAAAAGGAGTTAATATCACTCTTGAAAAAGGGTACATAATGGGCTTCATCGGTCCTAATGGTTCTGGGAAGAGTACTACTATAAAACTAATTATGAATTTAATAAAGAAAGATAGTGGAGAAATAAAATTTTTTGGAATAGACAACGAATCAAATAATATCTCAATTAAAGAAAGAATTGGTTTTGTTTATAATGAAAATCATTTTTACGAAGAATTAACTGTAAAAGAAATGAAAGAAGTCATAAGTCCATTTTATTGTAGATGGGATGAAAGAATTTTCAATAAATACGCTAAAGACTTTGAACTGCCTATAAATAAAGAAATAAAGCATTTATCAAAAGGAATGAAGATGAAATTCTCTTTAGCCATTGCTCTTTCCCATCATGCCGAACTATTAATAATGGATGAGCCAACTTCAGGATTAGACCCGCTTATACGATCTGAACTATTAGAAATTCTGCAATCATTGTTACAGGATGAAAACAAATCCATTTTCTTTTCAACCCATATTACATCTGACTTAGACAAAATTGCCGATTTTATTACTTTAATTAATAATGGTGAAATCATTTTGAGCAAAACAAAGGATGAACTTTTAGAGGAACACTGTATCGTAAAAGGCAGTAAAAAACAATTGACTACCAATGATCCATTAAACTTTATTGGACTAAAACAAAACGATTTTGGATTTGAAGCATTATGCAAAGATAAAAAAGAAGTAATTAAACAATATGGTAATTCCGTAATAATTGAAAAACCGACGCTAGAAGATATTATGGTGTTTTACACGAGAAGGAGTGATCATCATGTATCATCTTATTAAAAAGGATATTTTGATGCAAAAGAGAGCTTTAAAATTGTCTGTTCTATTAATAATCTTTTTTACCATAACCCTTTCTAATATAGGTCCTGCTGGACTAACAGTAGGTGTCTTGGCTATAACCTATCAATTAGTGTTAGGAGCAAGTGCACTAGAAGATAAGAATAATAGCGATATCATTCTCATTAGTTTGCCTATCAAGAGAGCTACCATAGTTTTATCTAAATACGTGTCTATTTATATTTATGCTGCATATGCAGCTATTGGATTTTATCTAATATATTTTATTGTTAATTTACTAAATCTTCCACTTGATATTCCATTTTAATTTTTCAGGATTAATTGGTGCAATTATTACTGTTACCTTGTTTTGTTCGATATCCTTTCCTTTAATTTTTAAGTACGGCTTTTTAAAATCTAAAATGGCAAACTTAATTATTTTCTTTGTTTTTGTTTTTGGTGGAACTGGATTGGTAAGTTATTTAAGTAAAAACAATAAACTGATGTTGAGCCAGGACATAGTCACATTCATCAGTAATAGCTCAGATATTGAACTTTTACTGATATTAGCAGTTCCACTCGTTCTCATTCTAATTTGCTCATATTATATTTCACTAGCTTTTTATAGGAAAAGAGAATTTTGAAGCAAAAAGAGAGGTGAGGAACTACAAAATATTCATTCGGTTAACGAACCTTCTCTATCGGAGGAAATGTTAAGGTATACTCTCGAAATGAAATATTAACTCAGCAAATGGCTAAGACTATTAGCAATGGGGGTTTGTAAATTCCAATGAGGATTAACACACTTTTTTCATTGTTCTAGTAGGTGATTCATGCAGCAAACGCCATTCACGCTAACCGAGGTTATAAGAAAAAGCATATATAGGTTCAGGCTTATTCTGCAGGGCATAAATACGAAATATTATACGCATTTCAAAAATAATTTGTTTTGAGGTAAAATTAATTAGGCTTGTTTGATTTTTATATTTAAAAAGGTTGATAATCTCCTGATTTCTTAGGTGTTTCAGAAAAACGATCTATTATTATTAGTAAAAAAATAAGGAGGAAAAGAACATGACTGAGGGAAATAAGGACGACAATAAAAAAGAGATGTCACTAGAACAACACGAAGAATTACTTAAAGTGTTGAAAGCTCGTTTTGAAAAAAATATGAACCGCCATAAAGGTCTTGAATGGGCTAAAATCCAAGCAAAGCTGGAAGATAATACAGAAAAACTGTGGTCGCTCAATGAAATGGAAAGAACTGGCGGAGAACCGGATGTTGTTGACCATGATGAAAAGAAAGACGAATACATTTTTTATGATTGTTCAGCGGAAAGTCCTTCAGGCCGCAGAAGTGTTTGTTTCGACCGTGAGGCCCTGGAGTCAAGAAAAAAACATAAACCAGAAAATAGCGCTATTGATATGGCAGCTGACATGGGCATTGAACTTTTAACCGAAGATCAATATCGAGCGCTGCAGAAACTTGGAAATTTCGATAATAAAACGTCGAGTTGGGTGCAAACGCCCACTGATATTAGAAAACTCGGCGGTGCCCTTTTTTGCGATTATCGTTTCGGGCACGTCTTCGTGTACCACAACGGAGCAGACTCTTACTATGCTGCCAGGGGCTTCCGTGGCTCGCTAAGGGTCTAAATCTTGCATAGAAAGCTAAATTTGAATTTAAGAATGGATCACTAAGGGAAAGACTATATTTTCTTTCTTTATAATTATAATAATAAAAAAATGGTATTTAATTAAACAAAAAACCGTCATTTTGATTAATCTTTTTTCAAAATAACGGTTTTTTAATTGAAATTGTATACGGAGAGAAGGGAGATTTTTATCATTTTTTTTGACCAAAAAGTACCTACAAACGTGCTCATGGTGTCGTAAAAAGTTCTGATAGCAAGCGACTCTATGAGACAAATATGTTTGAAAACACGGTGACGATTATCGATACAGAACAAAATAAAGTAATTGATACAATTGAAATCGGGGAAGTACCTAATGATATCAGTATCTTGAAATAAGGAATTTTAGATATTGTACTAGGAGGAAAATCTAATTCTAATAGATTTATGGAAAATAATAAAGTGTTTCGAATTTGAGATATTTTTCTTGCAATGTCATCAATTGAGTGGTAAAGTGATTATGACGAAAGGGAGTGATAAACAATATGCAAAAAAATACTCGCGGGTCATTAATCTGGCTGCGGCTTACTCGATTCACACATCAAAGTAATTTATTATCAAATGACTTTTTAAAGCAATTTGATTTAACAACTGCACAATTTGATGTTTTAATGCAAATCTCAACATATGAACCATTAACACAAAGTGAGCTTGCTGAGAAAGTCACAGTGACACAAGGTGGTATTTCGCGTATGCTCGCTCGACTTGAAAAAGAAGGACTCATTGAACGCAAGCAAGAGTGGAAAACGAAAACGATCTCGTTAACGAATAAGGGACGCGAAAAACTAGAAAACGCCTTTGAGGATCAGCTTGAGTTTCAATCCTCATTCTTTGATGAGTGTTTATCGGAAGAGGAACAAAAAATGTTGTATTTGCTCATGTCACGTGTACAAAAAAATAGTGAAAAAAAGAAATTGCCGAACAGGTAATTTTTTTACTTTATCACTTGACTATTCAAATGATAATAGGAGGAAATACTTATGATTACAATTCCTGGACATCATCATATTTCAATGATTACAAAAAATGCAAAACAAAATAATTACTTTTATCGTGATGTACTTGGTTTACGGCGTGTGAAAGTAACGGTAAACCAAGATGATCCGTCGATGTATCACTTATTTTACGGAGATAAAACAGGAAGTGCCGGCACAGAGTTATCATTCTTTGAGATCCCACTCGCTGGACGCACATATCGAGGCACAAATGCTATCACCCAAATCGGTTTGCTTGTACCAACAGAAGCGAGCTTAATCTATTGGAAAGGCCGTTTTGAGGAATACGGCGTACAACACAGTGACATCACAACGTATGCCAATAAACCAGCCCTTCACTTTGAAGATTCTGATGCCTTCGTATGGTACTACTTGTGTCGAGCGTTGAGAAAGCCCGGCATTGGGAAACGTGGGAAAAATCAACCGTTCCAATAGAATATCAAATTCAAGGGATGGGCTCCGTGGAAATGACGGTGCGCCGACTCGATAAACTAGCGGATACACTTACTCAAGTTTTTGGCTATATAGAAGTATCACGTATGAAAAATGAAGCAATTTTCCAATCGATACAAGGCCAAGTATTTGGAGAAATCGTTGTGAAATCTTTAGACGGTCCTTCTGAAAAACCAGGACGTGGCAGTATTCATCATTTAGCCATTCGTGTTAAAGATGAGGTAGAGCTTGCTTACTGGGATAAACAAGTACGAGCACGAGGTTTCCAATCGTCGGGCATTGTGGATCGATTCTACTTTAAGAGCTTATACTTCCGCGAATCAAATGGTATTCTATTTGAAATTGCTACAGACGGACCGGGTTTTACAATCGACGGTGACATCGAAACACTAGGAGATAAATTAGATTTACCACCGTTTTTAGAAGGTCATCGTGCTGAAATTGAAGAAAAGCTACAACCAATTGAGGGGGATTAATTATGGAACAATATCGAATCAATCCATCAAAAGGCATGGAATTTGGACTGTACTCGTTGGGAGACCATATTCCCAACCCAATTACAGGTGAGCGTATTTCAGCCGGGCAACGAATTAATGAATTAATTGAGGCAAGCAAGCTTGCAGAACAAGCTGGTATTGATGTATTTGGTGTTGGTGAAAGTCATCAGACATACTTTACAACTCAAGCTCATACCGTAGTTCTTGGTGCCATAGCACAAGCAACAAGTAAAATTAAAATTACAAGTTCTGCAACGGTATTAAGCGTATCAGACCCTGTACGTGTGTATGAGGACTTCGCCACAATCGATTTAATTTCAGACGGCCGTGCTGAAATCGTTGCAGGTCGTGGTTCTCGTGTTGGCGCTTATCACTTACTTGGGATTGATTTACAGGATTATGAGGAAATTTTCGAGGAGAAATTAGAACTTCTCAAAAAAATAAACGAAGAAGATCATGTTACATGGCAAGGCGAATTCCGTGCTCCATTACAAAATGCACATATTCTGCCACAGCCAAAAAATGGCTCACTTCCCATTTGGCGTGCTGTCGGTGGGCCACCTGCGAGTGCCATTAAAGCCGGCCATATGGGAATTCCAATGATGCTGACTACATTAGGCGGACCAGCAATCAACTTTAAGCACTCAGTTGATGCATATCGTGAGGCAGCTGAACTGAGTGGCTTTGATTCAAAATCATTACCAATTGCAACAACAAGCTTGTTCTATGTAGCAAATACAACTAAAGAAGCATTGCAAGGCATGTATCCACATATCAATGGTGGATTCCAGGCGATTCGTGGTAGTGGCTACCCTAAACAGCAATTTGCCCAAGCACCTGATACACGTGACGCATTAATGGTGGGCAGCACACAACAAATAATCGAAAAAATCCTATATCAAAATGAACTTTACGGTATGCAGCGTTTTATGGCACAAATTGACTTCGGTGGCGTCCCTTTTGAAAAGATCATGAAAAACATCGAAATCATCGGGAACGATATCATTCCAGCTATCAAAAAATATACAGCCAAATAATGGGGAGAGAACAACATGAAAACCCTCGCACGCAGGTCCAATCGTAGGCATGAAAACAAATACAGTAATTGAAGATAGTGGGTTACAAAAGATAGAGTTTTTTTGTCATCGAAATCATCACAAACAATTTCATTCTAGCAATCAAAAAAACATTTAACCATTAGAATAGAGGCGAATAACATGAAAATTGTAGCATTAGCGGGATCTATCGTCGGTTCAAAGACAAAAACAGCCATGCTTAAAACAGTTAAAATGCTTAAACAAAAGTACCCTGAGCATGAAGTCATACTTTTAGATTTAGCAGAATATACAGTGGAATTTAGTGATGGACGTAATTACTTTGAATATGAAGGGGATACAAAATACGTTACAGAGACAATAATGGCAGCAGATGCCCTTATCATTGGGACACCAACATTCCAAGCATCCATTCCGGCAACACTCAAAAATATCTTTGACTTGCTACCGGTTAACGCATTCCGTGACAAAGTTGTAAGTAGTGTTGTGACAGCTGGTACAGCGAAGCACTATTTAATGGTGGAGCAACAATTAAAGCCAATCTTAGCGTATATGAAAGCTCATATCGTTCCAACGTATGTATTTATTGAAGAAAAGGACTTTTTACGTAAAAAAATTGTAAATGATGATATCCTTTTCCGGTTAGAACGCCTAGTCGAAGATACAGTATTAACAGTTGAAGCCTTTGAGTCCATCCGTGCGAAAAAAGACGAAGAATATGATTTTTAAAGAGAACGGCAATAGGGCATTAAAAACATAATTAACCTGTGTCATTCTGTCAATCTTCAAACCAGCTGAATTACATCTTAATAATGTGAATCTTATGCTAGACTAAGTGATTGCTTGGAGCGGCGCATTAAAAAGCATAAGGTAAAAGCAACTATATATAAGCAAATAGGAGGATAATAATTTATCCTCCTTCTTGTGCATTAGGCTGTAGAATCAAGCATGCAAGGCAATAGACGAATCATTATTGACAATGAAGGAAATAAAATCCAGATCACCAATTTATACATTTCCAAGCAAATATTATACTATCAACTTATGATTTACGAAATATTTGAGAAATTTTTTTACATATTATATAGTAGAAGTACTATTTTATTAAAGGGTGAACTTTTTGTTAATTGTAGAATTCTAATCTGAATCAACATAATAGCTTAATTTTGTCGAACAAACCACCCGTCCGGGGTGTTATTTGTTGTACAAAAAAAGCAAGATTAGAATTAGGTAGCTTCTTATAAACATTAGGCGCGACTAATTTTAGTCGCGCTTTTTCTATTCGTTGATTCAGACAATTTTAATTTTTCACATATTAAAATTGAGAGGACGAATCTACAATGCAAAAACAATTACAACAAATTACAGCTGATATGCAGCTTGAAGAACATTATCACACATTAGAAAAAGCTCTACTTGCTTTATATTTCCATAAAAATTGCACAACTAAATCTTTAGCTCATACGACAGACTTACCAATACCTATCGTTTCAGCAATGAAGAAAGAATTTGCTAAAAGAGGTTGGGGGAAACATAGCTTAACGAAAAAGGGCCAGCTTGCTGTCTCGCAATATTTTCAACTCTCAGGTGCTGATGCTAAACTCTACCTTCAATTAACGACCGATGATGCATTTCGTACAGAATGGATTACTCAAAATATAAGTGAATTAAGCACTATTTATGACGCTAGACCTACAGCTGACGTGGCAATTGATCAAGCAAAATGTACAGTTGAGACGGCCTTAAAACGTGCATTGCTTGCACTAGACTATACGATGCTATTCAATAAGCGTATTTTGTGTTTAGGCGACGATGATTTCATCAGTGTTGCATTAGCGTTTTTACTAAAGAAAATTGCTCCATTTTCTACAACTGAAATTGTTGTGTTAGATATTGATAGACGAATTTTATGTACGATTTACAAAATAGCTAAAGACTATGAATTACCGATTAAAACAGATTATTATAACGTTCAGGAGCCTTTGCCTAAAACATACGCCCATCAGTTTGATTGCGTATACACAGATACACCGTATACCTTAATTGGCGCACAGCTTTTTTTATCACGTGCGATTAACGCACTAAAGCCAGAAGCAATGCGACATGTGTTTTTTTCCTACGCTAAACGTAGCTATCAAAAGCAGTGGCAACTACAACAAAGCTTACATGCTATGGGCTTCGTAATTGAAAGTATTCAATACGACATAAACACCTATGAAGGTGCACAGATTTTAGGTGCTACTAGCCAATTATTCGTATTACAAACAACAGAGCAAATGAATTCCTATATTCCTAATCAGCGTAAATTTACGCGACCAATTTATACAGGAGAAATTGAGCGGAAATCCGTTGTTTATCAGTGTATCCATTGTCAGCACGCACTTACAGTCGGCGCTGGCTATCAGTACACCACGATTGCCCAACTTCAAGCAAGTGGTTGCCCGAATTGCAAAAATAAAAAGTTTTCACAAATTAAGAGAACAGTACAAAAGATACAATCCCAGCATGTATTAGGGCATCATATTTTATTAGAGTTGCATGATTGCAATGATGCATTACTCAATGACGTGCAAAAAATTAAAACGATTATGTGCCAAGCTGTCCATAAAGCAAAGGCAACAATTGTGGCCGAACATTTCCATCATTTTTTACCTTACGGGGTTAGCGGTGTAGTCATTATTCAAGAATCACATTTAACGATTCATACGTGGCCAGAATACCGTTATGCTGCAATAGATATTTTCACTTGTAACAGTAAATTAGCCCTACAAGAAGCTGTTCAATATATTACTGAGGAATTTAATGCAGGAAATGCCACACAACAATACCTGCATCGGGGTAAATAGAAGAATTGCAAGGGCTGTCCATAAGTCCTTAAAATGAAACAGGAAAAAAAAAACAAGTTGTTTTTCTTTTCCTGTTTTTGTATTTTCACTTGATTGAAACGAACGTTTCTGGGGTATTTCAGCAAATTTAGATTGTAACGATAATACAGAAAATTAATTTTTTGGACTTTTAATAGATGTTAAAGAAACATAAGTGTTTAACAAAGATAGTAAATTATGGTATTTTTGTTTTATAGATTCATACATTATTAAACTATCCAGGGAGAGTGGTATATGTGTTTGAGTATGAGCGTTCTTTGCCTTTAGATTTTAAAGAATTTTCAATTATTAGGAAGGATGGTTATACAGTCAGGGATGTATCCTATTTAAGCCCACTTGGTGGGAACGTACCTGCTTATTTAGTTGTTCCAAATAAAGAAGGACAGTCTTTTCCAGCAGTCGTTTTTTTGCACCCCGGTCAAGGGAATCGAGCGACTTTTTTATCAGAAGCTGAGGATTTGGCTTCGAAAGGTGTGATTTCTCTATTAATTGACGCACCTTCTATGCGAAAGGCTCCTCCCCAGGATTTGTCTCAAGAACAGGTACTAACCCTTATTGTAGAGGGGGTAGTTGACATTCAGGGATACATTCAGACTGTAGTAGACCTTCAAAGGGGTATTGACCTTCTTTCAAGTTTAGACAATGTTGACTCTGAACGACTTGTATATGTTGGGCATAGCCTGGGAGCCACTTGGGGTGGAGTGCTTGCTGGAGTTGATGAACGTATTAAATCATACGTTCTTATTGCTGGGTTCTCTAGTGTGTCCAAGTGGCATAAAACAAGTGAACACCCATTAGCAGTTTTGATTCGTAATAAGTTATCGAGAGAACAATTTAATAAATTTATTTCTGAATTGGAGCCATTGGATGCAGTTCATTACATTAAAAAAGCTGCACCTGCATCACTGTTCTTTCAATTTAGTAGTAATGACGAATTTATATCGAAAGACCAAGCGAATACATATTACACTGTTGCAAGTTCACCGAAGGAAGTTGCTTGGTATGAAACTGACCATCTTTTTACAGAGTGCGATACTGCTTATAGAGAGCGATTGCAATGGATTATGGGACAATTTGGGCTTGATTCTTATAATCATTTACAGCCTGAAAGGTAATAAGTTTATTTAATTAAACAAAATTGAACAAAAATCTCAACAAGTGGATGAAGTAAACTTCATCCTTTTTTCTTGAACTAACTAGTGCGTTAGTTCAACAAGGACTAATCTATTTCTTATTATACTTTTATAGTTCTGACCTTCAGCAAAATGGCGCTATCCTGTGGCAAGTTTTAAAAATAAACTATAGTCATTAATATCTTGTTAATTTATTTGGCGATTTTGTAAATATTTTCAATATAATTAATGGAGAGTGATTAGTATTAATCTTGGTAGCAATTTATTGAACGAAGTTTGAGCATAACAATAGAGCGATACAGTTCTTTGCGTGAACACGCAAAAATAATGCGTGGGAAAACTGAAAGTTGACGGCCAATACGGATTCTGTTGACAGCGAATTCCGCTATGATCAATGAGTGTACTAAGGGGATTAACACTCATTTTGAGATTGTATGGAGGGATGTTGTCATGTCCAAGGTCTACTATAAATTTGTTAATTTTTTCAACTTGTCCGATCCGAACTATGTCGGTTTTGTGCGTAAGTTTGAAGCCAAGACAAAGAAAGAAATCTCCTTCTACTTGTTTCTTGGCTTGTTACCCGGTCTGATTGCATATTTGTTCATCTATCCGCTTCGAGAGTTGATGATGGCATGGACCGGCTTATCAGCTCACTATGTGCAGTTATATGTTCTCGTCCTAATGAGCGCTGGCTGGCATATGCTTGTTCCTTTCCTGATGCTGCGTTATAAGGACGGACTCTCATTCAAGGAATCGTTCGTATACTTAGGTTTTGCCAGACTTGATTTGAAAGGGCTGCTGCTCATCTTTCCGATTTTGACAATTCTATTCACGTTTTTAGCGTTGCCTTATGTAAAATACGTCTATCCTCCGTTGTTTGAATGGTTGAATGGATTCCCAGCTTTCCATATGGGGGAATGGCATGTTTTTTATCAAGGGTATTACGACCCGAACTTTCCCTTGCTGTTGTTGCTAATTGGCCTAATTGGCAACTTTATTGGCGAGGAAATTTATTTTCGAGGCTATTTACTCCGTAAGGTTGGACGCCTCAAACTTGACTGGCTATGGATTGCGATTATTTTTCAGTTCTATCATATGTGGCAAGCACCAATCAACTGGGCGTACGTTCCGTTAGCTGTAATTATCCCGGAAGAAATCTTAGTCAAGTTGCGGAAAAATATTTATGGGGCTATCTTGCTGCATCTGTTCGTCAATTTTTTATGGGGAATGATTAATATGTATTTGGTTGGTGTGCGATAAGCCCTAGTTTGTTATGTACCTTAGCTTTTATGAGCGACTTATTGATTTTTTAGAGTATTACATTCGAAGAGAGGTGATGCAATTTGCCGGAAATTGCACACAAATATAATTTGGCAGTATACAGCTCAGCCTTGTTATTCCTGCTTGTTGCGGTCTATATTCATGCCATCACATTAAAAAACCCATATACTGGTTTAATGTTCCGCGAAGATGGGGGCACCTGGGTCGTTACATCCATCGATCCGGCCGGTAAAGCGAGAGAGAACGTCCATATCGGTGACAGACTTCTGTCAGTTGACGGCCAAAAACCAGAAGTGATGAAGCTCGGTGATCGTGCTTATTTGAAGCGATTGGGGGCACTTGAATTTGAGCGTGAGGGTTTGAGTCGCTTCGAATTGAGCATCGACGCAGGAATGCCAGATTTGTATAAGAGTTTGTTTGCAGCCTGCGCGGAACTGTCGCTACTCGTTATCGGACTGGCTGCTTATCGGAACAAGCCTGAGTCCTATATGGTGCGCCGCTTTTATGCATTAAACGTATTCATGGCGGCGACGCTGCTATCGGTCTATTCGACAGAGATGGTGCTAACTGGACTGATGTTGCCTGTCGTTGCAAGTTGGTTGCCTTACCTGCTGTTTGCCTTCTTCGTTGCCTTCGTGTTTCGTACGGTCCCAGGGTGGATTGGTTTAGTGATGGCTGCCTACAGGGTATTGGCTTCCTTATTCGCCGTATACGCTTTACTGGTTTTCTCGCTGGGGGACATCCCAGGGTGGACCCGAAGCGCTCTTAATGCAGCTCTGATTGGTACATTACTTGCCATATTAGTAATTGCTATCGTATATTGGCGCGGGATGGATCGAGCTGAAAAAAACCGGTTGCTGACATTTGTTACCGCGTTGACATTTGGCCTGATGCCCTACCTGTTTCTGTATGCACTCCCCGACCTGCTATGGGGGGAATACATAGCGTTGCCAGATATGACATTGGCCGGTCTCGTTATCCTTCCTGCTTCCATACTATGGCTGTGGACTAGACAAAAGCTGCTCGACATCCGCTTCTATCTTCCCAGTTTAGTTATTCATGGTTTGTATGTTGGGCTTGCGACAATCCTGATTGCGGCTCTTATCCGTTCTAGTGCATCTTTGCTAACACTTACATTGTGTGGCGCGTTCGTTGGCCTGACATGGCTGCATCGAATCGGCCTTGATAACTTCAAACGGCAGCGGGAGAAACGGGAAAATCGTCTGGAACGACAGCGCTTGGAGATGTCGATAAGGTTCGCCGAGCATCGAAATAGCCGTGATCTACTACGAATGCCAACAGAGCTTGTCCATAGTGTGACAGACATTGAGGGACTTTGCTTCGCTTGGAAGCGGGGAAGTGAACCAATTTTCTATGGAACAGGGCCATTTGTCGAGATGCGGGAGTTAACCCATTTCCGTCAATCCGACCTGAGTGTTTTTGCACAAGTGATGGGTCTTGTGCAGCCAGACGGAATGGTCATTGGCTATTTGGGACTTGGTTCAAAAAAGAATAATACATCCTTTACACCAGAAGAGCTCGGCTTAATCGACAAAGTAAGGCTGGAAACCGTCCGTCTACTAATGGGTGCTGCCCTACTCGACGATTTACGAGAAGCGAAAAGTGGGTTACCAAAGGAAACCACGGAATTCAAAATGCTTGAGGCACAGCAGGCAGAGCGGGTTCGAATGTCATATTACTTGCATGATCATGTTTTGCAGAACCTAATCTTTCTTGCACGCGATTTAGAAGAATTACACGATACCGAACAAAGTGACAAGCAGTTGACTGCCGTCTGGTTGAAATGTTTGTATGATACGCAACGCGATATCCGAATGCTGTGTGATCATTTATACCCGCACATCATCGATCAGGCAGGGCTAGATGCAGCGCTGCTCTGGCTCGCACGCACAGTTAAGGAGAATGGAGGCCCTGCTATCAAATTGGAAAACAAACTGCCCGTTACGTTGCCTTCGTTATACAAGATGACGCTATTTCGCATTGTGCGTGAACTTGCTAATAATACGGTCAAGCATGCGAGGGCACAGAAGCTAGAGATTCGGTTATGGGAGATGGATGATGCGTTCTACGGACAAATTATCGATAACGGCATTGGATTCGATCCAGCAAATGTGAGCGGGATTCGGTCCGATTCTCAAGGATTCGGACTTGTCACGATCAGCAGTCAAATCGCCCAATTTGGAGGAGACATCGAAATTGATTCAGAAGCTGAACGTGGAACGATTGTGCGCATTAGGCTGCCGAAACAGGGAGGTGAAGCAAAATATGGAGCAACCAATCAAGGTGTTATTACTAGATGATCATCCGCTTGTCATGGAGGGATTGAAGAATCGGCTGGAGCGTGAGCAGGATATGCTGGTCGTAGGGACATTCAATGAACCGCACGTGTTGCTTAAACGTATCGGTGCTCTGAAGCCGGACGTCGCCATTATTGATATTTCAATGCCAGGTATGACGGGGTTCGACTTGGCAGTAGAAATAAAGAGGACTTACGATATGGCAATCAAGTTGATCGTGCTGTCAGGTTATGTCTACGATGAGTATGTGCATAAAGCGTATGAGATAGGAATTCACGCTTATTTATCTAAACAGGCGACCTATCCACAAATTATAAACGCCATCCGGCAGAGTATGCTTGGGCTGCGGATTGTACCGGAGAAAATGACTATATTACCGAGAGCTGACCAATTGACACCGACAGAGAAGAAAGTACTAAAGCGAGTCGCACTGGAGAAGACAAATAAGGAAATTGCTAGGGAGTTAGCGATGAGCCAGCGCACGGTAGAATATCATATGGCTGCTATTAACCGAAAACTTGATGTGAAGACGAGGGTTGGAGCAGTAGCAAAGGGTTATGAGATAGGATTGCTAGAACGCTTGTATGACTAAAACTGGCATAGAAGGGAGTCCGCCCTTAATTATAATGTCAATTTTGTGGCGTAGCGGGTTGATGGTGAATTGAAATTCAATTTTGGGTAATTTTAAAAAAAATGTTCAGTTCAGATATCTACTAATCTTTCATTTATCTTACAATACACACATCTAAAAGGAATTGAAGATTGAGAAATAGAATCCATTAAATGAAATGTGAAGGAGGATAGACTATGGTCAAAACGATAATGATAGTTGATGATGATCCTGATATTGTAGACTTGTTAAAACTTTACTTAAAAGCGGAAGGATATATTACATTAGAAGCGTTAGATGGCAAAACAGCTTTCGATGAGTTGAAAAATCACGCGATTGACCTTGCTATTATTGATATAATGATGCCAAACATCGATGGTTACCAATTGCTGCAAATGATCCGTCAAGAATATAAAATCCCTGTTATTTTACTATCAGCCAAAAGCCAAGACTTCGATAAAATAACAGGATTGAAATTAGGAGCAGATGATTATATTTCTAAACCATTTAGTCCTTTAGAAGTAATTGCTAGAATTCAAGCCCAGTTACGGAGGTTTTATGAATTTAATGACTCATTTTCTGCTCAACAGCCCTCTCACCTGAAGTTAGGGCATTTACTTTTGTCCCACAGCGAATGTGTATTATATATCAAAGACAAACCGATTCCACTCAGTGCTCGAGAATATGAACTGTTAAAACTCTTGATGAGTGAACCGGGACGGGTCTTTACAAAAAAACAAATTTTTGAACGTGCATGGGATGAGTATTATATCGCAGATGACAATGCAATAATGGTTCAAATCAGCAGAATTCGTGAAAAGATTGAAAAATGTCCTAGGAAACCGGTATATATAAAAACCATTCGCGGACTTGGTTATCGGTTTGCCAAGAAAGATGAGCTGATTCCATGAAATCAAAGAATCGCCTTCAGCGGATGTTAATTATTACATATAGTTATTTCTTTATTATAATTGCTCTTATTGCTGCCTTTTCATTGTTTTTATTAAATGAGCAGATTCTTAATTATTTTGCGGACATTACCCATGAAAACGATACAGTTCTATCTGAAACGGTTAACACTATGGATGGTCAGGATAATCAAAACCACGAACAGGACTTTTACAAAATGCTCTTGCAGACTCTTCTTCTCTTTCTCTCTTTATTGACGATTGCTGTATATATTTTTGGAAAATGGACGGCATCCAGGCTTACCACGCCACTTCGTTCAATTGCAGATGGCATCCAAGACATTGCTCGTGGTCAATACAATAAACGACTAAAATTTAAAGCAAGTTATGAACTTGCCCAAATCCAAGACGATTTTAACACCATGGCAGAAAAACTAGAACGAATGAAAAAGGAAAAGCAACACCTAGAGGAAAACAAGCAACGTATGCTTGTGGACCTCTCTCATGATCTAAAGACACCGATTACCACAATTAGAGGTTATATCGAAGCGATGGAATTAGGGCTAATTAATGAAGACGACCGACGGCAGCGAATTTTACGTTTAATCTCTGATAAAGCAGAGCTTCTATCAATACTTATTGACGACATTTTTGCTTTATCTAAACTGGATAGCCCTCAGTATCCTTTTAACTTTCAAATAGATGATATAGCCGAATTCACAAGAGAAATCGCTGCAGAATATTACGAAGTATTTGCAGAAAAAAAATTTATCTTTCAATTTGATATCCCTAAAGGCGAAATCAATTTTCCATTTAACTATACATGGTTATACAGAGCTATATCTAACATTCTCTCGAATGCATTAAAATATAATCCACAAGGTACAACCGTGCAATTGAAGCTTTCGACAACGGTAAAAGGCGTTAAAATTTATATTCAAGATGACGGGGTGGGCATTCCACTAGCTATTAAAGATAACATATTTGATGCTTTTGTTCGCGGGGATCAGTCGCGCAAGAGCGATGGTGGTACAGGGTTAGGACTTGCGATTGCCAAACAAGTTATCGAAAAACACGGTGGAAATATTACGCTGACATCGAATGGCGGGACAAATTTCATACTTTTCTTGCCAAAACATGCTCTAGCATCCAACTAATTTATTTTTCTAAATATACATGCATAAATGTAAGATTATTGAAAGACAGATGAAAGCAAGTAGAAAGAGTTATCCTGTAACCTACAATAGAGTGTTTTTTAAAAGATTGTAGGTAGGGGGATGAAAATTGGAAGTATTAAAAAAGAAACTCACATATTTTGTTAGAGAGTTATATGCAAAACGAAAGCGTATTGAGCCATTGTCATTTGGCTGGAAAGGTGCAGCCATTTCTATAGGTACTTTCGCATTTCTACTTATTTTGATTCAAGGAAAGTTTTTATTAGATCAGCGCAGTTTATTAGACTTCACTATTGGAATACTTATATTTATTTTATTCGTAGCACTCTTAAGTGGGGTTATCACTCTCTTATTATATGGAGTCAAAAAAATTCCTAGCCGTTATATATGGGTACTGTTTAGTTCACTTATATTTCTCTTGTTCTGCTTTTTCGGCCCTTTAAATTTAGCTATCCCATTTATTCTAATAGTAGCGGTTGCCGTTTCCTTATGGGGTGCACTACTATACAAATGGTTAAAGGGCAGTTATAGAAATGCAAAAAGAATTAAAAAAGTTAGCGTCCTCACTTGTTTATTTATGTTGACTATCGGCATAGGCGTATGGAGTTTTTGGCTGATTCACCCTGGGGAAGCGACCACTCCAGAAGTTGTATTAAAGAAGCTGAAAACATCGAATCGGTATGACAAGGCCTTGCTTAATAATCCAGCGAAACCAGGCAGCTATCCAGTTATGAAGCTCACTTACGGTAGTCCAAATACTTATCGGGAAGAATTTAACCAAAAAAACTCTCTATTAACTAAAACAGTAGATGCTAGCGATTATGTAGAAAAGTGGTCTTCTATTCGCACTAGAACACTTGGTTTTGGACCTGATACAATGCCGTTAAATGGGCATGTATGGTACCCAGAAGGAAAAGGAGATTTTCCTTTAGTAATGATTGTTCATGGAAACCATTTAATGACTGATTACTCTGATACAGGTTACGAATATTTAGGGAACCTTCTTGCGAGCAGAGGCTATATAGTCGTATCTATAGATGAGAATTTTCTAAACGCTTCACCTTACAATGATTTGTTTTTGGTCAGTCCACTAGTGAATGAGAGTCCAGCGAGAGGTTTATTATTACTGGAACATTTACAGACGTGGAAAGAATGGAATAGTACTAAAAATAATCTATTTTATCAAAAGGTGGATATGGAACAAATTGCATTGATCGGGCATTCCAGAGGTGGAGAAGCTATTGCGATTGCAGCTGCTTTTAACGAAATGCAACACCCGCCTAATAACGGAAATATTCAATTTGATTATAACTTCTCTATCCGCTCACTCATTTCTATTGCTGGAATAGATGGTCTATATTTACCTGCTGGAAAACCCATTCCGTTAAAAAACGTAAATTATTTGGCACTGCAAGGGGCGCATGATATGGATGTAAACAGCTTTGACAGCACTAATCAGCAAAACCGGATTTCCTACACTAATAAGGAAGATTATATGAATGCTTCCGTCTATATTTATGGAGCTAATCATGGACAATTTAATGAAGAATGGGGACGACGCGATGGAGCTGGAACAGCTAACCAACTCTTTAATCTAAAACAAATTATGCCGCGCGATCAGCAAGAAACCATCGCTAAAGTATTGATATCGGCTTTTCTAGATAGTACGTTGAAAGAAAAGAAACAATACAAAGAAGTATTTAAAGATTTAGGTTATGCTAAAGAGTGGCTTCCTGACACGCTGTATATCAATAATTATTACGATTCACAAACATCTTTAATTGCTGCGTATAACGAAGATATTGATCTAAACACAACCACTGTCCCAGGCGGCAAACTGTCAGGTGAAAATTTAAAGGAATGGAAAGAAGAAAAAGTCAAAATGAAATTAAAAGAGGCTGATTACAGTGCTGTGCATTTAGGTTGGGAATCAAATGACTCCCCTCCGGCATCTTACACAGTGACACTGCCTGATAAAGGGATTGAGTTACAGAAAAATGATTCTATAGTATTTTCTCTTGCAAATGATGGAAAGGCAGTGAAAAAAGAAAAGCTAATTGATTTTACAATCACTTTAGAAGATAGCGACGGTGAAAAAGCAAGTCTGCCTCTTCATCATATTTCCAAATTACCACCAGCAGTAAAGGGGAGATTGCTGAAAAGACCTTTTTCTAATATAGGCAATATTACAGAACCGGTATTTCAGCATTACGCTTTTTTATTAAATGATTTTAAGGACGTGAATCCTCAGTTTGATTCTTTGAAATTAGCAAAAATACATTTTCATTTTAATTTAACGAAGCAGGGGAAGGTTTTAATAAATAATATTGGTATTAGGAATGAAAAATGATGTGAATATGAATTGGGGGATTTAAATTTGATTAGTTTAAGATTGATTGACCAAAATAATTGGGAAGAGTGTATAAACCTGAAGTTAAAGCAGGAGCAGCAAGGTTTTATCGCTTCAAATTTATATTCAATTGCAGAAAGTAAATTTTCTCCACAGCTAGAGATTAAATCAATTTATTGTGAAGAGAAGCTAATAGGTTTCGCAATGTATGGGATAGATTCAGACGATCAAAACTACTGGATATATAGATTTATGATTGATGAGCGTTTTCAAGGACATGGATATGGAAAGAACGCAATGAAGCTAATTATAGAAGACATTGGGAGTAGAGATGATTGCACGGACGTCATATGGCTTGGCTACCAACCTGAAAATGAACAGGGTAGAAGACTATATGCAAGTGTAGGTTTTGAAGAAGTAGGAATGGCTCCATGGGGAGAAATGTTAGCAAAATATAGTTTTTAGTTTGAAAAGCAACTTATACCTAGAGGGCTTTTAAAATTGTTTAGTTTATGAGAAATCTAGCAATTTGTTTAAATAAAAGAAGAGGGTTACACTCAAAGAAATGGTTATCTGTGAATGTGCTTTTATATTTAGAGTTTAGAATTCATTATTGTGCTAGGTGCTAATAAAGTGTTCAAAACACCAGTTGCAGCAGTTTTAAGTCTTCAAAATTTATAACCAGATTCACATTTAAAAGTGTGTATCTGGTCTTTTTTTTTATGTAGCATTAAATTTTAAGGAATAAAGATAAAAGGATCCTTTTGATGTCGCTCGGGACGCCGACCGTTTACACTAATTAAAGCGCTGATATAGCCGTACTTATCGTAGGTACTTTTATGTCAACCGTTGACGAGTGACACAAAAGTACCTACTATTATATGAAATGACATAAAAGTACCTACAAACTTGCTAATAAAAGAAAGATATTAATTTAACAGGTTTATCTTTATTCAAAGTCTTAACCAAAACATATTAATTAATTCTTTCTTTGCGTATACTCCTGTTAGCAAATTATATTAAGAATTATTAGCATAAAAATACTTGAAATTTAAAGATACCTATAAAACTTCCTTATTCACACTTCTAAATTCATATTTACACATTTTCATTTTTATCGAATTATCTAAAAACAATACTTGCAAATTGCAAATTATTAATGTATATTTTTTATAAGCAAAAAGAAAATTTTGCACTAGTTAGGGGGATTGGATGACTATAATCAGGGATGCATTTATAAAGGATATCGGTTCTATACTTAACATTTATAACGAGGGTATTGAAGACAGAATCGCAACTTTAGAAACGGAAACAAAGGATTTATCATACATGCAAGAATGGTTTAACAACCATAAAGGTCGCTTCAAAGTACTTGTAGCTGAGCAAGAGGGGAATATTATCGGCTGGTCATCGCTAAACCAATATAATAATAGGTGTGCATTTGCAGGTGTAGCAGATTTGTCTGTATACGTTGCAAGAGAATACAGGGGAAAAGGCATTGGAAAATTACTACTAACAGCAATTGAGGAATGTGCTAAAGAAAATGATTTTCATAAAATAGTGCTCTTCACATTTCCATTTAACCAGTTGGGGCAAAGTTTGTATCATAAAAAAGGGTATCGTGAAGTTGGTATATTTGAAAACCAAGGAATACTTGATGGGAAATATGTAGATGTAATGGCCATGGAAAAGTTATTGGTTTGATTAATAGTTGCAATTTACAATTAGTTACTATAAAAAATAGAAGTGCTTACTAAAATAACAGCGATTAATACAATTTAGATAAAATTTATTAAAGGGTGGGTTTATTATGAGTGAAGTGCAAAACGATAAAATTCGTAATAATGTTCGTCAAAATTATAAAGAGATTGCATTAAGAGTAGTTAGTAATGATAATTGTTGTGCACCGAGTTGCTGCACACCAGAAGAAAATCAAAACATTTCTATTGAAGAAATTTCCAAAAAAATGGGCTACACGACAGAAGAATTAAAAAATATTCCAAACGGAGCTAACATGGGATTAGGTTGTGGAAACCCTCAAGCAATTGCAGAATTAAAAGAAGGGGAAACTGTTCTTGACCTTGGTAGTGGCGGAGGTTTTGACTGCTTCCTGGCCTCACCAAAAGTAGGGGATAAAGGTAGGGTAATTGGTGTCGATATGACTCCAGAAATGATTACCAAGTCTAGAAACAATGCTGAGAAAAGTCAATTTAATAATGTGGAATTTCGATTAGGAGAAATAGAAAACCTGCCAGTTGCTGACTCCTCCGTGGATGTGATTATTTCAAACTGTGTTATCAATTTATCACCAAACAAAAAAAGAGTATTTAATGAGGCATATCGTGTTTTAAAAGAAGGTGGTCGATTGGCAATTTCCGATGTTGTTATGACAACTGAGTTACCAGAAAAACTACAAGCTGATATCCAATTGTATTCAGGATGCATCTCAGGAGCATCTACGGTTGATAATCTTGCTGATCTAATCAATCAGGCTGGCTTTAAGAATATAGCTATTATTCCAAAAGATGAATCAAAAGAATTCATCAAAGAGTGGGCACCAGATCATAATGTGGAAGAGTATATTCTTTCTGCAATAATAACAGCAGTTAAGTAATTAAATTTAGATAATTAGTAAATAGCTTACCCTGACACGAGTGGAAATGGGGTAAACTTACCTGAATTTGCTCGTGTTTTTCTTTCCAATAGAATTTGATATTTATTACAACTCATTGTTGTTTGAATACAAAAGAGGTGAAAAATAGTGGGAAATCTCCGTGAAATGTTTCAGATCATGACACGACGGTTTGGCTTGTTAGATAAAAATTGTTGCAGTGTTGGGGGCTTTGATATTTCAATCATCCATAGCCATATTCTTTATGAGATCGATAATCAGCATAATCCATCAATGCAGCAAATTGCAGAATTATTAGGAACAGATATTACCACCTTTAGCCGCCAAGTCCAATCATTAGTTAAAATGAATTTGGTAAAAAAGACGCCACTCCCGGAAGATAAAAGAGTCTATATCCTATCACTTACAACTGAAGGGAAGTTTGTCGCGACAACGATTGATCAGCAAATGAATACTTACTTGAATGATGTATTTTCTCACATGAATGAGTTTGAGAAAGAGACAGTAATTCGGTCTATTAAGTTATTAAATGATGCAATGGTAAAAACAAGCAATTGTTGCACTATTCCATTGAGGTGAAAACCTCAAAATAAATACTTGTAATTTGCAAATAAATTTCAAGGAGGATCAAATGAATAAAATTTGGGATGCGATTGTAATTGGTGGAGGACAGGCCGGTCTTGCTACGGGCTATCATTTACAAAAAAGTAAATTGCAATTTTTGATATTAGAATCAGAAGAAAGGGCTGCTGGTTCATGGCCAAAGTATTATGACAGTCTCAAATTGTTTTCGCCAGCACGATTTTCATCTTTACCGGGTATGAAAATTCCAGGGGAGCCTGAACGTTACCCGACAAAGTCAGAAGTTATTAGCTATCTTGAAGATTATCAAAAATATTTTAATTTACCCATAGTAAAGAATTCGAAGGTAATATCTGTAGTACAAGAAAACCATGTGTTTACGATACAAACAGCATCAGGTAGTAAGTATAAATCTAAAACAATCATAAATGCGACAGGATCATTCAATAATCCATTTACTCCTTCTATAAAGGGACAGGAGTTATTTATGGGAAGAACCATACATTCAGCAGATTACCTAACACCAGAAGCTTTTACTAATCAAAGGGTTGTAGTGGTGGGTAGTAGAAATTCTGCAGTACAAATTGCAATTGAATTGGCAGATGTAAGTAATACTACGTTAGCTGTACGTCACCCGGTCAAAATAGTTAGTCAAAAAATATTAGGTAGAGACTTGCATTTTTGGCTTAGAATTATTGGTTTTGATACTTTTCCATTTTGGAAGTTCGGCAAAACGGTACCTACTTCAGATTCAGTTATTGATTCAGGAAATTTTAAAGAACCATTAGATAATGGAAAACCGGATCAGAAGCAAATGTTTACTTCTTTTTATTCAGAAGGAGTGATTTGGGCAGATGGAACAAAAGAACCGGTGGATACGGTCATATTTGCAACTGGATACCGAAGTAATTTTCCGTATTTATTGGAAGTGGAGGCTCTTGACGCAGAAGGAAACCCAATGCATGCAGGGGGTGTAAGTAGCTCTACTCCAGGACTTTATTATGTAGGAATAGAAGGTCAACGATCATTTGCTTCTGCAACATTAAGAGGAGTCGGTTCTGATGCACGTTATGTTGTTAGAAAACTGTTAGCCTATATAGAAACTCATAAATAAAATATAGCATAAAGAAAAGAGGAGAAGGAAAATGACAAATTTAAATAATCTATTAGTAAATGTAAACGGATTTTGTGCTCCACAAGAAAGATCCCTTAACACTAAGTCAGAAAATAATAATGAAAAAGAAAAACTACCAGTAGCTATTATTGGCGCCGGTCCTGTTGGTTTGGCTGCTGCAGCTCATTTAGTTAGTCGGGGGCAGACGTTTATCTTATTAGAAAGTGGCAGTCAAGTAGGTGCAAACATATTGACTTGGGGCCATATCCGATTATTTTCACCATGGCGTTATAACGTTGATAAAGTAGCAAAGAGTTTACTGGAACAGAATAATTGGACACATCCAGAATTAGAAAAATTGCCAACAGGGAAAGAACTCGTAGAACAATATTTAGAACCACTTTCAAATCTTAGCGAATTTCAGCCTTATATTCAATTAAATACTAAAGTTGTATCTATTGGTAAAAAAGATACAGATAAAATGAAAACACTTAATCGAGAAAATATCCCTTTTATTATTCATACAGAATCTAATGGAACATATAAAACGTTTGAGGCAAGAGCTGTAATTGATGCAACGGGAACTTGGGGGAATCCAAATCCAGCTACTTCAAGTGGGGTGTGGCTTAATGAGGAAAAATCACTCCATGAACAAGTATTTTACGGAATCCCCAATATATTAGAAAAAGAAAAGAAACGTTATGCTAATAAACGTGTTGCAGTTGTTGGAGGTGGACATTCAGCTATAAATGCGTTATTGGATTTAGCAAAACTTAAGGAGACGTATGATAAAACGGAAATTATATGGATAATGAGAAGGAAGCGTGTTGAAGATGCGTATGGTAGAGAAGAAAAGGATGCATTAGCTGCACGCGGTGAATTAGGAAGTCGTATCCATAGTTTAGTAGATGAACAGAAGATTAAGGTAGTTACTCCTTTTAGAATCCAAGAGGTAAGAAAAACTCAGGAAGGAATAATGATTAAAGGACATAAGGATAATGAGGAAAGCATTCTTAATGGGATTGAAGAGATAATTGTAAATGCAGGGAGCCGACCAGATTTAACTATTTTAGGAGAAGTTAGAATAGCAATTGACTCAGCTACGGAAAGTGTTGAAGCATTAGCTCCACTTATCGACCCGAATATCCACAGTTGTGGAACCGTTCGGCCACATGGAGAAAAGGAATTGCGCCAGCCCGAAAAAGATCTATATATAGTTGGAGCGAAAAGCTATGGACGTGCTCCAACATTTCTAATGGCGACAGGATACGAACAGGTAAGATCAATTGTAGCCTATCTTAGTGGGGATGTTGAATCTGCAGAAAAAGTGGAATTGGATTTACCTGAAACTGGTGTGTGTAGTGTAAACTTTAACGAGAAAAAATCTGGTTGTGATAATTCAACGTCATGTAATTAAATTGATATAGGGAAACTCATTGTTTCCCTATATCATATAAAATAAAGATTATCGAGTGATGGGGGAAAATAAAATGACCATTAATCATGCAGGAACTCTGGGGAAAGAATACTTTATTTCATATATAAAATTAATTATGAATGCTTGTGGATGTTCTGTGGATGAAGCGAAAGAGCAAACATTTAAGCGCTTGTTTAATAGTCAAGAAGAAAATATGGGACGAGAAACGTTCAAACAATTTTTGAATGCCTATAAGGAATTACAAGGATGACCATCATAAAAATCCCAATTTACCTATGAATTATAAAGAGAAATTGGGATTTTTTTATAAAAGCCCTAGTTACATCAGCAGTATTTAATGACGGGGGCAAACAACATAACCGAAACTCCAACGAAACAGCTGACAGCGCCAACCCAATCATTTTATACAGGGAGCATTTTTATCATTGCTCACCCCCATATTACGATAGGACGATAAGTACTCCATCTTCATAAAAGCTACCAAGGGAAGGAGTGAAATGTAGTAATTGCACCTAGATTAAAAATTCTGTGTTGAATATGCAGGATTTATTCTTGTTCCACAATAGGTCCAGATTGTTGAACAAAGAAGGAGTTAAATAGTCATTCTTGGAATTTCGTTAAAGAGTAAGGGTGAAGAAGGATTTAGGTACTTTTCACAGAATACTTTAAAATAATTTCTAATATTGAAGGAAAGTGAAAAGTTATGAATATCGGACTAATTGATTTTGAAAACAATGGGCTGGATTTGTATGTTCGTGTAGTGAATTTAGAAAATGACAAGGATACTCTTATTCGATTTAGGAAAGATACCGAAATTAATAATGTTGGAACATCGGATAATTTTGATTTTAATGCTTACTGAAATAGAGTGAGTGAAAGAGTTAATAAACTTCCTATTGGTCAATTAGTTATTGAAAAGGATAATATTCCAGTGGGACAAATGGGGCTTGGTATTACGGATCACGAAGGTATCGAAATTGGTTATATAGATTTACTCTATCTAATACCAGATTATCGTGGAAAAGGTCTTGGCAAGGTTTTGATAAGATATGCGGATAAATTTTTTAGGGCAATGAATATATCCGAATATCATTTGAGGGTATCTTCTAATAATAAAATAGCTATAAATTTATATAGCCTTTCAGGAATGGTCAAAATAAAAGAAGAATACGTTGAAAATGAGAAGTATCCCGTATGGAGAATGAGAAAAGTATTGTAAATTTTTGATTTATTAAAAATTAAAATAAAACTGCTGAATATCGAGTCCATTTTGATTTTTTATCAAAATGGATTTTTTTATATTTACCATAAATAACAGGTTTTAAACAAACTTTATTTCAAAGCAACATTGTTTTTATAAAAAATAATTGCAGGAAATACATAAGTGTTTTATTATATAAGTAAATTGTTATATGTTTATTGAATATTATTTATATTGGATAGTAACAGGATTCCATTATAATACTAAATTAAATGTACACATCTATATTTAATATAAGTAAATTATTATGTGTTTATAATAAGAATAGGAGGTGCTTTTAATGCAACAAACGCTTATCAATATTACAAATGCTTCGACAATCCTAAAACTTTTGGGCGATAAAACTCGGCTAACAATGGTGAAAATTTTAGACTCTCATGATTGTTGTGTTTGTGAATTTGTTGAAATGTTTAAAACAAGTCAGCCTGCAATTAGCCAACATTTAAGAAAGTTAAAAGACTTAGGAATCGTGAAAGAAACGAGAAGAGGACAATGGATTATCTATTCTTTAAATAAAGAAAGTGAGTATTATCCATTGGTGCAAAATATTCTTCAACACCTTCCTAATCAGGATTTTAAATTAAAAGAACTAGAAAAACAGGGTTTACGCATCTCTTGTGAGTGATAGGGGGGAACATATTGTCATCAATTATTTTAGCATCAGTGATTTTTTTAATCACACTTATTTTAGTGATTTGGCAACCTAAAGGATTATCCATTGGTTGGTCTGCTTGTGGGGGAGCGATCCTCGCTTTAATTATTGGAGTTGTTGATTTTAAAGATGTAATCGATGTGACATCTATTGTGTGGAATGCAACGTTAGCATTTATTGCTATCATCATTATTTCATTAATTCTTGATGAAATTGGATTCTTTGAGTGGGCAGCTCTTCATATGGCAAGGGCTGCTAGAGGAAATGGAGTAAGGATGTTTGTCTATGTTTCTGTACTTGGAGCATTAGTGGCAGCATTCTTTGCGAATGATGGAGCTGCACTGATATTGACTCCTATTGTTTTAGCGATGGTTCGAAATCTAAAGTTCAATGAAAAAATGGTTTTTCCATTTATTATCGCAAGTGGATTTATTGCGGATACAACCTCGCTTCCACTAGTAGTTAGTAACTTAGTAAATATTGTGTCTGCAGATTTCTTTGGGATAGGATTTGCGGAGTTTGCTTCAAGAATGATAATTCCTAATTTCTTTTCATTGGCAGCAAGTATTTTGGTTCTCTTTCTCTATTTCCGTAAAAGCATACCAAAGAATTACGATATGTCACAGTTGAAAAAACCTGTGGAAGCTATTCGGGACAAAAATATGTTTCGGTTATCTTGGATCGTGTTAGGGATTCTGCTAGTTGGTTATTTTGCTAGTGAATTTACAGGTATTCCAGTATCTATTATCGCTAGCATCGTAGCAATCTTTTTCCTTATCATGGCAAGAAGAAGTCAAGCAGTAAATACTCGCACTGTTATCAAAGGGGCACCTTGGGCGATCGTCTTTTTCTCAATTGGTATGTATGTTGTTGTTTATGGATTAAGAAACGTTGGTCTGACTAACATCTTAGCCGACCTAATTCAAGTAACTGCAGACAAAGGTTTATTTGTTGCAACAGTAGGAATGGGATTCATTGCAGCTATTCTTTCTTCAATTATGAACAATATGCCAACTGTTATGATTGATGCTCTGGCGATTGCTGATACAAGTACAACTGGGGTCATTCGCGAAGCTCTAATATATGCGAATGTTATTGGTTCAGATTTAGGACCTAAAATTACACCTATTGGCTCTCTAGCAACATTATTATGGCTTCATGTTTTATCCCAAAAAGGGGTTAAAATATCTTGGGGAACCTACTTCAAAACAGGTATTGTTCTAACCATTCCAACACTATTTATTACATTAGTTGGCCTATATATATGGTTGTTGATTATTCACTAAATAATAAAGGAGAAATACTTTATGTCTAAAAAAACAATCTACTTTTTATGTACTGGAAACTCTTGCAGAAGCCAAATGGCAGAAGGATGGTCAAAGAAGTACTTAGGTGAGGATTGGGATGTATACAGTGCAGGAATCGAAGCACACGGTTTAAATCCGAATGCAGTTAAAGCAATGAAAGAAGTTGATATTGATATTTCCAATCAAACATCCGACATAATTGATCCTAAAATATTAAATAACGCTGATTTAGTGGTTACATTATGTGGGGATGCAGCTGATAAGTGTCCGATTACACCACCTCAAGTAAAACGTGAACACTGGGGCTTTGATGACCCAGCAAAAGCAGAAGGCACAGAAGAGGAAAAATGGGTATTTTTCCAACGTGTCCGTGATGAAGTTGGCGAAAGAATCAAGAGGTTTGCTGAAACAGGAAAATAAACAAATAAATAACCAAGAGGTATCTCTTGGTTTTCTTTTAAAATAAATATAAGCATATGCTTATTTGATATTATAGGAGGATTTAATATGAAAAAAGTTGAAATTTTTGACCCAGCAATGTGTTGTTCTACAGGTGTTTGCGGTCCCAGTGTAGATCCGGAGTTAACGAGAGTGGCATCAGCCATTTATTCATTAAAGGAAAAAGGCTTTGATATTAAACGATACCAACTAACAAATGATCCTGGTAAATTTGCTGAAAACAGTGAAGTGAATAATGTTTTACATGAAAAAGGGCCTGATGCCTTACCAATTATCTTAGTGGACAATCAGGTTGCTAGAGTGGGGAGTTATCCTTCAAATGAAGAATTTGCAGAATGGTTTAATGTAACACCAGAGGAACTAAGAGAAAAACCAAAAGCTCGTGTTTCTATTGATATAAACTCACTGAAATAAGAAGGGAGGGGAAATCATGTTTCAAGCTTTCCATCCAAAGAATGTAGTTAATACGCCCTTTCTATTTTTAACTGGAAAAGGGGGAGTAGGAAAAACGTCAACGGCTTGTGCAACAGCTGTGGCACTAGCTGATAGTGGAAAAAAGGTGTTGCTGATTAGCACAGATCCAGCCTCTAATTTACAAGATGTTTTTGGTCTAGAGCTAACAAACTCACCAAAAGAAGTACCTGGAGTTGAAAATTTATTTGCGAGTAATTTAGATCCGGAAGCTGCAGCAAGAGCGTATCGTGAGAAAGTTGTCGGACCATATCGTGGAAAACTTCCTGAATCGGTTGTGGCTACAATGGAAGAACAATTATCAGGTGCTTGTACAGTTGAGATTGCAGCATTTGATGAATTTACAAATTTGCTTACAAATCCTGAAATAATTGAACAGTATGATCATATTATCTTTGATACGGCTCCAACAGGTCATACATTAAGACTTTTACAGCTTCCAACAGCTTGGAATGGGTTTCTAGAAGAAAGCACACATGGTGCTTCATGTTTAGGTCCATTATCTGGTTTAGCAGATAAAAAAAATCTTTATTCAAAATCAGTAGAAGTTTTGTCTGAACCTAGCATGACCACTTTACTACTAGTAACAAGGCCAGATGTTTCGTCCCTAGTTGAAGCTGACAGAGCATCAATGGAACTGAAAGAAATCGGTATAAAAAGTCAAATACTTATCGTCAATGGGCTTCTTCAGTCATATTTAAAAGAGGATGAAGTATCTTCTGCCTTTTATCATCGACAAAGAAATTCATTAAAACAGATTCCGGAAAATTTAAAGCAGAACGAAATTTATTCTTTGCCGTTTGTATCCTATTCCCTAACAGGGGTGGAAAATCTAAGATATTTATTCAAGCAATACTCTATTCCTTCAATGGAGTTGTCCTTTGAAAATGAAACTGATAACCTTCCACGGTTGAATGGAGTCATTAATGATGTCTCCTCTGATCATACAAGACTAATCTTTTCAATGGGAAAAGGGGGAGTAGGAAAAACAACTGTTGCTTCCGCGATTGCGATTGGTTTGGTTGAAACAGGGCATAAGGTACATTTAACTACAACGGATCCTGCTGCACACCTAAGTCACCAATTCCAAAGTGATGAACTGAATCAAAACTTAACGATCAGCAGCATTAATCCAAAAGTAGAAGTTGAAAAATATAAAGCTGATGTTTTAGCAAACGCAAGTAAAGACTTAGACGAAGAGGGGCTTGCATATTTAGAGGAAGATCTTAATTCTCCATGTACGGAGGAAATAGCAGTCTTCCGAGCATTTGCAGAAGTAGTAGCAAAAACTGAAAATGAAATTGTCGTTATTGACACAGCACCAACGGGACATACCTTACTGTTGTTAGATGCAGCTCAGTCTTACAGTAAAGAAATTGCTAGATCAACAGGAGATGTACCTGATAGTGTATTAAAATTGCTTCCTCGAATTCGCAATCCTAAAGAAACTGCAGTTGTGATAGTAACGCTTGCTGAAGCAACACCTGTGTTAGAAGCCTCACGATTGCAAGATGATCTCAGACGGGCAAATATTGAACCAAAATGGTGGGTAATTAACCAAAGTCTATATGCAACAAATACAATAGATCCTATTTTAAGAGGGAAAGCTATAGCAGAAATAGAGTGGATTCATGAAGTGAACGAAAAACTAGCTAAAAAATGCTCAATTATTCCTTGGCAACATGAAGAAAAGGTTGGGTACGAAAAGCTAAAGGACTATATCGACTAAGGGATATATGTATGATTTTATGTACATGGCAATCAGATATAATTGGAGGATGAAAAATGACAGTTAAGAATTATCATGAATTAATTAAAGATCGTATCTATATTGGGGGTGCAGATGATGTCGAAGGTATGATGGAAAATGAAAAAGTAGATATTATTTTTGACTTACGAGCAGAAGCACCTACAGATAAATTGAAATATAATCGTGTTCATAGCCCAATTGTTGATGATGAAACTCATTAAGATGAATCCGTTAAGGAATCTATTGATCGGGTAGTAAAAGCATATAATGAAGGTAAAAATGTGTATTTTCACTGTCAAGGTGGCAGTAACCGTACTGGAACCGTTGCGATAGGTACACTTTTAGCTTTAGGGAAGGCTAACAAGATTGAAGAAGCAGAAGAAAAAGCTAAAACAGTACGACCAAAAATTAATATAAAACCAGAGATGAAGGAAGCTTTGAAAAGAATATTTCAAAATGCATAGAAAAAATTTAGGAGGAGAAACAAATGAAAATTACAGACGGAGCTAAACAATTATTAGAAAATGTATTAAGTCAGAATGATGCAGAAGGGATTCGCCTTTACTCAGTAGCTGGTTGCTGTGGACCGCAATTTGCATTATCTTTAGATGCACCTTTAGAATCTGATACAGTAACTACTATTAACGGAATTAAAGTAGCGATAGATTCAAATGTAACTACAATCGAAGAATTAACTTTAGATAAAGAAGAGAACACAGAGGGTACAGGATTGGTTTTATTAGGTGTCAATAATTGTTGTTAAGTATGATTTCAAAGTGGTTAGTTCAATTTAGAACTAACCACTTTTTTATTCCATTAGAATTTTTTTCTTTTTGAATGTAATTCCTACTTTATTTCATAAAAATTGATTTTTCAGCAAAACTAGTGCTTAGTCGATAAAGGATTCGACAAGAAAAAATAGAACATTGTGGAGAAAATTCATGTAATCTGGCGACTTGACTTATCCCATTACTTTAATTATGAGAAAAAATTTTTAGGAGTTGCTGCCATTTGTACATGCCAGTGAAACAAAAATCCAACAGTCACTTTGGAAGTAACATCCTTAAAATATCTGTAGTAGGTACTTTTATGTCAACCGTCAAGAGGGGATGACGAACGACACAAGAATACTTAAACCAAAAAGCCTTAGAAATAAGGTTTTTTTCTATTTTATTCAGTAAATTCGTGTCATTTTAATTGACACAATTTTACTTAATATGTTGAAAAATGAAACAAAAATACTGAATATGCTGAGTGCCTTTTTTCTTAATGTTTCATGAAAATAAAGTTGTTTAAATCATAATAAAGTCGATTTAATAACAGTAAAGTTGTTTTTAAAAAAGCCCCGTCAATATATTCAACAAAACCAGCCAATAGTTGTCAACATTTTTCAATAAAAAAATGAAAAATTAGATGATATACTAAAGATGAGTATGCCAAATAACCTTCCTGATTTTCATTATTGGAAGGTTTTGTTTTATGTTGTTAAATATAGTTTTTAAGCTAACTCTTGGAAGATGGTTTTGTTCTTTAAAAGTGTATAAATCAAGTGTAAAAGCTTATTAACACAAGCAATTATCGCTACTCTATAGGGTTTACCTTCATCGCGTTTTTTATCGTAAAACTCTCTTAATTTTTTGTTTCGAGGAATAACGGTATCGCTCGTTTTTTGTTTACGGGCATCTCGAATTCCACAGTACACAGCCATATATAAAGCTTGCCTTAACCTTCTAGATCCTCTTTTCGTTATGCGATTGTTTGTCGCTGTGAACCTTCCAGAAGAGTAAACACTAGGATCTATTCCTGCAAAGGCAACTAACTTTTTAGGGTGATTAAACCGATCTATTTCTCCAACTTCGTAAATGATTGTTGCCGCAATCTTTTCTCCGATACCAGGGATAGACTGGATAATCTTATATTCTTCAATTTCTTTAGCGAGGGCATCTATTTCTGTTTCTAGTTTTGATAGATGCTCTTGATATTGAAGAACGATAGTAATTAACATCTTTAGGTTAAAAATATGGCTTTCATACAAATTGGTTTGAAAAGGATTTCGTAGTGCAACCTCAATAAGCTTTTGTGCTTTTTCTTTTGCCCACTTTTCTGAACGTCTGGTACATAACGATACAATCTTGTCAGTTAATACGGATTCAGTAGTATTTAGTACATGTTCAGAAGTAGGAAATAAGGAGAGAGTCTGTAAAGAGACTTTTGAATATAAATTACCAAAGACACCTCTATATTCAGGAAATACCTGATCTAACACTGTTAGAAGCTGTACCTTGGTTTGTGTAGAGATACTTGAAATTGTCTCTTGTTGCCTTGTAAGATTACGAAGGTTTAAGAGTTGAATACCTCTTTTCTTATACGGTTCAATTTCTTCTTTGTAGTATAGTTCACAAAGAAGATAGGCATCGACAGCGTCTGTTTTTACCTTTCTTAAACTTGTGCTCCTTGCTCGATGATAGATAAGGGGATTCACAATAATATAAACATATTGCTGTTCCTCTAAAAATTGAATAACAGGAGAGTGGTAATGTCCTGTTGATTCTAAGATAACCGAAGGTTGCTTACCATCAGCTACTCTTTCAATCTCTTTTAAGAAGCCCTAATAAATTCTCAAAGCCCTCGACTGTATGTTTTACACTAAAACTTTTACGAAAAGGTTGACCCTTATCCAAGAATGCTTGTACCCGACTTTCCCCTTTAGAAACATCAAGACCTACTACTGGATTCATCATCATCTCCTCCTTAGAAATTAAGATTAGTCGGTTGTCCCTAGATCTGCTTGTACTATCATAGGTTCGCTTGTTAAACGGGATCATTGTCCCAACCAGCCTGAAACATGCTTATACAAGTAGGGAATGAACAGTTTTGCTGACGGGATCAAGTCCCACGGGCGCTACGTTCTACTCCGACTACCGCTATAATAAAACTAAATAAAAAAAATTCAACCAGTAAAAACTGGTTAAACTTATATTACGATCGGGCGCTTTTCTGAAATAAGGAAAGTCATCTTTCTTTATGAAAAGGACCATTTAATTGAATAACACTTCTAAATTAAAATGGGGTTTTATGTTAATATTGGTGTGGGTTTGTGAAACGATGTACTTATGCTAACGAGTAATGCAGTAAGAAATGAAACTAAATTAGTTATGAAACGTTAATTTAGAAAAAAGAAATATGGTATATATTTCTATAAAGAGGGGGAGTTAAAATAGTACCGATTATTTTATCTATAATATTAATACTTGCACTTGTTTTTTCCATAACTCTTGTGGTTCAAAAAAGAAAGAAGGCAGGTATAACAGGGATAAAAAGTGCTTTAACTCCAATTTGTTTTTATCTTATTGGTATAACAAATCTTTTAGCCTATTGGTTTAATTTTATGGGGTTATTGAATTGGTCAATTACTGTTGTTTTGTTGATTTTAGGTGCTTATTTTACAAAATATATGCCTATATCTGAAAAATGATTGTTAGGCTAACGGGTGCAATAGTTGAAGATCAAAGCTGTCATGAGGGCAGCTTTTTCTTGTTGTATTAACGGGAGCAGGCTACATTAAAAAGCAGATAATAAACGAATTATGAAATTAATCTCCTAATCGAACTGTTTCGGTCTACGTCGAACCTCTTCTGTAAATATTTTTCTTCTCCTTGGACAAACTTATTTTGTTAGATTTAATCAAGGAGGATTCAGATATGGTAAATGATATTAAACAGGAGATGGAGCGTATTTGGGGTGAAACGTGTGGTTCATGGGAAAACTGTACTGAGGAAAACATTCAGTCTTTCTTAGCACATTGCCAAGAAAAGAGCATAGACCCACAATATTGTATGAGTTGGGTAGAGCAGCATAGCAACCAAATCCCTAATTGGTCAGCCGTTTCGAAGGTGTCTCTTGATTGGGTAAATGAACATACTTCAACTGGTTCGCCAATAAACGGACATGAACCTCAGTAACTAGGAGAGAAATACTCTCCTCTTTTTTTTTGCTTGAAGTTAATACCGTTTCTGCTTTGCAATATGGCTCTACCTCATAAATTTTTTATCTAAAGGAAAGTGTGTGCTGCTTCAACAACAATCATCACCTGTTGTTATTGTTCTAAAGGTGGCATTTCTCTACGAAGGAGATATGCCTTTTCTTATTGAAGTAAAGGGGGAGTATAGTTGAATAAGAAAAATGTTTAAAGAGCGATTATTTAGTAACATCACATTCCTGGGAGCTACTTCACGGTGAAGCCGTGATACTCTTTTGGGCTTAAAAGGTTAGAAACCGGCCTTTTTTCCTGTTTCCAATTTATGTAGTTAAGACTATTTTTAAGGGGCTTTTTTATATAAACACGGGTATTATTGACCTTCATGTATAACATGATAATCACGAATCATGCAAAAATCTAGTAAAACAAAGTATACTCAATATAGATAAATAAGATGAAATAGGGGTGATCTACATATTTAGGGGAAATGTAAAAAGAGTACTTATTTCATTATTAACAAATCCAATCTTCATAATTGGATACTGGATTTTTGGACATGAGTTAGCTTCAATATGCAAGTATGGAAGAATGAATAATAATCTATATATTTTATTATTAAGCATAGTCTTATTATTATCGATCATTTTGTTTACTACAATTAAAATGATAAAAGAAAGTGAACATAAATTAAAAAATTTAACTAATTTGAAGTCATGGAAATATATTTCGATTATCATCTTTGTTGCAATTACATTATTATATGGAGTGAACATTTATAAAAGTGCAACAAATTACGGCGGTAAACTTGCATGGTATATAGAACGATTAAAAAATGAAAGGTCAGTTAAATTTGAACATAACAATATATATAATTATGGTTTAAAAGGTATTTTTGAAGATATAAATAAAGATCATACTTTGCCCCAAGAATTATATATGGTAAATAATTTTTCCCTTAAATTTAATTCAGATGGAACAATTACATCATTTGATACATTTGTATATGGGAAAAATGAAGATGGAAAAGAAGAGAGTTACCTAATAACTTTTGATAAAAATAAATCAAAAAATATTACTTTAATATTAAATGGTTATGCTGGGCCCACTTATAATGTCGATAAGTTGGTAGAGCCTTTAGTTAAAACAGTTAGTATTATTCCGATTAAACAAAAAGTTAGTAAGTGGAACGAAAATCAGTATGGGTTGGTTTATTATGGAAAAAGAAACTGGGGATATAATACAAATGGAATCATTAATATTGATAAGGACGGAAAAGAGTATAGTCCGGAAGTTGCAACTTCAGAGATAATTGGATATACGGTATCAATATTCATCCCTGGGAAGGAAAAAATGATTACCCCTGCAAGATATAACTTAATAGGTGATCCGAATTGGAGTAAGCCATCTACTACTCAAAATCAAGCAAATTCTAATGAGAAGAAAAATGAATTAAAGAATACTAAGGAACAATTTTATCTATCTAAAGAAGTCGGATTTAAACTAAATGTTACGGATAAAGCATTAGGAAGTACGTTTTATTCACTAAGCAAGACCATGGATGGGGAAAAAACATGGACTGTTATAAATAATGACCCATTTAGCGGGACAATCGGAAGTGCCTCAGGATTAGTTTTTTTGGATGACAAACTTGGATTTTTAGGAGCAGTCAATCCCTCAGGTAATGAAGGAGCATTATATCGTACGGATGACGGAGGTACTTCATTTAAGAAGGTAAATTTTACACCTCATAAAGTGAAATTAGATAATGGACAATCTATAAGCCCTTTTGATTCTCCAGGTATGCCTTATGAAGAAGATGGAGTTTTTAATCTGTTGATAGGACAAGGTTCAGATGGAGACTATAATGGTAATAGTAGTGCACTTTATCAATCAAAAGATAAAGGTCAAACATGGGAATATATAAAAGAGGTTAAAAATAGTTAGCTTGACAAACATTTATATCTTTAAAATTTTAATAATGCTATGTTAATACTCATCGTAAAAGACCTATAATTAACCTAAAAATGTTAGTCTAAGATCTCTCAGAAATCTGAGAGGTCTTTTTAATTATTTTTCCCTTTTACCTTCCGAATCGTAAAACACTGCAACCCGAATAAGCTTCCGGCCGGTAGGACACTCAAACCTTTCCGGCAAGAAGCTAAGACAGCTAGTCAATCGGCCAAGGGAAAGTATTAGGTTATGGCAAGATCAAGGGAACGATATAGCTCCTGCGGAGTCAGAAAATTAGCTTATTTAAAATTAATGGTCGCTGTGGCGACGTCCTTTCTATTTGACTAATGTGCAAAAGATTGTGAAGAATTTCACTTAAACTAACGGGTAGCGTTAGCTTAAGATTGGAGCTGTCTCTATGGCAGCGCTTTTTAAAAATTATATTATGTTTTACTGAGAGATAGAGGGAGGGGGAATTTTCAATGAGTAAAGCAATTATTTTTGATATGGATGGAACCTTATTTCAAACAAATTTAATTTTAGATCCTGCCCTAGAAGAAACATTTGATGTACTACGAAAAAAAGTTTATGGGATACAAAAACACCGATTGAGCAATATAGGGGAATT
Organism: Cytobacillus solani; assembly: GCF_006704205.1. Classification (NCBI taxonomy): domain Bacteria; kingdom Bacillati; phylum Bacillota; class Bacilli; order Caryophanales; family Bacillaceae; genus Cytobacillus; species Cytobacillus solani. Next base: position 4,532,119 of record NZ_CP041305.1, read on the forward strand.
ATGGGTGTCCCTCTACCAGTGGTATGGGAAACACTTTGCCCAAACCACTCACTAGAAATACGAGTAAAGAGCAATGAGATTTTTCATAAAAAGCTTATTGAACTAATTCAAGCACAAAAAGGTGCATTATATGCTGATGTGGAGAGAACATTAAATGAGTTAAGTAAAAAGTATCCTTTATTTATTTCCAGCAATGGACAGATAGAATATTTACAAGCAATTGTAGAAACTTATAATTTGGATAGATTTATTCAAAATACATATAGTATCCAACTGATTAAATCTGGGCATAAGTCTGATTTAGTACAAATGGTGAAAAGTAAAAATCAAATTGGAAAAGGTTACGTTGTCGGAGATCGTTCTTCAGATATAACTGCTGCTAAGGATAATGAACTTATTGCCGTTGGTGTGAACTTTGACTTTGCTCAAGAAGATGAATTAAAACAAGCTGATTTTGTAGTGAATAATTTCAAAGAAATCTTAGAGTTAGTTTAAACTTCAAAGGGCTGCCAATTGGCGGCCTTTTGAAAATACAATTCTTAGCATTATCATACATTCGCATTAAAGTGAAAAACTACCCTTAAAGAACTATCGGGGCAGGATAGTTCTAGAGTGCGTTTGTACTTTGTTCAACAATTGGGTCAGATTCTTGAATAACACTAGGTGGTTGATTTGGATATTTATGAAAAAAATAGTTTATGAATGTTTTCACTTAGAATAACTGTTGTGTTTAACAAAACTTTTTCTTAAAAATATAAAATACCCTTCCTGTGGGGAAGAACAATATATTTCTTTTGCGATTTCGGTTTTATTTGGAGCAAGTAGGGGTTGTTCTAACCATTTATTTTTTTACCATCAAATCAAACCTTTATTTTAACCATCAGATTTTTTAGAATAGTTCCTTCTTTACGATGCCTTTCTTTTTCTCCTTTAGTGCTTCATTTCCCCACCGTTTTCTGGTTTGTTCTTCTGTCATTCGGTGAAAAATGATTTTAGCTGCTTTCGGGAAACGGGGCCTGTTATCGGTGTTCAACCAAAACCTGCAATCTCCGGGTCATACATATTGATTCAATTGCTGGAAATTCTTTAAAGATGCAAGGATTCTTCCTGAAGGACGGATTGGTAGCATTCATGAACATTTAGTAGACAAAACCAGCTTCGTCCTTATGCATTTTATTTTTTTTGTATGCTAAGGGAGTCATGTTCATGGAATTTCTAAATTCTTTAATAAAATAGCTTGTACTATTAAAACCAACTTGATAGGCAACTTCAGTAATAGTAGAATCACCTTGCTGCAGTAGATATAAGCTCTTTTGAATACGATAATCTATAACATAATTTAATGGTGTACATTTTAAAAAGCGCTTGAAATACCGACAGCATTCAGAACGGCTCAGCTGACCAGCCCTAGCAATATCTTCTAACATAATTTTTTCTGCATAATGCTGATGTATCCAACTTAACATTTCCTTCATTCTTTTACTCTTTAATACTTCTGTCTGAACATATTCTAGTTTAAAACCATTATCGATTAAGTTTTTCCAAATTAATGTTAGTTGCATGGTTATATCGATTTCATAGTATTGGGGCTTTTGCTCAATACTTTGATAGATTTCTAAAATTGCATCTAAAATATTTTTCCCCCAAATCTCATTTGCATCTACATATAGGTAAGGTAAATTAGTCGCTTGAATATAAGGCTTTACATATGTAGTATAAAGTTCTTGTGATATAACAAAATAAGGAGAGAGGTTTAAGCAAATATAGACACAACCCGACTGATCTTTTTCCTGTGCCATGTGCAGGCGTCCACTATTAATAAACAGTCCATCACCTTCTCGAACCACTATCCAATCTTCATTAATTTGAAAAATTGCTTCCCCTTTCACGATCAACACAAATTGAATTTCGTCATGCCAATGAAGTGGAATATAGCCATGTATATTTTGAGTAATGGTGGTTTGATAACATGCAATTGGCAATACAACTGTATGATGTTTAGTTAGCTCTTTTAAACTTTCATCAATCAGGAAGTTTTTTATTTGCATGGTGAGCACCTCAATATTTTTATATTTTTATATTCAATATTAGTATTTTCTGAACAATTAATAAACTATTATAACATTATAATTACATTTTTATAAATGTGATTTACTATAAATCAGCTGATTTACTTTATGTTTAACAAATTTTTCTTTACCTTTTAAAAAGGGGGAATGAACATGACAGTTACTAATTTAAAACTATCAATCAACTCTGAACGCCTACTTAACCGCATTCAAGAACTTGGCCGAATTGGTCTGGGTAATGACAACAAACGAACGAGATTAGCTGCTTCAGATGCAGATAAAGCTGGACGTGACCAATTAGTCACTTGGATGAAGGAAGCTGGATTGGAAGTCGAAATCGACAGAATCGGTAATATCTTTGGTATTTGGTATGGTACTGAAAATAGAAATGAAGCACCAATTTTACTGGGTTCACACATCGACACAGTCATTAACGCGGGTATGTATGACGGATGCTATGGAGTACTTTCTGGGCTTGAAGTAATAAACACTTTGCAGGAGAAAGCTTTTATTCCAACTCGTCCAATTGCAGTCGTAGCATTTACCAATGAGGAGGGAGTGCGCTATCAGCCCGACATGATGGGATCCCTTGTGTATGTTAGCGGGCTCTCAGTTGATGATGCGCTTAAATCAGTAGGTACGGATGGCACACTATTAGGCGAGGAACTCGAACGTATTGGATATGCTGGTACGAAGGAGCCTGGGTTTTTAAAGCCACACGCTTACATTGAGCTTCATATAGAACAAGGTCCAATTCTTGATAAAATGGGTATTCCAATTGGTGCTGTTGAGAATCTTCAAGGCATTTCTTGGCAGCGCATTACGATTGAAGGCGTTGCAAATCACGCTGGTACTACACCAACTGATATGCGACGTGATGCAGGACTTGAGGCGGCTCGAGTAATAACATATTTACGCGATCGTGCAGACGCTTCTAATGGGCAAACTGTTGCAACAGTTGGAACAATTAGTTTTAAGCCAAATGCTGTTAATGTCGTTCCATCTTCGGCAACATTTACTGTTGATTTGCGTGACCCAAGTGAGCAGAGATTGCAAGAGGAAGAGCAAGCACTTGCAAAATACCTTAAAGAACTAGCTGCATCCAAAGAAGTACAAATTAAATCAGAACAACTAGTACGTTTCAACCCAGTTTCTTTTGATGAAACAATCGTTAAACTGATAGAGCAAGTTGTTAGTAAACACGGACTCCAATCAAGACGAATGACATCTGGCGCGGGACATGATGCTCAAATGATGGCTCGTATATGCCCTACAGCTATGATTTTCGTTCCAAGTATAGATGGTATTAGTCATAATCCTAAGGAGTATACAAAAGATACCGATTTGGTAGATGGAACCAATGTATTACTTGACGTAGTTAGCACTCTTGCAGGTAATCAGTAATAATCTGTCGAGGTAAATAAAAAAAGCATGGCTTAAGAATTTGAGGTATCTTTCCTATTTAATTAGAATGGCACGGTTATATAAAGAAATGTAAGTGTTTGCAAGGATGATACTTATGAAAAGCATATCTTTTAGATAGACACATGAAGAAAACACAAGGAGGAATATATTAATGGTTAAAGAAGTAATTTCAACAAAAAATGCACCTGGAGCAATAGGACCATATTCTCAAGCAATTAAAAAGGATCAATCTATTTTTGTTTCAGGTCAACTTCCTGTAAATCCTCAAACTGGAGAAATACCAGAGGATATAAAAGAACAAACAAAACAATCTTTAAATAATGTAAAAGAAATTTTAGAGGCAGCTGGATCTTCTTTAGAAGATGTTGTAAAAGTAACAGTATTTTTAAAAGATTTATCCAATTTTTCTGAGGTAAATGAAGTATATGGAGAATTTTTTATAGAAAATTATCCTGCTAGATGTTGTGTCGAGGTATCTAGGTTACCTAAAGATGCGGGTGTAGAAATTGAGGTCATGGCAATTTTAGAATAGAACGCTTTATTTAGGAGGTGTAAAAATGAGAGATTTAACAGAAATTAAATATATTGTAAATGAAAATGCTAGAAAAACAGATACAGAGAAAGCATCTGTAGAATTTATTAATAGTGAAGTAGTTGAAAAGGTAAGAATTTTTCATAAAAGTTTTCCAGAATATAGAGTAACTCCACTTCACAGCTTAGATCAGTTGTCTAAACAATTAGGAGTTAGCAATATATGGGTGAAAGATGAATCTTATAGATTTGGACTTAATGCTTTTAAAGTATTAGGTGGTTCCTATGCCGTTGGTAAATATCTAGCAGAAAAATTAAACGTCGATATTTCAGAGCTTTCTTTTGAAAAACTAAGAAGTAAAGAAGTAAAAGAGAAACTTGGAGATATTACTTTTGTAACAGCAACTGATGGAAATCATGGAAGAGGAATTGCCTGGGCTGCAAACCATCTGGGACAAAAATCAGTAGTATTTATGCCAAAAGGGTCTTCGGAAATAAGATTAAACAATATTAGAAAAGAAGGAGCAGAAGCTTCTATAACTGATTTAAACTATGATGATGCTGTCAGATTAGCTAGTAAATATGCAGATGAATATAATGGAGTATTGATACAGGATAGTGCTTGGGAAGGTTATGAAAAAATTCCAACATGGATTATGCAGGGATATGTAACACTTGTTGATGAAGCATTTGACCAGATTAAGGCTAATGGAAAAGATATGCCTACTCATGTATTCCTTCAAGCAGGTGTTGGTTCTTTTGCAGGAACTGTACAAGGATATTTAGCCTCCAAATTTGGCAAAGATAGACCAACAACTGTTATCGTTGAGCCAAATGATGCAGCATGTATATATAAATCTGCTAAAGCAAATGATAGAAAGCCTCATGCAGTAACAGGTTTTATGCCAACTATAATGGCAGGACTTGCTTGTGGAGAGCCTAGCACTGTTGGTTGGAAAATTTTAAGAGAATATTCAGATATGTATATATCCTGTCCAGATTATGTAGCAGCAAGAGCAATGAGAATACTTGGTCATCCATTAAAAGGAGATCCTAAAGTTATATCTGGAGAATCTGGTGCAGTAGGTCTGGGTATTTTGAGCCTAATTTTAGATGAAAACGGTTTAAAAGAAATAGCTGAAATTTTAAATTTAAATAAAGACTCAAAAATACTTATTATCAGCACAGAAGGTGACACTGATCCAGATAATTATAGAAAAGTAGTATGGGATGGTGCATATCCATCTGTATAATAAATTTTTTAAGGAGAGGGCTGCTTCTGACATGTCTCGCCTTAGCATGTTGCACCCCTTTCCATGAAAAATTAATCAAAAGTAATTTATGAGGGATTGAGATTAATATGAGTAACGAAAATTTTGAAAAACAGCTTACTGAGTGGAGGCATTATCTTCATTCGCATCCTGAAAGCGCTTTTGAAGAAAAAAATACTTCTGAATTTCTTGCTAAAGTACTAAAAGATATGGGATTAGAGGTTCACAGAAATATTGGTGGTACTGGAATCGTTGCTAATCTTACAGTGGGCGATGGGGAAGGTATTATCGGTATTCGATCAGATATAGATGCTATTAACTTAACAGAGGTGGGGCAACATCCATACACCTCCCAGAATCCGGGCAAAATGCATGCGTGTGGTCATGATGGACATATGGCCACAGTATTGGGGGCAGCCAAGTTATTAACAGAGCGTAAAAATTTTAGCGGAACAGTTAGATTTATTTTTCAACCTGCAGAGGAACCTGGTAAAGGCGCTTCTGCGATGATAAAAGATGGACTTTTTGAACGTTTCCCAATGGATGAGATTTATGGAATGCACAATAGGCCAGGTATGCCTGCAGGTTCAATTTCAACTCGTGTGGGTGGAATTATGGGAAGTGAGGATAACTTTGTGATCCGTATTAAGGGGCAAGGCTCACATGCTTCAAGTCCTCATATGGGGAAAGATCCAATCGTTATTGCGTCTGAAATTGTCCTTGCTTTGCAGACCATTATATCCCGTAATATGGACCCAAGTGTTCCTGCTGTGATTTCATGTACTGAATTTATTACAGATGGGATTCACAATGCGATTCCTACGAATGTACTGATTAAAGGGGATACTAGAAGTTATACTCAAGAGGTATCAAAGTTGCTAGAAGAAAGGATGCAAACGATTAGTGAGGGAATTTGTAAAATAAATGGGGCAGAATGTCAATTTGAATATACCCATGAATTCGCACCAACGGTTAACTCGGAAAAGTGTGTTGATATTGCGGTAAGAGCAGCCCGAAATGTTGTTGGTGAAAATAATGTGGATGGAAATTGTCAACAGTGGATGGCTTCTGAAGATTTTGGTACGTTTTTACAGAATATTCCTGGGTGTTTTGTATTTATAGGAAATGGTGATGATTCTGAAGGAATAGGCAATGTTCCACTTCATAACTCACGCTATGACTATAATGATAAGATACTAACAATTGGAGCGGAATATTTTGCAGAGTTAATTAAAGAACGCCTGCCAAAATAAAATTTTAGATGCCAGGTATGTTTGGAACGGTATTTATTTAGGGTCTTAGAATAATTTTTCTGAGACTTTGCTTAACAATTTTGTGAAAGCGGTTTCAGTAGGAGTGTGATATTAATTATTTCAAGGAAATCTCTATTTATTAGCCTACTCAAACACAGTATATTTAATTCAATAAAAGCTCGCTCAAACATTATGCTTTTATGTGGAATCTTAATCGTGGTCATTTCCTTAATATTTACTCTGAATTCAAAAGTAATAAAAGAAGTTAATTGATTTTTGAAGACATAAGTAAAGGAATATACTTGATAATAATGGGACCTATAAAGAAAAAATTTATAAGTTAAAACTTGTTATAAAAGATAATAACTCTTTCTTTAAATAGCGAGTTGGTAGCTTTTTCTTATTCAACTAACGGGGGCGATTGTTCAACAAGAACAGTCGCTTTTTCACTAAAGGGGCAGGTTAGCACAATAATAAAATGGATTTTTGTGGTAAAGTAAAGAAAAAGATAAAAAGGGGGAGGAACGTGGAAAAAACTTTAATAAAAACAGCTATTTAAAGAACAGATAGTATATATCTGTTCTCAGACAACTAAGTCGTGACCTAAAGTCATTTGAAACATTGATTATTAAATGTAAAATTATTAATATTAAACAACTCAAATATGACCCATGATTTGTTCCCTTTTACTTTTTATAGACAATTAAGTATGACCTAGCTACGAAAACTACAAGGTTGCTCCTAATTTAATCAATCATAAGTTTGAAATTTAGAAATTTTTAAAGAGATATATAAAGAGTGGTGATTCTTCAAATATGAAGGATCACCTTTTTATTAAATTATCGCAGCAGCATAGTTGAGGAACATGTTTTACATTTGTTCAACAAACGGGCCATTTAATGGAGGAAGAATCCCAAGAAGAATCGAATAAATAAGGTAATGCTAGTGTGATTTTTGTAAAAGATTACAATTATACTATAGGGAAGAAGAGTTTAATAAGTGAACGAGGGGATTCTTTTGCCTGCCAATAAAATGTCATTTTTTTGTGTAGCATTCAATATAACGATAAGTATAATAAGCATTCTTGAACTATTTCGGTGGTGTTATTATTCATTTCGGCTGCCGTCGCTGGCGAGCGCCAACAGCATCGCCAAGTGGAGAGAGATTGTTTCGAAATATTGCGGTTTTATTCGAAGATGCATACCACCCGAGTTCTGCTAATGTATAATCTGAATTAGCAATGGAATTTTTACAAAATGAAGGGAGATGCATTTTCCACATGCTGAAGCATAATTCAATTCTTAATCTTGATACGGATGAACGCATGCACATTGGAACCTACCTGTTGGAGCAAATCAATGATTATATGACGCACATACGCGGGGTTCGTGTTTCACCTGAACTCAGTGTGGATGAGGTTGCAGAATATGTACGTAGAATATCTTTTGAGCATCCCGTCAGCGCACGCGAGGCGATTTATCATATCTTGGAGGGGTTAAGGCAATACCAGGTACATACGCCACACCCGCGATATTTCGGTCTGTATAATCCGCGGCCCAACTTCATGGGAATTATGGCGGATACGATTACTGCAGCATTCAATCCGCAGCTTGCAGCCTGGAGCCATGCGCCTGTAGCGGTCGAAATAGAGAACTATGTATTGAAAGAGATAGCTTCAAAATTCGGTTATTCAGCAGAGGCAGCAGATGGGACATTTACAACGGGGGGAGCGGAAGCAAATTTGACGGCCGTACTGACCGCACTAGTGCATTATTTCCCATCTTATGCCAAAGAAGGGCTGAGGTCACTCCCCACGCATCCTGTCATGTACGCTTCTGCTGAAAGCCACCATTCTCTGGTAAAGGCAGCGCGTTCCTGCGGACTAGGTACAGATTCCCTTCGTATTATTACGACGGACTCTGAAATGCATATAGATGTTCCTGCGCTTCATCATCAGATTCAAGTGGATCGCGCTGCTGGATACACTCCTTTTCTCATCATTGCGACGGGTGGAACGACCGGCGCCGGAGCGATTGATCCCATTAATGAAATCGCAAACTTGGCTGAACGTGAGCAACTGTGGCTGCATGTGGATGCTGCGTACGGTGGAGCCTCCGTGTTTGCACCAGAAATGCTTGATCTACTTCATGGTATTGACCGAGCTGACTCCATTACCTTCGATGCGCACAAGTGGATGTCTGTCCCGATGGGGGCGGGAATTTATATTACACGGCATAAGGACATCTTACATAGAACTTTCAGCATCACGGCAGATTATATGCCGAAAGAAGGGGTTGATCTGGATGTAATTGATCCGTTCACCCATTCGATTCAATGGTCGCGAAGGTTTATCGGTTTGAAAGTGTATTTATCACTTGTAACTGCTGGTTGGGAAGGCTATCGCAGCATGGTGCAGCACCAGACAGAGATGGGCAATCGGTTACGCAGGGAGCTTGCATGCTCTAACTGGAAGGTTGTCAATGATACCATATTGCCTGTTGTATGCTTTACTGATTTCAATATTCAATCAAAGATCCAATCGAATTTCGCATCATTTATATGTCAAGAGATATTACGTTCAGGGCAGGCATGGATTTCAGTATACGAAATAAACAAGGTTCCAGTACTGCGAGCTTGCATTACGAACTACGATTCAACTGAGGAAGATATTATGGTATTGATGGAGTTGTTAAATGGAGCAAGAGCAGAATATTTGAAGAGACATCCGAACGGTCTGAGCTGAATTTAGCCTTGGAAGACATTATAACATCAATGGGCTGTTCCAATAGTCATGTCACGACATAGAATAGTCCATTGTTTTTTTGAAACCTGTTCTATTCTTCAGCATTACCACAAAAAAATTTTTGTTTCTTCAAGAAAAGGGCTCCATTCTTGAAGAAGGTGTTCTTTTGTATCGGACCATTTTCTTCAATAACATTAACATTTGATAAAGAAATACCTTCATCAGAAATGAGAGATATACTATTTGCTATTTCATGATATGTCTGTTATTCTTAAGAAGAATTATTTTTGTTCTTTTTTCAGATTGAGAATAGATTTTGTTTTTCGTCTAAGGTATTTGAGCAAGGATAGTAACACAATGTGTGGAGATCCACACGAGGAGGCAACAATTATGGAACAAGGTAAAGTTAAGTGGTTTAATGCAGAAAAAGGTTTTGGATTCATCGAGCGTGAAGCAGGAGAAGACGTATTCGTACATTTCTCAGCAATCCAAAGCGAAGGTTTCAAATCTTTAGACGAAGGTCAAAGTGTAACGTTTGAAGTTGAACAAGGACAGCGTGGCCCACAAGCTACAAACGTTCAAAAAGCTTAAAAATAGCAGATAACAGACCCTAAATGAAGGGTCTGTTTTTTTATTTGCTTAAATTGCTTTTATCTGTATTTAGGGACAGTAGGATTGCCAATTTAAGATAATATACAGAACAAGAGACTTTATCAACAAAATGAAAGCCCTATTCAATAAATGAATAGGGCATGTGCAACAATCATGAAACACAATCAGTAATAGTACAAATGGTAGACTAAGTATAGCACACTGTAGCAGTAATCGCTAATTTAACATTTTTATGGATATTTTTCCTTCTACAATTAAGATTAAGATTAAGATCATGTTCTAGTTATTCCATTATAGGGCGCGATTGTTGAAGAAGGAATTAAATATTATAAGTTAGAAAAAAGGATTGTCTCCAAACAAGAGGAGACGTATCAGGTTGTCCTGTTTTTTTATTTCATTTTTCTAGTTTACATAATATATATTATAGGAAGTTGAATTTCGAATAACACTTTCTGTCTCAATTTAAAAGTATACTTAAGATAGTGAGACGAACTAAAAAAATTCATGAACTACATGTTTTTCATATGGAATTGTACGTTGAAACAAAGTTTTATACATATTGGAATCCAAGTTGTATACATAAGTAAATTTTTGATAAATAATCTATACAGGTCAATGTTTTCTGTCTGTTATTGTGAATCAAACCTGTATACATAAATTACATCGTGTGAACGAAATTTGTGTACATACCATATTTTGAAGCAAAGTTGTATACAATAATTCCTCTATTTTCTTCAGATCACACTTTCCATAATTACCCAATATCACTAAATAAAACTCAGATTATTATTAAACTTACCTTTCATTTCATATTCTATTTATCAAGTTATATAAGTAACACTGCATAAAATCCTTCTGCAGTGTTACTTATTGGTTTGTTGGAGAAGAAACTACTTTCGGGTTCTTACAAGTCGAAATATGCTTAGTAATAAAAACAAAATACTAAAAGTCCATAAGATACCTGCGATTGCTATATTAAATGAAGCCTTTTCTGAACCCATGCCCGTTGGATATTCAAACGTATTTATTGATATCAATAGGTTATATCCCGCAAATGTGAATAAGACTAAGTAAATTTTAAGGTAAACAAATGAAAGTATATCAAATTTACGATTCATCCAAAGAACAACAAAAAAAATTAATTGTGTTGCCATTACAATTCCAAATCCCCAATTCAACATTCCATAAATCTCTTCTTCTAAAAACAACGTTAGTCATTTCCCCCTTTTTTAATATATTTTTTATAAAATTATCCTACTTCGATTGTTTAAGTACATTTTTTCACGAACATCATACTATCATTACCATAGTATTCAATTTTTCTTAAAACTCATAGTCGGAAAACTACTTTCTGGGGCTTCCCAAGTATCTTCCCCATTCTTTACTTTCGTTAAATAACTTCTTTTGCTCAACAAATGACATAAACTGCTTTAAGCTCATATACTTGTACAGTTTAATTTCAGGTTTTAAATCAGTTGTTTGATCCCCTTCTTTTTTATAGTAACCGTCTTCATTCTCCGTTAACGATCTTTGCAAAGTCATCAAGAGTAGTTGAATACTTGATATAGATCCGTGGTAAAAGATAGAATTCGTCTTTTATGCCCTTCTCAGAAAATAGTTCAGGAGTTGTCGTAAGTCCAAACATAAAGTATTTCTTCGTTTCTGCTACGACCTTGTTACTAAAATTTCCGTATGGATACGCAAGAGCATTAACTGGTTTGCCCGTTATTTTTTGAATTTTTTCTTTGGACCCTTTCAGTTCATATTCATAATTTTTTATTTTCGTCAAATCAGGATGTGTAGCAGTATGAGATTGAATTGAGATAATCCCCGAATCAGCCATCATTTTTAAATCCGATTTCGATAATCGGTTGGAGCGACCGATAAAGTCAGAAATAATAAAAATGGTACCAGTTGGTTTAAAACGTTCGTTTTTCAGTTTTTGAAAGATACCAAATGCATTCAAATTGTTTTTATACCCATCATCAAAGGTAATGAAAATGGGTTTGTTTACTTTATAAATGTCTTGCCATCGATCAAAAGTTAATAATGTGTAGCCATGGTCTCTTAGATAAATCATTTGTTTCTCGAAACTCTTTGGTGTTACATATAACTCCTTAGAACCCTGCCCTTTAAATTCGTCAATCGAATGATATATTAAAATAGGTATTTTACGTTGAGCAAAAGCTTGTGATGGAAGATATAATATAAGAAGACATAGGAAAAACATTGCAACCTTTTTCATAAAACACCTCGCTTTTTATCCTTTTTATTATTTTCCAATATATTGTTCCTCAAAAACATAGGACTATTATGATTTCTCCAATATTACATTCCATCTACCATTGATCAATTGTGACTTTGATAATCCCAAATAACATGCTAATTTTTATTGCAAGTTTTATATTGAAGAGCAAATTGACGAGACTTGATGATAATCTTCCAATAAAATTCCAGAATCTTCAATATACGAATTTAGCTGAAATGGTACTGGGAAACTGGGAATTTGATAAGGAATCTATTGATGTATTTAATATTACAGAATTTCTTCAAATGCAATTTAAAAAAGAAATTTATGCCGCTATAGAAGAATTATTGTTTAGGTATTTTAAAGGATGATTCAATCAAAAACAGAACAAGCGTGTTTTGATCAATCCTTTTTCAAAACACGCTTGTTCTATTCGCTCTTTTATGAAAGTAGATTAAGTTACTATAGCAACCCTTATTCCAAGGATACATTCATAATTGGGCATTTCATCTTCTAGGTTCTAATAATTTTGCAATATTCTCATGACCCATTTCAATTGCATACATATATGCGGTCATATTTGAGTAGTCCATAAGATTTGGATCTGCACCTAGCTGAAGCAAAACTTTAATTGTCTCTTCACTTTCCCCTTGTGCTGCATACATTAATGCGGTCATGCTGCTCTCTGAATCTTGAAAATTAACCTCTGCTCCCGCTGAATGAAGAGTTTTAATGATGTCTGCCCGTCCTTTTGTAGCAGCTGTCATCAGTGGTGTCATCATATAACCTGATTCATTATTTGGATTTGCACCGTTTTCAAGCAGGATTTTTACCATTTCACTATCCCCTGCTTTTATAGCCCAATCCATTGCTGTGTAACCGTTATAGTCCTCAAGATCAATGTCTTCATGAGCTTTGGCCAATTTCTCTGCCATTTCCTGATCTCTATTGATGACAGCTTGGATAATTGGAGGAGTGTCGGATACTACTTCTACAGATTCATTCTCAAACTCCTCAAAAGGAGTAAAGGGATTCATGGCACTCAGTCCATAATAAAGACCGCCAAAAAACATTCCGAATCCGATTAAAGCAATGAAACCATATACCCAATTATTCCTTTTCGGAAGAATAATGGGAGAATCCGTCTCCTTAAAATACGTCTGGAGAGCATGAATCCGTTTAGGAAGTGGTGGATGCGTCGAGATAAATTCGCTCAGCCAGATAAAGAATCCTTTTTCATGATTGATTTGCTTTATATACTCCGACTGGTTAGTCCGATAAAATAGTTTTTTTCCGATGGCTAGCATCATCAAGCTGTTTTTTGATGATGGCAAATTGCCGCTATAGTAAGCCGCATATCGGTCACAAGTGTATTCACAGGCACGCAAGTAGGTCTCTGCTACACCAGGTATCCACATGGAAGGCAGGATAAACGCCATCTTTCCAATATGGTTTCGTTTAATATGTGCCAGCTCATGTGCCAGGATAAAATAAAGCTCATCCTCCAATTCATTTTCAATCAAATCAAATATCTCCGAATAAACGATGACCATATTCTTTCCAAAAAAGCGGGTTGCAAAAGCATTCAGCACCCCACCTGACTGCATAACATACACATCCGGAACCCTTTTGAGTTCCATTTTCCGGCATAGCTCTTCTACTTTAGAATAAATTTCTGGAAATTGGGCGATGGACAGCTTGACTGCATTCGTCCGAATTCGTCCGATTGCCATTCCATGCAGCAAAAAAGACAGCAAGAATAATACCAAAATAATAGGCAATCCGATAATAGACAAACAGAAAAAGATGTAAGAAATGACACTAATTAGACAAACAATCCAAAAATAAATTTTCTCTTTATGGTAAATCAAATCTTTAGGCAATATTTCTTGTGTATTCAAAGTTATCTGTTCTCCTTTTGTAAACTAAGGAAATTATATTTGGTTTGAAAAGGTTTGTCACTAATCCTCATTTTCCCATTTTTCAATAAAAGTCCCTCCTGAAAGTCAAAAATTCAGGAGGGATTTCATAAAAGTAAGTGAAGATGATCATTATGCCAAAGTAAATATTCTTTTAACGAGTGGTGTTGATAATATTCTTCAGGTTGGATGGTCATTTCTTGTCCTATTTTTACAACCTCATCGAAAATATCTGATTGATTATCCTCTGCCAATTTTTCAAAATCGGGAATACCATCTAAATGATCATTCCAATCTACTGCATAAACTTTATCAAGATTGCATTTTTTTGCTACTTGAAATCCAATTTGGCGGATTTCATTTGAAGATAAGCCCCTAGTGGTTGAATAAGGTACTAGCCTTCAACCATTTTTAAATATGGTATCTCTTCTCCATTAACAATTGCGATATATGCTGGTGTATCTGTTTTAAATATCTTTGTTCCAATGGGCAATTTATTCGCTGTTCCGCTTTCAAATTTGGATGCCTTATTTGCTTGCTTTGTTATCTCGCCTACCTGCTCGCCTAATTCATATTTCAATTCTTTTACCCATTCAACATCTTGTGCATTTGAAAACACATACCCATCAAGTAGAAAAATATCAGCATTGCCGTTCTTTAGATATTCTTTTGGAGTTGGATTACTGATGGAACTACTTATGTCGTCATTATTACAACCAACCAAAAAAATCAATAAAATACTAAGTCGAAGCAAGTCTTTTGAAAAATTCACTCTGATACCCCCTTCATGAGTAACAGACGAAATAATTTTGAGGTAATACCATTAAATGGACATAAATTTGAAATAGACGCAATCATTTTTAAATAATCGTGCCCTAGTTTAGTCATTGTAAAGCAAAGAAACAAAAACAATATGTTCTACTCCTCTTTCCCTTGCCTCTATTAAAAAGGCAACATATCTTCTTTTGGTGTAGCTAATTGTGGGGGACGCATTAGAAAAATTTTCGAGACACTCTCTAATGAATCTACATGCTTTTTGTAGTATTTAAGAATAACAATCAAAAAAAGATTAAATAAAATAATAAAGTTTTAAATTGAAATCTTTCTCTCGAATTATATTAAAAAATTATGAAACCCGCGGCTTAAGATAGCTCAGCCGCGGGTGTTTTTAAAATAAATTAAAAAATATGTTACTTATGTAAGTTTCCCCAGTAATATTGACTAATAGCAATACCTAGTACATCTGCAGTTCGATAAAGTTCTTCTAAATTATTCTCTATCCCACCTACTTCAATAATTACACTATTAGCTAATAAATCCTGATTATACACGCCATTCCCTTGTTTCTTATCTTTTATGATGACTCCTCTTGAAAGACCTGGATAATTTTTTTCAATTACTTCGTTAATACCTTTCGTAAATTTAATATTCTCCTTGTAATTGTCATGTGCACTTCCAATTACAAATGAAATCTTAGCAAATGAATTCCCGTTTATATTTACTGTAGATAAATTTCTTGGTAATGCATCGCGGTGAATATCAAACGTCATTTCTAAGTCGCGATTTATTCTCATTTCATTTAAAACAATCTCTCTAGACATTTGATAGGAACTACCAAAATTTAGATTTCGTTTATTCAGCATTTTTATTACATCCACATCATTAACCATATTCCATATACCATTACGTTTCAATGATTTTCCTAATCTTTTACCTATAAGTGATACATTTAACTTTGAGTGATAAGCTTTATTGGGAGTTGTTCCATCTTTAAAATAGGGCAAAAAAGATTCACGATTATGAGAAAAATATATAAAAGCAACCTTACGACCAAATGTACTATGATATTTTTCAGTATTAATCTTAGGCATTCTTAAAGAATTTTCATTAAATGCATCAATTTTTGTTTGATCTAGTGCAGCATCTTTTTGAAGCGCTGATTTGTCTGGTAATATTTCATTTGACTGTTTTTCATCTTCAATATTATTGTTTGGTATAGCTGCCTTATTTTTTGAAATTGATTTTGTATTATTACTGTCATTTGTATTTTCCATTTCCTTTTTTTCCTTGCTCTTATCCTCTATTACATGTTTTTCTTTGTTGACATCGAGCACCTTTCCATATTGAAAAATAATAAGCGCTAGTAAACAAAAAAATAGGATAATCGAAATTGCTAGTAATACTTTTATTGTCCTTATGTTAAAATTTCTCACTTTACTCCCTCAAGTACATTATTTTGACTCTTTTTTTATCGGATTAAATTAAACTTTATTAATGTAAAAACTATTTCCATTTATATTAACATGCAATCTTTATAATAGAGAGATATCACCATCAAAGGTATGATAATAAGATTAATTAAAACCCATAAAAAAATGGCCAAAAAATGACCATTTTTTTCATTTAATAAGAATATCAACCAATGGGCAATACTTATTAGAAATGGTTATCTTAATTTTCTAATGATTTTTAAACCCAAAGAATTGTGCTTATATTATTCAATCGGTGATAATTCACTTTCTGTTACCCATTTATGATTTTTCACTTCAATATCACTGGTAGTTGTTGTGAAATCAACCATATACACAGTAGTTTTTTCAGCAGTATCAATTACTGCTTTAGCACCATCCATCCCCTCCATATGAGAAGCATCAATAGTAAATTCGGATCCTGGATCTAATGGTTGGTCACCAGCATCTGGAATTTCCTCATGAATCACCCACTTATGATTCTTCACTCTTTCTCCGCCTGTAGTTGGGTCATAAGAAATGGCATATGCAGTAGTATCAAAGGCTCCTACAATGGTTGCTTCAGCTCCCTTCATACCTTCCATATGATCAGAATTGATTATCGCTTTACTTCCAACTTTATAAGTTGGATCTTCGGCAACTTTCAAACCTTCAGGTACTGCACCTGAGCTGGACATGTCCATATTGTTATGATCCATTCCTTCCATTTCCTCTGAACCTTCTTTATTTTCTTCACTGGCTGTAGAGTTCTTCTCTTCATTATTCTCTTTGCCATCATCCGTTCCATTAGAGCAGGCTCCTAACACTAAGAAAATGCTTGCTAATAGTGAAATTAACACTGGCTTTTTAATTTTTTTAATCAACATTTATATAACTCCTCCTTCAGTATTTAGTAGTAACATAACAAAAAAATGTGCAGAAGTTCTGCAGCAGTTTCAAAAAACTAATTAATATGGATCGCTTTATCTGTATTCCCTTTTATCAATAAAATATTCTTCTTTGTCCCCTTTCCCCCCTCTTTAGTTGAAATCTCTATTTCTTCTTACTACTAGGAAGAGAAGAAAACCCATTAAATTCCAAAGTGATTCTTACAAGAAGGTTGGATAATAGTCTACTCATTCTTTGTACATTTGATTGATGATGTATTCTGGTAAATTAAGATTTTCTAAAAAGGATCTCGTTACCTTTGTTCCGTTTGCTTCCTGATTTATAAAGTTTCCCCATCGGCCAATGACTTGCCTACGAATAGTACTAGGTGCTGTTATATCCGCTAATTGCAAAATGAAACACCCTTCTTTTTAGCAAAAATGATTGTAGTTAATATTCTTCCAATTAAAACGCCGTGAATATCAATTCCACCTCTCCTGATTGGGATAATTTCACTAGGGTTTTGGGAGAAATAGTTCCATTTAAACAGCACATAGTAAATTCTTGCGCTAATAATCGATTACGGATTTTCCCACAATAATAGATCTGCAATTAAGCTCTTTTTGGAACTACTTTAATATAGATTACAATACGTATACGGAAAATTTGTACAAAAATGATTAGTAGGTAGGCTTGTAAAACACTCTTAATGCGTTTCCTCTAAACACAAAGCCGTTACCCATTATTAGGTAACGGCAGTTAGAAATCTAATATTTTTATTCCTTAGTTCATGATACTAATCCCATTAGGCATTTCCCCGACTTCAATTGTATCAATCACTTTATTTTGTTTTGTATCGATAATCGTAACCGTATTTTCAAACATATTTGTCACATAGAGTCGCTTGTTATCAGAGCTTGTTACAACTCCATGAGCACCCTTGCCTGTTTCAATCGTAGCTGTTACTTTTTTTGCTACTAAGTCAACTACAGAGACTGAATTAGATGGAACTTCTTCTGTTCCTTGATTTGCAACATATGCAAATTTATTGTTTCCATCAATATAGACTTGTGCTGGACCATTTCCAACTTCTACTTTTTCAATCTGTTCAGTTTTTACATCTACGATTGCAAGCATATTTTCTGAATTCAAAGTAGCTACAAGCGTTTTACCATCAGATGTAATGCCTGTTGTAACTGGAGTTGAACCAACCTTAATTCTTTTCTCTTCTTTCAACAATTCTAAATTTACAACACTAATAGTATCTTCACTCATATTTGCAATATATGCCTTTTGACTATCTGCAGAAATTCTAAAACCATGTGGTCCTTTTCCCGTTTTAATCGTGTCTGTTACAGTAAAGCTTTTCATATCAATAACGGAGACATTATTATCTTCCGTATTTGTTACTAAAGCATACTTCCCATCCTCTGTGAAAACAAAGTTAGCTGGATGACTGCCTACTTCAACAGTATTTAACAGTTCATTTGTATCAGTGTCAAAAAACAGGGCTTTTCCCATTGAGCCTACCCCATGTGAATTATTGTTATGTGAACTATCTCCATTTGATTTTTCGTGAGAATCTCCATGTGAATCATTACCATCAGACTCACCATATGATTCTTCTCCATGTCCCTCACCACCTCCTAGGATAACTGTGGCACCTAGCATTTTTCCGTCTGGTGATACCTGAACATTATGGACTACTCCATCAACATCGATTGTATCTACAACCTTATTAGTAGCTGCCTCTATTTTGGAAATACTTCCTCCCTCATTTGCAGTAAAATAATATTGGATTGTTTCTAAGTCTGATTCACTTGTATCTTTGGTTTCCACTGAAGACTTATTTACTTCATTCTCTTTTGCTACTGGTTCAGAACTTTTATCCGACTCTGTACTACAACCTGCAAGTATTACCCCCAGAACCATTAGTAGTGTGATCAAACTCATTTTTACTTTTTTCACTATTATTCCTCCTTTTTTTATGACATTGTTATAATAATGACTGCAATTTCTTCAAAGTGTGATGCAGTTCACTCAGTTAAAAAAAGAATGTCAACATAGTAAAGTTCTGTGAAAATCCCTAGAAACTGCAAACTTTACTATTAAAATTAATTAATTTGCTAAATGATTTATCCAAAGATTTTTAAAGAACTAATTTACAATAGTCCTAATTTCAAATATTTTAAAACAAAAAAACTCGTCAATTACTGACGAGTTCAAGCTGATATTTTTCAGAAGATCAGCATTGTTATTTTTCCATTTTTAAGGAAACAAATAAAACAATATAAAATTAACTTAGACTCTCATACTCCAATTTTTTATTAACTTGTGGGTTATTCCAATTTAATTTGTTTGACCATTCCTTGTAAATGGCTACTAGTTGCTCTTGTGCTGAAGCCGCAACTTGAATCGAGTTTTGGTTATTTTCTTTAGAAATTAATAATAAGTCCAGTCAAGAGAACAGTCTACTTTTAAAACCCCCAGTAAGTAATAGTATCGAAAATTCCTAGAATAAGCATAAATCCTCCTGCAATTTTTTGAACTACTACACCAAGCTTTCGACCATTTCTTCTTATGAGTGACCCACCTAACTCTAGATACCATATAAGAATAATAGCAATGATTAATGGAAGTGAAGTCCCTATTGCAAAAATAATAGGTAAAATTGCACCGTAGCTTACTGCTGAAGCCATTGGCATAAGAGTAACAAAAAATAAAGTAAACATGGTTGGACAGAATCCTAACGTAAAGCTTACTCCCATTAAAAATGCACCTAAACTTCCCTTTTGTTGAAATTTCTCAGGTATACTACCAAAAGTGAATGTTTTATGAAATTTAATAAGACCAAGCATAAAGAATCCTATTAGGATAAACATCGGACCTACGATCCTTCTTATCCAGGGGAAATAAGTTATAAATGAAACTTTAATTTCACTTCCCAATAACCAGACTAAAAAACCTAGAACGGAAAATACTACTATTTTTCCTGAAATAAAGAAGAGGACTTTCTTCCAAGCTATAGTTTTTTGAACTGATTGATTTCCATATATCGTAATTGCTCCTAGATTCCCTGTAAACTGGCAAGGAGCTAAAGCACCGACAATACCTAGTATGAATGCTGATAAAATAGGAATACTTTTTGTACTTAAACCAATATTGACTAACGGTTGAGTAAATAGATTGCTAATTTGACTGAAAAATTCATACATCTTCTTTTCTCCTTATATAAGGAATTCATTCCCAATATCATTATAATTACAAAAATGTGTGCAGATTTAGTTGAGAAGATATGAATAATATCAAAATTTCTATCAAAAAATGCGGTATATCTCTTTAATATGTTTGGGGGGAGATTTCATTTTGGTAGTTCGAAAACACGGAGATATTAAATGCTTCGAGTCATTTATTCAATTCATCAAACTATAATAAATAAAACTACAGAAAGTAGTTCTGCAGTTTATTATAACGAGTAGCAAATGAATGTCTTATTTTATGAACAGTAAGTGCTAGTTTTCCAAATGCATTAAGTTTTATTCTTTCTTCTTCTTTTCAATAATCATTATATTATTTATATTTATTATGTAATATAACTTAATAATCTATCAAAAGAATTGATCTCAGCATATGGTTTTATTGCGGTATCATTCTTATTCATATGAGGATTGAACCATATGCCCTTTATATTTGCATTTTGACAACCACCAATATCCTTTTCTAAGTCATCTCCAACGAATAATGCGGCTTCCGGTTCCACATTAAGCTGATTTAATGCTAATTCAAATATGCGTTTGTCAGGTTTACTACATCCCACTTCTTCAGAAATAAATATGCTATCAAAACAACTATTTAAATGCGTGTTAATTATTTTAGCATTTTGTCTGTGAGTTGAGCCGTTTGTTATAATTGCAACTTTAACATGCATCTTTATAGCATTTACGATATTTATAGTATTTTGGTTTATAGTAAAACAATGAGGAAAATGAGTATTCCAAAAATCTTGAATGTCATTTCGTGGCAAATTATATTTGGGTGGAAACTCATCAAAAAAAGATTCAAAAACTTTTGTTTTATCAGTATATCTATAGCCTCTTCTATCATATTCCTTGAATTTTAGCAACATTTCATTTTTGGTTGAATTTTCAACACCCTCATAACACTTCTCTAAAATAATTAAAAACATTTTATCTACTGCCTTATCCCTGTTAAGTAAGGTATCATCTAAATCAAATAGCATTGCTTTATAACCTTTCAAATAACTTCACAACCTTTCTCACATTATATTAATAATCTCTAATTCGCACTTCAACCTTTTAGTTTACAAAAAAATGTCGTATTCAACTATCGCACCTTTATCTGAGTAACTTATCTATATTTTTAATGGGCAGAAACTGTTTTTATCTGCCATCAAAGACCTATATAATAACGAAGTTGTTGCCTACTAAATTAGTAGGCACAAAGATTACAAACTAGTCTTGGATACGATTAAAAAAGCCATAAAAAGATGAATTGTAAATGGAATCTTTCTTCATAGTGATCAAGGATACCAATACACGTTCAATAACTATTAACAGCTACTCTTAATATATAAAATGAAAGCTAGTATGTCTAGAAAGGGAAACTGTTGGGATTACGCTAATATGGAAAGTTTTTCAGCCTGATTCTTTAATATTTAGATTTATTGATCAGCTTACTCTCCCTCATATATGTAAGTGAGGAAGTTTAATTTGCGCTTCATTACATTATTGGTAGAAAAATATCTCTTTAAAAAGAAAAATACCTCTAGAAAGAATTAGAGGTAAAACAATGCTATAACCCTTTCTTCATTACCGCAGAAAGTTATAATACTATTTAGTTGTCTATTTATTACCGTGCGAAGCGATGATTACCAATAGTTATTGTCACTTGACGGGAAAGGATCCATTTACTCGTTGAGGTTTTGGGATTATAAAAATATAATGAGCCTCTTCCCTGTCCTCTAAACGCTATGGCTTCTTCTACAGCCTTCCTGGAAGCGGCATCTGCTTGACGATTGATTTCTCCGTTTTGAACAGGTGTAAATGCATAATGCCCACTTACTTTTTGATAGATTACTTCCTTTACAGTGTTTGGGAAGAGTGAACTGTCGACTCTGTTTAAAATCACTGTAGCAACTGCCACTTTTCCTGCATAGGATTCACCCTTAGCTTCCGCAGTTACAAGACGTGCCATGAGTTCCTTATCTGCTTTTGAAATTGCAGTATTTGGGATAATTAGTTTTTCTCCAGACACCAGTAAATCACTAGATTTGTTATTTGCTTTCATTAAGCTGGCCACAGGAACCCCATAATTTTTCGCTATGGTCCAATAAGTTTCGCCTTTATGTACTTGGTGAATATTTGTTGCTGCATCTGATTGTGAGCTAAAACCAAATAGTGAAACGGCTAGAACTGGTACAATCATTAATTTCTTAAACTTATTCATCTTATTAGCCTCCTATTTTCCTCATAGAATGATATATTAGTAGGCTAACAGATGTAATAATGTTATTCATGCTCCAAAATATGGTATTTTATTAAATATCCCTGTGTTTCCCAAGAATACTAATATGGTATTAGTTATGGTTAAATATGGAGTAGGTAATTTTCATACAAAGGTTTACTTTATATACTAAAATTGGTTTTAATGTAACAATAATTTCGAAAGTGTAACAACGTAATTTAGTGATTAATTTAATGAAACATCAGTCCAAAAAAATTGTTCATTTACTCTTCACTTTTTCATAACCGCTAAACCTGATTATCTTGAACTAATTTTTATTCATACTATCTGCATGTTTTACCTGCTACTAACTTGTTTCCGGCCTTAGCAGATTACACACAAACAAGCGCTCTGGTTTTTCCGAGGATCAATAGTTACCTGATTGCTAAACTTTTTACTATATCATCTTCTAGTCTGCTAGGTTCAGTTGTCGGTGAATATCGGTCAACCACGAGTCCGTTTGTATCTACCAAAAATTTTGTGAAATTCCATTTAATATTTTTCAATAAAATTCCACTCTTTTGTTCCTTTAAAAAAGTATATAATGGCTGTTCATTTTCTCCGTTCACATCAATTTTAGCAAATATAGGAAAAGTAACCCCGTAATTTCTTTGACAAAACTGTAGTGTTTCTTCTATATGATCAAACTCTTGTTTATTAAATTGATCACAAGGAAAACCTAAAATTTCAAGCCCCTGTTCTTTATATTTTTCGTATAGTTTTTGAAGTCCTTCAAACTGAGGAGTAAATCCACACTTGCTTGCTGTATTCACAATGAGCAGAGTTTTTCCTTCATAATCCCTCAAAGATTTTTCACTGCCGTCAGCCTTTTTCACATTAAAATCATATACTGTTTTCAATTAAACTCCTCCTAACAATTGACTAATTAGTATTTTTAATCCTCATGTTTATTATTAGATATTTTATAGGTAAGTATATCTGATAAAGGTATCCTATTTGATATCCTTTTAAGGATTTTTTACTATATTTATTTTTTTACTAAGTAATGTAAATCAACAAACGTTTCTGTTCCCATCTTTTTTTATCCTTTTATTTTCTTTTGCTCTTTCCTTATACACAACATCATTCTAGCCGCAGTATTCAAGGAAATGCAAATCACTAATTAAGAGGAAGGCTTTTTGTCAGTTTGGAGAAAAATAAATTAGCTGCTTCACACGATCAGCAATAAGCTTGGTTCTATACATTGATAAAATTTGTAATGTATCTTCCATTAAAAAAGAACATTTTAAACATTAAAACGATAGCCAGCCCCCCACACAGTTTCCAAATATTTTGGATGTGCAGCATCCCTTTCGATTTTTTCCCTGATCTTCCGAATATGAACAGTCACTGTTGAAACATCACCTGCTGAATCTTCACCCCAAACTCTTTCAAATAATTGTTCTTTACTTAAAACTTGATTAGGATGCATGACAAAGAATGCTAATAAATCAAACTCCTTAGTTGTAAAAAATACATACTCATTATTTATATGAACTTTCCGTGCCACTTTATCAATGGACATTCCATGAACATGAATGGTAGATGTGACATTTCCTCCTGCTAATCGCTCATAACGTGTTATATGTGCTTTTACCCTTGCCACAAGTTCACTTGGACTAAAAGGCTTTGTAATATAATCATCTGCTCCTAATCCAAGGCCTCGAATTTTATCAATATCCTCCTTTTTAGCTGATACAAAAAGGATAGGGATGTTTTTAACAGACCGTATTTTTTGACAAATTTCAAACCCGCTTATACCTGGAAGCATGATGTCTAAAATAATTAAATCGTAATTTTCCTGTAATGCACACTGTAGTCCGCTTTCACCAGAATGCTGTATATCCACACTAAAACTGTTCAATTCTAAATAGTCCTTTTGCAATTCTGCAATACTTACCTCATCCTCAACAAGCAGTATTCTTTTCACTTTTCATCACCTATTTCTATCACTTTATTTAATGTAAAGAAGATACTTGTCCCCTTAGCAAGCTCACTTGTAGCCCAAACTTCCCCTCCGTGCTCAATAATGATTTTTTTAACAATGGCTAAACCTAAGCCGCTTCCACCCGTTTGAGAGTTCCTCGACTGCTCTGCGCGGTAAAAGCGATTAAAAATATAAGGCAAGGCTTCTGGTTTAATCCCGCTCCCATTATCTATCACTTGAATAATTAAATCATTGGATCTTTCATGTAATGAAATACAAATATGTTTTTCATCTTTATTCATATTTTTAATACTATTATTTATTAAGTTCGACATCACTCGTTTTAACTTTTCTCTATCAGCTATAACATAGACTGGTTTTAATCCAGGGCTTATTTCTAAAAGGATACCCTGCTGAACTAGATCAAGCGATAGTTCTTCCACAAAATCCTTTAAGTATTGGGTTAGTTCTACCTTCTCAAATGAAAACTGCTCTTTTTGAAGATCTAATTTAGAAAATAAAAATAGTTCATCAATTAATAGATCTAAGTCTTTAGCTTTTGTATATACAGTATTCAAATATTTGTTCATTTTTTCCGGTGTGTTTGCTACTCCATCTTTAATCCCCTCAACATACCCAATTATAGATGTAATCGGAGTCTTTAGATCGTGAGATATATTAGACAATAATTCTTTTCTATTTTCTTCGTATTGTATCTGGAGATCTACAGATTCTTTTAATTTGATTCTCATTTCTTCAAAAGCCTGATTCAACTGTCCAATTTCATTCTTTGAAGAAGTAACAATTTGAAAGTTTAAATCTCCAGACTTTATCCGTTCGGCACCTTTTCTAAGAACAGATATGGGCTTAATAATGCTTCTTGAGACCAAATAATTCAATATTCCAATCAACATAAAAAAAAGGAGGAGCAACGAACCTAATAAAATTGGAAATAATTCCTTTGACAACTCTGCATAGGAACTTACTTTTCTTAGTACAAAAATACTCCCTTTCTCATCATCTGAAAAACGAAAATCAAACTTTACATAGGTAAAAAAAAGGCTTCCTACTTTTATTGTATCTCTCGTATTGATATTGGTTTCTTCAAAAGGAGGGAGTTCATTTTGTAAATTGTTCCCGCGATAGGAAGGTGATATATACGTGATTTTAGCGTTCTTTCTAACAACAATGCTTATACCTTTTTGATTAATTTGCTCGATTACCTCTTGATCCAGTAATTTCTCAGGGCTATGCTTTGCCAATAGTTTTAAATCGAGGAACGCATTTTCTTCTGCAGCAGTTAAAGGTTTTTGAACATACGTATTTTTGTAAAAATGCTCGATTGATTTTATATCCCCAGTTATCGAAAATATGATTAAAAAAGTAGCGGCCAACAATAATCCTATTGATATAATAGTTACTCCAATATACGACAACAAAAACCTTGTTTTAATTGACATGATCAATCATCCTATAAATCGCCTTTCGTTTTGAGTATGTAATCACACTTTACAAACTGATTGCTCCATAATTTTACATATACATTTTAAATACTGCCATTCTGATTGAATTTAACATGCTTTGTATCCAAATGCCTACCGACACATATGTAAAATAGCCGGTTGAGAAAATGAATTAAAAAACAGCTGAGGGAATGGTCTTCACCATTCCCTTTTTAACTCAGACTAATCTTATTTAATATGTCTTAATGTGTAAATTCTGGTTTTAGGTCCCCGTTATAAGGTTCATGCTCTACAAATACAGTTATATCATTCCCATCTTGGTCTTTGCCAGTTCTTTTATAAGTAAATTTATTATTATTCATCTCTGTAATTTCGAGAGCTGCACCATACTTATTATTTCCAATTGAAACATGTGCCCTTATTTTATTTTCATGTACAACAGCAAAGTACCCATAATCCCCACGGCTTTCACCTGTTTCCGCATTAAAGAACTCATATTTATTCGTCTTATCATCAAATTTTGCTAGACTTATAAAATTTGAATTATATTCTGTTACATTATTGCCATCTTCATCTAAGACAAGTGTACCATGCCATAGAGTACTTCCTAAAACCTTATCACCAGCTACCTCTTTAACAATATCTCCTGTTGTATTGTCCAATATCTTATCAGGATCGGTAAAAGCTAGCTCCTTTTCTTTGTAAGGGACATGTTCAACGAATACTTCTACATCGTTGCCATTCGCATCTTTCCCCATTCTTTTATAAGTAAACACTTCATTATTTAGTTCTATCATGTCAACAACCGCTTGGTAGTTCTTTGATTCTGAAATTAGAATTCTCATTTCACCATCATTAGTAATAAAGAATGTCCCTTTATCCCCGCGGCTTTCACCTGTTTTAGCATCAAAAAACTCATAATGCCCTGTCGTTTCATCGTATTTTGCGAGTCCAATGAAATTAGCATTCTCAGTCGTTAAATTATTATTATCTTTGTCATATACTTTTGTTCCTTGCCAATCTGTACTGCCAAGAATCTGACTCATTTCCTGACCTTTAGTCATACGATCTTCTTGCAGCTGGTTTTCATTTTTTACATCTTGGTCTACATTCGCTTTCGTTTCCTCTGCATTTGCTGCTTTTCCAATTGAAGAATTTTCGATTGTGCCCTGATTAGATTGACAAGCAGTAAGCAGGGCTATAGAAGAAATACCTAAAACCATCGCTAATTTTAATCTTTTCATAATAAACCTTCCTCCGAGTATCTTCTCTTTTATTTTATTCATTGAATCTAGTAAAAATCATATTACCTTCACCTAGTAATTGCTGAGAGGTAATATTTTCAGGATATTTCCAACTAATAGGAAAATTACTTAATAGCTAGAAATTCTTCATCATTCATATGATTTGGAAGATTAGTAGTATAAAACCTCCTTGAAAATACTATTCTTAATGATCACCGCCTGGTTACTTGCTTCGCGTTCCCTCCACACTTATAGATTAGAATTACTAACATCTTGATTGTACAAATAACAACTTAACTGGCTATAAACTGCATCTTAAAAATATAGAAAAAAAGTATAAAATAAATTTAATATTTACCTATTTAAAATCCCGTACATTCCAGAAATATGGCTGTCTTTTATAGGGAAGGATTATTATCATTAATAGAAGATAAAGTGTCAATATCCAATACAAACCTAAATGTAAGCTCTAAAAACAGAAAGACTCCATTGAATGGAGTCTTTGCTTGTAGAAGTATTTATTATTAATTTTGAGTTTATTAAATCACTTACTGCTATTCTTATTTAGATTCAAGAGTACCTGAAACAATATTTCCTTTAAACATGGTAGCAACTCGGTTAGATCTTCTAGCGACCGCTTCAGCGGAACACGATGCTTCAACGAAAGCAAAACTTGCTTCATCTCCAGCTTTTGGCCAAACTTGATCTCCATTTTGATTTAGAGGTGTTTTTCCACCGGTAATAAAATAGAGTGTTTGTGCTAATGACCGTTCATCTGTCCATCCTGAAATTTCTGCTAAACGACCTGCTCGTTCTAGAATGTCTCCATTTCCAAATGGGGACCAAACATCCAAAATATTATCACACCCAACTGCAACTGTTACCCCTTTCCTATGTAATAAGCCCACAGGTGGAAACTTTCTCCCTAAAGGGACACTCGTAATAATTGTAATTCCTGCATCAGCCAATCGTTCTGCCATTTCTTCTGCTTGATATTGAGATATATCGCCAAGTCCAAATGCATGACTAATTGAAACTTTTCCTTGTAGACCAGCATCCTTTGTAAGCTGAGCCAACCTTTTCATAGTAAAGATCCCTAAATAGTCAGCATCATGTAAATGCAAATCTATTCCCGCTTCACCTTCCAAAGCCAGTGCGACCATTTCTTGAAGAGAGGCTTCAATATCTCCATCAACTGTAGCTGGATCTACACCTCCTATAAAGCTGACTCCTTGTTGAAGAGCTTCTCTAACTAATTCTTTGGCATTTGATCGTAATAAACCATGTTGCGGGAATGCAACAATTTCATATGATAACTTACCATTAAAAGTTTGAAGTGCTTTTTGAACCTCTTCTAAATTCTTTAATCCCACTTCAGGATAGATATCGACATGTGTCCTTACATGTGTAACTCCGGCTTTTAAATAAACATCGAGTAATTTTTCTGCCCGTTCCTGTGTAGTCGTTCCCAATGCAGGAAGAGTATCCTTCTCTATTTGAAGGCGTTCAAAAATACTTTTAACTGGTGTAACCGGACGCCATCTATCTCCTAGTAAAGTTTTATCTAAATGACAATGTTTTTCGATAAACGATGGAAGAACCAACAAGTGGTTTGCATCTATTTTCGGTAAATTGTCTGTAATGGCTTCGTAAGCAGCAATAATCTTCTCAATCTTCCCAGCCTTAATTAATAGATGGCAGGATTCAGTATTTGTTCCTGTTATAACTTCATTTTCTTTATGGTAGCTACTCTCTAACCGCGAATTTATTAACCAAAATTCAGAACTCATCTTAAACCAAACCTTTCTGTTATATATATATAATTATAGTGAACCGGAAACTACTTTCCCTTTAAAAAATACAGCAATTCTCCTTGCTCTTCTTGCTACAGCCTCAGCTGAACAACTCGCGTCAACAAAAACGAAGTCAGCATCGTCTCCAACTTTCGGCCAAACTCGTTCTCCTTCATCGTTTAAAGGGGTTACGCCTCCAGTAATAAACCTTAAGGTTTGCCCTAATGAACGTTCATCGCTGAAACCAAAACGTTCTGCTAACATACCTGCTTTTTCTAAACTATCTCCTTTTCCAAATGGGGACCAGTGATCGGTTATACTGTCATCACCTAATGAAATCTCTACTCCTTTTTCCTGTAAGAGAGGAATTGGAATCGTTCTTCTAATAGGAACAGAGGATGTAATTGATATCCCATTATGAGCCAGCAGTTGAGCAACTTCACCTGCTTCTTGTGGGGAGATGTTCGCTAAAGCTAACGCATGGCTTATCGTCACCCTTCCTTGCCATGCTGCTTCCTCTGTTAAAGATGCCAATCTCTTAAACGTAAAAATTCCGAGTTGACCTGGATCATGAATATGGAGATCAATGTTTGCATTTGCCTCAACCGCAAGTTCCATTACCGTTTGTAATGATTTCTCAATATTTTCGTCAATAGATGCTGGGTCAACACCACCTACTAAGGAAGCGCCATTACGCAATGCTTCTCGAATAAGTGAAACAGATTGACTTCGTAATAAGCCATGTTGCGGGAAAGCGACAATTTCGATGGAAACTTTACCTTTGTAAGCCTCTATGGCTCGTATAGTGGCTTCAAGATTTTTCAACCCGATATAAGGATCAATATTACAATGAGTACGAATATGGGTAGAACCGGCATGCAAGAGTAAATCTATTAATTTTTTTGCTCTTTCCTCTGCAACAGGTAATAAGCTCGGAAGTAGTTCCTTCTCTTCTTCTAATCTTGTCACAATTCCCTTCGTTGGAACAGTTGGTGCTTTCCACGGGCCGCCATAGTATGTTTTGTCAATATGGATATGCATATCTCTAAAGGATGGCAGCATTAAAAAATGATTTGCATTCCATCTAGGTAAATCGGTTTCTAACTCTTTATCTGCTGAAACAATTTCAATTACTCTTCCATCTTGAATTCTCACATGGAAACTTTCTGTTTTTGTTCCTGTAATAGTTTCATTTTCATAGTAATAACCAACTTCTAATCTAAGATTAGTTAACCAGTAATTATTATTTGTCACTTTCGTTTGCCCTCCTTTATTAGTTACTGCCACGCTTAAGCAGGATTGCTTCTATTTCTCGGAATCCTCGATTTTGAGCATGTTTTAGCGGTGTAATCCCATCTTTATCCGCTATAGAAACATTCGCTCCGTGGTCAACTAATAATTGAACTATTTCTTGATATTCCTTTTCCCCGTCTCCTAAAATAATCGCTTCCAATAATGCCGTCCAATGCAAATCATTGATATGATTAACATCTATATCCGAATTAGTGAGAAGTTCTTTCACAACCTCAACATGTCCACGTTCAGATGCTGGAATAAGGGCTGTGCCTCCAAATCGATTTGTAAGTGAAGTATCTGCCTCTGCTTCGATTGCTAATTTGACAACTTCGATTATCCCTTCAGCACCAGCGTACAACAGTACGTTATTCAGATTTTTATCACGAATATTAATGTCTGCTCCCTTTTCTATTAGAGTTCTTACCATTTCTGTCTGATTGTTATAGGTTGCTGCCATTACAGCTGTTCTTCCGCTGTTATCTGTCAAATTGATGTCCACTCCTCTATCAAGTAACTTCAATACGTTCTCAATGTCTCCTTTCTCCGCTGATTCAATTAATTGTTTTTGATCCATCATCTTTACCCCCTGATCTGTTTGTAATCTATTTGAAGGACTTTGTAATGATTCCTCATTTGACTGACACGCAGTGAGCAGAAAAACATATAAAACCAAGAGAATTCGATCTTTCATCATTTCTTTTCCCTCCGATACTAATATGCTATCATTGGATTAACTATATGAAAAATATAAAGAAAATAAGTCTTACTAATATTTTTCATATAGTTAAAAGGAGGCTCTTTCAAATGGATATTAGACAGCTGCGATATTTTATAGCCATTGTTGAGGAAGGGAAGATCTCTGCAGCTGCAGAGAAACTTCATATGTCACAACCGCCATTGAGCCAGCAATTGAAAACGATGGAAGAGGAACTTGGGACGAAATTAGTAGAAAGAAGTGGAAAATATTTTAAAGTTACAAATGCAGGGAAAATCTTATATAAATATGCATTACAAATGACCCAATTGATGGAAGAGGCGAAAATTGAGGTAAAAGAAGTCGGAAATGGGGTAAGCGGTCCACTAACAATAGGTGTTAATACATTTTCTGTAGATAGGTTATCTGAGATTCTACAAGAAATTCAAAAACAATATCCTAAAGTTTCATATAAAATACTCCAAAATGAATCCTTTCATCTCTGTCAACTAGTTAGAAATAGAACGATAGAACTGGCATTCATTCGTTTGCCGCTTAATGTGGATGATTTTTCAATTCTTCACCTATATACTGAGCCGTTTTATTTTGTTACATCCAACAAACGGAAAATAATTGATGAAGAAGTAACTCTTGATAAAATTAAAAAATGTCCACTTATTTTACCAAGCACGGAAGGTTTAGGTGTACATTATTTGATTTCCGAGGCATTTTCACGGCTTACCTTACAACCTCATATCATTGGCGAGTGTTCAGATATTACACTTTTGCTCGATCTAATTTCAGCCGATTTTGGCACATCCATTGTTCCAGAAACAGTTCTTAATCGGCATAGAGGATATCCTATACATGCATATAAAATAGAAAGTAATGCGTTTTCTTCCCCAATAGGTTTAATATGGTTAAAAAATCATAGTTTATCTAAAGCCGCACTCAATTTTGTTGATTTATTCAAATCTGACCAAAAGGAATGAGTAAAAAAACAGGCACATGTTGTGCCTGTTTTTTTATTCACTATTTTGCGTATTATTAAAGAAGATTTCTGCAGATTCTTTTTTCAAATTTGATACTTTCTTGCTCTTACCCATTTTCCCATCGGACTCATAGCTCAATTTAAATGATTTTTCCTTTTTCTTTTCCACTATATAATCACTCCCTTTACTATTATCTTGTTTCAGCTTAATAACCTTATACGATATTTCTTAAAAAGATCAAAAAACAAAAAAACACAGGTATCCATTCCTGTGCTTGAGCGGAGGAGTTACGTTCCTATAAGCTGCATGGCTTCATTTAGATATTGACGAGGGGTTTCATAATAGATAATTTTATTATATTCTTTATAATTTGATTGAAAATGAATATAAATCGGTGAATCTAATAGCCATGGATAGTTAGTGAAAAACGTTCGATCACCATATATCATTCCCGCTAGAGCCTGTCTTGCCTCCCGTTGAAAGATCAAGAAACGTATTTGAGCATATTTTTCATCAAATGATTCATCACTAATAAAAATCTTTCCACTAAGGACGTATTGACCCATTTGCGGTATCCATTCAGCAAGCACCTCATCACGGTATTCTACTTGTATGACGTTGAAATCATAATGATAGCCAATAGATAAACAAGATTCTCCTGTTGTTTTTGATTGTGACCACGTATACTTTCTACGATCAACTGGTCGAAATTCAGTAGCAGGAGGCAAGTATTGGACAGTGATTTTCGTTGGATCCCAATGACTCATTCTATGTGACCCCCTTTTACAGCTCCATTTTCAATAGTTTATGAAAACTACATACAAAATGTGATTAATGCCTATTTTTCTTTCTTTTTCCTTCCATAATTTTCGTGTCCTTTAAGATCCATTTCCCATTTTCATATATCCATGTAGATTGAACATTTGCAATCCAATCTGCATGGTAAGCGCCGCTTATAGCTTGAACTCCCATTAATCCATAATTTTCCCCTTCTACAATAACAGGTTTTAAAATAGAGTATCCATTCACCATTAGCTCTGTAGGTTCACTAAGCTTCCCATTTATAAAAAGACCGCTTTTTTCATAATCCATGCCCCTATTCCTTAAATCAAAGGTAACTGATTTTCCTGTCTCCTGAATTGTGATTGATGCTTTATAGCCATTATTAAATTGCCCATTAATTACTAGTGGATCAGGAACTGTTAAATCTGTGATCTTATAGTCCTTTAAGGTATACAAATAATGATTAGAAATTCCACCACTTCCACCTGTTTCTATACTCACATACATATCCTTCACGGCATCATGGTTCAAATCAACAAACTGAACCTGTGGATTATAACCGCCATCAATTTCTGCTTCGTATTCTTTCCCATTTGATGCAGAAATGTGCAGTTGAATTTCTTTTAAAAATTGCTGCCCTTCCTCATATGGAATCCCATTTATTTCAATTAAATCTTCTTTTCCATCCCCTGTTACATCGCTGTTATTCTCTGAAACAGTTATCCACTTATTTTTATTTTCACCTGCATAAACGCCCGTAATCGAAAGTGTCATAAAGAAAAGAGCTGCAAGCGCAAAAATCATTTCTTTTTTCATTCAAAATACCTCCCTTGCATTCTTATTATATTATGTCCACTTTTGGAAAAATAATGTAAGAATATAAGGGTTATTAAAGAAAAAAGCCCCCTGTATCTTATACATCAGGAGGCTTCCATTTGATATTACCCTTTATTTTTCAATGCTTCTTCCTTTGTTTCCCAGCATTCAATCCCATCTAATCCAGGAATGGAATCTGCATAGAAAACAGGATCTTTCCCTTCTTTACGCTGAGCCTTGTAATCCTTTAAAGCAGCGAAAGCTATTTTTCCTAGCATAACAATGGCAACTAGATTGATTAATGCCATAATCCCCATAAATAAATCGGCAAGATTCCAAACAATCGCTAAATCAACAACTGCACCGAAGATCACCATTCCGATAACGGCTAAACGATAGACGAATAAAGCCGTTGGGCTGTTTTTAATAAATTCAATATTTGTTTCCCCATAATAATAGTTACCAATTACTGATGTAAATGCGAATAAGAAGATTGCTACAGCAACAAAAATTGGTGCCCATGAACCAATATGGGAACTTAACGCAGCTTGAGTTAATTGAATCCCCGTTAAATCGGATGTTGAAAAGTCTCCATATAGTAGAATAATAAACGCTGTTGCTGAACAAATAAGAATTGTATCAACAAACACACCTAATGTTTGAATCAATCCCTGTTTGACTGGATGGCTAACAGCGGCAGTTGCAGCCGCATTCGGCGCACTACCCATTCCTGCTTCATTTGAGAACAGGCCTCGTTTAACCCCCATCATAATTGCAGCACCAATCGTTCCACCGAGTACCTCATCCAGTCCAAATGCCCCTTTAACAATCATAACGATCAGATTTGGAATTTCAGAGATATTCATGATGACCACTGCAATAGCAACGAATAAATAAATGACAGCCATAATTGGCACAACTACTTGCGAGACATTGGCAATACGCTTAACTCCACCAAAAATGATAATTGCTGTTAGTACAGCAAGAATAATTCCCATCGTTAAACGGCTAGTTCCAAAAGCTTCATTAAAAGCTAGAGAAATTGTATTTGATTGGACAGAGTTAAACACAAGACCAAAACAGAATGTAATAATAATAGCAAAAATAATCCCCATCCAGCGTTTATTTAGCCCTTTTTCCATATAATATGCAGGCCCGCCTCGGAAGCCGTCCTTATCCTTTACTTTGTAAATTTGAGCAAGCGTACTCTCGACAAAGCTCGATGCAGCACCTAAAAAGGCAATTAACCACATCCAGAATACAGCTCCAGGTCCACCAGCAGCAATAGCCGTTGCAACCCCAGCTATATTCCCAGTTCCTACTCGTGAGGCTGCACTAATACAGAAAGCCTGAAAAGAAGATATTCCTCTTTTCCCATCTGCGGAGACCATTGACTTGTCGCCCAATATACGAAACATTTCCCCAAAATAGCGCAATTGAACAAATTTACTTCTGAAACTAAAGTATAGACCTAATATAATTAATGCTGCAATTAAAATGTAGGTCCAAATGATGTCATTCAAAAATCCAATTATTGATTCTAATAATTCCATGCTTTTCCTCCCATGAGTTGTCGAATCTTGTTAGATGTCTTGCTATTTCAAAATAATATTACTTTTTTTAATCTATCAAAATTATAATTAATAGACAAGTTGATTTTTTTCCCTATAGGTTTTTTCTTCTTAGAAAAAAAGATAATCCCCCACCTTAGGCAGGGGATTTCATTTATTCACTAGATGTATTTTCTTCTTCCAATACAGTTACTTTCCAAACATCTGTCACTTGACCGAATTCTGATTCGTCAATCATAAATGAACCATTTGAATACCGGTCATTAAATCTAATGTTAACAGCTTTCGTTGATTCGATATGGCCTTTGTCCGTTTCAATAAAGACATCATCCTTACCCGATACAATAACAGATCCAATTACACGATGAGGATTTGATTTCAATTCTCTCAGCATGACAACACCGCGCTTCGCTCTGGAAGTTCGTTCAAATTCAGTTAATTTCATTTTTTTGATGGAACCTCGTTGGGTAACGATGACAACGGCTTGATTTTTTGATGGATCAATTAATTGACCACCACTAACAAAGTCACCGTCTTTTAAATTTATCCCTTTGACTCCAGCAGCTCTTGTACCAACGATGTTCACCTCTTCTTCATGGAACCAGAGGCCGTAGCCATTATATGTTGATAGAAAGAGTTCCTTCGTCCCGTCTGTTTCATATACATCAATGACCTCGTCATCACCTTTAACATTGATCGCAACTAACGGTTTTGAATAGCGCTGAGCCTTATAATCCTTCAATTCCGTTTTCTTCGCCATCCCATTTTTTGTTACAAAAAGTAAAAATGAAGAAGTGTCAAAGTCCTTTATAGGCATTGCCTTTATAATTGTTTCATCACTGTCGATCGGAATAATGTTGGCGATATGCTGACCAAGATCCTTCCAGCGAATATCTGGGAGTGTATGAACAGGGCAATATAAATAATTTCCCTTATTAGTGAATACAAGCAGCACATCTGTTGTATTCATCTCAAGCTGTGCAAGCAAACGATCCGAATCCTTCATTCCAAAATCCTGCCCATTTGAGGCCGCAAATGAACGCTGGCTCGTCCGCTTCACATATCCTTCCTTCGTAACAGTTACGATTACGTCCTCGCTTGCAACGAGGACTTCAAGATTAATTTTTATCTCTTCAATTTCCGCTTCAATCTTTGTTCGACGTTCATCTGCAAAACGCTTTTTCACATCTTTTAACTCTTTTTGAATAACAGCATAAAGCTTCTTTTCACTTTGTAAAATAGACGTCAGCTCAGCAATTTTCTTTGCTAATTCTTCTGCCTCGGCACGCAATGCTGTAATATCTGTATTCGTTAAGCGATAAAGCTGTAAGGAAACGATCGCTTCTGCCTGCGGTTCGGTGAACGCAAATTTGGCAATTAAGTTGTCTTTCGCATCCCGCTTATCCTTCGATGCACGGATAGCAGCAATAACTTCATCCAAAATGGAGAGCGCCTTCATTAAACCCTCAACAATATGCTGTCTTGCCTGAGCTTTTTCTAAATCAAACTCTGATCTTCTTGTGATAACTTCTTTACGATGACCAATATAGGCATCTAATAATTCTCTGAGGCCCATCAGCTTTGGATGACGGTTATGAATGGCAACCATATTAAAATTATACGTTATTTGCAAATCACTATTTTTATAAAGATAATGAAGGACACCTTCCGGATCTGCATCTTTCTTTAACTCTATAACAATACGCAAACCTGTTCGATCCGTTTCATCACGGACCTCTGCTATTCCCTCAACTTTGCGATCTAAGCGAAACTCGTCAATTTTCTTAACGAGGTTTGCTTTATTCACCTCATAAGGAATTTCCGTAATAACAATCTGTTTTT
The DNA here is from genome assembly GCF_006704205.1 of Cytobacillus solani. Classification (NCBI taxonomy): domain Bacteria; kingdom Bacillati; phylum Bacillota; class Bacilli; order Caryophanales; family Bacillaceae; genus Cytobacillus; species Cytobacillus solani. The sequence goes on from NZ_CP041305.1 coordinate 4,569,250, forward strand.
TACCGCCGCGAATATCTTCAAACTCAGCTTTTCCGCGAACAATGATTTTTCCTTTTCCTGTTTCATATGCCTTCTTAATCCCTTCAATTCCTTGGATTATTCCGCCTGTAGGAAAATCTGGACCTTTTACATGCTCCATAAGTTCATCAACAGTACAATTTGGATGGTCCATTCGGTGAATCACTCCATCAATCACTTCATTCAGGTGATGTGGGGGAATCTCTGTGGCATAACCTGCTGAAATCCCTGTTGAACCGTTGACGAGAAGATTCGGATACATGGCTGGAAGTACTGTTGGTTCCTCCGATGTATCATCGAAGTTTGGGATAAAATCGACTGTTCTTTTTTCAATATCCTTCAGTAATTCTGCCGAAATTGCTGACAATCTTGCTTCTGTATAACGCATCGCCGCAGGCGGGTCCCCGTCAATGCTGCCGTTATTCCCATGCATTTGAACGAGTACATTACGAACCTTCCAATCCTGGCTCATTCGAACCATTGCTTCATACACAGAAGAGTCGCCATGCGGGTGATAATTACCGATAACGTTACCAACCGTTTTCGCCGATTTTCTAAATCCTTTTTCATGCGTATTTCCTTCCACATGCATAGCATATAGGATTCTGCGCTGAACAGGCTTTAGCCCGTCACGTGCATCCGGTAATGCACGTTCTTGAATAATATATTTACTATATCTGCCAAAACGATCACCAAGTACGTCTTCAAGAGGGAGGTCACGAAATTTTTCTGATGCACTCATTATTCATTTTCCTCCTCTAATACAGAAATATTCTCATTTTCAAGAATACTAGCATCTTCTTCAAGGCCAAATGCCACATTTGATTCTATCCATTTACGCCGCGGCTCAACCTTGTCTCCCATAAGGGTTGTCACACGTCGCTCTGCTCTTGCAGCATCATCAATTCTCACTCGAATCAAAGTTCTTGTTTCTGGATCCATTGTCGTTTCCCAAAGCTGGTCCGCATTCATTTCTCCTAGCCCTTTGTACCGCTGCAGAATATATCCTTTGCCAACTTTTTTAATCGTATCCTGCAGGTCATCATCACTCCATGCATATTCAATGATTTCCTTTTTCCCTGTGCCTTTGCTTACTTTGTATAAAGGAGGTAAGGCGATGAAAATTTTTCCTGCGTCAATTAAAGGTCTCATATAACGATAAAAGAAGGTTAGAAGAAGCACTTGTATATGGGCTCCATCCGTATCTGCATCTGTCATGATAATAACTTTATCATAATTGATATCTTGAACGTTGAAATCCGCTCCTACTCCGCCGCCGACAGCATGAATAATTGTGTTAATCTCTTCGTTTTTGAAAATATCGGCAAGCTTGGCCTTCTCCGTATTAATTACTTTACCTCTCAGTGGCAGTACAGCCTGAAAGCGTCGATCTCTACCTTGCTTAGCGGAACCTCCAGCTGAATCACCCTCAACTAAATATAATTCATTCCTTTCAGGATTACGTGATTGTGCAGGCGTTAATTTACCTGAAAGGACAGCCTCTGATCGTTTCCTTTTCTTTCCGCTTCTTGCATCCTCTCGTGCTTTTCGAGCAGCTTCTCTCGCTTGATACGCTTTAATTGCCTTTTTTATCAACAACGAACTAACGTTCGGATTCTCTTCAAGGAAATAGGAAAGATGTTCAGATACAACAGAATCAACTGCTGACCTAGCTTCACTCGTCCCTAGCTTCCCTTTTGTTTGCCCTTCAAATTGAAGCTGGTCCTCAGGTACGCGCACAGATATGATCGAAGTGAACCCTTCGCGAATATCTGAACCGTCAAGATTTTTGTCTTTTTCTTTTAAGAGATTCACTTTTCTCGCATACTCATTAAAAATTCGAGTCATGGCTGTTTTTGATCCCGCTTCGTGTGTACCGCCATCTTTCGTCCGGACATTATTAACAAACGAAAGAACATTTTCTGAATAACCATCATTAAATTGAAAGGCAAACTCCACTTCAATTTCGTTATGCTGCCCTTCAAAGCTTATAACTGGATGAAGGACGTCTTTTTCCTCATTTAAATATTCCACAAATGCTTCTATCCCATTTTCATAATGGAAGATTTCCTGCACACTATTTCGATCATCAATGATTTCAATTTTCATCCCTTTTAATAGAAATGCCGATTCCCGCAAGCGCTCACAAAGGGTTTCATAATTATAAGTAGTTGTCGAAAAAATGGATGGATCTGGTTTAAAATGAATGGTTGTTCCTGATTGGTTTGTCTTTCCTACCTTTTCGAGGGTAGTAACCGGTTTTCCACCATCTTCAAACCGCTGTTCATACACAATTCCATCACGCTTAATCTTAACAACAAGCCATTCTGATAGTGCGTTCACAACCGAAGCTCCTACACCATGTAAGCCTCCGCTCGTTTTATAGCCGCCCTGTCCAAATTTACCGCCGGCATGAAGGACGGTTAAAATTACTTCTGGAGTTGGTTTTCCCATGCGGTGCATTCCAGTCGGCATTCCCCGGCCTTTATCAACTACACTTATAGAGTTATCTTTATGTATTTTGACAATAATATGGTCTCCAAATCCTGCCAACGCTTCATCCACCGCATTGTCGACAATTTCATAAACAAGATGATGAAGACCTCTTGCATCTGTGCTTCCAATGTACATCCCAGGGCGTTTTCTTACAGCTTCAAGCCCTTCGAGTACTTGTATGGCATCATCATTATAATCAAAAATTTCTTGATTCCTTGCCACAAACATACCCCTTTCATTTACCAAGAACGCAGGTTAACAACTTGCTTGTATATAGAAAACCTTTTGCGATTAGAAAAACTTGGCATTCACCAAGCCTTTCGGCGAATGCCTTAGTTTTTCTTATGCGTTCAGAATTTATGGATCTAATTCTGATTAGCTAAACAAAATTTTATTCTATGTATACAGTTAAACACTCGTTTATGTATTCGTTTAAAATAAAAAATATCCTTTATTTATATGGAAAAATCAGCATCGAGAACGAATGTTCCATTACTTTATTTTACCATAATTTTTATTGTTGCCTATTGTTTATTGTATCTATTTATTCAGTTTTGGCAAATGACGTATCTGTTAATTCTTTGTATCATCTACGCTTTTATCGCGTATAAAGCCCTTTGTTTCAACGTTTTTGAAGAATAATTAAAAAACATGAGACCTGAATCGATCTCATGCAAATTTGCTTATTTTGTTAAGGCATGCTCAACTTTAATACAGCGATCCATCACTACTGTATAACCCTTTTCCTTTAGAAAATGATAGGCTTCCTCATCGATACATCCTAACTGTGCCCAAAAGACTTCTGCATCAATGTCCGCAAATTCCTTAGCAACCTGAAGCAGGTGCTCTGAACGGCGAAAAACGTTGACGATATCAATATGGCCTTCAATTTCCTTTAATGATTTAACAGCTTTCACTCCTAGTACTTCATCCACCGTCGGATTAACGGGAATAATTTCATAGCCAGCATCCTGCATAGCCTTTGAAACCATATAAGAAGTTCTTTCAGGATTGCCGCTAAGACCTACGACAGCAATACGCTTTGCTTTTTTTAAAATGACACCGAGTTCATCCCGGCTAGGAACTTCAATCGTCAATTTTATGAACCTCCCTTGTTTAAAAGTGTAAGCGCCTTGCTCAGCCCCGACAAGCATAAGACAAGCCTTTCAGAAAGGTGTTCTTTACCTTTTTGGGAGGATTGGCTTATGACCTCGAGGGGCTAGGCGCTGAAGCTAGATATTTTTAATCTATCTCTATTTTACCGAAAAGATGGTCCATTTTCTAATCATTGACATTAAATATTTTTGAATGTGCTAATTTGCCACATTTTCAAGCTTACTCAGCAGCCGTTTAATCGCCCGGTTAGATTCTTGTAAAATAATTTTTTTATCGATTGTTTTCAACTGCCGATTTTCCATTAACACTTTCCCATTTACAATTGTCGATTCTACATCAGCACGAGTCGCTGAATAGACAATACGTGAAATTGGATCAATATCATACGAAGGATACACATGAAAATCGTTTAAGTTTAAGATCGCTAAATCAGCTTTTTTCCCCGGCTCAATGCTGCCAATCTCTTTCTCCATTCCTACAGCTTTAGCTCCCCCAATTGTCGCCATCCTGAAAACTGTTCTTGCATTCATCGCTGTTGGTCCATGAATCGGCTTCTGAATGATGGCAGCTAACCTCATCTCATTAAACATATCTAAATTATTATTGCATGGGGCACCATCAGCACCTAAACTCACATGTGCATGCTGATCAAGTAGGCCAGGCAAATCAGCTACCCCTGAAGCAAGCTTTAGATTGGAGCCTGGACAATGACTCACCTTTACGCCACGCTCTTTAATAATTCTTTTCTCTTCCTCGTCCAGCCATACGCAATGAGCTAGAATCAAACGTTCATTCGCTAGGCCGAGATGGTCTAAATAGACGACATTGCGCATTCCATGTTCTTTTTCAACGAGTAAGATTTCATTCGCATTCTCTGAAGCATGTGTATGGACTCTTACATTGTATTTTGCGGAAAGGTCCCTTACATTTGTTAATAATTCCTCTGTACATGAGACAACAAATCTAGGGCAAAAAGCATATTGAATACGTCCGCTCTCATACCCATGCCATTTTTCAAGCAAATCAACACTTTCTTGAAGGGAGAATTTTGTATTTTCTCGTAAGCGGATAGGAACCTCATTTCCCTTATCCATCATGACCTTACCTGCTAAGGCACGAATGCCGCTCTCTGCCAGAGCCTGGAATGCATATTCAGTATGGTGGACAGTTTCCATATCAACGACCGTTGTCGTTCCACTCTGCAAAAGTTCACCAATGCCTAGCATGGCCGAATAATAAATAGATTCTTCATCATGTGATGCTTCAAGCGGCCAAATTCGTTGTTTTAGCCAATCCATCAGTTCAAGATCATCAGCTTGCCCTCGAAATAATGTTTGACAAAGGTGAATATGTGTTTGAACAAAGCCTGGTATAACTGTTCGGCCGGCAGCATCGATTATTTTATTTGCCGAATGAGAGAGAGAATGTCCAATTTCCACAATCCTGTCATCTACAATATAAATATCACCGGTGATAATTTCTTCGTTCGCATTCATCGTGATGATTTCAGCATTTTTAATCAGGATGCTGCTCATTCTGTTCCTCCTTGCGCTAGGCTCTTATGCCCATTCATTGTGGTGTCAAAAGAGAGTGCAAGATTCTTATAAAATTCGATTGAACGTTTGAATGCATCAATTGCCACTGATTCATTTGGCTGATGGGCTAGTTTTTCATCGCCCGGCCCATAAATTAAAGTAGGGATTTCACTTCTCGGATTAAGTACTGCACCGTCAGTATAATAAGATACGCCGAAGCATTGAGCATCTGTTTCACCCTTAATGGCTAAGGCACATTGAATAAGGTCTGCGGATGATGACGTAATGATGGATGGCCGGTCTAATACTTTTGTTAATTTATATTCATAAAGCTTCTGTTTCTCGATAAGCTTATCTAATTTTCCCCTTAGTTCTTCGATTAGCTTTTCATGAGCTTGCGGAGGCACCGTGCGAATATCCACCCGGATGATACAACGATCAGGAATAACATTAGTCTGAATACCGCCCTCAATCATCGTCACAGCCAAACTGCTGCTGCCGAGTGGCTCTTTTGCTATTGTCCAGGTTAATTTCAATGATGTTAGTTCATTGATCACATGTACCATATGATCGACTGCATTAATTCCTTGATCTGGCATTGAACCATGAGCTGTTTTCCCAAAGGTTGTAATTTCTAGCCAAAGCGCACCTTTATGACCAACGACAACCTTCTCATTCGTCGGTTCACCGATTACGAGTGCATCAATCGTACGATTCTCGGTTTCTTCTAGGAATGCTCTAGCTCCACAGCTGTCTACCTCTTCACCAGCTGTAGCAAGGAACGTAATAGTTGGTATAGGAGTGATTTTTTCTAAATATATAGATTCAATAGCTAAAAACATCGCTGCTAATCCGCTCTTCATATCGGAAGCGCCTCTGCCATAAATCTTGTTATCAATAATCTCACCAGAAAAAGGAGGATACGTCCATTCCGTTTCCCCAGGGGATACCGTATCCATATGACCGCAAAAGAATAAATGTTTGTCTCCAGTGCCTTTCAGTGTTAGCTCAAAATTACTGCGGTTATTTCCAAGATTCGTTACTTTAAAAGGAAGCTCATTCATCTTACATCTTTCGATAAAGGCCTTTGTTACTTCATGCTCATTTCCTGGGGGATTAGAACTATTAATTCGGAGCAAGCTTTGGAGAAAGTGAACATCATCCATTATCTCGCCTCCACAATTTGCATTTTTAACGAAGTAACCTTCCATCCATTGACAGGAGCAAGGTCTTGGGAACATGTAGTGCATGCAATGACAGTATCATCCAACGCTTTCAGCCGCACATAATCACCTGGCTTCGAAAGCGGTTCAGCAATAAAATAATCTCCTAAATCATCTACAACATTATTCATAAATAGATTAATTGGATCCGGGATGACTGGAGGATGAATATTGTATTTTTTCAAAGCCATTTGCAGATTATCATGACAGTTCGGATGATCCTCTTGGTTAAAATCCATCTTATAGCGGTAATAATCACATGCTGGGAAGAAGAAGTCATGCTTACCTACCGTATCTTCAACAAGCTGCATAAGCGGGCGCCGTCTGTTGCTGTAAAGATAATCACCAATTTTCAGCCGAATGCTGCTTAAGGATGCCCTCATATGAACAGGAGAAACATATTCGCTCGGATCGGAGTGATTAAAGCAGACAAAATCCCCCACTTGCTTTCCATCCATATCGATAATAATGAGCTCTTCCCCTTTTCGTAAAAATGCACTTCTACCTTCATATGGAGGAATGATAATTTCCTCACGTATTCGTTCTTGATTATACATTTCATCACCTGCCATGCTATTTTATTTTGCGGGAACGCCTTATTTGGGAAGGAATTCATTATATTTGCAAAATACATAGTTTTATTTGCAATCTAACATAATAATTTTGCAAATACTTATTCGATAAAGACTGCTACAGCTCTGATCGGAGAACCGGTTCCTTTTCTGATCCGAAGCGGTAAGCCAAAATAAAGGAAACGCATCCCTGCAATTTGATCAAGATTACATAAATTCTCTGTATTCGTTATTCCATATTCCCTGCATACAAGATGCCCTGAATAGCTAGGATCATCTGGATGATCAATTGCAGGCGCATCAATGCCAATATTGACTGCACCTTTATCAGCAATCCACTTGGCCGCTTGATAATCAAGTCCTGTATATGTTGTCAGCCACTCATCTGTTCCATAAGAGCGATTGTAGTGTCCTGTGTAGAGGAGAACAATATCTCCTTTTTCGATAAATTGGCCTGATTGTGCTATGGCAGCTTCAAGATCACGGTTTGTAATGGAGCGATCAGCAGGAATATGAGAAAGATCCAAACATACAGCAGGTCCATAAAAATATTCAAGCGGCATTTCATCAATGTACTTTCCATTTGGGTCAAATTCATATGTAGCATCACTGTGGGTAGGACCGTGTTCATTGATGATTAGATTGTTAGTGGCAAAAGGGAAACCAATCTTTTCTATCGTTTCCTCATGTGTAATATTTGAAAAAATCATGGTGGTAGGATGAAGGGGGAAAACAGGCATGCCATGATAGATTTCTTGTGTCAGATCAACTAATTTGACGCCCATGATAATCTCCTTTCAAGTGTTTTTTACTAGTAAGCTACGAAATGTTCGATAAAAATTTAAAAGTGCTCAATAAATTGCGAAGTTTGCTAGATAATTTGCGATAAATGCTTGATAACATTCCTAAATTACTAGATAAATTGGATTCCCCAAATAGATATTTTCTATTTTCATCATAAAATCGTTGGAATAACCTCAAATTTATCCACATCAATCAAACCTTTATCAGTAATTTTCCATTTAGGACTTGTAACTAATGACCAGAAGGATAAATGCATAAATGGCACTTCCATTCCACAGCCAAGCACTTCTTTTGCAAGTCTTGACAATTCATCAACCTTCTCGCTCATTTCTTTTCCTGTTAATTCATCGGTCATTAGCCCGCCAATACGGAGCGGCAAGTCTCCTACGACCTTGCCATCCTTAATCATCGCAATTCCGCCGTCCATCGCAATTACTCGGTTAACAGCTGTCACCATATCCTCATAATTCGTTCCAGTCACAATAATATTATGTGTATCATGGGCAACACTTTCAGCAATAGCACCGCTTTTCAAATCGAAGCCCTGTAAAAAGGTTTTGCCGATTTTTCCAGTGCGTCCGTGGCGCTCGATAACGAGTAAAGGCAGCACATCCTGCTTCAAACAAGGCTGGACAATGCCATCCTTTACATTGAGGGTGAACTCACTTCCACCGGTTAAGTTCTGAAAAGGAATCGCTTCAATCGCACGCACCTTTGCCCGGCTTCCACTTGCTTTTACTGTAACTTCATCTTTTTTAACAGGCTTACGCTTCACAGATTTCTTTACACTTTCAGGATAGATATAGGAAGGGATCTCAATCGTTAATTCTCCTTTTTCCGCGACTTTTTTTCCTGCTAAATACACTTGGTCAATCGTCATATTCATTAAATCGCTAATGACTGCTATGTCTGCACGTTTACCGGGTGCAATCACGCCGACATCCTTAAAGCCAAAATGTGTAGCAGGATTAATCGTTGCCATTTGTATTGCTTCAACAGGATCAATGCCCTCCGCAATCGTACGGCGAATAATGTCATTCATATGGCCGTATTTTAAAAGATCGGCTGGCACCATATCATCAGAAACGACAATTGCGCGTCTGGAATCGAGCCCCTCCTCTGTAATCGCACGGATACACTCAGCCATATTGCGCTGTGAGGAACCTTCACGCATGAAAACACTCACACCATACCTAAGCTTCTCTACAGTTTCTTCTTTAGTCGTTGTTTCATGGCAGGATACATGTGTACCGCCGCTAATAATATGCGCAGCAAGTTCCCGTCCAAACAGCCCTGGTGCGTTTCCTTCCACTGTTTTTCCGATGGCATTTGCATACGAAACAGCAGCTACCAGATCATCAATTAACTCTGGCGCATGCTCATATACAGGTTTAATATTACTGAAGCTTTGTATCTCTCCGATTCCCTGGACATATGGGTCTGTCAGTAAATTCTTCATATCCTTTGCTGTTACATCAAATCCTGAAGTTTCAAGTCCCGGTGCATCTGGAACTGCACATGGAACAGTAAAAAGGATTCGGTTCGGCAGTGTCTTCGCTTCTTCAATCATTTCCTTCATTCCTGCAACACCAAGCACATTGCCGATTTCATGCGGATCACCGATTAAAGTCGTTGTTCCAGTAGGAATCGAGAGCTTCGAAAACTCTGTACACGTAAGCATTGCACTTTCGAAATGCATATGCGAATCGATAAATCCCGGACTGACGAATTTCCCCCTGATTTCTTCAATCCTTGTTTTCGGACCAATTAAATCCTTCACATCGCCGACCATTAATACATGCTCACCCTTGATTGCTACATCTGCTTCATAAATTTCTCGCGTAATGACATTGATAAAATAACCGCCCTGAAGTACGATGTCTGCGAAGAGGTTCGAGTCAAGTAAAACATCGATTAATTTGCGATACTCCAATGCCTTCTTTATTTGTAGTGCATCCACAAGCTTTAACCCCCCAACGTTGTTCCTTCTAAACTATCAATAATGCCAATGATTGCTGCATCAATTGGTGCTTCTTTATTTTTGATGGCTCTTCCCGCCATACTGCCTGATACAAATATCACTCGCTCACCTATTCCAGCACCTACTGTATCTACTGTAATAATGGGGTTCGATAACACATTGCCATCTATTCCAATCGGCTGAGTAATCAGCAGCTTTGTTCCTACTAAATTTTCATCCTTTTTTGTTGCTGTTACCCGACCGACTACTACGCCCATTTGCATTTTTACCGTCCCCTTATTCAAACTTAAGCGTTATATTTAGTTCCTTCGCTGTATCTTTAGCAAGTGGTGTAATAATCATTTCTTCTGACACGACAAAACTATGAATATTTTGCTGATGAAAATATCGAATAGCTTCCTTGTTTATGACTGTTTTTTTTTCTGAAAGATTAGGTAATTTTTCATTCTCACCTATTAAATTAATCCCCATATTCTTCAACTGGATCATTTGGTTATATAGATTTCTTTTTAATCCATTTGATCCTTTATCTATGCCTTTCAGACGCCAAAGCGGATGATATGGATCTGTTCCAGTTTTCAAGGCAATTACTGTTTTTCCTGTTAACAAGGCAGTTAAAACGAGGCGTACAAATGGCCGTTGTTCATTAAAAGAAAGGATATCTGACACAATTGAAAAAGAAAGAATGGGAATTAGAACAATATCTGCATGTGAGAGAGTCTTCTCTGTCAGCGAATGTTGAGGAATCCAGTTGTCCGATTGAGAGACCCTTACTAATTCTTCAATAGAAATATACGTTAATACCTCTTCTTCAATAGAGAAACGAATGATCGCTTCCTCACCGCTTATCCTTCTTAAAAAAGAAAGTCCTGAATCCATTCCAATCAGATGAGTGGTAATTAGAGCCAGAACAGTTAGCTTCCGCCTTTTGATTCCAGAATTACGGTAAATAAGTTCTTGCAGAGTATGCTCCATTAAGACACTCTGCTTTTCAGATGCCATCGTTATTCACCTTTTTTGGATAATAATGCTCTTTCTACTTCACTATGCGGTCTTGGAATAACATGAACAGATACAAGTTCACCTACACGGCTTGCTGCTTCCGCACCAGCATCAGTTGCCGCCTTCACTGCACCCACATCCCCTCTAACCATGACAGTGACAAGTCCGAAACCAACCTTTTCGTAGCCGCAAATTTCTACATTTGCTGCCTTTACCATCGCGTCTGCCGCTTCAACAGCACCAACTAACCCTTTCGTTTCAACCAAGCCTAATGCTTCACCCATTTCGTTCCCTCCTAAAATTGATTATTGTTCGGTGTTATCCGGTATATTTACTGCCTTCTCTTTTAATTTAAAGTGTGGCAGCAGTTTTCCTGCTACTTCCTGATGTGCCCTAGGAATCACATGTGAGGAAATTACTTTCCCTACTCGTTCAGCTGCATCTTTTCCAGACTCAACTGCTGATTTTACAGCGGCAACATCTCCACTAAAATGAACGGTCACTCCAAGATAGCCGCTCACTCCAATAACTTTTTCAATTCCGACAATTTCTACATCTGCTGCTTTTACTGCGGCATCTGCAGCCGAAACAGCTGTTAAATAGCCAACCGTTTCAATCAAACCAAGTGCTTGCAATCTTTTTCCCGCCTTTCAAGTTGAAAATTAGCTTAAACGCTCTGCTTGCTTTAGCAATTCTCCTGAGACTTCTTTAACAGTTTCATAGTTTCCGTACATTAATAGATAATTTGTTTCAATTTGGTAATGGATGTTTTTATCCGCTGATCTTTTCAATAAACGATCTAACAGAAATACAGCTGTATAATACTCAATCCCTTCGAGCACAGCTACGCCTTCCACTTGTGTTTTTAAATCTAATTGCTTTGTTAGCCAAGGACTTGGCGAATGAGCCTGATACACTTGGATTTGCTTATATGAAGACTGTGAAAGGCGCTGGAACATAACCTTTAATCCCTGCTTTAGCAGCTCTGCATTGTCTTCATACAATTCAAGAACGAAGCTTTGCTTACTTTCTTTATCCCATAATAAAAAATACTTCATTGAAGGATATTCTCTTAATAGTTCATTTAATATAAAAAGCTGAGCCGGCTGACATTTTTGAGAGGTAATAACCCCTATTGCATTTGATTTAATGGAACGCTGAAAATTTTGCAGCAATTTTGGATGGGGACTTGAATATATCCAAGCTTTCATGCCGTCCCTTGTCTGTCCAATCAATTGACTTTCTTCCTCGACATTGTTTTTTCTCATAGGTGAGTGGTGCCATTTTTGATGAATCGGCTGATTTCCTTGAACGAGTGACAGCGTTTGAAGCCTGGTAAGCGGATCCTTGTCATACCCATTTACTGGAGGAAGGGACTCTTTTTTAACAACTGATTCATTATTAGATCTACTCTCTGCACGATGATCAGCCAGCTCTTCTTTTATAAAAGATAAATTCTTCTGCCTGTTTTTTTGTTGATAGTTAGGCCGGTTAATTTTTGGAATCGTCTGTGGAGATTTATTTTCAACCGTTGATTTCGAATAGAGAAAACGAGTCTCACTGCCGAAAAGAGGATTCTCTTTCGGTTTCTGATTCGGTTTCATTACTTCCTGGACAATGCTTTTCATAAAATCAGACAATGTTTATTCACCTCCATTAAAGGATCTTGCTAAGCTCAGAATGCGGGCGAGGAATCACATTGAATGATACAAGCTCCCCGCCTGTTCTGCTGTGGGCTGTTTTGCCAATTTCAACGGCAGCTGAAACGGCTGCTACATCACCTTCCACGATAACGGTCACAAGACCAGAGCCTACTCTTTTTAAATCTACTAAACTGACATTCGCTGCCTTCGCCATAGAATCAAGCGCTTCAATGGCAGCAATTAATCCCCGGGTTTCAATCATGCCGATTGCCTTCATACGTTCTCACTCCCTACCAAGAAAAGCTCAAGCGCCTTGCTCAGCGCCGTATGGACTGGAGCGCCCCCGACGAGATAAAGGAAACACGAAGAGCGATAGCGATTCGATGTTGACTTATCGTAGGAGGGGAAGGGAAGTCCAATAGGCGCTAGGCGTTGGTGCTAGACAGTTCTCAAATTTGAAAAATGTTATACTTACTTAATCTGTAAAAAACGCAAATCCTCTAATATGTCCATCCTTCACGTACAAACACCCTAAAATGTCCACGAACGGTGCCAGGCACCGGTGAATGTTAGTTATAGATAGTCTGCTAGATTGATATCTATTGGAATGGAAGTTCTTCGGAAAAGTTCCTCTTTGCCAAGCGGATAGGTTGCATCAACCCCCATTTTGTCAGTAACCCCTCTTAAATTGTGGGAAGATTCAAGTGGCGAACCCTTTGCACCAGGAACAATGAAAATATCTTCAGATGCCTGTACTCTTGTAGCAACCGCCCATTCCACATCATCAGAATCAAAGATATTTACGTCATCATTTACAACAACTACATGTTTTAAATCTTTATCACTGGCAAATGCTGCAAGGGCTGCTTGCTTTCCATCACCCTCTGATTTCTTTTTAATCTGGATGACTGCATGGTAGCGGGCTACACCTCCCATTGGAATATGTACACCCGTAATATTCGGAACGACCTGCCGAACAGTACTAAGCAGAGTTGCTTCCCGAACAAGTGCCATCGGCAGTCTTTCTTCATAACTGGATGGGAAAATCGTTTGATTTATGGCCTGATTTCGATAGGTAACCGCTGATATCTCAACTACAGGCTGTGGAGATTGTGTGCCATAATATCCAGCCAGCTCTCCAAATGGACCTTCCATTTCTCTTTCATGTGGAAGCATATGTCCTTCGAAGACAATTTCAGCCTCGGCAAGAACATCCAAATCAACGGTTTTGCACCGGACCACATCTAAGGATTGTCCAAGCAAAGCACCTGCAACATTGAGCTTATCTGTATGATAGAGATGTGTGCTTATTTGGGAGCTTAATACGACAGCCGGAACAACGCCAAACATAACAGCTATTTCCATCGGCTGCCCTAATCTCTCAAAATAACTATATTGCTCCATTAATTCTGGAGAAGTAATTAAGATATTTGTCCGATTGCCTCCCAAATACTGCATTCTTCTAATTGATGTATACCTTTTTTGTCCAGTAATATCTTTAACAATTAAAATACCTGAAACATAATAGGCTCCCGAATCCTCTACATGGTAAGTAGGAATCGGAAATAGATCTGCTAGATCAAAATCTCCGGTTACTAAATTTTCTTGGACAGGACCTGACTCTTTTAAGGTTGTTGGAATCGGGTTCACGATTGAATCAATAATTTTTGGAATTAATTCTGAAGAAGGAATACCTATGCTATCCGCTAGCAGTTCTCTGTCTCCTCCAAGCCCCGCTGCCATTTGTGATTGATACCCTTTTACTTTTTCAAAGAGGAATGGCTGTTTCCCATTTTTCGTATTAATTATCGCTCCTAGTTCATAAAGGGGGTCCACTTCTTTCTTAATTCTGTACAATAGCCCTCTATTTTCCCAATCATCTAATAAAGCCCTCATCGTTACAGGATTCATGCCTTCTCACCCCATCTTTCAAGCAAACGATGATCGATCCCTAACATATCGAGAATGCGAGCCACCATGAAATTCGCAAGCTCCCAAATTTCCGTTGGTTTATGATAAAATCCCGGTGAAGCCGGCATGATGCAGGCGCCCGATTCAGCTAACCTGGTCATATTACGCAAATGAATAAGATTAAAAGGAGCTTCACGCGGAACGATGATGAAATTTCTCTTTTCCTTTAAAATAACACTAGCCGATCTGCTTAAAAGAGTGTCCCCAACCCCATTTGCAATTGATCCAAGCGTATTCATTGAACAAGGGACGATGACCATTCCATCTGTAAGATAAGAGCCGCTCGCTATGGATGCAAACAAGTTCTGGTTGCTATGAATCGTGGCATATTCCTTAAGCTCCTTCATCCCGATTCCGCACTCAAATTGCATGACTTTTTCTCCCATTTCCGTCGCAATGACATGCGTCTCAACACCTAATTGATGAAGGGCGCGGACCAATGTATATCCATAGATTGATCCGCTCGCTCCAGTAATTCCCACTAAAATCCGTATTTTTCTTTCACTTGTTTGCTTGAAATTAGACAACCTGTTCATCTTGGGAGAATTTACTTTTAACTGCCTCTTTATACTCCTCTGTTGAGAAAATATCACCAAAAATATCGATATCTCTTAAACCTGATACATGCATATCTTCATCCTGAGAAGTTGTTCCATCAGAAATACAGATGACATTATAGCCATGGTAAAGAGCATCTGATGCCGTGCTTCGTACACAAACATTTGTCCAAACCCCTGTTAATACAACAGTATCAATCTCTTCTTCTCTTAGAAATAAGTCAAAATCTGTAAAGCTGAAGGCACTATGTCTTCTTTTCTGAACGATATAATCGCCCTTCTCTTCTTCCGGCTTCAGCTCTGGGATGAAATCAGAACCCCACGTGCCTTTTACCGCATGCACCGGTCTCACCCGGAAATCGCGGTCATTTTTTCGATGTGCTTCTTGCACATGAACAACTTGAATATTATTGTCATGTGCAAAATCAACGAGTTCTCTAATTTTCGGGACAATTTTTACGCCATTTTTACAGCAAAGCGCGCCCTTTTCATCAATAAAATCGTTCAACATATCAATAACGACGATGCAATGCTTATTTCCTCTCAATTCCACTATAGAATCATCCTTTCTAGTTTTATCTACGAAATGCACCTGTTTATCTACGAAATTTATAAAATATCTACGGAATCGGCTAATATATCTACGAAATTTCAGATATATCGATTAATCGACAAAACTCAATGAGTTTCTGATTAATTTTGCTTAACCGTTTCCTTTGCTTCCACCTTCACTGCTTCAAATTTCTCATACTTAAATGTTCTTTCAAGACGCTGAATACTTTGGCGAGGTACATATTGACCATATCCCGCTTGCCCTAGGACACCTTTTCCATCTTCATATACAACATTGCCGCGGATTATCGTTTGAACTGGCTTTCCTTTTAATTTCATTCCATGCAGCGGATTATATTTTGCCATTGATTCTGTTTTTTGTTCATCGATCACATATTCTTTTTCAAGGTCAATTACCGTAAAATCTGCATCACTGCCAATTTCCATGGAGCCTTTCTTCGGATAAATGCCATAGTGAATAGCCGCATTTCGGCTTGTCACCTCAACAAAGCGAGATAGAGATAGGCGTCCTTTATTTAATCCTTCACTTACGAGAATCGGAACCATCGTTTCAACCCCAGGAATACCTGGGAATGTATTCCAAATCGTTGCACCTGGAAAATCCTTTTCTGTAGCAATTTCGTATGGGGCATGGTCTGTTCCAACAAAGTCGATCGTCCCATCTGCTAATGCTTGCCAGTGTGCTTCATTGTCTTCTTTTCCGCGTAAAGGCGGAGCAATTTTAGCAAAAGAACCTCTTTCAGACATTGAATCCTTTGCATTTAACACTAAATAGTGCGGGCAAGTTTCAGCCGTTACTTTTACTCCTCGTTTTTTCGCTGCTTTAACGAGCTCGGCGCCTCCCTTAGTAGTCATATGCACTACATGAACACGGGCATCTGTTGCTTCGGCAAAGCTAATGATTAATTCAATGGCCACCTTTTCAGCAAGAGTAGAGCGCGCTTCTGCCCATGCAGGTCCATCAAAACGACCTTCTTTTTCTAATTTCTTAGAATTAAACGTGCAAATATCATAGTTCTCAGCGTGTACTCCAATCGGCAATCCAGTTTTAGAGACAGCCTTAAAAATCTCCAGCATTTCTGCATCTGAAACACGAGGGAAGGTTGGGACGGATGGTGTCATATATACCTTGAATGCAACAACACCTTCATCTATTTGCGGGTAAACGTTATCAAGCCAGCCTTCACGAGCATCCTCGCCTGTCATCCCGCCCCAAAAGCAATAATCTACATACGCTTGATCACGGATTGGCCCAATTTTCTTTTGGAAGCTTTCCCCGTCCCGGACAGATGGCTTGCTGCAGCAAGGCATATCAATAATCGTAGTCAATCCGCCAGCAATAGCCGAGCGGCTTCCAGTCGCAAACGTTTCCCGATGAGTAAAACCAGGATCCATGAAATGTGTATGTGGATCAATACAGCCAGGAACAACGAGCTTACCGCCGATATCTATCACTTTCTCTGCATTTAGAAAGCTAATATCATTTGAAAAACCTACAATCTTACCATCATTGATAAGAATATTTGTTAATACTTGACGATCCCCCTGTGGGATATTTGCATTTTTCAAAATTAATTCCATATAAAGACCTCCACTTATTAAAATATGATTGCTTCTTTGGATCGAAGAATCGGCAATTGGATTGAACTTGTTTCTCAGCCTCTAATCTATTAAAAAAGAAGCTTGCAGATCCAAACTCAAATTGTCAAATGACATCAATTGAATGATCATTTTTCAATTGTTCAAACTGCTCATTCTTACTACTATTAATTTCTTTATAATTAAATACCAGATTTAATAAAATTGCTGTTAAACTTCCGACAACAATCCCATTTTCAACTAGTAAACGGACGCTTTCTGGAAGATTTCCAAAAATAGCTGGTTCAACGGCTGAACCAAGACCGATTCCAATCGAGCATGCCACAATAAGCAGATTTTCATTCTTACTGAAATCGACACTGGAAAGCATGCGAATCCCCGAAGAAATGACCATTCCAAACATCGGTATCATCGCTCCTCCCAATACAGCCATCGGAATAATCGTTGTTAAGGCAGCCACTTTTGGCAATAGTCCAAGAATCATGAGAATAACACCAGCAGCAATGACAACATTTCTTGTTTTTACCTTTGTGAGCGCAACAAGACCAACATTTTGTGAGAATGATGTATATGGAAAAGAATTAAATATTCCTCCAATTACAACCGCAAGACCTTCTGCCCGCAGCCCTTTTTTAATATCCTTTGAATCTAGCTTTCTTTCACAGACATCCCCTAATGCTAGAAACACTCCGGTTGATTCAATCATGCTCACAATGGCCACAAGGGTCATCGTAAGAATGGCTGATACATTAAAGGTCGGGAAGCCAAAGTAAAAAGGCTGAACTATATGAAACCAGGAAGCGTTGGACACTTCAGCAAAACTGACGATCCCCATAAAATAGGCAACAATTGTTCCTGCAATTAATGAAAGCAGAACCGAGATTGCCCGCATATACCCCTTAAAAAATCGATTCATCACAATAATCAAGACAAGAGTCAATGTTGCTAAAAATAAATTTTCTAAGCTTCCAAAGCTAGGAGCTCCCTGGCCTCCTGCTGCATTATTCATTGCAACAGGAATTAAAGACACCCCAATAATCGCTACAACAGAGCCAGTAACAATTGGCGGGAAAAATCGCATAATTTTACTCATAAACTGCGATAAAATCATAACGATAATTCCTGAGGCAATGATGGCTCCATAAATAGCTGTGATCCCTTGCATGTTCCCGATTGCAATCATTGGGCCAACTGCGGTAAACGTGCACCCTAGTATGACCGGCAGCCTAATCCCAAAATGCTTCCCGCCAATAACTTGCAGTAAGGTGGCAATCCCACAAGTAAATAAATCAATGGAGATTAAATAAGCTAGCTGTTCGGCATTTAATCCGATCGCAGGTCCAACAATTAGCGGTACGATTACAGCACCTGCATACATTGCAAGTACATGCTGGAATCCTAATGTACCCACTTTCCAAGAATTTAGCTTTTCCAAAGACATCCCCCCTGGTTTTTTCTTTGTTAAGCTTTTCCATGAAGACCATATACACGTATCAACTTTCACCTCCCTAATATGGAATAAAAGTTTATATAAAAAACCGCAGCAATAGAGCACATCCTTGAAGTAGAATGGTCTATTGCTGCGGTTTCAATTAACTTTCGATCAACAAAAGCTAGCGTAACCGCTTTCAATATAAGATTAAAGACAAATGCGCGCTGCACATCGATCTCTAAGTAAATCTTTCTCTTACATATATTCAGCAAGATAAATAATAGTACACGCTTCTTCCGTAATGGGGTCATAATCTTTTAAGATCGTTTTTACTTTCAAATGGAGAGTGCTTTCAATCTGACCTTTAAATAATGATTTAAATTCAGCAATCAATGCAGAATCAACCGAAATGGTCAGATGATGAAAATTTTTGCTAAGCATTTTCAGTGCCTGTACTCGTTTATGCTGGGCAAAAATAATTACACGGTCATCAAATATTTCAATTCGCTGTTTTTTCACACCCACACCATAAATTTCTTGATTTACCCGATTGTACAAAAAAGCGAGATCCTTTTTAAAGGTGTGCTGGAAATGTGTTGAAATAGTAGACATATTTGCCTCCTGTTCATCACTATATTAAATTAATCCACTTTTCATACCAATATAGTTATTGGGAATTTTGCATTACGTCGAAATAGATCTGAATAATAGGAACGAAACATTCTAGCATCTTACAATCTATTCTATCTAATTCTTTTTGGGAAAGATGTCAAAGGATGTCTACCATATCTTATTTCCGTTCGACGTCTTCTTACAATTTGCCCCCTGTTTTTCATGGTTTAATTATTTTTAGTCAAGGAGGAAAAAGGATGAAAGAACTAAATTTCACTGTAAATGGTTCCCTCCACTCTGTGTCATGCCATCCAGCGAAAACATTATTGGATGTATTGCGTGAGGATTTGGATATGACAGCAAGTAAAGAGTGCTGCGGGAAGGGCGAATGTGGATCATGCTCTGTCTTGCTAAATGGTGAGGTTGTCTGTTCATGTCTAGTACTCGTTGGTCAGTTAGAAAATGAAGAAATTACAACATGTGAAGGGATAGGCTTAACTGCCAATATGGATGTCATCCAAGAATCCTTTGTTGAAGAAGGAGCGACTCAATGCGGTTACTGTACCCCTGGAATCATTGTCGCATCAAAAGCGTTCCTTAAAAATATTGATCAAGTACCAACGATTGATGAAATTAAAACCGCTCTTGGAGGAAACCTCTGCCGCTGTACTGGTTACACAAAAATTATTAATGCTATCCAAATGGCAGCAAAAAAGGAGCTCCAAGAAAAAGGAGCAATGCCGGCCGTATGAAAGTTGCTGCTATACTTCTTGCTGCAGGCAAATCTACTCGTATGGGCTGTCTGAAAGGTATCCTTCCCTGGCAAGGAACGACATTATTCGAGCATCAGCTTGAAATTTTGGAAGCTTCTAATCTATCACAAATCGTCATTGTAACTGGCTACAAGTCTGAACGTTTTTTGAAGTTAGCTGCAAATTACGATGTACAAACCGTTTTAAACACCAACTATTTGAAAGGAAAATGCTCCTCCATTTTGACAGGACTTCGGAATATTAACAATGAAGCTGAAGCGGTATTAATTGCTGCAGTTGATCAGCCGACAGACTCTCTCATTATTAAAAAGCTTATTAAAACGCTGCAAATGACTAATTCATCCATTGTGGTCCCAGTTTATGGCGGAAAAAGAGGACATCCTATTCTTTTTTCTACAAAAATTATGACAGACTTATTATCAATCCAGGAGGAAACAAAGGGACTTCGCTCCTTATTTAAAAAACACCAGGTATATGAGATTCCTATTAATCATTCGCTCGTAGAAATTAATATCAACACTCCATCCGATTATCAAAAAGCACTGAATTTGAACAACTTAAAGGAGGGACAAAATGCTAATTTCAGAAATGGATATTATCACACCACAAACAGTAAATGATTGCTTGCTCATTCTATCAAAAAAAGAAACTGAACATCGCATAATCGCTGGTGGCACAGACGCAGTTGTGCGTATGAAAGAAGGAAAATGGCTGCCTTCTACTTGGATTAACATTAAGGGATTAAAAGAATTGCGCTATATTAAAGAAATAAATGGAACGATACATATCGGTCCTTTAATAACCCATACAGATATTATCCACTCCTCCCTTTTACAAAAAAAAGCGAATATACTTGTTGAAGCTGCTCGTGAAGTTGGAGCAATACAAATGCAAAATATGGGTACTATAGGCGGGAATATTGGAACAGCTTCTCCTGCAGGTGATACCATTCCTGCTCTTTATGTACTGAATGCAGCTGTCGAGCTTCAATCACTGCATAACAAAAGGCTCATACCAATCAATCTTTTGTTTACTGGTCCTGGGCGAACAGTAATTAAACCAAATGAAATGATAACAAATATTATCATCCAGCCACAAACTGAAAACGAAATTGGGATATTCCAAAAATTAGGTCCGCGTAAGGCTCAATCAATTTCAATTGTGAATGTTGCAATCATGCTTAGCATGGCTAAGGATCGCGAGTGCTTAGGAGGAAAAATCGCCTTTGGCTCCGTCGCACCAACCATTATCCGCGCAAAAAAATGTGAAGCACTCCTACCCTTGAATCCATTAACAGATGACATCATTGAAAATATCGCAAAGATCGCTTGGAAGGAAGTTATGCCGATTACCGATGGGAGAGCAACGGCTGAATACCGGCGCGACATGGCAAGCGCACTGCTAGAGAGAGGTCTTTATCGCTTAATGAGGAGATGGGAAAGGAAATGAAACCATCATTGAATTGGGTAGGAAAGCGCGTGAAGCGTATTGACGGACCAGAAAAAGTAACCGGTGAATTAAAATATATGACAGATTATCATTTTGAAAATATGGTTTGGGGCAAAGTGCTTCGTGCGAAATACCCATACGCTAGAATCCATTCAATACAAACTGAAAAGGCCCGGCAGCTTCCAGGAGTCATTTGCGTTCTTACACACGAAGACATTCCCGGATTTAATGGCTTTGGCATCGTTATCCCCGATCAGCCTGTCCTTGCTTCAGATATTGTCAGGTGTACAGGTGATGCTGTTGCATTAGTGGCTGCCGAAACACAGGAAATTGCTGAACAAGCACTTAGATTAATCGAAGTTGATTATGAACTGCTCGAAGCCATTACAGATGCAGAGCTAGCAATGTCCTCTTCAGCACCCAAGCTCCATCCTGACGGTAATATTCATAGCCACGTAAAAATAATAAATGGCGACACCGATGCAGCTTTTAAAGAAGCGGATATCATCATTGAAAACACATTCTATTCACCTAGACAAATGCATGCCTTCATCGAAACGGAGGGCGGATGGGGTGTGATGGATGATGAAGGATTGATTACAATCCGCTGCCCTGGCCAATATGCATACAGAGATCGAATGCAAATCGCTCGTGCACTCGCCTATAATCCAGAGCTCATAAGAGTAATTTCTAGTCCAATTGGTGGTGCATTTGGCGGGAAGGATGAAATTACTGTCCAGATTTACCTTGCACTCCTTGCAATGTACACGAACGGACGACCAGTGAAAATCCACTTAAGCCGTGAAGAATCCGTTATTGCAGGCATCAAAAGGCATCCTTTCAAAGTACAAATGAGAACTGCTGCCAAAAAGGACGGAACCTTGCTTGCCAACGAAGTAAGGGCGGTTGCCGATACAGGTGCCTACGCTTCCCTTGGCGGTGCTGTGATTGCCCTAGCCATCGAACATTCCTGCGGTCCATACAAAATTCCAAATGTAAATCTTGAAGGTTTTTGCGTATATACAAATAACGGCATCTCTGGTGCATTCAGAGGTTTTGGCGTTAATCAAGTCTGCATAGGAATTGAAACCCATCTGGATATGATCGCTGAGCAGCTCGAATTAGACCCAGTCGAGATTCGTAAGAAAAATGTGTATCATCAAGGAGACATTTCAAGCATGGGGCATGTTGTGAAGACAAGTGTCGGCACCTTTAAAACGCTTGAAATCGCGGAAAATTGTGACCTTTGGAAGAATCGCAGTCAATTCAAAAAAGAGGTTAGCGAGCCTTGGAAAAAAAGAGGCGTTGCCTTAGCAACCTCCTTCCATGGGATCGGTATGGGAATCGGATTGCCAGACTATGGAGCAGCTTCTATTGAACTATTGCCAAATGGAAAATTTTTAGTCGCTGTTGGCTGTGAAGAAATTGGCGGTGGAAACGGAACCACCTATGCACAGATTGCTGCAGAAATACTAAATTGTGATATTAGTAAAATAAAAGTTGTTCAAGGTGACACTTCTAAAACGCTTGATGGCGGGACAGTAACCGCTTCCCGCTCCACTTATACAGGCGGAAGAGCCGTTGCAGCGGCCGCACCGAAAATGATCAAGCTTCTCACAAGTGCTGCTGCTGAAATTCTCCAAGTTCCTTTATCTGATATAATCGTTCAGCGTGACTGCTTAACTGCCAAGGAGGAAAGTCTCACATACAAAGCGATCTATGAATATCTTTATATCCACCATAAGCCAGCTAAAGTAGAAGGACATTTCCTCCTCCCAAAAGAAAAAGTAGAAATTAAAGGTTCCGGTGGAGCTCCCCACCACTTGTATGGCTATTTAACTCATGTGGTGATGGTTGAGGTTGATACATTAACGGGTGAAACAGACGTCCTTCGAGTTGTCTCTATCCCTGATGCTGGAAAAGTGATAAATCCTCAAGGATTAGAAGGCCAGGCTGAAGGCGGTGCAGTCATGGGGATTGGCTACACACTTTATGAGGACGTAATCATCGAGGAAGGCTTCCATAAGACAAAAAATTTTACTGATTATATCATTCCTACCATCCGAGAAACGCCCGTGATTGAAACCTTCCCTGTTGAGGATGCGGAGCAAACGGGACCATTCGGTGCAAAAGGAATTGGTGAAGTAGTGATGATTCCAATCATTCCAGCGATTATGTCTGCTATTTATGATGCAACTGGAGCAAGAATTTATCATCTGCCAGCAACTCCCGAAAGAATTTTCAATGCGTTAAAAGACGTAAAAAACAAAATGCCCAACATTCAAGGTGATAAAAATGATGAATGACAGCTTATACCTGAATCTTTCTGAATCAATAAAACAGCGCAAAGAAGTCTTTTTACTTACGATTACTGATTGTGACAATCACGAGCTAATAGGACGAAAAGTACTTTTAAACCCTATGGGGGAAATTTATTCAACTTCCCCCTTCCCTCCTTCTTTACAGCAAATGATCATAAATTATTCTGAAAAATTGATTAGGAAAAAACGCTCGGGCACATTTACTTTTTCTTGGAACGGTTCAATGGTTGAATGTTTTGCTGAACATTTTCCGGTGCCAATCCATTTAATTGTTGCAGGTGCTGGACATGTTTGTGAACCTGTTGCTATGATCGGGAAATCGCTTGGATTCTATGTAACCGTCATAGACGATCGAAAGGAATTTGCTAACAGGGATCGATTTCCTCATGTTGATGAAGTTGTCTGCCAATCCTTTCTTCATTTTTTCCAAAAGGCCGAGTTAACAGCGCAAACCTATATTCTTCTTCTGACAAGAGGACATAAATACGATGTTTTAAGCTTGCAGGAACTGTTAAACCGGAAAGAAAAGCCTGCCTATATCGGAATGATTGGCAGCAGACGACGAATTTCGGGTGTCTTTGAACAATTAAAGAATGACTTTCCTAACGAAAGCTTCGATCATTTTTTTACCCCAGTAGGACTAGATATTGGAGCACAAACGCCTGCAGAAATTGCTATAAGTATTATGGCGGAAATTTTGAAGGTGAAAAATCAAGCATCGGGTGTCTCACTAAGCACGAAGTTTCACAAATTTACGAGAATGGGGTTTCGTGAGGGGGCAATTTAATGGAACAACTTCACCTAATCAAACGGACTATGGAGATTAGAGCTGCTGGTGAGAATGCAGCACTAGCAACGATTATCCGAACAAAAGGCTCGACTCCCCGAAAAACTGGCAGCAAGATGATTATTTTTCCATCCGGAAGAATTGAAGGGACAATCGGTGGTGGCTGTGGAGAAGCGGAGGTGATTGAAAAGGCGATCGAAGTCATACAATCAAGTAATCCAGCTAAACATATCGTCGATCTCACAAAAGGACTTTTCTACGAAGATGGAGGAATTTGTGGCGGAATCATGGAAGTATATATAGAAATAGTTTTAGAAAGGGGGATATGAGATTGAAGCTCACAATGGATCGGCTAAAAAGAAGGATTGCTGTTGCGGCAAAAAGAGTTCCTGCTGATTTAGTTATCAAAAACGCAAAGATCATCAATGTTTTTACGAGAGAAATTTTAGAAGATAATATCGCAGTAGTAGATGGTTTTATTGCTGGGATTGGCCAGTTTGAAGGATACGAAACGATTGATGCGAGTGGAAAATACATCGTCCCTGGTTTTATTGATGGTCATGTGCATATTGAATCAGCGATGGTTACCCCAGCTGAATTTTCTAATGTTGTCGTTCCCCATGGAGTAACAACAATCATTGCAGATCCTCACGAAATTGCCAATGTAAGTGGAACGAACGGCATTGAATATATGCTGAATGCATCGGAAGGTATCCCATTGGAAGTTTTGATAAAGCTGCCATCCTGTGTTCCTGCTACTCCATTCGAAAACGCAGGAGCCACGCTTGACTATGCAGATCTAACCCCTTTTTATAACCATCCTCGAGTGATCGGACTTGGGGAAGTAATGGATTACCCATCTGTTATGCAAAATGCTGAAAACATGCTCCATAAGCTGATCGATGCCCATTCAAAAGACAAACATATTGATGGCCACGCGGCTGGTTTAAATGGAGATGGGATTAATGTTTATATGGCTGCCGGCATTCGAACAGACCATGAATGTGTTACTTCTGATGAGGCATTGGAACGCCTCCGGAAAGGGATGTACGTCATGCTCCGAGAAGGATCTGCTGCTAAAGACTTAATCACTCTCCTCAAAGCAGTGAATGAAAACAATGCAAGACGTTGTTTATTCGTAACGGATGACAAGCATTTAGATGAACTAATTAATCAAGGAAGTATCGACTACAATATTAAGCTTGCAATTAATCAAGGGCTAGATCCCCTTCTGGCCATTCAAATGGCCACATTAAATGCGGCAGAATGCTTTGGCCTGAAAAGCAAAGGGGCGATTGCTCCTGGGTATGAAGCTGACTTTTTAATAGTAAACGATCTCCATTTAATCGAAATTGATCAAGTTTATAAATCTGGTAAACTCGTTGCCAAAAACGGAAAAGTAACAAATTCTCCGGTTTTAAAAATTGAACCCGATCCTTCAATCGTTAATAGTGTGAAAATAAAACCACTTTCAAGGGAACAACTGCAGATTAAAATAGGCAATGGAAGCCTTGCGAATATTATTGAAATCCTGCCAAACATGATAATAACGAAGCATCTTATTGAGGAAGTCGATTCTCATAAAGGTCTATTCCAATATAATTTGGAGAAAGACTTGTTAAAAATAGCTGTACTCGAGCGGCACAAAATGACTGGCAATATCGGTTTAGGAATTATTAAAGGACTTGGCATTAAAAATGGAGCTATTTCTGCAACCGTTGCTCATGATTCACATAACATTGTCGCGGCTGGTTCGTCTGATGAGGATCTTTTAGAAGCAATTGCCCATACCTCAGAAATGAAAGGCGGCTTAGCTGTTGTTCAGAACGGAAAACTTCTCGCCTCCCTTCCGCTATCAATCGCAGGTCTTATGTCTGATATGCAGTCAATCGAAATTTATGAACGATTAAAGGAAATCACTCAAGCCTTAATAAAAATCGGCTGTACTTTTGAATTTAATCCGTTTATCACTCTCTCCTTTTTAGCCCTGCCAGTGATACCCGAACTTAAGATCACGGATCTTGGCTTATTTGATGTTAAAACATTTAGGCATATTGAGATCGAAATACAAAAGATGATGAACTAACTAAAACTATGATCTAAAAAAGCTAGGGGTTTATCCCCCTAGCCTGATCAACTTACTTCTTCGTCACTTGTCCTTCTTCTTCTTTTAAAGAAAGTGCGGTCCAAGCGGATTCATCCGCAAAAAATCTTGACCAGCTGGCCACACCCGCCAGATCATATTTCATTGCCAAATCCGCACGTTTGCTTAATGACAATTCATCTTCCAGCCAAATTTTGTACGTTGTTTGTTCTGCTTCTAAATAAAGCTCGGCATAGTTCTGCCCACTTGCTTCATCATACGCAGGTGTTAATCCATTTTCTGTAAGCCACTCCTGTACTTTGCTCATTGAAAGCGCCTTAGATGAAACCTCTCCAGTATCTTTTTCTGCCCAAAGTCTTGCATATAATGGTACACCCAATATTAAGTGGTCGTTCGGAACAATATCCAATAGCTTCTGCAAATTAGCCTCAACCCATGGAAGGCTAGCAACACTTCCAGCTACTGGAGATGATCCCCAATGCTCGTCATATGCCATAACAATCATATAGTCTACGAGACTAGCAAGCTTATCTCTTTCATAAAAGGCAGACCAATTTCCACTTGCAATAAACGTAACATCCATTGAGACGACAAGACCTGCTTCATGAAAATACGGAACAGCTTCACGAACAAATTGTGTAATAAGCGGGCCATCATCTGGATTTACATTTTCTATATCGAGATTAATTCCGTTTAATTGATAAATTTGACTGAAATGCAGGAGCTGTCTAATCATCTTCTGTCTTGTTTCAAAGTCTTTAAAGGCTTCATGGGTTAGCTTCGGATCAAACGCGTTAGAAAATAAGCCCCATACTTGATAGCCTTGCTTCCCAGCCCAAGTAGAAAAATCAAGTGAACCTAGATTTTTTATCGCCCCACTGCTATCTCCTAATTCAAACCATGTTGGTGAAATCACGTTGACACCTGGCATTTTGGGCATCTTTGCCGGATCCGGATTTTTTGTATAGACTGCTTCCCATGTGAGATGGATTGGTCCATCTATTTTCGGAACAACGATTTCTTCTTTTTCATGTGTGATCGAAACTTTTTCAATGAGATCCTCTTTCATAACAAAATCCTTTTTTAAATATCCAGCGATTCCATTTTCTTTTCTAACAAAATAGTAATCTTCCTTTTCCCCTTCAATAAATAGCTTGTCATCCTTCCCTGCTTGAACAGTATAAGGAGATTGTAAATTAGAATCCGTTCGCAATCGAAGCTTTTCCTCGTTAATCTTCTTGTCTGTCACATGTCCGTGAACTATTTTCTCGCCATCTTTTTTCAGCCAGATGGCATTCGTTTCCGGCATGATTGAGTATTCGATTGGATAATAAGCCAATATCGGTTCAAGAGCAATATACTTTTCACCGTTATTCACTTTAAAAACGGAAAAGTGTAATTGAACGGGTTTTTCATTCACATAATAGGTCAGTGATTCAGAAGGCATTTGTATAACCTTGTTTTTCGTTGTCAAAATAATAGAATTAGACTTTTCATCAAATGTAATCGAGTCATCAATATATTCTTTTAGGAAAGTATATGGCATATAGACACTATCGTTTTCAATGATTGCATTTCCTGCCTGTTTTCCTTCGAATAAAATGGGATTATCCCCTTGAAAATATGCTTCCTTTTCAGAGGATGCAAAGGGATAAAATAATAAAATAATACTTGAAATAATTAATAAAAAGGCAATTAATAGTCCAGCAATAATCCAGCCTATTGAATGCGTTTTTTGTTTATGAAATTCTACACGAGCCATTGTAAACTTCCCCCTCAAAACTATCGTATCGAAAAATGCCGGAATATGAAAGGCATAAGAGCAAAAACATCCTTTAATGATAACGAAAACGGTAATAGGAAAGTTTCAAAGTTTTCATTTTGCAGATAATAATATCATTCTGGGGTATTTCATTACGATTGTACATAGTATTTTTTATTTTCCTCATGGTACAATATAGGCACCGTACTTAAAGATTGAAGGAGAGTTTACATGGTAACAAACGGAATAATCATTGTATTAGCTTATTTACTCGGCTCTATCCCCTCTGGTTTAATTATCGGAAAGGTTTTTCATGGAGTGGACATTCGTGAGCATGGCAGCGGAAATTTGGGCGGGACAAACTCTTTTCGAGTACTCGGCAAGAAAGCTGGATTAGTTGTTACAATTGCAGATATCTTAAAAGGAACCATTGCCGTATTACTGCCATTTATTTTTGGTTCAGAGGATATGCATAAGCTAATTCCAGGTATTTTTGCCGTCATCGGGCATATGTACCCGATCTTTGCTGGCTTTAAAGGAGGAAAAGCGGTAGCCACATCAGGTGGAGTTCTGCTGGGATACGCATTTCCTATGTTTATTATTATGTTAATTGTATTTTTTGTTTGTTTATATATTACAAAATACGTTTCTTTATCATCTATGCTAGCAGCAATTGTTGCTGTCATATACTCATTAATTGTTTGGGATCTCGCTCTTATTATAGTGGTCTCGATCATGTCCACCTTTGTTATTTATCGGCATCGGGCAAATATTAAACGAATAATCAACAAAACTGAGCCAAAAGTAAAATGGATATAGATCCACTACATTTTTTATTTTCTAAGCAGCAGAGTATTCTGCTGTTTTTCTTTTGCCTTTGTCTCCTCATTTGTTTTTTACAATTTTGTGATTTTTTGTTGTTCTAATTAAAAGTAATTATCGTTCGTTATTGATAACTTTATAATATTTAGTATAATATAGTCAGAAAGTCATATTTTTACTTTTTTTCATTCCTTACGTAGAAAATATTACATATCTGAACATAATTAGATTTTTTTCGTCATAGTTTAGATTAAGAAAAAAATTCTTGTTAGTTAGCCGCCGTGTGTTTTAAGAAATAATCATAGTAAGGATGATTAATTATGAAAGATTCAAACAAGCCATTCCTTGAAAAAGATAACAGAGTTAAGCTAGATTCGACTGAATTACTTGAAACCTTCATTTATCCGCAATATTTAGAGAATATTAACACACTTGCTGCTGGAATTGCTCATGAAATTAGGAATCCATTAACATCAGTTAAAGGCTTCCTTCAGCTGTTAAGACCGTATTTAATTGATAGCGGCAAGGAACAGTATATTGATATCGCTCTTGATGAATTAAACAGAGCAAATAATCTCATATTTGAATATTTAAATGCATCGAAACCGCAAATAAATAAAAAAGAGGAGCTTTCTTTACGCAAAATTATTCATGAGACAGGCTTATTATATGAAAGTGAAGCAATGTTTCATGACATTATACTGAACATACAACTCCCAGATCATATACCAGCCATATTTGCAAATGGAATGCAATTGAAACAAGTACTCGTGAATCTCTTAAAAAATGCCATTGATGCCATTAAAGAAAAAAATGAAAAGATTCCTGGGAAAATAGAAATCTTCATAGAAATAGAGGATTTATCAACTGTTTCCATTTGTATTTCTGACAATGGCTGTGGAATGACAAATGAAACATTAAACCATCTATTTACCCCTTTTTATACGACAAAGACTACTGGAACGGGTATTGGGCTCCCGATATGCAAGAAAATTATTGAAGAACATTCAGGTCAAATATTTATAACTAGCAAACTCGGAAAAGGATCAACATTTAAAATTGTATTACCGATCCACAAAAAATTATAGTTTTAATGAATTAAGCGGCACCTTATGGCGGCCGCTTATTTTTTATCTTCATATTATTAAAGAATAATTCCTATTTTTATATTATATTTAACGTAAACAATAAACTAAGGAGTACGCGATGAAAAGGAAGCTATCATTCTTATTTTCTATCTTATTCTGTATAGCATTAATTACACTATCTTCCCTTCTCATTCTAAATATGTACAAAGAATCAAAGGAAAGTGAGTTTGTCTTCCTGCCTATTCAATCACATGAGCCAAGAATAACATTTGTTGAAGCAAAAACTTACAGCGAAACAATTACTCTCGGTGCGATCGGCGATATTCTTATACATGATTGGGTATATAATGATGCAAAAACATCTGCTGGTTACGATTTCACCCCCATGTTTCAGCATATTAAACAAACCCTCCAGCAGCCAGATCTTCTGCTTGCCAACCAGGAAACCATACTAGGAGGAAATGAAATTGGAATATCAAGCTATCCATTATTTAATAGCCCTCAAGAGATTGGAGATGCCTTAAAAGATGCTGGTGTGGATATCGTCTCAACAGCCAATAATCATTCTTTGGATAAAGGAGAAAAGGGTCTAGTTACTTCTCTGCATTATTTGGATACAATCAGCTTGCCGCATGTAGGTACAAATAGAAATGCAAGTGAAAAACAACAACTGAAAATATTAAACTCAAAAGGGATCCAAGTCGCATATTTATCTTATACTTACGGGACAAACGGCATTCCCGTCCCTAATGGGAAAGAGTTTCTCGTAAATTTAATTGATCGAAAAGCAATGAAAGAGGAAATTACTCGGGCTAAAAAGGAAGCAGACATCATAGTAATGAGCATTCATTGGGGAAATGAGTATCAACGTTTTCCAAATGTAGAACAGAAAGAATTGGCACAATTTCTCGCTGATGAAGGTATCGATATAGTTTTCGGACATCACCCTCATGTCCTGCAGCCAATGGAATGGAGAACAGGTGCTGATGGACATCAGACTCTCGTCGTCTACTCCTTAGGAAATTTCATTTCAGGACAAAATAATAATTATAAAGATATCGGTGGAATGGCGACGATTGAGGTGACAAAGACCGTAGATACTGCTGGAGTAAATATTACTTTAAAGAACCCGCATTTTTACCCTACATATGTTTCAAATATTGAACGTATTCGAAACTATCGTGTAGTGCCTCTTATGAATGCAGATAAATTTGGTATGAAGAATGCCAAAACAAAATATAAAGAAATCCAACAGCATATGTTAGGAAATTTATCAAAATTTAATGGACAGTAAGACCCTAATAAATTGAGTTTCACTTTAAAAATGTTACACAACTTTCGAAAATCCAAAATAGTACCTCTTACCTATAGATTATAATTAAGTTAGAAAGAAAAGTTTCTTATAGGGTTTAGGGGGCAATCCTTATTTCAGAATAGCGCCCGATCGTAATATAAGTTTAACCAGTTTTTACTGGCTGAACTTTTTTTATTTGGTTTTATAATAGCGGTAATCGGAGTAGAACGTAGCGCCCGTGGGACTTGATCCCGTCCGCGAAACTGTTCACTCCCTACTTGTATAAGCATGTTTCAGGCTGGTTGGTGTCAAATACTCTAAATATAAAACGCACAATGATGCCCTAATTTAACCCCCTGCACATTTGCTTTTTATTTTAATAATCTTATTAAGTACCAATAGTTTCAATCCATCCATGTATTTCCTTTTGTAGTGCTAATGACATTTTTACCACTAATTCTTTATCTATATTCATACTTGCATTCACTTTATGAGTTGTATCATTACCCAATAATCGAATTGATTTTAATAGGTCATAAGATTGGTTTGTAAGTAAACCTTCCGAAAGCTAATATTTTAGGCGCACATCTTGATCACTAAAACCCCGCTTAATATTATTTAAACTTAAAATTTCTTTTGAATAGAATTCCGCTATTGAACGTAATGTCCTTGCTGCAGGTCCAAATAATTCACTAGCAATGCTTTTTTGTAATTCGGCTAAATTCCAAACAATAACATGAAAATTCAGCATAAAAACGATAATTTAGATAAGAATGTTATTAAAAAATTTATTAAAGCTCATAATCAAAGAAATTTCCTAGAAGATCACTCTGTATTCAGTTTTGTTGAACAGTCAAGCAAGGGATATGGAAAAAATATTATAATAAAATCCTCCTTGGCTTCAACTCAAAAAGAAGCGATACAAAATAATATAACGGTGTACGAACAATTAATATGGGGTAAAAAAGCCCTTATCATTGTTTATGTATCAAAAGAAAATATCAAGATGCTATATGATATTAATCTGTTGGAGGTAGTTAGAAGATAAAAAAAATATAAATTGGCAATGTTATTACTTTTGCAGGGAGTTTATGAAAGCTGCTGCAAAGGAGTTAGGACTCCCACTTGAACCAATCAATTAGTAAGGCACCGCAGGATAATTAAAATGGATAGGGTTAAATTTAAATAGTTGAATATTTATATATATAATTATGCTGCTTCAAGAAAATGATTTCTGTATTGAACAGGAATCATTTCTTGATTTTAATCCTCTGTATCATTTCGTTATAATATATTATTTTCATGAGCAGATAACACTATATTCGTTGATGGAGTGCCAAAGGGCATCGCCTGATCAATAAATTGTTCTAATGTTTCGACTGATTTCGTCGCTACCTTAGCGATATAACTAATTTCTCCAGCTACCCGATAACACTCGATCACATCTGGATGTGTGTGACAAAATTGAGCAAGATTCTTACAATCCGTCGATTTAAATAGAATCAGTGCAACGATTGAGCGATCAAGCTTATTCAAATTTATTTTAGCTTGATATCCTTCAATGACTTGCCTTTCCTCCAATTTTTTCACTCGTTCTGCTGCAGCAGGTGCCGATAAGTGAACATGAGAAGCAATTTCCTTCATCGACATCTTCGCTTTTTTCTGAAGCAGTTTTAATATTTCATAATCAACGTGATTCATTGTATCACCTTTTTTTATTAATAATATAAACGATTTTTCAAGGAAAATAAAAGTATATATATGAAATTCCCTTTTTTGCATTCTGTATTTGAAAGACTTGCTTATTTAAAATTTAGTGTAAAGGAGGAGTTCAAATTGAAAAAAATATTATTACTATTAGCAAATGGATTTGAAGCTGTAGAAGCGAGTGTCTTCACAGATGTACTAGGCTGGAACAAGTGGGAAGGCGACGGTTCTACGGAAGTAACTACTGTAGGGCTACATCCTCAACTGCAATGTACATGGAATTTTCAAGTATCACCTGAAAAGCAATTAGATGATATCGTTTTAGATGAATTTGATGCACTAGCGATTCCTGGCGGATTTGAAGAAGCTGGATTTTACGAAGACGCATTTAGTGAGTCTTTTCAGGAAGTAATTCAGTATTTCGATTCTCATAAAAAGCCGATTGCCTCGATTTGTGTAGCCTCTTTAATGGTTGCGCATAGCGGTGTTTTACAAAATCGAAAAGCGACCACTTATAATCATCCAACTAGCAAGCGGTTAGAACAATTAAAACAATACGGAGTGCAGGTTGTGAATCAACGAATTGTCTGTGACGAAAATATTATTACCTCATCTAATCCTGGTACAGCTTTTGAAGTTGCATTTATGCTGCTCGAAATGTTAACGTCAAAGGAAAATACAGAGAAAATAAAAGATTTAATGGGGTTTCATTCAATTAATAAGTAATGGGTAAAATATCTCTTATCGATTTTTTTAAATATGCTAAAAAAGAATCCATTTTGATTAAGCTTTTTTCAAAATGGATTCTTTCCCTAAGTGACGACCTTATGCTTGGAAGACACTTGATTTATGTTTGTCAAAAGTTATACTCGCTGCTCGTACTGTTTTAAAATTTTTTAGGGAATTGTTTCACGATTTCATTTGATAGTGTGTCAGCAAGCATGATAATATGATCGATCCCTTTGTCTAAAGCATCGACACTTGCTTCCCAATCTTTTACGAGTCTTGCAGCAACATCCTCTGTAATTAATTCTAAATGTATTTCCAACAGCTTCTTTAATTCTGCTTTTGGCCAATTTGGATTGGCTTTGCTAAGGAAATCGGCTATATCATCAGCATTTTTATACCACTCTTTATTGAATTTTTCCAAATTAGCTTTGTTACCGCTTTTTGCAGCATCAACCACTTTTCCTGCGATGAGGATATGGTCCTTTAACAGCTTAGTCAGTTTGTTGCCCGCAGCTTCTCCATAATACGTCTTAAAAAAATCCCCTAAGTCCTCTTGATTTTCTAATAATCTCCCTAGTACATTTTCTTGATCATCCAGACCTTCCAACGCGCTTACAATATAAAGCCTCGTCCACATGACATGGTCTGTCCAAAGTTTTCTTAAGTCCCCCTTCAGCTGACATGCTGCTTGGCTAATACGCTTTTCTTGGGGTACATTTCCCTGCGCCTCTGCTGATAATGGAGAAAATATCATAGCAAAAGACATAAATAATAACACTAACTTCAGAAACTGTTTTTTCATTCTATCTGCTCCTTTTAAAGAATTGTAAAATTGTCATTATTATTTTGGTTAGATTCTTTAATTTCATCCATCTTTGTACAGGGGTATTGAATTTTCCGTACATGATCAGCTACAGAGAAGAATTGGTTGTTACAGATTAAATTCAAGTTATGAAACGAAGTAAAATAGAGAAGACCATGTGCTGATGGGTTGTCTAGATGCAGAAAATGGAGCGAAGGCTGTTGCAGAAATGCGTAAAGATGGGCTAATTGCTGATCAATAGTTGAAGTAGATGAGATAAAAAGTGTCTACTAGATGATAAAACGAGTTAAAAAGAGGATGGTTGGCTGGATGGACTCGTGAATAATGCCAGCCATTACCGTTTTTTTTCTAACAGCTTGTTATGTAACTTTGAAAAGATGATTATTGCTAATATAGAACCCACCAATGTTAATGACATATCCCACTGTGAATCCCAAACATCACCCTGTGTCCCTAAAAATTCTGTAGATGCTTTTTTGCCTTTTGTTATTTTTGAAGCAAGCCATTCAGTAATTTCATATAAAGCTCCAATGGAAAGTGAAAAACTTAATGTAACTGCTAATAACCATGGACCTCTTACTAGCGGTGTTTTCCTTATTAAAATTTCTCTTATCACAATTGCAAATAACCCCTTCAAGAAATGCCCGAACCTGTCATAGTGATTGCGATTTAGATCAAAATAATCTTTTATCCAATTGAAAAGAGGAACCTTTGAGTACGTATAATGTCCGCCAATGAACATAGTAATTGATAGTATGGCAATAATGACATAAGATAGCGTGGTAAGACGAAACTTATTATAGGTAACAATTACAATAACAAGTACTACAACGGCAGGAAGCACTTCCATTGTCCATATTAAGTATCCGGCTGGCCGAATAACTGACCATATAAAAACTGAAACAACAAGCAGCAGCAATAAAATATGAATGATTGTACCTTTATCTCTGACCACTTTTCCCACTCCTGTATATCATATTTTTGCAAGCAGTAAAGGAAAAAAAGCTTCCTAACCGGATTCAAAAGACAGAAGAATGTTTTTAAATGTGTTTTTTATATATTGTCCAGTGTTGATTTTATTAAACTAAGAACTAAAGAAATATCGACGAACAGAGATTTTACAAAATTTATGATAAAAATAGCCGGAGTTTCATAACGGGACATTCATTTGGTACTCGATAGTAACTTGTGGAAAATGAATGAAGAAACAATATATCTCTTTACATATGAAAACCAGATTCCTTTAGCGTAAGGGAGTCTGGTTTTTGAATGTATATAGATATAAGACTGATATTTTAGCTCAGAGTAGGTGGGGTGAAAAGTTTAATTAAAGTTCTGTTTTCGCTTTAAATTAGGGTTAATAGGATGCTTTAGCTTTATATATTTACCTGTTTTAAAATGGATCGAGACAAGTTCTTCAAAACTCATCTTCCAACTAATAGAAGGGTCTTCAGAGTTGAGAATTGCAACCCCATTTTTAACTTTAATCCATTTTCCTGTCTCTTCATCTTGGAAATAGCCTGTAATCGAAATAGACTGTGGGTGAAAAGGCATATTGGATGAATAAATAGTACCATGGATAATGAAGCTTTCACGATATTGGTCATGAATCCAGTCATCCTTACTATTTAATAGACAAAGGACTTTTTCTTCAATATGACCAACAAGCTTTGCATTTTTTTGATAAATATATTTCATGCCATTCGTCTCCAGTAATAGATTGATCGAAAATAGCACAGAAGGAATCTACTCGGTAGTGCAGTGATTTTACTAATTTATTGATAAAAAGGATTATTTGCTAATTTCAATCTGCGAATTTAAACAAACTATTTTTAAACTAATACATTTTCGGTTAATACAGGAATAGCATCGACCACATGGCGTTGGATCGCAAGCTCCTGTGGTGAAAATCCAAGAGCAAGACCGATTAATTGTGGCAGATGAAGTACAGGCATTGTAATATCTTTAGAGAAACCTTTTTGTGCATCTGGCTGATAAGCATCTAGTTGCATCTGGCATAATGGGCATGGAGTAATTAAACAATCAGCACCAGAAGCTTTTGGTGACAAACAGTTCATTCCTGTTAAGTTCATTACCTCTTTTTCTGCTGGAAAGACAGCATGAAATCCGCAGCATGCTAGACGTTGGTCAAACTTTACACTTTCAGCGCCAAGTACTTCAGCAATCATTTCCATTGATTGAGGGTTCATGTGATTTTCGAAACCCATAATTTTCGGTGGCATTAAGATATGACAGCCATAAAAATTTGCTACCTTCAAGCCTGTTAGCGGACGCTTTACTTTTTCCTTCAAGCGGTCAAGGCCGTAATCTTCAATTAACGCCCACAGCAGATGGGTTACTTCGACGTTGCCTTTATATTGCATACCAGTACTTCTTAAGCTTTCGTTCACCCTAGTACGCAGCTTTTTATTTTTATCAAGCTTAGCCTTTGCAGTACGAAGCATTAGTGTACATGTATTACAAACCGTGATAATTTTCGAAACACCCAGTTTCTCTCCTAAAGCAATATTACGAGCATTGATGGAGGTGGCTAAAAAATCATCTATATCTTGAATATGGCTTGCTCCACAGCATGTCCAACCTTTTAGCTCAATTAATTCAATTCCTAAGGCCTCTGCAACCTTCATTGTCGAAATCATGAGTTCCTCTGCAGCTGATTCTAATGTACATCCTGGGAAAAAAGCGTATCTCATGAGTGTTTGACCTCCTCGGCATATTTGTAAATTTCCTTTACGCCTTTAATACCTTCAATAGCTTTAGGCATATGAAATGGATTGATTTTTCCTTTTTTGATCATACGCAGGGCAAAAGGAATTTTAGTTGTGGCTGTTTTTAACAATCCGTCCGTCTTAATTGGGAGCATTGTTTCATTTAAACGACCTTTATTCCGAACGTCATCATAGAAGGCAAAAGCATGTTTTGCACCTTGATTATTGACTTCGCCCATTTTGATGGATTCCTGTCTCAAATAGGCAATCTCGTCTGTTAATGGTATTCCTTTCGGACAGCTTGATATACATTGCATACAGTGTATGCATTTCCAAAGCTCATTTTCATATACTGGGCGAATATGCTCTTCTGGAGCACAATCTCTTGAATCCACGGAAAAACGATAGGCTCGATTTAAAATG
This sequence comes from Cytobacillus solani, assembly GCF_006704205.1. Taxonomy (NCBI): domain Bacteria; kingdom Bacillati; phylum Bacillota; class Bacilli; order Caryophanales; family Bacillaceae; genus Cytobacillus; species Cytobacillus solani. Next base: position 4,607,195 of record NZ_CP041305.1, read on the forward strand.
AATGGGTCTAAATAAGTACCGTCATTAACAGCTAATTGGTTACATTCCGATGTACATACCCCACAAAGAATACAGTCTGTTGGAGAGGATATTTCGTGAAAATCATCTTCACTTTGGATAAATCCTCTTTCGACACTGCCTTTGTTTGACGGAATTAACCAAGGTTTCACCTGCTTCATTTTTTCCATCTTTGGCTCCCAAGCAATGGCGAGATCTTTTATAACCTCAAAATTGCTTAATGGTTCAAATACAAGATAGTCGGATTTGAAGGTTTCTAATACTTCATCAAGTGATGTTTTACAAGCCAAAAATGACTTTCCATTGACTTTAATTGCACAGCTGCCACAAATCGCGTGGCGACAAGCTGATGTAAAAACAAGCGTTGGATCTAATTGTTCACGTATTGCTGTTAAGGCCCACAGAATCGTTTTGCCTTTTTCGTATTGTAATTGATAGTCTTGATACCATTCTCTTTTCCCGTCGAATCGTTTGATTTTATAATGTATCGTTCTCATTAGTATTTACGCTCCTCCGGTTGATATTTCGTAATGGTGACCGGGCTATATTCTAGGCGATAATATTCTCCTTCGTTATAAATCAGCGTATGCTTTAAGAAATTTTCATCATCCCTAGTTGGATAATCTCCTCTCGAATGAGAACCGCGGCTCTCTTTTCGATTGATTGCCCCCAATGTTACTGCTTTTGCGAGCTTTAACAGGTTGCTGATTTCAACATAGTTTATGAATGCCATATTGTAGGATTCGGAGGAATCACCAATAAAAGCATCCTTGAATTGCTCAAGCAGGTCTTCAATCGTGTAGTAAGCTTGTTTCATTTCGTCTTCTGTACGGAAAATTCCTACATTGTACCACATTGTTTCAGCCATCTTGTCACGAATTTCAAACATATTGATTCCTGTTTTTTTCTTACGGATTAAATCGAATTTTTCAGTCCACTTTATTTTCTCTAGCTCCAGTTTCGCTGTCGAAGTAAATGATCGTTTTTTTGCTGATTGCTGCGCACCTTGTCCAGCATATTTTCCAAATAATACGACGTCGGCAACTGAATTGCCACCCAATCGATTAGCACCGTGAATGGAAACTGCACAGCATTCACCAGCTGCATGAATTCCTTCGATAGGTGTAGCGCAAGTTTTGTGATCTACTATATGGATACCGCCCATCATGTAGTGGCAGCTAGGTCGTATTGGCACAGGTTCTTTAACGAGGTCGACACCTTCAAAGTCCATTGCTAATTCACGAACTTGCGGCAGACGTTCCATAATTTTTTCCTCGCCTAAGTGCCGTAAATCCATTAATACGTAAGAACCCATCCCATCACCAAAGCCTCGACCCTCTTTAATTTCTGTTTCAATCGAACGTGAAACGAGATCACGCGGACCGAGCTCCATTTTATCTGGTGCGTAGCGTGCCATAAATCGTTCGCCGTCTTTATTGATTAAATATCCGCCTTCACCTCGACATGCTTCAGATAAAAGAACGCCTGTAGAAGCAAGACCAGTTGGATGGAATTGAACAAATTCTGGATCCTTTAATGGAATCCCAATGTCGAAGCATGCTGCTGTTCCATCTCCTGTCATATTAATCGCATTCGTTGTTCTGCTCCAGTACACACGGCCATAGCCGCCTGTTGCAATAACTACTGCCTTAGCTTGGATAGCATGAACTTTGGCTGTACGGATATCCATTGCAACTAACCCTTCAAAATGACCGTTATCAACTGCTAGAGATAGTAAATACCAGTCATTGTGAAAGCGAACATTATTCTTTAAACATTGTTCATATAAAGCGTGGAGAATGACATGCCCTGTTTTATCTGCGGAATAACAGGTTCTTGGACTTGATGCACCGCCGAAAGGACGTTGTGCAACCTTTCCATTTTTATCGCGAGAGAACGGAACCCCCATATAATCAAGCTCAGATATAAGTTCCGGCATATGAGTGGTGAAAAACTCGACAGCATCTTGATCTGCAAGGAAATCGCTGCCCTTTACTGTATCTCTAAAATGCTTTTCAGCAGAATCGCTATTATCACGATAACCCATAGCTGCATTGATTCCGCCTTGAGCTGCACCTGTATGGGAACGGGTGGGGAATATTTTACTAAGGACTGCTACTTTTAAGCTTGGATCTTTACTGGCATAAAGAGCTGCCATCATTCCAGCTCCACCAGCACCAACTACAACAACATCATATTTGAACATGAAGAATGCCTCCATATCTATAAAACTTTTTAAAAAAGCACTGTATACTAACAAAGCCTTTGGCTATGTTAAACTTCCCTGTTGATTTCCGCTGTAAGCACACACCTGCAGCGAAAATCAACAACAAAATAGCATTATCAACACTGAGCTTTAACATAGCCAAAACTTATAAAAATTTTCAGAGATTGCTATTTCATATTAATTAATAGAAACGGGGAGGAGGCAGGTGAACCTCACCCCGTTATACTCTTTTTACTAGAGTAGCTTGAGTGATTGAAAATAATAGATTGTCCTCTAGTTACTTCATCTCAATAATATTTATTTAATCAGTTAAACTAAAACTGCTTCTTTCGCTTTTTCTTTCGTCTTCAGCAATTCTTTTCCAGAAATGCCCGGATGAGTCATTTCGAATGGATTTAGAATTGTATCTAACTCTATTTCTGTTAATACTCCTCTTTCAAGTACGATGTCTCTCACTGCTCTTTTTTCCATTATGGCTTCTTTAGCAATAGATGCAGCAGTCTCATAACCAACGTGCGGATTAATAGCTGTAATGATACCCACACTATTATTCACGTAAGCTTCCATCTGATTAATATTTGCTGTAATCCCGCTTAAACAATATTCACGGAAGACATGAAAGACATTTTTCATGATCTTAATTGATTGTAATAAGTTGAATACAATTACAGGCTCCATAACGTTTAGGTCAAATTGACCAGCTTCAGTCGCCATACTTATTGTTGTATCATTCCCTATTACTTGGAAGGCACTTTGATTCAACACTTCAGCCATAACAGGATTTACTTTACCAGGCATAATAGATGATCCTGGCTGACGAGCTGGCAGATTAATTTCCCCTAGTCCGCAGCGAGGGCCGGAAGCCATCAGTCTTAAATCATTTGCTATTTTTGACATGTTTAACATGCATATTCTTAAAGCGGAAGACACTTCTATATAGCAATCTGTATTTTGGGTTCCGTCTACCAGGTCTTCTACTCCAGTAATAGGGAGGTCGCTATAGTATGCTATTTTTCGTACTACTTTCTCTATATAATTCGGATCAGCGTTTAAACCAGTTCCAACTGCTGTTGCCCCCATATTTATTGCATATAAGTTTTCTTTTGATGCTTGAATGCGTTTAATATCTCTTTTTAGGACTTGGGCATACGCTGCAAATTCCTGCCCTAGGCGAATAGGTACAGCATCTTGTAGATGTGTGCGTCCCATTTTGATAAAACCGTCGAATTCTTGAGCTTTATGTAAGAATTCTTCATGCAGCCCGTCCATTACCTCAAGAAGTCCCTCTAAAGATGCCAATGTAGAAAGATGAATAGCAGTCGGGAAAGCATCGTTAGTTGATTGAGCCATATTCACATGAGAGTTAGGGCTAATAATGCTATATGAGCCTTTATTCTCTCCTGATATTTCCAAAGCACGGTTTGCAATGACTTCATTTGCGTTCATATTAATGGAAGTGCCGGCACCTCCCTGAATCGGGTCGACAATAAACTGATCTGATAACTTCCCTTCTATAACTTCGTCAGCCGCTTTTACAATAGCTTCAGCAATTTCACCATTCAACTGTCCAATTTCCGCATTTGCAAGGGCTGAACATTTTTTTACGATTCCCATCGCTTTAATCAGTGCCTCATCAATTCGGTATCCAGTGATCGGGAAGTTTTCAATTGCTCTCAATGTTTGAATTCCATAGTATGCATTTGCAGGAACTTGCTTTTCACCTAAAAAGTCTTTCTCAATACGAAATTGATCTGTGTTTATCACAATAATCATCTCCACTGTTTTTTGCCGATTTTATGGCTTATTTAAATTGATGCAAATGTATAATTTATTGAACATGTACTGCTAGCTTCTCTCAACGCCTTGTTTCATTTGGATAAAGAGTCCATGTGTTTTCTCATAAAACAATCATGCTTAGTAGAATTCCAATACCAACAGCTAAAACAGTCGCGACTAATCCAGGTACCATGAAGCTGTGATTCAAAATATATTTACCGATTCTTGTCGTGCCTGTTCGGTCAAAGTTAATGGCAGCAACGACTGTAGGATAGTTAGGGATAAAAAAGTATCCATTCACTGCAGGGAACATTGCAATTAATAAAGCTGGATTTATCCCTAATGAAATTCCAAGTGGCATTAGTGTCCGTACTGTTGCTGCTTGGCTATAAAGCAAGATAGATAAAGCGAATAATGCTATAGCGAAAAGCCATGGTGCTTGAGTAACAAGGCTAGAAATAGAGCCAGAAATTATTTCAATATTACCGTTAAAAAAGGTATCACCCATCCATGCTATACCAAAAATAGCCACGACTGCAGTTGCTCCCGCTTTGAAAATGCTGCCCGAAACAATTTCTTCAATATTCGGTTTGCAAAAAATAATAACTAAAGCTGCGATCGTTAGCATAATGATCTCAATCGATGCAGGCATTGACATCCGTGTGAACACGCCATCAATCGTCCAGCCTGGACGTAACTTTTCAAATGACCCTAATAATACGACTAGTAAAGTTCCTAATAGGAAAAGTACAACAGATAATTTTGACTCTTTTGTAGCTATATACTCTTTTTTATCTTTCTTAATTGGTGCTAGCCCTTGTTCAAGGCGTCTCAAATATTCTGGGTCTTCATTTAGCTCTTTCCCTATTTTGCTAGAAACAAATGCCGCAATCATACATGCGATAAACGTAGAAGGGATACAAATCATCAAAATATCAATTAAATCAATTTTGAAATCAGCTAATAGTGCAACCAGTGCTACAGTTGCTGCTGAAATTGGGCTTGCCGTTATCGCCTGCTGTGAAGCAATAACAGCAATCGACATTGGTCTTTCAGGTCTTACCCCTGACTCACGTGCTACTTCCGCAATAACAGGAAGAACAGAATAAGCAACATGGCCGGTACCTGCACAAAGCGTGAATAAATAAGTAACGATTGGAGCAACAAAGGTAATACGCTTTGGATTTTTACGAAGAGACTTTTCAGCAAGATAAACTAAATATTCCATCCCACCAGCTGCTTGGAGCGCGCCAGCTGCAGTGATAACGGCTAAAATCATCAGCATTACATCAATAGGTGCAGTTGTAGGCTGTAGGCCAAATATGAATACTAAAATGGCAAGGCCTACGCCTCCCATTACTCCAAGACCAACACCACCAAGTCGTGCACCAATAAAAATACACGCCAGTAAAATTAGGAATTGAATCCAAAATGTCATTTTGATTTCCTCCAATTTAATAGAACTCATTGCAGGTTTGCTCTTTTTATAAAAATTGATGAACATTTATAAAAATTACTGTTATTTATAAGTCACCACCCTTTATAATTAAATTTGTGAAATACTGAACATAAACGTATAATGCAAATCGCATACAGCATTCTTAGTAACGTTTATGTTGAATTCATCATAAATTGTGCCCTACTGAAATCTACTGAATCTAACTATCTTATTTTTTTATTTTTTATTAAAAAGTTTTCTTCTATACAAAAATTTGTCATATTTACATCCGGTAAAAAAGAATGAATCCATTACAATAAGGGTGACTACAACACTATTTTTCCTAGAAGGAAGAAAATAAGATGAAGGACAAACTACTTACTTATTTATTGCTGATATTTGCTGTGTCATTAGGTGGAGAGTTGAAATTTTACCCAGTTGAAGCTGATATCCGAGTTAGTCTTGGAACTCCATTTTTTTGCTTTTTTCTATTGATATTTAAAAAAATCAATTCGATTATCGCTGGTTTATCAGTCGGGATTTCAGTGGTTTTCTTTCGTATGCTGCTGTTAACATTTCATGGAACAGGAGATATATGGGGGGAATCATTCACTCACATTTTTCCGGTGTTTTTTTACTATGTTGGGTACGGGTTGTTTTTTCAACTGTTCAATGTAAGAAAATATTACACTCAACCGCTTCTTATAGGTTTATTTGGAATCGTAAATGAAATTATCGCAAGTATTATTGAAATATCCTTCAGAGTTATCTTTTCAAATGCGCCATTTACATTTTCAACCTTTGCTACGATCAGTGTGATTGCGTTTATTCGCAGCTTTTTTGTTTTAGGTTTTATTAATCTTTTTATCTTACGGGAAGCGAAGATAGCAGAAGGAATACAAAGAAAAAGGAACGAAGAGATGCTGTTGCTAGTCTCGAATCTTTTTGTTGAAATGGTGCAAGTAAAGAAATCGATGAAAAATGCAGAGAATATTACACAATCCTGCTATTTTCTATATCGGGGACTAAAAAAAGGAGGCTGTCAATCGCATGCGAAAACGGCATTGAGAATTGCGGGTGAGGTTCATGAAATCAAGAAAGATCATCAAAGGATTTATGCTGGCTTATCTAAACTTAAAGTAAAAGAAAATTTGACTGATTTAATGAGATTAGAAGAAATTATCGAGGTAGTTGTTGAGTGTAATAAAAAGTATGCTCAAAAGCTTGGAAAATCGATTGAGATTTTAGTAGATATTCAAGGAGGACACGGTAAATATCACACCTTTATGGTGCTCTCTGTTATTAACAATCTCGTAACTAATTCTGTTGAAGCTATTAAAGATACAGGATCCATCTTAATTTTGATAGAGAGGGTAAATGACAATATCAAAATTCAAGTCAGTGACAACGGTCCCGGTATACCGTTAAAATGCAGGGATTTAATTTTTGAGCCAGGATATACAACAAAATATGATTCTAGCGGAAAATCATCCAATGGAATTGGGCTGTCTCATGTTAAGGAAGTTATCGAGAATCTAGGTGGAGAGATACGATTAAGTACAGATAAATTACTTAGTAATACAACTTTCATTATTCAACTGCCAATAATGAATATTAATCAGAGCGGGTGACAAAATGAAATTTTTTATTGCAGACGACTCATATTCTATTCGTGCCATGCTATCTGAAATTATTGAAGAAGAAGAGTTGGGGACTGTCAAAGGTGAAGCAGAAGATGGAATTGAGATAAGCAGTGAACTTCTTTCTGTCAAAGAAATTGATATTTTGCTTATCGATTTATTAATGCCTGAGCGAGACGGCATCGAAACGATTCGTGAACTTGGTCCTCTATTTAAAGGGAAAACGATTATGATTTCTCAGGTAGATGCGAAAGAAATGGTTGCAGAGGCATATTCACTTGGAATTGAATATTACATAACAAAGCCAATTAATAAATGTGAAGTGGTTACTGTAATTAAAAAAGTCACGGAACATTATTTAAGGGAGAAATCGATTATTAATATCCAAGATTCACTAAAATCATTGGCAGGCTTTCAAACAGAGGGTATGGTCCACAAAGAACAGGAGGATCCAGCTATGCTGGTTGTTTCTTCTGGAAAATCTATATTATTGGATTTAGGAATCGTTGGGGATTGTGGATATCGGGATTTGTTAGCCATTATTAAGTATTTGTATTCATTAGAAAAGCATAAAGATGGTACTCCATTTCCACCATTAAAAACATTGTTTGAAAAGGTTGCAGAAAATCTTTTGGAGATAGAAAATGATGAAAGTTCTCTAAAGCGGGAAATGAAGGCCTGTGAGCAACGGGTCAGGAGAATCATTCACCGTGCCTTAGAGCATGTCGCTTCATTAGGATTGACTGATTACACAAACCCTAAATTTGAATTATATGCTTCAACATTCTTTGATTATTCCGTTATACGGAAGAAGATGCTTGAGATTGAAGGTAAGTCTAACGGTAACATGATGCCGCTAAGAGTTAACATCAAAAAATTTATTGAAGTATTATATATGGAAGCAATAGAATTATCTGATGGAAAAAATTAATGCAAATGCGAAAAGGATTTGTTTCAAATATCTTTGAAACGAATCCCTTTTCTACATCAGAAGTTATTTCTTTATGAGCCTCTTTTCATCGGCTTCATATCAACACAAGATTTTTAATTAGTAAAAATAGAGACTTACATAAAAATTTAAAAAGCTACCTAATAGTAAGGTAGCTGGTAGTATTATGTTCAATATTTATTTAGGTACAAAAAAGTAGTATATATCAGGTGAAATTTGCAAGAATGTCCAAACCAAAGGAGCTTCAAAAACCATCCCCATGCCAATCCGTTTTCTGGCGGGATTTTTAGCTGCTAATAACCAGACCCCTGCTCCTATGAAGAAACCGACGTAAATCATTGGTTCAAATAGTACTTTTACGATTTCGTAAACTACTTCTCCCCAAGGCAATGTAATGTCTACTACATCTCGTATAGTTGCATCTGTGTTTTCTGGAAGATTCTTAGACCCTATAAAATAAATAATAATCACCGGTAAATATAGAGCAAGCAACATTCCTACTGAACCACCAATTGAGAATAAATAAGCTTTTCTACGTTTGTATGGATTTTTAAAAGCAAACAAGAAGAAGAATAACGATATTAAAAATATTAACCCAAATAGCGGGACAAACAATAATTAAAAGAGTCGAATTCCATTTCCAATTAGTTCATCAGCAATCATATGTTATCACCTACTATTCTCAATCTTATTTATGATTTCCCAAACCGATGAGTCAATATAGTAGTATTCTGAGATATCATGATAATCAGTGTCTCCATGAGGCAAATGTTCCATTTTTTCTTTTTTAACTTTTATATTGACCCTTACAGGTGACTGCCTATCTTCATAGAATAGATCACAAATCACTCTGATGCTGTCTTTCTCAAACACCATCATCCCTTTAAGTACTTTAACTGTAGTCAACTTGCCGTCTCTTGTGAGACGAGATAAAATATCCTGTACTAACTTTTCTTTGTCCTTTTCTTTTCTGTTGAACAAATCATCTTGAATTTGCTCTTGACTTCAAGTTCCTTCTTGGGTTCCTTTCCATCCTGCATTGCCGCCTCTTTTTCTTTTTTTCCAGTTTCAATGAGTTCAACATTGCTTTTTTCAAATTTGGATACTTTCGAGAGAACAGTGGTTTTTATGATTAAATAGGTTGTAACCACAAGCAATATAACAATTACAGTTACTATAATTTTTCTCTTCATTCTTCACACTCTTTTCATCAAGGGCTAGGCGGAGCAATATAGAGCAATGGGTTTACACTATTACTAGGTTGATACTTATAAAATGGTCTATGAATTTCAAAGTGTAAATGCTGACCAATTTTTTCTTTGATCCAAGTTTCAAGAAAAATCCTACTGCCAGTGAATATTCTGAACTTAGGAAATTTTTCATAATGCAAAAAGCGGTAATAAAGGATTTACAAAATAAAAGTAAACAATTAGTGGAAATTAATAAAAATTATGAAACAAAAATAATGATTCATGTAAGGCATAATGATAATGCAAACAGATTGCTCGATTCATTCAATTATTATGTAAATAGGAATGAGAATTTTGTAGACAAGCTTTTACGTGATACTCTCACGGAATGTGTAACAGTTTTACAGAAAGATCTAAATGATAAGTCTATATCCTTGTTTGAGGTAAAAGAGAACCAATTAGTGATAAGGGAATATTCACGAATCAGTGCATTATCAGCTGCGACACGAACTTTTAAAAAGGGTGAGGGATTTGCCGGCAGCGATGGAGAATATGAGAATTAAAATGAACCGAATCGTTGCCCAATCGGTCGATTCCACCACGATTATGAAAGAACTGGACCAAAAGCTTCAAACGATTAATGACATTACGACATTCATTTAGGATATTGCAGAGCAAACAAATTTACTGTCCCTTAATGCAGCGATTGAAGCAGCAAGAGCAGGTGAACAAGGCAAAGGGTTTGCAGTAGTGGCACAGGAAGTCAAAAAGCTTGCTGAGCAAAGCAGTGATTCTGTAGGAAAAATCTCAGCGTTAATTACAGAAATACAAAGGGATTCTTCTGAAGCCTTTAAAAATATTGATCTTGGAAAGGAATCAGCAGTCCAAGGTGCAGAAATGGTGAAGAATACAGCGAACAGTTATGATAATATGATTCAATTTATCGAACACCTAACAAAAGATATTGATGAAATTGCAGGAGTAAGTGCCACCCTTTCATATAGCAGTCAATCGATTTCTACCTCGGTTGATAGTGTTATTGCCATCTCTGAGCATACTTCTGCAGGAGTTCAGGAAGTAACAAATATGACGAAAGAACAGCAGCAAGCTGTTCATGAGTTAAAGTCTATCTCCGAGAATCTACATAAGCTAAGCTTTGAATTAAGAAAATTGATTAAGCATTTTATAACATCTATATAAGAAAAAATATATGTAGAGAAGGAGCAAGCAAAATTGCTCTTTCTTTTATTCATTTATTCTACTATTAGTAAGTGCTAAAATAAGAAAAATGAGGTTAAAAGTGGTAGAATGACTTGATGGCTTTTGAAGGAGTGAACACAATGGTGATTTCAGTAAAGCATAAAAAGATTCTACCCTATTTACAGCTTTTATTATTTGTTATCATTATTGTCATTGTTCAATTTAAACAGTTCACTATCGCTTTTACCCTCTTACTTGCATGTATTCTTTACTTAGCAATTTTTGCAAAACAAAAACGTGTGTTTTTATGGGGGTTAGCAGCCTATAGCATCGGCTACTTATTTTATCTTTTTGGGGACCGCTTCATTGACAGTCTCCCCTACCATGTAAACATCTTAATGGTTCTTAGTCGGTGTTTACTTTTATTCCCTATTGTAATCATGTTTTATGTTGCAAGGAAGTTTGGTGAAAAATCAGTTCTGTATTGGTCAAGGCCTGATTGGCAAGCAAAAATTACTTTTCCCTTTATTTGGGATGGTTTTCACTCCATTTCTATTAAGGGATTCTTGCTCTTTGCAATAAGTATAAATATTGCTATTTTCACTCCCTTTATATTAAAAACTAATCCTAGTATGAGCCTTCATCTCCTCCTTTTCTTACTATTTTTTTCAATAATAAATGGACTATTGGAAGAGATATTATGGAGAGGAATCATACTTACTAGCATGGTCAATCTTGCTGGTGAAAAAGCCGCCTTGCTTTTTTCGGGAATAGCCTTTGGTCTATCACATTTAATACTGGGCTACTCCATTCTAACTTGCTTTGGTTTTGCAATTGGCGGTTTCTTCTATGCGGGCATAACGATTCGTTCAGGAAGTCTTTTTCCCGCGGTGATCTGGCATATTGTATTTAATTGCCTGATGATCCTGAGCGGGCTGATTCCGTTTATTGAATAAGGGTATATTAGAATGCAATGATTTATTTTTCATTCAAGGACAGAAAATAAACTAAAGTTGCTTAAAGGAGGATGTTTCAATTGAAAATAATAATTAATGACCAAGCTGCTAACTGGTATAAAGAGGAAATGGAGCTGAATGCAGGCGCTTACGTTCGTTTTTTTGCCCGATATGGCGGTCACAGCACTGTACAGCAAGGTTTTTCGTTAGGCATTTCAAATGAAGAGCCACTTGATGCTGGCACATCAACAACAAAAGATGGCATTACCTATTATATTGAGCAAAAAGATCTGTGGTATTTCGATAACCATAATCTCTTTGTTGAATTTAATGAAAAAGCTAAAGAGCCTGAATTTAAATACGAAAAATAACAAAAAAAGAGTTACAGACATGTTCTGCTAACTCTTTTTTCCTTCCCAAATATGATCTTCAAGCCCTTCTGCTTCTAATATCTTCGCTTGATGTTCCCCAATTAAATCAAAATGGGAATAGCCATCTTTCCGCTTATGTATCCATTCGGGCCGTAATTGATGCTTCATGCCCCATTCAATAAGGCGGTTCATATCGCTGCAGCCAACTTTAGTCACTGTTTTATATCCAGGAAAGCGGTCATCCAGCCAATAATGTGTTATAAAGGCTAATTCTCCTTGATCAATCTTAGTTTTCCAATCTCTTATGTCTTTCTTTTTTAAACCAAATGCCAAAGCCTGCACCACCAATCATATAAAAAAGAGAGATAAGGAGCGATAACTTCCAAAGTACTTACGCTCCACAACATTAATTTGCTTCTACTGGTTGTTTCTTTGCTTTTTCATACGCTTCAAGCCATTCAGGATATTTTTTTCTAATCGAAAGCGGTCGGAAGGAATCCTTTTTCACACATACATGTTTAGTAAGACCAGTAACAGCTAAATCTCCATCTTCATTAAAAATTTCATACCCATAATTGACGCGTAAGCCATCATACTCATCAATCCATGTTTTCACAATCGCCTTTTGCCCATAAAGGAGCGGTTTTTTATAGGATGCTTGGATATCCATTACAGGTGATAGAATTCCATCCTTCTCTAATTCGGCATAATTAAAGCCTAAATCCTTAATAAGCTGAGTGCGTCCTAACTCCATCCAGATTAGATAATTAGCATGATAAACAACACCCATTTGATCAGTCTCCGCATATCTGACTTCAATTTCCCTCGTTGAAACAAACATTCCTATTCCCCTTTTCTCATTCTAAAAATTGCAGTTTCAAAATCTGCTTTTTCTAGGTGATCCACTTTTTCCAATCGATTATTTACCTTGTCTTCTGTCATTAATCTTAGCGCCTGTGTCTGAATGGCTTCATCCGTTACATTCGTTGCGAACCTACCATTCCCATTTATTGTTATTTTACCTAATACATCTTTTAGATAAGTCAGTGCATCTGAAGTTAAATGATATTGATAATGTGATGCATAGTTAATGATAATTTGAAGCAATTCTTCATTAGAATAATCATTAAATTGGAAAAACTTCTTAAATCTCGATTTTAACCCTGGATTACTTTTAAGTAATTCATCCATTTCCTTAGGATATCCAGCCAAAATGACAACTAAATTTTCATTATGCTTCGTCATTTCATCAACTAGCGTATTAACTACTTCCTTACCAAAATCCCCTTGCGAAGCAGACAGCAACGAATACGCCTCATCAATAAAAAGAACACCGCCAAGTGCTTCTCGAATCATCTTTTTTGTTTTTATAGCTGTTTGTCCGACATAGCCAGCAACAAAATCCGCTCTGCTAGTAACGACTAAATGGCCTCTTTTCAGCACTCCGCATTCCTTCAAGAGCTCCGCAAAAATTTTTGCAACTGTTGTCTTACCTGTTCCAGGGTTGCCTGTAAACACTGAATGAAGCTGGATCGGAACGACTGGCAATCCTTTTTCTCGCCTAATTTTCTGCATTTTCACAAAAGAGATCAGGATCTTTACTTCATTTTTTATTAATTCAAGTCCAATTAGTTGATCTAATTGTTCCCTTGGGTTCATTTCCTTTTCGGACTCAATTTCTTCAAAATCCTCTTTTTCAAGCAGCGTATACGTCAAAATATGCTTGTCCATTGAAGATTGTGAACCCTTTTTAAAAATTGCAGCTAAGACTAAATCCTGAACTGTCCGTGCATTGCCAAACGTATCATCCACCCGTTCCTTTTCAATTCTTTTTTCAAGCTCCAGCTTTGCATCATCTGTCATTACATAATCATTCTCTATTGCAAGTTTCTCAGCAATCCCGATGAGTTCGACGTTCGAATAGTCCGGAAGCTGGATATGGTTTGATTGTGGAAAGCGGCTTCTTAAACCAGGATTGGCATCTAAAAACTGTCTCATCTCATCTGGATAACCAGCCAATATTACTGCAAATTTCCCGCCATATTCTGGTCCAGTCATCAATGAAACGAGCGTATCAATTGCTGTTTGTCCAAAATCGTTTCCGGATTGCCCATCTCTTTTGAGACTGTATGCTTCATCAATAAACAGGACTCCACCGCGTGCTTTTTCCACCATTGTGCGTACATTTTCTTCTGTTTGACCAACAAATGACCCAACAAGCTGTGAGCGGTCTGCTTCAACCACTTCTTCGCGCGGCAGAACTCCGAGCTCGTGAAAAATTTTAGCCAATAAACGAGCAATGGTCGTTTTCCCCGTCCCTGGATTCCCAGTTAAGACCATGTTTAAGCTCATTTCATCCTTTACTTGAAATCCAAGTATCTTTCGTTCTTTTTGATAGGTAAGGAAGCGATAGTAATCATTTACTCTCTTTTTTACATGGTCAAGTCCAATCATTCCCTCTAACTCTTCAAGAGGATTCGTTTCTGATTCTGTCTCCTCTTTTTCGTCAACAAATACCTCAGCCCACTCTTTTTTTAAACCTTCAATCCGATCTAAGTGCTTCTTCATATCACTATAATAGGTCGAAGTATAGAATACACCCGCTATCGATTGGTCATATTCTTCTGATGCCTTCAAGAGCAAGGCTGTCTCTTCAATGATCTCCTCCAATAGAAGAATCATTTTCTCATGTGTTTGCTGCAAGCCGAGATCCTTTCTTTTTTGGGCATTTTCCTTCCCTCTTTGTAATTGATCTCTTTCTGCATCTGCATGATCAAGAAATTGTTGGCAAATATTCAAAAATTGCTCTGATGTTTTTTTCTTCGCTTGCCTGTTATCTGTTTCTCTCAATGGCGGAAATACGAGTGCACTAAGGGCTTCTTCCTTCTTTTTCCATTCGAATTGTCCCAACAATTCTGCTGCTCTTTCATTATTAGCATTTAATTGATATGCCTTCTTAAGCCAAGCCGAGCTTAATGAATCCTGCTTTAATTGATTTATTCTCGATAGTGATGCGATTGTTAATAATTCAGAAGCCAGCTGATGATCTACATTTTCATCTAATGATTTGATCACAGATAGTAATTCCGCTTCATTCTTTATGTACTTATTTTGATTTAATTCCTGTTCCCATCGCTGCCATTTTTCGATGATTGATTGCTGCTGTCTTTTCTTTTCCACGTCTCTCACTTCTTCTTTTCAATTTCCAATTCTATCATATCATATTTCACTTTATCTCTAATAAGAAAAGACCTGTTCATCCTCGAACAGGCCATAAAATATTATGATTGTCTATACCCATTTTGACGTGCCTGGGACTCATCTTGTATTTCAGAACGCATAGCATCAATGCTTTCCTTTCTGCGCTCGTTTTTTGCCTCTACTCTAGCTCGATCCTCAGCATTTGAAAATTCTAATGTTTCCTCAGCTTCATTTATATTTTCAATTGTATTTTGAACCATCGTTTGTAATTTTTCGACATTGTCACTGCGATCATCTGGTTTTGGTTTATTATTAAACTCCATGCTCCTAGTCCTCCTAAAATTGTTGTAGTAATACGAATTTAGTTTGTGAATTAAGAGTAAAATTATCAACGGAAAAAAGTGGTTGATTTTATAAGAAAAGCACAACTATTCGAAAAAGGTTTACTTTCTTCTTCCATAGAAAAACCACCGTAAATTAAAACGGTGGCAATAGGATTTGTATCGTTATTCACCTTTGGTTTGAATTACTTGAGGCACTCCGCCAGTATTACTTTGCATTTTCTTTCCATTATTTCCACCATAGCCTCTTGGTTGTGTACCAATATGGTTTGGATTAAATTTCCTTGCATCTCTTTTAGGATTTCCCATAAAAATATCCCTCCTCATTTAAAGTATGGTCATTTGAGGAGGGAGTTATTGCTTGTAAATAATGTTATTCAGCTTTCGTTAATCGCTTTTGTTCTAATCGTGCTTCAATTCTTTCCATAGCAGCTTGATCTTTTAAAATTTGTCGTTTATTTTCTAAAACAAGATCGGCGAATGAACGTTTTCTAGGTTTTCTCATTAGTTATTTCACCTTCCTTTAATCCTATATTAACAGTTATTATTCACAAAAAGCGTTGTAATTATTACAACTTTTTGAAAATTTATTTGTTTTATGAAAAATATAAAAAACATCAGCGAATGCTGATGCATAAAAAGCTTATAAATCTGAATATTCTTTCATCATCTCCATTGTCATTGCACTTAAATGCTTATGTCGAATGATTCCTTCCTCATCGATAAAATACGTAGTTGGAATTGTCAGTATTTTGTACATCGAACTTACTTTGTCTTTCTCATCTAGTAGGATAGGAAAATGAGCATCCATTTTCTTTGCAAAACCTGCAACATCAGCTTCTGTATCAATATTTACTGCAAGAATGACTACATCATCTTTCGCTAGTTCATAGAATTTTTGCATATCCGGTATTTCTTTTTTACAAGGGGGACACCATGTTGCCCAAAAATTCAACATGATCTTTTGCCCTTTGAATTCAGAAAGACTGACTGTTTCACCTGCTAAATTCTTTAATTCAAAGTCTGGTGCTTTTAACCCAACCTCTAGACCAGGGAGATTATTTGTCTGAATCGATTTAACTTCTTGCTCTTGCATTGTATTCTTTTCCATTGCCTGGACAATTGCGACAGTCATTAAGCCGCATAAAAAAACGATAGCAATTACTTTTTTTATCATGCTATTCCACACCTTTTTTAACCTTATAAAGTTATTGTAACCCAGACACAAAAAAAAAATAAGATGTTTTCCTATGTATTTAACAAGGTAAATGTGACAATTCTTCAAATAAAAAAGCATGCAATTTCATTTCTGAAATCACATGCCTTCATTACAATTTAGTTAGCTAGCTTCTCACGAAGAACCATTTGCAGGATTCCTCCATGACGGTAGTAATCAATTTCAACTTCTGAATCGAAACGAACAAGCACTTCAAATGATTTCTTGTTTCCATCTTCATCAGTTGCCGTTACTTGTACGAGATCACGAGGTCTCACATTTTCATCGACTTGAACATCAATTGTTTCTTTACCTGTTAAGCCTAAAGTTTCAGCACTTTCACCATCCTTGAATTGAAGTGGAAGAACACCCATTAATACAAGGTTTGAACGGTGAATACGCTCATAGCTTTCAGCAATTACAGTCTTGATGCCTAATAGGTTTGTACCTTTTGCAGCCCAGTCACGTGAAGATCCCATTCCATAATCCTTACCAGCAAGAACAACAAGACCCGTACCATCTTCTTTGTACTTCATACAAGCATCATAGATTGAAGTTACTTCCCCAGTTGGCCAGTAAGTTGTGAAGCCACCTTCTGTACCTGGTGCAATTTGATTACGAATACGAATGTTTGCGAAAGTTCCGCGCATCATCACTTCATGGTTACCACGACGAGATCCATAAGAGTTAAAGTCACGAACCTCAACACCATTTTCACGTAAATATTTTCCAGCAGGTGTATCTTTACCAATTGCACCAGCAGGAGAAATATGGTCAGTTGTTACAGAATCACCGAATTTACCAACAACACGCAAACCATTTAAAGGTTTTACTTCGTCTGGATCAGGCTTTAAGCCTTCAAAGAACGGTGGGTTCTGGATATAAGTTGATGTTTCATCAAATGTATATAGCGGTTCATTGCTTGTTTGGATTTTGTTCCAAAGGGCATTATCGCCAAATACATTTTCGTATTCTGAACGGAATAAATCAGGTGTAACTGTCCGTTTCACTACTTCATTGATTTCAGCAGATGTTGGCCAAATATCCTTAAAGAACACATCTTTACCATCTTTGTCTTTACCGATTGCTTCAATTTGAAGATCGATATCAACTGTTCCTGCAAGTGCATAAGCAACCACAAGAGGCGGTGATGCCAAGTAGTTCGCTTTAACAAGCGGGTGAATACGTCCTTCAAAGTTACGGTTACCTGAAAGAACGGATGTAACTAGAAGATCGCTTTCTGCAACCGCCTTTTCAATCTCCTCTTTTAATGGACCAGAGTTACCGATACATGTCGTACAGCCATATCCAACAAGGTTAAATCCTAATTGATCAAGGTATGGAAGTAATCCAGAATCACGCAAGTATCCAGTTACTACCTTTGATCCAGGTGCTAAGGATGTTTTTACAAACTTTGGCACTTCCATGCCAAGTTCAACAGCTTTTTTCGCAACTAAGCCTGCCCCAACTAATACATATGGATTAGAAGTGTTCGTACAGCTTGTAATCGCAGCGATTGCAACGGCACCTGTTTTCATTTGTGTTGTTTCACCATTGTTGAATTTTACTGTTACTTCTTTATTAATTTCCTTCTCATCTAAACCAAATCCTTGGTTTCCTTGAGAAGCTGTAATCGCTTGATTGAATTCTTTCTTCATTGCTGAAAGTGGAATTAAATCTTGAGGGCGCTTTGGTCCAGATAGATTTGCTTCAATTTCAGCCAGATTGATTTCAACAACATTTGTATATACAGGCTCTAATGACGGATCGAAGAATAATCCGTTTTCTTTGCTGTATGTTTCAACCACTTTAATTTGTTCTTCCGAACGTCCAGTTAAGCGCATATATTCAAGTGCTTCCGCATCAACCGGGAAGAACCCACATGTAGCACCATATTCTGGAGCCATGTTTGCAATAGTTGCACGATCAGCAAGTGGCAGCGCTGGCACACCAGGACCGTAGAACTCAACAAATTTACCAACAACACCATGAGCACGAAGCACTTGTGTTACTTTTAACGCAAGGTCAGTAGCTGTTGTACCATCTGGAAGCTCTCCAGTAAGTTTAACCCCTACAACCTCAGGAACTGGGAAATATGAAGGCTGTCCAAGCATACCTGCTTCTGCTTCGATTCCACCTACACCCCATCCAAGTACACCAATCCCATTGATCATTGTTGTATGAGAATCTGTCCCAACTAGTGTATCTGGGAATGCTTCAAATTCGCCATCTTCGTTTTCAAGTGCATGAACGACATTTGCTAAATACTCCAAGTTAACTTGGTGAACGATTCCTGTTGCAGGCGGAACAGCACGATAATTATCGAATGCTTTTTGTGCCCAGCTTAAGAATTGGTAACGTTCAGCGTTACGTTCAAATTCAAGCTCCATATTTAAATCCAATGCTTCTGCTGTACCAAATTTATCTACTTGCACAGAGTGGTCGATAACAAGGTCAACTGGCTTTAGCGGGTTGATTTTGTCTGGATCTCCACCCATATCTGCCATTGCTTTACGTAAAGATGCTAAGTCAACTACTGCAGGAACACCAGTAAAGTCCTGTAGGATAACACGTGAAGGCTTGAATGGCACATCCACTTCCTTCACTTCACTTGTTCCCCATTTTGCCAGGTTTTCAACATGTTCTTTCGTAATCACACGTCCGTCATATTGGCGTAATACAGATTCTAGTAATACTTTAATAGAATATGGTAATTTTGAAACATTTCCTACTCCAGCCTCTTCAAGAGCGCTTAAATGGTAATAGTTATAACGCTTCCCGTCTAATTCAAAAGACTTACGGGCATTAAATACATCATTTTTTGCCATGGGTGTATCCCCCTTTTACAATTTTACAATTAATTAAATATAGGAAGTTGTCGAAAAGTTGGAATTTTCATCTATCCTAACTTTTCTCACAATTCTTATCTTAATACAACCTTCTTTATATGTAAATAACAAGAAAGTTATTGGTTTCAATAAGTATTACTTATGTTAAAAAGAAGTTTTTAACTTTTTTTATTAAAAAGGTGAATTTTAGTGGATTTACTGATAATGATTTTCATTTGCTTTTGGATAAAAATTATTGTAGAAAAATATTATTTAAGACTATTTTCTATACTGGAAACAACACATAATTCCTCCAATAAAAGACAAACTTATACATGGAGGTGATTAAAATGGCAAAAAAGAGAAAAGCAAATCACATTATTCTAGGCATGAATGCTGCAAAAGGGCAAGGAATGGGTGCTGGTTTTAATGAGGAATTCGCCAATGAGCCACTGACAGAAGCACAAAAGCAAAACAACAAGAAAAGGAAAAAAAATCAATAATCGGGATTGGGAGGTGGGTAGATTTCTGCTTCCCTATTTTTTAGGTAGGTTAATTGAAAAAACCCGACAATTACATGCCGGGCAGTTTAACACTTATTTTTTATAAAGTATAATTTTGCAGCTTTTATGTTTTTTTGCAAGTTTCGAACCTATTTTTGCGAACAACAAAAGTATTTTTGCAAATTCCTCTGTTATTTGCAAAAGTTAAATTTTATATGCATGTTTCCGTTATTTTTTTGCAAACAATCAAACATTTTTTGCAATTCTTCTGTTTTATTTGCAAATCATTATTGAAACTCATTAACTTCCTGTACCATCGTGCTTAAGTCCTGCTGAAATTTCTCCAACTGTGCACGTTGTGTTTCTGAAGCCACTTCCAGCGCATTTTCAATTTGCTCATAAGCCTCATTCACTTCCTGTTTTAAATGCTTTAATTGGTGGCCGTAGCTTGCAGTATCTCTAACAATTTCATGATACAATTCTTCTGCATCCTCTACTCCCTGCTGGGCTGCTTGGAATGCTTGCTGTTTGTTTTTTTGATATGGCATGTTCTATTCACTCCTTCTTCATTTTGTACAATTAAATTGTGCAGTCCAATTAAAAAATATTCCGCATAATTTCTCATTTAGATTCCATCCTATTGATTAGGAGGGATGAAGAAATGAATAAGAACGATGGCAAGGATATGCGAAAAAATGCCCCAAAAGGGGATAATCCCGGTCAGCCAGAACCACTTAGCGGATCAAAGAAAGTGAAAAACCGCAATCATTCGAGACAAAAGCATAACAGCAATCACGATATGTAAAGTTATTAATAAACAGCTGTCGCTTATCGCTTCAGCTGTTATCCTTGTCTATATTAAAGTTAGTGAATAAAGGAGATGGACTTCTTCTTCCTTCGTTACAGCCCTTAAATCTATTAGAACTTCTTCTTTATGGATTCTAACAATCACTCCAGGTGAGAAACCCATTCTTAGCTTCCTTGCGAGCTGGTCCGCGCTCATTTTCTTATGTTTAATAACTGCAACATAAGTATAGAGCTCAACATCTGGCATCGTGCCTCCGCCTACTTGTCCAATGCTTTCCTTTAATGTTGCATCGTACAGATCAGTGCTGCTTAAAAGCTTGCTGATAAAGGCTTGCGTTCTTCTTTCCAGTTCTTCCTTTGAAGTTAATAAATCTCTAATCACAGGAATATTTTTCATCCCTGCATCCCCTTTTAAATAATCTATTAAAGTGCCTTCCAATGCAGCAAGTGTCATTTTGTCCACTCGTAAAACCCTTGCAAGCTGATGCTTCTTTAACTGATTTATTAGTTCCTTCTTACCCGCAATAATTCCTGCCTGCGGACCACCAAGCAGCTTATCCCCGCTAAATGAAACAAGATCCGCACCCTTTTGCAGCACTTCCTTAACTACCGGTTCATCGCCAATTCCTTTCTCTTCAAAATTAAAAAGCGCACCACTCCCTAAATCCTCGTAAAAAAGAATATTCCGTTCTTCCGCAAGCGATGCCAAATCTTCCGTTTCTACTGTTTTTGTAAAACCAATCACTTTAAAATTGCTTGTATGAACTTTTAAAACCATCGCCGTATGTTCAGTAATCGCTCGCTCATAATCTGCAAGATGTGTTTTATTTGTTGTACCTACTTCAACGAGTTCTGCACCACTTTCTTCCATTATAGAAGAGATCCGAAAAGAACCGCCGATTTCGACAAGCTGGCCTCTTGATACAATCACTTGACGGTTATTTGCTAATGCCTTAAGTATGAGGAAGACCGCTGCCGCATTATTATTTACAACCATAGCAGCCTCTGCACCTGTTAGCTCTTTCAACAGTCCTTCAATATGACTATGCCTTGAGCCACGCTCACCTTCTTCAAGCTTATACTCTAAATTGGAATAATGTAAGGCTGTTTCAAGCACATGTTTTACAGCACGTTCACTCAGTCTGGCACGTCCTAGGTTTGTATGCAGAATTGTCCCCGTTGCATTAATCACTCGTTTAATCGTGTAGCTATATTGCTTACCTACATGTTCCTCTAAACGCTGAAAAAGTAAATCTACAAATTGCTGACTGCCTGGATCAGATCCTTGCCATTTTCCATTGATAATTTCAGCACGAACGTTTTCAAGTACTTTTTTCATTTCATTTGTCATATGTATTGAATCAATCCCGCTCTTCTCCAACAATAGAACAAAACGCGAATCCTTTTGGAGCTCATGAACAGGAGGTATATTTCTTAGTAACTTCTTCAACTTGCCCCCTCCTTCTCTTGCAGATTTATTATATACCATTTTTGCCTTAGGGCTAAAGGAAGTCTAATTAACATTTTAGTTTACATAATATTTTTATATAAAACAAACCTTCCCTTTATATAGAGAAGGTTTGTTAAAAGGCTATGCTTCCATTTTTCCAATTACTTCTTGTGCTTTCGGAAATAAGCCTGTTTCATCTTTAGAGTAAATTTTCTCTCCGTTGACAGTCACTTCGAAAACCCCGCCAGAGCTAGGAACTAATTCCAATTTCTTGATATTTGTTCGAAAATGTGTAAATAACTCTTCCGCGAAACTCGCGGCCTTCGGTGCATAGTTTCACTGCATACAAAATTCGACTTTAACTTCGTAGGTTTTCATATCATTGACCTCCAAGTATAAATTCTCGAAACATTCATATTTTTTCACTTCTATTGTAGTATAAATGCAGTTTTTCCACAAATGTTGAAATACTATCAAGTGATTTTACTCAGTAATAGAGGTATACTGATGGTTGGAGGTGGTATCAGTGAGTGAGCAAGAAAAAATTCGTTTGACATCTTTATCAACAAAAGCTGGCTGAGGCTGCAAAATTGGTCCTGAGGACTTGTCGCAAGTTTTGCGACTGCTGCCGAAACAAGATCCAGTTCCAGAATTGCTTGTTGGCCATGAAACAAGCGATGATGCTGGTGTGTATCAATTAACAGATTCAATTGCATTAATACAAACAATCGATTACTTTACTCCGATCGTCGATGATCCATATATGTTTGGCCAAATTGCCGCTGCAAATGCGCTTAGTGATGTCTATGCTATGGGAGGTCAGCCCAAAACAGTCCTAAATATTGTTGGTTATCCTGTTAAAAAACTGGGACCTGATATATTAGCAGAGATACTTAGAGGTGCAGCTGATAAGGTGAAAGAAGCCGGCGCAATTACGGTAGGAGGACATTCCATTGATGATCAAGAGCCTAAATTTGGTCTTTCTGTAACAGGTATTGTTCATCCAAACCATGTATGGAAAAATGTTGGTGCCAAGCCAGATGATGTACTGGTCCTAACAAAGCCGATTGGTGTTGGAATCATGACAACCGGGATTAAACGTGGAGTTGTGACCTTAGAACAAGAAAGAGAAGTAACCGAAACTATGGCTTCTCTTAATAAAATCGCTGCTGAAATTTTGACTTTCTTTACACCCCATGCGGTAACCGATGTGACTGGATTTGGTCTACTAGGTCATGGAAGCGAAATGGCTCGAGGAAGTAATGTAAGCCTTGAAATTGATTATAATCGTATCCCTATTCTTGATGGTACATATGAACTTGCTGTGAAAGGGGTCATTCCTGGAGGCACAAAAGCAAACTATAACTGGCTTGTGGATGACGTTGATTATGGCACCGTGGCACCTGATGAACAATATATTCTTTGCGATGCGATTACATCAGGAGGATTGCTTGTTGCCATGAGTAAAGAAGAGGCAGATCAATATGTTCAACAATTACATCATGCCGGGCTTCATTGTGCATCTATTATTGGGAGAGTATCCGAAAGACAGGAAAAACTGATTTATTTGATAAAGTGAAACTTCAATTAGTGGGGGGCTTCATCCCCCACTGATTGTTAGTTGAACTAATCACGCTCAGGTACGCCACGTCCTGTGGCTTTCGCCTGACTAGGACATCCTGTCAGTCGTCGGGCATTTACGGGATGTTGATCCCCCACTTGGAATTTTCTGTTCTCTCAATTTCTGAGTTGGGATTTTACAGCCCGTTAATCTGCGAGAAAGTGAAGGTGTTTTTATGGATGTTCAGGCATACTTAAAACGCATTTCGGTAAAAAAGGAAGAGCAGTTAACATTAGAATATCTGGCAAAACTCCAGAAAAATCATATGGAAAATATCCCATTTGAAAATTTAGATGTCACACGTAAAGTGGAAATTAAATTAATCATCGATCGCTTTCATGAAAAAGTTATGGGAAATGGGCGAGGAGGATTTTGCTATGAACTTAACGGGCTATTCCAACTGCTCTTAACAAATCTAGGCTATCATTCTCACCTCATAGCTTGCACCGTGAAAAAGCCTGAAGGGTGGGCAAAAGCAGATACACATGCTGCTATTATTGTTCACTTAGACCGTCCCTACCTTGTAGATGTTGGCTTCGGGGACTCTGTTCGACAGCCAATTCCCTTAACAGGAGTGGAACAGACGGATGTAAGCGGGACTTATCGAGTCATTCAAACTGAGCAAGGTTCATTTGATTTACAACGTTTTGATGAAAATCAATGGCAGACACTCTATCAATTTACAACCGCTGTTAAAAATATTGAAGATTTTACAGAAGGATGTCTATATAATCAAACGTCTCCAGACTCTACTTTCACACATGGTGATATCGTTACAATCGCGACTGCAGATGGCCGAATAACCTTATCTGGCTTAACCGTTACCCAAACGAAAAATGGGCAAAAGGAAAAATGGGAGCTTTCTGAGAAAGAAAAAATAAAGTTTCTTGAAAAACATTTTTATATTAAAATGTAAAAGGACTGCATTCGTTGCAGTCCTTAAGCCCATAGCAATAGTATCATTTGATCTATATTTTAAACTGAAAGATTCGGATCATCCGTGATATAACAATTATTAGACTCATTATAGAAGCTATTCCAAGCCAAATAATAATACTCGGCATTGTCATAAAGATTCCTTTCTGATTAAGAACTCTCCCACCCCCAATAAATGTCATGATTTGTGGAATAAAGATAAGCAGAAAGAGCGGGATCAGCCTAATAATGAGATAGAAAAATGAGAGCCATTTTGGACGTTTTTTGTATTTTTTCTCCCAGTCTGTTATACGAAGTAAGTTTCTAATTTCTAAAATGATAGTCAACACAATTAGAACGATCATTCCTATTTCTAGAAGTTTGCTGCCAAAAAAAGACTCTTCCGGTGGATGATTGGCTAATATCTTTGTAATCCCACTTATAAAAGAAGAATAGTCAACAAATGTATTCAACCCACTATTAAATAGCATGACGACACCATATCCATCTTCCGGCAATAAAACTTCTTCAGCTTTGTATGTCCATAAAATTCCGCTATGCTGAACTTGTTTTTTCCCATCCTCTGTTTCTCCGATATTCCAACCCATTCCATATGATATCTCTGAACTTGCAGAAGTTTGCATTATTTGAATACCATTAGAACTTAGTATTTGCTTATTCTTATACATCCCGCCATTTTGTTGTGAGATTAACCATTTCGCCATATCGTCAGCTGTAGAAACAATACCTGCTGGACCATCGATAAACCATTCTGGCTCATTTAGCCTAAGTGTAGAAGGCAAAACTTTAGAAAATATAAAGAAAAGTATTAAGAAAATCTTAATTTTAATTAGGTTAATGAATTCGCAATCAAATGTTGAATGGGAAAAAAGGCTAAATATGAAATGCATAAAACCTTTCATAAATAGGCTCGTTAATTGACTTTCTTGCTGTTTTAAAAATAGCCTTCAAATATGGCATCTGAGAAATTTTTTTAATATAAACTTTTAAAAGGCAAATCGGCTTTCATAGGTCTAGCCTAGTTTAAAAATAAAACTAAACAGCCCAAAACTTTCCAATCATAGAACCTTGGAAGGTTATTTAATATTCCTAAATTTAGTATAGTATGAGATATTTTAAGCTTTTAGAGAAAAATATTGACAAACTATTAGCTAGTTTTGCTGAATAAGAAAAGTTGTTTTTTTGTTGCCTTTTCTTTTAGGTTAATGTCCAATTTCTCCTGTTCCCACTTGTACAAACTCCTTAAGGATAATTTTACATATAGTATGGTGAAGGTATAGATACAACCAAGGAAGGATTTTTAATTGTTTAATAATTCATTTAGTGGTCAAGTTTTCAACGTCATTATGTTGTCCAACTAATCTCTAAAAACCAAGTCACGTGATTTGGATTGTAAGTAAGGACCTGTTAAACCAGTATATTTAGGAAAAATATATGGAAGGAGAACAATGAATGGTAACCTTTTTCTTTACGGGAGATCTTCAAACATTTTCTATCCCACCAGATGTATGCTCTATAACCATCCGTGCTGTGGGTGCAGCAGGTGGCAATGGTGGGAATATCCCTGATTTTGGAACTAATGGTGGTGCTGGTGGAATCGGTGCTTCGATTCAAGGTGATTTTTCGGTGACCCCTGGAGAAACCCTATCCATATTGGTCGGAGGAGCAGGAATGAATAGCACTACAAGTGCTGGCGGCGGCGGCGGCGGTTCTTTTATTTGGCGTGGAAATGACTTCTCTGATTTAAGCCTTGCATCCCTTCTAATTGCTGCTGGTGGCGGCGGTGGCGGTGGCCAGGGTGAAATTACTAATGGTAATCCTGGAATAGATGCTTCGATTACTACAAATGGAACTGCTGGGAATCCTGGTGGTAGCGGCGGAACAAACGGCAATGGTGGTAGCGCCGTTGATAGCGGCGGTGGTGGCGCAGGCGTCTTTACAGATGGTGGTAGTGTTGGAGGTGGCGGTGGCGGTGGAACCGCGATCGACGCTGGAGGAATTGGCGGTACGGGTAGTGGTGGCGGAGGTACTGGTGGTTTTGGCGGTGGCGGTGGTGGCGCTTTCGATGGTGGCGGTGGTGGCGGCGGTTTTAGCGGTGGTGGTGGTGGTCAACAAATTGCAAATGCTGGTGATGGTGGCGGTGGCGGTGGCGGTTCTTTTAATGCAGGCAGCAACCAGATCAATACTGCCGGTGGCGGACAAGGGAACGGAGTCGTTGAAATTACCCTTATCCCTGATACTATACCACCAACCATCGAATGTCCTCCTGACATCACCGTTTTCAATGATCCAGGTTCAAATGGAGCTATTGTAGATTATCCACCTCCAACCGTGAGCGATAACTGCTCAGCTGTCACTACTGTTTGTTCGCCAGCATCTGGTTCTTTCTTTCTTCCCGGTACGACATCGGTCACTTGTACCGCAACAGATGCTGCTGGAAATACCAGCACTTGTACTTTCGATGTGACAGTGGTTGTTGATCCTTGTCGGTTTTTTAGTGGTAGATGTAGACGAAGATAGCAAGCTTTTTAATCTACACTATCTCGTATATTATATAGTAATATATTTATAGAAAAAGCGGTGTGGTGTAGTGATATGCTCCCTATAAAGTAGACAGATGAAATAACAAAAATCTGTTTATTATGGACTGATCCATAGTTTTAAGACTTAGAAAAAACACCTATGCTGCCTGTCCTTTAAATTCAATAGGGGATAGGTAGTTTAATTTTGCCTGAATGCGTATCCACAATTTCATTGTTATACAAGTCTATAATTGTTGATAAATACAACATTGTTGTCCCATAAAGTAAATATGTAATATCTATTACCCATTTTTCATTGGGTTTAATTTCACTGAACTGACAATTTAAAAGATTTTCTACTACCATATTACTTTCCCCGTTTAAGTATTTTGGTCGTTTCACTTTAATTTGACACTACACTTTGTATTTCTGCATGATTCTTTGGACAGTTTTCCGATTTACAACTAACTGGTATTTTCGCTTAAGTAAAGCTTTTATTTAACGGTGTCCATAACGAAAATATTTTTCTTCACAACGAGCGACAATTAGCTCCTCTAAAACTTGGCGATACTTTTTCTTCCAGCGATAATAAGTCGCTTTTGGTACTTTCAAAATGGCTAATATACTGATGATAGAATACATAGAACAAAGATCTTCAACAATCTTTAAGATTATCTCCGGCTCTATCTCCTTTCTAACTCTTGGTACTTTTTTAGAATTTCCAACTGTGTCTATAATTGTTTGTTCTTTCTTCTTAATTCCTCTACTTTACTTAATCCATATGGTCCCTTACCGTATGTGTATTGTTTGCCAACAGGCTGAGAAAATCTGTGAATCCGTCCTTCTCTATGCCATTTCATCCAAGTTTTAATTTGATAAACATTTTTAATGCCCAATTGGTCCATAATAGCGTGGTTGGTAAATCCTTTTTGTTTTAACTCGATCACTTTCCACTTAATTTCCTCTGGGTAATGAACTCTTGTCCCCATAAGAAAAACACCTTCAAAATCGTATAAGTAATAAATACGACTCAGGGGGTGTTTTTTCCTTGTCTCATTTTACTGGGTCACTCTACAGCTCAAGGGGGTTTTTGATTTGAGAATTTCCGAAATTAATTTTATGTTAACTAGATGTGTATAAAGTATTCATTTCTTTTTGATCCCATGTGTGGTTTAATCGTTATCTCCTTCGACTGCATCTGCCGCTAAAAAACCGACAAGGATCTACAATTACTCTCACGTTGAACGAACAAGTACTGGTATTTCCTGCAGCATCTGTAGCGATACAAGTGACAGTGGTATTACCGGGAGGAAAGAAAGATCCAGATGCTGGTGTACATAAAGCAGTAACGTTAGGACAATTGTCGCTTACTATTGGATCTGGAAAATTGACAATAGCTCCGTTTGTACCTGGATCATTAAATAATGTAATATCTTCAGGGCAATCAATCACCGGCACTTCGACATCGTTTACTGTTACTGTAAACGAACATTCTGCTGTATTTCCAGAGGTATCAGTAGCTAAACATGTCACTAAAGTAGTTCCAATAGGAAAAAGGGAACCTGATGCTGGTGTACAAACAAATGTTGCTCCAGGACAGTTATCATTTATGGTTGGCGGTGGAAAGTTCACTACTGCCCCACAAACACCAGGGTCATTATCCTGAGTGATGTTACCTGAACAGATAATAGTCGGTGGTTCGACATCGTTGACTGTGACCATAAAGGAACATTCCGCCGATCCTCCACAAATGTCGGAAGCCGTACAATTGACGATGGTGGTACCCACTGGGAACAGAGAACCAGAAGGCGGGCTGCAGCTAAAAGTCACTCCAGGACAGCTAGTACTTACAGTTGGATTTGGATAGTTGACAATGGCTCCGCATACACCCGGGTCATTATTTTGAGTGATGTTACCTGAACAAACGATAGTTGGTATGCGTTCTAGATCGCTAATGTTTCCAAAGATATCTTGACTGTTGTTACTCCGAGTGTCAGTCCATACTGAGATTAACTTTTCCGGTTCTGGCAAAGCTGGTGGAATAAAGGCCGAGTAGATATAATCACCAATAAATGTACTAGGATTACCAAAGGTTGGATCAGCATTAGGGTTAAAAGAAACGTCGGTTATCCGTGTATTTGTAAAATTGACTCCTCCATCAATAGAAACTGCTAAAAAAACATCTAGAAGAGTAGTAGATTCACGGTTTGTATAGTAAATAACAGTTACCGTGCCACTGCATGGAGAAACCGATACAAACGGGAAAAAATTTTGGGTATCCTCTGGACTATTGTCAACACGAGTGGGGGGAGACCAGTTTGCTCCACCATCATCGGAGAAAGACAAAAGAATATGAGCATTGGATGTGCCGTAAGCCTGCCATACAGCATACACTCTTGCAAAGTTCGCAGAACCAAAACATTCGGATGTATCTACCCCAAGAAAAGCAAAGGTAGGGACACGGAATGCCCATTCAGGTACCTCCGCAGTTAGTGTAAAAGGAACTCGAACAATAGGACTGACATTAACAGTGGGACCGAAATTTACCCCTTCATCATCTGACCGGCGAATTCGAAACGTGGCGTTAGTGAAATCTCCCTCAATCCAAGCAACATATACTTCTCCATTCGGACCTACTTGAACATTTGATCCTTGGACAAAGGGAGCTCCTCCAATTGCCGCTGAGATGGCGACTGGCGCCATCCATGTCGAACCACCATCTTCAGACCTTTGAAGTAAAATTTGAGAGGTGGCTGCAGCATCATTAGTAAACCTAGTATAGCTAATATAGGCATTCCCTTGAAACGGACTTGTTAGCGTCTTGTCGAATGCAAGATATTCCTTATCATCAAAGAAATTATTGTCTATTCCAGAAACATTAATGGCATTAGAAAAAGTTGCTCCATCGTCAACTGACCGATAAACAATGATGGATGCCCTATCTACTGTATCTGAAACAGGTTGAACAGCGATACCAGCTAATAACCACCTATTGTTTAAATCGGCATCTATGATTGGGTCGCTTGTATTTCTAAATCCTGCTGGAACTGGGAGAAACGAAGTTGTGAATGAAGCACCTCCATTAGTGGATCGATATACCCCGAATTGAGGAAATCCATTTGCAAGTGTATAGGCGTGAGAAGCAGCAATGATTGACGAGGGATTATTTGGATTGACCGCTACAGTAGGCTCATTTTCGGGCCGTCCATTTAAAGTTGAGATTCGAAAATCTGTTGAATCCACTTGTAGTATTGATACGGATGTATTTTCTTCATTCTCCTCATGTTCTTCACTTTGCACTATCATTTGTTGCATTGGAGGTGGACTCGTTATCCTTTTTATTCTTTCTTCTGACATAATCTATTACCGCCTTTCTGGTTATTCATAAACTAAACTGATTCTGGATTTTGCCTTAGTTTGATAATATATACCAAATGTCCTTGTTATCTAAAAACTTAATAAACTTCCCTTAAATCGGTTTGGGCGACTTTTGGTTGCCTTTCAAAAATAAATTGTGAAGAGGTCTTTCCTCTTAATTACAAAGTTCTAAATAATATATGCTAAGACAAACATCTAGTGCTTAGACTTAATACCCAAAGGAATAGTTTTATTTTTCACCTCCAATGATCTTCTGATTGAAATATACATCATGCTCTATTAGTAAAACAGTATTCCCTAAATCTCTTAACCCCTTTAATACATTTACTAGACCTAATGTATCCTTTGGGTGCAATCCAACAGTCGGCTCAACCATGATGTAAAGGACACCTGTTAAGGCTGAATCTAGAAGTGCGGATAACCTTACTCTTTGGGCTTCCCTCCGGATAAAGTAATTACTTGACGTCCAATGTTAAGTAGCCCAATCCAATTTTTATAATTCTAGTAAGTTTGGTTGACAAATCCTGATCTAATATTCAATTTCTTGCTGCTTTTTTCGGGCCAATTTCTTATTGGACTAAACATAAAAATAGAGTGTCCGATACTAATGGACACCCTCTAAAAACCTTATGTACTTATGATACTGTCACCGTTAAATTCATGGGAATTTTTGTTTACTAGTTATTATATTACATTTTCTTTTAAATTGATTTTCTAAACAAATACAATCCAAATCCTAAAGTATCTCTCCCCCACTTCAAGTAAGTTGTTCTCCATTTCCGAATTCGGTTTAGCATCGCATCTCGATCTGAATCATCAGGATTTTCCTGACAATAATTTTCAATTGATGAGGAATAAAGCCATTCGTATTCATCCCACTCATCATCGTTTGAAACATATGACCATAGAGGAACTAAACCCAAATCCTCACCAACCATTACATTCTCTGCATGGGTTTTTAGTTCCGACTCATCCACTCCTCCAAGAGCAGCTAAATACTCCTTACTAGGAGACTGTTTCCAATAACCTTCACCGATTAGAATATATCCATTTTTCTTAACTACCCGATTCAGTGTCTGTAATGTTGATTCCAATCCACCTAATGCATGTGTTGAACCAATGCACATACCTAGTTCATAACCTTCTTTTATACATTTATCGATTGCAGTCCTCGCATCACCCACGATAAATTCTAAACGGTCATCAGGAATTCTGCCGTTTGCATTCCTTTTTGCTTCCTTAATGGCACCTTCATACAATTCTATTCCAGTTGCGGATACATTATATTTTTCGATTAGACGAATGATTAGTTCACTTTTACCAGAACCAATATCAATAACCGTATCCAGTGAATCCAATGAAATCATTTCAAGCATTTTCATCATCTTTGTCTCACTAATTGGGTTACTGAAAGCATGATTACGGTGCGCAATCGCTGAAAACTTATTTCTATCCAAATTTAACAACTCCTTTAGAGCTGAATATTTAATCCAATTACCAAAATATGTTAATTTTAATGAAAGCTATTATCCGGTAAATATAAAAAACTTGCAAATTATAAATTATCTACTGCTTAATATATTCGGATTGAAGAATCCCCATATGAAAAATGTCATGCCAATGACCATTTCTAAACAAGGACTGTCTGCTAACCCCTTCATGTTTAAAGCCAATTTTCGTATATAAATTTATCGCTTTTTCATTAAACGAAAACACTCTTAGTGATACTCGATGTAAATTCATTTCCTGAAAGGCATAATCGAGCAATAATTTTAATGTCTCTTTTGCGTATCCCTTTCCCCAGAAATCCTTTTCACCAATATCAATAATACATTCACCATTTCTATTTTTATAATCAATATTAATTAATGATGTAATACCAATGGACTTATTTAATTCCTTTTCAAATATTATATAACTTTTTGAAGAACTGGAGCTTAATATAACATTTTCCACAAATTCTTTTGTATCTTGTAATGTATAAAGATCTAGTGAGGGATTTGTTGATACCATGACATCCATATCATTTCTCCAAGAATGATACATTTCTGCATCCTCACTTACCAATTTTCTTAAACTGATTCTATTAGAGTTAAACAATACATTACTCTCCCTTATTAAATAAGTTCAACTGCCATTCCTAGTTTTTAATTTTCCACCCCAAGTAAATAATAGAGTGAACTATGAAAAACTTCTAACTGATCATTCACAAAATTAGAAGTCTCGCCAAGCTGTGAAGTATTTAGCATGAGACCATCTACAAATGAAAGCATAAAATGTGCAATAGATCTAACATCTTTTTGAGGTGCAAATTCTCCTGACTCAACTCCTTGTTGAAGAAAATTTGTGATTCCCTCAATAACTCTCTTATGTCTTTGCTCAAAAAAAGTAGTATCTTCTAATGAAAAGAAATATTCTGCCCTTGCTTGAACAAGTGATGGTTGACGCAACAGATCTACTACTTCCTTGTAAATCAAGGTATTCAACTGATCAACAAATTTCATATTGCAGACTTCTTCTATAAAAGTAAAAGAATGATTATCTACTATTGCTAAAACTTCCAAAAAAACTTGCTCAATACTATCGAAATAAGAATATAGAGTTCCTCTTGCTATATTTGCTTCAAGCATGATGTCATTCATTGAGGTATCTGTGTAACCTTTAGTTTCAAATACTTTTTTCGCAGCGTGAGCTATTTCTAATTGTTTTTTTCTCCGATAAGCTTCAGTTACTTTTGGCACAAATATTACTACCTCCTTCTCATTAAAATGAACAACAATGTCTATTTTAAAATACTAGACATTGTTGTTCATTTTCAAGTCTTATTTTTACTGTACTTACACTCTTCCCCTTGAACGTTTTGTAACTTCAACAAAAAGAGTATTGATCCTTTTTGGATCAACACCCCTATGAATGTTATTTTAACACCTTACATATTTACGTTTGAAACCCAGCTTCCCTCTATCAATTTCTTTTTGAATACTTTCGTAAGCGTTTAGGAAACTGCTTTTTTTCATTCCCCGTTTGACTTCTACTATGCCTACTTCCTTTGCGGTCTCGACTGCCTTTTCATGAAGAGGCAAATATGAAATCCCCACAGTGTATAGAAAATTATTCATAGCGGATTTCGTTCGCTCTGGCGAATCGTGAATCGTATCTTTCACAAAATCAAGCAGATTGAAAATCTTACTTTCAGAAAACTCATTGTCCTTACGATTCCCTAAAAGCCAGCAATAGCAACTCCAGCCCCCTGACATTCTCAGCTCATTACCGCTTGCAATCCACTTATCTGAAACGTCTTGGGCAATATCTGACTCTGATAAAGTTACTGCCACCACATAATCGGACAGCATATAAAAATACGCTCCATCCATCCAACGGTCAAAATCCGATTCATTCATTGCTTTTGGATCTGCAATAATCCCTGCAAAGTACATGGCATCGTAGTTACCTGTGGCGTAAAGCTCTTCAGCTAAAGATTGATTTATTTTTATTTTCTTTGCAATTGGTTTCATGGCACCAGTTGCCACTCCAAAAAGCGGATCATGCGCACCATTGGATATGTACATTTTTTTAGTTCGTTCCTTACCAAGGGCTTCAAGCTCTCGCATAACTGTTTCGAAATCCATAGTTTTGCACTTCCTCCTTAAAAATACCCAATTAATTGTGAAAAAGGTTTGTTTCTTTACCAGTCTTTCATACTTCTCTATTTTACCATTATTCATTTCAAGTAATTGGACTACAGCCAACATTTTTAGAAAATCCTCCATGTTATAATGTATTAGAAGTAATTTTGGGAGGGATTAAAATTGAGAAGCGAATACGAAATGATGGAATTAATTCTTGGTATCGCCAAAAAAGATGAAAGAATATAAACTAAATTACGAATATCCAGAATATGATGAACAAATAACTAACTATACTCAAAAAATTTATCATTCCTTATATCTGTCAAAGGAGAAAAGGAGAAGCTGAATACTTTGACTTTATCAGCATCTCCTCATACATTCATCTTGGAATAGATTTAAAAAGGACAGCTAATCATAGCTGTCCTTTCCATGTTTACTTGCTCAGTTTCTCTAACATATCTGCTGTCATTTTTGCTAAATCAAATTCCGCTTTAAAGCCCCACTCTTCCTTGGCTGCACTAGCATCGATTGAATTTGGCCAGCTATCGGCAATTTTTTGACGAACAGGATCGACGTTATAGTTCATTTCAAAGCTTGGGATATGCTTGCGGATTTCAGCTGCAATTTCTTCTGGATCAAAGCTCATTGCCGTCACATTAAATGAATTTCTGTGTAATAATTTGGATGCATCAGCCTCCATTAATTCGACAATTGCATTTAATGCATCAGGCATATACATCATATCCATATATGTTCCTTTATCAATATAAGATGTATATCGTCTATTTTTAATGGCCTCATAATAAATTTCAACTGCATAGTCCGTAGTTCCACCTCCAGGAGGAGTTACATAGGAAATCAAGCCAGGAAATCTTAATCCTCTCGTATCAACACCAAACTTATGATAGTAATAATCAGCTAGCAGCTCACCAGCTACTTTATTTACCCCGTACATTGTTGTCGGACGCTGAATGGTATCCTGAGGTGTATGATCCTTTGGCGTAGAAGGGCCGAACGCTCCGATTGAGCTAGGTGTGAAAAACTGACAGCTTAATTCCCTTGCAGTTTCTAGTGCATTCATAAGTCCACCCATGTTTAAATTCCAAGCGAATACAGGATTTGCCTCTGCAGTCGCAGATAGCAGTGCTGCCATATGAATAACTGTATCAACTTTATATTTCTTCGCTACCTCAATCATCGTTTTTGAGTCAGTTACGTCTACCACTTCAAAAGGACCCGACTGTGCAGCTTCTGTTTCATTTTTTCGAATATCTGTTGCAATCACATTATCTGTACCATAAATATCTCTGAGCTTAACAGTTAATTCAGACCCAATTTGCCCTAATGCACCTGTAATAAAGATCTTTTTCATTGATTGCCTCCATCTCTTCCCTTTTCGAAAGTGTTCTCTATCTAAGAAATGTTCATCTTTTAGATAATGCCCATTTCCTTTCCAACCTTTTCATAAATCGCAATTGCTTGATCAAGCATTTCCTTTGTATGTGCAGCAGAAGGCATATTTCTTACTCTGCCTGTTCCTCTTGGTACGGTTGGGAACACGATTGACTTCGCATAAACGCCTTCTTCATTCAGCTTTTTACTGAACTCCTGTGTTTTTACTTCATCACCGATAATACATGGTGTAATTGGTGTTTCACTATTCCCGATATCAAACCCTAATTTCTTTAATCCTGCTTTTAAATAGTTTGCGTTATCCCATAGCTTCTCATTTAATTCAGTGCTTTCCATTAATATTTCGATCGCCTTCGTGCTCGCAACAACATCAGCAGGTGTTAATGAAGTAGAGAAAAGGAAAGGTCTGCTGCGAACTTTTAGCCAATCAATAAGTTCGCGCTTCCCAGCCACATAACCGCCCACAACGCCAATTGCTTTAGAAAGTGTTCCGATTTGAAAATCAATTTTATCGGATAATCCGAAATGCTTAACTGTTCCTGCTCCATCACCTAGAACACCTGATCCGTGTGCATCATCTACGTACGTTATTAGATCAAATTCCTCAGCAATTTCAACAATTTCAGGAAGTTTTGCGATATCCCCGTCCATTGAGAAAACCCCATCCGTGATAACCATGATTTTATTATAAAGACCTGATTCTTTCGCTTCCTTCGCTTTCGCTCTTAAATCTTCCATGTCAGAATGGTTAACCCGAATAATTTTTGCTTTTGATAAACGGCAGCCATCAATAATTGAAGCATGATTTAATTCGTCTGAAAGGATCGCATCATTTTTATCCATTACAGCTGAAATCGCTGCCATATTACAATTGAACCCTGATTGATACGCAATTGCAGCCTCTGTATGTTTAAACTCAGCTAATTTTTCTTCAAGTTTAAGATGAATATCCAATGTTCCATTAATTGTCCGGACAGCTCCAGCACCAACCCCATATTTGTTAAGTGCATCAGTCGCTGCTTTTTTCAATCGTTCATCTGTTGCCAGACCTAAATAGTTATTGGAAGAAAGGTTAATTAATTCTTTTCCATTTATTTTAATGACTGGTCCATTCGGGCTTTCAAGAGGGTCGATCACATTGTATAACCCTTTGCCTCTTAAATCTTCTAGATTCTCATTTAAAAATGCATCTAATGTTTTACTTGTCATTATTAAATCCCCCAGTTAGATATTTTCACACTAATTGTCACCTTACAGTATACAGTTGTTTTTCTAGAAAGGACATCTGCAACCTTGTTATGTAAAGGATTCTTAGATTATACTTTAACATAATTTTTAACTTTGTACATACCTCATGGACAGAATAGACGGTAAAATTTTTTAGCTGCATTTCCTAGTTTGCTCTATTTTTTTAAAAGTAATGAGTAGGTATTTAAACGAAAAAAACCTCCTTTTTCTCATCCAAAAGAAAAAAAGAAGGCTCGTACTTACGAAACCATCTCATTCTCATCTTCCAGACACGTAATGCATCTGCAGGAATTGGCACAGTGTTCATTTAAGAACCTGCTGCCGAGACTTCTTAGGGCCTGTCCCTCAGTCTCTCTGGATAAGAAAGTGATGTGTTGCTATTCATTTTTTGCTATTCCAACTTCTATTTTATTTAAATAATCCTAAAAGTCAAGCAATTCAATAAGTTTCGTGATTAAAATCTTCTCACTTGTTCTTATTTCCAAACTTCTTCATATAATTATACTGTTGTTGCAAATAGGACATCCCCATCCATACAATACATATTTTTAGAAAACATCATTGTCCTATGTCAAAGCATTTCATTCTATCTATTATTTTATTATATTTATTTTTTATTTGTATTAATTATAAATAAATATTGATTTTTTGTTGAGAAGTGTTATCATTGCATGCAAGAGGTAATTAACTAATTTATATGAGGTGAATATGAAATGACTAATAACAACAATCTAACTACAAGCTGGGGTGCACCCGTTGGTGATAACCAAAACTCAATGACTGCTGGTTCTCGAGGCCCTACATTAATTCAAGATGTACATTTACTTGAGAAATTAGCTCACTTCAACCGTGAACGTGTACCTGAGCGTGTTGTTCACGCAAAAGGCGCAGGTGCACACGGATATTTTGAAGTAACAAACGATCTAACGAAATATACAAAGGCTGACTTTTTATCAGAGGTGGGCAAACGCACACCAATGTTTATCCGTTTCTCTACTGTTGCTGGTGAACTTGGCTCAGCGGATACTGTACGTGATCCACGTGGATTTGCTGTAAAGTTTTATACGGAAGAAGGAAATTATGACTTAGTTGGAAACAATACACCGATTTTCTTCATTCGCGATGCGATTAAATTCCCTGATTTCATTCATACACAGAAGAGAGATCCAAAGACTCATTTGAAAAATCCTACTGCTGTTTGGGACTTCTGGTCATTATCACCTGAATCCCTTCATCAAGTAACATACTTAATGGGAGACCGTGGAATCCCAGCAACATTACGACATATGAATGGATATGGAAGCCATACATTTAAATGGACAAACAAAGACGGTGATGGCGTATGGGTGAAATATCACTTTATTGCTGATCAAGGTGTGAAGAACATGGATGTAAACCTAGCAGCAAAACTTGCGGGTGAAAATCCTGATTACCATACAGAGGATTTATTTAACGCAATTGAAAATGGTGATTATCCATCTTGGACTTTGAAAGTTCAAATCATGCCGCTAGAAGATGCAAATACTTACCGCTTTGATCCATTTGATGTAACAAAGATTTGGTCACATAAAGATTATCCATTAATTGAAGTAGGAAAAATGGTTTTAGATAAAAATCCAGAAAACTACTTTGCAGAAGTGGAACAAGCAACATTCTCACCTGGCACTCTAGTTCCTGGAATCGATGTTTCACCAGATAAAATGCTGCAAGGCCGCCTATTTGCTTACCATGAT
This sequence comes from Cytobacillus solani, assembly GCF_006704205.1. Lineage (NCBI taxonomy): Bacteria > Bacillati > Bacillota > Bacilli > Caryophanales > Bacillaceae > Cytobacillus > Cytobacillus solani. The sequence goes on from NZ_CP041305.1 coordinate 4,645,786, forward strand.
GCTCATCGCTACCGTGTTGGTGCAAACCATCAAGCATTGCCAATTAACCGTCCGAGAAATGAAGTGAAGAATTATCAGCGTGATGGACAAATGCGGTTCGATAACAATGGTGGCGGTTCTGTCTACTATGAACCAAACAGCTTTAGCGGACCTACAGAAGTAACAGAACATAAGCAAGCAGCATTCCCTATCACCGGAATTGCTGAAAGTGTCGCCTATGATCACAACGATCATTATACTCAACCAGGAGACCTTTACCGCTTAATGTCTGAAGAAGAACGTACTCGCTTAGTTGCAAATATAGTTTCAGCAATGAAGCCTGTTGAATTGGAGAAAATTAAGCTTCGTCAAATCCAGCACTTCTACAAGGCTGATCCTGAATACGGTACTCGTATTGCAGAAGGACTTGGCTTGAAAGTTCCGCAAGAAGTAAAATAATAGACTCATAGAACAAGGCATCCGTCTTATATGATGGATGCCCTATTTGCATATTTTAAAATTTACTTACCCCATTTTGGTTATTACTGGAAATAATAGGTTCATAACTTCTTTTTAAAGCTCAATATTGCAATATTTTGGAATAATTAGGTTCATAAAATCTTATTAAGACTCTATTTTTCATTTTTTTGGAAAATGTGGGCACTTAATTTCTTTATTGCAACTATATCTTTTTGATTTTGGTATTTAAGTTCACCAAAATCACTAGTGGCACCCAAGCTGCCTCCTATTTCATCTTCTGCCTCTTTTTCCATTACTTTTTCCTCTTCCCTCCCGCTGAAAGTCTAGTCGAATGAATAAAAATCTTGTAGAATGTAAAAATGGATTACTTTTGAAAGTTGAGGATATAAAAAATGAGCTTATTAAACGTTGAAATTTTGAGCCATACTTTTGGCGATCGGACATTGTTTAAAGATGTTTCCTTCCGTCTTTTAGCTGAAGATCATGTAGGGCTTGTTGGAGCAAATGGGGTTGGAAAATCAACTTTGATGAATATTATTACAGGCCAGCTGATACATGATTCCGGACGTGTCGAATGGACACCAAGTGTTCATTATGGCTACCTAGATCAGCATACTGTTCTCACTCCAGGAAAAACCATGCGAGATGTGCTTAAAGATGCCTTTCTTCCGCTTTTTGAACAAGAAAAAGCACTTAATGAGGTCACATCAAAGATGGCGGATGCTACTCCTGAAGAACTTGAAGAATTGCTGGATGAAATGGGGAAAATTCAGGATCGCTTGGATGCAGGCGGTTTTTATTCTCTTGATATAAAGATTGAGGAAGCTGCACGCGGACTTGGTTTGGATGCAATCGGACTGGACCGTGACGTTTCCGCATTAAGTGGTGGACAGCGAACAAAAGTATTACTTGCAAAGCTGCTCCTTGAACAGCCACAAGTTCTATTGCTTGATGAACCAACAAACTATTTAGATGTCGAGCATATTCGCTGGCTTTCAAACTACTTAAAAGAATATCCATATGCATTTATGCTTATTTCTCATGATACAGAATTCATGAATCAGGTTTCTAACACAATCTTTCATTTAGAATTTTCGAAGCTGACACGTTACACAGCAAGCTATGATAAGTTCCTCGAATTAGCAGAGATTAATAAAAATCAGCACCTCAATGCATATGAAAAACAGCAGGATTTCATTAAAAAACAAGAAGATTTTATCGCAAAAAATAAAGCGCGCTACTCAACGACTGGCCGGGCAAAAAGCCGTCAAAAGCAGCTTGATCGCATGGAAAGAATCGACCGTCCTGAAACGGCCATGAAGCCAACCTTTGAATTTAAGGAATCACGCGGCAGCAGCCGTTATGTGTTCGAAGGACAGGATTTTGAAATTGGGTATACACATGCGCTACTACCTAAAATGTCGATAACAATTGAGCGTGGAGAAAAAATTGCTATTGTTGGCTGCAACGGGGTCGGAAAATCGACTCTACTCAAAACAATGCTCGGAAAAATCAATCCGATTAGCGGAAAAGTTGAACGTGGTGACTTCCTTTTCCCTTCTTATTTTGAACAAGAAGTAAAAGCAGAAAATATCACTCCAATTGATGATGTCTGGAATGAGTTCCCATCAATGGATCAGCATCAAGTACGTGCGGCTCTGGCAAAATGCGGTCTAAAAAATGAACATATCTCTCGCCCATTAAACCAATTAAGTGGTGGAGAACAAGCGAAGGTTAGACTATGTAAGCTCCTTATGAACGAGAGCAACTGGCTCTTATTTGATGAGCCAACCAACCACCTTGATGTCGTCGCAAAGGAAGAATTAAAGCGTGCCTTAAAAGCGTATAAAGGAACTGTTGTATTAGTTTGTCACGAACCTGACTTTTATGAAGACTGGGTAACAAAGGTTTGGGATGTCGAAGAATGGTCCCAGCAGCTATCTAAATAATCAAGTATAGAAGCCTTCTGCAAAGCAGGGGCTTTTATTTTTATGTAGGCATTTGTGACCAATCTTTGAACATTTAATAAAACTCGTGCAACCGATTACAATAGTGTATAATAAAAAAAGCCCGTAAATTAATAATATTTTTAATTATAACTATGAGAAAATAGTAATATTTCTTTTCTTGGCTAACCTTTAAGCGGGTAAATATTTATAAAGGACTAACTAATTTATGACTGTAAAAAAGATTGCCTGGATTACTGACAGTACTGCCTATATTACAGATGATTTGAAAAAACACCCTGATGTGTATGTTATTCCATTATCCATAACATTCGGAGACGAAACCTTTGAAGATGGAATCGATTTAAGTACAGATCAATTATATAAAAGAATTGTTTCAGCAAAAGAAATCCCGAAGACTTCTCAGCCGTCTGCAGGACGATTTGCTGAGCTGTTTGAACGATTAAAGGAAAACTATGATTCTGCTGTTGCCGTTCATATTTCTAGTAAATTAAGTGGAACTATTAATAGCTGTCTTTCTGGAGCTGCACTCGCAGATTTCCCAGTAGAAGCAGTCGATTCTAAGTCAATGTCTTATGCGATAACGACCTTAATAAATAAAGGGATGGATCTTGCTGAAAAGGGTATGTCTAGTAAAGAAATCGCTAATTTTTTGCAAAAGGATGCTACAAAATCAGAGAACTATTTTTTACTAGGAAGCCTTGATCAATTTTACAAAGGCGGAAGAATGTCAGGAACCGCCTATTTATTAGGTAGCCTTTTAAATATAAAGCCAATTATCAGAATTAACAATCATGGTGAATTTGAACTTTTCGAAAAGGTTCGATCAGAGAAGAAAGCAGTTAAACGTATGCTGGAATTGCTTGGTGATTCATATAAAAAACACTCAATTTCCCAAGTGCAGATATTACACGGAAATGTCCATGAAAAAGCGAAAGAGCTTGGAAATGAAATAAAAGCTCTTTTCCCTAAACTTGATATTTTCATCGGTGAAATAAGCTCCACCATTGCCTCTCATTCCGGTGAAGGCACGCTTGCTACATTGTGGCACAACGAATAAAAAGAGAATGCCTGGGGATACACGTTCTAAACGCTATCTCACAGGCATTTTTGTTAATTAAACCCATGTAAACATATACTTTTCATCCTCAATTGCTTTAGCCTGATTGACGACCTTCAAAGGTCTGAACGTATCAATCATAACCGCAAGCTCTAGCGTTTCCTTCTTCCCGATGCTTGCTTCCGTCGTCCCAGGATGCGGACCATGAGGGATTCCACTTGGATGCAACGTGATGGATTCAATATTTACCCCTTTCCTGCTCATAAAGTTCCCTTCAACATAGTAAAGGAGTTCATCACTATTCACATTACTATGTGTATATGGTGCAGGTATCGCCTCTGGATGGTAATCAAACAATCTTGGCACAAAGGAACAAACAACAAAATTATGCCCTTCAAATGTTTGATGAACCGGCGGCGGCTGGTGGACCCTTCCAGTAATTGGTTCAAAATCTTCAATATTAAATACCCATGGATATAAATACCCGTCCCACCCTACCACATCGAGAGGATGATGGTTTAATATATGGGAATGAAGATATCCTCTTGTTTTTGTAATGACTTCAAACTCACCTTTTTCATCAAATGTTTCCAATTTTTCCGGACCGCGAATATCTCTTTCACAGAATGGGCTATGCTCAAGCAATTGACCATACTCATTCCGATACCTTCTCGGTGTCGTTATTTGACTAAATGATTCAATAAATAAAGCTTTTGTCTTTTCGCTATTATCTGGAATAAAACGATAAATCGTTCCAATCGGGATTATTACATAATCCCCCGGACGATACGTGATTGTTCCAAACATCGTTTCTATTTTGCCGTTTCCATAATGAATATAGATCATTTCATCGCCGTCACCATTTCGATAGTAGTTATTCATTGGTCCTGTTATATTTCCTGTCCCTATCAGTAAATCCTCATTGCCCAATAGATACTGTCTGGCTTTAAGCGCATCGCCATTTTTCTCAATATTATTCGTCATCAAATGTCTGTGCTTTAGTGGGCATTGCTCCTCATATTCCGGTAAATACTTTCCAATTAATGTTGTTTTTACTACCTCAGTTGGCATATGGTGATGGTAAAGAATGGATTGTGTTCCCGAGAAGCCTTTTGTTCCCATCACCTGTTCTCTGAATAGACTGCCATCATCTTTTCTAAACGCCGTATGACGTTTATGCGGAATTCTCCCCATTTGTCGATAAAACATCTCCCCACCTCACTCACTAATGATTGTATTAATCAATTTTCCTAGAGCAGTAATTTCTAATTCAACTTCATCACCCGGCACTAACCAGCGATGAACATCTGTTCCAAGCTCCAAAATACAGCCGCTCCCTACGGTCCCGGAACCAATCATTTCTCCTGGATACAAAGTAACCCCTTTTGAAGCCTGCTCGATCATTTCCCCAAACGAATAGTAAATTTCTTTCAAATTCCCTTCTGATAATAAGACACCATTTACTTTCGCCCTCATGTTTAACTCATAGCCATTTTCGACCCGATATTCTTCCATTTCATCCTTCGTTACTATAAATGGACCAATCGAGGTTGCAAAATCCTTGCCCTTTGCTGGTCCAAGCCCAACCTTCATTTCCTTCCTTTGTAAATCTCTCGCACTCCAATCATTTAGGATACAATACCCAAAAATATGTTGATCCGCATGTTCAGCTTTAATATCCTTGCCTTCTTTTCCGATTACACATGCAATTTCTAATTCATAATCAAGCCATTCACAATTTTTCGGCCGAGTGATACTTTCGTTAGGTCCTTTAAACGCTAAATGATTAGAAAAATAAAACACAGGAATTTCATACCATTCAGGGATCATATCAAGTCCACGGTTTTCTCTTGCTGTTTTCACGTGTTCTTCAAAAGCATAAAAGTCCCTAAAACTTTTCGGATTTGGCAGCGGTGCTTTTAATTCAACCTCTTTTAATAAATAAACTCCTTTATTTGCAGACAGAGTCTTCTGTTCACCAGAGAGATACTTCATGAAAAAAGAATGGTTTTCAAGAAATGAAAGCATGTCTTTCGGTAATACACCGTTTGAAGCTTCATGCATATCAACTACAAAGTGATCATTTTCGATCCATCCAGCTCGTAACGCCCCATCCTTCTTTTGAAAGGTTACAAATTTCATCGTCTCACCTCAGGTTTGTTTTTCGGACTAATTCAAAAACATCACCCAATGGCTTTGTATACATTTGTCCAGCCATACGTCCGACAGGCTTTAGTTTATCAGTATTAATTCTGCCCTTTTCATAAAGCTCTTCTGCAACATGGACATGCTCTACCTTTCCTATGACTAGACTCCCTGCACCTGGATGCTCACCAAAATGAAGCACTTGATAAAGAGAACATTCCAGATGAATTTTTGATTCTTTTACCCTAGGCGGTTTTACCATCTGACTGCTTTCCTTCCACAAACCAGAAATATCTAGTTCATCCATTTCAGCAGGAAACTCAGTCGCACAAATATTCATCTTTTCTGTCCAATCTTCGCTGACAATGTTTATTACGAATTCCCTTGTTTCCTCAATATTGGCAAGTGTATCCTTTTTCTTTCCGTCCGTTCCCCTTCTCATTGGCGAAAAACAAATGAGCATCGGATCTGCACAAATAGCGGTAAAAAAACTAAATGGTGCTGCATTCACGATCCCCATCTCATTAATTGTCGTCACAAATGCAATCGGCCGGGGTAAAATGGACCCCACCAGTAATTTATAGGCATCTTTCCATTCCAGATTACCCGGAGTGATTTCCAATGTTTACACCGCCTTCTCTCTAACTATTTCATTAAGTGTTGTTAGGAAAAATTCATTATCTTCACGTGTACCGAGTGTAATCCGAAAGGCATCAGCATATCCTGATAGCATTATTTGCCGGACAATGATACCGTTAGTTATTAGCTTGGCGGCAACAGGCTGATGTGCGTACACATAAACAAAATTCGTTTCAGATGGAAAATAACCAAACCCCATCTCATCCAATTGTTCACAAACAAACGCTCTCTCCAATGCATTTTTCACCGCACAGCCTTTGATGAATTCCTGATCATCAAGAGCGGTTTCAGCAGCCACTTGAGCCAGCTGATTTACATTAAAAACCTCCTTCACCTTGTGCAGCTCCTTCACTATTGCCGGATCCATGATCCCGTAGCCGATACGAAGACTGGCTAACCCATAAACTTTTGAGAAAGTTCGCAGGATAACTAGGTTTGGGTGATTATACAGTAGTGGAACAGATTCAAGGTAATTATTTGAGCATACATATTCATAGTAAGCTTCATCCAATATAATCAGAATATGCTGCGGAATATTTTTAATTAATTGTAAAAGTTCCTCTTTCCCAACAATTGTCCCTGTTGGATTATTTGGGTTACAAACAAAGATCATCTTTGTTTTCTCTGTAATTTCTTCGTACATATTGGATAAATCATGCGCACCATTTAACATTGTGACAGTGATAGCTACCCCACCTTCAATAACAACATTCGTCTCATAACGAGGAAATGTCATCGAAGCCATGATCGCTTCATCACCGGGATTTATATATGCCCGTGTTAGCAGGCGAATTATCTCTTCTGAACCATTTCCAATCAGAAATCGTTCTTTTCCTAACTGGTAAAATGCCGACAATTTTGCAATAAGCCTTGACGTAGTTCCATCAGGATAGAGAGATAGCTGGTTCAAGTTTTGAGAGATAACTTCCTTTACACGATTTGAGCAGCCATACACGTTTTCATTGTCAGACATTTTTCTCACTGTTCGAAGCTGATATTTTTGTTTTATTTCTTCAGCCGAATCTCCTAGAGGATAGGAGACAATTCCTTCTACTGCACGTCTCGTTTGAATGTTTGACATGTAAAACACCTCAATTTATTTAGACAAAATCCATTTTATTTGAAAAACTTCGTTATTTTTTGCAAGTTTTTTAGTTTATTTGCAATTACGCCTTTATTTTTGCAAAACCTCCATTTTATTTGCAAGAAACGCTTTATTTTTGCGAAACTCCCATTTTATTTGGAAAGCACGCTTTATTTTTGCGAAACTCTCATTTTATTTGCAAAACTCCCTTTTTAATAAAGGGAGTCTACTATATTTATAAATTTCCTCTTCTTTCTTGTTCCCGCTCGATAGACTCAAACAACGCTTTGAAATTCCCTTCGCCAAAGCCTCTTGCTCCTTTACGCTGAATGATTTCAATAAATAATGTTGGGCGGTCAACGATTGGCTTCGTGAAGATTTGCAGCAAATAGCCTTCATCATCCCGGTCTACTAAAATGCTTAACTCTTTAATTTTGTCTATTTCCTCATCTATTTTTCCTACACGCTCTGCTAAAGCATCATAATACGTAGATGGAGTGCTTAAAAATTCAACGCCATTTTTTCGAAGGATACTAACTGTTTTTACAATATCTTCAGTAAGAATCGCTAGATGCTGAACTCCAGGGCCATTATAATATTCTAAGTATTCCTCGATTTGAGATTTCCGCTTCCCTTCGGCTGGTTCATTAATCGGGAACTTTATTCTGCCGCCATTATGCATAACCTTTGACATAAGTGCAGAATATTCAGTGGTAATATCTTTGTCTGTGAAGTGTTTCATTTCTTTAAAGCCCATTACATTCGCATAATAATTGACCCATTCTTCCATTCTTTCCACATTGCCAACAACATGGTCAATGCCGATAAAACCTGCATCTTCGAATGGAACATTCATTTCTAGTGGTTCATAGCCAGGCATAAAAACACCTTGATAGTCATTTCTCTCAACTAATGTATGAATCGTGTCACCATATGTACCGATGACTGCCTTCTTAATTGTTCCATTCTCATCTTTTAATTCAAATGGCGGCAAGATTTCAATGGCCCCTCTTGAAACCGCTTCTTGATAAGCTTTTTCTACATTATCAACTGTTAGCGCAATATCCTTTACCCCATCACCATGCTTCTTCACAAACGAAGCTATTCTACTGCTTTCATTTAACGAACCCGTAATTACTAAACGTATTTTCCTTTGTTGAAGGACATATGAGACTGTCTCTCTATTCCCTGTTTCAAGACCTGAGTAAGCGACAGGCTTAAATCCAAAAGCTGAGCAATAAAAATGACAAGACTGTCTAGCATTCCCAGAGTATATTTCTAAATAATCCACCTCTTTTACAGGAAAGAATTCCTCTACCTTTTGTTGTTTAGCCACTGTTTTTTCTTGCATTTCCATTCCTCCTATTTTTAAAATTAATAATATTCTGAACTAAATTAATAATATATGAAGTGTGTAAACGTTCTCAAGAGTTTAAGTTAAAGCTATGATGCTTATCTGTGTTAAAGTGAAATTTTCGTTATATTAAACTTTATATATTTCATTTCTTATTGCAGGTGGAATATGAATAGCCTGTTTTTTTATCGATTCAACTGCTTCTAGCATCCCCTCATTTATACTTGGATGCGGATATGTTGGAAACAGCCAGTCTTCATCACGAGCTGCCATTTCCAAGGAAAAAACTCCGCTTGTAATCAGCTCTACAGCTCCATATCCCATCATATGCATACCAAGAAAAAGCTGACTCTCTTTGTCTATTATTACTTTAATGAATCCATCTCTTTCTCCACTAATTGCAGCAATCCCGCTCGATGATAGTGGAAATTGACCAACATTGACCTGATATCCTTGCTCGCACGCCTCCTGTTCCGTTAGTCCCACACTCGCAATCGGGGGCAAAGTATGAGCGACTGTTGGCAAGAAGCTAAAATCTACCTCAGAGGAGATACCTGCTATGGCTTCTGCAGCTGCTTTTCCTTGCCGAATAGCTCTAACAGCTAATGCAGGACCCTCTGTCACATCTCCAATCGCAAATATAGATGGGATTGAAGTGAGACATTGTTTATTTACTTGAATAAACCCGCTTGCTGTCATTTCAATGCCAATCCGGTTAATCCCTAAGTTATCGATGTTTGGTTTTTGTCCTGTGGAAACAAATAGATGAGTGCAAGTGTGTATTTCTTTTTCTAGATTGATAGATACACTACTCTCGTTAGCAACCGCTGAAGAAATCGCAGCATTTCTGATTATTTTAATCCCGTTCTTCTTGAACACTCGCTTTATCTCTCGATTGATTGCTTGGTCAAAGGGAAAGTCATTCTTCTCAATTATCAGGGTAACATGAGAGCCAAAAATGCTAAAAGCCATTGCCATCTCTAATGCAATATAATCATGTCCATACACGAAAAGTGTTTCTGGAATCGTTTCAATCTTTGTCATTGACCATGAATCTACAATCCGTTTATGATCAATTTCTATTCCTGCAGGTATAAAGGGAGAACTGCCTGTTGCAATAATTGCGTGTTTAAATCGATACACTGCATATTGATCGCCATTCTCTACTCCAATCCGGTCTTCTGCAAGAAAGAAAGCAGATCCGCTTAGAAGTTCCACTTTATTCGCTTTACATAAAGCTGCAATGCCTTTACGCAGCTGGTGAATGGTTTTTTCTTTATGTGTTTGAAGTGTATGAAGATTAAAGTGGATTGAATCACTTTCTATTCCAAATTGGCCAGCTTTTCTAATAGATGCTAACTTATTAGCTCCCTTTGTAAAAACCTTAGTAGGAATACAGCCTTTATTCAAACATACACCGCCGAATTCTTCTCTTTCAATAAGTGTTACAGATTGGCCAAGCTGGGCCGCCCGAATGGCCGCATGATAGCCGCCTGGCCCCCCTCCGATTATGATAAGATCTCGTTCATGAGCAAGTTCGCCGACAACCATTTACACCATCTCCAGCAAAAGCATTTTTGGCTCTTGAATTAGTGCGGCAAAACGGTTTGTGAATCGAACTGCAGTTGCCCCGTCTGCCACTCTATGATCAAAAGACATCGACAGATTCATGATAGAGCGGATGACAATTTGATCCTCATCTGTAACAACTGGCATTTTTTTTGTTTTATGAAAGGAAACTAATGCAACCTCTGGATGCTGTATTATCGGTGTAGCGCCAAAGCTTCCTCCTAGTGGACCGACATTGCTAATTGTAAAAGTCCCGCCTGAAATATCCTTTATTGCTAATTTATTTTCCAAAGCCTTTTCTTTGAGCTGTTTCATTTCTAATTGAATGGCACGGATTGATTTCTTTTCCACATTTTGTATTACAGGAACCATTAATCCTTCTTCCATATCAACCGCTACGCCAATATGATGCTCATGCAGAAGCTGGATCACTTCATTTTCTTCATCTAGTACGGCATTAAATATTGGGTACTCCTTTAAGCAAATGGATAGTGCTTTTAAGAAAAAAGCAGTGATTGATATATTTTGGCTACTTTTCTTAAGCTCACTGCAAAATTGAAGAAGGCTGGTCACATCTACCTCTTCAAAATGGGTACAATGTGGGATCGTGTACATGGACTGGACCATATTTTTGGCGATTTGCTTTCGTCTGCCCCTAAATGGGATCGTGTTTTTCTCATAGGAGGTTTTAGTTGGGGCCACAGTTGGATTTATTTCGGGAGCAATTGCTGTTTCCTGAAGAGCAGTAATAAAATGATAAATATCTTCATCGGTAATTCGTCCACTAGGACCTGATCCTTCCACCTTTTCAATATTGATGCCATTTTCACGTGCAATTTTTCTTGTATAAGGGGAAGCTAAAATTCGTTTAGATGAAACCTTTTTACCAGTAAATGCAAACGGAACTTTTTCCTCAAGGGTAGATTGACTGGGTTTCTTTTGATTATCTTTGTTTACTTCTCCATCAATATCATTCATTAGTAGTAGTGTCGTTCCAACAGGCACCGTTTGTCCTGGTTCCACTTTAAATTCTCGTATAATCCCCGCTCTTGGGGAAGGGATTTCAGCAGTCATTTTATCTGTTTGCACTTCAAGAAGCGGATCATCTGCTTGAACGATATCTCCAGGCTTCACTAGAAAACAATTAATCTCCGCCTCCGTCATCCCTTCACCAATGTCATGAAGTTTTACTTCCATTCCTTCCCTCCTCTAAAACATCATCACTTTTCTAATGGCATGCTTAATTCTCGTTTCATTCGGCAAATAATGATCCTCAAAGCCAAAATAAGGAACTGGGGCATCAAAACCTGTCACCCGCTCGGCCGGTGCTTTCTGGTATAAAAATGATGTATCATTTATGATGGCTAACACATCATTTCCAATTCCACCGGTCGCGTGGGCCTCATGAACAATTACGGTCCTGCCCGTTTTTTGGACGGATTCGGCAATGATATCCTTATCTATTGGGAAGAGTGTCCGCAAATCAATGACCTCACATTGGATTCCCTCTATCTTCATCTCTTCAGCTGCCTTTAATGCGATTGGCATCATGGCTCCCCATGATATAACCGTGACGTCATCACCTTCAATCATTTTTTTCCCTTTGCCAATTTCAATCATATATTTTCCTTCTGGCACTTCCTCTCTAGTTGATCGATAAGAGCGCATGGGCTCTAAATATAAAATTGGATCAGGGTCTTCTATCGCCGCAATGAGCAATCCCTTTGCATCGTAAGGGTTTGAGGGGCAAACCACTTTTATGCCTGGCATATGCGTGAAAATAGCTTCGGTGCTGTCACAATGAATCTCCGGTGCTCTCACCCCTGCTCCGTATGGGGCACGAATCACCATCGGAACAGTGTAATGCCCCATCGTGCGCATTCTTAATCTTGTGGCATGTGTCATGATTTGTTCATAAGCAGGATAAATAAAACCTAAAAATTGTATTTCAATTACTGGCAGGAAACCATTAACTGCCATGCCAATACCTGCTCCGACAAAGCCTGCCTCACTTAATGGCGTATCCATTACCCGATTTTCTCCATATTTTCCCTGCAGCCCATCTGTTGCTCGAAAAACGCCGCCATTTTTTCCGATGTCCTCCCCCATCAATACCACTTCTTTCCGATCGGCAAGCATTGTATCGAGTCCATCGTTAATAGCTTGAATCAGCGTCATCGTCTTCGTTCTAACTGCTGTACTCAAGTACTGACACCCCCAACCAATCTGAGATACTCCTCTTTTTGCTCACGTATCTGCCAAGTCGGCTCAGCAAAAACATGATTAAATATATCTGCTGGATCAGCAGGAGGAAACGCTTCCATTTCAGTAATTGCTTCTTCTATTTCCTCTGCTGCATCTGCTTCGATATCACGTACCCAAGCCTCATCATAAAGCCCTTCATTTTTCAGCCATCTTTCCAGGCGCAAGATCGGATCTGTTTCCATTCTGCGGCTCTTGCTTGCTGCTTGGTCCCGATATTTGGCTGGATCATCAGCTGTCGTATGGGCACCATACCGCCATGTAACTGCTTCAATCAATGTAGGTCCCTTGCCGCATCTTGCACGTTCCAAAGCTTTTAATGTTTCAAAATAAACAGTAAAAACATCATTTCCATCGATTCTAATTCCAGGAATATCATAGGCTATTGCTTTTTGAGCAATCGTCTTTGAGTTCATCTGCTTTTCAATCGGAACTGAGATAGCATATTGATTATTTTGATTGAAAAAGACAACAGGTGCTTTACATACACTGGCAAAATTGATTCCCTCATGAAAATCTCCCTCAGATGTTGCCCCATCTCCAAAGTAAGCAATTGCGGCATTTTTTGTACCTTTCATCTTTTCCGCTAAAGCAGCCCCAGCCGCATGAGGAATTTGTGTCGCAATTGGAATGCCTGGCGGAAATATCTTTTTTCCAGCTGGTGGGATGCAGCCCTCGTTTCTGCCGTTCCAAAAAAGAAGAATATTTCGCAGCGAATGGCCGAATACAAAAGCAGCTCCATGTTCCCGATAAGTTGGAAACATCCAATCGGATGATTGCAATGCAAGGGCACTCCCTACTTGAGAAGCCTCCTGGCCTTCAAAAGGTGCGTATGTGCCAATTCTCCCTTGTCGCTGTAAACTAATTGCCTTTCGGTCAAACATCCGGATTCTAACGAGTTGCCTGTAGAAGCTTTTAGCGAGATCTGCAGTGATTTTTTCTTTATATTCAGGTGAAACAATTATTCCGTTTGGATCCATGATTTGCTGGATCGGAAACTGATTATCCATTTTCTCACCCTTCTCTTTTTCATTTTAGAGATTAACAGTTTACTATTGTTGTAATATTGTTTTTATTAGAAAAAATTACGTTCTTACTGCCCATTTCGGTCGCTTCATATGAGAAAAGAAGCTATTTCTGCGTGATCGGGCCTCTATTCGATTTTCACAAAATTGATTGGCTGCTTCGATTGTTGTTATTCCCTTGCTTTCCGCGTATTCATAAATATTAAGGAGTGAATTATAAATGGCTTTTGTTTTTTGAAGAACCCTTTCCTTGTTTGGAGTATAAAGCTCATCAGCTACTTGAATAAGACCTCCTGCGTTTACAATATAATCAGGTGCGTATAAAATCCCCTTTTCTTTCAAGGATTGCCCATGGTGAAGCTCCAAAAGCTGATTGTTTGCTGAGCCAACTACCGCCTTCACCCTTAATTGTTCAATCGTTTCACTATTAATAATTCCGCCCATTGCACATGGAATAAATATTTCTGCATTCGACTGATATATTTCTTCTTTATTTACTACTTTTACACCAGCTCCTAATGTTTTCGCTTTTGATAGCAGCTTATCAATTGCCTGCTGGTTTATATCTGTCACATAAAGGTCTGCTCCTTCTTCCAGCAGCCTCTCTGCTACTTTAAATCCAACCTTGCCGAGCCCTTGAATAGAATAGCTTTTCCCAGCTAAATCATCTGAACCAGTCAACGCTTTTGACGTTGCCTGCAGTCCATAAATAACACCTTGAGCAGTCGGAATCGATGAATCCCCGCTTCCCCCATACACTTCGTCAACACCGACTATACAGTTTGTTTCCCTTAATGCATGCACAAAATCTTCTGGGGAAGTACCCATATCTGTACCTGTGTAAAACCGTCCATTCAATGATTCCACAAATTGCCCAAAGGCTCGGAATAGTTCAGGTGTTTTATCCTTCCTTGGATCTCCAATGATAACAGCCTTCCCACCGCCGAAATCAACATCTGCCGCCGCACATTTATAGGTCATTCCTTTTGACAGGCGAAGAACATCCTCTATTGCTTCATCTTCGCTTGCATAAGGAAGCATTCTGCATCCTCCAAGTGCTGGACCGAGTCTTGTACTATGAATCGCTATAATTGCTTTTAAACCAGTTGATTCATCATTACAAAAAACAACTTGTTCATGACCTTTTATTTTCGAAAACATATTCATTTCATTTGCTCCTCCCAAATTTTTGATAACGCTTACACATTTAAAAATGATAAAGTCGTTGCCAAATAATCAGCTTCCGTCTACTTTAGCAAGTAAACTGTCAATCTTCCCTTTTGGAAGAATAACTTGCTTCACTTCTCCCGTCCCAACAAGTCTTTCTCCTTGTTTAACAGAAACCTTTGTCATTACGGTATTCTCTTCTAAAGCAGAAACAGTGGCAGTAATGATTAATTGTGATCCTTCAGTCGATGGAGCAAGATGCTTCACAGTTACAGCTCCGCCCATTCCTTCCTCATGTTCCTCTAAAAATGGGAGAATGATTTTTCTTGATGCCCACTCCATATGATAGACCATTGAAACAGTTGAAAAGACACGATGAACAATTTTCCCTTCAAACTGTGCAAACATATCTGGCGTAACAATTACCTTCACAGTTGCAGTATCTCCAATCTTCAATCGTTGTTTCACATTCATTCCCCCTAGCCAAAATCAACCTGCATTATTTTTATAGCCATTAAAGGAGTATCACTATATATGTATGACGTATTATTAACGATATAATATCATTTCGTATAATAAATAGTCAATAAATTGTAAAAAGTTTAAAAATTCTTTCTTTTTTGATATGTAAAGTCCATAATAAAAAGGATTAACTAGCTAAAAGTGCCTAATTAATCCCTTTGAATTTTAAGATAAGAGCGCGCGATCATTTGCCATTTTTGCGCCTCTAATTCTCTGAAACTCGTATAATAGCTGTTCGATCGTCAAATTACCTTTTTGACCTTCATCCACTTCAAGGATGATTTGTCCATTATCCATCATAATTAATCGATTGCCAAGATCCAAAGCCTGCTGCATATTATGCGTAACCATCAAAGTTGTTAAATTGAATTTTTCAACTATTTCCTTCGTTAAATTTGTGATTAGCTCTGCACGAGACGGATCAAGGGCAGCTGTATGCTCATCCAATAAGAGAATGGAGGGCTCAGTAAAAGTTGCCATAAGCAATGAAAGTGCCTGTCTCTCTCCCCCTGATAATAAACCAACCTTTGCAGTCAATCGATTTTCTAAACCTAGATGAAGGGTTGAAAGTACCTCTTGAAAATACTCCTTCCGCTTCTTCGTTACTCCTTTTCTTAAACTGCGCGACTTATTTCTTGAATAAGCCATCGCTAGATTCTCTTCAATTGTCATACTAGGAGCTGTGCCTGCCATCGGGTCTTGAAACACACGGCCAATGAGTTTAGCTCGTTTATATTCAGATATAGAGGTTACGTTCTGACCATCAATCGAAACGGTTCCAACATCAGGAGTCATTACGCCAGAAATCATATTCATTAATGTCGATTTTCCAGCACCATTACTGCCAATGACTGTAACAAAATCACCTGCATTCAGCGTTAAATTGATCCGGTCCAAGGCAATTTTCTCATCTGGTGTCCCCTCATTAAACACTTTATGAATCTGTTTTAATTCCAGCATCAGCATCCCCCTTTCTATCTGTAGGGATTTGGCTTACTATCATATGTTCTGCTTTTCTTCTCGCTTTTCGTTTTTTCTCCTTTGAGGCATCTATGAATTTTGGCATAATAAGCGCCAAAATAACTATCATAGCCGTGATGAGTTTCATATCTCCAGGCTCAAGAAAGTCCACTCTTAGAGCTAATGTGACAACAATCCGGTAAATGATTGCCCCTCCGATTACTGCTAACGTCGTCCTTGCAATCGTTTTTGTACCGAAAAGCGCTTCCCCAATAATGACTGAAGCCAGACCAATGATGATCATCCCTATTCCCATTCCGACATCGGCAAATCCTCCCTGCTGAGCAATAAGGGAGCCGGAAAAGGCAACCATTGCATTAGAAAGGCCAAGACCAAGAATAACCGTTACATTCGTATTGGCCGAAAAGCTTCGAATCATTCTTTTATTGTCCCCTGTTGCCCTGATTGCGAGCCCAATCTCTGTTTGTAAAAACTTATCTGTCAGAAACTTAATGGCAAAAGTGACTACAATCATAAAAATTAATATTCCCCATGTCCTCGGCAAACTCTCACCAAGGCCAATAGCAGAAAATATGCCATTAAAGAAAGAATCCATTCCGATTTTATTAGAAACATCACTCATGCTCGTTATTGCCGTGTCAGTATTCAATAAGGGAACATTTGATTTCCCCATTATCCTTAGATTAATTGAATACAAGGCAATCATCATTAAAATCCCTGAAAGAAGCGCATTTATTTTGCCAAACGTATGAAGAACTCCCGTAATACAGCCAGCAATGAAGCCAGCAACTAATGCGACTAATGTTGCAATAAATGGATTCACACCGCTGACAATCATTGTCGCAGAAACAGCAGCTCCAGTAACAAAACTGCCGTCGACCGTTAAATCGGGAAAATCAAGCACACGAAATGATAAATACACACCTAGTGCCATGATGGCATAGATAATACCAGATTCAAATGCACCAAAGACCGCAGTAGGCATTAAGAATCACACCCTTTATTATTCGCCTTCATAAAATTCAGCAATTTTTTCCCACTCCTGTTTCACTTCTAGCCCCTGTGCTTCAGCAGCTTTTTTATTTATCATTAATGTTAGACTGCTCGGCAGCTCAACAGGAATTTCTGATGGCTTTTTATTTCCTTTTAAAATATCAGCTGCCATTTTCCCCGTTTGATAACCAAGATCAAAGTAGTCAAATCCGCTCGCTGCAATGGCTCCACGTGCCATAGAATCAAGTTCGCCAACAAACAGCGGGATTTTCTCATTATTTGCTACGGCAATAACTGACTCTAAAGCAGAAACTACTGTGTTGTCTGTCGGAACATAAATGGCATCTACACGGCCAACTAGTGACTCCGCCCCTTGTTTTACCTCTGCTGACGTTGAGATCGATGCTTCTTCAACTGTAGCACCGAATTTAGCTGCAAGTTCCTTTACTTGAGCTACTTGTACTTCGGAGTTTTGCTCACCAGCATTATAAATAATGCCAATTGTCTTTGCTCCTGCTTCCTCAACAATAAAATTAATCGTTTTCTCAGTTCCATCTGGATGGTTATCTGTTGTCCCAGTGATATTATCCCCAGGCTTATCAAGTGCCTCCACAAGCCCTGCCCCAATTGGATCGGTAACGGACGTAAATACAATCGGAATATTCTTTGTTGCATTTAAAGCACTGACCGCACTAGGAGTTGCATTTGCAAAAATAAGGTCTACCTTGTCTCCAGCAAAGTTATTTGCAATCGTTTGAGTGTTATTCATATCTGCTTGAGCATTTTGGAAGTCATACTCAACATTGTCTCCTTCTTTAAATCCGGATTCTTCCATTGCTTTTTTAAATCCTTCTGTTGCTGCATCTAAAGAAGGATGCTCAACAAATTGAGTAATTCCTACTTTATATGTTTTGTTTTCTTCTTGTTTTGCTGCCGGTTCTTTCGCCGCCTCGTTTGCAGCCTCTTTCCCACAGCCGCTTAATACGAGCAATCCTGCTGCCAATACTAAAGAAAATGCCTTTAAAGACTTTTTCACTCTAGTAACCCCCCTAATATTATTTAAAATAGAACACTACCAAATGATGATAGTGTGAACTCCTTATGTAGGTGTATTCTTGTTGAATGAGGTATGTTGCTTTGAAATTTATATGATAAATACTATGAATAACGTATTTATAACGTTATATTAACACCTTCAAGAAGGAAAGGTCAATAATATTCTAAAAATTTTATATTTTTAGATTAATACAATTTATTATATGATAGCAAGAAGAAAAGCATACAGAAAAGTAATCTGTATGCTTTCAATCGATGCCTATTTAAATAGTAGAAATGCTTGTTCAAGCTGCTTCTTAGCATCATTGATTATTGTTCCCATCAGTTCTTGGACAGAAGGAATATCTGTGATTAATCCGGCAACTTGCCCTCCGTTCATAAAACCTTCTTCTTCCTTTCCTTCAAGTGCACCCGTTCGGTGGAATTCTTCGGAGGTTAGTCTATTAAAATCATCTAAAGAAATTCCGTTTTCTTCAAACTTTAATAGTTTCCAGGCATAATCCGTCGCTAAAACTCGCCGGATTCTTCCGACAGATCGCCCTACTATTAACGTACTATGATCAGAAGCATCGATTATCTTTTGTTTATACTTATGATGAAAGGGGGCTTCCTTCGTAGCTATGAATCTCGTCCCCATCTGAACTCCACTTGCACCTAGAGCAAGCATAGAGGCAACGCCTTTCCCATCTCCTATTCCGCCTGCTGCAGCCACAGGAATAGTAACCGCTTCAACGATCTGTGGGATTAATACAAGTGTCGTCGTTTCAAGTGCTGAATTAATTCCCGCTGCCTCATATCCTTCAGCAACAATTACATCCGTTCCAGCAGCTTCAGCTTTTTTCGCTTGCCTAACAGAAGCACAGACAGTTATTACCTTTGCTCCGTGTTCATGCAATTTTGGAATAAATGGGGCGGGATTTCCAGCAGAAAGAGATACAACGGGAATATTATATTTTTTTACGAGGGAAAGAATTTCACGAACATATGGAGAAACTGTAAGAGCTACATTGAGAGCAAATGGCTTATCTGTTCTTCTCATTGTTTCATTTATGATTTCTTCCACTTCAGCTGGTGTCATCGTTCCTGCACCAATTGTACCTAGTCCACCAGCTTCTGACACAGCTGAAGTTAAAATTGCGTTGCTAATATTCCCCATTCCCCCTTGAATGATGGGATACTTGATTTTTAATAGGTTTGTTAAAGAATTCATCTCAATGCCCCCTTAAAATTGATCCACCTCGTCATACTCTCTTAGTCATTTTTTTAACAAGCGATGCCTGGCAACTGTTTTATTCAACAATGTAGGGGTGGGTTAGGACATTATACTCCTGATCTTTATTCTTCAGTTCATTTCCTTCTTGAAAAACACTTTCGAAAAAGCGAGAGGCTGGTTCTGCCAATTCTTTGTAATAATCGCTAAATAAAGATGCAGCATGGTTGCCTAGCCATTTCTCCGGAAGCAGTTCTTCTGGAAGACCCGGATCAACAAAAAGGAATTTACGGTATTCGTGTACAAGCTTTGTTCGTTCAACAAAGCATTCCGCATCCGTTTTATTGCCTTTTTGAATTTTATTTTTATCGATAATGTATTTTTGGCTATATTCAGAAATGAAGTCCTGATATTTCGCATTGATTTCTTCTAAATTCCAGCTTTTTTCGACTAAGCGGATGTTTTCATGCGGGCCGGTATATTGTGAAATAAAAAAGTCGACATAGTCACCAATTTCATATTTTTCGATTAGATCAAACACTTGTTTTTCTAAGTCATTTGCGGAAATCCAGCAGCTGTTGGAAAGTGTGCCGAACCCGCTCCAAACAAGCTCTTTTCTCAGCTCATCTCTTACATTCCTGATTTCTTCTGGAATGTTGTACATGAATATTCTCCAAAAGCCATCCCATTTTTCAGGCATTAATTTAAATATCCGTTTTCCTGCCTCATCGATTCTTCTTTGTCCACGATCTGTCAATGAATAATAGCTTTTATTGCCAATCTTCTCAGACTGGACCCACCCCTGCTTATTCATTCTTGAAATAGCTGCTCTGACAGACTGATCATTATGACCAAATTCACTTAACAGTCTGATTAAGCTTCCTACCCAGATTTTGCTTCCATAATGGGAAATATAATCTCCATATAAAGTAAAAATCATTGATCTTGTATTCAACCTGCATTCATCCTCATTTCATTTCAAACTTGTTCGGAAAAAATACGTTATACCCCTATTCTACTAAATGATTTCTTTATTTTCCAAAAATATTTTTCCGAAATAACGATATATAAAGTGAAAGTACCATCAGTAGGGGTTTTCTTTCTTCCCCCACTGTTGGTTAGTTGAACCAATCGGGCATTTACGGGCAGTTAATCCCCACTTCCGCTTCTTCGTTTCCTCGACTGCCTTTTCGTAAAGGGTCATACTGCCCGTTAATCTGCGATAAAGAAATATATCCCCATACAAGTAAGCATGCTATACACTTTCTACAATTGTCGATATTCCTTGTCCTACACCTACACACATCGTGGCAAGTCCATATCTCGCATTTCTTCTTTTCATTTCAAATAATAAGGTTGTCAAAATTCTCGATCCACTTGCTCCTAACGGATGCCCAAATGCAATGGCCCCGCCATTGACATTTACTTTATCGGGATTTAATTG
This sequence comes from Cytobacillus solani, assembly GCF_006704205.1. Taxonomy (NCBI): domain Bacteria; kingdom Bacillati; phylum Bacillota; class Bacilli; order Caryophanales; family Bacillaceae; genus Cytobacillus; species Cytobacillus solani. Next base: position 4,666,723 of record NZ_CP041305.1, read on the forward strand.
AAGTAGCTTCATACACGCGATTGATTGTGCGGCAAATGCTTCATTTAGTTCAATTAAATCGATATCATTTATGCTGAGCCCGGCACGTTTTAATGCCTTTCTAGTTGAATCAACAGGGCCTATTCCCATGACAGACGGATGAACACCAGCTGCTGCAGAAACAATATATTTTGCTAATGGCTTTAAACCAAGATGATCAGCCTTTTTGGAAGACATCAATAATAAAGCGGATGCCCCATCATTCACACCAGAGGAATTCCCTGCTGTAATCGTCCCATTCGGAAAAATTGGCTTAAGCTGTGACAGTTTTTCTAATGTAGTTTCTGGACGAGGATGTTCATCCTTATCGATTAAGCATTCATTCCCCTTTCGATCTGTATATATTACGCGAACCATTTCCTCTATTATAGCTCCATTTTCCATAGCCGCTTTTGCACGTCGCTGGCTCTCTACAGCAAACAGATCCTGTTCCTCACGCGAAATTCCATATTCTTTTGCCACATTTTCAGCTGTTTCCGGCATGCTCTCTGCCCCATACATCGCACGCAAGCTTTCATTTGTAAAACGCCAGCCAATCGTCGTGTCATATAACTCCATGTTTCCTCTTGGATACCCCATTTGAGGTTTTCCCATCACAAACGGAGCACGAGTCATGCTCTCGGTACCTCCTGCAATAAATACGTCCCCTTCTCCAGCTAGAATGGCCCTTGCGGCGTAATTAACCGCATCTAAGCCTGAACCGCAAAGCCGATTCACAGTCGAACCACCTACTTCTACTGGAAGTCCAGCCAGGAGAGCCGACATGCGAGCAACATTGCGGTTATCCTCACCTGCTTGATTGGCATTTCCAAAAATCACTTCTTCAATTTCAAGTGGATTGATTTCTGGGTTCCTTTCAAGTAAGGCTTTAATAACAATAGCACCTAAGTCATCAGGACGAATACTTTTTAAAGCACCATTATATCGTCCAATAGGTGTCCTCACTGCATCAACAAAGACAACCTCTTCTGCCATCTTCAATCCTCCTTGCTCCGATAATCATAAACCCCCCTGCCAGATTTCCGGCCAAGCCTGCCAGCTTTAACATATTGCTCAAGAAGAGGAGCCGGACGATATTTTTCCCCTAGCTTTGAATGGAGATAGTTTAAATTATTTAATCTTGTATCAAGACCAACAAGATCCCCTAGCTCAAAGGGTCCCATTGGATAATTCAGCCCAAGCTTGATTGCTTTATCAATCTCCTCTGGTGTACCGACGCCTTCCTGGAGCATATAGAAAGCTTCATTTCCAACTAGCGCACTAATCCGACTTGTGACAAAGCCAGGAAATTCATTAATCACGACTGTTTCTTTTCCCATTTGTTCTGCAGCTCGCTTAATGGAGGATACGGTTTCCTCACTCGTCTCCAATCCCTTAATAATTTCTACAAGCGGCATTTTATGCACAGGGTTAAAAAAATGCATAGCAATGACCTTATCAGATCTTTTTGTGAAGGAGCCTATTTCCGTTGGGCTCATCGTTGAGGTGTTCGTTGCAAAAATACAATGGGCTCCTGCATGCTGGTCAATGACCTCAAAAATATTTTTTTTAATTTCCATTACCTCCGGAACTGCTTCAATAACTAAATCCGCTTCTCTTACATTTTGTGATAGGCTAATTGAGTAGTTAAGCCTCCCTTTAGATTCCTCCATTGTTTCATTCGTAATCTTCTTTCGAATAATACCTTTTTCAAAAATGGCATTGATCTCTTTTTCTGCATGATTCAGCTGATTTTCATTAATATCGATTAATGTCGTTAGAAAACCACCTACCGCACTCACATAGGCAATTTCTCTTCCCATGACACCCGAACCAATAACAACAATATTTTTCAATGAATTCACCCCTATCATGATTCAAAATAAAGAGACGAGCACTAGATCCCATTGTGCTCGTTTCGTGCAAATTATTTACCAGTAAATACAGGCTTTCTTTTTTCGATAAAAGCTTGCACACCTTCTTTATGATCCGTTGTTAGTCCAGCGATCCGCTGAGCCTGTGCATCCTTTTCCAGGCTTTCTTCAAGGGAATAACCCCAGCTAGACTTTAAATTTTTCTTAATCAATCCAATGGCTGTTGTCGGCATTGCTGCCAGCTTTTCTGCAAATGATGTTATCTCTTCTGTCCATCGATCAAGCGGAATAACTCTTGTTGCAAGCCCTAATTCTTGTGCCGTTTGTGCAGAGATTTTTTCACCTAAAACGGCTAATTCTAATGCTTTTGCGTGTCCGATTAACTTCGGCAAATAATAAAGATTCCCTGCATCAGGTACGAGACCAACATGGATAAACGCCTCGATAAAACTGGCTTTTTCTGATAAGAGACGGAAATCGCATGCCAAGGCTAGACTCATGCCTGCACCAGCAGCCACTCCATTTACAGCAGCAATTATCGGCTTTTCACATTTGTGAAGCTCCATCACCATCGGATTGTATCTGCTTCTCAAAACTTCTCCGTGATCCATGTCATCCATAATCCCGCCAAGATCCTCACCAGAGCAGAATGCCCGCCCTTCCCCAGTAATCACTAAACAGCGAATCGCTGTATCTCTGTTTGCTTGTTTCACTGCATGTTGTAAATCTTTATTCAATTGCTCTGTGAAAGCATTCAATTTCTCAGGTCTGTTTAACGTAATCCAGGCAACTTGATTATTAACCTCATATTTTACCGATTCAAACATCGCTTATATGTACACCCCCTCTATTTTCCTTTAAAATTTGGCCTTCTTTTCTCTTGGAAAGCTCTCATTCCTTCTTTTTGGTCCTCTGTCGAGAATAATAGATAGAAATTTTTACGTTCAAAGTGCATCCCTTCTTCTAAGGATACATCCACTGCTTTAAGAACGGATTCCTTTATTAGCCGGATGGATAATGGAGCCTGATTTGCAATTTCTGCTGCAAACTTCAGCGTTTCTTCCATGAGGACTTCTTTTGAAACAAGGCGATTGATCAAGCCAAATTGGAGTGCTTCACTAGCACTAATTCTTTTTCCGGTAAATAGCCATTCCATTGCTTTTGTTTTTCCGGCGAGCTTTGTTAACCGTTGAGTTCCTCCCGCACCTGGCATAACGCCTAGATTCACCTCAGGGAAACCAAATTCAGCATCATCAGCAGCTAAAAGCAGATCACAGCATAGGGCTAGTTCAAAGCCGCCTCCAAGAGCAAACCCTTGTACACCACCGATTATCGGTTTCTTGATCCTCGCAAGACGGTCCCAATCCTTGAATTGATTGCGAAGCTCAAAATCGATTGCATTATCTGCAGCCATTTCATCAATATCTGCTCCAGCCGCAAATGCTCTTCCATTTCCGCTTAATACGATGACACGAACTTGATCATTCTCTTCGAAGTCTTCCATTACGGAAAGAATGTCAGACACCATCTGACGATTGATGGCATTTAACACTTTTGGACGATTCAAATTGATGAGACCGAGCTTTCCGTTTATGGAAGCTTCAATACATTCATAGTGATTATTCATTCACTTCCTCACCAATCATTAGCGTGATGAGATCTCCCGCAAATTTCATTGCATCTTTTCCAGATGCTTTCCCTTCATCCGTTCTCATCGCTGTTTGTAACGCTTCAAGACTGTCATAAAACATTTCGCACATTAAATAGTATTTACCTTCTCCCCCCATTGGACTGCCTACTATTCTAGTAACCTCCATTTTTCGAAGACCCGGGATTTTTGCTGTCAACGGACCGTGAGTTTCAAAATAATGCTTGTCAAAAGCCTCTTTATTTTCAGGATGCTTGTAAAGAGCGATTAGTTTTACCATATGGACAACTTCCTCTCGAATTTATTTGGATTTATCTTGTATTTCTAGTTTATCCTTATTCAATTTATCTAGCGTTTCCAGCCTTTTATCTAGCAGTTTTTTCGTTTTATCTTGTACTATATTAATGATATCGAGCATTTCCTACATCATCGTTGAGACAGGTTTCATCGCCTCAAAGGGATTTTTACAAGATTTACAATATAGAATGCTTCGGCACGAAGTCGGACCAAAGATATTTTCTATCGTCGTATAAGTAGATCCACAATATGGGCAGTCTACATGCCATTCGCCCGTTTCAGTCATTTGTTTTGGTGGTGGAGCAATACCAAACTCCTTTAATCGCAGTCTTCCTTCATCAGAAACTCGATCAGAAGTCCAAGGAGGGTAATAAATAAATTGGACATGTATTTCTTTGAAACATTTCAATTCAGCAATTGCTTCGACTACATTTTGACGGATAATATCCAGTGCAGGACATCCCATAAAAGTAGGTAAAAGCTCAATTGAAACAGCGTCTCCATTCACTTCCACTTTTTCAACCATACCTAAATCAATGATGGAAATCGAATCAATTTCTGGATCCTTTACATGCTGAAGCGCTTCCATTACAATGTTTACTTTTTCTTGAAGCATCCTGCATCAATCCTTTGCATTTTTTACTGTGCGCTACCTCCTCCTTTTCCTACCAGCTTGCTGCGGGATCAACTTGATACACTTCGCTAAGGATTATCAATGCATCATCCAAATCCTTTGAATGCTCTCCTTTTCGTCCATCCCCGCTTTGAATGCCAAACTGGTCCGGCATTTCCAGATTTACAGAATCGAAAACTGGCTGCATAAATAGCTTCCATTTCTCCTTCAGAATGTCCTCGGATTCAATTAATTTGAATGTAGCTATATCTTTACTCAAAGGTCCGAGTGACACCACACCATCAAAATCAGCACTTACTCGTTTAATTGCATCCTCCATCTTTTTTCTTGCCTCATCCCCAGCCTGCATTAATTGCACAAACCATGTTTTCCAATGCAAAAGATGATAATAGAGCTCCATATTCACTTTCAGCGCTGCGTTTGCCAGCGGCTCATAGGAAGAGTTTTTCAAAGATTCCATACGAACCTTTTTCGCTTGGACATAGAAATAATTTCTGACAACAGCAAATGCCCAATCATAGCGCGGCTTGGATAAATAATGACCAGGTCCGTTCACCATTTCTAGTAAAATAGCATTCTTCCGCTCTTTTGCTGAACGGGCATGAGCAAGATGATCCACATCGCCTTCACCAAGGTCGCTAAGTAGCTGATAAAACATCGCGGCATGCCCCATCGTATCCTGGCTAATCGAAGAGAATGCAACATCCTCCTCAATATGTGGAGCAAGGCCAAGCCATTCTGAGCCCCGGTAAGCAAGGATGAAATCATCATCAGCCAGCTGGTACAGGAGTGAAAGTAACGCAGATTGATATGCTTGTTCCATTGGCTTCCCATCAACCATTTTCACTTTTCTTCTCCTCTCCCCATGACAGAATTTCTTTCTCATCGAGCATTCCCTGTTCGTATTGCCGCCATTTTTTCTTTAAATAGCCATACCCTTTTGTATTCCGATATTCCTTATTATCAAGCCTTTGCAATGTTTGCTTTTCCTCCATATTCATTTTACGGATATCAGAACGCTTGACGACCCAAATATCGGCTACCGGTTCTCTCCTCATAAAATTTTCCTGTGCCATAATCAACGCAATCTCACTGTTCGGTGCCAGCAGCGAAAATTGATATTGTAGAGGAGAGGTATCCGATCGTTTGCTAAAAACCTCGAATTCCTGATAAAATCCTTCACTGCCCAAAAGGTTCGCTCCTTTCTAAACTTCCTTTATTTAGCCATGTTCAAAGCCTCACGTACCCACTGATTTTCAATATATGCCATCTTGCGGAGCTCCAAACGATCTTTTGACTTTGGTCCATTATTTTTAATAATCTCTTTAAAACGATTCCAGTCCGGCTGTTTATATACCCAAAGAGCTTGCTCTTTATCAAAATGCAGTGTCTCATCTGGCAAAGTCAGCCCTAGTGATAACACCCTTGGAATATATTTTGAAAAGAAGTCCTGCCTAAGCTCTTCGTTTGTTTTTGTCCGGATCCGGTATTTAATTGTAATGTCCTGCTTTGATGTTCCTGTTGTAGATGCATCTGCAGGTCCAAAAAACATGAGAAGCGCTTCCCACCAACGATTGACTGCCTCTTGAACCATTTCACGCTGTTCCTTTGTGCCCTCTGCCAATGCCATGATAATGGCCTCCCCATGCTGGGCATGAAATACTTCTTCAGCACAAATTCTTTTTAAGGCACGTGCATAAGGTCCGTAAGAAGCATTCAGCATATTCGTTTGTGAAATAATGGCGGCCCCATCGACAAGCCAGCCAATTAGTCCAGCATCCCCCCATGTCGGCGCCTCCATATGAAACACATTATGAAATTTCAGACGGCCGCTAAATAAATCTTCCAGTATATCCTCACGTGTTTTTCCTAGAGGTTTCATTAAGTCCTCAGCCACACGAAGCAAAAGCTGTCCATGCCCCATTTCATCCTGTACTTTGGCCATAATGCCTAGCTTTCTTTTTAATGAAGGCGCTTTTGGCACCCACTCTTTTTCAGGGAGCGCCCCCATGATTTCGCTTATACCATGCATGGAGATCAGTTTAATCAGTGTGAAGCGATATTCATCTGGCATCCAATCGTCTGCTTCAATTTTTTCCCCTTCTTTAATCCTCTTCAAAAAATGCTCGTATTTCTCCTTTTCGGTTAATTGATTTGAAAAAATAACATCCGACAATGCCTTCACCTCCTAAAAGTTTTTTGAAATTATTTTATTTATATATAACGTTTATTAGACGTTATACCTTTTATATGTCATATATATTTAACACAAAGATACAGTGTAAACCGTTAAAAGTCAATTAGTTTTCAGAAAATTAAATAATTTATTTTAAACATAAGAACACCTGCTGACTCGATTAAAAATCAGCAGGTGTTAACTCAACTTCTTTTCTATCAATTTTATAATTAACTGCTTCCACCATCAGGAAATAGTATGCATATAAACAGAAGGTCCAGCCGCTTTTATACATTTATTTTTTCCCTATCAAAATAGCTGGTCTTCCTATAGGATAATATTCTAAAGCCTCACATGCTCTTACTCTTTCTTCATCTAAACAATTTCTTCCATCAAAAATGATTGGATGTCTCATATTCTTCAGCAGTTTTGCCATGTCCAAGTACTTAATCTCTTTCCATTCTGTGATAATAAAAACAGCGTCGGAATTTAAAACAGCTTCATTGATTGAATTGGAATACGTGATGGTATCCCCTAATATCTTTCTGGCATTATCCTTTGCAACGGGATCATAGGCAACCACTTCTGCACCTAGGTTTGTTAATAGGCGAGAAATTTTAATAGAGGGTGCTTCCCGCATATCATCTGTCTCCGGCTTAAAAGCAAGACCAAGCAATGCAATTTTTTTTCCTTTTAAGTCTCCAAAACGATTCATCGCTTTCCTGACAAGGGTTTCCTGCTGAAGATCATTAATAGCAATGGTCTCTTTTAGCAATGAGAAGTGAACTCCATGTAAATCGGCAGTATGAAGCAAAGCTTTAACATCCTTTGGAAAACAAGATCCACCGTATCCAATTCCTGGACGAAGGAAAGCCTCTCCAATCCTTTTATCTTTTCCCATCCCTTCAGCAACCTCTTTAATATCTGCTCCCACTGCTTCACATAAATTTGCAACTTCATTAATAAAGCTAATCTTTGTTGCTAAAAATGAATTGGAAGCATATTTAATCATTTCCGCACTTCTAATGCTTGTTAATAGAAATGGAACATTCAATGGACGATACATCTCTAATACTTTATTTGCAGCCTCTCTATTTGCATAGCCTATAATAATTCGGTCAGCTTGCATTGTATCCATTATGGCAGAACCTTGCCTGAGAAATTCTGGATTTGAAATGATCTCAATGGCTGCTTGTTTGCTGCAGCGGTCATCTAAAATGCTTTTAATATATTCATTGGTACCAACTGGCACTGTACTCTTTAATACAACAATAGCACTCTGTTCTAAATGAATTGAAATATCCTTCACCGCTTGCTCAAGATACGATAAATCGGCAGCCCCATCATTTTTTTGCGGTGTTCCTACAGCAATAATAATGATTTCGGCACCTTTTAAACCATCCCGATGTGATGTTGTAAATTCCATTCTCCCAACTTCAATATTTTTAATAAGTAAATTTTCAAGGCCAGGTTCATAGATGGGGGAGATCCCTTGAATGAGATTATTAATTTTTTGTTCATCCAGATCAATACATACAACTCTGTGACCAATTTCCGACAAACACACACCTGTAGAAAGCCCAACATAACCTGTACCTAAAATGGCTACATTCATCTTATTCAAGCTCTCTTTCTACATATAGATGATTTTCTTTGTTATTTATTTCCTTTAAATACTCAAGAACTAGTTCCCTAGTATCGCCTCTTTGTAAAGCAAAATCTACCGTTGCCTTAATAAACCCTATTTTCCCTCCAATATCATAGCGGGTTCCTTCAAAATTATAAGCGTATACCGCCTGCTGTTTGTTTAATTCATGTATAGCATCCGTCAGCTGCAGCTCATTTCCATGTCCAGCAGGAAGGCTTTCGAGAATGTCAAATATCTCGGGCCTTAACACGTAGCGGCCCATAATGGCATATCTTGAAGGAGCCTGTTCTATACTTGGCTTCTCTACTAATGAGTCAATGCAGAATAGATTCGGCTCAATTTGATTGCCTTTTGGCTTGATAATCCCATATTTACTTACTTCCTTCGCCGGGACATCTTGAACAGATACCACTGAGGAATTGTAGTATTCGTAAACATTGATAATTTGTTTCAGACAAGGTATTTCAGACATCACAATGTCGTCCCCTAACAGGACCGCAAAGGGTTCATTGCCAATCAAGCTTTTCGCGCATAGAAGCGCATCCCCTAGACCCTTTGGCTCCTTTTGACGGATATAATAGATAGTTGCCATGTTGGATATTTTCTGGATTTCTTCCAATAATTCGAATTGCTTTTTCTTTAATAGTACTTGTTCAATTTCATATGATTTATCAAAGTGATCCTCAATTGATTTTTCCCCTCGCCCTATTATGATAGCAATCTCCTTTATGCCTGAAGCTACCGCTTCCTCCACAACATATTGTATCGTCGGTTTATCAATAATCGGCAGCATTTCCTTTGGCTGAGCTTTTGTAGCAGGCAAAAAGCGAGTGCCAAGGCCTGCGGCGGGAATAATGGCTTTTCGAATTTTCATAAACTGCCTCCCTATTTTTTCCTTAATCCTTTATATGCAAGGAGATAATTACCGCTACGTTAAAAGCCTAACAACTGTGCATAAATAACAGTTTTATTTAAATACCGTAAAACGTGTTGTGTTAAATAACATGCTATATTTCCTAGTCCTAAATAGGGTACTCTTCTGACAACGGTGACTTACTTACCGATAGACTGCAATAAAAAACTCCTTTACCCTAATGGGCATGGAGTTTTATTTAACCTAATGGATGCTTAAACAGCCAAATTGCCCTATTCCCTCTGTTTAATTAGTAATCTCGGATGATATCCTTCTGAAAGGAGCAGCTATTTTCACGGCAATTATCATTTTCTGAATCGCACGATGCTTGAGCAGCATGGCATTTTCTTCGTCTGACATGATCCAATCATTTATCTTTCCCATGGTGTTTGTCAGCATCAATGTAGCGGCCTCTCATAACTGAATAACTTTCTTCATCTCGGTAGCGGCCTTTCATTACTGAGTATGAGTTATCCCCTTGATAACGGTCTTTTTTAGAGAATCCCTGTTTTTGGGAAGTAATATGAGATTTTGTATGGAGTTTATTATGCAGATTTGTTTGAGGGACTTTTGATTGTTTATTAGAATATTCACTCGGTATCTCAATTTCTTGTTCTTTTTGATTCTCAACATTGTTTTGTGTGTTGTTCATATTAGGCGCTTCAGAAGTTTTATCGGTATTTTCCTGAACTACATAATTAGATATCGTTTGTAAAAATTCCTCCCAAATTTCAAGAACCTCGGATGCGATTACTCTTCCTTTTTCCCCCACTCTCTTCATTAATGGCTCGTTTGTCAATATATCCATAATTTTCCCGCCAAATATACTATGGAGTTTATTGTTCAGTTTAGTTTGAGGGGCGTCAGATTGTTTACCAGCGGACTCAATAGGCTTCTTACTTTCAGACTTACTATCTTGCCAGCTATCTAAATTACCCTTGTCAATTTTTTGATCTTCTTGATTTTCAAATGTATTCTGCACTTCATTCATAATAGGAACTTCAGCGGTCTTAACTGTATCTTCCTGTGGTACATTGTTAGATAATAATTGTATTAATTGTTTCCTGATTTCTGGAACCTCGGTAGCAAGGTCTTTTTCCTCCTTTCCCAATCTTCTCATTAATAACTTGTATAACAATATTTCTGCATTTTTTTCATCATAAATACTATGGGGTTGATCGTTCAGTTTACCGTGAGGGACGGCAGGTTGTTTATCAGCGGATTCACTAGGCATCACAATTTCAGGCTTACTATCCAAGAAGCTAACTATTTTATCATTGTCAATTTCTTGTTCTCCTTGATTTTCAAATTTGTTCTGCATTTCAAACATAGCAGGTACTTCAGCAGTCTTAACTGCTTCTTCCTGAAGTACATGAACGGCTGGCATTTGCATAGATTGCTCCCAAATTTCAAGAACCTCCGAAGCTACTCTATCATACTTATAAATAGAAACCGCAAGCTCTCTCCCTCTTTCCCCCATTCTCCTCATCAGTGACTTATTTGACAATATTTCTGCAATTTTTTCTTCAAAGCACCCAGGATCCTCTGGATTTTCCACTACAAGGCCGTTCTCTCCAGAAAGTATTACTTCCGGATTTCCTCCTCTTGCAGTTGTTACGATAGGCAGACCAGCCGCCATCGCCTCGTAATGCACCCGTGCCAATGGTTCTTGCCATATTGATGTACACACAAATATATCAGCTGCAGCAAACCAGTTTTGAATTTCATCTGGTGCAACAAAACCTGTTGTTACAACGGGTATCGGCAGTTTCTTTGCTAATGATTTTACATAGGCAATATAGTCAGAAATATCATCTTGACTGAACCATTTACTGCCAACTATAACTAAGGCTAAATCATTAAATTTTCTTGAAAGATTTGGAATTGCCCTAATTAGCCTATCTACTCCTTTATTATTTGAAAGTCTCCCAGCAAAAAGAATGACCGACTTGTTTTCTAGGCCATGCGCTTTGCGAATATCATTACGTGTTTTTTGCATCTTTGGATGATTACCAGGTAAAAATCGGCTGCTATCTACGCCAGAATAAATTGTACTGATTTTGGGTGAAGCCTCAGGATATAACGTTCGAATGACATCACCGATATATTCACTGACTGTTACAATTTTAGAGACTTCATTTAAAGCTGATTTCGCTTCTTCGGGATTGATTTTTTCCGGATTGAACATATCATTATGCATGCTTAGGGTTATTATTGAATTAGGTGACGCTTGTCTAACAGGCATGACTAATAGAGGACGGTTAAATATATGGATGAGATCAAAATGATTAGATTCAAGATAGCGAATGACCTCTTTTCTGTATACTTCAAATATTTTTCCCGGTACACGAACATAATGGATGCCATCTACTGTTTCTTGATTCGGAAGTGATGCATCATTTACTCCTAAAACACTAATATCGTGGACTTTACTTAAATAAGGCAGGATGCCGGATATATAGGTTTGGATTGCACCTCCCATTATTGGCGGAACCGGAAGCTTTTCGGTACAAATCATTAACACTTTCATGCTTAATTTACTCCCTTCCAATCGTCTTTAATTTCTTCTAATACTGGCCACTTTGATTGGTCGGTATCTACTATGGTTTGGATTAAGGCTGTTGCAGTATCATCGAGAAATAATTCAGGTTCATATACTACCTCTTTAATATTCTTGTAAAATTCATTCGGAAGGGATAAATCAATCATCAGGATATCGTATAGTTTCGATGAAATTGGATTTTCCTCATTGTAAGCCTTGATCATCTCTCTTATCCAAGTTGCATCCCAATTATATAAGTCCGCCATAGTACCAGTAATTAATTTTGTTAAATCACGAATCGGTAGATCATATGCAACACCGTCCAAATCAATAATCCACATGCCATTAGGACCCATTTGACCATTTGACCAGCCGTAATCCTGATGGACTAATCCCCAGTATTCATTTCCTTGCTGTGCAAGCTCCCAGTAGCTTGATTGATTCAACCTTTCGAAACTATTTTTTGCCTGATTTTCGAATAAATCTATAACATTCAGTAAATAAGGACTTGCTGGCATTTCTTCATATGCTTTGCCAATATTTCGAAACCAGTCCATTTTGTTCATTACTTTTTCATAGCTTTTTGGCCATTTATATAGTCTAGATGCAACTTCAGCTCCTTGAGGAGGAACATACCCCTTGCTTAATCGGTGGAATTCTCCAAGAGCGCTACAAAGCTGTTTGGCTCCTTCCAAATCTTTTGTAACAGGCTCCAATGGTAAAATCCACTCAGCAACGAACCATAGCTTTCCCCCTGCCTCAACATACGGAGCATCATCCTTTGTTTTTATAATCGGCGGTACCCTTGCCTTTTGCACATCAACTAAATATTCCTGAGCTCCTAAGCTAAACATGCTTCTGGTAGGTCTTCGATGTAGTAATTTTAAACTTTTTGGCCCCGAACTCGTTTCTAGTTTCCAAATAGCTCCTCCTTTATCCGGCTTAGTAGTAACCACCTCAATGCTGTGAACAGAAAAGGCATACGACTGAAGAACGTAATTTGCTAGTTCAGTAATATAGTCTGGAATAAAAAACTCGTGCATAAGTTCATCAACTTCCCATGGGACGATTTGTAAGTTTTCCATATTTCTCCTCCTTTGAAGTTTCATGAATCTTTTATAAATTATGTTTATAAACTATATTTGTATAGGACAAATTAATTAGATGTGTATTTTAAAAGATGTTAATTGCAGTGATAACAGCATATGAAAGCTATAATACCCATTTTGTTACATGAACAATTGGCTTTTGTCATTTAACACCGACCCAATTTGCTGCAGTGCTGTTTTATTCTAAGAGAACTCTATTACCTTTTCGCTATGGCTCTATATATAATGGACAGTTGATTGGAAAATTTAATATTAATATGGGAATACATGGGAACATAAAAAGAAGAAAAAATGAGGGATTTACCCATTTACTAAAGCCTCTTTATTACAAGCTATTACTAGTGTGTTTCTAAAAATGGCTAGTATTTTGATAGAAATCATACACATATATTTTTTAAATTCCAAATTTCCTCGCTTACAATTACAAATGGACATTTACTCTTCAAAATTATTTTTTTTAAAAAACATAGCTTCCGTTTTGCATTCTCAAAGTTTAATTCCCATATAACAATTCGTCATAATATTTCGCCTGCTGCAACAGCTGTTTATTTTGGTCAAATTTCTGTTCAATTTTATTTCGGGCTCTGATTGTGTATTCTTTCCACAGTTGTCTGTTATTCAGCATGAATTCAATTGCCTCTGCCAGCTCATTCACATTGTTTTCCTTGACCAATATTCCATCTTCGTTATGTGTGACCAATTCAGGGATTCCAGCATGAAAAGTTGAGATAACAGGCACTCCTGTTGCCATAGCTTCTTTTATTGTATTTGGGATACCTTCCACATCACCATTTGAAGCTTCAAGACTTGCAGCACAAAAAAGATCAGCACTAGCCATATGGTCATGTATTTTGTCTTTATGGAGATAATTTAATAGCCGAAAAGACTCCCCTAAATTTAGCTGATTAGATAATGTTTTGAGGTAACCTTCAAGTTCGCCTCTTCCGATAATGGTGAGAGTTGCATTTGGAAATTTATCCTTTATTTTTTGAAAAGCTTGCATCAAGATATGGTGACCCTTTTTTTCGACAAACCTTCCTATGGATAAAATATTTTGTGAGTCATCTTGCTTTGGAGACCGGTATTTAAATTGATTAAGGTCAACACCACCGTATAAAATTCTTATTTTTTCAGCAGGACAACCCCATAAACTAATTTTATCTGCAAGATAATCACAAACTGGAAAAAAACGTTCGCCCTGATCAAAAAGCAATTTCATATTCTCTAAATAATTTGCAGGCTGGTTTGCCAGGGTTGCATCTCTTCCCCTAATGCTTGTTACTAATGGGAGATTTGTCCTTTCTTTAAAAGGAAGCAGCAATATACCAAATTGGCCATGGTGAGCATGTAAAAGAGAGATATTATTCTTATTTACATATTCTTTTGGGGAGGAAATTTCATTTAAATAATGAACCTTCTCATTCAGAAGAGAATTATCTACGATATACTCAGGCAGGCGGATTAAATGAATGTATTCATAGCCAGGAACTTGCCGAATCTGTGGAATATATTGAGTTGGATCAACTCTTAAATTTAAATGCATAGCAGTAGGCAAAAAAATCTTCTCCTTTCGTTCAAAATCAGAAAATTTCTGGTCCTTTCCAAATAAATTATGCACGATTTAACTAGGTAGCTTGGGCTAAAAGGAATTTTTAATTCGTTTGTTTCAGCGCTGACAGCAGAATTCACAACCGCAGCCATAGCAGAAAGTATTAGGTTCACATTTATATCTGCCCATCCTGATAAATAGTAGGCTTAAGCATAAACAACTTGTGACCTATTGAATATATAATATGTAAGCTTAAACCTACATTCCCTTTTAAAGGAGCAAAAAAAATGAAGATTCAATACTGTAATAGACGCTTTGGAAAAATACAAGTTCTGAATCTAGTGAATGGAAAAAGAGAAGAAGAATTGGAAGAAACACAATGAATGTTTTAGTAACGGGAGCAGCAGGGTTCATCGGGTTCCACTTATCAAAGCGTTTGTTAACCCTTGGTTATCATGTTATTGGTGCAGATAATCTTAATGAATATTATGATGTTCGTTTAAAGCAAGACCGTCTGAAACTACTAGAAAAAAACAAAAACTTCAAATTTTATAAGATAGATTTGACAAATAGAGATAAGGTAAATGAAATTTTCAAAACTAAAACGATTAAAATAGTTGTAAATTTGGCAGCTCAAGCGGGAGTACGTTACAGCCTAGAGAACCCGCATTCCTATATTGACTCAAATCTGGTCGGATTTATGAATATTTTGGAAGCATGCAGACAATATGGTGTAGAACACTTCATTTATGCTTCATCCAGTTCCGTTTACGGAGCAAACAGGAGTATTCCATTCTCTTCCAATGACTCAGTTGATCATCCAGTCAGTTTATATGCTGCAACAAAAAAAGCTAATGAATTAATGGCTCATACTTATAGCCATCTATTCAATATACCTGCTACAGGTCTTCGGTTCTTTACGGTCTATGGTCCTTGGGGTAGACCTGATATGGCTTATTATTCATTTACGAAAAATATTATAGATGAGAAAACAATAAAGGTATTTAATAATGGAGAAATGCGAAGAGATTTTACTTTTATAGATGATATAGTCGAAGGCATAATCCGTTTGCTTAATCACCCTCCAAAATATAACGAAAATTGGGATAGGCAAAATCCGATTCCAAGTTCAAGCTATGCCCCATATAAAATATATAATATCGGCAGCAATCAACCTATTAAATTAATGGATTTCATCCATTCATTAGAAAACTTAATTGGCAAAAAAGCAAAAATAGAATTTGCTCCTATGCAGCCAGGGGACGTAAAGGAAACTTATGCTGATATATCCGATTTGCAGACCGATGTGGGATTTTATCCTAAAACATCCATTGATCAAGGTTTATCTCAATTCGTCGATTGGTACAAAGCATATAATAAGTGACCCTTCCAAAAAGTCTGAAGGGTTACATCCCTTTATAGCTTGAATTTTTTGTCCGAAAGTTTAGTATTAAAAAGTTTACCATTATGATGGTTCCTTTTGAGGAAAATAAAAAAAGCGCATTATTAGCGCCTTGTGATTATGCATAGTTTAGCTTACTTTATTATTTTTCCCTTCAATCATTAAGATTGCTTCTTCATTTTTTGCAATTTTCGTTAATTGTGCATCTAAACGCTGATTGATTAAATTTAATTCTTCTTGAAGGACTTTATTAAATGAATTGCCTTTAAAGATTTGGAAAAAGTCTTTAAGGACATCTGTTTGGAATGAATCCATTTTCTCCAATATCTCCTTAATGTCAGTCAAGTCAATTTGATTCACTTCTACTCTATGTTCAATGCTGTCCATTTTTTCTAAGCGGTCCAGCCTATGTTCAACTGTTTTAATGTTTTTTCCGATTTCAGCTATATCATTCTTCATTTCATTCATGCCAGATAATATCTGCTTTAGTATCTCCTCCATAAGTATCGCTCCCTATTTTTTTGGTAATTTTATATTATCATTGTTCCTATAAGGAATCTGTGTATATTTATTTACACTTTTTTTAATCTTCTATGAAATTTATGGAAATATTAATTGTTGATAAATAAGCAAGTAATAATTTGCTACTAACAACCAATCATGTAAATATCATTCTACCTTCTACTCTGCGCGGGTTATTCTTCCCGTCATAAATGCTTGTACAGGTCATCAACCGATCATTTACTTTTTACAAAGAAAAAGCCTAAATCCTTTTTTAATCAGGATCCAGGCATTAAATGTACAGCTAATTTTTCTTTCCAAAAATTTCAGCTTCCAGCCTTCTTCCGGTAGGTGTGGCAGCAAGTCCACCTTCTGCGGTCTCCCTAAGTGCAGACGGCATTGATTGCCCAATAAGG
Organism: Cytobacillus solani; assembly: GCF_006704205.1. Classification (NCBI taxonomy): domain Bacteria; kingdom Bacillati; phylum Bacillota; class Bacilli; order Caryophanales; family Bacillaceae; genus Cytobacillus; species Cytobacillus solani. Next base: position 4,683,450 of record NZ_CP041305.1, read on the forward strand.
AACATCGCATGTATGACTTCATCACATGGAATTCGGCTTGTAATCCCTGCTAAAGCCATATCGGCAGCCGTCATCGCATTAGAAGCACCCATGGCATTTCTTTTTACACAAGGAACTTCCACTAATCCAGCAACAGGGTCGCAAACAAGACCTAGCATATTTTTCAATGTAATCGCCATCGCTTCCGCTGCTTGGCGCGGTGTCCCGCCAGCCAGCTCAACAATCGAAGCAGCAGCCATTCCACTTGCAGATCCCACCTCAGCCTGACAACCGCCAGCAGCTCCTGATATGGACGCATTATTCGCTACAACAAATCCAAAGGCTGCGGAAGTGAATAAGAATTCAATCATTTCCATTCTTGTAGGGTTTAATACTTCTTTCACGGCAAATAATGTACCTGGAACAACTCCAGCTGAACCAGCAGTTGGTGTTGCGCAGATTGTACCCATGGCAGCATTGACTTCATTTGTTGCAACCGCTTTGCTTACCGCATCCAATAGGATATTTCCAGATAAAGCTTTTCCACTTTGAATGTATTTCTGCAGAAGGACTGCATCCCCTCCTGTTAAACCGGAAACAGAGGTAACACCGTTCAATCCTCGTTCTACTGCTTGTTCCATCACAGTTAGGTTTCGATCCATTTTTGCAATGATCTCTTCTCTTGATAGACCTGTCACTTCAATTTCCTGCTGAATCATAATTTCTGCTATTTTCACTTGTTTACTTTCTGCAAGTTCAACAAGCTCCGCTACGTTTCTGAATAACATGATTTCACCCCTAATTCTTGGCTGCTTTCATTCTGGTTTAAAAATACACAACGTACTTTTTTAAAAGATAAGAATGTATAATTTTGGAGTTAGAGAATTGTCTAGCGCAAGCGTCCTATCGCCTATCAAACTTCAGACCCCCTCCGCAACGATTGCGTCAACATCGGTTCGCTCTCGCTCACCATGTTTCCTTTATCTCAGACGGAGACCTTCTGCGTTTGTACGGCGATGATCAAGGCGCTTGCGCTTTTCTTAGTCAACCATTCTAATCGTCTGAGTTACATTTGGCAGCTTTTCAATCTCTGTCATGATCTCTTGGTCAATTTTTTGGTCGACTTCAATAACCATTAATGCCATTTTTCCTTTTTCCTTTCGAGAAACTTCCATATGTCCAATATTAATTTCATGATTCGCTAATATTTGAGTAACAGCTGAAATCACGCCAAACTGATCATTATGAACAACAAGTATAGCAGGATGTTCACCAGATAATTTCAATTCAAAGGAATTTAGCTCTGTTATTTCAATGGTTCCACCGCCAATTGAAATTCCAACAACCTCTAAATCACCTTGGTCATCATATAAATTAATCCGAACCGTATTCGGATGTTCTGTCACTGTATCTTCTACCTGAAAAACAACTTCCATGCCTGCTTCCTCAGCTAGCTGAAGAGAAGTTGGAATGCGCTCATCAAATGTATCAAAATCTAATAACCCGCCGACGATTGCCACATCTGTTCCATGTCCTTTGTAAGTTTTTGCAAAAGAACCATATAAGGATATTACTGCTTTCTTCGGCAAACGGTTGAATAATGTTCTGGCAACACGGCCAATCCTCGCCGCACCTGCTGTATGAGAGCTGGAAGGACCGATCATAACAGGTCCAATGATGTCAAAAGCTGATCTATATTTCATTTCATAAGCTCCTTTATTTATAATTGAATGAATGATGATTACTTATGCTCAGCTAGCTCTTCTGTCTGGAACTCATTTATTGTCCTAATTTTTTGCAAGTAATTATAAACGGTAAACTTAGAGACACCTAATACGGATGCGACATAATCAGTCGCTCCTTTTATTAGAAATGTCCCTTTCTCTTCAAGCTGGCGAACACATTCCACCTTCTCATCTAAACTCATTAAAGAAGGTGCTTTTTTAAAGCCATGGAGAACTTGTTCAACCATTTCATGTGTCACATCCTGAACAGAGGTAAAAAAGTTCTCTGATTTTGCCTGTTGCTCATCAAAGTTGATAAATTCTTCAATTTCTCCTCCGAATTGCATGAGTAGGCTGATATCGTAATTTAAACATAAGGCCCCAATTACTTTGTCTTCATGATCACGCAGAAAAATAGTAGCCGATTTCATGATATTCCCTTTCTTCGATTGCGTTTTATAATTAGGAATATCTTCAATATCTCTTTTCTGTTTTGCTAATTCCTTTAGGACAAGGTCTGTTATCGGAGATCCGATTTCTCTCCCTGTCACATTCCCTGCAATATGAATGAGTGATTTCTTTAGATCAGAAAAATCATGAACAGCTACCTCACAACGGGAACCGAACATTTTCACAAGCATATCGGCTGTGCGAATTGCTAAATCAAAAATAGGCTGATGAGATTCCTTCAATTCAGACACTTCCCTTACATTTATGTCGGTTTTCTTTATAAATAAGTTAATAACATTTTATAAATTCATCTTACCACAAAAAATAGATAGTTAAAATAATATTTTAATAGTTACAAAAAAATTGTAAAACGATTAAAAACCCACGCTAAAACTGACCGTTACCTCCGTTTCGTAACGATAAACACAGGCGTTGAGTTTATTTATTTATTTATTTATTTCATAACAATTACTGAATCCAAATATATTAAGGATACTTTCCTCATTTTTTGACGATATTTACCCAATAGTACATTACTCAGCGTCATAAATAGATAAATTTAAATATACCAAAATTCCTTATTTAAAAGGAGGGTATAAGAATTCCTCTCCGTACTAAATTAAGGATGAAATGAAGAATAAATGTAAAAAGAAGCATAGCTTGAATATAATAAAACATTTAGGGAAGAGGCATGGGATGAATCATTGGCAGTCTACTACGATTTCCCTTTATGAATGTCCAACCACTTCTTCAACCGACTAGGCCATATTAATAAGAGAAAAATAATTAACGTACCACATAATATGATTAAGATAAACTTCATAAAATGTTCTATCAAAGTAAAAACTAGCTGCCATTGATTACCGAACACATAACCGATACCGATGAATATGGAAACCCATAAGGCTGCCCCTGTATAGGCATATAATGCAAAGGTCCGATATGGTACTTGAATAATGCCCGCAAAGTAGCTGTTGAGCTGCCTGACTCCGGGCAAGAAGAAACCAAATAAAAGCATTTTGTTCCCATATTTCTCGTAAGTTATTCTTGTTTTCTTTAAATATTCTGGTTTCAGGAATAGCCATTTTCCGTATTTTTCGACAAGAGGCATACCTAGCTTTTTTCCAATCCAATACGCAATTGATATGCCTATAACCGATCCAGAATATGCCATTGCTATAGCTGGTAGAAGGTCAAGAACATTCTTGTGGGATAAATATCCGGTGTATGCAAGTGTTGAGTTTCCAGGAGGTATCGGAAGAGCAATTAATTCCAAGGGTAGACCGAATAACAACACAAAATATCCATATTGAGCAAACAAACGTTCAATGAATTCCATAAACTCTCCCCATTCCTGTTTACTTAATTCATTTATTTAATAGAGGATAGATGGATTTTCCTTAAACCCTATAAAATTATAGTTTGTTTACTTTTCGACTTTATACAGAAAAAAATAATAAACATCTAAGATAAGCGAATATCTTTTTTTATATCTAATTCAGCCCTAAATTACCATAAGTAAAGATTTCTTTTTTTGATAAAAATAAAATAAAACTGGTTATGAAAAAGGAGTATAGGAACATGAGAGATTTTTTTATCTCCATTTGGTCTATAATCGATCCTTTATATTTTCAATGCACTCGCCTTACATACCCTTCTTGTAAGGAGGGTAACATTTTTCGGGTTAGGTTAACCAAATATAAAGGCAGGAATATTATCCTTTCAGATGGGACATTAATAAACAAGAATGATACATTGGTTAAGATTCATCTTCACAATGTTAGACTGCTAAAGGAATTTAAAAACATTAACAGTGAAATTAGAAAAGCAAAAATGATTTATAAGTACGTTCAAATGTCTTTACCTGGAATAGAAAATTATATTCAAAATCATACTCATTCTAAAAAGATCAAAGGGATAATTGGAATTACAATGTTAAACAAAGGCTGTGAAAGGCTTGGATTTGAGACTTTTGAGATTTCTCATCCTATTTATAAATGGTTTAAACGAATCTCCTTCTTGCCAATCGAGATTCTATCAAGCAAGAATACATCTGATTGGAATGTACTTAAGCTCCATAATCCAAGCTATTTATTTATGTCTATAAATAAATTATCCAAATATGTTCAAACAATGAGTGAAAAATAAATCTTTGTTATTATAATTTAACGTGACTTTAAAAATAGTTCCGAATCTTTTTCATATTTGGGCTTTTGTCTGTTCATTCATTACATTTTTTTCTCAAGCAGTTTTCGTCCGGTTTTATGAAATTATGTCCATATGAAAAAGATGTCAGCATTTTCAAACGTCTTTAAGCAAATATTAGATAATGGAAGTGAAAGATTCATTTCTAAATTCTCTAAAGAGGAAGTGCTTGAAAATGAATAACTGGCTAGCAGCGCTTTTCAATACAATGAGAAAGCAAAACATTATGAAGATGTTTGGCAGAAAAAGAAATAATAAAGGCATAGTCTGGGCATCTTTATTAGGTCTAGGGGTTAGTGCAGTTGCATATGGGTTAAAAAGAAATCAAAACAGCAATATGTTGCGACCTATTCAAAAGGTTATGAATAGCATTCAATTGGGGGCAAATGGCAATAAACAAAACGCTCCTGCTTTAGCAGAGATTGCGAAAGAATTAGGACCTGATCTAAAGTCTTTAACAAATAAATAGCTCTTCACCTAAAAATGCCCACATTGTGATGGGCATTTTTAGGTGAAGATTAAAATCTGTGGGCACATTTTAAATTCAATTAGGAATTAAATGCTATTGACGGATAAATTGATTATTTAAATGAGAGATTTTATCTAAAATAATGCTGGTTATGGATGCAATAAAGGCAATACCTATTATATCAGATGGGTAATGATGCCCTACCCAAATACGAGAGAAGCCCGCCAATAATGATAACAGCCACATAATTGAACCAAGGAAACGGTCATAAAGAAAGATAGAAGTTGATATAGCGAATACTAGCAGTGCATGTTTACTTGGAAATGTAGAATCTATTTTTGATGGAATAATTATACCGACACGATTTTTTACAAAAGGACGTGGTTTAAAATAAAACAATTTAATTAAAGTATGAATAAACAATGTAATTCCCATAGACATTAATGCATTATTAGCAATATTTTTGTAGGAATCATTTTTAGACCACATGAAAACCAAAACAAAAATAAATGTAAATGGCTTCTATTGAATTACTTAAATTACCTTAGGAGATACAGTACGAAAAAACCAATTGTTATAGGAATTACTTTAGAAAAGTTTTCAAAAAACATATAAAAAACGGCCGTTTAAACAGCCGCTTTAAACTAATTCAATTTCCAACTTGCCAAGGACGGCTAGTTGATTTGTTTTTTATTTTCTGCCTAGGTCCTAATTCCTCACGTGTCATTCTTCGTGGCTCCATTCCTTTTTCAATTCGAGTACGAAGTTCTTTTGAATAAGAAAAAAGATTAGGCGGAAGATACACTCGTGTAGATTCTTCTAAACATTCTGGGCATGCTGCTCGATCTTTTTTCCCAGTCATTGATTTTAAAAACAATGTAAAATCACCGCAATTTTGGCAGCAAAATGTATAACTGGGCATCAGAATTCTCCTCCCAACAATTTATTTCGGCATGATATCTTTATCAAATATTTGTGTTGGAATCGCAACTGTACAGCATGCATTTGGAATATCCACTATTCCATTAATTCGTCCTTCAACAGGAGCAGTGCTTAATAGCATATATGCCTGCTCCCCTGTATAACCCAATGTTTTTAAATATTCAATTGCATTTAAACATGCTCTTTTATAAGCGATATTAGCATCTAAATAATGCTGCTTTCCATCCTTTTCATCAACTGATATTCCTTCAAAAACGAGGAAATCAGAATAAAGAGGATCAACTGGGCCTGGTTTGAATACTGGATTTTCTTTTATTTTATACTTCTCCATGCCCCCTTTAATGACATCTACCTTAAGGTCTATCCAGCCTGCCATCTCGATTCCACCGCAAAAAGTGATTTCCCCATCCCCTTGTGAAAAATGAAGATCACCTACTGAAAGTTTGGCGCCTTTAACAAAAACAGGGAAATAAATTCTTGAACCCTTTGATAGATTTTTAATATCGCAGTTTCCCCCATTTTCCCTTGGAGGAACTGTTCTTGCTCCCTCTTTTGCTACTCTGTCAAATTCAGCTCCTTTAAGGGTGCCAAGTACAGCTGCTTCAGGGTTAGGAGTGTTGGCAAGTGCAGGTACTCGGTCAGGATCTGTCATCTTTAATTCATTTTCTCGTTCATTCCATTTCTGTAAAAGCTCAAGTGAAGGAGCAACACCAATTAAACCAGGATGAATGACTCCAGCAAATTTCACACCCGGCACATGTCTTGATGTTGTGTAAATCCCTTCAAAATCCCATATCGATTTTGCAGCTTCTGGAAAATGGTCTGTTAAAAAGCTCCCGCCATTTTCCTTTGCAAAAATACCGTTAAAGCCCCATTCATATTCTTGAAACGTACCAATATCCAATATGTCAACAACTAAAAGATCTCCTGGTTCAACTCCATTTACATAAACGGGACCACTTAAAACATGTACTCGGGCTAAATTCACATCCCTAATATCATTTGGAGTATCATTATTTTTAATTTGTCCGTCCGTCCAATCTTGGCATTCCATTCGAAACGCGGTTCCTGGATCAACAGAGAAAGCAGCAGGAATATCTGGATGCCATCTATTATGCCCAGGATGAATTTGCTCCTCCATTGGTTTACTTAAATCAAGTTTGTACATTGTTTTTGGCATTTTATTTCCTCCTAAAATAAGTAATTCATTTCTAATGGAGTAAAAATATGTATGCGTTTTCTTGTACAAGTATATGTTTCGGAAACCGATTTATTCTAATTATCCCTATTCATTCAGGCAATAAAACTATTATGAGCTACAATCATCAACCACATATGTTAATGCTTGCCTGCTTCATTTCACCGTGTAGGTTTTCATTCGTACATAAAGATTTATTTTACGAATTAGACCGACACATAAAAAAACACCGCAGCAGGCTTTCTCACAGCGGTGTAGGTATCGCTTATACATTTTTCAATACTAAATATAAACGATTGACACGTTCTTCCTTTTCGTCATTTGATGATAGATCGTACTTTTTTAATAGATGGAAGACTTCATTTAAGATGTCTTGAGTATGTTCTTTTTGAAAAAATTCCTCAAATAAATGGATTGTATCACTTGGTAAAAATTTTATTTGCTGCTCGTATTTAGCCTTTACATCATCGTGAGAATGATCTAATTTACATTCGCTCATTTGGTTCCCCTCCTTGTTTGTTTTATTTTACTACGCTTTTGAAAAAACACCAAAGTCAAATTGATGAACAGGGGCACATACTGATAATAGTGGTGTTAACTAAGGGACATTTATGTATAGGGGGGGCATAGGGATGATTCAATAGACAACTACCCTATTACTATATGGGTTAGACTAAGACATGAGGTAAGACTTGTCTTTTTCACTGAATCATTTTGAATAAGGTTCTCCATAGTCTGAAATGAGCTCATTATTTCGCAATTCAACTGTAACAATGTACTCGTTTACAAAATAGACAATTATTTCAAAAAAGACAACTCATAAAATTTATTGAAATTTTAGAGTCGCCTTTTTTTCTTGAATTTATTTAAAATTGATTTGACCTACGACTTTTTTTGGTTTCTTCCACAACCACAGCCACCGTTTTTATATTTCTGCTTTATAGGATTCACTCCTCCTGGTATGGTATTGGATTTGATCTTATGTCCCATATAGGGTATGGATTCCGGAGATTGTTGCGATTCAAAAGATCTCTTTTGAATTTTTATTATCTGTTTTTTTATCAAAATTCTCCCTCCTGGATATTTAGGTGCTTTACTCTTAATTATATGTTTCATAAAAATATGACGTGTTTCGATTAAAACCCATTTTTTCTGTTTCAGGTAAAAACTCATAATATAAATAAAAGAAGCGGCGATCTGCTTGATCCGCCGTCTTCATTCACTCATCCACAACGATTAATTTCAATGGGATTACCTTACCCTCAATTATTTGAAAACAACCCACTTCTACTTTCCCTTTATAAAAAGAAACAATTAAATAGGCTAAATTCGGATAAGGATTATTTCCAATATCATGCGATGATGGATAGGCAGGTGAGCTTGGATGAGAGTGAAATATACCTGAAATCTTTTCACCAATTCCATTTGCATTCTTTGAAGTACGTTCGATTGACTCCTTAGACATAGTGAATCGGTTAGAATTAAGAGATTCATTTTTTATTTTCCATAGATTCATGCCATTAAATTGCGGTCCTGAAAGTAATCCGCAGGCTTCATGAGGTAGTGCTTGTTGACAATACAATATCATATCCTCATAAACTGCTTTTTTTATTTCAAAAGCAGGAATACGAAGGTCTAGATTATTCAAATCACCTTTGATTCCCGTAGTTTCCCATACCTGTGGGCTGGGTTGTTTTATTACGTAAGGTAAAGAAGTCCATTGTTCCATGCTGCGAATTTTGGCTTTTGGGCAGGGGCTGATAGCCACGCTGCTGTTGCATCATTCTTTGGAACCAGTCGGCTTGTTGTTGAAATTGTTGTTGAGTTTGTTGTTGAGTTTGTTGTTGAGCTTGTTGTTGAGCTTGTTGTTGACTTTGTTGTTGACTTTGTTGTTGAGCTTGTTGTTGGGCAGACTGTTCCTGCTGTACTGCAGGTTTAATCTGTTGAGCAGGTTGGCTTTGTATTGGTAAAGGCTGTTCAGGCTGGGATTGAACTGGCTGATCTGGCTTAAATTGCTGATACGAATTTTGATGCTCAGGTCTTGTTTGGGAAATAGGCTGTTGAATATATTGCTTAATAAAAATCTCTTTTTCCTCCAAAGTAGATTCCAAAGCATTAAATTGAGCTTTCATTTGCTTCATTTGCTTTTCCCAAGTCTCTCTGTCTTTTTCGTATTGATTAATTTTTAATCGATACAGTTCAATCTCTGCCTGGAATTTTTCCATCTGTTGAGCGAGTACACGTTCTCCATCCTTCTTAGCTTTATAGATTTCAATCTCTTTCGCTTGAAGCTCTGCAGTAAGCTTTAGATTATTCTGTTCCATTTCTTCCATTTTCACAATAGTTGCTTTTGTCTCTTTTAGTTCAGTTCTTAATTCATCAATTTGCTTGGACCAAGATCCTTTTTCGGTATCAAAATGCTCAGACTTTTCTTTATATACATTTACTTGATCTTGCACATGTTCAAGAACTTTAAGATAAGATTCTTTCTCACGCTGATAATGATCGGTAAGCATATTAAATTCATCAATTTTTGACTCTAAATCCTCTTTAAGCTTTAGTTTCTCTGTTTCGAATTTCTCAAGCTTCGATAAGGAACTTTGTGCTTTCAGCAATTCATTTCTCATGATCTCAATTTGGTGTTCTAACTCATTCTTTTTAGCCTCAGACTTCTCATATTCATCTTTAAGCAAAATGACTTCTTGCATGAGCATCTCCTTCTCTTTTTTAATTTGGTTAAGTTCAATAGTCTTTGCTTCCAATTGGTGTTTTAATGATGATGTCATCCGTACTAACTGCTTTGTCTCTGCGAAAACCTCATTTAAGTTAGAAGTGATTTTTTCTAGTCTTTTTTCATCGGATTGCCTTTGTGAAGATATGTTTGAAATACTTTCATGAATCGAAGTATTTTCCTCTTCAAGATGCGCAATCTTATTTAGGAGTGTAATTTTTTCCTCATTATACCGATTGTTTGCATCTTCTAATTTACTCATTTCCTTCACTTGGTTCTCCAGACGGTTTAACAGTTCTAATTTCAGTGATTCCAATTCTTTTATTTTGGCTTTTGCTTCTGATAATTCAGTTTGCAGATGACTAGCAGACTCAAGAGCAGTAGTTTTTTCTAATTCCAATTGGGTTATCTTTTGTTGATAAGATACGTTTTTCTGTTGTAATTGTTCCTGTTTTTCCTGGATTCCTTGAAAGTCATGGCCCATTTTTTCATTTTGCTTAAATAACCGATCATAATCCTCAGTTCTTTGTTTTAATTCTTTCTCCAGGTCCCTCAGTTCTTTTTTATACTGTTGGTTTTGTTCATAAGCTTCGGACAAATTAATGGATATTCTGTCTGCATGCTGCTTACTTGTTATTTCCTTTTCTCTATTTGCTTCTATCTGTTCCACGTATTTAGCAATTTTCGCCTCCTGCTTTTTAATAATCTCCTGCAATTGGCTATTTTCAACTGCATGATCATTATCCAGCACTGTTCGGACCGTATTTTTTTCAAGCATTGTGATTCTTTCCTGCAAAGCTGTATTTTTCATAAGCAGCTCATTATAATCATCTATTAATTCATCTCTTGTTTGATTACTTTTTACTTCGGCTTTCGTTATTTCAGTGAGTTCTAAATTCAATCGCTCATTTTCGCCTTTCAACATTTTTATTTGTTCCAGGTACCTCCTATCTCTCGTCTGGCTGTCCGCTCGGTAATAGGAAAGTTCAGACTCTAGATGAATCACCTTCTGTTGAAGCTGTATGTGTGTCAGTTTATCAAACTGATTCCTTCTTATCATCAGTTTCTCCTCCTTAGTCATTAGCCCAGTTCTTTTTTTTCATTCTATGCTTACTGGGCAAAAGTGTAACTGGATAGAGGGAATACTCTTTTCATTCAGAAGTTATATGTTAAAAACACTAGAGATTCACAACAAATTTCATTAAATTAATTAGGCTTATTTCATAGATAATTTAAATCACACCTTTGATCTAAGGGAATATATTATGTATGGGTCAACTGTACGTAAAATTGCTTTCTCTAATTTCCCCCGTGATGTACAACTAAAAATACACTCTAGCCTAAACACAGATCTGGGATAATCGCATAGTATACAGTAGGCTCAGCCCTATTAACAAAATAGTTGAGGAGATGATTGTTTCATGGATTTTAAATCAATTAGCGGTGGCCAGGAAACTTTATGTATAAAAGTAAATAAAGTTTATGACTGGGTCACCCGCCAAGCAGATGTGCCGCTAATCGCCTTTACCGGCACTGATTCTCTTCTTGATATTGGATTTGATTGCCCAAGCGGCGTAACCCCTACTCCTGGCGGTGCAGGAGACCCATGTGCTTTTCTAGGCGGAAATCTGACAGTAGAATGCTTCCCTACTGATGAAGAAGGAAATCCAATTGATCCGTTAGCACCTGGGGCAATTCTTTGCCAGGAGATTCCGCAGCCAGAAGGACGTGCAAGTGGACAGTTCCAGTTACCTGATGGATCGACTGTTACACTTCAGAAGGTAAAAGTTTTGAAAAAAGGATTTATCGTAGTTCGTGTATCAAATGCTGCTGGTCTAAGCTGTACTTCTGATCCAATTCCTTGGGCTGTATCTGAGAAGTTCTTCCTATGTGCACCTCCAGGTACATTCCTTCAATGTGAAATTACAGACTTTGAGTGCGATGCAAACATCATTTGCCGTCAAGTCGGAATTACTCCAGGAGTATTCGAGTTCCAGCAGCTTGATATTTCAATCAATCTATGCCAAAACGTTCAAATGGAGGCTATGGTCAAACTAGAAATTACTGCAGACTTCTGTCAGCCACGCCCTGATATGCCGTTTGTATGTCCGCCATTGGCATTCCCGCCTCAATGTCCAACAGTGTTTCCAGGACCTGGACCAACACCGACAGGGATGTAAAAAGAAATTAACTTCATACAGCATGTTAACTGAGGAGTTCCGCTCCTCTTTTTTGATTGTAAAATATTTCGAAACATTTCATCTCATTTTATGCATAGAATGTAAAGATATCTTCGGAATATTCAAGGGGGATCAATATGTTCTGGAAAAAAAATGCGAAGGAAACTGCTGACGCTTGTGTCTGGTTCAGCTATGCTGTTATGCTTCCAGATATTGATGAGGATGATAAGGAAGTGACTGTTATCGGGAATATGATTATCAAAAATACAGGTACTTCCATATTAAATAATCCAATGATTTGTATACGTATTAAGTCTCCTGAAAATGTTCGACTTGGCGGAAAAATCGGTTCTGTCACACATACTGCTTTAATGATAGATGGAACGAACAGCGAAGCATGGCACTACTTCCATGAAAACTGGAAGGAACAAGCAGAAAAAACTGGAGAGCATTGGCTCAAGCCTAACCGTCTTCAAAAATTAGAACCTGGTGAAAATTTAACGTTCGAAAATGAGCTGCGAATTCCAACGACAAAAAAAGAAAAATTCGTCTTGATTGAGGGGTTTTTCTATAGTGATGAGATCAAAAATGGAATCGGGACTTTGAACAATATTTCTATCAATCTGTAGGAGAATGCAATGAAAATCCTCTTTATTTCTTCAGGGTATAATGGAATCTATGACCATTTTGAAGCATGGATATTACAAGAGTTAAGCAAAAAACATGAAGTAAAGTACTTTCAGAATAAAAACGGCCTTCGTACATTACAAACACTGACAAAATCATTTATGCCAGATGCAGCAATCACAATGGTAGGCTTTAAACTGCCAATTAACATGATCCAATGGCTAAAAGTAAATAATATAAAGACTGCGATTTGGTTCACTGAAGACCCCTATTTTATGGATCAAACAGCTGAGCTTTCCCGTCATTACGACTTTGTTTTTACCATCGATACTGCAGCACTTGAATTTTATAAAAAAAATGGCCACAAGCAGGCTTACCAATTACCTCTTGCTACTGAACCAGAAATATTTAAGCCAAAAAAGATGGAAGGGATTTTTACAAGCGATATATGCATAGTTGGCTACCCTTATCCTGATCGAGTACAATATATCCAATTCCTTTTACAAAACACACCTTACAATATTAGGGTTGTAGGAAATTGGAAAAAACCTTTGTATTATTATCAAAATAATCCAAAACTAATCATTAATGAAGGCTGGTTCAAACCATCCATAGCAGCAGACTTTTATAACTGTGCAAAAATTATCTTAAATACACACAGGCCATTTAACTTGAAGCATAATCAAAACCGACTCGGCATTGAAGGAAAAAGCATTAACAATCGAACCTTTGATGTTGCCGCGTGTGAGGCCTTTCAATTAATTGAATTCAAAGAGGATTTACCTAACCACTTCGTTGAAGATGAGGAAATAGCAGCTTTTAAAAATAAAGAAGAGCTGCTAAAAAAGATTGACTATTATTTGCAAAACGATATAGAGCGGCAAAGAATGGCGGCTAAAGCCAGAAATCGAGTATTAAAAGAGCATACTTTTGAGAAGAGGCTTGACAAATTAATTCATATTATTAGTAATGCCTCCACTTAATACTTCATTCTAATCAATCTAGCAATCATTATTTTAGGAAGAAGCGATTGAGATGACAATCGCTTTCCAGAGTCCTTTTATCTGTAATTCCCATACTTGGTCACCATGTTAGGAGTTTTTTTGACCATCACTTGAGATGGAGCAACTTTTGTCATCTGCACTGGCCTTCCATGATACCGGCCATCAGCTGAATATATTTTATTAATCTTATTGCATAGACACATAGGATCACCTCACCTTCTTAATGTACAATATGAAAAAATTAATTTTTTGCTTGTACTTCTGTACTGAATTGTCCAATTTAAAGGAATGGCTATATTAAGCCCTAAAAATACTCTTGATAATTTTGAACGAATATGATCCTGTTTTCTTCATAACCGTTTAAGTTTACTGTCCCTGTTGCATGGAGACACCACGGACGTATTTGCCTTGGAACTCCTACATCATATCCTGCTTTCTCAAATTCTAAACTTTGAGAAACATCATAGAAATGCCAGCCTTGGAATAATTCTTCCCTCCATTCGAGATCGTATTGGGTAACCATGATTAATCCATCGATCGCCTTAACCTTCTCATAATCTTCTATTACAGGGCGATTCGCTAAGGTTCCTATTGCTCTTTTGCCTTTAGGGGTATAATAGACAGCTCCATATACGAGCTTACTATTCCACCAAACCCCATTAGGGATTGTTTTGGCTCCTACCATCCCTAGCATTCCTAATTTAGGATATTTATTAAATAACGAAATGATATCGTAAATGAAAAGATTATTAAAAATATAAGTGTCCTGGTGAAGATATACTTTAAATTTAGCATCACTTCTTTTCATCCCTTGATTGTATCCTGATGTCAGACTTGAAGCATTCTCAATAGATATCGTTTCGATTTCATAGCCTTCTGGTATCTTTAGAGAATGAATATATTTTAATGCTGTATTGTATTTTTCAGCATGATTGACACAAGAAATAAAGCATATTTTTTGGTTATTCAATTTGCGGTCACCTCTTCATTCCTATCATTTTTAAATATATTCATAGATATTCATTCACTTTCATTCAATAGCATTTTGAAAGAGTATGTACGCTTTGACATTATAATTAAAAAGGGGCGATATAAGTGAAAGAAAACAATAAGGAAAGGTATCCGCTCGTTTCTATTTTAATTCCTACATATAACCGCCCACATTATTTTGAATTAGTTCTTTCTGATGGGTAATTGAATCAAAAAATAAGCAAAACAGATGCAATTACCTTTGGAATTGAAATTGGAAACCAAAACTTAATGAATTCACATAATTATATTGTTGAACCAAGTTTTTTGCAGCAAAAGAGAGAATGGGAACAAGCTTTAATTGAAGCTTTAAGATGGATTAAAAAAGGCTTTCATTAATATCGAAAAGACAAAACTGAAAATTAAAATAGATTACTTCAATCCCAGGAGCTTGTTCATTAAGAATTACGTTCCCTTTAATTTCTGGCTTTAATATTTGCTAAATTCTGAAGTTAGATTACTCATTACTCTTGGCCAGTTATATTTCTGTGCTGTTTGTATGGCATTTGCGGCAAGATAATTTGCCAGTTCTCTATCTGTTAGTACTCTATAAATTGCATTTGCTACACCATCGGCATCTCCACTATTGACCATCAGACAGTTATGACCATCTATACAAAATTCTTCGTTTCCATTCGCTCTCGTAGTAACTACAGGCGCACCGCATGCCATTGCCTCTAGAATGGGCATTCCGAATCCTTCGTGGTAAGATGTTTGGACGAATACCCCACAATTCGCGTAAAGGTAAGCTACTGTTCGATCATCAGGGACAGAAAAATGCAAAGCAGGGATACGGGGAATATTTGGTGATTCTAGACCGAACGTAACTAGAGATACATTACTTAACATTTGATGAACCTTTTGTACTGCTTCAGCCGTGACATGAAATCCCTTCAAATGTTGACTTCTTCTACTACATGCCAAAATGCGAAGCGGATCATAATCATGCGTTCTATTCGGCCTGAAAACATCATGATCAATAGCGATTGATACATTTGCGGCCTGCTTTTGAAAACGCTGTGCCAATTGTTGAGTTGTCCAGTCTGCTACCGTTAAGTAATTAATATTCTTCTGGTAGGTTTGATGAACTCTTGCCCTCATTTCTGGTGAATGAGGATAATAACTTTCTTCAATATCCTGTACAAGGTAAAATGGAATGCCTCGTCCATTTTGGAGCGGATCACAGCTATTCACTACGGTGTCGAGTGTATTCCACCAAGTGGCAACTTTTATTGCATCCATAACCTTAAGCTGCTGAAGCATTTTCTGATAGTTTTTAAATCTCCTAGTCTGCACCTTTAGCGGAAACCAACGCGGGTGATTATCTAATGAAAACAAATGAACCCGATAACCCATATCATGTAAATGATTTATGTGTTCAAAAACATTCTTAACTCCTCCTGATACACCATTAGCTTCAAGTATATAAACAATCTCTCTATGATTTAAGGATGTGATAATAACCCCTCCATTTCAAATCAAATTGTTTCCTAGCTTCAAAATCCTTATGCTTATAGAAATTGATTTTTTGATGTCCCCCTCTTGTTTGGCCTTCCAAATGAATGGCTGCCGCTGGCCCGCAGTAAACCACCCTCCATCCTTTTAATCTTGCTCTGAAGCAATATTCTACATCCTCAAAACCAGTAAAAAAATCTTCAGAGAAAAGACCTAAATCTGCAACGGCATCCTGTTTTATTAGTAATAAGGCACCTGTAACAGCATGAACGTCATCAACGGCAAGGGCAGGTGGATAATCTGCGGGCATGCCAACGTATCGATGAAGAAGCTCTCCACTCATTCCCCCATGCTGAATCGTTTGATTAGGATAAAGCAATCGTGCACCTATCACGCCAATTTCAGGTGAGCTTTGTATGGTACTAATCATTTTCTTTAGCCATTCAGGTTCATGAAAAATAACATCATTATTAACGAGTGCTATATGTTTACCTCTTGCTTGTCTTATCCCTTGATTAACGGTACAGCTAAAACCCTCATTCGGGTTTTTTAGGATTACTTTAATATTTTCCTGTGATCCCCATTGCAAAAGCTGCTGTTGAATATGCATGGCACTTCCATCGTCAACTACGATAATCTCATAAGAAGTTTTCGTTATAGTGGCTTTAAGTGTGTTTACACATTGTTTCACTAAATCAACTTGATTAAAGCTTGGAATGATGCAGCTTACTATATCTTCGAAATCAGCTTTCCAAGGAGGATTAGGAGAACTTAGAAGTGAAATACATTCTCCAGATGTTAAAATATTTTCTAAAATTTTCAGCCGGTTCCCACTTTTCTTAAGCACTCCAACAAATCCATGCATTCCTCCCTTATCAGGCTCACGAAATAGCAATTCCCTGTATAAGCACTGCACAAATAGAGTTTCATTTGCTTGAAAAAATGTTCTTAAAATTCCTGGGATTGTTTGATTATGTCTTGCATGTATGGCAGGCGGGTGATTGTAATGCTGCAAACATTCATTACTTTGTATGACTGAATTGATAATAGATATTTTGCTGTAGCCAGACATGAAAAGATTATGGTAATGCTCGATTTCAATGGAATTCGGTTCCCGTAGTAATAACCCCTCATATAAACTAATAGCAAACTCTGGTCCATCTTTTTGGTAAATCTCAAATAATTTTTGAATGATTCTCAATTCAACCCCTCCAAAGAAAAATATTCAAATATTAATTGTTCGTAGAAATCGTGAAGGCCAAACAAAAAAGTGGAAAATGATTTTTATTTCTATGGAGGATTTACTTAGTAAAAAGTGCAACGCATTCTGGAGATGTTAAAATCGATTCAATGACAGAAATCCTGCTGCCGCCATGTCTAAGAATATTTATAAAGCCATACATCCCTCCTTCATCAGGTTCACGAAACAGTAATTCTCGGTATAGGCATTTAACAAATACAGTATCATCGTATTCGTTAAATGTTCTAAAAACTTCTATAATCGTTCGATTGTATCTATTTAGAGTATTTAGCGGCTGGTTGAAATGCTGACCACATTCATCACTTTGCAAAATGGCCCCTATAATAGATATTTTGCTAACGCCAGAGAATAATAAATTTCGATAATGGTCCAATTCTAGCGGTTTTGGCTCCCGCATTAGTAATTCCTTAAATAAACCATTAATGTATTCAGAGGACTCACATCGAAATAACTGGTGGATTTTTTCCATTACTCTAAATTCGTTTTCATGATAGGAATTTATTTTATTTGTACCATCTTGAAACCTTCCGCCAGTCAATTGGTTTAAAGCAAATGATAAATCCATTGCAGCCTGATCATAGGTAAATGTTTGGTCAATGAAGATTTTTAATTTATTGCCTCGATCGGCTGCTTCTTTATTTTTTACAAAGATGTTTCTCATCCTTTGTTTCAAATGTTCAACAGAAGCTTCTGCCCATAACTGATCACTTCTATATCCGTGATAATGAGATTGTGGCTTTACTGGTACAAAATGATAAGGAATTAAATAACTATTTTCTTCATTAAGAAAGTCAAGATGACCTCCCCATGCTGTCGCAATGACCGGAAGACTCCTTTTGCCAGCTTCAAGCATTGGGTAGCCAATTCCTTCCCCTCGACTTGGAAGAACGAAAGCATTGCAATGATTATATAAACCTTCCATTTCGAATTCATTTCTAATGGACAAATCAATATAATATCTTCCAGGGTCTTTATATTTTCTGCTCTCCGCTGCGATCAGTTCTTCGATCTTTTGGTTATTGTGTGCTCCAGTTTTAATAATAAGCACTACATCTTCTTTTGATGAAAATTCTTCGAAATAGGCTTTGAGCAATAAATCATACCCTTTTCTTTCTATCCATGTGAATATGGATAAAAAACGAAATTGAGGAAGCTGATGAATGTAATATGGAACTTGACTAGAAAAAGAATGTAAGGTTTCTGGAGATAAACATGGTCTTATTTTAAATACTGGAACTTTTAAACCAGCTTGGCGCATGACCTGAACATTATGTTCACTTGAAACAAACACCGCATCCATTTCATTACACTTGCTTATCCAATGATCAGGAATTTTTGATGTTTCCCAATAAGTGAATCCAATCGTTAGTCCAGGCATCCGTTTCCATGAATCTGGAGTTTGATGTAAGATATATACTTGATTTCCATAAACATTTGGCTTCTCAATTAATTGTCTGAATAGATTGCTTTGACCTGGAGGCAGATTTAATTGATAACCATTGTTAATTAAATCCAGTTTTACATCGATTCCTTTTGAATGTAAGGCTAAAAGATATTCCCTAGCGGCTCTGCTATAACCCGAATGATCATAAACTGATCCTTTCCAGACAATTTGCATGATCACCTCTCCATTTTCCTTCATTCATAAAATGATTAAATTAGTATTTCTCGAAACCTGTCCATCATTCTCTCTGCACTTTTAGACCATGTGTAGCTTGATAAGACGGTAGCTTTTGCAAGCTGCCCCTTATATTCAGCTTCATTTTGATTCATATAGACATGTCTCATTAAAGATCTTAAGTGATCTTTATCTGGTTCAGCCCATGAAAGTTCGGTATTCCAGGCATGTAGCTTTTGATAGTCTTTCACATCAATAAGATAGCCATTTGTATGATTAATAAAATCAAGATGAGCTGACCAATTAGTGGTAATGACAGGAAGACCTGTTGCCATCGCTTCCATCACAGTCATATTCCAGCCTTCACCTCGTGTAGGCAGAACATAGCAATTCACACTGTTATATAACTGTACTATTTTCTCTTCATTCCAATCATCGGTTGTAGAAAAAAAGATAATTGAACTTCTATTTCTTCCAGCAATTTGATGAACAAATTGATTGACCCTCTCCTGCTGCTGACGAATCTCTTCTTGGCTGCTTGCGCGGATTTTAATAATTAAGCAAACATCCTCTTCTTCACTAAACTCTTCAACAAATGCTTGCAGCAATACATCGTATCCCTTGCGTGCATCCCACCCAGATGAACTCATAATTAAAAAGGAAAAACTGCGTTTACCGTTAATATTTAAAGGTGAAACTCCTGGCCGGTAGATGTTCGTGTTGACTCCCAACGGCATTACTTTAAGTTTTTGAGGCTGAACTCCACTATGAATAAAGGTATGATAATTAAACATGGATGGAACCCATATCTCATCCATTTGATTACAACTATGTTCCCACCCCATTGGAAGCCTATTGCATTCAAACATAGTCAAGCCAATGCTATAGTGATTTGGGTCCTTTTTTAAATAACTCGGAATAAAGTTATAAAAAACGAGATGGTTCTCCTGTATAGATCGATGAGAAAGACTTTTTAACAAAGACACTTCATTTGGATCTAGCGATATAGGTTCTCTCTCATTTACACAAGGTGTAAACCGAATATTTGCCCCTTGTTTAATCATTTCTAATATTAATGAGCGATTTAATTTTGCATAGCCTGTTGGTTCAAAAAAGGATCCAAAGTTATGAATGTTTACCTGATTACCGTTCAGCAAACTCAATCACCTCCTAAAATCTAACTATTTCTTTACATGTTATGTTCTGTCTAGGACAAGCGGAACAAGGTCAATTGCCTTTTTTCCAAAAAATTAAGACAGTCCGGTTAAATCTTCAAAAAATATACGATCATTCTTCTTATTATTTCCTAATAGCTTGTTCCATTTAAATTTTTCCAGCATATTCTACTATTACTAAGTACTCTAAAGCTTTGGTTAGAAACTTTAAAAATTCCATTCAAAGACTTTCATTTACTTACAATATCACTGCTTTCTTGTTTAGTTTAATGGAGAACACGTAAAAAAATTGGAGGTTTGGTATATGAGTGTTTTAGATAGAGACACTTTTTTTAAACTTTTTGGTAGGGGTACCTTTTATGGTGAGTTATCTATTTATTTAGGTTTAAATGATATCGAGCCAATATTAGCATTCGTACAAACTTTTCATTTAAAAACAATCATTGAAATTGGCATCCAACGTGGGGCGACTGCAAAAGCTATTTTAGATAATTGTCCTTCTATAGAAAGATATATCGGTATAGACCTTACACCACACTCTCAAACTACCTTGTCTATTCAACAAGAAGAAGTACCTCAAATTGCCGGAGAATTAGTTAAGGATTATCATCAAGTCGAGCTAATTTTAACACCAAATGGTACAAGAGATTTATCTCCCGGCCATCTCCCTGCAGCAGATTTAATATTAATTGACGGAGATCATTCTGCACAAGGTGTTATTTTAGATACCATATTAGCGCGACAAACGATTCGAAAAGGCGGAATTATTTGCTGGCACGATTATGGAAATTCATTAGTACCAGACGTAACAAAAGTAATAGATGATTTGAATACAATAGAAGGAAATCATATTTTTCTAATTGAAAATGGATTTTTATGTTTTCAAATTTGCAGGGACGGAAGATAGTTCTCCATTACAAGAAAATACGGTAGAGTAGCTGGGAAGGCTACTTTCTACCGTATTTTCTTTGTCATTTTTCAATTAATATCAGTTAAATATTCTTGTACATGTGAAAACTTGTCATTGATATTTTTCAAGATCCTTTTCTACCATCATTTTCACTAGCTGATCAAAACTTACCTCAGGTTCCCATTTTAGATTTTGTTTTGCCTTAGCTGGATCCCCTAACAATATATCTACTTCAGCAGGACGCATAAAACGAGGGTCTTGTAAGACATAATCCTGCCAATCTAACCCAACATGTTTAAAAGCAATCTCTACCAGCTCTTTAACAGTATGAGATTCACCAGTAGCAATAACAAAATCATCAGGCTCTTCTTGCTGCAGCATCAGCCACATAGCTTTCACATAATCTCCGGCAAACCCCCAATCTCGTTTGGCGTCTAAATTTCCTAAAAGGAGTTTTTCTTGAAGTCCAAGCTTTATTTTGGCTACCGCATCCGTCACTTTTCTCGTAACAAACTCAATTCCACGGCGTGGAGATTCATGATTAAACAAAATTCCAGAGCATGCATACATGTCATAGCTTTCACGGTAGTTTACCGTAATCCAATGACCATATACTTTTGCTACACCATATGGACTTCGGGGGTAAAAGGGGGTCTTTTCGGTTTGGGGGATTTCCATCACTTTACCAAACATCTCACTGCTTGAAGCTTGGTAAAAACGAGCATCCGGTTTAGATAAACGGATGGCCTCAAGCATATTTGTGACACCTAGTCCTGTAACCTCTCCAGTATAAATGGGCTGTCTCCAAGAATCTCCAACAAATGATTGTGCTGCTAAATTATAAACTTCATCTGGTTTGATTATCTGAACCGCTTCAGCCAAAGAAGTTATATCACGAAGGTCTCCTGAAAAAAATTCAATTTCATTTTGTATATGTTTGATATTTTCAAAATTGGGTGTAGCCGTTCTCCTTTTTAATCCGTAAACTTTATAGCCTTTATCTAAAAGCAGCTCAGCAAGGTACGAACCGTCTTGACCTGTAATTCCAGTGATTAATGCTTTTTTCAATTGTCAGTCCTCCCTATTATGCAATGGTATATCATATGAAAGAAATCTTTGTTCAATCAGTTTTCTGCGGATTTTCCCTCGTCATGTTTTCGTTATTTAGTATTTTTTTGATCATCTGTTCTTTAGATTTGTGACACACTATTATTCCTTCATTTGTTGAAGCGATAATAAGATCCTCTACCCCAATAAGAATAGTTTTCCGATCAGAATAGACGATGCAATTTTTTGATGAAGCTGACATTACATCACCATTTTGGTAATTATTATTTTGATCAGATGATTGGATACGTCCCAAAGAAGTCCATGATCCTATGTCATCCCAATCAAAATTTACTGGGACAGTGAACACATTCTCCGCCTTCTCCAAAATCGCATAATCAATGGACACCTTCGGTAATAAAGAATAGACTTCTTGTAATTTAGTTTGATTGTCATTGATGAGTTTCCACATCTCTGGCTGATGCTTGTAAAAGTTATAGGCTATAGTAGAAGGTTTCCAAATGAAAATGCCACTGTTCCAAAAAACATTCTCATTCAAAATCAATTCTTTCGCTTTTTTTAATTCCGGCTTTTCGATAAATTCTTCTACTAGATAGGCTGATGAAGAAAGCGGGGATATTTTATTTGCATTAATATAACCGTATCCTGTTTCTGGTCCAGTTGGACGGATACCTAGCGTAACGATAGAATCATCTCGCTCAGCTAATGTTTCTGCAAGTATAAGCGCATTTTGGAAGGCTAGCTCATTTCCAATATATTGATCAGACGGAGCCATGACGAGGACTTCATCGTCTTTTTGATTGAGAAAATGTAAAGCGGTCAAGGCAATACATGGTGCTGTATCACGTTGATCAGGCTCCAGAATAATTTGGGTTTTCTCTAATTCGGGCAATTGATCCTTTACTAAGGGCATGTACTTTTCAGTTGTAACAACAAACACCCTTTCAGCAGGAAGCCAATTTCTAAAACGCTGATATGTCTCTTGAAGCATTGATTGATTTGAAATTAAGTTCAGAAACTGTTTAGGTTTTTCTTCTGAACTTAATGGCCAAAAACGTGTTCCCTTCCCTCCCGCTAGAATAATTGCTTTCATATTTTTCAACACCTTTTCATATTTTAATAACTTTAAAACTTCTACTATTTAATTAAGGATGAGATACGATTGCTTCAAAATTACCATTTATCGTAAAACCCCCTATACCTGCTGGTAAAATAATGTGATCGCCTTTTTGAATGTTGTAGGTTACCCCATTTACTATTAATATTCCAGAGCCATAAATCATGCTGACTAATTGAAACGGCTGGTCTTGTACCATTTTTGCCTCTTCGTGAATTTCCCATTTATACACGGTGAAATCCCTTGTCTGAATAAAAGTGATAATCGTATTTTTATTTGGTTTTTTAACAATTGGTTCTATTTGACTCTTTATATTTGGAACTGTAATAACATCAAGGGCTTTTTCTAGATGAAGCTCACGACTTGTCCCATTTGTATCCTTTCGGTCATAATCATAGATCCGATAAGTAATATCAGAACTTTGCTGAGTTTCCAGTACTAAAATGCCATCACATAAGGCATGGATGGTTCCTGAAGGCACATAAAAAAAGTCACCAGGTTTCACAATAATTCGATTTAGCAACTGATCCCATAGACCGTTTTCCAAACTATATGCTAGTTCTTCTTTCGTTTTAGCTTTATGTCCAAGTATGATTTCGGCATTTTTTTTGCAATCAATAATATACCAGCATTCGTTTTTTCCAAGTTTCTCATTTTCATACTTTTCCGCATATTTGTCACCTGGATGTACTTGGACAGATAAATTTGCATTTGCATCAAGGATCTTTGTCAGAAGTGGAAAGACAGGAGACGTATAGTTTCCAAACATTTTACGGTTATTTTCCCATAGCTCACTAATAGTTCTCCCTTTATATGTTCCATTTTTTATTATACTGTGTCCGTTTGGATGCCCAGAAATCGCCCAGCATTCACCCGTTTTTTTTGAAGGAATTTGATAACCAAATTGGGTAAGTAAAGCAGCACCTCCCCAGATCCTTTCTTTAAAAACTGGATCTAAAAACAAGGGTTGAATCACGCGTTTCCCCCTTTCTCCCTAATTTTTTTCAATATACCTAATAATTAACTTGAATATTTTCGCTCGTTGTATGCCTTTACACAAAATGAGAAATATTTTTCGATAAAACGGGATAAATGTACGTAAAATTTTTAGGGGAAGTACAACTTTTAAGTATTATATGGGGTTATAACTGAAGTGTGTGGTTGACTACCTATTGCTTTAGGAAAACTAATAAATAAAAAATCTTCCCTTATCAATATGCAAAAAATTCTGCATATTCCTTTTCAGGGAAGTGTACAATCCTACACGTATTCCTTATAATGACAAACTAGGATTCTCCTATTTTCCTCATAACCATACATGTTCGGTTTTCGTGTATCATGCAGACACCAATGACTGATTTGTTTTGGAACGCCTATATCATAGCCTGCTTTCTCAAATTCCAAGCTTTGGGAGACATCATAAAAATGCCAACCTTTAAATAAATCTTCTCTCCATTCAAGGTCATATTGTGTAATCATGATTAAACCGTCAATAGCCCGTACCTTTTCATAATCTCCTTTTACATCAAGATGTGATAATAGACCTATTTTTCCTTCACCATCAAATGTATGATAAACAGATCCGTATACTTTAGGACTTTTCCACCATAATCCATTTGGTGTTGTGATTGCACCTACAACTCCAAGCATACCTAACTTAGGGTATTTCTCAAATATGGATATAATATCGAATATAAAATTTCTGTTTAAGATATACGTATCTTGATGAAGATACACTTTGTATTTGGCATCACTCTTTTTCATTCCTTGGTTGTAACCCGATGTCATGCTACTTGCTTGCTCAATCGAAATTGTTTCGATTTCATATCCATCTGGAACCAGCAAGGAATTTATATACTGTAATGCAGTTTTGTACTGCTTTAAATTATTTACACATGATATAAAGCATATTTTTTTTTTGTTCACCTAGGTCTCTCCTCTTTTTTAGATTTGAAATATTGTTTTTCAAAAATTATTAACCTCAAACCCCCCATGTCTAAAGTATGCTTTAAATTCAATAAGTTTAAAATGTGTCAAAAAAAGTGTCCTTGCGATACTTTTAGGACACCTTTTTCAATAATAGATAGCAAGAATTGAATTACACATGACTAATCTATATAATCAAACTTATTTATTAATACGTTTTCATCACCATTTTCTCCAATATACTGCGTGATTATCAATTGGTATAAGCGGTTCTTTTATGTTATGCGCATTACGAAAATCTTTAATTGCCGGCTCACAAGTTGGCAAAATATAATCATCAACGATAATAAAACCACCATATGAAACTTTATCGTATAAATTGGTCAAACTATCCATGGTAGATTCATAAAGATCTCCATCAAGTCGTAAGATTGCTAATTTTTCAATTGGAGCAGTAGGTAACGTATCCTTAAACCATCCTTTTAGAAATTGCACTGATTCGTCTAATAAGCCATATTTTCGAAAATTATTTTGTACTTCTTCTAAAGACACACGCAGGTAATCAAGTGTATGCAGTCCGAGTCCTCCTTTATCCTTCGGGTATTTCTTTTCATTTGGAACTGGCACTCCCTCAAATGAATCTGCCACCCACACCTTCCGATCATCAACTCCGTGAACTTTTAGGAAACCACGCATAAAAATACATGCCCCTCCGCGCCATACTCCTGTTTCGATAAAATCTCCTTCAATATTTTCTCTCAATACTGTCTCCATACACATTTGTAAATTATCCATACGCATTTTTCCAATCATACTATGAGCACATTTTGGCCAAATTTCTCCCATTCTATGTTTCTCAGGATTTACAGCAGAATCCTTATAAACTAAGCCTGAGTACAAATCCTCTTCGTGTTCCTGCCAAATCTCAAACAAAATTACCTTTTTTAATAATTCAAGATAACTCTCTATTCCTTGTTCTAATTTCATAAATATCCTCCTTGGAAATTAGGTAAAGTAACCATCTTTTGATTATTAAATCAAGAAAGTCCAGTATACTTACTTAACTTTTCATATCGCTTTTGTAATTCGGTAGCTCTTTGTATTATTTCATTGAACTTCTTACTATTCCCTTTAGGGAATAGTACACCTAATCCAAATGCATGTTTAAATTCAAAAGCAGGATAATCTTCCTTTAGCATATTCCATAATTTATAAACACCAAATTCATTATCATAAAATGAAATATCATGAAATAATATTACTCCATTATCCGAGAGTTTAGGTAGCCACGTTTGATAATCATGGCTGACTGCCTCAAAAGTGTGATATCCATCAATATGTAAAATATTGATGGATTGATCTTCAAACCTACTAACCGCCTCATCAAATGTAGTACGAACTAATTCAGCTATGCTGGAATAATAAAGATCAACAATATCCTTAACTGTAAGAAAAACATCTTCCCCATAAAGACCGCTGTGCTCGTCACCTTGCCAAGTATCGATTGCAAAACATTTGCTTGATAGTCCTTCATCCTTAAGTGCTTGGCAAAAGCTAAAGAACGATGCTCCGTAGTGAGTACCAAGTTCAACTATTTTTTTTGGTTTCATAAACCTAACTAAATCATAGGCAAAATTTCGATGGCCACTCCATGCTGAATTATCCTTTATAGAAATATGATAATTATCATATTCAAATAAAGGCTTATAATATATCCAATCCATTTATAATCCTCCCTATATTAAATCCTGAAAACAAACAAATTTGATATTGTTAATCAATGTAATAATTGTAATGTTGCGAAAATTTCTTCCAATTATCATCATAACCATTTAAATTTACAATTCCGCAATCATGAATACACCAAGGAGTGATTTGTTTCGGAACTCCTACATTATATCCAGCTTTCTGGAATTCCAAGCTTTGGGAAACATCATAAAAATGCCAGCCTGGAATTAGATCTTCTCTCCAAACAAGATCATATTGAGTGATCATTATTAATCCATCAATAGCACGAACTTTCTCATAATCCTTTTTTATAGAACGGCAAGATAATAACTCTATCTCCCCTTTACCTTTAGGAGTTTGATAGACGCTGCCATAAATACTCGGACTGTGATACCAAATTCCATTAGGGATTGTTTTTGCACCTATAACCCCTAGCATGCCCAATTTGGGATATTTTTCAAATAAGTAAATAATATGGTATATGAAGTTTGAATATAAAATATTTGTATCTTGATGAAGATACACTTTGTATTTTGCATCACTCCTTGCCATTCCCTGATTATATCCTGATGTAAGACTAACAGCATTTTCAATGGCAATCGTTTCAATTTCATAATCATCTGGTACCTTTAAAGAATGAATATATTGTATTGCTATGTCGTACTCTTCAAAATTATTAACACAAGAAATAAAGCTTATTTTTTTAGTATTCAATTTGTTTTCACCTAATTCTAATATTAATTACTCCCTTAATAAATTTTATTTCTTTTTCAAATTTCATAACTCATGTATTTAGCTTTTCAATAATTTATTCATAAATTTCCTTTTGGTTAATCTGATTTAAACTCTAAGGTTGTTGATTTTGCCCATTATTTTATAGTGTAATTAAACTTTAAATTACAGCAAAAGATTGACAATATTGACATTTATGGCGGAAATAAAGTAAGAATACCCTAAGGTTGAGGAATCTACAGCTACATAATCTTATTTTTAAGATACTGAATTTGTTCACTGTGAAAGGCGTTTATAAATTCTATTACATTAGTACATATTTGAAAAGCTACTAACAATTTCATAAATTTCACATATGATACAGAAGATATTTTAAGATGAAATAAGAAGAAACATTACCGAGAAATCTGCACCTATAATCAATTTTCTATGTCTTCTTAGTAAATTCCGAGGAGGAATTATATTGAAATATTCAATTATCATTAGATGTTATAATACTCTCCCCTTGATTAAGAAATGTATTGAAGCTGTACTCCAATCTACTGATGATAAAACAGAAATTATATTAATTAATAATCATCCACCTCAAAAATCGGCAATTGAGTATTTGCAAAATTTAAATCATCCACGAATCATTGTGCTGAACCCTGGAAAAAATATTGGGAATTTAGAAGGGTTTCATTTAGGAGCAAGACATGCCAATGGTGAGAATCTTGTCATACTTGATGATGATATTATTGTTCCAAATAATAATTGGATTCAAATTATGTCTCAGTCACTATCAGATTTTCCAAATTTAGCATATACAGCATTATTATGTTCACATATTCATTTGTATCTTTTATCTAATAAAGATCCCCATGATACAGTTATTCATAAACCGGAATATGTTTTTCAACTCACAAATAATGTCGTAATATTTGGATGTGTAATGCTTAAAAAGTCTTTCTGGGAGAAATACTTTTCCGACATAAAGCTCACTCACATAGCACTATATGATATTGATAGGTTGTATAAATTGAAAGCTGATGAAATTGGAATGAAAACAGGTTATATTATTTCACATATGGCAGATCACTTAGGTCGTACTCAAGAATCAGATCTTGTTTACTGTGCTTGGAAAATACTCTATGTTTTTGGACTGACTACAGAAGAATACGTAGATTGGAGAAAAAACAAAACTAAATTTACTATTGAGGAAGAAGAACTTCTTATAAACAATGAATACTCTGACCTTAATATTGCAGAACTAAAAACTCTAATTGCAAATTCTTCTTTTCAATAGTAAATCTAAAAGTTGCAGAATTAAGATTATATAAAACCTAATCATATATTAAGACAATAAACAAACAAATTATTATTATTACCTTTGCATAACCCAAAAAATCAATGACTAAAGGAAGGTTAGGAAATGGGGAAATTACTAAATTATTTCGAATCAAATAATGGTCGGTTAATAAATAAATGGACGCACTATTTCGAAATATACGAACGTCATTTTGAGCGTTTTGTTGGACAAAAAGTGAATATATTAGAAATAGGGGTTTATTATGGCGGTTCACTTCAAATGTGGAAACATTATTTTGGTGACAAAGCCACTATTTGGGGTCTAGACATTAATCCTCTTTGTAAATCATTTGAAGAGGATCAAATAAATATAATCATTGGTGATCAAGGTAGTAAGGATTTCTGGAACCAAATAAAACCTACATTACCAATCTTTGATATTATCATCGATGATGGTGGACATTTTATGTACCAGCAGAAGATTTCGTTTGAGGAAATGTACTCAGTTCTTTCCCCAAATGGGGTCTACCTTGTAGAAGATTTGCATACAAGTTACCTGGAAGAGTATGGTGGTGGATACAAAAACCCTGCTAGTTTTATTGAATATTCAAAGAACTTAATCGATAGTCTGAATGCCTCGTTTTCTAGAGATCCTCAATTATCAGTAAATTCATTCACTACAACTACTTGGTCAATGAGTTATTATGATAGTGTTTTAGTTATCGAAAAAAAGCCAAAGGAACAACTAATAAATAAAACGACAGGAACACAAAGTTAAAGTCCCCCAATTATTACCATACTGGGGGACTTGTTTCCTTTGCTTGATTTATATTGGCCTTTTTTAATAGTAAAAAAATCATATATTTTTAATTAACTGGTTATGAATATAATCAGCTATTCGATCAGAAGAACCGTCAATCTTGTAAAACAGATCGTTCAAATATTCATCTTGTTTTTCCATATATTCATTAAAATATTGGGGATCATCTTGCAATTTCTTGATTACAATTATTAATTCCTGAGGTGTTTTTACATAGTGAAACTTTAATAGTTTTTCTTCTATTATTGAATGACAAATTTTTATTACTGGTTTATTTAAGGCCGCTGCCTCGTAAATGGCGGTAGAATAATCTCCAACAACAATATTTGCCTGTTCTATTAAATCAATAATATTATCAAACTTTAAGATTTGTTCTGGTCTTATGATACCTTTTAGAAGATATTCTTGTAAGTAATCCGGAGGAGAGCCAGGATGCAGTTTAAATATTACTTCTATATTTCTTATTTGACTGATACCTTCAATGAACATTCTTTCATTTTCTTTCCTCACCTGATCCATTTTCGGAGAATAGGCAAATATATATAGAATTTTTAGTTTGGTATTTCCTGTTTCTTTTTTCTTAGATAATATTTTATTTTTTCCAAAGACATCTTTCCGAATTTGTTCTATTTTTGGATTCCCTATCACTATATTTGGTGGGGCGTTATCCATCTGATTTAAAAGTCGTTTATCCCAATCCCCCCATAAAAATACTAAGTCTGCACCATTATAATCATGAGCAATACTATTATACATTAAAACTCCGTGTTGAATTAAAACGACTTTGGGTTGAATATATAATGACTTAATAGCATTTATACAACCAGGGGCAGTAACAAAATGAATGCCATAAATACATTTAGGTCTTATTATGTTAAGAAGGATAGTCGAATAACTTCGATCAATTGCAACAGAGTAAGTTTTATAAAACGGATGTAATTCTGTATTTTTCAACAGAACTTGATAATACTCATTTGCACGTTGAGAGATATTAAATTTATCTTTGAATTGATCAAGATAGATAATATTAACTTTACTTGAAAGCATTGACAAATTAGGAGAATATTCGTTTTCTATCAGCATACTTACAGATAAACCCTTTTTGACTAGACTATTGGCAACAGGGAATAATAGATACTCAAGATCTTGACGATAATGACCAAACATAAACAAAACATCTGAAGTATTATCCATTATTTCAAAATACTCATTAATATATAACCCATATTCATTTTCAACTATTTTCCCATTCATTCCTGCCTTAATTTCTGTTTCTGTTCTTGCGTAAGACCAAACACGGAGATTACAAATTTCCCCTTTAAAATATCCGTATGCAAACCCACCAAAAATGCCTGAAGCATACAATATATTCATTGTACTTGTTAACCCTTTTTTTATAAAATTCCCATTGATAAATAGGTATGGCGTCTTTTCGTCATAAACTACCCCAATATGAGTCCAACCATCTATTAGCACAGGATGAACTAAGGTTGCAGGTAAATGAAATGCAGTATGTTCATAAATTGAAACCCCGTTTCTTCCAATTGATATTCCTATACCAGCTTGATTATCCAATTGTCCATGTCCAGGTGCAACAATATAGTTTTTTCCAATTAGACCAGAACCACCTGTTAGCGATTCTTCATCTATTTTATGTTCTGCGTAAGGCTTAACCCAGAATTCATAAGTAAAGGAATTATATAGATCAGTAAGCAATGGCTTTATAATTATTTGCTCTCCCCCATTAAAAGTTTTTAAACCAATTTGATCCATTCCCAACACCTCGTAACTTTTTATATATTTGGGCAAGACACTCCCTAATCTCATTTTTATTTTTTACCTTAATCTAAGAATTTTGTTGCAATAATAGCATTTTGTGGTAATAAACAAGGGATCTCATCTATAATAGGATATGCTAATAAACTATCTTGGGAGTAGTATGCATTAAATCTCCTGAAGATATCTGTTTTAGTAACTGGGCAACACAATGGATTAACAACCACTGGCTTATCCTTTCGTTTTCTTATAATCATAAGACCAGTAGGATTTAATGGATTTGAATTATTTCCAAACAACTTATGTTCAATAATATTAAAACCAAGTTTCTTTGCTGTTGAGTACAATTTTGTTATATAACCATTTTCCAACATTCTCTGTCTAGATTTTACATCTGCAAATTCATAGGAAGGTTCTAACAAGATCAAAAATTTATTTGTAATTCGATAGAGTTCTCTTAAAGCCTCTTCTTCCCTTCCACCATTAGGTTCAATTGAATGTGATGTATAAACAATATCTATTGAATCATCTTTTAATGGAGTATTAAATAAATCACCAGTAAACAATTTTACATTATCTAAATTTAAACTATTAACAAAACTATTTGCATATTTAATTCTTGACCAAGAAATATCGAATCCATAACATTTTTCGGGCCTTGAATTTAAGCCTGAAATAGTTGGACATAGTGTAGTAGCTTCTCCTACTCCTACTTCTAGTATTGATTTGCATTCACCTAAGTCATTAATAATACTTGCTAATTTGCGGCCATATACTTCAAAATCTTGTGGTCTTTTCTTGTATTCTTCAATATATGTCCCTGCTTGAAAATCATAGCTAATCAATATATCTTCTAGTGAATTTATTTTTCGCTTATCTAAGTGCTTTAAATATTTTATTATATTTTCGTTATTAATATATATTTCTTTAATTTTATTTAGATATCCCAGTTTATCCATAGATCAATCAACACCTGACTTTTTTAGGGAATTGTCATTTCAAAAAACTAAAGTCTTGTTCCTTAACTAACTCTTTTTTTAGTTCATCAATATTCCTTTTATTAAATTCACGATTCGTTCTGTTCCTTTACCATCTATTTCATACCATCCACTCTTAGCAATATCATTAAGTAAGGGTATATTATTTAGGTTAGAAACTAAATTACCAAAAACTTCTTCCCCATTTCCTAGTGACTTAAGTAATCCTTTTTTTTCTAACTCTTTTACATAGTAAGACATATGAGCCCATTCTATTGCTAACACTGGTTTGCCAAGATACATCGCTTCATAAGAAGTAAGACCTCCTAGGGTTACAACAACATCTACATTCACTAAATATTCAGGTAAATAAGGGTTGTCTAATATAATAATATTTCTATTTAAATAATTATTCATTAATCTTTTCCTTCTATTATTGTTAAATCCAGGTCCGCATACTACGTAAAAAGTATAGGCTAAATAGTTATTATTAAAAAAATTAATAAATTTTTCAGTATATCCAGAAGGGTCTGAGCCTCCTAATACAATCATTACTTTCTTAATATTTTTTATTTTAATAAAATGCTGAGGTCGATAAATGATTAGATCATTTCTAATAATTTGATATGTTGATCCTGTATATTTTTTAATCTGTTTATTTTTAACTTCTACAAAGTTATCTCCATTAATAAATATATCCGGACAAAAACGATCTACATTTACATCGTTTAATTGAATAATAACTTCAGCACCAACCATTTCGTAGCTAACACGATCATGTTCGTTTAACTCGATGATATCAGTAATAAGAATATTATTGTTCTTGGCTTTCTTTTGAAAAAGCACTTGAATCCATTCAAGTGCTTTTTCACGATCTTCCACATAGTATATTTTGCCTTCTTCAAATGCAAATACGGTTGCAAGCTTTTGTTTTCCTTCACAAATAATCACTATATTATTAATAGTAGTTCCAAGATGTTTTCCTATGCTAAAACATCGACTTAGATTTCCCATACCAATTTTTTCATTAGCGGCCACATGAAAGACTATCACTTAAAGTACTCCCACTTCAGTACAGTATTTTTTGGTAAGCTTTTATTAATTTTTAAACCGATAATTTTATCTCTATCGAAAGGAGATATTCCCCACCCTGGTCTTGTAAATTTAATATCTTCTTTTCGAATGATATCTCCATAGTTCAAATCTTTATTTAAAACAATTGAGCGAATAGAGGTTTGTCGTTCATTCTCTTCTGAAGGCATCACTCTTTTCCTAGGACTCCCCAATGCCAATTCTATATTCCTAATTTCATTAACGAGTAACTTCATCTCCAATGGATCTAAGCTAAACCAATGGTCTGGTCCATCTAATTGTTTATTAAGTGTAAAATGCTTTTCTATCACTCTAGCACCTAAAACAACAGCACCAATTGCAGATGTTATTCCCAAAGAATGATCTGAAAACCCTACGATACACTCTGGATACATTGCTTTTGTACTTTTGATTACTCTTAAGTTCATCTCTTCCATGGGTGATGGGTATTGTGAAACACAATGCATAATAACAAGATCTTTACACCCGTTGTTTAATAAAGTGTTAATAGCAATATCCGCTTCTGATAAAGAGCATTTTCCAAGTGATAGCATCACTGGTTTATTCATCTTTGCCAGTAAAGTTAACATTTCAAGATAATTCACATCGGAAGCTGCTACTTTAAAGCACGGAACTTTCAATTCATTTAAAAACCGAACTCCATCTAAACTAAATGGCGTAGAAAATGGTATCACACCTAAGCTTTTGGCATAATTAAATAAATCTAGATGCCATTGGCGCTTTAGCGAAAGTCGATTAAACATGTCGCCAATTTTTTCAGATTTTAAGGCAGGTGATTTCCCCCAAGAAACAATACGTTCATGGTCAGAAAGCAGTTCATCAGCTGTGTAGGTTTGAAACTTTACGGCATCAACACCAGCTTCAGCTGCTGCCCGAATAGACCTTTTTGCTAATTCAAAATCACCATTATGATTTGCCCCTATTTCTGCAACAATAAATGTTGGATCATCATACCCAATACTCCTATTAGATATATACATCCGATCACTTCCTTACAGTAAATACCCACCAACTGTGTTTCTCACTCAAATTATTCTTCCAATAATCGTCTCTTTCAATATTTTCTACAGTAAAACCAACTTTAGTTAAAAGCATTTCAGCTTGTTCTTTTGATAAAAATGTATAAAGCATATTTTGATAAACAGGAACAGAATTACCTAAATGATAAGTTTCTTCACTGATTTTTCTACCTTTACCGAAAAGAAAATCTTCAGTTGTTCTAAAATTGACAATCATTTTTCCATTTGGTTTCAATAATTGATACATCGTTTTTAAATCATTAAACATTTGATCATACTTCCTAAGAAAAACAACTCCAAAAAGGAGAATCACATCAAAAAATTCATTAAAAAATGAGTTTTCTTCTATACTTTCTAATTTAAGTCCCTTCAACTTTTCATGATGGCCTAAGACAGAATTAGCAATTTGAAAACTTTCCTTACTATAATCGATCCCATACGTATTAAATCCATAATCTAATAGCAGTTTCAAATGCCTACCCGAACCAAACCCTACATCTAGAGCATTCTTAACATGGTTATGATCTATATCTTTAAAATTCCTAGCCAAAAAAGAAACGATTCTTTCATTTGGATATAACATTTGGTGCTTTAAAATTGATTTTCCCCATGCCTGTTTATTTAAATCGTCAAAATTTGTCATCTTTTTGTACTCCTCGTTTACTAATATTTACTCTATAATAAATTTAGAAAAAATATTTTCTGCTATGCCCTCACAATTCTTAAAATCGTCACCACAAACAATAAAATAACCCCTATTCACAATGTCTTTCCCTTGTTTTACAACATGAATAAACTCATTTACTCTCAATTGACAATCATAATAAAGAACTTTCTGAACATTAAAATCTTTATCTTTTTGGGGGATTACTTTAACTATTCCTGGTTTTAAATCAAAAAAACAGATCATGTACACTTTATTAACTTTAATATTAGGACAATATAACGCTTTCCCCATTAAATATGCAATAAAATTAGAAATTGGATTAAACCCTATAACATGTGGAATAAAATGAGTCATTAAGTTTAATCCAGCAGGTCTCCCAGAACTTTCGATAACAAAAATCCCATCATTATTAATAATAATATCAGCGTGAAATAAACAGTTGTTGGCCTGAATTAAGGTAGTTAATTGTTGGAGGATTAATATAATACTTTGTTCTAATGGAGGATGTATTCTTGCAGGAGCTAAATAGCCTATTTCTTGTCTAAAAGGGAGATTAGTTAAAATTTTTTCACGGATTAACAGTAATTCAAATTTTCCATTTACAATTCTTCCATCAATTCCATATTCAGTCCCTTCTATAAATGATTCAATTAAAGTAGCTTCATCCTTAAGTAAAGTAGAATGATGAAATTCGAGTAATTGGTCCAATTCTTCATTTGAACGTATTACTCCGACTCCTCTGCTACCTGAACCAATAGAAGGTTTTATAACACACGGGTAACCAATAATATTTATTTTTCTTTTTAATTCATGTATTTTACTTTTGCTTTCTTTCAAAATAATTTGTTTAGGCCGAGGTAAATTTAACACTTCCAAACATCTATAAAACTCTGATTTATGAACAAATGATATTGCTGCAGTCTCTGATATTCCCTTTAGATTCAGTTCATCGTTTACTTTTCCAATCGTAATTAGCGACCCGCCGATTGGTACAGGTAACACAAATTTTATCTGATGTTTTCTAGCTACTTTAATAATATCGTTGACTTCTTTTAAATCAATATTATAAGTAACATCACAATATGCAAAACCTGGTGCGTCTTTGTCACCATCAATACCTATTACGATTAAGCCCATTCTTTTAGCTTCTTGAATACTAAAAATTTGTTCTTTTCCAGCTCCAATGGACAGGACTTTCATCTTTTCAACCCCATAATTACATTTTATTAACAGGTTTTTGTTTAATGTGCTTGTTAATACTTGCGATATCTGGATTCTGAATTAAAAAACGGATTACTTCGTAGCTGGAAACTAAAGGGTTTTGGAATTTTTGAGCGATCCGCTCACAAAGCTGATAATCTTCTTGCGTATCTAAAGTAATTCTTAATTCTGGATACTGTAAATTTTCATCTATAACATAATTTTTCCAGTTGAATTTATTAGTAAATTCATAAGCATATAGTGTAACATGTTCCCTATGTCTATTTTCTTTTCCGATATCATAAATATTTTGTAAAGCTTTACTTGAAATTAATTCGATGTTTAATCCTCGTGGAACTTTTCCGACAATATTCACAATATCGCATTTACTACTTTGCACTAATTTCACAATCCTACTTGCCGTCTCGTAGTCTACAAAGGGGCAGTCTGCTGTTACCCTAATAATATATTCAGCGGGATACTTCTTTATACAATCAATAAATCTGCTTAAAACATCATTTTCAGATCCTCTGAAACACAAAGTTTGGTTCTTCAAACACCACTTTTCAATTTCATCATCTTTTTCTGTATTTGATGTTGCAACTATTATATTTTGGATACCTTCTATCTGTTTACACCGAGCTACCACATACTCCAAAACAGAATGCTCTCCCAATCTCATTAAAACTTTACCTGGTAATCTTTCTGAGCCAACCCTAGCTTGTATAATAACATTAATCCCCAATTATTGTTCCTCCGTATCAACTTTCGAGATTAATTGATTATTACAAAATTTATCAATTAAAAGGTATTCTTTAACAGATATATTAATTATATTCCTAATCTCTATTACTTCCTGGCCTTTTTTCTTAATTATCCTCGTTAATTAAGGTTCACCAAAACAATTAACTTTATATTTTTCAATTCATAGATTTAATTTATAATATAACCTTTTTAACCGCTTTAATGACGTCTTTAACATCTTCCCTTGTCATAGAAGAAAACAAAGGTAAAGTAATAAAACGTTGATAAAGCTTTTCTGAAATCGGACATATTCCTTGTTTATAACCTAATTGTTTATAATAAGGGTGATAATATACAGGAATGTAATGCAAATTTACTCCAATATTTTCTTTAATTAATTCATTAAAAATATCATTTCTTCCTTTTTCTAATTTTTCTAAGTTAAGGCTTAAAATATATAAATGCCAACTTGATTCTCTTTGTTCCTTCTGAAAGGGGATATTGACTTGTTCCATATCCCTAAAAGCCTCATTATACATAGAAACATAAGTTTTTCTTTGATTGATTAACACACCTATTTTTTTTAATTGACTTATGCCAAGCGCAGCCTGAATATCAGTCATTCGATAGTTATAACCTAAAAAGTGCATTTCATAATACCAAGAACCCTCATTATTATATAGCAAATCTGGATTTCGAGTGATCCCATGACTTCTAAATTGAATTAACTTATCATAATAAACTTTTTTATTAGTTGTTATTACCCCCCCTTCACCAGTTGTAATATGTTTTACTGGATGAAAACTAAACATTGTCATATCACTAATTGAACCTATTTTTCTGCCATTATATACAGCGCCTAATGCATGTGCGGCATCTTCGATAACTACTAAGTTATATTTTTTTGCTATACGCAAAATTTCGTCTAAATCTACTGGTTGACCTGTAAAGTCAACAGGGATGATTGCTTTTGTTTTCTCAGTAACTAAATGTTCAACTTTAGCAGGGTTAATATTATAGGTAAGCTCATCTATATCCGCAAAAACAGGCTTCCCATCCTGATACAATATACAGTTAGCACTTGCAGCAAACGTCATCGGCGTTGTTATTACTTCATCACCTTCCGCTATTTCTGCTGCAAAACATGCACCATGGAGAGCTGCAGTCCCACTTGAAAATGTTACTGCATATTTTACTCCGACATAATCTGCAATTTTCCTTTCAAACTCTTGAACAGTAGGACCTGTAGTTAAGTAGTCATTTTTTAGAACTTTAAGCACTGCTTCAATATCATCATTATCAATCGATTGACTTGCATAAGGAAGGTAGGTAGGTCTAACTGGTTTATGATTCAATTAATAAACTCCCTTCCATAAAAAAATATATTTCCTAGATTAATAAATTGTTATTATTAAATGACTTATCCTATTCATAAACTAATTTTTTCAACTCATCAATAGTTAACCAGTTTTCATTTCTATTACTTGTATAGCTAAAGCCTTCTGGAATTATATTCCCCTCCATTGTCCCCTTGTTCTCCCACCATGTGAATTCTGGTTGAATGATATAGAAATCTTTATTCTCTATAGTATGTCGAGCATCATCTTCCGTAATCATTACCTCATGAAGCTTCTCTCCCGGGCGAACCCCAATAATCTCGATAGTACAATCAGGGGCAATTGCTTTTGCCAAATCAGTAATTTTCATACTTGGAATTTTTGGAACAAATATTTCTCCACCCTTCATTCGACTAATATTATCAAGTACAAACTGAACACCTTGATCTAGTGTTATCCAAAACCTAGTCATACGTTCATCCGTTATTGGGATTTTTCCCGTTTTTTTCATCTTTAAAAAATATGGAATTACACTTCCTCTACTCCCCACTACGTTTCCATAACGGACGACTGAAAATCTAAGATCCTTGTTTCCAACATAAGAATTGGCAGCAATAAATAACTTATCTGAAGCCAATTTTGTTGCGCCATATAAATTAATTGGACTAACCGCTTTATCTGTACTCAAAGCGATAACACGTTTAACATTACAATCAATTGCAGCTTCAATTACATTCTGTGCGCCATGAATGTTTGTTTTGACTGCCTCAAATGGATTATATTCACATGAACCAACATGTTTTAATGCAGCAGCATGAATAACTATGTCTACTCCACTAAATGCTCGAATTAACCTTTCTTTATCTCTAACATCCCCTAGAAAATAACGAATTCTCTTATCTGTATAAATATTTGCCATTTCATATTGCTTTAATTCATCTCTGCTTAGCACAATCACTTTTTTTATATTTTCCTTTAAAACCCTAGCTACAAACTTCTTCCCAAATGAACCTGTTCCACCTGTTACTAAAATTGTTTTTCCAGACAAATTCATTTGTACACACAACCTTTTTCTAAAGTCAATTTCCCATGAAGGCTATTAAATAAATATGCCAGTTACGAAAAATCGGTGAACAAATATTTACTATTTATTAAGATTCTAATTAATAGTCTTAATCTATTTCCATTCTTGTATGTTTGTCCAATAGCTTATGTTTGAATCTTAAATTCCTTTCAATGAAATTTCTAAGGGTAATAAATAATATTGAGGTATTATATGAGAATAAAACTTTAGGTGTATAGATGAATACCTAGGGATCAAAATAATCTATTTTAATAATCGGACAGGCTGAAAACATTGAAAAGACCGAGCATAAAATATGCCCGATCCTACTTTGTGACACATAATAAATTGACATTAAAAAATCATGAATTCTATTTTTTTAAATGAGCAAGAAACGTTTGTTTTTATCCTTTATAGCAAACTTCGATTCTTGAAATACTTCATTCTGATTAATAGGTATATTCATTTTAACTCAATATTAACTTCCTTATTATAACAGCAAAACTTAAACTTCCCGCCTTTCCCGCATGGGCAAGGATCGTATAATCTATCCTTCATTTTAACTTTTAACGCCTTTTTCAACTGTGAAATGTCAACGTAGGGTTTTATTTTAATG
This sequence comes from Cytobacillus solani, assembly GCF_006704205.1. Classification (NCBI taxonomy): domain Bacteria; kingdom Bacillati; phylum Bacillota; class Bacilli; order Caryophanales; family Bacillaceae; genus Cytobacillus; species Cytobacillus solani. Next base: position 4,723,597 of record NZ_CP041305.1, read on the forward strand.
ATGGAATATATTCCATAATCGTTACATATTTTAGCAACCTGAGCAAGCTGAAGCTCATTAACAACATAACAGACAATTTGCCTTTCTTTAGGCGGGTTTCTATTTGTCATTTTTACGTCCTCCCTCAAATGAATCCCCTTCTCTTCATCTAAGATTATTTTTCCTGTGATATCTTTTCATCATCAAATATATTCAACATCTGCCCATTTTATTTATTTTTTAGCAGCCATTATTTTAAGCTCAAATGAATACAGAACAAAAAACCGTAGATTCGCATCTACGGAAAATGAAAAAACATTATGGAACAAGTTAATTGATGGCAACTCCTGCACTTGCGTATCCTGCAAAAGTTACAGCAATTGGTATACCGCCGGTTGCTAGTGCACTAAATACCATTAATAAGCGTTCTCCTTGTACAACTGGAATAGCCAAGCCAGGAGTATTTCCTGCGGTAGTATTACCTAAGACAATGGCACCACTGAGAGCAGGATCTAGTGTAACGATGGCTCCAGGAATTGGATTAAAGACATTGCTTAGCGGGGAATCTGATCGATATAGCTGTGCTCTAATCGTTACTGTAGAAGCTCCAAGGTCAACACCTAAAAAAACACTAAAAAATGCTGACATAGATGTAATGATCCCAGCTCGTGGCACGGAAAATGCCAAGTTCTGAAGTGTTCCTCCAGCACCTGTAAGATCTATTGGTCCTCCTAAAACACTTAGTGTTGTACCTGAAGATCCAAACCCGATTAGGCCTTGAGTAGAAGCTACACCGCCTAGAACCGTAGATAGTGAAACTGGAAGACCTGATGCAAATGGGAGAATTGCGCCAGCTCCAGGGATTCCTGGTGTTCCTGGTATTCCAGCTGGTCCTGGTGCTCCAGTAGGCCCCGGTGGTCCTGGTGGTCCTTGCATTCCGCGTAACCCTCTTGCTCCTCCATTTCCTATTACTCCTGGTATTTTTTGCATCGCGCAAACACAAGGATTACAAAAACAACTACAATTGTTTGTGTGAAAATTTGACATAAATTCACATCCTTTCATGAGGTATTAAATTATATTCATTTAATGTTAATTCTCTTGTATGCTTGTCTGTATTTAAAAAAATGTTACTTCCTATTTTCTGAAAAAAGGAAACAGAAAAAAGCCAATGGTGATTGTTGCCAAAAATTATCACCATTGACAGGCAATGCATCAAATTAATTATTAACGAAATTTCGTGTCCCAGTTAAAGCCAATGGATGGATCATTCCACTCGATTCTTTTCTCATCAGGGTTCTTGCTATCGTATGATTTGGTTGTAAAGTAGATAATGGTTGCAGGCTTTTCGCCTAAAACTCGGTATCCGTGTGCGATTCCTTTAGGGATCAGGAGCATGATTGGATTTTCTTCTCCTAAATAATAAACATCTGTTTTTCCTTTTGTAGACGAGCTATCTCTCAAATCATGTAGAACAACTTGGGCATTGCCTGAAGGAAAAAACCATAAATCATCTTGCTTTTCGTGATAGTGAAAGGCTTTAATGACACCTGGATAGCTCATAGACCAAGAAGCCTGCCCGAACCTCGACAATAAATCAGGTTCATCATCACGAACAAGCTCAGCGAAAAATCCCCGGTCATCACAATGTTTGACAAGCTTTTTTATCTTCACTCCTTCAATCACTGACTAGTCTCCTTTCGAATAAATTCTTTTAGAGCTTCTTTCCACAGTCTAGGACGCGCAATTTCTTCTCTCAGCAAAGCTTGATGACTGAATACCGAAAATTGCGGCCTCGGGGCAAGAGCTTTATATTCGCCTGTTGTAATAGGAAGAACTAAGTCGGGATTAACCCCTGCTTCCTCAAAAATAGCCCTTGCAAATTCATTCCATGTACACGAGCCTGAATTGCTTATATGGTAAATTCCATTTTTTTTATCCATTAATTGAATAATCATTTCAGTGAGGTCATTCACATAGGTTGGTGATCCTAACTGGTCATTAACAACCTTAATTTCCTTCCCTTTCTTAGAAAGGTTTAACATTGTCTTAACAAAATTATTCCCCCCATGCCCGTAAAGCCAGGATGTGCGAATAATTGTTGAATGATAGCAATGACGTGTTAATTGCTCGCCCAGCCACTTGCTCAGACCATATATGGATTGAGGGTTCGGCTCATCTTCTTCGGTATAAGGCTTGTTTTTCTTTCCGTCGAACACATAATCTGAACTAATATAAAACAGTCGAGCCTGAATTTTATTGGCTGCATGTGCGATATATTGTGTGCCGAGAGCATTAACTTCCATTGCTTTTTTTGGTTCAATTTCGCATTGATCTACAGCTGTAAAAGCAGCAGCATGAATGATTAATTGCGGTTTATAATGAGATATTAAGTGATCAACTTGAATTTTGTTTGTAATATCCAAATCCTTTTTTCCTAAGCCAATGACAGAATGGGATGTGCATAATTGTTTCTCTAATTCTTTTCCTAATTGTCCATGAGCTCCAGTTATTAAAATATTCAATTGATCACCTGCTGTCGTTCTCCTGTTTTTTGTACCAATCTATTGTTCTATCTATTCCTTCGGAGAAAGAGACGAGTGCCTTCCATCCTAACTTACTTGCTATTTTCCCAGAATCCATTGAATATCTTCGGTCATGGCCTTTCCGATCTTCAATAAAATGTATGAGATCATCACTTTTCTTCAGCTTTTTAAGGATGAGTTGAATAACTTCTAAATTTGTTTTTTCTTCACTGCCTCCAATGTTGTACACTTCTCCAGGAACACCATTTTCAAGTACCAATTTTATCGCTCGGCAGTGATCCTCCACATAAATCCAGTCACGGATGTTTAACCCATCGCCGTATACTGGGATATCAATGTTTTTTAGTGCGTTTGAAATAACTTTAGGTATAAATTTTTCTGCATTTTGAAATGGTCCATAATTATTGCTGCAGCGTGTGATGGTTAATGGAAGCTGATGTGTATTAAAGTAGGATCTAACGAGCAAATCAGCGCTTGCTTTCGAAGCCGAATAAGGATTATTAGGCGCAATAGGAGTCTCTTCTGTAAATGGAGGATCTGTTAATTGTAGGGAACCATATACTTCATCTGTGGAAATTTGAATCATTTTCATTGCTTTTCCGTTTAATACTGCTTGTAAAAGGTTAAATGTGCCATTAATATTCGTACGAATAAATGGAGCCGCGTCTACAATGCTTCGATCCACATGTGATTCAGCAGCAAAGTTGATGATTGCTGCATATTTTTGGTCAAATATCGCATCCAGATCTTGCTCGTTGCCAATATCACGATGAAGAAACTGATATTGACTCGATTTTTCAAATCGTTTGATGGCTTCCGTATTACTGGCATAGGTCAGAGAATCAACATTAGTAATATAGTAATTTGAAGATTTAAGCAAGTAAGAAATAAAATTCGCTCCAATAAAGCCAGCTCCGCCAGTGATTAGGAGGTGGTTGTTCATTTATTGTTCTCCCCAATCGGGTTAGTGTTTACATATTGAAAAGCTTTAAATAGTGATTCATGAGTCCCCGCATCAATCCACCAGCCTTTTAAAATATCGTATTCAAGTTGTTTATTTTTAATGTACATATTGTTGACATCTGTAATTTCAAGTTCGTTTCTGTCGGAGGGCTGAGCAGCATCAATGTACTGAAAAACTTCATGGTCATACATATAAATTCCAGTTACACAATAGGATGAAGGGGGATGAACTGGTTTTTCAATGATGGAGAGAATTAATTTTTTGATCGGGTCTATATATGGCACCCCATATCTGGTTGGGTCTTTGACTTCTTTAAGAAGGACTCTTGCACCTTTCTCCTGTTCTTTAAATGTATGAACATAAGGTGTTAATGAATCCTCAAAAATATTATCGCCAAGAATAACAATAAACTTTTCTTTATTTATAAAATGGCGTGCACCTAATAAAGCGTCTGCAATTCCCCCACCTACATTAGGCTGAATTTGATAACGAAGCTCTACATTTAGGTTTTCCCCGTATCCTAATATCTCAATAAAGGAAGGAATATCTTTAGGATTTGTTATAATTAAAATTTCATTGATCCCTGCTTCCTTTAATTTCAAAATGGGCCAATATATCATCGGGTACTGGCCAACAGGCAACAGATGTTTATTGAATACTTGAGTAAATGGTTTCAAACGGGAACCAGAGCCGCCAGCAAGAATAACCCCTTTCAATGAAGAAACACTCCTTTCATAGTATGTCAAGAGTTCTAAACCTCATTTAAACAATGTCGTTCAAATAAACAATATCTATATACTATATGAAAGATATCTTCTTTTGTTCTTTTTCATTATCTGCCTAAAGCAATCCGACCATCTAAAAAGGGTGTGCTCTAAATTCATGAAAACTATAAATTCTATTTTTATTTGTCCGTTGGGTCTAGTTTTTATAGGAGGAATTTTGCGGCATAAGAAAAGCACCTCCTTAAATTGATACATTGATCGTACCAGGAGGTGCCGCAAGTTTATATGCGTTTATTGATTACCTTTATTGCTGTGTGCCAAGACCGTTTCTTTCTTCCGTAATAGGAATATCCTTCTTTATATATTGATAATCATTACGATTAATCGGCTCATATCCATCAGGTTTATAGAACCGGAGCAAGTCTTTGTAAACAATTTCATCAGACATTTGCAGCTCAGTACTTGCCTTCTCAGCTAATGACTCGCACCCTGCTCCTTCTACTAGCTCTCCTGTTTCAGTAGAATAACATTTTTCCCCTATCTGAGAAACTTCTGGAGAAATAAAATCGCCATTTCGGAATGGAACAACTTCACGATGATTTTTTGATAAAAGATCAGAGCCTACTGTCAAATAATCTTTCGTATCTATTCCTAGTAAATGCATTAGAGTAGGCTGAACATCAACTTGACCGCCGACTTTATTCACTAAGCCCCCATCAACTCCTGGTACATGAATAAATACTGGTACTCGCTGGAGCATAGCATTATCGAATGGAGTAATTTCCTTGCCGATGATTTCTTCCATTGCTTTATTATGGTTTTCTGATATTCCGTAATGGTCGCCATATAAAACAACAACCGTATTGTCGTACAATCCAGATGTCTTCAAATCATTAAAGAATTGCTCTAATGCTTGGTCCATATAGTTCGCCGATTGGAAATACTGATTGACAACATTGTCATCTGTTTCTGCTGCGGGAAAATCTGTATCGCCTTCATCCATTTTAAATGGGAAGTGATTTGACAATGTAATAAACTTTGTATAGAAAGGCTGTGGCAGACTTTCTAACATTGGCATGGATTCAGCAAAAAACGGTTTATCTTTTAAACCATAATTTTTTGTGTTTTCATCAGTCATATTATAATATTCTGCATCAAAAAACTCATCATACCCTAATGAACGGTACATTTCATTGCGATTCCAGAACGTTTTGTAGTTCCCATGGAATACAGCAGATGTATAACCTCGTGATTTCAGAATTGCAGGAGACGCTTGATACGTATTTTGTGCCTTATTTACATAAACCGCACCTTGTGACATCGGATATAATGAGTTATCCATTATAAACTCGGCATCAGATGTTTTCCCTTGACCTGTTTGGTTAATAATATTATTGAAGTAAAAAGTTTTCCCATCGTGTGCTAATGAATTCAAGAAAGGGGTAACCTCTTGACCATTGAGCTGGTAATCAATCATAAATGTTTGCAATGACTCCATTGAAACATAAATGACATTCATTCCCTTCGCTTTCCCGAAGTATTCAGGATTTGGTGCAGCATAATTCGCCTTAATATAGTTTTCAACTTCGGTAATATCATTAGAGTCTGCCAATGCTCTTTGACTGGCAGAACGCGCATTTTGAATGACATCATACACAGAGAAATTATAAGCACCTAAGTATTTAACAAGATAATTTCTGTCAAATGAACGTGTTAATAGCTCAGGGCGATCCTTTTCCGCAAGTCCAAGATTCAGCATAAAAGTCGCTACCGCAGCAAGGATTACAACTGCTCCTGGTTTTCTGCTTACTAATTTTCCTGGGTTGTACCATTTCTTTGCTACGAAAAGGATAAGCAAAATGGTATCCGTAAAGTAGAAAATATCAAGTGGAGACATTAAAGATAGTGCACTCTCTCCCAATTGTGCCCCATTTACTTTCGTTTGCATAACGACTGGAACAGTAATAAAGTCGTTGAAAAAGCGATAATAAGCGATATTTGCATACAACACAAATGAAAGTAAAAAGTTCATTAAAATTAATACGGTTGATTGAATTTTCCCTTTAAATAACAATGCCAATCCAAAGAATAAAAGAGCTGAACTTAAAGGATTGATAAATAATAAAAACTCCTGCATTTTATTATCAATTCCTAAATTAAATTCAATTCGATATGCTGCATAAGTTTTTAGCCAAAATAAAATAACAACTAGAAAGAAAAGCGGCAAGTTTCCTTTCATTTTATCTTTTATAGATGAAAAAAGTTTTTTCATAATTCACACCTCACACATTTAAAAAACCAGAAAAACTTAGCAAGCGCTAAGTTCACATAATTTTTCTATTGAACATCAAATTTTTATTAGGGAGTTGAACGATGTTATCTAATATATCATAGAATTTCGCGATTGAAAACTAAAAACCATAACAAAAATTTAGCCAATTCCCCCCTAATTCCTACAAAAATGGACAATATCCCCTCAATTTTTTAAGATTATATGGACATTAGATGAAGCAAGAATTCCCCCTCTATCATAGTGTATAGAGAAGGGAGGGACATATATATGCTACAATTAATTTTACTTTATTTAGCCTCCATATTGTCAGGATTCGCACTGATAAACGTACCAACATCTGCAATTATTACACCAGGAATTGCAAACTTTTTCGATATTGTTGGAGGAATTGCGATCGTTGTATTCTCATTCGTATTATTATATCACGGGATAAAATCACTCATAAAGAAATAGCCATTGGCGAGAGACCTATCATATGGTCTCTCTTTGTTTTTATTTCATGTGCACCTAGAAAGAATTATAATAATGAATGGGTACGTTATTTTAAAAGAGAGGAGATTTACATATGGCATATCCAAATACTGATGAAACACTTCAGCTCTTAAAAGAATTAGTTTCTATCCCAAGCCCTTCAGGAAATACGACAAAGGTGATCTCATTTGTAGAACAATACTTGAGAGAATTAGATGTAGAAACGTGCAGAAATCGTAAAGGGGGAATAATCGCAACTCTTCGTGGCAAAAGTGACAAAAAACACCGGCTCCTTACGGCCCATGTGGATACACTTGGAGCAATTGTTAAGGAAATAAAACCGAGCGGCAGACTTAAACTTGATCTAATTGGCGGCTTTAAATACAACTCCATTGAAGGCGAATACTGTGAGATTGAAACATCTGAAGGAAAAAAATATACTGGAACAATATTGATGCACCAAACTTCTGTTCATGTGTATAAGGATGCTGGAAAAGCAGAAAGAAATCAGGACAATATGGAAGTTCGTATAGATGAGGTCGTTAATAGTGCAGAAGACGCACGAGCTCTTGGGATAGAGGTTGGTGACTTTGTATCCTTTGACCCACGTGTACAGATGACGCCTTCCGGCTATATCAAATCTCGTCATCTTGATGATAAAGCAAGTGTTGCAATAATATTGCAGTTAATAAAGCAAATAAAATTAGAGAACAAGGAGCTTCCATATACTACGCATTTTCTTATTTCTAACAATGAAGAAATTGGCTATGGCGGGAACTCAAATATTACTCCTGAAACGGTTGAGTATTTAGCTGTGGATATGGGAGCCATGGGAGACGGGCAAGCAACTGATGAGTATACTGTATCGATCTGTGTAAAGGATGCAAGTGGACCTTACCATTATGAATTACGAAAAAAATTAGTGCAACTAGCAAAGGATCATCAAATTGAATATAAGCTTGATATTTATCCCTACTATGGCTCAGATGCTTCAGCAGCCATTCGTGCAGGACATGACATCGTTCATGGCTTAATCGGACCAGGGATTGATTCATCCCATGCTTTTGAAAGAACTCATAAAAAATCGATCGAGAATACAGCAAAATTGCTATTCCATTATGTACAGTCTGAAATGGTTCTATAAAATTCAACAAAGCCTCCATAACTAGAGGCTTTGTTATATTTATGCTTATAAAGCCGTTCTCGCCCCAATGTAACGAGTTGTCCAATATGATACATTCATATCACTTATCGTTACGCCAGTAGATGATCCAGAGTGAATAAATTGATTGTTTCCTAAATAAATGCCCGCATGTGTTGGACCTGAACTTGTGTTAAAGAATACAATATCCCCCACTTGCGGTGTTGAAACTGGTTTCGTTGCATTCCAAATAGAAGAAACCGTCCTTGGTATAGAAATGCCAACATTATTAAACACTTAGTTTAAATAGCCGCTACTGTCAAATGCTGCTGGTGTACTTCCCCCCCATTTGTAAGGAACTCCGATATACTTTTTTGCTTCAGCAATAAGCGCCTCCACCTAAGAAGCAAAAAAAATTTTAAAAAAAGAAGCCATTTGGAAAATTTTTTTGGCTTCTAATTCTACCTATTTACTTTTCTATCCATATCCTCTTATTCTCGATTCTTTTTGTTAAACCCATCGCATCTAATCGTTCCAAAAACGGAATCATATACTTTCGTGAGAGATCAAGAACTTCTTTTGCTTCACCAACATCAAACTCCAAACCAGTATGATTCTTCAACATTTCGACCGCATGTTTAAAGTGTTCACTATGCCAATAATATTGATCATCAAGTGGCACAATCTCTAGTTCATCTACTAAAAATCTCATTATGTCAGGTTCTAGCTGATTCGGTATGCCTGCTTTTGTAAAATAGTCACTTATATATCTCACTTTTAACCTGTCACTTTTTAGTTGTTCAAGCAAGCCATCTGTTCTTTTTTCCCAATTCGAAGGAATATGAGGCTTAAAATCACGAAGATGAATGTATTGCCCCCTCTTATAGAAAAGTGAAGATTCAATTGCCTGTTCTAAAACATATTCCAAAAGCTGTTTCGGGTACATCTTTTGCATAGGCTGTAATAATGCTGCTTTATTTTCACCTGGCTTCATCGGATTATCATGATGAAAATCCTTCATGCGGTCATACATATCTTCTTCAATAAAGTCTTTTATAGAGGATAGAGTATATCCCTTCCCATTAAAATAAATGAACTCGTCATCCTCACTTAAAATTGGCTTTAATTCTGATTCATCAAGTGAAGTTCTTGTTATTAACTCTGTTAGCGTCAAGCATTTCGCTTCAGATATAGCAGCCATCATTCTTTCCTTCGGGCTGCCTTCTTTTTTCTTTGCTAATTCTTCAATTGTTTTATGGCCAAAACGATATTTCTCACCTCTTGGATCGATGACCCAGCCGCCTCCGATTGTTTCTTGAGGACTTGGCCGTCTTAAAATGAAGCGATCACCACGCTTTGTAACAATCTCCTCATCTAACCGGATTTGACAAAGAATTTCACTATTTTCATCTTTTATTTCATTCCGGTCAAAAAACACAATTCGTCCCATCACTTCTGCAGTACCAATATGACATTTAATTGGCATTCTCTGTTTAACCATATAATCTAAATCTTCGGCAACCTTTAGGGCAACATCAATTGTCCGTGTGATAATAAAATGTTCTGAAGACACAAGGACATCTCCTCGTTCAATATTCTCCTTTGAAATACCAGAAAGATTGATTGCCACCCGCTGACCAGCAAATGCCTGTCCAGCAGGCTGATGATGAACTTGAAGCTGCCTCGCACGTGTTTCCAGCCCTTTTGGCATCACCATTAATGCTTGTCCTTCTTCTATTGAACCCTCATAGACTGTACCCCTAACAACTGTGCCCTGTCCCTTAATAGTAAAGACCTGGTCAATTGGCAGCCGAAAAGCCCCTCTAACATCCCTTGTTTCCAGCAGTTTGAGTGTATTGGTTATCATATTCTTCAGATCATCTATCCCTTTTAATGAAAGACTATCAACTAGGATAAAGGGTGACTGTTCAAATACAGTCCCCTTTAATTCTTCTAAAATGTCATCCTTCACTAAATCGATAAATTCTTCCTCTACACGGTCAATTTTTGTAATGGCGACAATTCCATTCTGAACACCTAATAACCCTAAAATATGTAAATGCTCTCTTGTTTGGGGCATAACCCCTTCATCGGCTGCGACAACAAGAACAACTAAATCAATGCCTGCCACACCAGCAATCATTTGACGAATAAACCGTTCATGACCTGGTACATCCACAACAGAAATTTGGATTTCTTCATCTTCATAAAGAGGTGCGAACCCAAGTTCAATAGAGATTTGACGTTCCTTCTCCTCCTTTAATCGATCTGTATCCACATTTGTTAAAGCTTTTGTTAACGTCGTTTTTCCATGATCGATATGTCCAGCCATACCAATTGTAAAAAACCTTTTCATCGCTGCCACCTACTCCTGCTTTACTTATGTATCTTCACATTATCGTTTATATAAGAAAAATTCAATCGTTAAGGTTATTTGTCATATAATTTCCTTGAAATTCTATTTTTCAAAGCGAAAGGGATTAGCAGAAGGAAAAACAGGAAGAAAGCAACTGCTTCTAATGTCAATATATAATAAGGAAAAGGACCAAAATAATCTAATAAAGAACCATTGCTTGGTTTATGAGCAAGAAACATATAATTTCCGCCTGTAAGCTTATTTGCTATAAACGCAGCTCCCGCGCTCCCATTCAAAAATAAAAATGAGGCAAAAAGACCCTTTCTTGTCGGTTTAAATTTATGGACGAACACAAAATATAGACAAGTCCAAATAATAAACATATGAGTAATGAAAAATTGAAAAAATCGGAAATGTGGAAACCCTAGAAATAATTCAGGTGTTAAAATGGCCATAAAGGCACCTGTAATACCGATAAAATAGACAATCTGAAAAATAAATTGCGCTCTTGTTGATAGTAAAATTAAACATAATACGAGACTAAGCGAACAAAGCTGAAGCGGTAAAGTAAATGAAATATCCCAATAGCCATCCTTATATAACCAAAAATGATACAAGGTTTCTAATAAGAAAAGGACAAAAAACATACTGCCCCTTGCCTCTTGGTCATATTTCCTAAAAGAGTCTCGAAACCTATAGAGAACTACAGATCCGCAAAAAAATATAGCAATCATTAAAAAATGAGATACAGAAAAAACTTCAAAAGGAAAAAGGTCATATTGATGGCCAAATAGTTTGCTCATATAGCTATGCCCCTCTTATTCTTTTTGAATTAGCTTAATTTTTTGAAACTCATATTTTTGTGTTGTTTCAAACTTGATGATCTCTGGCTGTTCAAGTTCAATTTTCGCGTGAAATAGTGGACCATCTGAAACAAATGTATGGTATTCGCCAGATTCCCCCATCGGACAACAATCCTTTGTCATCATATCATGAATGAAAGCTGTATCTAGCTGTCTCCCAAGCCATGTTATATCAAGCACATCTTCACGGACTCGAATGACAGTCGCCTTATAGCCTGATTGAACAAAGGTAGCTAGAAGGTGAAGAGCATCTTCTTTTCTTCCCCATAATGGATAAATTGGTTCCAGTGATGTATCCTTCGCCAATTGTTCTCCCCACTCCCGGTGCTCTTCTAAATATAAGTCACCAAAGGCAATCCCATCCAATTGATATTGATGTTTATAACTTTTCAAAGCATTAGCAAAGCTGTTTGTATAATCTTCAAAGGTGCAGGAGATAAATTCTACCGGAATATCTAAAGCTTTCGCTTGAAGATTAACCAATTCCATCTTCTCTCCATGTCCAAAGGTTCTACCTATTTCAATCGGAACCGTTGTTATTAAACAGGCGACCTCCACCCCTTGTTTAGTCAATTTATCAAGTGCCAAACAGCTGTCTTTCCCGCCGCTCCAAGATAAAGCCACTCTTTTTGTCAACATCATTCATCCTTTTATTGTAAATTTTTCATCATGATACCATAATTCTGATCGTCTGCTAAAAAAAGGATAGAATTGTAGAATCCTATCCTTTGTAAATGATTATGTTAAAAACTGAAATTCTGTCCTGCTCCCTGTTTGAGCTGCAACGACTTCCAGCCTTGCGTCAATTCTCTCTTTAAGTTCTGGTACATGTGAAATAATCCCGACAAGTCTTCCGCTGCTTTGGATATCAATTAATGCTTCAACAGCCTGATCAAGCGATTCCGGATCAAGGGTACCGAACCCTTCATCAATAAACATAGTCTCAAGTGAGACGCCTCCAGCATATTGTTGCACTACGTCTGCTAACCCTAGAGCAAGTGCAAGTGCAGCCTTAAAGCTTTCACCGCCAGATAATGTTTTCACATGACGCTCCTGACCTGTATATTGGTCAAAAACGAGCAATTCTAAACCACTTTGAACATTACCTTTTGAGCGATCCGTTTTCCTGATAAGCTCATATCTTCCACTCGTCATTTTTCTAAGCCTGCTATTTGCTTCATTTAGAATGTCGTCAAGAAACGAAGCTAAAACAAATCTTTCGAAAGTAATCCGATATGTGTTTTGGCCCTTAGCAATCTCTGACAAATGGCCAATTACCTTGTATTTTTCTTCAAGTGCCTTCATTTCTTCATTAATTTGATTTATTTTACTCTCTAATTCCTCATTATCTCTTTTTTTCATAAATAGATTTGTATATGTTTCCTGCAGCGATCGAATTTGCACATCAATATTAGTGAACGCAGCATTTAGCTTATCCATATCTGGTTTCTCAATCTTTGCTAACAGCTCGTGCAATTCATTGTAGCGATCATTAACTGAACGAACTTCCTCACGATATTCGATGAATGCTTTCTCCAGCAGCTTGATTTCTTGATCCGATTTTTTTGCACCATTATACTCTCCATAAGCTGCAAAGCCTTGTTCCTTCATGCGGTCAACGAATGCTGCTCTTTCTTTTACTAGCTGCTCATTTGTTTGTTTCGTATTCATTTCAATAGTTTCATACTTCGTCTTTACTAATAGTAATTTCTCTCTGCTGTCCTGATACAAACGCTGAGCCGATTCTAATCTATGCATTAATTCATTTTGTTTTTTTACAGACTCCATTAGACGCGCTTCAAAAGCATCAATGGTGCGGAGGTCTTCAGGTATGCTTTCCATCATTCGTTTTAAATACGTTTTCTTTTCCGTATATAGAATGGTCGTTTCATTTAACTGCTCATTCTTTTTTTGAAGTTCACTATCATTTTTCTCTTTATCCTGTTCGAATGTCTGTAATTCCTTTGCCCAAATGGAAAGCCGCTCAACACTTTTTGTCAGCAATAGATGTGTTGCTTCTAACTCTTGTCGCTTTGACATGATTGTATGTTTATATACTGGAAAATCAGCAGGAGATAAATCGGGCTGCTGTCTTTGAATATCTTCGATACTATTATTTACCGTTTCCTTTAATGACAGAATAATGGATTGAACTTCATAAAAAGCTTTTTCAGCACTGCCCTTTTCCTTTTCAATTTCATCATATTGCTGTTTGGCCATTTTAATGTCTTTTTCATTTGGAATTTCAGCTGCTGTAGTTACAATTTTTGGATGATGTTCAGAGCCGCATACGGGACATGCTTCCCCATCCTGTAGCTTACTCGCAAGTAAACTAGCTTGTCCATGAAGCCATTTTTGTTCCACTTCCAAAGTCATACTCTTGGCATCAGCTAACCTTGCAACAGCATTAGCCAAAAACTTTTTTTTCTTTTCAAATTGACTAGTTGCCTGTTCTAATCGGAATTTTTGGTCCTCAAATTTAATAATAAGTGAAATTTCTCCAGCTAACTTTTCTAGCTTGTGTGAGACTTCTACTAACTTTAACTGATTATGATCGATCTCCTGCTTTTCTTCTTTTAAGGCCAGAATGTTTTTGTCAATCCTTTTTTCCATTTCTTCTAATGCTGACTTCTCCCTTGAACAATTTTCAAGCTCCCTTCCTAGTTCCTGCACTTCCTTTTGAACACTTGCAAAAGATTGAATATCTGACTTTAAATTATTCAAATAACTAATTTGCTCGCCAATTGCCGTTCTTTCTAGCTCACGTTCTTTTTCAGCTTCCCATTTCTCTTCCTGCTCTTTGAGCTGGATAGTAAGATGAGAAATTTCCTCCTTTAATATGGAAAGCTCACGATTTGCTGCATCTACTTCTTTTTTCAAGTGATGGCAAAGTTCTTCCTGCTGTGCAAGGACTGCAGCTTTTTGAGCGAGATTGATTTGCACTTCGATGTGAGAGTATTTTTCTATTTCCTTTTCAAGTTCTTCCTTCCTGCTTTGCAAATCATCCTTTGCCTTTAACTGTTTAGCAATTGCTTCTTCTTCATATAGCTTTTGCTGAAGAGCATTTCTTTCCTCTTGCTTTATCTTTAAGTAATCTGCAAGTTTCTCAAGCTCCTCTGACATTTTGCTAATTTCTGTCTGTAATAATGGCATAATAAGATGATCATTTAAACTGCCAGCAGCTTGATATCCTTTTAGCTCTTCATTATAAAGTACATGGATATTTTGGATGGCCTGGTTCCGATGCTCCACTTGCTTTTCTACCATTTTTCTGAGTACAACTGCATCTTCCTTTAATTTTTCTTCAATCCGTTTATAGATTTGTGTGTGGAAAAGTCGCTGCAGAATCACTTCCTTATCCTTACTTTCAGATGTGAGCAGCTTTCGGAACTCCCCTTGAGGTATCATTAATATTTGTCTAAATTGATTACTGTCAATAATCATAATTTCTTTTACTTTTTCATCCACATCACGAACATTAGCGGCAAGTAGCTGTCTATTTCCATCTGTGTCATATACATATAACTCTGCCTTTGCACCTATTGTTGTAAATCCATCTCCACGTGCTTTTTTCTTTTCCTGCTGCGGAGATCTCGTAATGAAATAGGTTTTGTTTCTTAATGTAAATTCTAATGACACCTCTGTCACTGTTTCATCTTTAGCAAACTGGCTTCGAAGATCAGGTCCGTTTCGATCTTCTCCACTTGCCTTCCCATAAATCGCATAGCTGATCCCGTCAAAAATGGTTGTTTTCCCTGAACCGGTTTTACCTGATATAACGAACATTGTCCGGCTGCCAAGCTTCGTAAAATCGATATGCTCGCATCCAGCATACGGGCCGAATGCTTGCATCGTTAATTTTAACGGTTTCATCTTCCGGCTTCCTCCTTTAACGTTTTCTCGATTACTTCAGCCATAACTATATTTTTTTCATCTGTAAATTCCGAAGTCGTCATCTCCTCATAAAATTGTTTAAACAGCTCAAGCTCGGACTTCTTGTCTTCCTTTACTGAGGAAAAAGACTGCTTTTTCTTCATATCCGTCATGGCTATTTTCCGTTCAAGATGCAGCACATTCGGATAGATTTGACGCAGCTTATTTATTGGATCAATTAACGCCCCTTCATCATGTAAAATAATTTTCAAGTAATCATTCACATTTTGTTTCTCGTAAATACTTGGATCCATCAGCTCATCCAGATGACCTTCAAGCTCCCGTAAATCATTCTTCGGAGTAATAGAACGGATGCGTAAATCAAATTGGCCATTGTCCTTCATTTCAATAATCGAAATTGATTTCTCTTGTTTGGCTTCTGAGAAGGAATATTTTAAGAGGGAACCTGAATAGCGGACCGTTGGGTGCTTAATCGCATCCGGACTATGCAAATGTCCTAATGCTGTATAGGAAAATGGCTCAAATAATTCTGACCCCACGCAACCAGAGCCTCCAACAGATAATGTTCGCTCTGAATCACTCGTTTGACCTCCAAGGACAAAGGCATGTCCAACAAAAACATTCGGCTCATTAGGGTTCAAATGTTGTTCTATTTTTCCAATGACAGCTTTCATTGCATCTTGGTGCGAATGAATAGATTCATCATTTAATAGATGTCTAACCATACCTGGTTCTGCATATGGGACAAGGTAAAAATTCACACCATGTATATGTATCGGCTGAATGTCCATTTCAAGCTTGCCAGTTAAAAAGAATTGACTTTGCTTGTACCACGAACTTCCGAATGATAGTCTCTCTGCACTATCATGATTGCCCCCAATAGCAACAATAGGCGTCTTTAATTCTACATTTATTTTAAATAGAATTTCGTTGAGCAGTTCGACAGCATCTGTCGGCGGAACTGAGCGATCATATAAGTCTCCCGCGATAACAACTGCGTCTGGCTGCTCTTCCTCTACTAACTCAACAAATTTATTTAGAAAGTACCGCTGATCTTCTGTCATATATAGGCCATGAACAAGCTTACCTAAATGCCAGTCAGCCGTATGAATAAATTTCATTCCATTCTCATCTCCTTACTTGCTCTTATCAATCATTATATCAAAATTCATCATTTATGAGATTTCTTCTTTTAGAGGAAAAAATAAGACACCCTTTAGGTGCCTGGTTCGATTAGTGCAGATCACGGGGATGCAGGGGACTTTGCCCTTCTTCAATTTCCTGAAATTTATCATTTGAATGCACCTTTTGCAGAACTTTTCTATGAAATCCAATGTTAGCTGTAAATATTCCACCAAAATTAATGCGCAGATAAATAAAAAAACAGTCCCGCCAATAGAACAGGACTGTTTCATTATTAGTTTGTCAATTATAGTTTAGTTACGTTAGCAGCTTGTGGTCCACGAGCACCTTCAACAACTTCGAAAGATACTTCTTGGCCTTCTTCTAAAGATTTGAAACCTTCAGTTTGGATAGCAGAGTAATGTACAAATACGTCGTTTCCATCTTCAGCTTCGATGAATCCGAAACCTTTTTCAGCGTTAAACCATTTAACTTTACCGTTTTTCATAAGAAAAAATCCTCCTATTGGCAATAACTAGCCATGTGTTAATTCACCATTCACAACGATTATAACTTTTACTCATCATTACTCATCCAAACGATTAAATCTTTGGAAAAATCGGCTTGCAAAAATATAATACGATGCATAACGGCTACATTAAATTTAACACTATTAGAAAAATAAGTCAATCTTACAAGTGATAATGGTAGTCTTGTTATCTATTCTTTCAGTCGTTCGGGAAGGCTTTGAATTGATGTAACCACTACGTCCAATTTTGCCTCAATTCGGTGCAGCAAAAAGAGCGTCACAATAATCGGAAAGCCAACTTCGCTAATGAACGGGATTAACTCTTCCATCCTCCAAACTCCTTTCTTCAACTATTTGAAAAGGGCCGTTCATACACATGAACAGCCCAGTGATGCTTATACTAATTTGTAATCTGTGACATTCCTTTCAATGACTCTTACACCTTCAGAGGCAACTAAGTCCCCATTCACGGTTTGAATAATATTTGCAGAAATTATTTGTTCCATGGCTTGCTTAACTGCAGCCGGATTGATTGGTTCCTTTGGGTTATCGATTGAAAGCTTGGATAATTTCCCGTTCTCTGTTAAGAAAGATAATTCTAATGATTTTGCCATGATTTCACCTCCTCTTAAATATTTGTTCTTACTCGCAGAATTCATCGCTATTACCCAACAATATCAAAACTGTCATTCCTTACAACTGTTACAAGTGGGTCATTGCAGAGAGAGGCAAGTGCTTGAGCTGTTTCATGAATTTGATCTGCACTTGCCGTTTTCTTTACATTCCCGATTGTTTTCGACTTATAAACAGGTTCACCTTTGTCATTCAAACCTGTTTCAAAGCTTAGTCGAATTTTTGAGTCAACCATCAAAGCTTGTGCCATGTTTTTCACCTCCCCTCACCCTTTATATATAAGTAAAGAAGAGAAAAGGACATGATAAAAGCAGATTTATTTGTATGTGTCGGGTAACCTTGGATAAAGAAACAAACAAAAACTTCCAATTTTCATAGAATAGTAGGAAACAAGCAAGGAGGTGAACACGTTGGATTTACTATCTTATTTAAACCAAAATTACCTAATGCTCGTTCCCGCTCTATGGGTGCTTGGATTCGCTTTAAAACAAACACCAGCTATCCCTAATTGGATGATTATCTGGGTCATTTTGCTAGTCTCTATCCTCATCGGAAGTTTTGCGTTTGGATTTTCCTTCATAGGGCTCATTAATGGAATCATTGCTGCAGGTGTAGCCGTATTAGGTCATCAAATGCTTAAACAGACCTTCTTTGACAAAAATGGTAAGAAAAAAGAGTAAGTATCTGCCGAAAAATGTAAAAAGTACTAGCATCATGCTAGTACTTCCTTTAAGTCACATAGAATTACCTTTTTTATCCATAATTATTATAGTTTAAACTTTGATGCGGCGAACTGCATTTCTGCTGCGATCTTTGCAAGCGATGAAGATAAAGCAGAAACTTCTTCCATCGTTGCCAATTGCTCCTCCGTAGCAGCAGATGCTTCCTCCATAGCAATAATGTTCTGTTCGGAAATATCTTTAACATTTGATATCACTTTCGTAATTTGAACAGAAAGATCTGATAATTTCTCAAGAAGAATAGATACATTGGTTACTTTCCCTGTCGTTTCCTCCATAGTTTCAGCTATTTCCGAGAAAGCGCTCCTTGTTTTCCTCGAATCTTCAAGTACAACCAATACATGATTATTGCTTTCGTTCATTGCATGGACAGCCTGATTTGTCTCTAGTTGGATCATTTCAATCATATTCTGAATCTGCTCTGCCGAAATCCTTGATTCCTCTGCAAGTTTACGCACTTCATCAGCAACTACAGCAAAACCTTTTCCATGTACTCCTGCCCTAGCCGCTTCAATAGCCGCATTCAATGCTAATAGATTGGTCTGTTCCGCAATATTTGTAATCATTCCTATAATATTACGAATCTCTATTGAACGACTTTCAAGTAAATGGATGGCTTTAGCTGCACTTTCGACGGATTTATTCACTTCGTTTAATTGCTTAACTATATTTCCAACAGATTTCTCTCCATCGATTGTAAGAAGATTTGCTTTTTCTGTGACATCCTTCATTTCTATACTGCTTTTTGTTATTTCTTGTATACTTATATTCATCTGGTGGATAGAGTTTGTTGTTTCTTGAAAACCGGAAATTTGCCTTTCTATACTGGCTGCATTTTGCTGAGTAATCTGAGCTACCTGCTCTGAAGCATTTGCACTTTGTTCAGCACCTGCTGCTAATTCCTCACTCATTTACTTTTTTAAGTTGAACATTTGAAATGCCTGCAACAATTGCAAATAACAATAGCACGAATAAAAATCCAAAAATTAACTTTTTTCTTACAGTGATCTTCATTATTGTTCCTCATTTCATGCTGTTTTAGAAATATTTTATATATTTTACCATATTTCTAAGACTTTTGAGACAGATCCTCCAGAATGAAAATGAAAAAAGCCGCTCATCATCTAAATCATGATGAACGGTTTCAAAGGTAGACCACAGACCTTAAGGAGGAGATCTTCCATACTATATTATTTCAAATCAAACAAATTGCTTGGACAATTCCCTACAATCAACACTTTTTCTTAAGATACTTCACAAATTTAGGATCCTTTAGCCAGGACTTAAATTCAGCAGATTTGTTCTTATTTCCCTCATTCATGGCAATTAAAGCATCAGGTCACCACTTGTATACATTATCTTTTGATTGGGGAAGAATTTCCTTTGCTTCTTCAACCTTACAGAAAAAGCATCACTAATATTTACTTTCATCTGTCCTGCGTTAACAGCGTTTGCAGATTATAAAAAATAAGAAATGGAGATACTAAGAAGAGAGTATATTCATAATCGGGAGGGCTTTAATTGACAGTATATGTGTACCAAACATTTCAATTGAAACAGGATAAATTCAACGAAGGGTTAGAAAATTTAACAGCAATAAAGAACTTTCGAAACGAAAAATTTGACCACAAGGTAGACATATTAACCCCTATTACTGGACAAGATCATACATATGCTCTTCTTTCCACCTATGAAGGATTAGCAGAAATGGAATTACAAAATAAAAAAATGTTCGATGACGAGGATTATTTAAAACTTATCAGTGAATTCTTCTTAGAAAATATTGTTCAAGGCAGTATGAATACGCAATTTTATCGTTCAATGCCTGATAAGAAAAAAGATGATAAAGATGACAAAAACAAGAAAAAAGAATAATCCAATTTAAATGACCCAAAGCTTGAAGAATTCTTCAAGCTTTATTGTTTTTTCCCTTTTTTACTAAAATGAAATAATCATAGTAAGAATGGGTTTAAATGAAAGGGTTGTTTATGTGAAAAAGTTTGGTATCATAAGGATTAATTAATTATTCTAGGCGCTGGCCATGGAGAAGCTGAAAAAGTAGATCCTGAAAAATATTGGCATATTATTTGGGGATTTGTCGATAGATATATTAAATAGAAAATACTCCCTGTTATCGCTTAGACAGGGAGTATTTTTTATTTATTTTTGCTGTTGATTTAACCAGCTCATAAAATTATCAGCAACCATATCTAGAAATTTAACCGTAGGCTCATGTGTAAGATTGCCTGATTCGTCCATCTTTTCATGAATAACACCAACATACACTTCATTTCCTGGTAAAAGCGGTGAACCAACACCTGGGCAAAATAGAATATCACGCAAATGCTGCTGAGCCCTTACTGTACCTAGAGCTCCCATTGTCGCACCCATGATCCAAGATGGTTTCCCAATCATGACTTTTTCGACACGTGATAACCAATCTATTGCATTTTTTAATACACCTGGAATGGAATAATTATATTCAGGTGTCACCCATAGAACAGCATCTGCCTCTGCTACTTTCCTTTTAAATTCTATAACAACGGCAGGGGGATTCAATTCAATATCTTGGTCATAATGAGGAAGATCTGCAATAGGTAGGATCTCCAACTCAAAAGAGTTTTTATATCTTTCCTTCACATACTTAGCAAGTTTCAAATTATATGATTCTTTTCGGATACTACCAACAATTGCAACAATTTTCATAGAATTATACCTCCAGTTTATTTAATATCATTTGATACATCAACCTCATGCAGTTGCTACACCAACAGTCTATAATTGATTTACATTATCACGAATTTTTATGAGAAGGGTATGTAGTTCAGAAATTTCCTCAATCGTCATCCCTCTTGTAATCACTTGAAGGATTTCCTTATTAATTGGAATAACTTCTGCTCCAAGTTTTCTTCCTTCTGCTGTTAAATATATTTCAACTGAGCGTCGGTCACTTGGACATACTACTCTGCGAAGATAACCTTTTTTTTCAAGAGTCGAAACCATCCTTGCTATACTAGCTTTATCCTTATTTAATTTTGACGAAATTTCATTTTGGGAAATTCCTTCTTGCTCCCATAAAAGCGCCATAACTAAATTTTGCTCGGAAGTTAACTTAAAAGAAGCTAGACGATTATTTACATAGTTTGTGATTTCTAAATCAATCGTATGAATAAAGACCCCAATATTATCCAATGGTATGTATTTCAATTGCATCATCCTTATTAGTTGATATATCAACTGTTTACATGTTAATTATAATCAAGTCATTTGTACCTGTCAAAATATTGATCTTTAATTATCTTTTATTTCCTTACATCCTTTTACAATAATGGTAGTACATTAATTAATGGTACCTCATATGGATGTACATCCTTGATTATTTTCTTCACAAGTTCTATATCCTTATTCGGGCACCTAAATTCCATTTTACATTCTGTACAAAAAGAAATTTTCCCTGTTTCTCCAATCAAATGGAGTTGATCCTTCTAATGGTCTCCAATAACCATTAACTATTGTATAGTAAATAACATTGTCATATTTCCCTTCTGTTAAAACACCAATTTCATTTAATTTATTCCTTAGCTGCACAATAAACTCTTCTGATAAATAAAACTTCAACTTTAACAAAATTAATGCCCATTTTATATCCCCTTTTCTCAAGATATAAAAATAATAGCATTAATAAATGATACGAACCCTACCTTTTGTATCATACTCCAATTTTCAACAAATATTTAACATTTTTACTTAGAAAGTGACAATATTGTCACTTCATTTTTTAATATGTAACCATAATCGAAGGATATTATTTTCTATTCCTTGTAAAATGTTAAAAAAGATGAGGAGGATTTCTAGAAAATGAGAGTATTAAAGATAACAATTGGATTTTTGGTTGTTGCAGTTATAATTGTTTTGTCTATGTCTCTTTTGGTTAAGAACGAACTTGCAGATATGTTAAACCCTTTTATCCCTCAAAAGGATGTTTTCGTAAAGATTGATCATACTGGAAAAAAAATAAATCAATCAACATACGAATATGCCTTAGAAGGAATTAATGAAGATGGCAAGAAAATAAAGATTACTTTCACTGCCAGTAAACAATTACGGGAAGGCGCATACTTAAAAGTTGATACCAAAAGAACTTATGTGAAATCTTGGGAAGAGGTGCAACTGAATGATATGCCCTCCGTTGTTCAAAATAAGCTCAAATAAGATTTATGGATTTTAAGGTTAAGTAGTGAAGTATTTCACTGCTTTTTTAAGTTCACTTAATAAGTTAACTGTAAAACATTATCTATCTTTTGTCTCGTTAAAAGTTAGAGTTTATAAACTTTCACTATATTCCCTCCTTGATTAATTGATTGCTTATTAAGTAGCTAATAGTCATCATCTTTTAGATCTGTCCTTCTAATTTTTTCGAAATCTGCACCTTTTCAATATTTTTCCTTGAAGTAAAATAGACAATCATAACTATTATTCAAGGGTGGGATTATTAAAATGGCTTTAGAAATGAGAAAAGAATGTGAGCGTTGTACGTCTCCAATTGAGAAAGATTCAATAGCTTTTATTTGTGTACATGAATGTACCTTTTGCTTGCCTTGTACAGAAGAAATGAAAAATATCTGTCCGAATTGTGGTGGTGAATTAGTAAGAAGACCAAAGAGACCGCAACAATCTTGCTCCTTATAGCAAACAGGGAATTATTCCCTGTTTTTTATTACTTAAATACTCTTTTGTTTCCATATCATGAATCTGCTTAATGAAATATAATAGGAGCGCAGGATTTCCCTGCACTCCTTATTTTTTATATTTAACAAATTTTATATCTGATTGTTTCGTATTACTTCGTTAAATTCATAACTTTGTTTAGAGACTCCGCCGATGAGGCAACCTGTGTTGTAGATTTGTCTACTTCTTCAATAACTTTTACTAAATTCTCCATTTGGCTTTCCATTCTATTCAAGTTCATTTCATTTCCTTCAATAGATAAACGGATTGTCTGGAAATTTTCATCCGTTAATTTGGATACATCTCCTCCTATACGAACTGCATCTTCGACTTTTATTAAAGTATTTGTCACTTTAGCTGTATAGGTTTGCGAAGTATCGATTAATGATTGGATATCTGCTATCGAGCTTTTTGTTTTTTCTGCCAATTTCTTAACTTCCTGTGCAACTACAGCGAATCCTTTCCCATATTCCCCTGCCCTTGCTGCTTCAATTCCAGAATTTAAGGCAAGTAAATTGGTCTGGTCTGCAATGATATGAACAAGACGGACTACTTCAGTAATTTTTTCAGATGAACGTGCTAAATGAGAAACCGTTTCTCTCATTAAGCGAATCTCCTTTTTAATTTGATTAACATTCTCCAATAATGTAAGAAGTGTATTTTGTCCTTCTTTCACTTGTCTTTGGATTGTCTTCGCTTGAGTGTAGCTGTTCTGCACTAATTCACTTACATCTTTACTATTAGTTATTAAAGAAGCTACAGAAGCATGCGTTTCTTCTGAAACAGCAACTAGAGTTTGACTGACATGAAAAATTTTTTGCTGTAAATCCTTCTGTCCATCTGTGAAAGTAGACTGTATTTTTTGTTCAGTTTCTTCATTGTATGCTTCTAATACAAGTTGTTGCTCTAAACTTAAGACCTTGGAAACAGCCGTCCAAATTTTCTGTAATTCTCCTAAGTCCTGCACTTCTTCCATTATATTTTGAAATAAGGCATTTTGCAGATTTTGAAATGCACCCATATACCATGCAGGCTTTAGCCCAATTCGATAATGTATCTTTGCTACTCTGATACGCTTTTCGTAAAATGCAGAATCGACCCTGCCTTCAAATAAATCAATTAGATGAGTTCGAAGAGTTTGTCGTAAACGATCAACACTACTGTGCATTTCAATGATCGTCCGCAGCTCTTCTACTTGTAAAATTGTCTTATAAAACTCATCCACAACTTTGTCAACGTACTTTTCTACTAATGGCTGAATACTTGCAATGATTTCTAAATCTTTCTCCTCTAAATGAATCATAGAAAGCTTTTCTTTTACCATTGGGGTTGGAGAGATAAGGATATGGTTTTTCGATACTGACATTGATCCTAACCATTTATTACCACTATTTCGCTGTTTCCTTAGTCTGAACAATTTCTTCTCCTCCACATGTCGATTAATGTCGATTGACACTAATATTCTACTATGCAGATAGTGTAAATAGGAAGAAAAATGCTCATTTTTTCACAAAATTCCAATATACGGTAAATTAATAACAATTTAAACGCTTTGATATTTTGACTTTTATCCCCTTTCTTCTAATTGTTGTTCATTCATTTTAGAATCAGTAATAAATATAATATTTATGAATCTTATACGTTTATTAATTCTGAAATTGCCGCTTTTGTTGGCAAAGAGGAAATGGCTCCTCTTCCAGTTGTAGTTAAAGCACCGCTTCCATTCGCAAATGATAGGATTTCAGCATGATTTTCTTGGAGAATTACCTCCAAAGTTGATGGGCATGCTCTCATTTCTAGTAGCTTATATAAAACTCCACCAATAAACGCATCCCCTGCCCCCGTTGTATCAACTACTTCTACAGGGTATCCTATTGATTCATATTTGTATTCCCTTATGTATAGATCAGCACCTGCAGCTCCCTTTGTATATATCACTGCCTTTACATTCCCAATAAAGATTGATTGAATGGCTTCATCCATTTTGGATTTGTTTGTAATAAATTCTAGCTCTTCAACAGATATTTTCACTAAATGAGCATGGGGAATAAACTCAATGATCGCACTTCGGCATGCTTCAGGGTTATCCCATAAGGAGAGCCGGACATTGGGATCAAAACTGACTAAACCATTCGCATCAATGACTGCATTTATCGCTTTTTTATGAGCCTGCTTTATCGGACTTTCCACCAAGTCAACTGAACAGAAATGAAGAATGTCCCCCTGCTCAAACCATTTCGAATCAATTTCTTTTTCTTGTAAAAGCAAATCTGCTGAAGGATGACGATAAAAAGAAAAATCTCTTTCCCCATCTTCTTTCAATGATACGAAAGCTACCCCTGTTTTTGCTTCATTTGTCCTTCGTATTCTATCTATTTCCACACCTGAACTTTCTAGCTTCTCTATTAAAAAATCACCAAATGGATCCTCGCCTACTTTTGTAATCATCGAAGACTGTCCTCCGTATTTTGCCACAGCTGCAGCTACATTTGCTGGTGCTCCTCCTGGGGCTTTTTCAAAGGAAATCACATCTTTAAGAGGCAGCCCTTTTTGTAATGGAACAAAATCTATTAATACCTCACCAATTGCATAAAGTTTTCCCAATGTCATCATCTCTTTCTTTTATTAAGAAAACCCTCAGTAACTAGACTGAGGGGTGGAATGAATTTGTTGTTATTCTATCTAAATCAACAACATTTGTACAGATTTAATATATTTTATATCTGCTGAATCTACAAATAGGTCTAAAGACACCCATCCCCTTCAATTAAATATCTATAATTAGAGATCATTAATTACAATATAATACGCCTTAACAGGCCCATGAACGCCAACAACTAATTTCAGTTCAATATCCGCTGAATTGCTTGGTCCAGTAATAAAATTAATACAGGATGAAACCTGACCTGTAGTATGATAGATTTCTCTCATTTTCACAGCTGCTTGTGTAATCCGCGGAACGATTGAACTTTTTGGGATGAGAGCAATGTATGCCGAAGGTAAAAAGCTTACCGTTCTGCCTTTGTTTTTATCCGTAAATAAAACGACTGTTCCGGATTCTGCAAGTGTAATTTCACTAATGGTAATACCTATATTCGCTTTTTCGGCTATTTTAATGTTTTCCTCGTCCTTTGTGGGATTCCACTCATAGCTTTCCCATTCCTCTTTTAGAAAAGTATCTAATCCCCACTGGGAAAAACGTTTATCCTTCCAAGTAACAATGGGACCGCCGCCATATCCTGATACAACATCTTTTAAGACAGCAGGTAAATTTTTAAGAGCAGTAATGCAAAAACTTGTATGGATTTTCTTACATTGTTCCTTTAACACATCCAATAATTCGTCCTGTGTGGCATTTTTTAATACTTCTTTTTGAGGGCGATATTTCCACTGCGGTCTCACTATCGTAGAGGAGATTCGCTTTCGTCCAAGCCGATCAGCAATTTGATTCAAAAATTCATCGCGATTTTGTATCATATTCGAAATCATTAATAATCCTCCTTTGCACGATTTTTGAACCAATCCCTAAATCTTTCTTTATTTGGCGCAGGGAATTCACGAATTTCTGTCCATGCTTTTAATGGTCCTGGACCGCTTGAAATCTTGTCTCCTATGGTAAAAGGATTCATAGCCGCCGGTGCAATTTTGGAGCCAATTTTATATAAAGCTGGTGATGCAGCCCCTAAGCCAAATGCCTTCATTGCCAGCTTTTCAGATATTGGTGCTTTTCCTTCTCTTTCAACAATAACTTCACGATGTTTATGAAGGAGCTGATGCAAAGGGATTTTCACTGGACAGACCTCTGTACATGCCCCGCAAAGTGTTGATGCATAAGGGAGTTCTTTGTAATCGTCATAGCCTCCTAATAAAGGAGAGAGAACGGCACCAATAGGACCTGAATAAATCGAACCATAGGAATGGCCGCCTACAT
Organism: Cytobacillus solani; assembly: GCF_006704205.1. Taxonomy (NCBI): domain Bacteria; kingdom Bacillati; phylum Bacillota; class Bacilli; order Caryophanales; family Bacillaceae; genus Cytobacillus; species Cytobacillus solani. Next base: position 4,750,512 of record NZ_CP041305.1, read on the forward strand.
GGCGATAGACAGGACAGACATTTACACAAGCAGCACAGCGAATACACTGCAAGATGGATTGAAATTCCCCGCCAAGAATATTGGATCTGCCATTATCTAAAATGACTAGATGAAAATCTTCAGGTCCATCGACTTCCATTTCTGCTTTTGGTCCTGTAAACAAGGTGATATAGCTTGTTAATTTTTGACCGACCGCACTCCTAGTTAAAAGAGAGACGAGAACTTCCATTTCTTCAAAGGTTGGAACAATTCGTTCCATCCCCATAACCGTAATTAGTGTTTTGGGCAAAGCAGTAACTAAATCTGCATTTCCCTCATTTGTTACTAAACAGATGGAACCTGTTTCAGCCACAGCAAAATTACAGCCTGTAATACCAATATCTGCAATTAAATATTCCTTTCTCAGCATTTTACGGGCATGCCATGCAAGTTCCTCAGGCTTAGCTGACTTTTTATAACCAAGTTTTTTTGTAAATACCTCTTGAACTTGTTCTTTATTTTTATGTAAAGCTGGTGCAATAATATGTGAAGGCGGATCATGATCATCAATTTGGAGGATGTATTCTCCAAGATCTGTTTCGACTACTTCACAGCCGGCATTTTCCAGGACTGAATTTAAATTTATCTCTTCTGTCACCATCGATTTTGATTTGACAACTTTCTTCGCTTTTTTCTTTTGGGCTACTTCTCGTATATAATCATTTGCTTCTTCCTTCGTTCGAGCAAAAAAGACGTGCCCTCCACATCTTGCTATATTTTCGCTTAATTGCTCTAAGTAATAGTCCAAGTGTGCTAACACATGCTGCCGTATTTCCTCTCCATGGGAACGCCATTCCTCCCAGTTGCCAAGTTCATCAGCCGCTTCCTGCCTTCTCTGTCCGATCCCATCCTGTGCACTCGCGACAGCACCACGCATAAATGAATCATGGATTCCTTTATCCACACGGTTCTTAAATTCTTCTGAACCTATTTTCATCGGCATACACGATTCCCCCAATATCATTTACTCATTTAAATGCACATTAACGGCTATTTAATACTTCAGCAATATGGAGAACCTTTATCGGTTTTCCTTTTCTATCAATTCTCCCGCCAATATTCATTAAGCATCCAGCATCAGCCCCAATTAAATAATCCGCTTGTGTTTCTTCAATATGTGTGACTTTTTCATCTACCATTTGCTCTGATATTTGAGCCATTTTAACCGAGAATGTTCCGCCAAAGCCGCAGCACTTTTCCTTTCCAGGCAATTCAGTCATTCTCAGACCCTCTACATTGTTTAATAGAATCATCGGTGCTTTTTTTACACCTAGTAATCTCGTCATATGGCACGACGTATGGTAAGTCGCACTCCCATCAAATCTAGCTCCAACATCCTCGACCTTTAATACATCCACTATGAATTGTGTTAGTTCATATGTTTTTTCAGCTAGTTCCCTTGCTCTATGTTCCCAAATAGGATCATCTTTAAAAATACGCGGGTATTCATGGAACATATATGCGCAAGATCCAGATGGTGAAACGACATAATCCGCATCTGCAAAGGTTTCAATCATTCGTTTCATTGCTTCTTTGGATTCTTTTATATAGCCGCTATTATAAGATGGCTGACCGCAGCAAACTTGAGATTCCGGAAAATCAATCTCACATCCTAATTTTTCAAGCAGCTCAACCGTCGCTTTTCCCACATTGCTCTGAAACAAATCAACAAGGCATGTTGCAAATAAACTTACCTTCATTTTTCATCCATCCCTTTAGTAGACTTACATTTTATATATTTTTGTTTCATTATATAGTATGTTTAATTAGTTTTGAATATATTTTTCTGAATATTCCATACTTTATACAAAGTAGACACTCCTATATCAGAGTATCAAGGATTTCTCAGTAATCAGTCATTGTCTCGTTAAAAACTTTGATGCAGTTGAATAGCAGCTTGCACTCTTAACAAAGGCTCAGTAAATGTAAATATTTCTAAGTGCTAGAAACCGAGGTCTATCATTCTGTTCGTTGATCCAATTACATAAAAACACACCTGTTTAAAAAAGGTGTGTTTAACATATATATTGAATTATTTATCGGTCCCTTCAAACTTTCTTATCTTTCTAATTCGGTGAAAGATAAGATCACTATCCCTTCAATTCCTACCGCAGGTATCTCAATTGCAGTTACATTGGTAATTGTCTTAGCAGTTACACTGCTAAGATCAAGGAATTTAACTAATTGAAATTCTAAAATAATCTCTTTATTATTACTAATTTCAACAGTCTTTCAAGCTGAACAGCATCTTATGAAACTGCAATTTGTTACGGCTTGTTCCAAATTCCCTATCTCTTGAATAAAACGATCACGTGATGATAAATCTAACCTTCAATTTGGTTGAAAATAAATAGGAACTGGATTCTTTTAAGGTGTAGGACAATCCTCAACCACTAATTCACCATTCCCTAGTTGTGTGGTAGAAGCAACGAATGTGTTGTTATTTCCAGTGATAACGACTGAAATAGTCTTATTATTCATTACACCGTTTAAATTGAGTGTATACATTGGGTTTGGTCCAAACAATAAAGGGTTATTAGTTGTACCTTGGCCTGTTATTTGAACGATATTACCAGGGCAATCGGTTTAAATTTACGATGGTAATATGATTCACTCATGCCTAGTTGGTTATAGACTTCATAATCGTAAGCTTCTTCTTCGCCTAAATATCTGATGAATAAAGCTTCCCGTTCCTTGGGTGATAATCTATTTACTGCCTTTCGAAACCATTCTACATATTCGATACGCTCACGTTCTTCATCTGCCCTTTGTATGGCTATATCCTCAGTTGTTGAATGAAATCCATTGGTGTTTGATGGTGGAACAAGGGAATATGTAGCCGTTATCTTAGGAAGTTTTTCTTCTGGAACAGTGAGTAAATATATGCGATAAGTTTCAATCGCTTCTTCAACGTTTTGCTGCGTAGCTTCTCTATCTATTTCAGGAAGCTTAAATGTTAATTGTTTTCCCACCAAATGGATCCCTCCCGTGTTAAAATAGAAGTGGGTATAGTCAGGAGAAATCCTGGCTTTTTTATTTTCTTACTCAACAGAACCTACCTTGTGTTTATTAATTTCTACGCAAACAAATTTTGGTATATTTTTTAATTACCGTTGAAAACTAATCCTTGTGGATATGAATATCCAACAAAAAGGAGAAAGCTAATAATGTCTTTCAATTTAAGGAGTGTTTTCATGGGAATTCTAAGCGGTAACCCTCAAAATGAACCTATGCATTATGGTGAAGTCTTTGGTGCTTGGAGCTACTTATCTGTAGCTAAAGGTCTTCATGCTGGCTACCAAATCTTTGCTAATCACACAGGTGATGATGACCTCAAAAAACTTATTGAAGAGGCAATTCAAGGTTTGAAACAGGAAATTAGCCAAACCGAAGAGCTTCTGAAAGTAAAGGGAGTAGGACTCCCTCCTACACCCCCAGATCGTCCAACTGCTGATCTCGAAAGTATCCCTGTAGGAGCAAGATTTGCAGACCCTGAAATTAGTGCTTCAATTTCAAAAGATATTGCTGCTGGTCTTGTAGCATGTAGCCAAATAATTGGACAATACATTCGTGAAGATATCGCCTTAATGTTCGGTCAATTTCACACAGCAAAAACTCTTCTAGGTGCAAAATTCTTAAAACTTAACAAGGAAAAAGGTTGGTTAATCCCACCGCCACTACACTTACAAACACCTGAAAATAAATAATTTTCTAAGAAAAAAGTCCATTTCCCAAATCCTCTTGGACTTTGTTTTTTTATACACATCTATCATTTAGTTCACTTTAAGCTCGCACTGCGTATAAATTGATTTTATGAAATATTTTTTCCTTTCAAAAAACGTTTTTTCTTTCTGATATAATGTAATGTATTAAATAGTGAAAGGAAGATTAGATGCTTAAAAGTGAAAATATTTATCTTAGACCTTTTATTCTCTCGGATGCTGACGAATTACTACTTTTGCGAAATAAAAATCGCTCATTTCTTGAGAAATATTCAATGACTCGTCCTACTACTTACTGGTCTTTAGAAGCACAGCAAGAATTAATAGTAAAATGGGAACAAAACAAACAAAAAGATATTGAATACTATTTTGGCATCTATAAAGTAAATGATCATAAACTCATTGGCACTATCAGCTTATTCCAAGTTATGCGTGGACCTCAACAAAGGGCTTTCATTGGATATGACTTAGATCAAGAACATAACGGCAACGGTTTTACCACAGAAGCAGCTAAGTTAATCGTCAATTATGCTTTTGAAACCCTTAACTTACATAGAATAGAAGCTGGAGTAATGCCACATAACATCGGATCAATAAGAGTTTTAGAAAAAGCTGGTTTTCATAAAGAAGGAATAGCAATAAAAAATGTTAAAATTAACGGCATTTGGGAAGATCATCAAGTGTTAGCTATTATAAATCCAAATGAATAGCGTTGTTAATTCCTATTAGATAGCTGACTAGTTAAATTTGTTCCACTCATATGTAAATACTATGAGTGGTTTTTTCTTCATTGTTTACTGCACATAATCGGTCAAAATACTATTAGTAGGATAAGCGCCCAGCGCCTTGTCATATTGCTATGATAGGTTTCCAAACGCTCTCCTCCGAACCGTACGTACACCTCTCGATGTATACGGCTCTCCATTTGTCAATCTAGTCTTCCAGCGTGTAAGTCTACATGGCACTCTTTACACAGTGTCATGGTTTTTCTTCTTCTCGCTATCATATTTTGCTCCCATAACTTTTTGCCTTTAAGGTCTTTTATTTTCCTCACATGGTGAACTTCGATGGGTACGTTCTCAGCTCCGCACCATTCACATTTATTCGCAAGTAGGCGCTCTACTAAGCTAGTCCTTCCACCGTACATAGCTGTTTGCTCTCTAAAATCCATTCCTTCTTCTCTTAAAACGGATAGGTTGTATTTAAAACCTTTGCTATAAAATAGTCGGATTTTAACACCCTGTTTGGTTTCAAATTTTACACCCAAATCCTTATGAACTCTGTATTTACTAGCCATTTTACCTACCGATGACTTATATTTCTGAGCCATTGTTCTAAGAAAGCTAAATTTCATTACATAATAATAGCTATGAAGATTGCTAACATTGAAAGCCATTCTGTAATAATTATATAGTCCTTCAATTTCGCTGTTGTACGTACTGATTATTTCAATATCTTCAAGATTACTTAAGTAGGTACGGTGTATTGGCTTCCAGATATGTCCGAAGGACACTCTAAGCGCACCTAGAGATAATAATTTGTTAATCCATTTCTCTCTAGGTAGACTGAGATAGCATTTACCTTTTGCAGATTTGCGAGTAATTTTCTGTCCCTTGAAAGTACCTCCTTTGAGGGATTCATCCTGCGAAATCATGATGTCATATCCTAAGAAACGTGCTTTCTTCTTGTTATGGGTAATTAGGGTTTTCTCTTGTGATAGCTCTAAGTTAAGCTTTTCCTTTAGATATCTTGTTAGGTCTTCCTTAACCTTTTCGGCGTCCTGTTTACTTCCTATAATTCCTATAAGGAAATCATCGGCATATCTTACGTACTGTATTCTTCGGAAATTAGGGTCATTCTGAACCGTTCTCCGCATAGTACCTCGTAAGTTGTACAGGTTTTTGATTTCCTGTTTGTAATTAAACCTATTTTCTTCCGTAAGATTTTGCCATTCGTTGTGAAGTGTTTTCTTGAGTTCATGTATTTTTTTGCTTATTTTCATGTACTCCTTATTAGCTGCTCTTTTGGTTCCTTTATCGAAGGAAGCTTTATATTCCTCGATATAAATGTCCAATTCGTTTAAATAGATATTAGATAATATTGGGCTGATTATCCCACCTTGTGGGGTTCCACTGTATGTTTGGTGAAATTTCCAATCCTCAAGATAGCCAGCTTTTAAGAACTTCCATATTAGATTAATAAACTTTTCGTCCTTTATTCTTTTGCGAAGAATGTTTATTAAAATATGGTGGTCAATATTATCAAAGAATCCTTTGATGTCACCTTCTACAAACCACTTTGTATGTGTTAAAGTATTTTTACATTGTAGAAGTGCTGTGTGACAGCTTCTTCTTGGTCTAAATCCATGTGAATTGGGTGAAAAAGCAGGTTCATATATCTCTTCCAATAAGTTTCTAACTACCTCTTGAACAAGCTTATCTTCAAAAGACGGAATTCCTAGAGGTCTTTTTCCTCCGTTACTCTTGGGAATATACACACGTTTTGCAGGCACTGGACTATAGGTTTGATTTCTTAGGCTCTCGATAATACGTTCAATTCTTTCAATGCTCATACCATCAACTGTCTTTCCATCAGAACCAGCAGTCATATTCCCTGTTTTGGCATATATTTTCCCATAAGCTTTGAGAAAAAATTCAGGATTGTATAGATTCCTATACAAGCGTTCAAATTGATATCCTTTTATTTTCGCTTTGGAAGATAGAGTGTTTAACACTAATATCGGATTTCTCATAATGCCTCCCGCATTGACCCATTTTCGTATCAAACTCGACAAACTGTTTCCCTTCGCCATGTAATAGGCTTTCCCTATCTCAGACTACTACGGAAACTCCGTTACCCTATTGGATATTCAGATACAACTATCATAGCCTCAAAAGGCTTTCCAACTTAGGTAATCCCCATTTAGACAGATAAAAACATAGCTTATTGTAATGTCGGAAGTGACTTTCGTCTGTTTCTACTGATGGTAGATGGAAGAATATGATTCACTTGGTTTGGTGCAGTGTTCCAACACCTCCCCCATATTCTCATGAAGTTTCAGATTCCATTCTTCATGCGCAAGCATCATCGTCCTTAGACTATCATTCAAGCAGTATAGCTTTCTTCCTTATTTACATATTTCATCTAGCCATTCAGTCGTGACGTAGAATCTCGCCAACTTATGGCATTATTCACCATGCTACACTCCCCGTCTGGTTTCCCTTTCGGATAAGATGATTGATGATAGGTATAGATTGTGAATTTTAACCTACGCTGTTGCCACACAGCGAATTCTTATCTGCCCTTATGGGCGCACAACACTTTGCTTATCCAGTTAATTAACCCCAGTGACCATTTTGATCTACATAAGGTTCATCAGTGTTATTAACAAGATACTTTGGTTCTCCGCGCTTACCTACGACTAATCTATTTTTCAAGATTATTTCGTGTACTTCGCGTAAATTCGCTCTTTGCGGTTCTGGCAACTTTTCTATATCTTCATTTTTAATAATAGTAAACTTCATATTCATTCCTTCTAAATTTGCCACTTGCTATTTCCTCCTAAATAAATAAATTACTCTTTAGTTTTTCGAAAACACATATTTTGTCGGTAATATTCTTTTATTGTCGAAGTAGTTCAATTATTATCCTTTTTCTGAAATAATTGTCTAATTACTTTTAACTTTTAAGGAGGAGAATAATGTGTCGTTCCTGTCGTGAACTTATGAAAGAGATTCATCTTTATAGAAATACCCTAATAAAAACTGGTTTAAAGAAAGGTTTGACAGATCCTATGACTATAAAATTTAGTCAGATACTGGATGAACTAATTTTCAGATTCCAGTCCAAATGCAAATAGCAATTCTTATTAAATTTTTGAAAAGGCAATTAAGTTAACTAATAAAGATTCAAATAAAAATTACTAACAGTTCCTGAATTTTTTTGTAACTTTGAACAAATAATAAATTTGATAATATTTCAAGGAGATGAAATAATTGTCTTTTAACAAAAATATTAAAAGTATTTTAGGTGTTGATGTACGTGCTCGTTTTTCGACTGACAATAAGATTTATGACCCTTTTAAAAACCCTATTATACATAAACGGGTAGATGGACTAGATATTGTACCTATTGATACGACAAGATTGTGAGGGAAATAATTTTCTACTTTTAGAAATAACACAACATTAAAGATATGTGGATTTTCACCACGCAAGACAAATCTCCCATCACATAATACTTTTCATATGAGTTCTTTGAACAGTGTTTATTTTTTGTTTTTGGGTTTTTTAAAATAATGAGCTATTATCTAATCCACTATATTTAAGCTCTACAGGGCAAGACTCCCAAAATCTAATCAACCTTTACACATGCTTGCCCTGTAAATGTATTTAGTGAAAAAGCACATTTTTAATTTAACTTGTACAATTTTAGTAGGATTGAATACAATATATTGATTGATTCACATCCTGAGGTGCACCTCTTAGCAGACACTAGCTAGTGTCTGCTTCTGTATTTACATAATTACTCTTGTGTTTAGTAAATTTTAGTAGTTTGCTATAATAATCTTGAACTAATAGAAAAGGGTGATTCATTATGAAAATCTTAGAACTAGATGAAAAGAAGTTAGGTCAGCAATTACTTGCAGCACCTCTTACCTCACACCAGGCTAACCACAAATGGATTAAATCCACTATGCAAGACTACATATTGCCTTCTGAGGAAAATTTAGAAGGTCAATTTGTACATGACCTATACACTAAAGATACGCAGAGTATTATTGACAAATGGTATGGTGGTAAAGAAGGCGCTGCAAAGTTAATACATAACAGATCTTAATCAAATCAACATCTCATGTTCAAAAAGACTTACATCAGCAGGCTGTAATGGTGGAGGTATTCTTTCTCTGGATAACTGGAGCAATGGAAGGCCTCTTTTTCTGCTTAAACAAATTTTCTTAAATCCTGCTGCGTGAAAAGTTCCGCCTTTTAGATGCTTCCCTACATAGGTGATAACTCCATCCTTTGGAGGTTCGCCCCATCTGGCTGCAGTAACACCTAAAGCTAGGACAATTAGATGTGAAGAAAGAAAATCCCCTTCATTTCTATACAGTGTACATTCCCATGCATCTAAACTATCATCACGAATCCCTTTCCATGTAACCATAATGCTTTTTCATCCTTTGATAATAGGACCAAATTTTTACCTGGCCGGCAAAACTTATTAGTGCCTGGCTTCTGTCTTGTATAATGCCGATCAGCTAATTCAACAGCTCTTGGATCTCCTTTACTAACTTCAACCCAGCACAATCCTTTCACCTCGCTAGTAAACTTAATAATCCATAGGTTTCCATACCTAAACATTTCACTAAATGTAAATTTTTTATAAATATGACACCATATCACACCCTTTTTTAAAAAGATATGTTAACTTTATTAAGGGCAAATTTTACGAAAGTAAAAGACGCAAAGCTACGGGCCTAAAACATTTATTGTCATGGTAGCCGGGTTGCCAAGAATCTTTCTTGTATTTCTATCTGATATTGATCTCTTTCTAATTTGCCTAATTTTTACTAAGAGGGAGAAAAATGATATTTTATCCAACTTTTTTTTGTAACAATACTAAAGTAAGACATGCTGTAAAAGACAAACACCACTCAGAGTGTGGAATAAAATACAACCCATTTCCTACATTCACCCGAAATGATCTTAAAAATATAAAATTTAAACGATCTAATGAGATTAACTGTCCTGTATGCAGATCCATCATAAAATAATTGATGGATCTTTTTAGTTATTTTTAGGAAACATAATAATTCAAGAGTTGATTAACTCTGGATTTTCGTAAATGTTGCCGATGACTTCCCATTCAACTTCTATATCTGTCATATATTCTTGTGCAACAATTGCTAGGCATACACCAGAATGATATAGATCAAACATCCCATACTTATATTCAATAAACCCTGTTTTCTCTTCGTGATAATAACCACCTAGATAATGTTGTTCTCTTTTATAATTAACTCTGCAAATATCCCCCTCATAAATCTCCTTGCCGTTCTTGTCTTTTAGGCATGTGTATTGTCCGACTGATTCCCATTCAACAGGAACAGTGCCTTGGCCATCTTCTTCAATGTAAGCCAATTCATCTTCATAACTTAAAATCAAACTGCCAACAAACCATTTAATATCACCGTAATCTTCAATTGGTTTCTCTCGAAACTTAATCTCACGCACGTTCATTCCTCCTAACTACAGTGTCGATTTATATATTTAATTGTCTGATTTTTACGAATTTTACCCCTTATATAACTACCAATATTCGCTATAATAGGTTTGTATATGGAAAGGGGTGAAACTATGAAAAAGAAACTACTTTATATAGTAATTGCTTGTGGTTTTGTTATTACTGCTGCTACTTCTACACCATCTGCTGCTTCCGCATCCGGTTGTACTGTATGGAATAATCCATTACCTCATCCTTGTAGTCCTTAATAAAGTTGGAGCGCTAAGTTTTTAGCGCTTCATATTCCAAAATAATCTACTAAACACAATACAAAAACTATTTCTCAAATATGACTTTTCTTAAAACAGACATTACATATGGTTTTATCCGTACTGGAAGCCCTTCACGTTCCCATTTATTCACCGTTACATGGTCAACACCAATGAGATCCACAATCTTATATTTGGGAAGATTAACAGTCTTACAAACTGTATTAATCAATTCTTTAAAGTGCTGTGCGTTCATTGGGTTGCTTCTTTTGAACGAATTCGTATTGGTTCCATTGCGGCATGTTCAGGTTCCCATTTAGTTGCTACACTTCTTCTGAATAGTCTTTCTGATATTCCGTTTGATTCCGCAATGGCTTTCCATTTCTGCCAGGGATTTGTATATACTTTTACAGGTGTGTTAATTGTTCTTCGTTTACTCCATCCATACCTATAGAATCTTTGATATGCATTTTCCTTACTGATTCCGTTTTTCTCTGCAGTTTCAAAATCCTGATCAGTGAGATATTCCAAAGTGAGAACCTCCTAATCTTTCAAAATACCGGACTTTACAAATAACTTTCGCCAATTATGTTTACGGATTTCTTTACGACGGCGGGCAAGAGATTTGCCCAACCGACGTTTTTGTTTTTTCTTATTAGCCATTATTTGACTACCATTACTTTTGGTCATGCTTCAGTTTCATCCTCGATAGATAATTGACCATCTGGAACTGAGACATTCCCATTGCCGTCCACAGAATACTCAATTCCTTCATGGTCGTTTTTATAAAATTCCTCTATTGTCATTTGAGAAGGTTGCATTGTTAATGTTACGTTCGTGCCTGAATATGGATAGAATTTATCAATCTTCCCTTTGCATTGCCTGACAAACTTCTCCGAACTCTTCACCTAAAATCTTTAACCAATCTCCATCTGAGTGCCTTTGTCTGCCCCATTTTGTTTTGTCTAATTCTTTCTAAACCAACATCATTGAGGACATGATTTATATCTGCTGGAAAATTCACTTTCCAACCTCCTTGAAATATTCCCTACCAAAATGATTCACTATTTTCTCCATCATCTTAGGACCGATACCCGTTTGGGATATATAAAAAAGGCAAGTACAGCCCAAAACACGAAAGTGATATTGAACGCTCTGTAAAACTTGTAGAATTGCATTTTCCTGGGGTAATGATGAAAGATTTAAATCGAAATATGCACCAAAAATTCATTAATGAAATCGCCCCAAATTATGCTACGGAAACAGTAAGATACATCTCTCGTTATATCATCCTATTTGCTATTGCAACTGGAACACGCTTCTCAGAAATTCTAGGTTTAACCTGGGAATGCGTTGATTTAGTTAATCAAACTGTCACGATCAATAAAACTTGGGATGCTAAATACAAAAATGATTTTAGTGATACCAAAAATTATTCATCGAAACGTACCATCACAATAGATAAAGAGACCAGAGATTTACTTAGCATTTTAAAACATGAGCAAAAAGTGTTAGCTGCAAAAACAGGATTAAGAAATAAAAAGAACTTATGCTTTATAAACTCAAAGTTTGAACTTGTTACAAATAATGCTGTAAACAAAACACTTAAATCCCTCTGTCATAAGGTAGGTATAAAAGAAATAACTTGCCACGGATTACGACACACACATGCATCAATGTTACTTTATCAGGGTATTAACGTTAGATATATTTCTCGTCACTTGGTCATAATGATATCGTTACTACTTTACAAACTTATAGCCATATATTAGACGAGATGGAACAAAAAGAGTCACGCCTAGTAGACGTGACAATGGAAGAAGTTTATCGTGCAAAATAAATGCAAAAGTATTTCAAAATCTATCGAATTCTTTAGGATTCTGCGAAAATCCAAAAGAGTCATAAACGTTGATATATCTAGTATTAAACAAGTTCAATCGGGTTGTTTAGGATAATATGGCGGGACCGTCTGGGAATCGAACCCAGCTGACCAGGCACGCTGGTCACAGATAGTTTTGAAGACTACGGAGGACACCAGTACCCCATTCGACCCCATATTAGCCATATATAATTATATTATTTTAATATAAATCAATCAAGGGAAACCTACTAAAGTTTCTCTGAATTTGATTATCTTGTCTATATTTAGTCAACCGTTTATAATAAAGGCATTAATATTTATTTGTAGGTGAGAAAATGCAGCTTGAAGGTTGGTTCTTATGGTTTATTCTTTTTTGGATTGTCATATTTGCTGGTTCTATGGCCATTGGCGGTTTCTTTATGTTTCGCAAGTTTTTGAAGAAAATGCCGAAACAGGACGGCAAGTCAGATATGGATTGGGAAGAGCATTATGTTAGTAATACTAAGCATTTATGGGGACAAAAAGAAAAGAATTTACTAGAAGATTTAGTCAGTCCGGTTCCAGAATTATTTAGAGATGTAGCTCGTCATAAGATTGCAGGGAAAATCGGAGAGCTTGCCTTGAAGGAACAAGCAGGAACTATCGATCAAGATTTGGTCATTCGCGGGTATATTTTAGCTACACCTAAAAGAGATCATAAATTTTTGAGAAAAAAATTAACAGAAAATCAAATTAATTTGACACCATATGAACATTTATTTTAACCACTTCTGATCATTAAAGTGGTATCTATTTATCTATGTAAAAAGCCAACGACATAAATATCGTTGGCTTTCGTTTTATTTTATAGAACCATAAAGTTCCTGCTGAAGTTTTTTAAAGTTTATATACATCGCAATTCGCCATGGAACAATCATTCCAAATGCAAGGATCCAGAACATGCCGCTTAACTGACCATAGTCAATCGTCGAGCTTAATATTAATTTCCCAGCCATACGAACGACTAGTAAGCCAATTAAAATATATAGAAATGCTTTTGAGCGCTTTAAATATATATTCTTATCTCTAATTTCAAATTTAGATGTTTTTATTAATAAAATTGAAAACAGGAATCCTACAATTACTGCCTCCGCGATTTCTAATAGTGTTACACGAAAGTACGGAAAAACGAACATAAGCGCACCTGTGCTCATAAAGATTGGCGGCAAGATTATCTTTTTTGCAGTTGCTGGTTTTTTCGCTGCTTTCATTCGGATGAACATGGCGAAGACAGCCATGCAGATAGCTCCAATCGATGTAATAACAACATAGTTCATTATCTTTCATCCTTCATCCTTTATTTTCATCATACATTATATCCTATTTAAACTAAATGGGGAACTTCAACATAAAAAGCTAACTCAATCAGGTCATTTATAAGTTAGACTTATAAACCTTGAGTCAGCTTATCATTAACTTAATACTCTATTTACAGCATCCATTACTCTACCTTCATCAAAAGGCTTAACGATAAAGTCCTTTGCGCCTGCCTCAATCGCTTCTACAACCATTTTTTGTTGTCCCATTGCCGAACACATAATAACTTTCGCTTGCGGATATTCTCTCTTAATTTCTTTCACTGCCTCTAGTCCGCTCATTTCAGGCATCGTTATATCCATTGTAACTAAATCGGGATTTAGCTCACTATATAGACGAATTGCGTCTAATCCGGTCTCTCCTTCACCGACAATTTCATGATTAGCTTTTTTAAGAATATTCGATAAGGTAATTCTCATAAATTTTGCGTCATCAATAATCAGTATCCTTGCCATAGCTGTTTCCTCCTTGATCAATACAACGGAAGTCCTATCAATTATATCTGATTGACCCATAGAAAACTATTAAAAAGAAGTTAAAATTAAATAAATGATAAAAAAGAACACATATTTAAATATATCGAATATTTCGCATAAACACCATTCTTATCATACGACAAATTTCGTCAACTTTAAATCAAAAGCCCGTAAATCCACCAAAAATTGGTGTTAGAATCGCGATAATCTTAGTCATCCAGTCAAAAAATAACACAATCCCCATTACCATCATTATATATCCGCCAATCTTCATAATCGTCCCACTATACTTTCGAATCCATTTCATCTTGCCAATAAAGAAGGAAAGGATAAAGAATGGGATAGCAAAGCCAAGGATATATGCTACCATGTAAAACATCGCCGAATTTGGATTGGATGCTGCAAGTGAAATAACCGCTCCCAAAATCGGTCCTGTACAAGGGGTCCAGCCAGCTGCAAAAGCCATACCAATCAAAGATGAACCAATGAGTCCAGATGGTCGGTTTTTAAATTCAAACCTTCTTTCTTTCAGTAAAAATTCCGGTTTAATAAACCCAACGATAAGTAAGCCAAAGAAAAAGATAAAAATTGCTCCAATTTGACGAATTAAATCTTTATAATCTGCAAAAAAACTCCCCAAAAAGGAGGTTCCAAAACCTAGTGCAATAAAAATCAGAGAAAATCCTATCAAGAAAAATAACGTATGTAACATGCTACGCCTTTGAAGCATCCCATTTTCCTCTTTCAGCTCACCAACAGACATTCCAGTTATATAAGATAAGAAGGCTGGGTATAATGGTAAACAGCAAGGAGAAATAAAACTTAAAAAGCCAGCTGCTAATGCTAAAAATACATTTAAATCTGTCATCTTTAACCTCTCCTGTTTATACTAAGTCTCCACTCATTCTAACAAATATGGTTATGAAAAGATAATGTTTAGATTTGAACAATTTGTGTCTGTCAAAAATATAAGAGAAAATAAACTTGTAAAAAATTGTAGATATCGAAGAAGTTTCTTTTGAATTATTTCCCATAATTCGCTATACTATAGTAAATACTAACAATTTTTGTTAGAATCTTTCATGTTTTTACATGGTTTTTTCTGGAAACCTCAATGTAAGATCATTTATGTTAAAAAGACTTGAAAGGAAATTGGCTGTGTCAAAACAAGATTTAATTACATTAATTGAACAAAAGAGGCAGGAACTCATTCAAGTAGCTATGAAAAATGGATTTACCTCCTCACTAGCTATTAGAAATAGCCAAGAACTGGATAAATTATTAAATGAATATAATAATATTTTCAAAAAAAAAGTTTCTACACATTAGAAAAACCAGCAACGGTCATATAACCTTGCTGGTTTCTTTTTTACTTTCCCTTAAATACACTCTACCTTATCATCCAACTACATCCTCCACTCGATCTTCCAACCCATTTTGCAGCAGGTACATTTTATGGTATAACCCGCGCTTTGCCAAGAGTTCTTGGTGATTGCCTCTTTCTACAATTTCTCCTTGATGAAGGACAAGAATGAGTTCCGCATCCTGTATTGTTGATAGCCGGTGGGCGATCGCAATTGTTGTCCGTCCTTTTCTCATTTTAGCTAACGCTAATTGGATCGCTTCTTCTGTCTCTGTATCGATATTAGCAGTTGCCTCATCAAGAACAAGGATTTTCGGATTAGCCGCAATTGTCCGTGCAAATGCTAATAGCTGTCTTTGACCACTTGAAAAAGTGGACCCCCTTTCAACTACTTGATGATCATAGCCATCTACTAGTTTCTCGATAAATAAATGTGACTGAACGAACTGTGCTGCAGCTTCAATTTCTTTATCTGTCATATTTTGATTGTGAAGGCGAATATTATCCTTAATCGTACCAAAGAATATGAAGGGATCTTGTAAGACCAAACCCATCTTTATTCTTAATTCATCCTTGGCATACGATTTAATGGATTGCCCATCAATTAGAATCTCTCCTCTTTCAAATTCATAAAAGCGCATCATTAAATTAATAATAGAGCTTTTTCCGCTCCCTGTGTGACCAACAAGTGCGACGGTTTCCCCTGGTTTAGCAGTAAAAGAGATATTTTTCAGGACATCCCTTTTATGATCGTAAGAAAAGCTGACATTGCGAAATTCTATTTCCCCTGCTGAAATGCTTCTATTTTCATTTAGTTCCTGTGCTGGAGCAAGCTCCGTTTCATCCATTACCTTAAACACTCTAGATGCTGCTACAATTGCCTGCTGGTACATGGAAAGTCGCTGCATCATATTATTAACAGGCTCAAAGAATCGGTCCAAATAGCTAATAAAAGCGTATAATACACCAATTTCAATTGGACTATTAAACGATGTAATCCCAAAAAAACTTAAGATAAGGATAATGGCAAAAACATAGACTAAATCAATCGCCGGTCTTAATAATAAGCCATCAATTTTTATATTCCGCATTCCTGCCTGATAATGCTGATCATTAATATCAGCAAATTCCTTACGCAATCTTTTTTCTTGGCGAAACACTTGAATAATCGCCATCCCTTGCAAAGATTCACTTAGCTTCGCATTTAGCTGACTTAGCCTTTCCCTTAAATCCTGATAAAATATCGAACTATATTTTCGATAGGCTCTCATAATGAGTAATAGGAGCGGCAAGATCACTAAGCAAAAAAGGGCTAGTTTAACATTTAAGATAAACATCGCAATAAATATCCCAATAATTAAAAAAGCTCCTTGAATAAAAGTAACTAACACACTCACAAACATGTCTTTTATTGCTTCCGTATCATTCGTAACACGAGATACAATACTTCCAGCTGGTGTCTTATCAAAATATTTTAACCCAAGAGCCTGAACCTTCGAAAATACATCTACACGAAGCTGTTGGATTATTTTTAAAGCAATCTCCTGAAACTTGAGCAATTGAAAATAGGAAACAAGTACATTCAGAATCTGTATGCCAATAAATGCAGCCCCTAAAGCAAATATAGGTTCAAATACAAGATTACGAGGAGATAAATAATCATCAATAAAAATTTTGATTAATATCGGCCCCAATATGTCACCAACTGTTGTAACAAGGAGCAAAACAAATGCGAGTATAATTGTTTTCAAATGCGGCTTTGTATAGGAAAGAAGGCGAAAAAGAACTTGCCGCTGTTCTTTTCCCTTTATTACGGTCGTCTTTTCCATTTGATTATCCTCCATGCTCCACAAGTTCTTCTAGCTGCTGATGCAGGTACATATCTTTATACCATCCATTCTCCAGCATTAATTTCTCATGTGTACCTCTTTGAACTATTTCCCCCTCATCAAGTACAAGGATCAGATTTGCATGCTGGATTGCACTTAATCGATGTGCAGTAATAATAGTCGTTTTGCCTTCCCTATTCTGCTTTAATGAATTCAGAATCTCCTCTTCTGTTTTTGCATCGACTGCTGATAAGGAGTCATCCAATATTAATACTTCTGGGTTCATAATCAATGCCCTAGCAATAGATATTCTTTGCTTTTGTCCGCCAGATAGGGAAACGCCTCTTTCTCCTACTACCGTATCATAGCCATCACTAAATTGAAGAATATCCTCATGAATATTTGCTGTTCTTGCAGCTTCGTATATTTCATCAATCTCTGCATCTGGATTCGTAAAAGCTATATTTTCAGCAACGGATGAGGAAAATAAGAAATGGTCCTGTGGAACATACCCAATTGCTTCTCTTAGTTTCTCTAACCGATATTGGAATAGCGGATGACCAGCAAATTGAATTGTCCCATTATATCCTTCAAACTCACGAATAAGCAGTTTTAATAATGTTGTTTTACCTGAACCCGTCTTCCCCACAACGCCTAGCGTCTCTCCTCTTTTTAAGGTAAAGTAAATATCCCTTAGAAGAGGCACGTTTTCATCAGGGGAGGAAAACTCTGATACATTAAATTCAATATCTCCGCTTGGAACAATCTCCACTGAGTTTTCTTCATCGATAATGTCCGCTTTTTCTGCAAGAAGCGCTGTTACACGATCGTTCGATGCACGACCTCTCTCAACAATATTAAATAGCCATCCAAATGCAAGCATCGGCCAAATGAGAAGCCCTAGATAGGTTGTAAAGGAAACAAGCTGACCAATCGTTAATTCTTCGTTTAGCACATATTTTGCGCCAAATGCAATTGAGAGGAAATAAGAAATACCAACAATAAGGGAAATCGTTGGATCAAATAATGAATCGATTCTTGCCACTGATATATTCTTCTGAACCACGTCTTCCGATTGTTTGCGAAAATCTTCAATATCCTCCTTTTCTTGACCGAATGTCTTAATTACTTTAATACCCGTCACACTTTCCTGGGTTTTATCATTAAGAGAAGAGAATGCCTCTTGTGCTTTATGGAATTTCTTATGTAGCATTGTCCCATACCAGCTTGTTAGAATGGCCATAAGCGGCATAGGGATTAAGGCAATTAAGGTCAGCTTCCAGCTTATTGTTGTGGCCATAGCGATGATTACGAAACCACCAGTTGCTAATGAATCTACTAAAGTTAAGACACCAGAACCAGCTGTTTGCTGAATTGCCTGTAAGTCATTAGTTGCATGCGCCATCAAATCGCCTACACGCTTTTTTTGATAGAAGGATTGGGACATATTTGTAAAATGCTGATAAAGCTTATTTCTTAATTGCCTTGACAATTTTACTGCAGAGCCAAAAATCATTATTCGCCAATAATAACGTAGGACGTACATGATTGCAGCCGCAGCGATTAATACCCCAATCCAGATAAGCATAATCTTAGCTGTTAAAGTATCATTCTTAATATGGTCAACAAAAACTCCAATCACTTTTGGTGGAATTAACTGTAGAAATGCCACAAATAACAGGATGATAATTCCCGTCAAATACGCTTTCTTCTCCTGTTTAAAAAACCACATTAAATCTAAAAACACCTTCATACTCATGTCCTCCATGATAGTCGATAGAATCCGATATTCAATAATCCAAAACTTCATACGTATGAACTGGTTGATAAATTAATATCAAATATTTTCCAAGCAGCAAATTAGGTAACTTAAATAGTTTATCAAATATTAAAAAAATAAGGAAGATTTTTAGTTTAATAAAAAAAGAAAAAGCACCCATACATGAGTGCTTGTCCACCATTATTTTGTTTGTTTATTCATGGCGTTCATCATTTGATTTTCTTTTGTGAAAGCTTTTGACCCATTTGCATCAAAGCGTTGATATATCAAGGTTTAAACCTCTATTCCGTCCACTTTTTCTGATAAGGAAAATATACCATTTTTCAGACAAATTGTCTATCAAAAGTTGATAGATTCTTATATTAGTGGTACATCTTTCTTCCTATTTATATATCGTTCTCTTCAATTTAAAATCATCAATTTCTGGTTTATTTTGCATCACATCTTCCATATACATTTCCCGAATCATTTTAAATTGTATTGGTATGAAACTAGCTGGTAACCATTTAATTTTACCTCGATCACGAATAGTCATGAAAATCACTCCTCATAACACATTGCAGAACGAACATTCCTATTTTTTGCATATAAAAAGAGGAGATGATTAAATACCCCCATCAAGTAATTTATTAATATTATTTTCAATAGAATTACCATTAAATAAACTAGATAGTCTTTCTAATTTTGCCTTAACCTCGATTCTCCAAGTTTCCAATAGGTGATATCTCTTACTTATGTCATCATATCGCTCTAATAATTCTTTATCTATGAATTCTCTTCCTTTATTTGATACGATTGTTTCTTCTTCACTCTTTAAATCTACTAAATATGCTACTAATTGATCCGAACCAAAACCTTTTTTAATTAATTGAAATGCCTTATCTATTTTATGATTTCTTTCTTCTAACAATCTGTCCATTGATCTCCCTAGTTCACGTGCAATAAATATGTGAACATAATCTATTAAAGATAATTTAAATCTTTTGTGTAACTGATATATTTTCCTAGGATCAATTATTATTTTATTTTCATTCGGATAGTAAATACCATCCTAGTGCCGACCTTAGTCATTTTAGAAACAACAAGGTAATTTACTCATTGGTCACCATCAAGCCAATTAAAAAATGATTTCTTTGAAATTTTGTACAGCCTACCAACTTTAACTACATGAAATGGTGGGTTCTCCATAAGTTCATAAGTTTGTCTTCTACCAATACCTAATATTCGCTGAATGTGAGAAGGAGTTAGTGCTTCTGGTAAATTATCTCTGATTATTTCTGTAATCATTTAGTTTCCCCCTATTCCTATTTTCCTTTCTATAGAATATTCAATAATGGTAGAGTTATTCATAAAAGCTATTATTTTTTAAAGTTTGATAAAGCAGAATGAGAATGAAAGTTTAATTTTATGGAGTGATAAGGGATGTTCAAAGTAACTTATCAAAAATGTAATGGAGATGGATATATTTCTAACTATGTAAATTTCCAAGAAGGTCGCTGTTTTTCATGTGATAGTAGGGGATATTTTATATTTGATGTATATCAATATGATAAGTATCTTACAAAACATCCTAACGCAAGTCGTCAAGAAATTAGCATAGAATCCCTAATGAACGAGGATGATTATATTAGTTTAGATGAGAAGATAAATAAAATTATTGGTACTTTTACTAAAGAAGACATCAACAACAAAAAGAAAGTTAAAATTGAGTTGGATTATTATGAATTAATTAAGGTTCAAAGTGCATTTAAAAATACTGCACTTACTCATTTATTGGAGGGAAGAAGCAGAATAAATAATAACTTTTATAAGGAGAGTGCTAAATTGGATAAAACCAAACAAACTATTAGAAATTATTTAATAGAAAAGGGTAAAGGTAAATCAGTTAATCAAATTAATGCACATACTAAGATAAGTAAGGAACACATTATTAAAGCAGTTTTAGAAATGAAAACTGAGGGAATGGTGGTCACAACTCCAAGCCCAAGCGGTAAGAAAATTAATGATGTCTCACTAACTGAAAAAGGATTAAGGGGATATTAATGAATAATGTATATTATGATTTTTGGTATTTAAAGTCAGAAGAAATTGATTTAGAGGGTAATGATACATGCATGACCAGTTATGAGATTGCTATAGGCGTCTTTGCCGACAAGGATCATTTTAAGCAACTTGATGATATTAGAATAACTGGGTTGAAGAAGGATGAGATGTTATCTTTTTGCATTAATCAACCTGATAAGCTATTCCCTAAATTAGAGGAAGAAGGCTTATTTAATATAGTTGAGGATATAAAAAAATTGGTCTTTACAGAGTAATGGGAGATCAAGTAATTAAGTTAGATTAAAATATTTGTTTATAAAAAATGTGAAGTTGAAAAAGAGAAAGACGATTGGTTTGATGTTATTGACGAGAATAATTTATAAATTAGTAAACCCTTCATAATTGGAGGGTTTTTCCTTTTGTCTAGATTTGTCGAATGCATTGAAGCCTTATCGAAAATGAATAAATGGAAATAATTACTTTATAAATTCCATCCCCCATAACGTTTTAATGATCTATAATTTATTTTAGTAATTATGTATAGCCTTAACCCCAATATTAGGGCTAGGTTAAAGATTATTTATACAGTTTATTTATGTTCTCTTCATTAATAAATCCGCTCATATATGCCCTATTATAACTTTCATAGCCATTATTGTTTATTTTAGACAAATTAAAGTGTTCCCCTATTTTATCAAAGTCCTCTTTAATTAATTCATTTCTACCTTGCATTAATTGACTAGCCATGTACAACATTCCGGATCTCCATATACTTTTTGGAGTTAAGTCTAACCAACCAATGTACTCTTTTATTATATTTATTCTAGATATTATACTACTCTGACCTATTCTATGTCCTTCTTTTGCTGCACCACGCTTTAGACTCTTTACTATAAATTCACTATTAACTAAGTGTGAATTCGGACTCCTTCCTTCAGCCATACCATTCTTATTCATATATTCTTCTTCAAAATTTGCTTTATGAAGCAATTCTATAACATTTTCATCCAACTTGATATATCTTTCACCTTTAACATCATCATATAACCTAGTTGTGCCATCTTCTTGAATATCAGTTAATTTTAAGTTTCTTATTTCCGAGCTTTCTGTTCCATATACACCATTAAATAATAACACAGGAATGATCTTATCTTGATAATTAACTAATTGACTCACCATTTCATCTAATTCTGTTTTAGAAATAAATTGTTTTAAACTTGTATCTACAAATTGAGCATACCAAGATTCATCAATATTTTGTAAAGGATTAAGGTTATCTCTTCTCAAGTTTACATCTGGAGAAATAGCCCATGAAATATATTGAGAGATAAAACTTCCTCTTGTCTTTGCTACATTGAGGCTTTTAGGGTTTGAGTTAGCAATAACGCTTCCTATTTGATCCAAACTAAAGTCATACAAATCTTTCCCTAAAGGCAACTCATTTAAATATGCGTAAAAGAATATATACTTAATAACTTTTCTTGTTTCTTTTGAATCATATTTTTCTTTTAAGAATCTCCATTTAATATCTTCATTGTACATCTTGTTCATACCTTAAACACCTACTCTTCAATATTTAACTCACTGAAATATTTTGCAATAATTTTTCTTACTTTACTAGTATCTTCAATATTTCCTTTATCATTTAAAATCCCTAGCTCTTTCCAAAATGAATTATCTTTTGAAAAGTCTATACTCTTAATTATTTCTGTTAATTTTTCAACAGGGATTTGATTAACCATCATTTTATTTGCTAAAACTACATAACCAACAAATAAATTGTTATGATTGATTAAGCTTTTATTTCTATATTCAATTGTATTAAAAATAAATTCTTCTGGAAATGCTCCAATAAGTTCATCAAAAAACTCTATGAGAAAATCCCCAACTTTTTTTGCATCTCTTTTTGAAATAATATTCATATAACTGTCTATGCTATCAGCCAAAACATTATAGCTTACAAGTTGATTTGCTGTAGTTTTGAGCTGTGTATTTTGGGAAATTCTATCTTTTAAATCACTCTCTTGCATTAATCTTGTAACTATTCCATCACTATATCTCGCATTCTTCAATTGAGTTTGTCTGTTTTTAGAAATAGGAGTGGCTTGTGCAAGCTGATATTGATACTGTTGAGCCATAGATTTACTGTAATTTGTAATTATTAATACAAAATTAAAATCTAAATCTGGTCGTTGACGAAGTGCCTTTTGTAATCCTTTGTGTCGGTGAAAACCATCTACAATGGCAACCTTAGTATTTTCAGTAATAGTTAAGGTATTAGTTTTGTTGTCAAATACTAACTCTTCACCTGAATCAGACGAACCTAACGCAGCGTTCCAAACTAAAGTCGTTGGAACAAGAGTTCCGTTTATCATATGCTCAGCAATTTCGTCTACATTCTTCTTAATCACTGTAGGTTCATAACGTATCCCTTTTTTATCTGTAATAACAGTCATTTCTCTTTGCAATTCTGGATCGTAGTGTAACAATTGATTATTTAACATCATATCAATCATTTTGATATCAATTGGAATAGAGTGTGCTCCATTACCAACAATAGTAGCATTTTCAAACGTTATTGGAAAATCAAAGTGTGGTCTTTTTATTGAAGCATCATATATTCTAGACTCTCTAATTTCTACATCAGTGAAATAAGATTTAGGGTTAATAATCAAATCGCCAGTCTTTAAATACACTTGTTCAGTGAATAAATACAGTTCTCTAATATCTAATTCTTGAAGTTTTTCCTTTGGGCTATTTATCCATTCTTGTATATCTCCAGCTAAAATATCATGCTTTTGAGCTAACTCTAATTTAATATCATTAACAATATTACGTTTTCTTTTAATTTCTTGGATATTACTAGATAAATTTTCAATTAATTCTGCTTTATCTTTCAAGTCGATAAACCTCCGATAATTTATTTTATTATCTATAAATAATTTAGACTATAGTCAATAAAGTGTAAATATATTTATATTATTTTCACCCAATGATTTCATTTAATTTAATATTTAATAAAAGCCTCTGATCTTTATTTAAACTTTCATTTCCTCTAAGCAACTCTTCATGTGAAGTATTGTTTAAATTACTATGCCCTGCTGCCTTTTTAGCCTGCATAATGTCATTACTTAAACGAAATTGAAAAGTTACCCCACACTTACGAATTGAATGAAAAACCACGTTTCTTTTATCCTCAAATTGCATTTGTGATTTTAGATAATTCATCATGTCTTGAATTGAAGTTTCACTTATATTAAAGACTTTACCATCTTTAGATTCAGATTTAATTTGTAGTAACTCATCATAAAACTCTTTAGAAATTCTTAAATTTCTTTCCTCATTTCCCTTATCTATAGCTTTAATTTCAATATACTCTTCATGTTCTATAAAATCACTCCATGTTAAATTTAACAAAGCACTCTTTCTCAGGCATGTATCATAGTGCATAATTCGAAAAATCAATCTTTTATTTAATTTAAAGTATTAATTTATTTAATTAATAATATTGTTTTTAAAGAGCTTGTCTAAACAAGCTCTCCATTTACTAATACTACATAAATCAATATTTTACTAATTTACTATTTTATAATTCGTATCTGAGGTGTAGAGTGTAATTGAGTATAATGCTTGAATATCTCTATATTGTGTAACGTAGCCACCAACAATGCTACCATTTGATTCTTTTAGTCCTGAAACTATACCACTTAGATATAGATCATTTCCTGTTTGGAAGAATGCAGCTCCACCACTGTCACCTTTTTTAACGTAATCTGTTCCTTTAATTTCTGAAACATTAAATGTTGGATATCCAGTATATTTAACAGTTGTGTTTGCATTTACAACCGTTCCACAAGTAGTGTTAGTGGTCTTTCCTGTTTTACATATTTGTACACCATCATACATTGTTGTCCAGTTCTTAAAAGATCCATCGAAAACATCAGTAGATGACCAACGCTTGATTTTATTAGTAGCATATCTACCACCTGTTAGATAAGTTCCAGTGACTCTCACTAGTCCAACATCTAGTGAACTTCCACTACCAATAGCATGTTGACGACCAACGTTAGTATTATATTGTCTAATTAAGTCTCCGCCTGTTGAAGAAGTTGAACCAGCAAAGCAGTGTGCAGCTGTCAGAATAAAGTAGTTACCATTTTTACTTGCCATACCTGCAGTTGAACAAGTACCGCCATTGATATTTTTAATACCTAATCCAGCACCTAATTGATTCCAATCTTCTTCTCTACCTTTTGCCACTTCTGATGTTGTATCAGTAAGTTTTTCTTCAAAGACATTACCATATGAGTTTTTCAATTCATTTACTAGTTCTTTATCTAAGCTGTTATGCTCTAATATAACTTTTTGGTTAGGAAAAGATGCAGCGATATTAAAAGAAAGTTCATTGTATTCTTCTGGTGTATAAGCACTCTTAATATCAGTTAATACTTTTTCTTTGATATTATCCAATTCCCATGTAGAGTATTCAACTGTACTGTCTGTAATAATACTATCATTTACTAATTCAGTAATACTTTGAACAGCTTTTGAGTTTGTGTCAGATTTAAGTTTTGCAGAAGATTGAGAGAATCCTAGATGTACAAAGCCATCCTCATCAAAATAAAGACCGCCAATTTTCTCGAAATTTTCCAGAGATCCATAAACTTTTTCAATTTCATTAGTTATCTCTAAAACATAATCCGATGCATCCACTTCAGTAGATACATTTTTCGAGTCTTTCTCTTGATTCAAAGCATTTGAGTTGTTTTTACTATTATTCTCACTATCAGCAAAAACATTCAGTCCACTCAACCCTAAAATCAAAGTACTTACGAGTGACAAAACCCATACTTTCTTCAAATCGTTACCTCCTAATATAGTATTTTCACAAGGTAACAATAACATGATAATCCAAAATTTTACAGTATATTCTATTATTTTAACATAAATGTAATATTTTGTATTTTTTATTAATGTTTGATATACATCTTATTGCTTGCTATATGATTATTTTCCTTTTATAGGTAGCACAATCTCTTGTTTACCTTGTACAAGTGCAACCTCCGCTATATTATTTGAAAAGGTTTTATCTATAGCTATTACAAAGCTACGCGGACTTTCATCTGCTGTACAGTTTGCTTCCATATCTGAAAAAACTATTGTCATTTTTGATTTTTCTGAAGTAGTTAATTCTTTAATAGAATAGGGACAACTACTTGATTCATATAGCCCTAAAAAAATTACATCCTTTTTTTCCAGATCAATTTCCATCAAGTCTTTTTTAATTTGAAACGTATCCCACATTTCTTGGTAGTCTTCATTATTCTTAACTCTCATAACTAGAAACTTGCTATTGGACTTTTTATCAATAGTAGACATTTGATCGAATGAGGTAGGTAGAGTTTTATCTGTAGCCATTAAACTTGAATTAATATCTAACCCCTCCTTACTTTCACAGCCAGAAACAAACAATAATAATGATAAAAGAACGATAAACATTATTTTATTCACCAATTCCTCCTCCTTACAGATATTTGATGTGTAAAGTTTTGGTTTACTGTTTAATTCGATCTGTTTTTAATAAGTCCTTTAATTTCAAATGTTTTCCAGAAACTTTCTATAATCTTATTTATTGCCATTAAAAAATATAATCAAATGGATATCTTATTAAAACGTTTTATTTATTTTGAAATTTTTAGAGTTATAATAAAAGTGTAAATAATTACAGGGGAGGAATATAAATGCAATATCGTCAATTGTTAAAAATAACAATGACTTTTGTGGTTACCCTCACACTTTTCCTAATACCATCTTATAATCACAAAACAAATGCAACAACACCTGTACCAAAATTTACAAGACACGCATATGAAGGAAATAGTTTATTATTGTATCCTCAAGTTTCCGGTATTAATATAAAAGCAGCCAGTAAAATTAATTCCACATTAAAGGGAGCAGCTGAAAAATCATATGATAATTACATCAAATTAAAGAAATCTGAAAAGGACATTCCAAGAAAAAAACTTTGTAAAAAAACTAATAATAAATGTAGATATTCGTATAACTCTCATTATGAAGTTAAATATAATTCAAATGGAAAACTTAGTATCATTTATTATGACTACGCATATACTGGTGGATCAAAAGGTAAAGGTTCTGCAACAATGTACAATTTTGATCTCATGACAGGCAAACATTATAAAATACATGATATTCTTAAAACTTCTTGTAATTATAAAAAAGTTCAAAAGTATGCATTTGACTATTTGAGTAAGCATGAACCGTTTTCCAAATCTGTTTCTAAATTAGGTGACGTTACAGTTAATAAAAACACTCAATTCTCGTTTGCTAAAGACGGAATTTACTTGGTGTATCAAGAAAATGAATTTCAATCATACACTGATGGATATCCATTTATTAAAATACCGAAATCAGTTTATAAATAACTGATATTAAGTGCGATTAAAATTTTATTGTACCTTCTCCATTAAAATCAGATTTTTATGCTAATTTATTCAATCTTGCTTTCGTTCCTTTTAGTTCAATCGCTCTTTTATTATATGCCCTTGCTGCTTCTATTTCTGAATCAAACTTTCCAAGTACTTCTCGATTATAGTTGTGACATATTTGAGAAAGCCATTTATTTTCATGCCTACTAAAACTGACTCCCAAATAATCAGATGTCATATTATTTCCTGCCTTATATTTTTCCCATTCATTTTTAGACATATATACTGCATCATTTAATTTACAAAACTCATCATGTAATTCTTTAGCGTAATAATTATATGCATTAGCTGCTGCTATTTCTTTTGTAAAACAACCTATATGATATCTTGTAGAGTCTGACTTTATTTGCACTTTCCACATATTCATTTTCTTATTCCACCAAACACCTTTATATTCTGACCTAGGTTGCTTGTCTAATTGTTTTCTATTGGGTTTTCGATTCTTTGCATTATCAGCATGACTGCAAATTCTTAAATTTGATTTTTGGTTATTTAATTTATTTCCATCAATGTGATCAATATTTATTGATCTCCCTGTTTTGTCTGGCAACTTTAATAGCTTATGTACTAAATTCACCTCTTATAAAATATTCTTTTTATGTGATATTTTTTATTAATTGAAAAGCACTTATAAAAGTGCTTATTACTTACAAACGCTCTTCAAGAGATAATATTCTAAAATTTAATTCGAAATTGTAATCTAAGAATCCTATAACTATCTGATTCTCTTGTGTTAGGGTTACAAATCTGAAGGTTGCATTATTATCGATCAAAAAATTTGAATCCAGTGGTGATTCCATCTTTGCAAAGACAGTTTGCGTATACTCAAGTGGAAGAACATCATCTACCCCATTATCTGGTCTACCAATAAAATTAAACATAATATTTTTCAGTGTCATTTGTTCAATATTCGATAAACTCTTCTTAAATGCTAGTTGGTTTGCAGTAATATTTTTCAACTTTATCACTCCTTAATAATAGATAAAGTTTATATTTAAAGACTTCCAGCATCAAGGGTATTATGATGACAAGCTTTTTACATTTTTATTACTTAATATTAATGAAATACCTGTTTTATTTAAGTTTAATACCGTGTAATTCACGTTCTTTCTCTCTTATCATTTACTGGTTTGGAATCCACCTACTACTAACCCTTTTTCGGTAAATAAAAAACTGGGTTTATGATGTTTGCTCATATAATTCAATTTCAATAATTCCTGCCCCTCTACAATCAGCCATATACTCATTGCTTTCTTGCCAGTAAAAATCTAATTCCCATTCACCTTTGTAATTATATAAAGGATATACTTCAAATCCATCTTCGATAAGCCATTGTGACGCTGCCCTGTAAGTAGTAAATGCTTTTTCAATCCAAGCTCTGTAATCCTCAAAAGATTCATAATTATTTATTTCAACTAAATATACTTTCATCATATACTCCCTTTTTTATTCCCCTTAAAACAACTTAAAATGTGTATTTTAAATGAACCTATGAATCTCATTTCTCGTCAACCTTACAACGTTCCCATATGGTGAAACACCTATAAATATTGGTTTTCCTAATCCTTGATGAAACTCAATTTTCCTACATGTTGCTACTCTTTTATTACCATCATGAGTAAAATATTCAAATCCTTTTCCTATGTATTTCATCATGATCCTCCATTTCCAATTAAAAAGTCACTTTTATACTTAATACTTTTTAATACTGTTCGTCATCCTTTTTCAACAATCCAACCATTTATCCTCGCATATTTTAATTTTCTTGAATACTTACGTTTCCATTCATCCCACTCTTTCATTCTCCCATGTGCAGCAAACACATTTTGTTTCTTTTGTTCATCGAGAATTTCAGCTACCCATTTAGGGACAACAGGCTTGTACAAATTGTTATTACTCTTCATCCATTTAACTCCTCTTCACTATTTAATCATTAAGGTAAAACAACATTTTTATTATGTATAACTGGTGATTCCCGAAGAAACCACCATACAAATCATTAGTTATAATTTATTTTATTAATTATTGAAAAGTGTCTTTACGTGACATTAGAATTTCTTTAATTTCATCATAATTATGTCCAACTTTAATAAAAGAAGCCATTACAGTTTCAACTTCAACAACCTTTCTCAAATCCTCTAATGTAAACGAATCTCGAAGTGGATCATTTTTATCGAGATCATATAAATTTCATAACTGGGTTACGTTACAATCAAATAATACTTTGTAAACTAAGTTAGTGAAAGTAACGTATTCATGTCCTTTTATTGATTTTCCTTCATAGAGTTTGATTGCATCAGTTAACCTTCTTCTTTCACGTTTACTGATTTCTCGTTCTACTGCCCAAAGTCTTTGCTCTTTGTCGGAAACTTCCTCAATATTAAGCAAATAATTTCTTACTGTTTTAGCTACTTCTGATTCGGTTAGGAGCATTCCTAGTCTTAAGAGACCTCTCCTATTAACAAGTGTCAAAGATGGAGCTGTTTTTAACTCAGGTTCAAGCTGCACCTGACCTTTAAAGTCCTTTAAAACCTTACCTTTTAGTATTCTGATTTCACCATACTCATTAAATTCATCTCTTTGACGTTTTATCACTGACTTGATTGTTTAAAATGGTACTTCATAATAACTTGCTGCAATTTGAATAGTTACCTCAAAATCATCTGTTAAAAAAGCTACTTCTTTTACCTTTTTAAGCATTTCATCCCTGTACACATGTTGATCCCTCATTGTTCGACTTTCTACTAAAATTAATTCATTTGAATATGTTAAACTAGCTTCCAGTTGCTTAATAGTCATTTAATTGACTCCACATTATAATTTATTTATCTATTAAACAATGATAATAATTATTCACTGTTATATAGCTTTTGTGATATACTAATCAACAAATCAAATGTCGATGTTCCAATAAGAACACTCTTGACCTTGGGTTGCGGTTGTCCTCTTCTGTGGTAGGAAGAGGACTTTTTAATAAATGATAGATTTTTTTACTAATTTATTTAATGTATAAAATTTAAAAAAATAAGGCATGTTTCACTCGACCTGTAATATGTATTTTTTACTCAACCTTATCAATTTTAATTAATCCATCCACCTTGCTCGATTCTTTAAAATAACAAATTACATTGTCTCCTACATTAATAATCTGATCAGGTTGTAATTTATCATGAGTAAAGAATATTACATTATCATTGTCCACTGACTCTCCAGTGTAGCCCTCGCTAGTCTTGTCTACTATGACATATTCATGTGTTATATAGTCTTCCGGTGATTCAGTATTGAAATTCGAATCAATTACCATTCTATAATACAGGTAAACTACCATTAGAACTAACATTAAACCTAAAAGTATATTCATTTTACCCATTTGTCCCATCCTCTTAGCTGCTCTTTTCCATCTTGTTTATCCTGTATGACCCAAACAGAAGTTCATTATTTTATCTCTAAATATATTCACACACAACCTCAAATATTAATATTTATTTATTAATTTATTTTGTCCATTGTGCAAAACAATGAATTTTGTATATCTATTCACTGGCGATATTTTGGGCTTACTGTTATATGCTTATCCTTGTTTAGATCTTTGCTCTGCAGCTATCATCATTACTTCACTAACCACAAAATAACATTCATCTGACATTGCTTAATATAATGCTATTTTCTCTTGGTCTTCTTTATTCATGAAAGGAATAATTAAGTTTATGAACAAAGAGGGAATCTTTGTCTTATTGTTCTGTTTCCTCTCTTCTCATTCTTTTCTCTCAATATGAATTTAAGTTGATACTGTACATTTGTTCATGTTCTGATTCTCCATTCTTAGATTTAAAATCCAGTGGTATTTTGTTATTTGTAATAGATTGAATTATAGGATTTCACGCTTAGATAGATTAATGAAATATGGCTTTGGAAGGTCTATTTTCTTAAGTAGGTTGATTGTTTTTCTTAGGTTAATCATCGTAGTTCCTCCCTTCGATATTACTGTTATTAATTTATTTTAACTAATTTATTAATAAAGTAACATTTGTTGTCTAGAGTAATAATTTTCTTTTCTCCCAGATATTCAATGGGTGCTTAAACAATTCCAGTATCAGTGATTACTTCCGCATATTCATTTGTTAATGTCCATAGTTTCATTTTAATTAACTCCTTTCATAAGCCAGTGATTTATTTTGAATTTTGTTATGCAAAAATTAAAATATTAAGTATATGAATTTATTTTATTTTTGTTATGTAAGTTATAACAATCCATTTATTAGTGGATGTTATAACATTTAATAAAAAAGAAGGCTCAGATAGTCCAGCGATATTATGAACTAACTGTTATGCTGCTTTCGACTAATGATCATTGTAGTGATTGTTATAACTGTTGTTATGGCTAGTAATATATTTGCTGTTATGAGTAACTTAGATGTATAGTCTGAAGATAGTCTTACAATGATGTAACAAGCAACAAAGACAAGGAATAATAAATCAGAATATTTTCTAAGTGATTGCATAATTTTTTGAGTGTGTGATCTAATGACACTTGAAAGGGAACTTTGTTAGCTTCCCTATTCAAGTTTTAATTGTCTAAAGTCGTATTATCGTTGTTGCCTTCTTCTAGTCCTAGCTCGACTTGATGAAGACTTTTTCTTTTGTATTCCTTTGTTATTAAGTCAGCAATTAAGCCTTATGTATGCTATGTAATATTTGCCCACCCACTTAAGGTTTGTTATTCTTATTGCAATTTCTCTTTCAAACATGTAACCTGTTCTAAATGATTTATTTTACATAACGGAAGAGGACAGCGAGTAATTGGCTGTCTTTTTTATTTATAGTGTACTTGTCTGGGACACTAACCTTCAAATACACTCATAAACAGATCATTTACTTGTTGAGACTTTAATTTACACTTTAAAATACCCGTATAAAGGCGAATGGATTGCGAATGTTCTTATTAGCTTTAACTTTAGCTATTAGCTGCTTAAATGACTCTACGCTGATCCTAGAAATGCTCTCAGAATCCATATCAACGTTCTTAGACTGCATTAAAACAACTCGTGCAAATTCAGTCACTTCTTTAGCAGAATAGTAGTAAGAAGCTAATTTAGATAACTCCGAAAGTCTATTATTTAAACGAGATAATGAATACAAATCTATTCCACTTAATAGACACTGAACCGCATAAAAATGCCTGAAAGTATGTGGAGATACCCTCTTACCTTCTATACAAGTCCTTTTGCCTGCTAATTTAATCTCATCATCCAGTGCGTTATGTGATAAATCAGATCCCAGATAGGTGAGAAAATAATAACTTGCCGTATATTTATTTATAAAATTTTGTTTTTTAAGTCTTTCAAACTTTATTAAAATACGTTTTAAAGCTGGTGAAATAAAAACTATACGTTCTTTCCCCCCTTTCCCATTTACTAGAATTGTTGTTTCTTTAACATTCTCAGATAGTAATCCTCCGATCTCCATCGCTCTAAGCCCACAATCAGCCATCATAGCAATCATTGGCTTTATTTCTGGCTTCTATGTATCCCTTGAAGGAAAAAGCGTCTATCATGGCTTGTACTTCTTTTTGAGTGAATCCTTTTAGTACTTTCTTAGATACCTTTGGTAGTTCAACCTTTTTAGTAATATTCTCTTTTAGATATTCTTCTTTTACACACCAAGAAAGAATGTACGAATTAATTTGAACATCGTAACTATAGATTGAGGTTGTAATTTATCTTTTTGTTTTAATCTCATATAAGCCTCTAAATCATGTGGAGTGATATTTTCTAAATCAACAATTCCTCGTTTAACAATTAAATACTCTTTTAACTGCTTTAGTTCTTGCCGTTTGTTAATCATTGTCTTTTTTGTGAATCCTTTCGCTTGGCAATGATAAAGATATTCTTCCAATACATCTTCTAATAACAACAAAAAAACCACCCTTTCTAGGTTAATCATTCACCCAGAAAAAGTGGTTTTGGTTGCAACTAAGAAAAATTAACCAATTTGAAGTGAAATTTAAGGGGAAGGTTTAACCTTTCCACGTTCCCTTTAAGGAAAATCCCAGTATCTTATTGGCTATCAATCAAACGTCAAACCCTTATTTATCAATGATTTGCTTGTCCACCATTATTTTGTTTGCTTGTTCATGGCGTTCATCATTTGATTGATTTTCTTTTGTGAAGGCTTTTGGCCCATTTGCATCATCATCATTTTTAACATTTGTTCATTGATTGGCGGATTTTTCTTTAAATAGCTCATCATATACTTTCGAGCAATGAAAAATCCTAGTGCTATTCCAGCAAGAAGAGCTAGAACACCGACTAGAATATAAGTCCACATATAAAACTTCCTCCTTCGTGTTGTCTACCATACAGTGTACTAAACCAAAGGTTATTATACAATATTTGCTTCATATTTTCTTCTTTTTTTAGACGAATTTTCTTTCTTTGATTGGTTTTAGCCAACCATAGCGGTGATGTTCAAGGTCAATTGCCAGAAAAGAAGACTCACTTTTCCTTAACACTTCAAAAAAAATGGTTTCGGCATCATAGTTTCCGCTTGCTTCTAATACTAAGGATTGATCATTGACTTCAAGTTTCGCATTGCTTCTTTTTCCCATTTTTATATAGTATGCACCTTTTTTTACGAGAAAATCATTCTTTCTATATAATTGTTGATTGACGTATTGATGAAGTTTTAATCCCGGTATCGGTTTTGTAATATATTGAATCTGCTTAGCTAAGATCGACTTCAATGCACCGGATGATTCCTCGTACTCCTGAAATAACTGAAAAAACATCTTTTCCCTGCCAAAGTAATGGGAAGCAAACTCCTCTTCAATTAAATACAAATGATAGGCTCTCATCCAAACCTCTCCTTCCGGGACAACCCCCTTTCTTCCTATTATAATGAATATTCACAAAACATTCTGTCTGTTGATGGCGAAAATTTCCTCTTGTTTTGTCGAAAGTGTATTATTCACACTATCGTTAATGGAATGTTGTATAAAAAAAGAAGAGCATGTATCGCTCTTCTTTTTCTTCTGTTAATTTTGTAATAATGTTTTCACACGGGAAACGACATTACTAACAGAGAAGCCATACTCCTCCATTACTTTTTCACCAGGTGCAGATGCGCCAAATTGATCGATGGCAAGTACATCGCCTTCATCGCCTGCATATCGATGCCAACCTAGAGAAGAACCCATTTCAATCGCTAATCTCTTCTTTACATCTTTCGGAATGACACTTTCTTTATACTCTTTAGACTGAGCTTCGAAACGATCCCAAGCAGGCATACTTACAACGGAAGCATAAATATCTTCAAGTGCTAAAGCTTTTTGTGCTTCAACAGCCAAACTCACTTCTGAACCTGCAGCAAGTAATAGTACATCGGCTTTCTCTTTGCCAGCTGGCGAAACAACATATCCACCTTTAGAAACACCATCATAAGCATTGCTATTTGTTCCTTTTAATGTTGGCAGGTCTTGTCGTGTCAATACTAATGCCGTTGGTTTATCTGTTGATTCAACTGCTAGTTTCCATGCAGCAGCCGTTTCATTCCCATCTGCTGGTCGAATAACAGATAAATTAGGCATGGCACGTAATGCAGCTAATTGTTCGATTGGTTCATGTGTAGGCCCATCTTCACCAACTGCAATACTATCGTGAGTAAATACATAAGTGACAGGTAGCTTCATTAAGGCAGCTAGACGTATTGCTGGACGAAGATAATCAGAGAATACGAAGAAAGTTCCTCCAAATACATTAAGTCCACCATGTAAAGCCATTCCATTTAGGGCAGCACCCATCGCAAATTCACGTACACCAAACCAAATATTTTTTCCATCAAATGAGTCTGGAGTAAAGTCCTTTTGCCCTTTAATCATCGTTTTGTTTGATCCTGCAAGGTCTGCAGATCCACCAATAAATGAAGGCAAGTTCTTAGAAATACCATTCAAAGCTTCTCCTGATGAAGCACGACTAGCAAGGCTTTTTCCTTCTTCATAGACAGGAATATCTCTATCCCATCCCTCAGGAAGCTCCCCTTTAATAGCTTGGTCAAGCTGTGCACCTAATTCGGGGTACTGATTTTTATATTGAGCAAACATGTCATTCCATTCTTGCTCTTTCTTTTCCCCTTGCTCCAACACTTGTTTTCTAAAATGCGCATAAACGTCTTCAGGAATATGGAAATCTTCCTCAAAAGTCCATTTATAAGCTTCTTTCGTTAATTTCAACTCATCAGCACCAAGTGGAGCACCATGAACATCTGATTTACCAGATTTATTTGGGGAACCGAACCCGATTACTGTCTTCACTTCAATAAGTGTAGGACGGTTTTCATCTTGCTTCGCTTCTTCGATTGCTTTTGCAATTTCAGAAAGGTCATTTCCATCTTCCACTTTTATATATTGCCAGCCATATGAAGTGAAACGTTGAGCAACACTTTCTGAGAATGATTTGTCTAAGTCCCCATCAAGTGAGATATCGTTAGAATCATAAAGGACAACTAAACGCCCAAGTCTTAAATGCCCTGCGAGAGAAGCTGCTTCAGCGGAAACACCTTCCATTAGATCACCATCTCCGCAAATACTGTATGTATAATGATCAACAATATTCATATTGTCTTTGTTATAAATTGCAGCCAAATGTCTTTCAGCCATCGCCATACCAACAGACATGGCAATTCCTTGGCCAAGAGGACCTGTAGTTGCATCTACACCAGGTGTATGACCGAACTCAGGATGGCCTGGAGTTTTACTTCCCCATTGTCTAAAGCCTTTAATATCTTCCATTGATACATCATAACCAGAAAGGTGAAGAAGACTATATAAAAGCATAGAGCCGTGTCCAGCTGATAGCACAAAACGGTCACGATTGAACCAGTTTGGATTTTTCGGATTATGATTCATATACCGAGTCCAAAGGGTATAAGCCATTGGTGCAGCTCCCATCGGCATGCCTGGGTGCCCGGAATTCGCCTTTTCAATCGCATCAATTGATAAAGTACGAATGGAGTTTATAGATAGAGCATCATTTTGATCAAACATTAAAAACATCCTCCCAACGAGTAATCATTACTCTTATAATAATATAGACAGCTTCATCTATATTCAATAAATTGTATCAAAACCAAGTAAAAAAGCTGATTTATTTATATCTTGTCACTTTTATAAGCCCCTATGTAAAGAAGGAATACAAATCTAATGTATTCCTCCGATTAATGAAGATTCTTTTTTTGAACTTCTTTAAGCTTTTTCGGTGTGACATCATTGCCATTTGGATCAACGATTGTTACACTTTTTAATGTATTAAACATTGAAGAACGAAACGTCTCTAAATACTCCCTGCGAAGGGTAGATTGCTCCTTTGCTTCTTGTTCAGTTAGACCTGTTTCTTTCGCTTTCTTAGCTAACATATTGATTCGATCAAGCTTTTCTTTAGGCAGCATAGTTAGGCTCCTTTATATTTATCATTAAACTCAACTGCCATAATACTAAAAATGACTCCTTTTGACAAGAAGTTCACTCTATAAGCTCAGAATCCATATATTCCTTATACCTCCTGTGTACAGTTGCTTTTGAAATATCATAACCAAATCCTCTAAGGGTTGCAGCAATTTCCGAAAAAGTTAAATCATTCTTGCGAAGTCTAACTATCTCTTCAATCGGAACTTCTATACGTTCCCTCCCAGAATGGACCCCCAAATTGGACAAATTTTTTTCAGGCCTATAACCATTTTTAACAGCTCTTTTCATCCCGCGTTTAATCTTAATGTTATGAAGTTTTCTTTGATATTCCTCTACCATGCCGACAATATTCAAAACCATAGAGTCAGATTCAGAAAGCTGCAATTCCCCGCTGTGAGAAATGCTGAATAATTTTATTCCTTCTTTTAAAATGCAATGTAGAATGGCGATCTTCGCATTGCCTCGCCCCAGCCTCGTTTCATCCTGTATTAAAAGGACATCAGCTTGATGTCCTTTTATTAATGACAGAAGTTCGAGAATTCCTTCCCGCTCTAAATCATAGCCGCTAGCTTGTTCTCTAATAACCTTAACAATTTCTAAACTTTTTTCATTTGCAAGTTTTGTAAGTTCCTCTTCTTGTCTTACGAGCGATGTTTCCTGCGTTTCTTTCGTAGTGCTGACTCGGCAGTAGATAATTGCATTCATATATTTCCCTTTCTCCTAATCTATTTGCTTTGTGAACTTGCCACTTCTGTTCCGTTTCCTTTTTCTATAGCAATTGGAAGAATAAGTTCATCTCCCGGATAGATTCTATCTCCTGCAATTCCATTATGCCTTTCAACCCATTCAACAAATTCGTTCGCTGATAGCATATGTTCATCGGAAAAGTCTTCAGCTATCTGCCAAAGCGAATCCCCCTCATTAACAGTAATTTTCTTTAGGCCATCTTCTCCTGAAAGGCCATTATAAACTATAAGGATAAATGAAGTTAGCAAGCTTAAAACGACTAGAATAATAGCATACGAATATTGATTCCACAATTTTTTCATTATATTTACACCTCGATAAGAATATATGTTCGTTTATTGATTTCATTATAAATCGAACACTTGTTTCGTGTCAACAATTGTTCGAACTTATGTTTGTACTTTTTACTAATAGATGCTATAATTGGGAAAAGAAATCATAAGTGAGGTAATTATGATGGTGAAATTATCGAAACGGCAACAGGATATATTAAATTTTATTAAGGATGAGGTAAAGCTTAAAGGATACCCGCCTTCTGTACGGGAAATCGGCGAAGCAGTTGGACTGGCTTCAAGCTCAACTGTTCATGGTCATCTAGCAAGATTAGAAACAAAAGGGTTAATTCGCAGAGATCCTACTAAGCCGCGTGCAATTGAGATTCTTGATTTAGATGAAGGTGCCGAGGCAATCAATTATAAAGTCGTAAATGTTCCGATTGTCGGAAAAGTAACAGCCGGTATGCCGATAACAGCCGTTGAAAATGTTGAGGAATACTTTCCTTTGCCTGAAAGGCTTGCCCCAGCAGATGAGCAGGTTTTTATGCTTGAAATCATGGGAGAAAGCATGATTGAAGCGGGAATTCTTGATGGAGATTACGTAGTAGTCAGACAACAAAGCACTGCAAATAACGGTGATATCATCGTCGCAATGACAGAGGATGACGAAGCAACCGTAAAAAGATTTTTCAAGGAGAAAGATCGAATTAGACTTCAGCCTGAAAATTCAACCATGGAACCGATTATTCTTCGTAATGTTTCTATTTTAGGTAAAGTAATTGGGGTATACCGAGATATTCATTAATAATTTTGCACTCGTGTCATTTGCACTGGGTTTTACTAGATTAAAAGAAAAAAGGGATGCTTAACTTTTAAGCATCCCTTTTTTTCAATCATATATTAATACATCGACATATATTGCTCACGTTCCCAAGGGTGGACTTGCGTACGGAACATATCCCATTCGATCTCCTTCGCTTCAACGAAGTGTTCGAAAATATGGCCCCCTAAAGCAGATATAATCGTTTCATTTCCTTTTAATTTTTCGAGCGCTTCAGCTAAAGTTGAAGGCAGATCATCAATCCCTTCAGCAATACGCTCATCTTTGCTCATCACATAAATATTACGGTCTACTGATGCGGGAGGAACAAGATTATTTTTAATACCGTCAAGACCAGCTTTTAGCAGTACGGCCATAGCCAAATATGGATTTGCAGCCGGATCCACGCTTCGAACCTCAACACGTGTACTTACTCCACGTGAAGATGGAATACGAATTAACGGAGAACGATTCTGTGCAGACCACGCTACATAACATGGGGCTTCATAACCAGGAACTAATCGCTTAAATGAATTAACTGTTGGATTCGTGACCGCTGTAAAACTTGTTGCATGTTTAAGAATACCCGCAATAAATTGCCGTGCATAATCACTCATTTGCAGATCGCCTTTTTCATCAAAGAACGCATTTCTTCCCTCTTTAAAAAGAGATACATTGCAATGCATACCTGATCCTGCTACACCGAATAATGGCTTTGGCATAAAAGTGGCATGCAAACCATGTTTACGAGCAATTGTTTTTACGACTAGCTTGAACGTTTGAATTTGATCACAAGCTGTTAGGGCATCCGCATATTTGAAGTCAATCTCATGCTGGCCTGGTGCTACCTCATGATGGGAAGCTTCGATTTCAAATCCCATTTCTTCCAGTTCAAGAACAATATCGCGTCGGCAATTTTCTCCAAGATCTGTTGGTGCTAAATCAAAATATCCTCCATTATCATTGAGCTCAAGGGAAGGGTCTCCATTTTGATCTAATTTAAATAAGAAGAATTCAGGCTCTGGCCCTAAATTGAAGTCTGTGAAGCCCATTTCTTCCATTTCCTTTAAAATACGTTTTAAGTTATTGCGAGGATCTCCTTGAAATGGAGTCCCATCTGCATTATGAATATCACAAATTAGACGAGCTACCTTGCCTTTTTCAGCAGTCCACGGAAATACTACCCATGTGTCTAAATCCGGGAATAGGTACATATCTGATTCTTCAATTCGAACAAAGCCTTCAATTGAGGAACCATCAAACATCATTTTATTATCAAGCGCTTTTTCAAGCTGGCTAATAGGAATCTCAACATTTTTAATCGTTCCCAAAATATCTGTAAATTGGAGACGGATAAACTTTACATTCTCTTCAGCTGAAATTCGTTTAATATCCTCTTTTGTAAACCTTGCCATATAATAATTCCTCCTTTTTGTTTAAAGCCACTTTATCAGTGGAATAAGCGTGTTTTATTCCCTTGGCTTGATAAATGTTGGTTAAATCTTCCGGCTTGTACGATTTCTTTTCTAAGATGTCTTCTGATTTCGTCATTAGATAGTTCTCTCTCTGATTTAAGCGGTTTTACATCAGAAGCGATTACTTCTTGATTTTGCACAAATAATAGCTGTTTAATTCCAGCCATATTGATTCCCTGATCAATAAGATCTTTAATTTCAAGGAGTTTGTCAATATCATTGAGCGAGAACAATCTTCTATTGCCTTCAGATCGAGCTGGAGAAATCAATTGGTGCTCTTCATAATACCGAATTTGCCTTGCAGTCAAATCAGTCAGCTGCATGACAGGCCCAATTGGAAAAAGCGGCATGGAACGTCGAATGTTGCTTCCAGTCACTTCTTTCTCCTCCTTTACAAATTTTCTATTATTAGAATAAACGATGTTAGGTTTATTGTCAAACATATGTTAGATTTTCTGACATGACATTTAAAAAAATAAAAGGCTTGGATTATTGACAACCCAAACCTCTCAATTCTTATTTAACTTATTACAATTCTTCTAATTAACATCAATAAAACCCTTATCTGCTAATCCATTAAGAGCATGACAGATAGCGATTTTCACATGGGAATAAGTGAGCCCCCCTTGTACATAGGCAACGTACGGCGGCCTAATGGGACCGTCTGCAGAAAGCTCGATGCTTGCACCTTGAATAAAAGCGCCAGCAGCCATAATGACATCATCCTCATAGCCAGGCATTGGACTTGGATATGGTGTTACATGCGAATTGATCGGTGCCGCAAATTGAATAGCTTGGCAAAATGCAACCATCATATCACGGTCATCAAATTGTACCGCCTGAATTAAATCCGTTCTTTTTGCATCCCATTTCGGGGATGAGTTCATGCCAAATCGCTCTAGAATGGCTGAGGTAAACACAGCCCCTTTCAATGCTTGGCCGACAATATGCGGAGCCATGAAAAAGCCTTGATACATTTCTTGCAAGCTATATAAGGAAGCTCCTGCTTCCGCACCAATGCCAGGTGAGGTCATTCTATAAGAGCATGCCTCCACCCATTTTACTTTTCCGACAATATACCCGCCTGTCTTTGCAATCCCGCCTCCAGGATTCTTTATGAGGGAGCCAGCCATTAAATCAGCTCCGATATGACAAGGTTCCATCTCTTCAACAAACTCACCATAGCAATTATCGACGAAAACAACCACATCCGGTTTGATTTCTTTCACAAACTGAATCATTTCTTTTATTTGTGTGATCGTAAAGGATGGTCTTGTTGCATATCCTTTGGAACGCTGAATTCCGATCATCTTTGTATTTGGTTTAATGGCCTGTTCTACAGCACGATAATCAACTGAACCATCATTCTTTAAAGGAACACTATTGTATGAAATACCAAATTCCTTTAATGATCCGTTTCCGCTTCCCCTAATTCCTACTATTTCTTCTAGCGTATCATATGGCTTGCCAGTAATATATAGCAATTCATCTCCAGGACGGAGGACGCCAAACAAAGAAATGGAAATCGCATGTGTGCCAGAAATGATCTGCGGTCTAACAAGAGCAGACTCTCCGCCAAATACTTCTGCATAAATTTTTTCAAGCGTATCACGGCCAATGTCATCATACCCGTATCCAGTTGTAGGAATAAAATGTGAATCACTTACCTTATTATTTTGAAAGCTCTTTAATACTCTAAATTGGTTTTCATCAATCCGCTTATCAATATACTGAAGGACTGATGCAATTTGCTGCTCCACTTCATTTACAATCGGCTGCAGTTTTTCCCCATTTGATAATTGTTGAAACATGTTGTTCTCCTTATCTAAATCTTATATTTACTAATTTGTCCGGCTATTTGATGATCCTCTAAATAATAACCATTGCAAATGTAGATTTGTTTTTCCTCATGAAAGGATAGTTCGCGAAGTATTGTCTCATTTTTCAACTGTGATAGAAGCTTTCCTTCTGTAGAAGGCACCTCCACATGATAGAAACTCATCATACTTAACACGATTTCTTCCAATAATTTCATTAAATTATTTCGGTCATACTCATCAAATGCACTAATTTGGATTGTTTTCGTTTTTGCTGTTGGGACAAAATCAGAATGCTGAAGATCTTTTTTATTATATACGACTATTTGTGGGATTTTTTCATTTTCTAAATCCTCAAGCAGCTTGTTTACAGTCTGTTCATGCTGGTAATAATCAGGACTTGAACTATCAACCAGATGAAGCAAAAGGTTAGCCTCTTTCACTTCTTCCAGTGTAGATCGGAAAGCAGCGATAAGAGTCGTTGGCAAATCTTGTATAAAACCAACAGTGTCTGTTAAGAGGGTCAAAAATCCGCTCGGCAAAATAACCTTTCTAGTCATTGGGTCTAGGGTAGCAAACAGTTGATTCTCTTCAAATGAGTCTGCCTCTGTTAGCCGATTAAATAATGTTGACTTTCCAGCATTTGTATAACCAACAAGGGCAATCTGGAAAGCTTTATTTTTTTTCCGTCTTTCCCGGTACCTATCCCGGTGTTTAACAATAACCTCTAGCTGTGTTTTAATGTCATTAATGCGATTTCGAATATGACGGCGATCAGACTCCAGTTTTGTTTCACCAGGTCCACGTGTTCCAATACCCGCACCTAACCTTGATAATTGTGTTCCCTGCCCCATAAGTCGAGGCAGCAAATATTGAAGCTGAGCTAGTTCTACTTGTAATTTTCCCTCTTTCGAACGAGCCCTACCAGCAAAAATATCCAATATTAATTGTGTTCGGTCAATAATTCGCGCTTCAAAATCTCTTGAAAGATTTCGAACCTGACTTGGTGATAATTCATCATTAAAGATGATTAAATCTGCTTCCAACTCTTCCTGCAGGGCAGTTAGTTCTGCAACTTTTCCTTTTCCTATGTATGTAGCTGGGTGGATGCGTTCTCGTTTCTGCGTAACAGTAGACACTACTTTTCCTTTTGCTGTTTCTGTCAATGATCCGAGTTCATCCATTGAATAACCAAATCGCTGATCATCTTCATTCGTTTGACAACCAACTAAAATGACTTTTTCAAATTCAGTCTTTTGTTCCAATCAACAACCTTCTTTCATCATTAATCTAATTCTCATCATATCAAAAATCGAGCGGCAACTCTAATTTTCGTAAGTGCTAAGTTTTATTTTATTATTCCTAATATTAACCCCTTAATTATATTAAAAGGATTGTAAATATCGATATTTTTGGTAAAATCATATTGTTTGCACAAAAACTAGTAATCTATAAACATATCTGGGTCTTTATCAAGTTCCACTTTTCATATCCTAATCAGTAGCAATCATCACCAAAGAGGAGCCGAAATCATGACATGGGAAGTTTTAAGTATGATTGGAACGATCGCTTTTGCCATAAGCGGAGC
Organism: Cytobacillus solani; assembly: GCF_006704205.1. Taxonomy (NCBI): domain Bacteria; kingdom Bacillati; phylum Bacillota; class Bacilli; order Caryophanales; family Bacillaceae; genus Cytobacillus; species Cytobacillus solani. Next base: position 4,794,166 of record NZ_CP041305.1, read on the forward strand.
GATTGTTGCAATGGAAGAGGAATATGACATATTAGGTGTGTATATTTTAGGAATTGTAACCGCCTTTGGTGGAGGAGCCATTCGAAATCTTTTAATTGGTGTTCCCGTATCCGCCCTATGGGAGCAAGGACTGTTTTTCCAAATTGCGTTACTTTCCATAACAGCCGTATTCCTTTTTCCGAATAATTTATTAAAACACTGGCAAAAGTGGGGGAATTTTTTTGATGCGATCGGGCTTTCAGCCTTCGCTATCCAAGGAGCACTTTATGCTTCTGAAATGAATCATCCGCTAAGTGCAGTAATCGTTGCTGCTGTTCTAACAGGCAGCGGTGGAGGAATTGTTCGTGACCTTCTCGCTCGAAGAAAGCCTCTTGTTTTAAAAGCTGAAATATATGCTGTGTGGGCCATTCTTTGCGGGCTCGCCATTGGACTAAAAATCGCCGTTTCTTCTTTTGAATTATATACTTTATTTATTGTTATTACTGGATTAAGGGTACTTTCATATACGTATAGATGGAAACTGCCAGCCCGGAGACTAGGTACTTAAATAGATAAGAGCAACATCCGATATCCCCATATATAAAGGATTCCGTGAAGACGGAATCCTTTTGTAATCCGTTAATCCTCTTCAAAAACTAAATCATTGCTTCTAATCGTTATTAATTCATGCCGATCAAACGTATTTTGCATCAATAACCTCATCGCTTGAGCACGAATTGATTTTTCAATGACGTTCCTAATATATCTTCCATTTGAAAAACTTGCTGGGTTTAATACTGTTTTAACCCATATTAAATGCTCTCGAAGCTTCTTCTCAGCTTCATGGCTAAAAGTATATTCTCTGTCCTTTAGCATTCGTTGTCCAATATCCATCAGTTGAATAATCGAATAATCCGGGAAGTCGATGACAAGAGGAAATCGTGAATGCAATCCTGGATTTAAGGTGAGAAAATAGTCCATTTCCTTCGAATAACCTGCCAGAATAAGAATAAAATCATGCTGTTTATCTTCCATATGCTTAACAAGTGTATCAATCGCTTCCTTGCCAAAATCCTTTTCCCCGCCTCTTCCAAGTGAATAAGCCTCATCAATGAAAAGGATTCCGCCAATCGCTTTTTTTATTAAATCCCGTGTTTTTTGTGCGGTGTGTCCAATGTACTCGCCCACAAGATCTGCTCGCTCTGCTTCGATTAGATGCCCCTTTGATAACACATTCATTTTTTGAAAAAGCTTGCCAATTAACCTTGCAACTGTTGTTTTTCCAGTGCCTGGATTTCCTTTAAACATCATATGGAGTGCCTGTTTTCCTGCTTTTAACCCAGACTCCTCCCGTTTTTTATTTACATATAACCATGCATAAATTTCCTTTATCATTCTTTTCATTTCTTCCATGCCAACTAATGTGCCAAGTTCATCCTCTATATCTTTAAGTGCCGCATGTTCTGGTGGAATGTCTTTTGGGAGAGGTTGAGATTCAGGTAATTCTTTCGCCAATGTCTTTCGTTTCTGTGAATTAAGGACAATGCTAATCTGCCCGTTATTTTTCATGCGAATCGGCTGGTCCAAAAGCGTTCACCTCACGTTCTCAAAACAGTATACGCCTAGAAGATATTTTTGTGACAAATGCCTATATTTCATCACGATTACATTCTTAATAAAAAATACTATATCTATATGTATTCAAGCTGTGCTTACTTCATTAAAGATTTTACGGAAAACGCACAAAAATCCCCCGCTGCAGCTAAAATCTTAGTGTGGGTAAACTACTTCGAAGCCATTGCCACTTTATCAAATTTATTTATTGTTTTGGACAATGCTCCTTTCCCTGCCAGCGAGCGGACTGTTACAGGTGTGACTTCATAGACTTTTGATTGAATGGTAATGGTTTGTCCAAGTTTGTCTTCTATTTTATTACTAAGATAGAGAACTATGCCTTAAAATATAATGCAATAGTATGACCATTTCAAAATTGTAATTATTATACAGTATACTTTTCCTAGGGAAATTATTGGAAAATTCGGTAATTTTACACATTCTATTTTAAACAATATCCTTATATACTAGTAATACACCAAGAATCAAACTAAGGTCGCTTAACCAAAAATCACGACTTTAGGAGTGTGAAGTGCAAATGTTGTTGAACATTATCTTCGCTGTTTTGATTGGTGGACTAGTCGGTGTGGCAGGGCATCTAAGTAAAGAGGGGAAACTAGTAGTGCCCCGAAAAACAAAAAAGTTTATTTATCTAGGATTTTGGGAAGAAGTCATCTTAGGAGCTCTTGGTGCAGTTTTTTTGGTTGTCTATACAGATCCTGATTCAACACTGAAAGTTATCCTCCTTTCTATCATTGCAGGTTTTGGAGGAGAAGCGTTGTTAAAAGGACTGGAGCTTTTAAAGGTTCGACAAAAAGATAATAGGTAATGGCATCCGAGTTACAGGATCTCTAGAATCCTTTCACAAAAAGTTTAATAATCTTTGAAAATGGCGAACAGTCTCAGTCACTGCTCGCCATTATTTAATTGCAATGATATTACCAAAATGCCATTTAACTCGAATGGATCTTGTCATCATTATTAAATCATGTTTCAACCTCTTTGAAGTTTTTTATAACCTTTACTATTAGAAAAAAATTTAAAGAAATTTTTCAAACTTTTTTCTCCCCCATCGGCGTCTATTTTATGTAACACATCAAAGATACGTATCTAACAAAAAGGGCCCTATAAAACATAAATAATATTATTGTTAGAACGGTGAAAGAGCCGCTCAAGATACCGGAAATTTAATTAACTATAAAATGGAGATGATTCTAATGAAAAAAGGCTATAAATGGCTTATTGGATTAACTACTGCAGCAGCTATCTTTACAGCAAGTGTAAATACAAGCGCATCATTCGCAAAAACTTTATCAGACGTACCTGTAGTTGGCACTATGGTAAAGGGAGTTACTTTTACCGCTGAAGGAAAAGATGTTAACGCCCAGCTACAAGTTCCTAAAATAGAAAGTCTTGAGAATAAAGAGCTTGAGAGCAGTCTTAATCAAAAGTATTTAGCTGAAAACCAAAAATTATATGATGAGTTTAAAAAGGAAGTAAATGAAATAAAGGAAAAAGGAAATGGTCATTTAAGCGTCAATTCAGGCTATGAAGTAAAAACAGATGATGAACTCATATTCTCTATCGGAAGATATACTGATAAAGCTAAAGGCTCTTCATCTACAACAATGAAATACGATACAATTGATAAAAAAGAACAAGTTCTATTAACTCTTCCAATCTTATTTAAAAATAATGATTATATAGCAGATATTAGTGAAAATATTAAAAGTCAAATGAAGGAACAAATGAAGAAAGATAGCAATAAAGTTTACTGGGTAAACGACGGAGGCATTGAAGACATAAATATAGTAGATAAATTCAAGCAGATTTCTGCTGATCAGAACTTCTATATTAACAAGGATCATAAATTAGTTATCTCTTTTGACGAATATGAAGTTGCACCTGGTTATATGGGCATTGTTGAATTCGTTATTCCTACTGAAGTGATTTCTAAAGACTTAGTTGGTCACAATTACATTAAATAAGTAAAGGCAGAAAACTCTAAAGGGGTTCGGGATGAAATCATTCCGAACCCCTTTTTGCAGGTAATCTGCAGCTTCTATTTCTTCATAACACCAATGGAATAGATAAAAAATCAGGTTCCTGCTTTGCAACAGATTGACTGATAAGCTTATCAAATTTTGGGCTGCAGCAGTTTGTGAAGTTCCCAGAGTTCTTTGATGTATATAAATCAAATGATGCATTGAGCGTCATTTTGAATGGTCAATGGTGGAGGCTGTTTTTCCTTGGTCTTCTAATTTCATTATTGATATTTGCCTTTAATGCCTTTGGGGACGGATTACAGAATGCGCTTGATCCGAGCACAAATAATCACAGGAGGGTCTTTATATGCACCAATTTTTGCTTTTACCTTTTTTCCTTATTTAGCCAAAACTTTCTTCTGTATTCATTTTTATATAACTTAACTACATACAACAAAATCCCCCGCTCCAATAGAAGCGAGGGTCATATTCATTTTATTTATATAACTAGAATTTTACTGGTTATCCATATCAAGCTGTACATTTCGCTGAGGGGCAAATGTTGAAATAGCGTGTTTATAGACGAGCTGTTGCTTTCCTTCAGATTCAAAAAGTACAGTAAAATTATCAAAGCCTTTAATTTGTCCTCTGATTTGGAATCCATTTAATAAAAAGACCGTTACATTTGTATTATCCTTGCGAAGCTGATTTAAAAATTGATCTTGAATATTGATCGATGTTTTCATACTATTTCCTCCTCTTTTATCTCTAATATTATGTATTCGATTTTAATTGCAGCTTTCCTTCAATATACGTTGAAATTTCATCAAGTTTTTTTTCAAATCCACCTAAACTCACAGCATCTGTCATATCAAACCAATCAACATTCATTTTATTTCGAAACCATGTTAACTGTCTTTTGGCGTAACGTCTTGAATTTTGCTTTAACTGTGTGATCGCTTCTTCGAGTGTTACGTGTGCTTGAAAATATTCGTAAATTTCTTTATATCCAATTGCTTGAATCGATTGGCAGCCCTTTAATCCATGCACGTACAGCTTCTCTACTTCTGGAAGAAGTCCATCACTTATCATTAAATCTACTCTCTTATTTATACGTTCATACAGCATTTCCCGTTCCATCGTTAAACCAATCATAGCTGTTTGATACATCAATTCTGGCTGTTGATTTTTCTGGTAGTTACTTACCGTTTTTCCAGTAACATGATACACTTCTAGTGCTCTAATTACTCGGCGAACATTATTAGGATGGATTTTATTTGCACTTTCTGGGTCTACTTCCATCAATTCTCGATGCAGCTTCTCATTCCCTTCAATATCTGCTCTTTTTTCCAGCATGATACGAAAATGATCGTCAGAAGGTGCATCCGAAAATTGGTAATCACAAATGACTGACTGAATATATAACCCGGTACCGCCAACAATCATGGGGAGCTTACCCCTTTGTGAAATCTCTGCAATTTTCAATCGGACAAGTTCTTGAAACTCTGCAACTGAAAAAGGTTCGTCTGGATTTTTTATGTCAATTAAATGATGTGGGATTCCTTCCATTTCACTTGGCATAATTTTTGCCGTACCAATATCCATCCCTTTATAAATCTGCATCGAATCGCCACTAATAATTTCTCCGTTAAATCTTTTTGCTAATTCAATACTTAATTTCGTCTTCCCCACTGCTGTTGGACCAATTAGCACAACAAGCTTTTCTCTCTTGTTCAATCTACACTCACTGCCTTTGCTGCCTACTATAATATCTGTTTCCTTCATGTATAACAAGGATATTTGCCCTTATCGTATCATATTGAGTGAATACTTTCCTGTTATTTATCTTATCAAAAACATATTCGTTTTCCACATCTAAACATTATTAACAGAAAATGTTCCTCCTATTCATTTTTCATTGGATATAATCTACCATATTCTTTTCATTTATTAAATATATAGGTTAAAATTTCCTCAATCATTACATTTCATTTACGTTACGATAACAATTCATTTTAAACCCCCAAATTCGTGTTAACGTATTAGAAGATTATAAGGAACATGAAAGAATAGAAAATAGGTGGGAAATAATGATTACAACTTATGAACTAGGAATTGATCTAGGAACTGCAAATATTCTCGTATATTGTAAAAATAAAGGAATTACTTTTAATGAGCCCTCTGTTGTAGCAATTGATACAGTATCTCAAAAGGTGTTAGCGGTCGGAAAAGAAGCAAAAGAAATGATCGGTAAAACACCAGGCAAGATTATCGCAATTCGTCCATTAAAGGATGGCGTGATTGCAGATTATCAAACAACTACTGATATGCTTAGATATGTAATAGGAAAAGCAACGAAAAAAGCTGGATTTTCAATTAGAAAGCCTAATGTAATTATATGTACTCCTTCTGGTTCTACGAGTGTAGAAAGAAGAGCCATACAGGATGCTGCCAAAAATGCTGGAGCAAAGCAAGTCCATTTAATTGAAGAACCTGTTGCGGCAGCAATTGGCGCTGACTTACCAGTTGATGAGCCGATAGCAAATGTTGTTGTTGATATAGGTGGTGGCTCTACAGAAGTCGCCATTATTTCATACGGAGGAGTTGTAGCCTGCCATTCTATTCGTATTGGAGGAGATAAGCTTGACGATGATATCATCCAATATGTTCGCAGAGACTTCAATGTCCTAATAGGTGAAAGAACTGCTGAGCAGGTGAAAATGGAAATTGGCTATGCCCTTATTGATCATGAGGAATTAACAATGGATATCCGTGGACGAGATCTTGTAACTGGCCTGCCAAAAACGATTACATTGTCATCATACAAAATTCGTGAGGCCATAAGAGAATCATTGCTTCACATTCTCGAAGCAATCCGAGCCACATTAGAGGATAGTCCAGCAGAATTAAGCGGCGATATCGTTGATCGTGGCGTCATATTATCTGGTGGCGGCGCTCTTATTAATGGGCTACAGGAATGGATTGCGAATGAAATCTCTGTGCCTGTTCATCTAGCCCCAAGTCCACTAGAATCTGTAGCAATTGGGACAGGCAAAGCTTTGAAGTATATTGGGAAATTGCAAACTGCGACTAAGTAAATAGATTGAAATGGAGTGTACTCTTCAAAGAAATGAGTGCACTCTATTTTAACTCACCTATAGTTTACATAATAATATTATAATCAATTTATATTCATATAAAAAATACACGTGTTAACTTGTGAAAAGTATACAAGGGAATAGATATAATATTTAGATAACTATCATCATTGGTTCATACCTTTTCTTCTTTGGAGTAATGTTTTAACGACCGATTTCAGATACTCCAGTGAATTTGTCAGCCATGAAGGTTCATATGGATTGGTTTCTGTAGCCCTAAAGGGTATTGGAAACCATATTTGTTAATAGTGAGGTTTCTTGAAGATAACATGGTATTCGTAACTTTGGGGAATCATATGAAAAGTTACAATCATTAAGAAACAAAGGGGAATATACAATGGATAAAAGATTAGCTGAAATTCAACAAAGGCTAACAAAGGAACAAAAAGACTTATCAATTTTCGTAAAACATGTATTTGATGAGTATGATAAGAAAGCAGACGAACATCGACGTCTAATCGCTTCGAACGCACTAGCTGGTATAAAAACAACTGGAGTTGAAGAAAAAGTATTCTACGATACGATACAAGAAACTAAACGATGGATGCTTAATGTCTTGGAGCGTACAGCTCAAGACTTAGAACACACTGGAGATAAAAATTGGAATAAAAATTTTCCCGATGGTGTACATGAATAGGTATAATATATAGAAAACTTTAGATTTGCTTAACTCTCTTATAGATGACATACAGCTCTTATTAAGAAAATAAAAAAACTAACCTAAGTGTTAATTAGCTTTTACTTCAAAAGCGAATGAAGGATATTTTCTTCGTTACCTGACCAAGTTTGATCCTTCATAGCCCCGATGAAGGTCATTTCTAGGTATCTGATAGGTTTTGTCCTTCATATTTGATTTCTATAGGTTTAAACCTATAGAAATCTCCTTGATATAGTGTTAATCCATTTAATAAAATAAATTTTCTGGTTCATATAAGAATAATTTTTGACAACTGAACCATTGTTCCCGCCTTAATTACTTAATTGTTAGTAACCAATCTTGAACTAAGCATTGAACAATTTGCCTTTTTTCGATTTGTATCATATGACCAGTTTGATCTAATATCGCAAAAGTTGCATTTGAAAATTTGTTTAAAAGCGATATATGATCTTTATATCCGCATATTGAGTCTTGTTTTCCCATTATGAAAAGAGCTGGCTGAGAGAGTTCCCCCATATTTTTAAAAGGTTCTTCTGAAAGAAAGTACCCTTTCTCCCTCCAATTTGAATGTAAAAATTTTTTATTAGCTAACAAGCGCCCTGGCTGAATTTCCTTCAGAAAATATTCTATATGTTGTTTATCTTGATAATTCATGAGAGTTTCAATTGCAACACGTATATCAGGATCTAATTGACTTAGCAAGATATCATCCTTAGTAAATACTTCTCTTTTTGGAAGCGTTCTATCTCTAATATGCAGTGCAGTAGAAAGTAAACAAATACTTTTAACATTTGTTTTCCTAGTATGCAGAATACCTTGGGCTAAATAGCCTCCGTACGAAAATCCAATCAGCGAGAACTTTTGATTAGGAATAATACAGTCAACAAAGTCTAATATGCTTATGAGCATATCATCTGAGGAACTAAAGTTTTCTTCAATTACACTTTTCCCATGAGCAGGTAGGTCTATATATATTCTTTTAAATCCTTTAATGGTTTGAAATATAGGCTCTATCCAACTTGTCATTGAAAGGTGATCGGTCCCCATTGAATGCATTATCAAAATTGGAAATCCGCTTCCATGGACTTCATAATTAATACTGCCTTTTTTCACGAGACACTGCATATCATTTTCTCCTCTCTAAACATATGCGATTCAAAATAAAAGGGAGATTCCTTTTATTGGAATGAGGGACAACTCCTGACAAATTCCTCACATACCATTTTATTTAAAATAAAATGCACCTTAAACTTCGTGTAGAACTATGATTATTCGCTTTCATTTAATGCTTCAGGATATACAATCGTATTAAACACTTCTCCTGTTGCCTCACTTTTAATAAAAATTGTCACTTTATAATCTTCTGGACTAACCCCATTAAATAGTTGATAGTACATTCCTGATAGGCCTAATCCAAATGCAGCAAAGCCATCAAAGCTATTTTCGAACTTATCTTGATCGACAATTAAAGTAAATTCCGAGAATGTCTTATTATGAGTAACATCTTTAATTGAAACATAATCCTCATTATTTTTAGCATCTTCAATGGATTCCATCAACCCCTCTTCTAGTTCCTTCATCATTTCTTTATGCTTTGACTTTGACATTTTGTAAGTTAAAGAACCGTCAGCGTTTTGTTTAACATCTTCTATACCTTCATTCTTTGCTTCAGCAATAACAGCATTAATGTCTTGGTCTTCAAATAAAGAAGCTGGCAAAGTAATTTCAACGTTTAATAGTCCCTTATCCACTTCAATTGACTTTTCATCAGTAGATTCTTTATCATTTCTCTCAGAATTACTATCTGTTGAGTTGCTGTTATTCGTTTTTTCCTGTCCACATGCTGAGATCATAGTAAAAAGTATACATATTATAATTAAAGACAATAGTTTCTTCATTTCAATCTCCTCCTTTAACCCTCCTATAATACTACCATAATTGTATTATTATGGATGTGAATATTCTATCTTACCTCTTGTCTTTGTCACAATTGTTGTTTACATAGCCTAATGGTTCGAAGAGATTCACTACCATCATTGCAAGCAGCTATACGATTTACTAGGGCACTAAATGAAACAGCGGAACATTTATTGGGAGATTTAGTGGACAAAATAAAGCTCTTCTCAAATGAGAGGAGCTCCACGTTATAATACAGAAACTTTCATAATGTCCCTAAATTGAAATTGATTAATCTCAGAGTTCTTTTCGATATGAATGAATCTAGTACGGCTATCCATTTTTATAATATTACCTTGGACCATCTTCCCAGACATCTAATATTACTTCTAATATTTCATCATGTGCTTCTACAAGCGTATTACCGATCTCTCCAAGCTCATATTCGTCTCTTGTAGGTCTTTTTTTCTTAACTTTAGCCATACTTATGCCCCTCTCCTTGTGTTCGAATTCAACCGAATAAAGAACAAATGTTCCTATGTAGGCGTTATTTAGAATAAGCGATACTGTTAGTACAATAACTTCAATAAAAATAAACAGTAATTGGAGCTAGTATAGAAGTATGGACACATTTTAGTTAAGTCCTTATGCTAGAAATTAAGAGAGGACGTGTCCGTTATGAAACAAAAACGTTACAATCAAGAATTCAAAGAAACGATTGTTGAACTTTATCGTGCTGATACTCCCGTCAACCAGCTTGCTAGCGAATATGGTGTCTCAGAAGTAACTATTTATAAATGGATTAAAGTGCATTCTCCTATTGGGGGAAATGAGTCATTAACACCCGCTGAAATCGCAGCTATTCAAAAAGAAAGTTTACGTTTAAAACAAGAGGTAGAAATATTAAAAAAGGCTATGACCATATTCGCGAAAAAGTAAGGGATCAAGAAATTATCGAACATATCAATGAAGAAAAGGCACACTATCCTGTTCAAACCATGTGTCGTGTATTAAAGTTGCCTAAAAGTACTTATTATCAAGCTGCCCATAAAATGCCTTCGGCCTATCAAATAGAAAATGAGGAAATAACCAAACGTATCCGAGAAATCCATAAAGCAAGTAAGGGTCGTTATGGAGCTCCTAAAATTCATTACTTATTGCGTAAAGAAGGATTTCAGGTGAGCATCAAACGTGTACAACGCTTAATGAAACAGGCTAGAGTTCGTTCTATTATTGTTAAAAAATATCGTCCTGCATCATTTCAAAGTCTTATAGAAGAACGTGAAAACAGATTAGAGCAGGATTTTCAAACAACCTCTATTAATGAGAAATGGGTAGCTGATATTACATATATTCACACACATAAAGATGGCTGGTGTTACTTAGCTTCAGTGCTAGACCTTCATTCTAAGAAAATCGTAGGATATAACTTTGCCCGACAAATGACGGTTGAATTGGTTACACAAGCACTAGACAATGCCATTCAAAATCAAGACCCTAATGAAGGGGTTATTTTGCATACGGATTTAGGCACACAATATACGAGTGAAGCATTCCAAAAGCAGTTAAAGCAACATGGATTCATTCAATCATTTAGTCGAAAAGGTTGTCCGTATGACAATGCATGTATAGAATCATTTCATGCAACATTGAAAAAAGAAGAGGTTTATAGGAACCGATATCTGGACTTTGAAACTGCAAAAGTAGCCTTATTTACTTACATTGAAAGCTGGTACAACCGAAAGCGAATTCATGGCGCAATAAACTATTTAATACCAGATGAAGTAGAAACATTATGCCGAGCAGCATAAGGAATGGGACTTAACTTTTTTATGTCCAAGATATTGACTTAGATCCAAAATAAAGGATTGTTATCAGTTTTAGATAACAAGCCTTTTGTTAATGCATTTCTTACCAAATATTAATTCATCTCCTTAAGTACCATTGTTATTTTCACTGAGTTTCCCTGACTTGATATCTTCCAACAGTGTGTTTAGTAGTTTTAAAGCTCCTGCTTTTTCCCCTTTTTTTAATGCTTTAATTACAGGATTATTCATATTGTTGAAATAGTTTAGCCACATTCGAATATCGGCGATCATTGGTCCTAAAGGAGCTATTCGCCAACTTGCCAAGGTCCATGAATTAACCTAACATCGCCTTCCGATTATGTATCAGCTAACTCTTGCTCATTTTATGTGCTGATCACTGACACTATTGTTGGTTACTAAAAAACTCGTTAATGTCAAGGATTAACGAGTTTACTGAAAAGAACATAAATTACATTATAGTTGGTACTAGTTTTCAATACTAATTAGTCTGCTTAATTAATGTTAGTATGACTGATTCATTACTTCTTACATTTTATTTACTACCTTAGGATGCATTGGCGTTGTTGTTACATGATCAGATATTCTATCTGTTCACTTACTTTTATTTTTTCATAAAACAAAAGTAACCTAAAAATCATGTTAAGTTTGAGTAATGAAATCAACATAATTCTATGTGAGATTACGAGATATTTAACCTAATTATTTGAAATACAGTATCTAAACTTATTTCCCATAAAATTCGGCAATTTTCGCCACAACATTTTCTTGCTGCACTAATTTAAGTTCCGGATACATTGGAAGTGACAATGCCTCTTTAGCTGCCTTTTCGGTCGCAGGAAAGTCCCCTTCTTTATACCCAAGACTTTTAAATACAGGCTGAAGATGAAGAGGTAGCGGATAATAAACCATTGTTGCAATTCCCTGCTCTTTAAGATACGACTGAAGTTCGTTACGTTTCTCTACTCTAATCGTGTACTGATGGAAGACGTGATAATTTCCTTCCTTCTCAACTGGAGTTATCACTTCTTCACCCACTATTTTCTTTAGGAGGCTTGTATATATTGCAGCCTTTTCACGTCTAAGTTCACCCCATCGCTCCAGATGAGGAAATTTGACATTTAGAACGGCTGCCTGAAGTTCATCTAAGCGGCTATTATAACCATTAACATGATGATAATACTTAGGCTTGCTTCCATGAACACGGATAATTCGACTTAGTTCTGCTACTTCATCATCATTTGTTACTATCATGCCGCCATCTCCATAAGCGCCCAAGTTCTTAGTAGGGAAGAAACTGTATGTTGCAACTGTTCCAAATTCACCTACAGTCTTCCCATTATGCTTCGCTCCTATGGCCTGTGCAGCGTCCTCCACTACTGCAAGATTATGTTTATTGGCAATTACTGAAATTTTCTCCATATCAGCCATTTGACCATATAGGTGTACAGGTATAATGGCCTTGGTTTTTTCTGTAATAGCATCTTCAATTTTATTTGGATCAATGTTGAATGTTACAGGGTCAATATCGACATAAACTGGTGTTGCACCTAATCTTGTTATGGCCCCACCCGTTGAAAAAAAAGTGAAAGAAGTTGTAATAACCTCGTCCCCTTTAGTTACTCCTAGAGCTTGTAAAGCTATAAGGATTGCATCGCTGCCGTTTCCGCACCCTATTCCGTGTGTAACATTATTAAACTTTGCAATGTCGTGTTCTAGTTTCTTAACATTTTCACCCAATATAAAACTTGAAGAGCTCATTACACTATCAAGTACTTCCAATACTTCACTCTTTATTGATTGATACTGCTCACTAAGGTCTAACATAGGAATTTTCATTTTATTTCCTCCGAAAGTTATTATTTTATCAAGGTATTCTTATTTGATAGGACTAAACTAGTAAAAAAATCAAAGGTTTTACTTTGACTATTCCATTAAAATGTAGGGTTTATCCTCTATTATTCATTCTACTTACACTTCTTTTTGCTTCTTAATCACTACAATTTCAAGAAATACTTGAAGAAAACGAGTATCAGAAGTTAACTCTGGATGAAAGGCGCAAGTAAGGACATTTCCTTCTCTTGCTGCAACAAATCTCCCATCTTATTTTGCAAAAACCTCTACATTTTCACCAATACTTTCAATATAAGGTGAACGAATAAAAAGAGCCTTATACGGATCGTCAATACTTGATATATTAAGATATGCTTCAAAACTAGCAATTTACCGGCCAAACTCATTTCTTTTTACAGTAATACCCATAATTTGAAGGGTGTGATTCCTCTGAACCAACAAGTTCCTTAGCAACTAATACCATGCCAGCACAAGTTCCAAAAATCGTTTTTCCAGCCTTGTGAAATTCTTTTAATGGGTCGAAAAAGTTGTAACGATTGATAAGATTTCGCATAGTTGTGCTCTCACCGCCACGAAGAATTAAACCATCCATTTGTTTAAGCTGCTCCAGTTTCTTGACGACAACAGTCTTTAATCCCAGGGCTTCAATTTGTTTTATGTGTTCTGTAACCGCACCTTGCAATCCTTAAATTCCAATTTTTTCATCTTACCAGCCACGTTCTTGCATTCTTTCTTCAAGAGACAATATGGAAATGTCGATTCCTTTCATTGCAGCTCCAAGTTCCTTAGAAAGCTTGCCAATTAAATCATAATCAGTGTAATAAGTTGTAGCTTGAACAATCGCACCTGCAAATTTTTTAGGATTTCCGGATTTAAAGATACCTGAACCAACAAACACTCCATCAGCACCAAGCTCCATCATTAATGCAGCATCAGCAGGAGTAGCAATACCACCGGCAGCAAAGTTAACTACTGGCAGCTTGCCTAGTTCTTTAATTTGCTTTAAAACTTCAAAAGGCGCACCAAGAACCTTTGCTTCTGTCATTAATTCATCATCGCTCATCACAGAAACCTTACGAACCTGTGCATTTATTTTACGCATATGGCGGACTGCTTCCACAATGTTACCTGTACCAGGCTCACCTTTGGTACGTAGCATTGCAGCACCTTCACCAATACGGCGAGCAGCCTCTCCAAGATCACGGCAGCCACATACAAATGGTATAGTGAAATCACTCTTTAATAAATGGAACTCTTCATCAGCAGGCGTTAACACTTCACTTTCGTCAATGTAGTCAACACCCATTGCTTCCAACACTCTCGCTTCCACAATATGACCAATACGTGCTTTAGCCATTACTGGGATGGATACTGCACTCATTACTTCTTCAACAATGCGAGGATTTGCCATTCTTGCAACCCCGCCAGCAGCGCGGATATCGGATGGAACTCTTTCTAATGCCATTACGGCAACGGCACCTGCTGCTTCTGCTACCTTGGCTTGCTCTGCATTGACGACGTCCATAATTACGCCGCCTTTTTGCATTTGAGCCATGCCCCTTTTTACAGTTTCAGTTCCTATTAACTTTTCCACTTTTTATACACTCCTTTTTCACTAGCTATTGCATTTTTTAATCTATTGACTATTATAAAAATCAATTGATAGTATTAAAAGTGTCAGTTTTTTAAAAAATAACAAGGTCAGTTATAAAAGGGCTACTGTAAATGGAAATCGAAATGTTATCATGTCATTTAAATGGTTTAAGTGATATACCCTTTATATAAACAAATTATATTTATATATAAAAAAAGTAGGAACAGAAAGGCTCATACTAAAGGACCTGTCCGAAGGATCGAACTGGTCCTTTTACTATTACCTCTCTAGTTGGGCAAATAGTTTGTGGAATGCTTCAACAGTTTTCTTTATATCTTCTTTTGTATGTGCAGCTGATAGAAATAATCTTTCAAACTGTGAAGGGGGATGATAAATCTCTTCATCAGCCATCAATTTTTAATAGTTTGCAAGCAATTCCAATTTGGATGTTTTTAACAGTTCCATAATTGATGACCTCCTCATTGATAAAGAAGAAGCAGATCATTGATCCTACGACCTTAACCGTGTGAGGAATTCCATATTTCGTTTCCACTTCGCAGAAGCCAGCCTAAGGTCCATTCCGATCCCAACTAGAATATTATCACTGAAACTTTGTGAACCTATGTATTTAGTTTCAGTTCCTAATTATTTTTCATTCTTTATACACTCGGTTTATCTAACTATTGTATTTTTAATCTATTGAAAATTTTAAAGAGAAACTGAATTGAAAGTGTCAGTTAAATTAAAAATAGCCACGCCAAAATTAAGGAAGTAGACAAAATAGAAATATTATTATGTAAATTAAATAGACTAATAGTATATGGACAGCCCATGATTTTAAACTAGGCTCTAGTAACCTTTCTTGCGATGTAATCATGCTCGGTGGGAAACTCTAAAAAAAGATTCCCTAGGAGTCACGAATTGATTTTTTACCTTGTATATTTTCTGATGTGATTTAAGAAGTACCATATACTATTCGATAAACGTTCTGCAGGACGTGTTATTACATTCGCTATTGCATCCTTTGGAGTATAACCGCTCCAATAGTCAAGCCCACCATGGACTAATTCAAGCTTAGCTGCAGATTCTTAAATTACCCCGTATCCCATACCTTCTTTCACAAAGTGTTTAACTGCCTCTATAGAATTCATTTTTATAATATCTAATTCGGAATCCCTATTAAACATAAAGTAGCAATCTTCAGGGATTAAAAGAGTTTGTTTACGTATGGGGGCTGTTGTCTGAATACCTATAAATCGATCCCGAGAAAATTCAGTAATTCTAAAAAACAAATGATTTTCTGGAAATTTTTATGTCAGCCCAATATCAACAGCACCTGTTTGAACCAATTTTTCAATTTCTTCATCCGTCCTAGTTTGTATATCAACTTTTAGATCTGGATAAGCTTCGGTAAATGAAAGAAGTTTTTGTGGCAAAAAATAGGTTCCAGCCACCTGAGAAGCTGCTATAACAATTCTGCCTCGGTTTCCCTGACGATCTTCCATCTCCCGTTTGATTTGCTCCTCTAGAGATAAGATAGAATCTGCATATTCTAAAAAACCCTTCCAGCATCTGTTACGGAAATGTTACGCCCTATAGCCTATTTCTTGTTTGTTCCCTTACGGTCTTGAGATTTTCCTCGACTAAATTCCCCACGTTCTTCCCTCTTTCCACTCTGTATTCGCGTATATATATAATGTTTATTAGAAGACATCATAGATCTCTTGATTAATATTTCTCTTTTAAGAAATGGTCTAAATTATTTAAATTCCTGAGTTTTAATACTTATTTAAGCGTTCAAGCATGCTGAACTAAAAAGACATGATTTAGGTCCCACCTAGTCTCTAATTAGAAATAAGGGTTCTTCAAAGCTTTACCTTTCCTCTTGGCAATGGTTCCATCAATATTGGTTAGGAAGATAAGAATATACTTCTTGACCTTTTTAATTCCTTACTTTTTGATCACGGACAAGCAAAAAGTCCACGTTGGGGGCGCCACCTAGACTCGAACTAGGGATAAAGCTTTTTGCAGAGCTTTGCCTTACCTCTTGGCTATGGCGCCATTCAATAGGGTTAATTAACTTCATTATCTTGAGATTTGTGAACCTATGTATCTAGTTTCAGTTTCTTCCTATTATATTACTGTTTATTCACCCCGTTTCACTATCTATTGTATTTTTTGAATCTAGTTATTATAATAATGAGTAGGTGACTCTGTTAAAAGTTCCGATTTTTTTAAAAATAACCATACCAGAATTAAGGATGTTGATAAAAATGGAAATGTTATCATGTCATTTGAATAGGTCAAGTGATATACCTTTATATGAACAATTATATTTATATATTAAAAAAGAAATAATAGAAGGGCACTTACAATACGGAGCAAAGCTCCCCTCTAAGCGAAAGCTAGCTGATTTTCTAAAAATCAGTCAAAATACGGTTGAAATAGCCTATCAGCAATTGACCGCAGAAGGATATGTCGAAGCTTACCCCCGTAAAGGATATTTTGTCATGATGCATGAAGACTTAGAATATATGCAGACAAGTCATCCCTTAAAGGAAAATACAATAACAACTCAGACTTATATAAAATACAATTTCCTTCCAAGCACGATTGATACTGAAAATTTCCCATTCTCCGTATGGCGTAAATACGCCAAAAATACGATCAACAAAGAAAATCATTCTTTGTTACCGCTCGGCGATTCGCAGGGGGAGATGGAATTACGGCAGGAAATCGCTTTCTATTTGTATCATGCCAGGGGGGTACGATGCTCACCAAATCAAATTATGGTTGGGGCTGGTATCGAAATTTTATTGCAACAGCTCTTTCTTTTATTTGATAAAAAAATGGTTTATGGTGTAGAAGACCCAGGTTACCATTTGATCTTGCAGATTCTTAAGGGCTTTCCAAATGAAGTGTATCCTCTTGAAGTAGATGAGGAAGGGGCAAAGGTAGATAGTATTTATCAAAAAAATATCAATGTCGTTTATGTAACTCCTTCCCATCACTTTCCATACGGTACTGCATTATCTGTAAACCGCCGAACAAAGCTATTAAAGTGGGCTGCATCGGAGAAAGAGCGTTTTATTATCGAAGATGACTATGATAGTGAATTTCGCTATAGCGGTAAATCAATTCCCTCCTTACAAAGCATGGACCTTCATGAAAAAGTGATTTATCTAGGTACATTTTCAAAGTCATTAATGCCATCAATTAGAATTAGTTATATGGTGTTGCCTAACCTTCTCTTGCAACAATTTAAAGAGAAATTGTCGTTCTATCATTCCTGTTCCGTATCAAGAATTGACCAACATATTTTAGCTCAATTCTTGAAAGAGGGGGATTTCGAAAAACATTTAAATAAGATGAGAAAGATTTATCGGCGTAAGCTCGAAAAAATTATAGATTTGTTAAAACCATATCAGGATAAACTCTCTATCATTGGAGCACACTCTGGCCTTCATATCGTCCTTGCCGTTAATAACGGTATGAATGAGGAGGAACTAGTTCAAAAAGCAGCCGAGAAAGCCCTGAAGGTTTATCCATTATCGGCTTACTCACTTGGAAGAAAACCTGAGAAAGCCCCGGAAATTATTCTTGGTTTTGCCGGAATTCATGAATGCGAATTAGAAGATGCTATCCAATTGCTATTAGAATGTTGGATGTTTTGAATTATATTAAGGGATAAGACTCCTCTATTTTCTCCCAGGCGACTTTAAAAAATGGTCAGGAAAAGGAAAAACAAACATAATTAAAAGGTCTCTGCTAGATTTCAGCAGAGGCCCTTATCAATTAATATTATTGATTTTGATAGCGAAGGAAATTCATTCGCGTTACCCTTCTCTTTGAAAGCGAAAATTTGGCTTACGAGATGCAGTTGTTTCATCTAAACGTTTTATAACAGTGTTATGTGGAGCTTCTTGAACAATTTCTGGATTGCTCTTAGCTTCATCAGCAATTTGAATCATTGCATTGATAAAATTATCCAAGGTTTCTTTCGATTCTGTTTCAGTAGGCTCGATCATAATTGCCTCTTCCACAATTAATGGGAA
Organism: Cytobacillus solani; assembly: GCF_006704205.1. NCBI lineage: Bacteria > Bacillati > Bacillota > Bacilli > Caryophanales > Bacillaceae > Cytobacillus > Cytobacillus solani. The sequence goes on from NZ_CP041305.1 coordinate 4,812,785, forward strand.
ATAAACAGTTGGAGGATGAATTTCTAAATCCATTAGTCGTTTGGCAATATTCAATGCCCTCACGCCAAGTTTCTTCTGTTTTTTACAAGATATGACAAACTCGTGTTTACAATATTGTGTAAATGGGAGTTCATATTCTTTTTCAAGGCCTCGCATCATGTAGTTTGCATTAAGGACAGCGTATTCACTAACTTTCTTTAATCCTTCTGCACCCATTGTACGGATGTACGTATATGCACGCACATTAATTCCAAAGTTTCCGTAATAACTTTTCACCATACCAATGGATTGCGGTAGATCGTAGACTAATTCATACACACCTTCGTTTTTACGAATAACGGGTTTAGGCAAGAACGGAGCAAGATCTTCTGAAACACCGATTGGGCCAGATCCTGGACCGCCACCACCGTGTGGACCAGTAAATGTTTTGTGCAGGTTCAAGTGAACCACATCAAAACCCATATCTCCTGGACGAGTATACCCCATTATAGCGTTTAAGTTTGCACCGTCATAGTACATTTTCCCGCCCACACTGTGGATAATCTCTGACATTTCAAGGATTTCAGTTTCGAACAAACCTAGAGTGTTCGGGTTTGTTAACATGAGAGCGGCAGTATTTTCATTTACTAAACGTTTTAAATCCTCAATGTCAACTAATCCTTTTTCATTTGATTTTACTTCAACAACCTTAAATCCTGCAACTGCTGCAGTAGCCGGGTTAGTACCGTGTGCTGAGTCAGGTACAATTACCTCATCACGATGATGATCACCATTTGCTTCGTGGAAGGCTTTAATCATCATCAATGCTGTCCACTCACCTTGTGAGCCAGCAGCTGGCTGTAACGTGATTTCATGCATACCTGTGATTTCTTCAAGGTGAACTTGCAAATCATACATTAATTCAAGAGCACCTTGAACTGTTTTCGGATCTTGATAAGGATGAATATGACTAAATCCAGGAAGTCTGACAACATCTTCGTTAATCACCGGATTATATTTCATCGTACAAGACCCCAGTGGGTAGAATCCAGAAAGTATACCGAAGTTACGGTTGGATAACCCTATATAATGACGCATTAATTCCAATTCATTTACTTCAGGAAGTTCTGCATCGACAGTACGAACATATACATCCTCAACTTCTTCTTCCAAATTAACTTCTGGAACATCAAGCGTCGGCAAATTATATCCCAATCTTCCTTCTTTACTGCGTTCAAAAATTAATGGAAAGTTCTCTTTAGCCATTGATATCCCTCATTTCTTTTACGAAAACATCAATTTCTTCTTTTGAGCGAATTTCAGTGGTAGCAACCAGCATGTGGTTTTCTAATTCTGGATATGCTTTGCCAAGATCAAACCCGCCGATAAATCCTTTTTCAAATAACTGATCATTTACAACAGATACTGGTTTGGAAAGTTTAATTACAAATTCATTGAAAAATGACCCATTAAATGCAGCTGGTAAGTTAGCCTCTTCTAATTTTTGCTTTGTATATCTTGCCTTGTGCATATTTAATTTCGCCATTTCTTTTACACCGTTCTTACCAAGAGCACTCATTGCAACTGAACTTGCTAAAGCGTTCAAAGCCTGGTTTGATGTGATGTTTGATGTTGCTTTCTCACGCCTAATATGCTGCTCTCTCGTTTGTAATGCTAAAACAAAACCGCGTATGCCATCTCGATCTACGGTTTCACCAACAAATCGACCAGGTACTTTACGCATTAATTTTTGAGTTGTTGCAAAGTAGCCACAATGTGGCCCACCAAATTGCGCTGGAATGCCAAATACTTGCGTATCCCCAACAACAATATCTGCACCAAATTCACCTGGAGGTGTTAAATACCCAAGTGCAAGCGGGTTACTGGAAACTACAAACATTGCTTCCTTTTGTTGCCTAATCAACTTATTAATTTTTTCCAGCGGCTCGATTTGTCCGAAGAAGTTAGGATATTGAACAAGAACTGCTGCTGTATTTTCATCAAGTTCTTGTTCTAATTGTTTTAAATCAGTCAAACCGTCTTTGTAATTGATCTCGACGATTTCGAGTTTCTTCCCGTTTGAGGCTGTTTCAACAAGCTGCCGATACTCAGGGTGCATAGCAGCTGAAATAAGAACTTTTTTGCGTTTTGTCTGAGCTACACTCAAGTATACAGCCTCAACTACAGCTGTTCCCCCATCATATAAGGAAGAGTTGACAATTGGCATTGCAGTTAATACAGAAACCATTGTCTGGAATTCAAACATAGCTTGCAGTTCTCCTTGTGTAAGTTCCGGCTGATAAGGTGTGTAAGCTGTATAGAATTCTTGTCTAGAAATGACATGATCAACGACTGATGGTATGAAATGATCATAAACACCTGCGCCTAAAAATGAACGATATTCAGTTAAATTCGCATTTTTGCTTGCCATTTCTGTTAGTTCTTTTTTTAACTCAAATTCACTAACTGGTTTTTTAAGGTTTAATTCCCTGTCCAATCTAACTTCTTCCGGAATATCAGAAAACAGTTCTTCTGTGGATGATACACCGATTTTATCTAGCATTTCTTTTTTATCGGTTTCAGTTATTGGTAAATAACGAAATTTCATTACGATGCCCCCTATTTATCTCGTTTATAAAATGGTGTTTTTACGATATCTGCTTTTAACTTTCGTTTTCGAACTTTTATTTCTAATTCTGTACCTTTAATCTCAAACTTCGAATCGATAACTGCTAATCCGATATTTTTGTTTAAATCCAGTGATTGTGTATCAATTATTTTGAAACTAATTTCACATTTCCCTCATTGCGTCACGCCAATTCTATCTGTTGTCTCACTGTTTTAAAATTATCCTAGACTAAAATCCTCATGTTCTTCTGTATTCTCTTTATCCTATAGTGATAATTTTAGAGATATCATACACCACAAACTGATATTTACCCCATAAAAAAAGGGTAAAAGATTCAAATTCTTGAATGTTTGATTTCTAGTCAACGTTCATGACTGCGCGAAAAGTACATGATGGAGGCGCCACCTAGAGTCGAACTAGGGATAAAGCTTTTGCAGAGCTTCGCCTTACCACTTGGCTATGGCGCCATCAGTTCTGTTTTTTTCTACTGTGTTCCTAGCACAGATCGGGAGTAATTACTGAAAAAGTGTGGCAAAAAAGTCTATTCCGATCCCTTCTAGAAAATTGTCATAGAGATTTTATGAGTCTATCTATTTAATCTCAGTTTCTAATTATTTTTTTCAGTTTTAATACACTTAGTGTTACTATCTATTCTATTTTTTGAATCTATTGAATATTATAAGGAGCAATTGATTGTATTGGAAGGGTCAGTTTTTCTAAAAATAACCATGCCAGAATTGGAAGGGATGAGTACAAGTTTGCTAATGTCGACAAGGAATAAATTAAGTAAGGGAGTATCGACTTTCTGAATCGTCTTATAAAATATATGGTTGTGTTGTGTCGACTTTTCCAAGTTTTAAATTCAATAAAAGAGCCACCGGTTCTGATTAGAATTCGTGGCTCAACTATTTAAAACATATTTCTCCATTAGGATGGGAACATATTAATTTCTTAGGAGAATACCGATTTAATAAGAAAGAAATTGCACCTTTAGAATCTCTTCGACCACTACAAATAAATTAACAATAAAAAGTCGATTATCCCTTAGCGTACAGGAAATCGGCTTTTTCTATGTGAAAAATCGCTTAGCGTACGAAATTCACGTTTTGTTGATGCACCCCATACAACAGTAAAAACAAAAACATCAAGAAGACAAGTTCCTATTTCTGATAATCTTAAACAGGCTTTACTTTCCCATAAAAAACAACAGGATGATTGGCTCGATCGTCTTGGTGACATGTATCAAAATTTTGATTATGTTATTTGTAACTTAGAAGGTAAAATGCAGGATCCACGTAATGTATTGCGGGTATTTAAACGACTATGTAAATCTGCTAATGTTACGCCAATTCGTTTCCATGATATACGACACACCCACGCATCTATTCTAATTTCGGAGGGTGTAGATATTGTCAAAGTTGCTGCTCGTTTAGGACATGCAAATCCTAAAATCACTTATGGGATTTATTCACATCTTGTTCCCAATGAAGATAACAAAGTTGCGGATATCTTCCACAAGGCTATTGGAAAAAAAGCGTTAGCAAATGGTTAGCAAATGATGCCAGACGTACAAAAGACCACTCCCAAAGGAAGCGGTCTTTTGTACGGGAACCCTTTGTTCCGAAGGGTTCCTACGGGTTTGGCACCCAATGATCTGAGAGGGATTTGAACCCCCGACCCTACCCTGTCAATCTAAATCAGTGAAATCAATCTAGTTTAACTGAGTTAAATAAAACTATTGAGTGCTGTTAAGTTAGGGATTTTAGGGGTTCAATATCAATTCAGTAAAATAAGTTAAGCTCTGAAAAAAGTATGTTAGCAAATGTGTTAGCAAGATTGTGAGCAGGTGGTCGAATTTTTAAATTTATTACGTGTTTTTTTAAAATAAATTATCTTGTATTTATATTACAAATTCCCAAAAATGTTTCCACACTCCACATGTGTCGTGGCTATTATTGGGATACAATTCATTGACCTCGTTTATAGTATTGGAACACAATTCATTAGAAGTTTCTTTTTTTATTTTTTGTATTTCTTCTTGGTAGTTTAAAATGATTTCCATCCAATGAAATGCTTGTTCAATAGTTTCTTCCGGTATCCCTTTGCTTTCTGGACAACTTTTTTTCCTTTCTTTGTGCTCGTCACACAATGCTATATAATCTTATTATATTGAGTTCCACCATGCAACTTCGCCTTGATAATGAACTCCCGCAATAAACGCATTTTAATAAACTACTAAAAGCAAACTTACGACTATATTTTTCTCTTTTTCCATCGTTCTTTTCTACAGTATTTTTACTCCACGATCTGCGTAACCTAATTTCTTCTGCTTTATCGAACATTTCGGTACTTACAATGGGATCAAGGTGATCTTTTATATAATACTGATCTTCTTCCCCATGATTATCTAACCGACGTTTAGAAATAGGAATTACAGTTGATTCTTGCCATGTTGTAAAGCCTTTTTTGGTTTTACGACCTAAATTTGCAATCTTTCTGTCGCCAGCTCCCTGCACATACCTCTCAAATATATAACGTACTATTTCTGCTTCTTTTTCGTTTACGCTGAGAGTTTGATCCTCTGGGTGATAATCATAACTAAGGTAACCTTGAAAACCTATCATTTCCCCTCTTTTCATTTTCATTTTCATTTTTAACCCTTTTTTTACATTAGCAGATATATTTTCTACTTCTTGTTGTGCAACGGGAACTCAATACAACAAGTAATAATTCATCATCCATTGTAAGTATATTAATTTTTTCGTCTTCAAATAAAACAGCAATGTCTCTTTCTTTCAACATACGAATATACTTAAGCGTATCTAAAGTATTTCTTGCAAAACGAGAGAACATCATTGCATTTAGCCACAATCCATTCAGGGAATGGTCTTTCTTGAAGTTGTAGATAATCTCCTGCTTGTATCTCACCCTCTTTAAGAACACGAAAATACCATACTGTTAAGCCCTCTTGTTGTATTTGTGAAGCTAAATCTTTTATTTCCAGTGTCTTGCTGGTCTCCAACATGGTTGCCTTGGTTGCGAAACTTGAACGACAGCCCCACCAATATGAAATACATCACCGATACATAAATCATCTTCATTGATGTTTTTAACAGCTAAGTTTTCACCAAATGCACCGACGGAAAAGTCTGGCCTTTGTAATTTTTTTTGCCAATAATCATAATGAGAAACCGTATAGACAAAAATTGCTTTTTTCGGTCCGCCATGTCGCTTAAGATCTGCTTATCCGTCCCCTCCAAGATTTGTTTTCCCTGCCCAAATCTTTCCTTTAACTGAATATTTTACAATTCCAGTGGTCCACTCACGATTCATTGGATGTTTTGCATCTTTATTTCCGAATGTTTATGGCTTTCCTACCATTATTTTATCTATCACAGGTTGACTCACCGATATCAAACTCATTATTAAAATTAATTTTGATTCATATTTCAGCTTCTCATAATTTTGAGATGGTAATGCATAAACTCAAATATTTTTTAAACCATTTTCCACCATATTTCATCTATTAAAAATATATAATAAATTAGTATATAATAATAGTTAAAACCTATCATTGTAAATATAAATACTTGGGAGGAAATCGATGGAACTAAAACAATTGGAATACTTTATCGTATTATGTCAAGAGCTGCATTTTACACGTGCGGCGGAGAAACTAGGTATTGCCCAACCTTCTCTTAGTCAACAAATTGGCTTGTTAGAACATGAAGTAGGGCTGCCTTTATTTGATCGTATTGGCAAAAAAAATATACTTACTGATGCAGGTAAAACATTGCTCCATCATAGCTACAATGTTTTTCATGAAATTTCTCAGGCACGTGCTGCAATTAGCGAGCTTCAGGGGTTAGAGAGGGGCACGCTCAAAATAGGCTCCCTACTCACAGTTGTTAATTATTTGCTTTCCCCAACAGTTATCGGGTTTCACAATGCTTATCCCAATGTAGAACTTTCTGTACAAGGGTTACGAACTGGAGATATTTATAAAGGACTATTACAGAATGAATTGGATTTGGGTATCGTTTTTTTACCGTTGGAACATGAAGACCTAGAAGCTATTCCGCTCTATAAAGAAGATCTTGCTTTTGCTGCACCTATAGATCACATCATTGCAAAAGAGGCGTGTGTATCACTTCAAGTTTTAAAAGAGACACCATCTATTTTATTACCTGAAACCTATTTTCTACGACAAGTTGTTAACGAACAGTGTCGCTTAATGAATTTCGCACCCAAACCAGTACTTGAAATGACGACGATGGAATCTATCATTCAAATGGTAAGCAAAGGCGTCGGTGTTACGATACTACCAAAAGCTTACTTAGATTATATTGATAATATTCATATTAAAACGATTCCTATTCAAGATCCGGTAATCACCACACAGATTGGTATTGCCTATCGAAAGAACAAACATTTATGTGCTGCTAGTCGTGTTTTTATGGACCAATTGATTAAAACAGTTAAAGATGAACGCTTTTACTAGAGCTTTATCAGGAATAATCTTTATGCTTTTCAATACTTTTTCAGTACAACTTCAATGAGGTCAACGGCTTGGTCAATTTCTTCTTTAGTAATTAATAAACTCGGTGCCAGACGGATTACATGGGTTCCCGCTGTAAGTACGAGCAGTCCTTGTTGCAGCAGCTCTTGAATTATTGGGGCAATCGGTTCGCGGCATTCAATACCAATTAAGAGACCAAGCCCTCTTATATTTTGTACACTAGGATAGTGCTGAAGTTGATCTGTCAAGCGCTGCAATGCGTATACTCCAAGTTTAGTAACATGTTCCATTAAGCATCCCTCAAGTAGCGTTTCAAGAGTTGCAAGACCTGCGGTTACCGCAAGAGGACCTACCCCAAAAGTCGATCCATGACTCCCTGATGAGAAAGCCTCTCGAAGTTCTTTCTTACCCATCATCGCGCTGATTGGAAACCCGCTGGCTAGTCCTTTGGCAAGCGTGATGATATCTGGTTCGATACCATAATGCTCATAAGCGAACAAACTCCCTGTACGCCCCATGCCAGTCTGTACTTCATCGATAATGAGTATAATCATCTTCCGAGCTTCCTGCAATAACAGTCTCGCCAAATTTTCTCGCTTCTGCTATCGCCTTTTCTGACCATGTTCCGCTATGAAAGTAACTTGCATTACATCCTTCTACAAAAAGTTCATAGGTACCATGGCAAATTGCGTACTTGCACCACCTTGAAGAAATAACACCTCATAATCAGTAGGAATGTTAAGAAGATCCTTCAACAATTGTTGTGTTTCTCCATTGATATTCTCATACTCCTTACTTCTATGTGATATCTCTAAAATAGACAAACTAGTTCCCTGTAGATCGAGGAGTTCATCTTGTATTTGAAGCATTACTTCTAAAGGTAATGTTGCTGGCCCCGCATTAAAATTATTAACTTGTTTCATTCTTGTCCCCTTATTTAATTGCAGATACTTTTAACTGATATGCTCCCCATTAGGTAGACAGATTAAAAATAATAATCTGTTTGCTTTAAGGGGAGTATTTTTTATGTCAAAAAGAGGACATTCATTAGAGGATAAAATCAAGATAATAAAAGCTATAAAAGATGAGGATTATTCTATTTATGAACTGGAATCGATTTTTAATGTAAATAATCTCTCAATTTATGATTGGGTTTATAAATATGAAAAATACGGAGTGGAAGGATTAAAAGAGAGCTCAACTTGGAGAAGGTATTCGAAGGAACTTAAACTGGAGGCAGTAAAGGAATATCTTGATGAAGGGTACTCCCTTGGGGAAGTTACTAGAAGGTATGAAATTCCGAGTACTACCACTCTACGTCAGTGGATTAAGAAGTATAATAGTTATAGAGAATTAAAGGACACGTCGAAAGGAAGGACGAGCTCTATGACTAAAGGGAGAAAAACCACTTGGCATGAATGGATACAAATTGTGCTTGATTGTTTAGGGAATGCCAAAGATTATCAACGAAAACATGTGGCGGAGAATGTGTTGAATCGTGAATTCACCTTGGAAAAGCCAAATGAAAAGTGGGTAACGGATGTCACAGAATTCAAATATGCTTTCTCAAAGAAAGCATATTTAAGTGCGATTCTTGATCTGTATGATGGATCCATCGTTAGCTATGTTTTAGGGCATTCAAATAATTATCATCTCGTATAAAAGACGATTGAACAAGCAATAGAGCTTTTGGATGGAGATCATCCACTTATTCATAGTGATCGCGGGTTTCAGTACACCTCTAATAGGTTTAAGCGCAGGATAGATAAGGCTGAGATGACTCAAAGTATGTCACGAGTCGGTAGGTGTATTGATAATGGACCAATGGAATCTTTTTGGGGAACAATCAAATGCGAGAAATATTATTTACATAAGTATGAAACATTTGGGGAACTCTCTAATGCGATAAATGAGTACATCTATTTTTATAATCATAATCGATATCAAAAACGACTAAACGGCCTTAGCCCTATGGAATATAGAGCTAAAGCCGCTTAAGTCAATTTTATTATTTCAACTGTCTACTTGACAGGGGGCAGTTCAAACTTCTTCATAGCTCTTCTTTTTTAATATTCTTGCTACTGAAATTCTATAATGTTTTCTTTGACCCCTAATTCCCCATGTCTATGGTAAGCAGCAAAGTCTGGAGGACCTACGCCTCGCTTAAATGCAATGGAATGACGAATGGCAGCTGTAATAAACATTTTTGCTTCTTTAACAGCATCTTGGACAGGTTTACCTTTTGCTAACAGGGCTGTGATTGCGGCAGAATAGCTACATCCTGCTCCATTTGTATGAATTGTATCAATACGCTGCGCTTCGAGTATATGTAATTTCTCTCCATCATATAGCACATCAACAGCTGGACCTTTCAAGCGACCTCCTTTGACAAGGACATATTTTGAGCCTAGTTTTTTTAATTCTATTGCTGCTAGTTTTAAGTCATCAACAGTTGTAAGTTGTTGATTTGATTTTAATAATAGTGCTGCTTCTGGCATATTTGGTGTAATAATTGTCGCTAAAGGTATTAATTTTGTTATAAGGGTATTGATAGCATCGTCTTTTAACAAAGGCGTGTCCATTTTACCAACCATGACTGGGTCCACAACAACATTGGTTGTGTCGGCTTCTTCAATCCACTTGGCTACATGGGAAATATTCTCCTTTGTATAGAGCATTCCCGTTTTTATCGCATCTACCCCGACGTCACGAAGCGCTGTATATACCTGTGCTTCAATAGCACTTAACTCTATAGGAAACACATTTTGATTTGTATATGGATGGTATGCAACAATACCAGTGACAGAACTTAGACCAAACACACCCATCTCCTGGAAAGTTTTTAAATCAGCTTGAATCCCAGCACCTCCTCTTGCAGCAGAACCCGCTATTGATAAAGCTCTAGGTACCCACATATAATCAAAACCTCTCTTGTTTATGAATCTAAATTTTCTTTGTCTATAATTTGTGACCTAGTGTTTACCCATCCATCGAAATAGATTGTATTTACGAGGATATTAAAATAAAATCACTCTTTAAAAACTCTTTCGTTTTCTCTAGTGCTAAAATGAATCGTTCGATATCTTCTTCTGTATTGTATAAGTAAAGGCTGGCACGTGCCGTAGCACTAGCTTCAAAATGTCGCATTAATGGTTGGCAGTAATGATGCCCAGCGCGTATTGCTATACCATAAGTGTCGAGAACCGTGGCTAGATCATGCGGATGAACTTTGCCTAAATTAAACGTAACCAACCCAAAACGTCCGTCATCAGGTCCATACATTGTCACATCTTCAATTTGTTTCATTCGTTCTACCGCATAGCTAGTTAATTGTTTATCGTGCTTCTCTATCGTATCTAATCCTATTCCTTCTAGAAAATCGATAGCTGTACCTAAACCAATTGCACCTGCGATAATTGGAGTTCCCCCTTCTGGATTAAGGAAATTAGCTACTTTCTTCCGTGCTCCTTCATAAGCATCTGTAGCACGTGAACTTAACGTATGTACTCCTCTGTGTACATTAGCATTATCTTGTTTATAGTATTGTTGCAATGATTCAATGACTTGGAGCGATTTCTGTGTTGATGCTGCGTTATCTAAGTAAACCAACGGATACCCATGAATCTTTTGATTCAGTATCGGAAATTGTTTTTGTATATTGATCGATTCCATTATTATTCTCACCCAATACTTTTGACATTACTAAGTGCTTGATAATGAGCCTTGATTGTATCTTCAATATCTTCATCGGAGTGTGCTGCCGATATGAACATCACCTCATAAGGTGTAGGGGCTGTCAAAATTCCCAAATTCAGCATACTCGTATAATATTTTTTAAAAACTTGCATATCCGAACTCTTAGCTGTTTCATAATCAACAACCTCTTGTTCTGTAAAAAAGGTAGAAAGCATGGAGCCTACCCTGTTGATTTTTAATGGCACACTTGTCAATTCAGCATTTTGTTTGAAACCTTCTTCTAATCTAGCCGCTTTTCTTTCCAACTCATCATAGATTTCAATCTGCTCAAGTAACCTCAGAGTTCTATATCCAGCTGACATTGCAAGTGGATTCCCTGATAATGTACCTGCTTGGTAAATAGGTCCTGCGGGTGCAATTTGCTCCATGATTTCACGTTTACCTCCATAAGCTCCCACAGGCAATCCCCCTCCTATGATCTTTCCTAAACAAGTAATATCGGGATCGACTCCGTATAGATTCTGTGCCCCATGATAGTCTACGCGAAAACCAGTCATTACTTCATCAAAGATAAGCAAGCTACCGTACTGTTTGGTAATCTCACGTAACCCTTGGAGAAATCCAAGATTTGGAGGAACAACTCCCATATTTCCTGCAATTGGCTCGACAATAACAGCTGCGATTTGTTCCCCATATTGTTCAAAGGTATGACGGATACTCTCCATACTGTTATAAGGTACTGTAATAGTATCAATAGTGACATTATTGGGTACCCCCGGACTATCGGGCAATCCTAATGTGGCCACCCCAGAACCTGCTTTGATTAAAAAAGCGTCAGCATGTCCATGATAGCCACCTTGAAATTTCACAATTTTTTGCCGCCTTGTATATCCTCTTGCTAAACGTAATGCACTCATTACAGCTTCTGTTCCAGAGTTCACCATACGTACCATTTCAATAGATGGAACAATTTCACATATTAATTTAGCCATTTTCACTTCAATCTCAGTAGACAATCCAAAGCTTGATCCATCTCTTAATGCCTTCTGTATCTCTTCCTCCACTGCTGGATGGGCATGTCCAAGTATCAAAGGTCCCCATGAGCATATATAATCAATAAATTCATTTCCATCAACATCAAATATGTGAGATCCTCGACCTTTTGTAATAAAAACAGGAGGAGAGTCAACCAACGAAAATGCACGTACCGGGCTGTTCACTCCTCCAGGAATCACACTTTTTGCTTGTTCAAATAATGCTTTGGAGTAAGAATCCACTCTTTTTGTATTCATTTATTTTCCCCTCTCAATGAATCTTCTGCTCATTCATAAGTTCAATCCCTATATTTCTTTTATTTTTAAATAAAGATTTAAAATTAAAACATAATTATTGGTAATTATCACAAAAAATTAACTTAATATAGAATATCATCATTACTTATTTTTATGATTATTTTACTATGATAGTTATTTCCTATGACTATAGAATAGTTACGAAACTTCCTAAATTAAACTCTTTTCACCAGTTTTTTGACTTTTTAAAAAGGTGTGTGTTCTGGACACTCTTTAAGGGAAGCCTCGTGAGTTAAATATTTTTGAATTAACTCACAATAATGAGGTGTAACTGCGTCACCGGTACCTGGGCGAAAATAAATACAACCTAAACAAGGTTCTGATACAACTAGATGTCCTTTTGTCCGTAAAGTAGAAACAACAGATCCAAGTCCGAGTTCTAAATGTGACAAAACATTTTCAGGTAGAGACTGTAGTGCATCCTCTAATGCTTGCTCCCAGTCATCAAGGTTAGAAATGACCTTTTGTCCTTTTTCAGTTAAAGAAATTAGGGTCACACGTCTATCATCTGCCTTTTGTGTTTTATAAATTAGTTTTTTTTCTACCAATCTATTCAGTATTTTAACTGCTGTTACATGTGTTGTACCGATTGTACTAGCAAAATTCCCCACTTTAGCCATATCACTTCTAGTATAAGCAGCAAATAATAGTCCTTGAGTTTGTACAGGTGATAATCCGAGTGCATCACTTTCCGCCTGTGTAATTTTTTTGATTGCCTGCGAGATTCGGAATAAAGCCATGCTCATTCTTGCAGATCGATTATCTTTTCGATGTTGGGGATCGAACATCATAACATTTTCATACCTTTCCACACTTAATTTATCAAATAATTATGCTATGAAGCATAATATAGGTTTCTCTATTTATTATATGTGGTAGAAAGATTAATTAAAGGCATGTTTTAATAAACCTTATTGAAAAAAGAGGAAGGTGCCCAAACAGCACCTTCTTTTAGAACTTATCCCTTAACATCAGTTAAACTTGCACCAAAATTGATATGATATACATTTTCACCGATCACCAATGCTGGGACTGATTTTACTCCAACCTTTTCTGCTTCTTCAATACGATTTAGGTCTGTGCCAAGATGCACCACTTCCGGAGTAATTTTTGATTTGTCAAGATAATCAAGAACCATTTGCTCCGCATCTACACAAACTGGACAACCTGCATGATAAAAAATTGCTTTTGACATTTACAATCATCTCCCATATTTTTTTGTAGCATTGCTACTTAATTTAAATTCTAGAAGGTACCATAAAAGTAAACAATATCAAATTACCTATGATATCCATAGGTAAAACTAATTGAGTTTTTCAAAAGCATTATCAGCTTCTATCGAAGTTATGTTTTATTTAACAATCAAAAGAATTAACAAAAATTATCTAGATCGTCGCTTAACAAGCGCCGAATTATTTTCTGATCATTATCAAGAGATAGGGCTTGTACTGGGGTATGTTTTGATTATTGAAAGGTTCAACATTGATATAAAGTATCATAGAGGAACTAGTGAACAAATAATCTTTTATATTACTAGAAGTTATCGAAGCAAGATTCATGTCATATTCATAAAATAAAGGAGATATATCGCGGTCAAGATGTTATAAAGGAATTAGTTTTGAAGTATGATCTTCATTTTTATTATTGACATAGATACAAAGTAAGTAATTTTCAAAGCTACGCTAGTGATAATAGGTATTAGTCAAAAGTATCAGGCGAAGTTGTGAAATGAAAAAAATAATCAATTTCATAATTACTAACGCAGCTCGAACCTCACATGACCGAAGTAGCAAGTGTTTTTGACATTTTCTAAAAATAGATATATAGGACTCTATATTTGGAGCCATCAAAATAATAAGGTATTTATACATTTCCTATAGGACTCCTATAAACTCCTATCGGGATGCCTTGCTGATTAATAACTTTTTTCACATTTACAATAGCATTTCCTTCATAAATTTGGCCCATAATCTTATCAATTTTTTCGCCTTCTTTTGCACTTAATCTTTGTTTAATTGAAGCCACACCAAAGATAACTTCCATATTATTCATGAGTTCTTCTTCCAGTTCTAATCCGTCAATGATGTCAAATTTCTCTTGAAGGTTTAGACTATGCTGTTCTCCAGTAGTTCCAGAAACAAGAACAGATTTTACACCTTGTTTATTTAAGTTTCTTATATGGCTTATTGTTCCTTGAACGTTTAAAGATTCATCTTCATAAAAAGCTGTTGGTACGGCAATATGAACTTTTTCTGTTAGCATTACCTTATCCCCTTTATCCTTTTATTTGCTTAAAATAATCTACCCATTTGTTTAAGTATATAAATATACGACGATATCTTTCAAACTGTTAATCCTATTATTTTTGAAAAGTGGCTTCTTAATATTCTATAAATGTTTATCAAAATTAAAGTAAGAATTCCACTAGCGATATATAAAACTAATTATTTATCATTACTTTTCTACCAGCAAGCACCCCTGTTATGAAAATAATCATCGCAATAAAAAGTAACATGAATAGCGGCGTAATCCAACTTCCTATTAAATCGTGCAGCCCACCAAAAAGAATTGGTCCTAAAGCCGCAAGGAAATAACCAAAAGATTGAGCCATTCCCGACAATTCTGATGCCTCATAACCATTTTTAGTTCGTAATGTAAAAAACATCATTGACAAACTATATCCACTGCCGCAGCCAATTCCAATTAAAATTACTGAGATAGTAATCAAAACAATATTAGCACTAAATAAACCGATTGTGCCAAGAAGAAAAACAGCTCCTGTCAAAGCTCCTAATATTTTTTGATTCTTCATTTTATCGGCAATAACTGGGATTAAAAAGTTAACTGGAATGAGCGCAAATAACATGAGTGAAAGTATCCACCCTGCTTGACTGGACGAATACCCATGGAACTGTAAGATATCAGGTAACCATGTTAAACATGTATAATACATCAACGATTGAAGTCCCATGAATAAAGTTACTTGCCAGGCAGTGAAAGAAGTCCACATATTCGTTTTCTTTTGATCGGATTCCAATTCAGGTTTTGGAACCGGATTTTTAACTTGGGAATACCAAATAAATAGGCTAATGATTACTAAGATTACCCATATACCTAATGCACCTTGCCACCCAAAACTGTCAATCTTTGAAATTGGTACACTAAGACCTGAAGCTAATGCACCAAAAACGCTCTTAAACAATGCATAAAACCCCGTCATTAAACCTACTTTAAATGGAAAGTTCATTTTTATAAGACTTGGTAATAATACATTTCCAAATGAAATAGAAATTCCAATCAGGATTGTACCAATAAACAATGTGCTAATACCAGTAATGGAACGAATAACTATTCCGAGACCGAGTATAACCATTGATAAGAAAATAGTTCTTTCCATTCCCATACGGCTAGCTATCTTGGGTACAAATGGTGAAACAAATGCAAATGCCAGTAATGGTAAAGTTGAAACCAATCCTATAATAGTATTACTTACTCCCAAAGTATCGCGAATTATCGGTACCAATGAACCAATTGATGTTAATGGGACACGTAAAGTAGAAGCAAATAACATAATTCCAACAACTAATAATAAACCATTTTTCCTTTTAACACTTATTTGCTCCATATTTAAAGACATACTATTCCTCCTATGATCTTTTACCGGAGCCGAGCGCGCCCGCATCTACGATCAACACATGCGCATCCCCCAAGGCCTGTTGGCCAGCAGCACCAATCGGCCGGAAATTCTGCTGTCTGCTATACCGATCCTGAGACATCGCTGCTACCCCCTTCTGTTCATTCATCAAAGCCGCACTGACAACCGCAAAGCCGTCCATCCCGGAACGGCGAAAATACGACATTGGCTGTGGTGCGTGAAGCACCACAGCCAATGTTTTGCCGATACTATGCATGAGCGGTAATGAATCATTCAAGACCTACAATGCGGAGTAGATCATCAGGTCGATTTATACTGTATTTTGCCACAGTACGCTCTGGTTGCTTGGCCCCCCACATCGCTAAGGCGAAATCGATTTGAGCCCCGTTCGCGCATTTCTGATCAAATACAGTATCTCCGACATAAAGCGTTGTCGTCGGGTTGATCTTGGTTTGTTCTACATACTTGAGCAGCGGGTCAGGCTCAGGCTTATGCCTAGACGTATCGTCTGCACAAATAATGTGTGAGAAGAGTTCGCTTATACCATGAGGCATAAAATCAACTATGAATTCCTCGAGTGTTTTGGATGTAACAACACCCGTATGAATGCCTTTTCCAACCAACTTTTTAAGCATCTCTTCAATCCCAGGATAGAGGATCATCATATGATTATTCCTTTTTACATAAAGCGTTAGCTTTTCAGCAACGCGCTTTACATCTGAAACCCCCAAGAAGTTCAAACAATTTTCACTAGTCATACCCAATACAGGAATCAATTCTTCACTTGGGTACTCCATTTTCTTTTCTTCTCTTAAAACTTGCTGCAAAGCCAAAATGATCGCTTGGTCTGAATTAAGAAGAGTACCATCCACATCAAATATAACGGCTTGAATCATATTAAAAACCTCCTATTTTTCACAAATCGAACTCCGACTGAAGTAGGAAATGTGTGCTTTCATATAATAAAGTACCGCTCAACGCATAGCCTTTATCCATAACCCAATCCGCTATTCGTTCAGGCGATTCAAACGGAACATGCTGCAAGTAATGAATCCTCACCTTATTCCACTTCCTTAAAGTATTCTTTCGTTTTGTTCAAGGCAAAAAGAAACTGCTCTACATCCGCTTCTGTATTGTATAAATAAAAGCTGGCACGAACTGTAGCACTAGCTCCAAAATGTCTCATCAACGGTTGACAGCAATGATGCCCCGCACGAATCGCGACGCCATACGTGTCCAGAACCGTAGCCAGATCATGCGGATGTATCTTGCCTAAATTGAAGGTCACTAAGCCAAACCGCCCTTCCTCTGGGCCATACATCGTTAAATGTTCAATTTGCTTCATTTGTTCTACCGCATAGCTGGTCAATTGCTTGTCATGCGCTTCGATGACATCCAACCCAATTTGCTCAAGAAAATCAATGGCCGCGCCCAAGCCAATTGCGCCTGCGATAATGGGAGTCCCCCCTTCGAACTTCCAAGGAAGTTCCTTCCAAGAGGCGTCATACAGACCCACATCCGCGATCATTTCTCCGCCAAATTCGATCGGCTCCATTTGTTCGAGATAAGCCTTTTTTCCATACAACACTCCGATGCCTGTTGGTCCGCACATTTTATGTCCCGAGAAGGCATAAAAGTCACAATCCAACTCTTGAACATCCACCTTGATATGCGGAATGCTCTGGGCTCCATCTACCATGATGACTGCCCCACGATTATGGGCGATTGCTGCAATTTGTTTCACTGGATTAGCAACACCCAATACGTTGGAAATGTGTGAAATAGATACGATTTTCGTGCGATTCGTAATCATGTTCTCCGCTTCTTCTATTGAAAATGTTCCGTCAGTTTGCAGCCGGATATATTTCAACACTGCACCTGTCGCCTTTGCCGCTTGCTGCCAAGGAAGGAGATTGCTGTGATGCTCCATAGCAGAGACAACAATCTCATCGCCTTCTTTGCATACGGCTCGTGCATAGCTGCTGGCGACAAGGTTAATGGATGAAGTTGTCCCGCGCGTAAAAATAATTTCCTCACCCCATTCTGCATGGATAAAACGGGCTACTTTGGCTCGCGCCCCTTCATAAGCTTCTGTTGCACGCGAGCCTAACGTATGAACACCCCGATGGACGTTCGCGTTATCTTGTTCATAATAGTATTTTAAGGTTTCTATCACCTGAATCGGTTTTTGCGCTGATGCTGCGCTATCCAGGTAGGCAAGCGGATAACCGTTAATGGTTTGACCCAGTATAGGGAAAAGTTTTCTTATGTTAGAATTATCCAAAATCATCACCCTTTCTTGCTGATTTTATTTAGTGCTTGATAATGAGCGCTGATCGTCCTTTCGATATCTTCGTCGGAATGAGGTGCCGAAACGAAACTCACCTCGTAAGGTGTAGGGGCAGTTAAAACGGCGTGCTTCAGCATGGCTACATAATATGCTTTAAATAACTGCATATTTGAACCTTTAGCTGTATCGTAGTCCACAAGCTCCTGCTCCGAAAAAAAGGCTGAAAACATGGAGCCGACCCTGTTTATTTAGGGCGCTGTAAGCGTATGGGCAGCAACACTATCAGGTACTCCCGGGCTATCCGATAATCCCATGGTAGCGGCGCCCGATCCTGACTTGATTAATAACGCATCGGCATGTCCGTGGTATCCGCCTTGAAATTTTACGAATTTTTGGCGCTTCGTATAACCTCTTGCTAATCGCAATGCGCTCATTGAAGCTTCCGTACCGGAATTCACCATACGCACCATTTCAATAGATGGCATACTTTTGCATATCCATTCAGCCATTTTGATTTCAACCTCCGTGGACAAGCCAAAGCTGGTCCGGCAAGACACTACTTTCTTGATCGCCTCCACCACTTCAAGATGAGCATGCCCGAGGATCAAAGGCCCCCACGACCCGATATAATCGATAAATTCGTTGCCGTCGATATCGAACACCCGCGCCCCTTGACCTCTTGCAGCAAAAACAGGCGTTAAATCTACCGCTGATAATGCGCGAACAGGGCTGTTTACCCCGCCAGGTATTACTCTTTTGGCTTGCTCAAATTCTGCTATAGAAATATGAATCCTTTCTTTTTGTACTGAGATTCATAGATGCTCCCTCTTTGGCTAAATTGCCTTGGTTTCGATAACCACCTTGATATTTTGCACTTTTAAATCTTGAGGTCCTCTTACAGGAAGACCAACTTCCAAATGCTCTCGAATGTAACGAATATGTTGTTCCGCGATGACTTCTCCAGGCAGTAAAATAGGAATACCCGGAGGATAGACATAAACGGACTCTGCCATAATACGCCCGGCAGATTGCTCAAAAGGAATAAGTTCAACCTCCCCATAAAAAGCATCTCTCGGTGTCAGAGTAAGCAGCGGAATTTCAGGTAATTTTACATCAATGGCTTCAGCTTCCGCTTTTGGTTTTTGATGAGCTTTGGCTAGTTCAGTTAAAGCGTCCAGCAAGCAATCTACCGTTTCTGTCGAATCACCTGGTGTGATTAAGCAAAGAATGTTGTACAAATCGCTCAGTTCTACTTCAATATTGCAGTACTTCTGCAGCATATCCGGTAATGCCTAACTCTCGGACATGTACGGTAAGCTTCGTAGGGTCGAAATCAAAGGCCGCATCCGTCCACAGAATCTCCCTTCCGAAAGAAGCCAGACCGGGAATTTGGTTGATTTGAACTCTAGCGTACTCTGCCAGTTGAATTGCTTTTGCAGCCATTTTCGATTCATTCAAGGCAAGATGCTTCCGTGCTGCGTCCAGGGAAGCCAAAAGAATATAAGAAGTGGATGTGATTGTCAGCATGCTAAAGATGGTTTTACTTTTTCACGTTGAATATGCCCTTTTTTGATATGGAGCAGCGAGCTTTGTGTCAGTGATCCACCAAGATTGTGCATGCTTGTTGCAGCCATATCTGCTCCAGCCTACATGGCGGACAACGGAAGCATGTTATGAAAGTGGAGCAATGCCCCGTGCGCCTCGTCAACAAGTACCGGTATGCCGTAATTATGAGCTAAATCAACAATGGCTTTCAGATCGGTACATACACTGAAATAGGTTGGATTGATTACGAGCACCGCTTTGGCGTCCGTATGCCTTTCAATCGCTTTCTTCACTGAACGAATAGAGATGCCATGATCGATCCCCCATCGCTTGTCTCTCTCAGGAGTGACAAATACAGGCATCAACATTATTAATCATAAATTGAGTTGAATCATTGTTCAATTCAATTAATTATATAATAACGATAGGATATAACTATGATAAAGAAAAAGGAAATCAAGCCAGATGCAAGGATGGCGTTCATCCACTGCCATTCTAGACTTTGAATAAGGAAGTATGTTCGGGGAATTCTTGAAGTGAGGCTTCGTGGGTAAGATACTTTTGGATCATCTTGCAATAATGAGGCGCTGCTATATCGCCGGTATTCGGGAGAAAATGAATGCAACCTAGACAGGGTTCCGATACAATGAGATGCCCCTCCTTTTGCAGGGTAGAAATAATAGAGCCAATCCCAATCTCGAAATGCGCCAGCAACTCCTCCGGAATAGGCTGGAGCGCATCATCTAGTAGATGTCCCCAATTGTCAAGCTTGTTAAGGATCTCCCTTCCCAAGTTAAAGAGAGCAAGGTCACTCGACGATCTTCGGCTTTTTGCTCACAGCCGTTACATGAGTCGTACCGATCGTATTGGCGAAGTTGCCTACCGTAGCCACATCGCTTCGTGTGTGAGCAGTGAACAACAGTGCCTAGATTTGTACAGGGGATAATCCCAGAGTATCGCTCTCGGCTTGCGTCACTTTTTTGATCGCCTGGGACATTCGGAACAAGGCCATGCCGATGCACGCTGAGCGATTATCCTTTCGATGCTGAGGATCAGTCTGACCTTCCATATTCATTTTGCTTACCTCTGACGGTGCCCCGTAACAGCGGGATAGATGTCTCTTAATATTACATTCAAAATAAGTCGGATAAAAGCAGATTCAATGAAATGTGTTGACAAAAGAAGGTGCCGCTTAGGGCACCTTCTTTTGCAATGTTTAACTTTTTACATCCTCGAGACTTGCACCAAAATTGATATGATATACATTTCCGTCAATCACCAAAGCTGGAACGGATTTAACACCTGCCTTCTCCGCTTCTTCAATCCGGTTTTGTGCTGTACCGAGATGCACAATCTCCGTAGTAATTTTCGATTTGTCAAGATAATCAACCACCACTTGCTCTGCATCTACACAAACTGGACAACCTGCATGATAAAAAACTGCTTGTGCCATTGACATTCACTCCTTCGTTTTTAATGTAGCTTTGCTGTATAGAGCTAATAAAGTCGTTTAATTTTGATGTAGAACAATAAGAGCTTTACTACAATTCGTATGTAGTAAAGCTATTTAAAGTTGTTAAAAAATTATCAGATACAAATTTTGACTACTTCAAAAATGAATAATAAAGTTGTTTAATTCGGTTACCTAATCTCAACTTTTACCCCTTACCTTACATTACATTTCAAATAGATAATCACGTTCTACTTTACATACACGTAATGTGAATCGACTATACCACTCTTTTTTTCCACGTTCTTGAGCGATTTGGTGAGCTGCATTTGCTTTCCAAGCAGTAATATCCTCGAGTGTTTTCCAGTAAGAAACGGTAATGCCCAAATCTGAATCTCTTGCACTTTCGACACCTAAATATCCTTTTTGTTTACTTGCTAATTCAACCATTTTTGCTGCCATTACACCATAACCATTGTCACCTTCTGTTCGCTCAGAAGCAAAGACAACTGCATAATAAGGTAATTTATATGTATTTGCAATGTTACTCATCTCTAACCACGCTCCTTACTGCTCAATATTCGGATGAAAATTCTTACAATTATTATACCTTAATCAGAAAAAGCCGACACTATTTTTAAGTATCGGCTCTCATTTTTAAAGGCTCTTTTCTCAAACATTTTTGCTATTTAAATCAAAATAATGATTCAAAAGATAATAAAAACGTTAAATTTCATTAATCACTTTGAGAAAAGTGCTGTGCATACGCAATAAGGTACCGCTAAACAACCATTTTTAGTAGTCGGCTTTTGGACTTTTACGAAAAACAACAATCTTTACGAATACAGCCTTTTTAAATAACTTTATTAACTTTTAAACGACTTTATTATTTTTGAACAACTTTGTTGTTTCTGTACATTTGCTACTTAATTTAGATTATAAAAAAGGATATGGGTATGATCAATCTCAAATTGCTTATCGTTATCATAGGTACACATAATGGTTATTCAGCCGTTCCTCTTTTGGAACTCAGTCAGAAAATCAGCCAGTGCTTTGCAATGCTCATAAGGTACCGCATTATAAATGGAAGCACGGAGATGCCCCGCATCCCGATGGCCTTTTAATCCCATGAACCCTTCTTGCTCCAGTTCAACAAGCAACTTAACTTATTCTCAATTTCCGGACTGGATGAAGCTTACCGCTCCGGTCTGAGGATCGTTCTGCGATCCGATTTGGGCCAAGCGACTTTCCATTTTCATCATAATTCATGTGCCTCCTTTCCAACTAATACCGATCCAAGCCTCAACCAGGTAGCCCCTTCTTCGATCGCAACTTCGAAATCATTGGACATCCCCATGGAAAGATGTTGCACGGGATATGAAAAAATATCTCTTGCATTAAGTTCATCGCGTAATCGTTTCAATTCTCTAAAAACCGGTCTAGTCGCTTCAGTATTGAGCTCGTAAGGGGCCATCGTCATTAACCCCACGACTCGAATCTGTTTCATCCGTGAAACTTCCTGGGCAAATGTAAATAACACTTCCGGAGAAAGTCCTTGTTTACTCTCCTCCCCCGAAACGTTAACCTGAATAAAGCAATTTACAACGACATTCAAATCAGCAGCCTTCTTCTCTATTTCTTTCATCAAGGATAAGCGGTCTAATGAATGTATATACTCGAATTTACCGATAACATCTTTTACTTTATTGGTTTGCAAATGACCGATAAAATGCCACATTCCTCGTGGATGGAAGGCCTCCCATTTAGATTGAGCTTCTTGCGTACGGCTTTCGCCGACATGGCCTATACCAGACAACAATACTTGCTCCACTGTTTCCATCGTCGTATATTTCGTCACAGCTATAATCTGGATCTCCTTTTCGCTTCTGCCGCATCGCCCGCAAGCTTCACGGATGCGATGTTCGACCTTGGACAGACGATCTTGTAGATTCATTGGATCACTCCTATCTTACGGGTAGCTTGTTCCTTTCAAAACTTCTGACTGAAAAGCCAAAAGCGGTGTTCATTCTGTCATCACTATTTTTCTTCAAATCGTTGCAGATTCATTGCCTTACGTGTTACCTGTTAGTCTTTCTCGAGAATCCGTCTCGGTTCCCGCCAAACGTTTTAGAAACGTATTCCTCCAATTCAAGGACAATTCTTCTACTTCGAGGATTTGTTTGATGCCCTCGATATTATCCTTCTCTCGGTGCATAATCCGATTGGCAAATGAAACCGTAATTTCCTTAGGATGACGATGAAGAAGCGATAGTCCGTCGTCTTTAGAGACGACACCCTCTGCCAGAACGCGGAAGTAAAATCCCGTGTAGCCCGTTTGCTGCACCTTCAAGAGCATATCCGGTACACCATGCCTGATCGTCAACTTGTAACAAGGCTGTCTCGGCTGACTAACTTGAACGATTGCTTTACCAAGCTCAAAAACGTCCCCAATGCAGACATCAGTTTCCAACAAGCCTTTTATCGTTAAATTTTCCCCTAAGGACCCGTACTCTAACGGTCTATTCAATTCATTTTCCCAAAATGGATAGTGTTCATAAGGATAGACGCATACAGCCTTCTCCCTGCCTCCATGATGAACGAGATCCCCCTGCCCATCCCCTTCAAAGTTTAGATAAGATAAATACAAAGCTTCGTCTGTAGCTTTCTTAAATATCCCCGTAGAAACGTCTTTCTGCTGAAACTGGACCTCCCTTGGCATGCCCACATTTAATGAAAAAATTTCAATAGATGCCATTTGAATCACCTCTCTCAAAGATTTTGATCAACAAGTTTACTGATGCGACTATATACCACGTTCCTGCATTCGTTCACGATGAATCTCAATAGCAAGCCCTGAAAAAAGAATAGCAACCGGAGGGTTCGGCTTGGTCACACGAATCGTAACCTCACCGATCCTGGAGTACGAATCTAGAAGGGTGGATGCAATGTTTTCTGCCAAAGTTTATACCAAGGCAACTGGTGGACCCTCGACTACTTTTTTAATCACCTCATACAAATCGGCATAATTTATCGTCAACTCAAAATCATCCGCCACCCCTGCGGGAGACAAATCGAGATATAAAACTACATCGACAACATATTTTTGACCCAATCGGTTTTCTTCAGGCAACAATCCATGACGACCAAAGAACTCAATTTTTCTAAAAATCATTTTATCCAAAATGGCTCACTCCTCAGTTCTTTTAAGGTTCTTCTGGCTGCCATTGCTGCTATCCAACTGGTGAACCTTCGACAACTTTTTTAATCACCTGTGTTAAAACCGAGAAGCGAGCTCCACCGTCTCCAATACAGCATCGATGACATACTGCACGCGTCCAAAATTATGTATTCAAGCAATCCAAAAATAGCGCTAATTTCACTTCATTCTATACGGGGGATCAAATTGCTGAAAGTAAACCGGGACGATAAAAGACCCCTGTGGCAACAACTGCTCGATCAGGCCATCGATCATATTAACAATGGAGTCTGGAAGCCAGGGCAACTCCCACTCGAGAGCTCGCTCAGCAGTTGGGAGTGTCCCTGCGCAGGTTCCAAATATAGGTTTTCCAGACATAGCAAGCGATCGAATCTCCTCGATAAACCCATATTTCCTCATCATTTTCCCTATTGTTGTACTTTCACCTCCAGGAATAATGATGCCATCTATACCGGTTAATTGTTCTTTTCTTTTAATGGCGATGCCAACTGCACCAACTTCATGAATCATGTTCAGATGCTCGTCCACTGCCCCTTGCAGTGCTAAAACGCCTATTTTCGTTTCCATTATTGCCTGCATGCTATTTATTTGCTTTAAATATGGAAATTTCGTTACAAGATCATAAGTTGAGTATAATATCGAATTTATGATAAGACTATTCCGTTAATATTATAAAAACAATAGTTTTTTCCTATGATTCTAGCAAGCCTATCATTACGATAGGCAAATCATAATTGATGCGGCTTGAAATCTTATACTATAATGCTTCTTAAATCATTTTATAATCAAAGAAAAGTTGGCGATACTTATGGCGATTCGACGTTTATTTCATACGTTAACTGAACTGACATCTCATAAATGGTCCTCAAAGTTGATCGGGTCATTTACTAAAACAAGAGCCAGCCGCTGGCTTCTTTTCTGGTATTCGAGAGCGTACGGGATTCATACCGAGGATGCTGAAAAGCCTTTGAAAGCTTATCAGTCATTAAATGAGTTTTTTATTCGACGTTTGAAGGACGGCATTCGTCCGATTGATCAAAATAACGCCGCGTTAGTCAGTCCCGTGGATGCCACCATTACCGGAATAGGCCGAATAGACGAAAAAAGCATAATCCATGTTAAAGGCCAAAATTATACTACGGACGAGCTATTGGGTTCTGCTCCAACCTTTAACAGATATCGCGGAGGTTTCTTTATTGTACTTTATTTGAGTCCGGCTAATTATCATCGCGTTCACTCACCGGTTACCGGAACGATCATTGCGAAGAACCATATTTTAGGAAGAGCGTATCCCGTAAACGAGTTTGGGTTAAAGCATATGAACAAAGTATTAAGTCGTAACGAGCGACTGATCACTTATATGAGGCATCAATACGGCGTTTTATCTATCGTTAAAGTCGGTGCAATGAACGTAAGCAGTATCAAGTATACGAACTCGCTCGCGATCCATCTCAATAAAGGCGATGAGCTTGCTTATTTCGAGTTCGGGTCAACTGTTGTTCTTTTCGTTGAGAACGGAGATTTCGAGTTTCTCCAAGAGCTATGTTTAGGAACCCAGGTACGTGTAGGTGAACCACTTGGTTATTGGGGAGCAGGCTTTCAGAACGGATAGAAAACGGATGCGGGCAACTAACAACGTAAATTTATATACTCAACAAAAGCGTCTCAGAATGGAGTTGGGAGCAATACACGTTATGCCTGCTCAAATGGATGCTTGCAAGGTAAAGAAAGCGGCTGGTTTTTGTCGAAACCAACCGCTTTCGTTGTTTTAATTATGCTTCTCCAGGCTTTGTCGTCATCAAACGATACAGCTTCGTATTACGCGGAAACTTGTCGGCAAACGGTACAAGAGAACTTCCGATCTTCATCAAACCATTCCCCACATCTACAATCGTGATGTAGGAGTGCTGCATGTCCGAGATATTAAGCAGTTCCACCAATTCTCTGCGATTTGTACTGGCTTGATTCAGCATGACAATAGACTCACTGTTCGCAAGCATGGTGCGGACGGTATGGCTCTGCAACAGATCGTCCACATTTTGCGTAATCCCCGTATAAAAAGCCAAAATCAATCGGATCTCCCGTCGACTACAACTCAAATATTTTATTTGGTGTGTGTGCTATATGGAATACAATACTATAATATTGTTTTAATTCATTTCTGCAGACAGAAAACCAGTAAAATGAAAATTTCATTAACGAACCAGCTTAATTATTCAGGCGGCTCGAATTGCATCAGAGTATACCTTTCATAATATTCTTCTAAGTAATCAGTCACAAATTCCTTCTTAATCATTGCTTTTATTGCACTTGGAACCCTAAATTGAAGATTGTTATTCTTTTTTAATTCTTTAAACATCTCTGTAGACATTTTCCCACTAATTTCTCCGATAGTAGTAGTCGAAATCCTAAACTTATTATAGGAAGTATTTATTGAAGTTAATACACCCTCAACTTCAACTATGGAGCTAGTATAGAAGTATGGACACATTTTAGTTAAGTCCTTATCCTAGAAATTAAGAGAGGACGTGTCCGTTATGAAACAAAAACGTTACAATCAAGAATTCAAAGAAACGATTGTTGAACTTTATCGTGCTGGTACTCCCGTCAACCAGCTTGCTAGCGAATATGGTGTCTCAGAAGTAACTATTTGTAAATGGATTAAAGTGCATTCTCCTATTGGGGGAAATGAGTCATTAACACCCGCTGAAATCGCAGCTATTCAAA
Source organism: Cytobacillus solani (assembly GCF_006704205.1). Classification (NCBI taxonomy): domain Bacteria; kingdom Bacillati; phylum Bacillota; class Bacilli; order Caryophanales; family Bacillaceae; genus Cytobacillus; species Cytobacillus solani. Next base: position 4,839,844 of record NZ_CP041305.1, read on the forward strand.
AAGAAAGTTTACGTTTAAAACAAGAGGTAGAAATATTAAAAAAGGCTATGACCATATTCGCGAAAAAGTAAGGGATCAAGAAATTATCGAACATATCAATGAAGAAAAGGCACACTATCCTGTTCAAACCATGTGTCGTGTATTAAAGTTGCCTAAAAGTACTTATTATCAAGCTGCCCATAAAATGCCTTCGGCCTATCAAATAGAAAATGAGGAAATAACCAAACGTATCCGAGAAATCCATAAAGCAAGTAAGGGTCGTTATGGAGCTCCTAAAATTCATTACTTATTGCGTAAAGAAGGATTTCAGGTGAGCATCAAACGTGTACAACGCTTAATGAAACAGGCTAGAGTTCGTTCTATTATTGTTAAAAAATATCGTCCTGCATCATTTCAAAGTCTTATAGAAGAACGTGAAAACAGATTAGAGCAGGATTTTCAAACAACCTCTATTAATGAGAAATGGGTAGCTGATATTACATATATTCACACACATAAAGATGGCTGGTGTTACTTAGCTTCAGTGCTAGACCTTCATTCTAAGAAAATCGTAGGATATAACTTTGCCCGACAAATGACGGTTGAATTGGTTACACAAGCACTAGACAATGCCATTCAAAATCAAGACCCTAATGAAGGGGTTATTTTGCATACGGATTTAGGCACACAATATACGAGTGAAGCATTCCAAAAGCAGTTAAAGCAACATGGATACATTCAATCATTTAGTCGAAAAGGTTGTCCGTATGACAATGCATGTATGGAATCATTTCATGCAACATTGAAAAAAGAAGAGGTTTATAGGAACCGATATCTGGACTTTGAAACTGCAAAAGTAGCCTTATTTACTTACATTGAAAGCTGGTACAACCGAAAGCGAATTCATGGCGCAATAAACTATTTAACACCAGATGAAGTAGAAACATTATGCCGAGCAGCATAAGGAATGGGACTTAACTTTTTTATGTCCAAGATATTGACTTAGATCCAAATCGTAAATTAACGCTACCCTTTAATTAAAGAAAAAACAATTTCCTTATAACTTTTTGTTCTATATTTACTTTGTAACTGTCTTTATACTCTCAACTTTGTCTAAATATCGAATCTTATATTGAGGGAAAGGCTATATTTTTTTAGTTAATGGAAATAAAACACAATCTTTAATTGTATCACTATCCGTAAGTACCATTAAAAGGCGTTCAATTCCAAATCCCCAACCAGAAATAGGGGGCATCCCATATTCCATTGCTGTTAGATAATCTTCATCCATTTCCATAGCTTCTAAATCTCCATTACTTTTAAGATGGGCTTGAGCCTCCAGCCGTCTTCTTTGTTCGAGTGGGTCAACCAACTCTGAATATGCATTAATAATTTCTGCACCATTCACAACTAATTGGAACCGGTCTGATAAAGCAGGGTTTAGATCATTGGCTCTAGCTAATGGGGATAAATCAATAGGGTGTTTAATTAAAAATGTAGGTTTAACTAATTTTGGTCGACACATTTTCTTGTATAGATGATCAATATAATTACCTCTTCCTAGAGATTCAATATCTAATTGTCCTAAGTTAATATTTTTCCTCAACGTTTCTTGATATAAATTTTTCACATCAGGAAAAAGGTCTATATCAACCCCTGTGTCTTTTAAGATTAAATCTTTGAAAGTGACAATGTCCCATTCTATCGAAAAGTCTATCGTTTGGCCTTGAATGGTAATGGTAGTTGTATTAAAGGTTTGAGCCAGAACAAACAGAACCATATCACGCATTAATTTCATTGTATCCTCATAATTCCAGTATGCCGCATATCCTTCAACCATTGTAAATTCTTGAAGATGTTGAGGACTTATCCCCTCGTTCCTAAAACACTTTGCAAATTCAAATACTTTGGTAAAACCACCTACAATTAACCTTTTTAAATAGGTTTCAGGTGCAATCCGTAAATTTAATTCTGTATCTAAAGAGTAATGATATGTCCTTAAAGGTTTAGCTAAAGCCCCTGATGAAGAATGCTGTAAAACTGGTGTTTCTACTTCTAAGAATTCGTTGTCCTCAAAGAATCTGCGAATGGCACGAACCATTTTGGATCTGGCTAGTAAACGATTTTGTGTCTCTCTTGTCATCATTAAATCTAAATAACGCTGTCTATATCGTAGTTCAACATTGCTTAAACCGTGCCATTTTTCTGGAAGCGGACGCAACGCCTTCCCAAGAAACACATAGCTTTCAATACGAAGTGTTTTCTCATTCGTTTTAGTCGTATACATACGTCCATCTACACCGATAAAATCTCCTATATCCAATAAATTATGAAATTGATTAAAAGGTTCATCGCCAATCTCATCCTTTTTCAAAAGAAGTTGTAAGCATCCTTGTATATTTGAAATAGTAATAAAACTTAATTTGCTAAAGTATCTAATACTCATTATTCTTCCGGCAACTCGGACTCCAGAAGTTCCGTCTTCAAGTTGAGTGGCTTCATAAAGTTCACAATTTGTAGAAAACTTTTCAGGATATACTTGAATCCCCTGTGATTTTAAGGTCAATAAATTCTCTATTCTAAAAGATGTTTGTTCACTACTCATTCTTTTCACTCCAGTCTTTTAGCTTGTTTAGTAGGTCTTTACATTCGATTTTATACTTCAAAACAACAAAAAAACTCCCACCCCCAAGATTATTCATCTTGAGGACGAGAGTTTATAGCTCCGTGGTACCACCTCAGTTTATTGATATATCACCATATCAACCTCTTCGGGTACGGCAATTTTTTAATAATTGATTATACCCTATCTCTTTAACGGGAGATCCCGTCGCAGTATCACTAAGAACGCTCTTAGATCCGTGCAAAGCTCCAAGCCTTTTTTCATTAAGATCATTATTACTCCTTTCCACCTACCGGAGCTCTCTGCAAATAATTAATCAAAATTACTCTTCTCTTCATAGCCGTATATTCCGAATTAATTGAAAATATCTTAGCCTAAATAATTGGTTTAGTCAATAGCTATATAGAGGATTACAAATAGGTCGTTAAGAAGAATTCATAAAAAAAGCAACAGAAAACCTTATTTTATCAAGGGTTTTCCATTGCTTTAACCTACATCACCCGCTTAAACATCTTCTCCATCTCATAAATCGAATACTGTATGATGATAGGCCGTCCGTGCGGGCATGTAAATGGGTCTGTTGTGTGTCTAAGTTCATCAAGCAAGGCTTGGATTTCATCAGTTCTTAAATGATGATTTGCCTTAATTGAAGCTTTACAGCTCATCATGATGGCAGCTTCTTCCCTTAGCTTTTTGATATCTACTCTTTTCATAGAAAGGAGCTGCTCGATCATGTCTTCTATGATTTCTTTCTCTTCCCCTTTTGGAAGCCATTGCGGATGGGAACGAATAATAAAGCTATTGTGTCCAAATGGCTCGAGGAATACGCCTACTTTTTCTAGTTCCGCTTTATACTCACCAATTTTTATATAGTCATCGGTTGAGTATTCAAAAGTTAGTGGAATTAGCATTTCTTGGAGCTCACTTTCCACCTGGCCAACCTTTTCTTTAAAATATTCGTATTTGATTCGTTCTTGGGCCGCATGCTGATCGATGATATACAGTCCCTTCTCATTCTGGGCAAATATATATGTCCCATGCATTTGCCCAATTGGGTATAGAGGCGGAACTCTTGAAGCTTGATGCTGAATGAATTGTTTAAAATGAGATTCTTTGCTTACCTCAAAAGATTTTTCTTCCATATCAGACTCATACGAATGGGCAGCAATTTCTCTTTCTTCATTCATTTCATTGGAATAGATGGAAAGAATATCTTTCTTCGACTCATTTTGTATCATATTTTCACGAATATAAGAAGGTCTTGAATCGTCAATATTCATTTCTCGAATAGGTTTAATGACTGGAACATGATCCAGTTCTAAAAAGATTTGTTCCTCTCTCGGCTTAACCGCTTTAGGTTCTGTAAAACCTGTGGGAATTAATTCTTGTGCCTTAAATGCATTCTTAATTGCACCCGTCACAAGTTCATTTAATTCCTGTTCTTTACTCAGGCGCACTTCCATTTTAGATGGATGGACATTGACATCTACAAGAAGCGGGTCCATCTCAATATTCAAAAGGACAATTGGGTAGCGCCCAATTGGCAGCAATGTATGATACCCCTCTTGAATCGCCTTAGCGAGCGGATAATTTTTGATAAAGCGTCCATTGATCATTGTGGAAATATAATTCCGTGAAGCTCTAGTAATTTCAGGTAACGCCGCATACCCGCTAATATGAAAATCGAGGGAAGTGGCTTTGACCGGCACCATTTTTTTTACGATATTCATTCCGTATATAGCTGCTAATACTTGCCTTACATCCCCGTTCCCGTTCGTATGCAGAAGTTTCCGTTCATTATGGATGAGGCGAAAGGAAACTTCCGGATGAGCAAGAGCCAACCGATTGACCACATCGGTAATATTTCCAAGTTCTGTATGAATCGTCTTCATATATTTAAGCCGTGCTGGTGTATTGAAGAATAAATCGGACACAGTTAAATCTGTTCCTTTTCGTCCAGGAGCTTTTTCAACAGCTTCCACTTTTCCACCCTCAACCTGTAAACGCGTCCCTATCTCACCTGTCGATGTTTTCATTTCAATTCTTGAAACAGAAGCGATACTTGGCAAGGCTTCACCACGGAACCCTAACGTTCGAATTCGAAAAAGGTCTGTTTCATCTTTAATTTTACTAGTTGCATGGCGTTGGAATGCTGTCATTACATCGTCTTCCTCAATTCCATCTCCATTGTCAATGATGCGAATTTTTGCTAATCCCGCTTCTTCCGTCTCAATTTCAATGATTGTGCTGCCGGCATCAATTGAATTTTCCACTAGTTCTTTTACGACGGAGGCTGGCCTTTCGACTACTTCCCCAGCAGCGATTTTATTTGAGAGTGCATCATCTAGCTGAATAATTTTGGACATTGCCTACACCTCCATATTCAAACAGGTTTACCCTTTTAATTTTTTGTGTAATTCATATAGCGTATTTAGTGCTTCCATTGGTGTCATATCTAAAATATCAATATCTTTGACTTTTTCAATAATCCGTTTTTCTTTCGTACTTAATACAGCAGTTTTCTTTTCAGTTGGTTCATCAAAGAAGGAAAGCTGGGCCTCATTTTTTTCTGCTATTTTATTCTGATTCTTCACAGTGGAAGGCTGCTTTATCTGTTCATCTGTCTGTTCAAGTTTAGCTAAAATTTCATTCGCCCTTGTAATCAGCTCTTCAGGAAGCTCAGCAAGCTGTGCTACGTGAATTCCATAGCTTCTGTCTGCTGCTCCTTCTTTTATTTTATGAAGAAAAACAACTTTTCCATTTTGCTCGATTGCACTGACATGTACATTTTTGACCATTGGAAGTTCTTCCTCTAAGACAGTCAATTCGTGATAATGAGTAGAAAATAAAGTTTTTGCACCTAGACGATTATGAATATATTCGATAATTGCTTGTGCTAACGCCATGCCATCATAGGTTGATGTTCCACGGCCTATTTCATCAAAAAGAATAAGGCTGTCCTGAGTAGCATTAACAATCGCATTACGCGCTTCGAGCATCTCTACCATAAATGTACTTTGACCGGAGATGAGATCATCTGCTGCGCCAATTCTTGTAAATACTTGATCAAATATAGGCAGTATGGCTTCTGATGCAGGGACGAAGCAGCCAATTTGTCCTAAAATAGCAGTTAAAGCAATTTGTCTCATATACGTACTTTTACCAGACATATTCGGTCCCGTTATAAGCAGCATTTCACGATCTGCATCCATATAACAATCATTAGGCACATACTCTTGCGCGTTCATAACCTTCTCAACAACTGCGTGTCTGCCATCCTTAATTACAATTTTTCTTTCCTTAGTGAATGAAGGCTTCACATAATGTCTCTCTTCACTTACTGTTGCAAAGCATTGCATGACATCGAGTTCACTTATTGATTTTGCCAGAGCTTGCAATCTTGGGATAAATTCCTTCACATGCTCACGGACTGAGGTAAATAATTGGTATTCCAACTCCACACTTTTTTCTTCCGCTTGCAAAATAAGTGCTTCTTTTTCTTTTAAATCAGGGGTTATAAAACGTTCCGCATTAGTTAATGTTTGCTTCCGCTCATATTGCCCTTCCTTTAAAAGGTGCAAATTTGCTTTCGTGACTTCAATATAATAACCAAACACACGATTATAACCGACCTTCAAAGATTTGATGCCTGTTTTTTCCCGCTCCTGTTTTTCAAGCTGAGCGATCCAAGTTTTCCCATTTCTTGTAGCATCACGATATTGGTCCAATTGCTCATGGTATCCATCCTTGATCATGTTCCCGTCTTTAATCGACAGTGGCGGATTTTCTACAATTGCACGTTCTAGGAGATCGACAACCTCTTCACAGGCATCTAGCCGTTCTGCAAGCATTTCCGCTTCATGATTAGAAAGCTTTCTGAGTACTTCTTTCAAATTAGGAATCTGGAGCAATGAACGTCTTAATTGAACTAAATCACGCGCATTTACATTGCCGAATGCTACTCTGCCAGCAAGGCGTTCAAGATCATAGACTTCTTTCAGCTTCTCTCTTAATTCTTCACGTTCAAAAAAGGCTGCTATTAAGGTTTCAACAAGTGTTTGTCTGCGAATGATTTCCTGCTCATTCACAAGAGGACGGTCAACCCATTGCTTTAAAAGCCGACCACCCATGGCCGTTTTTGTTTCATCAAGCAGCCATAGCAAAGATCCCTTTTTCCCTTTAGAACGAATTGTTTCTGTTAACTCCAAGTTCCTCTTGGAAAAATAATCAATTTTCATGTATTGATTTGTTTGATAGGTAGAAACCTTCTGTAAGTGATCTAAACTTCTTTTTTGTGTACGGTATAAATAGTTAAATAGTCTAGCTGTTGTTTGATGAAGCTTGTCCTGACTAATCTCCTCAAGTAAAGGCTGATAGCTATCTTTACCCGTGCAATCTTCTTCGAACGAGATGGTTAGAATAGACCTTTCTTTCATTTTCCGCTGCCAATCTCCATTGAAATCCCGGGCAATAATTAGTTCTTTCGCACCTGAAATGGATAGTTCATTCAATACTTCATCAAAACCTGAGCTAAGCATGGTGACCTTCGTTTCTCCAGTCGAGAGGTCATTGTAAGCAAATCCAAAGGTGTTATCAGCAAAATAACTGATTGTCGCAATAAAATTATTTTCCTTCTCATGAAGGCCCTTGCCTTCCATCATTGTTCCCGGCGTTATTAACTGAACGACTTCCCTTTTTACGACACCCTTTGCCTGTTTCGGATCCTCCGTTTGTTCACAAATGGCTACTTTATATCCACGATCAACTAATTGTTCAATGTATTGTGGTGCAGAGTGATACGGAACTCCGCACATCGGAATTCGGTCTTCTGAGCCGCCTTCTCTGCTCGTTAATGTAATTTCTAGCTCTTGTGATGCTTTAATGGCATCATCGAAAAACATCTCGTAAAAATCTCCAAGACGAAAAAATAAAAAGGCATCCTCGTAATCTGCCTTTACTCTCAAGTATTGCTGTATCATAGGCGTATAAGCTGCCATAGTGTCCTCCAAATGTTCAAATGTAACTTTTTTTATAATCCTATTATAGCATAAGTATTATTTAATTTTGTTTCTCAAAACAAAGAAAAGCAGGATCTTAAAAAATAGACCGCTGCTTTGTTCAAATCAATTATTAATATACTTTTCAAATACAAACCCGAAATCTTTTACATTGTATTTCTTTCTGCTATTCATAAGCCAATTAAATGCTGTTTCGTTTAATACTCTGAAGTTATCTACGAAATTATTATCCTGAGGAACTGCTGAACGGCTGAATGTATTTGAAGTTAATTCCAAGCTCTTCTCTGCGTAAGACATGGATACTTCATTATCATGGCAAATTTCCGATATACGAATGAGTGCTTTATATAAATCTTTCAATTCTTCAATATGTTTCTTATGAACATCAATAGAAAAATGGACAGAACCGATCACAAATTTAATCTCTACATCCAAATCGACCGTGCCTGCAGTCTCAAGCATCACATCTGAAATCGTGTATTCTTTGTATGTGTAGCGTTTTAAAGTCCGTTTTTTACTCATTGCGCTCGTGCCATCTAAATGAATTAACGCTTTATTTGTAAAGCAGTATTCATCAGATTTCGATTTAATTAAGAAGTAAATCTTTTCATTGTCCTCGTGAAGAACGTAATCATCTGCATCTACTTTGTCATAATCAACAGGCTTAATTACACTTCCAACATCACTTAACCCTAATACGTCTGATGCAACTTTCTTGAACATAAACCTACCCCCTAGACTTCTTTCACTTAAATATTTTAGCATGTGAAGGAAGATAATGGGATACATAGATTTCAAATGAGGACTTTTTAACTATACACTAGTTTTTTTCCAAAGCTAATTTTAACCCAAATAGAATTAATACAGCTCCTGTTAGCCCTTCTACAGCCTTCATCGTAGTAGGCTTCTTCATAAAATCACTTACAAAATGAATTAAGTATATATAGAAGAAAAACCAGATCAATGTTAATAAGGTGTAAGTCAATCCTAGTGCTAAAAATTCAAAAAATGCATGATCTCCTTTTCCTGCAAATTGAGGCAAAAAGGTGAGGAAGAAAACTGCTACTTTTGGATTTAGTAAATTCGTTAAAAATCCTTGCCTGAAGTTTGATTCTTTTGCAAATTTATTGACTTGTTCTGGATCTGAAGGAGCTTGCGGCTGTTTTTTTATAATAAAAAGGATGGATTTGCAGCCAAGATAAATAAGGTATACAGCACCTGCATATTTAAGAATAGAAAAGAGAAAAGCTGATTTAACAATAAGAGCGGATAATCCAAACACAGCTGCCATTGTATGAATGAGCAATGCTATCAGTGTACCCGCTGTTGTTTGTAGCCCTGCAGCTTTACGTTTAGAGATAGTATTCTTTGTGATAATGGCAGTGTCTGGCCCAGGCAGTATAATCAGCATAAATGCCATGAATATAAATAGAAAATAATTCTCCATGATAATGACCTCCATTATTGAATTTTCCATCTATTATAATTTAAATTTACAGAAAATTAAATACAAAAAAGAAAAAACTAGGAAGCAACACCTCCTAGTTATTACTCTTCTTCATCTCCAACTAAAAAGTCGGGGTTTAAATCTTCAAATGCCTCATCTTCAACTTCATCAAAGCCCCATTCCTCGTCATCACAATCACATTGATCATGATGAACAGCTACACATACTTTCGTTTCACCAATCACTTCAACGAGAAATTCTCTTTCTACGTGAACGATAATTTTATTTCCATTTGGTGAAATCACACATTCACAGCAGTTAGGCTGCTGCAATACGCGTGCTACTACTTCGTGGTCATCAAGGCAATCAGGATCACGGTATTTTAATTTAATGACATCTTTATAATCAACACGTTCAGTAACAACCTCTGTTTTCGTATTATTATCAAAGGAATACCAAACGTTAATGTCATAGTAGCCGCGAACCTCGACTGTTTTTCCGACCTTTTTCGCCTCGTACGTATGGTTTATAATCCAGCAGCCAAGGATGCTTGACGGATGGTGTTTAGGGCATATCGTATGATTGGACTGGGTAAACTTTCGTCCCTTTGCAACGACCGCCTTTGTTATTATCTCTCTGTATTCTCCCATTGCGAGCGAACCTCCTCATTCATTTTCAATTCATCCTATGCGGGATATTAGACTAGTGTGCGATATTTCTTGATGAATGTTAGGTAAATGTATTGGCATAATCCATAGTATGCTTTTTCAGGGCGAATGTGCCATATTACTAAATTAGTGAACACATATCTTAAGGTAATTTCTTGGAGTAAATTACTATAAAATTGTCCATTTCTTAAAATTTTGCCCTCAAGGCTGTCTAACATATTTTATACCTTCGTCAGTTTCTCCCAGCTAACATTTCAAAAAATTATATGTTTGTCCTAATTAAAACGCGGATACAGCTTGGCTTTTTCACCAATATAATACATTAACGAGAAGGAGGTGATCAGGATGACCAACTTAGATAATTCCAACTTCAAAATAAATTTTAATGGCAAAGAAATAAATGGAGAAAATGCCAGAGAATTTGCGGATAAAATTTCGAAAAATTTAGGGGAGACACTAAACGGACTTGTTTCTAATAAACTTAGTAACTTATCAGCAAATCCAATGAGCGGAAACTTATTCAACGCGGCTAACCCGCTAAAAAACTTAAACGGGATTTTCAACCAAAATCCTTTAGGTTCAAACGGAGTTCAGAATATGATCCCTGCTCTAAGCAAATTGCTGCCAGTATTTGAAACATCTGATGATAATAAGAAAATAAAACTTTCACTAAATGGTGTATCGTTACTTGACTTAGATCTTACTGATCTTACAAGTAGTAATTCTACTGAAGAAAAATAAGGAAAAAATAATGCTTTGGAGGAGGTGAGAAATATGTTGTCAAATAGATGCTATGAAGAAAATCATACTAGCCCTGTTCAGAATCGTCCTGAAGCAGTAAACGGCGTCAGCAGCAACGGAGATGCCTTCAAGGCCTTTACTTTCGCAGCACAAGGAAATAGCCCACAGGTAAACATCCCTGTACAAATACCAGTTTCACTTGGTGGTTTTGCAGTTAATGCATCACTAATCAATATTCCAATCCTATCTGCTCAATTCAACGTAGCAAATGGCGGTGATTCACAAGCAATTTCAGTGAACAACGCAAATCAAGTAGAAAGCAACCACTCATAGAAAAGCCAAGGCACCTTGTTCGCACTGCCAAGCACAAGACAAATCTTGCTATATGGTGTTCTATGCCTTTCTTGAAGATTGGCTTATGACCTAGAGTGGCTAGAAGCTGCAGCAAGACTAATAGAAATGCAGAGGCGACTAGTTTAGCCTCTACCCAAACTAAGTAAAATAGAACCACAGATTGTCCAAGAGAAGGGAGGTATGGAAAATGATTGATAGAAGTAAAAAGAAAGAGAAGTTACAATTAGATCCTGAAGTGCTCAAACAACTTGGGGTTCCTGAAGAACTGCTTGAAATGGCTGCGGAAGCTGGTATCCCCTCTATTAATAACCATGCTGCAGGCGGTATGGGTGGCCGTGCCATCAATTTAACTTACGTTGATAATTACTCAACCTTGCTTCTCGTATATACCTTCCTTCTCAACTATTTGGGCAATGATTCAAATCAAAATGGTACGAGAATTTTAAATGAGTCTCTACTTTCAACTCTTAATGCTGCGTTACAAGAACAGCAAGAGTACCGGAAAGAGTTTTTAAGGGCAGTTGAACTGCTTAGAAATAATTAGCCTCCACAACCCAAACCAGGCCGATTATACCTCCTTTTTTATATAGAGAAACCCCCTGACATAATGTCAGGGGGTTTTCCGGCTAGAAAGGCGGTTTCACACTTCTAATTCTGTCTTGCTACAGCGCCTATCGCCTATCGTACTTCAGATCCCCTCCCTACGATAAGTCAACATCGATTCGCCTACTGGCTTATCGTGTTTCCTTTATCTCAGTCAGGGCTCTTCCAGTCCGTACGGCGATGAGCAAGGCGCTTCCGCATTTCTAATTCTGTCTTGCTACAGCGCCTATCGCCTATCGTACTTCAGATCCCCTCCCTACGATAAGTCAACATCGATTCGCCTACCGGCTTATCGTGTTTCCTTTATCTCAGTCAGGGCTCTTCCAGTCCGTACGGCGATGAGCAAGGCACTTCCGCATTTCTATTGATGATGTGAGCAATCGCTATTTTTTATTTGTGAGCCTGTTTCACCGCTTAACAAGTCTCCACCTGTTGAAAGGATCACTTCGTCGGTCACGGTGTTGGAAATAGTGTTAGCAACCATTTGCAGCAATTCATTCACTTCAATTTGAGATTGCTTAAATTCCTGAACAACTGGAATTTCATCTAATTCATTTTGAAGGGCTTCTAGCTTATCTTCTGTTTTTTTCAATGCTTCTTTCTTACCAAAGTGCTGAAGGTTTACCGCTTGTTTTTGCAACCCTTTAATATTCGAAATCGTCGCACGTACTTTTTCATTTTCGTTGATTTGTGCTTCCGCACGCTTGAAAAAATCTACTTCTTCAGTTTCTGCAATCATTCGTGCAAGCTCTCTTGCTCGGGCAATAATGTCATCTTTAGTATACTTCGCCATTTTACTCCACCTCTACCGCATTAAGTTCTTCTATCATTTCTCCGTTTAAGGACCATGTTTTCGCATCAGTAACTTTTACCTTAACCATTTTACCAATAGCTGATTTTGGTCCAATAAAGTTGACTAGTTTATTTTTTCTTGTATATCCTGCGAGTACATCCGGATTATTCTTGCTTTCACCTTCGACTAGAACTTCGACGATCTGGTCTTGATATTTTTTCATCGCTTCAGCAGAAAGCTCATTTACAAGTGCATTTAAACGCTGTAGACGCTCTTTTTTCACTTCCATCGGAACATTATCCTGCATTTTTGCAGCAGGTGTTCCTTCCCGTGGGGAATAGATGAACGTATAAGCAGCTTCATAGCCAACTTCACGATAGAGTGAAAGTGTTTCTTCAAACTGCTCATCCGTTTCATTTGGATAGCCAACAATAATATCAGTCGTAAATGTTGCCCCTGGAACAGCGGCTTTGATTTTACGAATAAGCTCTAAATAATGTTCTCTCGTATATTTACGTGCCATGATTTTAAGAACTTCATTTGATCCAGATTGAACTGGCAGATGAATATGTTCAACGAGATTTCCGCCTTTTGCCAATACTTCAATTAATTGATCATCAAAATCGCGAGGATGACTGGTTGTAAAACGGATACGTGGAATATCAATTTTACGAATTTCATCCATTAGATCCCCTAGACCATATTGAATATCTTCAAAGTCTTTCCCGTATGCATTCACATTTTGTCCAAGAAGGGTTATCTCTTGATATCCTTGTGCAGCTAATTGTCTAACCTCTTGAATGATATCTTCGGGACGGCGACTGCGCTCTTTCCCACGTGTATAAGGAACAATACAATACGTACAGAACTTATCACAGCCGTACATAATATTAACCCATGCTTTAATATTTCCTTGACGAACCTTCGGAAGGTTTTCAATAACATCTCCTTCTTTAGACCATACTTCTACAACCATTTCCTTTGACATATATGCTTCATGCAATATGTTTGGCAGGCGATGAATATTATGTGTTCCAAAGATAATATCTACTTGATTATACGTTTTCAAAATTTTGTTAACTACTGACTCTTCCTGGGACATACATCCACATACACCTAGAAGCAAGTCTGGTTTTTCTTTTTTCAAGTGCTTTAAGTGACCAAGCTCACCAAAGACTTTATTCTCTGCATTTTCACGGATTGCACATGTATTTAATAATATTACATTAGCATCCTCTACAGTATCCGTCGGTTCATAGCCTAGTCCTAGGAAAATCCCCGCCATAACTTCCGTATCATGCTCGTTCATTTGACAGCCATACGTACGGATATAGAACTTTCGTCCATTCCCCATCCCATGAAATTCTTGTGGAATATCAAAATCCTTATGATAGGCTACTTCTTCTTTTCCGCGCTTCTTCGCTTCCTTTAATGATGGAGGAGTATACACCGCTTCAAAATATTTGCTATAATCCTTTTCGGATTTTTTGTCCGATGGATTAGGTGTTTGCACTTGTTGACCTTCTAGTCGTTGTTTTTCATTCATTTTTTTGTCCCCTTTCTCTCTTTTGTACCTGCGAGAAAATCTATTGGAATACCTAAGCTTTTATAATAAAAAATATTATCGTAATTAAGATTAACTACACACATTATTATAGTATAAAGCCTTTATGCATTGAAAACAATAGAAATCCTCCTATGGGACTAGTGATCACTCGCTGCTGTAAACTCAATTCAAACAAATGGTATGTACCTATTCACAAATAATAATATTATACGAATTCATCTAATTTGAACGTGACGATTATCACATATAATAAAAGTTATTAAAGAACAGTCTTAGTAAGCGTTCATAAAAAAATAACCCAGGAATTTACCCTGGGCTATCTTCATTTTCTTACATAAATTCGTCAACAAGTTTATCAAAATGTGCTTGATCTAGAGTTAAGTCCGCGTCAACTAACGGAGCTTCTGAATAGCCATTTAGCAGCTCTTGATAAGATTTACGCTCTGTATCTTGATAAATGAGTCCAGTTACTAAGCCATTATGCTTCATTAAAGTTTGCATAGCCATTGATTTATTAGAAGAATCATAGCCTTCAACATCGCTTAATTTTGTTAAATTCTCTTTAAACCAGTCATAAGTGTTCACTTTATTATAAGTAACACAAGGGCTAAACACGTTAATTAAAGAGAAGCCTTCATGTTTAATACCAGCTTCGATTAATGCCGTCAGATCCTTAAGGTCAGTAGAGAAGCTTTGGGCAACAAATGTCGCACCAGCAGTTAATGCCATTTCCATTGGAGCAATTGCTTGTTCAATGGAACCTTCAGGTGTTGACTTCGTTTTGAAGCCTGTAGCTGACCTTGGTGATGTTTGTCCTTTTGTTAAACCATAGATTTGGTTATCCATAACAATATATGTGATATTTACATTTCGGCGAATCGCATGGATTGTGTGGCTCATACCGATTGCATATCCATCGCCATCACCGCCAGAAGCGATAACCGTTAAGTCTCGGTTAGCCATTTTCACACCCGTTGCGATTGGGAGTGAACGTCCGTGGATACCATGTAATCCATAAGAATTAATATATCCTGAAATACGGCCTGAACATCCAATTCCAGAAATAACAGCTAAGTTTTCAGGTTCTAGTCCTACATTTGCTGCAGCACGCTGGATCGCAGCTTGAACGGAGAAGTCTCCACAGCCGGGACACCAGTTTGGTTTTATACTATTACGAAAATCTTTAAATGTTGCCATTTAGACCAACTCCTTGCATCTTGTATGAATTTCATGCGGCAAGAATGGATTTCCGTCGTACTTTAACATCTTTGTAATTTTTTCAGCATTTCCGACGTTCATCTTAATCATATTTGCCAATTGCCCAGTCGCATTATTTTCAACAACCACGATCTTTTTCGCTGAATTTACGAGGGGCAGTAATTCATTAGATGGGAATGGATAAATTAAACGGATATGTGCATGATTCACCTTTAATCCGTCTTTTTCCAAACGGCCCATTGCTTCTTCAATTGCTCCGCGAGTTGAATTGAAGCCAACAATCAAAATGTCTGCTTCTTCATGTGGAGCGTTTTTATAAACAGGAGTATCGAATTTAATATTTTCAATTTTACGGAAGCGCTTGTCCATTTGTGCATTTCGATTGGCTGCAGATTCGGACGGCTTGCCCTGTTCATCATGTTCAACACCAGTTACATGGTGTATACCATTTTTCATTCCAGGTATCGTTCTTGGAGAAACGCCATCCTCTGTTACTTCATAACGTTTAAAGTAACCTTTATTTTCAATTTCAGGCAATTCTTCTGTCACTAACTTTCCGCGGCGAATTTCTACTTTATCATATTCAAGAGGTTCTACAGTTTGTTTACCTAAAGATAATTGAAGGTCAGATAAAACAATGACTGGACATTGGTATTCTTCAGCAAGATTAAATGCTTCTGCTGTATCATAGAATGCTTCTTGAACAGTACTTGGTGCCATAACAATCTTCGGAATCTCACCATGTGTACCATAAATCATAGCCATTAAATCGGATTGCTCCTGCTTTGTTGGCAGACCTGTTGATGGCCCCCCACGCTGTGTATCAACAATGACAAGCGGAGTTTCCGTAATACCAGATAAGCCGATCGCTTCCATTTTTAATGAAAGTCCAGGGCCTGATGATGCAGTTAGTGCACGTACTCCACCATAGTTAGCTCCAATAGTCATTGTTACTGCAGCAATTTCATCTTCAGTCTGAATCACTGCTCCGCCAACTGGAGGAAGCTTTTTAATTAAATATTCCATAATATCGGAAGCAGGAGTAATTGGATAAGCAGCCATGAAGCGGCACCCGCCTGCCAATGCGCCAAGCGCAATCGCATCGTTACCAATCATAAACATACGTTTCTTCCCGTCTGCTTTCTCAAGTTCCATTAATTCTGCCGTATTTTCTAGATGTTCTTGCATATTATCAAAGCCTGACTTAATGGCTTCCATATTTTTTTCAACTACTTGCTGACCCTTACGTCCAAAAATTTCTTGCACAACTTCCTTAAAAACGTTAATATCTAAATTTAAGACTGCACATGTTGCACCAACAGCAACCATGTTTTTCATAAGGGATGTACCTAATTCCGTCGCTAATTCCGTAAATGGAACCGCAAACATCGATGCTTTAGTATCTTCTGGCTTTATTGGGTTGAACTTTGCATCCGCAATAATAACACCTTTTTCATGGAGCTCTTTGTAGTTCAAATCGATTGTTTCTTGGTCGAATGCTACCAAAATATCAAGATCGTCTGAAATGGAACGAACTTGTGTTGTGCTTACACGAATCTTATTGTTCGTATGACCGCCTTTAATACGAGATGAGAAATGGCGGTAACCATACAAGTAGTAGCCTAATCGGTTCAATGCAATGGCAAAAATTTCACCAGTACTTTCAATACCTTCCCCTTGTTGCCCGCCAACTTTCCACGAAAGTTGATTGATCATGACTTACACCCCTTTAGATACGTTAGAAAAATATGTAAAAACAATATAATAATTAAAGTGTAGCACTCTTTCAGAAACCTTATTTACGATATAAAGAACAACCTTTTATTAAGGATTTTGAATGGGTACTAAACGCTTTCAATTCTAGACCTAAGTCTAAAAAAAAGCAACCCTTTCATACTAATTATTGTCGAAAATATGAATATTTTACAACTAATTAAACAATAATAGATTTATGCCATTTTGATTGCCAAATGATCGATTAAACTTCCTACTTTTTCGTAATGATAAATCTATTAGCTATCTATTCATTTTCATTTTCTCGGATATCTTCTAATAAAGTTTCTATACATAAAATTCTCCACTTGTATACTAGAATAATATTTTACCAACTCATTCATTAATTGGTGAAAGTCCTTCACATTCATTAAGCCTTTTGGCAGCTTTCCATTGGTTCCATCAAAATCTGATCCGAAGCCGACATGCTCTTCTCCTCCAAGTGAACAGACATATTCAAGATGTCTTAATACATCAGTCACTGTTGCCGTTTTTCTGCTTGTTAAAAATTCAGGGACAAACGTAATCCCTATTACACTGTCACGATCAATAAGTGCTTCAATCTGATCATTCATTAAATTACGGGGATTTGGACAAAGCGAATAACAATTCGAATGGGAAGCAAATGGATAGTCACTGTATTCGATCACATCCCAGAATCCACGTTCAGAGAGGTGGGAAACATCACACCATGTTTGGGTCGTATTCAAAATGCTGACTACTTTTTTCCCAAAGGTTGATAATCCTGCACCTCTTTCTTCAAGGATCCCATCAGAAACATAATTGCTATAATTCCATGTTAGCCCAATTGAAGTAACACCTAATCTGAGTAGCGTTTTTAATTTGACTAAATCATAGCCAATGGCATCGCATCCTTCTAAAGTTAATATAGCACCTATTTCATCCGCTGCAAGATTTTCGAGATCTATCCGATTCGAAATCACACGTATTTGTGAGAAAGGCTTAATTATCTTTTCATAAAAGAGCTCAATCATATATAGTGCTGCATTAAATCGCATATCGGGATGGACAGAATCAGGTATAAATATAGCAAAACATTGCACTTTTACCCCCCCTGATTTCATCCCATTTAAATTGACTTCAAGTTTTTCAGAATCGTTAAAATTAATAGTTGAGTCTAAAAACATTTTGTAAAGGACGTCACAATGGGCATCAAATATTTTCATCTATATTTTCATCCTTTCATCTATGTTAAGACCTGATTATGAAAAAAAGAACCCGCTTGCTTTTATGGCAAACAGGTCATCTATAGTTGATTACAATATATTTCTCTATTTTGAAAAAAGAATAGATCATTTCCGAGAAACATCTCCTGCTGCCTTACGTAATTACCTAGGTTCAACGATTAGTTTTATTGCGGTTCGTTCTTCCCCATCAATTTTAATATCTGTAAATGCAGGGATACAAATCAAATCCACTCCGCTAGGCGCTACAAATCCTCTTGCAATTGCTACTGCCTTTACCGCCTGGTTTAATGCACCTGCACCAATCGCTTGGATCTCGGCACCGCCTCTTTCACGCAGAACACCTGCAAGAGCACCTGCTACAGAATTAGGATTAGATTTTGCTGAAACTTTTAATATTTCCATTCCTAGCTCCTCCTTGTTTTCCCCTCCCGCGTGCCCATAACCTCTTCTTAAAGACAGCTATAATCCCATTTCAGTGATATTCTTTCACTTAGAATAGGGCGTGTTTTTAGATAATGCCTTATCGGAAATGAACACGTCAGTATAAATCATTCCATTGCTACTATATTCAGTTCTTAAATCACATATTCCGGCTTGGACAAAATAAAGTGAAACTCGGTCAGTGTGGGTTATCCTTCAACCCATACTGATTGTTAGTTGTACCAATCGGGCTATTACGAGCTGTTAAATTCTCCACTTAGAATGTTTATTCCTATAACTCCTGAAAGTTGAAACTTGCAGCCCGTTAATCTGCGTTATTGACTTAATTCATTGCTTAAACGAAGTCCGAAAGTACGAGAAACTAATTTACCCATAGTTATTCACAATATTGGGATATAAAAAAAGACTGAATCCGATTGCCTAAATTGCTATCGGATCCAGTCTTGCTATTATGAAAAAAACGGATGATCATCATTAATTAATATACGATTAATTTTTTTTGCTTTTCCGCTGGCTTTGTCAATTTCGATTAACACTGCACTTAACTGCTTACGTCCTTCTTTTGGAACTTCAAATCGCACAGGCAAGTTTGTTAAAAACCTTTTTAACACTGCATCCCTTTCAACGCCTAAGATCCCGTCATATGGTCCAGTCATACCTACATCTGTTAAATAGGCTGTTCCTTGTGGTAAGATCCGATTATCAGCTGTTTGTACATGTGTATGTGTGCCTACAACTGCAGACACTCTCCCATCTAAATACCAGCCCATCGCTTGCTTCTCGCTCGTTGCTTCAGCATGAAAGTCTACAAAGATTATCGACGTTCTCTTTTTTGCTTCTTGAATTAATTCATCCGCCTTTTTGAATGGACAATCAATAGAAGGCATGAACGTTCTTCCTTGCAAACTTATTACTGCAATTTCCTCTGTATTAAATTTAAGATAAACAATTCCCTTTCCAGGATTCTCAGCTGGAAAGTTTGCTGGTCTTACTAAATATTTTGCCTCATCGATAAATTCGAAGATTTCTCTATTATCCCATGTATGGTTCCCAAGAGTCACTGCTTGTGCTCCAGCCTCTAAAAATCCACGATAAATTTTTTCCGTTATTCCTTTGCCGCCTGCCGCATTTTCGCCATTAATAATCGTAATTTGAGGACGGTATTTCTCTTTAAGCTTCGGGACATATTCTGTAATCATCTCACGACCTTGTGAACCGACAACATCCCCTACAAACAAAATATTCATTGTACTGCCCTTTCTTTATATGTATTTCTTCTATTTATTGTATCACATTCTCTATCTTCCCACTCCAGTCAACAAAAAAAGTAAAGCGATGCAATTAGCATCGCCTTACTTCGCATATTCCACGGCCCGTGTTTCACGAATAACCGTTACTTTAATATGTCCTGGATAATCAAGCTCTTCTTCAATTTTTTTGCGGATATCTCTAGCTAGTCGATGAGCTTCAAGATCGTCGATTTGCTCAGGTTTTACTAAAATTCGAATTTCACGCCCTGCTTGAATAGCAAAAGACTTTTCAACACCATCATAAGATTCAGAAATCTCTTCAAGCTTCTCAAGACGGCGAATGTAATTTTCGAGAGTCTCTCTTCTTGCTCCAGGCCGTGCGGCTGATAGCGCATCTGCTGCAGCAACAAGTACAGCAATAATTGATGTAGGTTCAGTGTCTCCATGATGGGAAGCGATACTGTTAATCACAATTGGATGTTCTTTATACTTCGTAGCTAATTCTACTCCAATTTCAACATGGCTTCCTTCTACCTCATGATCTATCGCCTTACCTATATCGTGCAGTAAACCTGCTCGACGAGCTAATACTTCATCTTGACCAAGTTCTGCTGCTAGTAAACCTGACAGCTGTGCGACTTCCATTGAGTGCTTAAGTACATTTTGACCATAGCTTGTCCGGAATTTAAGGCGGCCAAGGATTTTAATAAGATCTGGATGGAGGCCATGAACACCAACTTCAAAAGTCGTCTGTTCTCCAATTTCGCGGATATGCTCATCCACTTCACGGCGAGCTTTATCAACCATTTCTTCAATCCGTGCAGGATGAATGCGTCCGTCCTGTACAAGTTTGTCTAAAGCTAAACGAGCGGTTTCTCGGCGAATTGGATCAAAACCAGATAAGATGACTGCTTCTGGCGTATCATCAATAATGAGATCAATACCTGTTAAGGTTTCAAGTGTTCGAATATTTCGACCCTCACGTCCAATAATTCGTCCCTTCATCTCATCATTCGGAAGGTTTACCACAGATACTGTTGTTTCCGCCACATGATCAGCAGCACAGCGTTGGATCGCTAGTGACAAGATATCCTTCGCCTTCTTATCTGCTTCCTCTTTCGCACGAATTTCGCCCTCTTTTATCATTATCGCGACATCATGAGCTACTTCCTGCTCGACTCGCTCCAAAATGATGGACTTCGCCTCTTCACGAGTTAAGCCCGAGATGCGTTCCAGCTCAGCTTTTTGTGCACGTACCATCTCGTCCACTTTGCTTTCCATCTCTTCAATATGCTGTTGTCTTTTGTTAAGAGAATCGTCCCTCTTCTCTAAAAGTGTTTCACGTTTATCTAACGTTTCATCTTTGCGATCAAGATTTTCTTCCTTTTGCAGTAAACGATTTTCTTGTTTTTGCAATTCATTTCTTCGATCACGAATCTCACGCTCTGCCTCTGTTCGAAGCTTATGAATTTCATCCTTCGCCTCAATCAGAGCTTCTTTCTTTATTGCATCCGCTTCTCGCTTTGATTCTTCTAAAATCTGCTCTGCAGCATCTTTAGCTCCTGCAACTTTTGCCTGAGCAATGGACTTACAAACAAAATAACTAACAACCGCACCAACGAATAGGCCAAGCAAACTGGAGATGATGATTGCTGTTAAAAGTTCCATCATTTCACCTCCTCTTGCTATGAACTTTTTGTGTTACGTCTTTAAAGTGTCGGCATGTATATTGAAATACAACATACAGCACTAAGGCTTTTCAACGTTTTTCATATCATCATAAAATGTAAAATATACATTTTTAATTGTAAAGCTGTGGTATTTCATTGTCAAGGCTTACTCTGATAGACATACATGTTATTTATCCTCATAGAGAAAAAAAAAGCAAAGCACGCAGCTTTGCTTTTTTCACCACTATATTAATCAATTAGCTGTAATTCCTCTTGTTCATCATCACCGCTTACAACATGTTCCCCATCGAGTCCATAATGATCACGGATTTGTGTTTGAATTTGCTTACGGATTTCAGGGTTTTCTTTCAAGAATAGCTTAGCATTTTCTCGACCTTGACCGACACGCTCATCATTGAAGGAATACCATGAACCACTTTTTTGAACAATGTCCAGTTCAGAGCCTATATCAATAATTTCGCCTTCTCTTGAAATACCTTCTCCATACATAATATCAACCTCCGCTACACGGAATGGAGGTGCAACTTTATTTTTAACAACTTTAATTTTTGTTTTGTTACCTACAATATCTTGACCTTGCTTTATTGCTTCAGCACGGCGCACTTCAAGACGGACTGTTGAGTAAAACTTCAACGCGCGTCCTCCTGGAGTTGTCTCTGGATTTCCAAACATAACTCCAACTTTTTCACGGATTTGGTTTATGAAAATAGCAATTGTTTTTGATTTATTGATTGCGCCTGATAGTTTACGAAGGGCTTGAGACATTAGACGTGCTTGTAATCCGACATGCGAGTCTCCCATTTCTCCTTCAATTTCCGCCTTAGGTACGAGTGCTGCAACAGAGTCAATGACAAGGATATCAACTGCACCACTTCTTACAAGCGCTTCAGCAATCTCCAATGCTTGCTCTCCCGTATCTGGCTGTGAAAGCAATAATTCATCAATATTAACTCCCAGTTTTTGCGCATAAACTGGATCGAGTGCGTGTTCTGCATCGATAAATGCTGCCTGTCCGCCAGCGGCTTGTACCTCTGCGATTGCATGAAGGGCAACCGTTGTTTTACCTGAGCTTTCTGGTCCATATGTTTCAATAATACGTCCTCTTGGATATCCGCCTACCCCAAGTGCTATATCGAGGGCAAGTGATCCGCTTGGAATTGTTGAAATTTTCCGGTCTGTTTGCTCTCCAAGCTTCATAATTGAACCTTTACCAAATTGTTTTTCTATTTGTTTTAACGCCATCTCCAGTGCTGCTTGACGATCACTCATTCATACTTCCTCCTCTTCAACATTCAAAAAATCTAAGTTTTGCTCTCGTTCAAAACCTAACTCTACTATAACTGTTTTCTTATCGTTTGTCGAGAAAAAAAGCGAACATCTATTCTTCTTTTTTCAATGCCTATTCTTTCATAAAATGAAAGAATAGAATGAGAGAAATGATATTTTTAAAGAATTTTCCTTTAAGAAAAGAGCAAACTTACTATAATTAAAAAATCAGAATGCACTATTTGGCATTCTGACTTCCATTTAATCTCTTTATTAAAAAATGACATCCATACTTTACACTTCTTACCCGGATGGCTTCTCTTGTTCCGCCAAAATTTAGCTTTTCAACTTGAACAGGCTCATTCTTTATTGAAATACCAATGTATACAGTTCCAACTGGTTTGCCTTCTAATTCATCAGGACCCGCAACGCCTGTAAAGCTAATGCCAATATCCGCGTTCATAAGGGAGGCAACGTTTTTTGCTAACTCACGTGCACATTGCTCACTTACGACACCATTTTCAGCAATTGTTGATTTCTGGACGTTTAGCACATTTGTTTTAACTTCATTTGTATAACAAACAACACCGCCTTTAAGAAGGTCTCCTGCCCCAGGAATTGCTGTAAACTCCTGCTGGAACATACCTCCTGTCAGACTCTCAGCGCAAGCAATTGTCAGCTTTTTTTCCTTAATATGTTTAATTAACTCACGCATTAAGGAAGTTTCATCATATCCATAGAAATATTCTCCGACTCGAGAGAGAATGTTATTTTCAGTCTCATCTAGAAGTCTTAAAGCTGTATCCATTTGCTCATACTTGGCTGTTAAACGAAGAGTTACTTCCCCATCCGATGCAAGTGGCGCTATCGTCGGATTCGTCTGTGCATCAATTAAATCTTCAATTTCTGTTTCGAGCATCGCTTCTCCAATCCCAAAAAATCTTAATACACGGGAAAGGATCACATCTTCCTCTAGTAGCAAGGAACGAAGAGCTGGGTAGCCATATTTCAAAAACATTGGTTCCATTTCTTTCGGTGGTCCGGGTAGAAGCATATAGGTATGGTTTCCACCATCAAGCAACATTCCAGGAGCCATCCCATGATCATTCGGCAAAATATGTGAATCCTCTAAAACAATTGCCTGCTTCTTATTATTTTCCGTCATCTGTCGATTCGTGCGCTCGAAATAAAGTTCAATCGACTGAAGAGCCTCATTATTCATAATCAGTTTTTTATTTACATGCTTTGCGATCGTTTCCTTTGTTAAGTCATCTTTTGTTGGTCCTAATCCTCCAGTAAATATAAGAAGATTCGAACGCTCCTCTGCCATTTTAATCACTGCTTTAAGGCGATCAGGGTTATCACCAACACATGTATGATAAAAAACATTAATCCCTAAATCGGCAAGCTGCCTGGACAAAAAGCGCGCATTTGTATTAACAATTTGACCAAGCAATAATTCAGAACCAACTGCGATTATTTCTGCATTCATGCAAACGCCCCCTCGTTTGTATAGGATGAAACAAGAAATTCATTATTTTGAATTGACAAAGGCATCCTTATTCTTAGCAAAATAATCCCAGCCAGACCAGATCGTAAAGACAAGTGCTACCCAAAGAGCAATATCAGCAAATGGAATCGAAATCATTTCAAAAATAATGTTATGCAGTAATAGAGCAGAAATAGCGACAATTTGCGTCCATGTTTTGATTTTCCCTAATTGATTGGCTGCTACAACTTCTCCCCCACCTGCAAGAATAAGCCGTAAACCTGTTACCGCAAATTCTCTGCTAATAATAATAATAACAATCCAAGAGGGAGCGTAGCCAAGCTCTACTAAAACAATTAATGCTGCAGAAACGAGGAGCTTGTCCGCAAGCGGGTCAAGAAACTTTCCTAAGTTCGTAACCAGGTTATATTTCCTTGCAAAATGCCCATCCACCCAGTCAGTTGCTGAAGCGATAATAAAAATGAGTGCACCAACTAAATGTGTAACAGGAAGGGTAGCTCCTAGGATTGAAAGCTCTCCCCACGAAAAAGGGACAAGCATAATAATTAAAAATAATGGGATTAAAAAAATTCGAGAAATAGTAATTTTATTTGGCAAATTCATGATTTTACCTCCAATATAGTAATAACGCGAAAAATAGTCATCAGACGATGACTATTCGTTGTTCGGTAAGTAGCGAATGGTTATATTCTGCGTAACCGATTGAGTCGGAGGAATAGCATACTCAACTTTTTCATCATTTACATAAATCTCAGTTTCAGTTGATTTACCAATGACAATAACAGCCTCAATTTCCTTAGAAAAATCAATTACCTGACTTTCATTTTCGCCCTTTTTCAACGTACCAGAAAAAAAGGAAGTTCCTTTTCCATTTAAAATATTGACCCATGTTTCTCCAGTAGAAACTACCTTCAATTCAAACCGGTCTGTATTTTTCAATTCATATACAGTTTTTTTGCCACTTGACTGGGCAACAGTGACCTCTTGCTTAGGAGCTTCAATCTCTTCCTCATCGGTCTCTTCTTCATTCGTCTGATCTTCTTGCTTTACTGAATCTTCACTAGAATCTTTCTCTTTTTCTTTATCAGTATCCTTCGCAAAATCGTCTGATTCCTCAATACGTACGGGTTCCTTTCCGCTGTTATCAACGGATTCCTTTGTATTTTCTCCACCATTGGCCTTTTGAAAAAATACATAAGCGGCAGCCAATGCACCAATAACAAAAATAGCAATTAATACTTTCGGAAGAATATCAAAAGCTTTGGATCTTCCTGGAGAAACATTTTGCCTAGATTGAACACGTGAAAGCTTTTCTGGAATATCTTCATTTATTGTGGAAGGAATATCACTTTTAAACTCTTCAAAGATTTCTTCCGGTTCCATTCCTACTGCTTCTGCGTATTGCTTAATAAACGCCCTTACATAAAACTTTCCGGGCATCATACTATAATTTCCTTCTTCAATTCCAATTAAATATCGCTTTTGAATCTTTGTTACTGCCTGCAGGTCATCAAGACTCATGTTTTTAGCCAATCGAGCTTCTTTTAGTCGATTCCCGAGTTCTGTCAATTTACAACACCTTCCAACTCACTTAAAAATCAAATCCGCCAAATTCAGAATCAGTAAACATCTTGTTTTCATTTACAATGTCATATTTTATTTCTTCTTCTGGGTCATGGCGAAGCTCAATAATATAATCGAAGTCATCGATAGAATATTGAGTGTTTTCCACAAAAATATCTGGATGCTCCACCACTTTTATTGCGGGGAGGCTCATTATTTCACGGACAAGCTGCCAATGCTTTTCATTTGCTCTTCTAGATGAAACAATCCCATCGATAATGAATAGATTGTTTTCATTATATTCATCATGAATGAGCTGATTGCGAATCGTTTGTTTCAAAAGAGTTGAAGAAACAAATAACCATCGCTTATTTGCACATACACTTGATGCAACAATTGATTCTGTTTTTCCTACTCGCGGCATTCCCCGTATTCCTATTAGCTTGTGCCCTTCCTGCTTAAATAATTCTGCCATAAAGTCAACTAATAATCCAAGCTCGTCCCTTACAAACCTAAAAGTCTTCTTATCATCTGCATCTTGTTGTATGTATCTCCCATGACGGACAGCTAGCCGGTCCCTTAATTTCGGAACACGCAATTTAATTAGTTTTATTGTATCCATCGTATGTAAAATTGACTCTAACCGAACAATTTGTTCATAGTTTTTCGCTAAAATTAACAAGCCTCTTCGGCCCTGTTCCACACCATTAATCGTTACAATATTAATCGAAAGCATTCCGAGAAGGGAAGAAATATCACCAAGCAACCCGGGACGGTTCTTTGTTATTTCATATTCTAAATACCATTCTGTTTTACTCATAAAAACCTCCTTTTAACCGTTGCTAAACGATTTTTCTTACCTCCTATATCATAAATGATTTCACTGAAAGATGAAAGGATAAACCTATGCAAAAAATGTCATTACCCATTTTTCGAAAAATTAAAAAAGAGAGGAGCTTGCCTCTCTTTTTTAAACGATTTATTTTTGTGTACCATTATCCTCTACAAGCTTTACCATCATGCTTGCAATGGCTTCCTGCTCCTCCTTACTCGCAACGGACCAAAGATCTGAGAGGATTTTTTCCTGTTCATTTTTTGGCTCTACTTGTTTTGCTAAGTAATCACCAATCTGGTAAGCAAAATTATTAACCGTGTCTTTATTCATTCCCTGCTGCTGTCCCTGATCGAGACGATCACCAAGAAAGTCTTTCCACTGCTGCCAATTATCAAGTACAGACATGATATTATCCTCCTTCATTAACAATGTTGTACACCATAGTACATTGTTATTTTGGATGTTGGAAAGATAAAATATGCATGTTATTTATTGACTGTTCGTTGAACATTTTATGTATGCCAGCCGCCGTTTACAGCAAGTACTTGACCAGTAATATATGAAGCTTGTGAGGATAAAAGAAAAGACACCGCATCAGCAATATTTTCTGGGGACGCAAGCCTTCCCATTGGTATTTCGTGTTTTAACTCCTCAAGCTCTTCAAAGGAAAAGCCATCAAGCATAGCTGTCTGTACGGCCCCAGGAGCAACCGCATTCACTCGAATCCCGTTAAATGCCACTTCCTTGCTTAACGCTTTTACAAACGCAATTTGCGCCCCTTTAACAGTGGAATAGGCTACTTCACATGCAGCACCAGTCTGTCCCCAAATAGAGGAAATCACAACAACATTCCCTCCTCCTTTAGAAAGAAGCTTAGGTAAGAGATCCTTAGTTAGTAAAAGTGGTGTTCTTACATGAATATTTATCAATGTATCCGCCTGTTCCTCGTCTAACTCATAAAGAAGACCATAATGACTAGTTCCACTATTATGAATGATTGCATCAAGTGAAAAAATGTTTTCCACTATTTTTTTATAGCCTTTATTTGTTGTGAGATCTGCTTGTATCGGGATATATTCTCCGTCAAAGAACTGTAATTGCGCTAAGAGCTGTTCGATTGCCTTTTTATTTTCATTATAGTGCAAATATAAGGAATATCCTTCCTCTGCTAATTTAATAGCCATTGCTCCCCCAATTCCCCCGCTTGCCCCTGTTATTAATGCAAACTTTTTCATTTTTCTACACCCATTTCCACGAACAGAAGAAAGCGCCACAATACCGGCGCTTCTTCATTCTTATCATCTTATTTATTTTTTTGGCACAACTAGACAAACAGTAAATTGTTCTTCAGAAATAAGCTCATCAGCAGCCCGTTCTATATCTGCTATTGTTATGCCTTCAAGTGTCGGCACCACTTCAAATAAATCCATGTCATTAAACGCATATCTAGTAAATTGATTGGCAATATATTCTGGTGAATTAACCGCTCGTAAAAAGGCACCAATCTTCTTCTTTTTCGTTCGCTCTAAACTTTCATCAGAAATCGTTCCCTTAGCTTCCAACAGAATTCTTTTTATTGTGTCTGCAAGCCTATCTGGATCACTTGTGTCTCCTCCAACCATCGCAAATCCGAAACCTTTCTCCTCCGTGTAATCAAAAGAAAACGTTTCATCAATTAATCCTTCATTATATAATGAACTGTAATGATCCGAACTCTTTCCAAATAAAATGTCGAGCATCACATTTAAACTTAATTCTTTCTTTAGCATTTCTTTTCCAGATTGATTGGCATTTGGTGCTTTAATTCCTACTAAACATTTAGATGTTTGTACATTCATCTCTAGTACCAGTTTTTTCTCAGCAACCGCCACAGGCTCCTCTTCAAATTTCCGTTTGATTTCTGGCAGCTCTTTGTAATCCTTACGATCTTGATTATCCCTTACCATCTTCATCATTTGATCCTGATTGACGGGCCCAACTATAAATAACAGCATATTACTCGGATGGTAAAACGTTTTATAACATTCATAAAGCATATCTTTTGTAATATGAGAAATGGATTCAATTGTTCCAGCAATATCAATCTTTACTGGGTGGTTTTTATACATGTTTTGGATTAGTCCAAAATACAAGCGCCAATCTGGATTGTCATCATACATTGTAATTTCCTGCCCAATAATGCCTTTTTCCTTTTCGACCGTTTTCTCTGTAAAATATGGCGCTTGAACAAAATCAATTAACGTTTCAAGATTTTTTTCCACATTAGATGTACTTGAAAATAAATATGCCGTTCTTGTAAAAGAGGTGAATGCATTTGCCGAAGCTCCCTGCTTGCTAAATTGCTGGAATACATCGCCATCTTCTTTTTCAAATAGCTTATGCTCTAAAAAGTGGGCAATCCCGTCGGGAACCTTTACAAAATCCTCTTTTCCTGGTGGCAGAAAATGATTGTCTATCGATCCATACTTCGTGGTAAATGTTGCATAAGTTTTATTAAAACCGTGCTTCGGAAGGATATATACATCAAGTCCATTATTCAGCTTTTCATAATATAATTCTTCCTGCAGTTGATCAAATATGATTTTTTCCATTATTTTGTATCCCCCTTTCCTGTTAAAAAGTAAACAGTATCTAAATGTATCTTATTTGCAACGGCAATAATATCTTTTTTTGTCACAAGATCCATTTTCTCCATCCATTCATCAAGAGAGATATCTTTTTTGGAAACAACATTATGATAGAGGATTTCAACCATCCCTCTTGAAGTATCTATCGTTTCAAGAAGCTGATTTTTAATAACTGCTTTCGTTTGCTCCATTTCCTCCTCTGTAAAATCCCCTCTTTTCATTGCGTCCATTTGCTCGTTAATAATCTGTATAGCCTGATCATAATTTTTATTATCTATCCCTGACATAACCATCATTAATCCCTTATGACTTTCAAGCCTGCTCGTTACATAATAAGCAAGACTGGCTTTTTCCCTTACATTAAGAAATAACTTGGAATGCGAAAATCCTCCAAAAACCCCATTAAAAATCTGAAGTGCGTAATAATCTTCATCCCCATATTTGATATTTGTCCGGTAGCCAATATTTAATTTCCCTTGTTTTACCTCTTGCTCTTCGATAACTTCATGAACATTGTTTTTCGAAACATAATTTGAAGAATGAATAATTTTAGGGGTGCGTTCTGAAAATTGTAATTGCTCGCTTCCAAATACTTCTTCTTCACTTACATCGCCAATTATATATAAATCAAGTTCATCCTGCTTCAAAGCGTTTTGATAATAATCGTATAAGATTTCAGGTGTGATAGAATCAACTGCGTCCATGTCTCCATGAACATGAAGGGAATATGGCTCCTCTTTGCACATTTCTTGTATTAGACGGTAATTGGAATAACGCATTTTATCACCATAAACGGACTGTATTCTTTGTTTCAAAGTTCGTTTTTCATTTGCTACCGTTTCCTTATGAAAAGCACTTTCATCAGCATTTGGTTTCATTAATAAACCTGCTAAAAACTCAATTGCCTTTTTCAAAAGGGGCGTCGGGTCTGATAAAAACTTTTCATTGGCCATTTCCAACGAAAAACTAATAATGTGGAACTCACCTTTTTTGGCCAAGTCCACGTATAAACTAGCTCCGTAAAGTTCATCTAAATAAGATCGTAGTGTTCCCGTTGTCGGAAATTCTTTATTGCTGCTCTGCAAAACATACGGCAAAAGTGCCCGTAGGGTTGCTTCTTCCTTTCTTAATGGCGCTTTCATTTTCCAAACGATCGTGTTGGTTTTATACTTATCGGTTTTTACAATATGAATGTTATAGCCAGTCATTGCTTTAACCGTTTCTGAAATTATATTCATTTGATATCCTCCTAATCGTTTTTATGTATCTCATCCAAGATTATTTTCTGCAAACACCTTTAAATTAAATCATATTCTAACTATAACTTGCCCTATTTCTTATTTTCAAGTTATTGCCATCAACAGTATGTTTACAAACTGCTAATCAAATTTAATAGTGATTAAATTTGCTCCAGGTTAGGCAGCGAATCGGAGTGGGCAGTGAGCCTCCTCAGTAATGAATTTTTTCATTCAAAATACATAGTGGTGTTTGCAAGTAGGTAGTCTTACTTATAATTGGATCTAAAATCAAACCTCATATAGAACTTAAAGATTACTAAATATTTTATTGGAATAATATATTGTGTTCATTATCCTGATATGTTATTTTATTAAAGCAATATATCAATACGGTTCGAAAGGTGGCAGAATTTTTAAAAAGTTATTTTTAAATAATAATTTTCAGAATAATTGATTATATCAAGGGGAAATTAGTAGAAGGGGGTAGTGGTTGTGAATCAAAAGATTTCAACTTCTTATATTATTGTTTTAGGGTTAATGCTTTTTGCACTATTTTTTGGAGCAGGCAATTTAATATTCCCAATCATGATGGGCCAGGAAGCAGGAGTAAATATCTGGGTAGCTATGGCTGGATTTGTTATTACTGGTATTGGACTACCAATATTAACTGTTATCTCTCTAGGTTACTCCAGGGAAAGTGATATTCAATCGTTAGCAACTAGAGTACATCCCATGTTCGGGTTAATATTCTCTATTATTTTATACTTAGCTATCGGACCTTTATTTGCGATACCAAGAGCAGGAACGGTATCCTTTGAAATTGGTATTCGTCCATTAATCCCAGAATCTTGGGATACGATTGGGTTATTTATTTTCTCAATCCTTTTCTTTGCAGTTGCAACATTACTTTCACTTAATTCTTCAAAAATTGTTGATATCTTAGGTAAATATTTAACACCAATTAAAATAAGCTTTTTGTCTCTCTTAGTTATTGTGGCAATTTTTAAACCACTTGGCGCTCTTCAAAAACCTATTGGTAAATATACAGAAAATTCATTCTTCAGCGGTTTTTCAGAAGGATATTTAACGATGGATGTTTTAGCAGCTTTCGTATTTGGAATTATTATTATCAATTCCCTTCGCTCTAAAGGTGTGGAATCAGGTAAAGTGATTATGGTATCTACGATGAAGGCTGGTTTAATCGCTGCAGTTCTTTTAGCTTTCTTTTATAGTGCTTTGGCATTTATGGGAGCAAGTAGTGTTTCGGAATTAGGTATTTTAGATAATGGTGGCTCAGTTTTAGCTGGGGTAGCCAATCTCTACTTTGGATCATTTGGTGGAGTAATACTTGGCGCTCTCATTACTGCGGCTTGTATGACTACTAGCGTCGGTCTGATCAGCTCTTGTGCTTCCTATTTTAATAAAATTTTGCCTAAAGTTTCTTATCGTAGTTTTGTTATCATTTTTGCTATCTTTAGTACGGCTGTTGCAAACTTCGGATTAAGTCATTTGATTTCGATTTCAACACCAGTGTTAACAACCATTTATCCTTTAGCAATCGTTTTATTAATATTAACCTTCTTCCATAATGCATTTAAGGGTAAGAAGATAGTGTATCAATTGGCTATGTTATTCACATTTATCGTAAGTGTATTTGACGGATTAAATGCAGCTGGATTGGGAGTAAAACCAGTTGATCAATTATTTTCTTCTATCCTTCCATTATATGAAGTTGGATTAGGCTGGCTATTACCTGCGTTTATAGGTGTAATTCTGGGGATTATAATTGGCTTTTTTAAGCTAAGCAGTAAAGAAAAAGAGGAAGAACAATTAATATAATATCGATTAAAAAGAACCACCAATTATTAAAGAGTTTTCTTTAATGATTGGTGGTTTTTTCATTTAGAATAACTGGGAAAAATTCTATCATTTTTATAAAACTACAAATCACTTAATTCTTTAAAATAAAATAATATAACATCCACAGATAGGACAAGGTTTTAAAATTAGCAACCAGAGGTTGTACCTTGATGCAGCTACAATTATCTTTACTTAAACTATACACTCCACCAATACTGGAAACAAACTTTATATAACCCAAAGAAAAAGACCCCACTCTTCATCTAAGAGTAAGGTCTTTCAACTACTTTATCGATTTCCCTTAATATAAGGTACCCCAGATGCTTTCGGTGCGTCAGCACGGCCGATAAAGCCTGTTAACGCAAGGATCGTCAGTACATATGGAGCAATTAATAAATACACATTTGGAATGTTTTCAAGGAACGGCAAGCTTGAACCAATAATACTTAAGCTTTGGGCAAAACCAAAGAATAACGCTGCGCCCATTGCACCAAGCGGATGCCATTTACCAAAGATCATTGCTGCTAGTGCCATGAACCCTTGTCCACTAATCGTTGCATGGCTGAAATCAGATGTAATCGATTGTGCATAAATTCCACCGCCAATTCCTCCAAGTGCTCCAGATAGAATAACAGCAATATAACGAATTTTTGTTACATTGATCCCCATAGTATCAGCAGCCATCGGATGTTCACCGACAGAACGAAGTCTTAAACCAAATGGTGTTTTGAAAATAACATACCATGCAATAAATGCAATTATTATTGCCACGTAAGATGTATAGTATGTGTTAGAGAAAAATATCTTTCCTAAAATCGGTATATCACTCAGGATTGGAATATCCACTTTACTGAAGCCTTTTTGAATGATATCTGTTTGACCTTTATCGTACATAAATTTCACAAGAAACAATGATACACCTACTGCTAATAAGTTAATAGCTACCCCAGAAACCGTTTGGTCTGCTCTAAATGTAATAGAGGCAACCGCATGAATAACAGAGAAAAGTCCGCCTACAACCATTGCTGCCACTAGGGACACCCAAGGAGTCATATCCCCAAACACATCAGCAAATGTTAAGTTAAAGACAATTGCGGTGAATGCGCCAATAACCATTAAACCTTCGAGACCGATGTTAACAACACCTGAACGCTCTGAAAAGGTACCGCCAAGTGCGGTAAAAATAAGCGGAGCAGCCCATAGCATAGTTGAAGGGATAACAATTGATAGTATATCCATTAAGCTCACTTACTTCGCCCCCTTTTTGCCGATACGATCAATAAAGATTCGGATCATATAACTTGCAGCTACAAAGAAAACGATTAATGCAATAATAATATCAACAAGTTCATTTGGTACACCTGCTTCAAGCGGCATGTTCAGCGCTCCTACTTTTAAAGAACCGAACAAAATCGCAGCTAAAATGATGCCAATTGGTGTATTTCCACCAAGTAATGCAACGGCGATTCCATCAAAGCCGACACCTGTAAAGCCGCCTCTTATAGATGCGTAGCCAAATGTACCTAGACCTTCCATCGCACCAGCAAGACCAGCAAATGCTCCAGAAATAACCATTGATAAAATAATGTTTGATTTTACACTCATACCCGCATATTCCGATGCATGCTGATTAAAACCAACTGCTTTCAACTCATAGCCTCTGGAAGTTTTTTCTAAAATAAACCACATAATAAATACACATATAAGTGCAACAATAATTCCCCAATGCAGTCGAGAATAGTCTGTTAGACCTTCAAGAAACGGGGAGCGTAGAGAAGCTGACGGGAAAACATCCGCTGTCCGGTCACTCTTTTCTGAAAGTACAGTACGGATAATATAGTTTGCTACATGTAATGCAATATAGTTCATCATAATCGTTACAATTACTTCATGAACACGAAACTTCGCTTTTAAAAGGCCAGGTATAAATGCCCATAGTGCTCCGGCTGCGGCAGCTGCTAACACAGCTAATGGAAGGTGGATGACTTTAGGTAGTTCAAACGCCACTCCAACCCATACTGCAGCCAGCCACCCAACAATTAATTGGCCCTCTACTCCAATATTGAAAAGACCTGTTTTAAAGGCAAATCCAACTGCAAGTCCTGCAAGAATATATGGGGTAACCTGCCGAATTGTTTCTCCAGTATAATATATATCACCAAATGCTCCATCCCAAAGAGCAATAAATGCTGCACCAGCATCATATCCTGTTATTAACATGATAATCGTACCGACAATTATCCCTAATAGTACGGCAAGAATCGGCACGATAATATTTTTCATGCGACTAGACATCTGCTTTTTCACCTGCTTCCTTCCGTTTAGAACCGGCCATTAATAACCCTAATTCTTGTTCTGTCGTTTCTTTCGGATCAACAATCGCAACGATTTGTCCTTCATAGATTACAGCAATGCGATCACTTACATTCATTACTTCATCAAGTTCAAATGATAGTAATAGAACCGCTTTTCCATTATCACGCTGTTCGATTAGGCGCTTATGAATAAATTCTATCGCCCCGACATCAAGACCGCGTGTAGGCTGTGCCGCAATAAGCAGGTCTGGATTTCGATCGACTTCACGTCCGATAATAGCCTTTTGCTGATTACCACCTGATAATGCCCGTGCAGGTGTAAATTCACTTGGAGTACGGACATCAAACTCATCAATTAAGCCTTTTGCTTTTTTGTAAATTTCTTTATAATTCAGGATTCCACCTTTTGAATATGGTTTTTGGTAATACGTCTGAAGGACCATATTTTCCCCAATTGGAAAATCAAGAACAAGTCCATGTTTATGACGGTCCTGTGGAATATGCCCTACCCCAGATTCAGTAACCTTTCTTGGTGAAAAATTGCGAATTTCCTTCCCATTTAACAAGATTGAACCACTTTCAGACTTTCTTAGGCCTGTGATTGCTTCAAGCAATTCGGTTTGACCGTTGCCATCTACCCCTGCAATCCCAACAATCTCTCCTGATCTGATTGTGAGATCTAAACCATTAATTGCTGGCAGCCCGCGGGCGTCCTTTACTCTTAAATCTTTTATTTGAAGCACTTCCTGTTTCGGACTTGCTTCTATTTTTTCTGTTTTAAATGTAACTTCACGGCCAACCATTAAGCTAGCTAAATCATTAGGATTCGTTTCACTAACATTAACCGTCCCGATACCTATGCCTTTTCGAATAACCGTTACACGATCACAGACTTCCATTATTTCTTTCAACTTGTGTGTGATTAATATGATCGATTTTCCTTCTTTAATCAGGGTTTTCATAATTTGAATCAGTTCATGAATTTCTTGAGGAGTGAGAACAGCTGTTGGTTCATCAAAAATTAAGATCTCTGCACCACGGTATAGCGTTTTCAAAATTTCAACACGCTGTTGCATCCCAACAGATATATCCTGGATTTTCGCACGCGGATCGACTGCTAAACCGTATTTCTCTGAAATTTCACTAACTTTTTTTTCTGCGGTTTTAATATCAATTTTTCCGCCTTTTGTAATTTCGCTTCCAAGGATAATATTTTCTGTAACGGTAAAGGGGTCAACAAGCATAAAGTGTTGATGCACCATTCCAATTCCCAAATCATTTGCAATATTAGGATTGGTAATTTTTACAGACTTGCCTTTTACTTTTATTTCTCCTTGTTCAGGCTGATAAAGTCCAAAAAGGACGTTCATAAGCGTAGATTTTCCTGCTCCGTTTTCACCAAGCAAAGCATGGATTTCACCCTTTTTCACCTGAAGTGTAATGTTATCATTTGCTACGATCCCAGGAAATTCCTTGCGAATACCTAGCATTTCAATTACGTAATCCATTTTTTCACTCCTTTAAAAATAAGGAAATTTTTAGTAGTAAGAGGTCAGACTTTTAAAACTGAAAAAATAAACTATAGAAATAAATTCTATATTATTAAATCAATACTAGTCTATAGTTGATTAACCTAAGTGAAAAGTTGAATAGCTTCAACACTTCAATTAAATTACCAAAATAGAAACTGTCTGAATAATTGCTTAAAAAAGGAATAAGGGGTCAGTTCTGCAACCCGCTTATTCCATTTTTATTTCAATTATTATTCTGCTTTGAAATTTGCTAGCTCATCTAATGTACCAGGAACAGTAATGTCACCATTCTTGATTTTATCTGTCCATTCTTTTACAGCAGTTTCGATGTCTGCTTTTGTTGTTACTTCTTCATTAATAGGAGCTAAGCTAACACCATCTTCAGCTAAACCATAAACAATTGTTTCTCCGCCAGGGAACTTTCCATCCATAGCCTTTTTAGAAATATCTTGAACTGCATGGGAAACACCCTTCATTGCAGATGTAATGATTACATTATGTTCTTTTCCGTCGATTTCAACTACACCTTCGCCTGATTGGTCAGAGTCAACACCGATTGCCCAAACTTCTCTTGTTGGGTCTTTTTTCTTAAGGTCTTTTGCTTCAGTAAATAATCCGTTACCAGTACCACCAGCAGCGTGGAAAATTACATCAGCACCAGAAGAATACATTTGTGCAGCAGTTGCCTTACCTAAATCCGCTTTATCAAAAGCGCCAGTATAATGAACGTCTACTTTGATATCAGGGTTTACAGCTTGGATACCAGCTAGGAACCCAGCTTCGAAACGCTCAATAACTGGGCTTTCCATACCGCCGATAAAGCCGATATGATTTGTTTTCGTTGTTTTTGCAGCAGCAACTCCAGCAAGGAATGCAGCCTCTTGTTCTTTAAATAATACGCTTACAACGTTTGGCTGTTCAACCACATCATCAATAATTCCGAAGTGAACATCTTTTTGTTGCTTTGCAATTGTATCAACGTCAGCTTTTAATTTAAAACCAATTCCGAAAATTAGAGAGAAATCTTCACGAGCAAGCTTATTTAAGTTTGTCGCATAGTCTGCATCTGATTTAGACTGAAGGTAGTCATATCCGCCTTTTCCTTGCTCAAGTCCATTTTCAGAACCGAAAGCTTTAAGACCTTCCCAAGCAGATTGGTTGAATGATTTGTCATCCACACCGCCAACATCTGTTACCATTGCAACTGAGAACTTGCTTTCTTTATCTCCGCCGTCCTTAGCTGTACCTTCATCCTTTTTGTCACCATTTCCACAAGCACCTAAAATCGTTCCGGCTGCTAGTGCAAGTGACAAAACTAGACCAAATTTGCGTTTTTTCAAGGTATGTACCCCCTATTATTTTTTTACCCGATAGTAGAAATTATTAAAGTCACGATTGTTTAAATCCTTTTTAGCCTTTTCTTTTAAATTCTTTTTCTAAGGACTTGGAAGCTAAACTTATCGGCTCTAAAATAATTGACTGAATAGAGAATAGGCTCGTCCATTTCATCGAAATGCATTTGCTTCAGTACAAGCAATGCAGTTTCAGGATCACATTCGAGGATTGGCGAAACTTTTTCGTGGTAGCCGATCGGTTCTATTGAAGCAACCGCATATGTAATCCTCCGGCTTGTTCCATTTTCAAGCATATTGAAAATGGATTCTTGCTCGTGAGAAAAAGTACCAGTTAGTATTTTATCAGGAACTTTATCAATACAATACACTACTGGTTCACCATTAGCGGTTCTAACCCTTTCAATCACCACAATTTCTTCATCCATCGTACATGAGAAACGGCGGATATCCTCTTCTGTCGGTCCTATTGTTGATGAACTTAAGAAAATGGTCCCAGGCTTCATCCCTGCTTGCAATATCATGTCAGTAACGCTGCTTAGCTGTTCAATTCCTGAAGTAAACAAAGGCTTTGCATTTACAAATGTACCAACTCCATGACGTCGAATGATAACGTTTTCTTCTTCGAGAATTCGAAGTGCTTCCCGGAGTGTTGCTCGGCTTACCCCAAGCTGCTTAGCAAGATCGAATTCAGAAGGAAGTTTTTCTCTTTCCTTATAAATCCCGTTTTCAATATCTTGCTTCAAATGGTCAATCACTTGTAAATATAAATGCCGGTTATCTGACTTAATAGACATTCAGTGTTCCTCCAACCAATTTTCGTAAAGGACATCAGACCTCTGATGTTCAATCATTCCTACTAATCGAAAATACTATAACACTTTTTACCTAATAATGAAATAGTATTTTCAAAAATGACTTAAAAAGGTGATTAAATTTTCACTCCCATTTTCAGTATTAGAACGAAAAATGAATATTGTCTTGAAAACGGTGTCATCGGGATTACAACTTCTTTTTCACTAGGTCTAATATATTTATTAAATGAATATTTCCCCTCTATTTTTTCAAGCTATTCTCATTAAAATTATCCCATTTTTAATCATGTTGATTAGTATAGCATAAAAATAGATCCATCTACTGATGGACCTTTTTTTTATTTATGAACTCGCTTCATCAGAAGGCTTACCAAGCAGAACTGCCCTTGGCTTACTGCCTTCATATGGACCAACGATCCCTCTTGCTTCCATTTCATCAATCAGTCTTGCTGCCCTTGAATAGCCAATTCGGAATCGTCGCTGCAGCATGGAAACAGAGGCTGTTTGCATTTCAAGTATAAGTTCCACTGCCTCATCATACAGATCATCGTCGACTTCCGTTGTTGTTTCTGGTATATCATCTGGAATCATTTCTTCCTGATATTGCGCCTTTTGCTGATCAATGACAAAGCTGACAACTTCCTCAACCTCTTCATCTGATAAAAATGCCCCTTGAACCCGAACAGGCTTGGATGCACCGACTGGCAGGAAGAGCATATCTCCTCTTCCCAGCAATTTTTCGGCACCACCCATGTCTAGAATAGTACGTGAATCAGTTGCAGATGAAACGGCAAATGCAATTCGGGAAGGAATATTGGCTTTAATGACTCCTGTGATAACATCAACTGAAGGACGCTGTGTTGCTATGATTAGATGGATTCCCGCAGCTCTAGCCATTTGTGCAAGCCTTGTGATAGCATCTTCAACATCAGAAGAGGCAACCATCATTAAATCTGCAAGCTCATCCACAATTACGACAATGTATGGCAAGAGGGGCTGCTGGCCTTCCTCTTCTGCATTATATCTCTTCACATAATCATTGTACCCTTCAATATTTCTTGTACCTGAATGGGAGAATAATTCATAACGTCTCTCCATCTCGCTGACAACCTTTTTAAGTGCTTGAGAAGCTTTCTTGGCATCAGTTACAACTGGTGCCAGTAAATGAGGAACCCCATTATAAACATTTAATTCTACCATTTTCGGGTCAATCATCATCATTTTGACTTCGTGCGGTTTTGCTCTCATTAAGATACTCGTAATAATGCCATTAATACAGACACTTTTTCCGCTTCCAGTTGCACCTGCCACAAGTAAATGTGGCATTTTATTTAGTTCTGCTAATACAGACTCACCTGTTATATCACGGCCAAGTCCAATTAATAGTTTTGAATTCGGCTGATCATTTTGCTTTGATTCAATCACTTCTCTTAACGACACCATGGCAACTTCAGAATTAGGAACTTCAATTCCAATGGCTGATTTACCAGGGATCGGCGCCTCTATCCGAATATCCTTAGCGGCCAGCGCAAGTGCTAAATCATCATTTAAGCTGACAATTTTGCTCACCTTCACCCCTACATCTGGGTGCACTTCATATTTCGTTACAGCTGGTCCTAAATGCACCTGGGTAACCCGTGCCTTTACACCAAAGCTTTGGAAAGTCCTTTCCAGCTTGGCTGCATTTGCATGGATTAATTCATATTCCCCACTTTGATCGGTCTGCCGAGGGAGCTTTAATAATCTCATTGGCGGCAATTCATAATCTTTATTTTCAACTTCTGTAAATTTAATCTGAGGCGAGGAATCTACTTCTGATTCTGGAGCTGATTGCTGCTTCTCCTTTTTTTGCACAGAATCTTCTGCTTTCTCATTCGCATACGTAGCCTTATGTGTAAAACTAGAGATGATAGGTTCAGGATTAGGCTCTTCGAAGGATTCTTTTCCGCTATTAATCGTAATTAAAGGCTCTGATGCCTTTTTCTCCGCCTCTTCTCTTTTCTCTTGTGCTTGGGCCTGTTTAACTAATTTTTTTTCTTTTTGCGATCCCTTAAATTCTTTCAAATCGCTGATAAAAGCGTCCAATTGTCTTTTCCAGAAATGCCATATGGCTGTTCCCATGTTGCCTAAAACATCCCCAAGAGTTTTTCCGGTTAAGAGAATGAAACCTATAATAATAAAAACAAAGGAAATTATTTTTGTGCCTGCTTCATCAAACAGAAAATAAAAGAGAGCAAAAAGGGTTGCTCCAACCATGCCTCCACCTAAATCTGTTGTACTTGTTTCTCCATTTACTTCCATCCAAAACAATTCCCATGTATTCGCAATGACACTTGGGTCCTGAAATTTCCCATCATTTGATAACAGTTGAAAAAGACTAACATGACTCAACAATAGGAGAGAGCATAGGATTAAGTAGATGCCGATTAATCTCGTATGTAATAAATATGGGATGGTTCTTTTCCACATGAGGTAGCCCGCAAAAACGATTAAACATAATAGACTTAAAATATACCATTCACCCATGAAGAAACGAAAAAACATGACTGTTGCTTTTCCCACCGCTCCGAGTTTTGCCATCGCTATGGCGGATAATGCAATTAGTCCTAAAGCAAGCAACTCATATTGGATTGTTTTCTTTAAATTTTCTTTTTTCCTTGTTTTTCTTCGCTTTTTCTTGGCCATTTAATCACCTTATTCAATTTCATCTTATTCTCATTTTAAACAAAAATAGCATTTGACATCCATTTTTCTGATTGAATGAAGAAAGCAGCCACTTGATGGCTGCTCTGAAGTTTCTCTTAATTATATCATATTGCATCAATACACTGTTAAGCTAATGTTATTTTTGTTCCGGGTGTATATTTTTCATCCATGAAATGTGTAGGATCACTGCTCATAACCCGGATCACCGTACATTCCTTGCCTCCTTCCATTTCAACAAGCAATGGGATTCCATTATGCGTAACCATCATTTGTTTATTATATTCAGCTGCCTCCGTTGGAAAAACAAGCTCATGGGGCATTGAGGTATAAAGTATCATTGGACAATCCCTTCATTCCCTTGTTTATTATTTTCTATCAATTCTTCTAATTTTTTTATCGCAGGACCAATGCCCCCCACATTATCAATTAGCCCATATTTAACCGCATCCGTACCAACTACATTTGTCCCAATGTCCCTTGTTAGGTTGCCTTTTGCAAACATTAAATCTTTAAAACATTCCTCAGTGATATTTGAATGTTTCGTAACAAAATTAATCACCCGATCTTGCATTTTATCTAAATATTCAAATGTTTGCGGGACGCCGATTACTAGACCTGTTAACCGGATTGGATGGATCGTCATTGTTGCTGTTTCAGCAATAAATGAATAATTGCATGAAACAGCAATAGGCACGCCAATCGAATGTCCTCCTCCAAGTACAATCGAGACAGTTGGTTTTGATAAAGAAGAGAGCATTTCTGAAATAGCCAAGCCAGCTTCTACATCTCCGCCTACAGTATTCAATATGACAAGCAATCCTTCAATTTTTGGATTTTGTTCAATAGCAACAATTTGTGGAATAAGGTGCTCGTATTTGGTCGTTTTATTTTGCGGCGGCAGTTGGAGGTGACCCTCAATTTGTCCAACAATTGTTAAACAATGGATTTTTGAATCTTGCGAAAGCTGCGGGACATTAGTTTGGCCTAACTGCTGTATTTTATCAATGATACTTGGCGGCTGTTCTTCCTTTGTTTGATCCTGCTGTTCATTTAAAGAATCATTTTGTTTTTTATCATTTCCCATCATTTTTTCTCCCTTCAATCCTTATAAGTCTGGAAATTTCAAGCTATATAGGTTTAGTATGGTCGATAGAGGGGATTTAATGCGGGAAATCAATTAAAGAGCAAATGCAGAAGCACCTTCAGGACATTAAAGAACTGCTTAACTGCTTGGTCCTGCAAAGCTTACTCTAAGGAACTTTCCTTTGTGTGCTCACCACTGACAAGGACAAACATGCCCCTCAGAAAGTTGTCCTTTACCTTTCTGAGGGGCTTAACTGAAATGTGTAGGCGTTGAAGCTGAACGGACATAGATAGCACAGCAAAGAGCTGTGCCATTTTGTTTAGACTATACCTCCATAATAATCGGTAGTATCATTGGTCGTCGTTTTGTTTTCTCAAATAAATATTGGTTCAGTTCATCTCTCATATCTTGTTTGATGCCTGTCCAATCGAAAGAATCTTTCGAGATGCTTCTTTCTACAATATCGCGCACTCTTTTTGTTGCTTCCACAAGTAGCTCTTCCGACTCCCTTACATAAACAAAACCTCTAGAAATGATTTCCGGTCCTGCTGATATTTTTTTCTCTTTTTTATTTAAGGTGACAACCACTAATAAAATTCCATCTTGTGAAAGGAGTTTACGATCTCTTAGGACAATATTTCCAACATCTCCTACCCCACTCCCATCAATGAGCACATTCCCGGCTGGAATACGGCCTGCAGGACGTATTTTTTCATCTGCCAGCTCTGCCACTTCGCCTTTTTCAGGTATAAAAATCTGATCATTTGTTAAGCCACATTCCAAGGCTAACTTTGCATGTGCCTTTAACATCCGGTACTCACCATGAACTGGAATAAAAAACTTCGGTTTCATCAAGTTGATCATAAACTTTAATTCTTCTTGGCTTCCATGACTTAACGTATTGAAGGTTCCTTTTCCAGAAATCACGCTGGCACCTGCACGATATAGCTTATCAATGGTTCTAGCAATGAATACCTCGCTTCCCCTTATTGGCGAACCTGCAAGAAGAACGGTATCTCCTTTTTTTACATTTACTTGCTTATGGGTCTGTTTAGCCATTTTCTGAAGAACTTCTATCGGTTCACCTTGAGTGCCTGTCGTTAAAATTACAAGCTCATCATCAGCATATGCTGATATTTCTGTTATTGAGATCATCGTGTCTTCAGCAACGAGTAAATATCCATTCTGGAGAGCTATATCAACTGCCGTTTGCGTAAATCTGCCCACGATTGCTACTTTTCTTCGACTTTCAAAAGCTGCATCAAAAACATGCTGAATTCTTATAATATCTGAAGCAAATGAAGCAGCAATAATTCTTCCCTGTGCCCGTTGAAATACATCTGTTACCTGTTTTACTACTTTTGATTCTGATAAAGTATACCCAGGTTTTTCTGCCTCCGTACTGTCAGATAAGAGACAAAGAACACCTTCATCACCAATTTGCGCCATTTTGCCAATATTTGTTTTGTATCCGTTTGATGCTGCTTGATCAAATTTAAAATCCCCCGTATAGACAATACTTCCTTCCAGCGTGTGGACACAAATGCCCACACTGTCAGGAATGCTATGGGTAGTATGAAAAAAAGATACTTTTGCTGAGCTGCATTCAACTTTTGTATCTGTATTAACCTCGATAAATTTCGGACTTCCTTTAAATTCTTGTTCCTTCACTTTTGCTTTTGCCAGTTCAAGTGTAAGTCTTGTCCCATACACAGGAACATCAATTTCTGTTAATATATAAGAAAGAGCACCGATATGATCTTCGTGTCCATGTGTCAAAAATATTCCTTGTACTCTCTCCTTATTTTGTATCAGGTAAGTGATGTCAGGAATAACAATATCAATTCCGAGCATTTCATTTTCTGGAATCATTAGTCCTGCATCCAGTACAAATATGTCCCCATCTACTTCCACAAGGTACATATTTTTACCGAATTCCCCTACTCCTCCTAATGCCATTAACTTGATGCTTGTTTTTCGTTGATTGTTCAATGTAAACTTCCTCCTACAATATGTTGTCCGACCATAGATCAGTTACCAATATTATACTTGAATGAGGAAATAAATAAAATATTTAAAAAACCAATCAGAATGGATCACTGATTGGTTTTTCCTGATTCACTATTCTTTTGTCTTAAATAATGCCACTAATGCCGTTCTTTCTTGCTCTGATAATGGAACAAGTGGCAGCCGAACAGAGCCAACATTAAGCCCCTTAAGCTGCAGCGCCGTTTTTACTGGAGTCGGGCTCGGAGCTGCAAATAAACCTTCCATTATTGGCAGCAGTTCTCGATGAATGGAAGCGGCCTTTTTATTATCTCCATTTAAAAATGCCTGGATCATCTCCTGCATTTCATTCCCAATTACATGTGATGCAACAGAAACGATGCCATCACCGCCAATTGCTAACACCGGGATTGTTAATCCATCATCGCCGCTATATAGAAGAAAGTCTTCATCTGTACCAGCAATAATTTTAGCCATTGCATTCAAATCTCCGCTAGCTTCCTTAACAGCAACGATGTTTTGAATTTTAGAAAGTCTGATGACGGTTTCTGGAAGTATATTTACTGCGGAACGTCCAGGAATGTTATAAACCATGACTGGCAGTTTCGTATTTTCAGCAAT
Source organism: Cytobacillus solani (assembly GCF_006704205.1). NCBI lineage: Bacteria > Bacillati > Bacillota > Bacilli > Caryophanales > Bacillaceae > Cytobacillus > Cytobacillus solani. Next base: position 4,884,549 of record NZ_CP041305.1, read on the forward strand.
GGTTTTAAAGTGTTGATAAAGTCCTTCCTGATTGGGTTTATTATAATAAGGGGCTACTGCCATAATCCCATCTACCCCTATTTGCTCAGCCTTTTTTGTTAACTCGATGGAGGCATACGTATTATTGCTCCCAGTACCTGCAACAACAGGGATCCTTTTGTCAACCACTTTTACCACATGCTGAAATAATGCAAGTTTTTCTTCCTTTGATAAAGTTGGTGACTCCCCAGTTGTACCTGCAACAACAAGGGATTCTGTTCCATTTTCAATGAGATGATTAATAAGCTGCGTTGTTTTCGAAAAATCGATATGACCTTTCCGATCGAAAGGTGTAACCATTGCTGTTGAAACTCGGCCAAATTGAATCATTGCTACACTCCCTTTTAAAACTTAAAAGATCTATTCCTATTTATTATGCAAAACAATTTCTTTCTCTAATTGGAAGGCATCATGCAGGGCATTGACTGCTTTTCCTAAATCTTGCTGTTTGACAAGGACCCATATTGTTGTATGACTATCAGCAGATTGTAATATACGAATGCCTTGTTCAGATAGAGCTGTTACAATTTTAGCTGCAACCCCTGGGACACCTTGCATTCCTGCTCCAACTACAGAAACCTTTGCACAATCGAATTCCACCATGGGATTATGTCCTAAGTTCTTTAATATGCTAATTGCTTTTTCGGACATTTCTTCAGTTACTGTATAGTTGACACCATTCGGATATATATTGATGAAGTCAACACTGATTTCTTCATTTGCCATTGCCTGAAACACTTCAGCTTGTAAATTGTACTGGTCCTTTTTCGCAATAACTTTAATTTGTGTGACATGGGAAAGATGAGCGATTCCAGTAACTAATCGTTCCCTTATATCAGTGCCCCGGCCTTCTTTGTTTATTGCAGTCACTAATGTTCCAAGACCATCAGAATAATTGGAACGGATGCGTATAGGAATTTTTGCCTGCATAGCAATTTCTACGGCTCTTGGGTGAATAACTTTAGCACCCTGATAAGCCATATTACACACTTCTGTATAAGTGACAACAGTTAATGGACGAGCATTTTCAGCTATTCGCGGGTCGGCAGTCATAATTCCATCTACATCTGTAAAAATCTCGATCCATTCCGCATTCAATGCAACACCTAATGCGGCTGCAGAAGTATCACTTCCACCTCTGCCAATCGTTGTCACATCCCCATTTTTCGAGGCTCCTTGAAACCCTGCAACAACGATACAGTCATTCACTTCTAATTCCTTAAGTAGTCTTTCACATCTCATATCAATGATTTTAGCATTTGTGTGATCATTGTTTGTTCGAAAACCTGCTTGAGCACCTGTTAAGGCTGTCGCTTGAATGCCATGCTCTAAAAGCATATTCGTAAAGACAACACTCGATATAATCTCACCACAAGACAATAGGAGATCATTTTCTCTTTTGTTAATCATCATCTTTTTTGTATCTATTAGAGAGAGCAATGTATCCGTTGCATAAGGGTCCCCTTTTCGTCCCATTGCTGAGACAACAACAACTAGTTTATATCCATCTGATATTGCTTTTTTAATATGTTTTAATGCATGTTCTCGACTATCGCTATCACGGACAGATGTGCCTCCATATTTTTGCACAATAATTTTCATTGTTACACCTCTGGATATCTCTTCATTTAAAGTTAAAAGCTAAAAAAACGCCTAACTTAGCAAGTGCAACGATTAGAATATGATAGAGGCTATTTTGTACAAAGATAACGAAGCTTAGGCTTATTCAAAAGAAAAGCAGAAGCGCCTTGGTCATCACCGTACAAACGCAGAAGGGCCGGTTCTTTCGATAAAGGAGACACAATGAGCGATTGCGAATTGATGTCGACTTATCGTATGAAGGGGACCTGAAGTTTGATAGGCGATAGGCGCTGGAGCTAGACAATTCTCAAACTCCAAAATTATATTTCATGTAGTTATTTCACGATACCTAGATTAATTAAACTTTCTGCTATTTGGACTGAATTCCACGCAGCCCCTTTAAGTAGATTATCAGAAACAACCCACATATGGAAACCTTTTGATTCATCTAGATCCTTGCGAATTCGTCCAATAAAGACATCACTTTTGCCAACACAATCAGCCGGCATCGGATAGATTTGATTTTCTGGATCATCCTGCAACACAACTCCAGGTACGGTGGCCAGTAAATCCTTGACTTCTTGTACGCTTATACCTTCTTCTTTTATTTCAAAATAAACTGATTCCGAGTGACCTGTTGCAACAGGCAGTCTCACACATGTTGCAGCTACACGAAGATCAGGCAGACTCATAATCTTCTTCGTTTCATTAATCATTTTCATTTCTTCAAATGTGAATCCATTTTCCACAAACTTATCAATTTGCGGAATCGCATTAAACGCAATTTGATAATGCTTCTTATCACCTTTTACAGGAAGTATAGCAGGTTCATATGATTCGTTATGAACAATAGCCTTTGTCTGGCTAAAAAGCTCTTCAACAGCAGCAGCTCCAGAGCCAGAAACAGCTTGATAGGTTGAAACAATAACTTTATTGAGTCCATATTTTTTCCTAATAGGCTCTAGGGCAACAACCATTTGAATGGTTGAACAGTTTGGATTTGCGATAATTCCTTGATGGTTATATAAAGCTTGTTCGTTTACCTCAGGAACGACTAATGGAACGTTTTCTTCCATTCGAAAAGCACTCGTGTTATCAATTACTATCGCTCCGTGCCTAACAGCATATTCAGCATACTCTTTTGAAACGCCGCCCCCTGCACTGAACAAGGCAATATCTACACCAGAAAAACTATCCGGATTTACTTCCTGAATGGTATGCTCCACACCTTTAAATGTAAGCTTCTTACCCGCTGAACGCGGAGAAGAGAGCAAAGTAAGTTTAGAAATAGGGAAGTTTTTCTGCTCTAGCGTTTTTAACATTTGCTGCCCTACCGCACCAGTCGCTCCTAATACTGCTACATGAAATCCATTTTTCTTTTCCATTGTTTTTATCCCCTTCCTATTTAAAACTATTTTTCTAGCAAAAAGACGTATTAAACATATGAAAGAATTTTCTTATAATATCATTCATTCTAACATATCCATTCTTTAAAGTAATAAACTTTTTGCTAGAAAAATGCAGGGGTTATTTTAGTCTTTATACCTCTCCACAATGACTGGCTGCAATTGTTTTCCTTCAATAGCCATTTCAACAGTATCAGAAAGTTGTGTCATCCTTGCTACCATCGAGTTTGGTTTTTTTACCGGATCGTCTTGGCCATACGGAATAAAATAAATATTTTTCGTTGCCATCAATCTCATTAAATTGACCCCATTCAGTCCAAGTGCATCATTTGTTGATATCCCTAACACAACTGGCTTTTGATTTCTTAATGTTGCTTTAGCTGCCATCAAAACTGGATTATCTGTCATGGCATTAGCAAATTTGCTCATTGAACTTCCTGTTAATGGCGCAATGACCATACAATCTAATGGAATTTTCGGTCCAAGCGGCTCTGCTTTAACGATGGAATCAATTACTTTATTTCCTGTTAAATCCTCTATGCGCTGAATCCAATCCTCACCCTTGCCAAATCTTGTTTCTGTATTTTTTACTGTAAAAGTGACAACTGGCAGAACCTCTGCTCCCTCGTTTACAAGCCTTTCGATTTCTGGAAATACTGCATCATACGTACAATGTGAACCTGTCAGTCCAAAACCGATCCGCCTACCCTTTAGACTCATTTGATTCGATGCCCCCTTCACTTTTTTACATCCTCTTTTATTAATTGTGACAGGACGTTCGCTAAAATTTTCCCTGCTGTTTTCGGAGCGACAATCCCTGGAAGGCCAGGTGCAAGCAATGCCTTTACGCCTCGTTTCTCTGCATATCTGAAGTCTGTTCCTCCTGGTTTAGAGGCAAGATCAATAATTAATGTATGAACAGGCATCTTTGAAATGACGGATGCCGTGACGATCAAATATGGGATTGTATTTATACAGATATCTACATCCTTTACCTCATCATCCAAATTACTTAAATAAAATGGGGTAAGACCCATTTCTGTAATTCTTGCAATATGCTCACTTTTTCTTGCTCCAACCTTTACCTTAGCTCCAAGTGCTTGGAATGTCCTTGCAACACTCATCCCTACTCTCCCTAACCCTAATACTGCAATGTTAGAGCCGTGAATTGTAGTGTCAGTATGTTGGATTGCCATCATAATCGTTCCTTCAACGGTCGGAATGGAGTTATAAATAGCCACATCATCCCGTTCAAATAATTGAACGAGGCGCCGATTCGCCTGCTTCGTTATTCCGTCTAAATAAGAGTTGCTGATGCCTGAATAAACGGTACAATGCGGAGGTGTTTCATTCAGCATTTCTTTTCTTAAATACACCTTTTCATTTGAAAAGATTGTTTCAATTTGACCATCAGTGCCAGTTCCAGGTACTGGCAAAATAATAACATCTTTATTTGAAAACTCCACTTCATCTATTTTTTCCTTAACCGCTCCCGTAAAGGCATGATCCAATTGTTCGAAGCCAATTAAAGAAAGCTTTGCATCAAGATCTGTTAGTTTGCGAATGATCTCAAGTTGCCTTGCATCTCCGCCGATAACTGCTATTTGTATCCCTGTCAGCATGAAACCCTCACCTTCTTCTAAAGATTCGTACAGGAATTTTATATTAGAACTACTTCAACATCTTATGTATCAAAATGAAAATCGGTGAGTTTTCCACGAAAGAAAAACGTGTTCATTTCCCTAGTGTAAGTTTTGATTAGTTAAGTACGAAAAAAACAGACTGGCTATTCCAGTCTGCCTCACTTTCAACAGTTATTCCTCTTCTTCTGATATATCGAGAATAATCATATCATTTCCGATTTTTTTTATATGACTCCATGGCACCCTTATTTCATCGCCCTGTCTTTTTAGTCCAAACCATTTCAATGAGGGAATAACCAATGCTTGTATTTGTCCATTTTTCTCGTTAATTTCTAAATCCGTTTGGCCAAGTACCCCTAATCTTTCTGCTTTCTTCACATCTACAATTTCTTTTCCACTTAATTCACTTAATCTCATACCTCAGCCCTCCATTTCATTTCCTCCTTATAAACTTATCGTTTCGCTTTAAAAAATAGACTATAGAAAAACAGCCTGCTGCAAGCAACAGGCTGTTCTATTTAATTATTACAATTCTTTCGGCATTTCTCCGTCCGGACTGATTAAGGCAATTGAATAGTTATCAGTAAAAATTTCATTTGCCATATTATCTACGCCCTGTTTCGAAACTGCATCAATCTGTTCAATGATTTCATCTAATGAACGATGACGGCCTAATAAAAGTTCATTCTTTCCGTTTCTGCTCATACGGCTGTTCGTACTCTCTAAACTTAACATCAGACTGCCCTTTAATTGCTCTTTGCTATTGTTTAATTCTTTTTCTGTTATGCCTTCTTGTTTCAGCTTACTTAATGTTTCTTGCATTGTTTCAAAGAGAACATCCAGCTGTGCTGCCCCTGTTCCCCCGTAAAGAGTTACAATACCGCTGTCCTGGAATGCGGAATGGTAGGAAAATACAGAGTAAGCAAGTCCTTTTTGTTCCCTGACATCCTGGAATAATCGGCTGCTCATGCTGCCCCCAAGTATATTATTTAAAATAATTAGATCATACATATCATCATGACCAACCTGCAGGCCGTCAAAACCTATACATAAGTGTGCCTGTTCTGTATCCTTTTTCCTTGCTATTTTGTTTGAATGAAATATTGGTTTAAGTTCTGATTTTTCTCGTTTTCCACCTTCGTATGACCCAAAAAATTGTTCAACCTCACGGATAAACGATTCAGAAATATTTCCAGCAATAGAGATAACAACATTATCAGGTGTATACATATTATGTACATACTGCTTTAATGTATCGCCATTAAAGGTAGCTAATGTTTCTTCTGTTCCAAGAATCGGGTAGCCTAACGGATGATTTTCGTAGATCGCTTTACTAAGCAGATCATGAACAATATCATCAGGTGTATCCTCATACATTTTTATTTCCTCATAGACAACTTTCTTCTCTTTATCCAATTCTACTTCAACAAAAGTAGAATTAAAAAACATATCGGCTAACACTTCAAGTGCAAAGTTTGCATGTGTGTCTAATACTTTTGCATAGTAGCATGTATATTCTTTTGATGTAAAAGCATTCACTTGTCCGCCGATACTATCAAAGGACTCAGCAATCTCTCTAGCAGTCCGTGTTTTCGTTCCTTTGAAGAACATATGTTCAAGAAAGTGAGATATCCCATTATTCTCCGGATTTTCATCCCTCGAACCCGTTCCGATCCAAACGCCTATGGCAACGGAACGAACTGTTGGTATATTTTCTAATACAACTCTTACTCCATTATTGCAAGTATACTTCTTTATCAAAAAAATTCCTCCTGTTCCAGTACTCTGCTGCATCCCTCTAGTTTATACTATCTTCGTAAAAATTTCCAAAATATTTGTCTTTTCCACTTTTCTTAAGGCAAAGGAGTAAGTCGGCCCTAAAACAATTATTTATCTTTTTTCCATCGTCCGCTCAGTATTTAAAACGTCAGAAACCGTTCCTATTTGCAAATTCCTTTGTTTAATTTGCGTAATTAAACGATCAAGAGACTTTGCTGTTGAATCTGTAGGATGCATTAAAATTAATGCACCGTTATGCACTTTACTCATTACACGCTGGATTAATTGATCAGGTGTAGGCTTTTTCCAGTCAACCGTATCAACCGTCCACATTACCGTTCCAAGGTTTTCTTGTGCGGCAATTTGGACAGTTTCGTCTCTATAGCTTCCGCTCGGAGGTGCAAACCATTGGACTGGCTTTTCCGTGATAGCTTTAATGACCTCATTTGTCTTTAGAATTTCTGCTCTTGTCTTTTCAGGAGAAATTTTTGCCATTTCCGGGTGAGTATAGGAATGATTCCCCACTTCATGTCCAGCATCATAAATCATTTTTGTTAAATCGGGGTTATTTTGTACCCATCTCCCCTCTAAAAAAAAACTTACTGATATATGATGCTTTTTCAGAGTTGCAAGAATATCTGGTAAATATTCATTTCCCCAAGCCACATTAATGATAAAGCTAACCATTTTTTTATCTGGATGGCCCTTATAAATCGGGCTTGGCGGCAAATCACTGATATTTATTTTCGGTTTAATTTGCTTGAAGACTAATTTGTCTTTATCATATTTACCTTTAGACTTCATTTTTTTATAAGAGGCTTCTAAATCCACTTCTAGTCCATTCAATCCAGGGATTGCTTTCCACACACGATCAATGATCGCATCCTGTGGAGGTATATAATAATCAGCTGATTTGTTTACAATTTCAGTATATAATGAATCTTTATGCTTAACCACACTTTCAGATTCAGACCTTAAACCAAAAACATATTGAGTTGTATATGGATTATTCACGAGCAAAAAAGCAAATAAACAAATAACGGCAAAGTGAGTCACCTTTCTCATCCTTACAGCCTCCTTCACTTAACAGTATGTTTTGAAGGGACAAGGTAGAACGCCTAAGTCCTCACTATCTAGTATGCAATATTTGCTTATTTTTAAAACACGAAATTTTTACAGTGATAGACATACAAAAAGCCAGGAGTGGACTCCTGACTTTCATATTCACACCATTACTTTTCAGCTTTTTCTGCTTGTTCACGCTGTTCTCTAAGAACTGCTTTACGTGATAAATTCACACGTCCCTGTTTATCAATTTCTGTTACTTTAACAAGTAATTCGTCCCCTATAGAAACAACGTCTTCCACTTTCCCTACGCGTTCCTCAGCAAGCTCAGAAATATGTACAAGGCCATCTTTTCCATTGAAAATCTCAACAAATGCACCGAACTTTTCAATTCGTTTTACTTTACCTAGATACATTTGTCCAACTTCCACTTCACGAACAATATCCTCAATGATTTTCTTCGCTTTTTGATTCATTTCTTCATTAGTTGATGAAATAAAGACCGTTCCATCTTGCTCAATGTCAATTTTTACGCCAGTTTCTTCAATAATCTTATTAATTTGCTTTCCACTAGGTCCAATCACATCACGAATCTTATCTGGATTAATTGCCATTGTCAGGATTTTTGGTGCATACTTTGAAAGCTCAACACGCGGCTGTTCAAGCGTGCTCAGCATTGAATCTAAGATTTGCATACGTCCTTTTTTCGCCTGCTGAAGTGCTTCCTCTAAAATTTCACTCGAAAGTCCTTCAATCTTAATATCCATTTGTAGTGCTGTTACCCCTTTTGCCGTACCAGCCACTTTAAAGTCCATATCTCCTAAATGGTCTTCCATTCCTTGAATATCCGTTAAAATAGAATAGTGTTCACCTGACTTAATGAGGCCCATTGCAATCCCAGCTACAGGTGCTTTAATTGGAACCCCAGCATCCATCATCGCTAATGTACTTGCACATATACTTGCCTGAGAAGTAGAACCATTTGATTCTAATACTTCAGAAACGAGACGTACTGTATATGGGAAATCCTTTTCTGAAGGAATAACTGGCTCTAATGCACGCTCTCCTAAAGCACCGTGACCTATTTCACGACGGCCTGGACCTCTGATTGGACCAGTTTCCCCTACGCTAAAGTTAGGGAAATTATAGTGGTGCATGAAGCGCTTTTCTTCTTCAATTCCCAGTCCATCAAGAATTTGAACATCGCCAAGTGCACCTAATGTACAAATGCTGAGTGCCTGTGTTTGTCCGCGAGTGAATAGTCCTGAACCATGTGTACGTGGCAGCAATCCAACTTCTGAAGATAAAGGTCGAATCACATCTAAGCCACGTCCATCAGGACGGATCTTATCTTCTGTAATCAAGCGGCGTACTTCACCTTTTACAATTTTATCAAGAATTTGCTTTACTTGTTTGATCTTGTCGTCGTCAGCTTCTTGCTCTTCATATTTAGCAATGATTCCATCTTTTACAACTTTAATAGCTGCTTCACGTGCATGCTTTTCCTGCACTTGGATAGCAACAATCATATCCTTCTCACAAATGCCTCGTACTTCAGCTTCTAATTCAGGATCTACCTGATATAAAACGATTTCCATTTTTTCCTTACCAATTTCAGCAACAATCTCTTCTTGGAAAGTAATTAAACGTTTAATCTCTTCGTGACCAAACATAATCGCTTCAAGCATGGTTTCTTCAGGTACTTCCATCGCTCCAGCTTCAACCATATTAATGGCATCCTTTGTACCTGCAACGACTAAATGGATATCACTTTTTTCTGTTTGTTCAACAGAAGGATTAATAATGAATTCCCCATCTATTCTTCCTACAGTTACACCAGCAATTGGACCTTCGAACGGAATATTTGAAACACATAATGCTAAGGAAGATCCGAACATTGCTGCCATTTCTGAAGAGCAATCCTGATCAACACTCATAACCATGCTAACAACTTGAACATCGTTACGGAATCCATCTGCAAATAACGGACGAATAGGTCTGTCAATTAACCGGCTTGCTAAAATGGCTTTTTCACTCGGACGACCTTCTCTTTTAATAAAGCCTCCTGGTATTTTACCAACTGCATATAGACGTTCCTCGTAATTCACAGTTAAAGGAAAGAAATCTAAATTCTTTGGTTCTTTTGATGCTGTAGCTGTACTTAGAACAGCCGTATCTCCATAGCGGACTAACACCGCTCCATTCGCTTGCTTCGCTAATTGGCCGATCTCTACGGTTAATTTGCGCCCAGCCCAATCTATGGAATAGGTATGCTTATCTTGCCCCATTTTCGTAACCCCTCTCTATCGTATACTTTAAAGGCTGTACACCCTTAATATTATAAAATGAAAATAAACATGTTAAGTATGAAATCATACGCATTCATAGTATGTACACTTTTTCCACTAGTTAAAATGCTCGTTTATGTATGTAAACATGTGTTCTTTTTAAAGCTAATAAAAAAGCGGGATAAATCCCGCTTTTCTAATTATCGACGTAAGCCTAGTTTATTGATTAACTCACGGTAACGTTGAACATCTTTGTTACGTAGGTAAGTTAAAAGGTTACGACGTTTACCTACCATTTTTAAAAGACCGCGACGTGAGTGGTGATCTTTCTTATGTGTACGTAAATGCTCGTTCAATGTGTTAATTTCTTCTGTAAGGACAGCGATTTGAACTTCTGGAGAACCAGTATCGCTCTCATGAGTTTTAAACTCATTGATTAGTTCATTTTTACGTTCTTTAGTGATTGCCATCCGTTTCACCTCCTAATTTATCAATCCCCATTTACTGAGCAAGCGTCGGTGACTCGACATGCCAAGCAAAGGTTCATTTAATACGTTTATAAGAATACAACTTTTTATGACAAAAAGCAAGGCTAAACCTTGTTTTTTTCAAAGTAATGCAGAGCATTTTGTTTATCTTCCTCAATTTGTGCCACAAGTTCATCCACACCAGAGAATTTTTGCTCTTTCCTTAAATGCAAATGCCATTCAATTGTAGCCTCTTGACCGTATATCTCTTGGTCGAAATCAAAAATATGGACTTCAATTGATGGAAGACCAACTGTCTGATTTTTAAATGTTGGTTTATGACCGACATTGCATACCCCTTCATGCCAATTGCCATTTACAAAAAAACGAACACAATAAACTCCGAGTGGAGGGATGATATAATCGCCTGTTAATTGTATATTTGCAGTTGGAAAACCAATTGTACGGCCACGCTTGTCCCCATGAATGACAATGCCTGTTGTTTGATAATTTCTGCCTAACAGCTGAGGCAATTCTTCCATTTTCCCTTCGCGAAGCAAGGAACGAATTAATGTGGAACTGACCTTTTCATTTTTATTTGTCAGTTTAGGAACAACTGTATAACTAAATTGATCCCGTGAATGAAATGGCAATGTTTCCATTGTCCCCTTTCCCATTCTGCCATAGGAATAGTCGAATCCTGCAACTACATGCTGGACATTAAGCCCAATTATATATTGATCGACAAACTCTTGCGGCAATAAATGAGCAAAATCCTTAGAAAAATGGACAACAAATAAGTAATCGATGCCTAATTCTATAAGCAGCTGCATCTTGGCTTTAAGTGGCGTAATATATTCAATATGCTTGACGCTTTTTCCTAGAACAACGGACGGATGAGGATCAAAGGTCATTACTGCACTCTTCATTCCTTTTTCCATCGCCATTTTTTTTGCTTGGAAGATCACTTCTTGATGTCCTAAGTGGACGCCATCAAAATATCCAAGTGCTATAACTAATTCAGGAAAATCTATTTTTTCTAGTTGATGTGGATGTTCGATTGATATAACTTCCATTGATCGTTCACCTTTTTTCTATTTAGAGCCTTCTTCTTGTGATTCATTTCTTAAAACTTTAGCCGGCTTCATCACACCTTGCTTTTGGGGATGATGTTCGTATATTGCTAGTGCCATGCCTTCTCCTGTTTCAAGCACAATTGGCCCCTTTGTGTCTTTTAATTGCTCAGGAATGTTTAAAACAGCCCCGTTTTTTACTTTCTTAGCTACTGTATCATTTATCCTATATTTCGGCAAATGAGAAAGGGCTGTTTCTAATGGATAGATCTTTTCAGAAAGAGTCCCAGTCTCTACTTCTCTTTCAATATCTTCTAATGATAAGCAATCAGAAATGGCAAAAGATGCAGACTGAATCCGAACAAGCTCAGACATATGTGCAGGAAGGCCGAGTTCATCGCCAATCATCACAGCTAACGTCCGGATGTATGTTCCTTTGCTGCAAGAAACACGAAAGCGGAAGCGTATCGGATCCCCGGTAAAAGTTGTTCGCTCGTCCAGGAGTTCTATGGAATAAATCATGACAGATCTTGAAGGCCTCTCAATTTCTATTCCTTGTCTTGCATATTCATAAAGGCGCTTCCCATTCACTTTTACAGCAGAGTACATCGGTGGCGTTTGTGTAATTTCTCCAGTCAATGTCTCCAAAACAGCTAATATCTTTTCTCTTGAAAAAGATTCTTTCACTTTTATTTTTTCTACAATATCACCGGAAGCATCCTCTGTCGTTGTTGAAAAGCCAATTGTAACCTCTCCCTCATATGACTTTCCAGCATCTGTTATGTATTCAGCCACTTTAGTCGCTCTTCCTAAACAAATCGGAAGAACCCCTGTCACATCGGGGTCAAGAGTTCCTGTATGACCAATTCGTTTCATTTTTAAGATTTTGCGCAACTTAAATACACAATCATGAGAAGTCAATCCTTTTGGTTTAAGTAAAGGCAATATTCCTTCCAAACCGATACCTCCATTCATTTTTATTCAAAAAAATGGATAGACGAATGTCTATCCATTAAAAGTAGTTACTCACTTTCAATCCTCATTCTCTTTCGAACGCTCTTCATCATGAATTTGATGGAGCAATGTATCAATTCGATTACCATAATCAATAGATTCATCGAATTCAAAGAAAATTTCAGGTGTTTTTCGCAAGCGGATACGCTGTCCAATTTCTGAACGAATAAAGCCCTTTGCTTTCGCTAAGCCTTTAAGCGTGTTTTCCTTTTGCTCATCATCACCGAGAACTGAAATAAATACGGTTGCTTGTTGGAGATCTCCAGTAACCTGAACATCAGTTACTGTCACAAACCCTACCCGAGGGTCTTTAATTTTTCGGCCAATTATTTCGCCTAATTCCTTTTTCATTTGTTCTCCAACTTTATTTGCTCTAAGGCTCATTTATATTCACCTCTTCTTAAAGCCACTCAATGTCTGTTATTGTCCGTTCGATTTCCGGAAAAGAATCAATGAACGTAAGGGCATTCTGTAATTCATGTTCCGTTGTTACCTTAGAGGAGGAGACGGCAACGATCACTATTTTTGTCCGTTGCCACACATCCTGAAAATCCACCTCAGAAACAGAAATATTAAATTTCTGCTTCAATCGGGTGAGAATACGCAGCAAAACTGCTCGTTTTTCTTTCAAAGAATGTGCATCATAAATGATACATTCACAGGCTGCTAAGCCAATGATCATTTACGCTCAATCTCCTGCATAATAAACGCTTCAATAATGTCTCCTTCTTTTACATCATTAAAGTTTTTAATGGTTACACCACATTCATAGCCTTGGTTTACTTCCTTCGCGTCATCTTTAAAACGTTTTAATGCATCAATTTCCCCTTCAAAGACTACAATGCCATCTCTAATTAGACGGATGCCACTGTCACGGGTAATTTTCCCGTCGATAACATAGGATCCTGCAATAGTACCAACTTTTGATACTTTGAACGTTTGACGAACTTCTGCTTGGCCAATAATTTTCTCTTCAAATTCTGGATCAAGCATTCCTTTCATAGCCAATTCAATTTCTTCGATAACTTTATAGATAATGCGGTGTAAACGGATTTCTACACCTTCTGTATCAGCTGCACGTTTCGCATTAATATCAGGGCGAACATTGAACCCGATGACAATCGCATTAAAAGCAGCGGCAAGGGTAATATCAGACTCATTAATTGCACCCGCACCGGTATGCAGAATACGTACATTTACGCCTTCTACATCAATTTTCTGTAATGCTGTTGTTAATGCTTCTGCAGATCCTTGTACGTCTGCCTTCACAACAAGATTAAGCTCTTTCATTTCCCCTTGTTTCATATGTTCAAACAGGTTATCTAAGCTTACACGCGTTTTTTCACTACGCTGTGCTTGTAATGCTTGTTGTGCACGTGACTCACCAACTTGACGAGCTGTTTTCTCATCATCTAATACAACGAAGCGATCTCCAGCTTGCGGAACTTCATTAAGCCCAGTAATTTCAACAGGAGTCGAAGGACCGGCTGTCTTCACACGACGGCCTAAATCATTGACCATCGCACGAACACGTCCGAAAGTATTCCCTACAACAATTGGATCTCCCACTTTTAATGTTCCATTTTGAACAAGCAGGGTTGCAACTGAACCGCGGCCTTTATCTAATTGAGCTTCAATAACCGTACCTACAGCGTTACGATTTGGATTCGCTTTGTATTCTTCTACTTCGCTAACTAGCAGAATCATTTCAAGCAGGTTATCAATACCTTCCCCTTTTAAGGCAGCTATAGGTACAAAAATAGTATCCCCGCCCCAAGCTTCGGGAACTAATCCATATTCAGTCAATTCTTGCATCACTCTGTCAGGATTTGCTGCTTCTTTATCCATTTTATTAACCGCTACAATAATTGGTACTTCTGCAGCTTTTGCATGGTTGATTGCTTCAATTGTCTGCGGCATTACCCCGTCATCCGCTGCAACGACAAGAATGGTAATATCGGTCACTTGAGCACCACGAGCACGCATGGTTGTAAACGCAGCATGTCCCGGAGTATCTAAAAATGTAATCTTCTTTCCATTTTCTTCAACTTGATAAGCACCAATATGCTGGGTAATTCCTCCAGCTTCACCAGCAGTTACCTTTGTATTACGAATGGAATCCAATGTTGTTGTTTTCCCGTGATCTACGTGTCCCATGATTGTTACAACAGCAGGACGTTCCACTAAATCTCCATCATCATCATTAGTGAAATACACTTCTAAATCTGTTGTATCAATAATTACTTCTTCTTCAACTTCTACCCCATACTCACTAGCAATTAATTCAATCGCATCTTTATCTAGATCCTGATTGATTGTCGCCATCACACCAAGCATAAATAACTTTTTAATTATTTCGGATGGTTCACGGTACAGCTTTTTCGCTAGCTCGGCAACAGTCAAGGATTCAGTAAAGGTAATTTTTGCTGGTAATTCCTTAACCTTCTTAGGAGCAGGTGTAACAGGTGCTTGCTGCTGCTTGCCTTTATTATTTTTGTTTTTATTTCTATTATTGTTGTTAAAGTTGTTGCCTCTTTGATTGTTATTATTTTTATTGAAAGTTTTATTTTCTCTCGTTTGGTTACCCTGGCCTGCCATTTTTGCTGCTGGCTTAGAAGAAGTACCTTTGTTTGCAGATGAATGATTTCCATTATCTGCAGAATTATTCGTTTTCACTTGTCCATTTTGCTGTGGTTTCTGTTGTGTGTTTGATTGTTTATTCTGCATTTGAGGTTGCTTCTCTTCCTTCTTGCCATAGATTCCGTCCAATTTTTGAACGGCAGCCGCTTCAATTGTTGTCATATGATTAGAAACCTCAATATTCATATCTTTTAATTTCGTTATGACATCTTTACTTGAAACATTTTGTTTTTTTGCATATTCGTAAACGCGCATTTTACTCATACTTTCACCCCCGCTGGAATTAATCGAGCAACGACTTCAGCTTTTTGGCAAATCCATCATCTAATACCGCTACGACAACACGGGCTTCTTTTCCGATCGCATGACCAAGTATCTCCCGATTCTCAACAAGCTTGTATGGTACATGATAGGATTTACACTTATCTGTCACTTTTTTTGCTGTGTTAATAGAAGCGTCTGCAGATAGCAATATGAGCTTCGCTTTACCGTTTCTAATTTCTTTGATAGTAAGTTCTTCACCCGAAGTAACTTTCCGTGCCCGATTTGCTAAGCCAAGCAATGACATCCATTGATTTATACTCATATGGATTATCGTTTCTCTTTCTCTATTAGCTCAAGAAGTTCATCATAAATAGAATCCTCTATTTTCACTTCTAAATGATTGGCTAATACATTTTTCTTCTTTGCAAGCATCACTGCTTCTTTCTCTTTTGAAAGATAAGCACCACGCCCGGATTTTTTCCCGGTTAGATCGACCGATACTTCTCCTTCTTTTGAGCGAACGATGCGAACGAGTTCTTTTTTCGGTCTCATTTCACCGGTTGCGACACATTTACGCATGGGAACTTTTTTACGATTGTTCACGCTCATTCACCTCTGTTATTCCATATCATCCGATAGATCAAAATCTTCATCCGCGAAATCATTATCATCGTAATTTAATAATGTTTCTTCTCTTGGATAAATGCCAGACTCTCTTGCATCCGTCTCTGATTTAATATCAATTTTCCAGCCTGTCAGTTTTGCTGCTAAACGTGCATTCTGACCGCGTTTCCCAATTGCAAGTGAGAGTTGATAATCAGGAACGATGACGGTTGTTGCTTTATCTTCCTCATTCACAATAACATCTAATACTTTTGATGGGCTTAAAGCATTCGCTACGAAAACAACCGGATCCTGCGACCATTTGACAATATCAATTTTTTCCCCTTTAAGCTCATTGACAACGGCTTGAACCCTTGTACCTTTTGGTCCAACACATGAGCCTACTGGATCTACCTCTTCATTATCAGAATGGACAGATATTTTCGAACGATCGCCTGCTTCACGTGCAACTGATTTAATTTCAACTGTTCCATCATAAATTTCTGGAACTTCAATTTCAAAAAGTCTTTTCAAAAGTCCAGGATGTGTTCTTGATACAAATATTTGCGGACCTTTTGTTGTCTTTTCAACCTTCGTAATAAATACTTTAATACGATCATGAGGTTTGTAATGTTCATTAGGCATTTGTTCATTAGCAGGAAGAATTGCTTCGATTTTTCCAAGGCTAACGTAAATAAATTTGGAATCTTGCCGTTGAACAATTCCAGTCATAATATCTTCTTCACGGTCAATAAATTCAGAATAGATAATTCCTCTTTCTGCCTCTCTCACACGCTGTGTAACAACTTGTTTTGCTGTCTGTGCCGCAATTCGGCCAAAATCCTTCGGTGTCACTTCTAATTCTACGATGTCTTCTATTTGGTAATTAGGATTCAATTTACGGGCATCTTCAATCGAAATTTCAAGTCTAGGATCAAATACTTCATCAACCACTTCTTTACGCGCAAAGACCCTCATCATACCACTGCCAAGATTTAAATCTATTCGAACGTTCTGAGCTTGATTAAAATTTCTTCTGTATGCAGAAACAAGTGCTGCCTCAATTGCCTCAATAATCACTTCTCGTGAAATCCCTTTTTCTTTCTCAAGCAAGGTCAGAGCATCCAACAATTCACTGCTCATGAAACATTTATCCCCCTTATTAGAAAAGCGTAAGCGCTAGACATTATTTTTCTTCCAGATTTAATAGCTGATTATGAAAAAACCACTGCTAAACGAGCATTGGCTACTTTTTCATATGGAATATCCACAGTTTTTTTTCTCGTTTTAATTTTGATTTCTACCGATACGGTTTGACCATCAAACTGTGTAAGAATTCCTTCAAATGTTTTTTCCCCATCGATGGGCTCATACGTCTTAATAAAAACATTTTTGCCAATTGCTTTTGTAAAATCCTTTTCGTTTTTAAGAGGGCGTTCAGCTCCCGGTGATGAAACCTCTAAGAAATAGTTGTAAGGAATGGGGTCAACTTCATCAAGCTTGGCACTTAATTGTTCACTGACGAGTCCGCATTCTTCAATGTCGACACCTGTTTCCTTATCGATAAATATCCGAAGAAACCAATCTCTTCCTTCTTTTACGTATTCAATATCAACTAATTCTAAATTGAGTTCATCTAAAATAGGAGTGACTAATTCTTCAACCGTTTCAGTCACTTTGCTCATAATATCCCTCCTTTATCAACAATCTTAACCTCGCGTTGTTTTCTTATTAGTAGAGATTCAAACGGTCTAGACCAAAAAAAAGCGTACACAACACGAAAGAGTGGGTTGCCCCACTCTTCTTTTACGAGAGTTATAAATAGTATTTCCATTAAAACTATACCATAACCAATTTTTTTATGCAAATGGAATTGCTGTCATTTCAAGGTTTTCAAACGATTTCTTGTGCTTCTTTTTAATTAAAATAAGGAAAGCTGGTTTTGTTCTGGCAATGATTCTAAGCATCCATGGTTATCCAGATACTCAATGATTGTTTTTGACAACTTTCCACGTTGCTGAAGGTCCTCCTTCGAAAGGAATTCGCCTTCTTCCCTTGCTTTCACTATGTTGATTGCCGCATTTGTGCCAAGTCCAGGAATCGCATTAAATGGTGGGATTAGCGACCCGTCATCAATAATAAATTCATTTGCACTCGATCGATAGAGATCTACCTTCTTAAATTTAAATCCACGCTCACTCATTTCAAGCGCAAGCTCCATCACGGTTAGTAGGTTCTTTTCCTTATTAGAAGCATCCAGCCCTTTTGCATTAATATCGTCAATTAATGAGCGAATGGCTTGAGATCCTTTTGCCATTGCATCGACATCAAAATCCTCTGCACGAACAGTAAAATATGCAGCATAATATAGAAGCGGGTGATGAACCTTAAAATAAGCAATCCGAACGGCCATTAACACATATGCAGCGGCATGCGCCTTAGGGAACATATATTTGATTTTTTTACATGAATCAATATACCATTCCGGCACTTCATTCTTTCTCATTTCTTCTTCCATCTCATCACTTAAACCTTTACCTTTACGGACAGATTCCATAATTTTAAATGCAAAGGCAGGCTCCAATCCTTGATAGATTAAATACACCATTATATCATCACGGCAGCCAATTACTTCACTCAAAGTACATATTCTATTATGAATGAGCTCCTGTGCATTCCCTAGCCAAACATCCGTACCGTGTGAGAGACCAGAGATTTGCACAAGCTCTGAAAAAGTAGTAGGCTTCGTATCCTCTAACATTTGCCGTACGAATCTCGTGCCAAATTCCGGAATGCCAAGCGTTCCTGTTTTACACATGATTTGCTCTTCTGTTACACCTAAGGACTCAGTCCCACTAAATATTTTCATTACTTCTGGATCATCCGTAGGGATTGTTTTCGGATCTATTCCACTTAAATCTTGAAGCATCCGGATCACTGTTGGATCATCATGCCCGAGTATATCAAGCTTTAGCAGATTGTCATGAATGGAATGGAAATCGAAATGTGTGGTCTTCCATTCTGAATTTTTATCATCAGCAGGGAATTGTATCGGCGAGAAATCAAAAATATCCATGTAATCAGGAACAACAATGATTCCCCCAGGGTGCTGCCCCGTCGTCCTTTTGACACCTGTACAGCCAGACGCGAGTCTGTCAATTTCTGCTCCCCTTAATTGAAGATTGTTATCTTGCTGATACGCTTTTACATAGCCAAATGCCGTTTTATCGGCAACAGTTCCTATCGTTCCTGCACGATAAACGTAATCTTCACCGAAAAGTTGCTTCGTGTAATTATGTGCACGCGGCTGATATTCACCCGAGAAGTTCAAGTCGATATCAGGTACTTTATCCCCTTTAAACCCAAGGAAAGTTTCAAATGGAATGTCATGCCCATCCTTCTTATAAGTCGCACCACATTCTGGACAATCCTTATCAGGGAGATCATAACCAGATCCGACTGAACCATCATTGAAGAATTCCGAATGCTTACACTCAGGGCAGACATAGTGTGGTGGGAGCGGATTCACCTCTGTTATTTCTGTCATTGTTGCAACAAGTGATGAACCGACAGATCCACGTGAACCAACCAGATAGCCATCATCTAATGATTTTTTTACTAACTTATGTGAGATCAAATAGATAACGGCAAATCCATGCCCAATGATACTTTTTAATTCCTTTTCCAAACGAGCTTCGACAATTTCAGGCAAATTTTCTCCATAAATGCTTCTAGCCATGTTATAGCTCATATTGCGCATTTCATCATCTGCGCCTTCAATTTTTGGCGTATATAAATCATCTTTAATCGGTTTAATCTCATCGATCATATCTGCAATTTTATTTGTATTCTCAACAACTATTTCACGTGCTTTCTCCGCTCCTAAAAATTTGAAAGCATCGAGCATTTCATTTGTTGTTCGAAAATGGACATCCGGGAGCTTATGGCGATTTAATGGATTCGCTCCACCCTGTGAATTAATAAGAATTTTTCTGTAAATTTTGTCATTAGGATTTAGGTAATGGACATTCCCTGTCGCCACAACAGGGAGACCTAACTTTTCACCAAGCTGGACAACTTTTCCAATAATATCCTCCAACGCTTTTTCATTTCGAACTAATTCAAGTTCCAACAAATGTGCGTATACTTCCTTCGGATGAACCTCAATATAATCATAGAATTGTGCCGTCTCTTCCACCTCTTCAGGTGACTTCTGCATCATTCCCTCAAACACTTCACCCTTATCGCACCCAGATCCTACTAAAAGACCTTCACGGTATTTTTGAAGCTGGGACCTCGGAATTCTTGGTACACGATAGAAGTAATTAAGGTGAGAAATAGATACAAGCTTAAATAGATTTTTCAAGCCTGCCTCTGTTTGTGCTAGCAATGTACAATGATAAGGTCTTGCACGTTGATACGCATTTCCCTGACCCATATTATCATTAAATTGATCGTGATACTCAATTCCCTTTTCAGCTGCATCCTTTAACATTTTCAATAGCAGATAACCAGTTGCTTCTGCATCATAGATCGCTCGGTGATGCTGTGTTAATTCAATATCAAATTTCTTTGCGAGCGTATTCAATCGGTGGTTCTTCATATCTGAATAAAGAAAACGCGCAAGTTCAAGAGTATCAATGACTGGATTAGGAGCTTTGCCTAGATTGATTTTCTTATAGCCGACATTGAGAAAACCCATGTCAAAAGATGCATTATGTGCTACTAATATCGCGTCACCAGTCCATTCATGGAAATCCTTTAGTACTTCCTTAACCTCTGGAGCATTTTCAACTAGATCATCTGTAATACCAGTTAAGTTAATCGTTGTTGCAGAGAGTGGGTGGTGTGGATTTGCAAACGATTCAAAACGGTCAATTATTTCTCCATCGCGGATTTTTACGGCTGCAAGTTCGATGATCGTATCATATACTGCTGATAAACCTGTTGTTTCAACGTCAAAGACAACATACGTATCCTCACTTAATAACCGATGTGTGCTGTTATATGCGATCGGTACTCCATCATCTACTAGATTTACTTCAACTCCATATAAGATCTTGATATCATTTTTCTTTCCAGCACCAAATGCTTCTGGAAATGATTGAACGACAGCATGGTCTGTTATTGCAATAGCCTTATGGCCCCATTTTTTTGCTTGTCCAACGAGTGTGCTAACCGATGAAACTGCATCCATTTGACTCATCGGCGTATGCAGATGCAACTCCACACGCTTTTCATTTTCAGGGGCTGTGTCTTTTCTTTGAAATGGCTTGATTTCGTTAATATCATTCCCGATCATGACAAGATCGCGAACAAAGGTGTCATTTTGGACGCTGCCACGCACTTTTAGCCACATTCCTTTTTGAACATGCTGATATAATGCCGCGTCTTCCTTGTCGCGGGAAAACATTTTAACTAGAATGGAGCTCGTATAATCTGTTATTTTAAAGGTTAGCAATGTTCTTCCACTACGAAGCTCTCTCGTTTCAGCTGCAAAAACATATCCTTCAATCGCAACACGGCGTTCTTCATCAACAATATCAATGAGTTTCCGAAAATCCGCATCATCTTTGATTGTTAAACCAATCATCAGCGGACCTTGGAGAACTGCAGCATCTTGTGAGTCAGCTTCGGCTTCTTTCTTCTGCATATCAATTAACGCCTGAAGTCCTCGCTCCTGATCCTCTTTTTCCTTCGCCTCAATAAACTTTTGATATTCTTCATTCGCCGCTTCATTTGAAATTTCCGTATCAATCACTAAAGAAGGAAATCCGAAGGTTTCAAATACATGACTAATTTGTCCCGCATATTTCCTTTTAATGGATAAACCTTCCATTTCATTTCTCACACTGATAATGATTTTATTTCCATGTACGGATGGAATTTGTTCATTTAAAAGCTTAATAAGCGGAGGAGCCATTCCCTCCATCTCTTGAATAGAATATTGCCAGTAATCTAAAACTAATTGATCAGTAAACTGCTGATTATTTACGTGAATTGTAAAAGAAACATTCGCTATGTGTGAAAAGGTCTTTTCCAATTGTGTTGAAAAAAGGCTAAAATAACGAAATGGTAAAATTGCCTCAAAGTTAAAATAGAAGTGCCATTTTTTCGCCTTTTTTTCTATCACTACTTTATTAATTTCAGCCTGTTGAAATTGCTGTACAATCACATCATCTGTTAAATTCAGCTGTTGGAGCAAGAGTTGGAAACGCTCTTTGTTGCCTAGGGCATTCTCCATCTTTCTCTCTCCCATCTATATATATTTCTATCTATCTTTTTCCTTAAAGACTTCTTTAGACTTTGATAATTATAACATAACCTTGCAGGTGTTATAACCACTTCAAGTAAGGAATATTTCTCTAACAAAAAAGGATTCCCATAATAGGAATCCGATAATTGATTAAAGTGTTTCTAAAAGTTGCGTAATGGTTTCCATAAGCTGATCTCTGTGAACCTCTTGCATTTCACCTGACTTACGAACCTTTACTTCTACTATTCCTTCAGCTGCTTTTTTTCCAATTGTAATACGTATCGGCAAACCAATTAAATCTGAGTCAGCAAATTTCACTCCGGGTCTTTCTTGGCGGTCATCCATTAATACATCTCTGCCGCCCTTCTTTAACTGAACATATAGTTCTTCTGCAAGAACTGCTTGTGATTCGTCTTTTATATTAATAGGAATAAGGTGGATATCATACGGAGAAATATCAGTTGGCCAAACAAGTCCATTCTCATCATTATACTGTTCAACAATCGCTGCCATAACACGTGAAACACCGATACCGTAGCAGCCCATAATCATCGGTTGGTTTCTTCCGTTTTCATCCAAGTAAGTTGCACCCATCGCTTCACTATAGCGGGTACCTAATTTAAAGATATGTCCGACTTCAATCCCCTTGGCAAAGAGTATCGTTCCCTCTCCATCTGGTGAAAGATCTCCTTCTTGAATAAAACGAAGATCTTCATATTTTGTTACTTTGAAATCACGTTCTGGATTGACATTTATATAGTGGATATCCTCTTCATTTGCTCCACATACTGCATTTACTAATCCTACGATTGCATGGTCAGCAATTATTTCAACTGAATCCACACCAACCGGTCCGAGTGAGCCAAATGAGCAGCCAAGTATATTTTTTGTTTCCTCAGCACCCGCAAGTTCAACCTCTGCTGCTTCAAACAAATTTTTCAGCTTGATATCATTTACCTCATGGTCCCCACGTACTAATACTAAAACATGCTTGTCATCCACTTTAAATAGCAATGATTTAATACATTGTTTTTTCGTTACATTAAGAAAAGCAGATACTTCATCAATCGTTTTTTTATTTTCTGTTTTCACCTTTTGTAATTCTTGTTGTACCTCGTTGCTTTTTTCATATGTATTAATAACCGGTGCCATTTCAATATTCGCTGCATAATTAGATGTATCAGAATAAGCAATCGTATCTTCACCGATTTCAGATAATACCATGAATTCATGTGTATCCTTCCCGCCCATTGCACCAGAATCTGCAATAACAGCACGGAAATTTAGTCCACAGCGAGTAAAAATATTTGTATACGCCTGATAAAGCTTATCATACATCTCATCGAGACTAGTCTGAGAAGAATGGAAGGAGTATGCATCCTTCATAATAAACTCCCTGCCGCGCAAAATTCCAAAACGAGGGCGTTTTTCATCTCTGAACTTTGTTTGAATTTGATATAAGGCAAGAGGTAATTTTTTATATGACTTGATTTCATCACGAATGAGGCTTGTTATAACTTCCTCATGAGTGGCTCCTAAAGCAAAATCACGCTCATGACGATCCTTCAATCTCATAAGCTCAGGTCCATATGTATACCATCGGCCTGATTCCTGCCACAGTTCAGCCGCTTGCATAGCTGGCATTAATAACTCAACCGCACCTGCTTGATCCATTTCTTCTCGTACAATCGTTTCAATTTTTCTTAATACTTTCTGAGCTAATGGCAAATAGCTATAGATCCCACTTGCATTTTGACGGATAAAACCTGCTCTCAATAATAATTGGTGGCTTTTTATCTCTGCATCTGCTGGCACTTCTCTTAATGTAGGAATAAGCGTCATACTTTGTTTCATCAAATAACACCTCTATTATTAATTAATAAAAAATATAGGGTCAAATCCTTAATGGAGTAAGACCCTAAAGGGAAATTATTATAGGAAAAATCTTTGGATATCGTTCCATGTAACTACAAGCATTAACAGCATTAAAAGGGCAAATCCAATAAAATGAACCATTCCCTCTTTATGGCGATCGATCGGCTTTCCTCTTACTGCTTCAACTGCAAAGAACATGAGTCTTCCTCCGTCCAATGCGGGAATTGGCAATAAGTTCATGATTCCAAGGTTAATGCTCAAAATTGCTGCCCATTTCATTAAATAGAATATTCCAGACTTTGCCACAGTATCAGTAGAAACATAAATGCCTACTGGACCTGAAAGAGCATCGATAGAAAACTGTCCAGTCACTAGCTTACCTAACATGACAAAAATTTCTTTTGTCCAAAGGTATGTTTCTTTGGCACCATGAGAAATGGCTTTTATAGGTGATTTCTCCATGGGCTGGAATACGCCTATTATACCAATCTTTTCCCCATCGGCTTCTTGAACCTTTGGTGTTACAGGCAACTGCAGTTCTTTGCCATCTCGTTCAAGTGAGAATTGCAATTCTTTATTAGGATTTTTACGGATGATTTCCACTACATCTGACCAGCTTGATATTTCAGCACCATTGACACTTTGAATATTGTCTCCCTCTTTCAAACCTGCTTCCATTGCCGCGCCATCATCCGTTAGCTTTCCAAGAACAGGATTATCAGTTGGGATCCCTTGCAATATGCCAATCAAAATAAATATGACGAAGGCAAGAATAAAGTTCATCATCGGACCTGCAAAAATAGCCATCGTTCTTTGCAAAAGAGTTTTTGAGGCAAATTGTCTATCATAAGGAGCAATCAGTGTTTCCGTTCCATTCTCTACTAAAACGGCATTTGCACTAATAGGAAAAGATTGCAGCTTCTCCTCTTCATCCCCTTCAACATATCCCTTTATAACTAATTCATGCTCAATATCTGCATGCTCAACCTCGACAACTCTTGCATTCGGATATTTCTCTTTGTTTGTTAAAATTATTTTATTCGCTTCATCTTTCTCATTAAATAATAAGCCAATGCGATAGCCTGGTTTAATCTCTATCATTTCTGGATCTTCCCCAGCCATACGAACAAAGCCGCCTATAGGAAGCAGTCGAATGGTATAAGTTGTTTCTCCCTTTTTATGAGAAAAGATTTTAGGACCGAAGCCAATGGCAAATTCTCTACATAGAATTCCAGCACGTTTTGCAAACACAAAATGGCCTAATTCATGAAAAAATACTAGGGCCCCAAATATAACAATAAAAGCTATAACTGTACTCAATTTATTACCACCTTTTTAAAAGATAAGAAAATTATCTTTTCTGAGTTAGAGAGCTATCTAGCTTCAACAGCTAAAGAGATATTTTTCCCCCTTAGTTGATGAAACTTATCTTTATAAAAGTGAGTTTACATATTTTCTCGTTTCTTCGTCTACTTCCTGAATTTCAATGAGTCCAGGATTTGAGATGTTATTATGCTTGTTCAAAGCTTTTTCTATTAGATCTTCAATTTGCAGGAAAGAGACTTTTCCATCTAGAAATGCGGCAACTGCTGCTTCATTAGCCGCATTTAGTACAGTAGGCATTGTTCCGCCCGCCTTACCAGCTTCAAAGCTAAAACGTAAGCAGCGGAAACGTTCCAAATCCATCTTTCTAAAATGCAGCTTTCCGATCTCTGCTAAATTAAGACGTTTAGCAGTCTGAAGGATCAATCTATCAGGATATGTAAGTGCATACTGAATAGGAACTCTCATATCCGGTGTTCCTAGTTGAGCGATTATGCTGCTATCATGAAACTCTACCATTGAATGTATAATACTTTCCTTATGCAATAATACATCAATTTTGTCATAGGGAATTGAAAATAACCAGTGTGCTTCAATTACTTCTAATCCTTTATTCATCATTGTTGCCGAATCAATAGTAATTTTTGCTCCCATCGACCAGTTTGGATGATTTAAAGCATCCTCAAGCGTAACATTTCGCAATTCTTCCCGTGTGCGATCTCTGAAGCTGCCACCTGATGCAGTTATAATTAATTTTTCAATGTTTTTTTCTTTCTCGCCTTGTAATGCTTGAAAAATAGCAGAATGCTCACTATCTACAGGAAGCAAGGAAACATTATTGCGCTTAGCCTCTTCCATGACAAGATGACCAGCTGTTACAAGTGTCTCCTTATTCGCTATGGCAATTGTTTTTTTCTCCTTAATAGCTTCTAATGTCGGAGTAAGCCCAACACTCCCAGAAACTGCATTAACAAGAACATCAGCTTTATGATAAACAGCCACTTCAATAAGTCCATCTCTTCCATAAGTAAAGTGGGTCCCTGGAAATTCCGCTTTTAGGTTAGTTACTAAAGATTCTTCCGCAACCGAAACAAGCTCCGGCTTGAATTCCTTAATAATTTTTCTCGTTAGCTCAATATTTCTTCCCACCGAAATAGCAGTAAGCTTAAATTCAGATGGATGTTCTTTAATGACGTCCAAAGTTTGGGTGCCGACTGATCCGGTTGCCCCCATTAAACTAATATACTTCAATTCAATTCATCTCCTGTTGGAAAAAGAAAGACATTTCATTTTTTTATGAGTAAAGGTACAACTTTAAAGTTAGCGAATGTCTAACTCCAGCGCCTATCACCTATCAAACTTCAGGTCCCCTCCCTCTGATAAGTCGCGGTCCTTCCAGTTTGTACAGCGATGATCAAGGCACTTCCGCTTTTCTTAAAATAAATAAATAAAATGAATGAGCGGCCATACAAATAATAAACTGTCAAATCGATCTAATATACCGCCATGACCTGGCATAATTTTCCCAGAATCCTTTACATCATAATGCCGCTTTAATGCCGATTCAACTAGATCACCAATTTGTCCAAAAACAGATAAGACGACAGTGATGATTAGCAGTTGAAATAGTGATGCTGGAATATTTGTGAATAGGAGAAATAGAACGGCTACGATAAGCGCACAGAAAACTCCTCCTATAGATCCCTCTATTGTTTTGTTCGGGCTGATCTCAGGCCATAGCTTCTTTTTCCCTATAGCTCGGCCAATAAAATAGGCTCCTGAATCTGTTGCCCAAATGATAAACAGCGAGAAGAAAATAAAGATTAATCCTTCTTCCCTTGTTTCAATGAAATAATAAAAACCGATTCCAACGTATAATGTAGCTAAAATAGAAAATGCTACATCATCAAAAGTAAACCTATTTTTCGTTACTACTGTATAAGTTAAGAATAATAATACAGCAAGCAAAGCAAACTCAATTTTTGTAAAATGGATGATATTCAGCAGAGCCTGAAATTGATTTGGAAGAAGAAATATCCATAACAACAATAATGATATGATCCCTGGCACAGAGATAATATTTAGTTTGCGCATTTTTAATAGTTCATAAAGTGCAATCGATGCCAACAAGTAGGCTAGTATGACAACTGGCATTCCTCCAATAATAACAACTGGGAGGAAAATTGCACCAAATACAATCGCTGAAATAATTCTTTGCTTCATCTAATTTTCAACACCTTTGTTAAACTCCTCCAAAACGCCTTTGCCTGTTTTGAAAAACCTCAATTGCTTCAATAAAATGGTCTTCTGCAAAATCAGGCCAAAGCACATCAGTAAACCAAAATTCCGTATAAGCTAGCTGCCAGAGCATAAAGTTGCTTAGGCGGATTTCACCACTCGTACGAATTAAAAGATCTGGATCATTTAATCCTTTAGTCATTAAATAAGAAGAAAAAATATCTTCATTTAACTCATTCTCATCTATTATACCATTTTTGCAATCTTTTAAGACTTCCTTGATCCCTTCAATGATTTCAGAGCGGCTTCCATAGTTTAAAGCAAAATTTAATATTAAACCAGTGTTGTCCTTCGTATCCTCCATTGCTCTCTCAATCGCATTTCTTGTGTGAGAAGGCAGCATTTCTTTGTCACCCATCATGATCACTTTCACATTTTCTTCAACCAGCTCTGGAAGAAAAGATCCTAGAAACTCCTCTGGGAGCTTCATAAGGTACTCCACTTCCAGTTTTGGACGTTTCCAATTTTCTGTAGAGAACGCATAAAGAGTCAACGCCTTCACGCCAACTTGATTTGCTAATCTCGTAATTTTTCGAACTACCTTCATTCCTTCATGGTGCCCAGCTATTCTTGGCAAAGCTCTCTTTTTTGCCCATCTGCCATTGCCATCCATAATAATTGCTATATGCGAAGGAATTTGGAGTTCTTGAATTTTCAACATTCTTTCTCGGAGTTCGGAAGAGCTGCTTTGATTCTTCCATCGTTTTATTTTATTTAACATAAGACTGCTCCTTTAAGATAGGTTAATCTTACCCTCCGATTAAAAAAGCGAAAGCGCCTTCGGAACAATCAAAGTACAGATTGTTCCTTTGATGCTTACTCTAAGGAGCTTTCCTCACACCTGACCTCTAAGTCAGGTATAGGCGCTGTAGCTAGACAAAACACTCTTGAATATAAGAAAAATAAGTACTCGCGCCAATTCAATCTCTTGTAAAAAAATCAACCCTATTTCTGCATGATAATATCATACCAAAAATAAAGAAAGATATCTCTATAAAAAGAATATGTACATTTGTAATAAATAAGAATAATACATCTGATTTTATTACCGATCTCATTATTCAAGGGGTTAGAGTAAAAAAACCCCCTATAGATAGAGGGTCGCTATTTCTATTCACAATTATTTTTTTAAACTTCAAGAATTTCTTTTTCTTTATCTTTTGTGATTGAATCAATTTTATTGATCTGCTCATCAGTTAGCTTTTGGATATCATCTGAGTAACCGCGTAAATCATCTTCCGTGATTTCACCGTTCTTCTCAAGTTTCTTTAAATCATCATTTGCATCGCGTCGCACATTACGAATGGCAACTTTTGCCTCTTCAGATTCTTTTTTCACAAGTTTTACGAGATCTTTTCTTCGCTCCTCTGTTAGTTGAGGAATAGAAAGTCGTATGATACTTCCATCATTTGAAGGAGTTAAACCGATATCAGATTTCAAGATGGCTTTTTCAATTTCACCAAGAATAGATTTATCGTATGGTTGAATAACAAGCAGGCGTGCTTCTGGAACTGAAATCCCTGCTAATTGATTAACCGGTGTAGGAGCACCATAATAATCAACCGTAATTCTATCAAGCAATGATGCATTAGCTCTGCCTGCACGAATACTTGCAAGCTCGCGAGTATATGCTTGGATCGCTTTCGTCATTCTTTCCTTTGCATTGGCAATAACTTGTTTTGGCATTATTTTTTCCCCCTTACAATTGTTCCAATTGGTTCACCCATTACTGCACGATTAATATTTCCTTGCTCCATTATTGAAAACACAATTAATGGAATATCATTATCCATACATAAGGACGATGCTGTAGAATCCATAACAGCTAAACCTTCTTTAATTACATCAAGATAGGAAAGCTGATCATATTTTTTCGCATTTTTATCGATCCGCGGATCTGCTGAATACACGCCGTCGACATTGTTTTTCGCCATTAATATAACTTCTGCTTCAATTTCCGCTGCTCTTAGTGCAGCTGTTGTATCTGTTGAGAAATAAGGATTGCCTGTACCAGCAGCAAAGATAACGACACGTTTTTTCTCAAGATGACGAATCGCCTTTCTGCGAATATAAGGTTCAGCCACTTGTCTCATTTCAATAGATGTTTGCACTCTCGTCTCAACACCTAATTGTTCTAAACTATCCTGTAGTGCTAATGAGTTCATGACTGTTGCAAGCATCCCCATATAGTCTGCATTTGCTCTGTCCATACCCATTTCTTCCCCAATCTTTCCGCGCCAGATATTTCCACCGCCAACAACGACAGCTACTTCTACACCTAATTGGGCTAAATCTTTGACCTGTAATGCTACCGACTTTATAACAGCAGGATTAATTCCAAAACCTTGCTCCCCTGCTAAAGCTTCTCCGCTTAACTTTAAAACAACACGTTTATATTTTGGGCTGCTCATAAGAACCTCCATATGTAATATAGAAAAGCTAAGCACATGCAGCACTGTAGCTAAACATTTATTGAACTTATTTAGTCTTGAAAAACAGGGAACACAAAGTGTTCCCTGAAATAACAATTTCTAGTTGTAATTTATTCTTATAAATGTATGAGCAGAAATTACTTTTTAACTTGGCTCATAACTTCTTCAGCAAAGTTATCTTCACGCTTTTCAATACCTTCTCCTACTTCAAAGCGTACAAACTCACGGATTTTCCCGCCTTTTGATTCAACGAATTTCCCAACCTTTTGATCAGGGTTCTTAACGAAAGCTTGATCGTTTACACAAACATCCTCAAAATATTTGCTTAGACGGCCTTCAACCATTTTCGCAACGATATTTTCAGGTTTTCCTTCGTTAAGAGCTTGTTGAGTTAAAACTTCACGCTCACGCTCAACTTCTTCTTGAGAAACTTCGTCACGAGAAACATATTTAGGATTAAGTGCAGCGATATGCATAGACACGTCTTTCGCAGCATCCTCATCAGTTGTTCCTTCAAGTACTGTTAATACGCCAATACGTCCACCCATGTGTAAGTATGCACCAAAAGCATCATTATCTGCCTTTGTTTTCACTTCAAAACGACGCAAGCTTAGTTTTTCACCAATTTTCGCAATAGCAGCATTAATGTGAGCTTCAACAGTAGCCCCATTTGCCATTGTTTGAGCAGCAGCTTCTTCAACAGATGCTGGTTTATTTGCAAGTAAGTGATCTGCTAATTCCTTAACTAAAGTTTGGAATCCTTCATTTTTTGAAACGAAATCTGTTTCAGAGTTTACTTCAAGAATAACCGCAGAATTCCCTTCAACTTTAACAGAAGTTAGCCCTTCCGCAGCAATACGGTCACCTTTTTTAGCAGCCTTAGCGATTCCTTTTTCACGAAGAAAATCGATTGCTTTTTCCAAATCACCATCAGTTTCTTGAAGCGCTTTTTTACAATCCATCATACCTGCGCCTGTTTTTTCGCGTAGTTCCTTAACCATTTGTGCAGTAATTGCCATTATGAAATCCTCCTTATAATTGAATATGTAGTTATATCATTACCAAATATACATGACCAAAAAACTGTCTTTTGCTTATTCTTTAAAAAAAGGTGATAAAGGGGCTCCCTCTTATCACCTTTTTCAATGTCCAACTTAAGCAGTTGTTACTTCTTCACCTTGTTTTGCTTCAAGAATCGCATCTGCCATTTTACCTGTTAATAGTTTAACAGCACGAATTGCATCATCATTTGCAGGGATAACAACATCGATTTCATCTGGATCACAGTTTGTATCAACGATACCAACGATCGGAATGTTTAATTTATGTGCTTCTGCAACAGCAATGCGCTCTTTACGAGGATCGATGATAAATAAAGCGTCAGGAAGACCCTTCATATCTTTGATTCCGCCTAAGAATTTTTCTAAGCGCTCTTGCTCTTTTTTCAATTGAACAACTTCTTTTTTAGGAAGCACTTCGAAAGTACCATCTTCAGACATTCTTTCGATATCTTTTAGACGTGAAATACGCTTTTGGATTGTTTCAAAGTTTGTTAATGTACCACCTAACCAGCGTTGGTTAACATAGTACTGACCAGAACGGATAGCTTCTTCTTTAACAGAGTCTTGTGCTTGCTTCTTTGTTCCTACGAAAAGGATCGTACCGCCGTTACCAGCAAGTTCCTTAACAAAGTTATAAGCTTCTTCAACCTTTTTAACTGTTTTTTGAAGGTCGATGATGTAGATGCCGTTACGCTCTGTAAAAATATATTTTTTCATTTTAGGGTTCCAACGGCGAGTTTGGTGTCCAAAATGTACACCAGCTTCAAGCAATTGCTTCATTGAAATTACTGACATGTGTGTTTCCTCCTAATGGTTTGATTTCCTCCGCTTAGATCATTTTTAATCAGAAACTGACTTTCCAGCACCATCCGATTAAATCAATAAGCGTGTGTATTAACACCATTTGTTAATATATCATAATAATAATATACATTCAAGTTTTTTCTATTGATTGCTTTGGAATTTTAACAACAGTTCAATCTCTGTTTTACCTTTATTCAGTTTTTGTGCTATTTTATCTTCCGTAAATCCTTGTTCTTTCAAGTCGAGTACTTGCTGTAATAACGAATCCTCTTGTAAATGGTTTGTTGAATTAAAAGTTACTTTCATATTTTTTAGGATTTCATCATCATTTTTCTCAAGTGAGGGCAATTTCACAGAATGATCTTCATTTTTTTTTTGAGCCTTACTATCTATATCCATGGCAGCTGCATGTGCATTTTGTTTATAAACACTTGCTGCTTTAAATGCAGTAACTTTTCCGATTCGGCTTTGGAGATGTATTTTATTAGAATCTTCCTCTTGAATTGCCCTGTTGCCTCTATCTTTTGCCTCGTTATAAGAATTATTTTTTTTCGAATCGATTTCATTTATTGGAGCAGATCCAAGCTCCATATTCTTTACTCTTTCAATAAATGCTTCGTTTTCTTCTTTCATTTGCAGCAAGTAGGTAGATATTACCTCTTCCATATCAGAAATCATTTTCTCTTGCTTTCTTTCCACCTGTAACAGACGATTTTGGCGAAGAAATAAGATGATAATTGCGAAGATAGCTAAAACATTTAAAAACAAACTAAATAATAACAAAAAAGTGGTCATACAATCCCTCTATCCACTAAAATCGATTAATGTCCCTTTATATGGGTGATATTCTTTCTGTTTTTTTTCTTTCTCTTCCTTCTGCTCTTCATTTTCTTGTTGTCCATTTGTACCTTGCTGGTTCTCTTGTTGCTTTTGTGAAAGTTTAACATTGCCTTTTTGCTCTTGCTTGATAACTGTACTTCTTTTTTTCTCTTCTTCCTTTTGCGTTTGTTGTACGCCAATATCATTCATGTTTTGTCCACGCTGCTGCAGCTGCTCTTGTATTTTACCTGCTTCAATTGTTCTAGGCAAAGCTATTTGCATCTCAACAGATTTTAAGCTCATACACTTTCACCCTTGTTATGTACTTTGTAAAAGCAACTTATTTGATATGCATGATTCGGAAACAATTTCACCATTTGAGAAATAATAACGGCAATTTGTATGTTTTTTCTGAATTTGCATAGCATACTTTCCGAAGTGCAAAGTTGTATTTGGAAAAACATTCTCGTATATGTATATCGATGAATCGTGTTTCTCGTTCATTTCAATTGCTAGCCTTTCAATTTCCTCATCAATTTCTTTTAGCCTTTGGTTAATGTGATCTTTAGTAACTCTTTGCTTAAGAATGATTGCCTTATGCTCTTCTGAAAGAGCACCTTTTATTTTTCCTATTTGCAGCAGTTTTTGTTCAATATTAATCAATTTTTTAAGGTTTTCATTTAATTCTTTCTTTTCTTTGTGAAGCTCGTTTTCCTTTTCTACTAACTGTAAATCAGCACCAGCACGAATATCAGTTTTGGTAAATAACCTATTTCCAACTTCCTTTATATGAAGATCCCTGCCTACAGATAAAACACCACCAATGATCAGTGCTTTTCTACAGTATAATGAACCACCTGCTTGAATTTTGCTATGTAGAATGGAATTTTCCACAAAAACATCTTGTTCAGCCTGAACATCGGCTTGATTCAAATAGGCTGCTTGAATATTGCCATTGGCAATTAGAGAACCTTTATGACTACCAGAAACACCACCAGAAATAACGATATTTCCTTCCGCATAAATAGCGGCCGCCTCTACTAATCCAAAAATTTTAATATCTCCTCCAGCCTTCACCTCGTATCCGCTAGGAACATTTCCTCTAATAACAACATTCCCAATAAAATCAATATTTCCTGTTTTTAGGTCTAGATCCCCATTCACTTCATAAACAGGATTTACCGAAATCATTTTATCTGTGAGGCTTAATTGTCCATCAGATGTTGAATAGAATGTTGAACCATTCAATATAACATTTTTTCCAGGTCGGATTTTCAGTGGTTTTCCATTCTTGGCAGGTATCATCCGTCCTGTTACATCCGTACCAGTTGTCCCAGGTGTTGGCGGTATAATAGTCGCTAGTGTTTGCCCAGCCTTCACAGAAGGTATTTGAATTACATTACGAAAATTAAATTTTTCTCTTTTCTCACGCTTTTCACTTTGGACTTCATCCAGCAGGTAAGCATCTACGCCTTCTTTTGGCGGAAATCCCTCAGCAATAATAATTGGATAAGAAATAGATAATGGTTGGGTGCTAATCTCTTTGACTACATCCTCTTTAATACCAAAAATAATTTTCTCTTCATTTAGGAAACGAATAAGCTCTTCATAGGTTAATGATAGATCCTCTTCTGACTTTTCAATTAATTCAATTTTCGCGGATAACCGATTCTTTTCAATCAAAACACGGAATAGCTTTGCCATTCGTCATCGCCACTTTCCCTAAGAATTTAAAAGACCTTTTCCAATGCATGACGTAATTTAAAAATCGCTTTGGAATGAATTTGAGAAATTCTAGATGTTGAAAGATTCATGACTTGTCCTATCTCAGTTAGGGTCAATTCTTCTTTATAAAATAAGCTGACCACTAATTGTTCCTTCTCATTTAATTGCGAAATTAAATTCACCATTTCAGCAATCATTTCATCTTTAATTAATTTCTCTTCAGGCATTTCTGTACTTTCATCTTTAATAATAAAAGACTGTCCGTCTTTGTCATCTTGATCACTTGGTTTTTCATCAATCGAAAGGACATTTGCAAAAAAATGTTCATTCATGACTGAATGGACCTCTTCTTCTGTCATATTTACCTCTAAGGATATTTCTTGGATGGTTACCTTTCGTGCAAGCCGCTGTTCAAGCTTTTCAATTGCTGCCTCAATCTTTTTTGCCTTTTCCCTTGTATTTCGAGGAAGCCAATCTTCTTTTCGTAAACCATCGAGGATGGCGCCGCGAATTCTAAAAGAAGCATACGTATCAAACTTCAAATCACGATTGGGTTCAAATTTTTCCAAAGCATCATATAAACCCATCAAGCCTAGACTTCGCAAATCATCTCTTGAAACATTTCTCGGCAGATTCACGGAAATTCGCTGGACATGATAGCTTACAAGAGGTAAATATTTTTGAACGAGGAAATTTCCCGCTTGAGCATCACGAGAAGTGACCCAACTTTGCCAATACGTTTGTTCTTCCGTCATTTGATGTGCCATATGGTCATCCTCCTCAAACGTTTACATTTTTCGTTACTACATAATAGTATATCAAAAAAAATATGAACAAAATAGACACTGATTCCCTTAATAAAGGTCAAAAAAAGGAAAACAGCCCTTTCATTCAGAAAGAGGCTGAAATCGTTTCTTGTCCTTATAGTTCCTGAATGCCTTTATTCACTGTCCGGATATGTAAGATGCAGTTTTGTGGATTAAATTCAATGGTCCTTCCGCTATTTCCGCCAACATCTGCTGCAACAATTGCAATATTTAAAGCAGCTAGTTCTAATTTAACAGCTTCTACGTTTCTAGGGCCGATACGCATCATATCACTGCCACTCGAAAATTGAAACATTTGTGCTCCACCAGCAATTTTCGCCTTTAAAAAATTGGCTCGTGCTCCATGACGAATTAACTTTGAAACAAGATCTTTTATAGCTGTATCAGCATACTTTGCGATGTTCAAGACACCTGACTTAGCAAGAGAAGAGTCTGGTAGCATCACATGAGCAAGTCCAGCAACTTCTCTTGTTTGATCATATATAACAACACCTACACAGGATCCTAAACCTGATGTGCGAATGATATCTGGCGTTTTAACTATATTCATATCAGCAATTCCGACTTTAATAATGGTTTTACTTTCAATCATTATGCGGAACTCCTAGAGATTTAAAAATAATTTGAAAAGAATCTGGATCCGGCAAAAGGAAAAAATGTCCCTTCACATATTCTGTGTTTTCATCCTCATCTTCATTTAAGGCTGTATCTATGACAATCGCATAGTCACTTACATGTGATAATTCTATTAAGCCGTAGCTAATGATCGCTCCAACCATATCAATACTTAATGCCGGAACAGAAGGATACAAAGATAAATTTGTAAAATCTGATAAAGATGATAAATAGGATCCTGAAAGAATATTCCCTAACTCCTGTAAAGCTGATAACCCAATTTCACTATATGGAGGAGACTCGAGGGAAAAACTTTCATCCCCGATCATTTCCCTAATAAAGCTTGTCGCCTGTTCGACCGGCAAAACAAAAAACATGCTCCCTGGAGCTTCACCCTCGATTCTCAGAAAAACACCAGCGACAACATTTTCAGCTCCTCCTGCCATATTCATCATCTCGTCAAATGAAACAATTTGTACATTAGGAACTTTCATATCAATTTTCTTGTTTAATAATTTTGATAAAGCAGTCGCTGCATGACCTGCACCAATATTGCCAATTTCCTTTAATATATCGAGATGAATGGATGAAATCTTTTCAATAAAACTCATTTGTTTATCCTTCATTTCTAGTAGAGCTAAATTGCTCCGTGCCCAATATCATTTCTAAATCAATAAGTATCAGTAATCTTTTGCCGATCTTCGCAACACCATTAATATATTCAACTTCTTTAACCCCAACCACATCTGGCGGCGGCTCAATTGAAGAAACAGGAATATCAATCACATCATTAGCTAAATCTACAACAAAACCAACTTCTAGATCATTAACAGATACAATAATAACACGAGTACTATCAGTGAAATTCTCTTCTTCAAGACCAAATCTGCTTCGAAGATCAATGATCGGTGTAATCACACCTCGAAGATTAATTACACCTTTAATAAATTTTTCTGTTCGTGGAACCCTAGTAATATGTTCAACCTTTTCAATTCCTTGAACTTGATTAACTGGAATCGCATATTCTTTATCCTTTAATTGAAAGACGATTAATTTAACATCTGCAGCTAACGTATCAGTCATCTTTGACACCTCTTTACTAGACTGTAAAATTTCGAGAAGCCGTTTACCATTATAGCAGCTAACGGCATCATTGTTTTAGAAGCTTCAACTATTTAATTAATGCATTACAGTCAACAATTAAGGCTACTTGTCCATTACCTAAAATTGTAGCACCAGAAATCGCAAATACATTCATTAAATAATTCCCTAACGATTTTAAGACGACTTCTTGCTGCCCAATAAAGGAGTCAACAACAAGTCCTGCCATTTTATCGCCTTTTCTTACTATGACAACAGAATAGAAATCATCCTCTTCTTCAAAGACAGGAACTTCAAACACATCTTTTAGGAATAATAATGGAACCACTTTTCCTCTGAAATCTATTACTCTCTGATTATGAGCATTGAGTATATCTTCTTTTTTTACAATCGCCGTTTCGATAATAGACGATAGAGGGATTGCAAATTTCTCCTGCTGAATCTCAGTAAGCATTACCGAAATAATCGATAAAGTTAAAGGCAGTTGAATTGAGAACACTGATCCATGACCAAGTTTCGATTCAATTGAAATCGTTCCGCCTAAAGATTCAATCGTACTTTTTACAACGTCCAATCCAACGCCACGACCGGAAACATCCGATATTTTTTCTGCAGTAGAAAAGCCTGATGCTAAAATTAACTCGTATACTTGATTATCTGTCATTGATGCAGCGGCTTGCTCAGTAACAATCCCTTTACTTAACGCCTTGGCTAGAACTTTATCTCTGCTAATACCTGCACCATCATCTTCGATTTCAATAAATACATGATTTCCGCTATGATAGGCCTTAAGTACGACCGTTCCTTCTTCATTCTTTCCATTTGCTTTTCTCGTCTCTGGTGTTTCGACACCATGATCAAGAGCATTTCTAATTAAATGTACAAGTGGATCACCAATTTCATCAATAACTGTACGGTCTAGCTCAGTTTCCGCACCGATAATTTCAAGATTGATTTTCTTATTTAAATCACGTGCCAATTGACGAACCATACGTGGGAAGCGATTAAAGACCGTTTCAACTGGAACCATGCGCATATTAAGGATAATATTTTGCAAATCACCCGTTACTCTTGACATACGTTCAACCGTCTCATGTAATTCTTGATTGTTTAAATCTCTTGAAATTTGTTCTAATCGTCCTCTATCAATGACTAATTCTTCGAACAAATTCATTAAAATATCCAATCTTTCAATATTTACACGAATCGTTTTACTGCTTGCTTGCTTTGCAGATGAAGTAGCCTTCTTATCCTCTTGCTTATTTGGAGTATCAGCATTTTTCACCATTTCATTTGCTGGCGCTTCACTTACTGTTGTTTGAATAATTTCCACTTCTTCTTCATATTGTCGGAGTTCATCTAAAGAAATTGGATTTACGTCTACCTTTTCAACCTCAGAAACTTTCATTAATTTCTTTTGAATATCATCTTTCATTTCCTTCGAAACGATTGTTACTGTAAATTCGTGATCAAATTGCTCTTCCTCAAGCTGATCTACTGATGGATTGGATTTAATGACCTCACCGATCTTCTCTAAGATTTCAAAGATCATAAATACTCTTGCTGCTTTTAGAAGACAATCTTCTCTTAAAGCAACAGTAATTTCAAACGTATCGAAGCCTTGTTCTTTTGATTGCTGAAGAACAGTAAATTCAAACTCATCATAATGGCTTTTTGCCGCGTGTAAAGGTTCTGCAGCTGCGGCAGCAACTTCTGATTTTGCTTCAGATTGGACAGGGCTCTCCCCTTTTTCAATTAGCAATAATTTACCGACAACGTCTGAAACATCTCTTTTTCCATCTCCGCCTTCAGCTATCGATTGCACCATTGCTTCAAGATCATCCACAGCCAGAAAAACAACATCCAATATTTCTGGATTGAATTTAAGCTTATGATTACGTATAGCATCCAGGACATTCTCCATTTGATGGGTAAGCTTCGCTAAATCCTCATATCCCATCGTTGCAGACATTCCTTTTAATGTATGGGCAGAACGGAAAATTTCATTTACAATTGTAATATCCTCCGGATTCTTCTCCAATTCAAGAAGCTGTTCATTACATGCTTGCAAATGTTCTTTACTTTCTTCTATAAAAACTTCTAAATATTGATTCATATCCATGTGGCCCACACCCCTTAAGCATTAAACAAATTTCAAAATAGTTTGTGCTATCTTCTCAACATCTTGAACTTCATCAACTAAATTAGTAGCTATTGCAGCTTTAGGCATTCCAAAAACGATAGAGGTTTCCTGAGACTCGGCAATTGCTTTCACTGACCCATTTTTCTTCAAAGCGACCAACCCTTTCGAGCCATCTGAACCCATGCCAGTCATGATCACTGCTACTTTCGTATAGTGATTTATCTCGCTTACTGATT
Source organism: Cytobacillus solani (assembly GCF_006704205.1). Taxonomy (NCBI): domain Bacteria; kingdom Bacillati; phylum Bacillota; class Bacilli; order Caryophanales; family Bacillaceae; genus Cytobacillus; species Cytobacillus solani. Next base: position 4,923,926 of record NZ_CP041305.1, read on the forward strand.
CAAACAATACATCAACTGCTGGTCTATGCCCATTTCTTGCTTCTGATTGGTCAAGGCATATAACTAAATTCGGGCCTACTTGTTTCGTTCTCATATGATAGCCGCCTGGTGCAATGTATGCTGTTCCCTTTTCTACAATATCCCCATCGCATGCTTCTTTTACGGAAATTGCACAAAGTGAATCTAACCTTGTAGCCAAAGATTTTGTAAACCCTGCAGGCATGTGCTGAACGATAAGTACAGCCGAATCAAGGCTAGCTGGCAATCTTGTTAGAACATTTTGAAGAGCCCTTGGCCCACCTGTGGAAGTGCCTATACATATTATCTTCTTAGATAGTCCCAGCCCTTTAGTAACAGGTGTATTTACTCGAGACTCGTCCTTTGGTTCTATTTTACTATAACTTTCGGCCTGAGTAGTAGATAAATATTTGTCTGATGATATTTTTATCAATTGCTTACGGCTTACTTTGCTAGCTGACAGTACCTTCCGGACTAGTTCCTCCTTAATTTTATGTAAATCAAGGGATATCGCACCTGAAGGCTTTGCGATAAAATCAATCGCACCTGATTGAATTGCGGCTATCGTATTTTCCGCTCCCTCTTTCGTTGTACTTGACAGCATAATGACAGGGACAGGAAAATCCTTCATTATTATTTTTAATGCCTCAATACCATTTAAAACAGGCATTTCAACATCCATTGTGATAACATCAGGTTTTAATTCTTTTAACTTTTCAATGCCATCTTTCCCATTTCTAGCTGAACCAACTACCTGGATTCGTGGATCCTCAGATAAAAAATTAGAAATAAGTTTTCTCATAAAGGCCGAATCATCCACTACCAGCACATTAACTTTCGACATGCCTGATCCCCTACCTTTCAAAGAGAAATTGCTTTAGTTTTGATACAAAGTGACGCGAATTATTTGAAGTTGGTTCCTGAGTGAATTGTCCTCGTGTATACTTGTTAGAAATATCCTTTAAAGCTCTTGAAGCTTGTGCCTTTTCATTATAAAGGATAAATGGGATTTGACTTCTTACTGCTTGCTGAATAACACGGTCATCTGGGACTGTGCCAAGACAGATAATCTCTCGATCAAGAAAACTTTTTACAACCTTTGAGAGACGGGTAAATGTCTGCTTGCCTTCCTTTTCAGACTGCACCCGGTTAATAACTACATAAAAAGGAATAGTAGAATCCATTAAATGTATATGTTTCATCATAGCATAAGCATCTGTCATTGCTGTTGGTTCTGGAGTTGTAATTACAACGATTTCTTGAACAGATAGAATAAATTTCAAAGTCCCATCCGTAATCCCAGCCCCCATGTCAAAAATGACATAATCATATTCTTTGAAAATGACTGTTAGTTCTTTTACAAACTTATCAACTAATCCCACATCAAGTCCGACTAAATGTGAAAGACCAGATCCGCCGGCAATATATTTCAGCCCTTTCGGACCATCCATCACCGCATCTTTTAAAGATATTGAGCCTTCAAAAAAATCGACAATCGAAAGTTCAGATGTATTTCCCATTAAGATGTCAAGGTTCCCCATTCCCAAATCCATGTCAAACAATAATACTCTATTCCCTTTTGTGGCCAGTGAAATGGAAAAGCTCAATGAAAGATTGGACTTCCCAACTCCCCCTTTTCCACTAACAACAGCCACTGTTTTGGGAGATTTCCCCTCTGCTGCCACCTTAAGTTTTATTCTTAGTTCTTCAGCTTGATCCTTCATCCTAATTGACCCCAATAATCGATTTCGCAATATTATTTGGACTAACAGCTACCATATCATCTGGAACATTTTGACCGTTTGTCATGTATGCTACACCCTTGTTGTATTTATTAATCATGTTGTACATTGCTCCATAGCTAGACGTTTCATCTGCTTTTGTAAAAATAAATTTATCAAGGTTTATACTTGAAAATTGAGTAAATATATCTTCCATATCTCTTTGCTTTGAAGTTAATGAAAGAACTAAATAAGTTTCCATGTCATTATCAAAATCGATTACTTGTTTTAAATCTTCTACATATTGCTTGTTTCTAAAGTTTCTCCCCGCTGTATCAATAAGTACAAGATCAAAATCATGGAAGGTTTGTACAGCCTTTTTAAAATCATCAATGGAATAGCAAACCTCTAATGGAACATTAAGTATTTTTGCATATGTTTTTAGCTGATCAATTGCTGCAATTCTATATGTGTCTGTCGTAATAAAAGCAACTTTTTTCTTATGTGTGATTACACATTCAGCTGCAATTTTTGCAAGTGTTGTCGTTTTTCCAACACCAGTAGGACCGACAACATTGATATATTTTTTAGAAAAAGAAATTCCTCCAAATGGAATGTTCGAAATACGTTTAACCATTTCTTTTTCAAGCCAAGAATACACCTGTTCAATTGAAGCACTTGCACCTTCCACATACCATTTCTCAAGCAACGAACTTAGAATTGATTCCTGAATGTATGCATCAATTTCTTGTTCCTTTAATAGCTTGTCCATCAATTGAAGATGGGCTGGAAATGAAGGTGTTGCACTAATCGATCCTGAGGGAATACTCTTTAATAATGCTTTTAGCTCATTTAATTCTTTAATTATTTCACCAGAAGGTTTTTGTTCTACAGAACTCATATTCTGTAGAACCTCCTTCCTCGCTTCATCACTTTGTTCTATTTTAGATGAAAACATTTGCTTTTGCTTTACTATTGGCATTTGCTGATATTTTGGCTTCGGATCAGCTGCTGCAATAACCTCAATCGTACGCTTCTTAAACAAACCTAAAAATCCGCCGGTATGAGCAATTTTCGAGTTTAATATGACTGCATCATTTCCTAGCTCAGCTCGGATTTTCTTCATGGCTTCAGTCATATTAGCTGCCACATATTTTTTTACCTTCAATCTACATTCACCACCCCAACACTCTGTACCTCTACGTTTGCCTCAAGCTCGTTATAAGATAAAATAGGTATTTGCGAAAAATAACGCTCTGTTAATTGTCTTACATACATTCTGACAGCAGGAGAACATAAGACAATAGGTGTTTGTTCAATGAGTGATAATTGTTCCACTTGTGATGCGATTGATTCAAGTATACCCTGCGAAATGGTCGGATCAATGGATAAATAATTGCCGTGCTCTGTCTGCTGAATTCCATCTGCAATTAGCTTCTCCACTTTCCCTGAAAGAGTGACAACTTTTAGCGAATCACCTGCATGGGAAAATTGATTCGTAATTTGCCGCGCCAATGCTTGACGAACATATTCCGTAAGCAAATCCGTATCGCTTGTCACTTTGCCAAAATCAGCTAACGTTTCAAAAATAATCGGCAGATTACGAACAGAAACATTTTCTTTTAACAGCTTGGCAAGCACTTTCTGTACTTCTCCTACTGATAAAGGATTTGGTGTAACCTCCTCAACTAAAATTGGATAACTTTCATTTAAATGATCGATCAGCTGTTTTGTTTCTTGTCTTCCAAGAAGCTCGTGAGCATTTCCTTTGATAACCTCAGTAATATGGGTAGACACAACTGACGGTGGATCAACTACCGTATAGCCAAATATTTCTGCCTGTTCCTTCATATCCTCAGTTATCCACTTTGCAGGCAATCCAAAGGATGGTTCAACTGTATCAATACCTTCAATAGAATCATCTTCAATTCCAGGACTCATTGCTAAGTAATGATCAAGCAGAAGCTCTCCACGTGCCATTTCATTCCCTTTAATTTTCAATCGATACTCGTTCGGCTGAAGCTGGATATTATCTCGTATCCTGACAACAGGGATAACAAGACCGAGCTCGATCGCAAGCTGTCTTCTAATCATTACAATCCGATCAAGAAGATCGCCGCCCTGATTTGCATCGGCTAACGGAATAAGTCCATAGCCAAATTCAAACTCAATCGGGTCGACATTTAATAAACTAACAACACTTTCAGGACTTTTCATTTCTCCTGTTTCAATCTCTTCCTCTAGTTCCTGTAACTGTTCTTTATCTGGCTCAGGCGTTCGAGAAATCATATATCCGCCAAATCCTAGCAGTGCGGCAATTGGGAAAGTAAGAAAATTACTTATTGGCGTAAACAAGCCAAGTAAAAAGATAGTAGCTCCGGTAACATAAAGCATCTTTGGAAAGGCAAATAATTGAGCGGTGATATCTGAACCAAGATTTCCCTCAGATGCGGCTCTTGTTACAACGATCCCTGTCGCAGTAGAAATCAAGAGTGCGGGGATTTGGCTGACAAGCCCGTCACCAACAGTTAAAAGCGAAAAATGCGTGGCAGCATCAGCAAATGATAATCCTAGCTGCATCATCCCGATAACAATTCCGAAAATTAAATTGATAAGGACGATAATGATCCCAGCAATCGCATCCCCTTTTACAAATTTACTCGCACCGTCCATCGAACCATAGAAATCAGCTTCTCTGCTAACTTTTTCACGGCGTTCACGTGCTTGCTGCTCTGATATCATGCCAGCATTTAGATCAGCGTCAATACTCATTTGCTTCCCCGGCATCGCATCAAGCGTAAATCTCGCAGCAACTTCTGATACACGCTCAGCCCCTTTTGTAATAACGATAAATTGAATAATAATAAGAATTAAAAACACAACAAGTCCAACAATAATATTTCCGCCAACAACGAAGGTACCAAAGGTATGAACGACACCCCCAGCTTCTCCTGTTGAAAGGATAGAACGCGTTGTGGAAACATTCAAGCCAAGTCGAAATAATGTCAATAATAGTAATAATGATGGAAAAATTGAAAATTCAAGCGGCTCACGCATGTTCATCGTCGTTAATAAAACCAGGAGAGCCAAAGTAATATTAATTAAAATGAGTATACTCAGCAGCCATGTTGGAAATGGAATAATTAACATGGCCACGATTAAGATTACACTTACCAAAACCGATAAGTCTCTTGCTGACATATATTTCCTCTCCTATTAGAAAAGCGTAAGTGCCTAGACACTATTAAACTTCAATATTATTAGATTTTCTTCTTAGTTCTGTATACATAGGCAAGAATTTCAGCAACGGCTTTGAAGAATTCCTCTGGAATCGCGTCTCCGATGTCTGCCTGGCTATATAAAGCTCTCGCAAGAGGCCTATTTTCTACTGTAATAATATCTTTTTCTTTCGCAATTAGTTTTATTTTTTGGGCAACAAAATCTACCCCTTTTGCAACAACATATGGTGCATCCGATTTTGTTTCATCATATTTTAAAGCAACAGCGAAGTGAGTTGGATTCGTGATGACCACATCGGCGTTGGGAACTTCCTGCATCATTCGTCTCATCGCCATTTCCCGTTGCCTTTGCTTTATTTTCGATTTAATGAGGGGATCCCCCTCAATATTTTTATACTCGTCTTTTATATCTTGCTTCGACATTCGGATATTCTTTTCAAAATCATATTTTTGATATAGATAATCTAATAAAGATAGAAACAATAACGCACCTGATGCAAATAATCCCATCTTTATAGTCAAGTTTCCTATTGTCGCTAATGCTGCTCCAACAGGCTTTTGCGACAAAATTAAGATTTCATCAATACTGCCCCATAAAACAAGAAATGTAACAAGACCGACAAATCCTATTTTTAGCATTGATTTTAAAAGCTCAACAAGGGCTCTAAGGGCAAAAATCCGTTTAAAGCCTTTGATCGGATCCAGTTTTTCAAGCTTTGGCTGGATGACTTCCGTCGAAAATAAAATCCCAACTTGCATATAATTCGACGCTACTCCTGCAATTAACGCAACAAACATAATCGGTCCTAAAAGGAATACAAGCTCTTTCAATATGGAAAGAAAAACCGACTGAATATTTGCTTCCGTTAACTCTGTAAGCATAAATTCCTGAAAGCCGTGCCTCATCACATACAAAACAATATCTTTCATATAGGAACCTGCAAATAGGAAAAAGAGAAAGACAGCAAGTAAACTAATTGCCGTATTCACATCTTGGCTTTTGGCAACTTGTCCTTTTTTACGAGAATCCTGTCTCTTCTTTGGGGTTGCTTTTTCTGTCTTTTCACCTGAAAAAAGCTGCAAATCTAACGTTAACAATAATTTCATCTGCTTGTTCCCCCAATAATGTCCATGAGACCGCGCATCGTATTTAACATCGTTTCAAATAAATGTGAAACAGTAAACAGCATCACACTCATCACCGCAATGAGTACGAGGAAACTCACTCCTATTTTCAAAGGAAGTCCGACAACAAAAACATTAAGCTGTGGAACCGTTCTCGCAACAATTCCTAAAGCAATATCGACTAAAAATAGACTTCCAACAACAGGAATCGACATTTGAAAAGCAATAATGAACATCGAATTAAATGCTTTAATTACATATTCAACCATATTTTCATCCCCAAAAGGAATCCATGGCTGATCTAAAGGGATAAACTCATAACTGTAAAACACTCCATCTAGCATAAGATGATGGCCGTTTACTGTCAGTAAAAAAAAGAGTCCAATTGTATATAGATATTGACCCATTAAAGGACTTTGTGCACCCGTCTGCGGATCGATCACATTTGCAATGGCGAATCCCATTTGAAAATCAATAAAGCCACCTGCAATTTGGATAGCAGATAAAATTAAATAAGCGATAAATCCAATGAATAAACCAACTAGTGCTTCTTTAATAATTAATAAAAAATAATTATGATCAATTTCCAGCGTTGGTGCATCAAGAGTAACAACCACGATAACTGCCATAAAAAAGCCTAATCCGATTTTCGCCGCTACTGGAATGGAACGGTATGAAAAAAGGGGCATCATCAGAAAAAAAGATGTTACCCTCACAAACACTAGTAAAAAAGCTGGAAAAGCGGGTATTAAGTCTACCATATCATCAACCCACAAACCTCGTTAAGTTTGAAAAAATTTCACCTGCATAAGAAAGCATATGACTTAGCATCCATGGTCCAAAAAACACAAGTCCCGCAAGAACAGCAACAATCTTGGGTATGAACGCTAATGTTTGCTCTTGAATTTGCGTTGTTGCCTGAAAAATACTGACAATTAATCCGACAACAAGTGCCAGCAGCAATAATGGTCCACAAATCAGTAATACAGTCATAATGCCACGTTCTGCAATTGAAATAACTGTTTCAGGAGTCATTTTATATATTCACCTGCTTAAAAGCTTTGTAAAAGAGATTTTACGACGAGATACCATCCATCAACAAGGACAAATAACAAGATTTTAAAAGGCAATGAAATCATTACTGGAGGAAGCATCATCATCCCCATTGACATGAGGATACTTGCCACTACCATATCAATGACGAGAAAAGGTATAAATATCATAAATCCGATTTGGAATGCGGTTTTAATTTCACTAATAGCAAAGGCCGGTACTAGTGAAGTTAATGGAATGTCTTCGACTGATTTTGGCGGCTCTGCCTTGGAATACTCCAGAAACAAAGCTAAATCCTTTTGTCTCGTATGCGCACTCATAAATTCTTTAAATGGAACGGAAGCTTTCTCATATGCTTGCTCTAAATTGATTTCTTCATTAAACAGCGGTGTTAACGCTTCTTCATTCACTTGTTGCATAGTCGGAGCCATGATAAAAAAGGTTAAAAATAAAGATAATCCGATTATTACTTGATTTGGAGGCATTTGCTGAGTAGCAAGCGCCGTTCTGACAAAGGAGAGAACAATGACAATTCTTGTAAAACAAGTCATTAATATGAGAATACTAGGTGCCAATGACAACACAGTCAGCATTAAAACTAATTTTACAGAAGTCGAAACATTCTCAGGCGAACTATTATTAAAAAACTCCATAAATTCATTCATCGCTCGTCTGATCCTTTCTTCTCCATTTCGTCAAATAATTTCTGCCTGTCTGTCGTTAAGTTATCTAGCTGTTGTTTAAGCAATGATTGAAACTGGTTCCCTTTGTTTTCATTTGATTGACTCTTTTTTCTTCTTTGAAGTACCTTTGTCACAATATCGCTTGGTTGTACAAGCTGTTCCATTTTATCATTGTAGTCTGAGATAATTTGACTGCATTCCTCTGAGTCCGTAAGTTCCTTTAACAGCTGAATATTTTCACCAACACCTACGACCAAGATACGATTACCAACCTTTATTAGCTGTACAGATCGATTCGTACCAAGTGCAGTGCCTCCCAAATTTTCTATGAGCCTGCTGCTTTTATACGTTTTACTTCTCTTATTAATAAACTTAAGTAAGAAATATAGGAGTGCAACAACAAAAGCAGTTGCAAATATCATTTTTATAATATCCCACGCATTGATACCAACTTTTGTAGTCTCAGCATTACCTTGCTCTTCCTGTTTATTTGGCGTTTGTTCATCTCCGCATGTGTCTGGATGTTCTAAACAATCTCTCACACTATTGTTTAATTGCTCTGCATAGGCTGGTGCATCCAAGCCCAGCAGAGCAATACCTATAATAAGTAGCAAAAGAATAGTCCGATTAACATATTGCAATATTCTGCACCCTCTAATCAATAGATTATTATCCTAAAGTTTTCGAGATTGCTTCAATAACACGATCAGCCTGGAAAGGTTTAACAATAAAGTCTTTTGCACCAGCCTGAATAGCATCAATTACCATTGCTTGTTGGCCCATTGCAGAACACATAAGCACTTTTGCATTAGGATTAATTTTCTTTATTTCTTTTAATGCTGTAATTCCATCCATTTCAGGCATCGTAATATCCATTGTCACTAAATCTGGTTGAAATTCTTTATATTTATCCACAGCTTGTACACCATCAGCAGCTTCCCCAACTACTTCATACCCATTTTTTGTAAGAATGTCTTTAATCATCATTCTCATAAATGCTGCATCATCAACAATTAAAATTTTTTGCGCCATTTCTCATTACCCCCATGCATTATCTAAGTTTTTTTAAACGATCACTTTGACTAATAATATCCGTAACCCTTACTCCAAAGTTTTCATCAATAACGACAACCTCACCTTGGGCAATTAGACGGTTATTTACTAGGATATCTACCGGCTCACCTGCGAGTTTATCAAGTTCAATAATGGATCCCGCTGATAGCTCAAGAATTTCCTTCACAGATCGTTTTGTTCTGCCAAGCTCCACTGTAACTTGAAGTGGAATGTCGAGTAGCATATTTAAATTCTTTGATTCAGACTCTTGAAGATGAACTGGCTCAAAATTTGAAAATACTGCAGGCTGCACATTCGCTTTTGGTGCTTCCGGAAAAGCTGAGCCAAAATGCTGTGGTCCACTATGCTGACCAGCTTGCTGATATGACGGTTGATAGCCATAGGGTGCTTGCTGATAAGCAGGCATTGGCTGCTGTTGGTAGCTGCCCTGTTGATACACAGGTTCATTCTGCATATTTTGTGGCTGGTTATACCCGTAATCCTGTCCAGCAGGCTGTTTATCAAAAGAAATATCTGGCTCCGTTGGCTGTGCATATGCAGGTGTGTTAACTTCATCTATTACGTTGGAATCAGTTGATTCTGCACCACCAGGATTTAGTAATTCTTCAACTAGGCCTTTTGCAAAATGAAGCGGCAATAGCTGCATAATATTTGAATCAATTAAGTCACCAATTTTTAATCGGAAAGATATTTTCACCAAAATATCTTCATCAGGTATTTTATCGGTCCCTGCCCCTTGTTGTACATCCAACACATCTATCATTGGTGGAGATATATCTACCTTCTTGCTAAAAATGGTTGACATCGAAGTTGCTGCTGAACCCATCATTTGGTTCATTGCTTCCTGAACAGCACTTAACTGAATTTCCCCCATCAAATCAGATGGATTTTGTCCATCCCCACCCAGCATTAAATCTGCAATAATAGCTGCGTCCTCTTGTTTAATGACTAATAAATTACTTCCATAGAATCCTTCTGTATAACTAACTTGAATCGCAACATATGGATGAGGGAATTCCTCTTGTAATTTTTTTTGTGAGATGACAGTTACTGTCGGCGTTGTAATATCCACTTTTTGATTTAGTAAGGTGGATAAAGCTGTAGCTGAACTGCCAAATGAAATATTTCCGATTTCTCCTAGAGCATCTTCCTCGATACTTGAAAGATAATCTTCAACAACAAAGGAATCATCCATCATTTCTTCAGTGTCCTCATCATCACCACCACGTAATAGAGCATCGATTTCATCTTGTGAAAGCATATCACCGCTCATCATCGTCGTCTCCCCCTTTCACTATATCCAATACTTGAATGGCTAGTTTTTTGTTTACTTTCCCTGGTTGTCCAATAAATTTCGGAATATCTCCTACTTTAATAATGAGCGGTTGTTCAATTTGCTTGTTCAACTCAATTACATCCCCTATATCTAACATTAAGAAATCCTCGATGCTTATTTCTGAATTACCAAGTTCACTGACAACTGAAACTTCTGCATTTTGAATATGTTTTTCTAATCTTTCTATTTCTTCTGGTACGCGATCCTTTTTATCTGTCTGCATATAATAGTGGGCAGATAGCATAGGAATAATTGGTTCTAGAACAACATGCGGTATACAAATATTCATCATTCCGCTTGTTTCGCCAATAGTTGTATTTAACGAGATAACAACAACAGTTTCATTCGGTGAAACCATTGATAAGAATTGAGGATTTACCTCAAAATCCGTCAATAGGGGTTCCATTTCAACGATTGTGCTCCAAGCCTCTAGATAGTTTTCGAATGCACGTTCAAACGTATTAGACATTATTTTCGTTTCAATTTCTGTTAAATTCTCAACATTATTGACGCTTGTCCCTTTTCCACCCATCATTCGATCCATCAATGCATACGCAATGTTCGGGTTAACCTCCATTAGAATTCTACCATCCAAAGGCGGCACTTCGAACACATTTAAAATGGTCATTTTTGGAATGGAACGAATAAATTCTTCGTACGGGATTTGGTCGGCAGATGCAACCGTAATTTGGACGTACGTTCTTAATTGAGCAGAAAAGAATGTCGTCAAAAGACGAGCAAAATTATCATGGATCCTTGTTAAACTTCTAATTTGATCTTTTGAAAATCGCAGTGCTCGTTTGAAATCGTACACTTTTACTTTCTTCTCGGTTTGTTCTTTCTTCAATTCGTCTGCATCCATCTCACCAGTAGATAATGCAGACAATAGGGCATCTATTTCATTTTGTGATAAAACTTCTCCGGACACGTTCCCTCACCTCCAGTAAAAAACTATGGCTCATTTCACGAATGCTGTGCCGTTCATTAACTTGTGCATTTCTTAACGCCATGCAACATCATATCAGAATAAAGCATGCACTCATATCGGTACTATTTGCTATTGGAGGAGAGATTCAGTGATATAGACCTCTTCAACCTTGCCCTTTTGCATGAGGCCGTTTATTTTCCCTTTTAATGCCTCTTTTAACTTCATTTGACCTTCTTTTCCCTGGATATCTTCAGCGGTCATTTCTGAAAGTTCTTGGATAATAATATCCTTTACTTGAAAATCTCTTTTCTCTAATTCTTCTTTTGCTTTTTTGTTATCAGTTTGAATCTTGAAAGAAATACGAATAAAATCATTGCTTGCTAAATTTGTTGTTAGTTGCGGAACATCAACAGATGCTTCCAAAACTTCATCAATCGAAGGTTCTTTTGGACCTGAACCATCATTATTAAGCTGCTTGACAACAATAACTGCAACAGCACCAACTAGGGTAATGGCAACAAGCATAATTATCATAATCATTACAAGCTTATTATTCTTCATCTTCATCTTCCCCCACATGCTGATGCCCTAGAAGGCTTACAGATTGATAGAAATCTTTTACTAGCTTCACGACTGCTTCCTCTGATTCCTTCACGACATATTTCCGCCCATTCGTTAGCGTAATCGTCGTATCAGGAAAAGATTCGACTACTTCAATAAAAACAGCATTTAATACAAACTCTTTCCCATTTAAACGCGTTACCTTTATCAATGTTTTATTCAGGGCCAAAAAGCTTATGCTTCTGACCCTGTCCCTCCCTTAGCCTATCGTTTTAAGTTTACTAACTCTTGCAGGATTTCATCAGATGTTGTGATGATACGTGTGTTCGCTTGGAACCCACGTTGAGTTACGATCATTTCAGTGAATTCTTCGGAAAGATCGACGTTGGACATTTCTAGCGATCCCGCTGCAATTGATCCTCGGCCACTGCCGGGAACATTAATATTTGCAGTTCCTGAGTTAATTGTTTCTTGGAATAAGTTATTCCCCGCCTTTAGAAGTCCTGAAGTATTACTGAATTTTGCGAGTGCAACTGTTCCAAGGCTTCTAATCTGGCCATTTGAATACACACCATTTACTTCACCAGTAGGACCAATATTAAAACTTTCTAATTTTCCGGATAAATTCCCGTTAGGATTAGCCTGTGCTGTGATTGAATCTCCATCTTGTTTAAGTTTATCAACATTAATTTTAGCAGTTCCTGCATCCGTTAACTCGAGTGTTGCTAAATCTATATCAGCAGGTGCAGTATAAGTTTTATTTGTTGCATCATATGCTAATGCAACTGATATACTCGCTTTTGGATCAGTTGTAGATTTTTGATTTGTAATCTTAACTTCCCAGCCAGTCCCAGCAGCATCGACAACATATTGATAATCTAGAGTATGTTCAACACCTTTTTCATCAACAATCTTCATCTGTTGAACATCACTGCCTGCACCAGGTTTTAACGTTGACGGATCTGGCAAACTACCATTTAATTTTATTTCATTAGTTGCTAGTGCAGGTAATGTAGCATTCACATTTACAACAATATCTTCAAGTACCCCCGATTTATATGCTTGTACTTTAAGACCATCTGAATTAACTAGAGTTCCATTATCATCAACATAAAAATTTCCTGCTCTAGTATATAAAATCTGATCACCTTGTTTAACTACAAAATATCCATCTCCATCAATTCCTAAATCAAGTGCACGACCAGTAGATTGTAAACTAGAACCAGTATGAATGGTATCTATCGTTGCTAATGCTGAGCCAAGCCCAATTTGCATTGGATTAGTTCCACCGCGATTGTCTGTTGCCGCACTAGCACCCGCAACCATTTGGTTCATTGTATCTTTAAATGTGACACGACCTTTTTTAAAGCCGTAAGTATTTACGTTAGCAATATTATTACCGATTACGTCTAGCTTTGTTTGGAAGTTTTTCATTCCGCTTATCCCTGAGTACATTGAACGTAGCATGTATTAGTTGCTCCTCTCATATACGGCTTGCTTCAGTCATTCCACAAGCCATGGCTTCCTTTTACAGGTCCAGCCATCGATTTATTGATCTAAAAGTATCGTGCCATTGATATTGGTAAAAATTTGTGTTCGGGCTTCTTCCCGATCCATTGCCGTTATCACCGTATTGTTTTTTGCACTGACAATTAATGCCGCATCCTTAAGCAGTACGAGTGATTCCTTTACACCCTTGTTTTTTGCTTCTTGAACTTTTTCTTCAATCTGATTCCAGCGCGCCTCATTAATATGTATTCCCCTTTGAAGCAGGCGCTCCTTCGCATGCTTGCTTACAGTTAATTTACTGTCCGTTTGTAATGCATGTTGAAAATGAACAGAAAATTTATTGTTCGATTGAAGGATTTGATTAACCGAAGTTGGTTTGGGTTTACTAACGGCCTTTGATTGAATCGGATGAAACATCATTTTATCCATTCAATCACTTCCTAAGTATTATTCAATTTTTGTAATCTGCGATGAAGAGATTGTCGTTCCATCCTCTAATTGAAAAACTGTTTTCCCATCCTTGAATGAAACTGATTTAACAATTGCAGTTTTTTCTTCCTTATCTTCACCTAAGAAAGTAACTTTCTTGCCAATCATCATACTTGCCTGTACCATCGCATTTTCTTTCGATGTTTCATTGATTTGAGAGATATTAGCCGGTTCAAGCTTTGTTCCATCATCAAGTATAAAGATGACACTATTATCTTTGAATTGAACGGAAGCCACTCGACCTGTTCCCTCTTCAATCACAGGTTCCTTACCTTGCTCCTTGGATGGAGTCAGCTTATGCCAAGTAACATCTTTTCCGACAAATTGGTTATATGCAATGATTTGACTTTGTTCTTGAACTTTTACAAAGTTCTCCATCGTCTTGCTCATATTCGTTATTTGCTCTAATGTAGAAAATGTCGCCATTTGGGCAATAAAATCTTTATCCTGCATTGGATTCGTAGGGTCTTGGTTTTGAAGCTGAACCATTAATATTTTAAGAAAATCATCTTTACCTAGAATGTCTGAACCTGTTTTTCGCTGCTTTTTCTGATATTCAGATAGAAGCAACGAAGAATCGATTGTATTTGTCATTTCATATCACACCTAAGCTTCAGTATTAAGAAGTGCTTCTTCAAATGAGTTTGTAAAATCACCATTTGATTGCTGTTCCTTTTGTTCTTCCCTTGGCTGTTGTCTTTCTTGTTGTTGCTGCTGCTCACGGTTAAACGTACGTTCTTGACTCGTAAACTGTTGGGCGATTTCTACTCTTTCAATTTGAATGTTTTGAGAACTAAAGGCATGTTTTAATCCATTTAGCTGTGATTCCATCATATCCTTGGCAACGGAGGTAGAGGTTAGAATTCTTGCAATAATCATCGAATCCTTTTGAATTAATTCAACTCTGAGTGCACCTAAATGCTCAGGATTTAATTTAATAAATAGCTTCTGTGTACCGCCGCTATTTATAAATTTACTTCTAGAGAGAATCGATTCAAACTGTTCAATTAATTGTTCAGCAGATACAGGTCTTTGTGCACTTGTCATCAGCGTCAATTGTTCAGGCTTTGAAAGCTGTTGGAATTGTAAAAATCCTGGATGAACACTATCCGTTTTCGTTAAGACCTTTGTCATATTCTCAGTACTGTATTCAGTACCAGATAATACGGGTTTTTTTGTGTTCATTTCTTGAACAAGATTATTAAATGTTTTTTGTAAATACTCTTCCTTTGCGATTGATGGTTGAGTTGTTATTTTTAATTCTAGCTTTTCTTTTATACTCTTAATTAACTCTCTTAGTCTAGTTTCATTTCCGAATGAATCTTGTTGTGCTGCTAATAGATCAAAAAGCTTTACCGCCTTCATCGCTTGACCAAATTCTTTATCAGGCACGAGCTTTACATTATGGATTTGCAGGGATGAGATTACTTCTAATAGCGATAAAATCGCTTCATTCAAATCTTTGTGTGCAGTTTCTCCCTCCATCTTATTTAATAAATCCTTAGCAGTTAAATCTTCATTTGCAGAAGTTAATTGATTGTAAAGCTTAGTTAACAGCTGCAACAGCTCTTCTGCAGACATATTTAATTGTTCTTGGATAAGAGAAACAGCATCGACATCACTTTGTAGCATTGTTTTCCCTAACAGATCGCTTCCATTTTCGAGTTCTAGAATATCATTCATTTGCAAAAATTGAACGAGTCCAGCAAGTTCTTCAACTGTAAGTTCATTTACTTGCTCATTAACTGGCTGACTATTAGAAGACTGTGAAGCTCCAGCCATCAAATTAGCAAATACGGTTGAAAAACCATTAGTGCCTTTACCTGCATCCGTTGCATTTCCTCCTGCTGTCGACACAAGAGAATGGATTGTCCCTAAACTTGCAATTTCCACTTTTTCACCTCCCTTCAATGAATAGATTCCCTATTCACTGTCTTCAATATCAGCTGTTAAAAGCTCCGTATATCTTGCAGCATCCTCTGGTTCCATTTTTTCCATAATTTCCGCAAGTTTATCTGACTTTAAATTCGTTAATATTTCCAATGCTTCTGTCTCACTCATTTGTGAAAGGATAGGAGCTGCCTTTTTTGCCGAGATCGTTTCGTATGTTTTGACTATATCCTTGAAGGCTCGTTTATTCTCTTCTTTCATTGCGGTCAGCTCTTCAATTTCCGCTTCAAGTTGCTCCTTTTCAAGTTCTGCTCTTGAAATTTCCTGATCCTTGCTCTCTAATTCCGTTTCAAGCTTTGTAATCTTGGCTTCACGGTCTTTAATTTCCGCCTCAAGCTCGATCATTTTTGTCTCAATATCCTTCGCTGAGTCGGAATCATCATCTGAAATTGCGGATGAAATAAATGGGATTTTTTGTCCGTATTCCTTTGTTAATTCAAATACATTGTAACCAAGAATAGTCATCACAATGAGGGCGACCGTTATGGTAAATAACAGCGGAATAAGGACAACAAATATGAAGCTTTGGAACCTTGATGTTTTTTTTGATTCTAATTCTTCTGCAACTTTGTCCACGCTACCACCTAACTTCCCCGACTCATATATTGCTGGATCGAGATATCATCCATTTGCTTGCCTTCCAGCAGTTTCATATTTTCAGTGAAATTCGTAAAATCTTTTTCTTTAATCTTTTCATACTTTTTCACTTCTATATTCTTTTCCATCAGCTTTTCTTGATAAAAATTCATATGGTTTCTTGCATTGATAACTATTTGCTGGTAATGATTGATTGTTTTTTCAAGATTATAGATAAAATGCTGATGGTGCCTCATTTCCTGAACATGTATTCCATTTACAAGCCTTTCAGATTGGAAACTTTCGAGATCTTCTTTTTTCTTTAGTAGACCATATAACTTTTCAGCTGCCTCTTCGAATTTTTTCACTGCCTGATTATAGACATTAAAGGCTTCATCTTTTTCTCTTTCTTTAATAGAAAGAATTTTTGCGAATTTATACTGATAATGCACGAAAGTTACTCTCCTTTCCCTACTAGGCTAAATAATTGCTGAATACTTTCCTGAAATGAGATCTTTTCATGTGTCGCCTGTTTTAAGAACGAAATGATCGTTGGATAAAGTCTGATTGCTTCATCAATATCCATTGAGGAGCCTTTCTTGTATGCCCCAATATTAATTAAATCCTCAGAATTTATATAAGTACTTAATACTTCCCGCAGTTTTTCCGCAGATTTCACATGATTCGTATCTACAATATTATTCATAACCCTGCTGACACTTTTAAGGACATTGACAGCTGGGTACTGACCTTTATTTGCTAAAGCACGATCAAGAACAAAGTGACCGTCTAAAATACCACGGACTGTGTCCGCAATTGGCTCATTCATATCATCACCATCAACCAAAACTGTATAAATAGCCGTAATTGAGCCTTTTTCATTTGTACCTGTTCTTTCCAATAGCTTCGGCAGAATGGCAAATACAGAAGGTGTATACCCCTTTGTTGTTGGCGGCTCACCGATTGCCAATCCAATTTCTCTTTGTGCCATTGCTACCCTTGTCACAGAGTCCATCATCATCATGACATTCAAGCCTTTATCTCGAAAATACTCAGCGATTGCTGTAGCAGTAAATGCACCTTTTATTCGCATCAATGCAGGCTGGTCTGATGTGGCAACAATAACTATTGATCGGCTTAAGCCCTCTGGTCCAAGATCCTTCTCAATAAATTCTCGTACTTCTCTTCCACGTTCCCCTATTAGCGCGATTACATTTAAATCTGCCGTCGTATTCCTCGCTACCATTCCAAGCAACGTACTTTTCCCCACGCCACTGCCGGCAAATATCCCAACACGCTGTCCAATTCCAATTGTAAGCAGACTATCAATCATGCGAACACCAACTTCAATTGGTGAAGAAATCGGCGGTCTTTGAAGCGGGTTTGGCGGATCCTGGTCTGTTGGAACGGACGAAAGTCCTTTCGGCAACGCTGATCCATCTAAAGGCTGACCAACTGAATCAAGAACCGAGCCAATTAATTGAGCTCCAACTTTTATTTCTAATGGTTTAGAAGTAGCTTCAACTAAACTGCCAGGAGAAATATCATTGATCGATGTATAAGGCATTAAAATGACATCTTCATCCTTGAACCCTACAACTTCAGCCTTTATGATTCTTTTTCGTTTATGTCCAACATGAATATAACAAACATCCCCAATTGAACTTTCTGGCCCCTGGGATTCAATCATCAATCCGACAACCCTTTTCACTCGCCCATAACGTTTAAATGTATCCAATTGGTCAATCTCTTCAATTAAATCAGCGAGTTCCATTCCTTATTCACCCTCTAGCAATTCGATAAGCTTCTGCTTTATTTCTTCTAGCTGACTATCAATGCTCGCGTCAATTCTTCCATTTTCCGATTCTATTAAACAGCTTGTTTCGGATAAATCATCGTTCGGATAAATATAAAAATCGATGTCTTTCGGAAACAATGCTATGATCTCTTCTTTATTTGCCAAAAGAAAATCATATTGAACTGGGTGAACATGTAGCTGAACTTCCTTATTATCTCTTGCTTCTTTTAAAGCACGTTTTACAACAGATAAAAATTCCTCTTCCTTATCTTTCAATGTTTTCCCAAGAATTTTACCGGCAACTTTTAATCCAAGCTCAAGGATTGTTTTCTCTGATGAATCTACATGCATACGGTAATCCCTTTTTGCCGATTCCACAACGTCCTTAGCAGATTGAATGATTTCATGAAATTCATGATAACCTTGCCGGCGTCCTTCCTCTAAACCCTGTGTAAACCCCGTATTGCGTGCCAGCTCAGCTATTTCTGCTTTTTCAATTTCAAAGGCTATTCTCTCGTCTTCTATTTGTTTACGAAGATTTTCCGCTTCATGTTGAGCGTGACTTACAATCGATTCAGCCTGCATTTCTGCCTCATGTAACATCGTCTGTATCAGTTTTTCTGTATCGGTAGAAGTAAATTCTGGTTCTTCTCTTTGATTTAGTGGGTCAAACACTTTAATTGAAATTATTTTCTTTTCACTCTGTACGGGAGGAGCCCATCCAGTTCCTTTGATGAGCCTAGACAATAATATCATCTCCTCCGCCACGAGCAACAACGATTTCTCCAGCTTCCTCTAGACGGCGGATAATCGCAACGATTCGAGATTGCGCCTCTTCAACATCGCGAAGTCTGACAGGACCCATAAACTCCATTTCCTCTTTAAACGTTTCTGCCATCCGTGAAGACATATTTTTGAAAATGATATCCTTCACTTCATCACTAGAAACCTTAAGTGAAAGCATTAAATCTTCGCTCTCACAATCACGAATAACTCTTTGAATTGCACGATTATCAAGCGTAACAATATCTTCAAATACAAACATTCTCTTCTTAATTTCTTCAGCAAGTTCAGGATCCTGGATCTCTAATGCATCCAAAATTGTCCGTTCTGTTGAACGGTCAACCCCATTAAGGACATCCACAACCGCCTCAATTCCACCTGTTTGTGTGTAATCCTGTGTAACTGTTGCTGAAAGCTTTCTTTCAAGTATTTGTTCAACTTCATTAATAATTTCTGGAGAGGTACTATCCATCACAGCAATCCTGCGAGCGATATCTGCCTGCATTTCCTGTGGAAGTTCTGATAAAATTTGCCCCGCCTGTGCCGCATCTAAATAAGATAGGATTAATGCTATCGTTTGCGGATGCTCATTCTGAATAAAGTTTAATATTTGTCCTGGATCCGCTTTTCTAGCAAAATCAAAAGGTCTAACTTGTAATGATGAGGTCAATCGATTAATTATTATTGCTGCTTGTTCATTTCCTAATGCTTTTTCAAGAACTGTTTTCGCATAACCAATCCCGCCTTGAGAAATATAATCCTGTGCTAAAGCAATATTGTGGAACTCCTCAAGAATTTCTTCCTTCGCCTGTGATTCAACTTTACGCACGCCAGAAATCTCTAAAGTTAGTTTTTCAATCTCTTCCTCACTTAAATGTTTATAAACAGAAGAGGCTACCTCAGGACCAAGGGAAATTAAAAGGATGGCTGCTTTTTGCTTACCAGTTAATTCTTTTTGATCTCTTTTTGCCACTATTCATTCCCCCTAATCTTCAGCAATCCATGTACGTAACAGTTTTGCAAAGTCTTCCGGTTTTTCTTTAGCCATTTTCTCCAACTGTTTCTTTCTCATTGTGCTTTCTGTTTCATGTTCTTCATTCACATCAGGTACATGTAACAGTTCTTCTTGTAGTGCATTTTCTTCTTCCTCTTGGGCACGTTTCTTTTTCGCTCTAATAAATAGGAAGATAAGCAGTGCAATAATCACTAATAGAATTCCACCTACAATGTATGCCCATAGTGGCAGAAGCGGTTTTGATTCATCTGGGAACTCAACTTTTCCATTGAAAGGCTGAACTGAAACAACCACTTTTTCATTGATTTCTTCGTCCGTTAGTTCTCCATCATTGGCTTGCTTATCAATCGTTGTCCGTACAATGGTTCCGAGGATTTTCGTAATATCATCAATTCTTTCCTGTGGAAGCTCCCCATCTTTTGGAGGATTAACCATCACTTGAATCCCTAAATCTCTAACCTTATATGGACTTTCAACAATTTCTTTGCGAATTTTATTTACTTCATTATTAATCGTTTCTTCAATTCTTTCGTAATCCCCATTTGCTCCATTTCCTTCAAGATAACTAGAACCAAGCGCATCACCTGGATCTTCGCCCTGTGGAATACCTCCTGCAGCATCCCCATTTCCCGTAAAGGTTTCAGTGATTTTATGTGCACTGATCGCAATACCTTCCATATCTTCTTCATTCACAGGAGTTACAAGATTCTCTTCTCTGTTTTCCTGCGTAAAGTCAATATCTGTTGAAACAGAAACAACTACATTACCAGGACCCATTAACGTACCAAGCATATTTTGGACTTGACGCTGAACATCCTTCTCGATTTGCTTCTTAATTTCATGCTGTGAAGCAAATTGAGAACCCGGTGTTGAATTTTCAGTATTTTTTAAATCAAAGTACTCAAAATTCTGATTTGTTATGACGATATTATCAGTGGGTAAATTTGGAATGCTCTTTGATACTAAATGATATAAGGCTTGAATTTGAGATTCTTCAAATTGATAGCCTGGCTTTGTGTTTAATACGATTGAAGCAGAAGCTGCTTCAGAAGGGTCACTGACAAAAATACCTTTTTCTGGTAAATTAATCATCACCTTCGCATCCTGAACGCCATCAATTCCTTTCATAAGATTAGCTAATTCTGATTGCATGGCGTCTAGCTTTAATACGTTAAATTCATTTTCTGTCATTCCGATTCCAGCATTTTGGCTAAAAAACGAATAATCAATGCTGCCTGATTTCGGAATCCCTTCGGCAGCTAATTCAACTTTAAGTGTATCCACAACTTCTTCCGGGACTTTTATTGTTGATCCGCCATCAGCGATTTCAGATTGTATCCCCCTGCCGTCCAGGTTTTCTTTAATTGTGCCTGTTTCGGATGGAGACAGATTGCTATAAAGTGGAACTAGCGTTGTTCTTGTAGAAAAAAAGGATATTAATGCGATTAATACAATGAATAAAAGAGCGGAACCAAAAAGCAATATCTTTTGCTTTTTGGTTCGGCTGCTAAAATATTCTTTCACTTTATCAAAATATCTTCGAAACGATTCTTTCATTTTAATCCTCCGGTTATCTGTCTCATATTAGGCTTTCTAATAACCGCAAATTATTAGTTTTCAGCTTTAATCAAGAAACCTATAATTGCTCTCTTACCTTCAGCTAGTTTCGGTCATTTAGCAAAGAACAAGACTAGAGCTTTCCTATTAAACTTGCATTCTCATTGTCTCTTGGTAAGCTTCAATCACTTTATTACGAATCTCTAACGTTGCTGACATTGCTACACTTGCCTTTTGAGAGGCAATCATTACTTGATGTAAATCTATATTCTCACCATTAACAAGCTTTTCTGTCGCTTTGTCAGATTGAACCTGTAGTTCATTCACCTTATCAATAGATTCCTTCAATACAGACGCAAAGCTTTTTTGTGCTTCAGATGGTGAATTTGTATGAATCTTATTTTCAGTTTGAGGTTTTAATACGTGAGCTGCCGATGTAACTGAGTCGATATTAATCATTTATTCTTCTCCTTTACTTGCCGATTTCAAGAGCCTTCATCATCATGCCCTTAGATGCATTAAAGACGGTTACGTTTGCTTCATAGGATCTTGTAGCACTAATTAAATCTACCATTTCCCGTAAAGGGTCAACATTTGGCAGTTCGACATAGCCTTCAGCATTAGCATCAGGGTGTTCTGGATTGTAAACAAGCTTAAATGGAGTTTCATCTTCAACGATCTTTGTTGCTTTCACACCATTACCAACCGAACCATCATTGCTTCTATTCATAGCAATATGTAAGAAATTAGAAAATTGCCCTTCCTTCGGCTGAAGCACAACTGATTTACGTTTGTACGGCTGCCATTCTCCATTCACATATTTCGCTCTTGTTGAATCTACATTAGCCATATTTGAGGAGATGACATCCATGCGTAATCGTTGAGCAGATAACGCTGATGCAGTATTATTCATACTATGAAAAATCGTCATTTTTATTTGCCTCCCCTTATGACATTTTGTAAGCTGGAGAACTTCCCGCTAATTCTTTCAGTTAATGCGTTGTAATAGATTTGATTTGTAGCTAAATCAGCCATTTCATTATCAATATCTACACTGTTCCCATTTTCATTAAAAGAAACATTTTTCCTTGTAACGACCCCCTTATTGGATGGTTCGCTAATATTAAATTCATAATGCCTGCTATCTGTACGATATGCGGGTATTCCTTGATTAACAGCCGTTTGCAATGTTTCTTTGAAACTAACATCCTTCGCTTTATATCCCGGAGTAGCTTCATTGGCAATGTTTTGCGAGATTACTTTTTGTTTAAGTGAAGAATAATTTAACCCTTTTTCAAGGGTTGTTATCGTATTAGAAAACAACTTCATATACGCACCTCATTTTTATTCAGTTCATTGTAAGTATATTAATTGTAAATGTATTATTTTGATGATTATTCGCATAATTTGTCGACCTATAGTACATTGTAAAGAAAATGAAATAATATGTCTATGCACAATAGAATACTTTTAACAGGACATTCGACCCATTTTCATTATAATTTGATTGTTTGAATTCTTGTACAGGAAATCATTGTAAATAATTACGATTTTCCGAACAATTTAAACCGTACAAACAGACTTTACATATGTATACACTCTTTTCTTTAATTACCTTAGTTCTTTTGTAGCGAGCATTACTTACTATAAATCACCTTGCAATATTGTAATGGTCTTGTAATAAAAAAACACCAACTTGTCGAAAGTTGGTGTTGTTCAATGTATTTTTATTTATTGCACAATTGCATGTTAAATTAGTTTGATTTTAATTTTTCTAGTTCAAATAAAAACTTGTCATTAAGTACCTTAATGTAAGTACCCTTCATACCTAGAGAGCGTGATTCAATCACACCAGCGCTTTCTAATTTTCTAAGGGCATTTACTATAACAGATCTTGTAATTCCTACGCGATCAGCGATCTTCGAGGCAACTAGTAAACCTTCTTTGCCGTTTAATTCTTCAAAGATATGTTCAATCGCTTCAAGTTCGCTGTATGAAAGTGAACTAATAGCCATTTGAACAACCGCTTTACTTCTTGCTTCTTCCTCGATTTCTTCTGCCTTTTCACGAAGAATTTCCATTCCTACTACAGTTGCTCCATACTCAGCCAGGATTAGATCATCATCATGGAACTGCTCCTTCAATCTTGCAAGAATTAGCGTACCAAGACGGTCTCCTCCGCCAATAATTGGAACAATTGTTGTTAAACCATTGCTGAATAGCTCTTTATTTTCGATCGGGAATGCAGTGTATTCACTATTTACATCAATATTTGAAGATGTTTCCTGAATGTTGAAAAGGCTATTTGTATATTCTTCAGGAAATTGACGATCTTCAAGCATTTTTTTCATTCGCTCATTCTCGATTTGTTGATTTGCAGCATAACCTAGAAGTTTTCCTCTTCTGCTAACAACATAAATATTCGCTTCAATTACATCACTTAAAATTTCAGCCATTTCCTTAAAATTTACCGGTTTACCTGCTGCTCTTTGTAACATTGCATTAATTTTTCTTGTTCTCGTTAATAAATCCATTCTTTCTTCCTCCTAAATGCTAAACACAAGTCCTATTTTTATTTATTTGTCTACCCTTTCACAAACAATTTAAAACAAAACCTACAAAATGAATTGGCTTAAATCTTTGTTTCTTGAGATAGCTCCTAATTTCTCCTCCACGTATTGTGGAGTAATTGTAATTTTATCTAACGTAATTTCTGGTGCTTCAAAAGATAAATCTTCAAGCAGCTTTTCCATTATCGTATGGAGACGTCTTGCTCCAATATTATCTGTGTTTTGATTCACTTCAAAGGCAAATTCAGCGATCCTACGTATAGCATCGTCAGAAAATTCAATTTGTATACCTTCCGTTTCCAATAATGCTTCATATTGTTTAATTAACGCATTATCAGGCTCAACGAGTATATTGAAGAAATCATCAACAGTGAGCTTTGTCAGCTCCACTCGAATTGGAAAACGCCCTTGTAATTCAGGGATTAAATCAGATGGTTTTGCCATATGGAAGGCACCTGCTGCCATAAACAGGACATGATCCGTTTTCACAGATCCGTATTTCGTTACAACTGTAGAGCCTTCAACAACAGGTAATATATCTCTCTGTACACCCTCTCGAGATACATCAGCAGTCGATCCACCACTATTTTTGCTAGCGATCTTGTCAATTTCATCGATAAAGATAATACCAGATTGTTCTGCGCGGAAAACTGCCTCTTGTGTTACTTCATCCATGTCAATGAGTTTTTGCGCTTCTTCATTCGTTAAGACCTTTCGCGCTTCACTTACAGTTAGCTTTCTTTTTTTCCTGCGTTTAGGCATCATACTGCCAAGTGCATCCTGCATGTTCATTCCCATTTGTTCCATTCCAGAACCTTGAAGCATGTCGAACATAGAAGGCTGCTGCTCCTCTAGCTCAACTGTAATAACTTCATTTTCAAGCTCACCTAATACAAGCTTTTCCCTCACAACCTTGCGTTTCCCTTGAAGGTCCAAATCATCCGTTGTGTGATTGTCTTGCTCAGATTGAACGTTTCCACCGCCAAATAACATTTCAAGCGGATTCTTGTAATTTACGGACTTTTTACTTGAAGGTACGAGCAATTCAACGATAATGCGATTTGCACTTTCTTCTGCACGTTCCTTTACACTTGCCATTTTTTCCTCTTTGACAAGACGTACCGATGTTTCAACCAGGTCTCTTACCATTGATTCAACATCTCTGCCTACGTAGCCTACTTCGGTAAATTTAGTTGCTTCAACCTTAACAAATGGTGCTCCAACTAACTTGGCCATCCGGCGGGCAATTTCAGTTTTACCGACACCTGTAGGTCCGATCATTAAAATGTTTTTTGGACTGATTTCATCCCGCATTTGGTCTTCAAGCAAACCGCGGCGGTATCTGTTCCTTAAAGCAACTGCAACTGCCTTCTTCGCATCTTTTTGGCCAATAATAAATTGATCAAGCTTTTCAACAATTTGGCGGGGTGTTAAGTTCGTTCCTTTAACCATTGATCGCACACACCTTCCCTTAAAGTTCTTCCACAATGATATTGGTATTTGTATATACGCATATTTCAGCTGCCATCTCAAGGGATGCTCTAGCTATTTCTTTAGCCGATAAATGATCCCCAGCATATCTTTTCAGAGATCTTCCTGCAGCTAGTGCATAGTTCCCTCCTGAACCGATTGCTAAAACGCCATCATCTGGTTCAATAACTTCCCCAGTACCTGAAATAAGAAGCAGGTTTTCAGCATTCATCACAATAAGCATTGCTTCTAACTTTCGTAAAACTTTGTCGCTTCTCCATTGTTTTGCAAGCTCAACTGCTGCACGCTGCAAATTCCCATTATATTCCTCTAGTTTCCCTTCAAACATTTCAAATAATGTAAATGCATCTGCAACTGAGCCAGCAAATCCAGCAATTACCTTTCCATTAAACAGCTTTCGAACCTTTCTCGCAGTGTGTTTCATCACAACCGCATTCCCAAAAGTTACTTGACCATCTCCAGCCATTGCACAATCCCCATTGTGCTGCACAGCGAAAATAGTTGTTGCGTGGAATTGAGACATGATTAATCCTCCTTTTACTTATTATCCATCGTCCTCTTACTAGCCAATACCTTGCCTAAACAAAAGAACGTTTGTTTAGGCCCTAGGGTGGTGGGTATTATATGTTTTTCTTAAGTATTCATTCGAAACATGTGTATACACCTGAGTCGATGACAAAAAAGCATGACCTAGTAATTCCTGAACCGTTCTCATATCTGCTCCGTTCGCAAGTAAATGAGTAGCAAACGTATGTCTAAGCATATGTGGATGTATTTTACCCGTTAAGGTAGATTGTTCAATCAGTTTATCAAGGATCAATCTTATTCCGCGAGACGTTAACTGACCTCCCCGAAAATTTAAGAATAAATAATCATTGGGAGTATCTCTTTTTGAAAGCAAGCTCTTACGGCCGTTGTCTATGTAATTCTGGAGCGCATCATGCGCAAAGCTTCCAAACGGAATATAACGCTGCTTATTCCCTTTTCCATGTACTAGCACTGTTGAGAGATACATATCAAGATCCTTCATGCGAATTTGACTGCATTCACTTACACGCATCCCAGTTGCATAGAGCAGTTCAAGTAGCGCTTTATTTCTTTGACCTAAAGAAGTTTCCGTTTCACAAGCATGAAATAAAGCATCCATTTCCTCTTCATAAAAAAATTCCGGTAGCTTTTTTTCTGCCTTTGGAATAAATGCAAGCGCAAATGGATTATCTTGTACGAGTCTTTCTCTAACCAAAAACTTAAAAAAACTGCGAAGACAAGAGATCTTCCTTGCAACGGTCTTTCTGGCAAGTTTCTCATCATATAACTTTGTCAAGTAAATACGAACATCTAAATACTTAACATCATCTATGCTGCTAATTGATTGTTCAGTCATGAACATAAAGAATTCACTGATGTCATGGTGATAATGTTCAATAGTATATTGTGAATAATTTTTCTCAATTTGTAAATATTCAATAAACAAAGTTAACGAATTGTTCACATTTGGATCCATTCTATCACCTCACAAGGGCTTCTAAAGCGTAACATATTTTAGAAACCCTTGCAATTAAATCTCCTTATTTTTCGCAAAGTTCTGAATTGTTTCTAACGCTCGAGCAGCATGCTGTTCATTTCTTTCTTTTTTCCCTTTAATCTTAACCGGAAGATCTGGCAGTAATCCGAAATTTGCATTCATTGGCTGAAAGCTTTTAGCATTCGCAGAGGTAATATATCTAGCCATACTTCCTATCGTCGTTTCATGAGGAAATTCAAGAAGTTCCTTGCCTTTTACTAGACGGGCAGCATTGATGCCAGCAACTAAGCCGCTTGCTGCCGATTCTACATATCCTTCCACCCCCGTCATTTGCCCTGCAAAAAATAAATCATTCCGATTGATAAATTGATAGGTAGGACGCAGCACTTTTGGTGAGTTAATAAATGTGTTACGGTGCATAACCCCATAACGGACAATCTCTGCATTTTCTAGTCCTGGAATTAATTGAATGACTTCTTTTTGTGGACCCCATTTTAAATGAGTTTGAAATCCTACAATATTGAATAACGTTCCAGCAGCATCATCCTGGCGAAGCTGGACGACAGCAAACGGTCTTTTCCCCGTCTTAGGGTCTTCTAAACCAACTGGCTTCATCGGTCCGAAAAGCATGGTTTTCTTTCCTCTACCTGCCATTACTTCAATTGGCATACATCCTTCAAAAAAGATTTCTTTTTCAAATTCTTTTAAAGGAACAGTTTCAGCAGAAATTAACGCTTCGTAAAATGTATTGAATTCTTCTTCTGTCATTGGACAGTTTAAATAAGCTGCTTCCCCTTTATCATAGCGTGACTTCAAATAAACCTTATCCATATTAATGGATTCTTTTTCAATGATTGGCGCAGCCGCATCATAGAAATATAAATATTCTTCACCAGATAATTCTTTAAGTTTGGACGAAAGTGCTTCACTCGTAAGTGGTCCAGTTGCAATAACCGTAGGGCCCTCTGGAATCTCTGCTACTTCTTCTGTAATGACCGTTACATTCGGATGATTCTTGACTTTCTCTGTCACCAATGCCGCAAACTCATGTCTATCGACTGCTAAAGCACCTCCGGCCGGAACAGCACATGCATCAGCGGAAGCGATAATGACGGAGTCCAAATTTCTCATTTCTTCTTTCAACACACCAACTGCATTTGTTAGTGTATTTGCTCTTAATGAATTGCTGCATACAAGCTCAGCAAATTTATCTGTATGGTGGGCCGGAGTTTGTCGTACTGGCCGCATTTCGTATAATCGGACTTGGATTCCGCGATTAGCAATTTGCCAAGCAGCTTCGCTGCCAGCTAAACCAGCACCTATAACATTAACTGTTTCCTTCATTTGATAAGAACCTCCAACTATGTAAATGAAACTCCAATCTTAACTTTCCCAAATTTCAAACCATCTTGCATTATATACTACGTTTGAAAAATAATAAAGTTTTAAATGTTAGGCAAAATAACTGTTTTTTTCTTAAAGATTGGCACAATAGAAAAAAGTGAGCCTTTTGGCCCACCTCTTAACCTTGCTTCTCTTCCTTGTAGTCACATTCAACACATTGTACTTGGACACCTTTTTTCAGCTTCTTTTCCACAAGAAGGTTCTCGCATTTTGGACAGCTACGCGGCAAAGGTTTGTCCCAAGAAATAAAATCACATTCAGGGAATCGATCACACCCATAAAAAATCCGGCGTTTCTTACTTTTTCTCTCTATTATATTTCCTTCTTTACAGCTCGGGCACTTTACTCCAACCTCTTTAACAATGGCTTTCGTATTTCGGCAATCTGGAAAATTACTGCACGCCATAAACTTCCCATATCGGCCCATTTTAAATACCATTGGATTTCCACACTGTTCACAATCTTCGCCAGCTGGCTCATCCTTTATTTCTACTTCCTGCATTTCTTTTTCTGCAATTTTTAAATGCTTTTCGAAATCTCCGTAAAAGTCATCGATAATCTGTACCCAATTGACTTTTCCTTCTTCAATATGGTCAAGATCCTTTTCCATTTTAGCTGTAAACTCGACATCAAGTATATCTGGGAAAAACTCTAGAATTAGTTCTAAAACGATTTCTCCTAGTTCTGTAGGAACGAACCTTTTATTATCCAATCCTACATAACCGCGCTTTTGTATTGTATCCAAAGTTGGAGCAAATGTAGACGGTCGCCCTATTCCAAGCTCTTCTAACGTTTTCACTAGCCTTGCTTCCGTATATCTTGGTGGCGGCTGAGTAAAATGCTGCTTAGGCTCGATATCTTTCTTTAACACAATATCCCCTTCTTGGAGATCAGGGAGCATTTTATCCTTTTCTTCAGATGAATCATCCGTTCCTTCTACATATACCTTCATGAACCCAGGGAACTTTACTTTTGATCCTGTCGCACGGAAAAGAACATCTTCATTTTTCAAATCAACACTCATTGTATCCATAATCGCAGCAGACATTTGGCTTGCAACAAAACGCTCCCATATTAATCGATAAAGCCGCAGTTGATCCCTTGATAAATATTCTTTTAAGCTATTCGGTTCTTTCATTATACTAGTTGGACGGATAGCCTCATGAGCATCCTGAGTATTTGACTTTTTCTTTTCTTTTTTCTTTTCAGTTGATAAGTACTCTTTTCCGTATGAATGTTCAATAAATTGTGTTGCCTCCGCCTGGGCGATTTCTGATACACGGGTAGAATCTGTTCGCATATAAGTGATCAGACCAACCGTTCCTTCCTTGCCAAGGTCAATCCCTTCATAAAGCTGCTGTGCAAGCATCATCGTTTTCTTCGCACGGAAATTTAATTTTCGTGCAGCTTCCTGCTGTAAGGATGAAGTAGTAAACGGTGCGGCAGGGTTTCGCTTTCGCTCTTTTTTAGTGACAGATGAAACTTGGAATTCGTTTCCCTTCATCTTGCTGAGGACACGATCAACTTCTTCCTTCGAATGTAATTCAAGCTTTTCATTCCCGATCCCGTAAAAGTTCGCTTCAAAGCTTTCCTTTCTCTTTAGAAAGTCACCTTCAATGGACCAATATTCTTCAGGAACAAATGCTTTAATTTCCTTCTCCCTGTCAATAATTAATCGAACAGCAACAGACTGAACTCTCCCAGCACTTAAACCTTTCTTGACTTTCTTCCATAGTAAAGGACTAATATTGTAACCAACAAGGCGGTCGAGTAGTCTTCTGGCCTGTTGTGCATCGACAAGATCCATGTTTATCGGCCGAGGATGCTTAAAAGATTCTTTAATGGCATCCTTTGTAATTTCATTAAAAACTACACGGCAATCCGATGTAACATCCATATTTAAGCTATGGGCTAAATGCCATGCAATTGCCTCCCCTTCACGATCAGGGTCGGCTGCAAGATAGATTTTCTTAGCTTTTTTCGCAGCAGTCTTTAATTCTTTTAAAATTGGGCCTTTTCCGCGTATAGTTATATACTTTGGCTCAAATTGTTTTTCTACGTCGACACCCATTTGGCTTTTTGGTAAATCTCTAATATGGCCCATAGATGCTTTTACTTTATATTTTTTCCCAAGATAACGCTCAATCGTTTTTGCCTTTGCTGGCGACTCAACGATTACAAGAAACTCTGACATCAATAGTCCTCCTTAAGAGGGATTTTTAAATTATTTACTTGCGATTCACTTTGTTATTCGATCATTTTTATAAAACTTTAGACCAACATATGGTTTCTATATTAATAAATGACAATGGTAAAATTTTTTCACTTAAAATTGATTGCATCTCATTTTTGTTTAGAAATGTATAATCATTTTACTTCTATCATGAAATTCTCCATTATTATTGTACATATATTACATATTTGTCAAACATAATCGTAATGTTTCGAAAGCGCTTTTATACTTTACCACATATCTAAGTATAAATCTAAAGAATATGTTTTTTAGAAATTATACAGCAATTTATTAAAAATAATACATAAAGATTAATATATTAATTCTTCTAAAATATCTTCCGGTGTATTGACTAATTTCGCCCCTTGCTGAATGAGCTCATTGGTACCGCTTGAATAGGCACTAAATATACTCCCAGGCAGGGCGAATACTTCTCTCCCTTCCTGCACAGCATAGTTTGCAGTGATCAGTGATCCACTTTTGCTCTTAGCTTGAACAATAAATGTTCCTTTGCTGATTCCGCTTATAATTCGATTTCTCATCGGGAATTGCCATCTATCCGGTTTGGTGTGGGGTGGATATTCTGAAATAATCAATTGATTTTTCATCATTTCTGCCGCCAGACTTTCATTTGTATTTGGATAAATATGAAATAGTCCACCAGCGATCACTCCAATCGTTTGCCCATGATTTTGGATGGCTGAATGATGGGCAATCGTATCAATCCCCAAGGCTAACCCGCTAACAATGACAATTCCTTTCTCTATTAATTTCGGCAATATATATTTTATGGCGTTTTCACCGTACTCTGTATATTGTCTTGAACCAACAACAGCTAATAGATTGTCTTTTTTTAATAAGCGTATATCCCCTTTTGCATAAATAACCCATGGCGGCTGATAGGTTTCTTTTAATAATAGTGGATATTCGTCATCAAAAATAGTAATGATTCGAATGCCGTTTAGTGAATATTGTCGGATTTGTTCAAGAATAAGATCAGAATGAAGGTCATTGATAGCTATAATCGAGGAGGATTTTTGCAGATATAAAGGATCAAAGGTATTGTGATAAAGGGATTTGAGCTCAGGGTCAGATTTTAAAATATAATAAATAGTCTTCCAGCCAATACCTCTGCAATGATGCAAATGAACTAGCCTTTTTGTAAATTCATCCATTG
Organism: Cytobacillus solani; assembly: GCF_006704205.1. Classification (NCBI taxonomy): domain Bacteria; kingdom Bacillati; phylum Bacillota; class Bacilli; order Caryophanales; family Bacillaceae; genus Cytobacillus; species Cytobacillus solani. The sequence continues at coordinate 4,955,741 of NZ_CP041305.1, forward strand.
GGGACCTCCTATAAAATTAGATTGGAGTTGAGGAAATATACTTGGGGGATAAATGCATAAATAGTCCCCCTATTTAGGGGGACTTATCATTGATATTTAAATTCGCTTATTAATGTGTCTTACATTTGTCATAAAGCCCTTTTTCTTTAAGGACTTTAATTAATGTTTCACCCATTACAGATGGTGTATCGGCAACTTCAATGCCGCATTCGTTCATTACTCGGATTTTCTCATCAGCCGTACCTTTACCGCCTGAGATAATTGCCCCAGCATGCCCCATACGCTTTCCAGGAGGTGCCGTGCGTCCGCCAATAAAGCCTACAACAGGTTTGGTCATATTTGCTTTTACCCATTCAGCTGCTTCTTCTTCAGCCGTTCCGCCAATTTCTCCGATCATGATCACAGCATATGTTTCAGGATCTTCATTGAATGCCTTTAATACATCAATAAAGTTAGTTCCGTTAACAGGGTCGCCACCAATACCAACTGCTGTTGTTTGTCCGATTCCTGCTTCCGTTAATTGATGAACTGCTTCATAAGTTAATGTTCCAGAACGAGAAACTACGCCAACATGTCCCTTTTTATGGATATATCCTGGCATGATCCCAATCTTACATTCATCAGGAGTAATCACACCTGGACAGTTTGGTCCTACTAAGCGAGTTTTCTTGCCTTCCATATAGCGTTTCACTTTAACCATATCTAGAACAGGGATATGTTCAGTTATACAGATTGCTAAATCCAGCTCTGCATCAACAGCTTCTAAAATCGCATCAGCAGCAAAAGGAGCAGGAACATAAATTACAGAAGCGGTAGCGCCAGTAGCTTTTACTGCTTCTTGTACTGTATTGAATACAGGCACTCCTTCTACTTCAGAACCACCTTTACCAGGTGAAGTTCCTCCAACAATTTTTGTACCATATTCAAGCATTTGTTTTGTATGAAAAAGGGCTGTTGAACCCGTAATTCCTTGAACAATAACCTTCGTATCTTTATTAATAAAAACGCTCACGTCAATTCCCCTTTCTTATCTCCAGTGCTTAGCCAACTAAGGAAACGATTTTTTGTGCACCGTCAGCCATAGACTCTGCTGCAACAATCTCAATATCAGATTCGGCAAGAATTTTCTTCCCTAAGTCTACATTCGTACCTTCTAAACGTACAACTAACGGTACTTTCAAACCAACTTGCTTAGCAGCTTCAACAACACCTGTTGCGATAACGTCGCACTTCATGATTCCACCAAAGATATTAACAAAAATACCTTTTACATTTGGATCAGAAAGAATAATTTTGAATGCTTCTGTAACCTTTTCTGCAGTAGCACCGCCCCCAACATCAAGGAAGTTAGCCGGGTCGCCGCCATAATGTTTAATGATATCCATTGTAGACATCGCGAGACCAGCTCCGTTAACCATACAGCCGATATTTCCATCTAATGAAATATAGCTAAGATCATATTTTGATGCTTCGATTTCTTTCGCATCTTCCTCTTCAAGGTCACGATACTCTAGTACGTCTTTTTGACGGTATAATGCATTTGAATCAAAGTTTAATTTTGCATCCAATGCCATAACTTTTCCGTCGCCAGTGACAACTAATGGGTTGATTTCGGCGATTGAGCAATCCTTTTCAATATAAGCAGTATATAAGCTCATCATGAACTTAACCGCTTGGCCCACAAGCTCTTTCGGAATATTGATGTTAAAAGCGATACGGCGTGCTTGGTACGCGCTTAAACCAACAACTGGATCAATTTCTTCCTTGAAAATTTTCTCAGGTGTCTTTTCTGCCACTTCTTCAATTTCTGTTCCGCCTTCTTCAGAAGCCATCAGAACTACACGTGAAGTTGCACGGTCTAGTACTAAACCAATATAGTATTCTTTTTTAATGTCACAGCCCTCTTCAATTAGCAGGCGTTTGACTTCTTTTCCTTCTGGACCTGTTTGGTGCGTTACAAGTGTTTTGCCAAGAATTTCATTAGCATATGTACGAACTTCATCTAAATTTTTCGCAACTTTAACACCGCCAGCCTTCCCACGGCCGCCAGCATGAATTTGTGCTTTTACTACACAAACCTCTGTGCCTAATTCTTTAGCCGCTTCAACAGCTTCTTCAACTGTGAATGCAACTTTTCCGTTTGGTACTGCTACCCCGTATTTTCTGAGGATTTCTTTACCTTGGTACTCATGGATATTCATTTCCCATCCTCCTATAAGCTCTTTACAAAAAATAGACTGCGCTTTCATTTTATAAAACTACACAAACCTTGTCCACCTTTATTAGGGAAATATTATATTTCTTTTAAAATTTATAAAATTCAGAAACCAAATAATCCATTCCCTATTACAATATTTGCTTGCTTTAGTAGAAAAATTACTTTTTTAATATAAAAAAGATGGGGATTTCGTTTAAAACGAATCCCCCAGATTTAACGCGATTGGAAAAAAATTCAAATTATTTATCTGTTTTTTTCGCTGCTTGGTCCGTACGATAAATAAATGCAAAGATCTCAGCAACTGCTTGATATAGTTCGTCAGGGATTTGCTCATTGATTTCTAGCTTGCCAAGAAGCTCGACTAATGATGGATCCTCTTGAATGGGAACATGATGTTCCTTTGCCTGATCTAGGATGTTTTCGGCAACTAAGCCCTTTCCCTTCGCAATCACTCTTGGAATATCATGCCCATATTTATTATATGATAATGCCACTGCCTCTTTCCGAAGATGCTGCTTTTTCATATTCGAAAATCAACCCCATTAACATGACTCATTGCAGAACGTGAAGAAATCGTCTCCTTCAATTTATTCACATTCTCATCTTTCGGTTTCTCAAATGCAATAGATGATAGCTGATAATTGATCTTTATTAAATTTTCCTTTAACTGGGCAATGAAAGGTGCGGCCAGCATTCTCATATCAGTCCGCTCATTAATAATCGATATGTTCATTACCCTGTTCTGCACCTGTAAATCTACAATTGTTTCTTTTAATTGATTCAGATTCAGATAGAAAAGGACACGGCAGAAATTCGGATCAATCTTGCCATTTTCTGTTTTCCGCCCACTCCATTGCATCGTTAAGTCTGATTTTATCTCCCGGAAAGACAATGGAACTTGAAACACATATTGTAGAAGTGGTCCAACCTCCTGTGAGAGCAGCTGGAACCCTGTTATTTTGAATAATAGCTTCTCTGCAGCATCTTTTATTGCAGGTGAGACTTCCTCCGATAACAGCTGCATTAAAAGCGGTTTAACCGTCTCAGCTTTATTAGCCGTATCCCCTTCTGGATTTTTCAGCGCACTTAACAGTTCATGTTCATAAGAAAGACCGATTGATTGGATTAAATGTTTGATCTGATCCTTTACTGCATGTGAGTTCTCCCACTGCATACCTGCTAATTTTATGTCATTTTTCATTTGATTTATAAGTGTTTGTTCCTCATTCGAAAGATTTGTCGATAATTCAGCCTGATCCATAAATAGCATGTTATCCAGTTTTGAAAGTGACTGGTGCGTTTGGTTTAATATAGGAAGAATTTGCTTCCATACTGCCGTACCATTGGGTAATTCCATCCTGTCCGTTTCTTGTGCTAACAGTTGAAAAATGGCTTGAGCTAAAGCTTTCATATCCCTTTCATTTAAAGGAAGAGCAATGTTAGAGTTTCTTATATCCGATAGTACTTTCTGGATTTCACTCAAAGCTTTCGAGTCCATCCCGCCGTTTGCATCATTTTTAATTATATTTTGAAGCTTAGTTAAAGTTAAAATAAGTTCCTCTCTGCTGCCAGTACGATTGATCTCTACTAATTCAGGAATAATATTTAACGCTGGACTGCTTTTGGTTTGCACCAAGTCTGCTTTTGCCCATTTTTCAAGACCTTGCTGAACCATACTCTCTTCACTTGCATTAGTGGAAATGAACCCTGTATTCTGCAGGAAATGAAAGGCTGTTTTAGATTTTAGTTGATCCGGCGAACTGAGCCAGTCTTTTACTAGCTTCATTAAGGCAATATTACTTATCTTTTCTTTTTCTGTTATTGTCATTTCTGTTAATATCGCTGAAAGCTTATTACTAGATTCAGTTGGAATTTCACCCTTTATTTGAGTTAATAGATTCTCCATTAACAAGGACATCGGTTCATTTTTTAGGATAGAAGTCAGGGAATGGAAGACATCCTTTGTAAAAGGGAGCTGCTTAGTCAGCAATAATCTTATCCCTTCTAACCCTTCCTGAAAAGAGTCGCTGCTTTTAAGCCATTCAGCTGCCATATGTATTGTATCCTTTGTAATTGGAAGCTGTTCTCTCAAGAAGAATTGGAGCAAGGAGACATATTCTTTTGTAACTGGAAGGTTCAGTTGCTTTAATAGATTCTCTACCGAGGGCTGCTTTCCGTTTAAACCAGGTGATTCCAATACTTTAAGCTGTACTTGTCCATCGATCGATTGAACCTGAAAAAAGTGGCGGTCATTGACGGAAAGACCCACCTCTAATTGTGCAATAACCTTTTGAGAACCCACTTGCACTTCAGCTATCTGATTCGGAAAGAGCTTTAAAACCTTCCCGCTAATAATCTGCCCTGGCCGAAAAGTAAGGGGTCTGTTCGTCGTTCGTTTATCTTGCGTGATTAGATCCTGAACAATATTCGAAGCTCGCATGCTATCACCTTCTTCCTATTTTTCCACATACTCCTTTATCGGAGAAAAGCTTTTTCGATGATAGGGAGTAATACCAAACTGTTGAATGGCTGCAAGATGCTCTTTCGTTCCATAGCCCATATGCTTAGCAAATCCATATTCAGGATACTCCTTTCCTATATCTGACATTAGCCGGTCACGTGTTACCTTAGCAATGATTGAGGCGGCTGCAATCGATATACTTTTGCCATCGCCTTTAATAATTACTTCAGATGGATAGGGAGTGTTGAGTTTAACTGCATCAATTAGCAGAAAATCCGGCTGGACATTTAAATGGATAATGGCTGATTTCATGGCCTTTTTCGTCGCTTCATAAATATTTATGCGATCGATCTCGTCGACGTCGATCATTCCAACTCCAATGGCAATTGCTGATGATTGAAGGATTTCAAAATACTCATCACGTTTTTGCTCTGAAAGTTTTTTTGAGTCATCAAGGCCTGGCAAATAAAAATCGGCTGGTAATATAACGGCAGCTGTTACAACTGGTCCTGCTAGCGGGCCTCTTCCCACTTCATCAATTCCAGCAATATGTTGAAAGCCAAGATTTCTATATTTCTTTTCATAATTAGTCATTAGCACATACTTTTCGTGCGCCTTCTTTTCTTCTTCCTTCCGCCTGTGCCACTTTTTTAATAGCTGTTGAACACCCTTTCGTTCATCTTTGGCTAGCAATTCAATAAAGGAATCATCTAAGCGATCCTCTGCAATTATTTTTTCTTCAATTTCACGAATACTTAACTTTCCCATGATTGTTCCCCTTCATTTTCTTATAACCTATGTATCGGCGTTTAGGAAAAAAAATGAAGGCCTTCTATAAGGAGAAGGCCTTAAGTACTAGATTGTATTTATTGCTCATTGGATAATTCTAATAAGTCCTCAGGGCGCTCCAAGGTAATGGCTCCTAATTTCTCTGAGCGAAATTCTCTAATCACCAGTTCTGTTACTTTATCATAATCGATTTCGCCGCGTCCCATGAGGCATCCCCTCGACTTTCCAATTGCATCGAACAATTCTACAATGTCTTCAGGAATGACTTCAATTTGAAATCGCTCTTTCAATCGATCAGGATATTTGTTTTCCAGAAAACGAAGAGCAAAAACAGCGATATCTTGTAGGTTTAAAATTGTATCCTTTATTGCACCCGTAAGGGCCAATTTTAAGCCGACTTCTTGATCTTCGAATTTCGGCCATAAAATTCCTGGTGTATCAAGTAATTCTAGTTCCTTCCCAACTTTAATCCACTGTTGTGCTTTTGTTACTCCAGGCATATTTCCTGTTTTAGCAATATTTTTCTTGGCTAGTCTGTTAATTAACGTGGATTTTCCTGCGTTTGGAATACCTACGATCATCGCCCGTATCGCTCTAGGTCTGACACCCTTCGCTCTCATGCGGTCAAATTTCTCCTGCAGTATCTCCTCAGATGCAGCAACAATTTCCTTCATCCCTTGTCCTGCTTGAGAGTTTATCGCAAGTGCCTTTATCCCTTTCTCTTTGAAATATTTAATCCATTGCTTTGTCGCTTCTTTATCAGCCATGTCCGCTTTATTAAGAAGAACTAATCTTGGTTTATGTTGAATGATTTCATCAATCATTGGATTTCGAGAGGAATATGGAATTCTAGCATCGACAAGTTCAAAGATGATGTCTACAAGCTTTAGTTTTTCTGTTACCTGTCTGCGGGCTTTCGCCATGTGACCCGGAAACCATTGAATGGTCAAGGCTGCCACCTCCATTTTTAAAATTTTGAAATTCTTAATGATGAATAATGATACTTATTGAGGAGAGAGATGAGAGGTTGATGAGAAGCAAACAGTCTTAAACTGATTGCTTTCTCATCGTTTATTTTACAATACGAATATCTTCTATTGGCCAATAAATAATCCCTGTATTCCCTAGTACTTTTTCCATTGGAACCGCCCCAATATGTCGGCTATCCTTACTGTATCTGCGATTATCACCCATAACGAAAAGATGACCTTCAGGAACAGTTTCCGATCCTATTTTTTCTTCAAGAGTAAATGGTTCAGTTAACGGTCCATCAATTACTTGTTTTTTGTATTCATCAAGGTATGGTTCTTCATATGCTTTTCCATTCACAAAAAGCGTGTCATCTTTATACTCGATTCGATCACCTGGGAGACCAATGACTCTCTTTATGTAATCTTTATTTTCGGGTGCATGAAAAACAATGATATCGAACCGTTCAGGCTTGCCGATTTTATAACTGAACTTATTCACAATCATTCGATCCTGATCATGCAACGTAGGCATCATCGACAATCCATCGACTACTATTGGTGCAAATAAAAAGTATCGGATTACTGCCGCTAACAATACCGCAATAATAAGTGCCTTTGTCCATTCCCACAGTTCATTTTTCTTCTTAGCCATTATTTCCCCACCATTCTCTTGTAAAAATATCCATCCAAAAACAATTCGCTTTTAATTGGATCGCTTTATTCCTCTATTATATATTACAAAAATCTCCCTGAAAAATCAGGATGGGAGCCTTATATATTTATTATTGATCAAATGTGTTAATTTATTTGCTAAGAAAAAGGAGCTTGTTGAACAAGCTCCTTTCCGCTTTTCTTATTATCGAATTTCTTTAATACGAGCTTTTTTACCACGTAGGTTACGTAGGTAGTAAAGTTTCGCACGGCGTACTTTACCGCGGCGGATAACTTCAAGCTTCGCAATCTTTGGTGTGTGTACAGGGAATGTACGCTCTACGCCTACACCGTAAGAAATCTTACGAACTGTGAAAGTTTCGCTGATTCCACCACCACGACGCTTAATCACAACTCCTTCATACACCTGAATACGCTCACGTGTTCCCTCAACAATACTTACGTGTACACGTACAGTATCACCAGGACGGAAAGCAGGAAGGTCCGTACGAAGTTGTTCTTTTGTGATCTCTTCGATTAATTTATGCATCGTTTTCAACTCCTTCCAACAGATGCTCTTGCACATCATTTCTTCCAATTGCAGCGGAACATCTTTATAAGACAAAAACTGAAGTCTTCAGCCTAAGTCACAAAAAGTATTGTACCATACTTGGCAATCAACTTCAATGCTATTTATTCTCTTTTTTGATTTCTTCCAGCCATTTTTTCTGTACCGGAGATAATTCTATATGTTCAAGTAAATCCGGCCTTCTTAGCACAGTCCTTCTTAATGATTCCTTCGTCCGCCATTCATCAATAAGGCGATGATTGCCAGAAATAAGAACGTCAGGAACCTTCATTCCTCTGAAGTCTGCTGGACGTGTATAATGAGGATGTTCTAACAGACCAGTACTAAACGAGTCACTTAAGTGAGATTCTTCCTTTCCTAGCACACCAGGCAGGAGGCGAACGACGCTATCAATGACGACCATTGCACCAAGTTCTCCCCCTGTTAGCACAAAATCGCCAATAGAAATTTCATCGGTCACAACATGCTCCCGAATTCTTTCATCATAACCCTCATAATGACCACAAACAAAAATAAGGTGATCTAAATCGGCGAGCTCTTCTGCTTTTTTTTGGGTATATTTCTCCCCTTGCGGACAAAGGAGAATCACCCGAGGGGCTGAAGCACTGTTTTCACGTAAATTGGCAACAGCATCAAAAATGGGCTGAGGCTTTAATACCATGCCAGCGCCCCCTCCGTATGGGTAGTCATCAACCGTCTGATGTTTATTATCAGCATACGCTCTAAAATTCACTACGTTATATTCTACCGCTTGATTTTCCGCCGCTCTTTTTAATATTGATGACCCAAGTACTCCATCGAACATTTCCGGAAAGAGGGTAAGGACGTCAATTTTCATCATGACAGCAGCCCATCAATCGGATCAATGATTACATTCTTTGCCTTTACATCTACTTTCTTCACTACATCTTCTATATAGGGAATTAAAATGTCTTTCCCGTCTTTGCCTTTAATCACCCATACATCATTAGCACCAGGCGAGAGAATTTCACGGATTTTTCCGAGTTCCTCCCCTTCAAGTGTTGAAACTGTACAGCCAATGATTTCATGGTAGTAAAATTCATCCTCATCAAGCTGACCGAGCTGGTCTTCCGATACCTTTAATAAGCCACCCTTCATTTTTTCAATATCATTCATATTTTCATATCCTTCAAAGGTAAGTAAATCAAATGACTTATGTGTTCGATGTGACTTGATTATTAGCTCTATGGGTGCATTCGAGTCAGGCATAAACAATGTTAATTTATTTCCAGGCTTATATCGCTCATCAGCAAAATCTGTTTTTGAAATTACGCGTGCTTCTCCTTTAATTCCATGGGTATTCACGATTTTACCAACATTAAACCATTTTTCCATTCCGTATTTCACCTCTAACGTATTTCGTCAATGATGCCATCTTTTATAATGATCGTCTTTTCACTTTGCACAGCTTCCCAGCGATCGCCTACTTCTATTTCGATAATTGCCTTTACTTCCTTTTCTTTCAACTCGCTACCCAATGGTAGTATATGTAATTGTTCAATTTGAAAATCCAGCAGCTTTACTTTTTCTTCACGTTTTTGGATTTCTTGTTCGAAGTGTAGTTTTATGTTGTTTGGCTGATATTTTTTCGTTTTTTCTAGTTTTTTTAATTCAAATCGAAGCTGTTCGCACTCTTTTTTCAGCTGTTGTTTATTTTTCTCATAGCCTTCTAGCAGCGCTAATTTGCTTTTCTCTGTAAGAACTTGCTTTACCACGACAGATTGAAGTATTTTCAACTCATCAACGCCTCCCAAGGGCTGTGATCGTGTTCTAGCTTTCGTTAATTGCAAATGAAAACCTTTGATAATTGGAAAAAAAGGAGGGTATGAACCCTCCTTTCTTTCGCATTTCTTATTGTCCAGCTACAGCGCCTAGCCTCTCGAGGTCATAAGCCAATCTGCCAAGAAGGTTAAAGTACAACCTTCTCGCCAGCTCGTCTTATGCTTGTCGGGGCTGACCAAGGCGCTTTCGCATTTCTTATTCACTAATCTCTAAGAAGATTTTCTTCTGTTGTGAAGATCCTGCTGCATAGACAACAGTTCGAATTGCTTTCGCAACGCGCCCTTGCTTCCCGATTACTTTCCCCATGTCAGTCTTGTTGACAGAAAGCTGATAGGTCACGCGATTTTCATCTTCTAGAACCTTTACTTGAACATCTTCTGGAAAATCAACAAGGGGCTTCACAATCATTTCGATAAGTTCTTTCATTTGTTTATGAATTACTTACCGTTTTTTGCGTTATGGAATTTTTCCATAATGCCTTGTTTAGAGAAAAGGTTACGAACTGTATCTGATGGCTTCGCACCAGTTTGAAGCCATTTAAGAGCTAACTCTTCATTGATTTCAACAATTGCTGGTTGTGCAACCGGATTGTAAGTTCCTACTGTTTCAATGAAACGTCCATCACGTGGTGAACGAGAATCAGCTACTACGATACGATAGAAAGGAGATTTATTAGCTCCCATACGTTTTAAACGAATTTTTACTGCCATTATTAAAGCACCTCCGAATAGTTTCACACAAGATAGTATATTATCAGATTCCTAAATAGTTTGTAAAGGTTTTTTTCTTTACAGTTCAAAAAAATTTTTCTTTTTCACCTAAAAAGGATTAAATGGCAGCTTAAATCCGCCTTTTTTCTTTCCTTTTGGTGAGCCGCCTGTCATTTGTTTCATCATTTTTTTCATATCTTCAAATTGTTTAAGTAAACGATTTACTTCAGGAACGGTTGTACCGCTTCCCTTAGCAATCCGTTTACGGCGGCTAGCATTAATCGTTTCCGGATGTATTTTTTCATCCTTTGTCATCGATTTAATGATCGCTTCCACATGTGTAATTTGCTTTTCATCAACTTGGAGATTGTTCAAGCCTTTAATTTTGTTCGCCCCTGGCATCATTTTCAAGAGCTCATCAAGCGGTCCCATACTGCGAACCTGACCTAATTGTTCTAAGAAATCATCAAATGTGAAGGAAGCAGTTCGAAACTTTTGCTGCATTTCCTTTGCTTTTTCTTCATCCACATTTGCCTGAGCCTTCTCAATTAATGTCAGAACATCGCCCATCCCTAATATGCGTGAGGCCATCCGTTCTGGATGAAAGGCTTCAAGTGCATCTAGCTTTTCCCCAAGACCGACAAATTTTATCGGTGTTTCTGTTACGGCACGGATTGATAGCGCTGCTCCTCCGCGGGTATCACCATCAAGTTTTGTCAGCACAACACCTGTCAATCCAAGCTGTTCATTGAAGCTTTTTGCCACATTAACAGCATCTTGACCAGTCATTGCATCAACAACAAGAAAGATTTCATCCGGCTTAGAAAGCTCTTTAATTTGCTTAAGCTCGTCCATTAATGCTTCATCCACATGTAAACGGCCAGCCGTATCAATAAGGACATAATCATTATGATCTTCTTTTGCTTTTGCAATTGCTTGTTTTGCAATTTCAACTGGGCTTACCTGGTCACCAAGTGAGAAAACTGGCATACTCAGTTGTTTCCCTAGCGTTTCAAGCTGTTTAATCGCAGCCGGACGATAGATATCTGCTGCAACTAGCATAGGATTACGGTTGTATTTTTTTCTAAGCAAATTAGCTAGCTTACCGGTTGTTGTTGTTTTACCAGCACCTTGTAAACCAACCATCATAATCACGGTTGGCGGTCGGTTAGAAACAGCAATTTTACTTTGCTCTCCACCCATTAACTCGGTAAGTTCTTCCTTAACAACCTTAATAACCTGCTGCCCAGGCGTTAAGCTCTTGAGAACTTCTTGGCCGACAGCTCGTTCACTGACCTTTTTAACAAACTCTTTGACGACCTTAAAGTTAACATCCGCCTCTAATAGTGCAAGTCGAACTTCACGCATCATGTCTTTTACATCTGATTCATTAATCTTTCCCTTGCCGCGGATCTTCTGGATTGTATTCTGCAGTCGGTCGGCTAATCCTTCAAATGCCATCTTGCCGCCTCCTAATCTAATTTCTCAAGCTCAGCTACAGTCTCAATAATCGTTTCGTTTATAGGATTGTCTCCCTTAAGCATTTCCTTCATTTTGACAAGCAGCTTGCTCCGCTCTTGAAATTTCTGAAATAATAACAGCTTTTCTTCATACTCTTCAAGCATTGCTTCAGTTCGTTTAATATTGTCATAAACCGCTTGTCTACTTACATCATATTCCTCAGCAATCTCTCCAAGTGAAAAATCATCCAAGTAATAAAGGGACATATAGCTTCGCTGCTTTGGAGTCAACAACGATTGATAAAAATCGTAAAGATAATTCATTCTCGTTGTCTTTTCTAACATCCCTACTCCCCCTTGTTAAGTGAAAAGCCTTTACAATAGTAAGTTTACCCAGAAGCACTACACATGTCAACTAGAAAAGCGGAAGCGACTTGCTTACCCCAAACAATCATCAGACGAATAGGTGGAGAGAAGTTCTTTTCTTCCCATCAAATACTTGGGTTATGACCTATAGCCCTAGGTGCCGCAGCTATTCAAATAGAAATATATAGGAGACAGTTCTTATGATTTCTTGCTTCCAATAGTCATTTTGGCCGTTCTTCAAGTGTAATCATTTTCTCTGTCTTTGCCTTTTTTCTTTTACCTTCTATGAGAAGCTTCTTAACTAGCCCATTTTAATAAAATTAAAAACAGTCATTGAAAATTAATGCTTCATAGTCCCCGCCTGGCTATTAGTAATCAGTCAATAAATAATATGCTTTCGTTTTAAGGTTCGTTCTCGATTTCCTCCTAGGAAAGTTCAAGTGAGACGTAGATCTATTCCCATCCCCCTACTTTTGTGAATATAAAAGCAGCTGGACCATCGGTCCAGCTGCTTACATTTCTTTATTTTTTATGCTTCCTCTTCAACTAAGTCTGCAAATAACCCATATACATATTGTTCCGCATTAAATTCCTGTAGATCATCCATTTTCTCACCGAGACCAACAAATTTTACTGGAATGTTTAGCTCATTTCTAATAGCAAGAACAATTCCACCTTTTGCTGTCCCATCTAGCTTTGTCAATACAATTCCGCTCACATCTGTTGCTTCCTTAAAGGTTTTGGCTTGGATCATTGCATTTTGACCTGTTGTTGCATCAAGAACCAATAATACCTCATGCGGTGCACCCGGAATTTCACGTTCAATGACGCGCTTCACTTTTTCTAGCTCTTTCATTAGGTTCACTTTGTTTTGCAATCGACCAGCTGTATCACAAATAAGGATATCTGCATGACGGGATTTGGCAGCTTGTACGGCATCAAACATAACAGCAGCAGGATCTGACCCGGCACCTTGTTTAATGACATCAACACCTACTCTTTCTCCCCATACCTCAAGCTGTTCGATCGCACCAGCACGGAACGTATCACCAGCAGCTAACAAAACCTTTTTTCCTTCATTCTTAAATTTATGGGCAAGCTTTCCAATTGTAGTTGTTTTTCCTACACCGTTCACACCAACAAATAGAATAACAGTTAAGGCGTCATCTTGCATATTTAATTCAGCAGAACCTTCCCCGCCTGCTTCATAAATTTCAACAAGCTTTTCTGAGATCACACTTTGAACCTCTTGCGGATCTTGGATGTTCTTGCGCTTTACTTCCATTTTTAATTCTTCCACAAGCTTCATAACAGTATCAAAGCCCACATCTGCCTGGATTAAGATTTCCTCTAGCTCTTCAAAGAAATCCTCATCTACTTTGCGATATCTCGCTACTAGATCATTTACCTTTCCAGAAAAGTTATCCCGTGTTTTCGCTAATCCATCTTTAAACTTTTCTGTTACACTATCTGTTTGCTTCGTAATTTTTTCTTTTAATTTCTTAAAAAAACTCATGTTTTCACTTCCTTTTATTGGGTAACTAACTCCTTCGTTTCTTCCAAACGAACAGAAACTAATTTAGAAACGCCTGATTCCTGCATCGTTACTCCATATAATACATCTGCCTCTTCCATCGTGCCTTTCCGATGAGTAATGACAATAAACTGTGTTTCTGTGCTGAATCTTTTTAAGTATTGGCTAAATCGGGATACATTCGCTTCATCAAGCGCTGCTTCTACCTCATCAAGAATGCAGAATGGTACAGGACGCACTTTCAAAATCGAAAAGAGCAGGGCGATAGCTGTTAATGCGCGTTCCCCACCCGACAAAAGTCCAAGATTTTGTAACTTTTTTCCTGGGGGCTGAGCAACAATCTCCACACCTGTATTCAATAAATCTTCTGGATTCGTTAATTTCAGGTCGGCTCTGCCTCCGCCAAATAATGAGCAAAAAACGGTCTCAAAATGATAGCGTATTCCCTCAAATGTTTCTTGGAAACGTTTTTTCATTTCCGTATCCATCTCGTCAATTACTTGAAATAATGTATCTTTTGCTTCTTGGAGATCATTTTTTTGCTCAAGAAGAAATTCATACCGTTCAGACACACGGTCATACTCTTCAATTGCGCCAAGATTCACAGTACCAAGCTCTTCGATAGCCAATTTAATCAGTTTTACTTTTTTCCTCGCTTCATCTGCTGGAATCGTCAATGGATATTCTTCCTTCGCAGCATCGAATGATAGCAAATATTCTTCGCGCAAATGTGTTAATCTATTTTCCAATTCAACGTCAAGTCTGTTCAGCTTTACCTCTTCATCCTTTAATGCTTCAGTCATCCCTTTATGCTGTCTCTTGAGCTCTTTTGTTTCTAGCTCTATATCTTCAAGTGCAGATTGCAGCTTTAAACGTTCTTCTCTTCTCGATGAAATTAGTTTAATTGTTTCTGTTTTATCCTGAAGCTTTCTTTGGGCTGCATCTTCAAGCTGCTGTTCTCCTGAAAAGCTATTTGTCATTTCTGAAGATAATAATTGTAAATCCTCTTTAATGGTTTCTAGCTTTTCTTTGTTTAATGACAATTCTGAGGAAAGAGCCTCGAATTTATCTTTCACATGGTTCAATTGCTCTGTTTTTGAAGCAAATTTTACTTTTAAATCATTTATTTCAGTATAAAGCGTTTCCTTGGAGGTTTGCTGCATGTTTTTCTGATTAGTAAGCCTATTAATTTCTAAATCATAGGAAATTATCTGATTTTCAATTTCCGACAGCAACATGTCGAGTTCAGACTTTCTTGTTATTAATCTTTCTTTGTCCTCGGAAAATTGTGTCTTATCAAGATCATACAGAGATAACCTCTCATTCAAGCTTTTTTCTTCAAATTCTACTTCACGAAGATCGCCCTTTACAGCTTGTTCCTTTAATCGAAGCTCTTCGCCTGTTTTTCTAAGCATTTCAAGATTTTCTTCAAGCTTTTGAATATCTGACTTTAACATTTTCACTTGCTCTTCCATGCTAAGCGTTTTCGTTTCCATGTCATTAATTCTTGTCTTTAATTCCTCTAGCTCGCCTTTTCTGCTAAGGATGGAGGAAGTCTTTTGTTTTAAGGCTCCCCCTGTCATCGACCCACCAGGATTAACCACATCCCCATCAAGTGTGACGAGTCGCACACGATACTGAAGGATCTTCGCCAGTTCATTTGCACCTGGTAAATCTTTCGTTATCACTACATTCCCAAGCAAATTATGAATGGTTTCATTGTACTTTGGATCCGTTTCAATTAATTTTGCGGCAACACCAATGTATGAAGGATGATGTTGAATAGACTGAAGTTGGCTAGGGTTTATGGTCTTTCCTTTTATTACATTAAGAGGAAGGAATGTGGCTCTTCCATAAGAATTTTTTTTCAAGTATTGGATTGCATCCCTGCCATCCTTTTCGGATTCAACAACGATGTGCTGTGTTGCTCCTCCTAAGGCTGTTTCAATGGCCGTTTCATAATCCTTCGGTACTTGAATTAATTCAGCAACGGCCCCTTCGATTCCGTTTAGTTTGCTACCGCGTGCCTTAAGAACCTCTTTTACACCTTGAAAGAAGCCTGAATATTCATCTTCCATTTCCGCAAGCATTTCTTGTCTGGATTTTGCCTTTTGTAAATATTGATAAGCCTGATAAAGAGTTGTTTCTTGTTTTTGGTAATTATTTTTTGCCGCTTCCAGCCTTCTTTGTACATCTCTATATTTCTTTACTTGCTCGTCCAATTCATTCTGAACATTTAAAAGGTGAGATTGAACAGTTTCCTTCTTTTCAATGATTGCTATCCGCGTTTGAATGAACGCTTCATTGTCTTTTTCAAGCCTGGATGTCCGATAACCCAATTGATCTTCCTGCTGTTCAATGTTTTGCAGTTCATTTTTAGCTGCCGCTTGTTTACTTAAAACTTCAATGTAGTCACTTTTAAGTGTTTCAATCTTTTCCTCTGTATTCTCGCTAAACAATTTAAGCTGATCCTGCTTTTTCTTTAATTCCTTTTGCAGCATAGAGGCAGCTTGTTCTATTTCTAATAATAAGTGTGATTGTTTTTCTTTTTCTTTCGTCAATTCCAAATCTTTATCTGTCAATTCTTCTAGACTTCGATGAAGCTGATCTTTATTCTGAGAGGCATTTTTCTTTCTTTCTTTAAGAACTTCTTTTCTTCCTTCAAGCTTTTCAAGCTCCTCACTTGCATGGAGCAGAACATTCTGTAAATCATTAATTGATTCATCAATTGCTAGTGCATGATCTCTTAATTCTTCAATTTTTGCTTCCTTGCTTTGCAGTGTTGCTGAATGCTTTATTTCATTTTGCTTGTGAAGTTCTAATTCCCTCGAAAGTTTCTCCCATTT
The DNA here is from genome assembly GCF_006704205.1 of Cytobacillus solani. NCBI lineage: Bacteria > Bacillati > Bacillota > Bacilli > Caryophanales > Bacillaceae > Cytobacillus > Cytobacillus solani. The sequence goes on from NZ_CP041305.1 coordinate 4,972,139, forward strand.
TGAATGTAAATCCTCAATTTCGAAAACAGTAAGTGCCACTTCTATTTTTTCTAGTTCTTCCTTATGTTCTAAATAATCCTTTGCAATGGATGCCTGTATTTTCAATGGTTCTACTTGAGTTTCTAATTCATACACAATGTCATTCACACGGTTTAAATTCTCTTGCGTTTCAGAAAGCTTTCCCTCTGCTTTCTTCTTTCTTGTCTTATATTTAAGGACCCCAGCTGCTTCTTCAAAAATGGTTCTTCGCTCTTCGGCCTTACTGTTAAGAATCTCTTCCACTCTTCCTTGACTTATGATGGAAAAAGCTTCTCTTCCTAAACCAGAGTCCATAAATAAATCAACAATATCTTTTAACCGGCATGACTGTTTATTTATTAAAAAATCACTTTCTCCTGAACGATAAACTCTTCTTGTCACGCTCACTTCATTATAATCAATGGGCAGACGCTGATCCTCGTTATCTAAGGTGAGCGTAACTTCTGCAAAGTTCAGTGCTTTACGCGAATCGCTCCCAGAAAAAATAATATCTTCCATTTTTGCACCGCGCAAAGATTTGGCTGATTGCTCCCCCAATACCCAGCGGATCGCATCAGTAATATTGCTTTTCCCGCTTCCATTCGGTCCCACAACTGCTGTGACACCGGGAACAAAATCAACCATGATTCTCTCAGCAAACGACTTAAATCCGACAACATCTAACCGTTTTAAAAACAACTGCTGCTCCCCCTCACTCCAGGGCATTACCTCCCTAGTACTTTTGTTTTTACGTATGACTTTTTAACACCTCAAGTGCCATCTGGGCAGCGTGCTGCTCTGCTTCTTTCTTCGACCTGCCTGTACCAATCCCTAATTCTTTTCCATTCATTGATACTCTTGATACAAATTCACGATTATGTGCAGGGCCTTTTTCTTGTAAAATTTTATATTCAATCAAACCAGTGCCATCCCGTTGAATGAGCTCTTGAAGCTGGCTTTTAAAATCCATCACATGCGAAAATGCTCCCGAATCAATTTTCGGAAAGACAACTTTTTCGAGAAAACGAATAACAGTTTGCAGCCCTTGATCCAAATACAAAGCACCAATAAAGGCTTCAAATACATCAGCAAGCAGGGCAGGTCTTTCTCTCCCCCCAGTCATTTCCTCACCTTTCCCTAAAAGAATTAATGTCCCAAACGACAAGTCATGTGCAAATGCTACTAACGAAGGCTCACATACAACAGCAGCCCTTAATTTTGTTAATTCTCCTTCACTCATCATTGGATATTTAAGGAATAGAAAATGGGAAACAGTTAACTCAAGAACCGCATCACCTAAAAATTCTAGTCTTTCATTGTCTTCATGTGGTTTACGGCGATGCTCATTTACATACGATGAATGGGTGAACGCTTGCTTTAGCAGTTTTTCATTTCGAAATTGGATTCCTAGCTTATTCTGAAATTCTTTAAATTGCTTATCTGTTGAACGAAAAATGCGTTTTTCTTTGTCTTTCCCATTATTGTGCATATTGTTTCACCCTTGTTAGTTATTAAATTGTTTTCTATCAATAGCTATTCCCGTTTTCACAGAATAAAGCCCCGTTTCGAAACGGAGCTTTAAGAATACCGTATTTACTGTCCACAATTACCTAAAAAATAACCTAGGTAATAATGGACAGGAAATACGAATTTTTTAGTGCAGTGAGGGCATGTAGCCCTCACTGAAAAAGTTTAATTGTATCCCTAGATTATTGTTTCGCTTGTATGTAGTTAACAGCATCACCAACTGTTGCAATCTTTTCAGCGTCATCATCAGAGATTTCCATATCAAACTCATCTTCTAATTCCATTACTAATTCTACAACATCAAGGGAATCAGCGCCAAGATCATCTTTAAATGAAGCTTCAAGCTTAACCTCTGATTCTTCAACACCAAGACGGTCTACGATAATCTTCGTTACGCGTTCTAATACATCTGCCATACTTATTCACCTCCCCTCAAGACATTATAGAGTATTTTTAACAATTAATAAATGCTCCATAATCAATTTTATAAAGCAAATGTTTAACAAATTTGACCAGCATTTTAATTCTGTCCTTACATCACCATTCCGCCATCAACATGAAGGGTTTGCCCTGTCATATATTTGCTGTCTTCAGATGCTAGAAATACAACAACATTCGCAATATCTTCTGGCTCACCGAATCTAGCTAATGGAATTTGCTTTAGCATTTGATCCTTTACGTCCTCAGTTAGCTTATCTGTCATATCAGTCGTAATAAATCCTGGTGCAATTGCATTAACCGTTATTCCGCGTGATGAAAGTTCCTTCGCCGTAGTCTTTGTAAGTCCAATTACACCAGATTTTGCAGCAACATAATTCGCTTGACCCGGGTTCCCGCTTACGCCTACGATGGATGAAATATTAATAATTCGTCCACTGCGCTGCTTCATCATTTGTCTTGTAACTGCTTTTGTACAAAGAAAGACGCCTTTTAGGTTGATATTGATTACATCATCCCATTCTTCCTCTTTCATTCTCATAAGAAGATTGTCTTTCGTAATTCCAGCATTATTGACTAGAATATCAAGCTTTCCAAAAGTGTCTATTGTAGCCTTTACCATATTAGCTACAGACTCGCTATTCGAAACATCGCATTGAACAGCGATAGCATTTCTCCCTAGCTCTTTAATTTCAGCGACTACTTGATTTGCCCTATCCTCGCTGCCTGAATAATTAACAACAACGTCTGCTCCTTGCTTCGCAAGACCTAGTGCAATTTCTCTTCCAATTCCGCGAGAAGCACCAGTTACAAGAGCAATTTTCCTCTCTAGCTTCATTGACTTTCCTCCTTTAAAGACTCAATAACCTCAATACAGGTTTCTTTATCCGAAACAGCATAAATTCGCACCTTTTTATCGATTTTCTTTACTAAGCCAGAAAGAACCTTCCCTGGTCCAATTTCAATAAATGTATCGACACCTAGGGAAATCATTTTTTGAATAGAATCTTCCCATAAAACAGGGGAATATAATTGTTCAATTAATCGGCTTTTTATCTCAGCTGATGAAGACATTTCAGTAGCAGAAACGTTTGCAATTACTGGAATGTTTGCATCATTTACAGAAATTTCGTTAAGGATGCCTTTAAATTTTTCAGCAGCAGGCTTCATTAGCTCTGAATGAAAAGGACCACTTACAACCAAAGGCATTACCCGCTTGGCTCCTGCTTCCTTTGCTTTTACTGATGCAAATTCGACCCCTTTTTTTGAACCAGAGATAACAATCTGGCCAGGGCAATTTAAATTGGCTAATTGAACAGGGTGTCCCTCATTAGTAATTTCTGACGTAACACCAGCCAGATTGTCACGGTCAAGTCCTAAAACAGCCGCCATTGATCCTTCTCCATTTGGAACTGCCTCTTCCATAAATTCGCCTCTTTTTCGAACAGCATACACGCCATCCTCAAAAGAAAATGCCCCTGCAGCAACAAGTGCCGTATATTCACCAAGACTATGTCCTGCAACATAATCTGGTTGAATTCCAGATTGTTTAAAATACTCCAGGATCGCAATACTAGTCGTTAAAAGGGCTGGCTGCGCATTTGTTGTTAATGTCAGCTCTTCCTGCGGACCTTCAAAAATAAGGGCAGAGAGCGGAAATTTTAGTCTATCGTCTGCTTTATCGAAGATAGACTTAACCGTTTCATCCATTTCAGCTAAAGATTTGCCCATTCCAACAATTTGTGAACCTTGTCCCGGAAATAGAAATGCTATTTTTCCCATTTCAACTCTCCTTTTTCAAATTTATTTTGAAGCTTCCTTTTCTACTGCTTCTTTGATCGTTTGAGACACTGCGTTTTCAACCATGTTTCTTGTTTGTTTTACCGCACTATATAATGCATTCGCATCAGATGAACCATGTGCTTTAATAACTGGTGCCTTTAAGCCAAACAACCCTGCACCGCCATACTCTGAATAATCCATTTTTGATTTTAATTGAGCAAGATCTGGTTTCAGAACAGCTGCAGCCATTTTGCTTTTTAAGCTGCTAGTAAGTGCTGTTTTCATCATTTTAAAAACTGATAGTGCTGTCCCTTCGATCGTTTTAAGGACCATATTTCCAGTAAAGCCATCTGTCACTACGACATCTGCCACTCCATCCAGCAAATCACGTGCTTCCACATTGCCAATAAAATGAATATTTGCTTGCTTTAACAGTTCAAAGGTATCCTTAGCTAGCTCATTTCCCTTTTTCTCTTCCGTTCCGATGTTCAATAGACCAATTCTTGGATTAGATACCCCACGAACCTTTTCAGCATAAATGGAGCCCATAATCGCGTATTGCAGCAGATGCTCTGGCTTCGCATCCACGTTTGCACCTACATCAAGAAGTAAAAATCCCTCTCCACCGATTGTTGGTAATGTCGGTGATAATGCTGGCCGTTCAATTCCTTCTATCCGTCCGACGACAAAAAGACCTGCAGCCATTAAAGCTCCTGTATTCCCAGCTGAAATACATGCATCTGCTTTACCATCTGCTACCTGCTGAGCAGCAAGAACCATAGAAGCTGTCTTCTTTCGCCGTACTGCTCTAACAGGTTCATCCGTTGGCAAAATGACTTCATCTGTATGTAAAATTTCAATTCGTTCATCGGATGTTAAATATTGTTTTATTTTTGATTCGTCTCCAACAAGGGTAATGTGAATATCTTTATATTCACTTATCGCTTTCATTGCACCAAGAACAATTTCCATTGGTGCATGGTCACCGCCCATTGCATCAATTGCTATTTTCATATATCTATAACTTCCTTTGTTATTAATTTGAAGGAAAATCTAAGACCTGTGTCCTGCTTCAGAACGGAACATATCAAATTCACCTTTAAAGACAAGTTCATTATTAACAAAGCTAGTCACTTCTACAATCGTTCTTCCCTTTTCTGTATCTATGTTGACTACCCTTGCCTTCGCAATTACCCTTTCATTTTGTTTTACAGAGCGGGTAAATTGGATATTTGCTTTGGCAGTTAATGCAAGTTCATCATTCATTAGCGCAACCGCAAGCGAATTTGCCTGAGCAAATAAGTGATGACCTCTGGCAATCTTGTTTCTTCTAAAAACATGCTCTTCTTTAATATCCAGGATGGATATTGCTGTTTTATCTAGCTCTATATCTATAATTTCACCGATTATTTCTTCTATCGGCAATGCACGAACTTCATCATCAAATCTTTTTTCAGCGACATTTTTTATACGTTCGCGCAATTCAGGGATAGATAGCTCAAGCCGGTCTAAGCGAATGGTTTGGACACTAACCATAAACTTTTCCGCAAGCTCTTCGTCCGTAACAAAAGGATTCTCCTTTATTGTTGTGCTTAATAATGCCTGCCGTTCCTTTTTATTTCTTTTCATTTAACACACCGTCCGCGATATTAAGACTAGGTACTAATAGTAGTATATAATTAAGAATCGCTTTAATCAAGCTTTTCTCCTTCTAAAACACCTGATTCCTTCAAATAATTTCTTAAATACATATATTCAGAGGAATGCCAAAACTCATTTGACTGGATCATTTGAGCAGCATCATTCCTTGCCGTTTCTAAAGCGCGATAATCATGAACCATATCTGCCACTTTAAATTCAGGTAGACCACTTTGTTTTTTACCAAAAAAGTCTCCCGGGCCTCTTAGCTCAAGATCTTTTTCGCTAAGCAGAAATCCATCATTTGTATCTGTCATTATTTTCATCCGTTCCTTACCAACTTCTGATTTAGGATCAGCAAGTAAAATACAGTAGGACTGCTCACTCCCTCGTCCCACTCTCCCTCTTAGCTGGTGAAGCTGAGCAAGTCCGAATCTTTCCGCATCATAAATGACCATCATTGTTGCATTTGGGACGTTTACGCCTACCTCAACAACTGTAGTTGATACAAGCACTTGTTTTTCATTTTGACTAAACGCCTTCATAACCGCTTCTTTTTCATCTGGAGTAAGTCTGCCATGCATGAGTCCGATTGCATACCGTCCATTAAAATAATGTGTTAAGTTGCTGTGGACATCAATTGCATTTTGAACATCTAATTTATCTGACTCTTCAATAAGGGGGCAAATGACATAAGCTTGATGACCCGCACGCAGCTCTTTTTCCACAAAAGCAAGGACGCGATCCAGCATATCAGGCTTTGCCCAATACGTTTCAATAGTCTTTCTTCCAGCTGGCATCTCATCAATTATCGACACATCCATTTCACCAAAAACAGTGATCGAAAGTGTCCGTGGAATTGGCGTAGCAGTCATAAATAGTATATCAGGATTTTCGCCCTTTTCCCTTAAGACTCTTCGCTGCTCTACCCCGAATCGATGCTGCTCGTCCGTGATCACAAGTCCAAGATTGTAAAATTCGACTTCATCCTGAATTAATGCATGCGTTCCGATTAAAATATCGATTTCGCCTGCCTTTAATAGTTGCAATATTTCTTTTCGGCGTTTCCCTTTTACAGAGCTAGATAATAACTCACAACGAAGCTGGAACGGTTCAAGCATCGCCTTCAGTGATTCCATATGCTGTTCTGCGAGAATTTCCGTTGGCACCATCAATGCCCCTTGAAACCCAGCTGTTATACTTGCATACAGAGCTATTGCTGCAACAGCCGTTTTCCCTGAACCAACATCCCCCTGTAAAAGCCGATTCATCCTAAAAGGAGATTTCATATCAGTAAGAATTTCATTCACTACTCGCTTCTGAGCATCTGTTAGCGAGAATGGAAGAGACTGTAAGAATGACTGAAGCGATTCAAGGTTATAGTCTTGAGCAATTCCTTTTGTATGGTCTCTTTCAAATTTTCTTAATGCCTGCATTTTTAACTGAAAATAAAAAAATTCTTCATATACAATCCGGCGTCTTGCTTGCTTAAGCTCTTGCTGGTCAGTTGGAAAATGCATAATTCTTATGGCTGTTCTTCTATTTAAAAGCTTGTAGTTTTTTAAGAATTGCTCAGGCAAGGTTTCTACAATAAACTCACCAAATTGATTGAAAGCTAAATTAATAAATCGTCTTAATCCTTTAACCGTTAGCTTTCCCTTTACTGTATATACAGGTTCAAAATCCTTAGACTTGGTCTGTGAACCAATATGTATTTCACTTGCCGTTATCGTTTGTCGATGCTGATCCCATTTTCCTGTTATCGACACTGTTTCATTAATCGCAATCTTATTTTTCACATAAGGCTGATTAAATAGCACAACCTGCACAAGATATCTTCCGACAAGTACTCTTACGGTCAATCTTGATCGCTTTCTTCCATAATAGACGAGAGAAGGCTCGCTATGGACCTTCCCTTCAATAGTAATTCTTTCATCGTGCTTTACATCAGCTAAATCACGAAGGCGATAATCTTCATATCGATATGGGAAATATTCCAGCAAATCATTAACGGTCCGTATCTTCATTTCACCAAGAATTTCTTCTGTTTCTCCACCGATTCCTTTAATGGCTGTTATGGACTGATTTAAGATTTCATTCACGATCCTTTAGCGGAAAAGACCATATCCGCCATACCCTCCCTTTCATTTTTTTCATGACAAAAAAGAAGGGGATCCCCCTTCTTTTCACATCACTTATTCGATCGCAAAAATGAATGCATACAGCGGCTGCTTCCCATCATGCACTTCAATTTCTACATCTTCATATTCATCTTCCACGAAGCTAACTAGGGCTTGAATGTCTTCATCAGTGGAATCTTCCCCTTTTAAAATGGTTAAGATTTCTGAATCAGCATCAATCATGTTCATTAATAAATCTTTTGCCGATAGGACCTTATCTTTATTTTTAACAACAATTTTTCCTTCATTAATACCCATGAAATCATTCTTTTCTATTTCAAGTCCATCAATGCTCGTATCTCTAACAGCAAAAGTTACTTGACCTGTTTTCACATGCTGTAATGCTTCATTCATCACTTCTTCATTTTGTGATAATTCCGCTCCTGGATTGAAAGCAAGCAATGCTGACATTCCTTGTGGAACAGTCTTCGAAGGAATAACAATCACTTCTTGATCAGACACCTCAGCTGCCTGCTGTGCAGCCATAATAATGTTTTTATTATTAGGAAGAATAATCACTTTTTTAGCGTTAACTTCATTTATTGCTTTAACAATATCCTCTGTACTTGGATTCATTGTTTGGCCACCCTCGATAACAGCATGTGCACCAATACTGCGGAACAAATCAGCAATTCCACTTCCCATTGAGACGGTTACAATTCCATATTCTTGTTTTGCTTTTTTTAATTCATTTTCAGAAACAAGCGGTGTTTGTACTTCATCTACCAAATTAGAATGCTGTTGACGCATATTTTCAATTTTCATGTTAATCAGGCTGCCGTAACGCTGACCGTATGTTAAGCAATCTCCTGGCTGTTCAGAGTGAATATGTACTTTAACAAGTTCTTCATCAGCAATAACTAATAAAGAATCTCCATACTTGCTTAAATCCTGACGGAACTTTTCTTCAGTAAATGGATTATTTGCAAGCTTTCCACTTTCAAATTTCACCATAAACTCGGTACAGTAACCGAATTCAATATCCTCAGTATTCATAAAGCTATGGACATTTTTATGGTGCTCCGCACTAACTAGCTCATCCATTTTTGGAAGAGAGGCAGGTGTATCCGGCAATTCTTCTCCTTTTAATTCGGCAAGAAAACCTTCGTATACGAATACGAGTCCTTGACCTCCACTGTCAACTACTCCTACTTCCTTAAGGACAGGCAGTAAATCAGGTGTACGGTTTAAAGAAGCTTTTGCCTCTTTCACTACCTCATCCATAATAGCGATGATATTATCTTCATTTTTTGCTATTTGGACTGCCCTTTTAGCGGCATCCTTTGCGACTGTTAATATTGTCCCTTCAACAGGCTTCATTACTGCTTTATAGGCAGTTTCAACCCCATTTTGAAGTGCTGCAGCAAACTCTTTGCCGTCTATTTCTGATTTTTGTTCAATCGCTTTTGAGAATCCGCGAAATAACTGAGACAATATAACACCTGAATTTCCACGCGCTCCCATCAGCAAACCTTTCGAAAGCGCTGACCCTACTTTACCAATATGCGGCTGAACATTATTCTTTACTTCCTTAGCACCTGAAGTCATTGATAAATTCATATTTGTTCCTGTATCACCATCAGGAACAGGGAAAACGTTAAGTGCATCTACCAATTTCGCATGAACGGATAAATGGTTCGCACCGAGTATAACCATTTCGGCAAATCGTTTTCCGTCTAAAACTTTAATTGACACAAGTCTTTCCTCCTCATTACGGGTTCGTAACACGAACACCCTGAACGTAAATATTGACCGACTCGATGGCAAGGCCAACTGTTTGATTAAGCGTGTATTTTACTTTCGATTGAACATTATGAGCAATCTCGGAAATTTTTGTTCCGTAACTAACAATAATATACATGTCGATATGTACTTCATCGTTTTCTTGGCGAACAATTACACCGCGGGTAAAATTCTCTTTACGCAAAATTTCTGTTAAGCCATCTCTTATTTGTTGCTTAGAGGCCATACCAACTATACCATAGCAGTCAACAGCCGCTCCACCTGCAAGCGTAGCAATCACGTCATTTGAGATATCAATTTGGCCGAATTTCGTTTTAAGTTCGATTGACATATTTCTTTCCCCCTTTAAAATTGTTCTACCCCTATTTTTGCTCCAAGAGCTATAACTTTCGAAGCAGCTTATCCACACACCTTAAAATATTTTACTATAAGTACATTTATTTTGAAAGCTACAGTCTATCTTTTTATTATAGCTTATTCAATCATAGTGTATGTCAAGGTTTTTTTCTTGAAAGTCAAGTATTGCATTAAAAATGGTTGTATGATAAATTATTAAAGTATCTTTTAATGTCTAAAAATAAGTTTTGCTTTTTTTAACATTAAATCACTTTGGTCATCTAACATGGCAAATGATTCTTAAAAAAGCTTTTAGCTTATGTGTTAAGGAGGGAAATGAATATGCCACGCAAATGTGTTGTAACTGGTAGAAAAACAACTACAGGTAATGCACGTTCTCATGCTATGAATGCTAACAAACGTACATGGGGTGCTAACCTTCAAAAAGTACGTATCCTTGTAGACGGAAAACCGAAACGTGTTTGGGTTTCTGCAAGAGCGCTTAGATCTGGTAAAGTAGAACGCGTTTAATTACGTGTCGGGACATCCTTATGGGATGTCCTTTTTCTATAGTTAAGCGGAAGCGCCTTGGCCATCGCCGCACAAACGCAGAAGGGCCGGTTCTTTCGATAAAGGAAACACGAAGAGCGATAGCGAGTCGATGTTGACTTATCGTAGGGAGGGGACCTGAAGTTTGATAGGGGATAGGACGCTTAGGCTAGACAATTCTCAATTAAAAAAATAAAGCACCTTTAACAGGTGCTCTTTGCTTCATGTAATGGTTCAATTTTTCTTGAAGGTCCCTAACATTGCACGGACAATTCCGCCTAAAAACTTTGGCAATTTAATGGTATAAAATCTCATTACTCATGTCCCTCCTCGATCTCACACATCCATCTTCACCATTCATCATATTCAAAATAAATAGATAAGTACTAATCATTTTTTCAGACCTAATCATTACTTCTTACAACCATTAATATGCCTTTTGAAAATGAAAAATGACCACAATCGTGAATAAGTTCATTACTTATGCATAAAGTGGAGCCTAAAGGGATCTGGCGGTCTACTAATGGATATTTAAAGCCCTCAAGTGTCATACCGTTAACTTCCATTGTAATGGGCAAGAATGAAATGTATTTAAAGCCTGTAATTTTCTTTATTGGATACTTTCCTGGCATTCGAAGAAACACAATATTTTTTTTGTCGATTATTTCCACCTGTATTTGCTGATCTATTTGCAATGGTTTCATAAGTAGTTGAATGTTTGCGATAAAATGATCGACTCTGCCTCCTGTTGCTCCGAAAACTCTAATTAAGTCAGGTTTTTGTTCAATCGCCCAATCCATCGCCAGTTCCATATCTGTTTCATCTTTTTCAGGCATGAAGCGGTTCAATTCATCAACATTTTGCTCGATTGCATCCATTTCCTCAACTGTAACGGAGTCGAAATCACCAAAAGCAATCGTCGGTTTCATTCCAATAGATAGAAGTGTAAAGACTCCTCTATCGACTCCCACCCAAATATCTTCATCTGTTTGATATCTTTCTAGATTTGGCAGTAATTCATTCGGTCCACCAGCCAATATATTTATATTCATTATTTCGACCACCTTATAAAGACTATTAAAAAAACTAAGCATTCGCCAAGTCCTTCCGGCGAATACCTTAGTTTTTCTTATGCGTTACTATAAGCAGGAAATTTATTGAACGTAGAATATCACCTTAATACGTTAACAAATTTAAATTTTCCTACTAGCTAAAAAGAAGTCAGCTAGTGACAGCTGACTTCGAATTAATTAAGTATGGTACTGCCTTTAATTGCTGCAATTGCCTTCGCACGATCCTTTTGATTGTATACGGCGGAACCAGCCACAAGCACATTCGCACCTGCTTCAATACAAAGCTTTGCCGTCTCTTCATTTACCCCGCCATCTACTTCAATTTCAATATTCAATCCTTTATCATCTGCCATCTTCTTCACAGCAGCAATTTTTCGAAGGACAGATGGAATAAACTTTTGACCGCCAAAACCAGGATTTACTGTCATCAGCAAAACCATATCAACATCTTCAATAATATCTTCAATCATCTGAACAGGTGTTGCCGGATTTAATACTACTCCTGCTTTCACACCAAAAGACTTGATGTAATGAATCGTGCGATGAAGATGTCGACAAGCTTCAACATGAACGGTAATATAATCGGCTCCGGCCTTCGCGAAAGACTCAATATACTGGTCTGGATTCTCAATCATAAGATGCACATCAAGAGGAAGCTTCGTCGTGGGCCGAATCGCTTCAACAATTAAAGGTCCGATTGTAATATTCGGAACAAAATGCCCGTCCATAACATCGACATGAATATAATCGGCTCCTCCTCTTTCAACATCTTTAATTTCCTCCCCCAGCTTGGAAAAATCAGCAGATAGTATGGAAGGGGCTATCTTCACCATAGTTAGTACCTCGGCTTTCTGTCTTTTATTTCTTGCAAAAATGTCTTATAGTGTTCATACCTATAGGATGGGAGTTCCCCATTTTCAATAGCAGCCTTAACTGCGCATTTTGGTTCTGCCATGTGAAGACATCCCCTAAATTTACATTCCTCACTCAGCTTTTCAATATCTGGGAAACAAAAGTTAAGATCAGGAATCTCTATATCCATAAATTCAAGGGAGCTAAACCCTGGAGTATCAGCTACTAAGCCTTGTCCAACTTTAATTAGTTCCACATGTCTTGTCGTATGCTTCCCTCTCCCAAGATGGGAGGAAATATCATCCGTTCTTAAATCTAAATCTGGATTAAGCGCATTAAGGAGAGAAGATTTGCCAACACCTGACTGTCCTGCAAAAACTGAAATTTCCCCCTCCAAATAAGGGAATAGTTCCTTTACTCCTTCTTCTGTTTCAGAAGAAGTTAAGAGAACGTCATAGCCTGCCTTTCGATAGTCCTCTGCATAGTGCTGTATCTCCTTATTTTGTTTCGCATTTGTTAAATCCATTTTCGTTATACAAATTATCGGCTTAATATGATTAAACTCTACTAATACAAGAAAACGATCAAGAAGGGCAGTGCTGAAGTCAGGCTCGACAGCAGAAAAAACGAGAATTGCTTGGTCTACATTGGCAATTGGCGGCCGAACAAGTTCATTCTTCCGTTCTTTTACTTCTAAAATATATCCTTCTTTATCATTTTCAGCTTGGAAAACAACTTCATCACCGACTAGCGGGGTTATTTTATTCTTTCTAAAAACCCCTCTACCACGGCATTGCACGGTCTCACTCTCATTCAATACATAATAAAAACCGCTTAATGCCTTTATGATTTTGCCCTCAGGCATAGCAACACTTCTTTCTATTATTATTCAGGATATGGTACTTCCTGCTGGTCAATGACAGTATTATCTCTTCTAACTTGATATACTGCTTTCTGCCCGTGTTGAATCTCAAGCTCTAATCTAAATTTTCTCGTTTCAGTAATGTACTCTGTTATAAAAGGATCGGTTATGCTTTGATTCATATCATTAACATAAATCTGTACTTCCTGTGGCTGGCCCTCTATTACAGGCTCATATGGAACGGTTACCTCAATAAATACTGTTTTCGGAGGGATTTCCTTTTTTCCTTTAGATATAACCACTTTAACTTTGCTTCCCTTTGAAACTTGCGAACCTGCTCCAGGTTCTTGCCTGATAACAAGGCCTTCCGAAACAGTGTCATGGTATTCTTCCTTTCCATACTCAATAACTACACCTGTAGATTTTTCATATGCCTCCAGCCCTTTTTTATTATACTCTCTTAAATCTTCTAAAGTGATAGGCTTCGGTCCCTTACTAACAGTAAAAACCAATTCAGTATCCTCTGGGACAACAAGCTCTCCTTCTGGCTTGCTTTGTTCTAATATGGTACCTGCAGCTTCACTTTCATCATTCACTTCTTCTTTCACGATCTTTTTGAAGGTATTCCTCAGCAATCGATCCACATCATCAAAAGATTTGCCTACATAGTTTTCAAGTTCATATTTTTCTTCGCCTAAACTTTCATATAGGTCAATTTTTGCTCCTTCTTTTAGAACGGTACCAGCCTTAGGATCAGTTTTAATTATTAACCCTTCATCTAATTCATCATCATTAATTGAAATCGTCTCACCAATACTAAATCCAGCTTCTTCTAGCTGCTTAATAGCCTCATCAGCCTTTTCTCCAGTTAATTCAGGTACAGATATTTCATCCGGTGCCAATATATCAGGAAGAACAAAGACCACAAAAATGCCAAGGATAATTAAGGCAAAAAAAGTAGAAACTAAGATGGTTGGCCATTTTCTTCGTTTTTTCTGATCTTTTTTTACTTTCTTCTCTTTCTTTGGCGGCGTATCCTGAGGAGAGTGATTCCCTTTCATGTCCTTATCACGAACGACCGTTTCCTCCATATTTGAAAAGGAATGGTTGTCTGTTATGATCGGAATCGCCTTAGTCGCGTCATTATCAATTGGAAAAATTAATTTTTCCTCATGAATTCGTTCAGGCTCAAGTGCTGTTCTTATATCTTCTTCTACTTCCTCTACACTATCATAACGATGAAATGGATCCTTAGCAGTTGCTTTGAAAACAATATTTTCGACACTTTGAGGGATCGATGGATTCCATCTCCGTAGTGAAGGCGTTTCAGATTGCAGGTGTTTAAGTGCAATAGATACTGCGGATTCGCCCGAAAATGGCAATCGACCAGTCAGTAATTCAAACATCACGATTCCTAACGAATAAATATCTGACTTCCGATTGGCCATTCCGCCTCTTGCTTGTTCGGGTGACAAATAATGCACAGAACCTAACACAGAGTTCGTTTGTGTAATACTTGTTGCACTCAAAGCCATTGCTATTCCAAAGTCTGTAATTTTCACATTGCCAAACTGGTCAATTAATACATTATGAGGCTTAATGTCTCGATGGATAATATGATTTTGATGAGCATGAGAAATGGCTGATGTTAATTGCTTCATAATATCAAGCACTTTGTCTAACTGAATCGGACTGTTTTGCTGTATGTATTGCTTTAATGTTTGTCCATCCACATATTCCATCACGATATAGTAGATCGAATCTTCTTCTCCAACATCGTAAATACTAACGATATTCGGATGGGCTAGACTTGTTGCTGATTGTGCTTCACGATGAAAACGGCGAATAAACTCCTCATCATTAGCAAAATCTAGTCGAAGCATTTTAACCGCTACATCACGATCTAGAATCATGTCATGGGCTAAATAAACATTAGCCATTCCACCCCCGCCAATGCTTTCAAGAATTTTATATCTACCGCTAATTCTTTTTCCAATCATCATAAGCCATCACCAGATTTACTACCATCCAAAAACTCAACAATGACTAGGGTTATATTATCTTCACCGCCGTGGTTATTAGCCAATTCAATAAGAGTAGAAGCCTTATCATCCAAGTCAGTCTCACTTTTAAGTATGTCGATCATTTCAGCCTCAGTCACTTTATTTGAAAGACCATCAGAACATAATAAGAGCAAGTCTCCATCTTCAAAAATAATCGTTTTAATGTCAATGCTCACAGATTCTTCTGTCCCCAATGCTCTTAAAACGACATTTTTCATTGGATGATGTTCGGCATCCTCTTTTGAAATTTGTCCCGTTCGAACTAGCTCATTCACAAGCGAATGGTCATCCGTTAATTGCTGAAAACCCATTTCATTTAAAATATAGCATCTGCTATCACCAATATTGGCTACACTTGTAAAACGATCGGTACATATAGCAGCAACCATTGTTGTCCCCATGCCTTCGCATTCAGATACCTTCTTTGAATGGTCATGGATAAGGATATTCCCTTGTTCAATATTTGTTTTTAGCCATTCTTCCGCCTCATCAGCGGTTTGGATTTCTTCTGTTTCTCCCCATTGCTTCTGTAAATGTGTCAGTGCCATTTCACTTGCCACATCACCAGCGCGATGGCCACCCATGCCATCTGCTACAATGGCAAGGCGCTGACCGCATTTATTCGTAAAAACTCCACCGTTATCTTCATTATGCTGACGAATTCTTCCTCGGTCTGTCCTATAAACAGCGTTCATCTTGTCACCTCGTCTCCTCTTTTCGCTCCTTTGCACGAAGTTGTCCACATGCTGCATCAATATCATGACCCTGTTCTCTGCGAACAGTTACATTAATGCCATGATTTTTCAACGTTTTTTCAAAATTAATAATCTGCTCCCTCGGTGTTCTTACATAATCTCTTTCAGGAACATAATTGACAGGGATTAAATTCACATGACACTTCAACCCTTTAATCAGTCTTGCCAATTCTTCCGCATGTTCAACCTGATCATTAACACCGCCAAATAATCCATATTCAAAGCTGACACGTCTGCCTGTCTTATTTATATAATAGCGTATGGCATCCATTAAGTCAGGCAATTTATACGCACGATTAATAGGCATTAGACGACTGCGAAGCTCTGTATTTGGTGCATGCAACGATAAGGCAAAATTAATCTGCATGTTTTCATCGGCAAATTTATAGATTTTCGGGATAATTCCACTTGTAGAAACAGTGATATGACGTGCACCAATATTCAAGCCCTTATCATGATTAATAATTTTTAAAAACGAGAGCATATGATCAAAATTGTCAAACGGTTCGCCAATTCCCATAATTACAACCGAGCTTACACGCTCGTCAGTCTTATCAAGAGCCTGCTGTACTTTTACGACCTGTGCAACAATTTCTCCTGCTTCTAAGTTGCGTTTTAATCCGCCTAATGTAGAAGCACAAAACGTACAGCCAATTCTGCATCCGACCTGTGTTGTCACACATACAGAGTTTCCATAATCATGCCTCATTAATACCGTTTCAATCGAATAGCCATCATGAAGCTCAAACAGAAATTTAATTGTTCCATCCGACGACTGCTGCTGGATGATCGTTTTTAAAGTTGTTAAGGTAAAAGCTGATTCCAGCCTATCTCTTAACTGTTTTGATAAATTTGTCATATCTTCAAATGAAGTGACCCTTTTGGTATAAAGCCAGTCAAAAATTTGCTCAGCACGAAATGCTTTTTCATTATTCTCTTTGAGCCATTCTTTAAGCTCCTGCAGTTGTAAAGAATAAATGGAGGGTTTTTGATCTATCGTTGATTGTTTCATAGCTGTTACTTGTTCCATTCTTACACCTTCTTTCTTAAACAGGCTATATAAAAGCCATCCGAACCAATATCTTGTGGTAAAATTTGAAGCTCAAATCCATTAACTAATGGACGAATCGCTGCAGGCATCCGATCCTTTATCGTAAGATCCTCTTCAAAATCTACATCATTTTTTAAAAAGGACTCAACTACAAGCTGATTCTCTTCCCTATCAACTGTACAAGTACTATAAACTAGAATACCACCTTTTTTCAACAAAGGGGAAACAGCTTTTAATAAGTTTAACTGTATCGATGATAGCTGCATTAAATCTTCTTCTTTTTTCGTATACTTCATATCAGGCTTCCTTCTCATGACACCAAGGCCAGAGCATGGAGCATCAAGCAAAATACGATCAAATGATTCCTTCTCAAAATATTCTTGAACCTTTCTGCTATCAAGTGCACTTGGTTCAATATTAGTAAGCTCTAATCTAGTTGCATTTTCCTTAATGAGCTTTACTTTATGTTCATGGAGATCAAGTGAAATGACTTGTCCAGTATTTTGCATTTTCTCTGCAATATGAGTTGATTTCCCCCCAGGTGCAGCACAAGCATCCAAGATCCTTTCATTTACCTCAGCACCTAATGCATATGCCGCAAGCATAGAGCTTTCATCTTGAATCGTTATATATCCTTCTTTAAAAGCAACCGAGTTTGCAAGATTCCCTCGGTAGCACTTAATTGCCTCTGGTAAAACAGGACTTGCTTCTACTTGGAAACCTTCCTCATTAAGCTTCAGAATGCAATCCTCTTTCGAAATCTTTGTTAGATTCACTCTTGCTGTCTGCAATGGAGCCGTTAAATTGATCTCACACATCTGCTTTGCTTGTTCGATACCGAGCTGGTCGACCCATCTTTTTACAAGCCATAGCGGATGACTTGTTTCAATTGACAGTCTTTCGATTGGATCCTCCAAAGTTTCAATAGATGGCAGACCTTGTCGCTGGATATTTCTAAGAACACCATTGACCATCCCAGAAATCCCTTTATGGCCCTTTTGCTTAGCAATCTCAACTGCCTCAAAAATAGCTGCTCGGTCTGGTATTTTATCTAAATAAACCATTTGATATAAGGTCAGACGCAATAATTGCTTAACCCAGCTTTCCACTTTTTTATTTCCATTTAAAAATGGCTCCAAATAGAAGTCAAGGCTCATTCTCCGCTGCAATGTTCCATAGGTTAATTCCGTAAGCAGGCCAATGTCCTTCTGGTTTATTTCATTTTTCTTAATCGCATTATTTAGAAGGAGATTACTGTATGCCTGATTTTTCTCAATCGTTTCTAACAAATCAAGTGCAGTCTCTCGGACATTTTTCTTCCTCTCTTTCTTCATTGCTCTTCCCCAAGGCAGTCGCCAACTTGAATTTGCGAACCAGCCCCTCTTAAAAATTGCTCGGCTGACATCTTTTTCTTGCCTGATGGCTGGAGCTGAAGAATTTTAATAGCCGTATCATTTCCGGTAGACACGATTACAGACTGTTCATTTAAACCAATAATCGTCCCTGGTACCTTATTGATATGATTATTCGTTTTCTCTGCCCACCAAATCTTAATAACTGCACCATTTAAGGTTGTATAGGCAACAGGCCAAGGATTTAACCCGCGAATGTGGTTATAAATTTCCTCCCCTGTTTTTGACCAATCAATCTTTTCTTGTTCTCTTTTAATATTTGATGCAAAGGTAGCTTCCTCGTCATTTTGAGGTATGGATGTCAATTCCCCTTTTAATAATTTTGGCAATGTTTCAGATAATAGCTGTGATCCTGCAGCACTTAATTTATCATGCAATGTGCCGACCGTATCTGTTTCAGCAATTGGCACTTCAACTTGTGTTAAGATATCTCCTGCATCCAGCTTTTCCGCCATATACATAATCGTAATTCCTGTCTTTTCTTTTCCTTGAATAATCGAATAATGGATAGGTGCGCCACCTCTAAGCTCCGGAAGCAAGGAAGCATGAACATTGATGCAGCCGTATTTCGGTGCTTCTAGCAGCGCCTTTGGCAAAATTTGACCAAAAGCAGCCGTTATGATCAAATCTGGGTCCAATGCCAATATTTTTTCAAGCTCTTCAGGCTGACGGATTTTTTCGGGCTGAAAAACTGGGATCCCGTGTTTTTCAGCTTCTACCTTTACTGGCGGCGGTGTTAACACTCTTTTTCTTCCTACCGGACGATCTGGCTGTGTCACAATCCCAATCACATCATAACCATCTTTTATTATTTGCTGCAGGACAGGAACAGAGAAATCTGGTGTTCCCATAAATACAATCTTTGTCATTCTACTTCCAACCCTTCCAACTCTTCTTTATCCAAATATCTTGTTACCTTCGAAGTGAATAATACACCGTGCAGATGATCAATTTCATGCAATATCGCTCGCGCTAAAAAGTCTTCTGCCTCAAAAGTAAAAAACTTTCCTTTTCGATCCTGTGCTTTTATTTTTACATAATAAGGCCTGCTGACTTCTCCAAATAGATTAGGAAAGCTTAAACACCCTTCCGGCCCTGTTTGTTCTCCGCTCACTTCAAGAATTTCTGGATTCATCATTTCTATCGTTCCATTTTCATCATCTATATCAACGATTGCAGCCTGCATATCAAGTCCAATTTGGGGAGCGGCAAGCCCAACCCCATCAAATTCAATCATCGTATCGTACATATCATTTAAGATTTTTGCTTGTTTTTTATCAAATTGTGTAACAGGCTTGCACTGAACTTCAAGGATTTCTGCGGGAAATTCTACTATTTTTCTGACTGCCAATTTACTTCCTCCTGTATGATCTCTATCCAACTATTTTCAACCATTTACTTCGTATTCATAACCGTTCGGTCAATTTCTACATTAGAATATATGGATTTACATCCACTGAAATTTGCAAACCGCCTAATGAGATTTCTTGTTGATATTGATCGAGTATTTTCTTCATTGCTAGATTTAGCTCTGGTTCCCGTTTGTATTTTATCAAACATTGATATCGATATCTATTATTGATTCTAGGAATCGGAGAAGCGACAGGACCTAAACAAATCGCTTCATTGGAAAGTCTCGATCGAATATATGCGGTAATTTTTTCTGTTATCGACACTGTTTTCATTAATTCTTCATGGCTGACTGTAATGAGGGAGATATAATAAAAAGGAGGGTACTTATGGATTTTCCGCACCATCATTTCTTTTTCATAAAAACGATCAAAGTCCTGTTCTCCTGCAAGTTCTACACTATAATGCTCAGGTGTATAGGTTTGAATAATGACTTCGCCTTCCTTCTCATGCCTGCCAGCCCGTCCGCTCACTTGCGTTAATAATTGGAAGGTTTTCTCCGATGAACGGAAGTCAGGTAAGTGCAGCATCGTATCCGCTGACAAAACACCAACTAATGTGATATTTGGAAAATCAAGGCCCTTTGCAATCATTTGTGTCCCTAAAAGAATATCTGCATGACCTTCCTGAAATTGATCAAGCAGCTTTTCATGTGAACCTTTACGGCTTGTTGTGTCCACATCCATTCGAATCACTTTTGCATGTGGCAAAATTTTAACTAGCTCTTCCTCTACTTTTTGCGTGCCAGTGCCAAAGTACCGAATATGCTCACTACTACATTCCGGACAAGAATTAGGTACATGTGCTTCATACCCGCAATAATGGCATTTCATTCGCTGATTGGCCCGATGATACGTTAGGGAGATATCACAATTTGGACAATTTACAACATACCCGCAGTCTCTGCACATGACGAATGATGAATGGCCTCTTTTATTAAGAAAAAGGACAATTTGCTCTTTTTTTTCTAGCCTGTCCTCGATTTTTTCTAAAAGCAGCCGAGAAAACATCGAGCGGTTACCCTCTCTTAATTCTTCCCGCATATCAATGATTTCAACACCAGGCAACGCTTGATTATTCATCCGATTCGGCATGGAGAGCAGCGTATATACACCCTTTTGTGCTCTTGCAAACGATTCAAGTGATGGAGTTGCACTTCCTAGCACAACTGGGCATTGATGTGTAGCCCCTCGTTTAATTGCGACATTTCGTGCATGATACCTCGGATTATCCTCCTGCTTGTAGCTTGTCTCATGTTCCTCATCAATGATAATAATGCCTAAATTCTCAAATGGCGCAAAGATGGCCGATCTCGCTCCAACAACGACCTTCACTTCCTTTTTCTGAATCTTTCGCCATTCATCATATTTTTCACCAGCGGATAGCCCACTATGAAGAACAGCCACCGCATTCCCAAATCTTCCTTTAAATCGTTTGACCATTTGTGGGGTCAATGATATTTCCGGGACAAGAACGATGGCCTCTCTTCCTTGCTGGAGCACTTTTTGGATCGATTGAAGGTAAATTTCCGTCTTTCCGCTGCCTGTCACCCCGTATAGCAAAAAGGTTTGATGCTTAATCTCTTTTATGGTTTCAAGAATTGGCGTAATTGCTTTTTGCTGATCCGCTGTAAGTGGAAGCGGTTCTGTATGCGAAAACACTCTTTCTCCGAAAGGATCACGATACACTTCCATCTCTTTTTCCTCAAGTATCCCCTTTTGAAGTAGACCCTTAATTGTAGAAGCGGATATGCCAAGTTCAGATAAGAGCTTGCGCAACTCTACTGGAGCATCTGCTTGTAGGAAAAAATCAATGACTTCCTTCTGCTTTGCCGCCTGTACAGGCAAGTTTTCCTTTTCTGCGGCTAATTGCTGCTTTGATCGATTAGTCCATATATGTTTTAATTTTTTCTTTTTCACACGCTCTTTTACTTCATAAATAATTTCTACAGTTCCGTTTGCAACTTCCTTTTGCAATAGGTTTAAACAGCCACTTTTCACTGCTTCCTCCCAAGGAATCATTTCATCAGGTCCCAACACAGCTCTAATCTCAGCTGGAAGATTCGTTTCTTCTGCAGACAATTTCAGTTTTTTCTCATATTTTGCTTTTAATGCTGCAGGAAGCATAACTTGAAAAGCGGAAATTTTATAGCAAAGCGTTTCATATGTCAGCCATTCTCCAAGTGCTAATAGCTCTTGATTTAATATCGGTGTTATATCCATTGGTTCAATTAATTCTTTTAATTTGCCAAAGTCTGATTCTGGCTTTACCGCAATAACAAAACCTTGTATTTTTCGAGGGCCAAAGGGAACAATGACTCTCATTCCAGGCTTGACCACTTCAACTAAATGATCAGGTATAACATAATCAAAAGGCCTGTCCGTTTGTTTAGCAGGTACATCAACAATTACACTTGCAATGGTCATTTCATTTCATTCCCTAATAATTGCGAAGCTACATTTAGGATCTTTACAGCTACTTCGTTTTTCGATAGTAAAGGAAGCTCTATTACACTCCCATCTCGCTTGAATAACGTAACAATGTTCGTATCCGTACCGAATCCAGCCCCTGCTGTCTTCACATTATTAGCTACAATCATATCAGCATTTTTCTTTAATAGCTTTTTTTGGGCATATTCAGCAACATGATCCGTTTCAGCTGCAAAGCCAATAAGAATTTGTTTTTTCTTATTTTTACCCAACTCCATAAGAATGTCCGTTGTTCTTTCAAGCTCCATGCTTTCGTCCCCATCCTGTTTCTTTACCTTATGATCATAGCTGTTTTTTGGACGATAATCTGCCACTGCTGCTGTTTTAATGACAATGTTTGCATCACTATATTCCTTCATAACTGCTTGATACATGTCCTCAGCACTTTCGACTTGAATAAGCTCTACTCCTACAGGTGCTGTTATGCTAACAGGACCAGAAATAAGAACTACCTTTGCACCTGTTCGGGCAGCCTCTGCAGCAATCGCATAACCCATCTTTCCTGATGAATGATTCGTAATATATCTGACTGGATCAATTTTTTCCCGGGTAGGACCAGCTGTAATGACGATCTTTTTTCCGGATAGCTTTAGATCCTTAGGGTGGAAAAACATCTCAATATTCTCTACAATTTTCTCTGGTTCCTCTAGACGCCCTTTCCCTACATATCCGCAGGCAAGATATCCTTCTCCAGGCTCAATAAATCGATACCCAAAGCGATATAATGTTTCAATATTTTGCTGAACCGCTGGATGACTATACATGTGGACATTCATTGCTGGGGCTATCCAGACTGGTTTTGTGGCCGCAAGCAATGTAGTCGTAATCATATTATCAGCAATGCCATTTGCTAGTTTCCCAATGACATTTGCCGTTGCTGGTGCAACTAAAATCAAATCTGCCCAGTCTGCAAGGTCAATATGTGCAATAACCTTTGAGTCCTTTTCATCAAATGTATCTGTATATACATCATTTCTTGATAATGCTTGGAACGTTAACGGGGCAACAAATTCACAGGCAGAATCACTTAAGATTACCTTCACATCTGCACCTGCCTGGGTAAGTTTGCTTGTTAAAGCAGCTGCCTTATATACAGCAATCCCGCCTGTTACACATAACAGTATTTTTTTTCCGTGCAGCATTCTATAACCCCCATCTGCTTCTATCATTTTCTCTCTTTTATTATGCAAGAAGTAACGCATTTTTTCACGTTTTAATGTCGAACGAAATAAAAATAACAACCTGAAAAGAGGTTGTTATTTCCGTCAGTTATTCGTAAGATTCGTCCTTTAGTTTAGCAGAAAGACGATAATGAAGCTGATCTGCATTGATTTCCTCAAGTGCCTTGCCCACATTCTTATGTGAAACATATTTGTCTAACTGAGGCTTTGCATTTTCTTGCATTTTTCTAGCTCTCTTTGCAGCTACTGACACAAGTGAATATTTGGAATCAATTTTTGTCATTAATGAATCAATAGAAGGATAAAGCATTTAATCTACCTCCAGCATTTTAATATATCTTGGTTCTACTCGTTCCCTGCGACAGTGTTCAGCAATAACAATGGCCTTTATTCTATCACATGCCCGTTCAATTTGATCATTTTCTACGACATAGTCGTATAAATTCATCATTTCAATTTCTTCTTTTGCAACTGTCATCCGGTTGTTAATTACATCTTCTGTTTCGGTACCTCTAGTAACAATTCGGTTTTTCAGCTCTGACAGACTAGGCGGTACAAGAAAGATAAACAAGCCATCAGGAAATTTTTCACGTACTTGTCTTGCCCCTTGAACCTCGATTTCAAGAAAAACATCTTTCCCTTGATCTAGTGTCTCTCTAACATAGTCAACAGGTGTCCCATAGTAGTTACCGACAAATTCGGCATACTCAAGGAGCTTATCTTGTTCAATTAACGCTTCAAATTCATCGCGTGTCTTGAAGAAATAGTCTACCCCATCAACTTCTCCTTCTCTTGGAGACCTCGTTGTCATTGAAATTGAATATTCAAAAGCTGTATCCGGCTGTGAAAAGATTTCCTTTCTTACCGTTCCCTTGCCGACACCAGAAGGGCCGGATAAAACTATTAATAAACCTTTTTCCTGCATTCATTCATCCTACCCTTCATCGATAATTTCATCTCGGTCATTTAAGCGATGGGCAACGGTTTCAGGCTGAACAGCTGAAAGGATAACATGGTCACTATCCATCACAATAACCGCTCTTGTTCTTCTGCCGTATGTTGCATCAATTAATGACCCACGGTCACGGGCATCTTGTATAATTCTTTTGATTGGTGCTGATTCCGGGCTGACTATTGAGATTATGCGGTTAGCTGACACAATATTGCCAAAACCGATGTTTATTAATTTAATCGACATTTTCGTCCTCCAAGCATCAGTTATATATTTTGACCCCGTAAAACCTTTTCTAAACAAACCTTATTCAATATTTTGCACTTGTTCTTTCATTTTTTCGAGACAGCTCTTTAGATCTACGACCTCTGAAGCAATTGCGGCATCATTGGCCTTCGAACCGATCGTATTTACTTCCCTGTTCATTTCTTGAATTATGAAATCTAATTTTCTGCCTACACGTTCATTCACTTGTAGGGTCGATTCAAATTGATTCATATGGCTT
Source organism: Cytobacillus solani (assembly GCF_006704205.1). NCBI lineage: Bacteria > Bacillati > Bacillota > Bacilli > Caryophanales > Bacillaceae > Cytobacillus > Cytobacillus solani. The sequence continues at coordinate 4,996,955 of NZ_CP041305.1, forward strand.
AGTAGCCTAGTTATCTCCTCGCTGATATCTGCCTTATCAGCAAATAGAGCAACTTCTGTTAAAATTCTTGCTTCATCTAGCTGACCTTCTAAAAATAAGCTCATTCGTTTTGTTAAACGCTCTTGATATTGTTGGACAACCTTAGGAGCAAGTTCTTTTAAATGATTAATCCGTTCAGCCATTTCATTAAGATGAAGCTTTAAATCCTTTTCTAACTCAGCACCTTCCAATTTCCGCATATGCAGTAAATGACCACTCGCCTCTTCAATAGCGGCCAGTACAACTCTTTCTATTTCCTCATTTCCAGCATCTTTTTCTTCAATTGAAATGAGCTCATCCCGTATGAAATCATGAACTGTAAGTTCCTGGTCAATGGCAAATCGATCTTTAATTTTCGATATGTATTGGTAATATTCGTCTAATAATGTCCAATCAACCTGTACTTGCCGGGTTGCTAGCCGATCACCTTCTACTGTCACAAATACTTCAATTCTGCCTCGATGAATAGACTCACCAAGCTTTTTCTTTATTTTATCTTCCATATGAAAAAGCTGTCTTGGCATTCTGATTTGGTACTCAGAAAATCGGTGGTTTACCGCCTTTATTTCTACGAATGCGGAAAATTGATTCAAACTCTTTTTGCTTCTGCCAAAACCTGTCATACTAACAACCATATGTAACACATCCTGTCTGAAAGGAATGCCATTTTTATGTAATTACTACAAGCAATTAGTTCGTATTTTATCATAAATGAAGGAAATTGTATGCAAAATAAATAGCACCAGCAAACTTTTTATATTAGATCATCCGGTTACACAGAAAAAAGTAGTAGAGAAAATCTCTACTACCTTATTTATTATAACATATTTTATTTTCTTTTTGTCATCAAAAATGACCCTGCAAGTAAAAATGTTGGAACTGCAGCAAGTCCAGTAATCATTAGCCAATCTTTCATTTCGATTGGCACAGTATGGAAAATTGGCTGTAATGGCGGATAATATATGACGACAAATAGCAATATCAAGGAAGAAATAACCGCCCAAACTAAGTACTTGTTTCCAAATGGATTCCTTGCTAACACTGATTTTTCACTGCGGCAATCAAAAACATGGATCAGCTGTGCAAGTACTAATGTGGCAAAAGCAATGGTTTGCGCATATGGTAAGTCATCTGGATTTGCATGATAGGCGAATATGAAAGCAAGTAAAGTCGCTATTCCTATTAAAAACCCTCTTGAAACAACCTTCCATCCGAGTCCTCTCGCAAAAACCCCTTCTCTCGGGTTTCTCGGCTTCCGTTTCATCACATCATCTTCAGGCTGATCAAGACCTAATGCCATAGCGGGAAGTCCGTCGGTCACAAGGTTTACCCATAGAATTTGGATAGGCACTAATGGGAGCGGAAGTCCTAATATCATCGCGAACAACATAACGAGAATTTCCCCAACATTGGATGCAAGCAAGTATCGAATGAACTTTCGAATATTTTCATATATGTTTCTGCCTTCTTTGATTGCCGCTTTAATCGTTGCAAAATTATCATCAAGCAGTACCAGTGCGGATGCTTCCTTCGCCACATCAGTACCTGTTATCCCCATTGCCACTCCGATATCTGCAGCTTTTATCGCTGGGGCATCATTGACGCCATCACCGGTCATCGCAACAATATGTCCTTTATTTTGCAATGCTTTCACAATTTTCAATTTGTGCTCTGGAGAGACGCGCGCGAATACAGCTACATCATCAACAACCTCTTCTAGCTCATCTACATTCATTTCAGAAAGAGCTTTCCCATCAAGAACCTTCGACTTATTCGTCAAAATACCGAGCTGTTTCGCTATTGCTTTCGCTGTAATCACATGATCTCCAGTAATCATCACAGTTTTGATGCCCGCTTCTTTACACTCTTTAACCGCATTCTTCACCTCTGGTCGTGGCGGGTCAATCATTCCTTGGAGACCAATAAAGGTTAATCCCTTCTCGGCTTCTTTTTCATCAAGAATGATTGTGTTGGGCGATAATTCTTTTACCCCGATCGCAATAGTTCTTAATGCTTGTGAAGCTAAATCTTCAATTGCCTTTTGAATATGTCCTATAACTTCTCGATTCAGGAATTTACGTTTTCCTTCCCAAAGAATTGATTCACAAACACCCGCTAACACGTCCGGTGCTCCCTTTGTGACAATATATTGCTTGCCTTGCTGATCTTTAACAACAATGCTCATCATTTTTCTTTCAGAATCGAAAGGAAATTCCTTCATAATTTGAAACTGGCTTAGTAATGTATCACGGTTATAACCCGCTTTCATTGCTGCAACAAGCAATGCACCTTCCGTTGGATCTCCATCAATGACGAATTCATTCTCTTTTCTTTTTATTTCCGCATGATTGCAGAGCATTCCGAACATAAGCATTTGCTGAAGTGCCTTATCTTCCTTCGGTTCCACCTGACTGTCATTTCGATAAAAATGCCCTTGAGGCTCATAGCCTACTCCATCGACAAGCCATTGTTTCCCCCCGCTCCATAAATGGGTAACTGTCATCTTATTTTGAGTCATCGTTCCTGTTTTATCTGAACAAATAACAGAAGCACAGCCAAGCGTTTCTACTGCAGGCAGCTTTCGAACAATCGCTTTTTTCTTGATCATTCGCTGAACACCAAGCGAAAGTGCTACTGTTACGATCGCCGGTAATCCTTCCGGAATGGCTGCTACTGCTAGCGAGACACCTGCAAGGAACATCGTATAAAGATCGTGACCTTGGATGACACCAGCTACAACGACAAGCACAGTAAGAATTAATGCCACAGTGATGAGAATTTTCCCTAACTGTTCCAGTCTTCTCTGTAAAGGAGTTGTCATTGTTTCGGCATTTTGCAATAAATCAGCAATTTGTCCCATCGCTGTTTTCATCCCGGTTGCGACAACGATTCCCATCCCGCTGCCGCGAGTAACTAATGTGCTCATAAAAGCCATATTTTCCATATCGCCAATCCCAATATTGGCTTTTTTTATTGCACCTGCCGTTTTTGCTACCGGTAATGATTCACCAGTTAAAGCAGATTCTTCGACCTCTAAACTATTTGATTCAATGATTCTAACGTCTGCTCCTACTCGATCACCGCTCGTAAATTTGAGCAGATCCCCAACTACTACATCTTTTGAAGGAATCTTTATCCACTCGCCATCTCTTAATACACTCACTTGCGGAGCGGAAAGCTCCTTTAATGCTTGCAAAGATCTTTCAGCTTTTCTTTCTTGAAAGAAACCAAGCAAGCCATTAATGATGACAATGGCTATGATCGCAACCGCATCAATGTATTCGCCTAGCAGTCCTGAAATAAGCGTTGCCGCAAGTAAAACAAGGACCATGAAATCCTTAAATTGACTAAAGAACAAGAGTAAGGCTGATTGTTTTTCCCCTTCTTCTAATTCATTCTTGCCAAATTGATTTCTTCGTTTTTTTACATCATCTTCAGTTAAGCCAGATGTCGAATCCGTATTCAATGCTTGCTCAACCTCTGTTTCGTTCATTTCATGGAATTTCATTCAGACATCACTTCCTCCTTCAAGCCATACTTATCATCTAAAGAAAGCTTATTCAGCCTTGTCCAAAAAAATGCTATGATATTATTAAAAGCGGAATCGGCTTGATCAGCCCCGACTAGCATAAGAAATGTGCCATTGTATCTGTGTGAAGTTATGCTAGCTGCTGACATCAAGCCAATTGGTTCCTTTATAGGGCAAATAAGAGAGGTTTGGGGAACCAATAGGAGTCATTGGTTCCCTTATATAGCAAAATAGCGTTGTTTGAGGTATCAATAGGAGTCATTGGTTCCCTTATTTGGCAAATTAGCGTTGTTTGAGGTATCAATAGGAGTCATTGGTTCCCTTATTTGGCAAATTAGCGTTGTTTGAGGAATCAATAGAGGGTATTGATTCCCTTATATGGCAGAAAAGCAGTGTTTTGAGGAATCAATAGAGGACATTGGTTCCCTAGAAGAACAAAATGAATTAATATTGGAACCAATAAAATACATTTGTATTTCTTTTAGCAGAAATACAGATAAAAAAATATACAAATAAAACTTAAATAGAAAAGGATGTTCCTAATGTCATTCGACGGTTTATTTACAAGGGCTATAACAGAAGAACTAACCCATGAATTAAAAGGGGGAAGAATTAATAAAATCCATCAGCCCTATAAAAACGAAATTATTATAGTAGTGAGAGCTAACGGAAAGAATCATAAGCTCCTGCTTTCAGCTCACCCCAGTTATGCAAGAGTACAGCTTACAAACGAAACTCATGATAACCCTTCTGAGCCTCCGATGTTTTGCATGCTGTTAAGAAAGCATCTGGAAGGATTTTTCCTAGAGGAAATACGCCAGGTTGGCTTAGATCGAATTATTATTTTCGAAGTAAAAGGAAGAAACGAAATTGGTGATACTTCTTACAAGCAGTTGATTGTAGAAATAATGGGCAGACACAGCAATATTACCTTAGTGGATAAAACAAGAAACTTGATTTTGGACAGCATTAAGCATGTGTCATTTGCCGTAAATAGTCATCGAGCAATTTTGCCAGGGCAGGAATATGTTTTGCCACCTCAGCAGGATAAGATGAATCCATTTGAGGCTAGTGAGGAGGATATCTTACGGCAAATTGATTTTAACAGCGGGAAGCTTGATAAACAGCTTGTTTCCGCATTTGCAGGAATATCGCCATTGCTAGCAAAAGAGGTGCTCTTCCATTCTGGACTAGCTAACAGGACAACTGTTCCAAAAACATTTTTACACTATATACGTTTACTGAAAAATCACGAACTCTCCCCTGCAATCACAAGTGGTGGGCAAAAGGATAGCTTCTATCTTTTTCCGTTGGAGCATCTACAAGGAGAGCCAAAGAAATTCAATTCACTAAGTGAAATGCTTGATCGTTTTTATTTTGGCAAGGCAGAGCGGGATCGTGTCAAGCAGCATGCAAATGACTTAGAGCGCTTTATTCACAATGAAAAAGATAAAAATGAAAAGAAAATAGAAAAACTGCTAGCAACCTTAAAAGAAGCCGAAAATGCTGATCAGCACCAGCTTTACGGTGAGCTGATCACCGCTAATATTTACGCGATAAAAAAAGGAATGAAAACGGTAGATGTCAGCAATTATTATGATGAAAATGGAGCAATGGTGACCATTCCACTAGATCCGCAAAAAACGCCTTCTGAAAATGCACAGAAATACTTTACAAAATATCAGAAGGCAAAAAATGCGATTACGATTGTAAAAGAGCAGATCGAAATAACGAAAGCGGAGCATGCTTATTTTGAAACTTTGCTTCAGCAAGTGGAAACAGCCTCACCGAAGGATATTGCGGAAATACGAGAGGAATTAATTGAGGGCGGTTATATTAGAGATAGACAAAAAAAGAAAAACAAGAAGAATCAAAATGTAAAACCAATTCTTGACCGCTACATCTCCACTGATGGAACAGAAATCTTTGTCGGAAAAAATAATAAACAAAATGATTACTTAACAAATAAACTGGCAGCTAGAGACGAAATTTGGCTGCATACGAAAGATATCCCTGGGTCGCATGTGGTGATTCGGAGCAAAGAGCCTGCAGAAGCAACAATATTAGAAGCTGCAAATTTAGCAGCTTATTATAGTAAGGCTCGCAATTCTAGTTCAGTTCCAGTAGACTTCACGCAGGTTCGGCATGTAAAAAAGCCTAGCGGGGCCAAACCTGGATTTGTGATTTATGAGAACCAACAGACTGTATATGTGACACCAGATGAGGAGATTGTTCTGTCGTTAAGACAGGGGTAGTATATGGGACGAGGGAGCACCTCGTCCCATTCATTTTTTTTAAAGAACAAAATATAAACTATAGAATTACAATGAGACAAATTATTGATTCACTGTTCCCCATTCTGCAGGGTTTTTCCGCCATTCTGAAAGCTTTTCCATATCCTCTGCCTGTATATAGCCTTTTTGTTTTGCAATTTCCGATAGGGTTTCAAAATCAGTCAATGTGAACGTTGAAATATTCGCTTCCTCAAGCAATTCTTTCCCTTTTTTCAACTGGTAAGTAAAGATAGCGACAACACCCAGGACTTCACAACCTGCTTGGCGCAGTGCTTCTACTGCTGTTATGACACTCCCACCTGTAGAAATTAAATCTTCTACGACAACAACCTTTTGTCCAGGTTCTGTTTTTCCCTCTATTTGGTTTCCTTGTCCGTGTCCCTTTGGCTTGGAACGTACGTAGCACATTGGCAAATCCATTAAGTCGCTGACCCATGCAGCATGAGGGATTCCTGCAGTTGCTGTTCCTGCGATTATTTCGGCTCTAGGGAACTTCGCCAAAATGGTTTCCTTCAATCCATTTGCAATCTCCTTTCGAACAGCAGGATAGGAAAGTGTTAACCGATTATCGCAGTAAATAGGAGACCTTATACCAGATGACCATGTAAAAGGTTCATTAGGCTGTAACGCAACAGCTTTGATTTCTAGTAAACGTTCGGCAATTTGTTGTTTCATTGGTGAACACCCTCCCATGATTGTTTGAATTCAATGTATTTTTCCAGCGGGTTAACTGATTTTGTGATTGGGCGTCCGACAACAATTGCTGAAGCACCTTCAGATTTTGCATAAGCAGGAGTGGCTACTCGCTTTTGATCCTGAACATCATCTGATTGCAAACGAATCCCCGGAGCTACAGTCAAAAAGGACTGACCCAGTATTTGTCGTATAGATTTAGCCTCGAAAGTAGAGCAAACAACCCCGTCAAGACCCGCTTTTTTCGTTAAAGCTGCATAATGAAGGACTGATTCCTCCAAAGGGACTTGAACAAGCTGTTCCTCACGCATTTGCTCTTCTGAAGTACTCGTTAATTGAGTCACAGAAATACAAGCAGGTCTACTCTGCCCAGCTGGCGTTCCAGCCTCCAATCCTTCAAGTGCTGCACTCATCATCTCTTTTCCGCCTGCTGCATGAACATTGACAAGATTGCATCCAAGACGGGCAAGCCCCTTCATCGCTCCTTTTACCGTATTCGGGATGTCATGAAGCTTTAAATCTAGAAAAATATCATGCCCTTTTTCTTTCAAGTCATAAATAATACTTGGCCCCTCCTGAAAGAAAAGCTCCATTCCTACCTTCAAAAAAAGCTTTTCATCATTAAAGTGATTTAAAAACTGATTGACCTCCTGTTTACCTGCAAAATCAAGCGCGATAATAAGTGATTTATCCATTTTTCCAGCTCCTTCCCGTACATTCAGAAATATGGTCAAAGCCAAGTCTTCTCACTAATTCCGGTAATTCTTCAATGATCGTCGGACAGACGAATGGATCCACAAAGTTTGCAGTACCTACAGCAACCGCACTTGCCCCTGCGTAATAATATTCAATCACATCTTCAGCAGATTGAACGCCCCCCATGCCAATAATCGGCAAGGATACGTTCTGGCTTACCTCATGAATCATTCGGATCGCAACAGGCTTAATTGCTGGTCCTGAAAGTCCTCCTGTTTTGTTTGCTAAAATTGGTTTCCCAGACTTCAAATCAATTCTCATGCCAACTAGCGTATTAATCATCGTTAATCCATCTGCTCCGCCATCTTCCACTGCTTTTGCCATTTCGACAATATTTGTCACGTTGGGCGATAGCTTCACATAAATAGGGACTTCAGATACTTCCTTGACTTTCTTTGTTAAATCCTTTGCCACTTCTGGTATGGTTCCGAAAGCAATCCCGCCTATTTTGACATTCGGGCAGGAAATATTTAATTCTAGGGCATGCACATTCGACGCTTTGGAAATTTCTTTCGCAACTGCAATATAATCTTCCTCTTGTGAGCCTGCGACATTGGCAATAATCGGAACATCAAATTGATCTAGCCAAGGCAGCTCTTCATTCATTACTTTTTCAAGTCCAGGATTTTGCAGCCCGATGGCATTTAGCATTCCTGCAGTGGTTTCAGCCACTCGAGGGGTCGGATTGCCAAAACGAGGTTCATAGGTTGTTGCTTTAATCATAATCGCACCAAGTTGGCTTAGATCAAAAAGCTGGCTGAATTCACGGCCAAAACCGAAGCAGCCAGATGCTGGCATGATTGGATTTTTCATATCTAGTCCGGGCAAGCTTATTTGTAATGATTTCATAGAAGTACCTCCCCAGCTTTAAAAACAGGTCCGTCGCTGCAAACCTTTTTATATGTGTAGCCTGTTGGATCATCACCGGTGTGGCATACACAAGCAAAGCAGGCTCCAATCCCGCAGCCCATTCGTTCTTCCAAGGAAAGATAGACCTTCTTATCCAAATAATTATTTTCAAGTGCCTTAAGCATCGGTGTCGGGCCGCATGAATAGAGGACATCAAATGTAAGCTTCCGATCTTCGATGATGTTAGTGACAAACCCTTTCGTGCCATAGCTGCCATCAACAGTCGCTACATATGTCTCCCCAAGTTTAGTAAATTCATCTTCATAAAAAACAACATTTGCTGATTGAAATCCAAGAACATGGATGACATTTACGCCCTGCTTTACAAGCTGTTTAGATAATTCAAATAAAGGTGGAATACCAATTCCTCCCCCGACGAGTAGAGCGGTTTCTCCCGGTTTCGCTTCATGTATGGGAAATCCATTTCCTAGAGGACCAAGTACATCAACGACATCCCCCGGCTTTTTCTCAGACAGTAAAGCTGTTCCTCTGCCCTCTGCACGATAAATCATTGTAAATTGATTTTTATCCTTCTGAATGTCAGAAATACTGATTGGCCTTCTAAGAAGCGGTTCAAAATGTTGGGCTATTTTCAAATGCACAAATTGTCCGGGCTCATTCATTTCGCGGACAAGCTCACCTTGGAGGGTGAGCATGAAAATATGTTCGGCTATTTCTGCTTGAGAGACGATTTGGCATAATTCTTTTTTGATCACGCGAAGACCGCCTCCTGTATATCAACTGGCTTTTCCATTGCATCTGCTGAAAAGTTCATGGATTCGATTACTTTTAGAATCGCATCCGCTGTATCAAGCGATGTAAGGCAAGGTACACCATTCTCTACAGCTTCACGACGAATGCGGAAGCCGTCTCTTTCCGGCTGTTTCCCTTTAGTTAACGTGTTGATAACAATTTGTGCTTTGCCATTTCGAATTACATCTAGTAAGTTAGGACCGTCTGATCCGATTTTATCAACGACTTCGACTGTAACACCTTCTGCTTGCAGCAATTGCGCTGTTCCGCTTGTAGCCATTAAGCGATAACCAATAGAAGCAAAGCGTTTGGCAAGCTGGAGTGATTCCTCCTTGTCCTTATCAGCAACAGTCATAAGAACCGAACCGAACGGATGAATCTTCATCCCTGAGGCCACTAACCCTTTATACAATGCCTTTTCAAGGGTAGAATCTTTTCCCATTACTTCTCCAGTTGATTTCATTTCTGGTCCAAGAGTAATGTCAACCCTTCTCAATTTAGCAAATGAGAAGACTGGCACCTTTACATAAACACCGTTTTTTTCTTGTACAAGACCCGATTGGTAGCCCTGTTCCTTTAGTGATTGGCCTAAAATCACCTTTGTTGCGATGTTCGCCATCGGCACATTGGTAATTTTGCTTAAGAAAGGTACGGTACGGCTCGATCTTGGATTTACTTCAATCACAAACACTTCTTCATTTGCAACAATGTACTGGATGTTTAATAATCCAATGATCCCAAGTCCCTTTGCAAGCTTTTCTGTATAATCAACAAGCTTATCTTTTACTTCAGCAGATATACTCTGTGGTGGATAGACTGCAATGGAGTCACCAGAGTGAACACCGGCACGCTCGATATGCTCCATAATTCCAGGGATCACGACAGTTTCTCCATCTGAGATTGCATCCACTTCAATTTCTTTCCCTGTTAGATACCGGTCTATTAAAACCGGATGCTCAGGATTAATCTTCACCGCATTTTTCATGTAGTGAAGAAGCTCTTCTTCTTTATAAACAATTTCCATTGCCCGTCCGCCAAGAACATAGGATGGGCGCACAAGAACGGGATAGCCAATTCCATTCGCAATTATGACTGCCTCTTCAACAGAGAGTGCTGTTTTTCCTTTTGGCTGCGGGATACAAAGTTCAGATAATGCCTGTTCGAATTTATCCCTATCTTCCGCACGATCAAGGTCTTCTAGAGATGTCCCAAGAATTTTCACACCTCTTTCTACTAAACTAGCAGCGAGATTAATTGCCGTTTGTCCGCCAAATTGGACGACAACCCCTTCTGGCTTTTCTAGGTCAATGATGTGCATGACATCTTCAATCGTCAGCGGTTCAAAGTAAAGCTTATCGGAAATGCTGAAATCAGTTGAAACTGTTTCCGGATTGTTATTGATGATAATTGCTTCATAGCCCGCTTCTTTAATCGCCCAAACGGAGTGTACAGTTGCATAGTCAAACTCAACCCCTTGGCCGATGCGGATCGGACCTGAACCAAGAACAACGACACTCTGCCTGTCAGTCACTGCTGATTCATTTTCTTCCTCATATGTGCCATAGTAATACGGAGTTTCCGATTCAAATTCGGCAGCACAAGTGTCAACCATCTTGTAAACAGGCACGATGCCATTTTCAGTTCTCCAAGTATAAACCCCTAATTCAGTCGTATTCCAGGCATTAGCGATGGTACAGTCGGCAAAGCCCATTTCCTTCGCTTTCTTGCCTATTTCTTTTTCAAATCGACTAGCAGCAAGCTCTTTTTCAAAAGATACGATTTTTTCCATTTTATGAAGGAAGAAAAGGTCGATTTGGCTCCATTCATGAATCGTTTCAATTGTAACACCTCTTCTGAGTGCTTCCCCAATATAGAATAGTCGTTCATCCCCAGCATTGCGGATTCTTTTTTCCATTAAATTATTGTCAATCGTATCTGCCTCATTAAGCGTTAAATGAAACACATTTGCTTCTAGCGAACGCACAGCTTTTAATAAGGATTCCTCAAAAGTGCGGCCGATGGCCATTACTTCGCCTGTTGCCTTCATTTGTGTTCCTAATGAACGATTCGCTGATTCAAATTTATCAAACGGCCAGCGTGGAATTTTCGTGACAATGTAATCAAGTGCTGGCTCGAAGCTTGCATATGTTTTACCAGTAACTGGGTTCATCATTTCATCTAACGTTAAGCCAACTGCGATTTTTGCAGCAAGCTTAGCGATTGGGTATCCAGTTGCTTTTGATGCCAATGCAGATGAACGGCTAACTCTTGGGTTCACTTCAATAATATAGTAGTTGAAGCTGTACGGATCGAGTGCTAGCTGAACATTACAGCCCCCTTCGATTCCTAACGCGCGAATAATTTTTAATGAAACATTTCTTAATAATTGATACTCACGGTCACTTAGTGTTTGGCTAGGTGCGACAACAATCGAATCTCCCGTATGGACGCCGACTGGATCAATGTTTTCCATGTTACAAACAACAATGGCATGATCACCTGAGTCTCTCATAACCTCGTATTCAATTTCTTTAAATCCGGCAATGCTCTTTTCTAATAGACATTGTGTCACAGGGCTATTTTTCAAACCACTTTTAACAAACTCAATAAGCTCCGATTCATCGTGGCAGATTCCTCCGCCTGTACCACCAAGAGTGAATGCTGGACGAACGATAACAGGATAACCGATTATATTTACAAATTCATAGGCTTCCTCTAATGTATGGATGATTTCACTTTCAGGTACAGGCTCGCCAAGCTCATTCATCAGATTTCTGAAAAGGTCACGATCTTCCGCCTGTTCAATTGCTGAAAGCTTTGTGCCAAGAATTTCTACTCCACATTCTTCAAGAACCCCTGATTTAGCTAGTTCTACTGCAAGATTTAGTCCTGTTTGTCCTCCAAGTGTTGGGACAAGTGCATCCGGACGTTCCTTGCGAATAATTCGGCTAACAAATTCTAATGTAAGCGGCTCGATATAGACAGCATCAGCAATTTCTGTATCTGTCATGATTGTCGCTGGATTTGAATTGATTAGGATGACTCTGTACCCTTCTTCCTTCAGGGCGATGCATGCCTGTGTTCCAGCATAATCAAACTCTGCTGCCTGACCGATGACGATGGGTCCTGATCCAATTACTAGTATGCTTTTTATATCTGTACGCTTTGGCATTAGTTCGCACCTTCCTGTTTCTCAAATTCGACCATTGTCAAAAATTGTTCAAATAAACCGTTGGCATCTTCAGGTCCAGGAGAAGCTTCTGGGTGGTATTGGACGGTAAATGCTGGATAATCTTTATGCTTTAACCCTTCAACAGTACCGTCATTTAATGCTATATGTGTAACCTCTAATCTTGTATTTAAAATTGAATGTTCTTCAACCGTGTAGCCATGGTTTTGTGAAGTGATGGCAACTTTACCTGTTGATAATTCTTTTACTGGGTGATTGGACCCGCGATGGCCAAATTTCATTTTCTCCGTATTTGCTCCGCAGGCAAGTGCAAACAGCTGATGGCCAAGACAGATGCCAAACAAAGGCACTTGACCCAGTAATCCATTAATCATTGTAATTGCTTCAGGCACATCTTTTGGATCCCCGGGTCCATTTGAAAGCATCACACCATCTGGGCTTAGGTTAAGAATTTCCTCTGCTGTCGTATTATAAGGAACTACGATCACATCACAGTCACGTTTATTTAACTCTCGTAAAATCCCGTGCTTCATGCCAAAATCGACAAGAACGACTCTTCTCCCACGACCTGGGCTTGGATATGGTGTTTTTGTAGAGACCTGTTTTACTTGATCATTTCGAAGATTTGTCGTACGCAATCTTTCCAGAACGGAAGCAGCATCTTCCTCAATCCCGCAAATCGCTCCCTTTAAAGTTCCATGCTGACGGATAATCCTTGTTAATTTACGTGTATCAATTCCTGCTATGCCTGGGATATTTTTGATTTGAAAATATTCATCAATTGTTTTTTCATTTCTCCAGTTGGATGGAAACTCAGCGGCTTCCTTGACGATAAAGCCTTGAATGGCTGGAGATATCGATTCAAAATCATCTCGGTTTATTCCATAGTTTCCGACGAGAGGAAATGTAAGGGTCACGATTTGACCGCAATACGAAGGATCTGAAATAATTTCCTGATAGCCTGTCATACCAGTATTGAAAACAACTTCCCCCATTGTGTTTGTATTACTGCCAAAGCCATCCCCGATAAAAATAGTGCCATCTTCTAAAATTAGCTGTTTTCTCATGCTGTTACACTCCCCTTGCTCCATGCAATTTTTCCATTTACCATTGTCAGCACTGGCCAGCCCCTACATTCCCAGCCGGCAAACGGCGTATTTTTTCCTTTTGATAAAAATTGTTCCGGGTTAATTTTCTCCGTGTGGTTCAAGTCCAATAAAACGATATCTGCTTTTGCACCGATCTCAAGCTTGCCAGATGCCAGTTTAAAAACTTCAGCAGGCTTAACTGTAAGAAAGTCGATTAGCTGCTTTAATGTAAACATTCCTTTTTCAACAAAATGTGTATAAAGAAGTGGGAAGGCTGTTTCTAATCCAACAATTCCAAAAGGTGCAAGTTGCATTCCTTCTGCTTTCTCCTCTGCTGTATGTGGTGCATGATCTGTTGCTATAAAATCAATTGTTCCATCTAAAATCCCTTCAATTAAGGCATCTCTATCTGCTTCTCCTCTAAGTGGAGGATTCATCTTATAATTCGCATCAAGACTCGGGATATCTTCCTCACATAAAAGAAGATGATGTGGTGTTACTTCAGCCGTTACTTTAATTCCAGCACGCTTCGCATCTCTTACCACTCTTACCGATTCCTTCGTGCTAATATGACAGACATGATAATGGCAATTCGCTGCCTCTGCTAAAAGCACATCCCTGGCAATATGAACTGATTCACAAACAGATGGAATGCCGTTTAATCCATTCTTTTCTGAAAAAGCACCTTCATGAACGGATCCCTTATTAATCAAAGTATTTTCTTCACAGTGAGCGACGATTGCCATATCAATTTCAGCCGCCTTCTTCATCGCTTGCAGCATCATCTCAGCAGATTGAACACCTACCCCATCATCGGTGAAAGCAAAGGCACCAGCTTCTTTCAAAGCTTGAAAATCCGTTAACTTCTCACCAAGCTCACGGATGGTGATTGATGCATAAGGAAGCACATTTACTGATGCCGTTTCTTCAATCCGTTTATTCAGCCATGCTAATTGTTCCTTTGTATCCGGGACAGGTCTTGTATTCGGCATTGCAGCTACGGTTGTGAATCCTCCCCTTGCAGCAGCTGCTGTTCCGGTTGCAATCGTCTCTTTCTTTTCACCGCCTGGCTCACGTAAATGGATATGAAGATCGAGAAAACCAGGTGTAACCAGCAGGCCATTTGCATCGATAATTTCTTCCGCTTCCCTTTTAAGAGCTTCTCCTATTTCGATGATCATCCCGGAATCTATAAAAATATCTGCAAGTTTAAATTCCCCTTCATTAGTTAGCAACTGACCATTTTTTATTAATGTCTTCATTTTGACCGCTCCCTTCCATTTGTTCGATTGTCCTTTTTAACACAGCCATTCTGATGTACACACCATTTGTCATTTGTTTAAAGATTCTCGAACGTTTGCATTCTACTAGGCTATCATCAATTTCCACATTTCGATTCACTGGCGCCGGATGCATGATGATGCTTCCTGACTTCATTCTTCTTTCTCTTTCTATCGTCAGTCCAAAGGCTTGATGATAATCATCCGCAGCTTTCATTCCCTTTTCTCCATGGCGCTCATGCTGGATACGCAGCAGCATAACTACATCTGCCGTTTCTACAGTTGAATCAATATCTTCGTACGATCCATTTTCAAGAAGTTCGTCATTAAACCATTCCACTGGGCCGGAGAAAACAACCTCTGCTCCTAAACGAACTAACGTATCTGCATTTGACCTTGCTACACGGCTATGTCTGATATCACCAATAATAGCAACCTTAAGTCCCTTAAAGCTGCCGAACTCCTGCTTAATGGTTAATAAGTCAAGAAGTGATTGTGTTGGATGATGACCGCACCCATCACCAGCATTAATGATTGAAACATCTGATTTCCCAACAAGCTCATCAAAATACCGATCTTGATTATGGCGAATCACAACTGCATCTATTCCAATAGCCTCAAGTGTTTTAACCGTGTCATATAATGTTTCACCCTTTGAAACACTTGATGTGCCTACTTCAAAAGGGATAATATCTAAGCCAAGCTTTCTCTGTGCTACTTCAAAGCTGCATTTTGTCCTAGTACTATTTTCGAAAAATAAATTGGCAATAAAAACATTCTTTTTAGGCGACCAGTTCCCGCCATCTATAAAATATTGCGCATCTGAGAGGATTTGAGAAATATCATTAATCGTTAAATCTGATGTCTGAAGTAAGTGTTTCAAGCATATCCCTCCTATTGTTTCTATAAAAAAACACCCTGAATATATTCAGGGTGTTGATACTTTGAAGCATAGCTATGGCTAAAGAAGCATGCATGTTCTTAATGCCATAGCTAAAACTTAACACCCTTATAAGCCTCTCTGGACTTCTTTAAAAGGTACCTTATTAATTTATTTCATCCTCATCTTGAACGATTTCTCTTCCTGGTAAAATAAGATTCAGAATTACACCAACTATTGCAGCAAGTGCCATTCCTTCAATCGCAAAGGTTTCAGAGAATCTTAATGCTGCTCCGCCGATTCCAATTACGAGGATTACTGACGAGATTACTAGATTCCTATTCTTGCCAAAATCAATCTTATTTTCAACAAGCATCCGCAAGCCGCTGGACGCGATGATCCCGAATAATAAAATTGAAATTCCTCCAAGCACTGCTGTGGGAATCGTTTGTATTAAAGCCATTGCTTTACCGAAAAACGCGAACAAAATCGCCAGTACAGCCGCTCCAAAAATGACATAGACTGAGTAGACTCGTGTGATTGCGAGTACACCAATGTTTTCACCATACGTCGTTTTTGGCGGTCCACCAAGTAGCGCACTGACAAATGTACCCAGACCGTCTGCGAAAATTGAACGATGTAAGCCAGGATCTTTAATGTAATTACGATTCACTACTTTTCCTAGTACTAATTGATGACCAATATGCTCCGAAATCGTAACGAGCACAATTGGCACCATCGCAAGTAATATGGAAGAGGTAATATTAAATTCATAATGTATACCTGGCAATAAGAAATCAGGCATCGCAAACCATTTTGCTTCTTTTACCGCTGTAAAATCGATAATTCCTATGATAGCAGAGTATATATATCCGATAATTAAGCCAAGTAAAATTGGCATCGCACTTAAAATATTTTTGAAGTAAACGGTAAAGACAATGGCCGCAAATAATGTGACAAGTGCTGCTGTAAAGTGTAGAAAACTGTATTCATCATTTACATTCATCGCCATATCTACAGCTGTGCCTGATAACGCTAGCCCAATAACCATAATGACTGGTCCAACAACAATCGGCGGCAAAAGCCGCATCAGCCATTTATAGCCAGCTTTCCAAATAACCAGTGAAACAAGCGAGTAGGTAATACCGACAGCCATTGCTCCGATCATTGCGTTCCCAGGATTCTCCCCAAAATTTGTAGCAATTAGTATGGGAGTGATAAAGGCAAATGATGAGCCTAAGTACGCTGGCACTTTAAATTGAGTAATGAATAAAAAGATAATTGTTGCAATCCCGCTTGTTAAGAGTGCGATAGCAGGACTTAAACCAACTAACTGTGGTACTAAAATAGTTGAGCCAAACATCGCAAACATATGCTGAAAGCTTAGTGTTATGAGCTGTGTTTTACTTGGAAAATCATTTATGTCTAATACTGGCTTATTCATATTTCAATCTCCTCGATTCCTTTTTAGCCTCTCTGGGCTATTATTTAAAGGGTTTGCCAACTAGTTTTCAAAAATACTTACATGCTCATGTTCGTCAACTTCGTTTAATTCAACGACAATTTTTTCTGAACTTGAGGTTGGGATATTTTTACCAACATAGTCAGCTCTGATCGGCAATTCTCTATGTCCTCTATCAACCAAAACAGCCAGCTGTACAGAGGATGGTCTGCCAATATCAACAAGTGCATCTAGTGCTGCCCTAACCGTTCTTCCTGTATAAAGGACGTCATCGACTAGAATGACCTTTTGATTTGTAATATCAATTGGAATTTCTGAACCCTTTACTAAAGGTTCTTCATCTACTGTCACCTTTGATAAATCATCACGGTATAGGGTAATGTCAAGCTCTCCTACTGGAACATTCGCCCCTTCTATTTGCTGTATTCGTTCAGCTAATCGACTTGCTAAATATATTCCTCTTGTACGAATGCCAACAAGGACACAGCCTTCAATTCCTTTATTTTTTTCAATAATTTCATGGGCAATCCTCGTCAAAGCTCTGCGGATTGCTTGTTCATCAAGAACAATTGCTTTTTGCGACATGTAAAACCCCGCCTTTACTTTATATATATAAAAAACCCTCTCACCGATTCAGCGAGAGGGTAACGAGCGCATAGATAAGGGAAACATCCCCTAGGCACATATCCGTTTCCTTCTCAGCCTCACGGGACTGTATTAAAGGACTCTTATTTAACTAAAATTAGTTTATTGTAATCATAGGTACTTGTCAACGATTATTTTTCATCTGGTCAACTAGCTGCTGAAAGTCAGGAGGAAGCGGCGCTTCAAACTCCATGTATTCACCTGATCTAGGATGCACAAATCCTAAGATACCTGCATGCAATGCCTGACCACCAATATCTAATGTCTTTCTTGGACCGTATTTCGGATCGCCTGCTAGCGGGTAGCCAATATATTTCATGTGGACACGAATTTGGTGAGTTCTTCCAGTTTCTAACTGACACTCAACAAATGTAAAATTGGTAAACCGATCAAGCACATGAAAATGAGTGACTGCATGTTTACCATTATCAGTTACAGCCATACTTTGCCTATCCTTTTGATCACGGGCAATTGGTGCCTCAATTGTTCCATAATCATGAGGAATCACCCCATGGACAATGGCACGATATTTCCTAGTCACAGTCTTTTCGACTAATTGATTAACGAGACTTTCGTGAGCAAGATCATTCTTTGCCACCATTAACAAACCGGATGTGTCTTTATCGATACGGTGAACAATGCCAGGTCTCATAACCCCATTGATTCCTGAAAGATCCTTACAATGAGCCATTAGTCCATTAACTAATGTACCTGTTAAGTGACCAGGAGCAGGATGGACGACCATACCTTTCGGTTTATTCACAACTAATACATCCTGATCTTCGTAGTATATTTCTAAATCCATATTCTCCGGAACAACATCTAATTCTTCAGGTTCTGGGATCGTGATCACAATTCGATCATTAAACGAACATTTATAATTTGTTTTTATTTGTTCTTCATTAACAAGAACATGCCCTTCTTTAATCCATGCTTGCGCTTGTGTTCTTGACCATTCTTTGTTTAAAGTTGAAAGAACCTTATCAATTCTCTCTCCTGCTTGTTCTTCAAGAATGGTGTGTTCCATTTTCTCCATGTGTTTTCTCCTTTTTTAACGCTCTCTCTTCTAAAAGCATTTGGATCATTAGCATCGCCACGCCAATAACTAATGCAGAGTCTGCAATATTAAAGACAGGGAAGTCATAGCCAAAAATATAGGTGTTTACAAAATCAACGACCTCATTTCGGAAAACACGATCAATAAAATTCCCAATCGCTCCCCCTAGCATAAATCCTAACGATACTCCAAATAACATTTTTCCTTTAGCAGCTTTTTGAATGTAGTAAACAATTCCAATGATAACAATGACAGTGATAATATAAAAAAACCACATTTGTCCTTCAAGAATTCCCCAAGCAGCCCCTCTATTTCTGTGGGATGTAATATAAAGGAAGTCTTCAATTACTTTTATACTTTCACCGAGCTCCATGTTTTTGACAATTAAATATTTCGTTAATTGATCAAGTGCAATAATAAATAAGGCAATTATGTAATAAAACACAAAGGCAACCCCCATATCTCTTATCTTTACCTTTGCATTTTAGCACACTCTGCATAAAAACGACAGTAAGCGCTTATTCTTATTCGTACAAAGATTTTCGATAATAATTCTCTAGCCGATTACAATCATCTAGCGTTTTTAAGGTTGGAACCGCAGCTAATATGTCGTCTGGAAGCAATTCACCTGATACTTCACATTTGCCATAAAGCCCTTTTTCAATCCTTTCTAGGGTACTTTCCACATCATATAACTCATCCAATATAAATGGTCGAATCAGCTTTGAACTGCGATCATCCATTAATTTTTCCAATAGTTCCTGTCTAGTATTACGGAGTTCGGAATAGAGCTTTTCAACTTTTGCATCCATGTCTGTTCCTCCGTTCATTGATTTTTCTTTAGTATCTCTTAAGATTCTTGTTTAGACACAGGCAAAGTTTTTACAAGGGGAACAACAATTAACGGAGATGGTATTATTTATAAAAAATGAGTCCCTGCAAAAAACAGGGACTCATACGATTATACAAGATGACTATAGTGATTTTGTACGACTTCTGCACAACGTGGACATAAGGTAACGAATTCTTCAACCTTGCCTACCTCAGGTGTAACAATCCAGCAGCGCTCACATGTTTCACCTTCAGCCTTTGTAACAACAATCGCTGTATTTTCAAATTTAACAGCATTTTCAGGAGCATCCTCTAATTTTCCAGCAAGTTCAAAAGCGGAAACAATAAATAGCTGCTCTAAATTCTCATCAATCGACTCAAGCAATTCTTTTACTTGGTCATTTACGTACAACGTGATTTTGGCCGTAAGCGACTTGCCGATTACTTTTTCATTACGGGCTTCTTCTAATGCCTTTAAGACGTCATTACGAAGCTTCATGAATGATGTCCATTTTTCCTCTAAAGCTTTAGCCTTCGGAAGCTCTTCGTACTCTGGCATATCCGTTAACTGGACACTTTCTTCTTTCACTGATGGAATAAAGCCCCAAACCTCGTCAGCCGTATGAGAAAGAATAGGAGCAACCAACTTCGTTAATGCAAGTAAGCTCTCATAAAGAACTGTTTGGATTGCGCGGCGATCCTTATGATCCGTTCCCTCAATATATAAAATATCTTTAGCAAAATCAAGGTAGAAAGCACTTAAATCGAGTGTACAGAAATTGTTAATTGCATGATAAATTCCTGCAAACTCATAATTTTCATAAGCATCACGAACCGTTTTAATCAATTTATTCAGCTTAACAAGCATAAATTGATCCACTTCACGTAAATTTTCATAAGCCACCTTATTTACAGCCGGATCAAAATCATCTAGATTTCCTAGCAAGAAACGGAATGTATTGCGGATTTTCCGGTACACTTCAGCCACTTGCTTTAAAATTGGGTCAGATACCCGGACGTCAGCTTGATAATCAACAGAAGCAACCCATAGTCTTAAAATATCTGCACCAAGCTGGTTCATTACTTTAGCAGGAACAACAACATTTCCAATCGATTTACTCATTTTTCTTCCTTCACCATCAAGAGCAAATCCATGGCTTAAAACTCCTTTATATGGAGCTTTCCCTGTTACAGCAACAGCAGTTGAAAGGGAAGAATTGAACCAGCCGCGATATTGATCAGAGCCTTCAAGATATAAGTCAGCTGGTCTTTGCAGATCATCACGTTCCAAAAGTACAGCTTGATGGGAAGAACCGGAATCGAACCATACATCCATAATATCTGTCTCTTTTGTAAACTTGCCGTTCGGGCTTCCAGCATGTGTGAATCCTTCAGGAAGCAAGTCTTTTGCCTCACGCTCAAACCAAATATTTGACCCGTGTTCACGGAAAAGATTGGAAACATGATCAATTGTCTCATCCGTAATAATTGCATCTCCATTTTCAGCATAGAATACCGGAATTGGTACTCCCCAAGCACGCTGACGGGAAATACACCAATCGCCACGGTCACGAACCATGTTAAATAATCTCGTTTCTCCCCAAGCAGGCACCCATTTTGTTTCCTTTACTGCATCCATAAGGTCATTGCGGAAATCTTTAATGGAAGCAAACCATTGAGCTGTTGCACGGAAGATAACTGGCTTTTTCGTTCGCCAATCATGCGGGTATGAGTGAGTAATGAAGGTGAGCTTTAATAAAGCACCTGCAGCCTCAAGCTTTTCAGTAATCGGCTTATTTGCTTCATCATAGAATAATCCTTCAAAGCCAACTGCTTCTTTTGTCATTACCCCGCGATCATCAACTGGACATAATACATCCAGACCATATTTTTGACCAACATAGAAGTCATCTTCCCCATGTCCTGGTGCTGTGTGAACACATCCAGTTCCAGCATCTGTAGTAACATGTTCTCCAAGCATAACAAGTGAATCTCGTTCGTATAGCGGATGTTTGGCAAGGATATGTTCAAGTTCAGCGCCTTTCACGGTTTTAACCACTTGCGGGTTTTCCCATTCAACCTCTTTTGTTACTGCTGATAATAAATCCTCAGCAACTAGATACTTGCTGTCTTTTTCTTCAACGACAACATAATTAAGTTCAGGGTGAACCGAAATTCCTAAGTTTGCTGGAATCGTCCAAGGTGTTGTTGTCCAAATGACAATTTGCGTATCTGCATCAAGAACATTCTTTCCGTCTGCCACCTTAAATCCAACATAGATAGAAGGAGAACGTTTATCTTTATATTCAATTTCAGCTTCAGCCAAAGCGGATTCAGATGAAGGAGACCAGTAAACAGGCTTTTTCCCTTTATAGATGTAGCCTTTCTTTGCCATATCTCCGAAAACTTTAATTTGCTGTGCTTCATATTCAGGCTTTAAAGTGATATAAGGATTCTCCCAATCTCCTCTCACACCTAAACGTTTAAATTGCGTACGCTGGCTGTCGATTTGTCCATATGCATACTCTTCACATAGCTTACGGAACTCAGCAATCGTCATTTCCTTACGCTTTACTCCTTTATTTGTTAGGGCTTGCTCGATTGGCAGGCCATGCGTATCCCAACCTGGAACATAAGGTGCATTATAGCCAGTCATTGATTTATGACGCACGATGATATCCTTAAGAATCTTGTTTAATGCATGACCCATATGGATATCGCCATTTGCATAAGGAGGTCCATCATGCAGGACAAACATTGGACGGCCTTTCGTATGATCTTGTACCTTCTTGTAAATGTCCATTACTTCCCACTTTGCTTGGATTTCAGGCTCGCGCTTTGGTAAATTCCCTCTCATTGGAAATTCAGTTTTTGGCATTAATAATGTGTCTTTGTAATCCATGTCCATTCCTCCAGTTTTGCTCATTTACTCCATGATTTCCACTTCTCTTCACAATAAAACTTACTGAAAAGTAAATAAAAAAAACCCTCTCATCCCAAAAAGGGACGAGAAGGTTTTATCTCCCGCGGTACCACCCTTGTAGATAGAAATTCAATCTTTTCTATCCGCTCAAGCATTCTTAACGCGAATGAATCGCCTATGCTTAATAATTCATTTGAACGTTCAGCAAGGAACTCAAGGGTGATCTTCCAATATTTTGCTTCTACCGGGCTTTCACCATCCCCGGATCGCTAACAGGCAAATTCATGCACTGCTTAAAGCATATAAATATTGTACTGTCCCTCTCACAGTTCATATTTCTTAATTTACTTTGTTTTAAAAATTATATGCATTTATTTAACATTCGTCAAGCCAATGAATCTTCTTCTTGAGCAGATTTTAATTCAGTTGCATCAAGCTCGTATTCAAGAAGATGATCCCAATCATCATTATTCAGTAAATCTAATTGTGCTTCAATAAGCATTTTAAAACGAGTCCTGAACACCTTTGATTGCTTCTTCAGCTCTTCAATTTCAAGAGCAATCTTTCTTGCCTTTGATAAAGATTCATTTACAATCCGATCAGCATTTTTTTCAGCTTCCTTAATAATGAGCTTTGCTTCTTTTTGAGCATTTCTTCTTACTTCTTCTGCTGCTTCTTGAGCCACGACAATTGATTTGTTTAATGTTTCTTCAATCGTTGTAAAATGGCCAATTCGTTCGTTAAGATCATTAAGCCTTTCTTCTAATTCCTTTTTCTCCCGAATGACAATTTCATAGTCTTTTATCACTTGG
The DNA here is from genome assembly GCF_006704205.1 of Cytobacillus solani. Taxonomy (NCBI): domain Bacteria; kingdom Bacillati; phylum Bacillota; class Bacilli; order Caryophanales; family Bacillaceae; genus Cytobacillus; species Cytobacillus solani. Next base: position 5,020,096 of record NZ_CP041305.1, read on the forward strand.
TCAAGAAATTCGTTCACTTCGTCTTCATCATAGCCTCGGAATCCTTTGCTGAATTCCTTATTATGAATATCCAACGGTGTTAATGGCATCATGGCCACCTCCCAAAATCCTTCAATTATGTATAGAGCTATTATTCGACAACTTGCAGCAAATTCCTGCAAATTGAAAATAATTTTTATAACAGCAATTCTCCCTAAAATGAAACAAATTAGTATGTTGTATACAAAGGTTGATTTCCGCTTCAGGCTGATCGCTTTCCGCGGGGTGGGCGGTGAGCCTCCTCGGCACATTAGTGCCTGCGGGGTCTCACCTGTCCCACTCATCCCGTAGGAGTCTCTCACCTTCCGCTCCAATCAACTAACATATTTGCATGCAGAGTCAATTAGAGAATGACTAATTGCAACAAATCATTGAAATAGGCAAGATACATGAAAATATCTAAACAAGCCATACTTAAATGTATTCCAAATTGCCAGTAATAGAATTACTTTGCCTTCCCCGCAGTGATTTTCCATTTGTCTTTTTTGGTTTTTCCTTCAATAGAGATGATTTTTGAACGTCCATAGCCCCTGACAGATATCATATCATATTCTTTGCATTCAGAAGCAGGATTTTCGATTAAGCTCCAATTTAATTTTACCAGACCTTGCTGGATAAAACCTTGTGATTTTTGCCTTGATAAATGATAAATAGCTGAAATTACGGTGTCTAATCTCAACGAAGTAGATGTAACAGAAACTTCATGCCAATTTTCTTCTGGCTGAACAGCATTTGCAAGTGGCTGTGCACGTAAACTAACAGATGTTTTCCCAACCGATTCTAATTGCAAGCTTATATAGTCCTCCACATCCTTTGAAACAAAAAACTGAATTCTCCCGTCATGAACAAGAATGTCTCCGAACTTGCCCCTTTTTAATCCTAAAGACATCAAGCTGCCTAGCACTTGCGGATGTTCAAGTGTAATAAATTTACTAGGGTACTCAACTTCAAATAAACAAATCTGATAATCCTCTTCTTCAACTTGAAAATAATCTGGATAAATAATTGCACGTTTTCGTTCTGAAGAGTGTGTACCGCCAAACAGTTCAAATTTCACTTCCGTTTGACTGCCAATGATTGACCTAACAATTTCCTGCTCCCTTGGATCAAGAAAATCGGTTAGCTTTGGTGCATAGGCAGCATCAACTGCATCCTTCCAGTTAAGAACTTGATCAATAAACTCCTTTTCTTCCGGACGGAAATGCTGGTATATCGTCATTCATTCATAAACCCCTTTACAAGCCCAAATAAAGAGGGCCGAGTAAAGCCCTCTTTTATCGTTTAACTTATCCAAACAAATAATTGTCCTAATCCGCTTATTGCAAACTTAAGAACTAAAATCGCAACGATTGGTGAAATATCAATCATGCCAAGTGGAGGAATTATTTTTCTAAACGGCTCTAAATATGGCTCACAAATTCTTGCTAAAAATTGACCAATTACTGATTCTCTTGCACCCGGAAACCATGTCAATAGAATATAAATAATTAATGCCCATGAATAATAGTTAATAATCGTTGCGATAATGTTGAATAATAGTACCATTTAGTGCTACCACCTCGTATTTTCGAAATCTTGCTCTTGCATCATTTGTGAAATATTACCGGAAATTTCAATATTATCAGGAGTACAAAGGAAAATATCTGTACCAATTTTTTGAATATCTCCGCCAATTGCATAGACCGTTCCGCTTAGGAAGTCAACAATTCTTTTTGCTTGATCCTTTTCAATTCTTTGTAAGTTAACGACAACTGCACGTCTATTCTTCAAATGGTCAGCAATATCCTGTGCTTCCGCATAAACGCGCGGTTCGACCAGAACCATTTTGGATGACTTTTGCACACTTTGCAGGCTGACAATATTATTTTTTTGTGCAGGCTGAGCTTTTGGTGATTGTTTAACAGGCTCTAATTCTTCTTCGACGATTTCCTCTTCTTTATAGTCATATTCATCATCTAAGAAGAAAAATGTTTTAAATTTAGATTTGATACTCATTTTTTATCAACCTCCTACTCCTTCTTCACCTACTAAAGCGGTGCCTATTCGTACCATTGTTGCTCCTTCTTCAATGGCAATCGCATAGTCATTTGACATTCCCATTGACAGCTCTGCGCAAGGTGCATACTTAAGTTTTAAATTTTTAATTTTACTCTGTAATTCATTTAGTTTTCGAAAACAGGTACGCAGCACCATTTCATCCTCTGTAAATGGAGCCATTGTCATTAAACCACAAATTCGTATCTTATCATACTTACTTAAGCTCAGTACGAATTCACTTACTTCATCAGGAGATAGCCCTTGCTTTGATTCCTCACCAGAAACATTTACTTGAACAAAGCAATTCGTTACTTTTTCAGCTCTTTTATTTATTTCTTCTGCAAGTGAAATTCGATCAAGTGAGTGAATATAATCGACTTTATCGATAATATTTTTTACTTTTCTTGATTGTAAGGTTCCGATATAATGCCATGTTGGCTTGTCCCTCAGTGCATCCCATTTAGCCAAGAGCCCCTCATCTCGGTTTTCTCCTAAATGGACAACACCAGCTTCAACCGCTTCCTGTGCTCTTTCAATTGTTACATATTTAGTAACAGCAATAATTGTAACATCGTCAGGATGTCTGTTAGACCTCCTACAAGCCATCTCGATGTTTTCTTGAATCTTCTGCAAATTTTCTTCTACCTTCAAACCAGTTAATCCTCCTTCCAGCCGATAAAACCCATCATTCTCCCCGTACTCCCCTTGTCTCTTCGATGGGAGAAAAAATGTTCCTCATGACAGCTGGTACAAAAATTCGATACTTGAATGTTTTTTTCTAACACACCTGCTTGTAAGAGGATCGATTTATTTACTTCTTTTAAATCTAATTCATATTGGTTTTCTTGTATATGATTAAATGGATGCTCCTCAATATTCCCTAGCCTGTTCTTTACTAAAGTAATCACAGGCTCATCTACAATATAACAATTTCGGCATATTGAAGGGCCGATAACTACCTGAACTTCTTTTGCTCCAATACCCTTTGTTTTGTATAATTTCACCATTTCTTCTGCTATTCCATTTACAGTTCCCTTCCATCCTGCATGTGCCACACCAATTGCCCCTGTTTCTCCATGAATGAAAAATAAAGGGACACAATCTGCAAAGCATAGTGTTAATAGGATGTTTTTATTGAAGGTAAAAAAACCGTCTGTGTCCTTGAAGGATTCTTCATAAGATAGGGAGCCTTTTCCCGCATCTTTCATAGCGATCATTTCAATGTTTACCTTATGGGTTTGTTCTGCTCCAACCCAGTTTTCAACTGGAAAACGGAGTGCTTCCGCCATACATTGACGATTTTCTTTCACACTAGTGATAGAATCATTCACATGCAAGCCAAGATTCAAAGTAGAGAAATTTGAATTACTGATGCCGCCATTCTTTGACGTGAATCCCGCAACTAAATTAGGGAATTGATCCATCCATTCCTTTATTAGAAAATATCGAGTATCTTTCAAAATAAATGGTTCCATTGAATAACCCTCGGCTTCCAATTTTTAGCGCAGCGTACCTTCCACAGAATACTACTTTATCAGTGGTAAATCAGATACTTTTCGCTGTTCATATTTTCTTTAGTTTACCATAACAATCATTGACTTCACAGTTTTAAAAGACATATTTATGCATCTTCCTCAGCATTATTCAACATATTATAATCTTTATGCCTCACTAAAATGACATCTTCTCCAATTTTCAGGATATTTTTCCAAGGAATGACAATATCTTCGTCACGTCCAAAAAAGCCCAATACCTTCCCTGCCCCCCCAATGATCACAGCATCTATTTTTCCTGTTTGAATATTTATATCTATATCCCCAATATTTCCTAATTTCTTTCCGTTTGATACGTTCACAACATCTTTCAATTGGAATTCAGAGATTTTAATCATTTCTCGCGCCCCCAGTATTTCATTCTATATAAAATATATGACTACATACGCAAAATTATTGTTAACAAACATATTTTTATTAAGGAAAAACTAAAAGCGGAAGCACCTTGATCATCGCCGTACAAACTGGAGGGGCCTCGACTGAGATAAAGGAGACACGTGAGCGATAGCGAATTGATGTAGACTTATCATAGGGAGGGGACCTGAAGTTTGATAGGCGATAGGAGCTGCAGCTAGACAAAAAAAAGCCGCCAGTCAGGCAGCTTTAGCTTTGGATATTTTTATTCATCTGTTTTATGGCAGCTTTTTCAAGTCTAGACACTTGTGCTTGTGAAATACCGATTTCCTCAGCAACCTCCATTTGTGTTTTCCCTTGGAAAAAACGTTTTCTGAGAATCATTTTTTCCCGATCGTTTAATCTCCTCATCCCTTCTTTTAGAGCAATCTCTTCAATCCACTGGATATCTTTATTTTTTTCATCACTTAATTGATCCATGACATATATCGGATCTCCGCCATCATTATAAATAGGCTCAAATAAAGAGACTGGATCCTGAATTGCATCTAATGCAAAAACAATTTCCTCATGTGGAACATCAAGTTCTTTCGCAATTTCAGCAGCTGTCGGCTCCTTGGATGTTTTACTCATTAATCGTTCTCTTACCTGTAGTGCCTTATAAGCAATATCCCTTAAAGAACGAGAGACTCGAATGGGATTATTATCACGCAAATATCTTCTAATCTCTCCGATAATCATCGGAACAGCATAAGTGGAAAACTTCACGTTTTGACCTAAATCAAAATTATCAATAGATTTCATTAGGCCGATACAGCCGACCTGGAATAGGTCATCAACAAATTCGCCTCTATTGTTAAAACGCTGAATAACACTCAGTACGAGACGTAAATTACCGTTGACGAGTTTTTCCCGCGCGGATATATCCCCCTTATGCATTTGCTTGAAGAGCTCTCTCATTTCTTCGTTTTTCAATACTGGAAGCTTCGAAGTATCAACACCGCAAATTTCTACTTTATTTCGAGTCAATCCTTTTCCCTCCTCACAGGAGCTGCTGTACAAAAAACAGTATTTCCTTGAGAAGGAAAAATATGCACTTGCCTCATTTCACAATTTATAAGAAAACTGAAATAAACATCATAAAATAAGCAGTTTTTCAGTCTTTTTATTTTTAAAAAAATATTTTTGTATCCAAAAAAAATAAAATGGCTTACACCATTTTATTAAACTCCTTCTTTAATCTTTTTATAATTCTTTTTTCCAATCGGGAAATATAAGATTGAGAAATACCAAGCATATCTGCCACATCCTTCTGTGTCTTTTCTTCCCCCGTTCCAAGACCAAAACGAAGCTCCATTATTTGCTTTTCACGGTCAGATAACTGATGCAATGCTTTCGATAGCAGCTTTTTATCCACATTGGCCTCTAAATCCTTCGTGATAATATCCTCATCTGTTCCAAGTACGTCAGATAGCAGAAGTTCATTTCCATCCCAATCTATATTTAAAGGTTCATCAAACGAAACTTCGGAGCGGATTTTATTATTTCTTCTTAGGTACATAAGGATTTCATTTTCAATACATCTTGATGCATATGTAGCAAGCTTTATTTTTTTTTCGGGATTGAAGGTATTGACAGCCTTAATCAATCCAATAGTGCCGATACTTATTAAATCTTCTATATTAATTCCCGTGTTTTCAAATTTCCTCGCAATATAGACAACTAAACGTAAATTTCTTTCGATAAGAATGGACCTGGCTGCCTTATCACCATTTGGGAGTTTTTCTAATAATACTTCCTCTTCTTCTTTGCTTAAAGGAGGAGGCAATGCTTCACTTCCACCAATGTAAAATACTTCATCTGTTTTCAGACCGAGTTTCATTAAAATTTTATACCAATAGTATGAGATGCGAAGCTTTAACCTTTTCATGGTATGTCCTCCTCTGTATAGAAAATAAATAGATAAACTCATTAAGCATGTTTTGCTTCAGCTCTTCTTGTACTTGTTAACATTTTTGGGTGAACGATACACTGAAATGCATCCTCTGGCGATAGCTGCTGTGTAGAAAAAGAAACCAAACCCCTATCCACATGATGTAGCTCCCCTTCTTTTTCGATGAGAATGTTATCCGGTTTTATCGCTATGATTAACTGGTGCTCTTGTCCAAGTACACTGTATGGGATAATCCTCATTCTATTCTCCCAATCAGGTGCTATTTCTTCTGTTCCAAGAATAAATTTATCAGGGGTTTGCGCCATTTCAACTAGATACTTTGGAAAATCTGTTACTCTTTCTCTGATAGAAATGAACATAACAGGCATTTTTGAAATCGGGTCATAGAGCTGATTTCCACTATCAATCAAGCCTTTAAATGAATAGGACACATCATTGATCTGAACAATCACCTTAATTAATGAATCATATTGAATTTTTGTTATTTCAATGGCCTCCACATTGCGTTTAGAAAAATGCCAGGCAATCGGAAACCCTAAAAGAACAAATAGCCAGCTAATCGGATCACCAAATCCTTTTACACTCGCCAATAGAACAGTGGATGAAAGCTTGAAATCAAATTTCACAAAATAATGGACACCTATTAAGGAGCCGCCAATTAAAAAGGTCATTAAATAAAAAGTCATTAAACCTCTTATAAAAAACCGAATTCTTTTATATCCAAAAGAGGTCAATACCATTGCAAATGAAAAAAACAATTTTGTTATCGGATGACCTGCATAGGAATGTAAAGGAGTGATCGATAATAGAATAATTATTGAGCCGACTAATCCCCCTGCAAAAATCCTCCAGAGCCTGACATCTCTTTTTAATATAATTGCTGTTAAATAAAGGAGGAGGCTATCAAATAAGAAATTCAATGCCCAAATTATATCTAAATAAACCTCCAATCTTCTTCCTCCCTTTTGCTATTTCCATAAATCGGATTATGCAAGAATGGATTTATCTTCTATTTTTTTCATCCTATTAATCTGTTAAAAAAAGTATAGCGTACTCCACTAGATGGAGTGTGTCACTTTCTGTAATGAAAACGTTAGAAATTTTCACTATTCTCTTCGGATTTTGTCATTATTTATCTTTTTCATTTGATATAAGTGAATTATTTTATTAAAAGCGTGATGTAAATCACGGTAACGGATTTTTGAATTCACTATAATGACAGGGAAAATAGAAAAAAGGAGTTTTTCAACATGTTAGAACAAAAAACAATTGATATTATTAAAAGTACTGTTCCTGTTTTGGAACAGCATGGAGAAGCGATCACAAAAACGTTCTATGAATTAATGTTCAAAAAACACCCAGAATTATTAAATATTTTTAATCATGCAAATCAAAAACAAGGCCGTCAGCAAAAGGCACTTGCCAGCACAGTTTATGCAGCGGCTAAGTATATTGATCAGCTCGATGCAATAATCCCTGTAGTCACTCAAATCGCTCATAAACACCGTTCATTAGGAATCCAACCAGAGCATTATCCAATCGTTGGCGAGCATTTGTTATTAGCAATTAAAGAGGTTCTTCAAGACGCTGCCACAGAAGAAATTATTGATGCATGGGCAAAAGCTTATAGTGTCATTGCAGATGCGTTTATTGGCGTTGAGAAAGGCATGTACGAGGCAGCTGAAAATCAGCCAGGTGGCTGGAAGGATTTCAAGAATTTCAAAGTAGAAAAAATTGTTCAAGAGAGTGAGTGCATTAAATCTTTTTATTTCAAACCTGCTGATGGGGGAGAAATTACAGATTATACACCAGGACAATATATTAGCCTCAAGCTAACAAATATTCCTGGACAGAAATTCACACATATTCGTCAATATAGTTTATCCACCTCTCCAAATAAAGAATATTATCGTATTTCAGTAAAACGAGAAGATGAAATAAATAATAAACCGGCTGGCATCGTCTCTACCTACTTGCATAATGAAATTCAAGTCGGTGACCTCGTTAAAATTAGTGCTCCTGCTGGCGATTTTGTATTAGAGGAAAACAATGACAAATCCATCTTGCTGCTTAGCGGTGGGGTAGGAATTACACCGATGCTAAGCATGCTTAACCACTTGGCAGATAAGAATAAGAAAACCGTGTTTATACATGCGGCGATCAACGGAAATGTGCATGCATTTTCAAATGAAGTAAAACAAATTGACCTGGCTAACGAGGCTATTACTAGCTATTTCTGCTACGAAAAGCCTACAGATCTTGACAAAGAAGAAAAAAGATTTGATAAAGAAGGATTCATTACAGCGGATTGGATGAAAACAATAGTCAGTGATAAAGAATCAATAGTATATATGTGCGGACCGGTTGTATTTATGCAAGCCATGTTCGAAGCTTTAATAGAAGCAGGATTTAAAAGAGAAAATATTCGCTATGAATTCTTTGGTCCAGCTATGGAATTAAAAGAACCTAAGCATGCGTAAAAAATGCGTAAGTGCCTTGCTAAGCACGGTTGGACCGGGCCATCACAAACGAAATAAAGGTAACACAATGTGCAAATGCGATTCGATGTTGGATTATACTTATCGTTAGATGGAAAGGCAAGTCCAATGGATGCTAAGCTGCTTGCGTTAGACAATACTCAAATTCAAAAATAGTAATACTTATTTTTGTAATAAAAAAGACATGCTCTCCAAAGAGAGCATGTCTTCTTGTATATTAATTTATCTTAGCGTCTTCTATTTCGGTTACGCAAGAATGTTGGGATATCTAATGTTTCATCAGCTTGTTGAGAAGGAGTATTTCTCACTGGTTCATGTGAAATTTCTTCTCTCTTTTGCTCACGCTTCACAGTTCCCATTGGATTTTGCTTTGGTTGTTGCCCAAATGAAGGTCTTGTCTGCTGTTTGACCTGTACTACGTCCTCATTAAATCCTGTTGCGATAACTGTTACAACAATTTCATCATTTAAGTCCTCATTAATAACAGACCCAAAGATCATGTTAACATCCTGATCAGATGCTGTAGCTACAATATCTGCTGCTTCTTGAACTTCATATAGGCTTAAGTTCGTACCGCCTGTTATGTTCATTAGTACCCCTTGAGCACCATCAATTGACTTTTCAAGTAATGGAGAGGAAATAGCTTTCTTTGCTGCTTCAGCTGCACGATTTTCACCTGCAGCAATCCCAATACCCATGAGGGCTGATCCCTGGTTCGACATTATTGTTTTTACATCGGCAAAATCAAGATTGATCAATCCTGGAGTCGCAATCAAATCAGAGATCCCTTGTACCCCTTGACGAAGGACATTATCAGCTTCACGAAAAGCTTCCAACATCGGCGTGCTTTTATCAACAATTTCTAATAATCGATCATTAGGGATAACAATAAGTGTGTCTACCGCTTCCTTCATAGAAGCAATTCCACCCGCGGCCTGTGTTGAACGTTTACGGCCTTCAAAAGTGAATGGACGGGTAACAACACCTACTGTCAAAGCACCTAAATCACGGGCGATTTGGGCAATAACAGGAGCCGCACCTGTTCCTGTTCCGCCACCCATTCCAGCAGTAACGAAAACCATGTCTGCCCCTTTTAACGCTTCTTCAATTTGCTCTTTGCTCTCTTCTGCAGCTTTTTTTCCAACTTCAGGGTTAGCACCCGCTCCTAGACCTCGAGTTAGCTTTCCGCCAATTTGCATTTTAATTTCTGCTTTTGATAGATTTAAAGCTTGTGCATCCGTATTAACGGCTATGAATTCTACACCTTGTACACCATGTTCAATCATTCGGTTAACCGCGTTGTTACCGCCGCCGCCAACGCCGATGACTTTTATCGTTGCTAATGAATCTAAATTAGTATCAAATTCCAACATGACAAATCCTCCTAATTCGTCGATGTTCCTAAAGAACACCATTTTTACTCAAAAAAGTATCCAAGGAACTTCTTCACTCTTGATGTAATTTTTTCTTCCGGTTGTTTTTCCGGCTTTGTTTTCGGTTGCGGTTGTTTTTGTACACGTTTTTCTTTCATTTCCTGAGTATTGGCAGGGGCTGGTCCTCCCATTTTTCTACCTTGCAGCTTTGCATTTTTATACGCAAATTTAATGAGTCCTACAGCCGTTGTATATTGAGGCTCTCTCACACCAATATAATCCGGAATTGCAATACGAACCCGATTTTGGAAAACATCCTGTGCTAATTCAAGTATTCCTTGAGTGTTTGCCACCCCGCCTGACAATACATACCCTCCAGGCAAATCATGGGTACCTAAACGTCTTATTTCATTTTGGATGAGATCAAAGATTTCTTCCATTCTTGCTTCGATAATATCGGAGATTTCCAGCTGATTAAATTGCTGATGCTGGTCACTGCCGATAATTGGAACGCTAAAGACTTCATCTTCAGATGCATGGTCATAGAAAGCATATCCATATTTCGTTTTTATTTTTTCTGCATCCTCTGTAGACGTGCGAAGGCCAATCGATAAATCTTTTGTAATATGATCCCCGCCAACAGGTAAGACACTTGTAGCTTTAAGAATTCCTTGCTCAAACAGTGCAATAGTCGTTGATCCACCACCAATATCAACAAGGGCAACACCAAGATTTTTTTCATCCTTGGACAATGCATATGCCCCTGCAGCTAAAGGCTGAAGTGTAATATCAATAATCTCCAGACCAGCGCGTTCAACACAGCGTAATGTATTATGTAATATTGTCTTCGATCCGGTAATGATCGTTCCTTCCATTTCTAAACGGACACCTATCATCCCGCGAGGATCATTAATTTCATCTAGCCCATCGACAATAAATTGCCTAGGAATAACATCAATAATATCTCTTTCTGGTGGAATGGAAACGACTTGTGCTGCATCAATAACTCTAGCAACATCCTCGTTAGATATTTCCCTATTCTCACTAGAGACTGCAACTACACCATGTGAAGGCTGAAGCATAACATGATTCCCGGTAATACCAACTATTACACTAGTAATTTCCATTCCTATCATTCTCTCAGCCTGTTCAATTGCTTTCCTTATCGAATGAACGGTTTCATCTATATCAACAATGGATCCTTTTCTTAAACCTTCGGACTTCACACTGCCGACACCAATAATATTTAAAGAGTCATTGACCATTTCTCCAATGATAACCTTTACACTGGATGTACCGATGTCAAGACTTACATATATTTCATTGTTGTTCATTCTCTGGCACCTCCTTTAGCATTCAATAACTTAAACATTTTTATCATTTAATTATATAACGTCATGTGAAGTTACAATCTAACATCAATAATTGAGCCTAATCAAACAAGTTCTAGTACGAAAGGGAAAGGATGGAGTCAAAAAAATTGGAGTTTTTCTTCCCAACGAAGCTCCCCTCTTTTCCCTATACTAATTTAATTAATTTATAAAATTCGTCAAAACTATCCTATTTCCCTTTAAAATAATTAATTTTTTTCTGTTTTTTCCTTATTTACAGTCCATTTCGTTAATAATATTCTTCTAATTACTGCAATATTTTGGAATAATCTCACCCCAAATGCAAATACTGCAGCTAAATATAAGTCTACACCAAGATGGACACCTAGAAAAGCCAAACTTGCTGCAAGAACAATATTAAAAAAGAAACCTGAGACAAAAACTTTTTCATCATATATGTTTTGCAGTTGAGCCCTTATTCCTCCAAAGAGAGTGTCAAGGCCGGCAAGCACAGCAATCGATAAGTAATTTGCGTACTCCTCAGATACTTTTATATCTGTAAATAACCCAAGAATCACACCAATAATCAAGCCTAACACAGGAAGCCACATTAAGAATTGCCTCCTTTTTCAGGATCCACAGGCTTCATATCCCTAATTCTAATTGAATTTTGATAGGCGGGAATTGTTATTCTTCCTTCTGGTTTTATAACTTTCACCCGTAAATTGTCAACAAAAAATTCGTCAGCTGATTTTGAAACTTGCATCCTGTTGTATAATTTCTCAGCCCCCTTCGCATCTTCAGCAATCACCAGTATTTCAAATGGCAGTTTCTTAATCGAATGTCCATCAATTTTTGTTTCATTATTTATATCACGGATAACAGTCGTATTGATAAGACGTTGATTGTCTATCGCTATATGTGATGCTTCATACATATTCAGTTCATTTACTAATCTTTTCAATAAATCAGGAGATACATTGGATACAGTTTTACCAATAAGTAAATCTTCCATGACAGGCTCAATTGATAAAATAATCCCATATCCAGTCACTTCTGTTAGTCCTGCCTCTACCTTTAATTCCTCTAATGTGTCTCTTAAAACTTGCTCCTTGCTATGTTTTAGCTCCGTTTCATACTGGGCAATTTTTGCTTCATGTGATTGAACTTCACGGATAAGCTTAAGCTGAAGCTCATTTTCTTTCAAAATGTCATCACGAAGCTGCCATGTATCACGAGTATCACGGACTTCCGGCTCCTTTACCGTTCGAAACTGAATTGCAATCATAAAACCTATAACGACAGCAATAAGAGTAAAACTAAAATTTTTTTTCTTTTTGTCCACGTTTTTCACCTTGCTTTCCAAACTTTATTTAAAAAGTGGACGTTAACTATGTATGGGGTCAAAAAGGGAAGCTTCTCCCTGGGAAATAACTTGCCCTTTCAATTAAGAGGCCTGTAATAATGGCTCCATTATGACTTCAGCTTTTTCTTCTAAAGTAAATTGGATATTCTCATTTACTAAAGAATCCTTCACCCCTCCAGTTAAATTTAATGCAGAAGATAAAACTTCAGCATCTCCAATAGCCGATATTACAAAGGGAGCTGGGTGCTGATAACCGTCAATTTCAATTACAGGACCATTGCATAAAATATAGGAATTATGAGTAAGCCTTTGCCCATTAATAGCAATGGCTGATGCACCAGAAATATACAGTTCATTTATAACCTTAAAAACATGCTGTTCATGAACAATATAATTATTAATATTTTCTTCATCTGGGTTATAGGCTCCATCCGAAAGAGTGACTTCTACCCCTTGACCCTTCACATCAATTTTCCCAAGATACATTCTTAGTTTCTCTGCATCTTCCGCAAGATTAAAATAAACTTGGGCTTCTTGAGATAATTCATTTTCAATTTCACGAACCTGCTCTTGTTTCTCGTGCAGTTCCTTTTGTAATGTGAGATTTTTTTTCTCCAAATCAACCAATTGATTTCGGAGCTCCAAATCTCTATCCCACTGTTTTCCTGTAATAGCAGTATTCTCTCCTTCACTTTTCGTCACATGATAAGAAAAAGCAATAATATAGCCGAGAACAAGAAAAACGAGAGAAAATATTACATGATTACCCTTCACCTTCAGTTTCTTCTTCATCTTTATTTTCATCAGCTCCCTCTTGTTCATAAGCTTTAAAATAAGAGCCGACCTCTATGTCAATAACGCCCTCTTTAGCAGGGTCTAATTGACTTACGATGGAAGGATAATGAGCCATTTTTTCTGAAAAGCTTCTAATTGTTGCACTTACCTCAAATCCATCATTCATAAAAAGAGTGACATGATAGGTATCCGTCTCTTTCGGGGAATGATGAATTTCTGAAATAGTATTAAATACTTCATCTGGCAATATTCCCAATTCTTCAATCATTTCATTCAGGACATTTCCTTCAGAAAATCCAATAAGAATCGGTGCATTCGCTGGAATCCCCTCATTCTCGCCAGTCCCCTTCAATATTTTCCCATTTTCATTCACTGGTAAATAATGCTTGTCCTTTTTTATGTAGGCAATCCGTTTATATTCCCTTATAGTGATCGAAACGGTATTCGGTAAATCAACTTTGACAGCAGCAGCTTTAATTTCAGGAAGCTTCTTTAGTTTCTCCTCAACTATTTTTTCTTTCACCTTCCAAATATTTGTACTTTTTGAAAGGCCAGCTGCTTCAAGCAGCTCATGGTCACTATAAAAAGAATTTCCTAAAACTTCAATTTTATGTACATGGCTTAAAGGTGATTGGAAATATACGATAAAAACAATAATTGAAAAGAACAGAAGCAGTAAAAAAACAAGTCTTCTATTTGCTTTTTTTCGCCTTTGTTGTTTAAGTTTAGGAATTCGATCCTCAAGAGAGACAACTTTCCCATTTTCCATTCCATTTCACCTCAAGACCTTACAAAATTGCTTGTCCGATTATTGCATTCTAAAAACGAGCATATGCCTTTAGGATGCAATAATTGAGAAAATAACGGCACGTTCATACATGCCGCATTTATTCAAAAAATCTAGGATCATTAGAGTATAATTATATCACAAGAAATGGAATAAGTAAGGATTATTTCCCGTTACTTTCGACCGATTATTTCCACTTCAGTATGCATTTCAATCTGATATAATTCATAAATTTTTTCCTTTATATAACGAATTAATGACAATATATCCTGTGCTGTTGCATTGCCTGTATTGACAATGAAATTTCCGTGCATATCGGAAATTTTTGCTCCTCCGATTGAATACCCCTTTAATCCAGCATCCTGAACAAGCTTCCCAGCGTGATTTGGCAGAGGATTTCTAAATATGCTGCCAGCACATGGGAAATTCCAAGGCTGTGTTTCTTTACGATATTCTTTGTTTTTTTGCATTTCTGAGAAAATAACATCTTTGTCTCCTGATTGCAGCTGGAAAACAGCTTCTAGAACAACACCGGGACGTTTCTTTTGGAGCACAGAGGTTCGATACGAAAACATCATCTCTTTATTTGAAAGCCATTCTACTTTTCCGTTCTCAAATAGAATGAGCGCCTTTGTTAATATATTTGAAATATCAGATCCATGTGCACCCGCATTCATAAAGACGGCTCCACCTACGGAGCCAGGGATTCCACTAGCAAATTCTAGTCCACTCAGCCCTTGTCTGCTCAGCTGTGTAGATAGACTAACTAAAGAATAACCACTACCTGCCTTCACTTCGGTTCCGTTTACCGCAAGGCCGGACATTCCTCGTCCAAGTTTAATTACTGCACCTTCTATCCCTAAATCTGACACAAGAAGATTCGACCCTCTGCCAATCGCTGTCCATTTCACGTTATATTCATTTATTAAATCCATTGTTTTAATCATATTTTCAATTGAGGATGGTTCAATGAATATATCAGCTGGACCACCTATCTTCATTGTTGTATGATTAGCTAATAGTTCATTTTCCTTCACAATGCCAATATTTAATTCTTGGAGCTTTGTAATAAACTCATTCACAAATATCTCCCCGCCCTTCCAAAATCAATAAATAATACTATTTTATGCATTTATACATATGAGGGCTACTGCCCTCCTATGCAATCTCTTTAATTTCACACAAGTTCTTCCATTAAATTGTAAAGTCTCTTAGCCGCGTCAGGTATACCCAGTTTTTTTGCTGATTTTTTCATTTCGACCATTTTCTGATCATCCATTATTATGTGATCTATGCATTCAATCAGCTTTTTACTTGTTAATTCTTTTTCTAATACGAGGACTGCTGCCCCATGATCACTCAATGCTCTTGCGTTTTTTTCTTGATGATTATTTGTTACATAAGGACTTGGAATTAAAATACTAGGAATTCCCAAAGAAGTTAATTCTGCTAGTGTTGTTGCTCCTGATCTGGCAACGGTTAAATCTGTTCCAGCAAGAACCTCAGGCATATTATGTACAAACGGTTTAATCATAACGTTTTTCGGATTTCCTATTAAGTTAACTTCCCTCTTTACTTCTTCATAATGAACTTCCCCAGTTACATATAATATCTGATAAGGTTTTTCGCCAAGTTCGGTTAAAGATTTTAAGATCGCTTCATTGATTGGTCTGGCTCCTCTGCTTCCGCCTACAATTAATACGAGCGGGACATTGGTTTTTAAACCAACCGAAAGTCTCCCCCTAATCCCATCCTTCCCTAGAACCTCTGATGCACGAGGATTTCCTGTTAAGACGACTTTTTCTTTTGGGAAGTACTGCTTTGCTTCATCAAAACAAACTGCCACTCGGTCAACATATTTACTTAGAAATTTATTTGTTAAGCCAGGGACGCTATTTTGTTCATGAATAATTGTCGGTATGCCTAGCTTTGCAGCAGCATACACGACAGGACCACATACATAACCACCTGTTCCAATAACAACATCTGCCTTAAACTCTTTCAGCATCCTTTTACTCTCACGCACTCCTTTTAAAAACCGGAGCACGGTTTTTATATTTTCAAATGATAGCTTTCTTCTAAACCCTGTTATATGTATCGATTGGAAAGGAATATTTTCTCTTGGCACAATTGTACTCTCTAATCCTTTTTCAGTACCAATATATAAAAATTCCACGTCTTTTTCTTCTTTTTGTATTTCCCGAATAAGGGCTAGTGCAGGGTATATATGTCCACCTGTTCCACCGCCGCTAACAACAATCTTCATCTTTTCACCTCAAAAGTCGAGTAAATTATATAAATAAAATAGAGCCTTCACTTTCCACTATTCTACTATATAAAAACCTATGATTAAAAACAGAAAACGTTTTGATATGTAAATGTAATAAATTTTAGGTATATCATCCTGCATTATGTCTTTTTTATTAAATGAAACTTCAATCAGTGGGGGTTTTCTTCATCCCCCACTGATTGTTAGTTGAACTAATCGGGCATTTACGGCCTGTTGATCCACACTTAGTGGGGATCTTACAGCCTGTTAATCTGCGATAAAAAATAAAAAGAAACCCTGTTACACAGGGTCAGGTCTTAAAATCTTGAGTAACGGCTTATATTCAATAATACGCCGATGGCCATCAGCATAAGGGTTAATGAAGATCCCCCATAACTTAAAAAAGGAAGCGTAATACCAGTAACAGGCATTAATCCGGTAACAACTCCAATGTTAATCATAACCTGAATGGCCACCATAGCCACTACACCTACTGCAAGAAAGCTTCCATATAAATCCGGTGCCCCAAGCGCAATCCTTATACCCCTCCACAACAGCAGGGCAAATAATATGATAACGAATGAACCGCCAATAAACCCAAGCTCCTCCGACAAAATAGCGAAAATAAAATCTGTTTGCGGTTCAGGCAAGTAAAAAAATTTCTGCCTGCTTTGTCCAAGACCTAATCCGAATAATCCTCCTGGACCAATTGCATATAGGGATTGAATAATTTGAAAGCCGCTTCCTAAAGGATCTTCCCATGGGTCTAAGAATGATGTAATCCGTTTCATCCGATAAGGAGCCGAAAGAACAAGACCTACAAATCCAGATAGACCAATAAGTCCGAGTATGACAAAATGGCGAATCCTTGCACCAGCAATAAAGATCATAACAATGCAAGTGCCGACCATCACGGTCCCTGTTCCTAAATCAGGCTGAAGCATAATGAGTCCAAAAGCTAAAAATACTAATCCCAAAGAGGGAACCAAACCTTTTTTAAATGAAGTAATCAGCTTCTGCTTTTCAGATAAAAATTTTGCTAAAAACGAAATCATCGCAAGCTTCATAAATTCAGAGGGCTGAATAGAAAAAGCACCTACACCAATCCAGCTCCTAGAGCCATTTCTTTCATTTCCAATCCCTGGAATTAATACGATTATTAATAAAACAAAGCAGATAATAATAATAACTTTAGCCCATGTTCTCCAAGTCCAGTAATCAATGTTCATAATGAAAAACATGGCTGCAATCCCAACCGCAGCAAATAGCATCTGTCTTTTCGCAAAGAAGAAGGAATCATTAAATTTATACTCTGCCCATACAGCACTCGCACTGTATACCATTGTTAGCCCTACAGCAAGCAATGTTAGTGTGACGATTATTAATATTAGATCGGGAGTCGTTCTTTTTGTTGGCAACTAAAACACCTCGAATGCAAGTTTTTGGGCTTTGTAACGAAAGCTTTAACTCGCATACAAGCGAATAAGATGACTCACCATGCTGTATCTCTAATAAATCGTGTCCAAGCCCTCACTTAAGCATATGCACCGCTTGTATAAAAATGTCTCCCCTGACCTCAAAAGTTTTGTATTGATCCCAGCTAGCACACGCGGGTGATAAAAGAATCACATCCCCTGGATCAGATAGCTGGTAGGCTGCGGGTACGGCTTTTTCCACATTATCGACACGCTTAATTGTTTTTATTCCTGCACTTTTCGCTGCACGTTCGATTTTTTCTGCTGTTTGTCCGAATGTAACAACAGTTTTCACATTCTTTAAAAACGGAACTAACTCATCAAATTCATTCCCGCGATCCAATCCACCAGCCAATAGAATAATCGGCTCTTTGAAGGCAGCAATTGCATTTTGTGTTGCCAGCATATTCGTTGCCTTTGAATCATTGTAAAATTTTCTTTCCTTAAATTCAGAAATAAATTGCAGACGATGCTTAACTCCCGAGAACGTATTCAACACGTTAAATATTGCTTCATTACTTACACCTGACAGCTTTACCGCTGCAACTGCCGATAAAATATTCTCTAAATTATGTGCTCCAGGTAAAAGAATATCCTTTGTTTCCATTACTGGTTCATCATTAAAATAAATCCAGCCTTCACGAATATAGGCTCCAGCCTCCAATATTCGTTTTGTTGAAAAAGGAATAATACTGGCATTAGACTCTTTCGCAACAGCCATCGTTTCCTCTTGCTCAGCATTGACGATAAAAAATTCATTGGATGTCTGGTTTTTAGTAATATTTGCTTTTGCTTGTACGTATTCTTTTCTTGTCCCATGATAATCGAGATGTGCATCGTAAAGATTAGTTAATATTGCGATTCTTGGGTTAAATGTCTCAATCCCCATTAGCTGAAATGAGGAAAGCTCAATAACAATCGTGTTTTCAGGAGCAGCTTTCTGGGCAACTCTGGAAGCAACCGTTCCAATATTCCCTGCGATAAGCGGGAGCTTTCCCCCTTTTTTCAGCATGTCAAAAACAAGCGTGGTTGTCGTTGTCTTTCCGTTCGTTCCAGTGATAGCAACAAAGGGTGCCTCCGATATTTGATAAGCAAGCTCCACCTCTGTAATGACAGGGATCCCCATCTCAATCGCCCTTTTAATCATTGGATTGTGATAAGGAATACCTGGATTTTTGACTACTAGCTGAAAGCCTTCATCAAGTAATTCTACAGGGTGTCCCCCACAAATCACCGTAATACCCTGTTCAAGAAGCTCTTGTGCTTCAATATTCTCTGACAGCGGCTTAAAATCGTTTACGGTTACAAATGCACCAAGTTTATGTAATAGAGAGGCTGCAGCAACCCCGCTTTTTGCTAGTCCCAGGACTAGTACTTTTCTATGAAGATAGTGATTAACCTGTTTCAATTACATCCACACCTCGATATAAATTGCAAGAATTGCACAAAGTAAACCAACAGTCCAAAACGTAACAACTACACGCCACTCTGACCAACCTACTAACTCATAGTGGTGATGTAATGGACTCATGCGAAAAATTCTTCTTCCCGTTGTTTTAAAAGAAATAACCTGCAGAATAACCGAAAGGGTTTCAATGACAAATACCCCACCAATTATTATTAATATGATTTCAAGCTTTGTTAAAATCGCAACTGCAGCAATCGCTCCACCTAATGCAAGCGAGCCCGTATCTCCCATAAAAACCTTTGCAGGATGGGCATTAAAAACCAGAAAGCCTAGTACAGCTCCAGAAACAGCTACAGAAAAGATCGATATTTCAAATTGAGATAGATTCCACGCCAAAACAGCAAACGCTCCAAAAGCGATTGCTGCTGTTCCTGAAAGAAGACCATCTAAGCCATCGGTAAGATTAACAGCATTTGAAAAGCCAACGAGCCAAAAAATAATAAAGAAAACGTAAAACCATCCTAATTCAAAGGAGTAGTCTGTTAATGGGATATGAATCGCAGTTGAAAACTCATTTTGTCTTAGAACAAGATAAAAAATGACGGAAATGACAATTTGACCGAGCAATTTTTGCAATGAAGTCAATCCCAGGTTTCTTTTCATAACTACTTTAATAAAATCATCTAAAAAGCCAAGTAAACCAAAGCCAAGTGTTACTAGCAGGAGCAAATAGATTTTCATTGTTGGCTCAGAGAATTTACCAGTCATTACCAAGGTTGTAACAGTAATGGAGAGAAGAATCATGATTCCCCCCATAGTTGGCGTTCCTGATTTTTTCAGATGAGACTGCGGACCTTCCTCCCGAATACTTTGCCCGAACTTTAACCTCCGTAAGAAGGGAATAAAAAGTGGAGAAAGTAATGCAGAAATTAAAAAGCCCATGATAATTGTGAAAATAATAACCTTCTCCATCATTTCGCTCCCTCCTTTCCGATCTGGAGCCGTTCCTTTACTGTACGTATTTTTTCCGTCATTACAGCAATATCATATGTTGATTTTGTTTCTTTCAGACGCACTTCATCTAAAAAAAGGAAATTTGTCACTTCTTTTCGTGTTTGTTCCATTTTTCTTAAATTTTCTATATATAGTTCCATCATGTCCTTTAAGCCTTTCAATAAGTCATTTGTTATAAAAATTGGAAAATGATTTGGGGTATAAGAAGGAATATTTTCTTTCTCATCCCACAGGGCAGCAATTGCTCCATTTTCAATTGCCTGACTCAACTTCCCTGAGCAATCTTCAAAAGGAATAAATAACCCCTTAGGCTGCAATACCGCTGAATTCGACGCGACCGTATGAAAATACAGCTCATGATCCTGTATCCCATATTTATTTGGAAACAGTTTCGCTAAATCACCATACGTTAAAAACATTTTATCGCCCCTCTATCGCCTCTTTTGCTACTTCTCGATCATCGAAATGGATGATCTGATTTCCTATTAGTTGATATGTTTCATGCCCTTTCCCAGCAATTAGAATAACATCCCCTTCATTTGCAGCTTTCACAGCATAATATATAGCCTCTTTCCGATCAGCAATTAACTTGTATGGATGTCCTTGGACGCCTTCTTCCATATCCTTTAAGATTTGATTCGGGTCTTCACTTCTCGGATTATCAGATGTAAAAATCGGATCTGAGCTAAAGCGGCAAGCAATTTCAGCCATAAGCGGGCGTTTCGATCGATCTCTATCCCCACCACAGCCTACGATAACAAAAACTCTTTTCTTCGCGAACTGCTTTACTGTCGAAAGAGCATTTTTTAAACTATCAGGCGTATGAGAATAGTCGACTATAACGGAAAAGTCCTGTCCGGCATCTACTGTTTCAAAACGTCCAGAAACCCCCTGTACTTCCTTGATTGAATGAATGATCTCCTCAATGGATATCCCAGTAGCGATGCCTGCTCCAATACTTGCAAGCACATTATACACACTGAATTTACCGATCAATTGCATTGATACGGTATGTACCCCAAACGGACTTATTAATTCAAATGTTGTTCCAGTAGACGTCATCTGAATATTTTTTGCTTGAAGATCTGCTTTGTGATCAATTCCGTATGTTAAGATATGTGCTGCCGTTGCCCTAATATACGATTTAGTTGCTTCATCATCGTTATTTAATACTGCAAATTTAGGAGGATTATGAGAAAAACAACTGCCAAGCTGAGAAAATAGCAGCCCTTTTGCATTTTTATAAGCTTCCATTGTTTTATGATAATCTAAGTGGTCCTGGGTTAGATTTGAAAATACAGCAATATTAAAGTCACACCCATGAATTCGTCCTTCATCAAGGGCATGAGAAGAAACTTCCATCACTGTAGAGCTTACCCCTTCATCTACCATTTGTTTGAAAATTTTCTGCAGGGTTAAACTATCAGGCGTCGTATTTTTCACTTCATATTCTTTTCCATCAATTTTTGTATACATCGTTCCAATTAATCCTGTTTTTTTACCTGAATCAGAAATAATCTTTTCAATTAAGTGACTAATAGTTGTTTTCCCATTTGTACCAGTAATGCCAATTAAATGGAGCTCCCTGCTTGGCTGTCCCAAAAAGGCATCAGCTAGCACTGCCATGGCTCGTTTTGAATCTGGAACAACAATGACAGGAACAGTAAGGTTCATATCCTTTTCAGCAATAATTGCAGCTGCTCCGTTTTGAACAGCTAATCCTGCATAGTCATGTCCGTCAACGTTATATCCTTTAATACAAATAAACAGGCTGCCTTTCTGGATGTTTCGACTGTCGTTTTCTATTGAAGAGATGTCTGGGTTATCTCCGCTATAAGTCTTATATGGCTGCAAATAAGAAATGAGCGTATGTAATTTCATTTCAATCAACCCCACAATCATCGCGATTTTCATTTTACATGAAAACTATCTTTTTAGCTATTTGTTTATAACTGGAAAAAGGCGTGTAAATACGGACGGCATAGACGCCGCCCCATTAATAAATTTATTCCTCATCAAAATATAGTCGAATCGTTGAGCCTTCTTTCAATTTTATGCCTGCTTCTGGCGTCTGTTTCACTACTTTATTCCCTGATCCGCTTGCATCTATTTTCAAATTGATAAATAATTCACCTAATTCTTGTTTTGTTATTCCAACTAAGTCAGGCACTTCAATCATCGGAACATCAGGCCATTTATATTTTTTCTCTATTTGATCTTTTCTAGGTTCAACACCCATCGCTCTTAAACTATCCTTCATGATATTCCCTACTATCGGAGCAGCAACTACCCCTCCAAATTGCATGGTTCCTTTTGGATTATCAACAGCTACGTATACAACAAGCTCAGGATCATCAGCAGGCGCAAATCCGATAAATGATACAATATGATTATTTTCTAGGTATTTTCCATCTTTCGCTTTTTGTGCTGTCCCTGTCTTGCCGCCCACTCGATACCCTTCAATAAATGCATTTCCACCCGTTCCTTGAGCAACAACACTTTCTAATGCGTACCGAATTTTATCTGAAGTGTCCTTGGAAATCACTGTTCGTTTCGCGTTAGGCGTTTTCCTCAACACAATTTCCCCTGTTTTAGGATCAACCAGTTCTTTTGCAACATATGGTGTATACAAGGTACCACCATTTATTGCTGCAGAAACGGCAGCTACCTGCTGGATCGGTGTGACAGAAACCCCCTGTCCAAAGGCAGTTGTTGCTTGTTCTACAGGACCTACCCGATCAAGATTAAACAAGATTCCCGTTCCTTCTCCTTGTAGATCAATCCCTGTTTTTTCTCCAAATCCAAAATCCTTAATATATTTAAACAGTTTTTCCTTTCCCAGACGTTCCCCAAGTTCAACGAAGCCTGGGTTACAGGAATTTTGGACAACTTCTAGAAATGACTGACTTCCGTGTCCGCCTTTCTTCCAGCATCTTAAGCGTGCCCCACCGACTTTTACATAGCCAGGATCATGAAAATGATCTTTATCTAAGTCAACCTTCCCTTCCTCCAAAGCGGCAGCTAAAGTGATAATTTTGAAGGTCGACCCTGGTTCATACGTACTCCAAATTGGCAGATTCCGATTAAAAATATCTGAGGAAACATTTCGGAAATTTGCAGGATCAAAACCTGGTCTGCTCGCCATCCCTAAAATTTCCCCGTTGTTAGGATTCATTGCGATAGCGATAATACCATCTGGATTATACGTCGCTTCAGCAATATCTAATTCTCGTTCCATAATGGTCTGAACCTTCGAATCTATTGTAAGTCTTAAATCTAAACCATCGACGGGCGGCTGATAATCATCCGCCATATCATTCATCCGCTCGCCCTTTGCATTCGCATAAAACTGGACAGATCCCTTTTTCCCCTTTAATTCTTTATCATAGTATAGCTCTAGTCCCATTAGTCCTTGATTATCAATTCCCGCAAAGCCAAGCACATGTGATAAATAGTCCCCGAAAGGATAATGGCGTTTAGAATCTTCGCCAATATAGACTCCTTCAAGATTTAATGCCCTGATTTCCTTTGCTTTCTCATGAGAGATTTTTCTTCCGCCAGATATCCTTACGTACATTTCACTCTTTGTAATGTCAGCTTGAATTTTTTCTTTAGAAGCATTTAGAACGGATGCTAATTTCTCCGCTGTAACTTTTGAGTCCTTTACTTGTCTTGGTACAACATATATCGTTGGTGCACTCACATTTGTTGCAAGAGGCACCCCGTTTCGATCCACTATTTCTCCTCTTTCCGGCTCAAAAGGAATATTCCTGCTCCATAACTCCTTCGCTCCATCAGTTAGAGTCGTGCTTAGAAAAAACTGTACATACCCAAGACGTAAATCAATAATAAAGAAGACAAGGATTCCAACTACTAATGCGATCATCAACCGTTTTCTTACTGTTACATTGGAAACACGCATGCAAGAACGAACCTCCTTAGATTATGGCTCGTTCCAATATATGCTTGTACCTTTTTGAATAGAATATTTAATCTTGAACTTCAACGCTTTCTTCTTCGGAAACAGCTTCATCTCCGGCAACTTCTTCTTCTTTTGTCTTCATGTATTTCTTACTCGGAAGCTCCAATTCAACAATTAAATAATCTCCTTCTTTAAATGTTGATCCTGGTTTTAGATTTTGCTTGACAACATAGCCATTGCCAACTGAATTCAACTCTAAATTGCCTAATTTAGCAACCTTCATGACGTCCCTTAATGACCAGCCTGTCATATCAGGGATTGTTTGCTCATTATCTGTTAATAGAACGACATTCTCCCCTGCCATCAGTTTCGTATCTTTTGCAGGAAGTTGATCGATAACTTTTTTCCCCTTGCCCATTATAATTGGGTTTACACCTTTCTTACTAAGTATATTTTTCGCTTCCTCAGTAGATGCCCCAATCACACTTGGAATTATTTCGTATTGAACTTTCGCCTGTTCTTTAGGCTCGATATTTAAATATTGGAGACTGCTCTTCATAACTGGTTTAAATATATCTGCGACTGGCTGAGCACCACTCGTATGAATATCGATTTGCGGCTGCTCGACTGCTACATACACGATTAATTTTGGATCATCGGTCGGAGCCATTCCTAAAAAAGAAAAGAAAAGATTTTGACGTCCAGTTAAATATCCTCCTCCTGGTTTCGGAATTTGTGCTGTACCTGTTTTTCCAGCAACTTCATAGCCCTCAATATTAAATAGTTTATAGCCAGTCCCTTTTGGAGAGGACACAACATCCTCCAATATTTTCCTTACTTCATCTGCGGTTTTAGCAGAAATTGGATTGCCCGCTACTTCTGGTTCTGTTTTTTCTACTGAATCTTTCTTATTTGGATCAACAATTTTACTAATGATATGGGGCTTCATCATCTTTCCACCATTTGCGACAGCTGTTGCCGCTTGAACCTGCTGAATTGGAGTGATTGTTGATGCTTGGCCGAAGCCTGTTGTTGCTTTATCCCGTGGCCATTCATATTGAATTTTCCCTGCAGCCTCATTTGGCAATTCAATGCCAGTAGGTTGATCCAATTTAAATTTCGATAGATATTCTCTGAACTTCTCATATCCTAGCTTTTCTTTTACAATTTTTGCAAAGGCAACGTTTGATGAACGAAGAACACCTTCATAGTACGATATTGTTCCCCAACCTTGTCCTCTATTATGGTCACCGACAGGTCTCGATTTTGGATCTACAGCATATCGGCCTGATTTATATAAATCATTCGGATTAAAGACTCCTTCTTCAATTGCCGCAGCTAATGTGAAAATTTTCATTGTTGAGCCGGGTTCAAAGGAGTTCTCTACTGCTTCGTTATGCCATGTCTCAGAAATTCCTTCCTTTGTCTTCGGATGAAAAGAAGGTCTTTGTGACATCGCAAGAATTTCCCCTGTTTTCGGGTCTGCAACAATGGCAATCATCTTTTTAGGCTTGTATTTTTCATTCACTTTGCTCATTGAATCCTCAAGGAATGTTTGGATTTTCTTATCGAGTGTTAAATAAATTTCCTTTCCATCAACAGCAGGTGTTACTTTTTCCTTGCTGTCCGCTAATAAATATCCCCAAATATCACTTTCATAATTAACTTTTCCATTTTTCCCCGTCAGGACATCGTTTAGGCTTTGTTCAAGTCCTAACATGCCGACTGTTTCTGTTTTATTATCTTCGTTTTCCTTCTTCTCCACATATCCGACTAAATGGGACGCAAAAACTCCATTTGGATAGAATCGTTTCGTATCCTTAATAAAAGTGATGCCCGGTAGTTTTAACTCTTCAATTTCCCGTTTCTTTTGATTGGATAAGTCTCTTCCTGCTTTTCCAAACTCTACTTGGAAAGGCTGCTCACCATCATCATTTAATTTCGTTAAGAGTCTATAAATCTCCGACTCTTCCATATCAATTACTTTTGCAAGCTCTCTTGCCGTTTTATCCGGATTGACTACATGCTTTGGATTTTTTTTATTCGTTGTCATGCTCTTGTCTAAAATCGCAATCAATTTATATGAGTTTGTATCGGTTGCAATGACTTCTCCATTTCGATCATAAATGGTTCCACGCTTCGCTTCAATTGTTCTTTCCTTTTCATACTTTTGCTGAGCTTTTACCGCAAGTGTTTCTCCACCGGCCTCCCCAGTTACCTGGATAGAAATAAAGCGATACAGTAAGACAAAAAAGAGCAGACCAAATATTACAAATAATATCGCTGCTCCAAAATTAATATTCGGCTGTTTTTTAATCATTAATCTTGCACAACCTTAACATTATTTTCATTTAATTTAAGACCTAATTCTTTTGCTTTTGACCAAATACGTTCGTATGTACTTAGCTCGCCGACTTGCATTTCTAGATCACCATTCACTTTTTGCTGCTCTTGAATCATCTTTTTTGTATCCTGGATATTTTTGTTCACTCCGTATATATCCGCTTGATTAGAAACGATGTGAACTGCTCCAAAACAAACAATCCCCGTAAAAATAATTCCCAAAATCTTTTCGCCAGGAGAAAGCCATGGACTTCTTACCTTTACTTTTTTTGGTGCCTTTACCATTTGTTTCTGCTGCTCATGATGTTGCTCTTGTTGGAGCTTTCGCGCTAAGTTACCCATAAATTCCCTCCTGTTTCAATTTGTTTTTCAAAAATCTCATAGCTTCTCAGCGACACGCAGCTTTGCAGATCTTGCACGATTATTATGCAGAAGCTCCTCTTCAGATGGAAGAGTCGGTTTTCTTGTAATTAATTTTAAAATGGGCTTATACTCTTCCGGAATAACCGGCAGCCCTGGTGGCAGATTAGGTGTCTCGCTTGCTTTTTTAAATGCAGCTTTACAAATTCTATCCTCTAGCGAATGGAAGGTAATTACGCTAATTCTTCCACTAGATTTAAGTATGTCAATTGCTTGCTCTAATGACTTTTCAAAAACTCCCAATTCATCATTAACAGCAATTCGAATCGCCTGAAAAACCCGCTTTGCCGGATGTCCGCCCTTTCTTCTTGCAGGGGCTGGGATGGCTTCTTTTATAAGTTCAACAAGCTCACCAGTTGTTTCAATCGGAGCTGTTTCCCTTGCCGCCTCAATTTTCCTGGCAATTTGCTTCGAAAATTTTTCTTCTCCGTATTTAAAGAAGATTTTCACTAAATCTGAATAACTCCAATGATTAACAACATCAAAGGCTGAAAACTTTGCTTCCGTATCCATCCTCATATCCAGAGGAGCATCATGATGATAACTGAATCCTCGCTCAGGGGTATCTAATTGCGGAGATGAGACACCTAAATCATATAAAACTCCGTCAACCTGCTTAACTCCTAGATGTTCTAACTCTTCTTGAAGATACTGAAAATTACTTTTAATAATTGTTATTCGATCTCCATATTTAGCTAGCTTTTCTTTTGCATGCGCGATTGCTGTATCATCCTGATCAAAAGCATAAAGTTTGCCTTTATCTGAGAGTTTAGACAAAATCAATTCACTATGCCCTGCTCCTCCTAGCGTACAATCCACATAGGTTCCGTCAGGATGAATGTTCAGACCATCGACCGTTTCCTCTAATAACACTGTTGTATGTTCAAACATAGTTGTCCACCTTTCTGGAGGCTTTTCGGCCATTAAATATCAAACCCAATCATATTCTCTGCAATCTCGGAAAAAGATTCCTCTGAATCGGAGAAATAATCTTCCCAAATTCCCTTGCTCCAAATTTCAATACGATTCGAAACACCTAATACGACACATTCTTTCTCAATTTTTGCATATTGCTGGAGCGGGGAAGCAATATTTATTCTTCCTTGTTTATCAATTTCACATTCAGTAGCACCTGAAAAGAAAAAACGAGTGAAGGCTCTGGCATCCTTTTTCGTTAGCGGCAATCCTTTAAGCTTTTCCTCTAACAATGTCCATTCATCTTTCGGGTAGCCAAATAAGCATTGATCTAGGCCACGAGTCAAAATAAAGGCTTCTCCTAGATTGTCACGGAATTTGGCAGGCACGATTAAACGGCCTTTGCTATCAACGTTATGATGATATTCACCCATGAACATGCCCACTAACCCCACTTTCTTACTCAAGCGTACCACATTCCCCCACTTTCCTCCACATATTTTTTATATTCTATTAAAAGTTGAAATCCCCTTTTCAAATCTTAGAATTTCACCATATTTCCGTTCGTCTTTTCCCTACAAAAGAATGCACGTAGTTTGTTCCACTTCTTCTCTTCAACAAAAAAAGACTGCACCAATTAAGAGATGCAGTCTTTTTTTGTTGATATTTATTATTTTATGTTTATAGAAAAGATCCATCTTTTAGTTAAATCCGAATGATTTTATGTGTCCCATCAAAAATAAAACTGCAATTAAGAAGGTCGCTAATAAGAGTGGGTCCATGCTGATTAATAAAGAAAAAACTGTTTAGCGTTCTCTCCTGTGGTGATCCTGCTGGCCACAAGGCATTTTCTACCCTCTCAAATTTATTAATAACGACTTCGTATTTCTTTTGTACAGACTGCTCCAATTTATTCTCCATAAACACGATTTGATCAAATACTTTTCCTTGATTCTTATTAAGTAATGGAAGCAGCCCTTTATTTTCCGTTGTTACATAAGCCTCTAGCTTTCCATAATTAAGAAGCAAATCTTGTTTCATTTTCTCAAATAGCTTATCAAGATTTTCATCTTTTAAAGTTTGAAGGAAATCTCTTTTTTTCTTTTCCGTACCTACTATTAATGTTTCACGTAAATCCAATCCAAGTTCATCCATATCTGTTTCAACTGAGCGATCCAATAGTGTGATGTTTAGACGCGGCACAATCGGGGGCATTTTCAACTCAAACCATTCGAATGCCTGTTTAAGTTCTGCCCAGTAGGCTATCTCACCAGGTCCAGCAATGAAGGAAAGTGTCGGAAAAATCCACTCTTGCATTAATGGTCTCGTAACAACATTATTGCTGAGATTTTCCGGAAATTCACCGGCTAATTCCAGCATCTGCTCAATTGTCAATTGAATTTGGCCATCTCTACCGATAAATAGGTTGTTTTCATCATCATAATCAAGCAATATCCTTTCATGATTTTCTCGATCATAATAAAAAAGATTTGCTGCTTGATCGCTTATGTCAATCGTATGTTCGAATCCATTCGATTTAAGCACCTTTTGCTGTGCCTTTACTTCTTTTGTGATTTCCTTACAATTTTTTATTTGCTTAATAAAGAATTCTTTTTCTAGTTTGCGGATATTCTCATCACCTGAGTCAATGATCAATAACCCGGAATCTTTAAATAGATGCATAACAATCCATGCAAAAAAATCTACAAAGGTTTTTGATTCATGAATAGCCTTTTCAAAAACAAGGAGTAAGTCCTTTGTATAGGCAGTTTCACCAAATGATTTGATGATCCCTTCAACCCATTGATAACAAAGATCATGGTTCAAATCAATAGCTGAAACCATCCTTTTATCAAGCACTTTTTCTGGATAAATCTTTTTTTCTATTTTGTTGTTTCTTTCAACAAATACATGGTTCACTTCTTGATAATCATGATCCTCACCAGCTATCCAAAACACAGGGACAACCGGAACATTTAATTCTCTTTCTTTCTGCTTAGCGAGAGCAATGATCGAAATAATTTTATGTATCGTATATAAAGGGCCAGTTAATATCCCAGCCTGCTGACCACCAATAATAACCGTGCTATTTTCTTCCTTTAATTTCTCAATTGATACTTTAACCTTCTCCGATGTAGGAAATTGATCCATGTATTCTTCAATATGTGCTGCAAGCTCATTCCTCATATACGAACGCTGCTGTATTTCGGTTAATCTTTTTTCATATTCTAAATGATCATTAAATCGATAATGAAAATAGCGCTGAATTTCTGGTGTCTGTTCCAGATATTCAGTTGCAAACCGGTTCGTAGCCGGTAATGAGAGATTTAGAATCTCCATTTTTGAACTTCCTTTCTTATCATTAGTTTTCATTCCATTCTCTCTTAAATCAAATGGAGGTTTTTCATATCTCATTATTACCATAAGAGTATATCATTGTCCGTAATGAAAAGAAAAAAGTTTGTCTTGCACGATTTTAAAGTAAAGTACTCTAGTCACTGCTTCTAAAAAATAGAAATATTATTGCATAGCAACAAATGTATTCACACTTTGCACAAGTCCGATGATCGTTAGAACGATATATGCCATAAAAAATATAAGAAAATTAAATCGCCAATAGCCTCGGAAAACACGCGAGAAATCAATTTCCTTCTTGACTTTCCAAAAAATAAGGACAAAAACAATGGCGATGATCAGCATAAATAAAATAATAATCCAAAAATAATTATGCTCCCATATCGTTAAAATTAAATGATGAACAGAAAAAACAAATAATAATGTTGTGATATCTAATGCAATATGTACAGAGCGACGATGTTTTTTTGTAATTTGTTTACAAATAATAAAGATTAGCAAATATCCTAATAGCGGAATTGTTACAAAGGTAGCAATAATTGATGAAAAAATAGACCCCATTCTAATTCTCCCCCCCTTCATACTCCTTTCCCTTTATCAGATGGTAGTAGTTTTCTGAAAACGGAGCATCCAACTGCTTTTCCTTTGCCATTTCAAGAACAAAGCCGAGAATCGCATCAATCTCTGTCGGACGATGTTCATCCAGATCCTTTAGCATAGATGAACGGTTTTCAGATGTTTTTCTGCAAATATCTTCTAAATGACGAAAGGTTTTTTCCTTATTACTAATATTCAAAATTGTACTCAGTTCCTTAAAATATTCTTTGAATAAATAATTAAAATGAGTATTTTTAAGGAGCATTCCATTTTTCACATTTAACACAGCTGTCAAAGGATTAATTACTGCATTGACAATCAGCTTTTGAAGCAGCATTTCGTTCCAGTCTTCTTGAAATTTAAATGGAAAGTTCCGAATAGGCATTGCTAATAATTCTGCTAGTTCAGATACGTTATTCCCTCGATAAACCGATAAATTAATTAGGCCATCTCCTGTATGTATGACATGATTGTCTTTTATTTTATTTGCGCCATGCTCTGTTGTACCAACGGCAATTGTTTTTGCATTTAGCTCATTCAGCAGTTTCAAATGTCCCATCCCATTTTGGAGAAACAACAATGTACAGTTCTTCAATCTATTTGATTCTCTAAATTTTTCGAGTACTGAAGGGAGTTGGTACTGCTTAACCGCTACAATTATTAGCTCTTCTTCAGCACTCCAGCTTGAAAACAATGAAACATTAATCGTTTCATTGATCAGTTTTTTTTTCTTTTCAAAAAATAGACCTTCTGCTGCCATTTTATCCATCTGCTTTTTTGAGCGGACATAAACGCGAACTTCATGATGCTCCGTTAAATAATGAGCAAGCAACAGGCCAATAGAACCTCCACCAATAATCCCTATTTTCATAATTACCTCATATTTATTAAGTATTTAGTCATATTTTAACAGAAAACTAAAAAATGATGGGAAGAAAGTTAAAGAAAGCCTTTAATGAAAGTAAAAAGACTCCTTCCTATCGAAAGAGGAAGGAGTCAAGAAGGATTATACCGGATACACTGGATGTTTACGCACACTAAATGTTAATTCCTTCGTTTCATATAAATTGAATCTTTGTATAAGTACATTTCTTAAATCAAACGGAGAGACAATATCATCAACGATTAATTCAGAAGCTAGTTTATAAATATCAATATGCTCACTGTATTCTCGCTGTTTTTCTTGAATATAAGTTATTTTTTCTTTCGGATCCTCTATTTTCTCGATTTTATTTGAATAAACTGCATTTACTGCCGCTTCAGGACCCATTACAGCAATTTGTGCCGTAGGCAAAGCAATACAACAATCTGGTTCGAATGCAGGGCCTGCCATAGCATATAATCCTGCTCCATATGCTTTTCTAACGATTACTGATATTTTCGGAACAGTTGCAGAACTCATTGCTGCGATTAGCTTTGCTCCATGACGGATAATTCCAGCCTTTTCAACTTTTGTACCGATCATAAAACCTGGCACATCAGCAAGAAATAGCAATGGAATATGGAATGCATCACATAGCTGAATAAATTTCGCCGCTTTATCAGCAGAGTCAACAAAGAGAACTCCGCCTTTTACACGAGGCTGATTAGCAATAATCCCTACTGTTCGTCCGCCTATTCGCGCAAGACCTGTAATGATTTCAGCAGCAAAAAGTTTCTTTATCTCAAAAAAACTGTCTTCATCTATTAATGCATCGATACACTCATACATATCAAATGGAGCATTCTGATTTTTAGGAATGATTTCCTCTAAATCACGCCCTTGTTTTGGTTCTATTGGATCATTTTTCTTAGGCATCTCTTTAAAATTCGCAGGAAAATATGTAAGATAGGTTTTCGCAAGTTTAATCGCTTCTTCTTCATTCGCTGCTAGAATATCGCCACACCCGCTTACAGAGCAATGCATTCTTGCTCCACCCATTTCTTCAAGGGTAACTTTCTCACCAATTACTTTCTCTGCCATCCTTGGTGAACCAAGGTACATAGATGCATTTTTATCAACCATAATCACAATATCACAAAAAGCCGGAATATACGCTCCTCCAGCAGCAGAAGGACCGAATAATAAGCAAATTTGCGGAATCATACCTGAAAGCTTCACCTGATTATAGAAAATACGACCTGCTCCGCGTCGATTCGGAAACATCTCCAGTTGGTCAGTAATTCTTGCACCAGCAGAATCAACTAAATAAAGGAGGGGCACCTTTAATTTTTCTGCTGTTTCTTGAATACGAATGATCTTCTCCACCGTTCGTGCTCCCCATGAGCCTGCTTTCACCGTAGAATCATTCGCCATAACACAAACAGTTTGCCCGTATATCTTGCCAATTGCTGTAACGACTCCATCTGCTGGCAAATCCTTTTCAGCACAATTCGCAAATTTCCCATCTTCTTCATAGATCCCATTATCAAAAAGGAGTTCTAGCCGTTTTCTAACAAATAATTTATTTTGTTCCTGCAATTTTTCATGATACTTCGCATGCCCACCCGCTTCAATTTCACGGTTTTTTCCCTTAAGTTTTTCTACCAAAGTATTTACTGTCGTCATTTCAATCCTCCTCCTTGCCTTATAAGTTAATCATCATCATTTTTACTCCAGAACGAGTAACACATCTCCTTCATTCACAAAATCGCCAATATTCACTTTCACTTCAGATACTTTCCCCTCTATTTGGCTCTCGATAGGAATTTCCATTTTCATAGATTCAATCATTAATACCTCTTGACCAGAAGTGATCTCGTCCCCGCCTCCAACCATAATATTTAAAACCGTTCCAGCCATTGATGATGTAATTTCTTTCATAATCTATTTCTCCTATTCTGTAATTAATGTTTTATTTGTTAAAAAGCTTGTGGAATAATTACCATTGATGAAATCTGGATCTTTTAGAATTCCCTTAAATAATGGAGCGTTTGTTTTAATCCCTTTAATAGTTAAACCCTTGAAAAATTGCTCTGCTCTTTCAAGAGACTCTTTTCTTGTATCCCCATAAATAATACATTTAGCAATCATTGGATCATAATAAGGAGTAACCGTTGATCTTGATGCATAGCCCGCATCTACTCGTATTCCTTGAAATTCCTTCCATGTAAACTCTTCCATAATACCTGGTGATGGGAGGAAGCTTTTTGGATCTTCTGCATATAAACGAAACTCAATTGCATGCCCTTTTTGCTGTATATCCGTTTGTGCAAGCGGAAGCTTCTCTCCTCGTGCGACAAGAATTTGCCATTTCACCAGATCTAGGCCAGTTACCCCTTCTGTTACAGGATGCTCTACCTGCAATCTTGTGTTCATCTCAAGAAAATAAAAATTCTCTTGTTCATCAACAATAAACTCAATGGTGCCAGCATTTCTATAATTTACTGCTGTGGCAGCTTTAATAGCCGTATCATACATTTTTTGCTTGGCTGAATCTGATAAAAATGGAGAAGGCGATTCTTCCACAACCTTTTGATGCCTTCTCTGAATGGAACAATCTCTTTCAAATAAATGAACAATATTTCCGTAATTGTCACCAAATACTTGAACTTCCACATGTCTTGCATTATTTATATACTTTTCTACAAATACCTCTTCAGAGCCGAAATATGCTTTTGCACGAGCCTTTGTTGAACCAAACGACTTAGCGAGCGCTTGCTCATTTTCACAGCGCACCATTCCAATCCCGCCGCCTCCGCCACTAGCTTTCAGCATGACAGGGTAACCCATTGATTCTGCAAGTCTTACGGCTTCTTCAAGTGTTGAAGTTCCTTCCTCACTGCCTGGTACGACTGCCACACCTGCATCCAACATTGTCTTTCTTGAAACAATTTTATCTCCCATTAAATCTATGGTATCTGGATCTGGTCCAATAAAGATGATACCCGCTTCCATGACAGACCTTGCAAAATCTGCATTTTCTGAAAGAAAGCCATAGCCAGGATGAATCCCATCGACATCTTCATTCTTGGCAAGCTCAAGGATAATCTCAGATCGTAAATAGGATTTATTTACAGCAGGTTCACCAATATTAAACGCATATGTTGCCTCTTTGACAAATGGCATATCTGAATCAGCATCAGAATAAACTGCAACTGTTTCGATTCCCATTTGATGGCAAGTATTCATAATCCGTAAGGCGATTTCTCCCCTGTTTGCAATTAGTATTTTCTTCACCCAAGATCCCCCTTCTATCTTTGATGTTACATTTAAAAGTGATATACACTTTTAGCATAGAAAGATTCCCATTTTAATCACTATTTTCTTAATCTTCCTATAATACAATATATTTCTACAATCTTTTCTCTTTTTCCTGCTAATTTTGAAAACGCTTCCGATTTTTTTATAGACTTTAATTGGAACTAGCTATATAAGGGCAGAATTTTTTATTTCTTTGTTATATAATAAGAATTATAGAAAGATACATTTTCATCGAAATTTTAACTTAAATAGAAATAATTAATTTATTCATCAATTGCTGCAAAGAAGGAGAGGAAAGCGAAGATGTATAAGGTTGAAAAATTAAAAGTAAATTACAAAACTCTTGAAGAATTTAAGAAATTTAGAGAATACGGTTTACAAGAACTTTCAATGTTTGAGGACCTTGAAGCTAACATTATTGAAGATGATAGCGTTTCTCCTTTCTATGGGATTTATTTCGGGGACAAACTTGTTGCTAGGATGAGCCTTTATCAAGTAGAGAAAAAATTCGACCGCTACTTTGATCCTGCTCAAGATTATTTAGAGCTATGGAAGCTCGAGGTGATTGCTGATTATCAAAATAAAGGGTATGGGAAAGCACTTGTGGAATATGCAAAAAGCTTTGGGCTTCCTATTAAAACAAATCCAAGAGTCAAATCTAAAGACTTTTGGGATAAAATGGGCTTCTCGTCTGTTGCTTATGAAATGGAAAGAGATCGCGGAGAAAACCCACTTGTTTGGTACCCTGATGGCGTTAAGGAGCAATTACATTAGATAGACCTTTGCGTCAATATTAAAGCGGACAATGTATATGTCCGCTTTTCTCATTTATAAACCATTCTTAGTTATCCTTTATACTTTTTGCTCATGATCTTCATTTTTTAATTCAACAAGCTTTCTCGCTCTTTCCATTATATTTATTAATGCTTTGTAATCCGCTTGAATAGAGTTTAAGTCTTTTAGTAATTTTTCATTTTCCGAAGCAAGGTAATACAATTGCTTTTCAAGGTTTTGAATCCGTTCTTCATTCGTTTTAATATTTTCATCCTGCAAGCTTGACTGTTCAGCCTTTTCATATAAATCTTTTAAGTAAGTAACTAATTCCTCAAAATCCCACACCTTCTTCTCTTCCTGAGAGGCGACAACCTCTGCTTCAAGAATCTGGTCTGTATCTTGCTGTTTATCCTCTAAGGTCTGATTATTTTGTTTTCTTTCTTTTCTTTGTCTTTTTGCAAGTTCAATTCCAGATTTATATTGTTTTCTAACATATGAGTTCCATCTAAAGCCGCATGCAGCAGCTGTCCTTGTTAGTTCTTTGCCAACTTTTTCAAATGCTTGCAGCTGTGTTCCTCCTTCTCTTATATGGCGGAGCACAATTTCTGCAAGCAGCAAATCTTCATCATGAGTCCATGCATCTTGTCGAGTTGATGACATCAGTTCATCCTCCTAGTGTTTTTTATTAATAATATGCTTATGCTAGAAAAGATAGAATGATATCCTGTTTGAAACTTCACAATTATCTTTGTTTTTACTTTTTCAAAAATTTATCTACTTGCTTATGATGAGCTTCCCCTTCCCACAATATCGCACAATTTCTGACCTCCTGCTTCACTCTTTCCTCCACTCTTGTTTCTGTCCATTTTCTTATAAACATCCTTTTATAAGATTTTAATACATCCCCTTCTAGTACTAGCATTTTATTTAAAAAGGATTGGCAGCTTTCTAGTGGATCACCAGTATATAACGATTGGAAAAAGCCCATTTCTTTTAATTCATCACTACTATACAAACGAGCCTCCATTAGCATTTTCATTGCATTTGCAGGAGACAGCCTTTCAGAAAGGAAGGTTCCGCCGCCCCAGCCTGTAGTGATTGCGAGTGTCCCTTGAATAAAGCCAGCCTTGACATCCTTCCTTGCAATCCGAAAGTCACAAGCAGAAGCAAGTTCACAGCCTCCTCCAACAGCAATACCATTCAGCAGTGCGACAGTTGGTTTTGGTAAGAAAAACAGTCGAACTAGTAGCTCAGACATTCGGTCTAACATCTCAAATGCCTCATCTTCGGTTTTTAATTGGTGAAAGGAAGATAAATCTCCTCCTGAACAAAATGCCCTGTCACCTGCACCAGTTATAACTAACGCTTTAATTCGATCCTCCACTGCCACTTTCAGTGCTTCTCCTAGCCCATCCATTACTTCATAATTTATGGCATTTCTCTTCTCAGGTCTATTAATTGTAAAGACTGCCAATCCGTTCTCATGTACTTCTAACACATATGGTTTCATGAAAATCTCCCTTACCTGATTTTATGTATATAATAACAAAACGACAAAAGCACAAGAACATTATGTTCTTGTGCTTTTTATGTCAGTTGGAAATTAGTTATTAACAACTTCTTTTCCTTTGTATGTTCCGCAAGCTTTACATACGCGGTGAGCAAGTTTCATTTCACCACAGTTTGGGCATGATACCATACCAGGTACCTGTAATTTAAAATGGGTACGACGTTTTCTCTTTGCAGTTTTAGAAGTTCTTCTAAAAGGTACAGCCATTCTTCCCACCTCCTTAAAAAGTTATGAAGGCCAGATCATGCTGGATTCTTCAAATAGTTACTTGTTTTCTTCCGCTCTTATGAGTCAGAAGAAGGATCATTTTGATCAAAAAATTGAGCAAGTCCCGCAAGACGAGGATCAATTCTTTCCTCTTTGTCTCGCTCTTGAATAACCTCCCAATCCTTTCCGGATTGTGGAGCTCCTTCTTCACTGCTATCGGTGCAGAACACTTGCATGGGAACCTCAAGTATTAAGATCTCATGAATGACCGGCATTAGGTCAATCACTTCCCCCTTTACCCGATGAACCTCCTCTTCGGTTTCATAGTCCAGATCCTTTAAGAGGAAAGTTTCTGTTGTTTCCACATTAATTGGGAATTTTACGTCAACTAAAGTACGAGAACAAGGAAGTATTAAGTGACCGTTAATTTTTAAATGAAAAGTCACCTTAGCAGAGTCAATATCTGCTCGACCCGTTATATGCATTGATGAAGCATCCCTGATCGTTGGATCAATGGTTTTGATCTCATCTACATTGACAATTTCATCAAACGGAAAATCCTTGCTTCGATGTTTTTGTAACTGACTTAAAGTCCATTTCATACGAATCACCCCAAGGCAACAAAGGTAATTATAGCTGTCATATAATTATTTGTCAATATTTTTTCTTTACAGTATAATGTGAGCATTATCAGCTAATTATAACCTATTTTTAGCTTATTTGCTTAGTTTTCTCATGATTTCCCACTTTTAAACGAAATGGAAAGGAGAAATTAATATGAATGCTGTTGGTGTAATTGTGGAATATAATCCATTTCATAATGGACATGCCTTTCATATTGAAGAGGCAAGAAAAACAGCAAACGCTGATGTTGTTATCGCTGTTATGAGCGGGAACTTTCTTCAGCGAGGAGAGCCTGCAATTGTATCGAAATGGAAAAGGACTGAAATGGCTTTGAATGCTGGCGTTGATATTGTATTTGAACTTCCTTATGTGTTTGCTACCCAGCAGGCAAATACATTTGCAAGCGGTGCTGTTTCCATTCTTGAAGCTGCAGGATGCCAGTCCCTTTGTTTCGGAAGCGAATCAGGCAGTATGGATAGCTTTAATAAAACTGAAACATTTTTGAAGCAACATAATGAGACTTACCAACAGCAAGTAAAATATTTTTTAGAAAAAGGAAACAGCTACCCGAAAGCGACATCATTAGCCTATCATACACTTTCTCCGGCCAATGATTTAATTGATTTGTCAAAGCCTAATAATATCTTAGGCTACCAATACATAAAAGCAGCGAATGCAATGCAAGCATCTATAAAAATTTTCACTGTTACAAGAAAAAATGCAAATTACCATGATCCACACTTTGCATCTGAAACGATTGCAAGTGCCACAAGCATCAGGAAGGCTCTTTTCTCAGTAGATGGACAACTCCAGTCAATACGTCAATACGTACCTGAGACAACATATGGAGGGCTCCTTGAATATAAGGAGCAATACGGGCTTTTCCATGACTGGGAGCTTTACTGGCCCTATTTAAAGTTTCGTCTTATCCAAATGACACCTGAACAGCTAAAAAATATCTATGAAGTAGAAGAAGGACTAGAGAATCGAATCCTATCCTCCGCACTGGAATCTGAAAGCTTCCTTCAATTTATGGAAAAGCTTAAAACAAAACGGTATACGTGGACAAGACTGCAACGGACTTGTGTCCATATCCTTACGAATACAACTAAAAAAGAAATGCTTATGAAGGAAGATAAAGCCTCATACCTAAGGCTCTTAGGTATGACAACTACTGGGAGAGAATATTTAAATAAATATAAAACAGACTTTGCTCTTCCAATGATCTCCAAAGTTTCTGCTGCTAAGAACAGACAGCTTTTACTGGATATTAAGGCGTCTAGAATTTACGCTATGGGTGCATCTGGCTCCAGTCAAAAAAAACTGCTTGAAACAGAATTCAAGCAGCCGCCAATCATAGTTGCAAAATAGCGGACATCATGCCGCTATTTTGCTTTTAAATTCTTAAGATATGATATTGCCTCATCAAAGGTATCCACAGGAATAATTTTCATTTTAGTTTTTATATCTTTTGCTGTTTTTACAGCTGCTCTATAGTTGGAGTCGGAAGCACCTTTTTCATTCGGCGCAAAAAAGATTTCAGCACCCGCTTTATCTGCCGCGATAATTTTTTGTTCAATTCCTCCTATTGGGCCAATATTACCATTCAAATCAATCGTACCAGTACCTGCTATTGGATATCCTCTCGTTAAATCCTCTTCTGTTAATTGATTATAGATTTCCAATGAAAACATGAAACCAGCTGAAGGTCCGCCGATATCCTCGCTATTAATTGTTACCGTTGGATCAACGACGATGTCCTTATCATCGACTAGTGAAATGCCCACTCCTACTTTCCCTGTCTCTTTCAATCGCTCTAAAGGGAGTTTTACCTCTTGGATCTCTTCATACCGGTCAATTGCAAAAGTTACTTCATCCCCCACACTTTTCCCTGATACATATTGTATAAACTGCTCTGAAGACTCGAACTCATTCCCGTCAACTTTAAAAATCCGATCACCTGCTTCTAGTTTTCCTTCTGCAGGCATCCCCGGCATCACATTTAGTACAAAAACACCATTATAGTCATAATCAATAGGAATACCTGCTTTCTTATATGCAGTCTCAATTGCTGCTAATTTCGATGTCGCCATTAAATGAAGCTGACGTACATTATATTCTTTATCTGTCTCATTTTCATTTCGAATAGCCTTTATCGGGAAGATTTCCTGATACTTACTAAGCTTTGCAATTGCGTATGAATAAATGTTTGCTCTTCCCATCCTTACAGTAGTTAACATAAAACTTCCTTGTTCATCAAACCCATTCTCGACTTCAATAATCGGCTCAAGCTCCTTGGCCATTCCAGGCTTTGAAACGTAGAAGGGAAGGTAATAAAATGAACTTATTAGGACAATAATTGCTGCGATAATAAAGGAACGTATAAAGTATTTATTTCTCATTTACGTCTTTAAGCCCCTTCCACTCTTTAATTATTTTTTTTATTGAACTTATTTGCTTCCTTGTTTCTTGTTCCCCAATAAGGATAATTTCATCAATATTTGTAAAAGCTCTTGAACTATACATTTCAACACTCGGACGAATCATTATATCAGAATCTACTGCTCTATAAGTGACTAATTCCATCTGCATGATATCAAGACTTTGCATAATGACGTCATATATCGATGTGATTTCAGTATTGGTTTTCACTTGGGATACATCTATTGCAATGACAATATCAGCACCCATATCCTTCACGACGGAAACAGGAACCCTGTCAACCACTGCTCCATCTACTAATAGACGTCCATTTAATTTCTCCGGAACGAAAATTCCTGGAATAGAGATACTTGCTCGTACCGCATCGGCAATTGGTCCTTTATCAAATATAACCTTTTCACCTGTCATTAGATCTGTGGCTACCACTTGAACAGGAATATCCAGCTGTTCAAGCATTTTTCCGTGAGTGAAAATACGAATCAGTTCTTTAACCTTTGTTCCTGCAATAAACCCCATTCGAGGGATTGTAAAGTCCAGATAATATTTTCTTTTAAAGGCTTTCGATAATTTATATAAACGATCAATATCCAAACCAGCACCATAAAAACAGCCAACCATCGCACCCATACTGCTGCCAGCAATTAAATCAATGGGGATTCCTTCTTCCTTAAGTACTTTAATTGCCCCCAAGTGGGCAAATCCCCTCGCACCACCTGAGCCTAAAGCCAAGCCAATCTTCGGCCGACACAAAAGAATACCCCCTTTATATATACAAATCAATGACCATGTTCAATCTTATGGTCTTTTTTTTCATTCTATGAGTATATTGATTTATATGAGGACAAGTATGACAGGCTAATTCTATATTTCGTTTATATTATAGTAGCATTTTATCTTAAAATCTATTTTCATTGTAAGTTCACCTTTTGAGGGAGGCTCTGCATGTGTTTCGTTCTAAATTAAAAACAATCATCCTTGCATTAACTGTTACTTTGATGGCAATTTCGCTCATCTCATTTCCTCAAGAGTCTGTAGATGCTTCCATAAGAGGGCTTAATATGTGGTGGGAAATTGTATTCCCCTCGCTTTTGCCATTTTTCATTGTATCCGAAATGCTTATTGGTTTTGGGGTTGTGAAATTTATTGGCGTTCTTCTGGAACCACTTATGAGGCCATTATTTAGAGTTCCAGGAGTTGGCGGCTTTGCATGGGCGATGGGCATGGCTAGCGGCTATCCCGCTGGAGCAAAATTAACAGCAAGACTTAGACAAGAAGGCCAGTTGACAAAAATTGAAGCCGAACGCCTCGTTTCTTTTACAAACTGTTCAAATCCGCTGTTTATTTTTGGCGCAGTATCTGTTGGTTTTTTTCATAACGCTCAGCTCGGTATTATTCTCGCAATCGCTCATTATCTTGGAAATTTCTCCGTTGGCCTTCTTATGAGATTTTACGGCAGGAAACAGGAAGAAACAAAAAAAGAGAAAAAAAGAAAGCCATCCTTAAGAGCAGCTTTTTCAGCACTTCATCGAACAAGAATTAATGATAACCGGCCGATCGGCAAGCTTCTTGGAGATGCAGTCATGTCTTCAATAAAAACATTACTAATGATTGGAGGATTCATCATCCTTTTTTCAGTTTTAAATAAACTCCTTTTCCACGTCGGTATAACTGGCCTTCTAGCTAAAGCTTTAGAGTATATATTATCTGCACTTCATTTGCCAGTTGAGTTAAGCATTCCTTTTATTTCAGGAATATTTGAAATTACCCTTGGAAGCCAAATGACCAGTCAGGTTCAGCAAGCTACATTCATGCAGCAGGCTGTTATTACAAGCTTTATCTTGGCTTTTAGCGGCTTTAGTGTTCAAGCACAGGTTGCAAGCATACTCGCACAAACAGATATTGATTTCAAGCCTTTTTTTATCGCACGAATCTTTCACGGCTTTTTTGCAGCATTTTATGCAGCCATCCTGTGGAACCCCTTATTTGAACGTTTCTACAATAAAGAGCAGCCATCAAATGCTATACCAGTCGGTATCTTTGAAGAAGGCTCCTGGATGCAAAAATGGTACACATTAATTGTTGAAACGGGACCGATCATTACTATTATTGCATTAGCTATTTATGTCTTACTTCTGGCAAAAAGATTTCGGATCCATTCTTAAAGCTTTTTCAATGACGAACGAGCACATAATGTGCTCGTTAGCGTTTTCCTTCAAATTTTTCTTTTAGAGCAATTTCGACCGAATAAGGAACAAGCTCTGATATTTTTCCATTATACTTCGCAACTTCCTTTACGATACTCGAGCTTAAAAAGGAATACTGATTATTTGTCATAATAAAGAATGTTTCAATTTCATCATTTAATACACGGTTCATCGATGTGATCTGCATTTCATATTCAAAATCCGACACAGCTCGAAGCCCACGGATGATTGCGCTCGCATTTACGCTTTTTGCATAATCAACAAGCAGCCCTTGAAAAGAATCAACTTTGACATTTGGAATATCTTTTGTGACTTCCTTTATTAATTCTATTCTTTCATTAACGGAGAAAAGCGGATGTTTAGCAGAGTTATTTAACACAACTACATAAAGTTGATCAAAAACCTTAGCCCCTCTTTTAATAATATCCAAATGACCATATGTAATCGGATCAAAGCTTCCAGGGCAAACAGCGATAGCCCCCATAAAAATCCCCCTCATATATATAATCCTGTCGCTTAACTTATCATTTAGTTAATTCATAAATAGTAATCGCAATGATTCCATACTTTTCATGTTTGCGAACCCCTAAATTCCCAACGGTTTCTGGAAGATGAATATCTGAACCATGCTCACATATAATCGTACCATTTGGAACTAGGAGCTGCTCTCTATCAATCCACTCAAGAAGCTTTAAAAGCTGTTGTTTTTTGTAGGGTGGATCCAAAAAAATAAATTGGAAGCTAAGTTCCCTTTTTATTACAGCCTTAAGAGCCCTCTCAGCATCATTTCGAAAGATTTCAGCAGAATCATCGAGTTCACAAATTTTCACATTCTCGTGAATAGTCTGAATCGCCTTCCCATCCCTATCCACAAAAATAACTTTCTCTGCACCCCTGCTTAGAGCCTCTATTCCTAGTCCACCGCTTCCAGCGAATAGATCAAGTCCTACTCCACCGTCAAAGTATGGACCAATGATATTAAAAATTGCTTCTTTTACTTTATCTGTCGTTGGTCTAGTTGAACTGCCAGGTACAGCTTTTAAAAATTTCCCTTTACGGGTCCCTGAGATTACACGCATCTTATCACCACACACATCATTCCATTAATCATTTTTTCCTTCCTATCCTATCACAAATGATTTAAATAGAAAACATTTGAACGATATGAAAAATATCTGATTCTCGTGTATATACGTTTTCATTATGGAAATAATGTGAGTAACAGCATCTATTCGAGGATGTTGTTGCCAACCGCGGAGAAGACTTACGTTTCCCCATAAGTTCTTCCTCCGGTTTCTCCTCTCCCTTTGCCTTCTATCCTAGTATAGGATATAGAAGGACCCTGCAGAAATTTCTGCAGGGTTTTCTTTTTTTACATAGATATCGTAATGGCCTCTTCACCTTCATCAATCGAAACTTTAAATAACTGCTGCAGCCATTGTTTACTAATATAATATTTTCCATTTAAATTTGTTAGTGGATTTTCCAATAATCCATAATCTTCTTCATTATAAATAAAAATATTACGATTCAAGTAAAAACGATAACTGTTTTTATCCTTAATTACTAGTATTGCCTCATGATCTGGAAGCATTGTAACCTCAAATCCCAATCCTTTTATCGTATCTATAAATGGATAAAGAATTTTATTTTCTTTATAAATCGCTTCAATATCATCCTCCTGTTCCTTTTCATTTATTATCAAACTTCGTGGGTCACAATAATAAAATGGAACAAATTCAACTGATTCATTTTTATTTTTGGTAAAAAATCGGGTATTCCGCCCCTTTAAATCATAGATGAAATCATCTAGCTTTTCAGCAGTTATCTCAGCTGTTTCATTGTTCACACGATTGAATAAATAAGTCAACTCTTCATCAGACAACATTTTATTTAACTCTTCAAGAATGGCCCTGCTTTTCTCAAATCCAGACTCTCGTTTCACTGTATAAGAAGTAAAGACATCCAATAACCATTTATCTTCCTCAGAATTACCTTTAAATTTTGTTTCATAGTAATCGTAAACGAGCTTCCACTTTAAATCTTCATCTTTAATGGCTGGAGAAGTAATTATTAATCCATTGCCGCTTTTCTCAACAGACTGATCAGTTAAAACGACAGATAAATTAGGAAACCCTTTTAAGTTTGCTATTTCATCAAATTGAAAACGATTCTTCTTAACCGATT
Source organism: Cytobacillus solani (assembly GCF_006704205.1). Classification (NCBI taxonomy): domain Bacteria; kingdom Bacillati; phylum Bacillota; class Bacilli; order Caryophanales; family Bacillaceae; genus Cytobacillus; species Cytobacillus solani. The sequence continues at coordinate 5,065,092 of NZ_CP041305.1, forward strand.
GTTCACTATAATAAGTAATATTATTTCTCTGAATTTTATGAAGGGACGTTGGCTCCCAATACAAGGATGGTGCATCTCCAACACCTTTAAATAAATAATAATCAATTAAATCCATTTCCTTTAATCCCTTTAAAGGTGCTCCTGCAATCCAAGTACCTTTTTTTCTGTATGTATCAATGATCTCTAAATCTGTCGTTCTTACCGTAACTTGCGAAATTCTTGCTGTCCATTCGCTTAGAAAAAAGGAAGCATCTTCTTTTTGAATCGGAATCGTGTATTGAAATATGAGTGTATTCTGATCTGGTAAAAATGTCTGTGGATTTTCATCCTTAGATTCACATACATCTCCGTTGTCTTTTATACATGTCCAATGAAAAAGTTCATTTGGAATGATAACTTTATATTCTTTTTCTTTTGTAAGACCAGTAATACGCTGTGAAATACGCAGGTCTTTTTCACTAGATTGTACAGTAAGCTCTTGTGTTACTGTTTCATTATGATCTATTTGGCTTTCTTGCTTTGAGTATGCTTTCCACTGCATGGACAACATACCTCCAATGGCTGTTGTCAGAGCTACAAATAATAAACTAGCTGTTCTCCACATTGGTATTCCCCTTACCTATATTTCCTTTACATTTACAATATCAAATCCTTCGACATCAGTCACACAAAATTTGAAACAAATTAGCAAAATTCGTTTCATTTTGTCGTAGGAAGATCACAATTTATTCTATTGCCACTCAACTAATAATGCTTCAAATTTCAAGTAGAAAGTGATAGAGTAGGAGGAAAACTACTTTTTTCGATTCAGAGGAGGAAAATTAATTTGATACAACGGTTTATTGAAATTGGTGAGGGCTATTCTGATATATATGAATTAATTGAGATCGCAAAATCCAATCTATCTCGGCTCAGCCATATGATGGCTTTTCATACTTCTATTAACAATAAAAAGGTGACTTCCCTTGTCGTTGTCTTAAATCCAACAAATCCCGGCAACTTTCAGCCATTGTATATTTGCAGAGAGGGAATCCCTAATCCAAATGTTACACCAAACAAGCGTTTTGATCTCTTTGCGGAGGCTGCAGAAGAATTGCAAAAGACAGTGATCCAACTCGACATCAAACCCTATACAAGTTTTGCTGAAAAAGAACTATTTTACCAGTATGTCATCGGAATCCTCCGATTAAATCACTATATTCCGCCACTCCAATGAGAAAGAGCAGGCTCCTTGCTTACTCACCACTGACAAGCACAAGCAAAAATTCACTGCAAGGTGTTCTTTACCTTTATAGGAGGCTTGGCTTGAGACCTCGAAGAGTAAAGAAGACGACCTACTAAAAAAGCTTCACTTTTTGTCGTGGATGCGTCATTGATGAAGCTTCCCTCGTCCTGTCGCATAGTCGACACTCGTTCGTCTGTATGTCGGGCTATGTATCGTGGCTAGACAGTTCACTGAATGAATGTTAGAAATTCCATCGCAAAAAATACAATATAAAAAGTTGAGAGCATTGCCCTCAACTTTTTATATTCCCATTTTATAATCATATTCTTTTGCCTTGTCCGGCTTCGAATTTTCAAATTCCATTCTTAAATATGGCTTGTAAGATGGTTCGACTTTTTTTACGAATGAATACGAACTAATTTTGGCAATTAATCCTTCTGTTTCATCCATATCACAATATAAGACTACATATTTTAACCGCTTCGATACATAATGAACGTTACCGAACCTTCGTAACATTTTCGCCTGTTTTAATGTATATAGCCAGACGATAATTCCTTGCCGTTGACCGAGCATAAATTCTTCCCCTTCAAGAGTAATTCTTTTTTAACAGTCTAGCATAAAAAAACTGTATATTTCAATGGTCTGAAGAAATTACTCATCAGAAAATTATGAAAAAGGCAACAACCAGCTTGTGCACCCCCGACCAGCACAAGACGAACGTCCCTGAAGACCAACTTCACTAAGTTATTAACAATATCCGATTATATAAATACCTAGTCAATGACAAAAACAGCATGTGATTTACTCCATGCCGTCCGTCATTTATGAACAACCACAGCTTCCTCCGGAACCACATCCGCCTCCACAGCTAGAAGAGTTATCAAAGAACGGATTCCCTGTCGGAACTTTTATTTGATTAGACACTGAATGACCAATTAATACACTCACTTCATCTAATATCGCTTGAAGGTCGTTCTCTGCCTTTCTAAATTCAGCGACATTTTCATCCAAATCCATTTCTCTCTTTAATTCCCTAACGGACTTCATTACCGTTTTGTAATCAGGATGATATTTACCAAAGCGCTGTACGTCCTCGTAATGCTCTTTCATCTTTACGAAGCTTCTTATTTTGGCCTGTGTATCTTTATTATGTTTTAATCTATATAAACATTGGCGGTAATACTCCGCTTCCTCTGAATCAATAATCATCGCAGCTATTTGTTCAGCATGATCTAAAATCTCTATTCCCTCAATTGTAGCAAGCAAAATAAAGCTCACCTCCGTTTCATATTTTATCATGAAACAGAGGAAACGTAAAAGTTATCGAATTGTAACATCAAATTCTTTTTTCATTATTACGGTTGATGCTTTTTCTGTAGCTACCTCTAATGTAAGTCGGTGTGTTCCAGAAGTTAAGCCTTTTACAATAAATGCAGCGGATGAAATCTCTTCCTTCTTTTTCCCGTCAACATATAAAATAATTCTACCTTTATTATTTCCTTCCGTTTCTCTAAAGGTAATTCCTTGAATAATACATTCAATCAGTACATTACTCCCCTCAATCTTATATTTAACAAAAAATGGTTCCTTGCTGTTCAATGTCGTTTTAAATACGGGTATGTCATGAGAAACACTATGAAGGCTGGTTGGTTTTCCATTTGTTTTTGTTTCTGGTTCAGGTATATCTCTTTTACATCCTGAAATTGCCATAACCAAACAAATAGTTATTACATATATAAACATTTTCATTGGCTTTCACTCCTTCATTTCGTCAATATAACTCTTTGATGTAAACGAATTTCAATTACAGATTTCTTTATGTATTTATTGTGTACCTTGGATATACTTTTTACTCTTTCACGTAAGAGCTGCCAAACAAAATAAAGAAGCTCTCTCCCTAAGAGAACTTCTTTTATGATTGTGAATTCATCGCTTGAAGCATCCCCATCATCATTGATGCCATTTGTACGCCGTTTGAAAATTTTTCGACTTTATGTGGGATTGTATTTTTATAATAATTCAAGGCTGCTACCTCTAACGACTGAATTTCCTGAGGGTTCCGTGAAAGTTTTCGATACCAAATGGGCTGTTCTCTAATAAAATTCTGCAGCTGTTTATTTTTTCCCACATAATTTGCAATATCTTGCCTCATCTTTATTCCCCTTTTAATCCTTTTTGAAAACAAATGGATTGCTCAGTTTTGTTTCGGCCACTTTCGTATTTACAGTGCCTCCACCTTGGAATTGGGATATCACGCCTTGTACTGCCGCTAATGCTTTACTTAGATTGTTAACATATCCTTGCATTTCATTTGGATCCACCTTTTGGATTGTCCCCATAATCGTTCCGATCCAATCTGTTTTTTTCTCCTTTTCCTCTTGCGCAGGTTCACTCTCTGCCCCTGTTCGCAATGAATCCCATCTAGAGTCTTCTTCCCCCAATAAATACCAATCTTCGTAAAACTCCTGCAAGGTTTTTTTTCCCGTTTTGACTTCTTCCATAATTTTCGGATTTGCTTTTACAAACGTTTTGAATTGTTCAACAGAAGGATGGAGTTTTTTTTTCGCCATTCCCTATTCACCTCTAACTGTTACAATAACCTACTAATACTTTATGAATATCAACACAAATGGTGAAAAGATAAATGGTGAAATGAATCTATTAGTGATAATATTAAAAATGCAGAATATTGCTGAAAGGTGAATACAAAATGAAGGAACAACTTAGGGAACTATTTGAACAAAGTATGGAAGAAGCTACTACAGAAGAACTGGAAGTCCTAAATGACATACTGCGAGGCTACAATAAAAAACAAAAAAGAATCAACAGCTCATATATTGGTGGTTTGCTTCATATGGAGCGAACAATGGATGATAAAGAATGCCATTTAACCGTTCCACTCTCCCCCCTATTAAATAATACTTTAGGGATTGTCCATGGCGGCATTACTGCTACAATTATTGATTCAGCAATGGGCACATTGGCTAATTCGATTCTCCCAGAAGGGTATGGTGCAGTAACAACCCAATTAAATATTCATTATTTAGCTGTTGGAAAGGGAGATTATTTGCAATGCAAGGCGTATATTGACCATAAAGGAACAAAAAATATGGTACTATCGGCAGAAGTCCACCGATCTGACGGAAAAAAAATTGCACAAGCAACTGGAAGCTTTTTTATTATCAAGAAAAAATAATGACATCTTCTTTCGGGTGGTGGTAAAAAAGTGGTAACAGCCATTGTTATCCCTATTATTTGCCTTTATTTTTACTGGATTGCAAAAAGAGACATGCACGATAGTATGGAAAAATGGGAAGATTTAAAAAATGTCGCAGAAGAAGCCATTATATATGGTGAAATTAAGGAAGTAACCGGCTCAAAGCAACGTTTTTCATATTATCGGTTTGTATACATATTAGAGCTTTCAATTCAAATGGAACAAAGAAAATGGGTAGTAAGAAAAGTCATTCCCATCGAAAAAGGAGTAACAATGCCTAAGGTTGAAAAAGGTGACTACGTACATGTATATGGCAATTGGAAGCAAGATTATTTCCAAGTGAGCAGGATTGAAAAAAGAGCTTGATACCAAGCTCTTTTAAAAGAATTAAAATATAAATAATTGCTATTCAGACCATTTTTCAATGAAATTCTGAGTGTAATGTTTCTTATAAACTCCAACACCTAAGTGTGTAAACTGTTCATTTAGCAAGCTTTCTCGATGAGCCTTACTATTTAGCCAGCCTTCAGCAACTGCTGGTGCATCCATATAATTAGCTGCAATATTTTCTCCCGCTGTCTGGTAAAAAATATTTGCAGCATCCAGCCGATCGGATAATTCTCCATATTTCTTAGATGTATGAGAAAAATCATTTGTTTCAAACATATCTTTGCTATGTGCAAAAGCAACCTCAGCCGTTTGCTCATCCCATTCTAAAAGCTCTAGTTCATGCCGTATACGAAAAATATTAGTAATGTCAAAAATCTGCCTTTCATTTCCTTTTTCGACTTCCTCTTCAATCACTTTTGTTAGTGGACTTACTTCAAGAAGCTTACCTCGATAGACCATTTCATAAGGTCTTTGCTCAATTAAAGTCTCTGCATTTAACAATCGGATACTTGACAAAGTTCCGGTAAATTTATCAATATACAACTGTATAAAGGCATCCCCTACCATTATTAGTGGACGGGTGTTCATATCATCCTCTGATAATTCAAACATATAAGAACTGTCTTTATAATCCAAGCCAATATTCGCTTCAATTGTTGTTAAGTGGTAAATATCTGCAATAGACTGCCCAATCTTGAAAGGAGGGATTTGTACATTTGAACCTGTTGCATAAACCGTTACAACCTTGTCTTTTTCAACACCAACCTGGATATATGTATGCAAGTCCATTTTATATATCCACCAGTCATAGCCATAAAATGTTGGATCCTTTCTTTCAGGCTCACCTAGAATATGAACCAATTCTTCGCTTGTTTTACCAAGCATATTTATTAAGCTTTCTTGAGGAATTTCTAAATTTGAAGGACCTTGTAAAGAAATAACCTCATCCAAAGTTTGGTCAACTTTAGGCTGTTGATCTTCTTCGTTTACCAATATCTCTTCTTTTTGGCTGATATTCGTATTAAATAAAAATACAACTGCTAATAATCCAGATATTAGCACGAGTATCCGAACAAGATTACGCAGAAGGGTTTCCTCCTTTCTATCATTTGTTATTATTATATATTCTTTTCCACTAGTAAGTATATCATTATTCCTATTCATTTTCAGATGAGCGAACTGAACATTCTGATATTGTTTTAAAAGAACATGAATAAGAACACCCTAATAGATGTTCTAATTCAGCATTTATTAAAACACAATTTAATTGCTCTTTAACTTTCTACAATCAAAACGGTCCAATAGTGTCCATATACTCCCCCTTTAACATAGCCAATCCCCATTTTAGTTGCCCGATTATTTAAAATAATTTCTCGGTTCGCACTTGAATGTAACCAAGAAGAGATGACTAGCTCAGCAGATTGATAACCTGCTCCAATACTTTCCTTTACACTTTGATAAGAAATATTTAGCTTACTTAACATGCTTGAAGGGTCACCATATGTAGGGGAATGGTGGGAAATATAATTATTCTCTATCATATCGGCTGATTTTAGCTTTGCTGCCTTTGTTAAGGAATCATCGGTCATTAAAGGTTTCATCCCCAACTGAATTCTCTTACTGTTCAATAGGTCAGCAAGTTTATTCTCTTCCTTACTTAATGAAACTTTAATTCCGTCAGTCCACTCAACAGTTGGAATGATGATAACTTCCCCAGGATAAATTAAATTTGGGTTTTGTAGCTGCTGATTACTTCGTATAATTTTTGCTAGACTAACTTGATAATGTTTTGCAATTCTCCAAAGCGTGTCTCCCTCCATCACAACATAGTTTGTTTGAGCATTAACAGTAGAACTAAATGAAAAATAAAAGAAAATAATCAATGCATACTTAAATACTTTTTTCATTCAAAAACCCCTTTCTGTGACCATACTTAGCATTTCCAATTGTTGAGAAACTTCTCGATCCATTAAGAAATTCGTTACAAATTCTTGAATTCAATAAGGGATTAATCGGTTTATTTAATGAATCCGTTGCATCTTCTCTCTTTTTGAACTATTATTAGATTTGGGATAAAACTTGTTAAATTTCACCTAATATGCTGTAAACAGCTATTAAGGGATTGTTTTTAGGAGGGACAAACATGCAGTTTGAAAATACGGGTCTTGAAAAAAAGAAAGCAGACTTAAATCGATTAGATGAATTAATGTTAACCTATGGACTAGTTCGCGCAGGTCAATGGGATTATGAAAGAGTTACATACGACCGTAAATTTGATTTAAAAGAAGGCGTATATTATTTACGCGTATTCGGCTATGCTGCTGAAGGGGATGTAGGTGCGGATAAAGCTGTCATTCAATTAATGACACCAGCATTAGGAAAACATTACTATCCACATGGCGTTGAATATGGCGCTGATGAACATTATCCAAAGACGCTAGTAAGCCAATGTGAGAAAATCCTAAATGACTTAAATACTGAAATTGAAAAGTTTGCACAATAATAAAGAAGAAAAGACGCATCTGATGCGTCTTTCTTTTTTCTCTATGAACCTAAGATTGCTTTAATCGTAGAGGTTGTTTCACCGCCATGGTAAAATACATACAATAGCAGATACACCACTACACCAGTAATAGCTGTAAAAAACCAAATGATACTAGTTATTGGACCAAGCTTTCGATGTACGGCTAATTTATTTTTATAACCGCTTATAAGCGAAATAATCCCAAATACAGCTCCAGTTGTAGCTAGCGTCACATGAAAGATTAAGAAAATAGTATAATAAATTTTGATTTCATCTGGACCGCCAAAGGCTGTATTCCCAATAAAAATGGTTCTGCTCATATAAATAATAAAGAAAATAGTTGCACAAATACCCGCTAGTGTCATTGTCTTTTTATGTGCGTCTATCTTCCGCTTTCGAATTTGTCCCCAGCCAATTGCAACAAAAATGGCACTAAGAACAATGAATGTAGTACTTATTGTAGGTAAAATCGGCAATGAATAATCCATATATCTCCCTCTCAATGTAATAATTGACCCTCTTCATTCATTTCCACTTAAATAGGAATAGAACCAATACCTAATTACTAGTTCCATCTTTAAGTATACCGCAACTCTCCATCAACAAAAGTATCTATTCTTAAAAGTTCCGAAAATGTTCATACTTTATTTAATAAAACGTGATTTTTTATATAGAACAAAAACAAATGAATATTCCCTATTACAAAACCCCATCTAAGTGAGATGGGGTTTTATTTACTCAATTGGCTGCGGGTTTAGTCTATGTTGTTTTTCAACTTCAGTTTCTTCCTGCTCTTTCTTATACCAGCTAAAGAAAACTCTTGCTAAGACAAAACCATACACAATCTCTTGGATAATCTTCATAATAATTCCACCAAGCTGCTGATCATATATTAAAGACATTGAGCTAAATACCTCTGGTCCGCTTAAAGTTAAGCCAGCCAATGTTGTACCGGGAACACAGAGCTCCAACGCCTTCGCCCATGCGTTTGGATCAGAGAATGTTGCATAAAGTGGCACATCAGCAAAAATAATTAACCCGCAGGCAGGTAATAGCAACGCACCACCAGCAAATATATAGCCAACCTTTTTTAACCCGCTTATCGTATGCTGATCTTCTAATCGATTAATGAGTGGCCACCAAAAGAAGATCCCTAAAACAAATAATATCAATGTATAGCCAGCATGAAGCCACATATTTGTTTTGATGAAATCAAAAACTAATGGAATATGGTAGATTGAAAAGACCCCATTAAACAAAATCAGTGCAATCACTGGATTTGAAAAGACAAAAAATACTTTCTTGAAAGAGTTTTTATTTTGAAGCATTCGCCATATCCATGGTGGAATTCCCAGAATAACTAACTGCGGAATAATTAAACAAAGAACGGCCATTTGAGTCATATGAGCGTAAAACATAAGATGCCCCATCAGATCAATAGGTGAACCTTTAATAATATATAAAAGAATTATCGCCAGTGAGAAATTAATCGCCTGACCCTTTGTTAATGGCTCACTTCGCGAAAATTTATGCCTGAATTTCATAGTAATAAGGAAATAACCAACTAAAACTAATACTAATACGGCGAAAAAGATAGGACTCCATAATGCCCGGAAACCAAATATTGATATCGACACTTCGTTATCACCTCTTTATAAAAAAACATACACCAATAGTATACTCTTATACATTAAAATCTCCAAGCATAGAGCATTTTTACTATTGCTAATATTCGGTTTATATAAAAAGAAATCGGCTAATAGCCGATTTCCCTAGAAAAAGTTACCACCAAATAATAGTTGTATAGCAAAGAATTGTTACAAAAGCAATTAAAACTCCCGTGTACATGAATAACTTTGGCGCTTCATGCCCTTCATGACTCATATGCATGAAGTAAAACAATTGGAAGACCACTTGAACACCTGCAAGCAGTAAGATAAACGGAACAATAAACCATCCAGTAAATCCTTCATATGCTACTGCAACGAAAGCAATAAGCGTCAAGAAAATCATCAAAGCGAACGTGATTACTTGATGCTTCATTTCTTCCGCATTCTTTTTACGGCGATATTCAATGTCCACACGAGGGTTGCCTGAGTTAATTTGTCCATTTGCCATCAGTTATCCCACCATTCCCATTAAATATACTACTGTAAAAATAAATACCCATACAACGTCGATAAAATGCCAATAAAGGCTTGCAACATAATACTTAGGTGCATTATACAGATTCAATCCACGTTTGCTATTACGGATGATTAAAGTAGTAATCCAGAGCAACCCAAAAGCAACGTGAGCACCATGAAAGCCTACAAGTGTATAGAAGGCAGAACCAAAAGCACTGCTAGTAAAAGTATGACCGAATTCATGTACATAATGATTGAATTCATAAATTTCAAGACCCAAGAAAGCTAAGCCGAGAACAACCGTGATGCCTAACCAAACCTGCATTTTCTTAAAGTTGAAATTTTTCATATGGTACATTGCATACACACTTGTCAAAGAACTTGTTAAAAGGATCATGGTCATTGCAAATACAAGTGGAATCTCAAAAAGATCTTTTGCTAATGGCATATCACTTCTAGGTACTGAATCTTTTAATGCAAGGTATGTTGCAAAGAGAGAGGCGAAAAGAACCGTCTCTCCCCCTAAGAATAACCAAAAACCTAAGAATTTATTTTTTGCCTCGAGGGTTTGTTTTTCAGGCGCAGCAGGCCAAGTTTCAACAGTCATTTTTTCTTCTACATGCATTATGCCTTAACCCCCTTATCATTGTCATCGATTAATTCCTCTTTAGGAATATGATAGCCATGATCATCCTTGATCGAGCGTACAAACATTGAACCTAATGTAAACAGAAGACCGAAAATCAGCACTGGAATTCCCCAAGTATTTCCTTCGTCTCCATGGTACATAGCACCGAACGCAGCGATGAAAAGACCTAAAGAAATTAAGAATGGAATAAAGGAATTATTCGGCATATGAATATCCCCAAGCGGTTCAGCTGGAGTCATTCCTTTTTTGCCTTCCATTTTTTCAATCCAGTATGCATCAAGACCACGAACAAGTGGAAGCTGTTTGAAATTATAGTATGGCGGTGGTGATGACAAAGCCCACTCAAGCGTACGTCCATCACCCCATGGATCATTACCAACCTTTTCATTTTTCACGCTAGTAATAATAACGTTGATTAATAGGACAATAACACCGGCTGCCATTAAGAAGGCACCAATCGAACTTACTACGTTTGATGTCTCAAATCCTTGCCCTGGAAGGTAAGTGAATACTCGACGCGGCATTCCCCACAATCCTAAGAAATGTTGAATAAAGAACGTCATATGGAATCCAACAAAGAATAGTACGAAAGTAATCTTACCTAACACTTCATTTAACATCGTACCAAACATTTTTGGCCAATATAAATGAGCTCCAGCGAATAAGGCAAACACTACTCCACCAACAATTACATAATGGAAGTGAGCCACAACGAAATACGTATCATGATACTGGTAATCCTGTGCAGCAGAACCTAGCATAACCCCTGTAACTCCACCCATTAAGAAAGATGGTATAAAGGCAACTGCCCATAGCATTGGAGTTGTGAATCGAATACTTCCGCCCCACATGGTAAATAACCAGTTAAAGATTTTAATTCCTGTTGGAACAGCAATTGCCATCGTTGCCACTGCAAAAATAGAATTGGCAATTGGTCCTAAACCTGTTGTGAACATATGGTGAGCCCAAACCATGAATCCTAAGAATCCAATTAACACTGTAGCAAATACCATTGATGAATATCCAAATAAGCGCTTTCTTGAGAAGATCGCAAAAATCTCTGAGAAAATACCGAAAGCAGGTAAAATTAAAATATAAACCTCTGGGTGACCGAAGATCCAGAAAAAATGCTCCCAAATAATCGTATTTCCACCCATAGCTGCATCAAAGAAGTTCGCACCAAACATACGGTCAAAAGTCATTAAGAATAAACCGACAGTTAATGGAGGAAATGCAAATAAAATTAGTGCAGATACTACAAATGTTGTCCATGTAAACATCGGCATACGCATATATGTCATACCAGGTGCGCGCATATTTATGATCGTAACAAGGAAGTTAATCCCACCAATTAAGGTTCCTAACCCTGCGATCTGTAAGCCGAGAGCATAGAAATCAATTCCATGTCCTGTCTGAGCTATCGAAAGTGATGCATAAGACGTCCATCCAGCGTTTGGTGCTGCGTCTAAAAACCATGAAAGATTTAGAAATAATCCGCCAAAAAGGAAAAGCCAAAATCCTAATGAATTTAGAAATGGAAAAGCAACGTCACGTGCACCAATTTGCAACGGCATAACCGCATTCATAAAAGCAAATACGAGCGGCATTGCAGCTAAGAAAATCATTGTTGTTCCGTGCATTGTTAGAAGTTCATTAAATAATCCTGCACTTACAAAATCATTATTAGGTTTTAAAAGCTGAATTCGGATAAATAACGCTTCAAGACCACCGATTAGGAAGAATAATCCGCCAGCTATAAGATATAGGTGTGCAATTTTTTTATGGTCTACTGTTGTTAAATAGTCCCATAACGTTGCCCCAAATCCTCTTTTCTGAGCATTGGTACTCACAATTTTACCTCCTTTATAAACATATCCCTATTCACCTTGAACCTTTAACCCCATTAAGTACGCAGTTAGCGCGTCAAGTTGTTCAGGTGTTAATTCACCATAAGTACCAGTCATTTTATTTCCTGGTTTATATGTTTCTGGATCAGATAACCAATTTTTTAAGTTTTCTTCATTATGCTCTAAATATCCTGCGATAATATTACGATCACCAAAGTTTGTTAAATTTGGTGCCATACGAGCATCGGCAGGTGTGCCATTTGATGGCGTTACAGCGTGACAGCCAATACAGCTTTGATTAAAGATTTCTTGACCTTGCTGTGCTAAATCAGTTGTTGCTTCCTGTGGTTCCTTAATATTTTGCATATTAGTAACCCACTGATCAAACTCTGCACGAGGAAGGGCTTTTACTTTAAAATCCATTAAAGCATGTGATGGTCCGCAAAGCTCTGCACATCGTCCTTGGAATAATTTATCAGGGTCAGCTTTTTCACTATCAAATTCTAACCAGAATTTATTTACATTTTCAGTGTTGTTATCCATTTTCCCACCAGCTGCTGGAATCCAAAATGAATGTTTTACATCTGAAGCAATTAAATTAAAATAAACCTTTTCATCAGTCGGAACAATTAGTTCTTGACCTGTTACTATTTTTTCATTTGGGTATTCAAATTCCCACCAATATAAATTTGCACGTACATTGACAACAAGTGCATCAGAGGAACCATCTTCATTCTTCTTCTCCATTGCATCAACATCAGCGAAATTGAAAACAGCAGATACTGTCGGAACAGCTAGGACAAGGACTAATAAGATCGGTATAACAGTCCAAATAATTTCCATTGCATGATTTCCTTCAACTTGATTAGGAATTTTGTCATCTTTCCGACGGAACTTCACTAATACAATAATGAAAATCACAGCTACTACCGCCATTACAGCAATCATCATAATTGTACTAAACACCATTAAATCATATTGTTTTTTTGCTACTTCACCAGCAGGTTGTAGCGCAGATAAATATGGTTGACCACTGCAAGCAGAAAGCACGAGCGTCAGAATTGCAAATAATGATACTAGACGCCATTTTGCAAGCCTCTTCATAAGCTAATCAATCCCCTCTTTCTTTAAAATTTCTGTTTGAATTTTTTAATTCAAAAAAATTATGAATAAATTCTTTCAATACTTAGGAAAAGAAAGAATTCCTAACAAAAGTTGTTTTTGACATTTTAGTATGTAACTCATTAGTAGAAATTATTATTAAATTGAAACAATTATTCGTTTCATAATAAAAAGAGAAGCGAAGACGTGCTAATAATTAAAAAACTATTAAAAAAACCCTTCGCTCCAAATTTTTTTTTATAAAAGTGTGATTATTACCATAGCTACAAACATGATTGTCAGATATTGTAGAGAGTATACAAACATTAAAGTTGCCCATTTAATATCGTCATTGAATTTTCTTGCATATATCCCAGTTGCGATCCATCCAATATTTAACAATGTCGCAAGAATTAAGAAAGGCAATCCTAACTCAGGAAGAAAAAACGGGAGCGGCAATAATGCTGCAATCCAAATATAAATATGACGCTTAGTAGTTTTAAATCCTTTTATAACAGGAAGCATTGGGACACCGGCTGACCGATATTCCTCTACTCGTCTCATAGCAAGTGCATAAAAATGAGGCGGCTGCCAGAAAAACATAATTAAAAATAAAACCCATGCGATAATATCAAGATTTGCGTCTACAGCAGCCCAGCCAATTAACGGCGGGACAGCACCAGAGAAACTGCCAATAACGGTATTAGATACATACCTTCTTTTTGACCAAATTGTATAAGGAACAATATAGCTAAACACTCCAATTAACCCAATGACTACAGCTGTCATTGTTGTCATCATTAAGAAAAGAGTTCCAGCTATAATTAATAGGAAGCTCATTGCTGCAACTTTTGTTGGATTCGCCTTGCCCGTAACAGTTGGTCTTTTCTTTGTTCTTTCCATTAAAGGGTCAATATCTCGATCTATGTAGTTATTAAGAGCACATGAACCAGCAATAATTAATCCTGATCCAATTAATGTATAGAACACAAGATCTAAATTACTAAAAAAGCCCTTAGATGAAAAATGCAAAGCAAGCCATAACCCTGTAAAAGTAGTAATTAAGTTTGAATTAACAATTCCAATCTTAATGAGAGAAAGAAAATCCTTCCACGCAGTAGATTTTGGCACTTTATTATCTAGGCGTTGATCATTGTTATCGATGCCTCCATCAATGACAGCCCTCGTATTAGACATGTTTTTATTTCCTCCTTTATCTCTTATCACAAATACACCATTATTCACTACAACTACTATAAAGCATTACAGTTTACATTACTATATTTGCAATAAAAAACGAAGGGTACATCCTTATACATTATGTGTACAATACTTTTCCACTATAGATAACGTAAAAACATTGTAAAATTTTTATGTAGAAAAACAGACCTTCCTCTGTATATTAAATCACACTTTCATGAACTTTTGTGAACATTTTTCGAATAAATTGTGAATTTTTTGTGTCAGCGCATTTTTGTTCTTAAAGAAATGTTGTTTTTCTGCCATAATATAAAAGAGTTTATTCATGTCCTACTTCGATCCACTTGGAGTTACCTAGAATAAGGTATCGTTCATTCAAACACCTATTTAGACCTCCATTCTATTTCTAGCAAACTCTGTAAAAACTTTCAACCCTAAATACTATAATTACAGTGAATAATAATAAAAATATTGAATATCTAAAATATTCCTAGTAGAATCTGAAAAAGCATCTGCTAGTTCTGTTCATTTCATATTAAATTCGATATGATGGGTACGATAAACTCATTCAATGACTTTTTTATTAATAGTTGTCTATTATAATGAACTTAATTTTTAGAAGAAGGTGAATAACTTTGCAACGATCATTGAAATGGCTCGCCGTTTTAACAACAATAGGGATGCTTCTCATATTGTTAGGGGGAGCACTTGTAACAAAAACAGATTCAGGAATGGGTTGCGGTAGATCATGGCCACTTTGCAATGGGGAACTAGTACCTACCGATATCACACCCGAATTAATTATTGAACTGGCTCATCGTGTGGTTTCGGGTGCAGTAGGCTTGATGGTATTACTTCTTTCCGTATGGACCTGGAAGGCAATAGGCCATATTAGAGAGACGAAATTTTTATCATTTACTTCATTCTTTTTTCTGGTACTGCAAGGGTTAATTGGTGCTGCGGCTGTTATTTGGGGACAATCAGACTTTGTTCTAGCCCTTCATTTCGGCATCTCCCTTATTTCATTTGCTACTGTATTATTACTTACCCTCTTAATATTTGAAGTAGACAAAAAATTCGAAGCAGAAAAGGTTATTCTCGATAAACGGATGAAAAGACATATCATTGGTGTTTCTATTTATAGCTATGTTGTCGTATATACAGGAGCCCTCGTCAGACATGTCAATGCGAGTTTAGTATGCCGTGATTGGCCATTATGCATAAACAGCTCATTTGCACTCCCTGGAAACATGCATGAATGGGTGCAAATGGGGCATCGTACTGCTGCTGGCATTATATTTATATGGATTGCCTATATCACTTTTCTAGCAGTAAAGCATTACAAGGACCAAAAGGTCATTTATTGGGGATGGATTATCTCTTTCATCCTTGTCACTC
Organism: Cytobacillus solani; assembly: GCF_006704205.1. NCBI lineage: Bacteria > Bacillati > Bacillota > Bacilli > Caryophanales > Bacillaceae > Cytobacillus > Cytobacillus solani. The sequence goes on from NZ_CP041305.1 coordinate 5,080,772, forward strand.
TTCAAGTAATAGCAGGTGCATTAGTTATATTTTCACGTTTAAATTTATATATTGCGCTTGCACACGCATTTTTTATATCTTGTCTTTTTGGGGTTTTGAGTTATTTCATCCTTTTAACTTCACGGAGCAAGAAAAATGCAATGGCACTTGAGGAAATAAAGAATAAGGAAGAAAAAGTTTCAATCCCGCCAGTCACAATCCATTAATGCAAAAAAGCGTTGCAGCAATAGCTGCAACGCTTTTTATTTTGTTAATTCAAGTAATAAATCTCCTGTTTGAATCGCTTCACCATTTGTTACAAAGATATCGCTAACCGTTCCCGAGAATGGTGCTTGTACGGTTGTCTCCATTTTCATCGCCTCAGTGATCATAAGATGATCACCCTTTTCTACTTTTTCCCCTTTTTCAGCCAAAACCTTTATAACTGTTCCTGGCATGGAAGCCCCTATATGACTTTCATTATGCGGATCAGCCTTTATTTTGGAAGCTACCGTTGACTTAATACTCTCATCTTTAATAACAACCTCACGAGGCTGTCCATTTAGTTCAAAGTATACAACTCTATTCCCATCTGCCTGAGGCTGACCAATCGAAACAAGCTTCACAATTAGTGTTTTACCTGTCTCAATTTCTACCTCTATTTCCTCTCCTAATCTCATCCCGAAAAGGAATGTAGGTGTATCAAGAACGGATATATCACCAAATTGTTCTACCGTTTTTATATAATCCATATACACCTTTGGATAAAGCGCATAAGCAAGCGTATCGAACATCGTAACTTGTCTGCCTAGATCATTGAAAAGCTTTTCTTTTATTGCATCAAAATCGACACCCTCTAGCAATTCCCCTGGACGAACCGTAATAGGCTGTTTATTTTTCAAGATTACTTTTTGCAATTCTTTAGGGAAACCCCCATACGGCTGTCCAAGGTAACCTTCGAAAAGCTCCACAACCGAATCAGGAAAATCTAATGTCAATCCTTTGTTAATAACATCTTCTTCAGTTAGTTGATTTTGCACCATATATAACGCCATGTCACCAACAACCTTTGAAGAAGGAGTTACTTTGACAATATCTCCAAACATTTGATTTACACGGGAATACATTTCTTTCACATCGTCCCATTTTTCCCCAAGTCCTACACCCTTCGCCTGCTGCTGCAGATTGCTGTATTGGCCACCAGGCATCTCGTGCTGATATACTTCCGAGTGTGGGGCGATCATCCCACTTTCAAATTCCTTGTAATATTTCCGAACATCTTCCCAATAATAAGCTAATTGTTCGAGTGCTTGAACATTAATATTCGGTTTTCGGTCTGTGCCCTCAAGAGCATAATAAAGTGAATTTGCACTTGGCTGGGATGTTAATCCTGCCATTGAACTAATAGCTACATCAACGATATCTACTCCTGCTTCAATTGCTTTTGCATAGGTAAAGATTCCATTGCCGCTCGTGTCGTGTGTGTGAAGGTGGATTGGAATATTCACAGTATCCTTCAGTTCAGAAATTAATTGATAGGCAGCCTGCGGCTTAAGAAGACCTGCCATATCCTTAATACCTAATATATGAGCACCTTGATTTTCAAGTTCCTTAGCTAAATTTTTATAGTAAGTTAAATTATATTTTGTTTTAGCTGGGTCAGAAATATCACCAGTATAACATATCGCAGCTTCTGCAATTTTTCCCGATTGGCGAACAGCATCAATCGCAACTTCCATTCCTTTCAGCCAGTTTAAACTATCAAAGATACGGAATACATCAATCCCTGCTTGAGCTGACTTTTCCACAAATTCACGGATTACATTATCTGGATAATTCTTGTAACCTACTGCATTCGAACCCCTTAAGAGCATTTGAAAAAGAACATTTGGCATTTTCTCTCTTAAAGTAAGCAGTCTTTCCCATGGATCCTCTTTCAGGAAACGATAAGCAACATCAAAAGTTGCTCCTCCCCACATTTCAAACGAAAACATTTCCGGTAAAAGCTTTGCTGTCGGTTCAGCTATATGTTTAATATCGTTTGTCCTAACTCGGGTTGCTAATAATGATTGATGGGCATCACGAAAGGTTGTATCTGTTAATAATACCTCTTTCTGCTCCTTCACCCAATTTACTAATCCTTCTGGACCATACTTATCCAAAATTTGCTTTGTTCCTTCTTGATAATTATTTGTATAATTTAATTTTGGCACTCTCGGTGTTTCAAAAACCGGTCTTTTCTTTTTTTCGATTCCAGGAAAACCATTTACCGTCACATTTCCAATGTATGTTAACATTTTCGTTCCACGGTCTTTTCGTTTTGGGAACAAAAATAATTCTGGTGTTTGATCAATAAAGGAAGTATTATACTCACCTGTAAGAAATTTCTTATGTTTCACCACGTTTTCAAGAAATGGAATATTTGTCTTTATCCCACGAATTCGAAATTCCTGAAGGTTACGGACCATTTTTGAAGCCGCTTGCTCAAAAGTCATTGCTTGAGTAGATAGCTTTACAAGTAATGAATCATAAAAAGGTGTGATAACTGCCCCTTGGAATCCATTTCCGGCATCAAGACGTACACCAAATCCTCCACCTGAACGATAGGCCATAATCTTTCCAGTATCAGGCATGAAGTTGTTCAATGGGTCTTCTGTTGTTACACGAGATTGAATGGCATAGCCATTAACATGGATATTCTCCTGCGTAGGAATTCCGATTTTATCACCGTGTAAAGGATACCCAGCAGAAACTAAAATTTGTGTATGAACGATATCTATTCCTGTTACCATCTCTGTAATAGTATGCTCTACCTGTACACGCGGATTTACCTCGATGAAATAAAATTCTTCACCTGATACTAAAAATTCCACGGTACCAGCATTAATATAATCCACATTTTTCATTAGCCTTACTGCAGCCTCGCAAATTTCATCTCTTAAATTTGGAGATAATGAAACACATGGTGCAACTTCAACTACTTTTTGATGGCGGCGTTGAACCGAACAATCCCTTTCATATAAATGAACAATGTTTCCATGTTTATCACCGATAATTTGCACTTCAATATGCTTTGGCTTTTCAATAAACTTCTCTACATATACTTCATCATTGCCAAATGCCGCTTTTGCTTCAGATTTTGCCCGCTCATATGCTTCTCTTACTTCGTTAATATGCTTGACGATCCGCATTCCTCTTCCGCCACCGCCAAGTGAAGCTTTAATGATAATTGGGAACCCATGGCTCTCCCCAAAGTGCATTACATCCTCAATACAGTTAACTGGTCCATCACTGCCTGGGATGACGGGGATTTCAGCAAGCTGTGCTTGTGTCCTTGCCTTTACTTTGTCACCGAACATATCTAAATGTTTGGATTCCGGTCCAATAAAAATAATTCCCTCTTCCTCACATCGTCGTGCAAACTGGATATTCTCTGATAAAAATCCATATCCAGGGTGAATAGCATCCACATCACTGCTCTTAGCAATATTTATAATGCCCTCAATATCTAAATAGGCATCAATCGGTTTTTTCCCTTCACCAACTAGATAAGCTTCATCCGCCTTATATCTGTGATAAGAACCCGTATCCTCTTTAGAATAAATAGCAACGGTTCGAATGTGTAGTTCAGTACATGCACGGAATACGCGGATCGCAATCTCGCCTCTGTTTGCTACTAACACTTTGTTGATTGATCGGTTCAAGGAAAACACCCCTAGTTTTATTTTTTGATTTTTCTGGTAATTATTTGTATTGAACGGTCTAGGATCAAACCGTTCTCAAAACCACTTAGATTCTAATTATCTATTTATCTTGCTCTTTTCTAATTCACTTTAATAACAAACATTAAGCACATTTCATTTACGATAACTATACAGATTGCCTGACGTTTTTTGTGAATTTACAGACTGATTGCTATCCTTGTTATTTTTATATTTTTCTTCATAGTTTACAAACATTGACACGTTAACAAGAATCCCCATTGCGAGAGACAGTTGTAAAAGCGATGAACCTCCATAGCTTACGAAAGGCAATGGAACTCCTGTAAGAGGAATTACACCAGAAATACCTGCAAGGTTAATAAATGATTGAATTCCTATCATGCTTGAGACACCAATCGCCAATAAACTTCCAAAAGGATCTTTACACTTTAACCCAATAAAAATTCCTTTTAAAACTATGTAACCTAGAATAAAAAGGACAAAACATACACCAAACAATCCAAGCTCTTCAGCAATTACAGCCATAATGAAATCAGTATGAGCTTCAGGTAAATAGCCTAGTTTTTGAACGCTATTTCCCAAACCCACCCCCTTCAATCCTCCAGCTCCTAGTGCTAAATAAGAGTTAACAAGTTGATAGCCAAAATCAGTGGAAAATGGATCTTGGAAGGCTTCAATTCGGCCCATTCGTACTTTTGTAAAAATCTTATCCTTCATAATCAATACTAATGGAACTACCATGATAAATCCGATTAAACCAAGTTTAAATATATTTTTATAATTCATTCCTGATGCAAATATTATAGTTGCTGCGATAGCAAATATAATGGCAGCAGTACCAAAGTCTGGTTCCATAGCTACTAGAACACACGCAAGAAATAAATAAGCAAGCGGCGGGACAACCCCTCGATTAAACTCATTTATATATGATTGTTTCTTTGCATATACAGCGGATAAATAAATGATAACCGTTAATTTAATAAATTCGGATGGCTGCAAACTGCGCTTCCCTAACTCAAACCAGCTTTGGGCATTGTTCGTAGCTTGTCCAAATACAAATAGTGCAAATAGTCCCCCTAAAGAAAGAAATACCATCGGAATAAGAATTTTATTGCTCAGCATTGCTTTATAAGGAAAAATTGCCATAAAAGTGAATGCAACTGCAGAAATGATTAAGTGAGTCTTTTGTTTATTGAAAAAATAATCGCTGTCAACCTTATTAATTTGTACCGCGGTAACCATACTTGCACTATAGATCATGATCAGCCCAAACACTGATAACATGAGTACAGCAATAACCAATGTGTAATCATATGATTTTAATATTTTTTTTACCATCTAGCCCTCTTCCCTTACTTCTTACATTGATATATTTATTCAACTAAAGCATTAAATTATCCTGCATGAAAGAGAAGATAAATTAAATGTATCATACTAATCATCAAAAATCCACAATAATGTTATACTATTTATAAATGACATAACATTAATTAGGACTTATTTCTCTCCCATTTATACAATGATAAAAAAACTCAAACAATTCGAGTGGAATGTTTGAGTTTTCTTTACCTTTATTTTCTTACGGATGCTTCATGCAGAATAGATAACTCTTTTTCTAATTCAGCTAAAATAGCTTTTCCCTCAGACTCTTCAATTAAGCCAAGCCGGACAGCAAATTCGATTTCTCGAGATAACCCAAACATTTGCGTATCAAGCACTTCCTCATAAAGAGGACATTGAGGCATGGTGAGATTGTCCATCTGCACTTTAATTAATTTTAATATTTTATCTGCATCTGCCTTTAATAGGGCATCTGCTTTTTTCTTATGATCTAATATGGTTTCAGAAGTCAACTTTCAATCCCCCCGTTTCCCGAGCGATTATCCTATCTATAAATTTTATACGTTAAAAGAGAAAAAAGCAAGGATAATACGGTGTACATAGGGAATAGAATGATCATTTTGCAAACAAAAACTAGAAAATACTAAAGTTGTATCTCTCCGCAAGAATTTCAAGTAATTTAATCCCCGCCATACTATTGCCTTTTTCATCTAAGGCTGGACCAAAGATGCCAATGCCATATTTTTCAGGAACCACCCCTAGAATCCCTCCCGAAACGCCGCTTTTAGCAGGGATTCCCACCTTTATTGCAAATTCACCAGAGGCATTGTACATCCCGCATGTAACCATAAATGTTTTACAAATCCGTGCGATATGTACCGGAATCAGCCTTTCTCCTGTTTCTGGATCCAGCCCATTTAAGGCAAAAACCGCACCAATTCTCGCCAATTCAAAGCAATTCATTTCAATGGCGCATTGTTTCGTATAGGTCATCATTAACTCCTCTATATCCCCTTCAACTACTTTGTGCTGCTTCATAAAATAACATAGTGCCCGATTTAGCCATGCTGTTTCAAGTTCGGAATTTGCTACTTCTAAATCATAAGAAACATTCGGTTTGTTCGCTAGGCAGCTTACAAACTGAAGGATACGTTCCCATCTCTCATTCTCACTTTCTCCTTTGATCATATTTGTAACAGCAAGGGCACCAGCATTTATCATCGGATTGAGCGGTTTAGAAGGGATAGATGTTTCTAGCTTTGAAATCGAATTAAACGGATCTCCGGTCGGCTCCATCCCAACTCGATCAAAGACATAGTCTACACCCCTATCTTGAAGAGCAAGCGCAAGAACTAGCACCTTCGAAATGCTTTGCAGCGTAAATTTCCTCATGTAATCTCCTGCATAAATACACGAATGATTCCTCTCATAAATAGCAACTGACAAATCAGACTTATTTACTTTTGCCAGCGCTGGGATATAATCTGCAACTGTTCCTTTTTCTGAAATGGAACGAACTTCATCTACAATTGCCTGCAAATCAGCATTTGATTTACATGTCATTCAGTCTTCCTCCAAACATTTTTACTCATCGTATATTATTTTTCATGTTTCTATCGATTTCATTCTCTCATTAAGTCATGAGTATGACAAATTCCAAAAAAATCTGTATACTTACGGTTGTAATCAATGTTTGTTCTTGTCCCTATTAGGAGGAATTAGTAATGGAAAAAATTATCTTATTTAGCGGGAAAGTAAAATATCCAATCACTCTAGATCCAGGGGTATGGATTTTTGATGATCGACGTGTTGATTTAACTACTTATTTTAATAAAGAAGAAGAAAAAAAAGATGAATTAGAAGAATACACAAAGGAAATTTCCAAGCACTGGGATAGGGAAATTATGGAGGGAGCTATCTTTCCTCCTACTCTGAAAACGGAAAAAAAGTTTGAGAAAGAAAAGGTGCTAACAGGTACATTCGGAATCCCATTTAAACCTTTTTTAAAAAATGCAGAACCGGAGAGTCATGCAAGTACGGTAATAATTGTTTGTGAAGAGGAAGAAATCAGTATTCCAATTGAACAAGCAGAAGAACTAGTTTTAGGTTTTTCTGAAAATGGGAAACCATTGATAGAAGATGGACCTGCATATATTTATTATGGAGATGGTTCCAATAAAGGGAATCCAATAAAGAACGTGAAGGCATTTAGAGTGGAATAAATGGAAAAAGGGCGATGAAAATATCATCGCCCTTTTCTATCTTTACCTAATTGTACATGTAAAAAATGATAGCATCAAAACTCATTTCTACAAAAGGTCCGCAGCTAACTGTGCAAGTCTGGATCGTTCCCCTTTGATGAGCTTAATATGCCCAGAAATCTTTTGATCTTTAAATTTTTCTACTACATATGTTAGTCCATTGTTGAAAGCGTCTAAATAAGGGTGATCGATTTGTTCCGGGTCACCCATTAAGACAATTTTACTGCCCTCGCCAACACGGGTAAGGATTGTTTTCACTTCATGCTTGGTTAAATTTTGTGCCTCATCAATAATAATAAACTGGTCAGGAATACTTCTTCCCCTTATATAAGTTAATGCTTCCACCTCTATTGATCCCATCCCTGCTAAGATGGCATCTAATTCCCCTGGCTTCTTTGCATTAAATAAATACTCTAAATTATCATATATCGGCTGCATCCAAGGTCTAAGCTTTTCTTCTTTTTCACCTGGAAGAAAGCCAAGATCTTTTCCGACAGGTACAATCGGCCTGGCCACAAGCAGTTTCTTATAATATCCGAAATCTTCCGTTTGCATTAACCCAGATGCTAGCGCAATAAGGGTTTTTCCTGTGCCTGCTTTTCCTGTTAGGGTGATTAACGGCAATTCTTTCCTTAATAAAAGCTCCATCGCTATCGTTTGTTGAACATTTCTCGGTTTAACTCCCCATATATGCTCGTGATCAAAAATAAGCCGTTTAACCTTATTTTCCTTTTTATCAACGATTCCAAGTGCAGAAGAGGAAGACCCCAGTAAGTCCTTCATCAAAAGGAACTGATTTGGATATACTGGCGAATGGATTAGAGAAAGTGATAGTTCTCCTTTTTCATAAAAAAGATCCAATTTTTCCTTCGAAATAAAAACTTCCATATATCCCGTGTACAAATGATCGTTTTCAATGACTCTGTCACTTAAGAAGTCTTCAGAATGTAATCCAATTGCATCAGCCTTCACTCTGACAAGCGCATCTTTACTGACCAAAATAACGGTTCGTCCATCTACTTTTTCCCCTTCTTCGAGAGAAAGGTTTTTCGCCACTGCTAATATTCGATTATCATTTGTTTTTTCAACAAAGATTTCTTGTAATTGCTGAAAGGACCGGTGGTTTAATTCAATTCTCAAGCTCCCTCCATTTTCTAATGGAATCTTCTCGTGGAGCTTGCCAGATTCTCTTAAACCATCAATAAGTCTGGATACTTGCCTTGCATTCCTGCCAATCTCGTCCATATATCTTTTCTTGGAATCAACCTCTTCTAATACAACGGCGGGAATTACCACTTCATTTTCTTCGAAAGAGAAGATAGCATTCGGATCTTGTAACAAGACATTTGTATCTAACACATATATTTTCCTCAATTCGATGCCTCCTGCCCCTATTAGATCATCTTAACAGTGGAACGAATAGAACTTTGATTAAATATATGATTTTTCGAATAAAGATAGAAGAAATTTTGCACAATAATACATAAGAAAAGCGAAATGCTAGTTGTGAAGCTTTACCTTTGGAGGCGGATAACATGAAAAAATGGCTAGTTATTTTCACTGCTGTATTATTAAGCGGATGTGGGGTTAATAATGATTCAGTTCAAGAAGGGCAAAAACAAAATATAGTAAATGTCAAAAACAGCACAATTCAAGAGGTGGATCGAACAACCGGACAGGATATTTCAAAACACCTAGTAAATCTCGCCTCAAGCATTCCTAATGTAAATGATGCAACAGCAGTCGTAATAGGAAACTATGCGATTGTGGGAATTGATGTTAATAAAAACCTGGAACGCTCAGAGGTAGGAACGATAAAATATTCTGTAGCCGAGAGTCTAAAAAATGACCCGCATGGAGCAAGAGCAATTATTATTGCAGACCCTGATATAAATGCACGTCTTAAAGAGGTGTCAGACGATATTCAGGCCGGAAAGCCTATACAAGGGATTATGAACGAGCTTGCGGATATTTCCGGGAGATTAATGCCTGAAATACCTGCTGACATCATTGATTCAAACCCCAAGAAAGCAACTGAAGACCCTAAAAAGAAGCTAAACAATAAAGAGGAAAATAATCTTGATGAAAAACAAGAGAAGCATTCAAATTTCCATAAAAATAATTAGAAAAACTTGGCATTCGCAAAGCCTTTCAGCGAATGCTTAGTTTTTCTTATGCGTTCAGAATTTATGGAGATAAATTCTGATTAGCTGAATGAAAAAAGCTTAGTGACTCACTAAGCTTTTTTCATTGCGTCCATCACTTGCTTGTCAAGGCGTGCTGCTGCAACCTTATCATATGTTTTATCGTACTGCGGAACTGTCGTTATCTTTGATCCATAAAACATTACATCCCTTACTTCTTCGATCGTTAATTCGATTAATGCAAGCTTTAAAGGAACACCTTCTAATTTTTCTTCTTTAATCGTTGCCACACCGCTAATCGAATATGTAGACTCATTCGCAATTACATTTATAACTGCCTTGTTATTTTTAATAATATTTTGGATGATTCTAGAACGATTATCAACTGCAAAATAGATCGTCTCTTCATTCTTTGCAAGCGTCCATGAAATTGCACTGACATTGGGACCACCGGACTCATGATCAACAGTTGCCACTGTTACAAATCGTTCCTGCTGCAATTCATCAAACAACGGTTTAATTAGTTTTGGTTCAACTTGATTTGCCATTTCATCACTCCTTCTTCCCCATCATAGTATGCCCCTCCTTAACTTTCAAGACTACAAAAGAAATTCGATATGATGGTCTACATATTATATAATAAAATTAGAGAAGAAAATAAGGATTTCCAGAGGTGCAAAATGAAAGTAAAATGTGTTTTATGCGATAAAATAGAAACGATAGAAAATGAATCTCTTCAAGCAAAGAAACTAAGAAATCGTCCCATACATACGTATATGTGCATGGAGTGCAATGAAAGAATAGCCTACAAAACGCAAAAAAGAATCGAAACAGGTAACTTTAAGCTTTATCAAAGCAAGACTACTGATGATGAATGGTAAATAGAAAAGCGTAAGCTCCTTGATCCCCCTCGGGCATGGTTTGTGATCTCGAGGTCGACACACGACGTCCTGTATGTCAGCGTGGCGCTGGAGCCAGACAATTCCTAAACTCACAAGTTATCCCGAAAAAAACCGCCTGTTCTATAAGAACAGACGGTTTTTTTATTCGGGATAATTCTCATACTTTTCAGGACTTGCATTAATCTGGTTTAGCATAATTTCAATGAGTTCTCTTGGAAAGCGTGCTTTTTTTCTATCTCCAGCATGATCATAGTGGACATAGTACATGACTGCGTCCGTTTCAATTTCAATATTCGATAGTTGATGATCATCTGAAAGCATGCCCCAGAACATTTTTTCTGTATCAGCAGCCGCCGTATCTTCAGGCCTTTCATCACATACAACTTTAATTGTCAGCCAATTGTATAAAGCATCCTGTAATGAGTTCATATGCTCCACTCCATCCTAATATTCTTTTCCTTCAAGTTTTTTTGTCTGATGAAGGCGGATTTTGTAGATAATTAAAATTAAGGCAGCAACGACAAGACCTTCGGCAATTGGTAAGAAGACTGCAAAAAAGGTTAAAATTGTACAACCCAAAATGAGAAAAAGATAAATAATTATTGATTTTGCAATTGGCAGTTTTTTAGCAAATCCCAATTTAAAAACAATAATGCATAAAACAACAATTGTTAAATAAAGAAGCCACATTCCCACTTCAGAATTTTCTTGGACTTTGAATAAAGCAGCGAAAAAAGACAGACTCTCATTTACATCTCCCACTTTTTCTCCTCCCCCTTCATCCCTTAGCTCATTTCAGCATATTTTTTCTTCTTCGTCATTCTCTCACGTTCGTTTTTCTCAAGGATCTTTTTGCGCAGACGGATGGATTCTGGAGTTACTTCACAATACTCATCTTCATTTAAATATTCCAGCGCCTCTTCAAGCGTCATGATACGTGGCTTCTTCATTGTTGCTGTTTGATCCTTATTCGCTGAACGGACATTGGTAGCGTGCTTTACTTTCGTAATATTTACAGTGATGTCATTTTCACGAGTATGTTCGCCTACAATCATCCCTTCATAGATCTCAGTTCCAGCTTCTACAAAGATGATTCCGCGATCCTCTACTTGCATGATACCATAAGTTGAGGCTTTTCCGCTCTCCATAGATACAAGCACACCTTGACGACGTCCTCCAACCTGACCTTGAGCCATTGGCTGATAACTGTCAAATGTATGATTAATGATTCCAAACCCGCGTGTTAACGTTAAGAATTCTGTCGTATAACCAATTAATCCACGTGCAGGTACATTAAACACTAAGCGAACCTGACCGTTTCCATTATTGATCATATCTAGCATTTCACCTTTACGAGCCCCAATTGATTCCATGATCGATCCTGTATGTTCCTCAGGCACCTCGATTTGTACCCGCTCAACAGGTTCACAACGCACTCCATCAATAACCTTAACGATAACTTCCGGCTTAGACACTTGCAGCTCATAGCCTTCACGACGCATGTTTTCAATTAGAATGGATAAATGCAATTCTCCACGTCCAGAAACAACCCATGCATCTGGAGAGTCTGTGTTGTCTACACGAAGACTTACATCTGTCTGTAATTGCGCACGTAGTCTCTCTTCAATTTTACGAGATGTTAAATATTTTCCTTCTCTTCCGGCAAATGGACTGTTATTAACAAGGAAAGTCATTTGTAATGTAGGTTCATCAATTCTTAAAATCGGCAATGCATCTTGATGTTCAACAGGGCAAACAGTTTCCCCTACATTAATATCTTCCATTCCTGAAACGGCAATTAAGTCACCAGCATACGCTTCTTGAATTTCTTGACGCTTTAAACCAAAGAAACCGAAAATTTTCGTCACACGGAAATTTTTAACTGTGCCATCTAATTTCATTAAAGCAACTTGCTGTCCAACTTTCATCGTTCCGCGGAAAACACGGCCAATTCCGATTCTTCCTACATAATCGTTATAATCAAGCAAGGCAACTTGGAACTGAAGCGGTTCTTCTTTGTTATCAACTGGCGCAGGGATATTTTCAACAATCATATCATATAGAGACTGCATGTTTTCATCTTGCTTACTTGGGTCTGTACTTGCTGTACCGTTAATCGCAGAAGCATAAACAACTGGGAAATCAAGCTGATCTTCATTTGCTTCAAGCTCAATAAATAAATCAAGCACTTCGTCAATAACTTCTTCTGGACGAGCAAAGTCACGGTCAATCTTATTAACAACAACAATTGGAGTTAGGTTTTGTTCTAATGCTTTCTTTAAAACAAAGCGTGTTTGCGGCATACATCCTTCATAGGCATCAACAACTAATAATACCCCATCAACCATCTTCATGATTCTTTCTACTTCTCCGCCAAAGTCAGCGTGTCCTGGGGTATCAAGAATGTTAATTCGTGTATCTTTATATTGAATCGCAGTATTTTTAGCCAAAATAGTAATCCCGCGTTCTCTTTCAATATCATTAGAATCCATCGCCCGTTCCTCTACATGTTCATTCGAACGAAAAGTTCCGGACTGCTTTAAAAGCTGATCTACTAAAGTCGTTTTACCATGATCGACGTGAGCAATAATGGCAATATTACGAATATCTTCTCTTAATTTCAAGGAAGTTCCTCCTACCTGTATTTAACAATTTAGAGCATTTCTGCTTTCTTACGTACAACTGAAACATTATACCATATTTAAAGTGGAAACTTAAAAGTTTTTTGTGTAAAATATAAAGCAAGATAAATAAAACGCTTTATTTTCTATGTTATCCACCGTAAAATCATTTTTATTACATACTGCTTCATTTGAGGGGGTCCAAAATTTGAAGAAAATTAAATGGCCATTATTAGCTTTAGCGATTCTCGCAACACTATGCATAATGGGAATTGGGATAGCGGTGGCAGAAGAAAGCATCATTGGGATCTTTGCAGCAATTATTGGTTTAATTGTAGCAATGGGATTTGGTTTCAAAACTAAGAAGAAAATGAGAGAAAATGGAATACTATAAGAATCGAAAAACGGAGGCGATTATACAGCCCCGACAAGCATAAGGCAAGCTGGATGGAAGGTCGTTCTTAAAACTTCTAGTCGGCTTTTCTAGACCCAAGAGGGGCTAGGAGCCGGAGATAGACAAAAGATGACCAGCGAAACAAAGACTGGTCATCTTTTTTTATTAGTTTATGAACTTTTACCAATTTCCCTCATTTAGATATTTGTTCATTACCTCTTGATGAAGTCCCGGTTTAGAAATAAATAATGAATTGTTCTCCAAGAAATTGATCGGCTCTCCTTTTAGAGTTGTTGCTATACCACCAAGCTCTTCAACTAATATGATTCCCGCTGCAATATCCCAAGGGGCTAGCCTTAACGAAATGTATGCATCCATTCTTCCTGAAGCGATATATGCCATTTCTATAGCTGCTGAGCCGTAGGAACGCGTACCGCGCGCGTGCTTTACAAGAGGTGCTAAAAGGAGCGGATTAATTCGTTTATTTTCAGTCACCCATGTTGCATTTATTCCAATAATTGCTTCATTCACTTGGACTTCTTGTAAAGATGGAAGCAGAAGATCGTTAAGGTATACTCCATTTCCCCTGATGGTATGATATAACTCGTCATGGACAACATCATAAATTAAACCGACATGACCAATCCCATCTTCATAAATTCCAATTGAAATCGCAAAATTTCTTTGCTGATGGATAAAATTCATCGTCCCATCTATTGGGTCGATAATCCAAACAATCCCTTTTAAATCACTGATTTGATCTCCAAACCCTTCCTCCCCAAGGATTTTATGATCTGGATAGTGTTCCTTTATTTTTTTTATAAAAAATTGTTCCGTATTTTTGTCAATATCCGTTACTAAATCATTTGCATTTGATTTTGTTTCAATGGTTAGTGTTTTACTAAACGATTGCTTAATCCTTTGTCCAGCTTCCAATATCCAAGACTTAGCGTTACGATCTATCTCTTTCCACTTAGTCATCCGATTCCCTCCGAACTATTTTCACCAAGATTGTTTCATTGTGTCAGATACTTATTTTGAGTGAATTCATTTATGAAATAACAATAGCTTAAATGATAAAGAAAATTGCTTCAAGCATTATCCTCTCCTGCTGGGCAAAATAATAAACGAACCCCTAATTCCTTCTAGGAGTTCGTTTTTATTGGTTAAGTCGTATTTCATTATACATGTTTCTCAATCTTTCTCCTTTAACATGATTAGACCATTTTCTAAAGAGCTTTCAGTCTTAACAATTCCTGTCTGATTCTTTCCAGCCTTTGCTTACTTTTTGTTTTCATTTCTTCATTTTCAGTATTCATCGCCTCAAATAAAGTAGCAAGCTCGTAATCCATCTCCAACCGTAAAACTGCAGTTCTTTCTTTTTCTCCTGGACTGTTCTTAACCGAGTTCATAAGTTGTTTCATTGACAATACACCCCTTCCAAATAATCTTAAATTTTATTTCTTCTGATTATTTTTACTATTATATTATGAGGAATCTTGTTTACTTGCAACAAATTTGTGCGATTACCTATTTTTACATAAGATTTTGTAGAAAAGCATGATGATTACTGTTTTTTTGCAAGTATGCTACAATATTTGACAGAGCTTGAAGGAGGTTTTTTACATGGCATTTACTGGCTTTACAAATACTGACTTTCTCACTTTTACAATCGAAGGTTTAGAAGAACGTATGGATGCACTAAAAACGCATATTAGGCCAAAGCTTGAGGAATTAGGTCAATATTTTACACCAATGCTTACAGTCGAGACAGGGGATGAAATGTATACACATGTTGCCAAACATGCTAGAAGAACAAAAAATCCGCCAAATGATACTTGGGTAGCTTTCGCTAATAATCCTAGAGGCTATAAAATGCTTCCTCATTTTCAAATTGGTTTATGGGAAACTCACGTATTTATTTGGTTCGCCCTCATTTACGAGGCACCGCATAAACAAGATTTCGGAAAAACGTTAAAAGCAAACCTAACTAGGGTTTATGAACAAACGCCTGCACACTTTGTTTGGTCCATTGATCACACAAAACCATCTGTCATTCGTCATGGTGATTTAACGAAGAAAGAGTTACAGGAAATGTTTGTTCGTCTACAAAAGATTAAAAAGGCCGAAATCCTTTGTGGAATAAACCTTCCAAAAGATGAAGCGATTAAAATGGCTCCTGAGGATTTTCTTGCAACAGCTGAATCTGTATTTAAAGAATTAATACCTCTTTATAAAATGGTGTAAACCACCTAATTTTTTTCTAATAAAACCTCCTGACTTGGAGGTTTTATTATTATCGTTATTTCATTTTTATTTTTCCTCCTGATTCAGCAGCTTTGACAGCATTGACCGTTCGGTATGAAGAAAATCCGCTCACCTCTTCAAATTCGTCACAGATCCTTCGTTCCTGTGCTTTCCCAGGGACAATTTCCTTAAAGCGGCGATAGGCATCTAGAAAAAGATCCCGATCCACTCCTCTACTATACGCTTCTTCGACTTTTTGGAAGTATTGGATGACATCAATTACTTCATCTGTCGACCAGTCTGTTTCAATTGGATATTGAAATTCCATTTTACCCCCCCCTTATGTAAATTCATGCTGATAATTTTTTATTCCGCTAGTTATAAAGCCCACTTTTTACGAATTTTTTCACCTTCAGAAATCATTCGATCAAAAAGTTCTTGTACAGTTGGTACATCTTTAATTAATCCCATTACTTGCCCTGCCCAAGCGTAGCCTTCATTTTCCTTTCCCTCATAAATATACTTTTTGTTAGCATTCCCGCTAATATAGTCTTTTAATTGCTCATAGCTTCCATCTGCCCTTTCAATTTCCAGGATTTTACTTGCCCATTCATTAGCAATCACTCTTGCTGGAGCACCGATTGATCGCTTAATCACAGCAGTATCACTTTCATTTCCCTCAACAAGTCTAGTTTTATATAATTCTGATGCGTGGACACATTCCTTGGTGGCTACAAATCTTGTTCCCATCTCAATACCCTCTGCCCCCAAGCTTAAAGCAGCAAGCATTCCTCTCCCATCACCAATTCCACCAGAAGCAATAACAGGAATAGACACAGCATCAGCCACTTGTGGAATTAATACGATCGAACCGATATCATCTCTCCCTAAATGGCCTCCCCCCTCTTGTCCAACGACCATTACTGCATCAGCTCCAAGCTCCTCTGCTTTCACAGCCTGCCTCTTTGCTGCAACTAGAACAAGTTTCTTCACATTTACTCCCTTTAATTGTTCAAAGAAAGGTGTTGGGTTTCCCCCTGTCATTGAAATAACAGGCACTTCTTCCTCAATAGCTATATCAAGATAATGTGAAAAGGGTCTACCATGCTGCCCAATTGCAAAATTCACACCGAATGGCTTGTCCGTCATTTGTTTTACTTTTTGAATCTCTTCTCTTAAGGCTTCGGGACTTTCCAACGACATTGCTGTGACCTGGCCTAACCCCCCGGCATTGGATACAGCCGCAGCTAAATCAGAATAGGCTAGATGAGCTAAACCTCCCTGGATAATGGGATATTTAATTTTTAATAATTCCGTTACACGTGTGTTCCAATTCAATATGTGACCCTCCTTATCCACCAACCTATATTATTAATTCTATTTTAATGTTATATTTTCCTGTTTTCATCCCAAAACTATAATAATTTAAGAAGAAGTTTTTGTGACAATATTTCTTTCTATGCAAAGAAAATGAATAATGCTATAATTCATTTGTTTTATTACTTTTCCACTTAAAGAGGTGTTAGATTAAATTGTCTCAATTAGAAACACCGTTATTCAGCGGTCTATTAGCACATGCACAAAAAAATCCAGTTCAATTTCACATTCCTGGTCATAAGAAAGGAAATGGAATGGATCCGGAATTCAGAGCATATATCGGCGATAATGCACTAGCCATTGACCTTATTAATATTGGTCCACTTGATGATTTACATCAGCCAAAGGGCATCATTAAATCGGCACAGGATTTGGCAGCTGAGGCTTTCGGTGCAGATCGAACCTTTTTCTCCGTTCAAGGAACCAGCGGGGCAATCATGACAATGGTCATGGCTGTATGCGGCCCAGGTGAAAAAATAATCGTTCCGCGTAATGTCCATAAATCTGTTATGTCTGCAATTGTTTTTTCAGGTGCAACTCCAATTTTTATTCATCCGGAAATTGATAAGGACCTTGGTATTTCACATGGAATCACAACAGATTCAGTCGCTAAAGCACTTGAACAGCATCCTGACGCAAAGGGCGTTCTAGTGATCAATCCAACATATTTTGGTATTTCTGCTGATTTGAAAAAAATAGTTGAGATCGCCCATTCGTATCAAGTGCCTGTGCTCGTTGATGAAGCACACGGAGTTCATATTCATTTTCATGATGATTTGCCATTATCCGCTATGCAGGCAGGCGCGGATTTAGCAGCAACAAGTGTCCATAAGCTAGGAGGGTCAATGACCCAGAGCTCCATTTTAAATATGAAAGGAAACCTTGTGTCTGCTAAAAGAGTACAATCCATTCTTAGCATGCTAACCACGACTTCTACATCCTATTTATTACTTGCTTCTTTGGATGTAGCTAGAAAACAATTAGCTATTAACGGGAAGGCACTAATCGATCAGACGATATCACTTGCTCAATCCATTCGTCAACAAGTGAATGAAATCGAACATTTATACTGTGTCGGAGAAGAAATTCTGGAGTCTAAAGCTGCTTTTGACTATGACCCGACAAAATTAATCATTTCGGTAAAAGAGCTTGGGTTAAGCGGTTTTGACGTCGAAGTTTGGCTTCGTGAAAAATACAATATAGAAGTAGAAATGTCAGACCTGTACAATATTCTTTGTATTATTACACCAGGTGATACCAAGAAAGAGGCAGACATACTCATTCAAGCATTGAAGGAATTATCAACTGAGCGACATAGTAAACCAAACAAGATTGAAGCTCAAGTATTGCTTCCTGATATTCCTGTATTGGCACTCTCACCAAGAGATGCATTTTATGCTGAAACAGAACTAGTTCCATTTGATGAATCGGAAGGCAGAATTATCGCTGAATTTATTATGGTTTATCCGCCGGGGATTCCGATTTTTATTCCAGGAGAAATTATAACGAAGGATAACCTATTATATATTAAAACCAATATGGAAGTAGGGCTTCCAGTTCAAGGTCCAGAGGATTATGACTTTAAATACCTGCGGGTAATTAAAGAACATCGTGCCATAAAATAAAAAAAGAAATGCGGAAGTATCTTGATAACCCCATACAAGCACAAAGCGTGCCTCTCGAGAAAGTGATTTTACCTTTCTTGGAGGCTTGACTTATCTCCTCAAGGAGGTAAGACGCTTGCGCTAGACAAAAATGAGCCTTCCTATTTTGCTGGAAGGCTCTATTTATGGGTATACAGAGTATGATTTATTTTTCAAAAAAATTATTTAGTCTTTTTTTTATCATCATTACAGCAATTACACTTTGAATACAAAACTGTTACTTTTTCATCCTCGAAGTGATCAATTGTTGAATTACAAGTTTGGCATACAAGTGTGCCCATCTTCCATTCCCCTTTTCAATGAGTTATCGCATAAATGATTGTAAGCGTTTTAATAACCTTAAGTTAATAATAATATAGCATTATTATTTTTTCAAGCCTAAATTGTATAACTCATTAAAAGAAAATAATGGAAAACTTTTCATCTTAGCACAAAAATTACGGTCGAATAGTATAACACATATTTTATTAGAAGTAATAACAGGCTATTTCAGCTTATTCATATTGAGTCTCAAAGGAAGGGCTTGGGAGAGCAATTTTAAAAAATTCGCTTAAATCTTCTGCTTGATGGTGAGTATCCATTTTAAAGACTTTTTGTAAATAAGCCTTATCTTCGAGGTCCTTAGGGTCGAGGAGAGTGGAGCGGCCAGTTTGCATACAAACAACTAGAGGTTTTCCAAAGAAAAGATTTGTAAACACAATCCCAAAATCATATCTGGCTTGTTCGGTTGTAAAGCCGACAAAACGAACTTTAGCATTTTCATTCTCATCATATAGCTTCTCAAATAGGTTCATATTTTTCCTCCTTTTTATTTTAATATTTAGAATATTATTATAATTATTTTTTTGAATAATTACAAGTATTTTTTATTATTCATCATATTAAGTTGTCAGAAGTTTTTAATCAATGCTAGAATGAAAAGGAGAGTAAACAAGATATGGGGGGATGGATGGTGGAAAGTCATGCATATATTAAGCTCGTGCCTTCATCAGCAAAAGAAACAGTAACAACTGAAGACATAAAAGACTTATTTCTATATTTCAAAGAAATAACAGCAAAAACTGGCAGTCAGGTTGACTGGAATTATAATGAGGCTGCCTTTCCATATGAAATGAAAGAAATGCCTGATGGAAAAGGTAAATGGTTTTACCTGAAATCGGAAAATGATCGGTATAACATTATTTTACTTGGCGTAGATAAAGAAACTGCCATAAATGAGGATGAATCAGAGCAAGAACAATCATACATACAGATTACCCTTCCAGAATCCTCAACATTTGGAGACAAGGGCAAAGCCAATGAGTTTTGCAGATTTTTAGCAAAAAAACTGCAAGGTGAATTACATTTATTTAATGGACGTGTAATGTATTTTTATCCTAGAAAGTAGAAATAAAATAGAAGGACGGCTGATCGCTGTTCTTCTATTTTACTCTATTTGAGCAATACAGCAATGAGGTGAATTCATGATAAAACACAGAATAATCATAGTAGGGATATTTAGCCTTGTGATAACGCTCATATCTCCTTTCGTTTTTTACTCATACTTTGAAACGCAGCCAAAAATATTAAATCAGCAATTATCCTTTGGAGGACCCTTTCCATATGCTGAACAAACAATTACTCTTCCAGCCGGTGAAGAGCTTTACCCGCTGGAAATAAAGTTTGAATCCCCTTTTGAGAGGGAAACAAAATTTAATATTATTCCGTTTATCCTTTCCTTCGTATGCTTTTTCCTATTTTTCTTTGCGATTTATAGTATTATCGCAAGATTTTTCAAAGGAAAGCCAGTTAAAGAGCCCCAATGAGGCTCTTTTTTATATTTAAAAAGATCTTATCCATTTACAACGGCCATTGTAAAATGGAAGGATGCGTATAAAGTTAAACTTAAAGAAGTTACAAATAATGTCTTTTTTACAGATTTCATAATTGTATTTCCTATAATAATGGCAATATAAAAAAACACAAAAAACATTAATACTTTATATAAAAGCTGATCATATCTAGATAACCACTCAATAAAGGTGTAACCACTCCAAATAATAAGCTGCAAAAGCAGCGCAGTATAAGTCTTCATGCTCTCACCACCACAAATGTCTATATCTCTTTCACTAAAAAGTGCTTGTATTTGTAATATATGTAGAAAAGGAAAATCTTATTTTTCATTTCTGTAACATTTAGGTGACAAGGGCTATTTGATTATTTTCATATGGTAAAATAATCATAATTTGTTCAAAAAAATGTGAAAATATTCATTTTATTTATATAATAAGCAAGGTGGGGAATAGAATATGAAAGGGTTGCCACTATTATTCATCGCTTCTCTTCTTTTTATAACCTCCTCATGTAACCATGTTGATTCTAAAAAAGACTTAAATATCGATCAAAACATAAAACAACTCATATTTTTCACGGATGACCAAGCATACGAACAGGAAGTTTCTTATTATGATGCGATAATTGAGCTAAAAAAAGATTTTCCTATCGACATAAAAAACATGAAGATCATTACAGCGAAGAATGCAAGAAAATACTATGATCAATTTGATATTGATCGCTGCCCTGCAATCCTACTTGTTTATAATGATCAAATTCTTGTAAAGGTAAAAGGAGAGGCAACCAAAGAGCAAATTGTAGCGCCAATCAATTCAGCGTTAGAAAAAAAATAAAAGCTCCAGAGACTAAAGATTCGGTCTCTGGAGCTTTTATTTATTTAACGATATGAATTGGAGTTCCTAGTGCAACCTCTGCTGCTTCCATTGATATTTCACCTAGTGTTGGGTGAGCATGAATGGTCATAGCTAAGTCCTCTGCAGTCATGCCTGACTCAATCGCCAAACCTAATTCTGCAATCATATCTGAAGCATTGGCACCTGCAATTTGAGCACCAATTATTAACCCATCTTCTTTTCTAGTAATAAGTTTTACAAAGCCATCTGTTGCATCTAAAGCAAGTGCACGGCCATTTGCAGCAAATGGAAACTTCGCAGCCGTTGCCTCAATGCCTTCCTCTTTTGCTTGGCTTTCTGTATAACCAACAGAAGCCAATTCAGGATCTGAAAAGACAACTGCCGGAATACCTAAGTAGTCAATTTCTGAATGATGACCAGAGATAACCTCTGCTGCAATTTTACCTTCATATGAAGCTTTATGCGCTAATTGAGGTCCTTGAACAATATCACCGATCGCGAAAATATTGTTAACACTTGTACGGCACTGTTTATCAATCTCAATGACACCACGGTCAGTCATTTTAATGCCAACCTGTTCTAATCCTAATTCATCCGTATTTGGACGGCGCCCTACCATAACAAATACATAGTCAGCTTCAAGTGATTTTTCTTCACCTTTAACTTCGTATTTGACAGTAACGCCGTTTTCATTTTCTTCAACACCTTTAGCAAGTGCTTTTGTAACAATTTCAGCGCCCTTTTTCTTCAGCTTACGTTTAACGAGTGTAGTCATTTGCTTTTCAAAGCCGACAAGAATATCATCAGCTCCCTCGAGTATCGTTACCTCTGAGCCGAAGCTAGCATACGCACCACCTAACTCGATACCGATAACACCCCCGCCAATAACGACGATTTTTTTAGGTATTTCTTGAAGTGCAAGTGCGCCAGTTGAATCAAGAATACGTTTTCCATATTTAAATGCTGGTAATTCAATAGGTCTTGAGCCTGTTGCAATAATTGCATGTTTAAATGTATAGGTTTGTGCTGAATTTTCATCCATCACACGCAGTGTATTTCCATCAACAAAGTAAGCCTCTCCACTTACAATGTCAACCTTGTTCCCTTTTAAAAGACCTTCAACACCGCCGGTAAGCTTTTTTACTACTCCAGCTTTAAACTCTTGTACTTTTGTGAAATCCACCGTAACATTCTCAGCAATGATCCCCATTGAATCAGAATGCTTAGCATTTTCATAACGGTGTCCCGCAGAAATTAATGCCTTAGAAGGAATACACCCAACATTTAAACAAACTCCACCTAAGGTTGCTTTCTCAATTATTGTCACTTTTTGACCAAGCTGTGCTGCACGAATAGCTGCTACATACCCGCCAGGGCCAGAACCGATGACAATCGTATCTGTATCGATTGGAAAATCTCCTACTACCATTTTTTACGCCTCCATTAACAATAGTTCCGGATCGTTTAGTAAACGTTTAATATGATTCAAAGCATTTTGAGCTGTTGCCCCATCAATTATACGATGATCAAAGCTTAAAGATAAAGCAAGAACTGGTGCTGCAACGATTTCTCCATCTTTTACTACTGGTTTCTCTGCGATGCGGCCAATTCCTAATATAGCTACTTCAGGATGATTGATTACCGGTGTAAACCATTGTCCGCCGGCAGAACCAATATTTGTTATCGTGCATGATGCACCCTTCATCTCATCTGGAGCAAGTTTTCCTTCACGTGCTTTAGTAGCAAGTTCATTTATCTCATTCGAAATAGCAAATGTAGATTTACGATCTGCGTCTTTAATTACAGGCACTAATAGTCCTTTATCAGTATCTGCTGCAATTCCAATATTGTAATAGTGCTTTTGAATAATTTCACTAGCTTCATCATCAATCGATGTATTCAATGTTGGGAATTCACGCAATGCACTTGTTAATGCTTTTACAACATAAGGAAGGAATGTAAGCTTAATTCCTTTGCTTGCTGCAACTTCTTTGAACTTCTTGCGGTGAGCTACTAGCTTTGTAACATCAACTTCATCCATTAATGTGACGTGCGGAGCTGTATGCTTTGAGTTTACCATCGCTTTCGCAATTGCTTTACGGATGCCACTCATTTTTTCGCGTGTTTCAGGATACTGCCCTTGTGGAATTGCATTTACAGCTGAAGCTGCTTTTGCTTCCTGTGGTGCAGGAGCTGCTTGTTCGGTAGCTTCCTGTGCTTGAACAGCAGCACCGCCATTAATGAACGAATCAATATCCGATTTTACAACACGGCCATTTTTACCGCTGCCTGCAACCTTCTGTATATCAACACTGTTATCGCGAGCATACTTTCGAACGGAAGGCATAGCGATAATACGTCGATTAGAATCCGATTCAACAGGGGCTGTTGTTGCATTAACTGTCTCCTGATTCTTCGGCCCTTCCGGTTGTGGTGTCTCCTGAGTGTTTATTTCCGGAGCTGTCTCTTTGCCTGCCGGTTCTTCTTCATCACCTTTAAATTTCAAATTTTCATATCCAGGTGCATCAAAAGTGATAAGCACTTGTCCTACTGTTGCAACCGTTCCTTCTTCGACCTTAATTTCTTCTACGGTTCCTGCAACTGGAGAAGGAATTTCAACGACAGCTTTATCATTTTGCACTTCACATAGTACGTCATCTTCTTGAACTTTATCGCCAGATTTGACAAACCATTTAACGATTTCACCTTCATGAATACCTTCACCAATGTCAGGTAATTTAAATTCAAATGACACTTGGAATCAACCTCCTACACTGCTTAATTGATCACTCTAAGGAAACAGGGGTAATGATTTCGCCCCTGTAAAATATGCTGTCTAGAAATTTAGAACCTTTTTGCCTGTTTCGATAATATCCTTGTAATTTGGGAGCCAAACCGTTTCAGCTTGCGGGAAAGCAAATACAGTATCGGGAGCTGCCACTCGCAATACTGGTGCCTCAAGGCTAAGAATTGCACGATCATTGATTTCAGCTACTACATTTGCAGCAATTCCTGCTTGCTTTTGTGCTTCCTGTACAACAATCGCACGTCCTGTTTTTTCTACAGAAGCAATAATTGTTTCGATGTCTATTGGAGAAACAGTACGTAAATCAATTACTTCAGCAGAGAACCCTTCCTTCTCAAGCTCTTCAGCTGCTTTCAGTGATTCATGCACCATTGCACCGTAAGTAATAATTGACAAATCCTTTCCTTCACGCTTGATGTCTGCTTTTCCTAAAGGAATAGTATATTCCTCCTCCGGTACCTCCTGACGGAAAGAACGGTATAACTTCATATGCTCCAAGTAAATAACCGGATCGTTATCACGAATAGCTGATATCAATAGCCCTTTCGCATCATATGGTGTGGAGGGAATAACTACTTTAAGACCTGGCTGTTGAGCCATTAAACCCTCTAAGCTATCAGCATGCATTTCTGGGGTATGTACGCCTCCCCCAAATGGCGAACGAATAGTCACTGGAGAATGATAGCGTCCGCCCGAACGATAACGCATACGTGCAAGTTGACCAGAAATAGAGTCCATCACTTCGTAAACGAATCCAAAGAATTGGATTTCTGGAACAGGACGGTAGCCTTGTAAACCAAGCCCAACTGCTAAGCCGCCGATTCCTGATTCAGCTAACGGCGTATCAAATACACGCTCTTCGCCAAATTCATTTTGAAGACCTTCTGTCGCACGGAATACACCACCGTTTACGCCTACGTCTTCACCGAATACTAATACATTCGGATCGTTTCGCAATTCTGTGCGTAAGGCATCAGTAATTGCTTGAATCATAGTCATTTGCGCCATGGCTTACTTCGACTCCTTTGCTTTATAAATTTCGTATTGTTCTTTTAAATTATAAGGCATCTCTTCGTGCATAATAGATATTAAATCCGTCACTTTTTGTTTTGGTGTATCATCAGCCTGTTTAATAGCTACTTTAATATCTTCTTTGGCTTTTTCGATAACTTCATTTTCCTTCTCTTCGTTCCAAAGCCCTTTCCCTTCAAGGAATTTTCGGAATCGGACAAGAGGATCCTTTTTCTCCCATTCGTTATCAAGATCAGTTGTTCGATAGCGAGTCGGGTCATCTCCGGCCATTGTATGTGGACCATAACGGTAAGTAAGAGTTTCAATTAATGTTGGGCCTTCCCCGTTTACTGCACGCTCACGAGCTTCACGGACTGCGACATAAACAGCAAGAGGATCCATGCCATCCACTTGAATACCAGGAATACCTGCTGCAACAGCTTTTTGTGCAAGTGTTTTAGCCGCAGACTGTTTGCTGACAGGAGTTGAAATGGCAAAGCGGTTATTCTGAACAATAAAGATAGCAGGTGCACTAAATGCGCCAGCAAAGTTAATTCCTTCATAGAAATCCCCTTGGGAAGTTCCGCCATCGCCTGTATACGTAACAGCTACAGATTGTTTTCCGCGTTTCTTCATCCCTAGCGCTACACCAGCAGTCTGAATGTATTGAGCACCTATAATGATCTGTGGAGCAATTACATTCACTCCCTCAGGAATATTTCCACCTTCGAAATGACCGCGTGACCATAGGAAGGCTTGTGATAAAGGCAATCCATGCCAAATCATTTGAGGTACATCACGATATCCCGGTAAAATGAAGTCTTCTTTCTCTAAAGCAAATTGGGAGGCTAATTGGGACGCTTCTTGTCCAGCAGTTGGTGCATAGAAACCTAGTCTTCCCTGTCTATTTAATGAAATTGAGCGTTGATCAAGAATGCGAGTATAAACCATACGACGCATTAATTCTTGTAGTTGCTCATCATTTAATTCCGGCATTGCTGATTCATTTACTACCTTGCCTTCTTCATTAAGGATTTGTAGTGTCTGAAATTGTTCTTCTACTTTTTCGAGCTGCTTTTTCGCGTCGAATTGTAAATTCTTTGTTTTAGAAGCCATTTGAATCACCCTTTCCTTTCTTTCAAAAGACGTTATAATTTGGAGTTTTCATACACAGATTCTAGGATGCCCAAAATGAAGTTAAATTAGAAAACGCTTAAAGAAAAAACCTTATATCCCTATTCTCTTCGCAAGGCTGCTTTAACAGTTTTCATTCTTCCATATTAACGCCTATATTTATATATCCACTATCATCATATTCTGTATTAATATTTTTTGCAACTAAATTGATACACATTTTCTTAATGATTCTTATTATTCGCACAAAAAAAGTTACCACCATCCCTTTATGTTATCGTTTTTCAATATTATCATACTTTTAATATGAACATAGTTTTGTAAAACTGTATTAATGTATATGAAATTCTGTTCTATAAAAAATACTAAAAAGACCCTTATGTGTTATAACACATTTATAGAAAAATAATAATCATCATTATTTTCAAAAAATGGATTTTTGCGATTGACAAAGACCTAAAAAAATAAAAAAGTCAGCATCAATTAAGAGCTGACAGGTGCAAGTTTATTCTTTTGTTTCAATCTTTAAGCCTGACTCTTTATAGAAGGATAGTTTCGCATCATTATATTCTTTCGTTTTTTTATTGAATTCTTCATTCTCTTCCAAAATTTTCGCATAGATTTCATTAATTTTAGTAATCTGAGTATCCAGCTGCTCCAACTGAAGGTCTTCCTTTTTAAACATAAGATACAGTTCTTTATCTAGTTTTACCCCTTCTAGATAGTGCTGATATAATTCATCGTGAATTTTATATCTTTCAGTCATGGTGTCATATAATTTTTCTGCCTTTTCTTTCAATGCAGATTCCTCTATTTCATTAATAAGGGGCAGTATTTTATTAAATTCCTTTTGTGAAGCAGCAATGCTCTGCTGTTCCTTATTCATATGGTCCCTGCGTTTATCAACAATGGCTGTCGCCTGATCTGAAAGTCGATTTATTTCATTTACTTCTTTCATTCCTAGTGAGATAATTTTATCGTAAATTTCCTTTTCCTGTTGCTCTAATTCGACAAGCGGTTCCTGCTGCTCTTTAAACACATTTTCAGTGGATACAACTTTTTCAAGAACATTATAAATTTTTTCAACTGGTGTTAATTTATTAAAGCAACCTGATAATAAAAGGATCCCCATGGCAACTACGAAAAAAAAGCAGCCTTTGCGCAAAATTGACACGTTTTAACCTCCTTATACTAAAAGCGGAAGCACCTTCGGAACAATCAATAGGCAAATTGTTCCTGCGTGGATTATTCAAAGGAGCTTTCCTTAGTGTTCAGCCCCGACAAGCATAAGGCAAGCCTCTCTGAAAGGTGTTCTTTACCTTTTGCGGGAGGATTGCCTTATGACCTCGAGGTGCTAGGCGCTTGAGCTGGATATCACTAATAACAACCATTACTATATAGGTTGTTTCTACAATTAGCAATAGTCTCTTAATTCTAGTAACACGCAGTGGTTGATAGACTTGTCCTATTTTCATATTTTATTCTTCATACTTTTCATTTATGACATAGGCATCGGCCTACACATAAAAAAACATGATACATAGGCTATATTAATCGTTCGATTAAAATTAAGACACATATGGACGATAATTTAAAAAACTTTGGGAGGTTATCCTTCATGTATGGATATGGCGGATATGGTTATGGCTGTTGCTATCCGAGTTATGGTGGTGGCGGCGGCGTAGGATTTGGAGGATTTGCGCTAATTGTCGTCTTGTTCATTTTACTCATCATAGTTGGCTGTTCTTGCTGGTGTTAAGAAATGTGGAAGCACCTTGCTTAGCGCCGTATGGACTAGGATGCCAAATACGAGATAAAGGAAAATACAAAGAGCGATAACGCATTCGACCTTAACTTATCGTAGGAGCGGGAGAAAAGTCCAATAGAGCTAGGCTGCTTGCGCAAATATTTTATTGGTGAAGGTGCTACCTGTGCCTTCTCTTTTTATTAACATTTCACTTACACTTTGGTAGACTATTATCAAGTGAAACTCCAATTAGCGGAGGCTTCATCCCCACTGATTGTTAGTTGAACTAATTGTGCTTTTACGGGCTGCTGATTCCCCACTTAGAATTTTGTGTTCCCTCAACATTTTTTTGAAGAGGAGTCTTACAGTCCGATAATATGCGGTAAAAAGCTGCAATGAAATATTTGAAAACATATTTTTCACAGGAGTGATTTTTATGATTACGATGGAGGATATTATTCGCGACGGTCACCCTACGCTTAGAGAAATAGCAAAGGAAGTTCCTACTCCCCCTTTAGAAGAAGACAAACAAATACTAGCAAGCATGATGGAATATATCAAAAATAGCCAAGACCCTGAAATAGCAAAGAAATATGGATTACGTTCTGGAATCGGTTTAGCGGCACCGCAAATTAACGTTGCAAAACGGATGATCGCCATTCATGTTCACGATGAAAAAGGCGTTTTACATAGCTATGCACTTTTTAACCCTAAAATTGTTAGCCATTCAGTAGAAAAATCTTACCTTACCTCTGGCGAAGGTTGCCTTTCTGTTGATGAAGCCATTCCCGGCTATGTTCCTCGTTATGCACGAATCACCGTCAAAGGAATCACCCTAGATGGGAACGAGGTAAAATTAAGAGCAAAAGGACTCTTAGCTATTGTGTTCCAGCATGAGATTGACCATCTTAATGGGGTAATGTTCTACGATCATATTGATCAGCAAAATCCATTGAAGCCGATTGAAAATGGACTGCCCATTGAAAGGTAATAAAAGCATGAACCATATTCGGTTCATGCTTTTTCTTTACTTATTTTAGATTAGTTTTAACTTCTTTAATCCATTCCATATTCCAGCGTCATCTACTGAAGTCGTTGTGACATCAGCGGCCATTTTTACTTGTTCGGTGGCATTTCCCATAGCTACTCCAGTACCAACCGTTTGCAGCATTTCAATATCATTCAAACCATCCCCAAATGCATACACATCTTTCATATTAAATCCAAGACGTTCCACCATGAGTTTAATTCCCTCTGCTTTCGATCCTCCCGCAGGTAGAACATCCGTAGAAAATCGATGCCAGCGCACAAATCGGGAATTTGGAAAATTCTTTTCATACAGCTCATCATCTTGTTCTTCACAAAAAATTAATGATTGATATACTTCTTTATTTTTATAATATTTTTCATCTACACTTGGATATGGGAATTTCAAGCTTTTGATGCACAAATCGATATACTGATCATTCGCAACTGAAGCCTTCATTACCTTTTCATCCATGAACACCATTGGATGATTCCTCTCCAATGAATAGGAAAACAAATTTTCTATTTCTTGTGTATCTAGAGGATTTTTATAGATCACTTTGTTCTCAAATACTACAAATTGACCGTTAAAACTAACGTAAGAATCAATATCCAGCTCTTCTCTTAACTTTTCAAACATAAAGGGTGCACGGCCGGTTGCAATTGCAACAAACACACCATTTTCTTTTAATTTTGCTAAAGCTTTTTTTGTTAAATCTGGCAATTGTTTATTTCTATCCAATAACGTACCATCTATATCAAAAAATGCAATTTTTTTCATAGTTCATTCATTCCTTTCAAGGCATTGCTTTTCTTTTCTATCCTTCAATTTTAAATTCTTTCATTTCCCGTAATACACTAACCTCTTGCGAAAAAAATGTCAATCAAACGAAAACTTCTATTATTTAACCCTTTTTACTCATGAATTTTTCCTCTTAAAACAAAATAGAATATAAACTTTGTTTCAAAATAATCCATAATTACCCATGAGAGATACTTTAGTATCAGCATATAATAATAAAAAAAAGGGATTTTCAGTGCTTTTCGCATGTAATATTCTTGATTCACTTTACATTGGACAAGGATCGTATAAAATAGTATGTAAGGAGATGATCCACAATGTTAAAGAAGCTCAGAAAAAAGCTCTTAAAACAGTGGAGAGATATGCTTCGAAAAAAAACAATTGCCTAAATCATTTTTGAGCCCTTCAAATATGTGAAGGGCTCCTTGTTTATTGAATGAAGCTAGACAGTATAAGATTTTTCATTCATACTTACAAAGTTACTATTTTGGTTAATTTATCTTAAATAAGAAAAAACATGAAAACCATGTTAATTTTTTATATAATAGAAAAAGTTATATCGGATTAAGGAGAGATAGTAGATGATTTTCAAAGTTTATTTTCAAGAGTCCATTAAACAAGTACCCGTTCGCGAAAAAACAATGACGATTTATGTTGAAGGGGAATCTGAAAGAGATGTTCGGCTTAAATTAAAAAACGAACCATATAATATCGAGTTCGTTACCGCTCTTGAAGGAGCATTCTTAGAGTATGAAAAGCAAAATGAAGACTTTATAGTATTGGAGATAGGATAAATTATGAAATTTGTAAAAAATGACCAAACAGCCGTTTTCGCTCTTGGTGGACTTGGGGAAATCGGTAAGAATACGTATGCCGTTCAATTCCAGGATGAAATCATTCTCATCGATGCGGGAATAAAATTTCCCGAAGATGAACTTCTCGGAATTGATTACGTTATACCGGACTACACTTATTTAGTAAAAAACGAAGAAAAAATTAAGGGACTGTTCATTACTCATGGACACGAGGATCACATTGGCGGAATTCCTTACTTACTTAGAGAAGTAAATATTCCTGTTTATGGCGGTAAGCTTGCACTTGGTTTGCTAAAAAACAAATTGGAAGAGCATGGATTGCTTAGACAAACGAAGATGCATGAAATTATAGAAGATGATGTCATTAAGTTTAGAAAAACTTCTGTTACCTTCTTCCGAACAACACATAGTATCCCTGATTCTTACGGGATTGTTGTTAAGACTCCTCCTGGACAAGTTGTTCATACTGGAGACTTTAAATTTGATTTCACACCTGTTGGGGAGCCTGCAAATTTAACAAAAATGGCAGATATTGGGAAAGAAGGCGTTTTGTGTCTATTGTCAGATAGCACAAACAGCGAAATACCTGAATTCACAATGTCAGAACGCCGAGTAGGCGAAAGCATTCATGATATTTTCCGCAAAGTAGAAGGAAGGGTTATTTTTGCTACCTTTGCTTCTAATATTCACAGACTTCAGCAAGTAACTGAAGCAGCTGTATTAAACGGAAGAAAAATTGCTGTCTTCGGAAGAAGCATGGAGGCTGCGATTAATATCGGACAAGAACTAGGCTATATAAATGCACCTAAGGATACCTTTATTGATGCTCAGCAAATCAATCGTTTGCCAGCAAATCGTGTAACAATTCTATGTACTGGGAGCCAAGGTGAACCTATGGCAGCCCTTTCTCGCATAGCAAATGGTACCCACCGCCAAATTCAAATTATCCCGGGGGATACGGTTGTCTTTTCATCCTCCCCAATCCCTGGCAACACAATTAGCGTGAGCAGAACAATTGATAGTCTTTCACGTGCTGGTGCAGAAGTCATTTATGGCAAATTAAGTGATATCCACACTTCAGGACACGGTGGCCAGGAAGAGCAGAAGCTTATGCTTCGTTTGATAAAACCAAAATTCTTCATGCCTATACACGGAGAGTATCGTATGCAAAAAATGCATGCAAAATTAGCTGTTGATTGTGGTGTACAAGAAGAAAACTGCTTCATCATGGATAATGGTGAAGTGCTTGCATTAAGTGAAGATACAGCTCAAATTGCCGGAAAGATTCCATCTGGCTCCGTATATATTGATGGAAGTGGAATTGGCGATATCGGGAATATTGTATTAAGAGACCGCCGCATTCTTTCTGAAGAAGGTTTGGTCGTGGTCGTCGTAAGCATTAATATGAAGGATTTCAAAATTGCTGCAGGTCCAGACTTAATTTCACGTGGCTTTGTCTACATGAGAGAATCTGGAGATTTAATTAATGATGCGCAATCACTTATTAATAAGCATCTAAACAAAGTAATGGACCGCAAGACAACTCAATGGTCAGAAATTAAAAATGAGATTACTGATACACTAGCTCCATTCCTTTACGAAAAAACAAAACGCCGTCCTATGATTTTACCGATCATTATGGAAGTTTAATAAGACAAAATAAAAAACGCTGAAATTCACTTGTGTGAATTTCAGCGTTTTTATCTTATACCATCACTTTCTTTTCAAATCTGTTAATATCTACATCCGCACCAATAACGATAAGAATATCATTCACTTGAATTCTTTCGTGCGCCTTAGGGGATACAATTATTTCATTTTTTCTTTTAATAGCAACAATGTTGATCCCATATTTTGCACGAATATCTAAATCAATCAATGAGTATCCGGCTAACTTTTCATTTGCTACGATTTCGACAATGCTATGTTCATCAGATAATTCCAAATAATCAAGAACATTATTTGAAACAATACTATGCGCAATTCTTTTCCCCATGTCACGTTCAGGATGGACTACATGATCAGCTCCAATTTTCCGTAACACTTTTTCATGATAATCATTTTGAGCTTTTACCGTTATTTTATTTACGCCTAATTCCTTTAATATTAAAGTAGTTAATATACTTGCTTGAATATTATCACCAATTGCTACAATCACATGATCAAAATTCCGTATACCTAAGCTTTTGACAACAGATTCATCAGTCGTATCACCGACAACTGCGTGAGTAGCTATCATGGAGAATTCATTGACCCTGTCCTCATTCCTGTCAATTGCCATAACTTCTAATCCTTCTTCAGCCAAGGCACGGCAAATACTTCCACCAAATCGTCCAAGACCAATTACCGCAAATTCTTTTCTCACACTTATTCCTCCAGCAAATTAGCATTCATTCTATTAGCTTATTGTAGCACAATCATCAAATTAGAAAAGCCTTTATTTGAAATGGAGGGCACAGAAACGAATCATTAAACGGCATTCAACATATTAAATTGAGCTTTTACTAGTGAGTAATACTCCCCTTCTAAATCCATTAACTGATGATGATTTCCTTGCTCCATAATATTTCCATGATCAAGAACAAATATATGATCTGCTTCGCGAATCGTTGATAAACGATGGGCAATGATAATTGCCGTTCTGCCATTCAAAAGGGTTTTTAATGCCTTCTGGATTTTCATTTCTGTTTCTGTATCAATGCTGGCAGTTGCTTCATCAAGAATTAAAATCCGTGGATCAGCTAGCAATGCCCTGGCAAAAGACAAAAGCTGTCTTTCACCTACTGATAAGATACTTCCCCGCTCTTCTACTTCAGTTTCATATCCATTCGGCAAATTTCTAATAAATGTATCGGCTCCAACTGCTTTAGCAGCCTCCCTCACCTCATCATCCGTTGCATCTGGCCGGCCAAATCGAATGTTTTCTTTAATCGTTCCAGAGAAAATAAACGTATCCTGAAGTACAATGCTTATTTGCTTACGTAAGCTCAATAAGGTAACATCTCTTAAATCATGACCATCTATCTTTACTATCCCTTCGGTAGGATCATAAAAGCGGCTAATTAAATTTGCAATTGTTGTTTTCCCAGAACCCGTATGACCAACTAGTGCAACAGTTTGACCAGCTCTCATCTCTAGATTAATCCCTTTTAATGCTGGGCGCCTATCGTCATATGCAAATTTTACACTCTCAAATTCGATATGGCCACGTATTCCTTTTAATAGGACTGCATTTTTATTTTCCGCAACATTCGGCTTTTCATCTAAAAATTCAAAAATTCTCTCAGAAGAGGCCATTCCCATTAATAACTGATTATACACCATCCCTAATCGTGAAATCGGTTCCCAAAACATTCCTAAATAAAAGGCAAAAGATACAAATACACCAATCGATATTTCGTTCCCTTGGATTAAATATGCGCCAAACCATATTAATACAGCTGAACCTAACGCATTTGTTAATTCGACTAACGGTCTAAACAACGCATTTTTTTGTGAAGCTATTCTCCAACTCTCGAAGTTTTCTGTATTTACACCATCAAAATAGATCATATTTTCTTTTTCCTGTGTAAATGCTTGTGTAATACGAATCCCTTGGATACTTTCATTCAAATGTGAATTTAATTTGGACTGTTTTAAACGAACAACTTGCCAAGATCTTCTAATTTTACGCCGAAGTGAAGTTGAAATAAAGAACATAATCGGCAAGATAACCATAATAGCTAATGTTAATGAAGGACTTAAAGTAAATAATATAATAAAAATACCCACTAAAAGGATCATGTCCATTAATAAATTTATAACCCCATTCGTGAACAACTCTTGCAATGAGTTAATATCATTCATGATCCGTACAAGTATCGAGCCAGCAGAGCGCTGATCAAAAAATCGATGCGACAATGTTTGCACATGTGTAAATAAATGTTTACGCAAGTCATATATCACGCTTTGACCAAGTACATTCATCCATTTAATTCGAAAGTAATTCGCTCCGTAGGAAAGAATATAAAGCACGGCTATAACGGAAACTAATACGGCGAGTAATTGACCATCTTTATTTTCTAAAGCTTTATCTAGCGTATATACACCAATTAATATTGGTATTATTAATTTAACACTCGTAGTAAGCAGGACCATCAGAATCGATAGTGGCAGCAAATCCTTTCGATAAGGCTTCATATAACTAAAAAGCCTTAACATTTGCTTCCAGTTGAATGGCTTTTCAATTACCTCATCTGCCGAGTATTTGAATCTTGATAACACTTTCTCATCTTTGTACTTTTCCATCATTCCACCCCCTAGCCAATATGACTCTTGCTTATCTTCTCCAAGTCTTGATATTGAATATCATAGATTCTTTGATATGGACCATTTTGGCTTAATAATCGATCGTGAATTCCCCTTTCAACAATATGGCCATTTTCTAATACAAGAATTTCATCTGCATGCTTTAAAGAAGAAATACGATGGGCGATAATAAAAGTTGTTCTTCCCTTCATAACCTCTTTTAAAGCTTTCTGAATCTGAAACTCCGTCTCCATATCAACTGCGCTCGTCGCATCATCTAGTATAAGTATACTGGGATTAACGCAAATAGCTCTGGCAATTGCAATACGCTGTTTCTGACCTCCCGAAAGACCCATTCCTCTTTCTCCGAGCATAGTTTCATATCCATCAGGCAATTCCATAATAAAGTCATGTGCCTGTGCCCTTTTGGCAGCATCCATTATTTCCTCCATCGATGCATCAGGCTTACCATAAGAAATATTTGCTTTAATGGATGATGAGAACAAAAAGGATTCTTGCAGGACAAAGCCAATATTGCTTCTTAAGGAGGAAAGGGCGTATTCTTTCGTATGAATGCCATCAATAAGAACTTCTCCTGTCTCAGGCTCATAGAATCTCGTTATAAGTTGTGTGATGCTTGTTTTTCCAGATCCCGTAGAACCAATTAAACCAATTACCTTTCCTTCATAGGCAGTAAATGAAATATTGTAAAGTGCTTCTTTATCACCTTCTGCATACCGGAGGGTAACATCACGAAACTCAACCTTCCCATTCAAACGTTCTTTAATAATTGCATCATGTCCATTTACAATCTCATTTTCAGCATCTAGGATTTCTAATAATCGTTCACCGGAAGCCTTTGCTTGAGAAAACAGATTGACCACAAATCCAAGGTTCATAATCGGCCACATGATATACCATAGTAAACTATAAAATGCGACAAGTTCCCCTGGCTTTAAATTCCCGCTTATAACGAGATAGCCACCATAAGATAATAAGAAAACAACACTTACATTTCCTAAAAACTCCATCAAGGGAAAATATTTTGCCCAAATATACGATGTTTGCAAATATTTATCTTTGTAATCCCCGTTTGTATCATTGAATTTATTAATTTCAAAATCTTCCCTAGATAATGACTTAACTGTATTAATTCCGCTAATATTTTCCTGAACTTTCGTATTCAGGCGTCCAAAGGATTTTCGGATATTTCTAAATGCAGGATGAACTGCCTTATCAAATTTAAACGTTACAACGGCAAGAAAAGGCAATGTAATTAACGTAATAATGGTCAATGACATCGAGTAATAAAACATAACGGCAAAGCTAATTCCAATTAACAGAACAAATCGAATGAGCTCTGAAAACCCAACAGAAAGAAAAAAGCGAAATCCTTCAACATCTGCTGTGAGTCGTGACATTAAATCTCCTGTTTTTGCATTGTCATAATAACGAAAAGGCAAGAATTGCAGCTTTTCGTATAATGCATTCCGGAGCTTATATACAGATTTGATTCCAAATAAATCACCTGTATATTGATAAATGAACGAAGCAATTCCCTTAATGACCATTATGCCGACAAATCCTAGCGCTAGAGGTGGAATCCAATTATATTGGCCATTTACAACCACCTCATCAATTGTTATCTGAAGAATCATAGGATAAACAACTGTTATCGCTGTAACAATGATAAGAAAGCCAATTGACCACATAAAATAATTTTTATATGGCCAATAATACATTTTTAGTTTTTTAAATGTTTCCAAGGATTTTCCCCCTTCTAAAGAAAAATAAAAGAAAGTAATATTAAATATAACGGGTTTCGAAATGTATTTCTACCCTATTTGTTATAATTTTCAATTTTTTAAGAAAATTTTTAAGTATAAAAAAAGAATCAAGCTATTTATGCTGGATTCTTTAAATATTTTCTATTAATTAATCTTCTTTATTCATTTCGTCTAATACGCGATTCACACGCTTTTCAAGCATTTTCATGCCGCCTCCGCCTGCTTGGAAATGACGAAGATTACCATCTTTATCAAAAACATAATAAGCTGGTACATATTGATTTTCGAAGGAATCTGTTAGCTTATGCTCACTATCCACGAATATTGGCTGTGAAATTTCATGCTCTGCTGCTACCTTTTTAATTAACTCAAGATCCAGATCATCCTCAGATCGAGGCATATGCACTGCAATTACATTTAATTCATCTTTATAATCATCTCTGAACTTATTCACGTTTGGCATTGCTTCTTTACATAGATGACAGCTAACTGACCAAAAATGGATAAGTGTCGGTTTTTCACCGATAAGCTGTTCTTTCGTTAATTCTCCATTTAACCATTCTGTTGCGCCTGCAAGCTCAGGCATTGGTGCACGTAATTTCATTGCAAACCCTCCCATATCGCTCTTTTTCAATTATATATTCACTGAAAGAAAGACCTAACGAGCGTTAGGTCTTTCTTTCGTTTTAATCACTTTATTATAAAGTTTTTTGACCTGGTTTCCAGTTCGCTGGACAAAGGCCACCTGTTTGAAGGGCTTGAAGAACGCGAAGTGTTTCATCTACGTCGCGGCCAATGTTGTTATGATTTACAACAGAGTACATTAACTCGCCTTCAGGGCTAATAATATATAATCCACGAAGAGCAATTCCTTCCTCTTCAATAAGAACTCCATAATCCCGAGCTACTACATGGTTTGTATCAGCAGCAAGCGGATATTTCAAATCACCAAGACCATTATCTTTACGATCTGTTTTAATCCATGCCAAATGTGTATGGATTGTATCAGTTGAAACGCCGATTACTTCTGCATCTAAATCTTCGAACTCATCATAACGATCTGATAAAGCAGTAATTTCTGTTGGACATACAAAAGTGAAATCCATTGGATAAAAGAAAAGCACAGTCCATTTGTCATTTTTCATGTTCGCTTCAAGACTTACTTTACCAAATTCTTTGTTTGGCATTACTGCATCCATTTCAAAACGTGGTGCTTGTTTACCTACCATACGTTCTGGCATATGTAATCCCTCCATTATCTTTTTAAATGAGAAAACGCATTTAATATTCTCATTTAAATAATGATCAACATAATAAATTATAGGATATTTAACATTTTATGTCAATATTAAATAATAATAAATTTAATTAAATACCTACTATAATTTAATTCAAGATGGTCTCCACTACTTGTTTTGCCCAATTTACAAGTAAAATAATCAACCGTCCTATCCGTGCTTTAAGCAAATTAACTCTAAGAATAAGTGTACTAAATTTCGACATAAGAATAAAATATTATGCTCATGGCTTGTTTTCTTCACTTATATGTTCCTTAATCAACTCGACAAATGCTTGTACTTGTTTAAGCTGGAAGGCTGATTCATAGCCAAGCAGCCATGTATCTCTTTTTAACGGCAAGTTATTTTCATCTAATAATGGAATTTTAAAAATATCCTTTTCTGCTCCATTTAACGTAATTGCTGGCAAAATTGCATAGCCAATCCCATTGAAGGTCATTTGCTTGCATGTTTCGATTTGGTCAACAACAATCGTTCGTCTCGGTGCTGTTTTAAAATGTTTAAGCCACCAATCTTGGATTTCCTGATAATAGTTTGAATCACTTTTAAATTGGATAAATGGACGATCTGTTTCAAGAACCTGTTCCGGACTTGTAATTTCCGTATCGACAAGATAAAGACAGTCTTGAAACAAATGAGTTTTTACCCCTTTCCAATCTGGCGTTCCGCGAATAATGCCAATATGTACTTGATCCTCATAAAGAGACTTCAATATTTCACTGCTCCAGCCTGTTACTAGCGATATTTTCGCTTGTGGGTAGCGGTTAACAAATTTCTTCAGAACTTGTGGAAGCCAGTTTTGTCCTACAATCGATGCTACAGCAATCTTCAAGGTTCCATATACTTCAGCATTTAATGCATGAATCGATTCACGTACTTTTTCTTCTTTTACGATTACTTCATTAATAAACTTTATGACTAATTCACCAGCAGGAGTCAGCGACAAGCCTTTTTGCGAACGGATAAAAAGCCTTTCTCCCCACTCCTTTTCGATTGTTTGCAGCCTCTGTGATAGTGCTGGCTGGGAGACAAATAACCGTTCGGCCGCCTTTCTCATATTCATTTCCTGAGCCAGTACAGCAAGAAAGTGAAATTCGGATAGTGATGACATTAGAACATTCCCCCTTATGCTAAGAAAAGCGCTATACAGTTCTCATATTTGAAAAACGTATACTTTCTTATTCTGCAAAAATCAAGCTCCCATCTCTGGGAGCCCATTGTATTATTTCTTATTTAATCTACGGGCAAGCTTGTTTAGCTCATTAAGGATGGTCCTTCGTGTAAATATTCCTTCAAAGTAACCCTTCTCATTTTCAACGCATAGAAAAGGATGATCAATTAATAAAGCAATTGAATCCTGTACGGATGAATCAACATGCAATCTTGGAATTTCCTTATTCATTACTTCTTCTACACGCTTTTCTTCTAATTTTTCAAACTCAATTCTTTCAAGGCCTAGAATAGAATCCATAATAATTGGGGTGCTTATTAAGCCATGCAGTTTATAATACGGATCTAGTACAGGTATGGCTGTGTAGCCGCTTTTCGTTAATACCAATAGTGCATGTTCTAGATTATTGCCGACTTGCACATGGGCAACTCGTTCTGAAGGTATCATAAATTGTCGGATATTACTTTCTAAATATTCCCCACTGTGAAGACTTATCATCGCCGAAAACTCCTCAGTTAAATGTTTTCTATCTGCTTATATAGTGTATCACAATTTCCCTTTCCTTGCTCTTATAATGTTAAAAACAGCACCCTTGTACGATGGGTGATGAATAAAAAAAGAAACCTGAACAGGTTCCTTTAAAATTTTTATTATTGAATTAAATCAAATATCTCAATTGTAATCATATCGATATTGTCAAATTGATATCTTTTTGGTTTTTCTTTATCTTGATAAACTTCCAACTCAAACATTTCACTTTTCGGCTGATATGTTACTTGGCATTTCCTTTCTCCATTCACCTCAAAAAAACGCTGCATCGGTTCACCGCTAGCTGATTGTTCCTGAAGATTTTTTAATCGTGTTAATATACCTTGAAGCTGTGACATGCTCCCTCTCCTTTCAACAAAAACAAAAACATCATACGTTTATGTTTCTCTTTTGGCATGTTTCTATCCTAAAAGATTCGATTCAGAATATTCGACATTTCTCTTATTTCATACCAATAATAACAGCATAAATTAATGGCAGTCATTTATACAAGTAAAAACTAACTAAATGATCATATTTTTTTCAATCAATACTTATAAAATTGAAAGATATTCATTGAAATCCATTTGTTTTTTCACTATTATAATTCATGAAAGGACTGACCTGCTTTGAAAAAAATTACTGTCTATACTCAACCTGATTGTCCTCCTTGTGAAATTACAAAAAGGTTTTTAACGGAATATGGATTCTCGTATGAAGTAAAAAATATTAAAACAGATCAAAAAGCTAGGATGGAATTAATTGAAACCTATCAATCCTACTCCACTCCTACAATTGTTATAGGAGAACAAGTGATTACTGGTTTCGACTTAGAAAAGCTGAAAATAGAATTAAATATTAAAGATGAAAAAGAGCAGACACAATGAAAGTCTGCTTCTCCTTTTGTTCGCTATTTATTTAAATGCGCTACAATAAATGAATTTCCATATTTATAGAATGACGCAATTGGATTTAATGCCAGCCCTAATTGTAATGTAGCCTTCACCAGACTTTTTTGAACCAGATCCATTTTAACTGGAGTCGTATCTTCCTTTGACTGGTCTATGATTTCAGTTAGAACATCATGATTTAAAAATTCTGCTACCTTCCACACTTCGTCTGCTTTATCAAGTTTAACCCCTTCATAATGACTTTCGTAACCCACTGGACCTTCATCCGTTTCAGGGAAGAACTCAAATATATACATATGATCTTGTGACCTAATAACCTTTGTCTCGGCTGTATAGCTGAAAAATGGAATATAATAAAGAGGGAAATCTGTACCGTACGTGATATATTTTCCATTTTCGGCAACAAGATTTTCGTCTAAAAACTCCCTAGTATAATCCTCTGTAAAATAAGGAAAAAGAGTATTATGTATTTCTTCCATGCTTTGAAACTTTTCACTTAATGACACTTGGGCCTGAAACGCTTCCTGTAAAAATTGCAAAACTGATTTGTCATCCGAAAAACGCGAGTCTGCATGTGACAAAGAAGGAAAAATAAAACTAAATAAGAGGATACATGTTATAGATGCTAGAAAAATTTTTTTCATTTCACTCTCCCTTTCTTTTCCGCTGCTTATTCCTTCATTCTACCAACAATCTCACGAATAATAGAGTAGAATCGTTCGCTTTAATCCTGCAGATTATGACAGATTATCCTTCTATCTATCCTATACCCCTTCGATACGACAAAAACGCCCTTTTTCCAAAAAAAATAAGGCCCCTTCAGAGGGACCTTGCCTAATCTTAAATGAACTACAATAATCCTTCCCGTTCATAAAGAAATTCATAAGATAAATCAACAAATAAATAATCACTGGATTGCAGCGGATATGAAAAAGTCCGAATCGTTTCTCCTGTTTCAATATCACTGTATAAGTCAGAAAGAATGCCTTTTTTATCATTTCTCATCTTCATAATATTTTCCAAGAAGTAAGGGCGCCAGCTCCAATTTTTATGTAAATATTGTTTTTGGACAATCCAATTATTATCCTTTTTAAAAATATTTGCAGATTTTTGAAATCCATTTTCATCACAAATGTAAAGCCTAAAAGATACATCATTGAGATATTGTGAAAGAACTTTGATTAACTCCTCGTACTCTAATAATTTACGATTTTTCACTTGAAGAAATTGAGTAAGTTTTTCATTAAATTTCTCAGACACTTCATGTAAAGCCTCAAGTTTTTTCTTCTCATATGTAATATATTGTTGACATTTCCCCCTAAGCTTTTCTTTCATAATATCTCGATCAACAAATTCCTCACCGGGATTGTGCAGATAATACCCTTGGTAGTACCTGCCTCCATTCCTCCATGCAAATTGCAGCTGATAATCCATTTCGATATTTTTAAAAAGCAGGGTAGCACCAATTTTCCTTGCCATTAATGACAATGTGTATAAAATATCATGAAGTACATGAGCAGATGCAGTTGACCGAAGCTCATTCAAATCAACTTTAATAATATTCGGAGCAAGCTGACCGATTCGGTCTAAATGGCTTCTTTCATTCCCCATATTATCAATGGCTATTTTAATTCCATATGTACGTAAGTAATTCATTAAATGATCCAAATGCTCCATATTCCCCTTATAGGCACGTTCTGTGGACTCTAAAACAATTCGATCTAGCGTAATTCCTTTTTCTTGATACTCTAAAATTAGCGATAAAAATGATTCAGCATTATCATACATAAGTAAATCCGCATCTTTGTTTACAAATAAAAGCACATCTTCCTCTGAAGAAATGGAAATAAATTTTTCCAGTGCTTTTTTCAAAACCACATGATCAACCTCAAGGCGGTACTCTTCCGGAATGCCTTCATCCAAGAAAAATGGTCCCAGGCTAACCACTCCGTTTTCTCCTTGATATCTCCCGAATACTTCATAGCCTATGACACGATGTTCATCCGCACTGAATATCGGTTGAAAATATGGGAAAACATTATCTAAGTCTGTAAGGATTTCCAGTGCATCCATGCTCATAAACCTCCATAAATAAAGATGAATAATAAGAATAATGTATAATTATAACATATTTCTTGGGATGTAACTGTCCATAGATATTTTCCTTGCATGAAAAATAAAAAATACCGATAATTTGTATCGGTATTTTTTATTAAGCATTTTTATTTATCAAGTAAAGAAGAACCTGCAATTCCTGGCTTTGTCATTTCATAAGGATCTAATATTAAATCCAATTCCTCTTCAGTTAGTACATCATACAATAAACATAGTTCACGGATGGATTTTCCATTAACAATAGACTCTCTGGCAATTTCTGAAGCTATATTATAGCCAATATGAGGATTTACTGCTGTCAGTAAGCCTACACTTTTCTCTACGTATTCCTTCAAACGGTCTGTATTAGCAGTGATACCTGAAATACAGAAATTAGAAAACACACGGAAGCCGTTATTCATAATTGAAATCGATTGCAATAAATTAAATAATAAGACCGGTTCCATTACGTTTAATTCGAATTGACCTGCTTCAGATGCTAACGAGATCGTATGGTCATTCCCGATTACTTGGAATGCAATTTGGTTAATTACTTCTGGCATGACAGGATTTACTTTTCCTGGCATGATGGAGGAACCCGGCTGGCGGGCTGGTAAATTGATTTCAT
Source organism: Cytobacillus solani (assembly GCF_006704205.1). NCBI lineage: Bacteria > Bacillati > Bacillota > Bacilli > Caryophanales > Bacillaceae > Cytobacillus > Cytobacillus solani. The sequence continues at coordinate 5,124,156 of NZ_CP041305.1, forward strand.
ACAAACCTGCCCTTGGCCCAGAAGCCATTAAACGGAGATCATTTGCAATCTTCGACATATTGACCATACATATCTTTAATGATGCAGATACTTCTACATATGCATCAGTATTTTGAGTCGCATCGACTAAGTTTTCTGCTGGAACAACAGGGATTCCTGAAATGTCGGCTAAATATTGAACAACTTTTTCAATATAATTAGGATCCGCATTTAATCCTGTCCCTACAGCTGTGGCACCCATATTTACTTCTAATAAATTGTCCTTTGATCTTTCGATTCTTTTGATATCACGTTCAATTACGTTCGTATATGCCCTAAATTCTTGACCTAGTCGAATGGGCACCGCATCCTGCAAATGTGTTCTGCCCATTTTAATAACTGAATCAAATTCATCTGCTTTGACACTGAATGTTGCCTTCATTTCCTTCATGGTCGTTAGCAACGATTCAAGCGCACGATAGACAGCAATATGGATGGCTGTTGGGAATGCATCATTTGTTGATTGAGCCATATTCACATCAATATTCGGATTAAGATGGAAATACTCACCTTTTTCTTTGCCAAGAAGCTCTAATCCTCTATTCGCTATAACCTCATTCGTATTCATATTAATCGAAGTTCCTGCGCCGCCTTGGATCGGATCAACAAGAAAATGATCATGCCATTTACCTGTAATAATTTCATCTGCCGCTTGGCAGATCACATCTGCTTTTCCTTTATATAATCTGCCAACATCAGCGTTTGCCAGTGCTGCGGCTTTTTTTACAATTGCCATTGCAATAATTAAATCCTTGTCTAATTTATAGCCAGTAATTGGGAAGTTTTCAACTGCTCTTAATGTCTGTATCCCATAGTATGCTTCGATTGGTACATGTTTTTCACCAAGGAAGTCCTTTTCAATTCTATATGTACTCACTTCAACATCCTCCAAATAGTTAATGAAAAAGCCGTGATAGAATGATTTCCATCACGGCTTAAGTATACTACTATTTTATGAATTTTTCTGTTTATTTTTCATGCTTTCGTTATTTCGAAATAGTAGGAAAAGTCGGAAATAAAATTCGCTATTTGTTCCTACTAAAACGGGTATTGATTTAGCCATTGGCCTCCGTCCATTGTAATGCATTCCCCATTTATATATGCAGCATGTTCCGATAATAAGAAGAAAGCTAATTCTGCAATTTCCTCTGGTTTTCCAAGCCTACCCAGCGGTACACTTGAAAGAGTTCTCTTCGCTGCCTCTTCAGATTCCCATAATTTATCTGCTCCACCTGTTCGTTCAATCGGGCCGGGTGCAATCGCATTCACTCTTATTCCATACTTTCTGCCCCACTCAACAGCTAATGTTCTCGTCATCGACAGAACACCTGCTTTCGCTGCTGCAGAATGAATGACCCCTGGCCCAGCATCCCAAGCATAAGTAGCAACCATATTAATTATGCTGCCTTCCATTCCATTCTCAATCCAGTATTTCCCGACCTCACTTGAGCAGTAAAATGTCCCATTAAGAACTATATTGATAACCGAACTCCAGCCATTAGCACTTAACTTCTCCGCAGGACAGATAAAATTACCGGCAGCATTGTTGATTAAATGGTCAATTCTACCAAAGGTATTTAACGTTTCTGTTACCATATGCTTAACATGTTCTACTTCTCTTACATCCATTTGAACAACCAAAATTTGTCCTGATTGTATTTCAATTTCCTTTTTCGTTTCTTCCAGGCGCTCAAGATTCCTTCCTGTAATAACAACAGATGCTCCAGCCTCAGCAAATCGCTTAGCCATATACTTCCCCATCCCACTTGACCCACCTGTAACAATAACGACCTTCCCTTTCAAAATGCATGCCCCCTTAAAAATGAATGATTATTCATTCTTATTTTACCATTAAGTAATGAATTTTCGAACTATTTTTTCATTATTATTCTTTCATCTATTTACGATTGTTAAATTTCTCCCTTCTTTTTGATAACGTAGTTTGATAGTATAAAAGAGATGAATTTTTTAGATAGGTTGGTAATAACATGCCGAAAAAAATCTCAAGAAGGTCCTTTTTGAAAAGAACCATTGGCTCGCTTTTTTCCATATTTGGACTTGGTGCTGGGGGCTATTATTATTCGAGGGAAATTGAACCTAAATTACTAGATGTCAATCAGCATAAAATAATTAATCCTGACATTCCATCTAGTTTCAACAATTTCAAAATTGTTCAATTTAGTGATACCCACTTAGGCTTTCAATATGATGCACATCAATTAAAAAAACTTGTAAAGAAAATAAATGCACTGAAACCTGATATTATCTTTTTCACGGGTGATTTAATGGATACACCTAATCAGTATCACGAAGCAAACATCATAATTCCGCTATTACAGGAGTTAGAAGCACCTTTTGGAAAATTTGCCATCTATGGCAATCATGATCACGGTGGCTATGGGACAGATATATATAAGTCTATTATTGAAGAATCCGGCTTTAAACTACTTCTAAACAACCACCAACAAATTAAATTAATTGATGGGAGCAGCATTTATGTCATTGGGATAGATGATGCAATGCTTGGTAAACCTGACATTCAAACGGCAATCGAAGGAGTTCCTGATCAATCGTATAAAATTCTATTATCACATGCACCAGATTTGGCTGATGAGGCGAAAAACTATAACATACAGCTTCAACTTAGTGGGCATAGCCATGGGGGGCAAGTAAAAATCCCTTTTGCGGGAGCACTTGTCATCCCTCCATATGCTGAGAACTATAACGAAGGATTTTATAAGATTGGCAGCACACCTCTAACACTCTATGTAAATAGGGGGCTTGGGACAACCCGATTGCCATTTCGCTTTCTATGTAGACCTGAACTAACCGTTTTTTCACTATTTCAGAAATAAGAAAAGCGCAAGCGCCTTGATTATCGCCGTACAAGCTGGAGGAGATCTGAAGTTTGATGGGCGATAGGCCGCTAGCGCTAAACAGTTACCAAATTTTAAAATGTTATATTTTCTATTTCTCAAAAAAGGAAAAGAAGCTCTAAGCTCCTTTTCCTTTTTTCATTATTATTCGTTTATATTCATGAAATTTTTTTCAATTTCATCTGCAGGAAGCGGCTTTGAATATAAGAATCCTTGAGCTTTATGGCAATTCGCATTTAATAAAAATTGTGCCTGCTCATCATTCTCAACACCTTCGGCAATTACCTCCATCCCTAGACTTCTTCCCAAATGGATGATCGTTGTAGTAATGGCTGCATCCTTTTCATTTACATGCACATCTTTAACAAAGGATTTATCAATTTTCAATACATCAATTGGGAATTTTTTCAAATAACTTAAAGATGAATAACCTGTTCCAAAGTCATCAACTGAAATCGATACCCCTAGATCCTTTAAGCCAGATAATATCGGAGACGTATCTCTCGTATCCTGCATAGCCCCTTCCGTAATTTCAATTTCTAAACATTTTGGATGGATTCGATGTTTTTCTATAGCTTTCTGGATGATCGTTAATAAACTATGCTGCTGAAATTGTTTAGGGGAAATATTGATTGCTACTTTAAAATCTTTCTCACCTTTATCTGACCAATCCTTTATTTGTTTACATGCGGTCTCAATTACCCACGCTCCAATCGGAATAATTAAGCCAGTATCCTCAGCCAACGGAATGAAATCAGCAGGAGAAATAAATCCGAGTTCATGATTATTCCAACGTAAAAGAGCTTCGTAGCTTGTTATTTTCATTGTTTTTAAATCAATTTGCGGCTGATAGTATAATGTTAGCTCATTTTTATCTATCGCTTTACGTAAAAATGTCTCCAATTCAACAACATTATTAATAATTGAATTCATTTCCGAACGATAAAATTGAAAATGGGCTTTTCCTTTTTCTTTTACACGAAATAAAGCCTCATCTGCATTCTTTATTAACGCTTCCGCATTATTCCCATCGTTAGGATACATACTCACTCCAATACTCGGGGTAATATAATATTCCTTCGAATGCAAGTAAAAGGAGCTAGTAAATCTTGCTAAAATACTTTGTGCAAATCGTCTTGCTTTTCCTCTATCTGCATGCGGGAGAAGAATGATAAATTCATCCCCGCCTTGCCTGTAAACAGAATAATTCTTATGCCTAAACTCACACAATCTTTCCGCTACTTTTTTTAAAATTTCATCCCCAAAAATATGTCCTAAAGTATCATTTAAATATTTAAATCGATCCAAATCAATGGAAAGAAGTGCAAATTCATTTCCAACTTTTTTGGCATCTAAAATATACTTATCTAAATCTGCTAGCAATGCTCTTCTATTTAATAGACCTGTTAATTGGTCATGAAATGCCATATACCTAATCGTTTCAGCATTCTCTGCTTGCTCTGAAATATCCTTGATAATGACATAGATTCCCTCTATTTCTGAATTTATAACAATTGGTACTGTCTTTAAATGAATGGATAAATAATGACCTTTTCTATGAACAAAATGAATGTCCAACGACTCAGATGGATACCCATTCTTTGTTATATCAAATAAGTTTTGAAAATCAGGTATATCCTGATCCCTTATTAAATTGAAAATGGAGCGTTTTGTTAACTGCTTTTCCGTATAGCCTGTTAGCTGATTGCCTGCAGGATTTACTTCGAGAATCGCTCCTTTCAAATCAACTGAAATGATGCCATCTAAATTGTGGTCAACTATGGAGCGATATTTCTGTTCGCTCTTTATTAATCGTTTCTTCTCCAATAATGCAGTTGTTATATCTCGCGTAACAGAAACAACATAAAGAACTTCATCCTTTTCATCAAGAATAGGTGTTAAGAAAGACTCACCAATCATTGTACTCCCATCAGGCATTTTAACTTCATCAGAGAATATCATTGTTTCTTTTCTATCAAGTATTTTTTCATATTCTGATTGCAAAGAGGAAGCAACCTCTTCTGAGAGAACTTCATTAAGAGTCTTGCCAATAAAACCGCTTGATAATGTAGCATGTCTAATCCCTGGTTCATTAACAAACAAATAACGGAATGAAGGTCCTTTTTCAACTTTCATAATAAAAATCAAATCTTTAATATGTTTTAGAATAATATCATAAATAATTCTTTCAATTTTATTGCTAATTTTTTCATTATTTAACTCTCTAGATAATATTTCTTTCATATTTTCCATCAAATCATCCTTATTGACTTCATTCCAATTTATTGGAATGCATCTATGTACGTCTTGGTTGAAAACTTATATTGAGCATTCAGACAAATAATTCACTATTATTACAAAATTCAAGTACATTTCCCTTATTATAATATAAAACGACAAAAAACACATCGACAGTTTCTAAAATTGCTACTATTTAATGCCAAATTTTTTTCTTATAGACTCCTCTTTTGGTTGATTTTTCCTGTCGTTCAATATATCATAATGATATATCACGCTGTTATATCATTATGATATATAAGGAGGAAATTTTATCTTGTCTGTTGAACACACGCTGCTGGCAGTTTTAAGTTATTGGCCGAGCACAGGATATGATATTAAATCAGAATTCGAACATAAAGCAGCTAGCCTTTATTGGGGAATGAGCTACGGCAGCATTTATCCAAAATTAAGAAAGCTCGAAGAAGAAGGGTTCATCTTTACCCTTGACCAAGAGGAGGATGGGAGAAGAAAGAAATTATATGAGCTCACTCCAAAAGGATGGGAGGAATTAGAAAATTGGCTGCTTATTTCTCCAGCATATCCTGTAGTTAAAGATGAGCTGTTTATGAAAATGTCAACCTGGCATGACGATTTGGATTCCACCATCTTAATTGGACATTTACGAAAAAGAAGAGGAGAGACGGAGGATATTCTAGGATTTGTTAAAGAGTGGCCAAGTAACGGCATTTCCTTTGTAAGTAAATTCAGCGCTTTAGCCATTCGTTTTGCAGAAATACGCTTAGAAGCAGAAATTAAATGGATTGATGAAGCCATTCACGCACTCCAGACGAATGATTTACCAGAGGGACAGGATCTTAATGGAAATGTTGATAAGATTTTAACAAGAAGAAGAAAGGCAATTAAAGAAAATAAGGAGAAGTGATGTATGAAAGCTGGGATGTTTAAGCCACTTAAAATTCGTTCATTTCGTTCATTGTTCGGGGCACAAGTATTTTCAGATCTAGGAAACTGGCTTGATTTCGTTGCCATACAGGTAATCGTTGCTTACAACTGGGGACTTGATGCATCTGCGATTGCTTCAGTAATCATAGTAATCGGACTTCCATGGGTGATCGTTGGTCCTTTTGCCAGTGTCTTTGTTGATCGTATGCCAAAGAAGCCGATTATGATTGTCTGCTTGCTATTAAGAATTCTTTTTGTAGGCGGTCTCTTTTTCTCTCCAAATCTTTACATTCTCTTAGTATTTGTATTCTTAAAAGGAACGGTCGCAGCTCTTTATGATCCAGCAAGGCAAAGCAGCATTCGAATGACGGTGCCAGATGACGAGCTTCCTGAAGCGGTTACTCTTAGTCAATTATCCGTTAATACAATGAAAATTATTGGCCCGGCACTTGGCGGAGGGATAATCGCATTATTCGGCGTGAAAAGCCCTTTCATATTTGAAGCAATCGGCTTTTTTATTGCCATCCTCTTCTTATTAACTATGCCGAAACTAGATGAAACCACAGAGCAATTACCAAATGTAGAAACAAATAAGGGAAGCTACTGGAGAGATTTGACTGAAGGAATTAGACATATTGCGCAAACACGTTTGCTGAAAGTATCTATTATTCTTTCTTCTGCTGCATTTTTCATCATCTTTCTTTATGATGGTCTATTTGTTTTTATCGCAAAAGACTTAGGATTTTCGGAAGGAACTTTCGGTTTGCTCATTAGCGGAGTTGGACTTGGAAGTGTCGTTGGATCTGTACTATTAGGATACTGGACCAATTGGAAGGAAAAGCCCATCCATCTAATGTCTGGCACCTCTGTCTTTAGCGGGACCTTAATTATTGCTATTGGCTTCGGAAGCATGGGTATATTAGATTTGCCATTATTCATGTGGGTAGGTGGCGCATTTTTACTAGGACTGCTTGGTTCTGGGGAAGCCGTTCCTTATGGCTATGTACTACAATCGGAAACTCCAAAACAAATGATGGGAAGAGTTTCTGCTGCAGCCATGTCTATTCAAACTTTCTCGATGCTAATTGCACCAGCAGTAGGAGCATTACTTGCAAAATTGGCAAGTGTAGCAGCTGTAATGATCGGTGCAGGTATTTCCACTTGTTTGTTAGGAAGTTTTGTACTCCTATTCTTACTAAAAAAAATAAGGAGTACTTCAATTGAAAAACCTTCTGTATCTGTAAAGAAAATATCTGGTTAAACTTACTTTTACTATTTTCTTTACTAGGTAAATAGGGGTATAATATGTTATACCCCTGTAATTTTCGGAAAGGAGCTTTTCATATTGAAAGCCGATAACAATGAACACCCCCATCTGCGCCCAACGGTAGAAAACCTCTCTCAAGCAATCTTCACCGTTAACCGCCATGCAAAAACGGCACCTAATCCAAAATTTTTGTACAAACTTAAGCAAGAGGCATTATTGAAGTTAATTAGAGAAGGAAAAGCCAAAAAGATTGGCCTTCATTTTTCTAGTAACCCAAAATATAGCCAGCAGCAATCAGATGTCCTTGTTGAATGTGGGAATTATTCATTTCATTTACCCCCTACAAAAATGGACTTTGAGCAATTGCCGCATTTAGGAAAGTTAAATGAATATGTAAGAAATCCGAGGTCTTCCCTATCACTAACCCAAGGGAAAAAATTATTGATGACCTACACTGGTCTAAAAGAAAATAGTGATTTCCATAAAAATAATAAACGTCCATATGAAAAACCTGTTTTCAAAAAGCTAGGTGAGAGCTACTTTTAATTAATTGATTGAACAATATAAAAAACGCTAGGAAGCTTTAACAACTTCCTAGCGTTTATATATTTAAAGTGCGATTTGATCAATTAATAATACAAGCTCCGCAATTTCTGGTTTGCTGACTTGTGCGTCAGCTCCAACCATTTGCCCTTTATGACGAAGATCATCTGTAATTAAGGAAGAAAAAATAATGACAGGGACCTTAGATAATGAAGAATTATCCTTGATTCGTTTTGTTAGATGGTGACCATCCATTTGTGGCATCTCAATATCTGTAATAATTAACTGTACTTCATCAGTAATATTCTTCCCGGATTGTACTAAATTTTCTAAATAATGCAGTGCATCCTGTCCATTCTCAAAAAACTCAATGTATTGAAAACCAGCTTCTCTTAATGTATCGTGTAATAATTTTCTCAGCAATGGAGAATCCTCTGCGACAATAAGTCGTTTATTCGATCTTTCACGCTTTCCAAGCTTTTGTACTTGCTGAACATTAATACCTGTTTCCGGATTAATTTCCACAACAATCTTTTCGAAGTCAAGCAGAAGGATCATTTCACCGTTTAGCTTAATGACACCGATAATTTGACTATCTGGGCCTTGGTACATTTCCGACGGCTTTTCGATTTGCCCCCATGAAATACGATGGATTTGGGTTACACTGTGTACATGAAAAACTATTTTCTGCTTATTGAACTCAGCAACAATAAATTTATCCTGCTCAGGACTTTCTGATGAAGGGAACCCTAACGCATTTGCCACATTGACTACTGGAAGTACCTCCCCACGCAGTTCAATAATTCCCTCAACATTTTTGTGTGCATGAGGCACTTGAATGATAGAAACAGGATTTATAATTTCTTTTACCTTTATTACATTTATACCAAACTTATTTTTCCCAATTCCAAACTCTACTATTTCTAATTCATTTGTACCGCTTTCTAATAAAATTCCTTTTTTAGGATCCACTTCTATTTCGCCCTTCCTATGTATGTAATGGTCAGTTATACCTACTACTATATCACGAAAAATTATTTTTGATAAAAAATTTTTATATGATTAAGATTGTTTTCTTTCACTTTTACTAGAAAAATGAAAATGCTGCACTGTAATAATCAGCGCAGCATTTCCAAATGGATTAATTTAACAAATGAATTATCCTTTTATTACGATCGTACTTGCAATTAAATCGTGAAGAGACTGTTTCTTTTCTGTGAAAGCAGCAATAATAAATCCGATACAAAAGATCCCAGATAAAAAGGAAAGGGCTAGATATCGACCTAAGGATCTCCAGAAAGATATTCGATTTCCATGCAGGTCTGTTACTTTTAAACCAAGAAGCTTTTTTCCGATTGTCGCCTGCCACTTAGATGCATGTAATCCAGCAAAATATGCAATAGCTACAATCCAACAAAGCAAGATCGTAACGACAGTTGCGCCAAGATAAGACCCTAAAAATAATAATGCCTGTTCATCCGATATGTCTTGATTGTAATATGCTGGATCTGCATACAATTCCAATGCACCTGTTGGAAGAATAAATAGCATATAAATAATGACTGAAATAATTCCAAGAGGAATCCCAACAATGATTGCATCAATTAAATAAGCTGCAAACCGAATCCAGAACCCACCGTACTCCTTTCTTTCTTCATATGGCTGTTTTTCTAAGATTGTTTCCACTGCATAACCTCCAAAAACAAATATAAAATAAGCTGATAAAGAATGGAAAAGGACTGAACCATATTAACTATCTTTATAGCTCCCTTTATTATACTCAACATTTCTAATTTATTAACACTACTATTATACCATTTTATTGGAAGTGTTAAGTTTTACTATATATACTTTTTCCTATATTCACAATGAGAAATCAAATAATAAAAATGGTGAGCCATTCGCTCACCATTTTTATTGTCCTTCATATTTGCCATTATTTTTTGAAGCTTTTTCTTTCTTTGCTTTCTCTTTATGCATTTTATTTGCTGCTGCACTTCCGAATTCATGTGAGAATTCTGTATCCAGTACAGCTGAGTCAAAGCCTTTTTTATTTTTTTGCTTAGGATCATCTTTTTTTGACTTTTTTGCCATCATAAATCCCCCTTTTGTAATAATCATTTATATTATTGTTGAATAGGGGGATGATTATTCCTTATCGATCCCAATATTTATACAATGCTTGTGTTCCGCTATTTTCCTCCCCTATTTCAGCAAGCTCTGAGTACATTTTTTTCGCCAGAGCGAGTCCAGGAGTTTCCAAGCCCATTGCATCAGCTTCTTGCAGGGCGATATTCATATCTTTAATAAAATGTTTAATATAAAAACCTGGGTCAAAATTCCCGTTTATCATTCTCGGTGCTAAATTCGATAAAGACCAGCTCCCAGCAGCACCTGTTGAAATACTCTTAAGAACGGTGTCAGGATTCAGGCCTGCTTTTTCCGCATATACAACAGCTTCACAAACACCGATCATATTAGAAGCAATCGCAATTTGGTTACACATTTTTGTATGCTGTCCGGAACCTGCCTTGCCTTGATAAACAATATTTGTACCTAAGTGTTTAAATACTGGCTCCATTGCAAGAAAGACCTCTTTATCTCCGCCGACCATAATAGAGAGCTTTCCTTCTTTTGCACCAATATCCCCGCCCGAAACTGGTGCATCTAATGCGAATATTCCTTTCTTTTTCGCTTCAGTATATATTTTACTCGCAAGTGTAGGAGTGGAGGTCGTCATATCAATTACATAAGTATTTTCCTTTCCATTAGGGATAATGCCATTTTCCCCTAAATACACTTCTTCCACATCAGCAGGATATCCAACAATTGTAATAATAATATTCGCCTTTTCAGCTACCTCTTTTGGAGATGCTGCCCACGTAGCCCCTTTAGCAAGCAATTCCTCTGCCTTGTCTTTCGTCCGGGAATAAACAACTAATGGAAATCCCGCATTTAGCAGGTGACCTGCCATACTCTTTCCCATTACCCCAGTGCCAACGAAACCAATAATTGTATTTTCAATTTGTAGTATAAAGATTCCCCTTTTCAAACGGTAAACTGATTTTCTTTGTAAATATCTGAACTTTCTCTTTAATTCTAGCATTGTTTCACATTTAAATCGAATGACTGTTGCATCAAAAAAAGACTAGGCAAGCAGCCTAGTCCTTCTCCATATTTCATGCGCTTTTTTAGTATTTCCTTATGTATTGAATTAAACACTACAACTGTGAAGAAAAATTTGTTAAAAAAGCCTTTGCGAAAACTTCCTCATCATTATATACCTCCACTGACACCGCATCTTTACTGATTATCATCTCTTCAATTTCATAAACATGCAAATCCTTTATTAAAGGAATAGGGGTCATAAAGATAAAATTATTTTTATTATCGACTTCGATGTACTCACCCTTTAAGTTAGCACTTGCACCATACACGATTTCGCTCATGCCTAATGCTGATGCAAGTCGGTCATTATGAATCGAAACCTTTACTTTGTAAACTTCTTTGCCATTTAAAATTTTTTCATTAATCTTAAACCGAAATTGCAGTTCATTATTTTTAGTCAAAAAAGCTTCTGCATGACTATTTACAATCGAATCCTGACTGCTAATTGAACAGCCCGTAATCGCAAGCGAAAATGAGATGAAGATCAATTGAAGATAGCGAACCGCTTTTCTGCTCATGTATTCTCCTCCTTTTTCCTACCTTTTCCTTTTCAGATGATAGATAAACCTGAAAATCACAAAAAAATAAACTGACTTTTATGAGTCAGTTTAAAAAGGGGGAAATTGTTAGAGCAGCTTACATGTTCAATATAAGTGCTTATTTAATCAATACCCGGTTTTTTAAATCATTAAACCTAAAAATAAACTAATTATTAAATTTTTTTCACAGCACGTAAAACCTCATCAGCTGTTTTCATTTTTAAAGCATCTGCAGCAAGCTTTTCCATCTCTTTTTTATTTAGATTCCGAATTTGCGAACGTGCCTTTAATATGGAAGTAGCGCTCATTGAAAACTCATCTAGTCCGAGTCCTAATAACAACGGGATAGCCATTTCATCACCAGCCATCTCCCCACACATACCAGCCCATTTTCCTTCCTGATGAGCAGCATCAATAACCATTTTAATTAAACGCAATATTGACGGATTGTATGGCTGATATAAATAGGAGACCCTTTCATTCATCCGATCAGCAGCCATTGTATATTGAATTAAATCATTCGTTCCAATGCTAAAGAAGTCAACTTCCTTTGCAAATTGGTCGGCTAATACAGCAGTTGAGGGAATTTCAACCATAATGCCAACCTCAATATGATCACTGACCTTCTCCCCTTCACTTACTAACTTCTGCTTCTCTTCTTCTAAAATGGATTTTCCTTCACGAAATTCTTCAAGGGTTGCAATCATCGGAAACATAATTTTTAAATTGCCATATGAACTTGCTCGTAGCAATGCTCGCAATTGGGTACGGAACATGTCCTGCTGCTCCAAGCATAAACGAATAGCACGAAAACCTAAGAAAGGATTCAGTTCTTCAGGAAGGTTTAAGTAAGGCAGTTTTTTGTCTCCGCCAATATCAAGTGTTCGAACAACTACAGGTTTTCCGGACATCCCTTCTAATACTGACTTATACGACTCAAACTGTTCTTCTTCCGTCGGCAGCTGACTTCTCCCCATATATAAAAATTCAGTTCGATAAAGTCCGATACCCTCCCCGCCATTATTAATTACACCTTCAAGATCATTAGGCGTTCCAATATTGGCGGCAAGTTCAACAAAGGATTGATCAGCCGTGAACGATTTTTCATGAATAAGTTTCGCCCACTCTGTTTTCTGAATCTCATGATTTCTTAATTCTTTCTCATATTCAACAACTGCCTCAGGTGTCGGATTAATATGAACAAGCCCTTTTAATCCATCTACTATAAGTAAGTCCCCATTTTGAATGACTTTTGTAGATTCCTTCGTACCTACTACAGCAGGGATTTCTAAAGAACGTGCCATAATAGCTGAGTGAGATGTTCTTCCTCCTATATCGGTAGCAAATCCTTTGACAAATTGTCTATTTAACTGAGCTGTATCAGATGGCGTTAGATCTTCAGCAATGATGATAACCTCCTCTGCGATCAAACTTGGATTAACTATTTGAACACCAAGTAAATGAGAAAGCACCCTCTTTGTTACATCACGAATATCTGCCGCCCGTTCCTTCATGTATTCATTTTCCATTTGTTCAAACATCATCACAAACATATCTGCCGTTTCTTTTAACGCATACTCAGCATTTACTTGCTCATTTTTTATTTTATCTTCAATTGGATGTATAAGCTCTGGGTCACTCAATACGAGTAAATGTGCGTCAAAAATTGCAGCTTTATCTGCACCTAGTTTTTTAAGTGCATTATCACGGATAACTTCCAGTTCACTTTTAGAAGCTGATAGAGCTGATTGAAAGCGTGCAATTTCCTCTGTAGAATCTTTAATGTTTTTTTTCTCAAAAGACAGATCCGGTTCGACTAATCGATAGGCTTTTGCAATGGCAATTCCACTTGAAGCAGCTATTCCATTTAAGAAGCTCATTATTCTGCCAATCCTTCTTTTTTCAATGTTTCTTCTATGCCGGCAATCGCCTCCTGCTCATCACTGCCATCAGCAGAAATCTTGATTTCTCCACCTTGACCGATACCGAGAGACATAACACCCATTATTGATTTTAAATTAACAGTTTTCCCTTTATATTCTAAATGTATATCAGCATTAAACTTACTTGCTGTCTGTACTAATAATGTTGCTGGACGAGCATGAATACCAGTATCTGCTGTTACAGTAAATTGTTTTTCAACCATTTTCGATCAAACTCCTTTTCTTCTTTATGGATACGTGTATGTACACATATATCCATACTTCACGTATTATTTTTTCCAATGATTGTTATTTCATGTATAAAAAATCTCACACGTAATACACTTCCTATGTTTATATAGGTTTCTTAGAGGTTTTTCTAATTTCTTTTAACTCGCGTTTCTTCTCTTCGATTCTCTTGAGAAAGTGTGTTTCTTCCTGCTTTGTATAATGAAAACCACCATACCTCACTTTTTCATAAACAGAAATGATGTCACTCGTATCAAGCATTCCGACTCGATTCATCCATTCCGATAGTGATTCATATGATTGCCTTCCTAAATTCAGCTTTTTAGCAAAACGTTCAAGAGCAAATATTTCTTTACGAATCGAATCTGTCGGCGGGATTCTCTTCCTATTTTGAAAAATACCTGTCCTGTCTTTCATAAAAGAACTCTCAGTAAAAAAACCAGCAACTGGACCCATGTCACCCTCGTTTATTTTCTTCCTATTCCTTTTATAAATATAGAAAAAGAAGAATAGAAGGATAGCAATAAAAAGAATGGTTGCAATAACTGTAGGATCTAGAAAAGCATTCTGCCCTAGTTCATCCAGCTCAATAGGTGTTTCTTCTGATGCTTCTTGTTCTTCGCTGTCTATCAGCTCGGCAATCTTTTTCGACCAGTCCTGTGATTCCGCCCAGTTAAAAAAAGGCTTTGCAATGAACGTAATGATATAAACTCCTAGATTTAGCACTGAAAAAAATAGTGCTTTAAATACATTTCTCCCAACGGTAATAAGTAATCCGGCTGTCCCTATAAATAAGATAATCGATAAGAAGGGGAGAAAAAATTGCTTTTTGTTTTTAATTTTCGTATCTACATCAAGCCAGCGCCTTAGAAATCCACCGATGATAATAAATAATACTTGAGTGATCATCAAACCACCAATGGCTGCTATGTTTGCAGGAGAAGACGCTCCCCCCATAAAAAGGATAAATACCCCAAGGAGAATTGAAAATAATAACCATTTTCCCTGATTTTGTTTATCTTGTTCATTCACATGGGATATTGTCCGCCAAAACACTAAGAAACTAATGAGAAGGCTAAAAAAGATGGGAACCCCCAGGGAATGCCACACGATTAACATAGCAGGTAACAAAAGAACAAAAAATAGCAGCTTTCCCCTCTCTTTAAACATTTCCAGCAAAAAGAGAAAAACAAGGCAACTGGTGATCATGATAATAAAATAGAAAAGAAGCGACACTTTATTTCCATCTAAAGCATTTAACGCAAAAAAGACAAGTGCACCAAAAATAATTTCGATAATAAGTAAGTACATTACATTCCAAATGCTCTTTATCATCTCGCCACCCCCTCATACACTAGGGATTGCTTTAACTTAAGCACCGCATCCTTGTCATTCGGATAAAGCTCTAACAGGGTTGCTCCTCTTTTTTGGATTAAGCTGAATAATTCCTCCGAACGGGGTGAACTTTCCCCCCCGTGAATATGATAAGGCTGGGGGGCCAAGTGATGATAATAAAAAGACAGCATTTTTTCATAAGGATAAATAGATGGTTGTTGATCAACTATTGCCAGCGCCTCAAGAACTTTTTGCAGCTGCTCTTTGCCTGAGCCAGCAGGAATATAGTAAAAAGGGATTGTCCCTGCGAATCGCATATTAATACAAAGAGAATACGGGATATTTTGCTTCGTAAAAAAATAAGCCAATTCTGCCACACTGCTTAATAATTGTTCGAGCTTATTCGTAATCGCGTGTTTATCTGCTAAGTTAAGCGACAAATGCCAGCCCACCTCTGCAACACTATCAAAAACTTTTGTCTGCAATGTTTGCATTTTCGCACTTGCCTTCCAATTGATTCTTTTGAAGCTATCAGAATATACATACTCTCTCGTACCAGCAGGTGATAAGTAATCCTCATATAAAGAATGTGAAACAAATGATTCCCCAGGACGAGCGGAAAGGAATGAACGCATATTTATGACCGGGATTGGCAATGGATAAATGAGAGCCTCTTGCATGACTAAGCTCTTATATTCCAAAACCGTTTCTCCAAGACCGAAAAAATGCGGGATATGCCATTCGATTCTTCTAATCTTCGCAACTCCTCTTTTTCTCGTTGTAAAAGGAATCTTAAGCGTACTAATCTGATTATAATTCAGTGAAAAAGGGATATTTAACTCAAATTGTCCGGACCTCTTCTGCCCAAATCCATCTATTGGTTCGACATTATCATCAAAATAAATACGTACATTCCCTTTCATAATTGGATATCCTTTATTTGCAAACGTTAACACCCACTCCCCTTTTTCTTCCGGGAAAAATTTATTTCTCTGTAACGTATTTTCAAAATAAAGATGTTTACCTATATGTTTTAAATAAAATGAATTAGCAAAGATGAAAATCAATATCATTACCGCGGTTAAGAAAACAAGCCAGGATTGAAAATAGAAACTAGCAAAAAATAAAATTGTGGCCAATACCCCTGTAATCGATAAAGAATTATCTTCTACTGAATATTTTTCCCATTCCATATTAAGCTCCTGCTTCAACTGGAACTGGGACTGATTCAATCACTTCTTCAAGAACTTTTTCAGGCGTTTTTGTCAGTGACCCTTCAGTCGTTAAGAAAATCCTATGGCTTAAAACATATGGAATCATCTCTTTAATGTCATTGGGTATCACATATGTCCTTCCTTCTAAAAATGCTTTTCCCTGAGCTGCCTTCATTAAGGCTAATGCTCCTCTCGGACTGACACCTAATTCAATCGAAGGATGTTCTCTCGTCTTTCTTACAATCTGAAGTAAATAGGATTCAACCTCATCATTTACGCTAATTTCTTTTACTTGGTTTCTCATTTTTTCAATGTCGACACTTGTTACTATTGCCGACACCTCTTTAGCTTGATTCCCCCTCCTAGAGATTTGGAGCATTTCCCGCTCTTCCTCAAAGGTTGGATATCTCATCGATAGCTTCATAAAGAAACGGTCCAATTGGGCGACCGGCAGTGGAAATGTCCCTTGCTGTGATTCAACGGGGTTTTGTGTTGCTATAACCATAAATGGATCAGAAACAGGGATCGTATGTCCATCAATAGTCACTTGCTTTTCCTCCATCACCTCAAGCAAACTCGATTGTGTTCTTGGAGTAGCCCGGTTGATTTCATCCGCAAGGACAACATTAGCAATAATCGGACCGGGTTTAAATTCAAATTCCTGTTTCTTTGGATTAAAAAATTGGATTCCAGTTACATCACTTGGCAATACATCTGGTGTAAATTGAATTCTTGAAAATGCCCCATTCATTGTGTTCGCAAATGTTTTAGCCAGCATTGTTTTTCCGGTTCCAGGTACACTTTCCATTAAAATATGACCGTTAAATAATAATGAAATAACAAAAAGTTCAACCTCTTTTTCTTTTCCTATCATTACCTTTCTAATTTCCGCTTGAAGATTTTCTAAGTCTTTCATAGTCCCTCCTAGTAGGATTATTTTTCCACTAACATTAATATATAGTATTTTCTCCTTTTTTGAAAATTAAAAATACAATTATTTACGATAGGAAAAAAAAGGAGAACACCTAGATAAAAATCCTAGGTGCTCTCTCCTTTTTATACTTTCCAATTCTTCATATATTTCAAACAAACGCCAATATACCTAATCTAGTTAATGTTGCACCAATTGCAGTAACAACAGCCAATGCTTCATTTCCTATAATGATCATGACGGCTAAAGATAGCATCATAATCTGCTGGCAGTGTCTTTTCCATTAGAACAACTTATTAACTCCGCGGTGTTTCCATATATCTATAGAGGACAGCTCCACCCCTTTTAGCGATTCCCCTGAAATTTTTAAAATCTGCCCGTTTAACAAGCACATTTCGAACAGGAAGAAAATCCTCCTTAGAAACATAGTATTCCGTCAGCTCACCGTTCTTTAATTTATCCAATACTTCTTGTATGTGTTCTTCTTTCATTTCTATACACCTTTACATATATATTTACACTTCATTTTATCGCAATTTCATTAACGTGTAACCCCTCTTTCTTGAAATTAATATCTTCCGTATGAGCAAAATTTTGTCAGGATTTTGAAAAATAATACAAAAAAACACATTATTCTTTACGAATGAATAAAATTAGTGCAAACTGTTAGTAATCATTTTATTGAACTAATGATGAAAAGGAGAGAGGCATTTGAAGAGAGCAGAGGTTGGCAACATCATTGAATTTCGTGAAGGTTTACAAGGGATTGTCGAGAAGGTAAACGAAAATTCTGTTATTGTCGATTTATCCTATATGGATAATTACCGCGATCTTGAACTGGAACAACGAACGGTCGTTAATCATAAAAACTATAAAGTAATTAAAGAGGCTTCTTTGTAAAATGGTTTGAAAACGCATACAAAATTCTAATAAAAAGCAGCATTACGCTGCTTTTTATTTTTTATAGCAAGCTTTGCAATCTACTCCTTATCACGAGAAAGCTCTTTTAAAGATTTTACCTTCCCATGAGGGTTTTGTTCTTGCTTTCTTACTGTCCAAGCACGTTCTTTTTCACGTTTATTTCTCGTCACGTTCTCACCCCTTTCAATTCATTAATAGGATGAACATTTTTTGACCATTTTAATGTTGGAAATTTCACGAATGACCTTTTCCCTTCCATTTCAAGTTTTCTTTTTGTTAAAATAGGAATGTTAACACAGAAAAATAGAGGTTCTAACTTGCACAGGAGGAGTATTAGAAAGGGGTTTGTACGGTTGAAGAAACTTACAACCGATTTTCGACTTATAATCGGGTTACTATTAGCACATGTATTAATGTATTTTACTTTTCAAGACAAAGCTGTATTTTGGTATATTTTCACAGCGTCACTTTTGTTTTTAATAAGTTATTCCATTTTAAATGAAGAAGTAGAGGATCAATTGTCATTTTTTTCCTATATTTTATATGGAGCCCTATCAGGAATTCTTCTATACGGTATATTTTGGGTTGGGAACAGCTTATTTGAGCTGCTGAATCTCCCTTTTACAAAAGAAATTTCTAAATTATATGGACGATATTCACCTACTTTGCTTTGGCATTACATTGTTCTCATATTAATTGCTGTACCCGGAGAGGAAATTTTTTGGCGAGGTTTTGTCCAAAAAAGACTTTTGAAATTTACATCGATTCCTGCTGGTATTTTCCTGTCATCCATACTTTATGCGTCTGTTCATTTATACTCCACACACTGGATACTCGCATTCGCAGCTTTCATTGCAGGGATTTATTGGGGCTTTCTATATTCATGGAAGAAGAGCATGCCGCTCGTTATTGTTTCCCACTTACTATTTGATTTACTATTATTTCTCATTTTTCCGTTCTATTAGTACTTATTTATGAAAATAGGTTGTTGAATAAATGCAGGAATGTTAATGTATGAATCATAGGGGGACAAGCATTGTAACTCTTTTGTTACATTTTAAGTCTACTCTTTTGAAAGATTGAATTGTCACAACGGGAGGTAAACAAGATGAAAATAATTGCAAAATGGTTTCTTTTAACAGGTATACTTGGGGTCATTCTTACTGGATGCGGGACAAGTGAGGACAATAACAACGGATCAAATGGAGCTACCTCAACCGAAGACGTTGAACAGGTTGAGCAAAATGAAAATCAAGCAACAAATAATAATGAATCAGACGAAAACCAAAATGCTGAATCAGGCTTAGATGAAAATAATGAAGATGTAAGTTCCAGAAGCTCCGAACAAAAGCTTCAATACCAGGAGAATGGTGAAAAGAAAGAAGAAACTGCTATTCTAAAGGAAAGCGATAATCAGAATTATTCATTATATGTGCTTCCTGGATATGAACTAACTGCAGAGGAGCCTAATAAAGATAGCCTATATTTATCTGAAGATGGGCAAGTATTTATGAGAATAGAAATGCTCCCAACTGATATGCAATGGGACACAATTGTTGAAAACACAAAAGCACAGCTTGCTGCAGTCAACGAAGAAGTAGAAACCATTGAAGTGCCAAGTGAAGATTTCTTTAAGGATTCGATCGCAATGGAAACTTCAACGGATGAGGATATCGTTACAGCATATATGATTAAAAACGTAGAGAAGCCTTTTAAATTTACGATTTTCACGAAAAAAGATTCAGATTACAAAGATGCTTTCCTGCAAATGGGTAAAACAATTGCCGCAGGTAAAGCTGAATAAAGAAATGTGCAAGCACCTCGATCACACCTACGTCGGGGGTAGGCTGCTCACGCTAGACACTTTAGGATAAAGACCCGAACTATTTCGGGTCTTTATTTTCTTCAAAAGGCTTCATCCATAATAAAACAATAAAAATAATGCTTATATAACCGAAAAGAGGATACAAGTAAGATAGTAATGTCCCATAATTAATAAAACTGATGAAATAGCAAATGACAAATATAATCATAACTGTGACAATACTCGGAATTGATATATACTTTCTCACCTGCCGTTCAACCCCAAACACATTCCCAATAACCGATGTAAATATTTCCCCATATATAATTAATACATAAATCCAGAAAAATGAAGAAGCAGCCGTCCTCATTATGACTCCCATCGGAATATCGTAGCTTTCAAGATTCGGGAGCATCACTAATGTCATATGAGTTGAAATAAGAATGATCGTTAAAGCTCCCCCTCCAAGAATTCCTCCCCACTTAATGGTCCGATCATCCTTTATTTCTGCTGCTACCGGCACTAAAACAGCTTGGGCTAATGTTAAATTAAGGGCAGCATATGAAAAAGGAGCAACAACTGCTTTCCAGCCATCTTCAGCAAAGGGGATAAATAATAGCTGTTCCATAAAGTTAGGAAGCTTCATTGAGAGAATCATAAGAAAAAAACTAAACGCTATCATCATTGGAACAACAAACGTATTGACTGCAAACAAGCCTTTAATCCCAACGACCATAACAATAATGGATAATCCAATCGTTAAAAATATTCCTAGACTCTTCGTAAGTCCCAATTGCTCCTCAAATACCGCACCTGCTCCGGCTAGCATCACAGCACATACACCTAACAGCATCAACAGCATGAGTACATTTATGATTGAACCAAAGAACCTTCCAAATAAATATTCATATAATTCCTGATAGGATGTTGCCTGAATACGAGCTGCTATTCTCATTCCCTTCGAACCGAGAAAAATAAATATATAACCACTCATTAAAATTGATATGAAACCGATAAATCCAAACCGAGAAAAAAATTCAACAATTTCCCGACCAGTTGCAAACCCGGCACCGACTACCGTCCCTACATAGACGGCAGCAATTTGACAGGCTGCACCCCAGTTTGTTTTCACTAAAATCTCCTCCTTCCCAACCAATATATGAACATAAGATCAAACTAAGACGAGCTTTTTCATTTTGAAATCATTTCCAAAACAAAATACTTGAAAGTCAAAAAAGGTCAAAGTATAATGAGTTCATAAAGTCAAATATAGTCAAAGTCAAATATTATAGGAGGGTTTTCAAATGCTTTGTCAAAAATGTCAGCAAAACGAAGCCAATATTAAATTTAGAGTAAACATGAACGGAATAGAGAATAATCTACTTCTTTGCCAAAGCTGCTATCAAGAAGAAAAAACTAAGATTGGCACCTCCTTTGGTTCTAATTTGAGCGGCTTTTCAAACTTCAATCAAATGCCATTTGAACATTTCTTTCAACAAATGATGCCTTCTCAAGGTTCAATAGAAAATCAGCGTTCAACGGAAAATAAAAAGAACAATAAGCGCTCTGGAGGTTTTATTGATCAATTTGGACGGAACTTAACTCAGCTAGCAGGTTCAGGCTTAATTGATCCTGTCATCGGGCGGAACGAGGAAGTCAGCCGTGTAATTGAAATATTAAATAGAAGAAATAAAAATAATCCTGTATTAATCGGAGAACCTGGTGTTGGGAAAACAGCAATTGCTGAAGGACTTGCTCTGCTTATTTCAGAAGGAAAAGTACCGAAAAAACTATTGAACAAGGAAGTCTATTTGCTTGATGTGGCTTCTCTAGTTGCAAATACAGGTATTCGCGGTCAATTTGAAGAAAGAATGAAACAATTAATTAGTGAATTACAAGAAAGAAAGAATATTATTCTCTTTATTGATGAAATTCATTTACTAGTAGGCGCGGGCTCTGCCGAAGGATCAATGGATGCCGGAAATATTCTTAAACCTGCCTTAGCAAGAGGAGAACTTCAAGTTGTTGGGGCAACTACCTTAAAAGAATACCGCCAAATTGAGAAAGATCCTGCGCTTGAGCGCCGATTCCAGCCAGTCTATGTACAGGAGCCAACTGAAAAGGAAGCCATAAACATTCTTAAAGGTCTTCAATCAAAATACGAAGATTATCATGAAGTAGCCTTTACAGATGAGGCCATTCGTGCCTGTGTCCAATTGTCCAGCCGCTATATTCAGGATCGGTTCCTTCCTGATAAGGCGATTGATCTAATGGATGAAGCAGGCTCTAAGCTTAATCTAATTTCTGACACTACACCATCCGAACAAATTGAAGAACGATTAAATGAAATTAGTAAGCAAAAAGAGATTGTTTTAAAAGAAGAAAAATACGAGGAAGCAGCTAAACTTCGTGAAGAAGAAATAAAGCTTGAGAAAGCCTTAAACAAAAAGGATCATTCCTCACGTCCAGTTGTTGAAGTCAAACATATTCAGGAAATCATTGAAAAGAAAACTGGAATTCCTGTTGGCAAGCTAATGGATGATGAGCAAGCGAAAATGCAAAATCTTGAGGCAAATCTGTCACAAAAGGTAATTGGACAACAAGAAGCGGTTCAAAAAGTAACAAAGGCAATCCGCAGAAGCCGTGCCGGGTTAAAAGCAAAAAATCGTCCGATTGGATCCTTCCTATTTGTTGGTCCAACAGGTGTCGGGAAAACTGAGCTGACAAAAACACTTGCAGAAGAACTATTTGGTTCAAAAGACACTATGATTCGCCTCGATATGAGTGAGTATATGGAAAAGCATAGTGTTTCAAAAATAATTGGTTCACCGCCAGGATATGTTGGACATGAAGAAGCTGGCCAATTGACAGAAAAGGTTCGCCGTAATCCTTATAGCATTATTCTTCTAGATGAAATTGAAAAGGCGCATCCAGATGTTCAGCATATGTTCCTGCAAATTCTTGAGGATGGAAGATTAACTGATAGCCAAGGCCGAACAGTCAGCTTTAAAGATACTGTCATTATCATGACAAGCAATGCAGGTGTTCAGCACAAGGAAATTCATGTCGGATTTGCGATGAACAGCGAAGTAATGAAAGAAGCTAGTATTTTAGACTCCTTAGGAAATTTCTTTAAACCAGAGTTCTTAAACCGATTTGACAGCATTATCGAGTTTAAATCGCTTGAAAAGGAACATTTACTGGAGATTGTCGAGCTGATGCTAAAAGAACTTCAAGGAACATTGGACGAACAAAACATCCAGCTTTTGGTTACAGAAGATGTGAAGGAAACGCTAGCTGAGCTTGGATATCACCCTGCCTTTGGGGCTCGCCCATTAAGAAGAGTGATTCAAGATCAATTAGAGGATAAATTAGCTGATTTTATTATCGATCATCATGGTGAACAACCGCTTCATGCCGTTCTTCAGGATGGGGAAATAAAGATTCAGTTACTTCCATAAGCATATTAAATAAGGAAAAGGTCTGGGAACACTCCCAGACCTTTTTTTATAATTCTTTATCATTCACCGAGTTTAACCAGCTTTCAATAACCCCAACAACCGACTCTACACAGCCCTCATCAAATGGAGAAATTAAGTTTGCTTCTTTTACAAGGCCTGTAAATGCTTTGCTGCCTCCTAAACTGCAAAGGTGGACATAATCTTTCCACGCCTCTTCCTGATTATCTCTTGAACGCTTCCAAAATTGGAAGGCACAAATTTGGGCCAGCGTATAATCAATATAATAGAATGGTGAATTATAAATATGTGCTTGGCGCTGCCAGAAACCGCCATTTTCCAAATATTCATTGCCATCATAATCTTTATGCGGCATATATTTCTTCTCAATTTCACGCCAAGCAGACTTTCTTTCAGATGGTGTAGCCGTATGATTTTCATACACCCAATGCTGGAATTCATCAACCGCTACCCCATATGGAAGAAATAGTAATGCACTGCTTAAATGGGAAAATTTATACTTCTCTGTGTCCTCTTTAAAGAACTTTTCCATCCAAGGCCATGTAAAGAATTCCATACTCATTGAATGAATTTCACATGCCTCATACGTTGGCCAATTGTATTCCGGGATTTCAAAATGGCGGCTGGAATATACCTGGAAGGCATGCCCTGCCTCGTGAGTAAGAACATCGATGTCTCCAGAAGTCCCATTAAAGTTCGAGAAAATAAATGGTGCTTTGTAATTTTCAATAAATGTACAATAGCCCCCGCCAGCCTTGCCCTTTTTCGCAACAAGGTCCATTAATTCCTCTTCTCTCATATAGGAGAAAAATTCTCCAGTTTCTTTAGAAAGCTCATCGTACATGGTTTGTCCATTTTCAACAATCCACTCGGGGCTTCCTTTTGGTACAGCATTCCCTGTCTTAAAGTTAAAGGCTTCATCATAATATTTCAGCTTATCTAAACCGATACGCTCTCTTTGACGTTCTTTTAGCGCTGTCGCCATTGGCACAATAAATTCTTTCACTTGATCGCGGAATTTCGCCACCATGGAAGCATCATAATCTGTGCGCATCATACGCAAATAGGCAAGCTCAACGAAATTATCATACCCTAGTTTTTGAGCAATTTCCGTACGGACTTTTACTAGCTCATCATAGATTCGGTCAAGCTCATTCTCATTTTCGGCTAAAAATCCGAAGCGTGCCTCATTTGCTCGCTTTCTTACATCACGGTCAGTAGATTCTGCAAATGGTTCCATTTGGGCAAGCGTACGTTCTTCCCCTTCAAAATCAATTTTTGCTGAGGCAATTAATTTTGTATAATCAGATGAAAGTTTATTTTCCTTTTGCAGTAAAGGCACAATTTCTGGTGAGAAAGCCTTCAATTGTGCTTCAGCCAAAGCAAATAATTGACTTCCCCACTTCTCCTCTAACTCCGAGCGAAAAGCAGATTTAACTAGTTCTTCAGCATATCTTGTTACAAACCCTTCAATAACAGGCTGAATTTCATCCATATAATCCTGTTCTGCTTTATAAAACTCATCATTGGTATCAATTGAATGGCGAATATAACAGAGGTTGAACATCGTACCTACGTCATTTCGAATATCATTGATTTCTTTCATTACTTGATTTTGCGCATCTGCTGAAGACGCTTCACTAAACTTCTTAATCGCTGCTTCAAATTGTCTGCTGATCTCATCCATATTAGGACGAGTATATGTATAATTAGTAAAACTCATTCGATTGCCCCCTTATTACTCTAATTAAAAACCTACTTAAAGCATTTCGACAGCCGCAAATAATTTCCTGCAATAGGCTGCAAAATTATAAAAATTAAAAACACAGCCATTCGATGACCGTGTTTTACTCTGGTTATTATTCAAAGTTTGACTGTGATAATCCCAGCTTTTTCAGAATCGTAATCACTGATTCCTTTTCATCCTCCGAAAGTTCAGACATAAGCATATTAATTTGCTTAGCATGATCCGGAAATACATCCTCAATAAAGGACTTGCCCTTCTCCGTAATTTGAGCATACGTAACCCGTCTATCTTTTGGACAGGCCACTCTTTTTAACAGTCCCTTTTGTTCAAGCTTATCAACTACATACGTAATACTTCCGCTTGCTAACAAAATTTTACCGCCAATTTGCTGCAGCGGCTGATCTCCCTTATGGTAAAGAAGCTCCATAACCGCAAATTCAGTTGGATTAAGTCCATATGTTTGAATAAGCTTGTTCACATTTTCATTTACTGCACGATAGGCCCGTGACAGTACAATAAATAACTTTAATGATTGGTTGACTTGTTCAGAACTCATCTTTATCCAAATCCTTTTTTTTATAATGATGAATTAAATTATCTTGAATTCTAAATAAATTATAAAAAAACAAAGCGCACATGTCAATTTATAATGCTTTTTTTGAAAAGTTATTGTTTTTTTCAATATATTGATAAAATAAAACGAAAAATTCTTATTAATGATATACTATACTGGTATTAAAATTACAATATGGGGTTATTAAATGAAAAGACATAATTATAATTTCTTTTTATACATTATCATTGTTATTATTCCAACACTTATCAGTCTTTTATATTATTTTAATGAAGCAATTGGTCTAGATAATCAAGAGAGGAAAGAGCAAGCACGTTGGGTTGCATCCATTCATCAAAAAAGCTGGGATCAATTTATTGCTGAAACCGTAACTTCATTGGATATACTCGCGATAACTGCAGAAACTGTAGCAAAAACACCAGAAAAACTCGAGCCGCTTCTGCTCAAAACCCATTGGAAGGACCCACGATATGGCGGGATCTATTTACTTAATCCGAATGGAACAGTTATTACTGGCTCTAACTCCTTTTTACAGGATACAAATTTATCTAATAATGAATACATAAAGGAAATTAACCGCACAAAGGATCTTATTATTTCTGATCATCAGGAAACGCTGACAAACGGTCAGAAAGTCATTGGAATTGGGAAGCCTGTTTTAGACAGAAGTGGTCAAGTAGTTTCCATTCTTATCGCACATTTGCGAGTAGATTATGTTCAAAATATTATGAGAGTACTAACTCCTGACACTAAGCTTTCTGTCACCAATCCAAATGGGGCTATGATCATGGATATTAATATGGATGGTAGCGGTGAACTATCCAAAGATCGCTCAATTTCAATCCCAATAGATCGGGTCGCTTGGAATATTAAAGTCGAAGTACCGGAAAGAAACTTGAATGAACTAATAAAAAATGCAATTATGGTCATTATACAAATCATTTTTGGATTTCATATTCTATTTCTTTTCATTAAGTATTTAATGCTTAAAAGGCAAGCAGCAAAAGAGAAAAAGGAAAATGAGCTTCAAAAGCTTGAACTTGTTGGAACCTTAGCGGCAAGTACAGCACATGAAATTCGAAATCCGCTAACAGGGATTAAAGGGCTTGTTCAACTTTTAAGTGAAAAATATACAAATGAGCAAGATCAATACTACTTCTCAGTTATTAATGATGAAATTAACCGAATTAATGAGATTGTAAGCGAATTCCTTATTTTAGGGAAGCCTACCGCTCAAAAAACAGAAATCATGGATTTGCGAAAAATCATCATTGATATAGAACCATTAATCATTTCTGAAGCAAATTTAAACAATATTAAATATCAGTCAATGATTCCAGATATGCCGCTTCATATTGATTGCACGAAAGATCAATTAAAGCAAGTTTTGCTTAACTTAACAAAAAATGCTTTTGAATCAATGCATGCTGGAGGCTTGTTAACAATTAAGCTGATCGAGCTTCCGAACAAGTGCCATATTAAAATAACCGACACTGGAATAGGGATACCTGATGAAGCTCTCGGAAAAATATTCCAGCCATTCTACACTTCCAAGGAGTTTGGAACAGGACTTGGTCTTGTCGTATGCAAAAGGATCATCCAGTCATTTGGCGGAGAAATTCACCTGACAAGTAAAGTGAATATAGGAACACAAGTTGATATTTTTTTACCCCTCAAAAAATAGGAATAATCATAGAAGAAGAGCCAATTCTTTTGGCTCTTCTTCTTATTTAACGATCGACTTTTATTTTATATTTATTATTTAATATTCAAAATAATATTGAAAAAGATAGTTATCCTGTATTATATATATTTAGAGACCCAAAATTTATTTAAATCTTGTTTAAAGGAGTCCTGAATAATGAGCAACACTGCAGCCATTGCCCGTACAATGGCACAAAATCGTGAAACATCCTACAAAATATTATTTATCATTGGTGTTTGTCATCTTTTAAATGATTCCATTCAAGCAATTATTCCTGCTATGTTTCCAATATTGGAAAAATCTATGGGACTTTCATTTACGCAGCTTGGATTGATCGCTTTTGCGTTAAATATGGTTTCTTCAATACTACAGCCAGTGATAGGGATGGTGACAGATAAGAAACCAATGCCCTTTGCATTACCAATTGGTTTAACATTTACATTATGCGGAGTACTTGGCCTTGCACTTGCACCAGGTTTTGAATGGATTGTCATCTCCGTTCTTTTTATTGGTCTTGGTTCTGCTATTTTCCACCCTGAGGGTTCTAGAGTTGCCTATTTAGCAGCTGGTTCACGCCGCGGACTGGCTCAATCCATATACCAAGTAGGCGGAAATAGCGGGCAAGCAATGGCTCCACTGATTACTGCATTAATTCTCGTCCCTTTAGGGCAAATTGGTGCAGCCTGGTTTACTGCTGTTGCTGCTGTCGCTGTAGGTCTGCTCCTATATATTGCTTTCTGGTATGCAAAAACTTTAGAAACACCAAATGTATTGCAAAAAAAAGCAAACAAAAAAGAACGTGCAAATCAAAAAGGGCTTTCAAAGGCAGTATGGTTTTCATTAGTATTAATCCTCTTCTTAATCTTTGCACGTTCTTGGTATATATCTGGAATGACAAACTATTATGCCTTTTATACGATTGAGACATATTCCTTCTCAATCAAACAATCTCAAATTTTTCTTTTCACATTTTTAGTTGCAGGTGCACTTGGAACATTCTTCGGTGGTCCATTGGCAGACCGGTTTGGTAAAAAGCTAATCATATTCCTGTCTATGATCATTTCTGCACCATTAACGATTCTTATCCCATTTGTTCCGCCATATGCTGCTTTTTTTCTACTCTTACTTACAGGCTTTATTTTAATGTCGAGCTTCTCTGTCACGGTAGTATACGCCCAGGAGCTAGTCCCAGGAAAAATCGGCACGATGGCAGGCTTAACTGTAGGGCTCGCGTTCGGCATGGGAGCAATAGGCTCAATAATCATTGGTTATTTAGCAGATATGATTGGTATTTCAAACACAATGATTTTAACTGGTTTCTTGCCATTATTAGGCCTACTTACATTACTTCTTCCGTCAGATCAGAAGGTAAATGAGTGGAATTCTCAATAATAATGAGGGGATCCAAAAGGGTCTCCTCTTTTTCAATCTTAAGATAAAATTTTCGAAAAATTTTAACATTTCATCCGAAATATTGACGCTTATTAACATATAATAAAGTAAGTTATAACTATTTTTAATAAAAAGGAGGGAAAATAATGAATGGGGCTAATTATAGAGATTTTTATCAAAAGGCATTAATACCAATCGGATTAAATGACCTTTACCATTATAAAGAAACCTCAGGACAAAAGCATACAATCCCTACTCATTGGCTTATCGCACTTGAAGGGCGATTAAAAGATATAGAAAATGAATTTTACACCTGGATTGTTACCATCTATCCATCTGATTCCAATGGAAGTTTTTCGTGGAATACCTCTTGCTATACATCCTCCATTTATCATTGTATTCACCAAGCATACGAACATGCAAATGAATTAGTACACTCTGGAAAGAACGGCCAATTATTCACCAAAAATAAAAATGAAGATGTTAGTTAAAAATCTTTCCCTATCCATTTAAGATTTCCTCTTTTTAGCTATCTTTGTGAAAAAACATACATATAGGACTTACTCTACCGATTTTATTCCCCCATAAAAAACATCAATGACAAAATGAAAATGAATGGAACTTTTACAATCTTCTATTCGTACAAATAAACATGGAGGTGATTTATTTATGGAGTTTAGAAAACCAAGAAAGTCAGTTAAGAAGAAAATGAAAAAATTCGATTTCATTGACATTGGCATGGATTTAGTAGAACTTATTTATTTTTTGACAAGATTTATCGTAAGATCGATAGTAAAGCTGATAGATTAAAAGGAGCATCCACACAAAAGTGAATGCTCCTTTCGTTTATCTAATCTATTTGCTTCTATGCCAACCTAAAAACAATTCCATGTCCGCCTTTTGGATATTCCCATTTTATATTTTGATATGGGCATCCAATCCGGCAGCTCCCGCATTCATGACAGCCTTCATATCCAACCTGCATCCTTAAACCTTCCCACTTGTACACCTCTGCTGGACAGAAAATTGTGCATATCTTATCTGGACATTGCGTCATGCACACGTCATGATCTAATACTGTTAAATGCGATTTCTTATCTGCCTTAAAACGAATTAAATACTGTTTTTCCTCAATCGTTTTTGTTGACATTATTTCACCGCCTTCCATGCACGATACATATCTTGTAGTACCTTTAAAGTGCCTCTTTCGCCTGTTATGCTGCGCATGATTTGTTTCTGTTTCTCCCTCTTAGGCGTTCCATCTACGGTAAAAAATTTACTTGCTGCACGGTTCATCATCGGAACATAGTCCTTAAAGTATTGTGGATGATTTTCAAACGTATGT
Organism: Cytobacillus solani; assembly: GCF_006704205.1. Taxonomy (NCBI): domain Bacteria; kingdom Bacillati; phylum Bacillota; class Bacilli; order Caryophanales; family Bacillaceae; genus Cytobacillus; species Cytobacillus solani. Next base: position 5,154,389 of record NZ_CP041305.1, read on the forward strand.
GCGGCGTCTTTATATTTTTCAAGATCCTTTATAATAAAGCTGTCATATAGTTTTTCCCTATAAAGATTTAAACTAGATTCACTAAAATCATTTCTGCTTTTCGCTTCAACAATGGTTTCAGCTGCCATTTTTCCAGATGCCATAGCCATATTAGAACCTTCTCTATGGATTGCATTTACCAGCTGTGCTGCATCCCCCACTAATAAAACACCATTCCCTGCTACTTTAGGAACAGAATGAAATCCTCCTTCTGGTATAAGATGGGCTAAATATTCAGCAGATTCTCCACCTTCAAGAAATGGTTTAATCATGGAATGCGTCTTTAAATAATCTAATAAATCATAGGGCTTTAATTTTGCTTTAATCATACTTGATAATGTTGTTCCTACACCGATATTAATACTTTCTTTATTTGTATAAATAAAGGCTGTACCAAGGTTCCCCTTCGTAGAATCCCCAAACAGCTCGATTGTACAACCTTGGTTATCCTCTAAATTAAAACGGTCATTGATCTTTTCCTTCGGCAGATTAATCACTTCCATAACCGTTAAGGCTACTTCATCTGGGCGGAACTCATTATGGTAGCCAAGCTGCTTGCCAAGAAGTGAATTAACCCCATCAGCAAGGACCACAACATCTGCATATACTTCTCCATCTGGACGATCTGTTCTTACACCAATTACTTTCCCATTTTCCACTATACATTCAAGAACAACTGTTTCAGTAATTAACAATACCCCTTGCTCGATTCCTTTCTTTGCAAACCACTGATCAAATGGTGCTCGAAGGACTGTGAAGTTATTATATGGCTCCACACCCCATTCAAGACCTTTATAGCCAAAAGTAACAACCGATTCTTTATCCATCATCCAAAATCTTTGCTCAACAACGGGTCTTTCAAGTGGTGCTTCTTTCCAAAACTCTGGGATAATCTCTTCCATCTGCTGTCTATATAATACGCCTCCCATCACATTCTTACTGCCAGGATACTCGCCTCTCTCTATCTGCAGCACTTTTAATCCATTTTTTGCACAAGTATAAGCACAGGAAGTTCCAGCCGGGCCAGCACCTACAACGATGACATCAAATTTTTCAGACATAACTAACTTCACCGCCCTTTTCTTTACGCAATACTTTAAATTGTTCAATCAACTTAGGAACGATTTCCATTGCATCACCTACGATCCCATAAGTAGCCACATCAAATATCGGGGCATTAGGATCTTTATTAATGGCAATGATAAATTCTGAGTTCTTCATACCGACAACATGCTGAATGGCCCCCGAAATGCCGATGGCAAAGTAGATTTTTGGAGTAATCGTTTCACCAGTTTGCCCAACCTGAAGCTCATGAGGTAGCCATCCTGCCTCCACTACATCCCTTGTTCCCCCCACACTTGCTCCAATTGTATCTGCTAGTTCATGAATAAGCTGAAACCCCTGCAGGTCACCCATTCCCTTTCCACCAGCAACAACCACATGTGCATCAGCTAAGCTAGCCTTCTTTGTGATATCCTTCACAATTTTAAGCACTTTTGTGCGCATATCTTCCTCTTTTAAATCTATTTCTTCTTCAATTATTTTCCCTGTTCTATTCATATCACGTTCTAGTGCCTTCATTACCTTTGGTCTTACAGTAGCCATTTGTGGACGGTGCTTTTTACATAAAATCGTCGCCATAATATTTCCGCCAAATGCCGGTCGGCTCGCTTCAAGCAATCTCTTTTCTAAATCGACATCGAGCATCGTTGTATCTGCTGTTAATCCCGTACTTAAATCAGTCGCAACTGCACTTGCAAGGTCCTTTCCATTCGGAGTGGCACCATAGAGAAAAATCTCAGGTTTATACTTTTCTGCAAGAAGCATAATTCCTTTCATATAGGATTCTGTGCGGTAATCCTTCATAACAGGATGATCTACTACATATACCTCATCTGCCCCATATGCAATAACTTCGGGACAAAGAGACTTCACATTATCACCTAGTAATACGCCAGCCAAAGCAACTTCGAGCTTATCAGCAAGCTTCCTTCCTGCTCCTAATAGTTCTAAGGAGACCCCTTCAATTTCTCCATCATTTTGCTCTATGAATACCCAAACCCCACGGTATTCCTCTATCATGCAGACCCCTCCTTTATATAAATGATTCTATTATCGTGCTGTAAAGAATAGTTCCTTTTTATCCTGTAACAGTTCTATTAACTGACTAACTTGTTCATCAGAATTTCCTTCTAGTCTCTTTCCGCCTTCAGGTTTCGGAGGAGTGAACATTTTTCCGACAATTGTTGGTGAGCCTTTTAGTCCTAATTGTGGCCGATTGACATTTTCAAGATCATTAACCGACCAAATGATTGGCTCATACCTTGCTGCTTTAATCATATTTGGCATCGGAGAGTATTCAATCTCATTAATTTCCTTTCCAACCGTCATTAAGCACGGATAGTCAGCCTGTATTAATTGATAGCCATTTGCTAGTTTTCTCTTTAATAGAATCGTTTTTTCTTTTTCATTTAGTTCCGTGACCTCGATAACATTTGTTACCGGAGGAATATCCATTCTCCTAGCTATTCCTGGACCAACCTGCCCAGTATCCCCATCAATTGCATGAAGCCCGCATATAACTAGATCAACAGGTTCCTCTTTTGCTATTCTTTCAAGTGCTTTGGATAAAGCGTAGCTTGTAGCTAATGTATCTGCTCCCGCAAATGCGCGATCAGAAATTAAATAGCCTTTATCAGCGCCAATTTCAATGCTTTTTTTGATGACAGCTGTAGCTTGAGGCGGTCCCATGGATAGAACAGAAATGGTGCATTCGCCAACCATTTTTTTAATTTTTACGGCCTCTTGTACTGCATGTGCATCATACGGATTCAATATTGCTGGTGCACTTCTTCGATCAAGGGTGTTTGTCTTTGGATTTATTTTAATAATCTTTGTATCTGGCACTTGCTTTACACAGACGACAATATGCATTAATATATTCCCTCCCGATATGCAATTTGAAAAACGCCTTTAACATGCTGGTGATTGAATAGGTGTCACCTTTAATTAAAACTAAATATGTCCAAGCTAACACCACCCTTTTGAAAACGCTTTCTTCTATGTAAAATTGCTGTGTATTACGATATATGTTTCGCAACACACGCATAGTACTAACATTTAATAAAATGGCTTATCCCATATTTTCATTTAATAATTTAAAATGGTTTCAAGTTTTTCAACAGTAAACATAAATATAGATAGACTAACAGACATGAGTTTTTGTCTTGGTGTTTGAGAATACTAAAAAGGAAATGTGAAGATTTTATATGAACCCATTATTAGATTCTGTATAAAATAAATTATGTTTGTGGAAAAAACAATAAATTGTTGGAGTTAAACAAAGATGGTTTTCTTTTGGTAAAGCCTACATTTATTGTTATATTCTATTAGGAAAATTTAGAAGTCACTATGATAAAAATCACATAATACCATTCTTTTTGTTCTAAAAATGAATTTATTAATTGTCTCTCAAGGTTTTCACTCTTATAATTATCTTACAAATAGAAATGAGGGAAAAAAATGAGTGATGTAATTATCGGCAGCGTTCTCTCAGCACTTTCAACAGGTCTTGGCGCTTTAATAATTCTTTTTATGTCTGATTCCGTTACTCACCGGTGGCGGGATATATTATTAGCCTTTACTGCTGGGATCATGATGGCTGCCTCAACAATGGGACTTATACCTGAAGCCTTGAATAATGGAGGTTTCCTTCAGCTTACAATCGGCATTTTTCTTGGAGTATTAACCCTAACGCTGCTAGAAAAGAATATTCCTCATATCGATCTTCAGCATTCTAAAAAAGGGATAGAGTTTGACGAAAAAGCGATGCTTATCATTTCTGCGATTACTCTTCACAATATTCCCGAAGGTCTTTCTGTAGGGGTTAGCTATGCTTCAAGTGTAGAGGATACAGGCAATTTAATTGCATTTGCCATCGGGCTCCAGAATGCGCCAGAAGGCTTTCTCGTTGCTTTATTTTTAGTTAACCAAAAGATTAATAAATTTAAAGCATTTATTATTGCAACCTTAACAGGCGCCATTGAGATTGTGACTGGATTATTAGGCTTTTATTTAACAGCTTATGTAGACTTCCTAGTTCCATACGGATTATCCTTTGCAGCAGGTGCCATGCTCTTTATTGTTTATAAAGAATTGATTCCGGAAAGCCATGGAGATGGGAATGAACGGACCGCTACTTATTCATTCATAATTGGACTGCTATTTATGGTATTGCTTATCGATATCTTCTGAGTAAATACAATAATTTAAGACAAAAAAATCCCTAAGCCGTATTTCTTACAGCTTAGGGATTTTTTTGGGAAAACAGATGGAGATCACAAATCAATTTATGAATGAGCTTGATACCTTGCTTCTATTAATTTTTCTCGACAAGTTGTTATCATCAGCTTTAAAGAAAACTTAATCTTTTTCTTTTGTTTCTTATCATTTTGTTTTTGCTGCTGATATTCATAAATTAATTGATCAAGTTCCTCACTGCAGCGAATGGTGTATTCGCTTGTATAGCCATACTTTTTTGCTGAATCTATCATTCTTTCTCTCTTTTCCTGAATTTGGGTTAATATTTTTTGCCCGTTCTCCCCCATCTTCTTCCCCCATCCAATCCTGTTCTCTATTTCTACAAAATTATTCTACTTGAAGCATTATTACAAGAATTTGAATAAATGTAAATAGATTCGCAAAATTAGACAATCTTCTTCTGGAAATAATTTTTTCGACAAATTTCCGCTTGAAAACAACAGGTTACTCGACAAAGAACGACACTTTTCCAGGGGTTTCTCTCACTGAATTTTCTGTTTTAAAATGGTAAGTAGATATGGAATATACTCCCTACCCCCATTTCACTTTCTACTATAATTGAGCCCTTATGTTCTTCAATTATTTTGTAAGTAACCATTAACCCTAAACCAGTTCCTTTTTCCTTTGTTGTAAAAAAGGGCTGACCAAGCTTTTTAATTTTATCCTTAGAAATTCCTGCCCCTTCATCCCTTATAGAGATATGAAGAGTTTGATCTGTTGTCGATTCCATTATTACTGTGATCATTCCCCCCTTTGGCATAACCTCGATCGCATTTTTAATTAAATTGATAAATACCTTTTTCATTTGGTTCGGCTCACAAAAGATAAAAGGCAGTTCTTTATCAAAGAACGTCTGAATTTGGACATTATGTAGCATGGCTTGAGCATTTAAAAAATCAACTGTCTCCTTCATTATTTCGGTTATGTCTTTTCTAATAAATTTAACTGCTTGAGGTTTTGCCAGGATCAAAAATTCATTAATAATTGAATCGATTCTTTCTAGTTCAGAAGAAATTATATTAAAATACATTGAATGATTCTCTTGGATACTATCCTCTAACAATTGGATAAAACCTTTGAGAGCCGTCATCGGATTACGAATTTCATGTGCAATCCCAGCAGCAAGTTCCCCAACTACACTTAATGTATCTGACTTTTTGAGTTTCTCTTCCATTTCAAGCTTTTCGGTAATATCCTTAAATGAGATTAAGCTTAATTTCGAAAAAACATTATGTTTAGCTGAGAATTCAATGTTAATTTTCCGATCAGAGCTTAAATTGATTTGGAGAACACCAGTCGCATGGCCATTGTTCCTTACATTTTTAAAATGATGATACAATTCTTCCTTATTCACATTAAAATCTTCAATGATTTGAACGATGGATTGACCAATTAAAGATTTCCCCCCTGGAAGATGAAGCATACTCATACCCACTTGATTAATATCAACCACTTCATATTTCTCGTTCCAGAGGATCATTCCTTCCAAAGCTTCCTCAAATACTTTCCGAAACTTCAGTTCACTCTCACGTAGCTCTTTTTCCATCTGATGTCTATCAGTAACATTTCGAAAAATAGTCATATGATACCCATCAACTGAGTTTAGCTTGGCTGTAAATTCAAGAGATTTTATTTGCCCATTTGGCATTAAAAAATCAAGCTCATCCCTTATCGATCCCATTTCAAAAAGTTGATTCACTATCTTTAAAAACTTGGAACTCTTCGAGTAGACAAACTCCTTAAGATTCTTCGTTACTAGCTCATCTTTGCTGCATTCAAATATCCTGCATGCTGCTTCATTCACTTTAACAATTTTTCCATTTCCAGACCAAAATACAATGCCTTCTAGTGCCTCAATAAATAAATCCTTATATAAATCTTTGCTTATTTTCTCATTTATACTATTTTTTTTAATCGTTTGATTATAGCCTTTCAAACTTTTTCTTTTATTCAGAGTCATGATTTTTTCCCCTCCTACTGGGATCTGCATCATTGACTACTTCTACAAATTCAGATAAAACCCTGCCAATAAAATGCAATTATCTATGAATTTATGGTTTAAAATAGGGGTCCCCAGCAAATCGCCGGCACCCCTATAGATTAAAGTTTAAATTTAGAAATCATGGAATTCAATTGATCGGCAAGCTCTGATAAGGAATTCGCATTGTCAGATATCTCTTCCATTGCATGATTGGTTTGTGTGATTGCAGCACTTGTTTGTTCAATTCCTGCAGCAGATTCCTCTGATACAGCAGCGATATTCTCAATTGATTGATTCATCAATGATGAGCTTGTCGATACTTGATCAAGACTTTCAGAAATGTCATTAATATATTCGGACATCATATTAACTGCTTGATATATTTTTTTGAATGTTTCTCCAGTTAATTGGATCTTTTCTGTTCCTTTTTCAACTTGTGTATATCCTGTCTGCAATGAAGATACCACATTATTGGATTCTGTTTGAATTCCTTTAACAATCGTTGTAATGTCCTTAACTGACAATGATACTTGCTCTGCTAATTTACGAACTTCATCTGCTACTACTGCAAAACCCTTTCCATGTTCTCCCGCTCGTGCTGCTTCAATCGCAGCATTTAATGCAAGTAAATTAGTTTGATTAGCAATATCATGGATAACCTGTACAAGCTTGGAAATTTTTTGCGTTTGTTCATCTAGTCCATTTACTCGATTAACAGAGGTTTTCATGATTTCATTAATAACAGTCATCTGTTCTTGCGATTCTCTCATAAGTGTATCTCCAGATTTCGTCATTGTAAGAACCTCAGTTGAAGCAGATTTAATCTTATACCCGCTTTTTGTTGCTTCATCTACCTTCCCTAGGTAGTCATCCATCATTCTTGCTAATTCAGTAGCTGCACTTGCTTGATCCTCAGCTCCGCTTGAGAGCTCCTGCATAGTAGATGCCCCTTGCTGACTAGCAGCCCCGACTTCATTCGCAGCAATATTTAATTCGCTGCTTTTTTCAGTAACATAACTTGAAACAGCTGAGATTTCTTGTATCATCGATTGAAGTCTTTCCTTCATAGAGTTCGTTGCCTTGCTCAATTCAGCAATTTCATCGTTCCCATCATATTCTATAGCATCAATATGTAAATTGCCTGCTGCGATTTCATTAGAAAAATGTACAATATGACCTAATTTATTTGATATGATTTTCCCAATAAATAGGATGCTAGCAATCCCTAGTCCAGCAGAAACTAAAATAGATACCCCTAATACAATTAATGTTAAAACGAGTCTTCCCTTAGCAGAGCTAATCGCTTTTTCCTGATCAGACTTTAACGAGTCACTTAAAGAGTCCAATTTTACAACTGTTTCAGTTATCTTATCATCTGCTTGAAGTTTACCTAGACGATATTCCCTTACATGGTGAAGCTTTACTTGAGGTTCTATGACCTCATAGAACAGTCGGTTTATTTCATCATCATTTTTACTAATTTCATTTAACATCTGTTTTGTTTTGTTAGATGTCAATGCTGGTGTTATTTCTTTTTTTAATTCATTAAACTTTTTCGTTAGTTCATCAAAATTCTTTAGGTGCTTAGGATTCGAATCAATTATGAAGTTACCTATTGTACTCCCTTTATAATGGAAGATTGCGGTTGCTTCGGTAATTTTAATTGCTTTCTCACCCGTCTCTTCCACAGAATCCATTTGTGAATTAGCAATACTTAATAGCACGAATGTAATAATGGTAGAAATAGAGAAAAGTCCAATTGTTATAAATAAAGCCACTCCATATTTCTGTCCGAGTTTCAGTTTTTTCCAAATATTTAACTGTGTAATTGTCCAAATTGGACTTTTACTTGTTGTCCCTTTCGTCCTTTTTGACCTCTTTATATTCTTCTTTTTTACCCCTTTCACCCGTTTGCCCTCCTTAATCACTGTTGAAGTTATAGTTCGATAGAGCTAAAATATGTAAAGATATGAAACATTTATACTATTTTATTATCTTATTATAATTCAAACAATTATACTTTTGAAGGGATTTATTGTTTTTATATTCCAATAGAAAAAAAGCAAAGTACTAGTACCCTGCTTTTTTACCTAGGAATTATAAAAATGGACTATTATTTTTTGCTAAAAGACGCTGCCATCTATTTTCGATTTCTTCTTCTAATTCATTTAGCAGCTCACTATTTTCCTCTTTTAATAAATGCTTGGTTTTCCCCATATATTTCAGCCATTCAGATAGCGGAACCCTCTTCTTCTTCTCATCTGGGTTATACGTAATCGTTGTGATTCCTTCTTCCACCTCATATAGCGGGAAGAAGCACGCGTTAACGGCTGCTTCAAGGGTCTTCTCTCCATAGCGATCCTCTGATTTCCAGTTCAACGGACATGTGATCAGAATTTTCCCATAGACCGTACCGACATTTTGTGCATACCATTGTGCTTTTGCTGCCTTTTTAATTAAGTCCTGAGGAAATGCTTCCGCTCCAGTAAAAACATAAGGAATATTTGTTGCAGCCATAATTTGTGCCGTGTCTTTATGGTGGAAGCTTTTCCCTTTTTGTGACTTTCCAACATTGCTTGTGCTCGTCATATGTCCTTTTGGTGTGGAATATGACATTTGCGAGCCTGTGTTCATATAGCCTTCGTTGTCATATTCCAGCATGATTAATTTATGGTTTCTTAATGCGGTGCCAATCGCAGATCCCATGCCGATATCCATCCCGCCATCTCCTGTCACCATGACAAAGGTAGCATCATCAGACACTTCGATTTCTCCACGCTCTTTTAATTCTAAGAATGCTTCAACCGTTCCAGATAATGTTGCTGCTCCATTTTGGAAAAGGTTGTGAATCATTGTTTGCTTATGTGACGTATATGGATAAGCAGTCGTTGTCACATAAGCACAGCCTGTTTGATACAAGACAACGACATCTCCTTCGATTCCTTTAAAGAAAAGCTCTAAACCAGTAAAAATTCCACAGCCTGGACATGCACCATGTCCTGAAGCAATTCTCTTTGGTTTTGAAGTAAGTGATCGTATCGGTGGTATCTTTACCTTTAAGTTATTCGTTTCAGGATCCTTTTCTACATGGATCAATCCTGATTTATATATATCCCCATGCTGAGGTGTGATAACAGGCTTTAAAATCTTCTCCTCATTGCCAGGTATATGACCGAAATAATCAAACGGAATTTTAGCATAGCCTATTTCCATTGACTCAATGGCGTCTTTAAAGAAAAGCTCTGCATCGTCTGCATAAAAATCTTTTCCACCCAGACCAAAAACTCGGCTTAATACAATCGTTTTATTATTTTTATCATCCTGTAAGGCTGATTTTACTTCATGTGTTAAATTCGGGCCGTTTCCACCATAGGAATCCGCTCTTTCTCCGATCAGCAAGGCTTTTACATTCTTTAATGCCTCACGAATCTCCTTAGCTGGAAATGGACGAATAATATTCGGGCTAATCACTCCAGCTTTAATCCCTTTTTCTCTTAGCTGATCAACAACATCCTTTGCTGTTTCAGCAGCAGAATTTAATAAGAACAAAGCGACTTCTGCATCTTCCATCCCATATAAATCTAAAAAAGGGTATTCACGTCCTGAAATCTTGGCATAATCCGCTGCGACTTCTTTAAAGACATCCCCCGAAGCATACATCGCTTCAGACTGTTGGAAATGGTTATTCATTAAGTCTTCCCCATTCATATGGGCACCAATCGTAACGGGTACCTTCGGATCACGGGCAAAATTATAATCGGTTGGACACTCCCCAACGAACTGCTGAACAACCTCTCTTTCTTTGAAATAATATACTTTCCTTTTTTGGTGAGAGGTAAAGAAGCCATCATAAGCAACCATAACTGGAAGGCGAACCTTTGCATGCTCAGCAATTTTTAATGCCATAATGTTCATATCATAGACGGCTTGAGGTGTTCTCGCCGTTAGAATGACCCAGCCCGTATTTAAAGCATAATACAAATCTGAATGGTCACCGCGGATATCTAAAGGACCGCTGACAGCGCGTGTGACCAAGTTCATCACCATCGGGAAGCGCGTTCCAGCCTGAACAGGAAGCTGTTCAAGCATATACATAAACCCATTCGCACTTGTTGCATTAAAAACCCTTGCTCCAGTAGCTGCAGCTCCATAGCAAATACCTGCTGATCCATGCTCACCATCTGCAGGAATTAATTTAATATTATGTTCGCCACGAGCCTTCATTTGGTCTAAATATTGTGCGACCTCTGTAGAAGGAGTAATCGGAAAATACCCCATGATGTGATAATTAATTTGTGCAGCAGCCATTGCAGCCATTTCATTTCCGCTTTCAAAGGTGGTCAGCTGTTCAGCTCGATTGATTACTTTCAACTCTTTTTCTGCCATTGCCATTACGATACCCCTCCTGCTACGTAAGGAAAGTTATGTTTTACACGATGGGATTCTGCATAGCCAATTGTTTCCCTTAAATCACTTAATGCAGTCGTTGGACATGCCTCCACACACTTTAAACAACCCTTACAATATTGATAATCAATTCCCTTTAGGAACATTTGCTTCCTGCCCCTTTTGTCCTCCCCTTCTTCCCAGACAAAGCATAGATCCGGACAAACAGTATCACACGCAGCACAGTTTATGCATTGCTCTATTTCAAACTTTGGCAGAAAACCTTGTCTAGAACCGCTAAGATCCTTCAATACGCTATTTGCCTGCGCCGTAATGACTCCTCCAATTTCCTGCGTTTCATATCCGAGAATGGGCATTGGCCGTGAAAAAGATTTCCCTTGAGCATCCACGGGTGTTTCATATGTTTTAAACTGAACTTCATTATATCCACGTTCAAAGGTCCGGATATTGGGTTCGACTAAATGTGGATATTTTTTCTCAAATGTCTTGCGTATAACATTCTTCATTGATTCCGGATCAAGAAATTCACAAATACGGAATAAAGCACCAAGCATCGCTGTATTCACTTTTGTTTTCTCTTCTACTGCAATTTGCAAAGCATCTATGATCGCTAATGTGCCATATTCTAATTTTAAATCTCTCTTTATTTCATCGAAATTACGTGTTGAGTTCACTAGTAATATTCCATCTGGAGCTAAACCGCTCACAACATCAATTGTTTTATACAAGGCTTCATGAAATACACCAACCACATGCGGTTGTTCAATTGGACTATGTGCACGAATCTCTACAGCAGGATCACAAAAGCGGATAAAACTTTTAACTGGAGATCCCTTCTTTTCAGATCCATATGAAGAAAAATTCGAACCATTTAATCCGAGTCCAAGAACGCCTGCTTCTGCAAGCATCTTCCCTGCTAAATTCGCTCCAAGCCCGCCTATTGATTCCAATCTAATTTCAAAAAAACCAAGTTCGTTTTTTTTAGGTAAGATTGCCATATTCTCCCTCCCATTTTTCCCTTTGGTATTTTTTAGCTAAACAGAATTTAAATCCATACATTCTGAACGCATAAGAAAAACTAAGACATTCACGAAAAAGGATTGGCGAATGCTAAGTTTTTCCAATACTGGTTGACAAATAATCCCCAATTTTCATTTTAGGAGAAGGGTTCATATTAGGCTGTGACAAATGTCAACAATTTCACAGAAAATTTGAAACAGATTTAATTTAAGATTAAGATTCACTGTATTAAAAGCATTTGAAAACGCATTCTTAATTATATAACAGCATATACAATGTACTATAACAGATTGTAGTTTCGCATAATTGGAACGTTATGGTTTAATTTCCACTTATTAAATGGTCAAATTTTGTTTCATACGTGATAATGTGGGTAAGTAAAATAAAAGGGAATCTTTTATAGGGGGCTATAAAAGAGGTGGATTTATGAAGCAACGTGATTATTACTTCGATAATGCTAAATTTATTTTGATTTTCTTTGTGGTTTTCGGACATTTTTTGCGTTCCTATATTGGGGAAAGCGAAACGATTTATACTTTATATAAGGTGATTTATACCTTTCACATGCCTGCTTTTATTCTCGTTTCGGGTTATTTTGCAAAAGGCTTTCACAAAAAAGGCTATTTGCCAAAGATTGCAAAGAAGCTTATTTTGCCATATATCATCTTTCAATTAATCTATTCAATTTTTTACTACTTTTTGTATGATAAATCAGATTTTCAAGTGGACCCGCTTACACCGCATTGGTCTCTTTGGTTTTTAATCAGCTTGTTTTTCTGGAATCTTCTTCTTCCGCTCTTTGCAAAATATAAGGCGGTTTATTCCTTATCAGCTGCATTATTAATAGGACTAGCAGTAGGATATTTTGATTCCATTGCCAATTATTTAAGCCTATCAAGAACCTTTGTATTTTTCCCGTTATTCTTACTAGGCTATTTTATGAAAAAAGATCATTTTTACTCCTTATTAAAACCCAAAATTAAAGTGGCTGCAGGCTTTATATTAGCAGTAGTTTTTGTAGGCTTTTATCTATTTCCAGAAATTAATTATGAATGGCTGCTTGGTTCAAAGCCATATTCAGAATTAGAAGTAACATCCATAAGTGCTGTTTTTACTAGATTCGGATTTTATCTATTAAGCTTGATCATGGTGTTTACCTTCTTCACGCTTGTTCCCAGAAAACAATATTTTTTCACTAATCTTGGAAAAAACACCCTGTACGTTTATTTATTGCACGGTTTTTTCATAAGAGTGTTCAGAGAAAGCGAAGTACAAGATTACTTTACAAAGCCAGAAAACTTCCTATTGCTAGCGTGTGCATCGCTGTTACTCTCTTTGCTCTTATCAAGCAAATATATTACATCATTTGCTCAGCCGGTTATTGAATTAGAAATATCAAAATTGAAAAACCTAAGAATTAAAATCCAATCACTTTTACGCTTTTATCGCAAAAAAATGTTAAATTAAAGATTAAAGGACGCATCACGCTTGCGTCCTTTTTTCCTTCAATCGAAATCATTGACTATATTGGAATAGTGGGTTTATAATAAATTTTGTTGTCTTATTATTACGATAATACTTGTCCCAGTAGCTCAGTAGGATAGAGCGACAGCCTCCTAAGCTGTAGGTCGTAGGTTCGATTCCTATCTGGGACGCTTGATACTAAAGGATTTATGGCAGTACATTTTATTTTTAAAAATTGGTTCGCCGAAAATCTGCCGAAAACGAAGAGACCTCATGGGTCTCTTTTTTCTCTACTTAACTTGAGGAGATAAATATGCAAAAACACTCATTGAAAAAGTTGAATATGAACAATTAAAACAACTGGAACCTCACTGGCGTTTATTGGACCAAGAAAGATCTTGAAGTACGAATTAAAAAGAAGAGTGAATGGATTAAAGAAAATATCCTTTATCCTTCAAGATTTAGAAAAGTGTACTAGATAGTGAAAATGGCGGATTTTTATACTATCAAAAATTGAGTGGACAATTATAGGCTTTCCAAGCGAGTAAGATGGCTATTTTCTTTGATAAAATTTTGCTGATATTTTTAATTGAACCTTCTCTGATCCGTTTTCTTTAATCACCGTTGCTTCATCTCGACAAATATTTTTTGTCTAGCTGCACATTTTATTTCACTAAACTAATGAATCTTGTAACTTTCTCCACTTCCACCAAATCATCTGTAACAATCCGACTTAGCAGCTGTTCTTGAAGTTTTTTGACATTTACCGCCATCATATCCCCCCTTACATGAAAAAAGCTTATAAATCTGGAATTTCGAGGCCCCTGCGGTCTAAATAGAATTTGAAAAAAATCAGTTTTTTTGACCAAGGAAGTATTACCATTTTTCATCGTTCCATTTTGGTTTTTCTGAAACTCTACCGTGTATTTCGTTATGATGCTGCAAGCAAAATGTAATTGGATTATCCAGCTTCAAAGCTAACTCTGGATAGTCTTGGATTTATCTTTATTCTTGAATTTATACATATGATGTAATTCTGTGCCAAAAGTAATCTAGGGAAAACTTTTTTAACAGATGAACAAAGGATAAAAATAAGATACTATAATACAATTCTTTTTTCTCTTTTAATGGGATTTGGAATTACATACTTTCATATGCCATAAAAGTAAAACTTGATAATTTCGACTTTACTACCCAAAATATTATTTTTGGTTTAGTACTTTTCTTTATTTACTTCTTAATATTCCTTATCATTGCCACTCCAGTAGTAAAATAGATTGATAACTTCTTCATGAAATATCACTTTAAAATTAAAATAAAACTATCGGAACAATCTGATGTGTTATACATAATTGGTATGCTGCATTTGCTCTGAAAATCCTAACTCCCCCTTTAATCAAAACAATGATGAATACGTATTAATTCCTATGGAAGAAATAATGAAAAAGAAACTTATACTAGAGACAATCCCCAACCTCACCGAAGTGTATGGAACAAGTTATTTGATTTGTAAAATCTATACTATAAAAAGCCCTTGAATTTCTAAGGGCTTTTATTTAACTTTTTCTATCTTTTGCTTCCTAATTTAATTAATGCACCTGCTGAAGAAGTAGTTTTTATTATAAAGGAGAAGGAAACCTTGCTGCAGCAAAGAAATTTACTCTAGCTAAATTTGATATAATTCCAGAGTCCCCGAAATAGTTAGCAAAGACCTCTACCTCATCCCCAGCATCTAACCGTTCAATCGTGCTAGCAGTAGTCCCCGTAAAGTTAACAGCTGGCATAGCTGCCCGATAGTTATCAACTCTCTCTATAGTAGATCCATTAACGGATATAACAAGTGTAAATCTTTGACTTATATCAGAATTATTAGGATCTGCGACTACACCTGCTACAATAGAGTAAACCCCTGATTGCTTTGGAATAAATGTAGAGGTCCCTGCATTATATTCAGCATTTAAATCAAATACCGGTTCAGGAAACAGAAGTTTTGTATTACCTTCTACTGGTTGACCAGTAGTATTCTCAGCTCTAAATGCAGATTGCGGCACTGGTCCTGGTATACCCTGTGGACCCGGTATTCCCTGTGGACCCGGTATTCCCTGTGGTCCCGGTATTCCCTGTGGTCCCGGTATTCCCTGTGGACCTTGGGGACCTGGAGGACCGATTAATCTTGGTAGCTTTGGCGGTTTTGAACCCGGACTAAGTGGACAGCATCCCTGAAAAGGTTGGTTATTATTATCCATTGAAAATCACCTCATAAACTTTTCATCTTATAAAATATGTTTGTGAGTATGATAAGGATTGGACGCCTATTACATTTATAAAGAACCTACATTTGATTAACTAATAGTAATAAATTACTATTTTCTGATAATAACTAAAATTCCATTTATCGAGCTTCCTTTTTCTGTTAATATATTTTAGATTCATGTAAAGTGAGGTGATAAAACATGAAAAAAATGCTTATAAGGCTTGGGTTGATAAGTGCCCTAATTTTAACCGTTTCAACCTCTGCATCAGCTGCAACAATTGAGCCACAAGGATGCTCTTTAATGGGTCCACCAAGATGGTGTGAAGGCGCTCAATAACACCTACCTTTGGCTGACTTCTTCTTTCCTCATACACTTCCAAGCAAAGTCAGCCTTTTCAAAATGAATTAACACTCCTATCATTAAGTTCACTTAAATTTCGTACTGTGAACAACTCGTAAGTTCTTATCACATTTTCATTACCCTCATACTTTTATTCGATATTTTTAGTGATATTTACCCAAGTTTTTTTATGTTATAATACAAATGTCCTAATGTTTAAAGGCAAGGAGTTTGTTATGAAAAAACTAGTTGATCCAATTGAGCATTTTGAAAAAATGTTACAAAAATATCCAGATGAAAAAAAGAATACATATGAATTTTATTCCTTTTTTAAAGATTTACCTTTAGCTAATCAAAGTTTTGACTATGTTCCAATCATTGAGTTAGGTACAATCTTCAAGTATAAAAAGCCTAAAATCTTCTTCGAAATGCGGAAATTTTCTAGCAAAAGTTATGTTATTGATCTTATAACTTCTTCTGAAACGGATCTACAGAGAGCGATAGACATAATTAACAAAATGAAAAATCAATAATTTTCTTTTATGTCACATTTTTTATCGTAAATACATTACTAAAATTGCATTTAATTCTTAAGTCAGGGATAGACATTTAGTGCTTACTGTGTTTCCATTGAAACTTTCACTGTTTTTATTCGTATATTTCATTGAAAATAATTCTAGGGAGATTACGATGAAAACTTTAAAAATACTATTTTTAATAACTGATATTGGCTTTATTATCTATTGGTTAGTTACATTTCTTGAATTAATTCCAAACGAGTATTTATTTAACGACTACAATAATCCTATTCTAGTCGCCTGGAATTGGTCATTTTTCCCTTTAGATATACTAGTATCAATTACTGGTCTAACAAGCTTATATTTATATAAAAAAGGGAATAATAATTGGAGCAAAATGGCACTAATATCACTAGTCCTTACATTCTGTGCTGGACTTCAAGCAATTTCTTTTTGGGCTTTCAGTAGTGATTTTGATATTACTTGGTGGATCCCTAATTTGTTCTTACTGATCTATCCATTATTTTTTATTCCAAATCTTTTAAGAAAAGTTATATAATCTTATTTTTAGCTCATCAGCCTTGGATGAGCTTTTTTAATTAGCGCAATGTACCAGTAATTAAACTAAGCTACCCTACTGTTTCCTTATCAACTATTGATACCTGTTAACTTAAAAAGTAAAATATTCATGTAATCAACTATCAAGCAATTCTGATAGACGAATTACTGAATTTAAAAATCATTAATTAATAAAAGGCTGGGATGTCCACATGGAATTTAATGTATCTCAATTAATTGAAGCAAAACGTCAAATTGATTCAACTTTACACAAACTAAGAGAAACAGTAAAAACCTTTGAAGCTAAAGAAAATCCAAATAAATATAAATCTCAAATTACCTTAGCTACAAGACGCATCGAAGCATTCGAAATTTCAGTATCTCTAATTGAAAGAGAATTAAATAACCTTGAAATAAAAAGCTAAAGATACTTGGTATTAACGAAAAGGAAATTTTTTTAAAAGGAACCTTAGTAGGTTCTTTTTCTAATTTTATCTTTCTCTAATCCCTAAAAGTTTTTTTTTTGCAGTTTTAGAAATATAGTCGTCATTACTTTTGCGCATGCCTCCCTTGCTCTATTGAATTACAGATTTCAAAAATACACCGAGAAGCCAACTGAAAACATGCAAAGATCATTTTTACCTTCTCCATTATTTGTGAAAAGATAAAAAATATATATGCGAGTTTCAAACTACTTCAATTCACCAAAGGAGCAAATAATTTTAATGTAAATCCGATAAATATTTCAGGTGAAATTAAAAGATTCAGAAAAAAATGATTACCTTCAGAATTCAAAGGAGATTAACACATCCAGGAACGATAACTTAAAAAATATTAATTCTAGCTTTTTATTTTTTTGTACCAGTCCACACCAAATATATATTTCTATATTTAAATGGAAGGGTAGTTAATACCAAGCAAGTCCAATCCTCAAGAAACCACAGCTAACAAGATTAGGTCCTTGCTCGCAACACATTGCTTTTCGTGTTTCATTCTTCATACAAACAAACCAACGACTCTTGCTCCTGCGATTTCCAAATAACGGACGGTAGATTTAATTCCTTCATGTCATCACCTTCCTATGAAACTCAATAATCCTTTCTCGGCATTTCTAAAACTCAGTCATGCACCGAATCCTTCTCTGTTCATAATATGATTTGAAGGAGTGATAACTATGCCTTGTCAAAATAAAATTAGATATTTACTTGGCCAGCCTATTGGAATTTCGTTGTCTAATGGTCAAGGAACTTCTGGAGTACTCTGTGGTACTTCACAAGGAAAACTACTCGTAATCGAATATTTGTATCAGTCTCAATTCGCTTTAAAACAATACGATTTTCATATGATTCAAGATATTAATGGATTTCCTCCTTGCCAAAACCAACAGCCACTATACTAGTAATAACTACACTTTCATTCTCTTTATTTAATACTTCACCAAAAAACCATTCATCCCATATATTCATCAAATAATCACGAGTACCAAAACGCATAATGACAGACATTTAGAAATACAAGCTATAAATAGAAACATAGAAAACAACCTTTTATCGAGTTCGTTCTTATTTTTTTGGTATTATGTATAAATTGAATTTGATTACGATATTCTAATATCATGAAAAAATACTTACTACTCATACTTGGTTTTATATTTTGGTGGTTACTAATTGGTCTAGATCTTTATTATGACGGTGTCCTTAAATATCTTGATTGAGTAGGATAAGCGCCCAGCGCCTTGTCATATTACTATGATAGGTTTCCAAACGCTCTCCTCCGAACCGTACGTACACCTCTCAATGTATACGGCTCTCCACTTGTCAATCAATTTGAAGTGTTTAATACTTATTAAAGATTTTTATAATGCCTCACGCATTAACCTTTGTTGTATTAAACTAGACAAGCTGTTTCCCTTTGCCATGTAATAGGCTTTCCCTATCTCGGACTACTACGGAAACTCCGTTACCCTATTGGATATTCAGATACAACTATCATAGCCTCAAAAGGCTTTCCAACTTAGGTAATCCCCATTTAGACAGATAAAAACATAGCTTTTGTAATGTCGGAAGCGACTTTCGTCTGTTTCTGCTTATGGCAGTTGAGTGGATAAAATTCACTTGGCTCCATACCGAGTTTCATTATTTCGCCTTTACCCATATAGCGTTTCAGTATCCTTTCGCTACACGCAAGCATCATCGCTCTTAGACTATCGTTCAAGCAGTTTAGCTTTCTTCCTTGTTTACAATTTTCATCTAGCCATTCAGTCGTGACTTAGACACTAGTCAACTTACGGCTTTCCACACCATGCTACACTCCCCGTCCAGTTTCCTTTTCGGATAAGGTGGGTGATGATAGGTTTTAAACTGTGAATTTTAACCTACACTGTTGCCAAACAGTGAATTTTTAGCTGCCCTTATGGGCGCACAACTCGCTGCTTAATGTAGTTATTGAACAAGCACATTTTTTATTCACCTTGTACCGATCTAAAAAATTTGAATACTTTGTATCACACCCCTAGCTCCAGTTTGATACTTATTCTTAACTCCCTCTTTGCAGGCAATAGATGTAGTAGTGCCTGCAAAATTTATTAAATTGCAATTATTCCTTTTCCCAGTCATTATTCAAAATGCTACATACAATAAACTTGTACAAACAATTCTTTTGCCATACAGTTTGCTTCTGAGCCATAATGGCTCCTTTTTTATACATAATTACTTTTTTGTTTCATATAAAAAAGTAATTATTTGCTATCGCATTAGGAATATTGACTTCTTCTACTGCTTTTGCTTCTGATGCATCTGCTGCATGTGGAAGTACTTGGGGCAATAATAATCAGGTTTGTGAACCTTGATACTTAGGAGCGCTAACTTTCTTAGCGCTTCTTATTTATTCGAAAATTCAATAAACCAAATACAAATTATGACTACTAGCTAATTATTGACAAAATATTTTGGATCCCCTATTTTTCCTTCTGTTAGCCTATATTTTACGAGTATTTCGTATACTTCATGCAAATTTGCTCTTTATCGTGCAGGCACCTATTGAATATCCTCATTTTTTAATACTGCAAGTTTAATTTTATTCCCTATGTATTTGCCATCCTTTTCCCTCCTAATTACTTAATACTAAATTTGTTGTTTATTTTTTTACAATATTTAACATTATTCCTTGTATACTTGTGCAAGATAACACTATGACTAAATGAAGGATGGTTAAAATGCATTCTATTATTGGAATATTTTTTTTAATTGCATCCCTTTTTTGGGGAGACTGGAAAAATTGGAGAAAATATTATTCGACTATCCTTTTTTTCATTATTGGTGACCTTTTATATAACTTCTTACTTAACCATTATTTATTATGGGAATACGTTCCTTCCTTTGATAAACGCTGGCTGCCTAACCATACATTTATTAATTTGTTTGCTATGTTAATTCTTTATCCAAGCACTGTGGTCATGTACCTAGGTAACTTTCCCGAAGGTAAATCACTCCTCAAGAAAATTTTATATATTTCTTTATGGGTTTTTATATATTTTTCAAAGGAAGTGGTAAACCTTCTGATTTTTGGCCATTTTTCACATAGTTATGACTGGAATTTACTCTGGTCATTATGTTTTGATGTAATAATCTTTTTAATATTATTGATTCATTATAGGTACCCTAGAATTGCAATCGTTCTTTCTGTAATTATCATTATTAGTTTTTGGAAATTGTTTGATGTGCCTATTTCAGGAATGAATTAAATACCATGAGGAAAGGACCTCTGGACTGGGTAACATCAAGACAATAACCCAATTCGGGTTCTTTTTAATGAAAATACATAATTCTTTTGTAAAATTATATTTTTTGTTGAAACTCACGTAGCGTCGTATTCTATACTCCTTATTAGGAGGCGATAGTAATGAAAAAATATTTTCAATGGAAAAATATTATTATTGGTATAATTGACAAAAATCATCCTCAATCAAAAGAAATATACAAAGCAGTAGATGAAATCAACAAAGTAGTTGATGAAACTTTTACTTCTGTTGGCGAAATGATAAATGAGATAAAACCATATACTGACTACAAACGTAATTAACCATATTTATTTGCGGGCACTTACTGGTGCCTTTTTTTTAAAGGAAACATACTATAAAGTCTATTTCCTACTCTCCTCCTTTCACCTATCCTCTTGCTATCCGTTCCTGAACGAAAATTCAATTTAGAAAAGAGAACAACTTATTAACACATCTTTCTCTAATCTCACTGTTACTGCCTTAACTGGTTTGCCATCACTATCTAACGGATCTAAATTTAGCACCTGTAAACATTCTTATATATTATCGTTCCCTCATCCTTATTTCACATGGAAAATGCATATACCTCAAGTAAAGTGGGCATTGTATCAATACCGAGCAAGACCAATCCTCCACATAATTGACTACACACAAGATTCAGGTCTTTGCTCGGAAACTAGAATTTAGTATGGTTGGGGTGTCTATGAAAACTTCTGAAATACATATAGATATTCTAAAAATATATTCAAACTATAATCACGCTCATCATTCATTTATAGAGAAATGGCAGCAAATGATACTTTTCACACCAAGATGGTGGTTAGCATTTATTTTAAGCACGCTGCCTTGGATTTTATGGTGGAAATTACACAACCCCAAATATACTGGTGATCTAATTCGTGCAGGTTTTTTTATGGCGATCATTACTTTAACATTTGATTCTGTTGGATTACAATTTGGTCTGTGGATTTATCCGTATATCATGTTTCCTTTCATTACGGGATATTCCATGGGATCTTACTTTATTACCAGTTATGATCCAACATAAGAAACACATTATAGTCATGTTTCACTTTAAAATTGGTCATGCTATTAACAAAGTAACTTTAGAAAGGCTGATAGCATGATATTTATTTATAATGATTACGGTGGTACTCATACTACTTCTTTAGCCGCTGCACTTCATTTGAAAATTATTAGTCCATCATCCTTCCCCTTAACTAAAGAAGAAATCCTGGCTGTCCCTTATTTCAATAAATTGACAAAGAAAGATTTTGGAAAATTAATATTTCATGGCAAAGATCAAGACGGACATCTTGTATATACGATAGGCAGAAAATCTCAAAAACTTGTGGTCCCTTCGCTTGAAAGCCTAGGACTCATGTTTTTTGAACATTTTAATATCGAAGAGCGATTGGTTTTTTCAAACACCTCGCCAACAGTGCCTACTATCATGTCTTTTGGTGGTTTTTTCTCCCGAGGATTAGGAATGGATGCCATTGGCGTACCCTTATTAGTTCAAGGGGCAAAAAAATGCTTAAATAATATTTATGAATTGGTCGAAACTACTAAGCAAGCAGCACTTATTTCAACAGAAGACCAGATTGTAGTGTTGGACAATAAACAATTTCAAAAGTAATTGGAGGAAGTTACTATGTATTTTTATAGAGAAGATCTAATCAATATGATCGTTCCAGATAAACCAGATCCACATGCAGCTAAAGTTCTTCAGGAAGCTCTCGGAGGGCAATTTGGTGAGATGCGAACATTGATGCAGTTCTCTTTCCAAAGTGCCAATTTTAGAGGGAAAGAAAAGAAATATCGCGACCTTATTAGAGGGGTATTCATAGAAGAACTAAGTCATGTAGAACTTGTCCAGACAACAATTAATCAACTCTTAAATGAGTCTGGCGGGGAGGTGCCAGGTAATCAAGCTGCTGACGGTGCCCCTTTAAATGGTGTGATAGAAAATGGTGCAAATCCTCATCATTACATCATGGGTGCTAAAGCATCCCTTCCGGTTGACGCTGGCGGGAATCCTTGGAATGGCTCTTGGGTCTATGACCATGGCAATTTAGCAGCTAATTTACTTAATAATGTCGTCTTAGAATCAACTGGTGTACTCCAAAAATCTAGAATATATGAAATGAGCAGCAACAAAACCCTGCGAGAAACAATAGCATTTTTAATAGTGAGAGACAATGCTCACCAAAATGCATTCGCAAAGGCTCTTGAAACGTTAGGGGTAGATTGGGGGAAACTTTTTCCAATCCCTAACTATGATTTGAATAAATACCCTGAATGTCGAAAGTATGTCGAAATGGGCTTCCACAATGCTCAATTCAATTTTAGATTGGACAATACTTTAATCGGAGAAATTTTCTCAGGTAATACACCAAGCAGGAATGGCGGAGAGCTTATGGTCACTGAACCGCCAAAAGGATATCCTGTACCAGAAATGCCGGATATGCCAAATGAACATGCACCTGGACTTTATGACCTAAACAATTAAGAGCCTGTATAGGCTCCTTTTTATTGCTTTAAAAGTGTCACTTCATTTAATTGGTATTTCTTTGCAGCCATGTGCCCAACACATCTAATAATTCTTTATCCATTGGCTGATTTAGCTGTGATTTATATTCTTTCAATAACCCAAGCATCGTGTGCTGCCCTTCATACTTGCGGAAAATATGATTCATATCAGGTATGATATGCCACTCAGCTTCACCTTTAACCATTTCAGCCATCAATTTAGCATGTTCTGGAGGTACTTGAATATCTTTTTCACCAGTTATTGCCAAAACTGGACACGTCACTTCTTTTAAATAATCACAGACATTATAAGCATAAATCTCCCGTAACCATTTTGCATTCAGTTTAACACCCTGCAGTCTCATTACTGCCTTATCAGAATGTATAATTTTCGTAAGGATTTTGCTGTTTTGCTTTCTTGCTTTTTCTGTTACTTTTAATGTTCGAATAAGCCAGCCTTTTATCCCGTTTTTCCGATTTAATTCAGCGTATGCCAGTTCATTTTGCCTAGGAAGCAAATCTTTGGACGGTTCAGCTGCACCAGCAAGTAAAACAAGGCCGGAAACAGGGATTTTATTAAAGACAGCAGGCGCAATGAGTGCTCCCTCACTATGGCCTAAGATAAGGATTCTATTATTATCTACTTTCGGGTGAGATTGTAAGAATTTAATACACTCTACAGCGTCGTCAATTAAATCTGCTAGCCCTGTTTCAAGAAAGTTCCCTCCACTTTGAGAAGTTCCTCTTTTATCATAACGCAAAGTCACAAATCCTCTTAATGTTAAAAAATCAGCTAGATCTTTGTAGATATTCATCTTCATTTTCTTTAGATTCCCATTTCGATCTCCCTTACCTGAACCAGTAATGATTAAAATGGCTGGGAATGTAGAGTTGGATTCGTCAGGAATTGTTAATGTCCCACTTAGCGGATAAGTCGCTTGGATAATTACTTCATTGCTCTTATTCATGTTTTGCCTTCCCTTCCTTTTTAGGCATAGTAATCGTTGAAATAATCCTCTTTGTTCTTTCTGATGAAGGAGTATTTTGCATATATTTTTCATACACCTTTCTTAAATCTTTTGCATAATCAAGGAACTCTGTATCTGAGAGATGTAAGGCAACTTGTCTATAGCCAACCCCATCTCGAAGAAAATCAATATCGCCAATATCAAGGTATGTCTCAAAATCAGAAGTTATTTGTGCAGTAAAGAATAGAAAATACTGCAAATGTTCTTCTTTAGTCAGTTCTTTTACATCATCATTTGTCATGTTTACTGAAGGCACATTTAATGAATAAACCTTTTCAACTGCACCGCGAATTTGATTTTCTTCCGTTATGATTAAAACCCCTGCTTTAACTAGTGCATCCAATTGCCTATATAAAGAAGCTTGAGGAACATCCTTCAATTCTGTTGCGACCTTTTTTGCTGTTTTACTCAATCCATCAAGGAACACTTGGATAATTTTGAAACGTACTGGATGCATGATGATTTCTACCTTATTCATAAACGCTCGTCTCCTTTATTATCACTTTATATAATATTATCAATATTAATAATAAATAACAATCATTTTTTCGTATTTCTTTTTGCTTGGCTGCCAGGTAATAAAAAAGCGATTGCTCTTTAATCAGCAATCGCACCATCAAGTGGAACTATTTTTTTTATTTGTATGCTATATCCATCAACTATGTAAAGGGGTTGATAATCCAATATATCTATTACACTTCGTGCAGCCTACAAATAATCCAGGCTATTGAAAATTAAGATGATCCCGACGATACAAACGATCCATGAAAGCGCCGATCCAGAGTGCTCCGCAATTTTCAGCCTTATCTTCTCGAGAGGCTTTTGCATTTTCTTACCTATCATAAGATAGAGAATAAACAATATTAATGGGGGCAAAACCATGATGAAATTGTATCCGACTAAAATGGCAGACCATTCCACCCATGAAAGACTTGAAGTAGTCATGATTCCGATAGCTGCAAAATAAGGAAATGCAGTTCCTACTTCTATTATTGAAGTAGTGATGCCTAATGCAACCATTGATAGAATGCTTCTAGACTTAGGTGCAGGCAGTTCTGAATTTTTCTTCGCTGGTATATAAAAACTGACAATGAATAATATCGCTCCAATAATGAAGACCGTCCAGCTCACGATACGATTTTGAATGATGCCAGAAAATGTATCAAACAAATAGTCCAAGCCTAGCATAAGAAGGACACCAACAGTAAAATAAAATCCCGCTACCGTTAATAAATAAATGAATAAACGCTGTTTCAACTTCCATTTATCCGTTAAAAGCAAATATACAGTTACCCCCAATGTTGATGGACTTAACGTATCTAATAGAGCTAATCCCCCAATGAGAACAAGCAGTTCTGCATTCACCTATTTATCCTCCTTATTCCCTCTGAGCTTTACCTCTCTTTAAATAAATGGCATATGCCTGATTCATAAACTCAAGAACATCTTCACCGATCGGGTATAATCCCAGTTTCTCTGATTGCTCTGAAGACATCCTTACCTTCCAAAGCTTATCTAAAAATTCATCCTCTCCATCAAATTCCTCTAAACGCTTTTCATCCATTCTTCTAATGATGTTTTGAACATTAGATGCTTCCGGACCATTCTTCATGTTGCGTTTTAACTGTCCTAATAGCGCAATCCATTCTAATACTTCAGAGCTTTCACTAGTCATACTAGGAACCTTATCCAATAATTCCTTGTCTTTTCCTTTAAATATAGATTCGCGAAAAGATTTCTGATTTTCCTTATCATTATTAGAAAGTCGCATGATTTTATGAATGGCTATCCATTCATCGTCCCCTTCTATTGCAATTCCATGGATCATTTCTCTTAATGCACGTTCTGTTTTCTTTAAATTTTCCTGTTCATTTATAACATAAGACAATTGTCTCTTTAAGCTTTTCGACCAATCCCAATCGGGGGAAGCAAGCATATTCTTAATTTCATCTAATGTAAATCCAACTTTTTTTAAAAATTGAACCTGCTGCAGTTTTTTTACTTCTTCATTTGTATATAAACGATGACCGCCTTCTGTTTTGGATGCTGGTTTTAATAAACCAATTTCATCGTAGTAACGGAGTGTTCTCACTGTAACACCTGTCAGATCTCTAACTTTATTAATGTGAATCAACGAGTATCCCCCTCTACTTTGTTTTAAAAATGTTCAACGGATTAATACTTTATACAATTTAATCATTCTATATCTTATTTTTCTTTAGAAAAAAAACTTTGAAGCAGATAGCCTGCGCCTAGTCCTACTAATACAGCTGGAAAGGGATGATCAATAATCAGCCCAATTCCTGCACCTATGATTACACAGCCATAAATAATTATATCTTTCTTCTTCATCAAAAAACCTCCACATCTTTTTAAATCTCCATTCACGAAAGAATGCAGCTTAGTCGTTACTAAAAACAGTATATAAAATGACGTCGCGTAACTTTCAAGTCTTATTTAATTATTTATTAATTTTCTACATATGCCTTGTAATTGACGTCGCGTAACGCTTTATCATGATATCCAATAAAAGGAGTGATGTGTAATGAGGAAAACCTGTTTGATCATACTTGTTATTCCTGCAGTCATTTTCTTAAGTGCCTGTATGGGAGAAAATGAAAGAGAAGACCTTCAAATAGCTTCTCTTAAGGATATTGATACCATACTAATTGATTATGGGAGTACAAATGTCAACATAGTTTCAGCAGATATAGATCATTTGGAGGTTTCTATGTTATTACATGATAATGGTCCGAGTATAGCAATAGATAAGGAAAAACATAAAGTAACCATTCAACAGAAAAAGGATCTAATCCGATTATTTAAGATCGGTAAAAAACCTCAATTGGAAGTTCGTATTCCTATTGAATTTACAGGAGAAATCATACTTGATGGCTCTTCAGGTGACGTATTGGGGGAAAATTTGCAAGCTCATAACATTCGAGTAAATGGAAGCAGCGGCAAGGTAGAACTTGATTTTCTTCAATTTAAAAGTAATATCAATGTTAAAACAACAAGTGGGAATATAAATGTTTTTTTAAATGAGGATGAACCCGATGCCACACTACACCTTAAATCCAGCAGCGGAAGACATTCTGTCGGTTATGCATTGGAAAATGTTCAACAAAGCAGGAAAGAAACACGCGGAACAATTGGGAACGCAAATTATGAGATAAAGCTAGAAACCTCTTCAGGTAATATCTCATTAAATTAGAGCAGTAGACAAACATTATGCGATTGAATATCATTTGATTATCTTTTTTAGTCATATTTCATAACACACAAAAAGAAACTATTTTGAACAGATTGATCGAAATAGTTTCTTTCTCTTGTATTTTGAATATAGATATATAAAATTTGATCATATTTAGTAGCCCATCTTCACAAACTCTATTCCAGGAATACCCAAAACCAACTTAAATTGATGATAACTGAGAATATTGTTTAATTAAATTTTTTATAAGGGGATTAAGTTCCTCTGGTAATTCATTAACCTTAAAAAATCCTACTTCAGTTGTTCCTCTATATATCCCATAATTACCTCCGGAAAATGAATGATTTACTAAATTAGCCAATTCTATATTTTATTCCATTCAACTTCCACTAAACTATAAAAAAAGAGATTGCTGATTCGTACCTTGGGATTTCACTCGATCGTGTCAAACAGTTCTACATTTACTTTTTCGGTATTCTTCCAATCATAAAACTTTTCAATATTCCATTTATTTTTCAATCTTGTATATTTGTTCTGTTCAATCCAATTATGTAAAAGATCATATGTTTCCATTATTTTGTAATTAGGACCACTATGCCTAGCAACAGCATATCTTTGAGGTGGGACTGTTATTGTTACCATATCAGTAGGTATATCCTCAAACTCTTTTACTTCAACACCAACCCAATACCCATCTTCATCAGGCGTTTTATTTTCTACAAAAAATGCACCAAATTGCTGTAATGGATTGATAATATGTTTGACCTCATTAATCCGCTTGCTTAAATGAAATGATGCTTTAGGAATTTCAACTATATATTGGTCACCAGAACACAAAACTCGAAACCCTACTAGCTTTAATTCATCAAGTTCTTCAATAGTCATATCCTGCTTTGTTATTTCCGACACTTTCATTCCCCCTTCATTACCGATATTTTACAGTTTCTACATATGAAACTTGATTACCTTCTTTTTTTACAAATCTGCTTCACTTGCGAAATAAAAAAAGGTGACCTGGTCACCTTACTCTAAAAATCTTGTACTCTTTCTCTAAAATACGTTGCTTCGCAATTCACATGTATTTCTTGACCTTTTAAACATTCACTAAGATACTCCACCTATTCATAGAATTTCACCATGGAATAACGGTCAATTCCGGCCACTTTTTATGCCATTTAATCGCTTTATTTTCATAGATTTCACGTGTGATCATACGCTTATTAGGTCTGACTATCATGGAAAACAAATCATCCAGATTGAATGGTGCATAAATATTAAATAAATCACTCTGCTCTTTCCTAATCCCTAATGAAGTAGCTGTTGTTGGCCAACTATGTATCGCGTCTTCAAGTGATACATAGGGTTGAATTGAAAAGCCAAACTTTTTCTCATACCACAGATGAACTCGGGCTTGATTTTTAACATCTAATCGAAAGGGAAAATCTCCAATTTTATCAACCAGGTAATCAGTAAATTTTTGTTCACTTGTTAAGCTTAAATCTTTATTATCAAAATACACTACATCTACATCAGATATTCCGTAAGTTAGCGGATAACCAGATAAATGGTTCCAAATAGTGTTTGTAATACAACCAGCACCGATGTAATAATTAAAAGGGATATTTGATTCTTTTAGTATCTCGAATAACCTCTTCAATTGGTAACTGTTACTTATAATTTCTACTAGTTTCTCCTCATTTTTTTCACAGAATCTCTCCTTAATCATCATTCACTGAAAATTTCTAAATCATCTTGCAAAATAAAGTCTACAATAAAACTTTTCACTCTTGTGTTTCGATAGTTCCAAACTCTTGTACTTAATATGTTCTAGCAAACTATTTGAATTAACACATCTTTAATGGACCATGCTTTTTACACATTTTAAGATGCTCTATTTTCTTTGTTTAGTTTCAGGTGCAGTTTTCGGTTTTCAAAAAAACCTTCTTAACCCATTATGATCAAGAAGGTTTTGATTATATTTTTATTGCACAATTACTGCACTACTTGCATCACTTTCATTATGAAGTCGGTCTAGGGATGTAATTACATACGTATATTTTTTTCCGATTTCTGCCGTTTTATCTAGGAACTTTTGCTGTGTTGCTGTTTTTCGAATCGTCTTTACTAAATAAGCCGAGTCATCAATGCTTTCTATACTATCCCCATCTATTCGATAAATGGCATAGTATGTTGAATCTTGATTTAAAGGATGATCCTCAATCGTAAGCTCAATGCCGTTCATTGTACGTGCAGCACTTTGAAGAATTGGCTGCTGCGGTGAAATATTATCGAGCCAAGGCATTGTTGGAATTAACGCTGGCTGCTTATAAAGATCATTTGTTAAGCGATCTTTTATCCCAAGTGGATTTCGATTTAAATCCTTCAAACTGAAATGCATGCTGCCCATGAATGTATCATATTGACGATTTAAGTAAATTTGTTTAGGATACTCCTCAGCATTTTTCCATGCTGGACTAGAATCATTTTTGATCTTATAAGCTGCTTGTCCAATATAAAGGTGAATGGGTTTACCGCTCGTCTCTTTAACCCACCAGTCTAGTAGAATATCGTAAGCCGCTGGCTTAAAGCCAATATTCCAATAGATTTGCGGAGTAATATAATCTATATAACCTTTGCGTATCCACTCTCTTGTATCGGCATATAAATCATCATAATTGCTTAGACCTGCTGTTGTTTTTGAACCTGTCGAATCTTTGGCAATGTTTCTCCATACTCCGAATGGGCTAATCCCGAATTTCACATAAGGCTTTTCCTTTTTAATTGCCTTATTCAAATCCCGGACTAGCTGGTTTACATTATCTCTACGCCAATCCGCTATTGTTTTAAACTTCCCTTTACCATATTTTTTAAATTCTGCCGTATCAGGAAAATCTTTTCCTTTTACTTTATAAGGATAAAAGTAGTCGTCCATATGAACACCATCAATATCATAGTTCTTTACAACCTCTAAAATTCCATCAATGATAAATTTCTTTACCTCAGGTAGTCCAGGGTTATAGTAGAGCTTGCCTCCATATGATTCAACCCAATTTTGATGTTTTCTAGCAGGGTGATCTGCCGATAAACGTTTAATATTCGTGTGATTCATAGAAATTCTGTATGGGTTGAACCAAGCATGAAACTCAAGATTACGTTTATGAGCCTCATCAATCATAAAGGCAAGTGGATCATAGCCTGGATTTTTTCCTTGAGTACCCGTTAAATATTCAGACCACGGACCATACTTGCTAGGGTAAAACGCATCAGCTGTTGGTTTCACTTGGACAATAACAGCATTCATTCCCATTTTCTCTGCTTCATCTAATAGCTTCGTAAACTCTTGTTTTTGTTTTTCTATTGATAATCCTTTTTTCGAAGGCCAATCAATATTCGTTACTGAAGCGATCCAAACAGCTCGCAGCTCTCTTTTTTTGTATGTAGTTATAGTTTCTGCTTGTCCATGTTTAGGAAATTGTATAAATGACGTCCCCATTAAGACAAGAATAAGCGAAATGATTGCCGCTTTTTTTGCTACCTTCATTCTTCGTCCTCCTCATATAGTAGTACTCTATGACCCTCTCATTTTCACAATTATTGGAAGGATAGTCAATTATTATATGAATGAAATTATTTTTCAGAGTATTATATAATTAAGTAGGACTAAAAATTCGGGGTGTTACTATGACTAATCAGGTTCAAACTTGCAAAGCCTGTGGTAGTACAAAATTTACTAAAGGCCGTTTAGATGGTTACGCAAAAGTCAGACCAATCAACAAGACTTTTTCTCTAGGCTCTAACTTAATACTTACATTTTGCAAAAAATGTGGTGAAGTATCTTCTATGAAGGTAGAAAAGCCAAACAAATTCTAAGATGGTTTAACAATATTTCATGAAACTATTTAGCCCAATCTACCGTAGTATTGGAAACAAGAAAAACTAAGGAGTGATGTTTATGTATGAATACAAGTTTGTCGATGTTGCTGTAGGTTCTTTTAGTAATTATCCTAAAGAAGATTACCATGAGATTATTCATGAGCACGCTCGCAAAGGATGGAGGCTCCACCAAATTCTAACTCCCCCTTTTGCCGCAGGCGGCCAAGCAATCACTATGGAATTAATATTCGAAAGGAAACTTGGATAAGCAAGGCGGGCCGCGAGCCTGCCAATATTTTATTTGCCGCCAATCATTTCAAAGCTTCTCCTTCTGCTAAACAAGTGAGCAACTAAATATAAAGAAGTTAGAATTAAAAAAGAATAGGTATAGGCCCAGTCTACTTTTTTATATAGGTCTAGCATAGACATAATTGGCATACCTACAAAAGCACCGAAAGCTCCAAACAAAAGTGCCTTAATAAATGGATTCACATGGGACTTATATTGAAGTAAAAACATAATCGTTACCGGTATTACTGAATTTCTAAAGGAATAGCTTATTGTAGGCAACGGGATTACTTTAACAGGATACGTCCATTTGCCAAAGTCGACTCCTACTCCATCTAAGTTTGTCGATAAAATCATTATAATAAATCCAACAAATAGTAGTCGTGCCGAGCTTTCCCTTTTTCGGAATATTGCCCATAGAATCCATGGTACAATTAACATTGCTAACGATACCCACCAGCTCCAGGTGAATAGGAATGCATTAATCGTTGCATCAACAATTAATTCGTTTGCATGGACAATTATTTTATTTGCTTTTTCAACTTGCTTTAATCCCTCTTGAAACGTCATTCTCCACACACCCTTTTTATTCCTTAATACTTACCTCTTAATATTAGACTTGATGTTTTTTTATTCTTGTTCTTGAGTGTTAAATGAACAAACCATTCTTTAATCCCTTACTTATTCATTTTCCATTTCCAAATGTTGTATAATATAGGGAGGAGAGTGATTATATTTGCAAATAGCGATGAAAAAACAAGACATTGATTTTACGGGTGCTAATCTAGGCGAAAAATGCTTTGAACCACTTATTAAGCTTTATAAAAAGAAAGTTGCGGAACAAACCGATTTCAATCGGATTAAAGAACAATTTTATGAGGAACTATCAGAAGGTCAAAGAGCATTATTTATGTTTTATGTTTTTTACAAACATGTAAGTAAGTCACATATCGAATTTTTTTGGTGGAGTGCTTATTTAATGGCTCAACCTAAAAGTTGGTCAGCCATCAAAGCTGGTATAAAGTATTTTAAAGACGAATCCATGCATTCACTTCTTGAGAAAATAGAATTAGAACTTAAACGACATCACTATCCCGAAACATTAGAAACCTTTTCCATTAAACGTGAAGATTTAGATCAAAACAAAGTACTTCTTGCATCCATCAAATCTCTGTATAGCTTATTTGAACATACATCCCCTCTTACTATTAAAAAAATTAATAACTGCATTGCTAAAAACTTACAAGAATATGTTGAAATAGAAGCCTAGTTTTTTAACAATGCAGCTTACTACAGCATCTTGTATTAAGATGCTGTTTTACCATTTGAATTAGATAGTTTCTCTATTAGTAACCTGCTATTTCATATGATTTTTTTGTATGAATTTCTATAAAGTATAACTTTTAATTACACTATGATTGGATTATCATTTTCACAAATTTCCGCTTACCAACCTGTATAATTAATCCATCAGTAATGGAAATTTGCTGTTGAACATCCCGTACCTTTTCACCATTAATCTTTATACCTCTATTTTCAATCATTCTACGGGCTTCACTTTTGGATTGGAACAACTTTACATTCACAAGTAAGTCGATTACAGAAATTTCTTCATTTCCTCTCCATTCAATCACTGGAATCTCGTCGGGAATACTACCTTGTTGGAAGACTTGAATAAAATGCTGTTCTGCTTGTTCTGCTGCATCTAACCCGTGATACATTCTTACAATCGTCTTTCCGAGTAGCATTTTTGCATCTCTTGGGTGCAGTATTCCTGATTTAATTTCTTCTTTGATTTTCTGAATTTGTACAGGCGTTAGATCTGTGACCAGCTCAAAATACTTATCCATTAACTCATCAGGTATAGACATCGCTTTTCCGTACATTTCTTGTGGACTTTCATCAATACCAATGTAGTTTTTCTTTGATTTAGACATCTTTTCTACACCATCAAGCCCCTCTATTAACGGCATTAATAATGCAACCTGCTTATCTTTTCCAAACTTTTCTTGAAAATGTCTTCCCATCAAAATGTTGAAATGCTGGTCTGTTCCACCAAGTTCAATATCACATTCTAATATGACTGAATCATATCCCTGCATTAAAGGATAGAAGAATTCATGTAGAGAAATTGGTTTCCCAAAAGCTATCCGTTCTTCAAAGTCATCTCTTTCCAGTAATCTAGCAACTGTTATTTTCCCTGCTAATTGAATGACTTCCTCAAAATTCAATTTAGACAACCACTGGGAGTTGAAATGCAGCTCTACTTTCGACATATCCATGATCTTTCCAAATTGTTCAAAGTACGTTTTTGCATTATGCTTAACGTCTTCATCTGTAAGTTGCTTTCTAGCTATTGATTTACCTGTTGGATCGCCAATCTTCCCAGTAAAGTCACCAATAATTAGTTGGATGGTATGCCCATTTTCTTGAAACTGCCTAAGTTTATTTAAAACGACCGTATGACCAAGATGTACATCTGGAGCAGATGGGTCTAATCCAAGTTTTACTTTTAAAGGACGATTCTCAATTATTGATTTGGCTATTTTAATTTCTAATTCTTCCGTTGGAATAATTTCTTGCACACCTTGGCTGTAAATTGCCATCTGTCGCTTTACTTCTGTTCGTTGTTTCTCAGTCAATCGTTCCATTAAATGACTCATCTTCATTCCTCCTAAAAAATAATATAAAAAAACCACATCCCCTAAAAAGGGACGTGGCTTAACTTTTACACGCGGTACCACCCTTATTGAAGGATATGATCCTTCCACTCAACGTTTAACGGTTTTTCCGTTCTTTGCTGCTTTTTTCGCAAAGAAAGCTCAAGGAATGTAATTCGCGTTATCTTTGTGTCAATTCACACCAGCCATTGACTCTCTGATTACAGGGAGATAACTGCTACTAGATTTCCTCTCATTGCTTTTCGCATATTCATTTATATCAAAAATTGTTCTCTCTAATAACTCTTCGAAGTAATTTTGAAATGCCTTTTTGTTCACTCACACTCAAACTCAAGACAATATCAACTTCATTTTCATGAAATTGAGGATATAATTCTTCCATTACCCGTTTCCCTTTTTCCGTTATGGTTACAAAGGTAATTCTTCGGTCCCTGTTATCAACTTTTCGAAAACATAATTCTTTTCGCTCTAGTGTATTAGTTATATTGCTTACTGTTGCTTTTGTGATACCAGCTGATAAAGCCAATTTTTTTGTTTCTAATGAATTCCATATCCACAAATCATAAAGAATGGAAAATGAGGTCCACGATAACCCATATGCGGATAACACTTCACGTTCCATCTTTGTTCTTAATCCTTGTGCAATTCGATAAATATTTGTTACCACAGCAATTGCATCTAAGTTTAACGATTCAATTGGGATTTTAGTTAAGAGATTGATTGTATCTACCTCTTCGGGAAGCAATTCTCCATTTTCATTAAATGAATGTATAATCACTCACCTCGTTAATTTTCAAAATCATTAGCTATGAAACGATAATACCAAAAGAATTTTATGAATGCAATAACATTTTATTAAATTTATAAATTCAATAGTTTCTCTGCCAGATATACTTTAGCCATATAATAAGCATTTACTGTAAAAAGTTATGTTTTTATTTGATTATTTCGTATTAGTACTCGCTCCAAATAACTAAGTTAGTGTTATGAATAATTTTAACAGTATTCAACTTTTTCCTTCTTTTTTATGGATATAATCTTTTGATTGTCATAGTTGAAGAACGAGGAGGATTTTGTCGTTTAATTTTTACCTAGTTATCACTTTTTTCAATTATAATTAAAAAAGCTTCTTTCATAAAAACGCTCTTGTCCAAATACACTTAATATTAAATCATTGAAAGGGTGATTATTTTGAGTGAATTCATCGTTTGTAAAGAATGTGGAGAACTAGCTAGTTTTGAGAAAATGACATATATAAACAACGAGCCAATTTGTCCCTCCTGTTGTGACAAGGAAGCTTATGTACTACAACCTTACGATAGCGAATAGAGGGGAAACCCTCTATTTATTTTGAAAATTTCATTTTATAAAAATTCTCACCTGTACAAAAGCAATTACTAGGAATATGTAAGTATGAGGAGAGATCATTTTGAAAAAGGTATTTGGTTTTATTCTATTAGTTTTAATATTTATTTTTCTGCTTACCGGTCAATTTGACCGGGCATTAACAGTTTGTTATGCAGCAATAGTTATAGCTAACACATATCAAGCAATCGAATTTTTTCAGAAAAAAAACGAAAACAGACCATTATCCACCTAATTATTGCATCTGGATTTTTTTCTTTTTTATTCATTCATTGCTCTAGTTTCACTTAGTCGGACAGAGACTTCCTGCCTGATTGGGATTAATTTTTCTACTCTACGTTTTAAATACTTGTATTGTTTTTGATTGGTATCCAAAAAAGCTTCTTCCCTATTAGATTTAATATCTTTGTAATTAATTTCCTCACTAAATTGGGATTTGGTAAAATCATAACACTTCCCATCGACCCTATTGTAGAAGTGCCATCCATCTGGCAACATGGTTTTCAATATTTCTCCGCCGAAAATATCGTTTACGACTAATGCTGTTACCCCGCATTGTCCTTTTGCTGGATTATCCTCAGACCACTTGGAACTTGATTGAATGGACCAAGATTGGAATAAGAATCTCATCAAGTTTTCTAACTCATCTTTTTTGGAAGACATAATTTATCCCCTCTCTCTTTCCCTGATTATATTATACAAATCAATATATGTTTTATAATAAATACGAAATAACAAAATTTCTTCAATAAACGATGAATGAATCCTTCTCATTTTATGTAAGATATACGTACATACTTTCATTAAGGGAGTCATCGCATGCTAAAACATTTATTAATTAACATCCTTGCTTCTAGTATAGTAATGAAACGAAACTTAGATTGGCATAGACAGATCTTATGGATTTCCATTCCTTTGTTTACCATATTCATGTTGATTCAAACGAAGTATATTATTTATCAAATCAAAAAAGGAAACGACTAAAGAAAAATCCCACCTTAAATTTCATTGCAATAATACCTCATAGTCCCTCTCATAATTGAGAGGGACTATTTTATTTGTAATACTCATTTGCCTTCTTTAACAAAGCCTTTGACGGAGTTTCATATTTGATATAGCCGTCAATTTTAGTAATCCAATGATTATCCCCGACATCGTATTGCCCAAAATAAAGATCATCATATCCATAAACTCTGTAAACCTCACCAGGCTGTAGAATCCTAACAAAAACAAGCTGATCATTCGCGTCGCGTTTCCATAAGTTTATTCGTTTTAAAATTCTAATACGGCCAATTTGTTCTTGCTTCAGCTCCATTCCTTCCCACATTGGCGGTTTTGGTGCTTTTTCCTGAAGATTGAATGCACGTACCAAACCATTCGCATGCCCAAGAGCGATCCTTTCAATATAGGGTTGTTGCTTTAATTTCGCTGCATCAGACGGATGATCAATAAATCCGTTTTCTGTTAAAATTGAAGGCATATTGCTTTCTCTTACCATATGAAAATTAGCTTTTTTCTTTCCTCGATCTTGAAAGTCAACCTCTTTTTTAATTTCTGCATGAATCATATTTTGATAGTTAACCGCTGCTGCACTAGCAGTTGGATAAATATAATCCTCAAATCCTGTACCACCGCCTGAATTAATGTGGACTGACAATAGATAATCAGCTCGCCATGAATTAGCAGCATCTGTTCGCTGAGTTAGTGAAAGTGTTTCATCCCCCTCGCGGCTAAGTTTTACTTGAACATTTTCATATTCACTAAGTATATCTCTTATATTTTTTGAGATTTGCAGTGTAAGGTTCTTTTCTTGAAGGCCATTTCCAACTGCTCCAGGGTCTATTCCACCATGTCCCGGATCAATAAAGAATTTCACCAACTGAAACCCTCCTTATCCAATATTAATACATAACTAATTTGCCGTATTATCGAAATTCTTTCCTATTTCATTATTTTGGTTTGCCTTTAATCAGTATATTTTTTATTCTCTAAAAAACATTCTCTTTAGTTTGGTTGTACTCTTTATTAACATATTCCTTTGACAGTCCTTACGTTCTTCAATATTATTTAATCCAATATTTTCTCCGCAGTTTTCTTACTTATTCTTGACTTTTTTCTACCCTATTTGTCAACAATGGGTTATAATAATAAGTTGATGTTTTTAATACTCTTAAAGGAGTTTCTATTATGAAGATTATTTGTTCCACACTAAATGCAAAATACATCCATACAAATATTGCCATACGTTATTTAAAGGCATTTGCTGAGCCTGAATTTAATATTGAAATTGCGGAATATACAATCAAAGATCCAATTATGAATATAGTGACCGATCTAATTAGTAAGAAACCTGCTATTATTGGCTTTAGCTGTTATATATGGAATATTGAAGAGACAATTAAAGTCGTAAAAATGATAAAAAAAATTGATCCGGCTATTCAAATTGTTGTAGGCGGCCCCGAGGTATCTTATGATGTACTTGAGTGGATGGAGAACGTAAAAGAATTTGACTTCATTGCCATTGGTGAGGGAGAAGAAACATTTAAACAATTGCTTACCGAGTTAAACGGGGACAAGCAAATGGAGAACGTCCACGGTATTGCCTTCCGAAAAGAAGGTCAAATAAAAATAAATCCGCAGAGAAATAAGCTTGATTTAAGAGAGCTCCCATCACCATTCAGATTTGAAGAGGATATTCCTCATTTGGGCAAAAGGGTTATTTATATTGAGACAAGCCGCGGCTGCCCATTTAGCTGCCAATTCTGCCTTTCATCTATTGAAGTTGGTGTACGTTACTTCGACAGGGAGAAGGTTAAGGATGATATTCGCTATTTAATGCAAAATGGAGCAAAAACGATCAAATTTGTTGATCGCACCTTTAATATTAGCAGGAGCTATGCAATGGAGATGTTCCGTTTTCTGATTGACGAGCATTTACCTGGTACCATATTTCAATTTGAAATCACAGCAGATATTATGCGGCCAGAGGTCATCGAATTTTTAAACCAAGAGGCTCCTCCAGGATTATTCCGCTTTGAAATCGGTGTGCAGTCAACAAATGATTACACAAATGAGCTTGTGATGAGAAAACAGAACTTTGAGAAGCTCTCACGCACGGTTACAATGGTTAAGGAAGGCGGGAAAATTGATCAGCATCTTGATTTAATAGCC
Organism: Cytobacillus solani; assembly: GCF_006704205.1. Classification (NCBI taxonomy): domain Bacteria; kingdom Bacillati; phylum Bacillota; class Bacilli; order Caryophanales; family Bacillaceae; genus Cytobacillus; species Cytobacillus solani. The sequence goes on from NZ_CP041305.1 coordinate 5,193,220, forward strand.
GGTCTTCCAGAAGAGGATTATCATTCATTTAGAAAAACTTTCAATGATGTATTTGCAATGAGACCTGAAGAATTACAACTAGGATTTCTGAAGTTATTAAGAGGGACAGGTCTCAGGTTACGAGCCCAAGAGCACAAATATATTTATATGGATCATTCCCCATATGAAATGCTCGGAAACAATGTTCTTTCATTTGATGATATTATTCGAATTAAGCAGGTAGAAGATGTTCTTGAAAAATATTGGAATGACCACCGAATGGATTTTACTGTTGAATATCTTGTCACACATACCTTCCCCTCTCCATTCGATTTCTTTCAAGACTTCGGAAGCTTTTGGGAACAAAAGGGCTGGTCAAGAATCGGACATCAGCTGGAGGACATATTTAAACGTCTTTATGAGTTTCTTGAAACAAAGGATATTGAAGACCTTGATGTGATTGAAGGGTTAATGAAATATGATTACTTATCAAGGCAAAAGTATAAACCAAGAAAGCCTTGGTGGGGACCTAGTGCAAGCTACGATAAAGCAGAAAGATCTATCATCTATCAAAGCATTATTCAGACTCCAACTCAATTAGGTCAAAATTTTGTTGATTTGGGGCTTACTGAGAAAGATTTATTTAAACATACACTTATTGAAAGGCTTACTTTCGATTTAGATAAATATTTTTCAGAAGGCAAAATCGAAAAACGAGGAACGACTATTCTATCATACTTCGATTCAAACACAGAAAAGACGATCATTTATTCTACACCTGAAAAGGGATAATAATTAAAACCGGCTTCATTAGCCGGTTTTAATTATTTCTTTTTCTTTTTCTCTTCATTCATGAATGGGATTTCATACATCTTACTTGCATTCATATCTCCAAGCTCATTGCTAAACTCCACATTTTCAGTAGCGCTTCTTTTCTTTCGATTCTTTTTACTCACTACGATCTTCCCTTTCTTCCTTGCTTTGAATTTCGATTGGCTCCTTTCATTGGGTTTTCTCCCTGACTAAATTCAGCTGAAAACTCTGTCTCTGCTACGTTCTTCTTTGGTGTTTTGCTATATTTTTCAACAGCATCGAATTGTGCTTTTCTTTTCGCCAAGATTTACGCCTCCTTTTATCGTGAATTCCTTTTTATTTTTCTCCTACTTCCTCATTTCATTCGGGAGGGAAACTTCCTATTTTTTCTTAAATAAAATGATCATTCCAACAAAAACTATTGAAAAAAAGGATGATGAATACTTATGAAAAATAAAGGGCAAAAACTGAATAAAATAGGAATAGACGAAACACTTCCGCATCAAATTGAAGCACCGAGCTTTAAAGAGACAGGTATAAAGATGGAGCCTCCCTTTAAAAATTCTCAAGGCGTAATAATTGGGGACAGCTATTATGCATCGGAAAATTCTCCTTTAGAAAACTGGAGTGATGAAGTCGATCCTGCCATTATGGCTGGGGACGAATGGGTACACCCTACGAATGACATTGGATGGAACACCACCGAAAATAAAGAATTGTTAGAACAGAAAAGAAAGCCTCAAGCCTACCCTTTTATGCATCCTACAAAAGATGTAAGCCGTGGCACAGATTAATACAAGAAAAGCGTAAGCGCCTTGGTCATCGCCGTACAAAATGGAAGGGCCGGTTCTTTCGATAAAGGAAACACAGTGAGCGAGAGCGAACCGATGTTGACTTATCGTAGGGAGGGGACCTGAAGTTTGATAGGCGATAGGACGCTTGCGCTAGACAATTCTCTAACTCCAAAGTTATAAATTCTGATAATATTATAAAACCGAGGCATTTGCCTCGGTTTCATTTTTATCCGATAATAACTCTTTCCTTCGGATAATGATAATTTGCCTTCTTTTCCTTCCCGCCAATTATAAATAGAAAGGACGTTAACCCAATTCTGCCAATAAACATTAAGATCATTAATATACATTTACCAAAATCGCTCAATTCTGCTGTGATCCCCATAGACAATCCTGTCGTTCCAAAAGCGGAACATACTTCAAAAATGATTTCAATTAATTCATGCTGGCTATCTGTAATACTAATTAGCACAACTGACATAAAGCACATGATTGTGGCTAGGATGGTAATAACTAATGATTTCATTATGTCATTATGATGAAGTTCGCGATTAAATATTTTTACATCCATTTTGCCTTTTGCAAAATAATAAACAAATAATATATTTAATGCAAAGGTTGTCGTCCGAATTCCTCCACCGACCGAGCTCGGAGATGCACCGATAAACATCATTAGACTCATTACTAATAATGTTGGCATTGAAAAATCACTAACATCCATTGTAGATAGTCCGCCGCTTCTTGTTGTAGCCGATTGGAAAAATGCGTAGAAAAAACTTCTATGCCAGGTGACGCCCTTAAAATAATGCTGAAATTCAAAAATCAAAATAATAATGGTTCCAAAAACAAGCAGTCCGGCAAATGTTAATGTAGTAAGCTTCGTAAACAAAGTAAAACGGAAAGGGATTTCTTGCTCTTCCCTTTTTCTAAACAAATATTGCTTCACTTCAATTAACACTGGAAAACCGATTGCACCAAGAGTAATTAACAGAATATTAATTAACTGTACAAAATAATCCCCTGCATAAGGCACAAGAGAATTCCCAGTAATATCCATTCCGCCATTTGTAGTTGCACTTATTGAGGCAAAAAGTCCTTGAAGCATTGCTTCTTCCCAGGAAGAATAATATTTCAAAAAGTGAAAGCCTAAAATAATCGCGCCAATTAATTCAATTAAAAATATAATTTTAATTATTTCTCTAATTAAATGAACAAGCCCAGATAAGGCAAACTGGTTATGGTCTACCATAATCAGTTTACGGCTGCGCAAGCCTATTTTCCGTCCTAGAATCATCCAAAAAAATGTACCAATCGCCATAATACCTACTCCGCCAAATTGCAGGATAGCCATAATGACAAAATACCCAAAAACACTATATGTTTCTGATATATTAACAACGGATAGCCCCGTCACACTTACAGCACTAATTGCTGTAAATACTGTATCGATAAAATCAACTTTCACTCCAGGTTTATGGACACCAGGCAAGCGCAATAACAATACTGAAACCGTTACCGCTAGTAAATAATAACTAGTAATGACTTGTGCGGGTGTCAGTTTATCCAGTATATCTCGAGTCTTTTTCCACATGAATGGCAATTCCCTTCATTGTTTTTCATACCCCCTATCATAAAGAATAAATGCAGGATTTGAAAGCGAAAACCAAAAAAACTTTTATGATCCATGTAAAATATGAAAAAAAGATAGCCTTCTTATACAAAGGCTATCGTAAAATAATTATTCATATGCTGAAGGATTAAAGAAAAAGCGATAGCCTAAAAAGATGACAAAAGCAATACCCATGGTTAGGAATCCCCATCCGAGTGTAATTTGCTCAATTAATAAATAATTATTGCACAATTGCATAGTCGCATTAATATATAACCAGCCCATAACGATAAAGGCAATTGAAAAAATGATAATTACTGTATTTTTTCCGGCTTGCTCTAGCTTCTTCCAGCTATCTCTCAATGGAACTCCAGCTAAAAAGGGCAAACTGATGAATTTAAATAGCTCTACCATCCATAATTCTAATGCTTCATCCATTGTTCGCGGGAGCATCCAATACCCTACAATAATGATAAATAACAGAATCCCCGGTATGCCATTATGATTCCATTTTTCAAAAAAACGGGAAAATTTCGATTGAAAAAAAGGAGCCATAAGGAAGCCAGTAATGACTAAAATAGGCATCTGCATGTGCATATGAATGATCATAACTGATTCCATTAAATTTGCAACAGGAGGAATAATTAAGAAAATAAATAATCCTAAACCAAATGTTTTCTGATTCATCATTATTCCTCCGTTTCATTCGCAAGTATATTTGTAACCTTTTTGGCAGCTTCATCAATTTCTTGATAATCCATTACGTCTATTAGACGACCTTTTTTATCTACTAAATAAAAGGCGGAATTATGCGAGAAATTTCCATTCCCATCCGGGATAACAATCACACCGAACTTTTTTAGCAGTGAATCTAATTCAGATTGGTCTGGAATTCTTGCCATTCTCCAAGTTTCCCCATCACTATTAAAGGCATCTTTATATTTATTTAGTGTTTCTGGGTCATCTCTCGTGGGATCGAAGCTAATGCTTAAAAATACGATATCCTCTCCAATATGCTTGGATGGCAGTAAATCATTAACCTTTGACATATTCATTTCTAACTGCGGACAAACCGTTGCACAGGATGTATATAGAAACGTAATAAATACATACTTGTCTTTGAACTCAGAGATTGAATATTTCCTTCCATTACTATCCTCAAGAGTCACATCTGGAAACTTTGGCTTATCATCTATTAACTGATTGACTCTCGCTGTTTCTGCGGTAAACGCTTGGAAGCCATCCGTTCCAATATAAAATAATACGATTCCAAATAATATAACAAGGATGGATGCGATTGTATTATTCCGATTTTTGATCATGGAAAACACTTCCCAAATCTTATTTACTGTCTGTTCCTAAAAACTTTTTATTCTTTTTTGAGCAGAAAGAGATAGCCCAAAACATCGAGCTATCTCTTTATTTATCAATTATCTTTCTCCAGTGCTCGTAGCGCTTCCGCTTTTCGTATTGTCTAGCTCCAACGGCTAGCCCCTCGAGGTCATAAGCCACTTAATGAACGAAGGCAAAGTACGCCTTCTTTCATAAGCGTCTTATGCATGTCGGGGCTAAACAAGCCGTTTCCGCTTTTCGTATTACCAAGTTTTAAACGGTGGTGATCCTGGAGGTGCATTTACGATAAAGTCTGTTAATGGAATGACATATGCCATTGCAACAACGATGATCATAAGAATGATCCAAACACCCCAACGTTCAGTCCAATATGGAGTTTTTGCTTCTCCGTCTTCTACTTCAGCAATTGGGAATTCTGTTTCCCCTTTTGGAGCAAAGAACATTAGGTTAAACACTGCATAAACTTGCATGATTGCGGCAATCATTAATAATGTACCGCCAATTGCTAGGAAAATTAAATATGGGTCCCAGCTTAAAGCTGTTGCATTATCAAAATATGTTGTATAAGACGTTCTACGCGGTGAACCAAATAATCCAACCGTATGCATAGCACCGGACATAGTAATCATACCTATTGTCCAAATTACTGTTGTAACAACCCCAAATTGGTTCATTCCTTTAGTCAATACTCGTTTTGATAAATAAGGAACAAGCCAATAACTAATACCGAAGAATGTCATTGCTACTGACATACCTAATGTTAAGTGGAAGTGTCCAACGATCCACATTGAGTTATGAACAACTTGGTCTAATTGGTTCGTAGTTTGAGCGATACCGCCTGCACCTGCAGGGATAAAAGCAAGCATTGCGATAAATGGTGCAAGGAAACGAACATCACTCCATGGCATTTTCTTGTACCAGCCGATTAAACCTTTTCCGCCTTGTTTTCTTGCAGTTTTTTCAAATACAGCAAACATTGCGTAAGCAGTCATTAAAGATGGGAATCCAATCGCTAAACTCATGAATACGTGCATGTATTTAACTGATTCTGAAATACCAGGGTCAACGATTTGATGGTGGAATCCACCAGTAATATTCATAATTACTAAGGCAATAACAACGATACGAGTTAGTAAATCACTCCATCGTTTTCCGCCAATAACTTTTGGTACAATTACATACCAGGCAGAAACTGCTGTTAAATACCAAATATTAACTGCCGTGTGACCAAATGCCCAGAACAATGTACGAGCAACCATTACATTAATCGTATCAACCCAGCCAAGAGACCAAGGGATAATCATGAAAATAACTTCCACTGCAACGAATGCTGTTGCACCAACTAATAATACAAATACTCCTGTTGCAAAGAATGAAAAGATTGGAAGATGCTGACCTTTATGATTTTTTCTCCAATTAGCTACTTGAATGAATCCGCCAAAGCAGGCCATCCATACACCAAGTACAACGAATACTAGACCAAAGTAGAACATTGGGTCAGCAGCCATTGGCGGGTAGAAAGTATACATTACAGAAGCTTTATTCATTAATACTGGTATTACTACTAGAACGACACCTATTATTTTTAACCAAAAGCCAATCCAAACCATTGTTCTAACTTTTGGAAGTAGTCCCCCTAATGTATGAGACATACCAGCATAAAAGTAACCAATTGTAAAAGTAGCTGAAAACACAACGACTAGTAATAATCCGTGTGCTGTTAACACTTGATAGTAGTTAAGCCATGATGGTAATTCCAATAATCCTGCACGGTTTAACCCCTGTAATAATCCTAAAGTTCCGCCGATTAATAGAGCAATAAATGCAACAGATAAATATGATTTCGATATTTTAGCATCCTGAAGATTGACTCCAAGTATTTTATTCGCTTTTTCCTTGAATACGCTTGCATTTCCTGTTTGTGAGATGACTGTTTCCACGCTAGCTTCCCTCCTTTATTTAACAGTAATAGTGGTGCCCATTAATTGGTGACCTGCACCACAATATTCATTACAAAGTACTAAATATTCACCAGCTTTATCAAACTTTTGTGTAATTTTTTGCACATACCCTGGCATAACCATTGCATTAATGTTTGTTCCCGCTACTTGGAATCCATGTACAACATCTTTAGAAGTCAATGTGAAATGTACAGTAGATCCAGCTGGAACTTCAATATCACTAGGAGTAAAGCTGAATACTTGTAATGTCATCACTACTTCATATTCATTTTCGCCAATTTGTTTAATTCCAGGCTGATCAAAAGGTGCCGTTTGATCGACCTTTTGTGGATCTATTCTTTCACCATGACTTGGTGGTCCCATTTCTAAAGCAAATGCTTGATAACCTGCAAAGATCATAAATGCCATGATCATACCGAAACTTAATGTTAACCATATCTTTTCAGAACGATGCATTTTTCTTCCCCCCTAAAATCTAGCCATATACAGACCGTATAATACTAAATACGTAACAAGAATTACTAATCCAACCACAGTGACAGAAACGATTGTCCCTTTATGGGTTTCTTCTTGATTTGAAACCATTTCTGTTTTTGACTTATTTTTTGTTTCCATTGAATTAATCCCCTCCTTGTGTGATATCTGTTCTCATTATAGGTGAAGGGATTGTGACGAATAGTGCATAATATCACATAGCAAATGTGATTTTGAAATTTTGTTCATATATGTGAAAATAATTTCACAAAAATTTCTGTTGACTTTCTTCAGAGAAAGGAAGGACATTCCGTAAATATTTCCATCAATAATTAGTTGATATTTATCCATAATACAAGTACAGGGAAATTTAATACTCTGTAACCGATAGTAAAGGGGTTGAAAGAAATGGCAAGAAGCAGCAACAAGCTATTAGTTCCTGGTATTGAACAATACTTAGATCAAGTTAAGTATGAAATTGCCCAAGAGTTCGGGGTTCATTTAGGGTCTGACACTGTATCAAGGGCAAATGGGTCCGTTGGGGGCGAAATTACAAAAAGGCTGGTCAAACAAGCTCAAGCTCAAATGGCGGGAAACAATAATCCACAAATCTAAATAGAAAAGCGGAAGCGCCTTGCTCACCCCCGACAAGCACAAGACGATCCTCACGGAAAGGTGTTCTTTACCTTTCTGGGAGGATTGGCTTGTGACCTCGAGGGGGTAGGCGCTGGAGCTAGACAACAAAAAGTCCGGTTATACACCGGACTTTTATTAGTCATCTTTTTGATTTTTGTGATGTTGATTTTCTTTTTTGTTACTATGCAGCTTTCGATCGTTATTCTCATCCCTATAATCATGCTTTTTTTCCTGTTTTTTATTCTGACCCGGAGGAATTCTTTTATCCTTGTATTCCCTTCGTTTTTCCTCTTTAGACTGATTTTGTTTCCTCTCCATTATCTTTTCATGGCCTGGAGGGATTTGTGTCCTGTTATTAAACTCTGGATCTTTTCTATAGGAAGGGCCATTCGTTTTGTCATTCTCATGCTGTTTTTCTGGCAATTGCACTTTTGTCTGTTGATCTGGCTGTTTCTTTGATTGATTTTGAGTTAGATTCTTATCATTCGGATTCTCTCGTCTTTTTGAATCATTCTTTAATGGTTTTTCTTCTGAATGTTGTGTAGCTGCTGGTTTCGTATTCAATTGCTTTGTCTTAAATTGACCTGTAGTTAACCCCTCTTCTTTCGCTTGTGCTCTATCTTCATTTGACCCTTCGACAACCTTCAGCTCAAGATTTTCTTTATTAATTGTATTCTTAATTTCATTCATTTCTGCTTCCCAACGCTTACTCTTCTCTAGTTGGTTCTCTTTATAAACTGTAGCTATCACTATTTCCCGATTTGGTTTTATATACCCCTGCACTTTCATCTCTTGAAGTATTTCATTTGCTAAGACATGAATATTTTTCTTTTTCCAATTATGGATCTTATCGATGATTTTTTTCCCCGCATGATTATAAGACACGAATTCAATTACTTGGAAGTTATCATTAATCCCTAATTCAATACTCGGATTAACATCAATTGACATATAGGCATACACTTCATTCGATCCTAGTAATGGAATAAGACTAGCAAAGGTAAGCATTAAGATTAGTGCAACAGAGAAAATAGCTTTCCCTTTAAAGCTTTGGAAAAAGGGGGGAAGAATTGACTTTTTCATTTCATCGATTTCAACCGGAAAAAACTCTATTTCTTGGCCAAGCTGATAATGATTATGATGGTTATGTGCACGAAGAAATTCACCTTCAGGGGTTAACAGTGTTAAAAAACGCTCGTTCATTTCCATTATAATTCCTGTTTTCACGTTTCTAACACCCCTTTAATATAATCCTTTAAATAAACATAATCACCAATTAGTATGAGAGCGATCGCAATGATATATTTACGGTTTCTTTCGATCGTTTTCCGACTAATTGATACCTCCTTCTCAAGTTTTTTGATCGGGAGTCTTTTTTTATCTAATAATATTTGTTTCAGCTCTTCATTTTCAGTTAGCTTTTTTGCCACAATCATGGCGTTTTTCCTAGCATCTGCATGTTTTGGCGATTGCTCAAGCAATTCCTGGAAACTAAGCGCAAACTCACGGAGTAAAGCCGTAAATTGAATGATTTCTTCTCTTCTTAATTCTTCTTCGGTCTTTTTTCTAAATTCATCTATTGATCGTTCATTTTCTACAGTCATTCCAGACTGCTGTTCCTCATCATCAATAAAGCCATACGTTAAATCCACACTTAAATGTTGATATTTTGCCTGTTGCCTAATATAATCAATCACTCGTCTTTTTATTAGCACTTCTGCAAAACTGATTAATGAGCTTCCCTTATCAGAACTATACTTTTGAATCGCTTCATTAAAAGCAATGAGTCCAATGCTAAATTCATCGTCAGATTCATGAATATATCGCTTACATACAGAGGAAACTGTTTTAGCGATAAACGGCTTATAGGAATCAATGATTTCATTTTGTAAGCCCGCATCACCTTGCTGTATTAAATGAATCGCTTCTTCAAGCGTTCTTTTTCGTTTTTTCGCCATGAATAGCATACTTAGCATAGCCTCACCTCTTCATTCAAGACATTATATCATACGATGTCCCAATAGAGTTTATAAGGGTATGCTAAAATGAAAAGGAAAAGTAGACCACATATGGACTGCTCTTCCTTTCATAATATGGTTAACTAATTATTGATTTCCATTGTTTTTCCCATGTTCTTTTTGTGCATTTCCCTTTTGTCTGTCATTTTGCTTGTCATTTCCTGTTTTGGCTTTTTCAAATTTCTTCTCTTCTTTTAAAGCCACTTTATTTTCTTTCATTTCTTGCTTTTTCATTTCTTTCGTATTTTTTGCTTCTTCTTTAATTAATGCTTTTTGAATTTTTGCTTCTTCATGAGCTACTTTCTTTTCCTGCTTTTGTACAGCTTTTTCTTGCTTATTTTGTTTTACTGGAACAACCTCATCTTCCTTTTCCACGGTTGTTACCTCTTCTATTGCATCAACATTTTCTTCTGCTTGAGAATTTTCAGTCAAGCTTTTATCTGCTGTTAAGGATGTACTTGAAGTAGACTCTTCAACTACTTCTTCATCTGTCTTTTTTTCTTTTTCTTTCATTTTTTCTATTTTTGAAGCTAGCTTTGCATAACTTTTTTCAATATTTTTTTGTAAAGCAGCTTTTGCTTTTGGATTTTTCACTTTCTCCATTGCTGCTGTTAAAGCAATAATATTTTGCGATAATAACTCATCCACATCATCTTTTTCAGCGATTACATCCTCTGATACGCCATCTGTCTCTAAGTCCTCTGAAATTGAATCTTCATTTTCTATCTTTTCATCCGTGTTATTTGCATCATCTGCAACAGATTCTTTTTCTTCTCCAATAATTGTTTCTACATTTTCTAAGCTTTCAAATGCATTTTTAATGGCGTCAAGAGCTTCATCTTCCTTACCTTCTTTAAAAAGTGCCTCCGCTTCTGCTAAACGCTCTGCAGCAAAAGTCGCCAATAGCTTTGCTTCCTTTTCTTGATTGAATGTGAATGCTAGTTTTATTTTTTCCAACGCAACTTTAGCAAAATAGAAAAAGCTTCCTGGTAATAAAGAGGGAGTTTCTTCTTCGACTTTCTCCCCGTTAACTTGGTCTTCATTTGCCACATCTGGACTTTCTTTAGGTACACTAAGATTATCTGGCAATTCAACTGTCTCATATTTTTCTGTTTCTGCTGTGTTTTCAGCGGCAGAAGCCAATGATGTTGAAAATGTGAATGTCCCTGCAAGTAACAACACTAATGATGTTTTTCCTAATTTCTGTAATTCATTGTTTGATAAAAATTTCAACTCTTTCACCTCATAAAATGATTTAAGCGGCCGCCTTGTTCATTACAACTGTACGATTTGTTATGAGGTGTTTTTGGGGGTTGATAAATAATTTTTATTAAAGCTAAAAAAGCCTTAACAAAAATAATTGTTAAAGCTTTGCATTAGATAGATGCTTCTTATTTCTGCAGACGCGATGTTTTAATTGATAATATAATCCACCTAATTAAGAATCCAGTAATTAAACCCGGTATTAAAGATAGCATAGGTAAAAATACAGGTCCTATTAAGGTACCAAATAATTTTATGCGCGTGGAGTACATTAGACCTACTGTAACAAAATAGGCGCTAAAAACAAATGGCAGGAAGGATAATTCTTCCTTCTCAGGCATCGCACTTCGGTAAGCATCCCACATCGCAAAAAAGTATAGACAAGGATAAAACATTAGCCATTGAAAATTTATTACTTGGATGGCGTCATCAATTTCTCCTAGAAAGCTGAACATGATAGCAGAATTAAAATTACTGTACATATTAATAACGAATTCAAGCAATACAAAAAGCGTACCTTTTATTATTTGGCCCGTAAGTAGCTGACTGAATCCAGGAAGTGCAATACTCCATAAAACAGCCTCCAGTTTACCTAGTGTTTTCACCCTAAATCACCAACCGCTCCATAATTAGAACACTCTCTTTTAATCGGACTGATTCTAATTTCCCATTTTTGTTATATATCTTATTATTACTTTTATAGCGTAAAAAAACCGCTAATCCATGATTAACGGCAAATTTTTATTTTATTCATTTGACTTTACTTTTCCTCATGATTATTATTTCTATCTTGATTTACTATTTTTAACAGTTCTTCAAGCATAATTGCCATATCTTCCTTGCTAAATTTCCCTAGCTTTGGATCATCAACAGGAAACGAATCCTCTTTGCTTGCTTCTCTTTCTTTATACTTATCCGTTTCAGTACGGTCTTCAAGTAAATAGGCTGGAATCAGATGACCATCTGGCGTAGCATACATTTTATTCAGACGTCTCGTATCTTTATCAAAAAAACTGTATACGACTGGTATAACAAATAGAGTTAAGAAGGTACTGCTGATTAATCCTCCTATTACAGAAATACCCATTGGCTGATTTATTTCTGTCCCTTCCCCGATGCCTAGCGCAAGCGGAATTAAGCCAAGTATTGTCGTTAAAGCTGTCATTAGAATCGGCCTTGCGCGATCTTTCACGGAAATGACGATTGCATCATACGTTTTTATACCACTCTCCTTCTTCTGATTAATGTAATCTACAATAACTATCGCATTATTGACAACAATTCCTGCCAGTACGATTATGCCAATAATCGCTGTTATTCCGATTGGCGTTCGTGTCGCAGTTAATGCGATAGAAACACCAATAATCATTAGCGGAACTGTAAACATAATAACAAATGGATATTTTAAAGATTCGAATTGTGCCGCCATGACGAGATAGATAAACATGATCGCTAGGACAAAAGCCATGAACATATCGTCTATCGAGGATTCAAGCAATTCACGATCGCCACTAAAGATAATATCTGTTTCTTCAGATAGACCTAGATCCTCTATTACTTTATCTACCTTTTTTGAAATTGCTCCTAAGTTTGTGGAAGATCGATATTTCAATGTAAATTGTACAGCACTTTGCTGATTAATACGCTGGATACTTACAGGCCCTTCCCCTTGCTCAATCACTGTTACTTCCTCAAGAGGTATAAACTGTCCATCTGGCTTTTTTATCAGCAGTGTTTTTAATTGGTCTAGATTTTGTGTAACTCCTCGGTCGTACTCGACAATTACTTGATAAATATTTGTATTGTCATCAATCATTTGTGTTGATTGGTTTCCCCTCGTCACATCGTTTACAATCATGGCTATTTGTGAAGGAAGAAGCCCATGTACCATTGCTTTTTCACGATCTACAGTAATTCTGACCTCTTCCACTTTTTCCATTAAATCCGTTGATAATTCCGTTGTATCATCCAGTTTATTTAACTCGTTGTATATTTTTTCTACATTTTTATTAAGGCGATCTACATCGACATCTCTAACACTAAATGTCAATGTATTAGGCGATGTTCCAGCTGAAGATTGCAGATTAAACGATATTTCAGTACTTTCATTTGCTTTATGTGCTGCCTGTTCAATCTCCTTTTTCACCTCATCAACAAATTCAAAAGTAGTTTGATCCCGTTTATCCACTTTTTTCATTTTTACGTAGAGTTCAGCAATATTGGCATTCCTTGATCCCCTGAATGATCCTTCCTGGGTCGTACCAACAAGACTGACATATGTTTCAACATTCTCTTCCTTTTGAAGTTCCTTTTCCAGTGCAGAAATGACTTTTTCCGTTTCTGTTAGAGCAGAGCCATTTTTAAGCTTTACACGAATACTAAAAAAACCTTCATCCGTATTAGGCAGAAATTGAGTACCAACCGTCGTTAACCCGTACGCTCCCCCACCAAAAAGCAGCAATGAGATGAGAATAACAGCTAAACGATGCTGCAATGACCATTTTACCGCTTTTTCAAGCATGAGCATTACTTTCGATTCTTGCCTTTTTGCTTCAAAATTTGCAGCTGGTGCTTTTAATAGGCGGCTGGCAAGCATTGGGACAACTGTAAGAGCGACAATTAATGAAGCAAATAAACTAAAGGAGATGGTCATCGCAAACGAAGTGAAGAGTTCTCCAATAATTCCAGTAATAAATACAACAGGTATAAACACAGCAATTGTCGTAAGTGTTGAAGCCGTTATCGCACCACCAACCTCTTTTGCTCCATCTAATGCTGCTTCCTTCGAATCTTTTCCCATTGATAGATGACGATAAATATTTTCTATAACAACAATTGCATTATCAACAAGCATTCCTATACCAAGGGCAAGACCGCCTAAAGTCATAATATTTAAAGTGAAGTTGGAAAAAAACATTAACACAAAAGTAAAAATTACAGAATACGGAATTGATATTCCAATAATTAATGGACTTTTTACGTTTCTTAAAAAGAAGAAAAGTACAACCATCGCAAAAAGTCCCCCGAGAATAAGTGAACTTGAGATATTCCCAATTGCAAGCTGAATAAAATCACCTTGATCAAATAATATATCGTAATCAATACCTGCGAATTTTTCTTTATCGAGCAGTTTTTCAAGCTCAACTTTAAATGCTTTGGAGACCGCTGCAGTATTCGCATCAGATTGCTGGAGGACACTTAACAAAACAGCTGGTTCTTGGTTTGTTCTTGTAATTGTCCGATCATCCTGATTTAGCAATTCAACCTTACTAACTTCTTGCAATGATATTTTTTGTCCATTCATTGGATTAACAGTAACTGTTAAGTTTTTTAATGTAGTAATTGAGTCGATCGTGCTAATGACCCTTGTTGTTAATTCTTTTCCGTTCGTTAAGATGGTGTCTCCAGGCAATGAAATATTATTGGCCTGAATCGTATGTACGATATCCTCTTGACTGAGCCCGTATTCCTTAAGTTTACCTTGATCCAGTTCTACCCTGACTTCCTTAACCGCTGTTCCAGACAGGTTAACACTTGCTACACCTTCGACCTTTGTCAATTCTAATTTAAGCTGGTCTGCTAATTGTCTCAAAACTTGTGAATTATTTTCTCCACTTAAAGATAATTGAATGATAGGAAACTGAGAAGGATCAAATTTTAGGAAGCGAGGACGATCAGCATCA